>NZ_AP027919.1:0-4800000 GCF_055397965.1 Achromobacter sp. T5-5
CAGGACCACGGCCAGGTCGCGCTCTACCGACCTCACCAGCACCTTGTGGAGGAACGCCTGACGGCTTTCCAGGCCTTCGGCCACCTGGACTACGACCCGGCCCCCTTTGTTTGCGTACAAGGGGGGATCCATGGGCCGCGCCAGCGCCGCCACCCGTACAGGCTGCCCCTGGTAAGTCGCATAAAAAAACCTGGGCTCCCCGGAAACCAGGGGCTGCGCCGGCAGGGGCAGGTCGGGATGGCCGATTTCGGCCAGCCCGTCCTCGGTCGCTACCCGGTAGAAGACGTTGCCATTGGCCGTCAGCTCGAAAAATTCGAGCATCAGGTAGGGCTGCTCCATGGCTAATCCACCGCTGGCTGTGGATATGTTGTGGTCGATCGCGCGCAGCGCGCCGGCGAGGGATCGGTCATAGGCCATGTCGACCTGGTTGCGCAACTGGTGGTTGGACAGCCACAAGGCGCCCATCATCACGAAGACCAGCGTCGGAATGAGCCACCAGAGCAACTGGGTCTTCAGCGTTCGCGGACGCTTTTTCGCTGCGAAATCAACGGTTTTTTGCGGACTTCTAGTTGTCAACAAGGTTCTCCAGGCTGTACCCCATGCCTCGCATGGTCACGATCTGGACGCCAGTGTCTGCCAATTTTTTGCGCAGCCGGTGAACCAGGACCTCGATCGCCTCCAGGTTGATGTCGGCATCGTCGGTCAGGATGCGGTCCAGGATCTGCTGCTTGTTGATGGGTTCGCCGCTTTTCTGGATCAGTACCCGAAGTACCGCGTGTTCACGTGGGGATAACTGCAAAGGTTGTCCATTGACCGTGAATTTTTGCGCCGATGTATCAAAAACCAGGTTTCCCAGGGCCAACCGTGGATGGTCACGGCCGCGGCTGCGGCGAATGAGCGCAATCAGGCGCGCTTCCAACTCTTCCACAACAAAGGGTTTCGGCAGGAAATCGTCCGCTCCCTCGTGAAGGGTTCCGATTCTCTCGGCCAGGGAATCGCGCG
Organism: Achromobacter sp. T5-5; assembly: GCF_055397965.1. Lineage (NCBI taxonomy): Bacteria > Pseudomonadati > Pseudomonadota > Betaproteobacteria > Burkholderiales > Alcaligenaceae > Achromobacter > Achromobacter sp. T5-5. Next base: position 1,003 of record NZ_AP027919.1, read on the forward strand.
CGGTCAAGACCAGCACCGGCGTACGGTCGTCACGCGCGCGAATCTTCGCCAGCAACGTGTGCCCATCCATGCCGGGAAGTCCGAGATCCAGGATGACCGCGTCGAATTCTTCAATCGCGAGCCGCCGTTCGGCGACCAATCCGTCATCAGCCCACTCCACGACAAAGCCGGCATGTCTGGCCAGGCTTCTGGAAAGCCAACGGGCAAGTTCAGCTTCATCTTCGATCAAGAGGATACGCATGGACGCAGTCCGGGGGGCGGTGGATGGGCGGAATGGGAAAGCATGTTTGGCTTTTCCTTTATTTCTCTTTATATAAAGACTAATGATTAATAAGGGCTGTGGATAACTACCTTAACCTTGAAAACCTCTTTTTTTTCATCGCCTTGCGGCCGTTTTTGCCTGTGCAAGAACTCTGTGTGGGAAAAAAGCTGAAGTTGGACAAGATTTTGGACCCGGCCAGAAACCCCTGCTTGTTCAACTTGCCTCCACAACATGTGCACAAGCAGCCGCCTTAGGAGTTATCCACAGGGCCATTCTGCCAAACCGGAGACCAAAACGGCCCTTTTACCTTGGAAAACAGCCTGTAGCCCACCTCGATTTTTGCCTCGGCAAGGGGTCAAAACGGGCCGCTGGGGCGCTCTGGAAACTGGGGATTCGAGGGGAGACGTGCGCGGTTCCATGACAGGCGGCTGAACAAAAAGTGAGCAGAATCCGCCGTAGAATTCGGCCATGGAAAGAGCGTTGAAAATCCGCAAGCCGGCCTGGGCGCGGCGATTGAGAAGCGGCCTGTTGGCCGAGAATTTGACGGTCACGCTGTGCGCGGCCGGGTTGATGGGCCTGCTGGGCGCCCTGGCGACCGTGGTGTTTCGCGAGGTGTTGGGCTGGGCCCAATTGCTGCTCGGCGGGGGGGAGATTCCACACGGGATGGTGTCGTTGGCCCGCGGACTGGATCCCTGGCAGCGGTTCCTGATCCCGGCAGTCGGGGCCGCGATCGCGGGCATCGTCCTGCAGTCGGCCACCCGATGGTTGCCCAGGCGCGGCGCGGCCGACTACATGGAAGCGATTTCGATCGGCCGGGGTGTGATCGGCTTTCGCCAGACCGTTGCGCGCAGCCTGTCGTCGATTTTTTCGATTGGTTCCGGCGCGTCCATCGGCCGCGAAGGCCCGATGGTGCAGCTGGCCGCCATGTGTTCGTCGCTGACGGGACGCTACCTGGTGCTGCCGCCCCGCCATCTGCGCCTGCTGGTCGCCTGCGGCGCGACCGCCGGCATCACCGCCGCCTATAACGCACCGATTGCAGGCGCGATCTTCATTTCGGAGATCGTCTATGGCGTCATTTCATCGGCCACCCTGGTTCCACTGGCCGTGGCGTCGGTGGTCGCCAACATCGTGACCCGCCAGGTGCTGCACTATGACGCCGTCTTCCACATGCCCCATTTTGAATTCGTGTCGGGCTGGGAAGTATTCAACTATCTGGGGCTCGGCGTGATTGCGGGTCTGGCGGCCCCGCAGTTTCTGCGTTTCCTGGACGTGTCGCGGGCAGTGTTCCGCCGCCTGCCGTTTCCGCTCTGGGGGCGGATGGCGGCGGGCGGACTGGTCGTCGGGGCCCTATCCGTGCTGAATCCGGCGGTCTGGGGCAATGGCTACAGCGTCGTGAACAGCATGCTGCATACGCAATGGGCCTGGCAGGCGGTGGCCGCCATCCTGTTGCTCAAGACGCTCGCCACCGCGGCGAGTGTGGGTTCGGGGGCGCTGGGCGGGGTGTTCACGCCGACGCTGTTTGTGGGCGCCGCGCTGGGCGCCTTGTACGGGACGGCGCTGCATGGCGTGTTTCCGGCGGGCAGCCTGTCGGCGGAGTCCAGTTATGCCATCGTCGGGATGGGGGCGCTGCTGGCGGCCACCACGCATGCGCCGTTGATGTCGGTCCTGATGATTTTCGAGATGACGCTGAGCTACGAGGTCATGCTGCCCCTGATGCTTGCGTGCATGACCGGCTTTGTCATCGCGCAGCGGATACGGCCGGAGTCGGTCTATGCGAAGTCTTTGGCGCGCAATCGGATTGCGTCGTATGCCATTGCAAAACATCGTGGCAGGGAAAAACACGAGTAAAAGCTCGTATTTTTATCTGCGCTTGATGTCTGGTTTGAATTGATGAAAAAGCCATTTCTTATAGGGGTTTTTGCATGAAAATTCGATTCAATCCGATCTGCGTGGCACGGTGGGTTTCTACATAACCGCGCCGGGTGTAGATAGCGATGTTTTCTGTCATCACTTCCTGCGTATACAAACGGATGCGCGAAAAGCCACCATCCCGCGCGGCCGCTTCAGCCCATTCCAGCAGCGCGCGGCCATAGCCCATGCCTTGCGCACAGGGTGACACGGCGATGTTGTCCAGCAGCAGGCTGCCGGCATCCGGTTCCGGTATCAGCACGATCAGGCCTTGTACGCGGCCGGCCGCTACCAGCACATGGACCACGCCCTGCGCCACGCGCGCCGGATAATCGTCCAGCATGGGGCCAGGCGTGGCGCCATTGCGGGCGATGTAATGGGTGTATGCCGCCTGGACGATGCGTTCGATGGCGGGCACGTCGTCGGACGTCGCCGGGCGGATGCGACAGGGATTGGAATTTGTGGGCACGGCGATGCGCCTGGGTTGATTTCCGATGCAGCAGGGTTGAGTGAATTCACCGGCTCGTTCCTGTCATTGGCTTAGCGGAAATGGGTGTAAATGGGTCTGCAAATGGAAGAAGGACTAGAAGATTGGGTGTAAATGGGCGTATTATTGGTTGCATGATTCGCTCTGACGCTCTCCAGATTACCGCCGAAATCCTCGGACTGGTCGCAGGGATCGACGAGTTCAAAGGCGCTTGGCGCGCCTTGGGAACACTCGCGCCTGACCGGCTGTCGGCATTGCGGCGGGTTGCCACCATCGAGAGCATCGGGTCTTCGACACGGATCGAGGGCAGCAGATTGTCGGACCGTGAAGTCGAACGACTACTTTCCAACTTGCAGATTGGGTCGTTCGAGACCCGCGACGAACAGGAAGTGGCTGGCTATGCCGACGTCATGGAATTGGTGTTCTCGTCTTGGCAAGACATCACACTGACCGAGAACCACATCCGGCAACTCCATCGCGATCTGCTGACCCACAGCGACAAGGACGCCTGGCATCGCGGCAATTACAAAACCACGACTAACAGCGTCGCGGCATTCGATCAGGATGGCAAGCCATTGGGCGTGGTGTTTGAGACTGCGACGCCTTTTGATACACCGCGGCTGATGGCTGAGCTCGTGGCTTGGTTCGACGAGGAGCGCAGCGCTGGGCGTCTGCATCCCCTGCTGTTGATCGGCATCTGGGTGGTGGTCTTCCTGGAAATCCATCCCTTTCAGGACGGTAACGGCCGCCTGAGTCGGGTGTTGACCACGTTGTTGCTGCTGCAGGCCGGTTATGCCTACGTGCCCTATAGCTCACTGGAAAGTGTGATCGAGCAGAACAAGGAGGCTTACTATCTGGCGCTGCGCCAGACACAAGGCAGCATCCGCACCGAAGCGCCGAACTGGCAGCCTTGGCTGGTGTTCTTCCTGCGTGCCCTATCCCAGCAAGTCCGTCGGCTGGAACGCAAAGTCGAGCGCGAGAAACTCGTGCTGGGCAAGCTTCCCGATTTGGCATTGCAGATCGTGGATTTCACGCGCGAGCATGGCAGGATCACGATGGCGCAAGCCATGCGCCTGACGGGCAGCAATCGCAACACGCTCAAACAGCACTTCCGTGCGCTGGTGGAACGGGGACACCTGGCGCAGCAGGGCGGCGGGCGTGGTACCTGGTACGAATTGAGCTAGTGGTGGGAAACAGAGGGGAGTGGCGTCGGCACCGCCTTCACTTCCCAATACAAAAACTAGAAAAAATCTCCCCCAGCAAATCATCGCTGGTGAACTTGCCTGTGATGCTGGACAGGCTGTCATGCGCCAGCCGCAGTTCTTCCGCGAACAGGTCCAGCACCCGGTCCTCCTGGCTGGCGTGCGCCGCGGCCAGTTCCAGGTGTTCGGCCGCATCCTGCAGTGCATGAAGATGACGCTCGCGCGCGAGCCACGGGGATTCAGCCCCCGGATTCCAGCCCGCGATCTGCAGGAGTTCCGCGCGCAGCAGGTCCAGGCCGGCGCCGCGCTTGGCGGAGATGCCCAGTTCGCCGGGGCCGGCGGCAAAGGGCTCGGGCAGCAGGTCCACCTTGTTGAATACCTTCAGTACCGGCGTGCGTGCCGGCAGGCGCGCCGTGATCTGGGCGTCGAGCTCGTCGCCCGGCTGGGTGGCATCCTGCAAATGGAGGATGACGTCGGCGCGTTCGATCTCCTGCCAGGTGCGGGCGATGCCGATGCTCTCGACGGTGTCTTCGGTTTCGCGCAGGCCGGCCGTGTCGACAATATGCAGGGGAACGCCGTCGATATGGATTTCCTGCACCACTTTGTCGCGCGTCGTGCCGGCGATGGGCGTGACGATGGCGATGTCGTCGCCCGCCAGGGCGTTGAGCAGGCTGGACTTGCCGACGTTGGGCTGGCCGGCCAGCACGACGTGCAGTCCCTCGCGCAGGATGACGCCCTGGCGCGCCTGGGCGATGAGGGCGGACAGGTCTGCCGCCAGTGCATCGAGGGTGGGACGAGCCTGATATTTTTCCAGGAAGTCGATTTCTTCTTCGGGAAAATCCAGCGTCGCCTCGACCAGCATGCGCAGATGGATGATGCGATCCGACAGGTCGTTCACGCGCGCCGAGAATTCGCCTGACAGCGAGGCCATGGCGCCGCGCGCAGCCGCCACGGACGAGGCTTCGATCAGGTCGGCCACCGCTTCGGCCTGCGCCAGGTCCATGCGGTCGTTCAGGAAGGCGCGGCGCGTGAATTCGCCGGGCTCGGCCAATCGCAGGCCCTGTTCGCGGCCGGCGGCAAGGCAACTGTCCAGCACGCGGCGCAGCACGGCGGGACCGCCGTGGCCCTGCAGTTCCAGCACGTCTTCGCCGGTGTAGGAATGCGGCGCGCGAAAGTAGATGGCGATGCCTTCGTCGAGCAGTTCGCCTTCCACGGTTTTGAAGGGCAGATAGTGCGCGTGGCGCGGCGTGAGGTCGCGCTGGAATAGCCGACGCACCAATCCGGACAGGTCCGCACCACAAATGCGCACGACGCCGATGCCGCCTCTTCCGGGAGCGGTGGCGATGGCGGCGATGGGGGCGTAGGCGGACATATCTGAAGGGATGGCGGTGCTAGGACAATAGGGGAATATAACTGTTGCGCGGCGCGTTGTTTGCTGGTTACTGTGGCCCCGAGGTTCAAAACCCGAAACAACTCTGGGAGATCACGATGGCATCTCGGTTTTCGCGTGTATTGGCCTGCGGCGCAGCCGCGGTAGCGTTGGCCTTTGGCACTTTCAGTTCGGCCATGGCGCGCGATCTGGTGATCGGTTTGAAGACCGAGCCCTCATCGATGGATCCGCAGTATCACGCCCTGACGCCCAACACGCAGATTTCCCAGACCATCTTCGATACGCTGGTCGCCACGGATGCGCAGCTCAAGCCGCAGCCGTCGCTGGCGGAGTCCTGGACCGTGGACGGAAACGTATGGACCTTCAAGCTGCGGCCCAACGTCAAGTTCTCGGATGGCACGCCGTTCACCGCCGAAGACGTGGTGTTCACCTATGACCGCGTGCCGAAGGTGCCCAATAGCCCATCGCCATTCACGCTCTACCTGGGCGCCGTCGCCAAGACCGAGGCGGTCGATCCGATGACCGTGCGCATCACCACCAAGAGCGTCGCGCCCAATCTGCTCGTCAACCTGGCGCAGTTGCCCATCATGTCCAAGAAAGCGGCGTCCGGACCCGCCGCCGAAGGCAAGACGACGACCGAGCTCAACAGCGGCGATGGTCTCATCGGCACCGGTCCCTACAAGTTCGTGTCCTGGAAGCGCGGCGCCGAATTCGTGCTGGCGCGCAACGACAACTATTGGGGCAAGAAGCCCGTATGGGACCGCGTGGTCTACCGCCCCATCAGCAATGCGGCCGCGCGCGTGGCCGCGCTGCTCGCGGGCGACGTGGACATGATCGAGGATCCCCCCACCGACGACCTGCCCAAGCTCAAGTCCGACAAGAAGCTCTTTGTCGAGGAAACGCCGTCCGTCCGCGTGGTCTACGTGGCGCTGGACCAGTACGCGGAGCCTTCGCCCGGCGTGCAGGGCACCGACAAGAATCCGATGAAGGACAAGCGCGTGCGCGAGGCCCTGTCGCTGGCGATCAATCGCGATGCGCTGGTCGAGCGCGTGATGGGCGGCGTCGCGTTGCCCGCGGGCAACCTGCTGCCCTACCCCATGTTCGGGTCCAGCAAGGAACATTCGAAGGCGCCCAAGGCTGACGTCGAAAAGGCCAAGGCGCTGCTCAAGGAAGCCGGTTATCCCAACGGGTTCTCGATCACACTGGGCTCGCCTTCCGGCCGTTATGTGAACGATTCGAAGGTGGCGCAGGCCATCGCTTCGATGTGGACGCGCATCGGCGTGAAGACCAGCGTGGACGCGATGGCGCCCCCGGTGTTCTTCAAAAACCGCGACAGTTACGCGTTCTCGGCGTATCTGGCGGGCTGGTCGGTGACCAGCGGCGAAATGTCCAATGCGCTGACGTCGTTGCTGATGACCCGCAATCCCGAAGCCGGCCAGGGCACCACCAACCGCAGCCGCTATTCCAATCCCAAGATGGACGAACTGGTGAAGCAGGCCTCGTCCACGATGGACGACGCCAAGCGCGCCGAGCTGCTGGCGACGGCCAGCAATATCGCCATGGACGACTTTGCGATGCTGCCGGTGCATTTCGAACTGTCGGTGTGGGCCATGAAGAACGACATCCGTTACCAGGGCCGTCCGGACCAGGTCACGCTGGCGCAGAACGCAACGCTGAAAAAGTAAGCGCGCAGCGGGCGATATCTCGTGCTTGCAACTATCGTCAGAAGGCTGCTGCAGACCATCGTCGTCATGCTCGTCATGTCGGCGCTGGTCTTTGCCGGCATCTACATGGTGGGCGATCCGGTCTCGATGCTGGCCAGCCCGGAAGCCACCGAGGCGCAGCGCGCCGCGATCAGCGCGTCGCTGGGGCTGGACCAGCCCTTGTGGCGGCAATACCTGATCTTCATGAGCCAGGCGGTGCGCGGCGATTTCGGCAACAGCTTTCTCACCGGCGAGCCGGCCATGCACCTCATCCTGGAGCGCATGCCGGCCACGGTGGAGCTGGCCTGCGTGGCGATGCTGCTGTCGGTGCTGATCGGCGTGCCGCTGGGCATCCTGGCGGGCCTCAAGCCCGCGGCGGTGGGGTCGCGCGCGATCATGACCGGTTCCGTACTGGGGTTCTCGCTGCCCAATTTCTGGGTCGGCCTGATGCTCATCATGGTGTTTGCGGTCATGCTGGGCTGGGTGCCGGCGGGGGGGCGCGGCGACACCGTCAGCATCGGCTCGCTGCAGCTGAGCGTGCTGACGTTCGACGGCTGGCTGAGCCTGGCCCTGCCTGCCGCCACCATCGCCTTCGCCAAGTGCGCGATGATCATCCGGGTGACGCGCGCGGCCACGCGCGAAGCCCTGCCCATGGACTACATCAAGTTCGCGCGGGCCAAGGGCCTGTCCGAAAAGCGGGTGCTGGGCGTGCACCTGCTCAAGAACATCCTGATTCCGGTGGTGACGGTGGCGGGCCTGGAATTCGGCCAGGTGATGGCGTTCGCCGTCGTGACGGAAACCGTGTTTTCGTGGCCGGGCATGGGCAAGCTGCTGATCGATTCCATCATCAACCTGGATCGCCCGGTGGTGGTGGCGTACCTGCTGCTGATTGTTTTCTTCCTGGTCATGTTGAATCTGGTGGTGGACATCATCTACACGGTGCTGGACCCCCGCGTACGCCTGGATAGCCGCCGATGAATACGCCCGCCGCCGTCGCCCCGACGCCCTCCCCAACCCCCACCAAGGAGCAATCGCCCTGGCGGCGGTTCGTCGCGGATTTCTTTGCCAGCAAGCTGGCCACGCTGGGACTGGTGATGCTGGTCGTGATCGTGGGGGCGGCGGTGCTGGCGCCCTGGATCGCGCCGCAGAATCCCTATGACCTGGCCAGCCTGGACATCATGGATTCGAAGCTCAAGCCGGGCAGCGAGAGCGGCGACGGTTCGATGCGCTACTTGCTGGGGACCGACGGGCAGGCGCGCGACCTCTTTTCCGCGATTCTTTACGGCATGCGCACCAGCCTCATGGTGGCGACCGTGTCGGTGCTGGCGGCCTTCGGCATCGGCGCCACCGTCGGGCTGATCGCCGCGTATTTCGGCGGGCGGATCGACGCCCTGCTGATGCGGGTTGTGGATATCCAGTTGTCGTTCCCGGCGATCCTGGTGGCGCTGATGCTGCTGGCCATCCTGGGCAAGGGTGTGGATAAGGTGATCATCGCGCTCATCGTCGTGCAGTGGGCCTATTTCGCGCGCGCGGCGCGGGGCGCCGCGCTGGTCGAGCGCGGCAAGGAATATGTCGAGGCGGCACGCTGCATGTCGCTGTCGTGGTCGCGCGTGCTGTTTCGCCATGTGCTGCCCAACTGCATGCCGCCGCTCATCGTGATCGCCACCATCGACCTGGCGCACGCGATCGCGCTGGAAGCGACCCTGTCGTTTCTGGGCGTGGGCGTGCCGGTGACCGAGCCGTCCTTGGGCATGCTGATCTATAACGGCTTCGAGTATCTGTTGTCCGGCCAGTACTGGATTTCGTTCTTTCCCGGCATCGCGCTGGCGCTGGCGATCGTGGCCATCAACCTGGTGGGCGATCACCTGCGCGATGTGCTCAATCCGCGGCACGCGAACTGAGGACGAGCGATGCAGGAACAGATGGCACAACACCCGCAGACCGCTGCCCGGCCCATCCTAGAGGTGCATGGGCTGAAGACGCATTTCTTCACGCGCAACGGCGTGGTGAAGGCCGTCGATGGCGTGGACCTGACGCTGGCCGAAGGCGAAATCCTGGGCCTGGTTGGCGAGTCCGGGTCGGGCAAGAGCATCACGGGCTTTTCGTTGATGGGCTTGCTGGACGAGCCGGGGCGCATTGTCGAGGGCCAATTGCTGCTCAATGGCGAGGACCTGCGCGCGGCGTCGCCCGCCCGCTTGCGCCAGTTGCGGGGGCAGGAGATCGCGATGATCTTCCAGGACCCGATGATGACGCTCAATCCCGTGCTGCGCGTGGATACCCAGATGATCGAGGCGGTGCAGGCGCATGGCAAGGCAACGCGCGAACAGGCGCGCCAACGCGCGCTGCAGACGCTGTCCATGGTGGGGATTCCGTCGCCCGAGGAGCGCCTGCGGACCTATCCGCATCAGTTGTCGGGCGGCATGCGCCAGCGTGTGGCCATCGCCATTGCGCTGCTGAATTCGCCGCGCCTCATCGTGGCCGATGAGCCCACGACCGCGCTGGACGTCACGATACAGGGCCAGATCCTGTTCGAGGTGCAGAAGCTCTGCCGCGAGACCGGCACTGGCCTGATCTGGATCACGCACGACCTGGCGGTCGTCGCGGGCCTGGCGGACCGCGTGTCGGTGATGTACGCGGGACGCATCGTGGAGACGGGCAGCACCGAGGCCGTCATCAGCCATCCGATGCATCCCTACACGCACGGGCTGATCGCTTCCATTCCCACGCCGCAGTCCCGCGGCAAGCCGCTCGTGCCGATTCCGGGCATCACGCCGTCGCTGCTGAACCTGCCGCAAGGCTGTGCATTTCGCGGACGCTGTCCGCGCGCGACGGACGCCTGTCTGGTCGAGCCGCAGCCGGTGGAAGTCCGCCCGGCGCAATGGGTGCGCTGCTGGCATGCAGGACCGGACACGATATGAACGTCGCACAGCGCAACGCCACCCCCATCCTCGACTTGCGCGAGGTCGAACTTCGCTTCGTACAGCCGGTGGATCTGGCGGGCCGCATCGCGAACCTGCTGGGCGCGGGCCTGAAGACGCAGGTCGTGCATGCCGTGGCCGGCGTGGACCTGGCGGTCAGGCCCGGCGAAGTGATCGGCATCGTCGGCGAGTCGGGCTGTGGAAAATCCACGCTGGGCCGCGTCGTGTCGGGCATCCTGCCGCCCACCGCGGGGGAAGTGCACTACCAGGGCACGCCCGTGCACGCCATGAAAGGTCCCGCGCGGCGCGCCTACGAACTGGGCGTGCAGATGATTTTTCAGGATCCGTATGCGTCGCTGAACCCGCGCATGCGCGTGCGCGACATCATCGGTGAAGCGCCCGCGGCGCACGGTCTGATCCGTTCACGCGACAAGGCCGAGTACGTCGCCGGCCTGATGCGCCAGGTCGGGCTGGATCCGAGTTTTGCACAGCGTTATCCGCATCAATTCTCGGGCGGTCAACGCCAGCGCATCGGCATTGCGCGGGCCCTGGCGCTCAGGCCCTCGGTGATCGTCTGCGACGAGGCCGTGGCGGCGCTGGACGTGTCGATCCAGGCGCAGGTGCTGAACCTGTTTGAGCGTCTGCGCGCGGACCTGGACCTGACCTATCTGTTCATCAGCCATAACCTGAGCGTGGTGAGCCACATTTCGGATCGCGTGGCGATCATGTATCTGGGGCGCATCGTGGAGCTGGCCGACACCGACACGGTCTTCACGCGCGCCAATCATCCATATACGCAGGCGCTGCTCAAGGAACTGCCCACGCTGGTCCCGGGGCGCCGCACGTATCAGCCCATCAAGGGCGAGCTGCCTTCGCCGCTGGATCCGCCCACGGGGTGCGCATTTCATCCGAGGTGTCCCCACGCGATGCCGCGCTGCAAGGTGGAGCGACCACTGCTGCGGGAGGTCGCGCCGGACCAGTACAGCGCCTGCCATCTGAACGATGCCGCTTGACCTGCGCCGAAAAAGGGCTGGACGGGGCACGCCGGGCGGCGCGAGAATTCCCGCAGCAGCAGGCCTTTTGCGCGTGCGCCATCCCTTAACCCAAACCGCTTATCCACAGCCATGAAAACCATTGCCGAAATCGAACGCGTGCACGGGGACCTGACCGCCCTGCGACGCGATATCCATGCGCATCCGGAACTGGCGTTCCAGGAGACGCGCACGTCCAACCTGGTGGCCGAGCGCTTGCGCAGTTGGGGGCTGGAAGTCCACACGGGGCTGGGGAAAACCGGTGTGGTGGGGATTTTGCGCGCCGGCAGCGGCAACAAGACCATCGGCCTGCGTGCCGACATGGATGCGCTGCCCATGCCGGAGCACAATCGGTTTGCCCACAAGTCCACCATCAGTGGCCGCATGCACGGCTGCGGCCACGATGGGCATACGACGATGTTGCTGGGCGCGGCGCAGTACCTGTCCACGCATCGCAATTTCGACGGCACGATCGTGTTCATCTTCCAACCGGCCGAGGAAGGCGGCAACGCCGGCGCGCGCGCCATGATGCAGGACGGACTGTTCGATAAATTTCCGTGCGATGCGGTGTTCGGCATCCACAACATGCCGGGCATGCCGGTCAACCAGTTCGGGTTCCGGTCCGGTCCGACCATGGCCTCGAGCAATCGCTGGGACATCGTGATCAAGGGCGTCGGCGGCCACGCCGCGCAGCCGCATGCGTCGGTGGACCCGATCATCGTCGCCGCGGACATGGTGCACGCGCTGCAGACGGTGATTTCGCGCAGCAAGAATCCGCTGGAGCAGGCGGTGCTGTCCATCACGCAAATCCACGCGGGCGACGCCTACAACGTGATACCCGGCGAAGCCGTGTTGCGCGGCACGGTGCGCACCTATTCGGTCGAGACGCTGGACAAGATCGAGGCCGACATGCGGCGCATCGCCACCACCTTGCCGCAGGTGTATGGCGGTACGGGCGAGCTGGATTTCGTGCGCGCATATCCGCCGCTGGTGAACTGGGAAAAAGAAACGGCCTTCGCGGCCAAGGTGGCCGAAGACACGTTCGGCGCCGAGAACGTGCTGCGCGACATGCCGCCCTTCATGGGCGCCGAGGACTTTTCGTTCTTCCTGGAAGCCATCCCGGGCGCGTACCTGTTCCTGGGCAACGGCGACGGGGACCATCGCATGGAGACCTATCACGGCATGGGCCCGTGCCAGCTCCACAATCCCAACTACGACTTCAACGATGCGCTGCTGCCGGTGGGGGCGACGTACTGGGTGAAGCTGGTGGAAGCGTTCATGCCGGCCCGGTAAGGACCGATACGCTATTTGCTTATATGCGGTTCACCCTGAAGCCGCGGGCGCGTCCCGCGGCTTTTTGCCATATGACGTGAAGCTCTGATCAAACACCCATAACTTCGTTTGAGATACCGGACGCGCTTTCCATAATCGACTATCCCTGCGATGCCGCACGGCGAATTGGAGCGGTCTATGTCCCAGAGCAATGCCTCGCGGCGCGCAACGTACGCCGCCCCACGAATCCAGGCGGTGGCGCACCCGCAGCGCGAGACCGCCCCCGGCGCATTGATCGAATTGCCTGCTAGCCCATTGCGCCCCGTCCACTTATCCACAAGGAACGCCATGCGTCTGTCCTCCACGCGACGGGATCGGCTGGTCCAGACCGTGACGGGCGCCGGCCTGGCGCTGATACTTGCCCTGCTTGCACTGGCCTCACCCACCCCTGCCATGGCGGACGGGCACATTCCCATCGCGCAGCAGGCCGGCATCGTCGATGGCTTTGACGGCGCCGCCAGCCCTGTGGATAACGCTGACAGCGCCCCGTTTTGGCTGGCTGTGGATAAGGTGCTGATCGCATCCAAGGCCGGTGAATGACGGGAATTGGCGGCCCATCAGGGCTGTGTTGACGTTCGCAATGCCGAGCGCGGCGGCCCGCCTGTGGAAAACCGGGGATTCGATACGCGGGAACGGCTGAGGGGCCGGCGCTGTGGATAAAAAAAATGGGAGGCATCCATGCCTCCCATTTTTCATGCCTGCCTGCCGACGATTACAGCTTCAGGCCCAGCGCCTTGGCGACGCCTTCGGCATAGGCCGGATCGGCTTTGCGGAAGTGTTCCAGCTGACGGCGCTGGATCGCTTCGGGCACGCCCGCCATGTGGCGGCCGATGTTGCCGAACAGCTGCTCCTGCTGGGCCGGCGTCATCAGTCGGAACAGGTCGCCCGGTTGCGAGTAGTAGTCATCGTCGACGCGATGGTTCCAGCGCGCGGCGGCCTGCCCGTCCAGCGCGAGCGGCGGTTCGGCGGCCGAGGGCGTTTCCTTCCACTCTCCCGCGCTGTTGGGCTCGTAGTTGATCGTGGCGCCGGCATTGCCGTCCACCCGGCCCGCCCCATCGCGATGGAAACTGTGGAACGGGCATTTGGGCGCGTTCACGGGAATCTGGTGGTGGTTGATGCCCAGGCGATAGCGATGCGTGTCGCCGTAGGAGAAGAGGCGGCCCTGCAGCATCTTGTCGGGAGAAAAGCCAATGCCGGGCACCACGTTCGCCGGCGTGAAGGCCGCCTGCTCGACCTCCGCGAAGTAGTTCTCGGGATTGCGGTTCAGCTCCAGCACGCCGACCTCGATCAGCGGATAGTCGCCATGGGGCCATACCTTGGTCAGGTCGAACGGGTTGATGTGGTAGGTGGCGGCTTCGGCCTCGGGCATGATCTGCACCTTCAGCGTCCACTTCGGGAAGTTGCCCTGCTCGATGTTGTCGAACAGGTCGCGCTGCGAGCTTTCGCGGTCGTGCGCCACCACCTGCGCGGCTTCCTCGTCCGTCAGACAGGCGATGCCCTGCTGCGACTTGAAGTGGAATTTCACGTAGAAGCGTTCGTTGCTGGCGTTGATGAAGCTGAACGTGTGCGAGCCGAAGCCGTGCTGCTGGCGCAGGTTGGCGGGGATGCCGCGATCGCTCATCAGCGTGGTGACCTGATGCAGCGATTCCGGGTTGAGGGACCAGAAATCCCACGCCGCGGTGGCGTTGCGCAGATTGGTCTTGGGATCGCGCTTCTGGGTGTGGATAAAGTCGGGGAACTTCAGCGGGTCGCGGATGAAGAAGACGGGCGTGTTGTTGCCCACGAGATCCCAGTTCCCTTCGTCGGTGTAGAACTTGATGGCAAAGCCGCGCACGTCGCGTTCGGCATCGGCCGCGCCGCGCTCGCCGGCCACGGTCGAAAAGCGCAGGAAGAGCGGTGTCTGCTTGCCGACCTGGGAAAAGATCTTGGCGCGGGTGTAGCGCGTGATGTCGTGCGTGACGGTAAAGGTGCCATAGGCGCCGGAGCCCTTGGCATGGACGACGCGTTCGGGGATGCGTTCGCGGTCGAAATGGGCAAGCTTTTCAATCAGCCAGAAGTCTTCCAGCAAGGCGGGACCGCGAGGGCCTGCGGTCAGCGTGTTGTTGTTGTCCGGCACCGGCGCGCCCGAGGCGGTGGTCAGAGGCTTCTTGTCAGTCATGGCACACTCCGTAAGTCATTCTGGATGGCGCGGGCCGCTGGTGGGGCCGCGCGGCGTTGCAGCGAAAGCCGGGCGACAGGGCCGCCAGACGGCAAACTCGAACCCATCATAGGAGGGCTGGGCGACTGTGGGAAGTTGATTGATCTTGGTTTAGCGATTGATAATTTCTATTGACGGCCGTCCCGGGTATGAAAAATGCTGATCGCGCCCTTCGTCGTGTGATTCGCGCAGGCAAAAAAAACCGGCCCTGAGGCCGGTTTTTTGATGCGACACGCGATGCGATCAGCGGTTGGCTGCGGCTTGCGTCTTGCGTTCGATGGCGCGGGTGATGGACCACTGCTGCGCGATCGACAGGATGTTGTTGACGCACCAGTACAGCACCAGGCCGGCCGGGAAGAAGAACATCATCCCGCCGAACACCAGCGGCATGATCATCATGACCTTGGCCTGGATGGGATCCGGGGGCGTCGGGTTCAGTTTGATCTGCAGGAACATGGTCGCCATCATGATGGCGGGCAGGATGAAGAACGGATCGCGGACCGACAGGTCATGGACCCACAGGATCCACGGCGCGCCGCGCATTTCGACGCTGGCCAGCAGCACCCAGTACAACGAGATGAACACCGGGATCTGCACCACCATGGGCAGGCAGCCGCCGAGCGGGTTGATCTTCTCGGTGCGGTACATCTCCATCATGGCCGCGTTGAGCTTCTGCTTGTCGTCGCCGTACTTTTCCTTCAGGGCCTGCAGGCGCGGAGCGACCTGCTTCATGCGGGCCATGGAGCGGTAGCTGGCGGCGGCCAGGGGGTAGAACACGGCCTTGATCAGCACGGTCAGCGCCACGATCGTCCAACCCCAGTTGCCCAGGATGGAATGCAGCCAGGTCATCAGCGTGAACAGCGGCTTGGCGATGATGGTCAGCCAGCCGTAGTCGACCACCAGCTCCAGGCCGGGGGCGAGTGCCGCCATGGCCTTCTGGTCCTGCGGGCCGACCCACAGGTGCGAATCGACGCGCGCGGCGGAACCGGGGGCGATCTCGCCGACGGCCTCGATGCTGCGGCCGGCGTACAGATTCTTCTGCACTTCGAGCAGTTCATTGGTGCGCGGCTTGCCCTGCGGGGGCACCCAGGCCGTGGCGAAGTAGTGCTGGACCACGGCGATCCAGCCGTTGTCCGCCTGCTTGACGTAGGTGGCCTTGTGCTTCTCGATGTCGCTGAACGTGCTCTTCTGGAACTTGTCCTGTTCCGAGTAGACGGCAAAGCCGGTGAACGTGTGATAGAAGCTCGACGTGTCGGCCGGGTCGTTGCCGTCGCGCTCGATCTGCAGGTACAGCGACGGGGACACCGGAGCGGCGCCGACGTTGGTCAGGTCATGGCGAACGTCGATGTCATAGCGGCCGCGGTGCAGGGTGAAGGTCTTGGTGACCTTGACGCCGCCCGATTCGCCTTCGAACGTGACGACCAGGTTGTCGCCGGTCAGTTCGCGTTCTTGCGACACCAGGCGGAACGGCGTCTGGTGCGTCGGGAAGCTCTGGCCGCTGGGCGCGCCGACCACGCCGGTCTGCACCACGTAGTTCAGGCCGGCCGAGCGGTCCAGCAGGACCGTGGGTTTGTCGGGCTGGCCGGTGGCCGGATACTTCAGCAGCTCGGCGCGTACGAGTTGCGCGCCCATCGTGTCGAAGGTCAGGCGCAGCACGTCGGTC
The DNA here is from genome assembly GCF_055397965.1 of Achromobacter sp. T5-5. NCBI lineage: Bacteria > Pseudomonadati > Pseudomonadota > Betaproteobacteria > Burkholderiales > Alcaligenaceae > Achromobacter > Achromobacter sp. T5-5. The sequence continues at coordinate 17,096 of NZ_AP027919.1, forward strand.
GTGATGACGACTTCCTCGGAGCGCGCGGGCACGGGCGTCGCGGCGCCGGGCACCGTGGAGGCCGGGGCAGCGGCGGCAGACGGGGCGCTGGGCACCGAGGGCGTCGCATTGTTGTTTGCGCCAGCCGGCGTTTCGCTCGTGCTGGCCGTGGGCGTGGGCGCCCCGAACAGCGACGGCTTGCCGTTATGGATTTGCCAGTTGTTCCAAAGGAGCAACAGCGAAAAGGAAAAAATCATCCAGAGGACGGTTCGTCGGATATCCATGGTGCCTACTGAAGTGAATACGGGCCAGCAAAGCCCGCCAGTTTAGCGTCAATCGTGCTCGATGCGGTGGCTGTGGGAGCAGCACCGGGCGTCATTGGTTCCCTTGGCCGGCGGAACCGGATCCCACCCGCCGGGCGACCACGGATGACAGCGGCCGATACGCCGGACCCCCATCCAGAAGCCGCGCCATGCACCGTGGCGCTCGATCGCTTCGATCGCGTACGCCGAGCAGGTCGGAGTAAAACGGCACTGCCGGCCGATCCAGGGACTCAGGAAAAACCTGTAGAACCGGATCGGGGCAATGAGGAGCGTCTTGATCATCGCGCGATCCGCTCAAAGTGAGCGTCCACTTCGGCTCTGGCCGCGCGTTTCAGCGCGGTGAGCGTGGCGGGAGCGACCTTGCTATGCAGGCGCACGACGTAATCTCTTGCCGGCAGCGCCAGGCGCCGATGGCGGAAAGCTTCGCGTATGACCCGCTTCAAGGCGTTGCGCGTACTGGCATGGGCGGCGAACCGCTTGGCGATCACCAGCCCGAGGCGGGCACAGGCATCCTGGCCGACAGGCAGATCATTGGGAGCCGAGCTCACAATGAAGAATGCCCCTCGGGCCAGACGCCGGCCTTTGAGGGCGGCGGCAAACTCGGAGGGGCGATGCAGCCGCGCCTCCGGCGGAAGCGTGGAGCGCGGCATGGACTGCGGGTCAGGCGGTTGCCCGGAACCGGAACAGGATTGCGAGAGGTCTTGCAATATGGCCGGTCCGTGCAGGGGTCAGATTTCCGGAAAACCGGAAAACAGGCCTTAGACGGCCAGACGCTTGCGGCCCTTGGCGCGACGGGCGCTCAGGATGGCGCGGCCAGCGCGGGTTTTCATGCGCACGCGAAAGCCATGGGTGCGCTTGCGGCGGGTAACGGAAGGTTGGTAGGTACGTTTCATGGACGATCCACAAAAAGAACAAAGTCAGAAGGGACCTGCCCGGAGGGTTCCAGGTCGCACCAAGCAGAAGCGGGTATCTGGCAAGCGTTTTTGCAACGGGTTTTGCAACCGGTGCGAAAAACAACTCGTAGACGGGGCTCTGTACCGGAGATTTCTCACCGGGCGACCTATTCAGCAAAGCTAAAAACCGGACAGATTGCTCTTGTAGAGAGCGTGTCCGGGTCAGCTTTCTGCGAAACCTTCTGACAGACAGAATTCGGAAAAGCCCACCATTTCAGCAAGTTTTCCCTGTCTTGTCAAACAGTTAAGCCCGGGCCTTGTAGACGCTCATGGCCCTCCCTGTGGATAACCCCAGCCCAGGCAAGGTAGAATCGAGGTTTGAATAAGAGCGACATGAAAGAATTCTGGCAGACCTGCGTCAGTCGTCTTGAGCAGGAACTCCCCCCCCAACAAATCAGCGCGTGGATACGACCGCTGGTCCCGCTTGCGTACGACGAAACGCAGGCGGTGCTGCGCGTTGCCGCGCCCAACCGCTTCAAGCTGGACTGGGTGCGCAAGAACTTTTCCCACCAGATCGAAGCGTTGGCCGCGGAGTGGTTCAAGCGTCCGGTTCAGGTGCTGTTCGAGCTGCCCTCCCACGGCGCCGCGCCCCGCATGCCGGTCGCGCCCGTGCGATCGCAGCAGCCCCAGCCCACGCACCTGTCCGCCGCACCGCCCTCGGGCGCAGCGCCGCCGGTGAACGTCACGGTGACGACCGCTCCGCCCCCGCCGGCGACGACCGTCGCGGCGCAGGCCGTGAATGCGGATGCCGCCAACATCGTGTACGAGCGTTCGCGCCTGAACACCGACCTCACGTTCGAGAACTTCGTGACCGGCAAGGCCAACCAGCTCGCGCGCGCCGCGGCGCTGCAGGTGGCCGAGAACCCGGGCACCTCGTACAACCCGTTGTTCCTGTACGGGGGCGTGGGCCTGGGCAAGACCCACCTGATCCACGCCATCGGCAACGCCATGGTCGCGGCGGGCACCGGGGTGCGCGTGCGTTACGTGCATGCCGACCAATACGTGTCCGACGTGGTCAAGGCGTACCAGCGCAAGGCATTCGACGATTTCAAGCGCTACTACCATTCGCTGGACCTGCTGCTGATCGACGACATCCAGTTCTTCTCCGGCAAGAACCGCACGCAGGAAGAGTTCTTCTATGCGTTCGAGGCGATGGTCGCGCAGCGCAAGCAGATCATCATCACCAGCGATACGTATCCGAAGGAACTGTCGGGCATCGACAGCCGCCTGATCTCGCGTTTCGACTCCGGCCTGACGGTGGCCATCGAGCCGCCGGAGCTGGAGATGCGCGTGGCGATCCTGCTGCGCAAGGCGGAATCCGAAGGCGTGCCCATGCCCGAGGAAGTGGCGTTCTTCATCGCCAAGCACCTGCGCAGCAATGTGCGCGAACTGGAAGGCGCGCTGCGCAAGGTCCTGGCCTACGCGCGCTTCCATGGCCGCGACGTGCTGACGGTCGACGTCTGCAAGGAAGCGCTGAAGGACCTGCTGTCGGTGTCCAACGGTCAGATCACCGTCGAAAACATCCAGAAGACGGTCGCGGACTTCTACAAGATCAAGGTCGCGGACATGTATTCGAAACGCCGGCCGGCCAATATCGCCTTGCCGCGCCAGGTCGCGATGTACCTGGCCAAGGAGCTGACCCAGAAAAGCCTGCCGGAAATCGGCGATTTATTCGGCGGCCGTGATCACACCACGGTGCTGCACGCCGTTCGCAAGATTTCCGATGCCCGCGCCAAGCAAGCGGAGCTCAACCATACCCTGCACGTGTTGGAACAAACTCTAAAAGGATGAACATGCAACTCGTACAAACCACACGCGATGCATTGCTGAAACCGCTGTCGACTGTGGCGGGCATCGTCGAAAGACGCCATACCCTGCCCATTCTTGCGAACATCCTGATGCGCAAGGAAGGCAACAAGGTTGCCTTCATTGCGACCGACCTGGAAGTGCAGATCACCACGCACGCCGACTTTGGCGTCGGCCAGGACAACGAGTCCACCACGGTGGCCGCGCGCAAGCTGCTGGACATCCTGAAGGCCCTGCCGGACACGGGCGACGTGCGCCTGGCCCTGGCAAGCAACAAGCTGTCGGTGCAATCCGCCAAGAGCCGCTTTGCGCTGCAGACGCTGGCCGCCAGCGAGTTCCCCACCGTCGCTCAGCCTGAGCAGTGGGACGTCTCGCTGACCATGCCGCAGCGCACCCTGCGCCACCTCTTCAACATGGTGCACTTCGCCATGGCCCAGCAGGACATCCGCTACTACCTGAACGGCATGCTGCTGGTGTTCGAACCGGGCCGCGTGCGCGCCGTTGCCACCGACGGCCACCGTCTGGCGCACTGCTCCACCGAAGCCGACGGCATCGCCGAGCGCCACGAAGTCATCGTGCCGCGCAAGACCGTGCTGGAAATGCAGCGCCTGCTGGAAGACTCCGACGAGACCGTCTCCATCGACGTGGCGCCGGGCCAGATCCGTTTCCGTTTCGGCGACGTCGAGCTGGTGTCCAAGCTGGTCGAAGGCAAGTTCCCCGATTTCACGCGCGTGATTCCCACGAACTACACGCGCCACTTCCTGGTCGGCCGCGAAGCGCTCCAGGGCAGCCTGCAGCGCGCCGCCATCCTGACCACGGACAAGTTCAAGGGCGTGCGCCTGCAACTGGCGCAGAACCAGATGAAGATCTCGTCTTCCAACGCCGAGCAGGAAGAGGCGCAGGAAGAAATCGACATCGACTACAGCCATGAAGCGCTGGACGTCGGTTTCAACGTCGGCTATCTGCTGGACGTGCTGTCCAACGTGAAGGTCGACAACATCCAGTGGTCGGTGATGCCCGACGCCAATGCGTCGGCGCTCATCACGCTGCCCGAAGACGACCAGTTCAAGTACGTCGTCATGCCCATGCGGATCTGATCCGCTCCCCACTCGTGGGTTTGTGCCGCTTGCGGACCGGACGGTTCGCGGGCGGTCCGGCCGCAAGGCCGTTCTTTAAAGCGTTATCGATACAGACATGTCAGATCAGCAGAACACCACTCCCGAGACCAGCGGCTACGGCGCTGACTCGATCAAGATGCTCAAGGGGCTGGAGGCCGTGCGCAAGCGCCCCGGCATGTACATCGGCGACACGTCCGACGGCACGGGTTTGCACCACATGGTGTTCGAAGTTGTCGATAACGCCATCGACGAAGCCCTGGCCGGCTACTGCGACGACATCGTCGTCACCATCCACACCGACAATTCCATTTCGGTCACGGACAACGGCCGCGGCATCCCCACCGATATCCACAAGGACGACGAATTCCACCGCAGCGCGGCGGAAATCGTCATGACCGAACTGCATGCGGGCGGCAAGTTCGACCAGAACTCGTACAAGGTGTCCGGCGGCCTGCACGGCGTGGGCGTGTCCTGCGTGAACGCGCTGTCTGAATGGCTGCGGCTGACCATCCGCCGCAACGGCCAGGTGCACCAGATGGAATTCCGCCAGGGCGAGCGCGTCGCGCCCCTGGCCGTGACCGGCACGACCGACAAGCGCGGCACCGAAGTGCGCTTCCTGGCCGACCCGATCATCTTCAACAACATCGAATACCACTACGAGATCCTCTCCAAGCGCCTGCGCGAGCTCTCGTTCCTGAACAACGGCGTCAAGATCCGCCTGATCGACCAGCGCCAGGGCAAGGAAGAGAACTTTGCCTTCTCGGGCGGCGTGAAGGGCTTTGTCGAATACATCAACCGCGCCAAGACCGTGCTGCACCCGAACGTGTTCTCGGTGTCCACCGAGTCCTCGGCCGGCGGCGTGTCGGTGGGCGTGGAAGTGGCGATGCAGTGGAACGACAGCTACAGCGAAAGCGTGCTGTGCTTCACCAACAACATCCCGCAGCGCGACGGCGGCTCGCACCTGACCGGCCTGCGCGCCGCGATGACGCGCATCATCAACAAGTACATCACGGACAACGAACTGGCCAAGAAGGCCAAGGTCGAGACGTCTGGCGACGACATGCGCGAAGGCCTGGCCTGCGTGCTGTCGGTGAAGGTGCCCGAGCCCAAGTTCAGCAGCCAGACCAAGGACAAGCTGGTGTCCAGCGAAGTGCGTCCGGCCGTCGAAGAAGCCGTGGCCCGCACGCTGGAAACCTGGCTGCTCGAACATCCCAACGACGCCAAGGCCCTGTGCAACAAGATCGTCGAAGCCGCCCGTGCCCGCGAAGCCGCGCGCAAGGCGCGCGAAATGACGCGCCGCAAGAGCGTGCTGGAAGGCGCCGGCCTGCCCGGCAAGCTGGCCGACTGCCAGGAAAAGGATCCGGCGCTGTGCGAGCTGTACATCGTCGAGGGCGACTCGGCAGGCGGCTCGGCCAAGCAGGGCCGCGACCGCAAGTTCCAGGCCATTCTGCCGCTGCGCGGCAAGGTGCTGAACGTCGAGAAGGCGCGCTTTGACCGCCTGATCGCCAGCGAGCAGATCGCCACGCTGATCACGGCGCTGGGCACCAGCATCGGCCCGGATTTCAACGTGGAAAAGCTGCGCTACCACCGCCTCATCATCATGACTGACGCGGACGTCGACGGCGCGCACATCCGCACCCTGCTGCTGACGCTGCTGTACCGCCAGATGCCCGAGCTGGTGCAGCGCGGCTACGTGTACATCGCCCAGCCGCCGCTCTACAAGGTCAAGGTCGGCCGCGAAGAGCGCTACCTGAAGGATGACCAGGAAGAAGCGCAGTTCATGCTGACGCTCGCCCTGAAGGACGCCGAGATCATTTCGGGCGGCAACATCATCCGCGGCGAAGAGCTGAGCGAACTGGCCCGCCAGTACGTGGCGGCCGACGGGGTCATCGCCCGCCTGGCGCGCGTGTTCGACGTGGGCGCGCTGTCGGCCATGGCCGAAGGCGTGGAGATCAACCTGGAAACGGCCGAGTCCACCGCGGACTCCGCCAAGCGGTTGGCCGACGCCATGCGCGATCCCATCAACGGCAACGGCGTCGAAGTCGTGCCGCAGTTCGACGAGGCCACCGAGCGCCATCGCCTGTCCGTGCAGCGCATGCATCACGGCAACGTGCGCGTCAGCATCATCGACGCCGACTTCGTCAATGGCTCGGATTACGCCATCCTGTCCAAGGCCGCCAAGAGCTTCCTGGGCAAGGTCGGACCGCGCTCGATGGCCGCCCGCGGCGAAGGCGACAAGCGCAAGGAGCAGCCGGTGTCCGACTTCCGCGAGGCCATGCAATGGCTGCGCAGCGAAGCCGACCGCAGCATCTCCAAGCAGCGCTACAAGGGTCTGGGTGAAATGAACCCCGAGCAGCTGTGGGAAACCACGATGGACCCGAAGGTGCGCCGCCTGCTGCGCGTGCAGATCGAGGACGCCATCGCGGCCGACGAGGTCTTCACGACGCTGATGGGCGACGACGTGGAACCGCGCCGCAACTTCATCGAAACGCACGCGCTGTCGGCGGGCAATATCGACGCCTGATCGCCTGCCGTGCGCACCGCAAAGGCCAGCCCATCGGGCTGGCCTTTTGTTTTGCGAAGCGGGCCGCGGCGGTCTACCGCGGCGGGCGCGCCTTCAAATCCCCCATCTCTTCCAGCATGAGCTGGTGCGCGTAGCGCGAGAAGACGCTGACCAGGCGCGTGCGCGTGTGGTACGGCGGATACAGCAGCGCCACCGTGACCGGCACCGCCGGGCTGAACGGTCGGACCTCGACGCCGTTGGCCTCGTATTCCTCGCGCGCGGCCAGCGGATTGATCAGCGCCACGCCCAGGCCCGCGCCCACCAGCCCGCAGACCGACGAACCCAGCCCGGCTTCGGCCACGGTGCGGCGCTCGACCTTGGCGGATTTGAAGACGGCGTCGATGCGCTCGCGCAGCGGCGTGCCGCTCGTAAAGTCCACGAAGGGCTCGCCCGCGAAGTCGGCGGGCTTGAGCTTTTTCAGTTTGGTCAGGCGGTGTCCGCGCGGCAGCACCGCCACGCAGCTCATCGTAAGGACGGGTTCGACCTGGATGCCGGGGGTCTCCCCCGAGAGCATCGCCAGCCCGGTGTCGCAGAATCCCGAACTGATCCAGTGGTGGACCGTGCTGGCGTTGCCGGAGTGGATTGCCACCATGACGTCCGGGTACTCCGTCTTGAAGGCCGCGACGATGCGCGCCAGCAGGCCCCCGGCCAGCCGGGGCATGGCCGCCACGCTCAGGCGGCTGGCGCTGAACGAGCGGATGCTGGCGGCGGCCGATTCCAGTCCGGCCAGCCCGATGAAGGTCTTTTCCACCTCCTGGAAGAAGCGCGATCCGTCCTGCGTGGGGCTCAGGCGGCTGCCATTGCGGTCGAACAAGGGAAACTGGGTGATGGCTTCCAATTGCGCAATTAAGCGGCTAACGTGCGGCTGCGAGGTGTGCACTCGCCGGGCCGCTGCGGTCATGGAGCCGGTCATCATGACGGCGCGGAACGCCTCGATGTGCCGCAAGCCCATCCGGGGAATAGCCATATCAAATCCGTATAGAGGAATTCCTGATTGGAACTGGATAAAACCATACTGCTAGTTGATACTTTTTGCCAGCCGCGGGGCTCATCGCGGGACGCGGCGGTATTCAGCCGGGCTGGATCCGCCGATCGTGAACATAATCATGCGCCGCATGCACGGCGCCAAGGGAATCAGATGAAAGCACTTGCCGCGATCTCCGTCGCCACCGCCCTCCTGGGCGGCGCCGCGACGGCTCATGCCGAAGCCCCCAGCCGCCTGGACAAGATCCGGGAAACCGGCGTCATCACGCTTGGCCACCCCGAGACGTCGGTGCCGTTTGCGTACCTGGACGGCAACCAGAAGCCGATCGGCTACACGGTGGAGATCTGCCAGGAAGTCGCCAAGTATGTGCAGCAAGCGCTGAAGCTGCCCAAGCTCGAGGTCCGCTACAACCCGACGACGTCGGCCACGCGCATCCCGCTGCTGGCCAACGGCACCATCGACCTGGAATGCGGCAACACCACCAACAACGAAGCGCGCCACAAGCTGGTGTCGTTCGCGCCCACGACCTTCGTGGCGCAGGTGGTGCTGGTGGCGCGCAAGGACGGCGGCGTGAACCCCAACGACCTGACCTCGTTCCGCGGCAAGACCATCGCGGCGCAGGCGGGCGGCCAGACGTTCAAGCTGATCTCGCAGCTCAATGCGCAGGGCAACCTGGGCATTTCCATGGCGCCCACCAAGGACACCGCCGAGACCATCCTGATGGTGGAATCGGGCCGCGCCGCGGGCTCGGCCAACGACGACGGCATCGCCTACGGCGCCGTGGCCTCGTCCAAGAACCCGGATGCCTTCGTGATCGGCACCAAGGGCCTGGAAATGGCGCCCTACGGCATCATGCAGCCCAAGGACGACCCGAAGTTCAAGAAGGTCATCGATGACGCGGTGCTGGACCTCATCAAGACCGGCAAGGTCGCCGCGCTGTACGACAAGTACTTCAACTCGCCGATCCCGCCCAAGCAGATCAACCTGAAGTACCCCATGAGCGACGCCCTGAAGCGCGCCCTGGCCAATCCGACCGACTCGGGCGATCCCAAGGCCTACGAGTAAGCAGTCGAGCGCGGGACGCAGCGCGTCCTGCGGCGCGAAACGCGGGCAAGGACGCCGGCCCCGGCCGGCGTCGCGATCAAGGGCGAGGGCATGAATTACAACTGGAGCTGGAGCGTATTCCTGGAGATGTCGCCGGACGGCGTGCATACCTTCCTGGAAACGATCCTGATCGGCGTGGGCTGGACGCTCGCGCTGGCACTGACGGCATGGGTCTTCTCGCTGTTGCTGGGGTCTTGCCTGGGCGTGATGCGCACGGCGAGTTCGCGCGTCATGAACATCGCCGGCACGAGCTATGTGGAGCTGTTTCGCAATATCCCGCTGCTGGTGCAGATGTTTCTCTGGTACTTCGTCCTGCCTGAGCTGCTGCCGCATGCCTGGGGCCTGGCGATGAAGCAGATGCCGCAGCCGTGGGGGCAGTTCCTGCCCGCCGTGCTGTGCCTGGGTTTCTATGGATCGGCGCGCGTGGCCGAGCAATTGCGCGCGGGCATCCAGTCGCTGCCGCGCGGCCAGTTCCAGGCCGGCACCGCGCTCGGGCTGACCGAGGCGCAGGTCTACCGCTACGTCATCCTGCCCGAGGCCTACCGCATCGTCCTGCCGCCGCTGACGTCGGAGTTCATGGGCACGATCAAGTACTCGTCGGTGGCGCTTACCATTGGCCTGCTCGAGTTGACGGGACAGGCGCGATCCATGGCGGAATTCAGCTTCCACATCTTCGAGGCCTTCTCCGCCGCGACGGTGATCTACCTCATCATCAACGGCATCGTCGTGCTGGGCATGCGCACGCTGGAACGCCGCGTCGCGGTGCCGGGCCTGATCGGGTCGGCGTCGCGTAGCGTTCCTGCCGGATCGGGGCGCTGACATGGGCCAATTCGATTTCGACGTCATCCGCGGCGCGCTGCCGTATCTGTTCCAGACCGGCATGACGTTCACGTTGACGCTGACCGTGCTGGCGGCGGTGATGGGGCTGGCGCTGGGCACGCTGCTGGCGATGATGCGGCTGTCGCGGTTCAAGTGGCTGTCGGTGCCGGCGGGCATCTACGTGAACGTGATGCGGTCGATCCCGCTGCTGCTGGTGATCTTCTGGTTCTACTTTTTGATGCCCTACATCGCCGCGTGGATCGTGGGGTCGCCCACGCCCTTGCGCGTGGGCGCCTTCAACTCGGCGGTGATCACCTTCACGCTGTTCGAGGCTGCGTACTTCTGCGAGATCATGCGCGCCGGCATCCAGTCGATCGCGCGCGGCCAGGTCTCGGCCAGCATGGCGCTGGGGCTGAATCATTGGCAGGGCATGCGCTACGTGGTGTTGCCGCAGGCGCTGCGCAACATGGTGCCGGCGCTGCTGACGCGCGTCATCATCCTGTTCCAGGACACCTCGCTGGTCTACGTGCTGTCGCTGACCGACTTCCTGGGCGCGGCGTCCAAGATCGGCCAGCGCGACGGACGGCTGGTGGAACTTTATCTCTTCGTGGCGGTGGTGTATTTCGTGATTTGCTTCACGGCATCGCGTCTGGTCAAGCAGCTCGAAAAGCGCACGCGGGTGCTGCGCTGATCCGCGCGTGGCGACTCACACGTTATCCACAGGTTCAATGATGCAACGTTCTTCCAATCCCCCGATGATCGAGATCCGGCAGGTCAGCAAGTGGTATGGCGATTTCCAGGTGCTGGACGATTGCAGCACCACGGTGGGCCGCGGCGAGGTCGTGGTGGTGTGCGGTCCGTCCGGGTCCGGCAAGTCGACGCTGATCAAGACGGTGAATGCCCTGGAGCCCTTCCAGAAAGGCGAGATCGTGGTCAACGGCGTGTCGGTGGGCGATCCGCGCACCGACCTGCCCAAGCTGCGCGCGGTGGCTGGCATGGTGTTCCAGCACTTCGAGCTGTTCCCGCACCTGTCGGTGACCGAGAACCTGTGCCTGGGCCAGGTCAAGGTGCTCAAGCGTGGCAAGGACGAAGCGCGCCAGCGCGCCCTCGCCCTGCTCGAGCGCGTGGGCCTGTCGGCGCACAAGGACAAGCACCCCGGTGAACTGTCCGGCGGCCAGCAGCAGCGCGTGGCGATCGCCCGCGCGCTGTCGATGGATCCGGTGGTGATGCTGTTCGATGAGCCCACGTCGGCCCTGGACCCCGAGATGGTGAACGAGGTGCTGGACGTGATGACGGACCTGGCCGGCGAAGGCATGACGATGATGGTGGTGACCCACGAGATGGGGTTTGCGCGCCGCGTCGCCGACCGTGTGATCTTCATGGACGGCGGCAAGATCGTCGAGGACTGCCAGAAGGAGCAGTTCTTCGGCAACGTCGAGGAGCGTGCCCCGCGCACGCGCCAGTTTCTTTCCAAAATTCTGCAGCATTGATAGCCATGACCCAGCGGAACCCCGCCGACCCTCCCCCTCCCTCCGTCGTCGACCTGCGCAGCGATACGGTCACCCATCCCACCGCGGCGATGTACGAGCGCATGCGTACGGCCCCAATCGGCGACGACGGGCTGGATGGCGACCCCACGGTGCGCGAGCTGGAAGCCTGCGTGGCGGCCAGCCTGGGCAAAGAGGCGGGCCTGTTCGTGCCGAGCTGCACGATGGCCAACCTGCTGGCCGTGCTGGCGCAGACGCAGCGCAGCGAGCAGGTGGTGCTGGAATCGACTGCCCACATGTACACGTCCGAACGGGGGGCGGCCACGTTCACGGGCCTGTTCTACCAGGGCGTGTCCGGCAGCGCCGGCGCGATGGACCTGAATCGTCTCGAAGAGGCGTTGCTGACCGGCGGGCACCGGCTCAAGACGTCGCTGGTTGCGATGGAAACGTCGCACAACAACGCGGGCGGCACGGTGCTGCCGCTGGATCACATGCAGGCCGTGCACGGCATGGCGCAGGCGGCCGGGGTGCCGGTGCACCTGGACGGTGCGCGCCTGTTCAACGCAGCCGTGGCGCTGGGCGTGCCGGCCGCCGACATCACCCGCCATGCGGACACCGTGGCGCTGTGCCTGTCCAAGGGCCTGAGCGCGCCGGTGGGGGCGGTGCTGGCGGGCAGCCAGCCGGTGGTGGCCAAGGCGCGCACGCTGCGCCGCATGCTGGGCGGCACGCAGCGGCAGTCGGGCATCATGGCGGCCGCCGGCCTGGAAGGCGTGCAGCATATGGCGGCGCGCCTGGCCGAAGACCATGTGCGGGCGCGGCGCCTGAGCGACGGCGTCAACGGTCTGGCGCCGGCGTTGTCGGCGACGGTGCCGCAAACCAACATCGTGCAGGTCGAAACCGCCGAGACCGGCATGACCAATGCGCAGTGGGTCGCGGCCCTGCAGGCCCGGGGCGTGCTGACGCGTCCGTGGGGCCGCACGCGGCTGCGTTGCGTGACGCATCGTCATATCGGCGACCAGGACATCGACGCCGCGATCGCGGCGTTTGCAGGGGTGCTGGACGCGCGCTGATTTCAGCCGGTTTTGAGGTGGGCGATGCGATAATCGCGCGATGTCCACCACCCAACTTTCCCGAAAAGACTATTTCTGCGCCTTGGCAGTGGTGGTCATCTGGGGCCTGAATTTCGTCGTCATGAAGGTCGGCATGCGGGGCTTGTCCCCCATGATGCTGGGCGCGCTGCGATTCGCGCTGGCGGCCTTCCCGCTCATTCTCTTCGTGCGCATGCCGCGATTGCCGTGGCAGTGGGTCGCGGCCTACGGCCTGGTCCAGGGACTGGGGCAGTTCGGCCTGCTCTTTACCGCGCTCAAGTTTGGCATGCCGGCGGGCATGGCTTCGCTGGTCATCCAGACGCAGGCCTTCTTCACGCTGTTGCTGGCGGCGCCTGTCCTGCATGAGCGTGCGCGCCGCCACCACTGGCTCGGCCTGGGCGTGGCCGCGGTGGGGCTGGCGGTCATTGCCGGGGGGCGCGGCGACGGGCCTGGGCAGATGGCGATGCTGGGCTTTGTCCTGACCCTGGGCGCCGCCCTCATGTGGGCGGTGTCGAATCTGATCGTGCGGCTGGCCAGCCGCAAGGCGCCCGGCTACGACCCGTTCGCGTTCATCGCCTGGAGCAGCGCCGCCCCGGTGCTGCCCTTCCTGGCGCTGGCCATCCTGATCGACGGCTGGGAGCCGGTGCTGGGCATGGTGACCGGCATGGGCTGGGGCGAGGCGCTGTCGGTACTCTACCTGGCGGTGCTGGCGACGCTGCTTGCCTATACCCTGTGGACGCGGCTGCTTTCGCGCCACCCCGCGGCCAAGGTCGCGCCGTTCTCGCTGCTGGTTCCGGTGGTGGGATTGTGGGCCGCGTCGATGGCGTTCGGCGAACGGCTGCAGCCCCTGCAATGGCTGGGCGCCGCGTGCGTCCTGTCGGGGCTGGTCATCAACCAGGTCGGCGGACGCTGGGTGCGCTCGAACTAGGTCCGGCCCACCGATCGTAGGCGGCGTCCTCGTCCTGCCGGATTACGTCAAGCCGCCTAGGGCCGACGGCGTCAAAGCTGCTCGAAGCGGATGTAACGCTTATCGGTGTACTCCCGGCGCGTGATGATCTCCTGAACGGATGCGCCGGGCGGTCCGCGCCGCAACCATTCCAGCATGTGATCGACCTGGTCGGGCGTGCCCTGCACCAGCGCCTGCACTGTGCCGTCGAGCATGTTTTGCACCCAACCCATCGCGCCCAGCATGTGCGCGCGCCGCACCGTGGCATGACGGTATCCCACGCCCTGCACCGTGCCGCTGACGGTGACGTGGACGGTTTCGATATGGGTATCGGCCTTAGGGTCTTGCATGGGTTTTTCCTTCGGATGATGCGCCGCCATGCGCGGGAAGCGTAGGCGGAAACGGCTACAGCGGATGGTCTATAGGCCCGTGGGGCTTCGAAGCGATACGTTAGAGCACATGTCAAAACGTGCCAGCCAAGAAATACCCATTATCAAGAGCTTGGAGAAGCCATCATGGAAGAGACCAGTTTGTTGTCGGAAGCCGAGACAGCGCTCTACAGGGAGCAGGGTTACCTCGCCCTGAAGGACGTGTGCCCGCAGGATGAGGTCGGCTACATCCGCCGGACGCTGCTGGACTTGTTCGCGAACAAGACGGGTTACAACGAGGGCGCGCAGTATGACTTCGTCAGCCGTGACGACCCCACCAAGCCCGCCAAGTTTCCGAGCCTGCATGATCCGCGCCATTATGCCCCGGGCCTGCTCAAGACGGTTTACCACGAACGCACGCTCGAGCTCGCGCGGCAGCTTCTTGGACCGCAGGCCGCCCTGTATGGCGAACACGCGCTGCTCAAGCCCGGCCCGCACGGACCCGAAACGCCCTGGCACCAGGACGAGGCGTTCCGCTCGCCGGATTTCGTCTACAACGAGCTGAGCATCTGGCTGGCGCTGCAGCCCGCCACGGTGGAGAACGGCTGCATGCAGTTCCTGCCGGGCTCGAACAAGTGGGACGTGCTGGAGCACCGCTCGCCGGGCGGCGACAAGAGCCTGCACCCGCTGGAATGCTGCGGCGACTTTCCGCGCGAGCAGGCGGTGGCCGAGCCCCTGGATCCGGGCGGCATCACCGTGCACGACGCGCGCACGCTGCACTTCACCGGGCCCAACACCTCGCAGTCGCCGCGGCTGGCGTACATCCTCATCTACAACACGCCGCCGGTGTACAAGCCCGGACGCCGGGAATTCCCGTGGCTGGAAGGCCGCTGGACCGACAGCCAGACGCGCAAGAAGCAATGGCACAAGCGCGGTGGATTGGCGGTGGATGTGATGCGCCGACTGCCGGGCGCGCGGTTGACCAGCCCGCGCTGGGTGGCGTGGGCAACGATCCGCGCGGTCAGCAAAGTGTGGCCGCGCTAGGGCTGGGCGTGCAGGGGCCGTAGAGCCTTTGCGCAGGGGGGCGAACGGGGCCGGCAAGCGACGCTTGCCGGCCTCGGCGCGTATACTGGGCGGCGCCGCGCGGGGATGAACCTGGCGCGGCGGCCCGGCAGCCCAAGGCTGGCGGCCAGCAGCAAGAAAAACGAGTCGCAGCTGGCGCACCCCTATCACTCCACAGACCTCTCCATGACCGCTAACCTTTCTACGATCACCTGCATCGAAGATTTGCGCGTTGTTGCGCAGAAGCGCGTGCCGCGCATGTTCTATGACTACGCCGATTCCGGCGCCTGGACCGAAGGCACCTATCGCGCGAACGAAAGCGACTTCCAGAAGATCAAGCTGCGCCAGCGCGTGGCGGTGAACATGGAAGGCCGGTCGCTGCGCACCACCATGGTGGGGCAGGACGTGGTCATGCCGCTGGCGATTTCGCCCACGGGCCTGACCGGCATGCAGCACGCCGACGGCGAGATCCTCGCGGCCAAGGCCGCGGCCGACTTCGGCGTGCCGTTCACGCTGTCCACCATGAGCATCTGCTCGCTGGAAGACGTGGCCCAGGCCACGAAGAAGCCCTTCTGGTTCCAGCTCTACGTGATGCGCGACCGTGAATTCGTGGCCAACCTGATCGACCGCGCCAAGGCGGCCGGCTGCTCGGCGCTGGTCCTGACGCTGGATTTGCAAATCCTCGGCCAGCGCCACAAGGACATCAAGAACGGGCTGTCCACCCCGCCCAAGCCCACGCTGCGCAACCTGATCAACCTGGCGACCAAGCCGCGCTGGTGCATGGGCATGCTGGGCACCAAGCGCCGCACCTTCGGCAACATCGTGGGCCACGCCAAGGGCGTGAGCGACCTGTCGTCGCTGTCGTCCTGGACCGCCGAACAGTTCGATCCCCGCCTGAGCTGGGATGACGTGGAGTGGATCAAACAGCGCTGGGGCGGCAAGCTCATCATCAAGGGCATTCTTGACGTCGAAGACGCGCAGCTCGCGGCCAACAGCGGCGCGGACGCGCTCATCGTCAGCAACCACGGCGGACGCCAGCTCGACGGCGCCATGTCCTCGATCGCGGCCCTGCCCGGCATTGCGGATGCGGTGGGCTCCAAGATCGAAGTGTGGATGGACGGCGGCATCCGCTCCGGCCAGGACATCCTGAAGGCGGTGGCGCTGGGCGCGCGCGGAACGATGATCGGCCGCGCCTTCCTGTATGGGCTGGGCGCCTATGGCCAGGCCGGCGTGACCCGCGTGCTGGAGATCCTGTACAAGGAAATGGACACGACGATGGCGCTGTGCGGCCGTCGCTCGATCGAGCCCGGCGACCGCAGCATCCTGCTGCCGGGCACGTATCCGACCTGAGCGCCTGCGCGCAGGCACGAAGGGAAGAAGGCACGAAGGCCCGGGCAACCGCTGCCCGGGCCTTTTCGTTTCTACGGGCGACGCGCCGGTCTATGCCCCGTTGCCGGTGCCCAGGAACTGGCTGGGACGGCGCAGGGCCGGGTCGAAGGGATTGATCTGCGCGCCCACCGCATCGGCCTCGCGCCGCAGCATTTCCAGGATCAGCGGCAGCCGCTCGTCGCTGATGCGTTCGATGGGCGCCGCCACGCTCAGCGCCGCCACCGTGACGCCGTTGGGATCGTAGACCGGCACCGCCAGCCCCGCGATGTTGGGAAACACGCCCTGGCCCTGGCTGCGCGCATAGCGGCGTTCCAGGCATTCCTTGATGCGCACGCGCATCGAGATCTCGTCCACGAAGCCCAGATGGTGCAGGCGCGGGATGTTGAAGCGGATGACCTCTTCGCGCTCGGCTTCGGGCAGGCTGGCCAGCAGCACCAGGCCGCCCTGCCCCATGCCCAGCGGCACGCGGCCGCCGATGTCGCCCGTGTGCGAGCGCACCGGGAATGCGCCGTCCACGCGATCGACGCAGACGGCGTCAAAGCCGCTGCGGACCAGCAGGAAGATGGTGTCGTTGAGCATGCCCGACAGGCGCAGCATGGCCGGCCGGTACAGGCTGCGCAGGCTGGACTGGTGATTGCCGGCGGCGGCGGCCAGCGAGAAAAAGGCGACGCTCAACTGGTATCCCTTGCTTTGCGCCGGCTGCTCGACCACGCCTTCCTGCATCAGGCCCTGCAGCACCCGGTGCACCGTGGCCTGCGCCTGTCCCGTGCGGGCGGCGATGTCGGTCAGGCGCAGTTTTTCTCCCTTGGCGTCGGCCAGCACGCGCAGCACGGCGAACGCCCGCTGCAACACCCCCTGGCCTGCGGAATCGTCCGGCGCTTCTGATTTCTTCATTGTGATATTCCGGCAAATAAAATAGTCAGACGTATTTTTATCAATAAATTCAGTCTAGCGGAAATAACAGATAAAAAATTCGATTCTTCGGAAAACCCTAATTGCCCTGGGTTTTGGCGCCTCCTAGACTGCGTCATCAGATAAGCAGCCTGGGCGGTCATCGAAGCCCGCCGGGCGGCGCAGGGCCCGAAGGGGCCACGGGGTTTGAAAAATGGCATTTCTGCGGCTGGACAACGTCTCCAAGAACTACGGCAATCTTCGGGTCGTCTCGGACCTGAGCCTGGCGGTCGAAAAGGGCGAGTTCGTCTCCCTGCTCGGCCCCTCGGGCTGCGGCAAGACCACCACGCTGCAGATGATCGCGGGCTTTGCCGAGGTGACCTGCGGGTCCATCACGCTGGACGGACGCGACATCACGCACGCCAAGCCGAACACGCGTGGCCTGGGCATCGTGTTCCAGAGCTATGCGCTGTTTCCGCACCTGACCGTGGCGGACAACGTCGCCTTCGGCCTGAAGATGCGCAAAGTCGAGCGGGCCGAACGCCAGGACCGCGTGCGCGAGGCGCTAGCGCTGGTCAAGCTGGACAAGCACGCCGACCGCTTCCCGCGGGAGCTGTCGGGCGGCCAGCGGCAGCGCGTGGCGCTGGCCCGCGCCCTGGTGATCCGCCCGCCCGTGCTGCTCTTGGACGAGCCGCTGTCCAACCTGGACGCCAAGCTGCGCGAAGAGATGCAGTTCGAGCTGCGCAGCATCCAGCGCAAGATCGGCACCACCACGGTCATGGTCACGCACGACCAGGCCGAGGCCCTGTCCATCAGTGACCGCGTCGTCGTCATGCAGGACGGCCGAGCCACGCAGGTGGACCCGCCCTATCGCATGTACGAGCATCCGCAGACCGAGTTCATCTCGCGCTTCGTGGGCAAGACCAACCTGCTGGCGGGCCGCGTCACGCGCTGCGGCGAGCGGGCCGAAGTCCAGGCCGGCGCGCTGCACTTGCTGGTCGACGGCGAAGGCCTGCGCCACGGCGACGACGTGCAGTTGTCGCTGCGGCCAGAAAAGCTGGTGCCCGTGCCGGCCGGCCAGGGCAAGCTTGCCTGTGTCGTCAACACGCGCTATTTCCTGGGCAGCCAGTGGATGTACGACCTGGATTCGCCCGTGGGGGCGCTGACCGTCCTCACGCCCAACGACGGCCGCCGCCCGCACGACGACGGCGAGCAGATCGGGCTGGACTGGGCGGACGGCGTGCTGCGCGTCCTGCGCGCGCCCGCTGCGGCCGCGGCGGCCTGACATGGCGACCCTGACGCAACGCGGCGCCGCCGCCAGCCTGCCCAAGCCGCGCAACGACGGCCTGCTCGCCATCCTGGGGTCGATCCCGCTGGCCATCGTGTTCCTCACGCTGGTGCTGACCCCGCTGGCGCTCACGTTCGTCCTGTCGTTCCGGCCGTTCGATTACGCCACGGGCATCCTGCCCGGCCACACGTTCGAGCATTACCTGGCGGTGGTCACCGACAGCTACTTCATCGAAATCTTCTGGCGCACCTTCTGGATCGCCGGCGTCACCACGCTGATCTGCGTGCTGATCGGCGCGCCGGAAGCCTACATCCTGTCGCGCATGGGCAAGCCCTGGCGCTCGATTTTTCTCCTGGTCGTGCTGTCGCCGCTGCTGATTTCGCTGGTGGTGCGCGCGTTCGGGTGGAGCATGCTGCTGGGTCCGGCCGGGCCGATCGGCAAGGCGGCCGCGGCGCTGGGGCTGGGATCGCTGCTGTATACGCCCACCGCCGTCATCATCGGGCTCGTCCACGTCATGTTGCCCTTCATGGTGATTCCGGTGTGGACCTCGCTGCAGAAGCTGGACCCCACCGTCGAACATGCCGCGCTGTCGCTGAACGCCTCGCGCTTCCAGACGCTGACGCGCATCGTCCTGCCGCAGGCCATGCCGGGCATCCTGTCCGGCAGCCTCATCGTGTTCGGCCTGTCGGCCAGTTCCTTCGCCATCCCCGCGCTGCTGGGCGGGCGGCGCCTGAAGATGGTGGCCACGGTCGTGTACGACGAGTTCCTCACCGAGCTCAACTGGCCGCTGGGCGCCGCCATCGCGATCGTGCTGCTGATCGTGAACGTGCTCATCATGATGGCGTACAACCGCGTCGTCGAACGTTCTTACCGCCGCAGCCTCGGCTGACCCGCGCAAGGAATCGAAATGCAGAAAAACGGTCCTTTCGCGCTGGCGTTCAACTTCCTGGTGGTGGCGTTCGTGCTGGCGCCGCTGGTCATCGTGTGCCTGGTGGCGTTCACGCCCGAATCGACGCTCACCATGCCCACCACACGCTTCTCGCTGCGCTGGTTCTACGCGGTGTTCGAGCATCCCAACTTCATGCAGGCGTTCAAGAACAGCCTGTGGCTTGCCTTTCTGTCGGCCAGCATCGCCGTGTGCCTGGCGGTGCCCGCCGCCATCGCCATCACGCGCTATCGCTTCCCCGGCCGCGATGTGCTGAACGGCCTGTTCCTGTCGCCCCTGATGATTCCGCATCTGGTGCTGGGCGTCGCGCTGCTGCGCTTCTTCGCGCTGATGGGCATGGCCGGCAGCTTCCCCTGGCTGGTGGCCAGCCACGTGGTCGTCATCACGCCTTACGTGATGCGTCTGGTGATTGGCGCGCTCGTCGGCTTTGACCGGTCCATCGAGCACGCGGCGCTGTCGCTGGGCGCCAGCCGCGCCAAGGTGTTCTTCCTGGTCACCCTGCCGCTCATCATTCCCGGCGTGTCGGGCGGCTGGCTGCTGGCCTTCATCAACAGCTTCGACGAACTGACCATGTCGGTGTTCATCACCGCCCCGTCCACGATCACCCTGCCGGTGCGCATGTACATGTACGCCACGGAATCCATCGACCCGATGATGGCCGCCGTGTCCGCGCTGGTCATCGCGCTGACGGCCGTGACCATGCTGCTGCTGGATCGCGTGTATGGACTGGACCGCGTCCTGGTGGGACAGAAATGAAGTCGCTGCCGACAGCCGCAAAGGAGAGGCGGGCAACATGGCAATCCTGAAACGCCTGGCCGAAACCGGCCGCCCCGCCTTGACGTTCACCTTCGACGGACAGGCCTGCACGGCGCTGGCCGGCGACACGGTGCTGACCGCCGTGCTGACCCAGGCCGAGCGCCTGCGCGTGTCGGAATTCGGGGGCGGCCCGCGCGCGGGCTTCTGCATGATGGGCGCCTGCCAGGACTGCTGGGTGCAGCGCGAGGACGGCGAGCGCGTGCGCGCCTGCTCCACCTACATCGAACCCGGCATGCGGCTGCAAAGCGTGGCGGCGGCGCCCGCCTCGGCGCCCGGCGCCCTGTCGGTCGCGGCCTGGCCCGAGGACGACGCGCCATGAGCATCGTGATGCCTGTGATCGTCGGCGCCGGCCCGGCCGGTATCCGCGCGGCCCAGACGCTGGCCGCGCAGGGCCTGCGCCCCGTGATCCTGGACGAAGGGCTGCGGCCCGGCGGCCAGATCTACCGGCAGCCGCCGCCCGGCTTCAAACGGCCCAAATCCGCGCTCTACGGATTCGAGCACCGCAAGGCCGACGCCGTGCACCGGGTCATTGACGCGCTGCAGACCCAGGTGGAATACCGCCCCGGGTGCCTGGTGTGGAACGCCGAAGGCAAGACGCTGGACGTGCTGCGCGATGGGGTCAGCACCGCGGTGCCCTATACCCACCTGATTCTTGCCACCGGCGCCACCGACCGCGTGCTGCCGTTTCCCGGCTGGCTGACGCCGGGCGTCTACACGCTGGGCGGATCGCAGGTCGCGCTCAAGCACCAGGGATGCGCCATCGGTGAGCGCGTCGCGTTCATGGGCACCGGACCGCTTCTTTATCTGGTGGCCTACCAGTACGCCAAGGCAGGCGCGAAGGTCGCGGCGGTGCTGGACACGTCGCGCCTTGCCGACCGCGCGGCCGCGCTGCCGGGCATGCTGTGCGCGCCCGGGCTGCTGGCCAAGGGCCTCTACTACATGGCATGGCTGCGCGCGCACGGCGTGCCGCTGCGCAGCGGCGTGCGCCCTGTCGCGGTGACAGGCAAGGACCGCGTCTCGGGCCTTGCGTATCGCCAGGGCGGTCGCACGCATACGGTGGAATGCGACGCGGTCGGCTTCGGCCTGTCGCTGCGATCCGAAACGCAACTCGCCAGCCTGGTCGGCTGCGAATTCGCCTACGACGAGCGCGACCGCAACTGGGTGCCGCGCCGCGACGCCGCCGGCCGCAGCAGCGTGGCCGGCGTCTATGTGGCCGGCGACGGCGCGGCCATCGGCGGCGCCGACGCGGCCGAACTCGCGGGCGAACGCGCGGCCCTTGCGCTGCTGGAAGACACGGGGCATCCGCACGACGTTCGGCGCGCGCGAACGCTGGAAACTCGCCTTGCGGCGAACGGCCGCGTGCGCGACGCGCTGGAACGCGCCTTCCCGTTTCCGCAGGACTGGGCCGCGGCCATCGCCGACGACACGGTCGTCTGCCGTTGCGAGGAAGTCACCGCCGGCACCATCCGCCAGGCCCTGCGGGAGAACGGCGTGCGCGAAGTGAACCGCCTGAAGGCGCTGACGCGCGTGGGCATGGGCCGTTGCCAGGGCCGCATGTGCGGCGTCGCGGGGGCCGAGGTCCTGGCGCATGCCGCGGGCTGCGCGCCGCAGGCGGTCGGCCGCCTGCGCAACCAGCCGCCGGTCAAGCCCATCCCCGTCAGCGTGGTGTGCCTGGAACGACCCGGGAAGAAGGCGGCATGATGCAGCGCATCGACACCGAAGTGACCATCATCGGCGGCGGCATCGTCGGTGGCAGCGCCGCGCTCTTCCTGCGGCGCCAGGGCGTGCCCGTGGTGCTGCTGGAGGCGGCGCTGTGCGGCGCCAAGGCCAGCGGCGTGAACTACGGCGGCGTGCGCCGCCAGGGCCGCGGACTGGAACAGATGCCGCTGGCGCGGCGCGCCCACGAACTGTGGGGCAAGCTGCCCGAACTGATCGGCAGCGACGGCGAGTACGTGCGCTCCGGCCACCTCAAGCTGGCCTGCTCCGAATCGGACCTGGCGCTGCTGCACGCGTATCGCGACAGTACGCGCGGCTTCGGAATGGACCTTGAACTCCTGGACCGCCGCGCGCTGGCGCGGCGCTTCGGCTGGCTGGGGCAGGACGTGGTGGGCGGGTCTTTCTGTCCCGAAGACGGTCACGCCAATCCGCGCCTCGTATCGCCGGCCTTCGCGCGCGCGGCCCGCGCGCTGGGCGCCGACGTGCGCGAAGGCGTGCGCGTCACCTCGGCCGTGCACGACGGTTCGCGCTTCATCGTGCGGGCCGGCGACGCGCTCGAAGTGCGCTCGCGCTTCCTGCTCAATTGCGCGGGGGCCTGGGCCGGGCGCTTCGCCGAAAGCTTTGGCGAAGCCGTCCCGGAGACCGCCATCCATCCCTTGATGATGGTGACCGAGCCCCTGCCGGTATTCATGGACGTGAGCCTGGGCATGCAGGGCGGCGGCATCTATGCGCGCCAGGTCGCGCGCGGCAACTGCGTCATCGGCGGCGGCCGCGGGGTCTCGGTGGACCCCGACTACGCCCGCCCGGGGCGCGCCAATCTGGGCGCGCTGATGGCCAACGCCGCCAAGCTGCTGCCGGCGCTGCGCGGCGCCCAGGTCATCCGCTTCTGGACCGGCGTCGAAGGCAACATGCCCGACCACAATCCCGTACTGGGCCCGAGCGCCACCGTGCCGGGTCTCTTCCATGCCTTCGGCCTGTCCGGCGCGGGCTTTCAGATCGGCCCCGCCGTGGGCGAAGTGCTGTCCGAGCTGGTGGTGCACGGCCGATCCTCCATTCCTATCGATGCCTTCCGCATTGAACGGTACGCGTCCGCCGCTCACGGCGCCGCAGACCGGCCTGAGAGTGTTCGTGAGCAAACGCTGGAGTCACCATGATGCATAAGAAACAGGGCGCGCTGCGCCTGACCAAGGGGAAGCGGCTGTTGGGCGCGGCGGTGCTGGCATTGCTGTCTGCCGGGGCCATGGCGCAACAGAAGACGCTGTACGTCGGCATGAACGGCGGCGACATGGAACGCGCCTTCACGCAGCACGTGTTCCCGGACTTCGAAAAGGCCAACAACGTGAAGATCGTCGTGGTGCCCGGCACCTCGACCGACGTGCTGGCCAAGGCGCAGGCCTACAAGGACAACCCGCAGATGCACGTCATGTTCCTGGACGACGGCATCATGGCCCGCGCGATCTCCATGGGCCTGTGCGCGCAGCTCAATGACGACCCCGTCCTCAAAGAGCTGTACCCCACCGCCCTGATGAAAGACCGCATGGCCGCGGGCATCGACATCGGCATGACCGGCCTGGGCTACAACACGCGCCTCTTCCAGAAGAACGGCTGGGCGCCGCCCACCTCGTGGCTGGACCTGGCCGACCCCAAGTACAAGGGCAAGGTCGTGTTCCAGTCCGCGTCGGGCAGCACCTTCGGCCTGCACGGCTTCCTGATGTTCAACCGCATCGAAGGCGGCAACGACCAGAACTACGATCCCGGCTTCAAGAAGTGGCCCTCCACCATCGGCCCCAACGTGCTGGAATACATTCCCAACTCCGCCAAGCTGGCGGAAATGATCCAGTCCGACGAAGCCGCGATCTTCCCGCTCACGCCCACCGCCATCGCGCGCCTCAAAAAGCGCGACATCCCCGTGGAATACGCCCAGCCCAAGGAAGGCTCCGTCATCCTGATGGTCGGCGAATGCGTCATCGCCAAGAACAGCGAGCCGGAGCTGGCGCAGAAACTCGCGCTGTACCTGCTGTCCGCCAAGGCCCAGGCCAAGGCCCTGGAAATGGGCGGACACTTCCCGTCCAACAAGAACGTCCAGGCGCCCGCCAACAACGCCGACACCCTCAAGCGTTTCCAAGGCTACATGGCGAACGCCAAGATCCTGGATTGGGACCAGATCAACGCGGCCCGGCCGGCCTTCAACGCCCGCTGGAACCGCACGGTCGAACGTTGACGACCGCGCGGACGGCGCGCCTGTGGACAACCCGCAGGCGCGCCGTCCGCGTCACCGCCAGGGCGAACGCGCCCGCACCCTTGCAAGGACCCGCATGCGGCTCATCATCAACTCCGGCGGCCCCCACGCGATCGACGAATGGCGCGCGCAGTTCCGCGCCTTTGCGCCGGAACTGGAGGTCGTGGGCTGGCACGAAGACGCCGACCCCGCCAGCATCGACTACGCCCTCGTCTGGGCGCCCGACGCAGGCCGCCTGGCCACCTTCCAGAACCTCAAGCTCATCATCAGCGCCGGCGCCGGCGTTGATCACATCCTCGCCGACCCCGCGCTGCCCCGGCACCTGCCCATCGCGCGCATGGTCACCGCCCGCACGCAGACGGAAATGGCGGAGTTCGTGCTGACCAGCGCCCTCATGATCACGCGCAACGTCAAGACCATCGTCGACAACCAGTCGCGCAGCCACTGGGAAACCTTCGACTCCCTGCGCGTTGCCGCCGACGTGCGCGTCGGCATCATGGGCCTGGGGCACCTGGGCGTCGCATCAGCCCAACTGCTGTCGCGCGTCGGCTTTCCCGTCAGCGGCTGGTCCCGCGGCGCCAGCACGTTGCCGGGCATGCCCTCGTACGCGGGCCAGGAACAGTTCGGCGACTTTCTCGCCGGCACCGATCTCCTCGTGTGTCTGCTCCCCGCCACCGACGCCACCCGCGGCATCCTCAACCGCGCCACGCTGTCCCAACTGCCCAAGGGCGCCAGCCTCATCAACGCCGGCCGCGGTTCGCACATGGTCACGCAGGACATCCTGGACGCGCTGGACAGCGGCCACCTGGACCAAGCCGTCCTGGACGTCTTCGAGCAGGAACCGCTGCACAAAGACTCCCCACTGTGGACGCACCCCCGCATCACCATCACCCCCCACTGCGCCGCGATTCCCGACCGCAAGGAGCGCGCCCGCCACACGGCCCTGCTGATCGCAGCCAATGAGCGCGGAGAACCCCTCCCCAACATCTACGACGCGCAACGCGGCTACTGACACCCCCGCAAGCGCGAAGCGTCATCGCCAGACGCAAGACACCGCGTAAGCTTCACCAGGCCGCCCGCGCGGCCGCCGTGAAGCGGCCCCCGCAAGACCTTCCCCCTTCCCCCACCGCCTGCAAAAACGCCAAGCACCCCGCCCGCCCCAGCAATGCAGAAACCCGGACCACCAGAGCACGGCGCGGCGGCGGCCTCGGGGCGCGGGGCGTGTAGATGCGCCCGAGGGAAACCGAAGGGAGCCGAAGGCGTACGAGGTTGACGAAGGGGCAGTCCGGAGCGAAGGCTCCGGACCGCAATCGTAGCCCCGCGCCCCGAGGCCGCCGCCGCGCCGTGCGCCTAAAGAACCCAATCCCCCAAGCCAAGAAAAACCCCACCCAAACACCCAACAAAAACCGCAAAATCTGCAAACAGACAAAAGCTACATTGCCCTCCAAGGAGCAAGCATGAAGCCCGCAACGCGATCCCTCTACGCCCAACGCCTGGACCCGGTCCTGCGCTGGCTCGCCGCCAACCCCGACGCCGATCCCGACCTGCACCGGCTCGCCGACCTGGCCTGCCTGTCGCCGTACCACTTCCATCGCGTCTACCGCGCCATGATGGGAGAAACGGTCAACGCCACCGTCCAGCGCATCCGCATGCATCGCGCGGCCGTGGCCCTGGCCGGCACGCAGACGGCACTAAGGGACGTTGCGCAACGCGCCGGCTATGAATCCGACGCCGCGTTCAACCGGGCTTTCGGCGCAGTGTTCGGCATCTCGCCAGGCCGGTATCGCGCCGCCCGCTCCCAACCTTCCACCACCAAGGAGTCAGCCATGTACCCTGTCGTCATCGAAAACTTCCCCGGAGCCACCCTCGCCGTCCTGACGCATCGCGGCAGCTACCAGGACATCGGCCCCGTCTTCTCAAGAGCCTTCATGCTCGCCATCGGCCGAGGCATCGCCACACCCGACACCACCGGCTTCGGCATCTATTTCGACGATCCCGAGCAGGTCCCGGAAAGCCAGCTGCGGTCCCTGGCCGGCATGCCCGTCGCGCCCGACGCCGACCTCGGCCAGGAGCTCGAACGCTTCGAAATCCCCGCCGGCCGCTGCGCCATCCTCACCTACACCGGCCCCTACAACGAAATGAAAAAGCCCTACGACTGGCTCTTCTCGGAATGGCTGCCCGCCAGCGGCCAGGCCCCCGCCGACTTTCCCATGTTCGAGCAATACCTGAACGACCCGCGCACCACCCCGCCGGCCCAGCTGCAGACCCGCATCTGCCTGCCGCTCAAGTAGCGAGCGACCACCCGGCAGCGCAAATCAGCCAACCCGCCCGCTATCCCAGCACGCCGGCCAGATACTGCCGCAGCCAGGCGTGCGCGGGATCGTCCTGGTAGCGTTCATGCCAGTACAGCGACACCGCGATCGGCGGCAGCGCCAACGGCACCTTCTGTGTCACGATGCGCGCGCTGCCCGACATCGCTTTCGCGATGCTCACCGGCATCGTCGCGATCAGGTCCGAGCCCTCCACGATGAACGGACACACCAGATAGCTCGACAGCGTCGCCACGATCTTGCGGCTGCGGTTCTGCCCCATCAGAATGCGGTCGATCGCCGTGCTGAAGTAGCGCGTGTGCGCGGCCAGGTCCAAATGCCCGTAACGCAGATAGGCATCCAGATTCCAGCGCTTGCGCAGGCACGGATGCCCTTCGCGCACGATACACACCGCCGGCTCCTGGTACAGAAAGCGCGTGCGCAGGTCCGGCGCCGGATCGGGAAAATAGCCCGCGATCAGCTCCACGTGATTCGTGTCCAGCATGCTCAGCCCGTGTTGCGGCCGCGCCGGCACGATCTGCAGCTGGAAATGCGGCGCGTCCACCGCCAGCCGCGGAATCAGCTTGGGCAGCAGCGTGTACTGCACATAATCGGTGGCATAGAGCGACAGCGTGCGCGACGAATGCGCCGGATCGAACGCCTCGCGTGTGCGGGTCGCGCGATGCCAGCCTTCAAGCAGCGGCTTGAACTGCTGGTGCAGCTCCAGCGCGCGCAGCGTGGGCTGCCACGCCCCGCCTTCGCGCACCAGCAGCGGATCGCCGAACAACCCGCGCAGCCGGTTCATCGCCGCGCTCATCGCGGGTTGGCTGATGTTCAGCGCCTCCGCCGCGCGCGAGACATTGCGGCACGCCATCAGCGCATCGAAATGCAGGAGCAGATTCAGGTCCGGATTCTTCATCGCCGCACGCCCATAAATGGCATCTATACCAATATAAACCTGTAGGACTGCTGTCATCGCCGAGGCAGGCCTAGCATGACCTCGTTGTTGCAGCGAACCAAGGTTGGACACGCATGATCCGGCCACAAGGAAGTTCTATCAACAAGGGGAAACCAAGCCATGAAAACAGGGCTACTACGCAGTTGCCGTCGCATCGCCGCCGGCGTCGCGCTCTTTGCGGCAGCCGGATCGGCCAGCGCCGCCTGGCCGGACAAAGTGATCCGCATCGTCGTGCCGTTCGCGGCCGGCGGCTCCACCGACCTGGTGGCGCGCAAGATCGCCGAAGGATTGGGCCAGCGCCTGGGCGCCAACGTCATCGTTGAAAACCGGCCCGGCGCGGGCGGCACCGTCGGCACCGAATTCGTGGCGCGCCAGCCCGCCGACGGCTACACCATCCTGATGGGATCGGTCAGCACGCACGGCAGCGCGCCGTGCGTCTATTCCAAGCTGCCCTACGACGCCGTCAAGGACTTCACGCCGTTGACGGTGGTGGCCACCATCCCCAACGTCATGTCGGTCAACCCGTCCGTGCCGGCGAGCAACCTGCAGGAATTCGTGGCCCTGCTGAAAAAACAGCCCGAAAAATACTCCTTCGCATCCAACGGCCAGGGCACTTCCAACCACCTCGCGGCCGAACTCTTCAAGTCCACCGCCGGCGTGTCCATGGTGCACGTGCCCTACCGGGGCTCGGGTCCCGCGCTCATCGACCTGGTCGGCGGACAGGTCAACATGATGATGGACGTGGTGATGACGTCGAATCCGTACATCAAGGACGGCAAGATCAAGGCGCTGGCCGTGACCTCGCCGCAGCGCTCGCCCATGCTGCCGGACGTGCCCACCGTCGCCGAATCGGGCTATCCGGGCTACGAGGCCATGGTGTGGTTCGGCATGCTGGCCCCCGCCAACATGCCCGAGGCGGTCCGCGCCAAGCTGACCGACAGCCTGGTGCAGACCCTGCACGCGCCCGCCATGAAGACCTATCTGGAACAGCAGGGCGCCCAGGTCTCGGACGTGTCCGGACAGGCGTTCGGCACGATGATCAAAGACGAAATCAGCAAGTGGTGCCAGGTCGTGAAAAAGGCCGGCATCCATCTGGACTGACCCTCCCGCCACCGCGCGCGGCCGTGGGCAGGCCCTACGGCATCGGGCCCGCCCGCGCGCGCGGCGGCCGGGAGTCCTGTTGCCGCGCGGCGGGCGTGCGCGGCAATGCAAGACCCTTCTTTCCGGGAACAAACGATATGTATCGCATAGGGATAGACGTCGGAGGCACGTTTACCGATTTCACGATGATCGACGAGGACGCCGGCGAGGTGCACTTTCACAAAGTGCCTTCCACGCCGCACGATCCCTCCGAGGCCATCGCCACCGGCATCGGGCAGATGCTGGCGGACCACGGCGTCGCGCCCTCGCAGGTGTCGCACGTCGGCCACGGCACCACCGTGGCGACCAACCTCATCATCGAACGCAAGGGCGCGCGCGTCGGCCTGATCACCACGCGCGGCTTTCGCGACGTGCTGGAGATCGGCCGCCAGACGCGCCCGCACCTCTACGACTACAGCGTCGGCAAGCCTCCCGTGGCCGTGCCGCGCGAATTCCGCGCCGAAGTCGACGAACGCGTGAACGCCGCGGGCGAGGTGCTGACCGCGCTGGATGAAGCGCAGGTGCGGGACGCCGCGCGGCGCTTTGCGCAGGCCGGCATCGAGGCCGTCACGATCTGCTTCCTGCATGCCTACCGCAACCCCGCGCACGAACGCATCGCGGCGCGGATCGTGGCCGAGGAAATGCCGGGCGCCTACATCAGCCAGTCCTCCGAAGTCCTGCCCGAATTCCGCGAATACGAACGCCTGTCCACCACCGTGCTCAACGCCGCGGTGGGGCCGAAGATGGCGCGCTACCTGGAGCGCTTCCTGCAGCGCGTGCGCGAGCTGGACATCGGCCACGAGCCGCACACCATCCATTCGAATGGCGGCCTGATGTCGATTGCCACCGTGCGCCAGTATCCCGTCCGCACCTGCCTGTCCGGCCCCGCCGCCGGCGTGGTCGGCGCGGCCGCGGTGGGACGCGCCATCGGCAGCCTGAACCTGGTGACGTTCGACGTCGGCGGCACCAGCACCGACGTATCGCTGGTGTGCGAAGGCCGCCCGCTCTTCACCTCGCACCGCCATGTCGCCGGCTACCCGGTCAAGACGCCGATGGTCGACATCCATGTCATCGGCGCGGGCGGCGGCAGCATCGCCTGGCTGGACGACGCCGGCGCGCTCAAGGTGGGGCCGCACAGCGCGGGCGCGGTGCCCGGGCCCGTGGGATACGGCCGTGGCGGGCAGGAGCCCACCATCACCGATGCCGAGATCGCGCTGCAGCGGCTCAATCCCGTGGCGCTTCTGAACGGCCGCATGCCGGTGTACGCAGACGCGGCGCGCGAAGTCATCCGCAGCCGCGTTGCCGAACCGCTGGGCCTGGACATGGAAGCGGCCGCCGAAGGCATTCTGCGCATCGCGGCGGCCAACATGAGCCGCGCGATCCGCGCGGTATCGACCGAGCGCGGCTACGACCTGTCGCGCTTTGCGCTTTACGCCTACGGCGGTGCGGGTCCGCTGCACGCCGTGGAAGTGGCCGAGGAATGCGGCATTCCCGTCGTCATCGTGCCGCAGGAGCCCGGCACGATGTGCGCGCGCGGCATCCTGCTGAGCGACATCTCGTTCGACTTCGTGCAGAGCGAGATCGCGCTGGCCGGCGCGGACACCTGGCCCGCCATCACGGCCATTTTCGAGGGCCTGCGCAAGCAGGCGCAGGACTGGCTGGCGGCCGAGCGGGTCGACCCGGCGCTGCGCGTGTGCCAGAGCGCGATCGATGCGCGCTACGAGGGCCAAAACTTCGAGGTGCAGGTCAGCCTGGCCGACACCGGCGAGGGCGGCTATGAGGCATTCGCGCGGGCATTTGCGCAGGCCCACGAGCGCGAGTACGGCTACACGGTGGACGACCGCAAGGTCCAGATCATCAACTGCCGCATGCAGGCCGTGGGCCAGGTGGTCAAGGCGCCGCTCGCGCCGCGCCACGTGGGCGGCACGCTGCAGGACGCGGCGCTGGGCCGGCGCAAGGCGTATTTCGGCCCGGCCCATGGCTGGCTCGACACCCCCGTCTACGACCGCGATCGCGTACCCACCGGCGCGCGCTTCACGGGGCCGGCGCTGCTCGAGGAAATGAGCTCCACCACAGTGGTGGGCGTGGGCCACGCGGCCAGCGTCGACGAATACGGCAACCTGATCATCCGCCTGCAAGGAGGCTCGCATGACCCAGCCTGATCCCATCCTATCCGGCGAGCAGGACGCGGCGCCCACCCTGGCCGACCCGATCGGCATGGAGGTGTTCTGCAACCGCCTGCTGTCCATTACCGAGGACATGAACAACACCCTGGTGCGCGCGTCATTCTCGACCAACATCAAAGAGCGCAAGGACTGCTCGGTGGCGCTCTTCGACGCGGCTGGACGGCTTGTCGCCCAGGGCACGCAGATTCCGCTGCACCTGGGCTCGCTGGACGGCGCCATGCGCGCCATCCTGCGTACGTTCCCGGTCGGCGGCATCCGCGACGGCGACGTGTTCATCTGCAACGATCCCTACCTGGCCGACGGCAGCCACCTGCCCGACATCAACATCGTCACGCCGGTGTTCTGGGACGGCGTGCTGCGCTTTTTCGCGGCCAATATCGCGCACCACTCCGACGTGGGCGGCGCCGTGCCCGGCTCGATCGCCGGCGGCCTGAAGTCGATCTTCGAGGAAGGCATCCGCATCCCGGCCTGCCGCATCGCCCGCGCGGGCGAAACCGACGAAGACCTGCTGCGGCTCATCTGCGCCAACACCCGCGACCCGGAAGAGCGCGTGCTCGACCTGCGCGTGCAGATGGCCACCAACCGCCGCGGCGCGGCCGCAGTGCAGGGGCTGATACGGCAGATGGGGCTGGACGCGGTGCTGCGCTCGGTGGACGACGTGATCGCGTACACGCGGCGCCGCCTGCTGAACCGCATCGCCGAGCTGCGGGCCGGCAGCTATACCTTCCGCAGCGACCTGGACGACGACGGCATGGGCGGCGACCCGGTGCCGATCCAGGTCACGCTTACCGTCAGCGCGGACAACCTGCACTTCGATTTCGCGGGGTCGGGCAAGCAGGCGCGCGGCGCCATGAACCTGCCGATCAACGCGCTGCGCGCCTGCGTGTACTACGCCGTGAAGGCGCTGCTGGACCCGGACCTGGCGCCCAACGCGGGGCTGTTCGATCCCATCACCCTGTCGGCCCCGGTGGGCACCATCACCAATCCCGAGCACCCGGCCGCAGTGGGCGCGCGATCGATCACCGCGCAGAAGGTGGCGGGCGCGATTTTTGGCGCGTTCCGCGGCCTGCTGCCGCCGGAACGGACCATGGCGTCCAGCAATGACTGCTGCCCCGCCATCGTGTTTTCGGGCCGCTGGCGCGAGCGCGCCGGGCATTTCGTGTACCTGGAAACGCTGGGCGGCGGCGCGGGCGCGCGCTTCGACGCGGACGGCATGGACGCCGTGCACGTGCACATGACCAACACGTCCAACCTGCCGGTGGAGGCGCTGGAGAACGAGTATCCGTTGCTGATGGACGAGTACGCGATGATCCAGGACTCGGGCGGCGCGGGCCGCACACGCGGCGGCATGGCGATCGCCAAGCAGATCCGCGCGGTGGGACCGGGCATCGTGTTTTCGGCGCGGTCGGACAGCCATACGGTGGGCGTGGCGGCCGGCGTGGACGGGGGCGGCGACGGGCGTCGCGCGCGCCTGATCCGCAACTTCGGCACACCCCGGGCGCAGGAGCTGTTCTCCAAGACCGCGAACATTGCGCTGGAGCCCGGCGAAAGCGTGCGGATCGAGACGCCAGGCGGTGGCGGCTACGGCGCGCCGTCAGCGCGGCCGCGGGCGCGCGTGGAACAGGACCTGGCGGACGGCAAGATCAGCGCCGAGGCGGCGCGTGCGGACTATGGCCCGTCCGCGTAAAGCGTCGCGCGCATCAACTGACGTTGAGCGTCATCGAGTACTTCATCTTGTCGTGCGGGAACGTGGTGATGGTGGCAAGCAGCAGCACGCCGCCGTCGCCGTAGTACCGGCGCGTGATGACAAAGCCCGCGGTGCCGGCGTCGATCTGGAGTTGCCTTGCCATGGCCGCGCCGATGGGCGTGGCCGAGAACTCCTGGTTCACCTCGGTGATGCGGTCGCCAAAATGGTCTTCGATCAGGCGCAGCAGCGATATCCGCGACTTCACTTCCACCCGCACGTCCGAATGCGCCGGATCCGCATAGATCAGCGTGCAGGCCGCGGCCGTGTCGGGATCGTCGAGGGTCTTGATGGAGTTGATGTGCAGCCAGGGCTGGCCGGCCTCGCAGCCCAGCGTTTCCGCGAGCCGCTTGGTGAGCTTGACGGTGCGCACGTCCTGCACCAGCAGCGCCGCATTGCGCGCGTACTGCAGCAGGTCGGGAAACTGCGAGATGCGCTGCGTGAAACGCGTGGTCGCGCGCGCCGTTTCCACGCGCGTGCCCACGCCGGGGCGGCGCGACACCACGCCCGCCACCGTCAGCATGCGGATGGCTTCGCGGATGGTGTGGCGGCTGGCGCCGAACTGTTCGCACAGCTCGTGCTCGGTGGGAAGCAGGGTCATGACGGGATAGCGCCCGGCGCTGATGTCCTGGGAAAGCGTCTGATAAATGCTCTTGTAGCGCGGGCCGCCCGCGTCGGCTGCAGGGCGCGCCGCGCCGGGCCGGCCGCGCGCTTCCCGCTCCCCGCCTGGGCTGGCGGCGCGCTCGGAGGATCGGGTCATGAGGTTGGCTCCTAGATTGGTTTTATAGGGTTTGTCCGGACAATAACCGATTGACAAGGCAGTCTTGCTGGATCCATTATTTGTCCGGACATTCATGTACGGACAAATTGTACGGCGGACATGAGGTTGCCGGGCAACAAATCAGGTAGTTCTTGCAGTTCTCTTCCAATATTCGGGGGTTCTCATGAGCAAGGTATTTGCAGTGCTCGCAGCGGCGGCGGTGGCCGTCGGGCTGGGCGCCAATGCACAGGCGCAGCAGAAACTGGTGGTCGCAGGCTACGGCGGCTCGTTCGAAGACATCATGCGCAAGGAAATCTTCCCGCCCTTCGCCAAGCAGCATGGCGTCGAGCTGGACTACGTGGCCGGCAATTCCACCAACACGGTGGCGCGCCTGCAGGCGCAAAAGAGCAACCAGCAGATCGACGTCGCCATCATCGATGACGGTCCCATGTACCAGGCCATTGCGCTGGGCTTTTGCGAGCCCATCAAGAACCTGCCCGCCGACGACATCTACACGACGGCGCGCTACAAGGATGACAAGGCCGTCGCCATCGGCATCGTGGCCACGGGCATCATGTACAACAAAAAGGCCTTCGAAGAAAAGAAGTGGGCGCCGCCCACCTCGTGGAAGGACCTGAAGGACCCCAAGTACAAAAAGCAGCTCGTCATTCCGCCGCTGAACAACACCTACGGCCTGCACACGCTGGTGGAATACGCCCGTGAAGGCGGCGGCGGCGAAAAGAAGATCGACCCGGGTTTCGCCACGTTCAAGAGCGAGGTCGGCCCCAACGTGCTGGTCTATGAACCGTCGCCCGGCAAGATGACCGAACTGTTTTCCAGCGGCCAGGCCACCATCGCGGTCTGGGGCAGCGGCCGCGTCAAGGCCTTTGCCGACACCGGCTTCCCGGTGGGCTTCGTGTATCCGCAGGAAGGCGCCTATGCGCTGCTGTCGTCGGTGTGTCCCGTCGCCAAGCCCAACGCCAATCCCAAGGCCCAGGCCTTCGTCGAATACCTGGTGTCGCCCGAGGTCCAGGAAAAGCTGGCGTCCGCTTACGGCTACGGCCCGGTCAACAAGAAGGCCAAGGTCACGGACGATCCGCGCGTGCCGCTGCCTATCGGCAAGCGCGCCGCCGACCTCATCGTGATCGACTGGGACACCGTCAACCAGAACCGGGACGACTGGAACAAGCGCTGGACGCGGGAAATCGAGCGCTGACCGCCTGCGCATACGGGCGGCGCGCGCGCCGCCACCGGGAGCATTCATGACTTATCTTGTGCTGGACCGCCTGAGCAAGCGCTACGGCGAGACCACGGCCGTCGAGAACCTGAGCCTGTCGGTCAGGCAGGGCGAGTTCATTTCCCTGCTGGGGCCCTCGGGCTGCGGCAAGACCACCACCCTGCAGATGATCGCGGGGTTTGTCGAACCCAGCGGCGGCCGCATCGTGCTGAACGGCAAGGACGTCAGCAAGGTGCCCGCCAACAAACGCGGGCTGGGCATGGTGTTCCAGAACTATGCGCTGTTTCCGCACATGACGGCGGCCGAGAACGTGTCCTTCGGCCTGGAAATGCAGCGGGTGAAAAAGGACGAGCGCGAGGCCCGCGTGGCGGATGCGCTCAAGCTCGTGGGCCTGTCGCACCTGGCCGACCGGCATCCCGCTCGCATGTCCGGCGGACAGCAGCAGCGCGTGGCGCTGGCCCGCGCGCTGGTCATCCGGCCCAGCGTGCTGCTGCTGGACGAACCGCTCTCCAACCTGGACGCCAAGCTGCGCGAGGAAATGCAGCTTGAACTGCGCAGCATCCAGCGCACCGTCGGCACCACCACCATCCTGGTCACGCACGACCAGTCCGAGGCGCTGGCGCTGTCGGACCGCATCGTGGTGATGAACCAGGGCCGCGTCGAGCAGGTGGCTGAACCCTTCGCGGCATACGAAGGCCCGGCCAGCCATTTCGTGGGCGGCTTT
Organism: Achromobacter sp. T5-5; assembly: GCF_055397965.1. Classification (NCBI taxonomy): domain Bacteria; kingdom Pseudomonadati; phylum Pseudomonadota; class Betaproteobacteria; order Burkholderiales; family Alcaligenaceae; genus Achromobacter; species Achromobacter sp. T5-5. Next base: position 52,040 of record NZ_AP027919.1, read on the forward strand.
CTGGGCAAGGCCAATGTGTTCACGCCGCAGGCCGAGCAATACGAAGGACAGACCCGGGCGCGCATCGGCGAGGCCCATGTCGCCATGGAGGGCGCGCCCGTGCCGCAGGGCGCGGTCATCGTGCGGCCCGAGAAGATCCTGTTCTCGGAGCCGGCCGCCTGTGCCCTGCCCGGCCGCATGAAGACGCGCGTGTTCCAGGGCAATCACTGGCTGTGCCAGGTGGAAACGTCGGTGGGCGAGGTCATGGTGATTCGCCAGAACGACGGCGTGCCGGTACCCGCCGAAGGCGAGCCGGTGCATCTGCGCTGGCGCGCGCAGGACATGTGCGAAGTCAACCCGGCCGGCGCGCCGCAAGGCCGCGCGTCATGACCGCCCGCACCAACCCGTGGGTGCTGAGCGCCCCAGCGCTGGCGGTGTATGCCACGTTCCTCGTGGTGCCGATGGCGCTGGTGTTCCTGATCAGCTTCTTCGACTTCCAGTTCTACGGCGGCATGCAGGCCACCTTCACCTGGAAGAACTACATCGAGATTTTCTCGGACGGCTACTACTACGAGATCTACGCGCGCACCTTCGGCGTGGCGGCGGCCGTGACACTGGCCTGCCTGGTGCTGGGCACGGCCGAAGCCTATGTGCTGTCGCGCATGGCCAATCCCTGGAAGGGGCTCTTCCTGATGGTCGTGCTGGGCCCGCTGCTGATCTCGGTGGTGGTGCGCACGCTGGGATGGGCGCTGCTGTTCGGGTCCACCGGCCTTATCAACAAGGCGTTGATGGGCATCGGGATCATCTCCACGCCGATCGACCTGATGTACAGCAATCTGGGCGTGGCCATCGCGCTGACGCATGTGCTGGTGCCCTTCATGGTGATCTCGGTGTGGGCCTCGCTGCAGCGGATCAATCCAGCCACCGAGGCGGCGGCGCTGTCGCTGGGCGCCAGCCAGTTCACCGTGATCCGCCGCGTGATCGTGCCGCAGGTGATGCCGGGCATCCTGTCCGGCGCGATCATGGTGTTCGCGATGGCGGCCAGTTCGTTCGCCACGCCGGCCATCATCGGCGGACGGCGCCTGAAAAACGTGGCCACGGCCGCCTACGACGAGTTCCTGAACACGCTGAACTGGCCGTTGGGCGCGGCGCTGGCGGTGGTGTTGCTGGTGGCGACCGTGGTGGTGCTGCTGTCCGCCAACCGCATCATCGAGCGCCGCTATGGCGCGGTGTTCAACCAGGCCGGAGGCTGACATGCAATTTCGCAACGGCCCGATTGGCCTTGTGTTCCACACGCTTTTCATTCTCTTCATCCTGGCGCCCATCGTGATGGTGTGCGCGGTGGCGTTCACGTCCGAAGGCTTCATCTCGCTGCCCTCGGGCGGGCTGTCGCTGCGCTGGTTCCGCGCCATCCTGGACAACCCGCGCTTCGTGGACGCGTTCTGGTTCAGCCTGGGCCTGGGCACCCTGTCGGCCACGCTGGCGATCGGGCTTGCCGTTCCCAGCGCGCTGGCCATCGCGCGCAACCGCTTTCGCGGCCGCGAGGCCCTCGTGGCGTTCTTTCTGTCGCCGCTGATGATTCCGCACGTCGTGCTGGGCCTGGCCTTCCTGAAGTTCTTCACGACCGTGGACCTGGCGGGCACGTACTTCGGCCTGGTGGTGGCGCACGTAATCCTGGTCATGCCTTACGCGCTGCGGCTGGTGCTGGCGTCGGCGGCGGGCATCGATCCGGCGTTGGAGCGCGCCGCGCAATCGTTGGGCGCGTCCAACTGGACGGCGTTTCGCCGGGTGGTGCTGCCGCTGCTGCTTCCCGGCGTGGTGAGCGGTTGGGTGATCGCGTTCATCACCAGCTTCGATGAGCTGACGATGTCGATCTTCATCGCCTCGCCGTCCACGACGACCCTGCCGGTGCGCATCTTCCTGCACATCGAAGACACCATCGATCCGCTGGTGACGGCGGTGTCGGCGGTGCTGATCTACGTGACGATCATTGCCATTTTCATCCTGGACCGCGTCGTCGGCCTGGAAAAGCTGTTTGTAGGAAAGGGACGCTAATGACGGACGAGAAAGAACTGGCGCCGCGCGCGCCCGCGCACCGCGGCATCTACGATGCGGTGGTGATCGGGGGCGGCCTGGTCGGATCGGCCGTGGCCTACGGGCTGCGGCGCGAACTGGACCACGTGGCCGTGCTCGATGAGGGCGACGTGGCCTATCGCGCCTCGCGCGGGAACTTCGGGCTGGTGTGGGTGCAGAGCAAGGGCATGGGCCTGCCGCGCTACGGCGTGTGGACGATGACGTCCGCGCAAGGCTGGCCGACGCTGGCGGCGCAGCTGCTGGCGGAAACCGGCGTGGACGTGCACCTGGAGCAGCGCGGCGGACTGCACGCGCTCTTGAGCGACGAAGAGGTCGAGGCGCGCACGCGCTTCATGAGCACGCTGCTGGCGCAGCCCGGCATGGCGCAGTACGAATGGAAGATGCTGGACCGCGCCGAAGTCGCGGACCTGGTGCCCGGCATCGGTCCCGAGGTGCGCGGCGCGACGTGGACGCCGGTGGACGGCATCGCCAATCCGCTGAAGCTGCTGCGCGCGCTGCACACGAGTTTTGCACAGCGGGTTGTGGATTACCTGCCGCGCCGTCCGGCGCAGGCCATCAAACGGCGCGACGGCGTGTTCGAGATCGCCACGCCCGGCGGCACGGTGCGCGCGCACAAGGTGGTGCTGGCCTCGGGGCTGTCGAACAAGCAGCTGGGGGACCAGGTCGGCCTGGACGTGCCGGTGCGGCCGCAGCGTGGGCAGATCGTGGTGCTGGAGCGCACGCGCCGCATGCTGGAGATCCCGTTGTCCACGCTGCGCCAGACCGATGAAGGCACCTGGCTGATCGGCGATTCGCAGGAAGAGGCCGGTTATGTGGACAACCTGGTGGGGTTGCCCATCCTGGGCACGCTGGCCGATCGCGCCGTGCGCACGCTGCCCGCGCTGCGTGAGGTGCGCGTGGTGCGCAGCTGGGCGGCGCTGCGCGTCATGTCGCAGGACGGCTTTCCGATCTACCAGCAATCCGAAACGTGTCCGGGGGCGTTCGTCGCCACCTGTCACAGCGGCGTGACGCTTGCCGCCGCGCATGCGCTCAATCTGGCGCCCATGATCGCCGCCGGCCAGCTGGCCGACGACATGGCGCCCTTCTCGACCCGGAGGTTTCATGTTCAAGCGGCTTGACGAGGCGCAGCGGCAGGCGCAGGGCGCGCCGGTGCGGATCACGGTCAATGGCGCCGAAATGCTGTGCCGTCAGGGCGACAGCGTGGCGGCGGCGCTCTTTGCGGGCGGCGTGCAGGCCTGTCGCGATACGGCGGTCAACGAAGTGCCGCGCGGGCCGTACTGCATGATGGGCGTCTGCTACGACTGCCTGGTCACCATCGATGGGCAAGCGAACCAGCAGGGCTGCATGACGCCCGTGCGGGAAGGAATGAAGATCGAGCGCCAGTTGGGCGCGCGCAAGGTGCAGGCATGATCGACACGACGCAATGCGATTTGTTGGTGGTGGGCGCGGGCCCGGCCGGCCTGGCGGCCGCAACCCTGGCCGCGAACCTGGGCGTGGACACGGTGCTGCTCGATGAGCAGCCCGCGCCGGGCGGCCAGATCTACCGCGCGATCACCACGACGCCGGTGACCGACAAGGCCATCCTGGGCGAGGACTATTGGCATGGCGCGACGCTGGTGCCGCCGTTCCAGCAGTCCGGCGCGCGCTACGTGCCGGGCGCGACCGTGTGGGCGGTGGCTCAGCGCACGGCGCCGCAGCCAGCGGAGGGCTTCGAGGTCGCGTACTCGGTGAACGGCGAGGCGCGCATCGTGCATGCGCGCCGCCTGCTGCTCGCCACCGGCGCGCAGGAGCGGCCTTTCCCGATCCCGGGTTGGACGCTGCCCGGTGTCATCACCGCGGGCGCGGCGCAGATCCTGCTGAAGTCTTCCGGCGTGGTGCCGTCCGACCGCACGGTGCTGGCGGGTTGCGGTCCGCTGCTGTATCTGGTGGCCTGGCAGTATCTGAACGCCGGAGTCAAGGTCGACGCGCTGCTGGAGACCACGCCGCCCGGGCGCATGGGGCAGGCGCTGCCCAAGGTCTGGGGCTTCCTGCGCTCGCCGTACCTGGGCAAGGGCCTCAAGCTGCTGCGCGCGGTCAAGGCCGCCGTGCCCATCGTCAAGGGCGTGACGGCGCTGGAGGCGCTGGGCGACGGCAAGCTGCAAAGCGTGCGCTACACCGCTGGCGGCGTCACCAAGACGCTGCCCGCCGACCAGCTCATGCTGCACCAGGGCGTGGTGCCGAACGTGAACCTGTCGCGCGCGGTGGGCGCGGCGCATCGCTGGAACGAGGCGCTGGACTGTTGGGAGCCGCAGGTCGACGACTGGGGCACGACCTCCGTGGACGGCATCGGCATGGCCGGGGACGGCGCAGGCATCGCCGGCGCGCTGGCGGCCGAACACCGCGGCCGGCTGGCCGCCCTGCAGGCCGCGCATCTGCTGGGCCGCATCGACGCCCGCCAGCGCGACAGCGAAGCCGCCGCGCCGCGCGATGCGCTGGCGCGGGCCGTGCGCGGCCGGGAGTTCTTCGACGCGCTGTACAAGGCGCCAGAGGCCTTCCGGCGGCCCACTGGCGACACCATCGTCTGCCGCTGCGAGGAAGTGACCGCCGCGCAGGTGCGCGAGACCGTCAAGCTGGGCTGCAGCGGTCCGAACCAGATGAAGGCCTTCCTGCGATGCGGCATGGGACCGTGCCAGGGCCGCTTCTGCGGGCTGACGGTGTCGGAGATCATCGCCGAAGAGCGCGGCGTGCCGACACAGGAAGTGGGCTATTACCGGCTGCGCTTTCCGACCAAGCCGCTGACGCTGGGCGAGCTGGCGTCATTGCCGCAGACCGACGAATCGCGCCAGGCCGTGGTCCGCCTGAAGAAATGACGGATGGACACCATGACCGTTCAAGGGCGGGCGGCTGAAGTCATCATCATCGGCGGCGGGCTGCACGGCAGCTCGGCCGCGCTGCACTTGGCGCGCGCCGGCGTGCGCGCGCTGGTCATCGAGAAGAACTACGTCGGACGCCACGCGTCGGGCGTGAATGCGGGCGGCGTGCGCACGCTGTCCCGCCATCTGGCCGAGGTGCCGCTGGCGCTGGCCTCGCGCGAGCTCTGGTATCGCATCGGCGAGCTGGTGGACGACGACTGCGGCTTTGAGCAGCACGGGCAGGTGCGCGTGGCCGAGAATGCCGCCGACGTGCAGACGCTGCGCGCGCGGCTCCAGACCATGACGGACCATGGCTACACGCACGAGCAGTGGATAAGCCGCGAAGACCTGCTGGACCTGATCCCGGCCATCGCGCCCACGGTGCAGGGCGGCCTGATCGCGCGCGAGGACGCCGCCGCCGACCCCTACCGCACGACCCTCGCCTTTCGCACGAAGGCCGCGAGCCTTGGCGCGCGCTTTATCGAAGGCGTGCGCGTGCAGGGCGTGGCGTGGCGGGACGGACAGTGGCGCGTGGACACCGATGCGGGCGTGTACACGGCGCCGCAGGTGCTCAATTGCGCGGGCGCCTGGGCCGACCGCATCGCCGCGCAGTGGGGCGAGCCGGTGCCGCTGTTGCCCATCAGTCCCATGATGCTGGTGACGCTGCGCATGGACCACTTCCTGGATCCCGTGGTGCTGGGCACCGGCCGCGCGCTGTCGTTCAAGCAGCGCGCGAACGGTACCGTGCTGATCGGCGGCGGCCGGCGCGCGTGGGTGGACCGCGACGCCGAATGGACCGAGCTGGATTTCCGCTCCCTGGCCGAAGGCGCGCGCACGGTGGTCGACCTTTTTCCGCACATGCGCGATGCGATCGTGAATCGCGGCTGGGCGGGCATCGAAGCGGCCATGCCCGACGAGATACCCGTGATCGGGCGCAGCAGCCGGCATGAGACGGCCTTTCACGCTTTCGGTTTTTCGGCGCACGGCTTTGAGCTGGGCCCCATCGTCGGCCGCATCATGGCCGACCTGATCACCAAGGGCGCGACGGACCTGCCGATCGCGCCATTCCGGATCGACCGCTTTCCGGCTGCCGCGCAGGCGCGCAGCCCATCCGCCAAGGAGCAAGACGAATGAACGACATCGTGCGAATGGATTCCAACGAACGCCTGTCCCGCATCGTGATCCACGGGGACACCGTGTATGTGGCCGGCGTGACCTCGACGGCACAGGGCGGCATCGCCGCGCAGACGCGCGACGTGCTGGACAAGATCGACGGCTATCTGGCGCGGGCCAATACCGACAAGACCCGGCTGCTGTCCGTGCAGATCTGGCTCAAAGACATCGAGCGCGATTTTGCCGGCATGAACGAGGTGTGGGCGCAATGGGCGCCGCCCCGCGCGATGCCCACCCGCGCCACCTGCGAGGCCAGGCTGGCCGGGCCGGAGATGCTGGTGGAGATCATCGTGACCGCCGCCACGCGGCCCGGGTACGTCAGCGGGCCGGTGTCTGAAAGCTGACTTCGCCAGGGCGGCCCGGCAGGTGCAGCGTGGCGGTGGCGGGCGGCGTGGTCGCCACCACCTTGCCCGCGCGCAGCACCATCAGGCGCGTGGCGCGCAGGCGCAGCGCCTCGACCGCGTCGCGCGCCTGCAGCAGCACCAGGTCGGCGCGCTTGCCCACCGCCAGGCCCGTCTCGTCCAGGCCCAGGATTTTTGCGGGCGTGGTGGTGACGGCCTCGAAACAGGCGCGCATGGCGTCCTGGCCGGTCATCTGGCCCACGTGCAGGCCCATGTGCGCGACTTCCAGCATGTCGCCGGAACCCAGGCTGTACCAGGGGTCCATCACGCAGTCGTGGCCGAAGGCGACGGGCACGCCGGCCGCCATCAGCTCGGGCACGCGCGTCATGCCGCGGCGCTTGGGATAGGTGTCGTGACGGCCCTGCAGCGTGATGTTGATCAGCGGGTTCGCAATGGCCGACACGCCGGCCTCGCGGATCAGGGGGATCAGCTTGGACACGTAGTAGTTGTCCATCGAGTGCATGGACGTCAGGTGCGAACCCGTCACGCGGCCTTGCAGGCCGAGGCGCTGCGTGTGATAGGCCAGCGTCTCGATGTGGCGTGACAGCGGGTCGTCGCTTTCGTCGCAGTGCATGTCCACGCGCAGGCCGCGTTCGGCGGCCAGTTCGCACAGGATGCGCACGGATTCGGCGCCGTCCTGCATGGTGCGCTCGAAGTGCGGAATGCCGCCCACCACGTCCACGCCCATGTCCAGCGCGCGCTTCAGGTTGTCCAGCGCACCGGGGGCGCGCAGCACGCCGTCCTGCGGAAAGGCGACGAGCTGCAGGTCCAGGTAGGGCTTCACTTTTTCGCGCACGTGTAGCAGCGCTTCGGTGGCCAGCAGGCGCGGATCGCACACGTCCACGTGCGAGCGGATGGCCAGCAGGCCGCGCGCCACGGCCCAGTCGCAATAGGCCAGCGCGCGTTCGACCAGCGCTTCCTGCGTCAGCAGCGGCTTCAATTCGCCCCACAGCGCGATGCCCTCGAGCAGCGTGCCCGACTGGTTCACGCGCGGCAGTCCGAAGGACAGCGTGGAGTCCATGTGGAAGTGCGCGTCGACGAAGGGCGAGGTCACCAGTTGCCCGGCGGCATCCACGGTCTGCGCGGCCTCGGCTTTCAGCGCGGGTTCCAGCGCGGCGATGCGGCCTTCGGCCACGCCGATGTCGATGTTCTTGCGGCCGTCGGGCAGCGTGCAGTTCTTAAGAATCAGGTCGAACATGCGAGTTCCTTGCAAAAATTTCAGTTGCCGCATCCCTGCCTCGGCGCGTGAGCCGGTGCCCCCCTATCGGGGTCGCACGGAGCCGGCTTTGCCGGTCCGTCGCGACGCCCCTGGGGGAAGCGCGTAGCGCTCGGGGGGGGCTCTACCTCTCGCCTTTGCGATACGGTTTCATCAAGGCTTGCGGGTAGGCGGCGCGGCGCGCCATGAACACCAGGGCCAGGATGGAGAGGATGTAAGGCAGCATCAGGTAGACCTGGTACGGCAGTTCCGGCAGGCCCGGCAGTGCCGCCCCGCCCTGCTGCAGGCGCAGTTGCAGCGCGTCGAAGAACGCGAAGATCAGCGCGCCCAAGAGCGCCTTGCCGGGCCGCCACGATGCAAACACCACCAGCGCCACGCAGACCCAGCCGCGGCCGTTGACCATATTGAAGAAGAACGCATTGAACGCCGCCAGCGTGAGAAAGCTGCCCGCCACGCCCATCAGCGCCGATCCGGCCACGATAGCGCCAATGCGCAGGCGCGTCACGGACAGGCCCTGGCCTTCGGCGGCGGCGGGGTTCTCGCCCACCATGCGGATTGCCAGGCCGACCGGCGTGCGGTTCAGCACCCACGCAAGCACGGGCACCGCGGCCAGCGCGATCAGTGTCATGGGCGTCTGTCCGGCCAGCACGGGTCCGATGAGCGGAATGCCGTCCAGGAACTTCATTTCGGCGAACGGCGTGATCGTGGGCGGCGTGTTGACGCTGGGGAAAGTGACGCGATAAGCGAAGTAGCTCAGGCTGGTGGCCAGCATGGTCACGCCCAGGCCCGAGACGTGCTGCGACAGCCCCAGCGGCACGGTCAGCACCGCGTGCAGCAGGCCGAATGCGGCGCCGGCCAGCGCCGCCGCCAGCACGCCCACGTAGAGCGGCGCGCCCAGGTAGACGACCAGCCAGCCCGTGAAGGCCCCGGCGACCATGATGCCTTCGATGCCCAGGTTCAGCACGCCGGCGCGTTCGCACAGCAGCACGCCCAGCGTGCCCAGGATCAGCGGCGTGGCCAGGCGCAGCACGGCGACCCAGAAGGCCGCGGAACTCATCAAATCCATCCATTCCATGGCGTGCTCCTCAAGCCTTGTTGCGGCGCAGGCGGTACTGCGCGAATAGCGTCGCGACCAGCATGGCGAGCAACGAGGTGGCGACGATGACGTCGGCGATGTAGTTGGGCACGGCGATGGCGCGGCTCATGCTGTCGGCGCCCACCAGCATGCCGGCCACGAAAATGCTGGCCAGGATCACGCCCAGCGGATGCAGGCCCGCAAGCATGGCGACCACCACGCCCGTGTAGCCGTAGCCCGGCGACATGTCGAGCGTGACGTAGCTGGTGCGCCCCGCCACTTCGATGGCGCCGGCCAAGCCCGCCAGCGCGCCCGACAGCATGGCGGTGCCCAGCATCACGCGGTTCACCGGCAGGCCCAGGAAGCGCGAGGCGTGGGCGTTGGCGCCCACCGCGCGCATCTGGAAGCCGAACACCGTGTAGCGGTTGAGCAGCCACAGGCCCAGCGCCAGGCCCGCGGCCCAGAGCAGGCCCGTGTGGGCGCGGGTGCGTTCGATCAGCTTGCCCAGCTCCAGGTCGCCGTTCAGCGCCACGGACTGCGGCCAACCCATGGCCATGGGATCCTTCATCGGGCCGTCCAGCATCATGGACACGAACAGCAGCACGATGAAGTTGCCCAGCAGCGTGGTCACCACTTCGTCCACGCCCAGGCGTGTCTTCAGCACGGCCGGGATCAGCAGCAGCAAGGCGCCGGCCAGCGCGGCCGCCAGCATCATGCCGGCAAACAGCACGGGCACGGGCAGGTCGAAGCCGGTGCCGCCGTGCAGGCCGCCCACCGCCACGGCCGCCAGCGCGCCCAGATAGAGCTGGCCTTCGGCGCCGATGTTGTAGAAACGGGCCCGGAAGGCCACGGCGCAGGCCAGGCCGGTCAGCATCAGCGGCGTGGCGCGCGTCAGCGTTTCGGACAGCGCGAAGCGCGTGCCGAACGCGCCTTCGAACAACAGCGCATAGGCGCGGCCGACGGGGGCGCCGGCCCAGGCCACCAGCAGCGTGCAGACCGCCAGGGTGAAGAGGATGGCCGCGATCGGGGCCAGGGCCAGCGCAAGGCGGCTGGGCTCGGGGCGGCGTTCCAGGATCAGTTTCATGCGAGTGATGCTCAGTTGTGAAGAAAGCCGGGCAGGACGGGACGGCCCGTCACGCCCGGGTTCCCGTCATGGCCAGGCCGACGGTGGCGGGCGTCCAGTCGGCCACCGGCTTGATCGCGACCAGCTTGCCGCCGCACAGCACGGCGATGCGGTCGGCCAGGGCGAAGATTTCTTCCAGGTCTTCGGACACCAGCAGCACGCCCGCGCCGCGCGCGCGCGCCGCCAGCAGCCGCTCGCGCACGTAGGCGACCGCGCCGATGTCCAGGCCCCAGGTGGGCTGGTCGGCCACGATGAGGCGCGGCTCGCGCGCGAGCGTGCGGCCCAGGATCAGTTTCTGCATGTTGCCGCCGGACAGGCTGCGCGTGCGCACGTCGAGCGAGGCGGCGCGCACGTCGAACTGCTTGGCGAGCGACGCCGCATACGCCTTGCCCGCGCGGGCGCGGATCAGGCCGTGGCGGGCGAAGCGCTTGTCTTTCAGGTCTTCCACGATGGCGTTTTCCCACAGGGGGCTGTCGCCGATCATGCCTTCGCCGTGCCGGTCTTCCGGGATGCGGCCCACGCGCGCGGCGGTCCAGCCGGCGGGGGTGGTCGGCGCGGCGGCGTGTTCCGGGCCCAGCCGGATCGTGCCGTCCGAGGGCTGGCGCAGGCCGGTCAGTACCGACACCAGCGCCTGTTGGCCGTTGCCGGCCACGCCGGCGATGGCCACGATTTCATGGGTGTGGACAACCAGGTCCAGGCTGTCGAGCCGGGGCGCGCCGTCGCGGCTGTCGCGCACGGTCACCTGGGACAGGGTCACCACGGGCGCAGCCTGCTCGGCGGCCGAGGCCGCTTGCGCGCGCGGCATGACGACCTTGCGGCCCACCATCAGTTCGGCCAGTTCCGCCGGGCTGGTGTCCGCGGTGTCGCGCTCGGCCACCAGCCGGCCCTGCCGCAGCACGGCGACGCGGCGCGACACGGCCATCACTTCGTCCAGCTTGTGCGAAATGAAGATTACGGCCAGGCCTTCGTCGACAAAGCCGCGCAGCGTGGCGAACAGGTCCTGCACTTCCTGCGGCGTCAGCACCGCGGTGGGCTCGTCCAGGATCAGCACGCGGGCGCCGCGGTACAACGCTTTCAGGATCTCGACGCGCTGCTTTTCGCCGACGGACAGCGTGCCCACGCGCGCGTCCGGGTCCACGCCCAGGCCGAAGCGCTGGCCCAGTTCAACCAGGCGTTTGCGGGCCTGGCCGCGGCCCGATGCCAGCTTCCAGAGCGATTCCGTGCCCACCATGATGTTGTCCAGCACGGTGAGGTTGTCGGCCAGCGTGAAATGCTGGTGCACCATGCCCACGCCCGCCGCCAGCGCGGCGTCGGGGCGGCCGGCGGGCAAGGGCTTGCCGAAGACGTCGATACGGCCGGCGTCGGCCACGTAGTGGCCGAACAGGATCGACACCAGGGTCGATTTGCCGGCGCCGTTCTCGCCCAGCAAGGCCAACACTTCGCCCTGCCGGAGCGTAAGCGAGACATCGTCGTTGGCCGTGAGGCTGCCAAAGCGTTTGGTGATCCCCGTCAGTTGCAGGGCGAGAGGCGCTTGGTTCATCGTGCCGTGGACTTGGGTTCTTTGTCGTTGACCTTCACGGTGAAGCTGCCGTCCAGGATGGCTTTTTCCTTGGCCTGGACCTTGGCGACCAGGTCGGCCGGGATCTTCTGCGCGAAGGTGCCCAGCGGCGCGAGCGACGAGCCCTTGTGCTTCATCAGCGAATACTGGCCGAAGTCAGCGGCCTTGAACGTGCCGGCCTTCACTTGCTTGAGCGCTTCGTCGATGGTGGGTTCCATGCTCCACAGCGCCGAGGCGACGACCGTCTCGGGGTACTGCGGCTGGGTGTCGATCACGTTGCCGATGGCCAGCTTGCCGCGTTCCTTGGCGGCGTCCGACACGCCGAAGCGTTCGGCATAGAGCACGTCCGCGCCCTTGTCGATCATGGCGAAGGCGGCTTCCTTGGCCTTGGGGGGATCGAACCACGAGCCGATGAAGGTCACGGTGAACTCGGCCTTCGGGTTCGTTTCCTTGGCGCCTTCCATGAAAGCCTGCATCAGGCGGTTCACTTCGGGGATGGGGTAGCCGCCGACCAGGCCGATCTTTCCGGTCTTGCTCATGCCGCCGGCGATCATGCCGGTCAGGTACGCGGGTTCCTGGATGTAGTTGTCGAACACCGAGAAGTTGGGCTGCTGGGGCTTGCCCGACGAACCCATCAGGAAGGCGGTCTGCGGATAGTCCTTGGCGACCTTGCGGGCCGCGGCTTCAACGGCGAACGCCTCGCCCACGATCAGCTTGTTGCCCTGCTCGGCGTACTGGCGCAGCACGCGCTCGTAGTCGGCGTTGGTGACGTTTTCCGAGAACGTGTAGTCGATGTCGCCGCGGTCGCGGGCGGCCGACAGGGCCTTGTGGATGCGCGAGACCCATTGCTGTTCGACCGGCACCGTGTAGACGGCGGCGACCTTGGTCTTGGCGGGCGCCTGGGCCAGGGCCGCGCCCGAGAACATCAGCGCGCCGGCAGCCGCTGCGGCCAGCTTGAGCAGGCCGCGGCGGGCGATGCCGCCAGCGGAAGAAAGGGAAAGGGATTTCATGCAGGTGACTCCTACGCGGGGAAGGACAGGTAATGGAGATGAGGGGAGGCGCCGCCCGCTGCAAGGAGGCCGCTGCCGCTGGCGGCCATGATGCCGGGGCGAACGTGCGGAAACGGGGGCGTGGGATCGGTCATCGGATGGGAGCGCCAGGAGGCGCACCCGTCCGAATGGTCGGGTTCGCCGCCTGTCCTGGCGAAGCAATTTGTATGCCACGGGGCATTCCTGCGACAAGTCGGGGAAACCTGATGGCCGGGCAGGATTATAGGCACCCTCGCGGGGATTGGTTGCACCGATGTGGTGCGCGGTGTCCCAATAGGTGGACACTGCGCCGGGATGACGCCGGTGTCCATGGCAAGGGAACAGTCTGTTGCCGCGCGGGGCGCAGGGTCTATGGTCCGTCCGCGAGGGCGCGCGCCTAAAATTCCGCGCAGGAGCCGCGACGTGCGCGGCAAGCAGGAAGACCCATGCAAGACATTCAATTGCTGCTCGAGCAGTACGGCGGGTGGCTGGTGTTCGCCAACGTCCTGATCGAGCAGGCCGGGCTGCCGGTGCCCGCCTACCCCATGATCATCGCGGCCGGCGCGCTGGCGGGCGCGGCCGGATGGATCGTGCCCCTGCTGGCCGCCACGGCCGCCTGCCTCATCGCCGACAGCCTCTGGTATTGGGCCGGGCGGCGCTACGGGTCGCGGCTGCTGGGCGTGGTCTGCAAGCTGTCCTTGTCGCAGGACTCGTGCATCCGGCAGACGCAGCGCCTGTACCTGCGCATCGGCGTGCGCGCGCTGCTGGTGTGCAAGTTCCTGCCGGGCGCGGGCGCCCTGTCCACCGTCATGGCGGGCCTGACCCGCACGCCCTATCGCCGCTTCTTCGTCTATGACCTGGCCGGCGCGCTGGTCTGGGTAGGCTCGGCGCTGCTGCTGGGCGGCCTCTTCCACAGCGTGGTCAACGACGTGCTGGACGTCCTGGGCACCTATGGCCCGGTGGGACTGGCGGTGCTGGCGGCCGTGCTGGCCCTCTACATCATGGCGCGCTTTCTGCGCCGCCGGCTGCTACTGCGCAGCCTGCGCGTCATTCCGCGGCTGTCGGTCGACGAGCTGATGCAGTGGCGCCAGGACGGGCGCGATGCGCTGGTCTTCGACGTGCGGCCCGAGGCCCAGCGCGACGGGGCGCGCATCCCTGGCGCCGTGGCCGTGGATCTGAAGCAGCCGCTGCCCGCGCTGGATCCGGGCGCGCTCGACGCCGACATCGTGGTCTATTGCGCATGCCCGAACGAGGTCTCGGCCGCGCTGCTCGCCTCGCGCCTGCGCGCCGCCGGCTACCGCAAGATCTGGGCCCTGCGCGGCGGATACGAGGCCTGGACCGAACGCCAGCAGCAGGCCTGAACCGTCCGGCGCGTGGGCGCGGCCGATGGGCCGCGCGGCGGTCCGGGCGCATAATTCTTTCATCGGCCCGCGTCCGACGCGGGCAGCCAACAGGAGACAGGCATGCGGTTGTTGTTCTTGGGCGCCGGCGGCACCGGCGGATACTTCGGCGGGCGCGCGGCGCAAGCGGGCGCGGACGTGACGTTCCTGGTGCGCGAGCCGCGCGCCGCGCGGATCCGCGAGCAGGGATTGCGCATCCAGAGTCCGCTGGGAGATGCCACGCTGCACCCCAAGCTGGTCACGCAGCAGACGCTGCAGGACAGCTACGACGTGGTGGTGCTGTCCTGCAAGGCTTACGACCTGGACAGCGCCATCGAGGCCATCCGCCCCGCGGTGGGCCCCGATACCGCGGTGCTGCCCATCATGAACGGCGTGCTGCAGTATGACGTGCTGGACCGCGAATTCGAACCGCATCGCGTGCTGGGCGGCCTGTGCCAGATCAATGCCACGCTCGGCCCCGACGGCGAAGTCGTCCACCTGGGCAAGCATGCCAACCTCGTGTTCGGCGAACGCGCCGGCCCCGCCCGCAGCGAGCGCTGCATCGCGCTGGAGCAGGCGCTGGCGGGCGGCGAATACGTCAGCCGCCTCAGCGAAAACATCTACCAGGACATCTGGGAAAAATACGTCATGCTGACGACGCTGGCCGCCGCCACCTGCCTGATGCGCGGCTCGGTCGGCGAGATCGCGTCCACGGACGACGGCGTGGACATCCTGCTCAGCCTGCTGCAGGAATCGCAGGCGGTCGCGGCCGCCTCCGGCCATGCGGTGCGGCCCGAGGCCGACGCCGCCGTGCAGAAGCTGTTGTCCGACCGCAGCCAGCCCATGACCGCTTCCATGTTCCGCGACCTGCGCCAGGGCCTGCCGGTCGAGGCCGACCACATCGTGGGCGACATGGTCCGCCGCGCCCGCACGCTGGGCGTGGACGCCACCTATCTGCGCGTGGCGTATTCGCATCTGCAGGTGTACCAGGCGCAGCGCGCCGCGCGCTGACCGGGGCGGGCGGCCCCTGTTCAAGCGGGGCCGCCGGGCGCACACTGGATTGCGGGGAGCGCCGGGCGCGCGCCGCCCGCCCGCGCCTGACGGCCGATCTCCCGGGTATTGGTGCATGAAATGCAAAAAACTCTTCCCGGTTTGAGGGTTTTTTGATCGGATTGCGCCGAATAGTATGGCTTTGCCTGCGCCGGCGCCTGTTCCGCCCCATCCCGTGGCGGCCGCGACCGGCCCATTCCTGCAAGGAGCAAGACCATGAAAATCGCATTGATCGGAATTACCGGCCGCGTGGGTTCGCGCGTGGCGGACGAACTGCTCAAGCGCGGCCACGAGGTGACGGGCATCGCCCGCAATCCCGCCGAGGTCAACGAACAGCCGGGCCTCACCGTCCGCCAGGGCGATGCCACCGACCCCGAAGGCCTGACGCCGATCCTGGCGGGTCACGATGCCGTAATCAGCGCCACGCGCTTTGTGTCCACCGACGCCAAGCCGCTGCTGGCCGCCGTCAAGAACGCGGGCGTGCCGCGCCTGCTGGTGGTGGGCGGCGCGGGCAGCCTGCTGGTGGCGCCCGGCAAGATGCTGATCGACACCCCGGAATTCCCGGACGCCTACAAGCCCGAAGCGCGCGCCGGCGTGGTGTTCCTGGATGCGTTGCGCCAGGAAAAGGTGCTGAACTGGACGTTCCTGTCGCCGTCGGCGATCTTTGAACCGGGCGAGCGCACCGCCACCTTCCGCGTGGGCGACGACCACCTGCTCGCGGACGAGGAAGGCAAGAGCTGGATTTCGATGGAAGACTACGCGATCGCCCTGGCCGACGAAGTCGAGACGCCCCGGCATTCGCGCCGCCGTTACACCGTCGGGTACTGATGATCGGCCGCGTTTGTTTGTAAACTGGCAGGCCGCCAGTCGGCGTCACCTGAGTAGTCCTGTATGCGTATGAAGTGGAAATCGTTGGCCGCCTGCCTGCTGGTCGCCTCCAGTTGCGTGGCGGCCGCGCCGGCGCTTGCGGCCGAGCCGCAGTCGAACAAGGACATCGCCGTCGCGTTCTTCCGCATGATGTTCCAGGACCGCGACATCGACGAAGCCGTGCGCCGGTACGTCGGCCCGACCTACACCCAGCACAATCCGTACATGCAGGACGGCGTCGGGCCGATGGTGGATTTCTTTCCGCGCTATTTCGAACAGCACCCGCAGGCCATCGTCGAGATCAAGCGCGTCATCGCCGAAGGCGATCTCGTCATGATCCACAACCTGTGGCGCGATTCGCCGGAAGACCGCGGCCAGGCCGTGGTCGACATCTTCCGCGTCCAAGACGGCAAGATCGTGGAGCACTGGGACGTGAGCCAGGAGATCCCCGAAAACCCCGCCAACAAGAACGGCATGTTCTAGGCCGCCCATGATCGAACCCGTCGACCTGCCCCGCGCCTACCTCCTCCTGAACCACGGCCCGACCGTGCTGGTCACCAGCGCGCATGGCGATGCGCGCAACGTGATGGCCGCGGCATGGGCCATGCCGCTGGATTTCAGCCCGCCCAAGATGCTGGTCGTGGTCGACAAAAGCACCTATACCCGCGAACTGATCGAGGCCTCGGGCGAATTTGCGCTGTGCATCCCGTCGCGGGCGCAGGCAAGCGCCACGCTGCGGGTGGGCTCGCAGTCGGGCCGCGACGAAGACAAGTTCCAGGCCAGCGGCCTGACGACCTTCGCGGCCAGCAAGATCGGCGCGCCGCTCATCAGCGACTGCCTCGGATGGCTGGAATGCAAGGTCATCCCCGAGCCGCACAACCAGCAGGCCTATGACCTCTTCATCGGCGAGGTCGTGGCCGCGTGGGCGGCGCCGGAAGCGTTCTCGGGCAACCGCTGGCACTTCCCGGACGACGCGCGCCGTTCGGTGCACTACGTGGCCGGCGGCTCGTTCTTCGCCACCGGCGAAGCCTTCAACGTCGCCGAACCGGAGTAAGGGCCATGCGCAGCGTTTATCTGGCGGGGTTCGATGTCTTTCTGCCCGATGCCGTGGCGCACGGCGAACGCCTCAAGACCCTGTGCGCGACGTACGGCTTCGAGGGCCTGTTCCCGCTGGACAACGCCGCGCCGGCCGGGCTGTCGGGCCCGGCGCTGGCGCAGTGGATCTACCAGGCGAATATCGCGCTGATACGCCGCGCCGACATGGTGATGGCGAACCTCAATCCCTTTCGCGGCGCCGAGCCCGACTCGGGCACGGCCTTCGAGGTCGGCTACGCCATCGCCTGCGGCAAGCCCGTCTGGGCCTACACCAGCCAGGCGGGCTCGCTCATCGACCAGGTGGCCGTGGGGGCGGCGGCCGACGACGGCGTCTCGCGCATGGTCGACGCCCAGGGCCACACCGTCGAGGACTTCGGCCTGAACCTGAATCTGATGCTGGCGTGCAGCGCGCACGTCGTGACGGGCGGCCCCGCCGACTGCCTGGCCAGCATGGCCCGCGCGCGCGCTTGAGCCCGCGGCCTAGGCGCGGGGAGGCGTTGCCTTCTTTGCCGGGCTCGCGGTCCGCGGCGTCTTGGCGGCCTTGCGCGGCGCCGCAGCGGGCGGCGCACCCAGGTATCCCATCACCGCGTCCACCACGGCGCCTTCCAGCTGCTTGGGCGTGAAGCCCGCCGGCGGCTCCAGCGCCGCCGCGTGCACCAGCGATTCCATGATGCGCAGCACCACATAGGTCGCCAGATCGCGGTCCGATTGCGCGATTTCGGCGCGGTGCAGTTCAAGCAGGTGCCGCATGCGGCGGTGGATGTCCTGGTCGGCGCGGCTGTGCTCGCGCGGCAGATCAAAGAGCGGGAACTCCCTTTCCAGCACCCGGTGCAGCGCCGGCTCCAGCAGATGCGCATGCAGCATCGCCTGGACAATCGCGCCCACGCGTTCGCGCAGGGTGGCCGCCGGATTGCCGTTCAGCACGTCGTCGATCACGTCCAGCATCTGGTTGTCGTGCCGGTCGTGCAGCGCGGCGATCAGCGCGTTCTTGTTGGGAAAGTACTGGTAGAGCGAGCCCACGCTGACGCCCGCCGTTTCCGCGATCAGGTTGGTATTGGTGCCGGCATAGCCGTGCGCGGCCAAAACGCGAGCCGTGGCCTGCAGGATGGTGTCGACGGTGTGCTGGGATCTGAGCTGGCGCGGCGATTTCCGGGGCTGGGGGATGGCGGTCATGGGTGCGGCGAAAGGCGAGTATCAAACGTGAGCAATGGCTCATAAACGTCGCGGCAGGCGATCCGTATCGTTTCCCTGCCGCGTTGGGCGGATTATGCCATCGCTCGCCCGCGCTTTCGCGCACGCCCTGTGCTGCCGGTCAGACGGTGGCCGCCATCTCCAGGACCTCGTCATCGAGGAATTCGGCCTGGCCGTCTTTCTGCTTTTGCAGATGGTCGGCCAGTTCCGCGATGGTCAGCGCGACCAGGCCGTGCTGCGCGGCGTAGCGCTCCAGCGCCGCGCCGCGCATCATCGTGCCGTCGGCGTTCATCAGCTCGCACAGCACGCCGGCCGGGCGCAGGCCGGCCAGCACGGCCAGGTCGACCGACCCTTCGGTGTGGCCGCGGCGCGTCAGCACGCCGCCCGGCTGCGCGCGCAGCGGGAACACGTGGCCGGGGCTGACGATGTCGTCGGCCTGCGCCGTCGGCGCGATGGCGGCGCGGATGGTCGTGACGCGGTCCGCGGCCGACACGCCGGTGCTCACGCCTTCGCGGGCTTCGATCGACACGGTGAACGCCGTGGCAAAGCGGCTCTGGTTGCGCGGGACCATTGGCGGCAACGCCAGGCGGTCCAGCGTGTCGCCGGGCAGGCAGAGGCAGACGATGCCGCTGCCGTCGCGGATGAGCTGGGCCATGACGGGCACGGTCAGCTTGTCGGCCGCGACGATCAGGTCGGCCTCGTTTTCGCGGTCGAAGTCGTCCATGAGGATGACGGGACGGCCCAGGCGCAGATGGTGCAGCGCGCGCTGCAAACGGGCGGCAAAGGGCTGCGACGCAAGACTGGGGAGGGGAGACTGCTGGGTAAAGGCAACGTGGGACATTGAAACGCTCTCGCAAAAGGATGGGGCGAAAAACGTTTCAGGGCTAATCGACAGCCGAACGCAATACGGCCAGGCGGACGCCATCGCGCCCGGGGCAGCCGAGTGTGTGCCGGCACATCTTCTCTCATCCGGACTATGACCGTCGGCCCTGGCATCTCACCAGGTCTGCTGACCCCGGCCGCTTGAAGGAGGCCGGGCGCTCGCGGGCTCGCCACATTGCATGGCATACCGCCGGTGGGGAATTGCACCCCGCCCTGAAGACGTACTGCATGTCGTGTTAACGACCGGTCGATTGTACGCCTGTCCGCGGAGCGGGATTGAATATGCTTATTGCAGTTGTGGTCTTCGGAAAACGGGAGACTGGCCCGGGGCGCCGTTCAGGCGGACGCGGGCGCGGGCGGCTTGGCCTTCGTGGCCGCTTTCTCGGGCGCCTTCTTGCCCGATTTCTCGGCCGTCTTTTCGGCCGTCTTCTTGGTCGTCCGTTTGGCGGCTTTGCCGGCCTTCTTGGCCGGCAGGGCCAGCATCGTGCCGCGGCACGGGGGCGTGCCGCACAGGCAGCGGTAGCCTTCCTTCAACGCCTTGGTGATGCGCCCGTCCAGCACCAGGCCATAGTCGTAGGACAGTTCCGTGCCGCGAGGGATGTCGTCCAGCGCCACGATGTAGACGCGCTTGCCGTGCTTGCCTTCCTGCGCCTCGCAGTTGGGCTGGCACGAATGGTTGATCCAGCGGGCGTCGTTGCCGTTGTCCCCGCCGTCGATGACGCGGCCGGAGCTGAGCGCGAAGAAGAACGTGTGGAAGGGATCGTCCGGGTTGGTGGGGTGGCGGCGGTCGGCTTCCTTGGCGCTGATGCGTTCACCGCCGTATTCGATGATGCGCGTGCCTGCGGGAATCTTGCGGGCGGCGAAGACGCCGTTGCCGTGCAGCTTGGAGCGGCGGACCACGTACCAGGGCTTGATCGGGGTGTCTTCGTTGGTCATTGGATTGGGCGGGGGCGGTGAGACGAAACAGAATTATATCGGTGGCATTCTTGCGCGAGGACAGGCGTATAGTGAGCGCCGCCTTGTCCCTTGCTTGATATTCATCATGATCGTCCGTCCGCGGCCTTCCGCGCTGGCCTTGTTCTTTGTGTTGCGCGGTTCCATCATCCCCCGCATTCTCAGCAGGATCATCGTCATCACGTTGCTCTCCTGCGTGGTGGTGTGGATGTATCACCGCCAGTTCTTCTCTCCGGCGCACCTGACCGCGGTGCCCTTCTCGCTCTTCGGGCTGGCGCTGTCGGTCTTCATGGGCTTTCGCAACAACGTCTGCTACGACCGCTGGTGGGAAGCCCGCAAGCAATGGGGCGACCTCGTCGTGCAGGCGCGCAGCCTGGCGCGCGAAAGCGCGGTGTTGCTGGCGGCCAGCACCGCCAATCCCGTGCAGGAGCGGCTGGTGCGGCGCTGCATCGGTTTCGGCTACGGACTGGCGGCGCGGCTGCGCGGCCAGGACATGGTCGAGGCGGTGCGCCCGTGGGTGCAGCAGGACGAACTGGATACGCTGGCCGGATGCCGCAACGTGCCTGACGCCCTGCTCATGTCGATCAACCGCGACCTCGCGGCCTGCCTGCGGCGGGGCGAACTCACCGACATCCTGTACCAGGCCCTGACCCAGCGCGTGGCGCAATGCGCCGCGATCCAGGCGGCGTGCGAGCGCATCAAGTTCACGCCCTGTCCGTTCGCCTATTCCCTGCTGCTGCACCGCACGGCGTGGCTCTTTTGCCTGCTGCTGCCTTTCGGCCTGGTGGGCACGCTGGAATTCCTGACGCCGCTCGCGGTCACCATCGTCGCCTACACCTTCTTCGGCCTGGACGCGCTGGGCGACGAGCTGGAAGACCCCTTCGGCGCGGACGAAAACGACCTGCCGCTGTCGGCGCTGGCCCGCGTAATCGAGATCGACCTGCTCGAAGGCCTGGGCGTGCGGCCGCTGCCCGAGCCCGCGGTGCCGGTGGACTACGTGCTGCGCTAGGGACGTCGTGCCGGGGGGCGGCCTACGCCGCCGGCCCTGTCAGCGGCAGCTTGGTTTCCTTGAGCCGGCGCAGCACGAAGCAGGACTTGCTGTGCCGGATGCCCGGGATGCGGTAGAGCTGTTCGCGCAGCAGGCGCTCGTAGTCGCGGGTGTCGCGCACGGCGATGCGGATGTAATAGTCGTAGTCGCCCGACACCAGGAACGCCTCCAGCACCTCCGGAATCTGCGCCAGCGCGCGGCCGAATTCGTACAGGGTCTCTTCGCTGTGGCTTTCGAGCGTGACGTGGACGATGACGGTGTCCATGAAACCCAGGCTCGCCGGGTCGATGTCTACCGTGTAGCCGCGGATCACCCCGGCGCTCTCCATGCGCTTGATGCGGTTCCAGCAGGGCGTGGATGACAGGCCCACCGCCGCGCCGATGTCGTTCAGGCTGGCGCGCGCGTTGTCCTGCAGCACCTTCAAAATGGCCAGATCGAACTTGTCCAGGTTCATTTTCTTTGATTCCTCCAAATCAAAGATGAATTTACTCCGTCCGGCGGTTATCCGTGGAAAAGAAGATAAAAATTCTCCGGGTCTACGAATAAGATGGATAGCATGAACGATCGCCTGCACCCCACCGCCGCCGCCGCGCTTGCCGCCACCGAAACCGCCCCTGCCAATGGGGCGAAGATCCTGCTCGACACGCTGATTGCGCACGGCGTCGATACGGTCTTCGGCTATCCCGGCGGGGCGGTCCTTCCCCTATACGACGCCCTGTACGCCGAACCGCGCCTGCGCCACGTGCTGGTGCGCCACGAGCAGGCCGCCGTGCATGCCGCGGAGGGCTACGCCCGCACCACCGGCCGCCCTGGCGTGGTGTTCGTCACCTCGGGCCCCGGCATGGCCAACACCACCTCTGGCCTGCTGGATGCCATGTGCGATTCGATCCCGGTGCTGTGCATCAGCGGCCAGGTCGCCACGGCCGCCATCGGCACCGACGCCTTCCAGGAATGCGACGCCATCGGCATCTCGCGTTCCGTCACCAAGTGGAACACCCAGATCCGCGCCGTCGACGACGTGGCGAACGTGGTGGCCCGCGCCTTTGAACTGACCCGCCAGGGCCGGCCCGGCCCGGTGCTGGTGGATTTTCCCAAGGACGTGCAGCTTGCCGTGCCGCGCGACGCGGATGACGGCCTGGACCTGCCCTCGCAGCACAAGCTGGCCGCGCTGCGCGCGCGCCGCCAGTCCGGCAAGCTGGCGCCCAAGCTGCCGCAGTCGGCCGTGCGCCGCGCCGCCGCGCTGATCGCGCAGGCCAAGCGTCCCATCTTCTATGGCGGCGGCGGGCTGGTGAACGCCGGCCCCGAGGCCTGCGCCGCGTTCACGGACCTGGTGCGCCACACCGGCGCGCCCTGCACGCTGACGCTGATGGGCCTGGGCGCCTTTCCCGCGTCCGATCCCCAGTTCGTGGGCATGCTGGGCATGCACGGCACGGTCGAGGCCAACCTCGCCATGCACAACGCCGATCTCGTGGTCTGCATCGGCGCGCGGTTCGATGACCGCATCACCGGCAAGCTGTCCGAGTTTTGCCCGCACGCCCGCAAGATCCATATCGACATCGACCCCGCCTCGATCAACAAGGTGGTGCGCGTGGACGTGGCGCTGGTGGGCGATTGCCTGCCGCTGGTGCGCGCGCTGCGCGCCGAGCTGGGCGATGCGCCGCTGGAGCCAGCGCGCCTGGCGCCCTGGTTCAAGCGCATCGACGCCTGGCGCGCGCAGGACTGCCTGGGCTATGAGCCCGCGCCGGACGCCATCCTGCCGCAGCACCTGATGTCGCGCCTGAACGCCGCGCTTTCGGGCCGCGATGCCATCGTCTCCACGGACGTGGGCCAGCACCAGATGTGGGCCGCGCAGTATCTGCGCTTTGACCGCCCCAACCGCTGGCTGACCTCGGGCGGTGCGGGCACCATGGGCTACGGCGTGCCCGCCGCCATCGGCGCGCAGGTGGCGCATCCGGACAAGACGGTGGTCTGCGTCAGCGGCGATGCGTCGGTGCTGATGAACATCCAGGAGCTGTCCACCGCCATGCAGCACGAGACGCCCGTGAAGGTCGTGCTGTGCAACAACGGCTACATGGGCATGGTGCGCCAGTGGCAGGAACTGATCCACGGCGGGCGCTACAGCCACAGCTACAACGCGTCGCTGCCGGATTTCGTGGCACTGGCGCGTGCCTTCGGCTGGGGCGCGGCGCGCGTGGACGACCCCGCCCAGCTCGACGCCGCGCTGGCCGAATGCCTGGCGCATGACGGTCCGTATTTCCTGGACGTCGCGGTCACGGCGCAGGAAAACTGCTTCCCGATGATGCCGGCCGGGCATGGCCATCAGAAGATGATGCTGGCCGAAGGCGTCTGGTATCAGGACGAGACGACCTGAGCGGTTGCCCCGCTTTCGCGGCCCTCAGAACTGGATCGACAGCCCGCCGTCCACCACCAGCACGTGACCGTTCACATAGGAGGCCGCGGGCGACGCCAGGAACACGGCGGCGCCCGCGATTTCTTCGGGCTCGCCCCAGCGTCCCGTCGGATTGCGCGCGGCGATGCGCGGGCCGAACTTCGGGTCGGCGACCATGTCCGCATTGGTCTCGGTGGCGAACGTGCCCGGCGCGATGGCGTTGCTGGTGATGTAGTGCCCGCCGAATTCGGCCGCCAGCGCGCGCACCATGCCGGTCAGGCCCTGCTTGGCCGCGGGATACACCGCGTCGCCCGAACGCGCCAGTTCGCCCACCACCGACGTGATCGCGATCAGCCGCCCGCCGCCCTGGCGCATCATGCGCTCGGCCGCGTACTTGGCCAGCAGCATGCCCGCCACCAGATCGGTGTCGATGAGTTCGCGGATTTCGGCGGGGCTGGTGTCGCGCAGCGTTTTGCGGTTGCGCGCGCCCACGTTGTTGACCAGGATGTCCAGGCGTTCGTGCTCGCTGTCGATGCGCTGGAAGGCCTGCGCCATTGCCGCATCGTCGGCCACGTCGAAGGGGAGCGGGTGCGCGTCCAGGCCGGCGCCGGTCAGCTCCGCCACCGCGGCGTCGACCGCCTCGACGTTGCGGCCGTTGATCAGCACGCGTGCGCCGCATCCCGCCAGCGCGCGCGCGATGCAAAAGCCCAGCCCGCGGGCCGAGCCGGTCACCAGCGCGACTTGTCCCGTCAGGTCGAAATTGCGCAGATAAGGCAGTGTCTTCATCGTTCGCGTCTCGTTCATTCCCTGAACTCCGGCGCCCAGTGCAAGAGCCGGCGTTCGATCCAGGTCACACAATAAACCAGCGCGATGCCGACGATGGACAGCAGCGTCACGGCCGCGAACATGTCGGTGGCGTTCAAGGTCGCCAGCGCGGTGATCATCAGGTAGCCCATGCCCGTGGTGGAGCCCACGAATTCGGCCAGCACCACGCCGATCAGCGCGAAGCTGATGGCATTGGGCAGCGCCGCGAAGGTCCAGGCGGCGGCGGTGGGAATCCGCACGC
Organism: Achromobacter sp. T5-5; assembly: GCF_055397965.1. Classification (NCBI taxonomy): domain Bacteria; kingdom Pseudomonadati; phylum Pseudomonadota; class Betaproteobacteria; order Burkholderiales; family Alcaligenaceae; genus Achromobacter; species Achromobacter sp. T5-5. The sequence continues at coordinate 76,499 of NZ_AP027919.1, forward strand.
GCCACAGGATCTGGCGCGGCGAGCCGCCCAGCGTGCGGCAGAAGTCGACGAGTTCCCGTTCCACGCTGCGCCCGCCCTTGTAGGTGTTGAAGAACACCAGGAAGAACACCACGAACCATGACGTGACCACCTTGGACGCCAGGCCCAGCCCGAAGAACATGGTGATGAGCGGCACGAAGGCGATCCGCGGCATGGAGTTGAACGCCACGATGAAGGGGTTGAACACGTCGGCCAGGAACCGGCTGCGGCTGAGCGTCATGCCCACCACGAAGCCGCTGCCCACGCCCACCACCAGGCCCACCAGCGTGGCCTGCAGCGTCAGCCACAGGTGCGGCCAGACCGAGCGCGGGCCGGGCTGCAGCCATTCCCACAGACGCACGGCCACGCGCGAGGGCTGGCTGATGAAGAAGGGGTCAAAGAGCGTGTTCTGGGTGAACCAGGGGATGCGCGTGAGCGTTTCCCAGGAGCCCAGGATGATGGCCAGGATGAGAACCTGCCACAGGGTGATGCGCACCCGGCGCGCGGCGCTGGCGCGGCGGTCCAGGCGTAGCTGGTCCTGCAGGGTGTCGGCGGAGTCTATCGAATTCATGGCGCGTATCGGCGTATCGGCGTGTCGGGTCAAGCGGCGGCGCGGAACTGCTGGCCCAGCACGCTCCAGAGGCTTTGCACGTGGGAGACGAACTGCGGCGTCTCGCGCAGCGTGAAGACGTCGCGCGGATGCGGGATCCGGATGCGCTCGTCCAGCAGCACGCGGCTGGGCGGCCCGGACAGCACCACCACGCGGTCGGACAGCAGGATGGCTTCGTCCAGGTCGTGCGTGACCATCACGATGGTCTGGCCCAGCTTGCGCCAGATCTCCATCAGCTCGCGGTGCAGGTGCGTCTTGGTGTGCGTGTCCAGCGCGCCGAAGGGCTCGTCCAGCAGCAGGATGCGCGGCTCGACCGCCAGGCTCATCAAGAGCGCCACGCGCCGGCGCATGCCGCCGGACAACTGGTGCGGATAGGCATCCGCGAAGGCGCTCAGGTGGCCGAGCTCCAGCAGTTCGGCGACGCGGCGTTCGATCCGGTCGGCCGGCACGCCCTGGAACTTCAGGCCCAGCGCCACGTTCTTCCTGACGCTGAACCACGGCAGCAGCGTGTCCTTCTGGAAGATGTAGCCCAGCGCGGGCGGCACCTGCCCGTCCACCAGGCGCCCGTCCACCCGGATGGCGCCCGTGGTGGGACGCAGAAAGCCCGCGATCATGTTGAGCAGCGTGCTCTTGCCGCAGCCCGAGGGGCCCACGATGGAGACGAATTCGCCTTGCTCGATGGTCAGGCTGACCTCGCCGACGGCGTGCGTGGTGCCCTGGCGCGACTGGTACGCCTTGCCCACCTTGTCCAGCGTGATCATCAGAGGCCCCGGGCCTTTCGCACGAAGCTCATGTTCACGCAGCGGGAATACGGCACGGTCTTGATCTCATCGTTCGAGAACTGGCGCCCGTCGCCCATGATGGCCGTCATGCGGTTGTACGCGTCTTCGGTGATGATGTTGTCCTTGAGGAACACCGTTTCCTTGTAGACGCCCAGCGTCTTCTCGATGGCGGCGCGCGGGAAGGCGCTCAAGAAATCGTCGTAGATGGCGTCCGTGACGGCGGCCGCGCTGTTGGCCGTGATGAAGTCCTGCGCCTTGACCATGGCGGTGACGAAGGCCTGCACGACCTCGGGCCGCTTCTGGATGGTGCTTTCAAGCGTCAGGGCCGCGATGCCGGGCACGTCGCCGCCCATGAACTCGTTCCATGAGGCTTCGGTGGTGGCGTCGAAGATGGGCACGCCCCAGCCTTCCTGGCGGGCCTGCTCCATCATCGACATGGTGGCCATGCTGGCGGCGACCGATCCGGTCTTGAGCGCGCCCAGCATCGTCGCCAGGTCGCCCAGGGGGCGGATGTCGACCTTGTCGGCCACGCCGGCCTTCTGCATCAGGTACAGCGCCATCAGCCAGGTGCTGGACTGCGGCTGCGTCGCGCCAACGCGCTTGCCCGCCAGGTCCTTGAGCGACGTGATCTTGCCGCTTTCGAAGTCTTCGCGGCGCACGATGACGTTGGCGTACGTGAGCTTGCGGTCAAAGCCGAACACCAGCGCCGCGGGCTTGCCCGCGATGGTCAGCGCCGGCGCGGCGGTGGCGGCGGTGGCGCCGAAGGCGATCTGTCCGGCAGCCAGGAGCTGGTTCGTGCGCGGGCCGCTCTGCGAATTCAGGTACTCGACGTCCAGGCCGCCCTCGCCAAAGAAGCCCTGCTTCAGCGCGACGTAGCCGGCCGCGAAAAATGGGTCGATGCTGCCCTGGCCATACACGACCTTGCCCAGCTTGGGCTGGGCGAGCACGACGCGTCCATGGAGCAGGCCGATGCCGGCCAGGGCGGACGCCGCGGCCAGTACGCGGCGGCGGGAGGTGAAGGCGGAACTACGGGTCATGTCGTCCTCGGATGTGTCTGGGATGCAGCTGTTTGGCGTCAACAATACCTTAGCGATTGCTGCCCAACAATGGAAAACGCCCGGTTTCCCGGGCGTTGAGCATGGCGGCGAACGGGCCGCAGCAATCAGGCTAGGCCGCGGTCTTCTTGGGCGCGGCCTTTTTCACGGCCTTCTTGGCGGCGGTTTTCGTCGCCGTTTTGGTTGCCGTCTTGGTTGCGGTTTTGGTGGCTGTCTTGGTGGCCGTCTTCTTCACGGCCGCCTTCTTGGCCGGCGCTTTCTTCGCGGCGGTCTTGGTCGCGGTCTTTGCCGCCGTCTTGGCCGGCGCGCGGCCGGGCTTTTCAGGACGGGGCTCGAATTCGAAACCGATCTTGCCGTCGGGCTGGCGCACCAGGAAGGCCTTGAACTTGCGGTTCGTGCGGCTGGAGACAAAGCCGTCGAGCAGGTCGGTGCGGCCGTTGGTCAACAGCTTTTCCATCTGCTCGCGCGAGATTTCCTGCTGCAGGATGACCTTGCCCGACCGGAAATCGCAGGTCTTTTCGGGACCGACCGATTTTTCGCAGACGTAGCTCATGCCGTGCTCGAACACGCGCGACTGGCACTTCGGGCAGGCGCCGACCGGCGTGTGGCCGGAGAAGTCCACGGCTTCGCTGTCGTCCTCGTCGTTCTGGCCGAAGTCGAATTCCAGCTTGTACTCGTCGCTGATGCGCAGGATGGCGGCGAACGGCCGGCCCATCTTGCTGATGAAGCCCTGCAGCGGACCGATCTCGCGCTTGGCCAGCAGTTCCTCGACTTCCGGCAGCTCGAACGTGCGGCCGCCCGGATGCTTGCCGATGGAGAAGTCGCAGGCCGTGCAGGCGAAGCGGCGGTAGTTTTCCTTGACCACCGCGCCGCACTTGGGGCACGGCGTCTGCAGCGTGGCGTAGTCGCCCGGCACCGTGTCGCGCTCGTATTCCTTGGCGCGCTTGACGATCACCTGGGTCATTTGCGCGATCTCGCGCATGAAGGCCTCGCGGCCCAGGCCGCCCTGCTCGATCTGCTTGAGCTTGTGCTCCCATTCGCCGGTGAGTTCGGGCGAGGTCAGTTCGGCGACGTCCAGGCCCGACAGCAGCGTCATGAGCTGACGCGCCTTGGCGGTAGGCACCAGGTCGCGGCCTTCGCGACGCAGGTAGCTTTCGTTGAGCAGGCCTTCGATGATGGCCGCGCGCGTGGCCGGCGTGCCCAGGCCGCGCTCGGACATGGCTTCGCGCAGCTCTTCGTCGTCCACCAGCTTGCCGGCGCCTTCCATGGCCGACAGCAGCGTGCCTTCGTTGAAACGCGCGGGCGGCTTGGTCGACAGGCCGACGGCTTCGACTTCCTCGGTGCGCACGGTCTCGCCGTCTCCGACGGGCACGAGGTTGGCGTCCTCGCCCTGAGCTTCCTTGCCGTACACGGCGAGCCAGCCCGGGTTGACCAGCACCTTGCCGTCCGTGCGGAAGCGGTGTCCCTGCACTTCGGTCAGGCGGGTCGTGACGCGGTATTCCGCGGCGGGGAAGAACACCGCCAGGAAGCGCTTGAGCACCAGGTCGTAGAGCTTGGCCTCGGCTTCGCTCAGGTCGTGCGGGATCTGCAGCGTGGGGATGATGGCAAAGTGATCCGACACCTTCTTGTTGTCGAAGATGCGGCGGTTCGGCTTGACCCACTGCTGGCTGACGACGGTCTGCGCATGGCGCGACAGGCCGCCCACGGTGTTGGAGCCGCCTTGCGCCAGCGCGCGCATCGTTTCCTGCACCGTGGCGATGTAGTCCTCGGGCAGATAGCGCGAATCGGTACGCGGATACGTCAGCGCCTTGTGGCGTTCGTACAGGGTCTGCGCCAGCGCCAGCGTGGTCTTGGCCGAAAAGCCGAAGCGGCCGTTGGCCTCGCGCTGCAGCGACGTCAGGTCGTACAGGGCCGGCGACGCCTGGCTCGACGGCTTGGATTCCTCGGTCACGCTGCCGGGCTGTTCACGGCAGGCGGCCACCACGCTTTGCGCGGCGGCGGCCGACCACAGGCGCGATTCGCGCTTTTCGGGGTCGCGTTCGTCTTTCTTGAATTGCGGATCGATCCAGCGGCCTTCATAGAGGCCGGCGGCCGCGACGAAGGTGGCGCGCACTTCCCAGTAGTCGCGCGGCACGAAGCGGCGGATGCGTTCTTCGCGCTCGGCCACGATGGCCAGCGTGGGCGTCTGCACCCGGCCGACCGGCGTCTTGAAGAAGCCGCCGTCCTTGCTGTTGAAGGCGGTCATGGCGCGCGTGCCGTTGATGCCCACCAGCCAGTCGGCCTCGGCGCGCGACCGCGCGGCCGCTTCCAGGGGCTTGAGCTGCGAATCGTCGCGCAGGTTGGCAAAGGCTTCGCGGATGGCGGCCTGCGTCATCGACTGGAGCCACAGGCGCTGGATGGGCTTTTTCACGCCCGCGTACTGAATGATGTAGCGGAAGATCAGTTCGCCTTCGCGCCCCGCGTCACAGGCGTTGATGATGGCGTCCACGTCCTTGCGCTTGGCCAGGCGGACCAGCAGCTTGAGACGTTCGGCGGACTTCTTGTCGGTCGGGCCCAGTTCGAAGGCAGGCGGAATCACGGGCAGGTGCGTGAAGCTCCACTTCCCCTTGACCGGATCGTTGGGCGCGACCAAGCTGAGCAAATGGCCGATGCTGGAAGCGAGAACGTAACGTTCGCTTTCAAAATAGTCGCCCTCGCGCGCGAAGCCTCCCAAGGCGCGTGATATATCAAGGGCCACCGAGGGCTTCTCGGCAATAATCAGCGTTTTATTCATGTGTTTCCAGTGGCGGTAGTCCCGCCGTATCAGCGCGGATAATAAGATCGGAGATTCGCCAGATGCAAGTCGGCACTGAAAGGCAAGCGGGATCCGAACTGCACGCTTGGCGTCATTTTCTGGCGCAAAGCACCTTGTGGCTGGGCGTTTTGCTGCTGGGCAGCGCAGCGGTTTGCTGGGTTGCGGCGAACTGGCAGGACATGACAAAAATGCAGCGTTTCGCCGGCGCGCAAGGCCTTCTGGCCGTTAGCGCACTGGCCGCGGCGTGGTCCGGATTGCGCCTGCGCGCCCGGCCCGGCGTGCGCCGCAGCATACCTGGTGCGCTGCTGGCGTTGGCCGGCATCCTGCTCGGCGCCCTGCTTGCGCTGCTAGGCCAAACTTACCAGACCGGGGCCGACACCTGGGAACTGTTCGCGTGGTGGGCGGTGTTGCTGCTGCCCTGGGCGCTTGCCGCGGGCAGCCAGTCCGTGTGGCTGCTGTGGGCCCTGGTGCTGAATCTGGCGGCGGCGCTGTGGCTGGGCGAACGGGTGTTCACCTGGCTGATGATCTTCGGCGGGCCGGGCCTGCCCAGCCTTTTCATGGCCGGCCTGAACATGCTGCTGCTGTTTGGCTGGGAAATGGCCGCGCGCCGCTGGCGCGCGAGCACGTTCTTCGGGCCGCGCATCCTGGCCGCGATCGCCATCGGCGTGCTGGTGCTGGCCCTGATGTTCGGCGACGCCATCGTCGACGGGCTCGGTACCTACAACGGCATCGCCTGGGTGGCCGCCACCCTGGGACTGGGCCTGTACTATCAGCGCGGCAGGCGCGACCTCGTCATCCTGGCCATGCTGGCCGCCGGCGTCATCTGTGTGTCGCTGCGGGTGGTGGGCGAATGGCTGTGGCGGCTGGAGCCGGGCGTGTGGGCCGCGCTGCCGCTTGCCGCGCTGCTCATGGCCGAGGCCGTCGTGGCCGCGCGCTGGCTGCGCGGCCTGAGCAACGAACCGGCGGCCGCCCTGCCCGCCGCCGATGCCGAGCCTTCGGCCGCCTCGGCGGGCAATGCGGTGGACCCCGCCGATTCCAGCGCGCCGGTGGCGCAGCTTGCGCCGGCCGCTGTGCCGCGCGCGGAACCGCCCTGGTACGTGCAGTGCCTGCTGGGCCTGAGCGCCTGGCTTGCCACCTGGCTGCTGCTGGTCTTCGTTGCGTTCTCCGGCCTGATCAACTCCGAAGGCGGCGCCCTGGTGGCCGGACTGGTGCTGTGCGCGGGGGGCGTGGCGGTGCTGCGCAGCGAGGCCGGTCCCTTCTGGCGGCAGTGCGGCACGGCCATGGCCTTCGCGGGGCAGATCCTCATCATCTTCGGCCTCTCCAGTTCCACGTCATTCGGCAGCGCCAGCTTCTTCGTGCTGCTGATGGCGGCAGCGGTCTATGCGCTGGGTCCCGATGTGATCCTGCGCTTCCTGAGCGGCCTGCTGATCGCCCTGGCCAGCGCGGCCCTCATCTGGCGCGGGCTGGCGCCCGATCTCATGCATGAGGACCTGACCGACGCCTGGATCCACTTCGAGGCGGCCGGGGCCACCTTTCTGTGGCTGCCCATCGGTGTGATCGGCGCCTGGGCCACGGCGGTCATCATCACCGTCAGCCACCGCGTGGGCGCCCGGCGCGGCCATGCGCTGCAGCCGCTGGCCTGGGCCTTTCTGCTGTCGGTGCAGGGCATGGTCTGGCTGGCAAGCGGCGTTGCCGTCACCGAGCTGCCGGCCATCTGGCACCTTGCCCCGCGCACCGCCATCCTGATCGTCGCGGGCGCGCTGCTGCCGATGGCCGCCGCGCTGGCCGTGCTGTGGCCGCGCCGTCATCTCCTGACCAAAGGCGTCACCTGGGGCGTTCCGATCGGCCTGTTGCTGCTGGCGCTGTTCTGGCTGCCCAGTCCCGGCGTGGGATTCGCGCTGGCGTGGCTGCTGCTGGGCTTTGGCCTGAACCAGTCGCGCGTCATGATCTTCGGCGCCGCCAGCCTGCTGGTCTACCTGGGCGTCTATTACTACCAATTGGAGCTGCCGCTGCTGCAGAAGGCGCTGTGGCTGGGCGGCGCGGCGCTGCTGCTCTTCGTGCTGCGCGTCGCGGTGTGGCTGGTGCCGCGCCTGATGCGCACGCAGCAGCCGGCCCATGCCCGTCAGATGCCGCCCGTGTCCCGCGCGCTGCGCTGGCGCACGGCGGGCATCCTGGGGGGGCTTGCCCTGGTGCTCCTGGCGGCCAACCTCGGCATCTGGCAGCGGGAAAAGCTGCTGTCGTCCGGCAAGGTCGTCATCCTGGAACTGGTCCCGGTGGATCCGCGCTCGCTCATGCAGGGCGACTACATGGCCCTCAATTTTGCGGCGGGGCGCGAGGTGACGCGGCTGCGGCTCGGGGGAAAACAGGAAGACCCGGACACCGTCATGGGCTATGAGCCGGACGGCTATGTGATGCTGACGCCCGACGCGCGCGGCGTGGCGCAGGCGGTGCGCATCCAGCCCGAGGTTCATCCGCACGCGGAGACCGAAGTGCCGCTGCGCTACCGGGTGCGCGACAACGGCGTGCGCATCGTCACCAACGCGTACTTCTTCCCCGAAGGCCAGGCCGCGCGCTATGAGGTCGCCCGCTACGGCGAGCTTCGCGTGGCCGACGACGGGGAAGCCTTGCTGGTGAGGATGCTGGGCGCTGACCTGCAGCCCCTGTAGACGGGGCCGGCGCGGCCCGTTCGCGACATTGCGCCGGTACGCGCGCCCGCACGGGACTCGGCGCGGTCCGGCCGTTCAGCCCGGAAATCTCGCGGCCCAGCGCGCCGTGGCCTCTCGCAGGAACGGCGCAACGCCCGCGGCCGGCAGCGGGGCAAAGTCCAAGGCCCGCCAGGCGTCCTGCAAGGCCGCCAGCGGCGCGCTGACGTCGATGGCCGGGGCGCCATTCTGCTTGGACAGCTTGAGGCCGCTGGCGGGGTCGAGGATCAGCGGCACATGCAGGTAGCGCAGGGCAGGCAGGCCCAGCAGACGCCCCAGCACGCGCTGGCGCGCGGTGGATCTGAGCAGGTCCGCGCCGCGCACCACGTCCGTTACGCCCTGCGCGCCGTCGTCCACCACCACCGCCAGTTGATACGCCCATAATCCGTCCGCCCGCCGCAGCGCGAAGTCTCCGACCGCTTGCGCGACGTCCTGCTCCTGCGGCCCAAGCCAGCGGTCCTCGAAGCGTTCCACGCCGTCCGGCACCCGCAGCCGCCAGGCGCGGGCCTGCCGTCCTTGCGGCAGGCCGTGGCGGCAGGTGCCCGGATAGGGCCGCTCGCCGTCGGCGCCGGGCGCGGTCTGGCCGCGCAACGCCGAATCGGCGATTTCGCGTCGCGTGCAACCGCAGCCATAGATGAGCCCTTGCGCGGCCAGCGCGTCGAAAGCGGCCTGGTACGCGTCGCCCCGGCGGGACTGCCACATGATGTCGCCATCCCAGTCCAGGCCCAGCGCGTGCAGCTGGCCCATGATGACCTCTGCCGCGCCCGGCACCGTGCGCGGGGTATCGACGTCTTCGATCCGCAGCAGCCAGCGCCCGCCCTGGGCGCGCGCGTCCAGCCAGCTTGCCAGCGCGGTCGCCAGCGAACCCGCGTGCAGCGGGCCGCTGGGGCTGGGAGCGAAGCGGCCGACGTAATTCAATGGAATGGGTACATGGCTAAGCCCGCGCGGCCAAGCGCGCGGGGAGGAAATGCGGAAAGCAGCGCCCGGGCAGCCGGGGCGTGCTCAATGCAGCAGACGTCCGCCGTCTTCGTCGAGCAGCTCTTCCAGGACCAGATTGTCGATCTCGGCTTCCTGGCTCCAGAGAACCATGAGGGCGATGATCTTAATCTTGGAGAGCGGCACGGGCGTCTCCGGCGATGCCAGGCCCCGGTCGATGACGATTTCGCGCAGCGGCGCGGGCAGCACGCCAGCCGATTCCAGGAAGGCGATGAAGCCGATGGATTCGGTGCCGAGCTGCTGGTATTCGTTGTCGGTGTAGATCCGGGTGCCGGACGAGGGCGCTTGGGCCAGGTCGACGCACCGTTCGGTGGTCTCGGCAAGCCCGTACAGCCAACCGAGCGCGTCGTCGATGTCTTCGTGCTCGAATCCGGCGGCAGCAAGCCGCTTGGCGAGCACATCGGCAGCAGGACAGGCCTGGGGCGTGTAGTAATTCTCGAACAGATAGACCAGGATATCGAACATATGGCGCAGTTTGTGCCTGTTTGCACAGTCGGCCCGCATATCGGCAGACCAGCAAACATGAATTTTACTTTACGCCGATTTAATTTGCCGGGCAACCGGGCAAAAGGCGGAATGTTGTAGGACGTCACCTTGCCACAAAGCGGGCGCATTTTCCCGCCAAATGCTGACAAAATAGTCAATTCAGCAGACAGGGGCGGCACCGCAAGGGTGCGCCCCTTTTTTATCCCGCAGCGTGTAGCCGCGACCTCAGGCCGACTTCGGGGCGTTCTCCAGTTTGTGTTCCGCCAGTTGCCGGATGAACACCGGAATGCAGATCGCCAGACCGATCAGGCCGCTGAACAGTCCCGGCACAATCGACAGGAGCGCGCCCACGGTGCACAGCCACCGCTCCCAGCTTTTCATGGTCACCAGCATGTAGCGCGAGAAGGCGGCCGACAGCAGCACCAGGCCGATCATGCAGCCAAACAGGGTCACGAAGAAGTCGTACCACGTGAAGCCCTGCACCGAGATCAGCAGCGACGGCGAGAACACGAAGACGAACGGCACGATCAGCTTGGTGATGCCCAGCCTGAACGCCGTGTTGCCGGTCTTGAAGGGATCGCTGCCCGCCATGCCCGCCGCCGCGTAGGCCGCCAGCGCCACTGGAGGCGTGATGTCCGCGAGGATGCCGAAATAGAACACGAAGAAGTGCGCGGCGATGGGCTGCACCCCCAGCTGCACCAGCGTGGGCGCGGCAACGGCCACCATGATGAGGTAGTTGGCGGTGGTGGGAATGCCGCAACCCATCAGGATGCACACCAGGCCCGTCATGACGAGGGCGGCGATCAGCGTCAGCGTCTGCACGTTGGCCAGCGCGTCGGGAATCACCATGGCCGCGCCGCCGGCGATCGCCTGGGCCGCGGAAATCACGATGAAGGAAATCTTGAATCCCACGCCGGTCAGGGTCACCACGCCGATCACGATGCCGACCGTGCCGGCGGCCGCGCCCACGGCCAGGGCGTACTTCGCGCCCGTTTCGAAGGCCTCGTACAGGTCGCGCAGGCGCAGGCGCTGCGACGGGTTCAAGAGGCCCACCACGATGCAGCCCGTGATGCCGGCGAACGCGGCCAGATACGGCGTGCGTCCGCTGGCCAGCACGCCGATCAGCAGGGCAAGCGGGATCAGCGTCGGCCAGCGCATCTTGAAAGACTGCTTGAGCTTGGGCATTTCCTCGGGGGTCAGGCCGCGCAGGCCTTCACGCTTGGCCTCGAAATGCACCTGCATGAACATGCCGAAGAAATACAGGAACGCCGGGAAGATGCCCGCGATCGCGATCTGCTGGTAGGGGATGCCCAGGAACTCGATCATCAGGAAGGCTGCCGCGCCCATGATCGGGGGCGTGATCTGGCCGCCGGTGCTGCTGGCGGCTTCGACGCCCGCGGCGAAGTGCCGCGGATAACCGATGCGGATCATGGCGGGAATGGTCAGCGAGCCGACCGTGACGGCATTGGCCACCGACGAACCGGACAACATGCCGAACATGGCCGAGCCGAACACCGACACCTTGGCGGGGCCGCCGGCGTAGCGTCCCGCGATCGTGGAGGCCACATCCAGGAACAGCTGCCCCAGGCCGATGCGCGTCGCAAGCACCCCGAACAGCACGAAATGGAACACGTAGGTCGCCACCACGCCCACCGCCACCCCGTACACGCCCTGGCTCGTCAGGTACATGTGGTTGACGATCTGGGACCAGGTGTTGCCCGCATGCTGCAGCAGCCCGGGGAAGTACGGACCGAACATGGCATAGGCCATGAAGACCAGCGCGATGATGGGCAGCGGCCAACCCATGGCGCGGCGCGTGGCCTCCAGCAGGCCGATCAGCAGGATCGATCCCATGAAGACGTCGATGGGCAGCGGGTTGCCCACGCGAAACGCCAGGTCTTCGAAGATGTACGGGATGTACATCACCGACAGCGCCAGCGCGATGGCGATGATCCAGTCGTACAGCGGAATGCCGCCCGGCGCGTACCAGGTCGACTTGGGCTCGCGCTGGTAGTGCGATTTGGAAAAGCCGAACACCAGGAAGATCAGGCTCAGCACGAAAGCCAGGTGCACGCCGCGGTGCGTGGCTTCACGCAGCAGGCCGAATCCGGCGGTGTAGTAATGAAAGATCGAAAGCGTGACCAGCAGGCCCGACACGATCCAGGTGGCGGTCTTGTCCAGCGGCCGGAAGCGGATCTCCGAATCGTACTTCTCCGCCAGTTGCTGGGTTTTTTCGTGGTCGATTTGCATCGCGGTGATTCTCAAGATGACTCAACAAGCAGGGCCGCGCATCGGCGGCCCTGCTCAAAGGCGGCGCAAAAGCCAACGCCGCCACATAAAGACTTGCAACGATCCGCCCACCCACAAAAACAGCCAACACCCAAAAAGCACGTTGGCCGCCCAAGCCAGGCCGCGCGGATCCGGCTCCGCCGGTCCGCCACCGGCGCCCCCTGGGGGGAAGCGCCGCAGGCGCTCGGGGGGGGACTACTTCATTAGGCCGATTTCCTTGTAGAACTTCTCGGCGCCCGGGTGGAACGGGATGCCTGCGCCCTTGATGGCGTTTTCGCGCGTGATCAGCTTGCCCTTGGCGTGGCCGTTGTCCAGCGTCTTGCGCGTGGCGTCGCTGTACAGCGCCTTGGTCACGTCATACACGACCTGTTCCGGCAGCTTGGCCGACGTGACCATCTGTGCGTTGACCGAGATGGTCTTCACTTCACCGACGTTCTGGTAGGTGTTGGCGGCAATGGTGTCGGGCGTGAAGAACTCCTGCTTGGCGCGCAGGGCGTCGATCTCCGGGCCGACCAGCGGCACGATCTCGATGCCGGCGCCGCTGGACGCCAGTTCCGCGATGGCGCCGGCGGGGGCGCCGCCCACGAAGAAGAACGCGTCCAGGCCGCCGTCCTTGAGCTTGTCGCCAGCCTGGTTGGGCTTGAGGTATTCGGCCTTGATGTCCTTGTCAGTCATGCCATAGGCGCCCAGGATCAGGCGCACGTCGACCAGCGTGCCGGAGCCCGGCTCGTCCATGGATACGCGCTTGCCCTTCAGGTCGGCCACGCTCTTGATGCCCGCGCCCTTGCGCGTCACCAGGTGGATGCTTTCCGGATACAGGGTGGCGATCAGGCGCAGGTCCTGGGCCTTGGGCTTGCCTTCGAAGGTGCCCGTGCCGCTATAGGCCCAGTACGCCACGTCCGACTGCGTGAAGCCCGCTTCGAAGGAGCCGCCCAGGATGCCGTTGATGTTGGCCACCGAGCCGTTGGAGGCGACAGCGGTCGCCACGAGCTTGCCGGGCTGCGACACGGCGTTGGCGATGATGCCGCCGATGGGGTAGTACGTGCCGGCGGTGCCGCCCGTGCCGATGCGGAAGAACTGCTGGGCCTGCGCGGCGCCGGTGGCGCCCACGGCGGCGACCGCGACGGTCAGGGCGGTGATCCATTGCTTGAGTTTCATGCGTGCTTCTCCGGAATTTGTTGACAGGTCAATCGGGTGACGTGGTTCGTCTTGTCATCGCCGGCGCACCTGGCTGGCGCGCCGGAAATGGGCCTCCCCTTGGGGGCCGTTTTCATGATGAAATTCTGTCATGTAGGCCACTGGTAGCCAATGGTTACGGGGCTATCGTTTACCTGGGGGTGCATCGCCCGTTTGGTTATGGGTGGTCCCGCTTTGGTTATGCGTGCGTTACATCTCAAGCAGTCAGACTACGGAGTCATCAGGATGTCCCAGGAAGTCATACGCGGCATTGCGCTGCCCCCACCCGCGCAGCCGGGCGATCCGCTGGACCGCGTCGACACGCCCAGCCTGGTGCTGGACCTGGCCACGTTCGAGGCCAACCTGCGCGCCATGCAGGCCTGGGCCGACCGCCACGACGTGGCGCTGCGGCCGCATGCCAAGGCGCACAAGTGCCCGGAAATCGCGCTGCGCCAGCTTGCGCTGGGCGCGCGCGGCATCTGCTGCCAGAAGGTCAGCGAAGCCCTGCCCTTCGTCGCGGCGGGCGTGCGCGACATCCACATCAGCAATGAAGTCGTCGGCGCGGCCAAGCTGGCGCTGCTGGGGCAGCTTGCGCGCGTGGCCAAGATCAGCGTGTGCGTGGACAACGCGCAGAACCTGGCGCAGGTGTCGCAGGCGGTGACCCAGGCGGGCGCCCAGGTCGATGTGCTGGTCGAGGTGGACGTCGGCCAGGGCCGTTGCGGGGTGTCGGACGACGCCCTGGTGCTGGCGCTGGCGCAGCAGGCGCGCGACCTGCCGGGCGTGAACTTCGCGGGCCTGCAGGCCTATCACGGCTCGGTCCAGCACCTGCGCACGCGCGAAGAGCGCGCCCAGGTGTGCCGCCAGGCGGCCCGCATCGCGGCGTCCTACGCGCAACTGCTGCGTGAAAGCGGCATCGCGTGCGACACGATCACCGGCGGCGGCACCGGCAGCGTGGAGTTCGATGCGGCCAGCGGCGTCTACACCGAATTGCAGGCGGGCTCCTATGCCTTCATGGATGGCGACTACGGCGCCAACGAATGGGACGGCCCGCTGGCGTTCCAGAACAGCCTGTTCGTGCTGTCCACGGTCATGAGCGTGCCCGCGCCGGACCGGGTGATCCTGGATGCCGGCCTGAAGTCGACCACGGCGGAATGCGGGCCGCCCGCCATCTTTGGCGGGCCGGGCCTGACCTACACCGCCATCAACGACGAGCACGGCGTCGTGCGGGTCGAGCCGGGGGCGCAGGCGCCCGCGCTGGGGGCCGTGCTGCGCCTGGTGCCCTCGCACGTCGATCCGACCTTCAACCTGCATGACGGGCTGGTGGTCGTGCGCGACGGCGTGGTGGAGGACATCTGGGAGATCGCGGCGCGCGGCTTTTCGCGCTGAGGGGGCGCGTCCCCTTTTTACAGACGAGAAAAAGCCGGCGCGAATGCATCGCGCCGGCCTCGTGTGCAGCTGGCCGCGCCTACTTGGCCTGCTCCTGGATCTTCTCCCCGCCTCGTTCGATGTCTTTGCCGGCACCTTCCATCGTGTTGCAGCCGGCCGTCACGGCGGTGATCGCCAGCATCAGTGCAAGCCAAATTCGGTGGGTCATGTTCTTCTCCTTCGGGCGTTCATTGGACAGTGCGGTTCATGCCGACTGGCAGCCGCAATTACTTGTCCAGCAAGTCCCGTGCCTGATCCTTGGCCTCGCCCACATTCCGCTGCACCTTGCCCTCGGCTTTTTCCACTTTGCCCTCGGCCTCGGTGCGGGTGCTGCCCGTCACTTTGCCCGCGGTTTCCTTGATCGCGCCCTTGACTTCCTTGGCGGCGCCCTTGATGCGGTCCTTGTCCATGTCATCGCTCCTCAGGTCTCAGGTGGGGTGAACCCGCGCCGGGGAAACCCGAAGTCCGGCGGCGGACAACCTGAATATAGAAACCGCACCGCACCCGCGATAGAGCCATGCGCACCAGGACATGTGGTGCATTTTTACCTGCCGGCTTAAAGATTCGTCATTCCGAGGAATTGGCGCAATTCAGGCGTGGCGGGCGCGGTAAAGAGCGTTTCCGGGGGACCGATCTCATGAACCCGTCCCTGGTGCATGAACACCACGCGGTCGCAGACCTCGCGCGCAAACCGCATTTCGTGCGTCACCATCAACAGCGTCATCCCGTCGGCCGCCAGCTCGCGCACCACCGCCAGCACCTCGTTGACCAGCTCCGGGTCCAGCGCCGACGTGATTTCATCGCACAGCAGCGCCAGCGGCTGCATCGCCAGCGCGCGGGCGATTGCCACCCGCTGCTGCTGCCCGCCGGACAGCTCGTCCGGCCAGGCGTCGAACTTGTGGTCCAGCCCCACCCGGGTCAGCATGGCGCGGGCCATGTCCGCGGCCTCGCGCTCGGGCATGCGCTTGGCCACCATGGGCGACAGCATCACGTTGCGTCCCACGGTCAGGTGCGGAAACAGGTTGAACTGCTGGAAGATCATGCCGACCTTCAGCCGCAGCGCGCGCAGCCGCAGTTCGTCATTGCCCAGTTGCGCATCGGCCACCATGATCGCCCCGCCGTCGATCTGCTCCAGCCCGTTGATGCATCGCAACAGCGTGCTCTTGCCCGACCCGCTCTTGCCGATGATGGCGATGACCTCGCCGGGATCGACGCGCAGGGTCACCCCTTTCAGGACTTCGTTGTCGCCGAATTTCTTGCGGACGTCTTCAAGGGCGATGAGGGGCATGCAACTTCCTTTCCAGCCGGAGGCTAAGGCGCGACAGGGGCCAGCACAGCGCGAAGTAGATCAGCGCCGCGCAGGCATAGACGGTGAAGGGACTGAAGGTGGCGTTGGTGATCACCGTGGCCGCCTTCGACAGTTCGGTGAAGCCGATGATGGAGGTGAGCGCGGTGCTCTTGACGATCTGCACCGCAAAGCCCACGGTCGGCGCGACGGCGATGCGCAGCGCCTGCGGCAGCACCACGTAGCGCATCTGCTGGACATAGCCCAGCGCCAGGCTCGCCGACGCCTCCCACTGCCCCTTGGGCACGGCTTCTACGCAGCCGCGCCAGATCTCCGCCAGGAAAGCGCCCGACCACAACGTCAGCGCCGCTCCCGCGGCCAGCCACGGCGGCACCTCCACACCAATCAGCGACAGCCCGAAAAACGCCAGGAATAGCTGCATGAGCAGCGGCGTGCCCTGGAAGAGTTCGATATAGGCCCAGCTTGCGCGGCGCATCAGCGCCACGCGCGAGGTACGCATCATCAGGGCCAGCAATCCCATCAGCGCCCCGCCCGCAAAGGCCGCCAGCGACAGCACGATGGTCCAGCGCGCCGCCAGCAGCAGGTTGCGCACGATGTCCCAGGTAGAGAACTCGATCATCTTGCCGCCCTGCGGAAAAGGCGCCGGCCCGTCATGCGCAGCACCTGGCGCAACAGCACCGCCAGCGCCAGATAGATTCCGGTGGTCACGAAATAGACTTCGAACGCGCGGAAGTTGCGCGACTGGATGAAGTTCGCGGCAAACGTCAGGTCCTCCGCCGCGATCTGCGAACACACCGCCGACCCCAGCATCACGATGACGATCTGCGAGGACAGCGCGGGCCAGATGCGCATCAGCGCCGGCTTGAGCACGATGTGCCGGAACACCTGCAGGCGCGACAGCGCGAGGCTGGCGCCGGCCTCGTACTGCCCGCGCGGCGTGGCGTCGATCCCGGCGCGGATGATCTCGGCGCTGTAGGCGCCCAGGTTCAGCGCCATCGCCAGGCAGGCGGCCTGCATTTCCCCAAGCTGGATACCCAGCGACGGCAGGCCGAAGAACACGAAGAAAAGCTGGATCAGGAACGGCGTGTTCCGGATCAGCTCGATATAGGCGGTGACCGGCGCGCGCAGCCACACGGGGCCTTGCGTGCGCACCCATGCGCAGGCGATGCCGAGCGCCACGCCCGCCACCGCGCCGAACGCGATCAGTTCGATCGTCACGCCGATGCCTTTCAGCAGCACCGGCGTGTACTCGAACACCGAGGAAAAGTCGTACTGGTAAGCCATGACGGCCGCGCCCAGCCTACAGGTCCTTGGGCAGCGCTGCGCCCAGCCACTTCTGCGAGATCGTCGACAGCGAACCGTCGCGCTTGGCGGCGGCCAGGATGTCGTTCACGCGGGCGCGCAGCTTGGGCTCGTCCTTGTTCAGGCCGATGTAGCACGGCGAATTCTTGATCAGGAACTTCGTCTCCGGCTTCTTGGGCGGATTGCGCGCCAGGATGGCGGCGGCGACCACGTTGCCGGTCGCGATCAGCGGCACCTGGCCCGACAGGAAGGCGGTGATGGTGCCGTTGTTGTCCTCATACCGCTTGAGCGTGGCGGACTCGGGCGCGATCTTGGTCAGCTCGATGTCTTCCACCGCGCCGCGCGTGACGCCAATGGTCTTGCCCGCCAGGTCGGCGGCCGACGCCACCTTCAGGTCGGCCGGGCCGAACACGCCATTGAAAAACGGCGCGTAGGCGTCCGAGAAGTCGATGGCCTTCTCGCGCTCGGCGTTCTTGCCCAGGCTGGAGATCACCAGGTCCACCTTCTTGGTCTGCAGATAGGGGATCCGGTTGGCGCTGGTGACCGGCACCAGTTCCAGCTTCACGCCCAGCTGCTTGGCGATCAGCTGCGCGGTGTCGATGTCATAGCCCAGCGGCTTCATGTCGGCGCCCACCGAACCGAACGGCGGGAAATCCTGCGGCACGGCGATCTTGATCACGCCCGCCTTGACGATATCGTCCAGCGCGTCGGCGTGCGACAGGGGCGCGGCCAGGATGCTGGCGGCGGCGCAAAGGGACAGCAACAGGGTTCTGCGTTTCATGAGGAACTCTCCAGGGCCCACAATGCCCGGGCGGGCACTGCGTTGCACACCAAGTCGGTATACAAAGAGAGTCAACGCAAGTTCCATGCCATGTTCAAACGTGGGGAGGCGGCGCCGGGCGGTCCCTTGAATGCCCACTTTTGGTGCAGCCGATGCGCCGCGGACGGGCGCCTTCGCACCGGTTTGGACCGGCTCTGCCGTCCGCGCTGCTCAGGCGTCCACGTAGGCCGCCATCAAGCCTTCGAACCACTCCTGAAACGCGGTCAGACGCCGCGACCGCTGGCGGCGATGGGGATACAGCAACGACACCGGCATGGACGCCGCGCGCGCCGTGGGCATGACCTCCACCAATTCGCCCG
The DNA here is from genome assembly GCF_055397965.1 of Achromobacter sp. T5-5. NCBI lineage: Bacteria > Pseudomonadati > Pseudomonadota > Betaproteobacteria > Burkholderiales > Alcaligenaceae > Achromobacter > Achromobacter sp. T5-5. The sequence goes on from NZ_AP027919.1 coordinate 94,580, forward strand.
CATCCAGCAGATGCTGGACGTCGAAGCGCGGAATCTGGATCAGGCCCAGCCCGGCGAGGCAGCACGCGATATAGCTTTCGGCATTGTTCACGATCACCCGGCTGCGCACCGGGTCCTCGCGCACGCCGCCGTCGGGCAACCGGGTTTCCCAGGGCAGCTCGCGTCCGGTCTTGGGCGACGCATAGCCCACCGCCCAGTGACCATTAAGCAGGTCTTCCGGCCGCTGCGGTTCGCCGTGCTCGCGCAGGTACCCCGGACTGGCGCAATTGATCAGCGAAATGCTGCCCAACGGCCGCACCACCAGGCTGCTGTCGTGCAAGGCGCCAATACGCACCGCGCAATCCACGCCTTCCTGCACCAGATCGATGGCCCGGTCGGTGGCGCTGAGAACCACCTGCAGGCGCGGATGGCGGCGCAGCAGCCCGGGCAACTGCGGCGCGATCAGCCGCCGCGCCACGCGGCTGGGCACGTCGATGGTCAGCCGGCCGGACGCCTGGCGCTCGCTGGCCTGGAACAATTGATCGATGTCTTCAACGTCGGCCAGCAGCGGCAGCACCCGCTCCAGCAGTTGTTCGCCATCGGCCGTCAGCCGCACCTGCCGAGTCGTCCGATGCAGCAGCCGCACGCCCAGCTGGGATTCCAGTTGCTGGATGGCGGCGGACACCGAGGCGCGAGGCGCGTCCAGCGCGTGGGCCGCCTTGATGAAACTGCCCATCGCGGCAACCTGCGCGAACACGCGGTACTGATCGAATCGGTCCATGGGCGGCCTGTGCAAATGCAAAAGGAAAGCGTGCGCCATCCCGTTGCCCGGGCGCGCACGCAAGGCATCAAAAGCATAGCCGCATTCACATCGGCCCTTGTCAGCCGTTGCGCCAGATCGCCAATGCGGCCAGCGCCGCCGGAACCAGGAACACGATCACCAGGATCGGCAATTCCTCGCGCACGCTATAGCCGGCGTGCGTAACGCCCACCCACATATTGATGAGCGCCACCACCAGCCATACGGGGATGAACGCCTTTGCTGCCAGGGCCAGGGCCGCCGCGTCGCTGCCCCACAGCTTGCCGAAGAGCAGGAACACGCCCAGCAGCACCGCCCCGCCTCCGATGACCATCGCCACATGCATGCCGTTCTCCTTCGTCCTATGTCGCCTACTTGGTCGTATAGCCGCCGTTGATGAGGATAGTCTGCCCCGTGATCCACCAGCCGTCGCTCACCAGATGCCGGATGAACGGCACCACGTCCTCGATATCCGTCAGCCCCGTCTTGCTGAACGGCGACAGCGCCGCCGCGGTCTTGTGATACGCCACGGCATCATCGCCCTCGGCCGGGTAGAAGAACGGCGTATCCATCGGACCCGGCCCCACCGCCGTCACCGAAATCCCCCGCGCCCCGAACTCCTTGGCCGCCGCGCGCGTGTAATGCTCCACCGGCGCCTTGGTGCCCGCATACGCCGCATAGAACGGCGTAAACGCGCCCAGCAGCGACGTCACCAGCGTGCACACCTTGCCATTGTCATTCACGTGCCGGCCCGCCTCGCGCAGAAAGAAGAACGCCGTCTTGGAATTTACCGCCGTCATCTCGTCGTATTCGTCCTCGCTGATCTCGGTGAAGGGCTTCTTGAGCACCTTGCCCACCGTATTGATCGCGATATCCGGCCGGCCCACCGCGGCCACCGCATCGGCAAACAGCTTCTCCACCGCCGCGGCCGTCGTCAGATCGCCCTGCAGCGCCACGGCCTTCGCGCCCGCCGCCTGGACCGCCGCCACCGTCGCGTCGGCATCGGCCTTGGACGCCGCGCTGTTGTAGTGGATCGCCACCGCGCGGGCGCCCTGCTCGGCCAGGTCGCGCGCAATCAGCCCGCCCAGGTTCTTCGCCCCGCCCGCAATGATCGCGACCTTGCCCTTGATCGTATGGTCCGCCATGGAAATCTCCTTCATGTGTTTCACGTGTCGATGGAGATTCGAGCTTAGGCAAGCGTGGTGGGGCGATAAACCGGCTAGGGCTGGATGGATCATCCAGAAAAACCGCCCAATCGCGGCGCGCGGGGTTGGCGGTGTCCAATAACCGGCAATAAAAAAGCCGTCCCTTATCCAGGGACGGCTTCCAGCAACGTCAATCGCAACCCGCGCTCAATCCACCTGCGCGCCCGACTGTTTGACCGCCTTGCCCCACTTATCCACTTCCGAGGCAATAAACTTCCCCGTCGCCTCAGGCGTCAGCGGCATCGGTTCCGCACCACGATCCCGGAAGAACTTCTGCATCTCCGGCGTATTCAACACCTGCCCGATCTGCTTGCTGAGCGCGTTGGTGATCTCCGCAGGCGTGTCCTTGGGCGCCAGCACCGCCGCCCAGCCAATCGCCTCAAAGCCCGGATAACCCGACTCCGCCACCGTCGGCACATTCGGCAACTGCGGCAGCCGCTTGGCCGTCGTCACCGCCAGCGCCACCGCCTTCTTGCTCTGCACGTGCGGCAGGCCCGCCGTCACCGAATCCACCATCAGCGGGACCTGGTGCCCCAGGAAATCCGCCTGCGCCGGACCGCTGCCCTTGTACGGAATATGGCGAATGTCGATATCCGCCGCCGCCTTGAACATCTCGGCCGACAAATGCTGCGTGCCGCCGATACCCGCGCTGGCATAAGCCAGCTCGCCCGGATTGGCACGGGCCTGCTTCACCAGCTCTTGCAGCGACGTAATGCCTGACGCCGGCGTCGCCAGGAACATCAGCGGCACCGAGAACACGCCCGACACCGGCGCGAAATCCTTGGTCAGGCTGTAATTGATGTTCTTGTACAGCGTCTGGTTCACCGCCGCGGCGCTGCCCGCGATCACCAGCGTGTAGCCATCGGGCGCGGCGCGCGACGCCTGCTCCATCCCGATATTGCTGCCCGCACCCGCGCGGTTCTCCACCACGATAGGCTGCTTGACTGCCGCGCCCAGCTTCTCGGCCAGCGCGCGGGCGAAGATGTCGGTCGCCTGCCCGGGCGGGAACGGCACGATCAGGCGAATGGGACGGTCGGGAAATTCCGCGTGGGCGGGGGCCATGGCGGCGGCCAACGCCAGGCCAGCGGCAAGACTGGAAAGAATACGTTTCATGATTGGTCAGTAAAAAGCGACGGCGGACTGCGCGCGAGGGGCGCATCGCCTGCATAAAATAGAGCGCCCGCGCTGGCAGCCCTTATGAGGCCGGCCCGGGGCAGATTGGGGGGGTAGCGTCACGATAGCATCCCCCCGTCGGTGCTACATTTGCCTTTTCGCGCTTCCCCCCGGGGAATTCCCCGAAATTTCCCTCATCCCCTGTCCTTACATCCCGCAGGAACCGCCATGGAATTCAGCCAGTTCAACGTCGACACCCTCATGGAGATCACCTCCCGCCCGGACCTCGTGTTCGTCAGCGGCAAGGGATCCTGGCTGGAGGATCACGCGGGCAAGCGATACCTGGACTTCGTGCAGGGCTGGGCGGTGAACACCCTGGGCCACTCCGCGCCCGAAATGCAGCGCGCGCTGGTCGAACAGTCGCAAAAGCTGATGAACCCGTCGCCGGCGTTCTACAACATCCCGTCCATCGAGCTGGCCAAGCGCCTGACCGGCGCGTCGGACTTTGACCGCGTCTTCTTCGCCAACAGCGGCGGCGAAGCCAACGAAGGCGCCATCAAGCTGGCGCGCAAGTGGGGCCAGGTCAAGAAGAACGGCGCCTACAAGATCATCACCATGAACCACGGCTTCCACGGCCGCACCCTGGCCACCATGTCCGCGTCGGGCAAGCCGGGCTGGGACAAGATGTTCGCCCCGCAGGTCGAAGGCTTCCCCAAGGCCGAACTGAACGACCTGGAATCCGTGCGCAAGCTGATCGACGACAAAACCGTCGCCATCATGCTGGAACCCGTCCAAGGCGAAGGCGGCGTGCTGCCCGCCACCAAGGAATTCATGCAGGGCCTGCGCAAGCTGGCCGATGAAAACCAGCTGCTGCTGATCGTCGACGAAGTCCAAACCGGCATGGGCCGCACCGGCAAGATGTTCGCCTACCAGCACTCCGACGTCATCCCCGACATCATGACGCTGGCCAAGGGCATCGGCGGCGGCGTGCCGCTGGCGGCTCTCCTGGCCCGCCAGGACGTCTGCGTGTTCCAGCACGGCGACCAAGGCGGCACGTACAACGGCAACCCCCTGACCACCGCCGTTGGCGTTGCCGTGTTCGACGCGCTGGTCGCGCCGGGCTTCATGGACTCGGTCAATGCCCGCGCCAAGCAACTCTCCGAAGGCCTGCTGGCCCTGTCCGCCAAGTACGGCATGAAGGGCGAACGCGGCATGGGTCTGCTGCGCGCGCTGGTCATGGATCGTGATGATGGTCCCGCGATTGTCGAGGCTGCGCGTAATCAGGCGCCGGAAGGTCTGCTGCTGAACGCGCCGCGTCCGAATCTGCTGCGCTTCATGCCCGCGCTGAATGTGACGGCCGAGGAAGTGGATTCGATGCTGAAGCAACTGGACGCGCTGATTGCGCAGGTGCGTAAGGCTTGATGAAGGTTAGAACGTAGTGAACGCAGGGGCCGCGATTATGCGGCCCTTGTTTTTTCTGGTTGATTGGATCGCGGTTGGGGTTGGTTTTGCGGCTGCGGGTTGGGACACGTTAAGGGAATCGAATGGACGCGAAGGAATTTGTCGGCAACTGGAATGCGCTGCGCGGTGAGCTGTTGGAGACGTTCATGGCGGCGGATGGCGGGAGTGCCGTCGCGGCCAAGGTGCGGGGGCTGGGGTTGTCGGCGGCGCAGCTTGACGGTGTGCGTGGCGTTTTGGATCTGGCGCTGCGGGACACGATGTATGCGCTGCTGCTGGGGTTGGATGGGGCGGGGAGTATTGGCGATAGCCAGGAGCAGTTCACCATCGCGGGTGAGGATGGGGTGGTGATTGAGGATATTGAAGCGGAGGCTTGGGAGTGCTTCCGTGGGGATTCTGGCGTTTGCGGTTGATGCGCTCGCCGAGGGTCTGAGTTTTTCGGTCGACGTTACGGGAGTTTGAAGATGTCCAAGTCGCCTGCTGATGATGTGGTGTCGATCTATCGGGATCATGCCGACGCGTTTGTGCGGCAGCGTGGGACGGGGCTGATCGAGCGCGCGTGGCTGGATGCGTTTCTGGCGCTGCTGCCGGGAGCGAGTCCGCGGGTGCTGGATATTGGGTGCGGGTTTGGGGTGCCGATTGCTCAGTATCTGATTGAGCGTGGGCGCCGGGTTACGGGTGTGGATACGTCGGTGCCGCTATTGAACCGGGCGAAGGCGGCGTTTCCTGGGCATGAGTGGGTTGCTGCGGATATGCGCAAGATGCCCATTGCGGGACCGTTTGATGGGTTGATCGCTTGGCATAGCTTCTTTCATTTGTCGCCAGAGGATCAACGGGGGATGTTCGGGGAGTTCGGGCGGCTGGCTGCGCCGGGGGCGGTGTTGATGTTTACGAGTGGGCCGGGGTTGGGTGAGGTGATTGGGGAGTTTGAAGGGAGGCCGCTGTATCACGGGAGTTTGGAGGGGGCGGAGTACCGTGGCTTGCTGGCCGCAAATGGGTTCGAGGTTGTGCGGCATGTGGTGGAGGATGCCGGGTGTGGAGGGGCGACGGTGTGGTTGGCGAAACGAGTTGGAGCTAGGGAAATGACTCGCCTGGAACGCTGAGGCGAGGTCTACATCAAGCAGGCAGGCGCATCAGGAATGAATGGGTTGAGCGGAAAGCACTGCTCCATCGTCTGATATTGGCGCCTGCAGAATTCATCAATGAAGGATGGTTCGCCAGAATGAGCGGCTCCCTGCCGCTGCCTGGACGCCGAGCACGTTCGCCGGCCGTGGCTCGCGAGCACTCAGCGTGTCCAGGCATGGTGGCCAACCTCCATGCAGTTGCTATTTATACGCAACTTACGTATATTGATGAAAGCTCTGTTCATAGAATTGCCCGCGTTCTCGCGTTCTCGCGCTATCGGGCCGAGTACCTGGATGACGACGCTTTTCTTGACCTGCAACACGCAATGATGAAGCACCCCGCAGCGGGTGACGTCATTGAGGGCACAGGGGGGCTGCGCAAGCTGCGCCACGGCGATCCCCGCCGTGGCAAAGGCAAGCGCGGCGGTCTCAGAGTCATCTACTACTGGTGGGACGGCGGGTCGCAGTTTTGGCTGTTTACCCTGTTCGACAAGGACGAAATGAAGGATCTGTCCGCCAGAGCGAAATAGGCGCTCAAGGGCATGCTCGAATACGAAAGGAAGATTAGGGTATGAAGAAGCGTGACTTGTACTTGGAGATCGCTGAAGGGTTTGAGGCGCTAGCGGAGGCGCGGGAAGGCAAGCGGACGCTGCGCACGCATAAGGTTGAACTGAAGCCTGCACCCGAAGTGACGGCAGAAGATTTGTTGGCGTTGCGTGAACGGTTGAAGCTGTCGAGGCAGGTGTTTGCGCACTATCTCCGGACCAATCCTCGGACGGTCGAGAATTGGGAGCAAGGACGGGCAAAGCCGAATGCGCAGGCGGCGCTTCTGATTCGCCTAGTTGAGAAGTTTCCGGATACGGTAGAGCGGTTGGCGGAAGTCTAGGGCGCCATAAGGGACCTTACTGGAATCCGCGAGCGCGTCTGATCCGCAACAGGCCGGATTACGGGGGGAGGGACCGCAAGGCTTTGGCCGCCGCCATCGAACAAACGGCCGAGCACGCTGCAAACGTTCGCCGATGGGCCCTGGGATCATCAAATACCCAACGATCGTCCAAGCCTGGCTGCGGGCCTGGGAGAACGTCACACCGTTCTTCGTCTCCCCCCCCCTGACATCAGGCGCGTGATTTACACAACAAACGCCATAGGAAGTTTGAACACGCAGTTACGCAAGTTCATCAAGACACGGGGGCACTTTCCCAACGATGAGGCCTCCATCAAGCTCCTATGGCAGGCGCTACGCAATGTACTGGCCAAGTCCGTTAGGGCGCCTTCGACTGGAAAGCCGCCTATAAACCCGCTTGCTACGCTGTACGGCGAACGGTTTGCTGGGGCGCGGGGATAACAACCTTTAAAACGCATCGCCCAAAAAATACAGACAGGTTAAAGGGCTATTAGGCCGATTTCCTGGATGCGGGTTACGTAGAAAGAGTTCCCCTGTCAGGCATCTTTGGTCATGACCGCGACTGGTTTATCTCAAATGACATCGCCTTCTACGCAATGTTTGATGTTGAAGATCTAATCCTAGTTCAAAACACCTAGCATGGATTTCCGGATTCCCCGGATTGGCTTAGCTTCAAGGCCGACGGGAGAGATTAGTGCGCCATGGTCGCATTGAGGCCATTCTCCTGGCTCGCCGGATATGTGGGAAATGCCGGAGGTGATGTGATTCATGAGCCCCTCCGTCTCCACTTCCACGCCAACATCGAGCCGTTCCGGGCTGAAGCGCTTGTCCGCGACCCCTGAACATGAGGCATTCTCGCGCTGAGAGGAATGTCCCGTTAGGTTAACTCCACTTCGTACGACCAAAGGCGTTTAAGTCCACTACTCGTTTCACGGGAGTAGGTTAAGCATTCGGGTAGCAGAATTGCGCACCTACCGCGCGCTCTTCCTTCCAACAGCCAATAGAGGCTCATACCGAGCACTTGAGCTTTTGTCGAGAGAGGCGACAAGAAAATGTTCTCCCCACTACCTTGTCGGTCTATGTGCCGCACGCGCTCGCTAATCATAGCTGCGGTTGCAAAAGGATCGTTCGCTGGTGCGAAGAAGCGGTTGTTAATCCAATCGTCCTTCAGCACTATTTCACCGCTCTTTTCCGCACGAAGTGCACTTTGCTGATACATATCTGCGCTGAGAGACGGGAAAGCAAAGAGAGGATGTGTTATTACGTTGTTCTTATATGAAAAAACTTGGCTGATCAGCTGGTGGTCATAGCCGACGCCTAGGAGAAGATGGTTTTTCCCGCTGCCAGGAGATCCGTACATACCCCTTATAGGGCGAACGACGTCTGAGGTAGTCGTGGCGAACTGAGTTTCCTCCTGTTTTGAATAATGAATGGGCTCTGAGTAAATAGCCGTGAAAGATTTGACTCCGACATGGGCCAATTTCGGAATCAGGAACGCGAGCGAGTTCCTCATAAATCCGGTTATGTCTATACATAGAGAACGCGTTTGCAGATCGGGGGTGGCGTTTAGCAGCTGGTTAATTTGAGCGACTTCGTCTCCCATTGTCGGCGAGACGACGGCGTGTCCCAGCGGATACTCGATTGGCGTGTATTGATACTCAGGGTGAACGAGCCAAACTTTCTCTCTTGCTTCAATATGATCGAATGCCGTCTTAACCCTATCACTAGAATTGTACGCCGAAATGAGAACGTCAAATCGTCCTAACTCCTTTCTTAATCGGTCAACCTGAATGCTTCTGCGATAGAACAGCGAGTATTCCATTTAAAACAAAGCCTCCTGCCTTAAATCCGTCGATGCTGGTGTAAAAGGCAAATTCCATCTGTTTTGGAGGTTCTTCAGCAAGTGTTCAAAAGAATCCTTTGAATTTTGATCAAAAATCGCGTTGACAACTTCGCCGCTTAGACTGATGTCGCCTCTACGCGCAGTGGGGAGCCCCCACCGAGCAGAAAGCATCGGACTAAGTTGTATCTTGCGACGAATTAACTGGTTATTTCTATCGATCCTTCCCTCCGAAATTTCTTGAATCAGGGAATAGTTGATCGCAAATTCGAGCATTCTTCGGCCTGCCGTAGTCAGCTCGTCGTTGTTAAAGCTAACAGCAAGGGGAGAAACTTCGGGGATGTTGAGAGCATATCTTGCCGTTCTGAGAACTTCAGCAAGTCGAATCGTGGCCTCCCTGGCGAAAATAGAAGCCTGTCCATAGTTCGAATCGCTCTCAAACACGAATCTTGCTGCCTCGATAGCTGCGTCCGACTGAATTTCGACGGGAATTTTATTGCCGGCTCGGATGTCAATTTCTTTAAAGCTAGCTATTTCATAAACCTTGGCTAGCAACACTAAAAGGTTTCGGGGGTTGTGTGACGAGATCTCAACTAATGAATTAAATCCGGCATAGGGAATCATTGCGTCACGTCTCTTGGATTCCCTGCAAATCTGCGCGAATATGTCCAGTTTCCAATGCCCAAGTGCTGTGCGATACGACGACTTATCAGTGGGTCCTCTGTCGCGAAATTCGAGGTAATCTTCTCTGATGCCTTTAGCGACAGCTACAGGACTTCCGGTACGCCGGAGCTTTTTGCAGAAGAGCAGCACATTCAGACGTTGGAAAAGTGGCGGCAACTCCGCCGTCAATATTTCAATGACATTATCCACTACCGACGAATCTAACAATTGGGGAATCGCACTCTTGGCTGCAGCCTCGCGGAACTGCTTAATAAACCTAGAGTCGGCTAGCGCCATGGAATGGCGCTCGACATATTCCTCAAAATCAGTCTCTTCAAAAGCCTCTCGAGGATCGAATGCGGCGGATACTCCGTGGCTGCCCCCGATACGCTTCGCGATGAATTTTTTGGCAAATTCTGAATAATTCTTCCAAGATCGCAGAATCTCGTCTAATCGGATGACAGAGAATTCTGAGCCCTCTCGATTCTCCTCCCCTTCGGACACTGTCGCCAACGTCTTTCTAGCATATAACCGTCCGGTGAGACGAAAAGAGGCTCGTCCCTCCGCATATCGAACTAATGTGTTGACAACCTCTTGCTGCCGAACGGTGAAATTTTCAATTTCATCGAGAACATAAATGAGGTGCAAACTCCGAAATTTCGGATGCCACTGCTTCAGCGCCGCACCAAGTGGTAGGCTGAGGCCGCCCATAGAAAACGGAAGATGAAGATCCACTTTTTCAGAAAATGCGGCAGCGTTGATCGCATCGTCAATTCTTCGCAACCAATCCTGTGTCCATTCCAGGAGGTCGTCAATGTTGCCAACTTTTCGAAATCCCTCGTCTGAGCTTCCGATGTTCTTCGCGAGTAAATCGATTAGCGCTTTATCGTCAAAGCGATCGTTTGAACTGCTTCGTTTGACATCTAATAGGGCGTCAAAAGCCAATTCCGCCAAACGAAGCTCAAGATGAGTCGAAAACAACTGCTGCCAGGCGGGAGCAGCGCCACTCGCCATTTCAAACCGCGGTGCGTCAATATTCGTAGTTCGAAGGAAGACCGCTAGACACCCTGATTCTTCCACGATAGAAAGGCCGGTCTTTTTTGGCTGTCGCTGGCGAGATACCTGATAGCTTTGATAGCGGAGTAAATGTGTCTTCCCTGTTCCTTTGCCCCCAAGAATATATTTTGATTCGAGTGAGCGCGGCTCCAAAATAGTGGTCATTCGGCTCCCGCCAACGTCGACCCAAAGTTCATTTATTTGTTTGTCTGTGTATTCCGACGCGCGCGTTAGGGCGAAAGGATTGGAGTCGTCTACTGGGTACATGGCTTAATAGACCTTGTCGTAGCGAACGAAGATTGGGCTCCAGGGAGTATGGCGCCCTTCGTTCCAATAAATTGGCAGGGTGTTATCCGGAGTGTTGTGCGTAAACCCAAGCATAAGCTGCCCCTCTTTATACCCTGCGGAATGGTTCGGAAATAGAACCTGGCCGTAATGCCGAACCATTCGTTCGAAGGTACGATTATTGAAGGTCCTCAGAAGTTCGCGGGGAAAATAGCGCTGTGTATCATTGAATACTTTGTATGTATCATCCAATTCGAATAGACAACTTGCCTTACCATCAAACATATTTTGATCATTTAACGTCCGCAACCCTTGAGTAGTCGCAAACAGACACATAAATCGCAGGTCAAGATGTGGATTAGCTTTCCTGATTCGACGGAGCTTTGCGGACAAGTAGAGTGTCGATTGCTCGGCGGACCCTACCACGTCGTCAAAGAATACGTATCGAGACGCAGATAAGTCGTTCGCCTGCAATGCGGCAGTTCGCCCTCCCGGCCGAACCTCATTGAACGCCGCCGCGAGATCAACAAAGAGCTCTTTTGAAAGGCGGTTAATTTGACGAAAATAATATAAGAGATGCGAGCCGCTCTCAGAAGGGTTGCCTACACCAATAAAACGGGTGGACTTCAGCTCCTGCTCAAATTGGGAAAAGAGTAACGTAGCATCCCGGGTGTCATTACTGTTTCGACGGAGGCGCTGAATAAGGGGGGCCTCAAATTGGTCCCGGTACACGGAACGAAGCATCTCCCGAACCAGCCGCTTTCCAAAATAGATGAAGCGAGTAAGTGCAATCAGACCATGTTCTCGTTCATCATCAACCGTAGCGGTCTGGCCTGTAAAGTTCGCCATCCAGGCTTGGACTTGACTCCACGTCACTTCACGGTCCCACGCGTGTTCGACGAGGGTTTGCAACATACGATCAATATCCGAATTCATTATCTTTATTTCCGGAACATCAAGATAGTTTCTCCCGCAATCATAGCGGCACTTGTATTGCGTGCAGTCATCAATCCTCTTGAATGGATGCGATCTACGAGGGCAAGTTCTAAGGAAAATCCGAGCTCGAGCATAATCTCTGTCACGAAACAGTCATTATCCACCTGATAACCTGCTACGGTGTTATTCCCTATTACTAGCACTGCGTGCCCGTTGGGTTCCGTCACTCTCCATATCTCGCACAAAGCATCGCCTAGTTCTTTAAAATAGGTCTCTGTGATCGCCCCTCGAATACTATTCTTGGCGCGTATGCGTTCAATGAGTTTTTGAAAATCTGGCGAGAGATCGTTTGTCCTATGATCTGCCCTCATTCCACTTCTCGTCGATAGGTGTTCCCTACCGATTGATCTGCCTTCGAGAGAGGCAAGCTCACCGGGCGAACACAAGGAGAGCCAATTAAGAGCCAAACTCGACGCCCTTATATACTTCTGCGCACTCCCATAGGGTGGGGAGGTGACAGTCAGTGGAACTGACGCCGCAGGCAATCGGTGGGAGTGAGCGTCGACTAACTGCCGCGCATCAGTGCCAACCACTCCCGCGCGCATCCTGCCAGGTAGGGCAAAATTGGCTGCCCGTACGCGCCCAATGTTGAGCTGTACGACCCTGTTGAACTCTTCAACTGGCGACACAGATTCAAGCCACGCAAGATGCTCGCGGACTTTGCCGTTCGCTGACACGGAAAGGGAAGGTTTTTCCTTTATTCGGACGGGTACGTTAACAGCGGGATCGGCATAGCTTAGCCGGCGCGCAACCACGGAAAAACAAACTCTAAAAAAATCGCGCAGATCCTCGTCTTCCACCTCCATCACCGCGCGTAAGATCCTCTCGAGGCCAGCCTTTTTAGAAGGTGAGTACCATAAGTTCTCATTTACGACGGGAACAGGCTTAGCGGTACGTAATCTAGAAATCCTCTTCCGGAGAAGTCGCGCCGCCTCTGTCAGGTCAACGGTCGCGTATGGCGTGGTTTTGACCTTTGTCAGTAGGAGGGCGAATGGATTCGCGTCCGCGACAATTGGGCTCATCCCCGCCAACGACGCTTCGAGTCCGACAGTTCCTGAACCACAAAAAGGGTCGAGGACTCTTTGTCCCGGTGTGCAAAGGGAACTAGCACGGACAAAGAAATTCGCGATATGCGGAAGTAGCTTTGCGGGATACGGATGAATTTGATGGGTAAGCTGATCTCCCGGGCGTACCCAAGACGCTAGGTCGCGGAAGGTGACGGCTACCGGCGCCCCCGAGGTGCGATATCGTCGCTTTAGATCTTCCAAAAGAAGGGTTGTATCGATCGAATCCGGGCGTTGCGATGCCGCCTCCGGGATCGTCGAACACCCAATCTCTCTGGCGCATACGGGCGAGCGGCGACGATCAGCAGATCGCATGTGCGCGCTCAACCGTATCGGGCGAAAAGATTTGGCTTTGCAGCCCAATTCCCAAGTGGGGGGGGGCGAAGTTGGTCACTGAATTTCTAGAACTTTTGAAGACGTTAGGATGCTACAACAACCGTTCCGCGAGAGACAGTGGGCATACCGCGACAAAGTACGCTGGGCCGGTGGCATTGCAGAAAAAATCGCCGGGAAGAAGAGCAGTCGAAAGTCCGGTCCGGTAGACGGTCGGACGGACCTACTTGTCAATTGCTAGCCTCGGAAGTGTTACTAGCTTTTCAGTGGCTCCGTCGGGCCAATCCCATATTCCGGACGTTCGGGCCTCTAGGGGATCAAAGGACTATTACTGCTGTGGGGCAGACGCCGAACCACTGCAGGATTATTTTAGTTAACCCATATCCGGATTTACCTCTCCCACCTTTACCCGGTAGTCTCCGCGCGCGATATCGACATTAAAACTCCACTTGGCTGGATCCGTGTCGTCCAGCGCGTCTGAACACGTTACAAATGCGTTAACTTGAACCTCGTGCATGACATTGACGGTACTTGATGTCAGCGTTAGTTCCTCTTTGTCGACGGAGTCCCACACATAAAATGTCACGTCCACATCAACGTCGACAGTTAGATGAGCAGATAGTTCGACTACCCATGTCGCGCGGTTTGAAATGTCATTCCAAACTTTTGTAGATCCAGCATCCAGTTTGAAACTATGGAGGTTCGCCGAAATGAAATCCGTTTCCACGCGCGACACAATCGAGCAGGTCGCATCTTCAACGTCCCATTCCGCTTCTTGCACATGCTCAATTAGCGCATTGTGCAATGTTTCATAGAGTTCAGAATCTAGATTGTCTACGGATTTACGAAGATGCGCGGTTATTGCTTCCGCGTGAGCGCCGGTTGCCTGGAATAGCTCGCTTAATTCGTCAAGCGATTCGACGTGATAAAGGTTCAGAGAATGTTCAGCGAATCGCTTCGCCCCGCCGTCTTTCGACGCCACTATCCCCAAGGTGCTTTCGTTGTCTGCGTACTGCTCGAGCAATAATAGCGAGGCTGCGTCCGGAAACTCAGCTTTCTTATCCTTTTTTTCTTCAAAAGGCGGGCTGATATTAAAATAAAGCTCGAACAAGCGAGCGGCGAGATCATTTCCTTCAATGGGGAGGATACCGCCGCGAATCTCCGCAACGTATTTCTCAATGCGATTGCGGAACGTGGTTTGGGCTGACGCTACTACATCAAGTTGGGCGAATAGGTTTGCAATTTCACCCGTCGGTATATCGCCAGCTCTCTTCAGTACAGCGACAGCACCTAGAACTTTCTCATGCGCTTCCGCGACCGGTTTGAGTAGATGGGCAATGATCTCCCTTGCGACGATCTCAGTAATAAGTAATTTTATCGTCGCGGGCGTTACTTTAGGCAACAGCCCAAGTATTCCTTCACTGAATCGGTATCCGGCTGCTTGAATTAGATCGGTGTCGATCGAAAAAAACGAGACAGTTCCGTCCCAAATTTCTGAAGCTTTTGGATGTCCGGTCGGCATTATCTATCTCGGCAAAGGAGTCGTCGTTCGCGCGATATGCTACCAAACGAATGAGCCCAATGGGTAAGCGACGCAGAAAGTAGGTCGCAATGGCTCCAGGGCGCGCAAAAATCGTTCATCCTGGGACCCGCGTCGGTGATCTCAGCGGGCACAAAATGGCCTTACGCTCACACCCGCTCGATCAGCCCGTCGCGAATTTATCTCTATTCACGAAAGGACCTGTTTCGCGCCGTATACTCCCCCGACTACCGCCACCAACGGTAGCCCGGTGTGGAAGCCGGTGAATTCGTCGGTGTTGACCTCCAAGTCAGCACGCCTTTGCACGCCCCAATGGGCGGGCCTCGGCAGGGGTGCGCTAGTCGCACGCCGGTTCCGACGATCCGGTCTTCCAACCTTGTCCTGTGCCCGCCCGCCCCATTTGGAAGTGGGGCAGCGGGATTTCCATATCGTCGGAGGAAGCCCATGCAATCCCACCCCCTCACCGAAAACCCGTGGTCCGTCGACACTAATCCCGAACTCGGGTTGGTGCCTCTATCCCACCTCTACAACATCGACCGCGCTCGCTACGCCATCGCGTCGATCGCTCGCCTCATCGGCAACAGCGCATCTGAACCGGAAGCGACCGGCGCGCAGCCGCTGGACGCGTGGACCGTGGCCGCATTGATGGGCGGCGTCGAAGGCCTGTGTGACCACCTGGGGGCCATGACCGACGCCATGCTGGAATCGGTACGAGCCTGCGCACAAGACGCCGATTGCACCGATCCCACGCATGACGCACCCGCGTCGATTCAATAAGTGCAGAAGCGACTCGGGCCTGCCGCGATGTGCGACAGGCCCGAGCCGTTAGATTTCGACGAAAACGTGCGCGATCTAAGGCGTCAACCTTTCCGACGCGTCACGATTCACCCATTTGCACCTTCTGACCGCGAGCATCCCCCGCCGTCACCAACGCATAGTTGTACCCTTGCCCCGACCAATACCGCGCCACCAGCTCGCCATCCCTCCGACTGCCTTGCGCCAGAAACTGCCCCCCCGGCCCAGGCGGCCGGATATAGAACGTAGCGCGCTGCCCCGCGTTCTCATAGATGACTAGCGCCGCCGGCCCCTGATCGGTAGCCAACAATCTCGCAGCAACAGGCCTGAACCCGCTGTCGCTCAAATTAGGCAACCGCTCCGCATGCGCAAAATACTCATCCAACCACCCCTGCAAATCCCCAGCATCCGCACGCACATCCGGCTGCGGCGCATCCGCTGACGCAAACAACCGATAAGCCTGCATCGCATCCTGCATCGGCAGCACCCGATTCGCCAAGGCCGTATCGCGAGCACTCCATCCTGTGACGCCGCCAATCGCCACCGCCACAACGAAACTAGCCACCATCGCCATCCGCCGCCGCGTGCGAACCCTTAGCCCCGCACGCACCGCAACAGGATCCAACGCAGGATTACCCGGCAAACTCTCCCCGCCAGCCCCTTCCCGCAGCCGCTGCGCATCCCGACGCCACGCCTCCAGCTCCTGCGCCTCATCAGGATGCGCCCGCAAATACGCCTGCAGTTCCTGCAACTGCGACGGATCCAACTGCCCGTCCACATACGCATTACGCGTCAGATCATCAATAGCGCGTTCTTTCATTTCAATATCCTCAGACGAGCCTCGCCGGCCTGTCCCTCATGCAATTCACGCAAGGCACTCCGCGCGCGGGACAGGCGCGACATGACGGTGCCCAGCGGTACGTCCAAAACATCGGCGACGGCCTTGTAGCTCATGCCTTCCACGCTGACGAGCCACAGCAGCGTGCGCTGCGCCTCGGGCAGGCGTTCGAAGACATCCAGGGAAGATCGCGCGATGACCTCGCGCTCGGCCGACGGCGCGGCGGCGTCGGAGCCGGCAAACCATGACAGCAGCCGCGCATAGCGGCGCGAGCGGCGTTGGGAATCCAGGAATTGGCGGTACAGGATGGTGAAGAGCCACGCGCGCACGTCGCCTTGCGGACGGCGGCCTCGCCAGCGGGTGAGCGCTCTTTCCAAGGTGGATTGCACCAGGTCGTCGGCCGCAACCCCATCGCGCGTAAGGCGCAGCGCAAAACGCCGCAGGCGCGGCAGTAGTTGGCGCAGCACGGCGTCGGAGAGTTCTTCCGCTGGCATCTCGTCGTCGAGGGATGCCGGCGCGTCGGGCGGCACGCGGACCGGTTGAATCATGGCGGGTTCCTGGGACAGGCCTGCGCAACCAGCTTACAGGTCAATCCATTAAGACGCCGAGCCGGCGGGTTTATTCCATCGGGGAATAACTTTTTTTGCGCGGCGTCCTACAGGGGTATTCATCGCCCCACGGGCAAGGAGCCTTATGCAACCAGGATCTGACCGCAACGGCCCGCCGCCGGGTCAAACGCCACCGGGAAGCCAGCCACCGGGCCGCCTGCCACCGAATAGCCAACCACCGGGTGCGCGGCAAGCAGGTGGCCAGCCCTCGGAAGACCGGCCCCAGAAGCCCCGGCCGCTCTCCACCCCCCAAACCCTCCTTCGTCTCTCCGCAATCGGCGCCATCGTGCTCGCTTCTGGCGCCGCGTTCGCCTACGTGGGCGGCTGGCTCGACCCGCAGCGCCTGACGCCCGATCGCATCGTGAACGCCCTGGAAGCCAACAGCGGCATCCACGAGGGCTTCCGGCGTAACCACGCCAAAGGCGTCTGTGTAATCGGCCGCTTTGAAAGCAGCGGTGCGGCACACGACTTATCCACCGCCTCGGTGTTCGCGCCGGGCAGCACGCCGGTGGTGGGACGGCTGGCACTGCCCGGCGGCAATCCTTACGCGTCGGACTCCAGCGTGCCGATCCGCAGCTTTGCCTTGATGTTCACGTCGGCTAATGGCGAGCAGTGGCGAACCGGCATGAACAGCATGCCGGTGTTTCCGCTGTCGACACCGCAGGCGTTCTACGATCAGCAGCTTGCCGGCCGGCCCGATCCCAAGACGGGCAAGCCTGATCCGCAGCGCATGCAGGCGTTTTTCGCAGCGCATCCGGAAACGGGGGCATTCCGCGCGTGGGCCAAGACCGCCAAGCCTTCGGCTAGTTACGCCACCGAAAACTATTACGGCCTGAACGCGTTCTACCTGATCGATGGAAACGGAAAGCGGCAGCCGGTGCGTTGGCAGTTGGTGCCGTTGGACGCGGCGGCGGCGCCTGTGGCGCAGCCGGGGCACGATGCCGACTATTTGCAAAGCGATTTGCAACAGCGCCTGACGCAAGGGCCGTTGCGCTGGCGTCTGTTGCTCACGTTGGGACAACCCGGCGATTCCACTAACGACGCAACGCGCCAGTGGCCGGCGGACCGGCCGACTGTCGACGCCGGCATCGTGGTGATAACCAGCAGCGCCCCGCAAAGCGATGGTCCCTGCCGCGACGTGAACTACGACCCGACGGTGTTGCCGCAAGGCATCGCTGTTTCCGACGACCCACTGCTGGCGGCGCGATCCGCGGCGTATGCCGCCTCTTATGAACGCCGCACGGGCGAAGGGCCGCCTCAAGCCGCCGCTGCGTCATCCCATTCGACCCAACCGGAGCGCGCCCAATGAACATGCAGCCCAATCAAACCCGCCGCCCTCCCGCCACGTTCAGCCTATTCGCACGCGTGCTGCATTGGTCGATGGCGGCCGGCATACTCGCGATGCTGTTCATCGGCGTGGGCATGGTGGCGTCGGTGTCCGAGCGGCATCAGTGGCTGGTGCAGATCCATAAGCCGTTGGGTTTGGCGCTGCTGGCGCTGGTGTGCATACGGCTGGCGAGGCGTGTGTTCAAGGGCGCGCCTGCGTTGCCGGCGGATCTGCCAGCCTGGCAACGTCACGCGGCGTTGGCCTCGCACGTCTTGCTGTACGCGCTGATGTTCGCGATGCCGCTGATCGGCTGGGCGATGCTGTCGGCGGGTGGCTATCCGGTCGTGGCGGGCGGTTGGCAGTTGCCGTCCATTGCGCCTGCGGATGCGGCGGTGTTCAGTTGGCTGCGGGGTGCGCATCGCTATCTGGCCTTGCTGCTGTTTGCGACGGTGCTGCTGCATCTGGCCGCTGCCCTGTTCCATGGCTGGATACGACGGGATGGCGTGCTGGAATCGATGACGCGGGGGCGTCCGGTGTCATCGCGCTAACGTGAGGAATGGGCCATGTGAGGCATCCTCCATGGCCCGTGCGATCGAAGCGCAAAGGGGGTGACACGAATTCAATTCGGCTTCCACGTCACGCCATCCTTCGTCCGATACTTCGGCGTTCCCGTGCAACACCCGCCAGCCCCAAGCGCCTGCCGCCCGATGAACGCCGTCACGCCGCCCTTCTCTTCCGTCAGCGATTGACTCAAGCATGACGTCGGCAAGGGATAGAAATCGCCTTCCAGCACCAGCGTCCAGCTCACGTTCTCGCCTTCGGCTGGGTCAACCCGATACACCTTGCAGTTGTGCGCAAGCAGATGAATAGGCTTTCCCGCGAGCACGCCCTTGAACTGATGTTCAGCTGGCGCTTCACGCGTGGCGATGGTTTCAGCGGTGAGCTTCGACCCGACCGGCGGTGGCGGCAGCTGGGGTTCGCATGCGGCAAGCAGGCTGGTCGCGCATAGCGTCATTGCGACGCGGCGGGCGGAATGCTTCAGCGATGGTGTCGTTCTCTTGGTGGCCATACTCGCTCCTTGGGCGACATCTTAGGCCTCAAGTACCAAACTCACGCCAGACCGAGAGCCGCAAAGCGAAGAACCCATCCCGAAGCCCCCCCGCATCATCGAATCCGACCCGTTTCGCCTTCACCCCTATAATGGGAACCATTCCCATTAACAAAGCCCGTCCGATGTCAGCCAACCCCAGCGCCAGTCCCGACGCCGGTATTTCGACGCTTTACCGTGACCACCATTCTTGGCTGCATGGCTGGCTGCGCCTGAAACTCGGCGACGCGCATCGCGCGGCGGATCTGGCGCAGGACACGTTTGTCCGCCTGCTCTCGGCCAATTCCTCCACCCAGACCGAAACCGCCCTGCGCGAACCGCGCGCTTACTTGCGCACCATCGCCAACCGCCTTCTGGTCGACCATTGGCGCCGCCAGGAAATCGAGCGCAATTACCTGGCGGTGCTGCAGACCTATCCCCAACAACACTGGCCGTCCGAGGAGTCGCGCCTGCTGATCCTGGAATCGCTGGAGCAGATCGCGCAGATGCTGGGCCGGTTGAAGCCCGAGGTGCGCGAGGTGTTCCTGCTGGCGCAGATGGAGGGCCATACCTGCCCGCAGATCGCGCGGCAGGTGGGCAAGTCGGTGGCGACGGTGGAGCGCTATGTGGCGCAGGCCTTGCAACACTGCTATCGCCTGGTCTATGAGTGCTGATCGCGTGGCGTCGGCAAAGCCCGGTGCGGGTGCGGACTCCACCCTGAACGGCGCGGGCGATGCGGCGGTGCTGGACGCCGCCATCCGTTGGCGCATCAAGCTGCAATACAACACGGCGGACGCGTCGGCGTGGCGGGCGTTCGATGTGTGGCTGGGCGCCAGCCCGGCGCATGCGCTCGTGTGGGAGCGGTTGCAGGCGCTCAGCGCGCGTTTGCAGCGGCCCGCGATGGACATGCCGCCGGAAGCTGCGGCGCGGATTCTTCGGCAGACGGGAACGGCGCAGGCGCTGCGTTCGCGCCGCAAGGCGTTGATGTCGCTGGGCGTGCTGGCGGCGGGGGGCTGGATGGCGTGGCAGGCGCGCGATGCGCAGTTGGTTCAGCATGCGCTGGCGGATGTGGCCACGTCGCGCGGCGAGCGGCGGCGGGTCGTGTTGCCGGACGGCGGTACGCTGGTGCTGAACACGGACACGGCGGTCAACATCCGTTATGGCGATCAATCGCGCCGGATCACGTTGCTGGCCGGCGAGGTCTACCTGATCTCCGGCAGCGACCCGCTGTCGCGTCCGCTGTTTGTGGAAACGCGCGATGGCCACGCGCGAGCGTTGGGGACGCGCTATCGGGTGCGTCAATGGGACGACGCCAGCGAAGTGTCGGTGGACGAAGGCATGGTTGCCATGCTGCCGCGCGATGGCGGCGACGCAGCCGGAAAGACACTGCGGGCAGGCGAATCCGCGCGGATGACGCGTCAGAAGGTATTCAGTGCGGGGCCAACCGACGTGCGCGTGATGGATGGCAGGGCGTGGGTCGAAGGCGCGCTGTCGGTGCGAGATATGCCGCTCGCCGCATTCCTGCAGGAACTGTCGCGTTATCACGGCGCAATCGAATGCGACCCCGCCGTGGCGCGACTTAGCGTCTCTGGCGTGTTCCAGTTGGACGACACGCGCAAGGTGCTGGCGCTGCTGCGCCAGATCCTGCCGATCGAGCCGCAAGCTGGCCGCATGTGGTGGGGCGGACGCGTGACCCGGGTGCGGGCGCGCGCGTGATGGGCAAAGCCCCGCAGAAAATATTTGAGGGGATCGGCGAACTCGTTCGTCATACCGCTTGAAGCAGTGCGCACTGCCCAAGATGGACCGACCCTCATTGGAGTAACCCTTTCGTGAAGACCTACCGACACCCGGCCGCTGCGGCGCCGGGCGCCCGGGCTTGCTTGCGCGCCTGCCCCACCCCTTCCCTTGCAGTGCTGCTGCCGCTGGCGGCGGCGCTCGGTCTGGCCGCGTTGTCCGCCAGCCCGACGACCGTTCGTGCCCAGACGGCGCCCGCCGCGAACGCACCCGCTGCCGCGTCGCGCGGCTATGCCATCGCGCCGGGCCCCTTGAATGACACGCTGGCGGAATTCGCCAGGCAGGCCGGCATTTCGCTGGCGTACTCGTCCGCGCAGTTGAACGGTGCGCGTAGCGCGGGCCTGAATGGCCAGTATGGCGTGGCGGACGGCTTGCGCGCGCTGCTGTCGGGCACGGGTTATCGCGCCGTCAATGTGGATGGCGGCATCCGCATCGAGGCCGAGCCGCAGTCCGCGGCCAGCACGCTGGCGCCGGTGCTGGTGACGGGCGTCTTCAATGCGACCACCGAGAACACGAACTCCTACGCGGCCCGGGCGGCGACCATCGGAAAGACCGAGGAAGCACTCAAGGACATTCCGCAGTCCGTCACGGTGATCACGCGCCGGCGCATGGACGATCAGAACCTCTCGACCATCAGCGAGGTGCTGGAGAACACGACGGGCGTGACGATCAGCGAAGTGGCCGACGGCGGCCGCAATTTCTATTCGCGCGGTTTCAAGATCACGAACATCCAGTACGACGGCGTGCCGCTGTCGCGCAGCTTCTACGCGGTGGGCAACAGTTTCACGGGCAGCACGGCGTATCTAGATCGCGTCGAAGTGCTGCGGGGTGCGCAAGGCCTGATGGAAGGCGCGGGCCAGCCGGGCGGATCGGTCAACCTGGTGCGCAAGCGCCCCACCGCCGAGACGCAGGTGTTGATGGAAGCGCGCGCGGGCTCGTGGGATCACGTAGGCGGCATGCTGGACGCGGGCGGCGCGCTGAACGCCGACGGCAGTTTGCGGGCGCGTGCGGTGCTGGACTACGACACCAAGGGTTCGTTCATCGACGTGGTGAAGGAACGCAACACCAATCTGTACTTTGCGCTGGACTACGACGTGTCGCCTCGCACGACGGTGGGCGCTGGCGTGCTGGTGTCGCGCGTTCGATCCACGCCCTTCTTTGGCGGGCTGCCGCGTTACAGCGACGGCCGCTCGCTGGACTTGAAGCGTTCAACCTTTCTGGGTGCGGACTGGAACCAGTGGGACCGTGACGAGACCCAGGTGTTTGCCGACCTGACGCATCGCTTCAACAGCGACTGGCGCCTGAACGTCGCAGGCACGTACGTGAAGGAAAGCAGCCTGACGTCGGCACTGGATGCGACGGGCGCGGTGGACCCGGTGACGTTGATGGGACCGATGCGCAATGCCTGGAACTACGACAAGTCCGCCGAGCACTTTGGATTTGATGCCAATGTGAATGGCCGCTTCACGACGTGGGGCATGGCGCAGGACCTGACGGTGGGTGTGAGCATGTCGCGCCTGAAGTCCAGCGACCGGATCGAGTACGCGTCCAACTACCTGCCGCTGGATGTGTTCCATCCGGATCCGCATGTACCCAAGCCCGACAGCTTTCCGGATTCGCAGCGGCTGTCCCGCTATGACCCGCATGTGCAGAAGGGCATTTATGCGCAGTTGCGCAGCAGCCTGACGGATGACCTGACGCTGGTCACCGGCGGGCGATTCAGTTGGTTCGAAAGCCGCTATACGACGCAGGCCGCGACGTGGAGCGACGTGAGCACCGCGAAAGCCAGCGCCGAGTTCACACCGTTCCTGGGCCTGGTGTACGCGCTGACGCCGCAGTGGTCGGCTTATGCCAGCTACGCAGATATCTTCGAACCGCAGACCGCGACGACGCTGGACGGCAGCGTTCTCAAGCCCATCGTGGGCGCGAACTATGAAGTGGGCATCAAGGGCGAGTTGATGGACGGCAGGCTGAACACGTCGTTCGCCGTCTACCGCATCGACCAGAAGAATCGTGCGGTGCAGGATTACGAGGCCGGGCCGGTCTGCAACGGCGGCTATTGCTCGCGCGCGGCGGGCAAGGTGCGCAGCCAGGGCTTCGAGGCCGAGATGAGCGGCGAACTGGCGCCGGGCCTGCAAGTGGCCGCAGGCTATACGTTCAACAACAACAAGTATCTGAGCGACCCCGAGCGCGAGGGCCAGACCTTCAGTGAGGAAACGCCGCGGCACATGCTGCGCGTGTGGAGCGAATACCGCCTGCCGGGTGACCTGAATCGGTTGAGCGTGGGCGCGGGCGTCAATTGGCAGAGCGCGTTGACCAATACGATTTCAAATGTGCGGCGCCCTTCGTATAGCGTGTGGAATGCGCGCGTTGCGTATGACCTGACTTCGCATTGGACTGCGGCGGTGAACGTGAACAATCTGTTCGACAAGGTCTACTACGAGTACCCGGGCTATCTGGAGAACCGCAACAACTACGGCGCGCCGCGCAGCGTGCTGCTGACGCTGCGGGGAAGGTTCTGACGCGTTCTTTACGCAATTGAAAACGGCCTGCCGGATGCTTCGGCAGGCCGTTTGCTTTTCGCGCGGTCAGGCGACGTTGGCGAAGCGCTTTTCCAAATACGCGATGATGTCGTTGGATTCGTACATCCAGCGCGTGCCTTCGGCGTCTTCGATGCGCAAACAAGGCACCTTCACCTTGCCTCCGCCCGCCTGCAATGCGGCGCGCGCTTCCGCGTCGTTCTTGGCATCCTTCAACGCGACCGGCACGTTGAGCCGGTGCATGGCGCGGCGTGTCTTCACGCAGAAGGGGCAGGCCTGAAATTGATACAGCGAGAGCGCGGTCGCGTCGGCATTGACGGTGGCTTGGCCTTGCGGCGAGCGCCTCTGCGGACGCGGACGGGTCAGTGCGTCGCCCAGGACAATGATTTGACCCAGGCCGACACGTAGAGCTTTGACGAGCATGGATGTGGACTCGGAAGGTTGAGAGAGGCTGCCAGTCTACCCTGTGCGGCGGCATGGGCGCTTGCGGGGCGCGGTCAGGAAGCGCAAGCGGCTTGGCGCATGCCATCACGCTTGCCGCGATATCATGCCCTGGCGCCTCGCCCGCATCCCGCTGGCAGGATTCAGCGGGATGCACAGATTTGCTCAACATCCGAACTCATAAAGGAACGAAGACCGATGACGCTGTCTCGCCGCGTGCTTGCCCTTGTATGCGTGTCTGCCCTGCTCGCCCCGGCCGCGGCTTGGGCACAGTCGACAAACGATGGAAAGCTGGCGGCCGACGCGGCAGCGGCGCGGGACCGGCATCGCGGGACCACGGACAAGTTGCTCGGTGACGCGCTCCAGGACATGGCGCTGGTGGTGGTCCCGACCGTCAATTTCGATGCGCAACCGCCGCGCGATTTCGATGATGCGGCCACGCGGGATCAATTTACCCGCCAGAGCAGCGTGCTCTTGCACTGGCAACATAAGACCGAGAAGGGATTCGCGATCACGGTGGGGCAAGGCAAGCACAAGTTTGTTTTCTCCGACACGGGTCCGATGTTCCAGACGACGCACGGCGCGGTCGCGTATCAGGTGATTCCGGTCTGGCCCGGCGAATACCGGCTCAATCGCATTACCTACCACCAGCCGCGGACGGCGTTGCCGGACTCGACGGTGCGCGCGAAATCGATGGACTATCTGAAGGATCTCGGCATGGCGACGCTGACCGAGACGGCGGATATCGACTTCAAGAAGGACGGACCGTGGACGCCGCTTTCGCCGAGCGAAGATGGGCTGGGCTCCGGCTGCGAGGTCACGTTGCGCTATGGGGACGGCTGCAATGAGGCAGCCCGGGAGTATCGCTGGGTGGAGGGGGCCAGGCGCGCCTTCCACAATCGCGAGGCAGAGATGTTGCCGGTTGCGGGCGTTGACATAGAGCTGCTGTTTACGCCGTTGGCGACGATCACGCTGAAAGCGGGTGACGTGGTCTTGATGGATGGGTTCAAATTGCCGGACGACCAGCCCAAGATGGTCAAGGATTCGTGCGGGGTGCTGGCGCGGGAATGGGTGTGTTTGGTGGAGTCGATGACATTGGAGCGTCTGCCCGCCAGCATTGAGGATTTTCGGAAGGCGCCTTCTGCTGCCAGTTTCCAGCTGCCAAAGCTGGATGCCGCGTTGCAAGAGCTGGTCTATCGGGAACCTAAGTATTACTTCGATCCGGCGGCTGGGGCGCCGAATCGGTTTGAGATGAGTAAAGAAAGCTGGAAATAAAGCCGGTTGCAGTTGCTTCGTGATCAGCGCGGAGCCCAGTCGAGTTCCATAAGATGCAGTGCGCCTGCGGGTCCCCTACTCAGCTCTTTCGGCCAAGTAAGGGCTTCCATGGCCAACTGGAATCAAGGACGTTACGATGGCCCCAATAAAAAGGAGAGACGATGGAAGATAAATCGTACCGAGCACGCATGGTCCCTGAGCTGATGGTCAGAGATCTCGCGCGTAGTCGGCAATTCTGGATCGACTTGTGCGGCTTCGAGGTCGTCTATCAGCGCGAAGAGGAGGGGTTTGTTTTCCTTGACCGCGAGGGCGCACAGTTCATGCTTGAAGAGGTCCGAGGGGACGGTGGCTGGGTCACGGCACCGCTTGAAGCGCCGTTGGGTCGTGGCGTGAATTTCGAGATCAAGGTGAAGTCGATCGACGCACTGTGCAGAACGTTACGCGACGCCGATTGGCCGTTGTACCGGGAGCCGGAGGGGCGATGGTACAGAAGCGGGGAAATCGAGATTGGCGTGCAACAGTTTCTAGTGCAAGACCCTGATGGCTACCTGTTGCGCTTTTCGGCTTGGATCGGAAATCGCCCTTTGTGATGCGCAACGCGCTCCATCTAAGGCACTACCGCTGCATTTAGAATTTCCTGGTACGAATTAAGGGCAGGACGGCTCAACAAGGGAGCGATTGATGCGAATCACGGCGGCCAAGCTCTGGCCACCCGGCGGTCGTGCTACGGCAGCTGGAACGATCCGACGCGGACGATTGGTATTCTTATCTTTCCTTGCCGGAGGTGTTCCAGCATACGAGCTGGAATCTGGATTCAGTCAGAGACCTTTCCCGCTTGTTCGACTTGTTCGATTCCACCTCTGGCGATTCGGACCGACGGCTAGCTATCGTCGACAGACTTGACGATCGGCTCATCGGGACAATCGGTTTTCACACCATATCGAACGCCAACAAAACTGCTGAAATCGCTTACGACGTCGCTCCATCACATTGGGGATTGGGTATCGCGGGCGCGGTATGCGACGCTGTTACCCGATGGGCCTTCTCTACATACGGATTTATCCGTGTGCAGGCCACGGTCTTGCACACCAACGTGCGGTCCGAGCGCGTTCTTAAGCAATGTCACTTTCGCCGCGAAGGACTTCTACGCTCTTACCGAATGGTCCGAGGAACGCCAGGGGACTTTGTGCTGTATTCGAAGCTGTCTACTGATGAGATGAGGTATGAGCGCTGAGCGACCACGCTGAGCTTCTTTTCGTCTGATTTCGGCTTCGGCAAGTGGGAAGGCCAGCTCGGCTTCGTCACACTACATCTCCTAGCGAGTAGCGTTGATCTCGTTCGACACGCTGAGTGCTCGCAAAAACGCAGCTCGCACTGCCGCGTTTGAACAGGGAGTTTAGTAAGTGAAGGGGCGAAAACTGCATCGCGTGGTTGGTCGATGGCGGGTGTATCGACTTGAGGTCAAAAGTCTGGGCTACGGCGCTTCAATCTACTTTGCGTCTCTCAATAAATTGTTAGTACAATTAAATCGTGCTAACCGTTATTGAGACGGGCGAATTTGGTGTTTGGGCGGCTAAGGTGTGGAGCGACTCCGAACGCGAGGCATTCGTTGACTGGATCGCGGAGAACCCTGAAGCGGGGGACGTTGTACCCGGTTCTGGCGGATGTAGAAAGGTGCGGTGGTCGCGCAGCGGTGTGGGAAAGCGCGGCGGCGCCCGCGTGATCTATTACCTTCGATTGACCCATGGTGAGGTGGTGCTTCTGATCGTGTACGCCAAAGCCAAATTCGACAATCTTCCTGTCTCGTTCCTAGCCAAACTCAAGGAGAGCTTTGATGGCCAAGAAACCTGATCCCGAGATTGCCGAATTTGAGGCGGCTCTGCTGCGAAGCGCGAAGCAGGCTGCGCGAGGCCAATACGCTCGTGTGCACAAGCCTGACGACATTGTGCGTCGCCGTGGCCGGCCCGTGGGCAGCACCGCTGCAACGCGAAAGTCGGCAACCACCATTCGTCTTGATGAGGAGATCCTGACAGCTTTCAAGGCAACTGGGCAGGGTTGGCAGACGCGGATCAACAACGCGTTGAGAGACTGGTTGAAGACGCATCGCTTGACGTGATAAGCGTGCGGGAACGCGAATGCGATTAGCGTCGGCATCCGTTACCGAGACGGCAACCGTTCCGTCGCAGATTCGCTCATGCAATCGGAAGTGGTCAAATTGGCGAAGAGTCTCTCTGTGCTCTCTTCGTCTGCTTTCAGGTTCCGCTACGGGGAAGGCCGGATCAGCACTGTCACAATAGATCTCCTAGCAAGCAGCGGTGATCTCATTCGAAAATCTGAGTGTGCGTAGACACGCAGCTCGCATTCTCACGCTTGAGCGGAACGGGGAGACTCGTTAGTGGTAGGCAGCCGAGGTCGACAATCTTCCAGCCTCGTTCCTCGTCAAAATGAAGGAGTGCCTTGATGGCCAGGAAACCTGATGCCGAGATGACCGAGTTTGAGGTCGGACTGCTTCGTAGCGCGAAGCAGGCTGCGCGATGCCAATATGCTTGCGTGCACAAGCCTGACGATATCGTGCGGCGGCGTGGGCGTTCCGTAGGTAGCACTGCCGCAAGTCGAAAGTCTGCCGCCACCATTCGTATCAATGAAGATATCCCGGTTGCTTTCAAGGGGACAGGGCGGGGCTGGCAGACGCGCATCAATAATGCGCTGAAAGACTGGCTGACGTCGCATCAGTTGACCTAAGAGCGTGCTTGCACGCATTCTTGCGGTCAGCCTTGTCATGCGCTCGTAGCGCGAGGGCGCAGGCTATTTCAACGGCAGATCCTCCACCGCCTCGCGCAATTGCCTGGCCCTGCGGTGATTGAGTTCGGCCACACAGGCCAGCTTGCCCATGTCGTGTGCGTTGCCCGCCGCACCGCCGCTCAACGATGCGGACCACTCGCATTGCGCCGAACGGTATTCCGCGAATGCCCGATTCGAGGCCGCGAGCCGCGCCTTGGTCTGGTCGACGTATCGGGTTTCCTCGTCCCACTCGTCCAGGGCTGCGGTAGCTTCCCTTTGCGCTGCCGCCAGCGCCTTGCCGCTTCCCTCGGCGGCGCGCGACAGGCAATCCCGCATTCCAGCCTGCGAATCCGCGGAGCATGTCGCGTACAGCTCCTGTTCGGTCTGCACACCGTCGGCAGCCATGGTGTCGGTTAGCGGTGCTAGAGCCAGCATGGCTTGAAGTATTACGGAACCTGGACGCATAAAGTAAGAGTTTCGAGCCAATGGCAGCGCGTCGCCATCAGATCCGTCCGATACATAGTCGCCAGGGATGCGATCAGTCCATACCGGGTTCAAACCCCGTCAACCAGCCTCAACGTGTTGACCAGCAACCCATGCAGGCTATCCACCGCCTTCGACCCGCGCGACGCCTTGCTCCGATAGACCGCCACCTGCATGGGCTCCAACGGCCCAAGCCCATGCTGGCTGCCCAGTATCTGCAAGTGCGGGGGAACGCTGCACTGCGTGAGCACCGCGACCGCCAGGCCGCTTTCGACCGCGGCGATCTGTCCCGCCAGGCTTGAGCTGTTGTACACGAGCCGGTGCTTGCGCCCCTGCAGCGCCAACGCGTTCAGCGCGCTGCGGCGCGCGAGGCTGGATTCTTCGTACATGGCGATGGGTAGGGGATCGCGGCGCCACAGTGCGAATTCTTCCGAGCCGATCCACACCATGGGTTCATGGAACAGCAAGGTGCCGCGGCGCGCGTGGTCGCGCGACACCAGGGCCAAGTCCAGGTCGCCCGAGGCCACGCGCGGGATCAGCGAGGTCGATTGCTCGCAGCTCAAGACGATTTCCACGCCGCTGTGGCGCGGGGCAAAGCGCTTTAGCACGGGCGTCAGGTATTTGGCCGCGTAGTCGTCGGGAACGCCCAGGCGCACGACGCCGCGCAGTGCTTCCGCGCCCAAGGCGACGTGGGCTTCGGCTTGCAGGTCCAGGATGCGGCGCGCATAGCCCAGCAGCTTTTGGCCTTCGGTGGTGAGTTCCAGCGTTCGGGTGTCGCGCTCGATCAGCCTGTGCCCGAGCGCCGCTTCGAGTTTCTTGAGCTGCATGCTGACGGCGGACTGGGATCGGTGCACTTCGCCTGCCGCGCGAGACAGGGAGCCCGCGTCGATGACGGCGACGAAAGAGCGCAGCCAGTCCATCTGGAGATCGCGTGCCGAGGCGCTCATGATGTTTCGATTTTCGAATGGAAGATAGAGGAATTATGCGCTTTTCGGCCGTGGCGGTGCGCGGCAAACTGGCCGCATGAATACGGATCAGCCCTTGCACACCGACTTTTCCCCGAAAGCGCCTGCCACCTCGCACGGGGGCGCAATCACAAGCGCCCTGCCTTTTTTGCTGGGGTCGGCGCTGCTGGGAACGATAGGCGTGTTCGTGCATTTGGCGGACGCGGGGGCGCTGACGACGGCGTGGTTCCGGTGCGCCTTCGGTCTTGCCGGGCTGACGGTATGGATGGCGGTTCGTGGGCAGGCGCGCGCGTTGCGGCTGACTAAGTCCAGCGCGCCGCTGGTGCTGGGGGCCGGTACGCTGATGGTGTTGAGCTGGGTGCTGTTCTTCGCGGCGATCGAGCGCACGTCGGCGGGAATGGCGGTGGTGCTGTTCCACATTCAGCCGATGTGGGTGCTGTTGCTGGGTGCGGTGTGGCTGCACGAGCGTAGCAGCCGGCAGCGCATGGTATCGGTGTTCGTGGCGATGATCGGCCTGGTGCTGGCGACCGGCGTGCTGGAGCACGATGCGTCGGCGCTGTCGGCAGCGTCGCGGGCCGGCTATTGGTGGGCCATTGCGTTCTGCGCGATCGGTTCGATATGCATGGCTTTTGCGACCGTCATGACGCGGCGCCTGGGCGACAGGCCGGCAGGCGTCCTGGCATGGTGGCAATGCGCCTTGGGGACGGCGGTGTTGTGGGTCTGGCCCATGCAGCAGGGTTGGCCGGCTTGGGGCGTTTCATGGATCTGGCTCGCGGGCCTGGGGTTGATCCACACTGCCGCGGCCTACACGTTGATCTACAAGGGAATGGCGCGCCTGACGACGGGCCGGATCGCCGTGTTCCAGTTTGTCTATCCGGCCGTGGCGATCCTGATCGACTGGCTGTATTTCGACCGGCGCTTCGACGCGCTGCAACTGGCGGGGATCGCGATCATGGGCGTGGCGATCTGGAGCGCGGAGCGTTGCGGAAAATCTGGGCGTGCGGCGGTCGGCCCGCAAGAGGGCGCGTGACCAAGAGGCATCTACCGCGCCGACCTGACCCGCCACGATCTACGATTGCGCGACCTCGTTCCCCTGCAGCGTCCGCAGCCGTCTCAGTTCCGGGAACCACCGCATCCACAGACCGGCCACCGCGATGGTCCCGAGTCCGCCGATCACCACCGCCGGCACCGCGCCGAATAGCTGCGCCGTCAGGCCGGATTCGAATTCCCCGAGCTGGTTGGACGCGCCGATGAACAAGGTGTTCACCGCGCTGACCCGGCCCAGCATGTGGTCCGGCGTATTCAACTGCACGAGTGAAGAACGCACGACAACGCTGACGGCGTCGGCGGCGCCCAGCACGACCAGCGCGGCGACCGACAGCGGAATCGACGTCGACAGCCCGAACACCGTGGTCGCTAATCCGAAGACGATGAGCGAGCCGAACAGCAGCCGCCCGACGTTCTCACCCAGGCTCAAGCGCGCCAGCGTCAACGACATCAACGCCGCGCCGCAGGCGGGCGCGGCACGCAAGGCGCCAAGCGCCCACGGACCCGCATCAAGGATGTCCTTCGCAAAGATCGGCAGCAACGCCGTCGCCCCGCCCAGCAGCACCGCAAACAGGTCCAGCGACAACGTGCCCAGCAACAACCGGCGCTGGAAGATGAAGGTGATGCCGCCGAACAGCGTGCGCCACGTGGTCGGCTCTTTGCGCGGCGGCGCGCGGTCGATGACGAGGGTGGCGATGGCGATGAAGGCCGTCAGATACAACGCCGCGGCGACGCAGTAGATCCACCCTGCTCCGAGGCTGTAGCCGACCCCACCCAGCGCCGGCCCGGCGATCTGCGCGATCTGCCCTCCGGACGAGGACAGCGCGGTGGCCCGCGGCAGCCATTCGCGCGGGACGACGGCGGGGATCAGCGTGGACAGGGTCGGCGCCTCGAAGGCGCGGGCCGAGCTCATGATGATGATGGTGGCGTAGATGAGCGTCTTGCCGCCCACGCCGTGCAGCGCGGCAATGGCGAGCACCAGCGTGGCGACGGCTTCGAGCGCCATGCAGGTGGCGACGATCTTGCGGCGGTCGTAGCGGTCGGCGACGTGGCCGACGACGAGCGTCAGCGCGGCCATGGGCAGGAATTGGGCGAGGCCGATGAGGCCGAGGTCCAGCGCGCTGCCGGACAGCGCGTAGATCTGCCAGCCCACCGCGACGGAGACGATCTGGAACGCCAGCGACGCGGCGACGCGGCCGCAGAGGAAATGCAGGAACGGCGGACTGGAAAGCGGACTGGGCGTGTCGGGGGCGGACATGGTGGGCGTGGCGCGGGGGAAGAGCCGATTCTAGGCGCGGGGCGCTGACGCGCAGCTAAACCGACGCGGACCGCAAGCGGTGGTTCCCGGAGCCGAAATGGTCGCAACCATGTGGCAATCCGTCAAAGCGCTCGAGAAGTAAGCGCCGGGCGTCCAGGCGCGCAGCCAATACGTGGCATTGAATGCCGGCGCGTCACCCGAATTGTTATGAACCCTCATAAACAAAACGGCTCCCGGCAATATCGCCGGAAGCCGTCGGGCTCGTTCAAACAGCCGTTACTCGATCGAGACGAGCTCGGCGCCTTCCGTCACCTGATCGCCCACCCCATAGAACACTTCCCCCACCGTGCCGTCGGCCGTGGCGGAGATGGTGTGTTCCATCTTCATCGCTTCCATCACAAGCAGCGGCTGGCCCTTTTCGACCTTGTCGCCCTGCTTGACCGAGATGGAGATGATCTTGCCGGGCATGGGGGCGGCGAGGCCCGCGCCGTGTTCGCCCTGCGTGTCCTGCGAGTGGGTCAGCGCGTCGTAGAGGTCCAGGACGTGCGAGCCGTCTTCACGGAAGACGTAGGCGCGGTCGCCGTGTAGGACGACCGTGCCGGCGCTCTCGTGGCCTTGCAGGGTGATGCGCAGGCCGTAGGCCAGGTTGGGGTTGGCGCTGGCGTGCGAGCGCCACAGGAAGGGCCGCGCGCCCTCGCCGGTGTCCAGCGTCCAGGCACCGCCCTGGCGCGCGACGATGACGTGGCGGGCTTCGCCGTTGTCGGTCCATTGCAGTTGACGCCGATACTGACCGCCCAGCCGCCAGCCGTCGCGCGCGTCCCACGGGTCGGTGGGGCCTTTACCCGCGCCCTGTGCGCCCGGCTGTGCCAGCCCTTGGCGCACCAGCACGGCGGCGGTAGCCAGCGCCAGGGCGTCGTCGTCGGCGGGCTGGGGGTCGGGCAGCAGCGTGGCGCGCTGGCGCTCGATGAGGCCGGTGTCCAGGTCGGCGGCGGCGAAGGCGCTGTCCTTCATCAGGCGCGACAGGAAGG
Organism: Achromobacter sp. T5-5; assembly: GCF_055397965.1. Classification (NCBI taxonomy): domain Bacteria; kingdom Pseudomonadati; phylum Pseudomonadota; class Betaproteobacteria; order Burkholderiales; family Alcaligenaceae; genus Achromobacter; species Achromobacter sp. T5-5. The sequence goes on from NZ_AP027919.1 coordinate 127,206, forward strand.
CGACGTTGGTTTGCACGCCCACGGCCTGCGTCTGCGCCAGGGCCTGCAGCATGCGGGCGCGGGCCTGGTCGCGGTCGGCGCCGTGCACGATGAGCTTGGCGATCATCGGGTCGTAGAACGGGGTGATGGTGTCGCCCATGCGCACGCCGCCGTCGACGCGGACGTCGCCATTGGTAAATGCGGTGTGCGGCGGCAGGCCCAGGTAGGCGAGCGTGCCGATGGACGGCAAAAAGCCCTTCTCGGGGTTCTCGGCGTAGATGCGGGCCTCGATGGCGTGGCCGTTGATGCGCAGGTCTTCCTGGCGCGCGGGCAGCGGCTGGCCGGCGGCGACGCGCAGTTGCCATTCGACGAGATCGTGGCCGGTGATCATTTCGGTGACCGGGTGCTCGACCTGCAGGCGCGTGTTCATTTCCATGAAGTAGAAGCGGCCGTCGGGTTCGGCGATGAACTCGACGGTGCCGGCGCCCACGTAGCCGACGGCGCGCGCGGCGGCGACGGCGGCCTCGCCCATGGCGCGGCGGCGTTCTTCGGTCATGCCGGGGGCCGGGGCTTCTTCGATGACTTTCTGGTGGCGGCGCTGCACGGAGCAGTCGCGTTCGAAGAGGTACACGCAGTTGCCGTGCGTGTCGGCGAAGACCTGGATTTCGATGTGGCGCGGCTTTTGCAGATAGCGTTCGATCAGGACGCGGTCGTCGCCGAAGCTGGAGGCGGCTTCGCGTTGGCACGAGGCCAATGCATCCAGGAAGGCGCCGGACGATTCGACGATGCGCATGCCCTTGCCGCCGCCGCCCGCGCTGGCTTTGATGAGCACGGGATAGCCGATGGCGTCGGCCTGCGATTTGAGGAACTGCGGGTCCTGGTTGTCGCCGTGGTAACCGGGCACGAGCGGCACGCCGGCTTTTTCCATGAGGGACTTGGCGGCGGATTTGCTGCCCATGGCGGCGATGGCCGATGCGGGCGGGCCGACGAAAGCGATGCCGGCGTCCTGGGCGGCCTGGGCGAAGGCTTCGTTCTCGGACAGGAAGCCGTAGCCGGGGTGGATGGCGCCGGCGCCGGTGTCGCGCGCGGCCTGCAGGATGGCGTCGGCGCGCAGGTAGCTGGCGCGCGGCTCGGAGCCGCCGATGTAGACGGCCTGGTCGCACGCGGCGACGTGGCGGGCGTTGGCGTCCGCGTCGGAATAGACGGCGACGGTGCGCAGGCCCATGCGGCGCGCGGTGGCGGCGACGCGGCAGGCGATTTCGCCGCGGTTGGCAATCAGCACAGTATCGAACATTGCGTTATCCAAGCTGAAGTGTTCGGAAGGGGCGCGAAGCGCGTAGAAGTTGTGGGCGACCTACATTCGGAACACGCCGAACTTGGTGTCTTCGATGGGCGCATTCAGCGCCGCAGACAACGCCAGCCCCAGCACGCGGCGCGTGTCGGCCGGGGCGATGATGCCGTCGTCCCACAACCGCGCCGTCGCGTAGTACGGATGGCCTTCGCGTTCGTACTGTTCGCGGATGGGCGCCTTGAACGCATTCTCTTCATCCGCCGACCACTGCCCGCCGCGCGCCTCGATGCCGTCGCGCTTGACGGTGGCCAACACGCTGGCGGCCTGCTCGCCGCCCATCACCGAGATGCGGGCGTTGGGCCACATGAAGAGCATGCGCGGGGAATAGGCGCGGCCGCACATGCCGTAGTTGCCGGCGCCGAACGAGCCGCCGATCAGGACGGTGAACTTGGGCACGTTGGCGGTGGCGACGGCCGTCACCATCTTGGCGCCGTGGCGCGCGATGCCTTCGTTTTCGTATTTGCGGCCGACCATGAAGCCGGTGATGTTCTGCAGGAACACGAGCGGAATCTTGCGCTGCGCGCACAGTTCGATGAAGTGCGCGCCCTTCTGCGCGGATTCGGAAAACAGGATGCCGTTGTTGGCGACGATGCCGACGGGCATGCCGTGGATGTGCGCAAAGCCCGTGACCAGCGTGGGACCGAAGCGCGACTTGAATTCGTCGAACTCCGAGCCGTCGACGATGCGCGCGATGACTTCGCGCACGTCGTAGGGTTTGCGGGTGTCGGCGGGGATGATGCCGTTCAGTTCGCTGGGATCGTAGCGCGGTTCGCGCACGGAAATCGTGGCCAGCGGCTGCGGCTTCTTGCGGTTCAGTCGCGCGACGGCGTTGCGCGCCAGTTGCAGCGCATGCATGTCGTTGGCGGCCAGGTGGTCCGCGACGCCGGACAGGCGCGTGTGCACGTCGCCGCCGCCCAGGTCTTCGGCGCTGACTTCTTCGCCGGTGGCGGCTTTGACGAGCGGCGGGCCGCCCAGGAAGATGGTGCCCTGGTTGCGGACGATGATGGACTCATCGCTCATGGCGGGCACGTAGGCGCCGCCGGCGGTGCACGATCCCATCACCACGGCGATCTGCGAGATGCCTTGCGCGGACATCTGCGCCTGGTTGTAGAAGATGCGGCCGAAGTGTTCCCGATCCGGGAAGACTTCGTCCTGCTGCGGCAGGTTGGCGCCGCCGGAGTCCACCAGGTACACGCAGGGCAGATGGTTCTGCGCGGCGATCTCCTGCGCGCGCAGGTGCTTTTTGACCGTCATCGGATAGTAGGTGCCGCCCTTGACCGTGGCGTCGTTGCAGACGATCACGCACTCGGTGCCGGACACGCGGCCGATGCCGGTGATGACGCCCGCGCCGGGCGCGTCGCCGCCATACATGCCGTGCGCCGCCATCGGCGACAGTTCCAGGAACGGGGTGCCCGGATCGATCAGGTTTTCCACGCGGTCGCGCGGCAGGAGCTTGCCGCGCGCGGTGTGCTTGGCGCGGGCGGACTCGCTGCCGCCCAGGGCCGTCTGCGCCAGCTGCTGGTTCAGGTCGTCCAGTTGGGCCTGCATGGCGCTCGCGTTGTCGATGTAGTCCTGCGACCGCGGATTGATGCGGGATTCGATGATGGGCATGGGGTACCACCCGTCCTGCTTGATTGGAATTTGAAGGCGCTCGAAAAGAGAGCGGGTTGTCTCGCTGCCCGGTGGGCCGGGCATTCTTGTCGATTTGGATTCAAGGATTTCGTTGCGCCTTTCCTGCATGGCCCGCGACCGACCCGTCGCGGTGATTGCAATGCCAGAAAGGCGCAGCGAAATCCTGCTCGGGACACGGGCCGAAGCCCGTGTCTCAAGCAGGCAACTGCTTAGACCATTTCGATGGCCATTGCGACGGCTTCGCCGCCGCCGATGCACAGCGTGGCCACGCCGCGCTTGCCGCCGGTCTTGCGCAGCGCGCCGATCAGGGTGGCCATCAGGCGCGCGCCCGAGGCGCCGATCGGGTGGCCCAGCGCGGTGGCGCCGCCGTGGATGTTGACCTTTTCATGCGGGAGCTTGAAGTCGGTCATGGCGGCCATGGTGACCACCGCGAAGGCTTCGTTGATCTCGTACAGGTCCACGTCCTCGGCCTTCCAGCCGGTCTTGTTGAACAGGTTCTTCAGGGCGCCGACGGGGGCGGTGGTGAACCAGTTGGGTTCCTGCGAGTGCTGCGAGTGCGCGACGATGCGGGCCAGCGGTTTGACGCCGAGTTTTTCGGCGGTGGACGCGCGCATCAGCACCATGGCGGCAGCGCCGTCGGAGATCGACGACGAGTTGGCGGCGGTGACCGTGCCGTCCTTCTTGAACGCGGGCTTGAGGGTGGGGATCTTTTCCGGCATGGCCTTGGTGGGCGCTTCGTCGGTGTCGATCACGGTGTCGCCCTTGCGGCCGGCGACGGTGACGGGGGCGATTTCCCACTTGAAGCTGCCGTCCTCCGAGGCGGCGCGGGCGCGGCGCAGCGATTCCAGCGAGAACGCGTCCTGCTGTTCGCGCGTGAACGAATACTTGGAGGCGCAGTCTTCGGCGAACACGCCCATGGCCTTGCCCTTGTCGTAGGCGTCTTCCAGGCCGTCCAGCGCCATGTGGTCGTACACGGTGTTGTGGCCGTAGCGGTAGCCCTGGCGGCCCTTGAGCAGCAGGTAGGGCGCGTTGCTCATGCTTTCCTGGCCGCCGGCGACGACGATCTCGGCGCTGCCCGAGGCCAGCAGGTCGTGGCCGAACATCGCGGCCTTCAGGCCCGAGCCGCAGACCTTGTGGATCGTGGTGCACGCGACGCCCAGCGGCAGGCCCGCGCCCAGCGCGGCCTGGCGGGCGGGCGCCTGGCCCTGGCCGGCCTGCAGCACGTTGCCCATGATGACTTCATCGACCTGTTCGGGTTTGATGCCGGCGCGTTCGACGGCGGCCTTGATGGCCACCGAGCCCAGCTCGTGCGCGGCCAGGCCGGACAGGCTGCCCAGCATGCCGCCCATGGGCGTGCGGGCGACGGAAACGATAACGATGGGATCTGACATGACTAGCTCCTGTGAGGGTCGGGACAGCGTTTCGGTTACAACACCGCGTTGCCGCTTGAACGGCGTTCAGCGCGCAGGCGTCTGTCCGTATCGTAAGGGAAAAATTCTTCGATCCGGCCTTGCGCCACGTGGGCGCGGCAGGCCTGCCACCAGTCCGGTTCCAGCAGGTCGGAATGGTGACGCATGAAGGCGCTGCGCACGCGCGCATCGCCCAGCAGGAAGCGGCCGAATTCCTCGGGGAAGACGTCGTTCGGGCCGATGGCGTACCAGGGCTCGGAGGCCATCTCCGCTTCTTCGTTGGGGGCCGGCGGGATGCGCCGGAAGTTCATCTCGGTCATGCGCTGGATTTCGTCGTAGTCATAAAAGACGACGCGGCCCAGTCGTGTGACGCCGAAGTTCTTGTAGAGCATGTCGCCGGGGAAGATATTGGCCGCGGCAAGCTGCCGGATGGCGTCCCCGTATTCGCGCACCGCCGGCTCCAGCAGCGCGTCCGGCGCCTGCTGCAGATAGATGTTCAACGGGGTCATCCGGCGTTCGATGTAGACGTGGCGGATGACGACCGTGTCGCCGGTTTCCTCGATGAGGCTGGGCACCAGCCGGCGCAGTTCGTCCAGCAGCGCGGGCGCAAAGCGCGCGCGCGGCAGCGCGACCTGCGAATATTCCCAGGTGTCGGCCATGCGGCCCACGCGGTCGTGCAGCTTGACCATCTGGTACTTGCGCCGCACGGTGGCGTGGTCCATGCCGTCCTTGTCGATGCGGTCCTTGATGAGCTTGAACACGTAGGGATAGGACGGCAGCGTGAACACGCACATCACCATGCCCTTGATGCCCGGTGCGATGTCGAAGGCGTCGCGCGAATGCGCAAGGTGGTGCAGGAAATCGCGGTAGAACAGCGTCTTGCCCTGCTTTTGCAGGCCGATCATGGTGTAGAGCTCGGCCTTGGGCTTGCGCGGCAAGAGGCTGGACAGGAAGTTCACCACGGCGGCGGGCGTTTCCATGTCGACCAGGAAATACGCGCGCGTGAAGCTGAAAAGCGTGCTCAGGTCGTCCGCGCCCAAGAGCAGCGCGTCCAGCACCACCTGTCCCGCCGGGTTGCGCGTGAGCGCCACGGCAAAGGGATAGACGGTGGTCTGGTTGATCAGGCGGCCGACGATGTAGGCGCCCTTGTTGCGGAAGAACAGCGAGCCCAGCGCGTGGATCTGGCAGTCGGTGGCGATGCGCCGGCCGACGTGGCGCGGCAGCACGGCGCGCAGCTTGGCAACCGCGGCGCGCGCCAGCATCCGCGTGTCGCGCGGCAGGTCCTCGAACGGCAGGGCCAGGCCAAAGTCGGCCACCATGCGGATCAGGCTTTTTTCCAGCCCGTCGGTCACCGGGTAGTACACGCGGTAGGACGGAAGGCTGCTGTCCAGGTAGTCGGTGGCCACTGCCGGCCGCACGAACAGGAAATCGTTGTGGAAGTAATCCCGGTGCAGCAGGCGGCACGACACCGAGTTGAAGAAGGTTTCCGCGCACTCCGGCTGGCGGTGTTCGCCCAGGAGCCCGACGAATTCCTGCTTGATCTGTTGCCAGTAGGCCGTCTGCGCGTCGGTCAGGGACGGCGCGGCGGCGCCGTTGCCGCCGCCGTTGCTGCCGCCATTGGCGCCCGAAGCGCCCACCGCGCCTTCCGGCCGCCCGCGCAGCACGCCTTCGAGCTGCGTGGCGCACTCGCGCACGCGCATGTCGTAGTACTCGATGCGTTCGCGCGACAGGTGCTGGATGCCGTGCCAGTCGCCGGATTCGAACAAGGCCTTGGCGCGCTGCGCGCTGTAGCGAAACAGCGCGTAGTGGCGGTCAAAGCCCGCCAGGATCAGGCGCGCCACGTCCAGCGGCGAGGGGCCCGGCGCGGGGGCTTGCTCGATGTGCTGGAGATCGGACGTGCGGATCATGGCGGCGCGGCCTGTGGATAAGGCGGTCAGGCGGTTTCGTTGAAGAGTTCGCGGCCGATCAGCATGCGACGGATTTCGCTGGTGCCGGCGCCAATCTCATACAGCTTGGCGTCGCGCCACAGGCGACCCACCGGGTATTCGTTGATGTAGCCGTTTCCGCCCAGGATCTGCACGCCCTCGCCCGCCATCCACGTGGCCTTCTCGGCCGTGTACAGGATCAGCGCGGCGCAGTCCTTGCGCACCTGGCGCACGTGCTCGGCGCCCAGCTTGTCCAGGTTCTTGCCGACCTGGTAGCAGAAGGCGCGGCTGGCCTGCAGCGTGGTGTACAGGTCGGCGACCTTGCCCTGGATGAGCTGGAATTCGCCGATGGCCTGGCCGAACTGCTTGCGGTCGTGGATATACGGCACCACCACGTCCATCACGGCCTGCATGATGCCCAGCGGGCCGCCGGACAGCACGGCGCGTTCGTAGTCCAGGCCGCTCATCAGCACCTTGACGCCGCCGTTGACCTGGCCCAGCACGTTTTCTTCGGGGATTTCGCAGTCCTGGAACACCAGTTCGCCGGTGTGGCTGCCGCGCATGCCCAGCTTGTCCAGTTTCTGCGCCACGGAAAATCCCTTGAAGCCCTTTTCGACCAGGAAGGCGGTGATGCCGCGCTGGTGGGCCTCGGGGTCGGTCTTGGCGTAGACGACGAGCGTGTCGGCGTCCGGGCCGTTGGTGATCCACATCTTGGTGCCGTTCAGCACGTAGCGGTCGCCCTTCTTGTCGGCGCGCAGCTTCATGCTGACCACGTCGGAGCCCGCGCCCGGTTCGCTCATGGCCAGCGCGCCCACGTGCTCGCCCGAGATCAGCTTGGGCAGGTACTTGGCCTTCTGGGCCGCCGTGCCGTTGCGATTGATCTGGTTCACGCAGAGGTTGGAGTGCGCGCCGTACGACAGGCCGATGGAGGCGCTGGCGCGGGAGATTTCCTCCATCACGACCATGTGGGCCAGGTAGCCCATGTTGGCGCCGCCGTATTCCTCGTCGGCGGTCATGCCCAGCACGCCGAGGTCACCGAATTTGCGCCAGAGGTCCATGGGGAACTGGTCGCTGCGATCGACTTCCGCGGCGCGCGGCGCGATCTCGGCCTGCGCGAAATTGCGTACGGCGTCGCGCAGCATGTCCAGGTCTTCGCCCAGGTCGAAGTTCAGGCCGGGAAGATTCATCGATGTCTCCGTGATAGTAGGTACTTACATTCATAGGCCCGCACGAGGGGGCGTGGGCGCAGGCTCGGGGTGATCCATGATGCGCCGATCGACCAGCGCCGCGCAATGATGCAGTGCAAATATTACGTTTACGTAAACGTAAATTGGATTCGGGTTATCCCTAGCCATTCGTGGGCGCCACGGACAGTCGCGATGGGTAGTATTCATCCGGCCCTTGAATCCCGATTCACCCGATGGAGTACGCCTTGCTTGAACTTTCCAACCTGGACGATATCGTGGCGCTGCGCCGCGACATCCACATGCATCCGGAGCTTTGCTACGAAGAGCACCGCACGGCGAAGGTGGTGGCCGACGCGCTGCGCGGCTGGGGCATCGACACGCATACCGGCATCGCCAAGACGGGCGTGGTCGGGGTGATCAAGCGCGGCACGTCGGATCGGGCCATCATGCTGCGCGCCGATATGGACGCCCTGCCCATGCAGGAAGAGAACCAGTTCGAACACCGCTCGCGCCACGACGGCAAGATGCACGGCTGCGGCCACGATGGCCATACCGCGAAGGCGGCGCGGGCGGCCGGGCCATGATCCAGGACGGCCTTTTCACCCGCTTTCCGTGCGAGGCCGTGTTCGGCATGCACAACTGGCCGGGCCTGCCGGCCGGATCGTTCGGCGTCTGTTCCGGCCCCATGATGGCGGCGGCCAACGGCTTCAAGATCACCGTCAAGGGCAAGGGCGGCCACGCCGCCGCCCCGCAGGCCTGCAACGACCCGGTGCCGGCGCTTTTTGCCATCGGCCAGTCGCTGCAGACGATCCTGACGCGCAGCAAGCGTCCGCTGGACGCGGCGGTGCTGTCCATCACCCAGGTGCAGGCGGGCGGCAGCGTCATCAACGTGATCCCCAATACCGCGTGGCTGGGCGGGTCGGTGCGCGCCTATCGTACCGACGTGGTGGACCTGATCGAGCGGCGCATGCAGGAGATCGCGGGCAGCATCGCCGCCGCGCATGGCTGCGAGGCCGAGGTGTACTTCGAGCGCCGCTATCCCGCGCTGATCAACACCGCGGCCGAGACCGAGTTCTGCATGGACGTGATGCGCGAGGTCGTGGGCGAGGACCGCGCGCTGACCATCGAACCGGCCATGGCCTCGGAGGATTTCGCGTTCCTGCTGCAGGAAAAGCCGGGCTGCTATGTGTTCCTGGGCAACGGCGACGGCGAGCACCGCATGGCGGGCCACGGGCTCGGTCCCTGCATGCTGCACAACGCCAGCTACGACTTCAATGATTCCTTGATTCCGGCGGGCGCGTCGTACTGGGTTCGCCTGGCGCAGCGCTATCTCGCCTGATGGGGTTTTCCGCAGTTCGTTTCACCAACGCAGTGCTACGCAACATCACCAGGACGATATGAAAAAGAAGACATTGCTGACCAAGGCCGCGGGGGCGGCCCTGGCAATCATGGCAAGCGGCGCGATGGCCCAGAGCTGGCCGGCCAAGCCTGTCACCGTGGTCGTGCCCTACACCGCCGGCGGCAGCGCCGATGCGATTGGGCGCCGCCTGGCCGACGCGCTGCGCAAGGAAGCGAACGTGACGGTCATCGTCGAGAACAAGCCGGGCGCGGGGGCCTCTGTGGGCACCGACTTCGTGGCGCGCGCGCAGCCGGACGGCACTACGCTGTTGCTGGCCTCGACCAGCCCGCTGACGATCTTTCCGCACCTGACCAAGACCAACTACGACCCGATGAAGGACCTGACGCCGGTGGCCAGCGTGGCCGTGGCGCCGGTCGCCATCGTGGCGACCAAGGCGTTGCCGGTGAAGGATTTCGCGGGCCTGGTCGACTACGCCAAGTCGCATCCCGACGGCGTGCGCTATGGCACGCCGGGCCAGGGCACGGTCGCGCACCTGGGCATGGCCGCGGTCACCGCGCAGACGGGCACCCGGATGCTGCACGTGCCCTACCGCGGCAACAGCCAGGCGCTGACCGACGGCCTGGGCGGCGTGGTGGAACTGCTGGTGGTCAACAGCGACGTCGTGCTGCCGCACGTGGCCAACGGGGCGCTCAAGCCGCTGGCGGTGATGGCGCCGCAGCGCCTGCCGGCATGGCCCGACGTGCCGACGATGGCCGAATTGAAGCTGCCGCAGGCGCAGTACTACTCGAACTTCGGCATCTTCGCGCCGGCCAACCTGCCGCCGGCCGTGTCGCAGCCGCTGCAGGCCGCGCTGGCGAAGGCCGTGGGCAGCGCCGAGTTCCAGGACCTGCTGGCCAAGTCGTTCCTGCAGCCGGGCACGGCATCGGGCGAAGCCTTCGCCAAGCAGGTGCAGGCCGAGTTCACGAACAACGCCCGCATCATCAAGGAAGGCAATATCAAGGCCGAGTGACCGGGGCCGGCGATGACCGGCGAACGATCCACCGCATGAATAAGCGCGCGTCCCTTCCTGGGTACGCGCGCTTTTCTTTTTCATGCGCTGCTGGGCAGGCGGGCCGGATCAGGTGCCGCGCGGGCCGAACATGATCACCAGCATCCCGGCCAGGCAAAGCCCCACGCCGATGAAATCGCTGGCGCTGGGGCGCACGCCGTCCACCGCCCACAGCCACAATAGCGCCATGCCGATATACACACCGCCGTAGGCGGCATAGACGCGTCCCGACGCGGTGGGATGCAGGGTCAGCAGCCACGCGAACAACGCGAGGCTGATTGCGGCGGGCGCCAGCAACCAGATGGAGTGGCCCTTGCGCAGCCACAGATACGGCAGGTAGCAGCCGATGATTTCGGCCAGGGCGGTCAGGATGAAAAGCCCGACGGTGTGCAGGACTGCCATGCGCGCCTAAGACTTTTGTTGCGCCAGCAGGACGCGGCACTGGCGCTCCTGTTCGCTGATTTCCTGGAGCGTGTCGTCGATGTCGCGGCGCTGCTGCTCCAGCGTGACGCGGTGCTGTTCCAGTACGGACAGGTATTGGCGCAGTTGCACCTCGGTGTCGCCGGGCCCGTCGTACATGTCGATGAGCGTCAGGATCTCGGAGAGCTGCAGGCCCAGGCGTTTGCCGCGCAACGCCAGTTTCAGGCGCGTGCGGTCGCGCGGCCCGAAGATGCGGTTGCGGCCCTCGCGCGCCGGGCTGACGATCCCCTGGTCTTCGTAGAAGCGGATCGTGCGGGGCGTGACGTCGAACTCGCGCGCGAGTTCAGAGATGGTCCAGGTTGACGGGGGCATGCGACGTGTGGCAGTTTACGTAAACGTAAATTATGATGACTTGACCAGATCGTCAAGCGTGGAGCGAGAGGCAATGAACCCCAACGAACAGAAGCTGCAGTATCCCTGGGCCGATTTCCAGCCCGAGGCCGGCCGCGCGCATGCGGTGGCGGAAGGCGTCAAGTGGATCCGGATGCCGCTGCCGTTCGCGCTGGATCATATCAACCTCTGGCTGCTGCGCGACCGCATCGACGGCAAGGACGGGTGGACCATCGTCGATTGCGGCATCTCGCGCGACGAAGTGAAGACGCTGTGGGAAGACGTGTTCAGGAACGAGCTGGACGGCCTGCCCGTGCTGCGCGTGATCGTCACCCACATGCACCCGGACCACATCGGCCTGGCCCATTGGCTGTGCGAACGCTGGAATGCCCGGTTGTGGATGACGATGACCGATTTCATGGTGGCCTCGCTGTGGTCGTCGCGCCGCAATGACGCTGGCGCGGGCCCGGGCGGGCAATCGGCGGTCGAGCACTTCGCCCGCCACGGCCTGACGGACCCCGACGCGCAGGAGCAGATCCGTCAGCGCGCCAGCTATTACCCCAACCTGGTGCCCGCCGTGCCGTCGCGCTACACGCGCATCATGGACGGCGATCAGGTGCGCATCGGTGGACGCGACTGGCGCGTCATCGTGGGCTATGGCCACGCGCCGGAACATGCGTCGCTGTTTTCGCCCGACCTGGGCGTGCTGATCTCGGGCGACATGGTGCTGCCGCGCATTTCCACCAACGTCAGCGTGTTCGACTACGAACCCGACGCCAATCCCCTGCCCCTGTACCTGCGTTCGCTGGATGGCTACGACGGCCTGCCGGACGACACGCTGGTGTTGCCGTCGCACGGCCGTCCGTTCACGGGGCTGCACGAGCGCATCGCGCAGCAGCACGAGCATCACCGCGACCGGCTGGCCGAGGTGCTGGAAGCCTGTGCGGCCCAGCCCCAGTCCACCTCCGATATCGTGCCCGTGCTGTTCAAGCGCAAGCTGGACCTGCACCAGCTCACGTTCGCCATGGGCGAAGCGCTGGCGCATCTGCATGCGCTGTATTTCGAAGGCAAATTGACGCGCGCGCAGGACGCGGACGGCATCGTGCGGTTCAAGGCCGCCTGAGCGCCAGCAGGCTGGGCCCCGGCCCCTTGGCCACGGCCTTGATGCCGGGGCGCCGCGCTTTAGCGCGAGGCCGTCGCCAGCCGCACGGCCAGGCCCACGAACACCAGCGCCGCGATGCGGTTCAGCCAGCGCTTGGCCGTCACCGAGCGTTGCAGCAGTTCGCCGAACGCACCCGAGAAGAACGCGATGGCCCCGAACACCAGCAGCGTCGACACGATGAACACCGCGCCCAGCTGCATGGTCTGCAGGCCCACCGGGCCCAGCCGGGGCGAGGTGAACTGCGGCAGGAAGGCAAAGAAGAACAGCAGCACCTTTGGATTGGTCAGGTTCATGACGATGCCGCGCCGGTACAGCGCGCCGGGCCGCATGGGCTCGGGGCGCTTGCCGGTTTCGGATTCGACGGGGGCGCGCAGGATCTGCCAGGCCAGCCATGCGAGATACGCCGCGCCCGCCAGCTTGAGCACCGTAAACGCCACGGGCGATGCGGCGAAGACGGCGGCCAGTCCCACCGCGACGGCCGCCGTGTGTCCCAGCAGTCCGGTGCACAGGCCCAGCACCACGAACATGCCCGCCTTGCGTCCCCAGATGGCCGACTGCATCAGCACGAAGAGGTTGTCCGGCCCCGGCGTCAGCGCCAGCAGCACGGCAATGCCGAAAAATGCGATCAGGGTGTCCAGGGGCAGCATGAGTTCTTTTCCGTAACGGACCCGCCAGGCGGCGGGTCGGACAAGGGCGCGGCCGGCGGTGTGCGGACAGACGCGCGCGGCTAGTGGCATCATAAGGTCAAAGCCGAACATGACAGGAGACATACCGACCATGACCGTTGCCGCCCACTCCCTTGACGCCGCCAGGGCGCCTGCCGACGCCGCGCTCGAAGACTGGCTGCTTGCGCGCCACAGCTGCCGCGCCTTCCAGCCGCAGCCCGTGCCGCGCGTCACCATCGAACGCATCCTGAGCCTGGCCCAGCGCACGGCGTCCTGGTGCAACTGCCAGCCCTGGCAGGTGGCCATCACCGAGGGCGCGGGCACGCAGCGGCTGCGCGACGCGCTGCAGCAGCGCGCAGAGGTCCCGGGGTCCACGCCCGACTTTCCCTTCCCGCGCGAATACCGCGGCGATTACCTTGCCCGCCGCCGCGAATCGGGTTTTCAGCTCTACGGCGCCGTCGGCGTGCCGCGCGGCGACCGCGAGGCCTACCGGCGCCAGGAAATGCGCAACTTTGCGCTGTTCGACGCGCCGCACGTCGCCATCGTCACCACCGATGAGGCGCTCGGCGAATACGGCGCAATGGACTGCGGCGGGTACGTCGCCAATTTCCTGCTGGCGGCCCAGGCCAATGGCGTGGCCACCGTGGCGCAGGCGTCGTTGGCGATGTATCCGGAAGTGCTGCGCGAGGTCCTGGGCATCGGAGCGGACCGGCGCGTGGTCTGCGGCATCTCGTTCGGCTTTGAAGACAGGGCGCATCCGGCCAATAGCTACCGCACCCGGCGCGCGGAGTTGTCCGAGACCGTGCGCTGGATAGGCTGAAATTCCCGCCGGCACCTGATATGGTTTGACTTCCCCGAATTCGTCGCGCCCCACAAGATGCCTACCAAACACATCGATACGGTCCTCCAGCACGCCGGCACCGCTCCGTTCAACCCCGAGACCGGCACGGCCCCGGTGCCGCTGCCGCCCATGCGGGCCAGCACGGTGCGCTTTGCCAACATCGCCGCCCTGGAAAATGCCCAGCGCAGCAAGGCGGCGGGCGGTCGCGCCACGACCTATGGCCGCATGGGCATGGACACGCACGCGGCGCTCGAAGAGGTGTTCACGCAGCTGGAAGGCGGCACGCACTGCTACCTGGCGCCCTCGGGCTTGTCGGCGATGACCATGGTCATGATGGCGCTGTGCTCGGCGGGCGACCACGCGCTGATCTCCGACTGCGTGTATGGCCCGATGCGCGAGCTGGACGACGCCGTCCTCAAGCGCATGAACATCTCCATCACGTATTTCTCCGCGGACGACGACCTGCAGGCGCTGGTGCAGCCGAACACCACGCTGCTGTACGTGGAATCGCCGGGTTCGCTGCTCTTTGAAATGCTGGACATGGGCGCGATGGCCGCGTTTGCCCAGGAACACGGGCTGGTGCTGGCCACCGACAACACGTGGGGGTCGGGCTATATCTACCGTCCGCTCACGCTCGGCGCGCAGGTCTCGGTCATTGCGGGCACCAAGTACGTGGGCGGCCATTCCGACCTGATGCTGGGCGCGGTGGTCACCAACGACGAAGCCATCGCCCGCAAGCTCAACCGCACGCAGTATGCGATGGGCTATTCCATCAGCGCGGACGACGCGTGGCTCGCGCTGCGCGGCGTGCGCACCATGCCGATCCGCATGGCACAGCACGCGCGCCATGCCATGCAGGTGTGCGAATTCTTCAAGAACCGTCCCGAGACCGTGCGCCTGTTCCATCCCGCGTGGCCGGCGGACCCGGGCCATGCGCTGTGGCAGCGCGACTGCACCGGCTCGAACGGCATGCTGTCCGTGGAGCTGCGCCTGTCGCCGGATGCGGCGCGCACGTTCGTCGATGCGCTGACCCTGTTCGGCATCGGCTTTTCGTGGGGCGGGTATGAAAGCCTGGTGCAGCTCGTGTCGCCCAAGGACCTGTCCAAGCACCGCTATTGGGGCGAAGGCGACAACGCGGTGGTGCGCCTGCACATCGGACTGGAATCACCCGAAGACATCATCGCCGACCTGACCCAGGCGCTGGAAAAGGCCGCGGCGTTCCAGGCGCAGGCCCAGGTCCAGGCCCAGCCCTGAGGTCTGCGCGGCGTGGGCTGATGGCATCCTCTCGTTCAGAAAGGCAAAAGCCCCGAGCCGGGAGGCTCGGGGCTTCTGGAATGCAAATCCTGCGCGCGGATTACTTGGCGCGCGCCATCGGGATCAGCTTGTCCACTTCCTTCAAGGCGCCTTCGTAGCTGTTGCCCGCCATGACCGGCGAGGTCATGAACTTGCCGCCCACGGCGAAGGACGGGGTGCCTTCGATGCGGTAGGCGTCGGCCAGCTGGTTGGCGCGCTGCACCTGGGTCTGCACGCTGAACGAGTCGAACACGGAATCGAACTTGGCGCGGTCCACGCCCTGCGTGGCGATCCATTCGCCCATGGCCTTCTTGTCGAAGAGGCGCTTGTGCTCGCCGTGGATGGCCGTGAAGACCTTGGGGTGCAGGTCCGGGCGGTCCAGGGCCAGCAGCGTGTAGTAGAGCTGTTGCAGCGGCTTCATGCCGGCATTGAAGGCGATCGGCACCTGCTTGAGCACGACGTCGGACGGGGCGGTCTTGGCCCAGTCTTCGACCATGGGTTCCATGGCGGCGCAGTGCGGGCAGGTGTAGGCGAAGAATTCCAGGACCTCGACCTTGCCCGGGGTGTCCGACGGCAGCGGCGGATTGATCGGCACGTACTGCTGGGCGCCTTGCGCGTGGCTGGCCGGGCTGAAGAACGCCGTGGCGGTCAGCGCGGCGGCTGCCAGGATGCGGATGAGCTTGGGGGACAGCATGGATGAGGTTCCTGAATAAAAGGCTACAGACAGGGCCGGGGCCGGATTAGTTCAATGCAACACCATCCGCCGGACGCGCCTACTGGCGCACCACGGCGGTTTCGATCTTGTTCTCGCCCAGGCGGCCGCGGGCCCGGTTCATGTCGTCCAGGCGGGCAAACGGCCCCACGCGCACGCGGTTGATGGGCTTGCCGTTGAGTTCGGCCTTTTGAACGGCCACCGGCAGGCCCAGCAGGATGATGCGGGCCTTGAGCGATTCGGCGTCGCTTTCGCCGCGGAAGGCGCCTGCCTGCAGGTAGTACGTGCCCGTCGCTGCGGGGGCGGGCTTGCTGGCTGCGGGGGCGGGGGCGGCCTTCGAGATGGGCGTGGGCGACGAGCCGGAGGCGTTGGCCGGCGGTGCGGACGGGGCGGCGGCTGGCGCCCGGGAGGTGGGCAGGGTGGCGATCAGCGCGCCCAGGTCGTCCAGCTTGGCGGGTGTCTCGTCGCCCTTGGCCGGGGCGCCTGCGCCCGGCAGGGGCGCCGGGGCGGTGGCCGTGGGGCCGGTGGGCGGTGCGCCCGCCGCCCCGTCGCGGCCGTACAGGCCGGCGTTGGGGTCTGGCGCGTTGCGCGGATCGGGCAGCTTGCCCGTATCGCCCTGGCGGCTGGCCCGGTCCACGAAGGGGACGGGGGCCTTGGTGACGTAGAACGCGACGACGGCGGCGACGATCAGGCCGATCAGCAGGCCGGCCAGCGCCCCGTACAGGGTGCTGCCGCTTTCGCCGGAGGAACGGCGGGTAGGTTTGCGCTTGGTTGCCATGAACCGATGTTACATCCGCTCGGGCGCGGAGACGCCCAACAGGGCCAGGCCGTTGGCCAGCACCTGGCGGGTGGTGGCGGCCAGGCGCAGGCGGGCCAGCTTCAGCGCGGTGTCGTCGACCAGCACGCGCTCGGCGCCGTACCAGGCGTGGAAGTCCGACGCGCAGTCGCGCAGCCAGAACGCGATGTGGTGCGGCGACAGGTCCTGGGCGGCCAGCGCCACCACCTGGGGAAACTCGGCCAGGCGCTGCATCAGCGCAAATTCCGTCGGGGCGGTCAAGAGCGCGGCGTCGGCCTGGGCCACGTCGGCGGCCGGCATGCCGGCATTGTTGATGACCGAGCAGATGCGCGCGTGGGCGTACTGGATGTAATAGACGGGGTTCTCGTCGCTCTTGGACAGGGCCAGGTCGACGTCGAAGACGAATTCCGTGTCGGCGCGGCGCTGGATCAGGAAGTAGCGCACCGCATCGCGGCCGACCCAGTCGATCAGGTCGCGCATGGTGACGTAGCTGCCGGCGCGCTTGGAGATCTTGACCTCTTCGCCGCCGCGCATGACCTTGACCATCTTGTGCAGCACGTAGGACGGGTAGTCCTTCGGGATGCCCTCTTCCAGCGCCTGCAGACCGGCGCGCACGCGCGCCACGGTGCCGTGATGGTCGCTGCCCTGGATGTTCACGGCGCGGTGAAAGCCGCGTTCCCATTTGGCCTTGTGATAGGCCACGTCCGGCACGAAGTAGGTGTAGCCGCCCTCGCTTTTGCGCATGACGCGGTCTTTGTCGTCGCCCGTGCCCAGTTCGGTGGTGCGCAGCCACAGCGCGCCGCCTTCCTCGTAGGTGTGGCCGCCCGCGATCAGCGCCTTGACGGTCTCTTCGACGCGGCCGGACGTGTAGAGCGAGCTTTCCAGGTA
Organism: Achromobacter sp. T5-5; assembly: GCF_055397965.1. Lineage (NCBI taxonomy): Bacteria > Pseudomonadati > Pseudomonadota > Betaproteobacteria > Burkholderiales > Alcaligenaceae > Achromobacter > Achromobacter sp. T5-5. Next base: position 144,264 of record NZ_AP027919.1, read on the forward strand.
ATAGTTGTCGAACGCCAGGCCGAAAGCCTGCAGGTCCAGATCCTGCTCGCGGCGCAGATAGGCCACGGCAAACGCGCGGATGTCGTCCAGGTTGTCGATGTTGCCGGTGGCGGTGACGGGCTCGCCGTCGGACGCCTGGATGGTCTTGCCTTCCTGGAAGTCGCGGGCGATGTCGACGATGTAGTCGCCCTTGTAGCCGTCTTCGGGCCATTCGGGGGAATCGGTGCTCAGGCCGCGGGCGCGGGCCTGCACGCTGATGGCCAGATTGTTGATCTGGTTGCCGGCGTCGTTGTAATAGAACTCGCGGGTGACGTCCCAGCCAACGGCGTCGTACAGGCGGCACAGGGCGTCGCCCAGGGCCGCCTGGCGGGCATGGCCCACGTGCAGCGGGCCGGTGGGGTTGGCCGAGACGAACTCGACCAGGATCTTGTCGCCCAGGCGCGGGGCGCGCCCGAAGGCATCGCCCTGCTCGGCCACCGCGGCGATCACCGCCTGGCGGGCCGCCGGGGTGATGCGCAGGTTGATGAAGCCGGGACCGGCCACTTCGGCGCTCTCGACCAGCGCGGCGGCGTCCGGGTTGGCCATCACGGCGTCGACGATGGCCTGGGCCAGTTCGCGGGGATTGCGGCGCGCGGGCTTGGCAAGCTGCATGGCCACGTTGGTGGCGACGTCGCCGTGGGCGGCAACCTTGGGGCGCTCCAGCAGCACGTTGGGCTGGGCGTCAGGCAGGCTTTGCAGGACGGCGGCCTGGATCAGGGAGATAAGCTGTTTTTGTTGCTCGAGGAGCATGGGCGTCTGGCGTGGTTCTTGAGTGAGTGACGAAGGCGGCACGGCGCTTGCGGCTTGCCGGCATTACGCGCCGCGCCCGCAGGCTGGCGCTGGGTCCGGGCCGAAGGCGGCCGGCAAACCGGCGCGCTCATGCCGGATTCAGGCCCGGCGCGGGTCCTGCTGTCACGGGAATCCCCTGAATCATAGTTGATTTGAGGGCGCCAGTTGGCATCACGGGGGCGTTGCGGTAGTGTATGTAAGTAAGGTAATCAATGTGGGAGACTGAAATATGCTGATCACTTTTCACTCCAAGGTCGTGGCCGAAGTCCTGATGCTGACCGACCACGCCGGCGCGCTGCTGCAGGCGGCCGGCAAACCGGTCGGCGACAAGATCCCGGAGCGCGGCGTGTTCACCGTGGAGCAGCTCGGGCCGGCCATCAGCGGCATCGAACGCGCGATCGACGAGTACCAGCACGCCCATGAAGGCGCCGACGAGGAAAACGACGACAAGGCCCCGGTCGCCCCGATGGCGCGCATGGTGGGCTTGAAGGAACGGGCCTTTCCCCTGCTGGACATGATGCGCCAGTCGCAGGCCGCGGGGGCCGAGGTCACCTGGGAAGTGTCGCGGGGCTGGTAGGGATATGTCGCCGGACGGACAATCTGTCCGGCGTTTTTTGCCTACCCTACTGGCCTGACGCCATCTGACGGAGCTTTCCATGCGCAGCGACATCACCATCGTTTTCGACGCCCGGCGTTCGCTGGACCTTTCAGCGAACGTCGAGCCCTCTCCCCAACGCCAGGCCGAGGCGCGCGACTGGTTCGACGGCGCCTGGGAAACCCTGGGCTGCGAGCCGCTGCGTCCCAGCGGCAAGGTCCTGCTGCTGGACAAGGTGCTGGGCGTGGCCGATGCGCTGGGCTACGACGTCCTGTCCACCGACGAAAAGGAAGCCGGGGAATTCGCCGAGCACCTAGCGCTGGCGCTGGAGCGGCCGCGCATCACCGTGGATCTGCCCGGACTCACCGTGGGGTACTGATGCCCGGTCCCGCCTGAAACGCAAAAACCCGCCTCGGCGGGTTTTTTTGTGCGCTGCGACGGCGCAGGAAACCGGCCTACCGGATCCCCGCCCGCATGAACGACTGCACGAACTGGCGCTGGAACAGCAGGAATGCAATCAGCAGCGGCGCGGCCGACATCAGCGTGGCCGCGGTGATCACAGACCAGTCGATGCCCTGGTCGGTGGAAGAAAACACCTGCAGGCCTACCGTCAGCGGCCGGGATTCGACCGAGTTGGTGATGATGAGCGGCCACAGGAAGTTGTTCCAGTGGTGGCTCACCGACACCAGCCCGTAGGCGACGTAGATCGGCTTGGCGAGCGGCACGTACACTTTCCAGAGCACCTGCAGCGCGTTTGCGCCTTCCATGCGGGCCGCTTCTTCCAGTTCACGCGGGACCGTCTTGAAGGTCTGGCGCAACAGGAAGATGCCGAAGGCCGACGCGAAGTACGGCAGGCCGATGGCGAACACCGTGTCGCGCACGCCCAGCAGGCTCATCGACCGGTAGTTCTCCACCAGCAGCACGTCCGGCATGATCATGAGCTGCAGCAGCACCAGCATGAAGACGAAGTCGCGGCCCCGGAATTCGAAGCGCGCGAACGCGTAGCCCGCCAGGGTCGACAGCACCAGTTGCGCGGCCAGCACCATCGTGACCAGCACGAAGGTGTTCAGGAAGTAGCGCGGGAACGGCGCCGCATTCCAGGCGCGCACGAAGTTGTCCAGCGTCAGCGGGGCGAAGAGGTCGAAACGGGTCGCGTAGGCAGGCGGATGGAAGGCCGCCCACACCGCATAGGCCAGCGGCAGGATCCACAGAAGGCCCAGCGCCCACGCGCCCAGGGTATCGAGCTTGTCTTTCATTGATAGTGCGTCCTGCGGTCCAGCCAGCGGAACTTGACCAGCGCCGTCAGCGCCAGCACCACCAGCAACACGACGGTCAGGGTCGCGGCATAGGCCGTGTCCCAGAAACTGAATCCCACCTGGTAGATGTAGTAGAGCAGCAAGGTGCTGGCGTTGTCGGGCCCGCCGCGCGTCATGACGACCACGTGGTCGACCAGCCGGAACGCGTTGATCAGGGCATTGATCAGCACGAACAGCGTGGTGGGCATCAGGAGCGGCCACAGGATGCGGCGGAAATACTGCCAGCGCGATGCGCCTTCCAGCATGGCTGCTTCACGCAGGGACGGCGATACCGTCTGCAGCGCCGCCAGGTAGAAGATCATGAAGAACCCGGCCTCTTTCCACACGGTCACCAGCATCAGCGCGGGCAGCGCCGTCTCGCGGTTGCCCAGCCAGTTGGGGCCCGGCGCGCCGAACCAGCCCATCACCTGCGCGATCAGCCCGTACTGCGGCGTGTAGAAAAACAGCCAGATGTTGGCCACCGCCACCATGGGCAGCACCGTCGGCGTGAAGTACGCCATGCGCAGGAACCCGCGCCCGGCGAGGTTGCGGTTCACCCACAACGCCATGACCAGCGCGATCCCGATCGAGGTGGGAATGGTGCCCAGGGCGAACCACAGGTTGTTCCACAACGACTGCCAGAACACCGGGTCGTCGCGCATGACCGCGTAATTCTCCAGCCCGACGAAGCGGGCCGGGCGCGCGCCCTTGGGCGTGGAGAAAAAGCTGTGCCATAGCGTCGCCACCGCCGGGTAATGCGTGAAGGCGGCGAGCAGCACGATGGCTGGCAGCAACAGCAGCCAGCCATAAAGCGCATTCAAAGAGCGGCTCATCGTGCTTGGGGTCGGTTTACTTGTAGGAACGCAGGATGCGGTCGGATTCGCGCTGCGCGTCGGTCAGGGCCTGCTGCGGCGTCTTGGAACCCGTCAGCGCCGCCTGCAGCGCGTCGTTCAGGGTCTTGGTGACGCGCTGGTTCTCATGCGTCGAGAATTCCGCCACGCTGACTTCCAGCTGGTCGCGCGCGACGGTGGCCGCCGGCACTTCCTGCGCGTACTTCTTCATCTTCTCGGTTTGCCAGGCGGCCGGCGTCACGGCCACATAGCCCGTGGCGATGCTCCAGTCGGCCGCACGTTCGGGCGTGGTGGCCCACTGCGCGAACTTCAGCGCCGCTTGCTGCTGCTCCGGCGTGCCGCTCTTGAAGATGTAGAAATTGCCGCCGCCGGTGGGGCTGCCGCCGCGCTTTTGCTTGGGCATCATGGCCACCCCGAACGGGAAGTCCGCGTTCTTGCGGATGTTGGTCAGGTTGCCGGTGGTGGTCCACACCATGGCCGCCTTCTTTTCCAGGAAGTCCTTGGGCGTGGTGCCCCAGTCGATCGTGCCGGTCGGCATGATCTTGTGCTTGGCCGACAGGTCGCGCCAGAACTGCGCGGCTTCCACCACTTCCGGCTTGTCCAGGTAGACCTCGTTGCCGGCTTCGTTCATCAGGATCGCGCCGTTGGGCGTGGTCAGGGCCTGGAACAGCCAGTAGGCGAACGCGCCGCCCGACGGGATCTCGATGCCCCACTGGGTGGTGTTGCCCGAGGCGTCCTGCTTGGTCAGCTTCTTGCCGTACTCGACCAGCTCGGCCCAGGTCTTGGGCGGCTGCTCGGGATCCAGGCCGGCGGCCTTGAACAGGTCCTTGTTGTAGTACATGACGATCGTCGAACGCTGGAACGGCACGCCCCAGGTGTGGCCGCCGGAGCGGCTGTTCTGCATGAAGGCGTCATAGAAGCCGCCCAGCCACTTTTTGTCGGCGTCGCTCTTGGCCAGGCTGTCGATGGGAACGATGGCGTCCTCGTCGATCAGCGTGAACATGTCGGTCGACAGCAGCACCGCGAGCTGGGGCGGGGTGCCGCCCTTCAGTGCGGTCAGCGCCTTGGCGATGGAGTCCTGGTACGAGCCGGCGTAGATCGGCTTGATCTTGATGTTCGGATTTTCCTTCTGGAACTCCGTCACCATGTCGTCCACGATCTTGGTGATCGGACCGCCGACGGCGACCGGGTAGTAGAACTCCACCTCGACGGGCTTGTTCTGCGCCTGCACAGGCAGAGAAAGGCAGGCGGCGGCCAGGCTGGCGGCCAGGGTCTTCAGTACGATGCGTCGCATGTTGTGTTTCCTTTTCTGTGTAATGGGCGTTTTTACCGCCGGGCCGTCCCAAGGTAAGAACCGCCCCCTCGGGGGGCAGCAAGCCGAAGGCGCAGCGTGGGGGCCATTTTTCTTAGCGCCCGTCGGTGTTGATGACCGCCGAATCGGCGGCAAAGAAATGCTGTTGCCCGTCCGGCCAGGACAAGCGCAGCGACTCGCCGGCGCTGGCGCGCAGATGGCCGCCGACCCGAACGGCCACGCCGCCCGTGTCGCCGATGCGGCACACCACGATGGAGTCCGCGCCGAAGTACTCCACGCTTTCCACGGTGGCCGCGATGCCGTCGCCGTCGATGCGGATGTGTTCCGGACGCACGCCCAGCTTCACGGCGCCCGCAGGCGCGTTTGCGATGGCGGGGCCCTGCGTGCCGGCGATCACCGTGGCGCCCGCCTGCGGCGCCAGATTGATCAGGTTCATGGGCGGCGTGCCGATGAAGCGCGCCGCGAATTCGCTGGCGGGCCGCGCATACAGCCCATCGGGCGTGTCGTGCTGTTCGATCTGCCCGCCGCGCAGCAGCACCACCTGGTCGGCCATGCTCATGGCTTCGGTCTGGTCGTGCGTCACATACACCATGGTGATGCCCAGGCTCTGCTGCAGCGCGCGGATTTCGCGGCGCATCTCGTGGCGCAGTTGCGCGTCCAGATTGGAAAGGGGTTCATCCATCAGGCAGACCGGCGCTTCGGAAATCACGGCGCGGCCCAGCGCGACGCGCTGTTGCTGGCCGCCGGACAATTGCGACGGCTTGCGGTCCAGCAGGTGGGACAGGCCCAGCAGGTCCGCCACGCGCTTCAGGCGCCGGTCGTAGTCCTTTGCGGGTTCCTTGCGCACCTTCAGGCCGAACAGGATGTTCTCGCGCACCGACAGGTGCGGAAACAGCGCATACGACTGGAACACCATGGAGATGCGGCGCTTGGCCGGCGGTAGCTGCGTGACGTCGCGATCGCCGATGCGGATGGTGCCGGACGTCGGCGTGTCCAGCCCGGCGATCATGCGCAGCGTGGTCGACTTGCCGCAGCCGGAAGGCCCCAGCAGGACCGTGAAGCTGCCGGCCGGGACCGTGAAGCTCACGCCTTGGATCGCGGCCGCGCCTGCGTACTGTTTGGTGAGGTTATCCAGAACGATGGATGACATGCTGTCTCGTAGATCTAATTGTTAGATCCGCATTGTTGCCTGTTATGAAAACCTTTTCATTGTGCAGCGCAAACATGACGGATTCGTGGCAATGCGGGGTTTCGTCGTTCAGGGCTCAGCCGAACGGATATGGGCCGGGGTAATCCCCAATGACGGCGTGATGCGTGACGAGGTTGCCGCCCTGCCACCAATGCAACTGGTAGCCGGGCGGTTCCATGATGTACTGCAGCGTCGGGCGCGGGCCGAGTTCCAGCGCGAGCTGGTGGGCCGTGCCGGGACAGGTCGAGGCGATCGTGCCGCCGAAGCGCTGGAAGATTGTGCGGTGCAGGTGGCCGCACAGCACGCGCTCCACGTTGGGATACCGCGCGATGATGCGCTCCAGTTCCGGCCCGCCGGCCAGCAGGCCGATGTCGTCCATGTGTTCGATGCCGGTCAGGAACGGCGGATGGTGCATCAGCACGAGCGTGGGGCGGCCGGGCTGCTCGGCCAGGCGCGCGGCCAGCCAGTCCAGGCGTTCCTGGCAGAGTTCGCCGTGGCTCTTCATCGGCACCACGGTGTCCAGCGCCAGGATGCGCAAGGGGTAGGTCTCGATCGCGTACTGGATGAACGGTCCGCCTTCCTGCAGGTATGCATGGTCGGGGAAGGCGGCGCGCAGCTCGGCGCGGTCGTCGTGGTTGCCGGGCAGCAGAAAGTATGGGATTTGCAGCGCTTGCAGGTGATCGCGCAGCGCCTGGTATTCCACCGGCTTGCCCAGGTCGGTCAGGTCGCCCGTGATCAGCACGCAGTCGGGGCGCGGCGTCAGGGCATTGAGCGCTTGCACCGCCGGGGTCATGAAGGCCGCCGGGTCGATGATGCCGTAGGCTTTGTCGCCAGGGGTGCGCATATGCAGGTCGGTGATTTGTGCGATGAGCATGACGCGTAAGAATCGAGGAGTGGTCGGATTGATGAGAGGCGTTGGCTAGCGGCGCACGGACGCCGCGGTGCCGCCCACGACGATGCAATGCGGCAGGCGGTTCGATTGCGGCGGCTGTCCGTGGATCTGCGCCAGCAGGTTGGAGCAGGCCGTCTGGCCGATGCCGTCGCTGGGCTGCGCGACGGTGGTGAGCGGTGGGGTCAGCAAGGCGCCAAAGCGCATGCCGTCGAACCCGCAGACCGAGATGTCGGCCGGCACGGACAGGCCCAGCCCCACCAGGTCGGCGATGACGGCGGTGGCCAGCAGGTCGTTGGAGCAAAAGAGCGCCGTGGGCGCCTGCTTGCCCCGCAGCGCGGCCTTCAGCGCGTCCACGTCGCTGCCGGTGTGCGAGCCCATGGCGATGTGCTGGATGGCGTCCAGGCCCAGCCTCTTGGCGCAGGCGCGCGCGCCCATCAGGCGCCGGCGGGCCCGGTCGGACGCGGTCAGCGGGCCGGTCACCAGCGCGATGCGCTTGTGACCCATCGCGGCCAGGTGCGCCACCATGTCGCTGGCGGCCGCGCGATTGTCGACCGACGCGAACGGGTGATCGGCGGACTCGTTGTAGACCAGCACATAGGGAATGCCGCTGCGGTCCAGGTCGTCCAGCGTGGCGCTCTTGCTTACGTCGGCCACCGTCAGGATCAGGCCGTCGACCTGATGATCGATCAGCCCCTGCACGGCGGCCGATTCCACGGCCGGGTCGTAGCCCGTGGCGGTCAGCATGACGCTGTAGCCCGATTCGCGGGCGCGGCGTTCCGCGCCTTCAAAGCACTCCGCGAATACGGGATTGGACAGCGTGGGCAGGATCAGCCCGATGGTGCGCGTGCTGCCCGAACGCAGGCTGCGGCCGACGCGGTTGGGCCGAAAGCCCGCGCGCTTGGCGACGTTGCGGATGTGCGCCAGCGTATCCGGGTGCACAATCTCCGGCTGGTTGAACGCGCGCGACACCGTCGCCGGCGATACGCCGGCCTTGCGAGCCACTTCGATAATGGAAAAGCGGGACGAGGGGCGCGTAGCCATTGGTGAGCCGCTGCAAGTTTGCTGAAAACGATTTCATCTTACTTGAGGAATATGACCTTTGTATTGCACGGGTTTGCGCTATGCTGGTGGCGAAGCAACAACACAAAGCCACGGCGTACTGCGTTTTCCGCGGAAAAACCCGGCAATTTCGGTGTTTTTCCCAATTGACGCGATGCGCACAGTGGCAAGGGTCGGCTTATTCCGGCGCGTCAGGCGGGTCACGCCATGCAGCGCCGGACGGGCCCCCCGGTCAAGGGGACCGGGTGCGAATATGTTCCCGCGCATTGCGCGCGGCACCGGCAAAGAGGAAAGCTACATGTCTACTGCCTTGAACAGACTTGGCGCGGTCGAAGCCGCGCACAAGCTGCAACGGCGCGAACTGACCGCAGTGCAACTGGTGCGGGCCTGCTTCGCGCGCATCGAGCAGCGCGAAAATGCCGTTCACGCCTGGACCGCCCTGCAGAAGCAGGCCGCGATCGAACGGGCCGAAGAACTCGACCGCGGCCCGGTGCGCGGCCCGCTGCATGGCCTGCCCATCGGCGTGAAAGACCTGTTCGACACCGTCGACCTTCCCACCCGTTACGGATCGCCCATCTACGACCGCCATCGTCCCGGCCTGGACGCCGCCTCGGTGGCGCTGTGCCGCGGCGCGGGCGCCATCGTCATCGGCAAGACCGTCACCACCGAATTCGCGACCTACCAGGCGGGGCCCACCCGCAACCCGCGCAACGAGGCCTACACGCCCGGCGGCTCGTCCAGCGGCTCCGCGGCCGCGGTGGCCGACGACATGGTGCCCTTCGCGCTGGGCTCGCAGACCGCGGGCTCCATCATCCGGCCGGCCTCGTATTGCGGCGTCGTGGGCTACAAGCCCACTTTCGGCGGGATTTCCCGCGCCGGCGTCAAAAGCCTCGCCGAGTCCCTGGACACCGTGGGCGGCTTCACCCGATCGGTGCCGGACATGGCGTTGTTCGCCTCGGTCCTGATGCGCGATCCGCGCATGCTCGACCTGTCCTACCACGACAAGCCGCGCGTCGGCATGTATCGCAGCCTGCAGTGGCGCCATGCGCAGCCCGAAACCAAGGAAGCCTTCGCGCAGGCCGCCGCGATCCTGTCGCGCGCGGGCGCCAAAGTCGAAGAGGTGCCGCTGCCGCCCGAGCATTGCGTGCTGGTGCAGCTCCATGCGGACATCATGGCGTTCGAGGCCTCGCAGGCGCTCGCTTATGAACGCCTGGAACACGCCGCGCATCTCAGTCCCAAGCTGCAGGCCATTCTTGAAGCCGGCGCGCAGATCAGCGCCGAGCAGCACATCAAGAACCTCGCCCGCGCCGCCGAGTCGCGTGCGCGCGTGGACGGGTGGTTCCAGAATTACGACGTGCTGCTCGCGCCCAGCGCCAGCGGCGAAGCGCCCTTTGCCGACCTGGGCACGGGCGATCCGCAGTTCTCGCGCGCCTGGACGATGTTCGGCGTGCCGTGCCTGAACCTGCCGTTTGCCACCGGCCCGCAAGGCCTGCCGGTGGGCCTGCAACTGGTCGGCGCGCGCCATGAAGACCATCGCGTGCTTGCCATCGGCGCGTGGATCCACGCGCGCCTGCTGGAAGCGCATGCGCCGGACATCGGCGCCTCGGACATGTGGCCGCGCGGCTGAATCCACGGCTGCAATGAAAAAGCCCGCCGGGGTAAGGCGGGCTTTGTCGTTGGCCCCCTTTGTCGGGGGGCTCCGGCCTTGCCGTGGATCACACGGTTTCGGCGGCTTCCTGTTCGGTGGTGGCGATGGCGCCCGAATTGATGTGGCGGTTCACGGCGCTCAGCACGGCCTGGAACGAGGCCGTCACGATGTCGCGGTCGATGCCCACGCCAAAGCCCGTGCCGGACTCGCCCACGCGCAGCTCGACATACGAAGCGGCGCGCGTGCCGGTGCCGGTGCCGATGGCGTGCTCGTGGTAGTCCATGATGCGCACGGGCACGTCCAGCGCGGCCACGAAGGCGGAAATCGCGCCGTCGCCCTTGCCGCGCACGATGCGCCGTTCGCCGTTGAATTCGAGCTCGGCTTCGATGCTGAAGTGCTGGCCTTCGCCGGCCGACGGATCGCCGTCGATACGATGGCGGATGAGCGTCCAGGGCGACTTCTGTTCGAGGTATTCGCTGCTGAAGATCGTGTGCACGTCGTCCGCGGTGACTTCGCGGCCCGTTTCGTCGGTGACGCGCTGGATGGCGCGGCTGAACTCGATCTGCAGGCGGCGCGGCAACACCAGGCCGTGTTCCTGTTCAAGCAGGTACGACACGCCGCCCTTGCCCGACTGGCTGTTCACGCGGATCACGGCGTCGTAGCTGCGGCCGAGGTCGGCCGGGTCGATCGGCAGGTACGGCACTTCCCAGACGGCGTCCGGCTGTTGCAGCGCAAAGCCCTTCTTGATTGCGTCCTGGTGCGAACCCGAAAACGCCGTGAAGACCAGGTCGCCCGCGTACGGATGGCGCGGATGCACCGGCAATTGGTTGCAGTATTCGGCGCAGCGGCGCACTTCGTCGATGTCCGAGAAGTCCAGGCCCGGATGCACGCCCTGCGTGTAGAGGTTCAGGGCCAGCGTGACGAGGTCGACGTTGCCAGTGCGCTCGCCGCTGCCGAAGAGGCAGCCTTCGATGCGGTCGGCGCCGGCCATCACCGCGAATTCGGCGGCGGCGACGGCGGTGCCGCGGTCATTGTGCGGGTGGACGCTGAGTACGATGCTGTCGCGGCGGGCCAGGTTCTTGTGCATCCACTCGATCTGGTCGGCGTACAGGTTGGGGGTGGTGGCCTCGATGGTGGCGGGCAAGTTCAACACCATCTTGTTGTCAGGCGTGGGCTGCCAGACGTCTGCCACGGCGTCCGAGACTTCCAGCGCAAACTCGGGTTCGGTCGTGCTGAAGACTTCGGGCGAGTATTCGTAGCGCCACTGGGTCTCGGGGCGCTGCGAGGTGTATTGCTTGATCAGGCGCGTGCCGGTGGTGGCGATGTTCTTGATCTCGTCCTTGGACATGTTGAACACGACCTTGCGGAAGGCCGGCGCGCAGGCGTTGTACATGTGGACGATGGCCTGTTTGGCGCCCGCGGCTGCTTCCACGGTGCGGCTGATCAGGTCTTCGCGCGACTGCGTCAGCACGATGATGGTCACGTCGTCGGGGATGCGCTTTTCGTCGATGAGCTTGCGCACGAAGTCGAAGTCGGTCTGCGACGCCGACGGGAAGCCGACCTCGATTTCCTTGAAGCCGATCTTCACGAGCTGTTCGAAGAAGCGGACCTTGCGCTCCACGCTCATCGGCTCGATCAACGCCTGGTTGCCATCGCGCAGGTCCGTGCTCATCCAGATCGGCGCCTTCGTGATGCGGCGGCTGGGCCAGGTGCGTTCGGAGAAATCGCGGGCAAAGGGCGCGAAGGGGACGTATTTGGTGGCGGGGTTGGCAAGCATCATCACTACACCTCGATCGGTTTCTTATGAATCCCGGCGCCTTGGGCGCTCGACGGCATCGCGACCGGATGGCGGTCTTGTGCCAGGGTTTGCCGGGGTTGTCCGGCTGGATTCAGGAATAAAAGGGGAAAATCGCGTGTGGCAAGCGTGGCTGCCGAGCTACCACGGGGACACTAGGCCCGGCAACCGATCGGTAGCAGTAGCGATAGCGCGATGAAGGAGGAACGAGCGCTCAGGCCGGCAACCGGGGCGTCGAAGCGTCCGGTGTCAATCGCGGAGAAGGTGCGGTAAGCGGCCATAGGTTGCTAGTCAAACATACTTTTTTGGAAAGCGCAAACGTAAACTGCTGGGGACGGATCAAGGGCTGGGGTGCTGAGAAAGCCGGTCAATGGGAGCAGGCCAGCAAGCAGGCCGGGCAAGTCTGGCCCCGGAAGCAGGCCCAGGAAGTAGTCTCTGGACGCAGGCCCAGGAAGCAGCAAGGCCGCCTTGCGGCGGCCTTGTGCGGGCGTGGGTTGATCTAGCGGGCCGGGCCGATGCGGGGTTCGATGTAGCGGTCCGCGCGGGGTTCGCGGCGACCGTCGTCGCGCGGATCGCGCGAGGGGCGATTGGCGTTTCCTTCCAGGATCCTGGCTTGCTCGGCGACCATGTCGATCTTGCCGACGCGGTTGTGGCGCAATTCGGACAGGGAGCGGCGCAGGTCGCCCACCGTGAAAGGTTCCTGGCGGTCGCCCCAGGTCCAGCGCAGGACGCCCAGCGATTCCTCGGACAGGTTCGGCGCCAGTTCAGCGAGCACGTCCGTGCCGACGGGCGTTGCGGCGCCGGCGGCCAGGCTGGCGTAGAACCAGGCGCGCACCAGGAAAAACACGATCAGGGACCAGATGCCGGCGACCACCCACCAGAGGTAGGGGTTGATCCGCTGCGCCATGTCCATGGTCGGCTGGCCCAGGGTGTGCAGGAAGTCGTAGTTCATGCGCTTGCCGAAATCCAGTATCCAGGTGGCAACGAGATACCAGACAACGAGGGCGACGGCGATGACAATCGCGCGCAAAACGAGTCGGGGAAGCGCCAGTTTGAGCAGGGTCTGGCCGATCAGTCGGCAGTCCTGGCGAACGCTTGCGGGCGAAGTCAGATTCATCATGCAAAATATTGTACCTATGACCCGTCCAATTTTAGAACTGCGGCCTGGCCAGCACCTGACGCTGACCCCACAACTCCAGCAATCGATCCGATTGTTGCAGTTGTCTACGCTCGATCTTGAAGCGGAGATCTCGCAAGTGCTGGCCGAGAATCCGCTGCTGGACCGCGAGGATGAGCCGTCGACGGCGGAGGCGCGGGCCGAATCCGAGCGCGAGTCCTCCGTGCAGGACGACGAGCCGGCGGCTGAACGCGAGTCCCCGGTCGATGAGATGCCGGGCTCCGGCGGCGTCTACCCCGACGATGACTCCAGCCTGCCCGAGGCGGCCCGGCCGGATACCTTGCGCGAGCACCTGCTGGGTCAGCTGGCCCTGACCCGCGCGGCGCCGCGCGACGCGGCATTGACGTCCCTGCTGATCGACGAACTGGACGAAAACGGCTACCTGGGATCGCCGCTGGATGAGATCCTGGGCTGGCTTCCGGCCGAGATGGAGCCCGACATCGACGAGCTGCGCGCCGCGCTGTCGCTGCTGCAGTCGTTCGACCCGGTCGGCATCGGGGCGCGCGACATGGCCGAATGCCTGCAGCTTCAATTGCGCAATCCGGACCTCACGCGGCAGCCGGAAGCGGCCGACCCCGTCGTGCTGGCATGTGCCCGGCGGATCTGCGCCGAACACCTGCCGCTGCTGGCCACCGGCAACGCGGCGCGCCTGTGCGCGGCGGCCGGATGCGACGAGCCGACGTTCCGCGCGGCCCATTCGCTGATCCTGCGCCTGGAGCCCCGCCCGGGGCGCGCCTGGACCGTGCCGGCCGCCGAATATGCCGTGCCGGACGTCATCGTGCGCAAGACCCGGCGCGGCTGGCAGGCCACCCTCAACAGCGCCGCGGTGCCTCGCCTGCAGATCAACGGGCTGTACGCGCAGATGCTGGGCAATCAGAAAGAGTCCGCGCACGCGGGGCTGCAGGCCCAGCTCCAGCAGGCCAAATGGATGATCCGCAACGTCGAGCAGCGCTTCGACACCATCCTGCGCGTGTCGCAGGCCATCGTCGAACGCCAGACCGCCTTTTTCAGCCAAGGCCCCGCGGCCATGCGGCCGCTCATCCTGAAGGACATCGCCGGGGAACTGGGTCTGCACGAATCGACGATTTCGCGCGCCACAACACAGAAGTACATGCTCACTCCGTTTGGTACGCTGGAACTCAAACGCTTCTTTGGAACGGGGGTGTCGACCGAGGGCGGCGATGCGACGTCGGCCACGGCGGTGCAGACGTACATCCGCCAGATGGTGGCTGACGAGAACCGCGCCAAGCCCTTGTCGGATAGCCAGATCATGCAAAAACTGGCCGATCAGGGGATAGTGATTGCGCGGCGGACGGTGGCAAAGTACCGCGAAGCGCTGCGGATTGCCCCCGCGGCGCTGCGCAAGGCGCAGGCATCGGCACGCTGAAATAAGGGACGCGTTTCCGGGAAATTCGTCCCTGTTTTCAATGGCTTGCGTGACATTGCTGTTGCAAATTTATTTGCGCGCGGGGCTTGCCAGGGTCCGAATATTTTTCGATAATCATTCGCATGTACATTTGCGTATGTAATGCCATCACCGAACGCCAAGTCCGCGCTACCGTGGACGCCGGCGCGACGACGCTTTCCGACCTGCAGTTCGAGCTGGGCGTGGCCACGTGCTGCGGCTGCTGCGCGGCAACCGCCGCCGAATACCTGCCGGGCGGCCGCTGCTCCAGCGTTTGCGACGTGCGCTCCATCGCCGTTCCGGTCAATGCGCCCGCCGCCCTGGTGGAATCGGACACGCCGGCTGCCAACAGCAGCTTCCCGATCCCCCTGGTTGCCATCGCCTGAGCATTGGCCTGCGTTACCGGCTCGCTGCCTTCATGCGGCGAGCCGCGTCATTTCCTTCTCGCAAAAATCCCTGATATTCATCGCAAGCTGACGCGCGGGTTCGCGCGCGGACCCGGCCACGCATAACGCCAGTTCAGATGGCGGCACGGCCGGCAGACCCACGTCCAGGATCCGATGGCCCGCCGCGACGCAGCGCCGCTCCAGCAAGGCAATTCCCAGGCCGCCCGCGAGCGCGGCCTGCACGCCGGACAGGTTCGGGCTTTCGTAGGCGATGCGCCAGCGCCGTCCGGCGGACTCCAGGGCATGGATCGCGCGGTTGCGGTAGACGCAGCCTTGGGGGAAGGCCACCAGGGGCACGGGCGCGTCAGGCGGCAGCGGCACCGGCGCGGATGCGCTGCCCAGCCAGTGCAGCCGTTCCGGCCAGGCGGCCAGGGACGCCCCGGCGCCAGGCTCGCGCTTGAGCAGCGCCACGTCCAGGTCCCCGCGCTCCAGGCCGCGGGTGAGCACGGCGGTCAGGTCGCAGCGCACCGACAACTGCACCGCCGGCCTGGCCCGGGCGAAGGCGGCCACCACGCCCGTCAGCGCGTCCACCGCAAAATCGTCCGGAATGCCAAGGCGGATCACGTCCACGCGCTTGCGGCCGCTGACGGCTTCGCGCACTTCGGTGGACAGCGCAAGCATTCTGCGCGCGTAGCCAAGCAGACGCTCGCCCTCTTCGGTGAGCTGGACCTGGCGCCCTTCGCGCACGAAGAGCGGGCACTCCAGCGTCTCCTCGAGCTTGCGGATCTGCTGGCTGACGGTGGACTGGCTGCGGTGCACGCGTTCGCCCGCCGCAGTAAAACCGCCGGCTTCCACCACCGACACAAAGCTGTGCAAAAGATCGAGATCGAGCATGGCGGCCGCTACATCCATTTGATTTTCAAATACTTTCGATCTGAATAAAGAGTTTGTCAATGGATCGAGCGGCGCGGAGAATGCCCTCATCCCGCCGCGCCTGCGGCTTGCGACTCTAGCCGGATCTTGCATGAAGGCTCTTTCAACCCCTGCCTGCGCCCTGCCCGCGACCGGCGGTCCGGGCGTCAGCCTGGCGCCCATCGCCGCGTTCTGCTTCCTGTGGAGTTCGGCGTTCGCGGCTGCCAAGATCGCGGTGCGCGACTGCCCGCCGCTCACGCTCCTGACCGTCCGCTTTCTGATCGCCGGCGCGCTGATGCTGGGCCTGGCGGCGGCCAGCGGACGCTGGAAGCTGCCCGCCGGCCGCGACCTTGCCTCCCTCATCCTGCTGGGCGTCTTGAACAACGCGCTGTACCTGGGCTTGAGCTGGTCGGGCATGATTACCGTGTCGTCGGCTTTCACGGCGGTGCTGATCAGCACCAATCCGCTGCTCATCGGGGTGCTGGCCGGTCCGCTGCTGGGCGAGCGCCTGGGCTGGCGCAAGCTGCTGGGGTTGAGCCTGGGGCTGGCGGGCGTGGCGCTGGTGCTGCGATCGCGGCTGACCGGCATGCAGGAAGACGTGCACGGCACGTTGCTCGTGACGGGCGGGCTGGTGGCGCTGGTGGCGGGCACCTTGCTCTACAAGCGCCTCAAACCGACGTCGGGACTGTGGACCTCGACCGGCATCCAGTCCTTGGCCGGCGCCGCGGCGCTGCTGCCGTTTGCGCTGGCCAGCGAGAACATCGGCGATGCGCGCCTGACCGCGAGCCTCTTCTGGAGCATGGCCTACATGATCGTCGCCGTGTCGATGGGGGGCTATTACCTGTGGTTCATGATTCTTGGCCGCGCCAGCGCCACGTCGGCCAGCGCGCTGCATTTCCTGATGCCGCCGCTGGGCCTGTTGTTCGGCTGGCTGGTGCTGAGCGAACCCGTCTCGTGGCTGGACCTGCTGGGCATCATTCCCATCGCGTTCGGCATCTGGCTCGCCACGCGGCGCGCGCCGTGAGCCTGACGGGCGAGCGGGATGGGCGAGCGTGTTGGGGAACGCGAGACGCGAGGGGCTCTGATCCGGTTGCCGATACGCAACGCGCCGCCCGTCTGCGTTCCATGCCCATGGCGGCGTTGTCAGGGACCGCGGGCGGCGCGCGCGTCCAGCGCACGGGCGGCGCTTTTGGCGCGGGATGTCCGGCTCAGCCCGCTTGAATGCGTCGTCCAGTGTGCAAGGCATCAAGCATGCATACTCATTCTCATTGGCGTGTCGCTTTCTTGTTGCGCTCGTAAAGCCGTTTACCAAATGCAGCCCAAAGCTAGTCGCGGGACCGCGCCAAATGGTAGTCTGCACGGGTTGCGTACGCGCGGCATCGTGCGCTCCTTTGTCGCGATGCGCTCGCGTCGCGCCTGACTGCAAGGAGTCCATCATGAAAGGCGACAAAACCGTCATCCAGTTTCTCAACAAGCAACTGACCAACGAGCTGACGGCCATCAACCAGTATTTCCTGCATGCCCGCATGCTGAACCATTGGGGCTTCGACAAGCTGGGCAAGCACGAGTACGAAGAATCCATCGGCGAAATGAAGCATGCCGATCGTCTGATCGCCCGCATCTTCATGCTGGACGGCCTGCCCAACCTGCAGGACCTGCACAAGCTGCTGATCGGCGAAGACGTGCCCGAGCTGCTGGCCTGTGACCTCAAGCTCGAGCAAGGCGCCCAGGCGACCGTCAAGGAAGCCATTGCCTACTGCGAATCGGTGCGCGACTACGTTTCGCGCGATCTGTTCCAGGACATCCTGGACGACACCGAAGAACACATCGATTACCTGGAAACGCAGATCGACCTGATCGACAAGGTCGGCATCCAGAACTACCTGCAAAGCCAGATGTCCGTGCCCGAATAAGGCGGCTGGCTGCAAAAAGAATGGCGCCCCACGGGGCGCCATTTTTCATGCCGCGCGCCTGCGCCTGCAGGCTGCGAGCGTTGGGACTATTGCGGACGGGCCGGGCATTCGGCCATGGTGCCCCAGGCGCGGTTGGGCGCGCAGTACTTGTTGCGCGCGTTCCAGGAGCACGAGGGGCGCTCAAAGAAGCCTTGCGTGGCGCAGTGGGCCAGCTCGCGCTTGAGCGCATCCTGCCAGCCTTGCGCACCGGCCGCCGGGGCGGTGTTGGGCGGCGGCGGAGGCGCCTGCACCATCTGCGGCGTGCCGTAGCTGCCGCCGGCGGCCACGCCGCCGTTGATGGCGGTGGACGTGCCGGGAACCAGCAGATCCATCGTGCTGACGTCCGAGGTGCCCGAAGGCAGCGGCACTTGCGAGGCAGCCGCGATTTCGCGCGCCTGTTCGGGGCTGATGCGTTCGCGGGAGATCTGCACGGCGGGATCGCTGACCGTGTCGAACAGCGACACGGTGTTGACCTGCCATTCGCGGTCGGCCGGCTTGTCCGGCACGCCCAGCGTGCCGTCGATGCGCGGCTGGGGCGGCTGCGCGACATACGGGCGACCGTTGGCATCCAGCACCGGTTGCTGGGAGGCGGACGCATCCTGCCCGGGAGCGGGTGACGCCGCGGGCGCATGCGCCACAAGCCAATCACCCAGTTGAAGCCCGCCCCAAGCCGACGCGCCGAGCGCGATCAGGAGCGTTGCAAATAAAAAACGCCAAGACATTGCTACCCTCAATCTGCCGTGCGGAACCCGAACGGGTTTACGCTTTGTCTCCGAAAACCTTGCCGCCGTGCTCGCGCATGGCGTGGAATTTCACATCGGGATACAGTTCCTCGGCGACGCGCAACTGCGCGGGAGAACCGATCAAAAACGCCGCAGCATCCACCACATCATAGGCGATATGGGCGGCATTGGCATCCATGAACTTGCGCAGCGCCTTGGGGTTTTCAGACGTAATCCAACGTGCCATTGTGTAGCGCGACGGCAGCATCCGGGCATCCACGCCGTACTCCGTCTTGAGACGGTGGGCGACGACTTCGAACTGCAGTTGGCCGACCGCGCCCAGCAGCAGCGAGCCGCCGGCGGCCTCGGGACGGAACACCTGGATCGCGCCTTCCTCGCCCAGCTGGGTCAGTCCGGTGCGCAGTTGCTTCGTGCGCAGCGGGTCTTTCACTTCGACCGCCTGGAACAGTTCGGGCGCGAAGAACGGCAGGCCGGTGAACTGCAGGGTTTCCCCCTCGGTCAGCACGTCGCCCAGTTGCAGCACGCCATGGTTGGGAATGCCGATCACGTCGCCGGCATACGCCTCGTCCAGCAATTCGCGGCGCTGCGACAGAAAGGACACGACGTTGTTCGGGCGCATTTCCTTGTTGGTGCGCGCCACCTTCAGGCGCATGCCGCGCTCGAAGCGGCCGGAGCTCACGCGCACGAACGCGACGCGGTCGCGGTGCGCGGGGTCCATGTTGGCTTGCACCTTGAACACCACGCCGGTGAACTTGGGCTCTTCGGGCTGCACCTCGCGTTGCAGGGCGACGCGCGCGCCGGGAGGCGGGGCCTGGTCAACCAGGGCGTCCAGCACTTCCTGCACGCCGAAGTTGTTGATTGCCGATCCGAAGAACACGGGCGTCTGCTTGCCGGCCAGGAACTGGTCGCGATCAAAGGCGGGGGCGGCTTCGTTGATGAGTTCGATCTCGCCGCTGGCCTGGTCGAATGCCGAGCCGAAGCGCTTGGCGATTTCGGGGTTGGTCAGGCCTTCGATGAAGTCGTCGTTGTCGGAACGGCGCTCCTGGCCGGGGCGGAAGACGCGCATGCGGTCGCGGCGGATGTCGAACACGCCGCCGAACGACTTGCCCATGCCCACCGGCCACGAGAACGGCACCGCGTCCATGCCCAGATGGCCTTCGATCTCGGACAGCAGTTCCAGGGGTTCGCGCACTTCACGGTCCATCTTGTTGATGAACGTGATGATGGGCGTGTTGCGCGCGCGGCAGACCTGCAGCAGGCGGATGGTCTGCGGCTCGACGCCGTTGGCGGCGTCGATGACCATCAGCGCGGCATCGACCGCCGTCAGCACCCGATAGGTGTCTTCGGAGAAGTCCTGGTGGCCCGGGGTGTCGAGCAGGTTGATGACGCACTCGCGGTACTCCATCTGCATCACCGAGGACGCCACGGAAATGCCGCGCTGCTTTTCGATCTCCATCCAGTCGGACGAGGCGTGGCGCGACGCCTTGCGCGCCTTGACGCTGCCCGCGATCTGGATCGCGCCTGCGAACAGCAGCAGCTTTTCCGTCAGCGTGGTCTTGCCCGCGTCGGGGTGGGAAATGATGGCGAACGTACGGCGCCGTGCGACTTCGTTGGAAATGCTCATGATCGGAGGATTCTACTTAACGCGGCATTTTCAGGCCGGCGCGGTCCGGTGTCGTGCATGAAAACATGTAGGGCACGCGCCGCTGCCGGCGCGTGCCCCACGCTTCAAATTCAGGAATGGCGGCGGAACGTCGCCAGAAACACGCCGGCCAGGATGAAGAGCGACCCGAAGGTCCGGTTCATCCAGCGGATGTGCTTGGCGTCGCGCAAGAGGCGCAGCACGCGCGCCGCCAGCAGCGTGTACACGCCCATCGCCACCAGGTCGGTGAAGGCCAGCGTGGCCGCCAGCGCCGCGTACTGCGGGGTCAGCGAAAGCGCGGGGTCCACGAACTGCGGCACCACCGCCAGCAGGAACACCGTGCCCTTGGGGTTCATGGTGTTGATCAGGAACCCGCGCATGACGAGTTCGCGGATGGACGCCTTCTTGGGATCGCCCGCGTCCACCGCGACCGGCGCGGCGTCCGTGCGGATCTGGCGCACGCCCAGGTAGATCAGGTAGGCCACGCCCAGGTACTTGACCACGTTGAAGGCCATTTCGGACGTGGCCAGCACGGCGCCCAATCCCACGGCCACCACGACGAACTGGAACAGGATGCCCAGGATCAGGCCCGCCGTGTTCCAGTAGCCACGCGCAAAGCCGTATTTCAGGCCGGACGACATGGCCGAGATCGCGCCCGCGCCCGGTGAGAACGAAATGGCCCAGGAGGCCAGGAAGAACGTCAACCAGGTGGATAAGGGCATGATGGCGCGGGGTCGTGGATCGCAGGATTGGGATTGCCGGTGATATTACCTGCTTGCTGTTACTTGCTCAGCAGCGCGGCGCGGGGAGCGCCGGAACGCCCCTGCGCCGGACGTCCTTCGGACGGGCGGCCTGCCGCGGCATTGCCGGCCGGACGCGCCGAGCCTTCTGGGCGGCGGTGGTTCTGCTGCGGACGGGCCTCGGCGCGGCCAGCGTGAGCCGGACGGTCGGTGGGCTTGCCGTCACGCGGACCGGCGTTGGCGCGGCCTTCGCCGGCGCGGGCCGGCGCGGGCGCGCGGCCGCCAGCCGCTGCGCGCGGCTGGCCCTGGCCGGGACGCGAACGCCCCGCCCCGCCGTTGCCGCCGCGGCCGCCGCCGCCATTGCGCGGGCCGCCGCGCTGGTTGCGGGAGTCCTCGTCGCGTTCCTGGCGTTCGAAGGCGGCCGCGCTGGTGGCCGGAGGCGTCCAGCCTTCGACCGGCTTGCGTTCGATCGTCTTCTTGATCAGGCGCTCGATATCCTTGAGCAGCTTGATCTCGCTGTTGTCGACCAGCGAGACCGCGGCGCCGGTGGCGCCGGCGCGGCCCGTGCGGCCGATGCGGTGCACGTAGTCTTCCGGCACGTTGGGCAGCTCGAAGTTCACCACCTGGGGCAACTGGTCGATGTCCAGGCCGCGGGCCGCGATGTCGGTCGCGACCAGCACGGTCACGGTGCTGTCCTTGAAGCCGGCCAGCGCGCGCGTGCGGGCCGATTGGCTCTTGTTGCCGTGGATGGCCGCGGCGGTCAGGCCGTCCTTGACCAGCTTTTCGGCCAGGCGGTTGGCGCCGTGCTTGGTGCGCGTGAACACCAGCACCTGGTGCCAGCCGCTTTCACGGATGATGTGGCTGATCAGGTCGCGCTTGTGATGCTGTTCCACCATGTGCACCGTCTGGGTGACCAGCTCGGTGGCGGTGTTGCGCGGGGTGACGGACACTTCGCCCGGGTTGTTCAGGACGCCGCGCGCGAGCGTGCGGATCTCGTCCGAGAACGTGGCCGAGAACAGCAGGTTCTGGCGCTGCTTGGGAAGCAGCGCGAGAATCTTGCGGATGTCGCGGATGAAGCCCATGTCCAGCATGCGGTCGGCTTCGTCCAGCACCAGGATTTCCACGCCCGACAGGTCGATCGTCTTCTGGCCGCAGTGATCCAGCAGGCGGCCCGGGGTGGCCACCAGGATGTCCAGCGGCTTGCGCAGTGCGGAAATCTGGGGGTTGATGTTGACGCCGCCGAACATCACCATGGAGGTCAGCGCGGTGTACTTGCCATAGGTCTGCACCGATTCGGCGACCTGCGCGGTCAATTCACGCGTGGGGGTCAGGATCAGGCAGCGGGGGCGGCCGGGCTTACGGGCCTCGGGCTTTTTCTGCGACAGCAGATGCAAAATGGGCAAGGTGAAGCCGGCGGTCTTGCCGGTGCCCGTCTGGGCGGCCGCGAGCAGGTCGCCGCCTTTGAGCACTTGCGGAATGGCCTGGGCCTGGATGGGCGTGGGCGCGGTGTAGCCGGTGTCGGCGATGGCGCGCAATAGCGAATCAGCCAGCCCGAGGTCGGCAAAAGGGGAAGAGGTAGTCAAAACAACTCCAGCGGCAGCCTGTCGCTCTAGTCGAGAGACTCCAATCCAGGCGGTCGAATAAGGAGAAAAGGGAAGCGCCCTGTTGGGCGAAGCTTGGCAGCGAAGGGCCTAGCGGACGTGCGCAGATTGGCATAGCGCACGAAAGGATTGTAGCTGATGTGGCGGTGCGGCATACGGCGCAGGGTGTTGTTCGTATTGTTCAGCAACAATTCGCATCAAATCAGAACGAAATAAGTGTTTTCCCTAGGCGACCCTCCCTATAATCCGTCCGCTTTCACCTATCGAACCTAAAGGGATGCAATGAAGAAATCGGCAATAGTTGGCATCGTCGTCGCGCTCGGCGCGGTCTGGACCGGCACGGCCTGGTACACGGGCCAAAAGGCCGAAGCCTTCGTCAAGCAGGCCATCGAGGACTCGAACGTCGAGCTCAAGAAGGCTGGCGACAAGTGGGGCATCAATGCGGTCGCCGAGCTGGCGTCGTTCGAGCGCGGCGTGTTCTCCTCCGTGGCGCGCTACCGCATCAAGTTCACCGATCCCGCGACCAGCGGTGCGCCCGCGAAGGAACATGAGGTCCTGTTCGTCGAACACCTGAGCCACGGCCCCCTGCCGCTGTCCAACCTGAAGTCGGGCAAGTTCGTGCCGGCCATGGTCGCCAGCGACTTCGCGCTGGAAGAGACGCCGACCGTCAAGGAATGGTTCGCCGCCGCCAAGGGCGCGGTGCCGCTGTCGGGCCACTACAGCGTCAGCTACGGCAAAGACATCACCGGCAACTTCGACATGGCGCCCGTGGAAATCGCCAAGGACGCCTCGAAGCTCGCCTTCTCGGGCATGAAGGGCGACTTCGAGTACGCCACGTCCACCAAGCGCGGCGTGTTCAACGTGGCCGCCGACAGCCTGGTGTTGTCCGGTCCGTCCGAGGACAGCGACATCACCGCCATGGCGGTCAAGGGCATCACCCTGACCAGCGACATGAAGCCGGCTGCCAACGACATGTACGTGGGCAGCCAGAAGGTGACGTTCAAGGATTGGACGATCACGTCCAAGGAAAAGCCTCCGGTCCAGTTCAAGGACACGAGCATTGCCGTGGACCTGACGGAAGCCGGCCCGGCCATGGGCGCCAAGATGGCCGTTGATTTCGGCATGATCAACGTGCAGGCCAAGGACATGGCCGGCATGAAGCTCGTCATCGACGCGCAGAACCTGGATTCCAAGGCGCTGAAGGCGTTGAACGACGTCTACGAGGCCGCCTCGCGCCGCATGCTGCAAAGCCAGGGCGAACAGACGACGCCGGAATTCACGGACGAAGAGCGCGCCGTGCTCAAGACCAACCTGGAGCAACTGCTGGCCGGCAATCCGACGCTGGCCGTGGCGCCGCTTGAAGTGCGCACCGCCAACGGCACGTCCATGTTCAACCTGAACCTGGCGCTGGCCAAGCCGGCCGCGCTGGACGGCGAGTTTTCCGACATGCTGGTGCAGGCCCTGCGCAAGCTGGACGCCAAGCTGGTGCTGTCCAAGGCCAACCTGGCCGACCTGATGGCCATCGAGCCGCAGACGCGTGGCGTGCCGGCCGACCAGGCCGCGCAGACCGCCAAGGGTCAGGCTGAAATGGTGGGCACCATGGCTATCGCGATGGGCCTGGGCAAGCTGGAGAACGACAGCATCGTGACCTACCTGAACTACGCTGACGGCCAGGTGGACTTCAACGGCAAGAAGATGCCGCTGGAACAGTTCATGATGATGGTCATGGGTGGCGTCCTGGGCGGCGCGCGCTAAACCGGCTGGAACTTCGTACCGGTGCGCCGCAAGACTGGGCGCACCCGCGGCGGGCTGTCATGACGACAGCCCGTTTTCATTTCCCGCCGTGCTCAGGACGGCAAGGCCCCCGCCGCGAGTTCGCCGTTGCGCAGCACGGCCACATGGAAGCGCTTGTCGGCTGCCTGCATGATGTCTTCGGTGGGATCGCCCTTCACCAGCAGCAGGTCGGCCACCTTGCCGTCGGCGACGACGCCGTGGTCAACCAGGCCCATCAGGTCGTGCCCGCGCGACGTGCCGGCGATCAGGGCGTCCACCGGCGTCATGCCGAACTCCACCATGTAAGCCAGCTCCATGGCGTTTTCGCCATGCAGGTTGAAGGGCGTGCCCGCGTCCGTGCCCAGCGCGATGCGTCCGCCGGCCTTGTAGTACATCTGGAAGGACTCGCGATGGCGCTGTTCCACCGCGCGGGCCTTTTCCACCGCGTAGGCGGGAATGCCGTTGTCGGCGTTGGCGATGATGTTGCGCACGGCGGCGATGGTGGGCACCAGATAGGTCTGCGCCTCCAGCATCTCGCGCAGGCAGTCGTCGTCCATGAAGATGCCATGCTCGATGGAATCGATGCCGGCGCGCACGGCATTCAGGATGCCCTGCGTGCCTTGCGCGTGGCTGGCCGTGCTCTTGCGAAAGCGCTTGGCCTCGTGCACGCCCGCCTTCATCTCGTCAAAGCTGTAGTGCGCGTCCATCGGGCTGACGCCGGGCGTCATGACCCCGCCCGTCGCCATGATCTTCACGAGGTCGCAGCCCGCGTGAACCTGTTCGCGCACCGCCTTGACCACTTCCTCGCAGCCATCGGCCACGCGGCCGATCCGGTTGCCGTGGCCGCCCGTCATGCAGATGATGCGGCCCGACGCCTTGATGGTGGGGCCGGGAAAAACGCCGCGCGCGATGGCGTCGCGCACGCCGAACTCCAGGTAGTCCTTGCCCCCGCAGTCGCGCAATGCGGTGACGCCACCGCGCAGGCTGGCCTGCGCGTTCTCCAGCGCGGTCAGCGTGATCTGCGCCGGGCCCTGCTTGCTCAATTGCGCGTTGGGATCCGCGCCGCCGGTGTAGACCAGGTGCACATGGCAGTCGGCCAGGCTGGGCATGAGCGTCATGCCCGTGGTGTCCACGCGCGCGCCCGCGTAGCCGGAGAACTCGCCGGCTGGCGCCACCCGCGCCACGCGGGCGCCCTCGACCAGCACGCCGTGTCCGGGCAGCATCCGCCCCATTCCGTCGAATACCTTGCCGCCGATGAAGAGGGTCTGTCGTGTCGCGGTCATGTCAGGAGGGCTCCGGTTGCGCGGGGTCTCAGCCCACCACGTCCAGCCCTTCGCGGGACATGGACTGCAGGCGAGGCATGAGGCCAAGCAGATGTTGGCTGTAGGGGTGCTGCGGATGTTCGAACAGGGCTTCCGTCTCGGCCACTTCCAGCAGTTCGCCGTGGCGCATGACGCCGACGCGATCGCACATCTGGCGGATCACCGGCAGGTCGTGGCTGATGAAGAGCATGGTCAGGCCCAGCTCTTCCTGCAGGTCCTTGAGCAGGTTCAGGATCTGCGCCTGGATGGACACGTCCAGCGCCGACGTGGGCTCGTCGCAGATCAGAAAACGCGGCCGCGTGGCCAGCGCGCGCGCGATGCAGATGCGCTGGCGCTGGCCGCCGGAGAATTCGTGCGGGAAGCGTTCCGCGGCGCGGTCGGCCAGGCCCACCACGTCCAGCAGGTCGGCCACGATGCGGCGCGTTTCCGCCTCGTTGGCCGCGAGCTTGTGGAAGCGGATGGGCTCGGCCACGATGTCCAGCACGCGCATGCGCGGGTTCAGCGACGAAAAGGGATCCTGGAAGATCATCTGGATCTGCCGCCGGAAGGGATTGAGTTCCTTCTCGCCCTTGAGCGCCGTGAGGTCGGTCCCGCCGAACGTGACCGAGCCTTCGCTGGGCGTGTAGAGGCCCGAGATCAGCCGCGCGACGGTGGATTTGCCCGATCCCGATTCGCCGACCAGGCCAAAGACCTCGCCCTCGCCGATCGACAGATTGACGCGCTTGACCGCGTCCAGCGTGCGCTGGTTGCGCTTGAAAAAGGCGCTCTTGAGCACGAAGCGCATGGAAAGGTCGCGCACCTGGACCAGCGGGCCGTCCGTGCGCTTGCCGAAGTCGCGGCGCTGCCCCAGCCAGTGCGTGGCCAGGTCCAGCGGCTGCGCGGGCGTCCTCACGGATTCGATGTAGGTCACCAGCGGAAAACGCTTGAGCTTGATGTCGGGCCGCGGCACGGCCGAGATGAGGCTGCGCGTGTAGGCATGGTCGGGGTCGCCCAGGATCTTGGCGGTGGGACCCTGCTCCACCAGCTTGCCGCGGTACAGCACCGCCACGCGGTCCGTCACGTCCGCGATCACGCCCATGTCGTGCGTGATGATGATCATGCCGACCTGCTCTTCGCGGCACAGCTTCTTGAGCAGGTCCAGGATCTGCGCCTGGATCGACACGTCCAGCGCGGTGGTGGGCTCGTCGGCGATGATGACCTCGGGCTTGCAACATAGCGCCAGCGCGATCACCACGCGCTGCCGCATGCCGCCCGAGAATTGATGCGGATACTGCTGGACGCGCAGCTCGGGCTGGTCGATGCCGACCTGCGCCAGGAGCTGCACGGCGCGCTTCTTTGCCGCGTCGTGCGACAGGTCCAGGTGGACCAGCATCGTTTCGACGAGCTGGCTTTCCACGGTCTGCAGCGGGTCGAGCGAGGTCAGCGGATCCTGGAAGATCATGCCGATGCGCCGGCCCCGGACCTTGCGCTGTTGCGCCGGCGTGAGCGTGTCGATGCGTTCGCCGTTCAGCAGCACCGACCCGCCGGCCAGGCGTCCCGGCGCTTCGAGCAGGCCGATGACGGCATTGCCGATGGTGGACTTGCCCGCGCCGGATTCGCCCACCACGCCCAGGATCTCGCCTTTTTCCAGGGACAGCGATACGCCGTCCACCGCCACCATCGTGCCGCGGCGGCTGGGAAATTCGATACGGATGTCTTCGATGTTCAACAAGGCCATGGCAATCTCAGCGCAGCTTGGGGTTGAGCGCGTCGCGCAGCCAGTCGCCCAGCAGGTTGACCGACAGCACCAGCGCAACCAGCGCGATGCCGGGGAAGATGGAGATCCACCACATGCCCGAGAACAGGTAACTGTTGCCGATGCGGATCAACGTGCCCAGCGACGGCGCGGTGGGCGGCACGCCCACGCCCAGGAACGACAGGGTGGCTTCGGTGATGATGGCGATCGCGAGGTGGATGGTGGCGATCACCAGCACCGGTCCCATGACGTTGGGCAGGATGTGGCGGCGCAGGATGGTGATGGGTCCGATGCCGATCAGCTTGGCCGCCTGGACGTATTCCTTGTTGCGCTCGACCAGCGTGGAGCCGCGCACGGTGCGCGCGTACTGCACCCAGCCCGAAATCCCGATGGCGAAGATCAGCACATAGAGCGCAAGCTGGTCGTGCATGTCGCGCGGCAGCAGTCCGCGCGCCACGCCGTCGATCAGCAGCGCGACCAGGATCGCGGGAAACGAGAGCTGCACGTCGGCGATGCGCATGATGAAGCTGTCGACGCGCCCGCCTGCGTAGCCGCTGATGAGGCCGAGCGTCACGCCCAGCACCATCGAGAACAGCACCGAGGCAAAGCCGACCAGCAGCGACACGCGAGAGCCGTACATGACTGCCGACAGGATGTCGCGGCCCTGGTCGTCCGTGCCCAGCAGGAAGTCGGGGCTGCCGCCCTCTTCCCAGGCCGGGGGCGTGTTGGCGTCCATGATGCTCAGGGACGCGAGATCGAAGGGATTGTGGGGCGCGACGACCGGCGCGAACAACGCGCCGAGCACGATGACCAGCGTGACGATCGCGGCGACGATGGCGCCGGGCGAACGCTTGAAGCTGTGCCACAGGTCGCTGTCGGCGGCGCGCGTGAAGAAGGGGGCGATGCGAGCGATCATGCGATTTCCTTTTTTACCGCCATTCACTTGCTCTGCACGCGCAGGCGCGGGTCGACGACGAAGTACAGCAGGTCGACGATCAGATTGATGACCACGAACATGAAGGCGATCAGCACCAGATAGGCGGCCATGACCGGGATGTCCACCATGCTGATGGCCTGGATGAACAGGAGCCCCATGCCGGGCCACTGGAACACCGTCTCGGTGATGATGGCGAAGGCGATGATGGAACCCAGCTGAAGGCCGGTGATGGTGATGACGGGCACCATCGTGTTCTTGAGCGCATGGCGGAAGTTGATCAGCCTTTCCGGCAGGCCGCGCGCCCGCGCGAACTTGATGAAGTCGGCGCGCAGCACCTCCAGCATCTCGGCGCGCACCAGGCGCATGATGAGCGTCATCTGGAAGAGCGCCAGCGTGATGGCGGGCATGATGAGCGCCAGCCAGCCGGACTTGGTGAGAAAGCCGGTGGTCCACCATCCCAGGCTCACGACGTCGCCCCGCCCGAAACTGGGCAGCCAGCGCAGTTGCACGCCGAAGAACAGGATGAGCAGGATGCCGATCAGAAAGGTGGGCAGGGAAATGCCCGCCAGCGAGATCGCCATGAAGGCCTTGGACAGCACGCCGTGGCGCTTGAGCGCGGTGTAGATGCCCATGGGAATGCCGAGCGCCAGCGCCATGACGGCGGACACGAATGACAATTCCAGCGTGGCGGGCATGCGCTCTTCGAGCAGTTCGCTGACCGGCCGGCGATGGCGGTAGGACATGCCGAAGTCGCCCTGCACCGCGTTGGCGACGAAGTGGGCGTACTGCACGATGAAGGGATCGTCCAGGCCGAGCTGTTCGCGCAACTGGGCGCGCTGCTCGGGCGTCGTGTCCTGGCCGACCATGCTGGCGACCGGGTCGCCCACGTAGCGGAACATGGCGAACGCGATCAGCGCCACCGTCAGCATCACCAGCACCGACTGGAACAGCCGCTGCGCAATAAAGGAAAGCATCTCAGGAAGCCCTCTTGTTCGGATGGCACCGGGCCGCGTTCCGCGCGCAAGGCGGGAATGGGGGCTGGGCCGGGTGCGTCCGGGCGGCGCGAGCCGCCCGGGGTTGCATCAAGCGCCGCGCTACGGCAGCACGACGTTGCGCAGATCGAGCACGTCGTCGGCACGCTGCGTGACGGTGACGTTTTCCTTCACGCCCCAGGACATGGGTTGCTGGTGCAGCGGCAGGTAGCCGAAGTCGGTGCGCACGATGCCGAAGGCTTCCTTGATCATCGCGTTGCGCTTGGCCTGATCGGTTTCGACGCCGATCTTGTTGGTCAGCTCGTCGACCTTCTTGTTGCAGTAGCCGCCCAGGTTGAACTGGCCCGCGGCCGTCTTGGCGTCGCGGCACGAGGTCAGGTTCAGCAGGGTGTTGTGCGCGTCGGTCGAGCTGGGCGTCCATCCCAGCATGTACATGCTGGTCTGGTTGCCGGCCTGCAGCAGGATCTTGCCGAAGTACTTGGACTTGGTCTGCGCCAGCAGGTTGATCTTGATGCCGACGCGCGCCAGCATGCCGGCCACGGCCTGGCAGACCTTTTCGTCATTGACGTAGCGGTCGTTCGGGCAGTCCATGGTGACGGTGAAGCCCTTGGGATAGCCGGCTTCGGCCAGCAGCTTCTTGGCGCGTTCAGGATCGGGCTTGTACGGCGCGCCGAAGGATTCGTCGTAGCCGTTGATGGACGTGGCGATGAGCGAGCCCAGCGGCTTGGCCGCGCCGCGCATGATCTTTTCGTTGATGGCCTTGGTGTCGACGGCCAGCACGACGGCCTCGCGCACGCGGATATCCTTGAACGGGTTCTTGCCCTTCACGTCGGAGAACAGGAGCTCGTCGCGGTCCTGGTCCATGCCGATGAAGATGGCGCGGGCTTCGGGCGCGGTAAGCGGCTTGACGCCCTTGGCGTCTTCCAGGCGCTTCCAGTCCTGTACCGGCACGGGCTGCACGACGTCCATTTCACCCGAGATCAGCGCGGCCACGCGCGTGGCTTCCTGCGTGATCGGCTGGAAGATGACCTCGTCGATGTTGGTCTTGATGTTCTTGTTCCAGTAGCCGTCGTAGCGCTTGAGCACGGTCTTCACGTCGGGCTGGCGTTCGGTCAGCATGAACGGGCCGGTGCCGTTGGCGTGCAGGTTGGCGTAGTTGCCCTGGTTGTCGCCCTTGACGTTGGTCGCCTCGGTGGTCTTGTTCTTCTCCGCCCAGTTCTTGCTCATGATGTACAGGAACACCCATTCGCGCGGCAGGATGGGGTTGGGCGTGGGCGTGGTGACTTCGATGGTGTAGTCATCCACCTTCTTGATGTCGGTGGCCTTGGCGCCGTAGCCCTTCATGTCGGAGCCCGGCGTCAGGCTGCGCTTCCACGAGAAGATCACGTCGTCGGCGGTGAAGGGCGAGCCGTCATGGAACTTCACGCCCTTGCGCAGCTTGAAGACCCACTTGGTGGGTTCCGGGTTTTCCCAGCTTTCGGCCAGCAGCGGCGTGAGTTTCAGGTCGCCGTCGTAGCCGGCCAGCGTTTCGTAGATGTTGCCCTGGAAGCCCAGCGTGAAGGTTTCGTTCAGGGCCATCGGATCCATCGACGTGGCGTCGCCCTGATACGACCAATGCAGGGTCTTGGCGGCCGCGCCGGCGCTGAATGCCAGCGAGGCGGCCACGGCAGCGGCAAGCGCCGCCTGCTTGAAGTGGTGAAAAGTACGCATAGCCCTCATGCTCCGTGTGGTGCGCGGATAGCGCGACAGAAGTGA
The DNA here is from genome assembly GCF_055397965.1 of Achromobacter sp. T5-5. Taxonomy (NCBI): domain Bacteria; kingdom Pseudomonadati; phylum Pseudomonadota; class Betaproteobacteria; order Burkholderiales; family Alcaligenaceae; genus Achromobacter; species Achromobacter sp. T5-5. The sequence continues at coordinate 174,800 of NZ_AP027919.1, forward strand.
CAGGGCCCCGGCCCCATGGGGATCCGGGGCATGGCGTTGCTGCTTAAGACGAAGGAAGGGGGGGAGCCGGGCGGCGCGCGGCGCAAACTGCGCACGGGCCGGGGACGGCGATGCCGGGAATCACTGCGCAGGACTTCGACTTCACGATAGATCCAACCCCTTGTGATTGACATGACGGGGACGGACCCGCGTCGATGCAGATCGAATCTTATCGACGCATTCGTTTAAGCGTCAATCGGTTTGGATTGGGGTTATTACGCGCTTGCCGTATGCGTTGAATGGTGCGTTCGGCGGGGCATGCGGGCTGCCGGTCAATCGGCCGGCAGCGGCGTGGATGCGAGGGTTTTCGCCAATTCATGCAGCACGCGCTTGCGGCGGTCGCTGTCTTCATAGTGTTTACCCAGGGCCGACCATTCGGGCCGGCTGCGCGCTTCCTTCAGGGCTTCCGGCAAAGGGCCCTTGCGCCATGCATCATCGGCCGGGAGGTCTAGCCGCAATGGCTCGCGCGCGGCGTGGCCGCGTCGTTCCAGCGCTTCGATCAACTGCCGCTGGCGCAACGCAAGCAGGCGCAACACGGCATCGTCCACGCTGATTTCGCGCCAGCCGCGCAGCTTGCCCGCGACGCGCTTGCCGAGCTTTTCCACGCCCTGCCACAGCCCGCCCGCGGCGGCGCCGATCAGCATGCCGGTTCCCAGGCTCAAGCCCGCGCTCATCAGATCAACCGCGGCGCCGGCCATGGCGCCCGCGGCGGCGCCCATGCCGACCTGCACACCCATGTCCTTGAGCGCCTGCGGATGGAAGAGATCCATGCCCCAGCGTTCGCCTTGCAGCGGCAGCGCGTCGTCGGCGTAATCCGCCGCGCGGAAGTTGTAGAGCGCCAGCAGCGCGTTCACGCAGGTCTGTTCGCGCTGGCGAACCTGGTCGCGCAGCAGGCCGGAAGCGGCGGCGAGCGCGCCGTCGTCGCTGGGGCTGGACAGATGGAGCGCGGCGACGTCGATCAGCAGGTCTGCGAGCAGTTCGTAGGCGGCGGCGTGGCGCTCGCGTCGCTGCGCGGCCAGGCTGTCGGACAGCCGCGCCAGCGCGCCGGCGTGGCGGTCCAGCAGCACGCCGAGCTTGGCGTACAACTGCTGTTCGCCATCGAGCGGCGGCGCCACGGTGTCGAATTCCACCACCGCATGCAGGCCCAGCCGCGCCATGGCGTCGCGCCATTCGTCGGCGCGGTGCGCCGGCGCGTTCACGAAGTTGAGCACCGGGAGCAGGGGCCGTCCGCAAGCGGCCAGGATGGCGAGTTCATCGCGATGCTTGCCCAGCACCGGATCGCGCGCGTCGATGACGTACAGCGCCGCATCGCAGTCCAGCATCTTGGTCAGGACGCGCGCTTCCTGCTCGTAGCGGCCGTGCGCTTCGGGCGTGTCCAAAAAGCGGCGGATGCGCGCGGGACCGTCGAGCCGTTCGCCGGGACGGTCCAGGCGCTCCAGGTACTCCAGCAAGGCAATGCTGTCTTCCATGCCCGGCGTATCGAACCATTCGAGCACGGGCCGTCCATCCAGGCGCAGGCGCGCGCCTTCGACGTGGCGCGTGGTGCCGGGGCGGTCGGCCACTTCGCCGAAGCTGGTGTCGCGCGTCAGCGTGCGCAGGAGCGAGGTCTTGCCGGTGTTGGTGTGGCCGACGAGAGCGATCTTGATGAGGGGGTCAGCCATGGCCGGTCTCCAGCCAGTCCAGCGGCGCGACGGGCGTTTGCAGGATGGCGGCGGCGGGCAGGCCCAGCGCCAGCAGCCGGTCGCGCCAGAGGTCGGCGCGCGTGTCGGCGCCGGCATGAGGCAGGATCAGCCAGACGCGGGTCTGCCCCGCATGCGCGGACAGGTCCGCAATGAGCGACAGGGTGCCGCGGTCGGGCGTCTGGCGCGCGTCGCAGGCGATCAGGAGGCGCGAGGCGGCGGACTGGGCCAGCGCATCGAGCACCCGGTTGCGCTCGACGCGCGTATCCAGGTTGCCTGCCTGGCGGATGCCGTCAGGCAGGTCCGCGGGGGGCCAGGCCAGGTCCGCGGGCAATTCCAGTCCCAGCAGCACGGGCTGGCCGCCCAGCCCGTCCAGCGCCGGCGCGTGCACGCGCGGTTCGTGCAGAGGATCGACCGGACGGTCGATGCCGGTGGACAGGGCGGGCGGTTCGAGCCTGTCGCGCAGCGTCGAGAAGCCGGCGAGCGCGGGATCGATGCGCACGCGTCGCAGCGCGCGCAGCGTGGCCGCCGCGCACAGCGCGCCGGCGATCAGGCGCGGCACGATGCCGTAGACCACCACGACGCCGATCAGCCACAGCGACCATTGCGCCTGCGCGGCGGCGGGCAGGACTTGCGTGCCGTCGCTGGCGCGGATGGTGGCGGCGTCGGGCATGGGAAAGCCCAGATGGGCCGGCAGCCAGCCGATGGCCTGCGTGAGCCAGACGAAGGTGTCGGGCGCCAGCAGCGTGGTGGCCCAGACGAAGCGGTAGCTGGCGGTGGACAGCACCACGAGCAGGGTCGCCAGCGCGGCGCACAGCGCCGTCAGCCACAGCAGATGGCTGATGCTGCCGAAGAGGCCGCGCAAGGCGCCCGCGCGCGTCAGCAGATTCAGGAAGGCCTGCGGCACCAACGCGCCGTCCGGGCCGCGCGCCAGCTTGCGCGTGGCCCAGAGCCAGAGGCGGCCAAGCCCGGTGACGGCCGAGGGCCGCAGCAGGAAGCTCGCCAGCCAGACCAGGAAGGTCAGCGCATGCAGGCCCAGGAGCGCGCCCATGGCCCAGAGCACATTGACCGGGCGCGTGCCGTCGCCCAGCGCGCCCAGGGCGGCGCCCGCGCCGGAGACCAGCGCCAGCAGGAAGAGAACGACCAGCATGGCCGTGGCGCTGCGGCGCCAGGCTTCGACGAGCGGGATCAGGTTTTCCCGTTGGGCCAGCAGCGTGGCGCGGGCCAGGATGCGCGATGGCAGGTCGGCATCGAGCTGTCGCACCTGCCGCACCGCCTGCGCGTCCTCCAGCGGGCCCCAGTGCGCTTCGCGCAACCGGATCAGTTCGGCCAGCCAGTGCGCGCCCAGGCGGCGCTGGCTGGCGCTATCGGCGAGGGGGGAAGGTTCGCGAGAGGTCGGGGACGGCATCGCGTCGGTGCAGGCAGGATCAGGCCGAGTGAGGCCGCTAGGGCGATGCGCCATTGTAGACCGCGCGGTGCGGCACACGGCCTGCCAGCGCGCCGTATCAGTGGCCGGCGCGCGCGCTGCGGTACTGGCCTGGGGTGACGCCGATGGCGTCGCGAAAGACGCGCGCGAGGTGGCTGGCGCTGCCGAAGCCGCAGGCTTGCGCGATGCCCGCCAGGTCGCCCTTGCCCGTCGCCAGCAGGCTTCTGGCGCGGGCGAGGCGCCGGCCGCGCACCCAGGCGTGAGGCGGCTCGCCAAACGAGGCGTGGAACATGCGGGCGAAATGATAGGTGGACAGCGCCGCGACGCCGGCGAGTTCGTCCAGCGTCAGGGGATCGGCCAGATGGGCGTCCACGTAGTCCATGACGCGGCGGCGCACGCCGGGGGCGAGCCCGCCGCGGGCGGGCTGCGGTGTCTTGCGCGCGACGCCCTGCCCCAGCAGGTGGTGCAGCACGGTCTCGGCCGCGCTGCTCGCGGCCAGGCGGTCGGCCGGCTGGCTCCAGTCGGTGCCCAGCAGCCGGCGGCAGACGTCGATCAGCGAGTCATCGTGGATGTAGGTGCGGTCGCGCAGCTCCAGCGTGCGCGGTTCGCAGTCCAGCCGCATGACGGCTTCGCGCGCCAGGCGCTGCGGCGCGATGTACAGGTGCAGGAAATGCACGTTGTCGTTCATGCACCAGCGCGAATGGTGCTCGGCGGGCAGCACGCAGAACTTGTCCGCGCCGCCATGCAGCGCGTCCTGGCCGACCCGGAACGACTTGTCGCCGCCTTGCAGGTAGAGCGACAGCGTGTGATGGCCGGGCGTGTCGTAGGCCAGCGTTTCGCGGGCGGTGCGCGACCATTGCGAGATCGCCATGCCTTCGCCCAGCGACGCGGCGCGCTGCAGCGTCGCGGTGGAGCGCGACAGGGTGCGAAAGACGGAGAAATCGGCCGGGGCCGTAGCGGTGTTGCCCATGGGAAGGAATGCTACTGCGATCCCGCGCGCGCGACGCGCCCGATTCGGACAAAAGCGCAAGAACCGGCAATCGCGGCGCGGCGGCCCGGCGCACACTGGATGCCCGGCGACCGGGGCGGCCGCCGGCGTCCGTATTCGATCTTTGCGCAGCAGCCCGGCGCACGCCGCATCATGAATCTTTCCCTCTACCTGCTCACCGTCCTGATCTGGGGCACGACCTGGATCGCCATCAAGCTGCAGCTCGGCGTGGTCGCCATTCCCGTGTCGATCTTCTACCGCTTCGCGCTGGCGGGGCTGCTGCTGTTCGCGGCGCTGCGGCTGATGCGCAAACTGCAGAAGCTGGACCGGCGCGGCCATTGGCTGTGCGTGGGCCAGGGCCTGTGCCTGTTCTGCCTGAATTTCCTGTGCTTCTATTCGGCCACGCAGTGGATTCCCAGCGGGCTGGTGTCGGTGGTGTTTTCCGCCGCGACGCTCTGGAACGCCGTCAATGCGCGGTTGTGGTTCGGCACCCGCATCACGGCGCGCGTCATGGCGGCGGGGGCGTTGGGGTTTTGCGGCCTGGCGCTGCTGTTCTGGCCGGAGCTGGCGAGCCAGGAGGCCAGCCATGAAACCCTGCTGGGCCTGGGGTTTGCGCTGCTGGGCACGCTGTGCTTTTCGACGGGCAACATGCTGTCGTCGCTGCAGCAGCGCGCCGGCATCCGGCCGCTCACCGGCAACGCCTACAGCATGCTCTACGGCGCGGCGATCCTGCTGGCCGGCTGCGTGGCCACGGGGCTGCCGTTCGACTTCGATCCTTCGCCGGCCTACGTGGGCGCGCTGCTGTACCTGGCCGTGGCGGGGTCCATCGTCGGTTTCACCGCCTACCTGACCCTGGTGGGCCGCATGGGACCCGCCCGGGCGGCGTACTGCACGGTGTTGTTCCCGGTCGTCGCGCTGAGCGTTTCCACCGTCGTCGAGGGATACCGGTGGACGCCCCAGGCGCTGTCGGGGCTGGCATTGGTGATGCTGGGCAACCTGCTCGTCTTCACGAAGTGGTCGCCGTTTGCCAGGCGCGGCGCGATGGCGGGGCGGGCCTAGCCCGCTGCTTCGCGCCCAGCGCAGGTTTGGCCGGCCAGCGCGCGCAAGGCTTCCAGCAAGCGGTCGATCTCGGCGCTGCTCGTCAGGTAACTGACCGACGCGCGCGCGATCCGGTCCAGGCCGCGGGCCTGCATGTCCAGCGGCGTGTAGGGCACGCCGTTGCTGCCGATCGTGATGCCCTGCGCCGACAGCCTGCGCTGCACGTCCGCGGCGTCCTGGCCTGCCACGTTGAACGCGACCAGCCCGGATTTTTCGCGGCCCTGGTCCAGCACGGTGACGCCGGGAATCGCCGCCAGTTCGGCGCGCAGCGCCTGGGCGTTGGCGTCGATGCTGGCTCGGATCGTGTCCAGCCCCAGATCCAGCGCCTCGCGCAAGGCGTTGGCAAGGCCACAGCGCAGCGCCAGCGAGTTCTCGGCGGACTCCAGGCGCGCGGCATCCGGGCGCAGGACGGGCTGGCCATCCGCGTCGAGCGGCGCGGAATGCGTATCGACGAAGGCGGGCGTGAGGCGGTCCAGGAAGGCGCGCCGCACGTACAGGATTCCGGTTCCGCGCGGCCCGCGCAAGGCCTTGCGGCCCGGGCCGCTGAGCACGTCGCAGCCGACCTGCTCCACATCGATGGGGATCTGCCCGATTGCCTGCGCGGCATCGACGAAATAGGGAATGCCGTGCCGGCGCGCGACCTGTCCGATGGCGGCGGCCGGGTTGATGAGACCGCCGTTGGCGGGCAGCCAGGTCAGCGCGATCAGCCGCACGCGATCGTCCAGCATGGCCTCCAGCGCCTGCGCGTCCACGCATCCGCTGTCGTCCGACGCAATGGTCTCCAGCGTGGCGCCGGCGCGCGCCGCATGGAGCCGCATGGTGGCCAGGTTGCCGCCCCATTCGTGGCGGCCGACCAGGATGCGGTCGCCGGGCCGCCACGCCGGCAGCGCCGCGAAAGCCGCGCCCCACCCGGCCGAATTGCCTCCCGTCAGCGCGATTTCATCGACCTGGGCGTTGAGCAGTTGCGCCGCCAGCGTGCGCGCCGCTTCGGTCAGATCGCGCGCCGCGACGCCGGCCTCCATCGGACCTTGCGCCGCTTCGCGCTTCAGATGCGCATGGATCGCCTGCAGCGTGGCGGTGGACGGCAACGACGCGCCGGCATGGTTGAAGTGCACCGAGCTTTGCGTGCCGGGCGCCATGGCGCGCAGCGCCTGTACGGTGCTCGGCGGGAGGGGGGCAGTCATGGCGGCTCCTTTCAGGCGGCCGGGATCAGGCCTGGGTCAGCGCGATGACGGCTTCGACCTCCACCGCCACGCCTTGCGGCAGGGACGCCACGCCGACGGCGCTGCGCGCATGGCGGCCGGCGTCGCCGAACACGTCGACCATCAAGTCCGAGGCGCCGTTCGCGATCGCGCTCTGGCGGTTGAAGTCGGGGGCGCTGGCCACGAACACGCCCAACCGGACCACGCGGGCCACGCGGTCCAGGCGGTCGCCCGTGGCGGCGGCGATCTGCGCCAGGATGCCCAGCGCCGAGGCGCGCGCGGCCGCCACGCCGTCGGCATCCGACACCTGGTCGCCCAGCCGGCCCAGGTACGCCGCCTTGCCGTCCTTGCGGGAAATCTGGCCGGAGATATAAAGCAGGTTGCCTTCCAGGACGAAGGGCACGTAATTGGCGGCCGGCGCGGCGGCGGCGTCCAGGGTCAAGCCAAGTTCGGCAACGCGGGCGGAAATGCTGCGGGTCATATCGGATCACCTGAGAGTTGATGAGAAGCGATTCGGGAAGCTACCCCGATGCTATCGATGCTATCGGTCGCGGCGTCGCGTGACCAATCAATTCTTGCATTGCACGTATGAGTAAAACTAATGCGTGCCGATGGGGCGGCGGGTCGCCTGGGCCGCCGTTTCCGCCAGCCAGTCGCGCAAGGCCTGGACAGGCTCGCTGGACACGCCGCGCGGCGTGACGAACCACCAGCCGATGCGCGGATCCTCCAGCACGGCGCCCGGCAGCGCCTGCACCAGCGCGCCGCTGGCCAGATGCGCGGCGATCAGGCGCTCGCGGCCCATGGCAAGCCCCTGCCCCGCGAGCGCGGCTTCCACGACGATGTTGTAGTCGTGCAGGCGCACCGTCCCTGCGCGGCTCAAGTCCAGGCCCTGCAGGCGCGCCCACGCGTCCCATTCAAAGGGTTGTTTGGCGTGCGAGACCAGGAGCGGGTGACGCAGCAGATCGCCTGCCGACCTCGGCCGCTTCCGGCCGGCGACCAGCGCGGGCGCGCATACGACGGACAGGCGCTCGGTCATCAGCAGCGTGGACCGCACGCCGGGCCAGCCGCCGCGCCCATAGCGGATCGCGGCGTCGACCTCGCCGCCCGCCACGTCCGCCAACGCGATATCGGGCTGCAGCTGCAGATCGATGCCGGGATGCGCGGCGGCAAAGTCCGGCAGGCGCGGGGCGAGCCAACGCGTGGCAAACGACGCCAGCAATCCGATCCGCAGCGGTTTCTGAAGCGTTTTGCGGGCCGGATCATGCGCGCGGGCCTCGTCCGTGCCTTGGCGCAGCAGTTCGAACGCCGCATGCACGCGTTCGTAATAGGCCTGGCCCTGGGCGGTGAGCGCAATGGCGCGCGTGCGCCGCTCAAAGAGCGCGATGCCCAGTTCCGATTCCAGGCGCTGGATGTGATGGCTGACGGCGCTCTGCGTGACGTAGAGCTCCTCTGCAGCCTGCGAGAAGCTCAGGCGCCGCGCGGTCGCCTCGAAGGCGCGCAGGGAGATCAGGGGCGGCAGGGATCGGGTGGAATGCATGGCGGGCATCGGGTTGAAGCGGACCTGGCCATGCTACGCCATGCGGGTGAACGCCCATCCGGCTGCGCGGGCGCCAATGCAAAAAGCCCGCAAACACGTTGCGGGCTTTTTTAAGGGTACTGCGGTACTGCAAATTCTTGGCTCCCCGAGCTGGGCTCGAACCAGCGACCTGCGGATTAACAGTCCGTCGCTCTACCGACTGAGCTATCGGGGAACAGGTAGAGGGGCCGAATTATGCACAAAAAATCGAAAGAATGCAAAACGGGTCGATAAATTGTGCGGTCACCCGTGCTGGATCGCATGCGCGGTGCGGAACAGCTGCGGCACGATGTCGCGCAGCAGGCGGTCGGCGGGATAGTCGTGGCGTGGGGCGCTGACGCTGATGGCGGCCAGGGGCACGTCCCGCGCGTCGCGCAGCAGCACGGCGGCGCCGACCTGGTTCTGCAGCACCTGGTCCTCGGTCAGCGCGTAGCCCTCGTCGCGAGCCTGCTGAATCAGGGCCAGCAGCGCCTGTGGCTCGATCACGGTGCGCGGGGTGAAGGCGCGCGGGGGCGCGCGCAGCAGCGTCTGGCGAATCGCGTCGTCGTCGAGCTGGCTCAGCAGCATGCGGCCGCCGCTGTTGCACCAGGCCGGCATGCGGCGACCCGGCAGCATTTCGGCCAGCGTGAGCTGCCGGCTGGGCAGGCGCAGCAGGTAGATCATGTCGCCGCCCGCCAGCACGCTCATATGCACCGCCAGGCCGCAGCGGTCGCGCAGCGCGACCAGATGCGGGGCGGCCATGGACACCAGGCGGTCGGTGCGCAGGAAGAAGTAACCCAGCTCGACGACGCGCGGACCGAGCCGGTAGCGGCGCGAGGCGGCGTCCTTGCTCAGGTAGCCCAGCCGTTCCCAGGTGTGCACGAAGCGCTGCGCGGCGCTCTTGCCCAGGCGGGTCAGCGCGGCGATCTCCGTCAACCCCAGCGTGTCGGTGGCGTCGCGGAACGCCTCCAGCACGCGCATGCCCTTCTCCAGCGATGCGACGAACAGCGGGTCGTCCGCGGGGTCGGGGGCGTCCTGCGATGAGGCGGCTGGATTGTCTGGCGAGGGCGTTGTCATGGCGGCTCGTGGCGAGGAATCGGGCGGCCGGCGATGCCACCGGCCCACGGGGAAGCGCTAGTTTCCCCGGATTGTTGGCGCGGGGAATACCAACTATAAAGTTGATTATTCAATACTTTGTATCGCATGGCAATACACATGGACTTTTTGACCCCCACCCGGCCCGCGACGTCGACGCTTTGCGACCTCAGCGCTGTCGCGCTGCGCGATGACATCGCCGCCGGCCGCGTCAGTGCCCGAGACGTGATGGCCGCGCACCTGGACCGCATCGCGGCCTGGAATCCCGCGGTGAACGCCGTGGTCACGCTGGACGCCGAAGGCGCCATGGCACGCGCCGCGCAGGCCGATGCGCACCAGGCCGCCGGCCGTCCGCTGGGCCTGCTGCACGGCCTGCCCATCGTCCACAAGGATTCGTTCCTGACCGCCGGCATGCGCACTACCTATGGGTCGCCGCTCTACCGCGATTTCGTGCCGGACCGCGACAGCCTCATCGTGAGCCGTGAACGCGCGGCTGGCGCGATCACGCTGGGCAAGACCAACCTGCCGGAATTCGGGGCCGGTTCGCAAACCTTCAACACGGTCTTCGGGCCCACGCGCAACCCCTACGATCCGCGCATGACCGCCGGCGGCAGCAGCGGCGGCGCGGCTGCCGCCCTGGCCGCACGCATGGCGCCGCTGGCCGACGGAACGGACATGGGCGGGTCCCTGCGCAATCCGGCCTCGTTCTGCAACGTGGTGGGCCTGCGCCCGTCTCCGGGACGCGTGCCGCAATGGCCCACCGCCAGCCCGTACAACACCCTGACGGTCGCCGGGCCGATGGCGCGTACCGTTGCCGATGTGGCGCTCCTGCTCTCCGCCACGGCCGGTGTCGACGCGCGCGACCCGCTGGCCATCGACCAGGACCCAAATCGATTCCTGGACAGCCTGGCGCGCGATTTCAAGGGCGTGCGCATCGCCTACGCGCCGACATGGGGCGGCCTGCCCGTCGAGCCCGCCGTCGAGCGCGCACTGGAGCGCCATCTGCCGGTCTTTGCCGACCTGGGCGCCGTGGTGGAACCCGCCTGCCCCGACTTCACCGGCGCGGACGCGTCGTTTCAGGCGCTGCGCGCGCAGACCTTCGCCGTGGGCTACGAGGCCGCGCTGCGCGAGCATCGTCATCTGCTCAAGGACTCGGTGATCTGGAACATCGAACTGGGGCTCACGCAGCCGGCAACCGCCGTCGTGCAGGCCGAGCGCGACCGCGCCGCCCTGTTTGCCCGCATGCACGCGTTCATGCAGACGTATGAGTTCATGATCGGGCCGGTCAGCCAGGTGCTGCCCTTCCCGGTGGAGCAGGAAACCGTGCATCGCATCGAAGACACGCCGATGCAGAACTACATCGACTGGATGCGTTCGGGCTATTACCTGTCGTTGACGGGCCACCCCGCGATCTCGGTGCCCTGTGGCTTTACCGAGACCGGCCTGCCCGTCGGCATCCAGATCGTCGGCCGCTATCGGCAAGAGCGCGCCCTGCTGCAACTGGCCCACGCATTCGAACAGGCCACGCAGTACTGGCGCCAGGCGCCCGTGCTGCCCAACTGAACACCTGACAAACCACACAAGGGGAATTTCAATGAGCAAACCCATCGCTCGCGCGATCGCGCTGTGCGCACTGGCCGCCGCGCCGGTGCTGGCCCTGGCGCAGGACTATCCCAGCAAGCCGATCACCATGGTCGTGCCCTTCCCGCCGGGCGGATCGACGGACGTCATCGGCCGCCTGTTCGCCGCCAAGCTGGGCGCGCGAATGGGCCAGACCGTGGTGGTCGAGAACAAGCCGGGCGCCAACACCAGCATCGGCGCAACGGCCGTCGCCCGCGCCGCACCCGATGGCTATACGTTCATGATCACGGGCGCGCCCACCTTCACGCTGAATCCGCTGCTCTACTCCAACCTCAACTACAACCCGCTCAAGAGCTACGAGTACGTCGCGATTGCGGGCAGCACGCCGTTCGTGATCCTGACCAATCCGCAGACCGGCATCGGCACCGTGGCCGACATCACCAGCAAATCGGCGTCGCAGCCGCTCAGCTTCGGGTCCTTCGGCAACGGATCCACGCCGCACATCGCGGGCGAATCCCTGGCCCAGCGCACGGGCGCCAAGCTGCTGCACGTGCCCTACCGCGGCAGCGCACCCGCGATGACGGATCTGATCGGCAACCAGATTCCGTTGTCGATCGACACGCTGGTGGCCAGTCTTCCGCAGATCAAGGCAGGCAAGGCGCGCGCGGTGGCGCTGACGGGCAACGTGCGTTCGTCCTTGGTGCCGGACGTGCCCACGGTCGCCGAAAGCGGCGTCGCGGGCTACGACTTCGAGACGTGGTTCGGGGTGGTCATGCCGCACGGCACGCCGGCGCCCGTCGTGGCGCGGCTGTCCAAGGAGATCGAAGCGGTCATGGCCGAACCCGACACGCGCGCCAAGCTGCGGGATCTGGGCTTTGACGCCACCTTTTCCGACCCGGCCACGTTCCGCCGCAAGGTGGAATCCGAGCTCGAGCGCAATGTGGCGATCATCAAGGCCGCGGGGATCAAGCCGGACTGAGGCGCGCGAATAGGCAAACCGCGCACGCGACGACCCGCGAACGACGGCGTCGCGTTCAGTTGTCTGTAGGGAACAGGCGCGATGCGCCTGCGCAGACCCGCCCCGATGCTTCGGCCCCCGCGCTTGCCAGCCGGGCGTCAAGCTGATCCCGTATCATGGCCCCGGAAAGGCTCGCGACCTCTCTCGATTTTTCTGGGTTCAACCATGTCTTCGTTCGACATTCAATTGCTGCTCACCGCCTTGGTGAGCGTTCTGGTCCTGGTCGGGCTGATCGTCTCCCGTATCCGCATGCATCCTTTGCTGGCGCTGCTGATCGTGTCCATCGGCGTCGGCTTCGCAACCGGGATGGCTCCGGTTGCCATCGTCAAGAATCTGACGGACGGCGCCGGTAAGACGCTGGGCGCCGTCGGCGTGGTGATTGCGCTGGGCGCCATGCTGGGCAAGATCCTGGCGGATTCCGGCACGACCGAGCGCCTGGCCAATGCGATCCTGCGCCACACCTCGCCCCGCATGATTCCCTGGGCGATGACGCTGGTGGCATTCGTCATCGGCATTCCGATGTTCTTCGAAGTGGGCCTGGTGGTGATGCTGCCGCTGATCTTCAGCGTGGCGCGCAAGCTGGAAAGCCAGGAACGCTTCAAGGGGTCCGCCTATGTCTATGTGGGCGTGCCGGTGATCTCGGCCTTGGCTGCGATGCACGGCATGGTGCCGCCGCATCCCGGTCCGCTGACCGCGATCGCCACGCTGAAGACCACGGTCGGGCCGACCATGATCTACGGCTTCATCGCCGCGCTGCCCGCCATGATCTTCGGCGGACCGCTGTATGGCGCATTCATCGCGCCGCGCATGACGACGCGCCCGGACGAGGCGCTGCTGGAACAGTTCACCTCCGGCACTGAACGCGGCGCGGGCCAGGACGCGCCCAGCGTGGGCCTGGGCGTCCTGGCGGCCCTGCTGCCTGCCTTGCTGATGCTGGTGCACGCGCTGGCCGAGATGCTGCTGCCCAAGGATTCCAGCGTGACGCACGTGGCCGCCTTCCTGGGCAACCCGGTGGTCGCGATGCTGCTCGGCGTGCTGTTCGCGGCCGTGACGCTGGTCTTCATGCGCGGCGGCGATCCGGAAAAGCTGCGCGGCGCGCTAGGGCAAAGCCTCAAGCCGATCGCCGGCATCATGCTCATCATCGCGGGCGGCGGCGCATTCCAGCAGGTATTGACGAGCGCCAAGGTCGGCGACGCCATCGTGCACCTGACCCATCAGTTTGCGTTCCCGCCGCTGATCCTGGGCTGGCTGATCGCGATGCTGCTGTCCGTGTCCACCGGCTCGGCCACCGTCGGCATCGTCGGCGCCGCGGGCCTGCTGGCGCCGCTGGCGGGCGCCGACCCCAGCCTGAACCTGCCGCTGCTCGCCCTGTCGATCGGCTGCGGATCGCTCTTCTTCAACTACGCCAACCACGCGGGCTTCTGGATGGTGAAAGAATCGTTCGGCATGACCATGGGCGAAGCGACGAAGACGATCTCGGTGGTGCAGTCGATCGTGGCGGTCGTGGGGCTAGTGATGGTGCTGGGGTTTGATATGTTGCCGCCGCTGGGGTAATGGGCGAGCGGGCGTGGGGCAAGACACGCACGTCTGATTTGCTCAGCGGAACGAAAAAGGGAAGTCCCAGGACTTCCCTTTTTCAATTTCCCGCCGGAACCATTCTGTTCAGCGGTGAAGGCGGACCCGCATCTTCGCGCGCCCCTTGCCTGATGCCGGCGCTACCGGTAGTAATCGCCTGCAGGCCGAATTCGGTAAGCGTAAGCTCCCTGACCTTCATAAACGCGCCCGGTTTGGATACGAGCTTGGACTCTTTGACGAAGGCGTCGGCGGGGCGCTTGGTGACAGTCTTCATATCAATACCTTTTCGTGACGAAGTCGCTGATAGCTTTGGTGCCCGCACCAACAATTTCCACCACATCGTCGCGTTCAAAAAACTCATTATTGCGGCTGAGCCGGCCACGATTATCGGGGGACCATTGAATAGCATTTCGCGCGGCCACTTCTTTTGCCAGAAGCGCTTTCGTTGTGCGCCAGGAAGATGAGAGGAATTCATGCCGCCCGGCCTCCACAGGTCTGAGAAGGCAGGATTCTAGCTCGCGGCCGTGCAAACGAAGGCGGCTCGAACGCTTGGTGATCTCCAAATCAGACGGCGGAGCGCCCCGTTGCCACCTGTCCATCGCAGCACTGAAAGGCGCGATGCGGCAGTGATGAAAAAAAGGCCGATTCACGCGGAATCGGCCTTTTCATGGGTATTTCATTGGTGCCGGTGAAAGGAATCGAACCCTCGACCTTCTCATTACAAGTGAGCTGCTCTACCAACTGAGCTACACCGGCGCGGCGTGCCGGGGCACGCGCAGGGACTGCATTGTAATGAAAAAAATGCAGGCCCTCTTGTGGGGACGTTATTTGACGATGGTCAGGCGCGGACGCTTGGGTTCGTCGTCGTCGCCATCGTCGCCACCCGGGGCGGGATTGGCGTCGGAGCCCTCGGGGGCGGCGGTGTCCGGCGTGACGCCCTGGGCGCCCGCTTCCGGAGGCTCGTAGGGCTGGACCTCGAAGCCCATGCCGGCGCCGGTTTCGCGCGCGTAGATGGCGCTGACGGCGCCCACGGGAACGTAGACGTTTTCGGTCACGCCGCTGAAGCGGGCCTGGAATTCGATGAATTCGTTGCCCAGCACCAGGCGGTTGGTGGCCAGCGTGCCCACGTTCAGCGTGATCTGGCCGTCGCGCACGTGGGCGACGGGCACCATGGTGTGCTCGTCGACCTGCACGGTGATGTACGGCGTGTAGCCGTTATCGGTGCACCATTCGTGCAGTGCGCGGATCAGATACGGTTTGGTCGAAGTTTCACCCATCACACAGCCAGCCTCAACGACGCATCACTTTTTCCGAAGGCGTCAGCGCTTCGATGTAGGCCGGGCGCGAGAAGATGCGTTCGGCGTACTTTTGCAGCGGGGCCGCATTCTTGGGCAGTTCGATGCCGTAGTGGTCCAGGCGCCAGAGCAGCGGGGCGACGGCCACGTCGAGCATGGAGAATTCCTCGCCCAGCATGTACTTGTTCTTGAGCAGCATGGGCGCCAGCTGGGCCAGGCGGTCACGGATGTTCTGGCGGGCGTTGGCGAGCTTCTTTTCGTCCGGCTTGGCGCTGCGGTCTTCCAGCGTCGAGACGTGGACGAAGAGTTCCTTCTCGAAGTTGTAGAGGAACAGGCGCGTGCGGGCGCGCATGACCGGGTCGGCGGGCATGAGCTGCGGGTGCGGGAAGCGTTCGTCGATGTACTCGTTGATGATGTTCGATTCGTACAGCACCAGGTCGCGTTCGACCAGAATGGGCACTTGACCGTACGGGTTCATCACCGAGATGTCTTCGGGCTTGTTGTACAGGTCGATGTCGCGGATCTCGAAATCCATACCCTTTTCGAACAACACGAAGCGGCAGCGTTGCGAAAACGGACACGTGGTTCCGGAATAGAGCACCATCATGGCGGTAAGTCCTTTATGAAAAACGAAAGGCCAGCGCCTAAATCTAGCAGGCGCTGGCCCCAATTGCCAGGCGGGATAGGCGTACAGCCCTATCCGCCTCTTCCGTCCCCGATAGAAAAAGGGAGGCGGCTGGGGAACCTGGCGGGGCGTTGCGGTTAGCGCACGTGTTTCCAGTACGAGGCGTTCAAGCGCCACGTTACAAAGAAGAACAGGAGCAGGAACAACATGACGCCGACGCCGATGCGGACACGCAGTGTCTGGACGGGTTCAGCCATCCAGGACATGAATGCGGTCAGGTCAGCGACGTCGTTGTCGTATGTTGCGGTTTGGGCCGGGTTGGCGGCCTTGAATTTGGCATCGAAGGTGGCATGGCCGTGGTAGTTGGCTACCGGTTCGGCCTTGACCGTGGCAAAACCCTGCGAATCGTACACCGTCGTGACGCGTTCCCAGGTTTTGGGGGCGCCGTTCTTGCCTTCGACCTCGTGCATGGCGACGGTGGTCAGCTCGCGCGGACCTTGTTCCTGCCAGAGGGCGTGGGGCATGCCGACCGACGGGAAAACCAGGTTGTTCCAGCCCGTGGCGCGCGAGGTGTCGCGATAGAAGGTGCGCAGGTACGTGTACAGGTAGTCCGAGCCCGAGGGGCCGGCGTTCACGGATTTGGCGCGGGCGATCACGGACAGGTCCGGCGGCGTCGTGCCGAACCAAGCCTTGGCGTCCTTGGGCGTCATGGCGACGTGCATCATGTCGCCGATCTTGTCGCCCGTGAACAGCAGGCTTTCCTTGATTTGCTGGTCGGTCAGCCCGATGTCCTTGAGCTTGTTGTAGCGCATCGAGGATGCGCTATGGCAGTTCAGGCAGTAGTTGACGAACAGCTTCGCGCCGTTTTGCAGCGATGCCATGTCGTTGACGCGGTAAGGCGCCTTGTCCAGCGGGAATCCGCCTCCGGCGGCAAATGTAGCGGTACACGTGAGCATCAAGGCCACGGCACCAATCAGCTTCTTGATCATGGTTAGTCCGTTATTCTCGTGGGCTCAGTGGGCGTGGAACGTGACGCGGTCGGGCACTTGCTTGAAGGTGCCCAGGCGGCTCCATACCGGCATCAGGAAGAAGAAGGCCAGGTACAGCAGCGTGCCGATCTGCGAGGTCAGGTTCAACGGCGGACTGGGCGGCTGCGTACCGATGTAGCCGAGCACCAGGAAGTTGACCATGAAGATGCCGTAGATCCACTTGTGCCACGTGGGGCGGTAGCGGATCGACTTGACCGGCGAATGGTCGAGCCAGGGCAGGAAGAACAGGATCACGACCGTGCCGCCCATGGCCACCACGCCCCAGAACTTGGCGTCGATGACGCGCAGCAGCACCGCGACGACGATCAGGATGCCGGGGACGGCGACGCGCAGGAAGCCCTTGAGGTTGCTCTTGGCGAACAGCACGATGGCGCCCAGCACCGCCGCGCCCGCCAGCACCCAGGTGAATTCGTCGGTGGTGGCGCGCAGCATCGAGTAGAACGGCGTGAAGTACCAGACCGGCGCGATGTGCGGAGGCGTCTTCAGCGAATCGGCGG
The DNA here is from genome assembly GCF_055397965.1 of Achromobacter sp. T5-5. NCBI lineage: Bacteria > Pseudomonadati > Pseudomonadota > Betaproteobacteria > Burkholderiales > Alcaligenaceae > Achromobacter > Achromobacter sp. T5-5. The sequence goes on from NZ_AP027919.1 coordinate 191,522, forward strand.
GAATGAAGTTGTTGAACTCCAGGAAGTAGCCGCCCATTTCCGGCGCGAAGAACACGATCGCCGCGAACACCAGCAGGAAGCCCGCCACGCCCACCAGGTCATGCACCGAGTAGAAGGGATGGAACGGGATGCCGTCTTTGGGGCGGCCGTACTTGTCCTTGGGGCCCTGCTTGATCTCGATGCCGTCCGGGTTGTTTGAGCCGACTTCGTGCAGCGCCACCAGGTGCGCCGCCACCAGGCCGATCAGCACCAGCGGAATGGCGATGACGTGGAAGGCGAAGAAGCGGTTCAGGGTGGCGTCGGACACGACGTAGTCGCCGCGGATCCAGATCGACAGTTCAGGGCCGATGAACGGGATGGCCGCGAACAGGTTGACGATCACCTGGGCGCCCCAGTACGACATCTGGCCCCAGGGAAGCAGGTAGCCGAAGAACGCTTCGGCCATCAGACAGAGGAAGATCGCCACGCCGAAGATCCACACCAGTTCGCGCGGCTTGCGGTAGGAACCGTAAAGCAGGCCGCGCAGCATGTGCAGGTACACGACGACGAAGAACATGGACGCGCCGGTCGAGTGCATGTAGCGCACCAGCCAGCCCCACGGGACCTCGCGCATGATGTATTCGACGGATTGGAACGCGCGCTCGGCGTCCGGCTTGTAGTGCATGACCAGGAAGATGCCGGTCACGATCTGCAGCACCAGCACCAGTAGCGCCAGCGAGCCAAAGAAATACCAGAAGTTGAAATTCTTGGGTGCGTAGTACTCGGACAGATGGGCTTTCCAGGTGGAGGTCACCGGAAAGCGCCGGTCCAGCCAGCCCAACAGGCCTGTCGTCTCGACGGTTTTCTCGCCAGCCATGTAACGGCTCCTTCTCTAATACGTGGCGTATTGTTTTTACTTACGTAGATCGGGAAAAAAGCGCGACGCGAGCGTCAGGCCTTGTTGTCTTCATCGACGCCCACGATGATGCGGGTATCGGTGAGGTACTGGTACGGCGGGACTTCGAGATTATCGGGAGCGGGCTTGTTCTTGAAGACCCGGCCAGCCAGGTCGAACGTGGAGCCGTGGCAGGGACAGAGGAATCCGCCTTGCCAATCCGCGCCCAGGCCGCCGCCGCCACCCGTTTCGAAGTGCGCGGTGGGCGAGCAGCCCAGGTGGGTACAGATGCCGACGCAGACGAAGAGCTCGGGCTTGCGCGAGCGGCCTTCGTTTTCGGCATAGGGAGGAGTGAAGCCGGGCCGCTTGGATTGCGGGTCGGCGAGCAGGGGGTCCAGCGTCTTCAGGCCGGCGAGCTGCTCGGGAGAGCGGTGCATGATCCACACCGGCTTGCCGCGCCATTCGACCGTTTTCATGGAGCCGACAGGAATGTCGCCGACATCCACTTCAACGGGCGCCCCGGCCGCGCGGGCTTTTTCGGAGGGGGAAAACGTGCTCACAAGCGGTACTGCGGTTGCGACTCCTGCTACGCCACCCACAGCACAGGCGGTGGTAACCCAGAAACGTCGCGAAGGATCAGGTGGCAGGTTGGGATCAACCGCACCGTCATCATCATGCACCAGCGTATCCTGACTCATCTTCCTATCCTTGTTGATGCGCCCGCTCTACGAGTAGCATCACTTCTGCGGCATCGGGTTCGCGGGAATATGTAACAACATAGCAACCGCGTATTATAGGCCAGCCTACCCTCAGGCGTATCACGAATGGAGTGCTTTTATGAGCAAAGCGACTGGTTTCGTCAAAGAATTTCGAGATTTCGCAGTCAAGGGCAACGCGGTTGATCTGGCCGTCGGCGTCATCATTGGCGCCGCTTTCGGCAGGATAGTCGACTCGCTGGTCCGCGACATCATCATGCCTCTCGTCAATTTCCTGCTTGGCGGATCGGTCGACTTTTCAAACAAGTTCCTCGTGCTGTCGATGCCCGAAGGCTATGCCGGACCGATGACCTACGCGGATCTGACCAAGGCCGGCGCCAACGTGTTCGCCTGGGGCAACTTCGTCACCATCATCATCAATTTCGTGCTGCTGGCCTTTGTGATCTTCTGGATGGTCAAGGCCATCTACAAGGCCCGCAACAAGGCGGAGGAAGCGCCGGCGCCGGCCAAGACGCCGGAAGACGTGGCCCTGCTGCGTGAGATCCGCGACCTGCTCAAGCGGCCGCAGCCGTAAAACAGCAAAGCGCCCGTCGGGCGCTTTGTTTATTGCGTGGGCCGGATTCGGGCCGGGTCAACGCCCGCTTCAGGCCGGATTGTCGATATCCACGAATTCGACCTTGATGCCGAACTGTTCGGCCACCGCCTGCCCCAAGGCTTGCACGCCGTAGCGCTCGGTGGCGTGGTGGCCGGCCGCGATGAAGCCCACGCCCGTCTCGCGCGCCAGGTGCACGGTGGATTCCGAGACTTCGCCGGTGATGTATGCGCTGGCGCCCGCGTCGACGGCGTCGCCCATCATGCCCTGCGCACCGCCGGTGCACCAGGCGATCTGCCCCAGCGGCAGGTCCGGGTCTCCCACGACGAGCGGCTGGCGGCCCAGGGACTGCGCGACACGCTCGCCAAGCTGGCCCAGCGTCTGCACGCCGGTCGCCTGGCCCAGCCAGATCAGTCCATCCTGCCCGCAGGTCAGCGGCGCGCCGTCCTCGCGCCGCGCGGGCGCCAAGCCCAGCACGCGCGCGAGCTGGGCATTGTTGCCCAGGGTGGGATGCGCATCCAGGGGCAGATGGTAGGCGTACAGGTTCAGGTCGTTCTTCAGGGTCAGGGCCATGCGCGTGCGGCGCGTTCCGATGACGCGGCGGTCTTCGTTGCGCCACATCCAGCCATGGTGCACCAGCACCGCATCCGCGCCGCGTTCGACGGCGGCGCGCAGCAATGCTTCGCTGGCCGTGACACCGGTGATAATGTGTCCGACCTCGGATCGGCCTTCCACCTGCATCCCGTTGGGACAGTAGTCCTTGAAACGGGCCGCCTGCAGGGTGTCGTCCAGCCAGTTGGCCAGGACGCGGGAGTCCACTTTATTCATTGCTAGTCCTATCAGAATCATGCGCCGATATTGGCTGATCTTTGCTCAGGCCGTCACGGTCTGCCTGGCTATTCTATTCGTGGTGACGACGTTGCGGCCCGACCTGCTGCGGGTGAACGGACCGGGCGCGGTCCAGCAGGCCGCGGTAGCGGGCGGGCGGCCGCCTGCGGGCGACGTGGGCGCGGTGTCCTACGCCGACGGCGTGGCGAAGGCGGCGCCCTCGGTCGTCAATGTCTTTACCACCAAGCATGTGAACGTGCCGCTGATTCCGCTGCCCGACGATCCGGTGCTGCGCCAGCTTTTCGGGCAGGTGCCGGGGGTAAGCCGCCGCGAGGCCTCGACCAGCCTGGGTTCCGGCGTGATCGTGAACCAGGACGGCTACGTGCTGACCAACTACCACGTGGTGCAGGCCGCGGACGCCATCGAGGTGGCGCTGCGCGACGGGCGGCGCGACACCGCCAAGGTGGTGGGCGCGGACCCGGACACCGACCTGGCGGTTCTCAAGCTGGAAAAGCTGCGGTCCCTGCCGGCCGCGACGCTGGCGCCGGACAAGGGCTTGCGCGTGGGCGACGTGGTGCTGGCGATCGGCAACCCGTTCGGCGTCGGACAGACCACCACGCAGGGCATCGTCTCGGCGCTGGGCCGCAATGGCCTGGGCCTGAACACCTACGAGAACTTCATCCAGACCGACGCGGCGATCAATCCCGGCAACTCGGGCGGCGCGCTGGTCGATGCCTACGGCAACCTGGTGGGGATCAACACGGCGATCTATTCGGAATCGGGCGGATCGATGGGCATCGGCTTTGCAACGCCCATTGAGATCGCCCGCAAGGTCATGGATGACATCGTCAAGACCGGCTCGGTCAAGCGCGGGTGGCTCGGCGTCGAGCCGCAGGACGTAACGCCGGAACTGGCGCGGGCCTTTGAGCTGTCGCGCGACACCACGGGCGTGATCATTGCCGGCATCATGCGCGACGGTCCGGCCGCGCGCGCCGGCTTGCGGGTGGGCGATATCGTCCAGTCGGTCAATGGCAAGCGGGTAACGGACACCACGGCGCTGTTGTCGGAAATTGCGCAACTGCCGCCGGGTCAGCGCGCCACGCTGGGCGTGCTGCGGGCCGGCAAGCCGGCGGAGCTGGCGGTCGTGGTGGGCACGCGGCCGGGCAAGCCGCGCTAGAGACGCTTGCGCAGCGGCGGGGGCGCGGCGCGGCCGTCCTGCTTGTCGGAGATTTCGCGCACCAGGGCCAGGATCAGCTTTTTGGTGCTGTCGGGCTGCGGGCCCAGCCGCGCGCAGATTTCGGCGCAATAGCCGTCGAGGCGGGCGGTGGCGGCGTCCTGCAGCCGGGGCGTGGAAGCGGACCCGGGCGCGGCGGCAGGCACGACGCCGTCTGTCAGCCAGGGCACGCTGGTGTCCAGGGCCTGCGCCAGGCGTACGACCGTGTGACGGGACGGCGAATAGCGGTCTTCTCGGGTGAGGATGCGATGGATGCAGGACTGCGGCACGCCGGACAGGCGGGCGAGCTGGTTCTGGCTATGGATGCCGCGCCACCGCATGAGGGTGCGCAGTCTTTGGGAGAGCGACATGACTGCAATGTAGGATTGCAGCCATGGGTCGACAAGGGTGAAACGGTCTGATTTTGCGCAGACCGTCCAGGCCGTCCAACCGCTTCCCGGGTGGCGTCAGTGACGTTCGGTCAGGGAGCCGGAGGCGGCGTCTTCTTCGGGCGCGCCCGCTTTCGGGGTGACCATCCGGGCGCAGATCAGCCCGACCTCATACAGCAGGCACAGCGGCACCGCCAGCATGAACTGGCTGACCACGTCCGGCGGCGTGACCACGGCGGCGATGACGAAGGCGCCCACCACCACGTAGCCGCGCGCGGACTTGAGCTTGGAGAGTTCGACCACGCCCATCTTCACCAGCAGCACCACGGCCACGGGCACTTCGAAAGTGATGCCGAACGCCAGGAACATCGTCATGACGAAGCTCAGGTAGGCCTCGATGTCCGGCGCCGGGGTGATGGACTGCGGCGCGAACGTCGCGATGAAGTGGAACACCGTGCGGAACACCACGAAATAGCAGAACGCCATGCCCGCGATGAAGAGGAAGGTGCTGGAAACGATGAGCGGCAGCGCGAGGCGCTTTTCATGCCGGTACAGACCGGGCGCCACGAAGGCCCAGGCCTGGTACAGCACCACGGGCAGCGCCAGGATGAACGCGGCCATCATCGTGACTTTGACCGGCACCATGAACGGCGTGATGACGCCCGTGGCGATCATGCGCGTGCCTTCCGGCAGCGAGGCCAGCATGGGCGCGGCCAGCACGTCATAGATGGCGGAGGCGCCGGGATAGATGAAGAGCACGATGAACACGGCCACCACCGCGCCGACGGCGCGCAGCAGGCGGGTGCGCAGCTCGACCAGATGGGAGATGAACGTCTCCTGCTGGCCTTCTTCTTGGGATGCGTCCTGGGTCACGACGGGGTTCCGGAGGGCGAGACGGGCTTGGCGGCGGGCGCGGCGTCGTCAGCCTTGGGCGCCAGGGGCGCCGGGGCGGGTTGTTGGGGGGCGGCTGCCGGAACGGGCGCGGGTTCCGTGGCGGGCAGGTCCAGGTCCAGATTCTGATTCTGGCCCGGCGGGGCGATGGTGCGCGTGGCGTCGGCGGGCGTGGCGGCGGCGGCGGCCGGCGCGGCCTTGCCGCTGGCTTCACGGGCGACTTCGTCGAGTTCCGCGCGGAACTGCTGCACGGGTTCCTGCAGCGAGGCCTGCGTTTCGTTCAGCGATTGCTGCACGCCTTGGGCGGCGTCTTCCATCTCGGACTTGAACTTGCGAAGTTCGTCGATCTCGATTTCGCGCTGGATATCGGATTTGACGTCATTGACGTAACGCTGCGCGCGCCCCAGCAGATGGCCGACAGTGCGGGCCACCTTGGGCAGGCGTTCGGGGCCGATGACGATCAGGGCGACGACGCCGACCACCATCAGTTCAGTGAGGCTGACATCAAACATTCGACGGCCGCTCGGGAATTGAAGCAATGAGGGCCGGCCCGTTCAGGGCTGGCCCGGAGGGAGGCTGGCTGGCGCTCAGGAGTTGGATTTTTCCTTGGCCTGCACGTCGATGGTGTCGCCGCTCACGCGCTGTTGCGCGATGGGTTCGGAGGGCTTGTCGCTGTTGGCGTCCTTCATGCCTTCCTTGAAGCCCTTGACCGCGCCGCCCAGGTCGCCGCCAATGTTGCGCAGCTTCTTGGTGCCGAAAATCAGCGCAACGATGACCAGAACGACCAACCAGTGCCAAATGCTGAAACTACCCATGATGTTTCTCCGAATTACGCAGTGGGAGCCACGCGCCCTTTCCAGGGACGCGAGCCGCCGATGATGTGGAAATGCAGATGCGGGACTTCCTGGCCGCCTTCGACGCCAGAATTGATCATGATGCGAAATCCGCCATCAGGGCCCGGACGGCAACCGTTCTCGGCGGCAAGCCGCGGCGCCAACGACATCATTCTACCCAACCAATCTGCGTCCTCGCCCGTAATATCCTGCATGGATGTGACATGACGTCGAGGGATCAGCAGTAAATGTACCGGCGCGGCGGGATTGATATCGTGAAATGCAACAAAGTCCTCGTCTTCATAGACCTTCTTGGACGGGATGTCGCCGGCGGCGATCTTGCAAAACAGGCAGTTGTCGCTCATGAGTTCGGGGTCCGGGGTCAGTCTTGCGGGCGGCTGGCCTTTTCGGCCAGACCCGACAGGCCTTCGCGGCGTGCCAGTTCGGCCAGCACGTCTTCGGGTCGCAGGTTGAAATGCGTCAGCGCCACCATGCAATGGAACCACAGATCGGCGGTTTCGCTGACGATGCGTTCGGGCACGCCGTCCTTGGCGGCCATCACCAGTTCCGTGGCTTCTTCGCCGATTTTCTTCAGGAAGGCATCGGGGCCCTTGGCCAGCAGCTTGGCCGTGTAGGAGGCCTGGGGGTCGCCGCCGTTCTGGGGGCGGCGGGATTCCAGGGTGTCTGCAATGCGGGCCAGCACCTCGGCCGCGCTCAGGGTTTGATCGGTCATTTGTAGATGAGTTCCGGGTCTTTGAGCACCGGATCCACCGTGACCCAGGAAGCGTGGTCCGTCTGCCCTTCCAGGCGGCGGAAGAAGCAGCTCGCGCGGCCGGTGTGGCAGGCGATGCCGCCTTCCTGGTGGACCTTCAGCAGGACCACGTCGCCGTCGCAATCCAGGCGCAGTTCATGCACTTCCTGGACGTGGCCGGACTCTTCGCCCTTGCGCCACAGGCGCTGGCGCGAGCGCGACCAGTAGACCGCGCGGCCGGTGGCGGCCGTCTCGGCGAGGGATTCGCGATTCATCCAGGCCACCATCATGATCTGGCCGTTTTCGGCGTCTTGGGCGATGGCGGGGATCAGGCCGTTTTCGTCGAAGACGACATCGGCCATCCAGGCGGGTTCGTTGCTCATAATCAGTCCAATCGTACTGCGATACCTTGTTCGGCCATGAAGCGCTTGCACTCGCCGACGGTATGCTGGCCGAAGTGGAAGATGCTGGCGGCCAGCACCGCGCTGGCGCGGCCGGTGGTGACGCCGTCGGCCAGATGCTGCAGGTTGCCCACGCCGCCGGAGGCGATGACGGGCACCGGCACGGCGTCGGAGACGGTGCGGGTCAGTTCCAGGTCGAAGCCCGACTTGGTGCCGTCGCGGTCCATGCTGGTGAGCAGGATTTCGCCCGCGCCATAGGCGGCCATGCGGCGCGCCCAGGCCACGGCATCCAGGCCGGTGGCCTTGCGGCCGCCATGGGTGAAGACTTCCCAGCGTGCCGGTTCGCCGGGCGCGGAGACGCGACGCGCGTCGATGGCCACCACCACGCATTGCGAGCCGTGGTAGTCGGAGGCGGCGCGGACGAGGTCGGGATTGGCGACCGCCGCGCTATTGATGCTGATCTTGTCGGCGCCGGCATTGAGCAGGCGCTGGATGTCGGACACCTGGCGCACGCCGCCGCCCACCGTCAGCGGAATGAACACCTGCGAGGCGACCTGCTCGATGATGGGCAGGATCAGGTCGCGGCCGTCGCTGGTGGCCGTGATGTCCAGGAACGTGAGTTCGTCGGCGCCCTGTTCGTTGTAGCGGCGGGCGATCTCGACGGGGTCGCCCGCGTCGAGCAGGTTGACGAAGTTCACGCCCTTGACGACGCGGCCGGCCGTGACGTCCAGGCAGGGAATGATGCGGCGGGTCAGCGCGTTCTGCACAGGTGCGCCGGCCCCGGGGGTGCTGCTTGATGTGGTCATTTTGCCAGTTCGTCGGCGCGCGCCTGCGCGGCCTGGAAGTCGAGCGTGCCTTCGTAGATGCTGCGGCCCAGGATGGCGCCTTCGACGCCTTCTTCTTCGACGGCGCACAGGGCTTCGATGTCCTGGATGCCGGCGATGCCGCCCGATGCGTACACGGGGATGCGCACGTGCTGGGCCAGGCGGACCGTGGCTTCGACGTTGACGCCCGACAGCATGCCATCGCGGCCGATGTCGGTGTAGATGATGGCTTCGCAGCCGTAGTCTTCGAACTTTTTGGCCAGATCCAGCACGTCGTGGCGGGTCAGCTTGCTCCAGCCGTCGGTGGCGATCTTGCCGTCGCGCGCGTCCAGGCCGACGATGATCTGGCCGGGGAAGGCGCCGCAGGCGTCCTGCAGGAAGCCCGGGTTCTTGACCGCGGCGGTGCCGATGATCACGTAGGAGATGCCGGCGTCGAGATAGCGTTCGATAGTGTCGAGATCGCGGATGCCGCCGCCGATCTGGACGGGGATGTCGTCGCCGACGGCCTCCAGGATCGCCTTGATGGGGGCTTCGTTCTTGGGTTTGCCGGCGACGGCGCCGTTCAGGTCGACCAGGTGCAGGCGACGCGCGCCCTGGTCCAGCCAGCGGTTGGCCATGGCGGCGGGGTCTTCGGAGAACACCGTTGCATCGTCCAGGTCACCCTGGCGCAGGCGCACGCAACGCCCGTCTTTGAGATCGATGGCGGGGATCAGCAGCATGGTTGGCAGCAAGAAAAATAATGGGGTTGAACGGGCTGGCGCACGCGGGCTCGGGGCCTACGGCTGCCAGTCTACAAAATTGCGATACAGGCGCAAACCGTGCTCGGCGCTCTTTTCGGGGTGGAACTGCACCGCGAAAATGTTAGCTGCCGCCACCGCGCAGGTAAAGGTGACGCCGTAATCGGTTTCACCAACTGTCAGTGCGGAATCGGCCGGATCGGCGTAATAACTATGGACGAAATAGAAGTGCGAGTCGTCCGGAATGCCGTCCCAGATGGGATGAGATCGCGTGTGGCGGACTTTGTTCCAGCCCATGTGCGGCACCTTCAGGCGCTCGGGGCGGGTGTCGGCCAGGCCCGCGGCGCCGGTGTCGGCCAGGCAGGCCTCGTCGTCGGCGGGGATCAGGTCCGCGAAGCGCGGGCCGGAAAAGCGGCGCACGACGCCCGGGAACAGGCCCAGGCAGGTCGTGGCGCCTTCTTCGCTGGCCTCGAACAGCATCTGTTCGCCGACGCAGACGCCCAGGAGGGGCTTTTCGCGGGCGGCGCGCACGACGGCGTCGCGCAGGCCGGATTCGTTCAGCGTGCGCATGCAGTCCGCCATGGCGCCCTGGCCCGGGAACACCACGCGGTCGGCCGCGGCGATCTCCTGGGGCTGGTTGCAGATGCGGATGTCGGCGTCAGGCGCGGCGTATTTCAGGGCGCGTGCGACGGAGTGGAAATTGCCCATTCCGTAGTCGACGATGGCGATAGTGGTCACTTCTGTCTGCCTGGTGCGGTGCGGAGTTGATTGCGTACCTGGGGGGCGTACCTTACAGCACGCCCTTGGTGGAGGGCACGACGTCGCCCATGCGGGGGTCGACTTCCAGGGCCATGCGCAGCGCGCGGCCACAGGCCTTGAAGACGGTTTCCGCCTGGTGGTGGGCATTGAAACCGCGCAGATTGTCGATGTGCAGCGTGATGAGCGCGTGGTTGACCAGGCCCTGGAAGAATTCGCGGGTGAGGTCCACGTCGAAGCTGCCGATGTGCGAGCGCGTGAAGGGGATGTGGTATTCCAGGCCGGGACGGCCGGAAAAGTCCACCACGACGCGCGACAGCGCTTCGTCCAGCGGCACGTAGGCGTGGCCGTAGCGGCGCAGGCCGGCCTTGGTGCCCGCCGCCTTGGCGATGGCCATGCCCAGCGTGATGCCCACGTCTTCCACCGTGTGATGCGCGTCGATGTGCAGGTCGCCCTCGGCCTTGATGTCCAGGTCGATCAGGCCGTGGCGCGCGATCTGGTCCAGCATGTGGTCCAGGAAGGGCACGCCCGTGTCGATCGTCTGCTTGCCGGTGCCATCCAGATTGATGGCCACGCGGATGCGGGTTTCGTTGGTGTTGCGGGTGATTTCTGCGGTACGCATGTTAAGCACTCAAGATCTCTTGCAGGGCGGATAGCAAGGCGGCGTTCTCGGCCGGGGCGCCCACCGAGATGCGCAGGCAGTCGGCCAGCAGCGGGTGGGCGTTGGAGAAGTTGCGAATCAATATTTTGCGCGCTTTCAGCGCCAGATGCACGGCGTTGCCGTCCAGCTTGCCGGAAAAGCGAACAAGTATGAAGTTGGCGGCGGAAGGGAATACCCTGACGCCGGGCAGTTGCACGAGGGCCGCGGCCAGCGGTTCGCGGTCGGCGCGCAGCCGGGCGGCCTGCTCGTCCAGCACCGGCTTGTGGCGCAGCACGGCATGCAGCGTGGCCTGGGTCAGCACGTTCAGGTTGTAGGGCGGGCGCACCTTGTTCAGCTCGGCGATCCAGGCAGGATGGCCTGCCAGGTAGCCGAACCGCAGGCCCGCCAGGCCGATCTTGGACACGGTGCGCATGACCACCACGTTGGGCGCGTCCAGCACCTGCGGCATCCAGGTGTAGCCGGCGAACGGCTGGTAGGCCTCGTCGATCACCACCAGCCCCGGCGCGGCGTCGATGATGGCGTCCACGTCCTCGGGCGACCACAGGCCGCCGGTGGGATTGTTGGGCGTGGCCAGGAACACGAGCTTGGGCTGGTGTTCGCGGATGGCCGCCAGCATGGCCGGCAGATCCAGGGTCAGATCATCGGCCAGCGGGACGCCCACGAAGCGGGCGTGATCGAAGCGCGCCGCCATGTCGAAATACACGAACGACGGCCAGGGCGACAGGACCACATCTCCGGGGTTGCAGCAGGCCTGCACCATGATGTGGATGAGCTCGTCCGAGCCGTTGCCGAACAGCACGTCCGCCGCATCGGGTATGCCGAAGGCCGTCTTGACGGCGGCCTGCAGCCCGGACAGGTCGGCGGACGGATAGCGGTTCAGCGGGGTGTCGCGGACGGCGCGCGCGATCTCGTCGCGCACGGCCTCGGGCAGCTCGTACGGGCATTCCATCGCGTCCAGCTTGATGCAGCCTTCGGCGTGGGCGACGGGATACGCCGCCAGTTCGAGGATGTCGGCCCGGACGGTGCCGGTGATGCGGCCGGCGACGCCCGCCGCCGGAACCGCGCGCACTGGACCGCCTTCGTGCTGCGCACTCCGGTATTCGCCCTTGGGGCGGCCCGGCAGGCTCATGGTTTGTCGACCCGGTACTGGGCGCTGGCGGCGTGCGCCTGCAGGCCCTCGCCCAGCGCCAGTTCGGCGGCGATGCGGCCCAGCGTCTGGGCGCCGGCGTGCGAGACCTGGATCAGGCTGGAGCGCTTCTGGAAGTCATAGACCCCCAGCGGCGACGAGAACCGCGCCGTGCGCGAGGTGGGAAGCACGTGGTTCGGGCCGGCGCAGTAGTCGCCCAGGGCTTCGGAGCTGAAGCGGCCCATGAAGATGGCGCCGGCATGGCGGATGCGGGCGGTCCAGACCTCGGGCTGCTCGGTGGAGATCTCCAGGTGCTCGGGGGCGATGTCGTTGGCGATCTGGCAGGCCTCTTCCAGGTCGCGGACCTGGATCAGCGCGCCGCGGTTGGCCAGGCTGACGCGCAGGATGTCGGCGCGCGGCATGGTGGGCAGGAGGCGCGCGATGGACGCTTCGACCTCTTCGATGAAGGCGGCGTCGGGGCACAGCAGGATGGATTGCGCGAGTTCGTCGTGCTCGGCCTGCGAGAACAGGTCCATGGCGATCCAGTCGGCCGGCGTCTTGCCGTCGCAGATGACCAGGATTTCGCTGGGGCCGGCGATCATGTCGATGCCGACCACGCCGAAGACGCGGCGCTTGGCGGCGGCGACATAAGCGTTGCCCGGCCCGACGATCTTGTCGACGGCGGGCACGGTGTCGGTGCCGTAGGCCAGCGCGCCCACGGCCTGCGCGCCGCCGATGGCGAACACGCGGTCCACGCCGCTGATGGCGGCGGCGGCCAGCACGATGGGATTGCGCACGCCGTCGGGCGTGGGCGTGACCATGATCAGCTCCTGCACGCCCGCGACCTTGGCCGGGATGGCGTTCATCAGCACCGATGACGGGTAGGCCGCCTTGCCGCCGGGCACGTAAAGGCCCACGCGGTCCAGGGGCGTGACCTGCTGGCCCAGCAGGGTGCCGTCGGCTTCGGTGTAGGTCCAGGTCTCGGCGCGCTGGCGCTCGTGGTAGGCGCGCACGCGGTCGGCGGCGGCTTCCAGCGCGTTGCGCTGGGCGGCCGGCAGCGCGGCCAGGGCCGCATGCCAGTCGGCCTTGGGGATTTCCAGCGTATGGGCCGTCGCGTCCGGCATGCGGTCAAAGCGCTGCGTGTATTCCACCAGCGCGGCGTCGCCGCGCGCGCGCACGTCGGCCAGGATGCTGGCGGCGGCGCGGTCGATGGATTCGTCCTCGGTGGCCTCGAAGGCCAGCAGCTTGGACAGGGCGGATTTGAATCCGGGATCGCGGGAGTCGAGACGATTGATCAGGGCCATGGCGTCATGGAGCAAAGCAGGTAACGGTAACGGCCGCCGCGCCGGGCGCGGCGGGCGGGAGTCAGACGTTGCGGGAGGCGGCTCTTGCGAAGGCGTCCAGCAGCGGTTGCAGGCGGTCGCCGCGGGTCTTCAGGGCGGCCTGGTTGACGATCAGGCGCGAGGAGATCGGCATGACGTCTTCCACGGCGACCAGGTCGTTGGCGCGCAGCGTGCCGCCCGTGGACACCAGATCGACGATGCAGTCGGCCAGCCCGACCAGCGGCGCCAGTTCCATCGAACCATACAGCTTGATGATGTCGACGTACACACCCTTGGCCGCGAAGTGTTCACGGGCTGATTGCACGTACTTGGTGGCCACGCGCAGACGCGCGCCCTGGTGGACGGCCGCCTCGTAGTCGAAACCGTTGCGTACGGCCACGGCCAGCCGGCACTTGGCGATGTTCAGGTCGATGGGCTGGTACAGGCCGCCGGGCTGCTCCTTGGCGTGCTCGATGAGCACGTCCTTGCCCGCGATGCCCAGGTCCGCCGCGCCGTACTGCACGTACGTGGGCACGTCGGAGGCGCGCACGATGATCAGGCGCAGGCCGGGATCGCTGGTGGGCAGGATGAGCTTGCGCGAGCTTTCCGGATTCTCGGGGACCTCGATGCCGGCTTCCGCCAGCAGCGGCATGGTTTCTTCGAAGATGCGGCCCTTGGACAGCGCCAGGGTCAGGGGGGTGACGGGGGCATTGCTCATCGAGCCTGTTCCTTGCCGGTAACGCGTTGGATATCCGCGCCCAGGGCGCGCAGTTTCACTTCCATCTGGTCGTAGCCGCGATCCAGGTGGTAGATGCGGTCGATCAGCGTGTCGCCGTCGGCGGCCAGGCCGGCGATGACCAGGCTGGCCGACGCGCGCAGGTCGGTGGCCATGACGCTGGCGCCCGACAGGCGCGGCACGCCGCGCACGATGGCGGTGTGGCCGTCGATGTCGATCTGGGCGCCCATGCGGCGCAGCTCCTGCACGTGCATGTAGCGGTTTTCGAAGATGGTTTCGACGATGACCGACGTGCCCTCGGCCACGGCGTCCAGCGCCATCAGCTGGGCCTGCATGTCGGTGGCGAAACCCGGGTACTCGTGCGTGCGAAAGCCCACGGCCTTGGGACGCTTGTCCATCGCGCCGCGGATCCAGTCGGGGCCGGTCTCGATGGTCAGGCCGGCTTCGGCCAGCTTGTCCAGGGTAGCGCCCAGGATGCCGGCGTCGGCGTTCTTGAGCAGGATGTCGCCGCCCGCCGCGCCGACCGCGCACAGGAAGGTGCCGGCCTCGATGCGGTCCGAGATGACGCGGTGCTCGGCGCCATGCAGGCGGTCCACGCCGTCGATGACGATGCGGTCGGTGCCGTGGCCCTGGATGCGGGCGCCCATTTTGATGAGCAGCTCGGCCAGGTCGACGACTTCAGGTTCGCGCGCCGCATTTTCCAGGACGGTCCGGCCTTCGGCCAGCACGGCGGCCATCAGCAGGTTTTCTGTGCCGGTGACGGTGACCATGTCGGTGCGGATCGAGGCGCCCTTCAGGCGCTTGGCGCGCGCCACGACGAAGCCGTGCTCGATGCTGATTTCCGCGCCCAGCGCGGCCAGTCCCTTGATGTGCTGGTCGACCGGCCGCTGGCCGATGGTGCAGCCGCCCGGCAGGCTGACGCGGGCCTCGCCGAAGCGCGCGACCAGCGGGCCCAGCACCAGGATGGAGGCGCGCATCGTCTTGACCAGGTCGTAGGGCGCTTCCAGGTTGTCGATGTTGCCCGCCTGCAGCGTGACCACGCCGTCGTCGCCGCGCTCGGCGCGCACGCCCATGCGGGCGAGCAGGCGCAGCATGGTGCCGGTGTCGTTCAGGCGCGGCACGTTGGACAGGACCAGCGTGTCGGCGGTGAGCAGGCCCGCGCACAGGATCGGCAGGGCCGAGTTCTTGGCGCCGGAAATCGAGATCTCGCCGTGCAGCCGCGCGCCGCCGGTGATGCGTAGCTTGTCCATCATTCGCCCGCTTTCTGGTATTCGGCGGGGGTCAGGGTGCGCATCGACAGGGCGTGGATTTCGGCTTTCATGCGGTCGCCCAGCGCGGCGTAGACGAGCTGGTGGCGCTGGATCAGGCGTTTGCCTTCGAAGGCCGTGCTGACGATGACGGCGTCAAAGTGCGATCCGTCGCCCTGCACGTCGAGATGTTCACAGGGCAGGCCGTCCGCGATGTATTGGCGGACTTGCGCGGGAGTGGGAAGCATGGACGTCAGTTCCTGAGTTTGTAGCCGCTGGCCAGGAGCCGCAGCGCGTAAGTCGAGAGCGCAAGGAACACCCCCGTCACCACCGCCAGGCTGTGCCAGGGCGAGACGTCCGACACCGAGAAGAAGCCGTAGCGGAATCCGTCGATGGTGTAGAAGATGGGGTTCCAGTGCGAGACGCTTTGCCAGAACGGCGGCAGCGTATGGATGGAATAGAACACGCCGGACAGGAAGGTGGCCGGCATGATCAGGAAGTTCTGAAAGGCCGCGAGCTGGTCGAATTTCTCGGACCACAGGCCCGCGATCAGGCCCAGCGCGCCCATGATGCCGCAGGCCAGCACGGCAAAGACCAGGACCCACTGCGGATGGGCGGGCGCAAGCGGCACGAAGAACAGCGCCACGGCCCACACGCACAGCCCGACCGCCAGGCCGCGCGCGACGGCGGCCAGCACGTAGGCGCCGAAAATGTCCCGGTGCGACAGCGGCGGCAGCAGCATGAAGACGAGGTTGCCGGTGATGCGGCTCTGGATGAGCGACGAGGACGGGTTGGCGAACGCGTTCTGCAGCATGCTCATCATCATGAGCCCGGGGATCAGGAAGGACGTGTAGGGCACGGTGCCGTACACCGTGACGCGCCCTTCCAGGACGTGTGCGAAGACCAGCAGGTACAGCAGCGCCGTGATGACGGGCGCGGCGATGGTCTGGAAGCTGACCTTCCAGAAGCGCAGCAGTTCCTTGCGCAGCAGGGTCGGAAAGCCGGAACCGGCGTCCAGGCGGGGCTGCACCAGCGGCTGGCCGGCGGGCGTGGCGGGCTGGGTCATGAGGAGATCTCTTCGGGTTGCAGGGCGCGGGGGGCGGCATCGTCGTCCTGGTGCATGATGCGCACGAAGGCGTCTTCCAGGTCCACCCCGCCCACGCGCGCCAGCAGGGCCTGGGTGGTGTCCAGCGCCACGATGCGCCCGCCCTTGAGCATGGCGATGCGGTTGCAGAGGGCCTCGGCCTCTTCCAGGTAGTGGGTGGTGAGCATGATGGTGTGGCCGGCCTTGTTCAGGCGCGAGATGAACTCCCACAGCGTGCGGCGCAGGTCCACGTCCACGCCCGCGGTGGGCTCGTCCAGGACGATGACCGGCGGCCGGTGCACCAGCGCCTGCGCCACCAGCACGCGCCGCTTCATGCCGCCTGACAGCGCGCGCATGTTGGAATTGGCCTTGTCGGCCAGGCCCAGGTTGAACAGGATTTCGTCGATCCAGTCGTCGTTCTTGCGCAGGCCGAAATAGCCGGACTGGATGCGCAGCGTCTCGCGGACCGTGAAGAACGGGTCGTAGACCAGTTCCTGCGGCACCACGCCCAATGCGCGCCGCGCCGACTTGTAGTCGGCCACGACGTCGTAGCCACAGACCGTGGCGCGGCCCGCGGTGGCATGGGCCAGGCCGGCCAGGATGGAGATGAGCGTGGTCTTGCCTGCGCCGTTGGGCCCGAGCAGGCCGAAGAATTCGCCGTGCTCGATATTCAGGCTGACGTTGTCCAGCGCCTGGAAGCCGGGACGGGGCGTGCGCCCGAGCAGCTTCTGCCAGCCGCGCTGGCGCGGCGAGTAGATCTTTGAGACGTTTTCTAGGCTGACGGCGGACATGACGGGGGTAAGGGGCCCGAAAAGAGCGAATTGACCATTATATAAGCGCGAGGTGACAGCCACCCCGTAAGGCCCCAGGGGCGGTGTGGGCGGCGCATTGTTGCGTCCCCAAAACAATCGGCCCGGCGGCCCCCCGAAGGGGGGCGCCGGGCCGATGCAAGGCGGGACCGATCTTTACTTGTTGCGCTGGTTCAGCGCCTGAATCAGGCCGTCGATGCCGTTCTGGTTGATCTGCTGGGCGAACTGGTTGCGGTAGTTCTCGATCAGCCAGATGCCCTCGACGTTCATGTCATAGATCTTCCAGCCCTGGGGCGTCTTTTCCAGGCGGTAGTCCACGCCGACGGGCTGGCTGTTGGACTGGCTGATCAGTGTGCGCACCACGACGTCGTCGGCCTTGGGGTCGCCCCGGAACGGCAGGCCGGTGATGCTGGTGCTGGACGTGACGCGAGTCAGCGCGCCGCTGTAGGTGCGGATCAGCGTGCCGCGGAAGGCCTCGGCCAGCGCCGTCTTCTGTTGGTCGCTGGCCTGGCGCCAGTAGCGGCCGGCGGCCAGGCGCGTGGTCTTCTGGAAGTTGACGTACGGCAGGATGTACTGGTCGACGACCTCGTTGACGCGGGCGATGTTGCCGGCGCGCACCGCGCCGTCGGCCTTCAGGACATCGAGGGCCTGGGTGGCGGCGGCCAGCACGAACTGTTCGGGCGGGCCATTGGGGTCCGGCTTGGCCTGCGCGGCCGTGGCGGCCGCCAGGCCGAGCAGGCCCGTGAACACCAGTCGCTGCAGCAGGGAGGGAACGGAAAATCGCATCAAAACTCCTTCAGTACCGTAAGCGCAATCCGACAGCTTACTTGGTCGCGGGGACCGGCGCAGGCGCTGGCGCGGCCGGCGCGGCGTCCTCGCCGTCGTCTTCGTAGTTGGGCAGGGCCGATTCTTCGTCCACGCGGTGGCCCAGCACCATTGCGGCGCGGCGCTGCAGGAAGGCGTCGCGCACGAAGCTGTACGGGTCCAGCGCCACGCGGTCGATCGTATCGGTGGTGTCGAGCAGGTTGGCGCGCGTATCGACGATGCGCAGGCCCCACAGCGAGTTGCGCAGGCGCACGTTGTCGATAGAGTCCACGCCCATGTAACCGTAGGTCGTGCCGTAGAGGTCGCCCACCAGGCCGACGCCGTCGCGCACGCTGGACGCGCCGAAGAACGGCAGCACCAGGTACGGACCCTGGCTGAAGCCCCAGACGCCCAGCGTGGTGCCGAAGTCGTTGGGGATCTTGCGCGCGCCATTGGCCGAGGCGACGTCAAAGCAGCCGCCCACGCCCATGGTGGTGTTGAAGAGGAACCGGCCCAGCGTGTTGACGAAGTCGTGGCCGCGGCCCTGCAGGAAGCTGTTGGTGCCGGACCAGAGGTCGCCGACGTTGCTGAAGATGTTGTGGATGCAGCTGCGAACCGGCTGCGGCGTCACGAACGTGTAGGCCTGGGCGACCGGCTTGAACACCGCGCGGTCCACCGTGTCGTTGAACTGGTAGACGCCGCGGTTGAAGCCTTCCCAGGGGTCGCGCGGATCCGGATTCTTCGGGGCGGCGCAACCGGCCATCAGCGCGCCTGCCGCTGCGACGGTGGCAATGCGGGAAATTGCTTTCTTGTTCATGATCCGGGTATCCCTATCAACATTTCTTATGTTATTGCGACGGCAAGGCACAGCGTTGTCGTTGTAACGGCCTGCGTTGTATCGGCCTGAATGAGCCGCGCCTTAATCCTGCGCCTTGGCGGCAGGTTCCGGCGCGGCGGTCGAGCCTTGCTTTTCCGCCGACCCGTACAGGAACTGGCTGATCAGTTGTTCCAGGACCACGGCGCTTTGTGTATAGCGGATTTTTCCGCCGTCGGTAAAGTTCTCTTCTTCGCTGCCGGCGGTCAGGCCCAGATACTGCTCGCCCAGGAGGCCCGAGGTCAGGATGGCGGCCGAGGAGTCCTTCGGAAACTGGTAGGCCGTCTCCAGGTTGACTGAGACGATCGCCTGGTAGGTCTTGTCGTCAAAGGAGATGCCCGCGACCCGTCCCACCACCACGCCGGCGCTCTTGACCGGCGCGCGCACCTTGAGGCCGCCTACGTTATCGAAGTTGGCTGTCACCGTATAGGTCGGGGCAAAGGAAAACGTGCTCAAGTTGCCGGCGCGCAACGCCAGGAATGCCAGCGCGATCGCGCCCAGCAATACGAACAGGCCTACCCAGAAGTCGGTTTTTTCGCGAGACATGATCGATCCGTATCAATTTCCAAACATCAGGGCGGTGAGCAGGAAGTCCAGCCCGAGCACCGCCAGGGAGCCCATGACCACGGTGCGCGTGGTGGCGCGGGCGACGCCTTCGGGGGTGGGCTTGGCCTGCCAGCCCTCGTAGAGCGCGACCAGCGTCACCGTGACGCCGAAGACCACGCTCTTGATGACGCCATTGGCGACGTCTTTCCAGACGTCGACGCCGTTTTGCATTTGCGACCAGAAGGCGCCGGCGTCCACGCCGATGAGCAGCACGCCCACGACCCAGCCGCCCAGGATGCCCACCATCGAGAACACCGCCGCCAGGATGGGCATGGCGATGATGCCGCCCCACAGGCGCGGCACCAGCACGCGGCGGATGGGGTCCACGGCCATGACTTCCATGGCCGACAACTGTTCGCCCGCCTTCATCAGGCCGATTTCGGCCGTGAGCGAGGTGCCGGCGCGGCCCGCAAAGAGCAGCGCGGTGACCACCGGCCCCAGCTCGCGCACCAGCGACAGGGCGACCAGCAGGCCCAGTGCCTCTTCGGAGCCGTAGCGGTTCAGCGTGTAATAGCCCTGCAGGCCCAGCACGAAGCCGACGAACATGCCGGAAACGGCAATGATCAGCAGCGAATAATTGCCGATGAAATGGACCTGCTGCGACACCAGGCGCGGCCGCGACAGCGCGATGCCGCTGCGCGCCAGCATGGCGCCGAAGAACCGGGTGAAATAGCCGATGGCCGCGACGCGGGAGCGTACCCAGTGGCCCAGCACGGCGATGGCGTTGTTGGAGCCGCTCATGCTTTGCGCCCTTTCTGTTGGGACAGCCACTTCTGGAAGGCGGGCGTTTCGGGATACTGGAACGCGACGGGACCGTCGGGTTGGCCCTTGAGGAATTGCTGCACGTAGGGGTCCTGCGAGGCCGCCAGCGTCTGCGGCGTGCCGGCGGCGGCGAGCGTGCCGCGGCCCACCAGATAGACCTGGTCCGCGATGGCGAAGGATTCCTGCACGTCGTGCGTGATCAGCACCGAGGCGCAGCCCAGGCGGTCGGCCAGGTTGCGGATCAGGCGGGCGGTGATGCCCAGCGAGATCGGGTCCAGCCCGGCGAAGGGCTCGTCGTACAGGATGAGCTCGGGTTCGAGCACCACGGCGCGCGCCAGCGCCACGCGCCGGGCCATGCCGCCGGAAATCTCGGACACCTTCAGGTGGGCGGCGGCGCGCAGGCCGACGGCGTCCAGCTTGTCCAGCACACGGTCGGTGAGCTCGGCTTCGTCGATTTTGGTGTGCTCACGCAGCGGGAAGGCCACGTTTTCAAATACGTTCAGGTCGGTGAACAGCGCGCCCTGCTGGAACAGCACGCCCATGCGCTTGCGCAGGGACTGCAGGCCGGTGCTCGAGGTCTGGCCGATGTCCTGGTCGAATGCCAGCACCCGGCCTTGCTGGGCGGTGATCTGGCCGGTCGCCGCGCGCAGCAGCGTGGTCTTGCCGGAACCCGAACCGCCCATGACCGCCACCACCTGGCCTGCCCGGACGTCCATGGAAATGTCGCGCAAGACGGTGAAATCACCGTAGCCTAGCGCCACACCTTCCAGGCGCAGGGCGAATTCCGGGGTGCTGCTTGATTGAGCGGGCATGGGCAACGAAAGGGAGTTTCGGCGGCGGAGCTTGCCCCGCTGTCCTGTCGACACGCTGGGCAGAGAACCTGGCCGGCGCGGGCAAGACAGGCTGCGTCGGGAAGCGCCCTGTTACTCAGATGCCGGGGACGAGCTCGAGCATCGGCTCCCGGCGGCGAGGCGCCATTGTAGCCCGACGCTGTGCAATCACAATTCGAGTGGCTGTGCGTGGAACAGTGTTTTCGGTTCCAGGAACAATCCCCGGACCGCTCCCTGTGCGATGCCGCCGCCGGTCCGGTGTCTGACACCCCCGGAACACTGGTGCATGCATAGGCGACCTCACCCGGGTATCAGACACCCATTCAGTTGCGCCGCGTCCGCGCGGCCTCAGTTTCCCGGGCCAGGCGCTGGATCAGGTCGGCCGTGGTTTCCCGCCGCGCCAGCGGCGCGCCCTGGCCCGCCCACAGGGACAGGACGTTGATGTTGCCGCTTTTGCCGCCCGCGGTCCGCATGGGCCGCGTCAGCGCGTTCTGCAGCGGATACGGCAGTATGTCCGCGGCGATCGCATCCGCGTCCCGCATGAAGGCGTTGGCGATGCCGCGGGCCGGGCGGCCGGAAAAGGCCCGGGTCACGCGGGACTGTTCGGAGCGGGAGGCGGGCAGGACCGCCTTGTAGGCGTCGCTGATGCCGCATTCATCCGTGGTCAGGAAGGCCGTCCCCATTTGCGCCAGGTCGGCGCCCAGCGCCAGGGCGGCGGCAATGCCGCGCCCATCCATGATGCCGCCCGACGCGATGACCGGGATCGAGACGGCGTCCGCCACCTGCGGCACCAGGGCCAGGGTCCCGATCATGGACGTTTCGAAGGCGTCGAGGAACGTGCTGCGGTGGCCGCCGGCCTCGGCGCCCTGCGCGACGACCGCGTCCACGCCGTCCTGCTCCAGCACCTGGGCCTCGCGGACAGTCGTGGCCGTGCCGATGGTCAGGATGCCCAGTTCGCGGCAGCGGGCCAGCGTCGCGGCCGGCAGGCGGCCGAAGGCGAAGCTCAGGACGGCTGGACGCGCCCGCAGCGTGGCCTCCAGTTGTTCCGGCAGCGGATCGGCCTGCGGACCGGGGGCTTGCGGCGCGGGCAGGCCCAGTTGCGCGTGGTAGCGCGCCATCAGGGCGAGCATTCGCGCGCCGTCGCCGGTCGCGGCTTCCTGCGGCACGGGGGCGAACAGATTGATGGCAAACGGGCGGTCCGTGCGCGCGCGGATCGCGCTGGCCGCCGCCTCGATCTGTTCGCCACTCAGGTAGGCCGCGCCCAGCGATCCCAGGGCGCCCGCCTTCGATGCCTCGGACACCAGTTCCACCGTGGTCGCGCCGCCCGCCATGGGCGCCTGGATGATGGGGTGGTCCAGCTTGAGCAATTCAATCAAAGGGGTAGCCATGGGAAAACTCCTGGGAGGTTATTGAAGCTGGATGTTTCCAGCCTTGATGACGTGCGCCCACTTTTCGCTTTCGTTCTTGATGAACGCGGCGAACTCCTCGGGCGTGCCGCCGCCGGCCTGGCTGCCCGTGTCGGCAATGGCCTTCTGCACATCCGGATCCTTCAGGATGCGGTTGAACTCGGCGTTGAGCCTGGCGATGATCGGCGCGGGCGTGCCGGCGGGCGCGACGATGCCCTGCCAGTTGTACGACTCGAAACCCGGCAGGCCGGATTCGGCCATGGTCGGCACGTCGGGCAGCACGGCCAGGCGCTTGGCGGACGTGACGGCGATGGGGTGGATCTTCTTGCCCTGGATGGCGGGCAGCGCGGAATAGCCCATTTCGAACATCATGGCGATGTGGCCGCCCATCAGGTCGGTGGCGGCCAGGCTGCCGCCTTTATAGGGGACGTGGACGATGTCGATCTTGGCCTGCTCGCGGAACATCTCGCCCGACAGGTGGTGCGCGCCGCCCACGCCGGACGAACCGAAGGTCAGCTTGCCGGGTTCCTTCTTGGCCAGCGCGATCAGGTCGGCCAGCGTCTTGACCGGCAGTTCATTGTTCACGCTCAGGACCAGCGGGCTGTTTTCGATCAGGATGATCGGGGCCAGGTCCTTTTGCGGGTTGTAGGGCATTTCCTTCATCAAGGACGGGTTGACCGCCATGGGGGCCAGGTTGCCCGTGCCGATGGTGTAACCGTCCGGGGCCGCCTTGGCGATGAGGTTGGTGCCGACCACCCCGCCCGCGCCTGCCTTGTTTTCCACCACGATGGGCTGGCCCAGCGATTCGCCCAGTTTGCGCGCCAGGAGGCGCACGCGGGTGTCGGCAAAGCCGCCGGGCGCGTAGGGCACGATCATGGTTACGGGTTTGGCGGGCCAGTCGCCGGTCTGGGCCTGGGCGGCGCCTGCGAAGGCGGTGGCGGCCGCGAGGGCGGCGATCAGGGGGCGCAATGCTTTCATGCTGGGACTCCTCTTCCTGCTTTCTAATTGCTGTGTGATGGGCCCGAAGGGCCGATGGCATTATGCCCAGCGCCATTGCCATCTGTCGTGACTTTTCCCAATCCCCAGGCCGACGCGGCCAGCAGCGCCGCGCTGCCCGCCAGCACCTGCGGCAGCCCCGCGCCCCAGTGCTCGGCCCACGACGCCAGCAGCGGTCCCAGGATCTGTCCCGCCGCGAATGCCGCCGTCATGATGGCGGCCGCGCGCGGGGCCGCCGCGCCCGACAGGCGCCGGGCGGTCAGCATGCCCGCCTGCGTGATCACCATGAACGTGCCCCCGACCAGGAGCGACGCCAGGATCACGGCGGCAATGTGATGCCACAGGGCCACCGCCAGCATGCCGGCGGCCATCAGGGCCTGCGCGCCGCGCCAGACCTGCCGGTCGTCGCGGCCGCGCGCCAGGCGGGGCACCAGCAGGCAGGACAGCGCCGCCGCCAGGCCGAAGAGGGGCCAGGCCCAGCCGAAGATGGCCGGATCGGGCAGGACCTCCTTGGCCATCGCCGGCAGGAAGGTGGCGGGAATGATGTAACCGACGCCGAAGACGCCATAGTGCAGCGACAGCGCGGCGATGCCGCGCGGCAGTCCGGCGGACGGACCGCCCGCGGCGGCACGCCGGACCGGGGGCGACTGCCGGCTCAGGCCGGGCCAGGCCGCCGCCGACAGCGCCAAGGCCAGCGCACCCAGCACGATCCAGGTCAGGTTGGCGCTCGCGCCCCAGGCCATGAGGACCAGGCAGGCCAGCCCCGTCAGCGCGATCCCGGCGCCCACGCCTGCGTACGTCACCGCCGACGCGGAGGGCTCGCGCGGGTCTCCGGGAGGAACCGGGCGCCAGGCCGCCACGCAGATGAAGGCGCTGGCGCTGGCATAACCGGCGGCCAGCCGCAGCATCGACCAGCCCGCCACGCTGTCCAGCAGCGGCATGGCCAGCGTCAGCGCCGCGACGGCGGCCAGGCTGGCCGCCAGCGTCGCGCGCAACCGGCGCACGGGCCAGGCGATCGCGGCCAGCGCGCCGAGCAGGTAGCCGGCATAGTTGGCCGACGCCATCCAGCCGCCCTGCGCGAGCGACAGCCCGGACTCCTGCGCCATCAGCGGCCATACCGGCGTGAAGGCGAAACGGCCGATGCCCATGGCGGCCGCCAGCGCAAGGGCGGCGGGCCACGCCAGGCGCGCGGCGCTGGCGGTGGGGTCGAGGGAAGGGTAAGCAGGCGTTGACATGGCCCCACTCTACGGCTGTACTAATATCTTGAATAGTGAATTATTAAGAACGTGAGTTCCCTAAATGAGAAACTTGGACCTCGACGCGCTGCAGATATTCAAGACCGTGGCGGACCAGGGCGGCGTTGCGCGCGCCGCCGCGCACCTGAACCGGGTGCAGTCCAACGTGTCGACCCGGCTCAAGCAGTTGGAAACCTCGCTGGGAACGCCGCTTTTTCGGCGCCAGAACCGCCGCCTGGTGCTGTCGGACCAGGGGCGCGTGCTGCTGTCCTACGCGGACCGGCTGCTGCGCCTGTCCGACGAGGCCCAGTCCGCGGTGCGCGAAGGCGCGCTGCAGGGCGTCTTGCGCATCGGCACCATGGAAAGCACGGCCGCCGCCCGCCTGCCGCCCATCCTGGCGGCCTATCACGCGGCGTGGCCGCAGGTGCGCATCGAACTGGTTACCGGCACCTCGGGCGCCCTGGCCGCCAAGGTCCGCAATTACGAGATCGAGGCCGCCTTCGTCGCGCAGCCCTTTCCGGCGGACGGCCTGGCGACGATGGATGCCTTCAAGGAGGAACTCGCGCTGATCTCGCCGCTGGCCTGGGATCCGATCGGCGGCGCGAAGGACCTGGGCAGCCGCAGCGTCATCGCGTTCGCGGCGGGGTGCTCATACCGGCGCATCCTGGAATCGTGGCTGAACCAGGAGGGCATCGCGCCCGGCAAGGTGATGGAGTTTGCGTCGTATCACGCCATCGTGGCGTGCGTGGCCGCGGGAACGGGCGTGGCGATCGTGCCGCGGTCGGTGCTGGCGGTGCTGGGGGCGGAGAACACGGTGCGCGTGGGCGCCCTGTCCGGACCGCATGGGCAGGCCCTGACCCAGCTCGTGTGGCGCGCCGACGATGACACGCCCGCATTGCAGGCCCTGCGTAGCCGGCTGCAGGCGCCGCAGGAATGAATCGATGCGCGCGGTGTCCGCGCGCATCGTCCAGCGCCGCACTCAGAAGCGGTAGCCGACGCCCACCGTGGCCACCCACGGGTCGATCCGCGCGGTGCCGACACGTTCGCCGTCCAGCTTCACCTTGGACTTGATGTCGATGTAGCGGATGTCGGCGTTCATGAACCAGCGGTCATTGATCTTGATGTCCGCGCCCAGTTGCGCCGCCACGCCCCAGGAGTCGCCCAGCTTCAGGTCCGAGCCCTTGAGCGCGCCTTCGGCCTTGGTGTCGAAGAAGTGCGTGTAGTTGATGCCGACGCCGATGTAGGGCTGGATCATGCTGTCGGGCAGGATGTGCCATTGCAGGCTCAGCGTGGGGGGAAGCTGCTTGGTGGAGCCGATCTTGCCCAGGCCGCCGCTGCCGCTGACGTCATGCTGGAAGGGCCAGGCGCCCAGCAGCTCGATACCGATGTTGCGGGTGGCCATGTAGGCCAGGGTGAAGCTGGGGCGCACGTTGTTGCTCACATCCAGCTTGACGGCGCCATCCAGCACCGAGCCATTGTTCTGCGAGGGGCGCACTTGCGTCACGCCGACGCGGAACAGCACGTCGCCGGCTTCGTGGGCATGGGCGGGAGCGGCAAATGCGCCGGCAGCGATCAAACCGGCAATGGCGGTGGCGCGGATACGCCCATTCAGCGAAAACATTTTCTTCTCCGATCTTTCCGTGGGGGGTGAGCCGACAGATTCGCAGACCGCCCCGTCCCCCAACTTGACGTGTGTCAAATCTTGAAAAGACCGCTTTCAAAAAGTGGTTATGCCGCAACACGCGGGTCAGTCCAGCCGGCGCGCAAAAAAACGCCGCCGGCGCGGGGCGCTCGGCGGCGTTGATGAAGCGGGCGCTATCAGCGCGGCAGGTCGCTGCTGCCCATGAGGTAGGCGTCGACCGAACGCGCGCACTGGCGGCCTTCGCGGATGGCCCACACCACCAGGGACTGGCCGCGGCGCATGTCGCCGGCGGCAAAGACCTTTTCCACGTTGGTGCGGTAGTCGTCGGTGTTGGCGCGCACGTTGCCGCGGCCATCGCGATCCACGCCGAACGCGTCCAGCACGTTCTGCACCGGCGACACGAAGCCCATGGCCAGCAGCACCAGGTCCGCCTTGATCTCGAACTCGGAGCCTTCGACCTCGCGCATCTTCATCTGGCCGGTGGCCTCGTCCTTGAACCACTCGACGCGCGCGCCGACCAGTTTCTCGACCTTGCCGTTGGCGCCCTTGAGCAGCTTGGTGGTCACGGACCAGTCGCGGTCGCAGCCTTCCTCGTGCGAGGACGAGGTGCGCATCTTCAGCGGCCAGTAGGGCCAGGTCATGTCCTTGTTCTCGGACTCGGGCGGCTGGGGCATCAGTTCGAACTGCGTGACCGAGGCCGCGCCATGGCGGTTGCTGGTGCCGACGCAGTCGGAACCCGTGTCGCCGCCGCCGATGACCACGACATGCTTGCCCTTGGCCAGCGTCTGGTTGGCCAGGCGGTCGCCCGCCACGGCCTTGTTCTGCTGGCGCAGGAAGTCCATGGCGAAGTACACGCCTTCGAGCTCGCGGCCCGGCACCGGCAGGTCGCGCGGCGTTTCCGAACCACCGCTCATCACGACGGCATCGAACTCGGCCATCAGCGATTGCGGGGTGCGCACGGTCAGGCCATCGGCCACCGGATCCTTCGGATTGCCGACGTAGGTCGACGGTGCGAACTCCACGCCCTCGGCTTCCATCTGCGAGATGCGGCGGTCGATCTGGTGCTTTTCGAGCTTGAAATCGGGGATGCCGTAGCGCAGCAGGCCGCCGATGCGGTCGCTCTTTTCAAAGAGGGTCACGGAGTGGCCCGCGCGCGCCAATTGCTGCGCGCACGCCATGCCGGCGGGGCCGGAGCCCACGACGGCGACCTTCTTGCCCGTCTTGCGCGCCGGCACTTGGGGCGCGACCCAGCCTTCGGCCCAGCCCTTGTCGATGATCGCGTGCTCGATGGACTTGATGCCCACGGCGTCGCTGTTGATGTTCAAGGTACAGGCGGCTTCGCACGGCGCCGGGCAGATGCGGCCCGTGAACTCCGGGAAGTTGTTGGTGGAGTGCAGCACGTCCAGCGCGCGGCGCCAGTCCTGCTTGTACACCAGGTCATTCCAGTCCGGGATGATGTTGTTGACCGGGCAGCCGTTGTTGCAGAACGGGATGCCGCAGTCCATGCAGCGCGCCGCCTGCTGCTTGGCCTGGTCGTCAGTCAGGTGCAGCACGAATTCGCGCCAGTTCTTCAGCCGCTTCTGCGGGGCCTCGGAGGCCTCCTGCAGGCGCTGGTATTCCATAAAGCCAGTGATCTTTCCCATGGTATCCCTCACGCAGCCAGTTGTTGCGGGTTGGCTGCACGCCACATTTCACCCAATGCACGGCGGTAGTCCGTCGGCATGATCTTCACGAATTTGCCGCGCGAGGCTTCCCAGTCGCCCAGGATTTCGCGGGCGCGGTAGCTGCCGGTGTAGCGGAAGTGGTCTTCCACCAGACGGCGCAGGATCGTCTCGTCCGTCTCGCGCTCGCCGCCGCGCTGTGCGCTGTGCCAGATGTCGATGTTGTTCTGCGACTGCTGTTCGGCATGCGGCACCACGGATTCCAGTTCCACCATGGACAGGTTCACGCGATGCTTGAGCGTGCGGTCCGGATCCCAGACGTAGGCCACGCCGCCGGACATGCCCGCCGCGAAGTTGCGGCCCGTGGCGCCCAGCACGACGACGGTGCCGCCGGTCATGTATTCGCAGCCATGGTCGCCCGTGCCTTCGACCACGGTCGCCGCGCCCGAGTTGCGCACCGCGAAGCGTTCGCCGGCCACGCCGTTGAAGAACGCTTCACCCGCCAGCGCGCCGTACAGCACGGTATTGCCGGCGATGATGTGGTCGGGGCCGAAGCCGCGGAAGTCGTTGGGCGAGCGCACGATGATGCGGCCGCCCGACAGGCCCTTGCCGACGTAGTCGTTGCCTTCGCCCACCAGGTCCATGGTGATGCCGTGCGCGAGGAACGCGCCGAAGCTCTGGCCGGCGGTGCCGTTGCACTGGATGTGGATGGTGTCGTCGGGCAGGCCGTCGTGACCGTAGCGCGCGGCCACGGCGCCGGACAGCATGGCGCCGATGGTGCGGTTGCGGTTGCGCACCGGCACGATGAACGACACCTTCTCGCCGCGTTCCAGCGCGGGCTTGCTGCGCTCGATCAGCAGGTGGTCCAGCGCGCCCGCCAGGCCGTGGTCCTGCTCTTCGGTCTGGTGCACTTCGGCGTCCGACTGCGTCTGGTGGAACACGCGGGTGAAGTCCAGGCCCTGCGCCTTCCAGTGTTCGACGCCCGAGCGCATGTCGAGCAGGTCGGCGCGGCCAATCAGGTCGTCGAACTTGCGGATGCCCAGCTGGGCCATGATTTCGCGCACTTCCTCGGCGATGAAGAAGAAGAAGTTCACGACGTGTTCGGGCTTGCCCTGGAATTTCTTGCGCAGGACGGGGTCTTGCGTGGCCACGCCCACCGGGCAGGTGTTCAGGTGGCACTTGCGCATCATGATGCAGCCTTCGACGACCAGCGGAGCCGTCGCGAAGCCGAATTCGTCGGCGCCCAGCAGCGCGCCGATGACGACGTCGCGGCCGGTCTTCATCTGGCCGTCGGCCTGCACGCGGATGCGGCTGCGCAGGCGGTTCAGCACCAGGGTCTGCTGCGTTTCGGCCAGGCCCAGTTCCCAGGGCGTGCCCACGTGCTTGATGGACGACACCGGCGAGGCGCCCGTGCCGCCGTCATGGCCGGCGATCACGACGTGGTCGGCCTTGGCCTTGGCCACGCCCGCGGCCACCGTGCCCACGCCCACTTCGGACACCAGTTTGACCGAGATCGAGGCCTTGGAATTGACGTTCTTCAGGTCGTGGATGAGCTGCGCCAGGTCTTCGATCGAGTAGATGTCGTGGTGCGGCGGGGGCGAGATCAGGCCCACGCCCGGCACCGAGTAGCGCAGCTTGGCGATGTATTCCGACACCTTGTGGCCGGGCAGCTGGCCGCCTTCGCCGGGCTTGGCGCCCTGCGCCATCTTGATCTGGATCTGGTCGGCGGACGACAGGTATTCGGCGGTCACGCCGAAACGGCCCGACGCCACCTGCTTGATCTTCGAGCGCAGCGAGTCGCCCTTCTTGAGCGCGACGTCGGCTTCGATGCGGTCCGAACCCAGCACCGAGGCCAGCGTGTCGCCGTCCTTGATGGTGCTCTTGCCTTCGCGCATTTCGGCGCGGTAGCGCAGTTCGTCTTCGCCGCCTTCGCCCGTGTTGGACTTGCCGCCGATGCGGTTCATGGCGATGGCCAGCACCGAGTGGGCTTCGGTCGAGATCGACCCCAGCGACATGGCGCCGGTGGCAAAGCGCTTGACGATTTCCTTGGCGGGCTCGACGTCGTCCAGCGGAATGGCGCGCGACGGCTCGAAGCGGAATTCAAACAGGCCGCGCAGCGTCATGTGGCGGCGGCTCTGGTCGTTGATGATCTGCGCGTACTCCTTGTACGTGCGGTAGTTGTTGGCGCGAGAAGCATGCTGCAGCTTGGCGATCGAATCCGGCGTCCACATGTGCTCTTCGCCGCGGACGCGGTAGGCGTATTCGCCGCCGGCGTCCAGGTCGTTGGCCAGCACCGGGTCGGCGCTGAACGCGGCGCGATGCTGGCGCAGCGCTTCTTCGGCCACCTGGAAGATGCCGATGCCTTCGATGTTGGACGCGGTGCCGGTGAAGTACTTGTTCACCAGGGCGCTCTGCAGGCCCACGGCTTCGAAGATCTGCGCGCCGGTGTAGGACATGTACGTGGAAATGCCCATCTTGGACATGACCTTGTTCAGGCCCTTGCCGATCGCCTTGATGTAGTTCTTGACGGCCTTTTCGGGGTCATTCATCTTGCCCAGCGATTCGAGCGCCAGGTAGGGGTGAATGGCCTCGGCGCCGTAGCCGCCCAGCAGCGCGAAGTGGTGCACTTCGCGGGCCGAGCCGGTTTCCACGACCAGGCCGGTATTGGTGCGCAGGCCGGCGCGGATCAGGTGCTGGTGCACGGCCGAGGTGGCCAGCAGCGCGGGGATGGCCACGCGCTCGCTATCGACCAGGCGGTCCGACACGATCAGGATGTTGTAGCCGCTGCGCACCGCATCGACGGCGCGCGCGCACAGGGCCGCCACGCGGGCTTCGATGCCCTCGGGACCCCAGGCGGCGGGATACGTGATGTCCAGCTCGAAGCTGCGGAATTTCTTGCCCGTGACCTGGTCGATGTCGCGGATCTGCGCCATCGCGGCGAAATCCAGCACCGGCTGGGAGACTTCCAGGCGCAGCGGCGGGTTGACGTTGTTGATGTCCAGCAGGTTCGGCTTGGGGCCGATGAAGGACACCAGCGACATCACCAGCTGTTCGCGGATGGGGTCGATGGGCGGGTTCGTGACCTGCGCGAACAACTGGCGGAAGTAGTTGTAGAACGGCTTGGCGCGGTCCGACAGCACGGCCAGCGGCGCGTCGTTGCCCATTGAGCCGATGACTTCTTCACCGCTGGACGCCATGGGCTCCAGGATGAACTTGTAGTCTTCCTGGGTCCAGCCGAACGCCTGCTGGCGGTCCAGCAGCGACACGGCCGATTGCGTCGCCACGGCGACCTGGCGCGGGGCGGGCAGCGATTCCAGCTTGATCTGCAGGCGCTCGATCCACTGACGGTACGGGCGGCTGTTGGCCAGTTGCAGCTTGATTTCGGCGTCGTCGATGATGCGGCCCTGTTCCAGGTCGATCAGGAACATCTTGCCCGGCTGCAGGCGCCACTTCTTGACGATGCGGTTCTCGGGGATCGACAGCGTGCCGGCTTCGGAGGCCAGGATGACCATGTCGTCATCGGTGACCAGGTAGCGGGCGGGACGCAGGCCGTTGCGGTCCAGCGTGGCGCCGATCTGGCGGCCGTCGGTGAACGCGACCGCGGCCGGGCCGTCCCACGGCTCCATCATGGCGGCGTGATATTCGTAGAAAGCGCGGCGGCTTTCGTCCATCTGCGTGTGCTGTTCCCAGGCTTCCGGGATCATCATCATCATGGCGTGGGCCAGCGAATAGCCCGAATTCACCAGCAGTTCCAGGCAGTTGTCGAACGTGGCGGTGTCCGACTGGCCTTCATAGACGATGGGATACAGCTTCTTCAGGTCCTCGCCCAGCACGGCCGACTGCATCATGCCTTCGCGGGCGCGCAGCCAGTTGAAGTTGCCCTTGACCGTGTTGATTTCGCCGTTGTGGGCGATCATGCGGTACGGGTGGGCGAGCGGCCACGCGGGGAACGTGTTGGTCGAGAAACGCTGGTGGACCAGCGCCAACGCGGACACCGTGCGGGTATCGGCCAGGTCGCGGTAGTAGCGGCCGACCTGGTCGGCCAGCAGCAGGCCCTTGTAGACCACGGTGCGCACCGAGGCCGAGGGCACGAAGTATTCCTTGCCGTGCGCCAGGTGCATGTTCTGGATGGCGTGGCTGGCGGTCTTGCGGATGACGTACAGCTTGCGTTCCAGCGCGTCGGGCACCATCACGTCGGCGCCGCGGCCGATGAAAAGCTGGCGGATCACGGGTTCGCAGTCGCGCACGGTGGGCGACATGGGCATGTCGACGTCCACCGGCACGTCGCGCCAACCCAGGACGACCTGGCCTTCGGCGCGCACGGAGCGCTCGAGTTCCTGCTCACAGGCCAGGCGCGAGGCGGTTTCCTTGGGCAGGAACACCATGGCAACGCCGTACTCGCCGGGCGGGGGCAGGATGATGCCTTGCTGGCTCAGTTCGTCGCGGTAGAGCGTGTCGGGGATCTGGATCAGGATGCCTGCGCCGTCGCCCATGAGCTTGTCCGCGCCGACCGCGCCGCGGTGGTCCAGGTTTTCCAGGATCTTCAGGCCCTGCTGGATGATCGCGTGGCTTTTCTTGCCCTTGATGTGGGCCACAAAGCCGACGCCGCAGGCGTCATGTTCGTTCTTGGGGTTGTACAGGCCCTGGGCCGAAGGCAGGCCGATGCGCGTGGCATCGATCGGGGTCGCCTTGGGGGTGGGACAGGATTCGGTCGGGGTAATTTGGGGCATGGCGCGCTCCGCAGTGGGCCTGCGTCGTAATGTTGCAGTGCAGGAGACGGACAATACCCCCGCGGCGAGTAGGGCGCAATAGAAACAAACGGGGTATGACCCTAATTATTTCAATGCGCTGTCATAGTGCATTAATATGGGGACATAACAAGATCCGCGCCAATTGTGGCCTTGCGGGGATCGGGTGTTTGGTTGCCAACCCCGGCGCACCAAAATCGCACAAAAACCCGTTTATGCGTCCCCATTTAAATGCGGTAATTTGCAGCGTCGGATCAACCCGCTTTGTGGCGAACACTGCACATCATGCGGCGCGGGCCGCGGGGCGCCAAGGCGTGAATCAGCCCAAAAACAAAACCCGCCATCGCGGCGGGTTGGAAGGATCAGGAATGGGTGGGCGGCGTGGAGGTCGTCGGCGTGGACGGGCCAGATTCGGTGTCCGCCGCTGGCGCGGCAGGCTTCTTGCGCGGCCTGCCGCGCTGTCCCGGCGCCACGCGCCGGCTGGCGGTATGGGCAAGGCTGGAGATGAAGCTCGGGCCGCCCAGCGCCCACTGGCCGGAAACCGCCTGGTCGATGCGCTGCGTTTCCTCGCGCGACAGCCCGTCCTGCAGCCGCTTGCGGTAATTGGCCTGGCGGTCGAACGGCGTGTTGCCGCAGGCCCAGTAATCGGCATGATCGGACTGCCACTGCGCCGGGGCCGCCGAAGTATTGCCCGTATGGCTGGACGCGGATGACCACGGCCAGGAGTCGGGGTCCTGCGATGCGCCGCTGCGCACGGGGTAGGTTTCCAGCCAGACCAGCGCCGGCAACACCCAGGCGCCCGGTTCCAGCAGCGCCGATCGGTAGCGGCCCGCGAACACCCGGCCGCCGCGCAGCCGCGCCGCCAGGTTGCGGCCCAGCGTCTGCATCAGGCGCGGCAGGCCTTCTTCGTCTGCCGGCGTGGCCAGCAGCAGGATGCGGTCGTTGGCAAGAAGCCAGCCGTGCACCGATACGCGGTGGCGCTGGGCCGATTCGCCCAGCCACATGGCAAGCTGATTCAGGATATCGGCGGGCGCGGGTTGCGATGGCGCTGCCAATGGCTGAATAAAGTTGGCCTGCACCAGTTGGGGCAGCCCAGGGGCATACAGGCGGGGCAGACGGGCCATAGTGTCAGGGCTTGCGTATCAGGAAGAACGGTTTGTCTTCGCTCACGGTATATAAATAGTGCCACGGTGGGCGCTGGTCAAGTCCCGTGATCACAATCTGGGCGCGGTATGGCATTTTTTTTGTCGCAAGCGCTCATTGAGGGGCAGGTTAACATTCGGCGACGGAACGTCGCACCATGGATATCCCCTAACCCGCCGACGTTTTTTCCACCTCTACACCGGAGAAAGCCAATGGCCGTGTCCCTGGAACTCATCTCGCAGCATCGGTGCTTCGGCGGCACGCAGCGCTATTACCGCCACGATTCCACGGAAATCGGCCTGCCCATGCGGTTTTCCGTCTACCTGCCGCCCCAGGCCGAGAACGGGCCGGTCCCGGTGCTGTTCTACCTGGCGGGCCTGACCTGCACCGAAGAGACCTTCATGATCAAGGCGGGCGCCCAGCGCCTGGCGGCCGAGCTTGGCGTCATGCTGGTCGCGCCCGACACCAGCCCGCGCGGCGCGGGGGTGCCCGGCGAAGACGAAAGCTGGGACCTGGGCACGGGCGCCGGTTTCTACGTGGATGCCACCACGCCGGCGTGGCGCGAGCACTACCGCATGGACAGCTACGTGACCCGCGAACTGCACGGCATCGTGACGGGCGGCACGCTGCCGGGCGACGCGTCGCGCACCGGCATCTTCGGCCACTCCATGGGCGGCCATGGCGCCCTCGTCCTGGCGCTGCGCAACCCGGACAAGTTCAAGTCCGTCTCCGCCTTCGCGCCGATCGCGGCGCCCAGCCAGTGCCCGTGGGGCAAGAAGGCGTTCGGCGCATACCTGGGCGCCGACGTCCAGGACTGGGCGGCCTATGACGCGTCGGCCCTGATGCGCGGAACGAAGCAGCCGTTCCCCGGCGGCATCCTGATCGACCAGGGCGAAGCCGATCAATTCCTGGCCGAGCAGTTGTATCCCGAGGTGTTCGAGGCAGCCTGCGCCGCCGCCGGCCAGCCGCTGACGCTGCGTCGCCAGCCCGGCTATGACCACGGCTATTACTTCATCTCGACGTTCATCGAGGATCACATCCGGTTTCACGTCGAGCGGCTTGGAAAACCGGCCGCCTGAGGGCGCGCTTCTATACTGGGAAGCCTGCCGCGGCGGGTGGCGGCTTCCTGCGCCCGCCGCGCCGCAAGCCCCTCGGCTTGAATAGGAACGCGTCATTTGATCAACGGAATCGCTCCCTTCGCCTGGATCCTGCTGGGCGCCGTCATCGTCTTGCTGCCCGGCATCGTCATGCTGCTGGGACGCGGGGGGCCACGCGACGAGCGCGGCCGCCGCATGTTCCAGTTCCGGCCCGTCCGCCGGGCGTGCGGCCTGCTGCTGGTGTGCCTGGGGTGCGTGTCCGGCCTGCTCGCGCTGTCGCTGGTGCAGTTCGTCCGACTCACGACCGACGAACCGGTGGCGCGAATCGACGTCCGCCAACAGGCAGAGGGCCAATTCGAGGTCAATGCCAGCGCGCCCGCGATCGGCACCAGGCAATACGTCCTGTACGGCGATCAATGGCAGATCGACGCCCGCGTCGTGCGCTGGAAACTGCCGGCCCTGATGGCGGGCGTGCCGCCGCTGTACCGCTTGGAGCGCCTGTCGGGTCGCTACAGCGACGCGGCGCGTGAAGCCACGGCCACCCGCTCCGTGCATCCGCTCGACGATTGGCCCGCGCCGGATCTCGGTTCACTGAAGAAAAGTTTTCCGAACTGGTTCCCCTTCGTCGATGTCCAATTCGGCAGTGGCGCCTACATGCCGTTGTTCGACGGCGCCCGATACCAGGTGTTCATGGATCCCCGCGGCGCGCTTTTCATCCGCCCGGATGGCCAGGCCACCGTTGATGGTCTCAAGCAACTGGGCTGGTGACGGCACGCCGTAAAATAAATGGGGACGTGTTCTGCCAAAGGAAACTTTGACGCGCCGCAACAGTCGAATTAGCACTCCCAATACTTGAGTGCTAACATCGAATTCATGTCTTTATCTCTTCGCCATCCGGAGACCCCCGCTATGAAGCAACCCAGTACCTCGTTGACCGCTTCCGGCAACGCTCTGGCGTTGGCCATTGCCAATCCGGGCGCTCTGGGCACGATCGACGCGTACATTTCCGCGGTCAACCGCCTGCCGGTGCTGTCCGCGGAGCGCGAAACGGAGCTTGGCCGCCGCCTGCGCGACCAAGAGGACCTGGGCGCCGCCCGCGAGCTGATCCTGTCGCACCTGCGCCTCGTCGTCTCGGTGGCCCGGCAGTACCTGGGTTATGGCCTGCCCCACGCCGACCTCATCCAGGAAGGCAACGTCGGCCTGATGAAGGCCGTCAAGCGCTTCGACCCCGAGCGCGGCGTGCGCCTGGTGTCCTTCGCCGTCCACTGGATCAAGGCCGAGATCCATGAGTACATCATCCGCAACTGGCGGTTGGTCAAGGTGGCGACCACCAAGGCCCAGCGCAAGCTGTTCTTCAACCTGCGCAGCATGCGTCCCGACGGCCAGACCCTGGATCCAGAACAGGTCGACCATATCGCCCGCGAGTTGAACGTGCGCCACGAAGACGTGAGCGAGATGGAAGTCCGCATGTCCGGCCGCGATATGTCGCTGGAAAACCAGGACGATGACGATGACAGCTACGCGCCCATCGCCTATCTGTCCGATGAAGGCCGCCAGGAACCGACGCGTGTGCTGGAACGCGCCGCGCGCGACCGCCTGCAAAGCGCGGGCCTGACCGGCGCGCTCGATGCGCTGGATGCCCGGTCGCGCCGGATCGTCGAAGCCCGCTGGCTGCAGGATGATGGCGGCGCGACGCTGCACGAGCTTGCGCAGGAATTCGGCGTCTCGGCGGAACGCATCCGCCAGATCGAAGCCGCCGCGCTCAAGAAGATGCGCGGCAACCTCGCCGCCTGATTGCGCATCACGTCCGCTATCGCCTCGGAAGGCCGCGAAGTTCGCGGCCTTTTCTTTTGCGGACGCGCGCTGGTGGGCCAATAAATTGATACAAATTCGCGGCGAATTTTCGGACTTCTTCGAAACTTAATGGGGATGGCGCCGCCTAACTTCATGTAGACCGCGAACTTAGGTTGGCAGTCTTGTCATCCGTCTCGGCTTCTCCTCTTTCCCCTCCCCTATGAGACGGATGCTTGCGGGGCACCTAGCATATCGGTGCCCCGTTTTTTATGCGCGCTCGGCGCGCATCGCTTCATGCGAAGCGCTTCACACGCCACGCTTCACACGCATCGCTTCATGGGAATTGCCTGGCGCAGGGATCACGCCGCGCGGGCGTTCTCCGGCGCGGCCAGCGCCGTGTGCCATAGCGCGTCCTGCACGCGGCGCACGCCCGTGGCCATCGAACCGTCCTGATAGAGCTTGATCCACCGGTAGCCCGGCGCCATGTTGTCCACGATGTGCTTGCCGTCGCGGATGCTGAACTGGAAGCAGGTCGACGGCGTGGCCAGCATGCGCAGGTTGTGCCGGCGGCGGTCGAACTCATGATGCACATGCCCCCACAGCAGCACCCGCACCTGCGGCCAGCGGGCCAGCAGCTTGAAGAGCGCCTGCGGGTTGTCGATCATCATCGAGTCGTGCCAATGGCTGTCGATCTGCATCGGGTTGTGGTGCATGGCCACCAGCGTGTGGCGATCGGGCGCCTGGGCCAGCGCGGCCTCCAGCATGTCGAGTTCGCTGGGCGGCAGGTGCCCCGCGTTCGAGCCGGGCACCGTGGTGTCCAGCGCAATGACGCGCCACGCGCCCACGTCGGTCACGGGCATCGACCAGTCGGACAGCTCCTGGCGCAGCACTGACGGCTGATCGTGATTGCCGGGCAGGCAGCGGATGGTGGCGCGCTCCAGCGCGCCGGATTCGGACAGGATGCGCGCAAAGCGCCGGTAGCTCGCGGCTTCGCCGTCCTGCGACAGGTCGCCCGTGGCAAGCAACAGGTCGGGATGCTTGCCGTCGGCCTCGATCTGGCGCAGGACCGCGCGCAGGCTGGCGTCGGTATCGACGCCCAGCATCGAGGTGTCGGGCTCGCCGAACAGATGGCTATCGGTCAATTGGACGAGCATCGCGGGCGCATCGTGGCGCCGGGACAAGGTATGGATGCGAGCCACGTGCGGCTCCTGCAAAGTTCGCGTGGTGCCACATTACCCAAAAAACATGACGTGGCGCGTTTCGCAAGCGTCCCTTGGGGTAACGAAACGTGCATTCTTCAGGATTCCCGCTGCGCCCGGGCGGCAGGCCTGGGAAAAAAGCCGCTATTCTTGCGGAACCTTCCACACGCTTTAAGAATGGGACGCGGCGTCACCCATGGATGTTGGTTTTCTCGTATTTGGTCTTGCGGGCCTGCTCACGCTGGTCTGCTTCATGCCGCCCCTGGCCGGCCGCGTGAAGCTGCCCTATTCCGTGCTGCTCGCGATTGTCGGCTGTCTGCTTGGCATCATCATTCACGTGCATGGCTGGGCGCCCGCCTGGATCGGCGACTTCCTCGATTCGCTGGAAAGCTTCGAGATCTCGTCCGAGACCTTCCTGATGGTGTTTCTGCCCGTGCTGCTCTTTGAGACCGCGCTGGCGATGAACGTGCGGCGATTGATGGACGACATCGGGCCCATCCTGATGATGGCCATCGTGGCCGTGGTGGTCTGCACGGTGGTGGTCGGCGTGACGCTCGATGCGGTCTCGCCCTACGGTCTGGTGGTGTGCCTGCTGCTGGGCGCCATCGTGGCGACGACGGACCCGGTGGCCGTGGTCGGCATTTTCCGCGAAGTGGGCGCGCCCAAGCGGCTGACCACCCTGGTCGAGGGCGAAAGCCTCTTCAACGACGCGGCCTCCATCGCGCTGTACTCCGTGCTGCTGGCCGTGCTGAGCGGCAGGGGCGAGTTGTCCGTCAGCGGCATCTTCAACGACTTCCTCGTGCACTTCATCGGCGGCGGCCTGGCGGGGTTTGCCATGGGGCGGCTGGCCTGCTTCCTGTTCGCCTGGTTGCGCGGTTTTCCCACGGCCGAGATCACGCTGACCCTGACGCTGGCCTACCTGTCCTTCTTCATCTCCGAGCATTACCTGAACGTCTCGGGCGTGGTCGCCACGGTGATCGCGGGGCTGGTGGTGGGCTCGACCGGCCGCACGCGCATGTCGCCCACGACCTTCGAACATCTGGCCAGCGCCTGGGAGCAGTTCGGCTTCTGGGCCAATTCCCTCATTTTCCTGTTTGCCGCCATGCTGATTCCCAAGCTGATGGCGGCCGCCGATTGGCAGGAACTGGTGCTGGTCGGCGTGGTGTTCGTCGTGACCCTGGTCGCGCGCGGCATCGTGGTGTTCGGCTTGCTGCCGCTGCTGGGCCTGACCCGGCTGGGCACCAAGGTCAGCAACCCCTACAAGGTCGTGATGCTGTGGGGCGGCCTGCGCGGCGCCGTGTCGCTGGCGCTGGCGCTGGCGGTGACCGAGCAGACGGGCGTGCCCGAAGAGGCGCGCCAGTTCATCGCCGTCGCCACCACCGGGTTCGTGCTGATGACCCTGTTCGTCAACGGCATCAGCCTGCGGCCGCTCATCCGCATGCTGGGGCTGAACCAGCTATCGCCCGTAGAGCGCACCATCCGCAACCAGGTGATGGCCGTGGCGCTGGAGGACCTGCAGGACAAGACCGAGGAAGTCGCCAAGGCCGAGCACATCGGCACCGAGGTCCGCGACCGCATCCGCGCCGTGTTCGACGCCAGCCTGGCCAGCGTGCATGATGGCCGGGTCAGCCAGATGACCGACGAGCAGCGCGTGGCGGTGGGCCTGACCATCGTCGCCCAGCGCGAAGAGGAAATGTTCTTCGACATTCTCAAGGCCCAGATCGTGGACTGGCGCATGGCCGAAACATTGCTGGCCCGCGCGGAGCGCCTGGAAGACGCCATCCGGCTGGGGGGCGTGGAGGGCTTCGAGCGCGCCATCGTGGCCGACGTGCGCTATTCGACGGGCTTCCGGCTGGCGCTGCGGCTGCACTATGTCTTCGGCTTCCAGGGCTGGCTGGCGCGCGAACTCGGCCAGCGCTTTGCCAACCTGATGAGCAAGCGGTCGGTCGCGCAGCGCCTGATCGGCTTTGCCCGCGAGCAGATCACGCCATTGCTGGGCGAAGCGGCCACGCAGCGCATCGTGTCGTTGCACCAGCGCCGCCTGGACCTGATCGAGAACGCCATGCAGGCCCTGAACCTGCAATATCCGTCGTACGCCCAGTGGCTGCAGGAAAGCTACCTGGGCCGCGTGGCCCGAGAACTCGAGCGCATCCGCTATCGCGACATGCTTGAGCAGTTTCTGATCAGCGGCGAAGTCTATGCGGACCTGACCGAGCAATTGAAGAGCCGCTGGGCGCACATCGACAAGCATCCGCCGCTGGACATCGAAATGAGCGCGGCCGAACTCATCAAGCGCGTGCCGCTCTTCGAAGGGCTGTCGCCCGATTCCCTGCGCGCCATCAGCAAGCTGCTCAAGCCGCGCCTTGCCCTGCCCGACCAGCGGGTGCTGACCAAGGGCCGGCACGGCGAGGAAATGTGTTTCGTGGCGTCGGGCGCCGTGGCGGTCCACCTGCCCGACAACACCATGATCGAGCTGGGCAGCGGGGAGTTCTTCGGCGAACTGGGCCTGCTGGGCGAAGCGCAGCTCACGCCAGACGTGACGTCACTGGGCTACAGCAAGCTGCTGATGCTGTCTTCGCGCGACTTCCACGCGCTGCTCGCCCGCGACGAAAACCTGCGTGAACGCATCCAGGTCGTGGCCAAGCAGCGGTTGCGCGCCATCGAGGTCTGGAAGCAGTTTTCGCAGGCATCCGCGGCGGCGGCTCCCGCGGCCGCGCCGATGCCGGCCCCCAGTCCGGCGCAGGCGGCCGAAGCCGCGGAAGCGGCCGGCGCCGCCATTGCGCCCGAAGGCGAGGATGTCCAGGCGGCCCGCGAACTGCGCGGCGAATCCGCGCGCGACGACGATGGGTTGGGCGGATCGGTGATGGCGACGCCGGAACCGTCGCCGCGCTAGTCGTCCCGAAAGTTGTCCTGAAAGTCGTCCGGGGCAGGCGTCCAAGTCAGGCGCCCAAGTCAGGACCGCCGCTCAGGAGAGACCACCCCGCGCCCCACCCGGCGCCCGGCTAGACCGTGATCTCGCCCGCGGCCTGGCGCCGCATGATGTCCTCGACCAGCACCAGGGCGGCTTCCAGCGTGAACTCGCCCTCGCGGATGCGGTCCAGCGCCGTGGCCACAGCGATGGTGGCGATCTCCATGACCTCGCCGTCGCGGTTGGCGGGGCGCGCGTCCGGCGCCAGGAGGCAGGTGCTGGTCAGCACGTCTTCGACCTGATAGCCCTCGGGCAGCCGGCGATGGATGCGCAGGATCGTGCGCAGCGGCGTGCGGTGCGCCAGGTCCGGTTCGTCCAGCCCGGCTTCTTCGCCGCATTCGCGCACCAGCGCCAGTTCCAGGTCTTCGCGGCTGCCGGCCAGTCCGCCCACCAGCGTGTCCCACATACCGGGATCCGTCGACTTGCTGAGCGAACGCCGCGCCACCCACAGCCTGCCGTCGGGCGTCCAGGCGTTCAGGTGCACGGCCTTGGTCAGCAGGCCCAACGGCCGCACGGCTGCGCGTTCGATCACGCCGAGCGGCTGCTCGCCATCCAATACGTCCAGCAATTCGTCGCGCCAGCCGCGCAGGCAGTTGGCTTGGCGCAACAGTTGCGCGGCCTGTTCCAGCACCGCATCCAGCGCATTGCCCGGAACGAGGCCGTCGCCGATGCGCAGCGCCGTGTCGTCCGCATGCGTTTGCGGCGCTTCGCGCAGCGCGTCGCACGCCGCATGCGTGGCCCAGCCGCAGCGGCGCCCCGCTATATATAAAGCGCGCGCGCCTTCCGGGGCTGGCTCCTGCGCGCGGGCGCACAGGGCGGCATACAAATCGGACAACGGCTTTGGCATCGTGGCGTCATGGTGATGAGGATGCAGGCGATTTTAAGCCACCCGGTTTACGGGCCGCAGTCAAGGGCCGCAGTCAAGGGGCGCGGCCACATGGGGGCGGGCTCCATGAATTCAAGAGCACAAACTTACATCTGTTTGCGCGTCCGCTATAATCCGCCAGTTTCTTTGTGATTTCGAGAGGGAACGACAGGGCCGCTCTATCTCCCTGCATCGCCCTGCCATCTAATAATTGCGCGTTGCCCGTATTCCGGTGACTTCCGCCACCAGCAAATGGGCCTTCGCGCCGTATTTCGAGGTAAGCATGAAGAA
This sequence comes from Achromobacter sp. T5-5, assembly GCF_055397965.1. Taxonomy (NCBI): domain Bacteria; kingdom Pseudomonadati; phylum Pseudomonadota; class Betaproteobacteria; order Burkholderiales; family Alcaligenaceae; genus Achromobacter; species Achromobacter sp. T5-5. The sequence continues at coordinate 233,233 of NZ_AP027919.1, forward strand.
GTGGAGAGGGATACTGGGGGCTTGTGCGATGCTGGTTGGCAGCGTGGCCGGTGCCCAGGTGCAAAACATGCCCGGCGGTCCGAAGGTCAATCAGCTCAATCTGCATGAAGGCGTCACCGCGATCTCGCGCGACATCATGTGGCTGCATTGGTTGCTGCTCACCATCTGTATCGTGATCTTCATCGGCGTCTTCGGAGTGATGTTCTACTCCATCTGGGCGCACCGGAAGTCCCGCGGCCACAAGGCGGCGACCTTCCACGAACATCTCGGCGTCGAAGTCGCCTGGACCGTCATCCCCTTCATCATCGTCATCGCCATGGCGCTGCCGGCCACCAAGACGGTCGTCGCCATGAAGGACACTTCCAGCGCCGACCTCACCGTCAAGGTCACCGGCTATCAATGGAAATGGGGCTACGAGTACCTCGACGGCTCGGCCGCCGGCATCAAGTTCCTCTCCACGCTGTCCACACCGCGCGCCCAGATCGAGAACCGCGAGCCCAAGGGCGAGTTCTACCTGATGGAAGTGGACAACCACCTGGTCGTCCCCGCGAACAAGAAGATCCGCATCGTCCTCACCGCCTCCGACGTCATCCACTCCTGGATGATTCCGGACTTCGGCGTGAAGCAGGACGCCATCCCCGGCTTCCTGCGCGACACCTGGTTCAACGCCGAAAAGCCTGGCATCTATCGCGGCCAGTGCGCGGAACTCTGCGGCAAGGACCACGCATTCATGCCCATCGTCGTGGAAGTCCTGGCGCAACCGGACTACGATAAGTGGGTTGAAGACCAAAAGAAGAAGATGGCGGCAAACGCCGACGATCCCAACAAAGAGTGGACGGAAGCCGAACTGGTTGCCCGCGGCGAAAAGGTTTTCGCGGCGAATTGCGTGGCCTGTCACCAGGCCAACGGCAAGGGCATTCCCGGTTCCTTCCCGCCGCTTGACGGAGACAAGGTCGTTCTGGGTCCCAAGGGGCCGCAGATCGACACCGTGCTGAAGGGCAAGCCCGGCACCGCCATGGCGGCGTTCGGCGGGCAGCTCAACGACGTCGAGATCGCAGCGGTCATCAGCTATACGCGCCATGCCTGGAGCAATGCCGGCAAGGGGCAGGACCCGACGGTTCCACCGAAGGACGTGGCGGCTGCGCGCTGATCGCGCGCGCCCATTTCCTCCACCGTAGAACCGGTTCCCTTTAGTCAGAGATACCCTGCCGCCCCGTCGAACGGGGCCGGCACTCAGCAGGAAGGAGTCCATCATGAGCAGCGTCACTGTAGACCACGTGTCGCCGGGCCACGGCCACGGTCACGATGACCACCACCACGGTGTCCCCACGGGCTGGCGCCGGTGGCTTTTTGCAACGAACCACAAAGACATCGGGACGATGTATCTCATCTTCTCGTTCGTCATGCTTCTGGAGGGCGGCACGCTGGCGCTGCTGCTGCGCACCGAGCTCTTCGAGCCGGGCCTGCAGTTCTTCCGCCCCGAGCTCTTCAACCAGTTCACCACGATGCACGGCCTGATCATGGTGTTCGGCGCCATCATGCCGGCGTTCGTGGGCTTTGCGAACTGGATGATCCCGATGCAGATCGGCGCGTCCGACATGGCGTTCGCCCGCATGAACAACTTCAGCTTCTGGCTGCTGCCGGTGGCCGCGATCATGCTGACCGCGTCGTTCTTCGTGCCGGGCGGCGCCACCGCCGCCGGCTGGACGCTGTACGCGCCGCTGTCGCTGCAGATGGGCCCGGGCATGGACCTGGCGATCTTCGCCATCCACATCATGGGCGCCTCGTCCATCATGGGCGCCATCAACATCATCGTCACCATCCTGAACATGCGCGCGCCCGGCCTGACGCTGATGAAGATGCCGCTGTTCTGCTGGACCTGGCTGATCACCGCGTTCCTGCTGCTGGCCGTGATGCCGGTGCTGGCCGCCGCCATCACCATGGTGCTGACCGACCGCCACTTCGGCACGGGCTTCTTCAATGCCGCTGCGGGCGGTGACCCGGTCCTGTACCAGCACGTGTTCTGGTTCTTCGGGCACCCCGAGGTCTACATCATGATCCTGCCGGCGTTCGGCATCGTGTCGGCCATCGTGCCCGCGTTCGCCCGCAAGAAGCTGTTCGGCTACGCCTCCATGGTGTACGCCACCGCCTCCATCGCCGTGCTGTCGTTCATCGTGTGGGCGCACCACATGTTCACGACCGGCATGCCGGTGACCGGCCAGCTCTACTTCATGTACGCCACCATGCTCATCTCCATCCCCACCGGGGTGAAGGTGTTCAACTGGGTCGCCACGATGTGGCGCGGGTCCATGACGTTCGAAACCCCGATGCTGTTCTCCATCGGCTTCATCTTCGTGTTCACGATGGGCGGCTTCACCGGCCTGATCCTGTCGGTGGCGCCCATCGACATCCAGGTCCACGACACCTATTACGTGGTGGCGCACTTCCACTACGTGCTGGTGGCCGGTTCCCTCTTTGCGCTGTTTGCCGGCGCGTACTACTGGGTGCCCAAGTGGACGGGCCGCATGTACAGCGAAAAGCTGGGCAAGCTGCACTTCTGGTCCACGCTGATCTCGTTCAACGTGACCTTCTTCCCGATGCACTTCCTGGGTCTGGCCGGCATGCCGCGCCGCTACGCCGACTACGCCGCGCAGTTCACGACCTTCCACCAGCTCGCCACCATCGGCGCGTTCTGGTTTGGCCTGTCACAGCTCATTTTCCTGTGGGCCATCGTGCGTTGCTACCGGGGCAAGGGCGAACCCGCAGCCGCCAAGCCGTGGGAAGGCGCCGAAGGTCTGGAATGGACGGTGCCGTCGCCCGCCCCGTTCCACACCTTCGAAACGCCGCCCGAAGTGAAGTAAACGCCCAATCCATGTTCCAGGTCGCACAGCAATGACACCCGAGCAGCGCCGCCGCAACAAGATCGCAGGACTGGTCCTGCTGGTTTTCGTCCTTGCCGTGTTCGCCTGGACCGTGATCCGCGGTTCGGCGTTGCTGACCGGCAAGGCCGTCGGCTAGGCCACAACCATGAGCGACGACCTTCGCGAAACCTCCCAGCGCAAGCTGAGCTTTCTTCAGACGATGAAGGCGGTGGCGTGGGGATTTTTCGGGGTGCGCAAGGGCGCGGGCTACCGTGAGGACATCGCCAGGCTCAATCCGGTCCACGTCATCGTGGCCGGACTGCTGGCAGCGGCAATCTTTGTGACTGTGCTGGTTTTAATTGTTCGTTGGGCCGTTTCCAGCCTGACTTGAATTACCTAAATCTAAATCTGTACCAGGGAGAAAGCCATGAGTGCAAGCCACTCGGTTCAAGGTAAAGAGGCACCGTACTACTTTGTCCCCGCCGACTCGGGCCATCCCGTGCGCATGGCCGTTGCGCTGCTCTTCATGGGCCTGGGCGCCGCGGCCTGGGTCAACGGCGCGGATTGGGGCAAGTGGTCCGTGCTGGTGGGATTCATCGGCGTGGTCATCGTGCTGTACTACTGGTTCGGCGATGCCATCCATGAATCGGAAACCGGCCTGAACAGCAAGCGCATCGACGATTCCTACCGCTGGAGCATGAGCTGGTTCATCTTCTCGGAGGTCATGTTCTTTGCCGCGTTCTTCGGCGCGCTCTGGTACACGCGCACCGTCACGACGCCATGGCTGGGCGACATCGACCACCGCCTGATGCTGTGGCCGGACTTCCAGGCGACCTGGCCCAACTTCGGCCCGGCCGGCGTGGTGGAATCCTTCCAGACCGTGGGTCCCTTCTGGCTGCCCACGATCAACACGGCGCTGTTGCTCAGTTCCGGCGTCACGCTCACCATCGCGCACCATGCGCTGCGTGAAAACCATCGCGGCAAGACGAAGTTCTGGCTGGCGGCCACCGTCATCCTGGGCTTTGTCTTCGTGGGCTGTCAGGCCTTTGAATACATTCATGCCTACCGCGACCTGAACCTCAAGTTCAACTCGGGCGCCTATGGCTCGCTGTTCTACATGCTGACCGGCTTCCACGGATTCCACGTGATTCTGGGCGCGACCATGCTCACGGTCATCCTGATCCGCCTGATGCGCGGCCACTTCACGGCGGACCATCACTTCGGTTTCGAGGGCGCGGCCTGGTACTGGCACTTCGTGGACGTGGTGTGGCTGGGCCTGTACCTGTTTGTCTATTGGTTCTGACCGCGCGGTGCTGATCGCGGGGTTCTGACGGCGGCCGGCGCAGCCGGCGGCCGTTGCGGCACGGGAAAGCGCGAAGGGGGCGGGCGGCAAGCCGGCTTCCGCCGCGCTTTCAGGCCATTTGCGGGGACGCGCCCGGCGGTTGCGGCGCCAAATCCGGGGAACCGGACGCCGCGCAGCCTATCTAAAGCCCGTGCTCTCGATCCAGCCCATGTGATGGGCGAACAGCACGAACACGAACAGGGCGACCGACAGGCCGATACGGACCGTCAGTGCGTTGACCGTGCGGTTGGTGGTACCTTTGTCCCGCATCAGGTAGACCAGGGCGGATGCCAGACTGGCCAGTATCCCGATGAAGGCCAGAACGACGAAAACGCGCATTGTGGTCTCCCGACAAATCAGATTTAGCAACGACAGATGTCCCGACCGCATTCCACCCGCTACACGGTAGCCGCCTTACTGCTGCTTGGCATCGCCGTGGTGATCCTGGTGTCGCTGGGGCAATGGCAGTTGCGTCGCAGCGATGAGCGACGCGCCATTCTGGCCGCGATCGAAGCGGGCCGCAAGCAAGCGCCACTCGTGCTGACGCCCGCCACGCCGCCCGCGGACATGACGGCCTGGCGCGTGGCGCAGGCCAGCGGCACGTGGCTGCCCGAATTCAGTGTACTGCTGGACAATCGCAACCAGGACGGCAGGCCCGGCTACTGGCTGGCCACGCCGCTGCTGCTGGACGCGTCCGCGCGGCGCGCGGTGCTGGTGCTGCGCGGGTGGTTGCCGCGCGTCATCCAGGGCCAGGGCGAGCCCGAGCTGCCGGCCGCGCCCGAGGGCGTGCAGACCGTGCAAGGCGAGCTTTCCGAGCGCGTGCCGCGCCTGTTCGAACTCTGGTCGCTGGGCGGATCGCAAACCTCGACCTTGCCCGCGACGCTGCCCGCGGCGGACGGGAAGGTGCCGCAAGTGCAGAACCTGCCGCTGGACGCCTACGCCCGCGCGACCGGGCTGGATCTGCTGCCCACGGTGCTCAGCCAGGGCGGGCCGGGCGACGATGGTCTGGTGCGCGACTGGCCCCAGCCGTCGGTGGATTTCCAGCAGAACACGTCGTACGCGGTACAGTGGTTCGCTTTCGGGGCGATTGCCGCCATTGCGTGGCTGGTGGTGCTGGGAGGCGCCATCCGCCGCATGCGCCAGCGCGGGGACACGCGGGCCCAGGCCCGGATCCGCGCGCGTCGATGAACAACGCTATTCCAGGATACAAAGTGGCTCGCGACAACTCCTCCAACAAGCCCGCAGGCAAGCGTTCGCTGATGCCCATGGTGCTGGTGTTCCTGTGCTCGCTGGCGCCCATCGTCGCGGCGTTCGTGGTCTACATGAATCCGCAATGGTGGCCCAGCGAATCCAGCAACTACGGCACCCTCGTGACGCCGCAGCGCCCGATGCCCCAGGCATCCGAACTGCGCCTGACCACGCTGGACGGCAAGCCCTTCGATCTGCAAAGCCTGAAGGGCAAGTGGCTGCTGGTGGCCGCCGACGGGGCGGCCTGCCCCGAAAGCTGCGCGCGCAAGCTCTTCATCACGCGCAACAGCCACGCCAGCCAGGGCAAGAACGTGGATCGCCTGGCGCGCGTCTGGTTCATCACCGACGACGCGGTGGTGCCGGACAAGGTGCTGGAGGCCTACAAGGGCACGGTGATGGTGCGCGTGGACCCCGACCAGTTGGCCCGGTTCCTGCTGGCGCGCCGCACCGCCGCGGGCCAGCCCGGCCTGCAGGATCCGATCTGGGTGATCGACCCGCTGGGCAACCTCATGATGCAGTATCCCGCCGAGGCGGATGGCGTGCGGGTGCGCAAGGACATCAGCAAGCTGGTCTATAACTCGCGCATTGGTTGAATTTTTACCGCCGGGGCGCCGCAATGAAAGACGCCCGCTCGGCGTGAGGGCATTTATTTTGGTTGATATGGAACGCATCAAGGCGCGCTACCGCAAGCTCGTATTCTTTACCTGGTTCCTGACGCTGGACCTGATCATGTTCGGCGCCTTCGTGCGCCTCACGGATTCGGGCCTGGGCTGTCCGGACTGGCCCGGCTGCTACGGCAGCGTCACGCCGATCGGCGCGATGGGCGACATCCACGAGGCCTCGCAGGCCATGCCCTTCGGACCGGTGACCCTGTCCAAGGCCTGGATCGAGATGATCCACCGCTATGTCGGCGCCATCCTGGGCATGCTCATCATCGGCATCGTCTACATGGCCTGGCGCTACCGCCGCGAACTGGGACGCTCGCCCGCGCTGGCCATCACGACCCTGGTGGCCGTGTGCGTGCAGGGCGCGTTCGGCGCCTGGACCGTGACCCACAAGCTCATGCCCGCCGTCGTGACCGCGCACCTGGTGTTCGGCCTGTCGGTGCTGGCCCTGATGACCTGGCTGTCGTCGCGCGAGCGTCCGCACCTGCCGGTGAGCGCCGCGGCCGTGCGCTGGAAGCCCTGGGTGGCGGTCGGATTCGTGCTGCTGCTGGTTCAGGTGACGCTGGGCGGGTGGGTCAGCACCAACTACGCGGCGCTTGCCTGCATGGACTTTCCCACCTGCCACGGGCAGTGGGTGCCGGACATGGACTTTCACGGCGGGTATTCGATCATCCGCGGGCTGGGCGAACTGCCTTCCGGCGAAATGATCTCGCAGCCCGCGCTCACGGCCATCCACTGGGTCCACCGCAATTTCGCCTTCGTGGTGTTCGTCTACCTGGGCATCCTGGCATGGCGGCTGCGCGCCGCCGAGCCCGGCCTGCGCGGCCCGGCCACGCTGATGCTGGCGCTGCTGGGCGCGCAACTGCTCACGGGCCTGACGACGATCTTCTTCCAGTGGCCGCTGTTGATCGCCGTGCTGCACAATGGGGGCGCGGCAGGCCTGACCTTGTCGGCCGTGGTCTTGATGGTGCGTCTGGCGTCTGCGGGCCATGAGCCGGCGAGGCGGTACGACCCCAATTTGGTGCGCGTTTAAAATGAGGTCCACTATGACCAGTCTTGCCGCTCCTCAATCCGGATTGCTCCGCCAGTACCTCGTCCTCACCAAGCCGCGCGTGACGCAGTTGGCCGTGTTTTGCGCCGTGATCGGCATGTTCCTGGCCGCGCCGGGCATCCCGGACATGCGCCGCGTGCTGTTCGGCACCATCGGCATCTGGCTGCTGGCCGCCGCCGCCTTCGCCATCAATTGCCTGATCGAACAGGAAGTGGACGCCCGCATGCTGCGCACCGCGCGCCGGGCCACGGCGCGTGGCACGATCTCGGCCTTCCAGGTGCTCAGCCTGTCCGGGCTGCTGGGCGGCGCGGGCATGTTCGTGCTCTACAACATGGTCAACCCGCTCACCATGTGGCTGACGTTCGCCACGTTCGTGGGCTACGCCATCATCTACACCATCATCCTCAAGCCGCGCACGCCGCAGAACATCGTCATTGGCGGCCTGTCTGGCGCGATGCCGCCGGCGCTGGGCTGGGCGGCGGTCGCGGATTCCGTGCCGGCCGAGGCCTGGGTGCTGGTCCTCATCATCTTCATCTGGACGCCGCCGCACTTCTGGGCGCTGGCGCTGTATCGCAACCACGACTACGCCAAGGCCGGCCTGCCCATGCTGCCGGTGACGCACGGCAACCAGTTCACGCGCCTGCACATCCTGCTGTACAGCCTGGCGCTGATGGCGACCACGCTGTTGCCCTACGCCATCCGCATGAGCGGCGAACTGTATCTGCTGTCGGCGCTTGTGCTGGGCGGCATGTTCGTGTCGTACGCCTGGCGCCTGTACCGCCAGTACAGCGACGAACTGGCGCGCAGCATGTTCCGCTTTTCCATTCTTTACCTGGCGCTGCTCTTTGGCGCCCTGCTGGTCGACCACTGGGTCGGCCTCTTGCGCTGACCCCCCGGAGGTTGTCGATGTCCGTGTTTTCCGCCAGCCGCCGGCTGGCCCTGCGACTGGGCGCCGCCGCCGCCGTCGCTGCCGCCCTGGCTGCCTGCGGCGACAGCAAGCCCGTTTTCAAAGGCAGCGACATCAGCGGCACGCAGTTGGGCCGGGCGATGGAACTGTCCGACCACAACGGCAAGATGCGCCAGCTCTCGGACTTTTCGGGCAAGGTCGTGGTCGTGTTCTTCGGTTTCACGCAGTGTCCAGACGTGTGCCCCACGGCGCTGGCCGAACTGACCGAAGTGATGAAAAAGCTGGGCCCGGACGCCGACCGTGTCCAGGTCCTGCTGATCACGGTGGATCCCGAACGCGACACGCCCGAGGTGCTCAAGCAGTACGTCACGGCTTTCGACCCGCGCTTTTTGGGGCTGACCGGCACGCCCGACCAGATCAAGAAGGCGGCCGCCTCGTTCAAGGCCTATTACGCCAAGGCGCCCACCAAGGACGGCAGCTACACGATGGACCACACGGCGGCGTTCTACCTGTTCGACGGCAAGGGCGAATCGCGCGTGCTGGCCAACAACAACGTCGGGGCCGACGGCCTGACGCACGACATCCAGGCACTGCTCAAGGGCTGAGGCGGGTGGGGCCGCAAGGCCCGGCCAGACGGCGGATCACGCTTTCGCCGCCGCCCACGCGGCCAGCGCGGCGCGCGCCTTGTCGCTGAGTTCGGCGGCGGGAATCTCGCGCCGATGGGCAATGATCATCAACGCATAGGGGGTGGCCAGCGCGGCTGCCTCGGGGCACAGGCGCGACTCTTCGCCAACCGATGGCGACGTGTTGCGCCAGTAGTTGATTGCCTGTTCAAGCTGGGGCAGGGTGATGGGATCCATGCGCCTATTGTCCACGAATGTCCCTGCCTGTCCACCCTCCATCCGCCCTGCAAAGAAGGGTCACCATCGCAACATGCCGAAACCGCGCCCGGGTGCTATACCACTGCCGGTTAGTTACGATGGAGCATCGTCATGAATACTTCGACCCAACCTGCGCCGCGCCGCGGCCTGCATCCGCTGCTGGCCGCCGCCGCGATCGCCGTCATCGTCATGTGTTCGGTGGGCGTGGCCGCGGTGCTCGGCTGGCTGCCCACCCCGTCGGCCAACCCGCACGCGGACGAGGCAGTCGCCGAAGCCGGCCCTGAAGACGCCAACCTGGCGCCCGCACCCGACGCCGCACCGCCCGGCGCGGGCCGGCCCGCGGGCCAGATGCACCAGGCCCAGGCGTCGCAGCCCGCATCGCCCTCGCGGCCGGCCGCGCCCGCCGCGCGTCCCGCGCCGGCGCCGCAAGCCTGCGCCTCGTGCGGCGTGGTCGAGACCATCCGCCAGGTGCAGGTTCCCGCCAAGGACAACAGCGACCATCTGGTCGGCACCATCGCGGGCGGCGTGGCCGGCGGCGTCGTGGGTAATCAGTTTGGCGGAGGCAGCGGAAAGACGGCCCTGACGGTGCTGGGCGCGGTCGGCGGTGCTTTGGCAGGCCGTGAAGTTGAGCGTAATATCAGACAGCAACAAACAGTGACGCACTATGAGCTCACGGTGCGCATGAGCGACGGCAGCACGCGCCAGTTCCGCAGCGCGCAGCCGTTCTCGTTTGCCTCCGGCGACCATGTGCGCGTGGAGAACAATCAGCTTCTGCCGGGTTGACCCGACCGCCGGCGGCAAGCATCCGACCTTGGAGAGACCTGGAATGAGCGATCAATACACCAACCCGTTCGTCCTGCCCGGCATGGGCCAGAACTCCGACCTGTCGGGCAATCCGCTACTGGCCAGCATGGAAATGATGCGCCAGGCCTGGGCCGGCCTGACGGGCCCGGGCGGTCTGGCGAGCAGCCTGCCCATGGCCCCGCCCATGAACCTCGAAGACCTGGACCGCCGCATCGCCGAACTGCGGTCGGTGGAAAACTGGCTGCGCATGAACCTGAGCATGCTCTCCAGCACCATCCAGGGCATGGAGGTGCAGCGGTCCACGATCAGCACCCTGCGCGCCTTCGTGGACAGCGCCTCGCGCATGGACCTGGGCACGGCGCCGGAGGGCGGCGCGCCTTCGCCGCTCGAGGTTGCGCTGGGCCTGAAGCCCGCGCCGAAGTCGGCGGGCGCTGGCCACGGAAGTTCCGCGCAGCCGGACAACGCCGCGTCCGCCCAGGCCAAGGAAGACGCCAGCGCACAGTCCGATGCCGCATCGGGCAGCGAGGCAGGCGCGTCCGCCACCGGCGGCGCCGAATCGGCCGCCGCCATGAGCGAACAGATGGGCGCCGCCGCGCAGTCGGCGTCCAAGGCCTGGTGGGATCTGCTGCAACAGCAGTTCAACCAGATCGCCGCCGCCACGGCGGCCTCGATGCCGGCAAGCGCGCCGGCCGCGGACACGGGCGCCAAGCCCGACCCCGCCACGCCCAAGGCGTCGGCCAAGCCGCAAGGCAAGGCCGCCAAGCCGGCTGCCGCGCGCAAGCCCGCCGCCACCAAGCGGGCGGCAAAGCCCGCCAAGAAAACCGGGCCTGCCGACGGCAAGCCCTGACCCTATCCTTCAATCGACACGCGGACCGGCCGCAAGGCCGCCCGACCGTCTCCACACCTACTGGAACTTATGCTTAATGTAGTGATTCTTGCCGCCGGACTGGGTAAACGCATGCAGTCCGACCTTCCCAAAGTGCTGCACACGCTGGCCGGCAAACCCATGCTGGCCCATGTGCTGGACAGCGCGCGCCAATTGCAGCCGGCGCGCATCATCGTGGTGGTCGGCCACGGCGCGGATCGCGTCAAGCAGGCTTTCGACGGTCAGCAAGACCTGCACTTCGTGCTGCAGCAGCCTCAGCACGGCACGGGCCATGCCGTGCAGCAAGCCGTGCCGCTGCTGCTGGAAGGCGACGGCAAGGACGACGTGACGCTGGTGCTGTACGGCGACGTGCCGCTGGTCCAGCCCGAGACCCTGCAGCGCCTGCTGGATGCGCGTGGCCAGGGCGCCGCCGTGCTGACCGAAGTGCTGGCCGATTCCACGGGTTACGGCCGCATCGTGCGCGATGCCAAGGGCAACGTGTGCCGCATCGTCGAGCACAAGGACGCCTCGGACGCCGAGCGCGAGATCAAGGAAGTGAACACCGGCATCCTCAGCGCGCCGACCGCGAAGCTGAAGAACTGGTTGACCCGCATCGACAACAACAACGCCCAGGGCGAGTACTACCTGACCGACGTCGTCGGCCTGGCCGTGGTCGACGAGGTGCCCGTGGGCGCGGCCCAGCCCGGCGCCGGCTGGGAAACGCTGGGCGTGAACAGCCGCGTGCAGCAGGCCGAACTCGAGCGCCGCTGGCAGGCCGAGCAGGCCCGCCGCCAGCTCGAAGCCGGCGTCACCCTGGCCGACCCGGCGCGCTTTGACGTGCGCGGCACGCTCACCTGCGGCCGCGACGTCTTCATCGACGTGGGGTGCGTGTTCGAAGGCCAGGTCTCGCTGGCCGACGGCGTGCGCGTGGGCCCGCATTGCGTGCTGCGCGACGTCAGCGTCGGCGCGGGCACGCACATCGAAGCCTTCAGCCACCTGCAGCAGGCCGAGGTGGGTCGCGATGCGCGCGTGGGCCCCTACGCCCGCCTGCGTCCCGGCGCCGAGCTGGGCGACCGCAGCCACGTCGGCAACTTCGTCGAGATCAAGAAGAGCGTGCTGGGCGCGGACAGCAAGGCCAACCACCTGGCCTACATCGGCGACGCCGACATCGGCGCGCGCGTAAACGTGGGCGCGGGCACCATCACCTGCAACTACGACGGCGTGAACAAGCATCGCACCGTGATCGAGGACGACGCCTTCATCGGCTCGGACACGCAGCTCGTCGCGCCCGTGCGCGTGGGCCGCGGCGCGACGCTGGGCGCCGGCACCACCCTCACGCGCGATGCGCCGGCTGACAAGCTGACGGTGTCGCGCCCCAAGCAGGTCACCGTCGAGGGATGGCAGCGCCCGGTAAAGAAGTCGTGACGCCGGGGCACGACGCGGCGCCGGAAGGCGCCGCCAAGTCCGCTCCGCCCGACGGCCTGCCGGCGCCGCGCCGGTACTGGGCGGCGGCCACCGTGATGACGGGCATCAGCCTGTCGGTGCTGGACACCACCATCGCCAACGTGGCGCTGCCGACGATCGCCAAGGATCTCAATGCCTTGCCGGCGCAGGCGGTCTGGATCGTCAACGCCTACAACCTCGCGGTCGTAATGGCGCTGCTGCCGTTGTCGGCGCTGGCCGAGCGCATCGGCTTTCGGCGCATGTTCACCTTCGGCCTGGTCCTGTTCACGCTGGCTTCGCTGGGCTGCGCCCTGGCGGGCACGCTGTGGCAGTTGACGGCGGCGCGCGTGTTCCAGGGCCTGGGGGCGGCCACGCTGATGTGCATGTTCGGCGGCCTGGTGCGCAACATCTATCCGCTCAAGATGCTGGGGCGAGGCATCAGCATCAACGCCACCACGGTGGCGGTGATGTCGGTGCTGGGGCCCACGATCGGTTCGGCCATCCTGTCGGTGGCGCCGTGGCCGTGGATCTTCGCCGTCAACCTGCCCATCTGCGCGCTCGCCATGATGGGCCTGCGCCATCTGCCCGAAGTCCCGCGCAACGACGTGAAACTGGACTGGATCAGCGCCCTGCTCTGCATGGCGACGCTGGGCGTGTTCATTTCCGGCGTGGACATGATGGGCGAAGACCTGCTGCGCGGCATCGGCCTGGTCGCCATCTCGGCGGTCGCGGGCATGGTGCTGGTACGCCGGGCCAGCCAGCAGACCGCGCCGCTGGTGCCGGTGGACCTGCTGCGCATCCGGCCGCTGGCCTTCGCGGTAGGCGCGTCGGCCTGCACCTTCGCCGCGCAGATGGCCTCGTACGTGTCGTTGCCGTTCTATTTTCAGCAGGTGCTGGGTCGGCCTTACCTGGAAGTGGGCATGCTGATGGGCGCCTGGCCCGTGGGTACGGCCATCATTGCGCCGCTGGCGGGCCGCCTGTCGGACCGCTATTCGGCCGCCACCCTGAGCGGCGTGGGGGCGGCCACCATGGTCGTCGGCATGCTTTCGCTGGCGCTGCTGCCTTCCACCGTGTCGAACGGGCCGATCATCGCCGGCATGTTCGTGGCCGGCGTCGGCTTCGGCTTTTTTCAGACGCCGAACAACCGCGCCCTGCTGTCCGCCGCGCCCCGGCTGCGCAGCGGGGCGGCGGGCGGGCTGCAGGCCACCACTCGGGTGTTCGGCCAGAGCTTCGGCACGGCGCTTGTGGCGATCGCCTTCAGCGTCAGCGCGGCGCACGGGCCTGGCCTGGCGCTGGTGCTGGGCACGGTGTGCGCGGCCCTGGCCGTGGTGGTCAACACGGTCCGGTTCAACAAGCTTCGGACCTAGCGCGCCGCAGGACCTCGGGCGCGGGCCGCTTCTATAATGGCGGCCGGCGCCCGGTTTCCTTGGCCGGGCGCGAAGATTCCCTATTTTGAAGGCGTTCAGGCATGAAGATCACGGTCGTGGGTACCGGTTACGTGGGTTTGGTGTCGGGAGCGTGCCTGGCCGACATGGGCAACGATGTCATGTGCCTGGACGTGGATGCGGCCAAGATCGCCCTGCTGCGCCAGGGCGGCATCCCCATCTACGAGCCGGGCCTCGAAGACCTGGTGCGCCGCAACGTGCAGGCCGGACGCCTGCACTTCACCGATGACATCGCGCAAAGCGTGGCGTTCGGCGACGTCCAGTTCATCGCCGTGGGCACCCCGCCCGGCGAAGACGGTTCCGCCGACCTCAAATACGTCCTGGCGGCCGCGCAGAACATCGCGCGCCACATGACCTCGCGCAAGCTGATCGTGGACAAGTCCACCGTCCCCGTCGGCACGGCCGACAAGGTGCGCGCGGTGGTCGCCAAGGAACTGGCCGAGCGCGGCGTCGACCTTCCCTTCACGGTGGCGTCCAACCCCGAATTCCTGAAGGAAGGCGCGGCCATCAACGACTTCATGAGCCCGGACCGCGTCATCGTCGGCGCGGACGACGACTACACCATCGGCGTGATGCGCCGCATCTACGAGCCCTTCCAGCGCACGCACGACCGCCTGATGGTGATGGACGTGCGCTCCGCCGAGCTGACCAAGTACGCCGCCAACGCCATGCTGGCCACGCGCATCTCGTTCATGAACGAAATGGCGAACCTGGCCGAAGTCCTGGGCGCGGACGTCGAACAGGTGCGCCGCGGCATCGGCGCCGATCCGCGCATCGGCTACCACTTCCTGTATCCCGGCGCGGGCTACGGCGGTTCCTGCTTTCCCAAGGACGTGCAGGCGCTGGTCAACACGGCGTCCGAACACGGTTTGCCGATGCGCGTCATCGAAGCGGCCGAAGCCGCCAACCACGCACAGAAATTCCGCCTGGCCGAAAAACTGGTCGCGCGCTTTGGCGAAGACCTGAGCGGCCGCAAGATCGCCTTGTGGGGCCTGTCGTTCAAGCCCAATACCGACGACATGCGCGAAGCCCCCAGCCTCACGGCGATTGCCGAACTCACGCGCCGCGGCGCCGAAGTCCGCGCCTACGACCCGGTGGCCATGCACGAGGCCGGCCGCGTGCTGGCGGGCCATCAGGGCATCAGCTTCGCCACCGACATGTACGACGCGCTGGACGGTGCGGACGCGCTGCTCATCGCCACCGAATGGAAGGTCTTCCGCGCGCCCGACTTCGATCGCGTCAAGGCGTTGCTCAAAACGCCCCTCATCATCGACGGCCGCAACCTCTACACGCCGGCCGACGTGCGCAGCCTGGGCTTCGAGTACTCGGGCATCGGCCGCGCATGAAAATCCTGCAACTGAACTTCGAGAAAGGCTGGCGCGGCGGCGAACGCCAGACGCTGTACTGCATGCGCGCCTTCCGCAAGGCCGGCCATGACGTCGAAGTGATGTGCCGCGAAGGCGCCCCGCTGGCCGAGCGCGCGCGCCAGGAAGGCTTCGTCGCCCACGCCGTGCGCAACGTGCCCGCCCAGCTCGCCTTCCTGGCGGGCGCCGGCCGCTACGACATCATCCACGCGCAGACGGCCAACACCATCACCTGGGCCGTGCTGACCAAGTGGCTGCATCGCCGCCCGGTCGCGTTCTCGCGCCGCACCTCGTTCGTGGTCAAGCCGGGCGACGAATGGAAGACCGGCTTCAAATGGCGCCACGCGGACCTCTTCGTGGCCATCAGCGAGATGGCCGCGGGCGAACCGCGCCGCCTCGGCATCGAACCCGTCATCATCCGCAGCGCGGTCGAGCCTCACCAGATCAACGCCGACAACGTCGCCAATCTGGTGCGCGAATTCGACCTGGAAGGCAAAAAGGTCATGGCGACGTCCGCCGCGCTCATCCGCGACAAGGACCCCGTCACCCTGGTGCGCGCCGTCGGCGAACTGGCCAAGACGCGCCGCGACTTCGTCTTCCTGCACTTCGGCGCCGGCGGCGACCGCGAGCAGCAGGCCAAGGACGAAGCCCGCAGGCTCGGCATCGAAGATGTCTACCGCTTTGCGGGCTTTCGCAAGGGCGTCGAGGACTTCTACAGCATCCTCGACGTGTTCGTCATGAGCTCCGAGGAAGAGGCGCTGGGCAGCAGCGTGCTCGACGCCTTCCTGCAGCGCGTGCCCGTCGTCTCTACCGACGCCGGCGGTCTGAAGGAAAGCCTGGCCGACGGCCGCGGCGTGCTGTGCGCCGTGGGCGATCATCAGGCCATGGCGGCCGGCATGGCGCGCTGCCTGGACGACGCGGCCTTTCGCCAGGAAGTCACCGAACGCGCCTATGAGTACGTGCGCAACGAGCACGACGTGCAGAAGATGGGGAATCGGTATCTGGCGCAGTTTGAGCGGCTGGTGGGGCGGAAGCCGCGCTGAGTCGGCGCGCACTGAGCGTTGGAAGCGCCGCGCTCTGGCTGTTGGGCGTCTAACTATGGGGCGTCTAGGTATCCGCCCATTCCGCAATCTTGGCCGTGCCCCACGCCAACATCGTCGCTGATCCGGTGATTGAGGGCGAGCATCAAGCGCGTACCACCCCCTAACACTGGCTGGAAGGAATTGCCGCCGTGAAGGCGGGCGTTCTCCACCAGAAGCCGCGCGTGCGATTCCAAACGCCTCCATGGGCCGGATGACCGGTGGAGCAGGATGTCTTCCCTGGAAGTGCGCATCAAAGTACCCCCTTAAGCGCTTCCTCCCACCGGACTGCCCTTGGCAGGTCAAAGTGCTTTCGGGCGTTTTGATAGAGCGCCTCAGCTTCTTCTAGTCGCACGCCCGCTTCAAAGCTGGCTCTACCAATGAATTCAGGTTCCAGTTCAAGGAACATGTGCGCTAGCAGCTCTTGTGCGAGCGGATCGCTTGCAGCCAAGGAGAGATTGCCAGCGCGCAACGCAGTGGCGACATCAACTGCACTCACCACCTGTCCATACGGAGCATTGAGGTGTGTTGCAATCATCTCGAGGTACGGGGTCGATGGCGGTGGCAAGGGCAACTCCTGTCGGGACGGTGAGGGCCTTTCGCGCGTCTTTGGTGCATTATCCCCCGTCTGGGGGCGGCAGGCTTGGCGCATGCTGAAATTGTGCGCTCGCCTCACCCCCGCACATCGATCCGCGTCTCGAACTTGGCGCGATGCACCGAGAAAAACGTGCGCACGTTGCGCACATTGGCCTGCGCCGTGAAGGCCCGATGCACCAGCGCGTGATAAGCCGGCATGTCCTTCACCTGCGCGATCACCACGAAGTCCGGACCCGGCGACACCCGATAGCACTGCAGCACGGCGTGCTCCGTCAGCATGCTTTGCTCGAACGCATCCAGGCTTTCCGCCGCCTGCACATCCAGCGTGATCTCCACGATCGCCGTCAGCGTGCTGCCCAGTTTCTCGGCCGCCAGGATCGCCACCTGCCTGTCGATCACCCCTTCCTCCACCAGTCGCCGCACTCGCCGCAGGCAGGTCGGCGGCGACGCATGCACCTTTGCGGCGAGATCCTGGTTGGTCAGCGAACTGTCTTCTTGTAACTGTTCAAGAATGCGCCGGTCCAGATCATCCAGTTCGGGTAGCGAAATCGGCATGTTTTGCATGATTAATTCAACGATGTGAATTCAATGAAAGATTATTTAATCACATTTGTGTAAGGGAATTAACTGCCAAATTCATCAATATAAAGAAATCAAATTTCTTTAGGGGTCGCGCACAATGCGTCGGTACACGAACCTACCGGAGTCACTCCTATGTGCGGCATTGTTGGCGCCGTCGCCCAGCGCGACATCACCCCGATCCTCGTCGAAGGCCTCAAGCGTCTGGAATATCGCGGCTATGACTCCTGCGGCGTCGCCGTCTACGCCGATGGCCACCTGCGCCGCACGCGCAGCACGCAGCGCGTGGCCGAGCTGGCCGACCAGGTCGCGCAGGACAAGATCCAGGGCTTCACCGGCATCGCCCACACCCGCTGGGCTACGCACGGCGTTCCCGCCACTCATAACGCCCACCCGCACTTCTCGCACCTGGGCAACGACGAGCCGCGCATCGCGCTCGTCCACAACGGCATCATCGAAAACCACGACGAACTGCGCGCCGAGCTGCAAGCCGTCGGCTACGTCTTTGAAAGCCAGACCGACACCGAAGTCATCGCGCACCTGGTGAACCACCTGTATGCCGGCGACCTCTTCGAAGCCGTGCAGAACGCCGTGCGCCGCCTGCATGGCGCCTACGCCATCGCCGTGTTCTGCCGCGACGAACCGCATCGCGTCGTCGGTGCGCGCCAGGGCTCGCCCCTGGTGGTGGGCGTGGGCCAGAACGAGAACTTCCTGGCCTCGGACGCGCTGGCCCTGGCCGGCACCACCGACCAGATCATCTACCTGGAAGACGGCGACGTCGTCGACCTGCAGCTCTCGCGCGTCTGGATCGTCGACGCCGCCGGCAAGAACGTCGACCGCGAGGTGCACACCGTGCACGTGCACACCGGCGCCGCCGAGCTGGGCCCCTACCGCCACTACATGCAGAAGGAAATCTTCGAGCAGCCGCGCGCGGTCGGCGACACCTTGCAGGACATCGAGTCCATCACGCCCGAACTCTTCGGCGACCAGGCCTACAAGGTCTTCAAGGAAGTCGACTCCCTGCTGATCCTCGCCTGCGGCACCAGCTACTACGCGGGCCTCACCGCCAAGTACTGGATCGAATCCATCGCCAAGATCCCCGTCAACGTCGAAATCGCCAGCGAATACCGCTACCGCGACAGCGTGCCCAACCCGCGCTCGCTGGTCGTCACCATCTCGCAGTCCGGCGAAACCGCCGACACGCTGGCCGCGCTCAAGCACGCGCGTTCGCTGGGCATGGAACACACGCTGACCATCTGCAACGTGTCCACCAGCGCCATGGTCCGCGAGTGCAAGCTGTCCTACATCACGCGCGCCGGCGTCGAAATCGGCGTGGCGTCCACCAAGGCCTTCACCACCCAGCTCACCGCCCTGTTCCTCTTGACGCTGACGCTGGCTCAGACCCGCGGCAAGCTCACGGAAGAGCAGGAAGCCGAGCACCTGAAGGCCCTGCGTCACCTGCCCTCGGCCATCGGCTCCGTGCTGGCGCTGGAACCCCAGATCATGGCCTGGGCCGACCGCTTCGCGTCCAAGGAAAACGCCCTGTTCCTGGGCCGCGGCATGCACTACCCGATCGCGCTGGAAGGCGCGCTCAAGCTCAAGGAAATCAGCTACATCCACGCCGAAGCCTACCCGGCCGGCGAACTCAAGCACGGCCCGCTGGCGCTGGTCACCGAGCACATGCCGGTCGTCACCATCGCGCCCAAGGACGAGCTGCTGGAAAAGCTGAAGTCCAACATGCAGGAAGTGCGCGCGCGGGGTGGTGAGCTGTATGTGTTTGCCGATGCGGACAGCAAGATCCAGAGCGCTGAAGGGATGCATGTGATCCGCATGCCGGAACACTACGGAAAGCTGTCGCCGATTCTGCATACGGTGCCGCTGCAGTTGCTGTCGTATCACACGGCGTGCGCGCGCGGAACGGATGTGGATAAGCCGCGGAATCTGGCGAAGAGTGTGACGGTGGAGTGAGGCGGGGCGGGCTTCGGCCCGCTTTGAAAACGAGGAATAAAGTCGGTCGCGAGTCGAACGCGCCATATCGTCACCGATTGTGTGGCGAAGGTGGATTCATCGGTTGTTAAGGCGTGGGAGGGGGCCGCAGAGCGGCCCTCTTTTTGGTGCACCGATTAGCTCGGGGCGCACGAGGCTCTGTACGGCCGGAGTTCGGACCTGCGCGTCTGAGTGCACTTGGGGATAGCGGTCGTCGACGACTGGCCGCTTTCGACCCGAAGCAGTCATTATGGGGAGAACCGGACACGGTATCCCGGTCTTTCCATATCGGCAATTAAAGCGCGTAAACCTTAGACCCAATAGCCAATTGCTGCTTCTTGATCCCTCTGGGTACGCAGAAGGGAGCGTGGTCTAGCGGCTTGCCCCGGTTGATCATTTCAACGGCAGAGATGGTGGTGCGCAGTTCTTCGCCAGTCGGCGTTACGATCAGAAGGGCCGTGCCCGGGTAGACCCGCGCACCGGGCGGCAAAGAGTGTGGAATTCCTGGCACGACGATACATCCTCGGCCATGCAAATCAAACACGTCTTCGATTTCACATAGATAGATCATTGATTGGCAGTGACGAGGAACTCAAGGCCAGTGCAGCGATTTTCCCTGAGTAGGTTGGGCTTGTCGAGCGACCATTACTGGCCGAAAGCGGCCACCATGACGGCGCTAGGTATCGCCGGCCTGCATGCGCCAAGAAGCGGTACGACATTTCCATTCGCAACTCGGTCAGATTGAACCCGGGAGGCAGGGACGTTGCGACCGACTTTTGTTCAATTTTTTTGGGTTGAAGGCCCGAGGTCCAGGGTGCGACCGACTTTGCCCCATGTTTTCTAATCCTGGATGTCTTTCAAAATCAATCGGTTACGCGGGTCGTTTGCGACCGACTTTATTTCCAGTTTTCAGTATTGAAAACAGGAAATAAAGTCGGTCGCTCGACATAAAGTCGGTCGAGCGCGAAGGGCCTCTATATCCCAAGATCTGCGCCATTTGTCCTAGCTTTCACCGTCGTAAAAAGGGCCGCACAAAAAGCGGCCCTTTTCTATGCTGGTGGCGCGGCTGGGTCGAAAGCCGCCATCAACGCGTTGAGCCGGACTTAATGTGCGACGCAGCGCTTACATCGCGGTTTCCGCCATGCGCTGCGATGAACATTGCCACAGCCGACCGGCAATAGGATTCGATTTCGTGGTCGTCTTCTGCCTTGGCCTCATCGAAGCGAGCAATTGTCAGCAGGTCGGAACCTTTGATGAGCGCGGCAAACAAGCGCGCGGATCCACGAGGATCCGGCACGCTCAGAGCCGCGCTCGCGTGCAACTGACGCAACAGGTCCTCGATCTGAGCTATGACGTAGGCGGGGCCGGCCTCGTAATGCAGCTTGCTCAACGATCTTTGATTCGTCTTGTCGGCCACTATCATGGCTTCGACATTGCGGACTTCCGGGCTCAAAAGCGTGCGAAGCAGGAATGAACCCACCGCGACGAGCTGATCCTGCGCTGAACCCGCGACGCCTTCAATAAGCGCTTGAGGAGCAAACTGGTTGCAGTGCGCCGCGATGGCCGCGCTGAATAGCGCCTCCTTATTCTCGAAATGACGATAGATGCTGAGCTTGGATATCTTCGCTCGCTGGGCGACCTTGTCCATGGTCGTTGCTTGAAAACCCAGTTCCACAAACAGTTGCGTGGCCGCGTCCACTATCGTTTGGCCCAGCGCCTCGTTGGCGGGCCGGCCGCGCCGGCCCAGCATTTTTTTTTCCGCCACAGGTATTCCAGTACTTGACAGTATCGTAAATGACAATTTAGGATACTTCATGGTATCTGAAATTTGCACGCCGGTGAATAGGCTTCAACACGGTAGCTGCGCTTTCCGGCACCGCCTCGCGCACTCACGGCTCACCGCCAAGCGCAGCCCCCAATCCCTGCCATAGAGAACACGGATCCCAATACCATGAATGACGTCATCATCATCGGCGGCAGCTTTGCCGGCCTCGCCGCGGCACTGCAACTCGGCCGCGCCCGCCGAAAGGTCACCGTTCTCGACACTGGCCTGCCGCGCAATCGCTTCGCCGACCATTCACATGGCCTGCTCGGTCACGATCACAAGGCACCGCTGGACATCCTGACCGAGGCGCGAGAGCAGCTTGCGCGCTATCCCTCAGTCAGGCTGGTCAATGCAAGGGCTGATCGCATTTCCGGCGCCTTGGACGATTTCTCTGTCTTGACTGGCGATGGCGAAAGCCTTGGAGCGCGCCGCCTGATCCTGAGCTATGGCGTGGCGGACCAGATGCTTGGCATCCCGGGGTTTGCCGAGGGCTGGGGCACGTCCATCGTTCCCTGCCCATATTGCGACGGCTTCGAAGTCGCAGGGCGGCATTGGGGTCTCGTCTGGTCCGGCCCGCCGTCGCACAACTACGTCAGGCTGTACCACGACTGGACCGACTCGCTGACGGTCTTCGCGCATGGTCACGACATCCCGCCCGACGCCCGGGCCGATCTCGCGCGCCGCGGCGTCCAGGTCGTTGATGGTCTGATCACCGAGCTCAACCATCACGACAGCCATAACGTCACCGTCAAGCTCGATGCAGGCCCTCCTGTCGCAGTCGACATCCTGTTCGCCCATCCGCGCAACAAGCCTTCTGCACGCTTGCATGAGTCGCTGGGCCTCGCCACGGTCGATACGCCCCAAGGCGTCGCCCTCATGGTCGACGAGCGCCGCCAGACCAGCACGCCTGGCATCTACGCCGCGGGCGACCTTGCCAACCCTGCCATGCATTCAGTGAGCACGGCATCATGGCAAGGCGCGATGGCCGGAATCTTCGCACAGCAGTCAATGGTGGTTTGAGTTTAGGGATTCCCTTCTTCCGTTGCGTCGTCGCCTTCGAAAGGTGGGCGTGGATCGGCGCGAAGAAGGACTTAGCGACGCGTCAAGGAGACGACATGGCCGAGCAACGTGCCGATCAGATCGGTGACTGGAGTGGTAAAAGCGGGGAGCGCTGGGTCGCCAACCAGGCCCGGCTCGACGCGATGGTGGCGGTGTTCGGCCAGGCCGCGATAGAAGCCGCCGCGCCCGCGACGGGTGAGCGCGCGCTGGACATCGGCTGCGGCGCGGGCGCGTCTAGCCTGGCTCTCGCAGCCCGTGTCGGCGCAGGGGGCCAAGTGCTGGGCGTGGACATATCCGAACCGCTGATCGGCCAAGCGCGCTCGCTTGCGCACCAGGAAACGCGGGTCCTGTTTCAGGTGGCAGACGCCAGCCGCGCAGAGCTGCCCGAGGGCGCGTTCGACATCCTTTTCTCGCGTTTCGGCGTAATGTTTTTCGACGATCCAATAGCGGCGTTCACCCACATGCGACGCGCGCTCCGGCCCGGTGGAAGAGTCGCTTTCGTCTGCTGGCGCGCCGCGGCGGAGAACGATTGGGTGCGCCTCCCAATGGGCGCGCTCAAGGGTATCGTCCCGCCGAACTCGCTGCCCGATTCTGAAGCGCCCGGCCCATTTTCGTTCGGCGACCCGGCGCGCGTGGCGCAAATTCTGTCATCGGCCGGCTTTACAGATATTGCTATTGTCCCCTTCGACGCTGCCGTCCCGTTCGGTGAGGGCGGGACGCGGGACGCTGCGATCGATGACGCGGTGAAAATGACACTCGAGGTCGGCCCGTTGTCGAGCGCACTCGCTGACCAGCCCGACGACATCCGCGCGCGCGCCTCGGCCGCAGTTCGTGCCGCCTTTGCTGAGCTCGCCGGCGAGCGGTCGGTGACGATTAGCGGGGCGGCGTGGATCGTCACGGCACGCAATCCAGTAAGTTGACAGTTGACGTGGACTGGTGCGCCAGAACCGGTAATTCCCGTGCCTCGGGGCGGGCTCACCTTGAGTGGCGCCGGGTCTGTGCTGCGTTGGCCAAGATGATCCTATCGGCAAGCGAAAGACTGATGGAGTGCCTCGCTGACCAGCGGGCCGGCATTTTCCTCGAGACGGTTGGCTGGCAGCGAGGACAAGTAGCTGTACACCCTGTCTTTCAATTCGTGGGGAAGGACGCCGGTCGAGGTGCACCAGACCGTGCCTTGTGTCTGGTCGGCGATGCCGACGATGTAGGCCTGCGCGTAGGAGGAAGAGAATTGCTGGCGAAGCGATGCATCGCGAAGTTCCGATGGCATCCGGCCTTCAAGGGCCGTGGCAAGCTCGGCGCCGGTAAAGTGCCAGGTCCTTTCTGCCTGCGCCTGGCACACCGCGCAGGCGGACAGCATGCTGATCAGTGCTAGTCGTCTCATTGGCAACGTTATCCCTTTGGTCCGCCTGGCGGCCTTGTCGTGTGCGTTCTGTTGTCCCTGCAGGATGACTGCGTGGTCTCAACAATGGTCGAGCTTATCGGACGCCAGGAATACGCCTTCGGAGAGATACCACTGCCCGTCGGTGGCGCGCCATCTGGCAAGATTCTCGCGGGAGGTCTGGAGTTTGAGTAAGGCCGGATAGGGTTCGGACATGGCAACTATCGAGTCTCGGATTCTGACCAACTTTGCTTGTACCAAATGAGGGACGTCAGGCCAACTCTCCAGGGATGCGAAGCGTTAGTTCTCTGGCGCAACGACGTGTCGTTTCCTTGGGCGCAAGCCGTTCCCCTG
The DNA here is from genome assembly GCF_055397965.1 of Achromobacter sp. T5-5. Lineage (NCBI taxonomy): Bacteria > Pseudomonadati > Pseudomonadota > Betaproteobacteria > Burkholderiales > Alcaligenaceae > Achromobacter > Achromobacter sp. T5-5. The sequence goes on from NZ_AP027919.1 coordinate 256,966, forward strand.
TTCATCTGATGCGCTGCCTCAAAGCATCACTGCGTCGCCGCTGTTTCTCTGGCGGCCCATTGATCTGATTCTGTTACCAATCCCGTGTCCGACCACCCCGCCCCTAGCGCCTTGTACAAGGCAATGCCTCCTTGCAGCTGCGCCAGTTGGCTGAGGGCCAGCGCATCGCGTGCCTGGTTCAGGCTGCGCTGCGCCACCAGCACCGGGAGGTAGGCGCTCAACCCTCGCGCGTAGAGTTGGGTGGCCTGTTGCAGGGCCTGTTGGCTGTCGGCCACGGCGTTCTGTAGCGCGGCTTGCCGTTGGCGTTCGCTGGTCCATGCCGTCAAGGCGTCTTCCACGTCGCGCAGTGCCAATCGCACGTCCCGTTCGTAGATGCGCCGCACGGCGTTGGCGTTGGCCTGGGCCGCGGTCACGCCCGCTTGCGCGCGGCCGCCGTCGTAGAGGGACTGGCTGCCCTGCACGGCCGCCGACCACGCCAGGCTGGCGCCCGAGAACAGGTCGTGGATGATGCTGGCGGTGGTGCCGAGCCCCAAGGGAATGCGGAACGTCGGGAAGCGTTCGGCCTGGGCGACGCCGATCTGCGCGGTGGCGGCGGCCAGGCGTCGTTCGTCGGCGCGCAGGTCGGGGCGTTGGCGAATGACGTCCGAAGGCAGTGACAGCGGCAAGTCGACCGGCATGGGCAAAGCCGGTGCGGGCGTTGCGAGGGCGGTGTGCCAGTCGCCCGGAAACCCGCCCGCCAGCACGCCGATGGCATGGCTGAACCGGGCGATGTCCGCTTCCAGCAAGGGCGGTTGCGCCTGGGCCATTTGGCGCTCGGCGCGGGCCTGGGTGACGTCGGCCAGCGTGCCCAGGCCGCTGCGGTGCGCCTGTTCCGCCAGGCGCTCGGCTTCGGTCAGCGAGCGAATGTTGTCCTGCGTGATGGCCAGGCGCAGTTGCGCGGCGCGCAGCCCGGCGTAATCGGATACCAGTTCGGCCACCAGACTCACTTGCAGCGCGCGATGGTCCTCGGCCAGCGCCTGGATGCCGGCGTCGGCAGCCTCGACCGCGCGGCGCGTGCCGCCGAACAGGTCCAGCTCCCAACTGGCATCGAACCCAAGATGCCAGGTTCGCGCCTGTCCGCCGGGCTGGGAGCTGAGTGCCTTGCTGCCACGTGCGGCCTCGCCGGCTGCGCCGACCGAGACCTCGGGCATGGCGGCCGAGGCGATCTGCACGCGCTCGGCGCGTGCCTGGCGCAGTCGCGCCAACGCGATGGCCAGGTCCAGGTTGTGCGCCAGGGTCTGATCGACCAGGCGGTCGAGCAAGGGATCCTGGAAGGCGCGCCACCAGGTGCGCAGGCCATCGTGGTCGCCATCGGATAGGGCGGCGTCGGCCTCGATCCAGTGCGTGGGCACGTCCAGCGTCGGCGTGCGGTAGTCCGGGCCCACGGTGGTGCAGCCGGTCAGGACGGCCAGCAGCGAGGCCAGCAGTGCCCGGCGGAGGCGTGGCTGCGTGCGGGGGATGGGTGCGTGCATGGCCTTGTCCTCACATCCAGCGGTGCAGCAGGGAGATCAGCCGGCCCTGGGGCGCCGGCGTGCCCGCCGAGGGCGTGACCTCGATGCTGCCCGTCATGCCGGCGGCCAGCACGACATCATGCGGGACATGCTCGAACTCCACGCGCACGGGAATGCGCTGCGCCAGCCGGACCCAACTGAAGCTGGGTTCCACGCTTGGCAGGCCCTGCGCATCGGCCTGCTGGTTGCTGTCGGTGATGCCCCGCCCGATGCTGGCCACTCGCCCCGGCAGGATCTGGTCGAATCCCATCAGGCGGATCCGCGCCGCGGCGCCGGGCTGGATGCCGCGCAGTTTGGTTTCCTCGAAATACCCGGTGATCCAAAAACTGTGGGCATCGATCAGGGCGAGGTTGGGCTGGCCCGCCACGGCGTAGTCGCCCTTGTTCAACCGCAGGCGCGTGACGTAGCCATCGGTCGGCGCACGAAGTTCGGTACGCGCCAGATCCAGCTTCGCCCTGTCCACGGCGACCCGCGCGCCGCGCAGTTCGGCCCGCGCGATGGCCTCGGCCTGAGTCGCCCGCTGGATGTCCTCGGCGGGCACCAGGCTTTCCATGCCGCGGCGCCGCCGCGCCTCCTCAGTCTTCTGACGCAAGGAGACCTCGGCCGCCGCCAACTGCGCCTCGGCCTGGTCCAATGCCAGCGCAAAGCTGGCGTTGTCGATGCGATAGAGCACGTCGCCCTGTTTGACGTATTGATCGTCCGCCACCGATACCTCCGCGACGGTGCCTGACACCTCGGGCGCGATGCGCACGATCTGCGCGCTGACCCGTCCGTCGCGGGTCCAGGGTGCGATGACATAGGCGCGCCACAACGCGCTGACCAGAAACCCGGCGGCGATGACCACCGCGAGGGTGAGTCCTGCCCGCAGCAGGCGCTTGGCGGAGAATGAACGTTCAGACATAAAGCACCAACAGGGAAACAAGGCAAAGAGAAATGGCGAACTCGAACAGGCCCGGATGCCATACCCAGCGCAGCACGCCGCTGCGCACCAGCACGAAGCGAAGGCCCAGATAGATCGGCAGGGTCACGCAGGCGTAGACAAAGAATGGCGGCAGGTAGATGCCGGCCAATGAGAGCTCACTGAGCATGGGCATGGCCTCCAAAGGGGTGCGGAACGTCGTTCGCATGGCGTTCCAGCAGCGTGGCGATGTCGAGCAGCACGATCGTCACGCGCCGCACGTCATCCGTCGCGGCGCTGGACCGCGCCGGCAAGCGCGCCAATGACGCCGCCGCGCGGCGGGCATGGCGTGCGGCCCGCGCGGGGTCACCGGCCCGCTGGCCCATAAAGCGCAACGGGCGCGCCACCACGCGCGGCCACGCGACGTCCTGGGGCGCCTGGCGCAGCCAGCGTCGCAAGCGCAGGACTTCCCGGCCCAGATGCAGGCTGGTCAGCGCCTGCGCGATGGCGCGATCCATCACGTGCGGCTGCGTCCTGAGCAAGGCGCCCAGTTGCGCGATGCGGTGTTGCTGGCGCCATTGCCAGGCCGGCGCATCGGCCGGCTCGCCGCGCAAGGTGCCCAGCGCCTCGTCGCGGATGCGCTGGCGCAAGCGCGTAACGTCACGCGCCCCGTTGCGCGGCAGCACGATCCTGAAGCCCAGCAGCGTGAAACACGTCGCCAGGATCCAGGCCACGGCGCCATTGAGGAACAGGGCAAAGTCGTAGCGCATGGGGTTGTCCGCCGCCGCCAGTGACGTGAACGCCACCAGATAGGCCACGCCGGCCAGCGCATGACGCGGCAGCGTGGTGGCATACACACCGGGCAGCCAGAACAGGCTCAAGGTCACCAGCAGCAGCGGCAGGCCCGAGATGTGCGGCAGCACGATGAAGGTGCACACGAAGGCCATCGCAACGGCGGCCGCCGTGCCCTTGATGAATTCGACGGCACCCATCGTGGGATTGGGCGCCGTGGACAGCAGCGCGCATGCGGCCGCCAGCCCCGCCAGCATCATGTTGCCTTCCGTCCAGCCGGTGGCGATCCAGAAGGCGCCGCCCATCACCACGGTCAACAGGGCGCGCACGCCATTCTGCAGGGCCGCCATCGTGTCGCGGTGGAACGGCACGGACACGCGTTCCGCCGTCGGCCTGGGTTGGTGGAAACGTTCGATGCCTTCGAGCGCTTGCAGGTAATCGTCAAGCTGCTCGATCAAGCGATCGCCTGCGATCATCAGCGCGGCCTGCTCGGAGGCGTCGTCCAGCGAGGTTGCGGTGAGCGCGGCCACCAGCCGGGCGCGCAGGTCGGTCAGAAGCCGGATGGCGCGCGCCCTTCCGGCCGGGCCGGGTTCCTGCTCAAGCGTCTGCCCGACTTCCCGCCATGCCTGTTCCCAGTCCGGCTGCAACGCGCGCAGCGCAGCCACGCCGGCGCTGTGTTCGCGCAAGGGCGGCGTGCCGCCTACCAGGGCGGAAAACAGCGACACCATCGTGTGCCGTACCGTGCCGGCACGATGGGCCAGGTCGGCGGACTCGGCCTTGCCCAGCGCCAGCAGATCGTCCACGCCATACACCTCGGCGATGAGCGAGCGCCTTCCGGCATCCAGGGGCTTGGCGCCCGGTTCGGCGCTGCCTTGAATGGCCTGGTGATGCGTCGCCAGCACGCCTGCCGTGGCTGTCGCCAAGCGGTCGAGCAGCGAGGCCAGGCGGCTGTGCACGCTGCGGCTGCTGAACAGGGCCGATACCAACGCCAGGCAGACCACGCCGAGCAGTACGGACGCGCCGCGGCCCATCACTTGGTCGAAGGTGCGTTCCGGATGCTGCATGGCGCCGTAGGCAGCCAGGCCCACGGTATAGCCCGCCAGCGCGGCGCCATACGCCCGGAAATGACGCAGCAGGGTCATGCCCACCACGCACACCCCCAGCCACGCGCCAAAGCCAAGCAAGAACAGCCAGGGCATCTGGCCAAAGGCGCTCATCAGCACGCAGGCCGCCAGCATGCCGACCAGCGTGCCCAGCACCCGCCACACCCCCTTGCCGATCACGCCGCCCTGAACAGGGTTGATGACGAGCAGCACGCTGGAAGCCGCCGCGTAGGGCGCGTGCAGGTCCAGCAGATAGGCCACCGCCAAGGCCAGGCAAGCGGCCAGGATCGAACGCATCACATAGGTCGCGCGGGGCGTCGTCAGATCGAGATAAGGAAGTCCACGCGCCAACCCTTCCCAAAACCGGGAAGGCCGTGGAGAGACGCCTGGATGCGCGTCAGGCACGTTCGCGGAATGCACGATGCAGCCCTTCTGCAGTGATCAACAGGCATCACTGTAGGCAGGCGCAATCATTCCGGAAAGTGCATTTATTGAACTCGGATGATTGCGTGCTACGCACGCATTGGCGTGCGCGCGCCGTTACGGCTTGGCGCGCTTGGCCGCCTGCGCCTGGCTCTCGCTGCAGAGCGTATGGATGGTCTGCCGCAGCCATTGATGGGCCGGGTCTCCCTCCATGCGCGGGTGCCAGGCCTGTGTCAGCAGCACCGTTTCCAGCGGTGTGGGCAGGTCGAACACGCGAATACGCAGGCCCGCGGACAGCGCGGTGCTGGCCAGATGCCGGGGCAAGGGCAACAGCAGATCCGAATCCTGCAATGCGAACAACGCGGTGTACGGATTGGGTAGCACCAGGGCGACGTGCCGGCGCAGCCCCTGCGCCTCCAGCGCGGCATCGACGGGCCCGGCGGCCTTGCCGCGCCGCGACACATTGATGTGCTCCCAGCGCGTGAGGCGTTCGGGCGTGATTTCTTCGGCGAAGATCGGATGGTTGGCGCGCGCGACCCCCACGAACGTCGTGGTGAACAGCGACTGCACGCGAATCTCCGGCCCCAGCTTGCGCGAGGCGCTGATGAACAGGTCGATGCGGCCACTGCGCAGCGCCTCTTCGTCGACGTCGTCTTCCTCAGGCGAAAAGCGCAGCATCGCCCGCGGCATCTCCCGCGCCATCGCATCCAGGAGATGGCCCAGATGGATGCTCACGAATTCATCGGTGGCGCGGACGTTGAAGCGCCGATCCAGCGATTTCAGGTCGATCTGGGCATCGGAAGCGAACACCTGCGAGGCCTGTTCCACCGCCACCCGCACCTGTTCGCGCAGTGCCAACGCCTTGGGCGTAGGCATGAGCTTGCGGCCGACCTGGACGAACACCGGATCGCCCAATGCCTCCCGGATGCGGCTCAAGGTGCGGCTCATCGCCGGCGCGCTCAGGTGCATGCGGCGCGCAGCGCCGATGACGCTGCCTTCGTCGAGCAGCGCATCCAGCGCCAGCAGGAGATTGAGATCGGGACGGGGCATGGGTGCGCGCTCTGTGGGTTTACCTTGGCGCAATCATAAGTTCTTTCAAATAGCGAATGAAGCACCCCAGCAGCACAATGGCGGCATGCTGAACAATTCAATTGGGCAGAGAGCGTGGCTGCCTAAGTCATGAACGGTGATGGCGTCCCTGAACGCCTGCTGCCTACGCCCCGGCTGTTACGTTGCGGACGCATGGCGGCAGGGCTGGCAGGCGAAGTCAGGGCGCTTGAACTTCCCGTCCAAAGTGCGCGCGCAGGAGCTCCGGATAATCCGGCGTGACGGCGGCGGCGACACTGGATCGGCCAAGGACGGCATGGCGCCAAGCGTCGACGCGTGGATACCTGGCCAATAATGATGCCCAGCTCGCCGGCCGCAAGACATCAAAGTAGCGGAACACGGGGGCCATGACCACATCCACCATGCCAAAGCGGTCACCGTTGAAGTACGGACCGTGCTCCAGAACCTGTTCAAACTGTGCCAATTTTTTGTCCAGGGAGACGGCCCACGAGCCGGCGGCCGGCGCGTCCTTTGCATTCAAGTACGCCCACGTATCTCCGAGCGTTGCGGTGCTCAGCTCGATCCATGCGCGATGCATGGCCCGCAGTATCGGGTCATCCGGATAAAGGCTGGGACCAGGTTGCGTCTCGAGCAGGTACTCGCAGATCGCCATGCTTTCGAACAGGACGCCTGTCGTTCCATCGGGGCGGCGCACCTGAAGGACCGGCACCTTGCCACTGGGGGATAGGGCAAGGAACCAGGCGGGCTTGTCACGCAGATTCACGTTGATGCGTTCAAACGGCACCTGCTTTTCCAGCAGCACGATGGCGGCACGCTGAACAAATGGGCAGAGAGGGTGACTGATTAATGTGAGCGAATTCATCACGTTTGTCTGGTTTGCGAAGCGGGCGCAGACGTCGCGTCCCGTTCGCAATGGTTGACCTCGAAAAGGGGCCGCGTCAGAGGCGGGTTCAGCGGTTCAGCAAACGCCCGCCGTCCAGAACGATCTCCGACCCGACGGTCCACTGCGACTCATCGGAAGCGAGATAAAGGACGGCCTTGGCGACTTCCTCGGCGGTGCCGAAGCGGCCGAGCGGAATGGTCGCGGCGATTTCTTTGTTGACCTGCTCGCGGTATGCAGCGGGAATGCCGAGCTTGTCGTAGAGCGGCGTCTCCACCGGCCCGGGGCTCACCGCGTTAACTCGGATGCCGCGTGCCAACAGCTCGGTGGAGAGCGTTTTGGACATGTTCAGGAACGCGGCTTTTGTGGCGGCGTACACGGACGAGCGGTCGGCCCCCGCATGGGCGCTGACCGACGTCGTGAGGACGACCGATGCCGGGTTCGCAAACACGGGCAGCAAGGCCTGCATCAAGAAATACGGGCCCTTGACGTTGACGTCGAAGGAACGATCGAACATCTCTTCCGTCCATTCCTCGATCGGCAACCACACGGAAACGCCCGCATTGAGAAAGGCCACGTCGAGTTGGCCATAGCGATCCTTGACGGCCTGGGCCAGTTCCTTCTGGGCGGCGACGCTGGCCGAGTCCGCGCGCAGCACCGGCACCTCCGACCCGAGTTCGGCCTGCGCTCTGGCGATCGAATCGGGGTTGACGCCGGTGACGATGACGCGAGCGCCTTCGGCCAGGAACTGCTTGGCCGTTTCCAGGCCGATACCACTGGTGCCGCCCGTGATGAGCGTACGTTTACCTTGCAAGCGCGACATATCTTTCTCCTTGAATATTGACCGCAATCGGTCCACCAGAAGAAATGTATGTTCATGCGTAAATTTCGATAAGATGGCTATTTTGAATACGTTTCATGCAATATAAGCATGAATCTCAGGATGGACGTATGGATCGGTTTCTCTTGATGACCTGCTTTGCGCGCGCGGTGGAGACGGGGAGCTTCTCTGCTGCCGGTCGCGATCTCGGCCTGGGCCAACCCAATGTGAGCCGATATGTGGCAGCGTTGGAAGATCATCTGCAGACGCGGCTGCTTCACCGCTCCACACGCAAGCTGTCTCTTACCCCGGAAGGAGAACGCTATTACGCCGACATTCGGCGAATTCTGGATGCGGTGGACGAATCCGAATCCTCGTTCCGGAGTGGCACCGAGCCTTCAGGGCTTTTACGCGTCGCTTGCCCGACCGCGCTCGGTCATGCTTTCGTCATGCCCCACGTGCCGGCATTCCTTCAGCGGTATCCGGGGCTGACGTTGGATCTCCAGCTCAACGATCGTTATGTGGACCTGGTGGATGAAGGGAGCGAACTGGCCATCCGAATCGGACACCTGCAAGACAGTTCGTTGCGCGCCCGGCCCATAGGCTCGTACGAACGGGTCTTCGTGGCCAGCGAGGACTATCTGGCCAGGCGCGGCGTTCCGCAAACGCCAGACGACCTGCGGGATCACGACTGCGTGATCTACACGCTGCTGTCGTCCGGTGCGACGTGGCGCTTGCGCGACGTCGACATTCCGGTATCCGGCAGGATAAAAGTGAATTCTCCGTCCGCGGCCAGCGCGGCGGCCGTTGGAGGGCTGGGGATTGCGCATGGTCCGGCCTGGCTGTTCGAGGGGGGGCTAAAGAGCGGCCGCCTGCGACGCATTCTTACCGCGCACGTTCCACCGTCTGTTCCTGTACAGATCGTCTATGTGGCGAGCAGGTTGCTACCGACTCGCGCGATCGTGTTCATGGATTTCATTGCGGAAGTATTTTCCCGGATTCCCGCATTGAACGACACGGCTTCAACATCGACGTCCTGAGGCATGCACCCGCCGTGCCCTCTAAAGGCGACGCGCCTGCGCTCAGGCGTTAATTTCGGCCTGATGCAGGCGGCCCTTCGGCGCTGCGCATCCTCGCGCAGCGCCAGCGAGACGATCCTGGCGAGGTACGGCGATGGCGGCTTAACCAAGATCCATCGGCGGGTAACGTCGAGGCTCGCGACCTTCTAGAACATCGCGCCCGCGCGCCGTGTCAGCGTAGATGCGCCCATAGACGATTTGGCCGTCTTTGACGCGAAACAAAAAGCAATGCTCATTGTTCATCGAGAAGCCGGTTTTCGTCTTGGCGCGCGCTTCGACAGGAACGATGATGTAGTCTTCAGCCACCAAGACTGCGTGTGCATCGTAGTTGAAGTATTCATACTTGCTATACACATTCGCCCAAAACTGGAGGAACTGTTTCTTGCCTTTGTAGCTTCCGCCGTATGGCAAGGAATCAGAAAATTCAAAGACAACGTCTTCGGCTAGTGCCGCGACCAGTTCCGAACGGTCGTTCTTTTCAAATCCAGTGAATGCCTTGCGGCACGCCTGTGCCAGTTCTTCTTGACGCAATTTAGTCTCCTCAATGGTTATTAGCTACGTGCGGCTTTAAATGAGCATATGCTCATAATTCCGTTAAAAAAATGCGGGTAAACCCCGCATTTGGTACGCCGTCCTGCCACATCTAAAAATTTCCAGGGCGTCACCCCAGGGCTTCGGTGTGCTCTGCCCAGGGATCGAAGCCGCTGCTCAACACCCCGCGCAGATCGGCTCGCAGAGCGGCAGCGCGTTCTTTTCCATAGGCCGACTCAAATTGCGCCTGCACTTCAGACCAGAGGGGGTAAGCACGTTTAAATTTGGCAACCCCGGCTCTGGTCAACTTTGAGACTTTCGAACGGCGGTCTTCGCCAGGTTCAACAGAGATCAAACCTTCTCGTTCCAGCGGCTTGAGATTCGTCGCGAGCGTCGTTCGGTCCATCGCTAGGGCAGCCGCCAGGTCGCCTATCGACATCTCTCCTGCCTTCGATAGCTGGTACAAAATCGAGAACTGGGTGATGCGCAAATTGGCGGGTGCAAGGGCCTGGTCGTACGCGGCCGTCATGTACCTTGACGCCCGGCGTAGAGCCGTAAAGTTGCAGAGTCCGTCGATATTGGGGATTGAGCTGTTGGCTAGGGACATGTGAATGCGATCGCCTGGTCTAAGCCAGGAATATACGCTGAACTGCGCCTATTCTCAATTGCCCCTGGCCGGTAGTTCCAGAAACGCACGCAATCGACTTGCGACGATCGCCGGCTGCTCTACCTGTGGCCAATGTCCGCTGCCCTCAACGAAGGAAAGTTCTGCCCCTTCAAAACGCGATAAGTGGATGGAATTGACCATGTCCGGTGGAATAACCGGATCCTGCATCGCACCGATGAGGAGGGTACGGCCGTGAAAGAGGGCAGGTCGACGCCCCGCCGCCGTGCCGGTCGTGAAGGCATCGTAATAGCCCTGAACCGCGTCAACTCCCATGATGTCATCGGGCCGGGGGGAGAGCATATGCGCCGGCATATTGAGCGAGAACATCTGGCGAATCTTCTGCTGCGCGCCCAGATCAGCGCCGGCGTTGCGCAGCAGGTTACGCGCATCTTCGGGCAGCGCATTGCCTTCCAACGGAGTTGGAGTGATCAGCACGAGGGCATGCGTGCGTTCCGCCGCCTGCGCGGCAGCGAGCTCTGCGATTTGAGCGCCCATGCTGTGGCCAATGAACACCAGGTTGCGCATCGAGCCAGTCGCTTTCAGCACGTCTTCGGTGGCCTGTTCCAGCGAGTAAGGGCCGGCCGAATTCGACAGGCTCCCCGCACCACGAAGGTCCGGACTGACAAGCCTGATATCCAGGTCCGCCAACTCGCGCTCCAGGGCTCGCCATGTGGCGCCGCAGTCCAAGAATCCATGGATCAGCACCAAGGTCAGGGACGTTTGACCATCTTTGGATACATGCATAGGGGTTTCCTCTTAGTGTGGGCAGTCCATCCTGTTGATGCTTGCAGAGACAGACCTCGTGGCATATTATGCGCATATGCTCATATTCACAAGGCGCATCGTACATGGCTAAGCGACAGGTTGAGTTTGAAGGGGAGTCGGGAGTGACTCTTCGAGGTTGGCTTTTCATTCCGGAGGGATCTGAGGGGCCGCATCCCGCAATTTCGATGTGCCACGGTTTCGCCGCAGTCAAAGAGCATGGGCTTGAGCGATTCGCGGAGGTCTTCTGCGAAGCGGGGTTCGTCGTTCTGGTTCACGATCATCGCAACTTCGGGGAAAGCGACGGCCAGCCGAGAGGCGACATTGATCCTTGGATGCAGATCATGGATTGGCGGCGTGCGATTTCATTTGTCGAGTCTCAGCGTGAAGTGGACAGCGAGCGAATCGGCATCTGGGGTACGAGCTTCAGCGGTGGGCATGCGCTGGTCCTGGCGGCCACCGATCGACGTGTCCGTTGCGTGGTGTCGCAGGTTCCGACCATAAGCGGCTTTGAGCAAAGTCGGCGACGGGTGTCGCCAGATGCTGCGCCAGCATTCCTGGCCATGCTCACTGAAGACATGCGTAGCCAACATCGCGGCGCTGAGCCCCGGTATCAGACGGTCGCAAGCCAAAACGCCGACGAGTTGGCGGCATACCGCTCTCCTGACGCCGTGGCGTTCTATACCCAGGATGTCGGTAAAGCCAACTGGGACAACAGGGTGACGCTGCGCTCCACGTTGGCGGCTCGCATGTACGAACCGGGCGTGTGGGCGCCTCGAGTTTCGCCCACGCCACTACTCATGATTGTCGCCACGGACGACCGCATCACCATGACGGATCTGGAGCTGCTGGCGTATGAGGCTGCTTTGCAGCCGAAGCAACTCGAACTGATCAGCGGGGGGCACTTTCAACCGTACGAGGCCGCCTTCACCTCTGCCAGTTCGGCCGCAACCGACTGGTTCGCCAAGCATCTGCAGCCCCAGCCCCAGCCCCAGCCCCAGCCTCAGCGCGAGTCTCAGCTGATTTCAAACTTTTCAAGGAGCAAATGAATGCCAGTTTTTAACGCACACATTCCCAAAGGTAAGTTTTCCCGCGAGCGGAAGATCGCTATCGGCAACGCATTGAACCAGTCATTGGTCCAGGCATTGGGAATCCCGGAAGGTGATCGCTTCGTGATGATCTCCGAGCATGGCGACGACGAGCTCTTCATACATCCAACGTTTATGGAGATGGAGCGAACCAGCGAAGCAATGATTATTACCGTGCTGTTAGGCGCCCATCGCCCTGCTTCCGATAAGCAGAAGTTGATGGCAACGATCACCGAGTTGCTGCAGAAGGACGCTGGGGTCTCCCCCGATGACGTGTTCCTCGCCTTTATCCCGGTACCGAACGAAAACTTTTCGTTCGGCAGAGGCGTTGCGCAACTTGCGAACTCCGCGCCTAAGTGGTGATCCGAGCAACCTATTAAAAATGATCTTGTCCGCGTCGCCTGCCCCCCTCCCTCGGGGGCTCGGACGCGGGACATGAGGAAAAGTAGCTGAAGCTACTCACAGGAATTGGTGGAGACAAAAAATGCGACCCAAGACTTCTTTCATCCGGGCGCTGGCCTGCATGGCTCTCATGTCAGCGGCGGCTGTCCAGAATCCGCAGACGGCTAGCGCTGCTGAGCCGTTCCCTTCAAAACCGATCACGCTAACGGTCGCCTATCCTGCCGGAGGAGGCGCAGATGTTGCTTCCAGAGCGCTCGCCGGGCCGCTCCAGAAAGCACTGGGACAGAGCGTAGTTGTCGAAAACCGTGCAGGGGTGGCGGGAGCGATCGCCACTCAAGGGTACTTCTTGCAGAAGCATGACGGCTACCGCCTTCTTGCATTGACGGGCAATGACGCTACCACCAATCCCCTCGTAGTCGCTTCGGCGAAATACGATCCGAGCAGCCTGCGGCTCATTCATCCGATGATCTTCTCGGACATGATACTGGTCACAAGCCGAAAGGACGCCCCTGTTGATATCGATGCATTGATTGACGAAATGCGGAACGCCAAGGGCAACGAGTTCTCTTTCGGAAACTGGGGTATAGGCTCTACTCCCCATCTAGCCGCCTCGGATCTGAAACTTCAGACCAAAACGCCGCACCTCGACGTGCAGTACAAGGGGGTGTCTCCGATCATTCAAGACCTACTTGGCGGTCAGGTCGACTACGCATTCCTGCCGTTGATCTCTGCTGTGCTTGATCTTGTCCAATCCGGCCGTCTTAAAGCGGTATCCATGGCGACGAAGACCAGAAACCCCCTTCTACCTGACGTTCCCGCCGCGGGCGAGAGTAAGTACCTTAAGAACTTCGATTATCGGGTCTGGCCTGCCGTCTTTGTGCACCGGGATACGCCGGAAGACGTCGTGAAAACGCTGCACGAAGCGGTCGCCACTGTGATCAATGGCGATGCCTACCAAAAATGGTCAACGTCCACCGGAAATAGGCCGATGACGCCGATGACTCTGCAGGAGGCAGATGAGTTCTATCGGCAAGAGATCGAGCGCGTGCGCCGGATCGCAGAGGCCCTTGACCTGAAAGCTCAATAGAAACCCACACGGTTATGCCACTCTATCTGGAAGGCCTCATGCCGGGCCAGCGATTTTATGGTTCATCGCGGATAGTATCGAGGAAGAACGAATTAAAGCGTTCGCCGCTGAATTCGATCCCCAACCCTTTCACCTCGACAACGCGGCTGCTGAAGCTTCAATTTTTCTCGGTTTAGCCGCGAGCGGCTGGCATACCGCTTCGGTGACAATGCGACTGCTGGTAGACAGCGACTTCAAACCACATGGTGGCATAGTCGGTGCAGGGGTTGATGAGCTACGCTGGCCGCGCCCCTTGCGGCCGGGCGATGATCTGGTCGTTGAGAGCGAAGTGCTAGACATGCGATCGTCAAAGACCAGGCCGCACCAAGGCCTGGTCAAGCTTCGGATCATCACGCTCAATCAACACGGCGAAGCCGTCCAGATATCGGTGGCAAATGTCGTGGTTCCGCGCCTTGAAAGTGGGTAATGCGCGCTGCGGAAGCGCAGCCGCTTAGCTGTTCCAGGAAGGGTCCAGGATCGACCGCGTGCGCCGCATTCCTACCCAACCAGTTCGCGGTCGAGTTGTACTTCGGCGCGCTTCACGGCGTCGAGCGGGACGTAGCCGATTCGGAGCCTCGCACGTCGGCTAGTACTAACCTCACCGATGCCAGGAATGCTTGCGCCGCCGCTTGCTCGACCCGATCTCGCGCGTGAAGTGAATAGATCTCCATATTCACTGCCGGTTCGAAAGGGAGCGCCACCACCCCGACAGGCGCTAACGCTCGATAGACAACCGGACTCATGAGTGTCACTCCAAGCCCGCGCGCGACCATCAGGCATATCGTGACGGCCTGAGTTGTCTCGGTGTCGACGTGGCGATGGTCCGGCCTGAAGACTTCGTCGATGAACTGACGTGCCGGCTCGCTCACCGGTATGGAGATGAATGACTCTCCTGCGAGGTCCGCGGGCCGGATCTTGCGTTTACGCGCCAGGCGATGGCCTTGCGGAAGCAGGCACACTGCAGGGCTTCGGTGCAGCAGGCGCCCCTCCACTGAATGGGGGTCCGGAAAGTACGTGGCAAGCGCAAAGTCGCAAAGGCCTGCAGCTGTCCACTTCGTCAGCGTGCCAGCGTCAGCGGTCTGAACGCTGACGAATATCGAAGGATGCGACTTCCTGAAGAGACGCAATGCATCAGGGATCAGTCCGATGGTCATTGCGGGATTCGCGGCGACACGAAGGCCGCCAGCGCCGGAGGTCCTGATCGTCTCGGCCGCTTCCCTGATTTCATTCACACCCACGAAACAGCGTTCGACCTCGCGCAGAAGCGCTTCCGCCTCTGGGGTGGGAACCAGGCGCAGGCCGACGCGCTTGAACAAATGCAGTCCCGTCTCCCTCTGCAGCCGTGCGATTGCACGACTGACGTTTGGTTGTGACGTATGCAATTGCGTAGCGGCCATCGTCATCGATTTCGTCTGCATGACGACACGGAAGAACTGAAGTTCGCGAAGGTCCATGCCTGAATTGTATCGACTATCCGAAAAATCGAATTTGACCGCATGAGTGGACGTGCACATCATTGCCATGAGCTTCGGCATTTTGTTAACCCGAACTGAATGGATCTCTATGGGAATCAACTACCAGATTCGCGACGGCATCGCTCATTTCGTGATCGATAACGGCACGATGAATGTCATCACGCCGCAGATCCATAAGGAATTCTTTCATCGCCTGAAAGAGTTTGAGATAGACCCAGAGGCTCGCGTTGGATTGATCTACGGTGCGGGTGGTCGCTCATTCTCGGCCGGAGACGACATTAAGAATCGCTACACCCCGGCTAGGACCAGGCAACAAGAGCTAGAGGCCGTGCTGTTCCTCCACCAAAAAGAAGGGGATAGCCCCGCTCGCCCTGGCTGGGAAGAAGACGTTTATCGCCACCGTCGCTTCAAGCCTATCGTGGCGGCCGTCAGCGGATACTGCTTGGGAGCTGGGTTTGCCTACATGCTTCTTCACAGTGACATCCGTGTTGCCGATGCCAGCGCCAAGTTCGGTTTGCCTGAGGTGAATTTTGGTGCCGCAGGCATGAGCGCGACCTTGCGGCTTGCCCGCCAGATTCCGCCCGCGTTGGCTGCCTACATCGCGTTGACTGGGGAGTTCATCGGTGCTGAGCAGGCACATCGCATGTCTCTGGTCAATGAGGTTGTGGAGCCGGCGGCGCTTCTTGATAGGGCCGAGGCGGTCGCGCGCCTGATCATGCGAAACCCCCCTACCGCGGTTCGGGTGGAGATGGAAGCTTTAGCCATCGGCGAGGAGATGTCTCGCCACGACGCTGTTCACTACGGACAGAACCTCTATCGGCTCCATCGACTGAGCTATGAAGGTCCCGGGTCCAAAGAAGGATTTTTCACTCGCAGGGGAGGCAGCGATGAGCATCGGATCTAAGGAAACACCGGCAGAGATTCAAGCGCGGATCGAAGCCGAACCGCTGCCCGACAACCTTGGAGCCCTGCTCGATTTCGCTGTCGAGCGTTACGCCAAAAGGCCTGCCTGGATAGATGTGGACCCCGAAGGGGCCGCGTTGACATACCAGCAACTGAACGAATTGGTTGCACGCTCTGCCAATGCGTTCGCCGCACTGGGCGTTCGCAAAGGGACGCACGTTGGTGTAATGCTCCCAAACGTACCGGAGTCTCTGGCTGCCTGGCTCGCACTAGCCCGTTTGGGTGCGTGTCTTATACCGATCAACCCGGGGTTCACCCCCGCCGAATTGCGCTATGGGCTGACGGATGGCGACGCAGAGTGGCTACTGCTGGACGGCGAATGTGTGGCGACTTTCGACGAGATGCATGAGTCTGGTCCGGTCATCGATAGGAGCAGGTTGGTCACGTATGGCGATAGGTCAGTTGATGGACTGTCTCGGTGGTCGGAAATGCTTGCTGCTGTAGCCCCCGTGTTCACGCCGAACGAGCCTGTTGGTCTGGACGACATCGTCAACATCCAGTACACGTCCGGGTCCACCGGTATGCCAAAGGGCTGCCTTTTATCGCATCGGTATTGGTTGCAATGCGGCAAGATGCTCTCTGAGGTTTGGCCTAAATTTGATCGGATCCAGTGCGACCTGCCGTTCTACTACCTGGGCCCGTTTTGGCGGTTCTGCGTAGCAGCGTTCCAAGGTGGGGCGTTGTGTGTACCGCCAAATTATTCCCTTTCGCGCTTTCGCCAACGCGTTAGGGATTACAAGTACGACATGGCCTGGATGACGGACCCCGTGGCCATGCAGCCACCGGACCCGATTGAAAAAGACAATTGCCTGAAGATGATCGCTACGTTCGGGCTCAGCAAGACGCTACATCGTTCAGTAGAGGAGCGGTTCGGTGTGCCGGCCCGCGACACGTTCGGCATGACCGAAGTTGGGTTTACCGCATACGTCCCGCTGGACGCGTCGGACATGGTGGGCAGTGGCTCGTGCGGCATCGTTGCTCCCTTCCGCGAAATGATGGTGGCTACTCCGGAGGGCGAACCGCTGCCTTACGGTCAAACGGGTGAACTCTGCATTCGCGGACACGGCATCTTCAAGGGCTATTACAAAAAGCCGGAGGTCACGGCTGCCGCGTTTCACCAGAATTGGTTCCGCAGCGGCGACCTTGCTTACCAGGATGAGCGCGGATACTTTTATATCGTTGGCCGCATCAAGGACATGGTTCGCCGAAGCGGGGAAAACATCTCCGTCACGGAGGTAGAGTCGGTGCTGTCTACCCTTCCGTCGATCATGGAAGTGGCGGTTCACGGCGTGAAGGATGAAATGAGGGGAGAAGAGGTTAAGGCCTGCGTCATCCTTCGCGAGGGCCAGAGCCCACAGACCATGTCGCCGGAAACGATCATCGCGCACTGCCGGCAACATTTGGCTCGGTTCAAGGTGCCACGCTATGTCCAGTTCTATTCCGCCTTCCCCAAGACCGGATCCAGCAAGATCGCCAAGAAGCGTTTGGTGGACGGCGAGGGCGTAACGGTGTCCGAAACGTTCGACGTGAGCACAGGGAACTGGCTTGCAGGAGCCGCAAAATGAATCCGACCGATTTGCCACTGCACGAGATGGTGAATGGAGTTCTGACGATCACCCTCAACCGCCCCAAGAAGCTCAACGCACTGACGTTCGATGTTTACACCGAGATTGGCAGGCTGGTTCAAGAAGCGGATCGTGACGAAAACTGCAAGGCGGTGGTTCTGCGAGGCGCCGGGAGGGCTTTTTCGGCCGGTTTTGACCTGAAGCTTGAAATGGAAACCGAGTCGCTGGAGCAAAAGCTTACTGCGGTTCATGACGTTGCGAACGCCACGCGATGGGCAATCTGGAACTGCCGCAAGCCGGTGATTGCTGCAATTCACGGCTACTGCCTCGCAGGCGCTTTCGAGTTGGTCTTGCCTACAGATTTCACCATCGCTACAGAAAGCTGCCGTCTTGGGGAACCCGAGATCCTATTCGGTGCAGGACCCGCGTTCTTGATGGTGCCTTGGATGACGAACCACAAACGGGCCAAGGACATACTGCTGACAGGCCGCCAATTCAGCGCTCAGGAAGCCATGGAAATGGGTTTTCTCACGCGAGTGGTTGCTGATGACTCACTGGACTCCGAATTGGGACTGCTTCTGGACACGATCCGCAAGCTTCCACCCACGGCGCTGTGGCTGCTCAAGTCCGGCATCAACCGCACCTATGAAACGATGGGAATGGCTCCTCACCTGAATTCGTGGGCCGAGTCGACCTTGTACCTTTCCCTCGTCAACGGAGAGGTCGGCAAGGAGTTCAAGAATCGCGTCCTCGAGCAAGGGACCAAAGCAGGTATCGCGTGGCGCGACCGCTTCTTCACCCCGAGCAACGGGGCTGGCCCAACCGATCCCGAACCGCCCGCCTGAAAGCGGCATGTGCGCCGCTAGTACAGTTCGCGCATACCAATACAACCCGAGGAGACATCATGCGTTTCGTACCTTCCACGCGTTCTCTGCTGGTCGCCTGTCTTGTCGCCGCCAGCCCTTCGTTCTCCGCAGCGGCGCAAGGGGACCCAAGTCTTCTTGCCTCGATGCGCAAAGCTGGCCAGGTGAAAGTAGCAGTCGGTTCACTCCCGCCCTGGATGTCGGTGTCGCCCTCGGGCGAGCCGGTAGGGTATCTCGTGGAGATCCTTAACTTGGCCCTCAAAGGATTGGATCTGCCACCCATGACGGCAACTCTCACGGCATGGGAGGGAATGATCCCCGGGTTGCAGGCGCGGCAGTTCGATCTGGTCGCTCCCGGGGCCGCGATGAATGAAGCGCGCTGCAAGGTCGTGGCGTTCTCTTCCCCCGTTTGGGTTCAGCAGGATGCGATGTATGTGCTGCCCAACAACCCGAAGAAAATCACCGGCTACGCCACAATCGCAGGCAGCCCGGATATCAAACTTGCAGTGCTCAGTGGCTCTGCGCAGGAAGCCTATGCGCTTAAGCAGGGCATCAAGCCTGAACAGCTTGTGCGGGTGACGGACATGCAGGGAGCCGTGTCCACCGTGCGCGGCGGGCGGGCCAACGCTTTTGCCGCCGGACAATTCAGCGTCGCGAACGCGAGCGAGAGGGGCGTAGAAGTGGTGGTCGACGCGCAGTCGCCAATTAATGCCTACGGCGTCATGTTCAGGAAGGAGGATATTCAAACCCGCGACGCGTTCAACAGACAGCTCGAAGCCTTGCGTGCCAACGGCAAAATGAAGGAGTTGTACGCCGTCAAATATAAGGTGCCGAACTGGGACGTTCTCGCAAAGTTCGCCAAGCCTAGCGACTTGGTGCCCTCCTGCGAGTAAGCGGGTTCCGCCATGGACAAACTTATTGAATACTGGCCAATGGTCGTGTCGGGCCTCTGGACAACCGTATGGGTTGCTGCCTTGACCATTGTCTTGGCTGCGATTGGTGCCCTGCTACTCGGGCCGCTGCGTCTTTCGAGTAGTGAGGCGGTCCGAACCTGCTCGATGTTGTTAGTGGAGCTCGTTCGAGGCCCCTCCGGCCTGGTCTGGCTCTTTTGGGTGTTCTACGCGTTGCCGCTCGTGCCAGGCATGCCGCGCTTCGGTCCGGCAATTTCCGCAGTCATCGTCATGTCTGCTATCGGCGCCGCCTATGCGTCGGAGATCGTGAGATCGGGGATCGAGTCTGTCCATCGCGGGCAAGCAGACGCATGCCACGCACTGGGACTCAACCCGAGGCAAGCCCAGCTGAAAGTGATCATTCCGCAGGCGCTTACCCAGATCGTTCCCGGATTCGGAAGTCTGGCGGCCGATATCGTGAAGTGGACGGCCATCGTCAGCTTCGTGGGCGTGCAGGACATCATGTGGGTGGCGAACACGATCCGTGGCGAGACCTACCAAACAGTGACGATCTACACGCTGCTGGCCGCGATCTACTGGCTTGTCTGCCTGATTACGTCTACCGCCTTTCGCCTGCTGGAGCGCGCTTTGCCGCTCAATCGCGCGATGGCCGCAGTGAACGCCGCACGTGCGCCGTCGTTGGACAACCAAGGAGAACTGCAAGGAGGGGCCAGATCATGAGCTGGGAATGGAAGTTCGTGTGGGACATGATGCCGCAGTTGCTTCTCGGTGTCTGGTACACAATCGTGGTCACAGTGCTTAGCTCCGTAATCACACTTTTCGGTGGGCTGCTGCTGGCAATCCTGGAAAGCGTGAGCACCAGAATCGGCCGAATGTTCGTACGCTTTTGGCTTGAACTCTTTCGCGGTATTCCGGTGTTGGTGCTGCTGTATTTCGGCTTCTATGTGCTACCGGAGCTGGGGATCACATGGTCAGGGTTGGCAATCGGCGTGCTTGTCCTGGGATTCGTGTACTCGGCGTTTTGCTCGGAAGTCTACCGGGGAGCGTTGATCACGATACCTAACGGATTGCGCGATGCCTGCGTGGCCCTCAACTTGAGCCCATACACCACATGGAGCAAGGTTCTCGTGCCGATCATGGTGCGACGCGCGATGCCTGCGCTGGCCAACTATGTGCTGATGCTGTTTCGCAGTTCGTCTTTCCTGTTCGCATTGGGCGTGCCCGTGCTCCTTGGAGAGGCTCAGCAGGTGGCAAGCCAGACTTATCATTTTCTTGAAGCGTACACCGTGGCTGGCGTGTTCTACCTTGCCATCAACATTCCTTTTGTCTACCTTCTGCATCGCCTCAAGGTCAAACATGGCTAGCACCACTCAATTCAGCGGCGTCGAGCGGTTCGATGCGGCTTCTAAGACTTCTCAAGATCTTTCAGGCGCCTGGGGCATCGAGTTCGACAAGGTGTCGAAATCGTTTGGCAGCCATCGTGTGCTGGTCGACCTCGACTTGCAGGTGAAAGCCGGCGAAAAGGTGACGTTGATCGGACCCAGCGGCTCGGGGAAGACGACTGTTCTTCGACTGGCAATGACCTTGGAAAAGCCCTCTGCCGGTGACATTCGCATTCATGGCGAGAGCATCCTATTCGATGCGCTTGGTAAGCCGCTCTCTAGCGCCCAAGAATCGCGGATCCGCAGGCGATGCGGAATGGTCTTCCAGCAGTTCAACCTTTTCCCGCATCTGACGGTCCTGCAGAACTTGGTGTTGGCGCCCACCACGGTGTTGGGTCAAGCGCGCGAACAGGCAGAACAAGCTTCGCTTGAGTATCTGCGAATGGTGGGCTTGGAAAGCAAGGTGAACGCCTATCCGGCACAGTTATCCGGAGGACAGCAGCAGCGTATCGCCATCGCCCGAGCTCTGGTGCTGAAGCCGGAAATTCTCCTGCTCGACGAGATCACATCGGCGCTCGATCCAGAACTGGCCGGGGAGGTTCTGGATGTCGTTCGCCGGGTCGCCAGCGAGACGAACGTCACGCTGTTGATCGTGACGCACGAAATGCGATTTGCACGCGAAGTGTCCGACCGCATCTGCGTGTTCGACCAGGGGCGAATCATCGAGGAAGGTGTACCCGAAAAGATTTTTGTGCACCCGGAGCGCGAACGTACACGGTCGTTCCTTCATAACGTGTTGAATCACTGAAGGACCGCATTCAGTTTCGTCAGCACTCCTCCGTGTGAGGCGGACGCATCCTGTCGTTGATGGCCCTTTTCAAGGGGGGGCCGCCCCTCGCTAGGGCGCGACCCTTCGAGAAGAACCCTCGGGCCCGTGGCTGCAAAATTCCCGAGCTGAGCGGCGAATGTTCTTCGCTTCTTTGTCGCCGCGCGATCTCGGCCTGGGCCAACCCAATGTGAGCCGATACGTGGCAGCGTTGGAAGATCATCTGCAGACGCGGCTGCTTCACCGCTCCACACGCAAGCTGTCTCTTGTCGTCCGGTGCGACGTGGCGCTTGCGCGACGTCGACATTCATTTCATTGCGGAAGTATTTTCCCGGATTCCCGCATTGAACGACACGGCTTCAACATCGACACCCTGAGGCATGCACCCGCCGTGCGCGCTAAAGGTGACGCGCCTGCTCGCCGTGTCAGCGTAGATGCGCCCATAGACGATTTGGCCGTCTTTGACGCGAAACACGAAGCAGTGCTCATTGTTCATCGAGAAGCCGGTTTATAAGCAAAGGCCAAGCCCACACAGGCCTGACCTTCCGCATCCCCATTCTTGCGATCTTTCAGAGCCCAAGTTCCGACAAGCCCGGATGATCGTCGGGCCGGCGGCCCAGCGGCCAATGAAATTTGCGCTCCGATTCCTTGATCGGCATGTCATTGATGCACGCGTAGCGGCGATGCATCAGTCCATCGGGCAGGAATTCCCAGTTCTCGTTGCCATAAGAACGGAACCAGTTGCCCGCGTCGTCGTGCCATTCGTAGGCGTAACGCACGGCGATCCGGTTGCCATCGTGCGCCCAGAGTTCCTTGATAAGCCGGTAGTCCAGTTCCTTCTTCCACTTCCGATCCAGGAAGGCCTGGGCTTCTGCACGGTTGTTGGCGAACTCGGCGCGATTGCGCCACTTGGTATCCAGCGTATAGGCCAGCGCGACTTTCGCGGCGTCGCGCGTGTTCCAACCATCTTCGGCGAGCCGTACCTTCTGGACGGCGGTTTCCTTGGTGAACGGCGGCAGCGGGGGGCGAGTTTCCATGATTGCTCCTGGGCAAAAGAGAGTAGAACGATCTGTCTACCTGCGCAGAGTAATGCAAGTGGAACGACCTGTCTACTTCAAATTGCGGGCAGTGGACCGATCTGTCTACAATGCGCCATGACACGCAACACTCCCCCCGTCGACACGCTCTCGCCCCGTGAACGCATCCTGCATGCGGCCCATGCCTTGTTTTACGGTCAGGGCATCCGCGCCACCGGGGTCGACAAGATCATCGAAGCCGCCGCTGTCACCAAGGTGACGTTCTATCGGCACTATCCCAGCAAGGAAGTGCTGGTGATGGCGTATCTCGAGTTCCGCCACGAACGATGGATGCGGTGGTTTCGAGAGAGTCTTGCGTCCAAGCTGGCCGCTGGCGCGTCGCAGATCGACTCGCTGGCGCTCACGCTGCGCGAATGGTTCGACAGCGAGGAATTCCGCGGGTGCGCGTTCTTGAATGCCGCGGCCGAGTTCGGCTCCACGCATCCCGAGATATTGAAGATCGTGCGCGACCACAAGAACGACGTTGCGCGATGCCTGGACGAGATTTTCGAGAGCACTGGCCATACCTTGGGCGGCCCTCTTACGGTCGCCATTGACGGCGCCATCGTGCACGCGCAAATGGGCGAATCCACCGATCACGCCATCGATGCGATGCGCAGTCTCTCGCGCTGTGTTCTTGAGGCGTGATGGCGGCGCCAGCGGTATGTGCTTCCCGCTATTGATCTTCTTTGTGTCGTCGACACCCATCGTGAAAAGGACCGCTATGCGCGGTCTTTTTTTGTCAGCCGGATTCGCAGTCTTGGGCGAAAGGAGACTTCTTTGCTCCACAAGCCCCAATCATGAGGACTGGGTGCTGGCTCCCGCACGTCTTAACGGAGCCGTTGAGGAAGATTCTCCATGAGCCAGTCGATGAATACGCGCAGCCGATGCGTGACATGGCGGTTGTGCGGGTACACCACATGGAAGGGATAGGGCTGTGGCCGCCACGGTTTCAGGATTTCTACCAGTGCGCCGCTTCGCAGCGCGGCGCCAGCCGCATAGGTGAAGGTCTGGACGATCCCCAGTCCCGCCAGGGCAGCGGCGAGGTGCGCGTTGCTTTCATTCACGCCGACGCGGTGGTCAACCTTGATCTCCACTTTCTCCCCATCGCGTTCGAAGCGGAATGGAAATGCCCGCCCATTCTGCGGCGAAAGGTAGCTCACCAGCTTGTGGCCGTTCTTGAGCTCGTCCGGATAGGCCGGCGTGCCGAACTGTTTAAGGTACCCCGGAGTCGCGCACGTAATGAGGTCCGCGGTACCGATGTGCCGCGCCACCAGCGATGAATCGTCAAGCGGACCACCACGAATCACGCAGTCGACGTTGTCGCTGATCAGATTGACTGGGCGGTCAGACACACCCAGGTCGATCCGGATGTCGGGATAGCGCGTCAGAAAGTGGGGGATGGCGGGAATCAACACGTCGCGTGCGGTAGATCCCCCGACATCGATGCGCAGATGGCCTTTGGGTTTTCCTTGTACGGCATTGAATGAGCCGTCGATGTCCTCCAGGTCGCGCACGATACGCAGCGTCTTCTCGTAGTACTCGCGGCCCTCGGGCGTGACCGTCACGCGCCGAGTCGTTCGCTGCAACAAGCGCACGCCAAGGTGCGCCTCCAGGTCCTGGACCATCTTGCTGAGCGTGGCGTTGGGCATGTCCAGGGAATCCGCCGCCCGCGTGAAACTGCCTGCTTCCACCACGCGTGCAAAGCCGCGAATGGCCGTCAATTGGTCCATGCCTGAAATCCCTCAATTTGCGCCAATTATCCATAAGCATGGATAGTTATTTCAATTTTACAGGGTTTATTCATTATCACGGCGTGCCTACAGTACCTCCATGCCCAGTCAACACGGCGCTTTAAAGGACTTTCCCTACATAGCCGGCTGACTGACAACTTCCTAATCAAGTAAACGGAGCTCATCATGAATCAGCAACTCAACGGCAAGATCGCACTCGTCACGGGCGGCACCACCGGTATCGGTTTGGCGACCGCTCAGGAATTGGCCGCGCAGGGTGCGCGCGTCTTCATCACCGGACGCCGCCAGGCCGAACTTGACGCCGCTGTAGCCAGCATCGGCGGCACGGCGACCGGCATCCGGGCCGACGCTTCGGTGCTGAGCGATCTGGACGCCGTTTACGCCCAAATCGCCAAGACCGCCGGCAAGCTCGACATCCTGTTCGCCAACGCGGGCGGCGGCGATATGATGCCGCTGGGCGCGATCACCGAAGAGCACTTCGACCGCATTTTCGGCACCAACGTGCGTGGCGTTCTGTTCACCGTCCAAAAGGCCTTGCCGCTGCTGGTCGATGGCGCCTCGGTGATCCTGACTGCGTCGACCGTATCGATCCAGGGGACGGAAAACTTCAGCGTGTACAGCGCCAGCAAGGCGGCGGTTCGCAACTTCGCGCGCTCATGGGCACTGGATCTGAAGCCGCGCGGCATCCGCGTGAATGTCGTGAGCCCCGGACCGATCCGCACGCCAGGGCTGGGCGGCCTGGTCCCGGATGACGCGCGCCAGGGGCTCTTCGACTACCTGGCCGCGCAGGTGCCGCTGGGTCGCCTGGGCGAGCCGCAAGAGGTGGGCAAGGCGGTGGCGTTTCTTGCTTCCGATGCCGCGAGCTTCGTCAACGGCATCGAACTGTTTGTCGACGGCGGCATGGCGCAGGTCTGAGCGATTGTCTGGATGCGTTGCGCTTCCGATACCTCGACGTCCGGCATGAAATCCTTGATTCATTGCGTACTGGCGCTGCTTGCGATGTGCAGCGCGCCTGGGACGCACGCACAGGAAACTCCACGAATGAAACACGATACCCACGACGCCGTCGATCTGGCTCAACGCCTGATCGACATGCATTTTTCGATATGGAATGACGCCAATTCCCAATCCCGAGAATTGAAGTTCGAGCAGGTGTACACGGCTGATTTCTTCGTGGCCGATCAGAGTGGCGTCTCTGCGGGTTATGCGGATGTAAACCGCCTGATCGAGCAGGTGCAGGCAGGCCATGCGGGATTTCTGTTTACGCCCGCTCCGGTCACTTGGAATCATGGTGTCGGCCGCGTGGTCTGGAGCTATGGTCCGCGGAGTAACCCGGCTCAGGTGCATGGGGAGGATATCTTCACCATCAGGGACGGAAAGCTTGCAAGCGCCCATGTCTTTCTCGATCGCCCATAAGTGAGATATGCATCATGAAACGACTGGCTTCTTGCCTCATGGCAATTGGCGTTCTGGCAGGTGGCGCTTCGCAGGCGTCTGGCATCCGTGTCGCGGGTGTGGATCATGTGGGCATCAACGTGCCCGATCTGAAGCAAGCGGAAGCCTTCTTCGACAGTGCTTTCGGATGCGAACCCGTGACGCGGATCGGACCATTTCAGTTGGATCCGGCGGCATCGGCCGATGCCGCGGGTTTCGCGCCCCGCGCCGATAGCGTGACGATTGCGATGCTGCGTTGTGCAGAGGGTTCGAACATCGAGTTGTTCGAGTACAGGAATCCGCATGGCAACAAGGATATGCCGCGCGCCGAGGATATCGGTGCCTCGCATATCGCGTTCTACACCGACGATATCGGGGGCGCGGTGTCTTACCTCAAGGCCAACGGCATCACGGTCCTGGGGGAACTCGTCAAGATGACTTCCGGCGATACCGAAGGTGAGACATGGGTGCATTTCCGCTCACCCTGGGGTTCAGACATGGAACTGGTCAGCTACCCGAATGGAAAGGGTTATGAGCGCCGCAGCAGCCTCAGGCTGTGGAATCCCAAGCATCCCGGGCAGTGAGCAGCCACACCAAGCCAGACCAAACGAAAGGAATGATATGAACCTTCCCCATCGACCCGGCGCCTATGGCGCGCAATTCCCCGACCACGGCGCGTCTCCCGCCGACCATGACAAAGACCTCCCGACAGCGTTGGTGGTGGCAGCCTATTACCGCGTGCATCCTCAGGACCGGCAGTCATTTGTCGATGCTGTCATTCCCGACGTATTGGCCGCCAGAAAGATGCCTGGCTGCATTTACTACGCCTTTGCCGCGGATTTGACGGACTCCAATCTGTTTCATCTGGTGGAGGGCTGGGCGGATGAGGATGCTTACGAGCGTCACGAACAAGCTCCTTCGTTCCTTGCTGCGCTGGCGCACGTCGTCAAGCATGTTCGAATCCTGGACCGGCAAGGCGTCCGGTACGAAATCGAGCGGCAGATCATCGACGACCCCAGGAGCAAGGTGGCTACAAGCTAAGGCGCGCAGCGGGGCATGCGGCGCGTGGGAAGCTCCGCGCGATCCGCATGCCTATGATTGCTGGCAAAACTTCTCATGAATGATCCGGATGCCTTGGTCCAGCTTTGGTCCACCGATACTGTTCCAACGACGCGAAAAAGGAATTACTGGATAGACGCGGTCGGCCAGTCGATCGCCAAGGTCGAGATCACCATCCCCGACGATGAGCGCTTTCGGGCAGAGCTTCGGTCGCGTCAGATGGGGGTTTTGCGCATCAGCAAGACCGAGGCCAGTATCGGCGTGACGGTCCGGCGTACCGAGGCCCACATCGCCGAAGATAGTCGAGAATGCTATTTCCTTATTGGCTCATACCGCTCGGTGTGGTCGTTGGGTACCCGTGGACGTGCTGAAAGCCTGCAACCCGAAGACCTTGTTTTGTTGAGTTCGCGTCGGGAGTTCACGCTGCGCCTACCGGATGAATCAGAGGTCTTTTCGCTCAGTCTTCCAAGTCGTTGGACAAACGTATGGATAGCGAATCCTGACGATCACGTAGGAATGCGGTTGGACGCCTCAATGGGTTGGTCGCGTGTGTTGTGTGCGTTTGTTCGGCAGCTATGTTCGGAGTTTACGAACGCAGCGGCGGAGCGGCAGGGCACGCTCGTCGATCAACTCGGCGCCCTCGTCGGCCTTGCCGTGGAGGATGCTCCCAAGACGACGCGAACTGTCGCCAGAAGCATGGTTGAACAAATCAGGAAGGTTCTGCTCGACCGCCATTCTGAGTTCAACCTTACGGCTGCAGATGTGGCGGTAGAGCTAGGCATCTCCGTGCGTACCCTGTACCGGCATACTGCCGGATTGAGGATGTCGATTCCGCGGGCGATCGCCGAGATGCGGCTTGAGACGGCGAAGCGAATGCTCGCAAATCGCATGTTTCGCTCCTTGAGCGTTTCGGAGATCGGTCGCAGGTGCGGCTACAGCGATGCATCACATTTTGTCAGGCAGTTTCGTCTTTTCTGCGGGCTCACGCCCGGAGAATTTCGTAGGCAGGCCTAGATTCGCCAGCGGCATGGCTTAGAGAGCGGCGCCTCTTCTTATTGTCCGTCCTGCTGGGGCCGGATATGGCGCAACCAGGCAATCGCAGTGGCGCGGAACGGCCATCGGAGCCGTAGGTCACCTACTAGAATTTTGGCGTGTTGCAGGAGGCATTCGACTTGACTGCGGCGCGGAGGAGCGCGGGAGCTTTCGCCAGGACAACCGTGTCCGCGCCAGGTCGGTGGCCGCCGATTCCGAGGCGACAACAGCATTCCAAGCCACTTCTTTAGAGACATCACAGTGACGTTAGAGATCAGCAGTGTCGGCTTGACGCCAGCCGTTTCGAGGTACGAAGCACCCTCTACCCCTTCCAATCCCCCAATAAATGAAGCCGGCGTCCCGGAATCGGAGCCGGGAACAAGTGCTGATTCGTCGGCGACCGACACGTCGGCTGCGAAGCAGAGCCAGGATTCTGAGCCCGCCAAGAATGGTGGTGAATCGCTCGAGTCCCTCAGGGAGCAAATAGCGCAACTGGAGAAGCAGCTTGCGCAAGCGTTGGAGGAGCTGCGCGATGTTCAGACCGCCACGATGGATGAAGAGCAAAAGGCAGCAATGACGGGCGCGCTTCAAGTGAAAGTGGCGGTGCTGAACGCTTCTTTGATGTCTATGATGATGAAGCTGGCAGAGGCCATTGCCAACGAAAACGGGAAGAATTTCGAGAGCGCCGTTGCCCTGGCGGCGTCTCAGGCCAGTAGCAGCCAATCTCCCTGATCTGGGAATTGCGACTGCGGGCCGTCATCACGTCGCCCTTCTGAAGAAACCGTGGCGGCACCAGGCCCGAGCCAACGCCAGAAGGCGTTCCTGTTGCGATTACGTCTTCCGACGCCCTGTCGGCAGCGCTGGAGGCGGGGACACACCAACGCGTGCGTGGCGAGTCGGTCCAAGCCTGCGCATGAGGACTGCCGATATGCCGGCCGTGTAGCTGTTGCACAGCCGGCCACGCATTGCCTGCATCTGGCGCATCGAGATGTCCCTTACGGTCCTTCTATTTCCTTCTTTTTCTCTTTCTCTTTTTTTGCCCCATCGTAATGGGACTTGATGGCGAGAAACATGAACGTGCCCAGGACGAGGACCTTGAACGTACCGAGGACTACAGGGATCCAAAAATTCATCATTTCCTCAAAACGCTGCTTCGGCAGCTTCGTGTACGACGCGTGGGCCAGGCAAAGACAATCGAGCGGTAGCCGGGAGGGCTGGAGCGGCCAGGGCGAGCGTTATACTCCATACAAGATTTCCGAATTTTACCGATAAAATCCATACAAACAGTTGAATAGTTAGCCTTGTATGGATTTTCATCCCTCCGGAAGCGGCTCAACCCCCCTACCTCTCGTTAAGACATGTCTCTCTCCCCTCGCCTGAAAAAAGCAAACATGTCTTGGGTGCGACCTCTTGCCGCAGGCGCAGGCGCGCGTTACCAGCAGATCGCCACGCAGATCGTTACCGCGGTGGAGGACGGTGTGCTTCGGCCGGGCGACCGCCTGCCCCCGCAGCGTGAACTGGCTCAGACATTGGGCGTTGATCTGACGACGGTCACGCGTGCGTACACGGAAGTGCGCCAGAAAGGGATTCTGGAAGCGCAGGGGGCGGGGGGGACCTATGTTGCCTATTCGGGCTTGGAAACAGGCGGGACGATTGATCTCGGAATGAACATCCCGCCCTTGCTCGGCAGTGCGGCGTTTGCGCACATGCTTGCGCAAGGCAGCAGCGCAACGCAGGCAGCGGCCAGCTCGATGGATCTGATGAGCTATCACGTGGGCGCAGGGGCCCATCGGCATCGCGCCGCCGCGGCGAAATGGCTGCAGCCGATGACGGGCAGCCTGGACACTGAGCGGATCGTGGTGTGCCCTGGCGCGCAAACCGCTATTGCGGCACTGCTTCTGGCCAAAAGCCAGTCCGGCGATGCCATTGCTTGCGATGCGTTGACTTACCCAGGTTTTTTGGCCGCGGCCCGCTTGCTCCAGCGCTCGGCCGTAGGGGTGAAGTCGGATGAATTCGGCATGGATCCTGTCGACCTTGACCGCGTGTGCGAACAACATCGTCCCGCGCTGCTGTATTTGAATCCGACGATTCAAAACCCGACTGCGCTGACGCTCTCCACCGAGCGACGAATGGCGCTGCTGCGTGTGGCGGAGAAGTACGCGCTGCCCGTCATTGAAGACGATCCTTACTGGCTGTTGGCCGAGCGTGCGCCAAGCACGATGTTCTCTTTGGCTGCCAATATGTCGTCGACGCCGGTCTACTACGTGTCGACGCTATCCAAATGCATCGCGCCGGGCCTTCGAACCGCCTACCTGGTCGTGCCTGCCGATGAGCCCTTAAGTCCCGTGCTCGATGCCCTGCGTTCGCTGGCGCAGATGCCCACGCCCTGGATGACCGAAATGGCGACGACGTGGATAGCGTCGGGCGCTGCCGTTCAATGGCTGGCACAGGTCAGGAGTGAGCTGCGGCATCGACAAGCCATTGCGGCGTCGATCCTCCCGGGCGATATTCAGGCCGACCCGAATGGGCTGCACCTCTGGCTGCAGTTGCCGCGTCATATCGACTTCTACCGGCTTACCCAGACGGCGCTGCAACAAGGGTTGAGCGTCACGGACTCGGCGTCATTTTCCACGGGGTCGTTCAGCCCCTTGGCGCTGCGAGTGTCATTGGGGGGCGCCATAGATCGAGATCGGCTGACGCAGGGTCTGACCCGGTTGGCGGAGTTGCTCAAGGGCGATCTTGCCAGGCGGGTTTCACACGTGGTCTGAGTTGCCCGGACGCCCTGTGTCACGATCAGTCGTCACGACGAGTCCCAGGATTGCGCGTCAAAACGCTTCCCCCTGCCGCACCGCCAGTGCCGCCGCCGCCGCGCGGGTTTCCACGCCCAGTTTGACGTAGATGTGTTCCAGGTGCTTGTTCACCGTGCGTGGCGCCATGCCCAGGATCTCGGCGATGTCCCGATTGGTTTTTCCCTTGGCCAACCAGCGCAGTACATCGGCTTCGCGCGGCGTCAGGCCGTAGGCCGGCGCCAGCGGCGCGGTCTCCTGCAATAGCAGCAAGGTCTCGCCGCTGCGCCGTGATGCCGACAGGCTCAGGGTCAGGCGTCCGCGCGCGCTGACGATCACCAAGGGGTCGGCCGCGGGGCCGGCCGCCAGATTGCGCGCGACCCAATCCGCCAAGGGCGCCGGCAGATCCGCCGCGTCCTCGGCGCAGCCAAAATACGCCGCCAGCCAGATACGGGCCTTGCCTGTCTTCCAGATCGGCAGCCCGCGCGCATCCAGCGCCACCACGGCGCGCGCCGCCGCATCGATCGCATCGAAGGCTGCCGACAGGCTGCGCGCATTGCGCAAATGCGTGCGCAGCCTGGCCACCACCACATCCGGGTCCAGCGGCTTGGTCACGTAATCCACGCCGCCCACTTGAAACCCTTTCAGCACGTGCTCGGGATCGGTCAGGCCCGTCATGAACACCACCGGCACATCGGCCGCCGCCGGATGCGCTTTGAGGCGCGCGCAGGTCTCGAACCCGTCCATCCCCGGCATGACCGCATCGAGCAGCACGATGTCCGGCACCACGAAATCCACCCGTTCTATCGCCGACTGGCCATCGATTGCCACCAGCACCTGATAGCCCGCCGCATCCAATGCGGTGGAGAGCATTTTCAGATTGTCTGGCGCATCATCGACCAGCATGACGAGGTTTTTATCGGGCGTGGGCATGGTGACGCTGTACATGATGTTTAAGCAGCTGATTGAATTCGCTCAGTTGAAACTCGCCAGCCAGCGCCCGCAGATGCGTCGTCAATTCGCGCGCTTCGGCCCGGCGGCCTTGTATTTCTTCCAGCTTGGCCTGGATGCCCTTGATGTAGCCCATGGCCCCCAGTTCCAGCAGCGCCTCGGCATCCTCGCGCTCCAGCGCCACCCGATGCAGGTCGCCCGCCGGCTGCGCCGCTTCCACCTGCGCCACCTGCCAGTACAGCTTGAGCAGACGGCCGAGATGACTTAGCAGATCCTCATACAGCACCGGCTTGGCAATGAATGCGTCATGCCCGCGCTGCGCCGGGTCTTTCGGATCCAGCCCCAGGATGTTGGCCGACAGCATCACAATGGGCACGGCCACGCCTGCATCGCGCAGGCGCCGCAAGACTTCCCATCCGGTCATGTCCGGCATCGAGACGTCCATCAAGATCAGGGCCGGCCGCAGCGTATGCACGCAGGCCAGGCACGCGGCGCCATGCGGCGCCTCGTGCACCTCAAAGCCCAGCGGCTCCAGCAGGTCGCGCACCAGTCGCCGCTGCGAAGGCTGGTCATCCACCGTCAGGATCCGCAGCCGCTCGCCGCGATAGCCCACCACCAGCCCCGACGGCCGGGCATCGCTGCGCGGCGAGCGCACCTCCGGCAGGAACAGCTTGAGCGTGAACACGCTGCCGCGGCCGACGGCGCTGCGCACCGTCAATTCGCCGCCCATGATGCCGGTCAGCATGCGGCAGATGGTCAGGCCCAGGCCCGTGCCGGAATCGGCCTGCTCGATCGCCGCCCAGCTGCGCTCAAAAGGCAGGAAGATGCGTTCCAGATCCTCGGCCGGTATGCCCCGGCCGCTGTCCTCCACTTCGAACAACACCATGTCCGCCGCGGACTTCACGCGCATCGACACCTGACCTTCCGTGGTGAATTTCAGCGCATTGCTCAACAGGTTGATCAGAATCTGCCGCAGCCGCTTTTCGTCGATATGCACGATGGACGGCAGTTCCGCCGCTTCATAGCAGAAGGTCAGCCCTTTGAGCGTGCTCTGCGGCCGGAACATCTGCACGATCTGCTCCAGGAACTCCGGCAGGCGCAGTTCGCTGTTCTCCAGCCTGAGCCTGCCCGCCTCGATGCGCGCGATGTCCAGCAAGCCATCGATCAGGCCGATCAGGTGCTTGCCGCTGCGATGAATCACGTCGATGGCCTCGCGCCGCGCCAGCGGCAGGCCCGGGTCGCGCAGCAGGATCTGCGCATAGCCCAGAATGCTGTTCAAGGGCGCGCGCAATTCGTGGCTCATGCCGCCCATGAAGCGGCTCTTGGCCAGATTGGCGCTCTCGGCGGCTTCCTTGGCCTGCTGCAGTTGCGCGTCGGTCTGTTTGTGCGCCTCGATTTCGCGCAGCAGCAAATGGGTCTGGCGATCCGATTCCTCTTGCGCCACGCGCCGGCTTTCATGGGCCAGGACCAGCCACCACGCCGCCACGCCGCCGATCAGCAACAGGGCGGCGTACAGCTTCAGGAAGGTCGGCCGCAGACCCGAGGGGTCCAGGCCGGCCCGCGTGTGGCTGGCGACCTCCTGGTAGTAGATCAGGCCCAGAATGCCAGCCAGCAGCGCGCCCATGCCCGCCACGATCAGGAGGTAGTGGCCCAGGCGGCTATGCAAGAGCGGGGTGACCCGCGCCGGCAGCAGCCTGCTCAACACGGCCTGCACCTGATCCTTCAGGCGTCCCTGCTGTTTGCAGCGATCCTGGCAGCGGGCATCCAGCGTGCAGCACAAGGAACAGATGGCGCCGTTATAGGCCGGGCAATGGGCCATGTCGGGCTGTTCGAAGCGGTTGGCGCAGATCACGCAGACATGGTCGGATCCGGCGACGTCGACCGGCGTGCGCGCCAGGTTGTAGCGGCCCCGCGTGCGCCAGGCGATGACGGGCGCGCAGACAAAGGCCGCCAGCAAGGCCACGAAGGGCGACAAGGCCTGCGCCAGCGCGCCCGCCGTGCCCGGAAACACGCCGGCAAAGGCCAGCAGGCCCAGCGTCATGGCGATCAGCATGCTGCCCACGCCGACCGGGTTGATGTCGTACAAATAGGCGCGGCGAAACTCGATGCGTTTCGGCGACAGGCCCAGCGGCTTGTTGATCACCAGATCCGCCACCAGCGCCCCGATCCAGGCCAGCGCCACGTGCGAGAACACCGCCAGCACATGCTCCAGCGCGCCAAACACGCCCATCTCCATCAGGACCACGGCGATCAGCACGTTGAACACCAGCCACACCACCCGCCCCGGATGGCTGTGCGTGATGCGGGCAAAGAAGTTGGACCAGGCCAGTGAGCCGGCATACGCATTGGTCACGTTGATCTTGACCTGCGAGACCACCACAAAGGCTGTCACCAGCACCAGTGCCAGCCCGGGATCGCTGACGACATAGGTATACGCCGCCAGATACATGTGGGTGGGATCCCCCGCCTTGTCGGCGGGCGCGCCCAGGGACAGGGCCAGCCAGGCCAGAAAGGCGCCGCCCAGGATCTTGGCCGCGCCGGGCAGGATCCAGCCCGGACCCGCGCAGATCAGCGCGAGCCACCAGCGTCGGCGGTTGGCCGCCGTGCGTTCGGGCAGAAAGCGCAGGAAGTCGACCTGTTCGCCGATCTGCGTCACCAGCGAGGCGGCCACCGCCACCGCTGAACCGAACATCAGCAGATTGAAACTGCCGCCCCGGCCGTCATAGCCCGGAAACTGCAGGAACTCCCGCAACGCCCCGGGATCGCGAAAGGCGATGAAGGCATAGGGCAAGAGCAGCAGCACCAGCCATATCGGCTGCGTCCATGACTGCAGCCGGCTGATGAAGGTGATGCCATACGCCACCATGGGCAGGATGACCACGGCGCACAGGAGATAGCCGATGGACAGCGGCAAGCCGGTGGCCAGTTCGATGGCCAGCGCCATGATGGCCGCTTCCAGCGCAAAAAAGATGAAGGTGAAGGAGGCGTAGATCAGCGAGGTGATGGTCGAGCCGATATAGCCAAAGCCGGCGCCTCGCGTCAACAGATCCATGTCCAGGCCGTGGCGCGCCGCGTAATAGGCGATCGGCAAGCCGGTCAGGAAGGTGACCAGGGCCACGGCAACGATGGCCCAGAACGCATTGATGAAGCCATAGTTCAGCGCCAGCGCGCCGCCGATGGCTTCCAGCGCCAGGAAGGAGACGGCGCCCAGGGCGGTATTGGCGACGCGGAACTCCGACCATTTGCGAAACGACACGGGCGTGAAACGCAGCGCATAGTCTTCCAGCGTCTCATTGGCGACCCAGGTGTTGTAGTCGCGGCGGATCTTGACGATGCGTTGGGGCGCGCTGGCAGACAAGTCGGGCTCCGAGGGAGTGGGGGATACGTCATTGAACGTAGTTGCCGTTGTAACGCCCGGGAGGCAGGGCTGCCTGTACGTCAATCAACGTATGTTGCACTGCGGCATAGGCTCCTAGTATGCCCTCACCGTCCGGGCTGCGGCATGTGCCGCGCATGCTCGGTTTCCCTGGTCGTGATCCATTGAGGAGTCATCGATGTCTGGCAAAACCCCTTTTGATAATGCTCCGGAACTGCCTTCGCGCCGGCGCCTGGCCCTGGCTTTTGCCTCCCTGCCGTTGTTGGGCATACCGGCGCTGTCGCGCGCGGCCGCCCCGGCCACCTCGGCCATCAACACCACCGGCCTGGCCATTACCGACACGGAAGTCACGGTAGGCCAGTTGCACTCGGCGACCGGCACCATGGCCATCAGCGAAACGGGGTCGATCCAATCGGAGCGCCTGGCCATCGAGCAGATCAATGCCATGGGCGGCATTCTGGGCCGCAAGATCAAGATCGTCCAGGAAGACGGCGCCTCGGATTGGCCGACCTTTGCCGAAAAGGCCCGCAAACTGCTGGTCAGCGACAAGGTCGCCACGGTGTTCGGATGCTGGACGTCGGCCTCGCGCAAGGCGGTCCTGCCGGTGTTCGAGAAAGAAAACGGCCTGCTGTACTACCCGACCTTCTATGAAGGCCTGGAGCAATCCAAGAACGTCTTCTATACCGGCCAGGAGGCCACGCAGCAGATCCTGTCCAGCCTGGACTGGCTGTCGCGCGAGCAGAAGGCGCGCTCGTTCTACCTGATCGGCTCCGACTACATCTGGCCGCGCACGTCGAACAAGATCGCCAGGAAGCACATCGAGAACGTCCTCAAGGGCGAAGTGGTCGGCGAGGAATACTACCCGCTGGGCCACACGCAATTCGGCTCGCTGATCAACAAGATCAAACTGAAAAAGCCCGATGTCGTGTTCGCCGTGGTGGTGGGCGGCAGCAATGTGTCCTTCTACAAGCAGCTCAAGGCGGCTGGCGTCACCAGCGGCAAGCAGAAGCTCCTGACCATCTCGGTGACCGAAGACGAATTGCTGGGCATCGGCGGTGAAAACGCCGAGGGCTTCTGGTCGTGCATGAAGTACTTCCAGAGCCTGGACAACGCCAACAACAAGAAATTCGTCGAAGCCTTCAAGGCCAAGTACGGCGCCAATGCGGTGGTCGGCGACGTGACGCAGGCGGCCTATCTGGGCCCCTGGCTGTGGAAGATGGCGGTGGAAAAGGCCGGCAGCTTCGATGTCGACAAAGTGGTCGCCGCCTCGGCCGGCCTGGAATTCAAGGAAGCGCCCGAAGGCTACGTCAAGATCGACCCCAACCACCACCTGTGGAGCAAGACGCGCATCGCCCAGATCCGCAAGGACGGCCAGTTCGACGTGATCTTCGAAACCCCGGAGCTGATCAAGCCCGATCCCTTCCCCAAGGGCTATCAGTAATCACCTCGATCCGGGCGCCGCGCGCGGCGCCCTTTCCACTGCCGGGAGCCATCCATGGAATCCTTTTCCGATCTCGGGGCCATCCTGCTGATGCAGGGCTTCAACGGTCTATCGGTCTTCAGCGTGCTTTTGCTGATGGCCCTGGGCCTGGCGATCATCTTTGGCCAGATGGGCGTCATCAACATGGCCCATGGCGAGTTCCTGGCGGTGGGCGCCTATTGCACCTATCTCTGTTCCGAACTGGTCCAGCAGTACGCGCCCGGTCTGATGCCGGCCTACTTCTTCGTCGCCATCGCGTTTGCCTTTGCCGTGACCTTCAGCCTGGGGTGGCTGGTCGAGTGGCTGATGATCCGTCATCTCTATCGCCGGCCGCTGGACACGCTGCTGGCGACCTGGGGCTTGTCGCTGGTGCTGCAGCAAACGCTGCGCACGCTGTTCGGCCCGCGTGAAGTCAGCCCTACGCTGCCCGACTGGCTGATGGGTTCCTGGCAACCGCTGGACGGCGTGGACATCCCGATCAACGGCCTGTTCGTCATGTCCATCAGCATCCTGCTGACCGGCGGGCTGCTCTTGGCGTTGTACCGGTCGACCTGGGGCCTGCACGTGCGCGCCACGGTGCAGAACCGCGCCATGAGCGGCGCGGTCGGCATCGATACGAAGCGCGTGGACCGCGTGACGTTCTCGCTGGGTTGCGGCATTGCCGGCATTGCCGGCGCGGCCTTCACGACCATCGGCTCCACCGGCCCGACCAGCGGCTCGCTCTACATCGTCGACACCTTCCTGACCGTGGTGTTTGGCGGCGCGGCCAGCCTGTTCGGCACCATCGCGTCGGCCTTCGTCATCGCGCAGACGCAATCGATCTCGGAGTTCTTCATGACGGGGTCGATGGCAAAGGTGTTGACCCTGTCGGCCATCGTGATCATTCTGATGCTGCGCCCGCAAGGCCTGTTCAGCATCAAGGTACGCAAGTAGGGGGCGCATCATGCAGAAATTCTTTCGCAATGTCGTGGGGGGGCGCGAAGGGCTGGCCGGGCTGGCGATTCTGGCGCTGCTGCTCTTTGTGGTGTTTCCGCTCAGCCTGGACGTCTTCCGGCTCAACCTCATCGGCAAGTATCTTTCCTATGCGTTTGTGGCGCTGGGCCTGGTGCTGTGCTGGGGCTATGGCGGCATTCTGAGCCTGGGCCAGGGGGTGTTCTTCGGCTTGGGCGGCTATTGCATGGCCATGTTCCTGAAGCTGGAAGCCTCGACGCCAGAGGCCACCAAGATCCAGTCCACGCCCGGCATCCCGGACTTCATGGACTGGAACCAGCTGACCTCGCTTCCCTGGTTCTGGGTGCCCTTCAAAAGCTTCTGGTTCACGTTGATGGCGGTGCCGGTGCTGCCCTGCCTGCTGGCGCTGATCCTGGGCGTGGCCATGTTCAAGCGCCGCGTGGGCGACACCTATTTCGCCATCGTGACGCAGGCCGTGGCCCTGATTCTGTCGGTGCTCATCATCGGCCAGCAAGGTTGGACCGGCGGGGTCAATGGCATCACCGACCTGAAGACGTTGCTGGGCTGGGATATCCGCACGGACAGCGCCCGGCTGACGCTGTATTTCGTCTGCGGCGTGCTGCTGTTTGCCTGCATCCTGTTCGGCCGCTACCTGCTCTCGTCCAAACTGGGCAAGCTCTTGATGGCCATGCGCGACAAAGAGGAACGCGTGCGCTTTTCGGGGTATGACGTCGCCAGCTTCAAGGTGTTTGTCTTCTGCGTGGCCGCCGTGTTCTCCACGATAGGAGGCGCCATGTTCACCTTGCAGGTCGGCTTCATGTCGCCCTCCTTCGTGGGCATCGTGCCGTCCATTGAAATGGTCATCTTCGCCGCGGTGGGCGGGCGCCTGTCGCTGCTGGGCGCGGTCTACGGCACGCTGCTGGTCAACTTTGGCAAAAGCTATTTCTCCGAGAGTTTCCCGCAGCTCTGGCTGTTCCTGATGGGCGGCCTGTTCATTGCCGTCGTCATGGCGTTCCCCAACGGGCTGGCCGGCCTGTACCACCAATACACCCACAAGCGCCTGGCGCGCAAAGCGTCGCGCCGGCAGGCGGATGGCGCCACGGAGGCAGCATGAACCCATCAGAGTTCGCGTTGTACATCGAAGGCCTGACCGTCTCGTTCAACGGCTTTGTCGCCGTCAATGACCTGAACCTGTATGTCGACCAGGGAGAGCTGCGCGTGGTCATCGGCCCCAATGGCGCCGGCAAGACCACGCTGCTGGATCTGATCTGCGGCCGCACCAAAGCCACCGCCGGCTCCATCCGCTTCAAGGACACGGAGCTGACGGGCCTGGCCGAGTACGAAATCGTGCGCGCGGGCGTGGGCCGCAAGTTCCAGACCCCTTCCATCTATGAAACCCTGTCCGTTCGCGAGAACCTGGAAGTGTCG
This sequence comes from Achromobacter sp. T5-5, assembly GCF_055397965.1. Lineage (NCBI taxonomy): Bacteria > Pseudomonadati > Pseudomonadota > Betaproteobacteria > Burkholderiales > Alcaligenaceae > Achromobacter > Achromobacter sp. T5-5. Next base: position 295,467 of record NZ_AP027919.1, read on the forward strand.
TTCCCGGCCGGGCGCAGCGTGCTGGGCGCGCTGACCTTCCGGCGCAGTGCGGCCGTAATCGAACGGGTCGAACAGGTGGCCGAAGAGATCTTCCTTGCCGATCACCTCGACCGCTCGGCAGAGTTGCTTTCGCACGGCCAGAAGCAGTGGCTGGAGATCGGCATGCTGCTGATGCAGGAGCCCGAGCTGATGATGCTGGACGAACCGGTGGCCGGCATGAGCGTGTCCGAGCGCGAGCGCACCGCCGAACTGCTCAATCGCATCAGCCGCAATCGATCGCTCATCGTGATCGAGCATGATATGGAGTTCGTCAAGAACATCGCGCACAAGGTCACGGTGCTGCACCAGGGCCGTGTGCTGGCCGAGGGCAGCATGGACAAGGTGCAGTCCGATCCGCGCGTGGTTGAAGTCTATCTCGGCCACTGAGGCCAGGAGGCAATATGTTCAATATCGCTGGCCTGGTGTCAGGCTATGGCCAAAGCAAAGTCATCCACGGTGTCGACATGGCCGTGGCTGCCGGTGAGATCGTCGCCGTGATGGGCCGAAACGGCATGGGCAAGACCACGCTGTTCAAGACCATGATGGGCATGCTGCCCACCATGCAGGGCTCGATCTCGCTGGACGGCAAGGCGCTCGAACGCCTGGAGAGCCATCAGCGCGTGCGCAGCGGAGTGGCTTACGTGCCGCAGGGCCGCATGATCTTCCCGACGCTGACCGTCGAAGAGAACATCCGCACCGGCATGCGCGGGCGGGCACTGCGCAACACCATTCCGGAAGACATCTACGCCCTGTTCCCGGTGTTGCACGAGATGCGCGGACGGCGTGGCGGTGATCTTTCGGGCGGGCAGCAACAGCAGCTTGCCATCGCCCGCGCTTTGGTCACCAACCCGCGCGTGCTGCTGCTGGACGAGCCCACCGAGGGCATACAGCCGTCCATCATCAAGGACATCGCCCGCAGCCTGCTGGAAATCCGCAAGCTGCGCAATCTGGCCATCGTGGTGTCCGAGCAAGTCCTGAGTTTCACCATGCAGATCGCCGACCGGCTCATCGTGATCGACAAGGGCCGCTTCGTGCACGAAGACCCGCGCGAGCGCGTTGACGAGAAGACGATCAGCAAATACCTGTCTGTCTGAAGCCGTTGTCCATCTCAAAGGAGCATGACATGCCTGAAACCCTGATCAAGGTCGACCTGGCCCAATCCCCCTACGAAAACGAAGGCGTGCACAATCGCTGGCATCCCGATATCCCCATGGCGACGTGGGTCAAGCCGGGCGATGACTTCGTGCTTGAAACCTACGACTGGACCGGCGGCGCGATCAAGAACGATGACGATGCCTCCGACGTGCGCGACGTGGACCTGTCCACGGTGCACTTCCTGTCCGGCCCGGTCGGCGTCGAAGGCGCGGAGCCCGGCGACTTGCTGGTGGTGGACTTGCTGGACATCGGCGCCAAAGACGAAAGCCTGTGGGGCTTCAATGGCTTTTTCAGCAAGAACAATGGCGGCGGCTTCCTGACCGAACACTTCCCTTCCGCGCAGAAATCGATCTGGGATTTCGAAGGCATGTTCACGACCTCGCGCCATATCCCGGGCGTGCGCTTCGCGGGCCTGATCCATCCGGGCCTGATCGGCTGCCTGCCGGACCAGGCGCTGCTGGACAAGTGGAATGAGCGTGAACAGAAGCTGATCGACAGCGATCCGGAGCGCGTTCCGCCCCTGGCCAATCCGCCGGCGCCCAAGACGGCGCATATGGGCAAGCTCAAGGGCGCCGAGCGGGATCGCGCCGCCGCCACCGGCGCACGTACCGTGCCGCCGCGCGAACACGGCGGCAACTGCGACATCAAGGATCTGTCGCGCGGTTCGCGGGTGTTCTTTCCGGTGTACGTCCAAGGCGGCGGCCTGTCGGTCGGCGACCTGCACTTCTCGCAGGGCGATGGCGAGATCACCTTCTGCGGCGCCATCGAAATGGCGGGTTGGGTGCATATGCGGGTGTCGCTCATCAAGGGCGGCATGGCCAAGTACGGCATTCGCAATCCCATCTTCAAGCCCAGCCCCATCACGCCCAACTACAAGGACTATCTGATCTTCGAAGGCATTTCGGTCGATGAAGGCGGCAAGCAGCACTATCTGGACGTGCACATCGCCTATCGCCAGGCCTGCCTGAACGCCATCGAGTACCTGAAGAAGTTTGGCTATTCGGGCGCACAGGCGTATTCGATATTGGGCACGGCGCCGGTGCAGGGCCACATCAGCGGCGTGGTGGACATTCCCAATGCCTGCGCGACGTTGTGGCTGCCGACCGAGATCTTTGAAATCGATATCCAACCCAATGCGCTGGGCGACGTGCCGCAGATAGTGCGTGGCATGGATATGCCCATCGCCAAAGACCTTTGACATTGAGGAGCCGCCATGCCGCTCTATGACTATCGCTGCCAGGACTGCGGCGAGTTCTCCGTGATGAGGCCCCTGTCGCAATGGCGCGACCCCGCGCCTTGCCCCGATTGCGGCTGCGCCTGCGAGCGCTTCGTCAGCGGCGCGCCCGCGGTCTCGGCGCTGTCCTCGGCCATGAACCGGGCGCGCGCCGTCAATGAGCGCGCCGCCCATGAACCCCGCAGCACACGCAGCGGGCACGGCATGGGGTGCGGGTGTTGCTCGGGGGGGAAGGCGACCGGAAAGACACGGCAGACTGCGGATGGGGGGAAGACCTTTGCAGGCGCGCGGCCGTGGATGATTAGTCACTGACAGGGGGAAAGGCGGATCAGTCTGGCCGCCGTTGCATCCGTTGGCTCAGCCCCATGCGGCCGGCCACGAATGCCATGGCGGCCATTTGCGCCGACATCCGCTTTCTCGACCTGACTTACGACTTCGCCAATGCCTCGATCGTGACGTCCAGAAGTGCACGCAGTCGCGCAACGCGACGTAGATCGCGGTGATAGCCTAGCCAGACATCGCGGCCCGGAGGCGCTTCGCCCAAATCGATTCGTCGAATGCCCGGCGTGACGTCGCCCAGTGGGCAGGGCAACACCGCAAAGCCCGATTTCTCGGCGCACATGCGTGCTTGAACACTACGGTTATTGCTGCCGAACACAATCCTTGCTCCCGGCAGTATCCGCTTGGCCCATTCGACGTCGGGCAACGAGCCGAATGCGCTGTCCATGCTGATCAGCGTTTGGCCGTCACCTTTCCCGCGTGACGGTGGGGCCAGATCGACGTGCCCATAAAGCGCATAGTCGATGCGCATCAGCTTGCGTTGGATGACGTCAGATTCCTCGAACGGCGTAATGCGGAACAAGAGATCCGCCTCGTGCCGAGCCAGGTTGTAAAGACGCGAATCCGTGAGCAGCTCCAGCGTGATGCCCGGATGCTGCGCCAGAAAGCGCGCGAACACGGGCGTAAGCACGTGTATGCCGAACCAGTCCGATGACGAGACCCGCAGCATTCCGCTCAGTTGGGTCTCTTTTCCGGTCAGTGCGCGGGTGAAGCCCAGCGCTTCTTCCTCCATTCGTTCCGCGTAGGCCAGCACCGCCGCGCCGTCATCGGTCAGGACAAAGCCATCGCTCGTGCGCTGAAACAGCGTGTGCCCAAGCGATTCTTCAAGCGCGCGCAACCGGCGACCCATGGTGGGCTGGGTCTGGCCTAGCTGCTTTGCCGCGCCGCCCAGGGTGCCGCAGCGGGCAATCGCCAGAAAGACGCGAACGTCGCTCCACTCCAGGCGCATGTCATTCATTTTTGTTTGACAACTGTGCAATAACGTTGATTTACATGCGTTATAGCATGATCAATGATGCAGGCATCGACTCGTTCATTCGACGAGCCAGCCACCAGAAAGGAATTGATCATGACCATGCAAGCGCTCATTCTCAACCGTTATAACGGCCCGCTTGAATTGACCGAAATCGCGATGCCCCAGCCGGCCTACGGCCAAGTGCGAGTGCGCATCGCCGCCAGCGGCCTCAATCCGCTGGATACCAAGATTCGTGCTGGCAGCGCGGCGCACGCAAAGCATCCGCTGCCCTTGGTGCTGGGCATCGATATGGCGGGCGTGGTCGATGCGGTCGGGCCCGGCGTGACCACTTTCCGGGTCGGCGATGAGGTCTATGGCATGACAGGCGGCGTGGGTGGCATCCAGGGATCGCTGGCCGAGTATGCGGTGGTGGATGCGGACCTGCTCGCCATCAAGCCGGTAAACCTGTCGATGCGTGAAGCCGCGGCACTGCCCCTCGCGTTTATCACGTCATATTCGGGCATCGTCGACCGCGCACGCCTGCAGGCCGGTCAAACCGTGCTGGTGCAAGGCGGCGCGGGCGGTGTCGGCCACGTGTCGGTGCAACTGGCGCGTGCGTTGGGCGCGCAGGTTTTTGCCACGGCCAGTTTGCGTGACCATGATCTTGTTGCGCGCCTGGGCGCAACGCCCATCGACTACCAGTCACAGCCGGTCGAGACGTATGTGGCCTCGCTCACGCAGGGCGTTGGCTTCGATCTTGTCGTGGACACGGTGGGCGGGCCGTCGCTTGATGCTGCGTTCGCCGCGGTGAAACACTTTGGGCATGTCGTCAGCGCCCTGGGATGGGGTACGCATGCGTTGGCGCCGCTGTCGTTCCGCGAGGCCACGTACTCAGGCATTTTCACTCTGTATCCGCTTCTCACGGGGCAGCACCGCGCCCATCACGGCGCCATGTTGCGCGAAGCCACTCGGCTGGTTGAAGCCGGCAAGCTCATGCCGAATCTTGATCCCCGCCGTTTCGACCTGCGCTCGGCAGAGGTCGCCTACGACGCTATCTCGAACGCAACCGCGCGGGGGAAGATCGTGGTGGACGTGGCATGAGCCTTGGGGCGGCGGGGAAGTCGACGCTCGCGCCATTCTTGTGGGTCCGCTAATCCACTGTCTTAAAGATCACTCGCTGGCGCGAGCGGTCTTGATGACTGAGCACGGAGGATCTGGATGACGCTGTCGGCAAACTCGTCAATGCCTATCCCAAGCTTGGCGTACTTCCACCGCTTGACGTACCAGTCTTGCGCCAGGGCAAGGGCATGCGATGCGTAAAGCGTGGTTGTCTCCGCGTCGTAGTTGCCTGATGCCAAAGCCCGCTCGGCGAGGCGATTCTGGAAATGCAGCTCGGCGGACTTCGCGACTGATTTCTGCCGGGCGGGCAGCACTCGCGAGTCCATGAAGACGAAGTAGAACCAAGGGTGAAGGATCTCCGACAGGTAGATGTGCCCGCGCAGTGTGGCTTCGAGGCTGGCCTGTCCGTCTTCCAAGCCCTCGAACCAGGCGGGAATCGCTTCGCTGGCGTGGCGCACGACGTCCTCGATCATGGCAGCCAAGTCGTCCTTGGTACTGATGTAGCCGTACAGCCCGCCCATGGACAGACCTGATTCCTTGCACAGGTCTCGTAGCGACATCGCGGCGAAGCCGGATCGATTGGCGATGCGGAAGGTGGCGCCCACGACGCGCTTGAGATTCTCGATGACGGTGCCAGAACGGCGCACCGTCATTCGGTGGCTCTGCCGCTGCAGCACCAACTCGTAGACATTGTCCGCATCAATGGGCGAAGCGCGGCGGAAATCCGCGAAAGAGAAGTCGGGCGAAAGTTCTGACCGCATAGCGGAATGGTCCCTTGTTGAGCCTCTGGCGTCGAACTTAGACTACCTCAAAACCGAGCGAGCGCTCGCAATATTCAAGGATGGAGACAATAGGCCGCCATGACCGGATTAATCACCGATCGGGAACTGCAATTCCTGCTTTATGAGTTGCTGAACACCCGCGAACTTATTCAGCGGCCTCGTTATCAGGCCCTTGCTGATGACGTGCTGGATGCCACGCTGGACGCGGCCAGGCGACTCGCTTCCGAAGTGTTTGCCCCGCATTACGCCAAGGGCGACCAGCATCAACCGGAGTTCGTGGATGGCACAGCCCGTGTCATCCCGGAAGCCGCCCGTGCCTGGAGCGCATTCGCAGAAGCGGGGTTTCTCAATGCCCACTGGGATGAGGACGAAGGCGGTACGCAGCTGCCGGAAACGGTCTTTAGGGCGGCGATGGCGCTCTTTTTTGGCAGCAACGTCGCGACAATGGGCTATCCCTTCCTCACGATCGGTGCCGCCAACTTGTTGAGGGCTTTCGGTACGCCGGAACTCAAGTCGCGGTACCTGGAGGCCATGGGTGACGGACGTTGTGCCGGCACGATGTGCCTGACAGAGCCGGATCAGGGATCGGCCCTCGGGGACATCAAGGCCTACGCCGTGCCGCAGGACGACGGCAGCTATCGTGTGGTCGGCCAGAAGATGTTCATCTCCGGGGGCGACCAGAACTTCACGCGGAACATCGTGCACATGGTGCTCGCCCGCATTCAGGGAGCGCCAGCCGGTGCTGGCGGCATCTCGCTTTTCCTGGTGCCGAAGTGGCTGGTGGACGATACGGGCTCGCCGTGCGAGCGCAATGACGTCGCGCTGGCCGGCCTGCTGCACAAGATGGGCTGGCGCAACACGACCTCCACGGTGCTGTCGTTTGGCGAGCAAGGCGGCGCGCGCGGCTACCTGATCGGCGCACCTGGGCAGGGCCTCGCTCACATGTTCCACATGATGAACGAGGCGCGCATCGGCGTCGGACTCATTGCGGCGTCGCTGGCCTATCGGGGGTACGCCGAGTCGCTGGCCTATGCCCGCGTCCGCCACCAAGGGCGTCTGCCTTCTTCCAAGACGCCCGGGTCGCCCCAGGTACGCCTGGTCGAGCACGCCGACGTGCGCCGTCTGCTGCTCGCCCAGAAGGCCTACGCCGAGGGCGCGCTGGGGCTGTGTCTTTATGCCAGCTCGCTCTTTGAGGACCAGCACACCCATCAGGATGCCCAGCGCCGCCAACACGCTGCGATGTTGCTCGACGTGCTCACCCCGGTCGTGAAATCCTGGCCTGCGCGTTACGGCTGCGTCGCCAACGACATGGCCATCCAGGTGCTGGGCGGTTCGGGTTACACCAACGAGTACACCGTCGAGCAGCTCTATCGCGACCAGCGGCTCAACCCCATTCACGAGGGGGCCGAGGCGATCCACGGCCTGGACCTGCTTGCGCGCAAGATCCGCTTGCACGATGGCGCCGGACTGGCGCTGTTTTGTTCGGCTGTTCGAGACACGGTCGAGGCGGCCAGCCAGGAAGCCGCACTCGCTGGCGCTGCCGCGCTGCTCGAGAGCGTCCTGACCAAACTCGAGGGCGTGTCGGCAGCGTTGCTGCGCATGCAGGGGCAGGACATCGACCTGGCCCTGGCCAACGCCACGGTCTACCTGGACGTCTTCGGTAAGGTAGCCGTGGGGTGGATCTGGCTCCAGCAGGCCCTGGTCGCCACGCGCGCGCTAGCTGCTGACCCGGCGCGCGATGCCGCTTACTACCAAGGGAAGTTGGCTGCGCAACGCTATTTCTTCGACTGGGATTTGCGCGCCGCATTCCCGATCCTGGAGCGGCTCGCGGCGTTCGACCGCACCGCGTTCGACATGAACGAGGAGTGGTTCCAATGACGCAATTCCTCTCATACGACCAGACCGGCGCGACGGCGGTGATCCGGCTCTCGTCGCCGCCGGTCAACGCCCTTTCCCGGGGCGTGCGCATCGCGCTCTACGATGCGATCATGCGCGCGGCAGACGATCCCGGTGTCCGAGCGGTCGTGTTGACGGGCAATGGCCGCATCTTCAGTGCTGGCGCCGACATCTCGGAATTCCGCTCGGGGTCCATGTTTGCGGGACGCGACCTGACGCAGGTGATTGGACTGCTCGATGCGCTGGATAAGCCGATCGTGGCAGCGATTGAAGGCTCCGCGCTTGGCGGTGGCCTGGAACTGGCGTTGGGTTGCCATGCGCGGGTGGCAGCCCAAGACGCAACGCTCGGCTTGCCAGAGATCCGGTTGGGAGTCATCCCTGGTGGCACGGGCACGCAGCGCCTGCCGCGCCTCGTGGGCGTGGATGCGGCCTTGCGCATGATGATCGGCGGTGAAGCGATTGACGCCGCACAGGCTAAGGCGATCGGCCTGGTTGATGCCGTGGCGACGGGTGATGTGGTCGAGGCTGCGCTCGATTTTGCCGAGAGGCTGGCCCAGACCGGCTCAACAAGACGCACCAGCGAGCTCGCAGTACGCGGGGCCGACACCGCCGATCTGCAGCTCGACAGCTGGCATCCGTTCATCAAGAGGGTCAAGGCACCGGCCTATGCAGCCTCGCAGATCCTGGCTTGCGTGCATGACGCGATCCGCCTGCCCTTTGATGAGGCGGTTAGGCAGGAACGGCAGCGCTTCGAGCAATGCAACGCTTCAGAAACGGCCCAGGGGCTGCAGCATGCCTTCTTCGCCACCCGCGCGGCAGCCAAACTGCCCGCCTCTTATGCGGGGGCGAAAATTCGCGACATTTCCCGGGTGGCCATCATCGGGGGCGGAACGATGGGCCGCGGCATCGCCATGGCGGTGGCCCAGGGAGGCTTCGATGCGACGGTGATCGAGACCGACCCGGAGCGTGCCGCTGCGGCGTTGGATACGATTCGTGGCGAATACCAGCGGCAGGTCACGTCCAACCGCATTGACGCCCAGCGCGCCCAGCAGCTCTCGTCGCGCATTCAGGCCTGCGCAGTGTTCGAAGCGGTGCGCGATGCGGATCTGATCATCGAAGCCGTCTACGAGAACCTGGACATCAAGCGCGAGATCGCACGGCGTCTGGGCCAGGCCTGCAGGCCTGGGGCGATCATCGCCAGCAACACCTCCACCCTGAACATCGACCTGCTGGCAAAAGAAAGCGGCCGGGCCAGCGACTTTCTAGGCTTGCATTTCTTCAGCCCGGCCAACGTGATGCGGTTGGTGGAAGTGGTCCGAGGCCAGGCCACCGACGACGCTGTGATGGCCACCGCCATGGACTTCGTCCGTCGGATTGCCAAGAGTCCCGTCATCACCGGCGTGTGTTACGGCTTCATCGGCAATCGCATGCTCGAACCCTATCTGCGCGAAGTCGAGGCGCTTCTGCTGCAAGGCTGCACGCCTGCGCGCATCGACGCGGCGCTTGAATCGTTCGGCATGGCCATGGGGCCCTGCCGAATGATGGACCTGGCGGGCGTGGACGTGGTGGCCAAGGTGGTCGAGGAACGCGGCAAGCAAAGTAGCCTGCCAGACGATCCGCACTACCGCATTGTCTGCCGCCACTTGGCCGGCCTGGGGCATTTCGGCCAAAAGAGCGGCCAGGGTTTCTACACCTACGACGGTAGACGGATCGTAAATGATGCCGCCGCTATCGGTTCCATCGCGGCGCTGGCGGCGCGCCATGGCATTGCGCCTCGGGCTGGGATCGACGCGAACGAGATCGTCGAGCGCTGCCTTTTTCCGCTCATCAATGAAGGCTTTTCCATCGTCGAAGAGGGAATTGCTTATCGCGAATCGGATGTCGACGTCGTTTGGCTGGCCGGCTACGGCTTTCCCGCGGAGCGCGGCGGGCCGCTGTTCTACGCGCGTCGCCTGGGACTGCGGGTTATCGGCCAGCGGCTTCGGCACTACGCAGCCGAGTTTGGTGACGCGCACGGTTATTGGGGCCTGGCGACCACGATTGGTGCGGTGGCCGACCTGGATACGAAGGAGCCAGCATGAAAGACGCAGTCATCGTTTCCACGGCGCGAACCCCGATCGGGCGCGCCTACAAAGGGGCCTTCAATCACACCAAGTCGCCCTCGCTACTGGGCCACGCGCTGTTCCATGCGGCCGAACGCGCCGATCTGGATCCGCAGGAGATCGACGATGTGATAGCCGGTACGGTCCTCAGTTCGGGTACGGCAGGCATGAACGTGGCGCGCAATGCCGCGCTGGCAGCGGGCTTCGGGCACCAGGTGCCAGGCCAGACGGTTGATCGGCAGTGCGCCTCGGGCTTGATGGCCGTTGCCATCGCGGCCAAGCAGATCATCGTCGACGGTATGCGGGTCGTCATCGCGGGCGGCCAGGAGAACATCTCGGCCGAGCAGATTAGGTATTTCGATGGTGTTAGCCAGTCTCAGGACGCGGCGGTTATCGCCCGGGCACCTCACGCATACATGCCGATGCTGCTGACCGCCGAACATGTGGCTCGTCAGTACCGTATCAGCCGTGAAGCACAGGATGCCTACGCCCTGACCTCGCAGCAGCGCACGGCGCTGGCTCAGTCGCTGGGCCGATTCGACCAGGAGATCGTTCCTCTTGAGTCGACCCGGCGCGTGCCAGGCAAGAACGGCGAAGCCGACAGCTTCGTGGTGGATCGCCTGACGCAGGACGAAGGCAATCGGTCGGGCACTACGATCGAAAGCCTGGGCCAGCTCAAACCGGTGATCGAAGGCGGCACCATCACGGCCGGCAACGCCAGCCAACTCTCCGACGGCGCCAGCGCCTGCGTGCTCATGGAGGGCGCCCTCGCCGCACGTCGGGGGCTCCAGCCATTGGGGCTGTACCGCGGCATCGCCATGGCTGGCGTGGCGCCCGAAGAAATGGGCATCGGCCCCATTCATGCCGTGCCACGCCTGCTCAAGCATCATGGTCTGACGGTGGACGACATCGGGCTGTGGGAACTTAACGAAGCCTTCGCCTGCCAGGCGCTCTACTGCCGTGATGCCCTCGGGATCGATCCTGACAAGTTCAATGTCAACGGGGGCGGCATCTCGATAGGGCATCCCTACGGAATGACCGGCTCGCGGCTTGTCGGGCATGCCCTGATCGAGGGTCGTCGCCGGGGCGTCAAGTTCGTCGTGGTGACCATGTGCGTGGGCGGCGGAATGGGCGCGGCCGGCCTTTTCGAGGTGCTCCCATGAATATGCTCGATACGCTTTTCAGTCTGCGCGGCAAGGTGGCCTTTGTGTCCGGCGCTTCCAGTGGAATAGGCTTGCATAGCGCGAAACTGTTCGCCCAGGCCGGGGCCTTCGTGATTCTTGCGGCCCGGCGTGCCGACCGGCTGGCGGAAGGCGTTGCATCGCTCCGGGCCGAGGGGTATGGCGCCGCCGCCGTCAGCCTGGACCTGACGGACCCATCCAGCATCGCCCCGGCTTGGGCCGCAGCCGAGGACCAGGCCGGACAGCCCGTGGACATCCTCTTCAACAACGCAGGCGTCATCTACGTCGACCGCTTCATCGACCAGACATTGGAGGAAGTCACCCGCGTTTTCGATACGAATCTCAAGGGCAACTTCCTGGTCGCCCAAGAGGCGGCGCGTCGAATGGCGGTTCGCGGCAGCGGAAGCATTATCAATGTCGCGTCCTCCTCTGGCCTGCGTGCCGCAGGCCACATGTCGAGCTACGGCGCTTCGAAGGCCGGCTTGATCCACCTGACCCAGATCATGGCGCTCGAGCTTGCCGGCAAGGGGGTACGCGTGAACGCGCTGGCCCCAGGAAACATTGAAACCGACATGCATGCGCATTTCGCGGATCACGGCTTCGATGAATCCATCAGAAAGCGCATTCCCATGCGCCGATTCGGCCAACCATCCGATCTTGACGGCGCCACGTTGCTGCTGGCCTCGGACGCAGGACGCTACATCACTGGCGCCGTACTCGCAGTAGATGGCGGGCAGACGCTTAGCTGGATGTAGCGAAAGACCAAAACAAATTAACTATCAGACCAAAACGGAGACAAAAAATGAACATTACTCGCCAAAGCAAGGCGCTTTTCTCGATCACCCTGCCGCTGCTGCTGGGCACAGGCGCGGCAGCGCACGCGCAGGCCTATCCCACTGAGCCCGTCAAGATCATCGCCCCATATGCGGCAGGGGGTGCCGTGGATATCGTGGCACGTACGCTAGGTGACCAGATGAGCAGATCTCTGGGACAGCCCGTCATCGTTGACAACCGAACGGGCGCGGCTGGCAACATCGGCGTGGACGCGGTGGCCAAGTCGCCGGCGGATGGCTACACCTTGTCGGTGGCATTGAGTTCAAACCTGATGATCAACCAGTTTCTCTACACCAAGCTGCCTTACAGCCCGGGAAAGGACCTGAAGCTGGTCGCCAAGGTAGCCGATGCGCCTCTGTTCCTGGTGGTCGATGCGAAGCTGAATATCAACAACGCCGAAGACCTACGCAAGTACGTCAGCGCCCATAAGGGCAAGCTCTCTTATGGGTCCTGGGGCGTGGGGACAATCGCCCACATGAGCGCCAGCCGCATCAACGACATCCTTGACGGAGGCATGGTGCACATTGCTTATCGCGGCGAGTCGCTCATGATCAACGATCTGATTGCCGGCAATATCCAAATCTCGTTTGCCACGGGAGCCCAGGCGGCGCAGTTTGTCGCGGACGGCCGGCTCAAGGCGATTGGTGTGAGCGGCCCCGGTCGCAGCCGTGTCATGCCGGAGGTTCCCACGCTCAGCGAAGCCGGATTCGACGATCCCTTGCTGCGTGCGGTGGGTTGGGTGGGAATGGCCGCGCCCGCTGGCACGCCCGCGCCTATCGTCGACAAGCTGGCCGGCGTCGTGGACGAGGCCCTCAAGCGAAAAGATGTGCAAGAGCGCATCCGCGGTCTGGGATGGGAGCCCAGCTTCCAGGGACCGGCCGACGTTGCGGCCACCTATCAACGCGAAGCGCCGCTTTGGAAGAAGGTCGTTGAACAGTCCGGCGCGAAGCTGGACTGATACCTGAAATTTCTCAAGGGCGACACATGTCTACCAGATGTCAGTCAGTCGAACCTGTGCGAACCGCCGTGGCGGAAATGAATGCCTGGTTCTTCGATACCTATCTCCCGATGTGGATCAAGTTGGGCGCCGATTCAGGCTCAGGCGTGCAGGAAATCCTCAACTTCTGGGGTGCTCCGTTGCATGCCGCATCGGTGAATATGACCCGTTGCCTGATGACGGGCGAAGATGTCATTGCCCTGCTGCGCGCCAACCAGATTCCGCTGCAAGCCGAGAGCTACACCCATACGGTGGTCCTGGATCGTCATGTGAAGGGCTACAACCAGAACGCCGGCTCGATCGATGTTATCTGGTCCCGCCGTCGTGCCGACGAGACAGAAATCGAACGTCGCGCGGTCCATTTCGAGATACACCGAACTTCCGGCGGCTGGCGGGTCGTTGCCATCGCCAGCGTATTGAGCGACCGGAATTCGCTCAATGAAATATGGGAAACCGTTTGAATCAAGGAGCTTCGTCATGAGCACTGAAGAGACTGTAGGCTACGAACTCAAGCAGGGCGTTGCGATCGTTACGCTCCAGCGCCCACCGCAAAATCGACTGAATCGTCCTCTATTCGCGCAGTTGGACGCAGCGATGCGGCGTGGTATCCGAGAAGGGGCGCGCTGCCTTCTTTTTCGCGGTATGGGTAGCGATTTCTGCCTGGGTGGTGACTTCCGCGAATGGCCCCACCTGACCGACCACTCCGCACGGCGCGAGCGCTTTGGCTTTTCTAATGGCGTGCTTAATGCCATCGAGTCCGCGTCCATTCCCACCGTCACGGAAGTCCACGGACGCGCATTCGGTGGTGGCTTTGAACTCGCCCTGCACACGGACTTCATTGTGGCGGCCGAATCGGCGCGATTCCGCTTTTCCGAGGCCACGCTGGGGGTGGCGCCCCTTGCAGGAGGCGTACAGCGGGTGGCGGAACGTGCCGGCCGCAGTGTTGCGGCGCGCCTGGTGATGCTCTCCGAGGAGATCTCCGCTCGCGAAGCTCTGGCCTTGCATATCGCCACCAAGGTCGTGCCGGACTCCGACCTGCATTCCACGGCATTTGATCTGGCTGTCAAACTGGCCTCAGGGCCGACTCGTGCTCATTGCGTGACCAAGGCCATTCTGAGCGCCTGGTCCGCCGGCGGCGTGCGCGCGGCGGATGAAGCCATGATCGAACACGTGTCCGTCCTGTTGGCCACCGATGACGTGCAGCGCGGCGTCGCGTCCGCGATCGAAGCTATCGAAGCCGGCAAAGAGCGGCCGGCCATGGTGTTCAACGGGAAGTAGTCGTCCAGCCTTCACGATTCGAGGAATTCCATGCAACCTGAAGAACACTATATTCCCGCCGACGGGGGCATCAAGCTGCATGCCTGGGTGTTTCGCCCCAGGCATGAGGGTCCGGCGCCGGCTATCACCATGGCGCACGGGTTCTCTGGCCTGAAGTATCGCGGCCTGCAGGCCTACGCAGAACGCTTTTGCGATGCGGGGTTCGTGGTCATTGTCCATGACCATCGCAACTTCGGACTGAGCGGGGGGGAGATCCGCGGCGACATTGATCCTTGGCAGCAGATATCGGATTGGCGCCGGGTCATTTCCTATCTCGAGAGCTTGCCGGGGGTGGACCGCAACCGGTTGGGGATATGGGGAACGAGCTACGCGGGCGGGCATGCCATCGTGCTCGGTGCCACGGACGCCCGTGTTCGCGCCGTGTCGGTTCAAGTTCCGATTATCAGCGGCTACGAGCAGAGCCTGAGGCGCGTCTCTCCTGATGCACGCGCGGCCCTGCAAGAGTTCTTCAACGAGGATGAGCGCGGACAGCTGCGCGGAGAGCCGCCAAAGAGGCAGTTGGTGGTCAGTCTGGACATGACCCAGCGCGCCGCGTACCGGTCGCAGGACATGATTGATTTTCACGATGCCTATGAGATTCCTGATGGCGTTGAGCATGGTGACACGATAACGGTGCGCTCCACGCGTCTTGCGCAAATGTATGAGCCGGGACTCTGGATTTCCCGGATCGGCCCCAAGCCCTTGCTGATGGTGGTCGCCAGGAATGATGTCATTACGCCGACCGATCTGGCGCTTGCAGCCTTCGAGCGCGCGGTCGAGCCCAAGCGCCTCAAACTGATCGATCGGGGACACTTCGATGCCTATCGCAGTGAATTCGAGGAGTCGAGCGCCGCGGCTCGCGACTGGTTCGTTGAGCATCTGATCGAGGGCCTGCGCGAATGACCATCGCAACGCCTACGAATCTCTCCCATCCTGAGCGAATTCTCGTCCTCGTGCATGGGTACCTAGACGGCCCCGAAGTCTGGAAGCCATTGCTCGATCAACTGGCCTTGCCTGACTGGAAGATAGTGAATTGCCGGCTGCATGCTGCCTCGGTGCAGCGTGGGACGTCCGCTGTGACGTTGGAGAACTATGCTCAGCAGGTGTTGGGACAAGCCGGCCTGTCCGGCCCGGGCCACGATGATGCGCAAGCGGAGCGACTGATTTTTGTCGGCCACAGCATGGGTGCGCAGGTTGCGGAGCTAGCCGCCATGAAGGTAGGCCGGCGCCTGACCGGACTGGTGCGTGTCACGCCCGCGCCGCTGGGTGGCTACCCGTTGCCTACGGAGGTGTTGGCGCGGTTTGAGTCGCGTGCGGTATTGACCGATCCTTGCGCGATCGGCGCAGGCAAGCATGCGATGGCTAAAGCGTTGGACGACAGATCCGCCGACATCCTCGTGCGGGCCACGCTCGCAACAGGCCCGGCGACCGCACTCGAGCAGCTTCATGCCTGGACGGGCGGCCACCCCGCCGGAGAGCAGCGGTCCATCATTGATGCGCCAGTCCTGACAGTGGCGACAGACGACGCCTTTTTCACGGCAGACATGCTCGAAGACGGAGCAAAGCGGTTTGTCCGTCGCACGTTCGAACATGTCCCAGGTGCGGGTCACTGGCCGCAATTGGAGCAACCTTCCGTCTTGGCCAGAGTGCTGGAACGCTTTGTGAGTTCGCAGCCATAGGCTGGCTGACGAGACCGACCGATAACGATAATGGAGACAGGTGCATGCCCGCTCATCAATCTCATGCCTTGCCTGCGGGCGAGTACCCGCTGCTTATCAAGCAACTTTTGTTGACCCCGCTGGCTCAGGCACCGGACCAGGAAATTGTCTACCGGGACGTGATCCGCTACAGCTACCGAACCCTGCGCGAACGGATAGGCCGGCTGGCGAGCGCGCTGGCCCGGCTCGGAGTCCAGCACGGCGACACGGTCGCCATCTTGGACTGGGACAGCCACCGCTACTTGGAGTGTTTCTTTGGTGTGCCGATGATGGGCTCGACACTCCAGACCGTGAATGTGCGGCTCAGTGCGCAGCAGATCCTGTTTACGCTGGCGCAAGCCGAACCGAAGGTCTTGTTGGTCCATGAAGATTTCCGGCCGGTCATCGAGGACATGCTGGCGCAACTGCCGTCGGTGCGGCATGTCGTTCGGCTGAGTGACGACGCGGAGCCGTCTGGGACTGACTACGAGTCCTTGCTCGCCAGCGCCGATGCTCACTATCCGTTCGCCGATTTCGATGAGAACACACGTGCCACCTTGTTCTACACCAGCGGCACTACTGGCATGCCAAAAGGCGTCTACTACTCGCATCGGCAACTCGTGCTGCACACGCTGGCGGTGGCCGCGGCCTTCGCTATGCCGCGTGACCAAGGCCGCTTTCATCGCGGCGATGTTTACATGCCGATCACGCCTATGTTTCACGTCCATGCGTGGGGCATGCCCTATGTCGCGACCATGATGGGGGTGAAGCAGGTCTATCCTGGCCGCTACACACCCGATGGACTCCTCGCGCTGCGCACACGCGAGGGCGTCACGTTTTCCCACTGCGTACCGACCATCCTGCGCATGCTGCTTGACCAGGCAGACGCCAGCCACACCGACTTGAGCGGCTGGAAGGTCGTCGTGGGAGGCGCCTCGTTTCCGTCCAGCCTGGCCAGGTCGGCGTTGGGAAAGGGCATGGACGTGTTTGCAGGATATGGCATGTCGGAGACCTGCCCATTCATCGTCAGCGCCCAGGTCGAGACCGACCAAGCGCTGTGCGACGCTGAACCCGTCCTCTCCGCCCGCGTTGCGGCCGGCCGGGCCGTGCCCCTGGTGGATGTGCAGATTGTCGATGACCAGATGACCCCCATCGCGCAGGGAAGCGGCCGTCCCGGTGAAGTCGTCCTGCGGGCGCCGTGGCTGACGCCGGGGTACTTTCGCAACGAGTCAGCTTCGGCCGAGCTTTGGCGCGGCGGCTATCTACATACCGGAGATATTGGAACGCTAGACCACAGCGGCTATCTGCGCATCACCGATCGCCTCAAGGACGTGATCAAGACCGGTGGCGAGTGGCTGTCTTCCTATAAGCTCGAAGAGCTGATTTGCCGGCATCCTCATGTCAAAGAAGCCGCCGTGATTGGGCTCCCGGACCCAAGGTGGGGAGAACGGCCGGCCGCCTTGGTCGTTGCCGATCCCACGGTCTCTCCCGCCCTCGATGAGCGGGCGATTCGAGGTCATCTTCACGCTTTCGTTGACGCGGGAGAGATCCCGAAATACGCGGTGCCGGAGAAGATATACTTTGTTGAATCTCTGGCGCGCACCAGTGTCGGCAAGTACAACAAGAAACTGATGCGCGACCAATATCTCACGGTGGTCGAGGCACGTCATGGGGAAACAGGAGCTTGAGGGGGGGGCGCTGTTCGATCAGGCTGGGTCGGGCGACGCTAGCGACAGAGACTTTGTCACCGCCCTGGCCCGAGGGCTCAAGGTATTGCAGGCATTTCGATCTGGCGAAGAGCGGCTGAGCAACGCTGACCTCGCGCAGCGCTGTGATTTGCCCCGTTCCACAGTTGTCCGGCTGACGCATACGCTCACGCGCGTCGGATTTCTCCATCAGGTCGAGGAGTACGGTCGATATCGGCTCGGCCTGGCGACGCTCACTCTGGGCCGTACGATGCTGGGCCGGCTCGATTTCCGGGATGCGAGCGGAGAGCTCTTGCAGCAGTTGGCCAATGAAGCCAGGGCCATGGTCGCCGTGGGTATCCGGGAGGAGTTTTCCGTGCTGTATGTCGACACCCGGCGCAGCCAGTCGACAGCGGTCACCCTCAACCTGGGAATCGGCTCTCGCCTGCCGCTCGCGACAACAGCCATGGGCCTGGCACATTTGCTGATCATGGAGAAGACAGAGAGGTCGTCGTTACTGGCACGCATGCAGCGTCTTGATCCTGCGAGCGGTTCCCACATCGACCGGGCACTTGAGCTTGCCGCAGCGGAGATGCAGCAATGGGGGTGTGTCACGTCCTTCGGGCAGTGGAAAATAGAAATCAACGGAATAGCCGTACCGCTCAATCTGGGAGGCAGCCTGCCGCCAGCCGTGATTAATGTGGCGGCGCCGGTCAGCACCATTAATTCCGAGCTGTTTCTTTCGGATATTCGGCCGCTTCTCATCGAAACGAAGCTAAAAATTGAAGCGCAGTATCGAGCCGTCTAGGAGTCAGCCAGCCCCTTCCTTCTTGATCGCGGTCGAACCCATGATGCGGGGCTCGCCCCGCCCCGATTGCCGCGAAAAGCCCCCATGCAGCACAGCATAGGCCGCCAATCCGATCAGCAAACCCCAGAACGCGCCGCCGATGCCCAATAGCTTCACGTTGGCCGCGGCGGCCAGGAACGTGATCAGGGAGGCCTCGCGCGTTTTCGCGTCCGTCATGGCCAGGGCCAGGCTGCCGCCTATCGTGCCCAGCAGGGCCAGACCCGCCAAGGTGGTGATGAAGGTCGTGGGAAAGGCCATGAACACGGCGGCCAGCGTGACGCCGAATGCGCCCACCAGAATGTAGAAAATGCCTGCGGCGATGCCGGCGATCCAGCGCTTGGACGGGTCTTCGTGGGCTTCGCGGCCGGTGCAGATGGCGGCGGTGATTGCCGCCACGTTGAAGGCGTGCGATCCGAAGGGCGCCATGAGCAGCGAACCCAGGCCCGTGAGGGCGATGATGGGATTGGCGCTGGTCTTGAAGCCGTCATTGCGCAGCACGAGCATGCCGGGCATGTACTGGCCGGTGAGCGTGATGAGAAAAAGCGGCAGCGCGACGCTCAGCAGTGCGTTCAACGAGAAGGCGGGCATCGTGAAGACGGGTTTGGCGAGCTGCAGTTGCAGGCCCGCGAGATCCACGCGTTCCTGAAGCAGCAGGAAGGACAGCCCCAGCAACAGGATGCCGACCACGGCATAGCGCGCCGTGAATCGCTTGAGTATCACATAGGCGATGATCAGCAGGCCGGCCAGCACCGGATCGACGCTCAGACCCCCAAAGGCGCCGATGCCGAACTGAAGCAGGATGCCCGCCAGCAGCCCGGCCGCCACGCCGGGCGGGACCAGCCGGATGACGCGCTCGAAGCAGCCGGAAAGACCCAGCACCACGAAGGCGGCAGCGGAAACCAGATACGCCCCTACCGCCTCGGCGTAGGGTGTGCTCGCCAGGGCCGTGACGAGGAAGGCCGCCGCCGGCGTGGACCAGGCCGTGATGATGGGCTCCCGGCTGGCCCAGCTGAGCACGATGCCGGTGATGCCCACGCCGATGGAGATCGACCAGACCCACGACGCCGTGAGCGCCGGACTCAGGCCCGCCACTTTCGCGGCCTGGAAGACCAGGATGAACGTGCCGCCGTAATTGACGATGACGGAGATCAGTCCGGCGACAACGGGGTGGGCGATGTCGCGCAATCGTATCGAACGGGAAGGGATGTTGGACGGCATGGTTTGACGGGACCTCCGGGAAGGGTTCTGGCACGGTGTTGCAGGCCCTGTTTATAGAACTAGAATGGCCTGATGCGCCCCGCCACTTTGGCGGATATAGGCAGACCAATTCCTGAAGGCGGGTCGCGGGGGCGTGGCGCGCCGGAGACGACTTTCCATGTTCAAACACGCGCAGCTCGAATCCGTGAAGGCCTGGATGGGCGACCCGGCGCATCGGGCCTTGCCCTTGCGTTCCCGCATTCAGCGCGCGGTCCGTGAGCTGATCCTCAATGGCGCGCTCGACGCCGGCAAGCCGCTGCCCGCGTCTCGGGCTTTGGCAAAGTCGCTAGAGGTCTCGCGCGACACCGTCGAAGCCGCCTATGCGCAACTGCATGCGGAAGGCTTCATCGAACGCCGCGTGGGCAGCGGTAGTTTCGTGTCCGAAAGCGCGACCTCGTCGGCACGGCGGCGTCCCGCCGTTGCGGCAGGCGACCGCCATGCCACGCCGCTGAGCCGGCGTGGAACCCTGATCTTTCAAAGTGGCGGGCTGCGGGAGTTTTCCGTGCCCCGTCCCTTTGCGCCCGGCATGCCCGAGACGCGCCGGTTTCCCCTGCAGACCTGGGAACGCCTGCAACGGCAAGTGCTGAAGGAGTACGACAGCCAGGCTTTGGCCCACAGCGCGCCGAACGGAATGGAGCGGCTGCGCCGCGCCATCGCGGACTACGTGAATCTGGAGCGCGGCGCGCAGGCGACGGCCGAGCGCGTGCTGGTCCTGACAAGCTCGCAACAGGCGCTGACGCTCTGCGCGAATGTCCTGATGGATGCCGGTGACGCCATCTGCATCGAGGACCCGGTCTACCACGGCGCGCGCAAAGCCTTCGATGCGGCGGGGCTGTGCTGCGTGCCCGTGCCGCTGGACGATCAAGGCATGGTCGTTGAACGCCTCGACACGCTGGGACGCGGAGCGAAGGCCGTGTTCATGACCCCGTCGCACCAATTCCCGACCGGCGCCACGCTGGCCCTGGACAGACGGCTGGCGGCGATCGAGTGGGCGCAGCGCAAGCAGGCCTGGATTCTCGAGGACGACTATGACAGCGAGTTCCACTATGCCGGCAAGCCCACCGCCTGCGTGCAGGGCCTGGATCGCCATGGCCGCACCCTCTACATAGGCACCTTCACCAAATCGCTCTTTCCCGGCCTGCGCATCGCCTACATGGTGTTGCCTGCGCAACTCGTGGAGCCCATGACAGTGGCCCGCACGCTGCTGGACGGCCAGACGGCGACGATCTCGCAGTTGACCCTGGCGCGCTTCATGGAAGGCGGGCACTTCGGCGCCCATGTCCGCGCCATGCGGGAAGTCTATGCCAGCCGTCGAGACGCGCTGGTGCGCCTGGTGCGCGAGCACCTTGGCGAATACGTCGAGCCCAGGATGCCGGCAGGCGGCATGCAGTTGCCCTGTCTCTTCGTGCGGGATCTGCCGGAGAGCCAGACGGTCGAGATGGCGCGCCGCGCGGGCGTGGATCTGCTGGGCCTGTCGGCGCTGCACGCGTCGAACGCGCACAGGGCCGGGTTCCTGATGGGCTTCGCGGCATACTCGCCGCGGGAGATGGAGATCGGTGTCAGGAAGCTCGCCGGCGTGCTGCGCGCCGTGTCGCGTGGAGGCCCTTCCCCCCGCGGGGATTAACGATTCATTAATCCTTGCCCTTTTATAGTCGCGCTCGTCAGCCGGCGTGGATCCGTTCGGGATCGAGGCGCTGCAATGGTGCGAATCGTCATGAGCCGGTTGCCGATAACAACAAAGGCGAATGATGAATCTTGCATCGATGAAAGTGAGGTCGCGCCTCGCAATCGGTTTTCTCCTGCTTATCGTGGCCCTGGCGACGCTGGGCGCCGTCTCCCTGTACGCGGTCAAGACCATGGACAAGGCCATGTACGACATCGTGTCCGTGAACAACCAGCAGTTGAAGCTGGCGCTGCACATGCGGGATCTGGTCCAGAGCCGTGCCATCGTGGTGCGCAACATTGCGCTGCAGACGGACTCGCAGGCCGTGGCCAGCGAGATGGCCCGCGCGCAGGACCTGGAAAACCGGTATCGGGAGGCCAGCGACCGGCTTGCGAAGATGTTCGCCGCGGACGCGGGCACGCTGCCTGCGGAGACCGATCTGCTGGCCGCCGCGCAGCGGGCGCAGCAGGAAGCCAGCCCGATCTACCTGCGTGCGCTGGAAGCCGGCCGGCAGAACGATGCCGAGGAAGCCGCCAGGATCATCAGGAATGAGCTGCGTCCCAAGCAGGATGCCTGGCTGGAGCAGTTGATGTCGCTGGCCAATCTGGAGACCCGGCTCAGCGATGAATCGGCGCAGGAGGCGGCGCTGGCGTCGGCGCGGCTGCAGAACGCGATCATCGTGATCATGACCATTGCGGTGCTGGCCGGTGTGCTGTCGGCATGGCTCATTACGCGCAGCATCCTCCGGCAGCTTGGGGGCGAGCCGGCCGACGCGCAGAAGCTGGCCGGCGCGATCGCGAGCGGCGATCTCACGACCTCGCTCAAGCTCGATGGCCGGGACCGGTCCAGCCTGATGTATTCGCTGGAGACGATGCGCATGCAGCTAGCTGCGACGGTTGGCACGATCGTCAGCGCCGCCGAGTCCATTTCGACGGCCTCCGCGCAGATTGCCGAAGGCAATGCCGACCTGTCCCAACGCACCGAGGAACAGGCCGCGTCGCTGGAGCAGACGGCCGCCAGCATCGAGGAGATGACCTCGACGGTGCGGATGAACCAGGACAATGCGGCGAGCGGCAGCACGCTGGCCGTGGATTGCAGCCAGCTCACGGCTGAGGCGGGCCGCGTGGTGGGCCAGGTGGTCGACGCCATCGGCGCGATCTCGACCGATGCGCAGCGCGTGGGCGAGATCGTGTCGGTGATCGACAGTATCGCGTTCCAGACGAACATTCTTGCGCTCAACGCCGCCGTGGAGGCCGCGCGCGCCGGCGAGCAGGGCCGTGGTTTCGCGGTGGTGGCGACGGAAGTGCGCGCGCTGGCGCAGCGCAGCGCGACGGCGGCCAAGGAGATCAAGGGGCTGATCGAGAACTCCCAGCGCGCCGTGCAGGGCGGAGAGTCGATGGCGGCGCAGGCGGGCGAGCAGATGCAGAAGGTGCTGGACGCGGTGGCACGGCTCAAGGAGGTGACGGTGGAGATCGCGTCGGCGTCGGCGGAGCAGACCAGCGGCATCGAGCAGGTGAACGTGGCGGTGTCGCAGATGGATACGATGACGCAACAGAATGCAGCACTTGTCGAGGAATCGGCCGCCGCCGCGAGCGCGATGGCCACACAGGCGAAAGAGCTGCTGCAAGCGGTGGCGCGGTTCAAGACGGAGCGGCGGGTGGCTGCGCCTATGCCCGAAGCGCGTTACGAACGCCTGGTGCTGGCGGCGCCGGCGCATTCCTGAGCCGGGGCGCAGACTTTATGATGCGGCCAGGAGCGGCGAGGGTGCCGCTCTTGGGTATGCCAAGCACACGGGGGAATAGCTGACATGCAGGTTCTGTTGGTCGAGGACGATGCGATGTTCGCCGACGCGTTGACGCTGGCCCTCGAGGAACTGGATTTCTCGGTGACGCTCGTGCAGGACGTGGAGGCCGCCAAGGTGCTGCTGCTGCAGCATGGCTTTTCGATCGTGTTGCTCGACATCGGGCTGCATCGCGGATCGGGCCTGGACGTGCTGCGATTCCTGCGCAGGCGCGGCGACGAGGTGCCGGTGATCCTGGTCACTGCGCGCGATGCGCTGAGCGACCGCATCAAGGGTCTGGACCTTGGCGCGGACGATTACGTCATCAAGCCCTTCGAGCCCGCCGAGCTCTTTGCCCGCATGCGCGCCTTGCTCAGGCGCAGCGGCGTGTCGGGCGACAAGGTGCTTGCCTGGCGCCACGTGAGGCTGGACCTGGGCCGGCGCGAAGCGTTCGTCAGCGATGTCCCCACCCGCTTGTCGGAGCAGGAGTTCCGCACGTTGGAGATGCTGTTGCGCAATCCCGACCGGCTGGTTTCGACGGAGGAACTGCGCGCGCATCTGTACGGCGCGGAACGGCCCGGCGAGAGCAATACCATCGCCGTGTTCATCCATGCCCTCCGGAAGAAGCTGGGCAGGGACGCCATCGAAAACGTGCATGGCCAGGGCTATCGCCTGGCCCGACATCTTGCCTGATGCGGCGGGTCACGAACTCGTTGCGGGCGCAGGTCCTGTTGGGAATCTTCAGTGCGCTGCTGGTGTCGTGGCTGGTGCAGTTCGGGCTGTACTGGAACAGCCTGACGCGGGCCGAGTCAGGCGTGCGCGATCACGAGCTCAGTGCGGTCGTCGACAGCATGGCGTTTTTTCTAGGGATGGTGCCGGTCACGCATGACATTGCCTGGGATCTGCCGCTGCCGGACTTTCTGCTGCGCGAGGGCATCGGCAAGACCGAGGTCCAGGTCTGGGACCGCGTCAAGGATCGCCTCGTGCTGGCGTCGTCCGGTGCGCCCAGGACGCGGATGGTGCAGGCGAACACGGTGGGGTTCTCGTGCGTCAGCATGGACGGGGATACCTGGCGCGTGTATGCCGGGCTGGACCCGTCGGCCCGGTTCGAGATCGTCGCCGGCACGCCCACGCGGGCGTTCTACGCAGGGCTTGCGGACCGCTTCGAGTTTGGATCGATCGTCACGCTGCTGATGTTCGTCGGCATCGGCGGCATCACGATGCTGGTCGTCAGCCGCTCCACGCGCCAGCTTGGCCTGGTGGGCAAGGACATTGCCGCGGCCAGTGTGTCCGACGGCGTGACGGTCGATGAGCGGGCCGTGCCCGCCGAGGTGGAGCCCTTGATCCGAGCGATCAACGAGCGGCAGCGGCGGGTGGCGACGCTGATCGAAAACGAACGGCGATTCATCGGCGATGCGGCGCATGAGCTGCGCACGCCGCTGGCGGTGCTGGCGGTGTATGCGGACACGGCGTATCGGGTCAACGATCCCGTGAAGGCAAAGATGCTGATGAAGAAGATTGCGCAAACCACGCGCCGCAGTTCGCGCATCGTCGAGCAGTTGCTGGACCTGGCGCGCACGGATCGCAACGATATCCGGCTCGAGCCGGTGAACCTTGCGTCCGTGGTGGCGGTTGTCCTGCGGGATATGCAGGCCTCGTTCGTTCCCCGGGGCCAGCAGGTCGCGGTGGACGCCGCGCCGGGCCAGATCCTGGGGCAGGTCGATGCGCTGGGCATCCTGGTGCGCAATCTGCTGGATAACGCCGGGCGATACAGCGGCGAGCACAGTTCGATCACGGTCGGGCTGCAGTGGAGCGCCGCACACGTCACGCTGGCGGTGGCGGACGACGGTCCGGGCATTGCCCGATCGCTGCGCGAGCGGATCTTCGACCCGTTCTACCGTGGCCCGGGCGCGCCCAGCCATGGCAGCGGACTGGGGTTGGCCCTGGTGGCCAGGATCGCCCGTTCGCACCAGGCGCGCGTCAGGGTGGAGGAAGGTGCCGGCGGGCGCGGCGTGTGCTTTTACGTCACGTTTCCGCGACCGCTCTTGGACGGCGCCGCCGCCGGGAAGCGGGAATAATCGGGCGCGTTTCAGGCGCACGCCTTTCACGGCTGCGCTTTTCAATGGGCGGCATATTGAAACCCCTTTAAATAAACGAGGAGCACGCCGCGGCCTAAGCGTGTCTTTTTGTGTCTGTTTTGCGCGTATTTGGCGTGACACTAAATAACGCGGAGTTACGCCGGGATGGTATCTGAACCGCATATATCAGAAGCGAGGATGGTATCTGTTTCCGCAGGTTATCTAGTTCTTGTAGAGATGTTTCCGGCGTAGGTACATATATGGGATATATCCCGTAGACCTAATTGAATAATTAATGAGATATATCCACTTTTATTATTGGGGACGCAAAAAAAATCGTTATACATTGCCTCCTTTTTTCGAGAGCTGACCCTAAATTCACGCCGGCTGCATTATTACTTGCCGATACTTTTTAAACATATCGGTAATGTGTGAAAGGAAGCTCGATTAATCCGGAGGAATGAAGTTTTGGCAAACGGCACAAAGAAGTGGCTGACGGCGACGCTCGCCTTGAGCGCGTCCTATGGGGGTAGCGTCATCGCGGCGGACCTGACGATCGGGTCGGGCAATACGCAGGTGTTTGACGGGTCAGCCAACTTTCCGGGCGGAATCGACGTCAACGGCGGCACGGTGGTGATCGGCGGGAATGGCGGCGGGTCGGGTGTGGCGATCGGCGGCAACGTCAACGCCATGTCCAATGGCACGGTCGCGGGTTTCGGTTCGATCAATGGCGATCTGAATGTGACGGGCAACGCGCGAGTCGCGCCGGGCTATTGGGTCGACACGCCGACCGGCGTGTCCAACGGCAATCTGGTCGTGAACGGCAATCTGTCGATGAATAACGCCGTGTTCGATTTCGAGACCGGTTATGCGGGCCTGCCGATCACGCAGCCGGGCACGGGCGACAACATCACCGTGGGCGGCAATGTTGCGCTGAACAACACGACGTTGAATGTGAAGGTGAGCACGCACGGCGTCAACGCCGGGTTCTACCGCATCCTGTCGTACGGCGGCACCTTGAGCGGCTCGGGCCTGACGCTGGGCACGGTGTCTGGCGATTCGGCGCCGGCGGCGACGATCCAGACGCTGACGGGCGACAAGCACATCAACCTGGTCCTGGGCCCCAGCACGACCAACCTGTGGAACGGCAATGGCGTCGCGTCCGCGGCCAATGCGGGCGGCGGCGACGGCACCTGGAGCGCGGCGAGCGGCAACTGGAGCAGCCCGACCAACGCCACCGGCGCGCTGCCCGATGGCGGCTATGCGATCTTCACGGGCGCGGCGGGAACGGTGACGGTCGATGGCGGCGCCGGTCCCGTGCGCGTGTCGGGCCTGCAGTTCGCCACGGACCGGTATCGCCTGCAAGGCGCGCCCATCACGCTGGTGGGCACCGGCGGCAACCCGCCCGTGATCGTCGTGGGCGATGGCACGTATGCGGCGGGCAGGTTCGTCGACATCATCGACAACCCGCTGCAAGGCTCGGAAGGCTTTGTGAAGACCGGCGTCGGCTCCGTCATCCTGAATGGCGACAGCAGCAACCTGACCGGTCCCATCTTCATTGCCGACGGCGCGCTGGAGATCAACGGCAAGCTGAATGGGCCGATGGACATCGGCCGCGAGGTGGTGCTGGCGGGCGTGGGGCAAGTGGGCAGCACGACGCTGTATCCCACGGCCGTCATTTCGCCGGGTAACGATGGCACGCCGATGGGGACGCTGACGGTCAACGGCAATCTCAACTTCGGCCAGGACACGATCTATCGCGTGCATGCCGATCCCACCAGCAGCACCAGCGACCGCATCCATGTGACGGGCGTTGCGTATCTCGATGGCACGGTGGCGCACGTCGGTCCGAACGGCAACTATGCGCCGCGCACGACGTACAACATCCTGACGGCGGACGGCGGCATCCAGGGCCAGTTCACCGGCGTGTCCAGCGCGTATGCGTTCCTGACGCCGACGCTCAGCTATGACGCGAAGAATGCGTTCATGACGCTGTCGCGCAATGACGTGCCGATCGGCAGCGTGGGCGACACGGACAACCAGACCAGTGTCGGCGATGCGCTGGACCAGGAAGCGCCGCCGTCGAGCGGCAATGGCTCGGCATCCACGGGCAACGGATCGGCCCCGAGCGGCAATGGCTCGACGACCACGGGCAATGGTTCGGCCCCGAGCGGCAATGGCTCGGCGTCCACGGGCAACGGCACGACGGCCCCGAGCGGCAGCGGTTCGGCCGCCACCGGTACGGAATCCACGCCCGCGGGCACGAATCCCGTCGCGCCGGGCGCCGGCTCGTCGCTGGTCGCCAGCGGCAATGGCGCAGGCCAGGCCACGGGCGCCAGCCAGGTGACGCAGGCCGTGCTTGCCATGACGCCCGACCAGGCGCGCGCGGCCCTGAAGCAGCTTTCCGGCGAGGCGTACGCCAGCACCGGCAGCGTGCTGCAAGGCCAGGGCGACGCGGTGCAGACGCTGCCGCTGGCGCACCTGCGCGGCAACCTCGATGCTCCCATGGTCGCGGGACGTCCCACGGCCCAATTGGGCATGGCGTCTTCCGATGCCCTGCCGCAAAGCGGCGCATCGCCCATCTGGGCGCAGGCCTTCGGCAACTGGAGCACCTTCGGGGGCGACGGCAACGCGTCGAGCGTGCACCAGTCGGCGGGCGGGCTCTTTGTCGGCGGCGACGGCGCGGTGGGAGGCGGCTGGCGCCTGGGCGGCGCGGTGGGCTACACCGGCAGCCACAACTCGGTCGCCGATGTGTCGTCGCGCATGAGCGTCGACAGCTACACGGCAACGGTCTTCGGCGGCAAGAACATCGAGGCCGGACCGGGACATTTCCGGTTCATGGCGGGCGCGGCCTACACGTGGCACGAGATCGACGCCAAGCGCAACGTGGCGGTCGGCGGCCTGAACCAGCGGCTCGAATCGTCGTATGACGCCTCGTCGACGCAAGTGTTCACGGAGCTTGGCTACAAGCTGCCGCTGGGCGACGCCTACGCGATCGAGCCCTTTGCCGGCGTGGCCTGGAACCAGGTACGCACGCGCGGTTTCCAGGAATCGGGCGGCACCGCCGCGCTGCGCGGCGAGGGCAGCACGGACGATGTGACGAGCACCACGCTGGGCCTGCGCGGCGCCATGCTGATCGGCTCCGACAGCGCGCCGGGCCGCCTGACGGCCACGCTGGGCTGGCGCCATGCGATGGGCGATGTGAAGCCGACGCAGAAGCTGGCCTTCGAGGGCGGCAGCACCTTCACGGTGTCGGGCGTGCCCATCGCGCGCGACGCCGCGGTGCTGGGGCTGGGCGCCGAAGTGGCGCTCACGCGCAACACGACGGCCGGCGTGGCATACGACGCGCAGTTCGGCGGCGGCAACCGCCAGCAGGCGGGCATGTTCAAGCTGATGACGCGCTTCTAAGCCGGCATGGGACGTGACCGGAGGAATGCCCGGGCCAGGGCACGAATCCGGGCACGATGCCGATCATGAATCCGCATCGTCGCGACGCGCTGCGGGCTGGGTCCAGGGACCTGGCCTTCAGCGCGTTTTTTTGCCCGCGTCCTCTTTGGCGATTCCTGCCGGCAAGGGCAGCCCTTCGGTCCTTGCCAGTCTTTCCATCGCGACTTCGAGGATTGCGCGCGCCTGGCCTGCGGCGCGGCCCAGTTCGTTGTGCAACTGCGCGTCTTCGTCGTTGCGCGAGGCGCACTGGGCGCTGTAGCGCTCGAAGCTTCCCACCATCAGCAGCAGGTCCGCCAGGTGCCTCGGGCACTCGCATTTGAGTCCGCTGCCAGACGCCATGATGGTGAAGAGCGCGTGCTCGTCGAATCGCAATTCCGGCGGCGCGCTCGGCGCCTGGACCGGGGGCAGCCGCTCGCCCGCCAGCGCCGAGCGGCACAGCAACAGCAGTTCGCCGATGTCCGCCGGCACGCGCGCGGCCAGGCAGCCGTGCGCGCGCAAGGCGCGGATCGTCGCGCTGGCGCAGAAGCGGTACAGCACGACCACGGCGGCCCCGCCGCAGGCTTGCGCGGCGGCGACGATCAGCGGCATTGCGCTGTCGTGCAGTTCGGACAGTTCGATCACCAGCACTTCGATGTCGCCATCCGGCGGCGCGAGCGCGACCTGATCCAGCGCCGGCCAGTGTTGTTGCACCACCAGATCCAATCCGTCGCGGCCGCTGCCGGCAATGCGCCGGGCCAGGTTGGCGCCGATGACGCCCAGCCTGAGCGGTCCCTGCGGCTTGGGTTGCCGGGCGGCCGCGCCGGCGAGTTCCTGCAACTGGTCCATGGACATGGGCGCCAGCACGCCGATGGCATGCCCCTGATCGACCAGCTGCTTGAGCAGACTGAGCCGGCGGACCTGTTCGGCCGAGTACAGCCGTTGTCCGCGCGCCGAGCGCTCGACCTGCGTGAGGTTGTAGCGGCGTTCCCAGACGCGCAGGGTTTCCGGTGACAACCCCGCCAGGCGGGCCGCCACGCCGCTGCGATAGGTGATGTGGCTGTCCTCTGAAGCCGGATGCGCGGGTTCCATGGTGTTCCCCATTGCTTTCCTCTGTGTTGACCCGTTATTGAACCGATAATGTTGAATTGTAGCGGTTCAAATCATGGACGAACAGCTTTTCGCCGCGTAAATTCATTTCCTAAGCGGTTCAGATTCCCGCTTTCGCCGCTTGTAAACCCCCCGCCGCTGCGGTGCGGATCAATTGGACAAAGGAGTCAACCATGAAACGTCTTCTGGCAGGTATTTCGCTCTCCCTGGCGCTGGGCAGCGCCTATGCCGCCGACATCGTCGACACCGCCAAGTCGGCGGGGTCTTTCAATACCCTGGTCACGGCCGTGCAGGCGGCCGGGCTGGTCGATACCTTGAAGGGGCCGGGCCCGTTCACCGTGTTCGCGCCGACCGACGAGGCCTTCGCCAAGGTGCCCAAGGACAAGCTCGACGCGCTGCTCAAGGACAAGGCGGCCCTGACCAAGGTCCTGACGTATCACGTCGTGCCCGGCAAGGTCATGGCCAAGGACGTGAAGGCCGGCCCCGTGAAAACGGTGGAGGGCAGCTCGCTGACGGTGACCGTCAAGGGCGGGACGGTCATGGTGGATAACGCGAAAGTGGTGAAGACGGATGTCGTGGCCGACAACGGCGTCATTCACGTCATCGATACCGTGCTCATGCCGAAGTAAGCAGGCGGGAAAGATGTCCGGCCTTGATAGGCCACGGCAGGAGCGTGGCCTATCCTTTTTGCCCTGCGCCGCGCGTTTCTGCGACGCGTCGGGCGCGTCCACGGCGGCGCTGTCGCCCTGGACGTCGTGAGGTTCCCTAGGTTCGATGCACGTGCCGGCCCGCCGGCAGCGGCGCCGTCGAACGGTCGGGCGCTCCCGCAGGTTCAGGGCGCAGCCAGATCCACACCAGCACCGCCGCCATCGTCAGGCACAGCGGCCAGACGACCCAGGGATGGGGAATGGTGCGCGTCATCACGATCATGCAAAGCGTCATCGACACCGTGGCCATGTATTTGGCGCGGCGCGCGACCATGCGGCCGTTGTGCCAGTTGTGCAGCATGGGTCCGAACCAGCGATGTTCGTGCAGCCAGCGGTGCAGCCGGGGCGAACTGCGCGCCGCGGCCCAGGAGGCCAGCAGCACGAATTCGGTGCTGGGCAGGCCGGGCAGGAATACGCCGGCGACGGCGAGCGCGATGCTGATGAAGGCCAGCGCGAGGTACAGCGCGCGGACCCACGGCTTGCGTGGCGTCATGCGCCGAGTTCGAAGTGCCGTTCAAGCAATTCGCCGAAGCGGTCATAGGCCGCGTTGGCGCCGGCGATCACGGCGTCGTGCGTGGCCGGGTCGAGCGTGTCGCTGTCCAGCGAGGCGACGAAGCGGCGCCAGACGAGGGCGCGGCCTTCCGGATAGGCGGCCAGGTTGCGCGCGCCGAAGTCGGCCGACAGGCCCAGGTCGGCCTGCGCCTGCTTGAAGAGGAAGGCGGCACCCAGCGTCGAGCCTTCCGACACGTACAGCCAACCCAGGGCTTCGGGCATGGTCACCCCCACGCTGGCGATGCCATCCTCGGGCACCGCGGCGTCCAGGTCGCGCAGGTCGGCCAGCGAGGCGTCTTCGCGGCCGCGCGCCTGCAGGTCCGGCACGGCGCGTTTGACGGCGTCGTCCTGGAACAGATATTCCACGTCGCGCTGGAAGAGATATTGCGCGGCGACGAAGCGGGCGTAGGCGATGCGGCTCGAGAAGGGTGCGCCGCGTTCCATGAGGCGATGCATGCGCTCGTGCTGGTCCGCGGTTTCATGCTTGAGGCGGTGCGACAGCGAGGGACGTTCGAGGGTGTCGGTGGTCATCGTCAATGAGGGATGAGGGTCATGGGGAAAGACGATCCATCGGGGAGATGGATGATGATGAGTCTTATTATTTCGCAGCGTCTGCCCGATGACACGTTAAAGATGCTTAACAATGCAATGCCCCGGTTTCAGAAGCCGGCTTCGCGCACCAGCACCGCCGCGCCGCGCCGCCACGCGCGCCGCAGCAGGCTTTCGGCCTGTCCGTCGATGACCACGGTGCCGCGCAGGGCCTGCAGGCGCGGCATGGCGGCGCCCGAGGCGTCGGCGGGGCGCAGCATCACGCGATAGACGGCGCTCTCGGGCAAGAGCCCTTGCGATTCGGGGTCGGGACGACCCGCGCCCTGCGGCGCCTGCACGGCGGCGACCGCGCCGCCATGGGTGGAGCTCAGTTCGGGCGCGGCGTTCAGGCGCCGGGTGGCGGTGGCGCCGATGTCGGCCACGATCAGGGCGATGGCGTCCTGTCCGGGGTCCTCGGGCAAGAACCGCGCGCGGGCCCCGGCGCGCAGGCGATGCAGGTCGCCTTCGGACGCGTAGGCTTCGACGATCATGTGCGCCGGATCGGCCAGCGAGGCCAGCCATTCGCCTTCGCCGACCCATTCGCCCGGCGCGAGCGGATCGGCCAGCTCCGCGGCGACGCCGTCGAAGGGCGCGCGGATGGTGAGCTGCTGGCGTTGGCGCGACAGCACATCGAGGCGTTCGCGCGCCGCCTGCAGTTCGCCGGCGGCGACCGGCACCGAGGCCGCGGTGTCGCGGGTCATGGCCTGAAAGGATTGCTGCCATTGCAGCAGCCGGATGCGGCGCGCCAGCGATTCGATCTCGTGCGCGATGTCGGGCGCGTCCAGCACGAACAGCGTCTCGCCGGCGCGGACCGGCTGGCCCGGGCCGATGGCGATCTGCTGGATCTGCGCGCCCGCGGGCGCGACGATGCGGGCCTGCTGCGCCGCGCGCATCAGCGCGGGCGCCTCGACGCGCGTGCGCCACGGCACGATGACGGCCAGCACCGCGATCAGCGCGACGCAGGCCGTGATCCGGCTGCGGCGGTTCCAGCCGCCGCCGCGATGGCGGGTCAGGCGTTCGCGCCAGGCGCGCAGTTCGTTGTAGATGGGGCGCAGGACGAACGCCACGATCTCGATGGCGAACAGGACGATGCCCAGCAGTTTGAATGCCATGTGATAGACCAGCAGGGCAATGCCCAGGAACAGGAAGAATCGGTAGATCCACACGCAGAACGCGTAGGCGATCAGCGTGCGCTCGCGCCACGGCGCGAACACCTCGGGCCGGTCCTCGCCCAGTCCGAAGAGCCATTCGCGCAGCCGCCACCGCGCCAGCGCGAACGACCGGTTCTGCAGGTTGGGGACATTGAGCGCATCGGTCAGCAGGAAGTAGCCGTCAAAGCGCATCAGCGGATTGAGGTTGACGGCCAGGGTCAGCAGCCAGGTCGTCGTCGCCAGGGTGAACGCGGCGCTGCGCAACATGCCGTCGGGCAGGAAGCTCCACGCGAGCGTGGCCCAGGCGGCCAGTGCGGTCTCGGCCAGCATGCCGGCAGCGCCGATCGACATGCGCTGGCGCCGGCTGGCCAGGCGCCAGGCCCCCGACGTGTCGGTGTACAGCACCGGCCACATGACCATGAACGCCACGCCCATGGTGGCGACGCGGCAGCCATGGTGCTTGGCCGCGTACGCGTGGCCCAGCTCGTGCAGCACCTTGGCCGCGCCCAGCGTGACGGCGGCGGCCAGCGCGCCTTCCAGCGTGAAAAAGTGCAGGAAGGTGTGCAGGAACTGGTCCCACTGGCGCGCGGCGAGAAACAGCCCCAGTACGCCGGCCGCCAGCGTCAGCCGGAAGAAGACGCCCGACAGCAGCGCACGCCGCACCGCGGGCAGCGTGCGTTCGAGAAACGCGTCGGGACGGACCAGCGGGATGCGGAAGAACAGGTACTGGTGGACCAGGCTCTTGAGCCAATGGCTGCTGCGCCGCGCCTGCGCTTCCTTGGCGTAGCGCGCGATGGCGTCGGGGCCGCGCAGTTGCGCCAGGCTGTTGGCCTGCAGGAACTGGGCAAAGTCCTCGACGTCTTCCTCGCTGACCGCCAGCGTGGTGTCGCGGGCCGCCGCGCTGGCCACCGCATCGGCGCTGCCCAGGCCCCAGCGCGCCAGCATTTCCGCTTCCGCCCAGCCGATCTGGAAGAACAGGCCCCGGCCCGGGTCTTCCAGCGTCCAGGCCGGCGAGCCGTCGTGGTTGGGCGGTGCGCGATGCAGCAGCAGCTCTTCGCGCAGCGCGGGCAGCGCGCCGCTCACATGCCCAGCCATACGCGCAGCGTTGACAGCGGTTTGCGCAGCAGGTAGCCGGCCAGCGGCGTGCGCTCGCCGTACAGCTTTGCGGTGCCCTTGAGACCTACGCGCGGCTGCGCGGCCAGCGCGTCGTCGTCCAGGCGCGCCCGGACGCGATAGGCCATGGTGCCGTCGGCGGTGGGGGCGGCGCGATAGCCCACGCGCAGCAGCGTGGCGGGCAAGGGATCGGCCGGCGCGGTGTTCAGAAAGAGGCGGACCGGGGCCTGGTCCGGCAGCGCGATGGCGTCGCCGACCGGCAAGTGGATGTCCAGTTCGACGTCCGCCGGGTCGGCGACCATCATGATGCGCTCGCCCAGCGCGACGGGCTTGCCGATCCAGTCGGCCGGGTCGTCGAACAGCACGATGCCGGCGCGTTCGGCGCGCAACTGGGCGCGCGCCACGGCCCGGGCATAGAAGTCCATGTCGCTCGCGGCCTGTGCGCGCTTGCCCTGCGCCAGCGCCAGCGTGGCCTTGCTGCGGTCGTCGACCAGCGCCTGCTGCTGGTTCTGCCGCAGTTCGGCTTCGGCGACGGCAAGCGCCTGGCGGGCGCTTTCCAGCCGCCCTTCGAGGTCGCGCACGTCCAGCGCGGCCAGCAACTGGCCTTTCTCCACGGCCTGGTTCGGCGTGACGGCGATCTGGTCGACCACGCCCTGCAGCGGCGCGCGCACGGCCATCGGCGCGCGCGCCACGATTTCGGCGGGCGCCAGCACCGATTGGCGGACCGGCACGAACAGGAGCGCGACGGCGGCCAGGCCCAGCGCCAGCCAGATGCGCGTGCGGCGTCTGCCATGGCGCAGGCGGGACCACCAGGCGGCCGCGCCGCGCGGCGTCCGCGCGGGCGCGAGGGCGCGCCAGGCGTGGGCGTAGGCGTCGGCCAGCAGGCCCAGCATCGCGGTCTCCGCGCCCGTCCACGGGGCGTCGCGCCACAAGGCCAGCAGGGCGTCGCGGGGGCGCGCGCCGTCCGCCGCATTCAGCGGCAAGCGCAGCAGCAGGCCATGGCCCGGCAGATGCTCTGCCCACATCGCCTGTTCATCGGGACTGGCGGAAAAGCTCCCGCTCGTGCCATCGTCCGCGCGACGCGACAGCAGGCCGGCCAGCCACGCCGTGTAGGGCGCGTTCGCATCCGGCACGGCCAGGCCCGACAGCGCGGCGATCCGGCCGTCCGCGCCGGCGCGCGGCAGCCACAGCGCCGCCTGCCGGTACGGCGCCAGCGCATGCGTGTCGTTGACCATCAGGAAGCCCAGCCCCTCCGTGTCCGCGCACGCCCGCGCGCGCTTTTCCAGCTGGAGCAGCGCGGCCAGCCGCTGTTCTTTAGAAACGGCGTCTGTCACGGCGCGCCCGTGGCGGGAAGGTCCACGCGGACGCTGCCGCTCATGCCCGGCAGCAGTTGCGCGGCGGTGTCCTGCGCATCCGCGAGGCGTCCGATGATCTTGACCGACTGGCTGACCGGGTCCACCGCGCCCGCGATGTGCGACACCGCGGCCTCGTAGGTGCGTCCCGTCTCGTCGACCGTGATGCGCAGCGCCGAGCCGGGCTTGAGCCAGGCGAGCCAGCGCGACGGCACGATCGCTTCCAGCTCGAAGGCCGAGTCGTCGTAGATGCTGAGGAGCTTCTCGCCTTCGGCCACGCTTTCGGCGGCGCGCGCGTAGGTTTCGCCGACCCGGCCCGCGAACGGCGCGTTGATGGCGCAGCGGTCCACGAGGACGCGTTCGGCGCTGCTTTCCGCGCGCGCGACGGCCACGGCCGCGCGCGCCTGTTCGACGTCGGAACGGCTGATGGAGCGCAGCGCTTCGAGCTGTTCGGCGACCGCCTGCTTTTTGCGCGCGGCCGATTCGGCCAGCACGGCGCGTTCCAGGCGGGCGCGGTTCAAGGCGCAGTCGTAGGCGACCAGCACATCGCCCTGCTTGAAGCGGTCGCCCTCGCGAAACGGCAGCGCGTCGATCTTGCCGGACAGGCTGCTTGAGATGACGGCACGGCGCGCGGCCACCAGTTGCGCGCGGGCGCTGTCGGGGGCGGGAGTGGCGGCCGCGGCGGGCATGGCAGGCGTTCCCGCCGCGGGCAGCGGCGCGGCCAGCGGGGTCGGTCCCGGCGCCTGGGCGAGGGCCGCGGGCGGCAGGGCCAGGCAGACGCTCAGCAGCAGGCCCGCGCGCGTGGCGGATCGGATCACGTTCCGCATATCAGCGCGCGCCCGCTGGCAGTGCCGAGGCGTCCGCCGGGCCGGCGGCGGCGACCGAGCCCAGGCTGCTCCACAGATTGCCGGTGACCGTGCGCAGCGCGGCCGGGATGGCCGGCTCGATGACGGGCGCGGCCGCGTCGGCCACGGGGGTGGCGACGGCCAGCCCTTCCGGCGCGCCAGCCTGCGGCGGCGGGACCAGGCGCGGGATGTCGACGTGGCCGCTCTCGATCTGCCGGTTGGTGTCGGCGATGTCGCGCGCCAGGCTGGCCAGGCTCTCGTCGGCGATGCGATCGGGCAAGGGGTCGATGCCGGCCGCCTGGTAGATCGTGTTCTGCGCATTGACCAGCTCCGCGTAGCTCAGGTCGCGCGCCCGCGTGGCGAGCAGCGTTTCGACCTTGGCGCGCACGACTTCCAGGTGCGTTTCCGCGCTGCTGCGCGCGGCGTTTTCGGTCTGCACCTGGATCGCATCCTGCAGGCGGCTCAGCTCGCTGGCGCGGCGAAAGGCAGTCTCGGCACGCTGGCGTTCCAGCCATGCGATGTGGACCTGGCTGAGCACCGTCATGCGCAGCGCCTGGCGCCGCAGTTCGGCCACCTTTTCGCGCGACTCGCCGGCGCGGCTGATGGACGACCACGACAGCACGTTCAGGAGGTTCCAGCTGACCTGCATGCCGGCGTCGGCCCAGTTGTTGTTGACGAGGTATTTGTTGCTGTCGTAGTTCAGCCCGCCGAAAAGCGAGGCGTTGGGCAACAGGCGCAGCAGCGACATGCGCGTTTCCAGCACGGCGTTGCGCGCGAGGTAGCTTTCTTCGCGCAGTTCCGGACGGCGGACCATGGCCAGGGCCTCCAGGTCCTGCAGTTCGTAGGCCAGGGCGGGCGGCGCGAGCGTGGCCGCGTCGGGCGCGGCCAGCTGGAAGTCGGCCGAGGGCGGCAGGTTCATCAGCGTGGCGAGCCGGGCCTTGGCCTGCGCCAGTTCGATGTCCAGCGCTTCGGTCTGGCGCACCATGTTCAGGAGGTCGCGCTGATAGCGCAGCGCCAGGATGGGCGCCACCAGCCGTTTCTGCTCGGTCTGGCGCGCGTATTCCAGCGTCTGGCGGGCTTCGGCCAGGGTCGAGGCCACGCGGTCCTTCAGACGTTCGGCGGTGACGGCGTTCCAGTAGGCGGTGCGCGTCTGGCGGATGATGTCGGCCACCACGCGGCGGCGCCGCTCTTCCGCGGCCAGCGCCTTGTTGCCTTGCGCCTTGGCGCCGAAGTAGCTCAGGCCGAAATCCAGCACGTTCCACGTCAGTTGCAGGTCGGCCGTGTGCGTGTCGCGCTCCTGGCTGGTCGAGGGCACGAGCGACTGCTGGCCGGTGGCCAGCGATTCGCTGGACGAACCGTAATCGTTGTTGCGCGCGCGCATGCCCGCGCGGGCGGTCAGCTTGGGCAGCATGCCCTGCTTCTGCACGTCCACCAGGTCGTCTTCCAGCGCGCGCTCCATCAGGGCCAGCCGCTGCTCCAGGTTGTACTTGACGGCGCGGGCGATGGCCTCATCCAGCGTGATGGGACCCGTCACCGGCTCCTGGCGGGCAAACATGGCGCCGCGGTCGGCCTGGTCGAGCTGGAGCAGGTCCTGCGTGCTCAGCGTGTCGGGCGGCGTCACGGCGCAGCCGGCGAGAACGGCGGTGGCGAGCACCGTCAGGGCGAAGCGGCGGGCGCGGTGTGTCATGGGCGTTTCGGAATCAAAGAAAGGAGTCATGTCTGAATCAGCTTGCTGCATGGAGAGGGGCGGCCTGACGGGCGGCGGCGGCCGGATCGGAGGCGGCGGGCGCGGCGTCATCGTCCAGGGACGCGAGGAACTGCCGCGCCTGCGCCAGCACGTCCTGCGCGGCGCTGTGGCGCAGTTGCTGGGTCAGCGCGGGCTTGTCGGCGGCGGGGGCGTCGTCGCGCGTGGCGAGCGCGGCGCTGTCGTCGCGTCCCAGGCCCAGGCGGTCGCCGGAGACAGTGATGGCGATGGCGCGGGACTCGCCGCTGGCGGCGCGCACCACCAGTTGCAGCGACAGCGTC
Organism: Achromobacter sp. T5-5; assembly: GCF_055397965.1. NCBI lineage: Bacteria > Pseudomonadati > Pseudomonadota > Betaproteobacteria > Burkholderiales > Alcaligenaceae > Achromobacter > Achromobacter sp. T5-5. The sequence continues at coordinate 333,290 of NZ_AP027919.1, forward strand.
TGGACCTGCGCCAGGCCCGGCGCGACGATGAGGCCGCGCGCGGCGTCCAGCCGCACGCCCGGCGGCAGCGCGGCGCCATCGGCCATGCGCAGGGTCATCGAGGCGATGGGCGTGCTGCTGCGCACGAGGCCGGCGGGCAGCGCGTAGACGTGGCGGTTGCCCGCCGCGTCGGCGCGCCAGTGGCCGGTGAGCGCCGCGGCCGCGATGGACAGGCCGGGCGCGTCGGGGCTGGCCAGCACCACCAGCGGGGATTTGATGCCGGCAGGCGCATCCAGCGTGAACGGGCGCGCCGCGTCGGCGTCGCGCCGGTCCAGCGAGTCCGCGAGCAGCGCGTCGAGCAGCGCCGACGACGTCCATGGCGCCGGCTTGGACAAGCCGTCGTGGCCGGGAACGTCGAATGGCTCGGAGGGCGCGGGCGCCGGTTGCCCGAGACGCTGGCGCAATAGCTGCAACGCGTCTTCGCCGTCGTTCAACGGATCGCGCGCAAACACGGAAAAGCGTTGCGTGCTGAGGTCGGGTGGCGGCGGATCGGCCGGCGTGCCGGGGTTGGGATTGGCGTTGGGGTCCGGGTTGGTTCCAGGGCTGGTTCCAGGATCCGTGCCGGGGCTGGTGCCAGGATTCGTGCCAGGGGTCGTTCCAGGATCCGTGCCCGGATTCGGCGCCGTTTCGGCCGCCGTCACCGTCAGCGTGACGATGCGCGACACGCGGGCGCCCGAGGCGTCGGTTGCGCTGACCACCACGGCGACGCTGCCGGCGGACGTGGCCGTGCCGCGTATCGTCAGGGTCGCGGGGTCAAAGACCAGCCCGTCCGGCAGGCCCGTGACCTGCCAGGCGAGCGCATCGCCGTCAGCGTCGGTGAAGAGGCCGGCGGGCAAGGTGTACGCGTAGGGCTCGCCGATGCGCGCGGCGTCGGGCGCCAGCGGGATGCCGCTGTCCACCGGCGCGGTGTTGGGCGGCTCGACGGCTTCCAGGACCAGCTCGCGCGACGCCGTGGCGCCCTGCGGATCCGTCACGGTGATCACGATGGTGAACCGTCCGGTGTCCGCGATCGTGCCGGAGATTGTCCGGGTGGCGGGATCGAACACCAGTCCGGCCGGCAAGCCGCTGACGCGCCACTGCAGCGCGTCGCCGTCGGGATCGTTGAACAGGGTTTCCGGCAACGTCACCGAATAGTCTCGGCCAGCCATCGCCGGGTCGGGCGTGTAGGCGTCGCTGCCCGGCTCGGGCGCCTGATTGGGCAGCGCGAGCGTCACGTCCACCGAATAGGCGGCGCTGGCGGCCTCGCCGTCGTTCAGGACCACCGTGATGGTGCGCGTGCCCGGCGCGCCGTCCGCGCCAGCGTAGGTCACGCGGTGCAGCAGCGCGTTGGCGTCCGCGCGGCTGATCTGCGCCGTAAAGCGCAGCGTGGCGACGCCGTCGGCCTGCGTCAGCGTGGCGATGGGCTGGCCGTTGAAAAGGATGACATCGCCGTCGCGGGTGTAGCCCTCGCCCGCCAGGATGCCGTAAACGTCGCCCGGCAGGCCGGTGAAGGTGACGCTGGCGTCCTGGTAGTTGTCCGCCGCGTCCATTTCGGCATCGCTCAGCGCCAACGTGGGCGCCAGCGGGACCGGCTCGCCATCGGTCACATAGACGGGCGGGGGCGCCGGCGGCGCGTTCAGGACGTCCAGTCCGTTGCCCACCACGATCACCGCGCCGTCCGCCGACAGGGCGATCCCGGTCGCGCCGTCCAGGCTGTGCGAGGCGATCAGCCCGAGGCTGGCCGTGGCGTAGTAGTTGAGCGTGCCATCGGCCAGCGTGACGAAGAGCGCCTTGCCGTCGTCGGACAGCGCAATGCCTTCCACCGTCTGGTCGCCGCTCAGGGTGCCCAGGTGGGTGAGCGCGCCGGTGGCCGCGTTCAGGCGGAAGGCGTAGATGGCTTGCGGGTTTTCCTGCACGACGGTCTGCCCCGTCCAGCCGTCGTAGGAACTGGTGCGGCTGTTGGACACGAAGAGGGTGCTGCCATCGGCGCTGACGGCGATGTGCTGCAGGTTGGAGAACGAGACCGTCTGGCCGGCGGCGTCCGTGCCGCCGCCCTGGATATGCGTCAGGACGGACAGGGCGCCGCTGTCGTCGCGGCGGTAGACGATCAGCGTCGATCCTGCGCTGGTGTTGGTCACGACGAACAGCAGGTCGCCGCGCACCGCCATGTCGGTGGGCTGCCACAGGAACGGCTCCGCGTACATGTCGCCGCTGACGGCGCCCACGTAGGCCAGCGCGCCGGTCTGCGCGTCGCGGTTGAAATAGACGATCCCGTAGTTGTTGAGCAGGTACAGGTTCTGGCCGTCCTCGGACAGCGCAATGCTCTTCAAGTCGTAAAGGCTGCCGCCATCCAGCTCGTAGTTGCTGGTGATGGTGGCCTGGTGCGTCAGGGTGCCGTCGGCGGCCACGCCAAAGACGCCGATGGCATTGCCGTCGGCGCGCAGGGCGTACAGGCTCTTGCCGTCTGCGGAGGTCACCAGTTCCTTGACGCCCGCAAGATCGTCCGCGGCGGCGAACGTGCGCAGATAGGTCAGCGAGCCGGTGTCGCCGTCCCGGTCAAACACGGCAATGGCGCCCTTGCCGTCGGCCACGTAGACGCGCGTTCCATCGGCGGACACGACGCTGGCGGTGGGCGTCTCCAGCCCGGGGATCGTCGTCAGATCCTGCACATGCGTCAGGTCGCCCAGCGACAGCACCGGATCGGCGTCCACCACCGGCGCATCGTTGATGGCCGTGATGTCGATGGAGAAGTCCATCGTCGTCGATGGCAGTCCGCGCTGGTCCGCCAGCGTCACGCTGATGGCCACGCTGGCCGCGGGTGCGTGACTGTCGTTGGCGTAGGTGATCTGGCGCAGCGTGTTCTGCACGTCGGCCGTCGTGGGGATGGACCCGGCCGCGCTGCTGAAACGGATCGTCAGCACGCCGTCGGCCTGCGACACGGCGCCGATCGCCACGCCGTCCTTTTTCAGGACGCCGTTTTCCAGCGTCAGGCCGTTGTCCGGCTGAAAGCCCAATGTGTCGGCCGCGCTCTTGCCCGCGCCCAGTGTTAGGGTCAGGACGCTGCCGTCGTAGTTGCCCGCGCCGCCGTTGAAGGCGTCCATCTGCGCGTCCGCCACCACCCCGCCCGGCGCGATCAGGACGGCGTCGGCGCGTTCGGTGTAGGGCACGTCTTCGCCGCCCGTGAGCGTGGGCGGGGTGTTGGGGCTGGCCGGTCCGGTCAGCGTGACGGTGGCGACCTTGTCCGCATCCGTCGAGCCATTGTCGATGTTCCCCTCTTGCACGGTCAGGCTGATCGTGCGCGTGCCGTCCAGCGGGCTGCCGGTGTTGGCGTAGGTCAGGCTGTCGATGACCTGCGCGGCGCGGTCCGAAGAGGCGTTCAGGTAGAGGGTGACCGTGGTGACGCCGTTGGCGATGGTCACCATGTACTGCTGGCCCGTGGGCAGGGTCTGCGGGCCGTTGGAATCCGCGTTCAGCGGTATTCTTCCGCCGCCCACGCCTAGGACGTCCTGGGCATTGGCGGGACTGATCGTCACGATCACGCGCGCCACGTTGTCCGCGGACTCGACCGTGTCGACGGTGGTGCCGTCGAACAGCTTGACCGGCTCGCCCTCGGCCTGGAACGTGGGATCCAGCGGCGTGGTGTCGATCTCCGGCGGGTTGTTGACGCCCTCCAGTTCGATGCGGGTCAGCAGTTCGTCGCGGTGGCCGTCGCCGTCGTGCAGCTCGGTGCGCAGCACGATGCTGGCGCCGTCGCGGGTGGGGTCGTTGCTGGCATTGCGGTAGGCGATGCGGCGCAGCACGTCCTGCGCGTCGGCCTTGCTCAGGGACGCGGTGAACGTCAGCGTCAGCACACCGTCCGCTTGCGTGAACGTTGCCACGGCCGCGCCATTCAGCAGGATCAGGCCATTCGCGGCGTCCAGCCGCAGGTTGCCGCCGTCGATGAAGCCATAGCGGTCGTCGGCGTGCGCGCCGTCCGCGCGCGCCACCGTGATGCTGGCGCCCTGGTAGTCGCCCTGGCCGTTGTCCAGCGCGTCGAGCTGGGGGTCGGCCAGCGTGGCCGACGGCAGAATCGCCACCGGCTCGGATCCCTCTGTGTAGGGCACGGAAGCGGGCTCCAGGTCCAGCACCAGCAGGCCGTCCCAGAACGGGAACTGGCCGGCCAGATAGAGCTTGGTGCCGTCCTCGCTGAGCGTGGCGCTGCGGATGTCGCCGAACGAGATGCCGTCACCGAACGGATCGCCATAGCCCGTGACCTCGCCGACCCGCACCGGCACGCCGTCCGCGCCGCGGCGGTACACGCCGATCGCATCCGCGCCGATGACGAAGACGGCCGATCCATCCGGCGAGACCACGACCTGCCGGACGTCGCCCTGCGGCAACGTCGTGGCGAGCGCGGTGAGCTGGCCGTCCGCGGCCACGGACAGGGTGTGCAGGCGGGTGTCGTTGCCGTCAAAGTCGACGACATAGAGCGTCTTGCCGTCGGGCGACACCGTCAGGGACTGTGTGTAGTAGTACTGTTCGGCGGCGGCCGGGTCCTTGCCCTGCGCGGCCATGATGAAAGTCGGGACGCCTGTCTGGTCCACCGCGAACACGCTGGCCAGCGTGCCGCCGCCCGAGGTGCCGACGAAGAGGAAGCGGCCGTCTGCCGACAGCGCCAGCGTGTTTGCGCCGTCCAGCTGCAGGCCGGTATCGCCCGCGTCGGTGAGGGTGCTGACCAGCGTGAGGCTGCCGCCGTCCTGCCGGAAGACCAGCAGATTCTCGCCCGCGGTCGCGTACACCATGCCGTTGGCGGACAGCACATCGCGGATCATGCCGTAGTCGTTGACGACGTCGGCGCCGAAGCTGCCTTGCGCGGTCAGTGCCCCGGTGCCCGCATCGCGCGAGAACAGCGCGACGCCCTGGCTGCCGATCACGTACAAGGACTTGCCGTCGGCCGACACCCGCAGCGTTGCCGCGCCCGCCAGGGCGCCCACGTCGCCGTTCTCGATGGTCTGGAGCACGCGCAGCGAGCCGTCCGCATTACGCTCAAGCACGTACAGCGTGTTCAGTTCGACTTCCTGGAACGTGTTCCAGTCGGTTTGGGTGGTGGTGCGCAGCACATAGAGCGTTCCCTCCACCTCCGACACGGCCAGCACGCCGTCCAGGGCGCCGAATGCGCCGTCCTCGCCCAACTGCGTGATCAGTTCGTCCAACCCCAGCGAGTCGGTGGGCGTGACCAGGACGGGCGCTTCGTTGCGCAGAACCAGGCGGGCGACGAGGTCCGGCTCGGCGGTGTCCTGGCCGCCATTGTCCGTGCCGCCGCTGTCGCGCACCGCGGTCAGCGCGATGCTGCGCTCGCCCATCGTCGGGGACGAGGCGCGGTTGGCGTAGGCGATGCCGTCGATCAGCGCGGCGGCCTGCGCGCCCGTCATGCCGGCCGCCGGCGTGATCGTCACGGTGGCCGTGCCGTTGTCCAGGGTGACGGTGTAGGCATGGCCCGACGCCGTGACGCCCTGCCCGGCGGCCAGCGGAATGGCGACGCCGTCGATGGTCAGCGATTCGCTGGCGCCGTCGGCGACCGGCGACACGACCAGGGTCAGGCCGTCGATGGTCTGCCCGGCTTCCACGGTGGAGATCGTGGTGCCGTCGAAGAGGCCGATGGCTGCTTCGGCGGGGTCATAGGTGGCGTTCACCGGCGTGGCATCGACGACCGGCGCATCGTTCACCTGCGCCACGGCCAGATCGAGCACGATGCTGTCCACGCCGCTGGCGTACTGGTCGCGCACCTGCACTTGCAGGCGGATGGCCGCGCCGGGGTCCTTGCTGGCGTGCGTGTAGGTGACCTGTTGCAGCACGGCGTTCGCGGTGGCGGTGCTGACCTGGCCGGTGAAGGCGATGGTGAGCAGGCCGCCGGCGCTGGTGAAGTCGGCGATCTTGGCGCCGTTCAGGCGAATCTCGGCCCCGACGAGCGTGAGGCCATTGCCGTCGGCAAAGCCATAGACGTCGCCGGGGTTCGCGCCGCCTTCGCGCACCAGGGTGATCGACGCGCCGTTGTAGTCGCCCGCGCCCGCGGCCAGCGCGTCGTAGTCGGCATCCGAGAAACTCAGGCCCGCGGCCGGCTGCAGGGTCTGGCCTTCGGCGTAGCTGCCCTGGATGGCGTTTTCGACGTCGATGTGTCCGAGGCCGCCGGCGTTGTAGAAGCCGCCCACGTACATCGACGTGCCGTCCGGCGAGAGGCCGAAGCGGAAAGCGCGGTAGCTGCCGGCCGAGGCGTCCTGCGCAATGGTCTTGACCAACGTGGGCGCGCCGTCCGCCCCGATGCTGTACACGTTGATCGTGCCGACCAGGCCGCCGGCGTAGAGCGTCTTGCCGTCGGCCGACAAGGCCAGGCCCCAGAGCTGGGACCCGGTGGCGGAGACCTTGGTCACCGTGTTCGTCGCTGGATCCAGGCGCAGCGTCAGGACGCCCGTGGTGCCGGTCGACACATAGATCGTGTCGCCCGATACCGCGATGCTGCGCGCGAAGTTGCCGATGTCGCCGGTGCGCGCCACCAGTTGGGTCAGGCTGCCGTCCGGGTTGGCGGCGTAAATGGTCAGGGTGTTGGCGCCGGCCACGAAGACGCGGCCTTGCGCGTCCACCGCGAGGGTCGATGCCGTGCTGAAGGGCTGGCTCTCATAGACGCCCGCCGACGCAAGCTGCCCGTCCGAGCCGATGCCGTAGGCGTACAGCGTATTGCCGGCGATGGCGTACAGGCGGCCGTCCTGCGAGACGGCGATCTGCTTGACCTGCACGTCGCCGAGTGCGACGCTCTGGCCGGTCGGGGCGAGGGTGCCGTCGGCGCCGACGTTGAACCCGGTCAGGAAGTAGCTGCCGCCGCCCTCCTTCTGGCCCACTAGATAGACGTGCTTGCCGTCGGCCGAATACACCGCCGAGGCGGCGCTGCCCAGGCCGTCGATCTCGATGCCATTGGCCTCGATGCCGTCGTTCGCGGCGCCCTGCACGAAGCGCTGCACCAGCGTCAGTTCCCCGGTGTTCGGATTGCGGGTGTAGACGCTGAGCGTGCTGTTGCCCGTCGGCGACACGGTATGGCCGCCGGTGGCGTTGCCCAGCACGATGACGGTATGGCCGTCGTCCGAGACCTCGACGCTGTAGACATAGTCGCCATAGCCGTTGATGCGGCCGTCGGCGGTGTAGGTAAGCTCGCTGCCGTCCACGTCGAATGCGGGGGGCTGGTTGGCCGCTTCCGCGGCGGTGACCACGCGCAGCGTCATCGTGTGATCGGCGGTCAGGCCGCCCGCGTCGGTGACGCGCACGGTCAGGACGTAGTCGCCCACGACGCCGGGCGTTCCGCTCAGCGTGCGCGTGGCGGCGTCGAACACCAGGCCCGCGGGCAGCGTGTCGACGATGCTCCAGGTGAGGGTGTCGCCGTAGCGGCTGTCCAGGTCCGAGAACATGTCCGCGCGCAACGACGCGCTGAAGTCGCTGGCGCCGATGGTGACCTGCCCGAAGGATGCCGGCGCGCTGGCGCTGACGACGGGCGCGCGGTTGTCCGTCTGCGCCACGACGAGGTCCAGGTTCAGCGTGACGTTGGCGCCGTAGGCGTCCGTGACGGTGATGCTGATGGGGTGCCGGCCGGCGGCGACCGTGTTGCCGGAAATGGTGCGGGTGTCGGGATCGAAGGCCAGCCCCGCGGGCAGGCCGGTGACCCGCCATGTCAGTGCGTCGCCGTCCGCATCGCGGAAAAGATCCTCGGGCAGGATGGCGCTGTACGCCGACTCGGTGGTGACGGGCGCGGGCGCGTAGTCCGTCGCGACGCCGGGATCGATCTGCGGCCCCGTGTTGCTCCGGAACGTGATCGCCAGGGCGTCGCTGTCCAGCGCGCCGTCGTTGGCCTGCACGGTGAGCGTGATGAAGGTGCCTGCCGCCACGCCGGAATTGCCGTAGCTGATCTGTTGCAGCACCTGATTGGCGACGGCCGTGGCGGTGTCGCCGACGAAACGCACCGTCAAGGTGTCGCCGTTGACGGCGTAGGTTGCGATCTGCACGCCGCCGCGGGATATGACGCCATTGGACATCGACAGCCCGTTGCCGTCCTCGAACCCGAACACGCCGCCCGGCACGGAGGCGGTGATCGACACGCTGGCGCCGCGGTAGTTGCCGGCGCCGTTGCCCAGCAGGTCGTGGTTGGGGTCGGACAGGTTCACGCGATCGCCCAGCACGGTGTCCTGGCCCAGCGTCAGGGACTGGATCGTCGTGTAGCGGCTCACGCCGTTGCCGGCCACGACCAGCGACGTGCCGTCGCCCGACAGCGCGAGGTCCGCGCCGCTGGTCTGGCCCTGCGCGTTGCCGATCAGCGTCAGGCCGCCATTGGCCGCGACGGCGTAGACGCTGATCGTGCCGTCCGTGGTGGCGGCATACAGCAGCGTGCCGTCGGCGTTCAGCGCCAGGCTGCCGATGTTGTCGCTGGCGACCGTGCCGGCGCGCGTCAGCAGGTTGTCGGCGCCGAGCGTGAAGACGGAAATGTTCCGCGCGCCGGGCTGGCCGACGAACAGCAGCTTGCCGTCCGCGGACATGCTGATGGCGTAGTCGACGGCGGCCTGGCCGGTCTGGTCCAGCAGCACGCTGTCGACCAGGCTCAGGGTGCCGTCGGCGCCGCGCGCATAGAGCTTCAGCGTGTGGCTTTCGCCCGACAGCGCGGCGCTGTGGATGACCGTGACATACCCGCCCGCGGTGGCGATGCTGGCATTGCGCACGGCGTCCAGCCGCTGGATCTGCGTCAGCGCGCCCGTCGCGGCGTCCCGGCTGAAGACCCGCGCCTCGCGGCCGAAGTTGTTCGACGCGTCCACGTACACCTGGGCGCCGTCGTCCGAGATCGCCAGTCCGCCGGTGGAACCCTGGCCCACGGACAGCGTGGCCGCGTGGCGCAGCGCGCCGTTCGCCTCGACGTTCCACTGCATCAGGTTGCCATTGCTGGAAATCGTGTAGACCGATTTTCCGTCCGCGCTTACCACCAGGTGATTGACCGTGCCCAGGTCGGCTGCGGTGATCTCCTGCGATTTGCTGAGCAGGCCCGAGGCCGCGTCCACGGAAAAGACCGACAGCGTGCTGTCGCTGCCCGCCGCGTAGACGAACTTGCCGTCGGCGGAATACGCGACCTCGTTCGCGCCCGCCAGGCTGCCCGTGCCGAAGTATTCGGCTTCCTGCATCAGGTCGCCTGTCAGCACCGGCGCCACGTTGATCCGGCTGTCGATGTCGATCGTCGCCGTGATGGCGCTCAGGTCCGCCGACTGGCCGCCGGCGTCGGTCAGGCTCTTGAGCGTCACCGACACCTTGCCGCCGTCCACCGACTTGTCCAGGATCTGGTACGACATGCCGTCGATCAGCGCCTGGACGCTGGCGGGCTCGGGCTGGAAGGCGTCGAGCTGGATCGTGACCGTGGTGGTGTTGCCGCTCACGGACACGGTGTAGAAATAGCCGTCCGCATTTCCATCCGCATCCGTGCGCGTCGTGCCGCTGCCGCCTTCCAGCGCAATGGTCTTGCCGTCGATCACCAGCGCCTGGTCGCTGCCGCTGCGATCCACCGTGACGACGAGCTGGGACAGCTCATCGGCGGCGCCCGTGTCGGTCTGCACGGTCACGCCGCTGAACAGGTCCACCGGCGCAAAGCTGTCCGAACTGTCGGTGACGATGACGGTCGCCTCCGTGGGGGTGGCTTCCACGCCCGGCGCCGCGTCGGTGGGCGGCGCGGCTTGCGCGGCCACGTCGACGGCGGTCGTGACGGCGGCGGCATCGAGCAGGAAGCGGGGTTCCAGGGCCAGGGCCTGGCGGCGGAGCGTGGGGATTCGGCGGGAAGTCATGGCAGTCCTGGGCGAATGGGGGTGCGTGGATAGGCTTATTCGACGAGCGTGGTCAGCGCGGCGAGCTGGCGCAATTCGTCGACGATGTCGTCAAGGCGGTTCTGGATGGGGCCCTCGGAGACCACGAAGTCCCTGCCGGACAGGTAGATCTGGTCCGATCCCTTCTCGGCGCAGACCGCCAGGCCCGGACCGGCGATGCGCCGGAACGCCGATGCGCTGAGGATCTGGCCGTCTTCGTCCGTGGCCTCGTCGCTGCCGGTGACGATCAGGTAGAACTTCACGTTGCGGGCGCGCAGACTGCTGCACAGGCGCGAAAAGCGTTCGGTCACGACGCTGGCTTCGCCGCCGCCTTCGTCCGAATCGCCGTCGATCTTCTGGCCGACGTAGGCGTTGTAGGAATCCGTGTCGAACCAGCGCTGTCCGGTGGAATTGGTCAGGAACACGATGGCCTTGACGCGATCGCCCGTGCCGTCGTCGAAGTCCTTGGGCAGCTCGTCCTCCAGCGCCCAGCCGGAGCCGCCGCGAAAGGCCGGGGCCAGGGCCATGGCGGCCCAGCCCATCGCGATCGCATGGTTGGTGTTAAAGCGCGTGCTCATCTGGTCGAGCCGGTCGCCGATCTTGCCGAGGTCGTTGGTCAGGGGCAGCAGGGCCGCATGGGGGCAGCCGCGGTCCGCCACCATCCAGCGCGTGTCGTTCACGCCGGTGGCCTGGCCGAAGAAGGGGTTGGGGCCGATCCAGCGGATGGGCGGGGCGCCCGGGCTGCCGTTCTCGGGCAGGTCGTGGCGGTAGTACACGCCGAATTGCCCGACGGGCGGGTCGGTCCAGAAATAGTTGTCGCCGCGGTTCAGGCCGCGGTACATGCACAGCAGGTTGGCGCGGCGGTCGGGGATGCGGCGGTCGGCCAGGCCGGCGTAGCCCGTGCGGAACAGGGAGGTCAGTTCCGCCGGGTTGAGCGCGCCGGGCGCGCTCCAGAGGCGGATGCGGTTGGATTGCTCCGGATCGTAGACATTGACCGCCTGGCTGTAGGGCACCAGCGCGAGCCAGGCGCTTTCCGCGTCTTCCAGCAGCCGCGAGGCGAAGGACTTGCCCAGCCGGCGCAGCGCGGCGAGGTTGGCGGCGTCCTCGCCCAGCGTGTTGGGCAGCGCCAGCGCCACTTCCAGCGAGCGCTGGCGCGAGACGGCGGCCGAGGCCACCGTGACGGATTCGGCCGGCGTATCGGCCAGCATGCTGGCCGCCTCGAACGTGGCGGTGACGCGCGTGCCGGGCATGTCGTCCTTGGTGATGGTCTCTGCCCTGACCGACAGCGCGCGCCGCATCTGGGCGCGGTCCATGCCGAGATTGACCGCCACGTAGCGCTCGGCGATGTCCTGGATGTCGGCATCGCGGCTCTTGGCATAGGCGGCGGCGGACGCCAGCGCCGCCGCGTCGGTCGCGCGCTTCATCTGCGCGGCGTCGGCCGTCATGCGCGTGCCGTCCGAGGCGTAGGCGGCGAGCACGGCCACCGCGGTCACGAGCAGCAGCAAAAGCACGGCGGACGCGCCACGTTGGCGAGCCAGGGAGAAGACCTTGTCGTTACGGTTGTTCATGGTTCGGCGTAGGCCAATCCGCTTGCGACGCTTTCCGCGCGCAGCGTGTCGTCCAGCGTGATGGTTCGGGCGGTGGCGCGGAAGATGGCGCCGGTTTCCAGGACCTCGGGCAGCGGCAGGCCGGCCCACAGGGAGATGTCGCCGGTGCCGCGGCAGGCCTTCACCACGATCATCGACAGGGTGCTGTTGTCCGCCGCGCCTTGGGCCGCCTCGGGCGGATCCTGGGGCAAGGCGCCGGTGTAGCGGCCGCCCGAGGCCGGCGCCTGGCAGAGATCGTCCGCGCCGCCGCGGCGCAGCGCCCATTCAATGCGGCCGGACTGCAGGACGTGCAGGATGATGAGCTGCTGCATGTCCTCGTGACCCTGCATGGCGATGCGGGCGAGCGCGTCGACGCCGCCGGCCGTGAGCGACCGTTGCGCGGCCAGGTTCAAGGCCATGGCGCCGGCCGCGTTCTCGACGCGGATGCGCTCGCTGTGGATGCGCTGCATGTCGGCGCCGATCATCCCGACGCCCAAGAGGATGGGCAGGACGAGGGCGGCCTCCACGGCCAGCGCGCCCCGCTGGCGGCGGCGCGCGGCGGGGGGGCGGCGCGGCGGGCGCGGGGCGGCGGTCACGGCTGCGATCCTTCCGCGCGCTGCGGCAGATAGGCCAGCACCTGTTGATAGCGGTATCGGAAGGCGCCGCTGTCCACGCCAAGCAGGCGGGGCAAGGGCGTGATGAAGTCCTTGCGCACGTCGACCTCGATGCGCCAGGCCGGCACCTGGGTCAAGGCGGCGTTCTCGGCCTCATCCTCGGTGGCGCCGCCGCCCATCGCATCCAGCGAGGCGAAGCGTTCGACTTCGACGGTGGCGATGTTCTCGTCGTCCAGGTAGTTGTGCGAGGCGGCCACCATGCGCGCGCGCACCAGCGATTCGATGGCGCCGCCGTCCTGCATCCCCGCCGCGCCGTCCTGGCGGAACTGCTGCACGGCGCGTTCCAGCGCGCTGGCGCCCATGTTGATGGTCAGTCCGATGTTGGCCAGCTCCATGAACATCATCGCGGCGGCGATGACGACGGGCAGCACATAGGCCGCTTCGACCGACAGGGAGCCGCGCTGGCGGCGTGGGACGCGGCGCACGCCGGGCGTCTGGTCAGCCATGGCCGTTGGCCTCCTTCTCGCGCAGCTGCAGCACGTGGCGGCTGGCGGCCATCAGCTCGCTGCCGACCGGTGCGCCGTCGCGGATGCGCTGGCGGCGCTGCGCGAAGTCGGCCAGCGCCTGCGGCACCAGCGCCGGCGCCATGATGCCTTCCAGCGTCTTGCGGGCCGCGCCCTCGTCGCCCTGCAGGACCTGGGCAAAGGCGAGGTTCAGCTTGAGCGTCGGAAGCTGGACCGCGTCGGCCTGCGACAGCAGGCGGATGGCCTCCTGCGCGTCGCCGCCGGCTAAGTGCGACAGCGCCAGATTGTTCAGCACGCGAAAGTCCGACGGGTCCAGTTCCCAGGCGTGGGCGAGCAGCTTGCGCGCCTGCTCGTGGTCGCCGCTGGCGTCGAGCAGCACGCCCTTGGCATTGAGCGCCGCGACGTTGTTGGCGTCCGCGGCCAGGGTGCAGTCGAAATCCTGCATCGCCGCGTCGCGTTGTCCCAGCGCCATGCGCGCGCGGCCCAGGCCGTTGCACAGGGTGACCGTGGCGGCGGGAGTGAGGGTCACGCCGGATTCGTTCAAGGCGCGGCGCGCCCGGCCGAAGAGCGCCAGGTTGTCGCGCGGCGATTGGGTGGGCGCGGCCACGCTGGCGTATTCCAGCAGTTCCAGCGGCTTCAGGCTGCCGCGCTGTTCCAGCTGGGCGTAGACGCCGGCCGCGCCTTCGTAGCGGCCCTGGTCGCGCAGCAGCCGCGCGAGTTTCAGGCCCTCGGCCGCTGGGTCGTCGCTGCTGGCGAGCGGACGGGGCGAGGCGCCGCCTGCGTTGGACTGGGTCAGCAGATTGCGGCTGCTGGGCGCGGAGGCCGAGTCGGTCTTGGTGAAGGTGCTGCATGCGCTCAACATGAGGGCCAGCAGCAACACGGCGCCGGCGCGGCCAAGGCGCGCGGCGGGCAGCGGGAACAGGGGAAGGGTTGCGTTCATTGCATCAGGGTCCGGATAACGCGCATGAGCGCGGGCGTGGCGACGATGGCGACCACCGGCGGCAGGATCAGGGTCATGAGGGGCACGCTGAGCTGCGCGGGCAGCTTGCCGGCCTTCTCTTCCAGTTCCAGGATGAGACGGCTGCGGCTTTCCTCGGCGATGGTGCGCAGCGCCTGCGCCAGCGGCGTGCCATAGCGTTCGGCCTGCACCAGCGAGCCGACCATGCTTTCGATCGTGGGCACGCGGGTGCGGTCGGCCAGGTGGCGCAGCGCGGCCGAGCGGTCGGGCAGCAGTTGAAGCTCGGCGCTGGTGAAGGCGAGTTCATCGGCCATGGCGGGCGCGCTGAAGGCCAGCTCGCGCGAGACCACCTTCAGGATGCGCGGGAACGGCAGGCCGGCCTCGGCGCAGATCACCATCAGGTCCAGCGCGTCGGGCATGCTGCGCGCCAGGGCTTCGTGGCGCCGGCCGGCGCGCAGCTTGACCAGGAGTTCCGGCAGCGTGGTGCCGACGAACAGCGAAATCAGGCCGACCGCCAGGCCGGTCAGGCCGAAGCGCGTCTGCGGGCTGGTCAGCAGCCACAGCGCCAGCGCGCACAGCACGACGCCGCTGCCGTACTTGGCGGCCATGAAGAGGCCGCAGGCCTCGGCCCGGCGCCATCCGGCCTGGGCCAGGAGGCGCTCGGTGGCGAGCCGGTCCTGTTCGGTGCCGGCGAGCTTCATGCCGAAGGCCGCGATGCCTTGCGCCAGCGGCGGCAGCGGCGAACTGGCGTCCAGCGCGATGGAGGCGGTGGCCTGGGCGGCGCCGCGGCCGCGGCGGCCCAGCCGGTCGTGCAGGGGGTTGCGGCGCGCTTCGGCGCGCAGCAGCCAGGCGGCCAGCGCGATGCCGGCAATGAAGGCCAGCAGCAGCAGGGGCGCCAGGGGATCGGAAAGCAGGGGCATGGCAGCTAGGTCGCGGGCGGGTCAGCGGATGCGCTTGACCATCAGGTGGGTGATGAACAGGCCCAGCCCAACGCTGGCGGCGGCGTAGATCATCACTTTGACGCCCGCCGCGTCGTTGAACATGAAGCGGAAATCTTCCGGGGAATTCAGGTACATGTAGAGCAGCACGCCCGGCACCAGCAGGGCGACGATCTTGGCCGAGGCGCGCGCCTCGGAGGTCTTGGCCTGCACCTTCATGCCCAGTTCGGCGCGCGCGCGCAGCGTGGCCGACAGGCGCTCCAGCGTGTCGCCCAGGCGGCCGCCCGATTCCTGGCTGATGATGAGGATGACGGCGAAGAAGCGGTACTCGGGCAGCGGCACGCGCTGCGCAGACGATTGCATCGCCTGCTTGAGCGGCACGCCGAGCTTGAGCCAGTTTTCGATCTCGCGCAGTTCGGGCGCGAGCGGGCCGTGCAGGTGGTCCGCGGCGATCCCGAACGCGCTGTGCAGCGGCACGCCGGACCGGCAGATGCGCGTGATGCCGTCGATGGCTTCGGGCAGGCTGCGCGCCAGCGCCGCCAGGTGCTTGGTCATGGCCTGCTGATACAGCACGCCGCACAGCGCGGTCCACAGCACGGGCGCGGCCAGCAAGGCCAGGAAGATCGGCGTGCCCGTCATGCGCACCAGCGCCAGGCCGCCGATCAGCGCGGCGGCGGCCGAGACCAGGACGCGCTGGCGCAGCGTGGGCAGCCAGCCCAGGGCGCGCAGGCCGTCGCGCAGGCGCGCCAGGCGCAGTCCCAGCCACGGCCAGCGCGGCATCAGGTCGTCCTGGCCCGGCAGCGCGATGGAGTCGGGCGATTGCAGCACGGCCGCGGCCAGGCCGCTTTCGCGCTGCATCTGCAAGCGCAGCGCCGCCAGGCGGGCCGCCATGGCGTCTTCGCGGCGCTGGCGCCGGCTGTTGGCGCGCACGGCGAAAAAGCCGACGAACACCAGCAGGAAGATGAGCAGGGTAAAGAGATCGAGCATGTCCGGGCTGCCTTGCCGCCGTCAGGCGATGTCCTGGTCGAACAGGTGCGACTTCTCGGTGTAGAAGTTCGGCCGCAGGCCGCTGCCCGTGTGTTCGCCCAGCACCTGCGTGGCCGTCGAGCCGGCGCGCGAGCGGAAGATGAACAGTTCCTGCGTCTGGATCACCTCTTCTTCCATGCCGCAGATTTCCATGATCGACACCACGCGCCGCGCGCCGTCGCGCATGCGTTCGATCTGCACGATGAGGTCGACGGCGCTGGCGATCTGGCGGCGGATGGCGGCCAGCGGGAGCTGCATGTTGGCCATCATCACCATGTTTTCCAGGCGCATCAGGGCGTCGCGCGGCGTGTTGGCGTGGACGGTGCACAGCGACCCGTCGTGGCCGGTGTTCATGGCCTGGAGCATGTCGAAGCACTCGCCGCCGCGCACTTCGCCCAGGATGATGCGGTCGGGGCGCATCCGCAGCGCGTTCTTCATGAGGTCGCGCTGGTCCACGCGGCCGCCGCCTTCGGCGCTTTCGGGCCGGGTCTCCAGGCGGATGACGTGCTCCTGCTGCAATTGCAGTTCGGCCGCGTCCTCGATGGTGATGATGCGTTCGAGCGGACTGATGTTCTGCGACAGCGCGTTGAGCAGCGTGGTCTTGCCGGCGCCGGTGCCGCCGGACACCACGATGTTCAGTCGCGCTTCCATCGCGCGGCGCAGCAGCACGGCCATGTCCATGGACATGGCGCCGCGCTGGGCCAGCGATTCCAGCGACAGATCGCGCCGCATGAATTTGCGGATCGAGATCGTGGTGCCGTCCAGCGCCAGCGGATGGGTGATGACGTTGACGCGGCTGCCGTCGGGCAGGCGCGCGTCGACCATGGGGTTGGCTTCGTCGATGCGGCGGCCCACGCGGGCGGCGATGCGCTGCGCGGTATTGAAGACGTGCTCTTCGTCGATGAAGGTGATGGACGACAGCTCCAGCTTGCCGAAGCGTTCGACGAAGATCTGGTTCGCGCCGTTGACCAGGATGTCGTTGACCGTGTCGTCGGCCAGCAGGGGCTCGATGGGACCCACGCCCACCATTTCATCCAGCATCTGGCGCGCGATCAGCTCTTCTTCCTGGCCTGAAAGCTGCAGGCGCTGCTCGTCGCAGATGCGGCGGATCAGCGCGTCGATCTGCGCCTGCAGCCGGTCGCGCGGCATGGCCGCGGCCTTGAGCGGGTCGATCAGTTCGAAGAGCTCGTTGCGGATCACGCGGCGTTGGGCGCTGCTCTCCGCGCTGGGCGGGGTGGCGGCGGCGACGGGACGCGGTGCGGGCGGCGGCGTGCGGGCCGCGGGCGCGGCGGCAGGCATGGGCGCGGCGTCGGGCAGCGCGGCAACCGGCGCCGGCGCGGGGGCAGCGGGCGCGTGGGGGATGGAAGGTGCGGGCTTGCGGCGGGGCAGCATGAGGTCGTCCGGTGGGGGGCGCGGTGGAATCAGGCGCGCGCCGCGCGGCGCGCGGGCGCGGACCGGTTCAGCCAGGCACGCAGCCGCTGCACGGGGCCCTCGTGGACGGCGGGCGCGGCCAGCGGCAGGCCCAGGACGCGCGCGCCCAACTGGGCGACGGCCTGCGCATACGCGGGCGCCGCGTGCGGCGACAGCGGCCCTTTCAACAGGCTGGCCGCCAGCGCCTGGCCCGCGTAGGGCAGGTGCTGGTCGATGCGCCGTCCGATGAACTCCTCGAACTGCGCCGGGGTCAGCGCGGCGCCCTGGGCCTGGCGCGCATCGCTGGCCACCAGGACCAGCCGCTGGCCGGGACCGCCCTCGCCCAGCTCGGCCAGCAGGCGATGGGTGTTGCGCGCGCCCTGCACCGTCAGTTCGGTCAGCACGACGCGGATGTCGGCATGGGCAAGCACTTCATCGGCGCCGGCTGGCCGGTGCGACGGCAGGTCCCACAGCGACAGCGAGAACCACTGGCACAGCGCGCCGCCGATTTCCAGCGCGCGCTCGGGGTCGAAGGGGGTTTCCGGGCCGGGGCGCTGCGCCAGCAGTTGCAGGCGGGCGGACGGCTCGCCGCCCGCGGGCGGCGGCACCTGACCGGCCGCCAACAGCGTGCGTTGCAGCAGGCGCGGATCGATATCGGGCGCGGACAGCAGGCTGGCCAGGCCTGCATCGGCTTCCAGGCCCAGCAGCAGCGGCAGGTCGCCCTTGCGCCGGTCGAAGTCCACCAGCACAGTCGGGGTCTGGCGCGCGTGCGCGAGCCATAGCCCCAGCGCGGCGGTCAGCGTGCTGACGCCCAGCCCGCCCGCCGCGCCCACGATGGCCGCGGAGCGGCCGGCGCGCGCGCTGCCGCCCTGGCCAAGCGGCGTGTCGTCGTCGGCGCGGGCCAGCGTGTCGGCCAGCAGGTCCAGGCGCGGCGGCTTGATCAGGTAGTCGAAGATGCCGGCTTGCAGAAGCTGGCGGTACAGGTCCACGTCCTGCTTGTCGCCCAGCGCCACGATGCGGCAGGCCGGGCCCGCGAGGGCCGCCAGTTCGAGCAGGGCCGCGATCGGATGGGCTTCGCCCGTGATGTCCGCCAGCAGCACGCCGGGCAGCGGATTCGCGGCGCACCAGGCGGCGGCCGCCGCGGGGCCGCCTGCCTGCAGGGCGCAGGCGGGACGCTGCAGGCGGACGAGCTGCTCGCCGATGACGGGCAGGTCGGCCGGGGCGGCGAAGACGGCCGGGCCTTGGGTGGGCGCGCCGTTGCGGGTCGGTGTCGTGTTGCTCATGGCCGTCAGTTGTCGAAGTCGATGTCGATCAGGTCGCGGGTTTCGCCGGTCTGGTAGCGGTCCACGGCGCCGGCCGCCGCCTTGCCGTCCGCGCCTTCCAGCGTGCGCGGGCGCGCCAGGTCGCGCGGATCGCTCACCATGCGCGCCAGGTTGGCGCGGTTCGCGCAGCCCAGCGTGCCGACGCCGTAGTAGGGATGGATGGTCCAGTCGTCCGGCTTGGCGATGCTGCAGCGCGTGGCCTGCACCGTCATCGCCTCGGATTGCAGCTCCAGGTCCCAGCCGGCCTGCGCCGCCTCTTGCAGGCGCTGCGCGTCGCGGGGCAGCGATTCGACCCGGGGCGCGCGGGCGCCGCTGCGGGCCAGCGCTTGCGCCAGGCGCTGCGCCAGCGCCTCGCCGCGGGCGTTGAAGGGCGTAAGCGTCAGCACCTGCGCGTCGATGCGGCCCTGGCGCGTCAGCAGCTCGTTGGCCGCGTTCAGCGATTCGGCCGTCAGGCCGTTGCCGTCCGGCGCGGCCTGGAGCGCCAGCGCGACGGCGCGCGGCGCCACGGTGGGCGCCTTGGCGGCTTCGCCGGCGCCGAAGCGCTGGGCGC
Source organism: Achromobacter sp. T5-5 (assembly GCF_055397965.1). Lineage (NCBI taxonomy): Bacteria > Pseudomonadati > Pseudomonadota > Betaproteobacteria > Burkholderiales > Alcaligenaceae > Achromobacter > Achromobacter sp. T5-5. The sequence goes on from NZ_AP027919.1 coordinate 352,090, forward strand.
GCAGGTCGTTCAACTGCGTGCCGCAGCCGCTCAGCAGCAGGGCCAGCAACAGCGGGGCCAGCGGCAGCAGGCGGCGCGTGGTAAGGGTCTTGTCGTAGTCCATGGCGTGTCTCTCGTCCGCGTTCAGTACAGGTAGCCGATGGGGGCTTGCGGCGGCAGCAGGTCGTCGATGCCGGCCAGGCCCTGGCCCGGCACCTGCAGCTCGCCGGCCGCGACCGGATCGACCACGTTCGCGGTGACCAGGATGACCAGCTCGGTTTCGTCCTTGGCGGACACTTCGTGCTCGAAGAGCCGGCCCAGCAGCGGAATGCTGCTCAGCCCCGGCACGCCGGACACGGTCTGGGCCTGCGTCGACCGCAGCATGCCGGCCAGCGCAAAACTCTGGCCGCTGGCCAGTTCCACCGTGGTGTCGGCGCGGCGCACCTTCAGCGCGGGGATGGAGATGCCCTGCAGCGTGACCGCGCCGTCTTCCGTCAGCTCGCTCACTTCGGGCGCGATGTGCAGGCTGATGCGGTTGGCGGACAGCAGGGTCGGCGTCATGCGCAGGATCACGCCGTACGACTTGAAGTCGATCTGCACGTTGTTGTTGGTGATGATGACGATGGGCACCTCGCCGCCCGCGGCGAAGGCCGCGCTTTCGCCCGACATCGCGGTGAGGTTGGGTTCGGCCAGGACCGAGGCGAAGCCCTCCGCCGACAGCGCCGAGATCAGGCCGCCCATGGTGAAGCGGCCGCGCGTGGTCATGCCGCCCGCCGCGAAGGTGGACGTGGTGCGGCCCGGTATCAGGCTGGAGAAGTTCTTGCCCGTGACGGAATCGAACAGCGACGGATTGATGGTCTCGGTGGCGGGCGCGAAGCCGCCGGCCGCGCTGCCCGTCATGATCCCCCACGCGCCGCTGCCCGAATTGAGCGTCGCCGCCCAGTCAAAGCCCAGCTCGTGCGACAGCGTGCGAGACACCTCGACGACGCGCACCTGGATGTTGATCTGCGAGGACAGCTCCACCTTGAGCTGGTTGATCACGCCGTCGCGGGTGTTGCCGGCGCCGCGCGCGCCGCCGCCCTGCGTGCCTGCCGACACGCCGTCCAGATAGGCCTGCACCTGGTCGACGATCTGGCGCGCCTCGATGGGCGTGCGCACGTTGCCGCGCACGATGATGCGGTTGTTCAGCGAGGGCTCCAGCTCGATGTCGGCGCCGGGCACGGACCGCAGGATCTGCGTGCGCAGCGTGGACAGGTCGTGCTCGGCCACGACGCGGATCGCGGCGATGACCTTGTCCTGCGCATCCAGCGCGTACAGCGTCGTCGTGCCGACGGACTGCGCGAAGACGAAGATGTTGTTGGGCGAGGGAACCTGGAAACTGGCCACGCGCGGGTCGGCCACCAGCACTTTGGCCGCATCGGACTTCAGCTTGAGCAACTGGCCTTCGCGCACGTGCAGCGTGATCTCGCCGGTGGGCGCGATCTTCTGCAGGCTGGCGGGCAAGGCCGACGGCGTGTTCATGACGTCGACCGCCGGACGGGGGCGCGGCTCCGTGGAGGGGGCGGCCAGGGCGCTTGCGCCAGCCAGGCACAGCGGCGCGGCCAGGCACAGCCGGGGCATCAGGAGGGCCGCGCCGCGGCGGGGCTGCTTGTGAATCATGGCGTGAAGGGATGAAGGGGCATGAGGAAGCGCGGACGTCGCCGCGGGCTGGCGGTGGGGGCGCATCGGTTAGGGGATGGAGGGTGACGAGGCGGGTTCGTCCGGCTCCGCCGCCTGACTGACGGACTGCGTGAAGGACTGCGTACTCTGCCGCTCGCCGTGGAACTTCTGCACGACGACCGTCTGCCGGGCCGGCTGATTGAACATGTCCGTCGCATCGTTGATGCGCGTCACCGACCGCATGGCGTCGTGAGGCTGTTCGACGGTGTCCGCCTGCACGCTGCGCAGCGCCAGTTGCAGCGGGCCGACCTCTTGCGCGAGCGCCAGGCGCTCCGAATCGCGAGGGGTGACTTCGAGCGTCAGGCTTTCGTAGTAATTGCGCAGGGGCACGGCCTTCTTGTCCACGGCGCCCGGGGTCGTTGGGGCATTGCTGGCGGGCGCGATGCCCGCCGGATTGCCGTTCAATGCCAGCACGCGCACGTTGCGCACGATCGTCTGCGACGCCAGCGAGGCAAAAGAGACGGCGGTCTGGCCCGGCATCGGCGGCTGGTCTTTGTCGCGTTCCAGATGCAGGATGACGTCCACCCGGTCGCCTGCGGACACCAGCCCCGAGTTGCTCGTCACCGCGCTGGTCGGAATCGACACGGCGCGCATCTCGGGCTTGAGCACCGACGCGACGAAGCCGTGGTCGCCGCTGAACACCAGCCCGTCGCGGGTCAGCGGCTGGCCGTCCTGCAGCGTGCGGCGGGGCGTGGCCCCGGCGACGGCGCGTTCGATCTTGCGGCGTTCCTCGTCGGTGTCAGCGGTGTAGTGGTCGGCCCGGATCTCGCTGGCGGGCAGTTCGCGCCATGCCAGCGCGCGTCCCGCGACGAAGTCGCCGGGGACCAGCGGCCCGGCCGCCACCAGCACCTGGCGCACGGGCGCGCGCTGCGCTTCGACCTGCTTGACGATGGTCACGGGTGGCGGCGGGCGCATGAGCGCGCGGCCCACCAGGGCCGCTCCCGCGGCCAGCGCGATCGCCGAGGCAAGCAGGATCAATGATCGGGTCTTCATAGCAAATAGGAGTGATTTGTCTTTTCAATTGCATCAGGGGCGAGTGTCAGCCCCTGATGGCGCGCCATGGGCGCTGGGTCATGCCGGGTGGTGCTGGGTCGTGGGGGGTCGTGCCTGGTCGAAAGCTAGCTGGCGCTCCAGAGCACGAAGACGGCGCCGCAGGCAATCGCAAGTCCGTACGGAATGCCTTGCATGGGCTCGTCGCGCAGCGCGTGCGGCGTGGGGATGACCAGGCCGGACAGCCAGATGTTCAGGCGCATCAGGCTCAGCGCCAGGGCGCGTTCCAGCGCGCGCAAGAGCGGCAGCGCCAGGGCCATGACGCCGCCGGCCAGGGCGGTGACGATGAGAAAGACGAAGGTGTGTTCGCCCAGCCACAGGCACAGCACGGCCATCAGCTTGGCGTCACCGGCGCCCATCCAGCGCATGGCAAAGAGGCAATATCCCGCCACCAGCACGCCGGCGCCGGCCAGGATGCCGGTCGTCAGCGAAGCGCGCAGCGCGGGATTGCCCTGCGCCAGCGTCCATCCGGCATAGGCGACCCATGCCAGCAGCAACGCCAGCACCAGGCGGTTGCTGATGCGGCGATACAGCAGGTCGGACACCACCACCCAGGCCAGGGCCGGCACGAGGATGATGCTGGGCAGGGAGTGCGCCACGAAACGCCTGCGGATCAGCCGCCCGAGCGGGCGTCGGTGCCGGCTTCGGTGATGTCGTTGGCGATGGCGCCGAACTTGTCGCGCAGCGCGGTGATGAAGGCGCCGTCGGAGCCGAAGATCACGCCGACCGCGGCGGCCATGGCGGCGGCGAGGATGCCGTATTCAATTGCGGTCACGCCGCTTTCGTCACGAAGGAATTGTTGGATGCGGGAGGTCACGGGAAGGTCCAAGAAAGAATCGTCGTGAAGGGAAAAAACGAAGGCTGCGAAAGCCGTCACTACACAGACGATATTAGGATTCATTTGCAGCTAGCGATCAACCTGCGAATCATTAAGAGTCGTTCAGGAACGTCCGCCGGCCGCGCTTTTACAGGGCAGGCGCAGGATGGCCAGCAGGCCGCGCGGCGCGCCGGACGCGGCGCCTTGCGGCGGGCCGGGATCGTTGTCGGCCAGCGCCAGCGACCCGCCGTGCAGCGCCGCCACGGCATGCACCAGGGCCAGGCCCAGGCCGTGGCCGGAGATCGTCCGGTCGCGCGTAAGCCGGCGAAAGCGCTGCACGGCCTGGCTGCGCTGGTCGGCGTCGATGCCGGGGCCCTGGTCGGCGGTGCCCAGCTCGATCCAGGGGCCGCGGCGCCGCGCCAGCAGCGTGATGGCCGAGCCGGGCGGCGCATATTTGATTGCGTTGTCGATCAGGTTCACCAGCGCCTGGAACAGCAGCGCGCGGTCGCCCATCAGGGGCAGGTCGTCCTCGACGCGGATCTGCAGGACCACGCCGCGCTGATCGGCCAGGACATCGTAGTAATCGTGCAGGTCGGCCAGCAGGGCCCGCGCATCGAGGTCGACGGGTTCGTGATGGCAGCGCCCGGTCTCGATCTCGCTGATGCGCATGACGGTGCGGAACAGGTACAGGATGCGCCGCACTTCTTCTTCCGCCAGCGCCATCTCCGCTTCCGCCGCGGGGTTGTCGCGCATCGAGTCGGCCGCGTTGCTCAGGCGCTGCTGCAGGCGCGTCAGCGGGGTGCGCAGCTCGTGCGCGATGTGATTGGTGGCGTTGCGCACCTCTTCCATCAGGAAATCGATGCGTTCGAGCGCCTGGTTCACGTCGTGGCCCAACTCGTCGAACTCGTCCTGGCTGCCATGCAGCGCCACGCGCGCGTCCTGGTCCCCGCGGGCGAAGCGCGCCATGGTCTGGCGGATGCGCGTGACCCGGTTGGCCGCGCCAATGCTAAAGAGCAGGCCCGCGCCCAGGCTGAGCAGCAGGGCCGTGAACACGCTCAGGCCCACGACCAGCGGCACGGGGTAGATGCGGTTGAGCATCGGCAGGATGTCGTAGGCGATGACATAGCGGCCGCCGTCGGGCAGCAGGGAGGCGTGGCCCAGCCATTCGCTGGCGCCCTCGCCCGTGTTCAGCGATGCCCGTAGCCAGCCGCGGCAAGGCTGCTGGCCGCCCTGGCACATCAGCGGCGAGAGCAGCTCGGCCGCGCCGTACAGCAGGCGTCCGTCGGCGGCCTGCACGGAGATCGCGCGCTCGCGCCGCGCCACCGCGGCTTCGCGCAGCTTCAGCGCGCGCGCCAGTTCGGACGCGCTGTCGCGGCTGCTCAGCGTCTGGTGCGCCCGGATTTCGGCCGCGACCATGTCCTTCACGTGGCGCACCATGACGTGCTCGAGCAGGTTCTGCCCCCACGCAATCGAACCCAGCGTCACGAGCAGGAAGATGAACGCGAAGCAGGCCGTGTAGCGGAAATGGCTGGTCGTGCGCGTGGGCGGGGGCACGGCCGTGGCCGACGGCGCGCGCGCGTCGCGCCAGAACGACTGCCACGAGCCGAACAGGCCGGACAGCGGCCCCTGCCTGAGCGCCCGCAGGGTCTCAGGAATGTCGAACTGCACGGTGTTCATCGGGTCAGCTCAGCACGTATCCCATGGCCCGCACGGTCTTGAGCAACGGTTGCGAAAAGTCCTTGTCGATCTTCGAGCGCAGCTTCGAGACGTGGACGTCGATCAGGTTGGTCTGGGGATCGAACTGCAGGCCCCACACCTTTTCCAGCAGCATGCCGCGGGGCACCGTCTGGCCGGCGTGTTCGGCCAGCGTGCGCAGCAGCAGGAATTCCTTGTCGGTCAGGCTGATCTCGCGGCCCGACCGCGTGACCTTGCGGCGCAGCAGGTCGATCTGCAGATCCTGCACGCACAGGCGCGCCGTGTTGGGCGGCGTGGCGTCATGGCGCTGCACCAGCAGCTCCATGCGCACCATCAGTTCAAGAAAGTCGAAGGGCTTGCCGATGTGGTCCTGCGCGCCCGCGCGCAGGCCTTCGACGCGGTCCGACGCCTGGTCGACGGCGGACAGGATGATGACGGGCGGGTGCGGGCGGCCTTGCAGGCGCCGCAGCACCTCGATGCCGTCGATGCCGGGCAGCATGCGGTCGAGCACGGCGATGTCGAACACCTGCCGGTCCAGCGCAACGAGCGCCTGCTCGCCCGAATCGACCGGCACGCACTGATGGCCGCTGGCCTGGAACTTGCTGGCCAGCCAGTAGCTCACTTTGCTGTCGTCCTCGATTAGCAGTATCCGCATGCATGTCCTCGCCCGCGTGTCACTTCATTCCGCCAGCGTTTGTCGCCGAACCCCTCATGCCGCATGCATCAGAAATTCATCCCGGCAAGCCGTCTGGCTTGCGTCTTCAGGCCAGGCGCCTATGGGATCACGATTCATATCGCAACAGCAACGGGCTAAAACTTAACAAGATTTAATCTTATTGTAAATAAGAATGATTGTTATTCTTGTAGAATTCGGGCCTATATCCTGACTTCAAGGACGTGGCGGCTGCCGCGACGTCCTCTTTGCCATGTCCACTTTCCTCCTTCGAAGCCGCCACTGGCTGGGCGCGGCTTTGTTGCTGTCTTGCTCGGCCAGTCTTGCAGCGGACGTCTATGTGTCCTTCGACGATCAGGGCATGGCGCACTTCGCGCCCACGGCCATCGACGACAGCTACCGCCTGTTGTTCCGCGACCTGTCCTCGGGCGCGCGCGGCGCGCGCCGCGCCGTCGAGCCCAGCCCGGAAATCCGTCAGGCGCTGGAACAGGCCGCGCAACGCCACGGGCTGGACTACGCCCTCCTCCATGCGGTCGCGCAGGCGGAATCGGGCTTTGACACGCATGCGGTGTCGCCCAAGGGCGCCGTGGGCGTGATGCAGCTCATGCCGGCCACCGCCAGCCAGTACGGCGTGCCGGGCACGGACGAGGCGCTGCAGGCAAACCTGCGCAAGCTCGACCTGAACGTCAATGCCGGCAGCCGCTATCTGCGCGCTTTGCTGGACCGCTATGACGGCAACCTGGAGCTGGCGCTGGCGGCCTACAACGCCGGCGAAGGCGCGGTGCAGCGCGCCGGCAACCGCGTGCCGGACTATGCCGAGACGCGCAACTACGTGAGCCGGATCATGGCCGCCTACCAGCCGGGAGCCCCGAAAGCCGCGATCGCGGTGGCGGACAATACGGGCGCGGCGTCTGCCATGTGGAGCCGCCAGGACGACGCGAAAGCGGTCCGGCAATTTGAGCAGGGGTTCATGGTGGTGCCGCCGAGAAAGCGCTGACCGGCGCCCGGCGTTACGGCCGGTCGGCCTCGCGCTTGCGGTGCGCGAAATTGAGCGTCACGATCAGGCCCGCGGCCACGGAAAAAAGGTGCTTGATCGTGTGCCCGCTGAGATACGCGACGTGCTGGAAAATCTGGTGGTCCAGCACTTCGGAAACCTTGGCCAGCACATAGCAGCCGATCGCGGCGGCGAAATACAGGCGTTCGCGCCGGGGCGTGCCGTTGCGCCATTGCAGCAATGGCACCAGCAGCAGCGGCATGAACTGCACGAAAAGGTAGGGCCGCAGGTCGCCCGCGCCGCGACTGTCCGTGACCCACCACCACCCGACGCTGGCCACGGCCAGAACGGTCCACAGCACGTCGACCCAGCGCCCATCGCCCAGCGTGTCGCGCCAGACGGCCGACAGGATGCCGGCGCACAGCAGCGCAATCGGCAGGCGGTCCCAGATGAGACGGGCGTTGTCGGGCACCAGGTGATACCAGCCGGACCCGAACGCGGTGAGCATCAGCGCAAAGAAGAACAGCGCATAGCCCGGACGGATCGCGTCCAGCGAGGGGCGCTGGCGCGACTGCAGCACCAGCGCCAGGCCATACCAGCCCACCACCGCGAAACCCAGGTTGGACAGCACATCGGCGGCATGGGGAATGCCGAGCCAGGCCCGCTTGTCCGCGAAGTCATGGTAGTGCTCGGGTTGCGCGATTGGCCCGGCCAGCGCCAGCCCCACAGCCACCAGCACCACCACGGCCCACGGCAGCAGATGGCGCGAGCGGGTGGGGGCGGCTGCCGGCGCGGCGCCTGTCGGGCTTGATGGGATGCTCATGGAACTCCGCGCCCGGCACAGGGGATCGCCGGTCTGGATTCGATAGTAAGTCGCGCGCGGCGGCGCCTCCAGGCCCTGCCAGCGGATTTTTTATGTCCTTGTGTATCCGGTGGCGGCTTGCCCGGCGCCGGGCAAGGAAAGCCGGCGGCGGCCCGCGGCGCTGAAAGCCCGGCCGTTCAGGCGGCCGTCTTCAGCCACGCGGCCACCGTCTCCAGCACCTGGCCGGGCAGCTCGCGGTGCGGCACATGGCCGCATTGCTTGAAGATGACCGGCTGCGCGCCCGCCAATTGCGCGATCCGCTCGGCGTGCACGGTGGAGCCGTATTCGTCGTTGTCCCCGTGCAGGGCCAGCGCGGGACACGTCACCTGGGCCAGTTGCGCGTCCAGCGTCCAGTCCGCGAAGTCGGGCGAGAGCCAGGTGTCGATCCATGCGCCCAGCACCCAGGCCGCTTTCTCGCCGTGGTACTTCTTCAGGCGGTCGAGCTGGCCCGGCTGCGCGAACGACTCGCGCGCCTGGCGGATGCCTTCCAGCGTGCGGTCTTCGGCGAAGACCTGCGCGGATTCGGTCACGAGCGCGCGGCAGGACTGCGGATACGCGGCGGCGCTGGCAATGGCCATGCCCCCGCCCACGCTGTGGCCGAACGCCGCGAACTGGTCCAGGTCCAGGGCCTCGCGCACGGCGCGAAAGCCTTCGATGGCTTCGCGGACCACGAAGTCCGGTCCCAAGGTGCCCGAATGCGGGTCGGAACGCCCGAAGCCCAGCCGGTCGTAGGCGATGACGGCGCGGCCGGTCGCGAGGGCAAGCTGTTGCGGAAAGTCGCGCCACAGTTCCACGCAGCCCAGCGAGTCATGCATCAGCACGAGGGGGACGTCGTTCGCGCCGGGCGCGTCGGGCGTCCAGCGCCGCACGAAAAGCTGGCCGCCAGCGGCGGGAACGAAGACATCTTGGGATTGCACGGACGACATCGCGGGTTCTCACGGAATAGATGGCTCGGGACGCCTGCGGATACGGCGGCGCAGCGCGGCCGCCTCCCCGGGGACAGTCGGCAATAGTAGCGTAGGCGCGCGGGCGTGCGGCCGGCGCCCGTCGTGGCCGGGGCGCCTTGCGTGCTCGTATCAGACCGGTGACGTTACGAATGCAATTGCTACGGCCCCACGGCGCATGTGGACCGCACGCACATGATTTGTCGCATTACGCGCCGGCCCTGCGCGCCGCGCTGCTGTGGCGCGCCGCTACGATGGCCGCTGTTCAATTTCGCACCAGGAGCAAGCCATGAAAATCAATGTCCGCCGCCTCGCCGGCGCCGCCGCCCTCATCGCGGCGCAGTGTTACGCGGGCGCCGCCAGCGCGCAGCTGCTGGATGCCGTGAAAGGGCAGATGGGCGGTTCGGGCCAGAGTGGCGCCATGCAGGGTCTGACCGGCAGCCTGCCCCTGTCCTCGCTGAGCCCGGCCTCGGCCGGCAATGCGGCGGGCGTGATTGAGTTCTGCATGAAGAACAACTATCTCGCCGGCGGCGACGCGCAGGCCATGAAAGACAAGCTGATGGGCAAGATCTCCGGCGGCTCGACCCAGCAGGCCAAGTCGGATTCCGGCTATCTGGCCGGCGTGCAGGGCATGCTCAATGGCAGCGACGGCAAGTCGGTGGACCTGAGCGGTGGCGGGCTGAAGGAAGAGCTCACCAAGAAGGCGTGCGACCAGGTGCTCAAGCACGCCAAGTCGTTCCTGTAATCCGCCGGGCTGGGGCCGGGCCGCGCTAGGCCTTGCGCGCCGGCCCGAAAATATCCTCCCGCGCCGCCCGGCTCAGCGCCACCACGGCGGGATGCTCCAGCCGCTGTTCGGTGGTGATGGCGTAGAACTGCTCCTTGACGGCCGCCGCGTGGCCGATGGCGCGGACCCGATACTGCTTGCACAGATAGGCCGCCGTCGCGGTTGGCGCGACAAAGAGGCCGGTGCCGGTCTGGCCGAATGAATTCATCAGCGCGCTGTCGTCGAATTCGCCCACGATGCGCGGGCGCACGTTGTGTTCGTCCAGCCATTGCAGCAACCGCGGCCGGATGGCGGCGTCCTCGCCGGGCAAGAGGAACGGCGCCTGGTCGAGCAGCGCCGGGAACTTGCCGGGCAAGCTTGCCAAGAGCGGCGGCGATCCGAAGAAGGTCACCCCGCATTCGCCGAGCAGATGGCTGAACCCCCGTACGTTCAGGTTGCTGGGCATGGGGCGATCGGCGATGACCATGTCGAAGCGGTGCACGGCCAGGTCGGCCAACAGGAAAGGCAGGCGCCCTTCGCGGCAGATGAGCCGCACGTCTTCGTCCAGATGAAGCGCGGGCTCGATCATCCTGTACACCATGGCCTTGGGCATGCCTTCGGCCACTCCCACCTTGAACTCCATGGCCCGCCGCGCCGGACGCTCGCGCAGGTCGTCGAGCAGTTCGTCGCCCATGGTGAAGATGCGGTCCGCGTACAGCAGCGCGTGGCGGCCGACATCGGTCAGTTCCAGTCCGCGGCCCGCGCGCCGGAACAGTTCGGTGCCCAGCGTGGATTCCAGCTCCTGGAGCTGGCCGCTGATGGATTGCGGCGTGCGTTGGAGCTGCTGCGCGGCGCGGGCGATGCTGCCGGCCTTGGCGACCATCCAGAAATAGCGCAGATGCTTGTAGTTGAGAGTGACCATGGCTGATCAATCCAAAAAATCTGACTATCGATTCATCATATGCGAATTGTTGGAGGAATCGCGCTGATCTAGACTGGCCCCATGCTGCTGCCGGGCGGCATTGTCCATCGCGTGGCGCACGTGGCGCGGTGGAAGGAGGCGCGTGATGAACCGGGTCGAAACCTTTGCGACGCTGCCGATGTGGGTGGGGTTCGTGGGATTCGTGCTGCTTGTGCTGGCGCTGGACCTGTATGCGTTCGGCGGGCGGCGGGCGCACCGCGTTTCGTCGCGCGAAGCCCTGTGCTGGGTGCTTGCATGGATGTCGCTGGCCACGCTGTTCGGCGGCCTGATGTGGTGGTATCTGGACGGCACGCTGGGGCGCGCCGTCGCGCACCAGAAGACGCTGGAGTTCTACACCGGCTACCTGATCGAACTGTCCCTGTCCGTGGACAACATGTTCGTGTTCTCGCTGATCTTCACCTATTTCGCCGTGCCCCTCGAATTGCAGCGCCGGGTGCTGCTATACGGCGTGCTGGGCGCCATCGTGATGCGCATCGGCATGATCCTGGCTGGGGTCTGGCTGCTGTCCAAGTTCGTGTGGATGTTCTATGTGCTGGGCGCGTTCCTGATCTTCACCGGCTTGAAGATGCTGTTCACCGCGGGCCGCCAGCCGGACATCGCCCGCAACCCGCTGGTGGTCTTCCTGCGGTCGACCATGCGGATCACGCGGGATTATCACGGGCAGTCGTTTTTCGTGCGCATCGACGGGCTGCGGTACGCGACGCCGATGTTCGTGGTGCTGCTGGTGATCGAGGCGACGGACGTGGTGTTTGCCGTGGACAGCATACCCGCCATCTTTGCGGTGACGACCGACCCCTTTATCGTCTTTACGTCCAACATTTTCGCCATCATGGGCCTGCGGGCGCTGTACTTCCTGCTGGCGGACATGGTGGCGCGGTTTCACTATCTCAAGTATGGCCTGGCGATGGTGCTGGTCATCATCGGCGCCAAGATGCTGGCCGAGCACTGGGTGCACGTGCCGGTGCACTGGTCGCTTGGGGTGGTGGGCGTGATCCTGCTGGCGTCGGTCGGCGCAAGTTGGGTGTTGCCCGCAAGGGCCGCGGACCCGTCCGCGCGTCCCGAGGCCAAGAAGTCACAAAACGGAGGTCTGCCATGAACACGATCATTCTTGCCACCGATGGGTCGAAATACAGCGACGCGGCGGCCCGATTCCTGGTGGAAAGCCCCTTGCTGAGCCGCGATTTCGTGGTGCATGTGGTGCATTGCGAGCCGGACGTGGGCGGAGACGTGAAGTCCTTCATCGCCAAGTCGGACATCGATGCCTGGCACCACGAAGAAAGCGGCAAGGCGATGAAATCGGCGGTGGACATCCTGAGCGCGGCCAACGTCAGCCACGAGTGCCATGAGTTCGTGGGTTTCACGCCGGAGAAGATCGTCGACTATGCGAAGCAGGTGGGCGCGGCCGCGATCGTCATCGGCTCGCATCACCACAGCCCGCTGCTCAACGCGATCCGGGGGTCGGTGAGCGGACGCATTCTGGCGCATGCGCCTTGTCCGGTGATGCTGGTCTGACCGGGTGTGCGGGCGCGGGAGTGGTATCTTCTGCGGATTCTCCGCTTACCGCTACCGCTTGCGCCCATGTCCGACGTCCCCGCTTCCGCCGATTCGCCGCTTTCCGACGAGCCGGCGGCCCTGCACAGGCCTTTCATCCAGAATGCCGGCGCCCGGCGAACCCTGCACTTCACGCAGCAGGAAATCCAGAGCAGCATGTCGCTGCTCAACCCGGACGCGCTGGAGATCGAATACACCCGGATGATGATGGGCTTCGTGCTGTTCAAGCCGGCGCCCGATCACATCCTGATGGTGGGCCTGGGCGGCGGATCGCTGCCCAAGTTCTGCCACCGCTATCTGGCGGGGGCGCGGATTTCGGTGGTGGAGATCGACCCGGCCGTGATCGCGCTGCGCGACGCCTTCCTGGTGCCGCCGGACGGCGAGCGCTTTCAGGTGATCAAGGCGGACGCGGCGCAGCATATGCGCGGCCTGTCCGATCATGCGGACGTGATCTTCCTGGATGGATTCGTGGCGGGCGGCATCCCGGACGCGCTGTGCAGCGCCGCGTTCTACGCCGACTGCCATCGCGCCCTGCGCGATGACGGCATCCTGGTGATCAACTTCCACGTCAACCACCCCATGCACCACACCTACCTGGAGCGCGTGCGCGAATCCTTCGGCTCGTCGATGTTCGAGGTGGTCGACGACGACATGACCAACAGCATCGTGTTCGCCTGCAAAGGCAACTTGCTGGATGACCCGGCGGCGGCGCAGCTGACGCGGCCGCCGTCGATGCCCAAGGATGCATGGCGCCAGTTGATGCCCACGATGCGCGTCATCGGGGCGACGCTGGAACTGCGGTAGTCGGCACTGCCCTGCCCGCTATGCCGGATCGCTGAGCATGACGGACAGCAGCTCGCGCGTGGCGCGGGACAAGGCGCCCGGCGGCGGCGCGCTGCCTTTCTCGCCCAGGGTGCGCGTCAGGTCCGACACCGTCTGGGCGACGGCGGCGTCTTCCAGCGCCGCCTGCGCCGGCCCGGCCGGTCCCGGCGGCGGCGTGATGTGCTTTTTCGCCGCCTTGAGCAGATCGGCCACCGGATCGGTCTTGCCCCGCGCGTTGACCCGGTCGGTCATGGCCGTCGCCAGGCTTTTGCCGCCGCTGCGCGTCCGCAGGCCGGAGCGCTCGCTCGCGGCTTCCCATGCGCCGCGCTGGGCGGCATAGGCCGTGAGCAGCGCGAAGCGGTCCGCGTCGATGAGCATCGGCGATTCGGCGACCGCGATCAGCAGGGATTGGTAGGCCGCGCTGGCGGCCGTGGCGTCGTTGCCGATCAGGGCCTTGGACACGTCCTTCCACAGATGATGGAACGGCAGCGCCGTCGCCGCGGCGAACATGTCCGCGCCCAGCGTCGTGCGCTGCTCGAACGCCAGGACCAGGTAGTCGACGTCATTGACCGGCTCGGGCTTGCCCCCGTCTTTCTGGCGATGCAGCACGCCGTCCACGAGCTGCAGACCGGATAGCCGGTCCTGCGAGTCCGCGCCCGCCAGCACGCGGTAGCCGCTGCGGCGCAGCGCGTCGCCGTCATAGACGCCGAAGCGCACGCTGACGCCGTCGGTGCCGAACAGCTTGGCCAGGGGCGTGAGCAGGCTTTCGCCCGTCTTGACGATGGCCCCGCCCACGGGGCCGCCCAGCATCGTCACGGCGGTGGAGACAAAGTCCAGGATGCCTCGGCTGAGGCTGCTGTCGGCGAACCGGCACAGGGCGGCGTACATCTCCAGTCCGTCGCTGGCGTAGGGCACGTTGCGCGCCACGTAGACGTCGCGAAAGGCCACGCGGCTGGCGCCGGCCTGGGGCGCGGCGGCGCCCAGCGCCTGCTGGATGAGGTCGTAGCCCACGATGTACGGGATCTCGCGCCGCGCGCCGTCCGCGCCATAGCGCAGAAAGAACGTGCACAGCGGCAGGAACTGGCTGAGATAGTTGCTGGCGTCGCACAGGCGCATCTCCACCAGCCGGAGACTGAAGTAGCACTGCCCGGGCACGAAGGCGGCCCCGTCCAGGCCCGCGGCCAGCGCCGGGCTGCCGCCGGGCGGTTCGATCTCCGCATAGAAGTTGCGGCCCGCGGGCACGGTGGGCAGCAGGGCGCCCGCGCCGTCGCCGCTGGCCGCCTTCCCGCCGATGCCGCGCAACATGCCGATTAGCGAATCCATGTCAGCTCCTTGTTTTCGGCCGCCCGCCGCGCAGGTTGCGCACAGGGGCCGGCGGCCGCGCGCTCAGTCGCGCACGATGGCCACCGCCGACGCCCAGGTCGGCAGATCGCCGGCATCGCCCTGCGCGGCCTTGCAGGCGTAGCGGTAGGCTTCGGCCAGCCCTTTGGGCTGGGCGGCGTCCAGGTACACGTCGTAAAAGCGCTGGATGTAGCGCGCGCAGGATTCCTCTTCGACCTGCCAGCGGAAGGCCAGCACGCCGGCCGCGCCCGCGCGCATGACTTCCAGCGCCGTGCGCACCGACGCGCCGCTGCACGACGACAGCACCAGCAGCTTGCACTTGCCCGCCTCCATCCACTGCCCGATCAGCCGGATGGACAGTTGCCAGGCTTCGCCGTCCTCGCCCGGCAGCACCAGCATCGTGGTTTCGCCCGCGGAGACGGAGTGGCCGGCGAAATGGAAGATGTCGTAGTTGCCGGTCTTGAGCCGCTCTTCGATGCGGCGCTGCAGCGCCGCGCCCACCAGGCCGGGCTCGTCCGCGCCGCGCACGTGGTCGATAATGAGATGGCCGGGCGCGCGCGCGGCCAGTTCGGCAAGATGCTCGCGCTCTTTGGCGACCGACTGCAGCGGGCCGAATTCCATCGCGGGCAGGGTCGGCCCGCCGTCTTCGCGTCGGAACGTGACGGTGCCGTATACCGCGCTGGCATCCATGAACAGCATCCGCACCGGCTGGCCGGGCGCGCGCGAGTCCGTCTCCCAGCGCGGCGCGGGGGCGGTGCCCTCCAGGTGCAGCCGCCGCGCCATCGGCAGTTCCAGGCACAGATAGCGGCCGCTGTCGGCGCCGAACTCGCGCCCCATCTCGAAAGGCAGGTTGAACAGGCGCGAGACTTCCTGGCTGGCCAGGTTGAACTCGAAGCGCAGGTCCAGTCCCGCGAACGCGCCGGCCCCCGGCGACAACTCCTCGTCGCGCGCGCGCTGGATCAGCTTGGCGATCGGCGCGCCCAGGCTGTGCGTGACCATGGCGCTGAAGACGTCTTCGCCCACCCCGCTCAGGTCCTTGAGCCACTGCGGCGCCTTCGTCTCCCCCATATAAGGGCTGAAGGTCTCGATGCGCCCCACCAGGGCCGAGATCCGGTCGCGTTCCTTGTAGGGCATGTCCTGCGACGAATACTCGTGCCGTCCCATCTGGATGCGATACGTGATCGAGTGCTCGCCCACGCGGATGATCAGCCGCCGCCGGCGCTTGGGCGCCAGCGGGGTGAGGCAGGTGAGAACGGTGGCGACCTCCGTGCCGCTGTTGCCGGCGCTCTTCGCATCGCTCGTCCACATGAAGACTTCGGGGCGTTCCAGCACGTAGCGTTGCACCAGTTCCGGCGGGTCGACCGCCAGCACCAGCAAGGGCACGGCGGATCGCTTGGCGATCCATTCCAGCAGTTCGACCGCGGCCGCGCCGGGCTTGGCGCGCTTGCTGGCGGTGGACCCGAGCCGGGCGTCGATGATGACCAGCCGCGGCTCGATGCGCGGCGTGGCCAGTTCCCAGGATTCGATCTGGGTCTTGGCGCTTTCCAGCGACGTGCGCCGGCGCAGCTCCGCGCCCACGAACGGCGCGATCGCCGGGTACTGCTGAACGTGGCGGTGCAGTTGGGCGAGGTTGTTGGCCCAGTCGTCCTCGTGCTCGTCGTTCATGCTGGCCAGCAGGATGAAATTCGGTCCGTCGGCGTCGTGTTCCATGATGGCTGTCCCATGATCCGGATGGCCTAGCCGGCCCGCAGCGGCAGGATCAGCGTGAACGCGCGCCACGGCGGCGTGACGGACTCGTAGGCCTGCGGCGGCAGCAGCGGCGCATCCGGGAGCGGCGGGTCGGTGACGAGCGCGCCGCCGTGATCGATCATCGTGTCCTGGATCTGGGCGATGGCGATGCTGGCGCCGTCGTGCGCGGCGCGCTCGGCGCTCAGCAGGGCGTCGTCGGGCACCGCGTGGACCGGCGGGTCCATGTCCCACACCTGTTCTTCGCTAAGGCCGAAGCGCAGGGTGCAGCCGTCCGGGCCGGCGTCCAGGTCGATGGTCACGCGCGCATCGTCGGCGTTGCGGCAGCGCAGGAGGTAATCGATCATCGAGCGGAATGCCGCGCTCAGCGCCTGCGCGTCGCCGGACACCGTGGGGCCGTCGTGCGAGGCCGTATGGTTGGACAACGCGATGCGGCGCTGGTCGCGCGCGGGCAAGGCGGCGATCACGTCGCGAAGGCGCGCGCCCAGTTCGACGTCGCCATGCGTCGCGCGGGCGCGCCGCCGCGACTCGCTGGCGCCGGCCAGGCGCTCGAAGGTGATGTCGGCCTTGCCGATCTCGGCGACGATGCGCTGGCTAAGATCCTGCGCCTGGGCCGCGACGACTTCCGGGGGCGTGCCCTGGCGCGCGTCTTCATGCAGCAGCACGGTCTGCGACGTCAGGCTGCACGCCAGCGACAGCGAGGTGCGCGTCTGCCGCGCCACCTCGGCCACGGTTTCGCGCAGATAGCGCAGGTCGCGCGCCCAATCCAGGTCCGCGATGTCGGTGAAGAACCAGATCGACATGTCCAGGCTCGGGTCCAGGTCGGTGCGGGTGGCCAGCACGGACCGCGGCTGGCCGCTGGCGTCGAGCAGTTCGATGCGCTCGCGCTTGACCGTGAACGCCGACGTCAGGACGCCCAGCGTGGCCTCGTCGCCCGCGATGGCGTAGTCCGTGATCGACGGCGCCTCGGCGCCATCGCGCGTGCGCCGGACCTCGGCGCCCAGCATGTCGGTGGCCACGCGGTTCATTTCGATGACGCCGCCCTCGCGTCCCACAAACACGACGGCCTGTTCGGTTTCCGCCATCAGGCTCTGCTTGGTCTGGCTGAGCAGGTGCTGGGCCAGGCCTTCCTCCAGCGAGGCGATGATCTGGAGCAGGTCGTCGATGTCGGGGCCCTTAAAGGCGTGGGACACCGAGGATTCCACGTCCAGCAGCCAGCGTATCCGGCCGTTCAGGTGGACGGGAACGGTCATGGCCGAGCGCAGCGGCCGCTTGGGGCCCGTGTAGCCGTGCTGCGCGTAGGCGGGATTGCCGATGTCGTCCACCGCCAGCAGGCAGCCCAGCGACAGCGTGGCGCCCAGCATGCCCTGGCCCGTCGGCTGCTGGAAACCGTCCGGCAGCGCGTAGCCGGGCGCCAGGCTGTGCTGCGTGACCACTTCAAAGCGGTTCTCTTGCCGGTTCACGCGAAACAGCGCCACGTGATCCCACGAGAAATGCTGCGCCAGCTGCGCGATGATGTCGTCGGCGGCCTGGCGCAGCGACGCGGCGGTCATCACCTTGCGCCGCAGCGAGTCCGCGAACTCGGCCCGCTCATCGTCGCGCTCCTTTTCGAAGCGCATCAGCACCGGTTCCAGGTCCAGGGCGCGCAGAATCTCCAGATGGCGGGCATCGTAGGCGCCGGGGTCGCGCGAGCACAGGCTCAGCGCCGAACTGTAGCCCCCGGGACGCGTGACTGGCAGCGTGACGGAGGACTGTATGCCCAGGTCCTGATAACAGCGCACGATCTCGTTGCCCGGTTCGGGCATGTTCGCCTTGACGAATGCGCCGACCTCCTCGACCCAGGTGCGGCCCGAGTCCAGGAAGGCGCGTATCGTCGGCGGCAGATCCATCCAGCGCGCGGGCCACAGCTCCACGCCCTCTGGCCGCACTGCGATCGCGCGGAACAGCGACACATCGTTGCCATAGATGCCGAAGACCGCGTGTTCGAACGGCACCAGGCGCCGGATCTGCTCCAGGATGCGATCCAGCTTGAGCCGCCAGCCGCCGATCGCGGGGTCCAGCGCGATGCGGCGGATCTCGTCGCGGGCCGATTCCAGCGTGCGCGACTGGATGACGGCGATCACGCCCAGGAGCTCGCCGTTGGGCGCGGGGTCGGGCGTCATGACCAGTTCGAATTGCCGGTCCGCGTCGTCCGGCACGGGAATGGCGATGGTGACCGACACCATGGCGTCGCCGTCCGTGTCCTGCACGCAGCGCAGGATGGCGCGCTGCACCGGCCCGACATCCGCGGGGCGGAAATGCGCGGCGAGCCGGCTGCCGCACAGGGCGTCGCGCGGCAGGCCCAGCGTGCGGGCCGCTTCGGGATTGGCGAAGCGGATGACGCCCTGCATGTCCAGCCGGAATACCGCGTAGGGCGTGCGCTCGAACCGGCGGGACTCGGCCTGCCGAAAGGGCGCGCCGTCGTTGACCAGCACGATGAGCTCGCCGCTGTCCAGCGTGCACAGCGGGATCAGCTGCGCGGGCACGCGGGCGCCGTCGTCGCCGCAGTACACCACGTCGACCGCGCCGTCGCCCATGCGCAAGGGCCGGGTGAGGCCGCAGATCTCGCTCAGGCGGCGGCCCACAAGGCTGGCGTGCGCCAGCGGCAGGACGGTGCTGGCCGCCACGATGTCGCCGGACCCCGCCACCAGCAGGCAGGGCACGCCGACGCGCGACAGGACCCCCGCGACCTCGTCGGCCTCGCCGTAGAGGGAGAATTCGCGCGCGGGGGGCGATGGCGGCGCGGGGGCGACGGGGGCTGTGGGGACGGCGGCGCGCGCGCCCTCCTCGCCGGCATGGGCCGCCGGCGTCGGCACGTCGGGCCGCGGGGCCGGCTGCCTGGGCAGCTCCGGCGCCTCGCTGTAGGGTTCTGGCAGTATCTCTGGCATGACAAGACCCTCCACCCGCGGTCAGCGCTTGATGAAGGCAATGACCTGCTGCTGCGTGCCTTTGTCGTTGTCAAAGCCCCCGTGCGTGCTGGAGGCCACGGGCACGACGCGGGAGGCGCCGGAAGGACTGCCGGCCGGCGACACGTGGACCGCGTCGCAGGGGATGCCGGCGTCCCGGAAGTAGCGCTCCATGCCCAGCAGCGGCGTGGTGGTGCCGCCCTCGAACGATTCGCTGACCAGGTACAGCAGCGAGCGCCGGTACGGCCCGCAGGTGGGGTCGTCCTCTTCGGCGCGATCCGACAGGTGGAACTGCTGATAGCGCTTGATCCGGTTTCCCAGCAGCGGCACGACCAGTTCCCTGAAGGTCTTCAGGGTCACGGCCGGCGCCATGAGGCTCAGCGATTCGAGTTCTCCGCCGTCCGCGGCCAGGCGCCGCGCGAAATGGCTGGCGACGATCGCGCCGGCCGAATGCCCCACGATGTGCAGGCGCACGCGGCCGCGCGCGACGTGCGACTTGAAGTGCCGGTAGAGCAGGATCATGGCGGCTTCGTCTTCGCCGTGCGTGGCCGGCTCGCTCATGGCCTCGGCGTTCTGCTTCATTTCGCCCCAGATGACCGTGCCGGGACGCGCCAGCCAGCGTTCAAGCCGCTGGTTCCACCAGCGTTCCAGGCGTTCGCCGATGCCGCCGGTGGTGCGCGGCACGTCGTGCGCGGCGTCCTGGATGATGTTCCTGACGGTGGTGATGAAGTCCGTCTCCCACATCAGGAAGACGGGGAATATCTGGTGCTCGTAGAGCAGCGGGATCCATTCGGCGGCGGCCTCGGCGGCGTCGTTCTCGCCGACCAGGCCGCCGTGGTTGTACACGCAGACGTCCATCGGCTTGTCCTTCAGGTTCCAGCGCTCGCGCGCGGCGACCATGTGCACGTCGACGATCGCGCGCAGGTCGTCCGGCGTGGTGCGGAAGGCGCCGCTGTTGCTGAGCTTGCCGTTGTTGCCCACGTTGACGATGAAGGGCGAGAGCTCGCGGTCGCGCAGTATCTTGCCGGCGGCAAGCGTCACCTGCTTTCCCTCGGTGCGCAGGCTGATGCTGTTGGAGATGCTTTCGTGCTCGTGCGTGACTACGCCCAGCTGCACGACCCAGCAGTCCATCGCGTTGCGCATCCAGTCGTCGTAGGTCAGCACGGCCATGCCGTGCGTGCCCCATTCCTCGCCCCAGGAGTTCTGGATCAGAAAGCCGTCCTGCGTATAGCCCACGATGACGAAGGCGTGGCCCAGCACGGCGGTTTCCTGGCTGCCCGGAATGACCCAGAATGGCCGCGTGACGGGCGTGGCTTCGTCCTCGCGCGGCGTGACGCCGTGGCCTTGGTCCCAGCCCTCGTGGCAGCCCGCGCTGGCGTAGAGGATGCCCACTTCATTCAGCGCCGCATGCATCTCCACGATGCTGCGCGTGTCGATGCGGTAGTACGCGCCGAGCGGCCGCTTGACGGCGTCCAGCCACCAGTCGTCTTCCGGGCGCTGGGCCGCGGGCGGCATGTCGATGGACGGGAACAGGGCCTGGGCGCAGGCGCCGTGCCGGAACCAGCCCTTGAGCGCGCCGCGCAGGCTGGAGCCGCTGTCATCGACCGATCCGGGGAATTCGTCGTAGCGCCGGGCCATCGAATACAGCATGTAGGGCGAGATCGCCGGGCGCGTGTCGCGTTCGGATTTGCGCAGCAGGTACTCGACCACCGTGGACAGCGCAAAGCCCGTGCAGGCCGAGGTCTCGCCCTGGTGCTTCACCGTCAGGCCCATCACGGGAATCATTTCCGCCTTGGGCGTGACAGAGATATTGGGGCGGAACAGGATGTCGCGCGCGTCAAAGGCGTCGGGCTTGGCGGACCGGCCGAAGGCGATGCGGGGCGTTTCTTTCTTGGGCTTTCCGGGCTTGCTGGGCTTGGGGCGGGGCGCCGACGATGCGATCGCGGCCGCCGCAGTGGCAGTTGCAGATGCAGCCGACGCAGAGGCTGCCGACGCCGCCGGCGCATTCTTGCGCGGGGTCCGTTTGGAAGAAGCCGATGTCCTGGACGGCCGCGCCGCCGTTTTCCTGGTTGCCATATCGTTTCCCCTTTTTCCCGCCCGGGTCAGGAGGCCAGTTTCAGGCTGGCGATGGCGCGGGACGCATCGGCGGACAGCTTGGCCTTCTTATCGGAACGGGCGCCGATATGCTTGGAAAGACGACATGACGACGGTGACGCTGCGCCCATGCTTCGATATATAGGCGGACCTCATCCGCCTTGCTAGTAGCCGAAAGTATTAATCCTTGAATCTGCAATGGTGCTTATGCACCATTCGGCCCCGCTTGTTCTCATCCTGTTGGATGAGATCCGGCTTCAGGCCGCTTTTTGTATCCGGACGGGAATCGACTTGTAGCCGGGCGTGCCGCTTTCCGTGTCCTGATAGTCCAGCGGGCACAGGTTGTTCGCTTCCGGGTAGTAGGCGCCGACCGACCCCGCCGCAATGTCGTGCCGGATCGCCGTCAGCCGCAGCCGCCGGTGCCCCTGGCCGGGCAGGCTGGTGACGATGTCGACCTCGTCGCCGTGCGCGATGCCATGGCGCGCCAGATCGGACGCATTCATGAACAGCACGTCGCGGCGGCCGAACACGCCGCGATAGCGGTCGTCCAGGCCATAGATGGTGGTGTTGTACTGGTCGTGGCTGCGCAGCGTGGTGAGTCGCAGGATGTTGCCTTCGACGATGTCGGGATCTTCGCGCAGCCCCGCGAACGGGATGAACTCCGCCTTGCCCGAGGGCGTCTTCCAGATGCGCTCCGTGGGCGGCAGCGGCAGGCGAAAGCCGCCGGGTTTGCGGATGCGCGCGTTGTAATCGCGGAAATCCGGATAGATCTTTTCGATCAGGTCGCGGATGCGGTCGTAGTCCTCGATCAGGTGCGCCCACGGCACGCGGCTGTGCGGCAGCGTCGCCTGCGCCATGCCGGCAATGATGGCCGGTTCCGAGCGCAGCTGCTTTGAGGCGGGCAGGAGCTTGCCGCGCGAGGCATGCACCATCGACATCGAATCCTCGACCGTGATCGATTGCGCGCCGCCTGCCTGCACGTCGCTTTCCGTGCGGCCCAGCACCGGCAGGATGATCGACTGCTTGCCGACCAGCAGGTGCGAGCGGTTCAGCTTGGTGTTCAGGTGGACGGCCAGGTCCAGCTGCCGCATGCCGCGCTCGCATTGCTCGGCGTCGGGCAGCGCGATCGCGAAATTGCCGCCCAGGCAGATCAGCGCCTTGGCGCGTCCGGCGGCCATCGCCTTCATGGCGTCCACCGCGTCGTGGCCGGGCCGCGCCGGCGGCCGGAAGCCGAAGGTCTGTTCGACGCGATCGAACATGGCGTCGTCGATCTTCTCGGTGATGCCGACCGTGCGGTTGCCTTGCACGTTGGAGTGCCCGCGCAAGGGGCAGATGCCGGCGCCCGGCTTGCCGATGTTGCCGCGCATCAGCAGCAGCGCGGCGATCTGCTGCACGTTGCGCGTGCCTCTTTCGTGCTGCGTGATGCCCATGCCATAGGTGACGATGGTGGCGTTGGCCCGGGCATACGCCTGGGCTACCTGCTCCAGGTCGCGCCGGCGCAGGCCGCTGGCCTGCTCGATGTCGGCCCAGGCCGTGGCGTCCAGGTCCTGCGCGAAGGCCTCGTAGCCGTGCGTGTGGCGCGCGATGAATTCGTGCTCCAGCGTGGCGCGGCCGTCCCGGTCCGCCTCCATCAGCGCCTTCATGATGCCCTTGAGCGCGGCGGCGTCGCCGCCCACCTTGACCTGGAAATAGGTGGAGGCGATGCGCGTGGCGCCGAACGTGCCCATCTCGATCGGGTCCTGCGGATCGGCAAAGCGCTCCAGCGCGCGTTCGCGCAGTGGGTTGAACACGATGATGGGCACGCCGCGGCGCGCGCATTCGTGCAGCGTCCCCATCATGCGCGGGTGGTTCGTGCCGGGGTTGTGGCCCATCGAGATGATGAGATCGCAAGCGTCGAAGTCGTCCAGCGATACCGTGCCCTTGCCGATGCCGATGGCCTTGGGCAGTCCGACGCTGGTGGCCTCGTGGCACAGGTTGGAGCAGTCGGGAAAATTGTTCGTGCCGAATTCGCGGGCGTACAGGCTGAAGAGGAACGCGGCCTCGTTGGACGCGCGGCCCGAGGTGTAGAACTCAACCATGTCCGGATCGGGCAGGCTGGCAAGCGTCTGGCCGATGCGCGCGAACGCGTCGTCCCATTCGATGGCCTGGTAGGTGTCGCTGGCGGCGTCGTAGGCCAGCGGATGCGTGAGCCGGCCTGCGTTCTCCAGGTCGTGGTCGCTCCAGGTCAGCAGTTCGGCAACCGGGTGCGCGGCGAAGAACTCCGGGGTCACGCGTTTACGGGTCGCTTCCCAGGTGACGGCCTTGGCGCCGTTCTCGCAGAACTGGAATGTGGAGGTATGCGCCTTGTCGGGCCAGGCGCAGCCGGGACAGTCGAACCCGTCGGGCTTGTTGGTGCGCAGCAGCAGCGCGGGCGCTTCGGCGATGCGCATCTGCGTGGCCACGGCCTGCGCCGTGGCCTTCAGCGCGCCCCATCCGCCCGCGGGCGCGTCGTAGCGGTGGATGCCGGTGGGTTTGCGTTGGGTCATGAGGGTCTCCGGAATTCAGGATGCGGTACGCGGGGCGGCGCCGCGGGCGGCGCAATGGCGGCTCGCCAGGACGGAGCCCGCCACCGCGAGGACCATGGGGATGAGAAAGGCAGGGTCCACGCGCGTGAACTCCAGGATCAGCACGACGGCGGTCAGCGGCATGCGCATCGACGAGGCCAGGAACGCGGCCGCGCCGACGACGGCAAATGCGCCGGGCGGCGCGTCCGGCCAGGCCATGCTCCACAGCCCGCCCAGCGCGACCGCCAGCGAGGCGCCCACGGCGATCGCGGGCGTGAGCAGGCCGCCCGCCGCGCCCGCGCGCAGGCTGCTGGCGACGACGGCCGTCTTCAGCACCGCCAGCGTCGCCGCCAGGGCGATGGTCAGTTCATTGTCGAACGCCAGTTGCGCGGGTCCCTTGCCATTGCCCAGCAAGGCGGGCAGGGTGATCGCCAGCAGGCCGAGCAGCGTGAAATTCAGCAGGCAGGACACCGCCAGGCGCCAGCCCCGGGCGGCCTGGGCGCGCGCCGCGCCGGTCAGCCGCCGGAAGCCGTGGGCGGCCCACCCGAACACCGGTCCCGCGGCGATGGCCCAGACCACCAGGCCGGGACTGATCTGCAGGGCGGGCACGGCATACTGAATCTCGTTGCCCAGTCCGGCCCAGGCCACCGCGGCGCCGAGGCAGCAGGCCACCAGCGCGGCGACGACCGCAGGCCAGGCAAACGACCCCAGCAGCCCTTCCAGGACGAAAAGCGCCGCGCCCAGCGGCACGTTGTACACGGCGGCCAGGCCCGCGCCGGCGCCACAGGCGATGACGAGCCGGCACTGTTCCGGCGGCAGGCGCAGCCGCGCCGCCAGCCGGCCGCCCGCGAGCGCGCCGACTTCGCGCGGCGCCACCTCGCGTCCCAGCGGCGAGCCCAGCCCGACGGTCACGATCTGCAGGACCGCGTGCGCCATCGTCGTCGCGGACGGCATGCGCCGGTCGGGATCGGCCACGGCCTGATCGACGCTGACCAGGGGACGGCCATAGCGGTGGATGAGCCACCAGCCCGCGCCGGCCGCCAGCCCGCACAGCACCAGGGCGAGTACGCGGCGCGGCCCGCTGGCGGCCTCTACACCCATCAGGAAGGATTCGTGGCTGATGACGTGCCCGCCGCCATAGCCGTAGGCCAGGTGCTGGACCGTGTGCAGCAGCATGCCGAGCAGCATGCCGCCCAGGCCGGCGACCAGGCCGGTCAGGGCCACCGCGGCAAACAGCCGGGGGCGCAGCCAGGACGGATCATCGGGCGTGGGTTCGTGCATGCCAGGTCGGCTCCCGTCGGTGGGCGCGCCCGAGCATCGGCGCGCTGCGATGGGGCAGTGTAGGGCGCGTTTGCGCCCCGAGGAATGCCCGGCGGGCCGAAACCATACCTATTGGTTAGGCGCTCATCCCGAATTCCCCTGCCAGATCCGACACCCCCGGCGCGGGGAGCGGCGGATCGGAGACTGCCGGGTTCAGTCCCACTCGGCCGCCAGGCCTTGCGGGCTGACTTCACGGCCGTTGCGTTCCAGCGCGGCGATCTGCGCCATGTCGTCGTCCGTCAGGCGCAGGTCCTGGGCGAGCAGGTTGCTGGCCAGGTTGTCGCGGCGGGTGGACGACGGGATCACGGCATAGCCCAGTTGCAGCGCCCAGGCCAGCGCGACCTGCGCGGGCGTGGCCGCGCGGCGCTGTGCGATCTGGCCGATGACCGGATCCTTGAGCACCTTGCCGTAGGCCAGCGTCATGTACGAGGTGGCGTGGATGCCCTGTTCCTTCAGAAACGCGGTGAGCGTGCGGTTCTGCAGGTAGGGGCTGAGCTCGATCTGGTTGGTGGCGATCTGCTCGCGGCCCACGGCGGCAATGGCGGCCCGCGTCTGCGCGATGGGAAAGTTGGAAATGCCGATCTGGCGCGTCAGGCCCTGCGCCTTGGCCTCGGCCAGCGCCGTCATGAATTCGTCGACGGAAACGCCGTTGTCCGGCGCGGGCCAGTGGATCAGCGTCAGGTCGACATAATCGGTGCGCAACCGGGCGAGGCTGTCCTTCAGGCTGGGGACGAGCTTGTCGCGGGCGGTGTTGGGCACCCAGATCTTGGTGGTGATGAACAGGTCTTCGCGGGCCACGCCCGATTCGGCGATGGCCTGGCCGACGTCGGCCTCGTTCTCGTAGATCTGGGCGGTGTCGATGGCGCGGTAGCCGACGTCCAGCGCGTTGCGCACGGAATCGACGGCGGCCTGACCCTTCAGGCGGAAGGTGCCGACGCCAAAGGCGGGAATGCTCATGTAAAACTCCTGGGGAATGGGCTTGGCCGGACGGGCGGTGTCCGGGGATGGGCGTAGTGTCGCCGCCGCATCCTTGCGGAAAAAGATAGGTATGGGCGAAATACTTTTGATAAAAATGCAAATATGAAAACCACCCTCGACGAAATGCAGGTCTTCATCGCCATCGTGGACAGCGGCTCGATCACCGCGGCGGCCGATGTGCTGGGGCAGACCGTTTCCGCCACCAGCCGCACCATGAGCCGGCTGGAGGAAAAGCTGCAGACCACCCTGATGCGGCGCACGACGCGGCGCCTGGCGCTGACCGAAGAGGGCAAGGCCTATCTGGAGCAGGCGCGCCGCATCATCGCGTCGGTGGAAGAAGCCGAAGAACTCATGAACCTGCGCCGCAACCAGCCCGCCGGGCTGCTGCGGGTGGACGCCGCCTCGCCGTTCATGCTGCATGTGATCGCGCCGCTGGTGCCGGGCTATCGCAAGCGCTATCCGCAGGTGGAGCTGGAGCTCACCAGCAATGAAGGCAATATCGATCTGCTGGAGCGGCGCACCGACCTGGCCTTTCGCATCGGCCGGCTGAAGGACTCGTCGCTGCACGCGGTGGCGCTGGGCACCAGCCGCGTGCGCGTGCTGGCCAGCCCGGGGTATCTGGCGCAGTACGGCACGCCCCGCCGCGCCGCGGACCTGGCGTCGCACGTGCTGCTGGGCTTCAGCCAGCTTGAGTCGCTGAACGAGTGGCCGCTGCGGGATGCGGACGGGCAGGCGGTGCACATCAAGCCGCGGATTCGCGCCTACAGCGGCGAGACGCTGCGCCAGCTTGCGCTCAACGATGGGGGCATTGTCTGCCTGTCGGATTTCATGACGCGCGAGGACCGCCGGCGCGGCGCGCTGCAGCCGCTGTTCGTCAAGCAGTTGCTGGAAGTCAGGCAGCCGATCAACGCGGTGTACTACCGCAACACGGCCATCTCGTCGCGCATCAAGTCCTTCATCGACTACGTGGTCGAGACGCTGGGGCCGCGCGGATTCGAGGAATAGCCGGCGGGTAAAGATGTATCCAATGGCGACCCCGTCCGCGCGTGGGCCGATACCGTCTTTATACTGTCCCCGTTTTATTGCCACTATTTCCACTATTTCCCCCCCGGACACGCATGAGCATTTTTTCCCGTTTCTTCGGCCGCAAGGAAGTTTCCGCCGACACGGCCGCCCTGTCGGCCAACCCCGACATCGCGCAGCCGCTGAGCCTGCAGGTCCTCTTTGCGGGACCGCTGGCGATCACCGAGGCCGCGCTGGGCGATGCGTTGCGGGCCTATCACCCGTCCATGCAGCAGGCGCGCGCGGAGCTTGCGACGGACATGCCGGAGTTTCTGGGCCTGGCCGGTTGGGACAAGCACGTCGTGCGGCTGGTGGGCTTCGATGCGCCCTATCCGAAGGATGCGCTGGAGGCCTGCGTGGCCCCGTCGCACTATCCCGCCACGGTGAAGGACGAAGTCCGCGGGCACGCCAGCCATATCCTCCTGTACTACGCGGGCTTTGAAACGGATCCGCTGGAACAGTACGTGGCGCTGGCCGCGGTGGCGGGCGCGCTGACCGGTTTTGGGGCGATGGCGGTGCTGAACGAGCATGCGCACACCTCGCTGCCCGCGGGCGTATTCGCGGCGGAGTCGCTGGGCGAGGAAAGCATGGACCTGCTGCGCACGTTGCCGCTGAACATGCTGTATTGCGGCTTCGTGAAGTATGAGGTCGAGGGCGTGCAGGGGGTGTGGATGCGCACCTATGGCGCCGATGCCTTCGGGCTGCCGGACTTCGCCGCGCTGGCGACGGGGCATGACGAGGGCGAGACCTATTCGACGATGTTCAACAACATCATGGGCTACATGCTGGAAAGCGGCGCCGAACTGGCCGCCGGGCACACCATGCAGATCGGCGAGGACGCCTACATGAAGCTGCGCGAGCCGGCCGAGGCGGAGTATTACCTGGACGGTCCGGGGCGCGTGCTGGTGGTCGAGATCATCGCGGCCGACCAGATCAACACCCCCGGATAAGTCACAGCAGGCCCGCGCTGCGGGCCCGCGCCACGGCCTGCGTGCGGCTGTCGGCGCTGAGCTTGACGTTCAAGTGACGCAGGTGCGTGCGCACCGTGCTCTCCGAGACAAAGAGCTGCCGCGCGATGGCGCTGTTGGAATGGCCTTCGGCCAGCAGGCGCAGCACGCGCAGCTCTTTGGGCGTGAGCCCTTCCGCGCCGGCGGCGTCGCCGGCGACGGGGGCCTGCGGCGGCGATGCGGGACCGATGCGGGCCTGCGCCATGTAGCGCCGCCACCAGTCCTGCGCGCCGTCCGCGGCCAGCCATGCGCGGCCGGTCTCGCAGGCGGCATGGCGCTGCAGCAGCCCGGCCACGGCCGCGCCCTCGTCCGCCAGCACACGGCACAGTCCTTCGGATTGCGCCGTGTGCAGCAGCGGCGCGAGCTGCGCGCAGGCGCCAGCGTCGTCGCGGTTGCGGGCCAGCGCGACGGCGCGCAATAGCTGCAGCATGTACGCGCGCCGCACGCGCCGCGCCGCCAGCGCCTGCGCGATGTCGGCGTCCAGCTCGCGCAGCGCGGCGGCGGGGTCGCCGTCATACGCCAGCCAGCGCAGGCGTCCCAGCCGCGGCGTCAGCAGATCGTTGGCGGGCAGGCGCAGCCCTTCCACGCGGCGCCAGAGATCCGCATCGTCGGCGCGGCCCAGTTCGTCGCGCGCGGCCTGCGGATGGCCCTGCATCAGCAGCACGCGCGCGCGCTCCACCCGGGCGCTGGCCGCGATGCGCGGCAGGCGGCGCTGGTGGCCCAGATATTCCAGTTCGCCCAGCAGGTAGAAGGTCTGTTCGGGATCGCCCTCGTGGAAGGCCACGCGCGCCAGCGTCACGTAGCCCAGGATCAGGTGGTCCGGCAGCCCGACATCGCGGCCCAGCGGCACGTACACCTGGAGCAGGCGCGAGGCCAGCGCGAGGTCGCCGGTCTCGTAGACCCACGCGGCGTACAGCACGCCCGCCCAGGCATTGCCGTTGGCCTGCCCATAGGCCCCCTTGCGCGTGGAACGCACCGCCATGCGAAAGCGCGCGCCCGCCTGGCGCATGCGCCCTTCCTGCAGGTCGATGATGCCCTCGACCGCTTCGGAGTACATCAGGTTGAAGCTGCTGGCGCTGCGGCTCTGCGCGCGCCGGGCGGTGTCCAGCAGGGCGCGCGCCTCGTGGTAGCGGCCCAGCACGGCGGTGATGTTGGCCATGGCGTTGGCGAGCGCGGTGTCGGTGAACGACAGCGCATCGCCCAGCGCCGCGATGCTGGGCATGCCGGCGGCGTAGGCCTCTTCCTGCCGGTCCATCATCGACAGCAGCAACGGCTGCAGCGCCCGCACGTGGGCGCGCACGGCGGGGTCGGCACTGCCCGCCAGCTTCAGGTCCGCCATCAGCAGGGACGCCTCGCTGGGGCCGCGCGTGAAACACGTCGCCCACACCTGCATGGCCTGCAGCAGCGGCCGGGTGGCGAGCACCGCCGCGGGCAACTGGCCCAGCCAGCGCGCCAGCAGGCGCATGCGGCCTTCGGCCAGCAGCGTTTCCGCGTGCGCCTGCAGCAGCGCCAGCGCGCGCCCGAAGTCGCCGCCGTCGATGGCGTGGTCGATGGCGGGCACCGGCCTGCCTTCGTCTTCGTACCAGCGCGAGGCGGCCAGGTGCAGGCGGGCGACGTCGCCGGGCGCCTGGGCCCGCAGCTGCGACTGCAGGTAGCTGGCGAACAGACTGTGGTAGCGGTAGTGGCGCTCGTCGGCCGCGGTGCGCGTGAGCAGGACGTGGCCGTTCTCCAGCTGTTGCAGCAGGCCGGCGCAATCCATGTCGGGCAGCAGGGCCTGGCAGAGCGGCGCGCTGAGCTGCTTGAGGATGCTGGTGCGCAACAGGAACTGGCGCAGCGCCGGCGTCTGGCTGGCCAGCACGTCCTGCGCCAGGTAGTCGGCGACGGACTGGTCGCTGCCGGAGAAGCGTTCGATGAAGGCCGCGGCGCTGGGTTGCCGCGCGAGCGATGCGGATGCTAGGCACAGCGCCGCGACCCAGCCTTCGGTCTTGCGATGCAGCAGTTCGACCTCGGCGGGCGTCAGCGCGGGTTGGCGCCGCGCGAAAAAGCGGGTCGCCTCGTCCACGGAAAAGCACAGCTGCGAGGCGTCGATCTCCAGCAGCTGGCCGGCCGCGCGCAGCCGCCCCAACGCCAGCCCCGGCGTGTGGCGCGAGCCGATCAGCAGCCGGCCGTGCGCGGGCAGGCTGCCGATGAGGTCCTGCACCAGGTCCAGCACGGCGGGGGCCGTGATGGCTTCGAATTCGTCGAGCACCAGCGCAAAGGGCGCGCCGTGCGAGGCCACGGCCTGGACTAGCGCCAGCGCCAGCGTGTCCTCGGAATCATGGGCGTCCGGGCGCAGGCTGGCGCGGCCGGACAGCGCGCCCAGCGCGGCCGTCAGGCAGCGCAGGAAACGGGAGAGGTCATTGTCGGCGCGGTCCAGCGTCAGCCAGGCCGTACGCATCGGCAGCGCCTCCAGCCTTGCCTGGCACTGCGCCAGCAGCGTGGTCTTGCCGTAGCCGGCCGGCCCGCGCGCCACCACCACCTTGGGTCCGTCCGGGCGGCAGATCTGCTCGCACAGGTCCTGCCGGGCGATCTGGTCGCCATGTGCGGTGGGCGCATTGAGCTTGCCGCTGGCCAGCGCGTGTTCCATCGAGAACGAATGACGCATGAGCTGCCTGTCTGAAGAGTGCGGTCTTGCGTGGATCGGCGCGGGAAAACCCGCGGCGCGCTGGAAAATCGTCGCTTTGGACGACGGCGAAAACGCGTGCCTACGATACAAAAGGACGCTCCCCGGAGCAATACGCTCACCGCCGCAAAGACGGCGTAAACCGATAACGGAGACGAGTCCATGGCAATCCCGAAACTGACGCTCGCGCTGGCGGGCGCGATCCTCGCCGCGGGCGGCGCGCACGCCCAGAACGCGGCGGGCCCCGTGAAGATAGGCATCATGGCCGACATGAGTTCGGCGTATTCCGACATCGGCGGCAAGGGACTGGTCGAGGCCGCCCGGATGGCGGTGCAGGACTTCGGCGGCTCGGTGCTGGGCAAGCCGATCGAGCTGGTCTTCGTGGACGGCCAGAACAAGGTCGACGTGGCCAGCGCCGCCGCGCGCCGCTGGTTCGACCAGGACGGCGTGGATATGGTGACCGACCTGCCCACGTCGGCGATCGCGCTGGCCCTGAGCGAACTGGGACGCGAAAAGAAGCGGGTCATCATGGTGACCAGCGCCTCCACGTCAGAACTGACGGGCAAGGCGTGTTCGCCCTACACGGTGCACTGGACCTACGACACCTACGCGCTCGCCAACGGCACCGGCGCGGCGGTCACGGAACAGGGCGGCAAGAACTGGTTCTTCATGACCGCGGATTATTCCTTCGGCTACGCGCTGCAGGGCGATGCGTCGGCGGTGATCGAACGCAATGGCGGCAAGGTGCTGGGCGCGGTGCGCTCGCCGCTGAACACGCCCGACTTCAGCTCGTACCTGTTGCAGGCGCAAAGCTCCAAGGCCGCCATCATCGGCCTGGCGCTGGGCGGCAACGACGTCATCAGCGCCATCAAGCAGGCGGCCGACTTCGGCATCGGCCGTCCCGGCGGCCCGCAGCGGCTGGTGGCGCTGCTGGCCTTCCTGTCGGACGTGAAGTCCATCGGCCTGCAACTGGGCCAGGGACTGCTGCTGACCGAGGCCTTTTATTGGGACCAGAACGACGCCACGCGCGCGTGGTCGCAGCGCTTCCAGGACAAGGTCGGCCGCAAGCCCACCATGACGCAGGCCGGCACCTACGGCGCCGTCACGCATTACCTGAACGCGGTGAAGGCCGCCGGCACCAAGGACGCCGATGCCGTCATGGCCAAGATGCGCGCCATGCCGATCAACGACTTCATGACCCGGGACGGCAAGCTGCGCGTGGACGGGCGCGTGGTGCGCGACATGTACCTCTTTGAAGTGAAGAAGCCCGCGGACTCCAAGGGCGAATGGGACCTGTACCGGCAGGTGGCGGTGATCCCGGGCAACGTGGCGTTCCGGCCGCTCGACCAGGGCGGCTGCCCGCTCGCCAAGACCGGGGGCGCGGGATGATCAGCTATCAGGTCAGGGCCTTCGGCGAACCGCTGGCGCGCGCGCAGACCCCCACCCCGGCGCCCGAGGGCGGGCAGGTGCTGCTGCGGGTGCTGGCCGCGGGCGTGTGCCACACCGACATCCACACCTGGGAAGGGTCGTACGACCTGGGCGGGGACAAGCGGCTGAGCATGCAGCAGCGCGGCGTCACGCTGCCGCTCACGCTGGGCCACGAGATCGTGGGCGAGGTCGTGGCCACTGGGCCGGACGTCCCCGAGCACGTGCGCTCCGGCCAGCGTTATCTCGTGTATCCGTGGATCGGCTGCGGCGAATGCAAGGTGTGCCGCCGCGGCCGCGAAAACCTGTGCGCGGCGCCGCGCTTCCTGGGCATTTTCCGGCCCGGCGGCTACAGCGATCACGTGGTGGCGCCGCATGCGCGCTATCTCGTGGACATCGGCGACCTGCGGCCCGAACAGGCCGCCCCGTATGCGTGTTCGGGGCTCACGACCTACAGCGCCATCTGCCGGATCCCGCAGGACGTGCTGGCCGAGGAATCGGTGGTGGTGATCGGCGCGGGCGGGCTGGGCCTGATGTGCGTGACGCTGCTGCGCGCGCTGGGCTGCGGCAATGTCGTCGTGGTGGAACCGGATGGCGCGCGCCGCGGCGCGGCGCTGGCCGCGGGCGCGCACGCGGCGGTCGATGCCGGCGCGCCCGACGCCGCCGCGCAGGTGCGGCAGGCGGCCGGCGCGGTGTGGGCGGTGATCGATTGCGTGGGCGCCGCCAGCACGGTGCAGCGGGGCATGGACCTGCTGACCAAGGGCGGCCAGCTCATCCTGGTGGGTCTTTTTGGCGGCGAGCTGTCGCTGTCGCCGGCCCTCGTGCCGATGCGCGCCATCAGCATCGAAGGCGCGTACATCGGCAACCTGGACGAACTGAAGGCGTTGATGGCGCTGGTGCGCGAACGCAAGCCCCGCGCCATTCCCACCACGTGCCGCTGCCTGGACGGCGCGCAGTCCGCGCTGGCGGACCTGGCGGCGGGCCGCGTGGTGGGGCGACTGATCCTCGGCCCCGATGCCGACCCTTCTTCCCGCGCCGTCCCGGCCACCCTTGAACAGGCATCCCCACCATGCAATTGAATCCGGACTCCGATTACACGATGACGCTGAATGGCCGGGCGGAAGTCTCGCCGCAGACCTTCGACGTGCTCAATCCCGCCACCGAGGAACGCATCGCGGCCGCGCCCGACGCGTCGCTGGACCAATTGAATGCCGCCATCGCGGCGGCCCGGGCCGCCTTCGGCCCGTGGCGCAGCCGGCCCATCGGCGAGCGCCAGGCGGCGCTGCGCGCCATGGCCGAGCGGCTGGAGCAGCATGCCGACGGCTTCATGCGCCTCTTGACGCGCGAGCAGGGCAAGCCGCATGCGGACGCGCGGGCCGAGGTTGGCCGCTGCGTGACGTGGCTGCGCGCCTTCGCCGCCCGCGACCTGCCCGTGGAGCGCCACGATGACGGCGCGGGCCATCTGTTCGAGACGCGGCGGGTGCCGATCGGCGTGGTGGCGGCGATCGCGCCGTGGAATTTCCCAATGACGCTCGCCATCTGGAAGATCGCGCCGGCGCTGCTGGCCGGCAACACGGTGGTGCTCAAACCCTCCCCCTACACGCCGCTCACCTCCCTGAAAATGGGCGAGCTGTTTCGCGACCTGCTGCCGCCCGGCGTGCTGAACGTGATCAGCGGCGGCGACCGGCTGGGGCCCTGGCTGACCGAGCATCCGGGCATCGACAAGATCGCTTTCACCGGGTCCACCGCGACCGGCCGGCGTGTCATGCAGAGCGCCTCGGGCCGGCTCAAGCGGGTGACGCTGGAGCTGGGCGGCAATGACGCGGCCATCGTGCTGCCCGACGTCGATGTGAAGGAAACGGCCGCCCGGCTGTTCTGGGGCGCGTTCCGCAATTCGTCGCAGTATTGCCTGGCGACCAAGCGGCTGTATGTGCACGAGTCCATCTACGATGCCTTCGCGGACGCGCTGGCGGGCGTGGCGGCGGGCGTGGTGGTGGGCGACGGGTCGCAGCCCGGCACGGGGCTCGGCCCGATCCAGAACCGCGCGCAGTTCGAACGCGTCAAGGACCTGATCGCCGATGCGCACCGCACCGGCGTGCGCTTTCTGACGGGCGGCGAAGTGCCGGAGGGCAAGGGCTATTTCGTGCCCGTCACCATTCTGGACAATCCGCCCGACGACGCGCGCAGCGTGGTGGAAGAGGCATTTGGCCCGGTGCTGCCGCTGCTGAAGTACCGCGACATCGACGAGGTGGTCCGCCGGGCCAACGACACGGAATACGGCCTGGGCGGATCGGTGTGGTCGCGGGACGTGGCGCTGGCGCAGTCGATAGCGCGGCGGCTGGAGACCGGCACGGTGTGGATCAACCACATCCACGTCATGTCCCCGGACGTGCCCTTTGGCGGTCACAAGCAGTCCGGCGTGGGCGTGGAGAACGCCCTGGACGGACTGCTGGAATACACCAACACGCAAACGGTTTCCGTGCCGGCGCCGGTGTCCCGCTAGACAGGACAGGCCGGCGGCGGGGGGCGCCGCCGGCCCCAGGCGTCACGCCGCGTAGCGGCCGGCTTCGCCGTTGCGGTTGGCCGTCGGCCACAGGCGCAGGGCCAGGGCCGCGGCCGCCGCGCCCGCCGCCGTCACCGTCACGCCGGTCCAGCCCCAGTGCGCCAGCGCTAGGCTGCCCAGCGCACCGCCGGCGGCCATGCCGACGAACACGCCCGTCATCAGGATGGCATTCAGGCGGCTGCGGGCGGCCGGATCGATGCCGTAGACGATGCTCTGGTGCGCGATCAGCGAGGTCTGGATGCCCAGGTCGAAGCCGATCGCGGCGCCGCCGATCAGCCACAGCGCGGCGTGCGCGGGCAGCAGCGGCAGGAAGAACATGGCCGCGAACGACACCATGGTCAGGCCCGCGCCCAGGCTGGCGACGGCCAGGGGCCCCCGCGTATCGGCCACCCGGCCGGCCAGCGGCGCGGCCAGGGCGCCCGCGGCGCCGGCCAGTCCGAATGCGCCGGCCGCGCCCGCGCCCAGATGAAACGGGGCCTCGTGCAGCATCACCGCCAGCGTGGACCAGAAGGCGCTGAAGCCTAGCGACAGCAGGCCCTGCGCGGTAGCGGCGCGGCGCAGGCCCGGATGCTGGCGCCACAGGGTCAGCAGCGAGCCCAGCAGCGCGCGGTACGCCAGCCGCGTGGTCGGCTCGAAACGCGGCAGGCCGCGCCACAGCGCCGCGCCCAGCCCCAGGATGCTCACGGCGGCGGCCGCGAACATCATGCGCCAGCCGAACTGCTCGGCCACGAAGCCGCTGACCACCCGCGACAGCAGGATGCCCAGCAACAGGCCCGTCATGACGGTGCCGACGATCTTGCCGCGCTGGTCGGCCGGCGCCAGGTGGGCGGCGGCCGGCACGATGTCCTGCGCCAGGGTGGCCGACAGGCCGATCGCAAAGCTGGCGGCCAGCAGCAGGCCGATGGTCGGGGACGCGCCGGCCAGCAGCAGCGCCAGGCTCAATACGGCGGCCTTGACCAGGATGATGCGCTTGCGGTCGTAGCGGTCGCCCAGCGGCGCCAGCAGCAGGATGCCGAAGGCGTAGCCCAGTTGGGTCAGCGTGGGTATCCAGCCCAGCGTTTCGGCGCTGGCATGGATGTCCGCGCCCAGCACGCCGAGCATCGGCTGGCTGTAGTAAAGCGAGGCGACGCCCAGGCCGGCGCCCACGGCCAGCAGGAAGACCAGGCCGCGCGAGAGGGAGGGGTGGGAAGTGGGGGATGACATGGTGGTGTCCGGTGGCTTGAGGTACGGGGCAGATTCTGGGCTTGCCGCCGCGGTTTTGGTAGCCGACCTTCGGGTACATCGGTTATACGATGGTCGTATGACCACACGCGCCATCCCCGCCATCCCCGCCCTTCCCGCCCCGGCCGGCACCGACCGCATGCTGCTGATCGAGACCTTCGTGCGCATCGTCGAAGCCGGCAGCCTGTCCGCCGCGGCCGCCCAGATGGGCGGCACCCAGCCCACCGTCAGCCGCCGCCTGCAATTGCTGGAACGCACGATGGGCGTGCGGCTCCTGAAGCGGTCCACCCATGCCATCCGCCTGACCGAAGACGGCCAGCGCTGCTACGAACGGGGCAAGGAATTGCTGGCCACCTGGCAGTCATTCGAAAGCGAGGTGCGGGGCGCGGGCGATGAGCCGGCCGGGATGCTGCGCGTGGTGGCGCCGCACGTGTTCGGCCAGGACCAGTTCGTCGAGCCGCTGGCCCGTTACCTGAAGCGGTATCCGAACATGCGGGTGGAATGGCTGTTGCACGACCGCATGCCGGACCTGATCGCCGAGAACGTCGACTGCGCCATCCGCGTGGGCGCCGTGACGGACCCGTCGGTGGTCGCCGTGAAGCTGGGCGAGGTGCCGCGCATCGTCGTCGCCTCGCCGGACCTGCTGCAGGGCGGGCCGGTGCCGCAGGATCCCTCGGAACTGGCGCGCCTGCCGTGGCTGGCGCTGCGCACCTTCTACCGCACCGAAGTGAGCCTGACGCATTGCGAAAGCGGCGACGTGCAGGGCTTTGACATCCATCCCCGCCTGTCCACCGACGGCCTGCACGCGCTGCGCAACGCGGCGATCCAGGGCCTGGGGGCGGCGCTGGGATCGGCCTGGGCCATGCAGGCGGACCTGGCCGCCGGACGGCTCGTGCACCTGGCGCCGCAGTGGCGGGCGGACGCCCTGCCCGTCTATCTGGTGTATGCGCCGTCGCGTTTTCAGCCTGCCCGCTTGCGCCGCTTCATCGAGATCATGCGCGAACACCTGCCGGCCGAGCTGGAGGCCGGCCTGGCGGGGGGCGGCCAGCCGGTCAGGGGATGATGACGATGGCGCCTGTGACGGTCCGGTCCTGCGCGGCGCGATGCGCGTCCTGGACCTGCTCAAGGCGGTAGCGCGCGCCGATGGCCGCGCGCACCGCGCCGCTGCGCATGGCCTCGAAGACGTCGGCCGCATTGGCGCGGAACGTCGCGGGATCCGCATTGTGCGGAAACACCGACGGACGCGTGAGGAACAGGCAGCCCTTTTTGTTGAGCAATTCGGGGTCGATGGCGGGCGCCGGGCCCGACGCGGCGCCAAACAGCACCACCAGCCCGAACGGCGCCGCGCAATCGAGGGAGCCCATGAACGTGTGGCGGGCGACCGAGTCGTAGACCACGCGCGCCTTCTTGCCGCCGGTGGCCGCGACGACCTGCTCCACCCAATCTTCCTGCGTGTAGTCGATGGCAGCCGCGCAGCCGGCCGCCCGGGCGACGTCGCATTTCGCGGCGGAACCCGCCGTGCCGATGACGGTGGCGCCGAGCGCCTTGGCCCAGCCGCAGAGGATCTGCCCGACGCCGCCCGCGGCGGCATGCACCAGCACGATGTCGCCGGGCTGGACCGCGTGGGTTTTCTTGACGAGGTATTGCGCCGTCATTGCCTTGAAGAAGACCGCGGCGGCCTCCTCGTCGGCGATGCCCGGCGGGATCCGCACCAGCTTGGCGGCCGCGACATTGCGCCGGTCGGCGTAGGCGCCGACCCCGGCGTTCATATACACCACGCGGTCGCCGACGCGCAGGTCCGTCACGCCCGCGCCCAGCGCCTCCACCACGCCCGCCGCCTCGTGGCCCAGGCCGGTGGGCGTGGGCAGCGGATACTTGCCGGCGCGCTGGTAGATATCGATGTAGTTAAAGCCGATGGCCGTCTGGCGCAGCTGCACGTCGCCCGGCCCCGGGGGCGCAAGATCGGTACTGGCCAGCCGCATGACTTCCGGGCCGCCGAATTCAGTCAGGACGATGGAACGCGCTTGCGTCATGCGGTGTCTCCAGGTGATTGCGGGTGATCCGTGGGGGGGCAGGCACCGCCGGTCAGCCAGGCTGCCGGTCCGCGTCCCTGACCGATTCGTAGACCAGGGTGGCCAGCGTCAGGTCTTCCAGCGCGCTGCCCACGGCCTTGAACACTGTGATCTCGCGCTCGTCGCGGCGGCCGGGGCGTTCGCCCGCGGTGAGCTGGTGCAGGTTGCCCTGGATGTCCTGACGGGTCAGCACGCCGGCGTCGAACGCCGACAACAGGTCGCCCGCCTTGGTGGGCGCTTCGTCGGTGTCCACGTAGACGGTGGTGCCGTCAAAGCACGCGGGGTCGGTCTCGCGCATCTCGGGCTTGAAGCTGCCGATCAGGTCCAGGTGCGTGCCCGGACGCAGCCATGCGCCGTGGATCAGCGGTTCGGTGGACAAGGTGGCGCAACTGACGATGTCGGCCTGCCCGGCGGAGGCCTGCAGGTCCGTCACGGCCCGGGCGTCCAAGCCCTGTTCGCGCAGGCTGGCCGCCAGCGCCTCGGCGCCCGCCGGCCGCACATTCCACACCAGCACGCGCTCGATGGGCCGCACCGTGCGCATGGCCTGCGCGACCAGTCCGGCGATGCGGCCGGACCCGACGATCAGCAGCGTGCGGGCATCGGCGCGCGCCAGGTAGTCCGCGCCCAGCGCCGCTGCGCCGGCCGTCCGGTACACGGTCACGATGTCGCCGTCTACCTGCGCGATCGGCACGCCGGTGGCGGCGCTGTACAGGTTGTAGGTGGCGTGCAGGCCGGGCAGGCCCTGGTGGGTGTTGTCCGGGAAGATGTTGATGATCTTGACGCCGAAGTACCCGCGCTCGCTCCACGCGGGCATGATCAGCGAGGTGCCGTGGGCGTTGCCGCACTGGATGGCGTGGACGTGGCGGGCGGGCACCGTGGCGCCCTCGCGGAAGGCGTCCCGCAATGCGGGGATGACGGCGTCGAAGGACAGGGCGTTGCGGGTCTGGTCGGTGTCGATTAAGCGCATCGGATCGTTGCCTGCGGAGTGGTCAACTGCGGGGTGGTCAATCAGGGAGCCACGGGCAGTCTAGCAGCGCGCAGGGGGCGGCACCCAAAAAAATGCCCGCGACGACGCGGGCAACTGGGCGGATTCAGGCAGCGTGCGGCATCAGTCGGCGTCCGGCCGGGGCAGCGGCTCGCCCGCGCCGGTGCGCTCGACGATCAGCCGGTAGTGCTGCGGGCTGCGGTGCTTGGCGAAATTGAAGACGTGGTCGCGGAAGGTCTGGCCCATGCCCAGGTCGATGCGCGCCGTGATCACTTCGTCTTCCTCGCCGCTGGCGCGGGCCACGATCTCGCCCGAAGGCGCCACGATCATCGAGCTGCCGATCATGTGATGGCCGTCCTCGTGGCCGCATTTGGCGGCCGCGCCGATCCACACGGCGTTCTGGTAGGCGCTGGCCTGCAGCACGATTTCGTGCGTGGTGGTGCGCAGGTGCGCGGGCTCGTTCCAGTGGATGTTCAACGACGGCGTGTTGTAGCCCAGCACGATCAGCTCGGCGCTTTGCAGCGACATGACGCGGTAGGTCTCGGGCCAGCGGCGGTCATTGCACAGGCACATGCCGATCTTGACGTCGTCGGTCTCCCAGACGCCGAAGCCCAGGTCGCCCACTTCGAAGAACTTCTTTTCCAGATGCTGGAACGGGGCATCCACCTTGTGGTCCGAATGGCCCGGCAGGTGGATCTTGCGGTATTTGCCGATGATCCTGGCGCTGCGGTCCACCAGGATGGCCGTGTTGAACTGGCGGCCTTCCGGCGTCAGTTCGGCATAGCCCAGGTAAAAGCCGATGCCCAGTTCGCGCGCCGTGTCGAACAGGGGCTGCACGTCGGCGTTGGGCATGGTTTTTTCGAAATAGCGCTCCACCGCCTCGGCATTGTCCATCCAGTAGCGGGGAAAAAAGGTCGTCAGCGCCAGCTCGGGAAACACGACGAACTCGGCCTTGCGGGCGGCGGCTTCGCGCATCATCTCGACCAGGCGGCGCACGACCGCGGCGCGGGAGTCGGCCAGATTGACGGCGCCCATCTGGGCGACGGCCAGGCCCATTTTGCGGGAGGGGGAAGAAGGGGTCACAGGGGTCTCCAGGAGTGCGAATCGCCGGAACCGGGCGAGCGGCGCGCCAGCGCCGCCGCCCGGTCGCGTGCGGAACAATGTTGCGTGGCCGGGCGCGCGGTGCGCAGGCCAGGCCGAAGGCGCAAGCATGCCCGGGCGGGGGCAAATCCGATATGGCGGCACGGACGGGGCGCGCCGCGGCGCGCCGGCGCGTCCCGCGACGCTAAGGCGCTGATCTGCATGGACAATCCCCGCGCGGGCGACGCTGGCGGCGGCGCCTGTGCATAACGCGGGATCATGGGCGTGGTGCAAAGTTTTATATCGGGTTTCCCCGTAGATCGCGCCCCGCTGCGCTTCCCGCGCCCGTGGCCGGGGCTGGACGGGCGGACCGGGAAAGCAACAATTGGCACGATTCAGCAGGCGACTTTGCGCTTTTGGGATGTTTCAGTTCCGGTTACATTGCCTTACGCGCAGAATTTCCTCGCAACGCGCCGCTCAAGTGTCACCGGTCCCCATGTCACGTTCCAGAATTGCGGCTTTCGTGTTGTTGATGTCGGCGTTTGGATTCCTGGCGGGGGTAATGGCTGGACGCCATATCGAACTGGGACAGGTCGACGACGAACTTGCCGGGCACAACGCCCGGCTGCTGGCGCACGCGCTGCGCGTGGCCCAGGAGGGCAACCGGCTGATCGCCGCGGCCGCGGACCGGGGCGTGCCGTGTTCGGAAGCTGACGTCGCGACCCTGCGCGTCCTGCTTTTCAATGCCACCTACATCCGAGACATCGGCCGCACGCTGGGCGGCATGCTGCGCTGCTCCGCGGCCTGGGGCAGACTGCCGCAGCCCCTGCTGCTGCCGCCGCCCGCGTTCACGCTGGCGAACGGGCGCCAGCTCTGGGTAGGCGCCACCAACATTGTCGACAGCCGCATCGTCGGCGACATGGCGGCGTACCGCGATCTCATCGTGTTCACCGCGCCCGACGCGTTCGACGGCTTTCCGGAGCCGGGCTCGGGCATCGATGCCAAGCTCTTGACGCGGGACGGCGTGCACGTCTACCGGCTCTTTGGCCGCGCCAACGACCTGGACCTGGACCTGGCGCGGGAGGCCAGCGCAGACCAGGGCTTTGCGCCGGAGCGTCGGGCCTGGGCATGCGCGCCCGAGGGTGGCCCGGATATCTGCGTCGTGTCGCGGCTGCGTTCCGACGCCTGGTTCCAGTTTCCGGCGAGGGTCCTGTCGGTGGCCGGCGCGCTGGCCCTGGCTTTCCTGGCGGGCCTGTGCGTCCTGTGGCGCCTGCATGCGGGCAGCGCCAAGACCGAGCTGCGCAAGGCGATCCTGGGCGGCGACATCCAGGTCCACTACCAGCCGCTGCGCCAGCTCGCCACGCGGCGCCTGGCAGGTTTCGAGGCCCTGGCCCGCTGGCGAGCGCGTGGCCGGGACGTGTCGCCCAGCCTGTTCGTGCCGCTGGCCGAGGCCATGGGCCTGGGCCGCGCGCTGTCGCGGCGGGTGACCTCGCAGGCCTTGCGCGACCTGCACCAGCGCCTGCGCGACAACCCCGAGCTCTACATCAGCATCAACGTGTCGGCGGCGGACCTCAAGGACGCGGGCTACCGCAACTTCCTGATGGACGCCGTGAACGAGCACGGCCTGACGCCCGCCAACGTGGCGCTGGAGATCACCGAGGGCACGCCCTTGTCCGACGGCCACGTCCTTTCGATGGTCAAGACGCTGCGCGGCAAAGGCTTCAAGGTGTTCATCGACGATTTCGGCACCGGCCATTCCAACCTGAATTACCTGGCCGAACTGCAGGCGGACGCGATCAAGCTGGACCGCAGCTTCACGGGCGCCATCGGCGCCGAAGACGCGGGCACGCTGATCGTCGACCACGTCATCAACATATCGCGGGAACTGGGCATCAGCCTGATCATCGAAGGCATCGAAACCGAGGAGCAGGCCAGCTACCTGCTGGCCCGCCAACCCGCCGCCGTGGGCCAGGGCTGGTTGTTCGGCCGGCCCGTCCCGCTGAGCGAGATCGTGGCCGATTGACGGCGCCGGCTGCATATTGTCGTGTGTCCAATGTGCCCAATTTATTTATGAAAAATGCTTCCCGCGGCCGCCGGCTGATTATCTTTCCCGAGGAAAATTATTATTGGCGAATTTTGCAGATAGAATGCGGGCGTTGTTTAACGGGTTAATTTGCTGTATCTGCCATGGGACCTAACCAGACGCTGGTCGACAATCTTCTGCGTATCCTTCCGTATGTCGAGGACGAAGAAGCCGACGCGATGGTAATGGGCATGGGCATGGCGGAAATACGCGAAAAGCTGGCCGCCCTGCAGAATCCGGTGCCCGGCGACAAACAGATCCGGCGCACGCTGCTCAAGCTGGACAGCGTGGGCAGTTTCGGCGCCACGCGCGGCAAGCTGTGGTATCGCACCCTACAGCGCACCGATTTCCGCATCCGCAACATGAATGCGAACATGGCCATGGCCATGTGCGCGCTCAAGCAGGTGGCGGACCGCCATCTGCCGGCCGTTGTGCTGGACGATCTGGCGGCCACGTTCGACGGCGCATTGCGCTATCTCGAAACCCACCAGGCGCAGCCCGGGATCGCGCCCGCGCACGACTGGTCGCGCAAGATCCTGCGCATCGACGGCACCCATCCCACCGTCTTGCCCGAAGTGCCGTCCGAGGTCTACCGCCAGGTCAGCGGCGCCCTCTACTACAACCGCAAGCTGACGTTCCGCAACACGCCCTTTGGCGAAAAGACGCCCAGCGAGCGGGTCTACGTGATGACGCCGCTGGCGATGGTGGACCGCGCCGGCGTGCTGTATATGGTGGCCTGGGGCGCGCGCCAGCCGGGCAGGCGCTTTCTCTTTCGCATGGACCGCCTGTCCGAAGTCCGGTTGCTGGACGAGGCGGCGGACCCGGATCCCACGTTCGACCTGCACGACTACGTGCGCCGCGAGGAAGCCCTGAACTTCGATCCGGGCGGGGAAACCCGCATCCGGCTCCACGCCGCGGAACCCATGATGGAGGACGGCCGCCGCCGCCGCCATCCGCTGCGCGAGTTCTGGCTGTCGCCCGACCAGACGATCGACGAGGACGATGCGGGCTTCACCCTGACCGCCACCGTGCGCCCGTCCGTGATGTTGTGGCAACTGCTGCATGGGCACGCGTCCTCCATCGAAGTGCTGGAGCCCGAGGACATCCGCGAACGCTTCGTTCACGAGGCGCGCGAACTGGCGCGCCGCTACCTCTAGCGCCGGGGGCGCGCGGTCAGTGGCCCGGCCACGCGCGCGCCAGGAGCAGCGGCAGCACTTTCTCGGCCGGACCCCGGACGCCGTGGCTGGCCACGCGATCCAGCAGCGTCGGGTTCGGATTGATCTGCACGAGCTGCGCCCCGCGCGCCATGGCCTCGTAGCAGAGCTCGGCGGCCGCGGGCGTCTGGCACGACGTGCCCACCGTCATCAGCAGGTCGGCGCTGGCGGCCAGTCCCTTGGCGATGCGCCAGACCTCGGGCGCGGGCGCCTCGCCGTGCCACAACCGGCCGGGGCGCACCGCGCCGCCGCAGATGCGGCAGGCCGGCGGCTGGGGATAGGGGCCGTGCCGGGCGTGCCGCGCCGGAGGCGTCGTCAGCGTGTGGGTCATGGCGCAGGCGGTGCACCGCGGCTGGTCGAACCGGCCCTGCAGATGCAGGATGCGCGGACTGCCCGCGCGCTCGTGCAGCGTATCGCCGTTCTGCGTTACGACGAAGGTGCCGGGCGCGCGCTCGGCAAGCGCGGCGATGGCCCGATGCGCCGCATTGGGCGCCGCCAGCAACGCCCGGCGCCGCCTTTCCTCGTGCCAGGCCCACACCAGCGCGGGGTCATTCCTGTAGCCCGCTTCGGTGGCCAGCGCCGCCGCGTCGTAGCGCGCCCACAGGCCGCGCATGCCGTCCCGGCACTGCGGCAGGCCGCTGGCGGGGTTCAGGCCCGACCCGGTCAGCACGATGATATTGCGCGCCGCGCGCAGGGTCTGCACCAGGGAATCGGGTAAATCGAGTTTGC
This sequence comes from Achromobacter sp. T5-5, assembly GCF_055397965.1. Classification (NCBI taxonomy): domain Bacteria; kingdom Pseudomonadati; phylum Pseudomonadota; class Betaproteobacteria; order Burkholderiales; family Alcaligenaceae; genus Achromobacter; species Achromobacter sp. T5-5. Next base: position 396,011 of record NZ_AP027919.1, read on the forward strand.
GCAGTTTCATGCGAGCCGCCCCGCTTGCGAGAGCGCCGCGGTCCGGCACCGCCCGGCCTGCGCCGGCGTGCCGGGACAGGCGGCCAGCCGCCGGTCATCGCGGGTAAGGCCGGAATATCCGGCGCGATCAAGGCTGAGAATAATCTTTTCGAACAAACCAGGCATGTCGCTTTCCGTTGCTGAATCAATGAATCAGGGAACCAGGGAATCTGCCGGGATTCTGAAAGCGTATTCGGACAAAATCGGGTTGAATTAATCGTGACAGTATTGCGCAGGGTTCGGAAATATTCGCCCAGATAATGTCCGAATTGCCACTTTGCTATTCTTGGGCCCCGCCATCGCGCCCGGCCCCTTCCGTACCATGCAAAAAAACGGCGACCGCCTTTTGTTTTCCGCATCCGATCTGGTCGGGTTCCTGGAATGCGAACATCTCACCACGCTCGACCGGCTCAATCTGGAATCGCCGCTGCCTGCCGCGCAAGAGGACGAGCAGCTCGAACTGATCCAGCAAAAGGGGCTGGACCATGAGCGCGCATACCTGGAACGGCTGCGCGCGGGCGGCGCACGGATGGTGGATGTGAGCGAGGCGGGCAGCGGGCTGGCCCAGCGCCTGGCCCGCACGCGCGAGGCGATGCAGAGCGGCGCCGACGTCATCTACCAGGCGGCGTTCAGCGACGGCCGCTACGTCGGCCATGCCGACTTCCTGTTGAAGACCGGGCGCCCATCGCGCCTGGGCGATTACAGCTACGAGGCCAGCGACACCAAGCTGGCGCGCTCGGCGCGCGCCAAATTCGTGGTCCAGCTTTCGTTCTATTCATGGCTCCTGGGACGGGAGCAGGGCGCGGCGCCGCTGCACATGCACGTGGTGCTGGGCAGCGGCCGCGAGGTCGCGCTGCGCGTGGCCGACTATGCGCACTACCTGCGCCAGGTCATGCGCCGCTTCGAGGCCCACGTCGACCCGCGCGCGGGCGCGGACACCTATCCCGATCCCTGCGAGAAATGCGCGCAGTGCCGGTGGGATCCGCTGTGCAGGTCGCGCCGCGCGGCCGACGACCACCTGTCCCAGGTCGCCAACATCACGCGGCAGCAGATCCGCAGGCTGAACGGCCAGGGCATCCGCACGCTGGCGCAGCTGGGCACGCTTGCGCCGGATGCGGCCGTGGCGCGTATCGAGCCCGCCGTCCTGCAGCGGCTGCGGTCGCAGGCGGCCCTGCAGTTGCGCGCCCGCACCGATGGCGGCAGGCACTGGGACCTGGTCGCCAAGGATCCTGGCGATCCGGCGCTGCGGGGTTTCGAGCGCATGCCGCAGCCGGACGCGGGCGACATGTTCTTCGACATGGAAGGCGATCCGCTGGAGGAAGGCGGCCTGGAATACCTGTTTGGCCTGTACGTCATCGACGACGGCCAGGAGCGCTTTATCCCTTTCTGGGCGCACAACCGCCGGGAAGAGAAACAGGCTTTCGAGGCGTTCATCGATTATGTCGTGGCGCGCCTGCACCGTTACCCGGACGCCCACGTCTACCACTATGCGCCCTACGAGGCGACGGCGATCAAGAAGCTGATGTCGGTGCACGCCACGCGCGAGGCGGAGGTCGACAACCTGCTGCGCCTGGACAAACTGGTCGATCTGTACCAAGTGGTGCGCGAAGGTGTGCGCGTGTCCGAGCCCGGTTATTCGATCAAGAACATCGAGCACTTCTACCTGCCGCAGCGCGAGGGCGGCGTGACCAACGCGGGCGCCAGCATCGTCTACTACGAACGCTGGAAGCGCACGGGCGAGGCGCAGCTCCTGCAGGACATCGCCCACTACAACCGCGATGACGTGCTGTCCACCTACAAGCTGCGGGAATGGCTGTGCGCGCTGCGTCCGGCCGGCATGCCCTGGGCCAATCGCCGCGACACGCAGCAGCAGATCGACGCCGCCCGGTTCCAGGTCGGGGAAAAGACCCCCGCGGAGCTGCGCCTGGAGCCCTACCGCGACGCGCTGCTCGGGCCCTTGCCCGCCGACGAGCTGGACTGGTCGGACCGAGACCGGTATCGCGCGCTGGTCTACCAGTTGCTGGACTTTCACCGCCGCGAACAGAAGCCGGAATGGTGGGCCATGTTCGCCCGCATGGAAGCGACCGACGCCGAGCTCATCGAAGACAACGAATGCCTGGGCGGCCTGGTGCGCGACGAGACCGTGGCGCCCGAGCCGGTGGCGCAGTCGCTGCGCTACACCTATCGCTTTTCCGCGCAGCAGACCAAGCTGCGCACGGGCGCGTCCTGTACCAATGTGCGCGGCGGACCGGCGATCGGCCGGCTGACCGTGGATCCCGCCGCCGGCATCGCCACGTTCACCATGAACCGCAAGGAAACGCCGCCGCCGCGCCTGTCGCTCGGGCCGGGCAGGCCGGTGAAGATCGACGAGCTGGCCAACGCCATGTTCCGCTATGGCGATGCCCTGCTGGCGTCGGCCGATGGCGGCGGCACGGGGTTTCGCGCGGTGGATGCGCTGCTGCGCCATGCGCCGCCGCGCATCGCCGGAATGGCCCCGGGGCAGGCGCTGGCCGATCCCGCGGGCAATCTGCTGGATCAGGTCGTGGACATCGTGGGCCGCATGGACGAGACCACCCTCTTCCTGCAGGGACCGCCGGGCGCGGGCAAGACCTACACGGGGTCGCGCGTGCTGGTGCACCTGTTGCGCCAGGGCAAGCGCATCGCGGTCACGTCCAACAGCCACCACGCCATCAACAATCTGCTGGCCGGGCTGGAAGACGCGGCGCGCGAGGCGGGCCTGCGGTTTTCCGGCGCCAAGAAGTCGGGGCAGGCCGGCGATGATTCCTGTTTCAACGGGGAATTCATCGAAGACGTCTTCGGCAATGACAAGATCGACCTCGCCCGCCATCAATTGGTGGCGGGCACGGCGTGGCTCTTTTGCCGCGCGGAATTCGAACAGCAATTCGATTACCTGTTCGTGGACGAGGCCGGCCAGGTCAGCCTGGCGAACCTGGTGGCCCTGGGCCAATGCGCGCGCAACATCGTGCTGCTGGGCGATCAGATGCAACTGGGACAGCCGACCAAGGGCACGCATCCGGGCCGTTCGGGCGAATCGACGCTGGAATACCTGCTGAACGGCCACGCCACCATCGCGGCCGATCGCGGCATTTTCCTGGACACCTCCTATCGCATGCATCCGGCGATCTGCGGCTTCATCTCCGACGCGATCTACGACGGCCGGTTGCGGGCCGCGGCGTCCGCAGCCGCCCAGGGGCTGGTGCTGGGCGAGAACGCGGCCGGCGCGCTGGCCGCCAGCGGCATCCGCTACGTGCCGGTCGAGCACGAGGGCAATGCGCAATCCAGCCTGGAAGAGGCGCGCGAGGTCGCCGCGCTGTATGCCAGCCTCATGCAGCAGCGCTACCGGGACAAGCAGGGGCGCGCGGTCCCGCTCACGCCCGACGACGTGCTGGTCGTGGCGCCCTACAACGTGCAGGTCAATACGCTCAGGCAGGCGCTGCCCGAGGGCGCGCGCGTGGGCACCGTCGACAAGTTCCAGGGGCAGGAGGCGCAGGTGGTGATCATTTCCATGGCCACGTCCAGCGGCGACACCATGCCGCGCGACATGGAATTCCTTTTCAGCAAGAACCGCCTGAACGTGGCGGTGTCGCGGGCCAAGTCGCTGGCGATCCTGGTCGCCAGCCCCGCGCTGCTGTCGGTGCGCTGCCAGACGCCGGAGCAGATGGCGCTGGTCAATACGCTGTGCTGGGTCGCCGAAGCCGGTCAACACGCCTAGCACGTGGCGCGCGCCGTGGTTCATCCAGCCAGGGCGCGCATCGCAACAGGGAAAACAGGCGGGCGTGCGGGGCCGGCCCCGCACGCCCGCAGGCGGCGCCGTCAGGCCCGGGGGGGCGTTTCGGCGGGCGGCGTGCCGTTATGGAACAGGGACTTGAGCTGCGAGCGCAGTTCGGGCGAGTCAGCGTGCTTGTGGACCGTGGTCGCATGTTGAACCGCGGCTTCCAGCAATTCCTCGTCCGAGTCCGCGGACAAGGCCACCGAGCAATTCATCTCGCTCGGGTACTCGCGGCAATCGATGTACTTGCGTGTCATGGGGCTCTCCCTGCGCAGGCCAGCAAAGGCTGCGTGCATGAACATCAGACGCGCCGGACGGACTGCACCGGCGCGATGGCGCGTCGCATCGCGGCCGGTGTGTTTCCAGTATAGGACTGGCGCGCGCCGGGCAGTCGGCTTATTTCGAGGGGGCCGGGGGGCGGGCGCGCGCCGGGTCGCTTGCCGCGCCCGCGTGCGACACGGGGCGTCCCAGCAGGTAGCCCTGGAAGTGCGAGCAACCCTCGGCCGTCAGGCGTTCCAGCTGCTCCGGTGTTTCCACACCCTCCGCCGTGGTCGGTATGTCCAGGCTGCGGCCGATGCCGTTGATCGCGCGGACGATGGCCAAGGCCTCGCGGCTGGATCCGACGTCCTGCGTGAACGATTTGTCGATCTTGATCTTGTCGAACTCGAAGGTGCGCAGGTAGCCCAGCGACGAATAACCGGTTCCGAAGTCGTCCAGCGCCACCTTGACGCCCAGTTCCTTCAGACGGTGCAGGGTGGCCAGGTTGCCGGCGGAATTGGTGAGCAGCACCGACTCGGTGATCTCCAGTTCCAGCCGCCGCGCGGGCAGGCCGGACTTGGCGAGCGCCGATTCCACCAGCGACACCAGCGCGCCGTTGGTGAACTGGCTGGCCGACAGGTTGACCGCCACCGTTTCGTGGTCGTCCCAGCGCATGGCTTCGACGCAGGCCTCGTGCAGCGTGAAGGCGCCCAGCTCGTGGATCAGGCCGGTTTCCTCGGCGATGGGGATGAAGTCCTGCGGCATGATCAGGCCCTTGCGGGGATGCTGCCAGCGCATCAGCGCCTCGCGGCCCACGATGCGCACGTGGCTCACGTCCATGATGGGCTGGTAATGCAACTGCAACTGGTGCGAGATGATGGCCTGGCGCAGGTCCATTTCCACCTCATGGCGCCGCAGCGCGGCGGCTTCCATTTCCGGCTCGAAGAATGTGAGGCAATTGCGGCCATTGCGCTTGGCCTCGTACAGCGCCATGTCGGCGTAGCGCAGCAGATGGTCGGCCGACAGCGACTGCGCTTCCGACATCGCGATGCCGATGCTCACGCTGACCGGCACGGTATGCCCCGCGATCTCGAAAGGCTGGCGCACGGCCTCGATCAGGCGCTCGGCCAGCTTGCGCACGTCGTCCTGTTCGGCGATGTTGGGCAGCACCACGGCGAACTCGTCGCCGCCCAGCCGCGCCAGCGTGTCCTGTTCGCGCAGGTGCTTGGGCAGGCGTTTGGCCAGCAGGCGCAGCAGTTCGTCGCCGGACTGGTGGCCCAGCGTGTCGTTGACGCTCTTGAAGTTGTCCAGGTCCAGGTACAGCACGGCGGTCGAGCGATCGCGGCTGGCGGCCAGCGCGCTGAGCAGGCGGTCGCGGAACAGGCGGCGGTTGGGCATGCCCGTCAGCGTGTCGTGGTGGGCCATGTAGCGCACCTGCGCATGGGCCGCGTTTTCGTCGGTGACGTCGTCCGCGATCAGCAGCACATAGCGCGAACGCGGATCGTTGCTGTGAAACGCAAGGGTCTTGGTGCGCAGCGTGCGCGGGCCGCGCGCCGTGGCCAGTTCCTCTTCCTCTTCGCGGATGGCGCCGTCCGAGCGCAGCGCGTCGTTCGTCAGGCGGTCGAAGAACGCGCACACCAGTTCGGGCAGGCATTGCTGCGCGGTCTTGCCCTGCAGGCCGCCCGGGCTGCCGCCGAAGGTTTCCTCGGCCTGCCGGTTCGCCAGCAGGAACTCGCGCGACACGGCGTCCAGCACCAGCACGCATGAGGGGATGTGCGAGACCACCGCCTGCAGGAAGCTGGACATGGAGGTCAGTTCGCCGTTGTAGTGCTCGGCCAACTGCTTGGCCTTCAGGAGCTGCTGCTCGCGCTCGCGGCGCTCGGTGTTGTCGCGGGTGACCTTGGCAAAGCCGATCAGCTCGCCGGCGTCGTCGTGGATGGCGTCGATGACGACGTGGGCCCAGAACAGCGTGCCGTCCTTGCGCACGCGCCAGCCTTCGGCTTCGAACTTGCCGGTTTCTCGCGCGGTGGCCAGGCCGCGCTGCGGCACGCCGCGCGCCCGGTCTTCCTCGGTGTAGAAGCACGAGAAGTGCCGGCCGACGATTTCCTGGGCCGTGTAGCCCTTGGCGCGCTGCGCGCCGGCGTTCCAGTTGGCGACGATGCCATCCGGATTGAGCATGTAGATGGCGTAGTCGACGACGCCTTGCACCAGGTGGCGGTACATGACGTCGGAATTGGCGATGATCATGGGATGCGGCGGGCTTGCGCGCCGGCCGCGTTGCGTCAACGCGCCTGCGCGGATCTGCCCTGAAGGACGAGGGGTTGTACGGATTTACGGCGTGAAGCGGGCAATATTTACCGTACTGTCACGAAAAAGACCAATCTATCGAATCATGTCGCACGAAGTCATTTCATTGCATCGGCAGGGCGCTTCAGAACACTTCAGAACCTGACGCGCGCCTTGAGCGCCTGCGCGATCGTGGGAATGTCGATGTCCTTGCCCGGATGCTTCAGGCAGAAGTCGTACAGCACGGCGATGTAGGCGTTGCCCAGCAGCTTGGTGATGGCGCCCGCCGTGGTGGCGGCGATCGTGCCGCCAATGGCGCTGCCCGCGCCCGGAATGAACTTCAGCATGCCCGAGACGACCGAGCGGCCGATCAGGGTGGCGGCCGACGCGCCCAGCGTGGACGTGACCAGCGTGGTGATCGCGGTCGTGTCCAGTTCCATGCCGAACGTGATGCCGATCTTGGCGATCATGCCGACCTGGATCGGCACCAGCGCAAAGGCATCCGAGAACGGGATGGGCGCGGCGGCGGCCGAGGCGGCCAGGCCCGCGGCGACGTTCACCTCGATCTCAGCCCGCTTTTTTTTTACTTCCAGGGCCTTCTTGTTGCGGGTGGACAGCGCGTTCGCATACGCGCGCTGCTGCGCTTCGGGCACATGCTGCGCCGTCACTTCGATCAGCCCGTCCAGCCCCATGGGCGGCAGTTCGGCGTCCAGTTCGTCGATCCATTCGGGCAGCGCGCGCACGGCCACGACCTGGCGGGCGCGCGGCAACAGCTTGCGGGCCTCGTCAAGAAAGGGACTGTTCTTGCGCGCCTTGGTCAGCACCGCGACGACCGGAATGCCGGCCTTGTCCAGCATGTCGCACAGTTCGATCTCGGCGTCTTCGACGCGGTGGCTGCTGTCCTGGATGCAGAGCCAGGCGACGTGCAGATGCCGGTCCTGGTCGTCCGAGGCCGAGCGTTCCTGGATCAGGTCGGCAAGCTGGGCGCGCGAGCGCTCGTAGTCGCCGACTTCCAGGCCCCGCGTGTCGATGATGGTGAGCGGATGGCCCGGGCGGGTGAATTCCTGGGTGGTCTGGGTGACGGGCTTGCCCGCGCCCGTGCGGGCAAGCTCGCCGCGGAACACGGCGTTGATGAGCGTGCTCTTGCCCACGCCCGTCTTGCCGGCGACCAGGATGTTCACCCGGCCCGCGCCGCGCGTGGCCGTGCTGATGGCGTCGGCGATGGCGTCTTGCAGGTCGGGGTGGTCGGGGCGGATTGCGCTCATTGGACAGGTGGGAAGCGGACGGGGATGCCGGAACGATATCAGACGAGGACTTCTTTGGCGCAAAACGTAATCGGGGGGTGACGGACCCCGTCATCCGGCCGACGCCATGAGAATGACATGCGGCGCCGATATGATCGCGCGGCTTCGCGGGCGGCGGCAGCGTTTTCCATATGGTGAAACCCCAGGACGCCGGCGGCTTGTGCGAGGGAAATTTTGGGGGCAGATAAGTGGGTTCTTCAAAGGGTTACATCTCACATAATCCACTCGCGCTTTTGCCAGGAGGCGCTGCGTAGAATCAGGTCGTTGTCAGGCTACGCCGCGGTACACGCGCAACCCCTCATGCCCCGTCTTGCGCTCGTCCCCCGCTTGCTGCGCTCGCGCCCGTTGACCAAGGGCCTGCGCTACCTGTATCGCTACACGCGGCCCAGGGCGGATCGGCACAACGAAACGCTGTGGCCGTTCGTGACGGTCCGCCGCGATGGCCAGGGCCGGTTGTCGGGCTGCGACCTGCATGGCGTGCGCGGGCCGGCGACGGTCCCGCTGGATCGCTTGCCGCGCGGCATCGGCGGCGACGCGCACCTGATCCTGAGCGGCCCTTCCGTGGCGCAGATCGATTACGACCAGTGCCGCATGAGCACGGTCATGGGCGTCAACGGTTCGATCGCCCTGCGCGCCCGGCATCCCGCGCTGCGCTTTGACTATTACGCGATGCTGGATGCGGGGTTCGTCAAACGGCGGCGGGACCTGGTGGCCCAGGTGCTGGCCCAGGACCTGGTGCTGTTCGTGACGCCGGAGGTGTATCGCTGGATCGCGCTGCTGTTCGACAACCGCACGGTGCGCTGCCGCATCGCGCTGTTCGAGGAAGTGCACCAGCGCGCCCAGCAGCCGCGCGCCAGGCCCGAGGAGCTGGAGGCGCAGTTGGGCGCCGATCCCGAACTGGTGCTGTTCGACGCGCACCACCCGATGCATGCGCACGGATTCAGCCTGGATGCGGCGCGTGGCCTGTTCGGCGGCGGAACGGTTGCCTACACGTCGCTGCAGTTCCTGGCCTGGCTGGGCGCCAGGACGGTCTATCTGCACGGGCTGGACCTGACGGCCACGGCGGGTCCGCGCTTTTACGAAAGCGCTGGCGCGCAATTGCCCACCGCTTTGGACCGGCAGTACGCCGGACATATCGAACCCGCGTTCCGGCAGGCCAGCCAACTGCTGCGCGCGCGGGGAATCAAGGTCTACAACCTGTCGGTGCTGAGCCGGCTGGGCGACGACATCTTTGAAAAGCGTCACTGGAGCTGCCTGCTGGCGCCGGCCGCACAACCGCTGACGAGTCCTGAACAATGAAGATCCTCTACACGAATTTCCACCAGGGCGATGGCGGCGGTCACACGACCTACGTGATGTCGCTGGCGCGCATCCTGTGCCAGAAGTCGCAGGTCACGGTCGGCGCGCCGCGCAAGAGCCGCCTGCTGGCCGAAGCGCGGACCGTGCCCGGCCTGCGCACCATCGACCTGGAATTCAAGGGCAACGTGCTCGAACAACTGAGCGCGCTGCGCCGCCTGCGCGCGCTGCTGCGCAAGGAGCAGTTCGACGTCATCCACGTCAACGGGTCGGCCGATCACCGGCTGTGCATGCTGGCGACGATGGGCATGGGCGCGCGGCGTCCCTTTATCGTGTACACGCAGCACAACGACCGCAACGCCGTCAGCCTGGGCGCGCGGCTGCGCGCCAAGTGGGGCACCAACCGCGTCATCTGCGTGTGCAGCCACACGTTCCGGCGCATGAAGCAGTCGGTGTTCCGCGACGAAGACCTGCGCGTCGTGCACAACGGCGTGGACACCGAGAAATACCGTCCCGCCTGCCGCACCCAGTCCGCGCAGGCGCGCGCCCGCTTCCTGCCGCCCGCATTGCGCGACCGGCTGGTGATCGGCAGCAATGCCGGCACGGCGGACTACAAGAGCTGGATCGACATGGTGGATGCCGTGTCGCGGCTGCCCCAGGCGCAGCGCGACCAGATCGCCCTGCTGATCGCCGGCGAGATGCCGGGCGACGAGATGCTGCGGCAAGTCGCCGCGCTGGGCATGCAGGACCAGGTGGTCTTCACCGGGCTGCTCGACAATGTGGAGCCGGTGCTGGCGGCGCTGGACGTGGGCTTTGTGCTGTCGTCCCGCCTGGAGACGATTTCCTTCGCCTGCCGCGAGATGATGGCCGCGGGCAAGCCGGTCATCGTGACGAGCGTGGGCGGCCTGACGGAAAACGTCACCGAGGGCCGCAACGGCTGGATCGTGCCGCCCGGGTCCCCGGAGACGGTGGCCCGGACGGTGTCGGAGATCCTGCGGAACCGCAGCGTGCTGCAGGCCATGGGCGTGGACGCCCGCAGCACGGCGCTCAAGGAGTTCTCGCTGGCGACCTTCGTCGGCAATACCGAGCGCGTCTACCGCGAGAACGCCTACGTCAGTAGTGGATCACCGTCCGGATCGACTTACCTTCATGCATCAGATCGAAGGCTTCGTTGATACGGTCCAGGGGCAGGGTGTGCGTGACGAAGGGATCGAGGTCGATCTTGCCGCTCATCGCGTCTTCCACCATGCCCGGCAGCTGCGTGCGGCCCTTGACGCCGCCAAAGGCTGAACCGCGCCACACGCGGCCCGTCACCAGCTGGAACGGGCGCGTGCTGATCTCCTGGCCCGCGCCGGCCACGCCGATGATGATGCTCTCGCCCCAGCCCTTGTGGCAGCATTCCAGCGCGGCGCGCATCACGTGCACATTGCCGATGCACTCGAACGAGAAGTCCACGCCCCCGTCCGTCAGTTCGACAATGACTTCCTGGATGGGCTTGTCGTAGTCCTTGGGGTTGATGCAGTCGGTCGCGCCCATGGCGCTGGCCAGCACGAACTTGTTCGGGTTGGTGTCGACGGCGATGATGCGGCCGGCCTTGGCCTGCACCGCGCCCTGGATGACCGCCAGGCCGATGCCGCCCAGGCCGAACACGGCGACCGTGTCGCCTTCCTTGACCTTGGCGGTGTTGTGCACCGCGCCAATGCCGGTGGTCACGCCGCAGCCCAGCAGGCAGACTTTCTCGTGCGGGGCGGCCGGATTGATCTTGGCCAGCGAGATCTCGTTGACGACGGTGTATTCGCTGAACGTGGAGCAGCCCATGTAGTGGTAGAGCGGCTTGCCTTCGTAGCTGAAGCGCGACGTGCCGTCCGGCATGACGCCCTTGCCCTGCGTGGCGCGCACTTTCTGGCACAGGTTGGTCTTGCCCGACAGGCAGAACTTGCACTCGCGGCATTCGGCCGTGTAGAGCGGAATGACGTGGTCGCCCGGCTTGAGCGAGGTCACGCCTTCGCCCACTTCGACCACCACGCCGGCGCCTTCGTGGCCCAGCACGGCCGGGAACAGGCCCTCGGGGTCGTCGCCGCTCAGCGTGAAGGCGTCCGTATGGCAGACGCCGGTGTGCGTGATCTGCACCAGCACCTCGCCGCGCTGCGGGGGCGCGACGTCGATTTCAACGATTTCCAGCGGCTTGCCGGGGCCGAATGCGACGGCTGCGCGTGATTTCATAGCGATGCTCCAGATGGGTTATTTCAGATAGGAACGGACGATGCGCATGAGCTCATCGATCTGCGATTCGGTCTCGGGCCTGGGGGCCGGCGGATTGCCCTGGGCGGACTGCAGGAAAGTTTCCCGCAGGTGGCTTTCCAGCACCTCGGCCATCAGGCCGTTCGTGGCGCCGCGCAGCGCAGCCAGCTGCTGCAGCAGCGCGCCGCATTCCGTGCCTTCGTTCACCGCGCGTTCCAATGCTAACGCCTGCCCCTGGATGCGGCGCAGGCGCGTGACAACGCGTTTCTTTTCTTGGGGGGAGTGCGGCACGGCAGGCTCCGATTCGATACAGGGGGGGAGTATAAGGGCTTGAACCGCGGCCGTCCAGGCGCGGGGGCGGCGCGGGTCTCCCAGACCTATAATTCCGCCACCCTGAAGGACTTACTCTTGGCCATGAACCCATCCGATGTGCGGCTTTACCGGGCCGCGGACTATCCGCGCATGCCCTGGCGCAACGGCGGCGGCACCACCCAGGAGGTCGCCTGCAACCCGGGCGGCCATACCGCGTCGTTCGACTGGCGGCTGTCGCTGGCCGACGTCGCGCAGGACGGCGGCTTCTCGGCCTTTGGCGGCTATCAGCGCATCATCAGCGTGCTGGAAGGCGGCGGCATGGAACTCACCGTGGACGGCCGGACGCAGCGTCCCCTGGGGCCGCGCGAGGCCTACGCGTTCTCGGGCGACGCGGCCGTGTCGTGCCGCCTGCTCGACGGCCCGATCCGCGATTTCAATCTGATCTATGCGCCTGACCGGCTCCACGCCCGCCTGCAATGGGTGCGCGGCGCGGCGCCCTGGGTGTTTCACAGCAGCGCGCGCAGCGTGCTGGTGCTGACGGCCGGCGGCGCCCTGTCGCTGGAGCTGGACGGCGCGCAGCATCTGCTGCCCGCTCGCTACGATTGCCTGCACGTCGAAGGGCGGGACGGCCTGGCCCGCTATTGCCTGAGCGCGGCGGACGGCATTGACGCCTGCGTGATCGAGCTGCTGCCGCGCACGGCCTGAACGCGGGGGATGCCGCCGAGGGCGGAAACAGGCCCGGACCCCGCTCTGCGCCCGGTCCCGCGCCCGGAGCGGGGTCCGGGCCGGGCCGGGGTTAGGGCCGGGGTTGGCCCATCAGGCGGTCAGCAGCGTGGGCCGCCCGCGCACCTGGGCCGGGGCTTGGGCCGTGGCCGGATCCCGCGGGGGCAGGCGGAAGGCGCTGACGGCGGCCTGCAGCCGCTGCGCCTGCGACGCCAGTGACGACGCCGCGGCGGCGGCTTCCTCGACCAGCGCGGCGTTCTGCTGCGTGACCTGGTCCATCTGGGTGACGGCGGTATTGACCTGGTCGATGCCGGTCACCTGCTCGTTCGACGCGGTGGCGATGCCGTTGACCAGCATCGTCAGCCGATCGATGGTCTCCAGGATTTCCGTCATCGTCAGGCCCGCCGCCTCTACCTGCGCGGAACCGGCCTGCACCGTGGCGCCGGAGGCTTCGAGCAATTGCTTGATCTCCTTGGCGGCGCCGGCGCTGCGCTGCGCGAGCGACCGGACCTCGGCGGCCACCACCGCGAATCCCTTGCCTTCCTCGCCCGCGCGCGCGGCTTCGACCGCCGCGTTCAGGGCCAGGATGTTGGTCTGGAACGCAATGCCGTCGATGACGCCGACGATGTCTTCGATGCGGTTGGAGTCCTGCGCGATTTCGCGCATCGTGCTGACCGCCGCCTGCACGGCTTCGCCGCCGCGCTGCACCACCTCGGACGCGGTGGCCGCCATCTCGTTGGCCAAGCGCGCGTTGTCGGCGTTGCTGGTCACCGTGGACAGCAACTGTTCCATGCTGGCGGCGGTTTCTTCCAGCGCAGCCGCCTGTTGTTCGGTGCGGCTGGACAGGTCCTGGTTGCCGGCCGCGATTTCGCTGGAACCCGTGTTGATCTCGATCACGCCGTCGCGCACCGCATGCACGGTGCGCACCAGGCTGGCCTGCATTTCCTGCAGGTAGGGGATGATCTGCCCCACGCAGTTCTTGCCGAACGGCGCGATGGGCGCGGTCAGGTCGCCGCTGGCGATGCGCTGGAAGTGGTCCTTCAGCCCGTCCAGCGGACGTTTCACGAACATCACGACGTAGCGGTCTCCCAGCGCCAGCAGCAGCAGACAGATGCCCAGCACGATGCCCACGCCGATATAGGCCTGGCGGCGGTTGGTCTCGGCGTCCGTCCACAGCTGCAACTCGCGCGCCTGGGCATACGCTTCGTACTGTTCCATGCTCTTGCCGAAGCTGCGGCTGGCGGTGACCACAGGGCCCGCCGCATGGGCGCGCGCCTTGTCGATCGCGCCGTCGGCCAGATGCTGGCGTTGCACGGCGATCCCGTCCGCCAGCGCGTCGAAGCCGGACCGCATGGCGTCCAGCAGCGCGGGCGGCGCCGCGCGGCGGGCCAGTTCGATGAACCGCGTCTGATGCTTCTTGGCCTCGGACAGCGCGGCGTCGATGCTGCGCCCCTCTTCGGCGGCCTTGTCTTTCTGGCCTTCGGCCGCGTATTCAAGCTGGCGCGCCAGCCGCAGCCGGGCGCGCATGACCTGGTCATTGACCCGGGACAGCGTGGAGACTTCGTGCAGGAGTTCGTTGCCGGTGGCAAGCGCTTCGCCGGCGCTGCGCAACCCTTGGACGCTGATGGCCGACAGGCCGGCGATGAAGGCGCTGATCAGGAGCAAGGTCCCCAGGATCATGCGGCGGATCGTGATGTCTTTCAAAAGCTGTGTCATACGCGTCGTCCCAAAATGCAGCAAGCCTGCACCATGGACAACGGCCCCGCCGGATCCTTTATTTAGCCGATGTTGCACATCTTACGAATATGTCGAAAGACGTTTCGAATATTTCGATATGAACGGCAATAATGTTGCGGATACCGGTGTCAATACGGGGTCAGTTCCTATTTCAAGAACCTGCCGGCGCCGCGTTGCCGGCTGCACATTGCCGACTCAGCGCGAGGCCGGCGTCTGCCCCGGTTCGCTCGCGTCGAAACGCAGGCGCGTAAAGCTGGCGATACATGCGAGGCCGGCGCACAGGCCGCCCAGCCACAACGCGGCGACGGCGCCGTGCGTGGTCGACACGTTGAAGCAGGCGGCGACCAGGGCCGCGCCGCTCGCCTGCCCCAGCAGGCGCACCGTTCCGATCATGCCGCTCGCGCCGCCGGCCCGCGACGCCGGCGCGGAAGTCATGATGGCGCGCAGATTGGGCGACTGGAAAAAGCCGAAACCGGCGCCGCAGATCGCCATGCGCCACGAAATATCCAATATCGACGGATCGGCGGGCAGCAGCGCCAGCAGCGCCATGCCCAGGGCCAGCAGGGCCAGGCCCACCCCGCCCAGCATGCCGGCCGGATACGTGTCCGACAGGCGGCCCGCGATCGGCGCCATGAAGGCCACCACCACCGGCCAGGGCGTGATGAGGAAGCCCGTTTCGACCTGGGTGTAGCCCAGCACGGACTGGAACAGGAAGGGCAGCGAGATAAACGCCAGGGCCTGGGCGGCGAAGGCGCACACCGCGGTCGCCGCCGACAGCGCGAAGAGCGGGCGGCGCAGCAGGTCCACCGCCAGGATGGGCGCGGGATGGCCGGCCTGGCGCCGCATCAGCAGCCACAGGCTGACCGCCGCCACGCCGCCTTCCAGCGCCACGCGCGGCCACGGCGCGCCGTGCGCGAGTTCGTTCGTCGCCAGCACCAGCAGTCCCAGCGTCATGGCGCACAGCAGCGCGGCCATGCCGTCAAAGCCGTGCCGCGCCCGCGTGGTGTCGGGCAGGCCCCGCAGGGCCAGGATCGCGGCCAGGATGCCGATGGGGAAATTGACCAGGAACAGCCAGTGCCAGGACCCCAGCAGCAGGATGGCCGACGCCACGGTCGGTCCGCCGGCGAAGGACAGGCCCACCACCATGGCATTGAGCCCCAGGCCGCGGCCCAGCATGTGCGAGGGATAGATGAAACGCAGGAGCGCGCCGTTCACGCTCATCACGCCCGCCGCGCCCAGCCCCTGCAGGATGCGCGTGGCCACCAGCATGGGCAGCGACGGCGCCAGGCCGCTGGCCAGCGAAGACAGGGTGAACACCGCCAGCCCGACGATGTAGACCCGCCGGTGCCCCAGGATTTCGCCCAGCGCCGCCGCGGGCAGCAGTCCGGCCACCATCGCGAGCTGATAGCCGCTGATGACCCAGATGGAGCCGGCCTCGCTGGCCTGCAGGTCGCGCGCGATGGTCGGCAGCGCGGTGTTGGCGATGGCCGTGTCCAGGCTGGCCATGCAGACCGCCAGCATGACAGCCACCAGGGCGCCCAGCCGTTCGGCGGCGGGCAGGCCGACCCCGGCCGGATAGACGGTGCTGCGGGAGAACGAGAGCATGAATGGGCTGCGCTGCGAGGGCGTCCGGACGGAAAGTCCGGAATCGTAGGGACTGATTCTAATGCGGCTACGGATTTCGCCCCGGCACAGTCCTAGCGCGGGGCGGCAGGAACGCGGCCCCCCGGCCCCGCGCTAGGACTGCGCGGGCGCGGGCCGCGGCTTGACCGGCCAGAACAGCGACGCCGGCCGCCGCAGGATGCGGCGGCGCACGCCAGCCGTCAGCGAGACGCGGTCGTCGCGGCGCATGTCGCGCGAGGCGAGCGCCACATTGAAGGCGAGCGCGAAGCTCACGATCACGTTCAGCGCGCCCGTCGCCGCGGTGCCCGCCACCGCCAGCCAGAACACCTGCGTATGCACGAGATCCCAGCCCAGCGTGGCCACCGCGGCGGCGATCTGGCCGGCGCTCAGCGACACGTGCCGCACTTCCAGGGTCGATCCCAGGGCGTCCACCAGGGCCGGCAGCAGGCCCAGCATCAGGCCCAGCGACACGTTGGCGGCGATCTGCGAGACGTTGCGCTCCCAGAAGCCCGCCCAGCGCACGGCCCCGCGCTCGCCCAGCAGCCGGCGCGTGCGGCGGCCGTAGGCCATCACGTCATGCACGCGATGCAGCGCGAACCAGTTGTCGGCCCAGCCGGCGATCAGGCTGGACAGCCAGATCAGCGCGCCCGTCAGGGCCGCATAAAGAGGCGTCGGCCCCCAGAACGACAGCGAATGCAGCGTGTCCTGCGCCTTGTCGGCGTCGATCAGGGGATGCCCCGCCACGCGCATGGCCGTCCACTGGATCGCCCAGGCCAGCGGCAGCACCACGGCCAGGTTGCCCAGGATCGCCGCGGCGTTCGAGCGCAACATCGCCAGCGTGTCGTCCACGAAGGCCTCGCGGCCGTCCGGGGTGTAGGCGGCGTCGAGCCGGCGGGCGAGCGCCGGGCCCGTCATGGCCGGCTGCTTGGTGGCCAGCGTGAAATGCGCGAACTGGATCACGAGAAAGCTGCCCGCGTAGTTCAGCGCATTCAGCAGCCCTTCGAGGAACTTGTCCAGGTGCAGCGAGACGATGAAGAACTTCAGGTAGACCGTGAACGCCACGATGAAGCCGCCGCCCAGCGACGCCTTCAGCATGTCCAGGTATTCCAGCGAGTCGCGGGCGATGTAGTGTTCGCCGGTTTCCGCGCTGCGGTCCATCACGCGGCGGGCCAGGTGGGCAAACGAGGAGGCCGCCAGGTGGCGGATGCTGCCGCGCGCCTGGGTGGACCGAATCAGTTCGGCGATCAGGTGCACGTACCGGTGGCGCTGCGTGGGGTCGATCCACACGCCCAGCAGCAGCTCGATGCGCGCCACGCGCAGCTTCATGCTCTCGATCTGGTAGACCACGTCGACCGCCACGCCGTTGCGCTTGAGCTCTTCGTACACGGCGTCCCCGGCGGCCCGGCAGTCGTCCAGCAAGGCGCGGAACACATTCAGCCGCTGCCCCAGGACGTCGCGCGGCGTGCCCGGCGGGCTGTCAAAAAGCGCCGAGGCCGCGGCCTCCAGCGTGAAGAAGGGCGTCTCGTCCACGGGCCCCGGCAGGCGCGAGCGGATATCCTGGCCCAGCCCGACCGCGCGCACCTGGCTGACCAGCACCTGCATGCTGCGGATCAGGGTCTGTTCAAGGCGCAGGAAGAGGGCGTCGGAAGATGGGGCGGATGATGGGGCGGATGATGGGTCGCGCGATGCGTTGCTAGATGCGTCGCCGCCTTCCCGGCGCACCAGCGCGCGGATGCGCGCCAGCGTCGCGTCGTCCAGCGATTCCATCCACGCCGCGTAGTCCGGTCGGCGAAAGACGCGCGTGAACAGGCCCGCCATGTCGCCGCGGTTCGGGGGCGGCGGCAACATCCAGGCCACCACACGGCGCCAGAACTCGCCCCAGAAACCGGGACGCGACGCGACGCCGGTGTCGCACAGCAGCGCGGTGGCATCGTTGTCGGCAAGCACCGAGCGCAGCGTCGCCGCGGCGCGGCCCGCGACCTCGGGGTTGTTATCCAGCACCTGCAGCAGGTAGCGCAGGCGCGCGTGGCGGGGATCGTTGCCGTCCCCGTCCTGGTCCTCATCGTTGCTTTCGTCCTGACGGGGCGGCCGTTGGCCGGACCGGTTCAGCCAGCCAAAGACGTCCGCCAGCCAGAGGTTCCGGTCCGCCAGCGGAGCCTGCGGGTCGGCATTGGCCAGGATCAGGTCGAGCTGCAGCCCTGTCCGCCGCGAGGCCCGCCAGTTGCGCCAGAGAGAGGTAAGCATGGTCGGGCCTCGCGTTTCATCGGGATTCGGGATTGCGGCGCAATGAAAAGCCCAGCGCTTCGCCCATATCGAGCGTGGTCCGGGCCGCTCAATGGTACGCCCAAGCCTTGCGGCGTTGGAGGCGGCCGGCGCTTTTCCGGTAACCTGCGCGCTGGCCTTGTTACGGGCCGGGGGCGCGGGCTGCACGGCGGTCCGCACGTTTGCGCGCGGCTGCGGCCGCCGTGGCCGGCCCGGCGCCCCGAGGCGCCGAACGGGGCCCTGTTGCACCATTTACGTTTGCTGATTCAAATGACCCTGAATTTCAATGGGCGCGCATTCGCCGCCCTGCTGGCCGTCACCGCGGTGCTGGCCCTGATCGCCACCGTCGGCGCGCCCTATCCCTTCCTGCGCGGTTTCGTCGGCGACGCCGTCGCCGTGGGCTGGGCCTACCTGCTGTATCGCAGTTTCATCCGCGCGGGCGTGCTGCCGCTGGCGGTCGCGGCGCTGTTGTCGGGCTATGCGGTGGAATTGGGCCAGTACCTTGCCCGTCAGTCCGGCTGGACAATCGAACAGCCGATTTTGCGCGTCGTGTTCGGCAGCGTGCCGGACTGGTGGGACGTGCTGGCGTACACCGTGGGATTTGCCGTCGTGCTGCTGTTGGCCGGCGGCAATGCGCGCCGCCAACGCAGCGCGGCGCAGCGGAATGCGCGGCTGCAGGTCAGCCTGCGCGCAAGGCGCTAGCAAGCGCCCGCCTGTCCCACGCCGCCCGGCTCCGCGCCTGGGCGTTTGCTCCGGATCAACCCGCCTGGCAGACCGTGTCGTCGCGTTGCGCACGACCGGCGGGCGCGGCTGCGCGCAGCGGCCGCAGGCGGGCATTGCGGAACGGCGCCAGCAATTCGGCCCAGGACGACGGAAACAGGGGCGTCGCGTGCCGCACGGCGTCGCGGCGGGCGTAGTGGACCAGAAGCTGTTGGCCGATCGGGGCGTCGCCGAGGGGATGGCGGGTGTTCATGGTATGTCCGTATTGCAGTGAAAGTGTATTCATTGTACGTCCTTGCCGCGGCACGGTCCAGCCGCCTCGTTGCGCCCCGCTCCCGCTAACCGCGCCAAGTGCCTGATATTGCTGGTGCGTCCCTCTTTGGGCAGCTTCACTCCGGGATAGCCCTAGCAGATCAAAACAGTAGACGGTATACAATGTTCATCAATCCCGGGCTGCCACAGGCCTGGAATTTCTTCCCACCGGACCTGGAGCGCGCCATGGCAGAACTGATGAACCGAGATGAATTCCGCACCGCGTTGGAAAACGCGATCAAGGGCAAGAGCGCCAACGCGTCGCCCTTTTCGATTGCATGGGCCGAAGGCAAGCTCAGCCGCGAGCACCTGTCGCGCTGGGCCGAGAACCACTATCACTATGTCGGCCCCTTCGCCGATTACCTGGGCTACCTGTACGCCCGCACGCCGGACACCTACACCGAGGCCAAGGACTTCCTGCTGGCCAACATGTACGAAGAGGAAATCGGGGGCGACCGCCACACCGACCTGCTGATCCGCTTTGCCGAAGCCTGCGGGACCACCCGTGAACGGGTCACCAATCCGGACAACATGTCGCCCACCACGCGCGCGCTGCAGAGCTGGTGTTACGCCGTGGCCATGCGCGAGGACCCGATCGTGGCGGTGGCCGGCCTGGTGGTGGGCCTGGAATCGCAGGTGCCGTCCATCTACCGCAAACAGACGCCGACCTTGCGCGAGAAGTACGGCTTCACCGACGAGGAAGTGGAATTCTTCGATCTGCACATCGTGTCCGACGAGATCCACGGCGAACGCGGCTACCAGATCGTGCTGGAACACGCCAACACGGTGGACCTGCAGCAGCGCTGCCTGAAGATCTGCGAGATCGGCGCGCAGATGCGGCTGCTCTACACCACGGCCCTCTACACCGACTACGTGCAGGACGAAATCAAGCTGCCCGAACTGGGCCTTGCCGCCTGATTTCCGCCACGCCGCCCGGCCCGCGCCGGGCGGCCGCCGCATCGCAGAACCTGGATGAAGACCTCATGCCTACCGTTGTGTTTCATAAAGGCGGCCAGACCTACACCGATGTGGTGAAGGACAACACCAACCTGGTGGTGCGGGCCGGCATCAAGCAGTTTCCGTTTCCGCACCTGCGCTACGAATGCGGCATGGGCAAATGCGCCAAGTGCGCCTGCCGGATCATCGCCGGGGCCGAGCATCTGCCGCCGGTGAACTGGAAGGAAAAGAAGCAGCTCGGCGACCGCATCGACCAGGGGTACCGGCTGGCGTGCCAGCTCTGGCTCAATCGCGACATCGAACTGGTCCAGGACCTGGAGGCATGACGGCCATGGCATCGACCTATGTGATCCTGACCTCCAAGCCGGGCGTCTTTCGCACCGAGGCGGGGGACGGGGCGGACATCATCGAAACCTACGACTACGTGTTCTACGGGCGCGCGCTCGCGGTCTTCAGCATTGCCTGCCTGCACCGCGACATCAAGCTGGTCGTCACCGAGGAGACGCCTCCTTACGTGGTCAATCACGTGCCGTCCAAGTTCCTGGAGAAGTTTGCGTCGGTGGACGCCGCCCGCAAGGAACTGGCGCACCTGACGCGTTTTGGCAGCATGGAATCGACGCTGACGCTGCGGTCCAACGCCGTCGCCACGGAGCACTGAAACCATGGTCCAGATCACGTTCATCTCCAATGGCGGCAAGGTCGCCACCGCGCCGGAGAACAGCAACCTGCTGCGGGTATCGCTCAAGGAAAAGGGCGGCATCCCGTTCAAATGCGGGGGCGGCCTGTGCGGCACGTGCAAGTGCCGGATCGAAGAGGGGCTGGAAAACACCGACGCCATCAAGCCCAAGGAGCGCAAGCACCTGCGGCCGGAGGATTTCGAGGCCGGCTACCGCATGGCCTGCCAGACCTTCGTCAATGGCGACGTCAAGGTGTCGTGGGTGGTGCAGAACGGCAAGGGCATCGTGGTTGGCGCCGCACCCGGCCCGGTGGAAGCCGCCGCGACCTGACGGCGGCCGGCGCATAACCAGCGGTTGGCATATCCGGCGGCCGGCGTATCCGGCGGCCGGCGCAACCGGCGGCCGGCCCCTCTGGCGGTGCGGCCTCAGGCCACCGACGCCTGTTGCGCCGGCTGCTGCGCCTCGGTGTAGGCCTTGGCGGCGTTATGCACGTGCTGGCTGGCCAGCAGCGCCGCCAGATCGCCGTTGCCGGCAATGACGGCGTTCAGGATCTGGGAATGTTCGTCCCAATTCTGTTTGGCGCGCCGCATGTTGCTGGGCGCGAACAGCAGGGCGGTGCGGTCGCGCAGCGAACGCATCAGGTCGGTCAGCACTACATTGCCGCCGATCGTGGCCAGCATTTCGTGGAACTGCGAATTGAGCGCCAGGAACTTGTCCAGTTGCTCGTCGCGCGCCGCTTCCGTGCCCTCGCGCAGGAACGCCTGCAGGCGTTCCACGGTCTTTTCGTCGCGGCGCTGCGCCGCCAGCTTGGCGTTCAGCCCTTCCAGCGTGGCGCGAACCTCCACCATGTCATAGGCAACCGCGTCGGAAAGCACCGACACGGAAGCGCCACGGCGCGGCTCGATCGTGACCAGGCCTTCGGCGGCCAGCGCACGCAACGCCTCCCGCACCGGAATGCGCGAGACGCCCATCTCCTCGGATAAGCGGCCTTCCACCAGGCGGTCGCCGGGCGTGAATTCGCCGCTGAGGATACGCTCGCGCAGCTTGTCGCGGATGACGGCAAACAGCTGCGGATGCTGCTCGCCGATCTTCAGCGAGGCGGAGTGCTGCGTCTCTACGGCTTGCGGGCTGACGGGAGAAGTTGTCATGGCGAGCAGATTTGGCGTAATGGATACAGTCGCCATTGTATTACCGGGTGTAGCCGGTCGTCGCGGGCGGCGGCGGGCATCAGGCGAGGCAGATGGTCAGGCATCAGGTCAGGCATCCAGGCTTCACTGCGTCCAGAAGGCTTTCACCAGCACCCCCACCGCGCCCATGGCGCAGGCCGTGAGCAGCACGCCGCGCACGGCGCGGGGCGGCAGCAGGGTGCGCAGCCGGTTGGAGACCGCGAAACCGGCCAGCAGGAAAGGCGCCAGGCTGAGCGCCAGTCCGGCGTGGTAACCGGTGTAGCGCTTGGCCAGCGCCAGCATCGCAAGCGAAAAGATCGAACCCAGGAACAGCACCATCCCCAGGGTGGCGCGCAACCGCGCCGGGGCCGCATGCTGCAGCACGATCGCGATGGGCGGCGCGCCCACCGAGGTCATCGTGCCCATGATCCCGGAGGCCACGCCCGCGCCCGACACGCGACCGGGCGTGGCGGAAAACCGCAGCCCGGCCACGCTCAGCGCCACCGCGATCAGGATCATGCAGGCGAACAGCACGCCTAGCGCCTGCGGCGCGAAACGCGCCATGGCATAGATCGCGATCAGGGTCCCCACGGCGCGCCCGGCCAGGGCATACGAGACGGCCGGCCAGTCGATGGCGGCCCGTTCGCGCAGCGCGGTCAGCAGGGAAATGAAGCCGCCCAGGGTCAGGAGCGGGCCGGGCGCGAGTTGGGGGAAGAACATGGCCGCCACGGGCGCGGCAAACATGGCAAAGCCCACGCCGCCCACGCCTTGCGCCACCGCGGCGCCGAACACCACGGCCGCCATGGCGGCGTAATGCCACAGGTCGGGAAAAGCCAACGAAGACAGCATGCCGCGTCACAAGTCAATTATGTATACGATAGTCTATCCATGAAATCACGCCGCGCCCGCAAAATCCCAACAAATCAGGGTAAACCCCTGTTTTTAAGCCATTATTCAGGCCATTTCTGGTCCTATCGCTTTCCCTAGGCGATGCATATTTCGGTTGGTATGCCTGCAAACGAAATATAGTATACCGATGGTGGCGACCCAACAGCCACCCATATACAAGGGGAATAGCGCATGCAATCCGACGTCGTGCTCAATGCCGCTCATTGGATGTACCTGATCAGCGTCGCCGCCATCATCCTGACGATGATCCTGCGGGCCAATGTGGTGGTGCCATCCGTCATCGGCACGTTCCTGGTCGTGCTGGCGATCACGGGCAATCCGATCAGCGCGCTGATCGGCATTTTTTCCGCCAGCTTCGTCGCGGCCAAGGAGCTGTTCAACATCTTCCTGGTCATCACTTTCATGACGGCCCTGCTCAATTCGCTCAAGACGCTGCAGGCGGACGTGCGCATGGTCCAGCCCTTTCGCCGCATCATGCGCGGCGGGCATTCGTCCTTTCTGATCATCGCCCTCTGTACGTATGTGATCTCGCTGTTCTTCTGGCCGACCCCCGCGGTGCCGCTGGTGTCCGCCATCCTGCTGCCGGCCGCCATCGCGGCGGGACTGCCGCCGCTGGCCGGCGCCATGGCCATCGCGATCGCCGGCCAGGGCATGGCCCTGTCCTCGGACTACGTGATCGGCGTGGCGCCCAGCATCAGCGCCAAGGCGGCCGGCGCGGCGGTCAGCGCGGCGGTGGTGGCCGACCGCGCGCTGGTGTTGTCCTTGATCACCGGCGCCATCGCGCTGACGGCGGCGTACCTGCTGGTGCGCCGCCAGATCGTTCCCGCCGATGCCGCGCTGCTGTCGGCCTGGCAGGCGCGCGCCCAGGATGGAAGCCTGGCCCGGATCGAACAGGCCGGTTCCTTCGACAAGGCGGAGCTCGCCCGCGGCACCATGGGCGCGGACCCCGCGCTGCCCGACGGCCCGGCGCTGGGCGAGGAAGCGCGCCGCATCCGCTGGTCCAAGGTTTTCGCGGTGGTGACGCCGCTGGCCTTTCTGGCGGTGATCGGCGTGATGGTGCTGCCCCGGCTGTTCCCGTCCCTGCCCGCGTTGCGCGGCGGCGACGCGGCGGCGCTGGTGGGCGGCGTCGCCTTCGTGGTGATGATGCTGGTGACGCTGGCGGCCGAAGGCCCGCGCAAGATGCTGGACGTCTGTCCGGAACACGTCACGGACGGCTTTGTCTTCGCCTTCAAGGCCATGGGCTCCGTGCTGCCGATCGCCGGCTTCTTCTTCGTGGGCGCGAACGAGACGGCCGCGCAGATCCTGGGCGTGCCCGCAGCGCAGGCGCCCGGGCTGCTGTTCGAGGTGATCTCCGCCGCGCAGCACCTGATCCCCGAAAACCACTTCCTGGTCGCGTTCGGCGTGCTGCTCGTCGGCATGATCACCGGCATCGACGGCTCGGGCTTTGCCGGCCTGCCGCTGACCGGCACGCTGTCCGGCGCCCTCGGCCCGGTGGTGGGCGTGGACCCCGCCACGCTGGCGGCGGTCGGCCAGATGGGCGCCGTGTGGACGGGAGGCGGCACGCTGATCGCCTGGTCCTCCCTGATCGCGGTGGCGGGCTTTGCGCGGGTGAATGTGTTGTCCCTGGTCCGCGCCCTCCTGCTGCCGGTGCTGCTGGCCCTGTCCGTGTCGACCATCTGCGCGGTGCTGATCTGGAGTTGATGGCGCCGGCCTCCCAGGCATAAGGCTCCCGGGAGGGAGCCTTTTCGCTGGACGCGCGGGTGGGGTTTCCACCGATCGTCGTAAAGTGATTAAAGTATACAATGTTCTGAACCTGGCTCAGACGCCTCACCCCGGCCACGCCGGCCCCGACCAAGGAAGCGCTCCCGTGGAAGATCTCTCGCAGCACGTGTTCATGAACTACATCGGCGGCAACTGGATGCCCAGCGGCACGGGAAAAACGGCCCCGAACCTCAACCCGGCCGACACCCGCGACGTGGTCGGACTGTTTCAGGTGTCGGACGCCGAGGACGCGGCGCAGGCGGTCCGGGCGGCCGACGCAGCCTTCGCCGCGTGGCGCGACATGCCGATCTCCAAGCGGGCCGCCATCCTGTTCCGCGCGGCCCAGCACCTGGAAGACCAGGCCGACGCCATCGCGCGCGAACTGACCCGCGAAGAGGGCAAGGGCCTGAACCTCGCCAAGGACGAAGTCCTGCGGTCCGCCCAGACGATCCGCTTCTACGCCGTCGAGGGCCAGTCCTTCACGGGCGAAACCTTCGCCAACGACGATCCGGACATGATCGTCTACAGCCAGCGCGAGCCGCTCGGCGTGGTGACGGTGATCTCCCCGTGGAACTTCCCCATCTCCATCCCCGCGCGCAAGATCGCGCCGGCCCTGATCACGGGCAACACGGTGGTGTTCAAGCCGTCGTCGGACGCGCCGCTGTCGGGCTACCGTCTGACGGAAGCCTTCGTGCAGGCCGGCCTGCCCCCAGGCGTGCTGAACTTCCTGACCGGCCCCGCCGGCGCGGTGGGCCAGGCCATCACCGCCGCCAGCCAGGTGCGCGCCATTTCGTTCACCGGCTCCACCGCGGCCGGCGAGCAGATCCACCGGACGGCGGGCCTGACCACCCGCACCCAGATGGAACTAGGCGGCAAGAATCCGCTGATCGTGCTGGCCGACGCCGACCTGGACCGCGCGGTGGACCTGGCGGTCAAGGGCGGCTTTTCGCTCAGCGGCCAGGCCTGCACCGGCACCAGCCGCGTGCTGGTCGACCGCAAGGTCAGCCAGGCCTACACGGACAAGCTGCTGGCCAGAATCCGCACGCTGACCATCGGCAACGGCCTGGAGGGCAACTTCGACCTGGGTCCCCTGGCGACCGCCCGGCAGCTCGACAATGTGCTGGGCTACATCGAACTGGGCAAGCAGGAGGCCACGCACCTGCACGGCGGAGACCGCCTGACGGGGCCGGGCTTTGACCGCGGCTATTACGTCACCCCAGCGCTGTTTGCCGGCGTGACCCAGAAAATGCGCATCGCGCGCGAGGAAATCTTCGGCCCGGTCATCGCCTTGATCGAGGTCGACGGCTATGAAGACGCCATCGCGCAGGCCAACGACACGGAATACGGGCTGTCGGCCGCCATCGCCACCACCGACGCGCGGTATGCGCACCGCTTCGCGCGGGACATCCAGGCCGGCACGGTCAAGATCAACCGCACCACCACCGGCAACCTCATCAATGCGCCGTTCGGCGGCCTGAAACACTCCAGCACGTCCACGTTCCGCGAATCGGGCCGCGTGGGCCTGGAGTTCTATACGCAGATCAAGACCGTCTACCGCGCCGGCTGACGGCCAACCCACCACCAGAGGCTTTGCAATGAAACAGATCTATCGCCTGGAACTCGAAGAAGCGCGCGTCATGGTGCGCGCCGCCATCGCCAAGTCGCAGGAAATCGGCGTCCTGGAATCGATCTGCGTCGTGGACGACGGCGGCTATCCGATCGCGCTCGAACGCATGGACGGCGCGCGCATCACGGGCCCGCAGATCGCCTGGAACAAGGCCTTCACCGCAGCGGGGCACAAGCGTTCGACGCACCTGTTCAACACCCCGCCCAACGGTCCGGCGCTGCCCGGCAACGAAGCCTTCGGCATCCAGTGGAGCTTTGACGGCAAGTTCGCCGTGTTCGTCGGCGGCTTTCCCATCGTCGTGAACGGCGAAGTGATTGGCGGCGTGGGCCTGAGCGGCGGCAACGGCGAGCAGGACACCAAAGCCGGCCTGGCGGCGCTGGCCGCGCTGGCCGAACTGCTGGAACCGCGCGGCATGAAGGTGCTGGTCGAAGCGGACATCAAGAAATAAGCGAGGGCGCCATGGCATACCGCGTGCACATCCTGGAAACCGACGAGGCCTTCGAGGTCGAAGCGGGCGAATCCGTGCTGGAAGGCGCGCAGCGGTCGGCGGTGAAGCTGCCGCACGAATGCACCTTCGGCGGCTGCGGCACCTGCCGCATCAAGCTCGCGTCCGGCGCCGTGCGCTACGACGAGTTCCCCATGGCGCTCACCCCCGAAGAGGCCGAACAGGGCTACGCGCTGGCGTGCCAGGCCCGCCCGACGGGCGACCTGTGCATCAGCGTCGCCAGCAGCCGGCAGGCGTTCCCCGAGCCGCGCCGCATCCCCGCCACGATCCATCGCATCCAGGCCTATTGCGACGACGTCATCCATCTGACGCTGGCGCTGCCCGGCGAAGGCCTGGACTACGTGCCGGGCCAGTACATGAACGTCGTGTTCCCGGACGGCGCGACGCGCAGCTTCTCCATGGCCTCGGCGCCCGCCGGCAACCTGATCGACTTCCACATTCGGCGCATTCCGGGCGGGCGCTGCACGGACCAGTGGCTGGGACAGGCGGGCGCGGGCGCGCCGGTGGAAATCGAAGCGCCGCTGGGCGTCTTCAGCTATCACGAGGAAGATTGGCGCCCGCTCATCATGATGGCCACGGGCACCGGCATCGCGCCGATCAAGGCCATCCTCGAATCCCTGCTGGACAACGAGGACTGCCCGCCCGTCACGCTGTATTGGGGCATGCGCACCGAAGCCGACCTGTACCTGCGCGACGAGATCGCGCGCTGGGCCGGCCGCCTGTATGAGTTCAATTTCGTGCCGGTGCTGTCGCGCGCGGGCCAGGCGTGGACGGGACGACGCGGCTACGTGCAGCACGCCGTCCTGGAAGATCACCAGGACCTGTCGGAGCATGCCTTCTACCTGTGCGGCGCGCCCGAGATGATCCGGCAGGCCAAGCACCTGCTGGCCGAGCGCGGCGCCAGCCTGGACCACATGTATGCGGACAGTTTCACCTTCCAGCACGAACTGGCGGCGGCCTGACCCGGCCCGCCGGCCGCGGTCACGCACATTGCGGACCTGGCGTTGCCAGCGCGCCCCGCGTCCCTAGCGGTACACCAGCACCGGCAACCGTGTGCGGGCCAGCACGCGCTGTGTTTCGCTGCCCAGCAGGAATCCGGTCATGCCGTGACGCCCGTGCGATCCCATCACGATCAGGTCGCACCCCAGCTTTTGCGCCGTATCGACAATGGCCTCGTGCGGGTGGTCGTTGACCGTGACGATGGCCTCGCATGGCACGAGCGCGTGCCGCGCCTCGGCCTCCAGCCCTTCCAGATACGCCTGCGCGTTCTTGCGGGCCTGGTCGGTGTAATGCCCTTCGGTGGAGCCCAGCATCTCGGCTTGATACACCAGCAGATGGTCTTCCGGGATGGCCCGCAGCAGGGTGAGGGTGGCGCCCATTTCCTTGGCGAAGACGAGCGCGCGCTTGAATGCCGATTCCGACAGCAACGAACCGTCCACGGCGATGAGCAAGTGCCTGTACATGTTGCCTCTCCTTTAGGAAAAGGACTGTCCAGCAACGGCGAATCCAGTATAGGCCCGGCCGTGGGCGCAATCCAGTCTGCCTGCGGCGGTCTCGTCCGCCGCGAGGGCGTAGTCCGAAAGGCGCAGGCAAGGCGCACTGCGCCGGCGCTTCCAAGCCGGCGGGGTTAGGCATATATTGTCTTTGCGAGATCCGGCGGTTCCCTCCTGGCTTGTGGCTGATGCTTTGCTTGCGGAGAACGGAAATGCGGCGAGTGCAAACGTGGTTCATCGGCCTGATCTGCCTGGGGCTGTCCGTCTGTTTTCCCGCCTGGGCGCAGACCAAGTTGAGCAACGCGCAGCTGGACCAGCTGATGGCGCCCGTGGCGCTGTACCCGGATGCGCTGCTGTCGCAGATCCTCATGGGGTCGACCTATCCGGACGACATCGCGGCGGCCGCCAAATGGTCGGCCGCGCACAGCTCGCAGTCCGGCGACGACGCCGTCAGGGCGGTCGAGTCCGAATCCTGGGATCCCAGCGTCAAGTCGCTCGTTGCCTTCCCTTCGGTCATGGACATGATGGGACGCGAACCGACCTGGGTGAAATCCGTCGGCGATGCCTTTCTCGCGCAGCCGGAAGCCGTCATGGATTCCGTCCAGCGGCTGCGTACGCAGGCCCAGAAGGCTGGCAACCTGAAAACCACGCCCGAGCAGACCGTCAAGACCACCACCCAGAACGAGAAGACCGTCGTGGTGATCGAGCCCGCCGATCCGCAGGTGGTCTACGTGCCCAGCTACAACCCCACAGTGGTCTACGGCACCTGGGCGTACCCCTCGTATCCCCCTTATTACTACCCGCCGCCGCCAGGGTCGATGTTCGCGACTTCGCTGGTCGCCGGCATCGGGTTCGGGCTGGGGGTCGCGGCGATCAATTCGATGTGGGGCGACGCCGATTGGGGACGCGGCGACATCGACATCGACGTGGATCGCTACAACAACATCAACGTCAACAATCGCCTGGACCGCACCAACGTCAACAACAACCGGTCCACGTGGCAGCACAACGCCGCCAATCGCGGCAATGCGCCGTATGCCGACCAGGCCAGCCGCCAGCGGTTCGACAGCCAGCGGCAGGCCGGCTTGCAGAACCGCGCGCAGGCGGGGCAAGGCGCCGCCGCGGCGGGTTCGCGCGACGCGGCGCGCGAGCGCGCGGCGCAGTCTTTCGAAGGGCGCACCGGCCAGCCGATCGCCGGACACTCCGGGAACGCAGGCGCCCGCGGGCAGCAGGGCAGCCGGGGCGACGGGGCGGCGGGGCGCGCGCAAGGCCAAGGTCCGCAGGGCGGCCAGGGCGCCCGTGACCGCGGCGCTAGCGTGTCCACGCAGGACCGGCAGCAGAACCGGTCTTCCGGCGTTTCGACGCAGGACCGCCAGCCGGACCGCGCCTCCAGCGTATCGACACACGACCGCCAGGCCGCGGCGCAGCGCCAGCGCGCCGACGAGGCCGCCGCGCGCGACCGGGCGCGCGCCACCAACACCAGCAACGCCCTGAGCGGCGCGGGCGACGGCAACCGCATGCGGCAGCAGAACCAGCGCAGTGACGTGAGCCGGGGCGCAGCCCCCCACCGCAGCACCGGCGCCAGCGCGCCGCATCGCGGAGGCGGTGCGCCGAGCCGCGGCGGCGGTGGCGGCGGCCGGGGCGGCGGCGGCCGGAGATAAGCACCATGAACAGCGGAGTTCCCATGACGATTGCTCGTTTGCGCGTGCTGTGCGCCGCGTCGGCGCTGGCGCTCGGTGTCGCGGCCCCGGCCTGGTCGCAGGCCGTCTATCCCAGCGCCCAGGCGGCGGCGCAGGCGTTCACGGACGCGCTGGCCTTGAATGACGTCGATGCCCTGAGAAAGGTGCTGGGGCCGAACCACCGGCAGCTCGTGCCGGGGGGCGTCGACCAGGAAGACATCTACCGCTATCTGGCGGCGTGGGTGCGCAAGCACGAGATCGTCGCCGACGACGGGCGCTCCTGGGTGGCGGTGGGCGATTCCGGATGGACGCTGCCGGTGCCGCTCGTGCGCGCCGGCCAGGGATGGCGTTTCGACCCAGTGACGGGCAAGGCCGAGATCCGGCGTCGCGCCATCGACCGCAACGAATTGACCGCCATCGAAACCCTGCAGGAACTTCAGGCCGCGCAGACCCGCTATCGGCAGGGCGTCGGGCAGGGACGCTACGCCATGCGCCTGGTCAGCCGGCCCGGCGAACGCGATGGCCTCTACTGGCCGGAGCTGCCCGACGCGCCGCCGCAAGCCTTCGGCCCGGATGCCCTGGCGATGGGGCCGGACGTGCCGGCGGACGATGCCTATTTCGGTTATCGCTACAAGGTCATGCCGGACGCGGCAGGCAACGCGTACCGGATCGTCGCCTGGCCCGCGCGCTACGGCCAGACAGGGATCGGCACCTTCGTGGTCGGCCCCGAAGGCGGCGTGCTGGAAAGCGATCTGGGGCCGTCTTCCGCGACGCGCGCTGCGGCCTTGCGAGAGGGCGACCTGCGCGACGGAAACTGGGTCGACGCCAGCGGCCAGCCCATGCCCGCGAAGTAGGTTTTCGGGGCCGTATGGCGCGTTCTCCGCGCGCCTGTTGCTGGGTCGCAACAGGCGTATGCGTTTGTCGCCAAAGCCGCCGGCGCGCCCCGCGCGTGGCCCTTTTGTCAGGCGGCTGTGCCTAAAATGGCGAGCATCGGGCGCCCGCCCGTTTTCTCCTTGCCGGATCCTCAAATTGAACCCCATGCATTTCGTCCGCTGCGCCGTTTTCGGCGTGGGGATGGCGCTTAGCGCCGCGGCGGCTTCCGCCCCGATCTTTGTCCTCAATTCCCTGGACGCCAACGTCAGCATCATCGACCCGGCCACCTACAAGGAGCTGCGACGGGTGCCCACTGGCAAGGAGCCGCACCACCTGTACCTGACGCCCGACGAAAAGTCGCTCATGGTGGCCAACGCCACCGGCGACACCATTACCTTGATGGATCCCAAGACGGGCGACGTGCAGCGCACGCTGACCGGCATCGTCGATCCCTACCAGTTGCAGTTTTCGCCGGACATGAAGTGGTTCGTCACGGCGGCCAACCGCCTGGACCACATCGACATCTATGCCTGGAAGCCGCTGGAAAAAGGCTTTGACCTCACGCTGGTCAAGCGCATCCAGGCGGGCAAGACGCCCAGCCACATCATGATCGACAAGCACAGCACGACGGCCTACGTCACGCTGCAGGACAGCGACCAGCTCATCGCCATCGACCTGGCCACGCAGACGCCCAAGTGGACGGTGCCGGTGGGCAAGACCCCTGCCGACGTCTTCCTGACGCCTGACCAGAAGACGCTGCTGGTGGCGCTGACCGGCGACTCCTACGTCGAAGCCTACGACGTCAGCAACGGCCCTGCCAAGCTGGTCAAGCGCATCCAGACCGCGGCGGGCGCGCACGCCTTCCGCGCGCAGGGCGACCACCGCCACCTGTTCGTCAGCAACCGCACCGCCAATTCCATCAGCCGCATCGACCTGCAGACGCTCACTGTCGTGGATACCTTCCCGGTGCCCGGCGGCCCGGACTGCATGGACGTGCTGGCCGACGGCAAGACGCTGCTGGTGACGTCGCGCTGGGCGCGCAAGCTCACCGTGGTGGACCTGGAACAGAAAAAGGTCGTCAATCAGGTGCCGGTGGGCAAGTCGCCCCATGGCGTCTGGACGCTGAATCATGCGCCGACCCGGTAGCCGTCCGCACGCCGCGCGCACGCGCCGGCCCGCGCCCTGGCGCGCCCGGGCCGGCGCGGTCCTGTGCCTCGCGCTGTCGGCCTCGGCCGTTGGCGCGGCCCCGCCGCCCGCCACCTGCGACAAGCCGGTGTACCTGACTTTCGACACCGGCCACATGGGCGTGGCGCCGCTGATCGCCGACGTGCTGAAGCGCCATCAGGTCAAGGTCACCTTCTTTCTGGCCAACGAACGCACGCTGACCGACGGCGCCAGCCTGGACGACGTGTGGGCGCCCTGGTGGAAGGCGCGCGCCGCCGAAGGCCACGCCTTCGCCTCGCACACCTACGACCACGTCTACTGGCAGGGCGACCTGCCGGGCGGCAAGTTCCGCGTCAAGCCCAGCGCCGGCCCGGACGCCGGCAAGCGCGCCGAATGGACGGCCGAGCAGTACTGCGCCGAGATCAAGCGTCCGGTGGCCCGGTTCCACCAGATGACGGGCAAGGACATGCTGCCGCTGTACCGCGCCCCGGGCGGCAAGACCTCACCCGCGCTGCTCAAGGCGGCCAAGGCCTGCGGCTTCGAGCACGTGGGCTGGTCGCCGGCCGGGTTCCTGGGCGACGAGCTGCCCAGCGACAAATACCCCAACGCCAAACTGCTGGACCAGGCGCTGCGCACCATCAAGCCCGGCGACATCCTGCTGGCCCACCTGGGCATCTGGTCGCGCCAGGATCCCTGGGCGCCCGCCGTGCTGGAACCGCTGATTGAAGGTTTGCAGCGCAAGGGCTATTGTTTCGCTACCTTGAACACCCATCCGGCCTATCGCGACTGGATCGCCACGCATCACTGAACATGGATACGCTTAGCCAACTCTTCGGGGACTGCCAGCAATGGCTCTTCGAGACGGCGATTCAGCCCGCGCTGTTCCACCTGGGCATGAGCAACCTCATCGAAGACGGCTACGACGCCACCATGTGGCTGCTGGTGGGGCTGTTGCAGGTCGCGGTGCTGGTGCTGGTTTTCGGCCCCCTGCAGCGCCTGCGGCCCGTGGAGCCGGTGACCGACCGCCGCCAGATCGGCATCGACGTGCTGTACACGCTGATCCACCGCCTGGGCGCGTTCCGGCTCCTGCTGTTCTTCACCATCGATCCGTTCTGGGACAGCATCTTCGGCCAGCTCCACGTGTGGGGCTTCGCGCCGTTCCAGCTGGACCAGTATTGGCCCGGCGTGACCGACAAGGCTTGGGTCAGCCTCATCATCTACCTGCTGCTGTTCGACGCGGTCGACTACTTCTACCATCGCGCGCAGCACCGCTACGGCTGGCTCTGGGCGCTGCACGCGGTGCATCACAGCCAGCGCCAGATGACCATCTGGAGCGACGACCGCAACCATCTGCTGGACGACATGCTGCGCGACGTGCTCGTCGTATTCGTGTCGCAGCTCGTGGGCGTGCCGCCGGCGCAGTTCGTGATGGTGGTCGCCATCACCCAGCTTGCGCAGAGCTTCTCGCACGCCAACCTGCGCATGCATTTCGGCGCGTTGGGCGAACGCCTGCTGGTCAGCCCGCGCTTTCACCGGCACCACCATTCCATCGCCTACGACGCCTCGTCGCCGGGCCCGGTCGGCGGCTACAACTTCGCCGCGCTGTTTCCGATCTGGGACGTGCTGTTCCGCACCGCGCGCTTTGGCGTGGGCTACGGCCCGACCGGCATCCATGACCAGCAGGCCGAACTGGGCGCGCGCGACTACGGCCAGGGCTTCTGGTCGCAGCAATGGCTGGGCCTCAAGCGCATGGTTGGCCGCGACCGCGAGCCCGCCGCCGCGCCGCCCGCGCCGCCGGCCGGCGTGGAGCGCGCATGAAAAACCCCCGCCGCAGGGTGTCCTGAAGGCGGGGGAATCTGGCGCGGGCCGGAGGGCGGCTTGCCGGCCGCGATGGGGCCGCGATGCAACCGTCAGGCGCCGGGCGCGTCGTGCGTGGTTTCGCGCTTGATTTCGTCGTGCCGGCGTTCCATTTCCTGGCGCAGCTCGCGCCGCAGTCCGGCCGCCTTGAAGCGCTGTTTTTCTTCCAGCGTGCGGGGTTCCAGCGGCGGCACCGCGGTCGGGGCGCCGTTGTCGTCCACCGCCACCATCGTGAAATAGCAGCTGTTGGTGTGGCGCACCAGCTTCTTGCGGATGTCTTCGGTGACCACCTTGATGCCGATTTCCATCGACGTGCGGCCGGTGTAGTTCACTGCCGCCAGAAACGTCACCAGCTCGCCCACGTGGATCGGTTCGCGGAACACCACCTGATCGACCGACAGGGTCACGACATACTGGCCGGCGTACCGGCTGGCACAGGCGTAGGCCACCTGGTCCAGATACTTGAGGATGGTTCCGCCGTGTACGTTTCCTGAGAAGTTCGCCATGTCTGGCGTCATCAGGATGGTCATCGACAATTGGTGGCTAAAGGCGTCGTCCATGGCGGGCGGCTCGTTCGTGAATAAAACGTCTATGGTAGCGGCTGGCGGCTGACATGAGGCCTTAAGCGGCGCGCCTTTCAGGGTTTCTTGGCGGGCGGCGCAACCGGATCCGACGTGGCGGGCGCGGGTTGCGGGGGCGAAGCGGGCGCGGGCGTCGCGTCCGCCGCCTGCGGGGCGGCTCCGCCCTCGGCCTGCGCCGCCGCCTCGGGGACGTCGCGGCGCACGGCGGGCGGCGTCCACAAGCCGTCCAGCACCGCCGGGCCCGGCGCGTAGACGCGAAGCAGCATGCCCACCGGACCCGCCCCGGGGATGGGAAGCCAGTTGGACTGGTCCTCGGGCGGCGGCGCGGCGTGGCTGAAGATCAGGTCCAGCGAGCCGTCCGCGTTGACGCGCAGCGGGTCGCGGCTGCCGAGCGCGTGGCGGTCGACCGGATTGGGCACGGGCATGCCCTGGGCGTCATAGGCAGCCAGCGACCACAGCGCGCCCGTGCCGGGCAACTGGTCGCCGTCGAAATGCAGCGTATAGCGGTGCGCGCCGTCCAGCAGGGCGCCATCGCTGTCGGCGGCCAGCACCAGCACGGTCAGGTCTTCCGGCAGGCCGCTGCCCGGCTGCGCCTGCGCGGCAAGCGCGCGCTGCAGCCATGCGTTGCCGTAGACGCCGACGCTGGCCGTCTCCCGCAGCCAGCCGTTCGCGCCGCGCAACGACTGGCCGGCCGCGGCCTCCATCCGTTCGCGCGCCGCGCGCACGCCGCGGCGCATTCCCTGTTTGGCGGAATGATCGAGCTTGTCGAAATCAAAGGGCCTGCCGGGCACCAGTCCCACGCGCCGCAGCAGGGCCAGCACCGGCTGGTCCGTGGCGTGCGGCGGGTGCTTGCGCAGCAATTCCGCGGCGTAGGTGAAGAACGCGTCGGTCGGCATCGCGTCCACCTGCTCGCGCACCGGAATGTTCAGGTCCAGCGACGGGTCGGCCTTCGACCGCGGCGCCTGCGCGGGCAGGTTCCACTGCGCCAGCGGCGTCAGGACGAAACCGTCCTGCAGCGCGTTGGCCGCGGCCAGGTCCGCGGGGCCGTCGGCCTGGATCAGTGTCCTGGCCCAGACGTGGACCGTGGGCGCGTCGATGCGCGCCATGCCGGAGGGCAGCACGCCGCGCCAGCCCGGCGGCACGATGGCGGTATTGCCCTTGGCCGTGCCGGTGCTGCGCGAACCCAGCGTGGCGAACACGTCCGTCCACATGTCCAGCAGCGTCAGCGTGTAGCGCCGGCCCTGCGTGTCGGGCACGGACAGCACGACGGGCCCGGCCGTCAGGTCGACCCAGCCCGTGCTGCGCAGCATGTCGGGATTGGCCCACGGCGCGGCGTCGCCCGCGCGGGGCAAGGTGCGCCCATGCAGGAACGTGTTGGCCGGCGCGCCGGCCTGTCCGCGCGCCGGGTGGGTGAACTGGCGCCGGGTCAGGTCCATGGTGACCAGCGGGTAGAAATACAGATAGCCTTCCATCGCCGCCTGCTGGGCCGCCTCGGTCGCGGCGGCGGCCGGCGTCGGCTTGGCAGGGGCCGCCAGGGCGGTGTCCGGCGGCATCAGGGCGAAGTGGGCGGCGGCCAGCAACAGGGCCAGGGGGGCAAGGCGGCGCATCGGCGCTCCAACGGTCATGCGGAACAAATGAAAGGCGGCAGCGTGGGCCGCGGGAACACCGCGGCCGCCGGCCATCGTAGCAGCGCTGCAGTGCCGCAAATTCCGCGAAGAAGGCGCATTTACGCGCCAAATCTCGGACCGACGCCAAAACCGCGCGCTGCGCGCAGCATGACGCGCCCAATTCGTAGGCCTATACTTGCTCAAATTCCCTTGGAAGCCGTAGGGCTTTTCGTCCAGGAAATTCCCGCTTCCTTCATACACCCGGAGAGGAGTGCTTCATGGTCAACATGAATCGCCGCCAGTTCTTCAAGGTGACCGGTGCAACCCTGGCAGGCTCCAGCCTGGCCATGCTGGGGGTAGCCCCCGGTACGGCCATGGCCGAAGTGCGCCAGTTCAAGCTTGCGCGCATGACAGAAACGCGCAACACCTGTCCCTACTGTTCGGTGGCCTGTGGTTTGCTGATGTACGGCCTGGGCGATGGCTCGAAGAACGCGCGCGCCAGCATCATGCACATCGAAGGCGACCCCGACCACCCCGTCAACCGCGGCACCCTCTGTCCGAAGGGCGCGGCCCTGATCGACTTCATCCACAGTCCCAACCGCCTGAAGTACCCGGAATACCGGGCGCCCGGTTCAGACAAGTGGGTGCGGATGTCCTGGGACGAAGCCCTTACCCGCATCACCAAGCTCATGAAGGCCGACCGCGACGCGAACTTCGTCGAGAAGACCGCGGACGGCAAGACCGTCAACCGGTGGGTGACCACCGGCATGCTGGCGGCCTCGGCAAGCAGCAACGAGGTCGGCTACATCACGCACAAGACCGTGCGCAGCATGGGGATGCTGGCATTCGATAACCAAGCCCGTGTCTGACATGGCCCGACGGTGGCAGGTCTTGCCCCGACGTTTGGCCGTGGAGCGATGACGAACCATTGGGTCGACATCAAGAACGCGGACATTGTTTTGATCATGGGCGGCAATGCCGCCGAGGCGCACCCGTGCGGCTTCAAATGGGTCACCGAAGCCAAGGCCCATAACAAGGCCAAGCTGATCGTCGTGGATCCGCGCTTCACGCGCTCGGCATCCGTGGCGGACTTCTACGCGCCCATACGCACCGGCACCGACATCATCTTCCTGGGTGGCGTCATCAAGTACCTGTTGGATCACGACAAGATCCAGCACGAGTACGTGCGCAACTACACCGACTTTTCGTTCCTCGTGCGCGAGGATTTCGCGTTCGATGCAGGGCTGTACTCGGGCTACAACGCCGAAAAACGCACCTACGACAAGCAATCCTGGGACTACGAGCGCGGCGAGGACGGCTACGTCAAGACCGACCCCACGCTGCAGCATCCGCGCACGGTCTACCAACTGCTCAAGAAGCACTATTCGCGCTACACGGCCGACATGGTCGAACGCGTCTGCGGCACGCCCAAGGACAAGTTCCTGACCGTGTGCGACCTGCTGGCGTCCACGGCCGCGCCCAACCGCGCCGCCACCATCCTCTACGCGCTCGGCTGGACGCAGCACTCCATCGGTTCGCAGATGATCCGCACCGGCGCGATGGTGCAGCTGCTGCTGGGCAACATCGGCATCGCCGGCGGCGGCATGAATGCGCTGCGCGGGCACTCGAACATCCAGGGCTTGACCGACCTGGGCCTGATGTCGAACCTGCTGCCGGGCTACATGACGCTGCCCAACGAGCCGGAGCAGGACTACGCCAAGTACATCGACACGCGCACGCTCAAGCCGCTGCGTCCCAACCAGCTCAGCTACTGGCAGAACTATCACAAGTTCCACGTCAGCCTGATGAAGGCCTGGTGGGGCGGCGCGGCCACGGCCGAGAACAACTGGGCTTTCGACTACCTGCCCAAGCTGGACAAGCTCTACGACATGCTGCAGGTCTACGAGCTCATGGTGCAGGGCAAGATGAACGGCTACATCGCCCAGGGCTTCAACCCGCTGGCCGCCGCGCCCAACAAGGGCAAGCTGAACGATGGCTTCGCCAAGCTCAAGTTCCTGGTCATCATGGACCCGCTGGCCACCGAGACCTCGGAGTTCTGGCGCAATGCCGGCGAAGCCAACGACGTGGATCCGTCCAAGATCCAGACCGAGGTCTTTCGCCTGCCCACCACCTGTTTCGCCGAGGAAGACGGCGCGCTGGTCAATTCCGGCCGCTGGCTGCAGTGGCACTGGAAGGGCGCCGAGCCCCCGGGCGAAGCCAAGAGCGACATCGAGATCATGGCGCTGCTGTTCACGCGCCTGCGCAAGATGTACCAGGACGAAGGCGGCAAGTACCCCGATCCCATCGTCAACCTGTCGTGGCCATATTCCAACCCGCAGAACCCGACGGCCGAGGAGTTGGCCAAGGAATACACGGGCCGTGCGCTGGTGGACCTTGCCGATCCCAAGGACCCCACGAAGATCATGCGCCGCGGCGGCGAGCAGCTCGCGGGCTTTGCCGAGCTTCGCGACGACGGGTCCACCGCCAGCGGCTGCTGGATCTTCGCCGGCGCCTGGGGGCCGGGCGGCAACCTCATGGCGCGCCGCGACAACAGCGACCCCACCGGCATCGGCCAGACCCTGAACTGGGCCTGGGCGTGGCCGGCCAACCGCCGCGTCCTGTACAACCGCGCCTCGTGCAACCTCGAAGGCAAGCCGTTCGATCCGCGGCGCCAGCTCATCGCCTGGAACGGCAAGATCTGGGCCGGCGCCGACATCCCCGACTTCAAGGGCGACGAAAACCCGGCTGGCGGCATGGGGCCGTTCATCATGAACCCCGAAGGCGTGGCGCGCTTCTTTGCGCGGGCGGGCCTGGCCGAAGGGCCGTTCCCGGAACACTACGAGCCCTTCGAAAACCCGCTGGGCTATAACCCGCTGTACCCGAAGGCCAAGGGCGTCACCAGCAATCCGGCCGCGCGCATTTTCAAGGATGACCTCGCGGCAATGGGCACGGTCGAGAACTTCCCCTACGTGGCCACCACGTACCGCCTGACCGAGCACTTCCATTACTGGACCAAGAACGTCCGCATCACCTCCATTCTCCAGCCCGAGCAATTCGTGGAGATCGGCGAGGCGCTGGCCAAGGAACTGGGCATCCCCAACGGATCGCGCGTCAAGGTGACGTCCAACCGCGGTTACATCAAGGCCGTGGCGCTCGTCACCAAGCGGATCCGTCCGCTCACCGTCGAGGGCAAGACGGTGCACCAGGTCGGCATTCCCATCCACTGGGGCTTCGTGGGCATCGCCCGGCCGGGCTTCCTTGCCAACACCCTGACGCCATTCGTGGGCGACGGCAATTCCCAGACGCCGGAATTCAAGTCGTTCCTGGTGAAGGTCGAAAAGGTATAGGAGAACCGACATGTCCATGCAATCCCTAGACATCAAGCGGCGCTCCGCCACCACCACGCCGCCGCCCGGCATCCGTGAGCCCGTCACGGGCTCGGTGGCCAAGCTGATCGACGTCTCCAAGTGTATCGGCTGCAAGGCGTGCCAGAGCGCCTGCATGGAGTGGAACGACCTGCGCGACGAGATCGGCGTCAACGTGGGCGTTTACGACAACCCGGCCGACCTCACCGAGCATTCCTGGACCGTCATGCGCTTCTCGGAGTTCGAGAATCCCGCCGGCGACCTGGAATGGCTGATCCGCAAGGACGGCTGCATGCACTGCGCGGAGCCGGGCTGCCTGAAAGCCTGTCCCTCGCCGGGCGCCATCGTCCAGTACAACAACGGCATCGTGGACTTCCACGAAGAAAACTGCATCGGTTGCGGCTACTGCATCACCGGCTGTCCGTTCAACGTGCCGCGCATTTCCAAGAAAGACCACAAGGCATACAAGTGCACGCTGTGCTCGGACCGCGTGGCCGTCGGCATGGAGCCGGCCTGCGTCAAGGCCTGTCCCACCGGCGCCATCGTCTTCGGCACCAAGGACGACATGCACCAGCATGCCGCCGAGCGCGTCGAGGACCTGAAGTCGCGCGGCTTTGCGCAGGCCGGGGTGTACGACCCGGCGGGCGTGGGCGGCACGCACGTCATGTACGTGCTGCATCATGCCGACCAGCCGGGGCTCTACCACGGGCTGCCCGCCGATCCGCGGGTCAGTCCCATGGTGTCCCTGTGGAAGGGCCTGGCCAAGCCGCTGGGCCTGGCCATGATGGCGCTGACCGCGCTGGCGGGCTTTTTCCACTATGCGCGGGTCGGCCGCAACGAAGTGACCGAGGAAGACGAACGCAGGGCCGAAGAAGAGGTTCGCCATGAATGAAGACCGCCGCTATCGCCTGATCAAGCGCTACACGCCCGGCGAGCGCACCAACCACTGGATCATCGCGCTCACGTTCATCCTGCTCGCCTTGTCCGGGCTGGCGCTCTTTCATCCGTCCATGTACTGGCTCACCAACCTCTTCGGGGGCGGTCCCTGGACCCGGATCCTGCATCCGTTCATCGGGGTGGTGATGTTCGCCTGCTTTGCGGTGTTCGCCGGACACATGTGGCGCCACAACCTGCTGACCCGCGCGGACCGCCAGTGGCTCAGGCAGCTCGACGACGTGGTCGAGAACCGCGAGGAAAAGCTGCCCGAGGTCGGCAAATACAACGCCGGCCAGAAGCTCCTGTTCTTCGTGCTGGTGCTGTGCATGCTGGGGCTGATGGTCAGCGGCATCGTGATCTGGCGCGAGTACTTCGCGTTTTATTTCCCGATCTGGGTGGTCCGCGCCGCGTCCGTGGTGCACGCGGTTTGTGCGCTGGTGCTGATTTGCGCGATCATTGTGCATATTTACGCGGCGATCTGGGTAAAGGGGTCGCTCACGGCGATGCTGCGCGGCTACGTCACCGCCGGCTGGGCGTGGAAGCACCATCGCGCCTGGTTCCGGGAGCAGGTGAAAAAGTAGTCCCGCGCGCGGCGCGGTCGCTCCCTGCCTCACTCGGCCCTTTTTTCAGGGCCGGCATGTCGTGATCGCACGGCTGCTATCCTCCCCGGAGGCTGGCAGCCGTGTTTGTTTCTCTGGAGACGAGAATTGCAGCGAATTCTTCCGCGTGGCGAGATCGAAGCGCTAGACCATAACGCCATTCCCCGCATCACCCTGCCGGAGCGGGATTCCGTCTTCGCCGTGCGGGCCACCCGTCTGCGCCAGCTTGCCGAGGGCAATCCGGTGGGCGACTACCTGCTGCTGATGGCGCACCTGGTCGATGCCCAGCATCGCGCCCTGAAGGACTGCGCGGCGCCGCAAGCCACCGAAGACCGCATCGCGCTGGCCCAGGCGCACGGCATGCCGCCGCTGCAGGCCGTGGGCTGGCCGCGCGACCCGCTATGGCGCCGCATCCTGGGTCAGTTGCTGGACGACGTGGCGCGTGCGCCGGGCGTGCCTGCCGAGGCCATCGATGTCTGCGCCGCGCTGAACCGCGCGCGCGAGGCCGACACCGAATCGCTCGAAGACCTGGCCCAGGCCGTGCTGTCCGAACAGGACCAGGGCGTGGACAGCGCCGCCGCGCCGTTCGTCATGGCGGCGCTGCAGGTCTACTGGACGGACCTGGCCAGCCGCTTCGATCCCCGGCAGCTTCCCGTCGCCAGCCCGTTCGGGGTGTGCCCGGTGTGCGGCAGCCTGCCGGTCGCCAGCATCGTGCGCGTGGGCGGCCAATACGAGGGCTACCGCTATCTGTGCTGCAGCCTGTGCGCGACGCAGTGGCACATGGTGCGCGTGAAGTGCTCGCACTGCGAGGACGTGGAGAAGGTCGCGTACCAGGCCATCGAAGGCCGCACGCCCGCCATCAAGGCCGAGACCTGTGACAACTGCCATACCTACCGCAAGATCTTCTACCAGGACAAGGACCTGTACGTGGAGCCGGTGGCCGACGATCTGGCCAGCCTGATGCTGGACGTGCTGGTGGGCGAGGCGGGCTATTCGCGGTCCAGCGGCAATCCGCTGCTGTGGCACGGCGCCCAGGACTAGGGCG
This sequence comes from Achromobacter sp. T5-5, assembly GCF_055397965.1. Classification (NCBI taxonomy): domain Bacteria; kingdom Pseudomonadati; phylum Pseudomonadota; class Betaproteobacteria; order Burkholderiales; family Alcaligenaceae; genus Achromobacter; species Achromobacter sp. T5-5. The sequence continues at coordinate 437,715 of NZ_AP027919.1, forward strand.
TCTCGATGACGGAGTCTCGCATGGCAGATCAACTGTCCGGCGCCAGCCGGGCCGCGGCGTCCGACATTCCCTCGCTGGACCGCCTGCTCAATGCCGAGGCATTGCGCCCGGCGCTGGACGCGCATGGCCGCACCCAGGTGGTCGCCGCGCTGCGCCGCGAACTCGATGCGTTGCGCCGGCGCGCACTGGACGGCGAGCTGCCGCGCCACGAGCTGGATGCCGCCGCGGTGGCGGCGCGCACGTCGGCCGCGCTGGACAAGGCGGCCCAGCCGCGCCTGCGCGCCGTCTACAACCTGACCGGGACCGTGCTGCACACGAATCTCGGGCGCGCGCTGCTGCCCGACGAGGCGGTGGCGTCGGTGCTGCGCGCCCTGACCACGCCCGCCAACCTGGAGTTCGACCTGGACAGCGGCGGGCGCGGCGACCGCGATGACCTCATCGATGACCTGCTGTGCGAGCTGACGGGCGCCGAGGCCGCGACCGTGGTCAACAACAATGCCGCGGCCGTGCTGCTGATGCTCAACGCGCTGGCGGACCGCCGCGAGGTGGTGGTGTCGCGCGGCGAACTGGTCGAGATCGGCGGCGCGTTCCGCATCCCCGACATCATGAAGCGCGCGGGCGCCAGGCTGGTCGAGGTCGGCACCACCAACCGCACGCACGCGGCGGACTACGAGAACGCCATCGGCCCGCGCACCGCGATGCTGATGAAGGTGCATTGCAGCAATTACGCGGTGACGGGTTTCACCAAGAGCGTGGGGGTCGCCGAGGTGGCGGCGATGGCGCACGCGCGCGGCCTGCCCGCCACGGTGGACCTGGGCAGCGGCACGCTGGTGGACCTGACGCAGTTCGGGCTGCCCAAGGAAGACACGGTGCGCGAGACCATCGCCGCGGGCGCCGACCTGGTCACCTTCAGCGGCGACAAGCTGCTGGGCGGACCGCAGGCGGGCCTGCTGGTGGGCCGCGCCGACCTGATCCGCAAGATCAAGAAGAATCCGCTCAAGCGCGCGCTGCGCGTGGGAAAGCTGACGCTGGCCGCGCTGGAGCCGGTGCTGCACCTGTACCGCGCGCCCGAGTTCCTGGCCCAGCGGCTGACGACGCTGCGCCTGTTGACGCGGCCGCTGCGCGATATCCAGCCGCAGGCCGAACGGCTGCGCGGCGTGCTGGCGCATGCGGCGGGCCCGGGCTACGCGGTGGAGGCGGTGCCGATGTTCAGCCAGATCGGCAGCGGCGCGCTGCCGATCGACCAGCTTCCCAGTTACGGACTGGCGGTTCGCCACGCGGGCAGCGGCCGCCCGGGCCGCCATCTGGACCGGCTGGAGACGCTGCTGCGGCGCCTGCCGGTGCCCGTGATCGGGCGCATCGCCGATGATGCGCTGTGGCTCGATCTGCGCTGCCTGGAAGCGCGCGACGAGGCCGACTTTTCGGCGCAGCTGGCGGAGCCGCTGGCATGATCGTCGGCACCGCGGGGCATATCGACCACGGCAAGACGACGCTGGTGCGCGCGCTGACGGGCGTGGACACGGACCGCCTGAAGGAAGAGAAGGCGCGCGGCATTTCGATCGAGCTGGGCTATGCCTACACGCCGCTCGCCAATGGCGACGTGCTGGGCTTCATCGACGTGCCGGGCCACGAAAAACTGGTGCATACGATGGCGGCCGGCGCCAGCGGGATCGATTTTGGGCTGCTGGTGGTGGCCGCGGACGACGGCGTGATGCCGCAGACGCGCGAGCACCTGGCCATCCTGTCGATGCTGGGCGTGGCGCGCGGCGCGGTCGCGCTGACCAAGACGGACCGCGCGGACGCGGCGCAACTGGCCGCGGTGCGCGGCGAGATCGCGGCGCTGGCGGCGGGCACGTTCCTGGAAGACGCGCTCGTGTTCGGCACGAACGCGGCGCAGCCCGATGACGCGGGCGTGGCGCAACTGAAGGCCTACCTGCACGCGCAGGCCCAGGCGGTGGCGCGGCGCGAGGCGTCGGGCCTGTTCCGGCTGGCGGTGGATCGCGTGTTCACGCTGTCGGGCCATGGCACGGTGGTGACCGGCACGGCGCATGCCGGCCTGGTCCGCGCGGACGACGAGGCGGCCGACCTGCGGCTGATGCCCGCCGGCACGCGGGTCCGGGTGCGCGGCATCCACGCGCAGAACCAGCCCAGCGAGACGGGCGCGGCCGGGCAACGCTGCGCGCTGAACCTGGCCGGCATCGACAAGAGCGCGATCGCGCGCGGCGACTGGATCGCGGACGCGCGCTGTTTCCTGCCGTCGCGGCATGTGGACGTGGCGCTGACGCTGCTGCCGTCGGCCGATGCCCCGGTGCGCGCGTGGGCGCCGCTGCACGTGCACATCGGCGCGGCGCACCATGTGGCGCACGCGGTGCCGATCAGCGCGGAGTCGCTGGCGCCCGGGCAGTCGGGTTGGGTGCAACTGGTGTTCGACGAGCCGGTCTGCGCCATGCCGGGCGACCGCTACATCGTGCGCAATGCGCAGGCGACGCGCACGGTCGGCGGCGGCCGGGTGCTGGATCCGAATGCGCCGGACAGGAAGCGCCGCGCGGCGTCGCGGCTGGCGGGGTTGCAGGCGCTGACCGAGATGCTGGACGGCGCCGGCCTGCCGCCGGTGCTGGCGCAGGCGCCGCTGGGTCTGGACGAGGCGGCGTTGCAGCGGCTGACGGGCAGGCCGGTGAGCGAGATCGCGGCGCCCGAGGGCGCGCTGTGGATCGCGTCGCGCAATGCACAGGCGCCGCGCACGCTGATTCGGCGCGCGCATTGGGAGGCGCTGCGCGAACGGGTCGAGCAGGCGCTGGCGGCGTTCCACCAGGGGGCGCCGGACGAGCCGGGTCCGGATGGGGCGCGCTTGCGCCGGATGGCGAACCCCGCGATCCCGGCGATGCCGGAGGCGCTCTGGACGTCGCTGCTGGACGAATTGCAGCGCGACGGACGTGTCGCGCGCAATGGGCCGTGGCTGCATCTGCCGTCGCACACGGCGACGCTGGCGGAAGCGGAGTCCGCGCTGGCGGCGCGGCTGCTGCCGCTCCTGGCGCAAGGCGCGTTCGATCCGCCGTGGGTGCGCGACCTGGCGAAGATGCAGAACGCGTCCGAGGACGGCGTGCGCCAGTTGCTGCGCAAGCTGGTGCGGCGCGGGGACGTCGCGCAGGTGGTCAAGGATCTGTTCTATCACCGCGATCAGGTGCGCAAGCTGGCGGCGCTGGCGGCGGACCTGGCCGGCCAGCCGCCAGGCTTGAATGCGGCGGTGTTCCGGGATGCGACGGGGCTGGGGCGCAAGCGCGCGATCCAGATCCTGGAGTTCTTCGACCGCGTGGGGTATACGCGGCGGGTGCGGGACACGCATGTGCTGCGCGGTGAAAGCGCGTACGCGGCGTCGCAGCCGTCCGCCGAGCCGGTATCATAGGCGGTCCGCCAGGGAAGGCATCCGTGCCCGGCGGCACGGCCGGGCTTCAAACCCGGTTGGGGGCGTCAGACGTTCCCAGGTAGGTTCGACTCCTGCTGCCTTCCGCCGGTTTTTTTGCCGTTGGGGTTCTTCTGCCGCCCGCGGCGTCGCGGGGTCCGTGTTGCGGGCCTCCGATAGCGGTCCGGAGCCTTCGCTCCGGCCTTCCCCGTACTCATCCTCGTCCGCCTTCGGCTCCCTTCGGATTCCGCCGGGCGCTATCTAAACGGCCCGCAACACGGACCCCGCGCCGCCACGTGCTGGGGCGGTGAGGGATCGGGCGATTGCTGGGGAGGGCGGTTTGCTTGGCATTCTGTTGGGGGGGCGTCTTGCGTCGTGATGCTGCAGGCTTTAACTGCGCAGCATGCGCGTCACCACGCCGCCCACCGTGTGAGACTTCCAATCCAGTTCGCCCAGGTGCCAGTACCTGACCGTGCCGCCACGGTCGACCAGGTAGTTGGCCGGCAGGCCCGCGGCATCCCATTTCTTGGAGGCCGTGCTGTTGCGGTCATGCAGCACCGTGCCGGCCACCGGCCACTTTTTCAGGAACGCCGAAATCTTGGCGGGCGAGTCGCCGACGTTGACGGCGATGAGGCGCAGCCCTTCTTCGCGGTGGCGCTTGGCCATGGTGGACATGATGGGGATTTCATCCCGGCACGGGTCGCACCACGTGGCCCAGAAGCTCACGATGACCACATTGCCGCGCCAGGCCGAGAGCTTTTGTTCGCGCCCGGACAGATCCGGCAGGACGAGCGGCGGCGTGGGGCCGGTCCAGGGCGCCCAGTCCGGACCGGTCGCGGTCTTGAGGGCCGAGTCGCTGGCGGCGCCGGCCCAGCCGGGCAGGGCCGCGAGCGCCAGGCCGGTTTGCAGGAGGCGGCGGCGGGTGATCACGGGCGGACTCCGGCGGGCCTGGCGATCAGATGGCGATGGGCCTGGCGGTGATGCGGTAGCTGAAGCTGTCGGGGTCCAGGCTGTCCAGGCGGCCCGCGGCGGTCTCGCCGTTGGGATACATCAGGAAAGGGACGGGGCCGTGCGCGGTGCCCGGCAGCACGACGTCGTGGCCGTGGTTGTAGGCGACCCAGTTCATTTCCCACGCGCCGAACAGCATGACGCGCGCGGCGCGCACCTTGGCGTCGGTCAGGGGCAGTTCGCCCGGCGGCTCTTCAAGCATGACCTTGCGCACGTCGGCGGGGTCCACCGGAATCCAGCCATGGCCGGCGGCATAGAACTCGGCGCGGCAGTGCTGGGCGCGGGTCACGTCGCCGGCCTTGCCCAGGCTCTTGTAGCCCAGTTGCGAGTTGTCCACGCGCACGCCGTAGGCGTCGCGCGCCGGGATGCCGGCCGCGCGGGCAAGCGCCACGAAGAGCGCGTTGATGTCCGCGCATTTGCCGTTCAGGTCGTTGGCCGTGAGCATGTAGCGCACGTCGCCCGTGCCGCAGCCGCGCGTGGACGCCGTGCGGCAGGTGTTCACGACGACCCAGTCGTAGATGGCGCGGGCGCGCGCCAGGTCGCCCTGGTGGCCCTGGGTGATGCGGTCGGCGGTGGTCTTGACGATGCCGTCGGTGGGCAGGAGGGCGGTGGGCTGCAGGAATTCGCGCAGCGCGGCGGGGCTTTCGCGCGCGGCATCGGCGGGCGGCGGCTGGGTCAGGTCGACGCGGCGGTTGCGGGTCTGGACGCGGCTGGTCAGCGTGACGGTGCGCGGGCCCTGCGCATCGGGCCATTGGACGGCGAGCATCTGGACGCCATAGCCCGGAGACTGCATCAGCGCCGCGACGCCGCCGGCGCTGACCTGCCAGGTGTTCTGCACGCCGCGCTGGTACGACGTGTCGGTCGCGTAGGGCACGGGCAGCCAGATGCGGGTATGGGGGGCGGCTTCGTTGACGCTGACGGTAGTGGTCAGCTCGTAGGTGCGCCACGCGGTGGCGACGGGGGTTTGCTGGGCGCGCGCGGCATGAGGCAGCGCGGCGGTGGCGGCGCACAGGGCGCCCGAGAAACGGAGAAAGTGTCGGCGGTCCATAAAGCCCCCACGCACGGTGAAGATTGGCTGTCGGTGCGCCCGTGGCCGGGCGGCCGTCCGTTGCTGCATGCTGCGATTGATCATAGGGCCAATCGTGGGGGCGGTGCTATCCTTTTTCGACCGACTTACGGAGACCGAGATGACCCAGGATGTAGCGTCCACGAATGTGCCGCGCTTGACCTCGCTGTCGCATGGCGGCGGCTGCGGCTGCAAGATCGCGCCCGGCGTGCTGTCGGCGCTGCTGGCGCGGTTTGGCCCGGCGGCCAGTTATCCGAACCTGCTGGTGGGCACGGAAACCGCCGACGATGCGGCGGTGTACCGGCTCAACGACGAGCAGGCGCTCATCGCCACCACCGATTTCTTCATGCCCATCGTGGACGATCCCTTCGATTTCGGCCGCATCGCCGCGACCAACGCGCTGTCGGACGTGTATGCGATGGGCGGCACGCCGATCATGGCGCTTGCCATCGTGGGAATGCCGATCAACGTGCTGCCGCACGGCGTCATTGCCGAGATCCTTCGGGGCGGCGAATCGGTCTGCGCGGACGCAGGCATTCCGGTGGCCGGGGGCCACAGCATCGATTCGGTCGAGCCCATCTATGGCCTGGCCGCGATGGGACTGGTGCATCCGGGCAGGATCAAGCGCAATGCCGACGCGCGCGCGGGCGACGTGCTGATCCTGGGCAAGGGCCTGGGCGTGGGCATCCTGTCGGCGGCCTTGAAGAAGAACCTTCTGGACGTGGACGGCTACCGCGTGATGATAGACACGACCACGCGCCTGAACCGTCCCGGGCCGGCGCTGGCCGCGCTGGACGGCGTGCACGCCATCACCGACGTCACTGGCTTTGGCTTGCTGGGGCATGCGCTGGAGATGGCGCGCGGGGCCGGGCTGACGGCCCGCCTGCGGCTGGATGCGCTGCCGTTGCTGCCCGGCGTGCAGGCGTTCGCCGCGGACGGCGTGATCACGGGGGCCTCGGGCCGCAACTGGGCGTCGTATGGCGAATCCGTGCGCCTGGGGGCGCGCGTCTCGGACACGCAGCGCGCGTTGCTGACCGACCCGCAGACCTCGGGCGGCCTGCTGGTGGCGTGCGCGCCGGAGGTCGCCGATGCGGTCCTCAAGGTGTTTCACGAACAGGGATTCGGGCAGGCCGCCGTGGTCGGCGACATGGTCGCCGGCGACGCGCAGGTCGTGGTGGACTGACCGGTCCGCCTGATGGCGGCGCGCGCAATCAGCCGGTCAGGTCGCGGGCGGTGGCCGCCGCCTGTTCCGTCAGCCAGCGCGTGACGACGTCCGCGTCGGGCGTGCTGCGGCGCGCGTTGCGCACCAGCCAGTAGGCATGCTCGGTGGCGCTGGCCTCCTGGCTGCCGACGATGGCCAGCCGCTGGTCCGCCAGCATCGGCGCAATCAGCGCCAACCTGCCCAGCGCGATGCCGTGGCCCGCCAGCGCGGCATGGACGATCTGGTCGTACTGGTTGAACCGCAGCATGCCCTTGGCGCGCACCCGGCCCAGGCCGCGCGCGCTCAGCCATTCGGACCATTGCAGCCACGGCCGCGTCGGATCGTCGAATTCCAGCAGCACGTGGCGCTGCAGCTCGCGCGCGTCGAGCGCGCGCGCCTTCAGCGACGGGTGCGCAACCGGCACCACCGATTCTCCGAACAACCAGACCGCGCCGTCCGGCACGGTGTCGCGCACGCTGTAGCGGATGGCGATGTCGACGGCCTCGCGGTCGATGTCGATCAGCCGGTTGTCGGCGGCCACGCGCACGTCGATGTCGGGATGCGCCGCCTGAAAATCCCCCAGCCTGGGCAACAGCCACAGCGAGGCCACGCCGATGGTGGTGGTGACCGTGACGGGCGTGCGCCGCTCGGGGGCGCGCAGTTGTTCGGTCAGGTCGCCGAGCTGGCTGAGCCACACGTCGGCCATGCGAAACAGTTGCGCGCCTTCGGACGTGAACGTCACGCTGCGAAAGCCGCGCACCAGCAACGGCACGCCCAGGTGCGCTTCCAGCGCGCGGATCTGGCGGCTGACTGCGGACTGCGTGACGTGCAGGTCCTGCGCGGCGAGCGTGATGCTCATGCGTCGGCCGACGGCGACGAAGCCGCGGACGAGATCAAGCGGGGGGAGCTTCGCTAGAGGGTATGGCATTCGTAAAACTCATGCGAGTCGGACGGAAATGTCGCTTGAGCAATAGTACGCCGCGGCGTCCAATATGACTCAGGCGTTGGGTGACCGGGACAAAATCCCGGTCATCCGCCGCGATAGCCGCTGCCGCGGCCGGGAGGTACGCCATGATCCAGTTATGTTGCACTGCGGGAATGTCATTCCGTTTGGCCGGCGGCTCGACTATGCTGCTCAAGCGCGCTTCGGGCGTGCGCATCGTGTGTCACGCCGGCACCTTGTGGATATCCGAATACCGCCGCTTCGATGACAGCGTGCTGCAAGCGGGCGAATCCCTGACCGTGGACAGCAATCGCGACGTCGTCATCAGCGGCCTGCCGGATGCGCAGGTCGCGCTACTTTCCCAGGGCCGGTGCGAGGCGCGGTTGGCCTGCGCCCCGCCCAGCCATGCAGGCCAACCGGAGTTCCTGTAATGACCGCGTCCTCGTCCGATACGCCCCGCATCGACATGTGGTTCGATTTCGCCAGTCCCTACAGCTATCTGGCGATCGAGCGCATCGACAGCCTCGCGCGGAACGCGGGCGTGAAGGTCGCCCTGCGGCCCTTTCTGCTGGGCCCGATCTTCCAGGCCCAGGGGTGGAACGATTCGCCGTTCCGCCTGTTCCCGGGCAAGGGCGCCTATATGATGCGCGACATCGCCCGCCTGGCCGAAAAGTACGGCGTGGTTTACAACCGCCCGCGGCTGTTTCCCCGCATGAGCGTGCTGCCCGCGCGCATCGCGCTGCTGGGCCAGGACGAATCCTGGGGCCGCGATTTCTGCGTGGCGGTGTTCCGCGCCAACTTCCAGCATGACCTGGATATTCAGTCCGAGGACGTGGTGCACGATCTGCTCACGGGCCTGTCGCTGGATGCCGACGCGCTCATCGCCCGCGCCAAGACCGAGGCCGCCAAGGAGGCGCTGCGCAAGCAGGTCGACCGCGCGCGCAACCTGGGCCTCTTCGGCGCGCCGACGTTCTTCGTGGAAGGCGAAATGTTCTGGGGCAATGACCGCCTGGAGGATGCGCTGGACTGGGCCCGCCGCGTCGCGCCCGCCACGCCGGCCCCCCGCGCATCGCAAGATTTCTCGTCACTGCATCATCAGCAATGAAAAACGCAAGCAGCGCCTATCGCGGCGCGCCCATGCCGGGCGGCCGTTCGTTCACGCAATTTCGCGCCGCCCGCATCCGGCGGGTGTCGTTCCAATGGAAGCAGGCCGAGCGCGCCGCGCACGAGGATCAGAGCCTGGCCAGCAGCGGGGGCCACGGCAAGCGCGGCTGAGCGCCCGGCTGGTTACCCCGGGCTGGTTACCCTTTGCTGACCGGCGCGACGTTGGCCCACTCCTCGTCGGAATACAGGCGCGAGCGCAGCAGGAAGCGCTTGCCTTCGGCGCTGTCCAGCGAGAAGGCGCCGCCTCGCCCGGGCACCGCGTCGATGACGAGCTGGGTGTGCTCCCAGTACGCGAACTGGTCTTCACCAATGTAGAACGGGCACCCCTCCAGGTCGCCCAGCAGCACGTCGGAGCCGCCGACCATGAACTCGCCCAGCGGATAGCACATGGGCGAGCTGCCATCGCAGCAGCCGCCGGACTGGTGGAACATCAGCGGGCCGTGCTTGGCGCGCAGGGTGTCGATGAGATGGCGCGCCTCGTCGGTCGCGACCACGCGTGGCGTGTGCTCTGCCATGGCTGGATTCCTCGCGGGCGCGCCGGGCGGACCCGGCGCGCAAAATGGCCGCGTCACGCGGCTCGGGACAAGGGACTCAGAAGAACCCCAGCTTCTTCGGCGAATAGCTCACCAGCAGGTTCTTCGTCTGCTGGTAGTGGTTGAGCATCATCTTGTGGTTTTCGCGTCCGATGCCGGACTGCTTGTAGCCGCCGAACGCCGCGTGCGCGGGATAGGCGTGATAGCAGTTGGTCCACACGCGGCCCGCCTTGATGGCGCGTCCCATCCGGTAGCACGTGTTGGCGTCGCGCGACCACACCCCGGCGCCCAGGCCATACAGCGTGTCGTTGGCCAGCGCCAGCGCGTCGTCGGCATCCTTGAACGTCGTCACCGCCACGACCGGTCCGAAGATTTCTTCCTGGAACACGCGCATCTTGTTGTGGCCCTTGAACACCGTGGGCTGCACGTAATAGCCGCCTTCCAGCGCGCCCTGCATCTGCGCGCGCGAGCCGCCCGCCAGGACGTCCGCGCCTTCCTGCTTGCCGATGTCCAGGTAGGACAGGATCTTTTCGAGCTGTTCGGTGGAGGCCTGCGCGCCCAGCATGGTGTCCGCGTCCAGCGGGTTGCCCTGCTTGATTTCGGCCACGCGCTTCAAGGCGCGTTCCATGAACTTGTCGTAGAGCGATTCCTGGATCAGCGCGCGGCTGGGGCACGTGCACACTTCGCCCTGGTTCAGCGCGAACATGACGAAGCCTTCGACGGCCTTGTCCAGGAAGTCGTCGTCCTGCGCGGCCACGTCCGCGAAGAAGATGTTGGGCGATTTGCCCCCCAGTTCCAGCGTGACCGGGATGATGTTCTGCGACGCGTACTGCATGATCAGCCGGCCGGTGGTGGTTTCGCCGGTGAAGGCGATCTTGGCGATGCGCTTGCTGGATGCGAGCGGCTTGCCCGCTTCCAGGCCGAAGCCCGTCACCACGTTCACCACGCCGGGCGGCAGGATGTCGCCAATCAGTTCCATCAGCAGCAGGATGCCCAGCGGCGTCTGCTCGGCCGGCTTGAGCACCACGCAATTGCCGGCGGCCAGCGCGGGCGCGAGCTTCCATGCGGCCATCAGGATGGGGAAGTTCCAGGGGATGATCTGGCCGACCACGCCCAGCGGTTCGTTGAAGTGGTAGGCCACGGTGTCGTGGTCGATCTCGGATAGCCCGCCTTCCTGGCTGCGGATGCACGAGGCGAAATAGCGGAAGTGGTCGATGGCCAGCGGAATGTCGGCGGCGCGGGCTTCGCGGATGGGCTTGCCGTTGTCCCAGGTTTCCGCCGTGGCCAGGCGTTCCAGGTTGGCTTCCATCACGTCCGCGATCTGCATCAGCATGCGGGCGCGTTCGGCGGCCGGGGTCGATCCCCATTTCGGCGCGGCGCGATGCGCGGCGTCCAGCGCCAGTTCGATGTCGCGCTCCTTGGAGCGCGCGTTGCGCGTCAGGGTCTGGCCGGTAACCGGCGTGACGTTGTCGAAGTATTCGCCATCCGCGGGCGACTGCCATTTTCCGTCGATGAAATTGTCGTACTGCGTCTTGAGGTCCAGGCGCGTGCCATAGGTTTCCGGGGTAACGCGGGTCGCGATGTCCATGCTTGTCTCCGTATCGTTGGGATGGTGGCAGTGGGCTGCCTGTCTTGCATCAAGCAAAACGCATGCCAGTCGGGGCATCCCGGCTGGACACGCCGCGCCTCGCGTGCGAAAGTAGATTTCCGGTTGCGGGTTGACCCTGGGCAAGTCAGCGCCCCAGGGGTGGCAAGCCGCCCCGCCTGACGCCACACTGTCGCAATCTGCGACGTTGTCGCGGAACAGGTGTCGCAGAACAGGCGTCGCAGAACGCCGGTCCTAGGAGACATGCATGGCCACTCACTCCCGTCGGCAGACGCTGACGCAGGCGCGGCTGTTGTTCAACCAGCAGGGCGCGGTGCCCGGCGGCATGGTCGCCGAACCCATCCTGCGGTCCTGGCGCCGCTGCGCCGACCTGGGCTTTGACATGCGCGGCGTGCGCCGCGCCGAGCTCATGACGCAGGGCGAACTGCGCGAGGCCCAGCAGCGCAACGAGGCGCTGCGCCGCATGTCCGAACCGGCCATCGCTTATCTGCGCCGCCAGGCTGGCGGCAGCGGCAACCTGGTGATCCTGTCCGACGCCCAGGGCCTGGTCCTGGAGTCGGACGGCGATGCGGGGTTTGCGCATCGCGCCTCGCGCGTGGCGCTGATGCCCGGCGCGCCCTGGGACGAAGCCGCCGCGGGCACCAACGCCATCGGCACCGCGCTGGTCGAAGGCCGGCCCATCGCCGTGCACGGCGCCGAACACTATTTCGAACCCAACCGCATCCTGACCTGCGCGGCCGTCCCCATTACCGACAGCGAAGGCCGCACGCTGGGCGTGCTGGATTTGTCCAGCCAGGCCCGCGAGGTGCGCCCCGACGTGCTGGCGCTGGTGCGCCTGGCGGTGGACCGCATCGAACACCAGATGTTCGAAGACGCCTATGAACAATGCGCCGTGCTGCGCCTGCACGCGGACCATTCCGGACTGGGCCAGCCGGGCGAGGCCTTGCTCGCGTTCCAGGGCGACCTGCTGATCGGCGCGAACCGGCGCGCGCTGCAGGCGCTGGGTCTGGCGGCCACCGCGCTGGGCGTCTACCGCTACGCGGATGTCTTCGAGGGCGCCATCGAACGCTGCCCCGACGCGGCGGGCCGGGTGCACACACGCACGGGGGCGGTCTATCACGCGCGGCTGCGCTGGCCCCGCGGCCGGCCCCCGCAGCCGCCCTGCGCGCCGCCCGCCCGGCCGACCGGCGCCCTTTCAAACACGCCCGCCGCCAGCTTCGATGCCGCCACGCTGGGCGCGCTGGCGCGGGCGGTGCATCTGGCGGATGCGGGCGTGTCGATCCTGCTGCAAGGCGAAACGGGCGTGGGCAAGGAAGTCTTTGCGCGGCAGATCCATGCGCGAGGCAAGCGCGCGGCTGGCCCCTTCGTGGCGGTGAATTGCGCCGCCCTGCCGGAAAGCCTGATCGAATCGGAATTGTTCGGCTACGAAGACGGCGCCTTCACTGGCGCGCGCCGCCAGGGCAGCAAGGGGCTGCTGCGCCAGGCGCATGGCGGCGTGCTGTTCCTGGACGAAATCGGCGACATGCCGCTGTTGCTGCAATCGCGACTGCTGCGCGTGCTGCAGACGCGCGAGGTCTCGCCGCTGGGCGCGGCGCGGCCCGTGCCGGTGGACTTCGCGCTGGTGTGCGCGACGCACCGGCCGCTCGCCCATGAGGGTCCGGATGCGCCGGTGCGGCCGGACCTGTACTTCCGGATCGCCGAATACACCGTCACCCTGGAACCCCTGCGCGCGCGGGCGGACCGGCTGGAGCTGCTGCGCAGCCTGTGGGCCGCGCAAGGCGCGGGGCCGGCGCTGCCGCCCGCCATCGAAGCCCTGCTGGCCGCGTATTCGTGGCCTGGCAACTATCGGCAACTGGTGTCGGTGCTGCGCACCCTGCATGTGCTGGCCGGGCCGGCGGGCAGGGTGGACGCGGACATGCTGCCCGCGGAGTTGCGCGGCGCGGCAAGCGCGGCGCCGCCATTGGCCGGCGCGCCCGATCTGCACGCCATGACCGACGCCGCGATTCGCGACGCGCTGGATGCGCACGGCGGCAGCGTCAGCCGCGCGGCGCGCGCGCTCGGTGTGCACCGCAGCACCGTCTATCGGCGGGCGGCGGCGCTGGGTTTGACACGGCCGCGCTGACCTCGGCGCGGCCGGGCATCACCCCGTCACCCCATCAACCCGTCACCCCATCAACCGCGCCAGCTCCGCGCCCGGGTCCTTGGCGCGCATGAATGCCTCGCCCACCAGGAACGCGTCGACCTTGTGCTCGCGCATCAGCTTCACGTCTTCCGGCTTGAGAATGCCGCTTTCGGTCACGACGCGCTTGCCCGCGGGAATGCGGGGCAGCAGGTCCAGCGTGGTCTGCAGGCTGGTCTCGAAGGTGCGCAGATTGCGGTTGTTGATGCCCAGCAGCGGCGTCTTGAGGGTGAGCGCGACGTCCAGTTCCTGCGCGTCGTGCACCTCGACCAGCACGTCCATGCCCAGTTCGATCGCCAGCGTTTCGTAGTCGCGCAATTGCGAGGGCGTGAGCGCGGCCACGATCAGCAGCACGCAGTCCGCGCCCATGGCGCGCGCGGCGATGATCTGGTAGGGATCGATCACGAAGTCCTTGCGCAGCACCGGCAGCGAGCACGCGGCGCGGGCCTGGCGCAGGTGGTCGTGCGAGCCCTGGAAGAACTGCACGTCGGTCAGCACCGACAGGCAGGCCGCGCCGTGCACGGCGTAGGTGGCCGCGATCTCGGCGGGGGCGAAGCCCTCGCGGATGACGCCCTTGGAGGGCGACGCCTTCTTGATTTCAGCGATGACGCCGGGCCTGCCCTGCGAGATCTTGTCTTCGATGGCCTGGGCAAAGCCGCGCACGTCCTGGCGCGCCTGCGCTTCGCGCAGGACTTCGGCTTCGCTGCGCATCTGGCGGGCGGCGGCGACTTCCTCGGCCTTGACGGCGAGGATCTTCGCAAGAATATCGTTCATTTCTGGAATGTCCGGGTGTAGGCGCAGAATTCTTCCAGCTTGGCTCGTGCCGCGCCGGTGGAAATTAGTTCAAATGCTAGCGCCAAGGCTTCGGGAATGGAATCGGCTTTGTTGCCGGCATAGATGGCGAGCCCGGCGTTCAGGGCGACGATGTCGCGGGCCGCGCCCTCGACATTTTCCAGCGCCTCTATGACAAGCTCGCGCGACTGCTCGCGATTGGACACCTTGATGCTCCGGTTGGACATCATGGATAGCCCGTAGTCCTCGGGATGGATTTCGTATTCGCGGACCACGCCGTCCTTGAGTTCGCCCACCATGGTGGCGCCGCCCAGCGAGGCCTCGTCCATGCCGTCCTTGCCGTGCACGACCAGCACGTGGCGCGAGCCCAGGCGTTCCAGCACGCGCACCTGGATGCCGACGAGGTCGGGGTGGAACACGCCCATCAACTGATTGGCGGCGCCGGCCGGGTTGGTCAGCGGACCGAGGATGTTGAAGATCGTGCGTACGGCCAGCTCCTTTCGGATGGCCGCCACGTTCTTCATGGCGCCGTGGTGGGCGGGCGCGAACATGAAGCCGATGCCGGTCTGCTGGATGCACTCGGCCACCTGTTCCGGCGTCAGCACCAGGTTGGCGCCCAGCGCCTCCAGCACGTCGGCGCTGCCGCTGGACGAGGAGGCGCTGCGGTTGCCGTGCTTGGCGATGGGCACGCCGGCCGCGGCGGCCACGAACATGGCGGTCGTCGAGATGTTGAACGTGTGGCTGCCGTCGCCGCCCGTGCCGCACATGTCCAGTAGCTCGCTCGGGTTGGGCGTGACCACGGGCGTGGCGAATTCGCGCATGACCTGGGCCGCGGCGGTGATCTCGCCGATGGTCTCTTTCTTGACGCGCAGGCCCATCAGCAGCGCGCTGGCGATCTGCGGCGACATCTCGCCGCGCATCAGCATGCGCATCAAGTGCAGCATTTCGTCGTGGAAAATTTCGCGGTGTTCGATGCAGCGCGTCAGCGCTTCGGTGGGGGAAATCGTCACGATGCGTCCTTCTTAGGCGAGGTTCAGGAAATTGCGCAGCAGGGCGTGGCCGTGCTCGCTCAGTACGGATTCGGGGTGGAACTGTACCCCGTACAGCGGCAGGGTCTTGTGCCGCACGCCCATGATGTCGCCGTCGGGCGCCGTCGCGGTGACGGCCAGGCAGTCCGGCAGGGTGGCCGGGTCGATCGTCAACGAGTTGTAGCGGATGACAGTGTACGGCGTGGGCAGGCCCTGGAACAGGTCGGTGCCCGTGTGCGAGAGCTGGATGGTCTTGCCGTGCATGATGGTCTGCGCGCGCACGATGTCGCCGCCGAAGGCCGCGCCGATGGCCTGGTGGCCCAGGCAGACGCCCAGGATGGGCTTCTTGCCGGCATAGGCCTGGATCAGCGGCACCGAGATGCCCGCCTCGGCCGGCGAGCACGGGCCGGGCGACACGCAGATCTGGTCGGGATTGAGCGCGTCGATTTCCTCCAGCGTGATCTGGTCGTTGCGGGCCACGCGCACGTCCACGCCCAGTTCGCCAAAGTACTGCACCAGGTTGTAGGTAAAGGAATCGTAGTTGTCGATCATCAACAGCATTTTTTTCTCCTCGGGGCCGTCCTGCGGCCCGGGCGGTAAGCGGGGGGCGGTTGCCGCCAGTCTCAGATGGGTTCGTCCAGGCCGTGCTGCACCTGCTCGGCGGCGCGCAGCACGGCGCGGGCCTTGGCTTCGGTCTCGGCCCATTCGGCTTCGGGGTTGGAGTCGGCCACGATGCCGGCGGCCGCCTGCACGTACAGCGTGCCGTCCTTGATGACGCCGGTGCGGATGGCGATGGCCACGTCCATCTCGCCGCCGTAGCTCAGGTAGCCGGCCGCGCCGCCGTAGATGCCGCGGCGCACGGGCTCCAGTTCGTCGATGATCTTCATGGCCTCGACCTTGGGCGCGCCCGTCAGCGTGCCGGCGGGGAACGACGCGCGCAGCACGTCCATGCTGCTCATGCCGGGATTCAGGGTGCCGGTGACGTTGGACACCAGGTGCATCACGTGCGAATAGCGTTCGATGACCATGGTGTCGCTGACCTTCACCGAGCCCACCTGCGCCACCCGGCCGACGTCATTGCGCGCCAGGTCGATCAGCATGACGTGTTCGGCGATCTCCTTGGGGTCGGCCTTCAGCTCGGCGGCCAGCGCGGCATCCTCCTCAGGCGTGCCGCCGCGCTTGCGGGTGCCGGCCAGCGGGCGGATGGTGATCTGCGACTTCGGCTCGCCGTTCTCCACGGTCCGCTCCTGACGCACCAGGATTTCGGGCGACGCGCCCACGACCTGGAAGTCGCCGAAGTTCCAGAAGTACATGTAGGGGGAGGGATTGAGCGACCGCAGGGCGCGGTAGAGGGAGAGCGGGGAGTCGCGGAAGGGCTTGGCGATGACCTGGCCGATCTGCACCTGCATCAGGTCGCCGGCGGCGATGTGTTCCTTGGCGCGCAGGACCGCCGCCAGGTAGTCCTCTTTCTTGAAGTCGCGCCGTTCCTCGGTCTGCATGCTGGCGTGGCTGTAGGGAATCTCCACGGGGCGTCGCAGGCGCGCGCGCAGATCGGTCAGGCGCTGCTGCGCGCGGCTGTAGGCCTCGGGCTGGCCCGGGTCCGCGTACACCATCAGGTAGATGCGGCCGGCCAGGTTGTCCACGATGACCAGTTCATCCACGTGCATCAGCATCAGGTCGGGCGTGCCGCCTTCCATGCCGGCCGGAAACGGCTTGACGGCGGGGCCCAGGCAGGGCTCGATGTGGCGCACCGTGTCATAGCCGAAATAACCGGCCAGGCCGCCGCAGAAGCGCGGCATGCCCGGACGCAGGGCGACCTTGAAGCGGCTCTGGTATTGCTCGATGAAGGCCAGCGGATCGCCGTCATGCGTTTCGACGATCTTGCCGTCGTGCAGCACTTCGGTGCGCGTGCCGCTGGCGCGGATCACCGTGCGGGCGGGCAGGCCGATGAAGGAGTAGCGGCCGAAGCGCTCGCCGCCCACCACCGATTCCATCAGGCAGGTCATGCGGCCGGCCAGCGGGCCCGAATGCGCCAGTTTCAGGTAGATGCCGAGCGGGGTGTCCAGGTCGGCATAGGTTTCGGCCACCAGCGGGATGCGGTTGTAGCCTTGTGCCGCAAGGGCCTTGAATTCGATTTCGGTCATGTCGGGTCTCGTAAGCGGTGTCTGCTTTCGGACCGGGCACGCAACAAAAAACCCGGTCCAGTTAACTGGTTCCGGGTTTGGCTCTGTTTACACAGAATCGGCGCTAGGCGGCAAGGTTGCGTCTAGGGCCGGGAAGGGAATCATCGCCACCCGGAAGACAAACGCCACCAACGCCACGAGGCGCCGAGCATTTGGTTCTGGATGGAAACGTTCATTGATGGGTATTCGGTGGATTCGGGGTAATCGTTGTTGCGCCGTTCAGTCCCGGGTTTTCAGGCGGGTACGGGGTTTCAGGCGGATACTTTCGCCGCGTTCTGGTTTTGATTCCAGAGCGCAACCCACTGGGCGGCGTCAACAAGCGTGTCAACTATACCATCGACATCCAGCTCGCGCACGTCACGTCCTTCGTTGTAGCCGTAGGGCACCACCAGCACCTGCGTGCCGGCGCTGCGGCCGGCCTGCGCGTCGTTGATGGAATCGCCGATGGTCACGGCCTCGCCGACGGCCACGCCCAGCAGGTCGCAGGCATGGTGGACCTGGTCGGGATCGGGCTTGCGGCGCTCGCAGGTGTCGCCGCAGACCACGGCCTCGAAAAAGCCCGCCAGGCCCGTGCGCTGCAGCAGCGGCAGGGTGAATTCCGTGGGCTTGTTGGTGACCACCGCCAGCTTCAGCCCCAGGTCGCGCATGAGCTTCAGGCCGTCGATGACGCCGGGATAGACCTGCGCGCGTTCGCCGTTGACCAGGTGGTAATGGCGGTAGAAGGCTTCGCGGGCCCGCGCGAAATCCTCGGGCGACGGGTCGGCGGCGTCCAGCGAGCCGGCCAGGCTGCGGCGCACCAGGTTGTCCACCCCCTTGCCCACGAACGTGGCCACCACGTCCTCGCGCAGCGAGATCATGCCCAGCTCGACGCGCATGGCGTTGGCGGCAAAGGCCAGGTCGGGAATGGAGTCGAGCAGGGTGCCGTCAAGGTCCAGCAGCGCGGCGCGAAATGCGGTCATGTCGATTCCTTGGGCTTAGACGGCGGTGGTTTCGCCGATGGCGATCTGCTCGCGCATGGCCTTGATGATGCCGGCGTAGTCCGGCTTGCCGAAGATGGCGGAACCCGCCACGAAGGTGTCCGCCCCGGCGGCGCGGATCTCGGCGATGTTGTCGATCTTGACGCCGCCGTCCACCTGCAGAACGATCTCCTGGCCGCCGGCCTGCATCCAGGCGTCGATGCGGGCGCGCGCCTCGCGCAGCTTGGTGAGCGCGGCGGGGATGAAGCTCTGGCCGCCGAAGCCCGGGTTCACCGACATGATGAGGACCAGGTCGATCTTGTCCATCACGTAGTCCATGTAGGACAGCGGGGTGGCCGGGTTGAACACCAGGCCGGCCTTGCAGCCGTTTTCGCGGATGAGGGAAAGCGTGCGGTCCACGTGCGCGCTCGCGTCGGGGTGAAAGCTGATGTAGTCGGCGCCGGCCTTGGCGAACTGCGGCACCAGCGCATCCACGGGCTCGACCATCAGGTGCACGTCGATGGGCACCTGCACGTGGGGGCGGATCGCCGCGCACACCATCGGGCCGATGGTCAGGTTGGGGACATAGTGGTTGTCCATCACGTCCACGTGAATCCAGTCGGCGCCCGCGGCGACGACATTGCGGACTTCCTCGCCCAGCCGGGCGAAGTCAGCCGACAGGATGCTGGGAGTAATGCGGGTGGAGGCCGTTTGCTTGGACATGATGTTCGGGGTCGGGAAGGGCATAATGTGCCATTATTGCAGTTTGAGGCGGGGTATCGGGAACGTCCCGGTGTGACGCGCCAGAATTCTTCGTCTTTTCAAGCGTCGGCGCCGGCATCCGGCCGCCTGCGTGCAGCCACACAGGGAAGGACTGTGAAACCTTACGACCTGAGCGTCTCTGTCTCTCCGCGCTTCGTGCCAGAACAGTCCAACCCAGGCGAACAGCAATTCGTGTTCGCCTACACCGTCCGCATCACCAATACCGGCGAACATCCCGCCCAGGTGATCAGCCGGCACTGGATCATCACCGACGGCAACCAGCGCGTGCAGGAAGTGCGCGGCCTGGGCATCGTGGGCCAGCAGCCCCTGCTGGCCCCGGGCGAGACCTTCGAATACACCAGCGGCTGTCCCCTGCCCACGCCGGTGGGCACGATGCGCGGCATCTATCACTGCGTCGGCGAGAACGGCATCCCGTTTGAAGTCCCGATCTCCGAATTCGTCCTGGCCATGCCGCGCACGCTGCACTGAGCATGGTCAGGCTATCTGTTGCACGTTTTTCCCTCTGCGTTTTTCCCCCTGCTCATGAAGCGCATTCTTAGCCTGTCCGTGCTGTCGGTCCTGCTGGCGGCATGTTCCACCCCTTCGGATATTCCCCCTGATGCCGGCCTGCCGGGTACGCCCGGCGTGCGCGCCCCGGCGGCCGACGGCCCGCTCGTGGTGCCGTCGCTGTCCGCGCTGCCCGACTCCGCGCCGCGCGCGCTGGCCGGCAAGCTCAAGCCCGCCAACTGGTCCGAACTGCCCGGCTGGAGCGCCGACGACCTGTCGCAGTTCTGGCCCCTTTTCCTGCGCAACTGCAAGGGCCTGATGCGGCCGACCAGCGGCAACCTGGCGGCCCCCGCGCGGGCCACGCCGCGCGCCTGGCAACCGGTGTGCGCCGCCGCCGCCGATCCGGCCCGCGCGCCGGCCGCTGGCGACAGCGAAGGCGTGCGCCGCTTCCTGCAGACCTACCTGCAGCCCTGGCGCCTGAACGCGGCCGACGGCAAGCCCGCGGCCAATACGGTGACGGGTTACTACGAGCCGCTGGTGCGGGGTTCGCGCCGGCAGGGCGGCGTCTACCAATGGCCGCTGTATGCGGTGCCCGCCGATCTCCTGACGATCGACCTGGGCTCGGTCTACCCCGATCTGGCGGGCAAGCGCGTGCGCGGCAAGCTGGACGGCAAGCGCGTCGTGCCCTATGACACGCGCGCCGCCATCGAATCCTCGTCGGGCCGCCGTCCGCCCGTCGTGGTCTGGGTGGACGATCCCGTGGACAACTTCTTCCTGCAGGTGCAGGGCTCGGGGCGCGTGCTGCTGACCGACGGCCCCGATGCCGGCAAGACCATCCGCGTCGCGTATGCCGACCACAACGGCCAGCCCTACGTGTCCATCGGCCGCTGGCTGATCGACCGCGGCGAGCTCACCGCCGACCAGGCGTCCATGCAGAACATCCGCGCCTGGGCGCAGCGCAATCCCAAGCGCGTGCCTGAAATGCTCAATGCCAACCCGGCCGTGGTGTTTTTCCGCGAAGAGGCCGTCATCGACCCCGAACAGGGCCCCAAGGGCGCCTACGCCATTCCGCTGGCGCCGCGGCGCTCGGTGGCGGTGGACGCGACCTTCGTGCCGCTGGGCACACCGCTGTTCCTGTCCACCACCTATCCGGCCTCCGACCGGCCCCTGCAGCGCCTGGTCTTCGCCCAGGACACGGGCACGGCCATCCGGGGCGCGGCGCGCGCCGACTTCTACTGGGGTTACGGTGAAGAAGCCGGCCAACTGGCCGGCCGCATGAAACAACGCGGCCAGATGTGGCTGCTGTGGCCCAAGCAGGCCGGGGAGCCTTCCGCAAGATGAGCCATCAGATCGTCGTTTGCGGGGCCGGCATCGTCGGCCTGTCCACCGCGCTGGCGCTGGCCCGCCGCGGCCAGCGCGTGGCCGTGCTGGCGCCGCGCGCCGCCGTGCCGCCTGCCGACCCCGACCGCTATCACCCGCGCGTCTACGCCATCTCGCCCGCCAGCCAGCGTTTCCTGGCCGAGCTGGGCGTGTGGGACGCCATGCCCGCGTCCCGCCTCATGCCCGTGCAGGCCATGGAAATCCACGGCGACGCCGATGGCCAGGTGAACCTGAACGCCTGGCAGGCGGCGCTGCCGCAACTGGCCTGGATCGTCGAGTCCGGCGAGATCGAGCGTGTGTTGATCCAGGCCGTGCGCATGTTCGGCATCGCCTGGCTGGAAGACCGCTGCACGGGCTACCGGGATGGCGCGGTCGACACCGACAGCGGCGCGCGCATCCAGGCCGAGCTCTTCGTGGGCGCCGACGGCGCCACCTCGCCGCTGCGCGCCGCCGCGGGCCTGAAGCACGAAGCCGAATCCTACGGCGACACCGGCCTGGTGGTGCACCTGGACGCGGAACTGCCGCACCACGGCACCGCGTTCCAATGGTTCCGCGACGACGGCGTGCTGGCCCTGCTGCCGCTGCCCGACACCGCGGACGGCCCGCAGGTCTCCATGGTCTGGTCCATGCGCAGCGAGCTCGCCCAGCCCTTGCTGGACCTGCCGCCGGACGCCCAGGCCGCGCGGCTGGAGGCCCTGCTCGCCGAGGCCGCCGAAGGCCGGCTGGGCCGGCTGAAGGTCCGCAGCAAGCTGCATGGGTTCCCCCTTACGCTGGAACGCGCCCAGATGGTGGCGCCCGGCATCGCGCTTGCCGGCGACGCGGCGCATCGCCTGCACCCGCTGGCGGGGCAGGGCCTGAACCTTGGCCTGGGCGACGTCGAGGCGCTGGCCCGCATCGTCGCGGGGCGCGAACCTTTCCGCCAGGCGGGCGACCTGCGCGTGCTGCACCGCTACCAGCGCGCGCGGGCCGAGCCGGTCCTCGCCATGCGGCTGGCCACGGACGGCCTGCACAAGCTGTTCGCCTCCAGGGCGACCCCGCTGGTCTGGCTGCGCAACGCCGGCATGCATTGGGTCGACCGGGCGCCGCTGGTCAAGCGCCGCCTGATTGCCGGGGCGTCCGCCAACTGAACCAGCAGGCCGGCGGAACCCGCGCCGGCGCGCGGAAGTCTGATAGCTATCGGACCCTGGCCTTGCGCCGGGGCCGCGCCTGCCGGATCGGTTACGCTGTCCGGCTGAGCACACGAAGACACGTACAGGAGCACCGATGAAATTCCGCATTTCCCCCACCCTGGCGGCTTGTTTCCTGGCGGCGGGCATCGGCCTGTCCGCCTCCGCCCAGGCCCAGGACGGCAAGTCCGTCTCCACGCAGTCCGTGGGACAGCCGGCCAAGGGCGAGAAAAGCGTCTCCACCACCGAGCTCGACCCGCAGTCGGCTGCCGTGAAAGAACGCTTCCAGCAGCGCTTTTCCGGCATGAACGTCACGACCGTGCGCCGCACCCCTTATGGCCTCTTCGAAGTGCAGCTCGGCATGGACCTGATCTACACGGACGAGGGCGTCACGTGGGTCATGGAAGGTCCGCTGATCGACGCCATGACGCGCCGCGACGTCACCCGCGAATCCCAGGAAAAGCTCAGCGCCGTCACGTTCGACCAGTTGCCGCTGGATCTGGCGATCAAGCAGGTCAAGGGCGACGGCTCGCGCAAGGTCGCGATCTTCGAAGACCCCAATTGCGGCTATTGCAAACAGTTGCGCAAGACGCTCGAGGGCGTGGACAACCTCACCGTCTACACCTTCCTCTATCCCATCCTGTCGCCCGATTCCAAGGTCAAGGTGCGCAACGTGTGGTGCGCCAAAGACCAGGGCAAGACCTGGGACGACTGGATGCTGCGCGGCAAGACGCCGCCCGCCGCCGATTGCGAGGTGCCCGAAGACAAGCTGCTGGCGCTGGGCCAGCAACTGATGGTGCGCGGCACGCCGACGCTGTTCTTTGCCGACGGTTCGCGCATCAGCGGCGCGCTGCCGCTGGACCAGCTCAAGGCCCGTTTGAACTGACCGGCGCACGTTGCGCCGGCCCGGGTGGGGTGGCGCAACACGCGCCACCCCACCCGGAGACCAGACTTGAAAATCGCAATACTCGACGATTACCACGACGTAGCCCGGCGCTATGCGGATTGGACCTCTCTGGGCGGTGACGCCGAGGTCCAGATCTTCAACAACTTCATTCCCGACGATCAGGTCGAGCCCACGCTTGAATCCTTCGACGTGATCGTCGCCATGCGCGAGCGCACGCCGTTCCCCGCGTCGCGCATCCGCGCCTTGCCCAAGCTGCGCCTGCTGGTCACCACGGGCATGCGCAACAACGCGATCGACATGCAGGCCTGCGCCGAGCAGGGCATCGTCGTCTCCGGCGCGCCGGGCAGCGCCGACGCCAACACCGCCACGGCCGAGCTGGCCTGGGCGCATATCCTGGGCCTCTTCAAGCATCTGCCCGCCGAAGACGCGGCCATGCGCCGCGGCATGTGGCAGACGGCCATGCCCGAACCGCTGGCGGGCAAGCGCCTGGGCGTGGTCGGCCTGGGCAAGCTGGGCGCGGCCGTGGCCAAGGTGGGCCTGGCCTTCGGCATGGACGTGGTGGCCTGGAGCCCCAACCTGACCGACGAGCGCGCGCAGGCCGCCGGCGTCACTCGCGTGGACAAGCACGAACTCTTCTCCACGTCCGACGTCGTGAGCCTGCACCTGATCCTGTCCGACCGCAGCCGCCACGTCGTGGACGCCACCGCCCTGGCCGCGATGAAACCCACCGCCTACCTCGTCAACACCTCGCGCGCCGGCCTGGTCGACCAGGAAGCCCTGATGGACGCCCTGGTGAAATTCCGCATCGCCGGCGCCGGCCTGGACGTCTTTCCCGAAGAACCGCTGTCGCCCACCGACTCCGTGCGCGACCTGGACAACGTGATCCTGACCCCGCACCTGGGCTACGTCAGCCGCGAGAACTTCGAAGCCTTCTACCAGAACTGCCTGGAAGCCGTGAAGGCGTGGGCAGCGGGCAAGCCGATCCGGGTGCTGAACGCGGCGTAGACGGCCGCTGACTGCTCGCCTGTCTTCGACCCGCGCTCAGACAACGCTTATAGACTTATTTGCGTGGCGCTATACAGTCCTGCTGGTGACGGGGGAGGGACGGCGATGAGAATGCGGTCGGCACGGTTGCTGTGGCTGGTTCACGGCATGCTCGTGGCGTTGATGGCGCGCGCTCATGCCGACCCCATGCCTGCGCGGGTCTTGACGCAGATGCAGTTGTCAAAGCCGGAAATCGTCTCCGCATGGCTCCGGCTGCATCCTGCAGGCGTGGAAGAAAGGGAGGCCGCCCTCTCTTACCAAGCGGGTCTGGAGCAAAAGGGCAGGAAGGACTGGTCCGGCGCCGCGAAGTCCTTCGGCGAGAGCGCCATTCGGCATCCAAGTCCGCAAGTCCTGGCAGAGTACGTAACCGCGAACCTTCACATGTTGGGCGAGATCCGGACCAGAAACGGGGCTACCTCGCTCGGACTTGATGGGGATATGGACTTCGCGCTGCGGCACTACCTGTCCGTCATGGCCGCGGACGAGGTGCTGGGCACCTTGTCCGAGCGTGAAAAAGGCCAGGTCAAGGCAAACATTGCCTGCCTGGCCGATTATTTGAAGTCGCGTCAGGCGCCTGCCGTCTGCCTGCCCTTCGAATACTACGGATTCAGGCCCTAGGTCATCTTGGAACCGCGCGGGCAGGCGCCCGCGCATCACGCTGCGGATACGGCGCCATCACCCGCGCGAAAACACCACCTTCTTCTCCACAATCCCGCCCGGCTCCGCTGCCTGCGGCGTATCCCCGCAGGCCTCGTCCGCATCCTCGTCGGGATCGACCGCGTCGAACGCCGTGTCGCCATTGGCGTCCGGCAATCCCGTGGGCTTGAGGCCCACGAAATCGAACAGGTCGCGGTCCATCAGGTGCGAGGGCACCACGCGCGACAGCGCGTTGAACACGTTCCAGGAACGGCCCGGGTGCTGCTTGTCCCATTCCTTGATCATGCGGCCCACTTCCTTGCGCTTCAGGTTCTCTTGCGAACCGCAGAGGTTGCACGGAATGATGGGGAATTGCTTGAGTTCCGAGTAGGCGATCAGGTCGGTCTCGGGGATATACGCCAGCGGGCGG
Organism: Achromobacter sp. T5-5; assembly: GCF_055397965.1. Taxonomy (NCBI): domain Bacteria; kingdom Pseudomonadati; phylum Pseudomonadota; class Betaproteobacteria; order Burkholderiales; family Alcaligenaceae; genus Achromobacter; species Achromobacter sp. T5-5. Next base: position 462,606 of record NZ_AP027919.1, read on the forward strand.
ATCACGGTGTGGCGGCCGTCGTCGGACACCAGCTTGGGCGGCATGCCCTTGGCCTTGCCGCCGTAGAACAGGTTCAGGAAGAACGTGGCCAGGATGTCGTCGCGGTGGTGGCCCAGCGCGATCTTGGTTGCGCCCAGCTCGGATGCGACGCGGTACAGGATGCCCCGGCGTAGCCGCGAACAGAGCGAGCACATGGTCTTGCCCTCTTCCAGCACGCGCGTGACGATGGAGTACGTGTCCTGCGTCTCGATGTGAAACGGCACGCCCAGTTCCTTCAGGTACTGCGGCAGGATGTGGTCGGGAAAGCCCGGCTGCTTCTGGTCCAGGTTCACGGCGATCAGCTCGAACTTGAACGGCGCGCGCTTCTGGAGCTGGAGCAGGATGTCCAGCATGGAATACGAGTCCTTGCCGCCCGACAGGCAGACCATCACGCGGTCGCCGTCTTCGATCATGTTGTAGTCGGACAGGGCGCGCGTGGTCTCGCGCGCCAGGCGCTTGGTCAGCTTGTTGGCTTCAAAGCGCGCCTTTTCGTCGGCGGGCGTGCGGAACTGCACGCCGGGGGGAGCGATATCGTTCATGGTCAGCGGGTGATCTGGATTTCCACGCCCACCGCGGCGCAGTCGGAGAAGGCCATGGGCTTGCTGATGCGCAGGCGCAGCGCGCGGATTTCCTGGAAATCGGCCAGCAGGCGCGCGGCGACCTGTTCGGACAGGGTTTCGATCAGGTTGACGTGCGCCTGCGTGCATTCTTCGACGATGGCCTCGCGCAGGCGGCGATAGTCCAGCACGCTGTGGATGTCGTGGTCGTCGACCGAGCGCTGGATGTCCACGTCGAAGTCGGCGTCGACATGCAGGGGCTGGGTGGCGCGGCGCTCGTGCTCGAGGATGCCGATGCGGGCGTCGAGCGCAAGCCCGGAAAGAATGATGCGGCGAGTGGGCATGATGAAAACCTGGGTGGAATAGCCGGAATTGTAAGGCGGCGGCGGGACAGGGGGGCGCGCTGGCTACAATCCGGCCATGTCCGGGCGCCCGCGAGGCGCCGGCGCTGTCAATAAGGGGTGAAATGCAACAGATGCACGATTCGGTCATTGTAGGCGGCGGCCCGGCCGGCGCCTCCTGCGCCCTGTGGCTGGCCCGGCTGGGTCTGTCCCCGCTGCTGGTCGAGGCCAGCGCCCGCCTGGGCGGCCTGGGCAATGACAATCCGTTCGCCGACGACTGGATCGCCGTCTTGCCCGGCGTGACGGGCCAGCAGGTCGCGGCCAACATCGACACCAGCGTGCGCGCCGCCAACGTGCCCATCCGCCTGGAAACCCGCGTCACCGGCGTGCGGCCCTGCAAGGGCGGCATCGAGGCCACGCTGGCGGGTCCGGCCGGGCAAACCAGCCTGGCCCGCGCGCGCACCCTGGTCATTGCGTCGGGCGTGCGCGCGAAGGGCCTGCCCGACCACCCCGCCGGCTCGTCCTGGCCCGGCGTGCTGATCGGCCCGGGCTCGCCCATCGTGGCGCAGGACTATTCGGGCCTGTCCGTGGCCGTGCTGGGCGGGGGCGACAACGCCTTCGAAAACTACGTCTACGTGCGCAACCGGGGCGCGCGCACCGTACATCTTTACGCCCGCAGCGTCCGGGCCCAGCAGCAATGGGTCACGCGCGCGGGCGTCGAAGGCGTGCACATCGGCCCCTACAAGGTGGACCCGGCTGCCCGCAGCGTGGACGGAAGGCAATACGACCTGATCCTGGTCTTTTACGGCTGGGAACCGCAGGCCGCGTTCGCCGACGACCTGCGGCTGGCGCGCGACGAGCGCGGCTACATCCGCACCGACTTCGCCACCGCCGAGACCAGCGTGCCGGACATCTACGCGATCGGCGAGGTCGCGCACCGCATGCACCCCTGCGTGGTCACGTCCATGGCGGACGGGGTGGTGGCGGCCAAGGCCATCCAGCGGCGCTGGGAGCGCGCGGGCGCCTAGGGTTTGCGCTGATCTTCAGCCCACGCGAAGCCACACCTCCGGATTCCAGAATAGGCATTTGTCCGCGCCGCGCCCACACTCATGCGCATTAGTTGACCAATCAATGGTCACGCAGGGAGACAAGCATGATGTGTGCGCATCGCTGGCTGGCAGCCGGCGCGGTGGCGATCGCCATGGCGAATCCGGCCCAGGCGGCCTGGCCTGAACGGCCCATCACCCTCATCATCCCGGCCGCGCCCGGCGGCACCACCGACATCTCGGCGCGGCTCATCGCCGACAAGCTGTCCGCCAAGCTGGGCCAGCAGGTCATCGTGGAGAACCGGGCGGGCGCCGCGGGCATCATCGGCGCGCAGGCGCTGGCGCGCGCCCGGCCCGACGGCTACACGCTGCTGATGGGCAACATCGGCCCCAACGCCATCAACTACGCGCTGTACAAGACGCTGCCCTACAAGCCCGCCGACTTCTCGCCGGTGACGCTGGTGATCTCGGTGCCCAACGTGCTCGTCGTGAACGCGGCCTCGCCGTCCCGCAGCGTGGCGGAGCTGCTGGCGCAGGTCCGGCAGGATCCCTCCAAGGTGTCGTTCGGCAGCTCCGGCGCCGGCCAGTCGCCGCACCTGTCCGCCGAAATGTTCAAGCAGCGCGCCGGCATTCCCGGCACCCACGTGGCCTACAAGGGCGCCGGTCCCGCCGTCGCCGCGCTGCTGGGCCAGCAATTCACGTTCATGATCGACAACCTGCCCAGCTCCATGCCGTACATCCAGTCCGGCAAGCTGCGCGCGCTGGCCGTCACCAGCGCCCAGCGCCTGGCGGAACTGCCTGACGTGCCGACCATGGCCGAAGCCGGCGTGAAAGACATGGTCGTCACCGCCTGGTTCGGACTGGTCGCGCCCGCCGGCACGCCGCCCGACGTCATCGACACGCTCTACGCCGCCACGCGCGACGTCGTGCGCAGTCCCGAAATCAGCGAACGCTTCAGGGCCATGGGCGGCCAGGCCGGCGGCAACACGCCCGCGGAGTTCGCGGCCTTCATCGACCAGGAACGCGGCCGCTGGAAAAGCATCGTGGACGCCGCGGGCCTTGCGCAGGAGCAATGAGTGATCGACAAGATTAAAGCGTCCATGGCGCAGGCCGTGGCAGTCATTCCGGACGGCGCCTCGGTGCTGGTGGGCGGCTTCGGCGAAGCGGGCGTGCCCTACGAATTGCTGCAATGCCTGGCCGATCTGGGCCGGCGCGACCTCACCATCATCTCCAACAACGCCGGCACGTTTGAACGTGGCATCGCCGCGCTGCTGATACGCAAGCAGGTCAAAAAAATCATCTGCTCGCACCCGCGCCCGCCCAACTCCGAGGCCTTCGCACGCGCCTACCGGGCCGGCGAGGTCGAGCTGGAATGCGTGCCGCAAGGCACCCTGGCCGAGCGGCTGCGCGCCGCGGGCGCCGGACTCGGCCCGTTCTACACGCCCACGGGCTACGGCACGGAACTGGCGCAAGGCCGCCGGCAGGAAATCATCGACGGCGTCGGCTACGTGCTGGAGCAGCCCCTGCGCGGCGACTACGCCCTCATCCGTGCGCACCTGGGCGACCGCTGGGGCAACCTGATGTACCGCCATGCCGCGCGCAACTTCAATCCCGTGATGTGCATGGCCGCCCGGCACGCCATCGCGCAGGTCGACGAAATCGTGCCGCTGGGTTCCCTCGTGCCGGAACAGATCATGACGCAGGGCATCTTCGTGAAATCCGTCGTGCGCGTGGAGGCCTGACATGCAGGACATCATCGGATTGACCCGTCAACAGATCGCGCAACTGCTGGCCAGCGACATCCCCGACGGCGCCATCGTCAACCTGGGGATCGGCATGCCCACGCTCGTCGGCGACTACCTGCCGCCGGACCGCGAAATCCTCCTGCACAGCGAAAACGGCATCCTAGGCATGGGCCCCGCCGCCGCCGGCGAGCAGACGGACCCCGACCTCATCAACGCCAGCCGCCAGCCCATCACCTTGCTGCAAGGCGCGTCCATCACCGAACACACCATCTCGTTCGCCATGATGCGCGGCGGCCATCTCGACTACGCCGTGCTCGGCGCCTTCCAGGTATCGGAGCGGGGCGACCTGGCCAACTGGAAAACCGACGCCGCCGACGCCATCCCCGCCGTGGGCGGCGCCATGGACCTGGCCGTGGGCGCCAAGCAGGTGCTCGTCACCATGGAACACCGCGGCCGCGACGGCACGCCCAAGCTGCTCAGGCAATGCACCTATCCGCTGACCGGCCGGGGCGTCGTGTCGCGCGTCTACACCGACCTTGCCGTCATCGACGTCACGCCCACGGGCCTGCAGGTGCATGCCATGAAGGCAGGCATCAGCGAAGACTTCCTGCGCTCGGTTACCGGCGCCCCGCTTGGCTTTCCGGCCGCGCCGCGCACCATCGTGGTCGATGGGGCCGGGGTGCCGCGATACGAATCCGGGGGCGGCGATGGCTGATGCCGGGCTCCGAATGCGGTGATACAGGACGCCGGCGATTCCCGCCGCGCCCGAAATCTTGCGCCCGGTCCCGGGCAAAGGAGTCTCCATGATCCGATCGTTCCTGGCCGCCGTATCGGCAAGCCTGCTGTGCCTGGGGGCGGCGCACGCCGCGCAGGGCTATCCCGACAAGCCGATCACGCTGCTCATTCCCTATCCGCCGGGCGGCAGCGCCGACATGCTCGCGCGGCCGCTGGGCGCCGAGCTCCAGAAGAAATGGGGCCAGCCGGTCGTCCTGGAATACAAGCCGGGCGCCGGCGGCGCCATCGCCTCGGCCCAGCTCGCGCGCGCCAAGCCCGACGGCTACACCGTGCTGATGGTGCTGGCTGCCCACGCCATCAACCCCAGCCTGTACCCCTCGCTGCCCTACGACACGCGCAAGGACTTCGCACCAGTCTCCCTGGTCGCCACCCTGCCCATGCTCGTCGCCGCGCCCTTGGCCACGCCCGCCGACACCATTCCCGAACTCATCGCCTACGGCAAAAGCCACCCCGGCAAGCTCAGCTTCGCCTCGGCCGGCAACGGCAACACCAGCCACCTGGCCGCGGAAATGTTCAAGCACCAGACAGGCGCCGACATGATGCACGTGCCCTACAAAGGCAGCGGCCCCGCCGTCGTCGCGCTGCTCGGCGGCGAAGTGTCACTGATGTTCGACAGCATTTCGACGTCGCTCCCGCAAGTGCAGGCCGGCAAGCTCAAAGCCATCGCCGTCACCGGCGAACATCGCTCGCCCCTGCTGCCGAATGTTCCGACCGTGGCCGAGAGCGTGCCCGGCTTCGTCGTGAATGGCTGGTACGGGATATTGGCGCCCGCGGGCACCCCAAAGTCGGTCGTCGACGCCTTGAGCAAGGGAATCGCCCAGGCGGTGACCGCGCCGACGGTGAAACAGCAGCTATCGGGATACGGTTACGAAGTGGTCGGATCCACGCCCGAGGAATTCGGCGCTCACATCGACCGCGAACTGGGCGCTTGGAAGAAAGCGGTTGAAGTTTCCGGGGCCAAGGTGAATTGAGGGCTAACGCGCTGTCGACATTGCCGCGCGAATGTAAGACTCCGCCCCAAAAAAACCCAGAACGCAGCCCACCTACACGCGAAGCGTCATAGCAACGACGCAAGACCCCGCGTAAGCCCCCAAAGGCCGCCCGCGCGGCCGGCCGGGGGCGGGCCCCGCAAGACGCTCCAACCCCCAACCAGCGCAGGCAAGAACCTAAAGAACCCCACCCGCCCCAGCGCCCGCAAAGCTGAAACCACCAAAGCCCGGTGTGGCGTGGGCCTGGGGTGGGCGGGGCGTTCAGGTGCGCCCGACGGAATCCGAAGGAGTCGCCGAAGGCGAGGACGAGGATGAGGATGGGGCAGTCCGGAGCGAAGGCTCCGGACCGCAACCGGAGCCCCGCTCACCCCAGGCCCACGCCGCGCCGGGCGTCGCAAGAACGCAATCCGAAGCCAAAAAATAGCCCCAAACAAAGCCCCTCAAAAAAATCACTGCCGCTGATAAACCTCACTCCCTTTCCGCACAAACTCCACCGACTTCTCCTGCATCCCCTTCTGCAACGCCTCTTTCTCGCTGACGCCCTGCGCCGCCGCATAGTCCCGCACATCCTGCGTGATCTTCATGCTGCAGAAATGCGGCCCGCACATCGAGCAGAAGTGCGCCACCTTCATCGAGTCCTTCGGCAGGGTCTCGTCGTGGAACTCCTTGGCGGTGTCCGGATCCAGCCCAAGGTTGAACTGGTCATCCCAGCGGAACTCGAAGCGCGCCTTCGACAACGCGTTGTCGCGGATCGCCGCGCCCGGGTGACCCTTGGCCAGGTCGGCCGCATGCGCCGCGATCTTGTACGTGATGATGCCGTCCTTGACGTCTTTCTTGTTCGGCAGGCCCAGATGTTCCTTGGGCGTCACATAGCAGAGCATCGCCGTGCCATACCAGCCGATCAACGCCGCGCCAATGCCCGAGGTGATGTGGTCGTAGCCCGGCGCGATGTCCGTCGTCAGCGGCCCCAGCGTGTAGAACGGCGCCTCGTGGCAATGCTCCAGCTGCAGATCCATGTTCTCCTTGATCATCTGCATCGGCACATGGCCCGGGCCTTCGATCATCACCTGCACATCGTGCTTCCAGGCCACCTGCGTCAGTTCGCCCAGCGTCTTCAGCTCGGCGAATTGCGCCTCGTCGTTCGCGTCATAGCCCGAGCCCGGCCGCAGCCCGTCGCCCAGCGAAAAGCTCACGTCGTACGCCTTCATGATCTCGCAGATCTCTTCAAAGCGTTCATACAGGAAGCTCTCCTTGTGGTGCGCCAGGCACCACTTCGCCATGATCGAGCCGCCGCGCGAGACGATGCCGGTCATGCGGTCCGCAGTCATCGGGATGAACGGCAGCCGCACGCCCGCGTGGATCGTGAAATAGTCCACGCCTTGCTCGGCCTGCTCGATCAGCGTGTCGCGGAAAATCTCCCAGGTCAGATCCTCCGCCTTGCCGTCCACCTTCTCCAGCGCCTGATAGATCGGCACCGTGCCGATCGGCACTGGCGAATTGCGGATGATCCATTCGCGGGTCTCGTGGATATGCTTGCCGGTGGACAAGTCCATCACCGTGTCGCCGCCCCAGCGGATGGCCCACGTCATCTTCTCCACCTCCTCGCCAATGCCTGAGCTGACCGCGGAATTGCCGATGTTCGCGTTGATCTTCACCAGAAAATTGCGGCCGATCGCCATCGGCTCCACTTCCGGGTGATTGATGTTGGCCGGGATGATCGCGCGGCCGCGCGCAATCTCGGCGCGCACGAATTCCGGCGTGATGGCGGCGGGAATGGATGCGCCGAAAGATTGGCCCGGATGCTGGCGCAGCAGGCGCTTGACCATCTTCTCGCCGTCGGGGCCGCTGTCGCGCAACGTCTGCAGATAGTGTTCGCGGCGCAGGCTTTCGCGGATCGCCACGAATTCCATTTCCGGCGTGATGATGCCGCGTCGCGCATAGTGCATCTGCGACACGTTCGCGCCGGACTTCGCGCGGCGCGGGGGGCGCTGCAGGTCAAAGCGCATCGCCGTCAGCTTCGGATCGGTCAGGCGCGACTTGCCGTAGTCGCTGGTCGGGCCGGCCAGCACCTCGGTGTCGCCGCGTTCCTCGATCCACGCGCGGCGCAATGCCGGCAGGCCGCGGCGGATGTCGATCTTGACCTCGGGGTCCGTGTAGGGACCGCTACAGTCGTACACCGTCAACGGCGGATTCTTCTCTCCGCCGAACATCGTCGGCGTGTCGTCTTGCTCGATCTCGCGGAACGGCACGCGGATGTCGGGGCGCGAGCCCACTTCATACACGCGGCGGGATTTGGGCAGCGGTGCGACGGCCGCCGCGTCGACTTCGGCGGTGGCGGCCAGGAATTTGGGATTGGCGTTCATGGAAAGCTCCAAGCGAGTGGTTGGAGCCGATCGGGATGGACTCCCGCCTGGGCGTGCGAAGACGCGTGGCGGGAATACGCTCCCAGCATCGGCATTATCCGTACTGGTACGAAGGGACTCTCTCAACACGTCGCCGCCTGAAGAGCGGGACGAGTACCCCTGCGTGAACGCGAAGTATAGAGCGAAGACGACGCCGTGCATCCATCAACCTGCGTACTGCGTTCCGCCCGGCGCGAATCGGCGCGGAAAGCGTGCCGCCAAGCATGCTGGTATTACTGCTTTACATTTGGATTCAGTCTCGGCAGACACTGTCATTCAGGTTCGGTACACTTTTTTCCACACGCCGCGTGTACAGTCTTAGAGTCTTACCGTCCGGCATCAGCCCACTTAAGAAGGAATCGAGCATGCAACTGAACCTACGCACATTGGCGCCCGCCCTCGTAGTCGTGACATTGGCGCTAGCGGGTTGCAAGACCGCCCCGACTAAGACGTCCGACGCCGCGGCCACTCCCCAGGCGGGCCAGCAATCGACGGCCCCCGCCACCGCGACGCGCGTGGATTTCTACCTGGCCAAGCGCGAACCCGGCCCCGGCCTGCGTGAAGTCAACCTGCCCGACGGCAAGCTCTATCTTCAGGAAACGCCCGTCCTTACCCGCGCCGACCTGACCGACGCCGCTGCGCTGGTGGATCGCCAGGGTCAGAACTTCGTGGGCCTGCGCTTCTCCGAGGCCGGCACGCGCAAGCTCACCGCGGTCAGCACCGCCAACGTCGGCAGCGTGCTTGCCCTGGTGATCGACCAGGAACTGGTTGCGGCCCCGCTCATCGGCGAACCGCTCAACCGCGGCGTGCTGGCATTCGGCGTGCCGTCCGCCCAGGCCGCCTCCGAAATCGCCGCGCGCATCCGCGGCGATGCGGTCACGCCTCCCGCGGCCGGTGGCGCCGCCCCGGCGCCCGCCGCCAAGCCCTGATCGGGGCCACGCAAAAAAGCCCGGCTTGCCGGGTTTTTTTTCGTCCAGGGGTGCCACTTGCGCGCGGCGCGATCAGCCGGGCTTGCGGCCCCGCGGCTTGATGCCGCGCCTAAGCAAGGTCGTTTCGATAAAGGTCTGCGTCAGCGCCTCCAGCATCGCGCGGTCTTCCGGCGTAAGCGACTCAAACTGCGAAGGCGAGATATTGGGGTAGGGCCAGGGCGCCATCGGACGGGGCCGGCCGCCGGGACGCGGCGCCGATTCGGCCACGCCCGATACCGGCAGCGTGTTGCTCAGGTCGTAGCCGTCCATGGGAAGCTCCATGGGACCCTTGCCGGTTTCCAGCCATTCGACCTCAACCTTCAGCACCTGCGCCAGCTTGCGCGCGGATCGGCTGGAATGCCGCAAACCGCTTTCGTAGCTGCCGATTGCACTTTGGGAGATGCGCACCAGACGCGCGAGCGCCTTCTGCGTGTGGCCACGTAAAAGACGCGCGTGCTTCAGTCGGTCTGAGAATGTTTTCACAAGGCGATTGAAGCTTGCTGATCTGTCACTTTGGTGGCTATAAGTATTACTTAGGTGATAACTGGCAAGGGCAACTTCATGCTGGAGCGGGGCGTCGTATTCGTCGTGCAATCTGATGAAATAGCCGGCAAGAATCTTGCCGCTGCGCTGCGTCAGTTCCGGTGGGACGTCCGCGTCTTCGACTCGCTGGCGGCGCTGCAGGAAACCCTGCCGCGCCACCCCGCCGACCTCCTCGTGTTGCGGGGGCCCTGCGCGGCCATGCCCGAGCTCATCGTCGGATTGCGCCGCGTCGCGCCGGGCGCTTCGGTGGTGTGGCAGGCCTGCGGCGCGTCCGCGGCCGAGCGGGCGGCCGCCCTGGACGCGGGGGTCGACGCGTGCGCGCCGGCCACCACCGAGCCGCTGGAATGGGATGCCCTGCTGCGCAGCCTGTACCGGCGGGCGCGGCGCGGCATGTGCGCATGGCGCGTTGTCGCGCCCGCACGCGTGCTGGTCGGTCCTGCCGGCGAGCGTCTGCCGCTCACCGTGCGCGAGCGCGCCATCCTCGTACGGCTGTTCAATGCGCCGGGCCACTGCCTGCATCGCGAAAGCTTCTTTCCTGGCGCCGCGGGCGATCCGCTGGACGGTGCGCGCCGGGTGGACGTGGTCGTGTCGCGGCTGCGCAGCAAGGCGCGCCGGTTCAACATCGAACTGCCTGTGCTGGCGGTGCGGGGGTGGGGGTACATCCTGCTGCCCCAGGGCGTCGCCAGGACGCCGGCCGGGGCGGACAAGGGCTAGAGCACGACCAGATTGTCCCGGTGCATGAGCTCGGGTTCGGTCATGCTGCCCAGGATGCGCGCGATCTGCGACGACGGCTGGCGCAGGATGCGGCGCGTGTCGGCAGACGAATAATTGATCAGGCCCCGGGCGCATTCATGGCCCTGGCTGTCCACGCAGGCCACGACGTCGCCGCGGCCGAACTCGCCTTCCACGTCGGTGACGCCGATCGGCAGAAGGCTCTTGCCTTCGCGCAGCAGCGCCTGCACCGCGCCGTCATCCAGCACGACGCGCCCGCGCAACCGCAGGTGGTCGGCCATCCACTGCTTGCGCGCCGACCACACCGGCAGCACCGCACGCAGTTCGCTGCCGATGCACTCGCCCTGGGCCAGCCGCGTCAGCACGTTGCGCTCGCGGCCCGACGCGATGACGGTGTGCGCGCCGCTGTGCGCCGCGCGCTTGGCGGCCAGCACCTTCGTGAGCATGCCGCCGGTGCCGATGCCGCTGCCCGCGCCGCCGGCCATCGCTTCCAGCGCCGGATCGCCCGCCTGGGCGTGCGACATGAACGTGGCCTGCGGATTCTTGCGCGGGTCGGAATCGTAGAGCCCGCGCTGGTCGGTCAGGATGACCAGCGTGTCGGCTTCGATCAGGTTGGTGACCAGGGCGCCCAGCGTGTCGTTGTCGCCCAGCCGGATTTCGTCGGTGACCACCGTGTCGTTTTCGTTCACGATCGGCACCACGCCCAACCGCAGCAGCGCAAACAGGGTGCTGCGCGCGTTCAGGTAACGGTGGCGGTCGGCCAGGTCCTCGTGCGTCAGCAGGATCTGCGCGGTGCGCAGCCCGTGCTCGGCAAAGGCGGCCTCGTAGGCCTGGCACAGTCCCATCTGGCCCACGGCCGCCGCGGCCTGCAGTTCGTGCATGACGGACGGGCGCTTGCGCCAGCCCAGGCGCGCCATGCCTTCCGCGATGGCGCCGCTGGAAACCAGCACGATCTGCTTGCCCTGCTTGTGCAGGGCGGCGATCTGCGCGGCCCAGTGCGCGACGGCGGCGCGGTCCAGGCCTCGGCCTTCGTTGGTGACCAGCGACGAGCCGACTTTGGCGACGATGCGCTGGGCGTGGGTGACGACGGAAACGACGGGTGATTCAGCAGACATGATGGCGGCCGGCTGCGGCGAAAAAAAGCGTAATCGTAGGGACTGCGATTATGGCTTATTCGTCGTCGCCGCGCGGCGCGGCGGGCTTGTCGGCGTCGGTGCGCTTGTCGTCAAAGCGCGGGTCCGGCGCCACGTAGCTGCCATCGGCCTGGTCCTGCGCAAGCTGTTCTTTCTCGCGTTCGGCGTCCAGGTAGTCCTGCAGCGCGTAGATCAGGTCCTGCGTGCCTTCGCCCGACAGCCCGGAGATGCCGAATACCGGCCCCTTCCAGTCATAGAGCTCGATGAAGCGGCGCTTGGTGTCCTCGGGATCGGGCACCATGTCCAGCTTGTTGAGCACCAGCCAGCGCGGCTTGGCAGCCAGCTCGGGGTCGTAGCGGCGCAATTCCTCGACGATGGCCCGCGCGTCGGCCACGGCCTGCTCGACCGGATCGGCGTCCGGGTCGGGCGTGGACACGTCCACCAGGTGCAGCAGCACGCGCGTGCGCGCCAGATGGCGCAGGAACAGGTGGCCCAGGCCCGCGCCCTCGGAGGCGCCTTCGATCAGGCCGGGAATGTCCGCCACGACGAAGCTGCGCGACGGCGACGTGCGCACCACGCCCAGATTGGGATGCAACGTGGTGAAGGGATAGTCGGCGATCTTGGGCTTCGCGTTGGAAATGCGCGTGATCAGCGTCGACTTGCCGGCGTTGGGCAGGCCAAGCAGGCCCACGTCGGCCAGCACCTTCAGTTCCATGCGCAGGTAGCGGTGTTCGCCTTCCTTGCCCGGCGTCCATTGCTTGGGTGCACGGTTCACGCTGGACTTGAAGTGGATGTTGCCCATGCCGCCCTGGCCGCCGGCGGCCAGCACGACCTTCTGGTCGTGGGTGCTCAGGTCGAACAGGACTTCGCCGGTCTCGGCGTCATGGATGACCGTGCCCACCGGCACGCGCAGGGTGATGTCGGGGGCGGCTGCGCCGTATTGGTCCGAGCCGCGGCCGTTTTCGCCGTTCTTGGCGCGGTGCAGGCGCGCGTAGCGGTAGTCGATCAGCGTGTTGATGTTGCGATCCGCCACCGCATAGATGGTGCCGCCGCGTCCGCCGTCGCCGCCGTCGGGGCCGCCTCTGGGAATGAATTTTTCGCGGCGAAAGCTCGCCACGCCATTGCCGCCTTTGCCGGCGACCACTTCAATGGTGGCTTCGTCTACGAATTTCATGGTGTTTGCGCGTGTAGTGGGTGAGGGCGGATGCCCGATTCGGGCGCCGCCGGGGGGCATGGGAGAGCTTACTCGCCCATTGCCTTAAAACAAAAAAGCCCTGCCGCACGCGACAGGGCTTTTGCCGTTCGGAAACGCGGCGGACCGCGTCCCTGACCGTATGCGTCCGCGGACTTGCCGTCCGCGGGCTGCTATCCGATTACTCGGCAGCGACGATCGAAACGGTCTGCTTGTTCAACGCGCCCTTGAAGCCGAATTGAACCTTGCCGTCGACCAGCGCGAACAGGGTGTGGTCCTTGCCCATGCCGACGTTCACGCCAGCGTGGAAGCGAGTGCCGCGCTGACGCACGATGATCGAACCAGCGGGAATCAATTCGCCGCCGAATGCCTTGACGCCCAGACGCTTCGATTCTGAGTCGCGTCCGTTCCGCGTAGAGCCGCCGCCCTTTTTCTGTGCCATGTTTAGCTCCTGCTAAGTGGTACCGAGTCGCTTCTTAAGCCGTGATGGCTTCGATGCGGATTTCGGTGTAGTTCTGACGGTGGCCCTGACGCTTCTGATAGTGCTTGCGACGGCGCATCTTGAAGATCTTGACCTTGTCGTGGCGGCCTTGCGCAAGAACCGTTGCCTTGACCACGGCGCCGGAGACGAGGGGCGTGCCAACTTTCAGTTGGTCGCCTTCGCCCACGGACAGCACTTGGTCCAGGGTGATTTCTTGCCCAATGTCAGCCGGTATCTGTTCTATCTTGAGTTTTTCGCCAGCGGCAACGCGATACTGCTTGCCACCGGTTTTTACGACCGCGTACATGGGGTGTTCCTTAAATAGGTAAATGGGTTCGTTCACGCTGCCAGCCCTGCTGGGCATGGATGCCGTCTTGGCGGGCTCAAATGGCGGGCTCAATGAGATGGACTCAAAGCGCGTTGGGCTCAGAGAATCTGGGCACCGTTTCGCCAAATGGCTTGCAAGTAGCTTGCGTAAACAACCGACGTAATTCGGCCATTGCTGACCGAATCCGAGATATTAGCCCGGGACTTTCCGAAAGTCAAAAAGCTGTTGCAGGCTAAGGGCTTAGGTGTGGCGTCGAGGCTTCACGCGCCCGGGATCACGCGCAGGGCGATGTCGCGCGCCACGCGGCGGATGCCCTCCGTGGCTTCGCGGCGGTGGGCGTCGTCCAGGCGGTCGGCGGGGATGGACGTGCTGACCGCCACGCGTTTGCCCAGCGGCGTGACGCCGACAAAGGCCGCGTAGCACACGAGGCCGGCGGCGACTTCCTCCTGGTCCTCGGCCAGGCCCTGCCGGCGCACGGCGTCCAGTTCGCGATGCAGGCGCGCCGCGTCGGCAATCGTGCGGTCCGTCACGCGGGGCAGGGTCTGGGGCAGGCGGGCGGCCAGCTCCTCGGGCGGCAGGCTGGCCAGCAGCGCCTTGCCCAGCGCGCAGGCATGCGCGGGCAGCCGCAGGCCCAGGTCGGACACCAGCCGTACCGGCCGGCGCGCGTCTTCCCGCGCGAGGTAGACCACGTCAAAGCCGTCCAGCGCGGCCAGTTGCACGACCTCGTTGCAGCGGCCCACGAACGCGCTGGCGGCCTGGTGAAAGGCGGCCTGCAATCCGTCGTGGCGCAGGTAGGCGGACCCGAGCGCCATCAGTTCGAGTCCGATGATGTAGCCGCCCTCCTGGCGCTCGATCCAGCGGCGCTGTTCCAGGCAATCGAGCAGCAGGTACAGCGTGCTCTTGGGCAGCTGGCAGGCTTGCGCCAGTTCCGCAGCCTTCACGGGCGTGGGGCGGCTGGACAAAACCCGCAGGATGTCATGCGTGCGCCGGACGGCGGGGACGTCGTAATCGTTGGCCATGGCGGCTGGGATTCCAATATATTGGACCAAAAAACAAGATATTGGACATGATAAATGAAGTCCCCTAGACTGGCCCGCAGCAGTGGATCCGCCACCATGGCGATGACCTATTAAGCCTATATAAGCAAGCGAGGAGACGTCATGAACGAACACAATATGCTGCCGGCCGATCTGTCCCAGGCCTTGCTGGTGGGCCGCGTCTGGCGGCCCGGCCCGGTGAATGGGCCCAGCGTGGTCCTGGTGCGGGACGGCGAGGTGATGGACATCACCGCCATGGCGCCCACGGTGTCGGACCTGCTGGACCGCCCCGACCGCGTGGCGCTGGCGCGCGAGGCCAGGGGCGAATCCCTGGGCGACGTGCGCGCGCTGATGTCCGCCACCCTGCAGGGCCAGGAAGGGCCGCGCCTGCTGGCGCCCTGCGACCTGCAGCCGGTGAAGGCGGCGGGCGTCACCTTCGCGATCAGCCTGCTGGAACGCCTGATCGAAGAAGAAGCCGGCGGCGATGCCAGTCGCGCGGAAGAGATCCGCGTACGGATGCAGGGGCTGATCGGCTCCGACCTGTCCCGGCTGCGTCCCGGATCGCCCGAGGCCAATCGCCTGAAAGCGCAACTGGTCGAGGCCGGCCAGTGGTCCCAATACCTGGAGGTCGGCATCGGCCCCGACGCCGAAGTCTTTTCCAAGACGCCGCCCATGGCCTCGGTGGGGTTTGGCGCGCGTATCGGCGTGTTGCCCGAGTCCTTGTGGAACAACCCGGAGCCGGAGATCGTGCTGGCTGTCGACAGCCGGGGCGAGGTGGCCGGCGCCACCCTGGGCAACGACGTGAACCTGCGCGACATCGAAGGCCGCAGCGCGCTGCTGCTGACCAAGGCCAAGGACAACAACGGTTCGTGCGCCATCGGCCCGTTCATCCGGCTGTTCGACGGCGACTTCACGCTGGACAGCGTGCGGCAGGCCGACGTGTCTCTGCGTATTGAAGGCCCGGACGGTTTTGAGCTGGACGGCGTCAGCCACATGCGCGAAATCAGCCGCGACCCGCTGGATCTCGTGCGCCAGACCTGCGGCGCCCACCACCAGTATCCCGACGGCTTCATGCTGTTCCTGGGCACCATGTTTTCACCGACCAAGGACCGCAAGGGCCCCGGCACGGGCTTCACCCATCTGCCGGGCGACCGCGTCGTCATCGCCTCGGAGCGCCTGGGCGCGTTGGTCAACGAGGTGCAATCGACCAGCGCCATCCCGCCCTGGACTTTCGGGGTGCGCGCCCTCTACGCCAATCTGGCGGCGCGCGGCCTGCTGCCCCACGGGCGCTGATCCGGCCAGCGGATCCGACCCGGACAGGGCGCGCGGCGGCGGGCCCTGCCGTGCGTGGCGGGCGTGCCCGGATTTCCCACGCACTCCCCGTATAATCCGTGGTCGAATCCCCCGCCGACCGCTGGCGGGCCCAGCGGTAAGAGCCGTCACGCGGCTCGCTTCACACTTGTCGGATACGTCTTGAATCTCCCCGCGCTCATTGCCCCCATTGCTGACGATATGAAAGCCGTCGACGCGGTTATCCGCGAGCGGCTGAATTCCGATGTGGTCCTGATCCGCACGATCGGCGACTACATCATTGGGGCCGGCGGCAAGCGCATGCGCCCGGCCATGGTGCTGATGGTGGCGCGCGCCCTGGGGTACGAAGGCACGCATCACCAGCTTCTGGCCGCCGTGGTGGAATTCATCCACACGGCCACGCTGCTGCACGACGACGTCGTGGACGAATCGGACCTGCGCCGCGGCCGCGAAACCGCCAATGCCGTATTCGGCAACGCGGCCAGCGTGCTGGTGGGCGACTATCTGTATTCGCGGTCGTTCGAGATGATGGTCGAGGCCGACTCGATGCGCATCATGAGCATCCTGTCCGAAGCCACCACGGTGATCGCCGAGGGCGAAGTGCTGCAGCTCCTGAACGTGCACGATCCGGACGTGTCCCAGGAGCGCTACCTGCAGGTCGTGCGCTACAAGACCGCCAAGCTGTTCGAGGCCGCCGCCCAGGTCGGCGCGGTGCTGGCGGGCGCAACCCCCGAGCAGGAGGCCGCAGCGGCCGCCTATGGCCGCCACGTGGGCACCGCGTTCCAGTTGGTCGATGACGTCCTCGACTACAGCGGCGACGCCGCCGCCCTGGGCAAGAACGTCGGCGACGACCTGCGCGAAGGCAAGCCGACCCTGCCGCTGATCCGCGTCATGGAAGTCGGTACGCCCGAGCAGCAGCAACTGATCCGCGACGCCATCAAGACGGGCGACGCCGACTTCGCCGCCGTGGCCGCCGCCATCCAGGCCACGGACGCCCTGGAACACGCCCGCCTGGCCGCCGTGGCCGAGGCTGACCTGGCCCGCCAAGCCCTTTCGATCTACCCCATTTCCCCTTTTCAAAATTCTCTGTTAGAATTCTGCGCTTTCGCGGTGAATAGAGATCGTTGACCAAAACGGCAGCGAAACTTCAAAGCGAAAAGCAGTGGCGGTAGAACGCAACTGCGGAAAGCAGCAGTAAAAAGCAACAGCAGTAAAAACGTTCCGACGGTACTGAGCGCCGCGGTATGTAGCTTGAAAGAGCAAGTAGTAAAAATCGGGGCGTAGCTCAGCCTGGTAGAGTACTGCGTTCGGGACGCAGGAGTCGGAGGTTCGAATCCTCTCGCCCCGACCACTTATCTGTGGTCGAATTCTTGAAGGTGTTTCCCGACACCTTTGGCTGAAAGCCGGTATCGCGCAAGCGTACCGGCTTTTTTGCGTTTGGGCCTTCGGACGCAAAATGGGCGCAGCGGCATGGCGATTGCTGTTGATTGCTGTTGAAAGCGAAATTCAGAAAAACGCCGCCCAAAAAAATGCACCTGAAAACATTTCCACAGCATTTCCAGAGCATTTCCGGAACATTTCCAGATCGTGTCCGGAAGGTTTCATATTGCCCCGAGCGATAAATAAATAACCTCGGAAATGGATTATGCGTTTTTTCAGTTTGGTTAAACCGGAACAAGAAAAACGACTTTTAATATTTGCTCACAATTAAGCCCGGATCCAGTGTTGCAGTTTGTGTAATGAATGTAATTCTTTGAGGGAATTCCCGGGTTTATTACGGGCCGGTCTGACTCATTTCCACAGCAATAATAATTTTTAGAAAAAAGTTTGCTGTTCTGCCCATCTACGATTCGTTGGCTCGAAACTTGGCATGCCTGTTTAGGTATCGAGTTGTAATAAATCCCAGCAATATGTCCGCCCTGATACGGCAAACGTATTTCGATTTCATGTCGATTTCGTTTGTCGGCGGGCGTCGATTTCTAGTGTCTGCGACACGACGAAAACAGTGAGGTCCCCCGTGGTAAAGAGAATCGCAGTGTGTGGCCTTGGATATGTCGGCCTGCCCGTGGCAGTGGCATTTTCCAGGCGCTTTGATGTCATCGGTTTTGATGTGGACAAGCGGAGAATCGCACGGCTGAAAGAGGGTGATGACTGGACCGGCGAGATCGAGCGCGACGTATTGCTGGCTTCCCCGATGCAGTTCACCGACAAGATATCGGAACTGGAAGGGTGCGACTTTTTCGTGGTTGCCGTTCCGACGCCCGTCGACGAGAAAAACAACCCCGATTTTTCCCTGCTGGTGCGGGCATGCCAATCGATCGGCCCGGTGCTGCGTCCCGGATGCATCGTGGTATTCGAATCGACCGTCCACCCCGGCGCCACCGAGGAAATCTGCGGCCCCGAGCTTGAAAAAGTGTCCGGCCTGCGCTGCGGTGTCGATTTCAAGCTGGGTTACAGCCCCGAGCGCATCAACCCGGGCGACCGCGAACACCCGCTGGAGAAAATCGTCAAGATCGTTTCCGGCCAGGACGCCGAATCGCTGGACGTCATCGCCGGCGTCTACGAGCAGATCATCGACGCGGGCGTGCACCGCGCTTCCTCCATCAAAGTCGCCGAGGCGGCGAAGGTGCTGGAAAACACGCAGCGCGACATCAACATCGCGCTCATGAACGAAATGTCGAAGATCTGCGACCTGGTCGGCATCCGTACGTCGGAAGTCCTGGCCGCCGCCGGCACCAAGTGGAATTTCCTGAAGTTCACGCCCGGGCTGGTGGGCGGGCACTGCATCGGCGTCGATCCTTACTACCTGACGTCCAAGGCCCAGGAACTGGGCTATCACCCCGAAGTCATCCTGTCGGGCCGCCGGATCAATGACGGCATGGCCGCCCACGTCGCGTCGCGCGTGGTGCAGACCCTGGCCCGCAACGGCCGCCTGAACGCGTCCACCCGCGTCGGCATCCTGGGCATGACGTTCAAGGAGAACGTGCCCGACATCCGCAACTCGAAGATCGTCGATCTTTACAACGCCCTGGGCCAATACGGCATCACCCCGATCGCGTGCGATCCCATGGTCGATCAGGAGCAGATGGAGCACGAGTACGGCATCAAGCTCGTCGAGCGCGATCAGTTCCGCGACATGGACGTCCTGATCCTGGCGGTGCCGCACCGCGAAACCATGGAAACCATCTGGGAAGACCTGCCGCAACTGGTCAAGAACGGCGGCATGGTGTGCGACTTGAAGTCCGTCCTGGATGCCAAACGGCTTCCGGCCGACCTCTTGTACTGGACGCTCTAGTTCAGGCGCGCAATCCATCAATCCAGGAGAGACCCTGAATGACTGCATTTACCATTGCTCCGATAGGAACCTGCCGCATCCACACGCCGCTGCGCGATGCCGTGGGACGCTACCCCATCAAGCTGCAACTGGGCCGCAACTACGGCTTCGTGCACACGGCCGCCGAAGCGCTCCAGCAGGCCCGCTTCATGTTCGGCCAGGGCGACATCCCCGCCGACGTCCAGCGCCTGATCTTCCGGCCCTCGAATGGCGAACAGGCCCGCAACGGTACGCACAAGCCGGCCGACCTGTACATGGTCGAACTGTCCTCGCGCAAGCTGCTGGCGATCGACGGCTATCCCATCCAGTCCAATTACCTGGGCCGCTATTTCAGTGAGTTCTTCGCCGACCGTGCGCGCACCCGCTCGTTCTGGTCGATGGCCTCGGCCGAGCGCCTGGCTGAGCGCCGCGCGCTGCTCGATCAGGATCCGGTCTTCAAGAGCCTGAGCCCGGACGACCGCGACCTGCTGGCCCGCATCGTCAAGCGCGACCAGACGGACGAGGAGATCGAGCAAGAGATGCGCCAGCTCGTCGAGCTGCTGGGCCGCGACAAGGTCGTCTTCGTCACGCACGTCAACGCCCACACGCCGGACAACGTGCCCATCGAACAGCGCCAGCAGTTGATATCCGCGATCACCGCCGCCGCCCAGCGCATCGGCGTGCCTTGCTACGACCCGACGCCGCTGATGAACAAGATCGGCCAGGCCGACGCGATGGAAAACGGCGGACTGGACCTGACTCACTACACCCCGGTCTTTGCCGAGCGCCTCTATACCGACTGGTTCAAGAATTTCATCCGCCCGCGGATGGGCTCCGCGACGCCGCAACCCTCCGCGCCCAAGCTGGGCGCCGAAGACAGCGCCGAGCGCATCGAGAAGCTCTGGGAATCGGGCGAGCTGCGCGAGGCCTCGCGCCGCGTGCGCGACGTGCTGCGCCGCTTTCCCGGGCTGCAGGACCACGTACTGCTCTTTGCGCGCTTCCAGGAAGAGCTGGGCGACTACGAAGGCTCGCTCGCGCTCCTGGGCACCGCCGATGGCGCCCTGGCCTCGGGCAGCAAGGCCGAACAGATCCTGATGCGCAACCAGTTCAAGCTGGGCCGCTATGACGTGGCGTACTCGCTTGCGGCCGGCCTGCTGGGCGATGAGATCGAAACGCCGGAAATCGTGCGCATCGCGGCGGTATCCGCGGGTCACCTGGGGTACGTGGAGGAAAGCCTGGGCAACTGGAAGCAGTTGTTCCGCATCAGCGACGCGGACGACGCGATGGCGGTGGAAGCCGCGGACACGGTGCTTTCGCTGCTGCAGACGGGCGGCGACATGGAAGCGGCCATCCGCTGGGTCCAAGAGGTCCGCGCGGCGATCCCGAGCTACGGCCGCGGTTTCGCGGTGCTGTGGCGCGACCGCCTGCTGGCGGGCGACCGCGAGGCGCTGCGCGAGCTGGCGACCGAGCATCCTTCGCTGGACGACGGCGCCGCGCTGGAACTGGTCAAGGAAGCCTCGTGGCGCGGTTGCATCATGGCCGCGGCGACGCTGGCGGCCTCGTGCGGCCTGGCCAAGAGCGAGCAAGAGCCCATCGGCGAATGGCTGCAGGCGCAGTCCGCGACCTGGGCCGAGGAAGGCAACCGCGCGCTGGAGGAAGGACGCCTGCGCGACGCGGCCGAACGCATCTGCGCGCACCGGCTGCTCAACCCCGACGCGCTGGCTGGCGCACGGGCACAGCGCGCGTTCGAACGTGCCATGCGCCTGGGCGTGCGTGCCGCGCTGGTGGCCGGCAACCACAAGGAAGTGATCGACCTGACCAACCTGGCCATCGACACCAACGTGGACTTCCCCGAGCTGCACGCCATGCGTGGCCGCGCAGCCGATGCGCTGGGCGACAAGAAGACGGCGATGCGCCACCTGGAAGTGGCTGCCACGGGCGAGGCCGCGCCGTTCAGCGCCAAGCTGCACTTTGCGCGCGTGGCCTTCAATGGCGGCTGGTTCGGTGAAGCCATCGACGCGTACAAGGACGTGCTGGCCCACCCGGGCGCAGACCAGAGCGCCAAGGACGAGGCCGAGCGCCAGTTGGGCCGGCTTGGACCGCGCGCCATCCGCGGCGCCCGCGAGCTTCTGTCCAACGGCGAGCATCAGGCCGCGTGGAGGCTGCTGGATCGCGTGGCGCAGTCGTGGCCTGGCATGCCGGAAGTGGAGCACGAAAAGCGCCGCATCCTGGCCTATCTGTACGCCGAAGCGCGCGGCCTGGAACCGTCCAGCACGACCGAGCGCCTGGCGCTGGGCGAACGCATCGTGTCGCTCGTGCCTGACGATCCCATCGGCCTGCGCCTGGCCGCGGTCGGCGCCATGCGTCTGCATCGCTTCGAGCAGGCCCTGCCGTACTGGAAGCAACTGCAGGAGCGTTCCGAGAACCCGTCGCAGTACGACCACTACATCGAGCGCTGCCTTGTCTGGATCGAGAAGCTCAACCGGAGAAAGGCGGCATGAATCCTCCTCTGATTACCGAGCGAGCGGACGCCAAGTCCGATCTTCAGCAAGTTCAAGCGCAGTTGGAGGAAATCGTTGCGGCATCGGGGCGGGTTCAAGTCGCTCAGGAAAACCTGGCGCGGGCCAAGGCGCTGGCCCGCGATCACATGGAGGACTCGAAGGTCCGCTTTCTCCTGCTTCGCCTGCAGGAGTCGGCGGGCCTGAACGAGGGCATGGCCGAGCAATGGGCGACCTTGCTCGAGGAATGCCCGGATGACCTGCAGATCGTGCGCTATTGCGCGACGCGGCTGGTGAAGGAACGGCACCTGGACGAAGCCATGGCGCTGGTCGACCGTCACCTGCCGCCCGATACGACGAATCCGGACCGCCTGTTCTCGCGGGCCAAGCTGCTGAGCGACATCCGCGCGCACGAGCAGTCCGACGCGCTGTTCCGGCGTCTGATCTCGCAGCACACGGATCGCAACATGCGCGTGGAGTTCGCCAAGCGCCTGCGCAAGCGCGGGCTGCTGGCCGACGCGTGGGACGCGATCGCGCCCGTCGCCAAGCACCTGACGCCGGGGAGCAAGGCGGCCGAACTGGCCGAGGGGCTGGCCAGTGACTACGCGTTCTATCAGCGCTTCGAATCTGAAGAGGGGCTGGCGGGCAAGGACGTGCGCATCGTGTCGATGAAGCACGCGATCCTGCACTTTCGCAATCGCAAGATCGCGGAGAACGCGCCGGAAAAGCCGGTGTCGGTGGCGCTGGTCACCGGCAGCCTGGGACCCGGCGGCGCCGAGCGCCAGCTGACCCGCCTGGCGGGCGAGCTGACCCGTCTGGCGGCGTCGCCGGAACTGCAGCCGCCCGACATCCTGATGCGGCCCAAGAAGGTCGAAGTGCTGGTCAAGCAGCACACCGAGCCGTCCGGGTCGCCCAAGAAGCAGGACGACTTCTTCCTGCCGGTGCTCACCAAGGCGCAGATTCCGGTCACGGAGATCAACCGCCTGCCGGCGATCTCGGTGGCGCACCAGTCCGTGCCCGAAGGCAACCTGGGCCGCCGGCTGGAACAACTGCCCCCGCCGGTTCACTACGGCGTGACGCGGCTGGCGCCGGTGTTGCGCGCCAACCGGTTCGACGTGGTGAGCCTGTGGCAGGACGGCACGTGCCTCTTTGGCGCGCTGGCCGCGCTGCTGGCCGGCACGCCGACGATCCACCTGGTGTTCCGCGGCCTGCCGCCGAACATCCGCAAGGACCGTTTCCGCGAAGAGTATCCGGAGCTGTTCCAGGCCTTGGCTCAGGTGCCGGGCGTGGTGTTCGTCAGCAACAGCCGCAAGGCCGCTGAAGCGTATGCCGAGTGGCTGGACCTGCCGCTCGCGCGCTTCCACATCCTGTACAACGGCGTGCCCGACCTGGCGACCGATGCGTCGGACGCCGACAAGGAAAAATGGGAAGCCTTCCACGAGCGCACCAAGGACGCCACGGAAACGATCGGCGGCGTGTTCCGCCTGGAGCCGGACAAGCGTCCGCAGCTCTTCATCAAGTTGGCCGCGCTTTACCTGAAAGAGCGGCCGCAGGCGCGCTTTTTCCTCGTGGGCGACGGACGCCTGCGCGAGAACATCGAGGCGCTGGCGCTAGAGCACGACGTGCTGGAACGCCTGTTGCTGGTGGGGCTGTCGAATCACGTGGGCTTCTGGTATTCGAAGATGGACGCTAGCGTGCTGCTGTCGCGCTACGAAGGCCTGCCGAATGTGCTGATCGAGGCGCAGTTGCTGGGCGTGCCGGTGATTTCCACGCCGGCCGGCGGCGCGGAAGAGTGCTTTGTCGAGGACGAGACGGGCCACCTGCTCAGCTGCGTGGATCATCCCGACATGCACGAGGCATGCGAGAAGGTCCTGAACATGGTGGACCAGGTGCGCAGCAATGCGGACATGCGGGCAAATAGCCGCCAGCGGGCGCAGAAGCTGTTCTCGCTGGACGCGATGCTCACCAAGTTCATGAGCATCTGCATGCCCGCCATGACCGAGTCCGACAACGACGAGCGCATCGACGTGGCGCCCAAGCGCCGGATGCTGGCGTGACACCGTGACACCGTGACACGCAGTCGCTCTTTTTTATAGTGTTGAAGCTGAAGGAACCTATGCTAATGAACGTCCCGGCCCTGGGCGCGCGGCGCTACGCGACGCTTGCCATGCTGCTGCTTGCAGCGCTGACACTCTCGGGTTGCCAGCTCCCACGGTCCGGCCCGATGCTCAGCGAAATGACCGGCGCTCACGATGACAAGGATGTCATCGTGATGCCCGTGTCGCGCGAACTCGCGCAAAAGAGCAGGGTTCCCGAGGTGGCCGATTTTCCCGTGCGTTATCGCGACCTGACACAGGCGGGATTCGACAAGCTCGTGCCGGGCGACGGCATCAACGTGAAAGTGTGGGAACGCGGCGGACTGGGCGTGTTCGCCGCGGATCCGTCCGGCGTGAGCGACCTGGGCAACCAGGACATCGACAGCGCCGGCAACATCACGTTTCCGATCATCGGCAAGTTCCGGGCCCAGGGCATGACGCTGGGGCAATTGCATGACGCCATCGTGGCGCGCTTGAGCAAGCTCGTGGTTGGCGCCGACGTCAGCGTCACGCGCGCGGCCGACGCGCGCGGACAGATGGTGACGGTGCAGGGCAACCTGACCAAGCCGGGCATGTATCCCATCACGCAGACCGCCCAGCGCCTGAGCAGCGCGCTGGCGCAGGCCGCGCCGGTGCAGACGAATCCCGAGCAGCTCATCATCAGCCTGCGCCGCGACAACCAGGTGGCCTCGGTGCGGCTGGCGGACATCTACCGCAACCAGAACAACGACATCCTGCTGCGCTCGGGCGATGTCATCACCGCCTACGATGCCAAGGAATTCCTGACCGTGCTGGGCGCGGCCGGCCAGCAAGGCCGGGTTGAGATCAGCAAGCGCAACTACAGCGTGCTGGACGCGCTGGCCGATTCCCGCGGCCTGGACGACAAGCTGGCCGATCCGCGTTCGGTGTTCCTGTTCACGCCCGCGAAGGCCGGGGCCGAGGGCAAGCCGGACATGCTGCCCGTGGTTTACCAGTTTGACCTCACGCGACCGGAGCAGGTGGCGCTGGCGCGCGAGTTCACGGTTCATGAAGGACAGGCCATCTATATCTCGGATGCGCCGTTCACGCAGGTGCAGAAGGTGCTGTCGGCCTTCCGCGTCACGATGAGCGCCGGCTTCAGCGCCACGCGAGCCATCGACAGCGATTCGGGCGGAAGTTCGACCGGCGTTTCCCAATAGCGTGTCCATGAGTAACGAGGACCGGATCAAGGGCTGGCGCTCGCGCCGGAAAGCAAGCAACTACACGGTGGGGTCCGGCGTCGCCAACTGGCGGCTGGATCCGGCCGCGCTGTTCGAGGCCAAGGCGCCGCCGGCGGTCCTGTTCAAGCCGCTGCTTGCCCGCCTGCAGGGCGAGCCGCACGATTCCGTGGCGGCGCGGCGGGCGGTGTACGAGGCCGTGCAGGCGGAGCTGGAAGCGGAGATCGAGCGCGGCAAGGTCGATGAGACCGTGGCCGACTTCTCCCGCCGCCGCCTGCGCATCATCGTTCGGCTGCTGGAGCAGGACATCCGCGCGGGCGTGGAAGTGTTCGCGCCGGGCTACGTGCCGGCCAAGCTGGTGGCCGAGGACGAGCGGCTGGCGGCCGCGCATGCGCGCCGCGTGGAGCGGCGCAAGCAGGACGAGGCACGCGAAGCGCGGCGTCATGCGTCGCGCAACGACATCGCGCTGGAGATCGAGGTCGCGCAAAGTGAATCGGGCGACCTGGCGATCCTGCGCGACCGGCTGCGCCACTTGCACGAGGGGCATTCGCAGGATACGGCCGGCCACCGGCCGATCGGCCGCACGCTGATGGCGATGTTCATCTATCAGCTGCGCGTGATGCACGGCGAGAGCCGCATCGCGCTGGTGTGGGCGCTGGTCGGGCCCGTGGTGCTGCTGACGCTGATTTCGTCGCTGTACATCCTGATGGGCACGCACTACATCCTGGGCATGGACGTGCAGACGTTCTCGCTGCTGGGCGCGACGACCTGGATCATGTTCCGCCAGATCGCCTTCCGGAGCAGCACCGCGTATGTCTCCGCGCGCGGCCTGCTGAATTTCCAGGGCGTCACCCCGCTGATGTGCGCGCTGGTGCAGGCCATGATCTATGTCTCGGTGTACCTGGTGGTGTTCGCGGTGCTGATCACCGCGGGCCACGCGATCGGCCTCATCACGCTGCCCAAGAGTTGGGCCGGCTTTATCACCTTCGTCGTGCTGATGGGGGTTGCCGGTGCCGCGATGGGCGTGCTGTTCGGGTCGATTGCGACGTACTGGCACTTCTTTCTTCGGCTGGCGCCGATCATCGAGCGCGGCCTGCAGATCTTCGCCGCCGTCTTTTTCGTGTCGGAGCAGTTTCCGGAGCAACTGCGGCCGTGGTTGCTGTGGTCGCCGCTGGCGCATGGCATGCAGCTGTTGCGCTCGGCGTACTTCCAGGCGTACCAGTCGCACGACGCCAGCCTGGGGTATTTCCTGACCTCGCTGGTGTTCATGATGGTGATCGCCCTGGTGGCCGAGCGCCTGGCCCGTCCCAATGTCCAGCCGATGTGAGGCAAGAAGATGATCCATCTGAATGGCGTAACCGACGAACCCTATGCCTTTGGCAGCCGGCAGCCCCTGCTTGCCAATGCCACGCTCGACATTCCGGCCGGGCGCTATGCGCTGCTGTCGCCCACGCCGGAAATGCACCGTCAGCTGGTGGACGTGCTGTGCTGCCTGCGTCCGCCGCGCCAGGGCTTCGTCAAGCACGACGGCAACGTCTCGTGGGCCATCGGCCGGCAAGGCTTCATCCGCGGCAAGGCCAACGGCCTGAGCATGATCGACTTCGTCAGCGAAATGTACGAGATCGATCCCGGCGCAACGTACGAACTGGTCGCGGACCTGATCAGCGATCCCAAGATGCTGGCCAAGCCCATGGAGCATTGGCCGCTTTACGTGCGGCAGGAGTTCTCGTTCGCGCTGGCGCTGGCGCCCGCGTTCGATGTCTACGTGATCGAAGGGAGCATCCCCTTCGAGCCTTGCCGTTTCACCCGGCTCTGGCTGGCTCTTTTCGAAGAGCGGCTGGTGGGCCGGACACTCATTTTTTCCAGTTATCGCCAGAATCAGTTGGCGGATTATTGCTTCAAAGGCTTGATCTATGAACGAAGCGCGCTCAGCATCGACGACGACCTCGACCAGTGCCTCCGCAGGTATCCCCCGCGACGATCACGGAGCGACTCCGGCACAGGCGACGACGTCCTCGGAGGCGGCTTCGACGAAGGCCAGCTCGGGTTCTGAAGGCGGATCCGAGATCGAACGCCGGCGCCGCGAACGGCAATCGGCGCTGCGCGAGCGGCGCCGCCATCGCTGGATCAATGCGCTGATTGTCCTGGTGCCCGTGGTGTTGGCGCTGATCTATCTGTCGTTTGTCGCCACGCCGCGCTATGAGGCCGAGTCGCGGTTCTTCGTGCAGTCGGCGTCCGGCCAGCAGGGTGGCGGCGGCGCGGCGGCCAGCCTGCTCACGACGGGCAACTCGGGCGGCATGCTGGGCGGATTCGTGGACGGGTGGGCCGTGGCTGACTTCCTGAAATCGCGCGACAGCATGCAGCAACTGGACAGGAAAGTCGGCCTGCGCCGCTATCTGACGAACGACGGACTGGATCCGTTCAACCGCCTGGCCGAGGATTCCAGCGAAGACGACCTGTATCGCGCCTATCAGGCGTCGGTGCACGTGTCGTTCAACGCGCTGGAGCAGATCGACGTGCTGCGGGTCAGCGCGTTCTCGTCGGAAGACGCGGCCACGCTGTCCAAGGAACTGATCGGCCTGGCCGAGCAGTTCGTCAGCTCGATGAACGAGAAGGGCGTGGCCGACAAGCTGAAGGTGAGCGAGGAGTCGGTCAAGTTTGCCGAGGAGAAGGCGCTGGCGGCGCGGGACGCCCTGACGACGTGGCGCACGAAGCACGGCAACATCGACCCGAGCGCGACGGTGTCCATGCTGCTCAACCTGTCCAGCCAGCTGGAAGGCGAGCTGAGCAGCGCGCAGATCAACCTGGACAAGATCCGGGCCCTGAACAACAAGGACCACTTCATGCTCAAGCCGGCCCAGATGCAGGTGGCGGCGCTGAAAAAGCGGCTCGCGTCCGTGCGCCAGCGCCTGAGCGGCGATGGCAATACGGAAGCGAAGCAGCTCAAGGAATACGAAGCGCTGCGCAATGCCCAGGTGTTTGCGGATTCGAACCTGACGCTGGCGCAGCAGTCCTACCAGCAGGCGATGACGGACGCGCTGCGCCTGCAGCGGTATCTGTCCATCATCGCGCAACCGGTACCCACGGACCGGCCCAGCAGCCCGCGCGCGGGCATCCTGCTGCTGCAGGCGCTGGCGCTGGGTTTTGTGCTCATGTTCATCGCTCGGGTGGCGATGGCATTGTTGAGGGGTCTGCGTCATGGTTGATACCGCTATCGAAAGCCGCCGGCTCGACGCCGGCGCCGAGCCGCAGGACGCCACCGCGCGCCTGCGGGATGTGATCGGACAGATCCGGGCCTCGGCCCAGCCCGAACGCGACATGGCGGCGCTGGATCCCGCGCTGCGGCAGGCCAGGGACGGGTGGCGCGAGGTTCGGCGGCTGCTGGTTTCGCCCTACGTGAAAGAGGGCAGGCTGGTGCCCGCCGTCGCCGCGCTGGAGACGCTGATCGCCGCGCATCCCACGCGCGCTGACGACCGACGCCTGCTGGCCAGCCTGCTGGGCCGCCTGGAGCAGTGGGACAGGGCCATTGCCGAAGCCGACGCCGCCGCCGGCATCGAACCCGGCAATACGGCGCTGCATGCCGCGCGCATCCAACTGCGCGTGCAGGCGGGCCGCGTGGACCAGGCGGCAGAAGTCGCCCGCACCACCCTGCCGCTCGCGCAGAGCGCGCCCGAGGACGCGTATGCCTGGTTGATGGCCTTCGTGCGCAATGGCGACGTCGCCGAGGCGTCCGGCATCGCGGCGGCGCTGGATCCGGACAAGCTGCCCAATGAACGGGTGGCGACGATGGCCGTGCGCGCCCTGCTGGCCGACGGCCGCACCGCCGCGGCGATCCGCCTGGGCGACGGTGCGCTGCGCGCGGGCCACGATTGCGCGGCGCTGCGTTCGTCGCTGGGGTTGGCACACCTGCGGCGCGGCGCGGAAGACGACCGCAAGACGCACGCGCTGGCGCATTTCGAAGCCGGTCTGCAGGCGGCGCCGGACGACGTGCGGCTGCTGACGCTCCATGGCGAAACCCTGCTGCGCGCCGGCCGCTACAAGGAATCGGTGGCGCCGCTGGAGCGCGCCATCGAGTTGGCGCCCGACCTGGAGCAGACACGCGGCCTGTACGCCCGCGCGCTGCGCTACACCTTGCGGTACGACGATGCGGCCGACCAGATGATGAAGCTGCTGGAAAAGTCGCCCGACAACCTGCTGTGGCAGCGGTCCGCCATTGGCGCGCTGTCGCAGGCGGGCCGCAAGGAAGAGGCCGAGGCGATGTTCCTGCAGTACGTCGCCAAGCGCGGCGCGAAGTTGCCCGAGACGTTCCAGGAAGCCCTGGCGCGCATGGAAGAACAGCTTGATTCCGCGCCGATCCCGAAGGCGCGCCTGGACTGGGCCTGGTCGATGCGCGGCGACACGTCCATCGACCGCGCCACCTGGGAACGCCGCGCGCGCTGGGGCCACCTGATCGACCATCTGCTCTTCGACTGGCTGGAATGCCGCGAGGAGCGGGTCGAGGAAGCGATGGAAATGCTGGGTGAACTGGACACCGGCGAGCGCTTCTTTGCGCCGCTGCTGGCGGCGGGGCGCGGCGTCGTGGTCGCCACGGCGCATGTCGGTCCGATGTACGCCGGGCTGATGGCGCTGGAACTGGTCGGCATCCCGTCTCGCTGGCTGGCATCGGCGCCCAGCATCGCCCGCAGCAGCTATGCCGAGGCGCTGATTTCCACCGCCGACCAGACCGAGGCGCAGGTCGCCAAGTCGTGCATGCGGGCAATCAATTCGGGCTTTGTGCTGTGCCTTGCCATCGATGGCGCGGCGAATCCCGCCGCGCCGCGCACGACCTTCGAAGGGCAGGAGGTGACCTATTCGGGCTTCGCGGCCCATCTGGCCCATCGGATGAACGTGCCCTCGGTGTTCTATGCGCCGCGTTGGGAAAACGGCCAGGTGGCCTACACGCTGGAAATGCTGCCGGCCGCCAATCCGGGCGAGGACGCGCAGGCGTACGCGCTTCGCTGGCAGAAGGCGTACCTCGAACACCTGCGCAACCACCTGGCCGGTCCGCCGGAGAACCTGCGCCTGAGCGGGGGTATCTGGCGCCATGTGACGGCCGCGGACCCGACCGCGCAAGAATAGGAGCACGCGGGATGCTTGCACGAAAGAAAGTGATGGCCTGGCTGGCGGCGCTGGTCGCGCTATATGGCAGCGCCGCCGTCGCGGACGAGCGGTGCGGCGCGCCGACGGCGCAATGCCCCTTCGTATCCGAACTGCTGCAACAGCGCGAAGGCTACGGCGCCAAGGCCACGGGCGGGCTGGGCGGCAGATTCATCGAGGTGACCTCGGACCAGGACTCGGGACCGGGCACGCTGCGTGCCGCCCTGAAGCAGGCCAAGAAGGGGCCGACGTGGATCCGCTTCGCGTCCGACATGACCATCGTGCTGGAATCGCAGTTGCGCGTGCCGTCGAACACGACGATCGACGGGCGCGGCAGGCGGGTGGCGTTGATCGACGATGGCCTGGGCGTGTATGGCGTTAAGAACGTCATCCTGACGCATCTGACCATCGACGGGCGCCTGAACCGGCTGACCCAGGCCGTCAACGTGGCCAATGGCAGCCGGGACGTGTGGGTCGACCATATGGACCTGTCCCGGATGTCGGACCGCCTGCTCAATGTGAAGAACGGATCGACCGACGTGACGATCTCGTGGACCAAGTTCCACAACTCGAACAAGGTCATGCTGCTGAACAACATCACGTCCAAGGACCTCTTTCACAACTACGAGCGCGATGCGATTGCGCGCGTGACGCTGCACCACAACTATTTCTTCAACACCGTGCAGCGCAACCCCCGGGCGCAGTTCGGCACCTTCCACCTCTTCAACAACCTGGTCGAGAACTGGGACTTCTACGGCATGAGCTTCAGCCTGGAGGCCAAGGCCCTGGTCGAAGGCAACATCTTCAACAACGACGCGCAGCGCAAGTGCGTGGAGCCCGAGTTCTTTCCCACGGTGGAAGGTATCAACGTGAACTACTGCCGCTACATCCCCATTGCGCCCCAGCGCAGTGCGCTGGGTAACGGCGAGTCCGACCGCGGCGCGTACGAAACGCGCAAGGACGAACACGGCTACACTCGCGACTACAAGGCCTTCCTGCGTCTGAAAGACAACCTGTACCTGGGCGACGCGAAGCCGGTGCTGCAGGACTACCGCCCGGACGCGGTCCCGGCGCCGCCTTACTGCTACGGCTACGAAAAGGCGACGCCGGAACTGGCCGAGAAGATCCGCAAGTTCGCGGGCAATACGTCGGGGGACACACCGCTGCCGCAGTCGCGGACTGGCGCCGGTTGTCCACCGTGATTTCATCATTTAAGTAGCCATGGCAGATATCGTTGTATTCGTTCGTAGCAAGTCGCGATACGGCGACCAGATCGTGGCGTTTCCCGCGCTTTATCTCGTCAAGAAACTGTGGCCGGATAAGCAAGTGCGCGTGGTCTCCCGGTTCGACGTAGGCGATTTCTACACGCGGCTGCCGTGGGTGGACCAGTTCGTCCGCGCCGACGCATTCAGCGACCAGGTCAGGGCGTTCCCCCGACGCGCCAGCGCATCGCTGACGCTGCATCATTCCAGCGAACGCTTTGCGCTGCTCAATCTGTTGCGTCGGCCCGCGCTGCGGCTGGGCTTCAATAACCGCAGGATTGGCGATTGCGTCTGGACGCATTCCCACATCAAGGACATCCGCGAGTACATCGGGCTGGCGAACCTGAGGCTGCTGGCGAAGATACAGCCGCACGATCCGGAGGCCATCGCGCGCGAGTGCTTCCTGGAGATCGCGCGGCCCTGTGCCGGCAAGGTGAAGCCTGCCGACATCGTCATGATTCCGGGAGGCGGCAAGGGACCGTTCAAACGGTGGTCGGTTGAGCATTACGTCGCGCTGGCCGATCTGCTGCAGACCCGGCTGGGCGGCGACGCGGTGTTCTCGTTTGTCCTGGGACCGGCCGAGACGGCCGAGCGCGCCTGGTTGGAACATCTGAACCGTCCGGACTTTCGGCTGGAAAGCGGTCGGTCGGTGGCCGAATTGGTCGCGCTGATGCAGGACGCCCGTTTGGTCGTCGCAAACGATTGCGGTCCGTCCCACATCGGCCAGGGGCTTTGCGTGCCCTACGTGGGCGTGTTCAACGAACCCAATCCGGAGTGGTTCTGGGCGCGCGACTATACCCGGGATGTCGTGCCCGATGCGGGGTCCTCGGACATCAACTCGATCCCGCCGGCGCGTGTGCTCGAGGCGTGCATGGCAGTGCTTGCCGATCCCAAGTCACGATCGTCTTGTGACCGTGTCGCCCAGGCAGCGCATCGCTCGCTGAACAACCCGGTCCCTCTTCAGGCTTCGCCCAACGCCTGAGCAAGCGGACTTCAACGGACAGTGTCTCGCGGTCCGGGTGACACGCATCAATGCGAATGCCCCGGGAAGTCGGATCTTCTCCGACCTCCCGGGGCATGGTTCACGAAGCGTGCAGCGCTGATTCCGCGGTCAGGGCAGGCGGATCACCCTGGACGCCACGCCTTCACACGCCGATCGGACCGCCGTCGGCGCGCTGGATCACCACCGTCGACGAACGCGGGCGGACGACGCCCGTGGTGGCCTGGGTCGCATCATCCGTGTCGTACGCCGGCCAGTTCACCGGGTGCTGGATGTTCAGGAAGATGCTGGTGTAGTCCGGCGTGAACGCGAAGCCAGTGACTTCGGCTTCGTTCGGGCCGACGAAGAAGCGGCGCAGGTCGGCCTGGTTGGACGCATTGATCGCGGGGCCCGTGCCGGTGCTGTCGGCCAGGGCGCCCGGGATCACGGCCAGCATCTGGTCGTTGGTCGCCTTGGCCACGTTGTTGTTGCGGCCGCCGTCGATACCGTTGTCGGTCTGGATCCACAGGATGCCGCGCGCGTCGAAGCTCAGGCCGTCCGGGCTGGCGAGCTGGTTCAGCGTGGTCAGGCCCGAGCGGTTGGTGTCGGCGTCGGCGCCGGCGTCCGAGCCGAACACGAAGATGTCCCACTTGAACTTGGTCGAGCCCGGCTCGTCGTGCCAGCGCACGATGTGGCCGTTGACGTTGTTCAGGCGCGGGTTGGCCGGGTTCGTGCCCTTGCTGGCGTTGCGGCTGGAGTTGTTGGTCAGCGTGAGGTAGATGTCGCCGTTGGTCGGGTGCGTCGCCGTCCATTCCGGGCGGTCCATGGGCGTGGCGCCCACGAAATCGGCCGCGCCGCGGGTATTGATGATGATGTTCTCTTGGCTGCCGAACTCGTCGGCCAGCGTGCGGCCGCCTGCGCCCACGGTCGAGCCGGTGAGCGCAATCCATTCGCCGGAGCCGTCGGCGTCGAAGCGCGCGACGTACAGCGTGCCCTTGTCCAGGTACTTGGCGCCGACAGCCAGGCGGTCCGTGCGTTCGGCGTCCTTCGGATCCCACACGGCTTCCGAGACGAAGCGGTAGATGTATTCGAAGCGCGAGTCGTCGCCGCTGTAGAAGGCCAGCGGCTTGCCGGCCTCGGGCTTGCCGTAGGCGCAGCCTTCGTGCGCGAAGCGGCCCATCGAGGTGCGCTTGGTGGCGATGCTGTTTTCGTCGTAGGGATCGATCTCGACCAGATAGCCGAAGCCGTTCACCTCGTTGCGCCAGTCCTGCGTGAAGTCCGCGCCGGTTTCGGTGACGTTGAAGCGCGCGAACTCGCCCTGGACCTCCAGCGGATCGGCGGCGCCCGTTTCCCATTGGTAGCGGCCGGCGGTGGCGGGCACGCCGACGCGCAGCTGGTGCGCGGGCTGGGTGCCGGTGTTCACGAAGCAGGCGGCCCAGTTTTCCTCGGCGGTGATGTAGGTGCCCCACGGCGTGAAGCCGTTGCCGCAGTTGTTGTTGGTGCCGCGCACCATCGTGCCGTTCGGCGAATACGGGGTCTTGACCCAGTCCGTGCCGGCCACCGGGCCAGCCAGCTTCATGGGCGTGGCCGACGTGAAGCGGCGGTTGTAGCGCGAGTTGTGGACGATGTTCCAACGGCCGTTCTCGCGGCGCACATGCAGGATCGCCACGCCATGCGCGTTGATTTCCTTGCGGATTTCTTCGATGGGGCGCTTGCCGGCAACGGTGGTGGGACCGTTGGGATGCAGCGCCTGCTGGTCGATGTATTCGTGGTTGACCGCCAGCAGGCCTTCGGTGGAGCTGCCGTTGATCGGGAAGAAATGCATGCCGTCGTGGTGCATGCCGGTGGAATTGAGCAGGTCGGTCGAGCTGTTGTTGCCGTTGCGATCCCAGGGGTTTGCGTTGTCGTTGAACGGCGTGCCCCACGGTGCGAACACGTGGGCGATGTAGCCGGCCGGCACGACGCAGGCGTCGGTCATCGACGGAGCCAAGGAATCGAATCCCAACTTGACCGGCGCGGCGGGCTGCTCGCCGCCGGGCACTTCGGGCGAGGGGTTCTGGCCGCCGCCGTCGACGTCGTCGTCATCGTCGTCGCTGCCATTACAGCCGGCAAGGCCGAGGCTGGTCACGGTGGCGAAGGCGGCGGCGAGGCCGCCGCGCATCACCATGCGGCGCGACATGTTCTTTTCCAGGATCTCGCTGAATGGCGTGCTCTGGCTGGGGTTGCGGACGGTCTTGTCGGAGATGGACTTGCTCATTGGAACTCCTGGCTTTGGGTCTGTGCCCGATCGGGACGAGCAATACTAGAAGTCCGAAATGAAAGGTTAATGACAGATGGTTGAAACCGATTGGCGGTTGACCGACACGCGCGCGATGCCGCAAACAAAAGGCTGACGCCGCTTTCGCGGCGCCAGCCCGGGACTGCCAGGATTGCGGGCGTGGCTATCGGTTCTCGTCGTCCATGGTCAAGCCGCCTTCCTTCATGATGCTTTGCGCGATTTCTTCGGCCGACTTGCCGGCAAAGCCGTGCTCGCCCGCCGTGATGCGCAGGCTGTCGCCTTCCAGCGGGCTCTTCAAGGTGGCCGAGGACAAGAGGATGCCGTTCGAGCGAAGCTGGATGCGCTGGCCCACGCGCTCGCGCGTGAAGGCGGCCAGGGCCTGGGTGCTTTGCGGCTTGAGCTTGATGTCGACGACGCGGGCGTTGGTGTGGGGATCGGCGCCCGGTGTGGCCTGCTCGACTTGCAGGACAACGGATTCGGCGTGGGCGGCCAGGGGGAGGGCGACGGCCAGCGCCGCGGCCAGCGCGTAATGTCGCAGGGTTGGCATGGGAACGCTCCTTCTGTGGGACGACGCCTCCATCCTATACGATCGTGAGGCGCCGCCAGGCGCACCCCGCGCCGCGATGCGTTCGTCGATGGCCGAACGCATCGCGCTCACAGGCGGCCGGCCACGGCGCACGGGCAAGGCCGGAGGACCGCGAGAAGAGGGGCAGGAATGACACGGTTCTTGCCGCCTTGCGCGGCGAAAGCCGGAGTATCATCGGATGTTTTTCTGTTACATCCAAATAAATATTGACATAAAGCGTGGGCTTTCTTTGCGTCTGGTTTGCATCCGGACACGCCCGCGTCTGACAACTCGCATTCGCGCCTTGGGCGTTTGCACATTTTCCGGCATAGTTTGTGACGGCTAGGCCCCGGCCCCGCTCCCTCGCGATAGCAGCATGGCTATACAACCGCAGATTCCATCCCCCACCCACGTGATCGCGGCCTTCGACTTCGACGGCACCCTGACCCAGCGCGACACATTTATCCCGTTTCTGGCCCATCTGTCCTGGGTCCGATTGCTCGCGTCGACGGTCCGAACGTCGCCCGCATTGCTGGCATTCGCCCTGGGCCTGCGCAGCAACGACCACGCCAAGATGGCGCTGTGCCGGGCCGCGCTGCAAGGGCGTTCGCGCGCGGAACTGGCGCACATCGCGCGCGCATGGGTGCACACCATCCCGCTGCGTCCGGGCCTCATCGAGCGGTTGCGCTGGCATCAGCAGCGCGGAGACCGCTGCGTGCTGGTCAGCGCGTCGCCCGATATCTACCTGGATGAGGTCGCGCGCTACCTGGGGTTTGACGACCTCCTCTGCACGCGCATGGCGGTTGACGCGCAGGGCCGGTTGACGGGCGGCTTCGAGGGCCCCAACTGCTGGGGTCCCGAAAAGCTGCGGCGGCTGGTCGAGCGGTTTGGCGAGCCGGACCGGTATGAGCTCCATGCCTATGGCGACAGCCGCGGCGACCAGTGGCTGATCGATGCCGCCCGCCATGCGTGGTATCGCGGCCAGGCGGTCAAGCCATGAATGCCATCCATGCCCTGATATCTCTGCTGCGGCCTCAGCAATGGCTGAAGAATGGCTTTGTCCTGATCGGCCTGATATTCAGCCACAGGTGGTCGGACCCGGCGCTGGTGTTTGCGGTGGGCGTGGGCTTCGTGGCGTTTTGCCTGGCGTCCAGCGCGGTGTACGTGCTGAACGACTATCACGACCGCGCCGTCGATGCGGTCCATCCCAAGAAGCGGCTTCGCGCCATCGCCAGCGGGAGGGTCGGCCTGCGCGCGGCCCGCGCGCTGATCGCCGTGCTGGCCGTCGCGGCGCTGGGCCTGCCGCTCGCCTGCGGGCTGTGGCCCGTGGCGCTGTCCGTCGCTGCCTATCTGCTGCTGAACATTGCGTACACTCTGAGCCTGAAGCACAAGGTGCTGGTCGACGTGTTCTGCATTGCCACCGGCTTCATGATCCGGCTGGCCTGCGGCACTTACGCGGTCGGCATCATTCCGTCGCGATGGATGCTGCTGTGCAGCTTCATGCTGACGCTGTTCCTGGGCTTTGCCAAGCGGCGCGCCGAATTCGCCTCGGCGCCCATCGATGCACCCGCCGCGAATGGCGGCACGCGCACCGTGTTGCGGCACTATTCCCCGCAATTGCTGGACATCCTGGTGGCCATCACCGCCAGTGCGACGCTGCTGGCCTACGGCCTGTACACGGTGGACGCGGAGACCGCGGCATTGCATGGCACGCAGCATCTGGTCATCACGCTGCCCATCGTGACCTTCGGCGTCTTTCGCTATATCTACCTGCTGCACAAGGGCGGATCGGGCGAGGAACCGGGCCGCGACCTCTTGGCCGACACCCCGATACGCATTGCGGTGCTGGTGTGGGTGGCGGTGGTGGTTTTGCTCGTAAGGACGTGAAGATGGCATATGTATGGCTGATACTCAGCGGGGCATGCAGCGTGGCGGCCAGCGTGGCGCTCAAGCTGGCGGGGGCCGCGTCCGCGCAGGCGGCCGCGCCGTCGCTGCTGGCACAGGCATGGCCCTATCTGGGCGCGATTGGCGCCTACGGCCTGGGATTCGGCTTTTACGCGCTGGCGTTGCGCCAGCTCGATCTGACGCTGGCCTACCCGCTGATGGTGGCGTTCGCGATCGCGGGGGTGTTCGTCTATGGGCTGGTGTCGGGCACCGAGACCATCACGGCCCTGCGCATGGCGGGCGCGGCGTTCATCGCCCTCGGCGTCTTTCTCATCTCGAAATAGGCGTGCGAGCACTCCATGAAGCGATTCTTCCATAGCGCAGGCTACCGCTGGTTCTTGCTGTGCTGCGCGTATGTCGTGGTTGCCGCCGCGGTGATGAACGGTTTCTACACCAAATGGCGGCTCAACGACGGCCATCCCGCCCTGGGCCTGTCGCAGATGGTGGAAGGCACCGCCCACCGCCCCTACGTGTACCGCCAGTTCATTCCGGCGCTCGCCAACGGCGTCCAGGCGCTGCTGCCGCCGGCGACCGTCGCGCGCCTGTCCGAACGCCTGTCCGAGCCGCGGCGCGTGAATAGCCGGTCGGGACTGGCGATGCGCTATCCGGGGTCCGAGGCCTTGCTCCCCGCTGTCACCCTGCGCTATCACCTGGTCTATTACCTGACGTTCGTCGCCCTGCTGGCGTCGCTCTTCGTCATGCGGCGGCTCTGCCTGCAGGCCGGCGCCACGGCGGTCGCCTCGACCGCCGCGCCGGCCGTGCTGGCATTGATGCTGCCGTTCTTCCTTACCGAGGGCGGGTATTTCTACGACTTCGTCGAGCTGCTTTTCGTGATGAGCGCAGTGCTGCTGGCCTTGGGGGGATCGCGTCAGACACCGATGAGGCTCGCCGGGCTGGTGGCGCTGGCGGGGCTGGCGACCTGGAACAAGGAGTCTTTTTTCTTTTTCACGCCCGCCCTGTACCCGCTCTTGCGGCGGAACCTGCCCCGCCCGCAGTCGGCCGCCCTGGTGGCCGTGCTGCTGCTGGTCTGCGGCAGCGTCTACCTCGCATT
Source organism: Achromobacter sp. T5-5 (assembly GCF_055397965.1). NCBI lineage: Bacteria > Pseudomonadati > Pseudomonadota > Betaproteobacteria > Burkholderiales > Alcaligenaceae > Achromobacter > Achromobacter sp. T5-5. The sequence goes on from NZ_AP027919.1 coordinate 500,563, forward strand.
GCGGATGCGCTACGCGGGCAATCCCGGCTCGACCGTTGACTACCAGCTGTGGGACAACCTGCGCTACTACGCCGATCCGGGCAACTGGCTGCGCACCGAAAGCACCTACGGCGTCCTGCTGCCGCGCGGCTTCGGCATCGTGACCGTGCTGGCTTTCGCCGGCATCGCCGTCAACGGATGTGCGGGGCTGCCGCCAGCGCTGCGCGGGCACGCGCGGGTGGCGTTGTGCATCAACCTGCCGCTGTTCTTGCTGTTCTGTTCGCCCGGCGAGATGCGCAACCTCAGCATGCTGTATCCGTCGCTGCTGGTGCTGATGGCGATGGCCTTGACCGCGTGGATGCGCGGCGCGGCAGCGCCTGCGCCTCGCGCAGGCAATCGATGAAGCACTGCGCCGCGGGGGTGGGCGGCGAGCCGGCGCGCGTCAGGATGGAGACGCGTGCCGCGGGAAGCGCATGATCCAGCGGCACCATGCGCAGCCCGCGGGGCAGCAGCTGGTGGTCGAACAGATTGCGCACGAAGATGCCCAGCGCGTCGCTTTCCGCGATGAGCGCCAGCGCCACGGCGATGGACTGGCAGGGAATGACGTCGCGCGGCGGCGGCAGCTTGTGCGCGTCGAACGCCAGCCGCAGCAGGTTGGCGGGCGCCTGGATGTTGCCGGGCAGCAGCCATAGCGCGTCGCCCAGGTCCGCCAGGCTGCGCGCGCCGCGCAAGGGATGGCCCGCGCGCGCACCCACCGCCAGCGGCAGCGAGAACAGGGTGGTCCGTGCAAAGCCGTCGTCGATCTCGCCGTCATACTCGGTCTGGACCAGGAAATCGTAGCGGCCCGACTCCAACTGCTCATGGCTGTAGGGCGGCGCGACTTCGTTGAAGGCCACCGCGACGCGCGGCATGCGCGCGCGAAACGCCGCCAGCGCGGCAGGCAGCACGGTCAGCGCGGCCGAGCTGATGGCCAGGTTGAGGGTGCCGCCTTCACCGTCGCGCATCTGGCCGATTTCTTCCTGGGCCTTGCGCGCTTCCTGCAGGATCAGGACGGCGCGTTTGTACAGCGCCTCGCCGTAAGCGGTGAGCTCGACGCCCTTGGCGCTGCGGCGAACCAGTTCGGCGCCCACGCTTTGCTCCAGTTCGCGCAGGCTGCGGGTGGCGGCAGGTTGGGTGACGAAAAGCGCGCGCGCGGCGGCGCGGATGCTGCGATGCTCGGCGATCAGCACGAAGGCGCGAAGTTGGCGCAGGTTCATGGGCGTTGCGGTCCGGTTGCGGGCCGCCCGCGGCCAGGGGCGGCGACCATATAAAGAAAAGTATTCACTAGAACAAAAATACTGTCTTTTTCTTATCGTGCGCCATCCGTATATTCACGGCGATGGGGCAGGCAAAGCGTCCGGAGCCACGGACGGGCAGCCCCGACCGGACATCAAGGGGAAAACATGTCTATTGCCATCGCCGCATCGGGCGGTCATGCGCTTTACGCGCCGTCGATGCGCCGCCGGGTCATTGCCGGCACCACCATCGGCAACGCGCTGGAGTTCTTCGACTTCACCGTCTTCACCTTCCTGATGCTGGTCATCGGGCCGCTGTTCTTTCCGGCGGCGTCCGCGTACGGCCAGTTGCTGTTGACGACTGCCACCTTCGGCGTGGGCTTCCTGATGCGGCCCGTCGGCGGGATGCTGATCGGGTCGTATGCGGACCGGCATGGGCGGCGCGCGGCGATGACCCTGACGCTGTGGCTGATGGGCCTGGGCTGCGCGCTCATCGCGGCGGCGCCCACCCACGCGCAGATGGGCGTGCTGGGCCCGGTCCTGATGGTGCTGGCGCGGCTGATCCAGGGGTTCGCGGCGGGCGGCGAGGTGGGCGCGTCGACGACGCTTCTGGTCGAACACGCGCCGCCCGGCAAGCGGGGCTTCTATTCGAGCTGGCAGTTCGGCAGCCAGTCGCTCGGCGTGATGCTGGGCGCGCTGACCGTGGCCGTCCTGACCGCGGCATTGACCAAGGCGCAGATGCAGGACTGGGGTTGGCGCGTGCCTTTTGTGATCGGCATCCTGACGGTGCCGGTGGGCGCGTACATCCGGCGCAACCTGGAAGAAACGCTGGAACCCGCGCCCGCGCCCGAGCCCGCTACCGGCGACCGGCGGGCGGCCGTGGCGGGCCACCAGCCGCTGCGGCGGGTGTTTGCCGAGCACAAGGGCACGGTCACCAAAGGTATTCTGCTCGTGATCGGCGGGATGGTGTGCGCGCAGATCATCGGCTTTTACATGCCGGCCTACGCCACCAAGGAACTCGGGCTGCCCGCCACGTCCACGCTGCTGGCCAGCGTGGTGCTGGGTGCGATCGGCTTCGTGCTGGCGCCCATGGTCGGCATGCTCGCCGACCGGGTCGGCCGCAAGCGCGTGATCTTCTGGTCGCGCGCCGTCACGGTATGCGCGCTGCTGCCGTGCTTCGAATGGCTGGTGTCCGCGCCCAGCACGGGCCGGCTGATGACGGTCATCGCCTTGCTGGCCGTGCTGCTCGCGATGCAGACCGCGCCGGTGATCACGATGCTGCCCGAACTGTTCCCCAAGTCCGTGCGCACCACGGGCATGTCGGTCGTGTACGGGCTGGGCATCTCCGTCTTCGGCGGGTTCGCGCAGTTCTTCGTGACGTGGCTGCTGCACGTGACCGGCAACCCGATGGCGCCCGCCTGGTACCTGATGGTCACCGTTACGCTTTCCACCGTGGTGCTGTTCTGGATACGGGACCGCACCGGCCACGACATCGACAGCCAGGAGCCCTGATCATGCCATCGCCGAATCGCTATTTTTCCGACAGCTACGCGCAGGCGCGCGAGCGCTTCCTGGCCGCGGCCGCGCCGCTGGCCTCGCATGTGCAGTCCTACGCCATCGCGCCGACGGGCAGCCAGGGCGAACCGCTGGCCACGGACGTGGCGCTGATCGGCGATGCCGACGCGCAGCGCCTGCTGATCATGACGTCGGCCACGCATGGCGTGGAAGGCTTCTGCGGATCGGGCTGCCAGCTTGCGCTGCTGGATGACGCGCCCATGCTGGAACGCGCGCGCCAGGCGGGCGTGGCGTTGCTGCTGGTCCATGCGGTGAATCCCTACGGCTTTTCCTGGATCGCCCGCACGGACGAGGACAATGTGGACCTGAACCGCAATGCCCAGCCGTTCGACGGCGGGCCGCTGCCGGCCAATCCCGGCTACGGCGACATCCATGACCTGCTGCTGCCGCAGACGTGGCCGCCGACCGAGCAGAACCGGCAGGCCATCGCGCGCCACATCGACGAGCACGGGCTGGCCGCCACGACGCAGGCGGTGTCGCGCGGTCAATACACGCATCCCGATGGCCTGTTCTACGGCGGCGCGCGCCATGCGCCGTCGCTGCTCAACCTGCGGCAGATCCTGCGGACCCACGCCAGCCGGCACGCGCGCATTGGCTGGATCGACGTGCACACCGGACTGGGTCCGCGCGGCCACGGCGAGAAGATCTACGCCGGGCGGCGCGACGACGTGCAAGTGGCGCGCGCGCGGCAGTGGTGGGGCAGCGACCTCGCGGTGCCTTACCAGGGCAGTTCGGCCTCGGTGGACATCACGGGCCATCTGGCGGGGCTGATCTACGACGCCTGCCCGGCGTCCGAGCCCACCTTGATGGCGCTGGAATTCGGCACGCTGCGATGGGACGAGGTGGTGCACGCGCTGCGCGGACGCAACTGGCTGCGTGCGCATCCGGATGCGCACGACGCGTTGCGCCGCGACATCCTGCGCGCCACGAAGGACGCGTTCTATTGCGGGCAGGAAGACTGGCACGGCATGGTGCTGGGCCAGAGCCGCGTGGCGGTGTTGCAGGCGCTGTGCGGCCTGGAGGCGGCGCCGTAGCTGCCCGGTAGCTGCCCGGTAGCTGCGGCCGCGGGCGTCGGGTTGCACCTGCCCGGCCGTTGCATTACGGCAGGTTGCACCGGTTGTGGGGCTACCGCAGGGATAACCCGCGACTTTTGTCGTGTCGTGGGTTATCCCTACTTGAGCCGCGCAGCAACCGCTAGATATGCTTGGTTAACCGTAGGGGCCGAAGAGTCTCCGGAGGAGTTTCGAACCGAGCCGGCAGTTGCTGAAAGGATCCGGATTTGCAGAATGCACCTCCTTTGGACCCAGCCGTCGCGGTCTCGCGGGAAAAGCCGTTGCGCGTGATCCCGTGGGCCACGTGGCTGCACCGCGTTTTCGTGGTACTCATGTATGCGTTCATGCTCAGCCCCATCGTGCTGGTGGTCTGGCTCAGCTTCTTCAAGGACGCCATCCTCTATTTCCCGCCGTCGGGCTACACGCTGTCCTGGTACGTGAAAGCCTGGGAGAACCCTGCGTTCGCCAATGGCTTCATCTTCAGCCTGCAGGTGTCGCTGGTGGCCGCGTTCATCGGCGTGGTCATGGGCGTGCTGGCGGCGGTCGCCATCGCGCGCTATCGCTTCGCGGGCAGCAAGGGCGTCAACACGCTGCTGCTCTCGCCGCTGCTGATCCCCGGCATCGTCGCGGGCGTGGGGATCTATCTTTTTTACCTGCGCGCCGAGAACGTGCTGGACCAGGACCTCGTCGGCACCTTCGGCGGCCTGGTCATCGCCCACGTGTGCCTCACCATCCCGTGGACCGTGCGCCTCGTCACGGCCGGCATGGCCGGCCTGGACGGTTCCATCGAAGAGGCCGCGCGCAACCTGGGCGCCAGCGCTCCCAAGGCCTTTCTGCGCGTGACGCTGCCCATGCTGCGTCCCTCCATCGTCGCGGCCGCCCTGTTCAGCTTCGTGGTGTCTTTCGAGAACCTTGAACTGTCGCTGTCGCTGGTGGGGCCCGGACGCACGACGCTGCCGATCGCGATCATGCAGTACCTCGAATTCAACCTGGACCCGACGATCGCGTCGGTGGCCTCGGTGCAAATCCTGCTGTTGGGCATCATCATGCTTGTGACCGACCGCTATGTGAAACTCAGTCAGGTGGTGTAAGAAATGGCGAAGGTCTCAATCGAGAACATCCGCAAGCAGTTCGGCGCGGCGGTCGCGGTGTCCGACTTTTCCCTGGAGATCGCCGAAGGCGAGCTGGTCACGTTCCTGGGCCCCAGCGGCTGCGGCAAGACCACGACGCTGCGCATGATCGCCGGCTTCATCACGCCCACGGCGGGGCGGATCCGCATCGGCGAAACGGACGTCACCAGGCTGCCCGTGCACAAGCGCGACACCGGCATGGTGTTCCAGCGCTACGCGCTTTTCCCGCATATGACGGTGGCCGAGAACGTGGCGTTCGGCCTGGAGATGCACAAAGTCCCCAAGGCCGACCGCGACGCCAAGATCCGCCGGGTGCTGGACATGGTGCGCATGACCGAGCTGCGCGACCGCTATCCCCGCCAGCTTTCCGGCGGCCAGCAGCAACGCGTGGCGATCGCCCGCGCGCTGGCCATCGAGCCCAAGGTGTTCCTGCTGGATGAACCGCTATCCAATCTTGACGCCAAGCTGCGCCTGGAGGTGCGCGAGGAAATCCGCGCCCTGCAGCGGCGCCTGGGCCTGACCACGGTCTTCGTGACGCACGACCAGGAAGAGGCGCTGGCCATCGCGGACCGCATGGCGATCATGCATGACGGCATCGTGCAGCAGGTCGGCGCGCCCGACACGCTCTACGAGCGGCCGGCCAATCTCTTCGTGGCCGACTTCCTGGGCAAGATGAACGTCTTCACGGGGCGCGGCCAGGCCGACGACCAGTTCCAGACCCAGGCCGGCCAGCGCATCGCCGCGCCCGGCGGCGGCAAGGCCACGCATGTGGGTGTGCGGCCCGAGCGGGTGCGGCTGCAGTCGCAGCCTTCGGGCGGCAACGCGCTGGCGGGCGTCGTCGAATCGTCGCTCTACCTGGGGTCGGTGCTGGAGGTGCGGGTGCAGCTCGATGGGGGCGATCGCATGATCAGCCAGGTCGTCAATGGCGGCGCACGCGCCGCGCCGCCCGTCGCCGGTGCGCGCGTCTACGCGTGCTTCGAGCCCGACGACTGCGTGGCCTTCACGCAATAGGAGGCGACATGACGACCGCAACGCAGGACGGGCGGCCCAGCCGCTGGCTGGGTCCGGGGCTGGCATTTCCGGCTTCGCTGGTGGTGCTGGTGATCATCATGATCCCCATCCTCCAACTGGCGCGCTACAGCTTCAATCATTTCGACCCGGTCGAGATGATGCAGACGGCCTTCACCTTCGAGAACTACGCCAAGTTCTTTGGCGATCCCTACTATCGCGACATCTTCTTCACCACGCTGGGCATCGCGGCGCTGTGCACCGTGCTGGCCCTGGTGCTGGGTTTTCCGGTGGCGTACTTCCTGGCGCGCACGCAGAGCCGGTTCAAGAGCCTGTTCGTGATCCTGCTCGTGTTTCCCCTGATGGTGGGCAACGTGGTGCGCGCGGCGGGCTGGATGGTCGCGCTGGGCAACGCCGGCGTCGTCAACGCGGTGCTGCAGGGGCTGGGCATCATCGAGAAGCCGCTGACCCTGATGTACACGCCCACCGCCGTCGTGATCGGCACCACCGCTGTCGTCATGCCCTATCTGATCCTGACGCTGCAAAGCGTGCTGGAAGGCATGGACCTGTCGGTGGAAGAGGCGGCGCGCAACGTGGGCGCCAGCTTCTTCACCACGTTCCGCCGCATCGTGCTTCCGATCGCCGCCCCGGGCGTGGCGGCGGGGACGATGCTGGTGTTCATTCTGTGCATGAATGCCTACGCCACGCCGGTGCTGCTGGGCGGGTCGGGCCTGACGATGATGGCGCCCGCGCTGTACGACCAGATCACCAAGGCCTCGAACTGGCCGTTCGGCGCCGCGCTGGCGGTCATCCTGGTCTGCGGCACGCTCATCATCGCGCTGGTTTCGAACTGGCTGATCCACCGCCGCTATATCAAGACCATGGCGTCCTGACCGCGACGCCACCCACAAGGAACTCACCATGTCCGCTGTATTGTTCAAGAACGCGAACCTGCTCGATCCCCTGCAGCCCGATCTGCTGGAGGGACACCACGTGCTGGTGGAAGACGGCGTCATCAAGGAAGTGTCGGACAAGCCGATCGGCGCATCCTCGGCGCGCGTGATCGATGCCGCGGGCCGCACGCTGATGCCGGGCCTGATCGACCTGCACGTGCACGTGCTGGCCACGCAGTTGAATCTCAGCACCCAGGGCGTGCTGCCCGATGCGCTGGTCATGATGCGCGCGGTGCCCATCATGGCCGCGATGCTGCGCCGCGGCTTCACCACGGTGCGCGACGCGGGCGGCGCGGGCTGGGGCCTGAAATGCGCCGTCAATGAGGGCACGGTCAAGGGGCCGCGCCTGTTCATCTCGGGGCGCGCCATCAGCCAGACCGGCGGCCACGGCGATCCGCGGCCGCGTTCGGACCACCTGCGCCCCATGAGCTTCTGCGGCTGCTGCTTTCGCGCCGGCGACATCGGCCGGGTGGCGGACGGCATCGACGACGTGCGCAAGGCCGTGCGCCAGGAACTGCAGATGGGCGCGGACCAGATCAAGATGATGGCCTCGGGCGGCGTGGCTTCGCCCACCGATCCCATCGCGTCCTTCGGCTATTCGGAAGAAGAGATCCGCGTCATCGTCGACGAGGCCGCCAGCCGCCAGACCTATGTGATGGCGCATTCCTATACCGCCGACGCCATCGAGCGCGCCATCCGCAACGGCGTGCGCACCATCGAGCACGGCAACCTGGTCGATGCGCGCGTGGCGCGCTTCATGGCCGAGAAGGGCGCGTTCGTGGTGCCGACGCTGGTCACCTACGAGGCGCTTGCCAACGAAGGCGCCGACTATGGCCTGCCGCCCGATTCGGTGGCGAAGATCGCCACGGTGCGCACCGCCGGCCTGCATTCGCTGGAGATCTATAAAAAGGCGGGCGTGAAGATCGGCTACGGCTCCGACCTGTTGGGTCCGTCCCAGCGCCTGCAAAGCGACGAATTCCGCATCCGCAGCGAGGTGCTGTCCGCGCAGGAAGTCATCCAGTGCGCGACCACGACCGCCGCCGAAGTGCTTAACCAGGTCGGGCAACTGGGCCGCATCCAGGAAGGCGCGCTGGCGGACGTGCTGCTGGTCGACGGCAATCCCTACCGCGATCTGTCCTGCCTGCTGGGGCAGGGCGAGCACATCGGCCTGATCATGAAGGGCGGGGTCATCGAACACAACGAACTGGGGGTGTAGGGGCCATGAGCGATCCCACGTTTTCGCAGTCGGAAGTCGGCGAAGAGTCGCGCGACGTCAATGCCGCCAAGGGCTGGCATCCGCCCTCGGCACCGGCGCCCCGCGACCGCGGCCTCGGGCCGTTTCCGCGGCTGATCCTGCGCGGAGCCACGATCATCGACGGCACCGGCGCGCCGCCGTGGGGGCCGGTCGACATCGTCATCGAGAATGAACGCATCACGGCGCTGGTCAATGTGGGCACGCCGCACAAGGCCATCGACCCCAAGCGCCGGCCCGGGCCGGGCGACCACGAGATCGATTGCCACGGCAAGTTCGTGACGCCGGGCTTCGTGGACGCGCATGCCCACATCGGCACGCCTTATCACGCCATGAGCGGCATCGTGCCGCCCGCCGACTACATCTACAAGCTGTGGCTGGCCCACGGCGTGACGACCGTGCGCGAGATGGGCGCGATGGGCGGGCTGGGCTGGACGATGGAACAGCGCGAGCTGTCCGCCGCCAACAAGATCGCCGCGCCGCGCATGATCGTGCACTCGGTGTTCCCGGCGGTGAATGATCGCGTCAAGACCATCCACACGCCCGAGCAGGGCCGCGAATGGGTGCGCAAGCTGGCCGCGCGCGGCGCGGACGGCATCAAGTTCTTCGGCGCGCCGCCCGCCATCATGGAAGCCGCGCTGGACGAGGCCGCCAAGGTGGGCCTGCGCTCGGGCTGCCATCACGCGCAGATGGCGGTGACGCGCGTGAACGCGCTGAAGTCCGCGCGCTGGGGGCTCACCAGTTCCGAGCATTACTACGGCCTGCCGGAGGCGCTCTTTGAAGACCGCGTCGTGCAGTCCTTTCCCACGGACTACAACTACAGCGACGAGTACTACCGCTTCGCCGTGGCGGGCCAGACCTTCATGCAGGCCGCCCAGCCCGGTTCGGCCAAGTGGCGCCAAGTCATGGACGAATTTCTGGAGCTGGGCCACACCTTCGTGCCCACCTTCAACATCTATGACGCCAACCGCGACCTGATGCGCGCGCGCCGCGCCGACTGGCACGATGAATACACCTGGAAGGCGGTGTGGCGTTACTTCCAGCCCCAGCGCGGCGGCCATGGCGCCTACTGGTATCGCTGGAGCACCACCAACGAGATCGAGTGGAAGCAGAACTACCGGATCTGGATGCAGTTCATCAACGAATACAAGAACCTGGGCGGACGCGTCTGCGCGGGCAGCGATTCGGGATTCATCTACCAGATCTACGGGTTCGGCTTCATCCGCGAACTGGAATTGCTGCAGGAAGCGGGCTTTCATCCGATCGAGGTCCTGCGCGCCGCCACGTCGCACAGCGCGGCGCTGCTGGGCATCGACGAGGACACCGGTTCCATCGACGTGCAAAAGCGCGCCGACCTGCTGATTCACGACCAGAATCCGCTGACCGACTTCAAGTTGCTGTTCGGCACTGGCGCCATGCGCCTGAACGACGATACGGCCAAGGTAGAGTGGCAGCGTTGCCTGCGCACCACCATCAAATCCGGCGTGGTGTATGACACCGCCGAACTGCTGGCGGACGTGCGCGCCCTGGTCAAGGACAGCTGGGCTGACGATCCGGACGGCGAACGGCCGCCGACGGGCGGGGCCCCCGCGGGTTCGCCCTGCGATGCCGGCGAGGACGCGTCCTGATGGCCGTCGATCTGTTCCTGTTGTGCGGGTTCCTCGGCAGCGGCAAAACCACGCTGCTGGTGGATTACCTGCGCGATCCGGAATCGCGGGACACGGGTGTGATCGTCAACGAGGCGGGCGAGGTCGGCGTGGACGGCGCCATCGTGGCCAACGACAGCGACAACGTGCCGATGACCTTGATGGCCAACGGGTGCGTCTGCTGTTCGCTGCGCAGTGACCTGGTTTTCACGTTGAGCGCGCTGCTTGATGCGCCGCGGCCGGAAGGGGCGGGCCCGCTGGCCCGGGTCATCCTGGAATGCAGCGGCCTGTCGCGGCCCGGCCCGATCATCGCCTCGCTGGCGGATCCCGAGCTGGCGAGCCGCGGCCTGCGGCTGACGGTGGTCTGCACCGACGACTGCGCGCGCGATCCCGATGCGCTGGCCGAGATGGACGAAGCCATGGCGCAGTTCGGCGCCGCCCATCGCATCGTGCTCACCAAGACTGATCTATTGCCGGCGGCGCCGGACGCGCTGGCACGCCGCGCCGCGCGTGCCGCGGCCCTGAACCCGCTGGCGGTCATCGTTGCCGACACGGACCGGCGGCGCGCCGTGCAGGCCGCTTTTGCCCCGTCGCAAGGCGTCGCGGACCTGGCCGGCCTGGCCGCGCAAATGCTGGCGGCAGGCGGGCAGGGCGGGGCGCATCCCCGCATCCGCGTGATGGCGGCGCGCGCCGAGCCCGGCATCAGTTGGACCGATTTCTCCGAGTGGCTGGACAACCTGGCCGGCCTTTGCGGCGAGCGCCTGCTGCGCGTCAAGGCCGTGGTGCGCGTCAGCGATTGCGAGGAGCCCATCTTGATCCAGTCGGTCGGCTCGACCTTCAGCGCGCCGCAGCGCCTGACCCGGCAGCCCGATGCACGCGACGCCATCATCGTGATCGCGCGCGACATCGAGGCCGACGAGATCCGCGCATCGGCACCGGCCGCGCCGGTGCGGATGCTGGTCTGAATACCGTTTAACCCAACGCCGCGCAGCGCACTGGCCTGTTGCGCGGCGCATCGTAGCAAGTCGTCAGTTCCTTTCGATACGAGGTCGTTATGCAAGAGAAAAACCTGAATCGCCGTGGCTTCATCAAGACGGCCTCCGGCCTGGCCCTGGCGCCGGCCCTGGGCTGGCTGCCCGGCATGGCGAACGCCGCCGAAAAGGAAATCGTGGTGGGCACCTGGGGCGGCGATTACCAGAACCTGCTGCAACAGATCATCAACCCCATCGTCGCCAAAGAAGACGTGAAGGTGGTCTATGACACGGGCAACGCGGTGGGCCGCGTCACCAAACTGCGCGCCGAGAAGAACTCGCGTCGCGGCAGCATGGACGTTGCGCTGCTGGGCGAAGTCGACATGTACGACGCCGAGCGCTCCGGCACCCTGGAGCCCATCGATGCCAAGAAGCTGCCCAACCTGGCTCACGCCATCGAAACGCTGAAGACGCCGTACTCCATTCCGCACATCTTCAGCGCGATGACGCTGGTCTACAACACCGAAAAATTCCCCACGCCGCCCGACTCGCTGCAGGTCCTGCTGGATCCGAAATGGAAAGGACAGGTGGGCTTTTCGGACATCCTGTATCTCTATAACTCCGTCTTCGTGGGCCTGGGCGCGGGCGGAACCACCAAGGACTTCGAAGGGGGCAAGCGCTTTCTCGCCAAACTCAAGCCCAACGAGCCGCGCATCTACCCCTCCAACGAAGCCGTCGCCGCCGCCTTCAAATCCGGCGAAATCGCCATCGCCGTCATGTGGAAGGCCCGCGCGCTGCAATGGAAGGACAGCGGCCTGCCGCTGGGCTTCGTCATCCCCAAGGAAGGCTCCGTGCCGGTGTCCTTCGAAGCCGCCGTCGCCAAGAACAGCCGCAACAAGGACGCCGCATGGGCATATCTCAACGCCATGCTGGACCCGCAAGGCCAGATCGGCTTCGCCGAAAAAATGGGCTACGCGCCCACGGTGACCAATGCGTCGCTGCCGGAGGCGTTAAAGCGCGTGGGGTTCAGTGAGGCCGAGGTCAAGTTGCTGCACGCGTATGACCTGAAGGGGCTGACGGAGAAGAAGGCGGATATTCTGGAGTTTTGGAATAAGGAGTTCAAGGCGGGGTGAGGCGGGGGGGGTTCATGCTGGGTTGATGGGGGGCTTGGCATGAGCTTGAATCGGGGATGTGGCTCACGCACTCTAGTTTGGGAGACGCCGTCTCAACTGTGAGCGGGCATTACATGTTCCCGCGTGAGCGACGTGCTCGTGCCCTGGGCCCTGCGGCAAATATGCAATTCATTTACAGACCCAGACGGGTTCGTCCTCATAAGTGAAAATAATGGAATAAAGAGTCGCCAGCTTTCCGCCAAAGCGAATTTTTTTAGAACGGCTTTTGGTGTAAATATATAGCCGCGCGAGATCGCCTCCTTTCGTAGGCACAAGGAAACATCTTCCTCAGGCAAAATTTCCTGCGGCTCTTGCTGGCTTCCGTCCGGAAGGATAACTGACACGTAGAAGTATGGGCCTACCAAAGATAGCCGGAGAAGGTGTTGCTTTCCTTCTATCCAAACGATATAGCCATAGCTCACATCCGTATTGGGTTCGGTGTCCTCAACGACGTGAAAATTCGACCTAAGGTATTCTATGAATTCTGGATATTTTGAATGCTCGAAGAACTGATGGGTGAATGTGTATTTCGGATTTTCGAGATTGCCATACGCTTCAATCACGTGCCGCTTAAAATCGTCAATGTCGAATGAATTATGTTTTTTCTTGATCCTTGAGATCCCCATGTATTTTCTCTGAATTGCGTTGGTGAGCTTGAACAATACGCGCATCAGAAACGGCTATATTTCGTGCCGTTTATATTTATCCATTTCAAACTCCGGAGCGAATGGGTCGGATGAAAAGGGGGGGCGTATTGAGACGGATCCTGGCGAAGTCCCTGCGGCTACGAGCAGCTCACTGCCGGTTTGGCTTGTGAATACTATTCCGCACTCTGCATAGATATCAGGCTCGTTATACGTAAGGCGTTCACATTTCAAGATGGTGAAATTGTGCACGTCCGTCATAATAAATTGTGGATCTTCTTCAGAAGAGAGTGAAATTGAGAAGTGTATATTTAGGCTTCCGATTTCTTGCCAGCCTCCAACTGAATTGGTCGCAGATGAAAAATCAACGATCCATCCCCTGTCCAGCACGATTCTGAACGGCCATGCGGCGCTAAGCGAGTGCTGCGGGGGAAGGCCATAAAGTTGGATGCGAGACTGATGGAAAATTGATTTCAAATCTCCGTTATTTGGTCCTTCCACCTGAAACGGCAATATGTGCTTCCCTGCTTGCAGCGTGTTAGTAATGAAGGATTTCATGAGGTTCTTTGCCTTGTGCAGGTCATCTCGTCAACTTCGATTATGCAGAGTACCCTTTCATTTTCATGACGCTTTGCACCTTTCCTGAAAAGTCTCCCAACCTGTTGAACATTTGGAAAAACCATTCAAAGCAATCCTTTAGCAAATCCTCATCAATTGGCTCCGGATATGTTGTGCACATAAGCGCTCGCACTATCGCTTCCGCCCTGCCGGAAGGCGCCGCTTTAAATTGCTTGCTATCCAGGAAGTCCCAGCAAGCCACTCTCATTTTTTCCAATTCATCGGCGTTGTTAATGTGACCGCCCCAATACTCTCGAGCAACGCTAAAGGTCCGCTTTCCAATATCCGGAATCTCGCGGTCCGATTCAATGAATTCGAAACACAGACACAGGAACTGCATCAGCGCGATATCAGACTCTTCTTTTGAATTCTCCTTTAGGTAGTATTTGATTTTCTTGTAAATAGAGTTTCCGTCAATCATGGTCTACACCAAATTGGCCTAATACGTTTGCGCAGGAAGTTCTTCTCTAGCTCGTTTCTTAGATGATCGGCGTTGACTCTATCGACGAGCACCCCACCCGCGAGTTAAGGCTGCGCTTGGAGCAGGTAGGCCATGAATCCAATACGAAAATGGCGTCTGGGAGGCACCTTACCGCTATACCTCCCGAACCGAATAACTGACTCCGAAATCAGTAAGAACCTTGTCAATGATGCCGAGAATTATCTCTAAATCTTTTCCGTTAAGATTGCTGACGACGAAAAGGCCGTCGTCAATTTTCTCAATAGAGAAGTTCACCCACTTCGGGTTTATGCTTGGAATCCAGAGGCAATCGTGACCGGCTTGGTGCGAATTTGGGAACTTCGCATTTATAGAACGATTGATTGAATCAATAGCCTCTTGGCTGATTTTTTCAGCATTAATGATATATTCAGTGCTCATGATTATCCTATGATCCACATCCGTGAGGGCGACCTCGCTTGATTGGATAGTCCTTTGGGTTGCATATCCCAATATGTGTCTCATCATGATTTACGCTCGAAGTCCCTCAATCGTTTAGGCCACCTTGCCGGGGTCATATTTGTGAACGTGAGCATTCGCGCCAGATTTTGAAAGAGGCAGAAAATTCTTCGTCGTCATGCTCATATTTCCATATGGTTCGATGCGAACTTGCGGTCCAGCATGATGATTCCACGTTTGGTTACCTGTGCTTTTCTGTTTGACCTGGATGTCCCCGGAGTCGCTAATAAGCCGAGTAATTTGGGATAATGACATTCCTTTAAGTTGCGGCAACTCAGCGGAGGCCGCCAAGCCCCGAGAATCACTCCATGAAATTGGGTGGGTGCATATTGATAAACATTCAACCCGCACGCAAACCCAATCGGATCCTTCGCGATGAATCGCCCGATATGCGGATCTTAGTACCGGTGCCCGTTGTAATGCAGGCTGGATCTGGGTCCAGATACTGCCTCTGGAATCCGATCGGATACGTATCTCCCCGCGCGGAGGCATCGGTGATGGCCTCTTTCGCCGCGGCCGACGCGTGGTAGTGGGCGCTCCAAACGATGTCGCCTTGGGCGTCGGTCAGTTCCTGCGGCGTGCCCGAGTGATCGTAGTGATACCAGGCCAGGGGTCCACCGGGTGCGGGTCGGGCGAGATCGTCCAGGGCGGATCGCCGGCGATGTTATGGACGCTGGCGTACTCCGGTTGCTGGTGCAGCAGTATGGGTTTGCGGCTGATTGCCTGCGCCAGCGGCACTAAGTCTTCCTGCTCGTGCTTTAGAATTCTCGCGCTGTAACAACTCTCATGTCCGCAAGGGCATTACCAAGGTCTGCGTACACTGGGTCATTCTCCTGAAGCTGGTTTTCTTGGGTCATGAAACTTTCGACGCCATTTAAAACCGCTACTAATAGCGATTTTAGGTTAAATGGACCGAACTCTTCCGCTCCTGATTTTATAAATACGTGCCCCGTTCTCAGAGAGAATGTCAGCGTAAAAGATGAATCAACTGCAATAAACTCAAAATGCTTTCGATCATTAATCGACAATAGCCCATCTAAAAGGGATACTATCGATAGATATATCATCATGCGAAATCTAGGGTGCTGCTTCGACGATAATTCATTGTCATGCAAGGTGAACGTCATATCGCCCATATCGAACCCTGAGGCGGGCCCGCGGTTCACCCTGCAGGCATGGAATATCAACATCTTCACTCACTCCGAACTGGAAATACAGTTATCGTTCGATTGTTGTCGTGAGAGTCAAAGACTCCGCGTACGCGGCCAACCTGCCCATTTACTTTCATGCGCATCTCGAAAATCTGAAGTCTTCTGGCCGGGTCACTGATCCGCGTTCCATGCTTGACTAAGCATTCACATGCTTGCTGAATCTGGCTTCGCGTCGTTCCTCTTGGGAACAGATCGCCAGGGCCATCAGCATGCGTGCCGCCAATGTGTCGCTCATCGATGTGCTGCCAGCCTTCCCTTTCATTGCCCGCTTCAATACGTGGAATGGGTAGCTTTCGACCAGATTGCCCATATGGGTCAACCCACCCCACCGGGTTATCCGCATACTGGTAAACATTCAACCCACCCGCAAACCCGATCGGATCCTTCGTAATGAACCGTCCGATCTGCGGATCATAGTACCGATGCCGGTTGTAATGCAGGCCTGTTTCCCGGTCCAGATACTGCCCCTGAAATCGGATCGGATTACGTATTCCCGCCGCGCGGGCGGCATCTGTGATGGCCTCTTTTGCTTCACCCCAAGCGTGGTACTGCGCGCTCCAGGCAATTTCGCCTTGCGCGTCGGTCAGTTCCTGCGGCGTGCCCAGGTGGTCGCAGTGATACCAGGCCATGGCGTCCACCAGGTCCGGGTCGGGCGAGGTCGTCCATAGCGGATCGCGGTCGATGTCATAGGCGCCGGCGTACTCCGGTTGCTGGTGCAGGAGAATGGGTTTGCAGCTGATTGCCTGAGCCAGCGGGACGAAGCTGCCGGGTTCGTAGAGGTAGTGCGTGGTCTGGTCGTCGTGGCCTTCCCATGCCAGGGTGTCGCCATCCCAGCCGTAGAGAGTCGTGCTGCAGCCCATCGCGCGATTCGCGCGCGCTTGTTCTTCCTGGCTCTGCGCGGGCGTCATGCCAGGTCGTTCGCGCCAGTGCGCTTCGGATTGCTTGAGCAGGCGGCGGCCCAGCGCGTCGTACTGGTAGGTCACATGCAGGCTGTTGTTGCTGTAGCCCGTCAGGCGATTGAAAAGGTCCCACTGCAGGCGCGCACGTTGGCCGTTGTGCAGCTTTTCAACGAGGTTGCCGCGCGGGTCGTAGGTGTAGTGGGTGCCCGCGTATTCGCGCAGCAGGTTGTCTAGGTGCGCCGAGCGCTGGCGGTAGATGTAGACGGGGCCGGCCATGCCTAGCGTGCTGGCGTACGCCGGGTCGCTGGACGGGTCGAGGAGATTGTTCGCCGGATCGAAGGCGAAGGTTTCCTTGCCCAGGCTGCTGGTGGCTTCGAGTAGACGTCCCACCGGATCGTAACGGTACGCGAGGGGGCCTCGTCGGCTGTCCTGGATTGCTTCCAACTGGCCCGCCGCATCGTAGCGGTAGCCGCGGTGGATCAGGCGCTGCGCGCCCCGCGCGATGCTCTGTGCATTCAGGCGCCCCATCCCATCCCACGATTGCGTCTGCGCCAGACCATTGCCTTGCGTGCGGGTGGTCTCGCGATGCAGGTCGTCGCGTTCGATGCTGACGAGTTCATGGTCGTCGAACAGCAGGCCGTGTACGTGGCCCGAGCCATAAGTCAGCACGCTGACGCGATGGCCATCGGGGCGGTGCGTGGCGATGCGTTGGTTCAGCTCGTTGTACTCGTGCTTCCAGACCGCCACGACCGGTTGCGCCAGACGTAGATAGTGCTGGTGTTCGCGGGTCAGGTTGCCGGCAGCGTCGTGGAACCATTGGAGCCGGCAGGCGGCGTTCTCGGCGAGGATCATGCGGCCGTTGCCGTCGTAGGCGTAGCGCTCTGTCTGCGCCTCGACGCGAACCTGCGCTGAGCGTGAGGGCGCGGGTGCTGACGTTTGCGTGGCCGTTTGCGCCGACGTACGCGCCGCCGCTTGTGCTGCGGTCTGCCCCGCCGCTTGCGCTGACGGCGCATACGGCCGCGCCAAACGTTGGGTCACGCGCCCCAGCGCGTCGAACGTGAACTCGATGACCCGGTCGCCATCCTGCGCCGACAGCAACGTACCGCTGTCCGGGTCGTAGCGATATCGGGTGGCCACGTCATCGAAGCCTCGCTCCTCCAGCAGTCGCCCGGCCGGGTCATAGACGAATCTCGCCTGCCGGTCGTTCTCATTGGCGAGCGCCGTGAGCCGACCCAGCTTGTCCCATTCGTATTGGAGCGTCCGCCCCGCCGCGTCCAGGCGCTGGGCAAGGAGCCCCGCGCCGTTGTATGTCCACTGCGTGCGCCGGCCCAGCGCGTCGGTGTGGGCCAGCAGCCGCCCTTCGGCGTCGCGCTCGTAGTGTTCGACCGTCTGGTCCGGGTGCGTGACCAGGGCCAGATGCCCCGCCTCGTACCTGTAGCGTGTGACGTTGCCCGCCGCATCGGTAAAGGCGGTCAACTGTCCCGCCTCGTCATACGCCCACGCGCTGCGCTTGCCCGAGCAATCCGTGTACTGCGTGAGCAGCCCCGCCGCGTTGTAGGCCAGCAGTTTCTCTCTGCCGCGGGCGTCCCGGATCGCAACCGGATTGCCCGCCGCGTCATAGGCGTATTCGGTCTTGTTGCCCAGCGGATCGATCGTCTCGATCAGGTACCCCCGCGGGCTGTAGTCGCGTTGCCACAGGCCGCCCTCGGCGTCGCGGATCTTGAAAAGCTGGTCCTGGTCGTCGTAGGCGTAGTGGACCGAGGTGCCATCCGCGCGCAGGTGTTCGAGCAGATTGCTGCGCTCGTCGTAGGCGTAGCTGTCGATGTTGCCGTCGGCGTGGATGTGCGTGACCACGTTCTTGGCGTCGTCGCGGTAGAACCATTCCGACAGGCCGTCCGGGTGCACGATGCGATAGGTATAGCCGTCGATGTCGTAGTAGTGCTCCGTGACATGGCCCAGCGCGTCAGTGACATAGGTCAAGCGGATCTCGGGGTGCCAGCGCAGGCGCGTGTCGAAGCTGCCGTCGTCGGCCCATTCGCGGATCGCGCGCGCCTTGGGACCTGAACCTTCCCACTCCAGGTTCATGCCGCGTCCGGTGCGGTCGGTGTAGCGGGTGATGAGGTGCTGGCGATAGTGGTAGTCCCACTGGGCGCAATGCTCGTCGCGTGCTTGCAGCAGGTCCCCTTGCTCGTCGTAGTCGTAGCCCGCCAACTGCCGCTGCGGCTCTCCGTCCTTGAGCTGCCAGAGCGCGACGATGCGGCCGGCGGCGTCGATCTGCGTGCCCACGTGCGTGTGGGGGACATCGTCCAGATACGTGACGAGGTCGGACAGAACGCTGCGCCGTCCCACGACATGCCGGTAGTGCAACGCGACGCGCGCGCCGTTGCGCAGGTGGATGCCCGTCAGGCGAAACCGCCGGCCCTCGCGTTGATAGGTGGCGCGCCGCTCGTACCCTTGCGCCACGGTCAGTTCGATGTCGGAGGTGCGAACCACCGTCAGGTTCTCGACGGGGTCGTAGTGGAACTTGCCGACGGCCGGTAACGGCCAGGCATGCGTACGCCCGTCCTCGGCGTGATAGCGCAGGGTTTCGCGGTCCGCGCCTGCCGTCTTGATGTCGATGCGTGTGGTGTACTCGTTGATCCAGCGCGCGCCCAGCGGCCCCCTATCAAACGCAGCGAGATCCGACGAATACGTTCGCGCCCAGCGCAGTGGAAAAGGCCCGGCTAGCGAGCAATCCACATGCGTGATCCGCTCGGTCCCCATCGCAAAGCTGATGCTGTGGCAGGTGGCCGGGCACGCGCCGTTCTTGTCCGGGTTGGCATTCCGCCGCGCGCGGGCCTGGCGGCGGATGCGCGCCAGGCGCATCGAACGCGCCATCTGCCGGGCCTTGCTCGCCACGGCCGGTCGCACGTTCGCGCCGATCGCGTACCCCTTGCGCTGGCGCCACAGCACCACGGCCACCGACAGTTGCATGAGCAGCGACGCGATGCTGTTGACGTTGTTCTCGTCGGCCAGCGATTGCATGCTGTCATTGACTTGCGGCGCCAGGGCGTTCAGGCGCTGGGCGGAGCGCAGCATCAAGTCGCGCGCCTTGGCGGGCAGCAGGTCCTTAGCGGCATTGCCGACCGACTGCTTGCTGCCGCGCACGCCGCTCCCCAGACCATCCCAGAGGTCGCGCGCGGCGCCCAGCGGCGAATCCCACTTCTTGTCCCACGCGGACGAGAGCTGCTCGCCCGCCTTCTCAAACGAGGCGTCCGCGTTGGCGGGCACGGTCAGGCTGACCAGGACATCGGCCAGCGCCTTGATGATTTCTTCTGCCTTGGCCCCCGCATCCTGCAGCAGCCCTTCCAGCCGGGCCTGCGCCTGTTGCGCAAAGTCTTCGATGTCGCCGGCGATGTTCTCGCTCAGGTGAGCCGCCAGGGCCATGATGATGGCGTTGCCCAGGCCCGCCTTGGCCTGGCGTGCGACCTCCTTTTGCACGAGAAACAGCGCAGGCCGCAGGCTCATGCGCGCGGCGGCGGTGCCGGGCACGGGAACCACGCCGAACAGGTTGATGCCCAGGCTCACCCAATCCAGGAATTGGGTGGGATTGCTGTCGACCAATGTCGTGATGTCGCCGATGGCGTCCACCAGCGCCATGAGGTTGCCCAGCACCGGCACCGCGCCCGCGGCCGCCTTGATGCGCGGCAGGGTGACCCAGCCGTCGCTGTTCTCGCGCAGCCACTGGTCGAAGGCGTTCTGGCCGGCCTCGACGTCTTCGGGGGAAATGGTGTTCAGCGGGGCGACGACGCCTTGCGGGCCGTCCAGGTCTTCGTCGCTCCATTCGATGCCGTCGTTCTCGGCTTCGGCTTCTTGGTACTCGGCGTCGGTGTAGTGCTCGTCGACCGGGACGTGGGGGGGACCTGTGCGCGTCGTCATGGCTGGGGTTCTCGTTTATTTTTGATGAGAACGTTGGCCAGGCCCGCTCCCGGCGTCGAATCGGATGGCGGTTTGATGGAGGGGGCGGCGAGCGGGATCAGGCGATGGGGCGCGTCGCGCAGGGTTTGCATCGCCGTGGACGCCTGTTGCGCGGTCTGCAACGCCTGCTGCGCGGCGCCGAGTATCCGGGTCGCCAGCGACTGGACCTGCGCGGGCGCAGCGGGCGCCGCGCTTGCCGCGCCGCTCCATGCAGGGCCGGTCCACGCCGTGCCCGGCGTGTAGTTCGCCATGTCCCAGGTGTCTGAAGGATCCTTGCCGAAGGAGACCGAGGCCGGGCCCGGTGCGGCGCCGGAGACGGCCGCGAATCCCTGGCTGTCTAGCGCGCCGGTGTACACCTTGCCCAAGGCGTCTTCCACCCGAAACTCGCCGGCCTTGAATCCCTTGCGGTTGGCGTAGATGTTGTAGAGCTCGAGGTTCCCCTTGGATGGCTTGGGCTCATCCGGAAACGTCCCGGCCTGGCTCTTCGGCCCGGTGAACCGTGCTCCCGCCGAATGCACCTTGTACGCGCCACCGGTCGCATGCGTGATGCCGCCCGCGTTGTAGGTCGTGCCGCTGCCGCCGGCATTGATCACGATTTCTTCCTTGGCGCTGATCGTGATGCGGCTGGCGCTGATGTTGACGTTCAGCTTGGCCAGCACGTTGATGCTGTCCTTGAGCGCCTTGATGTCGATGTCGCCGGCCGCGGCGATCAGGCGGTATCC
Source organism: Achromobacter sp. T5-5 (assembly GCF_055397965.1). Lineage (NCBI taxonomy): Bacteria > Pseudomonadati > Pseudomonadota > Betaproteobacteria > Burkholderiales > Alcaligenaceae > Achromobacter > Achromobacter sp. T5-5. The sequence continues at coordinate 521,584 of NZ_AP027919.1, forward strand.
CAGGCTCTGCACGAAGAAGCGCATGCCGCGGCTGGCGCTGGCCAGCAGCCGCTTGCCCGCCGAGACGCTGGTGTGTCCGGTGCTGGAGAGCGCGATGTGTTCGCCGCTGGCGATGTGCGTGCAGCCCGGCGTGCTGGTGGCGATGCCGGCCGGACTGGCGAGCACCAGGTGCGGCGCGCTGAGTTCGGGGTAATGGTTGGCCTGCGGGTTGGCGGGGCCTTGCCCCTGTATCTGCGCGTGCTGCGCCTGCAAGGCGCTGGCCACGCCGTCCTGATCGCCGGGCTCCTGCGCCATCACGTCGCGCGCCAGCGTGGCGAAGGTGTCCTGCTGCTCGCGCGCGACGGACAGGCGCTCGGCGGTCTCGGGCAAGTCCTTGTGATGTTCGCCGGCATTGGCGCGCATCTCGGTGGTGAGCAGCATGCCGCCGCCTGCGCGCAACACGCCATGCGCGTCCGTGCGCAATTCGAAGCCTTGGCCGCGCGGCACGCCGCCCGATGGCCTGGGGTGGGTGAGATAGCCAAGGTTGAGCGCCGTGGCCGCGTGGTCGCTCATCAGCGCGGCGCTGATCTGGCCCGAGGTGTCGTCCAGGCGCAGTTCGTTGGCCCGGCTGCCCTTGTGCTCCTTGGTCTTGACGGTGTTCAGGATGTTGTGGCGGGGCAGCGCGTAGGGCGGCAGGTTGGTCGCCCGATAGGTGCGCCCGGTGATGATGGGCTGGTCGCAATCCCCATCCAGGAAGTCGACGATCACTTCCTGGCCGATGCGCGGAATGGCCATGTGGCCCCACGCCGCGCCCGCCCAGTTCTGCGAGACGCGGATCCAGCAGGAGCTGTGCTCGTCGTTCCTGCCCAGGCGGTCCCAGGGAAACTGGACCTTCACGCGGCCGTACGCATCGCAGTAGATCTCTTCGTTGGCAGGTCCCACGACCGAGGCGATCTGCGGGCCGTCGATGCGGGGCTTTGGGGCAGGCGCCGGCTTCCAGTCGACCTTGTCCGGCACGATGTCGGCGGTGTAGCGGTATTGGGTGCCTTGCGCGGCGTCGGCGCCTTCTTCCTGCTGGCTGGTGTGCTGGATGCCGTGGTGTTGCATCCGCACCGGGCGCCAGCCGTGGTTCCAGTCTTCGCGCGGGTGGCCGGTCAGGTCGAAGGCCACGCCGGGTACGAGGCGCGCGTCGTCGCCTTCGACACGGGCCATGCGGGCGTCGCGCCGCAGGCCGAGGAGGCGGCTGTGGGTGAAGGGCTTGCCGGCTTCGTCGCGTTTGTAGCGGCCGGGGTAGTCGTAGCGTTCGTAGCGGGAATCCTGGTGGTCCAGTTCGCGCGCTAAAGCCGAATGCTCCTGGTCGTATTGCGGGTGGGTGTAGGTGTAGTCGCGCTGCGTCTGGCGCGCGGTGCGCACGTGTTCGGCATAGGTGAAGCGGCGCAGGGCCGGTTCGGGCTGGTCTCCACCTGATGTGGGGTTGTATATGACCGGGCCGCCATCGATCGCGCCATGGACGTAGATGCGATCACCGTGGATCAGGCGGTGGCCCTTGTCGGTGTGAGCAAAACGGTAGAAGAATCCTTCCTCTGCCGCGAGCCGGTCTAGGAACTGCAGGTCCGTGTCGCCCGCCTGCACGCAATACTCGCGCGGCAGGTGTTCGTGGGTCGTGACCTGTTCATAGTCTGTGATGCCATGGGACTTGATGACCTGATCCAGGATCTCCGGCACCGATTGCTGCTGGAAGATGCGCCAGTCGGAGCACAGCGACGCGCGCGCCAGTGCCGGTTCGACGACGGCCCGGTAGCGGGTGCGCCGGAAACCGGTGTCGCCCTGTTCAAACCCCGTGACGATGCCGTGCACGTGGCGCACCGGCGCATCCCCGCGCCAGATCGTGAATAGCGCAGGCTGGTCCAGCAGCGCGCCAAAGTCCACGGCCGCGTCGAAGCTGGACAACTCCACGCGCAAGAGAAAGGTCTCGCACAAGGCTTCGTCCAGCGTGAACTCGATGACATCGAATTCCACGCCGGCGCCGGACGGAGAAAACGTGAACCGCAGATCCGATGATCGGGGAGCGTGATGGGCGTGGGTGCCGCGCAGGTTTCGCATGACGGAGTCCGGTGTCGACGCCAAGGCCCGAAGACGAGGCCCAAGGCATTCCGGTTGAGGGAATGCGGCGACATATGCGAAATCCGTGCCAGGTTGCGTGGCGCGTGGAAAAGCAATGAGAAATCAGAGGCTTAGGGCTGAATCCGGCACGAATCAGCCTGCCTTGCGGCATCGCGGCCCGTGAAAAGCCGCGATCTGAACGAAAAATCGGGCCAAATTTGACCCGATCATCGATAAGTTATTGATAAATAAGAAAACATATCGGGCCAGATTTGGCCCGGGCGGGTCAAATCTGGCCCGCTGTCCGACCACCGCGTTTTCGCGGCTGTTATGAAATGTTATATCATTCAGGCTGTAATTTGTAATGATATAACATCTACGAGGTTAAAGATGAAAGGTAAGAAGCAGGGGATAGGGAAAGAACGCCGTCGCGCGTTGCGAGGCCACGGGTATCGCCGCGCGCCCTTGAAGCCGCTGGTGTGTTCGTTGATGCTGATGGCGCCCCTTGCGCAGGCTCAAACCGAAGGCGAATCGGCGCGGACCCAGACCGTCGCGCCCATCACGGTGTCGGCGAATCCGCTGGGACTGGATCTGAATAGCACTACCCTGCCGGCGTCGGTGCTGGAAGGCGATGCGCTGGTCGAGCAGCGCAACGGGACGCTGGGCGAGACGCTCAAGAACCTGCCCGGCGTGAACAGCGACACGTTCGGCGGCGGCGCCAGCCGGCCGGTGATCCGCGGTCAGACCGCGCCGCGCGTGAAGGTGCTCTCGGATGGGTCCGAGGTGATGGACGCGTCGGCCATTTCCCCTGACCACGCGGTGACGGTTGAGCCCTTGCTGGCCGAGCGCATCGAAGTGCTGCGCGGCCCGGCTACGCTGTTGTACGGCGGCGGCGCCATCGGCGGCGTCGTCAACGTGGTCGACAAGAAGATCCCGACCGAAGTGCCGGAAAAGGGCATCGCGGCCGAGGCGGAACTGCGTGCCGCGACCGGGACCAAGGAGCGCGCCGGCGCGGTCGGCATCACGGCGGGTGATGGACAGTTCGCCGTGCGGGTCGAAGGCATGAAGCGCCGCACCAGCGACTATGACGTGCCGGATTGGCCGGGCGGCAAGCTGGAAGGCTCATACAGCGAGTCGACCCAGGGTTCGGTCGGCATGTCGTGGATCACGCCGCGCGGCTACGTGGGCGTGGCTTTCACGCACCTGCAAAGCGAGTACGGCCTGCCGGGCCACAACCACGAGTACGAAGGCTGCCACCCGCACGGCACGCACCTGCATTGCGGCAGTCATGATCATGACGAAGAAGGCGAAGAGGGCGAAGAAGGCCACGACCACGACCATGAGCACGAGCATGGCGGCGTGCCCTACGTGAAGCTGCGCAGCAACCGGATGGATCTGCGCGCCGAGTACCAGGAGCCGTTCGCCGGCTTCGAGAAGATCCGCTTTCGCGGCGGCCTCACGGATTATCAGCACGACGAGATCGAAGGCGGTGAGGTCGGCACGCGCTTCAAGAACAAGGGCTACGACGTGCGGGTGGAACTGCAGCACAAGCCCATCGCGGGCTGGCGTGGCGTGATCGGCCTGCAGAACGCGTACAGCGACTTCAGCGCCGAAGGGGAAGAGGCGTTCCTGCCGCCCAGCAAGACGCGCTCGAACGGCCTGTTCGTGCTGGAGGAGTACCAGTTGAACGACTGGCGCTTCGAACTGGGCGCGCGCCAGGATTGGCAACGCATTTCGCCGTCGGGCGGCGAGCCGCGCAGCAATCTGTCGGGAACGTCTCTGTCGGCCGCGGCGATCTGGGACTTTGCGCCGCAGTATTCCGTGGCGCTGTCGCTGTCGCGTTCGCAGCGCCTGCCGAACGCGCAGGAGCTGTATGCGGACGGCATCCACCTGGCGACCAATACGTATGAACTGGGTAATCCGGACCTGACGCGCGAAACGTCGCACAACATCGACCTCACGCTGCGCAAGCATTCGGGCGCGACCACGTTCTCGGCCAGCGTGTTCCACAACCGCGTGAAGAACTACATCTACGCCAATACGCTGGACCGTTACGAAGACTTCCGCCTGATCGAGTACACGCAGCAGGATGCGGAGTTCACGGGCGTGGAAGGCGAACTGCGGCACCAGTTCACGCCGATCTTCTCGGCGGCGGTGTTCGGCGACTATGTGCGCGGCAAGCTGACCGGCGGCGACGGCAATCTGCCGCGCATTCCGGCGGGGCGCGCGGGCGTGCGCGGCAACGTGACGTGGCAGCAGTGGTCGGGTGGCGTCGAGTACGCGCGCGTGTTCGCGCAGAAGGACATCGCGGCCTACGAAGACACGACGCCCGGCTACAACATGGTCAACGCCGTCGTGGCCTATCGGGGGCAGTACGGCGCGACGGGCTATGAAGTCTTCCTGCGCGGCACCAACCTGCTGAACAAGCTGGCCTACAACCATGCTTCGTTCATTTCGACGGTGGCGCCGCTGCCGGGACGCAGTGTGCTGCTGGGCGTGCGCATGACGTATTGATTCCTGTTGGGGCGCGGCGCCCGGGTGTGATAATTTCGCCGGGTGCCGCCGCCCGCGGCGGCATAATGCGCCAGGAGCCCGCCATGCTGAAGTTCGCCGCCAATCTGTCGATGATGTACACGGAACATGCGTTCCTGGACCGCTATGCGGCGGCGGCCGCGGACGGCTACGCGGGCGTGGAATGCATGTTTCCCTATGAAGCGCCCGCGGCATTCGTGCGCGAGCGCATGGATGCCGCGGGCGTGGCGCAGGTGCTTTTCAATGCGCCGCCGGGCATCACCGCCCAGGGCGATCGCGGCCTGGCGGCCCTGCCCGGCCGGCAGGCCGAGTTCCAGGACGGCATCGAGCAGGCGCTCTGCTATGCGACCGCGCTGTCTTGTTCCAATGTCCATGTGATGGCGGGCATCGCGCCGCCGGATGCATCGCGTGAGGCGATGCGGGACTGCTATTGCGCCAATCTAGACTGGGCGGCCCGCGAGGCGCGCTCGGCGGGCGTGACCCTGCTCATCGAGCCGATCAACACCCGCGATATTCCGGGCTACTTCCTGAACCGCCAGGACGAGGCCCACGCCATCGTGCAAACCGTCAACGCGCCCAACCTGAAAGTGCAGATGGACCTGTACCACTGCCAGATCGTCGAGGGCGACGTCACCATGAAGCTGCGGGAGTACCTGCCCACCGGCCGGGTGGGCCACCTGCAGATCGCCGGCGTGCCGCTGCGCCAGGAGCCGGACCGCGGCGAGCTGGATTACGGCTGGGTCTTCGGCGTGCTGCGCGAATTGCACTACAGCGGCTGGATTGGCTGCGAGTACCGCCCCGCGGGCTCAACCTCCGCCGGCCTGCGCTGGCTGAGCGCCGCGCGCGCATAACCGGCCCCGCGCGGGCCATCGATATTCCATGGGAGTTCTCGTCATGTTCAAGGGCGTGCTGCGCATGCTGTGTTCGGCGGCGCTGGCCGCCTTGCCGGCCGCGTCGCTGGCGGCCGATTATCCCGACCGTCCCATTCGCTGGCTGGTGCCGTTCAGCGCGGGCGGGGGCAGCGATCTTGCGACCCGGATCGTCGCCCGCCACGTCGCCGAGACGCTGGGCCAGGCGGTGGTGGTCGAGAACCGGCCGGGCGCCGCCACGATCGTCGCCGCGCAGGAAGCCGCGCGCGCCGAGCCGGACGGCTACACGGTGCTGACCGCGGGGATGAGCACGCTGGCGCTCAACCCGTGGCTGTATCGCGATCTGCCCTACGATCCGCAAAAGGACCTGGCGCCGGTGTCCAGTCTGGTGGCGCTGCCCATCGTGCTGGTGGCGGCGCCGGATTCCGGTCTGCGCTCGCTGGACGACGTCAAGGCGTATCTGGGGCGCGAGCAGCCGGGCACCTTTGCGTCTCTGGGCGTGGGCAGTCCGCACCATCTGGCGATGACGCTTTTCATGGAGACCATCGGGGGCACGGCGACAGCGGTTCCGTACAAGGGGACGCCGCCGGCGCTGCAGGACGTGGCGGCCGGCGTGGTGCCCGTGATGATGGCGGACCTGGCCGCCGCCCGTCCGCTGATCCAGGCGGGCAGGTTGCGGGCCATTGCCGTGCCCGCCGCGACGCGGTCGGCGCAGTTGCCCGACGTGCCGACTTTTGCCGAGGCGGGCGGTCCGGCCTTCGAGGCTGCCGCGTGGCAGGGTGTGGTGGCGCCCGCGGGCACGCCGTCCCCGATCGTGGACAAGCTGAGCCAGGCGATCCGGCATGCGCTGCAATCGCCCGATGTCGTGCGGCAACTGAGCGTGCAGGGGATGGAGCCCACCGGCAGCACCCCGGATGCCTTCCGCGCCTACGCGGGGCAGGAGCATCAGCGGTGGGGCGCTGTCATCCAGGCCAAGGGGTTTTCGGCGGACTGAGCTTGCCGGCGCAATGGGCGCGGCAAGGCGCAACGGGCGCGGCAAGGTGTAACGGGCGCATCCATCGCGTCCGCACCGGCGTACGATGAAGTCATGTGCATCCGGCCCGGACGCTGGGCGGGGAGGTCGCCATGTCTTTGATCGTCGCTGCCCGATTCGAGGGCTTCGAGGCCGCCAAGGCGGCGGCCAGCCGCCTTGCCATGAGCGGCTTTCCCGACTGGGATATCCACACTTTCTACGTCAATCCCGCCGGCGAGCACGGCCGCTTCCCGTATGGCGGTGACCGGCGTTCGGACCCCGATTCCGGGCGCGCCGATATCGGCGCGTTTCTTGGCGCCGGCGGCGTGGGGGCGGTGTTCGCGGTGTTTGGCGGGTTTGTCGCGGCGGAACTCAGCGAATCCACGGCGGCCATCCTGGCCGCGGCGGGCGTGGGCGCCTACCTGGGCTCTTTATTTGGTGCGCTCTGGGTGACCGGCCATGGCGCGACCCGGCACGGCCATTTCAATCCCGACGCCCATGCCGAGGTCCGGCAGGCCGGCGTCATGGTCGCGGTGCGCACCCGGCCGCAGCGCGAGATGCTGGCGTGCCGCATCCTGCGCGACGCCGGCGGCGCGGACGTGGAGCACGCCAACGGCCGCTGGCGCAACAATCATTGGGAAGACTTCGATCCGCTGTCGCTGCCGCAGCGCGAACCGGGCTTCGGGTGATCGCGGCGGGGCTTTCGGCGCAAGGGCGCAGCGTGCGGTCGGCGTTCAGTCGGGCGCCGGCACGGGCGCCTTGCGGCTGCGCTGCGCCGTCGCCGCGCAGCCCGCGGAGGCGACGATGATGCCGCAGATGGCCAGCCATTGCGTCCGCGACAGGTGCTCGTTCAGGACGACCACGCCGGCCAGCGCGCCCATGGCCGGCTCCATGCTGAGCAGCACCCCGAACGTCTTTTGCGGCAGGCGGCGCAGCGCCACCATTTCCAGCGAATAGGGCAGTGCGCTGGAAAGGATGCCCACCGCCACGCCGGCCAGCACCAGCTTGGGATCGAGCAGCGCCATGCCCGCATGCGCCGCGCCCACCGGCAGGGCGACCATGGCCGCCGCCAGCAGTCCCAGCGACGTCGCCTGCCCGCCGTGCACGTGTCCCGCCATCTTGCCGAAGATGATGTAAAGCGCCCAGCACACGGCCGCACCCAGCGCGTAGGCGATGCCTTCGGGATCGAGATCGTGGATGGACTGCCCGGTCGGGATCAGCAGGATCAGGCCGGCCAGCGCGCAGGCGATCCAGACAAAGTCGATGGCGCGCCGCGACAGCACGACGGCCAGCGTCAGCGGCCCGGTGAATTCGATGGCGATGGCCACGCCCAGCGGCAGGGTGCGCAATGCCATGTAGAACAGCAGATTCATGCAGGCCAGCGTCACGCCATACAGCGCGATCCTGGCCGCGTTGGCGCGGGTCAGCGGAAAACGCCAGGGTCGCCAGAAAGCCAGCAGGATGATCGCGCCGATGACGATGCGATAGGCCGTGGTGCCCTGCGCGCCCACTTCCGGGAACAGCGATTTTGCAAACGACGTGCCCACGCACAGCGATGCCATGGCGCCGATCAGCGACAGGGTGGGAAGCAGGGTGGACGGGGAGTCGGTGTGTCCGTTGTTCAAGGTTGCGGCGGTCATGGGTGGCGGAAGTTGCGCAATGCGTGGGGCGGTTTGGGAAAGGGGGCTTCAGGGCTGCGGATGCACGGCCGAGGCGTAGAGCACATAGAAGGCCAGTCCCAGCATGATCGCGCCCAGCAGGCCCTGCTGCATCTGCAGGAACCAGGGATTGCGCCCCACCCAGCCGCGGATGCGCGACGCGCCGTAGGCGAAGAGGCCGCCGTACGGCAGGCTGAGCGCCTTCATGGTGACGCCCAGCACCAGCATCTGTATCCACACCGGTCCGTGGTCCGGCGAGGTGAATTGCGGCAGGAAGGCGATCATGAACAGCAGGACCTTGGGATTCAGCAGATTGGTGATGAAGCCTTGCCAGAAGGCATCGCGCGCATCGCCCGGCCGCGCCGCCAGGGTCACCTCGGCGGATTTGGCGCACCGGATCATCGCCTTGATGCCCAGGTATCCCAGGTACAGGCCGCCCGCCGCCTTGATGCCGACGAACAGCGTCGGAAAGGTCCGCAGCACGGATGCCAGGCCCAACACCACCGCGGGCACCTGGATAAAGCCTGCCGCCACGTTGCCCAGCACGCTGTGGAAGGCGGGCCGGAATCCCTGAGTCATGCCGCGCGACAGCGTCAGCGCCATGTCCGGGCCGGGCGTGAGCTTCAGGGCCGCATCGGCGGCCAGGAAAAGCAGAAAAAGCTGGAGTGAGGGCATTGCAGGGTGCGGCAGGAAATCCCGCGGTGCGGGCGGAGGGCTCCCAGTGTAAGGAAGGCGCCCGATTAATTCCTGCGTCCACCGAGCCCGAAATGAAGTTTCCCGTCGAAATGGCGCAGTTTTGCGTCGCGGCCAAGATTAGAATCTGCCGATAGCGATATCCCGCCCGCCGCCCAGGCGTTTCCGGAAGCCTCATGGAATTAGACGATTTCGACCTGCAGATCCTGCAAAGCATGCAGGAAGACAACCAGCGCACCAGCCAGGAAGTCGCGCAACGCGTGAACCTGTCGCCGGTGTCCTGCCTGCGACGGATGAAGCGGCTGCGCGAATCCAGGGTGGTGACGGCGGACGTGTCGGTGGTGGATCCGGCGGCCGTGGGGCGGGGGATCACGATGGTCGTGCTGGTGTCGCTGGAAAGCGAACGGGCCGACAAGCTGGACCAGTTCAAGCGCGCCATGCGCAACGCGCCCGAGATCATGCAGTGCCTGTCGGTCACGGGAGAGGTCGATTTCGTGCTGACGCTGACCATGCGCGACATGGCGGAGTACGAGGTGTTCGCGCAGCGCCATTTCTGGGGCAATCCCAACGTGAAGCGGTTTTCCACGCTGGTGGTGATGAGCCGGGTCAAAAACGGGTTGACGGTGCCGGTGACGACCGGCGCGTGAGGCGTCCCGGCCAGGCGTCAGCCGGGCTGGGACGGATCCGGCGCGGGCGGCCTGGCGGCAAAGAGCGCGCGGCTGGCGTCGTCCGACACGCTGCGCAGGTGCAGGTCCCGCTGCGGAAACGGGATGTTGATGCCCGCCTCTCTGAGCGCGTCGTACATCCGCGCCAGCAGGTCGCTGCGGATCTCGATCCATCGGTCGAAGTCGTAGGTCCACGCGCGCAGGCTGAAATCCAGCGTGCTGGCGCCAAATCCCATGAAAAGCGCCATCGGGGCGGGTTCGGTCACGACGCCAGGCGTCTGGCGGGCGATGCCATCGAGCAGTTCGAGCACCTGTCTTGGCTCCGTGCCATAGGCCAGCCCGATGCTGATTTCGATGCGGCGGCTGCGATCCAGCATGGTCCAGTTGGTCAGCTTGTCGGACAGCAGCGTACCGTTGGGCACGACCACGTCGGCGCCTTCGAAGGTCTTGATCCGCGTGGCGCGCATGCCGATATCGCGCACCTGGCCCGACGTGCCGCCGATTTCCACCACGTCGCCCGGCTGGATCGGGCGTTCGAACATCAGGATCAGGCCCGATACGAAGTTGTTCACCACGCCCTGCAGGCCAAACCCGATGCCCACGCCCAGGGCGCCGAACACCAGGGTGAGCTGGCTGGTCTGGAAGCCTGCCGCGGACAGCGCGATGCCCAGGCCCAGCAGCAGCACCAGGTAGTACGACAGCGAGGCGATGCTGTTGCCCACGCCGCGCGGCAGCGACATGCGCGTGAGCACCTCGTCGTGCAGGATGAGCCGTATCGTGCGCGCGGCCCAGAATGCGATCAGCACCGAGATCGCGAAGATCAGGATGTTGCCCAGGCTGATGGAGATCTGGCCGAATTCCAGCGTGTAAGCCAGCACCCGCGTCACCACGGCGTAGGTCGAGCGCAGCACGCGGAAGCGGTCCATCGTGTAGATCGCCCATCCCACCACCGCGGCGGCCATCAGCAGGCGTATCAGAAGCTGGACCAGCGGCGGCGCATGTTCGCGCGCAAGCCGGAACCGCGAGATGCCCTGTCGCGCCAGCAGAAGCTGCAGCAGCGTGATGATGACGGTCACCCCGGCGTACAGCATCAGCCCGAAATAACCGCTGCCGATGATGCCGCTGGTCAGCATTTCGGACAGCGACACATTGCCGATCAAGTTCGCGACGAGGGATACACCCAACAGCGTGGCCGCGCTCCAGGCCACGGCGCGCAGGGCGCGGACCAGGCGTTGGGAGCCGGGCGGATACGTCTGGCGCCGGCCGCGCGCCAGCAGCCACAGAATGGCCGCGAGCGCCGTCGTCGCCATCACCACCGTGGACAGGCGGTAGACCAGGGTGTTCGCCAGGAACAGGAAGCCCAGCCGCTCGGCCAGGAACAGCGCCGTGATCACCCGGGGCCAATGGTCCAGTTGCCGCCGGCTGGAGGGCGGAAGCAGGCGCAGCACGGGTATGGTCGACAGCACCAGGGCGATCTGCTGGACCATCAACGGCGCGTCCGGCTCCAGCGCCAGGACGCCCAGCATGGACAGCAGCACCCAGGTGGACACCGGCCGGCCCAGCACGCCCGCGGAGGTTTCATTCATGATGCCGCTGCGGATCGCATTGCGGCTTTTGCGGGCCAGCCAGAGCAGCAGCGGCAGCAGCAGCAGCTGCAGGGCGTGCAGGGCGCGCTGGTTGCCGGCGCCCGCGGCGCTGTAGTCGCGGGCGAAGCGGGCTTCGATGTCCAGGCCGTCGCGCAGGAGGGACAGCGTGTTTTCGTCGGAAGTCTTGGCCCAGTCCAGATTCCAGAGCGGCGGGGAGTCCACCCGCAGCAGGCGCGCGTCGACGTCGTTGATTGCCTCGATCACCTGGCGCTGGCCGGCCTTGATCTGTTCCTCGATGGTATTGGCGCGCTGCTCCAGTTCGACCTGGCGGGATAGCGGGCCGGACAGCGCCTGGCCGGCCGCCGACAACTGCGCGATCACCGCGTCGATGCGGTCGGCCAGCGCGGCCGGCAGGCCCGCCGCGCCCGGCGCTTCCTTGATCGCCTGCCAGGCCGTGCGTCGCCGCAGCAGCTCCGCGGCATCGTTGGCATACCAGGCGGTCGCCTGCCGCATGGTGTCCCGCCAGCGGGCCAGCCGGCGGACGTCGAAAAGCCAATGCCGCTCCAGGCTCTCCAGCCGCATGATGGGAAAGTTGCGCAGCCGCGACGGCTGGAATTCGTAGAGTTTTTCGTCGGCGGACTTGGCGATCGCATCCAGCTGCGGCATGAACGCGGACACGGGGTCCGCCGCGGCCGCGCGTTGCAGCACGTTTTCCGCAAAGCGCAGATCCGTGTCCGCCCGCAGCGGGATTTCAGCCATCTGGATCACGGCCGGCGTCTGCGTGGCGGGCGCCGGCCCATCGGCGCCAAACGCCACGCGCGCCCAGGCCAGGGCCAGTCCGAAGAGGCAGAAAAGGATTCGTGCGCGGGGGCGCATAGGTTGACTCCGTTCTGGGGTACGGATTTGCGGCAACGGGGCGGAATCTGCTGCGGGACGGCGGCGAGTCACGATATCGCGAAATGCCGCGGGCAAGAAGAGAGGCGATACCCGGTGTTGGGGTGCCGAGGCCGGGCGCGCGCCCGCGGATGACCCGGCGGGGGACCCTAAAGCGAAAGGCCCAGCCGGAAGCGGGCTGGGCCTTGATGGATTCTTGGTGGCCTGGGGCGGAATCGAACCACCGACACAAGGATTTTCAATCCTCTGCTCTACCGACTGAGCTACCAGGCCAACGAAGCCCGCAACTATACACAAAATGTCGGGGCTGGTGGGGCGCTGCCAAGCAATTTCCGGCAACGCGCCGCGCTAACAAAAAACCCAGCGCTTGGGCTGGGCTTGGGGCTGGGTTTCTTGTGGGAACCGAAGCTCCCGAAAATTCTTTTGGTGGCCTGGGGCGGAATCGAACCACCGACACAAGGATTTTCAATCCTCTGCTCTACCGACTGAGCTACCAGGCCAACGAAGTCCGCAACTATACACAAATTTTTGGACTTGTGCCAGCCGCGAGCCCGACGCGTCGCTTTTTTTGCGTGGGCGGGCGAAAGCGGCAACTGTTGGCTGTACGGCACGATATTCGCCACGAATGCGTCGGGAAGGGGTGCAAAGGGGCCGAGATTGGGGACGGGAGTGGCTTGGGGATAACCCGCAGGGGTATAATCGTCAGCGGTTTGTTGTTGCAGCCGGACGCTTTGCCGCCTTTGATGCGCGACAAGCCGGATGCGACGCATTGTTCTTATAGTGGCAGTACTTAACGCTCAGCCGCGGATGGCGCCAGCCATCCCTCAAACATGTCGGTAGCTGTCCTTGCCTTCGGTCTGAATCACACGTCCGCGCCGGTGTCGGTCCGCGAACGCGTGTCCATGCCCGTCGATCTGGTCAAGCCCGCCCTGGAAGGCCTGCGATCGGCGTTCGGCGGATCGGTCCGCGAAGCCGCCATCCTGTCCACCTGTAATCGCACCGAGATCTACTGCGCGGCCGATGGCCACGTGGCCGATCAATTGCCCGCCTGGCTGGCCGACCACAATCGCCTGGACGCCGGCACGCTGCACCCGCATCTCTATCGCCATCATCAGGACGACGCCGTCCGTCATGCCTTCCGCGTGGCCAGCGGGCTCGATTCCATGGTGCTGGGCGAAACCCAGATCGTGGGCCAGATGAAAGACGCGGTGCGTGCGGCCGGTGAAGCCGGTTCGCTTGGCACCCTGCTGCACCAGATGTTCCAGCGCACCTTCTCGGTGGCCAAGGAAGTGCGGTCGCAGACCGCCATTGGCGCGCAGTCGGTATCCATGGCCGCCGCGGCCGTGCGCCTGGCCGAACGCGTGTTCGGCAATCTGGACCAGGCCCGCACGCTGTTCATCGGCGCGGGCGAAATGATCGAATTGTGCGCCACGCACTTTGCCGCGCAACGTCCGCGCAGCATGGTCGTGGCCAACCGCACGGCCGAACGCGCCGAACTGCTGGCCAACCGGTTTTCGGCCAGCACGATGAAGCTGTCCGACCTGACCGACCGCTTATCCGAATTCGACGTCGTCGTCTCCTGTACGGCAAGCTCCCTGCCCATCCTCGGCCTGGGGATGGTGGAACGGGCTACGCGCCTGCGCCGCCACCGCCCGATGGTGATGATCGACCTGGCCGTTCCGCGCGACATCGAGCCCGAAGTCGGCCGCCTGGACGACGTGTACCTGTACTCGGTGGACGATCTGGGCCGGCTGGTGCAGACCGGTTCCGACGCTCGCCGCGCCGCGGTGGTGCAGGCCGAGGCCATCATAGAAACCCGTGTCCAGGGCTTCATGCACTGGATGCAATCGCGCGAAGTGGTGCCCGTCATCCGCGACCTGCACCAGGCCGCCGAGGACGTACGCGCCGCCGAACTCGAACGCGCCAGGCGCCTGCTCGCGCGGGGCGAATCGCCCGAGGCCGTGCTCGAGCAATTGGCCCACGGCCTGACCCAGAAGTACCTGCACGGCCCGCTGGCGGCGCTGAACCGCAGCGAAGGCGAGGAACGCAAGCGACTGCTTGCCTGGATGCCGCGCCTGTTCCCCGGCCGCGACGCGCGCCGTTAGCGGCTCTGCCCCACGCCCCGCCTCATGGCGGGCGTTCGCTTTGTGGGCGCCCGCTTTTCCTGTCTTCTCCTTTGGTCATCCCCTCATGAAATCTTCCATGCGCAGCCGGCTGGAGCATCTGTGCCATCGCCTGATCGAGGTCGACGCGCTGCTCGCCGAACCGGAAACCGCGTCCGACATGGACCGCTTCCGCAAGCTTTCCCGCGAACGCGCCGAACTGGAGCCGGTGGTCGAAGCCTTCACGGCCTTCACCCGCTCCGAAGACGACATCGCGGCCGCGCAGGAGATGCTGTCCGATCCCGAAATGAAGGCCATGGCCGAAGACGAGATCAAGGCCGGGCGCGGCAAGCTCGAATCGCTGGAAGCCGCGCTGCAGTTGCTGCTGCTGCCGCGCGACCCCAACGACGGGCGCAGCGTGTTCCTGGAAATCCGTGCGGGCACGGGCGGCGATGAGAGCGCGCTGTTTTCGGGCGATCTCTTGCGCATGTACACGCGCTATGCGGAACAGCGCGGCTGGCGCGTGGAGCTGATGTCGGAAAGCCCGTCCGAGCTGGGCGGCTACAAGGAAGTGATCGCGCGCATCGATGGCGACGGCGCGTATGGCCGCCTGAAATTCGAGTCGGGGGCGCACCGCGTCCAGCGCGTGCCCGCGACCGAGGCGCAGGGACGCATCCACACGTCGGCCTGCACGGTCGCCATCATGGCCGAAGCCGATGCGATGTCCGAGATCGTCATCAACCCCAGCGATCTGCGCATCGACACCTTCCGCGCCAGCGGCGCGGGCGGCCAGCACATCAACAAGACGGACTCGGCGGTGCGCATCACCCACTTGCCGACCGGGCTGGTGGTGGAATGCCAGGACGACCGCTCGCAGCACCGCAACAAGGACAAGGCGATGCAGGTGCTGGCCGCCCGCCTGAAGGACAAGGAAGAGCGCGAGCGCCAAAGCAAGGAGGCGGCCGAACGCAAGAGCCTGATCGGCACGGGCGACCGCTCCGAGCGCATCCGCACCTACAACTACCCGCAGGGCCGCGTGACCGACCACCGCATCAACCTGACCCTGTACAAGCTGCAGCAGATCATGGAAGGCGACCTCGAGGAACTGACCGGCGCGCTGATCGCCGAGCACCAGGCCGAACAGCTCGCCGCGCTGGGCGACGACATCTGAGGCCGATGCGATGACCGCGCCCCAGATCAAGAGCCTGCTGCTCGACGCGCGGCTGCCGCGCCTGGAGGTGCGCATGCTGCTCGAGCACGTGCTGGACAAGCCGCGCGCATGGCTGCTGGCGCACGATACCGATGCGCTCGCGCCCGAGGCGGCCGCGGCGTACGAGGCCCTGGCGCTGCGCCGCCTGGCCGGCGAACCCATGGCCTACCTGCTGGGCCGGCGCGAGTTCATGGGGCACATGTTCCGCGTGACGCCCGATGTGCTGATTCCCCGTCCCGACACCGAGGTGCTGGTCGAAACCGCGCTGGAATGCGTCGCCGGCGTGGCCGGGCCGGCCGTGCTGGACCTGGGCACGGGCAGCGGGGCGATCGCCATTTCGATCGCGCTGGCGCGCCGCGACGCGCGGGTGATGGCGTCGGACGTCAGCGCGGCCGCGCTGGCCGTGGCGGCCGGCAACGCCTGGGATCTGACCGCCGCCGTGCGGTTCGTCGAAGGCAGCTGGTACGAGGCCGTGCCGGCCGGCGAGGGCTTTGACCTGATCGTCTCCAATCCGCCCTATGTGGCCAGCGACGATCCGCACCTGGAGCAGGGCGACGTGCGTTTCGAACCGCGTGGCGCGCTGACGGACGGCGCGGGCGGGCTGGACGACCTGGCGCGCATCATCCAGGGCGCCGACGCCCACCTGAAGCCAGGCGGCGCCCTGTGGATGGAGCATGGCTGGGATCAGGCGCAGGCCGTGCGGGACATGCTGGTCCAGGCCGGGTTCGAGGGCGTGCACAGCCGCAAGGACCTGGCGGGCATCGAGCGGATCTCGGGCGGTCGGCTGCCGGTGGCGGGCGCCTGACGCCTGTGGGGCGAGGGGCGTCTCTGTAGCGGGCGTCAGGCACCGGCAGGCCGCCGCCCGGACGCGCGTCTGTTACATCGCGCCGCCTCTGGAATCGCCCTGATAAACCGGCGCCGCGCCGGGGTAATCCGGGCCGTTTTCCCGGGTGTACCTATAATTGAGCAATTCCGTTTTGCCAGTCCAAGAGACCACCATGAGCGACGTTCAAGAATTCATCCGCGAAACCGTGACCCAGCACCCCGTCGTGCTGTTCATGAAGGGCACCGCCCAATTCCCGCAATGCGGCTTTTCCGGCAAGGCCATTCAGATCCTGAAGGGCTGTGGCGTGAAGAAGCTGGTCACCGTCAATGTGCTGGAGGACGACGAAGTCCGCCAGGGCATCAAGGAATTCTCCAACTGGCCCACCATTCCGCAGCTCTACGTGTCGGGCGAGTTCATCGGCGGCTCGGACATCATGAATGAAATGAACGAGTCCGGTGAGCTGAAGACGCTGCTGGAGCAATCCGGCGCCACGGCATAAAGGCCGTCATGCGGCGGCTCGTCGTCGGCATCACGGGCGCCACCGGGGCGCTCTATGCGGTGCGCATGCTGCAGGCGCTGCGCAACGTCGAAGACGTCGAAACGCATCTGGTGGTGTCGGCGTCGGGCGTGCTGAACATCAAGCACGAACTCGATGTCAGCCGCCAGGACGTCTATGCGTTGGCCGATCACGTCCACAGCGTGCGCGACGTGGGCGCCACCCTGGCCAGCGGGGCGTTCCAGACCGCGGGCATGGTGATCGTGCCGTGTTCGATGCGCACGCTGGCGGCGGTGGCGCACGGCCTGTCCGATAACCTCATCACCCGCGCCGCGGACGTCACGCTCAAAGAGCGCCGCCGGCTGGTGCTGATGGTGCGCGAGACGCCGTTCAACCTGGCGCACCTGCGCAACATGACGGCGGTGACCGAAATGGGCGGCATCGTCTTTCCGCCGCTGCCGGCGTTCTATCACCGGCCCGCGTCCATCGAGGAAATGGTGGACCATACCGTGGCGCGCGTGCTGGAGCTTTTCGATATCGTCGTTCCGGGCCCGCACTGGGAAGGCACGTAGGCCGGCATTGCTGCCGGGCTTATTCCACCAGCCCCTGACCGTTCAGCGCGGCCAGGTTTTCCGGCCACTTCCGGGCGCGGGCATTCTGCAGTTCGATGCGCGCCCAGGCCATCCATCCGGCCCATTCGATGCGCTTGTCCCATGCGGTGCCCCAGGCCTGCAACGCGGCCAGCCCGGCGGCGGCGTGGCGCTCGGCGGCATCGAAGTCTTCCGCGGTCAGCGCCAGTTGCGCCAGCAGCAGGCGCGGCTCGCCCACCCACGGGTTGTGCTCGACCGCCGCTTCCAGCATGTGGCGGGCGCTGTCCATTTCGGTCAGCGGATGCATGCGCGTGATGACTTGCCAGTACAGCGCGCTGGCGGCGGCTTCGTCGCGCGGGCTGAGCGTGGCGCGGCAATGGTCGAAGGCGGGCGGAATGGGAATGCCGGTGTCCTGCGGCATGCGTGACAGCGGCGCCAGCAGGTGCGACAGCATCGACAGGATGTTCGACGGCGGCTTGAGCGGCCCGGGCCATAGCGACGACGCCCAGTTTGTCTTCAGGTCACGGCGCTGCTGCTGGGGATAGCCAGCGAAGATCTCGTCCTGCCAGCTATGCCATTGCTCGCCGATGTCGGCGGCGGACACGACCGTGAACGCCGCGACCTGGCGCGGCGTGAACGTGTAGACCCGCCCGTCGGCGCCTTCCAGCGTCAGGCCTGCCGCGCCCGTGCCCTGGCCTTGCAGGATGGCCTGCACGAACTTCGTGCGCGGCATGGCGCAGAACAGGCTGACCCATTCCTCGGCCTCCGCGCCCAGCACGCCGCGCAGCGTGTCGCGCTCGCGTTCTCGGTCAAACAGGGTGAGGTCCACGTATTCGTTGCCGTAGACGCTGTGGAAGAGACCCAGGAGACGCACTTCGCGCGGCTGGTTCCAGAGCGCCAGCGTGCGGTAGACGCCCAGCAGATGATGCTTGAACGTGCCGGCCTTGTGCCAGTCTTCGCCGGCGCTGCGCGCAAACAGCAGATCCAGCAGGTCGGGCAGGTCGGGGTCGACGGCGGCGTAGTGGTCGGCAAGCAGCGCGCGCGCGTGCGGATGGAGTTCGGGGTTGGTGGACATGGATGGCGCAAGCAGGAATGAAAGCAGGCTCTATTGTGGCCGCATGCGCCGGCGCTGTCATCGCGCGGCTCATATCGGATTGCACATATCAATATGAATAATCATCGCTTCCGGTTTTGAAGGACGCTCACTAGAATCCGGGGTCATTCTTCTTACCTGTAGAGATTTCCCATGCGCCTTCGCTATTCCCTGGCCGTTCTTGCCACCCTCATTGGATTTGCCGGCACCTCGGCGATGGCGCAGGACGCCGAACTGAAAGTGGGCGTGACCGTCGGTCCGCATGCGCAGATCGGCGAGGTCGTGCAGCAGGTCGCCGCCAAGCAAGGCCTGAAGGTCAAGCTGATCGAGTTCAGCGACTTCATCCAGCCGAACGCCGCGCTGGACGCCAAGGAACTGGACGTGAACATCTACCAGCACCGGCCTTTCCTGGAATCGCAGAACAAGGCGCGCGGTTACAAGCTGGTGCCGGTGGCGACTGCCGTGGTGCAGCAGATGGGCATCTATTCCAAGCGCGTGAAGTCGCTGGACGAACTGCCGCAAGGCGGCAAGGTGGCCATTCCGAACGATCCGACCAATGGCGCGCGCGCGTTGCTGGTGCTGCAGGCCGCCAAGCTGATCAAGCTGAAGGATGGCGTGACGGTCACGGCGTCGATCTTCGACATTGCCGACAATCCCAAGAACCTGAAATTCATCGAGATCGAGGCCGCGCAACTGCCGCACTCGCTCAAGGACGTGGACGCCGCCGCCGTGAACTCCGCCTACGCGATCCCGGCGGGCCTGTCGCCCGCCAAGGACGCGCTGGCGCTGGAAAGCAAGGACGCGCCGTTTGCGGCTGTGGTGATCGCGGCGCGGGAAGACAACAAGGACGACCCGCGCATCGCGCGCTTCATCAAGGCCTACCAGTCCGACGAGGTCAAGGCCTTCGTCGCCAAGCAGTTTCCGGGCGCCTACTCGACGTCCTGGTAAGGCGGCGGGCTCAGCCTGGCTTCCCGCGCGCGCGTGCCGGCCTGCGCGCCGGCGGCGCCGCATCGGGCCGCGACAGCCACATCCGCGCCTGCTCCGCCAATCCCTCCTGCAGCAGGCGCGCCGGCGCGCTCATGGCGCGGTCGCGCGACCACACCACTGCTAGTACCGGGTCCTCCAGCGCCAGCAGATGGCGCGCGGCCAGGCCCTGGCGTTCGGCGTAGTGCGCGCCCAGGCTTTCGACGATGGCCACGCCCAGGCCTTGCGCGGCCAGGGCGCAGGCGGCTGACGACTGCGCCACTTCGATGATGGGCCGATAGGGCAGGCCGCGCGCCTCCAGCGCGAGGCGCGTTGCGCGGCCCGCGGGCAGGGCGGTAGCCAGCACGATGGGGCCGGCTGCGGCCACTTCTTCCAGCGTCAGCGCGGGCTGCCGCGCCCAGGGATGATCCGGGGGCATGACCGCATGCAATCCCAATGGCGCGAGCCGCAGGCTGGACACCCTGTCGATGTCCGGCGGCGAGCCGATGATGATGCCCAGGTCGATGCGGTGGTCCACGGCCATTTCGATGATTTCCAGCGCGGTGCCGGCCCGCACGGTTACCGCCACCGCGGGATGCGCGCGGCGCATGCCGGCCATGGCCGCAGGCAGCACGCTGGACGCCGCGATTGCGACGGCGCCCACGTCCAGCCGCGCCAGCGCGCCCTGGCGGATGTCGACGGCAAGCCGGTCCACCGACTCGATGCCGGCCAGCGCATTGAGCACTTCCGGTATCAGGGCGCGGCCCTGACTGGTGAGATGCAGGCGGCGGTTCTCGCGGCTGAACAGCGCAAAGCCCAACCGCGTCTCCATGTCGCGCAGCAGCGCGCTGGCGGCGGGCTGCGTCATGTTGACCGAGGCGGCCGCGGCCGTGACCGTGTCGTGCCGGTACATGGCGCGCAACAGCAGAAGTTCTCGCCGGTTGAACATATGAAATTCATATGGAAATAGTCAATTCATCTATTTGACCATATGAACGGGCGGCCGCCAGAATAGCGCCATCGCATCCCGCTTCCTGCTATCTGCCGCACCGTCATGCCCGCCAACACCATTGTTTCCGTCACCTGCGTCCCCCTGCGCCTGCCGTTCCATCACTGGAGCCCGGCGCCGCTGTTTGCCGGCCGTCCTCGCGACAAGCTGGATAGCGCGCTGGTCCGGGTACAGACCGAAGACGGGACGGTGGCCTGGGGCGAGTCGTACTGCGTCGAGCCGCGCGCCTTGCCCGCCATCTTCGAGACCCTGATCGCGCCGCTGGCCTGCGGACGCGACGCGGACGACGACACCTTGCTGCCCGGCATGCAGCGCACGCTGCACAACCTGGGGCGGTCGGGGCCGGTGGTGCACGCGCTGGCCGGCCTGGACATCGCGCTGTGGGACCTGCGCGCCAAGCGCGCGGGCGTGCCGCTGTACGCGCTGCTGGGCGGCAAGCGCCGCGAGCGGGTGCGGGTGTATGCGTCGCTGCTCCAGTACTACGGCAACGCCGAACGCCTGGACGCCGTGACCACGCGCGCGCTGAACGAAGGCTATGCCGAGATCAAGCTGCACGAGCGCACCGCCGATGCGCTGGCCGCCGTGCGCCGCAGCACGGGGCCGGGCGTGCCCATCATGGTGGACACCAATTGCGCCTGGCTGCCCGGCGAGGCCGAGGCCGCCATCGAGGCCATGCGCCCGCATGATCCGTTCTGGATCGAAGAGCCCTTGTGGCCGCCCGAGGACGACCGCGCGTTGGCGCAACTGAAGCGCGCCTGCGGCATCCCCCTGGCCGTGGGCGAGAACGCCAGCAGCGCGACGGACCTGGAACGGATCGTGGACAGCGAAGCGGCGCAGTACGTGCAGCCCAGCGTCATCAAGCTGGGCCTGACCGCCGCGTGGCGCATCGCGCAAAAGTGTGCGGACACGCGCGTCGTGTGCGCGCCGCAGGTGGCGTTCTTCGGTCCGGGCTACCTGGCCAGCCTGCACCTGATCGCGGCGCAGCAGGCCGAGGTGTCGCTTGAACGCCTGTACGTTGAACTGGCGCACGTGCCTTATGGCGACAGCGTGCCTATCGTGGACGGCTGGGTCGGCGTGCCGGACGGCCCGGGACTGGGCGCGGACCCCGAAGCGGCGCTTGCCGAGGGCCGGTTCAGCACCTGACGGCACGGCGCCGTGGCGTCAAGGGTCCAAAGAGCCCGCCAAGAACATAAACCTGGAGACAAAGACATGCATTCATCGCGCAGAGCGTTCCTGATCAACGGCACGGCCATGGCGCTGGGCGGCGCCATGCTGCCCTGGACCTTCGCGGCGCGGGCCGCACAGTATCCGGACAAGGCGGTCCGCCTGTACATCCCCTATCCCCCGGGGGCCGCCACCGATACGTTGGGCCGCATGGCGGGGCAGGTGTACGCCGAGGCGCTGGGCCAGCCTTTCGTCGTGGAAAATCGTGGCGGCGGCGGCACCACCATCGGCACGCGCGCCCTGGCCGTGTCGGCGCCGGATGGCTACACCATCGGCATGGTGGACTCCACATTCACCATCAATCCGGCGCTGCTGGGCGACCGCCAGCCCTACGACGCGATCAAGGACTTTGCGCCGATCTCGCTCATGGCGACGGCGCCCTTTGTCATGGTGGTGCATCCGTCCGTCAAGGCGGCCGATCTCGCCGCCTTCGTGGCGCTGGCCAAGGCGCAGCCGGGCACGCTGTCGTTCGGCTCGGCCGGCGTCGGCAGCGGGCCGCATCTGGCCGGCGAGCAATTGCGGCAGCAGGCGGGCGTGGACGTGCTGCATGTGCCGTACCGCGGCGGCGGCACCGTGATCACCGACCTGCTGGGCGGCCAGGTGCAGTTCGCCTTTGCCACCGTGCCCACGCTGCTGGAACACATCAAGGCGGGACGCCTGCGCGCGCTGGCGGTCACCAGCCCGCAGCGCGTCAGCCAATTGCCCGACGTGCCGACCTTCACCGAGGCGGGCCTGCCGGGGGTGGATATCTCGCCGCTCTTCGGGCTGGTCGCGCCGGCCGGTGTGCCGGAACCGATCATCGAGCGCCTGTCGCAGACGCTGGCCGATTCGGTGCGCAATGGCGCGTTGCGCGACAAGCTGGCCGGACTGGGCTTTCAGCCGGTCGGCAGCACGCCGGCGCAATTCGCCCAGCGCATCCGCGACGACGTGGCCAAGTGGACGGGCGTGATCCAGCGCGGCAACATCAAGGCGGAATAAGAAGGGCGGAATAACAAAGGCAAACCAGACGGGCGGACCAGCGGCGCCGGCGCGCCTCAGGCGTACTTGCCGGTCAGTCCGCCATCGACGACCAGTTCCGTTCCGGTGATGTAGGAAGCCTCGTCCGACGCCAGGAACGCCACGGCGTTGGCGACTTCCCAGGGCGTGCCCATGCGCCCCAACGGCACCTGCCGGTCGCGGGCCGCGCGCGCGGCGTCCAGGTCGTTCGCATCGAACATCCGCGCGACGTTGCCGGCGACGCGCGGCGTGTCGATCAGCCCCGGAATCACCGTGTTCACGCGGATGCGGTCGGCGGCATACTGCTGCGCGGCCATGCGCGCGAAATGGATGACGGCCGCCTTGCTGACGCTGTAGGCCAGATGCGGATAGCCGGTGTACCGGATGCCCGCGATCGACGACACGGCCACGATGGCGCCGCCGCCCTGCGCGCGCATGAGGGGCGCCAGGAGCCGCGTGGCGATCAGCAGGCTGGTCACGTTGACCTGCTGGATGCGGTCCCAGTCCTGCAGCGAGATGTCCTCGGGGCCGCCCACCTTGCCGATGCCCGCGTTGGCCTGCAGGATGTCGATGCGGCCGTACCGTCCCAGCGCCGCGTCGACCGCCGCCTGCATGGCGGCCGGGTCGGCGACGTCGGCCTGCACCGGCAGCGCGCTGCCGCCGGCCAGGGCCACCTCATGCGCGGCCTCTTCGGCAGCGGCTAGGCTGGCGTCCAGCGCGACGATGGCGGCCCCCTGGCGCGCCAGCGTCACGCAGCTCGCCTTGCCGATGCTCCAGCCGGGCGCCGACGTGCCCGCGCCCGTCACCAGCGCCACCTTGCCGGCCAACCGTGTGCCGGTGCCGCCCGTCATGATGGCTCGCCGCCTTGCTGGTGGCTCTTGCCCTTGCCCACGTAGGGGATGGCGTGGTCGATGGTTTCCCAGATGTAGCGGCCCGACGGGCTCTGCTGTTCTTCGGCAACGTGGGAAACGAGACCCGCCGCGCGCGAGATGACGGCAAAGCCGCGCATCAGGTCCGTGGGCACGCCGATCTCGCTGAGCAGCGCGGCCACGGCGCCCGTGGCGTTGATGGTGATGTGCTTGCCGTAGGTCTCGTCCACCGCGCTGGCCAGCCAGCGCAGCGCCTGGATGGATTGGCCGCCCAGTTCGCTTTCCGCCTCGGCCAGCGCCAGCAGCTTGATCGCGCGCGGATCGTCCGGCTTGTGCAGGTGATGGCCAAAGCCGGGCAGCGCGCTGCGCGTGGACCGGAACTCCCGCGCGATCGCCAGGGCTTCGGCCGGGCCGTCCGCGGCCTGGCGGATGCGGTCCAGCAGGCGCGAGCAGTTCTCCATGGTGCCGACGAACTGGCTGCCCACGGCCATCAGGCCGGACGCCACCGCGCCCTGCAGGTTCTCGGGCGCGCTCATGTAGATCAGCCGCGTGGCGATCGCGCTGGGCGTCATGCCGTGTTCCATCAGCGTGACCAGCACGGCGTCCACGATGCGCATGTCGACGGGGCGCGCATCGCGGCCCAGGATCTGCATGATCATGACCTCGGTGAAGGACTTCTTGCCGATCAGGTCTTCCACCAGGTCCACGTCGCGATAGGACATGCCGGTAAGGTGGTGGGCGCAAAGGCGGGTTTCGGGTTGCTTCATGGCGTTTCCTTCAGGGCGGCGTCGCGCACCGCGTTCTTGAGTACCTTGCCCACGCTGGAGCGCGGCAGGCTGTCGTGGAAATGGATCTGCTTGGGCGTGGCCACAGGGCCGAGCAGCGCCCGGACGTGGGCCTTGAGTTCGTCGTCGCTGGCGAGCGCCCCGGGATGCAGCTGGACGGCGGCGTGGACGGCTTCGCCCCATTTGTCGTCGGGCAGTCCGAACACGGAACACTCGTACACGGCCGGATGCGCGGACAGCGCGTTTTCGACGTCGACCGGATAGATGTTGAAGCCGCCGGTGATGATGACGTCGCGCAGCCGGTCCTTCAGGAACAGGTAGCCGCGGGCGTCGATGAGGCCGGTGTCGCCGGTGTGCAGCCAGCCGTCGATTACGGTCTCGGCGGTTTTTTCCGGAAGCCGCCAGTAGCCGGTCATCACCAGGTCGCCCTGCACGACGACCTCGCCGATCTCGCCGCGGGGCAGCAGCGCGCCGTCCGGGCCCATGATGGCCACGTCGGACAGGTGCGTGACACGGCCGACCGAGGCGCGGTTCTCCGGCGCTTCCAGGTCGGCGGGCCGCAGCACGGTGACGATCTGCGGCGCCTCGGTCTGGCCGTAGGTCGTGCCCAGCACGGGGCCGAAGAAGGCGCGCGCGCGCTCGATCTTTTCGACGGGCATGGGCGCGCCGCCGTAGATCAGGTTGCGCAGCCGCGGGAAGTCGGCGCGGGAGACGCCGGGCTGCGCCATGATCATGTAGATCAGGGTGGGCGGCATGAAGCTGAGCGTGCCGCCGCGCTCGCGAAACGCCGCGGTGATGGTGGCGGGGGTGACCTGGTCCAGCAGCAGGTGGGAGCCGCCCTGTGCCAGCACCGGCAGCAGGTAGGTGCCTGTGCCATGCGTGATGGGAGCCGACACCACATAGCGGTCTTCGGCGGTCAGCCCCCAGTGCATGATCTGGTTGATGATGCCGGCGTTCCAGGCGTGATACGGCTGCATCACGCCCTTGGGCAGGCCGGTGGTGCCGCCCGTGAACTTGATGGCCTGCGTGGCGTCGCGCGGCAGCGCGTGGCGGACCGGCTCGCGTCCCGCGAAGCCCGCCAGCAGGCCGGCCAGCGTCGGTGCCTCGGCGTCGTCGTCCAGGCTGATGCGCCGCGCCGGCCCCGCCGGCACCAGCGGCGCGCCCACGCTGTCCACGATCACGATGGACGGTTCCGTGGCGTCCAGGATGCGGCCGATCTCCCGCGCGGTGCTGCGGTAATTGAGCGGCACCCACACCTTGCCGCTGGCCAGCACGGCCAGCAGCGCAAGGATGTGGCGCGCGGAATTGCCCGCGCAGATCGCCACGCGCGTCTGGGGCTCGGGGTCCAGGTCCTGCAGGGCCGCCGCCAGCGCGCGGGTGTCGGCAGCCAGCCGCGCGTAAGTGACCGGGCCCTGCGGACCGTCGAGCGCCACGCGGTCCGGATGGCGTTCAGCCGCGCGGAAGAAAAAGTCGATCGGGTACACCTGTGCTCCTTGATGCGAGTGCTAGTTGGCCTTGAGATTGGCGCTTTTCACGACGGCGCCCCACTTGTCGATCTCGCTGGCGATCTTCTTGCCAAAGGTCTCGGGCGTGTTGGGCTGTTGCGGGGCAAAGAAGCCGCCCTGCTTGTACGACGCCTGCAGCTCGGGGCTGGCGAGCGCCTTGTTCACCGCCTGGTTCAGGCGGTCGATGACGGGGCGCGGCGTGCCGGCGGGCGCCACCAGGCCGAACCACGATTCCACGTCAAAGCCGGGCAGGCCGGACTCGTCCAGCGTGGGCACGTCGGGCGTGACCGGCAGGCGCTTGGGCGACGTGACGCCGATGGCGCGCAGCTTGCCCGCCTGCACGTGGGGCAGCGACGAGGGCAGGTTGTCGAACATGGAATCGACCTGGCCGCCCAGCAGGTCCGCCACCGCCGGACCGCTGCCGCGGTAGGGCACGTGCAGGATGTCCGTGCCGGTCTTCATCTTGAACAGTTCGCACGACAGGTGAATGGACGAGCCGCTGCCCGAAGAGGCGCAGGTCAGCTTGCCGGGATGCTGTTTGGCGTAGGCGATGTACTCCTGCACGGTCTTGATCGGCAGCTTGGGATTGACGACCAGGATGTTCGGGATGGTCGCCAGCAGGCCCACCGGCTCGAAGCCTTTGACGAAGTCGTAGTTGAGCTGGCTGTACAGCGTGCGGTTGATGGTGTTGGCGATGGAGCCCACATACAGCGTGTAGCCGTCCGGCGCCGCGCGCGAGACGATCTCGGCGCCGATGTTGCTGTTGGCCCCGGTCTTGTTCTCGACGACGACCGTCTGCTTCAGCTCTTCCGAGAGCGACTTTGCCATCAGGCGCGCCACGATGTCGGTGGCGCCGCCCGCGGCGTAGCCGACCACGAGGGTGATGGGGCGTTCGGGGTAGGGGTTGGCCGCCCAGGCGGGGGCGGCGGCCAGCAGGCTGCCGCTCAAGGCCACCGCCGCAGCGGTCCAGCGCTTGCCGAATGTCTTCATTGTTGTCTCCGTCCTGTTTGTCTAATAATTGGACAAATCTCTGTCTGTCCGCCTTCATATTCGGCTTTGATGGGGGCGTCATCAACGCAAGGTGTCCAGAAATTGAACAAACCGGATTCCGAGGGTTCTGGTCCGCGCATCCTGCGGCGCGGGCTGCGGGTGCTGGGCGTGCTGCGCCAGGCCGGCGCGGCCGGCATGCACGTGGTCGACATCGCGCGGGCGGCGGACATGCAGCGATCCACCGTGTACCGCTACCTGGACGTGCTGGTCGAAGAGGGCTATGCGCTGCGCGAATCGGATGCGCCGCGCTGGCGGGTGGCCGAGCTGGGCGTGATGATGGCCGGCGACCCGCACGCGCAGGCCGTGCGCAGCCTGCGGCCGCTGCTGCGCCAGATCAGCGATGTCAGCGGGGATTCAGCGTTTCTCATCTGCCGGGCGGCCAACGATTCCCTGTGCCTGCATCGCGAGGTCGGCAACTATCCGGTGCAGGTGCTGGCCGTCACGGTCGGGCACCGCCAGCCGTTGGGCGTGGGGGCGGCGGGGCTGGCGCTGCTGGGCGCCTTGCCCGCCGCCGAGGCCGACGAGGTGGTGGTGCAGAACGAGCAGGCGCTGCGCGCCTACGGCGGCATGACGGTCGCGCAGATGCGCCGGCTGGTCGAGAACACGCGCGACCGGGGCTGGGCGGTGGTGGGCAACGCGGCGGTGCCGGGGGTGCTGGGGGTGGGGGTGGCGCTATGCGACGCGGGGGGCTATCCGCGGCTGGCGGTCAGCGTGTCCAGCCTGATCAGCCGGATGCAGGCCCCGCGCCAGCGCAGCATTGCCGACCTGATCCGCGCGCAACTGGCGCAGAGCGGATTCGGCATGCATCACGGGGGGGCGCCGGGCGGCCGGGGCTGATGCCCGGGGCGCCGCATGTCAGGACTGTCTGGATGTCGTCAGGCCGTGGCCGCGGCCGGCGTCGGCGCCCGGTACGTCTTCTGGTAATGCACCGTGAACGTCTTGAACGCGTCCAGCGCCTTGTGCGGATCGTGGCCGGGCTTGACGAGGAAGCTGTCGAAGCCCACGCGCGCCTGGTAGTGGATGGTGTCGATCATCACGTCGCCGACTGCGCGCAGCTCGCCCTGCCATTGATAGCGCGTGCGCAGCAACTGCGCCAGCGAATAGCCGCGGCCGTCGGTGTAGACCGGAAAGTCCACGGCGATGAAGGCGATGCCCTCGGGGTGCAGCGTGCCGTCGTCGTCCGCCAGGTCGGTCAGGTCGGCGTCGGGGTTCAGCAGCACGGCGACGGGATGCTTGTGGCGGCGCAGCGTGGCGCGCGACGTTTTCCAGACGGACAGCGGCACGATCCAGCCGGGTTCGTCGGCGGGCACCTGGCCTTCGGCGGGGACTTCGGGTTCGGGCACGAACGGACGCGAGGTGTCGGCTTCCAGCCGGCCGTTGCGGATGAGGTGCGGGCCGGGAGCGTCGTGGGCGTAGATTTCAGACATGGGCGGCCTCCGCGACCGGGGCGGGTTTGGCGAAGGCAGGGTCCGCGTACACGTCCTGCTTGAAGGGATCGATGCCGACGCGGTCGACCACGTCGATGAAGCGCTCCGCTTCGCTGTCGCGCAGGCCCAGATAGGTGCGGATCAGCCGGTCGACCACGCCGGGCACCTGATGGCGCGCAAACGACGGGCCGATGATGCGGCCGATGGCCGCGCCGCCGCCATGGGTGGATTCCAGGTCGGGCAGGG
Organism: Achromobacter sp. T5-5; assembly: GCF_055397965.1. Classification (NCBI taxonomy): domain Bacteria; kingdom Pseudomonadati; phylum Pseudomonadota; class Betaproteobacteria; order Burkholderiales; family Alcaligenaceae; genus Achromobacter; species Achromobacter sp. T5-5. The sequence continues at coordinate 549,966 of NZ_AP027919.1, forward strand.
GCTTGGCGGCGCCGTTCTGGCGGCCGCCCACCGTGACCTGATACCACTCCTCGCCGGCCTTGTCGACGCCGAGGATGCCGATGTGGCCGACGTGATGATGGCCGCAGGAATTGATGCAGCCCGAGATGTTCAGGTCCAGCTCGCCGATCTCGAACAGGTAGTCCAGGTCGTCGAACTGGCGCTGGATGGCTTCGGCCACGGGGATGGAGACGGCATTGGCCAGCGCGCAGAAGTCTCCGCCCGGACAGGCGATGATGTTCGAGAGCAGCCCGATGTTGGGCGTGGCGAGGTTCAGCGATTCCAGCTTGAGCCAGAGTTCGTGCAGGCGCGCGCGGCGCACGTCGGCCAGGATCAGGTTCTGTTCGTGCGACACCCGCAGTTCGCCATAGCCGAAGTCGTCGGCCAGGTCGGCCACGGCATCCATCTGGTCGGCGGTGATGTCGCCCGGCGGCACGCCGGTGGGCTTGAGCGAGACGGTGACCGCGGCATAGCCGGCCACCTTGTGGGCATGCACGTTGGTGCGCAGCCAGCGCGCGAAGCGCTTGTCGGCCGCGGCCAGCGCCGCGGTGTTGTCGATGTCGGACGCGGCGCTGGCGTCGTATTGCGGCCAGACGAAACGCGACTTGATGGTGTCGACGAATTCCTGCGTGATGGTGTCCGGGCCGCCCTTGATGCGCTGCCACTCTTCATCGACCTGCTGGGCGTAGACCTCGGGCGTCAGGTCCTTGACCAGGATCTTGATGCGCGCCTTGTACTTGTTGTCGCGGCGGCCATGCAGGTTGTAGACGCGCAAGGCGGCCTGCAGATAGGTCAGCAGGTCCTGCCACTCGACGAAAGGATTGATCAGCTTGCCGACGATGGGCGTGCGGCCCAGGCCGCCGCCGACCCACACGCGAAAGCCCAGCTTGCCGTCGCGCTCGACGGCCTGCAGGCCGATGTCGTGCACGCCCACGGCCGCGCGGTCCTCGACGGCGCCGCTGACCGCGATCTTGAACTTGCGCGGCAGGAAGGCAAATTCGGGATGCAGCGTGGACCACTGGCGGATGATTTCGCACCAGACCAGCGGATCGACGAGCTCGTCCGGCGCGACGCCGGCAAAGTGATCGGTGGTGGTGTTGCGGATGCAGTTGCCGCTGGTCTGGATGGCGTGCATCTGCACCGTGGCGAGTTCGGCCAGGATGGCCGGCACGTCTTCCAGCTTGGGCCAGTTGAACTGGATGTTCTGGCGGGTGCTGAAATGCCCATAGCCGCGGTCCCACTTGCGCGCGATGTGGGCCAGGGTGCGCAGTTGGCGCGACGCCAGCATGCCGTACGGAATGGCGACGCGCAGCATCGGCGCATGGCGCTGGATGTACAGGCCGTTCTGCAGGCGCAGGACGCGGAAATCATCTTCGGTCAGCTGGCCGTCGAGGAAGCGGCGCGTCTGGTCGGCGAATTGCGCCACACGCTGCTCGACGAGCTGTTGGTCGACGGGGTCATACACGTACATGTCTACTGCCCTTGAAGTCTTTTCGATCTGAGCCCCACGGCGGGGCGGGCGCAGGGCGCCGGCAAAACGGGATTCATAACCGTAACAGCCACCCGTCGCGGGCGTCTAAGTCATTCTGGTAATAAAGAAATAAGGGCTCGGGAAGGGCCCGGCGCCATGTCCGCGGATTCGCCTTGGGCGGCTCCCTGGGCCAGGCAAAAGCAGATCGTCGTCAGCCGACCGTATCGGTGGCCGCGGCCGCGTGCGCGCCGATGCCGCGCACGATGTGTTCCAGCAGCTCGCGCGCGGCGGGCGAGATGTGCCGGCCCGCGCGGCTGAGCACATGCAGGCTGCCCTGGTTCAGGATGGGATTGGCCAGCGGCAGGCTGGCCAGGCGCTGGGCCTGCATGTCGGCGGTGACCGCGATGGGCGGCGTGAGCGCGTAGCCGATGCCGGCCGCCGCAAACTGCCACAGCGCCTTGAAAGACGAGGTGGTCAGCACGTTGCGCAGCCGGACCTGTTCGCTGATCTCGGCGGCCTGGATGTGCTGGCGCACGCCAAACCCTTCCTGCATCGACGCGCCGGGATAATCGGCCAGGTCGGTCAGCAGCAGGGGGCGGCCCAGGCGCGTGAGCGGGTGGTCCTGGCGCACGATGGCGCGAATGGGCTCGGGGCGCGAGTAATGCGTGCGCAGGCGGGCGTCGGTGGGCGGCTGGAAGACCAGTCCTATATAGGCGCGGTCGTCCACGATGCGCTGCACGATCTCGGACGTGCGGGCCACATCGATGTCCAGCGTCACTTCGGGATGGCTGCGCCAATAGCCGGGCAGGACGCGGTCGAACATCAGTTCCACGAAGCCCTCGCCCAGCACCAGGTCGATGTGGCCGCGCTCGGCCTTGCGCAGGCTGTCGATCTCGGAAAAAAAACTCTCCTGGATGTCCTGCTGGCGCTTCACGTAGCGGGCCAGGATGTGGCCAGCGTCGGTAGGCACCACGCCCCGGCCGCGACGCTCGAACAGCGCCATCCCACAGTCGCGCTCCAGCGCGGCGATGGCCCGGCTGACGGCGGAGGGGTCCATCTCCAGCGCTTCGGCGGCGCCCCGCACCGAACCCCGGCTCATGACCTGCATGAAATAGTGGGTGCGGCGGGCGTCGAGTTTTTCGTCCATGGCGTCAGGTCCCGTGACGTGATTGCGGCTGATTTTCCACGATGAGAATTAAGGGTTTACCCTAGCAAAACGCTGTCCCGTGCAAAATTTTCCCAGTAAATCGGCATCCGTTGCATTTTACGCAACGTTTATCGGCATTGGATGTCATGGTTGCCCGCGGAAGGGGCGAGCGAAAATTGCGCACGCCGGCAGGGCGCCGATGGCGCTCATGCCCGGCTGCGCTGCACGAGCCGCCCGGCGCGTTCCGGGTCGCCAGCACGCAAACGATTCACGTCATCAGGGGAAAACCAATGTCTCACGCCAGCGCCAGCCTGGCCCTGCCTTCCATGCCGCTATCGGGGCGCGTGCGCATGCTCGCCGCCATCCTGCTGGTGGTGATCATTTCCGAAGCGATCGGCAGCGTCACCTTCTCGGTCGGTCCGGGCAAGATCGTTCTGCAGCCCATGCTGTGGGCGATCTTTATCGGCGCCGTCGTCGCGGCGTTTGGCCAGCGCCTGCCGGCGGGCGCCGGCATCGACAAGGCCATGCAGACCCGCATCAGCGGCTACCTGCAATACGCGCTGCTGCCGTTCCTGGCCAAGCTGGGCCTGATGGTGGGCGGCGCATTGCCGCAGGTGCGCGAGGCCGGCTGGGCGCTCGTGTTCCAGGAGTTCGGCCATTTCTTCGGCACCATGGCGATCGGCTTGCCGCTGGCCCTGCTGCTGGGCATCAAGCGCGAAGCCATCGGCGCCACGTTCTCGGTGGGCCGCGAGCCCAGCCTGGCCATCATTGGCGAACGCTACGGCATGAACTCGCCCGAAGGCCGCGGCGTCATGGCGGAATACATCACCGGCACCGTGATCGGCGCGCTGTTCGTGGCGCTGATGGCCGGCTTCATCACCAGCCTGAACATCTTCGATCCGCGCTCGCTCGCCATGGGCGCCGGCGTGGGCTCGGGCAGCATGATGGCCGCCGGCGTGGGCGCCATCGCCTCGCAGCAGACGCCCGAGATGGCGCATCAGGTTGCCGCCCTGGCCGCCGCCGCGAACCTGCTCACCACGGTCGTGGGCGTGTACTTCACGCTGTTCATCTCGCTGCCCACGACCATCTTCCTGTACGGCAAGCTGGAACCGGTGCTGGGCCGCTTCTCGCGCGGCAAGTCCGGCGAGGCCGTCGTGGACGAGAGCGTGTCCGAAGACGTCCCGGCGCACAGCGCCAAGATGGGTTTTGGCGACCGCCTGACCGCCTACGTCATCTGCGGTCTGTTCGCGCTGGTGGGCAACAGCCTGGGCTACAAGGTGCCGTTCCTGGATGCGTTGCCCGGCATGGGCATCATCATCCTGCTGGTCGTCGTCACCGACCTGATCCTGCGCGTCGTGCCCAAGCTGCCCGCCGTGTTCGTGCTGTCGCTGATCGCCATGACCGCGGGCTGCCCCGGCGTGCTGCCCTACTCGGATCAGATCATCGCGCTGGTCGGCAAGGTCAACTTCCTGCCGTTCACCACGGTGATCCTGGCCATGGCCGGCCTGTCGATCCTGAAGGACCTGCCCGCGTTCCGCAAGCTGGGCTGGAAGATCGTGGTGGTGTCGCTGGCAGCAAACGCCGGCACCTTCATGGGCGCCACGATGATCGCGGAATTCTTCCACTGATCACCCCGCGCTTCACGACAAAGCCGCCTCTTGCAGGCGGCTTTGTCATTGGTGCGCCATGCGAAGGTCAGGGCGCCGCGCCGGGCCGGTAGCGCGCGTTGTCCGTGGCGTTCTCGGTGGGGCCGATATTGGCGACCTTCGGCACGCCGATGCCGGCAGCCTTCAGCGCCGCGGCCGCCTGCAGCTCGACCTGCGGATTGCCCATCGCGACGCGGTAGGGCTGCAACGGGGCCAGCCCTTCGATGGTGCCCCAGTCATTGGCGGTGTCGGCGCGCTGCGCCAGCGGATCCGGGCGGGTGGAAAATTCCTCGACGGCGCGCCGCATCCGGGATTCGGCGTAGAGATCGCGCAATTCGTCGACGTTGAGCGCCGGGGCGGCGAGCACGAGCGGCGAAGCCGGAGAGCGCGCCCGGTCGCGGACCGCCGATGCGTCTTGATCGGCGCGGACCGATCTGGCGGCCTCGGCCTGTTCGATACGCCGGGCTTCCCAGGCGTCCTGGGCCCGTGCCGTGCGCTGGGCCTGCTGGGCAGCGTGGGCCCGTGCAGCCTGTTCGGCTTCCCAGGCGGGGCGGTTTTCATCCAGCATCGACGCGCGCGCGGGGTAGGGCGCGGCAGCGCCGGAAACAGCGGAGATCGCAGCAACATTCATGCGGGGCTCCTGATCGTGGTTGGCCTGAAAGTTGGTCCGTCCAGCGAGTTACAAGTTCAATGTAACAGAGGTGGGAGCTGCCCGCGCCCTGCGTCGGGGTATACCCGACCGGTCGCTTGCGACGTTCAACGGCGCGCGGAGACCTCGTCCATGCCACCCCCGTCCGTGGAAACGGTCAGCGCCTCCCAGGCGGACATTTCCTGGCTCAAGGCGGACAGCTTGTCGCGCACCAGGGCCAGGGCGTCGCTGCCGAGCAGCAGATGGGTGGGCGGATGCTCCGCGGCGATGGCCGCAAGCATTGCGCGCGCCGCTTTGCGCGGATCGCCCAGTTGCCTGCCGCTTTTCGCTTCGCGGGCCTGGCGGATGGGGTCGAAGATGCCGTCATAGTCCGCAATCGAGCGCGGCGTGCGCACCATGGACCGGCCAGCCCAGTCGGTGCGGAACGATCCCGGCGCCACGGCCGTCAGGGCGATGCCCAGGGATCGCACCTCCTTGCCCAGCGCCTCGGAAATGCCTTCCAGCGCGAACTTGCTGCCGCAGTAGTAGGCGATGCCGGGCATGGTGATGTGGCCGCCCATGGAGGTGATGTTCAGGATGTGGCCACGCCGGCGCTGACGCATGAAGGGCAGGACCGCCTTCATCATCGCGACCGCCCCGAACACGTTCACATCGAACTGGCGGCGCATTTCCGACAGCGGCGATTCTTCCATCACGCCCTCGTGCCCGTAGCCCGCGTTGTTGACCAATACGTCGATGCCGCCGACCTGGGCGTCGATCTCCGCCACGACGCGGTCGATGGCATCGAAGTCGGTCACGTCCAGCACACGGCCGATCGCGGCGCTGGGGGACAGGGCTTCGAACGCGAGCCGGGCCTGGACGGTGCGCACCGTTCCGACGACCTGATGGCCGGCTGCGAGGGCCTCTTCGGCGAGCGCGCGGCCAAAGCCGCTGCTGACGCCTGTGATGAGCAGGGTTTTGGGGGATGCCATCGATCTTCTCTCTAATGTCTGTGATGTCTATAGGAGAGTGCATGCTAGTCTTGCCGATGGCGCTGAATAAGCCAGATTTCCCTAAATTTCTTGCACAAAACTATGTCCGTTCACGCTGCGGCCGAGGATGGCGCCGGGGCCCCGCCTTGCGCGGTCACCCCCATGGTGGCGCTGCTGCGCGACTTGGCCCCCAATGAGGGCTACAACCTCACCGCCCTGCCCAGCGTGCGCGTGCTGCGCGCCAACGGTCCGCTGGCGCGCACGCCCGTGCTTTACGACCCCGGCATCGTGATCGTCTGCCAAGGCCGCAAGCGCGGGTACTTCGGCAATCGCCAATATCTGTACGACGAGCAGCATTACCTGGCCGTGTCCGTGCCCGTGCCCTTCAGCATGGAGACCGACGCCACGCCCGAACGTCCGCTGCTCGCGCTCTACCTGCACCTGGACTTCGTGCTGGCGGCGGAACTGATGGCGCAGATCGACGACGCCGGATCGGCGGCGCCCGCCCAGGCGCCGCAAAGCATGATGTCGACCCCGATGGACGACCGGATGCGTGCGTCGGTGTTGCGCTTCATCGAGGCCTTGAACCGGCCGCTGGAGGCCGCAGTGCTGGGTCCCGCGCTGCTGCGCGAACTCTATTTCCGGGTGTTGACCGGCCCGCAAGGCAGTTCGATGCGGGAAGCGCTGGCCATGCGGGGGGCATTTGGCCGTATCGGCAGGTCCCTGCGTCTCATCCACGCGGAATTCGCGCAACCGCTGGACGTGGCGCGACTGGCGGCCGAGGCGGGCATGAGCGTGCCGAGCTTTCACAGCCACTTCAAGGCGGTCACGCAGGCGTCACCCATGCAGTACGTGAAATCGACGCGCCTGCATCAGGCGCGCCTGCTGATGGTGCGGCAGGCGCTGACGGCGGAGACGGCGAGCCTGGCCGTGGGCTACACCAGCCCGTCCCAGTTCAGCCGCGAGTTCAAGCGCCTGTTCGGCCTGACGCCCGCGGCCGAGGCCCGGCGCATGCGGCTGGGCTTTGCCTTGCCGCCGTTCGCGGACGCGACCTTCGTGTCGTCGCATTGAACAAAAAAGCCCCTGTCCATGCGGTCCAGGGGCTTTGATGCAACGCGGTGGCGCTGGCGCGTTCGATCAGGGTTTGGTCGCCTGCATCGAGGGGCGCTGGCTGAAGCTTGCGTACCAGGCCGCGGCGGCCGGATGCGACGCGCGCCAGTCCAGGTCCGGAAAGCGGAAGTCCAGGTAGCCCAGCGCGCAACCGATGGTGATGGTGCCGATGTCCACCCGGCCGTCCAGGCCCGCGGCGTTCTTCTCGATGAGCGCGAGGCCGTCGCGCACCTTCCCCAACTGGCCCTCGACCCAGGCGTCCCAGCGCAACGCCTCGGGACGCAGCACCGCCTCATAGCGCGCCAGCAGCGCCGCGCCCAGCATGCCGTCGGCCATGGCCTGCTCCGTCAGCGCCTGCCAGCGGTCCTTGCCGGCCGGGAAAAACGAACCGCCGCCCAGGTCGTTCAGATATTCGCAGACGACGCGGCTGTCGAACAGCGCCTGGCCTTCATCGGTGATGAAGGTGGGCACCTGGCCCAGCGGATTGCTCGGGATGATGGTCTGGTCGCGAGCGACGGGACCGGCGGCGCTGGGGAGCTTTTCAATGCGGTCGGCCAGGCCCAGTTCGTGGGCGATGACCATGCATTTGCGGACGAAGGGGGAAGCTGGCGAGAAGAAGATTTTCATGGGGTTCCCTGTCTGTGAGAGGCGTCAGTGTTGCGCATGGGAGCGAACACTGTCCAGCCCGTCTGTGGATGACGAGCGGGAAGACAGGAAACATGCAATCGCCGCGCGCCGCTTACTCCGTGACGCCCGTTTCCACGCAGGGATTGAATTCCCCCGTCGCCGGGTCGCGCAGGAACAGCACGCCGGTGGCCACGCCGAAGTACGTGCCGTGCAATTCCAGTTCGCCCTTTTCGACGCGGCGGCGGATGGACGGGAACGTCATCAGGTTGTTCAGGCTGTGCTCGACGGTGGCCAGTTCCAGGCGCTTCAGGTTGGCCTGGCGGTCGCCGGTGCCGCGGTCCAGGCGCTTGGCCACGGGTTCGATCTGGGACATCCACTTGCCGATGAAGTCGGCCTTGGCCAGCGGCTTGGCGTCGTCGAAGAAGAAGCGGATGCCGCCGCAGGACGCGTGGCCCAGCACGACGATGTGCTTGACGTTCAGGCCGCTGACCGCGAATTCGATGGCGGCGCTGGTGCCGTGGTACGACGATTCCGAGTCCGGATCACAGGGCGGAACGAGGTTGGCCACGTTGCGCACCACGAACATTTCGCCGGGGCCCGCGTCGAAGATGACTTCGGGCGACACGCGCGAGTCGCAACAGCCGATGATCAGGATTTCCGGGCTTTGGCCGATTTCGGCCAGCTTTTGATAGCGGCTGCTTTCCGTCTGGAAGCGGCCGTCCAGGAAAGATTGGTAGCCTTCAGAGAGTCTTTTGGGAAACATGATCTTCACTTCCTAGTATCGAGGCCAGGCTTGCTGGCGCGCCGGCAGACGCACGAAGGGGCTTCGTGTGGAAGCCCCTTTTATCGAGCCGGCAGCCAGGATTTTCCCATAACTGGCCTGATAGCCGCCTGTCTAGACCCTGATTCGAAAAGGGTTTTTTGATCCGTCCGGGCGCCGCCGGCGCTAGCGGGCGGCCACGTCCAGCGCGTTGACGCGGGTGAATTCCAGGGGCGTGATGGCCTTGACCACCTTGATCTGGCCGGGCGCCAGGGGGCCGACGACGTCCTCGCGCACCCGGCCCACTTCGCGGTCCTGCGCGTCGTAGAGGACGTAGGTCAGGAGCACGCTGTTGACGGCGCGGTCGGACTGGTTGGCGAGAAACCCGGTGATGGTGGAGACGTTGCGGGTGGTGTCGCGCACGGCCTGGACGTTGCCGAGCGTGATGCCGTAGGCAAGACTCTGCGCGCCGGCGGCGCCGGACAGGCCGGTCAGGCCGGCCAGCAGGGCCAGCGTGGCAAGGACGAGTGGCTTCATGGTTGTCTCCTGAGGCGCGCGGTCTGGCGTTCGTGGCATGGCGCGGCGCGGGTTATGCGTATCTCACTCCTTTCCGGGCGGGGAGACAACGGGCCAGACGGATGAATGGGTAACAGGTTGCGGCGGATGTTGCGAAGGCGCGGGGATTGTCCGATGATGACCGGGCCGGCGCCTTGGCCGGCGGACCGTGCCGCCCGCATTGCGCGTGCCCTCACGCTCGTGGGCGCTCAAGGGAGGAATTCATGCTTTCCCGTATCAGCCAGCTGGCTTCGGCCATTCTGTTGTCCGCATGTTTCGCCGGCGCGCAGGCGCAGACCCCCGCCACCCCGTCAACCGCCAAGACGCCAACGCCGCAGCAGCAGCGCATGTCGGACTGCAACAAGGCCGCGGAGGGCAAGAAGGGCGATGACCGCAAGGCCTTCATGAGCAGTTGCCTGAAGGGCGAAGAGCCCGCCAAGCAACTGACGCCGCAGCAGCAGAAGATGAAGGACTGCAACGCCAAGGCCGCCGAGCAGAAACTCACCGGCGATGGGCGCAAGACGTTCATGAGCAACTGCCTGAAGGGCTGATGGCCCGGGAAGGAAGAAAGCGCCAGATTGCTGTCTGGCGCTTTTTTTTTGTTTCACGATGACTCTAGTACTGCAATTCGCTGGACTACGCCAAGGCTAGATACATCGGGTTTATCAATCACTTAGGCGAGTTCAACATATGCCGGTGCTTTCCGGAACTTGACCCGGCTTCCCTTCGCGTGGCTCCCATGCGGCTCTTGGAAACCGGGCTTTCCGAGGAGTCATCATGGCGAAAATCAAGCTCACCAAGTCCGTAGTCGATGCGGCACATGACCCACGGCGAACACTACGGCGGCTGGACGCGCGTGCTCAAGGCCGCTGATGTGCCGCATGTCGGCACGCATGGCATCCGCCACCGGGCGACGACCGACATTGCCAATTCGGGCGTGCCGACCAAGGTGGGCATGAAGCTCACAGGTCACAAGACCGTGGCGATGTGTATGCACTATGTTCATGCCGAGGACAAGCCGGTACGGGATGTGGCCGAACTGGTGGCGAATCGGCGGCTGGCGATTACCGGGGCGTCCCGTTCTATGGAGGTGACAGCATGACAAGGAAGACGCCCGTGGCAGCGCGGAAACCCGCTGCCTTACCGGCCGGCTATGCCGGCATCCACGGCGGCATCGTCGAGTTGCTGGACGCGGCGCGCCAGGCGGCGGCGCGCAGTGTCAACGCGCTGATGACGGCCAGCTATTGGGAGATTGGCCGACGGATCGTCGAAGCCGAGCAGAAAGGGAGGCGGCGGGCCGGTTACGGCGAGCAGTTGATGGCGCGGTTGTCCGCCGACCTGACGGCCCGGTTCGGGCGCGGGTTCAGCCCGGACAACCTGGAGAACATGCGGCGTTTCTTCGTCGCTTACCCCCTTGAGGCAATTTCCGAGACACTGTCTCGGAAATCTGGAGACGGACTGCCCATCGAGAATTCCGAGACAGTGTCTCGGAAATTCGACCTCTCCGAATTGGCCCAGGTCTTCACGCTACCCTGGTCGGCCTATGTCCGGCTGCTGTCGGTCAAGGATGACCATGCCCGTCAGTTCTACGAGGCCGAGGCGCTGCGTGGGGGCTGGAGCGTGCGCCAGCTCGATCGGCAGATCGGTAGCCAGTTCTACGAGCGCACGGCCTTGTCAAAAGACAAGGCGGCGATGCTGGTCAAGGGTTCGGTGGCCAAGCCAGAGGATGCCGTCGCGCCCAATGACGCCATCAAAGACCCGTATGTGCTGGAGTTCCTCGACCTCAAGGACGAGTATTCGGAATCCGACCTGGAAGCGGCCTTTATCCAGCGGCTGGAAGACTTCCTGCTGGAACTGGGCGAAGGCTTCACCTTCGTCGGGCGGCAACGTCGGTTACGTATCGACCAAACCTGGTATCGGGTGGATCTGCTGTTCTTCCATCGCAAGCTGCGCTGCCTGGTCATTATTGACCTGAAACTGGGCAGCCTGACCCATGCCGATGTAGGACAAATGCATATGTACTGCAACTATGCCAAGGAGCATTAGGCCTACCCGGATGAGAACCCGCCGGTGGGCCTGATCCTGTGCGCTGACAAGGGCCATGCCCTGGCGCGGTATGCATTGGATGGTCTGCCGACCAAGGTGATGGCGGCCAACTACCGGACAGTGTTGCCCGACGCCGAGTTGCTGCAAAAGGAACTGGAGAACACGCGGCGGCTGCTCGAATCTCGCGGAACGCTGTCCCTCAAGGACGACAAGCCATAGTTATACGTCTCGGCTTACCGCCGTCGGGCTCGTGACCCTAACCCCGAATTAGTCCGGATCAGAAGTAGAGATTTCCGGCGTTACAGGGGGGTCTGACACCCACTTGGCGCCGGTTCAGGATGGCGTGTGGGTGTCAGACACCCACACCAGGGGCGTCAAGCGGTCGCGATCGGCGTGACCGGCGATCCGATCGCGTGCGGCAGCCGCAGCGGCGGCGCGGTCAGCATGAAATGGTGGCGTCCGTTGGCGTGCAGGAACGCTGCCAGGTCCTTCAGATACCAGAGTTCGGCCAGCGGCAGACCCAGCTTGAAGAGGCAATGGTGGTGCAGCGGCAGCATGGGGCGCGCGCCGGCCTTTTCGCGGGCGGGATAGGCTTCCACCGCGTAGTTGTCGGCGCAGAGGGCGGCGATGCCGCTGTCCGTGATCCATTGCAGCAGCGCGTCGTCGGTGCCGTCCAGCGCGGCGCCATAGGTGTGCAGCACGTCGGGGTCCGGCGTGCCGTTCATGGCGACCACGGCTTCGGCGTAGCCGGTGCGCAGCACCAGCATGTCGCCGGGCTCGACGGTGATGCGGTCCGTTTCCAGGACGTGCATCAGTTCGGCGTGGCCGATCAGTGTGCGGCCCGGGCCGTAGTGGCGGAACAGGTCCACCAGCACGCCGCGGCCCTGCATGCCTTTCTGCGCCAGGTTTTCGATGCCGAGCTTGAGCGCGGCGGAGGGGCCGCCGCTGTTGCAGCCGCAGCCGGTGTGGTCGCCATCGGCGGGGCCGACGACGTCCACGCCGGCCTGAAAGCCGTTGTAGTAGCGCAGCTCGGGCTTGCCGTCGCCATCGGCGTCGAACAGGGCGCCCACGTGCGCCAGCGCGTCCCACTGCGTCGAATACTGCATGGACAGCAGCACCTGGTCATCGCTCAGCACGTCCAGCGCGTCCGGGTTGACGTTCTTCAGCGGAAAGTTCAGGTATGGGGTGTCCTTGAGCGTCGTGGGGCTCAGGCGCGGGGGATGGCGGCGCGGGTTCAGGACGTTGCCGCCCGGCAGGTCCAGCGGCAGGGACAGGCAGAAGGTCTTGCCCGCGCGGATCTCGCGTGCGCCTTTCAGGACCTGTTCTTCGGTGATGAGATTCAGGCGGCCGAGTTGGTCGTCGGGCCCGAAGTCGCCCCAGTTGGAGCCTTCGGGCCGTTGCTTCCAGCGTTGCATGCGGCTCACTCCGACAGGAAGTCGACGACCGCGCGGGTGAAGGCTTCCGGCTGTTCCCAGTTCGAGATGTGGGAGGTGTCCAGTTCCACATAGCGCGCGCCGGGAATGGCGGCGGCCAGTTCGCGGCCTTGCGCGGGCGTGGCGGCCAGGTCGTGCGTGCTGGAGATGACCAGCGTGGGCGCGGTGATGGACGCCACCTGCTCGCGGAAGTCGGCATCGCGCAGCGCGGCGCAATTTGCGGAATAGCCGGCGTCCGGCGTGCGGCGCAGCATGTCGATCAGGACTTGCGTGAGACCCGGTTGCGCGGCGCGGTAGCCATCGGTCAGCCAGCGCTCGACGAGCGTGGGCGCCATCTTTTCCAGCGTCTGCTCGGCGACCGCGGCGATGCGGGCGCTCCAGCCTTCGGCCGATCCGATGCGCGCGGCGGTGTTGCACAGGATCAGCTTGCCGACGAGTTCGGGCCGCGCAAGCGCAAGCCACAGGCCGGTCGGGCCGCCCATGGACAGGCCGCAGAAATGCGCGCGCTTGATGTCCAGGTGGGCCAGCAGTTCCGCGACGTCGTTGCCCAGCTGTTCGAAGCTGTACTCGCCTTCGGGGATGGAGGACTTGCCGTGGCCGCGGGTGTCGTAGCGCAGGACGCGGAAGTGCTTGGTGAGCTCGGGGATCTGGCGGGCCCACATGTCGGAGCAGGTGCCCAGCGAATTGGAGAGCACGAGCACCGGCGCGTCGGCGGGGCCATCGATGACGTAGAACAGCCGTGCCTGGCTGAGATCGGCATAAGACATGTGGGATTCCTCGGGGAAAGCCGCGGCCGCGCGTGGGGCGGCCGCGCGGGTATTACAGGTGGCAGACGCCGTCGACGTAGGCTTTGCGCCAGCGGGTGATGGTCACGCGGTCGAACAGGTCGGCTTGCGCGAACGGGTCGGCGTCGATGAACTGCTGCGCGGCGTCGCGCGTTTCCACGTCGACGATGTACAGGCCGCCGCCGGCATCCTTGCCGTCATCCTGCAGCTTGGCGCCGCACGCCAGCAGGAGCTGCTTGTTGGCGTCCAGGTATTCCAGGTGCTTGGCGCGGTGCTGCTGGCGCACTTCCTGGTGATTGGGCTTGTCGAAGGTTTCGATGATGTAGGGCATGCCAGGCTCCTGTCAGATCGCCGAGGGATGGCGCGCAAGCGCGGTGACTTCGATATCCATGTACGGAAAGAGCGGCAGCGACGACAGCAGCGTGTGCAGTTCGTCGTTGCTGTCGACGTCGAAGATGCTGACGTTGGCGTAGCGGCCGACGACGCGCCACAGGCTCTTCCATTTGCCGTCGCGCTGCAGTTGCTGCGCCAGGGCCTTTTCGTCGGCCTTGAGCTTGTCGGCGCGCTCGGCGGGCATGTCGACGGGCAGATTGACTTGCATTTGAACCATGAACAACATGATGGACTCTCCATGATGCCGCCCCGGCGCGCGGGGCGGTGTATCGGCAACATTGGCGGCTGGCGGTCCAGCGCGCCGATTCAATCGGAAAACTTCAGCGGGTAAACGTCAGTTCGCAAATTTCAGCGGCAGGCCGGTCAGGCGCAGCAGGTCGTCGGCGGTGGTGTCGCCGAAGATGTCGGTGACCGTCACGCCGTTGGCGTTGATGTCGAACACCGCCACGTCGGTGTACACGCGCGACACGCAGCGCACGCCGGTCAGCGGGTAGGTGCAGGTCTCGACCAGCTTGCTCTGGCCTTCGCGGGTCTGCAGTTCCATCATCACGAAGACGTCCTTGGCGCCGATGGCCAGGTCCATCGCGCCGCCCACGGCGGGGATGGCGTCGGGCGCGCCGGTGTGCCAGTTGGCCAGGTCGCCGTGCTGCGAGACCTGGAAGGCGCCCAGCACGCAGATGTCCAGGTGGCCGCCGCGCATCATCGCGAACGAATCGGCGTGATGGAAGAACGAGCAGCCGGGCAGTTCGGTGACGGGCTGCTTGCCGGCGTTGATGAGGTCATAGTCTTCCTCGCCCTTGGCGGGCGCGGGGCCCATGCCCAGCATGCCGTTCTCGGTGTGCAGGATGACTTCGCGGCCGGCCGGCAGGTGGTTGGCGACCAGGGTGGGCAGGCCGATGCCCAGGTTGACGTAGGCGCCTTCGGGGATGTCCTGCGCGACGCGGGCGGCGATCTGGTCGCGGGTCAGTTTGGTGCTCATTGCTGCTCCTTGGCGGCCGGCTGGCCTGCGATCTGCACGACGCGCTTGACGAAGATGCCGGGGGTGACGACGGTTTCGGGGTCCAGCTCGCCCAGTTCGACGACTTCGCGCACCTGGGCCACGGCCACGCGCGCGGCGCTGGCCATGATGGGGCCGAAGTTGCGGGCGGTCTTGCGATAGACCAGGTTGCCCCAGCGGTCGCCGCGCTCGGCCTTGATGAGCGCGTAATCGGCGTGCAGCGGATATTCCAGCACGTACTGGCGGCCGTTGATCTCGCGGGTTTCCTTGCCGTCGGCCAGGGGCGTGCCGTAGCCGGTGGGCGTGAAGAACGCGCCGATGCCGGCGCCGGCGGCGCGGATGCGCTCGGCCAGGTTGCCTTGGGGCACCAGTTCCAGTTCCAGCTTGCCGCTGCGGTACAGGCCGTCGAAGATCTGCGAGTCCGCCTGGCGCGGGAACGAGCAGATGATCTTGCGTACCCGATTGGCGCCCAGCAGGGCGGCCAGGCCCGTGGTGCCGTTGCCGGCGTTGTTGTTGATGATGACCAGGTCCTTGGCGCCCTGTTCAAGCAGGGCGTCGATCAGTTCCATGGGCTGGCCGGCGGTGCCGAAGCCGCCGATCATGACGGTGGCGCCGTCAGGGACGTCCGCCAGGGCGGCGGCAGCGCTTGCAACAAGCTTAGAGATCATGATGTTCGCTCATAGGTGGCGTGTCATAATTTGTTCTTCATTAGAACTTTCGTTCTTCTGAAGAACATCGTTTCATGGGGAATGCGAAGGCGTCAAGGCATGCCGCACACCGCACTCTCCATCGTTCGGAGTCGTCCGCAAGGGGCGACGCAAGGCTCGCCGGGGCGGGCCTTTTACTCTTGGAACCAGACGGATGGCCGAGCAAGATCCCCAGCAACCCAGCGACAGCTACGTGCAATCCTTCGCGCGCGGGCTGTCGGTGATCCGCGCCTTCGGTCCGGAACGTTCTCAGATGACGCTGTCCGAGGTCGCCGCGGTGACGGGCCTGACCCGGGCCGGCGCGCGCCGCATCCTGCTGACGCTGGAGCACCTGGGCTACGTCACGGTCGATGACCGCAAGTTCGCGCTCACGCCGCGCATCCTGGAACTGGGCTACGCCTATCTGTCGGGCACGCCGCTGTGGAACCTGGCGCTGCCCTACATGGAAGAAGTCGCCGAGCTGACGCGCGAGTCCTGCTCCGTGTCGGTGCTGGAAGGCGCCGACATTGTCTACATCCTGCGCCTGTCCACGCATAAAGTCATGACGATCAACCTGGCCGTGGGCAGCCGCCTGCCGGCATGGGTGACGTCGATGGGCCGCGTGCTGCTGGCCGGCCTGCCGGAAGCGGAACTGGACCGGGTGCTGGCGATGAGCCAGATCCGGGCCTACACCGAGCACACGGTGACCGACGTTGCCGAGCTCAAGCGCGTGCTGGCCGGCGTGCGCGCCGATGGCTACGCGTGCGTGGCGCAGGAACTGGAGCCGGGCCTGCAATCCGTGGCGGTGCCCATCCTGGATCGCAGCGGCCGCGTGATCGCGGCGATGAACGTCAGCGGCCACGCCAACCGGTTCTCGCGCGAGGCGATGCTGGAGGCCTTTCTGCCGCCGCTGCGCCGCGCGGCCGACCAGATCAACCACGCGCTGCTGCGCCGCTAGACGGCGCCTGCGGGCGGCGGCGAGGTCGGGCCGGACGGACATGGCGGCCGCGCTCAGATGGGCGCGACGCCGAGCGTCGTGCCGCCGCAGACGTACAGCATCTGGCCGGTGACGAAGCCGTTGTCGGGCGACAGGAAGAACATCGCGGCGCGCGCCACGTCTTCGGGCGTGCCCAGGCGCTTGACGACGATGCTGTTGATGATGCGCTCGGTCTGCGGCGCGCCGGCCGGGTTGCTCTTGGTGAAGAGGTCGGTGGCGATGGGGCCGGGGCCGATGGCGTTGACGGTGATGCCGTCGCCGCCCAGTTCCATGGCGAGCGTGCGCGTCATGCCGACGAGGCCGGCTTTGGTGGCCGAGTAGACGACGCGGTCCGGCTTGCCCAGCGCGGCGCGCGACGACATGTTGACGATGCGGCCAAAGCCGGCTTCGCGCATGGCGGGCAACGCCGCCTGCACCAGGATGAGCGCGGTGCGCAGGTGCAGGTTCACCACATAGTCCAGGTCCGCCAGCGTGGCCGTGTCGGCCGTGCCGGGGCGGGTGGCGCCAGCGTTGTTGACCAGGCCCACGATGTTGTAGGCGCTGGTGACTTCGCGGGCGACTTCCTGGGTGCGCGCCTCATCGGTCAGATCGGCCTGATACGAGACCAGACCCGCCGGGGGATTCTCGGGCAGCTTGTAGTCGATGTTGACGACTTTGTGGCCGGCATCGAGCAGCATGCGGATGATGGCGGCGCCGATCCCGGCGCTGCCGCCGGTGACGAGATATGCGGTGGGTTTGGTCATATCGGTTTCCGTTCAGTGTTCAGGAACTCAATGGGTCAAATAGCCCCATGCGAGGACGGCGGTGATGTGGATCACGCCGACCCACAGCATCATGATGACGGTATAGCCCATGACGTCGCGCAGTTTCAGCTTGGACAGGGCCAGCGCCGGCAGGATCCAGAAGGGCTGCACCAGGTCGTTCCAGGCGTTGCCCAGCATGACGGCCATGGTGGTCTGGTTGAGCGCGCTGCCGATTTCCTTGGCGGCGTCGATCATGAACGGTCCCTGGATGACCCAGTGGCCGCCGGCGGACGGCGCGAAGAAGTTGATGACGAACGAGCTGATCAGGCCCCAGAACGGCAGGGTTTCGGGCGTGGCGACGTCGACGAAGACCTTGGAGATCGAGGTGACCAGGCCCGACGCGGCCATGATGGCCATGATGCCGGCGTAGAACGGATACTGCAGGATGATCCCGGAGATGGTCTTGATGCCCTCAGTCAGCTTGGCGACGTAGGCGGCCGGCGTGCCCAGCAGGATGATGCCCAGGAACAGGATGATGAAGTTGATGAGGTTCAGGTCCAGCGAGCCGCCGTCCATGAAGTGGAAGACGACATAGGCCACGCCCAGCGCGCCGATGAGCAGGCTGAGCAGGCGGCTGTTGTTGAGCTTGGAGGCGAGGGTGCCTTTTTCCAGCAGGTCGTCGGCGGCGCTGTTGGCGTTGGCGTCGCGGTCGATGTTGGGGTCGACCTCGACGATCTTTTCGCCCTTCTTGGGGTGCAGCCAGGCGTTGAGCAGCGGCAGCGTGATGATGATGACCAGGCTGGTGATCAGCATGGGCACGGAGAAGATGGTTTCCGACAGCGGAATGGTGCCCATCTGCTTGGCGGTAGGATGGCCAGGCGTGGCGACGAGCACGGGGATGCTGGCCGACAGGCCCAGGCCGTACATGGTGAAGCCGCTATAGGCCGCGGCGATGATCAGGGGATAGTGCACGCCCTTGACCTTCAGGGCCAGTTTCTTGGCGACGATGCCGCCGATGACCAGGCCAAAGCCCCAGTTCAGGTAGCTGCCCACGCCGCCGACCAGGGTGGCGACGATGATGGCGGTGTGCGGCTTGTGGACGTGGCTGACGATGCGGTTGAGCAGGCGGTCGGTCAGCGGCGCGGTGGCCAGCACGTAGCCCATGGCGAGGATGACGGCCATTTGCGTGGTGAAGGCCAGCAGGCTCCAGAAGCCTTTGCCCCAGGCGCGGGTGACGTCGCCGATGCCCTGGCCTTCGATGCCCATGGCGAGCAGCACGGTGAGCAGGGTCAGCGCGATCGCAAAGACGAACGGATCGGGCAGATACTTGCGCATCAACTCGGTAAAGAATGAAGCCAATTTATTCATGGTGCCTCCAACAACTCCGTAAGGCGGTTCTCTGGTGTCCGGCGGCGCGCGTCATCGGGTGACGGTGCGGGCGCGCCGGACGATTGCTTTTCTTTGTGTGGCTGGGCTCGTGGCCCGGTGGCGCGATCGGTCATGGCCGCAGCGCCTTGTATTTGGAATCGGGGCGTGCCGCTGCTCAGGAGTCGCCGGCCTTGCCGTTCAGCCAGGCGGCCAGTTCGCCCAGGGCGGCGCTTTTTTCGCGCAGGACGCGCTCGCGGCGTTCGGGGCTCCAGGTGTAGAAGCCCTGGCCGCTCTTGGCGCCGAGCTGGCCGCTGTCGACCTTGCTTTTGAGCAGGTCGGACGGTTCGGTGCGGTTTTCGAGGTCTTTGTAGAGGTAGCTGGCGATGGCGTAGTGGACGTCGATGCCGTTCATGTCGCGCTGTTCGAGCGGGCCGGACAGGGCGAGGCGGATGCCGAGGCTCCACTTGACGACTTCGTCGATGTCCTCGGCGCTGGCGACCCCTTTTTCCAGCAGCGAGATCGCTTCGCGGGCGAGGGCGTGCTGGATGCGGTTGGCGATGAAGCCGGGGATGTCCTGGCGCACGAGGACCGGACGCTTGCCGGCAAAACGCAGGGTGGCCATGACTTTGGCGACGGTGTCTTCGGAGGTGTCGTCGTTGCGGACGACCTCGACGAGGGGGATGACGTCGGCGGGCGTGAAGAAGTGGGCGCCGACGAAACGGTCGCGGCGCAGGACGGCGCTGGCGATGGCGTTGATGGACAGGCCGGAGGTGTTGGTGGCGAAGACGGTGTGCGCGGGGCACAGGGCGTCGAGCTTGGTGAAGATGCCGCGCTTGAGGTCCAGGTTTTCCGGGACGGCTTCGATGACGAGGTCGCTGGCGGCGGCGGCTTCAAGGCCGGGTTCCAGGCGGATGCGCTGGATGGCTTGCTGGACCTGGCCGGGGGCGTAGACGTTCAACTGGCGGTCGATGGTTTTCAAGGCCCGCTCGAGGGCGCCTTCCATCGGGTCGATGAGGACGACGTCGAGTCCCTTCGAGGCGAACAGCGCGGCGATGCCGCTGCCCATGGCGCCTGCGCCGATGATGGCGACGTTCTTGAGGGGAGTTTCCATGATGGCTCGCTGGATGCTTGCGGCGGGCGGCTTGCAGGCGGGCACGCGGGGGATCAGGGTGAACTCTGTCTCGTCCAGGGGTGCCTTTCTGTGCGCGCTCGGCCAGAAAAATCGTTTTGTTCTATATGCGAACATTTGTGCGTATATAGAATTTCTGTCGGGGATAGTACTAAAAGTCGCTGGGGGTGGACAAATGGGGGATGGGGGGTGTTCGGTGGGTGGACGGTGAGGGACTGGCTTAGGGGTGAGGTCTTTTGGCGCCGGGCCGGCGGCTGGCGCGGGGGTGCGTTCTTTTGGCGCTGGGCCGGCGGCTGGCGCGGGAGCGCGTTCTTCTGACGCCCGGCGCGTCGGCGGCCTGGGGCGCGCGGGGCTACGATTGCGGTCCGGAGCCTTCGCTCCGGACTGCCCCTTCGTCAACCTCGTCCGCCTTCGGCTCCCTACGGTTTCCCTCGGGCGCATCTACACGCCCCGCGCACCCCAGGCCGCCGCCACGCCGGGCTCTGTGGTTTGAGCTTGCCGGCCGCTGGGGCGAGACGGGTTCTTTAGGTTCTTTTCTGCGGCGGCGTGGATTTGGAGCGTCTTGCGGGGCCCGCCCCACGGCGGCCGCGCGGGCGGCCTAGTGGGGCTTACGCGGTGTCTTGCGTCGGAGCGGGGACGCTGCGCGCTTGCGGCGGTGGGGCGGAAGTTGTCGTGGGTTTGGCGGCGCTACGCTTCAGTGGCGCTATGACAGGCCACGCATAGCTTGTTGCCATCCGGATCGCGGAAGTAGGCGCCGTAGTAATGTGCGTGATACTCGGGCCGAAGACCCGGCGGGCCCTCGCAGGTGCCGCCGTTCTCGAGGGCGGCTTGGTGCGCCCGCCGCACGGCCTCCCGGGAATCGGCCATGAACGCGACCATCTGCCCATTGCCCGGTTCATGCGGCAAACCGTTGTGGGGCCTGCAAATCACGAAATACGGGCGCTGCTGGCCGCTGCTTTGCCATCCGGCCCACGGCCGGTCTCTATCGCAGAATCGCGATTCGACCCCAAGGGTTTCAAACATGGCGCTGTAGAAGCGCAGGGCGCGGTCGAAGTCGCTGACGCTGACGAAGATGTGCGAGAACATTTTGGTATTCCTGCGTGGGACCCTTACCCCGAATTCCTCAACCCCGCCGCGATCCCGTTGATTGTCAGGTGGATGGCGCGCTGCACGCGCTTGTCGACCTCGGCGGCGGGGTTCTTCTGGGCGGCGCGGTGGCGGCGGATGAGGTCGATCTGCAGGTAGTTCAGCGGGTCGATGTAGGCGAAGCGTTCGCGCAGGGAGGCTTGCAGCGTGGGGTTGTCGGCCAGCAGTTCGCGCTGCGTCAGGAGCTTGAGCATGGCGAGCGTGCGGCCGTGTTCGGCGCTGATGGCGCCGAAGATGCGTTCGCGCAGGGCGCGTTGCGGCACGAGCTGGGCGTAGCGGGCGGCGATGGCGAGGTCGGATTTGGCCAGGACCATTTCCATGTTGGAGAGCAAGGTTCGGAACGCGGGCCAGTCGCGGGCCATTTCGCGCAGTTGCGCGAGGCGGCTGCGGCGGGAGCGGGGGGCGTCGGGTGCGCCGGTTTCCAGGTAGGCCTCGATGGCGGAACCCATGCCGTACCAGCCGGTGAGCATGAGGCGGCACTGGGCCCAGGAGAATCCCCAGGGAATGGCGCGCAGGTCTTCGATGCGCTGGCCTTTCTTGCGGGAGGCGGGGCGCGAGCCGATGTTCAGCCCGGCGATTTCGCTGATGGGCGTGGCGGCGAAGAAGTAGTCGGCGAAGCCGGGGGTGTCGTAGACGAGGCCACGGTAGGTGCGCTGCGCGGTCTCGGACATGAAGGACATGGCGGGGCCGTGGTGGGCCATGTGGGCGTCTTCGGCGCTGGTGGCTTCGGCGCGGGGCGCGAGGCTGGATTCCAGGGTGGCGGCGACCAGCAGTTCAAGGTGCCAGCGGCCGACTTCGGCGTCCTTGTATTTGCTCTGGATGACTTCGCCCTGTTCGGTCAGGCGGATCTGGCCGGCGACGGTGCCGGGCGGCTGGGCGAGGATGGCGTCGAAGCTGGAGCCGCCGCCGCGGCCGACGGAGCCGCCGCGTCCGTGAAAGAGGCGCAGGCGCACGTTGCGGCTGGAGAAGACGTCGACGAGCGCGCGTTCGGCCTGGTAGAGCGACCAGTTGGATGTGAGGAAGCCGCCGTCCTTGTTGCTGTCCGAGTAGCCCAGCATGACTTCCTGCGCGCCGTTCTGCGCGCGTTTCACGCGCTGGCGGATTTCGGGCAGGTCGAGCCAGGCGGCCATGATGTCGGCGCCGCGCTGAAGGTCGGGGATGGTTTCGAAGAGCGGCACGACCATGAGGCCGTCTTCGGGGAGGATGTCCTGGCCGGCGGGCGCGATGAGGCCGGCTTCTTTTTGCAGGACCATGACTTCGAGCAGGTCGCTCAGGGTCTCGGTGTGGGAGACGATGGTCTGACGCACGGCCTGCTTGCCGTAGCGCGCGCGGCCGGCCGCGGCGGCGCGCAGGACGGCGAGTTCGCGGGTGGTGTCTTCGCTGTAGGCGATCCAGGGCGAGGCGAGCGGGCGCGCCTGGGCGAGTTCGGCGCGCAGCAGCGCGACGCGTTCGTCTTCGGACAGCGCCAGGTAGTCCAGGGGCTTGCCGTCGTGCGTGACGCCGGCGCGGGAGAAGAGTTCGGCGAGCGCGTTTTCGTGGACGTCCGAGCTTTGGCGCAGGTCGACCGTGGCGAGGTGAAAGCCGAAGACTTCAACGGCCTGCTGCAGGCCGGACAGGCGCAGCTTGGCGACGGGGGCGCCGTGGTGGGCGGCAAGCGAGGCGGCAATGATGGCCAGGTCGGCCGCCAGCTCCTGGGGCGCGTCATAGGCGGGCGCGGCGACGGTGCTGCGGCGGGCGAGGTTCTGGCCGGTCAGGCGCTGCGCGGTGGCGGCAAGGCGGGCGTAGACGCCGACGAGGGCGCGGCGGTAGGGTTCGTCGCGGCGGTGCGGCGAGTCGTCGCCGCTGCGCTCGGCCAGCGCCAGCAGTTGCGGGTCGACGGCGATGAGCAGGGTGGTGATGGACAGTTCGGCGCCCAGCGCGTGGACTTCCTGCAGGTAGTGCTCGAAGAGGACGGTGGCCTGGCGCAGCAGGGCGCGTTCGAGGGTGGCGGCGTCGACGTTGGGGTTGCCGTCGCGGTCGCCGCCGATCCAGCTTCCCATGCGCAGGAAGGGCTCCAGGGGCGGGGCCGGCGCGGCGAAGGGCTTGGCGGATTCGCGGTTGAGCAGCTTGGACAGGTCACCGTATAGGCGCGGGATGACCTGCAGGAAGGTGCTGCGGTAGTACGAGAGCGCGTTTTCGATTTCGTCGGCGACCGTCAGGCGCGTGTAGCGCAGCATGCGGGTCTGCCACAGGGTGGCGACGCGGCCGAGCAGGGCGGTGTCGAGCTCGGCCAGCTCGTCGGGCGTGAGCTGGGCTTCGCGCTGCGCGAGCGCGGTGGAGATCTCGCGGTGCACGTCCAGGGTGCTCTTGCGCTGCACTTCGGTGGGATGCGCGGTGAGCACGGGCATGACGCAGGCTTCGGCCAGCAGCCGGCGGATGCGCGCGACGCCGACGCCTTGTCCGCCCAGGATCTGGATGGCTTCGCGCAGGCTGCCGCGCGCGGGCGTGGCGTCGGTCAGGGCGCGTTCGCGCTGGCGGCGGTTCTGGTCGCGGTCTTCGGCGATGTTGGCCAGGTGCAGGAAGTAGCTGAAGGCGCGCGCGACGGAGTTGGGGTCGCTGCCCTGCAGCCGCTTGACGCGCTGTTCGAGCAGCTTGCTGTCGGCGTCGTCGCCTTCGCGGCGGAACTTGACGGCGGTGCGGCGCAGGGTCTCGATGGTGTCGAAGACGCGCTTGCCTTCGCATTCTTCGATGACCTCTCCTAACAGTCGGCCTAACAGCCGGATATCGTGACGCAAGGGTGCTGCGGAATCGGACTGCGTGCGCTTGGCATTCATCGTGCGGAGATCCGTCTGTAGGCCGTTGGAGGGGAAAGGTCGAAGGGGGCGTTGCGGTGAACCTTAGGGACAAACCTGGAAATCGATCGGTCGATTTTACGCAGCGTTCCTTACGGGCAAGCCCATTTGCTCGGTTAAAGTTCCAGTTGTCCCTTCGTCATTCCAGAAGCCCCCTTTATGCAAAATCATCAACGTCGCGCGCTCGTGCTGTTTTCGGGCGGCCAGGACTCCACCACTTGCCTGGCCTGGGCGCTGGATCGCTATGCCCATGTGGAAACGGTGGCGTTCGATTACGGCCAGCGCCATCACATCGAACTTTCCGCGCGGCTGAACGTGCTGCGCGAGATCCGCGCCAACTTCCCCGACTGGGCGCCGCGGCTGGGCGAGGACCATCTGCTGGACCTGAAGGTGCTGGGCCAGGTGGGCGATACCGCGATGACCAGCGACCGGGCAATCGAGATGCAGGCCAACGGACTGCCGAATACGTTCGTGCCGGGTCGCAACCTGCTGTTTTTGACGCTGGCGGCGGCGCTGGGCTATCGGCGTCAACTGGATGTGCTGGTGGGCGGCATGTGCGAGACGGACTTCTCCGGCTATCCGGATTGCCGCGACGACACGATCAAGGCGCAGCAAGTGGCGCTGGGTCTGGGGCTGGGATCGCGGGTGACGATCGAGACGCCGCTGATGTGGATCGACAAGTCCGAGACCTGGGCGCTGGCGCATGCGCTGGGCGGGGATGCGCTGGTCGAGACGATCGTCGAGGAAAGCCATACGTGCTACCTGGGCGAGCGCGGGGCCCGGCATGACTGGGGGTACGGCTGCGGGGAATGCCCAGCCTGCAAGCTGAGGAAGATCGGATGGGAGAAGTGGGTGGTGGCGTCTGCTGCCGAGGGGTGAGTCGCTGTCGGTTTGCGTTTCTTGGTTGTGAGCTATCTTGCGTCTGACGATGACGCTTCGCGTGTGGCTGCGGTGACGGTTCTTCAGGTGCCTGACTGCGTTGAGATTCGCCTGTTCATTTTGCGCCGGCGTGTCATGGGTGTCTGACACCGCGCCATGTGATCGTGCGCCTCACACGGTGTCTTGCGCAGCCGACGCGGCGCCGGGCGCTGCGGCTTCTGTTCTCGCTGCCTCATTCACCCGCCCAATGAACTTCCATCTCAACGCAATGGCCGCGGCCGCGATGAAGGCGGCGAGCGTGGCGGAAATCAGCAGGGCGGCGCGTGCGCCCTGCCATTCGATGATGAACGCGTAGGCGACGGGCGCGGCGGCCGTGAGCAGGAAGCTGGGGATCAGCAGGGAGCCGACCAGCGCCCCATAGCTGCGGAAGTCGAAGAGGGCCAAAGGCAGGGTGCCGCGCGTGATGGTCATGAGGCCGTTGCAGGCGCCGTAGAGCAGGGTGTAGGCGGCGGTGGCGTAGAGGTGGCCGCCGGGAATCAAGGGCAGCAGAAAGCAGAGCGGCAGCGCAATGCCCACCGCCAGATTGAGGGTCAAGGGGTGCAGGCGGGCGCCCACGAGGACATCCCCCAGGCGGGCGGCGAATTGGCCGATGCCCCACAGGGCGGCGACGCTGACGGCGGCCGCGGCGGCCAGGCCCAGGCCGGTGAGCAGGGAGAAAAGGTGGGCGGCGTTGCTGGCGGCCAGGAAGTTCGTCAGCATGGCCATGACGGCGTACAGGATGCCGGCGAGGCGGCGTTCGCGCGCGGTGCGCGTCAGGCCGGTGGCGGTCGTGCCGGGGGCGGCGGTGGGGGCGGTGTAGCGGCGGCGCGGCAGGGCCAGGTAGAGGGGAAGGGTGGCGAGGGCGAGCGCGGCATAGCACAAGGCCGCGCCGCGCCAGCCGAGCCATTCGGCAAGGAAGTGGCCGACGGGCCACATGACGGTGGACGCCAGGCCGCCGAACAGGGTGATCTGCGACATGGGCCGGCGCGCGGCGGGGCCGGCCGCGCGGGCGAGGGCCGCGAAGGCGGCGTCGTACAGGCACAGGCGCATGCCGACGCCCAGCGCCGCCCAGGCCGCGAAGTAGAGGACGTGGGTGTGCGTGATGGCAAGCAGGGCGCAGCCCAAGGCGGACAGCACGGCGCCGGCGGGCATGACGCGGTGCCCGCCCCAGCGGTCCACCGCAGCGCCCGCGGCGGGCGAGACCAGCGCCATCACGACGATGGCGGCCGAGAAGCCGCCGTAGACGGTGGCGGTGTTCCAGCCCAGGTCGGCGGTCATGGCCGGACCCAGGGCGCCGATCAGGTAGAAGGTGACGCCCCAGCCGACGAGCTGGGTCAGGCCCAGGCAGACGACGGCGCGCGCTCGGATCATGGCCGCTGCGGCGGCGTGGTGTCGCCTTCGCCCAGGCTGCGCTGCATGAGGACGGTGTCGCGCCACTCGCCGTGCTTGTGACCCACGGACCGCAGCGTGCCAACCGGATGAAAGCCCTGGCTGGCGTGCAGGGCGAGCGAGGCGGCGTTGCGGCTGTCGCCGACCACGGCCAGCATCTGGCGCCACCCGGCGGCCGTGCAGCGCGCGATCAGCTCGGCGAGCAGCTTGCCGCCGATGCCCAGCCCAGCGCGGCCGGCCTTGACGTAGACGGAGTCTTCGACGGTGTGCCGGTAGGCCGGGCGGGGGCGATAAGGCGTGACATAGGCGTAGCCCACGACTTCGCCGTTGATTTCAGCGACCAGGTAGGGCATTTCCTTTTCCAGGACGCCGGCGCGGCGCTGGCGCATCTCGGCGATGGAGGGCGGCTCGAGTTCGAACGAGGCGGTGCCGTGCTCCACGTGGTGCGCGTAGATGGTCTTGATGGCGGGCAGATCAGCTTCCGCGCTGTCGCGGATGAGGACGGTGGGCGAATGGGGCGACATGGGCGGCCGGCGGGTCAGTGCGGATTGAGCGGTGAAAGGGCGGTTCAGGATCGGTCCGTCTGGATTTCTTACGGACATGCGCCAGTGTGGGCCAAGCCGTTTCATTAATAAAGCTTTGGTCTATTATGATTTTCATAAGGAAAACTTTGGATTGAGTCATGCGTGGCCTGAACCTGGACCATTTGCGCACGTTCGCACAGGTCGTCGAACTGGGCAGTTTTTCCGCCGCCGCCGAGCGGGGCGGGGTGACGCAGCCGGCGGTCAGCCTGCAGATCCGGCAGCTTGAGCGGCGCTTCGGACTGAAGCTGGTGGAGCGGGTGGGAAGGCGCGCGGGACCGACGGCGGCGGGGCTGGAATTGCTGGCCCATATCCGCGTGATCGACGGCGCGCTGGCGCAGGCCGAACAGGCCATGACCGCGCATGCGTCGCAGGTGTCCGGGCGCATCCGGCTGGGCACGGGGGCCACGGCCTGCACCTATCTGCTGCCGCCAGTGCTGGCCGACCTGCGCCAGCGGTTTCCGGCGCTGGATATCGTGGCCAGCACAGGCAATACGGCGGACATGCTGCGCGGGCTGGAGGCCAACACGCTGGACATCGTCCTGATCACGCTGCCCGCGCCGGGCCGCATGTTCCAGGCGACGACCGTGATGGAAGACGAGTTCGTGGCGATCTTCCCGGCGCGCGACGCCGCCGCCATTCCCGATGTCGTGACGCCGCAGTCGCTGGCGCGGCTGCCGCTCGTGCTGTTCGAGCCCGGCGCGCGCACGCGGCGGCTCGTGGACGACTGGTTCGAGGCCGCGGGCGTGGCGGCCAAGCCGATCATGGAGCTGGGCAGCACGGAAGCGATGAAGGAGATCGTCGGAGCGGGGCTGGGGTGCGCGGTGCTGCCCGGACTGGCCGTATCGGGCGCGGGCCGGCGCGAGGCGCTGGCGGTGCGGACCCTGACGCCGCGCCTGTCGCGCGACCTGGCCATCGTCCTGCGCCGCGACAAGCCGCTCAGCCGCGGGTTGCGACACCTGCAGGACGCGCTGCTGGCGCTGCGGCCCCGCACCCCGTGATGGGGCAGCGAGCGGCGGCCAGCGCTTGGGCGGTGCGCGGCGTGGCGTCCGCCTGACGGCCAATCGTCCTTTTCAGGGCGGCCGCGAGGCGGCCGGCGCCGGATCCAGCGTATTATTTACCGTTTTGCCGCCCAAGCTAACAGCACCAGCCCGAGACAGATCATGCCGCACTACCGTTCCCGCACTTCGACCCACGGCCGCAACATGGCCGGCGCCCGCGCCCTCTGGCGCGCCACCGGCATGAAGGATGGCGACTTCGGCAAGCCGATCATCGCCGTGGTGAACTCGTTCACGCAGTTCGTCCCGGGCCACGTGCACCTGCGCGACCTGGGCGCGCTGGTGGCCAAGGAAATCGAGGCCGCCGGCGGCGTCGCCAAGGAATTCAACACCATCGCCGTGGACGACGGCATCGCCATGGGCCACGGCGGCATGCTGTATTCGCTGCCCTCGCGCGAACTGATCGCGGACTCGGTCGAGTACATGGTCAACGCGCACTGCGCCGACGCCATGGTCTGCATCTCCAACTGCGACAAGATCACCCCGGGGATGCTGATGGCCGCCATGCGCCTGAACATCCCGGTCGTCTTCGTGTCGGGCGGTCCGATGGAAGCGGGCAAGGTCAAGTCGCCCACCGACGGCAAGGTCATCGCCAAGATCGACCTCGTCGACGCCATGATCAAGGCCGCCGACCCCAACGTGTCGGACGCCGAGGTGGCCGAAGTCGAGCGCAGCGCGTGCCCGACCTGCGGCTCCTGTTCCGGCATGTTCACCGCCAACTCGATGAACTGCCTGACCGAAGCCATCGGCCTGGCGCTGCCGGGCAACGGCACCATCGTCGCTACGCACGCGTGGCGCAAGGGCCTGTTCGAGCAGGCCGGCCGCCTGGTCGTGGACCTGTGCCGCCGCTACTACGTCGACGAAGACGAATCCGTCCTGCCGCGCAGCATCGCCACCAAGAGCGCGTTCCAGAACGCGATGGCGCTGGACGTGGCGATGGGCGGTTCCACCAACACCGTGCTGCACCTGTTGGCCGCCGCGCAGGAAGCCGGCGTGGACTTTACGATGGCCGACATCGACCGCATCTCGCGCAAGGTGCCGTGCCTGTGCAAGGCGGCGCCCGCCACCGACAAGTACCACATCGAAGACGTGCACCGCGCCGGCGGCATCCTGGGCATCCTGGGTGAACTGGCGCGCGCCGATCTGCTGGACCTGTCCTGCGGCAACGTGCACAGCGGCACGCTGGGCAACGCCATCCAGCAATGGGACGTGGCCGGCGGCGCCGGCGAAGCCGCGCAGAAGTTCTACCGCGCGGCGCCCGGCGGCATCCCGACCACGGTGGCCTTCAGCCAGGACGCCACGTTCCTGACGCTGGACACCGACCGCAAGACGGGTTGCATCCGCAGCAAGGAAAACGCCTATTCCAAGGACGGCGGCCTGGCCGTGCTGTACGGCAACCTGGCGGAAAAGGGTTGCATCGTGAAGACGGCCGGCGTGGACGAGTCGCAGTGGGTCTTCACGGGCCGCGCGCGCGTCTTCGAAAGCCAGGACGACGCCGTCGAAGGCATCCTGGGCGACAAGGTCGTCGCGGGCGACGTGGTGGTGATCCGCTACGAAGGACCCAAGGGCGGCCCCGGCATGCAGGAAATGCTGTATCCCACGTCCTACCTGAAGTCCAAGGGCCTGGGCAAGACCTGCGCGCTCTTTACCGACGGCCGCTTCTCGGGCGGCTCGTCGGGCCTGGTGATCGGCCACGCCTCGCCGGAAGCGGCCGAAGGCGGCACGATCGGCCTGGTCGAAGAAGGCGACACGATCGAGATCGACATCCCCAACCGCAAGATCCACCTTGCCGTGTCTGATGACGAACTGGCCCGCCGCCGCGCCGCGATGGACGCGCGCGCCGACGGCTGGGAGCCGGTGGGCCGCGAACGCGTGGTGTCGCAGGCGCTGCAGGCCTATGCCGCGCTGGCCACGTCGGCGGATCGCGGCGCGGTGCGCGATCTGTCGCAGCTCAAGCTGAAGGGCAAGCGCTGATCGTTTGATGGCGGGTTGATGTGAAAGGCGGCGCACTTCGTGCGCCGCTTTTTTCTTTGGAAGGCATATTCCGCTTACAGGTTCCGGGCTGTAATGTGAAAATACAGCTTATAAATTGTATTCATGAAGTACAGCCTACGTTGCGTATCTCGGTTTTACAACCTAGAATATGTAAACCTCCACCATCAAGGGTTGGCATGTCCGACTTCACCGTCCGCACGGCGGACCAGCTCCCCGCCTTGCTCCGAGCCTTCCGCAAACAGGCTGGCCTGACCCAGGCTGCGGCTGCCCTGCGTCTGGGCGTCACGCAGCAAACGCTTTCGGCGTTTGAGCGCAATGCCAGCAAGCTTGGCGCTGACAGGTTGCTGGAGATTCTCGGCATCCTGGGCGTGGAAGTCGTGTTGCGCCAACGTGCAAAGTCCCCCGCGTCCAAAACATCGGCCACACCGGATTGGTAGCCATGGGCCGACGTTCGCACCACCGCGCGCTGGATCTCTGGATGAACGGGGACTTCGTGGGCGTCTGGAGCGTCCAGCCCCAGATTGGCGAGAGCCTCCAATACGACGCGGCATGGGTCGCCTCCGACCGGGGGCGGCCGCTCTCGCTGTCGCTCCCCTTCATGCCGGGCAACCCGCCGCATCGGGGGCAAGCCGTGCGCAGCTATTTCGAGAACCTGCTGCCCGACAGCCAGAACATTCGCGAACGTGTCGCACGGCGGTTCCAGGTGGGTTCCACCGATGCGTTCTCGTTGTTGGCCGAAGTTGGCCGGGATTGTGTGGGCGCTGTTCAGGTCATGCCCGGCGGCGTCGCGCCTGGGCCCGTGACGCAGGTCGACGCCATTGCGCTCAGCGATGCGCAAGTGGCTCAGGCGCTGCGCGGCACCCTGACGTCCGGACCCTTGGCCGGCCGCAATGCGGACGACGATGACGGGTTCCGCATCTCGATCGCCGGGGCGCAGGAAAAGACGGCCATGCTGTGGCTCGATGGCCGCTGGTACAGGCCTCACGGCGCCACGCCGACGACGCATATCTTCAAGATGCCGCTCGGCCTCGTCGGCAACTTGAAGTTCGACATGAGCCACTCGGTGGAGAACGAGTGGCTGTGTTCCGAGATCCTCCATGCTTATGGGCTGCCGGTGGCCCGCACCCAGCCTTTGATGTTCGAGGACATGAAGGTGCTGGCGGTTGAGCGGTTCGACCGGACGTGGTGGCGTGACGATGATGGCAAGCGCTGGCTGATCCGGTTGCCGCAGGAAGACATGTGCCAGGCCACGGGAACGCCGCCGCATCTGAAGTACGAATCCGACGGCGGGCCCGGCGTGCGCAGCATCATGAAACTGCTGGGCACCTCGCGCCAGCCCGATCGCGACCGGCGCATGTTTTTCCAGTCGCAGGTCCTGTTCTGGATGCTGCGCGCCACGGATGGCCACGCAAAAAACTTCAGCATTTTCCTGCGTCCCGGCGGCGCGTACGAGCTCACGCCGCTGTATGACGTACTGTCCGCCTATCCCGTCATCGGTACCGGCGCCAACCAGCTGTCGCCGTTCAAGGCACGCATGGCCATGGCCGTGCGAACCAAGAACGCCCACTGGGTCATGCGCGATATTCTCAGGCGGCACTGGCTGGCCGTGGGGGCCGAACACGGCGTCGTGACGCCCGACGGCCGCGGGGCGGAGGCGGTGGTCGACGATCTGGTGTCGCGCACGCCCGACGTCGTGCGCCGTGTCCGCGCGATATTGCCCCCGGAATTCCCCCAGCATTTGGCCGACAGTATCCTGGGCGGCTTGCAGACGGCGGCCGACAGCCTGGCGAATTAGCCGCAAGGAGCGCTAAACCATGTCCCTGAACTCCGAAGCCTTGCGTCTTTTCCTCGGCGTGGTCGACGCCGGATCCTTGAGCGCCGCCGCCGAAATGCTCGGCCAGACCGCGTCGGGCGTCAGCCGTGGCCTGCATCGGCTGGAGGAAGACCTGGGCGTCACGCTGCTCAACCGGACCACGCGCCGCATGGAGCTGACCGAAGAGGGCCGGCATTTTCTGCCGAAGGCGCGCCAAATCGTGGCGGCGCTTGAAGAGGCCGAGGAATGCATGCGCATGGTGCATCAGCGCCCGGCCGGGCGGCTGCGCGTGGATGCGTCGGTGCCGGTGATGCTGCACTGCGTGGTGCCGCACGTTGCCGAGTTCCGGCAAGCCTATCCCGAGATCTCGCTGGAACTGACCAGCAACGACCGCATCGTGGATCTGATGGAGCATCGCACCGATGTCGCGCTGCGCATGGGGCCGTTGACGGATTCCACGCTGCATGCGCGTGTGTTTCGCCCATCTCCGCGCTGGCTGATGGCCAGTCCGGACTATCTGGCCCGGCGCGGCGTGCCCAGGACGGTGGAGGAGCTGGCGGATCATGAGCTGCTGGGCTTCACCCAGCCGGAAAGCCTGAATGCGTGGCCGCTGCGCCATGCCGGCGGCACCAGCTACCAGGCGACGCCGACGCTCGCCACGTCCAGCGGCGAGACGCAGCGGCAGCTTGCGTTGCGCGGCGTGGGCATCGCCTGCCTGTCGGATTTCGTGGTGCGGGAGGACATCCAGGCTGGCCGCCTGGTGAAGGTGATGGAAAGCGAATACACCGATCAGCTGCAGCCCATGCACGCCGTCTATCACCGCAACACGCAGCTTTCACGGCGCATTGCGTGTTTCCTGGATTTCTACGTGGAAAGGATTTGAGCCTTGCGCGAGGCGCGGCGGGGCTGCCGCCGCGCCGTCCCGCCACTTCTTGGGCACATCAATCCAGGCACATCCCAGGCGCATCACTCGTCGCGCGTGCAGCCTGCAAGATCCACGGGGAGTTCGCGGTGGTTGGGCAGGTAGCGCGTGGTCCAGTGATGGTGGGTCACGACGAACGGCCCGAAGTACGTCACGTTCCAGACCGGGCACGTCCAGGATTGATGGGACGCGTGCTGCGAAGGGGTGTCTTCGGCTACCGGCATTCCGTGGGTGTCGACCGGAACCCTGCGCGTCTCCTGGGCGATGTAGTGTCTCCACACGAGCGCGCCCGCATGGTCCAGGTGCTGGCGGCGCGTGGCCCAACGCTTGATGGGCAGGTACTCGACGCTTTCGAGCACCCAGTAGTCGTAGACCTGGTCAGCGTCCGGGGTGGCGAATCGCTGCTGGAAGTACAGGGGCCAGCACACCAGGGGCAACAGAAAGCCGACCCAGGCGGCTAGCCAGGGTCGGCGTCCCAGTCTGGCAAATGCCGCGAAACAGGCGGCGGGCGCGAAGAGCAGCGTGCCTGCCCACATGCCGACGTGCGCCCCGTGGAGGAAGTCCGCATACGGGTCGGCGGCCAGCGCCATTGCGCTGGCCGCCGTGATTGCCAGGCCCAGGTAGGCGGCCAGTCGGCCTGCCCATGCGCCCGGTCGGGAGGCGGGTCTTGCGGTGGCTTGATTCATTCAGGATCTCGGGGATCCTGAGAGAGGGACGTTCGCGTGCGCAGGATCGGAAACGCAGGAAAACCAGGTAATGGTGTCCCAGCGGTGGGTCCGATGGCATCGAAAAGTTTCGAATTCCGCCCTACGCGTGCAGCGCCCGCCCAAATGCCGACAGCACCGATTCGTGCAGCGTTTCCGACAGCGTCGGATGCGCGAACACAGTGTGCATCAGGTCTTCCTCGGTAGCCTCCAGCGACGCCGCGACCCCGTAGCCCGTGATGAGTTCGGACGCTTCGGGATGGATGATGTGCGCGCCCAGCAGTTCGCCCGATGTCGCGTCGAACACCGTCTTGACCAGCCCCTGGTCCTCGCCCATGGCGATGGCCTTGCCGTTGCCGGCGAAGGTGAACCTGCCCACGCGGATCTCGCCGCCCGTCTGCTTTGCGTGTTCGCGGGCGCGGGCTTCGGTCATGCCGATGCTGGCCACCTGCGGATAGGAATACGTGCAGGCCGGGATGCGCAGCGGGTCGATGGGATGCGCGGGCAGGCCGGCGATGGCGTCCACGCACAGCACGGCCTCGTGGCTGGCCTTGTGGGCAAGCCAGGGCGCGCCGGCCACGTCGCCGATCGCATAGACGCCCGCCTCGCCCGTGCGGCACAGCCCATCGGTGACGATGTGCGATTTCTCGACCTTGACGCGGGTCTGCTCCAGCCCCAGGTTCTCGACGTTGCCGACGATGCCGGCGGCGACGATGACGCGGTCGAACTCCAGGTCCGACGGTTTGCCGTCATGCTGCAGCGTCACCTTGACGCCCGTGGCGGTGTGCGAAGACGCCGTGACCGCACAGCGGGTCAGCACGCGGATGCCCTGTTTTTCGAAGGCCTTGCGCGCGAGCTGCGAGATTTCCGCGTCTTCCTGCGGCAGGATGTCGGCCGTCATGTCGATCAGCGTGACGTCGGCGCCGACCGCGCGGTAGAAGCTGGCGAACTCCGCGCCGATGGCGCCCGCGCCCACCACCAGCAGCGACGCCGGGATCTCGGCGGGCACCAGCGCCTGGCGGTAGGCCCAGATGCGCTCGCCCACGGGCAGCGCCGGCAGCTCGCGGGCGCGCGCCCCGGTGGCCAGGATGATGTGGCGGGCCGACAGCGTGGCGCCGTTATCCAGCGCCAGTTTGCCGGACCCGGCAAGCCTGGCGCTGGCGGCGAACACGGTCACCCCGTTCTTCTTCATCAGGTGCGCCACGCCCTGGCCCAGCCGGCCGGCGACCTTGCGCGACCGGGCGACCATGGCGGCCAGATCGGGACGTGCCTCGCCCGCGCCCGCCACGCCATAGTGCGCGGCCTCGCGGCAGGCGCGCAGCACCGTGGCGCTGTGCAGCAGGGCCTTGGTGGGAATGCAGCCCCAGTTCAGGCAGATGCCGCCCAGTTCGGCGCGTTCCACCAGCGCCACCGACATGCCAAGCTGCGCGGCGCGGATGGCGGCGACGTAGCCGCCGGGGCCGCCGCCCACCACGGCCAGATCAAAATTCGTCTTCGTCATGGCCTGGCTCACAACAGGATGCGCACGGGGCTTTCGATCAGCGCGCGGAAGGCGGCCAGCCAGCGCGCGCCGACGGCGCCGTCCACCACGCGGTGGTCGGCCGACAGCGTCACGGTCATCACGGTGGCGGCGGCGAGCTGCCCGTCCTCGTCCACCACGGGCCGGCGCTCGGCCGCGCCGACGGCCAGGATCGCGGCCTGCGGCGGGTTGATGATGGCGGCGAACTGGCTGATGCCGTACATGCCCAGGTTGCTGACCGTCAGCGAGCCGCCGGTGAATTCCTCGGGTTTGAGGCGATTGACCTTGGCGCGCCCGGCCAGCTCGGCGATTTCGCCCGAGATGGCGGATAGCGGCTTGACGTCCGCGTCGCGCACGATGGGCGTGACCAGGCCGCCGTCGGTCGCCACCGCCACCGAGATGTCGGCGCCAGCGTGGAACTCGATGTCGTCGTCGTGCCAGGAGGCGTTCACTTCCGGCACCTCGCGCAAGGCCAGCGCGGCGGCGCGCACGATGAAGTCGTTGACCGACAGCTTGATGGCGCCGCCGTGATTGGCTTGCGCGCGCAGGGCCAGGAGCGCGTCCATGCGGCAATCGACCGTCAGGTAGAAGTGCGGCACGTGCTGCTTGCTTTCGGTGAGGCGGCGGGCGATGGCGCGGCGCATGCCGGTATGGGGCACGCGGCGCGCGGCGGGGCGGGCGGCGGTCGACGAGGCCGGCAGGGCCGCGGCGGGTGCGCGGTCGCGCGCGGCTTCCACGTCGCGGCGCACGATGCGGCCGTGCGGGCCGGTGCCGGTGACGCCCAGCAGGTCCACGTGCCATTGGGCGGCAAGGCGGCGGGCCAGGGGGCTGGCAAAGAGGCGGCCGCCGGGGATCGGCGCGCTGGCGGCCTTGGCCGGCGCCGCCGCAGACGATGGGGCTCCCGCCGGTTGCTGCGCCACGGCCGGCGCGGGGGCGCGGTCAGGCGATCTCCCGCCGGCCGGTGCCGCGACAGCCGGCGCTGCGGAAGCCGGTGCCCCGGCAGCCGAAGCCGCGACAGCCGCGCCGCCTTGCTCGGCCAGCGCGCGGTCAATGGCCGCCGCGTCCTCGCCGTCCGCGACCAGCACGCCGATCACGGTATTGATGGGCACCGTCGCCGGTCCGGCCTGGACCACGATGCGGCCCAGCACGCCCGCCTGCTCGGCGTTGATCTCGACGATGGCTTTTTCGGTTTCGATTTCCGCCAGCGCATCGCCCACGGCGACGCGGTCGCCTTCCTGCTTGAGCCACTGGTGCAGGACGCCGCCCGAGGCGTCGGCGGCAACGGAGGGGAGCTTGATGAGATATGCCACGATGTTCTTCCTATTCAGCGGCGCCGGCCAGGTCGGGCCGGTAGGCGGCGGGGTCGTCGTATTCGACCAGTTCGAGCACATTGCCTTCGGGGTCGCGGAAGAAGGCGAGCCAGGTTCCCGGCCGCACTTCCATCGGCGCGGGGGCGCTGTCGAAGACGACGCCCTTCGCTTGCAGGGCGCGCACCACGCCGGGCAGGTCGCGCACGATGAAGGTCAGGTAGGCGGCGCCCTGGCGGTCCAGGATGGCCGCGCCGCGCACGGCGGGCTCCGGAGCGACGGCCGGTTGCAGCAGCTTGATGCGCTCGCCATACGGCGTCTGCAGGCGCGCCACGTCGTAGCCATGCTGCGTGAGGCCCGTGGCGCGGGCCTTGTCGGCCGGCACGGTCACGCGGTTCACGAGCGCGAGGCCCATGACGCCGGTGTAGAACGCAAGCTGCGCGTCCAGGTCCGCGCAGCAGATGCCGACCTCCATCGGCACGGTCATCGAGAGGGCGCTCATGCCTGTTCTCCCAGGTCCGCCAGCACGTCGGCCAGGCCCGCGACCACTTCATCGGTGTCGGCGAATGCCGCGCGTTCCAGCACCTTGGAAATGCTGGGCGAGGCTTCGCCGCCCGTGACGCGCTTGACCGGCTGGTCCAGCCAGTCGAAGTAGCGGCGCTGGATCTCGTCGGCCAGCATGGCGCCGTAGGAGGTGCCGCGCGCGCCTTGCTCCACGATCAGCACGTTGTTGGTCTTCTGGATGCTGGCGCCGATGGTGTCCCAGTCCAGGCTGGCGCGGTCCAACGTGCGCAGGTCGATGACCTCCGCGTCCACGCCGGCCTGCTCCGCGGCCGCGAGCGCGCGGCTGACCATGGACAGGTAGGTCAGGATGGTGACCTTGCCGCCTTCGCGGCGCACGCGGGCCTTCCCGAACGGAATGGCGTAGTCCAGGTCGCCGTCGGGCACCTCGCCCGACGAGGCGTACAGGTCCACGTGCTCGATGACCAGCACCGGGTCCTTGGAGGCCAGCGCCGTGTTCATCAGGCCGACGTACTCGTAGGGCGTGGAGGGCGCGACGATGCGCCAGCCGGGCGCGGTGGCGAAGATGCCGGCCGGGTCCATCGAATGCTGCGAGCCATAGCCCGTGCCCATCGCGACCTTGGTGCGCAGCACGAAGGGCACGTCGATGTCGCCGCCGAACATGTGGCGCGCCTTGCCGATCTGGTTGAAGATCTGGTCCGCCGCGACCCACATGAAGTCCGGGTACATGAATTCCACGACGGGCCGGTAGCGGCCGTCCATCGCCAGCCCGCCGCCCAGCCCGGCGAAGGCGTTCTCGGAAATCGGCGTGCCCAGCACGCGGTCGGGATACTTGTCTTTCAGGCCGCGCGTGGCGCCGTTGGTGCCGCCCTTCAGGCGGTGCACGTCCTCGCCCAGCACGACGACGCCCGGGTCCGTTTCCATGCGGCGGTCCAGCACGTCGGCGACCGCATCGACGAACTTGCGTTCGACCATTGCGCCGGTGTGGTCCGCGGCCTCCTGGTAGCGCAGGCCGTCCAGTTCCGCGCCGTCGCTGCGCAGGCCCACGTCGCGAAAGTCCGGGCTGGGCCACAGGTCGGCGCGCACGCGGCGCTTGCCGCCGTCCGCCGCTTCCGTCAGGCGGCCGGACACGTCTTTCATCACGTCCTTGCAACGCTGGCGCAGCGCGTCCACGTCGGCCTGCGTCACCAGTTTGCGGGCGATCATTTCCGAGGCGATGCGG
This sequence comes from Achromobacter sp. T5-5, assembly GCF_055397965.1. Taxonomy (NCBI): domain Bacteria; kingdom Pseudomonadati; phylum Pseudomonadota; class Betaproteobacteria; order Burkholderiales; family Alcaligenaceae; genus Achromobacter; species Achromobacter sp. T5-5. Next base: position 587,424 of record NZ_AP027919.1, read on the forward strand.
TCCAGCGGGTCGCGCAGGCGCCACGCTGCCTCCTCGTCCTTGGTGCGATAGCCGAAGGCGCTGCCGGGGAAGGGGCCGTTCTGGTGAAAGAACCGGTAGACGTCCACTTCGACGATGGTCGGGCCCTTGCCGGCGCGCATGTGCGCCACGGCTTCGGACATGGCCAGGTGCACGGCCAGCGGGTCCATGCCGTCGACCTTCCAGGACGGGATATTGAAGGCCAGGCCGCGCGCCGACAGGCGCGGTTCGGCGGTGGATTCCTCCACGGTGGTCGACACGGCGTAGCGGTTGTTCTCGATGAAAAAGCACAGCGGCGTCTTCCACGCGGCGGTGAGGTTCATGGTTTCGAGCACGGAGCCGATGTTCACCGCGCCGTCGCCGAAGTAGGTCACGGCCACGCGGTCGGTGCCGGCGTGCTTGTGCGCCCAGGCCGCGCCGGCGGCCAGCGGCACGCCGCCGCCGACGATGGCGTTGGTGCCCAGCGCGCCCGCTTCCAGCCAGCGCAGGTGCATGCTGCCGCCGCGGCCGCGGCAGTAGCCGTCCGCCAGGCCCATGATCTCGGCCAGGGTCTTGTGCAGGACCTCGTCGATGGCGGGCGTGAGCGGGTTGCGCGGGTCCAGGCCCTGCGGCGCGACATGCTGCAGCGCCTTGGCCAAAAACTGATGATGGCCGCGGTGCGAGCCGTTGATCTGGTCGCCGGCGCCCAGGGCCAGCACCGAACCGACGGCGCCGCCTTCCTGGCCCACCGACGAGTGCGCGGGGCCGTGCACCAGGCCTTCGGCGGCCAGTTCCAGCACGGCTTCTTCAAAAGCGCGGATCCAGTGCAGCTGCGTCAGCATCGTGCCGAGCAGCGCGGGGTCCGCCTGCTGCCAGTCCGAGGCCTCGGCCGTCAGTTGCCGCCAGGTCGCCTGGGGCTCGAGCGGTTGGTAGGTGGCCATGAGTGAATCTCCAGAGTGTTTTTGTGCGTCGGTGCGGTTAGCGTCAGAGGTAGCTGTAGCGGCTCCAGCCGCCGTCGGCCACCAGGGTGTGTCCGGTGATGTAGGCGGCCTGGCGCGAGGCCAGGAAAACCGCCAGGTCGGCCATTTCGGCCGGCTGCGCCAGACGGCGCAGGGGGGTGCGTTGCTTCAGGCGTTCGGGGTCCAGCCGGCCGCGCGCGGCCAGGTCGCGCACCAGGTCGGTTTCGACGTACCCGGGCGCCAGCGCGTTGACGCGCACGCCCATCGGGCCCCATTCCACGGCCAGTGTTTCGGTCAGCAGCACCACCGCGCCCTTGGTGGCGCAGTAGGCGGCGCGGTCGGGGGCCGCCACCACGCCGTACATGGAGGCCAGGTTGATGATGCAGCCCGCGCCCGCGGGCACCATGCGCCGGCCCGCGGCCTGCGCGCACAGGAAGACGCCGGTCAGGTTGATGTCCACGGCGCGGCGCCATTCGTCCACGGTGACGTCCAGCGTGGGCTTGTTGGCCGAGATGCCGGCGTTGTTGACCAGCACGTCGATGCCGCCCCAGGCCTGTTCGACCTGGGCGAAGGCGCGCTCGACGGCGTCGGCATCGGTGACGGACGCCTGCACGGCCATGGCCTGCGCGCCGGTGCCCGCGCCGTTGCCCGCGCTGCCCGCTGCAAGAAGACGCGCGACAGCCGCGTCCAGCGCGTCCGCGTCCGTGTCCAGCAGCGCGACGCGCGCGCCCTGGCGGGCAAACGCCTGCGCGGTGCTGTAGCCGATGCCTTTCGCGCCGCCGGTGATGACGACCGCCCGGCCGCGCAGCTCGGCATGGATGACTTCAGTGGTGTTGTCCACGATGTGTGCCTGTAGGGGATGAATACGGGGATGAGTACGTGACGCGGCTCACACCGCCAGCCATTCCTGGACGACGTCCTGGCGCTCATGCAGTTGCGCGGGCGGTCCTTCGAACACGATGCGGCCGTGGCCCATCACGCTGACGCGCGTGGACACCTTCAGCGCGATCGTCAGCTTCTGTTCCACCAGCACCACCGACACGCCCTGCTTGTGGATATCCCGGATGACATCGGCGATCACCTCGACGATCTTGGGCGCCAGCCCTTCGGTGGGTTCGTCGATCAGGATGACCTTGGGGTTGCCCAGCAGCGACCGGCACATGGTCAGCATCTGCTGCTCGCCGCCCGACAGGTTGCCGGCGCGGGTGTCGCGGCGTTCCTTCAGGCGCGGGAAGTAGTCGAACATCTGCGCCACCGTCCAGTACGGGGCGTCGTCGCGCCGGGGCTGTTCGCCCATGCGCAGGTTCTCGTCCACCGTCAGGTTGGCGAAGACCTCGCGTTCCTCGGGCACGAAGGCCAGTCCGGCGCGCGCGATCTCGAAGGGGCGCTTGTTGGTGATGTCGCGGCCTTCGATGGCGATGCGGCCGCCGGTCACGTCCACCAGGCCCATGACGCTCTTCATGGTGGTGGAGCGGCCCGCGCCGTTGCGGCCCAGCAGGCTGACGACTTCGCCGCGTCCGATCGACAGGTCGATGCCGTGCAGGATGTGGCTCTTGCCGTAATGGGCATGCACGCCTTGCAGCGACAAGAGGGGGGATTGCGTCGTCATACCGTTTCCTCTCCCAGGTAGGCTTCGCGCACGCGGGCATCGCCGCGAATGGCGGCGGGCGTGCCGGTCGCCAGGATTTCGCCGTAGACCAGCACGCTGATGCGGTCCGCCAGCGAGAACACCACCTGCATGTCGTGCTCGACGATCAGCAGCGTGCAGTCGCGCGTCACGTCCTTGATCAGTTCGACCGTGTAGTCGACCTCGTGCTGCGACATGCCGGCCATGGGCTCGTCCAGCAGGATGACCTTGGGACGCGAGGCCAGCGTCATGCCGATTTCCAGGGACCGCTGCTCGGAGTAGTTCAGGTCGCCGGCGGCAGTGTGTTGCCTGGCCGTCAGCCGCACCTTTTCCAGCAGGCGGTCCACGTCCTCGTTCACGGCGCGGTTGCGCGCGATGGGCCGCCAGAAGTTGTAGACCAGGCCATGCATGCGCTGCACCGCCAGCCGCAGGTTCTCGCGCACGGACAGGCGCGGGAACACGTTGGTGATCTGGAACGAGCGCGCCAGCCCCAGCCGGTTGATGGCTTCGGGGGCCAGGCCGCCGATGGAACGAGAGCGCAGATTGATGTCGCCCGACGTCGGTGCGAACGAGCCGGACATCAGGTGGAACAGCGTGGATTTGCCCGCGCCGTTGGGACCGATGACGGCGTGGCGTTCGCCGGCTTCGATGGCCAGGTTCACGCCGCGGATGATCTGCGCGTCGCCAAAGGACTTGCGCACGTTGGTCAGGGTCAGGATCTCGTGGCTCATTGGGCGGGCTCCAGCAGGGGGGCGGCTTCGCCGGCGTCGCGCCACAGGGCCAGCGCCCAGCGGCAGGCCGCAAGGCCGGCGGCGAACAGGGCCAGCGGCACCAGCCAGGTCGATACGGCAAGCGGCTCCCAGTCGTGGCCGAACAGCGGGATGGCGGGCCAGCCGGCCTCGGGGTTCATGGCGAGCAGGGCGCGGTAATCGCGCGCGAACATGCGTTGCAGCAGCTCCACGGTGAAGACCGTGGCGCCGGTCAGCAGCAGGCCGCCGGCCACCGACACTGCGGCGCGCGGCAGCCAGTTGGCCAGCCCGCGCTCGCGCAGCGACTTGGCGGCGCGTTGCACCAGCCCGACCAGGCCGTCCGGCACGAACAGCATCACCAGCACGAACAGGATGCCCTGGTACAGCAGCCAGGACCGCGTGATGTCGGCCAGCGTCTGCGACAGGAAGGTGAGGATCGAGGCGCCCAGCACGGGTCCGAGGAACGCGTTGACGCCGCCGATGTAGGCGAACAGCACCGCATCCGTGGACAGCTTGACCTCGAACAGCACGTAGTTGCCCGCTTCGATGTTCAGCGCCTGCAGGCCGCCCGCGATCCCGGCGAACATGGCCGACAGCGCGAACACCATGGTCTTGAGCGCATGCGGCCGGTAGCCCAGGTAGCGCAGGCGGCTGGCATTTTCGCGCAGCCCCAGCGTCAGCCGGCCCAGCGGCGTGCGCGTCAGCCCATACAGCGCCGCCAGCGACACCAGCACCCAGGCCAGCACCAGGTAATACACCTCGATGTCGGACCCGAACGTGAAGCCCCAGGCCGGCATGCGCATGGCGGACACGCCGGCTTCGCCGCCGAACACGCTTTTCAGGTGCGGCGCAAGCGCGTGCAGCAGCTCGGCCAGCGCCAGCGTGATCATCGAAAAGTACACGCCCGACCGCATGGTGGCGAACCAGCCCGCGATCACGCCGAACAGCAGCCCGGCCACGCCGCCGACGAGCGGCATCAATGGCGTGGGCAGCAGGCCCGCGCCGCCCAGCGCATTCATCGCATGGATGGTGGCGAAGGTGCCGACGCCAAAATACGCGGCATGGCCGAAGGACAGCATGCCGCCCTGGCCGGCCAGCAGGTTGAAGGCGCAGGCGAACAGCGCGGCGATCAGCATCTGCACGGCCGCCACAAGCTGGCCGGCAGGCAGCAGCCACGGCAGCGCACACAGCGCGGCCACGCACAGAATCAACAGCAGCGCGCCCGTGGCGCGGCGCGTGGAAGTCGCGGTATGGCTCATGCCTGCTCTCCCTTCAGGCCCGACGGCTTGACCAGCAGCACCACCAGCATCAAGAGGAACGGCAGCGTCGCGGCCAGGCTGGATACCTTCACGGTCATCAGGCCGCCCACGCTTTCGGCCCATTCCCCGGCGCCGAACAGGCCGAACAGGGTGGCCAGGCTGGCGTCGATGCCGACCGAGAACGAGCTGATCAGGCCGATCAGGATCGACGCGATCATTGCGCCTTCCAGCGAGCCCAGGCCGCCCACCACGACCACCACGAACACCAGCACGCCCAGCTCCAGCGCCATGTTCGGGTTGGTGGTGTAGAACGCGCCCGCCACCGCGCCGGCCAATCCGGCCATCGCGGCGCCCACGCCGAACACGCTCATGAAGACGAGCGGCACGTTATGGCCCAGCGCCTCGGCCATGCGCGGCCGGTAGATGGCCGATCGCACCACGATGCCCACGCGGGTGCGCGACAGCAGCAGGTAGATCACGGCGAACATCGCCAGCGACACGCCGCCCATCAAGAGGCGATAGAACGGATAGTCCGCATCGAACACGCGGAACGCCGCGAAGTTCAGGAACTGCGGCACCCGGTAGTCGACGGGAAAGTCGCCGTAGAACAGCTTGATGAGTTCGGCGACGATGAACGCCAGGCCGAAGGTCACCAGCAGTTCCTGCGCGTGGCCGAACTTGTGCACGCGGCGCAGGAAGAAGCGTTCGACGCCCATGCCCAGCACCCCGGCGATGACCGTGGCCAGCACCAGCGCCGTCCAGAAGCCCGTGACGGGCGCGAGGGTGTAGGCGGCATACGCGCCGATCATGTAGAACGAGGCGTGCGCGAAGTTCAGCACACCCATCATCCCGAAAATCAGTGTCAGGCCTGCCGACACCATGAATAGCAGCAGGCCGTAGATCACGCCGTTCAACAGCGAGACGGTAAAGTATTCCATGTCCGCTCCAGGATTCTTGCGCGGGACGCCGGGCGTCCCGCGATCTATTGCGCACGTTGTTTTTGCCCGGCCCGCGCCGGGAGTGCGCTTGTCATGTGCCGGCGGCGGTCCGCGCGCGGGTCAGCGCAGGGATCGCCGCGCGGGCATCACTTCGGGCGTTGCATCTTGCAGGTGGCCTGCACCGGCGAGGACACGTCCGCCGCGGCCAGCACCTTGACGGGCGCAAAGCCCATGTCGGTGCCGTCGGCCTTGTACTTGGCATCCTTGCTGACCTTGGACACCACCATCGGCAACTGCACCTGGTGGTCTTCGGCGCGCATGGTGTAGTCGCCCAGCGCCGACTTGTAGGTGACCTTCTCCAGCGCGGCGGCCAGTGCCGGCACCGGCAGCTTGCCGTCCTGCGGCTTGACCTGCTTCAGGGCTTCGCCCAGGAAGCGCACGCCGATCACGGTCTGCGGTTCGGTGTAGCTGGGGTAGTGGCCGGTCTTGGACTTGTAGTCCTCGGCGAACGCCGCGCCTTCCTCGCCGGCCGCCTCGATGTTGTACGGGTGCGCGATGTAGTGGCCCAGCGCGACCTCGCCGGCGTTGGCCAGGTTGCCCACCTGGTCCAGGAATACCGTGGCAAAGCGCACCTTCAGGCCGCCCGCCTGCGTGGCCTTCATGAGCAGCAGCAGGTCGTTGGACCAGTTGCCGGTGATCACCGTGTCGGGCGTGGCCGAGCGGATGCGCGCGACGTAGGGCGCGAAGTCCTGGATCTTGTTGACCTCGTGCAGCGTCTTGCCCACGACCTCGTAGCCGTACTGCTTGGCAAAGCGCTCGGTCGCGCCTTCCATGTCCTGGCCCCAGGAGTAGTTCTGGTTGATGGCGTACACGCGCTTGCCCAGCGTGCCGTCGGCCGACATGACCGAGGCCAGCGACTTGACGCGCAGGTCGGCGTTGGTGGTGAAGCGGAAATGGTAGAAGTGACACTTCTGGCCGGTCAGCTCCAGCGCCTCGCCGCCCACGTTCAGGAACACGATCTCCTTGCCCGGGTTGCGCAGGTTGTGCTTGCGCACGTCTTCGGTGAGCTGGCCGGAAATCGCCGACGACGAGCCCTGCACCAGCACCTGCACGCCCTCGGCGGCCGCGGCGCGGAAGCGGTCCGAGGCGCCCACGGGGCCGCCCTGGTTGTCGAATTCCACCAGCTCCAGCGGCTGGCCATTCCAGCCGCCGGCCGCGTTGATGCGGTCCAGCTCGTATTTGACGGCGGCGCGGAACATCAGGCCGGTCGAGGCCTGCGGGCCCGACAGCGTTTCGATCAGGCCGATCTTGACGGGCGCGGCGTGGGCCGTTGCGGTAAGTCCTGCCAGGCACAGCAGGCCGGTGGTGAAAGCCAATTTCATGCGTGTCTCCTCCGTGGGACGGGAGTGTGTGATTACGTTGATCAGGCAGGCGCGCAGGCCGCCACGCCCGCATGCCGTTGGGGCGTGGGGGTGTAGCTGCGCGTGGATGCGGGAACGGCGGGGACCGCGGGCGGCCGATGCGCCGGGCCGGCGTGCCGGCCGGACAGGGCATGGGGCCGCCGGAGCGTCTGGAGAGGCGCCGTCGGGCGTGCCGATGGCGCGGATGCGGTCGTGCTGCCGGTGAAGTTCACCTGGTTGTCCCCTGCCTGTTTATGCGGCGTGACGCCGTGTTTTTCTGACGGACTTGCCGGGAAGCGCGGGTTGATTTACGCTTTCCGAACAAGTTGTCAGGCAACTTTATAAAGTTGTCCGATAAATCATAGGTCAAGCGTTTTTCTCGTGTCAAGCAACGGATTCAGGCGTTCAATCTGATAACCGGGGCGGTGCGCGAAAAGCCCGCGGACCGCGTTTAGCGCAGACTCAAAACAGCTTCAGGAGACAGGATGATTTCGTTCGAAGGGCAGGTTGCCGCCATCACCGGCGCGGGCAATGGCATCGGGCTGGCCACGGCGCGCCTCATGGCCGCGCATGGCGCGCGGCTGGTGTTGACCGACATCGACAATGCGCGGCTGCAGGACGTTGCGGCGGAACTCGATCCCAGCGGGCAGCGCGTCTACACGCACGCGCTGGACGTGTCGGTCTCGCATGATTGCGAACGGGTCTTCGAGGCGGCGGCCCGGCATTTCGGCGGGCTGGACCACCTGGTCCACTGCGCGGGCATCTATCCCGAACAGCTCGTGAAGGACACCAGCGACGAGGCCTGGCGCACGCTGATGCGCATCAACCTGGACGGCACGTTCTACGCGTGCCGCGCGGCGCAGCGCCACCTGCGCCACGACGGCTCGATCGTCCTGCTGACGTCGCTGGCCGCGCAGCGCGGCAGCTATGCGCACGCCGCCTACGCTGCCTCCAAGGGCGCGGTGCAGAGCTTTACCCGCAGCCTGGCGCTGGAACTGGCGCCGCAGATCCGCGTGAACGCGGTCGCGCCCGGCATCATCGCCACGTCCATGACGCACGACCTGATCGGGCAAAAGGGCGCCCAATTGCTGGAAAGCACGCCGCTGCGCCGCTTTGGCACCGCCGAAGAGATCGCCGGGACGATCGCCTTCCTGTGTTCGCCGCTGGCGGCGTTCGTGACGGGCGAGGTCATGCAGGTCAATGGCGGGATCTACATCGCGTAAAGTGCCAAGACGCGACGCCCCGGAAAAACCGGCAAATCTATAATTTTCCGGGACGCCGCCGCGCACGAGCCTGTCGGGACCACCACGCGAGACATTCCTATAACCACGGCCGCCGCGTCCGCGCGCCGCCCTCACGTTCCAACGATTCCACATGCAGCCCAGTCAAGAACCCGATCCGACGCGCGCCGCGCCCCGCAGCTCGCTGTCCGCGGCGGTGGCGGAGGCCCTGGCCGAGCAGATACGCCAAGGCGTGCTGGCCCCCGGCGACCGCCTGCCGACCGAAAAGCAACTGACCGAAATGCATTCGGTCAGCCGCGCGGTCGTGCGCGAAGCCCTGGCCCGCCTCAAATCCGAAGGGCTGATCACCTCGCAGCAGGGCAGCGGCGTGTTCGTCGACCCCAACTTCCAGAAAAACGCCTTTCGCATCGCCGCGCCCACGCCGGGCGACAACCAGGACCTGGAACACATCCTGGAGCTGATGCTGTCCATCGAGGTCACCGCCGCGCGCTATGCGGCGCAGCGGCGCACCGAGCCCGACTTGAAGAAGATGCGGCAGGCGCTGGTGGGCATGGAGTACGCGCTCATCAACGACAAGCTGGGCGACGAGGAAGACTACCAATTCCACCAGGCCATCGTGCAGGCCACGCACAACCCGCATCTGGTGGCGCTGAACGATTACCTGGAAGCCAACGTGCGCCGCGTCATCCGCAGCGCGCGCAACAACACGGCGCGGATGTATGCCGAGCGCATGGCCGCGGTGCAGAGCGAGCACCAGGCCATCTTCGCCGCCATCGAATCCGGCGATCCGGACGCGGCGGGCCGCGCGGCGGAACAACATCTGCGCAATGCGGCCGACCGGCTGCGGCTGTTCCAGGCCGAGCGGCCGGCGCCGGTCTGAGCAGGTCCGCCCGCGCCGTCGCCGCCTAGGCGAAGGTCTGTTCCATTTCGCGGCGGAACTGCACCGCGGTGGACCGCTCGTCGTATTCCACGTCGCGCCAGCGGATCGCCTGCGACTGGCGCACCGGATTCTTCAGCTTGACCTTGTGCGACAGCCCCAGCGGCAGATAGCCTTCCTCGACGGAATCGGGCGCGGGCATCAGGCGGCCGTACACCGTATAGCCGCCTTCTCCGTCCAGGATCTGGCCGGGCTGCAGGTCGCGTTTGGCGGTCGCCACGACGTCGCCGTGCCAGCCGGCCGGCGCGCCCGTGGGCTCGCGGCGCAGGCCCACGCTGGCCACGCTGATGCCCAGCTCCAGGCCGATCAGGTGGTAGGGCTTGTACATGGCGGTGAAGTTGCCGCTGGGATCGGTGACCAGGCCATATTCCTGGAAGCAGCGCCGCACGTAGTCGCTGTCGGCCGCCAGCGTGACATAGACGCCCCAGCGCAGGTCGCGGAACACCGGCCGGCCGTCGCGCTCCAGCGACGAGATCACTTCGACCTGACCCCGATGATGCAGCATGCCGCCGTCCTCGCGCGGACGCAGCACGCGCGCCAGGTCGTCCACGCCGCAAGGGGGAAAATGCAGGCCGGACGGCGAGGGCAACAGGCCCGTGGCGTTGGAGACGGCCGCCATCTCGATGGCGCTCTTGGTGCCGTCCAGGAAGCTGTTGAACATCTGCGCGTTGAAGTCTCCCGCCGCCACCATTTCGGCGGTGAAGCCGTAATAGGGCCAGACGGTGTCGGGCGTGGACGTATGGAATTCGGGCAGGTACTTGGTGCCCTTGCCGGCGGCCATGACTTCAAAGCCGCTGGCCCGCGCCCAGTCCACCATTTCGCAGATCAGGGCGGGCTGGTCGCCGTAGGCCAGCGAATAGACGATGCCCGCCTCGCGCGCGCGGCGCGCCAGCAGCGGGCCGGCCAGCGCGTCGGCTTCGACGTTGACCATGATGATGTGCTTGCCGTATTCGCAGCAGGTCAGCACATGGGTGATGCCGGCGGCGGCCTGGCCGGTGGCGTCGATGACGATGTCCACGTCGGGACTGGCGATGACGGCGCGCGCGTCGTCGCAGAAATAGACCTTGCCGTTCTTGTACGCCTCATTGATGCTGCCGGCGTTGAGCGCGCTGGCGGGCCAGCCTACGCGGGTCAGCGCGGCGCGGGCGCGGTCGGGCATCAGGTCCGCCACCGCCACCAGGCGGATTCCCGGCGTGCGCGGGGCCTGGCTCATGAACATGGCGCCGAACTTTCCGGCGCCCAACAATGCAACTCGCAACGGCTTGTGGTCGGCCTCTCGCTGCTTGAGCAGACGGTACAGATTCATGGCGCGGGCTCCTCCTGGGTGGGGCGTACGACTCCACAGGATAGTCCCAAACGATGACGGTTGGACAGGACTCAGCCGGACTCAGGCATCTGCCGTATAGAGCTCGCCGGCCAGCACGCCGCGCCAGTTCTGCCAGTTGATGCGCGGGCGGTCCGTGACCCCGCGGTTGTAGGGCGCGTCGAACAGGATGTGCTTCCAGCGCGGGCGCGCCGCGCCTTCGATGTGGGGCTTGTCGTCGATCAGCAGGTGGCCCTGCACCAGGGTTTTGTCCTTGGTGAGGATCAGCCGGCTGGTGGCGTCGCGGCCCAGGTGTTTTTCCACCCACAGGTATTTTTCGGCGACGCAGTTCTCGAATTGCGACAGCGGCGACGAGCAGATGCGCACGTCCATGCCCAGCGCCAGCAGTTCCTTGACCGCGTCCAGCGCGCCCGGCACGGGCGGCAGGTTGCGGATGAAGCCCGGCGCCGTGTAGATGGCCTCGGCCATGCCGCGTAGTTCGGGGGCGTAATCCTCGCGGATGTAGAAGGATTTGCGGTCCTCGAAGGCCACGGGCGCGATGTCCGGATGGCGCTCGCGCCACGCATCGATGAAGGCGTGTTCGAAATCGGCCAGCACGCCGTCTTGATCCAGCAGGATGATCATGGTGAACCCAGGAGTTGGCAACCTTGGGATTGTGCCTTAGCCGTCCAGCGGGCGCGATTGCGCCACGATGCGGTAGCGGCTTCCTCCCGTCAGCGATTCGGACGCCACCAGCACCATGCGGTCATAGCGCCACGCCAGCGGCGCGGGGGGCTCCTCGGGCGGGTGGGCGTTAACGATGTTGCGCAGCAAGGTGACGTGCGGGCGGAACGGCTGCGGGGGCGGCGCCAGTCCGTAACCGGACAGCCATTGCCACAGTTCGTCATGCGCGGCCTGCAGGCCGGCAGGCGTTTGCGCCGGTCCTGCCCAGAGGATGCGCTGGCGGCCAAAGACGCCGTACCGTTCCAGCGGCGCCTCGCCCGGGGCAAGCCGATGTCCAGGCGTGGCGGCGGCCAGTTCGTCGGCCAGCGCGCTGTCGACCGGACCCAGGAAGGCCAGCGTCAGGTGCAGCGTCTCGGTGCGCATGGCGCGCCCGCCGCAGGTCAGGCGGGCCTGTTCCGCCCACCCGGCCAGCGACGCCGCCAGGGCGGGAGAGGGCCACAGCGCGAAAAAGAGGCGGATCGTGGACATGCGGTGATTGTAGGGGCCGGGCGGCGGGTCCGTCCGCCGTCGGCCAGAACCAGCCGCTGCGCGTTTACTTGCCCGCGGTTTCGGGCTTGGGCCGGCGGGTCAGGGCGGTATCGAAGCGCTCGACGCCAGGACGCGATACGGCGGGACGGGCCGGGGCGGCCTGGGCGGCGTCGGCCGCGGGCCGGTCGAAACGCTCCACGCCCGGGCGCGCCGGCCGATCAAAGCGCTCGACGCCGGGACGGGCAGGGCGGTCGAAGCGTTCGACGCCCGGACGGTTCAGCCGTTCGACCCCCGGACGGCTGCTTTCCACACCCGGCCGGTTGAAGCGTTCCACGCCGGGCGCGGTGAAGCGTTCGACGCGCTGCGGCGTGGCCGTCTTGGCCGCCGCGCTCTGCGCCGCGGCCTGTTCGCGCTTGGCGATGATTTCTTCGGCGCGCTGGTGATGCGGCGCCATCTTGCGCACCATGACGCGCCCGTCGTGCGGGAAATAATTGATGCGGCGCGCGTGCACGTCGCCCAGATCCTGCGCCTTGACGGGGATGCCTTCGAGCTTGAGATAGTTCAGGACGAACTCGCCGTTGCGTTCGCCGATGTTCATCTGCTGCATCGCCGCCAGCACCGCGCCGCCGCCGAACACCTTGGCTTCCAGGCGGTCGCGCGAGGCGCCCGCCTTGAGCAGTTCGTTGATCAGCACTTCCATCGCGAACGCGCCATAGCGCATGGTGGCCGAGGCGGGCGACTGCATGTCGCCCTCGGGCAGCATGAAGTGGTTCATGCCGCCCACGCGCGTCACCGGGTCGTGGATGCACGCCGCGACACAGGACCCGAGCACGGTCGAGATCATCAGGTTTTCATTCGTGACGTAGTACTCGTTGGGGAGCACCTTCACTGCCTGACATTGGAACGCGCTGTCGTAGTAGTGACGAGTTGCGCGGGCTTCAAGAGCGGCCATTGGACTGATATCTGGGCAAAAACGGCGATTGAGACACTGGAAATGCAGGAAGAAGCGGTGTTTGTATCAAAACATGTACAAAAATGTCGCTTTATTCTTGCATATCCCGGCAGTCCATGGGAGAAAACTATGTAAACAAGACCAAAGCGTCGTTTATTGGAACTTCCCTATGCCGCCCGCTCGCGCGACGCCTGCGAGAAGGGCTGGCAGCCATCCTACACAGGCTTTTTGCGGTCTTTCCCCGGATCACGGGGACGAAGGGGGTTCAAACGGAGCTTTAGACCCGCCGGTCCGTGGGCCTGCCCGGCGCAGGTCCGGGCAGGCCGCCCGGATTCCCGCGTCGGGCGTGGCCGGCCGGGCTAGAACCGCGTGCTGCGGGTGACCGACCAGCGCGCGGACAGGGCGCCCAGCGCGGCGGCGGCGATGACGGCGCCGATCAGGACCGGGGCGCCGGGCAGGTGCAGGGCGAACTCGGCGCCGTAACTGCGGGCCAGGCCCAGCAGGGCGTCATTCAGGGGGGACAGTGCGACCGCCGCCACCCCGATGGCCAGCACCGAGGCCAGGGCGCCGGACAGCGCGCCCAGGTAAAGGAAGGGGCGGCGCACGAACGATTCGGTGGCGCCGACCAGCCGCGCCACGCCGATTTCCTCGCGTTGCGACAGCGCCTGCATGCGCACGGTGTTGAACACCGTGGCCAGCACCACGACCGCCACGCAGGCCGCCAGAAAGCCCAGGCCGATACGGGCAAAGCGCAGGATGGCTTCCAGCCGCTGGACCCAGGCGCTGTCCAGCTGCACCAGGTCCACGTGATTCCATTGCTTCCAGGCCGAGGCCAGCGTGTCGGCGCGTCCGGCGAGGTTGTCGCCGTCGGCCAGGGTGACCACGACCGCGTCCGGCAGCGGATTGCCCGGCAGCACGGCCAGCGCCTCCTGCCAGGCCGGATTGGCGCGCAAATCGGCCAGGGCGCTGTCGCGGCCCACGACACGGACGGCGCGCACCTCTTGCGGGTACTCGTCCTTGATGCGCTTGGCCACGTCCGCGGCGGCGCCCGAGGGCGCGTCCACCCGCATGAAAACCGTGACCTCGGGGGTGACGGACATCTGCCGCGCCACCGGCTGCACGGAGACCAGGATGGCGCTGCCCAGCAGCGGCAGCGCCAGCGCCAGGGCCATCACCAGCAGGTTGGCGAGCGAGGAGAAGGGCTGCTTGATCAGCCGGCGCAGGGTGACCAGCAGCGCGTAGCGGTGTTGCCGCAGCCAGGCGTTCATGCGGATTCTCCCGGATGGCCCAGGCCCGGCTCGGCGCGGCCGGGACGCGCGGGCGCTGCGTGCGCAACGTGGGCGTCGGCGGGCGCGGCGGGACCGTGGGAATCGGCGAACCGGCCCGGATCGATGCGCAGGGTACGGGTGGCGTAGCGCGCCATGAGTTCCTGGTCGTGCGAAGCGATCAGCGTGGTGACGCCGACGCGGTTGAAGTCGCGGAACACGTTCATGATGCGCTGCGCGTTGTCGTGGTCGAGGTTGGCGGTGGGTTCGTCCGCGATCAGGATGGCGGGCCGGTTGACGATGGCCCGCGCGATTGCCAGGCGCTGCTGTTCGCCGCCCGAGAGCTCGATGGGGTTGAGGTCTTCCTTGCCCGACAGCCCGACCTTGTCGAGCGCCGCCCGGGCGCGCGACGCGGCGGATTCCCAGGGATGGCCCTGGACGGCCAGCGGCAACATCACGTTTTCGAACGCGCTGCGATCGAACAGCAGGTGCGTGTCCTGCAGGATGACGCCCACCGCGCGGCGCAGGTAGGGCCGGGCGCGCGCGGGCAGCTTGTCCAGACGCTGGCCGTTCACCTGGATGGAGCCGCGGCTGGCGGGCTCAAGCCCGCCAATCAGCTTGAGCAGGGTGGACTTGCCGGCGCCGGACGGCCCCGATACGAAAACGAACTCTCCCGCGCTCACGCGGAAGTTGATGTCGGCCAGGATATTGCGGCCGCGACCATATGATTTGAATACGTGCTGGAATTCGATCATGGCGGCTGTCAGATGAAGCCGCCATAGTAACTCGGGGACAGTAAGGTGGCCTACACCTCGTGGCGCGTCGTCCAGGCGATGGCCTCGTTCGACAGGCTGAATCGGATGCCCCCAAACCTGAAAACGCGTCCCTGTTTTTCGTCAAAAACAGCGTTTCATTTCATCCAGTGTCCCTATATTTCAAGGGAATTCCCGGATGCGCCGCGTGCTTTACGGACGCTACCATCCGCCCAATGCGTGGGCCCAACCCGGCACGCGCTTTGGATTCGCTTCATCCCACACGGAGATCACGATGAAAGTACTGAAACTCGCTGCCATTGGCGCTGCCCTGCTTGCCGCATCCTCGGCTGCCAATGCGGGCGCAACCTTCGATAACGTCAAGAAGAAAGGGTTTGTCCAGTGTGGGGTTTCGACGGGTATCCCGGGGTTCTCCATCGCTGACAGCAAGGGCGAATACAAGGGCATCGACGTGGACATGTGCCGCGCCATCGCCTCGACCATGTTCGGCGACGCCACCAAGGTCAAGTTCACGCCCTTGAACACCCAGCAGCGCTTCACCGCGCTGCAATCCGGCGAAGTCGACGTGCTGACCCGCAACACCACCGTCACGCTGACCCGCGACACCACGCTGGGCCTGATCGGCGTGGGCGTGAACTACTACGACAGCCAGGGCGTCATGGTCTCCAAGGACCTGAACATCAAGAGCGCGAAGGAACTGAACGGCGCCACCGTCTGCGTGCAGCCGGGCACCACCACCGAACTGAACCTGGCCGACTGGTTCCGCAGCCAGAAGATCGAATTCAAGCCGGTCGTGATCGACAAGTACGACGAAATCATCCGCGCCTTCTCGGCCGGCCGCTGCGACGCCTTCACGACCGACAAGTCGCAACTGGCTTCGACCCGCACCACGCTCGAGAACCCGGACAAGTTCGTCATCCTGCCGGAAGACTTCTCCAAGGAGCCGCTGGGCCCCATGGTCCGCCAGGGCGATGAGCAGTGGTTCAACGTCGTGCGCTGGTCCCTGAACGCCATGCTCGAGGCCGAGGAATACGGCATCACCAAGGCCAACGTCGACGAGATGCTCAAGAGCTCCAATCCCAACATCCAGCGCATCCTGGGCGTGACCCCGGGCATGGGCAAGAACCTGGGCGTGGACGACAAGTGGGCCTACAACATCATCAAGAACGTGGGTAACTACGGCGAAAGCTTCGAAGCCACGCTGGGCAAGAACAGCGCGATGAAGCTGGAGCGCGGCTTGAACGCTTCGTACAAGCAAGGTGGCTTGATGTACGGCTGGCCGGTGCGCTGACGCGCGGCTGCCTGGCATGGCGGAGCACGGCTCTCCGTCATGCCTAGGGCCTGTCTGCACAGGACGTGTATTTCCTGACAGGCCCTAACCCGCCTTCGGGCGGGCGGCAGAAGTGGGTGGCGCGGCGATTGCAGCATGCCACCCGGTGTCCGACTTCTGTAGATTCATCATGACGACTCCCAACAAAAACGCCCCGATTTCGGCACCCCCACGGCGTCTGAACTGGAACGATCCCGGCGTGCGCTCCGTGGTCTACCAGGTGATTGCCCTGACCGCGGTAGCCTGGGCCGTGTGGTTCCTGGTATCGAATACGCTTCATAACCTGTCCGTGCGCAACATCGCCACGGGTTTCGGCTTCCTGGACCGCGAGGCCGGCTTCGCAATCGGCGAAACCGCCATTGCCTACTCTCCCTCGGACACCTATGGCCGCGCCATCGTGGTCGGCCTGCTCAACACGTTGCGCGTGGCCGTCCTCGGCATTGTGCTGGCGACCATCCTCGGCACGCTCATCGGCATCGGCCGCCTGTCCAAGAACTGGCTGGTGTCCAAGATCACCTCGGTCTACGTCGAGGTGATGCGCAACGTGCCGCTGCTGCTGCAGCTGTTCTTCTGGTACGCGATCATCACCGAGAACATGCCGGGTCCGCGCCAGGCGCACAATCCGCTGCCGGGCGTCTTCATCTCCAACCGCGGCCTGAAAGTGCCGGCGCTGGAAGGCAATTCGCTGGACTGGATGCTGGCCGGCCTGGGGCTGGCCATCGTGGCGATCATCCTGCTGGGCCACTGGGGCAAGAAGCGCCAGGAAGCCACCGGCCAGGTTTTCCCGCTGGGCCGCGCGGCCATCGCCCTGCTGATCGCCTTTCCCGTCATCGGCTGGCTGGTGAGCGGCGCGTCGCTGAAGCTGGACATGCCGGAATTGAAGGGCTTCAACTTCGCGGGTGGCCTGACGCTGTCGCCGGAATTCGCCGCGTTGCTGGCGGGCCTGGTGATCTACACGTCGGCGTTCATCGCTGAAGTCGTGCGCTCGGGCATCCAGGCGGTCAGCAGCGGCCAGTGGGAAGCCGCGGGCTCGCTGGGCCTGCCGCGCGCCAAGGTGCTGCGCCTGGTGATCCTGCCGCAGGCGCTGCGCGTGATCATTCCCCCGATGACCAGCCAGTACCTGAACCTGACCAAGAACAGCTCGCTGGCCGTCGCCATCGGTTATCCCGACATCGTGTCGGTGGTGAACACGACGCTGAACCAGACGGGCCAGGCCATCGAGGGGATTCTCATCATCATGGGCGCGTACCTCACGGTCAGCCTGTCGATCTCGATCTTCATGAACTGGTACAACAAGCGCATCGCGCTGGTGGAGCGTTGATATGAGCAGCACTACGCATACCCCCAGCGAGGCCCTGCCGCCGCCGAGCAACCAGACCGGGCCATGGGCCTGGCTCAAGACGCGGCTGTTTTCGTCGCCGCTGAACATCCTCATCACGGTGCTGCTGGCATGGTTCCTTTTGATGTCGGTGCCGGCGCTGGTGGAGTGGGCCTTCATCAAGGCCAACTTCAGCGCGACCAACGCCCAGGAGTGCCGCGCCTCGGGCGGCGCCTGCTGGGCCTTCATCATCGAAAAGCACCGGCTGATCCTGTTCGGCACCTATCCGTATGACGAGCAATGGCGGCCGTTGATCGCCACCCTCATCCTGGTGGCGGTGATCGTCTGCAGCGGCATTCGCCGCTTCTGGAACTGGAAGCTCGCCGTCATCTGGACCGTGGGGCTGACGGCCGTGGCGGTCCTGATGTGGGGCGGCGTGTTCGGCCTGACCTACGTGGAAAACGCGCGCTGGGGCGGCCTGCCGCTCACGCTGATCCTGTCCACGTTCGGCATCGCCTTCGCGTTCCCGATCGGCGTGCTGCTGGCCCTGGGCCGGCGCTCGAAGATGCCCGCCATCAAGGCGCTGTGCGTCGTGTACATCGAGCTGATCCGCGGCGTGCCGCTGATCAGCCTGCTGTTCATGTCGTCGGTGATGCTGCCGCTCTTCCTGCCGGAAGGCTTTTCGATCGACAAGCTCTTGCGCGCGCAGATCGCGATCATCATGTTCGCCGCGGCCTATATCGCGGAAACGGTGCGCGGCGGCCTGCAGGCGATTCCCAAGGGGCAGTATGAGGGCGCGGATTCGCTGGGCCTGAATTACTGGCAGCAGATGCGCAAGATCATTCTGCCGCAGGCGCTCAAGATCGTGATTCCGCCGCTGGTCAGCATCTTCATCGCGCTGTTCAAGGACACGTCGCTGGTGGTGATCATCGGCATCTTCGACCTGACGCTGGCGGCCAAGGCAGCCTTGTCCGATGCGGCATGGCGCGGATTCGGGGTGGAGGCGTATCTGTTCATTTCGCTGATCTACTTCGTCTTCTGCTTCTCCATGTCCAAATACAGCCAGGCGCTGGAAAAACGCCTGGCCACGGGTCACGCACGCTAGCAATATGCCGCGCGTCCGCCGCCAGGCGGGCGCGCCCAGCGATACTTACGGGAGTACAGGCATGTCGGATGCCATTATTCGTTTGCAGGACGTGAACAAGTGGTACGGCCAGTTCCACGTGTTGCGCAACATCAACCTGGACGTCGCGCCAGGCGAGCGCATCGTGGTGTGCGGACCTTCGGGTTCGGGCAAGTCCACGATGATCCGCTGCATCAACCGGCTGGAAGAACACCAGAAGGGCCACATCATTGTGGACGGCACGGAGCTCACCAATGACCTGAAGCACATCGAGACGATCCGCAAGGACGTGGGCATGGTGTTCCAGCATTTCAATCTGTTCCCGCACCTGACGGTGCTGGAGAACCTGACGCTGGGCCCGATGTGGGTGCTGAAGAAGCCGCGCGCGGAAGCCGAGGCGACGGCGATGAAGTATCTGGAGCGCGTGCGGATTCCGGAGCAGGCCAAGAAGTTTCCCGGCCAGCTGTCGGGCGGGCAGCAGCAGCGCGTGGCGATCGCGCGGTCGCTGTGCATGAATCCCAAGATCATGCTGTTCGATGAGCCGACGTCGGCGCTGGATCCGGAAATGGTGAAGGAAGTGCTGGACGTGATGGTCAGCCTGGCCCAGGAAAGCGGCATGACGATGATCTGCGTGACGCACGAAATGGGCTTTGCGCGCAAGGTCGCGAACCGCGTGATCTTCATGGACCGCGGCGAGATCATCGAACAGAACACGCCGGACGAGTTCTTCGACAATCCGCAGAACGAACGGACGAAGCTTTTCTTGAGCCAGATTTTGCACTGATCCGCCAAGCCGCTTTTGTGAACGGACCCCCGTGGGTGGACGTCAGTCCAACTACCGGGGGTCTGTTTCATTGGGGCGGTTTGGCGTCGGTGCGGCGGCCTGACCGGGCGTGCGCCGGTGCGGCCAATCCTTGGAAGTCCGGCCGATCTTCCCGGTATCCCTTTGTTACGGCATTCACGTGCGTGGGGTATGCTACTGACCGCCAATGATCCAGAGTGAGGAGACCGAATCATGACGAATACCCCCCGCAGCGCCGCGCGCCGCGCCCTGTTGCAAGGCGCCGTGGCGCTGGCCGCGACCCTGCCGTTTGGCGCGCCCGCGCTGGCCCAGGCCACGGATTTCCCGACCAAGCCGATCCGCTTCGTCGTTCCCTACCCGCCCGGCGGTCCGCTGGACACGATGGCCCGCATGCTGGCCGAGAAGGTGCGCGGGTCGTTGGGCCAGCCGGTGATCGTGGAGAACCGTTCGGGCGCGGGCGGCAACATCGGCGCCGACCTGGTGGCGAAGGCGCAGCCGGACGGCTATACGCTGGTGATGGGCGCCGTCGCGACGCATGCGATCAATCCCTGGCTGTTCGCGAATCTGCCTTACGACCCGGTGAAGGATTTCGCGCCGGTGACGATCGTGGCGTCGGTGCCGAATGTGCTGGTCATCAACCTTGAGTTTGCCCAGAAGAACAAGATCGAGAAGCTGGCGGACCTGATCGACTATGCGAAGAAGAATCCGGGCAAGCTGAATTACGGCTCGGGCGGCAATGGCAGCGCGGGTCATCTGTCGGGCGAGCTGCTCAAGGCGCGGGCCGATATCAAGGTCGAGCACATTCCCTACCAGGGCGCGGCGCCGGCGCAGTTGGCGCTGCTGTCGGGCCAGTCGGATTTCATGTTCGACAATCTGGCGGCGTCGGCGCCGTTGATCAAGGACGGCAAGGTGAAGGCGCTGGCCGTGACGACGGCCAAGCGTTCGTCGCTGCTGGCGGATGTGCCTACCGTCGAGGAATCGGGCGTGAAGGGCTTTGACCTGGGGACGTGGTTCGGGGTGTTCACGACGGGCGGCACGCCGGCGCCGGTGGTGGCCAAGCTGAACAAGGCGTATGCCGAGGCGATGGCGCAGCCGGATGTGAAGCAGCGTCTGCTGACCATGGGGTCCGAGGCGGGTCCGATGACGCCGGAGGCGTTTGCCGAATTCGTGAAGGCCGAGAAGGCGAAGTATCAGGAGATTGTGAAGATCTCGGGTGCTAGCTTGAATTGATGCTTTTTGGCGATGGGCGTCTTTGGTGGATGCCTGTTGCTATGTGGTTTTTGAACGCCTGTCGGAGTTGTTTCTGGCGGGCGTTTTGGTTTCTTCGGGCGGTTGCGGTGCGTTCTTCTGACGCCCGGCGCGTCGGCGGCCTGGGGCGCGCGGGGCTACGATTGCGGTCCGGAGCCTTCGCTCCGGACTGCCCCTTCGTCATCGTCGTTGGCGCCCTTCGGCGCCTGCCTTCCGATTCCCTCGGGCGCATCTACACGCCCCGCGCACCCCAGGCCGCCGCCACGCCGGGCTCTGTGGCTTGAGCTTGGCGGTCGCTGGGGCGAGTTGGGTTTCTTTAGGTTCTTGGCCGCAGTTGCTTGGGTTTGGAGCGTCTTGCGGGGCCCGCCCCACTGCGGCCGCGCGGGCGGCTTGGTGGGGCTTACGCAGTGTCTTGCGGCGGGGGGATGACGCTGCGCGATTTTCCGGGGGGGGGCCAGACATCGCATTGACTTGCACCTCAGCGGCCGTCGCGCGGGCATTCACACTGGCGGTCCCTTGATCAGCCACTGCAGCATGGCTTGCAGCGATTTCCTGTCGTAGTCGCCGTCGGTGATCCGGTATTGCTCGGGATCGCGGTTCACCCAGGAATCCGTGACCGTCCAGTCGTCGCCGTCCTGTTCCAGCCGCAGCGCGTAGATCCAGTTGCCCGTCCAGCTCCGGTGCAGGCGCAGCCAGCCGTCATGCAGGTAGATGAACCATTTGTCCTCCATTTCCCGCGGGATGACGCCTTGTTGCAGGCGGGCGTATTCGGCGGCGGTGTAGCGCGCCTGGAAGTGCAGCGGTTCGCGTTGGGCGGGGGCGGGCAGGTGTTTCCAGGAGTCGGGCGTGGCGATGGGCATGGATGGGCGAGTGGTCTATGCTGGATTTTCCGCATACTACCAAGGCACCGCCATGCACCTGCAAGCCGCCATACCGATCCTGCGCATTTTCTCGGTGGAGAAGGCGCGCGATTTCTATCTGGATTTTCTGGGCTTCACCTGGGACTGGGAGCATCGCTTCGAGGCCGGGTTTCCGCTCTATGCGCAGGTGCATCGCGACGACCTTGTGCTGCATTTGTCCGAGCACCACGGCGATGCGACGCCGGGCTCGGCGGTTTTCGTGCGGATGCAGGGCGTGGATGCGTATCACGCGGAGGTCAGCGCGAAGGGGTATGCCTACATGCGGCCCTGCGTGGAGGAGATGCCGTGGGGGCGCGTGATGGCGGTGATCGATCCGTTCGGGAATCGCTTGAGTTTCTGCGAATCGCAGGACCAGGGCTAGGACCAGGATCCGGCCGCATCCTCTACACCCCCAGATAGCGGTGCGCCAGTTCCGGCTGCGCGGCCAGTTCCGCGGGGCTGCCTTGCCAGACGACGCGGCCTTTTTCCAGGACGTGGTGGCGATCGACCAGGGTGGCCATTTCCTTGAGGTTCTTGTCGATCACGAGGATGGTCTGGCCTTCTTCCTTCAGGCGGCGCAGGCAGTTCCAGATTTCCTGGCGGATCAGGGGCGCGAGGCCTTCGGTGGCTTCGTCCAGGATGAGCAGGCGCGGGTTGATGAGCAGGGCGCGGCCGACGGCGAGCATCTGCTGTTCGCCGCCCGAAAGGGTGCGCGCCGATTGGGTGCGGCGCTCCTTCAGGCGGGGGAACAGGTCGAAGACCCGGCCGACGTGCCAGCCGGCTTGCGTGTTGCGGGCGGTGGCGACGAGGTTTTCTTCGACCGTCAGGGAGCCGAAGACGCGGCGTCCTTCGGGCACGAGGCCGATGCCCAGTTGCGCGATGCGGTGCGGGGCCATGCCGGCAATCGGCTTGCCGTCCAGCAGGATGCTGCCGCCCTGCGCGGGCAGCATGCCCATGAGGGTCTTGACCGTGGTGGTCTTGCCCATGCCATTGCGGCCGATCAATGAGACGACCTGGCGCGGCGCGATGTCCAGGTCCACCCCGAAGAGCACTTTGCTGGCGCCATAGCCGCCCTGCAGTTGGTTGACTTGCAGCATCAGTCCTCCTCGCCCAGGTAGGCGGCGCGCACATCGGGATGGCGGCGCACCTCGTCGGGCGTGCCGGTGAAAATGGTTTTGCCGTAGACCAGCACGGTGACGCGGTCGGCCAGGGCGAAGACGGCGTCCATGTCGTGTTCGACGAGCAGGATGGCGTAGCGGCCCTTGAGCGTTTGCAGCAGGGCGGTCATGCGTTGCGATTCCTCGGCGCCCATGCCGGCCATGGGTTCGTCCAGCAGAAGCACCGAGGCGTCGAGCGATAGCGCCATGGCCAATTCGAGCTGGCGCTTTTCGCCATGCGCCAGGGCCGATACGCGCACGTCGGCGCGGCCGGCCAGGCCGACGCGATCCAGCGCCTGGCGCGCCGGCTCCCGCAGGCGCGCCAGGCGCCTGGCGTTCTTCCACAGGTTGAAGCCGCCGGGGCTGTGCGCCTGCACGGCCATGGCGACGTTGTCTTCGGCGGTGAAGTCGGGATAGAGCTGGCTGATCTGGAAAGACCGCGCCAGCCCGGCGCCGGGCCGCTTGTGGGCGGGCATGCGCGTGATGTCGCCGCCGTCCAGCCAGATGCTGCCGGCGTCGGGCAGGATTTCGCCGCTGATCTGGGACAGCAGGGTGGTTTTGCCCGCGCCGTTGGGACCGATGAGGGCGTGCAGTTCGCCGGGCCTGACTTCGAGGTTGACGCCTTGCGTGGCGTGCACCGCGCCGAACGATTTCCGCAGGTCGCGAATTTCCAGCTTGGGATGCGACGTCATGGTTTGCCTCCTGCCAGCCAGCCGTACACGCCGCGCTTGCCGAACAGCACCACCAGCACCAGCACCGGACCCAGGATCAGCATCCAGTGTTCGGTCCAGCCGGTGGCGACCTGTTCCAAGCCCAGGTACACGGCCACGCCCAGCACCGGGCCGAAGATCGTGCCCATGCCGCCCAGGATCACCATGGCCATGAGTTCGCCCGACTTTTGCCAGGCCGACATGTCGGGACTGACGAAGAGCGCGTAGTTGGCCCACAGCGCGCCCGCCAGTCCTGTGCCCGCGGCCGACAGGACGAAGGCGGTGAGGCGATAGCCCAGCGGCGCGAGGCCCAGCCCGACGCTGCGGCGCGGGTTCTGCTTGATGCTCTGCAGCGCCATGCCGAACGGCGAGTTCACGATGCGCCGGCAGACCACGATCCAGAGCGTCATCAGCGCCAGGCAGACGTAGTAGAAGGTGGCCGGATCGTTCAGGTTCAACCCCGGCAGGGTGTTGCGCGCGTCGATGGCCAGGCCGTCGTCGCCGCCATAGACCATCAGGCCGACCAGGATGAAATAGAGCATCTGCCCGAAGGCCAGCGTGATCATGATGAATTGCACGCCAGAGGTGCGCAGCGACAGAAAGCCCACCGCCAGTCCAGCCAGCGCCGCGACGGCGACGGCCAGCGGCCACATCACGAGCGCGGCGTTGCTGCCGCTCCAGCCGAACAGGGTGTCGCCCTGTCCGACGTGGAAGCCGACGATGCCGATCACGTAGCCGCCCAGGCCGAAGAATGCGGCGTGGCCGAAACTGACCATGGCGCCGTAGCCCAGGATCAGGTCCAGGCTCACGGCGGCGATGGCGTAGATGAGAAAGCGCGTCATGAGGTTGACGAGGAAGCTCTCGCCGGTGGCCGACGCGATGGCCGGCACCAGGACGAACAGCAGCAGGCCGATGGCGTTGACGAGGGCGCTTCGGGTGATGCGCCGGTGGCTGGCGAGGGCGGGGACGTAGGTGTCAGGCATCGGAGACGATGGAATTTGTCTGGTCATGGATATCGTTCCTAGCGCTGGGCCGGCACCAGCCCGCGCGGCTTGAACAGCAGCACAATGGCCATCAGGATGTAGATGCTGGCGGACACGAGGCTGGAGCTGGCCGAGTCCGACAGTTCAGGGGGAAGCAGGCGCGACATCCAGAAAGGGATGTAGGCGCGCCCCAGCGCATCGGTCATGCCGATCATCAGCGAGCCCGCCAGCGCACCGCGCACCGAGCCCACGCCGCCCACCACGATGACCACGAAGGTGGTGATGAGGATGCGTTCGCCCATGCCGATCTCCACCGCCAGCAGGGGCGCGGCCATCACGCCCGCAAAACCGCAGAGCAGGGCGCCCAGCGTGAAGATCAGGGTGAAGAGGCGCTGGATGTTGACGCCCAGCGCATCGACCATCTCGCCGTCGTCGGCGCCGGCGCGCACCAGCATGCCCACACGGGTGCGCGAGATCAGCAGCCAGAGGCCCAGCGCGACCAGCGCGCCCGCGCCGATGAAGGCGAGCCGCATGACCGGGTAGTTCAGGCCGGGCAGCAGCGCCACGGACCCCGACAGGAACGGCGGGATGTCCATGAAGGGCGGACTGCGGCCGAACAGCACGGTCACCAGTTCATTGGTGAAGAGCGTCAGCCCCAGCGTGGCCAGCACCTGGTCCAGGTGGTCGCGCCGGTACAGGTGGCGGATGACCAGCAGTTCGATCACCAGCCCGTAGAGCGCCGCGCCGGCCAGCGCCGCCAGCAAGGCGGCGGCGAAGGACCCGGTGGACGCGGCCGCGCTGGCGGCGCAGAACGCGCCCACCATGTAGAACGACCCGTGCGTCAGGTTGATGACGTTCATGATGCCGAACACCAGCGTCAATCCCGCCGACAACAGGAACAGCAGGGCGCTGTATTGCAGGCCATTGAGCACCTGCTCCAGGAACATCAGCATTGCGACTCCTTCTTGGGAGAGTCTGGGTGATGGCGGCCCCGCACGGCCGCCGATCGTGTGCTCACATCTTGCAGTCCACGGCGTGCACGTCGGTATGGTCGCGCGCAAGCACCTTCAGGTTCTTGTAGACCAGTTTGCCGTCGGGGCCCGCTTCGATGTGCAGCAGATACCAGTCCTGGACGGGATGCTGGTTGGGGCCGAACTTGAATTTGCCGCGCACGCTGGGGAAGTCCGCGCGGCGCAGCGCGTTGCGAAAGTCGTCCGGCTTGCCCGCGATGTCGCCGTCCACTGCTTTGAGCGCGGAGCCGATCAGGTTCGCGGTGTCGTAGGCCTGCGCCGCATAGGCCGTGGGCGCGCGGTTGTAGGCCTTGGTGAAGGCGTCGACGAAGTGCTTGCTTTGCGCGTTGTCCAGGTCGGCGCTCCAGAGCGAGCTCAGGTAAAAGCCCTTGCCGGCCGTGCCCGTGGCGGCCAGCATGCGGTCGTCCATCGAATAGATCGGCGTGATCATCTTGATCTTGTCCGCCAGTCCCGAGTTGGCGAACTGCTTGGTCAGGTTGATGCCCGCGCCGCCCGGATGGAACTGGAAGATGGCGTCGGGATTGAGCGAACGGATGCGCGCCAGCTCCACCGAGAAGTCGGCCTGTTCGAGCTTGGTGTAGATCTCGTCGGCGATCTCGCCCTTGTACGTGCGCTTGAAGCCGGCGACGGCGTCGCGGCCCGCCTGGTAGTTCGGGGCCATGATGACGACGCGCTTGGCGCCCAGCTCGTTGGCCGCCATGCCCGCGGTGTCGGCGTACGAGTCGTTCTGGAACGCCACCGAGAAGTAGTTGGGATTGCAGGCCTTGCCGGCATAGTTGGAGGGGCCGGCGTTCAGGCTGACGTAGAAGGCGCCCGCGTTCAGCACGGTGGGGCCGACGGCGGCCATGACGTTCGAGAAATTGATGCCGGTGAACAGGCGCACGCCGCCCTGCACCATCTTGTCGGCGATCTGCTTGGCGTTGGCGGGCTTGAGCGCGTCGTCCTCGACGCGCACATTGACCGGCACGCCGCCCAGCTTGCCGCCGCCTTCCTTGACGGCCAGCATGAAGGCGTCGCGCTCGTCTTCGCCGATGTAGCCGGCGGGCGTGGACAGGGTTCCGATGAAGCCGATGTCCACGGGTTTCTGCTGCGCGCTGGCCGCGTACGAGGCCAATGACAGCAGGACGGCGGCGGCGCCGCGGAGGGTGCTTTGGTGCATGGTTGTCTCCTCTTTTGCTTATGCTCGTGTACCGCATGGTCTTCGCCACGCGGCCTGTTCCCTGCAACGTCGATCACTGCATCACTGCGTCACTGCATCACTGCGGCATGCCTTGCGCGAGGCAGTTCTCCACTTTCCAGCCGTACAGCCACTGCAATGCGTCGTAGAACTGGGACTGGCTGCGTCCGGTCCACAGCATGTTGCGCACCGTGCGCTCCACGCCGCGCGCGTGATAGAGCCTGCCCATCTCGCGCGTGGACCACACCACGCGCGCGCTGCGGGGGATGCGGACCGATTCGTACAACCGGAAGGCCGCGGGCAAGTCGTGCTCGCATTGCCGGATTGCCTCGCCCAGCGTCACGGCGTCTTCCAGCGCCATGCACGCGCCCTGGGCCATGTATTGCGTCATGGGGTGGGCGGCATCGCCAAGTATCGTGACGCGGCCTTCGCCCCACCGCTCCACCGGTTCGCGGTCGGCGGTGGCCCAGCGTTTCCATGAGGTCGGACGGTCCAGCATCTGGTGCGGCGTCGGGTGGATGCCCTGGAAGTAGGACAGCACCTCTTCCTTGCTGCCTTCGCGCACGCCCCATTCCTCCTGCTCCCGGCTGTGGAAGGTGACGACCAGGTTGTATTGCTGGCCGCCGCGCAGCGGATAGTGCACCAGGTGGCAGTGCGGACCCGCCCACAGCACGGGGGCGTTGATGCGCAGTTCCTGCGGCATGTTTTCCTGGTCGACCACGGCGCGGTAGACCACGTGGCCCGTCACGCGCGCGGGATCGCCCACCATGGCTTCGCGGATCACGGACTTGACGCCGTCTGCCCCCACCACGGCATCGGCGCGGTAGCGGTTGCCCTGCGTGTCCACGACTTCTACCCCATTGGCGTCCTGCGACATGCTGGCGATCTGCGTGGAGGTGCGGAACTGGATCAGCGGATCTTTCTGCACCGCTTCCAGAATGGACAGGTGGATGTCGGCGCGGTGAATGACGGCGTAGGGGCCGCCGAAGCGCGCACGAAAGGCTTCGCCGGTGTCGATGCGCACCACCTCCCTGGCATCCACGGCGTCCATCATGATGATGTGGTCGGTGAAGACGGCGCGGCCGCGGGCCGCCGTGCCCACGCCCAGCGCGTCGAGCGCGGCGAAGGCATTGGGGCCGAGCTGGATGCCCGCGCCGATTTCGCCGATCTGCGCGGCCTGTTCCAGGAGTTGCACGGCAATGCCTTGCCGCGTGAGCGCCAGCGCGGCGGCCAGGCCGCCGATGCCGCCGCCCACGACGATCACGGTCTGGGTCTGGGTCGGCACTTTCGGTTTTGCTGCCAGGATAGTCGTCATGTCGGGTCCTCGCTGTGGTTCAGTCCTGGCCGCCCAGGAAGGCGCCTTGTTGCGTCAATTGCGCCTGCAGCGCCGCAATGGAGACGTCGCCCGGCGCGATGCCCGCGCGCAGCGCCATGGCGGACGCGGTGCCGGCGGCCTCGCCCATGACGAAGCAGCTTCCGCTGACGCGCGCGGCGGACTGGCCCTCGTGCGTCATCGAGGCGCAGCGGCCAGCCACCAGCACGTTGTCCGCCACGCCCGGGCCGCGCCGGGGCACCATCATGCGAAACGGAAGCTGGTTGTAGCCGCGCGATTCGGGTATGGGCGGCCAGAGCCACTTGACGTCGCCCGCCATGTGCATTTCCAGCGGCCAGCCGTTGACGCCGATGCTGTCCGGAAAATCCGCGCAGCCCAGCACGTCTTCCTGGGTGAGCACGGCCTCGCCCACGATGCGGCGGGTCTCGCGGATACCCAGCTGCGGGGCGATGTCCAGCACATAGGCCTGCTCGAATCCCGGCACCTTGGCGCGCAGGAACGCCAGGTAATTCATGATCTGGCGGCGGCCTTCGAGTTCGCCCGCCGACAGCGAGTCGGCGTCGGTGCCGTCCGCCGCGCTACCGTCGGCGTTGGCAAGCTGCGTGACGTTGACCCGCCATTCGTAGTCGTGCTTTTGGGGGCGCACGATGGCGCCCTTGCGCGGAAACGTGAACTCGCCGCTGGCCGCCGCTTCGTCCATCAGCACGGGGATGGTCTTCCAGGCCTCTTGCGCGCGCACGCCGTCCACATTGCCCACCTTGAACATCAGGGTGGGATAGAGCAGGTGGCCGTGCGCGTCGCCCTTCTCAAAGGGAAGGCCGCCCCACTGGGCGATGTCGGCATCGCCCGAGCAGTCGATGAAGATCCTGGCGCGCACCGCGCAGCGGCCGGACTTGGTTTCCAAAAAGAGCGCGTCCACGCGGCCCTGATCGTCGCGCGTGAGGCCCGTGGCCAGCGCGTGAAACAGCACCTGCGCGCCGCTGTCCTGCACCAGGCCGTCGGCCGCGCACTTGAACGCCGAGATGTCATAGGCCTGCGCATGGATCTTGCCCAGGATCAGATGCGGGTCGTTCAGCCCGTCCATGGCGCGCATGCGGTCGAGCAGGTCGTCGGTCATGCCGTGCACCACCTGCCGGATGTCGCCGTGGATGTTGGCGTGCAGTCCGCAGAAGTTGGACACGCCGGCGGCGGTGCCCATGCCGCCCAGGAAGCCGTAGCGTTCCACGAGCAGCACGCGCGCGCCATTGCGCGCCGCGCTGGCGGCCGCCAGCACGCCGGCCGGGCCGCCGCCCAGGACGACGACCTCGTATTCGCCATAAAGCGGCACCTGGCGGGCGGGTTCGTTGATGACCATCTGATTCTCCTTGCTTTGTTGCCGTCGGCGCGCGGCGCGGCCGCGCGTCGGTCTTACTGGCCCTTGATGCCCAGCTTCTTGATGAGGGGCTCCCAGCGCTTGAGCTCGTCATCCATGTAGCTGCGGAATTCGGCCGGCGTGTCGCCCACCGGATCCATGTACTGCGCTTGCAGCCGCTTGGACACCTCGGGGTCATGGATGGCCTGGATGAGCGCGTCCGACAGCTTCTTCTGCACGTCGGCCGGCGCCTTGGACGACACCACGAAGCCGATCCACGCGGATCCCTCGATGCCCTGCACGCCCACTTCGGCCAATGTCGGGATCTCGGGCAGCAGCGCCGAGCGCTTGGAGGAGGTGACCGCCAACGCCTTCAGCCGGCCGTCCTTCACCATCGGCATGACCGCGATGGGCGGCAGCGCGGCGAACTGGGTGTCGCCCGACAGCAGCGAGGTCAGCGCCGCGGGCGAGGACGGATACGGGACGTGCGTGGCGCGCGCGCCGATCTGCTGCAAGAGCAGCTCGACCGCCAGGTGCGACACGGTGCCGGCCCCCGGCGATGGGAAGTTGTACTTGTCCGGGTTTTTCTTCAAGGCCTCCAGAAGCTGGCCGACGTTGTCGATGCCGGCAGTGGCGGGGACCACCAGCACGTTGGGCTGGTGCACGGCAAGGGTCAGCGGCGACAGGTCCTTGGCGGGGGCGTAGGGCAGCTTGTCGAACAGCAGCGTGTTGTTCACCAGCGGGCCGGTGATCGACACGCCGAAGGTGTAGCCATCGGGCTTGGCGTTGGCGATGGCATAGGTGCCGATGTTGCCGCTGGCGCCGGGCTTGTTTTCGATGACGATGGCCTGGCCGAGGATCGCGCCGGCCTTCTCGCCGACGATGCGCGCGACCTGGTCGGGGCTGGAGCCCGGACCGAACGGCACGACCGCCTTGAGCGGCTGGGTGGGCCACGCGTCGGCGGCTTCGGCGGTGCCGGCGGCGGCCAGCGGCGCCAGCGCGGCCAGGCCGAGCGCGGCGGCGCGCACCGCAAGACGGCGCGCGAGCATGCGGCCCGGGGGCAGGAACGAAGAATCAGGCATGCGTGTCTCCCACGTCTTTCATGGTGTCGAAATAGGTCTGCTCATTGGCGATGAATGCGGCGACCATCGCGCGATAGGTCGCGTCCACCACCTGCTCCAGGTTGGCAAAGCCCCGGTTGTGGCGTTCCGCCAGCTTCCTGGCCTTCTCGAAGACCTGGGCCTGGCGCGCGGGGGCGCTCACCTGGAAAGCGTCGCGCTTGAAGCGCGCCGCGTCCTTCACGTACATGGCGCGCTCGGCGATCAGCCGCACGATGTCGTCGTCCAGCCGGTCGATGTTGGCGCGCACCTCGGCCAGGTTGGCGCACAGCGGCCGATAGCCGGGATCGGTGTACTCGCGCAGCGGCGCGCCGTGGGTGTCGGGCTCTTGCATGTTCACTTGGTGTAGTCCGGTTGCTGGGCCGGCGCGGCCGCCTGGAAGGCAGGCTGCGCGTTGCAGTGTTCAAAAACGCCGAGGATGCGCGGATAGGCGGAGAGGTCGCAGCCCATGCGCTGGGCATTGGCCACCTGGGGCACCAGGCAGCAATCGGCCAGCGTGGGCGCGTCGCCAAAGCAGTACGCGCCGTGGCCGTGGCGTTCCAGCAGGGCCTCCACGGCGGTCAGGCCTTCGCGGATCCAGTGGTGGTACCAGGCGTTCTTCTGTTCGTCGCTGGCCCCCAGCACGTCCTGCAGGTAGCGCAGGATGCGCATGTTGTTGACGGGGTGGATGTCGCAGGAGATGGCGTCGGACAGCTCCAGCACCCGGGCGCGCGCCTGCGTATCGGCGGGAATCAGGCGCGGCTCGGGATGCGTGGCGTCCAGGTAGTCGATGATGGCAAGCGACTGCGAGAGCTGCATGTCGCCGTCGATCAGCAGGGGCACGCCCGCGGAGGGATTCCTGGCCATATAGTCCGCGGTCCGCTGCTCCTGCTTGCGCAGATTCACCGGCAGGTACTCATAGGACAGGCCCTTGAGCGCCAGGGCGATGCGCACGCGGTAGGAGGTGGAGCTGTTGAAGAAACTGTGCAGTTGCATGCGGAACTCCCGGCCTCAAGCCATCTGGACGCTGATGGTGCCCAACCCGTCCACGCCGCCTACCATCTTGTCGCCGCGCACCACGGGGCCCACGCCTTCGGGCGTGCCCGTGTAGATGAGGTCGCCGGCTTCGAGGCGGAAGTATTTGGACAGGTAGGCGATGGTCTCGGCGACGGACCAGATCAGCTTGCCGATGTCGCTGCGCTGCTTGTCGGCGCCGTTGACCTGCAGCCAGATGCCGGCTTGCTCGATGCCACCGACCGATTGCGCGGGATGGAGCGGTCCGATGGGCGCGCTCTGGTCGAAGGCCTTGCCCAGTTCCCACGGGCGGCCGGCTTCGCGCATTTTCATTTGCAGGTCGCGGCGCGTCATGTCCAGGCCGACGGCGTAGCCCCACACGTGCGCCAGCGCGTCGTCGACCGGGATGTTGGCGCCGCCTTTGCCGATGGCCGCGACCAGTTCGATCTCGTAATGTAGGTTCGACGTTTCAGGCGGGTAGGGCAGGGACAGCGTGGCGCCGTCGGCGACGGGGACCACGGCGTCGGCCGGCTTGCAGAAGAAGAACGGCGGTTCGCGGTCGGGGTCGAAGCCCATTTCGCGCGCGTGGGCGGCGTAATTGCGGCCGACGCAATAGACGCGGCGCACGGGAAAAATGTCCTGGCTGCCGGCGATGGGCACGGCGACGGGGGCGGCGGGAGCAAACACAAAAGACATGGAACACCTTTGAAGACGGGATGGGGATTCGGGAGCGCGCGGATCAGCCGACGCGTTCTTCGCGCCACAGGCCCAGGGTGGCCTGCACCGGGCGGTCTGAATAGCTGAAGAGCGTGGCGTCTTCCAGCGCGGCCAGTTGGACGGGCATCCAGGATGGCGCCACGAAGACGTCGCGCGGACCGAAGAGGAACTCCTGGTCGCCGATGCGCGCCGAGCCCCGGCCTTCGACCACGCTGTAGACCGTGGAGTCGGTCGTGCGGAAGGTCTTGCCCTGAAAGCCCGCGGGCAGGAATTGCATGAACGTGGCCATCGTGGGCATGGGATAGCCGCCGTTGGCGGGGTTCAGGTAGCGCAGCTTGACGCCGTCCCAGGGATCGAGCTCGCCGTGGCGGTAGAGCGCGTCCAGCGCCTCGCGGCTGCGTTCGTAGGGGTAGTTGAAGATGGGCGACGTGCCGCTGGACACCTGGTGGCGCACGGGCGCCATGTTGTGGCCGAAGCGCGCCAGGCTGTCGCCTTCGGGGCGCGTGACCGGCTGGGTGGCCGAGGGGTAGTTTTCGGCAAACCCGGCGTCCAGGAAGCGCAGCAACGGGATGTCCAGGCCGTCGAGCCAGACCACGGGCTCGCCGCCTTCGACGGTTTCGGCGTTGCCGTGGTCGTGCCAGGTCCACGACGGCGTGATGATGAAATCGCCGGGATGCATCGTGGTGCGCTCGCCATTGACGGCGGTGTAGGCCCCGCGGCCCTCGACGATGAAGCGCAGGGCCGATTGCGTGTGGCGATGGCTGGGCGCGATTTCGCCGGGCAGGATGAGCTGCAGGCCCGCGTACAGGCTTTGCGTGATGCTGGCCTGGCCGGGCAGGCCGGGGTTTTCCAGGATCAGCACGCGGCGCACGGCTTCTTCCGCGGAAATCAGCGAGCCCGACGCCATGACGTCGTCGCGCACATCGTCGTATTTCCAGATGGCAGGCACGCAGCGCGGCGCGGGCTGGCGCGGCACCAGGTTGTGCAGCGACTCCCACAGGGGCGACATGTGTTTCTTTGCGATGCGCGCGTAGTAGCGGGCGCGGTCCGAGGCAGCGCTGTCCGCGCTGGCGGGGTGGCCATCGTGCATGGTTGTCTCCGGTATGTCCGGCTATCGCCGGCTTCTACGGGCGGCCGCCGCGTGGGTTCGCGGCTGGTCCTGGTATGGAGACGATTATGCGCAAGCAGCTATGCGGTTTGAAATGAATTTATCTTATTATCCATACGAATAAGAACATACCTACGAGACAACCTCCCCACCACGAGGGCCTGCATGGACTGGACCCACCGCTTGCGGCTGCGCAACCTGAAAATGCTGCTCAGCCTGGCCCAGACCCGCAACATCAGCCATTCCGCCGCCATGCTCAATACGACGCAGCCGGGCCTGTCGAAATGGCTGAAGGATCTGGAAGACGATATCGGACTGCCGCTCTTCGAGCGCCATGCGCGCGGCCTGCGCCCAACCCCGCACGGCGACGTGCTGATCGCGCATGCGCAGCGGGTGGAGTCGCAACTGGACCGGGCCAGCGCGGACATGGCGGCGCTGCGGGAGGGCGGCGGCGGCCGCGTGGTGATCGGCGCATCGGGGGCGTCCGCGTCCGACACGGTGCCGCTGGCGGTCATGAAGCTGCTGGAGCGCATGCCGCAGGCGCGGGTAAAGCTGGTGGAGGGCACCACGGACCGTCTGCTGGCGCAATTGGCGCAGGGCGACCTGGACATCGTGGTGGGGCGGTCCGCGCCCGAACACCATGACCCGGCCATCCGCTTCGAGGCCCTGTACCTGGAGCCCATCCATCTGGTCGCGCGGCCCCGGCATCCGCTCTTCGCCGTGGAGCGGCCAAGCTGGCAGGACCTGTTGTCTTACCGCTGGATCCTGTGGCCCAAGGGCACGCCCATCCGCAACGCCGTGGACGCGGCGCTGGCCGCGGCTGGCCAGGCGCCGCCGCCGGACCATGTGGAATCGAATTCGGTCACGGTCAATCTCACGCTCATCAACAACAGCGACATGATCGGCGTGGCCTCGCACCGCGCCGCGCTGCGCTTTTCGCAGATGCGCGCAATGCGCATCATCCCGGTGCGGCTGTCGGGATTCGGTTCGGTGGCCATGTACTGGCGCGAGGACGGGTTCCGGCCATTGGCGGTGCAAGAGGCGATGGCGGCGTTGCGAAGCACGGTGGCCGAGCATGCGCCGGGAGTGACGCGCCCGTGACGCCCGCTCCCGCCCGCGGCCTGAACGCCCTGATCGCGCAGTGCCGCAGGCTGGAGGCTGCGCAGGCGCAGGGACGGGATCCCGCCGCGTCGGCGGCGATGCACCGCTTCGTGGCGCAGATGGATGCGGGACGCACGCCGCCGGGGACGTGGTCTCCGCTGGTGCTGGCGGTGCTGGTGATGGGCGGCGGGCTCGGCGTCGGGATCGAGGTCTTGAGCCTGCTGATGCGCGGCGTGGGTCCGGCGCTGGCGGCATTCGCGCTGGTCGCGGTGTGCACCGGTACGGCGCTGGGTCTGGCGATCGGCGTGGTGATGATGATGGCCGGACAGGCCGCGGGCCTGGTGCTGCTGAAGTGGCTGTCGATCGGGCTGGTCATCGTCGGCGCGTTCGGCGTGATCGCCTGGACCCAGGGCGATGTGCAGGCCGTGGGACCGGTGGTGGCGTTGATGGGCGGCCTGGGCGCCTGGCTGGTGATGAACAGCGACGGGTTCTATGTGTACGCCGGGTACCGGATCGCTTTGCGGTATCTGGCGCGCAAGGCGTGAAGGCGGAGCAACGCCGGGGCGTTGCACCCCGGCGTTGCCCCGCTTTTCCGCTTACTTCGCCGCCACCTTCTCCGGCGGCACCGGGTTGTCCCAGCCGCCGCCGATGGCGCGGATGAGGCCGACGGTGGAGCGGGCCTGTTCGGCGCTGAGCTGGACGGCGACGCGCTGCTGCAGCAGGACGCTGCGGTCCGCTTCGATGACGTCGAGGTAGCTGATGGACCCCTCGCGGTACTGCGTGTGCGAGAGCTTCGCGGCGCGCGCGGCGGCTTCGACCGCGGCGTCCTGGGCCTTGGTCTGGTCCGCCAGGATGCGCAGGTTGGCGAGGTTGTCTTCGACTTCGCGGAACGCGTTCAGGACGGTCTGGCGATAGACGGCGACGTCTTCTTCGTAGACGGCGCGGGCGCGGTCCAGGCCGGCCTGGCGGCGGCCGCCGTCGAAGATGGGCATGGACAGCGCGGCGCCGACCAGGGGGCCCAAGAGGAACGTGCGGCTGGACCATTGGAACAGGTTGCCCAGTTCCGAAGACTCGTAGCCGAAGGCCCCGGTGATGTCCAGGCGCGGGAAGAACGCGGACTTGGCCGCGCCGACGCGGGCGTTGGCGGCGGCCATGGCGCGTTCGGCGGCGGCGATGTCGGGGCGGCGTTCGAGCAGGGTCGACGGCAGGCCGGCGGGGATGGACAGCGCGATCTTCTCGATGGGCTGCGGCGGCATGGTGAATTCCGACGGGGCGCGGCCCAGCAGCACGGCCAGCGCGTGTTCGGCGGTGGCGCGGCGGCGGTCGATGCCCAGGGCCTCGGATTGCGCGGAGGCCAGTTCAGCCTTGGCGCGTGCCAAGTCCAGTTCGCTGATGTCGCCGGCGTCGTAGCGGCGCTGGATGAGTTGCAGCGTTTCCGTGCGCAGCTTGACGGTCTGGTAGTACAAGCGGGACTCCGCATCCTGCTCGCGCACCAGGAAGTAGGTGGTGGCGACGTCGGCCTGCAGGGCCAGCAGCACGGAGCGGTAGAGCGCCTCGCTTTGCTGGGCGTCGGCGGTGGCGGCGTCGACGGTGGACGCAACGCGGCCGAACAGGTCGGCCTCGTACGACACCGTGCCTTGCGCGCGCCAGGTGGTCACGGGCGAGGTCGACGTGCCGTCGGGCAGCCCTTGCGACACGGCCGAAGGGCGCTGGCGATTGGGGCCGAACCCGGCGTCCAGGCTGGGGAAGAAGCCGGACCGGGCTTCGCGCTGCAGGGCGCGGGCCTGGCTCAGCCGCGCGGCGGCGGCCTGCAGGTCCTGGTTGGCGCGCTGGGCTTCTTCTTCAAGCTGGTTCAGGCCTTCGTCGTTGAACACTTTCCACCACGCGCCGCGCAGCGCATCTTCGGACGGCTCGGCGGGCTTCCAGGAGCCGGCTTCGGACGCGGGCAGGGCGGCTTCCTTGAAGGCCGCGGGGGTGTCGGCCGAGGGCCGTTCGTAGGTCGGACCCACCGCGCAGCCGGCCAGCACGAGCAGCAGGGCAAGCAGGGCGGATCCTCGGGTCAGTCTTTTGATCATGATGACGTTTCTCTTTGGCGCGCGTCCCGCCCGGCTGGACGGGACGCGCTGGCTTTTCTTGTGCGTGCCGGCCTAGGCGTTGTGCTGCGTGGCGGGCGGCGCGTTCGGATCGACGTGGGGCACGCACACGGGCGCTTCATGCGGCGCGGCCGAGTGCAGCGTCTTGCCGCCGATGGAACGCAGCAGCACGTAGAAGACCGGCGTCAGGAACAGGCCGAACAGGGTCACGCCCAGCATGCCGAAGAACACGGCCACACCCATCGCATGGCGCATTTCAGACCCCGCGCCCGAGGACAGCACCAGCGGTACCACGCCCATGATGAACGCGATGGACGTCATCAGGATGGGACGCAGGCGCAGGCGGCTGGCTTCGATGGCGGCTTCCAGCGGTGTACGGCCGTTCATCTCCAGTTCGCGGGCGAATTCCACGATCAGGATCGCGTTCTTCGCCGACAGCCCCACCAGCACCATCAGGCCGATCTGCGTGAAGATGTTGTTGTCGTTGCCGGTGAGATAAACGCCGGTCAACGCCGCCAGGATGCTCATCGGCACAATCAGGATCACGGCGAGCGGCAGGGTCAGGCTTTCATACAGGGCGGCAAGCACCAGGAACACGAGCAGCACGCTGATCGGGAACACCCACAGGCCGGCGTTGCCCGCCAGGATCTGCTGGTACG
The DNA here is from genome assembly GCF_055397965.1 of Achromobacter sp. T5-5. Classification (NCBI taxonomy): domain Bacteria; kingdom Pseudomonadati; phylum Pseudomonadota; class Betaproteobacteria; order Burkholderiales; family Alcaligenaceae; genus Achromobacter; species Achromobacter sp. T5-5. The sequence continues at coordinate 624,287 of NZ_AP027919.1, forward strand.
TGAGGTCGGTCCATTCGAACTTCACGCCGCGCGGCAGCGTTTCCGCGGCGACGCGTTCGGCCGCGGCCTGCGCCTGGTCGGACGAATAGCCGGGGGCCGGACCGCCGTTGATGTCGGCGGCGGTGTAGCCGTTGTAGCGCACCACCATTTCCGGGCCGAACGTCTGCTTGACCGTGACCAGCGACGACAGCGGCACCATGTCGCCGGCGGCGTTGCGGGTCTTCAGTTGCAGGATGTCGTCGGCGTGGGCGCGGAACGGGGCATCGGCCTGCGCGCGGACCTGGAACACCCGGCCGAAGCGGTTGAAGTCGTTGACATACATGGAGCCCAGGTAGATCTGCATGGTGTCGAAGACTTCGGTCACCGGCACACCCAGCTGCTTGGCCTTGACGCGGTCCAGGTCGACGTCGAGCTGCGGCACGTTGATCTCGTAGCTGGAGAACGTGGGGCCGAGTTCCGGCGTCTGGCGCGCTTTTTCCAGGAAGGCCTGCTTGGCCTTGTCGAGTTCGGCATAGCCGAGGGCCGAGCGGTCTTCGAGCTGGAGCTTGAAGCCGCCCAGCGTGCCCAGGCCCATCACGGGCGGGGGCGGGAACACGGCGATGAACGAGTCCTGGATGGCCGCGAACTTCTGGTTGAGCGACGCGGCGATGGCGTTGCCGGACAGGTTTGCGCTCTTGCGTTCGTCAAAGGGCTTCAACGTGACGAACACGATGCCCGCGCTGGAGCTGTTGGTGAAGCCGTTGATCGACAGGCCGGGGAAGGCGATGGCCGACTGCACGCCGGGTTCCTTCAGGGCGATGTCGCTCATGCGGCGGATCACGTCTTCGGTGCGGTCCAGCGAGGCGCCGTTGGGCAGTTGCGTGAAGCCGATCAGGTACTGCTTGTCCTGCGCGGGCACGAAGCCGCCGGGCACGAGATACGACACGCCGATGGTTGCGGCGACCAGCACGGCGTACACGCCCATGGCGCCCGCCTTGCGGCGGATGACGCTGGCCACGCCCGTGCCGTAGGACTCAGACGCGCGGCCGAACATGTTGTTGAACCAGTTGAAGAAGCGGCCGAAGACGCGGTTCATGCCGCGGGTCAGCCAGTCGGGCTTGTCGTGGTGGCTCTTGAGCAGCAGGGCCGACAGCGCGGGCGACAGGGTCAGCGAGTTGAACGCCGAGATCACCGTGGAGATGGCGATGGTCATGGCGAACTGCTTGTAGAACTGGCCCGTCAGGCCCGTCATGAAGGCGAGCGGCACGAACACGGCGCACAGGGTCAGCGCGATGGCGATGATGGGGCCGCTGACTTCGCGCATGGCGCGATACGTCGCGTCGCGTGGACTGAGCCCGGCCGCGATGTTGCGCTCGACGTTTTCGACCACCACGATGGCGTCGTCCACCACGATCCCGATGGCCAGCACCATGCCGAACAGCGACAGTGCGTTGATGGAGTAGCCGAACACCAGCAGCAGCGCGAACGTGCCGACGATGGAAACGGGCACCGCCAGCAGCGGGATGATGGACGCGCGCCAGGTCTGCAGGAACAGGATCACCACCAGCACGACCAGCGCAATGGCTTCCAGCAGCGTATGCACCACGGCTTCAATGCTGGAGCGCACGAACTGCGTGGGGTCGTATTCGATGCGGTATTCCACGCCCGGCGGGAAGTCCTGGGCCAGCTCGGCCATGGCGGCGCGCACCTGGCTGGACACGTCCAGCGCGTTGGCGCCCGGCGACTGCATGATGCCCATGCCCACCGCCTGCTTGTTGTCCAGCAGCGAGCGCAGGCCGTATTCCTGGGCATCGAGTTCCACGCGGGCCACGTCGGACAGGTACGTCACGGCGCCGTCCGGCGAGGTCTTCAGGATGATGTCGCGGAATTCCTCTTCGGTCTGCAGGCGGCCGCGCGCGTTCACGTTCAGTTGCAGCGGCACGTCGCCCGCCGTGGGCGAGGCGCCGATCACGCCCGCTGCCACCTGCACGTTCTGCTCGCGGATCGCGGCGACGACTTCGGACGCGGTCATGCCGCGCTGCGCGACCTTTTGCGGATCGAGCCACACGCGCATGGAGTAGTTGCCCGAGCCCCACACCGTCACTTCGCCCACGCCCGTGATGCGGGCCAGGCGGTCCTTCACGTTCAGGATCGCGTAGTTGCGCAGGTAGGTGATGTCGTAGCGGTCATTGGGCGAGATCAGGTGGACCACCAGCGTCAGCGTGGGCGAGCTCTTGGCCGTGGTCACGCCCAGGCGCTGCACGTCAGGCGGAAGGCGCGGCAGCGCCTGCGACACGCGGTTCTGCACGAGCTGCTGGGCCTTGTCCGGGTCCACGCCCAGCTTGAAGTTCACCGTCAGCGTCAGGTTGCCGTCGCTGTTGGCCTGCGACTGCATGTACAGCATGTCTTCCACGCCGTTGATGGACTCTTCCAGCGGCGAGGCGACGGTTTCGGCGATGACCTTGGGGTTGGCGCCCGGATACTGCGCGCGCACCACCACCGACGGCGGCACCACTTCCGGGTATTCGGAGATGGGGAGCTGGAACATGGCCAGGAGGCCCGCCAGCAGCACCAGGATGGATAGCACGCCGGCGAAGATCGGCCGGTCGATGAAGAATTTCGAGATATTCATGGACGTTCTCGTTAGACGCGTCGGCTCAGTTTTGCGCCGAGGCGGTCTGGACCGGGTTGCCGGGGCCACGCTTGGCGGCAACCATGGGGACGACGGTCGGGGTCACGGCGTCGCCAGGACGGATGCGCTGCAGGCCGTTGACGACGATGCGTTCGCCGGCGGCCAGGCCCGAATCGACCACGCGCAGGCCTTCCTGGTTGGCGCCCAGCTTCACCTGGCGGTAGACGGCGTGGTTCTTGTCGTCCAGCACCAGCACGAAGCGCTTGTCCTGGTCGGTGCCGATGGCGCGTTCGTCGATCAGCACGGCCGCACGCGGTTCGCTGCCGCCCAGGCGGATGCGGGCGTAGAGGCCCGGCAGCAGCGTGCCGTCGGCGTTGTCGAACTCGGCGCGCACGCGGATGGTGCCGGAGGTGGCGTCCAGCCGGTTGTCCACCGACTGCACGACGCCCGTGCGCGAGTAGCCGTCTTCATTGGCCAGGCCCAGTTCCACCGGCACCGAACCGGCGCGGCCGTTGCGGGCGGGGTTTACGTAGCGCAGGAACGTCTGTTCGTCCACGTCGAACGAGGCGTACATCTTGGACACCGACACCAGCGTGGTCAACGGCACCGACGTGGCGCCCGCGGCGACGACGTTGCCGACCGTGACTTCGGCGCGCGACACGCGGCCATCGACCGGCGCCTCGATGCTGGTGTAGCCCAGGTTGAGCTTGGCGTAGTCCAGCGCGGCCTGCGCGCCCTGCAGGTTGGCGGCGGCTTCGCGCGCGGCGTTCTGCTTTTCCTCGAAGTCGCGGCGGGCGATGGCGTTGTCGGTCAGCAGGCGCTTGCCGCGGGCCAGTTCCGACGCCGTGTAGGCGGCGCGGGCCTTGGCGGCCGTCAGCGCGGCGGCGGCGCGATCCACCTCGGCCGCGTAGGGGCGCGGGTCGATGGTGAAGAGCACGTCGCCCTTCTTGACGATGCTGCCGTCCTGGAAGTGCACGGCGGTCAGCGTGCCGGACACGAGCGGGCGGATGTCGACGCGGTCGATCGCTTCCAGGCGGCCGGAGTAGCGCTGCCAATCGACGATGGTCTTGTTGACGACTTCGGCGACCTCGACCGGGGGCGCGGCGGGGGCGCCCTGCGCCATGGCGACGTTGCCGCCCGCGGGGCCGCGGGTCAGGGCATAGCCGCCGCCGGCCGCCAGCACGGCTGCAAAGACGACGAGCACAGCAATACGATTACGCGAAACCATGATGTTTCCTTGAGTGGTTTTCAGGGTCGAAAGCGCGCTTGCCCGAAAAGCCTGGGGCGCAGGCGGCGGCGCGACGGGTATGCCAATCCTGAGAATCCGGGGCCGGTAGGGTATGTTGCGGTGCAACATCGACCGGGGTCGTGTATCCGGCGGCGGCGGGCGCCTGATCAGGGCGGGTCGCGGCGGGGTCGGAGTCTGAGGGTTGACATGCCCTGTGATGGCGCCGGGCGGCAAGGGCACTTCAAGATGGGTTGCATTTTGAGTGTTTTGTCCGGACGGATAAACCTGTCTATCTCGGCAACACTATTCGTGGATAATGACTAATCCGCGCCGGAATCGGGTTATGCTGCGTTCACCCCGACTTATTTGCCCAAAGGACACCCTTGCCATGGACCGTTTTCAGGCGATGCAGGTGTTTGTGCGCGTCGTGGACGCCAATAGCTTCACCCGGGCGGCCGACAGCCTATCGCTTCCGCGCACCACCGTCACGACCATCATCCAGAACCTCGAACGCCTGCTGGGCGTGCGTCTGCTGAACCGCACGACGCGCCGCATCGGCCTCACGCCCGACGGCGCGGGCTATTACCAGCACTGCGTGCGCATCCTGGCCGACGTGGAAGAAACCGAGGCGTGCTTCCAGGAAGCCGCCCTGCGCCTGAAAGGCCGGCTGCGCATCGATGTGTCGACCTCCATCGGCCGGCTGATCCTGATCCCCTCATTGTGTGATTTCCACGACAAATACCCGGACGTCGAACTGGTGCTCGGGCTGGGCGACCGCCCCGTCGACATGGTCCAGGAAGCCGTGGACTGCGTGATCCGCGCCGGCGACCTCGAAGATTCCAGCCTGGTCGCCCGCCGCATCGGCACCCTGCAGACCGTGACCTGCGCGTCGCCCTCCTATGTGGCCCGCCACGGCATGCCGCAGACGATCGAATCGCTGCGCGACCACCATGCGGTGCATTATTTCTCCAGCCGCACCGGCCGCAACTGCGCCTGGGACTTCAAGGTGGACGGCAAGCACCAGGAAGTGGACATGAAGGGCACGGTGGCCGTGAACGAAGCCGGCGCCTACCTGGATTGCGGGCTGAAAGGCTTTGGTCTCATCCAGACGGCGCGCTACATGGCGCTGCCCTACCTGCAGTCGGGCGAGCTGATTGAAGTCCTGCCCCAATGGAAGCCCAGCCCCACGGCCATATCCGTGCTGTACCCGCAGAGCCGGCAGTTGTCGCCCAAGGTGCGCGCCTTCACCGACTGGGTGGCCGAGCTTTTCGCCGGTTGCCCGCTGCTCAGCGGCCGCGACGAAACCGATCCGGCCGCGGCGTCCTGCGCGGTGTATCAGCGCAACCAGGGGCTTCCCATGGCCGCCCAGCCGCACGTCCCCGCGATTCCTGCCGCGCCCGCCATGGCGCCGCGCCGCCGCACCGCGCGCGAAGAAGCCGCGGAGTACGTGCTGTAAATACGCGCCGACGCGATATCCCCATGGCGGCCCGGCGGTTTCGCCATGGGCAAAAAGCACGGGAAACCCCGTAGTAAATACAGCCCTTGCGTCCCTCGTATCGGGTGAAACGTCTGTATAGTCCGACAGTCAAAGCCTACAACGCCCTTAAACTGTCGATCGCGCTATGCAGCCTGTTCTACCCGCTTACCTGATCGCCCGTTGGCTGTTGCTGCTTGTGCTGTTGGCGGGGGTTTACTTTCTTAGCGGATTCCTGGTTCCGGCCCTGGCGGCGCTGATCATCGGCCTGGCCAGTTGGCCGCTCTACCAGCGCCTCGTCGTCCGATGCGGGGGCCGCACGGCGGTGGCCGCGTCGCTGGCGTTGCTGGTGGTCGTCGTCGTGCTGATCGTGCCGTTGTCGCTGGCCCTGTCCTATGCCATCAAGGAAGCCAGTGCGTTCGTCGCGTGGGCCATCGCGGCCAACCGCCACGGGGTGGACGTGCCCGCGTGGATCTCGTCCTTGCCGGTGGTGGGCGATCGCCTGTCCCAATACTGGGAATCCTATATCGGCCAGCCCCACGCGCTGGGCGCGCTGGTCGAAGCCGTCAGCGGCGAACACCTGGGCAATATCTACCGCATGGCGCTGGCCGCCACGGGCAACGTCTTTCAGTTGCTGCTGACGGTCCTCTTCATGCTGATCACGCTGTTCTTCGTCTACAAGGACGGCATCCGCATGGTGGCCCAATTGGACGTCCTGGGCGAACGCATCCTGCCCGCGCGCTGGCAGCGCTTTTCGCGCGTGGTGCCGGCCACCATCAATTCCACCGTCACCGGCATGGGGCTGATCGCCCTGGGCGAGGGGCTGGTCCTGGGCGTCGCCTACTGGATCGCGGGGGTTCCGTCACCGGTCCTGCTGGGCGTGGTCACCGGCTTCATGGCCCTGATCCCGGGCGGCGCGCCGTTGTCCTTCACCCTGGTTTCGCTGTACCTGGTGGGCTCCGGCCACGTGGTGGCGGGCATCGCGCTGATGGTGTGGGGCAGCGTCGAACTCTTCATCGTCGACAAGACCCTGCGCCCGCGCCTGGTGGGCGGCCCCGTGAAGCTGCCGTTTTTGCCCACGTTCTTCGGTCTGGTGGGCGGCGTGAAGACCATGGGGATCGTCGGGCTCTTCGTCGGTCCCGTGCTGATGGCGCTGCTGGTGGCCGTGTGGCGCGAATGGGTGCACCATGAAGTCCAGGAGCGCGACGCCGCCCGCCTGAACCCGCCGGCCAGCCAGCCCGGGAAAACGCCCGCTGCCTGACCCGGCGTTTTGGTAATCTAGCCGTCCCGCGTCGACCGGCGCCTCGCCCGGTGCGCGCCTGCCCGCATGCAGACGCGTCGCATACGGCGCGGGCTGTGAGGATCGAGATGTCCGGGTTACTGCCTGATGAACAGATAGCCGTCCTGCGCGAGCAGGGGTTTGTGGTGGCGCGCCAATTCGCGAGCCAGGAGCAGGTCGCCGCGCTGCGCGCCCTCGCTGAACGCCACTTGCGCGACCACGTCGCGCCCATCGAATACGAAGCCGACCTGCGTTACCCCGGCGCGCCCGAATCGCGCGCTGCCGAGGGCGGGCTGACCGTGCGCCGGCTGCTGGGCGCCTACGCCCGGGACCCGCTGTTCGCGCAATGGGCCACCGATCCGCGCATCGCGCAGTGGCTGTCGCGGTATTTCCAGGAAACGCCGGTGCTGTCCACCGTGCACCACAACTGCGTGATGACCAAGCATCCGGCCTACGGCAGCCTGACGGGCTGGCATCAGGACATCCGCTACTGGTCGTTTTCCGATACCGACCTGGTGTCCTGTTGGCTTGCGCTGGGCAACGAAACGCGCGCCAATGGCGGCCTCTCGTTCATACCGGGCTCGCACGCGGCGGCCTTCACGCCGGCGCAGTTCGACGAAAAGAAGTTCTTCCGCGACGACGCGCCGCAGAATGCGGAATGGATCGCGCGCGCGGTCTGCCCGGAACTCCAGCCCGGCGACGTGGTGTTCTTCCATTGCCGCACGCTGCACGCCGCGCAGGGCAATGCCAGCGACCGCGTGAAGCTGTCGGTGGTGCATACCTATCACCCCGCCTCTTGCCATCCCCTGCCTGGCTCGCGCTCGGCCTCGCAGCCGGGGGTGCCGCTGGCGGATGCCTAGATGGCGTGGCGATTAAAGTAATTGAAATCTGCTATTAGTGATTGAATTACAATTAATTCGAGCGCAGTACGCGACCGCAGTACGTGACCGCAGTATGTGACATGAGCCCGGCAAATCCCGTGTCGCGCTGATTCTTGCGCCGCCTCCCTATCATCACTCCATAGGCTGCCCCCGTGCGCACACCACCTTCAGACGACACGCAAACGCCGCAGGCGCCGACCGAGACCCGGTCGTCGCTGTTCGTGGGCTCCACCGAAAAAGCCTTCCAGGTGCTGCACGCGTTCGACGGCCCCAAGCGCCACATGACCCTGGCCGACATTGCCCGCGCGTCGGGCCTGGACCGCAGCGCGACGCAGCGCCTGGTCTACACGCTGGAAACCCTGGGCTACCTGCGCCGCATCCCCGACACGCGCAACTACGGGCTGACGCCGAAGGTGCTGCAGTTTTCGTACAACTACGTGCGCGCGAACGAACTGATCGACAAGGCGTCGCCCTATCTGCTGGACATCAGCCGCACGCTGGGCGAGACGACCAACCTGCAGGAACTGGACGGCCACGAGATTGTTTTTGTCGCGCGCTTTCCCGGCCACCACCTGGTGAACGTGGACATCGCCGTGGGTAGCCGCCTGCCGGCGTATTTCACGGCATCGGGCACGGCGATCCTGTCCCGGCTGTCCGAGGAGCATCGCCGCGAAATCCTGGCGCAGACCCGGCTGGAACCGATCACGCCGTACACCGAAGTGAACCCGGACAAGCTGCAGGAGCGGGTGCAGCGCGTGGCCGAAAAGGGCTACGCGGTCATCGTCAATGAGACGGTGCTGGGCGATATCTCCGTTGCCGCGCCGGTGATCGATCATCGGGGATGGGCGGTGGCGGCGATCAATATTTCCGTGCCGACGACGAGGTGGACGGTGGCACGCGTGGAAGCCGAGCTGGCGCCGCACGTGCAGGTGGCGGCCACGTCGATATCGAAATCGAAGTTCTCGGGCTATTCGAGGTGACGGGGGCTTTCCGATCACCCCGATCAGCCCGATCAGCCCGATCACCTCATTCGCCCAGGCATCCGGGAAGCTGAATCCACGGGTGCCCGGTGAGGCACCTCAAACCCCCTCAAACCCCTTCAAACTCCCGCAGCAACGGCGTCAGCGCCTCACGCAAGGCCGCCTGCAACCCATCCGCCGGCGCCACCAGCGGATCCAGCACCGCCGGCGCATTCACGCCGATCAAATCCATGACCGACTTCATCGGCCCCGGATTCGTTTCCGCAAACGCCAGGTTCATCAGCGGAATCAGCCGCCGATGCAGTTCCATCGACTCGCGCGTGCGCCCCGAAGCACCCAGCTCGTACACCTTGCGCCAGGCCGACGGCAGCAGGCTCGCCGTCACCACGATCCCGCCCCGCGCGCCGGCCGCCAGATGCACCGGCAGCAGGGTGTCCTCTCCGCTCAACACCGCAAACGACTCATCCACGCCCGCCACCGTGCGCAGGAAGTGGTACATGTCGGTATTGCAGGCCTTCATCCCGATGATGTTTTCGTGCCGCGACAGTTCATGCAGCACCTCCGGCGCGATCGCGATGCGCGTGCGGTAGGGGATCTCGTAGATCATCACCGGCAGCGGCGAGGCATCCGCATAGCGCAGGAAGTACTCGCGGATGCCCGCCTGCGTGGGCGTCGTGTAATAGGGCGTCAGCACCATCAGCGCATCCGCGCCCGCGTCCGCGAACTCCTTGCCTGCCTGCAACGCATCGTGAAAGCCAGGGTCCAGCACGCCCGGAATCACCGGCACGCTGCCGGCCACGGCGTCGACCGTCAGCTTGCACATCCGGATGCGTTCCGTGCGGGCCAGCGCGCCATACTCGCCCGTGCCGCCCAGCGGCACGATGCCATTGATGCCCTGCTTGAGCAGATAGGCGATCAGCGCCTGCGCGGCCGGGACGTGGATCGTGTCGTCGGCGTGGACGGGGGTCGGGATGGCGGGGAAGACTCCGCGCAGTTGTGTTGCGTTCAGCATGTTGCAAATCCTAGAGGGTGAAACGAGCGCGGATCAGTGGGCCAGGCTGCGGCGGTGCAGCCGGTCGGCCAGCCAGATCAGCGCGGCAATGAAGATGAAAAGGCAGGTCGAGACCGCGGCGATCACCGGAGAGATCTGCAGCGTGACTTCGTCCCAGAACTGCTTGGGCAGCGTCGCGTTCAGCCCGCCCGAAGCGAACAGCGCGATCGTCAGTTCGTCGAACGAGGTCGCAAACGCGAACAGGAACGACGACAAGAGGCCGGCGCTCAGGATCGGGAAGGTCACGAAGCGCAGCGTCGACCACGGGCCCGCGCCCAGGCTCTGCGCCGCCAGATCCAGGCGCGTATCGTAATTGCGCAGCACCGCCATCATGGTGATCACCACGTAGGGCACCGCCACGACCGTGTGCGCAAGGATCAGCCCGATGGTCGAACCCACCAGCCCCACACGCGCAAAGAAATAGAACATGCCCACCGCGATGATCATGCGCGGCACCACGATCGGCGACAGCACGAAGGCCAGCATCGCCGACTTGCCCCGCATGTTCGCGCGCACCAGCAGGAACGCGGCCGGCGTGCCGATCAGCATCGCCAGCAGGCCCGTGCCCACGCCCACGATCAGCGACCGCGTGATCGCCTGCATCCAGACGGGCGAGGTGAACATCTGCTCGTACCACTGCAGCGAAAATCCCTTGGGCGGCCACGTCAGGCCCGAGCCCGAATCGAACGACAGCGGAATCATCAGGAAGGCGGGCGCGGCCAGGAACGCCAGCACCAGCAGGACGATCCACCACAGCGTGCGCGACTGGCCGGTGCCCGACACCGAGCGGCGCAGGCGTGCGGGCAGCAGGGCGAACAGCGCATCGGACACATTGGCCAGCACGGTCAGCACCGCCTCGCCCGCGCGCCGCGACAGGCTTTGCGTGCCCGACGCGCGCACCCGGGTCGACGCGCCGCCGGCCATCGTCGACAGGCCCAGCACCTTGTCGTAGATCGCGAACACCACCAGCACCACCACCAGCAGCAGCACCGACACGGCGCCCGCGAACTCCCAGTTCAGCGTCTGCTGGACCTGGTCGATGATGATCTGCGTGATCATCGTCTCCTTGCGTCCGCCCAGCAGCGCGGGCGTGATGAAAAAGCCGATGGCGGTCACGAACACCATGATCGCCGCGGCGGCCACGCCGGGCATCGACAGCGGGAAATAGATCTTCCAGAACGCCGTGCCGGGCCGCGCGCCCAGCGTGGACGCGGCGCGGGGCAGGTTGCGGTCGATGTTCTCCATCACGGACAGCATCGTCAGCACTGCCAGCGGCATCAGCGCGTGCACCATGCCCACCAGCACGCTGCCGAAGTTGTAGAGCAGGTTGGCGGGCGCATCCAGGATGCCCAGCGCCTGCAGCAACTGGTTCACCACGCCGTTCCTGCCCAGCAGCACGACCCACGCAAAGGTGCGCACCAGGAAGCTCGTCCAGAACGACAGCAGCACCCAGAACAGCAGGGACGTCTTGCGCCTGGCCGACAGGCTGGAGATCAGGTAGGCCACGGGATACCCCGCCACCACGGAAAAGAACGTCGTCCACAGCGAGATCTTCAACGTGATGAGCAGCACATTCACGTAGACCGACGACGCGAAGAGCTTCTGGTACTGCGCCAGGCTGAAGCCCTGTTCGCCAAAGACGCTCAGCAGCAGCAACTGGCCCACGGGGTAGATCAGCAGCACCACCAGCAGCAGGACCAGGGGCGCGGCCATCAGGAAGTGGCGGCGGCCCGGGCTCATGCGTTGACGGGGTTTGGCAAGGGTTGTCATGGGATCACTCCGCGATGGCCACCGCATCCGCGGCCGCCCAGCTCACCGACAGCGGCTGCCCGATGTCGTAGTGCTCGGCCTGGCGCTGCGTGGGGTAGGCCACGACGACCGGCCCGGCATCGGCGGCGCCGGTGTCCAGGTAGAGCTTGGTCAGGCTGCCCGTCACCATCACGTCCAGCAGCTTGCCGGTCAGCGCGTCGCCCGCGGCGCCGGCCGCGCCGACGCGCAGGTTCTGCGGGCGCAGCATTACGGTGACCTTTTGGCCTGCCTGGATGGGCGCGCCGTTGGACAAGGCCTGTCCCGTCACGCCCTGATGGGCGAGCTTCACGGACAGGGTCTCGCCGTCGACCGCCGTCACCACGCCCTGCAGCAGGTTCGATTCGCCGAGGAAGTCGGCCACGAACAGCGTGCGCGGACGGAAATACAGGTCGGCCGGCGTGCCGAGCTGCTCGATGGCCCCGCCGTTCATCAGGCAGATGCGGTCCGACATCGTCATTGCCTCTTCCTGGTCATGCGTCACGTAGACGATGGTCGTGCCCAGTTCGCGGTGGATGCGCTTGATCTCCAGCTGCATCTGGTCGCGCAGCTTCTTGTCCAGCGCGCCCAGCGGTTCGTCCATCAGGATGATCGCGGGCCGGTAGACCATGCAGCGGGCCAGCGCGATGCGCTGCTGCTGTCCGCCGGACAGTTCGCGCGGCAGGCGCGCCGCCACATGGGGCAGCCGCACCATTTCCAGCGCCTCGAGCGCGCGGCGGCGGGCCTCGGCCGCCGGCACCTTGCGCATCTTCAGCGGAAACGCGATGTTCTCCTCGATCGTCATGTGCGGGAACAGCGCGTAGTTCTGGAACACCATGCCGATATCGCGTTCGTAGGGGGCGCCGTAGGTCACGTCGACGCCGTCGATCAGCACGCGGCCCTCGTCGGGCTGGGCCAGGCCGGCGATCAGGCTCAGGAGCGTGGTCTTGCCGGACCCGGAGGGACCGAGCAGGGTCAGGAACTCGCCGCGGGCGACGTCCAGGTGCGTGGGCGCCAGCGCGACGAATTCGCCATAGCGTTTGCCCAGGCCCGAGATTTGCAGATTGGAAGAAGACATGGTGTTCGACACAAAGAGAATTGGCCCCGCGCCGCCCAGCGTGCGCGCGCGGGTTGCAGGCTTACTTCAGCACCCAGCCGTTGAAGCGCTCGATCACGTCGCGCTGCTTGTCCAGCCAGTACGCCGCATTGATGTGCAGGCCGTTCTTGATGTTGTCCGGGTGCGTGGGGCAATTGCGCGCCACGTCGGCCTTGATGTAATCGAACGCGGCGGGCTGCGTGACGCCCGCGGCGAAAAACTCCACCAGCGCGGCCTGGCGCTTGGGATCGGAGGCAAACTTGATGAATTCGCGGCACGCGTCGGCGTTGGGCGAGCCCTTCAGGATCGCCCAGTTGTCGCAGCCCCAGATGTTCTGGTCCCACACGATCTGCACCGGCGCGCCATTGGCGGCGGCCGACTGCGCCCGCGACACCCACGTGGCGATCATGTCCACCTCGCCCGAGCCCAGCATCTGCTCGACCTGCGCGCCGGTGTTCCACCACACGTCGACGGACGGCTTGATCTTGTCCAGGCTGGCCAGCGCGCGGTCGATGTCGCACGGATAGACCTTGTCGGTCGGCACGCCGTCGGCCATCAGCGCCTGCTCGATGGTGTCGAACGGGTGCTTGCGCAGGCCGCGGCGCCCCGGGAAGTCCTTCACGTTCCAGAAGTCGGCCCACGAGGCCGGGGCCTTGCGGCCCTTGAAGGCGTCCGTGCGGTAGGCCAGCACGGTGGTGTAGACGTTGTTGCCCACGCCGTAGGGCGACATGTACTGCTTGGGGATGGTGGCCACGACCGGATCGGACTCCAGGCCGTGTTTTTCCAGGTACACCTTGCCGCCTTCGGTCAGCATCAGGATGGCGGGTTGGCTGATCTTGGCCATGTCCCAGGTGTAGTTGCCCGTATCCACCATGCTGCGGATCTGGGCGGTGGGTTCGGCATTGGCCTGCACGCCCACGACCTGGATGCCGGTGGCTTCCGAGAAGGGCTTGTAGAACACCGCGCCATACGCCTTGCTGTAGATCCCGCCGTCGTCGCGCACGACGATGCGCTTGGAGGCGGCGCGCGAGGGCGTCCAGATCATGGGCATGGCCAGCGCGGCGGCGCCGGCGGCCACGGTCTTGAGCGCGTTGCGGCGCGAGGCGTTGTGGGAGGTCGATTTCATGGAAGACTCCTGCGGGTCAAAGACGACGGATCGGGAACGACGGCTCAGGGCAGCAAGCGGCCGGGATTGAAGAGGTTGGAGGGATCGAAGGTGGCTTTCAGCGCGCGCATCATGTCCAGTTCGACGGCAGACTTGTAGTGCGCCATCTCGGCCAGCGACGTGCGGCCCACGCCGTGTTCGGCGCTGAACGTGCCGCCCAGCGCATCGGCCACGTCGTTGACGGCGCGCCGGATGGCGGCGGCCATGGCGTCGCGGTCGGGCAGTGCATCCCAGGCGGCGAAGGTGAAGAAAGGAATGAAATGGACGTTGCCGTCGCCCAGGTGCGCCACGATCAGCACGGGCAGGTCTGGCACCAGGCGGCGCACGGCGAGGGTGGCTTCATCGATGAAGCGCGGGACGCTGGACACGGGCACCGCGCTGTCGGTGGTCAGGCCGACGCCCGCCTTCTTGTTGCCTTCCGACACGCTGTGGCGCACTTCCCAGAGCGCGGCGCGCTGCGTGTCGTTGCTGGCCACCACCGCGTCGTGCAGCAGGCCCTGCTCGGAAGCCTGTTCCAGGATCTGTTGCAGCAGGTCCTGCAGGCCGGCGCCGTCGCCGGTGTCGGACAGTTCGACCAGCACGTGCCAGGGATGCGCCCCGGCCAGCGGATTCTTGCGGCCGGGCACGTGTTCCATCACGACGTCGAGCTGGTTGCGGTCGATCATCTCGAAGGCCGACAGACGCGAACCGCAGGCATCCTGGAACCGGCCCAGGATGTCCAGCGCGGCCTGCGGACTGTCGGGCGCCAGCCACGCCACGGCGTGGGCGGTGGGCAGCGGATGCAGCTTGAGCACCGCGGCGGTGACGATGCCCATCGTGCCTTCGGCGCCGATGAACAGGTGCTTCAGGTCGAAACCCGTGTTGTTCTTGCGCAGGGCGGTCATGCCATTCCAGATGCGGCCGTCCGGCAGCACCACTTCCAGGCCAAGGATGTTGTCGCGCGTATTGCCGTAGCGCAGCACGCCCGTGCCGCCCGCATTGGTCGCGATGGTGCCGCCGATCTGGCACGAGCCTTCCGCACCCAGGCTGATCGGATAGAGACGGCCGCTCGCGGCGGCGGCTTCCTGGATCGTGGCCAGCACGCAGCCGGCTTCGACCTGCATGGAGTTGTTCGCCGCGTCGATGCCGCGGATCCTGCGCATGCGGGACAGGTTCACGATGACGGGCGGGGTGCCGTCCGCCGCCGGGACCGCGCCGCCGCACAGGCTGGTGTTGCCGCCTTGCGGCAGCACCGGCGTGCCGTGCAGGTTGCACAGGCGCACGATGTCCGACACCTGCTGCGTATTGCCGGGCAGGGCCACGCACAGCGCCGGGCCCTTGTACCGGCCGCGCCAGTCCTCGGTGTAGCTGGCGGTGTCGACTTCGGAATGAAGAATGGCGTCCTGGCCCAGGGCCTGGGTCAACGCGTCTAGCAGGGTGATGCCGTTGGTCATGTCTGTGGTCCCGAATGGAGCTGGCGCGTCGGTGCACGCCCCAGCGCATTGAGGCACAGCATACGATTACTTAAATCGCTTTTCGATTTGATTAATCGTCATGCAATTGATTTTAGGGTATGTCCTAGGCGTTGAAACCGCAGGTCAACGCGGGGGCTGCACAAGAGGACTTGGACGCGGCCCGCGATTCTGGCAAGGTTGCGCGCGGATGTCCCGGCAGGGGGCCGCTGTCGTGAGGTCTAATGGGTGACCCGGATTGCTCCCGCCGGATCGAGCGAAATACAATTGGATCGCTCGAAATGAAATTTATATGGCATCCCCTGGGCGGACAGCCGGCGGTTCGGATCCGGGTACGGCCGCAACGGGCTATCCGCCGCGCCGGGACGCGGCCACGCGGCCCTGGCGATTCTGCGCGACGAACGGGACAATGCCGCTTAGACTCGGGGCCGCACCTGGCGGGCGCAGGACGCCCAGGCCGTGCGCAAGCGAGATACCCGACCTGCAATCCCTATTCCGGAACTGAAAAGCATCATGCGTGAAAAGATCGTCTTCATCGGCGGCGGCAATATGGCCTCCGCCATCATCGACGGCCTGCTTGGCCAGGGCCGGGCGCTGACCGATTTCCTGGTGGTCGAGCCCTATGCGCCCACGCGCGAGGCGCTGACCGCGCGCGGCCTGCCGTGCCAGGAGACCGTCACCGCCGACATCGCCGGCGCCGCGCTGTGCGTGCTGGCCACCAAGCCGCAGGTGCTGCGCGAAGCCTGCGGCCAGGTGCGCCAGCATTTGCCCGCCGAAGCCACCGTGGTCAGCATCGCCGCGGGCGTCGAACTTGCCGCGCTGTCGGACTGGCTTGGCGGCCACGCGCGCATCGTGCGCGCCATGCCGAACACGCCGGCCAAGGTGGGCCTGGGCATGACCGGCCTGTACGCCACGCCGGCCTGCGGCCAAGTCGAGCGCGATCGGGTCGACGCGCTGTTTGCCGCCGTCGGCGAACGCATCTGGACCGAGACCGAAGCCATGATCGACGCCGTCACCGCGGTGACGGGCAGCGGTCCCGGCTACGTGTTCCACTTCATGGCCGCGCTGGAAAAGGGCGCCGTGGAGCTGGGCTTCGCGCCGGCCGATGCCCGCCGCCTGGCGGTCGCGACGTTCCGCGGCGCGGCCGGACTGGCAGCCAGCGAGGATGTGCCGCTGTCCGAATTGCAGGAGCGCGTCACCTCCAAGGGCGGCACCACCTATGCCGCGCTGTCGCACATGCAGGAAGCGGGCGTGGCCGTGGCCATCGCGCAGGCCGTGCACAAGGCCGAGCAACGCGCGCGCGAACTGTCGGCGGGGTAAGGGCCCCAGGGCCCGGCCCGGCGGCGCGCCGGGCCATCAGCGTCGCCGGCCCAGCAGCCACAGCAAAGCGGCCGCCGCCAGGATGGCCGCGACGTTGAACTGCATGGCCGAGGCGAACGCGTGCGCATGGCGCTCGGCCGCGCTCGCGTGCGCGTACGCCTCCAGCGTGCCGCCATACAGCATGCCGGCGGCCGACACCCCCAGCGCGGCGCCCACCTGCTGCAAGGTCGAGACCACGCCCGCCGCCATGCCGGCCTGGCGGTCCTGGACCAGCCCCATCGCCAGATTCACCAGCGGCGTGTTGACGGCGCCCTGCGCCGCGCCCAGCCACACCAGCGCCGGCAGCAGCGACCAGGGCTCCAGATGGGCGCCGGCGCTGCCCGTCTGCAGCATCAGCGCGGCCGTGGCCCCGCCGTACAGCAGGGCGGCCAGCGCGATCGCCCGCGTTCCGTACCTGGCGACCAGCCGCGGGGCGGCCATCGACCCCGCCACGAATCCGACGCTGGCCGGCGCGAAGATCAGGCCGGCCGTCAGCGCGTCGCGTCCGAAGCCGGTCTGCACCAGCAAGGCATAGCAAAGAAACATGGTGCTGGCGGTGGAGAACACCAGCATCACGACGAGGCACCCCGCCGCAAAGCGGGGCTGCGCCAGCAAGGCCATGTCCACCAGCGGCGCGCCGCCCCGTGCGGCGATGCGGCGCTGCAGTCGCGCGAAGGCCGCCAGCGCGGCCGCCGATGCCGCGCCGCAGGCCAGTGTCCAGGCCGGCCATTGGCGCGCGGGGCCCTCGATCAGCGCGAGCAGCAGCAACGCCAGTCCCAGCCCCACCAGCGCCGCGCCAGGCCAGTCCATCGCCGCGCCCGAGGGCTCGACGGACTCGGGCATATGGCGAGCCAGCCAGCAAGCCAGCAGCCCCAAGGGCAGGTTGACGAGGAAGATGGCGCGCCACGCCAGTCCGAACAGATCGGCATGGACGATCCATCCGCCGAGTACCTGTCCGGCGATGGCGGCCAGCCCCAGCGTCATGCCCAGCAACCCGAACGCCCGCCGCCGCGCGTGTCCGTCGTAGCTGACGCGGATCAGCGCATACACCTGCGGGAACAG
Organism: Achromobacter sp. T5-5; assembly: GCF_055397965.1. Classification (NCBI taxonomy): domain Bacteria; kingdom Pseudomonadati; phylum Pseudomonadota; class Betaproteobacteria; order Burkholderiales; family Alcaligenaceae; genus Achromobacter; species Achromobacter sp. T5-5. The sequence continues at coordinate 641,709 of NZ_AP027919.1, forward strand.
CATCGCCGCGGCCGCGCCTTGCAGGATGCGCGCGGCGATCAATGTGCCGGGCGTGGGCGCCAGGCCGCACAGCGCGGACGCCAACGCAAAGCCCGCCATGCCCAGCATGAACAGCCGGCGCCTGCCGTGCCGGTCGCCCAGCCGGCTGCCCGCGATCAGCAGCACCCCGTACGCCAATTCGTAGGCGGCAATGATGAAGTTGATCTGCGCGAAGCTGGCCGACAGCGTGGCTTGCATGCTGGGTATGGCCACGTTCACGACAAAGAGGTCGAAGATCGTGATGAAGCCGCCGGAGAGCAGCACGGCCAGGCCGAGACGGCCCAGGGCCGGGGAGGCGGCGTGCGCGGCGGGGGCGGGTTGGCAGGCGGAGGGGAGGGTGGATGTCGTCATGAAAGCGCCAGGAAAGTTCAGATCGGCGCTATTCTGGGCGGGCTTTTAGCCTTATACAATTTAGCTGCTTATGCTATTACTGCCTGCAATATGTCCATGACAGCACCTGCCCCTTCCCCCCGGTTGGCACGCACGCGCGCCGACCTGTCTGAATTCCTGCGGCTGCGCCGCGAACGCCTCAGCCCCGCCGACCTCGGCCTGCCGCCCGGCCGGCGCCGCCGCACGCCCGGACTGCGCCGGGAGGAGGTCGCGGCGCTGGCGGGTGTCGGACTGGCCTGGTACACGTGGTTCGAACAGGGCCGCAACATCAGCGTGTCGGCCGCCTTCCTGGAAAACTTGGCGCGCGTGCTGCGGCTGGACGATGCGGAGCGCCGCCACCTGTACCTGCTGGCGCACCAGCGTCCGCCCGCCGAGACCGGCCGCACGTGGTGCACGGTGCCCGCGCAGGTGCGCCGCCTGATGGATGACCTGCCCACGCGTCCGGCCTACATCCTGAACCTGCGCTGGGACGTGGTGCTGTGGAACGCCGCCGCGGACAAGGTGTTCGGTTTTTCAGCGCAGGCGCCTGGGCGCCGCAACCTGCTCTGGATGCTGTTCGTGGACCCTGCGATGCGCACCCGCTTCGTGGATTGGGCGGCGCAGGCGCCCCGCATGCTGTCCTCGTTCCGGCGCGATTTCGCCAGCGCCGCCGGCGTGTCCGACATCGCCGAGCTGGTCGACGAGCTGGAACGGGTCTCGCCCGATTTCCAGTCATGGTGGCGCGAGCACGACGTGCATGGCGCCTGCATGGGCCTGCGCAGCCTGCACGTGGGGCCGCTGGGCGATATCGCGTTCGAGCACGCCACGTTGAGTGTCGATGAAAGCCGCCATCTGCGGCTGGTCGTCTACGCGCCCGCGCCGGACGAGCCCAAGGCGGCGGACTTCGCCCGCTGGGTGCAAGCCAGCCCGCCGGCGTCGGGTGGCCCGGCGGGGTAGGCGGGTTGCGCGGGGGTCTGGCGGGGTTGACGGCAACCAGTCTGTAGATATATCGTACGAGCTATATCTTAAGATACAACGTCAGATACATCGTCAGATGCATCGCCAGATACATCGCCGGAGCCCACCATGCGCCATTCCCATTTCATCGCCGCGTTCCAACGCGCCCTCGAGGGTCAGGGCCGCCGCAGCCACGGACGCCACGGCCATTCCCACCCTCACGGCCCGCTTCCGCACGGGCTCGAGTGCCATCATCCTGCCTCTCCCCACGGCGCGCGTCCTCACCCCCGTCACGCCAGCGCGGGCGGCGACTGGTTCTCCGGGGCCCAGGACGGCCGCGGCGACGCCGATGGCTTCGGGGGCGACGGCCGCGGTTTCACCCGCAGCCGCAAGGTGTCCAGCGACGACCTGCAGCTCATGCTGCTGGGCCTGCTGGAACAGAACCCCAGCCACGGCTATGAACTCATCAAGGCGCTGGGCGCATTGAGCAACGGCTTCTACACGCCCAGCCCCGGCATGGTCTATCCCGCGCTGACCTATCTGGAAGAACTGGGCTACGCCACGGTCGAGCAGGAGGGGACCAAGAAGCGCTACCACCTGTCCGAGCCCGGCCGCGCGCACCTGGATGCCAACCGCGAGCGCCTGGAGCTGATGTTCAACAAGCTCAAGCACGTGGCCCGCAAGATGGACTGGATGCGCCAGGCCTGGAGCGGCCAGCCGCGCAGCACCGGTCCCGAGGGCGAGGATGCCCGCACCGGCTGGCTGCCCGAATTCGTGGCGGCGCGCCAGGCGCTCAAGCGCGCGCTGCTGGACCGCACCGACGCCTCCCCCGCCGAACAACGACGCATCGCCGCCATCCTGGCGCGTGCGACCGACGCAATCACCGGCAAGACCGGCAACTGATCGCGTCCCCCACACTCTGGAGTTTCCATGACCCGTAGCGACCTGAACGTCGAGCGCGTTCGCCACCCCCTGAAGATGCGCCTGCTGACCGTGACGCGCGTGGAGCGCATCGCCGGCCTGCTGGCGCGCATCACCTTCACCGGCGAGGACCTGCAGGACTTCGTGTCCGCGTCCTTCGACGACCACGTGAAAGTCTTTTTCCCCGCCGATCCCGCGCTGGCGCCGGTGCTGCCCACCGCCGGGCCCGACGGCATCAAGTTCCCCGAGGGCGTGCCGCGGCCCGCCGCGCGCGACTACACGCCGCGCCGCTTTGATACCGCGCGCCAGGAGCTTGAGATCGAATTCGTGCTGCACGGCGACGGCCCCGCCTCGACCTGGGCCGAGCAGGCCCGGCCGGGCCAGCAGCTTGGCATCGGCGGCCCGCGCGGTTCGTTCGTGGTGCCCAAGGCGTTCGACTGGCATGTGCTGATCGGCGACGAGACCGCGCTGCCCGCCATCGCCCGCCGGCTTGAAGAACTGCCCGCCACGGCGCAGGCGCTGGTGCTGATCGAAGTCCCGGCGCAGGCCAATGAAATCCCGCTGCCCACGTCCGCCAAGGCCTCGGTGCGCTGGCTGCACCGCAACGGCACCGCGCCGGGCTACAGCACGCTGTTGCTCGAAGCCGCGCGTGACCTGGCGCTGCCGCAGGGCGAGGGGTATGTGTGGGTCGCGGCGGAATCCTCCACCGCCAAGGCCGTGCGCGAGATCATGGTGGCGCAGCACGGCATCGACAAGGGCCGCATCCGCGCCGCCAGCTACTGGAAGCGCGGCGCGGTCGCCGTGCATGAATCGCACGACGACTGAGGGGCGTCACCGGCTGCGGGATTCGCGCGCCAGCGCAAGCAGGTTTGCCGCCCGCGCCCCGGGCGCGTGCTGGCGCAGCGCCAGCCCCAGCACCGCCCGGGGCCCGTCCAGCGCGAAGGGGCGGTAGACCACGCCATCGGGCCGCAGGTGCCGCAGCGATGCCGGCACGATCGCCACGCCCATCCCCGCCGCCACCAGATTCACCGCCGATGACAACTGCGGCGCCTGCTGGCCGATGCGCGGACTCAGGCCCTGCTGCCGGCACGCCGCCATGATGTCCGCGCTGAGCCCGTAGCCCGACTTGCGCGAATACAGGATGAAGTGCTCGCGCGCCAGGTCGGCGGGCGCGAGGCGCTTGCGGCGCGCCAGCGCATGTCCCAGCGGCAGCGCCACCACCAGCGGTTCCTCAACCAGTTGCGTGAACGCCAGTCCGCCTTCCAGCGCGAACGGCGGCCGCACGAACGCGGCATCTATCGCGCCTTCGCGCAGCCGCGCCACCAGCGTTTCGCTGTCGCCTTGCGACAGCGTCATCTCGACTTCCGGGTAGCGTTCGCGGTATTGGCGGATCAGTTCGGTCACCACGCCGTTAAAGGACGCCGACTCGGTAAATCCCAATGTCAGTTCGCCGACCTCGCCGCGTGCCGCGCGCCGGGCCGTGCGCATCGCGGCGTCCGCGCGTTGCAGGATGTCTTGCGCGCACACAAGAAACGCGCGGCCCGCGTCGTTGAGCGCGACGCCCCGCCCCGTGCGGTCAAAGAGCGGCGTGTCCACTTCCTGTTCAAGCTGGCGTATCTGCTGGCTGAGCGGCGGCTGCGCCATGCCCAGCAGCTCGGCCGCGCGCGTGAAATGCTGGGCCTCGGCCGTGACGACGAAATAGCGGAGATGGCGCAGTTCCATACAGATACCTAAAAAGTACTGATCAGCAAGTTTTCATATATTGGACATTCTAGTCGCGCGCGCCGATCATGCCTGCATCGTCAATCGCACCGAAGGAAATCCATGACCGCCACCCCGAATCCCGGCGCGCTGCTGCGCCAGCGCCTGTCTGAAGACATCGTCGTCGCGCCCGGCGCCTACGACGGCCTGTCCGCGCGGCTGGTCGCCGCGGCGGGCTTTTCGGCCGTCTACGCCAGCGGCGGCGCCATCGCCCGCGCGGCGGGCTATCCCGACATCGGCCTGCTCAGCTTCACGGAGGTGATGGACCGCGTGGAAAAGATCGTCGACGCCAGCGGCCTGCCCGTGGTGGCGGACGCGGACACGGGGTTTGGCGGATCGGCCAATGTGGAGCGCACCGTGTGCCTGATGGAACGCGCGGGCGTGGCCGCGTTCCATATCGAAGACCAGTCCTTTCCCAAGCGTTGCGGCCACCTGGACGACAAGAGCCTGGTGGACGCCGACGAGATGTGCCGCAAGGTCCACATCGCGCGCCAGACGCTGGCCGACGCGGACACGCTGGTCATCGCGCGCACCGACGCGATCGCGGTGGAAGGCTTCGACGCGGCCATCGCCCGCGCCGAGCGCTACCTGAAAGCGGGCGCCGACATGATCTTCGTCGAGGCGCCCGAGACGCTGGCGCAGATCCGCGCCATCGCCGAGCGGCTGCCCGGCCTGAAGCTCATCAACATGTTCTACGGCGGCAAGACGCCGCTGGTGCCGCTGCCGGACCTGGCCGCCATGGGCTATCGCCTGGCGATCATTCCGTCGGACCTGCAGCGCGCGGCCATCCATGCGATGCAGGCCACGTTGCAAGCCATCCGGCAGACGGGCGACAGCAGCGCGCTGGCGGACCGCCTGACCAGCTTCAAGGAGCGTGAAGAAATCGTGCAGACCCGCCGTTATCTGGCGCTGGATACTCAGTAGGCGCTGGCCTGCGGACGGTCCTTGCAGCCGCGGGGCATGCGCAGCGGCCACAGGCGCTGCCCGGCGGCGCCGTACAGCGTGCGGATGCCGCACTGCATCTGCACGTAGGCGAGCCGATGGCCGGTGTCGTCGATGATCTGCGACACGTCATCCGTGGAGACCACGGCGCGCTGTTGCGAGAAGCCCGACAACGCCTGGAAGTCTGCCGGGATGGCGAACTCGCCCTCGCGGTTCACGTAGCCATAGCTGCGGTCCTTGCGGGCAGGCGCCAGGCCTTCGCGCATCGCGCCCAGCGCGTCGAAGGCGGGCCCCACCAGCGCGCCCCGGGTGTCCACCCAGCGCACCCCGCCGCCGGACAGTTGCGTCACGGCGCGGCCGTCCGAGAACGCCGATGCCAGGCCGTCGACCGTGAGCCGGGGCTTGCCCGAGAGGTCGGTGTAGTCGGTCCGGGTCCCGCGGTCCGTCGAGTAATGGCGCAGCAGCATGTCGGAGCGGCGCGGCCAGACCCATTCGCCCTTGGGCAAGGTCGCGAGGGTCTTGCCGTTGGCGTCGATGATGCGCGTGCCGGCGGCGTCCATCGCCAGGGCTCGCGCGGGCGCGCCCCGGAAATCGGTTGCGGTCCAGGCCGCGGGTTCGATCTGCCAGGCGCCGCTGGCGTTCAGGTAGCCCTGGCGGTTCGGGCGGCGGATCTCCATCCAGTCGCCCAGGCGGATGTAGTCGGCGTCCTTCATGTCCAGCGCGTCCGAGCCGTCCGGCGAGATGATCCAGCGGCGTTCGCGATTGCCCGCGCTGAGCGAGCCATCTCCAAAGTCGCCGATCTGCAGGCCGGGCATGAAGGCGGTCAGCGCCTTGCCTTGCGCATTGAAGACGGCGGCGGGGCGGTCGGATTCGAACTCCTGCTTGCCGGGTTGCGAGACCCGCCACAGCATCTCGTTCACGCGTTCGACGTCGTGATGACTGGCCGGCAGGATCCACCGGCCCTGCATGTCGATGACGCCGACGCGGCCCGCGCCCAGCGCGGCGACCGCCTGGCCGTTGTGGAAGTCGCCGATGCGGCTGAACGCGGGCGCGGCCAGCTCCTTGCCGGCGACGAAGTCGTACAGCCCCCACGGCGCGCCGTCGGCCGCCGTCTTCAGGAAGCGCACCACGCCGGGCGCCACGACCTGCGAATCAAAGTTCTCCGGCAGCGCGTAGGTCTTGCCCGCGCGATCGATCATCCGCACCACGCCATCGCCATAGACCTGCGCGTAACCGTGGCGGAACATGCCGATGTGCTGCTGAACGGGCAGGTCCAGCGCCTTGCCGCGCGCATCCAGCAGCACCATGCCTTCGTCGGTCTCGGCGGCGTAGCGCAACGGGTCCGCCTTGATCGGGGCATCGGCCTGGCCGCCGGCATCGTCCAGCGGCGTGACCGCAGACCACGAGGCATCGGTCACGATGCTGCCGTCCGCCAGCAGCAGGCCCACCTCCACGTCATCGCACTGGCAATGGCTTTGCCCGAGCAGGCCCAGCGGACCGCCCGGCACGCCGCCCGGCAGCGGCGTCAGCGGCCGGTCCCGTAGCGCCGCCACGGTCTCGGGCTTGAGCAGCGCCTTGCCCTCGCGGTCCACCACGTTGAGCAGCTCGTCCTGCGCGCCGGACAGCCACAGATTGCCCTCGCGCACCGCGATGCGGCGGGCGTCTGCCAGCCAGGCAGGCGCGCTGGCGCCGTGCAGCCAGGCGCCCGAGGGCGTCAGCAGGCCGGCGGCCCGGCTGGAGCCATCCACGAACAGCACATAGCCCTCCATCTCGTCTGTCACCGACAAGCCCTGGCCCAGCGTGACGGGGGTCTTGTGTCCCGGGACCAGCGCCACAAGCTGGTCGCCAGACGGGTACACAATGATGTCGGCATGGCGCTGCGAGGCGTGGCCTTCGTCCTGCGTCAGGGTGGCGACGACCGTGCCATCGCGGTCCAGCACCGCAAAGCCGGCCTGGCGCGGCAGCGCCGCGCTGAAGAACGCCGTGCCCACCGGATTCATGCTTTCGTACTGCTGGCCGGCGCCGATGAGCTTGCCGTCGGCGGTCACCATCATCGAGCCCTCGGCGCCGTAGCCGGTGGCCACGCCGGCGCCCTCCTGCACGTAGATGTCGTCCAGCACCGGCTCCACGACCCAGTTCCAGTCCTTGTCCACCACGCCGTACTTCGCCTGGCCATCGGAGGCAATGTACAGGCCCTTGTCCCCCAGCGGCCGCGTGATCACGACGCCGGCGCCGCCGTAGCGGCGTTCGCCGGAGGCCGAGCGGTACTCTTCCCGGTACTGGACGGTCGCCCGCGCGGGCACGCCGTCGGACAGGCGCACGTCGCGCACGACTTCCTCGAACGGCTGGCCGACAGGCTTGCCCTGGCGGTCGATCAGCATGGGCCTGCCGTCCAGGGTGGCCACCGCCAGTCCGACCTCGACGAAGTCCTGCACCGCGTCATAGCGCGGCCGCACCGCCATGCGGCCCCTGGTGTCGATGAACCCCCATTTTCCCTGCCACTGCACCGCGGCCAGTCCATGGCGGAAGTCGCGCACCGCCTCGAAGATGGGCTTGATCGCGACGCGGCCATCGGCGTCCAGAAAGCCCCAGGCATGGCGGCGCAGCGAGAAGTCGCGCGGCACGCGGTCGATGTTCTCGACGGCCGAAGGCAGCAGCACCGCGGCGCGCTCGTCGTGCAGGTCCCGGATGCAGCCGTTGCCGAAGGGACTGCGCGAGGCGATGTCGTCGGCGGCGGGATAGGCCTCGTAGAAGACCTCGCCCAGGCAGTACACATGGCCGGAATACGCCTGCGCGGACAGGGACGCGCCCAGCGCGGCCAGGGCGCAGGCGATGCGGGTGGTGCGAAGCACACGTGACGTCATGATCATTCTGCGTTGGCTTGTTCAGTTGCGGGAGGGGTGATGCCAGCGGCCTCGGGGCAGTCGAGTTTGCGCGGCGGCCAGCTCTGCCTGTCCTGGGCGTCCACGATCACCATCGTGCCGCACAGCAGGCCGAACAGCGCGGTGGTCTTGCCCTTGGTGTCGATGTATTCGACCAGTCGGGTGCGGCGCACCAGCGCGCGCCCCTCGTGGAAGTCGTCGGCCCACGTGAACGCGGGCGCGATGGCGTAGCGTCCGGTCAGGTCGATGTAGCCGTACTGCTTGCCGGTGCGCGCCAGGCGGCGGGCCCGGGCGAGCCCGTCCTTCAAGGGGCCGAGATAGTCGAAGTGCGCGCCCACGACGCGCTTGCCGTCCGCGTCGATGAACCCGTACTTGTTCCGGGCATCGCTGTAGGGCACCACGCCTTCGCTGGCCTTGTCGGCGTCGAACGCGTAGCGGCCCGGCAGCCGCGCGATCTCGCGGCCCTGCAGGTCCACCATGATGCTGGACGAATCCTCGCTGTCATTGAAGACGACGCGCCGCATCGACGCCAGCGGCGTGCCGTCGCCCCACTTTTCCAGCACGGTCCTGCCGGTCTGGTCGATCACGCGGTAGCCCGGTCCGAGGTAGGCGCGCGCCAGGCCTTCGGGCTGCGCAAAGAACGGATTGAATTCGCCATAGCGCGCAGGCACCTTCAGGTTGCCGCGCGCGTCGATGGCGCCTTCGCGCTCGTCGTATTCGACGTGGATCCACTCCCCGTATTGCTGCGTGCGCGCCGCGCGGCCGTTCGAGACGCGCAGGGCGGCGCCCTGCGCGTCGAACAGCACGGCGCTCTCGTCGGCCAGCTCGCCCAGGTAGCGTCCGTCCTGCAGTTTCTGCGGCTTGCCGATCACGGGTTCGCTCGCCTTGCCCGTGCGCAGGTTGATCACGCGGTAGGCGCTTTCGCGATAGCCGCCGCGCTCGCGCTTGGCGTCGGGCGCATCCACCAGCATGAGGCCGTTGCCCAGGTATTCCAGGTCGTACGCGCCGTCGTACCGGGCGGGCAGCACCCACTTGCCCTCCCGGTTGACCACGCCCCAGCGGCCCTGGTCCTGCACCTTGGCCCAGTCGTCCTCGAATTCCTCGATCTGGTCGTAGACCGGCTTGAGCATCGGCGCGCCCTTGCGCAGGTTCCAGATGCCCCAGCGGCGCTGGCGGTTTTCGTTCATGGCGCGGTAATGCAGCAGGTCGCCATCAATGCGCGACGCCTCTTCCAGCACCTCGGCCGGGACGGGCACCTTCTGGCCGCGGGCATCGATCAAGTCGGCTTCGCGGCGGTCCATGTCCTTCGTGCGGGCCCAGGTGTAGGCGCCCTTGAAAGGGCGCATCTCCGCGTACCGCGGCTCGACGGCCCACGCGCCGTCGGGACCGATTGCGCCGACTTGGTACTGCCTGGTGCGTGCGACGATCGGCAGCGCGACGTCGTAGGTGTCGATGCTGTCCCACTCGGGATTGGTCACGATGGTGCCCGCGGCGGTCAGCACCCCCAGCGGTTTGTCATAGTCGAGGGGACGCAGCAGCGCCAGCGGCGCGTCGGCATTGCCGACGGCTTCGCGTCGGTAATGGAACTCGCTGACGTCGTAGCCGCGCAGGCGGGAGAGGGTGGCCTCATCCAGCATGGCGCGGCCGTCGCGGGCGTAGATCTGGTAGAGCGATAGGTCATCGTCGGCGGCAAGGGCCGCGTCCTGCGCGGTGTCGTAGGAGGCCGTGGCGGCGTCGCTGGCAGCCGTGGCGGCGTCGCTGGCGGCTTGCGTCGCGGCATCGCCGGCCTGGGCCGCCACTGGCGGGTCCACGAAGGCGGCTGCGGTTTCGGCCGCTGACGCCTCCTGCATCGCGTCCGCAGCGGCCTCTGCCTCTGGGTTTGCCTCGGGTTTTGCCTCTGCCTCCTTGGCCGCAGCCGCGTCCCCACCGGCCTGCGCCGCATCGGCCGCATGCATCGTATCGGCGGTGGAGTCCGCCGCCGGCCCCGCCGGCGCGCCGTACACCCACGCGCGCCCGTCGTGGACTTTCACCTCGCCGTTGCGCAGCGCCAGAAGCTGCACGCCGCCTGCGGGGTCGATCAGCAGCGTCATGCCGGGTTCGGAGGCGATGCGCCATCCCTCGCGCTGCGCCACGCCCAGGTAGTCGTCGCGAAACACGTGCAGGGGCTGGAGTTCTCCGTCCAGCAGCGACGTGCCGCCGTTGGCGCCCGCTTTGGCCAGCCATACGCCCGGCGCCAGCAGTTGGACGCTGGTGTAGCGCTGCGTCGACAGCGGCTCGCCGCGCAGGTCGACGAATTCCCAGGCGCGCTCGCGATTCACGGCCACCACGTCGCCGTCGCGCAGCGGCGGGGCGAAGGAACGCAAGGTTTGCGGGGCGACCGCCCATGCGCCGTGGCGGTCTAGCAGCCCCCACCAGCCGCCGTAGCGCGAGCCGCGCGCCTGGGCGGGCAGATAGCCGCCGCTGGGCGCGGCCAGCGCCATCACGTCCTCGGGCAGCGCGGCCGGCTTGCCGGTCGTGGTGTTGAACAGGCTGGGCGGTGTCGGGATCTCCATGGCCGCCAGCGTCTGGCCGGGCGCAAAGCCCGACGTGCGCGTGCCCAGCGCAAAGGTCTTGAGCACTTTGCCGTGGCGGTCGATCAGTACGTCCTGGCCGTTTTCCTCGGCCAAGGCCGTCCCCTGCGCGTTGAACCCCGTGGCTTCCGAGAACCGCGGCTCGATGGCCCAGCGTCCCTGTCGGTCGATGTAGCCCCAGAGGTCGTCCCGGCTGACCGCGGCCAGTCCGTTCTGGAAGGGCCGGGCGTCCGAGTACGCGGGCGCGATGGCCATGGCGCCCTGCTTGTCGATATAGCCCCAGGCGGCCGATTCGCCATCGGCGGTGCCCACCAGCACGGCGGCCAGGCCTTCCTGGTAGGGCTGATTGCACGGCGTGCCGGCGCCTTCGCCGACGTAGTTCAGGCCGCATTGCTGCGTCCAATCGGGCTGCGCGTGCGCGCCGGCGGGCGCCAGCAGCGCCAATCCGGCCAGCGCCGCGGCGAGCGCCAGGGGCCTGAAGAACGGCGCCGCCGTCATGGTTTGCGGGCGCGGCCAGGAACCGCGGAAGTGAAAGTGCCAGACCGGGCGTGCCACATGAGTCGATGCCTGCCGAGGTGAATGGAGAAGGCAGCACTGTAACCAGCGTTACCAGGGACGGATCGCCTTAGATGTAACCATAGAAAACGAAGCGTTAACGTCCGCGGCCGCCGTCCGGTCCGAGGGGGCGCCCGGATCGCATTCCGCCCGCGCATGCAGCCGGCAAAAATTAATCGGTTGAAGCGCCAGGGCGGCGCCCCTGTAATAGAGCCGGCGCCCGCCTGCTGCGGGGCGACGTTCCCTGCGAGAGGTCCACCATGTCCATCCCTCAAAAATCTTCCCTGGATGCATCGCAGCTCTGGCTGCTGGTGCTGGCCGGCGGCGCCATCATGGGCCTGGCCCTGGGCGTGCGGCACGTCCAGGGCCTGTTCCTTTTGCCCGTCACCATGGACCGGGGCTGGAGCCGCGAGACCTTTGCCATCGCGCTGGCCGTGCAGAACCTGACCTGGGGTGTCGCGCAGCCTTTCACCGGCATGATCGCGGACCGCTTTGGATCGGCCAAGGTGATCGCCGGCGGCCTGGTGTTCTATGCGGTTGGACTGGCGGGCATGGCTTACGCCACCACGCCCGCGGGCTTCATGTGGACCGCCGGCGTCTGTGTCGGCATTGCGCTGTCCGGCACCGCGTTTGCCGCCATCTACGGCGCGCTCAGCCGGCTGGTGCCGCCGGAGCGGCGCGGCTGGGCGCTGGGTGTGGCCGGGGCGGTGGGTGGACTGGGCCAATTCACGATGGTGCCGGCCGCGCAATGGCTGATAGGCGGTTGGGGCTGGGTCGCGGCGCTGCTGGGATTCGCCGTTGCGCTGCTGATCTTGCTGCCCCTGGCGTTTCCGCTGCGCGAGCCCGCCGGCCGGCTGCGCGACGCAAGCGCGCCCGACGCAAACCTGTCGCTGACCGACGCCATGCGCGAGGCGTTCACGCGGCCCGGCTTCTGGCTGCTGAACCTGGGCTTTCTCGCCTGCGGCTTCCAGCTTGCCTTCATCGGCACGCACCTGCCCGCCTATCTGATGGACAAGGGCCTGCGCGCGTCGGACGCCGTGGCCGCGCTCGCCATCATCGCCCTGACCAACGTCATGGGCACCTATGTCTGCGGCATCCTGGGGGCGCACCATCGGCGCAAATACCTGCTGGCCGGCCTCTACCTCGTCCGCACCGCGGCCATCGCGCTATTCGTGCTGCTGCCGCTGTCGACCTGGTCGGTGTATGCGTTCGCGGCGGTCATGGGCTTTGTGTGGCTGGGCACGGTGCCGCTCACCAATGGCCTGATCTCGCAGGTGTTCGGCGTGCGCTACATCACGACGCTGTTCGGCTTCGTGTTCTTCGGCCATCAGCTGGGTTCGTTCATGGGCGTGTGGCTGGGCGGCGTCGTGTTCGAGGCCACCGGGTCCTATGACCTGATCTGGCTGGGCGCGATGGCGCTGGGCGTGCTGTCGGCCGCCTTGCACTGGCCCATCGACGACCGCGAGATCCAACGCGTGCGCCCCGCCGGCGCGGCGGGGTAGCGCGCGGCGCGGCGCTAGGCGGGCCGGTGCTGCGTGCCCGCGCCCATGGTGATGTGCAGCATGCGGCAGGGCTCGATGACCTTGACGGTGTGCCATGCGCCCTTGGGGATGACGTAGGCGTCCCCGGCCAGCATCTTCACACGCTGGATGCCGGTAGGCCATTCCAGGTGCAGCTCCGCGGCGCCGGCCATGAGCCGCACGATTTCGTCGGCGCCCGGATGCATCTCCCATTGCGGCCAGTCCGACGTGAATTCGTATTCGGACACCAGCCAGCCGCGCCCGTACTTCTCCAGGTCTTCGCCGGACTGCGACCAGAATGCGTCGCCGCCCGTCACGACGGCGGCGGCGCCGCTGGCGTCCAGATACACGTAGTGCGACGTCAGGTCAGTAGCCATTTGCGCCTCCTCGGAAAGGGGATTCGGGCAGTGTATGCCAGCGCTGCCGTCATATCGATGCGTTTATCATGTGGGCCATCGGCAACAGGGGAGCACGCGATGAGCAAGGGATTCGAAGGGGTGCGCCCCGCGTCCGAGTCGTCCATCGAGATCGGTTTCTTCTTTGACGGCCGGCATTGTGTCGAGCGTATCCGGGTCAAGCCCACCGCCGCCAACCTCAAGCGCGCCGCGGACCGTCGCGCCGCCATCCTGGAGGCCATCGCGCGGGGCGACTTCGACTACGACGCCGAATTTCCCAAACGCGGCGGCAAGCCATCACAGGATTCTGCATGACGAGCAACACGCAGATTGAAATCAACGACCTCACGCCGGAGGCCTTCAGTGCCTTCGGCTGGATGCTGGGCAAGCCCATGCCGGACGGCAACGGCGTGCCGCTGTACACAAACCCCGCCACCGACTTCTGGCATGAGCACCTGTTCAACACCGGGGCGGGTGGCGACGCCGAGGTGCTGTGGGTCAACTACCGCAGCCAGTCCACGGAGATCGCCAGCCTGGAAAAGCACCTGCTGACGCAGCAGGCCATCGTCCCGCTGACGGGCAGCATCATCCAGGTGGTGGCGCGCAGCGCCGACGACGGCAGCCCCGACCTGTCCACCCTGGCCGCCTTTCGGGTGGCGCAAGGGCAGGGGGTGTGCATGCGGCCGGGCTGCTGGCATGCCACCCGCGTGACGGACGCCGAGGTCACCTGCCTGATGCTGACCCGCCGCTCCACCACGATCGACCTGATCCAGCACCTGACCACCGACGCCAGCGCCACGGAAAGCGCCATCGTGGCCATCCCCGCGCATCGGCTCGACGTGCCGCAGGATCTGCCCCAGAGCGCCTGAGCCCCTGCATGAGGGGGAAATATGCCAGAATCCCCCGGATTCGAGCCGGGCGCACCCCCCGTCGTCATCCGGGCGCCTGAGCCATCCCGCCATGCCGGAGCCCTGAATGCGCCACCGCCAGAGTAGCAACGGATTTTGCCGCGCCGCCTGCCGCCCCGTTGCGGGGCGGGTTACAGGACGGGTCACAGGACGACTCACAGCCCGGCTCGCAAGCCTGGCCGCAACCATGGCATTGGCGGTTTTCCTGCCAGGATGCAGCGTCACGTCGCCTGATGCCGCGGGCGCGCAATCGGTCGGCATCGAGGGCATCACCGGGCAACAGGCGCGCAGCATTGCCCGCGAGGCCTATCTTTACGGCGCGCCCATGGTCGCCAGCTACCAGGCCATGTACGCCTACAGCCTCGACAAGACCGGCGCGCACTACAAGGGCCCGCCCAACACGATCAACCCGGTCGGCACCGCCGCCGCAGCCGCGGCGAACCTGGATCCGGGGTACCTGTACTCGTATGCCGCCCTGGACCTGCGTGCCGAGCCCGTGGTCATCACCGTGCCGCGCATCGGAAAGCGGCGCGAGGCCTCATTGCAGTTGATGGACCTGTACACGTACCGCCTCGCCCGACTTGGCTCGTCCGGCATCGGCGGCGGCACGTTCCTCATCGCCGGCCCCTCCTGGAAGGGCAAGACACCCGCCGGCATCACCAAGGTGTTCCGGTCCGAGACCGAACTTGCCACGCTGGTGGGCCGCACGCAGCGCTTCACTCCCGCGGACCAGGACAACGCGCGGCGCATCCAGATGCGCTACAAGGTCCAGCCCCTTTCGGCATTCCAAAAGCGGGCCGCGCCCGCGCCGGCGCCGGTGGATGGGGCGGCGCCGGTCCCGCGCGCCCAGATGTACGCCTCGCTCGCGTTCTATGACGAACTGGCGTTCCTGCTGCAATTCGCGCCTGCCCATGCGTCCGACAAGGGGCTGCGCGAGCGCATGGCCAGCCTCGGCATGCGTCCCGGCGAACCCTACGAGACCGCCACGCTCAACCCCGCGCTGCGTCGCGCCCTGCAAGAGGGCATGCACGACGCGCAAAACGACATCGACAAGAACCGCGCGGCGAAAGGCACGGATACCGACGGGCTCTTTGGTAACCGCGACGCGCTCAAGAATGACTACCTGTCGCGCGCCACCGGCGCGCAGATGGGGCTGTTCGCCTTCGGCGGCGGCAGCGCGCCGCCCGCGCCGGCCAGGAAGAACTAGGCACGCGCCGCATGAAGCGCAACTTCAACATCCACGACCTGCGCATCTTCTACGCCGTCGTCATGACCGGC
This sequence comes from Achromobacter sp. T5-5, assembly GCF_055397965.1. Taxonomy (NCBI): domain Bacteria; kingdom Pseudomonadati; phylum Pseudomonadota; class Betaproteobacteria; order Burkholderiales; family Alcaligenaceae; genus Achromobacter; species Achromobacter sp. T5-5. Next base: position 656,806 of record NZ_AP027919.1, read on the forward strand.
TCGACGCGGCAGGCGGCCCATGCCATGCACCTGACCCAGCCCGCGATCAGCCATGCGATCTCGCGGCTGGAAAGCGCCACGGGCGTGCAGTTGTTCGACCGCTCCCACAAGACCCTGCGTCCCACCGAGGCCGGCCAATACCTGTACAGCGAGGCCAAGTTCGTGCTGGACGAGCTGGTGCGCATCGACGAAGCCCTGCACAGCATCGAACAGTTCGGCGGGCGCGGCCTGCGCATCGCGTCGTCGCCCGCGCTGGCGCTGGGCTACGCGCCCGACGCCGTGCGCCGCTACCTGGACGCCAACGGCACGCGGCCGTTTTCCATTGACGTCGAGTCGTCCATGCAGGTGATCAGCGCGGTGGAAACCATGCGCGCGGATTTCGGGCTGGGCGCGGTGGGGCGCGACAGCACGCGACTGAGCTTCACCCCATTCCTGCGCGCGGACGTCATGGCGATCGCGCATCGCGAGCATCCGCTTGCCGGACACGATACGGTTGCCGTGGCGGACATCCCGCCCGACACCTACGTCAAGCCGCTGTGGTCCGACTACGTCGTGGCGCAGGGCGACATCGCGGACTCGCTGCTGCTGCGCTCCGGCATGCAGGCCCACATGTCGCTGGTGCCGGGCACGGTGCGCGCGGTCAAGGGCATCAGCCTGGTCAATGCGCTGTCGGCGTCGGACATCGTGGCGTCCTTCCCCGACCTGGTCGCGTTGCCGCTGGCGTCGCGGCAGTGGTTCGACTTCCTGCTCATCACCCGCACGGAATCGCGCAACCAGGACCTGACGGCACGGCTGCTGGACGCCCTGCGCGCCACCGCCCAGGCGCGCCGCCAGGGCGTCTACGCGCAAACCATCGAACTGCTGGCGTAGACGCCGGGCCTGCAAGCGGTGTCATTGCGCCGGCGGCTGCCAGGGCAGGGACTGCAGGTCGCCATCGATGCTGATGGCCTGCCCGCTGACCATCGCCCCAAAAGGGCTGGCCAGGAACAGCGCCATGTTCGCGATGTCCGCCGCGCGCACGAACTGCCGCAGGCTGACGCCGGACAGTTCCAGCCGGGTCTGTTCCTCGACCGACAGTCCCATGTTCTTGGCCCGCGCCGCAATCACCCGTTCGATGCGCGGTCCGGCCACCAGCCCGGGCAGCAGCGCATTGACCCGGATGCCCAGCGGCCCCAGCTCGACCGCAAGCGAACGGGTCAGTCCGACCACGCCCCATTTGGTGGCGGCATAGGGCGTGCGCATGGGCAGCCCCATCCGGCCGGCCACCGAACTGATGTTGATGATGCTGCCCCCGCCCGCCTGGCGCAGCGCGGGCAGCGCGTGGCGCACGGTGTGAAATTGCGAGGCCAGGTTGATGTCCAGCGTCGCCGCCAGCTCCTCTTCCGTGATGTCGGCGATGCCCGCTGTCGGACCCGCGATGCCGGCGTTGTTCACCAGCACGTCCAGGCCGCCCAGGTGCGACAGCGCGGTCTGCATGTAGCGGTCGATCTCGTCGCGGCTGCCCACGTCCGCGCGCGCCCACGCGTGGCGGCAGCCGGCCAGGGCCTGGTCGTCGACGTCGCACACGTGCACGCGCGCGCCGCGCTCGGCAAAGGCGTCGGCCAGCGCCGCACCGATGCCGGCCGCGCCCGCGGTGACGATGACCCGCTTGCCGGACAGGTCCACGGGCAGGGCGCCAGGGTTCATGAGGGTTTCCGTTTTTTTCATGGCGTCATTGCTTCAGCGTCATTGCTTCATCAGGCGGCAGGTCGATTCCGCGGGCGACGTATACACCTGGTCGCCCGGCACGCGCGCCACCAGCTTGTAGTAGTCCCACGGCGCCTTCGATTCGGCGGGCGCCTTGACCTGCATCAGGAACATGTCGTGCACCATCAGGCCGTCGGCGCGGATCTTGCCGTCCTTGACGAAGAAGTCGTTGACCGGGTTTGCCTTCAGCCACTTCATGATGGTCTCGCCGTCGGTGCTCTGGGTGGCCGCCACCGCCTTCAGGTAGGTGGTGGCGGCGGAATAATCGCCCGCCTGCAGCATGGACGGCTTTTTCTTCATCACGGATTCAAAGCGCGAGGCCCACTTGCGCGAGGCGTCGTCCTGGTCCCAGTACCATGCCGTGGTCAGGTACATGTTCTGCGCCGCCTGCAGCCCCAGCGCGTGCACGTCCGTGATCAGCACCAGCAAACCCGCGATCTTCATCTTGGGCGTGAGGCCGAATTCATTGGCGGCCTTCACGGCGTTGCTGGTGTCGCTGGCCGAGTTGGCCAGGCCCAGCACTTGCGCGCCCGACGCCTGCGCCTGCAGGATGAACGACGAGAAATCCGCCGTGTTCAGCGGATGCCGCACCCTGCCCTTGGCGGTGCCGCCGTCTTCCTGCACCACCTTGGAGGCGTCGCGTTCCAGCGCGTGGCCGAAGGCATGGTCCACCGTCAGGAAGAACCAGTCCTTGTTGCCTTCCTTCATCATGGCGCGCGCCGTGCCGCGCGCCAGCGACACCGTGTCATACACGTAATGCACCGTGTAGGGCGTGCACTGCGAATTCGTCAACTCGGAGGCGCCCGCGCTCACCACGAAGAAGGGCGTCTTCTTTTCCTCGGCCACCTTGGCCATCGCCAGCGCCGCCGCGGAATTCGCGCCGGCGATCAGCATGTTCACGCCGCGCTGGTCCAGCCATTCCCGCGCCCGCGACGACGCGATGTCGGCGCGGTTCTGATGGTCCGCCACCAGCACCTCCACCTTCTTGCCCGCCACCGTGCCGCCCAGGTCCGCAATCGCCATCTTGATGGCCTCGGCGCCGCCGGGTCCGTCGGCGTCCGCCGACAGGCCGGACATGTCCGTGATGAAGCCGATGCGGATCACGCCCTCGTCGGCCTGCGCCGCGCCCGCCATGCCAAACAGTGCGGCCAAGGCCGCCGCGCACAATGTCTTTTTCATGGTTGTCTCCCCACTGGGTTGGATTTTTCAGAACGCGACGTTGCCACGTCCTTTCAGCTGCAGCGTCTCGCGCGCATCGTCGGGCGTGGCGATCTGCAGGGACAGGTCCTCCAGGATTCGCCGGATGCGGCGCACCTGGTCCGCGTTCGACCTGGCCAGCTCGCCCGGCCCGTCCCACAACGAATCTTCCAGGCCCACGCGCACGTTCCCGCCCATCGTCGCCGCCATCGTGGCCAGCGGTGTCTGCTTGCGGCCGGCGGCCAGCACGGACCAGATGTAGTCGTCGCCGAACAGCCGGTCGGCCGTGCGCTGCATCATCATCACGTCTTCCGGATGCGTGCCGATCCCGCCGCGGATGCCGAACACCGACTGGATCAGGAAGGGCGGCTTGAGCAGCTTGCGGTCCACGAAGTGCGCCGCCGTGTACAGGTGCCCGATGTCATAGCACTCGATCTCGAACCGCGTGCCGTTGTCGCCGCAGGACGACAGGATGTGCTCGATATCCTTGAACGTGTTCCGGAAGATCAGGTCGTTGCTGCCTTCCAGGTAGGGCTTTTCCTAGGCATGCTTGAACTCCTTGAAGCGCTCCAGCAGTTCATACATGCCGAAGTTCATCGACCCCATGTTCAGCGATGCGACCTCCGGCTTGAACTGCAGCGCCGGCGCCATGCGTTCGGCGATCGGCAGCACGGGGGAGCCGCCCGTCGTGATGTTGACCACCACATCGGATTCCTGGCGGATACGCGGCAGGAACTGCGCATACAGCGCCGGATCCTGCGTCGGCTGGCCGGTATCGGGCTTGCGCGCGTGCAGATGGACGATGGCCGCGCCCGCCTGGGCGGCGTCCAGCGCGGACTGCGAGATGTCGGCGGGGGTAACGGGCAGGTAAGGCGACATCGACGGCGTATGGACCGAGCCGGTGATGGCGCAGGTAATGATGACCTTTCTGGACTTTTTCATGGGCCTCTGGGGTGCGCGTTGTAATCGCGTTGGAATCGCGTTGGATATTTATGGCCCCGGCTGTCTCCTCCGGGTGTGGGCCATTCTGTCGCACGCTTCCGGTGCCTGTCACCTGAACAGAAATTATCAATTGATAGGGAATCCGGTGCTGCGGTGCAGCGTTGAAAAGGGCGCGCCGGCCCGACGAAAGCGCGCCGCCGGCCAGGCGCTGAAATACAATATCGGCATGCCGAAATACCTGTTTCGGCCTCAAACAGGCTTACGCCAGAAGCTGCTCCATGTCCAACATCCTGCCTTCCCGCCCCGCGCGGCGCATGTCGTCCGCGCGCGTCCGGATCCGTCATCCGGAGGTTCGGCCATGAGCTGTGTGCTTGCGCTCGACCTCGGCGGCACGCGCTTTCGCGCCGCGTTGGTAAACGGCGCGGGGCATGTTGCCCATGCCTGCCACATCGACAGCCCCGCCGGCGCCAGCGCGCGTCCCGGCTGGGACGATATCGACGCCGATGCCTGGTGGCGCGGCCTGCAGGCGCTGGCCGACACCCTGGCCGCGCAGGCGGGCCCGGCCTTCGACGCCGTGCAGGCCGTGGCGGTCTGTGGCGTCACGCGCACGCAGATCTTCGTGGACGGTCAGGGCGAGCCCATCCGTCCCGCCATCACCTGGCGCGACGCGCGGGCGGCGGAAGACGTCTCGCAGTGGCTCGCATCCATGCCGACGTCCCACCCCGAGTCCAGACAGATCAACGCCTTTCACCCCTGGGCCCGGGTGGCATGGCTGCTGCATGCGGAACCCGCCCACGCGGCCCGCGTGAAGGCGGTGCTGGAACCCAAGGACTACCTGAACTTCCGGCTGACCGGCCGCATGGCCAGCGACACGGTGTCCATGGCCCGCCTGCACGCGGCGGCCCAGCCTCACGCATCGGGCCCCGACCTGCTGACCGCGGTGGGCGCCAGCCCGGCATGGGTGCCCGAGCTGCTGGATCCCCTGGACACTGTCGGGCCGGTCCAGGCCGGCCTGCCCGGCGCTCTGGCCCGACTGGCCGGACGTCCGGTGGTCGCCTGCTCCAACGACACCTGGGCCGCCGTCGCCGGCCTGGGCGCACTGCGTCCGGGCTACGCCTACAACATCTCCGGCACCACGGAAGTGTTTGGCGCCGTGGGCGCCGAGCCCGTGCAAGCGCAGGGCCTCATGACCGTGGACTGGGGCGGGGGCCATCACCAGATCGGCGGCCCGGGCCAGAACGGCGCGGACACCGTCGCGTGGCTGCTGCCCCTGCTGGGCCGCCTGGGCGAAGACGGCATGGCGGGGGTGGGCGAGGCGATGAACGAACTCCTGGACGCGCCGCGCGACCGTCAGCCGGCGCTCTTCCTGCCCTACCTGCAAGGCGAGCGCGTGCCGTACTGGGATCCGCACCTGCGCGGCGCCTTTCTGGGCCTGAACCGCCGACATGGTCCGGGAGACCTCGCCTGGGCGGTCCTGGAAGGGGTGGCCTTCCTGAACCGCATCGTGCTCGAGCGCGCCGAGGCCGCCCTGGGCGCGCCCGTTTCCGAAATCCGCTTTGGCGGCGGCGCGGCGTCCAGCGCGCAGTGGTGCCAGGTGAAAGCCGACATCTGCGAACGGCCCGTCGTCGTCGGCCACGCCGACCAGCCCGGCATCCTGGGCGCCGCCGTCGCCGCCTGGACCGCGCTGGGCCAGCACGGCAGCTTTGCGGACGGACAGGACGCGCTGGCGCGCCCCGCGCAGCGTTACGAACCCCAGCCCGAGCGCGCCCACGCCTACCGCCGCATGTACGCCCAGTTTCGCGCCGCCGAGGCCGCGCTGGCGCCGGTGTCGCATGTGCTGGCAGGCATCCGGGTCTGATGCGGCAGGGCGAGAAAACCCTGTCGCGGCGTCTCCACGTTGCGGCACTGCCGGACCGCTCCGGGGTATACACTGCTACGCCATCAAGGCGTGGTCGCGCGGCAGGCGGTGGATCACCCTGGCACACACAAGAACTCGAACGCAGCAAGGGTTGATTCGATGCGCGGCATCCTGGAAAAGTACGGCACGGCAATCGCGGGACTCCTCCTCCTGGCCTTCTTCGCCATCGGCGCCCCGAACTTCGCGGCCCCGACCAACCTCTTGAACATCGCCAAGGAAACCAGCTTCCTGGCCATCATCGCCATCGGCTTCACGCTGGCGCTGGTCACTGCCGAACTCGACCTGTCCGTCGCCGACGTCGCCAGCCTCGCGGCCGTCGTGACCGGCGCCCTCGTGCACACCGGCCAGCCCATTGCCATGGCCATCGCCGCGGGCCTGGGCGTGGGGCTGCTGTGCGGCCTGGTGAACGGCGTGGCCGTCACCCGCCTGCGCGTGCCCTCGCTGATCGCCACGCTGGGCATGGCCGCCATGGCGCGGGGCTTTGCGTTCATGCTGACCGACGGCGTGTCCTACGTGGGCCGCTGGCCCGCCAGCTTCACCGACCTTGCGCGCGCCAAGCCCTTCGGCATTCCCGCGCTGGTGCTCTGGATGCTGGCCGCCGTGCTCCTGGCCTGGTTCCTGATCAAATGGACCCGCACCGGCGCCCGCATGACCGCCACCGGCGAGGCCGGAGAGTCCGCGCGCCTGGCCGGCATCAACATCCGCGCCATGAAGAGCATCGGCCTGGCCCTGTCCGGCCTGTGCGCGGGCCTGGCCGCGATCCTGCTGACCTCCAGCCTGTCGTCCGCCGCGCCCAACATGGCCGGGGACTACTTCCTGTACGCCATCGCCGCCGTCCTGCTGGGCATGACCATGTTCAATCCCGGCCATGCCAACATCCCCGGCACCCTCGTCGCCGCGCTGATCCTCAAGGTGCTGGGCAACGGCCTGGTCCTGATGGGCGCGCCATACTACGTGCAGGACATCGTGCTGGGCTTCATCATGATCGCGTCCGTCGCGGTGTCATCGGCCGTGCTGAAGAAAGCGGCCTTCAAATTCTGACCGGAAGGGGAAAACACATGAACAAGCTCGTCAAGCGTTCGCTGCTGGCCAGCGCATTCGCCATCCAGGCGCTGGCCGCCAGCGCAGCCCACGCCTTCGACGTCGGCATCGTCGCATTCCAGATGTCGTCCGAAACCCACGCCCGCGTCGCCAACGCCGCGGCCGAGGCCGCCCGCGCCAAGGGCTGGACCGTCACCCAGCTCAACGCCGAAGGCTCGCTGCCCAAGCTGGCCGAACAGCTCGACACGCTGGTCAACAAAAAGGTCGACGCCATCGTCGTGGCCATGGGCAAACCGGTGGAAACCGACGCCCAGCTCCAGACCGCCAAGGAAAAAGGCATCCCCGTCGTCGGCGTCATGTCCGGCGCCAGCCCGCACATGCTGTTCGACGTCGAAGTCAACGAATACGCCACCGGCGCGCAGTCCGTGCTGTACCTGCTGGGCAAGATGGGCTACCAGGGCAACATCCTGTCCGCGCGCTTTGACGGCAACTCCGGCACCCGCATCCGCGGCAAGATGCTCGACGCCGTCCTGACCGAGAACACCGCCGTCAAGGACCTCGCCAAGTTCAGCATGGCCCGCACCCAAAGCTGGCGCGACGACGTGCGCAACGGCATGCAGGCCCTTTTCCTGCGCCATCAGGGCCAGTTCAAGGGCGTCTGGGCATCGTTTGACGGCCAGGCCTACGTCATCGACGACCTGCTGCAGGCCCAGGGCATGAAGAAGGGCGACATCACCCTGGTGTCGGTCGACGGCGGCCCCGAAACCTATCGCCGCATCGCCGACCCCAACAGCCTCATCACCGCCACCATGATGATTCCGTTCGAACAATTGGGCGTCAGCGCCGTCGACGCCATCGACCGCATCGTCGTCAAGAAGGAACCCAAGGACAAGGTCGTCGCCGGCCCGTACCTGTTCATGGACTCGGTGCTGGTCGACCAGACCAACGTCCAGAAATTCCTGCAACCCGCCAAGTAAGAGTGAGCCCTGCCGCCATGACCGCCGCATTGTCGCTACGCCAGATCCGCAAGTCCTATGGCGCAGTCGAGGCCCTGAAAGGCGTCGACCTGGACGTGCCCGAAGGCAAGGTCATGGCCATCTGCGGCGACAACGGCGCTGGCAAATCCACGCTCATCCGCATCATCTCGGGCGCGCAGGAACCCAGCGGCGGCGACCTGACCCTGAACGGCAAGCCCGTCGTGTTCGCGTCGCCGCACGATGCCCTGGTGCAAGGCATCGCCACCATCTACCAGGACCTCGCCCTGGCCCCGCGCCTGTCCATCTGGGAAAACGTCTTCATGGGCGCCGAGCTGACGCGCCGCGTGGGCTTTCTCAGCGTCCTGGACAAGCGCCGCATGGCGCAGGACGCGCGCGGCTACCTGCAGCGCCTTTCCGTGCCCATCGAAGACATGGACCGTCCGGTCGAACGCATGTCCGGCGGCCAGCGCCAGGCCGTGGCCATCGCCCGCGCCCTGCGCTGGGACGCCCGCGTCGTCATCATGGACGAACCCACCGCGGCATTGGGCGTCAAGGAAACGGCCCTGGTGCTGAACCTGGTGCGCAAGCTGCGCGAGGAAGGGCGCACCGTCATCCTGATCAGCCACAACATGGCTGATGTGGTCGCGCTGGCGGACCGCGTTGCGATACTGAAGAGCGGCACGAAAGTCATCGAGCGCGACGTGGCGGGATTGGATGCGGATGCGCTGGCGCATATGGTGATGACCGGGAAGGAATGACCGGGCAATCGCCAGGTGAGAAGGCGGAAGTCCAAATAAAAAGGCCGCCGCCGGGTAACCCCGGCGGCGGCCTTCTTGCAAACCGCAGTGGAACTTAATCCTTGCGGCTGGTCACTTCAACCAGGTGATAGCCGAACTGGGTCTTCACCGGACCCTGGACCACGCCGACCGGCGCGCTGAACACCACGGTGTCGAATTCCTTGACCATCTGGCCCGGGCCGAACGTGCCCAGGTTGCCACCGTCGCGGCTCGACGGGCAGCTGGAGTTTTCCTTCGCGAGCTGGGCGAAGTCGCCGCCGTTTTCGATGGCGGTCTTGAGTTCATTGGCCTTCGCTTCGGTGGAAACGAGGATGTGACGGGCGGAAGCTTGTGCCATGTGGGGGCTCCTTGCGGACTGATTTGGGGGAGGGGAGAGTAACGCATTTGGGCGTACTCACACCCTTGCCATCATAAACGGGCCATGCTGCCGGCATGTAACCAAGTCAGACCACGGGGCCGCTTCTGCACTGATGCGCTGCTGCGTCCCCGCCTGCCGCGGTGATTCCGGCTAACCCTAGGACCGGTCCGCGAACCACTCCCTGAACGGCTCTGGATCCAGATTCGCGGGCACATACCAGACCTTTCGCGTCCGGTCCCATTGAGCCCCCAGCGCCTTCACCACGTCCCGGTTTGCGTAGGCCACCTTCAGGTCGCGGTGGCCCACGGCCTTTGCGGGGGCGGCCTGATTGCGGCGCAGCGTGTTGTCGGCCCGCGCCTGGATGCTGCCTAACTGCAGTTGCGCCAGGAAGGGGCTGCGCCGCTCGGGCGCTTCGGGGGCAATCAAGGTCAGGCGCGATTTCGTGCGGGTCGCTGCCACGTAGAACAGGTTGCTTTCTTCTTCGAGTTCCCGAAGCGGATGGGGAAACTCCCCGGCTTCCATGAACGGCAGGATGACGTGATCGAATTCCTTGCCTTTGGCGTTGGCGATGCAGTCGATCAACACCGTGTGCTTGCCGGGGCGCGCGCCGGCAAAGGCTTCGGCGGCGCCGATCCATTCGGAGAACTGGCGCAGGGCTTTTCCGGAATCCCCGGCGGTCGTGATGAAGCCCTGCACGGACCTGGTCACGACCGACGCGTCGTAGGGGTTGATGTACAGCCGCCGGGCCAGGTTTTCCATGTCCATGATGCGGCAGACTGCTTCCAGCGCGCCCTGGGCGGTCGCGTCGGCCGACAGGGCGCGCAGATGCGACACGGCGTCGGCAATGCGCGTGCGTGCGGCGACGCTGCCCACGCGCTGGATCTGCCCGTCGAAAAAATGCTTCAGCGCCGACGGCTCCTTCGACAGCGTGGCCTGGGCTTCGCGCAGTTCCTGCGGCGTCAGCGGCACCTGTGAAAAGGTCGCCAGCGCCCCGACAATCGCCTCGCGCGTGGCGGGCGCGGCGACGTGGTGGAAATCGTCCAGCGCGATGGCGATCATGCCCCGCAAAAACAGGATCTCTTCGCGCAGCAGGTAGCTGTGCATCGTGAGCGTGCGGTACTGCACGCCCGCGTTCATCAGCGCGTTCTCGATTTCGATGGACTGATGCGCGTCGCGCAGCAGGATGGCGCAGCCGTCCAGCGGCTTCTTGTCCTGCTTCCATTGCTGCACCGCCCGGACGACCTCGGCGCCGCATGCGCCCGGGGCCGCTGCGTAGGTCGGTTCGCGGATTTCCGTGCGCAGGGGCAGATTGGAGTCCACGGGTTTGTGCTTGAACGCCTCCATGGCGTACGCCAGGTGGGGTCCGTGGCGGTACGTCATCGTCAGGGGGAGTTTGACGCAGTCCGGAAAACTCAAAGCAATGCGGTGCTGCAGGAACGATTCGTCCGCGCCCAGGTGCGAATAGATGACCTGGTCCTTGTCCCCGACCCCGACAACATAGCTCGCGCCCTGGCCCGACAACGCCTCAAGAATGCAGAACGATGCTTCGTTGAGGTCGTGCAATTCATCGCACACCATCAGCTTGAAAGGCGGCAGTTGGTGGCGCGCGTCCGGGTCTGCCCGGAGCCTGCACGCCAGGTCATAACTGGCATCGAAGAAGCCGCGGGCGGCGACCTGGCCGAACACGTCGACGCGCTGCCGTTCGTATTCGACGGCCCACAGGTAGTCGGTCAGGGGAACGCCCGCGCTGGCCGCGGCGTACTCCGGATCGTCGGCGCCATCGGCGGACACCGCCATGGTGGCTTTTAGCCGCAGCAGGTTGTCCAGGAACTGGCTGACGGCCGTGTTGTGGGTCCGGATGTCGAGCGCGTCCGCGTATTGCGGGTTGTTGAGCGCCACGCTTTCCAGCGCCGCCAGCGCAAGTTCCTGCTGTTCGCGCCGTGAATGCAGGATCTCCGGCGTGCCGTCCTCGAGGGTCGCCAGGACGCGCTGCGCGTAGCCTTCCAGGGTCTGGACCTTGACGCGCCGGGCGGTGTTGTAGGCGATCCCCACTTCCTGCAGGCGGGTCTGCAGCACCTGCCTGGCTTCGTCGGTGAACGTCAGCGCCAGGATCTCTTCGGGCGGCAGTCCCCGGGTCAGCGCCTCGCCGATACGCAGGGCCAGGGTGGTGGTTTTTGCGGCGCCCGCATTGGCGATGACCAGGGTGGTCCGGTTCCGCGAGGTCTGGATCTTGCGTTGTTCTTCGGTGGGGACGAATCCCGCCGGAATGAACTGGGGGGAAGCGGAAGGTGTGGTCATGGGCAGGCAACAGGCGGACAGCGAAGGCCGCTGGGACCAGCGGCGGCTTCAGTGTAAGCGGATGGCGCCCTGCCCAGGCGGGCAGGGGCCGGAATCCGCCGGGGCGCCCGCCCGGGGCGTTACCGTACCGGCCAGCCGTACATCAGGCCGCCGTTGCGGTAGGACGCGTTCAAGCCGCGTTCCAGCTTGAGCGGGCTGTTCGGGCCAAGGTTCTTCTCGAAGCTCTCGCCGTAGTTACCGATGTGCTTGATGATGTTGTAAGCCCACTTGTCATCCACGCCCAGGTTCTTGCCCATGCCGGGCGTCACGCCCAGGAGGCGCTGGACGTTGGGGTTGGTGCTTTTCAGCATCTCGTCCACGTTCTTGGACGTGACGCCGTATTCCTCGGCTTCCATCATGGCGAACATGGTCCAGCGGACCAGGTTGAACCATTGCTCGTCGCCCTGGCGCACCATGGGGCCCAGCGGCTCCTTGGAGAAGTTCTCGGGCAGGATGTCGTATTTTTCGGGGCTTTCCAGGTTGCTGCGCGCGGCGGCGAGCTGCGACTTGTCGCCGGTGAAGGCATCGCAACGGCCCACGGCGAAGGCGCGGATGATCTCGTCCAGGCGCTCGACCACGACCGGCTTGAAGGTGACGTTCTGCGACCGGAACCAGTCGGCGAGGTTCAGCTCGGTGGTGGTGCCCGGCTGCACGCAGACAGTGGCGCCTTCCAGTTCCTTGGCGCTCTTCACGCCCAGGGACTTGTTCACCATGATGCCCTGGCTGTCGTAGTAGTTCACGCCGACGCCGATCAGGCCCAGCGTGGTGTCGCGCGTCAGCGTCAGCGTGGTGTTGCGGGTCAGCACGTCGACTTCGCCGGATTGCAGGGCGGTGAAGCGCTGGACGGCGCTGATCGCCTGGATCTTGGATTTGGAGGCGTCGCCGAACATGGCGATGGCCAGCGCGCGGCACAGGTCCACGTCCAGGCCGATCCAGCCGCCCTTGCTGTCGTTCACGGAAAAGCCCGCGACGCCGGTCGATACGCCGCAGTGCACGAAGCCTTTGCTCTTGACCGCGTCGAAGGTCGCGCCGGCATGGGCGGTCCAGGACGAGATGAACAAGGCGGTTCCTGCCGCAGCCAGTTTGAGTGCTTTCATGGTGTCTCCGCGCGGAATTGCGCATGTTATGGATCAGCCGAAGGCTGAAGTGCGGCGAATGGTAGCCAGCGGGTCTGGGGGGGAGAATCAGGGAATTCCCGTTAAATCCGGGGGGCGGAATTTGGACCGCTCGCCCGGCCGCGCCGGTTTGCCGTCTTGCGACCGATCGCCCATACTGGGCGCTTCCTCATCCAAGCTCCTATGAAACGACGTGACCCACCCGCAGGACGGGACGACAAGCCAAGGCGCCCCTACGCCTTCGTCAAGCACCAGTTGCTCGGCACGTGGTCCGAGCTGACCCGGGTCAACGCCAGCGACCGTCCCTGGGAAATGCCCCTGGCCGCGGCGCTCTCGTCCGGTCTGCCCCTGATGGTGGGTGCGTATTTCGGGCGCATGGACTACGGGCTGATGTCCAGCCTGGGCGGCATGGTGTTTCTCAGCCTGCCCAACGCCTCGCTCCAGATCCGCATGATGATGCTGCTGGCCGCGTCCTTCGGCATGGTGGCGTGCTACGCGCTGGGCGCGCTGACCCAGTTCTGGCCGACCGCGACGATCGCGGCGCTGACCCTGATCGCGATGGTCGTGAATATGGTGTGCCGCTGCTATCGCCTGGGACCGCCCGGCAGCCTGTTCTTCATCATGGCCACGGCAATTGCCGCCTATACGCCCGGCACCGTCCACGACGTGCCGATGCGCGTGGGCATGGTGGCGCTGGGATGCCTGGTCGCCTGCCTGGTGGCCTTTGCGTATTCGCTGCACATGACGCGCGTCGCCCCGCCGCCCGCGCCCATCGAATTGCCCAAGCCCACCTTCGACTTCGTGGTCTATGACTCCGTCATCATCGGCCTCTTCGTGGGCATCTCGCTGCTGGTGGCCGAATTGCTGCAGCTGCAGCGGCCGTACTGGGTGCCGGTGAGCTGCCTGGCGATCATCCAGGGCGCCAGCCTGCGCGCGGCCTGGAGCCGCCAGTTGCACCGCATCCTGGGCACGGCGGTGGGCCTGTGCGTGGCCTGGGCGCTGCTCAGCCTGCCGCTGAACGTCTGGACGCTGAGCCTGATCATGATGGCGCTGTCGTTCGGCATCGAAACCCTGGTCGTGCGCCACTACGCCAGCGCGGTGGTGCTGATCACCCCGCTGACGATCTTCCTGGCCGAAGCGCCGCACCTGGGGCAGGGCTATCCCATCGACGTCATCGAGGCGCGTTTCGTGGATACGGCGATCGGCGCCTTCATCGGCGTATTGGGCGCCGTGCTGCTGCACAACCAGCGCATCCGCCCGCTGCTGTCGCGCTGGATGCGGGCGGTGCTGCCCCGGCGCGTGAACTGAAAGGTGGCGCCGGGCGCGGGCGTCATGCGCGCGTCGCGGCAATACGCCGGCCGGCTAGGCATCCCGCCGCGCCTTCCTGTCCCTGCGGCCCAGCACCTTCACCCCCGCCGGCACGGGTTTGTCGCGGATGACGTCCCGCATGTATTGCAGGAACAGCTCGGAGCTTGCCGACAGCGACCGCAGGCGCCGCGTAATGAGGCAGACCTCTCGCGACAGCGGCGGCGAACCCAGCTCACGGAACACGAACGGACCCGGTGCTGCGCCAGGCGCCAGCGGCGGCACGATGGAGCTGGCCGCCAGCGCCGGCAGGATCGAATAGCGACCGCCGCCGCGCAGGATGGCATGCAATGACGACGTCCGGGATACCTCGTCGTGCTGCCGCTCGAAAAACCCCGGCTTCCCTGCGTGCTCGCGCAGATGTGCGCCAATGCCGGTGTCCTCGGTAAAGCCCACGTACTCGGCCGGATCCAAGTCTGCCCACTTCAGCGGACGCGCACCGTGCGCGTAGGCGTGCTGTGCATCGCAGATCACGCCATAACGGTCCGCGAAAAGCGGCGTGTAGACCAGTTCGTCGTACCCGTGATGCGGCGTAGAAATCGCAAAGTCGATGTCGCCGTTGACGATCATCTTCTCGACGAGCGCCGAGCCCGCATCATGCAGCGAGAAAGTGATTCGGGGATAGGCCTGCCGGAACGCGGCGATGGCGTCGCCCAGGAAGTAATTGGTGACCGAGGCCACCACCGCGATCCTGACATGCCCTTGCCGGCCTTGAGACAGCGATTCAAGGTCGCTCAGCGCGCCATCGAATTGGCTGAGGATGCGTTCGGCCTCTGCCTTGAAGCGGGCGGCTTCCGGGGTCATCGCCACGCGCCGCGTATTGCGGTCAAAGAGCTTGACGCCCACGGCGTCCTCGAATTGCCGGATCGTGGCGGTGAGCGATGACTGGGTCAGGAACAGCTGCGAGGCGGCCAGGGTGAACGAGCCCGTGTTGGCCACCGCCACGAAACAGCGGAAGTGGCGCAGGGTGATGTTGCGCTTCATCGTCACGCTCCAAAACGGCCTTGCGTTGATTTATTGGCGAAAACGAATAATAGGCAAAAACTAATAATTTGTAGCGCACAAACCGCGCTTCTAGAATTTCGTTCGGACCGGCGGGTCGGGGCGGCTGGTCATGCCGGCGACATCGCCCGCGACATCGCCCGCACCCATCGCGTTCCCAAGGAGCAAACCGAAATGAGCCGTGCAGGTCTGGCGCCGCTGCGCATCCTGATGTCCGAACAAGCGCTGGGCCGGATAGGCCACGCCATTGCCCACGCGCTGGGACGGCGAGCCTTCGAACCCGTCGTCGCGGCGCAGACGCGCGGCCATGAGCCCCGTGATGTGGACGTCGCGTTCATCTCACGCGACGTGACGGGGCTGTCGACCAAGCATCGCGTGCTCGAACCGCTGGAGGCCTTTTACGGCTCGTTGCGCCAGTCCCCGCGGCTGGCGTGGGTGCATGTCCATTCGGCGGGCGCCGACCGTCCCATCTTCGGCGAGCTCAAGGAACGGGGCGTGCGCGTGACCACCTCGTCTGGCGCCAATGCGCGGGTCGTGGCGCAGACCGCGCTGGCTGGCATCCTGGCGCTGGCGCGCGAGTTTCCGACCCTGTTCGAGGCGCAGCGCGCGCGGACCTGGACGCCCTTGATCGGCAGCCTGCTGCCGCGCGACCTGGCCGGGCAGACCGCCGTGATCGTGGGCTGGGGACCGATAGGCCGCGAGCTGGCGACCTATCTCCAGATGCTGGGCCTGACGGTCATTGCCGTGCGCAGCACCGCAGAGCCCGCGGCGGACGGCGTGGAAACCCACGCCTTCGAAGACCTGGCCCAGATCGCCGGCCGCGCGGACTGGCTGGTGCTGGCCTGCCCGCTCAGCGACCGCACGCGCGGCCTGCTGAATGCCCATGTGCTGTCGCGCATGGCGCCGCATGCCCGGCTGGTCAATGTGGCGCGCGGCGAGGTTGTCGACGAGCCCGATCTGATCGACGCCTTGCGCGCCAAGACCCTGGCCGGCGCCTACCTGGACGTCTTCGCGCACGAACCGCTGGATGACGCGTCGCCGCTGTGGGACCTGCCGAACGTCATCGTCACCCCGCATTCCGCCGGCCATTCGGACGGCAACGAAGCGCGCGTGGATCGCATCTTTCTGGATTACCTGCGCGAGTGGCGGCTGTGACCGCGCTACTTGTGAAGGCCGGACGTGGCGCAATACGGGCAATCGGTGGCGCACGCCTTGACTGACGTCGTGGCGCTGGCTTCCGGGCCATGAAAGCACTCGTGCGCCAGCCATTGGCTCAGGCGCTCGTAGCTTTCCATGTTGCTGCGCCAGTTCGGGGCGCACAGATAATAGCCAAGCGGACTTTCAAAGGTGCGATCGAATATGTCCACCAGTTGTCCGGTGGCCAGTTCCTTCTCGATCAGGCAGTGCGGCATCAGCGCCACGCCAAAGCCGGACGATGCCGCCTGGATAATCATCGAAAACAGATTGAAGCCGGGGCCGAAGCGCGCCCGGTCATAATCGCCCAGGTACGTCGAAAACCAGTATTCCCATGACAGCGGAATCTCGATGTGCTGCAGCAGCGTGCATTGCTTGATGTCTTCGAGGCTGCCGATGGGATGCTGTTCCAGGTATTCCCGCGAGCAGACCAGCCGGGTTTCGCGTCCGGTCAGGTATTTGGCGTCCCCGTCGTGCCAATCGCCGTAGCCATACTGGATAGAGGCATCGAAATCGAGTTCGGTGCTTTTGTAATCGGCGACGCTATAACGCACGAAGTTGATCGAGATATCCGGATTGACCTCGCGGAAGGTCTTCAGGCGCGGAAATAGCCACTGCGCCGCAAAGGTGGGCGCGGCGGAAACGTTCAGGGATTTTGCCGACTGCTGCGTCGCCATGACCTGCGAGGTGGCGCTTTCCAGCGTATGCAGGGCCGGGCGGATCAGGCTGAGGTATGTGGCGCCCATGCGCGTCAATTGCAGCCCGTTGGTGCCCCGGATGAACAGCGCATGCCCCAGATAGCTTTCCAGCGTGGCGATGTGCCGGCTGATGGCGCTTTGCGTGACGAACAGCTCCTTGCCCGCCTTCGAGAACGACAGATGCCGCGCCGCCGCGGAGAACGCATTCAACTCGGAAAGGGTGGGGCAGCGGCGTCTCATTAGAGGTATCAGGCGGAGGTATCAGGAGGGGGTATGAGTAATGCTCATAAGGCTGTTCGAATTTGTGTCGAACGCATAGGGGGAGACCCGGTATCGGACCCCCGAATTGTACCGGTAGAGTTCGGCATGCCGTCATTTCCAGGCGTTTTGAACTGTTTACGTGGTTGATTATGAAGCCGGTTGTCATCAAGAATTGCAGGATCCTCAATACCCGAACCTTGGCCCTCGAAAGCGCCGCGACCGTGCTGGTCGAGGACGGTCTGATCACCCGGATCGGCGGCGATGAGCCCGCCTCGGCGGATGCGCAGGTCGTGGACGCCAAGGGCATGACCTTGATGCCCGGCATGATCGACTGCCACGTGCACGTGGTGGCGTCGTCGTTCAACCTGGGCCGCGTCGCGGCCCTGCCCAACGCCCTGGCGCTGTTGCGCGCGCTGCCCATCATGCAGGGCATGCTGGACCGCGGCTTCACGTCGGTGCGCGATGCGGGCGGCGCGGATTGGGCGCTGGCCCAGGCCGTGCTGGACGGCACGGTCGACGGCCCGCGCCTCTTCTGCTCGGGCAAGGCCCTGTCCCAGACGGGCGGCCATGGCGACTTCCGCCAGCGCAACGACGAGCTCGACCCGTGCCCCTGCTCGGTCAAGATCGGCAACATCGGCCGTGTGGTCGACGGCGTGGACAATTGCCGCCTGGCCGTGCGCGAGGAAATCCTCAAGGGCGCCACGCAGATCAAGGTCATGGCCTCGGGCGGCGTGGCCTCGCCCAACGATCCGATCCAGAACCTGGGCTTCTCCGAGGCCGAGCTGATCGCCATCGTGGAAGAAGCCAGCAACGCCAGCACCTACGTCATGGCCCATGCATACACGCCCCGCGCCATCACGCGCGCCGTGCGTTGCGGCGTGCGCACCATCGAGCACGGCAACCTGGTCGACCGCGAGGCCGCGCAGGTGATGAAGGAACACGGCGCCTACATGGTGCCCACGCTGATCACTTACGAAGGCCTGGCCAACGACGGCGAGCGCTATGGCCTGCCGCTGGACTCCGTGAAAAAGATCGCCACCGTGCGCACGCAGGGCCTGACCGCGCTGGAGATCCTGGACGACGTCGGCGTGAAGATGGGCTACGGCAGCGACCTGCTGGGCGAAACCCACTACATGCAGTCCGACGAACTGGTGCTGCGCAGCCGCGTGCTGGGCAACGCCAAGGTCATCCAGCAGGCGACCCTGATCGGCGCCGAGATCCTCAACCAGCAGGGCCTCTTGGGCGAAGTGTGCGAAGGCGCCTACGCCGATCTGCTGCTGATCGACGGCAATCCGCTGGATGACATCGCGCTGCTCACCCAACCCGATTCGATCAAGCTGATCATGAATCGCGGCCTGCTGCACAAGAACGCCTGCTGACGTTCACTTTCTTCTTTACTCCGGAAATTCCCATCATGTATTCCGTATCCGACCGCCTGGAGCGGCTGCCCTTCAGCAGCTTCCACTTCCGGCTGCTGTTGATCGGCGGCCTCGGGCTTGCCTTTGAAGCCCTGGACGCCGGCATCATTGCCTTCATCATCCCCTCGCTGCGCACGCAGTGGGGCCTGACCACCGGCCAGATCGGCTGGATCGCCAGCAGCACCTACGTCGGCTTCCTCGTCGGCGCGCTGTTCTCCGGCATCCTGGGCGACCGCTACGGCCGCAAGAAGATCATGATGTGGGCCCTGCTGCTGTTCTGCGTGGCCACGTTCTTCAACGCGTTTGCGCGCAACTATCACGAGTTCTACATCCTGCGCATGATCGCCGGCATCGGCATGGGCGCCGAAGGCGCCATCATCGCGCCCTACCTGGCCGAATTCGTCAGCAGCAAGTACCGCGGCCGCTTCACGGGCGCGCTGGCGGGCTTTTTCTCGTTCGGCTTCGTGCTGTCGGCGCTGCTGGGCTACTTCATCGTCCCGATGAGCGATGACGGCTGGCGCTGGATCATGATCATCGCGTCGGTGCCCGTCATTTTCCTGCTGTGGTGGCGCAAGTCGCTGTTCGAATCGCCGCGCTGGCTCGAACACACCGGCCAGACCGTCGAAGCCAACCGCATCTGCGAAGCCATCGAAGCCGAAGTGCAGCAGAGCACCGGCCGTCCGCTGCCCAAGCCGGTCGCGACGCGCAAGGCCGCAGCGACCCCCGCCGACCAGCAGACCGCGATGGCCAAGCTGGCGTCGCTGTTCTCCCAGCAATACCTGGGCACGACCGTGCTGGTGTGGGTGTTCTGGATCACCGTGCTGTTCTGCTATTACGCCTTCCTGGTGTGGATCCCCAGCCTGCTGGTGGAACGCGGCTTCACGATCACCAAGAGCTTCTCGTACACCATCCTGATCTACCTGTCGCAGATCCCCGGCTACTTCTCGGCCGCCTACTTCAACGACCGGATCGGACGCAAGTACACCATCCTGGCCTACATGCTGCTGTCGTGCCTGTCCGCGCTGGGCCTGGCCCTGGCCAGCGGCGAGCACCAGATCATCATGCTGAGCATGCTGCTGTCCTTCGGCATGAACGGCGTCATCGCCGGCCAGTACACGTACACCGCCGAAATCTATCCCACGTCGATCCGCGCGACCGGCATGGGCGCGGCCTCGGCCTTCGCCCGCATCGGTTCGATCGCATCGCCGACCATCGTGGGCGTGGCGTATCCGGTGCTGGGCTTTGCCGGCGTGTTCGCCATGATGACCGCCATCCTGCTGGTCGGCGGGCTGGGCATCCTGTTCTACGGCAAGAACACGCGCGGCGTCGTGCTCGAGGAGATCAACGCATGACGGCGGCATCCGTCCTGGCGCTGGGCCCGCTGGCGGCCCATGCCCGCAAGCTGGGCCTGGCCGCAGATCGCCAGGCGCAGTGGAACGCGATCTCGGCATTGCTCGAAGCAGCCTTCGGCCACAAGCTGTTCACCGCGCTCGTCCACCTGGAAGCGCACCGTCTGATGAAGCGGCTGCATACGTCCGACGAAAGCATCAGTCCGCTGGGCGGCTTCAAGGCCACCGGCAACGGCCCGTGGTCGCGGCTGGTGCTGCAGGAAGGACGGATCTACGTGGCCAGCAACGAAGACGACGTGCGCACGGTGTTTTCCGAGGCCTCGATGCTGATCGAACGCGGGCTGCATTCGGCGCTCAATATCCCCGTGCGGCATGAGGGGCGGGTGATCGGCTCGCTCAACATGCTGGGCGCCCGCCATGCGTATGACAACGCCGACCACGACCTGGCCGCCGTGATCGGCGGACTGTGCGCCCCGGTCTTCATCGAAGAGATGCGGGCCGCGCAGGTAGCCGCCGAGGCCGTGGACCGGTCGGCGCTGGACAGCGTGTGATTGACTGAAAAGTGGTGCGCCGTCACAAGGCCGTGACGGCGTCTTGGGGGCCGCTCGATCGAGTGGCCCTTTTTTTTGCGCAGCCGGGGCTTATGCCGGGCGGGGGTTGCGGATCACCAGCGCCACGCCCGCCAGCGCCAGCGTCGACGCGATCACCAGCACGCCCGTCAACGGCTCGTCCAGAAACAGCGTTCCGCCAAATGCCGCCAGCACCGGCACGCTGAGCTGCACAGTGGCGGCGCGCGTCACGCTCAACTGTTTCAGCGCGGCATACCAGAGGATGTATCCCAGACCCGACGTCACCGCGCCGGACGCGATGGCGTAGGCGGCGCCTGTCGCGTCGAAGCGGGTATGCGACGCCGCCAACTGCGCGGCGAACAGCGCCAGCGCCACAGGCGTGGCGCGGATGAAATTGCCGGCGGTCGCCGCTGCCGGATTCTTCGTGCCGCGCCCGAGCAGCGAATACGCGCTCCACGCGACGCCCGACACGATCATCAGGAACCCGTAGAACAATGGCGGCGCGCCCATGCCGGGCAACATCAGGGCCACCAGGCCGGCGATTGCGAGGGTGATGCCCATGCCTTGCACCGGGGACAGCCGCTCGCCGATCAGGAAGCCATACAGGACCATGCTGATCTGGATCGCGCCGAACAGCAGCAGCGCGCCGGTCCCGGCAGGAATATGCGTATAGGCAAAAGAGAACGCCAGCGCATACGCAAACAGGGCCAGCGCGCCCGCCCAGGTGCCTTCGAGGCGCGAGCGGTCGCGGCGGGCGTGCAGCACCAGCCACAGCATCATGGCGCCGGACCCGATGCGCAGGGCGACAAAGGTCGTGGGATCGATGGCCGTCTGCGTAAGCGCAACCCGGCACAGCAGGGAATTGCCGGCAAAGGCCAGCATGGCGAAGAGGGTCAGGGCGAAAAGGCGCAATGTCATGGCGCGGGCCTTCCAATGACCGCTGCGAGGCGCCTGCCGGCGCCGGTTACCGCACGGCCACGGCGGCCTCGCGGAACCGCTGCACCAGCGGGGAACCGTCTTCGGAACGATACGCCAGCAGGACCTGGCTTTGGGCGTCCGGCGTGTCCAGTTCACGATAGGCCACGCCGGGGATGCCCGTCTTCATGTAGGTATCCGGCAGGATGGAAATGCCCATGCCCGCCGCCACCAGACCGATGATGGTCGCGCCTTCGCGCGCCTCCTGGTCCACCTGCGGCGCAAAGCCCGCGCGGCTGGCCAGCACGCCGACGTGGTCGAACAGGCCGCAGCCCAGTCCGCGGGGAAACAGGATGAAGGACTCGTCCGCCAGGTCCGTCATGGACAGCGGCGCGCTGCGGCGCGCCAACGGATGCGATTGCGGCAGGGCGGCCATCAGGCGGTCGGTCCAGAGCGGCACCGTTGCGATGTTTGGCGGCGCAACGAACAGGATCGACGGCCGCAGAAATCCCACGTCGATGTCCTTGGCCGCCAGCGCGCGCAATTGCTGGCCGGTGGACTGGTGGCTCAGGTCCACGCCCACGCCGGGAAAGTCCGTGCGGAACGCGTGAACGATGCGGGGAAATGCCTCGAACATCGGCACCGACGCGGTGAATGCCACGCGGATTTCGCCGGTTTCGCCCAGCGCCGATTGCCGCACGACTTCGCCGGCCCGTTCCAGGTGGGCCAGCGCCCGGCGCGCCTGCTCCAGGAACAGCGCGCCGGCCTGTGTCAGTTCCACGCTGCGGCTCGTGCGCGTCAGCAGGGGCGACCCCAGTTCTTCCTCCAGGGCCTTGATCTGCAGGCTGAGCGGCGGCTGGCTGACGTGCAGCCGGCGGGCGGCCTGGCTGAAGCTCAGTTCCTCGGCGACGGCGACGAAGTAGCGCAGTTGGCGGAAATCCATATCGATTTGGAAAGCAAATAGATCGTCATGAAAAACGGTATTGGACGATATGAGTGTACTCCGCGCATCATGCCGCCATACCAACACCGATAACTAGACAGACAGGAGACATTCATGAAGGCTTTCGTCCCGTCGCGGCCCCGCCGCGCCCTGGTCACCGCCGCGGGTCTGGGCGCGCTGCTCGCCGCCGCCGCGCTGGCGCCGCTGCCGGCCGCCGCCCAGGCCGCCTTTCCCGACAAGCCGGTCCGCATCGTCGTGCCGTACGCCGCGGGCGGCGGCGTGGACATCGTCACCCGCCTCGTCAGCCAGAAAATGGGCGAGGCCCTGAAGCAGACCATCATCGTCGACAACCGTCCCGGCGCGGCCACCAACATTGGCATGGACATGGTTGCCCGTGCCCAGGCCGACGGCTACACACTGCTGACGGCCTCCAACACACTGGCCGCCAACGGCGCCCTGTTCTCCAAACTGACGTTCGATCCCGCCCACGATTTCACGCCGGTCGGCGCGATCGGCTACGCGCCGCTGGCCGTGGTGGTGCCCATCCAATCGCCGTTCAAGACCTTGAAGGACCTGACCGACTACGGCCGCGCGAATCCCGACAAGCTGACCTATGCGTCGGCGGGCAACGGCAGCTCGGGCCACCTGGCCAGCGAACTGCTCAAGCGCGAAAGCGGCATGAAGGCGCTGCACGTGCCCTACAAGGGCGGCTCGCCGGCGGTCACGGACCTGTTGGGACAGCGCATCTCCTTCATGTCCATCAACCCGCTCGAAGTCGTCTCGCACGTCAAGGCGGGCAAGCTGCGCGCCTTGGCCGTGCTGGACGACGAACCGGCCGCCATGCTGCCCGAGGTGCCCACGGTGGTCTCGCAGGGCTTGCCGGGCGCGATGGCGACGGTGTGGTGGGGCCTGATCGGTCCCAAGGATCTGCCGCCCGAGGTCACGGCCAAGCTCAACGCCGCGCTGCAGGCCGCACTGAAGGACCCCGACGTCAAAAAGCGCTTTGGCGAAATGGGCGCGGTCGTCACGCCGGGCACGGACAAGCAGTTCGGCGCGTTCGTCGCGGCGGAAACCACCAAATGGACCAAGGTCATCCAGGACGCGGGCATCAAGGCGGACTAGACGCGCCCGCGCCGGCACGGCGCCGCGCGGCGGCGCGTGCCGGCTTTCATGCATAGAGGAATTGAAATGGAACGGCAAAAGAACGGGCTGGTCGTCAGCGCACACTCCGCGGATTTCGTCTGGCGCGCGGGCGGCGCCATCGCCCTGTACGCCAAGCGCGGCTGGAAAATGACCGTGGTGTGCCTGTCGTTCGGCGAGCGCGGCGAATCCGCCAAGCTGTGGAAGCAGCCCGGCATGACGCTGGAAAAAGTGAAGGCAGACCGCCGCGACGAAGCGCGCCTTGCGGCCGGCATCCTGGGCGCCGACATCCGCTTCATGGATTGCGGCGACTATCCGCTGCGCGTGTCGGACGAGGCACTCTTTGAACTGGTCGACGTCTATCGCGAGCTGCAACCGGAATTCGTGCTGACCCACTCGCAAAAGGACCCCTACAACTTCGACCACCCGCTGGCCACGCACGTCGCGCAGGAAGCCCGCGTGATCGCGCAGGCGCACGGCCACCATCCCGAACAGGCGGTATTGGGCGCACCGCCCGTGTTCCTGTTCGAGCCGCATCAGCCCGAACAATGCGAATGGAAGCCCGAGGTCCTGCTGGACATCTCCGAGGTCTGGGACCAGAAGCGCCGCGCCTTCGAAACCATGGCCGCGCAGGAACACCTGTGGGAGTACTACACGCGCGTCGCCCTGCAGCGCGGCGTCCAGGCCTCGCGCAACTCGAACTTGAAGATCCAGTACGCCGAAGGCTACCAGCGCGTGTTTCCCCAAGTCACCGGGGAACTGGCATGAGCGTCGCCGTCAGGAACATCGCGCGCGCCGACAGCGCGGTCATCGCGCGTCTGGCGTCGGCCGGCGTCGCGACCGCGCACGAAGCCCAGCAGCGCACGGGGCTGTTGCAGCCCTACCTGCGCCCCATCTACGCCGGCGCGGCCATCGCCGGCAGCGCCGTCACCGTCCTGGCCCAGCCGGGCGACAACTGGATGCTGCACGTCGCCATTGAACTCTGCCGGCCTGGGGATATCGTGGTGGTGGCCTGCGCGTCTTCCAGCGAAGACGGCATGTTCGGCGAACTGCTGGCCACCTCGATGCGCGCGCGCGGCGTGCAGGGGCTGGTCATCGACGCCGGCTGCCGCGACGTCGCGGCGCTGAAGGACTTGCCGTTTCCGGTGTGGTCCAAGTGCGTATCGGCCAAGGGCACGGTCAAGGCCACCCCGGGGTCGGTGAACGTACCGGTGGTGTGCGCGGGCGCGCTGGTGCAGCCGGGCGACGTCGTGATCGCCGACGACGACGGTGTGTGCATCGTGCCGCGTGCCCGGGCGGCGGAAGTTGCCGACGGGTGCGACGCGCGGCTGGTCAACGAGGCGGCCAAGCGCAAGCGGCTGGCGGCTGGGGAATTGGGGTTGGATATCTACGGGATGCGCGAGAAGCTGGCGGCGGCGGGGCTGGTTTATGTGGACAGCTCCGGCGCCTAGACCGCAGCCGCGTCTTGCTCAGTATCGGACGGCGCCTATTTCCTTATGGGGGCTTTCAGGCATTCTGTTTCGAGACCCAGCCAATTCCGGGAACCCGGCTCATGGCGTATGGAAAAGTCGTCGTCCGGTGTGGGAGGCAGGGAGCGTAATGCGTCGTTGGCGATACGTAGCGCTGTTCTCATGGCTGATCCTGGGCAGCCTATTGCTCGGGCGCCATTGGGCCGGTCATCCTTCTGCGTGGAATCCGGTGCCAGATTGGTTCTGGAAGGCGCTGGCGGCGCGCTTGACCTTTGGCTGTTGCGAAGGCGCGGCTGACGTCGAATTTTATGTTCTGTGGGGCGCTGCATTCATCTTGATTGCCCTGTTCACGACAGTGGTCTGGATCGCGGCAGTTAGTCTGCGTAGACGTATGTATCAGTAGCGCTCTGGGGCTGTTTGCCGTCAGCGCTGCCCCTGCGCATCCACCGGCCCCGTCACCGTGATGATCAACGGCACACCGTTGATTTCCCGGGGCAGGTGCGCTGCGACGTTGGCGTCCGTTACGCCCACGGCGAGCGCTTCTTCACCCGGGCGCCCCGTGGTGACGCCCACCGAGACCACGCCCGGCGTGGCGAGCAGCCTCGCCTCTGCACTGGCCAGTGTCTGCCCTGCCGCGCTGCGCGATTGCGCTTCGGGGGGGGCGTATTCGACAGGGCCGGCGCCGGAGAAATCAGGTCCTGGTTTTGGTATGTCGCTCATGGCTCCAACTCCTCGTGTTTCGATAAAGCGGGTAAATCGGCCGCCCCGGTGAGGGACAGGGCGGCCGGAACCTCGATCAGGGCAGCAGCCTGATGTTCAGTGCGGAAAACACGGACGCGATCGGATTGGCGAACGTCGTGCCGCCGCCGCCCGCGAACAGCAGCGCGACGGGCCGCACGCCGGAAGCCCAATGCCAGATCAGCGATCCGGAATCGCCGCCCGCCGAGAACGGATTGGCGTTCACCGACTGGATGGCGATCTGGTTGCGGAACAGCGCCACGCGGCCGCCGCCGTAGTTCACGTTAACCGACACGCCGATCTGTGTCACGCGGCCCTGAGTGAGCCCCGTGGTGCGGCCGCTCTTGCCGACGATCATGCCGAGCGAGGCGGCCAACGCCGCCGTGCCGGTGCGGTAATACGCGGCGCTGCCGCCCGACAGGTAGTACTGCTCGCCGCGGATGCGCTCGTGCCAGGCCCAGCCGAAGGCCGCGTCCACGAAATTCGCGGCGCCGCCGAAGTTGATCGGCACCCAGCGCGCCAGCACGGCAATCTGGTCCCCCGGATGGCGCCCGCCATCCGCCGTGCCTGGCTGGATGATGCTGTCGTTCACGCTGGCAACGTTGGAATTGGCCAGCACGTGGTTGTTACTGAGGATCAGGTGCCGATTGGTCCACGGCGCCGTCAGGCCGATCGCCCGGCTTCCGAGCGTACCTGCCGTGACATTCACGTGTCCCACCGACACCCCGCCCGGCGCCGGACGATGCCGCGCGCGGTGCGAATAAGCGTCCACGACGCCCACCGGCACCTGCTGCACCGGCACGGTCGACAGCGAGCGCGTGCCGGCCGCCTGCGCCACCTGGCCAAGCACCGCCTCCTGCGGCATGGCGCTTTCGGTAAAGATAGTCAGCACAGGCTCACCGGGGCCGCCCGCGCCAAACGTGACGTTGGTCGGGTCCGGCAAACCTATCCCGACACCGACGATGCCTTCGGACGAAGGGGTTTCGGAGAAGGTCCGGAATTCGCCGGACGCGGTCAGCAACTGCGCTTCGATCGCATCTCGCAACGCCAGCAGGTCGTCCGACACGCCTGCCTCGGCAAAAACGGCTTGTTGTTCCGCCTCTTGGCTCAGCGCTTCGAGCCCGGCGGCGTTAGAGTCCGGGTTCTCGGGCGCCCCGGAAGCGGACTTGCCGGTGGCCGGCCCGCCTTCGTCTTCTTCGCCCGGGTTGTCCACCCGTGGGGTGTTGTTGTTCTTTCCTGACATGACAGTGTCCTCCAACTATATGAGTAAGCGTTAGATAGAACCGTGCAGAACTTCCATTAGGTCATTAGTCGCCCCGCGGCTTTTCGAGCCGCGCCTGGCGCTTGAAGCCCGGTTTGCACTGCCACTGCGGCGGGCGGCCAATTGGGTGTAAAGGACCTTTCGATTGCTCCTTGAGGTTGATGGCCGATCTGGCCAGATAAAAGCAGCCCCTCTCCGCAAGCGAACCTTGCGGTTGGCAGTCTGCGGATCGGGGCTGGAGAGGAATGTCGCGGGGGCGCCCGGAGGGTGATGACAGGCTGGGTGCGGCGCTGCCGGAGCGTCCTGCCGACGTGTCCCCAGTCAAGCGCGGGGTGGCCGGCAGGGCAGGTAACCACGCCCGGCAGCCCGCGCGAGGGGCGGCTTGCCTGGCATGGGAAGCGACTGGATTTCGAAGCGGACTAGGCCTTTTGGGCGTTGATGCGAGCCATTATTTGGCTGCGTTCAGCGCTTGGGTATGGGCAACTTTTGGTATGGACAAGAAGGTTGAAGGAGGTGGATGAGATCCGGATGAGGGCCGGCGTTACGGTGTTCCCCCACGTCATCCAGATATACCCCGTAGAAAAAGGGGATCGCCAGGGGGCCGCGCAATGAACAAGACCTACGCATCACGCGGCGTGCGAACCGAACGCCTGCAATCGGCGCGAGAGGTGTTCCGAGTGCCGATCTGGCTGGGCATCGCGTCGGTTGTCGGGCTGGTGTCGGCGCTGTTGGGGGACGGGGTGTGGGATGGGGTGTCTTGGGCCGCGATTCTGATGCCGGTGGTGGCGGTGTGGTGGGCTTGGCGGCGGGGGGGATAGGAGCGTCGACGAGACATCCTGGCTTGCGCGCTTGTCAACATTTCGGACGATGCTGATATTGCCAGCGCGGCATCTTCGCTAGATTGCGGACTTTGATGGGTAGCGAAGGGGTGAGTGCCTTTATGCTCCTTGGCCCGGCAAACGCACCGTACGACCTCATTGGAAACAGTTGTTCAACCAACGTCGCCGATGTGTTGGAAATGGTTGGCGTATTGGCGCACGACCCGAGGTTTAAGTGGGATGCGGCCGCAACGACGGCCGTAAGTCCGAAAGAGGTTCTGATCATTGTGTCGCGGTCCCCGCGCATGAGACAGCGAAACGTTACCCGAAGACGAAATGAAACCCTTGGTGGCTGCCTTGGCAATAATTGGAGTCTTGCTCGGTGCATGTTCAGATGCCCCGACGGGAAGGTGGAAAGTCATCGCACCCGTTGATGTGTATGCAGACAACGATGATGTCGCGCCCGTCGTCTTTCAATTGCAGCCGGGTGACTTCTGTGCGCTGGGCGATGCATGGAGCTACCAAAAGGTTTACCGGTTCAAGCGGGTTTCTTGCGCAAATGGGGAGGGCTGGGTGTCCACAGACAGCCAGTTTGTGCAAAGCCCAGAGCTGCCGCCATAAGTCTGAAGCGCCCGCCGGTCGAGCCGCGTCGGCGCACCTGAGCATGGATCTACCCTGTCAACCGCACCTGCACAGGCGCAAACCCCGCGCGCCGCTTCCAGGTGAGCAGGCCTTCTCCGCCATGTTCCAGCGCCCCATACCAAATGGCGCGTGCGCCGTGAGCCGGCGGCGTGTCGGCATCCAGCAGCCATTGCGCGATGTGCGCATGCATCAGCAGCATGACGCCGTCAGCCAGAAAATCGCGGTGTCCCATCAGGTCCAGATAGTGGACCAGTTCGCCCGCGCGCGCGAGCTTGGTGTAGGCCACCAGCCGCTCGGGCGTCTCAAGAGGCCCGTTGCGATGGCCGGGCGTGTCGATGAAGACGCCCCACCAGATAGTCCAATGGGTATCGCAGGCGGGCGGTTTCCAAGGTTGGAGCTCTAGCGCTTGCCGGCCGATATGTTCGGGCCGCAATAGCCAGCGCGCCAGCACCGGACCGCCACTGCGCACCGCCATCGATGTCTTGATGGCGTGCACGTCATGGACGTGGTTGGCCAGCGCGAAAGGCCGCACGCGATATCCCATGCGCCCGGCGCGGCGGATTTTCGTCATGTTGCGCGAAGACAGGCCTCGCAACTGTTGTTCCAGTCCCTTTGCATCACCGCAGGCCTGCAGGTCCAGCATCATCGGCGTAGCGCCGCGGCCAAGCGCGTGCATGTCATAGCGCTGCGCCACGCGCCGCATGCGCGTCAGCGCCTGCGCGGAACCCGATCCCGATGCCCGGCCTGCCTCCAGGTCGAGCGTCATCGACGCCGGAGTGCCTCCCCACAAGTGCAAGCGCGCCGATTTACGGCGCCGCACCAGGATGGGATCCAGCACCCCATAGTAAATACGCATCAAAAAGGCGATCGCGTTCATTCGGGTCCGCGTTGAGAGGGCAAAACCCGAGGAGTGTAAGTGAATATGGGGTTGGGGAGCTACGCCGCCACGAAACGCGCCGGTTGTGGCCATGCCGTCGGTGCACATCCTCGCGGTACCTGCCGGTATCGCTGCGGAATACGACTAGCCCTGGCCCCAACCGGCACGTGCGCCGATCAACGCTTGCGCGCGGTCAGCCAATCGATGGGCTGGAGCGCCCGGTCGACGATACGCACTTCACCGATGCTGCCAAAGAAGCCATCGGCACGTGCGCCGTCCCACGAACCCGCGCCGATGATCCACGGCATGTTTGCCGCAAGCGTCGCCAGTCCGGGGGCGTCGGAGGTGTTGCGCAGCACGGGCGCGCCTTCCACGTAGAGAATGGTCTCGTGCGTGGTGTCGTCGTTCACGACGGCAACGTGCATCCACTTGTCAGGGATGATCTCGCCAGACCAGTTGGCCTTGGCGCCGCGCGTTCCAGCGGTATCGGGCACCACTTCCCATTGGATCTCGCGCAGGCTCGACACCGCGAACAGCAACGGCGGCGACTCCGGGTCTCCCCCGGAAAAGCCCGGCAGGTCGCCGCGCTTGCCGTCGCGCGTCATGATGTTCATCCACGCATGCTTGGACGCGACCCAATCGCGGTCGATCTTGATGAACGCTTCCACCGTGTAGCCGTTGGGCGCGGTCTGGCCATTGATGACGGCCGCGGCGTCCGTGGCGAAGTAGCTCATCCGCGCCGTGTTCTTGTCGGTGTTCAGAAAGCGCACCGAACCGGGAGCGGCCGAAAGGTAATGGTGATCGTCGGACCACACAACGTCGCCCAATTGCGCACCGGCCACGCCATCGATGTTCAAGGGCGCGCGGCGCATGGGGTTCATGCCGGTGCGGTCGGCGATCAACTCGCCCACGGGGACAGGCTGACCATCGGCGCCGCCAAAGAAGCGCCAGTGCGCCAGCGTGCCCGAGACCTGCGGGTAGTCTTCACTGTCGGCGGCAGGCTTTTGCTCCGCGGCAACCGGATCCGTGTAGTTCGCAAGAATCAACGCGCGCGCCTGATCGATCAGCGCGGTATGCGAGGGCGTGGCCGCCTTGAATTCCTTGTTGAAGCCGCCAAAGCGCTTGGCGAAATCCATCTTGATGGTGAACTGCTCATTGGCGGCCGTCAGGATGGCCTGGTCGAACGTGTTCAGCGTTTCCTTCGGCTTTTGCGGCACCCAGGGCGAAAACGACAGCACCCGGATCTCATTGTTGGTGAGGTCGAATTCGTAAAGGCGCATCAGGCCGTTGCCGCCCTGGTAAGCCATCTGGTAGTCCACCACCATTTCCTCGACGGCGTTGCCGAACGCATTCGTCTTGGTCAGGTGCGCGGCGCCGTGATAGTGCCCGTTGAGCGTCATGAAGATCTGATCGTTGTCGCGGATCAGCTTGTCCCACAGCATCAGCCCGTAAGGCACTTCAAGCGGCGTGACGCCGTCTTTATCGATGTTCAGCAGTTGGTGGTTGACCAGGATGACCGGCAACGAGGGATTCGCGCGGATGACCTGATTGGCCCACGTCAGCGCGTCATCGGAAATGCGCCACGACAACGACAACACCATGAACTTCTGGCCTTCGGCTTCGAACACGTGGTACTCGTGAAAGCCACTGGGATCGCGGCCGCCAAAAGTGGCTTGCTGCTTGGCGCGATCGGCGCTGAAGGTCTGCAGATACGGCTCGGCGGCCAGATTGCGCTGGGCATCCGTGGCGCTGGCCTGACTGCTGGCGTCGACGTAGTCGCGGTCCAGGATCACGTCGTGGTTGCCGGCCAGGATCGAGTACGGCACCTTGGCGTCTTCCAGAATCGCCATCGCCGCGTCGGCCACCTTCCACTGATCGGGCTTGCCCTGCTGGTCGACCACATCGCCCAGGTGGACCAGGAACGGAATGCTGAGCGACTTGGCATGGTCCGCCACCCATTGCGTCTGCGCCTTGTACGGCTCGCTGCCGTACTTGCGCATGAACTGCTGGTTCTCGGCGTCCGTCGCATAGCGGGAGTAGAACTGCGTGTCGGGCAGTACGGCGACGGCGAAGCTGGAAACGTTGACGGGCTGCGGTTGCGGTTCGGGCTGGGGTTGGGGTTGCTGTCCGGGCGTCTCGGGCGTCGAGGTGTCATCGTCGTCGTCGCTGGAGCAGGCCGACAGCAGGAGCGAACCGCCTACTGGCAGCAGCGTGGCGCCGAAGCCGGCCTTGAGCAGACTGCGCCGCCGCGGATCTGTGGCGGCCGGCAGTGTCGAAGGGGTGTTGGCAATATCGAGTTTGCCGTCTTGCTTGTCTTGCTTGTCTTGCTTGTCGTGCGCCATCTGTGTCGCCCTGTGGGAAAAGCGGGAAGCTTAGGAAGGGCGGGTGACGGGATGATGAATGTTCAGGTGTTGGGGAGATGACCATTCAAATATGGTCATGGCCGCGGGCGAAGATTGCCGCCCTGCAGCCGATGCCGTGCGTGGCCGTGACGGCGAGCGCGGTCTTGATGTCTTTGGCAATACCGGGTGCACGAAGCACCGTCTCAGACGCCGCTGATAGGCTGGGGACGATAGTCCTTGAATGATGGGTGATTCTGCTTTCGTAAGGTCGCCCCAATGCCGGACTATTCAGCCGCTCTAGATGCTGAGCCCTCATATGTGTGGGACGGAGCTTCCCCACTTTCACCCGCCCATTTTCAATTCTTTCCGCCCAGCGTGCCTGAAGGGGCGCAGCCCATTCACGATGAGGCCCTGGACGCGATCATTGGGTATCGAATAGGCTTTGGCGGCGTATTTCGGACCTACGATCTTTCGGGGGAGCTGCAATCCATTGACGAATTGCCCCTGGAAGCGCCGCTGATCGACCCCCTGGATGCGGTCGTTCTAGCGGGAACAGCGTGGAAGCTAGGGTCCAGGCTGGTTCGAGGGGCCGTGCTGGCGCGAGCGGGTGTAACTGTTAGCCAAACAGTCTTGATACCCTTGCGGGCGAAATATTTTGCGCTGGCAAGAAGAGATCTGCGCTTCATGGCTGCTCCGCCGGCCAATATGAAAAAAGCAGAACGATTTGTTCCCGTGCACATACTCAGGCTGGCAATTTTGCATGGCAAGCGTACGCCTGATCCAAAAGGAACTGCTGGATTTTTTATGTACAGGATCAAGGTCATGTTTCGAGGAAAGCCATACGAGTTGGAGGTCTTGCTTTATGAACGTGAATACACCATTGTGCATTTCTTGTACGAGCAAATAAAAAAATGAGCTCTGTCACGATCACCCCTCTTCATACTATTTCGCCAGCTCGAGTGGAGGTCATCTGGGAAACCTCCAGCCAGAATCTATGCTGCACGATTGAGTATCCTGAGAAGGTGCGCGTAGACCAAGAATCGACCGCGCTACGCGATTTTCTGGATGCGAAATGGCCGCTCCCGCGCCCTCGCCGCATGATTGTCGGTGGTGAGTTTTCCATGGTCCTCGATTCAGAGGGGCGTCTTCACGACTTCGATATCCGCACTGACTTAACACAGCGGTTTCTTCAGCCCATCGCCCAAGGCGATGCCGGTTATATGGAGCCATATATTCAGGCCGCCTTCGACGATGGTGGCGACGCGGAATGCTCCCCCATTGAAGAAGCGCTGTATGACCCAGCCCAAGGCATTGTCTGTCTCAGTTGGGGGGGGGCTGACCGCTGGTGCAACATCGCGCCGACGTTGGCGCTAGGACTCGCAGCCGATGGAAAGCTCATGAAGATTCAACTAAGCGAGTTTTGGCCGCGAGTGCCGAATGCCCGGTCGTAAAGCGGATAGTGTCGGCTGAAGTGCAAACATCTATCCAAAAGCGAAATGAGAGTCCTGCCGGCCATTCTGGTAATCGTGGTGGCCCTCTGTGGCTGTTCGGATGAGCCCAAAGGGCGATGGAGGGCTAATGCGCCAATTGACGTCTACGCTGAAGATACCGATGGCGCCCCGGTAGCTTTTGTCCTTCAGCCAGGAGACATTTGTGCGCTAGGCGATAAGTGGAGCGTCGATAAGGCATTCGGGTTCAAGCGCGTTTCATGCAATAGAGGGGATGGATGGATAGGTATTGACAGCTATTTTGAGCAGATATCCGACGCGCCCTGAAGATATGCAAGAAAAATCTGTATTGACCCAGTGAAAACCTGTTCACGTCATAGTCGAGGACAATGAGCATGAAGATGGAAGACGACATCAAACGCTGGACGGCCAAGCGCAAGAGCGCGCCGGTACTGGACATCATTCAGTGCAAGACCGCCGGTGTCGGAGGCGATCCGGCAGTACGGCCTTTGGTCGTCGGAGGTCGAGCAATGGGTCAATGACGGAAAACAGGGCATAGAGATCGTCCTGCAGGCCAACCCGCAGGACGTACGCGAGCAGCACGAGCATCAGCTCAAGGATCTGCAAGGTATGGGGCGCGGCGTAGGGCGGCTTTTGAAGAACTACGCCCGACTTCGGGCTACAGCGCGTGGCTAGGCTGACGGGTCAATAACATCCAGAACTTCACTGAGCGAGCAGAGCGTGTCAGTCCGATTGCTCGTGGCTGTCTTTCGATCCAGGTGGTAACTGCGCATGCCAAAGTTCCGTGGCCCGATCAAATCCGCATCCATGGTGTCTCCGATCATCAAAACCTCATCCGGACGGCACGCAATACCCTCACACAAGTATTGATATATCTCCGGCTGCGGCTTGACGGCCCGGGCTTCGTATGACCAAGCGCAGAAGTCTGGCGCGAAGGGCAACAAGTTCAGTACCGGAGGTCCGTAGGGAGCGGCAAGGTTGGAGCAAAGCGCGACCTTGATTCCGCGGTCTTTCAAGGCTATCAGGGTGGGAGCCGCGTCGGCAAAAAGCGTGATCGAGCGGATTTCTTCACGCAGCTCTATTTCCAAGGCCCGTAAGTTGTCCTCGCTGACGATTCCACCGAAAAGCTTGGCTGCCTGCCTGAGGTCAATGGCATTACTCATTGCCCGGACCCCATCGTCGCTTTGGCGCTGACGCCCCGCGTCGTGTAGCAGGCGGACGAGCTTACGAAAAGGGCGAGTGGGCCGCTCTATGCGAACCAATGTTCCAAATACGTCAAATGCGACTGCCTTGATTGCCATTGGGCCTCCGGGGTGTCAGGGAAGGTATTGCGGGTTTGCGGGTTCATTCTCTTACATCAGGGACTTTGCTGAGAATGCGGTGTCGCCAGATGGTAGAGGTAACTTGAGTGAAAGTCGCAGATAGGCTCAATCGTTCTGCCGGAAGGCTGCGCTTGAATATGAACAGGTGGGAAAGGATGCTGCGCGATGGGCTGACCAAGTGAATAGCGTGCTGGCTGCAATTTGCGGAGCCCTAGACAGGCGCCGTGGACCGCGCCGACTCGAAAGGTCTGAACTCGACTTTCCAACGACCAGTTGACTCAGATATTTGGGAACGATCATTGCAGAGGAAGCCCAGCGCTCCCAGACTCTCGCCGAAAGCTACAATGAACGCGCTTGTGCATTTGTCATTGGACACGGCGTACCTGTAGGAGAACTGCGCTGATAAGTCGACCTTCGCGCGTTTCAGTTCAGTTCGATGCCGCAGACCCCTTATCGCACCGTCAAATGCTTCTTCGGAAATCTTCTGCCCGTTGGAAAACCACTGCAAATACCCGACCCCGTGCTTAGGCAATACGGTCTCGGTGTGCATGTAGTGCAGGCTGAGCAAGAGCTTCTTAAAGCAGGTCTCAATGAGTTGTCGAGTCTCCGGATGGCGAAGAGTCAAGATCGGCACGTCTTGCAGAAGCTGGCCCGGTTCGGGCTGAGCACCGTAGTCTCTAAGGATCGTCCGTTTCTCGCGGTTGGAAAGCTTCAGAGCTTGCATCAGCTCGGGATGGCGCGCCATCTGCCCACGGACCTGCTTTTCCAGCTCCTCTTGTGCGACAGGATTGGCGTGTTCGTCTCCCGGGGCGAGACGGCATATAAGTCCAAACATGCCCTCAACATTCGAGGTGGCGCGTTGGCAAGAGTCGCAGGCAGGAAACACGTATCCTTGAGGCCATTCGCGTTTGATGAAAACGGTTCGCGGAGGCCAGTGGTCTTCTGTGGTCGCGGGTGTATCCCCGCCGCAATAACAACAAAACGGATTCTTGGCGAGAAATCGGGTCAGTCGGCGATTCTTAGTGCCCATTTTTCAGGTTTCATGTGACACAAGCGCGGCCATTCTATGCTGGCCATCGTGTTTGCGGGCTCGCTGCTCGGCGGACAGCGCGCGGCCGCCATCATGAACCTGATCCAGTCGGCGCGCTTGAATGGGCACGATCCGTAGTGCCGATCTGAAGGCTGTGCTTACGCGCCTGCCCACGCAGACAAACAGCCAAATCGGAGCTACTGCCGCATCGGTGGCGGCCGGCCAAGTAGGACTCACAGTCAAGGGCGTGTTCGGCAGGCGCCCACGAAATCTCGTCATGACGAAACGTCCCTAGGCGCCGGCCCCTTTGCCGCCAGTCTGGAATGAGATGCAACCAACAGGGTTGCCCGCGCAGATGTTCATGCCCTGTCTCCACTCGCAACGAAGACGCTGATTGTATGAGAAGGCTTGTCAGCGATCTCGTATGAGACAGCGCCTATAGCCATCAAGAATTGATGCCATTAGCCTCCTTGGGGACTCACGCCCGACATACCGCTTAGGTGGTTGGGTGGGGCGCCACCCGAACTCAACCCCAAAGGACTGATATGGCAGTTCAGGCACCGAAAAAAAGAACAGGCTTCGAGAAGTGGCAAGACGGCATCGATAAGGCAGTGGGCGACCCGAAATGGAACGAATGGGACTGCGAGATTCAGATGGCCGTCAATGAGTACAACCGCCATCTTTCCAGTACGGCTGGCTATGTCCAGCTTGACTGGCGGATTATCAAAGCGATTCTGTGGGTCGAGTCTGGGGCATCTGACGCGGAGTGGAAAACCAGGCCCATGCGTATTGGAGTGCCCGGGGACCCTGGACTGTCATCATTGCTTTCTGGCAACGAAGGGGGGGATCTGATCCTGCCTCCGGCATGGAAAGGAAAACTTACAGTCAGTTCAGCTCGCGCTATTCCCACCCACAACATTCGCGCGGGGATTGGCTATCTCTTGATGAAGCTTGGACGCTACGAATACCACAGCGTCCATGATGCTGATTCCAAAGTCTACGAGATAACTGTTAAAGCAGGCGATAGCCTCGCCAAGATCGCGAAGGCTCAGGGAAGTACAGTCGATTTGATGCAGAAGCTAAATCCCACAGGGGCGACCTTACGGCCGGGGCAGGTTTTGAAGTGCCAAAAGGCGTCGGTGCGACGTGTGATCACGGGCTGGCGGAGTATCTCCGCCGTCGCGATCGCGGAGCGCTATAACGGAGGCGGTGATCTAACTTACGAAGCGAAGCTCAACTACACCCTAAACGCACTCAGCAAAGGAACGTCCCGTATATGCACAAATTAGCGCGATTAGCTTTGGTTGGGTGTGCAATCCTCCCGTGGGTTTCAAATGCGTCCGCCGACACCAATGGCCGGAGTGAACGTGAGCTGCGCTTAGAATGCGCGTATGAAATTCCAGGCGTAAGGGAATGCCTCCAAAAAAAGGCTGAAGGAAGTGAAGTAGATCTAAAAGACGCAGAAAAGCGGGTGATCGATGTCCTGGCTCAATGGGATGAGGACCCCAAGTATGTGAACCAAGCCAAGGCTACATTCAACGCATCAACCAAGGATTTCGCCAAGTACCGGGATAGCCAGTGCGCTTTCGCTTCAGCTTTAGGCGGAGGAGCAATTGGAAACGCTCTAGCCATGCGGCGTTTCGCTTGCATTGCAGAACTCAACAGTAGACGAGCGTTTCAGCTACGCGACTTGGTGTCGGATCGCCCAATGAAGTAGCTTTTATGGGCCGTTACCTCAAAGAGGCGTGGTGCTGAACTCTGAATGCAATTCGATGGTGCAGACAATGCGTAAAGCAACGATATTTGCTGGAGATTTTGACGAGTCTCCATCAAAAGATGCCGCGTGGGTTCGGCAGTGGCTAGAAAAATGGACCGCAGATGTTGTCGTGGTCCATTATTCAACCGGTGGCTGGGAACACATTTGGGATGTGTTGGGGCCGGAAGCCGCAATTGACGAAATACCCGCGCATCTACTTTGCACGAGTGAATGGGCTTCAGAGGGATAGCGCTCCATGGCCTCACCGCGGTCTGTGTCGAGGTCGGCCGCCGGTAATCCGGAATGAAAAAAGCCGTTGACGGCAAACGTCAACGGCTTTTCAAATTCTGGTGCCCGGGGCCGGAATCGAACCGGCACGCCTTGCGGCGGGGGATTTTGAGTCCCCTGCGTCTACCAATTTCACCACCCGGGCTAGGAGGTCGCGAGCACGTCCAGATGACGTGCTGCGGGAGATGCGAAGACCGCGATTATATGCGGTCTTTTCCATCTTGTCAGGCGACGGCCGGGCGAGCGGGCCGTATCCAGCGCGATCTCGGGACACGCCACGCAGCACATCCCGGACGCTATGCGCGCAAAACCTACTTCTTCTCAGGCAAGAACCAGTTCATCACCAGCGCGCAAATCCCGCCGGTCGCAACGCCCGATTCCAGGACGCTCTTCACGGAATGCGGCAGATGCGACAGGATTTCCGGCACCTGCGACACGCCCAGGCCCAGGGCCAGGGACACCGCGATGATCAGCAGTGCCCGGCGATCCAACTGAATGCCCGCCAGGATATTGATCCCCGACGCAGCCACCGCGCCGAACATGACCATGGCGGCGCCGCCCAGTACGGGTTCGGGCACGGCTTGCAGGACGCCGGCCACGACCGGGAACAGGCCCAGCAGGATCAGCATGCCGGCGATCCACACGCCGACGTGGCGGCTGGCGATGCCGGTCAATTGGATGACGCCGTTGTTCTGTGCGAAGACGGAGCTGGGGAAGGTGTTAAATACGCCGGCCAGGAGCGAGTTCGCCCCATTGACCAGCACGCCACCCTTGATGCGCTGCATCCACAGCGGGCCTTCGACGGGCTGCTTGGATACTTTGCTGGTGGCCGTGACGTCGCCGATGGCTTCCAGGGAGGTGACCAGGTAGATGATCAGCATGGGCACGAACAGGGCCCAGGAGAAGCCCAGGCCGAAGTGCAGGGGCACGGGCACCTGGAACAGGGCGGCCTCGCGGGCGCCGGTGAAATCCAGACGTCCCATCCAGGCGGCGGCGATGTAGCCGACGGCCAGGGCCAGCACCAGGGCGGTGCTGCGGATCCAGACAACTGGCACGCGGTTGAGCAGGATGATGGTGCCCAGGACGAGGCCGGACAGGGTGAGGTTTTCGGCGCTGGCGAAGGTGCCGTTGGCCATGGCGCCGAAGCCGCCGCCCATGCTGACGAGGCCGACTTTGATCAGCGTCAGGCCAATGAGCAGCACGACGATGCCGGTAACGAGGGGGGTGATGAGGCGCTTGACGAAGGGCAGGATGCGGCTGATGCCCATTTCGACGAAGGAGCCGGCGATGACGACGCCGAAGATGGCGGCCATGACGGCTTCGACCGGGGTGCCTTGCTTGACCATGACCGAGCCGCCGGCAATCAGCGGGCCGACGAAGTTGAAGCTGGTGCCCTGCACGATGAGTAGCCCGGCGCCCAGGGGGCCGAAGCGCTTGCACTGCACGTAGGTGGCGATGCCGGAGATGACCAGCGACATGGAGACGATCAGGGTGGTGTCGCGGCTGCTGACGCCCAGGGCCTGGCAGATGAGCAGGCCGGGGGTGACGATGGGGACCAGGATGGCCAGCAGGTGCTGCAGGGCGGCGACGAAGGCGACGGGGGGCGCGGGGCGGTCGTCGGGGCCGTAGACCAAGTCGTGGCTGGGTTCGGCGTCGTGGGGCGCGCTGCTGGGGGCGGGATGGGCGAGGGAGGCGGGTTGCATGGCGGAGTGCCGGCCGGGGAGGGGTAGAAAAGTGCGGGATTTTACCGGGGACAGCCCCGTGTCAGGTTGCTCTCATGCGACCCGGCCTTGAAAAGTTCCGATAGGCCCCCACATCAGTAGGGTTTCCCGGAGACCGCGCGGGCGTGCTGCCCCCGTCGCCGGATATTTGTCCCTAATTAATTTTCTAGCCACGTAGAACTATGAGCCAAACCGCCACGACTTCCGCGTCCGAAACCCTGGGGTTCCAGGCCGAGGTGAAGCAACTGCTTCATCTGATGATCCATTCGCTGTACAGCAACAAGGAAATCTTCCTGCGCGAGCTGGTGTCGAACGCATCGGACGCCTGCGACAAGCTGCGCTTCGAGGCCATCGACCAGCCGGAGCTGCTGGAAGGCAACGGTGAACTGGCCATCACGGTCAGCTACGACAAGGCGGCCCGCACGATCACGATCTCGGACAATGGGATCGGCCTGTCGCGCGAAGAAGCGGTCGCGAACCTGGGCACGATCGCCCGGTCGGGCACGCGCGAGTTTTTCTCGCAGCTCACGGGCGACAAGCAGAAGGATGCCCAGCTCATCGGCCAGTTTGGCGTGGGCTTTTATTCGTCGTTCATCGTGGCGGACAAGGTGACGGTGGTGAGCCGCCGTGCCGGGTCCTCGGAAGCGATCCAGTGGGAATCGGACGGCCAGGGCGAATTCAC
Organism: Achromobacter sp. T5-5; assembly: GCF_055397965.1. Lineage (NCBI taxonomy): Bacteria > Pseudomonadati > Pseudomonadota > Betaproteobacteria > Burkholderiales > Alcaligenaceae > Achromobacter > Achromobacter sp. T5-5. Next base: position 696,503 of record NZ_AP027919.1, read on the forward strand.
GATTGCCGCCGCCGAAAAGGCCGGCCGCGGCACGGACGTGACGCTGCACCTGCGCGCCGACGAGGACGAGCTGCTCAATGGCTGGAAGCTGCGCGAGATTCTGCGCCGCTATTCGGACCACATTTCGCTGCCGATCCGCATGGCCAAGGAAGAGTGGGATCAAGAGAAGGGCGAGCAGGTCAAGACCGACGAACTGGAAACGGTGAACCAGGCGAACGCGCTGTGGGCCCGCAACAAGTCCGAGGTGACGGAAGAGCAGTACCGCGAGTTCTACAAGACGGTGTCGCACGACTACGACGACCCGCTGGCCTGGACGCACAACCGCGTCGAGGGCCGCAGCGAGTACACGCAGCTGCTGTATGTGCCCAAGCATGCGCCGATGGACATGTGGGACCGCGATGGCCGCCATGGCGTGAAGCTGTATGTGAAGCGCGTCTTCATCATGGACGATGCCGACCAGCTGCTGCCGTCGTACCTGCGCTTCGTGCGCGGGGTGATCGATTCGGCGGACCTGCCGCTGAACGTGTCGCGCGAGATCCTGCAGGAAAGCCGCGACGTGCGCGCCATCCGTGAAGGCTCGGCCAAGCGCATCCTGTCGCTCCTGGAAGACATGGCCGAGAACAAGCCGGAAGACTACGCGACGTTCTGGTCGGAGTTCGGCCAGGTGCTGAAGGAAGGCGCGGGCGAGGATACGGCCAACCTGGAGCGAATCGCCAAGCTGATGCGTTTTGCGTCGACGGACTCGGGCGACCAGGCGCAGACGGTGTCGTTTGCCGACTACGTGTCGCGCATGAAGGAAGGCCAGGACAAGATCTACTATGTGACGGCCGACACGTTTGCCGCCGCCAGCAACAGCCCGCACCTGGAGATCTTCCGCAAGAAGGGCATCGAGGTCCTGCTGCTGTCGGATCGCGTGGACGAGTGGATGCTGTCGTACCTGCGCGAGTTCGACGGCAAGTCGCTGGTGTCGGTGGCCAAGGGCGGCCTGGATCTGGCGGAGCTGGCCGACGAGGAAGAAAAGAAGCACCAGGCCGAAGTGGCCGAGGACTTCAAGCCGCTGGTCGAGCGTCTGCAAAAGACGCTGGAAGACCAGGTCAAGGAAGTGCGCGTGACGCTGCGCCTGGTGGATTCGCCGGCGTGCGTGGTGGTGGGCCAGAACGAGCTCAGCCCGCACCTGTTGCGCATGCTGAAGGCCGCGGGGCAGGAAGCGCCGAACGTGAAGCCGGTGCTGGAGATCAACCCCGAGCATCCGCTGCTGGCGCGCATCCGCGCGGCCGAGGATGGCGAGTTCGATCAGTGGGCGCGTTTGCTGCTGGATCAGGCGCTGCTGGCCGAAGGGGCGCAGATTGCGGACCCGGCGGCGTTCGTGAAGCGGTTGAATGCGTTGCTGCTGAAGTAAGCGGCGGGGTTTCGCGATGCGAGGGGCGTCCGGTGGGACGCCCCTTTTTTCGTTTTGCTGGATACACGGCGGGCAATGTCGAAGAGGTGTCGGGCCGGCGAGTGTCTGATTTTCTGTTGTGAATTACCGCTCGGTAATTCTTGACCGCGCAAGCCGCCAAAACCGCCTTAGGATTACCGATCGGTAACTCTGGTGGTGATGCCATGTCGACGACGCGTGATCATGATGTGGTTCCGGCGGTTGCGCGCACGTCGACCGAATTGGGCGCGCTGGTCAAGTCCGTGCGTCGATCCCAGGGATTGCTGCAAGCGGATCTGGCGGGCTTGGGAAATTCGGGAAACCGGTTTGTAGTCGATCTGGAGCGCGGTAAACCCACTCTGCAGTTGCAGAAGGTGCTGGACATGTTGGACCTCCTTGGCCTTGAGGTCGAAGTGCGTAGGAAGCGCGCCCGACTTGACGGATGGCAAGCCGATTAATGACCTGAAGTCAAAAGTGTTTGCCCGCCAGACGGCTTTTTCTGCAAGGATCGGGCCGTCATACTGCAGCCCTGTCTATCCGATGCGCCGGCCGATTTAGGCCGGCCCGCCCCAGGTACCGCCTGCCGGCGCCGTCGAACCCAAGGAACTTGCATGAATCCCCAAGAAACCCCGCCGGTGAAGGCCGGCCCGCCGTTGTTGGCGCTTGCCGTCGGTGCGTTTGGCATCGGCGTGACCGAGTTTTCTCCCATGGGCCTGCTGCCCGTTATCGCCGACGGCGTGAACGTGTCCATTCCCAGCGCGGGCATGCTGGTCAGCGCCTACGCCATCGGCGTGATGATCGGCGCGCCGCTGATGACGCTGGCGTTTTCGCGCTGGTCGCGGCGCAAGGCGCTGATTCTGCTGATGGCTATCTTCACCATCGGCAATATCCTGTCCGCGCTGTCGCCCAACTACACGACGCTGCTGCTGGCGCGCCTTGTGACCAGTCTGAACCATGGCGCGTTCTTCGGCCTGGGCTCGCTGGTGGCCGCCAGCGTGGTGCCGCGCCACAAGCAGGCCAGCGCGGTGGCGACGATGTTCATGGGGCTGACCATCGCCAACGTGGGCGGCGTGCCGGCCGCGACGTGGCTGGGGCAGGTGATCGGGTGGCGCATGTCGTTTGCGGCGACGGCCGTGCTGGGCCTGATCGCGATGCTGTCGCTGTGGCTGGCGCTGCCGGCCGGCGAGGCGGGCCGCCGTCCCAACGTGCGTCACGAACTGGCGGTGCTCAAGAGTCCCGCGGTGCTGCTGGCGCTGTTGACCACGGTGCTGGGCGCGGGCGCGATGTTTACGCTGTACACGTATATCGCGCCGACGCTGGCTGACATCACCGGCGCGTCGCCGGCCTTCGTGACGGGGATGCTGGTGCTGATCGGCCTGGGCTTCACGTTGGGCAACGGCGTGGGCGGACGCATGGCGGACCGCTCGCTGGATGGCACGCTGATTTTCTTCCTGGTGCTGGTCATCGTGGACCTGCTGGCGTTTCCGTGGCTGGCGTCCTCGCCGGTTGGCGCGGCGGTTTCGCTGCTGATCTTCGGCATCGCGACGTTCGCGGTGGTGCCGCCCCTGCAAATGGGCGTGATGCGCGCCGCGACCGATGCGCCGGGCCTGGCGTCGTCAATGAACGTGGGCGCGTTCAACCTGGGCAACGCCGTGGGCGCGGCCGCCGGGGGCGCGGTGATTTCGGCGGGCATGGGCTATGCGGCGGTGCCGATCGCTGGCGCGGTGATCGCGACGGCCGGGTTGGGGCTGGTGCTGGTGCAGCGTGCCACGAATCAGCGTCGGCGCAGGCTGGCGATGCAGGGTTGCTGATCCCCGATCCTTGTTCTCCGGTCCTCGGGCCGCGCAATGTCCCACCCCGGCCCAATGCCATTGCGCCGGGGTTTTTGTTCCCGTATCGGCGGGTCTTCCAGCTTAGGCCGCCCGAGGGGCTTCGCCCCGCTGGCGGCATTCGATCGGGTCGTAGAAGCGATACCCCAGTCCTCGAAGCGTCGCTACCGGCAGCTTCCGGTCGCAGGCCTGCTCCACCTTCCGTCGCAGGCGGCGCATCTGCGTGTCCAGGCTGCGGCGGTCGTAGGTCCAATAGTCCTTGCCCAGCGCCTCCACGATCGCCTTGCGGCTAGCGCCCTTGTCGTGCGCGGCCAGCGTGGCCAGGACGGTGTAGTCCTGGTGAGACAGAGGGATGGGGGGCGAGCCGGGCGGCACCAGGCACGGCGGCGAATTGCAGAGCTGCCACGTCGATGCCAGGGCGACTTCCGCGTCGGCCTGCGCGCGTCGCTCGGTGACGTCCCGCGCCACGGCAACGCGGATCTGCTTGTCGGGGTACCAGCGCGCCGACCACATGATGTGCACGACACGCCCGTCCTTGCGCACATAGCGGTTCTCGAAGTCGTATTGCAGTTTGCCGCGCATCAACCGGTCGACGGCGGCCAGGGTGGCAGCGCGGTCGGGTTCGTAGATCAGCTCCATCATGGGGCGCCCCACCATCTCTTGCGGCGTGTAGCCGAAGATCTGTTCGCAGGCGCCAGTCACGCTGAGAAAGGTGCCGGATTCGTTCACGACGCAGACAGCGTCCAACAGCATGGGCATCAAGTCGGCAGGGGGCGGAGCGACCATGAGGTTTCCTGGTTGGTAGCGGGACACCGGTAGAACCGTACCTGGTTCGGGCGCGGAAAGTTTAAACACACTTGGCCGCGCGCAGCGATTTTTTTTCTGTGGCGAGGCTGAAAACAGCCGCCCGTGCGCGCATTTTTCCTCAGCGTTTGCGCTCATCTTTGCTCAGCTTCAGATGCTGGCAAATCCATATACTGCCGTCGCCATGGGTTGCGGATTTGACGACAGGCAGCCCCTCGAACTGGATGCCAAGAATGAACCTCATGCGCTTGTCCAACACGTTTTCCGACTTTCCCCTGCGCCCGCTATCGGCAGCGATCGCCATCGCGGCTGCCGGTCTGGGGGCGCCCGCGGCCGCCGCGACGCTGACCTGGGTCGGCGGCGCAGGCGGCGATTTCTGGGGCGTTCCGGCCAATTGGGGCGGAGCCACGCCCAGCATCCTGGACGATGCCCGTGTCGAGGCGGGGACTGTTCAACTGGATGGCATGCGTGAAGCGGGAACGCTGCTCGTGGGCGACACCGCGGCCGGCGCTTTGGTGTTTCAGCCGGCAGGCAGCCTGACGACCAGCAGCTTCGTGTTGGGCAACGGCGCAGGCTCGAACGGGTCGGCCGTATTGACGGGGCTTGGCTCCGGCAATGTCTGGAACACGATGAATGGAACGATCGCCAAAGGCGTCGACAGCATGGGGACCGTCACCGTGTCGGGCGCGAGCAACCGGCTCGAAGCGTTGTCGACGTTGATCGTGGGAGAGTACGGAACCGGGGCGCTGACGATCAAGGATGGGGGCGTGGTCCAGGCGGGCTTTCTGGCCGCAGGCCGCAGCGGGGATGCATGGGGGGATGTCCTGGTGACCGACGCGGGCTCCATGTTGCAGGCCGGCACGTTGCTGGTGGGCGGCGATGAGTTCGGGCCGGCCAGTACGAGCGCCCGCGGTACCCTGCGCGTCCTGGCGCAGGCGTCTCTCATGGCCACCGAGATCAGTGTCGGGGACGCGGCGCTTTCTACCGGGTCCGTTCAGGTCAGCGGCGTGGGAACGGTGCTGGACTCGGCGTTGCCCGTGCGCGTGGGGAACCTCGGCGTCGGTGTGTTCGATGTCAGCGACGCCGGGCGGGTGCAGAGCGGCGGCCTGGTGGCGGGAGACAAGGCGGGATCGACCGGGAGCGTCATGCTGACGGGCGCGGGCTCGTCGTGGACCAGTTCGGGACCCGTGCAGATCGGCAACGAGGGCAGCGGCACGCTGTTCATCGATGGTGGCGCGACGCTCAGCGGCACGTCAGGCTTCGTCGGCGTGGGGGCGGGCAGCGTAAGTACGGTCTCGCTTGGCGGGGCGGGATCTTCCTGGAACAGCAGTGGAATCTTTGTGGTCGGCGATGCCGACGGCGCACGGGGCGGCGTGGGCATCACGGGCGGCAGCCAACTGTCCAGCCTGGACGGCACGGTGGGCCGGCGCGCCGGCTCCTATGGCAACGTGACGATCACCGACGACGGTTCCAACTGGACGTCCACCGGCCCGGTGACCGTGGGCGATGGCGGCGAAGGCCGCCTGCTGCTGATGTTCGGCGGCGCGCTGAACGCGAGCGAAGTCGTGGTCGCGAACGCCGCCGGTTCCAAGGGCACGTTGGTCATCGGCACACCCGCGGACTTCGGCGCGGCGCCCGCCGGCGTGCTGAATGCCCCGGTTGTCCGTTTTGGGGCGGGCGATGGCGAAATGCTGTTCAACTTTGTCGGCCCGGCCCTGACCTATGGCGGAAGCCTTCAAGGCAATGGCCGCGTCACCATCCTGTCGGGCGATGTGATCCTGACCGGCAACAGCAGCAATACCGGCCTGACGTCGGTGTTGGGCAACTCCCTGACGGTCAATGGCGCATTGGCCGGACCGGTGAGCGTGGGCGCGGGCGCCGTGCTGGCCGGCTCGGGCGCGGTGGGTTCGACGACGCTGGCCAGCGGCTCGACCCTGAGCCCCGGCAATTCCATCGGCACGCTGACGGTCAATGGCGACCTGACCTTCGCGCCTGGCTCGACCTACCGCGTCGAAGCCGCGCCGGCGTCCGCCGACAGCGACCGCGTCGTGGTCAACGGCATCGCGCGCCTGGCCGGGTCGGTGCTGCACGTGGGACCGGACGGCAATTTCACGCCCAATCTGCGCTACACCATCCTCAGCGCCAATGCGATAGAGGGTCGGTTCGACAGCGTGGCGTCGAACTATGCCTTCCTGGATCCCCAGCTTTCCTACGGCGCCACGGACGTGACGCTGGGCCTGCTCCAGACGCGCGCGTTTCCCACCGGCGCCAGCACGCCCAACCAGCGCGCCGTGGCCGGCGCCCTGGACAGCATGAGCGCCGACAGCGCGCTGCGCCAGTACGTGGCGACGCTGCCGCTAGGCCAGACGGAAGAAGCCTTCGACAGTCTGTCGGGCGAAGTGCACGCCAGCGTCTCCAATACGCTGCTTCAGTCTGCCGCCCAGACGCGCGCCACGCCGTTGGCCAAGCTGCGCGCAAACCTGCAGGCGAGTGCGCGGGCAGGCAGCCCCACGGCGGCCGCGGGCGTCTCGGACGCGCCGGTGTCGACCACGCAAATGCCGCTGTCCGGCGCGCTGCCGGCCTGGGCCGAAGTCGTGGGCAATTGGCAGACCATCGATGGCGACGGCAACGCGGCGCAGATCCGCCAGCACCTGGGCGGGCTGTTCGTGGGCGCCGATCATTCCGTGGGCGCCGGCTGGCGGGTCGGCGGCGCGTTGGGCTACACCGACAGCAAGGCCCGTGTCGACGAGCGGTCCTCGCAGGCGGATGTGTCCAGCTACAGTGCGCTGGTCTATGGCGGCAAGTCCTTTGCCGCCGGTCCCGGCGCCTGGCAGTTCCTGGCCGGTGCGGGCTACACCTGGCACGAAATTTCGACGCGGCGCTATGCCGACAGCCAGACGGCGGCGCTGACGGCCGACTACGGCGCCAGCACGGGCCAAGTCTTCACCGAATTGTCCTATGCCTGGAAGCTGGCCGAACGCACCACGCTGGAACCGTTTGCGGGCCTGGCATGGAGCGACCTGCGCACGAGGGGCTTTTCGGAGTCCGGCGGCGATGCCGCGCTGTCCGGCGAGTCCGGGAATACGCAGCAGACGCACGCCACCCTGGGCCTGCGCGCGGCGCAGGGGTTCGATGCCGCCGGCCGCCAGGGCAGGGTGTTCGGCACCGTGGGATGGCGCCACGTGTTCGGCGACGTGAAGCCCGAGTCGGTCCTGGCATTCGACGCCAGCCAGCCGTTCACGGTAGCGGGCGCGCCCATCGGCCGCGACGCGGCGCTGGTGGAGGTGGGAGCGGAAATGGCGATCGCCCGGACGGCGACGCTGGGGCTGGGCTATTCCGGCCAGTACGCGAGCGGCAGCCGGGAGCACTCGGCCAATGTGAACGTGCGCTGGCAGTTCTAAGGCGCGTGCCGACGGCGCGCCCGATGCCGGGCGTTGCCGTCCTCAAGGCTCGCGTTCTAGCTGGTATGACGCTGCGCCAGCGGCTGCACCGCCAGTCGCAATCCCATCGCTTTCAGGATGGCTGTCAGGCTGCTGAGGGCCGGGTTTCCGCTTGGGGACAGCGTGCGGTAGAGTTGCGTCGGGTTCAACTTGGCCTGTTTGGCCACGGACGGTACGCCGCCAAAGGCCAGCGCAAGCTGGCGCAGCGCGATCAGCAGTTCGGCCTGATCGCCGTCTGCAAGAACGTCGTTGATAAGGTCGGCAGCGAGCGCGGGGTCCTTGCGGTACAACTCGGCCATCGCCTCGTCGTGGGATCTGCTTTTCATGGTCTCTGTTCCCAGTCTTTCCGGTAACTGACGGCGTTGGCGATGTCCGTCGCTTGGGTATGCTTGTCGCCGCCGCATAGAAGCAGCACGACCCGGCGTCCGGCCAGTGTGTAGTAAACGCGGTAACCGGGCCCAGCGTCGATGCGCAGTTCCCAGATGCCGTCGCGGCAAAATCGGTGGTCGCCAAAGTTGCCCAGTTCCAGCCTTGCAATCCGCCGTATGGCGGCGACCTTGATGCGGTTATCTCGTAGGCCGCTCAGCCAATCGAGATAGGGACTCGTCCGGCCATCAGGGGCCAGGTAATGTTCGATTTCGTACATACGGATATTCGTTTATTGACGAATTCAGGTCAAGCCCCCCGAGCAAGGGCTGTGGCTTCAGTAGGTTTGTCACGTCACGCCCGTAGAGCGTGTCGCGTCAGATGATCCGGGGAACGAAACGCGGCGCAATTGGCGGCGTGATCGTTTCATCACGCCAGTGCCTTTGCATTCCGGAGGGGGCGATGTTGTCGGTGCCCGGCTTGGGCAGCGCCGTGGGCTTACTGAAACCAACGAAAAAGGGCGTCCCGCAGGACGCCCCTTCAATCAACGCCGAAGCGCAAGCTCCGGGCTGATCCCTCAAGCCTCGATCCGCTCCACCTTCCCCACCAGCAGGATGTACGACAGCGCGCCCAGCAACGCCAGCGACGAGACATACACGATCGCCGGAGCGAAGTTGTCCTTGGACACCAAAAGGCCGATCACGATGGGCGTGCAGATCGACGACAGGTTGCCGACGAAGTTGAACACGCCGCCGGTCAGGCCCAAGAGGCGCACCGGCGCCAGCGCCGACACGAGCGACCAGGTGATCGATGCGAGCCCGTTGCCGAAGAACGCCACCGCCAGGAAGAAGATGACCCAGGGCGTGGAGTCGGTGAAGTTTGCGCCGATCATGGACGTGGAGATCAGGAGGCCCAGGATGATGGGCAGCTTGCGCGCCATGCCGACGGTGGCGCCGCGGCGGATGAGGAAGTCGGACAGCACGCCCGAGCACAGCACGCCGACGAAGGCCGCCAGGAACGGCACGGAGGCCAGGAAGCCCGACTTGATGAAGTCCATGCCGCGGTACTTGACCAGGTAGGTCGGGAACCAGGTCAGGAAGAACCACAGCGTGGACGTCAGGCAGAACTGGCCCAGGTACACGCCCCACAGCTTGCGCTGGCTCATGACCAGGCCCAGGTCGTTCCAGTTGAACGGCGCCTTCTTTTCCCGGACGCGCGTGTCCAGGTCGACGACGCCGCCGCCTTGCTGGATCAGGTCGATCTCCGCCGCGTTGGCGCCCTTGAACTGGCGCGGCTCGCGGTAGATCATGAACCACAGCACGCCCCAGACGATGCCCAGGAGGCCCGTGCTGACGAACACCATGTGCCAGCCGTAGTGGTGCTGCAGCCACGCCAGCACCGGGGTCAGGAACGCCAGGCCGACGAACTGGCCTGACGTGTAGAAGCCGATGGCGGTGGCGCGTTCGCGCTCCGGGAACCAGGTGGTGACGACGCGGTTGTTGATGGGGTAGGCCGGGGCTTCCAGCGCGCCCACGGCCAGGCGCAGGACGAACAGGATGACGAAGCTGCCGGCGAATCCCATGAAGAAGGTGGCCGCCGACCAGAGGATCAGCGCGGCGGCGTACAGCACGCGGGGGGACACGCGGTCCACCAGCCAGCCGCCGGGGATCTGCATGGCGGCGTAGGTCCAGCCGAAGGCCGACAGGATCAGGCCTTCATGCACGGTGTCCAGGCCGAACTCGTCCTTGAGGGCGGGCGCGGCGATGGACAGGTTGCTGCGGTCCAGGTAGTTGATGACGACGGTGATGAACAGCATCACCATGATGAGATAGCGGCTGCGCGTGGGCCGCTGGCCGCTTTGCAGGGCGGCGTGGGTGGCGGTGGACAATGGCGTCTCCTCTCTGTTTTATCGGCTTACCATTCGGCGAAGCTGCCGTCGGCGTGGCGCCAGATGGGGTTGCGCCAGCGATGGCCCACTGCGGCGCGTTCCTTGACGTATTCCTCGTTCACCTCGATGCCCAGGCCCGGCCCCTGCGGGATCGCGACCATGCCGTCCTGATAGGCGAAGACCTCGCGGTTGCTGACGTAGTCGAGCAGGTCGTTGGCGGCGTTGTAGTGAATGCCCAGGCTCTGTTCCTGGATGAAGGCGTTGTAGCAGCCGGCGTCGATCTGCAGGCAGGTGGCCAGCGCGATGGGGCCGAGCGGGCAGTGCAGCGCGAGCGCCACGTCGTAGGCTTCGGCCATCGCGGCGATCTTGCGGGTTTCGGTGATGCCGCCGGCGTGCGACGGGTCGGGCTGGATGATGTCGACGTAGCCTTCGGACAGCACGCGCTTGAAGTCCCAGCGCGAGAAGAGGCGCTCGCCCAGCGCGATGGGCGTGGACGTGAGCGGGGCCAGTTCTTTCAGGGCTTCGTAGTGTTCGCTCAGGACGGGTTCTTCGATGAACATGAGCTTGAAGGGGTCCAGCTCCTTCATCAGCACCTTGGCCATGGGCTTGTGGACGCGGCCGTGGAAGTCCACGCCGATGCCCACGTTCGGGCCGACGGCGTCGCGCACGGCGGCGACGTTCTCCAGGCACTTTTCGACCTTGTCGAACGAGTCGATGTATTGCAGCTCTTCGGTGCCGTTCATCTTGACGGCGGTGAAGCCGCGCTCGACGGCGCTCTTGGCGGCCGCGGCGGTGTCGGCGGGACGGTCGCCGCCGATCCACGAGTACACGCGGATGCGGTCGCGCACATTGCCGCCCAACAGTTGCGAGACGGGCACGCCCAGATGCTTGCCCTTGATGTCCCACAGGGCCTGGTCGATGCCGGCCAGCGCGCTCATGTGGATGGCGCCGCCGCGGTAGAAGCCGCCGCGGTACAGGACCGTCCAGTGGTCTTCGATGTTGCGCGGATCCTTGCCGATCAGGTAGTCGGACAGTTCCTCGACAGCCGCGGCCACCGAATGGGCGCGGCCTTCGACGACGGGCTCGCCCCAGCCGACGATGCCTTCGTCCGTCTCGATCTTCAAAAAGCACCACCGGGGCGGCACGATGTAGGTGGTGAGCTTGGTGATCTTCATGCTTGTGTCTCCTGGGCAGGATAGGCGCGTTGCCAGGCCGCGATGAAAGCGCGCGCGTTCTGGCCGGTTGCTTCGGCCGACAGGCCGGGTTTGTACAAGGCGGAGCCCAGGCCGAAGCCGCTGGCGCCCGCCTGGGCGTAACTGGAAAGGTTGTCGGGCGTGATGCCGCCCACGGGCACCAGCGCAATCGGCGGGCGCATCACGGCGCGCCAGGCCTTGAGCACGGTCGGGCCAAGCTGTTCGGCGGGAAACATCTTCAGCACGTCGGCGCCGGCGGCCAGCGCCGCGAAGGCTTCGGTGGGGGTCGCCACGCCGGGGCAGGAGGCCATGCCCAGTTTCTTGGCTTCGCGGATGACGGCCGGATCGCTGTGGGGCATGACGATGAGTTCGCCGCCGGCCTGCTGGATGCGGGCGCAGTCCTTGGGATCGAGGACGGTGCCGGCGCCGATGAGGCAGTCGGTGGGCAGCGCGGCGCGCATGGCGCGGATGCTGTCCAGCGGATCGGGCGAGTTCAGGGGGACTTCGATCAGGCGAAAGCCCGCGTCGTACAGGGCCTGGCCGACGGGTTCGGCTTCGGCTGGGGTGATGCCGCGCAGGATGGCGATCAGGCCGCAGTGGGCCAGGGCGGTTTGCAGACCGGGATGGTTCATCGGGGCTCCTAGGCTGAGATCGGGGTGGACGCGCGGACCAGGCCGGCGCTGACGGCCAGATGCCACAGGCCGCGCTCGGTGGCGTTCTGCGCCTGGGCGGGCGTGCCCAGGCCGTAATGCTGCATGGCCAGGATGTAGCGGCGGCACAGCGCGGGATCGCCGCAGAGCACGATGCGGGGCAGTTCGCCCTGCTGGCGCAGCATCTCGGCCAGGGCCGCGATTTCGTGGCCGATCAGCAGGCCCGACAGGTAGTCGGCCTGCGACTCGGGCGCGAGTTCGCCGGTCAGGCCCAGCGCGCGCGTGCTGAAGATGGTGGACATGACCCCGGCGCGGCCCGCGGGGGCGCCGGCGACTTTCAGGCCGCGTTCGAAGGCCGCCATGTCGGGACTGGCGGCGTCCGCCATGGTGCGGCCCAGGATGGTGTGGCCGCGCAGCGCCGCGTAGACCTCGCCGGTCATGAAGGTGTCGAAGTGGGTGACGCGGCCGCGCCGCGCGTTGACCCATTTGGAGTGGGTGCCGGGCAGGCCGATGAGCACGCTGTCCGCGTCCGCGCTGGCCTGTTCGGACATCACGCCGAAGACCTGGGTCTCTTCGCCGCGCATCACGTTGGGCAGGCCGTGGCGCTGAATGAGGCCGGGCACGATGTGCAGCGGCGTGCCGCCCGGGCGCTCCACCACCGTCAGGCGCGTGCCGATGCGGTCCAGGTCGACGGGCACGTCCAGGTAGGCGGCTTCCTTCCAGCCCTGGGCGCTGCCGACCATGCCGCAGGCGATCACGGGCAGGGCGGGCTCGGCTCGCAGCCAGTCGCCGCAGGCCTGTTCAAAGGCCAGTTCAAAACCGGACAACGCGGTGGTGGCGGCGCCGTCCTGCAGCGGCTGGGGCAGGCGCATGATGCCCCAGGGCAGATGGCGCGTATCGAGCGTGCGGCCCGTGGCGTCCAGGCGGTAGGCGCGCAGCGAAGAGGTGCCCCAGTCCAGCGCGATGAGCGCCGCACGGGCGGGCGATCCGGTAATCATCAGAGTCTGTCTCGTCTCTGGCCGTGCATCTGGCTGCTGTCGCGGCGCCGGGTTGGCGCGCGAGGCGGGGATGCGCGGACCTTGTTGTCTGAAATCTGCCGTGCGCGTGCGCGGGCGCGCGGCGAACGGTGGCAAAAATTCTAGATCAGTGCTTGAAAAATCTCAAAATATAGAATTAAATCCCACATACAGGGAATTTGTAGAGGTCTCCGTGCCGTGTTTCAGGCCGGGTATCCTTGCCATTCCTGTCCGCCCACTTCCACCCGCATCGCTTCATGACCGTCACCCCCCAGATTCCCGAGCAGCCGTCCCCGCTGGACCCCGATGCCGCCGCGCCCGCCGGCACCCAGACGCTGATGCGCGGCCTGGCCGTGGTGCAGGCCGTGGCCGACGGCGCGCGCGACCTGAAAGAGATCTGCGCGCGTATCGGCGTGGCGCGCAGCACCACGCACCGGCTGGCCAGTTGCCTGGTGCAAGAGCGCTATCTGCGCGCCTTGCCGGGCGTGGGCTACGTGCTGGGCCCCAAGCTGATCGAGCTGGGGTTCCAGGCGCGCGAAGCTTTCCCCATGGCGACGCTGGCCCGCCCGTATCTGGACCGTCTGGCGGAACTGACGGGCGACACGATTCACCTGGCCGTGCGCGACAGCAACGAAGTGCTCTATCTGGAAAAAATACCGGGCAAGAAGGGGCTGGAAATGCGCTCGCGGGTCGGGCACCGCATGCCGCTTGCCGCCACCGGCGTGGGCAAGGCGCTGCTGCTCGACGCGGACGAGCCGCAATGGAAGGCGCTGCATCGCGTCGGCGCGCCGGTGTCCTCGCGCGCGCCCGGCGGACAGCAGGGATGGGAGGCGTTCCGTGACCGCATGCGCGACTACGCGTCGCAGGGCTATGCGTTCGACCTGGAAGACAACGAGCCGTCGATCCGCTGCGTGGCCGCGCCGGTGCGCGATGCGACCAGCGGCATCGTGGCCGCGATCAGCGTGTCGAGCACCGTGCCCTACATGTCGCTGGAGCGCATGCGAGAGATGGTGCCCGTGGTGCAGGGCGCGGCGGCGGCGATCTCCGCCGAGCTCGGCTGGAAGGTGGAGCGCGGCTGAATCCTGGCGCTAACGCTTGCCGTCGCGGCGTCCGGTATCGGACAGCACCTCCAGCAGGACATCCATATCGACCGGCTTCACCAGATGCGCATCGAAGCCGGCTTCCAATGAGGCCCGGCGGTCCTCTTCCTGCCCCCAGCCGCTGAGCGCGAGGATCGTCGCGTCCTTGCCCCAGTCGAGCGTCCGCATGCGGCGGCAGGCCTCATGGCCGCCCATGCCGGGCATGCCGATGTCCATCAGGATCACCTGCGGGCGTATCTGTTCGCCCACGGCGATGGCCTCTTCGCCGTCGTATGCGGCGTTCACCTCGTGGCCTTCCAGGGCGAGCACGGCGGCCAGGGATTCCACGGCATCCCGGTTGTCGTCGACCACGAGCACCCTGCGCGCGACGGTCGAGAAGTCCGCGGCCTGCGCCTGCGGCGCGGGCTGCTGAATGTCGGTGACGGGCAGCCGGACGACGAACTCGCTGCCCTGGCCCAGGCCGTCGCTGTGCGCGTGGACCGTTCCACCATGCATTTCCACCAGGCGCTTGACGAGCATCAGCCCGATGCCCAGGCCGCCCTGGGCGCGCTCCAGCGTCCGGTCGACCTGGGTGAACATGTCGAAAATCCGGTCGAGCTGGTCGGGCGGAATGCCCGCGCCGTTGTCCCTGATGGCGATCTGGACGGCATCGTCGCCCGGTTCCACGAAGAATTCGATGTCGCCGCCGGGCGGCGTGTACTTGGCCGCGTTGGACAGCAGATTGCCGAAGACCTGCGACAGGCGCTCGGCATCGCCGCGCAAGGTGATCTGCGCGTCGGGCTGCACCAGACGGAGCCGATGGCCGTGTTGCTCCAGGGCGGGCCGGCACGTCTCGATGGCATGCTGCAGGACGGTGTCGAGCGTCAGGACGTCGAGCCGAAGCTCGAGCTTGCCGCGATTGATGCGGTTCACATCCAGCAGGTCGTCGACCAGCCGCACGAGTTGCCGGAGCTGGCGGTCCATCACCTCGCGGGCGCGCACGGTCATGGCGGGGTCGCGCTCGGCGCGTTTCAGGACTTCCAGCATGTTGCGCAACGCGGCCAGGGGGTTGCGAAGTTCGTGAGCCAGCACCGCCAGGAACTCGTCCTTGCGCCGCCGCTCGCGCGCCAGTTCGGATTCCGCCAGGTGGCGCTCTAGCAGTTCAGCGGCCTGACGCGCGAGCAGATCGATGTAGCGCAGGGCCTCGGGCGAGGGGCCGCCGGGCCAGCGATAGTGGTTGTTGAGCATGCCCAGGAGCTGGCCGCTGCGGCTCAGGAGCGGCGTGCATTGGATCGACCGGATGTCGTCTTCAAGGACGATCTCAAGTCCCTGGGTGCCCTGCAGATCCGTCAACTGTTCCACGTCGGGCACGACCAGCCGTTGCAGGTCCTGGGCCGCTTGCGCGCAGCTTGCGACCCACCCGTCTTCCGCGAAGTGCTCCACCAGGCGCGCGCTCAGGCCCTGATGCACGGCGATGCGCAGCGTGTGCTTCGCGGGATCGTAGATCTGGATGTTGCCTTTCTCGGTCCCGGAAATGTCGGCGGCGGCGGCCAGAATCTTCTTGAGCAGGGGCTCGAACTCGCCCGGGCCGACGAGTTCGGCGCTCAGCGCCTGCAGTCTGGCGAGCGCGTGCACTTCGTTCTTCAGGTCCGCGGCGGCGCGATCGCGCTCGACGACGATGCTGGTGGCCAGCGCGCCGAATTCCGCGACGCGTTGTTCCCATGGCGTGGGCGTGCGCGCCTGCGTCAGGCAGACGAAAAACCACCCCACCGGCGTGCCATCAGGCGTCAGCGCGGGGCGCGCATGGCAGGCGCGCAGGCCGTGGTCGCGGCAGATGGCGCGCCAGGGCGCGGCCCATATCGGCGATTGTTCGATGTCGGCGCAACCCACGGGGTTGTCGTGCGCCACGGGCTGGCCGCCGGCGGCAAACAGGGCTTGCTCTATCGGCAGCCCGCGCAGGGGGCATGCGAACGAGGCGGGAAGATGGGTCGAGTAGGCGTCGCCCACTTTGCTGCGGTCGGCGCCCGCCAGGAGCACGCATGCCCGCGTGCCGGGCGCGAGGCGGCCGACGGCATCGGAGAGCGCTTCCAGGCACGACCCGCTAGGCGCACCCGATGCGATGAGAAGCAGGATTTTTCGCTGCTCTTCGTCCAAGGCGGTTTGGATTGCGGATTCTGGCGGCTCGTGAGTCAAGCGGGTTTCCTCCAGGTGCGTCGCCAAGGCGGCGATCGTCCCCCGGGCCGTGGCCCGGGAAATGAAAAGGCGCCCAAGGCATGAACCAGGGCGCCCCAGAGGTTGTCAATAATTGCACGAATCGAGCACGATGAATGTTGCAATTTGTCCCGACCGTGTACGGAAGGAACGGACCGCGCGGCGGCCCCGGCCGCGTGCCTAGCCCAGCGGCAGCGTCAGTACGCCTTGCGTGGCGGGGCGCATCATGACGCGGCGATACCAGGCCGACAGCGCGGGCGTGTCGGGCCGCTGGATCGGCATGCCCAGCCAGCGGTGCGCAGCCGCGACGAGCGCGATGTCGCCCATGGTGAGATGGCGGCCCGCGATGAACTCGCGGCCCTGCAGCGCCTGGTCCAGGATCAGGGCGCGCGCATTCGCGCTTTTGACGGAGCTCTCGATTGCGGCCGCGTCGCGCTTGTCCTCGGGCGTGCGGATCAGGCCCTTGAAGGCGGGCACCATGGCCGGCTGCCATTCGGTGGCCTGCCAGTCCATCCAGCGGTCGGCGTCGGCGCGCAGGCAGACGTCTTCGGGCCACAGCGACCCTTCGCCGTAGCGCGCGGCCAGGTAGCGCACGATGGCATTGGACTCCCACAGCACGAAGCCGCCGTCGTCGATGACGGGCACCAGCCGGTTGGGGTTGAGCTTGGCCGCGTAGTCGGCCGTGTCGACCACGCCGAACGGGCCGCCCGCCTGGACGAACTCGTGCGGCAGGGCCAGCTCGCGCACGGTCAGCATCACTTTCTGGACGTTGACGGAAGTCAGGCGTCCCCAGATCTTCAACATAGCCAATCCTTGTAAGGGTCAGGCGGGCGGCAGGTGCCGTCGCGCAAAGCCGCTGTCGCGCGAAAAGCGCGTCCAGTCGAAAGCCGGCCCGGGGTCGGTCTTGCGGCCCGGGGCGATGTGTTCGTGTCCCCGGACGGCGGCCAGGGGATAACGCGTGCGCAGCGTCCTGGTCAGCCTGCGCAGCGCCGCGTACTGGTCGTCAGTGTAGGCCAGCGTGTCCGTGCCTTCCAGTTCAATGCCGATGGAAAAGTCGTTGCAGCGCTCGCGCCCCGCAAAACGCGACACGCCGGCATGCCAGGCGCGGCGGTCGGTGGAGACGAACTGAATGATGCGGCCGTTGCGGCGGATGAAAAAGTGCGCCGATACGCGCAGCCCGCGCAGGCGTTCCAGCCAGGGGTGCGAACGGTAATCCAGCGTGTTCAGGAACAGGCCCGCGACTTCAGGGCCGCCGAACTTGCCGGGCGGCAGGCTGATGTTGTGCAGGACCAGAAGCGAAACCTGCGCGTCCGCGGGCCGCGCGTCGCTATTCGGAGAGGGGAGAAGGGAAACGCCCGCAGCCGGCGCCAGCCAGCCATGTCGATCCAGGAGCAAAGGCATAGGGAGGGAGCATGTGAGGATTCCGACATGCATTATGCCGTGCGTGCGTGGGATGCTCCATCCGGCGGCCCTGCGGGGCATCGCCCGCGGCGGCCAGGGTCAGCGTTTGGCCGGGCCCAGGCGGGCGTGGTCGGCGCTGCACCAGGTCTGGCCGTTCTGCAGCAGGGCCTCGGAACGGGGCAGGTGGATGCCGCAATGGGCGCAGCGCACCATGGATTCCAGGGGCTTGGGCTGCGGCGGCTCCTTGCGCGACGCCTTCTTCTGGCCGGGCTTTGCGCCGGCCTGGCGCTGCGCGGCCATGCGGCCGGCGATGCGGGCGACGAACAGGACCAGGATGATCAGTACGATCCAGAACAGCAACTTACCCACGTCAGCCTCGATGCAGAATCATTTCCAGCACGAACCGGCTGCCGGTGTAGGCCAGAATCAGGAAACCAAAACCCGTCAGGGTCCAGCGCAGGGCGACGCGGCCGCGCCAGCCCCAGATGTGGCGGCCGGCCAGCAGCACGCCGAAGGTCAGCCAGGACAGCAGGGTGAAGACGGTCTTGTGGTCGAACGGCAGGACCTTGCCGGTCAGCTTCATGGAGGCCACCGAGCCCGAGCCCACGGCCAGCGTCAGCACGACAAAGCCGATCCAGATGATGCGAAAAAGCAGTTGTTCCTGCACCAGCAGCGGCGGCTGCGAATCCAGCACGCGCCCGACGATGCTGCGCTGCGCGGGAGCGTCCAGCGGGCGGTGCAGGTGGCGGTCCAGCAGGGCCATCATCATGGCGTGCAGGGCGGCGATGGTGATGAGGCCATAGGCGGCCAGGGCGATCAGCAGGTGCGCGCGCAGCCAGGGATCGTCGGCGTGGGGCACGAACTGCCCTTGCGGGAAGAGGGCGGCCAGGCCGCTGGCCAGGGCGGCGGCGGGCAGCAGCAGCAATTGCAGGCCGTCGATGCGCACCAGCAGGCTTTCCAGCCAGAACACGACCATGCCCAGCCAGATGGCGGCGGACAGGGCAAGGGCCCATCCCATGAAAAGATGGCGGGATTCCAGCATCGATTGTTGCAGCCCGATTCCATGGAGAACCAGGGCTCCCAGCAGGCACAGACGGGCGATTCTGCCGGTCTGTTCGACTTCCCCGGCGCCAGCCAGGCGGATCCAGAGCGACCCCCCGAGCACTGCGTACGCCAAGGCAGCCGCTGTGTGAAATACAATGCCTAGTGACATAGAAACCGTTGTCTGGATGGGGCCTTGGGGTGCGCGTCACCCGAAAGCGCAGAATCCGCGCCTGCGGCCACCGTTCAATCAATTAGTTTAAGCGGAAACGCCTCTCATGCTCGATAACCTAACTCAACGCCTGTCGCGCGTCGTCAAGACGCTGCGAGGGGAAGCCCGCCTGACCGAGGCCAATACCCAGGAGATGCTGCGCGAAGTGCGCATGGCGCTGCTGGAAGCCGACGTGGCGCTGCCCGTCGTGCGCGAATTCGTCGCGCGGGTGAAGGACAAGGCGCTGGGCGAAGAAGTCGCCGGCAGTCTCAGCCCCGGGCAGGCGCTGGTCGGCGTCGTCCACAAGGAGCTGACCGCGCTCATGGGCGGCGACCTGGGCGCCGATTCCAACGAGCTGTCGCTGGCCGTGCAGCCGCCCGCCGTCATCCTCATGGCGGGCCTGCAGGGCGCCGGCAAGACCACCACCACCGGCAAGCTGGCGCGCTGGCTGTCCGAAGGCCAGCATACGCAGCACGGCCGCAAGACCGGCAAGAAGAAAGTCCTGGTCGTGTCCGCCGACGTGTACCGTCCGGCCGCCATCGACCAGTTGAAGAGCGTGGCGGCGCAGGTCGGCGTGGACTTCCTGCCGTCCGATCCCAGCCAGAAGCCGGAAGACATCGCGCGCGGCGCGGTCGATCATGCCCGCCGCCATCATTACGACGTGCTGATCCTGGACACGGCGGGCCGCCTGGGCATCGACGAAGCCATGATGCGCGAAATCCGCGCGCTGCATGACCTGGTCAAGCCGGTGGAAACGCTGTTCGTGGTGGACGCCATGCAGGGCCAGGACGCGGTCAACACCGCGCGCGCGTTTGCCGAGGCGTTGCCGCTCACGGGCGTGGTGCTGACCAAGCTGGACGGCGACGCCCGCGGCGGCGCGGCCCTGTCGGTGCGCCACGTCACGGGCAAGCCGCTCAAGTTCGTCGGCGTCTCGGAAAAGCTGGACGGGCTTGAGCCTTTCTATCCCGACCGCATGGCGCAGCGCGTGCTGGGCATGGGCGACATCGTCTCGCTCGTGGAGCAGGCGCAGAAGAACATCGACATCGCCGAGGCGCAGAAGCTTGCGTCCAAGATCAAGTCGGGCAACAAGTTCGACCTGAACGACTTCCGCGATCAGCTCGGCCAGGTGAAGAAGCTGGGCGACATGGGTTCGCTGCTTGAAAAGCTGCCGGCGCAGTTCCAGCAGGCTGCCGGGCAGTTGCAGGGCGGCCAGGCCGAAAAGCAGCTTCGCCGCACCGAAGGCATCTTGAATTCCATGACCGCGGCCGAACGCGCCAAGCCCGAACTGATCAAGGCCTCGCGCAAGCGCCGCATCGCGGCCGGCTCCGGCGTGCCGGTGCAGGAAGTCAACCGCCTGCTGGCCCAGTTTGAGCAGATGCAGGGCATGATGAAGCAGATGAAAAAGGGCGGCATGGCGAAGATGATGCGCGCCATGGGCGGCATGAAGGGGCTGGGCCGCTTCGGGATGAAGTAGTAAGGGCCCCCACGCCGCGCTCGCTTGCTGCCCCCCGAGGGGGCTGCCCCGCCGGTGTCTGACACCCTTGCGAGACGGTCTTCAATCCACGACCGTGCCCCGAGGGTGTCAGACACCTTCCCCCACCGCAAAAAAATGGCCAGACATTGCGTCTGGCCAAGCAATCGCGGCAGGCAGGGGGCGCCGCGCCGCGACACAAGCCGGAGAACGCATGGGTGTCCCCCGGATTGTCGGAATACGGGCCGCTTACGACAGCGGCGGAATGCGCAGCACCTGGCCCGGGTAGATCTTGTCGGGGCTGGTGAGCATGGGCTTGTTGGCCTCGAAGATCAGCGAGTTCTTGGCGCCCTGGCCCTTGCCGTATTGCGCCTCGGCGATCTTCCACAGGTTGTCGCCCTTTTGCACCGTGTACATCTTGGCTTCGGGCGTGGCCTGCTTGACCTTCAACTGGTTGTCCACCGCCGCGACGCCCACGGTGTTGCCCAACGCCAGCGAAATCTTCTCGGCGTCTTCGGTGCTGAGGGCCTCGCCCGCGACCGTGACCTTGTCGCCGTCCACCGAGATTTGCAGGCCATCCGCGTTCAGGCCGTGCTTATCAAGCTCTTTCTTCAACTCTTCTGCCGTCGCGGCCTTCGCCTCGCTGGCGCCGAAGAGTTTTTCTCCAACGTCCTTGATGAAATTGAGCAGACCCATAGTGTTTCCTTTATCGATGTTGCGGTGAGAAAACCTGCGCGCCGTAACGGCGCTGGCGTCGTTCAAGGCGGCGCGGCAGAAACGATTATGACTCGCTCATTTGCCCTACGACGAGGGGTTGTGGTGTAACAGGTTGCTAGCCTTTTGCCAGACTACGCAACAATGCTGGCATCTTCGTCGGACGTTGGTATCTGCGGGTGTAAGCCCTCTCGTGCGAGGGGCTGCATGCAAAAAGGCCGCTGAGCATCAGCGGCCTTTCGGGGGGGCTCAAAACAGCGACATGCGCTGCAATCGGACGCGTCAGCCGCCGCCCACGGCGACCACGATTTCGATCTGGTCGCCGTCCGACAGCGCGGTCTGCGCGTGCTGGCTCTTGGGCACGATCTCGCCGTTGCGCTCGACGGCCACGCGCTTGCCGGCGTAGCCCAGCGTTTCGAGCAATTCATTCACCGTCGTGTCCAGGGGGAACTCGCGGGCGTCTCCGTTCAGGGTGATGTGCATGACAGGGCTCCTCACTGTTTTGCGTAGGCGTCGGTGGCGGCGATCAGGCGCGCCAGCGTGCCGGGTTCGTCGAAGGCATGGCCGGCGTCGGGCACCAGGTGAAAGTGCGCTTCGGGCCAGGCGCGATGCAGGTCCCACGCGGTGCGCGCGGGCGTGCAGACGTCGTAGCGACCCTGCACGATGGTGCCGGGAATGCCGCGCAGCTTGTGCGCGTCGCGGATGAGCTGGCCTTCTTCCATGAAGCCGGCATTGAAGAAGTAATGGTTTTCGATGCGCGCGAAGGCCAGCGCGGCGCGGTCCGCGGCATGGCTTTGCTGATGGC
The DNA here is from genome assembly GCF_055397965.1 of Achromobacter sp. T5-5. Lineage (NCBI taxonomy): Bacteria > Pseudomonadati > Pseudomonadota > Betaproteobacteria > Burkholderiales > Alcaligenaceae > Achromobacter > Achromobacter sp. T5-5. Next base: position 718,039 of record NZ_AP027919.1, read on the forward strand.
GCGGGCTGGGCAGCAGCGTGATGGTGCTGTCTTCCCATTTGCTCCAGGCCTTGGCGGCGCGCAGTTGTTCGGCGGGGTCTTTGCCGGTCAGACGCTTGTGGTACGCGCCGACCATGTCGCCGCGTTCGGCTTCGGGAATCGGCGCCAGGTAGTCTTCCCAGCGGTCGGGAAACAGCCACGACGCGCCTTCCTGGTAGAACCACTGGATCTCGGCGCGCCGCAGGCCGAAGATGCCGCGCAGCACCAGTTCGCTGGTGTGCATGGGATGCGTTTCCGAATAGGCCAGCGCCAGCGTCGATCCCCAGGATCCGCCGAACACCAGCCATTGCTCGGCGCCCATCACTTCGGTGCGCAGGCGCTCGATGTCGGCGACCAGGTGCCAGGTGGTGTTGTTCTCCAGACTGGCGTGGGGCAGGGAACGGCCGCACCCCCGCTGGTCGAAGAGCAGGACGTTGTAGCGTTGCGGATCGAACAGCTGCCGGTGCACGGGCGAGCAGCCGCTGCCCGGCCCGCCATGCAGGAAGACGGCGGGCTTGCCCTTGGGATTGCCACACATTTCCCAATAGATCTGGTGGCCGTCTCCGGTTTCCAGCATGCCTTGGCGGTAGGGTTCGATCGGCGGATAGAGCATCAGGCGACTCGCTTGAAGATCAGGTCCCAGACGCCGTGGCCCAGGCGCAGGCCGCGTGTCTCGAATTTGGTGAGGGGGCGGTAGTCGGGGCGCGGCGCGTAGCCGTCCGCGGTGTTTTTCAAGAGCGGTTCGCCGCTCAGCACGTCCAGCATCTGCACCGCGTAGTCTTCCCAGTCGGTGGCGCAGTGGATGTAGCCGCCGGGAGCGATGCGGCTGGCGAGCAGCGAGATGAACGCGGGCTGGATCAGGCGGCGCTTGTGATGGCGCTTCTTGGGCCACGGATCCGGAAAGTAGATGTGCACGCCGCCCAGCGAATCCGGGGCGATCATGTCACGCACCACTTCGACGGCATCGTGCTGGATGATGCGCAGGTTCTGGATGCTGGAGTCTTCGATGCGGCGCAGCAGCGATCCCACGCCCGCGTTGAACACTTCCACGCCCAGGAAGTTGTCGCCGGGACGGGCCAGCGCGATCTTCTCGGTGGTTTCGCCCATGCCAAAGCCGATCTCCAGGACCGTCGGGGCCTGCCGTCCGAAGGCGGCGGCCGGATCCAGGCGGCGCGGGGCGTAGGGGATGGACCACTGGCCCATCAGGCGCTCCAGCGCGGCGAGCTGGCCTTGCGTGATGTGGCCGCGGCGGTGCACGAAGCTGCGGATGTGGGTGGCGCCGGGGCTGTTGGGCGCGTGCGCGGTGCTGGCCAGCGCGGCCTGGGTTTCCGGGGAAACGGGGGCGGGCGCGGCGTCGGAAGCGGGGGTTGCGGCAGGGCTCACGCCCGGGTCCGCGGGGGTGTTCGTGGGGCTGTTCGTGGGGTTGTTCGTATTCATAGGCGGGATTGTAGTGGCAGCCTTGCCCGCGCGGCGTCGGCCATCGGCACTAAAATAGGGACGCATTTGTCCCGGATCCCTGCGGCTATAGTTCCAGCCCGGTTCCCCTTGTGCCGTAGGCCATTTTCATGAACGTTGCCCGCATCGACCTCGTCACGCTCGCCCTGTTTGTTTCCGTGGCGCGCCAGGGAAGCATCTCGGCCGGCGCGCGCCAGTCGCACCTGGCGGTCGGGGCGGCGAGCAAGCGCATCTCGGACCTGGAGGCTGCGCTGGGCTCCCCCTTGTTGTACCGGAACGCCGCCGGAGTGGAACTCACCGACGCCGGCCAGACTTGCCTGGTGCACGCGCTGCGGGTGTTGCAGGAAGTGGAGCAAATGGCGGGCGCGCTGTCGGACTTCGCGCAGGGCGTGCGCGGACAGGTGCGCATCGCCGCCAACACGTCGTCGCTGACGCAGTTCCTGCCCGAGGACCTGGCCGCCTTCATGGACGAACACCCCGCGGTGCGCATCGACCTCGAGGAGCAGAACAGCAGCGACATCGTCACCGCCGTGCTGGAGAACCGGGCGGACATTGGCGTCTTCGCCGACCGCACGCCCGCAGACGGTCTCGCGACCTTCCCGTACCGCCTGGACGAACTGGTGCTGATCGTGCCGCAGCGTCATCCGCTGGCCGCCGAGCCGCAGGTCGCCTTTGCCGACACGCTGGCGTACGACTACGTCGGCCTGCCCCCCGCGACCTCGCTGGCGACGCGCCTGTCCGAGGAGAGCGGGCGGATGGGCCGGGCGATGCGCCTGCGCATCCAGGTCCGCAGCTTCGACGCCATCTGCCGCATGGTGGCGGCCACGCGCGGCGTGGGCGTCCTGCCGCGCATCGCCGCCGAACCGCATGCGCGCTCCATGCCCATCCGGCTGATTCCGCTGACCGACGAGTGGGCGCGCCGCTGGCTGCTGCTGGGGGTGCGCGACGCCGAGACCCTCACCGTGGCCGCGCGCCTCTTGCTGGCGCACCTGCGCGGCGAGGGCTGAGCCGCGGGTTTGCCCGGGGTTTCTCGTTCCGGGAATGCCCCTTTCCCCGATTGTCCATTCCGCCGGGCGGCGCTTTGCGCGCACACTGCCGTCCATCTTTACGGTTGGACGCGCCTGGGAGGCGATATGGCAGGGCAGATTCTTGCGGGCATTCGGGTGCTGGAACTGGGGCAACTCATCGCGGGGCCTTTCGCGGCCAAGACCCTGGCGGACTTCGGCGCGCAGGTCATCAAGATCGAGCCGCCGGGCCAGGGCGATCCGCTGCGCAAATGGCGCCTGCTGCACGAGGGCACCTCGGTGTGGTGGGAGGCCCAGTCGCGCAACAAGCAGTCGGTCTGCGTGGACCTGCGCCAGCAGGAAGGCCAGGACATCGTGCGCCTGCTGGCGCGCGAGGCCGACGTGCTGATCGAGAACTTCCGTCCCGGCACGCTGGAGAAATGGGGCCTGTCGTGGGAAGTCCTGCACGAACTGAATCCCCGCCTCATCATGCTGCGCATCTCGGGCTATGGCCAGACCGGCCCCAAGGCGCGCGAGCCGGGCTTTGCCGCCATTGGCGAGGCCATGGCGGGCCTGCGCTACCTGAACGGCGAGCCGGGCCGCGCGCCGGTGCGCGCCGGCCTGTCGCTGGGCGACACCATCGCCGGCCTGCACGGCGCGCTGGGCGTGATGCTGGCGCTGTACCAGCGCGATGCGCGCGGCGGCGTGGGACAGGTGATCGACACGGCGCTCTACGAAAGCCTGTTCAACCTCAGCGAAAGCCTGCTGCCGGAATACTCCGTGTTCGGCGCGGTGCGCGAACCCGCGGGCGCGTCGCTGCCCGGCATCGCGCCGTCCAACGCCTATCCGTGCCAGGACGGCTACGTGCTCATCGCCGGCAACGGCGACGCCATCTACACCCGCCTGATGGCGCGCATCGGCCGCGAAGACCTGGGACAGGACCCGGCGCTCGCGCACAACGACGGTCGCGCGCGGCGCGTCGACGAGATCGATGCCGCCATCGGTGCCTGGACGCAGCAACGCCGCATCGACGACGTGCTGGCCGCGATGCTGGAAGCGGGCGTGCCCGCCGGCCGCATCTACTCGGTCGCCGACATCGCCAAGGATCCGCACTACCGCGCCCGCAACGCCATCACCTCGGTGGAATCGGCGGCGGGCGTGCAGGTCGAAATGCCCGCCGTGTTCCCCTACCTGTCGTCCAATCCGGGCGCGGTGCGCGAACGCGCGCCTACGCTGGGCGAACACACCGACACGGTGCTGGCCTCAGCCGGCCTGACCGAAGAACAACGCGCCGCGTTGCGCGCCAAGGGAGTGATTGCATGAACCACGGTCCCGCCCGCATCGAGATCAACGAAGTCGGCCCGCGCGATGGGCTGCAGATCGAGAAGGCCTTGGTGTCCACCGACGACAAGGTCGCCTTCGTGGACGCCTTGTCCGACTGCGGCTTTGCCCGCATCGAAGTCACCAGCTTCACCTCGCCCAAGGCGATCCCGGCCCTGGCCGACGCGGTCGACGTCATGCGCCGCATCCGCCGCCAGCCGGGCGTGATCTACACCGCGCTGGTGCCCAACGTCCGCGGGCTGGAACGCGCGCTGGAAGCGGGCACCGACGAAATGAACCTCGTCATGTCGTGCAGCGAGACGCACAACCGCGCCAACCTGCGCATGACGCGCGACCAGTCTTTTGCCGAACTGTCGCAGGTGCTCGCGGCCGCCGCCAAGGCCGGCGCGCCCTGCAACGTGTCCCTGTCGACCGCCTTCGGCTGTCCGTTCGACGGCGACGTGCCCGCCGACACGGTGCTGGAGCTGGCCGCCCGGCTGGTCGACGCCGGCGCCGCCGGCATCACGTTGTGCGACACCACCGGCATGGCGTTTCCGACGCAGGTGGCCAGCCTGTGCGAGCAGGCGGCGGCCCGCCTGCCCGGCGTTGCGCTGACCGTGCACCTGCACAACACGCGCGGCATGGCGCTGGCCAATGCCATCGCGGCCTGGCAGACCGGCATCACGCGCTTTGACGCGGCGGCCGGCGGGCTTGGCGGCTGTCCCTACGCGCCGGGCGCGAGCGGCAACGTCAACACCGAAGAGCTGGTCCACATGTTCGCCTGCATGGGCGTGGAGACGGGCGTGTCGCTGGAACCGTTGCTGGCCATCGTGCAGGGCCTGCCTGGACTGGTGCAGCGGACCTTGTCCAACGCGCTGTTGCAGGCGGGGCCGCGGCTGGCCCTGCATGCGCCGCCGGCTTGGCTGGCCGAACGGTTTCCGGCTGACTGATCCATGGGCGTGGCTTGAACGCTTACGTCGAAGCCCGTAACCGAATCATCCGCAGCGATTGCAGCACCTGCTGCATCCGCTGCATACGAAGCACCCGCAGTACCTGCAGCACCCGCAGCACCTGATCATCACCCACAGATAACAAGACCCAGGAGACAACTCATGGCCTTTACCCGCCTGCCCAACACCCTGCGCGCCAGCGCTGCCTTCGCCCTGACCGTCGCCGCCGGCGTCGCCAGCGCCCAGGCCGATTTTCCCAACCGCCCGGTGACGCTGATCGTGTCCGCCGCGCCCGGCGGCACCACCGACATCGCCGCCCGCCTCATCGCCCAGCCCCTGGGCGCGGCGCTGGGCCAGAGCGTCGTGGTCGAGAACAAGCCCGGCGCATCGGGCGGCATCGCCGCGCAGACCGTGGCCCGCGCCAAGCCGGACGGCTACACGCTGCTGCTGCAGTATTCGGGCTTCCAGGTCATCACCCCGCACGTCACGCCCGCCGCCGGCTGGGACCCCATCAAGGACTTCGCGCCGGTCGCCAACGTGCTGTCGGCGCCGCAAGTGGTGGTCGTGCGTCCGGACCTGCCCATCAAGTCGCTGAAGGAACTGGTCGAGTACGCCAAGGCCAACCCGGGCAAGCTGAACTACGCCTCGTCCGGCAACGGCTCGCTGCAACAGGTCGCCACGGAACTCCTGAACCAGATGGCCGGCACGCAGATCACGCACATCCCGTACAAGGGCACCGGCCCCGCGCTGAACGATCTCTTGGGCGGCGCCGTCGACATGACCATCACCACCCCGCCGCCGCTCTTGGGCCAGATCGCCGCGGGCAAGCTGCGCGCGCTGGCCGTCACCGGCAACACCCGCCTGCCGTCGCTGCCCGACGTGCCCACCGCCGCCGAAGCGGGCTACCCCGACCTGATCGTGTCGTCCTGGTTCGCGATGTACGCGCCCAAGGACACGCCCGCGGCCGTGGTCGACAAGATCGCCGGCGAAATCCAGAAGATCATGAAGACCGACGAGTTCCGCAAGAAGGCGGGCGAGCAGGGCGCCGAAGCGACCTTCATGGGACCGAAGGACCTGGGCGCCTACACGCAGGCCGAGCTGGACCGCTGGGGCAAGGTGGTCAAGGCGGCGAATATCACGGCGAATTGATGGCGGCGGCTTTTCCAGGGGGCGGGCTTTTCGAGCCGCCCCGGCCGAAAAAAGCCGCGCTATAATCGCGGCTCTGCCCGGCCCACGGCCGCGGCACGACACCCGAGCGGGTGTAGTTCAATGGTAGAACGGCAGCTTCCCAAGCTTCATACGAGGGTTCGATTCCCTTCACCCGCTCCACTCCTTAAATCCAGAGCGTTCCCGCCTGGAACTTAAATCCCACGATGAAGTGTCGGGCGTTGCGCCCGCCGGCAGGCCTTGGCGATCTCTGTCCATGTTGGATGCACCCTCCTGGGTCAGCGCTCCGCGAGACGAAAAGCCTCAGCCATCCGCTCTTGTTCACGCGCAGGCAGCCCCAGCCTTCTGGCAAGCGTTCGCCATTGGCGGACAATCCCTCGGGTCGAGTGTCCGTTGGCCGATCACGGTGTCGGCCAGCGCTGCAGGGTCATACTGAAACTCAAAGGTCTCGTGCGCGCGCGTCCTGCGGGAGTTCAGAAATCCCAGCCGTTGAGGTTGTTGAAGGCCTTTCCAATCTGCATAGACTGCGATTGTCGTCATCTCTTTGCTCCCTTTTCGTTCTTTTTCGAAGAGGGTTTCAAGAGTGAGGCAAGATTTGCCGAAGTGGCCGCAGTGGATTTGGCAGATGCTGGTGGTGGATCGGCATCAGTGCTACGGCTTGAGGCATTGGCTTGATCAGCCATCCCTTGGCCTCTGGCTTTGCGCGCCTGCGGCTTGCTGGATTCCAGGGTTGGTTGAGATTTCCGAATGCCCAGATTCCTATTGGTGTTGGGCGGAACCTGCTCAAGACGGCTGGCCTTGACGAGGCGTGAGTCCTGAAGCCTGCGACCAAGCTCATCCTCGGCTGCGAGCAGGGCCAGGTCTCGTTCAAGGCCGAGCACCTGCATCACTGAAAGATAGGCACCTATGGTCACTCCCACTCCGCCCGCTTCCAGCGAGCGCAGTGTCATTGGCGACATGCCGGCGCGCTCTGCCGCTTGCTTGGCCGTGATCCGGCGGCGCAGTCGCGCAAGTTTGAGCCGCTCTCCGAACTCGGCGAGGAGCTTCTCGGTTGTGGGCATGAGTGGAGCGGTTTTCTTTGCCATGACGCTAATATTCCGGCGTTTCTGTGTGGAAACAGCAAGAATATTAGCGCTACGGTGTGCTTGAGTCCACGATGCCGCCGCAGGCCAATGCAATTCGTGCTACTAAAAAGTGCCAATATTGTGGCGTTTTTAGCATGAAAGAATGAAAATATTGGCTGTCATGTTTCCCTCGACGTCTTGCCTGGGGAGGCGGCTCAGGACAGGGCTCTCGTTGCTTTGGTCGTGGTGCGGCGCCATCGCCATCGCCAGGCCGCCGGCCTGCGCGGCGGGCGCTGGTCCGCTACCAGTCAATATCCCAAATGTCCTTAAAAGCTCGGCTTGCGGGACTGGCTTTGCTCCACATATTTGATCCGCGCATTCGTCCATGCCGGGTCATACATCTGGATGCTGACGCCGGTGTATTTCAATACCGCTTGCGTCATGTCCGTCGAGCAGCCCATGCCGGGGTTCGTGCTCGGCTTCTGGCACCACTCCAGGCTCAAAGCGTTGGGATAGTTGGACTGACGGCCGTATTTTTCCAACACCGCTTTGCCCATCGCTTCCTTGTTGGCGGGAGTCCAGGGCAGCTCATACCGGATCTGCGACACCACCAATGGCCGTTGCTTATCGACGGGCACGCGCGGCTCGAAATGAACGATGAAGTCGACGCCGTCCTTTTCGTAGCTGAAGTTCATCGGCATTTTGGTGTTCGTGACGGGGTTGTTAGTCGCGTAGCCAATCCGGATGTCTTCTTTGCCAACCTGAAAGTTCTTGGCGGCAGCGGCGAGCGCTTCGTCGAAGTCCATGCCCGTTTTGACGCCGGCGACGTCAAATGTGCGGGGGTCGACCGAACGCTGGGACGCGGCATTCGCGGGAGCAAAGACGACAGCGGTCAGCGCAGAGATGAGGAGTGCAGCTTTCAACTTCAAAATAAAGATCCTTTTCGAATGGCGCGGCGATTATCCGATCGGACCGTTATTGTGTCCCTAATAAAGTGCAACCAAACCTGTCATGGGAATTGGGACTGCTCCTTAGCGTGCGATGCAATGGCCGGGCGCGGGCCCGGCCCCGACATCAAACCGGCTGGCTCGGTTCTTCGGCCAGAAACCCTCCACTCTGATGCCGCCACAGCCGCGCATACACCCCATTCAAGGCCAGCAGTTCCGCGTGGCTGCCCTGTTCGATGATGCGCCCCTGGTCCATCACGATCAGCCGGTCCATCGCCGCGATGGTCGACAGCCGGTGCGCAATCGCAATGACCGTCTTGCCTTGCATGACCTCGTCTAGGCTTTCCTGGATGGCGGCTTCGACTTCGGAATCGAGCGCGCTGGTGGCTTCGTCCAGCAGGAGGATGGGCGCGTTCTTGAGCATGACGCGGGCGATGGCGATGCGTTGGCGCTGTCCGCCGGAAAGCTTGACGCCGCGTTCGCCGACCAGCGTGTCGTAGCCCTTGTTGCCGTGGGAGTCGCTGAGCTGCTCGATGAATTCGTCGGCCTGTGCGCGGGCCGCGGCGGCGCGGACCTCCGCCGGGTCCGCGTCGGGACGGCCATAGGCGATGTTGTCGCAGATGGACCGGTGCAGCAGCGAGGTGTCCTGCGTCACCATGCCGATGGCGCTGCGCAGGCTGTCCTGGGTGACCCGGGAGATGTCCTGGCCGTCGATGCGGATCACGCCGCGGTCCACGTCGTAAAAGCGCAGCAGCAGGTTGATCAGCGTGGATTTGCCCGCGCCGGAGCGGCCGACCAGGCCGATTTTCTCGCCGGGCCGCACCGTGAGGCTCAGGCCGTCCAGGACCTGGCGTTCGTTGTTGTAGTTGAATAAGACATTGTCGAACTCGACTTCGCCGCGGGTGACGCGCAGCGCAACCGCGTCGGGCGCGTCCTGCACTTTCGGCGGGTGGGTCAGGGTGCCGATGCCGTCCTGCACGGTGCCGATGTTCTCGAAGAGCGACGTCATCTGCCACATGATCCAGTGCGACATGCCGTTGACCCGCAGCGCCATGGCGGCGACGGCGGCGACGGCCCCGGTGCCGATCTCGCTGCCGTGCCACAGCCAGAGCGCGTAGCCGCCGGCCGAGGCGATCAGCGCGGTGGCCAGGATCTGGTTGAAGATCTCGAACTGGCTGACCAGGCGCATCTGCCGGTAGCCCGTCTCCTTGAAGTCCTCCATGGCGGCGCGCGCGAAGCGGGCTTCGCGGTTGGTGTGCGAGAACAGTTTGACGGTGGTGATGTTGGTGTAGGCGTCGGTGACGCGCCCGGTCATGGATGAACGCGCATGCGCCTGGTCCTTGCCGACCTTGCCCAGGCGCGGCACGAAATACATCATGGTCAGCCCGTAGAGGGCCATCCAGGCGATGAACGGCAGCATCAGGCGCAGATCGAATCCGCCCGCCAGCGCCACGATGGCAAAGAAGTAGACGGCGATGCCCAGCACGATTTCGCAGAAGGTGAGCAGCACTTCGCGCACGGCCAGCGCGGTCTGCATGACCTTGGTGGTGACGCGGCCCGCGAATTCGTCGGAGAAGAAGGACAGGCTCTGCCGCAGCATCATGCGGTGAAAGTCCCAGCGCAGGCGCAGCGGCAGGTTGATGGCGAGGACCTGGTGCTGGACCAGGGTGCGCAGCGCGACCACGCCGACGCTGGCGCACAGCACGAGGGCGATGCCCCACAGGACGCGCCGCTCGTGCGCCGACGCGGGCTCGCCGGCGTGCCAGGCGGTCAGCATGTCGACGACCTGGCCCAGGAAGGCGAACAGCCACGCTTCATAGATGGAGACCGCCGCGCTCAGGACCGCCAGCGCGGCGATGTAGCGGCGCGATCCGTGCGTGCAGAACCAGAGGAACGCGAAGAAGCCCTTGGGGGGCGGCGGCACGTTCTCGGAGGGGAACGGGTTGAGCTGGCTTTCAAATCTGCGGAACAAGGCAGAGACTCCAAAATCTGGGGTAGTGCGGGGCAGCTGGACGGCGCCGGGGCCGAGGGCGAGCGCCGGGGGCGCGGTGCGTCAGCGATACCGCGTCGCGTCGACAAAAGCCGAAAAGGCGGGCGTCACGAAGATTACACCCCTCGTCAGGCGGGTCGCGGCGCGCCCGCGCTAACCCCGCAGCGCCCCGCGCGCGACGTGCCGCCGGAAAATGTCCGCCATGGTGGCCGCCGCCAGCGACAGCGGGGTGCCTTGCAGGGTCATGATGCCGATGCTGGCCACCGGCATGGGCACGTCCGCGCGGATGCGCCGGGCTTCGTCGCCATAGGGCTTGACGTTGAGCATGCCCGACGGACAGACGATGAGGGCGTCGCTGCGGGTCATCAGGTTCCACATGACGCCGAACGTGTCGCAGTCGATGACGCGTTCGGGCTCCGGCAGTCCGTGGGCGCGCAGGCCGTGCAGGAAGGCCTCGGTGTGGCTGCCGCCCGACACGTTGAGCAGCCATTCGCAGCCCCGGATGTCTTCCCAGCGCCGCGCCCGCGCCAGCGGATGGCCCTTGCGGCAGGCGATCATGAATTCCAGCGGCCGCAGTTCCTCGAAGTCAAATTCGTGCCCGCCGCCGCCGTCTTTCATGCGCGAGGCCAGCGCGAAATCCATCGTGCCGTTGCGCAGCGCGGGTTGCACGGCGGCCAGCAGGCCCTCCGAGACCTTGACCCGCGCGGCCGGCATGCGGGTCCTGAACTCGGTCAGCACATCCGGCAGCACGCTCAGCATGACCATGGGCGTCACGCCCACCGCCACCCGCGCCTGCGCGCCGCTGAGCAACTGGCGGATGTCCTGGCGCGCCAGCGCAAGCTGCGCCTGCGCCAGGCGCGCGCGCACCGTGAGATGTTCGCCGCATTCGGTGACCGCGATGCCCTTGGGGCTGCGCGTCAGGAGCGGGGCAGCCAGTTCGATCTCCAGCTCCTTGATGGCCTTGGTCACCGCGGCCTGGCTCAGGTGCAGGCTGCGCGCGGCGGCACGGATGCTGCGCAGTTCGGCCACCTTCAGCCACGCCCGCAGATGATGGTCTTTCATGAGGGCTCCCGCCCTGACAACCTGGGGTGGTCACCTTAACAAAAATATAGCCTTCCGCGCAGCGGGGACGATCCCTAATCTTGAGGCGACAAGGAACCGGGCGCGATCCGCAGCCTGGTCCGAACCGCCCTCAAGGAGAAAGCCATGCAAGTCTTCCCCAGCCGTATCCGCCGCGCCTTGTCGCTGCTGCTGGTCCTGTGCGCCGCGACCGGCGCGGGCGCCGCCCGGGCCGACTGGCCGGCGCGCCCGATCAAGCTCATCGTGCCGTATGCCGCGGGTTCCGGTCCCGACGTGGTGCTGCGTCCCATCGCCGACGCCCTGGGGCGCGAACTGGGCCAGCCGGTGATCGTGGACAACCGGGGCGGGGCCGGCGGCATCGTCGGCACGCAGGCGCTGGCGGCGGCGCAACCGGATGGCTACACGATCGGCTTCGGCAACATCGTCACGCTGGCGATCAACAAAAGCATGTATGCGAAGCTGCCCTATGACCCGCAGCGCAGCCTGGCGCCCGTCAGCCTGGCCATCAGCAATGCGCTGGTGCTGATCGCGCGCAATGACCTGCCGGCAGCCAATGTGCAGGAGCTGGTCGCGTATGCGAAGCAGCACCCGGGCAAGGTCAGCGTGGGGTCGCTGGGGGTCGGGTCCAGCGCGCATCTGGCCGGCGAGATGCTCAAGAGCGAGACGGGCACCACCATGCTGCACGTGCCCTACAAGAGCGGCCAGCAGGCGGTGGTGGACATCGCGGGCGGACAGCTCGACGTGATGATCGACAACGTCGCGGGCGTGCTGCCGTTCATACGCGCCGGCCAGGTCAAGGTCCTGGGGGCGACCAGCCTCAAGCGCGTGCCGGTGCTGCCGGACGTGCCGACGCTGGACGAGTCGGGCCTCAAGGGCTTCGAGGTGGTGTCGTGGGGCGGCATCGTGACGCCCGCGGGGGTGCCCCAGCCGGTCATCGACAGGCTCAACGCCGCCATCGCCAAGGCGCTGCAGGACCCCGCCGTGCTCAAGCAGAACGAGACCCTGTCCGTGGACGCCACGCCCTCCACGCCCGCGCAGTTCGCCAGCCTCATCGCCGCCGAGATCCCGCGCTGGGCCGTGATGGTCAGGCAATCGGGCGCGTCGGCCGACTGAATACGCTTAGAACAGGAAGGAGACACCATGACGAACGCACTCTGGCGCTGGAACGCGCTTGACCTTGCCCGCGCCATCCGCAGCGGCGAGATATCCAGCCGCGAAGCGGTCCAAAGCTGCCTGGACCGCGCCGGCGAGGTCAACCCGGTCTTCAATCCGCTGACCGAGCTTTACGAAGGACAGGCGCTGCGCGCCGCGGATGCGGCCGACGCCGCCGTGCGCGCCGGGCGCGGCCTGGGCATCCTGCACGGGGTGCCGGTGACGATCAAGGCCAACGCGGACCTGGCGGGCACCGCCACGACCAACGGCGTGACGGCCTACCGGGACCTCATCGCGCACGAGAACAATCCGGCCGTGGACAACTGGATCCGCGCGGGCGCCGTCGTCATCGGCCGCACGAACGTGCCCGCGTTCTCGTGGCGCTGGTTCAGCGACAACGACCTGCATGGCCGCACCCTCAATCCCTTCGATGCCGCGCGCACGCCGGGCGGATCGAGCGGCGGGGCGGCCGTGGCGGCGGCGCTGGGAATCGGCCCGCTTGCCCATGGCAGCGACCAGGGCGGCTCGATCCGGTATCCGGCCTATGCGTGCGGGGTGGCGGGACTGCGGCCCTCGCAGGGGCGGGTGCCGGGCTACAACGCCAGCCAGTTGTCGGAGCGGCCGGTGGCCTCGCAGATGGCCGCGACACAGGGACCGCTGGCCCGCAGCGTCGCCGATCTGCGGCTGGGCCTGGCGGCGATGTCGGCAGGCGATTCGCGGGACCCGTGGTGGGTGCCGGCGCCGCTGGCGTTTGCGTCCGCGGCCGGTGAGCGGCGCGTGGCGCTCTTTACCGGCACGGCGCAATGGCGCGCCGACCCCGCGGTCGCCGACGCGCTGCAACGCGCCGCCGGCTGGCTGCAGGACGCAGGCTATATCGTCGAGGCCGCGGAACCGCCGCAGTTCGACGCCGCGGCCCGGCTGTGGCTGGACGTGTTGATGAACGAGGCCGCCGGTTCCATGCGGCGCGAGATCGAGCGCGCCGGAGACCGTGCGATCCAGAACGCCTACCAGAGCATGCTGGCGCACACGCCGCAGCGGGACAAGGACGGCTTCATCCAGGCGATGGCGATGCGCACGACGATCCTGCGCGAATGGGGCCGCTTCTTCGACCGCTATCCCGTGCTGCTGATGCCCGTGTCCTTCGCACTGCCATTTCCGGTGGATCTGGACCAGCAGGGGCCGGATGCGATGGCGGATATCCTGCGGGCCCAGAGTCCGCTGGTCTCGACGGCGATCCTGGGACTGCCGGGCTTGTCGGTGCCGGTGGGGATGGCGGACGGCGTGCCCGTCGGCGTGCAGGTGGTGGCGGGGCGTTTCCGCGAAGACCTGTGCCTGGCCGTGGGAGAGGACATCGAGGCGCGGGCGGGCTGGTCGGTGCTGGACCGGCTGACCGTTTGAGCCCGGCCTGCCTGTCTCAGCCCGACGTGCCGGCTGCCTGCAAGCGCGCATGGACGGTTGCGCCCAGCGCCGCGCCATGCACCGCCAGATGGCCGCCCAGCTGGATGGCCTGCAGGATTTCCGGGCGCGACACGCCCTGCGCGAGCGCGTCGCCGATCAGCGCGCGCGTGGCGGCCATGTCGCCGTGCGTGAAGCAGGCGTGCAGGGCAATGCGCACCAGCATGCGTTCCGCCGCCGCCAGTCCGCCGGCCGGCGCGCCGCCTTCCAGGAAGTCGAGCAGGACGGCGACGTAGCCCCGGTCCTGCGCCGCCAGCCGCAACAGGCTGGGCGCCTGCGCCGGCCACAGCGCGGCGATGCGCGCCCGCATGGGGTCGTGCGCGTCCATCGCCGGTAGCGGCGCGGCCTCGTGCAGCAGGTCGGCGGCTTGCAGGACCGCGCTCAGTCCCTGCATCGTCACCAGGTGCAGCACGTCGAACACGTCGGCGTCGCTGGCGCCCGCCTCGCGCGCCATCCGCAGATGGGTCGCCAGTCCGGCTTCATACAGATGCGTCGCCGATGCGTCCAGCGCCACGTAGATGAGTTCGACCATGCGCGGCGTCAGCGGTCCGGTCCTGGCCGGATGGCCCGCGTATTCGGCATAGTGGGCGAGAAATCCCGGGTTGGCCCGCAGCATCGCGTCGGTCCACGGGCGCCAGTAGCCGCGCGCGGCGATGAAACGCGCCTTGATGGAGTCCAGGTCGTTCAGCGGCTGCATAGCACTTGTCCGGTGAGGTACTGCGCCCGCGCGCCGGCGACAAAGCGCAGCAGCGGCGCCAACGTTGCCGGGTCCGTGCCCGGCGCGACTTCCACCGCATTGATGCGACGCGCCGCCGGCCCCCACTCGCAGGCCAGCGAGGCCACGAGCATGCGCGCCGCGGCGTGGTCGCCGGCATGGTCCCAGGAAAGGTCCTCGCCGGCGGGCAGCAGCAGGGTCAGGCTGGCCGGTCCCTCCAGGTCGAAGCGGCGTGCGGCCTGCAGCGCGGCCGCCAGGCGCCGGCCCGGCGCGCTGGACAGCACGGTCGCATCCAGGACCGCCGGATAGCCGTCGGGTGCGCCATCGTCCGGCACCGGCGGCCAATCGCCGCGCACGGTCAGGGACAGGGGCGTATCCAGGGAGCCGCAGGCGCCGCTGGTAGCCGGCCCATAGACCTGGCTGCCGCCATACACCGACGAGCCGCCGTCCACGCACAACAGGCCGCCCGCCAGGGGCGCGGCGTGCGTGCCGGCCAGAAAGGCCAGGGCGCAGGCAATTTCGTCGGGGTCGGCCAGCCGGCCAAGCGGAATCTTGGCGACCGCGCGGGCCGGGTCCAGGCGGCCGGACGCGATCAGACCCGCCACCAGCTCCGTGCGCGCATAGCCGGGACAAAGCACGGTGACGCGCAGGTCGGGGTCGGCCTGCGCCAGCGCGCGGCTCTGCGCGATCAGGCCGGCCTTGCTCGGGCTGTAGCCGCCGCGCCAGGGAATGGCGCGCAGGCCCGCGCCGGACGCCACGTTGACCACGCGCGCGCCGGGCGCGAGCCGGTCGCGCAGCGCGGCCACCATGCGGGCAGGCGCCCGCAGGTTCAGGTCCAGCAGGCGTTGCCAGTCTTCGTTCGATTGCTCGACGGTGGGGCGGTTGCTGCTGTCGGTCATGCCCGCGTTGTTGATCAGCGCGTCCAGGCGCGGCATGCCGTCGGCGAGCGCCGCGATCTGATCGGCGTCGGTCAGGTCCGCGATGCGCGCCACGTGCGCCTGCCCGGCCGGGGCAGGCAGGGCCGCGCACAGCGCCTGCAGCGCGGACGCGTTGCGATCCACCAGGATGCAGCGATGGCCCGCGGCCGCGAGCCGCCCGGCCGTCGCCCGGCCGATGCCGCTGGCCGCGCCGGTGAGCAGGACCGTATCCATCAGAGCGTGGTGAACGTGATGCCGCCGTCCACCACCAGCGCCTGCGCCGTGATGAAGCGGGCGTCGTCGCTGGCCAGGAATGCGATGGCGTCGGCCACGTCGTCCACCGTGCCCAGACGTCCCATCGGCGTGCTGGCGATGCGGCGCGCGTCGCGCTCGGCGTTGCGGTTGCGCTGCGTGCCTTCGGTCGGCACCGCCGACGGGCACACGGCGTTCACCCGGATGCGGCGCGCGCCCAGCTCGGCGGCGGCGGCGCGGGTGACGCCCAGCACGCCGGCCTTGATGCCGGAATACACCATCGAACTGGGGGCGGACTTGAGCGCCGCCGTGGAGGCCACGTTGACGATGGCGCCGCCGCGATCGGGGTCCATGACCTCGGCCGCCGCCTGGATGCCCCAGATGACGGCCTTGAAGCCGATGTCCAGCATGCGTTCCAGCGTGTCCGGCTGGATGTCCGCCACGCTCTGGTAGCGGACCCAGGCCGCGTTGTTGACCAGGATGTCCAGGCGCGAAGCGTGTTCGGCCGCCAGCCGCACGGCCTGGCCGATGCCCTCGCGCGTGGCGACGTTCTGCACCACGGGAAAGGCCTTGCCGCCTTCGGCGGCGATGGCCGCGACGGTGTCGTCCACCAGTTCCTGCTTGAGGTCGTTGACGCCGACCGTGGCGCCGCGCGCGGCCAGCAGGCGGGCCGTGGCGCGGCCGATGCCGGCGCCCGCGCCGGTGACGAGCGCGACGCGCCCGGCGAGATCATGTGCCATGGTGTCTTCCTATACCGATTGAATGAAGGCGCGCCCTGCGTCGCGCGACAGGCCTGCGAAGGCGGCGTCCAGTCTGCGCACGGCGCGCAGCGCCCGGTGCAGCGGCAATTCCCAGGTGAAGCCCATGCCGCCGTGCAAGTGGATGGCCTTCTCGATGACGAAGGCCGCGTTGGCGAGCGCCCCGGCCAGCGCGGGCCGCGTGTCGCGCGGCGCGCCGTACTCGTCGGCCTGCGTGGCGCGCCGGATCGCGGCGCTGGAAACGTCCTGCAGCAGCCGCATGCGGGCCAGCAGGTGGCGCACCGCCTGCTTGGCCGACAGCGGCCGGCCGAACTGCACGCGCGTGGCCATGTAGTCCGCCGCGGCCTGCAGCGCGCCTTCGGCCGCGCCGTTGGCGAACTCGGCCAGCAGCAGGTGGGCCTGGCGCCGCAGCGCGTCCCAGGCCTGTTCGTCCAGCCGCGCCAGCACGGGCGCGCCTGCCAGCGCGATCCAGGTTTGCGGATGCTCGGGGTCCAGCGCGGCCTGCGCCTCGCGCGGCAGCGCGCTGGCATCGATGAGGGCCGCGCCCGCGCCGTCCGCCACCAGCACCCAGTCCGCGAGGCCATTGTCCACGCGGGCATGGCCGGTCTGCAGGCTGCCGTGCCAGGCGATGCCGGCCAGGCGCTCGCCGGCGGCCAGGGCCGCGGCCTGCGGGGTGCCGGCCAGCGCGCGGGCGAGCAGGATCTGTTCGGGCAGCGGCAAGGGCAGGCGCAGGCGGCCGGCGGCGTGGGCGATAGGCAGCGCGAAGGCGAGGTCCAGGCCCAGCCCGCCGTCGTCCTCGGCCGCCATCACGCCGCACAGGCCGGCCTGCGCCAGCACCTCGGCCATGGCGCGCGGATCGGCGCGGGTCAGGGCGTCGGCGATGGCCGCGTCGGCGGCCTGCGCGAATTCCTCGGGACGCAGTTCTTCATGGCTCATGTCAGGTCCTTGGGCAGATTCATGACGCGCTGCGCGATGACGTCGAGCTGCACTTCGGTGGTGCCGGCGTAGATCGTCTCGGCGCGCGAGAAGAGGTAGGCGGTGGTAAAGGCTTGCTGGGCGCGGCGCGCGAGCGGACTGGAGTGGGGGCCGACCTGCGACAGCTGCGAGAGCGCGAGGCCGGCGAAGGCCTGGTGGCATTCCGACCAGTAGAGCTTGGTCAGCGAGCCGCGCGCGCCGATCGTTTCGCCGCGCAGCATGCGCGCGACGGTAAGTTCGACCAGGCCCTTGAGGCCGTCGATCTCGCAGACCAGGTCGCCCACGCGGCGCTGCACGTAGCCGTCGTCCAGGGCGGGCGCGAGCTGCGCATCGGATTTGCAGGCGGCGATAAGCTGGCGCAGCTCGCATTCGAAGCGCCACGGGCGGTACATGCGGTTGGTGGCGCGTTCGATGGACAGCACGCGGATGGCGGCGTTCCAACCTTCGTCGGGGGCGCCCAGGCGTGCGCTGTCGGGCACGACCACGTCGTCGAAGAACACTTCGGCAAACGATTCCTTGCCGTCGATCGACTTGATGGGCACGACGCGGATGCCCGGCGTGTCCATCGGAACGGCGAACATCAGCAGGCCGCGATGCTTGTCGGCCACGGTGCCGGTGCGCGTCAGCAGCAGGCAGTAGTGGGCCTTGGCCGCGCCGCTGGTCCAGATCTTCTGGCCGTTGATGCGCCAGTGGCCGCCCTCCTGGACGGCCTTGGTGCGCAGTCGCGCCAGGTCCGAGCCGGCGTCGGGCTCGGAAAAGCCCTGGCACCAGAACTGGCGCATCGCCAGGATCGCGGGCAGGAACGCCTGCTTCTGGTCTTCGGTGCCCACGGCCATGATGATGGGGCCGGCCAGTTCCTTGCCGATGGAGCTGACGCTTTCGGGCATGGGCAGCGCGCCGATCTCCTTGTTCACCGCCAGGTGCTCGCGCAGCGTCAGGCCGTGGCCGCCATAGGCCTTGGGCCAGGTCATGCCGGCCAGGCCCGCCTGGTACATGGCCGCTTCCCAGGCGCTGCTTTCGGCGAGGGTGGGGGCGCGCCAGTCCAGGCTGTCGGCGCGCATGGAGTCCGGCAGGTTGGCGCGCAGCCAGGTGCGCGCATGCTGGCGGTAGATATCGGGTCCGGCGGCCGGATCGGGCACCGCGACGTGGTGTTCAACTTGCATGGCTGTCCTCAGTGTGCGGGCGCGGCGCGCGGGATCATCAGCGCGTCCAGGACGACCACGCCTTGGCCCTGCGGCCGGACCAGGATGGGATTCATGTCGATTTCGGCGACGTCGTCGCGATGCCGGGACGCGAACTCAGACAATCGCGCCACGGCGCGCGCCGCGGCGGCGACGTCGGCCTTGGCCTGGCCGCGCGCGCCGTCCAGGATGGGGAACATCCTGAGCGAGCGGATCATCTCGGCGGCTTCGTCCTCGGTCACGGGCGCGGCCTGCACGGCGACGTCCTTCAATACCTCGGCATG
Organism: Achromobacter sp. T5-5; assembly: GCF_055397965.1. Taxonomy (NCBI): domain Bacteria; kingdom Pseudomonadati; phylum Pseudomonadota; class Betaproteobacteria; order Burkholderiales; family Alcaligenaceae; genus Achromobacter; species Achromobacter sp. T5-5. Next base: position 736,723 of record NZ_AP027919.1, read on the forward strand.
GATGCCGCCCATGCCGACCATGACGATGGGGCCGAAAACGGGGTCCTGCGAGACGCCGGCGATCATCTCGGTGCCGCCGCCGACCATCGGCGCGACCAGCACGCCGTCGATGCGCGCGGCGGGGGCGTGGCGGGCGACGCTGGCCAGAATCTGGGCGTGGCCGCGGCGCACGGCCTGGGCGTCGGCCACGTTGAGCAGCACGCCGCCCGCTTCCGTCTTGTGCGCGACGTCCTCGGAGGCGATCTTCAGCACGACGGGATAGCCGATGGCCTCGGCCGCGCGGACGGCCTCGTCGGCGTCGCGGGCGATGCATTCCTGCGGCACGTCGATGCCGGCTTTGCCCAGCGCCTGCTTGGCGTGGAATTCGTTGCGGAATACGGCCGGGTCCACGGGCGCCACGGCGGGCGGCGCGAGGGGGGCGGCGGTTGCCGCGCGCAACCGGCCCAGCCTGACCAGGCCCGCCAGCCCGGTGGCCGCCGCGTCGATGCTGGAAAACACCGGAATGCCCAGCGCGTTGATCTGCGCGACGGCGTCGGCCGGGCCCTGGCTGATGACCATGAGCAGGCGGTCCGGATGGCTGGCGCGCACCTGCGCCAGGGCTTCGAGGTAGATGCCGCGCAGCCGGGTGTTGTAGAGCGACAGCGACATGAAGAGCGCGAGCGAACTGGCCGAGGGATCGTCCAGCAGGGCGCTCAGCATCTTCAGGAGAATGTCGGGGCGGCTGGACATCTGCGCGGACGCGTCCACCGGATTGCCGGTGCTGGCGGTGGGCACGGCGTCGAGGATGCGCCGCTGCGTGTCGGGCGCGAGCGCGGGCAGCGCGAGGCCGGCCTCGCTCATGGCGTCGGCCATCATGATGCCGAAGCCGCCGGACGCGGCGACCAGCGTCACCGCGTCGTTGCGGGGCAGGCGGTCGGGCATCAGCAGCGAGGCCGCGTGGCCGATGTCGATCAGGGCCTCCACCGAACGCACGCGCAGCACGCCGTGGCGGCGGAACACCGCGTCGATCACCGCGTCCGAGCCGGTGAGGGCGCCGGTATGCGAGGCGGCCGCGGCCTGGCCTTTTTCGGTGGAGCCGATCTTCAGGATGATGACGGGCTTGCCCTGCTCACGCGCCAGGCGCAGCGCCTCGATCAGCTTGCCGGCGTCGCGGCAGGTTTCCATGCAGCACAGGATGATGCGCGTGTCCGGGTCGTCGGCCAGCGCGGCGATGCCGTCGGCGGCGTCCACGTCGGCCTCGTTGCCGGTCGCGATGAAACGGCTCACGCCCATGCCGCGCCGGGCCACGCTCTGCATGGTGTGGCTGCCCACGTTGCCGGACTGGGACACGATGCCCACGTGCCCGGCGGGCGGCATGTTTTCCTCCAGGGCGATGGAGAACGAGCCGATCAGGCGGTCGGCCACGTTGACGGTGCCCAGGCAGTTCGGGCCCAGCACACGCATGCCGTGGGCGCGGGCGATGGCGACCAGTTCGGCCTGCAGCGCGGCGCCTTCAGGGCCGGCCTCGGTGAAGCCGGCCGACAGCACGATGGCCGCCTTCACGCCGCGCGCGGCGCAGTCGCGCAGCGCGGCGGGCGTGGCGGCCGCGGGCACGGCCAGGATCGCGAGCCCGGGCGCCTCGGGCGTGTCCCGCACCGAGGCGTAGGCCGGCAGTCCCTGGATGGCGCCGCCCTTGGGGTTGATGGGATACACGGCCCCGCGGTAGCCGTGCTTGATCAGCATGTGCACGGGGCGGCCGCCGATCTTGGTGATGTCGTCGGAGGCGCCGATCACGGCGATGCCCGTTGCCTCGAAAAAGGGGGTAAGCCCCGCGCCGGGGCGTTGCTGCTGCGTGCCCATGCTCAGCGCCCCTTGAACTGGGGCTGGCGCTTTTCCAGGAACGCCATGCGGGCCTCGCGCGCATCTTCGGTCTTGGCGAGCGCCATGGTGAAGTCCTGTTCGAAGCGATAGGCATCGCGCTGCGGCATCAGGTCCACCATGTTGGCCGCGCGCTTGGCGTACAACACGGCGAGCGGGGCCTTGGACGCGATTTCGTGGGCCAGCGCCAGCGCGGCGGGAACCAGCTGATCGGGCGGCAGCACGTCTTCCAGCACGTTGCGGCGCAGCAGGTCATGCGCGGTAAGCCTTTGGCCGGTGTAGAACATGCGGCGCAGCGTCGAGCGTCCGAACAGGGTGCGCAGCATCGAGGCGCCGCCGGCCAGCCCGACATTGATCTCGGGCATGCCGAACGTGGCGTTGTCGGACGCATACATGATGTCGCAGGCGGCCATGAGGCCCAGGCCGGCGCCCAGCGCCGCGCCGTTGACGGCGGCGATGACCGGCTTGGCGCATTCGCGGATGGCATTGCCGGTTTCGCGGGTGATGCGGTTGTGTTCCAGGAAGTCGCCCGCGACGTCGGCATCGGGACGGTCCTTCAGGTCCGCGCCGGCGCAGAAGACCTTGCCGCTGCCGGTCAGGACCGCGCAGCGGATGTCGTCGCGCTCGGAGATCTCGTCGAAGATCGCCACGATGCGGCGGCGCATGTCGCGGTTGAGCGCGTTGACCGGCGCGTGGTTCAGCGTGACCAGGGCGACGCCCTCGCTGACCTCGAATTTGACGGGGGTATCGCTCATGCCCGCACCTCGTTCGACAGGGTGGGGGGGGAGAGGCGCCGGGCGCCGCGGGCGTGCTGCATCGTAAGTCTCCTCGGGTCGGATTGACCGGTCTTGTCCGCTGTCCGCGCCCTGCGGCGCTGGACTTTTTTTTGATTTTAGGGAGGGGGTATGCGTCGATCTACGCCAAAAACGGTGGTTGTGTTCTGCAGGAATGCCGCATATTCCGCCGCGCCGCCAGCCGATACCATGGCGCTGAAGCCTCGTCTGAAAGACCTATGGGACGAGAGGCCAGGAGACAAATCGGCAGATGCAGATCGAACGTATCGGAAGCCTGCGCGCGGCCCTGGGCGAATGCCCGGCATGGGACGCGGCGAGCGGGCGCTTGTGGATGGCGGATTGCCGCAAGGGCCTGATCCTGGCCGTGGCGCCGGACTCGGGCAGCGTGCAAAGCTGGCAGTTGCCCGCGCCGCTGGGATCCTTCGCATTCAATGGCGAGGACGAGCTGGTGGTGGCGCTGAAGGAGTCGTTTGCGCTTTTCCGGCCGGCCGATGGCAGCCTGCGCACGCTGGCCCGTATCGAGGACAGCCACCCCAACCTGCGGTTGAACGACGGCGCGCCGTTGCCGGATGGCAGCTTTGTGGCGGGCACCATGCACATCTACCGGGAGGCCGGCGAAGCCCCGCTGGGCGGGCTGTATCGCCTGGATACCGGCGGCCAGCTCACGCGGATCGCGCAGGGGCTGGGCGTGGTCAACGGTCCGGCCCTGCATCCGGACGGCGGGCACCTGCACGTCTGCGACAGCGCCGCGCGCAAAATCTACCGCTACCGGATGGACGCGGCGGGCGGGCTGTCCGCGCGCGAGGTCTTCGTCGACACGGACGCGCTGGGCTCGGCGCCGGACGGCTGTTGCTTTGACCGCGACGGCGGGCTATGGACCGCGCTGGTCCACGCCGGCGCCATCGCGCGGTTCGACCAGGAGGGCAGGCTGGATGTGCGCATCGACCTGCCGGTCGCGCATCCGGCGTCGTTGTGCTTTGGCGGTGACGGCCTGACCGACCTTTACGTCACGTCGATCAGCGACAGCGGCCGCCTGTCGGCTCACGGCCCCCTGGACGGCGCGCTGCTGCGCCTGCGCGGGACCGGCTACGCAGGCGCGCCGCGCCCGCGCTGCCTGATCCGGCCCTGAGCCGCGCGGCCCGGCGTCATTCGCCGCTGGCGCCCGCCGGCTTGCCGTAGGCCGCAAAGCGCAGCTCGGCGCCCGACACGTGCGAGGCCACGAAATCCAGGAACAGCCGTATCTTCACCGGAATCATGGCCGTGTCCAGGATGGTGGCGTACATGCCTTCTTCGAAGGTCGTGTTGGTGACGCGGTAATCCGGGCACAGGCGTACCAGCGTGCCGCGCTCGATGTCGTGGTGCACGGTGTAGTCGTCCAGCAGCGCGATCCCTTCGCCCAGCCGCGCCAGTTCCAGCAGGGCCACGCCATTGTTGCTGACGTGCCGCGGCTTGATCAGGATTTCGTCGATGGCCTCGCCCTGCTTGAAGCGCCAGCAATACTGGTCGCCGGGCAGCAGGTACGCCAGGCAGGCATGCTGCGCGATATCGGCCGGCTGCGTGGGCAGTTCCCGCTGCGCCAGGTACGCGGGCGACGCCACCAGATAGCGTTCGCTCTTGAACAGGATGCGCCGCTTCAGGCCGGCCTCGACGGGCGGCGAAATGCGGAAATCGATGTCGAAGTTGTTGCGCCGCAGATCGGTCTTGGCTTCCGACAGCACCAGTTCAATGTGGATCTCGGGGTAGGCTTCGCGGAACGCGGCCACCAGCTGCGGCAGCACGCCCAGGCCGAACATCATGCGCGAATGCACGCGCAGAATGCCCTTGGGCGCGGCGCGGATTTCGGTGATGTTGCGGTGCGCCTCGTTGATGTTCCAGAGGATGGTTTCCAACTGGCGGGCGTATTCCTGGCCGGCTTCGGTCAGCACGACCTGCCGCGTGGAGCGCAGCAGGAGCTTTACGTTGAGCTCGCTTTCGAAGTCGGTGATCATGCGCGACACCGAGGTGGCGGAGATGCCGAACTGGCGCGCGGTTTCCGAGAAGCTCTCGGTCTTCGAGATCGACAGAAAGAGCTCCATTGCGCGCAGTCTGTCCATCATTCCTCCACTTTATGCAGCACAGAACGCCGCTTTTCTTGTATTCCAGCCCATGACTACCGGCCTCTAGAATTTCCTCAAGGATTCATGCATCAACGAGGAGACAATATGGAATTCGGCGTATTCATTCTGGCGCAGCAACGAGGTTACCACCAGTCCTCCACGCAAGTCATCAACAACTCCATCGAGCAGACGGTGGTGGCGGAGCAGGCAGGATTCGACGCGGCCTGGTACGCCGAGCATCACTTCAACAACTATTCGCTGTCGCCCTCGCCCCTGATGACGGTGGCCCATGCGGCGGCCAAGACCCGTCGCATCCGGCTGGGCACGGCCGTGTGCATCCTGCCGCTCTACCATCCGGCGCGCTTCCTGGCCGAGGTCGGGTTCGTGGACACGGTGTCCAACGGCCGCCTGGATCTGGGCGTGGGATCGGGCTACCAGCAATTCGAGTTCGAGCGCTTCGGCGTCCAGATCGAGGACTCGGGCGCGATCTTCAACGAGTTCCTCGACGTGATCCCCAAGGGGCTGACGCAGAAGATCTTCGAGCATGACGGCAAGTTCCTGAAGATTCCGCCCAGTTCGATCGCGGTGCGCTGCGTGCAGGACCCCATGCCGCCGCTGTGGATCACGTCGGGCAATCCGGTGACGCTGGGCCGCGGCGTGCGCGAGAACCACAACCTGTTCGTGACGGCGCTGCTCAAGGGCAACGACGCCATCGCGGAACTGCGCGGCCGGCTGGAGAAGGTGGCCGAGGACAACGGCAAGGACCTGGACCGCGACGTGAAGTTCGGCTTCCTGCGCTGCGGCTACGCCTCGGACAACAAGGCCGAGATCGATGCCTATCTGGATTGCGCGCGCTTCCAGCGCCGCATTTCCGAAAGCCTGAAGTTCCGCCGCGCGCAGAGCGACGATGGCTACATGGTCAAGGAAGTGCCTTCGGATACCGACCCGACCTTCGAGCAGCTTCGCAAGAACCTGCCGGTGGGCTCGGTCAACGAAGTCATCGACAAGATGCTGGAAGAAATCAGCATCCTGCGGCCCAAGCACATCGCGCTGCAGACGCAGCTTGGCGACTTCGACCAGAAGACGATGCTCAAGCAGATCGAGCTCTGGGGCGACAAGATCATTCCCGCGATCCGCAAGGAAATCGGCAGTACGGCAGTGCTTGCCTGAAGGAGGGCGACATGCGTATCTACTTGAGCAATGCCGGCGCCATCGCGCTGCGCGACCCGGCGGATTTCGGCCGTCTCGATGTCATGGCGGACCCGCAGCCCGCCGACCGGCTGGAGCGCGCCATCGCCCGGATCGGCCGGCGCGAGGACGAGCGGCACGTGCGCCTGTCGCCGTCGGTGCTGCGCTTTCTGTCGCAGCACGCCGGCGACCCGGACTGGGAGGCCGGCTTCTCGAAGATGGTGGATTACGCGGCGCGCCACGGCTGGGTCGATGAACGTGGCGACATCCGCGCGCACATGGTCTTCAACGAGCGCGATGAGGTGGTGTCGGTCGACGATTTCAAGGCGGCCATGCGGTCGCTGCCGGCGGGCATCAGCGCCGTCAGCACCGGCGACGGCGAGGAGATGGCGGGCATGATCGTGTCCAGCCTGACGTCGATCTCCGCCGATCCGCCCATGGTCGGGTTCTTCGTGCAGCAGACCTCGTCGGCGCGCGAGCCGCTGCTGCGCAACGGGCGCTTCGTCGCCAACATCCTGGGCGAAGGCCACGGCGACGTGATCGAAGCCTTTCTGAAACAGCCGCAGGGCCAGGCGCGTTTCGCGCAGGGCGGCTGGGTGCTGAACGAGCATGGCGCGCCCGTGCTGCCCGATGCGCTGGCCAGCATCGAATGCGACATCGTCTGCACCGAAAAGCTGGGCACGCACGATCTCATCGTGGGCAAGATCCGCAAGACCGCCTGCCGCGAGGCGCGGCCGGTGATCAACTTCAACGCGGCCACCCACTGCATCGCGCCGGCCCGGCTTCAGTAACGGGCCGCGCAGGCCGCCGCAAAACGCCACAGCCCGCCGGACGGCGGGCTGTGTTTTTTTCTGCGCGATCAATCAAGGACGATGTGGTTTTCCTGGATGACCTTGCCCCAGTACTGGCGGTCGGATTCCAGTTGCGCCTCCAGGGCCTGCGGGCCGCCGGCTTTTTCGGTCTGCCCGTTGGCGACGAGCACCTTGCGGAAGCGCTCGGATTGGACCGTCTTGATGGCGGCCGCGGCGTAGGCCTGGACGATGGCGTCCGGCGTGCCCTTGGGCGCGTGCAGCGCCGTCCAGTAGCTGGCCTTGAGCTGTGGATAACCCAGTTCGGTGACGGCGGGCACGTCCGGCAGCGCCGGGTCGCGCTGGTCGGTGGTCAGCGCCAGGATTTTCACCGCGCCGGCCTTTTGATGGTCGGCCAGCGCGATGGGCGTCATGTACGAGAGGTCGTTGCGGCCGGTGATGAGGTCGATCAGGCTGGTCGGCGTGCTCTTGTAGGGCACGGCGGTCAGCGGGATGCCCAGCGTCCTGGACAGGATCAGGCCGTACAGGTCGGTGACGCTGCCCGGTCCCAGCGACCCGTAGGTCAGCGCGCGGTTTTCCTGCTTCGCGTAGGCGACCAGGTCGGCAATGGAGTTCACGCCCAACTTGGACGGCACGGTGATGGTCAGCGGGCCGTCGAACATCATGGCCACCGACTTGAAGCTGTCAAAGCCGTAATTCAGGCGGGGGCGCAGCAGGATGTTCAGGGAAACCGGGCCGGAGCCGCCCATCAGCAGCGTGCTGCCGTCGGCCGGCGCGCGCGCGACCTGGGTCGCGCCGATGATGCCGTTGGCGCCGGGCTTGTTCTCGACGATGAAGTTGATGCCCAGTTCGGCGCTCATGCCCTCGGCCAGCAGGCGCGCGAAGTTGTCGTTGGGGCCGCCCGACGCGTAGGGCACGATCAGGGTCACGGGCTTGGCCGCGGCGCGCAGCGGCCGGGCGAGCATCATGAGTGTGCCGGCCGCGATGAAGCCGCGGCGCGTGAGCTTGAACATTGTCTCTCTCCTGGTTCCCGCCGCCATGCGTGGCCGTGCCTTGCGCGGGCCGGCTCTTATGGTTGTGCGCTGGTGGCTGGGTCGGCCGGCAGCGGGCCGCCGGCCATGGGTTGTCTCAGTAGCCGATCATAATTTTTATCGGCCTGATCGATTACCCCGTCGATATGCAGAACTGTTCTGCGCGGCGAGCATGACTGCGGCCCGCCATGGGCGGCCGTGGCGGATTATGCCGCATCGGCGCGGACATCGCCGGCGCCGCGCGCGTGCCTGGCCGCCTCCCGGCTGATCTTCGCGCACCGGTACAGCGCGTCCTTGTCCAGCACCGTCAATCCGCCGTAGTGCGTTTGCAGGACCCCCGCCCGCGCAAGGCGGGTCAGCGCGGTGTTGCAGCGCTGGCGCGAGACGCCGCACAGGCCGGCGATCTCTTCCTGCGAGATGCGCAGACGCCCCTGCGTCCCCGAATGGACCTCGGCGTCCAGTTGCGCCGCCACGGCGCGCGCCACGGTGGTGTCCACGTCCAGCAGCACGTTGCCGGTGTAGCAGCCCATCAGCCAGTTCACCCGCTGCGCCAGGTGCGTCATCAGCGCCTTGGTGAATTCGATGTTGTTGTTCCACAGGCGCTCGCAGGTATCGCGCGGCAGGATCACGATGCGGCTGGGCCGCAGGGCGACCACTTCGTACTCGAAGCGTTCGCGGCGGATCATGGTGGCCTCGCCGAACCAGCTTCCGGTGCTGAAGCCGGCCAGCGACAGCGTGCGGCCGTCGGTTCCCGGTGACGACCACTTCACCAGGCCTTCGACCACGCCATACCAGCCGAGCGACCGCGAGCCCGCGCGAAACAGGTATTCGCCCGCCGCCAGCGACACCGTGCGCAGTTCCGCGCGCACCACGCCGCGCTCCAGCGCCGGCAGGCCCTTGTACCAGGGCACCACGTCCAGCATCTTGTCCACGGGGCAGCGCGCGGGCCGGCGGTTCGCGGTGGACGATTCGTTGCCCATCAGGGCAGGCGGTTCGCGCATGGTCGTTCCCTGTATGGAGATGAAATGCGGCTCAGGTAAACCCTAGGGTTCTTTGTCAACATGATGACTGTCCGAGGGGGCAGCCGGGCCGCAGAATGGTTGACGCCCCATGGGCCAAAAACCATAAGAGGAGACCGGTATGTTGTCAATGCCACGACTGTTGTCCACCACCGCCATCGCCTGCGCGGCGTCCGCCGCGCTCCTGCCCATCCAGGCCGCCCAGGCGCAGATTTCCGACGACGTCATCCGCATCGGGTTCATCACCGACATGTCCGGCGTCTATTCGGGCCCGGACGGTCCCGGGGGCGCGGAAGCCATCAAGATGGCGATCGAGGAAATGGGCGGCGAGATCAACGGCAAGAAGATCGAGCTGCTCACGGCGGACCACCAGAACAAGGCCGACGTGGCCTCGGCCAAGGCCCGCGAATGGTTCGACCAGCGCGGGCTGGACATGCTGATCGGCGGCACCAATTCCAGCACGGCGCTGGCCATGTCCAAGGTGGCCGCGGACAAGAAGCGGCCCATCATCGTGGTGGGCGCCGGGGCGCCCGCGCTGACCAACGAGCAGTGCACGCCCTATACGCTGAACTACGCCTACGACACCGTCGCGCAGGCGCGCGGCACGGGCGCGGCGGTGGTCAAGGCCGGCGGCAAAAGCTGGTACTTCCTGACGGCCGACTATGCCTTCGGCCATGCGCTGCAGGCCGACACCACCACCGTGGTGAAGTCGGGCGGCGGCACGGTGGTGGGCAGCGTCAAGCATCCGCTCGCCGCCAGCGATTTCTCGTCGTTCCTGCTGCAGGCGCAAGCCAGCAAGGCCGAGATCCTGGCGCTGGCCAACGCGGGCGCGGACGCGACGAACTCGATCAAGGCCGCCAACGAGTTCGGCATCACCAAGTCCATGAAGCTGGCGGGGATGATCATGTTCATCAACGACATCCACGCCATGGGGCTGCCCGCGGCGCAGGGCATGTACCTGACCGACAGCTGGTACTGGAACGCATCGGACGAGACGCGCGCCTGGGGCCGCAAGTTCTTCGAGCGGCGCCAAGCCATGCCGTCGTCGCTGCAGGCGGCGGACTATTCGGCGGCGCTGCAGTACCTGCGCGCCGTCAAGGCCACGGGCACCGACGACGCGGACCGCGTGCTGGACTACCTGCGCGGGAACAAGCTGAACGACATGTACATCAAGGACGGCGTGGTGCGGCCCGATGGCCGCGTGGTGCACGACATGTACCTGCTGCAGGTCAAGAGCCCCGAGCAGTCCAAGGCGCCTTGGGATTACTTCACGGTCGTGCAGACCATCGACGGCAACCAGGCCTTCACCAAGCAGTCCGAAAGCCGCTGCGCCCTCTGGAAATCGTAGGAGACCGGGCATGTCCAAACGCAAAGTGATCGTGACCATCGCTCCGACCGGGGGTATGGCGCTGAAAAGCCAGAATCCGCACCTGCCGACGCAGCCCGCCGAGATCGCCGAGGACGTCTACCGCTGCTACAACGCGGGCGCCAGCGTCGTCGCGCTGCATGCGCGGCGGCCGGACGATCTTGCAACCTGCGACGCGGCGGTCTACCGGAAGATGAACCAGCTCATCCGCGAGCGCTGCGACATCGTGCTGAACAATTCCACGGGCGGCGGGGTGCACGGCGACATGGTCGCGGAGACCTCGCCGGGCACGTGGGAGATCCTGTGGGATGAGCGCGTCAAGGGCATGGATGCGGGCGCGGAAATGTGCACGCTGGACGCCACCACGCTGAACCTGGCGTTCGGCGACCGCGAATACCTGATGAACACGCCGCTCAGCAAGGGGCGCGAGCTGGCCGCCGGCATGAAGGCGCGCGGCATCAAGCCCGAGTGGGAGGTGTTCAGCCCCACGCACATCCTGCAGGACGTGACCACGCTCATCGGCGAGGGCCTGGACGAAGGGCCGCACTTCATCAACCTGGTCATGAACGTGCACCGCAATTTCCAGAACGCCATGCCGTTTTCGCCGCGGCACCTGCAGATGATGGTGGACCTGCTGCCGCGCAACAGCATCTTCTGCGTCAGCGGCATCGGACCCGCCCAGCTCGAGGCCAACATCAGCGCGTTGCTGCTGGGCGGCCATGCGCGGGTCGGGCTGGAGGACAACCTGTATTACCGGCACGGCGAGCTGGCCACCAATGTGCAGCTCACCGAGCGCATCGTGCGCATCATCCGCGAGATGGACATGGAACCCGCCACGCCCGCCGAGGCGCGCGAGATCCTGGGCCTGCCCCTGAAAAGCGGCGTCCGGCCCGAGTTCGCGCGCTGACGAGCAAGCCGGCAGGCGCGGCATGGGGCCGCGCCGCCGGTCACCCATTCATCGGGGAAGGACATGATCGAATCGTTGAAGGGGGCCCGCGTCCTGATCACCGCGGGCGCACAGGGCATCGGGCTTGCGATGGCGCGCAAGTTCGTGGAATCGGGCGCGGATGTGCACATCTGCGACGTGGACGCGCAGGCGCTGGAGGCGGCCCGTGCCAGCCTTCCGGCCTTGGGCGCGAGCCTGACGGATGTCTCCGACGAGGCGCAGGTGCTGAAGATGTTCGACGCGCTGGCGCAGCGGTGGGGCGCGCTCGATGTCCTGGTCAATAACGCGGGCGTGTCCGGCCCGACCAGCCGTCTCGAAGACACGGACCTCGCTTCCTGGCGGAACACGCTGGAGGTCAACCTGACCGGCACGTTCCTGTGCGCGCGCAGCGCGGTGCCGCTGCTGCGGGCCGCGGGCGGCGGTTCCATCGTCAATATCTCTTCCGTCGCGGGACGCCTGGGGTTTTCCCTGCGCACGCCCTACAGCGCCAGCAAGTTCGGGCTGGCCGGCCTGACCCAGACCTGGGCCATGGAGCTGGGGCCGTCGAACATCCGCGTCAATTCGGTGCTGCCGGGCGTCGTGTCGGGCGACCGGGTGGAGCGCATCATCGCCGCCCGTGCGGCGGCCGGCGGGGTGAGCAACGACGCCATGCGCGAGCAACTGGTGGAAAAGGTGTCGCTGCGCCGCATGACGCGCCCGGAAGACGTGGCGAACCAGGTGGCGTTCCTGTGTTCGGCCGAGGGGGCGATGATCAGCGGGCAGAGCATCTCGGTGTGTGGCAACGTGGAGTATCTGGGCTGATGCCGGGCGGGGCGGGTTGCCCCCCCGTTGCCAAATCCCGTGACCCCGGTCCATAATCTGCGCTTTGTTAATTGATAACCGTTCGCATTATTAATGATGCGGACGGGCGTCGCGTGCGGGCGGGATCGTGAGCGGATCGGAAGGGGTGTCCCAGGACTTCGAAAGCCTATACGGCAATCATCACGGCTGGCTGGTGGCCTGGGTGAACTGGCGGCTGGGCAACGCGGCCGATGCGGCCGACCTGGCGCATGACGCATTCGTGCGCCTGCTGACCCGTCCGTGCAAGTTCGACAACGCCCGGCATGCCAGAACCTACCTGCGCCGGATGGCCAACGGCATGTGCATCGACCTGTGGCGCCGCCGGGACCTGGAGCAGGCCTGGCTGGACGCCCTGGCCGCGCAGCCGGAGCCCACGGTGTCGTCCGCCGAAGACCAGGCCATGGTGCTGCAGGCGCTGGGCGAGATCGACGCCATGCTGCGGGGCCTGCCGCCCCGGACCGCCCACGCCTTCGTCATGGCGGTGGCCTGCGAAATGACCGACCAGGAAGTGGCCGACGTGCTCGGCGTGTCATCGCGCATGGTCCGCAAATACGTCGCCCAGGCCATGCTTTGCTGCATGAAGCTGGAGGCCCGCCTGGCGGGCGGGCTCGCGGGCGAGCCGCAGCCGGGCGCGGCATGAGCGCCGCGCAGGGGCGCGAGCCCTCGCATCGCGTCATGCAGCAGGCCGCCGAATGGTATGCGCTGCTGCGCTCGGGCGAGGCCTCGGCCGCCGAGCGCCAGCAATGGCAGCAGTGGGTGGAGCGCAAGGCGGAACATCGCGAGGCCTGGGGTTACGTGGAGCGCATCGGACGCCGTTTTTCGCCTTTGCAATCCAGTCCGGACCGGGATGCCGCCGTTACCGCGTTCGGCCAGGCCGCGTCGGCCGGGCGGCGCGGGCGCCGGCAACTGCTGCTGGGGCTGGCGGGCGCGCTGGGCATCGCCGGCATGGGATGGACCGCGTGGCGGCAGACGCCGCTGCCCATCGTGGCCTCGACCTGGGGCGCGGATCAGCGCGCGGGCATCGGCGAGACCCGGCGGGTCGCCCTGGCCGACGGCACCGAGGTCTGGCTCAAGGCCCTGAGCGCCTTCGACGTCGACTATGGCGCCACGCTGCGCCGCCTGCAGCTCGTCGCGGGCGAGTTGCTGATCGCCACCGCCCCGGACCCCGCGCGTCCGTTCGTGGTCGACACCGCGCAGGGCCGGCTGCAGGCTCTGGGCACGCGCTTTACCGTGCGGGGCGAGGAAGACGGCGTGGTGGTCGCCGTGCATGAGGGGGCCGTGCGGATCGACACGGCGGTCAGCCGCGCCAGCGGCATCGTGCCGGCGGGGCGACAGGCCCGGTTCACCGCGGACACGCTGGACGCGATCCTCCCGGTGAACCCGGCGCGCGAGGCCTGGACGCGCGGCGTGCTGGTGGCCGACGACACGCCGCTGGCGGACGTGGTGGCGGAATTGCGCCGCTACCACTTCGGCCACCTGGCGGTGGCGCCGGAGGTGGCGCGCCTGCACGTCTTCGGCAGCTATCCGCTCCAGGACACCGGCCGCGCGCTGGACATGCTGGCCTCGGTGCTGCCGGTCCGGGTGCGCCGCACCCTGCCCTGGTGGATCAGCATCGAACCGCGCGCCTGAAAAAAAATGCGCCGGGCGGTTCCGGGTTTGGCGGGCTCGTTCGAATAAGGACAGTAAGAGCCGCTCGCGCCCGGCAACCCGCCGGGCTGGCGCGCCGCTCTCCTTTCCCGAACCCCACGCACGAGAGCACAGGTCCCGTCATGTCCCACCGTCTTCTCCCCGTCGCCGCGGCTTTTCCCGTGACCCGCGCGCGCCCCTTGGCTTCCCGTCGCGCCCGCCTGCCGTCGTGGGGCCTGCCGCTGGCGCTGGCCCTGGCGGTTTCCACGGTCTGGGGGCCGCCCGCGCACTCTCAGGCGGCGCCGACGGCGACCGGCGTGGCCGACCTGATCACCTTCGACATCCCGCCCGCGCCGCTGAATCAGGTGCTGACGCGGCTGGCCAACGAATCCGGCATCCTGCTGGCCGCGCAGCCGTCGCTGGTGGCCGACCGCCAGAGCAACGGCGTGCGCGGCCGCTATTCCAGCCACGACGCGCTGCAGCAGGCCCTGGCCGGCACGGGCCTGCGCGCCACCCGCGAGGCGCCGAACCAGTACCGCCTCAGTGCGCTGCCCGTCTCCGACGCGGCGACGCTGGAGGCCGTGACGGTGACCGCCTCCGGGCTGTCCAGCGGACTGCCCCCCGTCTACGCGGGCGGCCAGGTGGCGCGGGGCGGGCGCCTGGGCCTGTTGGGCAATCGCGACGACATGAGCACGCCGTTCAGCGCGACGCAGTACACCGCCAAGCTGATCGAGGACCAGCAGGCGCAGAACATCGGCGACGTCCTGGTCAATGACCCCACCGTGCGCAATACCTATTCGCGCGGGGCGGGCCGGGACGAATTCAACATCCGCGGGTTCACGCTGTTCAACTACGACGTGTCGTTCAACGGGCTGTACGGCGTGTCGCCGCGCAACGCCAGTTCGCTGATCGGCGTGGAGCGGGTTGAAGTGCTGCGCGGCCCCAACGCGCTGCTGAACGGCATGGCGCCCTACGGCTCGGTGGGCGGTTCGATCAACCTGGTGCCCAAGCGCGCGGGCGCCGACCCGCTGAATCGCTTTACCGTGTCCTACATCGGCGACAGCCAGTTCGGCGCGCATGCCGACCTGTCGCGCCGCTATGGCGACAACCAGGAGTGGGGCGTGCGCCTGAACGTGGCAGGCAGCGGCGGCGACCTGCCGATGGACGGGGCCAGCGAGGACCTGGGCGCGGTGGCGCTGGGGCTGGATTACCAGGGCGAGCGCTTTCGCGTCGAAGGCGACATCAACTACCAGAACCGCACCACGGATGCGCGCAGCGGCCTGCTGTTCCCGCCGCCCTCGGGCGTGGACATCGGCCGGGCGCCGGACGCCCGCCGCAATTTCTTCCCGTCGTGGACCTACTGGAAGACCGAGGAATGGTCGGGCGCGCTGCGCGCCGAGTATGACCTGTCGCCGGACTGGACCGTCTACGGCGCGCTGGGCGCACGCAAGCACGACTTTGAAAGCATGCAGACGAGCTGGCTCATGCTGAACGAGGCGGGCGATATCGGCGCGGTGCCGTCCCGCCTGAACGAGTCGCTCACCAGCAAGACGGGCGAGGTCGGCGTGCGCGGCCGCTTCCAGACCGGCGCGCTCAAGCATGAGCCCGCGCTGAGCGCCAGCATCCTGGACATCGATTATTCGGCGGCCCGGATCCGGTCCAGCACGGTGTTCTCGAACATCTACAACCCCGCGGACCTGCCCAAGCCGAACATCGCGCGTCCGTCGGATCTGCCGCGGGCGAGCGATTCTCGGCTGGTCAGCATTGCGCTCGCCGACACGATCTCGATGGCGCAGGACCGCGTGCAATTCATTGCGGGCGTACGGCACCAGCGCGTGGAATCCACCAACTTCGACGCGATGACCGGCCGCCAGACGTCCAACTACGACAAGTCCGCCGTCACCCCCGCGTTTGCGCTGACGGTCAAGCCCACCGAGCGCCTGTCGCTCTATGGCAATTACATCGAAGGCCTGAGCCAGGGCGGCACCGCGCCCGAGGGCGCCATCAACGCCGGCGAGGTGTTCGCTCCGGCCATTTCCAAGCAGTTCGAGCTGGGCGCCAAGTACGACTTCGGCCAGTTCGAAACCACGCTCAGCGCCTTCCAGATTGAACGCCCGAGCAGCTATCTGGACCCCGCCTCGCTGCGCTACGTGTCCAACGGCGAGCAACGCAATCGCGGGCTGGAGTTCCTGGTGCAGGGCGAGCCGGCCCACGGGGTGCGCCTGCTGGGCGGCGTGGCCTATACCGACGCGCGGCTGATCCGCACCGCGGGCGGCGTCAACGACGGCAACCGCGCGCCCGCGGTGCCGCGCCTGCAGTTCAACGCGGCGGCCGAATGGGACACGCCTTTCGTCCCGGGCCTTACCCTGACCGCGCGGATGCTGAGCACCAGCTCGCAGATCGTCGACGTGAGCAACACGCAGGAGATCCCGGGCTGGACGCGCTTTGACGTGGGCGCCCGCTATGCCTTCAACGCCAATGGCAAGCCCGTGGTCATCCGCGCGATGGTCGAGAACGTCCTGAACAGGAACTACTGGCAGTCCGCGGCGCGCGAAGGCCTGACGGTGGGCGCGCCGCTGACGGTGCTGCTGTCGGTGACGACGGAGTTCTGAAGGCGGGTGGGCGGCTAGGCCAGCGCCCGCCGCAGCCGCAGCGACGCGACGCGGCCCAGCACGACAGGCTGGACGCCGTTGTTGAAGCTCACTTCGGATTGCGCGCCGGGCCGCTGCTCGACATGGGACACATGTTCCAGGTTGATGATGACGGACCGGGACAGGGCGCAGAACGGGGGAAAGGGCAACTGCGCGGCCAGGCGCTTGAGGGTGATGTGCATCAGCTCGTTCGCCTGGGCGGCGCTGCACAGGCGCACGTAGTCGCCCTGGGCCTGCAGCAGGGTCAGCTCCTGCACTTTGATGAGGCGCGTGCCCGTCTTGGTGCGCATCGACAGATGGCCGCTCGAACGCGGCCGCAACCGCGCCAGCGTCTGCGTCAGCCGGTCCGGAGACACGGGCTTGAGCAGGTAATCCACGGCTTCGACGTCGAAGGCGCGCGGCGCGTAGCTGTCATGCGCGGTGACGAACACGACGGATGCCTGGTTCGCCTGCCCATCGAGCAGGTCGAACCCCGTGCCGCTGGCCAGCTCGACGTCCAGGAAGATGGCGTCCGGGCCGTGTTCCTGGATCAGGCTGCGGGCCTGGTCGACGGTCGCCGCCTCGCCCGCGACGTGCACCGCGGGGGCGGCTTCGAGGAGGCGGCGCAGATAGCGGCGCGCCGGGGCTTCATCGTCGACGATCAGCACACGCAGCATGGTTTTTCTCGGGCAGCAGGGTCAGGCGAGTGTATTCTTTCGATCCAATCCGTGGGGTAACGATATATAAGGCGGCACGTCCATGATTGCGACATCGATCGGCCGGGAGTTGAGCCAGGGCGAGTCCGCGCCGGGATTCTGGCGCGCGCAGACCGTGGGCTGGGTCTTCCTGGCGTTCGTCGGCTACTTCATCCGCCTGGCGGCGTTCGGCAACCCCATCGCGGCATTCTGGCTGACGCTGACGCTGGAGCCGCTGGCCTTCGCGCTGACCAGCCTGGCCGCCGTGCAGCACGGACGCCTGCCGGCCAGGGTCCGCGAGCCCCTGCCGGTGCTTGCCTGCGCGGTGGTGCTGTGCGTGGCCGCGTCGGCGCTGCTGGCCACGATCGCCTACGCCATCAACCACCTGTTTCTGTCGGGAATCCGCGATATTCCCGACAACCAGTACTGGCTGGGCTTCATCTATTACATGGGGATCCTGTCCATCTGGACGCTGGTCTATTTTGGCGTGTCCGCCGAACTCGCCGCCCGCACCGAGCGCCTGCAGAAGATCAATGCGCAGGCCCGGTCATTGAAGCTGGAGCTGGAGCATCTGCAGCTTCAGGTCGAGCCGCATTTTCTCTTCAACGCGCTGAACACCATCGTCGCGGAGATCGCCGAGCGGCCGTCCGTCGCCGAGGAAATGACGCGGCGCCTGGCGCAGTATCTGCGCTATTCGCTGGACCGGCGGGGGCGCGGCCTGTGCCGGCTGGAAGAGGACATCGAGGCGGCGCAGGCCTACGTGCGCATCCAGGCGCTGCGCTTCGAAAGAAAGCTGGAATGCCGATGCCAGATCGATCCCGCCACGCTGAAGATCAACATCCCGCACATGACGCTGCAGGGGCTCGCCGAGAACGCGATCAAGCACGGCATGCGCGCCGAGCACGAGCGCTTCGTAATCCACATCCGCACGCGCCTGCACGGCGGGGAACTGGTCATCGAGGTGAGCAACCCCGGTGCGTTACAGACGCCGTTCGATCCGGCGCAAGGCAAGGGCGGCCTGGCCAATCTGTGCCGGCGCCTGGCGCTGCGGTATCCGGAGCGCTACGCGTTTTCGCTGGAACCGCGCGGGGAGATGACGGTGGCGCAGATCCGGCTGCGGGGCGAGCCGGCGCCGCTGTAGCGCGGCGGGCCTGGGGGTGGGCGTAGGGGTGGGACCAGGGGGCACCCTGAACCCGGCCCGCGCCTGCGTGAAATTCAGGATGTCCGAGGGAAAACCGCTCCGATACACTGTCCGGCCATCCCTATAACGAGAACGCCATGAGACAGTTTCTACCCACCCTGGGCGCCGCCCTGGTGCTATCGCTGGCCGCGAACGCCGCCGCCGCGCAGCCGGCTCCCCCCCGCGATCCCTTCTTCTGGCTCGGGGAGATCAACAAGGCCACCACGGTGATCA
This sequence comes from Achromobacter sp. T5-5, assembly GCF_055397965.1. Taxonomy (NCBI): domain Bacteria; kingdom Pseudomonadati; phylum Pseudomonadota; class Betaproteobacteria; order Burkholderiales; family Alcaligenaceae; genus Achromobacter; species Achromobacter sp. T5-5. The sequence continues at coordinate 755,034 of NZ_AP027919.1, forward strand.
ACACCGACGAAGGGCTACTGGACAAGGCCATGGCGCCCCGCCTGGCGGCCGGCGTGGCCAAGGTCATCAATGACGGCAACCAGCCCGGCGCCAAGCGCCCGGCCACGGTCATCACCTTCGAACCCCTCCTCATCAAGGCGGCGGGCGAGGACATCACCCTGCTGCACGCGGGCCGCTCCAGCCAGGACATGCACGCCACCTACCGCAGCGCGATCCTGCGCGACAAGCTGCTGGAACTGGCGGACCAGCTCAACGCCACCTCCACCACCCTGGTGGAACTGGCGGCCAAACACGCGGGCACCATCGTTCCCAACTACACGAACGGCGTGGCCGCGCAGCCCAACAGCTATGGACACTACCTGCTGGGCCAGGCGGCCGGCTTGGAGCGCGACGCGCAGCGCATCCGCGAGGCCTATGTCCGCATCGATCGCTCGCCCATGGGCACCACGGTGCTCAACGGCACGAGCTGGCCGCTGGACCGCAAGCGCATGGCCCAGTACCTCGGATTCGCGGCGGTGGTCGACAATGCCTACGACGCCTCACAGATATCGTCCATGGACCAGCCGGTCGAGGTCGCGTCCATCGTGACCAGCATCGCGCTGCGCACCGGCAACTTCGTCGAAGACGTCATGACGCAATATGCGCAGCCGCGCCCGTGGATCCTGCTGGAGGAAGGCGGCGGCAACACCTATGTGTCCAGCGCCATGCCGCAAAAGCGCAATCCGGGCCTGCTCAACAACACGCGCAGCGACGCGTCGACGGCCGTGACGCTGGCGATGGGGCCGGTCCTGCAGACGCACAACATCACCCCCGGCATGAGCGACCCCAAGGACGTGAAGCAGAACTCGGCGATGGTCGACAGCGGCATCTCCGCGCTCAAACGGTGGGACCGGGTCCTCAAGGCCATGGTCATCAGCCCCGACCGGGCGCTCGAAGAACTGAACAGCGACTGGACGGCGTCGCAGGAACTGGCCGACGTGCTGATGCACAAATACAAGCTGCCGTTCCGCGCGGGGCATCACTTCGCCTCGGAAGTGGTCTCGTACGCCAAGACCAACAACATCAAGCCGCTGGACTTTCCGTATGAGCAGGCGCGCCGCATCTACGCCGACGCGATGAAGGATTCCAAGTACGGCACCGACCTGCCGATGAGCGAGGCGGAGTTCCGCTCGACCCTGGACCCGGTGGCCATCGTCAAGAACCGCGCCACCAGCGGCGGCCCCCAGCCCAAGGAAATGGACCGCATGATCAAGGAGGCGCGCGAGCAGCTCGCCGCGCAGGACAAGTGGATCAAGGAGCGCCGCGCGCACATCGACGCGTCGCTGGCGGAGCTGGACAAGCAGTTCGACGCGCTGGTGGCCAGCGCGCCGAAGCCATAGCCTTGGTCCGCACGCGGGACGGCGCCTAGCCGGGGGCGCCTAGCCGGGGGCGCCCGTTCCGCACGCCGCCAGGACGCAGCCGCGCAGCCAGCGGTGCGCGGCGTCTCCGTCCATCCTGGGATGCCACAGCATGGACACGGTGAAGGGCGCCATGGCAAAGGGCAGCGCGAAGCTGCGCATGCCTTCCCGCAGCGTGGCGGTGTGCATCTCGGGAACCGTGGCGATCAGGTCCGTGCCCCGCGCCAGCGCCAGCGCCATCGAGAATCCGCCGGCAATCGCGGCGATGTCGCGCTCGCGTCCCAGCGCCTGCAGGGCTTCATCCATGGGCCCGGACTCAAGCCCGCGGCGTGACACCAGGACGTGGCGCGCCGCCAGGTAACGCGCCAGCGTGACGTTGCGCCCGCCCAGCGGATGGTCCGCGCGCATGACGCCGATGTACCGGTCCTGGAACAGCGCGCGCGTGCGCAGCTCCGGGCTGGCCAACCGGCCCACCACGCCGGTCTCCAGATCGACGTCGCCTTCGCGCAGCGGCCCGCTGTCCTTGTCCGCCTTCTGCACGAAGCGCAGGCGCACGCCCGGCGCCTGCGCTGCGATCCGGGCAATCAGCGCGGCGCCGACGTTCTCCACGAAACCGTCGCTGACGCGCAGCGTGAACGTGCGGACGAGCCCGGCAAGATCCAGTTCGTGCGCCCGGCCCAGCACGGCCTGCGCGTCCCGGACCAGTCCGCCGACCTGGCCGCGCAGCGCCAGCGCGCGGGGGGTGGGAACCAGCCCGCGCCCGGCGCGCACCAGCAACGGATCTCCCGTGGTCTCGCGCAGGCGTGCCAGCGCGCGGCTCATGGCGGACGGGCTCAGGCGCAGGCGCCGGGCCGCGCCGGCCACGCTGCCTTCCGAGAGCAGCGCGTCCAGGGTGATCAGCAGGTTCAGGTCGGGCGGGGTCATGCGGCAACCGTAGCATGCCGGCCTGGCCGGCGGAACATCCTGGCATGGCGTCTCATGCAGGTATTTACTGCAAATGCTGCGTCTTCCGCCAGCCGTCATCGGGGCATACGCTGAGATACCGTGTTCCCTTGCTGGATGCCATCATGTCTCTTCCCCATCCTTCCTCCCCGCCCTCCCGGCCCGATCCCATGCTCGTGGCCTGCCTGGCCCTGTCGATGTTGCTGTCGTCGCTGGGCACCAGCATCGCCAATGTCGGCCTGCCGGCGCTGGCGCTGGCCTTCGACGCCGCCTTTCCATCGGTGCAGTGGGTGGTGCTGGCCTATCTGCTGGCCGTCACCACCGCCGTCGCCAGCGCGGGGCGCCTGGCCGACCTGATCGGCCGGCGGCGCCTGATGCTGGCCGGGCTTGCGTGGTTTACCGCCGCCTCGGCGCTGTGCGGGGCGGCGCCCGGCCTGTGGAGCCTGGTGGCCGCGCGCGCCGCGCAAGGCGTGGGCGCGGCCGTGCTGATGACGCTGGCCATGGCCCTGGCCGGCGAGGCGGCGCCGAAGGGCCGCGCCGGCAGCGCCATGGGCCTGTTGGGCACGATGTCGGCGGTAGGCACCGCGCTGGGCCCGACGCTGGGCGGCGCGCTGATCGCAGGGCCGGGGTGGCGCGCGATCTTTCTGGTCAATCTGCCGCTGGGCCTGCTGGCGTTCTGGCTGGCCTGGCGGCATCTGCCCCAGGACCGGCCGCGCGCCACGCAGGCGCCGGTACGCTTTGACCGCCTGGGCAGTGCGCTGTTGACGGTGTCTCTGGCCGCCTACGCGCTGTCCATGACCTTGGGAAAAGGCGCTTTCGGCCCGCTCAATGCCGCCCTGCTGGCGGCGGCGGCCGCCGGCGCGTGCCTGTTCTGGCGGGTGGAATCGCGCAGCGCGCATCCGTTGCTGCGGCCCGCCATGTTCAGCGACGCCGGGCGCTCGGCAGGCCTGGCCGCCAGCGCGCTGGTTGCCACGGTGATGATGGCGACCCTCGTGGTGGGGCCGTTCTATCTGGCCGGGGCGCTGGGGCTGGACGCCGCGCGCGTCGGCCTGGCGATGTCCTGCGGTCCGCTCGTGGCCGCGGTGGCGGGCGTGCCCGCGGGCCGCTGCGTGGATCGGTTCGGCGCGCGGCCCATGACGCTGGCCGCGCTGGGCGCCATGGCGGGCGCATCGGCCGCGCTGCCGTTCGCGTCCGACGCGTTCGGCGTGGCGGGCTACGTCATCGCGCTTGTCGTGATCACGGCGGGGTACGCCTTGTTCCAGGCGGCCAACAATACTGCGGTGATGGCGGGCGCGGGCGGCGAGCGCGGCGCCGTGTCGGGGCTGTTGAACCTGTCGCGCAACCTGGGTTTGATCACCGGGGCGTCGGCGATGGGGGCATTGTTCGCCTTGGGCGCCGGAACGGCGGACCTGGCTGGCGCGCCGCCGCAGGCGCTGGCGGCGGGACTGCGGGCGGTCTTCCTTGCGGCGGCGGCGCTGTGCGTCCTGGCCGCGGCCGCGGTGGCGGCGGCCGGCGTGACCCGGCCGCGCGCCGTCCAGCCTTAGCGCTACTCCGCCTTCAACCCCGCCTGCACGATCAACGGCTGCCACTTCAGCCGTTCGCTGCGCGCGAACGCCGCCAGTTCGTCTGGCGTGCCGCCGCCCGGCTCATGCCCCAGGTCCAGCAGTTTCTGCCGCACCTCCGGACGCGCGAGGATCTTCGCGAGATCGGCGTTCAGCCGTTTGATTGCGGCCGGCGGCGTGCCCTTGGGCGCGTACAGGCCATTCCACGCGACGACCTGAAAGCCCTCCAGCCCTTGCGCGGCCGCGGTCGGCACGCCCGGAAGCAGGGCCGACTCCTTCAGCGACGTCACGGCCAGCGGGCGCAGTTTGCCGCTGGTGATGAACGAGCGCGCCGCGCTCACGGTGTCGATGCCTAGCTGCACCTGCCCGCCCAGCAGGTCTGTGGTGGCGGTGGCCGACCCTTTGTAGGGAATGCCGCGGAGGCTGTTCACGCCCTGCTGCTTGAGCAGTTCGTAGACCAGGCGCGCGGTGGTGCTGGGCATGCCGACGTTGATGCTGTCGGGCTTGGCCTTGGCCGGGTTGCGCAGGTCGGCCAGGCTGGCGTAGGGCGAGGATGGCGTGGTCAGCAGGACCATGGGAAACGAGCTGACCAGCATGACGGGCGAGAAGTCTTTCTCGGGATCGAAGTTGGTGGACGCATACATGTATTGGTTCAACACATGCGTGCCGTTGGTGCCCATCAGCAGCGTGTAGCCGTCTGGCGTTGCGCGCGCGGCCTCGGAGGCGCCGATGTTGCCGCCCGCGCCGGGGCGGTTCTCGACGATGACGGGTTGGCCCAGGTCGCGGGCCAGGTACTCGGCCAGGTAGCGCGCGGCAACGTCCGTGCCCTGGCCGGCCTGATAGGGGACGATGATCCTGACGGGTTTGGAGGGATAGCTGTCGGCCGCCGCGGCGGGCTGCGCGAACAGCAGCGGCGCCGCGAGCGCGGCGATCAGGCGTAAGGTCTTCATGGTGGTCTCCTGGATTTCTTATAGGTCTGCATCGGGTTGCGGTACGGATTGCGCCACGGACTGCGCTATGGCTTGGGCGGAGGCCAGCGCGGCAGGATGCCCAGCTCCTTCAATGCCGCGATCTGGGTATCGGCGAGGCCGGCCTCCCTGAGGACCTCGTCGGTATGCTGCGCATAGGCGGGCGGCAGGCGGTCCACGCGGGCGGGTGCGCGCGACAGCCGGACTGCGGGGCCGATGCCGTGATAGCCGTCGCGATCGACGCGCATGCCGCGATGGGCGGTGTGCGCCTGCGCGAAGGCTTCGGGCACGCTGTTGACCGGGCCGGCCGGTACGCCGATCCGCATCAGCTCGGCGCACAGCGCCTCGCGCGGGCGCGCGGCCAGCGCCGCTTCGATGGCGCCGCGCAAGGCCTCGCGATGCGCCAGCCGCGAGCGGTTGGTGGCAAAGCGGGCATCGTCGGCCAATGCCGCAAGACCCGCGTAATCGCAGAACCGGCGGAATTGGCGGTCGTTGACGATGCCCAGGAAGATCTCGCCGTCGCGGCACGCAAAGCGGTCATACGGCGCGATATTGGGATGCGCGCTGCCCAGCAGGCCCGGCGCGTGCTGGGTGTGCATCCAGTTGGCGGCGTGGGGCACCAGCAGGCTGAGCGCCGTGTCGAACAGCGTGACCTCGACGCGCTGGCCCTGTCCGGTGCGCGCGCGCTGATACAGCGCCAGCAGGATGCCGGATTGCGCGGTGTAGCCGGTCAGGTGGTCCACGATGGGGATGCCGACGCGGGTGGGGCCGCTGGCGGGATCCCCGTTCACGCTCATCAGGCCGCACATGGCCTGCAGAATGGCGTCGTAGCCGGGCAGGCCGCCCAGCGGGCCGTCCTCGCCAAAGCCCGTGATGGAGCAATGGATGAGCTGCGGAAAGCGGGGCTTGAGGTCCGCTTCGTAGTCCAGCCCCCATCGGGCCATCGTGCCCGGCACGAAATTCTCGACCAGGACGTCGGCCTCTTGCAGCAAGGCCAGCAGGACCTCGCGACCCTCGGGCCGCGACAGGTCCAGCCCGATCGCGCGCTTTCCGCGATTGACCGCCATGAAGTAGGCGGCATCGCCGTCCTCGTTGACCGGCGGCCCCAGCGTGCGGGTCTCGTCCCCGCCCGGGGGCTCGACCTTGATGACGTCCGCGCCCTGGTCCGCCAGCATCTGCGTGCAGAGCGGGCCGGCCAGGACGCGCGACAGGTCGATGACGCGCAGGCCCTCCAGCGCGCCCCGGGCGGGGGCGTCGGGGCCGGGTGCAGCATGTTCCGATGAATCAGACATCGCCCACCTCGTTTTGGGAGATTGCCGCGGGTCAGGCGCGGGTAGGCAATTCGACCACACCGGAACCCAGCACGGAAAGCTCGTCGTCCTGGTTTCTCGCCTCTTGTTCGATCTCGACCAGGTGGCGGCCGTCTTCCACGTACTTGCGAACGACCTTGCCCTTGAAGAACAGCATGTCGCCCTCGGGGTTGTGGCGGCGGATCTTGCAGGTGGACTTGCGCAGGAAACCCGCGTCGCCCATCCAGTTGGTGAGGTGGTGGGTCAGCCACGAGTTGCGCTCGGGACCGTAGTCATAGGCGCCGGGCGCGCCGACTTCCAGCGCGAAGTCCTCTTCCCAGTGGACGCGCTCGGGCACGTCGGGGATGCCGAAGCGGTTGGTGATGCCCACCCCCGGGTGGGCGTCGATGAGCTGCCACGCCAGCTTGTTGGCGCGGATATACAGCCCGCCCCAGCCCTGCGCGAAGGCGATGAAGCCGGTCACCGTCATCGGGCCCTTGAACATCACGGGCAGTTCCTCGCCTTCCTTCACGTCTTCCCAGTAGCGCGGCGTGGCGCCGCGCACTTCTTCCTGGGCGTACAGCTTGTAGGCTTCCTTGATTTCCTCGGGGCTGTAGTGGCGCGGTTCGCGGGCGCGCACTTCCTTGTACTTGCTGCCCTGTTCGCGCGCGTGGTCGCGTTCGGTGCGGAAGCACCAGCTGTCGGCCTCGGCGACCTTGTCGCCGTCCTGGTTGAAGAAGTCAACGTGGTAGATCTGCTGCACGGCGCGGCCGGCAAAGCGGGTCTGGTGTTCGATCAGGTTCTTCAGGTGCGCTTCGGTCGAGATGGTGTCGTTGCGCTTGACCGTCTTGTGCCAGGTCCAGTCCGCGCCCGACCACATGGCGTGCACGCCGGGCAGCCCGCCCACGTAGCCGGACACGATGCGGCTGGTGGCAAAGAGGAAGCTGGGCAGGGCGATGATGCCGCCGTGCTGCGTCTTGGCCGCGTACTCCGGGTCGGACCACAGGGGGTTGTCGTCGCCGATGCCGTGGGCGTAGTGGCGGATGTTGTCGCGCGTGGCTTCGTAGCACCACGGCTCGGCCGTGGCGCCGATCTTGACGCCGATGCGCTCGCGCAGCTCGTCCAGCCCGCGTTCGGTGATCTTGGGGAAGCTGCGTTCGGTCTTGGTCTGGGTCAGCATGATGTCTCCTGGGAGTGGTGATGGCCGGGGCTGGCGCAGCCCTAGGCGTGGGCGGCGCCGGCGGGCGTCTGGGCGGCGGTCGCAAGTTCCTGCTCCCGCAATTTCCTGCGATGGATCTTTCCGGCGGGCGTCTTGGGCAGTTCGGCCACGAACACCACCTGGCGCGGATACTCGTGCTGCGCCAGGCGGCTGCGCACGGCGTCCTGGATTTCTTGCACGAAGGCGTCGTCCCCGGGCCGGGCCGACACGACGAAGGCCTTGACCACCTGGCCGCGCAGCGGATCGGGCACGCCGATCGCGGCGGCCTCCGCCACGTCGCGGTGCTTGAGGATGGCGTCTTCGATTTCGACGGCGCTCATGGTCCAGCCGGCCGAGATGATGACGTCGTCGGCACGGCCCCCGTGCCAGAAGTAGCCGTCTTCATCCACGCGCCCCAGATCCTTGGTGGCGACCCACGCATCGCGGCGCCACAGCTTGAGCTCGCCGGTTTCGCCGGGCGCGCAGGGCTGGCCGTTGGCGTCCTGCACTTCCACACGCAGTCCGGGCACGGGCTTGCCCAGCGAGCCGGCCTTGACCGTGAAATCCGGCGCGCCGGGATAGTTGACCAGGCACACGCCGATTTCCGTCGTGCCGTACATGCTGCAGACCGGGCGGCCGAAGGTGGCCTCCACGAACGCGGCGGTCTCGCTGTCGATGGGCTCGCCGGTGAAGGACACCTTGTCGAGCTGATAGCGATACCGGTCGGCCGCGCCGCAGTTGCGCATCATGCGGTAGTGCGTGGCGGCGGCGGAGATGTTGTTGAAGCGGTGCTCCTGCAGCGCCTGCAGCAGCCGCTCGGCGTTGAACTTGCCGGCGTAGGCGCCGATGGTGACGCCCAGCGCCAGCGGCGCCAGCGTGCCGTGCCACAGGCCGTGCCCCCAGGCGGGAGACGACGGGCACATGTAGCGGTCGCCGGGACGGATGCCGGTGCCGTACAGCGCGGCCAGCATCAGGGTGACCAGGGCGCGGTGCGTGTGCTTGACGGCGTCGGGCAGCTCGCGCGTCGTGCCGGACGTGTACTGGAAGATGGCCAGGTCATCGGCGCGCGTGCGGCATGCATAGTGCGAGGGGTAGCCGGCCAGCGCGCCGACGAATGCGTCGTCCGCGATGACCACGCGCATGTCGTCGCCGCCCGCGGCGAGGGGCGCCTTTTCCGCGTTGGTCACCAGCATGCGCGGCTGGCAGTCCTGCACCCGCAGGCGGATGCCGTCCGGGCCGAACAGGGTGAAGAGCGGCACGGCGATGGCGCCCATCTTCATGGCGCCGAACATGGCCACGTAGAACGGCAGCGACGGCTCCAGCATCACGGCCACGCGGTCGCCGGGGCGGATGCCTTGTTCGACCAGGTAATGGGCAAAGCGCGAGGACTGCTCGGCAATCTGGCGGAAGGAGTAGGTCTCGTCCCCGCCCGCGGCGCGCACCAGGATGATCGCCGGCTCGGCCTTGCCGGCGTGCCGATCGATGCACTCGTGCGCGATGTTCATGTATTCGCGGTTGCCATCGAAAAGCTCCCAGAGCTTGTCGGCGGAGCAGAGCGCCTGGGCGTCCGCGTAGGAGAGGGTGTCGGTCAGCTTCGTCATTTCGTCGCACCTGTGTGGGTCGGCAACCTGTTGAAGCCACTATGCGCGCCGGAAAATAAATTGTCAATGGCGTTCGTTAATTGTATATATACAATTATGAAGGTGGGTAGAACGCTGCGGGACGCGGCGCGCACGGTATGCTTGCCGCCATGCAAACGGAGAAACCGATGAGTGAAATCAGTACCCCGGAACCTGCGTCCGCGGCCGGCCCGCGCGTGCGTCCCGTGCCGGCCGTGACGCGGTCCATCGCGATCCTTCGCCTGTTGGGCCGGGGCGGGGAGCCCATGACCTTGAAGGCGATCTCGCAGGAACTGGGCATGGTGACCAGCACCTGCCTGCACATCCTTCGCGTCCTGGTGGAAGAAGGCCTGGTGAAGGTCGATCCCGGCGCCAAGCGCTATAGCCTGGGCGTGGGCATGCTGACGCTGGCGCGCAGCGTGATCGAGAGCAATCCGTTTCCCGCGCTGGCCCAGCCCGTGCTGGACCGCATCGCCAACGCGGCCAGCGTCACCGCGATCGGGGTCGAGGTCTCGGGCAGCGACCACATGGTGGTGCTGGCGCTATCGCGGTCGAACGCGCCGTTCCGCCTGCACGTCGATGTCGGCAGCCGCTTTCCCGCGCTGATCAGCGCCACGGGGCGGCTGGTCGCCGCGTTCTCGGACTTTTCGGACAAGGAACTGGAGCGCCGCTTCAAGGCCCTGCGCTGGGACCAAGCGCCGGCGTTCTCCGCCTGGAAGGCCGACGTGGACGCGGTGCGCCGCCAGGGCTACAGCGTGGATCGCAACAACTACATCAACGGCGTCGTCGTGATCGCCGTGCCTGTCCTGGACAGCCACACGCGCATGACGCACGCGCTGGTGGCGGCGGGCCTGGCCGAACAGCTCGACGCGGCGCGCGTCGAGTCCCTGGCCCATGAATTGCAGGGCGAAGCGCACGCGCTGTCGCAACTGCTGGCGGCAAGGAACTGAACGCATGAGCGATGACGCCGCTGTTGACGCCGCCGTCCCGCCGGGATGGCGCAAGAAGACCCTGCCGGGTTTCGCGGGCCGGATCGGTCCGCTGTGGGTGTGCAAGGAAGATGAGGGCTGGGCCTATGGCCTGCTGGCCACCGCCGACCACCTCAATCCCGCGGGCGTGGTGCATGGCGGCCTGCTGACTGCGCTGCTGGACCACGGGATCAGCGCGGTCGCGTGGGAAGCGCTGGGCCGGCGGGCGTGCGTGACGGTGCAGCTGGACACGCACTTCCTGGCGGCGGCGCGCGAAGGCCAGTTCCTGGAGTTGCGCGCACGCGTGGTGCGGGCCACGTCCTCGCTCGTGTTCATGCAGGGCGAGATCAGCGCCGCCGGGCAGGCCATTGCCACGGCGGTCGCGGTGCTCAAGCAGGTGGGTCCGGCGCCGAAGGGCGCCGGAGAAGCGGCGGCGGGCGTTGCGCCCGCGCCTTAGGGCCGCGTCTTAGGGTCGCGTTTTAGGGTCGCGCCTTAGGCCCGCGCCTTAGGCCGGCAGCGCGATCAGCCTGCCGGGGCTGCCCATTTCCTCTTCGCGCAACTTGAAGCGGGCGACGGCCTCGGCCAGCACGCGCGCCTGGTCGCTCAGCATGCCGGACGCGGCCGTGGACTGCTCGACCAGCGCCGCATTCTGCTGCGTGGCCTGGTCCATGTCGGCGAGCGTCCGGTCGATCTGACCCAGCCCCGTGCTCTGCTCGGCCATCGCGCCGTGGATCTCGCTCACCATCCGCTGCACGCGGTGGATGCCGTCGACGATTTCGGTCATGGTCGATCCCGCGGCCTGCACGCGTTCCGTGCCGCTCTTCACGTTCTGCACCGACGCCTCGATCAGCGTCTTGATCTCCTGCGCGGACGAGGCGCTGCGCTGCGCCAGCGTGCGCACTTCGCCCGCCACCACCGCGAAGCCGCGGCCCTGCTCGCCCGCGCGCGCCGCCTCGACGGCCGCATTCAGCGCAAGAATGTTGGTCTGGAACGCGATGCCGTCGATTACCCGGATGATCTCGGTGATGCGTTGCGACGACTGCGAGATCTCGCTCATGGTGCTGACGGCATCGCGCACCACCTGCCCGCCGCGCGCCGCGACGGCGCTGGCTTCGTCGGCCAGGCGGGTGGCATGTTCCGCCGTTTCCTCGGTCTGGCGCACGCTGGAAGTCAGTTGCGTCAGCGCCGACGAGGTCTCCTCCAGCGACGCGGCCGACGTTTCGGTGCGCTGCGACAGGTCGCGGTTGCCCATGTCGATCTCGCGCGTGGCGGCGCTCATCGAATGCACACCGCTGCGCACTTCGCGCATGACGTGGGTGATCTTGTCGACAAAGGCGTTGAACGACGATGAGATCTGCGCCACCTCATCGTGGCCGACCACCGCCAGGCGGTGGGTCATGTCGCCATCGCCTGAGCCGATGGTGTCCATCGCGTCGCGCACGGCGGACAGGCGCTTGAACGCGCGCGACGTGATCACGCTGGCCAGCGCCACGGCCACCAGCGTCAGGACCACCAGCGAGATCAGCGTCGCGTGCAGCACCTGCGTCAGGCCGACGGTGGCTTCGGTCTTGTCCAGCGCCACCACCAGATACCAGTCCGTGCCGGGGATGCGGCGCGCCTTCAGCAGTTTCTGCGCGCCATCCAGCGCCAGTTCGACCGGCGCGGCGCCGTCGCGGGCCATGGCGGCCACGGCGTCCGAGGTCAATCCGGCGGCGATGTCGGTCGACGGCTTGAGCGCCAGCTTGTCATTCAGGTGCGAAATCACCTGCCCGTCCGTCCCCAGCACGAAGGCGCTGCTGGACGGGGTGGGGTGGATGGCCTTGATGATGTCCTTGACTCCATCCAGCGGCACCGCGCCGCTCAGCACGCCGACCGTCTGCCCGCTGCGCACGAGCGGCGCGGTGAACGCGACATACAGCACGCCCGTGGTGGAGTCGCCGTAGGGCTTGGTGATGGTCAGCTTGCCGGCGGCCACGGCGCTCTTGTACCAGGGCCGCGCCGTCGGATCGTAGTCGGCCGCGGTCTTCGTGGTGGAAAAAAAGGTCTTGTCGGACCAGCCGATCGTGGTGATGGGAAAGCCGTTGGTCTGGCCCATGAGCTGCGTCAGGCCCCGGGGATCGCCCTTTTCCACCACTTGCGCCGTGGCGTTGACGGCCTGCGCCTTGTCCGCCGACCAGCGCTCGATGGCGCTGGCATTGCCGGAGGCCACGGCGTCCAGGGTCGCGGCGATGGTTGTCATCATGTTGTCGCGCACGATCTGGTAGGTGATGAAGCCGGAGAGCGTAAGCGCCCCGACCACCGTAAAGCAGGTAATAAGCAAAATGCGGTTGCGCAGCGACGTGATCTTCATGCTCGTATTCAAAGTGCGCCAACGCTGCGGCTGGCGGGTTGCTAGTCGGCCAGGAAACCCCCTGCCGCAATCCGCTAACGGCATTTGCGTGCGGCGACTTTAGGGTGGGTCAGAACTTTGATGGGAGCGGTGGAGCCGTTTTCAGCGGGCTTTCAGCGCAGGCATGGGGCGGGCGCCATTCTGCGTCAGGGAGACGCGCTATTCGGGGTTGGCGCAGTGGCGAATGCACCGGATCGGTGCGCTGCAAATCCGCGCGGCCTCCGACAAGCCGCCCTACGGGGCGACGGCGTCTGAGCGCCGGGCGCAGCCTTCACATCGCATTCGCAGATTGCGTTTTCGAATAAACCTTAGGGCAAAAAATTCGCATGTATCGGACACTCTTTCGCCGTCCATGCGAATAGGGGACGGCTACCGCCCGGTCCGCATGCGGCACCGACCTTTCCCCCAACAATCAACGCCCCGCCATGACCATCCGCTCCAAGCCGGGTCGCCCGGTCGACGAGGACTACACCGAAGCCGAATACCAGGAAGCCGAAGCCGAGAACGACGGCATCCAATGGAGCGACGAAGACCTGGACGGCCCACAAGGCGTCGTCGCTCCGCTGAACACCATTGCCCCCGAAGACGTCGAGGCTGGCCAGAACGCCTTTGACCAATGGCTGCGCGAAAACAGCGACGGCTGGGTCACGCTGCCGCGCATCAAGGCGGCCGCGGGCGCGGTGCCGGTGCTGGGCAACCTCATGGCGCTGGTCGACGCCATCGGCGACATCACGACATTGGTCGACAGCAATCCCACCCAATTCCTGGACTGGGTGAGCCTGGGCATCAACCTGTTCGGCGTGGTGCCCGTGCCCGGCACGGCGGCTGCGCGCATGAGCCTTCGGCCCGCGCTGTTTCTCGTGCAAAAGGAGGTCGCGCGCCAGGCCAAGGCGGGCCTGGGCAACGCCATCATCATGGCCCTGGCCGCGCACTTGAGCGAGAACATCGCCGGCGACATCGAAGACTTCGCGCAACAGGCGCAGGCACGGTTGGAAGGGCTGCTGCAGGATGCGGGGGCCAAGGCAGAAGAAATCATCCGGGCGCTGGCCGATGTCCTGGTCAGCCTGACCGTGCCGGCAAACGCGGACGCCTCGTTTGAGAAGGCGGGCGAGCAGCTCTCGTCCGCGTGGGACAAGAAGTGGGACTCGCCGCTGGGCGCGGCGCGCGACCTCTGGGATGGCCTCGGTAGCGGCGTACGCGGCAGCAAGCAGTCGGTCGGCAACGCCGCCAAGGACCTGCTGCCCGCCAAGGCGCGCGACTTGATGCTGCGCTCCGCCCAGCGCCTGAACGCCCTGGCGCCGCAAGTCAATGACAGCATGCAATCGCTGGCCGACGAGAACAACGTCAACAGCATCGCGTCGCTGCTCATGCAACTGTCGGTGGCCGTGGTGCTGTGGCGCCAGCGCAAGGGGTACGCGATCGGCGCGAACGTGCGACCGGCCGTGGCGAGCAAGGCCCGGCAGATGGCGCGTTCGATGCGCCTGGCGCGCATCCGCCGCCAGGCCCGCGCGCGGCGGAATGCCAATAAAGACAAGAATGGCGCGTGTCCGGCCACCTGCCACAGCATCAGCTTTGCGATGGGGACTGAGCGGATCACGCATGTGGATTTCTCGTTGCCAGGGCCCTTTGCGCTGCGCTGGGCGCGAACGTATTCCTCGGACCTGGCTGCGTACGACAACGGCGTCATCGGCGCACGCTGGATCAACGAGTACACCTCGCGCATCGACATCAAGACGGCAGGCGCGGACCGCGAAACCCTGCGCTATCACGCCGAGGACGGGCGCACGCACGCCTGGCCGCTACCGGCGGTCGGCAAGTTCCACTACGACCCCGTCGAGAACCTGACGGTAGTGCGCACCTCCGACAGCGAACTGACCGTGGCGCAAGGATACGAGCGGCGCGCGACCTATCAACGCGAGGGCCGGCGGTTTCGGCTGACGGGCATCCACCTGCGCAACGGCGCGCGCGTCGCGTTGCACTATCGGCATGTCGTGGGACGGCGCAGCGTTCTGTCCGACCTCGTGACGTATCTGGACGATGTCCCCCACACGCACGTCGGCACGCAGATCGATGCCGCCGGCCGCATCGTGGCGCTCTGGCAACTCAAGGACGGAGAGCCGCAGCGGCAATTGGCCGGCTACGACTACGACGAGCAAGGGGACCTCCTGCGGGCGCGGGACGAACACGGCGCCCAGTGGGACTACCACTACCGGCAGCACCTCATCACCCGCTACACCGACCGCACCGGACGCGGCATGAACCTGGAGTGGGAGGGTTCAGGCCCCAAGGCGCGCGCCGTGCGCGAATGGGCCGACGACGGCAGCTTCGACACGCGCCTGCGCTGGCACCCCGAGATCCGCCTGACCTACGTCACCGATGCGCTCGGGCATGTCACGGAGCACTACTACGACATCGACGGCTACACCTACCGCATCGTGCATCCGGACGGCCTGTCGGAATGGTTATATCGCGACGACGCCAAGAACGTGGTCACGCACATCCACCCCGACGGCAACATCGACAGCTACGCCTACGACGAGCGCAGCAATCTGCTCGAACATCTGCGCGCGGATGGCACCTCGGTCCACTACGCCTACGACGACCAGGACCAGCTCTTCAAGATCCGCGACGCCGAAGGCGGCCTGTGGCAGCGCGACTACAGCCCGCGTGGGTACCTGACCGAAGCTATCGATCCGCTGGGCAATAAGACCGAGTACGCCAATGACGTGGCGGGCAATCCGGTTGCGATCCGGGACGCACGGGGCGGAGAGAAACTGCTGGCCTACAACGCGGCGGGGCTGCTCACGCAGTACACGGATTGCTCGGGTAAGCGCAGCGCCTGGGCGTATGACGAGGCGGGACAGTTGACCGCCTTTACCGATGCGGCGGGCAACGTCACACGCTACAGGTACGAGGCGGGGCATCTGGCCCTGGTCACGCACCCGGACCAGACGGTCGAACACTACGAGCGCGACGCCGAAGGGCGGCTGCTGGCCCACACCGACGCGCTGGGCCGGCGCACGCAGTGGACATACAACGGCGCGGGGCTCCTTGCCCAGCGCCTGGACGCGGCGGGGCGGACGCTCCAATACGAATGGGACAAGCTGGGTCGGCTCACGGCGCTCGCCAATGAGAACGACCGGCAGGCGAGATTCGTCTATGACCCGGCCGGGCGACTGCTGGAGGAGCGAGGCTTCGATGACGTGGCCACCCGATATCGCTACGACCCGGACAGCGGTACGTTGCTGTCGGCGCAGGATGGCGACCGGGTCATCGAGTTCACGTTCGACGCGCTGGGGCGCGTGACCCAACGTTTGGCGCGGCCGTATGCGCCGTCAGCGCAAGCGGCGGGGCAGACCGCAGCACAAGCGGCGGCGCGTACGTCGGCGCAAACGGCCACGCAAACGTCAGCACCCGCGCCCTCACGCTCAGCGCAGGTTCGCGTCGAGGCGCAGACAGAGCGCTACGCCTACGACGGCAACGGCCGCATGATCCTCGCCGAGAACGCCGCCTGCCGGCTCCAATGGTTCCACGACGCTGCCGGCAACCTGACCCGCGAACACCAGCACTATCTACGTCTGGCGCAACCGGTCGTGGCGGTCTGGAAGCACGAGTACAACGAGCTGAACCAACGCATCGCCACGCACCGCTCCGATGGCCATCGCGTCAGCGTGCTGACTTATGGCTCGGGCCACGTACACGGCCTGCTGTTCGACGACCATGAACTCGTCAGCATCGAACGCGACGACCTGCATCGCGAGACCACCCGCACGCAAGGCAATGGTCTGGCGCAGACGCAATCGTGGGATGGGATGGGGCGCCTGAATGCACAGAGCATCGCGCGGGGCGCGCAGCGCCTGATCCACCGCGGCTACCGCTACGATGCGGCGGGCCAGTTGGAAGCAATCCAGGACAGCCGCCGAGGCCCCTTGGCGTATCGCTATGACCCGGTAGGACGCCTATTGGAGGCCACCAGCAGCCTGGGCAAGGAAACCTTCGCCTTCGACCCGGCAAGCAATCTCCTCGACCCGTCCAGCGACCCGGCCCACGCCAGCACGCTAGGCATGGCGGGCCCCGTCTACACCTACCGCCAGCGTTCCGTGCGCCTGGACAACCTGCTGCGCGAATACGCCGGCACCCACTACACCTACGACCCGCGCGGCAACCTCGTCGAGAAGCTGCACAACGGCCAGCGCTCGCGCTTCGAATGGGATCTCTTCAACCGCCTGACGGGCTACAGCAACAACAGCCTGCAAGTGAGCTACCAGTACGACGCGCTGGGCCGCCGCTTGCTCAAGCAATCCGAAGCGCACTGGCGCGAACGGCCTGGCATGACGCCCGCGCAGATCCGGGAAGAACAAGCGCGCGCGAATCGCGCGATGGGTTGCAGCACAACGCTGTACGGCTGGGATGGCGACACCCTGGCATGGGAAGGCCGCGACGACCAGACCACACACTACCTATACGAACCCGGCAGCTTCGTCCCGCTGGCCCAGGCGATCAGCCGCAAACCCGTGCTGCTGCATCAGCAACCTGTTTACGCGGGTGCCTACGACATCGACCGCGACCCGCTATGGACAACCTCGCCCGACCCGGACCCGGTGGACGCCATGGCCTGGTATCACTGCGACCACCTGGGCACGCCGCAGGAACTGACCGACGCGCAAGGCGATATTGTTTGGAGCGCGCACTACCACGCGTGGGGCGCGGCGAAAGAAGCCATCAGCGATGCCGCCCGCGCGGCAGGGATACGTAATCCGATCCGATTCCAGGGGCAGTATCTGGACCCCGAAACAGGCCTGCATTACAACCGCCATCGGTACTATGATCCGCAGATCGGGCGGTTTATATCGAAGGATCCGATCGGATTTTCGGGTGGGCTGAACATTTATCAGTATGCCCATAACCCCATCGAATGGCTGGATCCGCTCGGGCTAGCGGGTGCTAGAGGTGTACTTCGCGCGCAGAACATACCGGGAGGTTCGCAATGGGGACTCAGCTCCGGCGAGGGCGGAAGAGGCATAACAAACGCTGCCGTTAAGGCAGCTTATGACAATGTTCCGCTGATTGAGCGAAGCGAATATCACGGAGCTTGCGCCGAAGCGGACGCGTTGAGTAAAGCCGCGAATGCCGGAGGGATAGAAACACTCGACGAACTGAAAGATCTGGTTCAAGGCGGATCTTCCCAAACCTGGCGCAACGACAAGAAAGGCAAACCCATGCCTGCTTGTGGCTCTTGCGCCCATGTCCAGCGGCAACTGGGAATCAGAGACGATTGCCCAACGAGATAAACGCTGGACGGTAGATGAGTAACAAGAGAAGGGATCCAAACATGAGCGACGCAAGCGACTGCATGAATCAATACAAGATCTTTGAAGAGCGCTTCAATATTGAATCGATGAGTTATGAGGACTTTTTCTTCGTTCTGACTGACTATATTCAGGACTGCCTGATCCATGAACGGACACGCCTCTGTATTTCATCTCGGGTCAAAAGCATCGTTACTTCCTACATTGACATCATCAGGGATCATCTGTCCAAAAAAAACGGTCCGGACTTGCTGGACAAATTGTGCATAGAAAACATGAAGAATAGGGAGGACGCCAATTTTGAAGAGAGTGAACAGGTGTTGTTGAAAATAATCCAATATGCCCTATTTAGTAGAGAGAGGTCCTCGCTGACGAAGGATGGGGCAGATTTTATGCTGGGGTTTGTTTTTGCCGATATTGGTTTGCTGGGGCATGAGTATTGCCGCAGCTTTCGGCTATATCTAGAGCAACATACACGAATGCACAAGTTCAAGGTCGACTAAGCATATGTAATGACCAGTGAGAACCTGCTCACGTCATAATCGAGGGAATTGACGATGAGCATGAAGATAAGCGGTGTCTCTGTAAACAGTGCAAACGGTAAGTCGCTTGGAGAACTAACCGCGAGTATTCCGCACTCCAAGGTGGGAACCACCACGGTTGGCGCTGTGACAGCGGCAGGTGGTGATGTTGTTCCTTCTCCAACCAGAAGTAATCCGTATCATGCGACACTTTCCTGAATCACGGGCAAGCAAGCCTAATCATTGATGACCCCTGTGGTCAAAAACCCCAGCGTGACAAGGTGAATCAGCATGAACAGTGCAGAACTAGATCGAATCGAAGCGCGCTGCCAGGCGGTAACGCCCGGCCCATGGCAGTCATATATAGAGGGTAGAGACCACGAGAGCGGTTCGAACTTTATTCGAACGGGGCCGCCGGGGGCTAGGCATGAGGACATAGAGTTGTCCGGGGCGACTGTAGCCGATCAGGACTTTATCGCTCACGCAAGGCAGGATGTTCCTCGCCTATTGCAGGAAGTGCGGCGGCTTCAAAAGTTGCTAGGGTCGAGCGTTCACCGGTGATGGACCCGGCCAATGGCGCGAAAACATTTGCTGGCGACGATGGACGAGGTGCGTCCTTGATATGCCCGCAGGCCGCGAAAAGGGCCTTATCCGGGACGTGAGCGCCAGATAAGCCGAGCTCTTTGAACTGTTTGGCAGAATTTTGGAGGCGCTAATGAATTTCTTCCCGAATGATCCCGTTGTCATAGAGACCTTTCTCGGAACAAAAACGGCCGCCGCCTCAATACGAGATTCGGAAAATTACTGGAAACTGGTCGGGCAGCGAGGTCTGGTCGTCAACGTAGAGTCGCAATCGGGCCTACGCCGCCATGAACGAGGAGAACGCGTATTAGTGAAATTCCATGTCGACGTTGCTAGTCTCGGGCTGCGTTGTCACAACGAAATTCCCAATACGCTTTGGATTTTCATCTCCGATCTGCGCCGGGCTTCCTGCTTAACGGGCGGTGTTGAAAGGTAATACTCCTGAACTTTCCGCCCAGAACTGCAGGCTGCTGCCTCGCGATTCTGATCTCCCGTCAAAACCCCTCCCGCGGCACATGCACCCGCCCTTCCATCAGCACCCGCGCGCTGCGGCTCATGATGGCCTTGGTGACTTTCCATTCGCCGTCAACCGACTGCGCCTGCGCGCCCACGCGCAGCGTGCCTGAGGGGTGGCCGAAGCACACGTTGTCGCGTTCGCCGCCGCCCGCGGCCAGGTTGACCAGCGTGCCGGGCACGGCGGCCGCGGTGGCGATGGCGACGGAGGCCGTGCCCATCATGGCGTGGTGCAGCTTGCCCATAGACAGGGCGCGCACCAGGACGTCGATGTCGCCCGTGCCGATCTGCTTGCCGCTGGACGACACGTAGGCCTTGGGCGGGGCGACGAAGGCGATCTTGGGGGTGTGCTGGCGGCTGGCGGCCTCGGCGATGTCCTTGATGAGGCCCATGCGCAGCGCGCCGTGGGCGCGGATGGTCTCGAAGCGCGCCAGCGCGGCGGCGTCGCCGTTGATGGCTTCCTGCAGTTCCGTGCCGGTGTAGCCCAGGGCATCGGCTTCCAGGAAGATCGTGGGGATGCCGGAGTTGATCATCGTGGCCTTGAAGGTGCCCACGCCCGGCACTTCCAGGTTGTCGACCAGGTTGCCGGTGGGGAACATGGAACCGCCGTCGCCTTCCTCGGCCGGGTCCATGAATTCCAGGCGCAGTTCGGCGGCCGGGAAGGTCACGCCGTCCAGTTCGAAGTCGCCCGTCTCCTGCACCGCGCCGCCGGTGATGGGCACGTGCGCGATGATGGTTTTCTGGATGTTGGCCTGCCAGATGCGCACCACGGCGGTGCCGTCCTGCGGGATGCGGGCCGGATCGACGAGGCCGTTGGTGATGGCGAAGGGGCCGACCGCGGCGGACAGGTTGCCGCAGTTGCCGCTCCAGTCCACGAAGGGCTGGTCGATGGAGACCTGGCCGAAGAGGTAGTCCACGTCATGATCGGGACGCGCGCTTTTGGCGACGATGACGGTCTTGCTGGTGCTGGAGGTGGCGGCGCCCATGCCGTCGATCTGCTTGCCGTAGGGGTCGGGGCTGCCGATCACGCGCAGCAGCAGCGCGTCGCGCGCGGCGCCGGGCACGCGCGCGGACTCGGGCAGGTCGTCCAGCTTGAAGAACACGCCTTTGCTGGTGCCGCCGCGCATGTAGGTGGCCGCGATCTTGGTTTGGGGAGCATGTGCCATGAAACAGTCCTGAGATATCGGAATAGGGGCGGCGGGCGCTGCAACGCCCGCCGGTCTGCATGACGGCCGGTCAGGCGAGCTTGCCGGCGCCGGAGGCGGAGGCGGCCTCCAGGAAATCCTGCGCAAAGCGTTGCAGCACGCCGCCGGCTTCATAGATCGAGACTTCTTCTGCGGTGTCCAGGCGGCAGGTCACCGGGACCTGCTCGGTGCTGCCGTTGCGGCGGTGGATGACCAGCGTCAGGTCCGCGCGCGGCTTGCGTTCGCCGGTCACGTCGTAGCTTTCGGTGCCGTCCAGCGCCAGGGTCTTGCGGTTCACGCCGGGCTTGAATTCGAGCGGCAGCACGCCCATGCCGATGAGGTTGGTGCGGTGGATGCGCTCGAAGCCTTCGGCGACGATGGCCTCGACCCCGGCCAGGCGCACGCCCTTGGCGGCCCAGTCGCGCGACGAGCCCTGGCCGTAGTCGGCGCCGGCCACGATGATGAGCGGCTGCTTGCGGTTCATGTAGGTTTCAATGGCTTCCCACATGCGCATGACCTGGCCTTCGGGCTCCACGCGCGCCAGCGAGCCCTGCTTCACGCTGCCGTCGGCGTTCTTGACCATCTCGTTGAAGAGCTTGGGAT
Source organism: Achromobacter sp. T5-5 (assembly GCF_055397965.1). NCBI lineage: Bacteria > Pseudomonadati > Pseudomonadota > Betaproteobacteria > Burkholderiales > Alcaligenaceae > Achromobacter > Achromobacter sp. T5-5. The sequence goes on from NZ_AP027919.1 coordinate 776,078, forward strand.
TGGCGAAGGTGGCGCGCTGCGCGGTCAGGTGATCGCCGCGGTGCGTGGCGTAGGAGTTGAAGTCCTCTTCGGGCAGGCCCATCTTGTGCAGGTACTCGCCCGCAGCGCTGTCCAGCAGGATGGCGTTGGACGGCGACAGGTGGTCGGTGGTGATGTTGTCGCCCAGCACGGCCAGCGGCAGCATGCCGCGCAGCGTGCGTTCGCCGGCGAGCGCGCCTTCCCAGTAGGGCGGGCGGCGGATGTAGGTGCTTTGCGGGCGCCAGTCGTACAGCGGGCTGACGGCGGTCTGGCGGTCGTCCTTGATGCCGAACATCGGGGCGTAGACCTTGCGGAACTGCTCGGGCTTGACCGCGGACTTGACCATGGCGTCGATTTCCTCGTCGCTGGGCCAGATGTCCTTCAGGCGGATTTCGCGGCCGTCGGCGGCCACGCCCAGCACGTCGCGCTCGATGTCGAAGCGGATGGTGCCGGCGATGGCGTAGGCCACGACCAGCGGCGGCGAGGCCAGGAAGGCCTGCTTGGCGTAGGGGTGGATGCGGCCGTCGAAGTTGCGGTTGCCGGACAGCACGGCGGTGGCGTAGAGATCGCGGTCGATGATTTCCTGCTGGATCTTCGGGTCCAGCGCGCCGGACATGCCGTTGCACGTGGTACAGGCGAACGCCACGACGCCAAAGCCCAGCTGCTCCAGCTCATGCGTGAGGCCGGCTTCTTCCAGATAGAGCTGCACGGCCTTGGAGCCGGGCGCGAGCGAGCTCTTCACCCAGGGCTTGCGCGCCAGGCCGGCGCGGTTGGCGTTGCGCGCCAGCAGGCCGGCGGCGATGACGTTGCGCGGGTTGCTGGTGTTGGTGCAGCTGGTGATGGCGGCGATGATGACGGCGCCGTCGGGCATGAGGCCGGGCTGGTTTTCGACCACGCCGGCGATGCCGCGTTCGGCCAGGTCGGACACCGGCAGGCGGCGATGCGGATTGGACGGGCCGGCCAGGGTGCGCACCACGGTGGACAGGTCAAAGCGCAGCACGCGCTCGTACTGCGCGGTCGCCAGGCTGTCGGACCACAGGCCCGCGGTCTTGGCGTAGGTTTCCACCAGCGCGATCTGCGCGTCTTCGCGACCGGTCAGGCGCAGGTAGTCGATGGTCTGCTGGTCGATGGAGAACATCGCGGCCGTGGCGCCGTACTCGGGCGCCATGTTCGAGATGGTGGCGCGGTCGCCCAGCGTGAGGCTGGAGGCGCCTTCGCCGTAGAACTCCAGGTACGCGCCCACGACTTTTTCCTTGCGCAGGAATTCGGTCAGGGTCAGCACGATGTCGGTGGCGGTGATGCCGGGCTGGGCGCGGCCGGTGAGTTCGACGCCGACGATGTCGGGCAGGCGCATCCACGACGCGCGGCCCAGCATGACGTTTTCGGCTTCCAGGCCGCCCACGCCGATGGCGATGACGCCCAGCGCGTCCACGTGCGGCGTGTGGCTGTCGGTGCCCACCAGCGTGTCGGGGAAGGCCACGCCGTCCTGCGTGTAGATCACGGGCGACATCCGCTCCAGGTTGATCTGGTGCATGATGCCGTTGCCCGGCGGGACGACTTCGATGTTCTCGAAGGCCGCCTTGGTCCAGTCGATGAAATGGAAGCGGTCTTCGTTGCGGCGGTCTTCGACCGCGCGGTTCTTGGCGAAGGCGTCCGGATCGTTGCCGTCGTATTCCACTGCCAGCGAGTGGTCGACGATGAGCTGCACGGGCACCACGGGGTTGACCTTGGCCGGATCGCCGCCCTTGTCGGCGATCGCGTCGCGCAGGCCGGCCAGGTCCACCAGCGCGGTCTGGCCCAGGATGTCATGACAGACGACGCGCGCCGGAAACCACGGAAAATCCAGGTCGCGGCGGCGCTCGATGAGCTGTTTGAGCGCATCCGTGAGCAGCGCGGGATCGCAGCGGCGCACCAGGTTCTCGGCCAGGACGCGCGACGTGTAAGGCAGGCCGTCATACGCGCCGGGCGCAATGGCGTCCACGGCCGCGCGGGCGTCGAAGTAGTCCAGGCGGGTGCCGGGCAGGGTCTTGCGATACGACTTGTTCATCATGCCTCCGTGCGCTGTGGGGTGCTTTGCGCGATCTGTTGTTCGATATTGATGCGGGATGCGCGGATGTGGCGGCGCATCAGCATTTCAGCCAGCTCGCCGTCGCCGTCGGCGATGGCGTCGAGAATGCGGTGGTGTTCGGCGTAGGCCTGCCGCGGGCGGTTGGGCGTGGTCGAATACTGGATGCGGTACATCCGCGCCAGTTGGTAGAGCTCGTCGCAGAGCATGCGAAACAGCATCTGGTTGCCGCTGCCCTTGACGATGCGGTAGTGGAAATCGTAATCCCCTTCCTGCTGGTAGTAGCCCAGGCCGGCCTGGAAGGCTTCGTCGCGTTCGTGCGCTTCCAGCACGCCGCGCAGCTCGTCGATTTCCGAGGGCGGCATGCGCTCGGCGGCCAGCCGGCAGGCCGTGCCTTCCAGCGATTCGCGGATTTCGTAGAGTTCAACCAGTTCCTGGATCGACAGGGACACGACCCGCGCGCCGGCGTGCGGCACGCGCACCAGCAGTTTCTGGCCTTCCAGGCGATGCAGGGCTTCGCGCAGCGGACCGCGGCTGACGCCGTGGATGCGCGCCAGCTCGGGCTCGGAAATCTTGCTGCCCGGGGCGATCTCGCCCTTGACGATGGCGGACTGGATCTTGCGGAAGATGTGGTCCGACAGGGTTTCGCCGTCGTTCGGCGCCGCCGTCGGCAGGGTGAGCACTTTGCTCATGGTGTCGACAATCCGTAGGTTTTCTTGGGAAATATCCCAGAAAAGCGCGCTCGGCGCGCCAAATTGTCAACAATTTACTCCCGGGCGGGGGGCGGACGCAAGCGGGCCGGCGGCCTGCGGCGGGGCGCGGCCCAGGCCTTGGCGCCCTGGGCGCGGCGCCGCCCGGGGGACGGATCAGTAGGGTTCGGAGGTGCTGCTGATCAGGCGGAACAGCCCGCTATCCGATGAGACGCCCAGCTTGCGGAACGCGGCCGCCTTCTGCGAGCTGACCGTCTTGGGGCTTTTATGCAGGCGCGCCGCGATTTCCATCACGTTGATGCCCGACACGAAGGTCTTGAGGACAATGCGTTCGCTGGGGGACAGCTTGGCGCTGTCGAGCAAGGCCTGGATGCGCCGCCCGGCCCGGATGCGCTGCGCCGCGACGGGAAAGATGGGAGAAAGGCTGTCGGGCAGCAGATGCCGGATCGCGGGGTCGATGAATTGCCCCCCGGCGTGGACCCGGCGCAGCGCGGTGAGGACGACCTCTTCCGGCGCGCACTTGCTGACAAAGCCGTGGGCGCCGAGGCGCAAGGCCAGGGCGGCAACGCCGGGGTCCTGCGAGGCGGAGAAGATGACGACGCGGGTGTCGGGATGCAGCCGTCGCAGGATGGGAATGAGCTCGGCGCCATCGTGATGGGAGTCGTCGAGGAAGTATTCCATGAGCACCACCTCGGTGTGCATGGATGACATCGCGTCGAGCAGGGCCACGCTGTCGTCGTACGTGCCGAGCACATCGACGTCGGTGCATTTTTCGAATATTGCGGTGAGACCTTTGAGTACCAGGGGATGGCTGTCCAGGATGCCGAGCCGTATGCGGGGCGGGTGCATGTGCATAGGAATGAGGGTTCTGCCTGTCTGCAAGATTAGGTAATGCCGGCCGCCTGGTGAGCGGCCGGGAGACACCGCGGCGATAGACCGGCGGCCCTGCGGCGGCGTGCGCATCGAGAAGTCCCGGTTCGATCGTCACTGGGATTTTTATGGCGCGGTGGGTCACTGGGAATAGGACTATTTCGAAAAGCGAAGACAAGTTGTTCGCTCAGCGGCTTTTCGCGGGCCGCACTGCGCCTGATCAAGCAGGGAAACGGCGCCGCGCCGCGAGCAATCTCTTCGGAAATAACTTTTGTCTAGTCTGATTGTTTCGTCGATTGATGGTGGATAGCCTCGGAAAAATCCTTGGGCCAACCACTTAAAAGACGAATGACAATTCTTCGACGCGTCCTGTTCGGAAAACTCAATCAACGACTGTTCCAGAGCCTGGAATCGGCCACGGCATTCTGCAAATTGCGGGGAAACCCGTACGTGGAAGTGGTCCACTGGCTGCATCAGCTGTTGAATCAATCGGATGGCGATCTGCAGCGCATCCTGCGTCACGCGGGAGCCGATCCCGAAGTCATCGACCTGCATGTGCGCGAGGCGCTGGCCTCATTGCCTGGCGGCGCGGGATCGGTCAGCGACTTCTCCTATCAGGTCGAGATCGCGGTCGAGCGGGCGTGGATCAGCGCGACCCTGCAGTTCAACGACTCCCGCATCCGGGGCGGCTGGCTGATCCACGCGCTGGCCACCGACCCCGAATTGCGCCGGGTGCTGCTGGGCATTTCGCCCGAATTCCGCAAGGTGCCGATGGACGACCTGGCGGCGCCCCTGCGCAGCTGGATCGACGGGTCGCCCGAGGCCGCGGGGCCGGCGTCGGGGCAGCCGGCAGGGCAACGGCCGGACGGCGCCGCGCAGGACGGCGCGCCCGGGCAGGACGACCTCTTGGCCAAGTTCTGCACGGACCTTACCGCGCGGGCCCGCGACGGGGGCCTGGACCCCGTGCTCAGCCGCGAGATCGAGATTCGCGCGATGGTCGATGTGCTGATGCGCCGGCGCCAGAACAATCCGCTGCTGACTGGCGAGGCAGGCGTGGGCAAGACCGCGGTGGTCGAGGGCCTGGCGATCGCCATCGCGCAGGGGGTCGTGCCCCCGATGCTGGCGGGCGCGCGCGTGCTGAACGTGGACATCGGCGCCATGCTGGCGGGCGCCAGCGTGAAGGGGGAGTTCGAATCGCGCCTGAAGGGCCTGCTGGACGCGGCCAAGCGCTCGGCCGCCATGACCATCCTCTTCATCGATGAAATGCACACGCTGATCGGCGCGGGCGGCCAGGCCGGGACGGGCGACGCCGCCAACCTGCTCAAGCCCATGCTGGCGCGGGGCGACCTGCGCGTGATCGGGGCCACGACGTGGGCGGAGTACAAGCGCTACATCGAAAAGGATCCCGCGCTGACGCGCCGGTTCCACATGCTGCAGGTGGCGGAACCGCAGATCGAGCAGGCCGTGGCCATGGTGCGTGGCCTGGTGCCCAGCTTCGCGCGCCACCACGGCGTGCTGGTCCGCGACGACGCGGTGCGGGCGGCGGTGACCCTGTCGCAGCGTTACCTGCCCACGCGGCAGCTGCCGGACAAGGCGATCAGCCTGCTCGACACCGCCTGCGCCCGGGTGGCGCTGTCGCAGCACGCCCCGCCCAAGGTGCTCGAGCACGTCCAGCAGCGCATGCTGGCCTGCGAGTCCGAGCGCGCGTTGCTGGATGCGGAGGCAACGGTCGGCCTGCGCGATGCCGCCGAGCTGGCCGAGATCGACGCGCGCATGGCGGCGCTGCGGGACGAGAAGGCGGCCATCGAGCACGACTGGCGCGAGCAGCGCGCGCAGGTCCAAGCCCTCCTGGAGCGGCGCGCCGCCGCGCTCGAGGGCAGGCCGGACGGCGCGGACCCGGAATCGGCGTCCGCGCTGGCGCAAGCCGCGCAGGCCCTGCGTGCGCAGCAGGGCGAAACGCCGCTGGTGCATCCGGAGGTCAGCGACAGCGCGGTGGCGGAGATCGTCGCCGACTGGACCGGCATTCCCGTGGGGCGCATGCTCACCGACGAGATCACGGCCGTGCGCAATCTCCAAGGCGCGCTGCGCGCGCGGGTGATCGGGCAGGAGCAGCCCATCGAGCGCATCGTGCAGCGGGTGCGCACCGCCCGCGCGGGCCTGTCCGATCCGCAAAAGCCCCAAGGCGTATTCCTGCTGGCCGGCCCCTCGGGCGTGGGCAAGACCGAAACCGCGCTCGCGCTGGCCGAAGCGCTGTATGGCGGCGAACAGAATCTCATCTCCATCAACCTCAGCGAATACCAGGAAGCGCACACCGTGTCGGGCCTGCGCGGCGCGCCGCCCGGGTACGTGGGCTACGGCGAAGGCGGGGTGCTGACCGAAGCGGTGCGCCGCCGGCCTTATTCCGTGATCCTGCTCGATGAGGTCGAGAAGGCGCACAGCGACGTGCACGAACTGTTCTTCCAGGTGTTCGACAAGGGCTACATGGAAGACGGCGACGGACGCTACATCGACTTTCGCAACACGGTCATCCTGCTGACGACCAACGTGGCCAGCGAGCTGATCGCCACGCTCTGCGCGGACGAGGACGCGCCGCCCGCGTTCGACGGCCTGCGCCAGGCGATCGAGCCCGACCTGCTGGCGCGCTTTCCGGCGGCGCTGCTGGGCCGCCTGACCGTCATCCCCTACGCGCCGTTGCGCAGCGATGCGCTGGCCAGCATCGTGCGGTTGCACCTGGACCGCGTAGTGCGCCGTATGTCCGAAACATTGAAGTCTCGGCTTTCCTACGAGCAGGACGTGGTCGATTATGTGGTGGCCGCGTGCCGGGTCGACCAGACGGGCGCCCGCGCGCTGATCGGCCATCTCGAACAGCACATCCTGCCGCGCCTGGCGTCACTCTGGATGGATGCCATGGCCGACCGCAAGACGCTGGCGCGCGTGGACATCCTGGTCCAGGACAAGGACGCGGCGCCGGAAGCCGCTTTTTCGTTTCAACCGCATCTGGTGGACGCAAACTGAAGGGGCCGCCCAATGTCCAATCCGATCCGAGTCATCGTGGCCGACGGTCATCCCGTCTGCGTCAGAGGCGTGCAGGTCGAAGTCGCGGAGATGAGCCATGCCCGGGTCGTCGCAAGCGCCCAGAACTCGACGCAGCTCTTCAGCGTGCTGCTGAGCCAGCCGTGCGATGTGCTCGTGAGCGACTACGTCATGTCGGGCGAGAGCTTCGGCGACGGCCTGGGCATGCTGACGCTGATCCAGCAGCGGCATCCGGCGCTCAAGCTCATCGTGCTGACGTCGATCGACAGTCCGCTGGTGCTGCAGGCGGTGGAACGGCTGGGGGTGCAGGGCATCGTCAGCAAGTCCGACATGACCGAACACCTGCGCCATGCGATACAGGCCACCTGGCGCGGCGACCGGTATCGCTCCCCGCGTATACGCGGGGCGCTCGAGGCGGGGACGGGCGGCGCGGGCGCGGAGCGCGCCAGCAAACTGACGCCGTGCGAAGTCGAGGTCGTGCGCCTGTTTCTCGCCGGCCTGACGGTCGGCGAAATCGCAGAGAAGTTCTCGCGCTCGAAGCAGACGGTCAGCGCGCAGAAGCGCGCCGCGATGCGCAAACTGGACGTGCATTCGGACAGCGAACTGGTCAGGTATGGCGTGCGCAACGGCATGACCTGATGAGCGACATCCGGCTCGGGCAGCAAAGGCCGGATTTCGTCTTATTGTCGCCGCGCACTGCAATCACACCGGGCTTATTTCCTCCGTATCGGACAGCGCTGATGTGCGAACCCGCGGGCGCTACCTAGACTGACCGTGGTCGTGTCAGAAGATGGACCAGCGGATCCCGCTTCCGTGTTTTGAGTTCTGGCCACGCGTTCTCACTTCGATATCCAAACAGAGGAACTTAAGATGAAACTCCGCATTCTCGGCATCTCCATCGCCGCCGCGCTGGCCGCTGCCGCCGCGTTGCCGGCCAGCGCCCAGCAGGTCGGCACGGGCAAGGTCAACTTCGAAGGCACCCTGATTCCCGACACCTGCAAGGTCGCTCCGGCTTCGGAGGACCAGACCGTCCTGCTGCCGACGGTGTCGACCCAATCGCTGATCACCGAGGGCGATACGGCGGGTTCCAGGGCGTTCGAAATCGACGTCATCGAGTGCCCCGACACCATCGACGAGGTCCAGGCGCACTTCGAGATCACCAACATGGAACCGAAATACCGCACGCTGAAGAACCTGGAATCCACTGGCGCCCAGAACGTCACGGTCCAGCTCCTCGAGGCGGACGGGACTCCCATTCAGGCGGGCTCGGCGGGCACTGCGTTCCCGGTCACCGGCGCCGGCGCCACGCGCGGCGCAACCCTGGTCTACGGCGGCCAGTACTTCTCGCTGGGCGGGGCCACCTCGGGTGTCGTGAAGACGTTCGCCGAGTTCACGCTGGCCTATCCGTAAGCATCGGCTGGCCTAGCTTGAACTTCCGCCGGGGCGTGCCGCCCCGGCGGATCGATATCCGCGTTTCCCGATCAAGGACTACCGTGTTCTTCGTCTACCTGCGCGCGGCGCTTGCCGCGCTTCTGGCATGCATTGCCGCAAGTGTGAATGCCGGTGTGGTCATCACCGGAACCCGCGTCGTGTATCCCGAGGGCAGCCGCGAGGTCAGCCTGCGGATGCGCAACGCCGATGAAAAGCCGCTGCTGGTCCAGTCATGGATCGATGACGGCAACATCAATTCCACCCCTGGCGCGCTGGACGTGCCTTTCCTGGTCACGCCGCCGGTGTCGCGGGTCGAGCCCGGCAAGGGGCAGACGCTGCGCATCGTTTACGTGGGCGCCGACCTGCCGCGCGACCGCGAATCCCTCTACTTCCTGAATGTGCTGGAAGTCCCGCCCAAAGCCGAGCGCAAGGAAAACGAGAACTACATGCAGCTCGCGGTGCGCACGCGGCTCAAGCTGTTCATGCGTCCGGGCGGCCTGACGGCGCTGGTCGAGGAGGCGCCTCAGGCCCTGACCTGGCAGTTGGGCGACAAAGGCGCGCTGCAGGTCAGCAATCCCACCCCGTACTACGTCACCTTCAGCCGCGTGCAGGCCAACATCGCCGGATCGCAGGTCTTCTTCGCGCAGGACATGGTCGCGCCGTTCGGCACGCTGGTCTTGAAGCGCGCGGCGGGCAAGGCGGCCGACAGGCAGCCGGTTGCCGCCAATCAGGTGCGCTTCGGGGTCATCAATGACTACGGCGCGGAAGTCCAGACGCAGGCGGAAATCAGGCCGCGTCCCTAGGTGCAAAGGAAAAAATGATGCTGCGAGGTTGCGTGAAGATGCACAAGTCATGGGCGGCCGGACTCTCGGGCACAGCCGCGAATGCGGGACGCGGCCGATGGCGGCAGGCGGCCATTACGGCGCTCATGCTGCCTTGCGCGGCCGGCGCGGCGTCGCCGGCCGAGGCACCGCCGCGTTACGCGCAGGTCGATTTCGATCCCCGCTTTCTGTTCGGGACGTCGATGGACCTGGCAAGATTCAGCCGCGGCAACGCAGTGCTGCCGGGCCTTTACGCGACCGACGTCAGGGTCAACGGCCAGCGGGTGGGCACGTTCGACGTGCGTTTCCAGGCGGTCGACGCCGCGGGCTTCACCGAACCCTGCTTCAGCCTGATGGAGCTTGAGCAACTGGGCATCGACACCGCGCGGCTGCTGGCCGCCCGAACGGGTGAGGCGCCGCCGACGCGGGACGCCTCCCTTGGGGAGGCCGCCGGCTGCGAGCCCCTGAGCGTGGCGGTGCCCGGTTCGCGCGCCGACATGAACCTGGGCGACCTGCTGCTGGACCTGAGCGTGCCGCAGGCCTACATGCACACGCGGGTCCGCGGATGGGTCGATTCGTCGCGCTGGAACGAGGGCGCCACCGTCGGCCTGCTGGACTACAGCCTGAACGCGTACTCCAGCCGCACCAACACCATAGGCACGAATTTCAGCAATCTGTACCTTGGCCTGACGTCCGGCGTGAATCTCGGCGCGTGGCGCCTGCGCCAGCGGTCGAGCAAAAGCTGGTCCAGTCGCGGCAATTCCAGCTGGGACAGCATCGAGACCTATGCCCAGCGGGACATCGCGCCCTGGCGCGGCCAGCTCGTGCTGGGCGACAGCAACACCAGCGGAGAACTCTTCGACACGTCCAGCCTGCGCGGCGTGCGGCTCTTCAGCGATGACCGGATGCTGCCCGATTCGCTGCGCAGCTACGCGCCCATCGTGCGCGGCATCGCCGACACCAACGCCGTCGTCACGGTGCGCCAGGGCGGACGGGTCATCCACGAACAGAACGTGCCGGCAGGGCCGTTCGAGCTGGCCGACATGCCGGCGGCCGGCTATGGCGGCGACCTTGAAGTGACCGTCCAGGAAGCGGATGGGCGCCAAAGCACGTTCAGCGTGCCGTTCTCGACCGTGCCCCTGCTGCTGCGCCAGGGCGTGCACCGCTACAGCGCCGGCGTGGGGAAGTATCGCAACGCCGAGTCCGACGGCGAACCCTGGATGGCCGAAGGCACCTACCAGTACGGCGTGACCGACGGGCTGACCGCCTACGCGGGCACGCAGGCGTCCGAGGGCTATGCCTCGCTCATGCTGGGGTCCGCCCTGAATACGCCCATCGGCGCGTTCTCGCTGGACGTGACCGGGGCGCGCACCCAGATCGGCGGCGCGTCGCACAAGGGCCTGAGCACCCGGTTGAACTACTCGAACATTCTGCAGGACACCGGCACGCGCTTCTCCATGGCCGGCTACCGCTATTCCACCTCCAACTTCTATTCCCTGCGCGATGCCATCTATGCGCGCGAAGGCGGTGGCGGCAGCGAGGACGATCCGGGCTACGCGTGGCGTAATTTCCGCGTGAAGGAGCGGTTCCAGGTGAACGTGTCGCAGCCCGTGGGCGACCGGGGCAACCTGTTCGTCACCGGCAGCAGCCAGAACTACTGGCGCGAGGATTCCGGCCATGACCTGCAGTTCCAGATCGGTTACAGCGGCGGGTATCGCCAGCTCACCTATGCGGTCTACGCGCAGCGCAGCCGCAGCGGCGAGTCGGCGACGATGAGCAACCAGGTCATGCTGACGCTGTCGATTCCCCTGGGCCGCAACGCGATCGACGCCGGACCGGGCTTTAACAGCCTGAGCACCAGCATCAGCCGCAGCTCCCGGGGCGACCACCTGGTCCAGGCGTCGGCCAGCGGCAGCGGGGGCACGGAACTGCCCGTGTCGTTCGGCCTGACCGCCACCACCGCGCAGAACAGCGAATCGAGCGCCAGCGTCAACACCCTGGGCGGCTACGGCGCCTACCGCGCGCCGTTCGGCACCTACACGGCCAACGCGTCGATCGGCAACCGGTCCAAGCAGGTGGGGCTGGGTGCGCGCGGCGCCGTGGTCGCGCACAGCGGCGGCCTGACGGCCGGGCCCTCGTTGGGCCGCGCCGGCGCGCTGGTGCAGGCCAAGGGCGCCACCGGCGCGCGGCTGATCAACGGCCAGGGCGCGGAAATCGATGCGAACGGCTACGCGTTCGTGCCGTCCCTGACACCGTACCGAGTCAACAACGTGATGCTCGACCCCTCCAGCCTCGGCATGGACGTCGAGCTGGACAACACCTCCGAAGAGATCGTGCCCACGCTGGATGCCATCGTGCTGGTGGAAATGCGCACGACCCAGGGCCGGCCGGTGCTGCTGCGGCTGCGCCGCGAGGACGGCGAAGCCGTGCCGCTGGGCGCCGACGTGTTCCAGGAGGCGGACGGCACCGCCCTGGGCACGGTGGGCCAAGGCGGCGCCGCGCTGGTGCGCGGGCTGGCGGAACAGGGCGCGGTGCAGATTCGTTGGGGCCAGGCGCCGGACCAGCAGTGCCGTGCCGAATACACGCTGCCGCCGCAAGCGCCCGCCGTCGCGGGGCAGCCCAAGGCGGGCATCGCCAGCATCGTGCGCGTACAGGCGGCGTGCCGCGTATCGGGGGCCGCGGTGTCCGCGGCGCCAGGCAAGAAAGGGTGATCCATGAAACTGAAAACGTTAGGAATGCGTTCCTGGCTCGCGCTGGCCGCAGCGGCGTTGACGGCCGCGCTGGCGTCGGACGCGGCGCGCGCCGCCACGGAAGACGTGCAGATCAAGTTCACGGGACGCTACGTGCCCTTGAGCTGCACCGTGCAGGCCGGCGCCGAGACCATGACGGTGACCCTGCCCACGGTGTCGGTCCAGTCCCTGTCCGCGCCCGGCGACACCGCCGGATCGACGCGGTTCGAGATACCCATCGAGTGCGTGGGCACGCGCGCCACCGTGCGCGCGTACTTCCAGTCGGGACCGACTTCGGACATGACCGGACGCCTGAACCCGCAGGCCGTGTCGCCCGGCGTCGCGGCGCAGGGTGTGCAAGTCGAGCTGCTGAACGAATCGGGCAGCGTGATCCGGGTGGGCGACCGCGACAGCGTGACGCCCATCGAGGCCGACGGCGTCAGCGGTCCGCTGCTGCTCGTCTACTACGCGCGCTATTACGGCACGGGCGGCGCCACGGCGGGCCAGGTCAGCACCTACGTGAACTACGTGCTCGATATTCCATGACGCAGGCCGTGCGTGCCGGCGCGGATCCGGACCTGTTCCTGCATACGCCGATGCTGGACGAGACCTTGCTGCACCTGGCGGTGCTGGACCGGCATGCCCGCCTCGGTCCCCTGCACGCCTGGCGCGCGCGCTGCGTCGCCCTGATGGCCGAGGTCGATAGCGCGCTGCTGGCGCGCAGCGTGACGCCGGAGCAGGCGCACCGCCTGCGCCTGTCGCATGCGCTGCTGCTGGACGATGCCACGCTGGCCTCCTGTCCCGAGCCGATGCGCAAGGAATGGCAAGACGCCACCCTGTGCCGGATCGAACTGGGCGAACCCGATGCGGCGGACGTGGTGCTGGCGCACCTGGACGCCCTGGCGCGCCATCCGGACCGCGGCGGGGCCTGGCTGAACTGGTACGCGCGGCTCTTCGCCGCGGGGCTGTTGCGGCGGCGTCCAGACGCGATCCAGCGCTGCCGCCAGGTGAACGAACGGCTGCGCGAAGCATGGCCGTGGGCTTGCGGCGAGGAGCAGGGAAGTGACTGACGCCATGCAGCGCAACACCGTCGCGACCGTCATCGTGGCCGGACCGAACGCCAGCCATCTGTTCGACAGGCAGGACGACGGCGCGGTGCGCGATACCGCGCGCAAGCGCTGGGGAGGAAATGCGGCATGGTTGCTTGCGGCCAGTCCCGACGACCTGCTGCGCATCCTGAAGGACGCGCCACGCGACGGCGCGCCTTGCGCGCTGCTATTGCCGCTGGTGCCCGCGGGCGGCGACGAACTGGCGATGCGCCGGGAATGGCGGGAATGGCAGCGCGCCGTCGCCGGCTGCGCCGTGCTGGGACAGCGGCCCATTCCGGTCTACGCGGCCGTCTATGCGTGCCTCGGCCCGGCGCACGGCGACCCCGTCACGCTGAGCAGCGGGCTGTCCGTCGATCCGCAGGGGCAGGGCCGGGTCAGCTTGCGCCACGCGCTCAACGCGCTGCGCGAAGGCGCGATGCGGCGCCCGCCCGGGGCGGGGACCTTGCACGAACGCCTGGCCCTGTCCTTCGTGGACTGGGCGGCGGAAGCCGCGCTGCTGGCCCTGATGGAAGACATCGCGAACACGCCGCCGCTGTTCCTGGGGGGCGTATTCCTGGTGGACGCGGGTACCACGCTGCCGGACATGGCCGGGTGGATGCGGTGGCTCATCGGACGCACGGGGCTGAGCCCGTCGCTGCCGCCGCCCCGGCACGGCGCGTTGCCTCTGCCGCCGTTGGCCTTCGATGCGCAGCGCCAGGGACCCGGCTGGAACGACAGCGTCCCGCCGCCGCGCTCGCCGCGGGCCCGCGGTCTGCGCGTCGCCGCAATGTTGGGGGCGCTGGCGCTGATCCCGGCCTTGCTGGCGTGCGTGCCGTACCTGCGCGCCAAGGACGAACTGGACCGCTACGCAGACGGCCTGCGCGCCTACGGGGCCATCGCCCCGGCGCGCATGTTCGACAAGTGCGCGGCGCTGCTGCAGTTGCGCGCCCAGCACGATCAACTGGGCAAAAAACTCGCCGATGACGGCGTCGGATCCTGGATCTATCGCCAGGCTGGCGCACAGGGGGTCCAGGCGGCGATGTCGGAAGCGATCGCCGCGTATACGCCGCCGCAGACGGCATTGCGGCTGGACAGCATGGCGGTGTTCGAAAGCGGCAGCGCCACCCTGATCCGCGCCAGCGCCGCCCGCCTGCTGGACCCCGCATCGCAGCTGCTGCGCGCGAATCCCGATCTGCACGTGCGGATCGTCGGCCATACCGACGGGACGGGCAGCCCCGAAAGAAACCTCGCATTGTCCCTGGCCCGCGCGCAAGCCGTGCGCGACCAGCTCGTCGCCATGAGCGGCACGCCCCTGGCCCAGTTCGAGACGGCGGGGCGCGGCGCGTCGCAGCCGGTCGACGACAACGCTACGGCGGCCGGCAGAGCCCGCAACCGGCGGGTGGATATCACGCTCACGCCGCTTCCCTCCGCGCATTTCGCGTGCGGCGCAATGGGGGGCGACGCCCCGCCGGCGGGGTGACGGGCATGCGTCGACGTGGCATTCGCCGGCGCGGCGGGAGCGGTCCGCGCAAACAAACCTGTCGGACTAGGACAAGTCTGATTCCTCGCACAGAAAGCCTTGCATAAGCTGTGCGCATTCGTACCCCCTCAGCCTGCGTCGGAGAAAACATGGCGGTTTCCAATAGTTCACAGAAGTTCATTTCGCGCAATCGCGCACCTCGGGTCCAGATCGAATACGACGTCGAGATCTACGGATCCGAGCGCAAGGTCGAGCTGCCTTTCGTGATGGGCGTCCTGGCGGACCTGTCGGGCAAGCCGATCGAGGCACTGCCCGCCGTTGGCGAACGCAAGTTCCTCAGCATCGACATCGACAACTTCGATGAGCGCATGAAGGCGATCCAGCCGCGTGTGGCGTTTGCCGCGCCCAACACCCTGACGGGCGATGGCCAGATCATGGTCGACATCACCTTCGAAAGCATGGATGACTTCTCGCCCGCCGCCATTGCGCGCAAGGTCGAGCCGCTGTCCAAGCTGCTGGAAGCGCGCACGCAGTTGGCCAACCTGCAGACCTACATGGACGGCAAGGCGGGCGCCGAGACCCTCATCAATCAAGTCCTGAGCGATCCCGCGCTGCTGCAGACGCTGGCCAAAACGCCCAAGCCGCAAGCCAGGACCGAAGCGCCCGAAGAGGCCGAAGCCGATTAACGGCTCGCCGCAACGCATGTAAGCAACTGGGAAATCAAGAAATGGCAGTCAAGCAAAAAATCGCCGACAACGTCGCTCCCCAACCCGAAGCCGGGCATTCTGACTTCACCAACCTGTTGGCGCGCGAGTTCAAGCCCAAGACCGATCAGGCGCGCGCCGCCGTCGAGCGCGCCGTGCAGACGCTGGCCGAGCAGGCGCTGCAGAATGTCGTGCGCGTGTCCGACGATGCCTACAAGAGCATCGCGGCCATCATCGGTGAAATCGACAGGAAGCTGTCCGAGCAGATCAACCTGGTCCTGCATCATCCGGAGTTCCAGCAGCTGGAAAGCGCCTGGCGCGGACTGCATCACCTGGTCAATAACACCGAGACCGACGAAAAGCTGAAGATCCGGTTCATGGATCTGTCCAAGGAAGACCTGCGCCGCACCATGAAGCGCTACAAGGGGCTGGCGTGGGATCAAAGCCCGATCTTCAAGCAGGTGTATGAAGAAGAGTACGGGCAACTGGGCGGCGAGCCCTACGGCTGCCTGGTGGCCGACTACTACTTCGACCACACGCCGCACGACGTCGATCTGCTGGGGTCGATCGCCAAGGTGGCGGCCGCTTCGCATGCGCCGTTCATCACCGGGGCGGCGCCCTCGGTGCTGCAGATGGACTCGTGGCAAGAGCTGGCCAATCCGCGCGACCTGACCAAGATCTTCACGCAGAACCTCGAATACGCGCCGTGGAATGCGCTGCGCAATTCCGAGGACGCGCGCTACATCGGCCTGGCGATGCCGCGCTTTCTCTCGCGCCTGCCTTATGGCGCCAAGACCAACCCCGTCGACGAGTTCGACTTCGAGGAAGCGACCGACGGCGCCGATCACCGCAAGTATGTGTGGTCCAACGCGGCCTACGCGATGGCGGTGAACATCAACCGCTCGTTCAAGGAATACGGCTGGTGCACGCTGATCCGCGGCGTCGAAAGCGGCGGCGTCGTCGACAACCTGCCTTGCCATACGTTCCCCACGGACGACGGCGGCGTGGACATGAAGTGCCCCACCGAGATCGCCATTTCCGATCGCCGCGAGGCCGAGCTCTCCAAGAACGGCTTCATCCCGCTGATTCATCGCAAGAGCACCAACTACGCGGCCTTCATCGGCGCCCAGTCGCTTCAGAAGCCCGCCGAATACTACGACGCCGACGCCACCGCGAACGCCAATCTGTCGGCCCGGCTTCCGTACCTGTTCGCCTGCTCGCGCTTCGCGCATTACCTGAAGTGCATCGTGCGCGACAAGATCGGCTCGTTCAAGGAACGCGACGAGATGCAGTCGTGGCTGAACGAGTGGGTCATGAACTACGTCGACGCCGATCCGGCCAACAGCTCGCAGGAGACCAAGGCGCGCCGTCCGCTGGCGGCGGCGGAAGTCGTGGTCGAGGACGTGGAGGGCAACCCGGGCTACTACCAGGCCAAGTTCTTCCTTCGGCCGCACTTCCAGCTTGAAGGCCTGACCGTATCGCTGCGCCTGGTCGCCAAGCTGCCTACCGTCAAGGCGGCGGCGTAGGCGAATAAAGGTTGAGTGTGGCGGATCTTCCGCCGGAGCAGGCGGCCGGAATGCTCTTCAAAACCGTCCGGCCATTTTCGCAACAACAAATGATGTAAAGGATTTTCAATGGCACACGATATTTTCCTGAAGATCGATGGCATCGAAGGCGAGGCCGAGGACGCAACGCACAAGAATGAAATCGAAGTGCTGAGCTGGTCCTGGGGCGTGTCGCAACAGTCCAACATGCACATGGGGTCGGGCGGCGGCGCGGGCAAGGCCACGGTCGACGATCTGGCATTCGAGCACTACATCGACCGCGCCACGCCGAACCTGGTCCAGTACTGCCTGCTGGGAAAGCACATCAAGCAGGCGCAGCTGGTGGTGCGCAAGTCGGGCGGCAACCCGCTTGAATACCTGAAGCTGACCATGAACGACGTGATGGTCACGCGCGTCAACCCCGAGGGCGTGGCCACCGACGAGTCGCGTCCGCGTGAACGCGTCAGCCTGTCGTTCTCCAGCATGAAGCAGGAATACATCCTGCAAAACGCCCAGGGCGGCAGCGGCGGCGCCGTCACCGCAACCTTCGACATCAAGAAGAACGCGGCCTGAGGCCGGCGCGACGCTTGATTACGGGACGGACGGCGCTTCCTGGGCGCGCGGTTATCCGTCCTTTTTTGTACCGATCATTGCGCCTTTGCGGGCCGTCCCGCGAAGGCGCGCCGGTTCGCCGGCTTGCTGAGCTTATGAACACTACCGAGATTTTCCGCTGTTTGGCCGGTCGTGCGCGGCCATGGGGCGTGCTGGCGTCGGTGCTGCTCGCGATGTCGCTGTCGGCGTGCGCGAGCCAGGGCGATGTGCCCGAAAAGACGGTCAGCCTGGATATCCTGATCGAGGCGGACGCGCGCGTGAACGCCGATGCGCAGGGCCGCCCGGCGCCGATCCAGGTCCGCGTCTTCGAGCTGAAGTCCCGGTCGGTCTTCGAGGAAGCCGACTTCTTTTCGCTGCAGGGCAAGCCGCGCCAGGTGCTGGGCGGCGATCTGGCCGAATCCGACGACCTGGTGCTGCGGCCGGGCGACGCCAAGCGCATCCAGCGCCGCGCCGACCCCGAGACGGTGGCCATCGGCGTGGTGGCCGGCTACCGCGACCTGGGGCGCAGTGTGTGGCGCGCCACCTTCACGATGCCGCCCCGGCAAGCCCAGAGCTGGTACAGCTCGTCCAGCCAGACGGTGCGCGTGCGGATCAAGGCCGGCGCCGACACCGTCGCCGTCACGCAAGCGGACTGAGCAATGAGCCTCTACAGCAAAGTCGTCTGGAGCGAGGGCCTGTTCCTCATTCCGCAGTTGTTCCAGCAGCAGGAACGCTACCTGGAGTTCTTCGCGCACAAGCGCGCCGCGCCGGCGGGGCCGTTCTTCTGGGGTTTCTCGCGGTACGAGATCGACCATGAAGCCCTGTCGTTCGGCAAGATTGCCCTGCAAAAGGGGGCGGGCGTGTTTCCCGACGGCACGCCCTTCGACATTCCCGCCCACGAGCATCCGCCGGCGCCGCTGACGGTGCTGCCGGAGCATCTGAACCAGCGCATCTTCCTGGCCGTCCCGCTGCGCCTGCCCGACGTGGACGAAACGATGTTCCGGCCGGATCCGGGATCGATGGCGCGCTACGTGGCATTCCAAAAGGAAATGGCCGACAGCAATGTGACCGGCCAGGGCCCCAAGGAAGTCCAGCTTGCGCACCTGCAGCTGCGGCTGCTGCCCGAGAAGGAACTGACGCAGTCGTGGATCGGCGTGGCGGTGGGGCGCGTCAAGTCGATCCTGGCCGATGGCTCGGTGACCCTGCACGATGGCGACTTCATTCCGCCGGTCAGCGCCTGCGCGGCCAACCCGCTCCTCGTGCAGTGGGGACAGCAGTTGCAGGGGCTGATCAAGTTGCGCGCCGATGCGCTGGCCAGCCGGCTGTCCAGCGGGCAGGGCAGCGTGACCTCGGCCGCGGAAGTGTCGGACTACCTGTTGCTGCAGATCCTGAACCGCTACGACCCGTTGATGGATCACATCTGCCGGGTTGGCGAGACGCCGCCCGAAACCCTGTACACCACGCTGGCGATGCTGGCGGGCGACCTGGCCACCTATGTCCGGCCGCAGTCGCGGCGGCCGCAGCCCGCGCCGGGATACGACCATGCGCAACTCTATCCCAGCATCCAGCCGCTGGTCGCCGAAGTGCACAGCCTGCTCAATCAGGTGCTGGTGCGCAGCGCGCAGCCCATCGCGCTGGTGGAGCAGGCGCATGGCATCCGCACGGCGACGCTCATGCCGTCTGAACTGCAGGGCTACGCCAACCTGGTGCTTGCCGTCAGCGCGCAGATGGCGCCGGACCAGCTGCTGCAGCAGTTCGTGTCGCAGACCAAGATATCGCACCCGCACCGCTTGCCCGAGCTGATCCGCTCGCACCTGCCGGGCGTGGGGCTGTCGCCGCTGCCGGTCCCGCCGCGCCAGATTCCGTTCGCCGCGGGCAATGTGTATTTCGAGCTGAGCCGCTCCGGACCGCTATGGGACCAGATCGCGCGGCAAGGCGGGCTGGCCTTGCATATTGCCGGGCATTTTCCCGAACTGAAACTTGAATTGTGGGGAGTTCGAAGCCGATGAATGCGCCCGGATTTGATGTCAGGACGTTCGACCTGCTGACCGGCACGGCCGCGGGCAGGCCGGCAAGCGCGCCGCCTGAGCCGCCCAAGGCGGTGGAGATCGCGCTGGATGACGAGGGGGCGGCTGCCGACCTGGCAAGCCGGCTGGACGCGGTTAAGGCCGCCCACAATCCGCTGCTCGAGGCGGCCGGGCCGCTGCTGCGGCTGCTGGCCTCCATGCCGGACAACCTGCCCGACCAGACCGCCATCCTGGCGCTGCGCCAATTGCTGATGCGCGAGATCGGGCAGTTCCAGAACCTGTGCGACAAGGCGGGGGTGCCCTGGAAGCAGGTGGCCGTGGCGCGCTACTGCCTGTGCACGGCCCTGGACGAGGCCGCCAACCGCAGCGCCTGGGGCGCGGGCGGCGTCTGGGCGGCGCAGGGCCTGCTGATTGCCTTCGAGGGCGAAGTGGATGGCGGGGAAAAGTTCTTCCTGCTCATCGGCCGGATGGCGAGCGATCCGGACGAGTACGCCGGCACGCTGGAGGTCCTGTATCACATTCTGGGCCTGGGATTCGAAGGCCGCTACAGCGTGGTGGCCGATGGCCACCGCCATCTGGAGCAGATCCGGCAGCGCCTGGCGGCCCTGGTGGCGCGGGCGCGCGATTCGGCGACGAGCGAGCTGTCGGTGAACTGGCGCGGCGAGGGCCCGATTTCCGGCGGCGCCCGCCGCGTGTTCCCGGCCTGGCTCAGCGCGTCCCTCGCGTTCCTGGTCTGCGCCGCGGTCTTCGGCTACCTGCTCGACGAGGTCGGCACGCAGCGCGACACCCTGGCGCATCGCATTCTGCAGGTCGGACTGGACCCGCTGCCCCAGGAAAGCGTCGCGACCCCGGCAGTGGCGGCGCAGGCGCCGGTCGCCTCGCGGCTGCGCCTGGCGGAACTGCTGAAAGAAGAGATCGCGCGCGGGCTGGTGAAGCTGCGCGAGGAACCCAAGCGCACGCTCGTCACCTTCCCGGGCGACACGATGTTCGTGTCCGGGCGCAGCGACGTGTACGCCCCGATGGTCGCGGTGCTGGAGCGCGTGGCCGACGAGGTCAAGCGCGTGGACGGCAAGATCGAGGTGGTGGGCTACACGGACAACCAGCCGATCCGCACGCGCCAGTTCCCGGACAACCAGACGCTGTCGCAGAAGCGGGCCGAGTTCGTCCGCGACATCTTCCTCAAGCGCGGACTGACGCCGCAGCAGGCGGTCGCCGCCGGCCGGGGCGAGCAAAGCCCGCTGGGCGACAACGCAACACCGGAAGGCCGCGCGCAGAACCGTCGCGTCGAACTGTACGTGACCTCGTACTGATGGGCGTGCCGGCCGGCACGCAATGGATGATCAAACAATGAAACGATTGCTGGGCTTTCTGTTTTCATGGCGCTTTGGCGCCATCGTGGTCTGCGTTCTGCTTGCGGCGATGGTCTGGATGGTCGGGCCGATGGTCGACCTGGGCGGACTGCGGCCGCTGGAGGACGTCGTCGTGCGCGTGGCGCTGATCGGCCTGCTGGTCGCGGCGCTGGCGTTCTGGCTAGTGGGCTGGCCGCTGTGGATCGTGTCGATGGCGGCGCTGTGCACGCTGGTCTGGTTTGGCGGACCGATGGCGGCGATCGGGGAACAGCGTCCGCTGGCGGACGCCGGCGTGCGCATCGGCGTGATCGCCGTCATCGTGCTGCTGGCGGCCCTGTACGGGGCCTACCGGCTGTTGCGGCTGTTGCGGACCGACGAGGCGCTGCTGCGCCGCATCCTGGCTCCCAGGAGCGACGAGGCGCAGCGGGATGCGTCCTCGGAGGTGAAGGCCGTGCGGCTGGTGGTGTCCAAGGCGGTGGGGCAGCTCAAGCGCTTGCGCGGCGGACCGCAGGGCTGGCGCCGCCTGCTCGAAAGCAAGCGCTATCTGTACGACCTGCCCTGGTACATGATCATCGGCACGCCCGGCGCCGGCAAGACCACGGCCATCCTGAATTCGGGGCTGGACTTTCCCATGGCCGAGCAGATGGGCGTGGCCAGCCTGCCCGGCGCGGGCGGCACGGTGAACTGCGACTGGTGGTTCACCAACGACGCGGTCCTGATCGACACGGCTGGCCGATACAGCGACCAGGACGAACAGGGCAATGCCGAGGCCGCGAGCGTGAACGCCGCCGAATGGCAGGGCTTTCTGGGCGCGCTGCGCAAGCACCGCACGCGCGCCCCGATCAACGGCGTGATCCTGGCCGTGAGCGTGGCCGAGCTGCTGGAGCGGCCGGGCGACAACGGCATGCTGGCGTCGATTCTGCGCACCCGCCTGGCGGACCTGCGCCAGGCGCTGGGCATCCGCTTTCCCGTCTATGTGCTGGTGACCAAGCTGGATCTGCTGCCGGGCTTTGACGAGTACTTCCAGGCCATGACGGCGGAGGGGCGGTCGCAGGTCTGGGGATTCACCCTGGACTACGCGCGCCGCGAGTCCGATGCGCAGCCGTTCGACCTGCGCGCGCGCTTCGCCAGCGAATTCCAGTTGCTGGAACGGCGCCTGGAAGACGGCCTGAACGCGCGGCTGGTCGAGGAGTACGGCGCGGCCCGGCGCAAGCGCCTGTACCCGTTTCCGCAGGAGTTCCGCAGCCTGGCGGCGGAGCTTTCCGATCTGCTGTCCAAGGTGTTCCTGGATTCGCGCTATGACGATGTGCAGATCCAGCGCATGCTGCGCGGCGTCTATCTGAGCAGCGCCCAGCAGGCCGAACGGGTGGTCAATGCCGACCGGAACTCGCTGTTCGAGCGCCTGCGGCGCACGCTGGGCCGGCTGTACGGCGGCGAGGATGTCGCGCTGCTGTCGGGCGGGCGCGAGCCGGCGCTGATGGCGCATCGCAGCTACTTCCTGCGCAACCTGTTCAAGCAGGTCATGATTCCGGAGTCGCACCTGGTGCAGCCCAACCGGAAATGGATCCTGGCGCAGGGCGCGGCGCGCTGGGGCGTTCATCTCGCGTCGGCGGGCCTGATGGTGTGGCTGGTGAGCGGCATGGTGGCCAGCCGCGCGAACAACGCGCAGTATCTGGGGGCCGTCGGCCAGAAGGCCGACGGGCTGACGCAGCAGGCCAGCGACGTGCCGGCGGGCGTGCTGGATGCACAGGGCGTGCGCCTGCTGACGGACGCCGCGACGCTGGCCCAGGTCGAGGGCCTGGACCTGGACGCGCCGCCGATGGACTACCGCTATGGCCTGTATGCCGCGCCTCCCGTCGACGCGGCCGCGCAGGCCACCTATGCGCGCATGCTGCGCAAGCATCTGCTGCCCCAGGTGGGCAAGACGCTGGAAGGCGCGTTGCGCACGCAGATCGCGCGCAAGGACGCCGACGGTCTCTATGCGACGCTGGGCCTGTACCTGTCGCTGTACGACACGCGTTATTTCGAGTCCGATGTCCTGATCGAATGGGTGCAGCGGCAGTGGGCGCGCAGCCGCCATGACAGCGAGCGCGAGAAGTCCCAGCTGGCGGTGCACCTGCACTCGCTGTTCGACACCGGCTACGAGCCGCTGCCCGAGGCCGAGCGCGACGCCGCCGTGGTCGAACAGGCCCGCGCGCTGCTGCAGGAGCGTCCCGACGCCACGCGCATGTATGACCGGGCCATGCGTGCGCTGGAGGCCGCGGCGCCGCCGCGTTTCACGCTGCACCAGGTGTTGGGCGCGAGCGATGCCGCCCTGTTCAGCGATCAGGCGGCCGACGGGGACCCGGGCGTGCCCGGGCTCTTCACCCACGCCGGTTATCGCGACGTGTTCCGCAAGCGCGTGGGGGCGTACATCGATACGGTGTGGGCGCGCGAGAGCTGGATGCTCGGGCGCGAGGGCGGCGACGGCTCCGCGCTGTCGGAGGCGCAGGACGCCCGGCGCGCCTGGCGCGACAAGGAGCGCATCGAGCGCGAGGTCTATACGCTGTTCCTGCGCGACTACGCCGCCCGCTGGGAGCGGTACATCGATCAGATCCGGCTGGTCTCCACCGCCGGCGCCGGGGACGGGCCGTTGTCGGTCGACGTGGCCACCCTGCGCGCGCTGGCCGCCGCGAATTCGCCGCTGGCGCGGTTGGGCGTGGCGCTGTCCCGTCAGACGACGCTCTCGTCCGACGTGGATGCCGACAATCCCGCCGACTCCGCCGCGGCGCAGCTTGCCGCGGAAACGGCCCAGCGCCGCTCTTCGGCGGTGGCGCGCGCCTCCGACGCGCTGACCCGGCTGGCGGCGGATTTCGACCAGGACAAGCTGGCCGAAGAACTGGTCGACAAGCGATTCTCGGCGCTGCGCGAAGTGGTGACGGGATCGCCCAACCCCGGGCGCATCGACCCGGTCAAGCCGGGCGCGCAGATGCAGCAGATCCTGCAGCGCATCAACGAGCAGTACACGCAGATGGCGGTCGCCAGCAGCGCGCTGGCCTCGGCCAGCATGCCGCCGCCGCAGGACGCCAGTGCGGCCTTGTTCCTGACGGCCGAGACGCTGCCCGCGCCGTTCAAGCGCATCCTGGCGGGGCTGTCGCAGCGCGCGGCCAGCCAGTTGGGACGCGAGACCGGACTGCTGCTGGCCGAACAGGTCAACGCCGCCGTGGGCGGGATCTGCCGCACGGCCATCTCCGGCAAGTTCCCCTTCGCCGAGTCGTCCCAGGAAGTCGATCCGGACGACTTCGTCCAGCTCTTCGGCGCGGGCGGGGTGTTCGACGCGACGTTCCAGCGGTCGCTGGCCATGCACGTGGACACCAGTTCCAGTCCCTGGCGCTACAAGCCGGCCAGCCCCGGCATGCGGCCCATCCAGGGCCCCGATCTGCAGCCCTTCGAGCGCGCCGCCGAGATCCGCAAGGCATTCTTCGACGGCAGCGGCGCCAAGGGCCTGAACTACCGCCTGACGGGCAGCATCGTGTCTGTGGATCCGGCCATCACCGAACTGCTGCTGGATGTGGACGGCGACAGCCTGCGCTACATGCATGGCCCGGTCTCTCCGTTTTCGTTCGCCTGGCCGGGGCCGCGCAGCGGCAGCTACCTGGAGTTGTCGGCCAGGCCGAGGGTTACCGCGGAGTCGTCGGGCGTGCATCTGTCGGGCCCGTGGGCGCCGCTGCGCCTGCTCAATTACGGCCGTGTCACCGCCACGGCCTCGTCCGGCAGGGCGCTGGTGGATTTCGATTTCGACGGGCGTCACGCCGTGCTGGAGATCGGCGGCGGCCGCAAGGGGAATTTCCTGACCGGGTCGCTGTTGCGCGGCTTTCGCTGTCCAGGGGGCGCGTGATGAACCTGCCGCGCCCCGCCTACTGGGGCAAGCTTCCGGCGTATGGCGATTTCCTGCGGCAAGGCGCGCCCCTGGACGTGCAGCAGGCCTGGCGGCAGTGGCTGGAAGGCCCGCTGCGTGAGGCCTGGCTGGCGTCGGGCCTGGCGCAGGCCCATGCCCTGCCGTGGAGCTTCGTGCTGCGGCCTGGATGCCTGCGGTTCTCGGGCGACCGCTATGTGGCGGGGGTGTACGCCCGATCGCAGGACAAGTTCGGCCGGGAACACCCCTTCCTGATGTGGTTCCTGCTGGCGCCGGCGAGCGTGTCGGCGCTGTTGAGCACGCATGACAATCCGCTGTTCTGCCTGGCGCGCCTGCTGCATGGGCATCTGGCCGCGTCGGGCGTCGCTGCGTCGGGCGTTGCTGCGTCGGGCGTCACTGCGTCGGGCCTCACTACGCCGCGCAGGCCGGCCCTGGTGGATCAGATCAACCGGCTCTGGCGGCCCGGCCGCGCCGGCGTCCTGGGCGCCTTGCGGCGCCGCAAGGACGCGCCGGACTTCGCCGCCGCGCGCGGATGGGCCGATGGCTGGCCGTCCGACACCCGCGAGGACGGCCTGGCGGGCGTGCCGCACGCGCCATGGCGCAACTGGCCCGCGACCGTGTTCGAAGACCTGAGCCAGGCCTGGTACTGGCAACAGGATGTGCAAGCCGGGTATGTGAGTTTTTTATCGGTAACGGCCGCTGAACCGGCCGATCTTGCCTGAGGAAGTCAAAGATGGCCATTGCGAGTAATTCAGTTTCGAATCAAGCCCGCACGGTGGAAATCCGGGGGGCGGGCCTGCCGTCGGCGATGGGCCTTCCCATGCTGCGGCTGCAGTCGCTGGACGGCCAGGAGCGCATGGGCGAGTTGTTCAGCTACGAGGTGATCCTGCGCACGCCTAACGACACGCAGGTGCCGCTGTCGGTGTCGGCCAATCTGGACCTGACGGGCATGATCGGCAAGGAGCTGACCGTGTCGGTCCAGCTGTCCGATGGCGGCCGCCGCGAGATCTCCGGCCTGGTCGTGAAGGCCGGGTTCGTGCGCCAGGAAGGCGACCACAACCTCTACCGCGTCACGCTGCGCCCCTGGCTGTGGCTGGCCACGCTGACCACCGACTACAAGATCTTCCAGGACCAGAACGTGGTCCAGATCATCGAGCAGGTGCTGAAGGATTATCCGTACCCGGTCGAGAAGCGGCTGGACATCGAAAAGTACGCGATCCTGCCGGAAAGCGTCACCAACGAGCCGCGCAATTTCCAGGTGCAGTACGGCGAGACGGATTTCGACTTCATCCAGCGGCTGATGGAGGAGTGGGGCATCTACTGGTTCTTCGAGCACACCGAAGGCACCCACAGGCTGGTGTTGTGCGACCACGTCGGAGCCCATCGTCCGCCGGACAGTCCGGCCTATCAGCACATTCCCATGCACGCGCAGGGCGGGCACGTGGACTGCGATGTCTTTCACCAGTTCGGCGTCGATGAACGTCTGTTTCCCGGGCGGGTGGTGGTGGATGATTTCGACTTCACGCGGCCGCGCATGCTGCTGGCCACGTCCAGCCACCAGCCGCGCGAAACGAGCTGGGCCGAAGGGGAAATCTTCGAATGGCCCGGCGACTATACCGACGCCAAGCATGGCGCGCTCATCAGCCGGATTCGCATGGAAGAGCGCCGCGCGCGCGGCGTGCGTTCGCGCGGCTTCGGCAATGTCCGTGGCGTGGCGGTCGGCCAGACCTTCAATCTGACCGGCCATCTGTACGAGAAGGCCAATCGGGAATACCTGGTGCTGGCCTCGAACCTGTCGTTGTCGGAAATTCCGGAAGAGACCGGCACCGGGGTGATCTACGACTGCGCCAATGAAGTTGAAGTGCAGCCGACCGGCGAAGTGTTCCGCATGCCGCGGGTGACGCCCAAGCCGGTCGTCAGCGGGCCGCAGTCGGCCCTGGTCGTGGGACCGGAAGGCAAGGAGGTCTGGACGGACGAATTCGGCCGGGTCAAGGTGCGGTTCCTGTGGGACCGCTACGCGCGCAATGACGCGTCCGATTCCTGCTGGGTGCGCGTCAACCAGGCCTGGGCGGGGTCGAACTTCGGCGGGATGTATATCCCCCGGATCGGGCAGGAGGTCATGGTCGGTTTCATGAACGGCGACCCTGACCGTCCCATCATCCTGGGCGGCCTGTACAACAGCGTGACCCGCCCGCCCTGGGACCTGCCGGCCGAAGCCACCAAGAGCGGCATCAAGACCCGCAGCCTGGAGGGGGGCAGGGAGAACTACAACGGCATCCGCTTCGAGGACAAGCCGGGCCTCGAAGAATTCTACGTGCAGGCCGAACGCGACATGGTGCGGTTGACCAAGGGCGCCGAGATGCACACGGTGGCATTGACCTATGGCCAGGCCGTGGGCATCAACCACTCTACCGCCGTCGGCGGCATGCTCAGCAGCACCGTGGCCGGCACTGCGTCCTACAACGTCGGGCTGGCACACTCCACCCAGGTGGGCGGCCTGTGCGCGCTGAACGTGGGCGGCGCCTATGCGGTCAACGTGGGGGCGGCGGCCAACCTGAACGTGGGGGCGGGCCTGTTGATGAACGCGGGGGCCGCCGTCGCGATCACCTGCGGCAAGGCGGGGATCAACCTGCTGCACGACGGAACGATTGCGCTGATCGGCAACAAGATCTCGATCATCGGCTCGGACGAGGTGGTCGTGCAGGGCAAGCCGCTGCAGCTGAATCCGTGCGCCGATGGCGACATCGTCAGTTTCGGCCTGGGCGCGGGCGTGCCGCCGGTGTTCCTGCCGACGATCGAGCTGCCGATTGGCGGGCACGACAAGCACGTGCCGCGGCCCACGACGCCGCCACCGCCGACACCGCCGGTGACGCCACCGCCGGTGACTACACCGCCGGTGACGCCGCCGCAGCCCACGCCGCCGGTGACACCACCGCCGCCGACACCGCCGGTGACGCCGCCTCCACCGACGCCACCGGTGACACCACCGCCACCAACACCGCCGGTGACGCCGCCGCCGCCCACGCCACCGGTGACGCCGCCGCCACCGACGCCGCCCGTCACACCGCCGCCGACGACCAAGCCGCCGGGGCCCACGGAGCTCTCGGCAATGATCGACGGCTGACCCAGACGGCCCGTTCCGTCCGGCCAATGACAGGAGGACTGCATGACTTCGTTTCCCGCGGTACGCGCCGGCGACCTGATCGCCCACGGCGGAAGCATCCTGACCGGATCGCCCGATGTGTTCATCAATAAACTGCCCGCGGCCTTCTGCGGGGCCTCGGCGGTCTGCTGCGGCTTGCACGTGTCGGCGCAGGCGGTCGCCTCCGGCGCGCCGACGGTCTTCATCAATGGACTGAAGGCGGCGCACAAGGCCAGTTGTTCGTCCTGCGGCTCGCCCGCCGCCACGGCGTCCCTCGACGTGTTCATCGGCGTGTGAGCGCAGCGGCATGACGGCAGTGGCGGGGGTGGCGGGGGTCCTGTTGGGCCTTACGGGACGGTTGATCGAGGGCGACGACCTTCCTCGCGCGCCGGACTGGTGGCGGCGCCGCGAAAGCGGCGTGTTCCTGCGCAAGCTGCCGGCCAGTGCGCTGGCGGGCCTGGGCCCTGGCGGGGTCGACGTGCGCAGCGGGCAGCTCCTGTGCAATGTTTCGCGGCGCCGCGACGTCGTGCCGGCGGGGCCGTTGGCGCTGGGATTCGACCGCATCTACGACAGCCGGATCGAGGAGGCCGGGTGCCTGGGGCCAGGTTGGCGGACGCGCTGGGACATGACGCTGCGCGTCCAAGGCGAATCGCTCGTCTACCGGGACGAATGGGGGCGCGCGCTGACGGTGCCGCGGCCGGAACCCGGCACCCAGGTCATTGTTGCCGCGGCCTCGCTCAATCTGGCCTGCCTTGAGGACGGCCAGTATGTGATCGCGGACGCGGGGCCGGCCTGCATGCGCTTTCTGCCCGCGGACGAAGCGGGCACGTGCCGGTTGGACGCACTGGAGTTCCTGGACGGCAGGCTATTCACGATTGCGCGCGACCCGCGCGGCGCCATCCGGTCTGTCAGCAATGAGCGCGGCGCGGGACTGTGGTTCGACCTGGACGACGCGGGCAGGATACGCGCCGTCGCGCGCGGCCCCCAAGCGGAACCCTGCGCGGCGTATGCCTACGGGACCGACGGACGCTTGGCGCGGGTGGAATCGTCCCGCGGCAAGCCGATAGGCCGGTACGGCTACCAGGATGGCCTGCTTGCCGACATCGCCGAGGCGGCCGGGGAGCGGTCGATCCGTTGGCTCGGATCGGACGCGGGACCGCAGGTGGCCGGATTGCGCCTGCCGGGGGGGCGGATGTGGCTGGTGCGACGCGAGCCGCAGGCCCGCCGCGTCAGGATGCAGGCCTCGGACGGCGCCGAATTGCACTGGCATTTCGATGCGCAAGGGCGGGTCGTGGCCTACCGCGATGCCCAGGGGGCCGTCTACAAGGCGCACTACGACAAGGGCTCGCGGCTCGCGCGGGTGGACGCGCCCGACGGGGCGTTCGAATTCGAGTACGACGGCTTTGGCCGCGTGGTCCGAGAGACGGCGCCCCATGGACGGGTGCGGCGCGTGGGCTACGCCTTTTCCACGTCGATTCCCCTCATGCTGTCGCGCGAGGGCGCGCGGAACTGGTTCTGGCTGCGCGATCCCCACCTGCGCCCGCAGCAGCGGCGCGCGCCGGGGGGCGTCATCACGGACTATGAATATGACCCGGAAACCGGCGCACGGCGGGTGGTGCGCCAGAACGGCGTCGCAACCCGCCATGGGCATGACGACGCGGGCAGGCTGCTGGTGCGTGAAGGCGCGGACGGCGCGCAGTTCCGGTACGCCTGGACCGATGATGGCCAACTGCGCGCACGGGGCGGGCCCGGCCATCCGCTGGAAGTGCGGGAGCGGGACGACGTCGGCAATCTCAAGGTGCGCGTCGGCGACGGCACGCGGGCGCGGCTGGCCGTGTATGACGCCGGGGGACGCCTGGTCTCGCTGGCCAATGCCGCGGGGCACACGCGCCATTGGCGCTATGACGCGCAAGGGGCGCTGGCGCAGCTCACGGACGAAGAGGGCGCCACCACGCGCCATGCCCGGGATGCGACAGGCCATGGCCTCGAGGTGCAAGGGCCGGGAGGCGGCACGCAGCGCTGGATCATGGACGCGGGGCGCCGCGCGTGGGCGCGGCGCGATGCGGACAGGGTGACCATCGAACGCCGCCTGGATGTCTCGGGCCGCGTCACGAAACAGGCGGACATCGCCGGCGCGATGCGCGCCGACACCGAGTTCGGCTACGACGCGCAGGGACGCCTGGCCAGCCGCGAGCGCGCGGGCCTGCGCTGGGCGTTCGAGCACGATGACCACGGCCGGCTGGCCGAGGTCCGCGCTGAAGGCGATGGGGAGACATCCCGCCTGGTGTTCGCCTATGACGCCCATGGCCGCGTGGTTGGGGAAACCGGCGAGCGCGGCACGCTGCAGCGGCATATCGACGACCAGGGCCACGTGGCCGCGTACCGGCTGCCTTGCGGCCTGGCCCTGTACGCGGCGCGCGACCCCGGACAGCGGGCCGTGCAACTGAGCTATGCGCTGGAGGGAGAGACCGTGACGCTGGTCACGCTGATCTACGATGGCGCTGGCCGCGAGACGATGCGTATTGCGGGCGGCGTGCAGCGCGCCATCGTCATCGACGAGACGGCGGGGACGCGGTCGGAGACGTCGGCGCGGGTGGTCGGCGGCTTCACGCGGATCGACGGTCTCGACCGGAGCGAACGGCGGGACGCGGCGGGGCGGCTGGTCGAAGAGTCGGACGCGCTGGGGCGCCGGCTCTACGACTACGACCGGCGTGGTCAATTGGTCCGCAGCCTCGGCGAGGCCGGCATGGTCTACACCACCTGGGATGCGGGCGGCAACGTCATTGCGTTGGACAGCGCGGGGTGGGCACCGCCCAGCCCCGCGCCCGACCATCGTCCCGCCCGGGTCGGCCGGCACGCGCTGGCGTACGACCCCTGGGGGCGGGTGCTGCGGCGCGACGGCCCTTTGTCCCGCGCGTCATTCGAGTGGGACGCGGCAGGCCGGCTCATCCAGGCCCGGGAGAACGGCGTGGCCGTCGCGTATGCGTACGACGCGGCCGGCCGGCTGGCCGCGCGGCGTCTCGCGCAGGCGGGCGATGCCTGGACCCATCGCTTCGTGTGGGACGGGCTGCGCCTGATGCAGGAGCGCACCCCGTTGCTGCGCGTCACCTACCTCTATGCGCCGGCGCGTCCGGGCTGCCTGTCCTATGCCCCGGTCGCCCGGCTGATCCAGCGGCGGCCCCACAAAGCGGCCGGCTGGGCCGCGCCGCAGGCGCAATATCTGTATGTGGACGCGGCGGGCCGGGTGCGCGCGGTCCTGGACGGCGACGGCGGCGTTGTCTGGCTTGGCGGCATACGGGCCTGGGGCGAACGGATCGGCCCACCCGTGGTGGACACGCCCGCGCCGCCGGGCTTTGCCGGCCATTGGATGGACCCGGACGTGTCGATCTGCTGGAATGGCCGTCGCTTTTATGACCCGCTCACCGCCCGCTACCTGAGTCCGGACCGCGACGCGCCGCCCGGGGTCAGCCCGTATCGCTACGTGGGCGCGCCCGCGATGCAGGCCAACCCCACCGGCCTGGCGGTGGGCGCGCCGGGTGTCGGCGCGCGCGCGGGGATCACGATTCCGGAGCGCGCGCCGATCCTGTGGGCCGGCGCGCTGCCGCCCGGCGCGCGCATTCCGTAGCCGGGCGGGCGCGCCCTTACCCCACGGCGCTCGTGAATGCCTTCAAGGTTTCGCCGTGCGCATCGCGCAGCACGATGCGAAACGCGGCGGGCTTTACGCCCAGGTCGCTCATGAACGCCAGGTCGCGGTCGAACCATTCCCCATGGCAGTGCTGCCGCGCGGCCTCGATGTCGGCGTCGTCTTCGTGCATCACGGTGCCGTCGTCGCGCAGCGCCTGGACGGTGCAGCGCGTGGCGCGTGGACAGGCGGCGACGTCGATGGACGTGTGATGGGCGACCACCCGCACGTCGTTCGAGCGGCGCAGCGTGGCGCGATCCAGCGTCGCGCCGGGCCTCACGGCGCCAAGGTCGGGAGGCGCATGCGCCAGCACCTCGGGCTGCACGGCGCGGTCGCGAAAACTGACGCCGGCGTAGACCTCGTAGTCCGCCAGCGATCTTGCCGTGCCGAAGCCGTAGGCGCTGCCGCGCGGATCGTTCTTGGACAGTTCCGTATCCCCGGCCTCCGGTTCCATGCCGAACAGCACGCGGTTGCGCGCCATCGAAAGGTCATTGCGCTCGCTCCAGGTGAGGCGGATCCGTCCGTCGTCGCGCGCCGTCTTGTCGTGGTCGTCCCATATCTTGCGCCGGCCGTCGCGCACGTACTCGTGCCAGGCAAGGGTGCGGTGCGGGTGGTACAGGTCATAGCCGTGCGTGAAGGCGCGCACGGCGATGGAGATTTCCTCGCCGTGGAAAAAGTAGTCCGGGTCGTGCTGGACTTCCCGCGCGAATGCGCCATCGGCAAAGGCGAAGTGCCCGCTGTAGAAACGTGCGGGGACCGGTTCGTGCAGCGTCTGCCAGTTGGGCAGCGTGAACGAGCGGAACAGGATCGGACCCCCCCGGCTGAACCTGTCGAAGCGCATGCCGAGCGCAGGCTCCTCTTTCTTGATGAAAGGCGTGTCGGGCGCAGGGGGGGTGTAGAACGACAGATAGGCCGTGAGCAGCGGCTTGGGGCTGCGCGGCCGAAGTTGTTCCAGCATGCCGATCACCGCGGTATCCCAATCGGCCACGAAGCGGTGATGCGAGTCCAGTTGCAGCGTATAGGCTTCGTCGCGGTATCGCTGCTGGATCTGGTTGCGCGCCCAGCAGGCGCCCTGCGACTGTTCATGGGGCACGTCGATCAGCTCGATGCGCGCACCCCCGAACGTAAACGTATGCAGGTTGAACGGCGACCCGGGTTGCAGCTCCCACTGCAGGAATTGCTGGCTAAGGAAGATGCCCACATGTTCGTCGGGCCCGTGCTGCCAGCAGACCACGATGCGAAGGCGGTCCGGAAACGCCGCGCTGCCGATCAGGTCGCGCAGCGTGGGGATGAGTTCCGGATCCCGGTAGCTGGCGATCTGGACGAAGATGGTGGAAGTCGTCTGGCTCATGCGGGTGCGGGGGGTGGGGGTCAGAGGAAAGTCAGGGTGACGACCGCCTGGGCGTCGATCGTGCCGGGGACGGCGGCCGCGGCGCCGACCCGCAGCACGGAGGCTTCCAGATTGAAGGCGGTGCTGTAGCCCGGCGAGCTCTGGGTCAGCACGCTGGTGGGAATCTGCGGCTTGAGCACCACCTGCGTGGCGGCGTCACGCAGCCGGATCGCCAGGCCGGAAGCCGTGCCGTCGTTCTTGATGAAATCGCTGACGATCGGGTCGGGCTGCGCCGCCAGCGTCGCCGACACCGTGTTGGGCGGGGTGGGACCATCGCAGGCCACGTTGATCGTCACCGGCTGGGTCGGGCCGCTGATCGCGGACACCTCGCTTGGACCGAACTGGCCAAAATCCACCAGCAAAGGCTTATCGCCGGTGACCTGGCAATGCGGCAGCACGCGCAGGGTGACCGGGTTGGCCAGCACCTTGAGGGCGGTGACGCCGTCGAGGCCGCCGGCAATGCGCGCCACCTGTCCCAGATTGAGGGTCGATACGCTTTGCATGGGGCCGGTCTTGACGAGTTCGATCAGGAAGATGTTGCCGGCCGGGATGGCGGGATACTCGGTTCGGTCCGCGGTCCAATTGTTGGTGTACGGAAGCTGCGTCGACGTACCGCTGGCGCGCTTGTAGTAGACGCGGTAGCCGATCCCATCCACACCCGAAGGCTGGATGTTCGCGCCGTTATCGGGGGTCAGCTCGAACCGGATCGTCCCGACGTTGTCGTCGCAACGCAGGATGTAGGTGTGTCCCGTTGGCGCCGATTCGCCGGTCGCGATGGTGTCGCCGACAGGGAGCGTCGCCTCGACGTCGATGAGACCGGTTCCGAACGTGACTACATGTTCGGCGTTGTAGTCGATCACACCGGGGGTCGGATTCTCCATGGTCAGCCAATTGTCATAGTCTCCGGGAACGATCTTCCGGCAATCGGCGTGGGCGTTCTGGAACTGGAACAGCGCCGCCAGGGCAACTGCCGCGCATATGCGTTTCATGGGTCTTACTCCTGTTTCGACATCATTCGAGAGGGCACGTGGATCAATCCTGCGGGGCGTCCCATTGCTCCAGCAGGTCGGCCGGAACCATGCGATGCAGCTCGGCATAGCGCCGTCCGACCATGCGTTCGGCCTGCTTGAGCAACACGCTGACCGGGCTGCTGGGTTCGTGGAACTCAAACCACTGGCGGGCGCTGCGCAGCGTTTCAAGCATGTCCCAGCGGGTGACGGCCGCGCCGGGAAGCGCGGCGGCCGGCGCGGCCGGGTCCAAGGGCAGCGCGGCGCCGGGCGCGGACGGTTCGGACGGCGCCGGGGCCGCGGCCAGCCCGGTCTGCACCGGCGGCGCGGCCGTCGGCGCGTGGAACGGCTGCAGCAGTTGGACCAGCACGCCCAGGTCCGGCCGGGCGCCGTCCAGGTGCTGCGCGGCCCAGTCCTGGATGCGGCCGAGCGCGGCAAAGGCCCTCGACAGGGCCGTGACCACGGGATCGCGCCGGTCGTGCAGGTCGGACACGAGCCGCGTCGCGGCCTCCGGCGAGAGCGCATCCTTGGCGCGGGTCCTGGCCAGTGCGCGCTCGATGTCGCGGACCCTCAGCGGCGTGCCCATGCTCTTGGGCAGGCCGATGTCGCGCACGTCCGCCGCAAGGCCGTCCGGGTCCGCCAGCGCGGCCAGGACGTTGGAAACGATGAGCGGATCAGGTTCGCCATCGAGCAGGGGAACGGGATTGAGCGCGCCGGGATAGCGGCGCAGCATGGCGTCGATCAGCGCAAGCGCCGCGCGCAATCCCGCCGCGCCGGCCTGCCGCACGCGGCAGCGCGCCAGGACGATCAGCAGGCGCAGATCCTTGCTGCGTGCCAGCAGCGCGCGGCAGTCGCGTTCGGCGTCCGCCCAGTTGATGGCGGGTGCGGCGTCGACGAAATCGCCGTACTGCGCGTCGCCGCGCGGCGCGACGTTGGCGTGCAGGACCACGAAGTCGGGGTCGTATTCGAGGTCCGGGCCGCAGGGCAACGGGCCTTCCAGCGGCTGCAGGAGGTCGGAATCGGGGCCGAGGTCGGCGGGCGTGGCGGTGTCCATGGCGTTGCGCTCGTTCAGGGGGCCTTGGGGTCGCGGTAGTGCTCGGGCTCGAACACCATGCCGGTCACGGGCGCGTCGGTCGGCGCTTCGCCGAGCCAGGTGGAGTACCCGAGGCGATGGTCGGCCCGTGCGCGCGCGCACGGCGCCGCCCGCGGCTTGATGAGCAGTTGCAGTTCCCAGTCGAATTCGTAGCCGACAAAGGTGCGCACCCAGTCCACCAGCGTGGGCAGGTCGTCGCCGTGCGGCGTCAGGCGCAGGTATTGCTCCAGGGTCAGCGGTCCCATCACCAGGCGGAAGCGGTGCTGGCAGTCGGGAATGGAGTGCCCCAGCGTGGCCTGCCCGCCCAGAATGGCGGCGGGCGACGGCACGCCCAGGATGCCGCGGCCGGCGAGGTCCAGCCCAATCCAGTTGGGCATGAATTCCTCGACCTCGACGTCCACGCCGAAATAGAAGGACAAGGCGCGCGCAAGGCCCTCGGGATTGCGGGCCTCGCGCACCAGATGCGAGGCCGCGGCGTAGCGGGCATGGGTGGCCGGGTGCAGCGCGGCGCTGTCGCGGGGATCGTCCCCGATCAGGCTGCCGATGTAGAACGTGAACCGCTCTTCGGCCGGGCGGTCCAGCGAGGCGGTCGATTGCCCCGCCGCCCACGCGCGGTAAAAGAGCGACAGGGCGCGATGATGGAAAAGGTCCGCGAAGTCGGTCAGCGTGCGGTCGTGGTGGCTTTCGACCCGCGTGTACGCCTGCTCGGACATGTGCAGCGGCATCGGGCCCTGCGGGCCCCACATGCCCAGGCTGTGCAACTGCACGTGGATGCGGGCCCCGTCGTGCTCGACCGCGGCGACTTCGCTGGGGGCGAACACCAGGCTGGCGCGCTGCCCGATCCGGTGCGATTCCTCGCTGGGCAGCAGGGCGGCGCCGGGCACCGGCGCGTCGGACATCTGCGCGGCCAGCGCGCGCATCAGGCCGAGAAAACTGGTCTTCCACGGCTGTGCCGGGTCGAACCATTCGCGCAGCGCGGGCGCCGGCGGGGCGGGGTGGGGAAGCGGTTCCATGGCTAGACCACGCTGCGGCCGCCCGGGCGGGGCGCCCATCGGGCCACGTCGCCGCGCTGGATCGAGCGCAACGAGGTTTCGGTGAACACGTTGATCGAGACATGGCGCGCGATGTACTGCTCGAGGATCAGGCCGAACAGGTAGGGGCTGACGCCGGAGAAGCCGGTCTCGTCCACGGTGAGGTCGCAATGGATGCCCCGGCCGTAGACCATCAGCGCGTGGCGCGGCAGGCGGCGCGTCACGCGGGTGATGCGCGAGCCCACCAGGGCATCGATCTGGTTGGAAAGATCGGTCTCGCCGGCGTGCAGGAACAGGCGCAGCATGTTGCGCAGGGCCTGCCCGCCGTCGCTTTCGTTCAGGTCCGCCAGCGGGATGTAGTTGAAGCTCAGCTGGCGGATCAGCCGCCAGGCGGCTTCGCCCTGCGCGTAGGGTTCGCGCGGGATGCTGGGCGGGTGCAGCAGCGACACGCGTTCGATGGGAATCGATTCCCGCATGGACAGGTCGTTGTGGCCGTCGACCGGGATGAGCCGGGGCAGGTCGCGGTTGGTCACCAGCGCATCGACGGACAGGTAGCGGATGTCTGCGCCATAGGGCGCTTCGTACTGGTCCACCAGGGACAGGTACACCTCGGTGCCCACATACAGCGTGCGTGTCCCGTACTTGCGGGCGTTGTCGGACAGGACGCGGCGCTCGCGGTTGACGGAGAAGTAGCGGCCGTTGTTGCCAAGGTCGCTGTGCAGCGTGTGATAAAGCGGATTGAAGACCACCTCGCTGGCGCTCTTGGCCTGCTGGCCGACCACGCGCTGGACCGAGAACACTTCGTAGTCCAGCGGGCGGCTGCGGTCGGGCACGAGGTGGAGTTCGGTCTTGGCGCGGTCGACTTCGACGCGGTCCGTGCGCTTTTCGAAGAGATTGACGATGGGCGTGCAGAACAGCGCGAAGCGGGAGGCATTGACGTGCGTGGACAGGGCCTGCGGCAGGCGGTCCAGGAGCAGGATGATCTCGGCTTCCTGGCCGTCGGCGGATGCCAGGCCGCGCGCCAGTTGCGTCGCATTGAAGAAGTAGAAGCGCTGGCGGAAGGCGAAGTACTCCTGGATCAGGTTGTTGCCGTGAAAGCCGTTCCAGGTCGTGGGCAGCTGGGCTTGCGCGGCGGTGAGGCCCGCATGGGTGACGGCGCCCTGCGTGATGACGTGGCCGCCGCGATCGTCGTCGGCCCCGCGCACCACCGCGGCCACGCAGCCGACGTGGATGAGTTCAAAGAGATGCGAGGTGATGCGTTCGTCGCCGGTGATGTAGAAGCACAGTTCGTCCAGGCCGCGCAGCTGCGAGAACTTGATGTCGCCGGTGGTGCGCAGGCGGATGCGCAGCGCGCCCTGCAGGTTCTGGCCGGTGGCCAGGTGGCGGCGCATGTCGGGAAGGTCCGGCGGCACGATGGTCAGCGAGGCGCTGGCGATCTCGATCGGCCAGAGCACCACGTCCTGGCTGCTGCGGAATTCGCACGCGGTCTGCTCGCCGGGGGTGATGCCCGAGCGAAAGACGCTGTGCCGGGGCACGCGCACGCCGCGGCTGAAGTCGCCCTCGCGGGTGGCGGGGTGCAGCCGGGCCACGCTCATCGACGGCGTGGGCGCCACGTAATTAGGGTAGACGACTTCAAGCAGCCGCTGCGTGAAGCGCGGAAACTCTGCGTCCAGCTTGAGCTGCACGCGCGCCGCCATGAAGCAGAACGCCTCGATCATGCGTTCGACGTAGGGGTCGGCGACCTCCACGCCCTGCATGCCGAGCCGGCGGGCGACCTTCGGGTGGGCCGCGGCGAATTCGCCGGCGAGTTCGCGCAGGTAGGTCAGTTCGCTGTTGTAGTAGTCGAGCAGCCGGGGATCCATGGTCAGAAGCCGCTCCGGCCGTCGACCGACGCATGCGAGGACTCGAGGTCGTACCGGGTTTGGACCAGGAACTCCAGCGGGTAGGGCGACCAGTGCATCAAGGCTTTGATTTCGAGGTGGATGACGTTGTAGGAGCCCGGCTGCGCCGGGGGCAGGACGCGCACCGACAGGGTTTCGGGGATGAGGCGAGGCTCGAAGGCCACGATGGTTTCACGCACCAGCTTTTCGATGCTGGACGCGTTGTGCTGCGCCCGCAGGCTGCCCGATAGCGGCGGCAGGCCGTAGTTCACCGCCGAGCGGGCGGCCTGCGGGTGGCGCGCCGCGTCCAGCGCCGCGCCCAGGTTGCTGGTGTTCAGCAACAGGGCCAGGTCGCGCTGGATGAGGCGCTGCATGGCCGCCGCATCGGGCGCATACGCGTCCGGCCGTTCATGGGGCGAACGGGGATCGTGATCGCGGAGCCGGTCGAACAGCGAGGGCAGGTAGCGGACCTTGGGAAAGGCTTCACGCGCATTCAACGGACTGCCCCTCGAAGTGCATGCTGAGCACACTGAGCATGGCGATCTCGCCGGTATCGGTCAGCCAGGTGCGCTGGCCGGCGCCGGTGACCGTGGTGTCGCTTCGGTCGGCCCAGGTGGTGACCGTGGCGAGCTTCTGCGCGTCGGTCTGGTCGCGCAGCAGCGGATAGCGGGTCGGCATGTAGGCGCTGAGCTCGGTCTGGTCGCGCAGGGTGATCTTGCATTGGCGCCAGATCAGGTCGAGCGCGCCCTGCACCGGCGGAAAGGACAGCCGGGCGATCAGGGAGAAGGGAATCCAGCGGTAGCCGCCGGAGAACATCAGTTCGCAGTTCGGTCCGAAGCGGGTGTCGGTGTCGGTGATCCAGGCGAAGCCGGCCCCGGGGTTGGCGTGCCCGGGCACTTCCGGCGCGACGTCCAGGGCCTGGCGCCGCAACACGTCCGCGCGGGCGGGATTGCCGGATTCCAGCGCGTGGATGGCCTGCGTGAGCTGCCTGGACCAGTCGGCGGGCTCATCCAGCCATCCGGGTTCCTTGTGGCCTTTCATGACTTCGTCGCGGTAGGCTTCCGCGCGCAATAGCTCGCGCAGCATCTGGGCCATGCGCAGATGGCTGCTGTTCAGGCTGGCCCAGATCTGAAGCTGCTTGAGGGCGCGCACCCAGTCGCCCTTGAGGCAGAGCAGCTGGAACAGCACCCAGCGCAGGTCGACGTCGGCCGGCTGGCGCTGGATGTTGCCGGTGGCGTCGCCAATGGCGCACTCCAGCGTGCGGCCGCGCAGCAACTGGCGCAGCGAATCGCGGGGATCGGCAGGGGAGGCGGCGGTTTTCAACATGGTTTTCTACGGCTCATTGCGCGGATTCGGAGAGGTCTTGCTGGAAATGGCTGTCGATGGACAGGTCGTGGTGTTCGCGGCGGGCCAGCGAGGCGATCGTCCGGGACGGCGCGCTGGCGCCCGCCTGGTCCGCCAGCAGGCGCAGCACGTCCTGGGCGGGCGGTGGCGCGAACAACTGGGATTCGTCGAAGGCATTCATGTCGGCGAGGATGCTGTCGATGTCGGTGGCCTCGGGCAGCAGGCCCTCCAGCAGCATGCGCGTGGCGGGGGCGGCGGCGGGGGCCTCGAAGGGATCGGGCGGCGGGGGCAGGGTGCTGCCGGGCAGGCCGGGCGCGGGGCTGTGCAAGGCGCGCAGGCCCTGGTGCGTGCCCTGGATGGCCTGGTCGAATTCCGTGGCGAGCGACGCCAGGGGATCGCTGGCGTCCTGCGGCAGCACATCCGGGTCGGCCCCGCGGCGGCTGTGCCGCCGGTCCTCGGGCAGGAAGGGCACGGCGTGCGTGTCCGTGTCGTTCAGGGCGCGCAGGGCGAGCAGCGCGGCCTGGTCGTCCAGGGCGTCGCCCGGCCGGCAGCCGTCCCAGGCTTCCCATTGCAGGGGCGAATCGGCCTGCACCACCGACAGCCGGGTCAGGCCGATGGTGATGTCGTCGCGGTCGGACAGGGGCCAGCGTTCGCCGGGGCGCATTTCGGCGCCGTTCACGCGGCAGGACAGCGTGGCGCAGGCGTTCTGGATCCAGGCGCGGCGGTCCTCGCCCACGCCGAATACCGAGTGCTCGGTGCCGTCGGCTTCAGCGGCCCGATGGGGGACGAGGGCGCCAGACGCCGCGCGCAGGCACAGGGGCTGCTCGTGCAGGGAGTGCACGCGCATGCCCGGGATCGGGTGGCCGGCGTGGGCGGACATCCAGATTCCCCAGGCGACGGGCGCGGGTTCGGCGGCGGCGGTTTGATTCATGGCGAGGGCGCGAGACGGGGCCTTCCTCCCGCGGGGGAGGGAAAAGTGGGCGATGACGCATGGTAGGAAGGGGCTCGCGCGCCTGCTATCGGCGCTGTCTGATATGTGCAGAAAGACGGACGATTCCCCGGGCGGGGCGCCGCCGGATCACACGCCGCAGGCGTAGATCATGAATTGCCGGAAGGCTTCGGCCGGCTTGGCCATGGCCGCGCGCGGGTGCCACAGCAGGCCCGCCTCCATGGGCGGCACGGCGTCGGTGATGGGCACGGCCTCGATCTTGCGCCCTTCGAGCGACCAGGGGCGGTAGACCATGTCCGACAGCATCGTGATGCCGAAGCCGTGCGCGACCAGCCCGCGCAGCGCTTCCATCGAGCGCGTGCGGAACGCGATGTCGGGCTGCAGGCCGTGCGTCTTCCAGTAGGCCAGGGTGGACCGCTCGCCCTCGTCCATTTCGAGCAGGATGTACGGATAGCGCGCGATGTCGGCGAGGGAGGGCGCCGCGGCCTGGGTCAGCGGATGGCCGGATGCCGTCCAGAGCTGGCGGCGGGAGCGCACCAGCACCTGATGGCCGAAGCGCTCGCGCCGGTCGACGTTGGACAGCAGCGCGACGCCCAGCTCCACGTCGCCGCTGGCCACGGCTTTTTCGATCTCCGGCCGGTCCAGGTCCACCAGATCGAGCACGACGTCCGGATAGCGCCGCCGAAAGCGCGCCAGCAGATCGGGCAGGAAGTACCCCAGCACGGTATAGGACGCCGCGATCCGCACCGAGCCGCGCAGCGCATAGCGCTGGAAGCCCGGTTCGCGCAGGGCATCGTCCAGCGCGTCCAGCACGTCGCGCGCGCGCTGGTGGAAATTGTGGCCCTCGGGCGTCAGCGTGACCCCGTGCGGGTGGCGGTCGAAGAGGCGCACGCCGAGCTGGGATTCCAGCGCCAGCACCGCGTTGGTGACCGCCGACTGCGACACGTGCTCGTCGGCCGCCGCCATGGAAAACCGCCCGGTCCGGGCGGCGGCGGCGAAGTAGCGCAGTTGCCGGAGGGTGACGTCATTAGCCATGCGTTTTTCAGATACCAGTTACACGAATATATGAATATACGATGGCAATGGCCCTACCTACACTGCGGAAAACACCCGATTCCCATACCGCGGATGGCAGGAGACAAGCCCCCATGAACGCCCCTTTACCCCCTGGCGTGGCCGATACCCATGGCCTGTCGCTGGACGACAAATACGCGCAGCCCACCGGCCGCGTCTACCTCAGCGGCACGCAGGCGCTGGTGCGCCTGCCCCTCATGCAGAAGCAGCGCGATCTGCAGGCGGGCCTGAACACGGCGGGCTACGTCTCGGGGTACCGGGGATCGCCGCTGGGCGGGCTGGACCAGGCGCTCTGGAAGGCCAAGGGCCATCTCAAGGCCAACGACGTGGTGTTCCAGCCCGGCCTGAACGAAGACCTGGCGGCCACGGCGGTCTGGGGCTCGCAGCAGCTCAATCTGTTTCCCGGCGCGCAGCGCGACGGCGTCTTCGGCATGTGGTACGGCAAGGGGCCCGGGGTGGACCGGTCGGTCGACGTGCTCAAGCACGCCAACTCGGCGGGCTCGTCCGCGCATGGCGGGGTGCTGATGCTGGCGGGCGACGACCATGCCGCGAAGTCGTCGTCGGTGGCGCACCAGTCGGAACACGTGCTGATCGCCAGCGGCATTCCGGTGCTGTACCCGTCCAACGTGCAGGAATACCTGGACTACGGCCTGCACGGCTGGGCCATGAGCCGCCACACGGGGCTGTGGGTGGCGATGAAATGCGTGACGGATGTCGTGGAATC
Source organism: Achromobacter sp. T5-5 (assembly GCF_055397965.1). Classification (NCBI taxonomy): domain Bacteria; kingdom Pseudomonadati; phylum Pseudomonadota; class Betaproteobacteria; order Burkholderiales; family Alcaligenaceae; genus Achromobacter; species Achromobacter sp. T5-5. The sequence continues at coordinate 817,749 of NZ_AP027919.1, forward strand.
CAGCGCCTCGGTGGACGTGGACCCGTCGCGCGTGCAAATCGTGCTGCCCCAGGACGGCGTGCCGCCGGGCGGGCTGAACATCCGCTGGCCCGATTCGCCGCTGGCGCAGGAAGCGCGGCTGCTGGACCACAAGTGGTACGCGGCGCTGGCCTACGTGCGGGCCAACCGGCTGAACCGGGTCGTGCTGGACTCGCCGCACGCGCATTTCGGCATCATGACCGCGGGCAAGGCCTATCTGGACGTGCGCCAGGCGCTCAACGACCTGGGCCTGGATGAAGCGGCCTGTGCGCAGGCCGGCATCCGCGTGCTGAAGGTGGGCTGCATCTGGCCGCTGGACGCGCAGGACGCGCGCGAATTCGCGACCGGACTGAAAGAAATCCTGGTCGTCGAGGAAAAGCGCCAGATCCTGGAATACGCGCTCAAGGAAGAGCTGTACAACTGGCGCGACGACGTGCGTCCGCGCGTGTACGGCAAGTTCGACGAACGCGAGAACGGCGGCGGCGAATGGTCCACGCCGCGCGGCGGGTGGCTGCTGCCCGCGCGCTATGAACTGTCGCCCGCGCTGATCGCCCGCGCCATCGCCGCGCGCCTGGAGAAGGCCGACCTTTCGCAGGCCCTGCGCGCCCGCATCGCGGCCCGCCTGGCCGTGATCGACGCCAAGGAGCGCGAGGCCAACCGTCCCACGCTGGTGGAAGAGCGCAAGCCCTGGTTCTGTTCTGGCTGTCCCCACAACACGTCCACCCGCGTGCCCGAGGGCTCGCGCGCGGTGGCCGGCATCGGCTGCCATTACATGGCGATGTGGATGGACCGCGACACCGACACCTTCAGCCAGATGGGCGGCGAGGGCGTGGCGTGGCTGGGCCAGAAGGACTTCACCGCCGAGCGCCACATCTTCGCCAACCTGGGCGACGGCACGTTTTTCCATTCGGGCCTGCTGGCCATCCGCGCGGCGGTCGCGGCGCGCGCCCGCATCACCTACAAGATCCTTTACAACGACGCCGTCGCCATGACCGGCGGGCAACCTGTGGACGGCGTGCTGACCGTGCCCCGGATCGCCGCGCAGATGCTGGCCGAAGGCGTGGTCAAGACAGTGGTCGTGACCGACGAGCCGGACAAGTACACGGGCGCGCAGGCCTTGCCGGCCGGGGTGGACGTCCACCATCGCAAGGCGCTGGACGACGTGCAGCGCGCGCTGCGCGAGATCGAGGGCGCCACGGTGCTCATCTACGACCAGACCTGCGCCACCGAGAAGCGCCGCCGCCGCAAGCGCGGCGAGTATCCCGATCCGCCCCGGCGCGCCTTCATCAACGAGGCGGTCTGTGAAGGCTGCGGCGATTGCTCCGTGCAGTCGAACTGCCTGTCCGTCGAACCGCTGGACACGCCGATGGGGACCAAGCGGCGCATCAACCAGTCGTCCTGCAACAAGGATTTCTCCTGCGTGGAGGGCTTCTGCCCCAGCTTCGTGACGGCCGAGGGCGCGGTCCCGCGCAAGCCCGGCAAGGGCGGCGGCGCACCCGCGCTGCCCGAGGCGCCCCTGCCCGAGCGCGCGGACATCGCGGCGGGCGCGGCCTACCGCGTGGTGGTCGCCGGCGTGGGCGGCACGGGCGTGGTGACGATCGGCGCGCTGCTGGGCGCGGCCGCGCACATCGAAGGCAAGGGCGTGACGGTGCTGGACATGGCGGGGCTGGCGCAGAAGGGCGGTGCGGTGCTGTCCCACGTGCAGCTCGCCAACCGGCCGCAGGACCTGCACGCCACCCGCGTGGCGCTGGGCGAGGCCGACCTGGTCATCGGCTGCGACGCCCTGGTGTCGGCGTCGCCCGAGGTGCTGTCGCGCCTGCGGCCCGAGCATGGTCGCGCCGTGGTGAACAGCAGCGCCGCGCCCACGGCCACGTTCCTGTCGCAGCCGGCCTGGCGCTTTCCCGGCGCGCAGGCGCAGGACGCGCTGACGCAGAGCACCGGCGGCAACTGCGACTTCCTGGAGGCCGGTCCGCTGGCCGAGGCGCTGCTGGGCGACAGCATCTACGCCAACCCGCTGCTGCTGGGTTATGCCTGGCAGAAGGGCGGCCTGCCGCTGTCGCTCGCCAGCTTGCGCCGCGCGATCGAGATCAACGGCGTGTCGGTGGACAAGAACCTGGCCGCGTTCGAGCTGGGCCGGCAGGCGGCGCATCGCGGCGTGGACGCCTTGCGCCCCGCGGCGGCCGAGCGCGTGGTGAGCCTGCCGGAGTCCCTGGATGCCCTGGTCAAGCGACTCGCGTCGCACGTGCAGGCGTACCAGGACGAGGCCTATGCGCGGCGTTTCCTCGCCGCCGTGGACGCGGTGCGCGCGCGTGAATTCGCGCTCGGGGACAAGCGCGGCGACGTCACCCGCGCCGTCGCGCGCAACCTCGCCAAGCTCATGACCTACAAGGACGAATACGAGGTGGCGCGGCTGCACGCCGATCCCGCGTTCAAGGACCGGCTGCGCGCGCAGTTCGAGGGCGAACCGGGCCGCGATTACCAGGTGCGCTATTACCTGGCGCCGCCCGCGTTCGCGCGGCGCGACGCGCGGGGGCGCCTGCAGAAGCGCGCGTACGGATCGTGGATGGAATGGGCGTTTCGCGCGCTGGCGCCCATGAAGCGCCTGCGCGGCACCTGGCTGGATGTGTTCGGCCGGACGGCCGAGCGGCGCATGGAGCGCCAGCTCGCGGCCGACTACTTCGCGCTGGCCGAGGAGTTCGCCCGCACGCTGGACGCTGCCAACCGCGATGCGGCGCTGGAGTTGGCCAATGTGCCGGACGCGATCCGCGGGTATGGGCACGTCAAGGAGAAAAGCGTGGAAGCGGCGCGCGTGCGCCAGGCCGCCCTGTGGGAGCGGTATCGCGGGGCCGCGCCGGCGCAACGGGCGGCCTGAGCGCGCCGGGGGGCGTGGTGTACGATCCCCCGTCAATGCCGGGCGCTTCCCGCCGCCCGGTCCTCCCTCGCCATGGAAAGCATCCTCCGCAAACTCGACCTGACCTCGCTGCGCCTTTTCGTGGCGGTGTGCCAGGAAAACAGCATCGCGCGGGCCGCCGAGCGCGAGTTCATCGCGCCGTCCGCCGTCAGCCGGCGCATCGCCGACATGGAATCGCTGATCGGCCTGCCGCTGATCGCCCGGCACACCCGCGGCGTGACGGTGACGCCGGCCGGGCAGACCGTGCTGCGCCACGCGCGGCAGATCATCGGCGACGTCGAGGCCATGGGGGCGGAGCTGTCGCGGTTCTACGAAGGCGTGAAGGGACGCGTGCGCGTGGTGGCCAATCTGTCGGCCATCGTGCAGTTCCTGCCCGAGGACGTGGCCGCGTTCCAGCGCCTTTTTCCGGATGTGGACATCGACCTGGAAGAGCAGCACAGCCCCGACGTCCTGCGCCTGGTGCGCGAGCGCGCCGCCGATTTCGGCATCTGCAACCGGATCGCGGGCGCGGACGGGCTGACGCTGCTGCCGTACCGCCGCGACCGGCTTGCCGTCATGCTGCCGTCCGGCCATCCCAAGGCGGCGGCGCGCCAGCTCAGCCTGGAGGACATAGCCGGAGAAACCTTCGTGGGCCTGCGCGAGAACAGCGCACTGACCCAACTGCTGGCCGCACGGGCCGCGGCGCTGGGCAAGACGCTGTCGGTCAAGATCCGCGTGGCGAGCCTGGATGCGCTGTGCCGCATGGCGCACGCCGGCCTGGGCATCGCCGTCATGCCGCAGCAGGTGGCCGAACTGTACCTGCAGGCGCTGGATGTGGTGGTGCGGCCGCTGTCGGACGACTGGGCGCGCCGCGAGCTGTGCATCGTGTTTCCCGGCCAGGCGCAGCTGTCGGCCACCGCGGGCACCCTCGTCAAGTTCCTGGCGCAGCAGGGCTGACCCGCGCCGCCCCGCCGCCGTCGCCATTCGCGATGGCGGGACTGCCGAGATGACACTTCGGCATTGTCCGCGGTCTTCGTATAGTCAAGGCGCGTTCATCGCCGGTACGGGGCATCCAGACCCCGCTGCGTCCTATACGGAGACACCATGACCCCCACCAGAATCCTTGCGGGCTGTGCGCTCGCACTTGGCGCCCTGTGCGCGGCGTCGACCGCCGCGGCAGCCGGCTATCCGGACCGCCCCATCCGGCTGATCGTGCCCACCTCGCCCGGCTCGACCGCCGACGTGGTGGCGCGCGTGGTGGCCGAAAACCTGGGCAAGGCGCTGGCCCAGCCCCTGATCGTCGAAAACCTCGCGGGCGCGGCCGGCATCCCCGGCACGCGCCAGCTCGTGTCGGCCAAGCCGGACGGCTACACGCTGGGCATCGTGTCGTCCAACCACGCCATCAATCCCAGCCTGTACAAGAGCCTGCCCTACGACACGGTTCGGGACATCACGCCCATCTCCGTCATCGGCACCACGCCGCTGGTGGTCGTGGTGGGGGAAAACTCGCCGTACAAGACGATGGGCGACCTGCTGAAGGCCGCCCGCGAGCAACCCGGCAAGATCAACTACGGCTCGTCGGGCACGGGCAGCGTCCTGCATCTGGCGGGCGAGCTGCTCAAGTCCAAGGCGGGCGTGGACATGATGCATATCCCGTACAAGGGCGGCAATGCCCTGATTACCGATGTGATGTCGGGACAGATCCAGGTCGCCTTCCTGGCGACCCCCTCGGTGCTGGCGCAGGTGCAGGCCGGCAAGCTGCGGGCGCTGGCCGTCAGCACGCCCGGGCGCCTGGCGGTCCTGCCGGACGTGCCGACGCTGGACGAGGCCGGCGTAAAGGGCTATTCGTACGACGCCTGGATTGCGCTGATCGGGCCGGCCGGGCTGCCCGCCGACATCGTGCAAAAGTTGCAGGCCGCGACCCGCCAGACCATGCAGTCGGCCCCGGTGCTCAAGGCGCTGTCGCCGCAGGGCTTCGTGGCGCAGGGCACCAGCGCCAGCGAGGCTGCCCAGACGCTCGCCGCGGAACTCACCAAGAGCCAGGCGCTGGTCAAGGCGGCTGGCGTCACCATCGAATGACCGTATTGCCATGACTGCCGCCACCATCCTTGACGCCCCGGCCCGCCTGCTCTTTCTGTCGCAAGACCCGGCCCGCGTGGCCGCGCAGCTCGACGGCGCGGCGCTGTCGCAGGAAGCGGCCGCGCCGCTGCGCGACGACATTTCCACCGACGAGATCACGCCGGTGCCGATCCTGACGCATTTCGACGAGAAGCTGGGCCGCTATCCGTACACCGGTTTTCGGGCGGATGGCGCGCTGCCCATCGGCATCGACGCGGTCCGGCAGGCGGGCATCAACGTGGTCGTCGCGGGCAAGCGCTATGGCAAAGGGTCCTCGCGCGAGCACAGCCCGATGGCCGAGAAGTCGGCCGGCGTGCGGCTGGTCATCGCGGAAAGCTTCGAGCGCATCTATCGCCAGAACGCCGACAACATCGGGCTCTACACCAGCACCGACATGGGCCTGGTGGCGCGCCTGCAACGGGGCGAGCGCATCACGGTCGACGAGATCGTCGCGGGCCGTGACGCGCTGGCCGCGGCCATCGTCAGGGCGGGCGGGCTGCTGGCCTTCGGACAGGCGCAGTTGCGCGACGTTGCGCCCGCGGCTGGACGGGAAGGGCCGGCGCCGCGCACGCTGTTCGAAAAAATCGTGCTGCGCCATCTCTTGCAGACGCCGGCGACGGCGACCGATCCGGTGCAGGGCGCGGGCGTCTTCATCCGCGCGGACTGGCGCTTCATCCATGAGTACTACACCGGCATGGCCGCCCATATGCTGCATGCGCGGTTCGGTCGGCCCCTGCGGCTGGTGGACCCGGAACGGATCGTGGTGTTCGAGGACCACACCTCGTACGTCGACGAAAGCCCGAACCACGTGCGCGCGGGCATCGTCCCCAACGTGCGCGCCATGTGCCAGGCGCAGCGCGATTTCGCCGACGCCTATGCGCTGCGCCAGCACCGCACGCTGACCGAGGCCGAGGCGGCGCGCGACGGTGGCGCCAACGTGGCCGGCATCTCGCACGCCATGATGGCCGAGCACTACGCGCTGCCGGGACAGGTCGTGGTGGGCACGGACTCGCACACGCCGCACAGCGGCGCGCTGGGCTGCGTGGCCTTCGGCGTGGGCACGACCGACATGGCCAATGCCTTCGTCACGGGGGCGGTGCGGCTGACGCTGCCGGCCAGCCTGCGCATCGAGCTGGACGGTGCGCCGCCGCCCGGCGTCACGGCCAAGGACATCGTGCTGCACCTGCTGGCCCTGCCGGAAATCCGCGCGGGCGCGGGCGTGGGCAAGGTGTTCGAGTTTGCGGGCGCGGCCATCGCCGGCCTGTCCATCGACGAGCGCGCCACGCTGACCAACATGACCGCCGAATTGGGCGGGCTGACGGGCATCGTCGCGCCGGATGCCGAGACCGCACGCTTCCTGCGCGAGCGCCGCGGCGTGGACGCCGGCATCGAACCCTGGATGCGTAGCGATCCGGGCGCCGAATACGCGGCCATCCTGCGCGTGGACTGCACGGCGCTGTCGCCGCTGGTGGCCGCGCCGGGCGATCCGGGCAACGGCGTGCCCCTGTCGACCCTCACGGCGCGGCCGCGCATCGACATCGCCTATGGCGGCTCCTGTACCGCCGGCAAGCGCGAGGACTTCGATCACTACCATCAGGTCCTGGCCTGGGCGGTGGCGCGCGGGCTGACGCTGCCCGAGGGCGTAACGCTGTTCCTGCAGTACGGCACGACCGCGGTGCGGGATTACTGCGTGGCGCAGGGCTACGACAAGACCTTTGCCGCGGTGGGCGCGCGCATCCTGCAGCCGTCGTGCGGCGCCTGCGCCAACTGCGGACCCGGATCGTCCACCGACGCCTCGCAGGTGACGATCAGCGCCATCAACCGCAATTTCCCCGGCCGGTCGGGACCGGGCAGCGTCTGGCTGGCCAGTCCGCCCACGGTCATGGCCAGCGCGCTGGCGGGGGAACTGGTGTCCTTCGCGGAATTGCAGGCGCGCCACGCGGCCGATTGAATTTCGACTCCTGGCCGCCCGCCTCGCGCGGGCCCGCCGTCCGGCTACTAGGGTTCCCCCCACTTCGCCGGCGGCGAAGCCCTGCTTAATCAATCCTTAATTGGCAGCCCTTCGCGCCTGCGTCAGAGTGCGCAACAGAGAAAACGGCCGCCAGATGCCGTTTCGGCCGAGCGCCCCGATCGCGCGCGCTGCGGCCTGCCGCAAGGCGCCCTTGCACGGGAAACACCCTGTCGACGATGTGAACCCGGGACACACCGGGAGCTTGCTGACTGGCCGCGCCGCCATGGCTGCGGCTTCCCCCTGTTGGTCCGAGGAGACAACAATGAGCAAGAGCTGGAAAGCAATGGTTGGGGCGGTGGCGGTGATGGCGGGCGGATGGGCGCAAGCCGCCGACGCGCCGCCCACCGACGTGAAGCTGATGCAGTTGTCGGTGGGCAAGATCGAGCTGGACAAGGGCTTCATGACCGCCATGGTCGACGTGGGCACCAAGATCAAGATTCCGGTTCCCGCCTACGTGATCCAGCACCCGCGCGGCCTGGTGCTGTTCGACACCGGCATGAACCAGGCCACGGCGGACGGCAATTGCGCCAACTACTGGGGACAGGGCCTGTGCGGCGCCTTCAATTCCATCCAGGGCCGCGACGAGGTCATCGACCGCCAGCTCAAGGCCGCGGGCTTTGACGTGAGCGACGTGAAGTACGTCGTCTACTCGCACTTCCACCTGGACCACGCCGGCAACATCAAGATGTTCCCCAAGGCCAAGCACGTCGTGCAGAAGGCCGAATTGCGCGCAGCCTGGTGGCCCGAGAAATTCCAGCGCGCCGCCTACGTGATGAAGGACTTCGACACCACGCGCGACTACGACTTCATCCAGGTGGAAGGGGACTTCGACCTGTTCGGCGACGGCACCATCGTGCTGCTGGACACCAAGGGCCACACGCAGGGCCACCAGTCCCTGCAGGTGAAGCTGCCCAAGACCGGCACCGTGCTGCTGGCGGCGGACGCCATCTACACCGGCGAGAACGAGGCGGGCGTGATCCCCGGCATCACCTGGAACACGGCGGCGTCCATGCAGGCCATCGACCGCCTCAAGCAGATCCGCGACGCGCGCCAGGGCCAGCTCTGGTACAGCCACGACGCGGAGCAGCACGCGCAGAACGCCAAGACCAAAGTCTTCGACTGAGCGCGCGCCATGGAGCCCGCCGTCGCCTTGCACCAGGTCTGCAAGTCGTTCGGGCCGCGCCAGGTCCTGGATTCCCTCAGCCTGTCCGTCAGGCCGGGGGAGATCCTGGGCCTGCTGGGACCGAACGGCAGCGGCAAGACCACCACGCTGCGCCTGATGGCGGGCTTTTACACGCCCGACAGCGGGCGCATCACCATCCGCGGCCGCGCGCCCGCGCCGGGCCGGGGCAATGCCGATATCGGCTATCTGCCCGAGCGCGCGCCGCTGTATGACGCCCTGACGGTGACGCAATACCTGGAGTTCGGCGCCGGGGTCAAGGTGCAGGGCGGCGCCCGCGCGCGCCGCCTGGCCATCGAGCGCGCCATCGACGGCTTCGATCTGCAGGGCGTGGCGCGCTCGGTGATCGGGCGGTTGTCCAAGGGGCAGCGCCAGCGCGTGGGACTGGCGCAGGCCGTGCTTAACGACCCGCCGGTGCTGCTGCTGGACGAGGCCACCAACGGCCTGGATCCGCTACAGATCGTCGAGGCGCGCGCGATGATCCGGCGCTGCGCCGAAGGCCGGGCGGTGGTGTTCAGCAGCCACCTGATGCAGGAAGTGGAGGCGCTGTGTTCGCGCATCGCCATCCTGCGCGAGGGCCTGCTGGTGCAGGACCAGGCGCTGGGCGAATCGCGCACGGCGCTGCACCTGCAACTCGCCCTGCCCACGGCCCGGCACGGCCCGTTGCACGCGGCCCTGTCCGCCTGCCCGGGCGTCAAGACCGTGGACATTTCCCTGCTGGATGGCGGCCACAGCAAGTGGCGCATCGCCTGGGAATCCCCGGCCGCCGGCGCGGCCGCGTGCGACGCGGCGATGCGCGTGGCGCTGGCCCACGCCGAACTGCGCGCCGTGCTGCCGGCGCAGGAAGCCGTCGAGGCCCGCCTGCTGGCGGCGCTGGCGCCCAACGATCCCCCGCTACGGAGACGCGCATGAAAGGATTCGCGGCCTTGTACCGCAAGGAATTGCGCACCGACTTCGGCTCGCCCGTCGCGCTGGCCGTCGTCGCGGTGTTCTGGGCCCTGTCGGGCTACCTGTTCAGCTTCAACCTGTTCTTCGTCAGCACCGGCCAGATGGTGACGGCGTTCCATAACATGACCATCCTGCTGATCCTGGTGATGCCGCTGGTCAGCATGCGGGCGTTTGCCGAAGAGGCGCGGCAGGGCACGCTGGAACTGTTGCTGACCCTGCCGTTGTCGGACTTCACGCTGGTCGCGGCCAAGTACGCGGCCGGGCTGACCATGCTGGCGCTGATGCTGGCGGGCACCATGTCGGCGGTGCTGCCGCTGGCCTGGTACGGCGAGCCGGACTACGGCCCCATCGTGGGCGGCTACATCGGGGTCTTCCTGTACGGCGCGCTGTTCCTGGCGATCGGCATCGCCGTGTCCAGCGCCTGCGCGAACCAGATCGTGGCCGCCAGCGCCACCTGGGGCATTCTGGTGCTGCTGTGGTTCATCGACTACCCGGCCGCGCTGGACGCGTTTCCGGCGCTGTCGCCGTTCTTCCAGGCCTTGTCGCTGTCGGCCCAGCACGTGGACTTCATCCGGGGCGTGCTGCCCGGGCCCGCGACCGTCACGCTGGCCAGCGTGGCCGTGCTGGCCCTGATGGTGGCATCGGTCAACCTGAAGCGCTGGAGGCTGCGATGAGCCCCGCCTTGCGCCGCGCCGGGCGGCGGCTGTCGCTGTGGCTGCCCGTGCTGGCCGTCGCCGCGCTGCTGCTGGCGCTGAATCTGTGGGCGTCGCGCCATCTGGGCCGCATCGACCTGACCGCGCAGCGGGTGTACAGCCTGGCGCCGGAAAGCCTGGAGGTTGCGCGCCAGGTGCGCCAGCCCGTCGAGGTGACGTGGTTCTACGACCTGCGCAACAAAAGCATGGTCGACGCGCTGGAACTGCTGCGGCAGTACGAGCGCGAGAACCCGCTGATCCGCGTGCGCGGCGTGGATCCCGCCCTGCGTCCGGCCGAGGCACGCGCCGCCGGCATCCAGTTCGCGGGCAGCGCCGTGCTGGCCTCGGGCGAGCGGCGCACCACGATCAACGGCGGCACCGAGACCGACTTCACCAACGCGCTCATCCGCATCAGCCAGAATGGGGCGCAGACGGTCTGCTTCACGCAGGGCCACCGCGAGGCCATGCTGGACAGCCTGACTTCGCTGGACGACCTGGAGGAACACGACCACGACGAGAACCTGGTGGCCCGCGTCGAGGTGCACGAGCAGCACGGCATGGCGATGGCGCGCAACGCCTTGCAGACGCTGGGGTTCTCCACGCGCGCCGTCGGCGCGGGCAGCCTGGCGCAGGCCCTGCCGCGCTGCGCCGTGGTGGTGGCCGCCGGACCGCGCACGGCGTTCGGCGAGGACGACGCGCAGGCGCTGCGCCGCTGGACCGCCGCGGGCGGCAAGACGCTCCTGCTGCTGGAGCCCGACACGCGGCACGGCCTGGATGATCTGCTGGCCGATTTCGGGATTGCGCTGGCGCCGGGGGCGCTGAGCGATCCTGGCAGCCATTACCGCAACGATCCCGGCAGCCCGGCCGTCAGCGACTACACGCGCCACAAGATGACGCGCGGCCTGCCGCTGAGCTTCTTTCCGGGGGCCGCGGGGCTGGAACCGGCGGGCGACGGCCTGCCGCCCGGCGTGGTGGTGACGCCGCTGGCGCAGACCTCCGCCCAGGCCCATCCGCCCGGCCAGCCGCCGTCGCGCTACACGCTGATGGCGCTGGCCACGCGTAGTGCGCAGGCCGCCCGCGAAGACGGCGCCGCACGGCCGACGCTGCTGGTGGCGGGCGACAGCGACTTCGCGATCAACCGCCACTTCGCCACGCTGGGCAACGGCGCGCTGTTCACCAACGCCGTCACGCTGCTGGCGGGCGAGGATGCGCTTCTGTCGATCCGCCCGCGCCACTACGAAAACCGCCGCGTCGAGCTGACCAACCGGCAGATGCGCGCGGTGTTCTGGACCAGCACGGTGGCCTTGCCCTTGCTGGCGCTCTTGACCGGGCTGCTGCTGTGGTGGAGGCGTCGGTGAGCGCCGCGCGCGCAATCTGGCCCGCGCTGCTGGCGGCCGGCATCGCGCTGTCGGCGTGGCAATGGCACGAGGCCGAGGAATCGCCGGCGCAGCACCACGGCCACACCCATCTGCATGACGACAGCGGCAAACCCGCACGGCTCTATGCCTGGGACGCCGGCCGCGCGGCGCAGGTGACGCTGGCCTCGGCCGCCGGCTCAGTCCAATTGACACGCGGTCCGCAGGGATGGGCCGCCACGCCGCCCGGGCAGGCGGCGGAATTTGACGCGGCCGGCTTCGTCGCGCTGTTTTCCCAGGCCCGCAGCGACCGCACGCTGACGCCGCAGGAAGGCGAGAACTATGGCCTCGCGCCGCCGCAACTGCGCATCGACGTGCGCGACGCCGCGGGCGAACGCCTGGCCCTGCTGGACGTGGGGGCGCTTGCGCCCGATGGACTAGGCCGTTATGTACGCCTGCCGGACGAGGCGCAGATCCGGATTATCCCGGACTATCAGACGCGGGCGCCCCTGGCCGCATTGGGGGCGGCCGGGCCGCAGCCGGCGGCCACTCCACCGCTTGTTAAACCCGCCTTGCACAAAGATAAATAGCTGGCCGATAAACCCCTACCTATACTTCGCACACATACCCAGGCGGGTTTGCCCGGCGACTTGGCGGGGCGAACCGACAGCCTGAATAAAGCGCCTTCCGGCCCTTTGCGCACGCAGCACGCAGTACGCAGCACGCAGCAAATACACGCACCGCGCAGCGGGCACGGCAAGGTTGACAACGAGACAAGGACGCGCCGGGCGCGTCCAGGGCGCAAGCCCGCACGCCGCGCGGCGCATTCGATCATCGCCGCGCCCGTGCTCAGCGTATTGGGAGAAGACGCTTGACCTTGGATCTACTGCCTCTCGCCCTGGTGGACGGCGTGGCCTACGCCAGTCTGCTGTTCCTGGTATCAATGGGCTTAACCCTGGTGTTCGGCGTGATGGGCATCCTGAACGTCGCCCACGGCGCGTTCTACGCCTTCGGCGGCTATGCCGCGGCCAGCTTCGTCATGTTCCTGGCGCCCAAGACCGACTCTCCCTTCCTGCTGTTCGCGGCCCTGTTCCTGGCCGCCATCGCGGTGGGCCTGGCGCTGGGCAGCATCATGGAGTTCGTCCTGATCCGCCGCGCCCAGAACTACGACCCCATCCTCAAGCTCCTGCTCACCTTCGGCGCATTCCTGATGCTGGAAGACATCCAGCGCCTGCTGTGGGGCGCGCAGCCCTACAGCGCGAGCGAAGTCGTGAACCGCCTGGGCAACATTGAAATCGGCGACATCACCTACACCACCTACCAGCTCGTGGTGGTGCCGGTCACCGCGCTGCTGGCCTACGTGTGCCTGGAATACTTCCTGCGCCACACCAAGCTGGGCAAGCAGACCGTGGCCACGACCCACAACCGCGAGGTCGCGACCTCGCTCGGCATCAATGCCAAGAAGATCGGCTACGTCACCTTCGTGATCGCGACCATCCTGGGGGCGCTGGGCGGCGCGCTGGCTGCGCCCACCACCTCGCTGGTGCCGGGCGCGGGCACGGACATGACGGTGCTGTCGTTCGCCGTGGTCGCCACCGCCGGGCTGGGCCAGATCACCGGCGCGCTGATCGCGGCGCTGCTCATCGGCATCATCCGCGCCATCGCCGTGTACACCGCGCCCGAACTGGAAGTGGCGATTCCCTACATCATCATGGTGCTGGTGCTGATCATCCGTCCGCATGGCCTGTTCACCGTTGCCCAAGCGAGGACGATCTGATGAAAGTCCCCGTCCTCAGCCTGCTGGCCGCGCTGTTCACGCTGTTCCTCGGCTACACCTATTCCTGGACCATCACGCCCATCGTCATCGGGCTGACCTACGCCATCGCCGCGCTGGGCGTGTCGGTCATGGCGCGCGCCGGGCAGATTTCCTTCGGCCACGCCATGTTCGCCTGCATCTCGGCCTATACCGTGGCCTTCCTGGCCAAGGCCATGCCGGGCCTGGACGCGCTGGTTCTGATCCTGGCCGGCGTGGCTGCCAGCTTCGCCGCCGCCGTCGTCATCGGCCTGTTCGTGGTGCGCTACCGCGGCATCTTCTTCGGCATGCTGAACCTGGCGCTCAGCATGGTGCTGTTCGCGCTGCTGGGCAAGCTCTACACGCTGACGGGCGGCTCGGACGGAATGCGCATCGTGCGTCCGACCCTGGCCGGCATCGCCATGGAGCGCGAATCCTTCGAACGCGCGCTGCTGGTGCTGACGCTCGTCCTGTCGCTGGCGCTGGGCTGGTGGGTGCAGCGTTACTTCCGCTCAGGCAGCGGCCAGGCGCTGTCGGCCATCAAGACCAACGAAACGCGCATCGAATACCTGGGATTCTCCGCCTACTTCATCATGTGGAAGGGCTACCTGCTGTCGGCCGTGGTCGTGGGCTTCTCGGGCGCCATCCTGGCCCTGATGCAGGGGCTGGTCACGCCGGAAATCGGTTCGTGGCTGCGCTCCGGCGAGTTCGTCTTCATCACCATCCTGGGCGGCGCGGGCCATGCCGCCGGCGCATTCCTGGGCGCGGTGGGCTTTGAGTCCGTCAAGCTGATCTCGGCGGCGTATTTCCCGGGACTGTGGCAGTTCCTGCTGGGCCTCACGCTCATCCTGGTGATTTTCATGTTCCCCACGGGCTTTGTCGGCCAGATCACCAAGCGCATCAAGTCGCGCGAGCGCGCGCAGCGCCGCGCCCAGGCTCCCGTGCAGGTCGCGGCAAGGAACTGACGATGAAACCCCTCATTCAAACCACCGACCTGTACCTGGCCTTCGGCGGCGTGGTGGCCGCCGACAACATCAACTTCGAACTGCACGAAGGCGAACGCCTGGCCGTGATCGGGCAGAACGGCGCGGGCAAGACCACCTTCATCAACATCTGCACGGGCTACCTCACGCCCTCCAAGGGCAAGGTGTACTTCGACGGCAAGGACGTCACCGCCATGGCGCCGCGCAAGATCGTGCGGCTGGGCATGGGGCGTTCGTTCCAGCTTCCGCAGCTCTTTACCGAGCACACCGTGCGCCAGTGCGTGCAGATCGCCGCCGCGCGCCGCAACAAGGAACTGAGCTGGTTCCGCTCGCTGGAAAGCACCATCGACGGGCGCGAGGTGGACGCCACCCTGGACCTGGTGGGCCTGTTGCCCGACGCCGACGAGGCCTGCATCGAGCTGCCCGAGGGCAAGCGCAAGCTGCTGGACGTGGCCATGGCGCTGGCGCTGCAGCCCAAGCTGCTGATCATGGACGAGCCCACCAGCGGCGTGGCGTCCGAAGACAAGTTCGGGCTGATGGAAACCGTGATGCATGCGCTGGACGAACGCCGCGTGACGAGCTGGTTCGTCGAACACGACGTGGACATCGTGTCGCGCTACGCCACGCGCGTGGCGGCCTGGATCGCGGGCAAGGTGGCCGCGGACGGATCGCCCGACGAGGTCTTGAACAATCCGCAGATCAGAAGCGAAGTGCTGGGGGCCTGAACCATGTTGAATCTATCGGCCATCAATGTCGACCTGGCGGGCAATCGCATCCTGCGCGACGTCAGCGCCAATTTCGAATCCTCGCGCACCATCGGCATCGTCGGGCGCAACGGCGCGGGCAAGACCACGTTGCTGCGCACCATCATGGGCCTGACGCGCATCCGCTCCGGCACGATCGCCTTCGACGGCGCCGACCTCACTGCCTTGCCCGGCCACAGGCGGGCTGCCATGAAAGTGGGCTACGCACCCGAAGACCGCGTCATCTTCCCGACCATGACGGTCGAGGAAAACCTGCATCTGCCCTGCGAGGTGCAGGGCCAGTCCAAGGCCGAGATTCAGGCGCGCATGGATACGGTGCTGAAAGTGGTGCCGCAGATCGAGCCCATGCTCAAGCGCTCGGGCTCCGCGCTGTCGGGCGGGCAGGGCAAGATGGTGGCGCTGGCGCGCGCGGTCATGGTCGGCACGCGGCTCCTGATGCTGGACGAGCCCTTCCAGGGCCTCGCGCCCAAGCTGGCGCGCGACTACACCGAGGCGCTGGGACGGCTGAAGGAGATGCAGCCCGACCTGTGCGTGGTGATCACCGAATCCAACGTCAAGTTGCTGGGCGACATTCCCGACCAGATATGGACGATCGAGCGCGGCTCGATCACGCTGAACTGAACTCCACGGAGACATTCCATGACGCAGATGATTATCGGCGGCCGCCAGGTCGACGCCCAGGACGGGCGCACGATCGAGGTCGTTTCCCCCGTAGACGGTGACGTGTTCACCACCATCCCGCGCGGCCAGCAGGCCGACGTCAACGCGGCGGTGCAGGCGGCGCGCGACGCGCTGGAGAGCGCCTGGGGCGACATGACGGCGCTGGAGCGCGGCCGGCTGCTGATGCGCCTGGGCGAAAGCGTGCTGGCGCATCACGAGGAACTGGCGCAGCTCGAATCGCGCGACACCGGCAAGCCCATGTCCACCGCACGCGGCGACATCACCGTGCTGGCGCGCTACTTCGAGTTCTACGGCGGCGCGGCCGACAAGGTGCACGGCCAGACCATCCCGTTCCAGAAAGACTATTCGGTGCAGTTGATTCGCGAGCCGCTGGGCGTCACCGCCCACATCATCCCGTGGAACTATCCCGCGCAGATGTTCGGCCGCAGCGTGGCGCCCGCGCTGGCCATGGGCAACGCCGCCGTCGTCAAGCCCGCCGAGGACGCCTGCCTGTCCATCATCCGCGTGGCCGAGTTGGCGCTGGAAGTGGGCTTTCCGCCGGGCGCGCTGAACATTGTGACGGGCCTGGGCGAAGAGGCCGGCGCGGCGCTGTCGCGGCATCCGGGCATCAATTTCATCACCTTCACCGGTTCCAACGAGGTTGGCGTGCTGGTCCAGCAGGCCGCCGCGCTCAACGCGGTCAAGTGCGTGCTGGAACTGGGCGGCAAGTCTGCGCACATCGTCTTTGACGACGCCAACTACAAGCTGGCCATTCCCGCCATCGTTAAGGGCATCGTCCACAACACCGGGCAGACCTGCACGGCGGGCAGCCGCCTGCTGGTGCAGAAGGGCATCTACGCCGACTTCATGAAGGCGCTGGGCGAGGAGTTCTCCAAGGTGCGCGCCGGCACGCCGGACATGGACCTGACCTGCGGGCCCGTCGTCAACAAGGCGCAGTACGACCGCGTCAACGGCTACATCGCCAAGGGACTGTCCGAGGGCCTGACGGTGGCGGCCGAGGGCGGCATCGCCGACGGCGTGCCCAAGGGCGGCTTCTTCGTCAAACCCACGCTCTTTGCCGCCACCAGCCACGACAGCGACCTGCTGACGCAGGAGATCTTCGGGCCGGTGCTGGTCGCGTTGCCATTCGCGGACGAGGCCGAGGCCATCCGCCTGGCCAACGCCACCGATTACGGCCTGCTGGGCGCGGTCTGGACCGAGAACGGCGGACGCCAGCAGCGCGTGGCGCGCGGCATCAAGTGCGGCCAGGTCTATATCAACGGCTTTGGCGCGGGCGGCGGCGTGGAGCTGCCCTTCGGCGGCGTGAAGAAGAGCGGCCACGGCCGCGAGAAAGGCTTCATCGCGCTGGAAGAAATGAGCACGACCAAGACCCTGATTCAGTTCTATGGCGAGTGATCGCCGCGCATCATACGGAGACAAAAAATGAGCCAGTTGCAAGGCAAGGTTGCGATCGTCACGGGCGGGGGCAATGGTTTTGGCGAGGGCATCGTCAAGCTGTACGCCAAGGAAGGCGCCAAGGTGGTCATCGCCGACATCAATAAAGAAGCCGCCGACCGCGTGGCCGCGGACATCGGCGACGCCGCGCTGGCCGTGAAGGCCGACGTGTCCAGCCGCGCCGACATCGACAACGTGGTGCGCGCCGCGCTGGACAAGTTCGGGGCCGTCGACATCGTGGTCAACAACGCCGCCATCACCCACAAGAACCAGCCGATGCTGGACGTGGACGAGGCCACCTTCGACCGCATGTTCGACATCAACGTCAAGTCCATCTACCACATGGCGCAGGCCGTGGTGCCCGTCATGCGCAAGCAGAAGCGCGGCGTGATCCTGAACATCGGCTCCACTGCCGGCATCCGTCCGCGTCCGGGCCTCAGCTGGTACAACGCGTCCAAGGGCGCGGTCAACGTGCTGTCCAAGTCCATGGCCGTCGAACTGGGCGGCGAAGGCATCCGCGTCAACGCCATCTGCCCGGTCATGGGCGTCACCGGCATGTTCGAGCTCTTCATGGGCCTGCCGGACACCCCCGAGAACCGCGCGAAATTCGTGTCGACGATTCCGCTGGGCCGCTTCTGCCAGCCGTCCGACGTGGCCGCGGCGGCGCTGTTCCTGGCGAGCGATGCGGCCGAGTTCATCACCGGCGTGGAATTCCCGGTCGATGGCGGCCGCACCGTCTAGGCAAGGGGCTGCGCATGAAAATCAAAGCGGCGCTATTGCGGAACGTGGGGGTCGAAGGCCCCTATGCGCAGACCCGGCCCCTGACCATCGCGGACATCGAACTGGACCCGCCCGGGTTCGGCGAAGTGCTCGTCAGGATCAAGGCGGCGGGGCTCTGCCATTCCGACCTGTCGGTCATCAACGGCGACCGGCCGCGCGGCGTGCCCATCGTGCTGGGCCACGAGTCGTCGGGCGAGGTGGTCGAGACCGGTCCCGGCGTCACGGACCTGAAAGCCGGCGACCACGTCGCCATGGTCTTCGTGCCCAGCTGCGGCTGCTGCAACCCCTGCATGGAAGGCCGTCCCGCCCTGTGCGAGCCCGGCGCGGCCGCCAACACCCAGGGCACCTTGCTGGGCGGCGAACGGCGCCTGCACATCGGCGACGAATACATCAACCACCACACCGGCGTATCGTGCTTTGCCGAGTACGCCGTGGTGTCGCGGCGCTCCTGCGTCAAGGTCAACGTCGAACTCAGCCACCGCGAGGCGGCGCTCTTCGGCTGCGCGGTGCTGACCGGCGCGGGCGCGGTCATCAACCGCGCGCGCATCAAGATGGGCGATACCGCCGCCATCGTCGGCCTGGGCGGGGTGGGCCTGAGCGCGCTGCTGGCCGCCGTGGCGGCGGGCGCGCGCCGCGTCGTCGCCATCGACCTCAGCGACGACAAGCTGGCGCTGGCCAGGGAACTGGGCGCCACCCACATCGTCAACCCGAAACAGGTCAAGACCGACGACGACCTCATGGACCTGGCGGGCGGGCGCGTGGACTTCGGCTTCGACATGGCCGGCGCGGTGCCTGCCTTTGAAACCGCCTACAAGCTGACGCGCCGCGGCGGCGCAACCGTCACCTCCGGCCTGCCCAATCCCAAGTTCAGCTTCCCGCTGTCGCTGTCGCAGATGGTGGGCGAAGAGCGCGAGATCCGAGGCAGCTACCTGGGGTCGGGCGTGCCGGCCATCGACATCAGCCGCTACATCGACCTGTACAAGGCCGGGCGGCTGCCGGTGGACCGCATGATGGGCCGATCCTTTTCGCTGGACCAGATCAACGAGGGGTTCGATCACCTCGCCACCGGCGGCAGCCTGCGCGACGCCATCGTTTTCTAAGGGCACAGACCCGACTACAACACTGGAGACAACACCATGAAGACCTCACGACTGGCGGCCCTGCTGGGCGCCACCCTGCTGTCGGGCCTGGCCACGCTGGCGATCGCCGCCGACAAGCCCAAGGAACTGAACATCGGCATCTCGACCTTCCTGTCGGGATCGGCCTCGGTGTTCGGCGTGCCGGCGCGCGACGCGGCCGACATCCTGATCGAAGAGATCAACGCCAACGGCGGCATCGACGGCGTGAAGATCGTGCCCAGCTACATCGACGAAGGCGGCGGCGGCGAAAAGCTGCTGTCCGAGTACCGGCGCCTGGCCGAGGGCGGCACGCGCGTCATGCTGTCGGCCATTTCCAGCGGCCACTGCAACATCGTCGCGCCCGTGGCCGAGGACCTGAAGGTCCTGAACGTGATGTGGGATTGCGGCACCGAAAAGGCGCTGGAAGGCAAGAACTACAAATATGTCGTGCGCACGCAGGCCAACGCCACCACCGAAATGGTCGCGCAGGTGCTGTACCTGATGAAGGTCAAGCCCGACTTCAAGACCATCGCCATCGTCAACCAGGACTACGCCTGGGGCCGCGATTCGCGCGACATCTTCCTGGCCGCGCTCAAGAAGTTCAAGCCCGACGTCAAGGTCGTGGCCGAGATGTTCCCCAAGTTCGGCGCGGCGGACTTCTCCACGGAAATCAGCCGCCTGCAGGCCCTGCGCCCTGACGTCATCGTCTCCACCTCGTGGGGCGGCGACCTGGACAACTTCGTGCGCCAGGCCTCGCAGCGCAACCTCTTCAAGAACTCGACCTTCGTGCTGTCGCTGGCGGAAAGCTCGCTGGAACGCCTGGGCAACGCGCTGCCCGAAGGCGTGCTGGTCGGCGCGCGCGGCGACCACTACTTCCTGCATCCGGAAACCAAGGACGATCCCAAGCACCAGGCCTTCGTGAAGAAATTCCACGACAAGACCGGCGCCTACCCGATCTATTCCGTCTACCACATGGTGCAGGGCATCAACGGCCTGAAGGCGGGCTACGAGAAAGCCATCAAGGACAACGGCGGCAACTGGCCCACGCCCGAACAGGTGGCCGCCGCCATGCATGACGTGAGCTTCAAGGGCTACGGCCGCGAAGTGAAGATGCACCGCGCCGACGGCCAGGCGCTGGAAGCGCAGCTCTTCGGCGTGACCAAGAAGAGCGACAAGTACCCCTTCAAGGTGCTGGCCGACATCACCATCGTGCCGGCCGAGCTGGTGACGCCGGGGGTGACGGACACGTCGATGGCCTGGATCGAAAAGAGCCTGACCCCCGACGTCCTGAAGAGCGACCAGATCAAGGTGTTCCCGAACTGATCGGGAAGGATTGAGCAAGCAGCAGTGTGTGGTGCAGGGATGGCCCCGGCGTGAATCGCCGGGGCGTTTTTTTGTGCGCACTTCAGGTGTCTGACACCCCTGAAGCACCGCGACACACCCGAAGCCAACGCTGCCGGGTGTCAGACACCGTCTACAGCTCCAGCACGACCCGCTTCCCTCCGCAAGACCGCGAGCAGCACGCCATCATCTTGTTGTTGGCCTCGCGCTCCGCGCGCGTCAGCACCACGTCGCGGTGATCGATGTCGCCTTCCAGCACGCGCACCTCGCACGATCCGCACAGGCCTTCCTCGCAATCGCTCTGCACGTCGATGTTGGCCCCGCGCAGCGCCGTCAGCAGGGTCTGGTCGGCGGGCACCGTGATGACGATGCCGGAATCCTTCAGCACCGCCTCGAAAGGCTGCTCCTTGGTCGGGTCCAGCGTGCCCAGCGTCGAGTGGAAGTGTTCCACGCGCAGCGCGTCCTCGGGCCACGCCGCGCAGCAGCCCGCCAGCGCGTCCAGCAGGCCTTGCGGGCCGCAGGCGTACACCTGCGCGCCCGGCGTGGGCTGGGCGAGCAGGGCCGCATAGTCCGCGCGCCCGCCCTCGTCCTTGATGTGCAGGTGCAGGCGATCGCCGTGCAGCGCCGCCAGTTCGTCCACCAGCGCCATGGAACGCCGCGAACGCCCGCTGTAGTGCAGCGTGTAGTCCAGGCCCAGTTCACGCGCGCGGCGCGCCATGGCGCTGATCGGCGTGATGCCGATGCCCCCCGCGATCAGGATGAGCCGGGCAGCGGATTCGTTCAGCCGGAAATGATTGCGGGGGCCGCGGATGCGCAGGCGCGCGCCCGGCACGGCATGCGCGTGCATCCAGGCCGAGCCGCCCCGGCCGTCGGCTTCCCGCAGCACCGCGATCTCGAATACGCCGGTCTCGGCGGGGTCGCCGCACAGCGAATACTGGCGCGAAAGGCCGGTGTCGCCGCACTCCACGTCGATGTGCGAGCCCGGCGTCCAGCGGGGCAGGGGCTTGCCGTCGGGCGAGGCCAGACGCAGCCGCAGGATGCCCTCGGCGGCCAGCTCCGCCTGTTGCACCACCATCGGCCGGGTGATGGCGTGCGAGGACGGCTCGCCGATGCGCACGGGATGCATGCCGTCCAGCAGGGCCGGATTGGCGCGCTCCGGATTTTGCGCGGGATCCCATTCCACCCACAGGTGTTCGGGGCCGCGGAATGACGTGTTGGGCACATACGTGAAGGTCTGCTCGGACAGCTTCAGGTGCGGCAGGCGGCGCGTCAGCTCTTCCAGGAATATCTGCATCTCCATGCGCGCCAGGTTCTTGCCCATGCACTGGTGCGATCCATAGCCGAAGGTGAGCTGGTCGCTGGCGTTTTCGCGGCGGATGTCAAAGAGGTCGGCGTCGGCGAACTGGCCTTCGTCATGGTTGGCGGACGAGGTCACGATCAGCAGCTTGGCGCCGGCCGGAATGGAAACGCCCGCGATCTCCACGTCGCGCGTGGCCAGCCGCCGCCACGCGGCGACCGAACCGTTGTGGCGCAGGCATTCCTCGACCGCATTGGGGATCAGGTCCGGGTCCTCGCAGATGTCGCGCCAGGCTTGCGGGTGCTGCAGCAGCAGCTTGATCGCATTGGCCGAGGCATTGGCCGTGGTCTCGTGCGCCGCGACGATGCCGGCCATCATCATGGAATGCAGGTACGAATCGGTCACCACGTCCGGATGGGTCTGCTGCTTGCGCAGCCCGTATTGCATCCAGCCCGGGCCGGACGGGTCCTGCCGCATCTTGTCCAGGATCTTGCCCGCGAGCTGCCAGAAGTTGCCCACCGCGTGCGCCACCGCCACCTGTTCTTCGGGCTTGGGACGGCCCCAGGTGTTCACGGTGTGCGCGATGGAATACTGGCGCAGCAGGTCCATGTCCTCTTCCGGGACGCCCAGGAAATGCAGCGCCACGGTCAGCGGCACTTCCCACAGCATCTGGTCCACCAGATCGGCGCGGCCGTCGTCGATGAAGCGGTCCACGTATTCGCGCGTGAGGCGGCGCACCATGGGTTCATGGTGCTTCAGCTCCTCGGGCGTGAACGGGTCCATCAGCACGCGGCGGCGCGGCATGTGCGCCGGCTCGTCCTCGTTCACCAGGGTGCGGTTCATGGCGTAGCCATACGATTCCAGCACCGCGTTGGCCTCGGGCCCGGTCGGCGTGATCTTCTCCAGCGCAATCGACGGGCTGAACGTGATGTTGTCACGGAAGATCGCCTTGATGTCGTCGTAGCGCGTCACCACCCAATAACCCAGTTGCGGGCTGTAGAACACCGGCTCCTGTTCGCGCGCCCAGCGCACGTACTCCGGCGGATCCTGCTGATAGCCGTCGCCGAAGGGATCGAAGGCGGCGGCGCGCGCGCTGACCGGACAGCCGGTGGGGCTCTGCGCGGCGGCCAGCGCGGCGTGGTCGATGGGACAGCTCGTCGGGCGCGGGGAGGCGGTTGCTTGGCTCATGGCGATGTTCCGTGTGTTCGTCTTGCGGGCCCGCCGCGCGGGGCAACGCGCGGCGGGCGGGCGATGCTCAATCCAGCGTGATGCCCAGGTCGCTGATCAGTTTCTGCCAGCGGGCGCGTTCGCTCGTCAGCATCTCGGCGTATTGGGCGGGCGTGTTGCCCACCGGCTCGATGCCGAACTCCACCAGGCGCTGGCGCGTTGCGGGATCGTTGATGGTGGCGACCACCTGCTTGTTCAGCGCGTCGATCACCGGCTTGGGCGTGCCGGCCGGGACCACCACGCCCACTTGCGCGGACGCTTCCACGTTCTTCAGGCCCAGTTCCGCGAAGGTCGGCACGTCGGGCAACTGGGGCAGGCGCGTCGGGTTGGCGACGGCCAACGCCTTCACCTTGCCGCCGTTGATGAAACCGGCGCCCGCGGCCAGGTCCACCATCATGGCGGGAACCTGTCCGCCCGCCACGTCCGCCAGCGCGGGCGATGCGCCACGGTACGGCACGTGCGTCATCGTCAGGCCCGCCTCGACCTTGAGCAATTCCATGGCCAGGTGATGCGGGCTGCCGGCGCCGGCCGAGGCGTAATCCAGGCCTTCCTTGCGGCTTTTGGCGTCCGCCAGGAATTCCTTGGCGGTATTGACCTTCATGGCGGGGCCGACCACCAGGATCATCGGGAAGCGTCCCATCAGCGTCACGGGCGCCAGGTCTTTCGCCGGGTCGTACGACAGCTTCTTGTAGAGCGCGGGGTTGAACACCAGCGTGCCGTTGTCGGCGGACAGCATGGTGTAGCCGTCAGCCGGGGCGCGCGCCGTTTCCGACGCCGCGATGGCGGTATTGCCGCCCGGCTTGTTCTCGATCACCACGGGCTGGCCCAGGCGGCCGGTCAGCCCCTGTCCGATGCTGCGCGCCAGGAAATCCGACCCGCCGCCCGCGGCGTAAGGCACGATCCAGCGCACGGGCTTGGAAGGATAGTCGGCAGCCGGCTGCTGGGCGAACGCGCTGGCGCCGGCCAGCAGGGGCAGGGCCAGCAGGCCGGCCAGGACATGGTGTTTAACACTGCGCATGGGAAGTCTCCTTGTTGAGGAATGTCAAAACTGCATTCCTTGTTTGCGTTTGCGTAAATCATATACGCAATGCGTAATTTTTGAAGAAGGGTTAACCTTGATGCCGCTCCAGGCGCTGGGTCTTGACGACCGCCTGCGGGCGCCGTCCTGAAGTCCTGGAGTCGCACCCCTCATGAGCAAAACCCTCCCCCCTGAATCCGGCCTCGAACCCGTCCCCGATTCGTCCGCCCGCCCGCGTGAGCGCCGTCAACGGGTGCAGGCCGCCGAAACCGGCATGTCGGTGCTCAAGGGCCTGGCCCGCCTGGGCGGCCGCGCCAGCCTCACCACCCTGGCCGCCCACGTCGGCGAAAGCCCGGCCAAGGTGCACCGCTACCTGATGAGCCTCATCGCCGAAGGCCTGGTCGACCAGGAAGTCGCCACCCAGCAATACCACCTGGGCCTTGAAGCCCTGTATGTCGGCGTGGCCGCCATGCGCCAGGCCGACCCCCTGCGCATCGGCGAACCCGCGCTCGTGCGCCTGCGCGAAAGCCTGGCCGTCACCTGCTTCATCGCGGTCATGGGCAACAAAGGCCCCACCATCGTGCGCTTCGAGGAACCCGGCCTGCCGGTCACCGTGAACGTGCGCGTCGGGTCGGTGCTGTCGATGCTGTGGTCGGCGACGGGCCGCGCGTTCCTGGGGCTATTGGACGAGGCGTCCGTGCAGGCGCTGGCGCAAGCCGAGTTGGCCGACGCCCCGCCCGAGCAGCGCGCGCTGTTGGACCGCGACGACCCCGTCGGCGCCCTGCGGCGCGAGGTGCGGGCATCGGGGTGCGCCACCGTCAAGGACACGAATCTGCGCGGCATCAGCGCGGTGTCCGCACCGCTGTATGACCATACCGGACGGGTCTGCGCGGTATTGACCGCGTTGGGTGCGACGGGCGGGTTCGACGTGTCGGCGGACGGGGCGGTGGTCGAGGCGGTGAAGCGGGAGGCGCTGGCGGCTAGTGTGGCGTTGGGGTATGTGGCGGGGTAATTTTTTTTGAAATACCCCTAAACCGGATCGCGGCCGGATGGATAACTTGGGAATGTAGCGGCCGAAAGGCGCGCCGCCCAACTGCCTCTGCTTATCCATGTCTCGCGAAATTCAATGGTTATGGCCCACTCCGATCATGCACTACAACCTGCGCGAAAGCGGCCAGGTGGGCGCGGATCTGCATGAAGCTCTGCAGACGTATTCGGAGCGGAATCAAAGCCGCCTGCTGAATGACGAACGTCGGTCGGCGACGCTCGAAACGTTGTACACGAGATACGACACGGGTATTTTCAAGCGTACCCGGAATCCCCAACTGAAGGCGATACGCGAACTGCTGCTGGCGGAATGCGATAACTATGCCCAGGAAGTCTTCGGTGACCAGATTCGGCAGGCAGAGCGACACCATACGATTTGGTTTGTAGTTCAGCGCTCGGGCGAAGCAAACGACGCGGTTCACGCGCATTATCACGAAGGCTCCGACCTCGCATTTGTCTATTACCTGACCATGCCGAGGGACGGCAGCGGACAATTGGTATTGATGGACCCGAGAGGAACGGTGGGGCGGGGTGGATTTGTCGTTCCCCGCCATGCGTTGGTGAAAATTATCCAACCGCGTGAAGGCGATTTGATCATGTTCCCCCGCTACTTGATGCATTACACGACCCCAAACTCAGATAATGTAACGAGACGGGTGATCGCTGGCAGCGTCAAATACGAAAGAGCGGCCTGAAACAGCCGAAAAATCGAGTTTCTTCTATGGAGACTTGAGATTCATTTTCGTTTCAAATGAAATGTTTGGTTGTTACTAGTTTCTTATTGTAATTTTTGAAATGGCCTCCTAAACTCCGCCGAATATCTCTTTTCCGGCTTTTGGCTTTCCATTCGGCGCATTCATGTATTACCTGTTCCGCCCCGTCAAGCATTTGCATCCGATCCGTGAATGGGCGCTTGCACATGGCGCTGACTTGCTGATTGCGCCGGAAACTTTTGAGCTTTCGATTAATTTCGGTGGGCGCCGGGTTGTGTTGATTCCGCGCTTCGTTCGCGAATACGAAGGTCGGACTATTTATCAGCGTGATTTTGCGGGTGACGGAGACTTCATCGGATGGATGCCCTATCCGGTTAAATCCTGGCCCTTATCCACCGACAAGACCTTGTTCAAGACTTACGCGCTGGAAAACGGTCTAAGGGTGACGGCAAGCTGGACGGAAGGCGAACCGCTGACGCCGGATTTCATTATCAAGCCCGCTATTGGATCCTTCGGCGCCGGAATCCGTGGGCCGTTCGGACCGCTTGCGCCGCTGAATGAAGGCGCTGCCCTGCGGGGAGGGGAATTCTGTGAACAGTTTATTCGCGGCCGCAGCGCCAAGGCCTGGTTCTGGAATGGGGAGCCGGTGGCTCTGGAAGTACTCAGTCCTCCACAGATCACAGGAGATGGGCGTCGCACGCTGCGCGAGATCGCTGCACAACCGCGCGGAAACTTCGATGTAGTGATGAATCTGGAGGACTCAGTCCAGATATTGGCCTGGCAAGGCTACCAGCTCGACGACGTCGTGCCACTGGGTGTCAATGTCATGCTGGACTTTCGCTACATGACACCGCACGACCGCGTGACGCTGAAGAATCGCGATGTCTGGGATCAGACGCCGCCCCAGGTCGCGGCACAGTTTTGTTATGCCGGGCCGCTGCTGCAGCGTGGCATTGCTGAAAGCGTGCGACGTAACTCCGTGTTCACGCTGGACGCCGTAATCGACGACGACGACAAGGTCTGGCTCCTGGAGATGAACAGCCATCCAATGATTCACCCGAATGTCTATCCGAGAATGCTGGAGTCGATATTCGCCAATGGCGAATCGTCGGATCCGGAGTCGGATCAGGCGACGGGTACGGCTTCCCCGGCCGTATCCGAGCCCGAGGAGGAGACAGATCATGCGGCCTGACCTTGCCATCCAGCTGATGAGCGAACTGTTCTGGACGGGGCTGCTGATCTGTGCGCCCGTCTTGTTGCTGACGCTGGCGGTCGGCGTCGCGATCAGCATTTTGCAGGTCGTCACGCAGGTCCAGGAGATGTCGCTGACTTTCATACCCAAGATCGTGGCCGCAGTTGTCGCGATGGTGATGTTTGGCCCTTGGATGTTGCGCACCCTCATGCAATACGCAACGACGCTGCTTCGCGATGTGCCGGGCCTGCGGTGAGATTTCCATGATTGCTTTCCAGATATCCGCGGTCACGACAGTCCTCTTGATCTCGATCCGGATCGGGACGATGTTGGCCTTCACGCCGGTGTTCACCATGCTTCCCATTCCCGCAACCGCCAGGGTCCTGCTGGTGGCGATGTTGTCGGTCGCGGCCGCCGCGGCATTGCCCGCCGCCGGGCTCCCGGGGCCCTCATCCGCGGGTGCATTCATCCAAAGCGCGGCCCTGGAGTTCTCGTTCGGCCTGTTGCTCGCCTGCGGCATATTCTGCGCATTTTCGGCGATCGCCTTCGCGGGCCGCGCGCTCGATATCCAGATCGGCTTCGGCATCGGCCAGGTATTCGATCCCGTCAGCCGCACACAAGTGCCCATCATTACGTCCATCTTCCTTTACGCCGGCGTATTGCTGTTCTTCCTGACAGACGGGCATCACGCGTTGCTGCGGGGCATCGCTTACACCCTGACGGTCGTCCCCGTCGGAGGATTCTCGATTCAGGATGTGAATCTGCGTGCCGTGCTGGCGGCATGGGGCAACGTGTACGCGTTCGGCTTCATGCTGATTGCGCCCGTCGCCGCGATCCTGTTGTTGGTGGAACTCGGCTTGGGGGTGCTGGCGCGGGGGCTGCCCCAAATGAATGTTTTCGTGATTGCGTTGCCGATCAAGATCATGGTTGGGCTGGCCGCTCTGGGCGTGTGGGTGAAATTCATGCCATCTGGCCTGTCGCGCATCTTCGGGCTGACGTCAGACGTATGGAATGGGGCGGTGCGCTGATGCAGGAATTCGACAAGAGCGAAGCCGCCACTCCCTACAAGCTGCAACAGGCGCGTCGACGCGGGTCGGTTGCCCGCAGCCCTGACCTGACGGGCGCCGTGGCGCTATTGACCGCTGCCGCGGCGCTCTACGCGTGGGGTCGGGACGCGATGCAGGCGATGATGGCGCTGGCACGCGCGGCGCTGATACAGGGCCTGGCCATGGATCTGACGGCGGTTTCAGTGGTGTCGCTGGTGGGGCGCATCGGCGCAGGCGCGCTCCATGTCGTTGCGCCCTTTGCATTGACCGTCGGCGCTGCGGCGTTGTTGGCCAGCCTGGCGCAGACAGGTCTGGTCTGGAGCCTCTTTCCGCTCAAGCCGGACCTGACGCGCATCAATCCTGTCACCGGCCTTAAGCGACTGTTCTCGATGCGCACCATCTACGATGCGTTCAAGAGCGTCATCAAGGTCGCCATATTGAGCTGGGTGCTGTATGTGATCGTGCGGGACTTCATGCCAGCGCTATATCTGCTGGGCGAGCGTTCGCCATTCGATGCCTTGAGCGATCTGATGGCAATGCTGGGGGCGATGGCGTTGAAACTGGCGTTCGTTGCCCTGATGCTGGCGCTGCTGGATCTGGGCTACACGCGATTCGAGTTCAAGCGCAAGATGCGCATGAGCCGTCGCGACGTCAAGGACGAGGTCAAGCATCGCGAAGGCGATCCTCGAGTGCGCTCTCGGCTGCGCGGCCTGCGCGTGGAAATGCTGCAGAAGGCTGCATCGGTGCGACACGTTGGCCAAGCGGACGTGTTGATCGTCAACCCCACGCATCTGGCCGTCGCGCTGGAGTACAAGCGGGGTGAAATGGCGGCGCCTGTGATGCTGGCAAAAGGCGCGGGGTCGCTGGCGGCGCGGATGCGGACGGAGGCCTCGCGCTGCGGTGTCACCATCGTGCGCAATCCCCCACTGGCTCGCGCCCTGTACTTTCAGGGAGACATGGGCCAGACGATTCCAGC
This sequence comes from Achromobacter sp. T5-5, assembly GCF_055397965.1. Lineage (NCBI taxonomy): Bacteria > Pseudomonadati > Pseudomonadota > Betaproteobacteria > Burkholderiales > Alcaligenaceae > Achromobacter > Achromobacter sp. T5-5. The sequence continues at coordinate 846,370 of NZ_AP027919.1, forward strand.
CTCGCTCTTTGCGGACGTTGCCCGCGTCATGGTGTGGCTGCTGGCGCAGCGCGATGCGCGTACGGCATTGCGGGGTGCTCCATGAACCGGATATCCCTGTGGTTGGCAAGCAACCGGGACGTCATCATGGTCCTCGTTGTGATGGGCGTGCTGATCGTCCTGTTCCTGCCGATTCCCCCCTGGGCCCTGGATTTCCTGATCCTGGCCAATTTCAGTTTTGCGTTCCTCATCCTGCTGCTGACGTTCTACATGACGCGTCCGGTGGAGTTTTCCACGTTTCCGTCGCTGCTGTTGATAGCCACGCTGTTTCGCCTGTCGCTGAACGTCGCGGCGACCCGGCTTATCCTGTCCGAGGCGAATGCCGGGAGCGTCATCTCTGCGATCGGCGGCTATGTCGTGGGCGGGAACTACGTGATCGGCCTTATCGTCTTCCTGATTCTGATCGTTGTGCAGTTCGTCGTGGTGACCAGCGGAGCCCAACGAGTGTCGGAAGTCGCGGCGCGATTCACGCTGGACAGCATGCCTGGTCAGCAGATGAGCATCGACGCGGACCTGAACATGGGGTTCATCACCCAGGAGCAGGCTCAACTACGGCGCAAGACGCTTGAAAAGGAGGCTGCATTCTATGGCGCCATGGATGGCGCGTCCAAATTTGTCAAGGGCGACGCCATAGCCGGCATCCTGATCATGGCCATCAACATCGTTGGCGGCTTGGTTATCGGTGTGATGCAGCTTGGAATCCCCTGGAGCGAAGCGATCCGCATCTATACCTTGCTGACGATTGGCGACGGCATCGTGACGCAGGTGCCGGCGCTGGTGATCGCCGTGGCCACGGGCATTATCGTTACCCGCTCAGCATCCGATGGAAATTTCAGTCAGGAAGTCGCGCGCCAGATCACTTTGTTTCCGAAGACGCTGTTTCTCGTTTGTGCCGCGCTGTTCGCGTTGATGGCGCTGCCTGGAATTCCAGCGTTGCCGGCGTTCGTATTGGCGTTGGTTGCCCTGGGCGTGGGCTGGGCAGCAAGACGGGCGATGCTCGCTGCGGGTGAAAAAGTCGGCGCCGCCGATACATCGGAAGCCCTGCCCGTGGCGCCGGAGTCCGGGAATCCGTACGAGGCATTGAAGGTCGAACCGATCGAGATCCAGGCAGGCGCGAATCTGTTGCCTTCGGTGGTGGATCATAGTGGCTTCTCGGATCGGATCGCCGTTTTTCGGAATCAGTACGTGCTGGAGATGGGCCTGGTGCTTCCCGCTGTGCGCTTCCGAGCCAGTACACGTCTGGCCCCCGATGATTACGAGATCCTGATACACGGCGTTCCCGTGGCCAAAGGGCACGTTTTGGCGGATCGCTGGCTTGCCATTCATCCCGCGGGCGTGACCAAGACCGTGCGCGGGATCGAGACCCGTGATCCGACCTACGGCCTGCCGGCAGTGTGGATCGAGGAGGCCGAGAAGGCGAATGCGCAGCAGGGCCGTTACACGCTCATCGACGGCCTGACCGTGCTGATGACACATCTCACCGAGGTATTGCGCCGAGAGTCTGCCACGCTGCTGACACGCGCAGAAACAGACAAGTTGCTGGAAAGGGTGCGGCAGGATCAACCTGGGCTAGTCGAAGAGTTAATCCCCGGAATTCTGTCGACGACCGAAGTGCAGAAAGTCCTGCAGGCGCTGGTGCGCGAGAAGGTCAGCGTGCGCAATCTGGAGGCGATTCTGGAGGTGCTTGCCGACGCAGGCAGGCACCAACACGATACCGGCCTGCTGGCGGAACAGGTGCGGCAGCGTCTTGGGCAGGCAATCTGCCGTTCGCTTTCCGGCGAAACCAGCACCTTACACGTGATTACGCTGGATCCGCTGACGGAAGCGCATATCGGGCATGCCTTGAGAACATCTTCGGAGACTGGCGGCCGATTGGCGATCGAGCCGCGGTTCGCGGATCAGTTGGTCGGCAGCCTTGTGCAGCAGGCTGAAGGAATGATGAAGGCGAACTTGCTTCCTGTGTTGCTGTGCTCGCCGGACCTGCGTCGACATATGCGGATGCTGACCGAGCGTGTGCTTCCTCATTTGCGGGTGCTGTCGATGTCCGAGGTCCCCAACAGTATTGACCTCAAGGCGTTCTCGGCGATTTCCGTCGCGGCAATGCACGAGGCTGCGGCCGCTTGACGCGCGTGACCTTCCATCAGTCAGAGTGAACGGAGAGCCAATCTTGGAAATCATGAGTTTCATTGCGCAGGGAATGGGGGTGGACCAGGCGCGTCTGAACGCGATTGCGGTCAACCTGGCCAACGTCCGCACTCCCGCCTACAAGCGGGAATTGGTCAATGGCGTCGACTTCGAGGCCCAGATGCATGCGCTGGAGCGGCGCGCTTCGGGCGTGGATTCCGCGCCGACAGCATCGGCATCCTATTCGGACCTGCGACTCGGCGGGGTTCAATACACAGGCCGTCCCTTGGATGTTGCGCTGACAGGCGAGAACGTATTTCTCGAATTGTCTCGTGAGGGTAAGACCCTATACGGCCGGCAGGGGGCAATGCATACGGACAGCCAGGGACGTCTGGTGAGCGCACAGGGCGATCTGGTGATGGGGCTGGGCGGAGAAATCCGACTGGTGTCGAGCTCGCCGCGCATTGATCACTTGGGTAACGTCTATGACCAGGGTCGCTTCGTGGACAAGCTAAGCATGGCGTCGTTCAAGGAGCCAGAAAAAATGGAACGGTTGGGCGGCGGCGTCTACCTCGCTGAGAAAGAGCGCGGCTCGACGGCACAGGACGGCACATTCTCGGTGCTGCAAGGATACCTCGAGGGATCCAATGTGGATCCGGCGAAAGAGATGGTGGGGATGATCGAGGTCATGCGTCACTTTGAAAGTCTACAGAAGACGGCGCAGTTCGTCGACGAGATGACCGGCCGCGCTGTGCAGAAACTTGGCGAATTCTGAGAGGACCGCAATGATTGATTCCCTGTATATCGGCGCGACCGCCATGCACGCTCAGCAGACCGGCGTGGACGTAGTGGCTCAAAACCTGGCCAACATGAACACGACCGGCTACAAGAAGTCGTACGTGGTGTTCGAGGATCTGATGACGCGTGCGGCCACGGGGGGCCTTCCCGCCGGGGTGCTGGGAATGGATCCTGCCGCCAACATGGGACTTGGCGTGGCGATATCCCGCAATGCCAAGTCCTTTGTCTCTGGCGAAATAAAGTCCACGGGCAAACCGCTTGATCTGGCGATCCGCGGAGACGGCCTGCTGGAAGTCGCCATGCCCGATGGCAGTGTGGCGTACACGCGTGGCGGTACGCTGAAGGTGGACCAGGACGGCCTGCTGACGACGCAGGCGGGGTTGCCCTTGAATGCCATGATCTCTGTCCCGGCGGACAGCGAGCAACTAACCATCTCGCCAGACGGTCGCGTCACCGCATGGCGAAATGGCGGCCGCGACGCCGACGAACTGGGCAAGCTTGACATCGTTCGCTTCAACGCACCCGAAGACCTTGCGGTACTGGGTGACGGTCTCTATCAGGCCACGGAACGTTCGGGTGATCCGATTCTGGGGCGCCCAGGCGAAGACGGCATGGGGCTGTATGCGCAGGGCCACCTGGAAGCTTCCAACGTGCAGCTCAATGAAGAAATCGTCAACCTGATGGTTGCGCAGCGTGCATACGAGGCCAATGCCAAGATCGTCCAAGCGTCAGATGACATGCTGGGCCTCGTCAACAACCTCAGGCGCTAGGCGACGGACGTGCGAAAGCTGATTCTCTCCGTGCTCTTGTGGCCGCTGACTGCGGCGGCATTCTCGCCGGACACGCCTGCGGTATTCCTGCGGAGCGCAGTTCAGGTGCAGAACGCCCACCTGACCCTGGGCGACATCGCGGCCATCGAAGGAACCTCGGACAGCGTTAGCCGCCTGGCTGGCCTGCCAATCGGGCCGGCGCCCGCCGCCAATTCGGTGCGCGAGATAGGCAGGGAAGAGATCCAGCGCTGGATAGACACGGCGCCAGTTGAGATGGGCTCGGTGATCTGGCGAGGAAACACATCGGTCCGAGTCACTCGCAAGGCGGCTTCGCTGGATCACGACGCCGTGGTGGAAGCCGCGAAGGCGATGGCTGCCCAGGCGTTGCAGGCGCGCTTCCAGAAGTTTGACGTTGAGCCGGCGGGAAGCCCGCTGCCGGCGTTGATCGCGGCCGGCGGATACGAGATTCGGGCCCGCCCAGTCGAACTTGGCGTGGAGATCCCTTCGCGCCTGGTGGTCTGGATAGAACTATGGCAAAAGAAGCGCCTGTATCGCGCACTGCCGGTAGCGGTCAACATTCGCGCGATCGCTCCAGTTTTTCGATTGAATGCCAGCCTGCCCGCGGGGGCGTCGCTCTCGCAGCACGACGTCACTGTCGAAGAGCGCGATGTCGCGGCGCTGGCCGGTGCCTATTGGCCGGCGGAAGAATCCTTGAGTTCAGTACGAACCAAACAGGCGGTGGCGGCAGGATCCGTCCTGATGCGTTCGCAACTGCAGGCGTTGCCCGACGTGGAGCGTGGAGATCAGGTAGCGTTGCGCGTGCGTTCGGGCACTGTGGTGATCGAGACCACCGCGCATGCGCTGCAAGACGGCTGGGCGAACAGGTCGCTGCGGGTGCGCCCGGCGCAGAGCACGGACGCCGTGCTGGCCCGTGTCGTTCGGAGCGGTTTGGTGGAGATTCAAGAATGATCGCCAGCCGTATCCCCTGGCGTTGCCGTAAACCCGTGAGTGCCGCCCTGCTGGCCATGGCGCTGGCGGTGGCAGTTGACGGCGCGGGCGCCGAAAGCCTGTACGACCCTTCGCTATATCGCTCGCTGGGGACGGACCGCAAGGCCAGCCGTGTCGGCGACGTGTTGACGATCCAGGTGGTGGAGACATCGTCCGCCACCAGTTCGGCCGATACGTCGACAGGACGCAGGGCTGCAATCGATGCGGAGTTCAGCTTGTCGCGCCAGCCGACCACGGCGGCAAGCCTGAATGTGGACGGCGATTTCGAGGGAGGCGGCAAGACGCAGCGGTCCGGCCGGCTGCTTGCGCAGATGTCCGTTAGCGTCGTCGATATCGCACCCAACGGCGATCTGTACGTTAAGGGAGATCAGCTTCTGACCGTTAACGATGAACAGCAGAAGATCCACGTGAAGGGACGGGTGCGTCCGCAGGATATTTCGCCGGCCAACGTGGTGATCTCCACCCGCTTGAGCGACGCAGAGATCATCTATGTCGGCGAAGGTGAACTGGCGGGACGGCAACGTCCCGCGTGGTGGAACCGATTTCTCAATTGGCTGGGATTCTGATGCGTGCATTGATCGCGATATTGGCGCTGGGCGTGTTGGCTTGGACAGGCGAGGTCCAGGCTGCCCGATCTTCGGCGACGGACGTCGTTCGCATCAAAGACCTGGGAAAGCTGAAAGGCTGGCGCGAAAACTCGCTGGTCGGCTATGGCATCGTCGCGGGTCTGGCAGGCACGGGTGATTCTCCCTCTAACAAGACAACCCGGCAGGCGATGGCCAATGTCTACTCGCAGTTCGACCTGACCGTTGCGCCCGAGCAGGTGCAGAGCCGGAACGTGGCCGTTGTGATGGTGAGCGCCATGCTGCCGCCATTCGCGCGGCCAGGAGACGCCGTGGACGTAGTGGTGACGTCGGCGGGAGATGCGCGCAGCCTGGTTGGCGGAAACTTGCTAGTCACCGCGCTCAAGGCGGCCAACGGAAAGATCTACGCGCTGGCCCAAGGCCCGCTGTCGGTGGGCGGGTATCGCTACGACATGAACGGCAACGTGGTCCAGAAGAATCACCCCACCGCCGGCTCCATCCCCAGCGGGGCCCTGGTCGAAGTCGGCGTGAGTACGCAGATGCTGAATGAAGAGGGCGTGCTCACGTTCCTGCTGTCCAATCCTGACTATACGACCGCGGGGCGCGTGGCAGCCGAGATCAACCGGGCGTTGGGCAGGCAAGTGGCCCGGGCGCGGGACGCTGCGGGGGTAGAAATTCGCGTTCCCGAGTTCGAGCGGGACGACCTGGTCACGTTCGTCTCGCGTATAGAAGCGCTTTCCGTGGCGCCAGATCAACGCGCCAGGGTGATCCTGGACGAACGGACGGGAACCGTGGTGTCCGGCGGCAACGTGCGCCTGTCCAAAGTTGCAATTTCACACGGCGACCTACGGATATCCATTGTGACGGACAACCAGGTTTCTCAGCCCATTTTCGTCCGCCAGGCAGGCGGTGGCATACGCACCGAGGTGGTATCCAACTCCAGCGTGGACGTGCGTGAAGGCGAGGGCAACGCGTTTGTCATGTCAGAAGGCAGCACTGTTGCCGAACTGGTGCAGGCCCTGACCAAGATCCGGACAAGCACGCGGGACATCATTTCAATCCTGCGTGCCATCAAGACAGCCGGCGCGTTACACGCCGATCTCATCATCCAGTAGTCCAGCCCTTTTCTTCAAGTATCCATCGACATGATTGATCCGGTCACATTAGGCGCGCTCAGCGCCGCCCTCGACGCGGCGAGCCTCAGGCAGAAGGTGGGCGCGGCAAACATCGCCAACGTCCACACGGCGGGTTACATCCCGATGCGGGTGCAATTTGAATCGCTGATGCCCTCGGCCGCCCCAACCCTGGACCGCGGGGGGCGCCTTGATCTACGGGCACTGGCGACTGCGCGCCTGACCAGGGCCGCGGCGGACACTCCCATTCCCTATGGCGCCAATACGGTGTCGATCGACCAGGAAGTGGCGGGACTTGCGCGCAACGCGCTGCATTACCAAGCGCTCGTCAAATCCCTGAATGGCCAGGTCGCGCTGATAGATTCGGCGCTGACCGATGGGAGGCGCTGACCATGGACTATCAAAGCGCATTCGCCATCAGCGCTGCCGGCATGAGTGCAGAGAAGCTGCGCGTCGATATCGCCGCCTTGAATCTTGCCAATGCAAACTCCCCTTTGTCTGCAAAGGGGGCCGGCTATCAGCCCTTGCGCGTGCAGGCATCCATGCGGGCAGTGCCGGGAGCGCGCAGTTTTGAGGCGCTGATGGACCACGGCATGTCGGCGACGCAGACCTTGAGCGTCGCGCCGTATCGCGCGCCGCCTCGGCGCGTCCATGAGCCCGGTCACCCCCAGGCAAACAAGGATGGATTCGTCTTGTACCCCGGCGTGGATTCCCTGACCGAAATGGTGACGTTGATGGTGGCTAGCCGGGCCTACGAGGCAGACGTCGCCGCGTTCAACGCTGCCAAGAGTATGGCCGTCAAGGCGCTGGAGATCGGAGGCCGTTCATGAACATTCCCGCCATAGAAGCGGTACAGACAATCCCCGTGCCTACGCTTCCTGCTCTGGCGCAGGCGCCGCAGGGGGCGCAGTTCGACTCGCTGGTCAGCGCTGGCCTGGCCGGCGTCAACCGCGCGCTGCTTCGCACGGAGACCGACGCGCAGCGCCTGGCGGTCGGAGATGTCCAGAACCTGCACCAGGTCATGATTCACATGGAAGAGGCAAAGGCCAGCTTCCAGCTCCTCTTGCAGGTGCGCAACCGTTTGCTGGACGCATATCAGGAAGTTATGCGCATGCAGATCTGAAACAGGATTCATCGTAAATGTCCCTCTCGGAGTTTTGGACGCGCCTGGACAGGCGTAACCGTTATACGCTGGCTGCCGGCGCCGTTGCGATCGTCGCGGCGGTTGCCATGGCGGGATTCTGGCTCACCCGCGGCAACTATCAGGTGCTGTTCTCCGGCATAAAGCCACAGGACGCATCGGTGATGCTTAGCGAACTGGACAAGCAGAAGATTCCCTACCGCCTGGAGGCTGACGGTACCGCCATCCTTGTCCCGCAAGAGGTGGTTCACAAGACGCGCATCGGATTGCTGGGCCAGGATCTTCCCCTGCATGGCGCCGTCGGTTTCGAACTGTTCAACAACGCCGACTTCGGCATGACGGAGTTCGCGCAGCGAATCAACTATCAGCGCGCGCTGCAGGGCGAAATCACCCGAACGATTCTTTCTCTGTCGAACATCGAATCGGCGCGGGTGTTGATCGCCCTGCCTGAGCAGGGGTTGTTTCATCGCGCGGGCGGAGTGCCGACGGCGTCGATCGCGGTCGCGCTGCGGAACGGTCGCAGCTTGACATCCGAACAGGTGCTCGGCATTCAGCGTCTGGTGTCTGCATCGATCCCGGATATCGAGGCCCGTAACGTCACTATCGTCAATCAGCACGGCGTCGCGTTGACCGCCTCGGGCGAGGGCAGCGAGGGCGCTGGCGCGGCGGACGCCCGGCTCGCGCTGAAGCGATCGACCGAGGAGTACCTGACGCGAAAGATATCCGGCATGCTGGATCAGACGTTTGGCGCCGGCACGGTAGTGGCTAGCGTGGACGTGCTGCTGAACATGGACCGCATCCGCATCACGACCGAAGACATGCTGCCCTATTCGCCGACGGGCAAGGGGCAGCCCACGGGTGTGGTCGTGCGAGAGCGTCGCTCCAATCGGGAGGGCGAATCGGCCGCTGGCAACAATAGTCGGCGGACGGGAGGCGATACGGAAAGCGAGACCGACTATCAGGCGGGAAGAAAGGTCGAGGAAATCGTCTCCACACCCGGCGTGATCATGAAGATGGGCGTCACTGCCGTTGTTCGAGGACCGATGGACGGGGTCGCGCTGGACCGATTGAGAATGCTCGTTGGTAACGCAGCGGGGGCTCAGGTTGAGCGGGGCGACACAGTGATCGTCTACAGCACCGAGCAAATGGCTGCCCGCGGCGGCGTGGTGGCACAGGATGCCGGCCTGACGGTCGCCCAGGTGCCTCCGCCAGCTTTGAAGACGGAGTTCGAGTGGACGCCCCGCTTGGCGATTGCGCTGCTGCTGGCCGTAGGCGGCGTTTTGGTCTTGCTGCTGTTGCTGTTGAGCTGCCGGCGCGCTCAGGCGCCTCGCCTTTCGACGGAGCAGCGCGAAGTGCTGTTGCAGCAGCTTCGTGGCTGGCTCGCGCCAACGCAGCCCGGGACGGACGTGGAGAAGCCTTGATGGACGGGTTGAGATTGAGCGCACTGGCGCTGCATGCGGTCGCCGAACGGGACCGCGCGTGGTTGCTGTCGCGCCTGCCCGCCGCACAGCGCAGAGACCTTTCCGCGCTGGTGAGAGAGTTGCGGGGGACGGGAATCCCGGCGGATCCGGAGTTGTTGCATCAGCTTGTGCGGGAACGCGAAGCGATGGTTAGCGATCCGGCGCCGGACGCCCCGGCGGCAAGAGTGATTCGCGCGCAGGCGCAGGATATCTGGGCGGTGCTGCGAGGAGAGTCGGACGCGATCATCGGCCGCATCTTGCGACGCCACGACTGGCCGTGGAAGTCCGCACTGCTGGAACTGTGCGGCGCCGTGCGTGCCAAGCGGATCCAGGAGCTGGCTGGACAACTGGCGCCCGCCGTGGCTCTCGAGCATGCGCTGATTGACGAGCTCGAACAGCGTTTGGCGGCTCGCCCGTCGCCCGCAGCTCGGACGCAGCCGGCGCGCTGGCAGTTCCTGCGTCGCGGCAGGGGGATGACGTGAAGACCGCTCCCATTCTGCGTCAAATGCCGGTTGCGCCCTCGTCGCGTCTGCTGGGCCAGGTTTCTACGCAGCCGCAGCGCGCGCCGGCCGAGTCGGCGGCTGCGAGGGCGTCGTTCGACCATGCTCCCAGGGCATCGGTGTTGCCGCAAGTTGCGTCCGCCACGATGAGCGAGGCGGAGATCGAACAGCGCGGCCTGGCCATCGCACAGCGCATGATGCAGGCTGAAGCAGAGAAGGTGCGCAAGGCGGCCCGTGAAGAGGGGCTACGCGCAGGAAAGGAAGAGGGGCTTCGTGCCGCTCAGGCTCAGGTAGCCGAACAATTGCAGGCCCAGCAGACCCGGTTCAAGGCTGTCGCGGAAGCCTTGGTGGAGGCGCTGGAGCGCGAGCGCGGTGCGACAGAGGACGCTGCACTGGAGCTGGCGATGGCAGCCCTGGCCCGCATTCTGGGCGAGGCACCCGACGCTGCGGGCGTGGCCGCCGTCATCCGGAAGGCGAGCGCGCAGTTGCGCGATCCCTCGCTCGTGCGTATCAGGCTGGCGCCGGCCGACTTGGAGGTCTTGAAGGCCGCCAACATCGATGCGTCGCTGCTGGTGCCCCAGGCTGCGGACGTTCAATGGGTAGCCGATTCGACGGTTGAGGGTGGCTGCGTGTTGCAGACTGCTGCGGGCAATCTTGACGCCCGCTTGCATAGACAGGTCGCCGCGTTGGCCGAGGCGCTGTCGCGCACCTATCGTTCTCGGGGAGCCCCCGCGTGACCGACGCTGCCATGGCACCCTATTTGAAGGCGCTCGAAGGTGCCGTGCTGTACGCGCGCGAGGGTTCCGTTCGTCAGGTCGCTGGCCTGGTGGTGTCGTGCACCGGACCCGACGCCAGCTTGGGTGAACTTTGCCGTATATCTTCCCAGAGCGGGGAAGCAGAGATCCTGGCAGAGGTGGTCGGGGTCAGGCCAGACGGTGTGGTGCTCATGCCTTACGGGCGGCTGGATGGCGTGGCCTCTGGATGCCGAGTCATCGTCGCGGGAAGTCTTGCCGGCGTGCCGGTCGGTCCGGGGCTGCTGGGCCGGGTGGTGAACGCTTTTTGCGAGCCACTTGACGACGGGCCGCCCCTTGAATCGGAGGCCTACGTGCCGCTTAAGGCTGCGCCGATCAATCCTTTGCACCGCAAACCGATCGATGCGCCCTTGGAGACCGGGGTCAGAGTCATCGACGCCATGCTTCCCCTGGGCCAGGGGCAGCGTGTGGGAATCTTCGCGGGTAGCGGCGTCGGAAAAAGCACACTGTTGGGCATGTTGGCGCGTAGCGTGAAGGCGGATGTGAATGTGATCGCCCTGATCGGAGAGCGGGGAAGGGAGGTTCGCGATTTCGTCGAACGGCAGCTGGGCCCGGAGGCGCTGGCGCATTCTGTCGTCGTGGTCGCAACCTCCGATGAGCCCGCGCTGATGCGTGCCCGAGCGACCTACGCCGCCCTGGCCATTTCCGAGTACTTCCGTGACCAGGGAAAGAGCGTTTTCCTGACCATGGATTCGGTGACGAGGTACGCGATGGCTCGCCGAGAAATCGGTCTGGCCGCTGGTGAGCCGCCAACTGCGCGAGGCTATACACCATCGGTTTTCTCGGAGATTCCCGAGCTGTGCGAGCGTTGCGGCCGGCTGGACAGTGGGGGATCCATCAGTGCCATTTTCACGGTGCTGGTTGAAGGCGACGACTTCAATGAGCCTATCGCCGACAGCCTACGCGCCACGCTGGACGGTCACATCATCCTGAGCAGGGATCTGGCGCATCGCGGACATTTCCCTGCCGTCGATGTGCTGCGCAGCGCCAGCCGACTGGTCAGCGAGCTGACCACCAAGGAAGAACGCGCGGCCATGGTCCGGGCGTCGGCATGCCTGGCCTTGCTCGAAAGGAACAGGCAGATGGTCGATATCGGTGCGTATCAGGCGGGGTCGAATCCGGAGCTCGACGCCGCCCTTGCCATCGCGCCCGCCCTGGACGAATGGTTGCGGCAGGATACGGACGCCCCGGATACCCGCGCCAGCGCCTTCGCGGCACTGGCGGACGTGCTTGGAATGCTTCATAGGGATATGGCATGACAGCCGGCCAGACTCGCTATCGATATCCATTGACCGCATTGGAAAAGCTCTACACCCATCGGCTTGAGCAGGCCCGCCTGGCGCTTGTCGCAGCGCAGCGCCGCCTGGATGACCATCAAGGGCATATTCAGCGACTGCGGATCGCGCTGGGCCGAAGTCATGAAGACTGGGCAGCCGCGGCTGGGCGCTCCAAGCGCTTCGACCCTGCAAGCCATGCCGCCGTGCGCGAAGCGCTGGCCGTCCACCAGTCGGGCCTGAGCGCTGCGTTGGAGCAAGAGCGGCAACTGCTGGCGGAAGTCGATCAATTTCGTGAACGGGTGACTCAGGCTCATCGGCACTCCGAGACCGTTGAGCGCCACAAGGATCAGTCCAGACGCGAATTCGAATTGGAATGGACGCGTATGGATCAGCGCCGGGCTGATGCGGAGTGGCCGGCGCAGGGAGAGCGGTATGACGGCTTTTGATGCATTGATGCCCGGAGCGCGGGAAACGTACCTAGCCAGCGGGAGCTCGGGGGGACGCGGAGCTGCAGGCGACTGGCGTCAGGCGGTGGAGCACGCGCAGGCGAGATCGTGGCTGGAAGGGCGGAACACGGAAAGCGGTCAGGGGCCGCAGGCGGATCTCAACCTTCCTCGCTTTGCCGGACAGGGAATCCGTGGCGCAGGTGCAGAACCGAGCAGCCAGCAGAGTGTCCGCGCCCGACAAACCGCCGAACCAACACGTCAAGGAGACGTCGCCGCCCGTGGTTCCGCGGTTGAAGCGTCCAAACCGTTGGAGTTTGCGGCGCGGATGCAGGTCTCCGTTGCGACACTGGCGCCCGTTGTGGCGCCCAGCGTTTCGCGAGCCCCTTCTGCAGCGCACTATGCGGACCAGGCCGCCATGCTGACGCAGATGCCCAATACCCGCGGGTTGCGTCCGCGCAAGCAGTCGGTGCATGCCGAGTCCGGCGAGCAGGGCGTTTTGGTGTGGGTGCGTGACGCCTCAATGAACAGCCAGCAGGCGAATCACCTTGCGGCAGTGATCGCCGCCAGTCTGGGCGATGGCACGCAGCGCCTGAGCGCGCTCTACCTGAACGGCCAGTCGCTGGCCGATGACCGAAATCCCGTTTCACACTCCTTGTTCCCACCTTCTCCGTCGGAGTAAGCAACATGGCAATCGATTCGACCGGGGCGGCCGCCTCGACCCAGCTCGGCATGCAGGACCTGCTCAAGGTGTTGTTGGCCCAACTTACCAACCAGAATCCCCTCAAGCCGATGGAGAACCAGGACTTCATCGGGCAGATTGCGCAGTTTTCGTCCCTGGAACAAAGTCGCCAGACCTACAGCAAGCTGGACGAACTGGTCGGGCTGCAGGCGACCCTGCAATCGGTTGGTCTGATCGGGAAGACGGTCGACGTGGAATCGCAGACTGGCAGCGTAACCGGCACCGTAACGGCGCTCAGTTTCGCGTCCGGATCGCCGATGTTGAGCATTCGCACGTCCAGCGGCTCCGTCGTCAGCGACCTGAGCCTGGGCGCCGTGACGGCCATAAGATAAGGAGCGTCCATGCTGGACAGCATCTGGTTGAGCCTTGCGGGAATGAACGGATTTTCCAAGGGCCTGCGCACCATCAGCAACAATGTGGCCAATATGAACACGCCGGGCTTCAAGAAGTCCCAGGTTCTGTTCGACGAGCAGTTCAGTGCCAATGTTCCGTACAAGCACGATCGGCAAGGCCCCGGCAACAACGGTGAAGGCGCAGGCGTCAACACTTTCGCCACCCGGATCGACTTCAGTCCCGGCGAGGCACGCCAGACAGGCAACAGCCTGGATCTGGCCTTGGACGGGGGCGGCTACTTCATGCTGCGCGGCGATGATTCCGAACTGAGGTACACCCGGGCAGGCCAGTTCGAGTTTGGCGATGACGGCATCCTGCGCAACAAGAGCGATGGGTCGCGCGTGCTGGGCACGGATCGGGACGGGAAGGGCGAGTTGGGCCAGATCTCGCTGGATGGCATGTTGACATCTGCCGCCACACCGACCTCGTCGATACAGTTTTCAGGATACCTGTCGTCGACCGGCACGGACCATGAACTGACGGCGGTCAAGATTTACGACAGGACCGGTGCCGAGCATTTGCTGAGGGTGACCTTCGTCAATCAGGGGGCGACCCAGCCGGGAACGTGGAAGGTGTCGATTGATGACGGCCCAACGCATCTGGGCGAAGGAACGCTGGTGTTCAAGGATGGCAGGATCGATCCCGGATCCTCCAGGATCACGGTGAACTATCTGTTGCCGTCGCAAGGGGCACAGGCCATCACCCTGGATTTCAGCGACGGGGTCACGTCGTTCGCGTCCGGTACCACTTCGACGTTGACCGTGTCGAAGCAGGACGGTTATGCGGCTGGCAGCGCCACAGGCGTTGCGTTCGATGCGTCGGGAGTGCTGTCCGTCACCTACTCCAACGGCCAGTCGGCCCAGGGCAGGCGGATTGCATTGGCGCGCTTTTCTTCCGAAGACCAGTTGTCGCCGGTGGGAGGGAGCCAGTTCGTGCTGACCAGTCCAGATGCGCGCATTGTGGGCAATCCTCGCGGCGATGGATTCGGCCGTCTGGAAAGCGGCAGGGTCGAGGGGTCGAATGTGGACCTGTCTCAAGAATTCAGCGATCTAGTCGTTATGCAGCGTGGGTACCAAGCGGCCTCGCAGACGATCTCCACTGCCAACGATCTTATCCAGTCACTGTTCGACATGAAGGGCAGGCGTTGATGACGGAGTGGACGATCGCCTGGTGGACCCAGGCAGAAATGGAACGGGCGGCGAGCTCCATAAGAGGGGCGCTGCTCGATTGGTGCGGGCAATGGGGTGTGGATTCTGGGGCGCTTCGTGCCGAGCCGGAGTCCGGGGTTGATGCGGCGAGCACTGCGGACTGGCAGCGCGTGACCGGCGGCGACGACAGGGATGGGGTCTGGATGACGCATCCCGATATGACCGCGCGCGGTTTGGCAGTGGCCGTGTGCGGTGAGGATCGGGACGCTTCAACAGCGACTCGCCGTGGAGGGCCATTGTCGCAGTCGGTGGCGCGTCAGGCGGGGCGCGCGATGGCGCTGGCGCTGCGCACGCATTTTGATTGGGGCTCGGTAGGCGACGATCAGCCTTGCGCCTTGCCCGCCGGGCTGGAACACGGGGGCGTCAGTTTGTTGGTGAGGATTGGCGAAGCCTCATTGCGCATTGTATTGAGCGCCGGTGTGGCATGTTCGATGGCGGGTCGTCTCCAGACGCGCTCCCCGCTGCCGCTGGCGGCCCTTCAGGAAGTGCTGGCGCGGCGTCGAATCCCGCTCGGCGTAGCCTTGCGCACAGTCCAGCTCGAGATCGGCAATCTGTGTTCGCTGGCTGTCGGCGATGTCATCGCTCTTGACCATAAGCTGGACGAGCCCGCGATCCTTTGCGCGGAAGACGCATCGCCGGTGGCGCGGGCGCATTTATCTCGGATCGGCTCGCAAAAGGCGATTCGGCTGGACCGTGCGGCGTCATAGCACTGTCCACGATTCTTCATGGCTTTCACTAGGAGTACAGCATTGACGACTAATCAAGGCGACCTTGCAGGAGCAATGGCTCAGCCCCTGGACTTCCCGGAGGGCGTGAATCCCTCGGCAGAGCAGACCCCCTTGGCCATTCGCAATCTCAATCCGATCCACAGTGTCAAGGCGACCTTGTCCGTGCGCGTAGGCGAAGTCGAGTTGACCGTCGGCGACCTGATCAACGCGAAATCGGCCCAGGTCTTCGCCCTGAACCGCAGAGTGGACGAGCCCGTGGACCTGCTGCTTGAAGGCAGCGTGGTGGCGCGCGGCGAGCTGGTGGCGGTCGGGGATCATTTCGGTGTCCGGGTGCTCGAACTTCCCCTGGACCTGCGTTCGCTGGCATGAGTTCGGGCACACCGTTGGCATGGGCGCGCGGAAGCGAATTGACGTCCGGGCTGCAGTCCTGGTCTTGGGCGCTGGCTATCGTGTTGGCGCTGTTGGCTTGCGTTGCGGTGCTTTGGTGCCGCAGGCGCAGCGGTTCGCCGAAGTGGATCACCTCGGGCAACGCGCCGGTGCGTCGGCTAGGGGGGACGCGACTGAATCACAAAATCAGGTTGGAGGTCGTGGAGTTCGGCGGTCAGCGCATCCTGCTGTCGGTCAGCGAGACGGAAGCTCGCGAGATCGCGCGCGACGACGCTGCATGCGGCGCAGCCGGGAGCGCTCCATGAGATCCGCCGTTCGCGCTTTGGCAGCATGGTCAGGCGTGGCGACTTCACTGATCGCCGGCGGCGCTTGGGCGGCCGCGGCCAATGGCGCGCCGCCGGAACTGAACGCCACCATAGGCCTGGCGGCGGGTTCGGCCCCCGAAACAGCCACCGCGCTGCGCATCGCCATCGGGCTGACGGTCCTGAGCCTGTTGCCCGCGATGCTGGTGTGCATGACCGCATTCCTGCGCATCATCATCGTGCTGTCGATGCTGCGCCACGCTTTTGGCATGCAGGAGACCCCTCCAAACGCGGCGCTTCTTGGGCTATCGCTTTTCCTGACGCTGTTTGTCATGTCGCCGGTGATCCAGGAGGTCAATCAGCATGCGCTGCAGCCATTCATGCAGGGCGTCCTGTCGGTCGAGGATGCCTACGAGCGGGCCGCGCAGCCGATGCGGGCATTCATGGTCAAGCAGACCCGCGAGGAAGACCTGGCGCTGATGCTGGAGCTTTCGGGAGCGTCCAAGCCAGAAACGTTGGAGCAGGTCAGCAATGTGCAGCTGATTCCGGCATTCATGTTGTCGGAGTTGAGGTTGGCGTTTCAGATCGGCTTCGTGATCTTCCTGCCGTTCCTGCTGATCGACCTGATCGTTTCGAGCGTGTTGATGGGCTTGGGAATGATGATGATGCCGCCGGTAACGGTGTCCTTGCCGATCAAGATACTGTTGTTCGTGCTGATCGACGGTTGGGGACTGGTGCTGCGGTCGACGATAGGATCTTTCCATTGAGCACCGGGGCCACCATGACAGCCGCCGTCCATGAACCTGAATGGCCCGTCCCTCCCGATGAGGATGCGCTCTGGCGGACCTACCGCGCGCAGCCCACTCAGGAGATACGAGATCGGTTGGTCATGCGCTACCTGCCTTATGCGCGCGCTATCGCGGCACGTATGTATGCGCGCCGGGGAGGGCAGGACTTTGAATTTGACGACTACCTGCAGTATGCATCGCTTGGGTTGATGGAATGCGTGGATCGCTACCAGCCCGGCTTGGGGGCATCGTTCAAGACATACGCGACGACACGCATGGCCGGTTCCATCCTCAACGGGTTGGAAAAGTTGACGGAACGGCAGCAGCAGGTTGCCATTCAGCGCCGGCTGGCGAATCACGACGACCGCGCGGCGTCGCTGGCAGAACTGGACGACGGCGCCGAAGGCGGTGAATCAGCCGAAGAGTTGTTCCGGCGGCTCGCTGCAGTCGGCGTGGGGGTGGCGCTTGGGGTGCTGCTGGAGGGATCGGGACTGATCGAATGGCAGCAGTCGGAGAGCGGCAGCGGTCTGGGCGCCTACGAGCAGGTCGAACTCAAGCAGTTGAGGGACCGCGTGATCGCGCTGGTGTCCGCCTTGCCTGAGCGCGAGCGCCACATCGTGCGGGCCCATTACATGCAGGATATCGCCTTCCAGGATATCGCCGCCGAGATGGGCCTGACGAAGGGGAGAATTTCGCAGTTGCACAAGCGCGCGCTGGAGATGCTTCGGCAGCAACTTGCCCGGTATCAGCAATCCTCCGTGGACTTTTAGCGCCGCGGATCGCGTTACGCTTGACCGTTGAATGAACCTTGCCGCATAGGAACCCGCATCATGTCGAACCCCACAGACCGCCTGGACCGCTACGACGGTTACTTGCAGCAGGACCCGGACAACGTATCGCTGGCCGTGGAGGCTTTCGAGCTGGCATTGGGGCTGGGCCTGCATGGGCGAGCCGAGGGCTATCTGGATCGGGCGCAGGCCGCTTCCGCCGAAGATCCCTACCTGCAATACCGGCGCGCGTCGCTATGGGCCGCTCAGGGACGATGGGAAGAGGCGCTGGGGTTGCAGTCGGATCTTTGTCGGCGGTTTCCACAGCATGCGGACCTGCGTGCGGCGTTTGCCGGCCTTTTGCATTACGCAGGGAAATATGAGGAAGCCGAGGCGGTGTGGTCTGATTTGCAGGCGATGGGCAACCTGCCTGGCCATGCCTGGGCGAATCGGCTGCGCACCTTGCATTTCCTGGGCCGCCTGGAAGCGGGACTGGCGCTCGGAGAGGAACGTGGCGAGGAGTTGGCGCGACATCCCGAGGCTGCGGGTGTGCTGAGCCTGATTGCGATCGATTCCGGTCAGTTCGAGGCGGCCCGGCGCTGGGCCGCCCTTGCACTGGCTTCCCTGCCCGAATCGACGGAAGCCCTGACCACCGCGGGAGCGCTCGCGCTCGCAGCCAAGGATGCGGCAAGCGCCATTTCGGCATTGACGCGTGTGGTGCAGCGCAGCCCCCAGGAAGGGCGCGCCTGGTCTTCGCTCGGCATTGCCCACCTGCTCACGCAGGACGGGGCGGCCGCCCAAGCCGAATTCCAGCGCGCGACGGCGCTGATGCCGGGACACATCGGAAGCTGGCACGGACTGGGATGGGCATGCCTGTTGCTTGGCAATGTGGCGCAGGCCAAGGCTGCCTTTGAGCAGGCTTTGGCGTTGGACCGGAACTTCGGCGAGAGCCATGGCGCAGTCGCGGTTGCCTATGCGCTGGGAGGCCAAAGTGCGGATGCCAGCCGCCATATCGAATTGGCGCTGCGGCTCGATGCCGCGGCGTTGTCCGCCAGGTTCGCGCAAGCCGCGCTCTCTGGCGCACTGCAGCGGCCCGAGGAGTTTCAGGCGGTGGCGGCACGGGCGCTGCGGGGCGTCGAAGCGCCGGACGGGCGTTCCTTGATCGA
Organism: Achromobacter sp. T5-5; assembly: GCF_055397965.1. Taxonomy (NCBI): domain Bacteria; kingdom Pseudomonadati; phylum Pseudomonadota; class Betaproteobacteria; order Burkholderiales; family Alcaligenaceae; genus Achromobacter; species Achromobacter sp. T5-5. The sequence continues at coordinate 864,940 of NZ_AP027919.1, forward strand.
CTGGATCAGGCAATAGCAGACGCTAGCCGGCCAAACCGGCTAGTGCGTTGCCTAGGACTCTCTGGGTATGTCCAGCAGCAGGCGCGCGGCGCGCTGGCTGGCCGCCAGCAAATCCGGCTGCGCTTCCATGCGCTGCTGCACGATGTCCACGAGCTGATGAAATTTCGGATCGTTGATGAGGTTCGCGCCCAGATCGGAGACGAGCGCCGCTTCCAGAAAATAGCGAAATGCCTTGCGTTCTCGCTCCTGGTCGTCGGGCGCCAGGCTGGCTACGCGCTTGAGCAGTTCAGTAAACGCGGGTGGCTCCGCCGTCTTGCGAGCCGTGGCGGATTTGCCCATGCGGCCGGTGTTTCCTGCTCGCAGGCCAGAGACCGCCCGCTGCTGGATAAGCTGGGCCAGACGCCCAATGCCGTCAATCATGATTGGCTCTACAGGTTCTGCTTGTAGGATGCCAGGACGAACTGGGTCGCGGCCTCGTCTTGGGAAGCGTTGGAAGTATGGGCGCGCAGCGCCTCGATCTGTCCAGCCAGCATGCGCATGTCATGGTTCAGCGGCGCATTTTCCTGGTTGGCCGCCATGCCCTTGTCCAGCAGCAGCAAGGTGTCCTCAAACGCGTCGATGGCCAGCGCAGCGAATGCGCGCTTGAACCACACCAGATAATGGGATTCTCCCAGCAATTCCAGGGAATCCCAGGTCTGGAACGCGGTCTGTGGCCGGCCGCTGGTGTATTGCAGCAGCCCAAGCTGGAACCGCGCGGTTGCCAGTGTGGGGTCCCGCTGAAGGGCGCCGATGAATGCCGCCTCGGCAGCGTCGGGTGCGCCCATTTGCATGTGCTGGGCTGCAAGCAGCGCCAGCGTCTGTCCGGAAGAGGGGTGGTCCTCGTGGGCTTGGCGCAGGATGTCCAGCGCGCGGTCGCCATCTCCCTCTTCAAGCGCCTGGGCGTATTGGTCGAGAAAGGGCAGGGGGGGAATGGGGCTAGTCATAGAGGATCAGTGCGGCGGATGGAAGCGTCAGAGGGGGGCCAGCGACGACATCCGCATATCGCTGACCAGCGATTCCGCGAGCCGGGCGCAATGGGTGGCTTCCTGTCCGCTGACGGCGAACATGGGCCAAGCGTGACCAAGATCGAACGGGCGGTCCGAATCGTAGGCGACCTCTCCAATCAAAGGGACACATCCAGTGCCGAATTCAACCTTGCGGCGTCCGTGCTCCAAGGGTAACACCACGCGCCGGATGCCCACATAGGGGGCGACCCAGGTGAAATCAAGGGTTTCAGCCATCCCCAGCATGTAACCCAGTGCGGCCTGATAGTAGGGCAGACCCAGGCCTTGGAACGCACGGTCAGGCATCGTACCGGGACGCAGGTTGATGTCGATCGCGCACAGGTCGCCATCCTTCTCGACGCATTGGATATAGATGACGGAGTGGCGCAGGCCTGCGTCGTAAAGCGCGCGTATCATCTGGCCGATCTGCTCATGGCGGGGATGGTTATCGCCAAGCAGCATCCATTCGCACTGCAGTGTGTCGCGGGTAAAGCGCAAGCGTCCGCCTTCGTAAACGGCCACGGATTCGGGACCCGCGACGGCCGCCGCGGTGTACACGTCGCTATCGCCGATGTATTCCATTGTGAGATAGCGGCCGTACCAGGAGTTGGGATCGTTCTGATAGGCCAGGAAAGCATCCAGCAACTGCCGCTCGACCAGCCAGTCATGGAAGTGACGCAGGCTGTCGTAGCGTTGGTAGGCCCAGGGGTGTTCGGCAAATGATCCGCTGCCCTTGTCGGGCTTCACGATGATGGCGTAGGGTTGGTCCAGCTTTAGGTCTTCGGCGCGCAGTGGGGCATGGGCCCACAGCGTTGAGAATCCTTGTTGGGCAAAAAAGCGGTAGGCCAGGGACTTCTGGGTGGCGATCATCGTCGCAAGCACATCAGGCCCCGCCACGCCATGAAGCGCGGCCAGATTGGCCGCGTCCACGCTGCGGAAGTCGCTGCAGGCAAAGACGCCCAGCGTATTCGAGTCCGGATAGTCCGATACCCCGAGATTCAGCGTATCGGCAGCTGCCCGGTATTGTTTTTCCTTGGCTGCGCTTTCACGGCTGTAGGAGGAAAGCAGGACGATGTTTTTTTTCATGGACGGGCCTTCAGGGCGGGGTGCAGCTTACCGCTGCGCAGCAGGTCGAACGGGTGAGTCGTGCCGAAGTGCTGATTGGCTTGCCAGCGGTCCCCTTCGGCGTCATGGTCGAACCAGGGTGAAAAACCCAGGACCAGGTGAATCCGGGGTGTGTTGCTGGGCTCCTTTACGTAGACCCGATGCGGGATATTGGTATTGAACGTATAGGCGTAGCCAGGAGCCAAGAAATGTTCCGTCATCGTGTCGGAGTCGGGATGCGGCGTGTCCTTTTCGTGCTCGATCTGCAGGCGGTATGCGGGGTCAGATGTCAGCGGAATGTTCAGGCGCAGGTTCTCGAACACGGGTTCGTCGCGGTGCCATCCATCCATGAACTGTTCAGTGATCCCGCGCTCTCCGATCAGCACCGACAAACGCGACCGGATCAGCGTCAGGCCGCACTCGTCCAGGAATCTTCCCAATTCTCCCAACATGGAAGCGGGTGTCCGGGCGCGGAAGCCGTAGGAATCGAAGTAGGTATTCTTGAGACCTCGATGGCGCTGAACCGAGTTGTAGAAGAATTCATTGATCGGATTTAGGGAGGTTCCCAGGGTGGACTGATGCACGTCTTCCACGCCGGGATCTTGCATGTCAGGGTTATAGACCAGCGACAGGGACTGGTAGTTGTGGTCGTGATGCCGTCCTTCCGCCGAAAGCCAACCATGCAGCCCGTGGGTTGCGATGGCCTCGTGTGCGGCATCTTGCAAGCCTTGATAGAGTCCTGGCGGAAGCGGTATCGCCAATAGCTGAGACGAAGTTTTGCCATTGAACGCGGCGCTGGATTCCGCAAATGGGGTATGTGCCTTCAAATGCTGGACGATGGTGAGTGCGTCAGGAGCGTCGTGGACGGAGAACGTCGACATGGTCGTTGCCTATCAATTGAATGGATGTGGGAACGCTCGGCCCCGCCGCCGGGCGCTGCGTTGACGCAGGGCAACATAGGCCGGATGCCCGGCCGGTTCGTTGCCTGCCCCGAATTTGATGGGGATAAGGCCGGGGATGAAAGCCTTGATGGTGGGGGTGCCCAGGGGAGCACCATCGCTCAGGTCAACGGCGATCAGCTGTTGCCGATCGGCGCGCAGTTGCTCGATCAAGGTCGGCCAGTCGCGCGCCAGATTTCGCTGCGCCGGGAAAACGTCCGCCGGACCGGCCAGGGCGTCCGCGCGCCGGAAAGTCGACTTTTGGCCATAGAGCGCGGCATGATCGGACGCCTCGCGGACATGCGCGGCCCGGATCGGGGCCGGTTTCGGGTTGTGCAGCGAGATATAGATCTGGGCTTCGAGCTCCATCAGTGCGTGGTCCATTGCGGATGTGAAGTCATAGCCGGCACACGTGGCAACCCGTGTGAAATGTTGCTCCGCGGATTGCGCGAAGCAGAAGGCGACGTGGCAATAGGCGTGACCGATATCGCGCAGGACCACGCGCATCCCGGCTTGGCGCAGGCGCTGCACCCTGGCTTGCAGCGTTGTGGGGAGTTCGATTTCCGCGACGGCGATGGCCGGCACGCCCAGCCACAGACGCATGAAGGCGTCGCGTTCGATGAGCTCCAAGACCGCGTTCTCCAGCGCGGATGCGACGCTGGTGTGGGCGGCGGCCCCTGACGTGTTGGCGCTGGTGTAGGCGGATGGACGGGGCTGCGTCGCGAGGCCTTCTTCAAGGTAGATCAGGTCGGCCAGCATGAAGCAGCGTTCGTCCTCCAGGATGTTCTGCGCCGCCTTCCACAGATACTCCGCCTGCGGATCGAAAGGGCGATACGGAAAGTCAGGACGCCGGTACTGTGCCGCCCCATACCGCAGGACGCCCCGAGGATCTATGGCGTTCGGCAGGTCTAGTCCGCGCGCCCTGACGAGGCCTTGCGGCCTGAGCAAGGCCGCACGCTCGCGGCTTTCCATCGTGGCCTTGAGGCGCGCGCGTCCGGCATCCGGATCGCGGCCCCAAGACCAGGGATGAAAAGGATCGTGGCGGGCGCGGCACAAGAAAAAGGCGCGCGTGCCTTCGGCATCCCGCGCGTCCACCCATTCGAACTCTGCGTCGTCCGTCGCGTGGGGTGCGCCAGGAGAGCCCAGTATCACCGTCGTGATGGGCACGATGTCGTCTTCGCAGCCCAGCAGGTCAGCCAGATTCCTTTCCAGAAAGCCGCCTATCTCCACGGCATGGCAATCGCAGGCTGCCGCCGCCAGCAGCGCGTTCTGCGCGGCATGGCCTGCCTCCAGCGGAACGTACGACAGCGCGCGCGGACCGTACTTTCTGGCGCTATCGGAGAACCGTGCCGCGATGACCAGGATGCCCTGTGCCTGATCCAGCAGATCTGGCGAAGAGAAGGCCCCCTGCAGGGCGGACAGGTCGGCCTTCAGCGCGGTGTAGTGCAGGCTGGTTCCACCGCCCGCGGACAGCGCGTATGCGCCCACGTCGAGGGGGCCGATTGCCCGCAGGTTCAGGTAATAGTGCCGCAGCGGATAAAGCGCGCCCGCGGAGGGCACGACGCTGCGTGAGCGGTCGCTGTCTCGCACGACGCCTGCGGCAGCCCATAGCACTGCGGTCACTGTCTCGGCGGGGAGCGGCTCCTTGCCGAAGCTGCGGCTGGACACACGCTTGCGCAACAGCCGATGGAGATCCTCAGCGAGATTCCCGCTGCCCAGGGTGATGGCGCCATCGCCGGGGGCGTCGGACAAGCGCGTCTGTGCCGCGGCCATCATGTCCGCCAGCTCGGTCGGGGCAGGTGTCTCACCAATAGTCCTGGGGTTCGAAGCGTACGACCAGAGCTGGCGCGGAACGTCATGGACGCATACCAGCACCCGTTCGTCGACCAGCGTCTGCAATAGCCCTGTCGCCGCAGGCAGATCCCATTGCCGTTTCCGACAGGCGTCAAGCCAGCGGCGCGGCGTCATGAAGCCGTCGAAATCGTAAAGCGCGCGCAAGACAGCGCCTGGCGCCCGTATGGCAAACGTGCGGGCGGCTTGCCGGCATAGCAGGCTGTTGCCCTGCAACAGGCTTCCGGGCATCAACACATGGGGATGGTCCAGTTGCATGGCGGAATGCGGCGGGCGGGAGCATCCGTCCGCCGGGACTCGCTGATTACTTGCCGCTGCTGCCTGCCGGAACCGGCATTGCCTGGCTGCGACGCTGTTGGCTGGAAGCGGTCCAGGTGAATCGCTTGGGATCGTTTTGGCCGGCGACAGGTTGCGGCGTATTGACAGGGGTCTGGCTCATGGTTTCTCCGGAGTGGATACGTTGGCTCGCCTGATGGTCGGCCATGTGTGAAAGACCGGCTACCCGCCGGCTTGTACAACTTTTCCGGCCGATGCTGATGAGGTTTAGGCCCAGTTGAGAGAAGGTGATAAAGACCAAGCCGAGGCGCTAAACCTCCGGAGTGCGAGACGGAGAAGTTGATCACGGACAGTGCGCCCTCGAGATGAGCGGCCGGGAAAAACAACTGAAAGGACTTCCGAGATATGGTCGCGATCGTAAGTGGGAACAGCCTGGGCTTGAACCTCACCTCCTTGGGAACTCTGGGAGAGCGGGGCGTCGTCGGCAACGCCAATCTGGGTCGTGGTTCAGAGCAGATATACGTCAATCTGTCGAACGGTAATCTGGTCTTTCGGAACTTGGACGATCAACTGGCCGGGGTAGGTTCGCTATTCGGGTCTATTCGGACGTACAACAGCCAGGGAAATCTGGGGCATACAGACGCGTGGTCCATCGGCGCGGCACTCAAGAAGGTGCGGCTGGCGGGGCAGTTGAACCAGGCGGGAAGCACGATGGTCCGAGTCGACGACGACGGGTCGGAGCAGGTCTTCAACTACAACGCAAGCCTCGGCGCGTATTACGCCGCCAGTGGCGTTGATGCCTACGATTCCCTGTCGATGGATGCGGCATCAGGCCAATACGTATGGAAGGATGGCGCCACGGGGCTGACTGAACGTTATGAGGGTAGCGGAGCCGGAAGGATTCTGACGACGACGGACATCAGCGGGAACACGCGGACCTACGCATACGGTGCCAACGGCAAGCTGGTCAGTGTCACGGATGCTGGTGGCGGCATAACCTTCTACGATTACTCTGGCCAGAACCTGACCCAGATCCGTACGGCCACGGTCGAGAACGGTGTGGAGGTGATCCAGACTCGGGTTCGCTATGGGTATGACGGCCTCGGACGATTGTCGGCAGTGGTGGTGGACCTTTCTCCGGAAGACAACTCCATTGCTGACGGAAAGACCTTTCAGACGTTTTATACGTATGACGGTTCGAGCGACCGAATCGCATCGGTCTCCCAAAGCGACGGTACGCAGGTCTCCTTCGAGTACACGCAAGTCGGAAACACGTACAAGGTCACGCGCTCCGTTGATGCTCTGGGCCGCGTGACCCGTTACGGTTACAACCCGAGCGCGGGCCAGTCATGGATGGCCGACCCCCAGAACGGGTTGACCTATTTCCATTATGACGGCAATGGTTCTGTGACGCGTATCCGCACAGTGGGCGGGGGCGTCAACGGTAACGACCACACTGTCGAATACACCTACGGGTCTGGGCGGTTGATCCGAATCACCGAACCTGGTGGAAAGGTCATTAATCTGGCGTACGACGCGCGGGGAAACCAAAGGCTTTGGACAGATTCGGCGGGCAACGTCGTGACGCGGACCTTCGATCACCAAAACCGGCTGATCGCCGAGAGTGCCTATGTAGTTCCCGTGTCGCCGAACGGCAGCAGCGCCTATGGCGATCTGACCACACGCTATGTCTACGATACGGCCGGGCACCTGCGGTTTCAGTTGTCGCCTGCCGGGAACGTCACCGAGTACCGGTACAACGGCTTTGGCGAGCGTGTCAGCACGTTGCAGTACGCCGGTAACGTCTATTCGCTGACCGGGCTTACGACCGCAACCGCGCCGAGCGAAGCCCAGATGATCGCCTGGGTGGGCGCCGCGGATACGAGTCGAATCTCTCGCGTGGACGCGGTGTATGACTATCGCGGCATGTTGCAGCAGACGATCGCCTACCAGGAGGTCAATAGCGCCGGCGAAGGCGTGCTGGACGGTAATCAGGTGCTGACGCGCTATGTCTACGACCAGGCCGGCAGGCTCCTCACGAAGCTATCTCCCACAGGCGGTGCCACGTCGTATACCTATGATGGCTTGGGGCGTGTGTTGTCCGTTCAGGACGCGCTGGGCAACATCAACTACACCCAGTACGACGACGCCGGAAATCGCGTCGTGGTGGCGCACGCAAATGGCTTGAAGACCATTTCGACCTACGACAAGGGTGGCCGGAAAGTCAGTGAGATCGCGCAGGATGCGGCCGGCCAAAACCTGGGAGAAACCAAATACGCGTATGACGCGAATGACCACCTGATCATGACGACAGATCCAAGCGGATCTCGCACGTTCATGATCTACGACATGCTGGGGCGGAAGGTTGGCGACGTGGACGCCACCGGCGCCACCACCGAGTACGTATACAACGCGGCCGGCCTCCTGTGGCGCACGAACGTGTATACGGGCAAGGCGCACCTCGAGAGGCTTGCCGATCCCCAAGGCAATGCGCTCAACCCTCGCATGAGCAACGTGGTTCCCCCAACCGGCGCCAGCACCGTTTGGAACCTGTATGACACGTCTGGGCGTCTGGCCAAGACGATCGACGCGACCAATGCGATCACGGAATACCGCTACGACGGGGCGGGCCGGCTGATCCAGGAGATCCGCTACGCGAACCGGATGACCACCTGGAACGTGGCGCAGCCCAGCCGTCCCGAGCATGCGGTCGTCACGGCATCGGCCGGTGACGCCAAGACCGCCTATTTCTACAACCCCGACGGCAAGCTTCGGGGAACAGTGGATGCGGAAGGGGCAGCGGTAGAGTACGTCTACGATGGCGCGGGTCGCCAGGTGCAGAAAGTTGCCTACGCGACAAAGACGACGGTTCCGTCGATGACCGGAACTACGTCCTTCGACAGCGTCAAGCCGGCAGCATCCACCGCCGACATCAGCGAATACTGGCTGTACAACGCGCAAAACAAGGTGGTGGGACACGTCGACGGCGAGCGCTATCTGACGGAATCGGTTTATGACGCCAGCGGCAACCTGACCACTAAGGTTCGCTACGCCACTGCAGTGACGGGAGCGACGCCGGCCTCCACCCTTGCGCAATTGCGCCCGGCCTCGAGTCCCAGCGACCAGGTCTGGGTGTACACCTATACCCGCGCCAATCAGGTTTCATCCGAGCGCAATGCCGAAGGGGCGCTTACGCTCTATGTCTACGATGACATGGGCCGGCTGACCTCCACCGTCAAGGCCGCGGGAACGGCGAATGCGCGCAGCCTGTTATCGCGCTACGACGTGCAAGGCCGGCTGATCGCCGAGCTTTCCGGCGTGGGCGCGGCCAAACTGGATGGAAACCTGACGCAAGCCCAGATCGACCAGATCTGGAAGCAGTACGGCACGACTTACACCTACGACGCCGCGGGCCGGCGGACGTCCATGATGGACGGGCTCGGGCATCGGACGTTGTACTACTTCGATCAGGCGGGCCGTATCACCCATACCGTCAACGCCCTGGGCTATGTCGAGGAACGCGTCTATGACAACGTGGGCCAGTTGGTGGAGACAATCAAGTACGGGTCGGCCATCTCGCTGCAAGGCTTGAATGGCGGGCTGGTCAATGATGCCTTGCGCGTCGCCATCGCCGCAAGGAGCAATGCGGATGTGGATGTCCGCTCGACCTACCGCTATACAGCGGATGGCAAGTTGGCGGTCGAAACCGATGCCGCCGGGCAGGTGATTCAGCACACCTACGACGCATTTGGCAATGAGATTTTCCGCCTGACCAAGATCGCCGGCGCCATCAACCGCACGGACGCGATGGCGTATGACCGCCTCGGGCGCCTGACCCTGATCACGGATGACGCGACCGGCTACGCACGCAAGGCCACGCGCGAATATGACGCGTTCGGACGCGTGAAGACCTTGCGAGACGGCTACAACGTCGCCGTCAACCACGTGTACGACAAACTCGGACGCGAGGTGCTGACATACGATGCGATCGGCCAGAAAGGCACGGCCTACGATGCCTTCGGCAACGTGCTCTCCCGGATCGACGAGCTGGGGCGCCGTACCACCTATGCGTACGACCTCTCGAACCGCAGCGTGACGATGACCACCCCGGAAGGAGTGTCCGTCACCACTATCCACAATGCGTTCGGGCAGACCGTGGAGGTGCGTGACGGCAACGGCACTATCACGAAGTACGCCTACGACGCAGATGGCGACCTGATCCGTACCGAAGAAGGCGGCACGGTCGTCAGCAACACGTACGACCGCCTGAAACGCCTGACCGAAAGCGTGGATGGGCGCGGCATACGGACCGTCTATACCTATGACGCACTGGGGCAGCGCCTGAGCCGCGAAGTGGACCCCGAGGGCGCCAGGCTGCTTACGCAATATCGTTACGACGGATTTGGCCGGCAATACCAGACCATCGACCCCGCCGGTCATCAGACCCTGGTCACGTTCGACAAGGCCGGGCGCATTCTGTCGTCCACTGTCGACGCTGGCGGCTTGAATCTGGTGACCCGGTACACGTACAACGAGGCCGGCCAGCAGTTGACGGTGACCGCGCCCAACGGTGTGGTGACCCGCTACGCCTACGACAGCCTGGGGCGTCGGAATTCCGAGACACTGGACCCGGATGGCCTGGCGCTCAAGACCGTCTACGACTATGACCTGAACGACAATCTGATTGCCCGGACCGACCCGGGCGGCGCCAAGACGCTTTACGCGATGGACCAGCGTGGCCGTTTGGTATTGACCGTGAACCCCAACGGTTATGTCGTCGAAACCCGCTACGACGCTGCCGACCAGATTATCGGTACGATTTCCTACGCCACGCCGGTGGATCTGAAGTCGACGGTTCCGCTTCCCGGCGAAACCCAGCTGCGCGCATTGATCAAGCCAGGTTCGGCCGATATTGCCGAATATCGCTATTACGATGCCGACGGCCGCCTTGCGATGACCGTGAGCGGAACCGGAAACGTCGTGACCTATCGGTACGACGGCAACGGCAATGTCGTCGAGCGTACTGCCTATGCGAACCGTTTGCCGGCGGCCAGTATCGGCTCGGCCCAGATGCCCGCCGCGCCCCAGGCCAGCGCCTTATATGACCAGCGCCAGCGGACCGTCTACGACGCCCTGGATCGGGCCATATTCCAGGTCGATGGCACGGGGGGCGTGGTGCGCCAGCGCTACGACGCCAACGGGAACGTCATCGAACGCGTCGCGTATGCCGCGCGAATTCCGCTGGACACGCCGCTGGATGAGGCGGCCATGGAGGCCGCCCTTCTGCCGTTGGCCGACGCACAGCGCGACCAGCGCAGCGTGAACGTCTACAACGGCGCCGGGTGGCTGACCCACACGATGAACGGCTTGGGCGCCGTGACGCAGAACGTCTACGACGCGGCAGGCAATCTGCTGAGCCAGACGCGCTATGCCACGCGCATGCCCCTGGACAGCGATCCGGCCTTCGTGCCATCCGATCCGGGCGACATCACCATCTCCCGCGTTTTTGACGGTGCTAACCGCCAAGTCGCGGCAGTCGACGCCAACGGCAACGTCACCCGTTACGTGCTGGACGCCGCCGGCCGCGTCATCTTCCAGATCAACCCGTTGGGCGCGGTCTCCGAAAGCCGCTATGACGCGGCCGGCAGGCTTACTGTCGCACGCGAATACTCGACACCGATTTCCCTGGCCGGGCTGAGCCAGCGCGTAACCGAGGCCCAGGTCCGCGCCTTGTTGTCGCCGCAATCCGCCGACCAGATCGAGTATCGCTATTACGGCGCCGACGCTCGTCTGGCCATGACCGTCAACTCGCTGGGGGCGGTGGTGACGTACCGCTACGACGCCAGCGACAATCTCAGTGAACGGACGGCCTACGCCAACCGTCTGCCCACGGCCAGCATAGGCTCGGCGGAAATGCCTGCCACGCCTGTCGTGGATATCGCCTACGACCAACGCGAACGCATGGTCTATGACGCCTTCGGTAGAGTCGTGCTGCAGGTGGATGGCACCGGCGCCGTCGTGCGCCAGCGCTATGACGCGAACGGCAAGGTCATCGAACGAATCGCCTATGCCGGCAGGGTTCCCGCCAACGTGGCGTTGACAGCCACGGCCATCGACGCGGCACTGGCGACGGTGGCGGATGCCGCACGCGACATCCGCACCGTGAATGCCCATGACGGAATCGGTCGCCTGACGCATGTCATGAACGGCCTCGGCGCCGTTATGGAGAGCATCTATGACGCGGCCGGGAACCTGGTGCGCCAGATCCAGTATGCAGCGCCGGTTGCGACGTCGGCTGATCCCCGGAGCGTGCTGGGAAGCCTGAAGGACCGGGCCAGCGATTGGGCATATGACGGCCTTGGAAGGCAGATCCTCGCCGTAGACCCGACAGGGGCGGCGACGCGCCGGGTTCTGGACGCCAATGGGAACGTGGTGCAGGTAATCAGCTATGCCACGCGGTTGGACGCCGGCGTTCCTCGCACCGCCGACGCCATGCTTGCCTCGTTGGTCTCGGACGCGAAGGACCGCGCTATCACCACGGCGTACGACGCCGCGGACCGGGCTGTCTGGGTGGTGGATGCGGAACGGGGCGTGGTGCGCAATACCTATGACGCCGCCGGCAATCTGTTGTCCGTCTTGCGATATGCGGACCGCTTGCCGGGCAGCGATCTCATCGGCGCCGACCCCGCCAGCCTGAGCGCTGACGAATTCCGCATGCGCATGATGGCGCCCGTCTGGACCATCGGGGCGCCGGACACGAAGAACCGCGAGACCCGAACCATATACGGCGCGACGGGACTTCCGCAATACAAGATCGACGCAGGCGGCTTCGTCACGGAATTGCAGTACGACACACGCGGCAATCTCGTTCGCAGCCGTCAATACGCCACGGCCGTCTACCTGGATGACTACCCGAACCTGAGCGCCGCCGACCTGGCGGGGGAATTGAGACCCGACAACGCGCGAGACCGGGTGGATTCCTATGTCTATGACGCCAGCGATCGTCTGTTGGGCACCACCGATTCCCTGGGGAAATCCGAGTCATACACCTATGACGGAGTCGGGAACAAGCTCAGTTTCGTCAACAAGGCCGGCAACAAGTGGACCTATGAATACGATGCGGCGGGTAGGCTGACCGTCGAGAGATCGCCGCTGATCAATGCGGTCGGAACCGTGCAGGATGGCGCGGGGAACCTGGTGGTCACCGGCGCTCAGTCGGTATCGATGGTGACGCGCAACGTCTACGATGGGCTGGGCAACCTGGTGGCGCGCACCGAAGCGGATGGCCGCCCGGAAGCGCGGACGACCCGCTATGTGTTCGATGCCGCCGGTCGCCAGATCCGGACGATCTTTGCCCCGGTCGACGTCTACAACGTCCAGGCGGACAACCTGCTGACCAACGGCGCTTCGGGCGTCGCCACCCGCAAGGAAACCACCGGGGTATCGTTGAATGCCGATGTGCTGTACGACGCATTCGGCAATGCCGTCGTGGGCCGCGATGTTGCGGGCGCGGTCAGCTACAAGGTCTACGACAAGAACGGCGCGCTGAAGTATGAGGTGGATGCCGAAGGCTACGTCACGGAGTACGACCGCAATGCCCATGGCGACGTGACCCTGCGTCTGCGCTATGCCACGAAAACGGGGCTGCCCGCGCAGGGCTATGCCGCACTGACTGCCGAGGCCGTCGCTGCCGCGATCAACGCCGCCGGTATCGATCACAGTGGCGACCGGGGGGTGGTTACCAGCTTCGACAAGCTGGGTCGGGCGGTGGAAGTCAGTCAATCGCAGATCTACGCCTACGATTCATCCGCGGCGGCCGGCGCCCAGTATTTCACCAGCAACAAGCTGACACGCACGGAATACGACGCCTTCGGCCAGGCCGTCGCTGTTCGCGAACTGATCAATCCCGTGTCCCAGGTATGGGCGACCACCACGCAGTATTTCGATCGGCGCGGCAATATGACCGCCAAGGTGGACGCACTGGGCTATGTCACGACGATGTCTTACGACGGACTTGGCAACAAGACGTCGGTACGTGAATACGCCAAGGCCGCAAGCGTGTGGAACGCGGATTCCTTTACCTTGCCTGTCACGGACGTGAGCGACCGGCTGCTGACCTACACCTATGACGCGCTTGGCCGGAATACGTCGGAAACCCGCGTCGGCGTTGAATACAGCACGCAGTCCAATGGGGGCTCGGGCAGGGGAGACCTGAAGACCGTCTTTGGCTACGATGTGCTGGGGAACCGTACGCGGGTCACGGACGCCAATGGCGCATCGACCTATACCTACTACGACGCGCTGGGCCGGGTCACGGCCATCGCCGAACCGACGCGCGCGTCGCCGAGTTCCGGCGTCGCCCTTACGCCGTTGACGACGTTCCAGCACGATGCGCTGGGCAACGTGGTGGCGACCATCCAGCACGGCGGGGGCGCGGCTAGCGCCAACGAATTCGCCTATGCGGCCGCTGCGGGCCAGAATCGGGTCACCATTACCCGCTACGACAGCCGCGGCAACAAGATCCAGACGACCGACGCCAACGGCAAGAGCACATTCGCCTCATTCAACGCGGCGGGCCAGATGGCCAAGCAATGGCGCGGGGTGACGGGCAATGACGGTAGCGTCAAGACCTGGTTCCAGGCGTTCGAGTACGACAGGTTGGGGAACCAGACACGGGTGATCGATCCCGCTTCTACCTCGGTGCTGAAAAGCGGCATTCAGACGGGGTGGGCTTCTTCCGCCAAGGAGTTCCGCCAGAGCGCCAAGTACGTCATGACCGGAACCAACACCATCAACTTGAACTGGTCGTCGTTGATCGACGCCGGTGGTGGATTGGTTCGCGTCCAGGTCTACTACAGCACCGTCAGCACCCTCTATAGCGAGACGATCGCCGACGAAGGCGGCGAGGGTGGCGAAGGCGGCGTGTCCACGGGCGGTACGACCATTACCTATGGGTCTCCCAGTGTTGCCACCAGCCGCACGATGGATTTCGGCGCTGCCGCTGCGGCGTCTGGCGTCTCGATAAGCTGGAGCGACTATCGCGTGCAGCAGGGCGGCATATCGGAGCTGAGCTATCTGCGCGTGTGGCAGCAGGATGCTGCCGGAAACTGGGTCAGCAAATGGGAAGGGAGCAACGCACAGGCCAATGGGTCGGGAATCTTCGAAGTTTCGCAGCAGGAGGCCGGCTGGTCTGACACGGTCACAGAATACAACGCCTTTGGCGAAGTGGTTCGTAGAGGCGTCAACGGTGGGAAGCAGGAGTACTACCAGTATGACAACGCTGGAAACGTAATCCGCTCCAACGCCAACGACGGAAAAGACCAGATCACCCTGTATAACCTGCAGGGCAAGGCTACGGCCAACATGACCAGCGATGGGGCTGGTGGCAGCAACGTCAACGTTGCGGCCATCGGGTCCATCCAGCAAGCGGCGGCCATGGGCAATCTTCGCCGTGAGGACATGGTGTATGACCTGCTGGGCAACGTCTTGCAGAGCAAGGCGCCCGTACGGTCGGTATACGAGGGCGGGGTGACCGTCAACCGTGACTTCACCCATGCCACCGTATCGTCCTCGGCCACGCTTTATTACATTCCCAAGCCCGGAACGGGCGGTGACGAAGGCGGCGGCGAAGGTGGAACTGGAGAGGCCGGTGAACCGGTGGATCCGGGAACGCCCGCCTGGCGGGGGACCAACAGCGTCCAGCTGGGGTGGACGAGCCTGGCGGGACTGGGGGATGGCGACGTCCGGGTCGTGATGACTTATCAGAGTTCGGGGGGCACCCGCCGAACCATCAGCCAGGACTATCCTTCCAGCGCATCGGCCTCGGGTGTGGTCATCAGTTGGGACGGAACAGCGACCAATACCACGGACGGGGGCGTGAGCCGCGTTGTCGCCATGGTGGTCTACAAGAAGGACACCAACGGCAGCTGGCAAACCGTCATCAACCAGCAGGAGACGTTCGGCAATACGGGGAACTTTGTCGATATCGTCGCGCCGGTCGATCCTTCGACAGGGGTGCGGTTGGAAATCCGGGTTCCAAATGGCGGCTGGTCCGAAGTCGGCCTGATCAACTACGGCAATTCCTATCGCTATGACGCGGCGGGCTTGCCCCTCGGCAACTACGAGTATCGCGTTTCGCATATCGGACGCGATGGAATCGTGAAGCAGACGGGCTCCGGGTCGCTTGCGCTGTCAGCGCCCAACCTGGCTTCGATCGGCGGGGCGATGGGCTTTGGCGCCGTGGGCAATGATGTATTCAGCTGGCCTTCGTTTGGGGTGGGCGTCGACGCCCAGTTCCGCTACCGGCCTGCTGGCGGCGGGGCCTGGACTCAGTTGCCTGTTTCCGCCCGAAACTCGGGTCACGATGGCGTGGACTGGATTCCCATGAACCCAGGCCAGTACGAATACGAGTTGCTGCTTGTCGACCGAGCCTCCGGCGCTGCCTACGCGCATGCGACCGGGGTTATCAACAAGGCTGCGGCCATTCCGGATCGCTGGGTTCCGCCGGTCGGGATTCCGCCGATTACGCAAAGCCTGAACCTGGAGGCCGGCAGCACCGGTATTTCGTGGACGACCTCCGAACAGCGAGATCAGGACGGAACTGCAGTTCTCATGTTTCGCCTGCAAGGAAGCAGCGTCTGGCAGTCGGTGGTGTTGAACAAGAGTTCGACGGCACAGCCATTCGGTCCGGTAGATAGCGGCGGCGTGGGCGAGGGCGGTGAGGGCGGCGAAGCCGGCTCGGGCGTCATGACGTATTGGGTCCGCCTGGGACGCCTGCCCGCCGGAAACTACGAGTTCGACTTGGTCTTCACCCCCACGGGCGCATCCGAACCGAGCAAGCATCGCATTGGCGTGATTTCCCAAGGAGCCACCACGCCAGGCTATTACTACACGCGTTATTACACGGTGACCGTGCCTTATCAGGTATGGGTTCCGTCCACTGGAAGCGGAGAAGGCGGCGAAGGCGGAGAAAATGGCTCCGAGGGCTATTGGACTACCGAGTACCGCGAGGAGCAGCGTTCCGAGCAGGTCTGGGTGAATGCTGTCGAACCCTTGCCAGGCATGTCGCAGACGACGGCGACCTATGTGGCGGGGTATGTGGTCCCCGGAAGGCCCACCAGCTATTTACTGAGCAGCACGACCGCTCAGAACCCGAACCCTATCAGTACCCACATTTCGGGTCCATTGGGTGTCGCCGCCACTTGGACCCCCGTGGGCGCCAACGGCGGCTATCAGTCCGGTCGTCCCACGGTCGAGCGGACTTACGATCGCTGGGGCAACGTTGCGACGGTCACGGATCCCAGGTCTCCGTACTGGATCACCCGCTACACCTACAACGCCAACAACCAGATGACTTCCGAAGTCCGGCCGAATGCGGATGGGGTCGTCGGCGCGGGTCCAGCCACCTACCTTTACTACGACGCCGTCGGCAACAACGTTGCCACGCGCGACGCCAACGGCAACGTCAACGGCGTCCAATACGATGCGGGCGGCAACCGCATTCGCGAGATACATGCCGATGGCGGCGTCTTCCGCTATGAATACAACGCGCTGGGCGACAAGGTGGCGTGGGTCGACGCCCTGGGCAACACCACCGGCTACACCTACGACAATATCGGCCGTCTGATCCTGACGTCCACCGCGGCGGTCGCCAATTACGCCATCGCGGGCAACGCAGTGGACCTCGTCCATACGGGTTACAAGACCGTCATCGAACGCGTGACGTATGACGAGCTGGGCAACAAGCTCAGTTCCTCCAACGGCGCGGGCGAGACCACCTACTTCCGCTATGACCTGCGCGGCAACGTCACGGGCGTGCGCAAGCCAGGAATGTCCACGGAGCTGCGCACCGCCTATGACGCGCGCGGCAACAAGACGTTCGAGGCGGACGGCAACGGCAACGCGTCGACCTGGGCCTATGACTATTTCGGCCGACTGGTGGCGCACACCGACATCGGCGGCGCCAAGTACTTCTACACCTACGACAACGCCCGCCAGTTGCTGACCCAGACGAACACGCGTGGCCAGAACCTGAACTACAGCTACGATGCCGCGGGCCAGGTTACGAAGATCTACGACGCTGCTATCGGGCAGGTCACGGACTATGCCTACGACCATGCGGGCAACAAGGTGCGCGAGCGCACCGCGCAGGGGGGAGGCGTCTACCAGAACAACATCATGGCGTATGACGCGCTGGGACGGTTGCGGCAGGTCTCGGACAGCTACCTGCGCCAGATCATCGATTACGACGCCAACGGCAACCGGACCCGGGTGCAGACCCAGTACACCGATGCGTCCGATACCTGGCGCAACCGCGACTACTGGTACGGCTATGACTCGATGAACCGGCAGACAACGGTCGAGGCCGTGAACGCCAATCTGGAGATCAATGCGGCGCAAGGCCACAAGCTGACCTATGACGCGAACGGCAATCGCCTGAGCGACCAGTATTGGGACAAGGTGATCTACGCCGATGGCGGCACTGCCGCCGGCTTCACCACCGAGACCTACGGCTACGACTCGCTAAACCGCCTGACCACGCTGCGCCGCGACGGGCAGTTGCTGGATGCGCGCTACTACGACGGCGCGGACCGTGTCGTCATGAGCGGCATCGACGGGTCGCAGGGCAAGGCCTTCTTCGACCGGTCCGGCCTGGTGAACGAACAGAAGCGCAACATGTACGACGCCGCGGGACGCCTGGCGAACGTGCGCGTGCTGCACATGTCGGCCGGCGGCCTCGCCAGCCGCTATAACAGCGCGTATACGGGCTACGACCAGGCCGGCAACGTGACTCAGTACCGCATGGACATGTGGGAAGGGACTTCGTACACCAATACCTATACCTACACGCACACGCGCTACGAGGGCTACCGCGAGGCGACGCTTTCGGGTGTGAGCACCGAGCTGGATCCGGGCCAGACGACGTACCAGTACGACGTCAACGGCAACATGGTGGGCGTGGTCGACAGCAAGGACGGCAGCAAGAACCAGACGCTGATCAACGACGTCAACGGCAAGATCCTGATGCGCGTGCAGAACGGCACGACCATGCGGTCCCTGGTCGTCAACGGCGAACTGATGGGCACCACGGGCCCCAGCGCCGGCGCCGACGACTTCTCGCCGTCGTTCCGTCCCATCGACGGCGGCAACCCGTCGGCCAGCCCGGGCTCGTACCGCATCCAGGCGGGAGACACGCTGCAGACCATCGCGCAGCAGGCCTACGGCGACAGCCGCCTGTGGTACCTGGTCGCCGAGGCCAACGGCCTGGCAAGCGACCGTGACCTGCGCGTGGGCGCAACCGTCACGATCCCGAACCGCGTGACGGGCAATCACAACGACTACAAGACCTTCAAGCCGTACGACCCGGGCAAGCTGATTGGCGACACCCAGCCGACGATGCCGGTGCCCGAGGCGGACAGCGGCGGTGGAGGGGGCTGCGGCGGGATCGGGAAGATTTTTGTTGCGGTGGTGGCGGTGGTGGCGACGGTGTTTACGGCGGGGGCGTTGGCGCCGCTTGCCGGTGTTGCGATCGGTGCGGGTGGAATCATGGGTACGGGCGTGGCTGTGCTCACAGCCACGACCGCGATGTCGGGGTTTGCCGCGGTTGGTATCGGCATAGCTGCTGGAGCAGTTGGCAGCATCGTGAGCCAAGGCGTCGGAATTGCGACCGGTGTGCAGTCGAAGTTCAACTGGGGCGGCGTGGCAATGAGCGCTTTGGCATCGGGTGTCGCAACGGGAGTTGCTGCATCGCTCAACGGTGCGAGCATGCTGGGTAACAACGCTGCGATTGCCCAGAAAGCTGCGACTGGTACTTTGCCCACGCTTACCGGCTCGCGTTCGCTGGACATGGCGATTCGATCGACGGTCAGTTCGACAGTGACGCAGGGCATCGCCGTAGCGACGGGCCTGCAATCACGATTCAGCTGGAGCAGCGTTGCCGCCGCAGGAGTGGGAGCCGGGGTGGGTGCCGCAGTGGGTGCGTCTGTGTTCCCACAGGGAGAGGGCTTCGAATGGGATCTCGCCCGTGGGTTTGTCGCTGGAGCCGCAGGCGGCGTCACGGCCTCAGTGCTATCTGGCGGGAAGGTGAACTATCTGCAGGTGGCGGCGGACGCATTTGGGAACGCGCTGGGGAACTCCGTCGTTGAGGCGTCCACCAGGGCGTCGCAAAACGCGAGCGTAAATGAAGTACTGCAAAAGGCCGGCATTGACCCCGATCGGTTGACGAACAGCAGTCAGGACAAGATCCTTGTTGACGTCACCCGAGGTTTGGTGAGGCAGGGTCACGATATCCAGGACATTGCGAAATTTGTTGGCGATTCGAGTATTCAGGCTGGATTGTTCAAGACATCGGCATTGGCGAACGACACGCTTGCAGCTTTGCCGCTTGACGAGATATCTCGGTACCGCACAGCTCCCGCGGCGGGAGATGCACTGGTTTCAGAAGTGGCAAGCTGGACCTTGGGGCAGGATGGACGTCCGATGTTTGAGTACCCCGTCGTCACAGCCGTCGCTGACCCATTGCCCGGGTGGATAGATCCTTTCACGAATAATGTTCTGCGACCGATGATGACGGGCGCCGCAGCAGTCGGCGCGTTTGCGGCAGAGCACGGAACGCTTGCGACGGTCGCCACCTCGGGCATGCAGCTGGCACTCATGGGACCGGCCAAGTTTGTCAAGACAACGCTGGTTGACTCCGCCGTCGAACACGTGTTCGGCGAGTACAAAGCACAACTTGATGGCTTCATACACGAGCGGGCTTCAACGTTCATCGAACAGCAGTGGGGGTTCGCTCCGGATGAGGCAAGCTTCCTGGCGCATGGAGCGACGTTTGCGGCTCAACTCGCGTTGGATAGCGCGAAGAATGCGCTGGGTACGGCGAAGACTATAAGCAACATAACAAAATCCGACACGCGCCTAAGTGTCGGATCGGCGTCGGGAAATGTTTCGAATAAGCAACTTTTGCCAAATGAAGGCCAGGTCGCTCCTTATAGTGTTCTTAGAAAAGCGGGCTCTAAGGGTGATAATATTACTCCGCATCATATCCCCTCCGCTAATCATATGGCTCAATATGGTGTCAGTATGGGCGATGGCATATCGATAAATATGGAGCAGCCCACGCCGGGAGTTGGCGGTCGGCACCGAGCTACTTTCACCCATGGAACTAAGGCTGACGCCAATATGACTCCTCGCGACGCCTTGGCAGCTGGGGTGTGGGATGCCAGAGCTATTTATCAAAAGGATGGGCTTTATGGCTCCTATGTTAGGCAGCAGTTGCAAGATATAATTCTTCAAAACAAGAAAAAATATCCCGCCATCTTTCAGAGGAAATGATAAATGTCAGAATCGCTGGGCACCGCATTATTGACGCTGAAACGGCTGGTCGCATCTTCTCGCGGAAGAAATGTTCCTGCGCTTGATGCGGCTGTTTCCAATGTGATGAAATTCAACGATTCCGAAAGTATAGGATTTTTGCTTCGTCTTCTTAGAGATGATTCGTTGTACGACGAAGGAGTGTTTTCGTTGGTTCATGCTGCGGAATCATTCGATGACGAAACTTACGTTCGCCGCTTTTTGGAGGTGGTGCCAGAATTGGTAAAAGAGGCGCCATCATGGGCTTCCGTGTTGATTGTTCGAATAATTAATAACGATTCTGCGCGGGGCGTCCTAATAGGTGATCTCAGGGAGGCTCCGATTAGCGCTAAAAATGCGGTGGCATGGCTTCTGGAGAGCATTAATAATGAAGATTCGTCTTTTATTGTGAAAACAATGGCGCCGTTACTCGCTGCAAAAGGTGCGTGAGCATGTGTTGTCTCTAGCGACTGAGTTGGGTTGATTTCGGAATCAAAGTGCTTAGTTATACTTTGCGGCACTCTAAACAGGGGTTATTAATGAATGTCTTCGGTTCCCCGCGGATTCTTCAAATCTCGAAGGGAATGTTTCGGAGCGACTGAATCCACAATTGCCAAAAGTAGGAACGCTACGCGGCCATGGCCACTTATCACGACAGATTGAGTGAGTCACAAGATCGACAATCCAAGCATTCACATCTTCGCGCCTATTCAGTGGACGCCGCTTTGTTTGGAAGAGGCGGCGCTGTCCGGCACGTCAGTAGAAATGGGAAGCGGCGGCGGGCGAATCGACACACTGAAGCTCCCAAATATACAAATATTTGTATAATTGGGTCGTGGTGGACCCGAGGGTCGTCAAGTTTCTTGGAGGTGCGCTGGATGACTTGCGCGTCTTCCCGCTGGTTGCACGGCGTGAAGCGGGCTATCAGATTGACCGAGTGCAGCATGGGCTGGAGCCGGACGACTGGAAGCCGATGAACACGGTCGGGCCAGAAGTACGGGAAATACGGATTCGTGACGCGACGAGTGCATTTCGAGTGCTCTACATCGCGAAGTTCTCCGATGCGGTTTATGTCCTGCATTGCTTCCGGAAGACGTCGGAGAAAACCAGCAAGACAGACTTGGACCTGGCCGCCAAGCGTTACCGGGACTTGTTGAAGGAACTGAACCTATGAGCAAGCAACAATACGGCAGTGTGTGGGATGCCCTCGAAGACACGCCCGCTGACGCTGAGAACATGAAGCTGCGTTCAGTGCTGATGATGGCCTTGGCGAATCACATCAGGCAGTCCGAGATGAACCAGGCGCAGGCTGCACGGCTGTTCGGTGTAACTCAGCCCCGGATCTCCGACATGATGCGGGGCAAGATCAATCTGTTTGGTCTGGATGCGTTGGTGAATATGGCCGCAGCGGCCGGTTTGCACGTGGAAATGCGCGTGCACGAAGCGGCTGACGGGGCCTGTCAGTAATTTCGTGTTCAAGGCATAACATGCGTCCAAGGAGCATTTATGCCACGCAACCCGAAGTCCAAGCTGGCGGATCTGCCGGCTATTCCCCCTGAGCTGTTGGCGTCGTTCGGTGACGGTCCGATGACGGCCGAAGCGATCAACGCCGCCTCACTGGCCTTCAAGAAGGCCCTGATCGAGCGTGCGTTCAGCGGTGAGATGAACCATCACCTGGCCTACCCCAGCGGTGCCGCCAAGCCCGCCGATGTCGCCAACCAGCGCAACGGCAAGGGTGCCAAGACAGTACTCACCGGGGAAGGCCCTGTGCGTATCGAGGTGCCGCGCGACCGCGACGGCAGCTTCGCGCCGCTGCTTATCCCGAAGCACGAGCGGCGTTTCACGGGCTTTGACGACAAGATTGTCGCCATGTACGCCCGAGGCATGACGGTGCGCGAGATCCAGGGATTTTTGCTGGAGCAATACGCCACCGAGGTCTCGCCCGAGTTCATCAGCTCGGTGACCGATGAGGTCATGGCCGAGGTCACTGCCTGGCAGTCCCGGCCGCTGGAACCCATGTACCCGGTCGTGTTCGTCGACGCGCTGCGGGTCAAGATCCGCGAGGACGCCGTCGTACGCAACAAGGCCATCTACCTGGCGCTGGGCGTGTTGCCAGACGGATCGAGGGAGATCCTGGGCCTTTGGATCGAAGGCACCGAAGGCGCCAAGTTCTGGATGAAGGTCTTCAACGATCTGAAGACGCGAGGCGTGGGAGATATCCTGATCGCCGTGACCGACGGCCTGAAGGGCATGCCCGAGGCCCTGGGTGCAGTATTCCCCGCGACCACGCTGCAAACCTGCATCGTGCACCTGATCCGCAACAGCCTCGATTACGCCACCTGGAAGGACCGCAAGGCGCTTGCCGCGGCGATCCGGCCCATCTACACGGCCGCGAGTGCTGAGGCGGCCCAGGCCGAGCTCGACGCCTTTTCTGAAGGCCCATGGGGTCAGAAATTCCCGACGATCCGCGCCGCGTGGCGCAGCGCCTGGGACCGCGTGATTCCCTTCTTCGCATTTCCGCCGGAAGTGCGCCGGGTGATCTATACGACCAACGCCATCGAGAGCATCAATGCCCAGTTGCGCAAGATTATCAAGACCCGCGGGCACTTCCCATCTGACGACGCCGCCACCAAGCTCATCTGGCTGGCCCTGCGCAATATCACCGCAGACTGGGGACGGCCTGCTCGCGACTGGAAGCAGGCCATGAACCAATTCGCTATCATCTACGAGGATCGGTTTATCAGACCCTCCGTGTAAGTCTTAACCCCGCCTTGAACACGGAATTTCTGACACCCCCATCGCCGCGGGCGGACAACCCTACTTCCCCACCTCCAACTCCCCCAACGCATCCCTGAAATCCGGATACTCCCTCAAGAACGCCTGGTTCCTCTCAAACCGCCTGACCAGCCGATCGTCGATCGTCAGGTTCAGCACTGTCTCCCTATCCCACAGCCTCGGCCGCTTCTTCACCGGAATCGGCACCTTCTCCGTGAATTCCTTGTACGAGTCATGCGGCTCGCATTGCTCGTAGTCGGTGGAGATCCGCTGCACCGTGCCCGCCTCCAATCCCGCCTGCCGCGCCTTTTCCTGCAGCCATGATGCGGGCAGCGTCTGCAGGCTTCCGTCCTGGTACCCGCCGCCCACGTCGGAGTGCGCGCCGATGAACCAGCGCTGTTCGACGGGCAGGTGGGCCGGGCGGGGCGGGGAGCCGGCTCGGCGGGTCCATAGCGTCGGGAAATAGGGCTCGCGGTATTCGTTGGTGGCGATGGCGTGGTAGGCGTTCAGGACGTGGTTGCTCAGTTCCGTGTCGTGGAAGTTGTAGAACCCGGAGAAGCCGGGAAACGGGATGCCGCCGACCGGGATGCCCAGGCTGCCCACGGTGTCCCAGACGCCGACGAAGTGCAGGTCGGTTTCGCGCGAGAACCGGTCGCGGAAGGCGGCGGCTTCGATGGAGGACGGCGCGCAGTCGTCGCGGTACAGCGCGTAGGCCTCGGCGACGCCGTCTTCGGTGGGATTTTTCAGCAGGCCGCATTTGCGCACCATGCCCGCTAGGCTGCGGGCGGAGTAGGCGCCGCGGCTGAAGCCGAAGAGGAAGATGCGGTCGCCGGCCTCGTGGCGCTGGCACAGCCAGCGGTAGCCTTGCCGGATGTTGGCGGACAGCCCCGCGCCGAAGGCGCCGCCCATGAATTTGTCGATGGCGGACCACAGGCCCTGGCCTTGGGTGCCCACGCCCTCGATGTAGAGCGTTTCCTGCGTGCTGGTTTCGGGCGCGGCTTTGTACAGCTCGTAGACGTTGGTGCGGTCGTTGGGTTCGTTCCAGGTTCCGTCGAAGAATACGGCAAGGTTCTTCACCATGATCGTCTCCCACACACAGATAGAGTCTTTCGATACCTCTGTCGCCGGCTGGGACCACGCCTGCGTGACGCACGCTATCACGCACGGCAGGCCCGGCAGGGCGCGTGGTTTCCCTGCTGCATGGATGTACACCATCTTTTTGCCTAGCTAGCGGCGCGATATGCGTCGCCTTGCCGGGGCGCGAGGGGCAGCTGCAGAACTCAGAGTACGCCTTTACTACGGAATCAGCAGCAATCCGATGCCGGTTTGGATGGTATCCGCGAGGCACAAAAAAGCGGCCCGAAGGCCGCTGGCTGACGCGTCGCGGGGCGCCTGTCAGACGATCTCGAACCGCACGTCGATGTTGTCGCGGATGGCGCGCGAATAGGGGCAGAGCTGGTGCGCCGATTCGACCAGCAATTGCTTCTGGTCGGCGGTCAGGCCGGGCAGCGAGACGGCCAGGGTGACGCCCAGGGCGAAATTCTCGCCGTTGTCGACCTTGCCCAGCGAAACGCTGGCGTCGATGGCGACGTCGCGCGGCACGGTGATGCCTTGGGTGGCCCCGGCGCGCTTGATGGCGCCCATGAAGCAGGCGGAGTAGCCCACGCCGAAGAGCTGTTCGGGATTGGTGCCGGGCTTGCCCGATCCGGGCGTGCTGAGCGTCACGTCCAGCGCGCCGTCGCTGCTGCGTCCCGACCCCTCGCGGCCGGCGGTGGTGTGGGTGTGCGCGGTGTAGAGGACCTGCTCAAGTTGCTTTGCCATGATGACTCCAGGGTGTCGGCGCGGCCGGGCTGCGCCAGTGGGTTGAGAGCCTGCATTGCAACAAGGCGCTGTATCGGCCATGTGTCCGGGACGCGGCGGGATGGCATCGCGACGTGTCGAAGGGGCCGCCGGATACGCTGCGATACAAACCGCGCAGGCGTTGGCGGACGCGATGGCAATGGAGTATGTTGCGCGCTGGCGGCGCGAGGCCGCGCATCAATCACGGAAGAAGAACATCATGGGACGTCTTGCCATCCTGGGCGCGCTGCACGAAGAAATCGCCGACCTGCTGGCGGCGATGGATCCGGGCGCGCAGACCCGCCGCATCGCCATGCGCGATTTCCAGGTGGGTAGCCTGTGGGGCACGCCCTGCGTGATCGCGCTCAGCCGCATCGGCAAGGTGGCCGCCGCGGCCACGGCGTCGATCGTGATCCAGGAATTCGGGGTGTCGCGGGTGATCTTCACGGGCCTGGCGGGCGGCCTGCATCCGCGGGTGCGGGTGGGCGACGTGGTCGTGGCCGACGCGCTGATGCAGCACGACATGGACGCGCGGCCATTGTTCGGCCGGCATGAAATCCCCCTGCTGGGGCGCGAGCGTTTCGAAGCCGATCCGGCCCTGAGCGCGCTGCTGCTGGAAAGCGCTCGGGAATTCGCGGGCAACGGCGGCCTGCCGTCCGCGTCCGCGCCGCCGCAGGTTCACCACGGCCTGATCGCGACGGGGGACGTGTTCGTCAACGACAACGACCTGGCCCACGCGCTGCGCGAACGTCTGCCCGAGGCGCTGTGCCTGGAAATGGAGGGAGCCGCGATGGCGCAGGTCTGCCATGAGTTCGGCGTGCCGTTCGCCGTGATGCGCATCATCTCCGACAGCGCCGACCACGCAGCGAAGGCGGACTTCACGGATTTCCTGGTGAACCTGGCGCGTGTGTACTCGGCCGGCATCCTGAAGCCGCTGCTGCAGTCGGGCGCGCTGCGGGGCGCGTAACGCGGTCCCGGCCGGAAACTACAGGCCGATCGCCGCGATCCTGACTTCGGCCGACAAGCCGCCGCCCTCGCGGTTGCTCAGGACCAGCGCGCCGCCCAACGCCGCCGCCAGTTGGTGCGCGATGGCCAGCCCAAGACCGGTACCGCCGGTATCGCGGCTGCGCGAGCTTTCCAGGCGGTAAAAAGGTTGCAGCACCGCGTCCAGTTCCCCCGCCGGGATGCCCGGCCCGCGATCCAGCACGAAGATCGACAGGCGTCCGCCGTCCCGCGCCGCCACACGCACTTCGGCCGCGCCGGCGAACTTCAGCGCGTTGTCGATCAGGTTGCCCAGGATGCGCCGCAGCGCATGCGGGCGCGTGGACAGCGCCGGCGCGGCGTCGCCCGTCAGGCTGACGTCCTTGCCGGTGTCCTGGTAGTCGCACACCAGGCTGTCCAGGAAGGCGTTCAGGTCGATGCGCGCAGGCGGCTCGGCCTTGCCATGCGCGCTGCGGGCATAGTCGATGCCTTCGCGCACCAGGCGTTCCACCTCGTTCAGGTCCTGCGCCAGCTTGTCGCGGTCGGTGGACGGGTCCATGAATTCGGTGCGCAGCTTCATGCGCGTGATGGGCGTCTGCAAGTCGTGCGAGATCGCGCCCAGCATCTGCATGCGCTCGGCGACGTGGGCCGCGATGCGGTCCTGCATGGCGTTGAAGGCGACGGCGGCATGCGCGACCTCGGCGGGGCCGGCTTCGTCCAGCAGGGGGCTTTTCTGGTCGGGATCCAGATCCTCGGCCGCGCGGGCCAGGCGCGTCAGGGGGCGGACGACCAGGCGCACGGCCAGCCAGGCGCAGCCGGCGAGCAGCAGAAGCTGTACGCCCAGCACGCCAAACAGCCACGGCGCCGGCCGCATGCGGGACAGTTCGATGTCCAGGATCGCCGGCTGGCCGTCGGACAGCACGACGCGGGCCTGGATGTGGCGCGGATCGTCGGCCATGGCGCGCACCGTCACCGGCCGCTCCGGTCCCAGCGCGGCCTCGATCGATTGCGCGGCGGTGCGCGCCGCGTCATTGGACAGCGGCTGGTCGGCCTTGCCGTCGCCCAGCAGGTACTGGCGGTTGCTGCTGGACAGGCGCGGCAGCCACGCGGGGCGCTCGGCGGCGGGCAGCCGGTCCAGGATGTCCATGGCGATGGCGACGTCGCGCTCCAGGTCGCCCAGCATCATGTTGCGGGTGGCGCTGTAACGCTCATAAAAGAGCGACGCGAACGACAGGCCATAGGCCAGGACCAGGCCCGCCAGGAAAATCAGGAACAGCCGGGCGACCAGCGTGCGGGGCCAGGTGAACGGGCGCGGCGCGGCGGCGTTCACTGGCTGGAATCCGAGACGTCGACCGCGGCGGAGAAGACATAGCCTTCGCTGCGCACGGTCTTGATGTACATGGGCTCGCGCGCGTCTTCGCGCAGCCGCTGGCGCAGGCGGCTGACCAGGAGGTCGATGGAGCGCCCGAAGAAATCGGCATCGCGGCCCTGCGTCAGGTTCAAAAGCTGGTCGCGGTTGAGCACGCGCTGCGGATGATCGAGGAAGACGCGCAGCAGCCGGTATTCCGCGCCGCTGAGCGACACGATGGTGCCGTCGGCGTCCAGCAGGTGGCGCGCGGTGGTGTCCAGCCGCCAGGCGCCGAAGGCGATCTCGCGGCCCGGTTCGGTCACCTGGAAGTTGGGCGGCAGCATGCGCGTGCGGCGCAGGATCGCCTTGATGCGCGCCAGCAGTTCGCGCGCCACGAAGGGCTTGACCAGGTAGTCGTCCGCGCCCATCTCCAGGCCCAGGACGCGGTCCATGTCGTCGCCGCGCGCCGTCAGCATCAGGATGGGAATGCGGCGGTGCTTGCCGCTGCGCAGTTCGCGGCACAGCACCAGGCCGTCGTCGCCGGGCATCATGAGGTCCAGCACGATCAGGTCGACGGACAGGCTTTCCAGCAGGGATCGCATCTGCCGTCCATCGGCGGCCAGCGTGACCGTCAGGCCGTTCTTCCTGAGGAAGCCGCCGGCAAGCTCACGGATTTCCCGATCGTCGTCCACGATCATGACGTGGTCTATGTGATCCATCTGCGGGTGCCTTCTATTGGGTGGTGAGGGCGCGGCTGCCGCGCCCGTCCGGTTCAAGAATTCTAGGTCCTAGCGCTCGCCCGGGGGCAGGGGATCGCGGCGCGGGCGGGTGTTCGAGATGAGCTGGCACTGGAAGGGCTTGGCGGCTTCGGCGGTGAAGCCGCCAAAGAGCAGCAGCAGTACGGCAAGAAAGCGCTTCATGAGAGGCTCCGCTTATCGGGTTGAACGCTTTATAGCGCCGCCCCGGCCGGCAAGTGTGTCGTACTGTATACGCCCTGGCGGCGGATACACGCGCTTGAAAAAATGCCCCGATCCGGCACATGGCGGATACGTGCGGCGGGTGCAATGGGGTCACTTTCCAAAGGACGACCCCCATGGACCTCATCAACACTCCCATCGCTCTGCTTGCCGGCATGCTGACCATCGCGTCGCCCTGCGTGCTGCCCCTGTTGCCGGTGCTGCTGGGCACCTCGCTGGAACGCGGCGACCGGCTGCGCCCCGTGTTCGTCGTGTCGGGCTTCGTGCTGGCGTTCGCCGGTCTGGGGATCGCGCTCAGTCTTATCTCCAACCTGAATGAACATGTGCACGAAGCCGTGCGCTCGGCCTCCATCGTGCTGCTGGTGCTGTTCGGCCTGGCGCGAATCTGGCCCCAACCCTACGACCGCCTGATCGCCTATGTGGGCGGCCCGTTGCAGCGCCTGGCGGCCGCGGGCGGCACGGGCAGCGGCAATGCCGGCGGCTTCGTGCTGGGCCTGTCTTTGGGCGCCGTGTGGACGCCCTGCGCCGGGCCGGTGCTGGCGTCGATCCTGGTGCTGGCCGCCAAGGCGCAGGACCTCGTGCAGTCCAGCACGCTGCTGCTGGTGTTCGCCATCGGCGCGGGCGTGCCCATGCTGGTGATCGCCTATGGCGGGCAGGCCATCGCCACCCGGGTGCGCGGCCTGTCGCGCCACACGCACCGACTGCAGCAGGGATTCGGCGTGCTGCTGGTCCTGACCGCCATCGCCATCCATTTCCAGTACGACGTCCTGGCCTATGCCTGGATCGCCAACCTGTTCGCCTGACCGACAAGGAGTCAACCATGTACGCGACATTCAAGAAGATTGCCCTGGGCGCGCTGATCGCGACGACCCTGATGCAAGGGGCCGCGCAGGCCGCGCCCCAGGCCCCGGAATTCACCGGCATCGAGACATGGCTCAATAGCGAGCCGCTGACGATGGAATCGCTGCGCGGCAAGGTGGTGCTGGTGGATTTCTGGACCTACACCTGCATCAACTGCATCCGCACGCTGCCCTACGTCACGAGCTGGTATCAGAAGTACAAGGACCAGGGCCTGGTGGTGGTGGGCGTGCACACGCCGGAGTTTCCCTTCGAGCGGTCCACGCCCAATGTGGCAAAAGCGCTGCAACGCTACGGCATCACCTATCCGGTGGCGCAGGACAACCGCTACGCCACGTGGACCGCCTACCGCAACCAGTATTGGCCCGCGGCCTACCTGATCGACAAGCAGGGCAGGATCGTCTACAGCCACTTTGGCGAAGGCCGCTACAAGGAAACCGAGGCGCAGATCCAGCGGTTGCTGGCGGAGCCGGGCTGAAAGCCGTCGCCGTCCCACACGGGTATCCGGCGGGCGGGCGCCACCAATCTGGTGCCCGCCCGCGCCGCATATCGCACCAGCCTGGTGCGCGACAGCCCTGCGTATTCCCCTTTCCCCACGCAAACCAGTTGGCATGAAACTTGCTTGATATTCATGCAAGTGACTTGCATACAGTGCGAGTGACTTACATAGCCGGGCGCCTGCCCGGTCCGGATACTCAGACACAGGGGAAATGTCATGCTGTTACGCCGCGTATTCGCTGGAGCGATGTCTTTATTCATGGCCGGCGCCGCGCACAGCGCCGATCTGCTGGACACGATCAAGAGCAAGAAAGAGATCGTGGTGGGCACCGAAGCGCAATTCGCGCCGTTCGAATTTGTGCAGGACGGCAAGATCGTGGGCTATGGGCCGGACCTGATGAATCTCATCCTGGCCGATGCGCCGGGCGTGAAGGTCAAGCAGTTCGACGTGCCGTTCCAGGGCATCCTGCCGGGCTTGGCGACCAAGCGCTTCGATTTCGTGGTGACGTCGGTCACCATGACCAAGGACCGCGCCGCCAAGTTCGCGTTCACGGTGCCGATTGCCGACGCCACGACGGCGCTGGTCAAGCGCAAGGACGACGCGGCGCTGACCGACCCGGCGGGCATCGCGGGCAAGGTCGTCGGCTCGCAGGCGGGGTCCGCGCAGTTGAAGGCCCTGCAGGACTATGCCAAGAAGCTCCAGGCCGACGGCAAGCCTGCCGTCACCATCCGCGAATACGTCAGTTTCGATGAGGCCTACGCCGACCTCGCGGCTGGCCGTCTGTCGGCGGTGGCGCAATCGCTTGCCAACCTGGCGACGCTGGTGAAGACCCGTTCGGATGTGTATGCGGTGATCGACCAGCCGATCGGCCCGAAGACGTACTTCGGCTGGGTCGGGCGCAAGGACGCGGACAGCGCGTCGCTGGTGAAGTTCTTCTCCGACGGGATCGCGCGCGCGGCCAAGTCCGGCCAGTTGCAGGCGCTGCAGACCAAGTGGTTCGGTTTCACGATGGACGTGCCCACCGACTCGGTGCCGGCGCCGGAACTGTGATTCTCATCCGTCCCGGGAGCATCGCGCGATGAACGCCGACACTTTTGCCGACCGCCTTGCGGCGTACCTGCCCGTGCTGCTGCACGGCGCCGGCATGACGCTGATCGTGGCGGCGCTGGCCATCGTCGCGGGCTTTGCGCTGGGCGCGGCGCTGCTGGGCCTGTCGCTGCACCGCCAGGGCCGTGGGCCGCTGGCGCGCGCCGTGGCGCTGTACGTCAGCTTCTTTCGCGGCACGCCGTTGCTGGTGCAGCTTCTGATGCTGTTCTACCTGCCCAGCGCGTTCGGCGTGGACCTGCCGCCACTGCTGGTGGCCGTGCTGGCCATGAGCCTGAATTCCGGGGCGTTCCAGTCGGAGATCCTGCGCGCGGGCCTGGCCGCGGTCCCCAAAGGGCAGATCGAAGCCGCGGCCATCTTCGGCCTGTCGCCGCAGCAGGTCTTCCGCTATGTGCAGTTGCCCCAGGTGGCGCGGGCCGTCTGGCCCGCCCTGGTGTCCGAGGCCATCGACGTGGTGAAGAACTCGTCGATCGTGTCGGTAATCGCCGTGGCGGAACTGGCGCGCGGGGGCCGGCAGATCGTGGCGGCGAATTTCCGTCCGCTCGAGGTCTACCTGACCGTGGGCGCGACCTATCTGCTGATGACCGGCGCGATCTTTGCGCTGGGCGCCTGGCTGGGCAAGCGGATGGGACAAGGGCGGCGCGCCAGCGCCGCAGTGATGAACCGCATCGCCATCAACAAGACATGATCGACCTGACTCTGCTGGGCCAGTTGCTGCCCGTCTTTGGCACTGCCGCATTGCGCACGGTGGCCCTGGTGGCCGCCGGGCTGGCGGGCGGCCTGGCGCTGGGCTTTCTGATGCACCTGCTGCGCGAAACGCGGGTGGCGGCGCTGGCGTGGATCTACTGGGCGTACACGGCCGTCTGGCGCGGCGTGCCGTTCCTGATTCATCTCTTCATCGTGTATTTCGGGCTGCCGGCGGTGGGGATATCCATGGACCCCTTCGTTGCAGCAGCCGTGACGCTGTCCGTGTATGGCGGCGCGTACTTCGCCGAGATTTTCCGGGCGTGCTGGCAGACCATCCCGCGCGGGCAGATCGAGGCCGCGCGCTGCATGGGCCTGACGCGGCGCCAGGTGTTCCTGCGCATCGAGTGTCCGCAGGCCCTGCGCGCCAGCGTCCCGCTCATCGTGAACCAGACCATCCTGCTGATGAAGGAGTCGGCCCTGGCGTCGGTGATCACCTACCCGGAACTGACGATGACCGCCGGCAAGGTGGTGTCCGAACAGTTTGTGTACATCGAGCCCTATCTGCTGCTGGCGCTGAGCTATTGGGCGCTGTCGTTGCTGATCAACCGCCTGGGCAGGCTGCTGGCGCGGCGCGTGGCGCTGTGAGGAATTGCGAACCATGAATACACCCCAACCCGTTCCCATGCTGTCGCTGCGCGGCGTGGGCAAATCGTTCGATGGCCACCCGGTGCTGGCCGGCGTGGACCTGGACGTGATGCAGGGCGAGGTCGTGACCTTGATCGGTCCTTCGGGCTCCGGCAAGACCACGCTGCTGCGCTGCATGAACTTCCTGGAAGCCTATGACCAAGGACAAGTGCAGGTGCGCGGCGCCTTGCTGGGCTACCGCCGCGGGCCGTCGGGCCAGTTGCTGCCCGAATCCGACCGCGTCGTGGCAGAGGTGCGCGCGCCGCTGGCGATGGTGTTCCAGCAGTTCAATCTGTGGCCGCACATGACGGCGCTGGCCAACGTCATGGCGCCGCTGACCCTGGCCAAGGGCATGCGGCCGGACCGCGCGCGCAAGGTGGCCGCCGACGCCCTGGACCGGGTGGGCATGGCCGCGAAGGCCGACTCCCTGCCGGCCAACCTCAGTGGCGGCCAGCAGCAGCGCGTCGGCATCGCCCGCGCGCTGGCGGTGGGACCCGAGGCGATGTTGCTGGATGAGCCGACGTCGGCGCTGGACCCCGAACTGGTGGACGAAGTGCTGGAGGTCATCAAGTCCCTGTCGCGCGAGGGCATGACGATGGTGATGGTGACCCACGAAATGAGCTTCGCGGCCGAGGTGTCCGATCGCATCGTCTTCATGGAAAAGGGGCGCGTCGTCACGATCGGCACGCCCGACCAGATCATCCGTCGGCCCGAGCATCCGCGCGTGCAGGCGTTTCTGCAGCCCTGGATCCGGCGCAGCCTGGGCGACACCGCGCGGCGGGACGCCATCGCGGCGGGAGCGTCGCAATGAACATCAACGGATTCGATGCCGCCGCCGACGCGCTGGCGCAAGCGGTCCAGGCGCAACGCCTTGCGCAACGCCTGCGCGGATTGGCGCGGCACGGCGGCGTGCCGACTGGCGGCGTGGCGCGGCAGGCCCTGACGCACGAGGAGCTGGCGGCACGCCGCTGGCTGGCGCAGGACTTTGCCGCCCGGCCGGGCTATCGCGTCGGCATCGACGCGGCGGCCAATGTGTATGTGCGCCGGTGCGGCGTGGACGCCGGGGCCGCGCCAGTCATGACGGGCAGCCATGTGGACACCCAGCCGCTGGGCGGCTGGCTGGACGGCGCCTTTGGCGTGGTGGCGGGCCTGGAGGTCTTCGACGCGCTGGATAGCCTGGGCGTCGCGACGCGCCGGCCGCTCGACGTCGTCATGTGGACCAACGAGGAAGGGTCGCGCTTCGCGCCGGGGCTGATGGGCGCGGTGTCGTTCACCGCCCCGCAGCGGCTGGCGGACTTTCTGCCCGTCGCCGACAGCGCGGGCGTGGCGTTCGAGACCGCGCGCGACCAGGCCGTCACGGACTTCGAGACGCACGCGCAGCGCCACGGCTGGTCCTGGATGGACCGCCCGCTGGGCGCGCCCGTGCACGCCTACGTGGAAGCCCATATCGAACAGGGACCGGTCCTGGAGGCGCAGGGCCTGCAGGTCGGATGCGTGACCGCGATCCAGGGCGTGCGCTGGTACCGCGTGAGCGTGCCCGGTCGCAGCGCCCATGCGGGCACGACGCCGCTTGCCAACCGCGACGATGCGCAGGCCAAGGCCATCGCCATGGCGCACGCCGTGCTGGGCCACGCCAGGGACTGCGGCGATGAACGGCTGCGCGTCACGATCGGCCGCTGGGAATGCCTGCCGGGCTCCATCAACACGATCGCCGACCACGTGAGCTTCACGGTCGATGCGCGCCATCCGGATGCCGAGGCGCTGGACGCGGTGCGCGCCGCGATGGACGCGGCGCTGCCCGACGGCGCGCGCATCGAGGTCTTGCAGGACAAGCCGACCGTGCAGTTTGCGCCGGACCTGGTGGCCCTGGCCACCGCGGGCTGCGAGGCCCTGGGCATGCGGCACCGCCAGATGCTGTCGGGCGCGTTCCACGACGCCATGCCGATGGCGGGCTTCTGCCCCACCGCGATGCTGTTCGCGCCCAGCATCGCGGGCGTCAGCCACCATCCGGCCGAAGACACGCCCATTGAGGACCTCGCCGCCTGCACCCAGGTGCTGGCCTGGTGCCTGCTCAAGCTGGCCGAACCCGCGCCCGCGTCCACATAAACACCCAAACCCGGGCCGGAATGCCGGACCTGGACATCCAATCCCGAACTTCTTCCCCCTCTCATCGAAGGACACGCACCATGGACCACCCCATCGCCCACCCCGCCGTCGCCGACAACGGCGAACCCGTCGGCCTGAACAACACGCACCGCGAGCCGATCTCTCCGGACGGCACGCCAGAACTGGGCAAGGTCTACGAAGTGCCGGCCCGCCACGGCCGCGCGGTGCGCGTGGCCAAGGGCCAGGTCATCCGCATCATCAACACGCACGGCAGCCAGGTCTGCGACACGTGGGCGTTCAAGAGCGACGACCTGAGCGAGTTCATGTCGATGGAACATGCCCGCGCCGCGATCGACCGCATCATTCCCCAGGCCGGCGACCCGCTCTTCAGCAACCGCCGCCGCAGCATCATGACCATGACGGCCGATACCTCGCCCGGCGTGCACGACACGCTGATGGCCGCGTGCGACGCCTACCGCTACCGCAACCTGGGCGTGGAGCACTACCACGACAATTGCGCCGATAATATGCGCCTGGCGCTCAAGGCCATTGGCCTGCGGGCTCGCGAAGTGCCCCAGCCCTTGAATCTGTGGATGAACATCCCGGTCGGCAGCGATGGCGGCGTGCAGTGGCTGCCGCCGGTGTCCAAGGCGGGCGACTACGTCGATCTGCGCGCCGAGATGGATTGCGTCGTGGTGCTGTCGGCCTGCCCGCAAGACATCGTGCCGATCAACGACAACCGTCCGGTCGAGGTGCATTTTTCGGTGCGCGCCCAGGCCTGACGATTCTTCCCGACGACAACGCGGTATACGCATATGGCAAAGAAAAGCAGGGAAACGGCGGCCGAGCCGAACGTCGCGCACGAGGGCGAAGCGGCCCTGTCCTCGCTGGGTCCCCGGCTCAGGCATGCGCGCATGGTGCATGGCCTGACGCTCAAGGCGCTGGCGCAGGCGGCCGATTGCTCCGAAAGCCTGTTGTCGCGCGTCGAGCGCGGCCAGGCCATGCCGTCGCTTGCGAACCTGCATCGCCTGGCCCGCGCGCTGGGCACCAACGTGGCCGAGCTGACGGCGGCGCATGCGCCGCCCGCTTCGCCCGTGATCCGGCAGGCGGACCGGCCCATCATCGAGTTCACCAGTCAGCGCGGCCGCAAGCCGGGCGTCAAGCTGGAGCGGGTGATCGTCCCCATGCGCGGCCAACTGCTGCAGGCCGACATCCACCAGCTTGCGCCCAAGGCCGAAAGCCTGGAGCAGATCGCGCATGCGGGCGAGGAAATGGGCTACGTGATCGAAGGCGAATTCGAGCTGCGCCTGGGGTCCGAGGTCCATCTCATGCAGGCGGGCGATTCCTTCTACTTTTCCAGCGATGTGCCGCACAGCTACCGCAATCCGGGCCGGACGGTGGCGCGCGTGTTGTGGGTGAACACGCCAGCCACGTTCTGATCCGGGGAACATCACCACGGAAACAGCAATGAGCACCGATACCTCGATGCAGGGGCTGCCGCGCTACAGCGGCATTCCCACTTTCATGCGGGTCCCGCTGGCCCGCGGGCTGGAGGACTTCGACATCGCCCTGGCGGGCGTGCCGTTCGATGGCGGCGTGACCGCCCGGCCCGGCGCGCGATTCGGCCCGCGCGAGATCCGCAACATGTCCACCATGATGCGCGCCATCCACCACGTCACGGGCTTCAACCCCTTCGCCGCCTGCAAGGTGGCCGACGTGGGCGACGTGCCGTTCACGGACGTCTTCCACCTGGAACGCGCGCATGACGATATCCGACGCTTTTTCGAGCCGATCTTCGCGGCAGGCAAAAAGGCGGTCATCGCGGGCGGCGACCATTCCATCACTTTTCCCGTCTTCCAGGCGATCGCGCCGGCGCAGCCGCTGGGCATGGTGCACATCGACGCGCACACCGACACCTGGGACTATTACGTGGGATCCAAGTTCAGCCACGGCTCGCCCTTCCGGCGCGCCGTCGAGGCCGGGTTGCTGGATCCCGCGCGCACCATCCAGATCGGCATCCGGGGCGCGCAGAACACGGACGAGGGCTGGCGCTATTCGCTGGAAAGCGGCATGCGCGTGGTCTTCATCGAAGAGTTCGACGCGGCCGGCGTGCAGGCCATCATTGCCGAAGCCCGGCGCGTGGTGGGCGACGGCCCGGCCTATCTGTCGCTGGACGTGGACGGGCTGGACCCGGTCTATGCGCCCGGGACCGGCACCCCGGAGGTGGGCGGTCTGTCCACCCGGGAAACCCTGGCGCTGCTGCGCGGACTGGACGGGCTGGACTTCGTCGGGGCCGACGTCGTCGAAGTGTCGCCGCCCTATGACCCCAGCGGCAACACGGCCCTGCTGGGCGCCACGCTAATGTACGAATGCCTGTGCCTGTTGGCACGCGGCCGCGCGTCCTGACGCCAGGCTGAGCGCCGGCGGCCCGTCCGGCCGCCGCGCAAACCAGATATGCGATCCCGCGCATAGCCCCGGCCCGCCCGCGCGCCTACCATTCTCCAAACACAAAAACGATGTTTGGAGACAGCATGAAAATGACAAACGCGCTGACCGCGCTTGGCCTGTGCCTCGGCATGGGCCTGGTTTCCGCGCCTGCCGCCGCGGACGGCTATCCCGACCGGCCGCTGCGCATGGTCGTGCCCTTTCCGGCGGGCGGGGCCACTGACCTGATGGCCCGCGCCCTGGCGCAGGGCCTGGGGGAAAAGCTCGGCCAGTCCGTCGTGGTGGAGAACCGCGGCGGGGCAGGGGGCTCGATCGGGGCCGAGGCCGTGGCCACCGCGGCGCCCGATGGCTACACGCTGCTGTATTCGACGATGGGCGTCTTGACGATCAACCCGTCGCTCTACGCCAAGCTGCGCTACGACCCGCAAAAGAGCTTTGCGCCGGTATCGCTGACCAACCTGACGTCCAATCTGCTGGTGGTCGATCCGGCGCTGAAGGTCGATTCCGTGGCTGAACTGGCGGAGCTTGCCCGCCAGCGGCCGGGGGAGTTGACCTTCAGCTCCTCGGGCAATGGCACGACCAGCCACCTGGCGGGCGAGATGTTCAAGTCGACCGCCAAGGTGGACATCCGTCACATTCCCTACAAGGGCACGTCCGGCGCCATCAATGACTTCATGGCCGGCCGCATTTCGATGATGATCGACACCTCGTCCAATTTCATCGAACAGGTCAAGCAGGGCAAGATCAAGGCGCTGGGCGTGACCAGCCGCAAGCGGCTGGCGGCGTTGCCGGACGTGCCGTCGATCTCGGAGACGCCGGGTTTCGAGTCGTACGAGGTGAGCCTGTGGTCGGGCGTGCTGGCGCCGGCGGGAACACCGCGTCCGATCATCGACCGGCTGAACGCCGACATCAAAAGCGTGATGACGTCGCCGCAGATGGTGGAGCGGATGGCCGGCTACGGCATCCAGACCACGCACAGCACGCCCGAGGAATTTTCCGAACGCATCCGCGCCGATACACAGAAGTGGGCCCGGATCATCGAACAGTCCGGCGCGCGGGCGGACTGAACGCCGGCCCGCCCCGCCATCGCCTCTCCTAACGGACGGAACTCCCATGCCTTCGATGATCCGAACCCTGCTGGCGGCCGCGGCCGCCCTGTCCGCCCTGTGCGCGTCCTTCCCGGCCGCGGCGGCCTATCCGGAGCACCCCATCACCCTGATCAATCCGTACGCAGCCGGCGGCCCGGCCGACGTGGTGGCGCGCAGCCTGGCGCGCGCGCTGGAAAAGCGCCTGGGCCAGCCGGTCGTGGTGGAAAACAAGCCCGGCGGCGGCGCGTCCATCGGCACGGGCTTCGTGGCGCGCGCCAAGCCGGACGGCTACACGCTGCTGCTGGGCACGGCGGCGGGCCACGTGGTGACGCCGTTGATGCAGAAGACCGCGTACGACGGCGTCAACGGCTTTGCGTTCTGCTCGGTCGTGGCGGTGCAGCCCATCATGCTGGTCGTGAACCCGTCGCGCGGCATCAAGACGGTGCAGGACCTGATCGCCCGCGCCAAGGCCGAACCCGGCAAGCTGAGCTACGGGTCGGCCGGGGTGGGCGGCGCCACGCACTTGGGCGCCGAACTCTTTCAGCAGGCCGTGCACGTGCAGCTCAATCACATTCCGTACGCTGGCGCGGCGCCCGCGATCAACGATGCGGTGGGCGGGCAGATCGACCTGGCCATGCTGAACCTGTCCGCCAGCCTGCCGTTCATCCGGCAGGGACGGCTGGTGCCGCTGGCCTATGCGGCGGACAAGCGTTCGGCGCTGCTGCCGGACGTGCCCACGCTGGACGAGGCCGGGGTGCATGGCGCGCAGGCCGCCACCTGGTACAGCCTGGCCGCGCCGGCCGGCACGCCGGCCGACATCGTGCAGACGCTGAGCGACACCGTTCGGCGCGTGAACGACGATCCCGAGTACCAACGCGTCATGCAGGACCAGGCGATCTCGCTGATGGCGCTGTCGCCCCAGGACGCCACGGCGTACGTCCAGAAAGACCGCGCCGACATGCAGCGTCTGCTCGGCACGCTGGGGCTGCTGGCCAAATGATGACGACGCCCACGCCATGAACTTCGACTTCAGCAAGCTGGCCCCGGCCGACGCGTTCAAGCTGCTTTCCAGCGTGGTCGTGCCGCGGCCCATCGCCTGGGTGGTCAGCCAGTCGGAAGCGGGCGCGCGCAATGCCGCGCCGTTCTCGTTCTTCAATGTGGTCAGCAGCGATCCGCCCATCGTCGCGCTGGGCATCGGACCGCGCGCAGGACAATTGAAGGACACCTCGCGCAACATCCTGCAGACGCGGCAGTTCGTGATCAACCTGGTGTCGGCGGAACTGGCCGAGCAGATGAACCACACCAGCCTGGACTACGATGCCAGCATCGACGAACTGGCGCGCGCGGGCCTGGCGATCGAGCCGTCCCTGATCGTGGCGCCGCCGCGCATCGCGCAAAGCCCGGCGGCGTTGGAGTGCGAGGTGTGGCAGGTGCTGGAAGCGGCGCCGCAGCGGTTGATCGTGCTGGCGCGCGTGGTGGCGCTGTACCTGCGCGATGATGCCTTGCTCGATGCCGGTAAATGCTATGTGGACACCCCGGCGCTGCGCCTGCTGGGCCGCATGCATGGCGCGGGCTGGTACGCGCACACCAGCGATCTTTTCCAGATGCGCGCGCCGGAAGTGGCCAATGACCCGGCCATAACGCCCGCGCAGGGGCACTGAATGCCCGCATGACCTTGAATCCCTTGGGAGCTTATCGATGAAACTGCATTGGTCGCCGCGTTCGCCCTTCGTGCGCAAGGTGATGATCGTCCTGCACGAAGCGGGCATCGCGGACCGCGTGACGCTGGTGCGCACGCCGGTCGCGATGGACAAGCCCAATCTGGACCTGCTGCCCGACAATCCGCTCATCAAGCTGCCGACGCTGGTGCTGGACGACGGCACGCCGGTGTATGACTCGCGCGTCATCTGCGCCTATCTGGACGGCCTGACCGGCTGCGGCCTGCTGCCCGCCGACCCCGGGGCGCGCCTGCTGGCCGAGCGCCGCCAGGCGCTGGGCGACGGCTTCCTGGATGCGCTGCTGCTGTTCCGCCAGGAACGCAATAAGCCCGCCGAACGGCAGACGCCCGCGTGGCTGGACGCCTTTGCGCTGAAGACGAAGGCGGTGCTGGCCGCGCTGGAAGTCGAGGCCCCGGCGCTGCAGGCGTCCCGCTTCGACCTCGGGCTGATCGCCATCGGCTGCGCGCTGTCCTATATGGACTATCGTTTTCCGGACATCGCCTGGCGCGACGGGCATCCGGCGCTGGCCGCCTGGCACGAGCGCTTTGCCGCGCGCCCGTCGGTGGCGCGCACCCAGCCCGACGAAACCCCATGAAGAAAGGACGATGATGAGCCGCATCCCGCTGCCCGACCCCGACAGCATGACCGATGACCAGAAGCGCGTGTACGAGAAGATCGTCTCGGGGCCGCGCGGCCGTCTGGTCGGCCCCTTGCGCGCCGCGCTGCACAGTCCCGAACTGGCTGAGCGCTGGCAGGCGCTGGGCGCGCTGCTGCGCTTTGGCACCAGCCTGCCGCCCCGCGTCAGCGAACTCGCCATCGTGGTGACGGCGCGCCGCTGGAACAGCCAGATCGAATGGCACATCCACGCGCAGGCCGCCCGCGCGGCAGGCATTTCCGATGCGGTGCTGGACGCGATCCAGGCGCGCGCCACGCCGGTATTCGACAACCGCGACGACGAAGTGGTCTACGAGTTCGCGCGCCAGCTCCAGGAAACCGGACAGGTCGATCCCGCCCTGTATGCACAGGCGGTGGAGCGTTGGGCGGCGGTCGGCGTGGTGGAGCTGACGGCCGTGATCGGCTACTACACGATGGTGTCCATGACGCTGAACGCGCACGAGATCCCGATGCCGGACGACGCGCCGCCGCCGCTGGACACGCCTCGGCAGGACGGCGGGCCGGCGCTCAGCCGGCTGGCGCCGCTGGGCAAGCGGGGGCAATCATGAGCGCCGCCGCCAGCGGGGACCGGAAAGCCAGCCCTTACGTGCCGGACAGCGTCGAGACGCCGCGCATGCCTGTCGCCCCGAAACAGGCGCTGCCCGCAGGCGCGTGCGACACGCATTGCCACGTCTTCGGTCCCTACGACCGCTTTCCCCTGCAGCATCCGTCGTCCTACGCCGCGCCGGACGCCGCGGCGCCGCGCTACCTGCGCATGCTGGACACGCTGGGCGCGGGGCGCGGCGTGCTGGTGCAGCCCGCGCCCTATGGCACGAACCCCGATGCGCTGCTGGACGCGCTGGCGCAGGGCGCAGACCGCCTGCGCGGGATCGCCGTGGCCGATCCGTCGGTCACCGACGCGCAACTGCGTGACCTGTACGAACGCGGCGTGCGCGGCCTGCGCTTTGTCGAGGCGCGCGACCCCGCAGGCAATCTGTTTCCCGGCAGCGTGGGGTTCGATCAGGTCGCCACGCTGGCGCCGCGCATGAAGGCGCACGGCCTGCACGCGCAGCTCTGGGCGCCTTGTGACACCTATCTGCGCCACCTGCCGGCGCTGGCGGGGCTGGACCTGCCAATCGTCATCGATCACCTGGGCAGCCTGGTGCCGGCGCGCGGCGAATCGGATCCGGTGTTCCAACTGCTGCGCGGACTGCTGGCCGAAGGACGGATCTGGATGAAGCTGACGGTGTGCCGCGTCGGCACCGCCCCGGACTACGAGAACGCCCGCTTCATCCACGATGCCTACACCGCCGCCAACCCGGACCAGGTGCTGTGGGGCTCGGACTGGCCCTTCGTGCGGATGGGCGCCGCCGCGCCGTCGGCCGACGCGCTGGTCGACCTGGCGCACGGCTGGCTGGGCAGCGACACGCTGCGCAAGAAGGTCTGGGTGGATAACCCCGCGCGCCTCTACGGTTTCAGGTAAACGGGGTCAAGTGAACGGCGGCGCGCCGGCCCGCTACGGGCTGGCGTGCCAGACGCCTTCGCCGCCGATCTCGCGCACCAGGGCCTCGATCTGCGCCGCCACTTCCATGACGGTGCGGCCCGGCCCCTTCGAGCGCGAGAACGCCATCGAGATGATGCGGCTCATGGTCGGATCGCGCAGGGCCGCGATGCTCAGCCGCCCTTCCTGCACTTCCTGCCAGACCGCGTGCAGCGGCAGCACGGTGTACATCTTTTCGTGTTCGACGATGGACTTCATCAGCGGCAGGGAATCGGCCTCGATCAGGGGCGCGATGGTGATCTTGCGCGCCCGCGCCAGGCCGTCCAGCGCGTTGCGCAGGCCGTTGGGCGCGCCGGGCAGGATGAAGGGCAGGCCATCGAGCTGGTCGAACGGGATTTCGCCTGCCTGCGTGCGCGCATCGCCCGCCGCACCGACAAGATAGGAGTCGACGTAGGCCAGCGCCTGTTCGCCGGGCGGGCATTTGTCGCCATAGCGGTACAGGATGGCGATGTCCACGCGGCTGTCCGTGAGCCATTCCTCGATCTGGCCGCTGGACCCCTCCAGGATCTTGAGGTGTACCTTGGGAAACTGCTGGCGCAGCCGCGAGAACAGACGGCGGATCAGCGGATGCGCCGTCGACGGCAACAGGCCCAGCGTGACCTCGCCGGCGGGCTCGCGGGCCTCGCCGTTGAGCTCCAGTTCCAGCCGTTCGGCGTCGTGCAGCAGCGTCTGCACCAGCGGGAAGAGGCGTTCGCCCACTTCCGACAGGTTGACGCCGCGGCCCGTGCGGTTGAAAAGCCGCGCATTGCACTCGCGTTCCAGCGCATTGATGCGGCGGCTCAGCACCGACTGGTCCTGGTCCAGGTACAGCGCGGCGCGCGTGATGCTGCCCAGTTCCGCGATGGCCAGGAAGGCCCGCCATTTGTGCAGGTCGGCGGTCAGGTCCAGGCTCAGGCCCGTGGCTTTTGCGGTTGGCATGGTCGATGGCGGCAATGGGCGGTCGTGGGAATCGGCATAAGCGTACGGCAAAAGCGCAGGGGCATGGCGTTATTGCAGTCCCAGCTTGCCGCGCCGGATCACCTCGCCCCATTTTTTCGATTCCGCCTCCATCAGCGCGCGGTATGCGTCGGGCGTGGTGGCCATGGGGATGGCGCCCTGGTCGATCATTTTCTGGCGCAGGACGGGGTCCGCGAGCGACTTGGCGATCGCGTCGGCCATCTTTTCCACGATGTCTTGCGGCGTGCCGGTGGGCGCGATGATGCCGTAGTTGGACTCGACGATGATGCCGGGAAAACCCGCCTCCTGGGTGGTGGGCACGTCGGGCAGGCCTTCGAAGCGTTGGGGGCTGGCCACCGCCAGCGCGCGCAGCTTGCCGGACTTGATGAAGCCCAGGGCGGCCGATGCGTCGCCGGGGAACATCTGCACTTCGTTGGACAGCAGCGCCGTCACTGCGGGCGCAGCGCCCTTGTAAGGCACGTGCATGATGTCGATGCCGGTCTGCTGCTTGAGCAGCTCGCCGCCCAGATGCGGGGTCGTGACGTTGCCGGCGGAGCCGTAGTTGTACTTGCCGGGCTGCTTCTTGGCGCTGGCGACAAAGTCCGCCAGCGTGGCGTCCGGCAGCGAGGGGTTGACCATGATGACCTGCGGAATGCGCGCCACCAGCGACACGTACTGGATCTTCGACACCTCGTACGGCACTTTCATGACGTGCGGCAGGCCGGTAATCGCGCCCGGCACGCCGAAGCCGAAGGTGCTGCCGTCGGGCGTGGCGCGCACGGTCGCGTCCACCCCGATGGTGCCGCTGGCGCCGGCCTTGTTCTCGATCACGATGGTCTGTCCGAGGCGCTGGCCCAGGGACGGCGCGAGCAGGCGGGCCAGGTTGTCGACCGAGCCGCCGGGCGGGTAGGGCACGATCAGGCGGATCGGCTGGCTGGGCCAGGGCTGCGCGGCGTGCGAGGCGGGCGCGGCGACGGCGCCCAGAATCATGGCCGCCACCGTCAGTGCGGTTGCTTTTTTCATGTGTCTCTCTCCGGATGCGCCGGCTTGGGCCGGCGCGTTGTCGTTGATTTTTTTCTGCTAGGCGCCTTGCAGGCCGAGGACCTGCTTGGCGTAGATGTTGCGCTGGATCTCGTTGGTGCCGCTGAAGATGGTTGCCGCCAGCGCGTTGACGTAGGGCGCCAGCGCATGGACGTTGCCGTTGCCGTTGCCGTAGCCCAGCCGCATCGCCGCGCCGCCGTATTCCTCGGCGATCTGGATCAGCAGCGCGCCCAGGCGCTCGTGCGTTTCGGTCGCCCAGATCTTCAGCAGCGACAGCTCGGGCGGCAGCGGACGGCCTGCCCTGGCCAGGTCCGCGAAGACGCGGTACATGGCGGTCAGGTCGGCGCTGTCCAGCCGCAGCTCGGCCAGCCGGTCCGTGAAGGCGGGATCGGCCAGCAGGCCGCGCTGGCGCGCGATGCTGAAGATCTGCTGCAAGGCATGGCTGGCGTGCTTGGGGCTGCCGCTGAACAGGCGCTCGAAGCCCAGCAGCGCCTTGGCGATGTCCCATCCGGCGTTCAGCTCGCCGACCACGTTGTCGCGCGGCACGCGGACCTGGTCGAAGAACACCTCGCAGAACTCTTCGTGGCCCGACAGCGTGCGGATCGGCCGGCGGCTGACGCCCGGGCTGGCCAGGTCCACCAGCAGGAAGCTGATGCCCGCCTGTTTCTTGACGGTCTTGTCGGTGCGCACCAGCATGAACATGTGCGTCGCGTCCTGCGCCAGCGTGGACCAGGTCTTCTGGCCCGTCACCAC
This sequence comes from Achromobacter sp. T5-5, assembly GCF_055397965.1. Lineage (NCBI taxonomy): Bacteria > Pseudomonadati > Pseudomonadota > Betaproteobacteria > Burkholderiales > Alcaligenaceae > Achromobacter > Achromobacter sp. T5-5. The sequence goes on from NZ_AP027919.1 coordinate 909,554, forward strand.
CAGTTCGTCGCCGTCGATCACCGCCTCGCAACGCAGCGAGGCCAGGTCGGAGCCTGCGTTGGGTTCGGAGTAGCCCTGCGCCCACACCGCCTCGCCGGACAGGATGCCGGGCAGAAAGCGCGCGCGCTGCGCCTCGGTGCCGTAGCGGATCAGGATGGGGCCCAGCATGACCAGGCCCTGGTCCGGCGCGCGCGCCACGCCGTAGCGCTCGGCCTCTTCGATGAAGGCGATCTGCCGGGCCGGGGACAGCGCCATGCCGCCATGCTCGCGCGGCCAGGCCGGCGCGATCCAGCCCTGGCGCGACAGCGTGAAATACCAGTCCTTGATCTCGTCCCAATGCAGCCGCCATGGCACGTGGCGCAGGGCGTCGGGGTAATGGGCGCGGAAGAACCGGCGCAGCAGCGCGCGGAACTGCGCTTCGGGCATGGCGTTCCAGTCGGCTTCGCGCGGGAATTGCGCGTCGCTGGCGTCGACCTCGCCGTCGTCGGCCGGCGGCGGGGCGGGATCGGGCGCCAGCGCGCCGTAGCGTTGGCGATGCGCCGTGGCGTTGCCCAGCCAGGCGCCCAGGTGCAGGGCGCTGCGGAAATACAGGCTGACGTCGCATTCGTCGGTGTAGCCGATGGCGCCGTGAAGCTGGATGGCCAGCCGCGACGCCTCGATGCCGGCACGCGCCGCGCGGGCCTTGACCCGGCTGGCGGCGGCCTTGCGCGTCTTGGCGTCGCCGGGCGCGGCCGCGATGGCGTTCAACGCGTCCAGCAGGCTGTTGGCGGCCAGTTCCACCTGCATCGCCGCGTCCACCAGCCGGTGCTGCAGCGCCTGGAATGACGACAACGGCCGGCCGAACTGCGTGCGCGTGTTCAGGTAGGCCACCGAATCGGCCAGCACCTGGCGCGCGATGCCCACCAGTTCCGCCGATTGCATCAGCCGGCCGTAGTCGATGGCTTCGTCCACGGCGTCCAGCACGCCTGCGCGCGCCAGCAGCGCGTCCGGCGCGAGGACGGCCGATTCGATCGCCAGGTGGCAGGCGGGCGAGCCGTCGGCGCGCTCGTGGGCGTGCACCGTAACGCCCGGCGTGCCGGCCGGCAGGTAGAAGAGCGCAGAGCCCGCTTCGCCGTCGGCCGTGACCAGCCAGCCATCCACGGCCGCGCCGGGGATGACGTGGCGCTTTTCGCCGTTCAGCACATAGGCGCCTTCGCGCGCGGTGAATGTCACGCCGAAGGCCCCGGCGGCCTCGCCGGCTTCGAGCTGGCCCTCGGTCTCCTGCCACGCCAGGCCCACGACGCGCTCGCCCCGGCAAATCGCGTCCAGGAGCCGGTCGCGCGGACCGGCGTCGCCCGCCGGCGCGATGCGGGCCAACAGCGTCGTGGCCAGCACGCCCGCGCCCACGAGCGGCTCGGGCAGTTGCGCACGGCCGGCCTCTTCCAGCACGGCGGCCATCGCATGCCAGCCCAGGCCAAGCCCGCCCAGCGCTTCGGGCACGCTCATGCCCAGCCAGCCGACCGAGGCGATCTCCTTCCAGTATTCGCGGTCGCCCGCCGCCGCCTTGCGCTTGCGTTGACGCTGGTCGCGGCGCTGCAGAAAGTCGCGCGCGCTGTCGCGGATTTCTTCGATAAACTCGTGGTCGATGGCGTTCATACGATGCCCTCGGCTTGCAGGCGTCCGATCGCGTCGGCGGACAGGCCCAGTTCCGCGCGCAGGATGTCGGCGGTGTGTTCGCCCAGCATGGGGGGCGGCAGGCCGACGGCGATGGGCGTGCCGGAGAAATGGATGGGATTCCGGATGACGGGCATGGCGCCCAGGGCGGGATGCTGGACGCTGCCCAGCACCTCGCGGTGCCGCACCTGCGGATCCTCGAATACCTGGTCCATGGTGTAGATGGGGCCGCAGGGAACATTGGCGCCGGCCAGGGCCTGGTTCCAGTCGGCCACCGTGCGCGCCCGCATCGCCGGTTCGATCAGCCGGGACAGGTCCGCCTGCGCGGCCGCCCGCTTGGGATTGGTGTCAAAGCGCGGATCCTGCGCCAGCGCGGGCAGGCCGATGACGCGGCAGAAGCTGCCAAACTGCGAGTCGTTGCCGACCGCCACCATCAGGTGTCCATCCGCGCACTCGAAGGCGCGAAACGGCGCGGTGATCTGCGAGGCCGAGCCCATGCGGGCGGGCAGCTTGCCGCTGGCCAGGTAATTCATGCCGATGTGCGAAATGGCCGCGATCTGCGCATCCAGCAGCGCCAGGTCGATGTGCTGGCCCACGCCCGAGATCTGGTCGCGGTGCCGCAGCGCGGCCAGGATGGCCGACACGGCGTAAAAGCCGGCGGTCAGGTCCGACACCGAGTAGCCGGCCTTGACCGGCCCCGCGCCGGGTTCCCCGTCCGGCACGCCCGTCACGCTCATCAGGCCGCTCATGGACTGGAAGATGGGGTCGTAGCCCGGCAGGTGGCTGTAGGGGCCGGTCTGGCCGAAGCCGGTAATGGAGCAATACACCAGGCGCGGATTCAGGGCCGACAGCGCGGCGTAATCCAGCCCGTAGCGCCGCAGGTCGCCGGCCTTGAAGTTCTCGATGAGAATGTCAGCCTTTTGCGCGAGCTGGCGCACCAGTTCCTGGCCCTCCGGCCGCGAGATGTCCAGGGTCAGGGACTTCTTGCCGCGGTTCATCGCGACGAACGAGGACGTCTCGCGGCTGGGCTGCCCGTCGCGGTCCGGCATGGGATAGCCCTGGTGCCGCACGTCGTCGCCACGGCCGGGGCGCTCCACCTTGATGACCTCGGCGCCAAAATCGGCCAGCATCTGCGCGGCCCACGGCCCGGAGAACACGCGGCTCAGGTCGAGGACCTTCACGCCTTCCAATGCACTGCTCATGGCGGCCTCTCCTTATCGGCCCTGGAACACGGGGGCGCGCTTTTCCAGGAACGCGCGGCGCGCTTCCTGCGCGTCCTCGGTCTTGCCGATGGCCGCCGTCATGTCCTGTTCGTAGCGATAGCCGTCGCGCAGGCTCATGTCCTCGATGGCGTTGAGCGTCTGCTTGGCCAGCACCGTGGCCAGCGGACTCTTGGACGCCAGTTCGCGGGCCAGTTCCATCGCGCGGTCCATCAGCGCCTCGGCGGGCACGGCGGCTTCGACGATGCCCAGCCGGTAGAGCTCGTCGCCATCGACGCGCAAGCCGGTCAGCATCATCCGGCGCAGGCGCGAATGGCCGAAGAGGCGCATGCCGTGCCGACCGCCGCCCAAGAGCCCCACGTTGATCTCGGGCAGGCCCACGACCGCATCGGAGGCGGCCAGCAGGATGTCGCACGAGGCCACAATCGCCAGGCCGGCGCCCAGGGCCGCGCCGTTGATCGCGCCCACCACGGGCTTGGCGCACTCGCGGATCGCATGAAAACACTCGCGCGTGCGGCGCGAGTGCTGCGGCAGGTCGCCCGGCCCCTTGATGGTGGCGGCGCGGTTCTTCAGGTCGGCGCCGGCGCAGAAGGTCTTGCCCTGGCCCGACAGCACCACGGCGCGCACCTCGGGCGTCTCCGAAATGCGGTCCAGCACCCAGGACAACTCATTCATCATCTCGGTGCTGAGCGCATTCACGGGCGGATTGGCCAGCAAGATCGTCGCGACGCCGTCGGCAATCGATACCTGCAGCGCGGTGTAGGGGCCTGCCAGGTTTTCCGGCATGTTCATGTCTCTCTCCTTGTTGTTCAGATGATCTTGCGGTCGCGATAGTCCTGGATCTGTTCAGCGGACAGGCCCAGTTCCGTCAACACGTCGGCGGTGTGCTGGCCCAGCAGCGGCGGCGCGGCATCGGCGCGCAGCGCGGCGTTGCCAAATCGCAGCGGGTTCATCACCTGCGGCACCGAACCGGCGACGGGATGCGGCAGGCGCCGCAGCATGGCGCGGTGCACGACCTGCGGGTCCTCGAACACTTCGGGCACGGTATTGATGGAGCCTGCCGGAACGCCGGCCTGCTTCAGGGCCGCCAGCCAGTGCGCGCGCGGCTGCGCGGCGAAGATCGCGTCCAGGATCGGGTCCAGCGAATCCTGGTTCTTCACGCGCTGGCTGTTGGTGAGGTAGCGGGGATCCTGCGCCAGCTCGGGCGTGCCCAGCACGCCGCACAGCGTGGCGAACTGCGCGTCGTTGCCGACCACGATCACAATGTCGCCGTCGGCGCAGGCAAAGGTGCGCTGCGGCTGGATGTTGGGATGCGCGGTGCCGGTGCGGCGCGGCACCTTGTTGCCCAAGAGGAAGTTCATGGCCTGGTTGGCCAGCAGGCCGACCTGCACGTCCAGCATCGCGACGTCGATGTATTCGCCCTGGCCGGTCTGCGCACGGCGCAGCAGCGCCGCCACGATGCCCAGCGCGGCGTAGACGCCGGTGGTCAGGTCCACGATCGGCACGCCCACCTTCTGGGGACCGCCGCCGGGCTTGTCGTCGCGTTCGCCGGTGACGCTCATCAGGCCGCCCATGGCCTGGATCAGGAAGTCGTACGCCGGTTCGGCGGCGCGCGGTCCGGTCTGGCCAAAGCCCGTGACCGAGCAGTACACCAGGCGCGGATTGATCTTGGACAGCGATTCGTAGTCCAGCCCCATGCGCGCCAGGGTGCCGACCTTGTAGTTCTCGAGCACGACGTCCGCGTCGCGGCAGAGCTCCTTGACCAGCGCCTGGCCTTCGGGCGTCTGCAGGTCCAGGGTGATGGAACGCTTGCCGCGATTGGTGGCGATGAAGTAGGCGCCGTCTTTCGTGTCCTGGCCTTGCTCGTCCTTCAGGAAGGGCGGTCCCCAGGACCGGGCGTCGTCGCCCTGGCCCGGCCGCTCGACTTTGATGACGTCAGCGCCCAGGTCGGCCAGGATCTGGCTCGCCCACGGACCGGCCAGGATGCGGCTCAGGTCTAGGACTTTGAGGTTGGATAACAGCGGCTGCAAAGCCTTCTCCTTGACTGCGGTGATGTGAAGGCAGTCTAGGATTCGCCGGGCTCCGGAGGAGGAGCCCGGGGGCGCAAAGCTGTTATGCGGTTCGGGCTGCGCCCGGGGGGCGCGGGGAGGGGGCCGCGCTTACCTTCCGGTGTCCGGGTAATTGGGGCCGGCGTCGCGGAATCCGCCGCTGCTGTAGGGATTGACCGCGCCGGGATGGGGCGGTCCGCCCGGGCCGGAGGTGCAACCGGCAAGCAGCAGGGCAACGGCAAAGAGGGAAATCAGGTGCTTCAGCGGGGCTTTCATGTGGGTCTCCTGCGTCTGCCCCTCAGCAGGCGCGCTTGCAGCGAATGAAGCGATTATAGGGCGGCGCGCAAAAGCAAACCGGGCGGCATCCCATGCAGGATGCCGCCCGGCGGGTTCCGGCGCTTGGCGCTCAGTTCTTCAGCGTGGGCGAGAACAGCGCCAGGACCTTGCTGTAGTCCCGGCCGCCGCCCGACAGCATTTCAGCCACGGACACGCCGTTGCGCGGATTCAAGGTCAGATGGATCTCGCGGTCTTCGCCGCTGGCGAAATTGGCCGCCGCCGAGCAGGCGTCGTCGTTGTCCTCGAAGCCCGCCATCGCCTGGCGCTGGATGCACTGCTTGCGGGCGTCGTCGATGAACTTGTCGAACAGCTTGGCGCGCTGCTTGTCCGGGTTGCCTTCGCCCGGGACGGCGGCGATGTTGTACCGCTTGTAGAGTTCGATGCTGCGCTTGACGTAGCCGTCGTCCTTGAGCGACAGGCTGCCCTCCGTGATGCGGACTTGCGCCAGGGGCGCCAAAGCGCGGTCGATCCGGCCCAGGCCCATGATGCCCATCATGCCCAGCGCGCCAAGCGCCGCGCCGTCCTCGGCCAGGGCGGCGGCACCGTTGACGCGCTCCAGGCCCAGCATCAGCTCGGCGTCCAGCGCGTCGGGTTGCTCGAGGTTGAGGTGGATCGACGCGTTGTCGTCGTCCCGCTGGTAGTCCCAGCGCACGCGCAGGTTGGCGGGGGGCAGGTCGGATTTGCCCGCCTGGCGGATAAGGTCCGTCTGGCTGAGCACGCTGTTGCCGTTGGGCAGCGCGGCGCCTTCGATCGTCACGTCGCCGCTCTGGCGGTCGTACGAGTTGCGCAGGCCGCTGACCTTGACGGTCTCGATGCGGGCGATGGGCGACGCCGCCGAGCCGATCGTGACTTCCTTCAACTTGGCGGAGCCGAACGGCGACGCCGAAATGCTCTTCCAATGCACCATGTCGCGCTGGCCGGTCTTGTCCAGCAGCGCCAGCAGTTCATCTTCGGCCTTGCCGGACGCATAGACGCCCAGCCCCCACCAGGCGCAGGCGAGCGCCGCCACGACGCCGCCCGCGATCAGGGATTTCTTTTGTTTGATCATTGCGTTGCTCGTCCGGCTATCAGGGTTGGGTGGCTTGGTCGATCACGGCCTGGGCCTGTTCTGGCGTCCAGTCGGGTAGGCCGAGCATCATGCGCGCGCCCACCAGCGGATCGTTCAGGTCGGCGCAGCCTTCTTTCTTGCACGCGTGGGGCGCGCCCTGGCCCAGCGTCAGCAGGGTCAGGGGCAGGCCGCGGCCATCGACGCGCTTCGGGTCCAGCGTGATGTCTCCGGGGACCAGGTACCAGCCTTCCTTCAGCGACTTCTGGCCGGGCAGGCGCATTTCGTAAGGCCAGTCGGCGACGGCGTCGTTGTCTTCGTGGTCGTCCACGTGGACCACCATGCTTACCGTGGCCTTGCGGCCGGCCATCAGGCCGCCGTAGCTGCCGCCGGTCAGCGGCTGGTAGCGCACGTCGCGCACCATGCGGCCCAGGATGCCCTGGGGATCGTTCTTGGCCTGCTCGACCAGGTTCTGGTACTGGCGCAGGTTGTCGCGTTCCTTGTTGGCCAGGCGCATCTGGGCTTCGCGCTTTTTGCGGGCCAGGATCTCGTCGCGCTTGAACAGGTAGTTCTGCGCATACTGCAGGTTGTAGCGCCATTCGCTCTTGGGCTTGCCGGTGCGCCAGTCGGTGGCGCGGTTGGCGTTGATGGCGTAGAGCAGATGCTCGGTCTGCCCGCCGATGGCCCCTTCCTCGAAGCTGTCCGAGAACACGATTTGCGCGTTGGCGGCGTCGGGGACCGACGTGCGCTCCAGCACGCGCAAGGCGGCGTCCACAGCCACTCGGATGTCGGCGGCGTTGCGGAACGCGTCCGCGCTTTCCGTGACCACATCGATCCGGTTGTAGCGCCAGGACTGCAGCGCGTCGTTGTACGACGCGTGTTCAGCGCGCAGCAGATAGTGCGAGCGGCTTACCGGGTCGCTGTCCATGTGGAACCACAGCGTGCCGTTTTCGCCGACGTGGGCCAGGCGCGCCGCGTTTACGGGCGCCGCAAAGGGAATGCCCGACACCAGCCAGACGTCATCCGTATGCGCGATGCGGGCGCCGTCCGAGCGTTCCAGCCGCAAGCGGCCCTTGCCCGTCGCGTAGCCGTCGGGGCCGCAAGCCAGGCCGTCTGACTTCAGCGTGATGTACTGCGCGCCGTCGCCCAGTTGGAAGGTCGAGATCACCTTGCAGCCGTTCTGGTCCTGCATGACCTTGAGTTGCTTGGTTCCGGCCATCGCGGCGGCCGCCTGCGGGGGCGCCCAACCGTTGACCGCGAACGCGGCTTGCTGCGGAGCAGGGGCTGGAGCCGAAGCAGGGGCTGGAGCCGGGGCCGGGGCCGGGGGAACGGCAGCGGGCGCCGCAGGCTGGGCGTCGGCGACCGCTGCGGCCGGCACGGGGGCAGGCGCCGGCTCGGGTGCAGGCGCCGGCGCGGCTGGGACCGCAGTCATCGCGGAAGCGGCTGGAGCGGCAATCGCGGGCGCCGGTGCTGCGGGCGCGGCCGCTGCGGCCGGCGTGGCGAAGATCGGGGCCGGCGCCGTTGCGGCAGCCGGTGGCGTTGCAGGGGCGGCCGGGGCCGGCGGGATGGGTGCTTGCGGCGCAGCTTGCTCGGCGGCAGGCGTGGCGGCTGTCGCGACCACGGCAGGCGTGGGAACAGCCGGCGCTGCGGCAGTTGGTGCGGCGGCAGTTGGCGATGCGGCGGCAGTTACCGCGGCAGCCGGTGAAGCGACAGCCGGTGCTGCGACAGCCGGGGCAGCCGGAGCCGGGGCAGCAGCAGCCGGGGCAGCAGCAGCCGGGGCAGTCGCAGCCGTTGCCACCGCAGCCGGTGCCACCGCAGCCGGTGCCACCGCAGCCGGCGCTGCGGCCATCTGCATCGTCCAGCCGGAGGCCTTGGCGCTGGTGCCTTCGGCGACGCGGGCGCCGGCACTGTTGACGCTGGTCCAGCGCAGGTCGGACGCCTGCGGGCATTGCTTGTTGAGCAGCACCCCGATCTTGGGCAGCAGCCGACCCAGCGCTGCCGCGTCGGGCGTGCCGCCGTAGACGGCGCGCAGGTTCAGTTGCGGACCGCACCAGGCCGCGCCATTGGCGTGGTCAATGAAAATCTCGATGTTTTCCGCCTTGGAATATGCCAGGCGATACGCCTCGGCGTGCGCCGGCGCACTGCCGACGCTGGCGGCAATTGCCGCAGCCACGCAAACCTTCTTCATCCTTTAAGCCTCGCCCTGTACGCTTTGGTTTACAGTATAACATTGCGTATCATTTCGTCATAAATGATACGACTGTAAGAGTCACCGGTTACAAGTAAATTCTTATTTTTAATCAAGAGGTTATTGAATGATGGCGGCGAGCGTTGGTGACGTTTTGGCAAAGATGGCAAGCAAGCCCGGCACTAGCCGTTCGGTCGGTGCAATAGTCCTGATTTCCGGCGTGGCGGCGCTGTCGGGCTGCGTCAGCACCGGCTCCGGCAAGATGGGGCTGGATTTCGGCGAAGTCCTGGCCCAGGAACAGCAGGTGTTCATGGTCAACGGCGAGCGCGCCGCGCTGCGCCGCTACTACAACGACTCCTACGACATCAAGCTCTATGGTCAGAAGAAAGTCATGGAACTCGACGTCACCGGCAACACGATGCTGGTGGCCAACGTCGCCGAGGTGCCGGGCGCCACGCTGATCACCCTGGACGTGCCGCAACCCGGTTGCAGCCACGTCTATCACGTGTACCGGGTGTCGGGCACGCAGTCCTCGAAGTGGGGGACCGGATATCGCAGTTGCGAAGGTCCGCTGTCCTTCAAGGTGGCCAACGGCCAATGGACCGCCCGCCAGACCGTAAAGCCCGCCGTCGGCAAACCCTACATGCTGGTCTACCAGGACGGCAATCTCTACACCCGTCCGCTTGAAGCCGCCAAGCCCCGCGTGCCGGCCAGGCCGCGCCCGAAAGCGGCGCCGAAGGCCGCGCCGCCCAAGCCCCCCGTGGCCGATGCCGTGAACCTGGACGACGTGGCGGCGCCGGCCGCTGCGGCCAACCTGGATGAGATCGATGCGCCGCCGCCCGGCAAGATCAACACCAGCGGCTTGAAGGCCGACACGTCCAGCGACGTGAAGATGAAGGACGAGAAGTAAGTTCGCCGGCGGCAAAGGCCGCCCGCACTTTCCAGGCCGGCTGCGCGAGCAGCCGGCTTTTTCATTGCCCGATGAATCCAGTGCAGCATTTCGCGGGACTAAGGCAGGAAGGCTGCCGAGTATGGCCAGGCACGCAAGTCGGCGGACATGGTGGAGAACCGTGGCGGGCAGACAGCCCGGCCAGCAGGCCCGAGAGGAACGGGCTTGGCGTGAGCTTATTCGGGCCTTGAAAACAAAAGCCCCGGCTCTAGGCCGGGGTGGGTATCAGGTCTTACATGATGGGTCGTAGGCTTGCGCCCATTGGAAGCCATCACCAACCTTGTCGCTATGGTACCGCACTTGCGCCCGCCAGCGTCAACCCCGACCGCTGGCGGGCCGCCACACTGGAGGTTCCTCGACCGTATGCCCCAGACTTTGCAATATCGGCCCGTGCTGATCGACTCGCTCATCAGCAACGAGCGTATCAACAGCTACCAGAGCGTATTCCACCCGGCCAACGACGTGGAACTGATGGGCGTGTACCTCTGGAACGCGCACGTCTGCGGCGCTCTGTTCCCTCTGATTGGCGCGGTGGAAATCACGTTGCGCAACGCCATCGACCAGGCGCTTGTCGCCGATTTGGGGCGCTTCTGGTGGGCGGGCGGCAAGCTGCACTATCGTTCCTTCGCGCCCGGCGTGGATGCGCCGCATCCGGTGCAGGCCGTGCGTGACAACTTCGCCAAGGCGACCCGAAACCATACCGCCGAGCAGCGCCGCCGCCATGCGGTGCGCGGCAAGCTCACACCGCACCATCACGGCGTGATTGCCAAGACGGAATTTTCTACGTGGGAGTTCGTGCTGGATGCCGAGTTCATGGGACGCGGGCTGATCTGGCCCAAGCACCTGTCCGGCGTGTTTCGCGGGTCGTGGCCGGTGCGTCAGGCTGGTGCGATGTTGGCCCATGTGAATGATCTGGTTGCCACGTCGCGCGACTTCCGCAACCGGCTGTTTCACCATGAACCAGCATGGAAACGATATGGCGTCTTGACCGAGGCGGACGCCTTGCAGCACTTGCAAGAGAAGATCGCCAAGGTCGAAAACCTGCTGGCACTGATACATCCGGAAAGCCTGCGGCTCTTGCAGGCCAATGGGCTGTTGCGGAACGCGCACCGGGCCTGCACGTCGGCCGAGATTCGGCGCTTTCAGCATCTGGCACAAGTGCATCAGATCGGCTCGCTGGACGTGCTGGCCGAATTGGTGACGCGATACACGCAGGAGAACAGCGTTTTGACCGCCCGGCTACATCCGGAATCGCAACTACGCTTCCTGATTCTGCCGCCATGAACCTACCTTGGACGGCATGGTTTACGGCCGGCGGCGCGGCATTACGCTCGTACGGGAATGGCACCGCCCGCCGTGGCTTGGCCGCATGCGCAGCGCAGTGCCGTCAGGCGCGCATTGCGCAAGACAGGAACAAGCGGCGCGCATCACGACCTTGATATGTCCTGGTTCCGATAGCGGACATTTTTCAAGTCTGTTCGCTTGACCGGGTCTTGGCCTTGATCCGCGGCCCGTCGCAGCGGTCCCGGTATGCCTGCACCGCGCTAGAACCCGACGGCTGAAAATACGGATGCGGATAGGCGGCTTCCCGCAACGCGCTGTGCAGGCGCAGGCCCCAGACGCACTGCCGCTGCGCCTCGTCCCACAGCCGCGTGGCTTGCTCGCGCTGGCCGCTGCGCCACAGCGCCAGTCCGTAGTCGGCCACCATTTCCTCGTCTCGTGGCAGATCGCGATAGGCGTCGCGCATCAGGCGCAGCCCTTCTTCGGTCTGGCCGCGCAGTGCCAGGATCCAGCCCAGCGTGCCCTGGTTGTAAGGACGCGGGCCGTAGCGGTCCAGCGAGCGGCGGGCCTGTTCCTCGGCTTGCGCCAGGTAGTCCGGGAAGTCCGCCAGGTAATAGGCCGTGTTGTTGGCCAGGTCGTCGCCCGTCGGCGCGCGCGCGCCGTCGCGGCGGGATTGCCGGGCCTGCAATGCGTTCGAATCGGCCAGGACCAGTTCCGGCATGCCCAGCAGCTGTTGCACGGCCAGGCGTTCGCGCAGGAGATCCGTCTTGACGGGCTTGAGCCATTGGGGAAACGGCCGTTGCCGCGCCTGCATCAGCCAGTGGCGGGCCAGGTCGGGCTGGCCGGCCAACAGCAGCAGGCGGGCCAGGTCCAGCTGCTGCGTCGGGGTCTTTGCACAACGCATCGCGGCGATCCGTTCGCGTGCGCCGTCAGCGTCGTTTTGCGCAAACTTGCGGTTGATGGCGTCGAGCTCGTTAAAGCACGACCCGTCGGCGGTGACCCGTCCTTCGATGGACAGCGAGATCGATCCGGCCGGCACGTCATGGCTGAAGTACGCCGTGGCGCCCTGACGGGTGGTGTAGCCCAGGTCCACCCACTGTTCGCCCCAGCGCAGGTGCATGGTCATGATGTAGGGCCAGCCGGGCAGCGGCTCGTCGTCGCCGCTGCGCAGCAGCTGGAAGAAATGGCCCCACGGCCCGTCGCCGATGCGGCGCAGCAGAGTGAAGTCGTCGGCGCGATGGGGCAACGCGGTGCGGATGCGCGCCGTGCGGCCCTGGGCGTCGGTCACGCCGTGCAGGATGCCATCGGTGCGAGGCGTGTCGAGGATGGCGTCGTCCTTGCCCGTGAGGAAGACGCGGTAGGGCGTGTCGGGCGCCGGGGTTACGCCATCGCGGGTCGGCAGCATCAGCGTCAGGACGTGCTCGGTGGACGGGGCCTGCTCGGCCGCGTCCGGCGTGTGCGGATCGGCCGAGGCGGCGATGGGCGCGGCCTGCGTGGCGGGCACGAATCCCGCCAGCGCGACGGCCAGCCAAAGCGCGGGCAGGGTGCGGGGCCCTCGGGGGCGCGTCGGCGCGGCTTGCGCGGCGTGTCGTGCGGGAACCGGTCCGGGGCGATGCTGCGGATGCTTCATGGAACTGCCGATGATGCCGGGCCGCTGCACAGTGCCGCGACGGGCGGGGTGGTTGGGGACGCGCAGGTATCAGGCCCCGCGCGCCAGTGCGACGCGGATTGTCGCATCAGCCATGGGATCCGGGCGAATCCGCGCGGGCCGCGCCGCGCCGCGCCCGGTGCGGGGCTGAAGGCCCGGCCCCGCCGCGTCCAAGCTGTGGCATGCTCCCGCCACTTCCCTCCCGGTGGCCTTCGCCCAAATCCCGCATGCCCAAGCTCCTCTCGCGTGTCCTGGACCTTGTCCTGCTGTCCTTCGCCGCCGCGCTTTTCGGCGCCTGCCTGACCTCCCTGGTGTCCACCGGCGCCTACGGCTGGATGGTCCCCGATGCGCCCTACGTGTACGAACCCCGCGACTTCTATGCACAGGCCATCCTGGCGGGCCTGGCAGGCATGATGGCGCTGACGCTGGCCGAGCGTTCGGCCAGGCTGCGGCAATCGCCGCCTGGGCGCGCCGTGGCGACCTTTGCCGCCGCGCTCCTCGCCCTGTACCTGGCGCCGCCGTCGCCGCAGCTCTTCGGCAACACCTGGGCGCCCGGCGAGGCGACGCGCGAGCTGTTCCTCGCGCAACTGCACATGGTGCTGCCCATCGCGCTGGCTGTCACCGCGCTGCGGTGGGGGTTGCAGCGGGTTTTGCGCTAGGATTGTCGTCACCCAACCCCGCCTGCCTTGGAGAATCCCCGCATGTCCTCCCTAGACGCCTTCGCCATCACCAAGAAGTGGCCTGCCCGGCATCCCGACCGCATCCAGCTTTATTCGCTGCCCACGCCCAACGGAGTGAAGGCGTCGATCATGCTGGAAGAAACGGGGCTGCCCTATGAGCCGCACCGGGTCGGCTTTGAATCCAGGGATCAGTTCTCGCCGGAATTCCTGTCGCTCAGCCCGAACAACAAGATCCCGGCCATCCTCGACCCGAACGGGCCGGACGGCAAGCCGCTGGGCCTGTTCGAGTCCGGCGCGATTCTGGTGTATCTGGCCAGCAAGGCCGGCCAGTTCATCCCGGCCGACACGGCGGGGCGATTCGAGACGCTGCAATGGGTGATGTTCCAGATGGGCGGCATCGGTCCGATGTTCGGCCAATTGGGATTCTTTCACCGCTTCGCGGGCAAGGAGTACGAGGACAAGCGCCCGCGCGATCGCTACGTGGAAGAGTCCAAGCGCCTGTTGGCGGTGCTGGACCAGCGCCTGCAAGGGCGCGACTGGGTGATGGGCGACCAGTACACCATCGCCGACATCGCGATTTTCCCGTGGGTGCGCAACCTGGTGGGCTTCTACGAGGCCGGCGAACTGGTCGGCTTTCCGCAGTTCAAGAACGTCGCGCGCGTGCTGGAGGCGTTTGTCGCGCGCCCGGCGGTCGCCAAGGGACTGACCATCCCGGGCTGACCCATGGAACTGCGCCAGCTCCGTTACTTCGTGCGCGTGGTCGAGGCGGGCAGCATCGGCCGGGCGGCCATGTCGATCGGTATGGTCACCTCGGCGCTCAGCCAGCAGATCAGCCGCCTCGAAGGCGAACTGTCCACCCGCCTCTTGCAGCGCAGCGCCAGCGGCGTGGTGCCCACGGACGCGGGGCTGGCCTTCTTCCGGCAGGCGCAGCTTGCCCTGCGCCACGCCGACGACGCGGTGCAGGCCGCGCAGCAGGCGCGGCTGGCCGGCCACGTCAGCGTCGGCCTGCCGTCCACGACGGCGGCGGTGCTGGGGGCGCCCTTCCTGAAGGCCATGAACGAGCGCTATCCCGACATCCGGCTGCATCTGGTCGAGGCGCTGTCGGGGCACCTGACGGACATGCTCAACGGCCGCCTGCTGGACCTGGCCATCGTGTTCCACGCCGAGTCCGCGCGCCGCTGGAGCGTGATGCCGCTGCTGGACGAGCCGCTGTTCCTGTTCGCCCGGCCGGACATGCCGGGCGTGCCCGCCATGCCGGCCGGCGGTACGACGCGGCTGGAAGCCATCGCCGACCTGCCGCTGGTGCTGCCCAGCGGCCGCCATGGGCTGCGCGCCCTGGTGAACAACGCCTTCCTGCAATTGGGGCGCACGCCGCGTGTGGTGGCCGAGGTCGATGGCCTGTCGCTGCTGATGGACGTGGTGCAGCAGGGCGCCGCCGCCACCATCCAGCCCAGTTCCGCGACCGCGCGCATCGCGCCCGGCCAGTTGCAGATGGCGCGCATCGACGATGCCCATCTGTTCCGCTCCAACCTGCTGGCCAGCCTGTCGGACGAGGAACTGTCCCCCGCGGCGCTGGCCGCCCGGCTGGTCATGGCCGACGTGTCCCGCACCCTGGCCCGCGAGGGCAAATGGGCCGTGGTGACTCTTCACGAATCGTGAACACCCGTTGACGCCTGCCTGATATCGCGGCGGCGCTCCGCTGCGTACAGTCTGCCCCTTGAACTGGGGAAGATGGCATGGTTGACGTCTTGGTGATTGGAGGGGGCAACGCGGCGCTGTGCGCGGCCCTGATGGCGCGGGAAGCCGGCGCCAGCGTCCTGCTGCTGGAAGCGGCGCCGAAGGAATGGCGGGGCGGCAATTCGCAGCACACGCGCAATCTGCGCTGCATGCACGATGCGCCGCAGGATGTGCTGGTCGACGCGTATCCCGAAGAAGAATACTGGCAGGACCTGCTCAAGGTGACGGGCGGGCTGACCAATGAACACCTGGCGCGGCTGGTCATCCGCGAATCGTCCACCTGTCGCGACTGGATGCGCCGCCACGGCGTGAACTTCCAGCCGCCGCTGTCGGGCGCGCTGCACGTGGCGCGCACCAATGCCTTCTTCATGGGCGGCGGCAAGGCGCTGGTCAATGCCTATTACCGCAGCGCCGAGGCCCTGGGCGTGCAGATCCGCTACAACGCGCCGGTCGATGCGCTGGAACTGGACAAGGGCCGCTTCGTGGCCGCGCGCATTGGCGCCGAACGCATCGAGGCCCGCGCCTGTGTGCTGGCCGCGGGCGGCTTCGAGTCCAACCGCGAATGGCTGCGCGAAGCCTGGGGCCAGAACGAGCGCGGCGAATGGCCGGCCGACAACTTCCTGATCCGCGGCACGCGCTTCAACATGGGCGTGCTGCTCAAATTCATGCTGGATGCCGGCGCCGACGGCATCGGCGACCCGTCCCAATCGCATTGCGTGGCCATCGACGCCCGCGCGCCGCTTTACGACGGCGGCATCTGCACCCGCATCGACTGCGTATCGCTGGGCGTGGTGGTCAATCGCGATGCCGAGCGCTTCTACGACGAGGGCGAGGACTTCTGGCCCAAGCGCTACGCCATCTGGGGCCGCCTGACGGCCATGCAGCCGGGCCAGATCGCCTATTCCATCATCGACGCCAAGGCCGTCGGCCGCTTCATGCCGCCCGTGTTTCCGGGCGTGAAGGCCGACACCCTGGCCGAACTGGCCGTCAAGCTGGGCCTGGACCCGGCCACCTTCGAGAAGACGATCGGCGACTACAACGCGGCTTGCCGCGTGGGCAAGTTCGACCACACCGCGCTGGACGACTGCCACACCGAAGGCCTGACGCCCGCCAAGACGCACTGGGCCCGTCCCATCGATACCGCGCCGTTCTACGGCTACGCCCTGCGGCCCGGCATCACCTTTACCTACCTGGGCCTGAAGGTGGACGACACCGCCGCGGTCCGTTTCAACGACACGCCCAGCGACAACCTCTTCGTCGCGGGCGAAATGATGGCCGGCAACGTGCTGGGCAAGGGCTATACGGCGGGCGTGGGCATGTCCATCGGCACGGCCTTCGGCCGCATTGCCGGCACCCGCGCCGCCGCGGCGGCGCGCAGCCAGAAACCTGCGGGAGCACAACGTGAAGCAGCTTGAAGCCCTGGCCCGCGAGGCGCAGTCCTTTTCCAGCAGCCAGTCCGGCCCGGCGCCGGCGATGGCCGAGCAGCCGGTGCATTTCCACACCCGCGGCGCCAAGCCGCTGACGGAAACGCTGACCGACGATGAAACCGAAGTGGCGCGCGTCATGCAGATCTGCAACGCCTGCCGCTATTGCGAAGGGTTCTGCGCGGTGTTTCCCGCCATGACGCGCCGCCTGGAATTCGGCAAGGCCGACCTGAACTACCTGGCCAACCTGTGCCACAACTGCGGCGCCTGTCTGCACGCGTGCCAGTACGCACCGCCGCATGAGTTCGCCGTCAATGTGCCGCAGGCCATGGCCAAGGTGCGCATGCAGACCTATACCGACTACGCCTGGCCGGCCGCGCTGGGCACGCTGTACAAGCGCAACGGCCTCGCGCTGTCGCTCGCCACGGCCGCGGGCCTGGCGCTGTTCCTGGTCCTGGCGGTGGTGATGGCCGGCGGCCTGTTCCACGAGCCGATGGCCGGCAATTTCTACGCCGTATTCCCGCACAACACGCTGGCGCTGATGTTCGGCGTGGTGTTCGGCTTTTCGATGCTGGCGCTGGCGGTGGGCGTGACGCGCTTCTGGCGCAACGTCAGCCCGGGGGCGGCCTCGGGCGCGGCGGTGGCCGAGGCCGCGCACGATGCGCTGCGCCTGCGCTACCTGGACGGCGGCCACGGCAAGGGCTGCAACAACGCCGACGACGCGTTCACGCTGTGGCGCAGGCGCTTTCACCACTTCACGTTCTACGGCTTCATGCTGTGCTTCGCGGCCACCTGCGTCGCGACGCTGTACCACTATCTGCTGGACCTGCAGGCCCCATACCCGATCCTGAGCGCGCCGGTGCTGCTGGGCACCGCGGGCGGCATCGGCCTCTTGATCGGTCCGGCCGGATTGCTGTGGCTGAACCTCAAGCGCCATCCGCTGCAGGGCGACGCCGCGCAAAAGCCGATGGACCGGGGCTTCATCGTCCTGCTGTTCCTGACCAGCGCGACCGGCCTGGCGCTCCTGGCCGGCCGCGACGGCGGCGCGATGGCGCTGCTGCTGGCGATCCACCTGGGCGTGGTGATGGCGCTGTTCCTGACCTTGCCCTACGGCAAGTTCGCGCATGGCATCTACCGGTCGGCCGCGCTCTTGAAGTGGTCCATCGAAAAGCGTCAACCCAACAAGCTGCAGCTCGGTTCGGACTGACCGGACCGGCTTTATCGCCGATATGACGGCGCCCCAGGAAGGCGCCGCAATCGATAACAACCGAGGAGACTTCAATGTTCCGCTCACGACTGCTGGCGCGCGTTGCGCTGGCCGCCTGTATGACGCCGGCGCTGCCGGCGGCGCATGCGCAATCCTTCCCCGCCAAGCCCATCACGCTGGTCGTTCCCCACTCGGCTGGCGGCACGTCCGACATCCTCGCGCGCACGGTGGCTGCGGAAGCCGCCAAGACGCTCGGCCAGACCATCGTCATCGACAACAAGGGCGGCGCCAACGGCACCATCGCCGCCAAGCAGGTGGCTTCGAGCGCGCCGGACGGCTACACGCTGCTGCTGGCGACCGCCAGCACGCACGGCATCAACCCGTCGCTGTACTCGCGCATTTCGTACGACGCCGTGAAGGACTTCACGCCGGTCACGCTGCTGGCCACCGTGCCCAACGTGCTGGTCGTAGGCCCCAACGTCAAGGCCGGCAACGTCCAGGAGCTGATCGCCTACATCCGTTCGCAGGGCGACAAGACCAACATGGGCTCGGCCGGCGCCGGCACGCCGGGGCACCTGGCCGGCGAGATGTTCAAGAGCGAGGCCAAGCTGGAATTCACGCACGTGCCCTACAAGGGCGGCAGCCCCGCGATCACGGACCTGATCGGCGGGCAGATCGACTTCATGTTCACCACCATTCCGGGCGTGCTGCCGCACGTGAAGGCGGGCACGCTGCGCGCGCTGGCCGTCACCTCGCCCGAACGCTCGTCGGCCATGCCCGACGTGCCGACCATGGCCGAATCGGGCCTGCCGGGGTTCCAGGCGGTGTCGTGGCACGGCATCGTCGCGCCCGCCGGCACGCCGGATGCCGTGGTGGCCCAGCTCAACCAGGCGCTGAGCAGCGCGCTGGCCGCGCCCGAAGTCAAGCAGCGCCTGCTGGAAGAGGGCGCGCGCGCGTCCGGGGTGAACACCGCCGCCTACGGCAAGTTCATCCAGACGGAGATCACCGCGTGGGCGAAAGCGGTCAAGGACTCCGGCGCCACCGCGAACTGACGCGGCAATCGCGCGTCATCTGCCCGCCAGCAGCTTGCCCAACGTCGCCATCCCTTGCTCCATGCCGTCATGCCACGGATGGCCGTGGTTCAGGCGCAGGAAATTGCCGAACGCGCCTGACGCCGAGAACAGCGGTCCCGGCGCGATGCTGATGCCGTGGTCCAGCGCGGCGCGGTGCACCTTCATGGTGTCGATGTGCGCCGGCAGCTCGACCCAGACGAAGTACCCGCCGGCCGGGCGCGTGGCGCGCGTGCCCTTCGGAAAGTAGCGCGCGATGGCCTGCAGCATTTCGCCCTGCTGCAGCGCCAGCGCCTGCCGGAATTGCCGCAGGTGGCGGTCGAAGCCGCCTTTTTCCAGGTAGGCCGCGATGGCGGCCTGGGTGGGGGCGGGCGTGGCGAGGCTGGTGGTCAGCTTGTTGCGCATGATGCGCCGCGTGTGGCGCCCGCCGGCCACCCAGCCCACGCGGTAACCCGGCGCAAGCGTCTTGGAAAACGACGAGCAGTGCATCACGATGCCCTCGGTATCGAACGCCTTGGCGGGCCGCGGCCGGGTTTCGCCGAAATAGAGTTCGCCGTACACGTCGTCCTCGATCAAGGCCACCTCGTGGCGCGTCAGCAGCTTGACCAGCGCCTCCTTTTTCTCGTCGGGCATCAGGCTGCCAAGCGGGTTCTGGAACGTCGTCATCAGCCAGCACGCGCGCGGACGGTGCCGCAGGATGGCCGCTTCCAGCGCGTCCAGATCGATGCCCACGCGCGGATGCGTCGCCACCTCGATGGCGTGCAGGCCATTGCGTTCGAGCGACTGCAGCGCGGCGTAGAAGGTGGGGGATTCGACGATCACCGCGTCGCCCGGCTGGGTGACCGCGGCCAGGCTGAGGTTCAGCGCGTCCAGCGCGCCGTTGGTGATGACGATGTCGTCGACCGGCACGGTCAGGCCGTCAGCCAGGTAGCGCAGCGCGATGGCGCGGCGCAGGGCCGCATCTCCGGGGCTCAGGTCGTCGATGGAACCCCACGGGTCCAGCTTCTGCACCGTCGACGCCATGAACCGGGCCAGGCGGCCATACGGCAGCAGGGACGGGCTGGGAAACGCCGAGCCGAAGGGCAGCATGTCGCGGCGCAGCGTGGCGTTGAGCACGCGCAGCACGTTGTCGCTGACGTCCACCGGATGGCGTCCCGCGCTGGCGCTGGACATCCCGTCCAGCTCCGGCAGCGCGGCGCGCGGGGCGCGCTGCACGTAGTAGCCGGACCGGTCGCGCGCGCGGATCAGGCCGCGCGCCTCCAGCAGGTAATAGGCCTTGAACACGGTCGACGGGCTGACGCCGCGGCTGGCGCTGGTCTGCCGCACCGAGGGCAGGCGGTCTCCCACCTGCAACAGGCCGGACAGGATCGAGGCGGTGATGTCTTCGGTCAGGCGTTCATAGCGCTTCATGGGAACTCCCTGTACGCAAAGCGGGCGTCAGGCCGACATGCCGATGGACCGCATGACCAGGCGCAGCAGGCCGGCCGCCGCGCCCAGCGCGCCCACGCTGCAGGCCCAGATCGCCGCCAGCCAGAGCAGGCGGCTGCGCCACGAGGAGGAGGGGATCGGGTTCATCAGTGGAATGCCTCGCCGGTGCGCACCTTGCCGCGAAACACGTAGTACGACCACGCGGTGTACATGAGGATAATCGGAATGATCGCCAGGGCGCCCACCAGCGCGAAACCCTGGCTCTGCGGCGGCGCGGCGGCCGCCCAGATCGACACGCCCGGCGGGATGATCGCGGGCCAGATGCTGATGCCCAGCCCGCTGTATCCCAGGAAGATCAGCGCCAGCGACAGCACGAAGGGCCCGGCCGCCGGCTGGCCCCGCACGCGGCGGATCAGTTCGAAGCCCGCGGCGGCTACCAGCACCGGCACCGGGAAGAACCAGAACATGTTGGGCAGGCTGAACCAGCGCTGCGCGATGATGGGCTGGGCCAGCGGCGTCCAGGCGCTCAGGATGGCGATGACGGCCAGCAGCGCCAGCGTCAGCGGCCGCGCCAGGCGGCACATATGGCGGTGCAGCCGGCCTTCGGTCTTCATGATGAGCCAGGCGCAGCCCAGCAGCGCGTACGCGGCCACCAGGCCGATTCCCGTGAACATCGAAAAGGGGCTGATCCAGTCCCACGGTCCGCCGTGGTAGGCGCGGTCCACCACCGGGATGCCCTCGATGTAGGCGCCCAGCGTGACGCCCTGGAAGAACGTGGCGATCACCGATCCGAAGACGAACGCCCGGTCCCACAGCGGGCGGTGATGCGCGTCGGCCTTGAAGCGGAACTCGAACGCCACGCCGCGAAAGATCAGGCCCAGCAGCATGAACACCAGCGGCAGGTGCAGCGCGCTCAGGATCACCGAATAAGCCAGCGGAAACGCCGCCAGCAATCCCGCGCCGCCCAGCACCAGCCAGGTCTCATTGCCGTCCCAGACGGGCGCCACGGTATTGACCATGACGTCGCGCTCCTGGGGGTCGGTCACCAGCGGAAAGAGAATGCCGATGCCCAGGTCGAAGCCGTCCATCACGACATACATCATCACGCCGAACAGGATGACGACGGCCCATATCAATGCAAGATCCACGCCCATGGCTTCAGGCTCCGGAATGTTGGGGATGCGCGGTCGCCTCGACCGCTTGGGTGGACGCGGCGGAGAGCGGCCGCGAGGGTTGGCGCGGCTCGCCCGGGCCGCCGGACAGCGGCGCATGGCCGGGCGCGGGGCTGGGGCCCATGCGGATGAGGCGCAGCATGTACGAGATGCCCGCGCCGAACACCAGCAGATAGACGGCCACGAAAAGCGCCAGCGTCAGCGTCAGCTCGCCCAGGCCATGCAGCGTGGCGGCGTCGGCGGTGCGCATGACGCCGTACACGATCCAGGGCTGGCGCCCGATCTCGGTCACGTACCAGCCCGCCAGCATGGCGATGAGGCCGGAGGGTCCCATCCACAGCGCGCAGCGGTGCAGCCAGCGCGACGCGTACAGACGGCCGCGCCAGCGCGACCACTGCGCCCAGATCGCCAGCGCGATCATCAGCAGCCCCAGTCCCACCATGATGCGGAAAGACCAGAACACCACCGTGGCGTTCGGGCGGTCTTCGGGCGGATAGGCCTTCAGGCCGGGAAACTGGCCGTCCCAGCTATGCGTGAGGATCAGGCTGCCCAGGCGCGGGATGTTGACCGCGTAGCGCGTTTCCTCGCGTTCCATGTCCGGAATGCCGAACAGCGTCAGCGGCACGCCCGCGCCCGGCTCGTTGTCCCAATGCCCTTCCATGGCCGCGATCTTGGCAGGCTGATGCTCAAGTGTGTTCAGGCCATGGAAATCGCCCACCACCGCCTGCAGCGGCGCCACGAGCAGCAGCATGCCCATCGCCATCGCGAACATCTTCCTGACGGCCGGGCTGCGGTCCCCGCGCAGCAGGTGCCACGCGCCCGACGCGCCCACCATCAGCGCGGTGGCCAGGAACGCGGCAATGCCCATGTGCGCCAGGCGATAGGGGAAGGACGGGTTGAAGATCACGGCCAGCCAGTCCGTCGGCACGACGCGTCCGTCCAGGATCTCGTAGCCCGCGGGGGTCTGCATCCAGCTGTTGGACGCCAGGATCCAGGTGGCGGACACCAGCGTGCCCAGCGCCACCATGACGGTCGAAAAGAAATGCAGCCCCGGCCCCACGCGCGACCAGCCGAACAGCATCACGCCCAGGAAGCCCGCCTCCAGGAAAAAGGCGGTGAGCACTTCGTAGGCCAGCAACGGCCCGGTCACGCTGCCCGCGAAATCGGAAAAGAAGCTCCAGTTGGTGCCGAACTGATAGGCCATGACCAGGCCCGACACGACGCCCATGCCGAAATTCACGGCGAAGATCTTGGTCCAGAAGTGATAGAGGTCCCGGTAGACCGTCTTGCCGGTGCGCAGCCAAAAGCCCTCCAGCACGGCCAGATAGCTGGCCAGTCCGATGGTGATGGCGGGAAAGACGATGTGAAACGAGATGGTGAAGCCGAACTGTATTCGGGCGAGCAGTAGCGCGTCGCTGTCCATGGCGGTATTCCTGGCTTTCATCGGCAGCGCGGACGGATCGCCACGAGGCGGGGGGCGCTGACGGGTGTTTGACCTGCACCCAGACGTTAGGCCCAGTCCGGTTATCAGTACAGATTCAGAGAAAGCGGAAAAAAGCGGATCAGATTGGCGCGGGCCGGGGCGCGAACAGCGCATTTCATAGGGAAAAGCGCTGTGCTCCGATTCATTCGCGGCGCGCGAAGTTACAAAAAAGACAGCACAGTCCGCGGCCTCTCCGTGCCTGGCCCGGGCGGCGGACGGGGTGCCGCACTGGGCGCCGGCAGACGGCGGCCGCGCGTCCGGCGCGGTTCCCCGCAAGTGTCCATTCGGCTACGATGGGGGCCCGCCGGAACCGCCCGACCCGACATTTGCCGCAGGCCGCCGACCTTCGCCCCCAGAGATACCGATAGTCATGAGCATTACCAAAACGAAGGCCCCGTCCAGCAAAGCCCAGGCCCTGCCGCACCGGATCCGCGACCAGCTCCGCTACGAAATCCTCACCGGGGCCCTGCCGGCCGGCACCCCGCTCAAGCAGGACGCGCTGGCGACGCGCTTCCAGGCCAGCCGCATTCCCGTGCGCGAGGCGCTGCGCCAGCTCGAAACCGAGGGCCTGGTGGCCTACCACCTGAATCGTGGCGCGGTCGTCATCCGCATGGACGTGGACCAGATCTGCGAATTGCTGGACATCCGCATCGCGCTGGAAGGCTACGCGGTGCGCGCGGCCGTGCCCAACATGGGTCGAGCCGACCTGGACGCGCTGGAAGCCATCCTGCGGGAATACGACGAGGCGGACTCGGTGCCGCGCTGGGCCGAGTTGAATCGCCGCTTCCACCTGGCGCTGTGCGCGCCCTCGAACAACACGCGGCTGCGCAGGCTGATCGAGGAATACGGCCTGAACACCGACCGCTACACGCACGAGATGATGTCCATGGCGACCGGCAAGGACGGTCCGCAGTCGGACCACTACCGCATCCTGGAGGCCTGTAGGAAGCAGGACGGCGCGCTGGCCGCCCGCCTGGTGGAAGAGCACATCAATGAGACCAAGAAGAACCTGGTCGCCATGCACCGCATGCGCCGGGATGGCTGAAGGCCCGCGCGGGGGCGGGCCTTCAACGCGCCGGGGACGGCGCTAGGCGGCCCGGCCGCCCAGGTACAGCTCGCGCACCTGCTCGTCGTTCATCAGCGATTGCGCGTCGCCCGTGATGGCGACCGTTCCCATCGACAGCACATACGCGCGATCCGAGATCCGCAGCGCCTCCATCGCGTTCTGCTCCACCATCAGGATGGTCACGTCTTCCTTTTCGCGGATGCGCTGGATGGCTTCGAACACTTCGCCCAGCGTCTTGGGCGACAGGCCCGCGGACGGCTCGTCCAGCAGCAGCAGGCCCGGCGACGGCATCAGCGCGCGCGCCAGCGCCAGGATCTGGCGTTCGCCGCCGGACAGCGAGGCGGCCGGGGCCTGCAGCTTGCGCCCCAGCACCGGATAGTGCTCGCACAGGGTGCGGATGCGGTCTTCGCAGACCGGCTTGTCCAGCGCGTTGCCGCCGACCTGCAGGTTCTCGCGGACCGACAGCGCGGTAAAGACGTTCTCGGTCTGCGGCACGAAGCCCAGGCCGTGGCGCAGGATCTTCTCGTGCACGGCAAACCGTGAAATGTCCTTGTCGCCCAGCATCACGCGGCCCGCGCGCGGCTTGAGGTAGCCGGCGATGGTCTTGAGCAGGGTCGACTTGCCGCAGCCGTTGGGCCCAAGCAGGGTCACGATCTCGGCCTTGTCCGCGTGCAGCGAAATGCCGCGCAGGATGTCCACGTCGCGGGTGTAGCCCGCGACCACGTTTTCCACTTCGATCATCTTTTCCCTCATCACGCGGCTCCCATGCGCAGCACGGGGCCCGCGGTGGCGCCGGCGGCAGGCTTGCGGGCCGCGCCGCCCAGATAGGCTTCCAGCACGCGCTCGTTGGACGCCAGTTCGTCGGGCCGGCAATCGGCCACGATGTGTCCGCGGTCCAGCACGATGCAGCGGTGGCAGACCTCGCGGATGAAGTGCATGTCGTGCTCGACGATCACGATGGTCATGCCCGCCTGGTTCAGGCGCTGCAACGCGCCCACGATGTCGCTGCGCAGGTTGGGATGCACGCCGGCGGTGGGCTCGTCCAGCATCAGCATGCGCGGACGCGCCATCAGGGCGCAGACGATGCCCAGCAGCTTTTTCTGGCCGCCCGAGATCGCCGCGGCGGGCTGGTCGCGCACCGGCGCCAGCAGCAGCTGGTACAGCAGGGCGTTGGCCTGTTCGCGCGCCCGGGCCTCGGCTTCGCGCGCGGCGCGCAGGCCAAACAGGTTCTCCCAGATGCCGTGGTGCGCGACCGACGCGGCCATCGCGACTTCCGCCACGGACATCTTGGCCGGCATGGACGGCAGCTGGAAGGTGCGCGCGATGCCTGCCTGCACGATGCGGTGCGCGCTCAGCGTGTCGATGCGCCGGCCTTCGAAGGTGACGCTGCCGGCGTCGATGGCCTCGAAGCCGGTAATGGTGTTGAGCAGCGTGCTCTTGCCGGAACCGTTGGGGCCGAGCAGGCCCACGATCTCGCCGGGCCGGACGTTGAATCCGACTTTCTCCAGGACACGATTGCCGCCAAAGGCCTTGGCCACGGAATCGACCTGCAACGCATGGGGGGCCGTCATGG
Source organism: Achromobacter sp. T5-5 (assembly GCF_055397965.1). Taxonomy (NCBI): domain Bacteria; kingdom Pseudomonadati; phylum Pseudomonadota; class Betaproteobacteria; order Burkholderiales; family Alcaligenaceae; genus Achromobacter; species Achromobacter sp. T5-5. Next base: position 934,762 of record NZ_AP027919.1, read on the forward strand.
CATCTTCCTCATCTTTTCAGGCAGCAGCCCTTCGCTGCGCCACAACAGGCATCCCAGCAGGATGCATCCGATCAGTCCCAGGCGCAGCGCGCCCGCGATGTCCGATCCGAACCCGAACGCGTCCTTGGCGAACGGCACCAGCGTGTAGGCGGTCTGCACCAGCACCACCCCCAGCACCACGCCCGAGAAGTTGCCGATGCCGCCGATCATCAGCATGGTCCAGAGCAGGAACGTCTCGGAGGCCAGCAGGTAGTCGGGGCCGACGAAACTCATGTAATGCGCGTACAGGGACCCGGCGACCGCCGTCACGCCGGCGCCCGCCATCACGGCGCGCGACTTCAGCGACATCAGGTCGTAGCCCATGCAGGCGGCAAGCTTGGGCTCTTCGCGCATGACGCGCAGCGCGCGGCCGAAGCGCCCATACGCCACGCGGCGCAACAGCACGGCGGCGGCGGCCGCCAGCGCCACGACCAGGGCCAGGAAGGCCAGCGCGCCGCTCTTGCCGGGCAGGTCGTCGAACAGCGCGGGGATGCCGCTGATGCCCTGGGCCCCGTTGGTCAGCCAGAGCTCGTTGGTGGCGACCGTGCGGATGATTTCCGCGATGGCCAGCGTGGCGATGCCCCAGTAGTCGGCGGCAAGCTGCCTGCCCAGGCGCGCGATGCACCAGCCCAGCGTCATGGCGACGGCGACGCCGGCGGCTGCGCCCAGCGCCGGATGCCAGCCCGCCTGCACCGCGATGCCGGTGCCGTAGGCGCCGATGCCGGCGAAGGCGATGTGGCCGAAGTTCAGCAGGCCAGCCAGGCCGGCCTGCAGGTTCAGTCCCAGCGCCATCAGGGCGAAGATGGCGCCGAAGGTCAGCGAGGAAACCAGAAAATCAAACACGGCGGACCTCCCGGTCGAACAGGCCGTAGGGCTTGAACAGCAGCGCCAGCAACAGGATGAGGAACGAGGCCGCGCTGATGTAGGCCACGGGCAGGAAGGCCACCGGCTTGGCGTAGAGCCAGCCGAAGTTCAGGTTGGTCACCAGGGTTTCGGTCAGCGCGATGAGGAACGCGCCGGCCACCGCGCCCAGCGGGTTGCCCAGGCCGCCCAGGATCGCCGCGGCAAACACCGGCAGCAGCAGGTCGGTTCCCAGGTTGATGTGCGCGCCGGTGGACAGCGCGAGCAGGCCGCCGCCCAGCCCGGCCAGCGCACCGCTGCAGAAGGCCACCTGGCAGGTGATGCGCGAGGCGTTCAGGCCGCTGGCATCGGCCAGCGCGGGATTGCAGGCCAGGGCGCGCATCGCGCGGCCCGCGCGCGTGCAAAAGAGCAGCAGCGCAAAGCCGGCCAGGAGCAGCGCGGTGGTGGATACCGCCGCGATCTGCGTCAGGGTGACGCTCGCGTCGCCCAGGCGGATCGGCGTGGCCAGCGGCAAGGTGAACATCCGCGGGAAGGACCCCGCAAAGCCCTGGCAGAGCGCGATCAGCAGCATGGACAGCGCCAGCGAGCCGATCATCGTGATGGCCGGCCCGGCGCGCAGGAGGCGGCGGAACACCAGCAGATGGAAGGCCAGCGCCATGGCGCCGGTGAGCGCGCAGGCGGCAAGGAGCGCCAGCGCCAGCGGCAGCCCCAGCGCGTGCAGCGCATAAGTGAGATACGCGCCCACCATGGCGTATTGCACGTGGGCGATGTTGGGAAACTTGACCAGCCCATACACCATGCTCAGGCCCAGCGCGATCAACGCCAGGTCCGAGCAGCGCAGCAGCGTGTCGACCAGAATCTGGATCATCTTGTTTGCTCGTAAGACAGCGGAAGCCCCGCGGCGGCGCGCGGCGCCGTCCACGGAAAAAAAAGCCGGACCCGCACCCCTGCGAGTCCGGCCAAGGCCTTATCAGCGGACCACGATCTTGCCCTGGTCGGACTTGAGCTTGGCGTAAGGCGGGTCGATGCGCTGGCGGTCGGCGTCGAACTTGATGAAGCCGGTGACGCCTTCGTAGCCCTTCTGGCCCAGTTGCGTCAGCGCGGCCTGGATGTCGGCGGGCGCGGTGGACTTGGCCTGGTTCATCGCGGCGGCTGTCAGCAGCACGGCGTCATACGCGTAGCCGGTGTAGGACGTCTTGAAGCCTTCCTTGTAGCGGGCCTTGAAGGCCTCCGCGTACTCGCGGCCCTTGGGGCCGAGCACCGAGCCGACTTCCATGCCGATCTGGCCTTGCGCGATGTTGGCGGGCGTGTCGCTCAGGCACATGCTCAGGAGGATGCCGTACCACGGCGTCTTGCGCAGGCCCAGTTCGAAGGCTTCGCGGTTGATGACGGCGGATTCCTGGCCGTAGGCGGTGTAGATGTAGGCGTCGGGGTTGCTGCGCGACATCTGCTGCAGTTCGCGGCGGTAGGTGGACTGGCCCGCGGTGTACAGGACCTCGGTCACGATCTTGCCGCCCAGCTTTTCGAATTCTTCCTTGTAGCCGTGCGCCACGCCTTGGCCGTAGGCGTTGTTGGGCGCAATGATCGCGACGTTGCGGTAGCCCTGGTCCCAGGTGTCCTTGGCCGAGAATTTGTTGCCCTTGTCTTCCAGGCCGATCAGGTTGAAGGACGTGGCGCCCAGATCGCGGATCTTCACGCTGGTGCTGGCGATGTTGATGTGGGTGACGCCTTCCTTGACGAGGTACTGGCCCAGCGGAATGGAGATGCCGGACGAGTATTCGCCGATGACGACCGGCACCTTGTCCACGCTGACCAGTTTGCGCGCCGCGTTCAGCGCGGTGGTGGGGTTGCCGCCCGAGTCCTCGATCACCACGGCGAACTTCTTGCCCATGACGCCGCCGTCGGCGTTGACCTTTTCGACCGCCAGGTCCACGGCGCGGCGCACGTCTTCACCCACGGTGGCGTTGGCGCCGGTCAGCGACAGGACGGCGCCCATCTTCACGGTTTCCTGGGCCTGCGCGCCGGTCCCGGCGAACGACAGGGCGAGGCAGGCGGCGGCAACTAGCGGACGTACGTTCACTTGCATGGTTTTTTCCCCTCGGAGGGCTGCCGGATGTCGCGTCTGCGCGAGATGGAGCCGGCATGCGTTGAAAACCAGCGGGGGTGCCGCTGGCGCGTATCGGGACCCTGAATGGATACCAAGATACAAAATTGCATCCAATCCTGGTCGAGTGGATGCAAATATACGAGCGCCAGGCCCCGGCAACAATATGGGGTTAACCCGTTACCGGTTGTGTCAAACAGTGTTTTAAGTGGCAGGTTGCACCTTCATCTGCAAGGTGCAACCTGCGTGCCCCGAGGTGGCGGCCGCCGCCGTCAATACATGTGCTGCCCGCCGTTCATGGCGACGTTGCTGCCCGTCATGAAGCCCGCGACGTCGCTGCAGATGAAGGCCACCAGCGCGCCGATCTCCTCGGGCTGGCCCAGCCGTCCCAGCGGAATCTGCGGCAGGATCTTTTCCTCCAGGACCTCCGCCGGCACGGCCTGCACCATGCGCGTGGCCAGGTAGCCCGGTGACACCGTGTTCACCGTCACGCCCTTTTTGGCCACTTCCAGCGCCAGCGATTTGGTGAAGCCGTGGATGCCCGCCTTGGACGCGGCGTAATTGGTCTGCCCGAACGCGCCCTTGCTGCCGTTGACCGACGAGATGTTCACGATGCGGCCCCAGCCCCGGTCCGCCATGGGGCCGCACAGCGGCTGCGTCATGTTGAACATGGAGTCCAGGTTGCTGTGCATGACCTCGGCCCAGTCCTGCGCGGTCATCTTGCGCAGGCTGGCATCGCGCGTGATGCCAGCGTTGTTCACCAGGATGTCGATCTGGCGTCCGTCTTCCTCGAGCCGGCGGGCCAGCGCCTGGCAGGAATCGAAGTCCGCCACGTCGACCTTGTACATGGCGAAAGTGCGGCCGCGGGCGGCTTCCTCCTGGATCCACTCGCGCGTGGCGCTCTCGCTGGAATGGTAGGTGACGATGACGTCATGGCCGGCATCGTGCAGGGCCACGGCGATGGCGCGGCCCAGGCACCCGGCCCCGCCCGTGATGAGGGCCGTGCGTTTAGCCGTCATGGCGGGCCCCCGGCTGGTTGGCGTCCTGCATGGCGGCGCAGGCGGCCTCCATCTGGTTGGACATGACCGACCACATCTGGGTCAGCGGCGATTTGTCGATGGCCGCGCTGTTGGCATGCTTGAACCACTCGCGCATTGCCTCGCCCAGGCCCGCGGCCAGGGCGGTCTGTTCCTGCAGCATCACGTGAGTGATGGCCTGGCTGGCTTCGAGCTGGCTCTGCCAGCGCTTGCGCGTGAGTTCGCCCAGCGCGGGGGCGAGGTCCTGCCAGTTGTCGGTGGGCGTCAGCGGAGCGAAGGCGGCGAGGTACTGGCCGGTGCCGTCGCCCGCGAGCCGCTGGCCCAGTTCGAGCCAGCGCTGCTGGCTGTCCTGGGCAAGCTGGGTCAGGCGCTGGCAGTAGGCCACATTGGCGCCGGCGAGTCCTTGAGGCAGGGAGGCAGTTGTTTTCTTCATCATCCGTCCTTTTATAAGCGTGGTAAGGGGAAACGAATACACACGGGCCTCATGCCATCTGGCTGAGGGTCTTGCGAAAACGCGCCAGGGATAACGCAAACAGGACTGTGCCGATCAGCGCCAGCGCCAGGAAGGGCTGCCATACGACGCTTATGCCCGCGCCGCGATAGAGAATGGCCTGGCCGAGTTCGACGAAGTGCGTCGTCGGCGCGGCCAGCATGATGTGCTGCACGAACTGGGGCATGCTCTCGCGTGGCGTGGTGCCCCCGGACAGCATCTGCAGGGGCAGCAGCACCAGTACGAGCAACATGCCGAACTGCGGCATGCTGCGTGCGAGCGTGGCCATGAAAATGCCCATCGAGGTCGTGGCGAACAGGTGCAGCGCCACGCCGGCCAAGAACAGCGCCACCGAACCCTCGATGGGCACGTGCAGCAGGCCTCGCACCACGAACGTCAACGATAGCCCAGCGCAGGCCAGTACGACCAGCCCCATCGACCAGACCTTGGCGACCATGATCTCGGTGGGCGTCACCGGCATGACCAGCAGGTGCTCGATGGTGCCGTGCTCCCGCTCGCGGATCAGGGCCGCGCCGGTCAGGATGATGGACAGCATCGTGACGTTGTTGATGATCTCCATCAGCGCGCCAAACCAGGATTGGGTCAGGTTCGGGTTGAACCGCATGCGCACGGCCAGCTCTACCGGCAGCGCCGACGACGCGCGATAGCGCCGTGCGAACTCGTTGATCTCGTCCGTGACGATCTGCTGGATGTAGCTGCTGCCGGTAAAGGCCTGGCTCATCCGGGTCGCGTCCACGTTGAGCTGGATCTGCGCCGGCCTGCCCGCCAGCACGTCGCGCTGGAAATTGGGCGGGATGTCGAGCGAGAACGTGTAGCGGCCCGCGTCCATCCCCGCGTCGGCCTGCGCCGGGGTGACCTGCTGCGGCGGCGTGAAGTGCGGCGGATAGAAGGCCGAGACGATGCGGGCGGACAGCGGCGAGTGGTCCTCGTCCACCACCGCGATGGGCGCGTTGTGCAGCGTTTCCGGGACCGCCGTGGCCGCGGTATAGATCATCAGCGTGAACGACACGGCGATCAGGATCAGCATCATCGGGTCGCGCGCCAGGCTCCACAGCTCCTTGATTCCCAGGCGGTAGATGTTGGCGAGGCGCCGCATGTCAGGTCTCCTGCTTTTTCAGCAACAGCGCCGAGGCGCCCAGAATGACCGGAATGGCGATCAAGAGGGGCCAGAACGAGGCCTGCAGGTCGTGCCAGCCCAGCGCCTTGCTGAACACGCCGCGGCTGATGGTGAGCATGTGGGTGGCGGGATAGACCTGCCCGATCAGCCGGCCGCCGCCCTCCAGCGAGGTCACCGGGTTGAGCAGGCCGGCGAACTGCACCGCCGGCACCAGCGTGCCGATCATCGTGAAGAAGAGCGCCGCGATCTGGCTGCGCGTGAAAGTCGAGGCCAGCAGGCCGATGGCGGTGGCCACCACGTTGTAGATCAGCGCCGCCAGCAGCAAGGTGGCGAAGCTGCCGGTGATCGGCACGCCGAACAGCGTGACGGCCAGCAGCGCCATCAGCAGAAAGTTCAGCATGGCCAGCGCCACATACGGCGCCTGCTTGCCCAGCAGGAATTCCAGCCGCGTCACCGGCGTGACGTAGAGATTGATGATCGAGCCCAGCTCCTTTTCGCGCACCACCGCCAGCGCGGTCAGCATGGCCGGCATCATCAGCAGCAGCAGGGGAATCACGGCGGGCACCATGGCGGGCAGGCTGCGCACGTCGGGGTTGTAGCGGAAACGGGTCTCCACGCTGACGGCAGGCTGCGCGCGGGCGCCCAGCCGCTCGCGCGCCTGCTGCGCCAGCCAGCCCTGGTGCATGCCCAGCACGTAGCCGCGGATGGTTTCGGCGCGCTGCGGCATGGCGCCGTCGATCCACACGCCGATCTGGACATCCTTGCCGCGCGCCACGTCGCGGGCGAAGCCCTGCGGAATTTCGATCGCCAGCGACAGCTCGCCGCTGCGCATGCGCGCGTCCAGTTCCGCGTAGTCGGCGATGGGGGGGCGTTCGATGAAGTAACGCGACCCGGACAGGTTCAGGCTGTAGTTCTGGCTCAGCCCGGTCTGGTCGCGGTCCATGACCGCGTAGCGCAGGTCTTCGACGTCCAGGCTGATGCCGTAGCCCATCACGAACATCAGCAGCAGCGAGCCCATCAGCGCCAGCGTGGCGCGCACGGGGTCGCGCCGCAGCTCCAGCGACTCGCGCCACATGTAGCTGAACGCGCGATGCAGGCTGAAGCGCCGACGCGGCGGCTCGGCGGGCGGGGGCGCATTTTCCGGCGGGAGCGCCGCGCCCTCGGCCTCGCCGGCGGCGGTTCCGGCGCCGGCGTCGATCAGGTAGGCGATGAACGCGTCTTCCAGCGTCCGGGCGCCGCGCAGCCGCGTGATCTCATCGGGCGAGGCGCTCACCAGGACCTTGCCCGCATGCATCAGCGAAATGCGGTCGCAGCGCTGCGCCTCGTTCATGAAGTGCGTGGATATGAAGATCGTGACGTGGTCCTTGCGGGCCAGCTCGATCAACAGGCGCCAGAAACCGTCGCGCGCCACCGGGTCCACGCCGGAGGTCGGTTCGTCCAGGATCAGCAGTTCGGGCTTGTGCACCATGGCCACCGCGAGCGACAGCCGCTGGCGCACGCCCATGGGCAGGTTCTGCGGCAGCGCGTCCAGCACGTCGCCCAGGCTGAAGCGTTCGACCATTTCGTCCACGCGCGCCGGGATGTCGGCCTCGGGCACGTGGAACAGCCGGGCGTGCAGCACCAGGTTCTGCCGCACGGTCAGTTCGCCGTACAGCGAAAAGGACTGCGACATGTAGCCCACGCGGCGGCGGGTATCGAGGTTGCGCGGATCGACCTGCTGCCCGAACAGCCAGGCCTGGCCGTCGCTGGCGGGCAGCAGTCCGGTCAGCATTTTCATGGTGGTCGACTTGCCGCAGCCGTTGGAGCCCAGGAACCCGAATATCTCCCCGCGCCGGATCCGGAAATTGACGTGGTCCACGGCGACGAAGTCGCCGAAGCGCATGGTCAGGTCGCGCGCCTCGATGGCGATCCCGGCGTGCTCGTCCAGGGCCAGCGGCACGATCTCGACCGGCTTGTGGCCGCGCCGCTTTTCCTCGGGCAGCAGCGCGATGAAGGCGGCCTCCAGCGTCTGCGCGCCGGTGCGGTCCTGGAGCGCGCCGGGCGTGCCGGTCGCCAGCACGCGGCCTTCGTCCATGGCGATCAGCCAGTCAAAGCGCTGGGCCTCGTCCATGTAGGCCGTCGCCACGATGACGCTCATGCCGCTGCGTTCGCGCCGGATCTCGCCGATGAGGTCCCAGAACTGCGCCCGCGCCAGCGGGTCGACGCCGGTGGTGGGCTCGTCCAGGATGAGCAGGTCGGGGTCGTGGATCAGCGCGCAGCACAGGCCGAGCTTCTGCTTCATTCCGCCCGACAACTTGCCCGCGGGGCGGGACAGAAAGGCGGACAGGCCGGTGCTGCGGGTCAGGCTGTCGATGCGCCGCCGCCGTTCGGCCTCGTCGTGGCCGAACAGGCGGCCGAAGAACTGCAGGTTTTCTTCCACCGACAGGGTGGGATAGAGATTCTTGCCCAGCCCCTGCGGCATATAGGCGATGCGCGGGCAGACGGCTTCGCGATGGCGGCGGCTGGCCATGTCGCCGCCCAGGACCTCGACCTTGCCCTGCTGCACCGCGCGGGCGCCCGCCACCAGCGCGAGCAGGCTGGACTTGCCCACGCCGTCCGGACCGATCAGTCCCACCATGCGCCCGGCGGGGATGTCGAGCGTGATGCCGTCCAGCGCGCGCGTCTTGCCGTAGCGCAGGCCGACATCGGTCAGCGTGACGACGGGCGGGGCGCTTGCGGCCATCAGGGCACCCTTACTTCAAGGCTGGCGGGCCAGCGGGCGTCCGGATCCAGCTTGAGCCACGCCACACCGGGCAGGCCGGTCTTGACCTGCGTGGGGTGCCGCCGCAGCAGCTCGGGACTGATCTGCGCTTTGACGCGGAACATCAGTTTCTGGCGCTCGCTCGCGGTTTCCACGGTCTTGGGCGTGAACTGCGCGATGCTGGCGACGAACGACACCTTGGCGGGAATGACGTACTCGGGCGCGGCGTCCAGGATGATGCGCACGTCCTGGCCCAGCGCGACGCGGCCGGCGGCCTGTTCGGGCAGGAAGAAGGTCATGTAGACGTCGGCCAGGTCGACCATGTTCAGGACCTTGCCGCCCGCGCCCAGCACTTCGCCCGGCTGGGCCACGCGGTATTGGACGCGGCCGGCGCGCGGGGCGCGCAGCTCGCCGTCGGCGATGTCGGCATCGATGCGCGCCACGGTGGCCTGCGCGGCGGCAATGGCCGATTGCGCGCCCACCTGCGCGGCCCGCGCCGCGTCGATGGCCGCGGCGGCGGCCGTGACCTGCGCGCGCGCGGCGTTGACCGCCGCCTGCATGCTGCGCACGCGCGCGCGGTCATCGTCCAGTTCCTGGATCGACGAGGCGCCTTCCTTGGACAGCGTCTCGGAACGGGCGAGCCGTCGGCGCGCCGCGTCCAGTTCGCTTTCGCGCTGCACCACCACCGCCTCAGCCGCGCGCTTGTCGCTCTCGCGCTGCGCCACCTGGGCCGCGGCGCTGGCCGCGCCGTTGACCGCTTGCTGATGCTGCGCGCGCGCCTCTTCGCGCTGCGCCTGCAGCGTGTCGATCTGCATGCGCGCCAGCGGCTGGCCCGGCGAGACGAAGTCGCCCTCCGCGACCAGCACCTCCTGCACACGGCCCGCCAGCTTGGTGGCGACGTCGATCTCGGTGGCTTCGATCCGGCCGTTGCCGCTGATGAAGGCCGCGCCCGGACCGGTGTCCGCCAGCATGCGCCAGCCGTAATAGCCGGCGGCCGCGAGGACCGCGAGGGCAATCAGGGGGATCAGTTTTCGGGTGGGTAGCGGCATCTGGGCGTGTCCTTGATCTTGTCTGCCAGTCAGCGTTGGGCGGTGCCCGGGCCGGGCGTTGCTGCGGCCAGCGAGCCCCCGCCCAGCGCGGCATACAGGCCGACGCGGCTGGACAGGAGCGCGCGGCGCGTCTCGACGAGCTGTTGCTGCGCGGCCAGCAGGTCGCGCTTGGCGTCCAGCACCTCCAGGTAGGGCGAGGCGCCGTGGTCGTAGCGCAATTGCGCCAGGCGGGTGCGTTCGGCCTGGGCGGCCACGGTGGCGCGCAGCACGTCCACCTGTTCGGCCAGCCAGCGGCGCGAGGACAGGGCGTCGGACACGTCGCGGAAGGCGCTTTGGATGGTCTGCTCGTAGTTGGCCACGGCCAGGTCCCGCCGCGCTTCGGTCAGATCCAGCGACGACTGCCGACGGCCGGCATCGAAGATGGGCAGGTTGATGCTGGGGGCGAAGTTCCAGGCGCGGCTGCCGCCCGCGAACAGTCCGTCCAGTTCGGCGCTGGCGGTGCCGAACGCGCCGGTCAGCGTGATGCTGGGCAGGAATGCGGCGCGGGCGGCGCCGATGTTGGCGTTGGCGGCCTTGAGCCGATGCTCGGCCGCAAGAATGTCGGGGCGGTTGGTCAGCAGGTCCGACGGCAGCCCGGGCGGCAGCTCGCGCATGACGGCGTCGTCATTGAGGCGCGCCGGGCCGGCGGGCAGATCGAGCGGCGCGCCCACCAGCAGCTCCAGGGCGTGGGCCTGCGCGGCGCGCGTGCGTTCCAGCTCCGTGCCCAGCGCCTTGGCCTGCTGCCACAGCGTGTCCACTTGCGTGAGGTCCAGCTTGGAGATGGCGCCTTCTTCAAAGCGCCGGCGGAAGATGCGCAGCGACTCCGCGCGCGATGCGATGGTCTCCTGCGTGAGTTCCAGCCGCTCGTCCAGTTCGCGCAGGGTCAGGTAGCTGTCGGCGACCTGGGCGATCAGGCTGAGGGTGGCGGCCTGCGCCGCGGCCTCGGTGGAGAGATAGTTTTCCAGCGCCGCATCGCTCAGGCTGCGCACCCGGCCCCAGAAGTCCAGTTCCCAGGTCGCCATGCCGAGACCCGCCTGGTACTGGCTGGAGATCTGCGGCTGGCCCGTCAGGTTCAGGTCCGCCGGCACGCGCGCCCGCGAGCCCTGCGCCTGCACGCCCACCGAGGGGAACTGGTCCGAGCGCTGGATGCCATACAGCGCGCGCGCTTCCTCCACCCGCAGCAATGCCGCGCGCAGGTCGCGGCTATTGTCCAGCGCGGTGGCGATCAGGCGCTGCAGCGCGGGGTCGGTGAAGTAGCGCTGCCAGGCAATGCGGGCGGCGGGATCTTGTGGCGAGGGGGAGGGGGCTTCGGCGGGGGCGGGGGCCGGTAGGCCTGCCTCCGGATGGCCGGCCCCCGGTAGGCCGGCCCCCGGATCGCCGGCCGCCGGCAGGCCGGCCGCCGGATACCCCTCCGGAACGGGGAGCGCGGGGCGCTGGTAATCGGGGGCGAGCGAGACGCAGCCGGTCGCCAGCAGCAGCGCCAGGGCGGCGGGAGCCAGGCGGGCGGTGATCTTGGCGGCGGACACGGGAGCTTTCATGAGGCGGTTCTCCGGCTCGACGGCCGGGGGAGTGGCGCGGGCGGCAGGCTGGTGGCGTGCCCCGCGGACGGCCCCCGGCGCCAGGGCATGCGCCTATTTTGCCCAGCGAGCCTCGATCGTTCCTTGATCCGGGTCAAGGTAACGACTGACCGGTCGGTATGTAATCGCCTCATCTCGAACACGGAGCCACCGGGATGGACAGGCAGCGCAGTCGTCTACCGCCGTCGGTGCGGGTCGACCAGATCGTCGACGCCGCGCTGCGGGCGTTTTCGCAGGCAGGCTATGCCGGGGCGCGCATGGACGACATCGCGCGCGGCGCAGGCCTGTCCAAGGGCGGGCTGTACGCCCATTTCACAAGCAAGGAAGCCGTCTTCGAGGCGCTGCTCGAGCGCCACCTCGCGCCTGCGCCGCTCGATGTCGACGCGATCGTCAACGACGCGGATTCCGTGCAGGCGCTGGCCGAACGCATCGCCGATCATCTGCACGACCGCCTCGCCAATCCCGCCATGATCAGCACGCTGCGCCTCTTGCTCGCCGAAAGCGGCAGGGTGCCGCACCTGGCGGCCCGCTGGCGCCACGAAACGGCCGCCACGCATTTTGCCGACCTGGGCCGCCTGCTGGCGCTGGCGCGCGAGCGGGGGCTGTGCCGCGACAGCGTGGCGCTGCGCCAGCCGTGGCTGCTGCTGGCGCCGGTGGTGCATACCGTCGTCCTGGCCGCGCTGGCCGACCCGGACGAGCCCGTCCGCCTGCAGGACCGCCGCGAGGCGCACGTGGCCATGATGGTCGAACTGCTGGACCCGGCCGCCAGATCCCCGTGCGCCGCACGCGGTTCTTGACGCCGCGCGGCGCTTGGTGTCCCATCCGAACGGTGCGCTCGCGCCAATCGCAGCGATCCCTAAGCGGAGACCCTTTGCCGACATCGGTCTTGATGGAACGCGTATCGTCGTGGCGGTATCTGCCTGTGGCCCTGGCGCTGGTGCTGCCGGTGCTGGCCTGCGTGGCCTGGACCGGATGGCACGCCCGCAACGCCGAGCGCCAGGAAGCCGAGTCGGCCGCGCGCATCGTGCGGGTCCAGGCCCAGCACATCCTGGGACAGGCCTGGGAAATGCTCGACAGAGTGGCCGCGCTGACGGCCCTGCCATGCGAGCAGGCGCTGCCCGACCTGCGGCGCTGGGGCATGCTCAATCCCTACTTCCGGTCGCTCTTTCTGGTGCGCGGCGACCGGGTCTACTGCTCGTCGGCGGTGGGCCAGACCGACTATCCGTTGTCGGAATTTCGCAGATGGTCGGTCGACACGCCGCCGGACCAATGGCTCGTGACCGTGTCCGGCACGCCCCTCGCGCCCGAACGGCCCGCCATCCTGCTGGGACGGCCGGGCGTCGACGGGCACAGCGGCGTGGTCGTGGTAGACGGGCGTCATCTTCAGGACCTGCTCGGTGCCGTCGCCACGCTGCGCGATTACCGGATCGAGCTGATCGTGGGCGAGGGCGCCGCGTCGATACACAGCGATTCCAAGGGGGCTTCCGCGGCGCACGGCCAACTGGTGCATGGCGAGACCACGCTTTACGACGGGCGCGCCGCCGTGACCATCCGCGTCAAGGCGCCGCCCGAGGCCGTCGTCCTGGCCTGGCAGCAGCTCATGCTGACCTACCTGCCCTTCGCGGTGCTGATCGGCGTCTGCCTGGCCGTCGCCGCCCACCGGCTGCAGACCAACCGCCAATCCATCAAGGAAAAGTTGCGGCGCGCCATCCTGGCCGACGAATTCCGGGTGCATTACCAGCCCGTGTACAGCCATGTGTCGGGCCAGTGCAGCGGCGTCGAGGCGCTCATGCGCTGGCATCGGCCCGGGCAGGGCGACGTGCGGCCTGACCTGTTCATTGCCGCGGCCGAGGCGCAAGGCATGATCGTCCCGCTGACACGCCACCTGTTCGCGCTGATCGAGCGCGACATGCGCGGCTGGGCCACGCCGCCCGGCTTTCACATTGGCGTCAACATCGCCGCCGAGCACTTGTCCAGTCCCGCCCTGGCGTCCGACGTCGAGCGCTTCGCGGCGGGAATCGCGGCGCGCCAGCCCGTCGTGGTGCTTGAAATCACCGAACGCAGCCTGATCGCCGACGACGGCCAGGCCCGGCGCAACATCGACGCCCTGCGCGCGCGCGGGGTGCGCGTGGCCATCGACGACTTCGGCACGGGGCACTGCTCGCTGTCCTATCTGCAACGATTTCCCGTCGACTACCTGAAGATCGACAAGGGCTTCGTGCAGGCCATCGAGCCTGACGGGCAAGAGGCGCCGGTGCTGGACGCCATCATCGCCCTGGCGCATAGGCTCGGCCTGTCCGTGCTGGCCGAAGGCGTCGAAGCCGATTATCAGTTCGACTACCTGGCGCGGCGCGACGTGACGTTCATCCAGGGCTATCTGTTCGCGCGGCCCATGCCGTCCGAGCAGTTCGTGCGCTGGTATGCCGACCACCCCTTGCCCCGCGGGGCGCGGCGCGAATCAGGTCGCCTTCGCGTCGGCTGAGGATTTGGCGAAGAACAGGTCGGTGATGGCCTGGCTGTCCATGGGCTCGCCGTTGATGGCGCGCATCAGCAGTTCGGCGCCCAGCAACTGCACCGAAAACACCAGATCGGGCTGCACGCGGCGGATCTTCTCCAGATGCTTGCTGGTGTTCACCAGGGCGACAGTCTTGGCGCCGTCCGGTCCGGTGGCTTCCTTGGCGGCCAGCACGATGAAGGCGTTCTCGGCATCGTCGTCGCGCAGCGCCAGCACATAACGCGCCCGTCCCACGCCGGCCAAGCGCAGCACCTCGACGCTGGAGGGATCGCCTTCGATCAGATCGGTGGACGCGGGGTAGTCGTGCGCCATGCCGGTCGGCACGATGACGGTGACTTCTTCGTTGCGGTGGCGCAGGCCCTGGTAGACGCTGAGCGCCAGGGGCGTGGCGCCGGCGATGATGATGTGGTTCTTTCTCATGGCGGAGGAAAACCTGCCTTTGACGAGCCGTTTCAGGTTGCCGCCGATCACCGGCCCGGCGATCGCGCTGACGGACGTGGCGAACACGGTAATGCCGAGGATGATAATCGACGCGGTGAACAGGCGCGCCGTGCCGCTGTGGGGCGTGATGTCGCCATAGCCCACGGTGGACATGGATACGATCGAAAAGTAAAGCGCGGTGCCCGCGTCCAGGATGGGGGGATTGAATTCATTGCCCAGGTACAGCGTGCCGAACACCGCGTAGATCATCAGCGACAGCACGCTCACCAGCGCGAACAGCGAGCCCGCGGTCACGCTGGCGCGATCGAAGCGCCGCCAGTAGGCCACCAGCGCGATCACGAGAATCAGGGTGTAGAGGCCCAGGCCCGCGCGGCCGCCATCGCCCAGGATGGAGAAGGTGCCCACGCCGATCAGCAGCACCAGCGAGAACGCCCACGCGATGCGCGCTTTCAGGATCAGCCCCAGCGCAATGACCTGCAGGCCGACGCCGAGCACCAGCCGTGGAATTTCCAGCAGGCCGACCACGCGCATGATCTCGTGCCAGTTGTCCAGCGCGAGCCAGAATGAATATTCGCGCGCGCGGACTTCCCGCAGCACGGGATGCATGAAGGCATATCCGTCCAGCGCCACCAGGATGGCGAGGCACCAGTTGGGGGGGAACAGCGCCAGTATCTTGCCGACGCGATGACGCAGGGAGGGTTTGGGCAGAGGCATCGAAGGCACGTTCTTCCTATATCAATATGGTATGGAAGACTATCAACAAAGAATTACTGGAAACGCGTCCAAGGTCCTAAACTTTCCTCATCACGCGGCTATCCGGAAGGAACGCCGCTGATATGGCAGTAACGCCCGCCAGCAGCCAGGGTGGACGCATTGCCAGGCTTTGATCACGTTGCAGCCTGCGCAGGGACTAGAGACCCGGCGCAGGTCCACGGTCGGACCGTGCGTGAGTAGTATGAGGCACGAATGTTGGAATCGCGTGATCCAGGTAGAAGGCATCGGTGCCGGCCGATGACTCCAGGCTCACGTGTTGTTTTAGCGCGGCGTCTTACCCTTCGGGGGCAGCGCCGCGTTTTTTTCGCCTGTCGGCCTTGCGCCGGCCGGCGTCTAGACGGACGCGCTCGCGTCCGCTTCTTCGCTGCGCCAGGCCTGCTGGCCATCCGCGCGACCGCTGTCGCCCGTCACCCGGTAGTCCAGATCCAGCGTGATGTCGGCGGCAAACATGTAGCCCCATCCATGGACCGCGCGTATCGGCAGCGTCATCTGATTGGCCGCGGCCTTGCGGCGCAGCCGGCTGATCATCACATCCACGAAGCGGCGCCGCGTGATGCCGCTGTCGGCTTCGTCCGCCCCGTCGGCAAGGAAGGCATCGCGGCTGATCTTGCGGTCGGGCGCCTTCACCAGCCGCGTCAGGAAATCGCGTTCCCCCGTCGTCAGTCCCAGCGTCCTGCCCTTCGGGCTGATGAGGGTCCAGCCCTTGTTGGCCAGCCGCCAGCCCGCCTGCTCGGGCTCTTCGGCGTGCACGTCCGTCGCGGGATCCAGGCCGTCCAGGCCTACCGCGCGCCGCACCAGGGCCTGCAGGACCGCCGCCAGTTCCAGTCCCGTAACGTCCGGCGACAGGCACGCGTCGGCGCCGCAGAGCAGGGTACGGATACGGCTTTCGGCGTCGGCGAATTCGGCGATGGCGACGATGCCCAGGCTGCGGTCGATGGCGCGCAGCCGCACGGCGGCGTTGTGCACATCGGGGAGGGGAGCTTCCAGGACCACCAGGGGGCTGGGCTGGCGGGAGTACCTGTCGTAGACATCCACGAGATCGTGGCAGCGGCGGACGTTGAATCCCAGGTGGGATAGGGATTCGACCAGTCTGGCATGCCTGGCGTTGTCATTGCCAAGAAAAATGACATCCAGCGTGTTGTTCATTGATGCTTCCAATGAGGCGGCGCGGCAGGGCGCTGGCGCCGGGAAAGCCGGGCGCCTGGCAGAGCCATGCCGTTGCCGGCCGTTGTGGGCGCTTTCCCTCATGGAGTCACGCCTGTGTTTCATTTAAACACGGGCGTGTTTTTTTGTGAAGATACGTTTCTATGGTTTCGGTCGGTAACAGTCCTTGCGCCGGAAAGCCGGGTCAGTCCATTGAAACATCGTTTGATTCGGGTTTTGCATCAACAATTTATTATGTATTACCGATACATTATTTTCTCTTTTGTCAGCAGACTTGCTCATAAACTTGCGCGGCTTTTTTTCGCACACCGGTGGGGTGGCGGGCCCAGCGGTCCTGCAGCCGCGGCGGGGATGGGGATCCTTCGCAAGCGGTTGATAGATATGGACTTTGCGGGGTTCGAGGCAGAGCGAAAGGCTGGCGCGCGGGCTATGTCTTGCACGGCCGGCGGGGGGCATGCGGCGATTTATGGATTAGCCCGGAAAATGGGGTCTAATCCATATGTTTGGCCGTGGAATTGAAATGCTTTAATCAAATAAAACCATGCAAATTAATGTCTCGGGTTGATCGATTGGACACGTTTAGCCATCGTCTGCGCAACGCAAGAATGCTTCAGGGATGGACTCAAAAAGACTTGGCGGTCGCGAGCAACCTGTCGCAAAGCGCCATCGGCAACTACGAAAGCGGGCAGCGCCTGCAGCCTTCCAGCGATGCGCTCATCAAGCTGACGCGTGCGCTGCGCGTCAGTGCCCTGTGGCTCAGCACCGGCGAAGGCCCGATGCTCGACGCGCCGACCGGCCACGTCCTGCCGGACAGCATTGCGGACGGCATCGGGGAGATTCCCGATCCGCCCGCCTGGCCCTTCGAAACCGTTTCGTACTCTGCCTACTCCCGCCTCAGCCGGCAGGAAAGGCGGCAGATCGAACTGGTGCTGTCCGCCTACATCAAGGCACGCGGCGAATAGTCCCCATCGGTTGGGCAGGGACCGGGGGCCGCGGTGTGGCGTCGGCCGCGGGAGACGTCCCCGCGCCCTTGGCGTCGGTGCGCAGCCGGCTGCGCAGGCGTTCCACGGGATCGGCAATCAGGTAGTTCAGCACGGCGGACACGCCGATGCAGCCCGTGATCGCCATCGCGGCGAATAGCATCGGCTGGTGTTCCTGGACGTCGTGCATGAGCCAACTGAACGCCATGATCACCAGCATGTGGCAGATGTAGAGCGGATAGCTCAATTCGCCGATCGCCTTGTCCAGCCGGTGCCGCGACTGGAACAGGAAGGCCAGCGGCAGCAGCGCGGCAAACAGCAGGACGGCCAGGCCATCGCGCACGGTGGGATGGATGCCGATCGAAAAATGCGCCAGGACATAGATGAAGAGGATGCCCGTGCCCAACTCGGGCAGCCGCTTCACGCGCTGCGTCCACGCCTTCATGCGCGGCAGCACCACCTGATGCGACAGCGAGCCGATCAGGAACAGCGCCAGTTCGGTGGGGAAAAAGCGGTAGGTCCAGGGATCGGAGCGGCCCACGCCGGTCGCGATCAGCACGGCGCGCAGCGCCAGCGAGGCCGCCAGCAGCATCAGCAGCCGGCGCGGCGAGCGCAGGATGAAGGGCGCAACCAGGTAGAAGCTCATCTCCACGCCCAGCGTCCAGGCTTGCGGCACGAGCAGGCCCTTGTAGAGCGGGACGTCGCTGTTGGCGAAGCTGCCCGTGAAGGCCAGCGCGGAGTCCCGGATGCCGAAGAACATCAGCCAGTCCTGGCCGAAGATGAAGAGGTTGGAGAGGAACAGGAAGACTTCGGCGCTGAAGGGCAGCGATTCGTAGAGACGGAAGAATGAGCCGCCGCTCACGATGTGGGCCGTCAGCGTCAAGGCCGCCACCGCCAGATAGATGGGAAACAGCCGCAGGAACCGGTTCGCGTAGAATTTGCCGGTGGCGCCCTGGTAATTGTCCGTCGCCGTCAGCACATACGAAATCAGGAAGCCGGAAATCACATAGAAAAGCTGCACGGCCAGCCGGCCGCCGACAAGCTGGTCGGCATAGCCGCCACCCAGGTGGTCCAGCACCACCGATAGCGCCAGTAACGTTCTCAAGAAACCCATCGCGCATCTCCCCGGTCGATATTGTTCTCAGGCCCGATGGGCCGGACACTGCGCTTGCGGTGGTCGCTTGTTCCGCTCCTCTTTCCCTGTATTTCTGTTCGGCCGGAGACCACGACTGTCGTTGATTCTGCGCGCCGTCGCCAGCGCCCGCCATGCGGCATTCGATGCAAGACGCCCGATCATCGGAGCTAGAACCGGCGGCCTTCGGTGCATCTTTTGGATACGGCTGTAGGGCGGAGAAAAATCGCCCGCGCGGCCCAGGCCGGTTACAGTACGGCGGTACGAACCTTTTGGAGTCCCGCCCATGCCTACTCTCCTGTCCACGCCCAACAGGTTGCTCTGCCTGGGGCTGTTGACCGCGGCGCTGGCCGGTTGCGCCGGCACCACCGGCGGCGCGCGTCCCGAAGGCGCCGCGGCCGCCAGTGCAGCCAGCAGCGCGGATTCGCTGGCGCAGACAAGCTGGGAACTGGTCCGTTGGACGCAGGCCGGCGGCGCGTTGCGCGACATCCCGCACGGCGACAACGGCGAACCCATCCGGCTCACGTTCCTGGCGCAAGGCAAGCAATACCACGTCAACGGCTTTTCCGGCTGCAACCGCTATACCGGCACGTACAAGCTGGAACGCAACAAGCTCTTCATCGACGCGCCGGCCACCACGCGCATGGCCTGCGTGCCGCCCGACCGCGCCAAGCTCGAAGCCGATTATCTGCGGGGCCTGCGC
The DNA here is from genome assembly GCF_055397965.1 of Achromobacter sp. T5-5. NCBI lineage: Bacteria > Pseudomonadati > Pseudomonadota > Betaproteobacteria > Burkholderiales > Alcaligenaceae > Achromobacter > Achromobacter sp. T5-5. The sequence goes on from NZ_AP027919.1 coordinate 953,545, forward strand.
GCCATCGATACCTTCACGCTGGATAGCGGGGGGGCGCCCCGGCATCTGACGTTCAATCTGCGCGGCGGCGATGTGCTGGAATTCGAGCGCCGCCAGGATCCGCCGACGCCCTGAGCTGCGGCGCCGCACCACGTACCGGAAGACTTGCATGCGCGTTTCCGTCCTCCTGCGCCGCCTGGCGTCCTGCCTGCTGTGTGCGGCCCTCGCCGCCTGCGCTTCGCCGCCGATGCGCGCGGCCGATGGGCAGGATCCCCGTTTCCAGCCGACCTCGGCCTCCGACATCCTGGTGCAGACGCGCTGGGATCTGGCGCGCTGGTCGCGGCCGGGCGGCGCCTTGCGTCCCGTGCCGCATCCGTCGTCGACCACGCGCCCCATCACCGCGGAATTCATCCACGAGCAGGGGACGCCCCGGATGATGGGCTTTGCCGGCTGCAATTCGTACAGCGCGCCGTACACCCTTGCCAACGGACTGCTGATCGTGCGTGCCAGTCCCGTCGCCACGCGCAAGGCCTGCGCACCGCAGGCCATGGCGCTCGAACAGGACTTCCTGGCGGCGCTCACCCGCATCACGGCCTCGTCGTTCGACAACGCCAACAATCCGCAGCGCATGACGTGGAAGCTCAGCACGGGCGACACGCTGGATTTCGGGCGGCGCGCCGACCCGATCGCTGGCGGCCAGCGCGGGCCCACCAAGCTCGTCTACGTGGATGCCGAGCGCGTGCCGTGCGACACGGGCGCGGGCCGCGCCATGTGCTATCGGGTGCGGGACAGCGCCGCCCAGCCCTGGCAGCCGTGGCACGGTGAAATCACGGGCTTCGACTTCCAGCCCGGCGTGCAATATCGCCTGCGCGTGGTCGAGGTCAACGACCCGGACCCGCCTCAGGGCGCGTCGTCGCTGCGCTGGGTGCTGGACGCCGTCATCGAGCAGCACGTCGTCGGCCGCTGAGCGCGGGCGCAGGGCGGGGCAATCCGTCCTGCGATTATCATTACGGGCTTTGCTGCCCGTACTCACTGCTTTGCCATGACTGCCGTCGTCAATATCGCCGCCTACAAATTCGTATCCCTGGATGCCTTGCCCGAGTTGCGCGCCCGCCTGCTCGCCGAGGCCGGCGCCGCCGCGCTCAAGGGAACCATCCTGCTGGCCGAAGAAGGCATCAACCTGTTCCTCGCGGGCGCGGCGGACGGCATCGACGCCTTTCTGCAGGGCCTGCGCGCCGACGCGCGCTTCGCGGACCTGGAGGTCAAGTTCAGCCACAGCAACGACGTGCCGTTCCGAAAACTGCTCGTCAAGATCAAGCGCGAGATCATCCGCATGGATCACCCCGCCATCCGGCCCGCCGCAGGGCGTGCGCCCGGCGTCGATGCGCATACGCTGGCGCGTTGGCTGGCGCAGGGCGTGGACGACGCGGGACGTCCGGTCGTCATGCTGGACACGCGCAACGCCTTCGAGGTGGACGAGGGCACGTTCAAGAACGCCATCGACTGGCGCATCGAGCGCTTCACGCAATTCCCCGCCGCGGTGCAGGCGAACCGCGCGCAGCTCGAAGGCAAGACGGTGGTCAGCTTCTGCACGGGCGGCATCCGCTGCGAAAAGGCGGCCATCTACATGAACGAGGCCGGCATCGACAACGTCTATCAGCTCGATGGCGGCATCCTCAAATACTTCGAGGAAACCGGCGGTCCGGGCTACGAGGGCAAGTGCTTCGTGTTCGATGAACGGGTCTCGCTGGACCCGGCGCTGGCGCCCAGCAACGCCTGAGCGGCCGGCGATCCGGCGGTCTGGCGATCCCGCGCCGCAAAGAAAAGAGCCCGCTTCACGCGGGCTCGGTCTTTTCTGGTCTGCCGCGCCGATCAGCGCACGCGCATGCCGGGCTTGGCGCCGGGGAACGGTTCCAGCACGTAGATGCCGGCGTCGACCGCTTCGTCCGCGTGGCTGGCGGCCAGCACCATGCCTTCGGACACGCCAAACTTCATCTTGCGCGGGGCCAGGTTGGCCACCATCACGGTCAGCTTGCCGATCAGGTCTTCCGGCTGGTAGGCCGACTTGATGCCCGAGAACACGTTGCGGTGGCGGCCTTCGCCCACGTCCAGCGTCAGGCGCAGCAGCTTGGTGGAGCCCTCGACGTGTTCGCAGTTGACGATCTGCGCGATGCGCAGGTCGACGCGCGCGAAGTCGTCGATGGAGATGGTCTCGGCCAGCGGCTCGCCGCCGGGCACCACCACGGGCGCGGCGGGCGGCTCGAACAGGTCTTCCAGCATCTGCGGCTCGACGCGCTGCATCAGGTGCTTGAACGGCGCAACGCGCTGCGGCAGCACCGAGGCGTCGGCCCAGGTGAAGGGCGCCTGCGCGCCAAAGAGCTCCAGCGCCACGCGTTCGGCCAGCGCCGGCAGCACCGGCGCCAGCATCACCGACAGGGCCTTGAAGCCAGCCAGCGAGCGCGAGCAGATGTCCTGCAGCGCGGCCTTCTGCGCGTCATCGGCGGTGGCCAGGCCCTTGGCCAGCACCCAGGGCTGCGCGGTGTCGAACGCCTGGTTGATGCGGTCGGCGTAGGCCATGATTTCGCGGATGGCGCGGTTGTATTCGCGGGCTTCGAAGGCGGCGCGGATGGACTCGGCCTGTTCGGCGTATTCGGCGGACAGCGCGTCGGTGTCGCCCGAGTAGCCCAGCACGCCGTCGAAGTGCTTGGTGATGAAGCTGGCGGCGCGGCTGGCGATGTTGACGTACTTGCCGACCAGGTCGCTGTTCACGCGCGCGATGAAGTCCTCGGGATTGAAGTCCACGTCTTCGACGCGCGCGTTCAGCTTGGCGGCGATGTAGTAGCGCATCCATTCGGCGTTCATGCCGAGTTCCAGATAGCGCAGCGGCGAAATGCCGGTGCCGCGGCTCTTGGACATCTTTTCGCCGCTGACCGTGATGAAGCCGTGCACATTGACCGCGTCCGGCGTCTTGCGGCCGGCGAACTTCAGCATGGCGGGCCAGAACAGGGCGTGGAAGTACACGATGTCCTTGCCGATGAAGTGCACCTGTTCGGTGTCGCCATTGGGGTCGAGCAGGGCGTCGAAGTCCATGCCCTTGACCTCGCAGTACGACTTGAGCGAGGCCAGGTAGCCGACCGGCGCGTCCAGCCACACGTAGAAGTACTTGCCCGGCGCGTCCGGGATCTCGATGCCGAAATAGGGGGCGTCGCGGGAAATGTCCCAGTCGCCCAGCTTGGCCTCGCCGTCTTCGGCGCCCAGCCATTCGCGCGTCTTGGCGAGCATTTCAGGCTGCAGGTGCTTGCCGCCGTGCTTGTTCGCGCCGGTGGTCCACTGCTGCAGGAATTCCACGCAGCGCGGATCGGACAGCTTGAAGAAGAAGTGGTCGGAGGACTTCAGGACGGGCGTGGCGCCGGTCAGCGCCGAGTACGGATTGATCAGCTCGGTGGGCGCGTAGACCGCGCCGCAGACCTCGCAGGAATCGCCGTACTGGTCCTTGGCGTGGCACTTGGGGCATTCGCCCTTGATGTAGCGGTCGGCCAGGAACATGCCCTTGACCGGATCGTAGAACTGCTCGATGGAGCGCGTTTCGATCAGGTCCTGGGCTTTCAGCGCGCGGTAGATGTCGTGCGACAGCGCGACGTTCTCGGCCGAGTCCGTGGAGTGCCAGTGATCGAAGCGGATGTGGAAACCGTTCAGGTACTGCGGACGCTCGGCGGCATATCGCGCCACCAGCGCCTGCGGCGTGATGCCTTCCTTTTCGGCCTTCAGCATGATCGGCGCGCCGTGCGCGTCATCCGCACCCACGAAGTGCACCGTGTGGCCCGCCATTCGCATCGAACGAACCCAGATGTCGGCCTGGATGTATTCCATGATGTGGCCGATGTGGAAGGATCCGTTGGCGTAGGGCAGCGCAGTGGTGACAAAAAGGGTGCGAGACATGGTTGTCGACTGAGGTTGAGGGGAAAAGGGATTTGGCCGGCCATTTTAGGGCAAGCGCGCGCACCTGCCCGCGACGCGGCCCCGGAAAGCACACAACCCGCCCCTCGCGGCAAGGCGAATCAGGCGGGTTGAGGGGGGAATGGGCCGGTGCGCGGGGTGCGGCTTGGCGCAACACGCAACGGCCTGCTTGCGCCGGATCGGGGCGCAAGCCAGTGGAAAAACGCCGTCAGCGGATTTCGCGGGCCTCGACGTCGATCACGTCGCCGCGCGGTTGCGTGGCGAACGGCGCGGTGGCGGACTGGAAGGGTCCAGGGCGGGCGCCCTGGCGCTGGCTCCAATAGGCGCGAACGCCAAAGGGCTTGCCGCGCACCTTGGCGACCACGTACAGGATCGCCACGGCGACTGCCGTGGAAAGCATGAACACCAGCGCCATCGCCATGCCGATCAAGGCCAGGGCGGCGAATAGGACGGCACGAAAGAAGCGGATAAGTGTGTTGGTCATGAATGTCGGATGCAAAACGCAGCGAAAGGTTCCCGTGTATCCGCTATCCTTTAGGGGATGGCGGCCCGCAGACGCCGCGCTGCCTACGGAACCATAGTGACATGAGTATAACGATAGAAAACATCCGCGCCGCACTGCGCGCCGCGCACGACCCGAATACTGGTTTGGATTTAGGCGTTTCTGTAAAAGATCGTGACATTCAAATGGCTGGCGGGCGCGTGGCGGTGACCCTGGAGCTGGGCTATCCCGCCGACGCCGTACGCGAGCAGATCCGCGACATCGCCGCGCGCGCGCTGGCGCAGTCCGGCGCGCCGGACGCGCAGGTCACCGTCACCTGGAAAGTGGCCGCGCATGCCGTGCAGAAGGGCCTGAAGCCGCTGCCCAATGTGCGCAACATTATTGCGGTCGCGTCCGGCAAGGGCGGCGTGGGCAAAAGCACCACGGCCGTGAATATTGCGCTGGCCCTGGCGGCCGAGGGTGCAAAGGTCGGCCTGCTGGACGCCGACATCTACGGACCCAGCGTGCCGACGATGCTGGGCATTTCGGGCCGTCCCGAAAGCCTGGACAACAAAAGCATGGAGCCCCTGACGGGCCACGGCCTGCAGGCCAACTCCATCGGCTTTCTGATCGACGCCGATTCGCCGGCGATCTGGCGCGGCCCGATGGTCACGCAGGCGCTGGAACAGTTGCTGCGCCAGACCAACTGGCGCGACCTGGATTACCTGATCGTCGACATGCCGCCGGGCACGGGCGACGTGGCCCTGACGCTGGCGCAGAAGGTGCCGGTCGTGGGCGCGGTCATCGTCACCACGCCGCAGGACGTCGCGCTGCTGGATGCGCGCAAGGGCCTGCGCATGTTCCAGAAGGTCGACGTGCCGATCCTGGGCGTGGTCGAGAACATGGCCATCCACATCTGCTCGCAGTGCGGCCACGCCGAACACATCTTCGGCGAAGGCGGCGGCCAGCGCATGGCCGAGCAATACCAGACGCCGTGGCTCGGCAGCCTGCCCCTGACGCTGGCGATCCGCGAACAGACCGACGCCGGCACGCCGACGGTCGTGTCGGACGCGGGCAGCGAAGCCGCGTCGCTGTATCGCGCGATCGCAAGAAAGCTGGCCACGGGCGTTGCGGCGCTTCCGCGCGACATGGCCGGAAAGTTCCCCTCCATCGTCGTACAGCAACCGACCTGACACATGCGGTGGGCTGCCCGAGCCGTATTGGCAGGACTGTGCATGATGGCGGGCGAGGCGTTGGCCAAGCGCCCGGAAGTCATCGTCGACCCCGGGGGCGTGCCCCCGGCCGCGCTGCAGGCGATCACGCAGGCGGTCGATGCGATCGCGCGGCTGGCCGAAGACCAGGACGGCGGTGAAATCAACCGCCTGCGTCGGCGCGCGCGCGACGCGACGCTGGCGGCGCTGGCCACGCAAGGCTATTTTTCGCCCAAGGTCACGCTTGAGGCCGGGACCGACATCGGCGGGGAGACCTGGGACATCGCCATCGTGCCGGGCAAGCGCACGATCGTCGACTCCGTCAGCCTGGAATTCTCCGGCCGCATCACGCGCCCCGAATATGCGCAGCGCATACAGAAGCTGCGCGACGACTGGCGGCTGAAGAAGGGGCAGCCGTTCATCAACAGCGAGTGGAACCGCGCCAAAGCCACGCTGCTCGATGACGTCACCACGCGCGATTTCCTCCTGGCGCGCATGACGTCGTCGCGCGCGGACATCGACGCCGACAACGCGCTGGCGCATCTGCACGTCGCCATCGACAGCGGGCCGCAGGTCCGCATGGGCGAATTGAACACGCAGGGCCTCAAACGCGTGCCGGAGACGCTGATCGACCGTTACGTCCGCTACAACGTGGGCGCGGCGTTCGACCAGAACCGGCTGGACCAGTGGCAGCAGGACCTGCAGTCGACGGCGTTTTTCCGCGGCGCGTTCGTGTCGCTGCAAGAGCCTGACCAGACCGCCCAGCCTACCGATCCCATTTCGGACCGCGCCCGCGGACCGGGAGCCGAAGACGCCGCCGCGGCCGCGCCGGCGGGCGACCCCACGGTGTCGGGCGGCCTGCCCCCGCCGCCGGCCCAGTTCGATTCCGACGGCGAGGTCACCTTGCCCGTGCAGGTGCGCGTGGTCGAAGCGCCGCCCAAGCGCTTTTCCGCGTCCATCGGCGTGGATGACGAGGCCGGCGTGCGGGTGGAATCCCTGTACCGGCAGAACGTGGTGTTCGGCCAGCCCGTCACGCTGGAAACCGGGTTCGGCGTGGACCGGCTGCGCCAGCGCGCCTTCATGGACATCCTGCTGCCCCCGAGCGAGCGCGGCTACCGCGATTCCTTCGGGATTCTGGCGGACCGTTCCGACATCCAGGGCCTGGAAGTCACCCGCTACGCGCTGGGCGCCACGCGCACCCAGGAGCGCAAGGGGGCGGGCAACAGCCGCGTCGAATACGAAACGCGCTACGGCGTGCTGCTGGCGCAGGACCACGTCAAGATCGATGGCGGCGACAGCTACACGCTGCCCACCGTGACCACCACGGCGGAATGGCTGCGGCGCGATGTGGACAACAAATACGATCCGCGCGAAGGCAACCTGATTTCGGTGGGCGGCGGCGTTGGCGTCACGCTGGACACGGGCGAGCCCTACACGCGCCTGCGGCTGCGTGGCCAGAAATGGTGGCCGATCGGCAAGCTGGACGTGCTGACGATCCGCGCCGAAGCGGGCCGCGTGTGGTCCAACGGCGATGTGCAGGTTCCCGACGACTTCGGCTTTCGGACGGGCGGCGCGCGTTCCATCCGCGGCTACCGTTACCAGAGCATCGGCGTGCATCGCGACAACGCCGTCGTGGGCGCGCCCACGCTGCTCGTGGGCAGCATCGAATACGACCACTACTTCGATGAACGCTGGGGCATGGGCGTCTTCGTGGACGCCGGCGATGCGGCCGAATCCTTCGGCGACATGTCGATGAACGTGGGCTATGGCGTCGGCGCCCGCGTGCGCACGCCCGCCGGGCCGCTGTTTCTGGACCTGGCCTACGGTCAGCGCCAGCGCGACCTGCGCCTGCATTTCTCGCTGGGGATCGCATTTTGACGTTCTTGCGTAAATTCCTGCGTCAGGTGCTGGTCTGGTGGTTGCCCGGCCTGGCCATGCTGGCGGCGTTGGCGGCCGGATTCATTTTCTGGCTGGTCGCGTCGCAGAACGGCACGCGCCTGCTGCTGACCACCGCCGCGCAGCAGCTCGATGGTCAGGCGCTGGACGTGAACGGCTCCATCCTGCGCGGTGTGACCGTGGGCCGGCTGGAACTGGTGGCCGGCGGCGCGCATGTCGACATCGCCGACCTGAACCTGGTGGTGCGCTGGCGCGCGCTGGGAGACCGCCTGCTGCACGTGCGCAACCTGTCGGCCGGATCGGTCCGCGTGACCATGACCTCGCCGCCGCAGGCGCCGCCCACCGAAGATGGCGACGAACCCTTCACCATGCCGGAACTGCCGGTGACCATCGCCGTGGACCGGCTGGCGCTGGGCGACTTCCAGTTCATCCAGGACGGCCAGCCGCTGCCGGTGACGCTGAACGACCTGAGCGCCACCTTGGCCGCCGGCAGGCAGGGCGCCCAGTTGCGCATCGCCAGCCTGCGCGTCGGACACGAGGTGGGAGAGGCCGACGTGACCGGCCAGGCCGACCTGCAGGCCCTGGCCGACCCCTGGCCCTTTGCCGCGCGCCTGGACGTGACGGCGCGCGGCGCGGGACCCGAGTCGCCGCTGTGCCAGGCCGACCGGCTGAGCGGCGTGTTCGGCCCGGCCAAGGGGCCGGGCGATGCCACCGCGGGCGCCAAGCCGCCATCCGGCCAGAAACCCGGCCCCGCCGCCGCCGCGCCGATGGGGCCGCCCGCGCCCGCCTGCCTGGTGGTTTTGCGGGCCGACGCGGCGGGATCGCTCGACGGCATCCAGGCCAAGGTCGACGGCACGGGCTCCAACCTGATGCTCGACGTGGTCGCCGACCTGGCGCCGCGCACGGCGCTGGTGCTGCGCAGCGCCCGGGCGCGCGCGCAGATGCCGGACAAATCGACGCTGGCCGCGCAGTTCGACCTGCAGGCAGGCGATGCGCCGGGCCGTGACCGCATCGTCGGATCGCTCGACGCCCAGCGGCTGGATCTGGCGCCCTGGGCGGGCGACGCGCTGCCGCCCGCGCTGCTGACCGTGCGCGCCGACGTGCAGGCCGAGATCGAAAACCTGAGCGCGCTGCGCCATGCCGCCTTCAACCTGCGCTTTGAAGAGGGCAGCCGCTGGAACCGGCAGCCCCTGAGCGGGGACCTGAAGGCCCAGGTGGACGTGGCCGCGGCCCCGCCCGCCGGCACGGCGGCGCCGGACCCGGCCGTGGCGCCGCTGGCCGGTCTGCGTATCCATGGCCTGGACGTGGACCTGCGGCTGGGCCGCAACCGGGTCCGGGCGACGGGCGAACTGGGCGCGTCGGACGGCGCGATCACCCTGGACGCCCAGGCGCCGCAACTGGATGCCTTCTGGCCCGGCCTGCCTGGCGGGGCGGACGTCAAAGCCCGCCTCGACGGCGCGATGGCGGCCCATCGCGGCGAGATCACCGCCAGTTACACCCCGCCCAACCCCCGCCCGGGCATCGTCGGGCGGTCGCGCGCGCAGGCCAGTCTCGCCTTCGCGGGCGGCTGGGGCAGGGGCGCGGCGGGCCAGCCCGACGCGGCGCTGGTGGGCTGGCGCGGCACGTTCTCCCGGCTGGCCGCCGATACGGCCGGATTCTCGGTGTCGCTGGACCGGCCGGTCACGCTGTCTTTCCTTCCTTCGGCCGTGGCGCCGCAGTGGCAATGGCAGGTCGGCCAGACCGCGATAAGCCTGGCGCTGCCCGGCAAGGAGCGCCTGACCGTGGCGCATCAGGGCTCGCGCGGCGGCGGCAAGCGTTGGGAAACCGCCGGGCAGTCGGACAACCTGGTCATCACCGCCGCCATGGCGCGCCAGGTGATCGGGGCGTTCGACCCCGAAGCGGCGGCCAAGCTGGGCCGCAATGCCGGCCGCGTGAATGCGATGGTGCCCGACGGCCAGCGCCGCATCGCGCTCGACCTGCTGTGGGACCTGAAATTTGACGGCCGGCTGGCGGGCAAGGCGCGCATCGCGCGCCGTTCGGGCGATCTGCTGATTCCGGGCGATCCGCCCATCCCGCTGGGCGTGAAGGCGCTGGTGCTCGATCTGACGGCCACGCCCACCTCGGCCAACGCCAGCCGGCTGGATGCGCGGCTCGACCTGTCCACGAACAAGATGGGTTCGATCAACGGCACCGGCACGGCGGTGCTGCTGGTCGACGCCCAGGGCGGCATGGCGCTCGATTCGCGCCAGCCGCTGCGGGCGCGGCTGAACGCGGACATCGCCGACCTGGCGTGGGTGGGCCTCTTCGTGGGCGACGCCATGGAGGTCGGCGGCGCGCTCAAGGCCAACATCGACGTCCAGGGCACGCTCGCCGGCCAGTGGGGCGCCACCGGCAACATCCGGGGCGACAAGCTGCGGCTGGTGCGCATCGACGACGGCGTGCGGCTGATCGACGGCACGCTGTCCGCGCGCCTGGACGGCCAGCGGCTGATCCTGGACAGCCTGCGCTTTCCGGCGTCGTTGCGCGTCATGCCGGCCGAATGGCGCACCAAGGAATGGATCACGACCAACCCGGGGGCGAAGGGCGGCTACGCCGAGGCCAAGGGAGACTGGAACATCATGGACGGCGGCGGGGCCATCAACCTGACGCTGTTCCGTTTCCCGGCCTTGCAGCGCTCGGACCGCTACGCCATGGTGTCCGGCACCGTGGAGGTGCGCGCGGCCATGCCGCGCCTGGAAATCGTCGGCAACCTGAGCGCCGATGCGGGCTGGTTCAGCCTGGAGATCCTGCAGGGCGTGCCGACGCTGGATGACGACGTGCGCGTGATCCGCGCGGGCGACGACCCCAACAAGGTCTCGACGCCGCTGCAGACCAGCATGGACCTGAAGTTCGACATGGGGCCGCGCTTCTACATCACCGGGATGGGGCTGGATGCCGGGCTGCTCGGCTCCATCCAGATCCGGCTCAACGAGGGCAGGCTGACGGGCTGGGGACAACTGCGCACCCGCGGCGGCGGCATCGAGGCCTATGGCCAGCGGCTGCGCCTGAGCCGGGGTACGCTGACCTTCCAGGGCCGCCTGGACAATCCCATCCTGGACATCGAGGCCCTGCGCACCGGCGAACTGGTCGAGGCGGGCGTGCGGGTGGTCGGCACCGCCCAGCGGCCGCGCATCGACCTGGTGTCCTATCCCGAGGTCAGCGACGTCGAGAAACTGTCGTGGCTGCTGCTGGGCCGCGGCCCGGACGAAAGCGGCGGCGACGCGGCCCTGCTCGTGTCGATCGGCACCGCGCTGCTGGGCGGCGGGCAGCCGTTCTACAAGCAGTTCGGCCTGGACGACGTGGCCGTGCGCACCGGCAACATGGGCAGTTCGGGCAGCATCCTGCCCGACCGCACGGTGGCCGGCAACGTGAACCGCGACATCAACAGCGACCTGTCCACGCAATTCCTGGTGGCCAGCAAGAACTTCGCCAACGGCATCACGCTCAGCGTCGAGCAGGCGCTGTCCGGCAGCGACACCGTCGGGCGCGCCAGTTACCGGCTGGCGCGTGGTCTGTCCCTGGATTTAAAGGGCGGGTCGGTGAACGGGATCTCGCTGGTGTACCGGACGCTGTTCGGCAATTGACCGGGCGCCCCGCTTGAGGCGGGACAAGCCGGTCCCGCCCCGGTCAGGGGCGGGCCGGCGCGCTCGGGATAAAATGGCGTCCACTCAAATCCCTAGCACCACACCCACCATGAGCATCAAAAGCGACCGCTGGATCCGCCGCCAGGCCGACGCCGGCATGATCGAACCCTTCGAACCGGGCCAGGTCCGTACAGCCAATGGCGGGCGCATCGTCAGCTACGGCACCAGCAGCTACGGCTACGACGTGCGCTGTGCCGACGAATTCAAGATCTTCACCAACATCAATTCCACCATCGTCGATCCCAAGAATTTCGACGAAGGTTCGTTCGTGGACTTCAAGGGCGACGTCTGCATCATCCCGCCCAATTCGTTCGCGCTGGCGCGCACTGTGGAGTACTTCCGCATTCCGCGCAGCGTCCTGACGGTCTGCCTGGGCAAGAGCACCTACGCGCGCTGCGGCATCATCGTCAACGTCACGCCGCTGGAACCCGAATGGGAAGGGCACGTCACGCTGGAGTTCTCCAACACGACGCCGCTGCCCGCCAAGATCTACGCGGGCGAAGGCTGCGCGCAGATGCTGTTCCTGGAAAGCGACGAGGTCTGCGAAACCTCGTACCGCGACCGCGGCGGCAAATACCAGGGCCAGCGCGGCGTCACGCTGCCGCGCACCTGATGCGTCAGCCTGCGGCCGCGGGCCGCAGGTAATCGATGTCCCACACGTCTTCGCCGGTCTGCACGAAGCCGTGCCGGCGATAGAAGCGGTTCGAGTCGCTGCCGCGCAATGCGCTCAGCGTCACGCTCTGGCCGCGCCGGTCGGCCTCCTGCAGGAGGCGCCGCAACACCTGGCCGCCCACGCCGAGTCCTTGCGCGTCGGGGTGCACGTACAGATGATCCAGGCGCAAGCCTGCGCCGTCCGGGCGCAGGCAGTAGAAGCCGACGCGTTTGCCGTCCAGCTCGATGTGCCAGGTGTATTGCGGCTGGAACGTGCTCTGCAGGCGCGCTCGCGCCCGGTCCGGGTCGAAGCGGCCCAGCCGCTCCAGGCTTTCGCGCATGGCCGCGATCCGCAGGGCCAGCAGCGCCTCGAAATCGGTTTGCGACGCGGGGGTGAAGCGCAGCGGCGCCGCCGGGGAGGCGGCATCGGGCGCCAGCTCGTCGTAGCCGCGGTTCAGGAATTGCAGGATGCAGATGCCATGGCCGTAGGGGTCGGACAGGTGCGCGATGCGGCCCCAGGCATGCGTGGCGGGTGGATCCTCCAGCCGCGCGCCGGCCGCGACCGCCCTGGCCACCGCGCCGTCCACGTCATCCACCACCACGTCCAGGTGCACGGGCGTCCAGTGCCGCGCATAGTCGCGCGGCTGGCGCAGGGCGCCGGCGGCCGGCGTGCCGGCAGCCTTTTCGAGCAGGTAGATGGGCGCGTCGGCGCCCAGCATCTCGGCGCCGGCCGGACCCAGGCGGCGGTTCAGCGTCAGGCCGAAGGCGTTCTCATAGAAGCCGATGGCGTGTTCGAGATCGGGCACATCGATATTGACCAGGATTCGCATGGATGCCTTCCAATGGTGGAGCCAACAACGGTGGAGCGCCAACATAGCACGGGCGCCGCGCCCGTTGTTACGCGGCGGGCGCTAAAGAACCCCACGCCGCGTCCGTAAAATGAGTACATGTGTTTGCCGATTTGGCGACGTCATATCTGCAAGCGTTAGCAAGGCCCATCTGTGCGTTACCCCCATATTCCCTGGCTGCCCCTGTTGTTCTACCCCGCGTTGCCGGTGGCCGCGGCGTTCGGTCTCCTGTTCTGGCGGGAATGGCCGCCCGCGCTGAGCCTGATCCTGCCGTTCGTGCCGTGGGTGATGGCGCTGATCGGCTCGGCCATCTGCCTGATGTATCAACGCTCGCAGACCATGGCGCTGATCCTGTGCGTGCTGGCCGTCACGGCGGCCTGGCCCACGCTGGCGCGGCAGGCGCCCTGGGCGATGGGGCCATTGCTGGCCTGGTGGGCGCTCGTCTACACCAGCAACGCCTTGTGGTCCGAACGATCCAGCATGCTGCTCGACATGGCGCTGCGCATCGGCCTGATGGCCGCGGGCGTGGCGGTGATCGCGCTGGCGGGCAAGGACGGGGTGGACAGCCTCTTCAGCACCTTCGCGCTGCAGGGCATGCTGGCGCGCATGGGCGTGCCGGCCGAGGCGCTGATCGCGCTGCTGGCAAGCGGACTGACGCTGACGCTGCTGCTGTTGCGCTACGGGCGTCCGCAGCAGGCGGGACAGTGGCTGGGCTTCGTGTGCATGGCATGGGCGCTGCCGCGCGGCGCGGCCCACCCCATTGAACTGGCGCTGATGTCCGCCGCGTCGCTCACGGCCCTGTGCATCTCGCTGGCGCACGAAGGCTTTCACATGGCGTTCCGGGACGAACTCACCGGCTTGCCGGGCCGCCGCGCCCTGAACGAGCGGCTGCAGCGCATGGGCCGCGTCTACACGCTGGCGATGGCCGACGTGGACCACTTCAAGGCATTCAACGACACCCACGGCCACGACGTGGGCGACCAGGTGCTGCGCATGGTCGCCTCGCAGTTGCGGCGCGTGCCGGGCGGCGGCCGCGCCTACCGGTACGGCGGCGAGGAGTTCACGCTGGTGTTCCCGGGCAAGACCGCGGCCGAAGCGATGCCGCACCTGGAAACGGTCCGGCGCGCCATCGAGGCGTATCAGATGCGCCTGCGCGACAAACCCGCCCGGCCCAAGGCCGACCAGCTTGGCCAGCGGCGGCGCGGCGCGCGGGGCGGGCGTGGCGCCCGGCCGCTGCGCGTCACGGTCAGCATCGGCGTGGCCGAGCGCAGCGAGACCTTGCGCGCGCCCGACGCGGTCATCAAGGCGGCCGATCAGGCGCTCTACAAGGCCAAGGATGGCGGGCGCAACCAGGTGTGCGCCTACGGCGCGCGCCGCCGCGCGGGCGCCGCCTGAACCCGCCGCGCGGGCGCCGCCTGAACCCGCCGCGCTACCCGTTCGCCAGCGGCAGCGCCATCAGGGTTTCGTCGTACAGCCTGCCGTTGACGCACAGCGCCTCGCGCTCGTGGCCATACACGGTGAATCCGAGGCTGGCATACAGCGCCGCGGCCGCGGCGTTGTTGGCGGTCACGCTCAACTGCACCTGGCGTACGCCGCGCATGGTCCGCGCGTGGGCAATCGCGGCGTGCATCAGCAGCCGCCCGAGCCCGCGTCCGCGTTGGGCGGGCGCCACGTACATGCTCCAGATGTGGGCCTTGTGGCGCATCTTCAGCTTGCGCTGCCGTCCCACGCCCACCATGCCTGCCAAGGCGTCCTGCATGAACACGCCGAACATGGCGCCATCGTCGGCCGGGGTGATCCATTCGCGGATGTCCGCCAATGTCAGCGTGTGTTCCTCTTCGTAACTCGATCCGAAGGACTCCGGCGTCTCGACCAGGGCGTCCAGCCGCAATTGCCGCAAGGGCGCGGCATCGAGGGCGGTCAGGCGTCGAACGACGGGCTCGGACATGGGCGGCGCAAGTGTTGGGAATAGGAAACGTTCGGGCAGTATAGGCCGGTGGCCTTGCCTATAATGGTTTCAACGCCGCTTGCGGTTTTCACAAAGGAGCCACTGATGTTCGGTTTCCTCAAGACAAACCAGGTTGCGACGCGCCATGAAGTGCAGGAAGAGTTCGTGGCCCGTGTCGCGGGTGCAGCGCAGGACTTCGTGGAGGCAGCCGGTTCCACCGGCGCCGTGCTGGACTACTCACCGGCCAGCATCCATGCGCTGGATGACGCGCTGGAGGCCGCCCATCTGGGCACGCTTCCCCTGACCCCCATGCAAACGGTCGGCGCCGCCGCCTATCTCTACGAGGTCGGCCGCCGGGCGCACGGCGGGTTGTACGAGGTCTGCGACGACGAGGATCCCGTCGTCCTGGTCTGCGGGGAACCCGGCGCGGAAGTGTGCTTCGGCGCCATCGCCAAGGTCGAGCGGCGCATCCGCTATGGGGCCGCCGAGGCGATTCCCGCCTACTTCGAACTATTCATGGACGCCCTGCAGACCGGCGAAGCCCGGACCATCCGCTAGGCCGGGACCGCCTGCGCGGGGCGCTGCCTGGCTGCCGGTTCAGGGCGCGCCCGGAACCCGGCCGCCGGCCCTGGGCGGGGCCGGATTTCTCCCTGGCCCGCCATCGTCGCGGCCTCCTTTTGGCGGCCGGACAACGCCTGCTTACGCCTTCTGGGGATTTCCCGTAGGGCTGTAAGAAAAACAGCCCTACAATTCCGCAATTCCCGCCACCCGGCGGGTGCTCGCGCCGTCTGTCATCGGACGGGTTTTTACTAGCAGTACATTCGCGCCGCGATACGCGTCCGATACGCCTTGCCCCAGGAGCGCCTGCATGAAATTCCGCTTCCCCATCTTCATCATCGACGAGGACTACCGTTCCGAGAACGCGTCCGGTTTGGGTATCCGTGCCTTGTCCGCCGCAATCGAGGCCGAGGGCGTCGAGGTGATCGGGGTGACCAGTTACGGCGACCTGAGCTCGTTCGCGCAGCAGCAAAGCCGCGCCAGCGCCTTCATCCTGTCGATCGACGATGAAGAGTTCGACGTGGACTCGCCCGAGGACGTGGCCAGCGCGATCAAGAACCTGCGCGCCTTCATCGGCGAGCTGCGTTTTCGCAACGCCGACATCCCCATCTACCTGTACGGCGAGACCCGCACCTCGGAACACATTCCGAACGACATCCTGCGCGAGCTGCACGGGTTCATCCACATGTTCGAGGACACGCCGGAATTCGTGGCGCGCCACATCATCCGCGAAGCGCGCAGCTACGTCGACAGCCTGCCGCCGCCGTTCTTCCGCGAGCTGGTGAAGTACGCGCAGGACGGCTCGTATTCCTGGCACTGCCCGGGCCACTCGGGCGGCGTGGCGTTCCTGAAGAGCCCGGTCGGCCGGATGTTCCACCAGTTCTTCGGTGAAAACATGTTGCGCGCCGACGTCTGCAACGCGGTGGACGAACTGGGCCAGCTCCTGGACCACACCGGCCCGGTCGCCGAATCCGAACTGAACGCCGCGCGCATCTTCCACGCGGACCATTGCTTCTTCGTGACCAACGGCACGTCGACCTCGAACAAGGTCGTGTGGCACGCCAACGTCGCCGCGGGCGACGTGGTGGTGGTGGACCGCAACTGCCACAAGTCGATCCTGCACGCCATCACGATGACGGGCGCGATCCCGGTGTTCCTGCGCCCCACGCGCAACCACCTGGGCATCATCGGGCCGATCCCGCTGGAAGAATTTCACCCGGACAACATCCGCAAGAAGATCGAGGCCAACCCCTTCGCGCGCGAAGCGGTCAACAAGAATCCGCGCATCCTGACGCTGACGCAGAGCACGTACGACGGCGTCATCTACAACGTCGAAATGATCAAGAAGCAGCTGGGCAGCTATGTCGACACGCTGCACTTCGACGAGGCCTGGCTGCCGCACGCGTCGTTCCACGAGTTCTACCAGGACATGCACGCCATCGGGCAGGACCGCCCGCGCAGCCAGGACGCCATGGTGTTTGCGACGCACTCCACGCACAAGCTGCTGGCCGGCATCTCGCAGGCCTCGCAGATCATCGTGCAGGAGTCCGAGACCCGCAAGCTGGACCGCAACGTCTTCAACGAGGCGTACCTGATGCACACGTCCACGTCGCCCCAGTACGCGATCATCGCGTCCTGCGACGTGGCCGCGGCCATGATGGAGCCGCCGGGCGGCACCGCGCTGGTCGAGGAAAGCATCCGCGAAGCCCTGGATTTCCGCCGCGCCATGCGCAAGGTGGAATCCGAATTCGGCAAGAACGACTGGTGGTTCAAGGTCTGGGGCCCGAACCGGCTGGTGTCCGAAGGCATCGGCAACCGCGACGAGTGGATCCTGGAAGCCAACGACCACTGGCACGGCTTCGGCGAGATGGCCGAAGGCTTCAACATGCTGGACCCGATCAAGGCCACGGTCATCACGCCGGGGCTGGACATGTCCGGCAGCTTTGGTGAAACCGGCATTCCCGCCGCCCTGGTCTCCAAGTACCTGACCGAGCACGGCGTGGTGGTCGAGAAGACGGGCCTGTACTCGTTCTTCATCCTGTTCACCATCGGCATCACCAAGGGCCGCTGGAACACGCTGCTGACCGCCCTGCAGCAGTTCAAGGACGACTACGACCGCAACCAGCCGCTGTGGCGCATCCTGCCGGAGTTCTGCCGCGACCATCGCCGCTACGAGCGCATGGGCCTGCGCGACCTCTGCCAGCAGATCCACGAGGCCTATCGCGAGCGCGACGTCGCCCGCCTGACGACCGAGATGTATCTCAGCGACATGGTGCCCGCGCTCAAGCCGTCGGACGCGTTTGCCCGCATGGCGCACCGCGAGGTCGAGCGCGTCGACATCGACAAGCTGGAAGGCCGCGTCACGGGCGTGCTGCTGACGCCTTACCCGCCGGGCATCCCGCTCCTGATTCCGGGCGAGCGCTTCAACCGCACCATCGTGCAATATCTGCAGTTCGCGCGCGAGTTCAACGAACGCTTCCCCGGCTTTGAAACCTACATCCACGGCCTGGCCGACGAAGTGGGACCGGACGGCGAAAAGCGTTACTACGTCGACTGCCTGATCGAAGACTGAGCGCGGGCGGACCTGGAATCTTGATGTTCGATGTCGCAGTACTCGGCGCCGGCGCCGCGGGAATGATGTGCGCGGCGGTCGCCGGCCAGCGCGGCCTGCGCGTGGTGCTGGTCGACCACGCGCAGCGCCTGGCCGAGAAGATCCGCATCTCGGGCGGCGGGCGCTGCAACTTCACGAACATCGGAGCCGGGCCCGCCAACTTTCTTTCCGAGAACCCGCATTTCTGCCGGTCGGCGCTGTCGGCCTACACGCCGCAGGACTTCCTGGCGCTGGTCAAGCGCCACCGCATCGCCTGGCACGAGAAGCATCGCGGCCAGTTGTTCTGCGACGACTCCAGCGAAAACATCATCGACATGCTGCGCGCCGAATGCGGCGCGGGCAATGTGCAATGGCGCATGGGCTGTTCGGTGGCCGAGATCGCGCAGGGCGAGGCCGGCTTTGAACTGCGCACCAGCCAGGGCGTCATCCGCGCCGCCAAGCTGGTCGTCGCGACCGGCGGCATGGCGATTCCCCAGTTGGGCGCCACCGATTTCGGGCTGAAGATCGCCCGCCAGTTCGGCCTGAAGGTCGTGGAGCCGCGGCCCGCGCTCGTCCCGCTGACCTTCGACCCCGTCCAATGGCAGCCGCTGTCCGAGCTGTCCGGCGTGGCGCTGGAAGTGAACCTGCAGACGGGGCAGGGCAAGGCGCGCGGCGAATTCCTGGAAGACCTGCTGTTCACGCACCGCGGGCTGTCCGGGCCGGCCATCCTGCAGATCTCCAGCTACTGGAAACCGGGCGAGCCCATCGTCATCGACCTGGCGCCGGGCCGCGACCTGGCGCAGGAACTGCTGGCGTCCAAGTCCGGCAACCGCCAGCAGCTTCATACCGTGCTGGGCGGGCTGTGGCCCAAGCGCCTGGCCGACCGCTGGCTGCACCTGGCCGAACAGGCGGGCAAGCCGGGACTGGCGGCGCTGCGCCTGGCGGACGCGCCCGACAAGACGCTGCGCGCGCTGGCGCAGGACATCCATCAATGGACGCTCGTGCCCAGCGGCACGGCGGGCTACAAAAAGGCCGAGGTCATGCGGGGCGGCGTGGACACGCGCGGCCTGGACCAGAAGTCCATGCAGGCCAAGGCCGCACCGGGCTTGTATTTCATCGGCGAGGCCGTCGACGTTACCGGCTGGCTGGGCGGCTACAACTTCCAGTGGGCCTGGGCCTCGGGCGTGGCCTGCGGCCAGGCGCTGTAGGCCGCCGGGCGCTTTTCTGGCCACTCCGGCATTGTGATATTAAATAAAAATACATATCATTTATGTTTTGATCTTTATCAAGCCTGTCCCCACGGGGATGGATCAGCCGGAGACTCGCATGGCCTACACCCTACCGCCCCTGCCGTACGCCTATGACGCGCTGGAACCTCACATCGACGCAATGACGATGGAGATCCACTACACCAAGCACCACCAGACCTACGTCAACGGCCTGAACACCGCCCTGGAAGGCGCCGGGATCGCCACGGACGAGCCGGTCGAGGCTCTGGTCGCCCGCATCAAGGAACTGCCGGATGCCGTGCGCGGCGCCGTGCGCAACCATGGCGGCGGCCATGCCAATCACAGCCTGTTCTGGTCCGTCATGTCGCCGCAGGGCGGCGGCGAGCCGGATGGGGCCCTTGCGGCGGCCATCGAAGCGGAACTGGGCGGGCTGCCCGCCTTCAAGGAAGCCTTCACCAAGGCGGCGCTGACGCGCTTTGGCAGCGGCTGGGCCTGGCTGAGCGTGACGCCGGCCGGCAAGCTGGTGGTCGAGAGCAGCGCCAACCAGGACAGCCCCTTGATGGACGGAAACACGCCCATCCTGGGCCTGGATGTCTGGGAACACGCTTACTATCTGAAGTACCAGAACCGCCGGCCGGAATACATCGGCGCTTTCTACAACGTGGTGAACTGGCCCGAAGTGTCGCGCCGCTATGTGGCGGCGAAGGGCTGAGCGCCTCTCCCGCAAGGAGCGCAGCGGCATATGAATACCTTCAGCCGTCATCGTGTTCGGCCGGCGGCCACCAGCATCAGCGTCTGGACGCTGGCCGTCATGGTGTCCTGCCTGGCCCTGTACCAACTCTGGGTCTTTTTGGACGTGCGCGCGCCGCACGTGGCCGACGCCCTGCTGGGCGGCCTGGTCGCGGCCGCGGCGACCGGGCTGGGCACGCTGCCCATTCTTTTTGCCCGCACCATTCCGCAAAAGGCGCAGGACAGCATGTTCGGCTTCGGGGCTGGCGTGATGCTGGCCGCCTGCGCCTTTTCGCTGGTGGCGCCGGGCATCGCGGCGGGCGAGGAGCTGGGCTATGGGCCATGGGGGGCCGGCCTGACGGTGGGCGCGGCCGTTCTGCTTGGCGCGGCGGTGCTGCTGCTCATGGACCGCATCCTGCCCCACGAGCATTTCATCAAGGGCAGGGAGGGCATGGAGGCGCACCGGCTGCGCCGAACCTGGCTGTTCGTGTTCGCGATCATGCTGCACAACCTGCCCGAAGGCCTGGCGATCGGCGTGGGCTACGCTGGCGGCGATCCCGTGCGGGGCACGGCCCTGGCGACGGGCATTGCGATCCAGGACATCCCCGAAGGACTGGTGGTGGCTGTGGCCCTGTTGGCTGCCGGCTACAAACGCACGTTCGCCGTGGCGCTGGGCATGCTGTCGGGGCTGATCGAGCCCGTGGGCGCGGTGCTGGGCGCGGCCATCGTCGGCTGGTCGGCGCCGATGCTGCCGTGGGGCCTGGGTTTCGCGGCCGGCGCGATGCTGTTCGTCATCAGCCACGAGATCATTCCAGAATCGCACCGCAAGGGGCATGAGGTCTATGCGACCTGCGGCCTGATGCTGGGATTCGTCCTGATGATGCTGCTGGACACGGCCCTGGGATAAGGCGCAGAGGCGCCGGAAAGATGCCCGCAGATGCCCGCAGACACCCCGCGGGCCTAGGCTGATCCGGGATTTTCGTTGTATGCTTTGGCCGCTGTCACGCATGTTGCGGGAGAGAGCGGCCGAAGGCACACAGTCCGGCCGCCGCCGAAGGCGCAATTCGCCCAGAATCGCTCAGGTAACCGATACCGCGCAGGCTTGTCCCGTCCCGCATTTGTTGCCCAACCGGCCATGCGGACGCGGCAAAACAGTACTCTGGAGAGACCTGGCACCGCCGCCCTAATCAGGGACATGGCGAGCAGCCCAGGCGCCGAAGGTGCAAACCCGCCACGCGGGGCAACTCTCAGGCAAAAGGACAGAGGGGCGGAAGATTCAGCCGTTGCGCGGGCGCCATCCGCCCGCAACCAGCGGCATTCCGTAACCCTGGCATCACTGCCGTCCCGGAGTTCCCCGCATGTCCGCACCCCTCAAACGCACCCCGTTGGCCGAAGAACACATCGCGGCCGGCGCCCGCATGGTCGATTTCGGCGGCTGGGACATGCCGCTCGCCTACGGTTCGCAACTCGAAGAGCACCACGCCGTGCGCCAGGACGCCGGCATGTTCGACGTCTCGCACATGCTGAACGTCGACGTGGCCGGGCCCGACGCCTACGCCTTCCTGCAGCGCCTGGTCGCCAACGACGTGGCCAAGCTGACGGTGCCGGGCAAGGCGCTGTATAGCTGCATGCTCAATCCGCAGGGCGGCGTCATCGATGACCTCATCATCTATTTCTTCGCCGTCGACGAATGGCGCGTGGTGGTCAACGCCGGCACCGCGGACAAGGACGTGGCCTGGATGCAGCGCGTCAAGCAGGCCGGCGCGTTCGACGTCGCCATCACGCCGCGCCGCGACCTGGCCATGGTCGCCGTGCAGGGCCCCAATGCCCGCGCCAAGGTCTGGGCCGCGCGCCCGGCCTGGAAGGCCGCCAGCGAATCCCTCACCCCCTTCGTCGCCGCCCGCGTGGGCGACGACACCCTGGTCGCCCGCACGGGCTACACCGGCGAAGACGGTTTTGAAATCGTCCTGCCCGCCGCCGACGCGGTGCAGTTCTGGCGCGACCTCGTCGCCCAGGGCGTGCGTCCGGCGGGCCTGGGCGCGCGCGACACGCTGCGCCTGGAAGCCGGCATGAATCTCTACGGCCAGGACATGGACGAGCTCACCCACCCCGGCGAAGCCGGCCTGACCTGGACGGTATCGCTCAAGAACGCCGAGCGCCGCTTCATCGGCCGCGACGCGCTGGAACAATTCGCCAAGCCGGCCACCTTCATCGGCCTGAAGCTGCAGGATCGCGGCGTCATGCGCGCGCACATGGCCGTGCGCACCCCGCAGGGCATGGGCGAACTCACCAGCGGCACCATGTCGCCCACGCTGGGCGTGTCCATCGGCTTTGCGCGCCTGCCGCAAGGCGTGGCGCCCGGCGACACGGTCGAGGTCGACATCCGCGGCAAGTGGGTGCCCGCCGTGGCGTGCAAGCTGCCTTTCGTGCGTAACGGCAAAGCCGTCGAACACTCGTAAACTCGAAGCTTCGCGCGGGCGCCCACCCGGTCTGGGCGGCGGCCGTCCGCGCGAGGCGCGCAACACCATTCATCTACCCGCATTCCCTCAGGAGTTCCCATGAGTCTGCCCACCGATCGCAAGTACACCGAATCCCATGAATGGGTCAAAGCCGAGGGCGACGTGTTCGTCGTCGGCATCACCGACACCGCCCAGGATCAACTGGGCGATCTGGTCTTCGTCGGCGACGTGAACGTCGGCGCCAAGCTGGCTGCGGGCGAAACCGCCGGCGTGGTCGAGTCGGTCAAGGCCGCCTCGGACATCTACGCGCCCGTCGCCGGCGAAATCGTCGCTTTCAACGAAGAACTGGAAAGCAACCCCAACCTGATCAACGAATCGGCCTTCACCGCCTGGATCTTCAAGATCAAGCCGGACAACGCGGCCGACGCCGACAAGCTGCTGGACGCCGCCGGCTACGAAGCCGTCGCCAACGGCTAAGCCGGCCAGCAGGCGGCGCGGGGCCGGCAGGCGCCGCGCCCCTTGCGCCAGATGCAATACCGTCCGTCCCTTCGACGACACCCGCTACCCCGAGATCTCCCCATGTCGCGCGCCCTAGACACCCATACCGACTTCATCCCCCGCCACATCGGCCCTTCCGACGCCGACCAGGCCGCCATGCTTGCCGTGATCGGCAGCGACAGCCTGGACGCCCTGATCGAAGAAGTCGTGCCTCCCAAGATCCGCAGCCAGGAGCCGCTGGCGCTGCCGCAATCGCGCAGCGAAGCCGACGTGCTGGCCGAACTGAAGCAGGTCGCGGGCCGCAACAAGGTCTACCGCAGCTACATCGGGCAGGGGTACTACGGCACGCAGACGCCCAACGTGGTGTTGCGCAACATTCTTGAAAATCCCGCCTGGTACACGGCCTACACGCCCTACCAGCCCGAGATCTCGCAGGGCCGCCTGGAAGCCCTGCTGAACTACCAGACCATGGTCGCCGACCTGACGGGCCTGGACATTTCCAACGCCTCGCTGCTGGACGAAAGCACCGCCGCCGCCGAAGCCATGACGCTCGCGCGCCGCAGCGCCAAATCCAAGAGCC
This sequence comes from Achromobacter sp. T5-5, assembly GCF_055397965.1. Lineage (NCBI taxonomy): Bacteria > Pseudomonadati > Pseudomonadota > Betaproteobacteria > Burkholderiales > Alcaligenaceae > Achromobacter > Achromobacter sp. T5-5. The sequence continues at coordinate 976,842 of NZ_AP027919.1, forward strand.
CGGTGTTCTTCATCTCGCGCCACGTGCATCCGCAGACCATCGAAGTCGTGCGCACGCGCGCCGAAGGCCTGGATATCGAGATCCGCATTGGCGACGAGGCCGAAGGCCTGCCCGAGTGCTTCGGCGTGCTGCTGCAGTACCCGCACAGTACGGGTTCCGTCTCCGACTACCGCAAGCTGGCAGACGCCGCCCACGCGCAGGGCGCGGTGGTCGCCTGCGCGACCGACCTGCTGGCGCTGGCCCTCCTGGCCGCCCCGGGCGAATGGGGCGCGGACATCGCCATCGGTTCGGCGCAGCGCTTTGGCGTGCCGTTCGGTTTTGGCGGCCCGCACGCCGGCTTCATGGCCTGCAAAGACGCATTCAAGCGCAACATGGCCGGCCGCCTGGTCGGCGTGTCCAAGGACGCGCAGGGCAACCCGGCGCTGCGCCTGGCGCTGCAGACCCGCGAGCAGCACATCCGCCGCGAGAAGGCCACCTCCAACATCTGCACGGCGCAGGTGTTGCTGGCCGTGATGGCCGGCATGTACGCGGTGTGGCACGGCCCGGCCGGCATCCGCCGCATCGCCGAGCGCGTGCAGCGCGCCACCGCCATCCTGCGCGCCGAACTGATCAAGCTGGACGTCAAGGTCGTCAACGACACGTTCTTCGACACGCTGCTGCTGGAAACGGGCGCCGCGACGCCCGCCATCCTGACCGCCGCCGATTGCGCGCACATCAACCTGCGCCGCGTCGACGGCGCGCGCGTGGCCGTCTCGCTGGACGAAACCGTCACCGTGGCCGACCTGCAGGCGCTGGTCAACGTCTTCGCCGCCGGCCTGCAGCGCGATGACGTCGAACTCGACATCGACGCGCTCGACGCCGCCGCCGCTGGCGGCATCCCCGCCTCGGTCGCCCGCGAAAGCGCGATCCTGACGCATCCCGTCTTCTCCAGCGTCCAGTCCGAAACCGACATGCTGCGCTACCTGCGCAAGCTGGCCGACAAGGACCTGGCCCTGGACCGCACGATGATCCCGCTGGGTTCGTGCACCATGAAGCTGAACGCCACGGCCGAGATGATCCCCATCACCTGGCCCGAGTTCGCGCTGATCCACCCGTTCGCGCCCGCCTCCCAGAGCCAGGGCTACGCCGAACTGATCGACCGCCTGTCCGCCGCGCTGTGCGAGATCACCGGCTACGACAACATCAGCCTGCAGCCCAACTCGGGCGCGCAGGGCGAATACGCGGGCCTGCTCGCCATCCGCGGCTACCACCAGGCCAACGGCCAGCACCAGCGCAACATCTGCCTGATCCCGTCGTCGGCCCACGGCACCAACCCGGCCTCGGCCCAGCTCGCCGGCATGGATGTGGTGGTGGTGGCGTCGGACGCCAACGGCAACGTGGACCTCGCGGACCTGCGCGCCAAGATTGAACAGGTCGGCGACAAGCTGGCCGCGCTGATGATCACGTACCCGTCCACGCACGGCGTGTTCGAGGAAGCCGTCACTGAAATCTGCGACCTGGTGCACCAGGCGGGCGGCCAGGTGTACCTGGACGGCGCCAACATGAACGCCATGGTCGGCGTGGCCAAGCCCGGCAAGTTCGGCTCGGACGTGTCCCACCTGAACCTGCACAAGACCTTCTGCATTCCGCACGGCGGCGGCGGCCCCGGCGTGGGCCCCGTGGCGGTGCGCGCGCACCTGGCGCCTTACCTGCCGGGCGTCGTGAACGAGCAGGGCAAGCTGCCTGGCGAGGCCAAGGTCGGTCCGGTCTCGGCCGCGCCGTTCGGTTCGGCCGGCATCCTGCCGATCCCGTTCGTGTACATCGCCCTGATGGGCGCGGACGGCCTGCGCCGCGCCACGGAAGTCGCGATCCTGAACGCCAACTACATCGCTACCCGCCTGCGCGACCACTATCCGGTCCTGTACGCGGGCCGCAACGGCCGCGTGGCGCACGAGTGCATCCTGGACGTGCGTCCGCTCAAGGAAACCAGCGGCATCAGCGCCGAAGACATCGCCAAGCGCCTGATGGACTACGGCTTCCATGCGCCCACCATGAGCTTCCCGGTGGCCGGCACCCTGATGGTCGAACCGACCGAATCCGAAGGCGTGGCCGAGCTGGACCGCTTCATCGACGCGATGATCGCGATCCGCGAAGAGATCGCCCAGGTCGAGCGCGGCGAACGCGACCGTGACGACAACGTCCTGAAGAACGCGCCCCACACCGCCCAGATGCTGCTGGCCGAAGAATGGCTGCACGACTACCCGCGCCAGCAGGCCGCCTACCCGGTGGCGACGCTGCGCGACGCCAAGTACTGGCCGCCGGTCGCGCGCGTGGACAACGCTTACGGCGATCGCAACCTGGTGTGCGCCTGCCTGCCGGTCGAAGCCTACGCATAAGGCATTGCCAGAAGGGTCTGGCTCCGGCCGGACGCTTTGCGCCCGGGCCAGGGCGTAAAAAAGCCCCCGTCGTTCATAACGACGGGGGCTTTTTCTTGGCCTGCTTCAGCGCGGGCTTACTTCGCCGGCGCCTTGGCCTCGGCGCCGAAGTCTTCGGCGATGCTGATGAAGGTGTTGAGCAGGATCTGCAGGTTGTCCTTGCCCAGTCCGCCTTCCGCGTTCATGTCCATCTGCAGCACGGCCTGGTTCTTGTCATCCAGGTAGGCGCGGGACCAGCGGTATTCCTGGTTCCAGGCATTGATGGCCTTGAGCGTCATCGGCTTCTTGGTGCTGTAGGTGGCGGTCAACACCAGGTCCAGGCACTTTTCGGTGAAGTCGTTGCACAGGAACTCCAGGCGCAGGTCGCTGGCGCCGGTGGTGCCCGGGTTCAGCACCAGCACGGGACCGTCGGTGCCGTCGGCGCGCGTGACGGTGTAGCCCATGTCATCCAGCATGCTGGCGACGTCGTCCAGGTTGAAGTCCTGCATCATGCCCACGGCCGGGGCGGGCACGGCGGGTTCCGCGTCCGGGTCCATGCCCAGGCCAGACAGCTCGTCGTCGTCCATCGAGTCCATGCCGGTGGCGCCCAGGAGGCCGCTGAACAGTTCCTCGGCGGGGATCTTCTGGCCGTTCAGGTCGCCCACGCCGTCGGCGAAGGTGAACCGGCCGACGATGTTGTCGCCGTCGTTCTTGCCCACGTTGAGCATCTCGGCCATGCCGGCCATCTGGCGCATCTGCTCGTCGGCCTGGGCGGCGGCCTGGTCGGCGGCCGCGCCTTCCTTCTTGATGGCGTACTGCACCATCAGGTCCTGGATCATGGGCTTGGAAATGACCAGCGAGGCATCGATCTTCTTGATCGCCTGGACCGCGATTTCCTGCGGGGTGAGGTCCTTGACGTTGGCCGGGTTGGCCAGTTCCAGCGAGAAGGTCAGCTTGCTCTCGCCCTTGGCCGTCTTCCAGCTCAAGGGATCGATGCTGAACGACGGATTGCCCGCCAGCAGCTTGCCGGCGTTGTCCAGAATCACGTCGAACTGTTCGTCCTTCAGGCCTTCGTCGCTGACGCCCATCATGAGCTGACGCACGAGCTGGTTGTAGGTGTCGGACAGTTGCTTGACGGCCGGACCGTCCAGCTTGGCCAGCTTGACCACGGCCTGGCCGCTGCCCAGCGCCACGTCGTTCACGGTCATGTCGCCGGTGTTGTAAGCGGCCTGCACGTTGATCGTCTTGTCGTCCTCGGACAGCTTGACGCCATAGGCGAAGTTGTCCAGCGAGAACTTGATGTCTTCGGTCGGGCGCAGGACGTCCAGGCGCTTGATCTTCAGGTCGGAATTGCCCATCGAAATGCCGAACTTGCCCATGCGGCTGTCGACGTCCAGGGTCAGGCCGGCCAGGGTGATCTTCACCGGATCGTGGCTCTTGGTGCCATCGACTTCCAGCTTGTCCATCAAGCCGTGCGCGGTGACGGCCTGCGTGTCGCGGTCGAAGGTGCCTTCCACCTTCATGCCGCTGAAATCGAGCGCATTGCCGTCATGCGTGACGGTGATGGGGGCGATCATGGCGGTCGACGTGGCGTTGCCGCCGTAGCCGACGATGGCGTCGCTCATCAGGGGCGAGACGCCCTTGGTCAGCTCGAACACGGGCGCAACGTTGTCGGTCTTGGCGATCTCGCTGTGGATGAAGGCCAGCTTGGGCGCGATGGCGCCGCGGGCCAGGGCGCTCTTGGGGAAGGGGCCATGCTCGACGTTGGCGTCGAACTCGATCATGCCCGGGGGCATGTCGTTCGGGCTCTTGTCGTTCTTGAGGAAGGACACGCCATAGCGCGCCTGCGTCGAAAACAGGCCGCGTTCGTATTTCAACTGATCGATGCGCAGACCGAACAACGGCGTGATCTTGGCCAGCTTTTCATTGGCTTGCGCCAGATAGCGCTGCGAGTCCGCTTCGATCCGCTTGCCGGTGTACCACGTGGCGCCAACCCAGCTTCCCGCTCCCACTATGACCACGCCGAGGGTGATCGCTACGCTCTTTTTCATCGTTCTGCTTGTATCGTTGATTATCGAGTCATATCCGGCGATGGCGGCTCATGGAGCCGCTGCCGCAACTGCGGACGCATCCGGAATACGCGTGTTCATCGGCCTGTAAGGCCCGCGGCGGAGTATACCGAGACGCGTGTCTACCCGAACGCGCGTGCCGTTACCGAAGATTTCAAAATGAAAGCCGGCGCATGCGCGCCGGCTTTTTTGTCGACAAAGCGCCTGGTTTTACAGCGGGTCGAGCGGATAGATCGGGCGGCGCACGTGCTTGAATTCAAGCTGGCCGTAGTCGGAGGTGGTGACGCCCACGCCGGTGCATTCGATGATTTCGGTGGCCATGTCCGAAAAGCCCGCGCGCCAGTGGATCCGGCTCTTCAGGACGACGTAGCGCTTTTGCAGCGGGTCGATGCCCGCCGACAGCAGGCAATTGATGTCGAAGGGCTCCTGGTGGCGCGACACGACCACGATCTCCACGCGGCCGGTGTCGATCACCACGGTCAGGCCGGTGTCGTTGCGCACGCCGCGGTACATGGGGCCGCGGTTCAGGTAAACGCCGTCGAACACCAGCTTGACGCGGCCGGTGACTTCCAGCGGTTCGCTGGGTTGGCTGAGCGCCGGCATCGCCATCTTGCCGCCCAGCTTGATCGTAATGGTGCTGCCCACGCCGGCATCGGCCGCCTCGCGCGCGGCCTGCGGGTCGCAGATGGCGTAGAAGACCACGTTGTCCAGTTCCTGGCGCATCACTTCGGCCAGCACGGCCGTCGTGTCCATGGTGCCGCCCGAGCCCGTGTTGTCGTAGTGGTCCAGCAGCACGACCGGGCCTTGTTCGATGGCCTTGGCGCGCGCAATCGTGGGCGCCAGCGGTTCGGAATGGAACACCCAGTCGGCGCGGCCGTTCCAGGCGCGGTCCAGCAGTTCGTCGCGATGCTGTTCGGCGGCGGCGAGATTGCCGTCGGTACAGACCACGGCGCTCAGGCCCGCCTCGCGGATGTCCGCGTGCGGAAAGCCCACGAAGACCGAGGCGGCCAGCACGCCGCCCGCCTCCAGTTCCTTGCACCGCTCCTGCAGGGGCTTGTTGGGCGCGGCGTGCGTGCCCTGGCACATGATGTGCGGCAGCATGGGCCGGTTGGCCCAGGCCATCACCGGCCTGATCTCGCCCTTGAGCGTGCGGACGATGACATTGGCCGCGCGCACGCCCGCGTCGCGGATGTCCACGTGCGGATAAGTGTGAAAGCCGCTGATGACGGTGGCGTTGCTGACGATGTCGTCGTAGAGGTTGGCGTGCATGTCCAGCGTCACGGCCACCGGCGTCGTGGGATCGATCTCGCGCAGGCGGCGCAGCAGGTCGCCTTCGGCGTCCTCCACGCCCTCGGCGACCATGGCGCCGTGCAGGTCCAGCAGGATGGCGTCGAAGCCGCCGCGCCTGACCTCGTCCAGGACCAGCTCGCACAGCCGTTCGTGCGTGGCGGCGCTGGTCGGACCGCTGGGCCAGGATTCCGCCGCCACCGGCACCACCATCTCGGCGCCTTCGCGGCGCGCGACTTCGATGTAGCCGCCCAGGCCGCTGTCGGTGTTTTCATAGGCCTTGATGGCGCGCTCGCCGGCCAGGATCTCGGGACTGCCGCGAAAGAAGCGCTCGAGCGGGGTGGGCACGGGCGAAAACGTATTCGTCTCGTGCTTGATCATTGCCAAAAGCCAACGCATGGGAAGTTCCTGTGGGTTGCCGTGGAAAGTCAGTTTGCCGCGGGCGGCTGGGGCCAGGGGCGCTGCGCGGGGCGCATCCGCTCCCAGGCGCGCGCAATGCGCAGCACGCCCAGGTCGTCAAAGCGCGGGCCGGCAATCTGCAGCCCGATCGGCAGGCCTGCCTTGGTGTAGCCGCAATTGACCGAGGCGGCGGGCTGCTCGCTCATGTTGAAGGGCAGCGTGAAACCGATGTGGTGCATGGTGGTGGCGACCTCGTTGGTAGGCGAGGGCCACTCGGCGTTGTAGGCTACGACCGGCGCGACGGGCGACAGCACGTAGTCGAACGGGGCGCAGGCCGCGACGGTGCGCGCCCGCACGTTCAGCGTCTCGTAGTAGCTGCGAAAGACCGCTTCGCCGCTGTGTCCGGCGCCGCTCTCGGCCCAGGCGCGGATGAAGGGCAGGATCTTGGCGCGGCGCTCGTCGGGCAGGGCGGCCAGGTCGATGGCCGAGCGGGTGCGCCAGAAGCGGTCCACGCCGTCCAGCATGTCGGGCGTCATCCAGGGCTGCATGGGCGTGACGATGGCGCCCGCGGCTTCGAAGGCGCGCGCGGCGGCCTCGACCGCCTCGCGGGTTTCCGGATCCAGCGGCAGGCCGCAGCCCGCGTCCAGCAGCAGGCCGATGCGCAGGCCGCGCACGTCTTGCTCCAGGTCCAGCCAGTCGAACGCCTGATAGGGCAGGCTCATGTGGTCGCGCGCGTCCGGCTGGGACAGCACGCCCATCATGAGGGCCGCGTCGGTGATGGTGCGCGTCATGGGACCGGCGCAACGGCCCATGAAGGGCGGGTCGATGGGGATGCGTCCCAGGCTGGGCTTGAGGGTGGCGATGCCGCACCAGGCCGCGGGCAGCCGGACCGAGCCGCCGATGTCGGTGCCGATGTGCAGCGGCCCGTAGCCAGCGGCCGCGGCCGCGCCGGCGCCCGCGCTGGAGCCGCCCGGGTTCTTGGTCAGGTCCCACGGGTTGCGCGTCAGGTCGTGGAAGCTGGACAGCCCGGACGACAGCATGCCGTAGTCGGGCATGGTGGTCTTGCCGAGCAGCACGGCGCCCGCCTCGCGCATGCGCGCCGCGGGCGGGGCGTCGGCCGCCGCCGGGGTCAGGTCGGTGGCCGCGGTGCCCAGGGGCACCGGCACGCCGCGGGTGGCGATGTTCTCCTTGATGGTGGCGGGCACGCCGTCGAGCGACACGCCGCCGCAGGTCTGCGGCTCGCCCTTCATCCAGCGGGCCTCGGACGCGCGGGCCATGGCCAGCGCGCCTTCCGGATCCAGCGCGTAGGTCGCCTTCAGCCGGGGTTCCCAGCGCGCGATGTGGTCCAGCACGGAGCGGGTGACCTCCACGGGCGAGAGGGTCTTGCTGCGATACGCCTGGAGAAGTTCATGGGCGGACAGTTCATGCGGTTGCGGCATCTCGATTCCAGTGGTGCGCAAGTTTGTCAGGAGGCGGGCGACGCGGCCGGCATCAGGCCGGACGCGATGGGACGGAAGTTGCGGAAGTCCCAGTCGCGGCCGGGCGCGGCGTCGATCAGGGCCCGCGTGTATTCATGGCGGGGCTCGGTCAGCACGGTTTCGGCCGAGCCCGTTTCGACGACCTGGCCGCGCTGCATCACCATGATGGTGTCGCAGATCTGCGCGGCCACGCGCAGGTCGTGCGTGATGAACAGCACGCCCACGCCCGTGCGCTCGCGCACCTGTTCCAGCAGTTCCAGCACCTGGGCCTGGACCGACACGTCCAGCGCCGAGACGGCCTCGTCGGCCACCAGGATCTCGGGGTCCATGACCAGGGCGCGCGCGATGCAGATGCGCTGGCGCTGGCCGCCCGAGAACTGGTGCGGATAGCGGCGCATGGCGTCGGGGCTCAGGCCCACCACGCTCAGCGTCTCGCCGGCGCGCTTGAGCGCCTGGTCGCGCGGCACGCCGAAGTTCAGGAGCCCTTCGATGATGGATTCGCCGACCGTGCGGCGCGGATTCAACGAGCGGTACGGATCCTGGAACACGATCTGGATGCGCCGGCGAACCGGACGCAGCGCCGACCCGGACAGCGTGCTGAGGTCTTCGCCGCCCATCATCATGTGCCCCGCCGTGGGCTCGATGAGCCGCACGATGCAGCGCGCCACCGTCGACTTGCCGGAGCCGGATTCGCCGACGATGCCCAGGATCTCGCCCTTGCGCAGCGTCAGGTTGACGTCCGTGGCGGCGATGACGCCCTGCGACGCCTTGCGGGAAAACATCGAGCTCTTGCCGGCATACGTGCGGCCCAGGCCCTTGACGTGCAGCACGGGCGTCCCGGCGGGCGCGTCGCGGCGCGAGGGCACCAGGCTGGGCACCGAGGACACCAGGCGGCGCGTATAGGACTGCTTGGGTTCGGCCAGGATCTCGTGGCGCGTCCCGCTTTCGATCAGGTCGCCGCGGTTCATGACGACGATGCGATCGGCGATCTCGGCCACCACGCCGAAATCGTGGGTGATGAACAGCACCGCGGTCTGGTGCTTGACCTGCAGCTCCTTGATCAGCGACAGGATCTGCTTCTGCGTGGTGACGTCCAGGGCCGTGGTGGGCTCGTCGGCGATCAGCAGCTTGGGCTCCAGGATGAGCGCCATCGCGATCACGATGCGCTGGCGCTGGCCGCCGGAGAGCTGATGCGGATAAGCGTCGTAGATACGTTCGATGTCGGGCAGGTGCACCGACTGGAACATGTCCAGCACCTTGGCGCGGCGCTCGGCCGCGGACATGGCCTTGCGGTGCAGGCGCAGCACTTCGTCGACCTGCTTGCCCACCGTGTGCACGGGGTTCAGCGCGGTCATGGGTTCCTGGAAGACCATCGCCATGCGCGTGGCCCGCATTTCGCGCAGGCGCCGCTGCGTGGCGGTGGCGACGTCTTCGCCCTCGACGCGGACGGAGCCGGCGCTGATGCGCAGGATGCCTTGCGGCAGCAGGCCCATGACGGCCAGCGACGTGACGGACTTGCCCGAACCGGACTCGCCGACCACGCAGACCGTTTCGCCGGCGTGCACGTCCAGGCTGAGGTTGCGCACGACGCGGTTGCCCGCGCCCGCGACTTCGACCGACAGGTTGCGGATGGCCAGGATGGCGGACGAGGTATCGCCCGCGGGGGGATTGGGGGAATAGTTCATCGGCATCAGATCCTGCGCACCATTTTCGGGTCCAGCGCGTCGCGCAAGGCGTCGCCCAGGATGTTCACGCTGAGCACGGTCAGCGACAGGAACAGTCCGGGGAACAGGATCAGGCCGGGCAGCATGCGGAAGTACATGCGGCCTTCGGACATGATGTTGCCCCAGGACGCGATCTCGGGCGGGATGCCCGCGCCCAGGAAGCTCAGGATGGCTTCGGTCAGCATGGCGGACGCAAACACGTACGTGCCCTGCACGGTCAGCGGCGCGATGGTGCTGGGCACCATGTGGCGCCACAACAGCAGGGGCAGCGGCGTGCCCAGCGCCAGCGCGGCTTCGACGTAGGGTTCGCCGCGCACGCTCAGGATCTGCCCGCGCACCAGGCGCACCACCCGCGGGATCTCCGGAATGGTGATGGCCACGAGCACGGTCGTGATGCTGGCGCCGGTGACCGACACCAGGGCGATCGCCAGCAGGATGCCGGGAATCGCCATGATGGCGTCCATGGTGCGCATGATGGGACCGTCCAGCGACCGGAACCAGCCGGCGATGACGCCGATGACCAGTCCGATGACCACGCTGACCACGGCCGCGCCCAGGCCCGCGATCAGCGAGATGCGCGCGCCGTAGGCCACGCGCGACCAGACGTCGCGGCCGAAGGCGTCGGTGCCCAGCAGGTAATCGGTGAAAGGCTGCTTGAGCCGCGCGCCCGGGTTCAGGAGGGTTGGGTCGACCGTGCCCAGCAGCGGCGCGAAGAGGGCGATCAAGACGATCGCCGTCAGCACCACCAGCGCCAGCATGACGGGCCAGCTCTTGAGCCCCTGGCGGATCTGCCGCCAGGCGGTGACATGGGGAGTGCCGCCTCCGGGGAGGTCGGCGGCCGCCTGCGCGGCGGCGTCGGTTGGCGTTTGCATGCTCATGGTGTCAGTACCTGATCCGCGGGTCGAACACCGTATAGGCGCAATCGACAACAAGATTGATGAACACGTAGACGAACGCGAAGAAGAGCGTCAGGCCCTGGATGACCGGGTAGTCGCGCGCCAGCACGGCTTCCACCACCAGCCGGCCGAGGCCGGGGATGTTGAATACCGATTCCGTCACGACGACGCCGCTGATCAGCAGCGCGATGCCCACGCCCACGACCGTGGCGATGGGCACGGCGGCATTGCGCAGCGCATGCCCGAGCAGCACGCCCGTTTCGCCCAGACCCTTGGAGCGGGCCGTGCGGATGAAATCCTCGCCCATGACCTCGATGACGCTGGTGCGCGTGATGCGGGCGATCAGCGCCACGTAGACGGTGGACAGCGCCAGCGAAGGCAGGATGAGCCGGTGCAGGAAGGGCCAGAAACCTCTTTCCAGCGGCGTATAGCCCTGCACGTTGAACCAGCCCAGCTTGATGGCGAAGATCCAGATCAGCAGATAGCCCGTGACGAACACCGGCACCGAGAATCCCAGCACCGAAAAGCCCATCACCGCGCGATCCAGGAGCTTGCCCTGGCGCCAGGCGGCCAAAACGCCCAGCGGAATGGCGACGATCAGCGTGAACACCAGCGTCAGGACTGCCAGGCTGAGGGAAGGTTCGAGACGCTGTCCGATCAGCTTGGTGACCGGCACGCCGGACATGAGCGAGGTGCCCAGGTCGCCCTGCAGGAGCCTGCCGCCCCAGATGAAGAATTGTTTGACCACCGGCTGGTCCAGGCCCATCGTCTGCCGTATCTGGACGATACGCTCGGGCGTGGCGCCGTCGCCCGCCATGATGATGGCCGGATCCCCGGGGCTGAAACGCAATATCGCAAAGACCACCACCGCGACCATCACCAGCACGGGGATGGTCGCGAGGAGCCGGCGTGAGACAAATGCCAGCATGTAATTCCCCCTGATCTCTATGAGATCTAAGAGGGCCCGCGCGCGCTACCGCAAGCCGCGCGCGGGCCCCTGCCCCTTCAAGGGGCCTTTTTGACGTTCCAGAATGCAAAGACCGGCGCGTGCACCAGGCCCGACAGCTTGGTCGAATAGACGGTGGGCACGGACATCTGGCCCAGCGGCACGTACAGGCCTTCGTCGATGCCGATGCGCTGCACTTCGTCGGCGATCTTCTTCTGTTCGGCCGGGTCGGCGGTGAGCGCCATCTTCGTGCGCAGTTCTTCGATCTGCGGGAAGTCGGGCCAGCCGAACCAGGCGTTGTCGCCGTTGGCGGCGGCCGGGGCCGAGCGCACCGGATCCATCACGTCGGTGGCGTACCAGTTGGTGTTGTGGACGTTCCAGCCGCCTTCGGCGGGCGCGGCCTTCGAGGCGCGGCGGGTGGCCACGCTCTGCCAGTCCATCGCCGCCAGGTTGACGTTGAAGCCGGCCTTGCGCAGCGCCGCGGCCATCACGACCGGTTGCGCCGACAGCGTGCCGACGTCGGTGGCGTGCATGACCAGGATGGGCGTGTTGTCGTAGCCCGCTTCCTTGAGCAGCGCCTTGGCCTTCTCGATGTTCGACGGAACGACCATTTCCTTGCCGATATCGCTTTCCAGCGGCGTGCCGCAGCCCCACAGCGAGGCGCAGGTCTTCCAGTACTTGGGATTGCCGACCAGCGCCTTCATCACGTCTTCCTGGCCGATGGCGTACATGGCGGCCTGGCGGATCTTCTTGTTGTCGAAGGGCGGGTACTTGAAGTTGAAGCGGTACATCGTGAAGTAGCCGACCGGGCTGAGCGACTCTTCCTTCAGATCCTTGTTGCCTTCGATCATCGGCAGCAGGTCATACGGGAACTGCTCGACGAAGTCGATCTCGCCGCCGAGCAGCGCGTTGGCGGTGGTCAGCGCGTCGGGCATGACGTCCCACTCGACCTTGTCCACGTTGACGACCTTGCCGCCGGCCAGGCCGCTGACGGGTTCCTTGCGCGGCACGTAGTCGGTGTTCTTGACGTAGACGGTCTTCACGCCCGGCTTGAATTCGGCGATCTTGAACGGACCCGAACCGGTCATGTCGGTGATGGGCTTGCCAATGGGCTGTTCGGCGATGCGCTTGGGCATCATGAACGGCGCGGTGCCGGTGGGCTTGGACAGGGCGCGCAGCGCCAGGTCCGTGGGTTCTTTCATGACGATGCGAAAGCTCTTGTCGTCGATGACTTCGATCTTGTCGGTGAACTTCAGCAGCGTGCGGCCCATGCCGTCGCCCGCGGCCCAGCGCTTGATCGACGCGACGCAGTCCTCGGCCGTCACCGGCTGGCCGTCGTGCCACTTCTGGCCGGGGCGCAGCGTCATGGTGTAGGTCTTGCCGTCGGGCGAGACCTCCCACTTCTCAAGCATCTGCGGCTGCACCTTGTTGTCGGCATCGGTGGCCAGCAAGGTGTCGTAGATCATGTAGCCGTGCCACGTCGTGATGTAGGCGGTGGTGGCGTGCGGATCGGTCAGGCGCAGAGGCGAGTGCATCACCGTCTTGATGACGGTCTCGGCGTAGGCGCCGTGAGCCATCGCGAGAGTGACGCCGGCCAATGCGGCCGCTCGGACAAACTTGAGCATGTAATTTCCCCTTGAAGCGTAGTGAGCGGCGCGATGGGCCGCTACGTCGTTGACGCGCCGCGCAACGGCGGCGCGCGAGGGTCAGGCTGTCGCTGCGGCCCGGCCGTCGAATACCGGTCCGCAAGGCGCCATTCTGATACCGGGACGCAACCGTGTCCATGGTTGTTTTGCCGCATCCATCAGCATGGAGCCGGGGGCGGCGCAGACCAGGATCGTGTGCGCGATGGCGGTGAAATCGGCGCGAAAATGCGCCGAACTCTTGACCACCAGGATCGCCGCGCGCGTGGGTTCCACGCCCGCGAAGCGGAACATTTCCTGGTCGGCCATCTGCACCTTGTTGGAGGCGACGATGATGCGCACGCCGCCGATGCGCAGGCAGGCGCTGGCGCCCAGGTCCATGTGAAAGCCGCGATAGAACGCGCCATGCGTATCGAAGCGTCCGTCGGACGTTTTTTCGACGATGAATTCGGCGTCCAGGGGAGCGTCGTCGGGAATACCCGAATGTCCACCCAGTGCAATCCGCAGCGTGTTGCCTTCGCCGGCACGGTGCGCGGCCAGCGCGGCGGCCGGGTCCACGATCAGGCCGATGGCGGTATCGCGCGCGTCGTGGCGGATCAGCGCGCGCAGCAGGCCGGTGGTGTCGGAGCTGCCGCCCGCGCCGGGGTTGTCCTGCGCGTCGGCAATCACCACCGGCTTGTTGGCGCCGCGGGCGAGCCGCAGCGCTTCCTGCACGGCTTCGTCCGGCGTGTAGAGCCTGCCGCCGAAGTCCTGCTCCGCATTGAGCACCGCGCGCGCCATCTCGTCGGCGGCGGCGTCGGCGTCGGCCTGCGTGGCGCCGTAGGCCCAGACCGTGGGCGCGCATTCGGGAAAGTCCGCGGCCGGAAAACCGGTCGCAAAAGACACGCTTGCCGCGCCGCGCGCTTCCATGTCGCCCACCCGCTGGTACAGGCTGCGCGCCGGCTCGATATCGGTGGACTGCCAGCACAGGGAAATCAGGAAGGGCAGGCTGCGCAGAGCCACGTAGTGGCGCGGCACGCCGGCAAGGCGCTGCGCCAGCAGGCCGGCGGCGCGCTGCCCGGTCTCGGCCATGTCGATGTGGGGATAGGTGCGATAGCAGACCAGCGCGTCGGCATGGCGCACCATGGCGCGGGTCACGTTGGCGTGCAGGTCCAGGCTGGCCACGACCGGCACGTCCGGACCGACCAGTTCGCGCACACGTTTGAGGAGTTCGCCTTCGCCGTCGTCCAGGTGCTCGGTGACCATGGCGCCGTGCAGGTCCAGGTAGACGCCGTCCAGCGGCAGCGCCTGCGACAGGCCCTGCAGGATCATCGCGCTGATGCGTTCGAACGCATCGCGGGTGACGTGGCCGGAGGGGCTCGCCGCGGCCCACGTCGTGGGTATCAGCGCATGCTGCCCCATGGCCTCGATAAAGCCCGCCACCGGAATGTTCGCCCCCGCCACCGCCTCGAACATCGCGGGCCCGCTGACCAGCTTCGGCCACCCCCCGCCCTTGTCCGCAAAATCCTCCCACGCCGCGCGCGACGGCGCGAACGTATTGGTCTCATGCTGAAAGCCGCCGATCCCGATGCGCATCAGGTTTCCCCTTGTCGTACAGATATTCGGATGGCGCGGCGAAACGCCGCGCCAGTGTCAGAATTTCACGGACGCTCCCGTCCATGGAATCGCGCGATAGGCTAAGCGCCCCTAACCCGTGACGGTGTCCCAAAGCGCAGTCGCGCGGATCCGGGCTCCGCCGGTCCGCTGCGACGCCCCCCTGGGGGGGAAGCGCGGCAGCGCTTCGGGGGGGGGCCTCACTTCGCTACAGGCATCGTGAATTCTGCGCCCTTGGCGATGCTGTCCGGCCAGCGCTGCATCACGCTCTTGTAGCGGGAATAGAAGCGGATGCCTTCCTCGCCATACGCGTGGTGGTCGCCGAACAGCGAGCGCTTCCAGCCGCCGAACGAATGCCAGGCCATGGGCACGGGGATGGGCACGTTGATGCCCACCATGCCCACCTTGATCTGGCGGGCGAAGGCGCGCGCCACGCCGCCGTCGGAGGTGAAGCATGCGACGCCGTTGCCGAACTCATGCGCGTTGATCAGCTCCACCGCGCTGGCGAAGTCCGGCACGCGCACGATGCACAGCACCGGTCCGAAAATCTCTTCGCGGTAGATGTTCATCGCGGGCTTCACGTTGTCGAACAGCGTGCCGCCCAGGAAGAAGCCCTTCTCGTTGCCGGGCACCGTCAGGTCGCGGCCATCGACCACCAGGTCGGCGCCGCTGGCGATGCCGTCCTCGATGTAGCCCATCACCTTCTTGCGATGCTGCGCGGTCACCAGCGGGCCCATTTCGGCGTCGGCCTGCATGCCGTCCTTGACCACCAGCGCCTTGACGCGCGGCGTGAGGCGTTCGACGACCTTGTCGGCCACGTCGCCCACCGCCACGGCCACCGAGATGGCCATGCAGCGTTCGCCCGCGGAACCGTAGGCCGCGCCCATCAGCGCGTCGGTCACCTGGTCCAGGTCGGCGTCGGGCATGACCACGAGATGGTTCTTGGCGCCGCCCAGCGCCTGCACGCGCTTGCCGCGCTTGGTGCCTTCGGCGTAGATGTACTCCGCGATGGGCGTGGAACCGACGAAGGACAACGCCTCGACGTCCGGGTGCGAAATCAGCGCGTCCACGGCGAGCTTGTCGCCATGCACCACGTTGAAGACGCCGGCGGGCAGGCCCGCTTCGGCCAGCAGTTCGGCCAGGCGCACGGAGGCGGAGGGATCGCGTTCGGACGGCTTGAGGACAAAGGTGTTGCCGCAGGCGATGGCGACGGGGAACATCCAGCACGGCACCATCATCGGGAAGTTGAACGGCGTGATGCCGGCCACCACGCCCAGCGCCTGGCGCATGCTCCAGTTGTCGATGCCGCCGCCGATCTGGTCGGAATACTGGCCCTTGAGCAGTTGCGGGATGCCGCAGGCGAATTCGACGATCTCGATGCCGCGCATCACTTCGCCCTTGGCGTCCGAAAACACCTTGCCGTGTTCACGGGTGATCAGCTCGGCCAGTTCGTCCTGGTGCTTGTCCAGCAGCGCCTTGAAGTTGAAGAGGATGCGGGCGCGCTTGAGCGCCGGCGTCTCGGACCAGGCGGGGAATGCCGCCTTGGCGGCGGCCACGGCCAGCGCCACGTCGTCGTTCGAGGCCAGGGGGATCGCCGAGCAGATCTCGCCGGTGGCCGGATTGAAGCCGTCGGCGTAGCGGCTGCTGCCGCCCTCGTAGGGTTGGCCGTTGATGAAATGGGAAATCTTCTTCATGGGTGTAAGGCTCGGTGCGGGAATTCGTCAAGAATGCGGTGGGCGGCCGCGCGGGCCGCCCGTCTGCGGAACTGGCGCCTTGGGCGGGCGCGCGGCTGGGGAATACTCAGGCAACCTCTTTCAGGATCTTGCCGATCTGCTCGAAGATCTGGCCGATCTGGGCTTCGTCGATGATGAGCGGGGGCGAGACGGCGATGATATCGCCGGTATAGCGCACCATCAGGCCGCTGTCGAAGCAGCGCTGGAAGACTTCGGCGGCGCGTGCGCCGGGGGCGCCCTCGCGCGGGGCCAGTTCAATGCCGGACACCAGGCCCAGGTTGCGCACGTCGATGACGTGCGGCGCGCCCTTCAGGCCGTGCGCCGCGTCCTGGAAAGCGCCGGACAGCTTGCGCGCCCGGCCGAACAGGTCTTCGCGGCGATAGATGTCCAGGGTGGCCAGGATGGCGGCGGCCGCCAGGGGGTGCGCCGAATAGGTATAGCCGTGGAAGAACTCGATGCCGCCCGCCGGTCCGTTGACGATGGCATCATGCACCTCGCGCTTGACGGCGACCGCGCCGGCCGGGACGGCGGCGTTGCTCACGCCCTTGGCCATGGCGATGATGTCCGGCGTCACGCCGAAGAACTCGGATGCCGTGGCGGCGCCCAGGCGGCCGTAGGCGGTGATGACCTCATCGAAAATCAGCAGGATGCCGTGCTTGGCGGTGATTTCGCGCAGCTTTTCGAGGTAGCCCTTGGGCGGGATCAGCACACCCGTGGAGCCGGCCATGGGCTCGACGATCACGGCGGCGATGGTCGAGGGGTCGTGCAGGGCGATGATGCGTTCCAGCTCGTCGGCCAGGTGGGCGCCCCAGGCGGGCTGGCCCTTCGAGTAGGCGTTGTGTTCCAGGTTATGGGTGTGGGGCAGGTGGTCCACGGCGGGCAGCAAGGCGCCCGAGAAGGTCTTGCGGTTGGCCGAAATGCCGCCCACCGAGATGCCGCCAAAACCCACGCCGTGGTAGCCGCGCTCGCGCCCGATCAGGCGGGTGCGCTGGCCTTCGCCGCGCGCGCGGTGGTAGGCCAGGGCGATCTTCAGCGTGGTGTCCACGGATTCGGAGCCGGAGTTCGTGAAGAACACGCGGTCCAGGCCCTGCGGCATCAGGCCCGCGACGGCGGTGGCGGCCTCGAAGGCGAGCGGGTGGCCAAGCTGGAAGCCCGGCGCGTAATCCATGACGCCGGCCTGGCGGGCGATCGCCTCGACGATTTCCTCGCGGCCGTGCCCGGCGTTCACGCACCACAGGCCGGCGGTGCCGTCCAGGATCTGGCGCCCGTCGGTGGACGTGTAGTACATGCCTTTGGCCTTCGCCAGCATGCGCGGCTGGGCCTTGAACTGCTTGTTGGCCGTGAAAGGCATCCAGAGATGGGACAGGTCGGGCAACTGGGCGGGGGCGTTCATGGTGACTCCGGAAGAGGGACAACCGCGGCCGCCGCGAAACGCGCGCAGGCAGCGGGATTCGGACGATTCTGGAACGTCCCGCCGCGAATGAAAATATACAATCCGCGCATTTGGCGCTAACTGTATAGTTACAGGCACCACAACTGTACAGTTAGTCCGTGATCGACTTCCAACCCATCCGCGGCCGCGGGGCCGCGCCCACCCTCGTCGAGCAGTTGGTCGCGGCCATCCTGCGCGCCGTGGAGGCGCAGACCCTGCGTCCGGGTATGTCCCTACCCTCGGTCCGCGAGTTTGCGCGCCAGCATGGTGTCAGCACCTTCACGGTGGCCAGCGCCTACAGCCGCCTGGTGTCGCAGGGCTGGCTGGCTGCCCGCCCCGGCGCGGGCTACCGGGTGGCCTCGCCGGACGCGCCGGCGCGGCGCGCCGAACCTTTGTCCTGGGAGCCGCCCCGGCTGAATGCCGGGTGGCTGCTGTCGGACATCTTCGCGGACCATTCCATCCCCATCAAGTCGGGCTGCGGCTGGCTGCCGGGCGAGTGGCTGAACGAGGAAGGGCTGCACATGGCGCTGCGCCACATGGGGCGCGTGCCGGCGATGCGCATCGCCAACTACGGCCATCCGTATGGCTACGCGCCGCTGCGCGAGACCATCGCCGCCAGCCTGAGCGCGCAGGGCATGGAGGTCGAGGTGTCGCAGGTGCTGCTGACGCAGGGCGTCACGCATGGCCTGGACACGGTGATCCGCACCTTGCTGCGGCCCGGCGACACGGTCGTCGTCGAGCAGCCGGCCTATGCCAACCTGCTGCAGTTGTTGCGCCTGGCGGGCCTGCGCGTCATCGCGGTGCCGCGCAGCATCGACGGCCTGGATTGCGACGCGCTCGAGCGCGTGGCGGCCCAGCATCGGCCGCGCGCGCTCTTCATCAATACCGCGCTGCAGAATCCCTCGGGGGCGAGCATCAGCATGCCCAATGCGTTCCGCATCCTGCAGGCGGCCGAGCGTCACGGGCTGTGGGTCATCGAAGACGACATCTCGCGCGAACTGGCGCCGGGCGTGACGCCGATGCTGGCGGCGCTGGACGGCGCGCGCCGGGTCGTCTACCTGGGCGGCTACTCCAAGGTCATCAGCCCGTCCGTGCGGGTGGGTTATGTGGTGGCGCACCGCGACCTGGTCCGGGACATCGCGCGCACCAAGATGGCGGTCGGCCTGACCACGCCCGAGATCATGGAACGCATCGTGCACCAGGTGATCCGCGAAGGCCGATACCGCGCGCACATCGCGCGCACCCGCGAGCGGCTGGCGCAGGCGCACACGGAAGTGGCCGAACAGATGCGCCAGCATGGCTTCGAGATCCATGGACGGCCGCAGGGCGGGCTGTTCCTGTGGGCCAAGGTGGCGGGGCAATGGCGCGAACGCGGCGCCAACGGCCTGGCGGAGCTGGCGCTCAAGGACGGGATCTGGCTGGCGCCCGGTTCCTACTTCGAGGCCGATGAGGCCGACACGCCGTGGGTGCGCTTCAATGTGGCGTATTCGGCGGCGCCCGCGCTCTGGCGCTTCATGCGCAATGCGGGCGCGGCATAGGCCGGCCCCGCCAGGACATCAGGCGCGTTCGTAGGTGACGAAGTCGTAGCGGTAGCCGTTCTCGGCGGGCTGGGGCTCGCGCGCCGTTTCCTTCCATTGGAACGACGGCAGCAGCGGGAAGAACGCGTCGCCCTCGACCTCGGCATGGACCTCGGTCGCCAGCACGCGCCGGGCCAGCGGCAGGGCCTGCGCGTAGATCTGCGCGCCGCCGATCACAAAGGCTTCCTGGACGTCGCCACAGGCGGCCACGGCGGCCTCCAGCGTCGGCGCCAGGATGGCGCCGGTGGCGCTGAAATCGGGGTTGCGGCTGATGACGATGTTGCTGCGGCCGGGCAGGGGGCGGCCCAGCGAATCCCAGGTCTTGCGGCCCATGATGATGGGGTGGCCCAGCGTGCTGCGCTTGAAGTGCGCCAGGTCGCCCGGCAGCTTCCAGGGCAGGGCGTTATCGCGCCCGATGGCGCGGTTGAGGGAGTAGGCGACGATCAGGGTAAGGCTGGCGGGCATGCGTGCTGGCAACGGTAAGGGTTGGTCCGGAGAAACGCCGTA
Source organism: Achromobacter sp. T5-5 (assembly GCF_055397965.1). Lineage (NCBI taxonomy): Bacteria > Pseudomonadati > Pseudomonadota > Betaproteobacteria > Burkholderiales > Alcaligenaceae > Achromobacter > Achromobacter sp. T5-5. The sequence goes on from NZ_AP027919.1 coordinate 996,519, forward strand.
AGCGTAGCAAATTGCGCCGGGCCCGGCCGGTCACTGCACCGCGTGTTCCAGGAATTCGGTGGCTGGCATGGGCTTGCCCAGGAGGAATCCCTGCAACGAATCGCAACCCAGCCCGGTCAGGAATTTCTGCTGCGCCGCCGTTTCCACGCCTTCGGCGACGATGCGCAGATTGAGCTGCTGCGCCAGGGCGACGATGGCCGCGACGATGGCCGCGTCTTCATGGTCATGATCGAGCTGGTTCACGAAGCCGCGGTCGATCTTCAGCTCGGTGGCCGGCAGCCGCTTCAGATACAGCAGGCTGGAGTAGCCCGTGCCGAAGTCGTCGATGGAGATCGTCACGCCCAGCTCGGACAGGCGTTTGAGCACCGTCATGCTGGCTTCGGCGTCGCGCATGGCCGTCGATTCGGTCACCTCGATCGTCAGGCAGGACGGCGGGATCGCATGCCGCGCCAGCGCCGAACGCACGGTTTCGACCAGGGTGGCATGCGCGAACTGCAGCGCCGAGATATTCACCGCGATGGTCCAGTGGCCCTGGCCGACGTCGATCCATTCCCGCATCTGGCGGCAGGCCTCGTTGATCACCCAATCGCCAATCGACAGGATCAGGCCGGTCTTCTCAGCCGTGGGGATGAACTGGTCCGGGCCCACCAGGCCGCGCGTCGGATGGTTCCAGCGCAGCAGCGCCTCGGCGCCCATGATCGGGCCGGCAGGCGCCTCGTACTTGGGCTGGTAGTGCAGGACGAACTCGCCGCGCTCCTGCGCCAGGCGCAGGTCGTGCAAGAGCTCGATCTGCTCGTGCGCATCCGCGTTCATGGAGGGCTCGAAGAAGCTGTAGCCGGTGCCGCCCAGCCGCTTGGCGTGGTACATGGCGGCGTCGGCATTGGTCAGCAGGGCGTGCGTGTCCTCGCCGTCGTTCGGATAGACCGCAATGCCCACGCTGGACGTGACCAGCACTTCGTGGCCGTAGACCGTGACGGGGCGGGCGATGGCGTCGATCAGGCGGTCGGCGACGTTGGCCGCGTCGGTGGGTTCGAGCACTTCGCTCAGCACGATGAATTCATCGCCGCCCAGGCGGGCGACCGTGTCCTGGGTGCGCAGGGCCTGCCGGATGCGTTGCGCCAGGTCGATGAGCAGCGCGTCGCCGGTGTGGTGTCCGTAGGCGTCATTGACCGCCTTGAAGCCGTCCAGGTCGAAGAACAGCACCGCAAAATGGCCTCGGCGGCGGCTGGCGCTTTCGATGGCCTGTTCCAGCCGGTCTTCCAGAAGAATGCGGTTGGGCAGTTTGGTCAGCGTGTCGTGCAGCGCGAGCTGCACCAGTTCCTCGTTGGCCTCGGCCAGCGACGAGGCGAGGGCGGACGTGCGCGCTTCGAGCCGGTTGTCCAGCACCGCCACGACCAGGGCGATCGCCAGCACGCTCAGCGTGACGGCGGTCACGGCGATGGCCAGCCAGCCGGCCGAGATGCCGGCGTCGGCGGCCATGCAGATGCTGCCGGCCGGAAAGCCCGCCGCCTCCATGCCCGTATAGTGCATGCCCACGATCGCCAGTCCCATGACCACCGCGGCCAGCGGGCGCGACAGCGCCACGCGCGGACCATCCTGGCGCAGCCGGTACGTGATCCACAGCGCCGCGCCCGAGGCGGCAATGGCGATGACCACGGAAAGCGCGAACCACCGCGGGTCGTAGTCGATCCCGGGCGACATGCGCATCGCGGCCATGCCGAGATAGTGCATGGCGGCGATGCCCGAGCCCATCAGCACGGCGCCCGCGGCCAGGCGCCCGGCGGGCAATTCGTCCTTGCAGACCATCCACAGTGCGAAGGCCGAGCAGCCGATGGCGATGGCCAGGGACAGCACGGTCAGGGGCAGGTCGTAGCCCATCGCGATGGGCAGGCTGAACGCGAGCATGCCCACGAAATGCATGGCCCAGATCCCGACCCCCATCGCGAACGCGCCGCCCGCCAGCCAGTACTTCGCGGCGGGCAGCCCGCTCGATGCCCTCACGCGGTTGGCCATGCCCAACGCCGTGTATGACGCCAGGACGGCGACCCCTAGGGATACGAGGACGAGCGAAGGGTTATAAGTTCCAACGAGCATTTGTGAGGTCCTGTCCTAAGCGCATACAGCCGCGGCGCGGGGCACGAATTTCAAATCAATTGGTAGTCAACAGTTGCATTCCGAACGCAAGGAGATTCCTGCTCTCGACGCTGGCTATTCTCACACTCTCTTTATAGGGATGGGGGATCGGGCGGAGCAACGCCAGCGGTCGGCGGAGTTCGGGCGAGCGGCATGGCGCGCCCATGGAGCCGGTCGAAAGCGGCGGGGCGCGCAGCATGCTGGACGCGCGTCCGTGGCTAAGGGATGGGTTATACCGAAAACGCGCTTCCAGAAGCTCACCAATCTTCACCTGCTGTGGGGCGTGCAAGGAACCGGGGGCCGGGCGGCTGCCCGGCGCGTTGTTGATGCGCCCTGAAAGGCGGGCGCCGGCGCGCGGCCGGCGCACAAATCAAACGGCCATGGCGGCCGTGAGCGGTGCGTGATGGGTGTAGCCGGACAGGGAGAAGTCGCCCGGCTCGACCTTTTCCAGCCATTCGGGCTCGTAGCGGCCCGTCACGGCGAAATCGGGGATGCGGTCCGAGAGGACGAGGCGCGGCGACTCGTACGGCGTTCGAGTCAGTTGCTCGCGCAGCATCGGCAGATGGTTTTCGTAGATGTGCGCATCGCCGATGAAGTAGGTGAACCACCGGGGCGTGTAGCCGGTCAGGCGTCCCACCAGGTGCAGCAGGGCCGCCCCTTCGGTCAGGTTGAAGGGCGTGCCCAGGCCCACGTCATTGGAACGGATATAGAGGCAAAGCGAGATCTCGCGCGTCGTGGCGTTGGGCAGGAACTGATACAGCAGGTGGCAGGGAGGCAGCGCCATTTCCTCGATCTGGGCCCAGTTCCAGCCGTGGAACAGGATGCGGCGGTCGCCCGGACGCTCATGGATGGTATCCAGGCATTGCCGCAACTGGTCGACGGCCTTGTACATCAGTACCTTGGGGGCGCCGCCTTCGTCCAGGTCGGCCACCTTGGCGTAGCCGCGCGACAGGGCGTCTTCGATCTGCGCCGTGCGGCTGGCGTCCAGCACCTTGTAGGCCGGCCACTGGCGCCACTGCACGCCGTAGACGGGGCCGAGGTCATCCGGGCCTTCGCGGTAGGGGTTCGCCAGCCACTGGGCGTTTTCGTTGGCATTCTGGTCCCAGACCTTGCAGCCGAGGTCGCGGAATTCCGCCGCGCTGCGGGAGGCTCGCAGGAAACCCACCATTTCACCGATGGCCGACTTGAAGGCCAGCTTCTTGGTCGTCACGGCGGGAAAGCCCTGCTGCAGGTCAAAGCGCAGCGAGGCGCCCGGCATGCTGAGGGTGCGGATGCCGGTGCGGTTTTCCTGCCACGAGCCCGTGTCTAGGATGGATTGAACGAGGTCCAGGTATTGTTTCATGGCGATCCTTGTGCCTGCCCGCCCGGCGGGTCAAGCACGCGCGCCGCCGCGATTGTGTCGCGGCGGCGCCTGTATGGAGATAAGGCAAGCCGAATTACACCACGGCCGCGCGAGGCGGCTCAGGCGGTGGCGGCGGCTTCCTGGGTGTCGACGATGTCGACTGAAAAAGTCATGGCCGCGGTCTTTTCCAGCATGGCCGAAGCCGAGCAATATTTCTCGTGGGACAGTTGCACGGCGCGCTCGACCGCCGCGCGCGGCAGGTTGCGGCCCGTGACGGTAAAAGCGAAGTGAATGCGGGTGAAAACCTTGGGGTCGGCATCGGCGCGCTCGGCCTGCAGCTTGACGCTGCAGCCGGTGACGGCGTGGCGGCCGCGCTTGAGGATGAGCACCACGTCATAGGCGGTGCAGCCGCCCGTGCCGGCCAGCAGCATTTCCATGGGGCGGGGCGCCAGGTTGTGTCCGCCGCCGTCCACGGCGCCGTCCATCACGGCCACATGGCCGCTGCCCGTGCTGGCGGTAAAGAGCATGCCATTGGGGCCGCCCCAGTCGATCGTGCATTCCATTTGCGTGAGTCCTTGAGCTTTGAGCGCTTGAGCGCAGTCAATGGCTGATGATACCCGTTGCGTACAATCCCGGACACGAGAACCCCGCCCCGCGATAGGGGCGGAGTGCGTCTGATTTGCCTAGGAGCTGCCATGTCCACCACGTTGCCCAAACCCGGTCCCGTCTCGCTTCGGCGCCGCCACGGTCCCCTCGACGCCTTGCTGGCCGAAGCGGATCGCGCGTTGCGGGTATTGTCGGGCAGCGCCAGCGCCGGCCGGCCGTATCCGGCCACCGCCCCGGAATCGCCGCAAGCCATGTCGGCGCAGGAAAAACGCCACGCGGCCGGGCTCATGCGGGTCAATCACGTCGGCGAAGTCTGCGCCCAGGCGCTGTACCGCGGCCAGGCCTCCGTGTGCCGGGACCCCGCGCCCCGCGCGCTCCTGCTCAACGCCGCCGCCGAAGAAGTCGACCATCTGGTCTGGTGCAACGAGCGCCTGACCGAACTGGGCAGCCGTCCCAGCCTGCTGAATCCGGTCTGGTACGCCGGGTCGTTTGCCCTCGGCCTCATGGCGAGCGTGGCCGGGGTGCCGCGCAATCTGGGCTTCATGGCCGAAACCGAAAGACAGGTCGAGGACCATCTGGACGAACATCTACGCACCTTGCCGGTGCAAGACGAACGGTCGCGCCAGATCGTCCAGAGGATGAAAGAGGACGAGGCCCAGCACCGCGCCAGCGCCGAGCAGGCGGGGGGCGTGCCGCTGCCCACGCCCGTGAAAACAGCCATGCGGGCCATGTCCAAGGTCATGACGACCACCGCCTACTGGATCTGAAACGGGGCCGCTAAAAATGTTGCAATGCGCAAATCAGGCTGCGTCGTGGTGCCTGGCGCACCTATTTGGTGCGATTTCCAGGGTGGGATTACCCGTTGTTTTCTAGGGTTAGTCCGCAACGGGTAAACCCCTTCGGCACAAACCCGGTTTTTTGGAAGGACGTTGATTGGCGCGGCTTTCCACAGGGTGTGCGCAAAATTTGCGGCAAAAAAGCAACGCAGGAACCCTCGCTGAAAACAGCGCAAAAAAATTCTTGCAACGCACAAAAAACATGGGTACTATTCAGTCATCGGATGTTGAAACGCAGACGGCGCGGTGAAAAACCCCGTCAGCGCAGTGAGCAGAAGGTCAGCTCCCAACATGCCACGGTTGTCTCCTCCACCCTCCTCCTTTGGTGGATTTAGCCCGAGATCTCACGATCTCGGGCTTTTTTTTGCCTCGGATTATTCTGTCCCTATTTGTTAGAAGCGGTAAGTCCGCCGCACCAGACTGCCGGCGCATTGCCGCTCGTCGGACTTCGCGTTTTCCCTTGGATATTTCGCGTGCCCGCGGGCGGAACGCTCTACAATCGCTTCATGAAACCAGTACTGTCGGGCGCTGGCGCGCCAGCGCCTTCCTGTCACCTGCGCGGCGGGCACAACGCGCGCTTGCGCGAGTTACGTTCTGTGCCGCGGAATTGCACTTCTTTATCCCTCCCATATATGGGCGTTACACCTGCCTCCGATAATGGCGGGCCTGTCTCGATAGACCAACCAGAGGTGATCCAGTGACCTGGCTGTACATATGCGTGGTCGCGTTCATGGTGGGGGGACTCATCGTGGCGTCCGAGCGCTGGCATGGCGCTTTTACCGGCGATAGCGACCTCAACAAGCCCCAAGCCAATCATTCCCGCGCGACGCCCCGCGTCGGCGGTCTGGCGGTGCTTGCCGGTACGCTGGCCGGTTTGCTGGTCCTCGGACCCAGCAACATGACCCTTACCTGGCTGTGGCCCGCGCTTTTCGTCGCGGCGTTGCCCGTTTTCGTGGCCGGCCTGCTTGAAGACATCACCAAAGATATCGGCGCCAGCAAACGCCTGCTGGCGGCCTTCCTGTCCGCGGCCATCGCGTGGTGGCTGCTTGGCGGCGTCAGCCGTGTCGGCATGGCGCCTGTGGATTACGTGCTTTCGTTCTGGCCGGTCTCGCTGTTGTTCACCATGTTCGCGGTGGGCGGCTGTACCCATGCCTTGAACATCGTCGACGGCATGAACGGCCTGGCCGGCATGGTCGCCACCTTGATGGCGGTGTCCATCAGCCTCGTTGCACTGCAGGTCGGCGACGTGCCGATCTTCCTGGTGGCGGCGGCGCTGGCGTCGGCGACCCTGGGCTTCCTGGTGTGGAATTTCCCGTTCGGGCGTGTGTTCCTGGGCGATGGCGGCGCGTATTTCCTGGGCTTCATGCTGGCCGAGCTGGCCGTGCTGCTGGTTGTGCGCAACCCGTCGGTGTCGCCGTTCTATGCCCTGGCGGTCCTGTTCTACCCCGTCTTCGAAACGGGATTTTCGATCTGGCGCCGGCGCTTCAAGCGCGGTGTGCCGGTGGACCAGCCGGATGCGTTGCACCTGCACCAACTCGTGTTCCGCCGCCTGGTCCGTGTCACCTTCAGCCGCGGCCGGCGCCATGCCGTGCCCGCGCTTTGCAATGCGCTGGCGTCCCCGTACATGTGGGTCCTGGCGCTGATCGGGCTGGTGCCGGCCACGATCTGGTGGGACAACGCCTGGGCCCTGAGCGCCAGCCTGGTTGTCTTTGCCAGCGTCTACATCTGGCTGTATGCGCGCCTGGTCTCCTGGCGCCGCCCGGGTTGGCTGTTGCTGCCGTCCGTGCTGCGAACCACCGATTAGTTTGAGTGCCCCGGCGATCGCCGCCGGGGGCTCGGTATCCATCACCAGACCATCTTTAAAATGCCGTAAACGTTCTACGGTGAAGGGAGAGTTATGTTGCGAATCCAGGATGTGAAACTCGCTGTCGTCGGCCTTGGCTACGTCGGTCTGCCCCTGGCCGTGGAGTTCGGCAAGAAGCGCCCGGTCATCGGCTTTGACATCAATACGCGCCGTATCGACGCGTTGAAGGCGGGCCACGACCACACGCTGGAAGTCAGCGATGCCGAACTGGCCGAAGCCAAACAGCTGAGCTACACCGCCGATCGCGCTGAATTGGGCGAAGCCAACGTCTTCATCGTGACCGTGCCGACGCCCATCGACGAGTACAAGCAGCCGGACCTGACCCCGTTGGTCAAGGCCAGCGAGACCATCGGCGCGGTGCTCAAGCGCGGCGACATCGTGATTTACGAATCCACCGTCTATCCCGGCGCCACCGAGGAAGACTGCGTGCCGGTCCTGGAGCGCGTGTCGGGCCTGAAGTACAACGTGGACTTCTACGCCGGCTACAGCCCCGAGCGCATCAACCCGGGCGACAAGGAACACCGCGTCAGCACCATCAAGAAGGTCACCTCCGGTTCCACGCCGGAAGTCGCCGAGCTGGTGGACCAGCTCTACAAGGAAATCATCACCGCCGGCACGCACAAGGCGCCGACCATCCGCGTGGCCGAGGCCGCCAAGGTGATCGAAAACACCCAGCGCGACGTGAACATCGCGCTGATCAACGAGCTGGCGCTGATCTTCAACAAGATGGACATCGACACCGAAGCCGTCCTGCAGGCGGCCGGCACCAAGTGGAACTTCCTGCCGTTCCGCCCGGGCCTGGTGGGCGGCCACTGCATCGGCGTGGATCCGTACTACCTGACGCACAAGGCGCAGTCCATCGGCTACCACCCTGAAATCATCCTGGCGGGCCGCCGCCTGAACGATTCGATGGGCGGCTACGTGGTGTCGCAGCTGGTCAAGTGCATGACCAAGCGCCGCATCCACGTGCAGGGCGCGCGCGTGCTCGTGATGGGCCTTGCCTTCAAGGAAAACTGCCCCGACCTGCGCAACACGCGCATCGTGGACATCGTGCGCGAGCTGGGCGACTACAACGTCGAAGTGGACGTCTACGACCCGTGGGTCGATGCCGACGAAGCCATGCACGAGTACGGCCTGACCCCGGTGGCCAAGCCCGAGGAAGGCAAGTACGACGCCGTGATCCTGGCGGTGGCGCACAACCAGTTCAAGGACATGGGCGCGGCGGGCATCCGCAAGCTCGGCAAGGCCGACCACATCCTGTACGACCTGAAGTACGTGCTGTCGCCCGCCGACTCCGACCTGCGTCTGTAAAGGATCCAGCGATGACCACACGATTCGAGACTGTCACCCAGGAACTGACCGCCGCGCCGCGCAAGTGGCTGGTGACCGGCTGCGCCGGCTTCATCGGTTCGAACCTGCTGGAGACCCTGCTCAAGCTGGGCCAGACCGTCACCGGCCTGGACAACTTCGCCACCGGCCACCAGCGCAACCTGGACGAGGTGCGCGCGTCCGTCTCCCCGGAACAATGGGCGCGCTTCACCTTCATCGAAGGCGATATCCGCGACCTGGATGCATGCCGACGCGCCGCCGACGGCGTGGACTTCGTGCTGCACCAGGCCGCGTTGGGGTCGGTGCCGCGTTCGCTCAATGACCCCATCACCACCAACGAAGTCAACATCAGCGGCTTCCTGAACATGCTGGTGGCGGCGCGCGACGCCAAGGTCAAGTCGTTCGTCTATGCGGCGTCCAGCTCCACCTACGGCGACCATCCGGCCCTGCCCAAGGTCGAAGAAAACATCGGCAAGCCCTTGTCGCCCTATGCGGTGACCAAGTACGTCAACGAACTGTACGCCGACGTCTTCGCGCGCTCGTACGGTTTCGAGACGGTGGGCCTGCGCTATTTCAACGTGTTCGGCAAGCGCCAGGACCCGGACGGCGCCTATGCCGCCGTGATCCCGAAGTGGACCGCCGCGATGATCCAGGGCAAGGACGTCACCATCAATGGCGACGGCGAGACCAGCCGCGATTTCTGCTTTGTGGAAAACGCGGTGCAGGCCAACATCCTGGGCGCGATGGCCGCGCCCGAGGCCCGCAACCAGGTCTACAACGTGGCGGTCAGCGGCCGCAGCACCCTGAACCAGCTCTTCAGCTTCCTGGTGCAGGCTCTGGGCAACCAGGGCGTGGACTACGGCAAGCAGCCGGTCTACGGCGACTTCCGCGCGGGTGACGTGCGTCACTCCCAGGCCGACATCGGCAAGGCCAGCCGCCTGCTGGGCTACGCGCCCACGCACACGGTGCTGCAAGGCCTGGAAGTCGCCATGCCCTGGTACACGCAATTCCTGCGTTGATTTGAAAGCACTCGTCCGAAAACTCGGCAACATCCACCCGGACCATCAGCGCATCTTCAAAGGCGCGTTCCGGGTGGCGGTGTTTCTGTTGCTGGGCAAGGCCGCCGGCGCCATCAAGGAGATGGCGGTGGCGTACCGCTACGGCGTCAGCGACGCCGTGGACGCCTACCAATTCACGATGACCATGGCCACCTGGCTGCCGGTCACGATCGTGGGCGTGCTGTCGGTGGTGCTGATTCCGGTGCTGGTGCGCCTGCACCGCGCCGGCGGGGCCGAGAAAGCCCTTTTCCTGCGCGAACTGCAGGGGTGGGTCGCCGCCGCCGGCGTCGCGCTGGCCCTGCTGACGTGGTTTGCCTGGCCCTATGTGGTGGACCGGCTGGGGCAGGGCCTGTCGGCGCAGGTGCGCGACATGACGGGCGACCTGCTCGTGGCCTTTGCGCCCGTGGCGGCATTGCTGCTGGTCGCCGGCATCAGCGCCGCGCGGCTGCGCGCGCAGGAGCGGCACGTCAATACGCTGCTGGACAGCGTGCCGGCCGTGACGACGCTCGCGTGGGTCATGCTGGCCGCCAGCGCGGACGGCGTCGGACCGCTGTTGTGGGGCACGCTGGTCGGTTATGCCATCCAGACCGTCTGGCTGGCCTGGCTGGCGGCGCGCGCGGATGGCGGATTCTGGGGTGCGCCGCGCCTGTCGCTGTCGTCCCCGCACTGGCCCGAGCTGATGGGCGCGGCGGGCGTGATGCTGATCGGCCAGGTTGCCATGAGCTTCGTGGGCCCGCTGGACCAGTACGCGGCCGCCAACCTGGGCGCCAACGCCAACGCGACACTGGGCTACGCGAGCCGGCTGCTTTCGCTGCTGCTGGGCATCGGCGCGGTATCCGTGGGGCGCGCCGCGCTGCCTGTGCTGGCCGACGTGCAGGCGCGCGGCGACACGGCGCGCGCACGCAGCATGGCCCTCAAGTGGTCGCTGCTGATGGTGGGCGCGGGCGCCGCCGCGGTGGCGCTGGGCTGGGTCCTGGCGCCGTGGGGCGTGTCGGTGCTGTTCCAGCGGGGCGCGTTCACCGCCGAAAACACCGCCGCCGTCGCGCACGTGCTGCGCTGGGGGCTGCTGCAGCTTCCGTTCTATTTTGGCGTGCTGATCCTGGTGCAACTGCTGGCCAGCCAGAACCGCTACCGCATCATGGCCGCGATCGCCGTCGGCAATTTCGCGCTGAAGGCCGTGCTGAACACCGTGCTTGCGCCCCGCATGGGCGCGGCCGGCATCATGCTGGCGACCAGCCTCATGTATGTGCTGTCCTTCGCGTGCTACCTGGCGGTGGCGATGCGCAAGGCCGAACCCAAGGAGGCCGATTGAATGTCCGTAGCCGACTCCGCCCGTCCGGCGCGCGTGTTGCTGTTCATCCATTCCCTGCACGGCGGGGGCGCTGAGCGCGTCGCCGCCGACCTGAGCGCCCATTGGGCGGCCGAGGGCAGCGAGGTCATGGTGGTCACGCAGGCCAGCGCCGAAGGCGACGTCTACGCGCTGCACCCCAAGGTGCGGCGCGAGGTCCTGCATACCGCGGGCGAGGGCGGCGGGGTGCGCGGCATCCTGAGCAACCTGCAGCGGGTGCGCGCGCTGCGGCGCGTGGTCAAGGCCTTCCGGCCGGACATCGTGCTGGGCATGATGACCACCGCGTCGGTGCTGTCCGTCCTGGCCTGCGCGGGACTGGGCTGCCGCGTTATCGCCACCGAGCACACCCATCCGCCGTCCCAGACCCTGTCGGGCTTCTGGCAGCGGCTGCGCCGCCTGACCTATCCGCGCGCCGCGCGCGTGGTCGCGCTGACCCGGGGCACCGCGGACTGGCTGGAACAGCACGTGCCCGGCTCCCGGCTGGCGGTCATCCCCAATCCCGTCCACTTCCCCCTGCCGCGCGCCGAGCCCATCCTGCCGCCGGCCGCGCAGGAAGGCCGCAAGCGGCTGCTGGCGGTCGGGCGCCTGCATGGCGACAAGGGATTCGACCTGTTGATCCAGGCCTTCGCGCGGCTGGCGCCATCGCATCCTGCGTGGGATCTGGTTATCCTGGGCGAGGGCGGCGAGCGCCAGGCGCTGGAGGCGCAGGTGACCGAGGCGGGGCTGCAGTCGCGTGTGTCGATGCCGGGGCGCGCCGGCAACGTCGGCGACTGGTACGACAGCGCTGATCTTTACGTGCTGACCTCGCGCTTCGAGGGGCTGTCCAACACCTTGCTGGAATCCATGGCGAGCGGGCTCGCGGCGGTGTCGTTCGATTGCGATACCGGGCCCCGCGAGATCGTGCGCGACGGCATCGACGGCGTGCTGGTGCGGCCCAACGGCGACGTGGCCGCGCTTTGCAAGGCGCTGGACGCCGTCATGAGCGATGACAATGGCCGCGCGCGCATGGCGCGGGCGGCAACGGACGTGCGCGACCGCTTCTCGGCCGCGCGCGTGCTGCGGAAATGGCAGGAACTTTTTGACGGCGTGCGGGCGACGGGCCGCTAGGGCCCCGCGCGCGCCGTTGCTACGGTGACCACGAGAATCTCATCATGTGTGGAATAGTCGGAATTTGGGGCCCGGTGGGGAACAAGGAACATGTGCTGGCGGAAAGCTGCCGGCGCATCCGCCATCGCGGGCCCGACAGCAACGGGTTCTGGGAAGACGCTGACGCCGACCTGGCGCTGGCGCACGTGCGCCTGGCGATCCTGGACCTGACCGAAGCGGGCCACCAGCCCATGACGTCCGCCTGCGGCCGCTACGTGATGGTGTTCAACGGCGAAATCTACAACCACCTGGACATCCGCAAGCAGCTCGAACAGTCGGGGGCGGCGCCTGCGTGGCGCGGGCATTCGGACACCGAAACCCTGCTCGCGGGCTTTACCGCGCTGGGCATCGAGTCCACGCTGCAGGCCGCGGTCGGCATGTTCGCCATCGCGCTGTGGGACAGGGCCTCGCGCAAGCTCGTGCTGGCGCGCGACCGCATGGGCGAGAAGCCGCTTTACTACGGCTATTCCGGCGCGGCGCTGGTGTTCGCCTCGGAACTGAAGGGGCTGATGCCCATTCCGGGTTTTGGCCGCAACCTGAACCGCAACGCGCTGGCCTCGTTCATGCGGCACAACTACATCCCGGCGCCGCAGTCCATCTACGAGGGTATCGCCAAGCTGCCGCCCGGCACGTGGGTCGAGTTCACGGCCGACGACGCCCGCAGCCGGCGCATGCCGGAACCGCGTGTGTACTGGTCGGCGCGCGCGGCCGCCGATGCGGCCGCGCAGTCCCGGCTGTCGTTCGAGTCCGATGCGCAGGCCACGGACGCGCTGGAAAAGGTGCTGTCCAAGGCCGTGGGCGGCCAGATGCTGTCCGACGTGAGCCTGGGCGCCTTCCTGTCCGGGGGCATCGATTCGTCGACCATCGTGGCGCTGATGCAGGCGCAAAGCTCGCAGCCGGTGCGCACCTTCGCCATCGGCTTTCATGAAAAGGGCTACGACGAGGCGCAGCACGCGAAGGCCGTGGCCACGCACCTGGGCACCGACCACACCGAACTCTACGTCACCGCGGATGACGCGCTGGCCGTCGTGCCCACCCTGGCCGACATGTATGACGAGCCCTTTGCCGATTCCTCGCAGATCCCGACATCGCTGGTGACGCGCATGGCGCGCCAGCACGTCACCGTGGCCCTGTCCGGCGATGGCGGCGACGAGCTCTTCGGCGGCTATTCGCGTTATTTCCGCGTGGACAACTGGTGGCGCCAGTTCGAGCGCGTGCCCGGGCTGCTGCGCAAGCCCGCGGGCGCGATGCTCAGCGCCTCCACCCATCTGCCGGGCCGGGGCGCCTGGCGCGGCAAGGTGGGCAAGCTGGGCGAGCTGCTGCGCGCCGATACGCGCGGCGAGTTCTATCGCCTCTTCGTGTCGTACTGGTCGGACCCGGCCCGCGTGGTGAAGGGCGGCGTCGAGCCCGTGTCGGAATTCGAGCGCGCCATGCAGGGATCGACCTTCTTCGAGTCGATGATGAAGCTGGACACGGTGACCTACCTGCCCGACGACATCCTGGTGAAGGTGGACCGCGCGGCCATGGCAGTCAGCCTGGAAACCCGCGTGCCGCTGATCGACCACCGCGTCTATGAATTCGCCTGGAGCCTACCGCACCAGTACAAGGTGCGCGGCAGCACGGGCAAGTGGCTGCTGCGCCAGGTGCTGCACCGCCATGTGCCGCAGGCCCTGGTCGACCGCCCCAAGCGCGGCTTTGCCGTGCCCCTGGCCGCGTGGCTGCGCGGCCCCTTGCGCGAATGGGCCGATGCGCTGCTGGACCCGGCGCGCCTGCGCCAGGAAGGGTGGTTCGAACCCGAGCCCATCCTGCGCAAGTGGCGCGAGCACTCCTCGGGCCATCGCAACTGGGACAGCCATCTGTGGGGCGTGCTGATGATGCAGGCCTGGCTGGACCGCTACCGGGCGGGCATGGATCAAGGGGGACCGATTGAGGACCGTTGACGAATGAAAATACTGATGCTGGTCAGCTCCATGCATGCCGGCGGCGCGGAAAGAGTCGCGGCGACCCTGGTCAACGCATGGTCCGAGCGCGGAGACACCGTCATCCTGACGCCGACCTATTCGTCCAAGGGCACCTGCTTCTACCCCCTGTCCGACAAGGTGAAGCTCGCGTGGCTGGCGGATCTGGCCGGCACCCGCGCGTCGGGCGCGATGGCCGCGGTCAAGCGCCTGCTGGCGCTGCGCAGGCACATCCGCGACACGCGGCCGGACGTGGTGGTGTCCTTCCTGACCAACGTCAACGTGGCCGCCATCCTGGCCACGCGCGGCCTGAACGTGCCGCTCATCGTCTGCGAGCGCACCAATCCGGTCGCTGACACCACGACGGGCTCCGTGTGGCGCAAGCTGCGCCGCGCGCTCTACCCCCGTGCCGACATGGTGACCGTCCAGGCGGAAGGCACCGCCGGTCCGTTCGCGCGGCAAGTGCCCGGCATCCGGCGCCTGGCCGTCATTCCCAATCCGCTCCCCGCGCCGCTGCTGGATGCGCCGCTGGTGCAGCAGCACGAGGACAGCGCGCCGCGCACGCTGGTGGCCATGGGACGCCTGGTGCCCGACAAGCAGTTCAGCCTGCTGATCGACATCTTTGCCCAGCTTGCGCCGGATTTCCCCGACTGGAACCTGCGCATCTGGGGCGAGGGACCCGAGCGCGACGCGCTGGAGCAGCAGGTGGCGCGCCTGCGCCTGCAGTCGCGCATCAGCCTGCCCGGGCGCACCGAGGCGCCTTGGGAAGAACTGGCCCGCGGGCAGGCCTTCGTGCTGAGTTCGCTGGTCGAAGGCTTTCCCAATGTTCTCCTGGAAGCCATGTCGCTGGGCCTGCCGTGCGCGGCTTTCGACTGCCCCAGCGGTCCGCGCGAGATGACGCGCGACGGCCAGGACGCCTTGCTGGTGCCCGCCGGCGACCGCGTCGCGATGACCGATGCCCTGCATCGCCTGATGAGCGATGCGTCCCTGCGCCAGCAGCTGGGCACGCGCGCCGCGGCGGCCGTGCGCCAGCGCTACGCGCTGTCCAGCGTGCTGGGCGAGTGGGATGAATTGTTCGAAGCGGTGCGGGAGGGACGATGAGCACCCAGCCGCTGCGCATTCTGCATGTCATCACCGGGCTGGGGCAGGGCGGCGCCGAATCCGTGCTGTTCCGCCTGGCGACCTGGCCGGACGCGGGCGTGGCGCACACGGTCGTGTCGCTGACCGATGAAGGCATCTATGGCGAACGGCTGCGCGCGGCCGGCGTCGCGGTGCACGCCCTGGGCATGAAACGCGGCCGCGTGAGCCTGGGCGGCTTCCTCGCCCTGCGCCGCCTGATCGCCCGGATGCGCCCGCATGCCGTGCAGACCTGGATGTATCACGCCGACCTGATCGGCGGCCTGGCGGCCCGCATGGCGGGCGTGCGGGCCATCGCCTGGGGCATCCGCAACTCCGGCGAACACCTCGAACGCAGCAGCCGGTCCGCGCGGCTGGTGCTGCGCGCCTGCGCATTGCTGTCCGGCAGCGTGCCGCGCGCCATCGTGTGCGCGGCGCAGAACGCGGCGCAGCGCCACGCTGAAAAGGGATACCGGCGCGACCGGCTGGTCGTGATTTCCAACGGGTATGACCTGTCGCGCTATGCGCCCGATCCGGCGGCGCGCGCGCGGGTGCGCGCCGCGTGGGGGCTGTCCGAGGACGTGCCCGTGATCGGCTGCGTGGCGCGTTGGGATCCGCTCAAGGACCATGCCAATCTGCTGCGCGCCGTGGCCGCGCTGGTGCGCGACGGACGCGACGCCGGCCTGCGCTGCGTGCTGATCGGCCGGGACATGACCGAAGACAACCCGCCGCTGGGCGCCTTGCTCGACAAGCTGGACCTGCGCGACCGCGTGGTGCTCAACGGCCCCAGCGACGACGTGCCCGCCGTGATGAACGGGCTGGACCTGCACGTGCTGTCCAGTTGCGCCGAGGGCTTTCCGAACGTGGTGGCCGAGGCCATGGCCTGCGGCGTGTATTGCGTGGTGACGGACGTGGGCGACGCCGCCTACATCGTGGGCGACACCGGCGTGGTGGTGCCGCCCGAGCAGCCCGAGGCCCTGGCGCGCGGCATCGAGTCCGCGCTGTGCGACGTGGCCGCCCGCGGCCGCGAGCGCGCCGGCGAGGCGGGACGCGCGCGCGTCCTGGAACACTTCGACCTTGCGCGCATGGTGCAAAGCTATATCGCCGTCTGGCGCCGCATTTCTGGAGTCCAGGCATGAGCGCCCGCCGCTGTCTGCTGTTTGTCGTCAACAACCCGGCGTTCTTCATGTCGCACCGCGTGCCGGTCGCGCTGGCCGCGCAGAAGGCGGGCTACGACGTGCACGTCGCCACGATGGACGGGCCGGCGGTGGCCGACATCCAGGCGCTGGGCATGACCCACCACGCCATTCCCATGACCCGCAGCGGCAAGCACCCATTGCAGGAGCTGGGGACGCTGCTGGCGCTGATCCGCCTGTTCCGCCGGCTGCGCCCCGATGTCGTGCACCTGGTCACCATCAAGCCGGTGCTGTACGGCGGAATTGCCGCGCGCCTGACGCGCGTGCCGGGCATGGTGGCGGCGATTTCGGGGCTGGGCTTTGTCTTCCTGTCCAATTCGCTGAAGATGCGGATGGTGCGCGCCGTGGTGGCGCGGCTCTACCGGATCGCCTTGGGCCATCCCAACAGCCGCGTGATCTTCCAGAACGCCAACGACCGCGACCTGCTCAAGTCGCTGGGCGCGGTGCGCGACGACCAGGTGGTCATCATCCGCGGCGCGGGCGTCGATCTGCAGGCCTACACCCCCTCGCCGGAGCCTCCGGCGCCGCCGGTGGTCGTCACCATGGTGGCGCGCCTCTTGCGCGACAAGGGCGTGCAGGAGTTCGTGCAGGCGGCCCGGCTGCTGCGCGAGCGCGGTGTGCCGGTGACGATGCAACTGGTGGGCGGCCTGGATGCCGGCAATCCCACGTCGGCCACGCAGGCCGACGTCGATGCCTGGCAGCGCGAAGGCTGCGTGCAGGCGCTGGGCGAACGCACCGACGTGGCGGCGCTATATGCGGCCGCGCACATCGCGGTGCTGCCGTCTTATCGGGAAGGCCTGCCGAAGTCGCTGATCGAAGCCGCGGCCTGCGGGCGGGCGGTCGTGACGACCGATGTGCCGGGCTGCCGGGACGCCATCGAACCCGGCGTGACCGGCCTGCTGGTGCCGGTGCGCGACGCCAAGGCCCTGGCCGATGCCATCGCCCGGCTGGCCGGGGATGCGGACTTGCGCCAGTCGATGGGCGCGGCGGGCAGGGCCCTGGCGGAACGCGAATTCGACATCGACCAGGTCGCGCGCACGCACGTCGCGCTGTACGACGCCCTTAGCGCCTGATCGCGTCGATCCAGAAGCGCGTGGACGGGTCCTGCTGGCTGGGCTGGGGCGCGTCCAGCTCGCGCATGATGTTCTTGGCCAGCGCCTTGCCGAACTCCACGCCCCACTGATCGAAGGGGTTGATGCCCCAGATCACGCCCTGCGTGAAGACCTTGTGTTCGTACAGGGCAAGCAGCGCGCCCAGCGTATAGGCCTCCAGGCGCGGCAGCACGATCAGCGATGACGGCCGCCCGCCCGGATGCACGCGGTGCTGCGCCAGCAGGCGCGCGCGCGCCGGATCGCTTTCCGTGGCGGACGTCTCGGCCAGGGCTTCTTCAAAGGACTTGCCGCGCAGCAACGCCGAGCGCTGGGCCAGGCAATTGGCCACCAGCAGCTCATGATGCCGGGCATAGGCGTGGTCCGGCTTTTCGCACAGGATGAAATCGACGGGCGCGCCCGTGGCGTCCTGGTGCAGCCACTGGAAAAACGTGTGCTGGCAGTCCGTGCCCGACATGCCCCATACGGCTGGGCCGGTCGGCACGCCGGCGGGGCTGCCGTCGGCGGTGGCGACCTTGCCCAGCGATTCCATTTCAAGCTGCTGGGCCCAGGGCACGATGTGGTACAGGCGCGAATCGTAGGGCGTGATGACGAGCGAGTCGTAGCCCAGCACGCTGCGGTTGGCGACCCCAGCCAGCGCCATCTGCACGGGGGCGTTCTCGGCCAGGGGCGCGTGGCGGAAATGCTCGTCCATGGCCGCCGCGCCCGCCAGGAGCTGGTCGTAGGTGTCGTTGCCCAGCGCCAGGGCAATGGGCAGGCCGATCGCCGACCACAGCGAATAGCGCCCGCCCACCCAATCCCAGATCTGGAAGATGTGGTCGGGCAGGATGCCCAGGTTCAGCGCCGCCTCGACGTTGCAGGTGATCGCCACGACCTGCTTGATGGGATCGGCCACGCCAGCCTGGCGCAACCAGTTCATCGCGACCTCGGCATTGGCCAAGGGTTCGGTCGTGGTGAACGATTTGGACGCCACGATGACCAGCGTGTTGTGCGGGTCCAGGCGGCTCATCGCGTCGGCGACGGAATGCGAGTCGACGTTGGAGGCGAACCGCACTTCGCGGCGCGCGCCCTCGTGGCGCAAGGCGCGGGTGACCAGGCGCGGGCCCCAGTCGCTGCCGCCGATGCCCAGGTGCAGCACGCTGCTGTAGCGTCCGGCCACATCGGCCGTGCGCACGAACTCGCGCATGCGTTCGCGCTCGGCCAGCACCGCCTTGGCTACCATCGCGGGCGGCTCGGCCGCGCGCAGGGCGGTGTGCCAGGCGGCGCGTCCTTCGGTCCAGTTGGCCGGTCCGCCATCGAACAGCCGCGCGCGCTGCGCCTCGAAGTCCTGCTGCGCCAGCAGGGCCGTCGAGGCGGCCAGCAGCTCGGGCGATTGCGCCTGGGCGCTCAGGTCCAGGCGCAGCCCGGGGGCATTGATCAGGCGCAGGGTCTGGCCATCCCGGGATGCCGTGCGTGTCGCGGCGATGAACTGCTGCCACGCGGGGCTGTTGGATAACGACATGGGGCGGATCAGAACGGCAGCGAGGCGTTGGGCGCGAGCTTGCCGAGTTCGCGTCGGAAGTCCGCCTGGATGCGGGCCAACGCCTCCTCGCTCTGCGCTTCGAACCGCAGCACGACGACCGGCGTGGTGTTCGACGGGCGCGCCAGGCCGAAGCCGTCGGCGTACTCGGCGCGCACGCCGTCGATCGTGATCACGCGCTTGGCGTCGGGGAACTGGCCCTGCTCCTGCAGCGCCTTGACCAGCGTGAAGGGCTGGCCCTCTTCCATTTCGAGCTTGAGCTCCGGCGTGGAAACGTCCTGCGGCAGGTCTTCCAGCGGGGCGCAGGGATCGGCAAAGCGCGACACGATCTCCAGCAGGCGCGCGCCGGTATACAGGCCGTCGTCAAAGCCGTACCAGCGTTCCTTGAAGAAAATGTGCCCGCTCATCTCGCCGGCCAGCGGCGCGCCGGTTTCGGCCAGCTTGGCCTTGACCAGCGAGTGGCCCGTCTTCCACATCAGGGGGGCGCCGCCGGCGGCTTCGACGGACAGGCCCACATGGCGGCTGCACTTCACGTCGTAAATGATGGTGGCGCCGGGATTGCGTTCCAGCACGTCGCGGGCGAACAGCACCAGTTGCCGGTCGGGCCAGATGATCTGGCCCGACTTGGTGACCACGCCCAGGCGGTCGCCGTCGCCGTCAAACGCCAGGCCCAGTTCGCAGTCGGTTTCGGCGACGTGCTTGATCAGGTCCTGCAGGTTCTTGGGTTCGGCGGGATCGGGATGATGGTTGGGGAAGTTGCCGTCCACGTCGCAGAACAGCTCGTCGACCTCGCAGCCCAGCGCGCGAAAGAGCTGCGGGGCGACCGCGCCGGCCACGCCGTTGCCGCAGTCGATGGCGATCTTCATGGGACGCGCGAGCTTGACGCCGGAGGCGACGCGCGCGATGTAGGTCTGCACCAGGTCGAGCTGGCGGCGCGTGCCGGCGGTGGCCGCCGGGGCGGGCGCATCTCCGTTCATGGCCTGGGCCAGTTGCTGGACGTCATCGCCATACAGCGCGCGTCCGCCCATCATCATCTTGAAGCCGTTGTACTTCGGCGGATTGTGGCTGCCCGTGATGGCCACGCCCGAGCCGGTCTGCATGATGTTCGCGGCAAAGTAGACGAGCGGGGTGGGGACCATGCCGACGTCCAGCGTGTCCACGCCGCCTTCGAGCATGCCTTCCTGCAGCGCGAGCGACAGCATTTCGCTGCTGAGCCGGCCGTCGCGCCCGACCACCAGCGTCTGGACGCCTTCCGCGCGGGCGCGGGCGGCGAGCGCCACGCCCAGCGAACGGGCGAAGGGGGCGTCGATCAGGTCCGGCACGGTGCCGCGGATGTCATAGGCCTTGAAAACGGAGGCCGGAAATTGTGTATTGTTGCCCACGACGATTCCTTGTTAGGGGGACAGCGCGGCGACGGTCGGGTAGTGGTAAACCCGTACCTCCAATCCGCTATGACTAGGGGTCAAAGCTGGATTATCCCCCATCGGCGCAGGGGCCTTCATCCTTCGGGCGGAGTAGGGCGTTTTCCCGGTGGCGACTTGCCCCGCGATGGTGCGCCGCCTGGGGCGGCGCGGCCTGATTGCGGTGCATGCGCCAGCCGTCCGGCAGGCCGTCCACAGGGGCGCACGGGGTGGCCAGGGATGGCACAAAAGTTGCTCGTCATCCGAAGGTGATACGCTTGCCATGCAAGCAGAAAGACCAGGAGGGGCCATGGGCGCCAAAGTATCCACAGTCATGTCATCGGGCGGCGCCACCAGCAGGCGGGGACCACCCACGGACTTTGCCGGGCCAGCGGCCGGCCGGGAACGCCGGCTCGATATCCACGTGTTTGCAGCGGCCACCGGCGAACTGGCCACCGGCCGCGCCTGGGAACGCAGCGTCTGGCGCGATGCCCGGGTCCTGATCGCGGAATGCCCGGCGCCGCACCTGGCCGCCTCGATTGAAAGCGCGCTGCGCACCGTGGCCGCCAGCGTGGCCCGGGACCGCGGCTGGCAGGCTGCCGGCACGGTGTCGTTCTCGCTCGACGACCGCAGCGGCGTGTTCCGCGTCATCGACGCCCATGCGCAGGCCCGCACGCCGGCCATGCCGATTGCCGAACACGATCCCATCGCCGCGCACGTGCTGGAAGTGCGCATCGACGGCTGCGGCGATCGCCGCCTGCCGAGCACCCATCTCATGATCTGCGGCGCGACGCGCGGCGAAGTGCTGCGCCGCGCCTATCGCGCCCTGTCCGAACTGCCCGGCCCCGCGGGCGTGGACCGCGCCTTCCTGATGGAGCGCATCGCCTCCCGGGCGTTCTGCACTGGCATGACGGGCACGCGGCTGGACCAGGCGGTCGGCTGACAGGCGGGGCTTCAGGGCGGGCCGCCCAGCCCCTACAATAGTCCGCACATCCGATGAACAGCGCCCGGCCCTCGCGGCCGGGCCTACCTCTTGTGCGGCATCCATGACACTGCTGAGCGATCTACAGGCCCTCCTGGGCGATTCCCACGTCCTGACGGGCGACGACGCCGAGTCCTATGTGCTGGATTGGCGCCGGCGCTATCGTGGCGCGGCGCTGGCGGTGATCCGTCCCGGATCGACCGCGGAAGTGGCCGCCGCGATCAAACTGTGTGCGCAGCACGGCGTGCCCGTGGTGCCGCAAGGGGGCAATACCGGCCTGTGCGGGGGCGCCACCCCGGACGACTCCGGCAGCGCCGTCGTCCTGTCCACCACCCGGCTCACCGCCGTGCGCGCGCTGGACACCGACAACGACACCATTACCGTGGAAGCCGGCTGCATCCTGCAGGCCGTGCAGGAGGCCGCCGCGGCCGCGAACCGGCTGTTTCCGCTGAGCCTGGCCGCCGAAGGCAGCTGCACCATCGGCGGCAATCTGGCGACCAATGCCGGCGGCACGCAGGTGCTGCGCTATGGCAACGCGCGCGACCTCACGCTGGGACTGGAGGTCGTGACCGCGGAAGGCGAGATCTGGGACGGCCTGCGCGGCCTGCGCAAGGACAACACCGGCTACGACCTGCGCGACCTTTACATCGGCAGCGAAGGCACCCTGGGCATCATCACCGCCGCCACGCTCAAGCTGTATCCGCGTCCGGTGGCGTCCTGCACCGCGCTGCTGACGCTGGACAGCATCGACAACGCCGTCGAGGTCCTGTCGCGCGCCCGCTCCGGGTTCGGCGCCTCGCTGACCGGCTTTGAACTCATGAGCGGCGCCTGCCTGCAAGGCGTGGTACGGCTGTTCCCGCAGCAGCGCCTGCCATTCGAAGGCGAATCGGCTGCCTCGCCGTGGTTCGCCCTGCTGGAACTGTCCGACAGCGAAAGTGAAAGCCACGCGCGCGAACGCTTCGAGAGCGTGCTGGGCGAGGCCATCGAGGCCGGCCTGGTGAACGACGCCGCCATCGCCGCCAATGTGTCGCAAAGCAAGGCGCTGTGGCACCTGCGCGAAAGCATTCCACTGGCCGAGGCCGAACTCGGCAAGTCGGTCAAGCATGACGTGTCGATCCCCATCTCGTCCATCGCGGGCTTCGTGCACAAGACCAACGCCTTGTTGCAGGCGCGCTTTCCGGGCGTGCGCCACGTGATCTTCGGCCATCTGGGTGACGGCAACCTGCACTACAACGTGGCCAATGCGCCGGGGCAGACCGAAGCCGAGCTGCTGGCGCTGCAAAGCGAAATCTACGGCGTGGTGCACGACAGCGTGCACGCGCACCAGGGTTCCATCAGCGCCGAGCACGGCGTCGGGCAGCTCAAGCGCGACGAACTGCCGCGCTACAAGCAGCCGGTCGAACTTGCGCTGATGCGGCGGATCAAGCGCGCGCTGGATCCGCAGGGGCTGATGAACCCCGGCAAGGTGCTGCAGGCCTGACACGTCCAGGACGCAAACCATGGCAGCCAGTCCCGCAGCGGGTGCGCATTACCGGGTGCTGATCGTCGAGGACGACCCCACCATCGCCGGCAATCTATACAGCTTCCTGGAGGCGCGCGGCTTTCTCCCCGACGTGGCCTATAGCGGGCCGGCCGCCCTGCAGCGTCTGCAGGAGCAGCGGTTCGACGCCGTGCTGCTGGACATCGGCCTGCCCGGCATGGACGGCAACGCCGTGCTGCATGACATGCGCACGCAAAGGCGGCTGGACGTGCCGGTGCTCATGCTGACCGCGCGCGACAGCCTGGAAGACAAGCTGGCGGGTTTCTCGCACGGGGCGGACGACTACCTCACCAAGCCGTTCGCGCTGCTCGAGGTGGAAGCCCGGCTGCTGGCCCTGATCCAGCGCGCCAAGGGCTCCACGGTGGACGCCGTGCGCGCCTTCGGCCCCTTGCAGTTCGACACGCGCAGCCGCGCGGTGTCGGTCAACGACGTTCCCGTCCACCTGACCCGCAAGGCCTGCCTCATCATCGAGGTCCTGCTGCGCGATCCGGGCCGCGTCGTGCGGCGCGAAGAGCTGGAATCGGCGTTGTGGGGCAACGAGCCGCCCTCGTCCGACGCCCTGCGCAGCCAAGTCCACCTGCTGCGGCGCGCGCTGGCCGACGCGGGCTTTGACGGCATCGAGACCGTGCACGGCACCGGCTGGCGCCTCACGCTGCCCGGCGCGTCCTCATGAGCCGCGCCGCCGCCGGCACGTTGACCCAGCGCGTCGTGTGGGCGCTGACGGGAACGGTCGCGCTGTTCGTCACGGCGCTTGCCCTGCTGGCGTACCTGACGTTCGACCAGATGGAAGACGATCTGGTCAACGACATCCTCAACACGGAAATGGACCGCCTGGTCCAGCATGCCCGCAGCAGCGACGAATTCCTGCCGCGCCATGGCGCCCGCGAGCTGGGCGGTTCCATGCGCGCCTGGCTCAGCGCCGACGGCCAGCCGCCCGCCGGCATGCCGCCCGAATTGCTCTCGCTGGAAAATGGGCTGCATCTGATCGAGCCGGGCGCCTACACCTGGCATGTGATGGTGGCCGAGACCGGCCGCGGCACGGTGTATCTGCTGTACGACGCGACCGACAATGAAGAGCGGGTGCGCGATTTCGGCCTCATCGTGCTGGGTGTGGGCGCGCTCTGCGTGGTGCTGGCGTACGCCCTGTCGCGGCGGGTGGCGGCGGTGGCGGTCGGTCCGCTGCTCGACCTGACGGACCGGCTGTCGACCTGGGCCCCCGGCTCGCCCGACCTGGCCGTCACTCGCGACGACGAGGCCGGGCGGCTCATCGAGGCCTTCAACCGCGTGCAGAACCAGGTGGACCGGTCCATCGCCCGCGAACGGGAATTCGCCGGCAATCTCAGCCATGAGGTGCGTACGCCGCTCGCGGCGATCCGCTCCGACAGCGAACTCATGCTCCTGACGCAGACGCTGACGCCGGACCAGCAGCAACGGCTCACGCGCGTGGTCGACAACGTCGACGACGTCATCGTCAGCCTGGAGAGCGCGCGCGCGATGGCCCGCGACCAATTGCGCGAGCCCGAACCCGTGGACCTCGCCGAGTGCATGGATGACGCCTGGCGCGGCTATGCCGCGCAGGCGAAGCTGGCGAACCTGCGTTTCGACAACCGTATCCCTGCCGGCCACGTGCTGACGCTGGACCGCTACGCCTTGCTGACCGTGCTGCGCAACCTGGTGCGCAACGCCATCGAGCATGCCGCCCCGGCCACCCTGACGGCGACGCTGGACGCGCAGGGCGGGCTGGCGCTGCGCGACGACGGCAAGGGCATCGCCGCCGCCGACCTGCCCTTCCTGTTCCGTCGCTATTTCCGCGGCCGCCTGCGCGATTCGGCGATGGATGGCGGCGCCGAGACGACGCGCGGGCTGGGCCTGGCGATTGCCAAGCGGGTCTGCGACATGCAGGGCTGGGCGCTGTCCGTGGAATCCTCGCAGGCGCACGGCCCGGTGCGCGGGACGCGCTTCCTGCTGCGCTTTGACAACGCTCCCGCGGCCGGACCCCAGACGCGGATTTGACGAATTTTCGACTGCCGGGCCCGTACAGTGCGCTGCCCGAACCGTCTGGAAATTTTCGTCCATGCCGTCCCCCTCGCTGCCGGCGCCGCGCGCGCCAACCCCAGCCTGCTATCTGCTCACCCACGTCGTGGGCGTGCCGCTGATCCTCGCCTGTCTTGCGTGGTGGACCCAGGATTCGGGGCTGGACATGCACATCGCGCGGGCCCTGTTCGACCCGGCGCTCGACGACTTTCCGCTGCACGCCAGCCGCTGGCTCGAACTTCTGGGCCATCGCATCGTGCTGGCCCTGCCGATCGGCGTGGGCCTGGCCGCGGCGGGCGTCGCCGTGGCGAGCTTCCGCATCCCGGCGTGGCGGCGCTGGCGCGGCGTGGCGCTGGCGGTGGCGGCCACGTGCCTGACGGGACAGCTCCTGATCAACCAGCTCAAGCATCACACGATGCTGCCGCGCCCCTACGACCTGGAAACGCTGGGCGGCTACACCCCCTATCCGGTGCACTGGTGGACGTGGGCGCGTGCCCGCGCGGGGGGCGCCCTGCCCAGCGGCCATGCCGGCGCGGGGTACGCGCTGCTCAGCCTGTATTTCGCGGGCTGGGCGCTGGGACGGCCCGCGTGGCGCTGGGCCGGCCTGGCGGTCGGCGTGGCGGGCGGTGTGGGTTTTTCGGCCGTGCGCATCCTGCAGGGCGCGCATTTCCTCAGCCAGACGATCTGGTCCGCCGCGCTGATGTGGCTGCTGGCGGCGGTCTTTTTCTATCCGTTGATCGCGGGGCGGACCGCCGGCGGCCCGCCCCGCGCGCCGGGCGTCAGTTGAGCAGCACGCCCGGCAACCACAGCGAAAACGCCGGCACGTAGGTCACCAGCGCCAGCGCCGCCAGCAGCGCGCCGTAGAACGGCCAGATGGTGCGCATGACCGTGCCCACGGAGACCCCGCCGATGGCGCATCCCACGAACTGCGTGGTGCCCACCGGCGGCGTGTTCAGCCCCAGCGCGCAGTTCAGCAGCAGGACCATGCCGAACTGCACCGGCCCCATGCCGTACTGCATGCAGATCGGCAGGAAGATCGGCGTGCAGATCAGGATGGTGGCGGCCATGTCCAGGAACGTGCCCAGCACGAACAGGATAATGTTGACCATCAGGAAGATCGCCCAGGGTTCCGTCGAGATGGACGCCATGAGCTGACCGGTCTTTTCGGCCACGCCATAGAAGCTGATCAGGTAGCCGAACGTGGCGGAAATGCCGATCAGCAGCAGCACCACGCCCGTCGTCTTGACCGCCTTGCTGGCCGCGCGCACGAACTGGTCCCAGGTCAGCGAGCGGTAGACGAAGATCGTCAGCGCCAGCGCATACAGCACCGCCACCGCCGCCGATTCCGTCGCGGTGAAGACGCCGCTCAGGATGCCCGCAATGATCAGCACCACCACGAACAGCCCCGGCGCCGCGGCCACCAGCGAGCGGAACACGATGTGCCAGCCCGGGAAGGTGCCGGCCGGATACCCCCGCTTGCGCGCCACGAAGTACGCCGCCGCCAGGTTGCAGGCGGTCAGGATCAGGGCAGGCACCACGCCCGCCGCGATCAGCGCCGCGATGGACACCTTGCCGCCCGCGGCCAGCGTGTAGATGATGATGTTGTGGCTGGTCGGCATCAGCGCGCCCACCAGCGCCGCGTGCGTGGTGACGTTCACCGCGTAGTCGGCGTGATAGCCCTCGCGCTTCATCATCGGGATCATCACCGAGCCCATCGCCGACACGTCCGCCACGGGCGACCCCGACACGCCGCCGAACAGCGTGCAGGCGACCACGTTGGACATGCCCAGGCCGCCGCGCACATGGCCCACCAGCGATTTGGCGAACGCGACGATGCGGTCCGCGATGCCGCCGTACAGCATCAGCTCGCCCGTGAAGATGAAGAAGGGGATGGCCAGGAACGAGAAGGCGTTCATGCCCGAGGTCATCTGCTGGAAGGCCACCGCCAGCGGCAGGTCCTCATACATGATGGCCGTGAGCGACGACAGCCCGATGGCGAAGGCGACCGGCACGCCGATCACCAGGAACCCCATGAAGGTAAAGGAAAGCAGTGTCAGCGCCATGCCGGTACCACCTTCTGGTTGCGCAGGATCGCGATGATGTGCTCGATGGAAAAGAGCGCGATCAAGGTGCCCGACAGGGTTGCAGGAATGTACTTCCACGCGTTGGAGATCCCCAGGTTGGGAATCTTGTAGGCCGCGACGGATTCGGCCAGCACGCCGCAATTCCAGGCCATCAGCACGCCGAACAGCAGCACGAGCAGATGGATGAAGATGCGCAGCCGCCGCTGCCCGCCGGCCGGCAGGGCGTCGAGCAGGGACTCGAAGCCGATGTGGCCGGCGTCGCGCACGCCGACCGCGGCGCCCAGCATGGTGACGTACAGCACCAGCAGGAGGGCCAGGCTTTCCGCCCAGGTCGGCGTGTTGTTCAGGACGTGCCGCCCGACGATCTGCAGCGTGACGGCGATGATCAGGCAGACCAGCCCGAACACGCTGGTCCACATGCAGGCCCGCGCCAGCCGGGCGCAGCCGCGCGAGTAGGCATCCAGCGGGGCAGCCAGGGCTTGCGCCCGGCCCCCCGCGGCGACATCTGGTTCATTCGTGGGTGTGGCCAACATGATGTCCTCACTGCACGGCCTGGATCTTGGCGACCAGGTCCTTCATTTCAGGGGTGGTGACGAAGCGGTCGTACACGGGCTTCATCGCGCCCTGGAACGAGGGCTTGTCGACCGCGGAGATCTGCGAGCCGGCCTTCTCGACCACGGCGCGCGACTTCTGTTCGCGCTCGTCCCACAGCTTGCGCATGAACGGCACCGATTCACGCGCGGCCTCGCGCAGGATCTTCTGGTCATCGGGCGGCAGCTTGTCCCACTGGCGCTTGGAGAAGATCAGGATCTCGGGCGTCATGGTGTGCTCGGTCAGCGAGTAGAACTTGGCCACCTCGTAGTGATGCGCGCTCTCGTAGCTGGGGAAATTGTTCTCTGCCGCGTCCACCAGTCCGGTCTTGAGCGAGGTGTAGACCTCGCCCATGGGCATCGGCGTGGCGTTGCCGCCCATGGCTTCGACCATCGCGACGGACAGGTCCGACTGCTGCACGCGGATCTTCAGCCCCTTCGCGTCGGCCAGCGTCTTGACGGGCTTCTTGGTCGTGTACATGGAGCGCGATCCGCTGTCGTACCAGGCCAGCCCCACGAATCCGGCGGCTTCGCACGAGCGCAGGATCTGGTCGCCGATCTCGCTGTCCAGCACCTTGTGCAGGTGTTCCTTGGAGCGAAAGAGGAACGGCAGCGACGGCACGCGGGTGGTCTGGCAGATGTTGTGCATGGCCGCGCTCGACACGCGGGTCATCGCCAGCGCGCCCAGCTTCACCTGTTCGATGGAATCGTCCTCGTTGCCGAGCGCGCCGCCCGAAAACACCTTGATGGTGATGCGGCCGTTGGTCCGTTGCTTGACCAGTTCGCCGAAGTGGCGCACGGCCTGCACAGTGGGGTAATCGTCGGGATGGATGTCCGCGGAGCGCAGCTCGGCGGCGTGGGTGGCGGGAACCAGCGTCAGCAAGGCGGCCGCGGCCAGGACGGCGCGGCTCAGGTGAGGGTGCAGCATGTCTACCTCCGGATGGGGTACGGCGTTTCGTTGAGGGCCGCAAAGGGCCCCGAAGCTCTTTGATATGCACTGACCTGCTCGGGGTGGCGCGCGACACGGCGCCGATCGGGTGCTAACCGGCGCTGGCGGGTTCCTCCAGGCCCTGCACGCCGGGGTGCAGGGCGAATATCGCACCATCCGGCGAGCCGGGGGCGGCGTTCGCGGGACGGATGGATGTGACGAATAGCGTGTCCAGGCCGGCGCCGCCGAAGGCACACATCGCGACCTTCGCGGCGGGCACGTCCAGGGTGCGGTCCAGGCGGCCGTCGGGGGTGTAGCGGTACACCTTGCCGGCATCGTTGCCGCAGATCCAGTAGCAGCCGTCCGCGTCCACGGCCGCGCCGTCGGGGCGGCCGGCCGGCAGGGCGGGAATGAAGACGCGGCGGTGGCGCGGTTCGCCCGTCGCGGTGTCGTAGTCGAAGGCCCAGACCGTCGCGCGCGAGGGGTGCGAATCGGACAGGTACATGGTCCGGCCATCGGGGCTGAAGGCCAGGCCGTTGGGCACGATCAGGCCGTCCAGCAGCACGGACATCCCTCGATCGTCCAGGCGGTACAGCGCGCCCGCGGGGTCGGCCAGGCTCATGGCCATCACCATGGTGCCGGCAAGAAACCGGCCCTGCCGGTCGCAGCGGCCGTCATTGAAACGCATGTTGGGGGCGGCGTGGGCCACGGCGGCCAGGCGGCGCGGGATGCATGGCTCGTCCTCGCGCAGCGCGTCGCAGGCATAGAGGCCGTCTTCCATCGCCAGCAGCCAGCCGTCGCCGCGCATCGCGATGCTGCCGGCCATCTGCGGCAGCGCCCACTGCGCGAAGGCGCCGGTCGCGGGTGTCCAGCGCCAGAGCGCCTTGCCGGGAATGTCGGTCCAGTAATAGGCCTGGTCGGCGCGGCGCCAGACGGGGCTTTCTCCCACGCCGCACAATACCGTTCCTATACGTTCTGCGGTCATGGGCATGGACGGTCTTCAGGCGTTGGGGAAAGGGAAGGGGCCGGCCTTGACGAAGGCGCCGCCCTGATAGCGCGCCGCGGGATCGTCCGCCGCCAGCGGCGGCTGCGCTTCGACCTGCGCGCGGAACCGCTCGGACGAGTCCTTGGGCGCAAAGCCCAGCACGGCCGCGCCGCGGTTGTCCCACCAACTGTCCCGGTTGGCCGAGGCGCCGTACACGATCAGGTGGCCGACGTCCGGGGTGAAGAGCGACCGCACGACCAGGTCCGTCAGGTCGTCGTGGCTGAGCCAGGTGACCAGCATGCGCCGGTCCTTGGGTTCGGGGAACGACGAGCCGATGCGCAGGCACACGGTCTGGATGCCGTAGCGGTCGAAATAAAAGCGGGACAGGTTTTCGCCATAGGCCTTGCTCAGGCCGTAGTAGCCATCGGGGCGCAGCGGCACGTCGGCGTCCAGCATCTTTCCCTGCTCATAGAAGCCGATGACGTGGTTGGAGCTGGCGAACACGACGCGCTGCACGCCGTGCAGGCGGGCCGCCTCGTAGATGTTGTAGACGCCCTGGATGTTGGCGGGAAGGATTTCCTCGAAGGGCCGCTCCACCGACACGCCGCCCAGATGGACAATGGCGTCCACGCCGTGCACCAGTGCCGATACCGCGGACGCGTCGGCCAGATCGCAGGGGACGACTTCCTCGCCCGCTTGGGCGGGGGCCATGGGCGCGACGTCGGAGACGCGCAGGATGTCCGCATGGGCTTTCAATCGGGGACGCAGTACCAGGCCCAGGTTGCCGGCGGCGCCGGTCAACAACAAACGAGGACACCGGGGTGATGCAGGCATGTTGTTGACAGCTCGGCTCATGACGCAACGCTCGGGTTATGGCGCGGTGGAGTGGACTTGTCTGGTACGTTATCGTACAACTGTCGCAAAGTATAATGAACGCCATTTTTCAGCGTCAAGCGCTGCGCAACCGCTTTCGGATAATCCCTGATGAACGCTCCTGTCGATACCTCTGTTTTGCCGCAGCGTCGTCCCCGCAACCTGGCGCAAGGCCTGGTGGAGAGCATTTCCGAACGCATCCGAAGCGGCGAAATCCGCCCCGGGGACAAGCTGCCCACCGAGTCTGAAATCATGCGTCAGTTCGGCGTAAGCCGCACCGTCGTGCGCGAGGCGCTGTCGCGCCTGCAGGCATCGGGGCTGGTCGAAACGCATCATGGCGTGGGCACCTACGCGCTGGAGCCCAGCGGCGGCGGCGACTTCCGCGTGGACCCCGCGGACATCGCCACCGTGCGCGATGTCCTCGTGCTGCTGGAGCTGCGCATCTGCCTGGAAAGCGAGGCCGCGGGCCTGGCGGCCATTCGGCGCAGCGACACGCAATTGCAGGACATGCGGCGCGCGCTCGATGCCTTCAAGCAGGCGCTGGATAGCGGCGGCGATACCATCACGCCCGATTTCCAGTTCCATCTGCTGGTGGCCCAGTCCACTGACAACCGGTATTTCGCGGACCTCATGTCGCATCTGGGGTCGGCCATCATCCCTCGCACCCGCATCAATTCCGCCAAGTTCGCGCACGAAGACCGCGCCGCCTATCTGGCGCGCGTGAATCTCGAACACGAAGACATCTACAGCGCCATCACGCGCCAGGATCCCGAGGCGGCGCGCGCGGCGATGCGCACGCACCTGAGCAACAGCCGCGAGCGCCTGCGCCGGGCGCAGTAGCCGCGCGGGCACACTGGCATCTCGAACGACGCATATGTGATGTCGTACAACGTTTGAGCCAGCCGCCGCGCCGGTGATCCGCCTAAACCGCGTTACTCTTGGCGCGGTTCATTTTCTGGTCATCGAGGCGGCATGGTTTTGCGCGGCATACACGGTTCATACGGCACACACGGCAGGTTTTTTTCTTCACGGGGTCAGGCATCGCGCCCGGCGCGGAGGGCGTCGCCATGCGCCATCTGACCATACGCTTCATCCTCGCAATCCTGGCGCTGCTGACGCTGTCGCGGCTGGGACTGGCCTTCTGGATGTGGGACCGCGTCGAGGCCGCCGGCGGCCTCGGGCCGCTCATGTTCGGCGGACTGCGCATCGACGTGTGCCTGCTGTCCATGGTGATTGCGCTGCCGGCGGTGTTTTCGCCGTGGTTCGGGCACCGGCCGCTGGCCGCGCGCATCACCGCGTGGTGGTTCCGCGTCTGGTGGATGCTGTATGTGCTGCTGGAGGTCTCGACGCCGCAGTTCATCGCCGAATACGACACGCGGCCCAATCGCCTCTACTTCATCTATCTGCTCAACCCCAAGGAAGTCGGCTCGATGCTGTGGCAGGGCTACAAGGGCGTGCTGCTGGCGTCCTTCGTGGTGCTGGTTGTCGCGGCGTGGCTTGCGGTCAAGCTCTTCCCGACCCGCTCGCGCGATGCCTTCATGGGGTGGTGGAAGCGTCCGGTCGCGTCGTTCGTGATCCTGGCGCTGGTGTTCCTGGGCGCGCGCGGCACGCTGGAGCATCGGCCCATCAATCCCGCCAAGGTGGCCTTCAGCTCGGACGCCATGGTGAACGCGCTGGCGCTCAATTCCCTGTACAGCGTGTTCGACGCGGCGTATCGCATGCGCGACGAACGCTCGTCGGCCGCGATGTACCCGAAGATGCCGGTCGACGAGATGAACGCCATCGTGCGCGAAAAAGCCGGCATCACCGGCGCGCCGTTGGATCCGGCCCTGCCCAGCCTGCACGAGCAGAAGGCGACCGTGCGGCGCGACAAGCCGCTGAACGTGGTCATCATCCTGCAGGAAAGCCTGGGCGCGCAGTACGTGGGCAGCCTGGGCGGACGCGACCTCACGCCCAACATCGACAGGCTGGGCAAGGAAGGGTGGATGTTCCATCGCGCCTACGCCACGGGCACGCGGTCGGTGCGCGGCATCGAGGCGGTGACGGCGGGCTTTCTGCCCAGCGTGGCCGATGCGGTGGTCAAGCTGCCGCGCTCGCAGACCGGGTTCTTCACGCTGGCGCAGTTGCTCGGCAAGCACGGGTACCACTCGCGCTTCGTGTACGGCGGCGAGTCCCACTTCGACAACATGCGGGCGTTCTTCCTGGGCAACGGCTTCGATGAGATCGTGGACCGTCCCAAGTTCGTGGACCCGGTCTTCGAGGGATCGTGGGGCGCGTCGGATGAAGACATGTTCAACCAGGTGGACCGCCTCTTGCGCGCCGACGGCGACAAGCCGGTGTTCACGCTGGCGTTCTCGGTGACCAACCACTCGCCGTGGGAGTATCCGCCCGGACGCATCCAGCCCGTGGGCGACCCGGCCACGGTGGACAACACGGTGCGCTACGCGGACTGGGCCCTGGGCCAGTTCTTCGACAAGGCGCGCAAGGCGCCGTACTGGGACAACACGGTCTTTCTCGTCATCGCGGACCACGATTCGCGCGTGTACGGGTCCATCCCGGTGCCGGTGCGGCATTTCCAGATCCCCGCGCTGATCCTGGGCGCGGGCATTGAACCGCGGCAGGATCAGCGCCTGGTCAGCCAGATCGACATGGCGCCGACGCTGTTGTCGCTGATCGGCCTGGACAACGTGAATCCCATGCTGGGCGCGGACCTGACGCAACGCGACCCGAACCGCGCGATCATGCAGTACGCGGACAATTTCGGGTATCTGCAGGGCGATCAGCTGCTGGTGCTGGAGCCCGCCAAGGCGCCGCGCCAGTTCCGCTACGAGGCGGCGCCGGTGGGGCGCGATGAAACCTACGCGCCGGTCGAGCCCGCGGATCCCGC
This sequence comes from Achromobacter sp. T5-5, assembly GCF_055397965.1. Lineage (NCBI taxonomy): Bacteria > Pseudomonadati > Pseudomonadota > Betaproteobacteria > Burkholderiales > Alcaligenaceae > Achromobacter > Achromobacter sp. T5-5. Next base: position 1,029,382 of record NZ_AP027919.1, read on the forward strand.
ATTGACGCAAGAGGCGCTGGCGCATGCGCTGTGGGCAAGCTGGGTGTACCGCGAGGAAAAGTACCGCCTGCCGTGACCTTGACTTTGACTTTGACCTTGGCCATGACCCCGCCGCCATGTGCCGCGTCCGGCGCGGCCAGCCGCCTTGATCCTGCTCAAGCCGGATTTCGCGGGTCGATAGCACACTGGCGGCCATGACAACGCCGAACCCGTCCTCCGGAGCTTCCCGCGCCGCTCCGGCGACTCTGACTCAGGCCCAGGGCAGCGCGCCGCGCGCACGCCGCCCCATGGCGATTCCGGTGCCGCGCGGCCGGCTTGCATGGATCACGGGCGTCTTCAGCTCGGTATGGCTGGCCGCGAACACGCTGTTCTGGTGCCTGCTGCTGTTTCCCATGTCGCTCCTGAAGCTGGCGCTGCCTTTCGCGGCGGTGCGGCGGCGCGTCGATCCGGTGCTCAACGGCATCGCCACGGCGTGGGTGTCCTGCAATACCGGCTGGTTCGTGCGCATCCAGCCGCAGGGCTGGGATATCCAGGGCAACAAGGACCTGCGCTATGCCGACTGGTATCTGGTTAATTGCAACCACCAGTCGTGGGTCGACATCTTCGTCCTGCAATACGCGCTGAACCGGCGCATCCCGCTGCTCAAGTTCTTTCTCAAGCAACAGCTCATCTACGTGCCCGTGATCGGGCTGGCGTGGTGGGCGCTGGACTTTCCCTTCATGAAGCGGCACGGCAAGGCCGCGTTGCGCAAGAATCCGGATCTGGGACGGCAGGACCAGGAGGCCGCGCGCCGCGCCTGCGCGAAGTTTTCGCTGGTGCCGACCAGCGTGATGGTGTTTGCCGAAGGCACCCGATTTTCCGAAGCCAAGCGCGATGCGCAGGGCTCGCCTTACCGTCATCTGCTCAAGCCCAAGGCGGGCGGGCTGGCGGTGTCGCTGAACGCCATGGGCGCGCGCTTTCGGTCGATGATCGACGTCACCATCGCCTATCCGGACGGCGCGCCCAGCTTCTGGGACTTTGCCTGCGGGCGCGCGGGCCAGGTGGTGGTGCGCATGCGGCAGTTGCCGGTGCCGCCGGCGTTCTGCGAAGCCGACTACACCCGCGACAAGGCTTTTCGCACCACGTTCCACCAATGGCTCGGCCAGCAGTGGCAGGCCAAGGACGACGAGATCGAAGGGCTCGTCGCGCGCGCCGGAAACCCGCCGGCCAACTAGCTGACCTGGCGGATTTCCGGGCGGCGGGGCGTCAGACGCGCGCCGGCAGCACGACGCCGGAACACTCGCCGAAGCCGATGCGCGGATAGCCCGCCTTCACGCATTCGGCGCGGATGATGATCTGGTCGCCGTCCTGCAGGAACGTGCGCTTCTCGCCCCAGGGCAGGTCGAACGGGGACTTGCCGCCATTGCTCAGCTCCAGCAGCGAACCGGCTTCCGAGGGGCGCGGGCCCGACAGCGTGCCGGTGCCCAGCATGTCGCCCGGCTGCAGGTTGCAGCCGTTGACGGTGTGGTGCGTGATGAGCTGCGCGATGTTCCAGTACGCATCGCGGAAATTGCTGCTCGACAGCTTCGCCGGCGGCGTGCCCGCGGCGCGGGACTGCTCGGTGGTCATCAGCACTTCCATCTGCACGTCGTACGCGCCCTTGGCCCGGTTGGCGTCCGAGGCGAGGTAGGGCATGGGCTGCGGCTCGCCCGCGCCGCGATTCCATTGCGTGCGGAACGGCTCCAGCGCCTCCATGGTGACGATCCACGGCGAGATCGTGGACGCGAAGTTCTTCGACAGGAAGGGACCGAGCGGCTGGTATTCCCAGGCCTGGATGTCGCGCGCCGACCAGTCGTTCAGGATGCACAGCCCGAACACGTGCGCGTCTGCGTCGGCCAGATCGATGCGTTCGCCCTGGGCGTTGCCCGTGCCGACGAAGATGCCCAGCTCCAGCTCATAGTCCAGGCGCGCGCAGGGGCCGAATTGGGGCGCTTCGCCTTCATTGGCGGGACGCGTCTGGCCGACGGGGCGCGGGAACTTCTGGTCGACGCCGATGCTGGAGGCGCGGCCGTGATAGCCGATCGGGACCCACTTGTAGTTGGGCAGCAGGGGATTGTCGGGGCGGAACTGCTTGCCCACGGCGGTGGCGTGGTGCACCGAAATGTAGAAGTCGGTGTAGTCGCCGATGCGGGCGGGCGTGGTGTATTCGGCGTCGGCCTGCGCGACCAGCAGCGGCTCGACCGTGGCGCGCAGCGCGGCGCCTTCGCGCAGCGCGCGCGACAGGGCCAGGCGCAAGGCGCTCCAGTGCGGCTGGCCCAGGGCCATCAGCGCATTCAGGCTGTCGGTGGCGCACGCGGCCAGGGCTTCGGCGGCCAGGCCCTCGAACGGCTTCTGGGCGGCCAGGGCGGCCAGGTCCAGGATCTGGTCGCCGATGGCCACGCCAGGGCGGAAGGATTCCTGCGTGCCCTTGCGGCGGAACGAGGCGTAGGGCAGGTTCTGGACGGGGAAATCCGAGGCGTCCGCATTGGCGCTGGCAAGCCAGCTCTTCAAGGACGGGTCGTGGGTTTCGTTGATCGCGGTGGTCATGGCTGCGTGTCTCTTTCAGTGTGTTTATGAGGGGCTGGCCCGGCGCGCGGGCCGATCTGGCGCCGGATGAATCAAACGCCAAGCGGCGATGCGCTTGCGCGCATCGCCGCCGGCGGGGAAGGCGGACGCGGGCGCGTCACGCCTTCTTGGGATCGAAATGCTTTGCGATGCCCTGCCAGCACCGGTAGTAGTCGCCCTGCAATTCTACCGATGACAGCGCCTGTTCCGTCGGGCGGATGACGCGGCGGGTCTCGAACATGAACGCCATCGTGTCGCGGATGTAGTGCGCCTTGCTGGTGTCTGCATGGGAAGCCTTTTCGAAGGTCTCCGCGTCCGGGCCGTGCCCGCTCATGCAGTTGTGCAGGCTGGCGCCGCCCGGTGCGAATCCGTCGGCCTTGGCGTCGTACACGCCCTGGATCAGGCCCATGAATTCGCTGGCGATGTTGCGGTGGAACCAGGGCGGACGGAACGTGTTCTCCATGGCCAGGACGCGCGGCGGGAAGATCGCGAAGTCCATGTTGGCCGTCCCCGGCGTGTCGGACGGCGCGGTCAGGACCGTGAAGATCGAGGGATCGGGATGGTCGAAGCTGATCGACCCCACGGTATTGAAGTTGCGCAGGTCGTACTTGTAGGGGGCATGCGTGCCGTGCCATGCCACCACGTTCAGCGGCGAATGGTCGATCGAGGCGCGCCAGAAGCCGCCCGTGAACTTGGCGATCAGCTCGAAATCGCCTTCCACATCTTCGTACCAGGCCACCGGCGACTTGAAATCGCGCGCGTTGGCCAGGCAGTTCGAGCCGATCGGACCCAGTTCGGGCAGGCGCAGGGCCGCGCCGAAGTTCTCAAGCATGTAGCCGCGCGCGACGCCATCCAGCAGTTCCACGCGGAAGCGCACGCCGCGGGGGATGACGGCGATTTCCAGCGGTTCCAGGTCGATGAGGCCCAGTTCGGTGGCCAGGCGCAGGCGCCCCTGCTGCGGGACCAGCAGCAGCTCGCCGTCGGCGTTGTAGAAGTAGCGGCCCTGCATCGAGCGATTGGCGGCGTACAGGTGAATGCCCACGCCGCCCTGTTCGTCGGGCCCGCCGTTGCCGCCCCAGGTCTTCACGCCTTCCAGGAAGTCGGTGGGGGCGTCGGGGATCGGCATCGGGCTCCAGCGCAGCTGGTTCGGCGTGACCGGGCCGTGGCCGAAGGTGCTCAGCCAACCCGTCGCGCCATCGAAGGCTTCAAACGGTTTGTGCTGGGCGCCCGGGCGGATCCGGTAGAGCCAGGACCGGCGGTTCTCGGCGCGCGGGGCGGTAAAGGCGGTGCCGGACAGCTGTTCGGCATACAGGCCATACGGGCATTGCTGCGGCGAATTGCGGCCCACGGGCAGGGCGCCGGGCAAGGCCTCGGTCGCGCATTCGTTGCCGAAGCCGGTCTGGTATTGCAGTTCCATGGAATCCTCCTTGGCGGCGTGCGCGGTGCTTGGCCGCGCGGCCTGGCGTGGTTGGCGGGACGGGCGTGTCCCGAGCCGATATGGCATTTTCGGAAAAAATCCCTCTTGCGGCTACGGGAATGCAAAAATAGCGACTATAAATTTTGTGAATAGTAGGGGGCGCCTATGGCCGAGTTGCGTAATGTGGACCTGAACCTGTTGCTGCTGTTCCAGCATTTGCTGGAAGACCGCAACCTGTCGGCCGTGGCCCGGCGCATGGACCTCTCGCAGCCCGCCGTCAGCAATGCGCTGCGCCGCCTGCGGGCGGCGTTCGGGGACGAACTCTTCGTGCGCACCGGCCAGGGCATGCTGCCGACGCCGCGCGCCCAGCGCCTGGCCGGGCCGGTCAGCGAAGCGCTGGGGATGCTGTCGCAGGCGCTGCGGGACCAGGACGTGTTCGACGCGGCCACCAGCAGCCGGCGCTTTCGCGTCGCCATGACGGACGTCGGCGAGATCCACTTCATGCCCCGCCTGATGGAAGTCTGCGTGCAAAGGGCGCCGCAGGTGCGCATCGACTCGGTGCGGGTGCTGGGGCCGGACCTGCCGCGCGAGATGGAGTCGGGCCGCGTCGATCTGGCGATCGGGGCGTTCGACGACATGGGGGCGGGCACGCTGCAGCGGATGCTGTTCCGCCAGGGCTACGCCACGCTGTTCCGCCAGGCCCATCCCACCGCGCACGCCGGCATGGGCATCAAGGCGTTCCGGGCGGAACGCCATCTCATCGTGTCGCGCGCCGCGCCCTATGGGCAGGTCAACCAGTCGATGGAGCGGGCCGGCGTGGAACTGGCCGACCATTTCAGCGTGCCGCATTTCTCGGCGGTGCCCTACATCGTCAGCGCGACGGACCTGCTGGCCACCGTGCCGGAAAAGCTGGCGGCCAGCGCCGCCGCCCCGTTCGGCTTGCGCTTCATGACGCCGCCGCTGAAGGTGCCCGCGCTGCAGACGAATATGTACTGGCAGCGCAGGGTGGACCGCGATGGCGGCAACCAATGGCTGCGCGCCCTGATCGTCAACACCTTCGCGGTCGGGTCCTGAACGCGGCGCGCGGCCGCGGCCTCGGCGCGTCAGGCAGCCTGCGTCACGGAAGCGCGCGCATGACGCAGGGCTTCCTTCAGCAGGGCCAGGTCGCCCAGGTGGTTCGCCAGCAACAGGATCAGCGCGGCGTTCAGCTCCTGGCTCTGTTCGTTCGAGAGGTCGCGGTGGGCGTCGATCAGCGCTTCGTAGAAGTCGTCCGGCGCGCCCAGGTTTGTTTCGGTGATAAGCATGGGGAAGGCCTCCGGATTCACGCGCGGCCCGTCGCGCGGTGGACGGCGGCGGCAACGGCTTCGGGGTTGAAGGCGCGCCAGCGCGCGGCAATGTGCTGGTCGGGACGGATCAGGTAGGCGGTGCCGCCCTGCGCGTCGTAGCGTTTGGCAAGCAGGCCTTCGCTGTCCCGGACCACGGCCAGGTCCGCGGGCGCCTCGGACACGTCGGTCTGCGCGCCGGCCACCAGCACCGCCTTGATCGGGACGGGCGCCATGCGCAGGGCCTGCAGCGCCTGCAGCGCCTGCAGCGTGGCGCGGTCCGGTAGCGCGTCCAGGCAGAACAGCGCCAGCACGAACCCGCCATCCAGCTGCGACAGCCACCAGCCCGGCTCGCCCCGGGCCTGCACCGGCGCATCCAGGGCCACCGCGCCGGGCACCATCCGGCCGCTGAAGGAATCGGCGTCTGGCGTGTTCAGCGGCGACGCCGCATACGTGGCCGGCAGCGACAGACGGCCGCTGTTGACGAGCGATCGCGCGAAAGCGTGGTCCTTGGCCAGGTTGAGCACCGCGTTGCGGAAGCTGCGGCTGATGTCGCTCTTGGGCGTGATGAAATCGGTGGCGCGTGAGGAGTTGAGGATGTTCTCGTCGGCCGCGAATTCGCGTTCGGCGCCGTAGCTGTCGATCAGCGTGTCGGGCGCCAGGCCCGCCAGCACGAGCTTGAGCTTCCAGGCCAGGTTCTCGGCGTCCTGCACGCCGCTGTTGGCGCCGCGCGCGCCGAAGGGCGATACGCGGTGCGCGGCGTCGCCTGCGAACACGATGCGGCCATGGCGGAACTTGTCCATGCGCTCGCACGCAAAGGTGTACACGCTGACCCACTCCAGCTCGAACTGCGCGTCGGGCCCCAGCAGGGCGCGGATCCGCGGCAGCACGTTCTCGGGCTTGACGGCTTCGACGGGGTCGGCGTTCCAGCCGAGCTGGAAGTCGATGCGCCAGACGTTGTCCGGCTGGCGGTGCAGCAGCACGGACTGGTTCGGATGGAAGGGCGGATCGAACCAGAACCAGCGTTCGGACGGGAAATCGGCCGTCATCTTGACGTCGGCGATCAGGAAGCGGTCGCGGAAGATGCGGCCATGGCTTTCCTGGCCGATCAGCTTGCGCACCGGCGAACGCGCGCCGTCGCAGGCGATCAGCCAGTCGGCATGCAGGGTGTAGGGGCCTTCCGGCGTTTCGACGGTCAGCGTCACGCCATCGTCGCCCTGCACGACGCCGGCGACCTTGTTCTTCCAGCGCAGGTCGATGTCAGGTTGCTGGCGAACCTGCTCGTACAGATAACCTTCCGCGTAATACTGCTGCAGATTGATGAACGCGGGGCGCCGGTGGCCGGGCTCGGGCAGCAGGTCGAAGCGCCAGACCTCCTGTTCGCGAAAGAACACCTTGCCGACGTTCCACGACACGCCCTTGTCGATCATGCGCTGGCCCACGCCCAGGCGGTCCCAGATTTCGAGCGTGCGCTTGGAAAAGCAGATGGCGCGCGAGCCGGTGGACAGGCGGCAGTCGTCGTCCAGCACCACCACATGCACGCCCTGGCGCGCCAGGTCCAGCGCGGTGGTCAGGCCGACCGGGCCGGCGCCCACCACCACGACCCGATGGCGCGCCAGTTCGCTGGCGGTCTGGTCCGCGTGTTTTTCATAGGCGAACTCCATCGCCTGAAAATCGATGTCTCCCACGGTTGTCTCCTGTGTGGGTCATTTTTTTATTTATGCGGACACGCTGCGCCGCGCTGGGCGCGCGTGTCCGGTTCTTGCAGGCAGGGCGGGGCGCCCCGGGGATCAGCCTTCGAGCTGGGCCCACATCTCCAGGTCGCGCTTGTCGGTCCAGATGCGCGGATCGGTGTAGCCGGTGGCCTCGTCATAGGCGCGCGACACGTCGAACGGCATGCAGTGGTCGAAGATCACCCAGTCGCTGTAGCGCGGCTTCATGAAGTCGTAGACCTCGCGGTAGATCGTCTTCAGATCCTTGCCTTCGGCCACGCCGCGGTTCACGGCGCCGTACAGGTCGGTCAGGAAGGCGCGCGTGCCGGCCAGGCCCTGGCGCACTTCGGTGGCGTTCTTCAGCGCCGGGCCGCGGCCGGGCACCATTTTTTCGGCTTCAAAGCCCGACAGCGCGTCCAGCGTGGTGGGCCAGTCGCGGAAGTAGGCGTCGCCGCAGTAGGGCGTGGACTGGTATTCCACCAGGTCGCCGGCGAACAGGATCTTCTGCTCGGGCAGCCAGGCGATGGTGTCGCCCTTGGTGTGCCCGCGGCCGACCTGCAGCAGCTTGACTTCCAGGTTGCCCAGGTTGACCGTCATTTCGCCCTTGAACGTCATGGTCGGCCAGACCAGGCCCGGCGGAATCGACTCGGCGTTGCGGAACAGGCGCGGAAAGCGGCCGATCTCGCTGGCCTTGTCCTGCTCGCCGCGTTCGGCGATGAGGTCGTAGGTGTCGCGGCTGGCCAGGATTTCCTGGGCGTTGTAGGCCGACGCGCCGAACACGCGCACGGCGTGGTAGTGCGACAGCAGGATGTACTTGATGGGCTTGTCGGTGACTTCGCGGATGCGGCGGATCACGTCCTGCGCCATGACGGGGGTCGCCTGGGTGTCGACCACCATGACGGCCTCGTCGCCGATGATCACGCCCGTGTTGGGATCGCCTTCGGCCGTGTAGGCGTAGGCGTTGTCGGACAGCTTTTCGAACGAGACGACCTTGTCGTCCAAGTCCGCGTGCGAGGCGAATTGCTTGCTCATGGAGGCTCCTTCCACTGTTATAGGAATAGGGGTGTGGAAGGAAATATAGTCCCGCGTTAGTTTTCGTGCAATACGTTTGCTATAAACGAATCCTCAAAGCGGCACGGGGATTTCCCGGGGGCGGCGGGGCTGAAGCGGCTCAGTTGCGCTGGCATTTCGGGCAGTAATAGGTGGCCCGCTGCCCCTGGACGAAGCGGCGGATCGGGGTGGCGCAGATCCGGCACGGCAGGCCCTCGCGCTCATAGACGGCCGCGTGGATCTCGAAGTACGCGCCCGGCTCGCCGCTCGCGCCCACGTAGTCGCGCAAGGTGCTGCCGCCCGAGGTCAATGCGTCGGCCAGCGTGGCGCGCACCATGTCGGCCAGCCGCTCGCAGCGGGCGAGCGACAGCCGGTTCGCCGGGGTCTTGGGATTGATGCGCGCCCGGAACAGGCTTTCCGACGCGTAGATGTTGCCCACGCCCACGACCGCCATGCCGGCCAGCAGCACCTGCTTTACCGCCGCGGAGTGGTTCCTGAAGTGCCGGTGCAGCCAGGCCCCGTCAAAGCGCGGGTCGAAGGGCTCGATGCCCAGTTTGGCGAGCAGCGGGTGCGCGTCGATGGGGCCGTCGGCGTCGGCATGCCAAAGCACCGCGCCGAAGCGCCGCGGATCGTGCAGGCGAAGCACCGCGCCGTCGAAGATCCATTCGACGTGGTCGTGCTTGCGCAGGAATTCGCCCGGCGACACGCTGCGCAGCGATCCCGACATGCCCAGATGCACGATCTGGGTGCCATGCTCGAAGCGCAGCAGCAGATATTTGCCGCGTCGCGCGCATTCCAGCACGGTGCGTCCGCCGATCAGGGACGGCAGGTCGGGCGGAATGGGCCAACGCATGCGGGGTTCGTGAACGACCAGTCGCGTGAGCGTCCGGCCGGTGATGACGGCGTCGATTCCTCGGCGCGTGGTTTCGACTTCAGGCAGTTCCGGCATGAGCCAGTGTAAGATCATCAATTGCGTGTACGAAGATTGTGCCATCAACCGGACGGGCCGCGTGAAGTCGTCTTTTAAACAAATGAATATCGGGATCGCCGCGCTGGGGCTTGCGCTGGCAGCAATCATGGCCCCGCCGGCCCAGGCCGCCGACGGCCGGACGCGCGATGCGACCGGGCCCCGGATGGCTCCCCAAAGCCGCCAACCTGAAACCGAAGTCATCCGCCTGCGGCCGGGGCAATTGCCTTACGTGACGCTGACCGGCGATATCTTCTACCGCGTACTGGCTTCCGAAATCGCCGCCCAGCGGGGCATGTACGGCACCGCGGCCACCACCATGGTCGGCCTGGCCCGGGACACCGGCGACCCGCGCCTCGCCCGGCGCGGCCTGGAATTCCAGCTTGCCGGCGGCAATCTTCCCGGCGCCCTGGAAGCGGCCCGCGTGTGGGCCCGCCTGGCGCCCAACGACGTCGAAGCCAGCTCCACCGAGCTGGCGCTGGCCGCGGCCAATGGCCAGACCAAGGGCCTGTCCCAGGCGCTGCGCAAGCGCATCGACTCGTCGAGCGACAAGCCGGCCGCCATCGGCCAGGCGCTCGCGGTGCTGAGCCGGCTGAACGACCGCCGCCTTGCCCTGCGCATCCTCGACGAATCCCTCAGCGACAACGTGCGCAAGCTGCCCGCGGCCCACCTGGCCTTGGCGGACGTGGCTTCCGCCGCGGGCGACTACGAGCGCGCGGCGCAGGAATCGCGCGCCGCGCTGGCCGCGGACCCCAGGTCCGAAGGCGCCGCCCAGCGTGTGCTGGAATACGGCTCCAGGGTGGATCCCAAGCGCGCCCAGGCCGAAGCCCGCGCCTTCATCAACCGCAATCCGGGCGCGCGCAAGGTGCGCCTGATGCTGGCCGGCCAACTGGCCGACAGCGGCGACTACGACGGCGCACTGGCTGAACTCCAGGCCATGTCGCGCCGTTCGCCCGAAGACTTCGACCTGCTCTTCATGCAGGCCCAGCTGGCCTACAAGTCCGGACAGCTCTCGCAGGCCAAGACCCTGCTGCGGCAATACCTCGAGGTGCAGAACCAGCGCCAGCGCGCCACCGTGCCGGGCGCCACCGACGCCGGCGCGGCCGCCGCTGATGCGCATGTGCTGTTGGCGCGCATCGCCGAAGACCAGGGCCTCTACGAAGAAGCCATCGCCGAACTCGGCCGCATCGACGACCCCACGCTGCGTTATTCCGTGCGCATGCGCCAGGCCGTCCTGCGCGCCAAGAGCGGCCGCGTGGATGACGCGCTGGCCATGATCAACTCGGCGGGTCCGCAAGACGAAGAAGAACGCGCGCTGGGGGCGCTGACCAAGGCGCAGATCCTGCGCGACGCGGACCGGATCGGGCAGGCCGTCGCGGCGCTGGAAGCCGCCGACCAGGCGCTGCCGGACACGGTCGAGATCAAATATGAACTGGCGATGCTGTACGAACGCCAGAACCGCCTGGCCGACCTGGAGCGCATGTTGCGCCAGGTCATCGCGCTGGACCCCGACCACGCGCATGCGTACAACGCTTTGGGCTACACCCTGGCCGACCACAACCAGCGCCTGCCCGAGGCCCTGGACCTGATCACGCAGGCACTGGAGCTTTCGCCCAACGATCCGTTCATCCTGGACAGCATGGGCTGGGTCAAGTTCCGCATGGGCGACACCACCGCCGCTGCCGACTACCTGCGCCGCGCCTACAGCGTGCGCCCCGAAGCCGACATCGCCGCGCATCTGGCCGAGGTGCTCTGGAGCCAGGGCAAGCGCGACCAGGCCACTGAACTGCTGCGCGCGGCGCTGCAGAAGGACCCGAGGAACAAGACCGTCCTGGACGTCGCCAAGCGCCTGGGGGTCAACCCGTGACGGTCGTGTTCCGGGGGCTGCGCGACGTGATGGCCGGCCTGCGCTGGGCGGTACTGGCGCTGCTGGCTTTCCTGCTTGCCGCCTGCACGTCGCTGCCCAAACCCATCGAAGGCGGAGGCGCCGATGCGTTTTCGCGCATCGGCCGTTTCGCCATCACCGTCAACGACGAAGACGGCAAGCAGAACGCCGTCCAGGGCGGCTTTTCCTGGTTCGACGACGGACGACGCTACGTCCTGGACCTGACCAATCCGCTGGGCTCCACGGAGGCGCGGGTCGAAGGCCGGCCCGGCGCCGCCAGCCTGACCAAGGCCGACGGGACCCGGCTGGTCGCCGACAATCCCGATGCGCTCGCCGAAGACGCGTTCGGCAGCAGCATGCCGGTGTCGGGCCTGCGCGACTGGCTGCGCGGCAGGCTGCCGGCCGATCCGCAAGCCACGGACGTGAAACGCGACGACCAGGGCCGTCCCGTCGCCTTCGCGCAGGGCGGCTGGCGCGCCACGCTCTCGCGCTACGACATGCTGGGGCCGCAGATGCTGGTGCTCGAACGCCAGGAGCCGGGGCGCCGCATCCTGGTGCGGCTGGTGGTGAACCAGTCCTGATCTGGGCGCCGGCTGGCGGTGTTTTTCTTGGGGGGGGGCGAGATTCGGGTTAACCCTTATCACATCGCCCCTTTTCCAATCAAGCGAATAAGCGCCGCAAAATCGGCCATGTTACCGCTTGAAATATATTGCCCTGACTGAATAATTCTCCCCTGTGCCGGGGCGCGGTTCGCGCCCTGCGCAGCGTGGGGGCGACACTCGTCTGCCGCCACCCTTATGGAGAATGGCCAATGTTCAGAAACACGCGCATCGCGACGGTGCTATTGGGAATCATCGCGGTATTTTTCACTTTCCAGCTCCTGGTGGGCGGCATGGGCTTTCTCGCCCTGCGGCAAACCAACCAGGACGTCGGACAGCTTTATCGCCTTTCGGCGCAGCAGGTCAACGCGGTGAACTCCGCGTCGCTGTCCCTCGTGGCGGCCCGCACCGACCTCAGCCGTTTCGCCACGCGCGTCGCGCAGGGCAATGCCAGCGATACGACGTCGCTGCAGGCCGCGCGCCAGCGCATCGTGTCCGCCGATCGTGCCTTCCAGGGCTTTTCCAGCGGCCTGTCGGCCGAGGAAAAAGCCGAGTCGGCCAAGCTGATCGATGCCTACACCAAGTTCAGCGCCAACCTCCAAAGCGTCGGCAGGGTGCTGGAAGCGGGCGACATGGATGCCTATTTCAAGCAAGGCACGCAATCGGTCCAGGAGCGCCTCGTGAGCGAGCGCGACGCCTTCATCCAGCGCGCCGAGAGCACCGGGCAGGCGGTCATGGATGAAATCTCCATGTTCCACAAGCTGTTCAGTTCGCTGCTGGCCGGCATCCTCGCGCTGGGCCTGGCGATGGCCGTGGGCGCGCAAGTGATGATCCGCCGCATGATCGTGCGTCCGCTGCTGGAGGCCGGCGAGGTCTTCCGCCGTATCGCCGAAGGCGACCTGACGCGCCGCATCGCCGACCATGGCAAGAACGAAATCGGCGCGCTGCTCGGCGCGCTCAAGAGCATGCAGGACAGCCTGGTGCGAACCGTATCCGCCGTGCGCCATGGTGTCGACGAGATCAACGTCGGCGCCCGCGAAATCTCCTCCGGCAACACCGACCTCTCCAGCCGCACCGAAGAGCAGGCCGCATCGCTCGAGGAAACCGCGGCCAGCATGGAAGAACTGGCGACCACCGTGAAGCAGAACGCCGACACCGCGCGCGAAGCCAATCGCATGGTCGCCGCGTCCGAAGCGGTTGCGCAGCGCGGCGGGCAAGCCGTGTCCAGCGTGGTCGAAACCATGCGCGCCATTTCCGGCAGCTCGTCGCGCATTGCCGATATCGTCGGCGTGATCGACGGCATCGCGTTCCAGACCAACATCCTGGCGCTCAATGCGGCCGTCGAAGCCGCCCGCGCCGGCGAGCAGGGCAAGGGCTTTGCCGTCGTCGCCAGCGAAGTGCGCACACTGGCCCAGCGCAGCGCCGCCGCCGCCAAGGAAATCAAGCAGCTCATCGAGGACTCCGCGCAGAAGGTCGGCGTGGGTTCCGAGCAGGTCGAAAACGCGGGCGCCACGATGCGCGAGATCGTCGAATCCGTCCAGCGCGTGACCAGCCTGATGGCCGAGATCTCGGCCGCTTCTGAAGAGCAGGCCACTGGCATCGATCAGGTCAATCGCGCGGTCTCGCAAATGGATAGTGTGACGCAGCAGAACGCAGCCCTGGTCGAAGAAGCCGCCGCCGCGGCCGGCGCGCTGGAAGAGCAGGCCCGCCAATTGGCCGGCGCCGTCGCGGTATTCAAGCTGCCGGCCGGACAGGTCATCGACGCGCCCGCCGCCAGGCTGAGCGGCCGCGTCACGCCGCAGCTCGCGTAACCGCAACGCGCCGTGCTCGCACGGCCAGGCATGGCCCCGCATGGCCATGCCCCAGCCGGCGCGCCGTCTTTCGCGGCGCGCCGGCCCGTCTGGCTAGAATGACGGATTGTCCCGCAACGGTTGTCTTTCCGTGACTCTCTACGACGTTCCCGCTCCCGCCAAGCTGAATCTCTTTCTGCATGTCGTGGGCCGCCGCGCCGACGGCTATCACCTGCTGCAGACGGTGTTTCGCTTCATCGACCTGTGCGACACGCTGCACTTCGACGTGCGAGCCGATGGCGTCATCAGCCGCGCGACGGATCTGCCGGGCGTTCCCGAAGACCAGGACCTCACCGTGCGCGCCGCGCGCGCGCTGCAGAAGGCCACGGGCACGCGCCAGGGCGCGCAGATCAGCCTTGAAAAGCGCATCCCGCAAGGCGGCGGCCTGGGCGGCGGATCCAGCGATGCGGCATCGGTCCTGATCGCGTTGAACAAGCTGTGGAACACGGGACTGTCGCGCCAGGAACTGATGGCGCTGGCGCTGCCGCTGGGCGCGGACGTGCCCGTCTTTGTCTTTGGCCAATCGGCCTTCGCGCAAGGCATTGGTGAAGATCTCACGGCCGTGACGCTGCCCGACCGCGCCTATCTGGTCGCGCAACCCGATGCCAGCGTGCCGACTGTTGGAATTTTTTCGGCACCCGATTTGACAAGGGATTCTTCTTACATCACAATAGCGGACTTTCTTGCTTCGCAAACATTTTTGCCCAGCGAAACCTTCGGGAATTCGCTTTACGGAAGAAATGATTTGGAGCCGGTGGTCTACCGTCTTTACCCTGAAGTGCTTGGGGCATCGCGGTGGCTTGCAGAGCGGGGTTTCCCTGTTCGCATGTCGGGATCGGGGGCGTGTTTATTCGCCGAATTTTCCGAAACATCGCAGGCCGTTTTGGCAGAACAAGAAATTACCGCTATAATGCGCGGCGCTGATAAAACATTCAGCCAAACGCATCCACGGTTTCGGTTAGTGCAGGCATGTACTGGGTTAGCTGAACATCCGTTGCGGAATTGGATTGCAAGATAGTTGGGGAGTCGCCAAGCTGGTTAAGGCACCGGATTTTGATTCCGGCATGCGAAGGTTCGAATCCTTCCTCCCCAGCCAACCGAATACATAAAAAAGCTGTTGAACACGCCTGTAAGACACTGGCCCGGGTTCAGCAGCTTTTTTATTTTCCGGATTCTGGCGCAAGTTGTGCATCACAGGTTTGCATCACAAGTTGTTTTGCATCACGGCGCGTCATCACGGCGCGTCATTAGGCCTCACCTCGTTAGTGTCTTAAAACGACCATCGCATCATCCATCATGGCAAACGATAGCTTCATGATCTTCACGGGCACCGCCAACACTCGGCTGGCCGTGGACGTAGTCAACCACCTCGATATGTCCCTGGGAAAGATGACCGTCGGTCGCTTCTCGGACGGCGAGGTGATGGTCGAGATCAACGAGAACGTGCGTGGCAAGGACGTCTTCGTCCTGCAGCCCACCTGTGCCCCCACCAACGACAACCTGATGGAAATCATGGTGATGGTTGATGCCCTGCGCCGCGCGTCGGCCGGCCGCATCACCGCCGCGATTCCCTATTTCGGCTATGCCCGCCAGGACCGCCGCCCGCGTTCGGCGCGCGTGGCCATCTCGGCCAAGGTCGTGGCCAACATGCTGCAGGTCGCTGGTGTTGACCGCGTCCTGACCATGGACCTGCACGCCGACCAGATCCAGGGTTTCTTCGACATCCCCGTGGACAACATCTACGCCGGTCCGATCCTGCTGGGCGACATCTGGCGCCGCAATTTCTCGAACCTGGTCGTCGTGTCCCCGGACATCGGCGGCGTGGTCCGCGCCCGCGCGCTGGCCAAGCAGCTCGAAGCCGACCTGGCCATCATCGACAAGCGCCGTCCGCGCGCCAACGTGTCGGAAGTGATGAACATCATCGGTGAAGTCGACGGCCGCACCTGCATCATCATGGACGACATGGTCGACACCGCCGGCACGCTGTGCAAGGCGGCCCAGGCCCTGAAGGACCGCGGCGCCGGCGCCGTCTACGCCTATTGCACGCACCCCGTGCTGTCGGGCGGCGCCATCGACCGCATCGAAGCGTCGGAACTCGACGAACTCGTCGTCACCGACACCATTCCGCTCTCCGAGCAAGGCCAGGCCAGCGGCAAGATCCGCCAGCTGTCGTGCGCCGCGCTGCTGGGCGAGACCATTCTGCGTATTTCCAACGCCGAGTCGGTCAGCTCGCTGTTCGTCGATTGACGCGCTAGCGTCGATCGGCCCACAGCCCGACATTCCCGTTTTTTGCACCCTGCTGGTCGCGGCAGGGCGCAATCAAACACGGCGCGCCTTTTGCGCGCCGTGCACATAACCGGTGAAGCCTCTTCACCTTATTGTTTTCGGAGTTATCCATGAAATTTACTGCCACTGCGCGTAGCGTCCAGGGTTCGAGTGCGAGCCGCCGCCTGCGCCGCGCGGGCCGCGTTCCCGCCATTGTCTATGGTGGTACGGCTGCCCCCCTGAACATCGAACTCGACCACAACGAGATCTACCACGCGCTGCGTAAGGAAGAATTCCACGCATCGATCCTGCAAATGCAGCTCGAAGGCGCCAAGGATGAGCAAGTTCTGCTGCGTTCGGTTCAATGGCACGCCTACAAGCCGCAAGTCCTGCACGTGGACTTCCAGCGCGTCGACGCCAACCAGGCCCTGCGCACCAAGGTGCCGCTGCACTTCGTGAACGCTGAAATCTCGCCGGCCGTGAAGCTGAGCGGCGCGATCATCAGCCACGTGACGACCGAACTGGAAATCACCTGCCTGCCGTCGGCGCTGCCCCAGTTCATCGAAGTCAACCTGGCTGACGTGCTGGCCGGCGGCTCGATCCACCTGGCCGACATCAAGCTGCCCATGGGCGTGACGTACGTCCCCCACGGCGGTGAAGACAACCCCCTGCTGGCCGCCGCGGTCACCAAGGGTGGCGCTGCCGCTGCCGACGAAGCCGAAGAAGCTGCTCCGGCTGCCTAAGTCCAGCAGGAAAGCCCTGGCGGCTTTCCCGCGGCTTACGCCCGAAACCCTGCGTGTGCATTTGCATGCGCAGGGTTTTTTGGTTTAAACACCCCCATCATGTCTACTCCCATACGCCTCATCGTGGGACTGGGTAACCCCGGTCCCGACTACGAAACCACCCGGCACAACGCCGGCTTCTGGCTGGCCGACCACCTGGCGGACGACCTGCGCACGTCTTTTGCGCTGGAGAAGTCCTTTTTCGGCATGGTGGCCAAGGCGCGGCTGGGCGCCGACAACG
Source organism: Achromobacter sp. T5-5 (assembly GCF_055397965.1). Taxonomy (NCBI): domain Bacteria; kingdom Pseudomonadati; phylum Pseudomonadota; class Betaproteobacteria; order Burkholderiales; family Alcaligenaceae; genus Achromobacter; species Achromobacter sp. T5-5. Next base: position 1,046,055 of record NZ_AP027919.1, read on the forward strand.
TCCTGCTCCTCAAGCCCAACACCTACATGAATCGTTCCGGCCAGGCGGTCGGCGCGCTGGCGCGCTTCTACAAGCTGACGCCGGAAGCGGTGCTGGTGCTGCACGACGAACTGGACCTCATGCCCGGCCAGGTCAAGCTCAAGCAGGGCGGCGGTCACGCCGGCCACAACGGCCTGAAGGACATTCAGGCCGCGCTCGGCAGCCCCAACTTCTGGCGCCTGCGCATCGGCATCGGCCATCCGCGCACGCTGGGTCTCGCGCAGCAGGTCGCCGACTTCGTCCTGCATCCGCCGCGCCGCGACGAGCAAAAGGAAATCGAAGCCGTCATCGACCGCTGCCGCGCCGTCGTGCCCGCCATGCTGGCGGGCGACTTCGCGCTGGCCACCCGCCAACTGCATAGCGGCAACGAGTCCTGATGAAACCCGGCCCGTCCACCCGGAAGATGCGCTTTCGCAGCGAGATCGCGGACTTCTGGCGCTTCATCCGCCACCCGCATCCGGTATCGCGCCTGCCGGGCCACGCCGGCGGCAGCGGGCTGCTTGCCGACTGGTGGCCGGCCATCGGACCGGGACGTCTTCTGGTCTGGGCCGCCGTGCTGTGGGCCATCAACCTCTTCGCCCTGGGCCCGGTCGCCGTCGCCGCCGCCGGCCTGGGCGGCGTCACGCATCGGCTCGATCCCCACAACATTCCCTGGCTCACCGCGGTGCTGTGGGCGCCGCTGGTCGAGGAAATGCTCTTTCGCTATGGCCTGCGCCGACCGCGCCAGGCGCTGTGGCTCATTCCCGCGCTGGTGCCTGTCGTGTTGTGGGGCCCCAGGCTCTGGACAGGCCTGCTGCTGGCCGCGTTCATCCTGCTTGCGTGCTGGGGGCTGCGACAGCGTCCCGAGCCGCTCAAGGGCTGGGACACGAACTGGCGCAGGTACTACCTGCAGCACTTCGGCGTGGTGTTTCACCTGGTCGCCCTGACCTTTGCCGCCGTCCACCTCACCAACTTCGTCTACAACAAGACGCCGTATTGGCTGCTGCCGCTTCTGGTGCTGCCGCAATGGCTGACCGGGCTGGTGCTGGGCTGGATTCGCGTGCGCCGCGGCATCGGGGCCGCGATCCTGCTGCATTCCGTTTTCAACGCGGGACCGATCCTGATGATCTGGCTGGTCATGCGCTACGCGCCGACGGCGGCGGGGTAGAGGCGGCTGCTGCCAAGCTTCACAGGCGGGGGCGCGACGTGGCGATGCCTGCTGCCGGCGCGGCGCGTGGCGGGCCGATTTCTTGGGGCCGCATCACGCCCCGCCCCGGGGCGCTCCCAACCCCCTGCCGGGGTAAACTACGCCGTTAACGCTCAATACCGTACTCACACAGGATTCCCATGGCTCTGCAATGCGGCATCGTCGGCCTGCCCAACGTTGGCAAATCGACACTCTTCAACGCTCTGACCCGCGCCGGCATCGCCGCCGAGAACTACCCGTTCTGCACCATCGAACCCAACGTCGGCGTGGTCGAAGTGCCGGATCCGCGCCTGCAGAAGCTGGCTGAAATCGTCAAGCCCGAACGCATCCTGTCGGCCACCGTCGAATTCGTCGACATCGCGGGCCTGGTCGCTGGCGCAAGCAAGGGCGAAGGCCTGGGCAACCAGTTCCTCTCGCACATCCGCGAAACCGACGCCATCGTCAACGTCGTGCGCTGCTTCGAAGATCCCAACGTGATCCACGTCGCCGGCAAGGTCGATCCCATCGCCGACATCGAAGTCATCGAAACCGAACTCGCCCTGGCCGACCTGCAGACCGCCGAAAAGGCCCTGCAACGCCACCAGAAGACCGCGCGTTCCGGTGACAAGGAAGCGCAGCGCATCGTGGCCGTGCTGGAAAAGTGCATTGCCCAGCTCAACGAAGCCAAGCCCATCCGCGCAATGGACCTGAGCACCGAAGAAAAGGCCGACATCGCCCAGCTCTGCTTCATCACCGCCAAGCGCGCGATGTACGTGGGCAACGTCGCCGACGACGGCTTCACCAACAATCCGCTGCTGGACCGCCTGACCGAATTCGCCGCCGCCCGCAACGCGCCCGTCGTCGCCATCTGCGCCGCCATCGAATCCGAAATCGTCGACCTCGACGACGCCGACCGCGAAGCCTTCCTGAAGGACATGGGCATGGAAGAGCCCGGCCTGAACCGCCTCATCCGCGCCGCCTTCAAGCTGCTGGGCCTGCAAACCTACTTCACCGCTGGCGTGAAGGAAGTGCGCGCCTGGACCGTGCCCATCGGCGCCACCGCCCCCCAGGCCGCCGGCGTCATCCACACCGACTTCGAACGCGGCTTCATCCGCGCGCAGACCATCGCCTACGAAGACTTCATCACGTACAAGGGCGAGCAGGGCGCGAAGGAAGCGGGCAAGATGCGCGCGGAAGGCAAGGAATACATCGTGCAGGATGGGGATGTGATGAACTTCCTGTTCAACGTCTGACACAGCCCCCGGGCGCCGATGCGTCCGCCCCCCGATCGATAGATCCCCAAAGGCTCCTGGCATCCAGGAGCCTTTCTTTCATCCGCGCCGCTTGCACGTCAGAATCTCCAGCTCCCACCCATCTGTTTCACAAGCGTAAATAAGAACCTTCTTATATACGCAGCACAATCTGGCATGCACGATCTGGACCCAAGTTCTTGGACGTCCATTGCTGTCAGAGGCGAACATCGCGTAAGCCCGCGCGCCGCAGTGGATGCTCATCCCCCACGCGGCCCGGACGCAGACGCAGACGCTGACGCACAGGGCCGCCGCTGCAGGAGCGCCGCGTGCCCGTCCAGTCCGATCTGCGCTTTTCCTTCACCGCCGGCGATGTCGCGTTCGACGTCATCGAATTCCGCCTTTGCGAAGCGCTGTCCGAGGTCTTCACGCTCGACGTGGATCTCAGTTCCGCCGACCCAGCCGTCGATTTCGGCCAGGTTCTGGACCAGCCCGCGCTGCTGACCATCTGGCAGGGCGAGCAGCCCGTACGCTATGTGCATGGCCTGGTGACGTCATTCCAGCAGGGCAATACCGGCTTTCGGCGCACGCGTTATCACGCCACTGTCGAACCGCGCCTGGCTCGCCTGCGACTGTCTTCCGACTGGCGGATTTTCCAGGCCCTGAATGTGCCCGAGATCGCCACGATGATCCTCGATCAGCACGGCGTCACGCAATCCTACGAGCAGCAGGCCACGAATCTCCACCTGCCGCGCGAGTACTGCGTTCAGGCGGGCGATACCGACTACGACTTCATCGAGCGCATCATGCGCGAGGAAGGCTTCTTCTATGGTTTTCGCCATACCGCGGCGGGGCACAATCTGGTTCACAGCGATCGTCTGTGGGTATTCGGCAGGGAGCCGGGGCCACCCGTGGAGTACAACCCCATGGCCGGTGGCGACAGGCCGGGCCCGGCGTTGCGCAGCTTCCTGTACACCGAAAGCGTGCGCACCGCGCGCCAGACCCAGCGCGACTATGACTTCAAGAATCCGCGGTACGACCACGAAACGTTGCGCGATGGCGAGGATCTGGCGCACCAGGCGCGAGGGTATGAGCGCTACGATTACCCGGGCCGCTACAAAAGCGTGGCGGGCGTGGCGTTTACCCGGGATCGCCTGCGGGGCCATCGCGGCGACGCGCGCATCGCGGTCGTCGAAGGCGACGATGCCCGGCTGACACCCGGCGTCTCTTTCGATCTCATTGGCCATCCCCGCCAGGAAATGAACCGCGGATGGCGCCCGGTGCGCATCGAGCACCACGGCACGCAATACACCAGTCAGGGCGAGGAAAGCGCCGACGCCGAGCAGGGCTCGCACTATCACTGCAGGGCCACGCTGGTGCCCGACGATGTCGAATGGCGCGCCGAACCCTTGCCCAAGCCCCGTATCGATGGCCCGCAGCAGGCCACGGTGGTCGGGCCGCCCGGCGAGGAAATCTATTGCGACCCCTACGGCCGTGTGAAAGTGCAGTTCCGCTGGGACCGGGAGGGCAAGCACGACGAGCACAGTTCCTGCTGGATACGCGTGTCGCAGAACGTGGCGGGCGCGCTCTGGGGGCACATGGCGATCCCTCGCATCGGCCAGGAGGTGATCGTCAGCAACTTTGACGGCGACCCGGACCAGCCGGTCATCACCGGCCGGAACTACAACGCCCATCAGCTTCCGCCCTACGAACTGCCCGCGCACAAGACCCGCATGACCATCAAGAGCCAGACGCACAAGGGCGATGGTTTCAACGAGATGCGGTTCGAGGACGAGGCCGGACGGGAGGAGATCTACGTCCACGCCCAGAAGGACCAGAACATCCACGTCAAGCACGACGAGAGCACGTTCGTCGGGCACGACCGCAGCGAGCGCGTGGAGAACGATGAGGCCATCGTCATCGGCCATGACCGCAACGAGAACGTGGGCAACGACGAGCAGGTTGCCATCGCGCGGGACCGGCGTCACGACATCGGCCGTGACGGCTTTCTGGCCGTTGGGCGCGATTACACGATCTCCATCGTCAAGGACCGCATCGAGGAAGTGGGCAACCACCGCCGCGATAAGACCACGGCCAATCACTGGACGGAGGTCGGCGGCCACCTGGAGCAGCGCGTCGAAGGACATGCGCATCTGCAGGCCGCGCAGGAGATCCTGCACCGAACCAAGGTGTACCGGATTCAGGTGGAGGACGAGGTCGTGCTGGAGGGGCCGGGCGGCTCGTTGCGCATCAACCGGTCCGGCATCACGCTCAATGGCGTGGCAATACATCTCAAGGGTCCCATGAGCGTGCAGGCCACTGGAGCGGGAATGGCTATCTCATTGACTGGCGAGCCGGACGAGGGTGAACCCATCTGCGTCAGTTGCTGGTTGAAAGCGGCCCGTGAACGCAAGGCGTTGATGAGGATGGACGCATGATTCCCCATGACCTGATCCGCGCCCTGAACCAAGAGATCCACGAGGGCGACCGTTCACAACCGCGCCATCTGTCGGCACTGATCGACATGGCGCTCGTGCCCGAAGACCAGCGGCAAGCCATTGCCGCGCATTTCGCCGCGAACGTGCACCCGTTGCTGCGCGATCCTGAACTGGCTGCGCTGCAGCCGCTGGGCGCGATGCTTGTCAGCGCGGCGGGAAGCGGGCCGGGGCAATACGACGCGGTCCTGTCGAGAGTGGGGACGCGATGTGAGTCATTCGTGCAGGCATGGATAGCCAGTGTCTTGCCGGCGGAGCAACTGGCGCTGCACTTGAGCGAGGCGACCTACGCCTTGGGCGCCTCGCAAGAGCGCTATCTTTTGCGCTACTACGATCCGCTCGTCACGCCTGTGCTCTATGTACATGCCGACCGCGCATGGGCGTCCTGGTTCTTTGGGCCGGTGCTGTCCTGGTGGTTCGCGGACGCGACGCAGCAAACCTCACGATGGCGTCGAATCCGCGGTGGCGGACGAGGCGTCGGCGCGATTGCGCCGCAAGCGCTGCACCTGAACGATGCCTTGTGGCAGGCGCTGGAATCGGACCCGCTGCCTCACCGCCTGTTGCACACGCTTGAAGCGCAGGCGCCGCACGTGTTCGAGAGCCACTGTGGCGGGATTCGGCTGGCGCAGGTCGAGGCGCAACTGAACGATGCCCGCCAAGCGGGGCTCACGCGGCACGAAGACCTGACGACCTACGTGCTGGTGGGCATGACCCATTCCTGGAGCCAGAAGACGGCCGACGCCCGTTGGCAAGCGGCGCTGGATCGTGCCGTAGCCGGCGGCGAGCCGCTGCATGAATCGCTTGCCCGGCTTTCGACACCCCAAGACCGGGGGGCGCGGTCATGAAGCCGATTTCCCTCGACCAACTGCTATCACAGGCGCTCGATATCGCGCGCAGCACCCGTCGGGACGAGCCCGCGAGCCCCTGCGTCGATTGCAAATCCGAAGTCGCCCTCCTGCCGCTGCGCTATGCCGTGGTGACCAGCGATGACCCGCAAGCCCTTGCCGCCCTGACGCCGGATCTTCCCGCCAACCTTGGCCGGGGACTGCCCCCGCTGGAAGCGGCGGGTGTGCGATACGCGGTGCGCGCCATGCGTCAGGGCTACCTGTACGCGTTCATCAAGCGCTTCGGACAGTGGACGTGCGAGAGCGCATGGCGCGCCACGGGGACTGGGGTGTTCTCGCCAATCTGGCCCTACGCGCCGACTCTGCCCTATGCGCCGGACCAGAGCCGTCTGCTCGGGCTTGGCGCCTGGACCCTCCTGTTCAAGGCGCCCGAAGCCATCGACGAAGCGCGCCTGCTGTTCACGCCTGATCCCTTGACCGAACGCATGCTGGACAAGCTGCGCGATACCGACGCGCTGCGCAACAAGCTCCAGGCCTTCGACATCCGCGAGATCGCCAAGAGCTGTTCGTTCGCCGCGGATGTGCTGGATACCGCAACGCCCGCCAGCAGCGTCGCCGAGGACATCGCCGCAGCCAACAAGCACCTGGCGCCGGTGCTTGCCAACCAGCTTTACGCCGATCCGGATTACCACCACGCGCCGCAACTGATCGCGTCGGACCTGAAGGAAACGACGACGCGCGCCCGCGGCGCCGCGATCGTATTGCACGATCCCATCGGCATTACCCAGCAGCTCAATGCCTGGCGCAACGAGGCCGTGGAGAAGTTGCGGGACCACCTGAACAAAGGGGCGGCGAACAAGGGCATCAGCAACGAGCGCAAGATCCTGGTGGCGCAGGCGTTCGAGGACGTCAGGCGCCAGTTCGAAGAAAAGTCTGCCGCGCTGGAGGCGCAGCACTACATCGAGATCGAACGGGACAAGGTGTTCAATCCCGAGATGGCCCAGGCGCGCAACTGGATTCTCAATGATGAGGAGCAGAGGCGCTGGGACGAGGCGGCCGCGCAGCACGTGCGCGCCTATGAAGCGACGATACGGGCGCGCGTCCAGGCCAAGCTCGACAGCGGCGAATACCGCAACCGCTTCGAAAGCAAATACGTCACGCCACCGGATCCGCAAGCCGCCCTGCAGGTGGGCGCCATGAAGGCGGCGCTGGCGGACTTTGAAGCGCGGTGCCAGGCCGCCCAGACGGAAGCCGAACGGCGTGCGCGGCCCTATGAGGCATGGCTGCAAAGCACGCAATTGCTGGACGGGTTGGAGGTCTATGACGATGCAGACCTGGCAAACGGCTGGCAGTTTGCGGGCCAGACCGGGCTGTGCGTGTTTGGCGCGGAAGGGTGCGAGAGCAGCGCCGACCTCATCCAGCAGTGGTGGCAGGGCCGCCCGCAAGACCGCAATAACCTGGCCCTGCGCAGTTTCGGGTTGAACCAGAAGACCATCCTGGCCGAGATGCATCGCACGCTGGAAGCGGCCCGGTCCCAACCGCTTCCCGTCGATGCCGAAGCCATCTACCAGTACACGAAGACGGGCCTGGAAAAGGCAAAGACGCTTGCAGAGCTTTTTGACAAGGCCAACGGCGTGTTTGAAGAGCTGGAGAGAGCCGGCCGAGCGGGATTGTCCGGCGGCATCCTGGCCTGGTACAGCAGCCTCGGCCGCCAGACGCTGCGCCACGCGCCAAAAGGGGGAGAGTGGTTCGTCCACGGCGCCACCCGCGCCTGGCTGGCCGCCAGCATCGGCAAGGGCGCGGTCAACCTTCGCCTTGAGGAATTGCAGGCCGTCGGCCGCAGCGCTGATCGGGCGACCATGCGTGGCCAGATCAATAGGAACGTCCAACTCGCCTTTGCGACAGAACTGGTGGACGCGCGTTCGAGTGAGTTCTACAAGGTGCGCGCCAGCGGGTGGCTGCTGTTGCTGGAGGCGGGGCTGCTCAGTTTGAGGATGCGCAGCTTGCCGAAGGATGACAGGCAACGCGCGGAGCTGGCCGCCGCGGTCTTGGCGGCGGGCGCGGCCGGGATGGAGGTGCTGGCCTGCGGCACGGAATTGGTGCTGCGGCACTTCGGGGCCGCGAGTACGACGGGGGTGGGGGCGACGGTTTTTCTGGGGAGGTTGAAGTTGTGGGGTGGGGCGATGGCGACGGCAGGTAGTGTGGTGCTGCTGATTTACGAGTGGGAGGATTTGACCGCAGCGTTTAAGGACAGGCGTGCACTGCTTGCAGGCGCGTATGCCGTACGGGTGGTCGTCGCTATGTCAGTGACCCTGAGCCAAGCCAGTTTGGCGATCGGAGCAGCCAGCCCGATGTTGAAAATATTGGCAGAACGCGCGGTGACTAGCAAATTCGGCTTCTTATACAACGTCTTCGGTCGAATTTCGGCGTTATTGGCCCGTCAGGCTGTGACCATTTTCCTGCGGCGGATGTTGCTCAGAGGGACGTTGATCACCATCGCAATTTCTGTGGCCATCGCAATTTTCGATGATGATGCCTTGGAAAAATGGTGCAAGCGAACGCTCTATCGCGGTCCGAAGTTCAAGGACGAAAAGGCGTTTGACGATGCAGCAAAAGAGCTGGGTGCGTTGTATGGCGCCTTATTGGAGGTTGTCTAATGTACGTCGCCGAATGGGTCCTCTGGTTTAGCTGCCTGAAATCTGATGACTGGCTCAGGAAAAATCTGAAAGAGGATGGCAATTCTGCGATGCGGAGCGTCCAACCCGCATATGAGGATAGCGTGATAGAGGACCGCGCGCGCCAAGCGGCAAAGCGATTTGCACGAGCAAGAACGATGGGTCCTGTCTATGCATTCAACGACACGTATCTCGAGATGCGTTGCGGAGGCATGGAGGATAAGAGAGGGTTTATTTCCCTGATCACCATAGTGTTGATGTTCTTTCTGATCGGCATATGGCTCGATACAGCCGGGCGAATCCTGTGGGCCGTCATCTCTGGTTCCGGCATTGTGTTCAGCAGGGAACTTTATTCTGGAGATCTGTTTATTTTTGTGCTGTTGACCGTCATGAACGGTGGAGCACTCTGGCTGTACTTCAAATATGCGTTCCGCTTCAGCCGCCTGGAACTCCTGACATCCCGCCATTTGCTCATCCGCTTCAACCGAATCACGCGCCAAGTGTTTCTCCATCGGCCGGCAAGTTGCGGCGGCATCCTCGTCTTGCCCTGGGAGGGAGTTCAGACCGAAGAGGTGGCAGGACTGAGCCTGGTAATGGGCTGGTATCCCGGCGATAGCACAGACTTGCCTTTTCCCACGTTGGTTTTCATTGGCAGGCAAAGCAGTCGTCTATCTGACTTGCAATCCGAATGGGAATTCATCCGACGCTACATGGACGAGGGCGGTGTCCAGGCTGTCGAGAAGCCGCGCATCAGCTCGCAACTGCCTCTGCCTTGGCCCGCCTTTACCGCGCAGTTCGACGCCTTGGGGCCATACTTGCGTAACAGCGGCCCTGTCGTATGGCTGGGCTGCCTGCTGATTTCGCCGGCCTTTGTCATCCTCGGTCTGTCGCATTGGGCTTCGCTGCTGCTGTGCTGGCGACCGCGTTGGCCGCGCATCATCCGCGAGGCCGGCCAGCCCGGCAAGCCGGTGCCGGCCTTTACGACCGTGGAAGACTACCCGCCGGACGTGCGGGCACAGTTGCTGGCAAATTCGCACCGCTGGGCGTTGCGGCCAGGGCGTGCGCCGGACAATCGCCGGCGAGGGCGGGAGGACGCTCGGTGATGGGCGGCGCGTTCGAACGGCCGCGAGTGCGCTGGCGGCGAGACGGACGGAAGAGAGCGCTCATACGAGAGTCGTACGCATCAGTAGATGCCCGGCCAAACGGTCACGCGCTGCACGCACCATGGTGCGAAGAATGCGACGGGGATATGTCGCCCTTCGTGGATGACGTCCACCAGCGCGACGCGCGATTTGTTGCGGCCCGTTTACGTTGTAAGTTCAAAGGCGCCTGACATCCAGGGGCCTTTCTTTCATGCGCGCCGCTTGCACATCACGGCCGCGCGCCAAGATCCCTCGCCGGCCAGCCATCTCGCCGCCGGGATTTCCAGCTCCCGCCCATCTGTTTCACAAGCGTAAATAAGAACCCTCTTATATACGCAGCACAATCTGGCATTCACGATCTGGACCCAAGTTCTTGGACGTCCATTGCTGTCAGAGGCGAACATCGCGTAAGCCCGCGCGCCGCAGTGGATGCACATCCCCCACGCGGCCCGGACGCAGATGCTGACGCACAGGGCCGCCGTTGCAGGAGCGCCGCGTGCCCGCCCAGTCCGACCTGCGCTTTTCCTTCACCGTCGGTGACGTCGCGTTCGACGTCATCGAGTTCCGCCTTTGCGAAGCGCTTTCCGACGTCTTCACGCTCGACGTGGATCTCAGTTTTGCCGACCCCGCCGTTGATTTCGGCCAGGTGCTGGACCAGCCCGCGCTGCTCACCATCTGGCACGGTGAGCAGCCGGTGGGGCGGGGTGTTGGCGACGTCGGGAAGTGTCGTGCTGCTGATTTATGAATGGGGGGATATGACTACAGCAGTTACGAATCGGCGCGTGTTGCTTGCAGGGGCCTACGGTATTCGCTTCTCGGTAGCTATCGCTATGACCGTGAGTCAAGCCAGTTTGGCGATTGCGGCGGCGGGTCCGATGTTCAAGCTGCTTGGCGAACGTGCGGTGAACGGTTCCGCTTTCCTCTTTTACAGCGCTGCGGCGGACCTGTCTGCGTTTCTGGGAACAAGAGCAGTGACGTTAATCCTGAGACGAGTTCTCTATCGGGGAACGCTAATCGCTTTCGCAGCTACTGGGGTGATCGCGATATTCGAGGACGACGCATTGCAGAAATGGTGCGCGCGGACACTTTACCGCGGAGCGAAGTTCATCGGCGAAAAGCCATTTGATAGCGCAGGAGAGGAACTAGGGGCGCTGTATGGCGCGATTCGGGAGGTCATCTGATGTACTTCGCAGAGTGGGCGTTGTGGTGCGCATGTGTCAAGTCCGATGGCGGGAACAAGGAAGACTTGGATGGCTATAAAAAAGGTGCCGTTCCGATTGTCGATCCAACTTACGCGGAAACGCTTGAAGAAGATCTTGAGCGCCAAGCTGCGAAGAGATTTGGGTTCGCCAGGACGAGGGGGCCAGTTTATGCGTGCAACGACACGTATCTTGAACTGCGCTGCGGTGGCATGGAGGAAAAGAGAGGACTCATTTCGTTGATCACGATCGTGCTGCTGTATTTCCTGATTGGCCCATTGTTGGAAATTCCTGGGCAAATCTTGTGGGCGGTAATTTCTGGTTCTGGAATGGCATTCGACAGAGATCTTTATGGCGGAGATTTATTCATCTTTTTGCTGTTGACCATCCTGTTAGGTGGCGGACTCTGGCTGTACTTCAAGTACGCCTTCCGTTTCAGCCGCTTGGAGCTGCTGACGTCCCGCCATCTGCTCATCCGCTTCAATCGCATTACCCGCCAGGTCTACCTTCATCGACCCGCTAGTTGTGGCGGCCTTCTTGTCTTGCCCTGGGAGGGAGTGATCACGGAAGAAGTCGCCGGACTAAGGCTGGTTATGGCATGGACTCCCCTCAGCCGCACGGAGCTGCCTTTTCCAACCGCAGTGTTCGTCGGCAAGCCAAGCAGTCGCCTATCGGACCTGCAATCCGAGTGGGAGTTCATCCGACGCTACATGGACGAAGGCGGCGTCTGCGCTGTAGAGAAACCGCGTATCAGCTCGCAACTGCCATTACCTTTGCCTGCCTTTAGCGCACAGTTCGACGCGTTGGGGCCGTTTCTGCGGAACGGCGGTCCGTTGGTATGGCTGGGATGCATACTGATCTCGCCAGCGTTCGTGATCCTTGGCCTATCGCACTGGGCATCATTGCTCCTGTGCTGGCGTCCCCGGTGGCCGCGGGTCATTCGAGAGGCTGGCCTGCCTGGCAAGCCGGTGCCAGCCTTTACGACAATCGCTGACTATCCGTCGGACGTGCGGGCGCAACTGTTGGCCAATGCGCACCGCTGGACCTCGCGGCCAGGGCTTGCGCCGGAAAATCGCCGACGCGGGCGCGGGCAGGCTCGGTGATGGACGGAGCGATTCAAGCGGACCGTGCGCGCCCGTTCAAGCCTGCTCGATACGCGATTCCAAGCCTCTATGGCGCACTGAGAGAGGTGGTTTGATGTATCTCGCTGAGTGGATGATGTGGATGAGCAATCTGAAACCGGACGAATGGTTCATGAAGAACGTCGCTGACAACGGGCAGATGGCTTTCTCCTGGACGCCGACCTTTGAGGAAAACGTCGCGCAAGAGCGGGCGGTTCAAAAGGCGAAGCGCTTCGACCGGGCGGTCAGTCGTGGCCCGGTGTATGCCGCCAATGATGTTTTCCTGGAAATGCGTTGCGGGGGTATGGAAGACAAGCGGGGGCTCATTACCCTCGCTTCGGGAGTGTTCGTCGGAATGATGACGTACGGGTGGGCACTGAGTTCGGGGCTGATTCTTTTCGGAATGTTGGCGGGCTCCACGAAAGCGCTTGGCAATCCAATCGATGAGGGGCAGGTGTTTGACCTGTTGTTGGACGTCATACTCTTTGGTGTGCCGCTATGGCTCTATTTCAGGCACGCCTTTCGCCTCAGCCGTCTGGAATTGCTGACCTCTCGACATTTGCTTGCGCGGTTCAATAGGATCACCCGCCAGGTATATCTGCATCGGCCGCCGAGTTGTGGTGGCATTCTTGTTCTGCCCTGGGACGGCATATCGTCGTTGGAGTTAGCCGGTCAGGGCCTGATGCTGGGCTGGTTTCCGAACGACACCCTGCTGCCGTTTCCCGCATACGCATTCGATGGCAAGCAAAGCAGCCAATTAGGTGACCTGCAATCCGAATGGGAATTCATCCGGCGCTACATGGACGAGGGCGGCGTCCAGGCGGTCGAGAAACCGCGCATCAGCTCGCAACTGCCTCTGCCTTGGCCTGCATTTACCGCGCAGTTCGACGCCCTGTGGCCATTCTTGCGCAACAGCGGCCCTGTCGTGTGGCTGGGTTGCCTGCTGATCTCGCCGGCCTTCGTCATCCTCGGTTTGTCGCACTGGGCATCGCTGCTGCTGTGCTGGCGTCCCCGTTGGCCGCGCATCATCCGCGAGGCCGGCCAGGCCGGCAAGCCGGTGCCGGCCTTTTCGACCGTGGAAGACTACCCGCCAGACGTGCGAGCGCAATTGCTGGCGAATGCGCACCGCTGGGCGTTGCGGCCAGGGCGTGCGCCGGACAACCGCCAGCGAGGGCGCGAGGACGCTCGCTGATGGGCGGCGCGATTCCTAACCGCCCCGTTCCCCCGCCGCCCTGACAAAATTCTCCTCCAGGACGCTCAACACCCGGTTCAGGGTATCGATATCCGCCCCGGACAAGCCCTTGAGCGACTCCTCGAAAAACTGAGCCCGCTTGGGCAACGCCTCATTCACCACCGCCTGTCCGGCCGCCGTCAACGTGGCGTTCGTCAGCCGGTTGTCCTGCGCATCCACCGCCCGGGATATCCAGCCGAGCTTCTGCATTGCCTGCAGTTGACGCGTCAGTGACGCCGGATCCAGCCGGCAACGCTCGGCCAGATGCTTCTGCGAGCACTGCCCGTTTTCATGCAGCGCCAGCAGGATGCGCCAGCGCGGCAGCGCGTGGCCGACCTTGCTGCTGAAGGCGCTTTGCATGACGCGGTACGTCTGGCCCATGTGCTGGATGACTTGCAGGCCTTGTTGTTGTTTGGGCAAAAGCTACTCTCCGACGCCGGCGGGCTCCGGCTTGGATGGCCGGACCAGTTTCACCAGGGGCACGCGCCGCACGCACCAGAGTGCGAAGACGGCGACGGCGAGGGCGATGAGTTGCCCTTCGTGGATGGCGCCCACCAGCGCGACGCGCGCGATTTCGATGAGCGACGTGCCATCCTGGCCTTGATGCGCCAATTGTGCCAGGAACTCGGTCTGCGCCGCCGGGTTGACCAGCATCTGCGGGTCGTTCAGCTTGGGCAGCCATTGCGCGGAGGCGCCGCGCAGGGTGGATTCGACGCCGCTGAAGTAGCTGTGGCTGACCATGGTGCCGACGACGGCCGTGCCCAGCATGCCGCCGATCATGCGCAGGGACTGCAGCAGCGCGGTGGCGATGCCCAGGTGGCTGCGGCCGGCGGTCTGCTGGGCGAAGACGGTGAGGTTGGGCATGATGAAGCCCATGCCCAGGCCGGCCATCAGCATGTAGGCGGCAATCAGCGTGTGCGACGTGTAGCTGTGGGTGGTGACGATGCCCAGGCAGGAGAACGCCATCAGGAGAAAGCCGGCGTAGAGCATGCGGTTCGGATTGCGGATCCGGGTGATGATGCGGCCGTTGACGATGCTGCCTACGGTGATGAAGACGACCATGGGGGTGATGAGCAGGCCGGCTTCCTGAGGCGACAGTCCAAAGCCGCCCTGCAGGAGCAGGGGCGCATAGAAGAGCAGGGAGTACATCGTCACCCCCACCAGCAGGGCCAGGATGAACAGCATGGCCAGGCCCCGGTTGCGGAACATGTCCAGGGGCAACAGGGGATGCGGGCAGCGGCGCTCCCACCAGATCAGGATGGCGAAGGCGGCGATGCTGCCGGCGCCCAGGAGCAGCAGCGGGGGCGTGAAGCCGTCCTTGGGCAAAAGTTCGACCAAAAGCTGCAGGGCGCCCAGCGCCAGGGCGATCAGCAGCGCGCCCTGCCAGTCCAGCCGGACCTTGCCGGGGGCTTGACTGCGCAGGTGGGGCAGGTAGCGCGCGACGAACCAGAGGCCGAGGATGCCGATGGGTAGGTTGACGTAGAAGACGGACCGCCAGCCATAGTGCTCCGTGAGGGCGCCGCCCAGCGAGGGGCCCACGGCGTTGGCGATGCCGAAGGCGGAACTGAGCATCACCTGCCAGCGCAGCCGCACATGGGGGTCGGGAAAGAGGTCGGGAATACAGGCGAAGGCGGTGCCGACGAGCATGCCGCCGCCGATGCCTTGCAGCGCCCGCGCCAGCACCAGTTCGAGCATGGTGTCGGCTGCGCCGCACAGGACGGAGGCCAGGGTGAACAGCACGATGGCCGCCACGACGAAGGGTTTGCGTCCGTAGTAATCGCCCAGCCTGCCGAAGATGGGCACGGTGATGACCGAGGTCAGCAGGTAAGACGTGGCTACCCATGCATACAGTTCGAAGCCCCGGAGTTCCGCCACAATGGTCGGCAACGCGGTGCCCACGACGGTCTGGTCGATGGCGACCAGCATCATCACGAAGCACATGCCCAGCATGGCCAGCAAGGATTGCCGGAAAGGAAGCACCTGGCCGGGCGAGTGTGGAGCAGTGGGGGCGGGGGCGGACATTGTTGGACGCATCAATAATTGATCGATCAACCATTCTAGCCCTACAATCCGCCGGTCAGGAAGCCGTCAGCTTGGCCGATCCCGCGGCGCGGCCTGATTTGTTACGATAGCGGTTATCTGCACGCTGGGTTACCGGCGTCTTCAGCAGCCTTCCTCGGTAGCACCTCCCCTTTTGTCGCCAATGCCGCAGGCACGGCGGGACGAGGACACGCCCTACAAGGCAAGCCCTGACAGGCAGACAGTTCACCAAGCCAGGCGGTTTTCCGCCGGCAACGCACCTTCCCCGCGCCTTGCGCGGTGGGCGGCATCAAGGATATCCAGTCGAGGTACCGACGGGGCAGCAATGAAAACGTGGTTCAAGCGCATTTTGATAGGCCTGGTAGTGTTGGTTGTCGTGGCCGTCGTTGGCCTGGCCATCTTCTTGCTGACATTCGACCCCAACGCGTACAAGTACAAGCTGGAAGAGCTTGTCCAGGAACGCTACCAACGCACACTCACGATCGACGGCGAAATCGAGCTGTCGCTATTTCCGCGGATCGGGCTGTCGGTGCAGGGCGTATCGCTGTCCGAGCCCAACAGCACCGAAACCTTCGCCTCCATCGAAAGCACCCGCCTCGCCGTTGCGGTGTGGCCGCTGCTGTCCAACAGCTTTGTGGTGGACCATGTCGCCATCAGCGGGCTGAAGGCCCGCGTGGTGCGTGACAAGCAGGGGCAGTTCAACTTCAGCAATCTGGTGGGCGGCGCGCAGTCGGTTACCGACGCGCCCAGCAATCCGGCCGAAGCGCTGGTGGGGGCGGCCCAGACTGCCGCGCAGGCGATCACCAGTGGCACCATGCCGCCGTCGCGCAACAATATGCAGATCGACATCGCCGGCCTGGATCTGAAGGACGGCGAGGTCCAGATGCAGGACGCCATGACGGGCATGGCGGTCGCCGTGACCCGCATCAACGCCAACACCGGCCGTGTCACCTTCAACCAGCCTTTCGACGTGCGGATGTCGGCGCGTGTCGAAGGCGGCTATCCGCGCGTGGACGCCAATCTGACCGGTCAGGCGCTGCTGACGCTGGATCCCTCCGCCAAGCGCTACGCCGCGCAGAAGCTGGATCTGCGCATGGACGGCAAGCTGCCGGGCGCCGAGGCCAAGAGCCTGGTGATGCGCGGCAACCTGGCATTCAACGGCCAGAAGTCGGCGCTGGACGTGGCTGGCCTGGAGCTTCTCTTCCAGGGCGATGTGACCGAGCCCTCCGTGCGCGCGACCAACGTGGAAGCCAGCGTGGCGATCCCCAAGCTGGCGATCGACCCGCACAAGAGCCAGCTCCAGATCGAAAAGCTGGCTGTGCGCGCCAAGGGCGGCGTGGCCGATGGCCCCTTTGAGCTGGCCGTCGACGCGCCGGCGCTCAATATCTCTCCCGCTTCGGCCACCGGCGAGGCGCTGACCGGCCGTCTGCGCATCAGCGGCCTGGACGCCAGCCTCGGCATGAATGGCATCAGCGGCAATGCGGGCGAACTGGACATCAAGGAAGCCAAGCTGGACAGCACGTCCAAGACGGGCGAACGGGTGGTGAAGCTGAATTTCGCCTCGCCGCTCACCCTGAATCTCCTGCAGCGCAGCGGCGCCATGTCCGCCCTGCGCGGCGACGTGAACATCACGGACCCGGGCCTGCCCAAGGGCAGCCTGCAGATTCCCGTCATCGGCAGCCTCACGCTGGATCTGCTGAAGGACCAGGCCACCAGCAAGATCAACGCCGTGCTGGAAGGCGGCAAGTTCGATCTCAGCGCCGACATCACCAAGCTCTCCGCCGATTCGCCGCAGATGAAGTTCGCGCTGGCCGTGGATACGCTGGACCTGGACAAGCTGGTGCCGCCGGTGCCGGTCACGCCGCCCAAGCCGCCCGCGGACGGCAAGAAAGACGAATCCAAGCCCGCCGCGCAACCCGCGCCGGCTGCGCCCGCCGACGATACGATCAACCTGTCGGCACTGATCGGTCCCAGCGTCAACGGCACCTTGAAGGTCGGCAAGCTGGTCGTGCGCGGCCTGAAGGCCGATGAGGTGTCGGCTGCCGTGAAGCTGGACAAGGGCAAGCTGGAAATATCCAACATCGCGGCGGGCCTCTATGGCGGCAAGCTGGGCGGCGCGTTGTCGGTGGATGCGGCGCAAGGCAATCAGGTCGCCACGAAGATGTCGCTGGCCGGCATCGCGATCGAGCCCCTGCTCATGGACCTGGCGCGCAAGAACGTGCTGAGCGGAACGGGCAGCCTGGCGCTGGACCTGAAGACTGCCGGCGCCAATGCCTACGCCATGAAAAGCGCCCTGGCCGGCACCCTGCAGCTGCGCCTGCGTGACGGGGCGGTCAAGGGCATCGACCTCACGCAGACGCTGCGCGACCTGAAGGCCCGGTTCTCGCCCGACGCGCAGAACGAAACGGTGCCCGCCGACACCAGCAAGCAGACGGCGTTCTCGGAACTGGAAGCCGACCTGGCCATTGCCAAGGGTGTCGCCACGGTGAAACGCCTGAGCTTCGTGTCGCCGCTCTTGCGCGTGACGCAGGGCGATCCGGCCAGCATCGACTTCGTGAAAAGCGAACTGGATGTGGTGGCGCGCGCGCGCGTCATCAACCCGGCGGCCGATCCGGAAGGCAAGGAATTGATCGACCTGAAGGACGTGACCATCCCCGTCCACTTCAAGGGGCCGTTCGACAATCCCTCGTACACGCTGCTCTGGAAGGACGCCATCGGCGGCATCCTGAAGCGCAGCCTGGAGAACAAGCTCAAGGAAGCGGTCTCCGGCAAGGGCAAGAACGGCGCCGCTGTGGACAAGGCATTGAAAGGACTGTTGGGCAAATGAGCGCTGACCAATTCCAGCCTGTCGCCGAATGCGGCGTGACGACGCAATCGCAGGCCGCCGCCTATCACCGGCAGTGGCTGGTCGCCAACGATTCGGGGCAGTGGCTGAACCGCGAGCTGTGCCCCAGGCTGGCCGAGGTGTCGGTGGAACTGCGCCTGGGCTACCTGGTGCTCAAGGCGCCCGGCATGCTGCGCATGGATATCCCGCTGGACGTCATCGAAGACGACGACAGCGTGCGCTACAGCATGATGGTGGGAGAGCAGGCCATCGACGTGATCGACGAAGGCGAACTGGCCGCGGCGTGGATCTCGAACTTCGCGCAGGTGCCCTGCCGCATCATGAAGGTGCATCCCGACACGCCCGTGGCCGCCTGGCCCACCTGATTGCGCGTGGGCTGTCCGGGCCGCGTCAGGCTGGGCCGCGTCAGGCCGGGCCCCGTCAGGTCCGGGTGCGCTTGTATTCGAAAGCGGTGTGGGCCAGCAGGCCCGCAGCCAGGCCCCAGAAGGCCGAACCGATCCCCCAGAAACTGAATCCCGAGGCCGTCGCCAGCAGCGTGATGAGCGCCGCTTCGCGCCGCTGCGGATTCGCCATGGCCGCCGCCATGCCGCCCATGATGGTGCCCAGGAGCGCCAGTCCCGCCAGTGCGGCCAGCAGGGCGGCGGGCAGCGCCTGGAAAAAGACCGCGACGGCGCCCGCGACGATGCTGAGCGCGACGTAGCCGATGCCGTAGGTGGCGGCCGCGATGTAGCGCTTGCCGGGATCGGGATGCGCCTCGGGGCCAGTGCAGATGGCCGCGCTGATCGCGCCCATGGTGACGCTGTGCGCGCCGAAGGGTGCGGCGACCAGGCCCAGCAGACCGGTGGCGGCAACCAGGCGCGACGCCGGCGGCCGATAGCCGGCGGCTTGCAGAATGGCCAGGCCGGGCAGGTTCTGCGAGGCCATGGCCACGACAAAGAGCGGGATGCCCAGGCTGACCGCGGCCTGCGCGCTGAAGGCGGGCGTGGTCCAGACGAATTCGGTCAGGCGCCAGTCGAGCAGGTTCACCTGCATCAGGCCCATTGCCGCCGCCATGGCCACGGCCACCGCCATCACCACCAGCACCGCGTAGCGCGGCGCCCAGCGGCGGCACAGCAGGTAGGCGGCGCACATGGCCAGCACCAGGGCGGGCTGCCTGGAGATGTTGCTGAAGATCCCCATGCCGAAATTGAGCAGCACGCCGGCCAGCATCGCGGCGGCGACTTCGCCGGGGATGCGGCGCAGGATGGGGTCGATCCAGCCGAACAGGCCGCAGGCCAGCGTCAGGCCGGCCGCCAGGACAAAGGCGCCCACGGCTTCATCGAACGGCACGCCGGCCAGCGCGGTGACGAGCAGGGCGGCGCCAGGCGTGGACCACGCCATGACCACCGGCAACCCGGTGCGCAGGCTGTAGAACGCGCCGCCCAGGCCCAGCACCAGGCTCAACGAGCCGATCCAGGACCCGATGCGCGCGGCGTCAAGCCCGGCGGCATGGCCCGCCTGCACCATCAGCACGGCGGTGCCGCCAAAGCTGACCAATACGGCGACCAGCCCCGCGGCGACCGCGGACGCGGAGAGGTCGCGGCGGGCGTGGTGTGTGGGAGGGGAAAGGTTGAGGCTGGGCGGCGCCGCGTCGCTCATGCGGCACCGGTCAGGCGTCGGTACTTGGCCATGAGCTGCTCCTGGCCTTCATGCCACTGCGGATGCAGTTCGATGCATTCCACGGGACAGACCACCTTGCATTGGGGTTCATCGTGATGGCCGACGCACTCCGTGCACCGGTCGGGGTCGATGACGTAATAGTCCTCGCCCATGGAGATCGCTTCGTTCGGGCACTGGGGCTCGCAAACGTCGCAATTGATGCATTCTTCGGTGATGGTGAGGGCCATGATGGGCAGCGGAGCAAGGCAAGGGGCGCTGTCATTGTAGCGCCGGGCGGCCGCGGCCCGGAAAGCGCGAAAAGGGCGCTTGCGCGCCCGTTCGGGGATGCTGCCGGCGGGTGTCAGCCCGGCCAGGACTGTTCGCGGCGTTCCTTGGCCTTTTCCTGGAGCCAGCGCTCCACGGACGGAAAGACGAACTTGCTGACGTCCCCGCCCAGCTGGGCGATCTCGCGCACGATGGTGCCCGAGATGAACTGGTATTGGTCCGACGGCGTCATGAAGAGCGTTTCGACGTCGGGCAGCAGATGGCGGTTCATGCCGGCCATCTGGAATTCGTATTCGAAGTCGGACACCGCGCGCAGGCCGCGCACGATGACGCGGCCGCCCTGGTCGCGCACGAAGTCTTTCAGCAGGCCGCCAAAGCTCTGCACTTCCACGTTGGGGTAGTGCCCCAGCACTTCGCGCGCGATCTCCACGCGCTCGTCGATGCTGAAGAAGGGCTTCTTGTTGCGGCTAATGGCGATCCCCACCACGACTTTGTCGAAAAGCGTGGCTGCACGGCGGACCAGGTCTTCGTGGCCCCTGGTCAGCGGGTCGAAAGTGCCGGGATAAACAGCGATGATCATGCGAGCTCCGTACCGTTATTTGTGGTGTACACCATCCTCCGAAGCCCGGATTATTGATCTATTTCCGCAATGCAGCAAATTCCAGAAGATGGAAGTGGACCGCGCCGGCCTTGTCCTGCCGCACAATCTGGAATCCCTCGGGCGCTTCGATGGCGGATTCCGCCTCGACATAGACTAGCCCATGATCGCTCAGGATGCCCGGCAAAATGGGCCACAGGCGCGGCAGCCAGCCCTGTCCAAAGGGAGGATCCAGCAGGATGAGATCGAACCGCGACGCATCCATCCGTTCGGCGACCTGCATCGCATCCCCGACATGGATGCGTATCATGTCGGCTTTGAGCTTGTCGCGCAGTGTCCGCAGCGCGGACGCGGCGGTCTTGTCCCGCTCGACCATCTGCACATGCGCCACGCCGCGCGAGGCCGCCTCGAAGCCCAGGGCGCCGCTGCCGGCGAACAGATCCAGCACCTGTTTGTCGGCGAATTCGCCGCCCCACAGGTGAGTAAGCCAGTTAAATAGCGTTTCGCGCACCCGGTCGGGCGTGGGACGCAGCGTCTCCACGTCGGGAACGACGATGGGGGTGCGCCGGTATTGGCCCCCGACGATACGAATATACTTGTTACCCATGTTTAGCCGCTTCTTCAAGAAAAAATCCCCTCCGCCCGCCACGCCGGCTCAGCCCGCGCCGCCGCCGGAGGTCGTCGACGCCAGCGTCGCGCCCGCAGAGCCCGCCGTAGCCCCGGCCAGCCCGGCGCCGGCCGTCCCTGCGCCTGCGGGCCGTCAGGAATCTGCCGCGCCGGTTTCGGCACCGGCTTCGGCGCCGGTTGCGCCATCCGGTTCGGTTCCCGCGCCCGCCGCGACGCCGGGCTCGGTTCCGGGTTCAGCACCTGCGCCGGTGCCCGCCCCCACTGCGGCGCCGGCTTCGGTTTCCGCACCTGCCGCAACGCCTGCTCCTGCTGCAACGCCTGCGACTGCTGCAACGCCTGCGCCTGCGCCGGCGTTCGCACCCGCCGCGCCGTCCTCGTCCGTTTCCGCTCCGGCTCCGGTCGCGCCACCCGCGCCTGTCGTGTCGGCCGCGCCGGTTGTCGAGCCCGTTCGCGCGCCGCAGCCCGCGTTCATGCCCGCTCCGACGCCGCCGTCCGCGCCGGTGGCTGCGCCCGTGCCGGCCGCGCCGCCCGCTGCGGAACCCGCGCCCGCCGAGGCGCCCAAGAAAGCGTCCTGGCTGTCGCGCCTGAAGCAGGGCCTGTCCCGCACCGGGCAGAGCATCGGCGGCATTTTCGTCGGCGTGAAAGTCGACGAGAACCTGTTCGAGGAACTCGAATCGGCCCTCATTATGGCCGATGCGGGCCTGGAGGCGACCGAGAAGCTGCTGACCGCGCTGCGGGCGCGCGTCAAGAAAGAGCGCATCGAGGACCCGGCCAAGGTCAAGGCGGCCCTGCGTCAGCTCCTGGCCGACCATCTGCGGCCGCTCGAACGCGCCTTCGACCTGAAGCGCACGCAGCCGCTGGTGGTGATGATCGCCGGCGTCAATGGCGCGGGCAAGACCACGTCGATCGGCAAGCTGGCGCACACCTTCCAGCGCCAGGGCGCCAGCGTGCTGCTGGCCGCCGGCGACACCTTCCGCGCCGCGGCGCGCGAACAGCTCGTGGAATGGGGCAGCCGCAACAACGTCAGCGTGATTTCGCAGGATGGCGGCGACCCGGCCGCGGTGGCGTTCGACTCGGTCAACGCCGGCCGCGCGCGCGGCATGGGCGTGGTGATGGTGGATACCGCCGGCCGCCTGCCCACGCAGCTTCACCTGATGGAAGAACTGAAGAAAATCCGTCGCGTGATCGGCAAGGCCGACGCGACCGCGCCGCATGAGGTGCTGCTGGTGGTGGACGGCAACACCGGCCAGAACGCGCTGGCGCAGATCCGCGCTTTCGATGCGGCCATCAACCTGACCGGCCTGGTCGTGACCAAGCTGGACGGCACCGCCAAGGGCGGCACGCTGGCCGCCGTGGCCGCGGGCAGCCAGGGCGTGCGTCCGGTTCCGGTGTATTGGATTGGCGTGGGCGAAAGCCTGGAAGACCTTCAGCCCTTCGTCGCGGACGAGTTCGCGGCGGCGCTGCTGGCCGACTGACACGTCCAGTCAATGCGCCTGCCTACGCAGGCAGTGCGGGACGGTGCGCAAGCGCCGTCCCGTTGTCGTTTGGGCGAGTCCGAAATGACGCCTTGCGCTACTTCCAGAAAGGCTTGCTTTGCGCGAGGTCGTCGAAGGCCTGCTGCGCCTCGATGACCAGTTCGTCCAGGCGCGCGCTGATCCAGCCCAGCGCGAACCAGGCCTGCGGGTGCGTGGCCGTACACGACTGGTAGTAGTCCTTGGCCATCGCCAGATCGTTGATTTCGCCCAGCACGTCCTGCACGCGCGACAGCAGCTTGCGATAGCCGCGCAGCTTGGCGGCCGGCAGCAGCGATTCCGCGAACGACAGGCCGTAGCGCAGGCGCTTGCCGCGCTTGCGCAGTTCGTGGCGAGTGGGGATGTCCAGCGACGCGAAGTGGGTGCCCTGGTCGGCCACCTTGACGTGCCAGCGATGCAGGCGGCGCGCGAGCAGCTTGTGCAGGCGCTGCGGTTGGGGTTCCGGCGTCAGCATCGGAATGATGGTGGGCTTGATGGTCGGGCCGGCCACGCCGCCCTCCAGCCGGATGGCGGGCTCGGGCGCGGCGTCGGTCGGTGTGCCGTTGGCGATGGTCTGGCTGTCAGCGTCCGGCTGCACGGGCGGCACGTCCAGCGTCCATTCCAGCAGTTCCAGCAGCCACGCCTGGAATGCCTGGCCGCCCGCGATGGTCTGTGCGTCCTCTTCCGGCGGCGCGGCTTCCATGGGGATGACCGGCATGCCGGCGCGCATCAGCGCGGGCGCGACGGTTTCGTTCAGCACGTCCTGGTCGCGATTGGCGCCGAAGGCCGCAAAGTGCGTGCGCACGCCCTGCAGCAGGGAATCGGGGATGGGCGCGATCCAGCCGTCGAACAGCTTCCAGGCCGACCGCAGCCTGCGCACGCCCACGCGCAGCTGGTGCACGTGTTCCGAGTTGCCGGCGCGATAGACGCCTTCGGTGTCGACCTCGGCCAGCACGGCGGCATTGCGGCAGATCTGGTCCAGGCATTCGGCGGCGATGGCGCCCATGGCCTGCGGCGGGGTCATGTCGTCGCGCAGTTTCACGGACGCGGCGCCGCGCGGCGCCCAGAATTGGGCGATGGCCTGCGCGCGCCGCGTTTCGAGGTCGTCGCCGGGCGTGGCGTCCACCTCGGCCAGGCGCTGCGCAAGCTGGGCCAGCGCGTCGCCGCGTTCGGATTTGCTGCGCGGATCCAGGATCAGGGCGTGGCGCTGCTGCCAGCCTCGCGCCGCGGAGAAGATGGCCGCGGGGCGGCCCGATACCAGTTCGAACTCCAGTTCGGAGATCGGCAATTCGAGCGCGCCCGCGCGCAGGATGCCGGTGTCGTAGGCCAGTTCGACGGTGCCGTAGCGCGTGCGCACCTTGCGCAGCAGGCGCTGCACGTCGGTTTCGTAGCGCAGGCCCAGTTCGCCCTTGATGGCGGAAAGCGCGGCTTCGACTTCGGTGCCGGCGTAGACCGACAGGTCGAGCACGGGGCCCGGACGCGGATGGTTCATTTCGATGCGCGAGATGGCGTCGGCGCCGGGCATCTTCAAGGTTTGCACCCAGTCGGGCCCTTCCTGGCGCAGCCGGATCGCGATGCGCGCCCGCGCCAGCTCGCGCTCGGGCGTGTCGAAATACATGGCATGCAAGCGGATGCGCGTGGCTTCGCGCTGCTTGACTTCACGCAGCACGGCCTGGCGTGAAGCCGTGGGCACGTGCAGTTTCAATTCCTGTTCCGACATGGCAGCGGGGTGTCCAACGGCAAAAGCCGAGATCTTAATCAACGCACAGGTGCGATTTGATGACCGTTCATAATTTGTTCACATTGAGCATAGACGTGTTTGCGGCGCAATAACAAGACGGCCACCGCGGCGGCCGCCAGCCGGAAGGCCCCAATAAAAACGCCGCCCCAGGGGGCGGCGAAGGAGCGCTGTCAGGGGAAACCGAGCAGCGTAAGGCAACCGGTGCGCGCTACAGGATGCGTTTGCGGGCCTGCGTGATGATGATCTCGGCCAGCACCACCACCACGAAGATGGCAGCCAGCACCAGCGCGACGCGATCCCACTGGAACAGGTTCAAGGCGGTGTCCAGCGCCATGCCGATGCCGCCCGCGCCGACCAGCCCCAGCACCGCCGATTCGCGCACGTTGATGTCCCAGCGCAGCAGCACGATGGACCAGAACGCCGGGCGGATCTGCGGCCAGTAGGCATACCAGATCACCGAGGCCTTGCTGGCGCCGGTGGCCGTGACGGCTTCGATGGGGCCGCGCTGCGCTTCCTCGATGGCTTCGCCGACCAGTTTGCCGACAAAGCCGATGGAGCGGAACGCGATGGCCAGCGTGCCGGCCAGCGCGCCGGGGCCGAAGATGGCGATGAACAGCAGCGCCCAGACCAGCGAGTTGACCGAGCGGCTGGACACCAGGATCAGCCGGGCCAGCATGTTGATGGTCTTGCTGGGCGTGAGGTTGTTGGCCGCCAGCAGGCCCACCGGCACGGCCATGAACACCGAGAGGATCGTGCCCAGCGTGGCGATGTGTAGCGTTTCGACCAGGGCGTTGTGGACGCCGTCCGGGTAGTAAGCCCAGTCGATCGGCCACATGCGCCGGAAGAGGTCGGCCATCTGCTCGGGCGCGTCGTACAGGAACTCCGGGATGACCTCCACGCCGCGGATCGCCTGCACGATGGCCGCCACCACCAGCAGGTACAGCGCAAAGCGCAGCAGGCGCTGGCCCATGCTGTAGCGCTGCCAGACGCGCGGCTGGCCGGCGGGGTTCAGGGGAGAAACGTGGGCGTTCATTCGTCCACCTCCGCCTTGCGCGCCGCCGTCGGCTTGCTGCTGCCCATGCCGCGCGCGCCGGCGAAGCGGCTCTGCAGGATGCGGTCAAAGCCCAGGTTGTCCAGGAACACCGCCCGCACGAAGCCGGCCAGGATTTCGCCCAGCATGATGATGGCGATCAGGGTCAGCAGGATGGCGCTGACGAAGTCGTAGTCGAAACGCTGGAAGGCCGAGAACAGGGTACCGCCCACGCCGCCCGCGCCCACGATCCCCACCATGGTGGAGTTGCGCAGGTTGGAGTCGAACTGGTAGGTGGCAAAGCCGATGAAGCGCGCGAATACCTGCGGCAGCACGCCGAACACGATCACGTTGGCGAACGACGCACCGGTCGCGCGGACGGCTTCGACCTGCTTGAGCGAAATTTCCTCGATGGCCTCGGTGAAGAGCTTGCCGATGAAACCGATGGATGCGACGGTCAGCGCCAGGATGCCGGCCAGCGCGCCGAAGCCGACGGCCTTGACGAACAGGATGGCGACGATGACCGGGTGCAGGGCGCGGCACAGCGCGACCAGCGACCGCGCGGGCCAGGAGATCCACGCGGGCATCATGTTGCGCGCGCCCAGCAGCCCGACGGGCAGGGCCAGGAAGATGCCCAGCATCGACGCGAGGACGGCGATTTCCAGGCTTTCCGCGATGCCCTTCCACAAGGTGTCGGGCTTTTCGAAATTGGGCGGGAACATGCGCGCCAGGAATGTCGACGCGTGGCCCATGCCGGATTCGAAGCGCGTCCAGCTGAAGTCGAGCTGCGCGCCGGCATAGAGGGTGTAGATCACCAGCAGCAGCACGCCCATCTTGGCGCGCCCCGACATGGCGAAGGGGCGCAGGCCGCCCCGGGGTTGCGTCATTCCAGCCAAGACTCGCCTCCGTAGATGGTCTTGAGCATGGACGCGTCCAGGCCCTGGCCGTCGCCGTCATAGACCACGTGGCCGCCCGACATGCCGACGATGCGCGTGGCGTATCGGCGTGCCAGTTCGACGTCGTGGATGTTGACGATGACGGGGATGCCCGTGGCGCTGCCCTGCGCGGACAGCAGTTCCATGATCTCGACGGAGGTCTTGGGGTCGAGCGAGGACGTGGGCTCGTCGGCCAGCAGCAACTGCGGGCGCTGCATCAGCGCACGGGCAATGCCCACGCGCTGGCGCTGGCCGCCCGACAGCGCATCGGCGCGCTGGTCGGCAAACCCGGCCAGGCCGACGGTGTCCAGCAGCTTGTAGGCATGCTCGATGTCCTCGGGCTCGAAGCGCCGCATCCAGGCCTTCATGGCGGAGGTGTAGCCCAGCCTGCCGGTCAGCAGGTTTTCCATGACGGTCAGGCGTTCAACCAGGTTGTATTCCTGGAACACCATGCCGATGCGGCGGCGGGCACGGCGCAGCGACGCGCCACGCACGCGCGCCAGGTCCACGGTGCCATCGTCGGATTGCAGCACGATCTCGCCCTTGGTGGGCTCGATCAGCCGATTGATGCAGCGCAGGAGCGTGCTCTTGCCGGTGCCCGAAGGCCCGATGATGGCGGTGAGCCCCTGACCGGCGATCTGCAGGTCGATGCCGTTCAGGACCGGCCGGCCGGCCCGGTATTCCTTGACCAGGCCGGAAATGCGTAGCGACGTCGTCATGCTGGATTACTTCTTGCTCTTTGCGGATTCGCGGTCGTAGGCGGCGCGGTTGAAGCTTTCGCCACCGGATTCAGCCACCTGGCGGACGATGGCCCAGTCCTTCTGGTAGGTCACCGGATAGAAGCGGTCGGCGCCGTCGAAGGCCTTGGACATTTCCGCGGGGAAGCGGTAGTCGTAGAAGCACTTGAGCATCTGGTCGCGGAACTTCGGCTCCAGGTCATGCGCATAGGCGAACGACGAGGTCGGGAACTTCTCGCTGGTGTAGATGATGCGGAAATCGGCTTCCTTGACCTGGCCGCGCTCGACCATGCGCTTGAACACGTCGGACGCCACGGCCGCGGCGTCGTAGTCGCCGGAGTTCACGCCCATGACGGACTGGTCGTGCTTGCCCGAGAAGATGATCTTGTAGTCCTTGTCGGGCGTCAGGCCTTCCTTGGGGAAGAGCGCCACCGGCGCCATGTGGCCGGAGTTCGAGGACGGCGCGGTGTGCGCGAGCTTCTTGCCCTTCAGGTCGGTGAGCTTCTGGTAGGGGCTGTCCTTCTTGACGATCACGATCAGGTTGTAGCCCTGGAAGCCGTCGGCGTAGCCCTTGACGGCGAACGGCACGGCGCCCGCGATGTTCACGGCAAAGGCCGTGGGGCCCGTCGAAAAGCCGCCCACGTGCAGGCGGCCCGAGCGCATGGCTTCGATTTCAGCCGCGTTGCTCTGCACCTGGTAGAACACCACGCGCTTGCCCGTGCATTCGGACAGGTGCTTGGTGAAGGGCTTGAAGATGTCTTCGTACACGGCCGGGTCTTCCACCGGCGTGTAAGTGAACACCAGCGTCGAAGGCGTCTTGAGCTTGGACGCATCGGTGGGCGTGTCGGCCACCAGGTCCTTGTTCGCGTCGCAGTACATCTGGTCCAGGTCGCCGCGGTTGGAGCAGGTGTCGGCGGCCTGGGCGGCGGACGCTCCAAAAGCGAATGCGGCCAGCGTGGCCGCCTGCAAAAGACGCAAGGGTTGCATCGTGTGTCTCCTCGTGTAGGTATGAATTGAATATTTGCTGAATTCAAACACACAACCGGGGACGGCACACTCGGGAAAGTCCCTGCCTTTTTTTTCGTCTTTTGTTCGTTTTGTTCGTTTTGTGTTCGTTTTTGCGCGAAGCGCGTTCAGCCGCGGAAGCCGAGTTTGCGGGAGATTTCCTGGGCGCAGGCCAGCAGGGGACGCGCGATCGCGCCGTCCCACGACACGTCGAACAGCCCCGTCGGTCCCAGGCTGGTCAGCGCCAGGACGATGCTGCCGGTGTTGTCGAAGACCGGCACCGACAGCGCGTCCACGCCGGGCAGCGGGTTGCCCAGCGCGCGCGCCATGCCGTGCACGCGGATGTCGGCCAACTGGGCCTCGATGTTGGCGCGCGAGGCCTTGCGCGGGGGCGGCATGCTGGCGATCACGGCGGTGTCGCCTTCCTCGCGCGCGATGTAGTGTTCGCTGACCTTGGGCGGCAGCCAGGCCGCGAAAACCAGTCCCGTCGCGGTGTGCAGCATGGACATCACCGTGCCCTTGCGCATGTTCACGTGGACCGGGTAGCTGGCCTCGGTCATGTGGATCATGGTGGGGCCGTGCGAGCCCAGCACCGCGATGCCCAGGGTATGGCCGATCTCGGACTGCAGCTTGGCGATCTCGGGCATGGCCACGCGCACCGGGTCCAGGCGCTGCAGACTGACCAGGCCCATCTGCAGGGCGAACGGGCCCAGCTCGTATTGGCCGGTGGTGGCGTCCTGCTGCACCAGCCCCACGCGGATGAAACTGACCAGGTAGGGGTGCGCCTTGGCGGACGTCATGCCCGCGCCGGCCGCCAGGTCGCGCAGGGTCAGCGGCTTGCCCGCATCGACCAGCGCCGCCAGCAGGGGCGCGCCCACCTCGATGGACTGGATGCTGCGGCGGCCGTCGTTGGCGGGCGCCGCGGTCTTGGAAGTTGCCACGGTGTGCTGACCTCAGGCCGGCTGGACTTGGGACGGCTGGCGCGCGGCGAGCAGCCGGTCGGCCATTTCGACGAAGCCACCGCCGCCATGAAACGCGGCCACGAAAGCGGGGCGGTGCGTCAGGCGGTGCAACTGCGCCTGGATGTTGGCCACGCCGACCGAGATCGGGAAGTAGGCAAACATCGGCTCGTCGTTGGGCGAGTCGCCGATGAAAAGCGTGCTGTCCAGGACGCCGGCCACGTCCATGCCGAATTCGCGCTGGAACATCGTGCGGGTCATGGTCAGCTTGTCGTAGTCGCCGAACCAGCCGTTGACGTGGATCGAGCTGACCTTGGCCTGCGCGCCGGCATCCTGGAAGATCTGGACGATGCGGCTGATCGCCGCGTCGGGCAGGGCGGGCACGTCCTCGCAGAAGTCGATGGCCAGGTCGGCCACGCGGTAGTCCTGGTCGCTGGCGACGGCGCTGCCGGGCACCTCGGCCAGGACGCGGTCGCGGATCGCGTCCAGCCGCTTGCGGCTTGCCTGGCGCGAGGCCGCGTCGGTCCAGTAATGGGTGGTCATGCGGCGCGCCTTGCGGTCGTAGGCGTAGTAGAACGCGCCGTTCTCGCCGACCACCGCGCGCACGGGCCACATGCGGGCGATGTGATCGCACCAGCCCGCCGGGCGGCCGGTGATCGGCACGACCTGGATGCCGGCCTGTTCCAGGCGTTCCAGCGCGGCGTAGGCGTCGGCCGGCAGGCGGCCTTCGGTGGTCAGCGTATCGTCGATGTCGGTCAGGACGACGCGGACGGCTGCCGCGATGTTCAAAGGCATGGCCGCTAGGGCTTGCATGAGGTTTTTCCTTCGTTTTTCTGGGGGATCTCCGGGCGAAAGTTTAACCGGATGCCCCCGCCCGGACGGGCCGGCCAGCCTTCGATAGGGATTCCGCGCGCGGGGGCGGTAAAATCCGGACTTTCCCGCCTGGTTTACGTGTCACGCCATGTCCGTCCAGTTGTCCCCCCTGCCCGGCTCCGAGCCGGAATCCTTCGGTATCGCTTCGGTTGCCGAGATCATCGCCGAGCTTCGCGCCGGCCGCATCGTCATCCTGGTTGACGAAGAAGACCGTGAAAACGAGGGCGACCTCGTCATGGCCGCCGAATTCGTCACCCCCGAAGCCATCAACTTCATGGTCACCCATGGCCGCGGCCTGGTGTGCCTGACCCTGACCGAAGAACGCTGCCGCCAGCTTGAGCTGCCCATGATGGCCGCCCGCAACGGCACGCGCTACGGCACCAATTTCACGCAGTCCATCGAGGCCGCCGAAGGCGTCGAGACCGGCATTTCGGCCGCCGACCGCGCCCGCACCATCCAGGTGGCCGTGGCGCGCGACGCCAAGCCGTCCGACCTGGTCCAGCCCGGCCACATCTTCCCGGTGCGCGCCGTGCCCGGCGGCGTGCTGGTGCGCGCCGGCCACACCGAGGCGGGCTGCGACCTGACCGCCATGGCCGGCCTGACGCCCGCCGCGGTCATCTGCGAAATCCTCAAGCCCGATGGCACCATGGCCCGCCTGCCGGACCTGGTGGAATTCGCCCGCCAGCACGGCCTGAAGATCGGCACCATCGCCGACCTGATCCAGTACCGCAGCGAGCACGAATCCATCGTCAAGCGCGTGGGCAAACGCACCATGCAGACGGCCTGGGGCACCTTCGAGGCCGTGGCCTATGAAGACGCCGCCACGGGCTCCGCCCATTTGGCGCTGGTGCATGGTAATGTGACTCCCGACGCCGAGACGCTGGTCCGGGTGCACGAACCCGCGTCCGTGCTGGACGTGCTGGACACCGGCGCAAGCCCGCACAGTTGGGGCGTGGCCCAGGCGCTCAAGGCCATCGCCAGCGCCCCGGCCGGCGTGCTGGTGCTGATGAACTGCCAGTCGTCCACCGAACACCTGTTTGGCCAGATTGCAGGCTGGAACGACCCGAAGGCCCAGTCCAATGCCGCCAACGCCGATCGGTTCGGCCTGCGTACCTACGGGATCGGCGCCCAGATTCTGCGCGACCTGAACGTGGGCCAGATGCGGCTCCTGGCCCGGCCGCGCAAGATGCCCAGCATGGCGGGCTTTTCGCTCACCATTACGGGTTACGATTGCGACCCGCAGAACACTCCCGCAACACACTGAAGGCCGACACATGAACCCTTACATCCTCACCCCCGACCTGAACGGCGAAGGGCTGCACATCGGCATCGTACGCGCCCGCTTCAACGAAGAAATCGGCCAGGCCGAACTCGAAGCGTGCCTGAAGGAACTGGCCGAACTCGGCGTGGACGAGCGCGACGTGATGGTCGCCACCGTGCCCGGCGCGCTGGAACTGGGCGTGGCCCTGTCGCACATGGCCGAAACGTTCGAGTTCGACGCCCTGATCGCGCTGGGCGCGGTCATCCGCGGCGAAACCTATCACTTTGAAGTGGTCAGCAATGAAATGGCCACGGCAATCACCCGTATCTCCCTCGAAACCGGTATCCCCGTCGCGAACGGCGTGCTGACCGTCGACACCGACGAGCAGGCGCAGGCCCGTGCCGCGGGCAAGGGCCGCGACTGCGCCCAGGTGGCCGTTGAAATGGCCAACCTGGTGGCGGCGCTGGAACCCGAGGAAGAAGACGAAGACGAAGACGACGAGGACGAAGATTTTGACGACGAAGAAGACGACGAGCAGCGCTGATAGCGCGGCGCAGGCCCGCGCCAACGCGCGCAGCGCGCGGCGCCGTGCACGCGAATTCGCGCTGCAGGGCGTGTACGCGTGGCTGCTGCGCGGCGGCGAAGGCACGCAGGACGCCGGCGAGATCGATGCCCACCTGCGCGACACCGAGGATTTTTCCGAGGCCGACGCGCAGTGGTTCAAGACCTTGCTGCATGGCGTGCTGCGCGAAGCGCCCACGCTGCGCGAGCGCTTCACGCCCTACGTCGACCGCCCGCTGGCCGAGTTGTCGCCCGTTGAGCACGGCATCCTGCTGATCGGCAGCTTCGAACTGATCCATCACGTCGAAGTGCCGTACAAGGTCGCCATCAACGAGGCCGTCGAACTGGCCAAGTCGTTCGGCGGCACCGACGGCTTCAAGTTCGTCAACGGCGTGCTCGACAAGCTGGCTGCCGACGTGCGCGCGCACGAAGTCCAGGCCGCCGCGCAGCAACGGCGATAGCTAGACCCACCCCCGCAGCGCTTCGCGCTTCCCCCCAGGGGGGGCGCCGCTGCGGACCGGCGGAGCCGGATCCGCGCGGCCCCGCTCCGGGGCGCGGGGCGCGCCCCGGTCGATGCGACGCCGACCCATTGATAGCCGATAGTGGAGGCGCGGTGGCGTCCGAATTTGATCTGATTGCGCGCTACTTCACCCGCTCGGCGCCTGCCGGCCTGTTGGGCGTGGGCGATGACTGCGCCCTGTTTCCTGTTCCGCCCGGCGAGCAGGTGGCCACCAGCACGGATCTGCTGCTGGAAGGCCGGCATTTCTTTCCCGACGTCGATCCCAAAGCCCTGGGGCACAAGTCCCTGGCGGTCAACCTGTCCGACCTGGCGGCCATGGGCGCGCGTCCCATCGGCTGCGTGCTGGGGCTGGCCTTGCCGCGCCTGGACGAGCCCTGGCTGGCGGCCTTTGCGGAAGGCTTTCATGCGCTGGCCGCCGCGCACGGCTGCCCGCTCATTGGCGGCGACACCACGCGCAGCGCGCATGACCTGGCGATCAGCGTGACGGTGTTCGGCGCGGTGCCGCCCGGACAGGCGCTGCGCCGCGACGGCGCGCAAGCCGGCGATGATGTGTGGGTGTCCGGCGAACTGGGCGCGGCCGACGTGGCCTACCGGCTGCTGGACGGACAGTATCCCGCCGATCCCGCGTTGCTGGCCGCGACGCGCGACGCGCTGGAATGGCCGCAACCGCAAGTGGCGCTGGGCCTGGCGCTGCGCGGCCTCGCCCATGCGGCGATCGACCTGTCCGACGGCCTGCTGCAGGACCTGGGCCATATCCTGGCCGCCAGCCGTGTAGGCGCCTGCCTGCGGTTCGCGGACCTGCCCGTGGCGCCCGCGCTGGCGCGCCTGGACACCGCGCCGCTGCGCCGCGCGGTGCTGGGCGGGGGCGACGTCTACCAGCTCTGTTTCACCGCGCCGGCGTCCCGGCGCGACGCCGTGTTGGCGGCGGCCAGCGCGGCCGGCGCGCGCGTGACCCGCGTGGGCGAGATCCTGCCGCAGGCAGGTCTGTCGGTCCTGGATCCTCAAGGCCGCCCGCTGGCGGACCTGCCCGCGGGCTTCGATCACTTTCCCGCGGCCTGACCCGCGGCCTCCTGGCTTTCGCCGAACCAGCACTCCATGACTTCCACCGACAAGCATTCCCCCTCCATGCGCGATCGCAGCCGCGCCGCGTACCCCGCGTTGTCCTGGATATGCCGGGATCCGGGGCGCCTGATCGCCTTCGGATTCGGCAGCGGGCTGATCCGGCCCGCCTCGGGCACCTGGGGCACGCTGCTTGCGTGGGCGATCTGGGTGGCGGCCGCGCCCGCGGCGTCGGACCTGGCCATCGGCGTGTTCCTGGCCGTGGCGTTCCTGTACGGTTGCTGGGCGTGCCATCGCGTGGGCCGAGAACTCCAGCAGTCGGATCATGTCGGAATGGTGTGGGACGAGATGGTGGCGTTCTGGCTGGTGCTGTGGCTGACGCCGGCCGGCTGGATGGCGCAGACGCTGGCGTTCGTGCTGTTCCGCACGTTCGACATCGTCAAGCCGCCGCCCATCAAGTTCTTCGACGCCCACATCAAGGGCGGCTTTGGTGTCATGTGGGACGATATCGTGGCGGCCGGCTATGCCTTGCTGGTGATGGCGCTGGTGGCCCGCACAGGAGTCTTGGGATGAACGATCAGCAGGAAGGCGCGCGGACCAGCATGGCGGCCGCGCAGTTGTCGGAAGCAACCATCCTCGGCCTGTCCGAGCGGCTGGGCGACGTGCTGCGACGGCAGGGGTGGATGCTGGGCACGGCGGAGTCGTGCACGGGGGGCCTGTTGGCGGGCGCCATCACCGCGGTGGCGGGCTCCAGCGACTGGTTCGAGCGCGGCTTCGTCACCTACAGCAACGACGCCAAGGTGACCGAGCTGGAAGTTTCGCCCGAAACCCTGCAGCACTTCGGCGCGGTCAGTGAGCCCGTGGCGCTTGAAATGGCGAATGGCGTGCTGCTGGCGGTGCCGAATGCGCACGTGGCCGTGTCGACCACCGGCATCGCCGGCCCGGGCGGCGCGACGCCGGGCAAGCCCGTGGGCATGGTGTGCTTCGGTTTTGCCATGCGGGTCGGCGACGGCATCAGCAGCCGCGCGGTAACGCATGTGTTTTCCGGCGACCGGGCGCAGGTGCGCCGGGCCTCGGTGGAATTCGCGCTGCGCGCGGTGCTGGAGTTCGTCGGGGCCCCGATCAACCGGCGCTAGACCGACTGCGGAGGTAAGGCCCCCACGCGGCGCTCACTGCGTTCGCTTGCTGCCCCCCGAGGGGGCTGCCCCGCGACGTCCGATCAGCGCACCGCGTTGATCGCGTCGCGCAGGCCCTTGGCGGCCACGGCGGCGGCCTCGCGCCAGTCGTCGCCGCCGCTGGCGTAGATGATGGCGCGCGAGGAGTTGATCATCATGCCGCTGCGTGCCGCGTTGGCGCCTGCGTTCACCGTGGCGGTGATGTCGCCGCCCTGGGCGCCGATGCCCGGCACCAGCAGCGGCACGGCGTCGCCGATGCGCTGGCGCACGGAGGCCAGCTCGTTCGGGAAGGTGGCGCCCACCACCAGGCCGCATTGGCCGTTGGCGTTCCATTTGTCGGCCACCAGCCCCGCCACGTGCAGGTACAGCGGCTCGCCGTTATCCATTTTCAGGAATTGCAGGTCCGAGCCGCCCGGGTTGGAGGTGCGGCACAGGACGATCACGCCGCGGTCCCGCCACGCCAGGTAGGGCTCCACCGAGTCCAGGCCCATGTAGGGGCTGACGGTCAGGGCGTGCGCCTGGTAGCGCTCGTAGGCTTCGCGCGCGTAGTTTTCAGCGGTGGAGCCGATGTCGCCGCGCTTGGCGTCCAGCACGATGGGCAGGTCGGGATGGTTGTCGCGGATGTGCTGGCACAGCGCTTCGAGCTGGTCTTCGGCGCGGTGCGCGGCGAAGTACGCGATCTGCGGCTTGAAGCTGCATGCATACGGCGCGGTGGCGTCGACGATGTCGCGGCAGAACTGGAAGATGGCGTCGGGCTTGTCCTGCAGTTCGCGCGGGAAGCGCTGCGGGTCGGGATCCAGCCCGACTTGCAGGAGCGAGTTGCTGGTGGTCCAGGCGTGTTCGAGTTTTTGCAGGAAATTCATGGGGGAGTTCAGTGCAGTTTGACCCGCGGGCGCGTGCGCCGCATGAGCAGGCGAGCCAGGGCAAGGGAGACGGTACGCGAGGCGCCCAGCACCGATCTGTGATGCATCAGGTGCAGGCTCATGTACATCAAGCGCGCCAGTGTACCGCTTACGAACAGTCCCCGTCCGGCGAGCTTGCCCATCAGGCTGCCCACCCCCGCATCCTGCCCCAGCGACACCAGCGACCCGTGATCCTGATAGACATAGGGCGCGGTGGGCTCGGCGTGGTTGCGCAGCCGGGCGGTGAGCTTCTTGGTCAGATAGTCGGCCTGCTGGTGCGCGGCCTGGGCGCGGGCGGGCACCGTGCGCCCGTCGCGCCAGGGCGCCGCGCAGCAGTCGCCCAGCGCCAGGATGTGCGGATCGGGCGTTTCGAGCCGCTCGTTGACCTCGAGCTGCCCCAGCTTGTTCAGCGGCAGGCCCAGGTCGGCCAGCAGGGCGGGGCCCTTGATCCCGGCGGCCCACATGCACAACTGGGCCGGGAACTCGCGCCCGTCGGCGGTGCGCACGGAGTTGTCCGTCACCTCGGACACGCGGCAGGAGGTTTCCACGCGGATGCCCAGCTCGGTCAGCCGCTTGGTCGCCGCGACCGAAATCTTCTCGGGCAGCGCCGACAGGATGCGCGGCGCGCCCTCGACCAGCGTGATGGCCAGGTCCCGGTCGGCGCGGAAGTTCGGCAGGCCGTAGGCGCTGACGACGTGGCTGGCTTCGGTCAGTTCGACGGCCAGTTCGACGCCCGTGGCGCCGCCGCCCACGATCACCAGATCCAGCCGCGCGGACGGATTGCGCACCTTGGCCTGGTCCACCAGCGCCATGGCCTTGAGCATGGTCAGGCGGAATTGCTCCGCATTTTCCGTGGTGTCCAGCGTGACCGCGTGTTCGGCCGCGCCGGGCGTGTTGAAGAAGTTGGACGTGCTGCCCAGCGCCAGCACCAGCGTGTCGTAGGGCAGCTCGCGGCGCGGCAACACTTCCTGGCCCTGGGCGTCGTTGACGGCGTCCAGCGTGATGAGCCGGCGTTCGCGGTCGACGCCTTCCAGGCGGCCCTGGGCGAACGAGAAGCCGTCCATGTGGGCCAGCATCAGGTAGGAAAGGCCTTCCTGGTGGATGTCCAGCGTGCCCGCGGCCGCTTCATGCAGTGAGGGCTTCCAGATATGGAAGGGCCGGCTGTCGACCAGGGTGATGTGCTGACGGCCGTGGATACGGCCGAGTTTGGCGGCCAGTTCCAGGCCGCCCGCGCCGCCGCCGACGATGACGACGCGCTTGGAGGGGGCTGACGTCGATTGAGGCATCATGGGTCCCAGTATAAATAGGCTCGCACCCTCATCATGGTGCGAACCGTGTCAATGCATGACGAAACGGCTGATGGCCACTCCCACCCAGACCGTTCCCGCGAATATCAACAGCAGCATCACCGCCGCGCTGCCCAGGTCCTTGGCCCGTCCCAGCAGGGGATGGCGTTCGACGGACAGCGCATCGGCCAGCGCCTCGATGGCGGAATTGAGCAGTTCCGCCGCCAGCACCATGACCACCACGCCCACCAGGAAAAACACCTCGACCGTGGTGCGGCCCAGGAAAAAGGCCGCCGGGATCATCAGCACGGCCAGCGCGAGTTCCTGGCGAAAGGCCGCCTCGTATTGGACGGCCGCCTTCAGGCCTTGCCATGAATAGCGCAGCGCATTCAGGATGCGGCGCGCGCCGCCGGTGCTTTTGAAGGGCGAGTGTTGCGGGTCGTGGGTCATGGAATCGGAAGAAGGCCGGGTGTGGCGGCTTTTTAACAGATAAGGGTTGCCCGCGTGGCACGGCGCGCGCCTATGGGCAAACCCTAATTGTGACCCAACGGCAGCAGGCGCAGGATTCTGGTCAATTGGTAAGGCCACTTTACCTTTCCCTCCTGTCATCGTCCTGTCAACGACTTGTCTTGCATGCCGATTCAGACCATTGAACCTCGCCGCCTGTATCGCCAGATCGCCGATCAGCTCCGCCTGCTGATCGAGGCGGGCGAGTTCCCCGTCGGCGCGCGTCTGCCGCCCGAGCGCGACCTCGCGCTGAAGCTGGGCGTCTCGCGTCCCTCGGTGCGCGAGGCGCTGATCGCGCTGGAAGTCGAAGGCTGGGTCGAAGTCCGCATGGGTTCCGGCGTGTATGTGCACAGCCTGGCCGGCGCGCCGCGCGCCAGCCTGACCGCCGAAAGCCCGCTCGAGACCATCCGCGCGCGCCGCACCATCGAAGGCGAACTGGCCGCCCAGGCCGCGCTGAATCCGGTGCCCGCGCTGGTGGAAGGCCTGCGCGACGCGGTCGACGCCATGGAAGACGAGGCCCGGTCGGGCAGCGTGCCCATCCGCGGCGACAGGCTGTTCCACCTGCGCGTGGCCGAAATGGCCAGCAACGCCGTGCTGGTGCGCGTCGTGGGCGAGCTGTTCGACGAACGCCATAACCCGCTCTCCGTGAAGCTGGGCGATTACTTCGAAAATTCCGATAGCTGGGCCGTCGCCATCACCGAGCACCGGCGCGTCATCGACGCGATCGCGGCCGGCGATGAACAGGGCGCGCGCGCCGCCATGCATCAACATCTCTCCTGCTCGTACGACCGCCTGATGGCCAGTTGGCCCGGCGCGGCCGATGCGTTGCGCGCTGAATAGCAACATGCCGCCGGCGCCTTGGGCGCCGGCGGCGGATCGCAGTCGCAGTACGTAGGTGCAGCTCCAGTAAGTGAAGGTGAACTCCATATGTAAAACATGACGCAGGCCGTCGAGCCCGCCACCTCAAAGAGAGGAGACAACATGAAGTCAGGCAACGCTATCAAAGTGCTGTTTGCCGCCGTCGCGCTTGCCGTGAGCGGCACCGCGCTGGCCCAGACCACGCTGAAATGGGCACACGTGTACGAGACGTCCGAACCCTTCCACACGTCATCGGTGTGGGCGGCCCAGGAAATCGAAAAGCGCACCAACGGCCGCTATCACATCGATGTCTATCCCGCCTCGCAGCTGGGCAAGGAAAACGACATCAACCAGGGGCTGACCCTGGGCACGGTGGACATGATCATTTCCGGGTCCAGTTTCGCCGCCAAGACCTTCCCGCGCATCGGCGTCACCTACTACCCCTACACCTTCCGCAGTCCCGAGCACCTGATCGCCTACACCAAGAGCGACATCTACAAGGAGCTGACCCGCGGCTACGACGAAAAGAGCGGCAACCACATCGTCGCGACCACGTACTACGGCACGCGCCAGACGACGTCCAACCGCCCGTTCACCAAGTGCAGCGAAATGAAGGGCCTGAAGATCCGCGTCCCGGACGTGGCGGCCTACCTGGCCATGCCGCGTGCCTGTGGCGCCAACACGGCGCCCATCGCCTTCGCCGAGGTCTACCTGGCCCTGCAGAACGGCACGGTGGAAGCGCAGGAAAACCCGCTCACCACCATCGAGGCCAAGAAGTTCTACGAGGTGCAGAAGAACATCATCCTCACGGGCCACATCGTCGATCACCTGAACACGGTGATCTCCGGCAAGCTCTGGAAGAGCCTGTCGGACGAGGACAAGAAGATCTTCACCGAGGTCGCGCAACAGGCCGCGGAAAAGGCGTCGGCGGAAGTGGCCGCCAACGAAAAGAAGATGGTCGACGTGTTCAAGAAACGCGGCCTGACGGTGGCCGAGGTCAACGTCCAGGAGTTTCGCGACACCGTGCTGGAGAAGGTGCCGTTCAAGCAGTACGGCTACGAAAAGTCGGACTGGGAAAAGATCCAGGCGGTGAAGTAGCGCGCGGGCGGGCCGGTGTCCCGGCCCGCCTTTCCGTACCCGATCCCGGACGAGGGGAACTCCATGCACTCCAACGCGAAGGCCGCGCCGATGGCGGCCGTCAGCCACACGCCGGACCGGCCGCCCGGCCCGCATCACGTCGCCTCCGTGGATGAAATCGTCCACAGCTTCGAAGAGGCCGACCATCACGAGGTCAGCCTGGCCGGCTACCAGCCCGAAGACTGGATCTGCCTGGCCATCTTCTGGGCCATGGCGCTGCTGGTCTTCCTGCAGTTCTTCTCCCGCTACGTGTTGAACGATTCATACGCCTGGACCGAAGAGCTGGCGGTGTATTGCCTGATCGGCGTGGTGTTCCTGGGCTCGGCCATGTGCGTGCGCGCGTGCCGGCACATCCAGGTGGACTTCCTGTACCGCTACCTGCCAAAACCCGTGGGCCGCGTGCTGTCGACGCTGATCGACATCCTGCGCACGGCTTTTTTCGGCTATGCCGTATGGCTGACGTATCGCTACATCGTGCTGGTGGGCGATGAGCCCATGACCACGCTGTTCTGGAACAAGGCCTACGTGTACTGGGTGGCGCTGGCGGGCTTTGCCATGATGTTCCTGCGGTCGCTGCAGGTATCCCTGCAGAACTGGCGCCAGGGCTATTCGATCCTGGAAAACCCCGCGGCCTACGAGTCGCTGGACTGAACCGCGAGCCGGCGTCCACCACGAATCCGCAGTGTCTTTCCGGGAGCGATACATGGGTACATTGATAGGAAGCTTTCTGCTGTTGATGATCATGGGACTGCCGGTGGCGGTGTCCATGGCGGGCGCGTCCCTGCTGTACATCCTGATCTCCGGCAGCGTGCCGGACGTCGTCGTCGCGCAGCGCATGATCGCGGGCGTCGAGTCCTTCCCGCTCCTGGCCGTGCCGTTCTTCATCCTGGCGGGCAACCTGATGAACATCGCCGGCATCACCGGCCGCATCTACAACTTCGCGGTGGCGCTGGTGGGGTGGATGCGCGGCGGGCTGGGGCAGGTGAATATCGTCGGTTCGGTCGTGTTTGCCGGCATGTCGGGCACCGCCATCGCCGACGCCGCGGGCCTGGGCACCATCGAGATCAAGGCCATGAAGGACCACGGCTACCAGACCGAATTCGCGGTCGGCGTCACCGCCGCGTCGGCCACGCTCGGCCCCATCATTCCGCCCTCGTTGCCCTTCGTCATCTACGGCATGATGGCCAATGTGTCGATCGGCTCCCTGTTCCTGGCGGGCCTGATTCCCGGCCTCGTGCTGACCCTCATGATGATGTTCACCGTGGCCTATTACGCGCGCCGCAACAACTGGGGCGGCGACGTCGCCTTCAACTGGAAGCGGCTGGGCGGAGCGGCGCTGGAAGTGCTGATCGTGCTGGCGTTTCCGCTGTCGATCTGGCTGATGACGCTGCAGGGCGTGTCGCCCAACATTGCCGCCGCAATCGCGTTCGCGGTCCTGCTGGTCCTGGACTGGAAGTTCAATTTCTCCGCCGTCATGGCGCTGATGGCGCCGGTGATCCTGATCGGCGGCATGACGCTGGGCTGGTTCACGCCCACGGAAGCGGCGGTCGCCGCCGTGATCTGGGCGCTGTTCCTGGGGCTGGTCCGGTATCGGTCCATGACCTTGCGCACGCTTGCCAAGGCGTCGTTCGACACCATCGAAACCACCGCGTCCGTCCTGTTCATCGTGACGGCGGCGTCGGTGTTCGCATGGCTGCTGACCACGACGCAGGCGGCGCAGGCGTTGACGGACGCCATCCTGAGCGTGACGCAGAACAAGTGGGTGTTCCTGCTGATGGCCAACGTGCTGATCCTGATCGTCGGCTGCTTTATCGACACCATCGCCGCCATCACCATCCTCGTGCCCATCCTGCTGCCGATCGTGCTGAAACTGGGCATCGACCCGATCCACTTCGGCCTCATCATGACGCTGAACCTGATGATCGGCCTGCTGCATCCGCCGATGGGGATGGTGCTGTTCGTGCTGGCGCGCGTCTCCAAGCTGTCCGTCGAACGCACCACGATGGCCATCCTGCCGTGGCTGGTGCCGCTTTTCCTGGCGCTGATCGCCATTACCTACATCCCGCAAATCACCCTGTGGCTGCCCACGGCGATGGGCATGGCCGGCAAATAAGGAACCCGTCACATGTCAGGAAGACTGCAAGGCAAGACCGCCCTCGTCACCGCCGCCGGGCAGGGCATCGGGCGCGCCGTGGCGCTGGCCTATGCGCGCGAAGGCGCCGACGTGCTGGCCGTGGACCTGAACGGGGCCGCGCTGGAAACGCTGTCCGGCTGCCGCACGCGGGTGCTGGACGTGACCGACGCCCACGCCGTGCGGGCGCTGGCGCAGGATGCGGGCGCGGTCGACGTGCTGTTCAATGGCGCGGGCTTCGTGCATGCCGGCACCATCCTGGACTGCGACGAAGACGCGTGGGACTTCTCGTTCAACCTGAACGTGCGGTCCATGTACCTGCTCATCCGCGCCTGCCTGCCGGCCATGCTGGCGCGCGGCGCGGGCTCCATCGTCAACATGGCCTCGGTGGCCGGCAGCATCAAGGGCGCGCCCAACCGCTGCGCCTACGGCGCCACCAAGGCCGCCGTCATCGGCCTGACCAAGGCGGTCGCCGCCGACTACGTGGGGCAGGGCATCCGCTGCAACGCGATCTGCCCCGGCACCGTGGAATCTCCTTCCCTGCGCCAGCGCATCGACGCCCAGGCGCAGGCCAGCGGGCAACCCGTCGCCGCGGTGGAAGCGGCGTTCACCGCGCGCCAGCCGATGGGCCGCATCGGCCGCGCCGAAGAGATCGCCGCGCTGGCGGTGTATCTTGCCAGCGACGAATCCGCCTTCACCACCGGCACCGCGCAGGTGATCGACGGCGGCTGGTCCAATTGAATTCCTCTTTTCCAGCAACAAGGAACCGCTATGAAATTGATGCGCTATGGCG
Organism: Achromobacter sp. T5-5; assembly: GCF_055397965.1. Taxonomy (NCBI): domain Bacteria; kingdom Pseudomonadati; phylum Pseudomonadota; class Betaproteobacteria; order Burkholderiales; family Alcaligenaceae; genus Achromobacter; species Achromobacter sp. T5-5. The sequence continues at coordinate 1,088,231 of NZ_AP027919.1, forward strand.
CCAAGGGCGCTGAAAAGCCTGCCCTGATCGATGCCCAGGGCCAGGTCCGCGACCTGTCTTCCGTCATCCCCGACATCACCGCGCAGACGCTGGTGCCGGCCACGCTGGCCAAGCTGCGCGCGCTGGATCCGGCGTCGCTGCCGCAGGTGGCGCAGCCTGGCCGCGTGGCGCCGCCCTGGAGCGGCATGGGCAAATTCATCTGCATCGGCCTGAACTACGCGGACCATGCCGCCGAGTCGGGCCTGCCGGTGCCGGCCGAACCCGTCGTCTTCATGAAGACGACCTCGGCCGTGGTCGGATGCAACGATCCGGTCGTGCTGCCGCAGGATTCCGTCAAGACCGACTGGGAAGTCGAGCTGGGCGTGGTGATCGGCGAAAAAGCCCGCTACGTCAGCGAGGCGGACGCCATGAAGCACGTGGCCGGCTACTGCGTGGTGAACGACGTATCAGAGCGCGAATACCAGATCGAGCGCGGCGGCACCTGGGACAAGGGCAAGGGCTGCGACACGTTCGGCCCCGTGGGCCCCTGGCTGGTCACGGCCGACGAGATCGCCGATCCGCAAGACCTGGAGATGTGGCTGGAGGTGAACGGCAAGCGCTACCAGAACGGCAGCACCCGCACCATGGTGTTCGGCGTCGCGCAGCTGGTGTCGTACGTCAGCCGCTTCATGACGCTGTATCCCGGCGACCTCATCAGCACCGGCACACCGCCCGGCGTGGGCATGGGCCAGAAACCCGCGCCCGTCTACCTGAAGGCGGGCGACGAAATGAAGCTGGGCATCGCCGGCCTGGGCGAACAGCGCCAGCGCGTGCATGCCTGGGATCCCGCCCTGATCGACGGTTGATCGACGGCTGATCGGCGGATTGCCCCCGCCCCTTGCTTTCCGGAGTTTTCATGTCGCAGACCGATACCGCAGTCATACGCATCCACCCGGCGGACAACGTGGTGATCGCACGGCGCCAGCTCGTCAGCGGCACGCGGCTGGAAGGCGAGGGGGTGACGGTCGTGGGGCTGGTGCCTCCCGGCCACAAAGTGGCGGTGCGCGCCATCGCGGCCGGCGAGCCGGTGCGCCGCTACAACCAGATCATCGGCGTGGCGCGGCAGGACATCGCGCCCGGCCAGCACGTCCACACGCAGAACCTGGAGTTCTCGGACTTCGAGCGCGATTACGCCGTCGGGCAGGACGCGCGTCCCACGGACTACGTGACCGCGCCGGCCCTGTTCGACGGCATCGTGCGCGCCGACGGCCGGGTCGCCACGCGCAACTACATCGGCATCCTGACCAGCGTGAACTGCTCGGCCACGGTGGCCCGCGCCATCGCCGACCACTTCCGGCGCGACATCCGGCCCGAGGCGCTGGCCTCCTGTCCGAACGTCGACGGCGTGGTGGCGCTGACGCACGGCGCCGGCTGCGCCACCGGCAGCGACGGCGAGCCGCTGCGCGTGCTGCGGCGCACGCTGGGCGGCTACGCGCGCCACCCCAACTTCGGCGGGCTGATGGTCGTGGGGCTGGGCTGCGAGACCAACCAGATCGGCGGCCTGATGGAGCAGGAGCACCTGCGCGAAAGCGGCATGCTGCACACCTTCAACATCCAGGACACCGGCGGCACGCGCAAGACGGTGGCGCGCGGCATCGAACTGGTGGAGCGCATGCTGGACCAGGCCAACCGCGTCGAGCGCCAGGCCGTGCCCGCCAGCCACCTGACGGTGGGCCTGCAGTGCGGCGGATCGGACGGCTATTCCGGCATCAGCGCCAATCCGGCGCTGGGCGCCGCGGTCGACCTGCTGGTGCGGCATGGCGGGACGGCCATCCTGTCCGAGACGCCCGAAATCTACGGCGGCGAACACCTGCTGACGCGCCGGGCCGAGACGCCCGCCGTGGCGGACAAGCTGCTGGCGCGCGTGCGCTGGTGGGAAGACTACTGCGCCCGCAACGACGCCGAGATGGACAACAATCCGTCGGCCGGCAACAAGGCGGGGGGGCTGACCACCATCCTGGAAAAATCGCTGGGCGCCATCGCCAAGAGCGGCACCACCAACCTGACCGACGTCTACGAATACGCCGAGCCGGTGCGCACGCGCGGACTGGTCTTCATGGACACGCCCGGCTACGACCCGGTATCGGCCACCGGGCAGGTGGCGGGGGGCGCGAACCTGATCTGCTTTACCACCGGACGCGGGTCCGCCTACGGCTGCGCGCCCGCGCCTTCGCTGAAGCTGTCCACCAACACCGCGTTGTGGCAGCGCCAGTCCGACGATATCGACATCAACTGCGGCGAGGTGGTCGACGGCGCGCAAAGCGTGGCGCAGATGGGCGAGCGCATTTTCCAGCTCATGCTGCAGACGGCCTCCGGCCGCCGCACGCGCAGCGAAGGACATGGCTACGGCCAGAACGAGTTCGTGCCATGGCAACTGGGCGCGGTGATGTAGCGGGACGGGACGGGCCGTGCTATACCCTGGCCTTGCCCCACTTCTCGCCCCGCTCATCCATGCTTGAACGTTTGAATACGGAGTCGTTGCCGCGTCTGCCCGCAGACGTCGAAAAGCCTGCCTACGACCGGAGCCGGCTCACGCCCGGCATCGTGCATCTGGGGCTGGGCGCCTTTCACCGGGCGCACCAGGCGGTCGTGACGGACCAGGCCATGCAGGCAACCGGTGATCTGAGCTGGGGCATCCTGGGCGTATCCTTGCGCCATCCCGGCACCCGCGATGCGCTGACGCCCCAGGACGGCCTGTATACGCTGGCCGTGCGCGACGCCGGACCGGACGGCCAGCACCACGAACAGTTGCGCGTCGTGGGCTCGGTCCTGCGCGTGATGGTGGCCGACGAGGACCCCAACGCGGTCCTGGAACGCATCGCTTACCCGCAGACCCGCATCGTCAGCCTGACCGTGACGGAAAAGGGCTACAGCCACGAACCCGCCACCGGCCACCTGCGCTGGGACGATCCCGATATCCTGCACGACCTGCAAGATCCCATCCGGCCGCGCAGCACGATCGGCATCCTGGTGTATGGCCTGGCGCTGCGCCGCGAACGCGACCTGCCGCCGGTCACGCTGCTGTCCTGCGACAACCTGCGCGGCAATGGCGACACCCTGCGCAGCCTGGTGCTGGCGTTCGCGCTTCGGGTGGACGTCACCCTGGCCGACTGGATCGACCGGCACTGCACGTTTCCGAATTCCATGGTCGACCGCATCGTGCCGGCCACCGAAGACCAGGACCGCCAGCGGATCGCCGGGCGGCTTGGCGTGGAGGACGCCTGGCCGGTGCTGGGCGAGCCCTATCTGAACTGGGTGATCGAAGACAAGTTCGCCGCCGGCCGCCCCGCCTGGGACGCGCAGGGCGGCGCGACCTTCGTGCGCAACGCGGCCCCCTATGAACGCCTGAAGCTGCGCATGGTGAGCGGGCCGCATTCGGCGTTGGCCTACCTGGGCACGGCGCTGGGCCTGCAGACCACGGCCGACGCCATCAATACGCCCGCCCTGCGCGCCTACCTCGACGCGATGATGCGCGAGGAGATTGCCCCGACCTTGCGCGGCATCCCCGAAGCGGGGCTGGTGGAATACCGCCTGCGGTTCCTCCAGCGGATCTCCAACCCGGCGCTGCCCCATCCGCTGCGGCAGATCGCGATCGATGGATCGCAGAAGCTGCCCCAGCGGCTGCTGGACACGATCCGCGACCGCCTGCGCGCCGGCCAGGGCATCGACCGCCTGTGCCTGGCGGTGGCGGCGTGGCTGAATTACCTGGGGGGCCAGGACGAGCAGGGCGGCGCGTATGCCATCCACGACCCGCTCGCGGCGCAGCTTGCCCGGCTGCTGTCGCGCGCCGACGTCGCCGCGCAGACGGCCAAGCCGTCGCAGGCAGCACAGCGGCGCGCGACGGTGCTGGCGCGCTGTAAGCCGGTGTTCGGCGACCTGGGCGATTCCGCCGAGTTCGTCGCCCGCCTCACCGTCCAACTGGAAGCGCTGCGCGAGCATGGCGCGCTCCATGCCGCGCAGGCGGTCACCTAGGAGCAGGACATGGACGCCGACAGCCGCGTGACCGCCGCCGATTGGGAACGCTGGGCCGAGGCGTGCCTGCTGGCCCAGGACTACCCCGCAGACGACGCGCGCTGCCTGGCGCAAAGCCTGGCGCAGACCAGCCTGTGGGGCATCGATTCGCACGGCATCGCGCGGCTGCCGCACTACCTGAACCGCGTGGCGCACGGCTCCATCCTGTCCCGGCCTGACATCCGGGTCGAGCGCACGGGGCCGGGCACTGCCCAGGTGCATGGCGGGCGGGGGCAGGGCATCGTGGTGGCCCACCGGGCCAATGCCCTGGCGATCGAACTGGCGCGCGATGCCGGCGTGGCGGCGGTTGGCGTCAGCGATTCCTCGCACTGCGGCGCGATCGGCCTGTATAGCCGCGCCGCTGCCCGGCAGGGCATGATCGGCATCGCGTTCACGCATTCGGACGCGATTGCCGCGCCATTTGGCGGCCACGAGCCGTTCTTCGGCACGAACCCGATTTCGCTGGCCTTCCCGCGCGCGCAGGCGGAACCGCTGTGCCTGGACATGGCCACCACCCCGATTCCCTGGAACCGCGTCATGAATGCCCGCCGCGACGGCGTGGCCCTGCCGCCGGGCGTCGCGCTGGACGCGCAGGGCCAGGACTGCACCGACGCGCGGGCGGCGCGGGCGTTGCGTCCGCTGGGCGGCGAAGAATACGGCTACAAGGGCTACGGCTTGGCGATGATGGTGGAACTGCTGTGCGGACCCCTCAACGGCAATCCGTTCGGCCCGCATATCTCGCCCATGTATGAAGCGCTGGACCGCCCGCGCGAACTGGGCGCGTTTTTCATCGTCATCGACCCGGCGCGATTCGCGGGCGGCGCGGCCTTGGCCGGCGTCGTGGCGGCGATGGCGATGGAGCTGTCACAGGCGCCGGGCGGGCCGCGCCTGCCGGGCGATCCCGAGGCCGCCGCGCAGGCCGAGCGTCGCCAGCAGGGACTGCCGGTGCCGCCGGGCCTGTGGGCCCAGATGCAGGACTGGAGCGGCCGGCTGGGCGTGGCGCTGCCGGCGCGCCAGCCCTAAGCGTGATCGCCCGCGGATCGCAGGTTCCGCCTACACCCCCAGGTACCGCAGCAGGCGGGCCTCGTCGTCCAGGAATTCCTTCGACGTGCCTGTCCACGCGACGCGCCCTTTTTCAACGATGGCGTGGCGGTCGGCGGTGGCCAGAAGCGGCTCCAGATTCTTGTCGATGCACAGCACCGCCAGCCCCGTCTGTTTCAGCGTATCCAGCGCCGCCCAGATCTCTTCGCGCACCACGGGCGCCAGGCCCTCGGTGGCTTCGTCCAGGATCAGGAGGCGCGGATTGGTCAGCAGCGCGCGGCCGATCGCCAGCATCTGCTGTTCGCCGCCGGACAGGTGGCTGCCAAGGTGCCGGGCGCGTTCGGACAGGCGGGGAAAGAGCGCGTAGACCCGTTCCAGCGTCCACGGGTGCGCCGCGCCTTGCCGGTTGTGCGCCGTGGCGACCAGGTTCTCGCGCACGGACAGGTTGGGAAAGACATGGCGGCCTTCGGGCACAAGGCCGATCCCGCGCTGCGCCACCTTGTAGGCGGGCAGCCGGCTGATGTCGTCGCCGTCGAACGAGATCGCGCCTTGCGAGGCGGGGTTCAATCCCATCACCGCCTTGACGGTGGTGGACTTGCCCATGCCGTTGCGTCCCAGCAGGGTGACAAACTCGCCCGGCCCGATGTCCAGGTCGATGCCGAAGAGGGCCTGGCTGGCGCCATAGTGCGCGGTGACGCCGCGCAGCGAGAGCAGGGTATTCATGCGCGGGCCTCCCGGGCGCGGCCGCGCTCGCTGCCCAGATAGCACTCGCGCACCTGCGGGTCGTCGCGGATCTGGTCCACGGTGCCGCAGGCGAGCGCGCGTCCATAGACGAGCACGGTGATGCGGTCCGACAGGGCGAACACCGCCTGCATGTCGTGCTCCACCAGCAGGATGGTGTAGCGGCCGCGCAGTTGCCGCAGCAGGCGGGTCATGGCGTCGGATTCGTGCTGGCTCATGCCCGCCATGGGCTCGTCCAGCAACAGCAGCGACGGCTCGCACGCCAGCACCATGGCCAGTTCAAGCTGGCGCAGCTCGCCGTGCGCCAGTTCGCTGGCGGGCGTGCGCTCGCGGGCCGACAGGCCGGCCAGCGCCAGCGCCTCGCGCGCGGGCTCGATCAGCGCCGGCGTCGACAGCACGGGGCGCCAGAACCGGAAGCTGTGGCCGCGGCGCGCCTGCACCGCCATCGCCACGTTCTCCAATGCCGTGAACGGTTTGAAGACAGAGGTGATCTGATAGGAGCGCGCCAGCCCGTGGCGCACGCGCTTTTCGACCGGCATGCGCGTGACGTCCTTGCCGTCCAGCAGCACACGCCCGGCGTCGGGCCGCAGTTCGCCGCTGAGCTGCCCGATGAGCGTGGTCTTGCCCGCGCCGTTGGGACCGATGACGGCATGCAGTTCCCCGCTGGCGACCTCCAGCGACAGCTTGTCGGTGACCGTCAGTCCGCCGTAGCGCTTTTCCAGGTTCTCGATGCGCAAGGCGCTCATTGCGGCTCTCCGGTGGGATGGCGGGCGGCTCTGCGCGCGAAGCGCCAGGGCGCGGCGGACAGGCTGCCGTACAGGCCGCGTCGCGAGGCCAGCACCACGCCGACGATCAGCAGGCCCATGACGAGCATCCAGTGCTCGGTCAGCAGCTTCAAGCCTTCCTCCAGCAACAGGAACGCCAGCGCGCCCGCCACGGGGCCGAACAGCGTGCCGATGCCGCCCAGCGCCACCATCACGATGAGTTCGCCCGACGTGGTCCAGGCCAGGTACGAGGGCGAGACGTACATGGTCAGGTTCGCCAGCAGCACGCCCGCCACGCCGCAGATCACGGCGGAAATCACGTAGGCGGCAAGCCGGTATCGCAGCGTCGGAAAGCCCAGCGCGCGCATGCGGCGCTCGTTGGCCTGGCAGCCGCGCAAGGCCATGCCGAAGGGCGCGTGGATCAGCCGGTGCATCAGCCACAGCGCCCCGATCAGCACCGCGAAGGCCGTCCAATACAGGGCAAGCGGCGTGTCCAGCCGGAACAGGCCGAAATCGCTGCCGGCAAAGAGCGACATGCCGTCGTCGCCGCCAAAGCCTTCCAGGCCCGTGGCCAGGAAATAGAACATCTGCGCGAAGGCGAGCGTGATCATGATGAACGCGATGCCCGTCGTGCGCATGACCACGTAGCCGCTCACGAGTCCGACGACCGCGCAGGCCCCGATGGCGGCGGCCAGGTGCAGCCAGCCGCTTTCGATGCCGTAGTGCGACAGCACGCCGACCGAGTAGGCGCCCAGGCCCAGGTACAGCGCGTGGCCGAAGCTCACCATGCCGCCGTAGCCCAGCAGCAGATTGAGCGCCAGCGCGGCGATGCCGTAGACCAGGACGCGGCCGAACAGCGCCAGCAGGAAGGGTTCGCCCTGCCAGTGCGCGTACGCGGGCACCAGCGCGAACAGGATCAGCAGCGCGGCGGCAGCCAGCGCGCGGGGAGAGAAGTTCAACATGCCGTCTGCGTCCTTATCCATGCCTGACGGGAAACAGGCCCTGCGGCCGCATCGCCAGCACGAGGGCCATGACGATATAGATCAGCATCGAGGCGATGGCCGGCCCCGCGGCGTTGGCGGCCGCGGGCGGCAGCGCGGCGCGCAGCAGCGTGGGCAGCAGCGCGCGTCCCAGCGTGTCGATCAGCCCCACCATCAACGCGGCGAGGAAGGCGCCGCGCACCGACCCGATGCCGCCGATCACGATGACCACCAGCGTCAGGATGAGGATGGGCTCGCCCATGCCCGTCTGCGCCGACAGGATGGGGCCGGCCATCAGCCCGGCCAGTCCGGCAAGCACCGCGCCCAGCACGAACAGCAGGGTGTTCAGGCGGGCGATGTTCACGCCCAGCGCGCCGACCATCATGCGGTCGGTGGATCCGGCGCGGATCAGCATGCCCAGCCGCGTGCGATGGATCAGCACGTAGCAGCCCGCCGCGACCGCGAGGCCGACCACGATGATGAGGAACCGGTAGAGCGGATACGTGACGCCCAGGATGTCGATGGTGCCGGACAGCCAGGACGGCAGTCCCATGCTGACCGGCGCCGGACCCCAGATGATGCGGGTGAGTTCGTTGAAGAACAGGATGAAGCCGAAGGTCGCCAGCACCTGGTCCAGGTGTTCGCGCGGATACAGGCGCGCCAGCGCGATCCGGTCCAGCAGCAGGCCCAGCGCGGCCATGCCGGCGACGACCGCGGCCGCGGCGAGCAGGAACGAACCGGTGTGCCGGAACACGGTGGCCGCGATGAAGGCGCCCATCATGTACAGCGACCCGTGCGCCAGGTTGATGAAATTCATGATGCCGAACACCAGCGTCAGGCCGGCGGCCAGCAGGAACAGCAGGATGCCGAGCTGCAGGCCGTTCAAAGCCTGCACCAGCAGCAGCGTCGTGGACATGGCTACACCCCCTTGCCGGCGGCCGTCAGGGCCGCCCGCTTCACTTCATGACGCACTGGGCGGCGTACTGGTCGGATACCTTGGACAGGTCGGGGAAGATGGGGCCCTTGTTCACGAAGGCCACCTTGCCGTCCGCGTTTTCGGCCACATCCGCCCGGAAGAAGCCGGCCACCGGAAAGTGATTGGGCTGATAGCGGAACTCGCCGCGCACGGATGGGAAGTCGGCGGCCTCCAGCGCCTTGCGCAAGGCGTCCTTGTCGTCGACCTTGCCGCCCGTCTTCTTGAGCGCCGACCCGATCAGCTGGGCCGCGTCAAAGGATTGCGCCGCGTAGCTGGACGGTTCGCGGCCGTACTTCTGGCGGAACGCCGCGGCAAACGCCTTGTTGGCGGCGTTGTCCAGGTCAGGCGAATACGGAACGTTGGTGACCGCGCCCAGCGCGTCCTTTTGCAGGGCGGGCAGGGTGGCGCCGTCGATGGTGTCCACCGACAGGAGCGGGATCTTGCCGAAGAGGCCCGCCTGGCGGTATTGCTTGATGAAGTTCACGCCCATGCCGCCCGGAAAGAACACGTAGGCGGCATCGGGCTTGGCGTCGGCCAGCGCGGCCAGCTCGACCGAGTAGTCGGGCTGGTTGACCTGGGTGAACACTTCGTTGGCCACGTCGCCCTTGAAGAAGCGTTTGAAGCCCGCCATGGCGTCCTTGCCGGCCTGGTAGTTGGGCGCCAGCAGGTAGACCTTCTTGAACCCCATCTGGTTGGCCATCTCGCCGCTGCCTTCGTGACGTTGGGTATTGTTCCAGGAGGTCGAGAAGAAGTAGGGCGAACAGTCCTTGCCGGCCAGGTTGGTCGGGCCCGCGTTGGAGCCCACCAGGAACACGCCGGCGCTGGTGACCGGCCGCACCACGGCCAACATCACGTTCGAATACACGACGCCGGTGATGATGGGCACCTTGTCGCTTTGCACCAGCTTGCGCGCGGCCTGCACGCCGATCTCGGGCTTGAACTGGTCGTCTTCCTTGATGACCTGCACAGGCACCCCGCCGAGCTTGCCGCCGCCCTGGTCGACGGCCAGCATGAAGCCGTCGAGCTGGTCCTGGCCCAGCACGGAGCCCGGACCGGTCAGCGTCGTCAGCAGGCCGATCTTGACGTCGGCCTGCGCGGCCGCGCCGATCGACAGTCCCAAGGCCGCGGCGGCGGCCAGCGTGTGGATGCGTTTCATGGTGATTCCCCTTGCTATGCCGTGTGTCACGGTCGTGGATGTGATGGGGCGCTATTGCGCCTGCAAGCCAAAGAACGTCATCGTGTTGCGGAACAGGATCTTCTGTTGCACGCCGGGCAGCAGATCGGCGTGCGCGACGAGCTTGCCGACCTCCTGTTCGCCCAATGGGTATGGGTAGTCCGAGCCCAGCAGCACGCGGTCCTCGCCCATGACGTCGATGAGCAGGCGCAGCGAGCGCGGGTCGAATACGGCGCTGTCGGTGTAGAAGCGGTCGGTGTAGGAAGAGGGCAGTTGCGGGCAGTCTTCGCGCACGATGTCGCGATGCCGCCAGGCATTGTCGACGCGCCCGAGCAGGTACGCGAAGCTGCCGCCGCCGTGCGCAAAGCACAGCTTGAGGCTGCGCGGAATGCGCTCGAACGCGCCGGACAGGATGAGGGACAGGATGCCGAGCTGCGTTTCGGCGGGCATGGCGACGAGCCACGGCAGCATCCATTTCTTCATGCGGCCGTCGGTCATCATGTCCCACGGATGCACGAGCACGGGGATGCCGTCGTTGGCGCAGTGGATGAGGAACTGCACCAGGGTTTCGTCGTCCAGGTCGCGCGGGCCGACGTGGTTGCCGATCTGCACGCCAAGGTGGCCGGCGGCGCGCGACCGGGATGCTTCGCGGCAGGCCAGGTCCAGGTCCTGCAGGGGGACCTGGGCAAGCGCCTTCAGGCGGGCCGGCGCGTGGGCGCAGTGTTCGAGCGCCAGGTCGTTCATGCGCGCGGCCCAGTCGGCCGCGGCCTGCGCGGGATAGGTGTAGCCGAACATGATGGGCGTGGCGCACAGGATCTGCACGTCGACGCCGTGCCGGTCCATCTGCGCCAGACGCAGCGCGGGGTCCCATAGCGTGGCGTCGACGGGGCGAAAGGGGCGCTCGCCCGCCATGATCTGACCGGTGGAGCCGTTGGCGTCGGGACGCAGCCAAGGCGCGTTGACGGGGTCCAGCGCGGCCGCTTCCTGCCGGGTGATCGGCGGGAAGAAGTGCGCGTGCATGTCGATTTTCTGGATCATGTCGGGATGAGGACTAGGCAGGGGTGGCCTGTGCGGAAGGGGCGTGGCCCTTGCCGGGATGGATGTCGCCGCAGGCGGGGCAGGTGCGTTTTTCGGGGCTGTCGTAGAAGGCCTGGAAGAGCGGGGGCAGGTCGGTGACGATGCTCTTGAGCTGGACTTCGACGCGATGCACGAGGTGGCCGCAGTGCGGGCAGTACCACTCGAAGCCATCGAGAAGGCCCGCCGGGCGCTGGCGTTCGATGACGAGACAGGCGCTGTCGGCTTCGGGACGTTGCGGCGAGTGGCGCACGTGCGGGGGGAGCAGGAAGATGTCGCCTTCCTTGAGGTCGACGCGTTCGGGCTTGCCGTCGATCCAGAGCGACAGCCAGGCGTTGCCGCGGACCTGATAGAAGAATTCCTCCAGCGGGTCGTCGTGGTAGTCGGTGCGATGGTTGGGACCGCCGACGACGGTGACGATGAAGTCGCTGTCCTGCCAGATCTGCTGGTTGCCGACGGGGGGCTTGAGCAGATGGGCGTGGTCGTGGATCCAGCGCTGGAAATTCAACGGCGGGCCGTAGGCGGGCATGAGGGTCTCTCCGTGGGTCTTTTGACTTGCGGGTGATGGTGAAGTCTAGGCGGGGGGATGGTGGGCTGCACAATAGAAATTGTGCGGTTGGATATGCGGGTTATCTATCGCGGGGTTTCCCGGGGGATTGATGGTTCTTAAGGCGTTCGGTTTCTTGGGGGGATTGCTGGTTCTTGAGACGCCCGGCGCGGCGGCGGCCTGGGGCGCGCGGGGCTACGATTGCGGTCCGGAGCCTTCGCTCCGGACTGCCCCTTCGTCAACCTCGTCCGCCTTCGGCTCCCTACGGTTTCCCTCGGGCGCATCTACACGCCCCGCGCACCCCAGGCCGCCGCCACGCCGGGCTCTGTGGCTTGAGCTTGGCGGTCGCTGGGGCGGGCCGGGTTCTTTAGGTTCTTTTCTGCGGCGGCGTGGATTTGGAACGTCTTGCGGGGCCCGCCCCACGGCGGCCGCGCGGGCGGCCTGGTGGGGCTTACGCGGTGTCTTGCGTTGGGGGGATGACGCTTCGCGTGGATTCTGCTTGTCTGCCTTTTCTGGTTTCGCGGTCAGCCACGGGGCGCGGGAGCGCTCGGCGGCGCCTCGCGTTGCGCCGTGATCTGCTTCAGGTAATCCACCAGCCGCTGGCATGCGGGCGTGAGCGGGCGGTCGGCGCGGATGGAGTAGCCGACGTCGCCGAAGGCGCCGAAGACGTCGGTGGGCAGGCGTGCCAGGATGCCCATCGACAGGAATTGCGCCGCGGCGTCGTAAGGGATGAGGGCTAGGGCGTCGCTGTGCATGAGTACGCCGATATTGGTCAGCAAAGACAGCGATTCGACGTGGCGGGCGGGCAGGCGCAGGCCGGCGTCGAAGAATGTGCGTTCTATCGAGGCGCGCAGCGGGGATGTGGGGGCGGGAAGGATCCAGATGTGGTCCATCAGGTCCGCGAGGTCGACGCGGGGAGCGGCCGCCATCGGGTGGCGCGCGCCGACGACGAGGCACAGGTCTTCGTGGTAGAGCTTGTGGTGGTCGACGGCGACGCCGGAGATGGAGGCCATGTCGGCGCCGGGCAGGCGGCCGACGACGATGTCGACGTCGCCAGTGGCGAGCGCCGGGAGCAGTTGCGCGGAGGGGCCTTCGCGCACGGTGACCTGGATGCCGGGATGCTCCGTCATGAGGCGGGCGATGGCTTCGGGCAAGAGCTTGGCGGAGGCCGCGATGAGGGTGCCGACGACGACGTGTCCGCTGGCGCCGCCCAGCACCGCGTCGATGTCGTCGGCCATGTAGCGGACTTCGGCCATCATGGCGTGGACGCGCCGGCCCAGGACGAGGGCGAGCTCGGTGGGCGTGACGCCGCGGTTGGAGCGTTCGAACAGCGTCGAGCCGAAGAAGGCTTCGAGGTCGTGGATGGCCTTGGTGACGGTGGGCTGAGTCAGGTGCAGTTCGCTGGCGGCGCGCGAGAGCGACCGGCGCGCCAGCACGCGTTCGAAGATCTGCAACTGGTGCAGCTTCAGTTTGTGGCTCAGCGCGTTGGGCGTAATGCGGAAGTTCGACATCCGTGCAGCCGCCCTGGCGCGTGGCCGCGGACGATCGTCCTGTTTCCTGGGTGAATCCGACATGCCGCCGCCCGTTCCGCGTTGCCCGGTGCGCTTGCGGCTGCTAGCGCACGGGCGGCTTGTAGGCGACCGCCTTGATTTCGATCAGCAATTGAGGGTGCGGCAACTGGTGCACCGCAACCGTGGTGCGCGCCGGGCCGTCGGCGTCGAAGAACTCGCCGTAGACCTGATTGTATCCACCGAAGTCGTTCATGTTGACCAGGAAAGTACTGATCTCGACGACGTCCGCGAGTGTGGCGCCGGCGGTGGCGAGGATGTCGCGGATGTTCTCGATCACGGCGCGGGTCTGCACACGGATGTCGAGCGTGGCGGTGCCCATGGCGTCGACTTGCGCGCCGGCAATGCGGTTGTCGGGCAGGCGCGAGCTGGTTCCGGAGACGAACAGGAAGTCGCCGGCGCGCTTGATGTGGGGATACTTGCCGCGGGGCGTGGCTTTGCCGGGTACGACGGTGGCGCTGGCGCTGGCGCTGGCGTTGGGCGGATTCATCGTGCGTTCCTTTGGGTGAGAGGGTCAGAGCTTGATGCAGACGTTGGTGGGCTCGGTGTAGAAGTGCAATGAGTGGCGGCCGCCTTCGCGGCCGATGCCCGAGAGGCCGCTGCCGCCGAAGGGCGTACGCAGGTCGCGCAGGAACCAGCAGTTCACCCAGGCAAGGCCAACCTGCATGGCCTGGGCCACACGGTGCCCGCGCGCGAGGTTCTGGGTCCAGACGGCGGCCGCCAGGCCGTAGCGCGTGTCGTTGGCAAGGCGTATGGCCTCTTCCTCGGTGTCGAAGGGCGCGATGTGGCACACGGGGCCGAACACTTCTTCCTTGATGCAGCGGGCGCTTTCCGGCAGGCCGGTCCAGATCGTGGGCTGCACATAGGCGCCTTCGTCGCGCGCATCGCCGAACAGGGGCACGCCGCCGCCGGCGACGACCGTGGCGCCTTCTTCACGCGCCAGCGCAAAGTACGAAAGAACCTTGTCGCGATGTTCGCGCGACACCAGCGGTCCCATTTCGGTGTCGGGATCCAGCGGCCAGCCGATGCGCATGTCGCGCGCCCGCGCCGCCAGGGCCGCGACGAAGCGGTCGTAGAGGGGGCGCTCGACGTAGACGCGCTCCGTGCACAGGCAGACCTGGCCGCAGTTGGCGAAGACCGATCGGGTGACGCCGTCCACGGCGGCGTCGAAGTCGGCGTCCGCGAAGACGATCGCCGCGTTCTTGCCGCCCAGTTCGAACGACACGGGCTTCACGCCGGGCGCCACGGCGCGCATGATGGCCGCGCCGGTGGCGGACTCGCCCGTGAAGGTGATGCCGTCGATGTCGGGGTGGGTGGTGATGAATTCGCCGGCCGAGTCGGGGCCGAAGCCGTGCGTGAGGTTGAGGACGCCCGCCGGCAGGCCGGCGTCGTGGGCGACTTCCGCCAGCAGTGTCGCGGTGGACGGCGTCACTTCGGACGGCTTCATGATGACGGTGTTGCCAAAGGCCAGCGCGGGCGCCACTTTCCAGGTCAGCAGCAGCAGGGGCAGGTTCCAGGGGGATATGACGCCCACCACGCCCAGGGGCTTGCGGTAGGCATAGTTCAGCGCCTGCCGGCCATCGGGCGTGTCGGTCATGTAGCTTTCCATGTCCAGGGTGCGCGCCAGCTCCGCGAAGGCGCGGAAATTGGCCGCGCCGCGCGGGATGTCGATCTTGCCGGCCCAGCCGACTGGTTTGCCGGTATCGCCGATCTCGGCCTGCAGGAAATCGTCGAAGCGGCGCTCGATGCCGTCCGCCAATGCCAGCAGATAGTCGGTGCGCGCCGCCACCGGCAGCGCCGCCCACGCGGGCAGCGCGCGCCGGGCGGCGGCCACGGCGCGCTCGACCTGGTCACGGCTGGCCTCGTGGACCTGCGCAATGCGCTGTCCGTCCACCGGACTGGCTTTGTCGAAGGTGGACCGGCCGTCTTCGAAGCGGCCATCCAGGTAGTTGCGCAATTGGCGTATCGGCATCGGCGTGTTCTCCGGGTGGATGCAGATAAATACGTATACGTACTATATTGACGGATAGTAGGCAGCCTGCCGCGCCAAGTCAATGCACTTTTTCGAGCACGGCTGCGCCTACAATCGCCAGGCCAATTCCATGGACGTCCGATGACCGCCGCTTCCCGTTCCGCCCGCCCGGCCTCTGCCCGGGCTTTGCAGGAGTTCGACCTGACGCAGGTGGCCTCGCACCTGCTGCGCCGCGCCCACTTCCGGGCCGAAGCGCTGTTCGCGCAGGCATTTCCGGACGAGGACCTGACGCCACGCCAGAAGGCCCTGCTGGTCACCGTCTACCAGAATCCTGGCGCCACGCAGAACCGTATCGCCGAGCTGATCGCGCTGGACCGCAATTCGTTCGCCGAGATGATCGCGCGCATGACGAAGAAGGGCTACGTGCGTCGCACGCGTTCGGCGGAAGACGGGCGCGCCTATGCGCTGGAAATCAGCCCGCAGGGTGAGGCGCTGCTGGCGCGCATCCTGCCGCGCGATGCCGAGGTCGAGGCGCAGGTGCTCGCGCCGATTCCCGAGGAACTGCGGCCCGTCTTCCTGCGGTGCCTGCGCCTGATGGCGGGGTTGGAGACGCCAGAGCCCCCGGAGACGCGCTGAGGCCGCGCGCCGCGGGCCGCGTCAGGAGTCAGTCTTGGGGGCGGCGTGCGCCGGCTCGGCGGGGGAAGGCGTTGGCGCAGGCGTTGTTGCGGGCGGTGGCGTCTGCGCAGTCGGGGGCGTCTGCGGGGCGGGCGGCTCCTCCCGTGGGACCTTGCCGAATCGCAGCGCGTACTGCCGGGTGAAGACCGCACCGAAAAAGAAGATCTGCGCGGAATACCAGATCCAAAGCAGCAGTGCGATCAGGGAGCCGGCCGCGCCATACGCCGACACGGCGGCGCCGCGCCCCAAGTACAGGCCAATGCCCCACTTGCCCAGCAGAAACAGGGCGGCCGTGACAATCGCGCCAGGAATGACGTCCTGCCACGATATCTTCGCGCTGGGCAGCAGTTTGAACACCACCGCGAACAACGCCGCCACAACCGAAAAAGAAAACAGGTTGGAGATCCACTCCGCGACAACCGCGAAGGTGGAATTGGCCCACAGTTCGCCGTAGATGCCGCGCGCGGCGGCCAGCGCGGCATTCACGGTCAGCGACACCAGCAGGAACAGCGCCAGGACCAGCACCAATCCGAATGACAAGAGGCGGCTGCGCACCATTCCGTGCAGGCCGCCTTTCTGGTTGGCGGTCACGTCCCACAATTCGTCCAGGCTTGCCTTCAGTTCGGCGAAGGCCGTGGTCGCGCTGAAGATCAGCACGCAGATCGAGACAAGCGCCGCGATCCAGCCGCTGCCCGACTCGTGGGCGCTGGCCAGCACGGTCTGGATCACCTCAGCGCCCCGGTCGCCGATCAGGTCGCGAAGCTGCGCGAACAATTCCGAGCGCACCGCCTCCTCGCCAAAGAACGCACCGGCCACCGCGATCACCAGCAGCAGCATCGGCGCCAGCGAAAACACCATGTACAGCGCCAGGGCGGCGCCCTTGCTGGACGCGCGATGGCTGGACCACTGCCGCGCGGAGTCCATCAGCAGTCCGCCGATCTGGGAAGGTCGCAGGACACGCAGCAGGTTCTTGGGCAGGCGCATGGGAAAAGGACTCGGAATCGGAGCCTTCATTGTAGGGACGCATGCAGGCCCCAGATACCGGCAGATTGTTGGCAAACGTTTGCCAGCGCCGGGATTTCGCCGCCCTTGAAACAACACGCAAAGAAATCCAGGGCGAAAAAAACCCCCGGGGCGAAGGACCGGGGGTTTCGGATACTGCATTCCCCGGCCGAAGCCGGGGAGGCCGTGCAAGGGAAGCGGGACTTAGAAGTCCATGCCGCCCATGCCGCCCATGCCGCCGGGCATGGCCGGGGCAGCGGGCTTGTCTTCAGCCAGTTCAACCACGGCGGCTTCGGCCGTCAGCAGCAGGCTGGCGACGGAGGCAGCGTTTTGCAGGGCGGTGCGGGTCACCTTGGTGGGATCCAGCACGCCTTGCTCGACCAGGTCGGTGTACTCGCCGGTCGCGGCGTTGTAGCCGAAGTTGCCCTTGCCGTTCAGCACGTTGCTGACCACGACGCTGGCTTCTTCGCCGGCGTTCGTGACGATGGTGCGCAGGGGCTCTTCCACAGCGCGCAGGATCAGCTTGATGCCGGCGTTCTGGTCAGGCGTGTCGCCCTTCAGGTCAGCGATGGCTTGCTTGGCGCGCAGCAGTGCAACGCCGCCGCCAGCCACAACGCCTTCTTCCACTGCAGCGCGGGTGGCGTGCAGGGCGTCTTCGACGCGAGCCTTCTTTTCCTTCATTTCGACTTCGGTGGCAGCGCCAACGCGAATCACGGCAACGCCGCCGGCCAGCTTGGCCACGCGCTCTTGCAGCTTTTCACGGTCGTAGTCGGACGTGGCTTCTTCGATCTGCACGCGCACTTGCTTGACGCGGGCTTCGATGGACTTGCTGTCGCCAGCGCCGTCGATGATCGTGGTGTTTTCCTTGCCCACTTCGATGCGCTTGGCTTGGCCCAGTTCAGCCAGGCCGGCCTTTTCCAGCGACATGCCGGTTTCTTCGGAGATCACCGTGCCGCCCGTCAGGATGGCGATGTCTTCCAGCATGGCCTTGCGGCGGTCGCCGAAGCCAGGCGCCTTGACGGCGGTGGTCTTCAGGATGCCACGGATGTTGTTCACAACCAGGGTGGCCAGGGCTTCGCCTTCGACGTCTTCCGCGATGATCAGCAGGGGACGGCTCGACTTGGCGACTTGTTCCAGTACCGGCAGCAGGTCACGGATGTTGCTGATCTTCTTGTCGAAAATCAGGACAAACGGATCTTCCAGGACGGCGACTTGCTTGTCCGGGTTGTTGATGAAGTAGGGCGACAGGTAGCCGCGGTCGAATTGCATGCCTTCGACGACGTCCAGCTCGTTATCCAGCGACTTGCCGTCTTCGACGGTGATGACGCCTTCCTTGCCAACCTTGTCCATCGCGTCAGCGATGATCTGGCCGATGGAGGAATCGCTGTTGGCGGAGATGGAACCGACCTGGGCGATTTCCTTGCTGGTCGTGACCGGCTTGGATTGCTTTTGCAGTTCGGCGACGGCAGCGGCGACAGCCTTGTCGATGCCGCGCTTCAGGTCGATCGGGTTGAAACCGGCGGCAACGTACTTCAGGCCTTCCTGAACGATGGCCTGGGCCAGCACGGTGGCGGTCGTGGTGCCGTCACCGGCGTTGTCGGAGGTCTTGGAAGCGACGTCCTTGACGAGCTGGGCGCCGATGTTCTCGAACTTGTCCTTCAGTTCGATTTCCTTGGCGACGGACACGCCGTCCTTGGTCACGGTCGGGGCGCCGAACGAGCGCTCCAGCACGACGTTGCGACCCTTGGGGCCCAGGGTGGTCTTGACAGCATTGGCGAGGACATTCACGCCACGGACGATGCGCACGCGGGCGTCATCACCGAACAATACTTGCTTGGCAGCCATTTCTTAGCTTCCTTCGAAAATTCGTTTGAGGCGGGGTTTACTGGACCACGGCGAGGATTTCGTCCTCGCGGATGACGAGCAGTTCTTCGCCATCAACCTTCACGGACTGGCCGGCGTACTTGCCGAACAGAACCTTGTCACCAGCCTTCAGGTCAACCGGCAGGATCTTGCCGTCTTCGGTCTTCTTGCCGGGGCCGACGGCCACGACTTCACCCTGGTCGGGCTTTTCAGCGGCGCTGTCCGGGATCACGATGCCCGAGGCAGTCTTGCGCTCGTTTTCGAGGCGTTTGACGATCACGCGATCGCCCAGGGGACGCAAGGCCATGAGGAACTCCTGTTAACTAAAAAGTAAGTGAATGATCGGTTAGCCCCGGGAGGGCTGTTAGCACTCACCGGTGTCGAGTGCTAATTATAGGGATGATGTTCTGAGGTTCAAGGGGGGGGCGGGGCGCTGTTACATCTTTGGGGTCGGCGGCCAATTTGTCGATCGATGCTCAAAATTGCACGAAGAAAAACGTCAGCGCCGTCCAGGCAGCATGCGCACGAGCGTATTGTCGCGAAGGATATAGTGATGCAACAGCGCTGCGGCGGCATGCAGGCCCACAAGGAAATAGCCAACCGTAGCCAAGGTTTCGTGCAGTTCCTTTACTTGGTCGGCCAAAGCCTTGTCGGCACCCACCAAGGGAGGAACGCTCAGGCCAAACAGCGGAATCGGCTTTCCTGCGGCGCTGAGCGTCAGCCATCCCAGAATCGGAGTGGCGATCATGAACGCATACAGCGCGTAATGCATCAATCGTGCGAGAACGTCTTGCCATCTTGGCATCGTCGGACGGACATTGGGCGCGGTGCCCGCCGCCAGTCGGAAGGCCAGTCGAAGGGCGACCAGCCCGATCACACATAGCCCAAGCGAAAAATGCAAGGCCTTGACGTTGTTGTATAGATCGCTGCCTTTCGTGGCCAGCCCGCGTAATTCCATACAGGCGTACACCAACGCCAGAACCAGAAGCATTAGCCAGTGCATTGCGATGACAAGGCTTCCATACTGCTTTTCGGAGTTCTTGAATGCCATGGTTTTTCCCTTTTTTCTAAGCCCGCTACGGACGGCTGGGATCGATGCTCGGCCGACTCGAAGAGTACTGCGTTGACGCGCACGGAGGTCTCCAGGGATCAACATGGGTCATGAGATTCAATACACGATGCCGTAGCATCACGCGGTGGCGTGCCTCCACCGCGATCCTGTGGCCCTCATCGACAGTCAGCGTGGCGTCGACTTCCAGGTGTGCGTCGGCCACGATCATATCCCCCATTTTTCGGGTGCGCAGGTCATGCACGCCTTGGACACCTGACGTTTCCTGCAAGGTGCGCCGAATCGATGCGGCTTCGTCCTCGTCGATCGCCCGGTCCATCAGGTCATGCAGGGCATCCCAAGCAAAACTCCAGCCCATTTTGGCCACCATGAATCCGACAATTGCCGCCGCGACGGGGTCCAGAATCGGGTAACCGAGCAGGTTGCCGATGATGCCGATACCCACCACGAGGGACGACGCGGCGTCGGAGCGCGCATGCCAGGCATTGGCCACCAACATACTGGACTTCACGCGCTTGGCTACGGCCAGCATGTATCGGAACAAGACCTCCTTGGTCACCAGGGCGCCACACGCCACCCAGAGCGCCACGACGTGGACTTGCTGAATCGCGTCGGGCCGTTCCAGCTTGCTTATTGCCGACCACAGCATGCCCCCGCCGACAAGCAGCAACAATATGCCCAGCGCCAGGGACGCCGCTGTCTCGTAGCGAAAATGACCGTAGTGATGGTCAGCGTCGGCTTCTTTCTGGCTATGCCGGTTGGCCACCAGCACGATAAAGTCGGCTATCAGATCAGAAGAAGAATGAATGCCGTCGGCGATCAGCCCTTGAGATTTCGAGAGAATGCCGACGATGATCTGAGTGGTGGCAAGTACCACATTGGCCCCTACGCTTACCCATGTGCTTCGGGAAGCGGCAGCGGCACGTTCCGCCGGGCTGTGTGCACTGTCCTCCGGATCGTCCGGCGGAGGCTGAAAGGCTGTCATGGTCAATGCTCCCGTTCTCGCGATTTCGCCTTGCGGCATTTGGGTCCGAAGCATAAGCACTGAAACCTGAACCGATGATGAACGTGGACCCAACTTAAGCGGAATTTTGCGTGCGGATATCCGTCAAGTGCCGTGCGCTGCCTCAATTTGTTCACCAAATAATTCTGTTATTTTCGAGTGCACAAGCCCGCTCACATCGGGCCATGGCATCCGGGTGAGGAGCCGGCACGACAGACTCACCCTAACTTGACTCACCCTAACTTGCGCCCTAGCGCCCACTTCACTCCCTCAAACCACATCAAACCCAGAACGGCTAGGCCCACTGCCGACAGGAGCATCCACGGCGTGGGCTGCTCAAACGCAAACAAACGACTCACGGGGGATATGCCGAGCACGCAGGATAAGAGCAGCACGGTGGCTGCGCTTATCCAGGCGAAGTAGCGGTTGCGGGTTTCTCCCCCACGCCAGGATGGACGCGTCCAGTTGCGGTTGGCGTAGATGAGCCCCAGGTTGGCGAGCACCAACACCGCGAACACCATGGCGCGGGCCATGTCGTCGGATTTTGCCACCCACCGCGTCCCTGAATACACGCCCAACAGTATCGCCAGCAGGCCGCCGCCTTGCCACAAGCCACGGGTCAGTATGGTCCGGTCAAATAGATGGGCGTCTGCGCGACGGGGTGGCTCGGTCATGGCCTCCGCCTCCAGTGGCTCGGCTTCAAACACAACCGAGCAGGCCGGATCGATGATGAGCTGCAGAAAGACAATGTGCACCGGCATGAGTAGCATGGGCCAGCCTAGCAGCACCGGCACCAGCGACAGGCCGACGATGGGCACGTGCACGCCCACCGCGAACACAATGGCCTTGCGCAGGTTGGCAAATACGCGACGCCCATAGCGCACTGCGGTCACGATAGACGCAAAGTTGTCGTTCAGTAGCACCAGATCAGCTGCCTGGCGAGCCACTTCGGTGCCGCGCGCGCCCATGGCTACGCCGATGTGGGCAGCTTTGAGGGCGGGCGCGTCGTTCACGCCATCGCCGGTCATGGCGACGATGTCCCCGCGCGCGCGAAAAGCTTGCACCAGCCGCAGCTTCTGCGCGGGTTGCACGCGGCAGAACACCTGGGTGGTGGCCAGGCGGTCCAATAGGGCAGCGTCGCTGAGGTCTGCGAGTTCTTGTCCGGTCATCGGCGGGACATTAGTGGCCAGACCGGCTTGGCGGGCGATGGCTACAGCGGTCGCAGGGTGGTCGCCGGTCATCATCACCACTCGGATACCGGCAGCCTGGCAGGAGGTTATGGCCTGGGGTACATCGGGACGCAACGGATCTTCCAGTCCCACCAGGCCAAGAAAGACGAAGTCAAAATCGTGTTGATTGCCCGGCAGCGGCGAGGCGGAAAACACGGCGCTGGCGACGCCTAACACGCGCATACCTTTGGCCGCCATGGCCGCCACCTGCTGAGCTATGTGTGTGCGCTCGGCGCTGGGCAGATGGCATAGGTCGACTACGGCTTCTGGCGCGCCCTTGGCGGCGATCACGTAGTCTTTCAGATCGGGAGACTGCCAGACGCGGGACATGGCAAGCAGATCGGGGGACAAGGGGTAGTCTTCTACCAGGCTCCAGTCGACGTGCAAGTGCTCGGTGTGGGCTAGTAGCTGTGCGCCTGCGCCCACAATGGCAGTCTCCATCGGATCATAGGCGCGGCGGTGGCTGGCCAGAACGGCGTATTCCAACACGCTATGCAGCGCCTCGGGCAGAGGCGCTGCACCGTCTTGTAGGCTGTCGTATATCGCGCTGCCTGACTGGAGCTGCCGAACCGCCATGCGATTGGCCGTGAGGGTTCCGGTTTTGTCGACGCACAGTACAGTGGTGGCTCCCAGCAGCTCTACGGCGGGGATGCTGCGTGCCAAGACCTTCTGGCGCGACAAACGCCATGCCCCCAGGCTGAGAAACAGAGTCAGAATGACCAACAACTCTTCCGGCAGGATGGCCATGGCCAGGGTTAAGCCCGCCAGCAGCCCGCCCAACCAGTCGCCGCGCAGTAGCCCATAGGCCAGGGCCAGCGAGACCGCCAGTGCGAGCCCAGCCACGGTTACGGTTTTGACAACGCCTTTCGTTTCGCGCTGGATAGGCGTGATTTCACTGGCGATGCTCTGTAGCGACCGGCCTATGCGGCCCAGGGCGCTACGCTCACCTGTGGCCACTACACGGCCCTGCCCGCTGCCCTGAGTGACAAGGGTGCCAGAGTAGGCTGGAGCGGCGACTTCAGCACTGGCCTGCTTCTGCACCGGCACCGATTCGCCAGTGAGCAGAGATTCGTCTATAGCCAAGTTTGTGGTACGGGTGAGTTCCAGGTCGGCGGGCACGCGGTCACCTTCGGCCAGCAGCACAGTGTCGCCACACACGAGTTCATTGGCGGGGATCTTTTGAGTCTGGCCGCCCCGCAGGACCAGAGCCAGCGGGCTGGATAGGTCGCGCAGAGCTTCCAGTGAGCGCTCGGTGCGATGCTGCTGAACAAAGGTAATGCCCATCACCACGAACACAAACCCGAGCAGCATTAACGCCTCTTGGCGGTTGCCCAGCACCAGGTAGAGCGCGCCACAGGCGACCAGCAGCAAAAACATGGGTTCGACCGCCACATCTCGCACCAACCGCAGTGCGCTGCGCCGCTGGGACGCTGGGAGCGCATTGGGGCCGTCCTGCGCTAAGCGCTGCTGCGCCTGCTCAGGACTCAAGCCTTCGGGGGGGGCTATGCCGGGAGGGCTCACTTTACTGGCCCGGTTGGCTGCTGGGCCACGGCGGCAAGCGTTGCGCGGTTGAGTCGACCAGTAAGTCGGCTATGGCCCCTTGGTCTTTGGAACCCAGTATCACAAGATCGGATTTTCCTTTCTTCGCACAGTCCCTAACTGCTTTGGCTACATGGCCAGTTCGCTCCCCCATGTCATGTCTGATCTTTGTTGCGTCGAGCACCGTGCGGGCTGGCTTGCATTCCCTTTCACTGTTCGTAACGGCATGTTGAGCAAACTTTGCGCCGTCCTCGGCAACGAGAATTTTCATCAGAGGCTCCTGTGACGAATGTTGGAGTTCTCTCAGCTTGGCGCATTTACGCTATGCAATATTGATGCGGGTCAAGCATGGAAGCATTGCCGTCTTCGACAGATGGGCAGAAACTGGGCACGGTTTCCGCGCGTCAGCGCCCACAGAGACTGTAGAGGACGGAGTCGAGCGAGCTTGTGGTGCAGCGATGGGCGCGAACGATGGTACGCCGGTACAGGCAACTTTCGAGACCGAATGCTGCATTAACCAAATCGTCGAATTCTTGCCGCTCGACGAAATGATGTCATGCAAACGAGCTTGCGCTCTTGGCCGAATTTCGCCAGTGGTGCGATCGAATGGTTGAATGCAAAGCCGATAGTAGTCGATGGCCAGTCGCTTGGCTTATTGCTGACCGAATGGTCTTTGATCAGGGAGGGGGCGCTTTGGATGTGACGAAACATCGGGTGTATTACACCGTGCCACGCACCGCTTCCTTTCGGGCGGGCGCCACGGCGAGGGGTGTGGGCATGGCACCGGGTGCGGTGCTACGATTTCCGCACATGTGTCAACTTCCGGCGCTGGGGTCAAACCGTAGCGATAGGTGTCCCGGCGGCGTTCCTTCAAGGAGCATTCCATGGCCGCAACCGTCGCAGATTATCTTGTTAAGGTGCTTGCCGAAGTTGGGGTTCGCCGCATCTGGGGCGTGACGGGCGACAGTCTCAATGGACTGAACGACAGCCTTCGAAGGATGGACCAGATCGCGTGGATGCACACCCGCCACGAAGAGACCGCGGCTTTCGCCGCCGGCGCCGAGGCCGCGATTACGGGCACGCTGGCGGTATGCGCAGGCAGTTGCGGTCCCGGCAATCTGCACCTGATCAACGGCCTGTTCGACTGCCAACGCAGCCGCGTCCCGGTGCTGGCCATCGCCGCCCACATTCCGTCGTCTGAAATCGGGCTGGGGTACTTCCAGGAAACCCATCCCCAGGACTTGTTCAAGGAATGCTCGGAATTTGTCGAACTCGTCACCAATCCTGCGCAACTTCCTGGGGTGCTGGCCCGCGCCATCAACACGGCGATCGGCAAACAGGGGGTGGCGGTCCTGGTGATACCCGGCGACGTGGCGCTCGCCGCCGCGCCTTCGGACGTGCCGGCGTCGTGGCCTATGCCACCCGCGCGCCCGCACATCCGCCCGGACGCAACGGCGGTGCAGGAACTGGTCCAACTGTTGAACGGGGCAGGGAAGGTGTCGATACTGGCCGGCAGCGGCTGCGCCGGCAGCCACGACGCGGTCGTCGCGCTGGCTCAGCGCCTCAAGGCGCCCGTCGTCCATGCCCTGCGCGGCAAAGAGCATGTCGAGTGGAACAACCCCTACGATGTCGGCATGACGGGCTTCATCGGCTTTTCGTCCGGCTACCATGCGATGGAAAACGCCGACCTCCTGCTGATGCTGGGCACAGACTTTCCCTATCGCCCGTTCTATCCCAAACACGCAAAGATCGTGCAGGTCGATCGCGATCCAAGCGCTCTTGGTCGGCGTGCGCCGCTGACGTTGGGCATTGCCGCCGACGTGGACGAGACCGTCGCCGCGCTGCTGGAGCAGCTTGACGAGCGCCAAGACGGCGCCTTCCTCGACGCCGCGCTTCGGCATTACCGGGATTCCCGCAAAGAACTCGACAACCTTGCCGCACCGGCGCCGGCAGGCCGCCCTCTGCATCCCCAGTATCTGGCCCGCCGCATCAACGAACTGGCCGATGACGACGCCATCTTCGCCGTGGACGTCGGCTCGCCAACCGTGTGGGCGGCCCGATACCTCACCATGAATGGCAAGCGCCGATTGCTGGGTTCCTTCAACCACGGCTCGATGGCCAACGCGATGCTCCAGGCGCTTGGCGCGCAGGCAGCGGCGCCTGGCCGGCAGGTAATTTCCATGTCCGGCGACGGCGGATTCACGATGATGATGGGAGACTTCCTGTCCCTGTCCCAGTTGCAGCTTCCCGTAAAGATCGTCGTCTTCAACAACGGCGCTCTCGGCTTTGTTTCCATGGAAATGAAAGCCGCGGGGTTTCTGGATACGGGAACCGACCTGTCAAATCCCGATTTCGCCGCCATGGCCGAAGCAGTCGGCGTACGAGGCATCCGAGTCGAATCGTCCGAATTCCTTGATGCCGCGCTGCAGGAGGCGCTTGCTCACCCCGGCCCGGTGCTGGTCGACGTGCTGACCTCGGCGCAAGAGCTGATCGTTCCCCCCAAGATCAAGCTTGAACAGGCCAAGGGGTTTGGCTTGTACATGCTGAAGGCCATCATGAACGGCAGGGGTGACGAGGTGATTGAGTTGGCCAGGACGAATCTGGGGCGTTGAGGGGCGTCTTTATGCTTGGATTTTTGTGAAGGCACGAATACACGCGCAAGCTCATCGCCGCGGTGCCTCGGCCGGATCCCGCTCGGAGGCGCTTGAGAAAGACGCCTGAATAGATCTGGCGTGGTTCATGCGGGCGCGTGGCCGACGGCGGTTACGCTGACCGGATCGACTGCCGTGGGAAAACGGGCGGCCTCGCAGGCGGGCAGCCTGCTGAAGAGGCAGGTGCTGAAGCTGGGCGGGTCGGATCTTTTCATTGTGCCGGCGGATGCAGACATCGCTGCTAACGCCACTCGAGTTCGCCCGCCCACCGAATACTCTAAATAGAGTATGGATCGACCCTTCCCTCTTAATTATCTTTCGCTCTTATGTACAAGCTCGAAGCGCAGTGGCGAAGCGCAAGACTTGCGGACGTGGGGTTGGCTTTCCTCTCCATCAGACTGACCGGACCAGATAACGGTCAACTGCTGACGAAGAATCGTGGGCCTGCATCGGAGCGCAATGATGACGCAAGAATGCCAGGTGCGTGTGGCGTATCCCCGGTTGCGCGGGCTTTGGGCTCTCGTCCTGGCGGGCAGCCTGCTGGGAGGCTGTACTGCGCTGCCCGATACGCGCGGCTTCACGGCGGCCACCATCCAACTCAAGGACGCGGTGGGAACAACCGGCGAGGCAGTCAGAACGGAGGTCGCGTCCGCGAGCAGCGCCGGCGCCATCGCGCTCGACGACGCCTCGATCAAGAAACTGGACGCGGCGTGGTTGGCAACCATGAATTCGCTGGAAGCGATGGTCGCCTACGCGCAGTCCATCGAACAGATTGTCGACTCGGGCAATAGAGGGGCCGAGAGCGCAAGGCAGGTGGCGGATTCTGTCAAGCGACTGGTTGACACAGTCAAGATCGATGCGACGACGGCAGTCAGCGCGGAGGTGGCGGGTCTCGCGGCAGACACCGTTGCATTCGTCTATGGGGAATACGCCAAGCACGTCGCCGCACAGTCACTCGAGGAAGCACTAATCAAGTTTGGCCCCTCGATGGTCAAGATCACCGCCCTGGTTAAAGCGCAAGTCGCAGATGCACGGCGTCTGTTTGTCCTGCAAATCGAGACCCAGGTTCAACACCTGAAAAGCGGCAATGTATATGGGGATTGGATCAAGCGAAACGATGAGCTCGGCATGCAGCAGAAGAGCGCCACGCTGCAATTGCTTGCCTTGACCTCGGGGCCTGCGAGACAGCCTGCCAAGACCAATGAACTGAAGGCCAAACTCGCCCAACTGGACATCGTCCGCCAGCAGATCGCCCCGCACATGGACGAGTACAACGACAAGCTCAAGGAAATTCGGCAACGCGAGAAAGCCGGGCTGTCGATAATTTTGGCCGCCGAGAATGCGCTCGCCACGTGGGGTGCAACGCAGTCCCAGTTGGCACTAGCCGTGAAGGAACGCAAACCTGTCAATGTGGATTCGCTCATCGCGGCGGTCGCCGAAATCAGGACCCTTACGCAAAGGTGGCGTGAACTATGAGCAATATCATCGGATTCGCGGCATGTAGCAAAGAGCTAAAGCGGCTGCTCGACGATGTTGCCAAGATAATTAATGCCGCTAAAGACAAGGACTCGGCAGCGTTTGACGAGGCGGTAATTACGCAGTCGAAAAGGCTCGTGGACTTTACGAATCAGACCGAGGCCGAGGACATCTTCGATGCGGTGGAAGTGGACAACATAAGGAGCATCGACGAGCAAGCGGAAGCAGCACGAAAAGAGATTATGGGCAAAACCGCTGCGGAAATTATCAACGTCATGCATGGCCGGATTGTGTTGCTGAATCAGCTGGAGAAGACGGTCAAGCAGCAAACCGCTGAAAACGAGCATAACGCCAAGCGGATCCGCTTGATCCCGGTACGTAACGCGATTGACGCCGTTACCGAAACGATCGACGCGTTCAAAAAGGCCAGAGACGCGCTGGCCGACGACCAACCGAATGAAGCGAACGTCAAAGCGAGAATCGACGCCGTCCTGCGTGCGATCAGCGCAGTGGAGAAGGCTGCCCAGGATCTATAGCGGTGCGCTGAACACTTGAGAGTAGAGAAGATCATGGCATCAGTGCGTAGGGCGCGACATGTGGCTGTATGGCATCAATTCGCCAGCCGGCCTGGAGCGCCAGCGCGCATCGGTTTCCGAACACTACGAAATGATCGAGCTGGCCGCGACGCATCAATGCGAGGCGATTTCCGCGTTGATCACCCGTCATATCGATTCATGGAAACTGTTGATGACTGCGGCGCTAGAGGCGCTGTTTGGCGATAGGCCGGGGACTAAACCACGCTACTCGTGAAGGTTTGGTTGCACTAAACAGCCTTGGGGAATCGCGAAGGCTCGCACTCTTGGGAGAGTGCGAGCCATGAGCAAGAACACCGCGAACAAGCTTTCCCCTGAAATGCGCGAGCGCGCGGGGATGCTGCCTAGTCGATGCGGGCGCCGGAGATCTTGACCGCCTCGGCCCACTTCGCAATTTCCTTCTGCACGAAGGCCTGGAACTGCTCGGGCGTGCTGGGCGTGAACTCGCTACCGGCGGCTATCATCTTTTCCTTCGCCTTCGGGTCGGACATGGCTTCGCGTATGTCCGCCGAGATCTTATCCACCAACGGCTTGGGCGTGCCCTTGGGAGCAAAGAAGCCAGACCAGGGCGGCGCGGCATAGCCTGCGAAGCCCTGCTCAGCCACTGTCGGGTAGTCCGGCGCGCTTGCAAAACGCTCCGCCGTGGTCACCGCCACGATTTTCAGCTTGCCGCTCTTGGCGTAGGCCTGCACGGCGGGCAGGCCGGTGATGCCCACCTGGATCTGACCGCCCAGCAGGTCGGTCACCATCGGCGCACTGCCGCGATACGGAATGTGCGAGAGCTCGAACTTGCCCTGGCTCTTGATCAGTTCCATGCCCAGGTGCGAAGCGGTGCCGTTGCCGTCGGAGCCATACGAATAGTGCGCATCGGGCTTCTTCAGCAGTGCGATGAGTTCTTGCAGGTTGTTGGCCGGCACATCATTGTTGACGATGATGGCATTGGGATAGAGCGTGGCTTGCGAGACGGCTTCGAAGTCCTTGATCGGGTCGTAGCGCATGTTCTTGTAGAGCGAGGTGTTGATGCCGTGCGACCCCGTGACGCCCAGCACAAGGGTGTAGCCATCGGGCGCGGCGCGCGCCACGTATTCCGAGCCGACGTTGCCGCCCGCGCCCGGCTTGTTCTCGACGACGACTGGCTGACCCCACTTTTTGGACAGGCCTTCGGCTACCAGGCGCGCGGTGAGGTCGGTGGCGCCGCCGGCCGGGAACGGCACCACGATGGTTACCGGTCGCGTGGGAAAGTTGTCGATACCCTGCGCAAAGGCAGGGGCGGTGACAAGCCCGACGGCCCCGGCAAGCGTGGCCAGCATGCCTAGGGCTCTGCGGCGCGACATGCGCGTGTGCGTTGCGGAAGTAATCGAGTGCGTCATGATTCAAGCCCCTTGTTATGTGGTGTAAGCACTGCGTGAATAAAACGGTGACCACGCTATTGCGCGGTGTAGCCGCCGTCGGCACGAATATCCGTGCCCGTGATGAACGAGGCATCCTCGCTGATCAGAAAAACTGCGGTCCGCGCGATCTCTTCAGCGGTGCCGAGCCGCCCGACCGGATATTTGCTGGCTAACGCCGCGTTGGCAGCGTGCGCGCCGCCGTAGCGATCCACCAAGCGGCTGGTCAAGACCGCGCCGGGCGACAGGCTCAAGGCGCGGACGCCGTCGGCGGCATGGTCCACCGCGATGGCGCGCGCCAGTGCGATCAGGCCTGCCTTGCTCGCGCCATAGGCGCCGCGGCCAGGCGCGGCCACGCTTCCTAATTGCGAAGCAATGTTCAGCACGACGCCGCCGCCCGCGCGCGCCATATGCGCAATCGCCCACTTGCTCATCAGCCATGCACCGGTCAGGTTCACGTCCAGCGCGAGCCGCCATTGTTCCGGTGTCAGGTCAGCGACCTTCACGCCTGGCGTGACCGTGGCGGCGTTGTTCACCAACGTGTCGATGGCGCCCCAGTGCGCAGCCACCTGCTCCACGGCCGCCCGCGAGGCGGTGACGTCCGCGATGTCGCAGCTCAGGGCCAGGATTCGGGATGGCGCGACGGCCAGAGTCCGGCAGCATTGCGCCAGCATGTCCGCGTCCCGATCCAGTAAAGCCACGCGGGCGCCCGCATCCAGGCAATGCCTGGCGATGGCCTGGCCCAGCCCGCCGGCAGCGCCGGTCACAATCACAACCTTTCCGTCCAGCACGGGTGCGTTCGCCGTTGTCATGACGTCATTGCTCCCAACGAGGCGCCGCCGCAGACGTAGAGCGTCTGCCCTGTGATGGCTCCCGCCTCGTCGCTCAGAAAGAAGGCGATGGTCGCGGCGACTTCGCGCGCGTCGATCAGGCGGCCCAGCGGCAGGTTCACGCTCGGCGCGGCGCCGCGTTTCGGATCGTGCAACATGGGGGTGTCGACCGCGCCGGGCGCGATCACATTGACCGTGATGCCACGGCCGACGAGTTCTGCGGCCAAGCTTCGCGCCATGCCAATCTGTGCGGACTTGGTGGCGGCATACGCCAAGCGGTGCGCGCGACCCAGCACGGCGCGGCTGGACACCAGCACGATGCGGCCGCGACGGTCGGGGAGTTGCGGCGCCAAGGCCTGGACCAGCGCCATCGGCGCGGCACCATGCAGCCGCCAGAGCAGCTCTGCGTCTTCCGGTCGCGTATCCAGCGCGCCGCCCGTGCGCACCAGGCCCGCGCAGTGCACCAGCGCGGTCGGACCGCAGCCGTCCAGGTCCGCGCACAAAGCGTGCAATGCGGCAGGGTCGGACAGGTCGCAAACAAGGTGGCGGTACTGCGGGTTGTCCTGGACGGCGGCTGGCGCGATGTCCACGCCGGTCACCTGCCAGCCCGCCGCCAGCAGCCGCTGGGTCAACGCAAGGCCGATGCCGGATGCCGCGCCTGTCAGGACGCAATGCGCCGACGCGCTACGCTCGATCATGTCAGTGCCTGGTCAGTTGTCCAGCGTCGTCAGGCGCTTTTCCAGGGCGCGCATCTGCTCGTAGCCCATCAGCTGCATGATGTCTTCGATGCCTACCAGCAAATCGGGACGATCCGCCGGTTCGCCCGTGGTGATTACGCCTTGCATGACCTGCAGGGCCTGGCGCATGCCGTGGATGGCGGCGGCAGGCAGCATGCGTGGGAGGCTGATGCGCTTGACGCCGATTTCCTTCAGGCGCGGCAGTGGAATCAGCGGAGTGGTTGGGCGGTTGCGGATGCCGAAGCCCATGTTGATGCTGACGGGGATGCCCGCGGCGTCCACAAGCCGCTTGATATCGTCCTCGGTGCGCACCGCATCGGGGAACAGCATGTCCGCGCCAGCCTGCGCGTAGGCGCGGGCACGCTTGACCGCGCCTTCAATGCCCTCGATGGCGAGCGAGTCCGTGCGGGCGATGATGACGAAATCGTCGTCACGTCGTGCCAGGCAGGCAGCTTCGATTTTCTTGACCATCTCGGCCTGGCTGACAACGTCTTTGCCGGGCATGTGGCCGCAGCGCTTGGGGCTGACTTGGTCCTCAAGGTTGATGCCTGCCACGCCGGCTTCCTCGAACATCTGCACCGTGTGGTAGACATTGACCGGATTGCCGTAGCCGGTATCCGCGTCGGCGGTAATCGGGATGGAGACGGACCTTGCCAGATGGCGGCAGTGGGTGACGTTTTCGGCCAGGCCCATTACGCCGATATCGGCGATGCCCAGCAGCGCATTCGACACGGCCGCGCCACTGGTGCAGGCGGTCTTGAAACCAGCAGCTTCAACCAGGCGGACGCTGTATCCATCGTAGACACCGGGGGACACGAGGAAGGGTTCGTTCTTCAGCAATTGCCGGAACTGGTGGCGCGGGTTGTTCATGTCGTGCTGCTCCAAAGGGCGTTATGCGGCCGAGACGGGATGCCCGGCAATGCCGGATGCCCCTTCTGCCAGGTGTTCAAAGAGATGTTGCGCTGCGCGTTCGATGTGAGACCGCATGAGCGACTCCGCCAGTTCAGCATCGCGCGCGCGGATGGCGCGCAAGATCTGCCAGTGTTCGGCGTAGGCGTCGTCCTTGCGCTCAAGCACGGTGCCGGAGTGCCGGCGATAGACGCGCAACAGGTGATAGAGGTCGCCGCACAGGGCGTTGATGATGCGGGTGTTGCCGCTGGCCAGCACGATGCGCTCGTGGAAGTCGAAGACACGGGGAGCCGGCGCGCCGCCGCTAGCGGCGGCCAGGCGGCGCTGGCGGTCCTGCTCCAGCTCGACCAGCAACTGCGCGATTTCCTCGTCGCTCATGCGGCGAGTGGCCAAGTTGCAGGCCACGCCTTCCAGCGCCATCCGCATTTGGAACAGTTCCAGCGCGGACTCCGCCGACAGCGTCACGACGCGCGCCTTGATGTAGGGCTCGCGCGT
Organism: Achromobacter sp. T5-5; assembly: GCF_055397965.1. NCBI lineage: Bacteria > Pseudomonadati > Pseudomonadota > Betaproteobacteria > Burkholderiales > Alcaligenaceae > Achromobacter > Achromobacter sp. T5-5. The sequence goes on from NZ_AP027919.1 coordinate 1,120,577, forward strand.
GACCAGTTGAATGCCTTGCAAGCGGCGCACCGCTTCGCGAACCGGGCCGCGGCTGACGCCGAACTCCTGCGCCAGCGCGACCTCATTGATGACGCTGCCCGGCGCAAGCCGGCCTTGGTAGATCGCTTCCAGCACTCGGTCGAACACCACGTCGGCCAACGGGCCGGAGGCGTCTTCCTTGGTGGTGATGGGGGGCGTGGAGATGTTCATAGTGTTAACAGCCTATCAAGGGAGTTATTAAAGTGTCAACTCTTTTGGGATCCGGCTTGGCGCGATGCAGCCCTTCGTTTCCGGGGATTTCTACGGCGAAAAATGGATTTTATGCCTATTTATCAGGGTCTTCCCTAGGTGGTGGGCAAGAGCTCCGTTGTAGGCACTTTTGGTGTGAGGGATGGATGGGCCCGGCAAAGTCCGTAGTCCCATTCTTAGATTCCGCCATAGTGTTGACACTATTGTTTTTAAGGTCGTAAGATGGCCTCAATTGATATTCTCCCGATTACGATTGCCATGATCCAGTCTTTCTCCTGTAGCGGCAGGGCGCTGCGCTACGCGGATCTGTCCGTCGCCGCCCGAGCAGAAGGTCGCGACATCCAGACATATCCCTATGTCATCCGCGTGCTGCTGGAGAACCTTCTGCGGCATCGGGCATGGGGCGCGGCCGTATCCGAAGCGGAAATCACCAGGCTGTGGGATTGGGGAAAGCACCCCGGGGCTGATCTGCCGCTGCATGTTGCCCGCGTGATCCTGCCGGACTCCAGCGGGCTGCCGGTGCTGCAAGACCTGGCAGCCTTGCGCGACGCTGTCGCCCAGGCAGGCGGCGACGCCGCGCAGGTCGACACGCGAATTCCCGTGGATCTGATCGTGGATCACTCGCTTCAGGTCGACTATTGGGGCCAGGCAGGGGCGCTGCAGCGCAATCTGCGCCGCGAATTCGAACGTAACGACGAACGCTACCGATTCCTGAAGTGGGCGCAGCAGGCCTTCAAGGGACTGCGCGTCATCACGCCGGGCATCGGAATTATTCATCAGGTCAACCTGGAGTATTTGGCGCCGGTGGTAGCGCGCCAGACGCGACAGGACGGCGAGTGGGTCTACCCAGATTTCGTGATCGGCGGCGATTCCCACACGCCCATGGTCAACGCGCTGGGCGTGCTGGGTTGGGGAGTGGGCGGCATCGACGCCGAGGCGGCCCTGTTGGGCCACGCCTACACCTTCCCCATTCCGGAGGTTGTGGGAGTGCGGCTGCACGGCGCCATTGAAGCGCCAGCCCTCACCACGGATGCCGCGCTGCTGGTTACGCAGCAACTTCGCGCCGCGGGCGTGGTGGGCAGCATGGTCGAATTCTTCGGCCCGGCGGTGGCGGCGCTCAGTGTGCCCGAGCGAGCCACGATCGCCAACATGGCGCCGGAATACGGCGCCACCTGCGGCTTTTTTCCGATCGACGCACGCACGCTGGATTACGCGCGCATGACCGGGCGCGACGAAGAGCAACTGGCGTTGATTGAAGCCTACGCGCGCGTCAACCTGTTGTGGCGTGACGCTTCGCAAGCGGCGCCCGCCTACAGTCGGGTGATCGATATCGACCTGTCGGCGGCGCGTCCCAGCTTGGCCGGTCCGCGCCGCCCGCAGGACCGCATGGATGTGGCGGATGTTGCCGCAGACTTCCTGCGCCGTCTGAGCGAGCCGCAGTCGGAAGGCGGGTTCGATGTGAATATGGACACCGCACGTCCCGCGAGTCGGGACGTCGTCGGCCATGGCTCGGTGGCACTGGCGGCGATTACCTCTTGCACCAATACGTCCAACCCCAGTGTGATGCTGGCGGCGGGCCTCATCGCACAGAAGGCGCTGGCGCTTGGCCTGACGCCGCCCGCCTGGGTCAAGCGATCGCTGGCGCCCGGTTCGCGTGCGGTCACCCGCTATCTGGAAGCCGCGGGGCTGCTGACGGCTCTGCAAGCCCAAGGCTTTCACGTGATCGGTTACGGCTGCACGACTTGCGGAGGCAAATCAGGTCCCCTGGATTCCGGGGTGGCTGACGCCATTGTCGAAGGCGGCCTGGTTGCCGCCGCCGTGCTGTCGGGCAATCGGAATTTCGAAGGACGCATCCACAAACTCCTGCGCGCCAACTACATCGGGTCGCCCGCGATGGTGGTGCTGTACGCGCTGGCGGGCCGCATCGACGTGGATTTCGAGCACGAGCCGCTGGGGCCGGGCGCGGACGGTGCGCCGGTCTATCTGCGCGATGTCTGGCCCAGCCAAGACGAGATCACGGCCTTGATGCCGTTGGCGTCGGACCCGTCGCTGTTTGCCGAAGTCTATGACCCTGCCAGCCTGGACAGCGCGATCTGGCGAGACTTGTCCGCGCCGGCCGGCTTGCGCTTTCCTTGGGACCCGGATTCGCAATACCTGGTCGAACCTCCGTTCTTCAAAACCGAACCCGGCCGCGACGCGCTGGGCGACCTGGCGGCTGCCCTGGCGCATGGGCGGGTGCTGGCCGCGTTCGGCGATTCGCTGACCACCGACCATATTTCACCCAGCGGCGAGATCCCCGCCGACACGCCCGCGGGCATGTACCTGATCGGCAAGGGAGTGGCGCCGCGCGACTTCAATACGTATGTGGCCCGCCGTTGCAACCACCATGTCATGACGCGTGGCACCTTCGCCAACATCCGCATCAAGAATGCGCTGACACCGGGCGTGGAAGGCGGCGTCACCCGCCACTATCCAAGCGGCAGGCTCATGCCGATTGTCGATGCTGCGACTGCTTACCGCGATGCCGGCGAGGCCTGCGTCATCCTGGGCGGCAAGGACTACGGCATGGGCAGCAGCCGCGATTGGGCTGCGAAGGGGTCGGCGCTGCTGGGCGTGCGCGCGGTGATCGCGGAGTCGTTTGAACGCATCCATCGCGCCAATCTGGTGGGCATGGGCGTTCTGCCGCTGGCGTTCGCGCCCGGCCATGGCTGGCGTCAGTTGGGGCTGACCGGCGCGGAGACGCTGCGCTTGGAGAATGTGACGAATGGCGTGTTGAAGGGGGAACCCATCGACGTGATTGCCGAGGACGGGGATCGCCAGGTGCGCTTCCAGGCCTATGCCCAGGTACTCACGCACGCCGAACGCAAGCTCATCGCGGAAGGCGGGATCCCCGCCAGCGTCCTCAACGCATTTTTGACCGACACGGCGGCCGCCGACGCGGCCCATTGCTGACAACGCGCATCACTCTGGAAACTCGACATCATGCTGGATCTCTTACTGAAGAATGCAAGGCTGCTGCTGCCGCAGCAGGGCCTGACCGAGGGCGTGCTGGGCGTCATTGACGGCCGCATTGCCATCATCGCCGAACCAGGCACACCGCTTGAGGCCCGCGAAACGATCGACTGCCAGGGGCTGTGGGTGCTGCCCGGCCTGATCGACCCTCACGTGCACTTCGGCTTCGGCTCGCCGGAAACCGACTTCGAGACTGAGTCGCGCTTCGCCGCGCTGGGTGGCACCACCACCGTGTTGTCGTTCCATCGGTCCGCGGACATCCGCGAATCATTTGAAAAGGTGCGCGACCGCGCGCTGTCGCAAAGCTGCATCGACTTCGGCTTCCATTTCGGCATCACCAGCAATCTGCATGTGGAAACGCTCGAGGAAATCTCACGCCGTTTCGGCGTGTCGTCCTACAAGCTCTACATGATGTACAAAGGCGCGGCGGGCCTGTCCAAGGGATTTACCGACATCGACGACGGCCTGCTGTATTCGGCCTTGCGCGCCACGGCCGCCATTCCCGGCGCGATCATGGGCGTGCACTGCGAAAACGTCGAGGTCATCCCCGTACTGAGAGATCCCCTGCGCGCGGCCGGCCGCGACGATTTGAAGGCCTGGAACGAGCAGAGCCCGGACTTCCTGGAAGCCGAGAACGTACATCGTGTGTGCTATTTCGCGGCGAAGACGGGCGCCGCGGTCAATATCGTGCACCTGAGCAGCCGCGAAGCGCTGGACGAGGCGCGGCGCCATCGGCGCACGCCGGGCGCGCCGCCCATTTACGTCGAGACCTGCCCGCACTACCTCTTCCTGAACGACGAGTCGCCCGCCGGGACCTATGCCAAGGTCAACCCGCCGGTGCGAGGCCAAAGCGATGTGGAAGCCATGTGGGAGGGCGTGCTGGACGGCTCCATCACCACGATCGGCACCGACCACGTGCCCCGCAAGCGGGCCACCAAGGACACAGATATCTGGGCGGCCAGCAACGGGTTTCCGGGCACCGGCCTGATGTTGCCGATCTTGCTGCACGAAGGCTATCACCGCCGCGGCGTCCCTCTGGAAACGCTGATGAAGGTCAGTGCCGAGAGCTCAGCCCGCATCTATCGCATGCCGGGCAAGGGCAGCATCGAGATCGGCAAGGACGCAGACCTGGTGATCGTGGACCCCGACCTGCAACGCACCGTCGATGCGGCCACCCTGGAATCGAACTCCGACTATTCGCCTTACGAGGGCATGACCCTGAAAGGCTGGCCCATACGCACCCTGGTGCGCGGGCGCACCGTGGCGCAGGACGGCCGCATTACGGATGCGGCCCGTGCCAATCCTGGCGGCCGCTATCTCAAGCGTCTTTGAACTGAACCCATCTCCTTTCCGACGGAAACCACTATGAGCGACACCAAGCGAATCTGGGACGACTTCCTCACCGAACGCGACAAGCAAGTGCTGGCTCAGGCCGGCTACGGCAAGCGCGGCGGTTTCGGCAAGCGTCCCGCGCTTTTCATCATCGACGTGCAATACAACTTTTGCGGCGACACGCCCCAGGACATCCTGGAAGGCCTGAAGCAATATCGCACCCACTGCGGCCGCGAGGCCTGGGACGCGGTCGCGCATATTGTGCCGCTGCTGGAACTGGCGCGCGACAAGAACATTCCCGTCTTCTATACCGAGAGCGGCCGGCGCGCCGACCTGCTCGACAGTGGCGTGCAGGTGGGCAAGAACCACCGGGGCGGTGAAAAGACCGTGCTGGCAAACACCCATGCGACGCAGACCGTGGAGCCGCTGGCCCCGCGCCCGCAAGACATCCGCATCACCAAGCAGAAGCCATCCTGCTTCTTCGGCACGATCTTCATGAGCCACCTGAACTTCCTCGACGTGGACACGCTGATCCTGGTGGGCTGCACGTCGTCTGGATGCCTGCGCGCCACCACGGTTGACGCCTACTCCTACAATTTCAAGGTAATCATCCCCGAAGAGGCGGCGTTCGACCGCTTCCAGGCCAGCCACGCCATGAGCTTGTTCGATCTGAATTGCAAGTATGCGGACGTGATTCCATCCCGCGAAGTGCAGGACTACCTGCGCGGCCTGCCCGCGCCCGCCGATGCGGCCCGTGACTGAACCGGAGCAGGATGCAGACGCCATGGCCATCAATGCCGGACCGCTTCCCGTCTACCTGTTGACCGGCTTCCTGGGAAGCGGCAAGACCACGCTCTTGTCGCGTCTGGTGCGCAGCCCGCGTTTTGCCGATACGGCGGTGGTCATCAACGAGTTCGGCGAGATCGGCCTGGATCACATGCTGGTCGGCAAGGCGGATGACACCGACGTCGTGTTGCTGGATTCCGGCTGCCTCTGCTGCGCGGCGACGAGCTCCCTGCAAGACACGCTGGAGTCGTTGTACTACCGTCGCCTGCGCGGTGAGATTCCGGAATTCAAGCGGGTAGTGGTGGAGACCTCGGGGCTGGCTGATCCGTGTCCGGTCATCAACACGCTATCTGCCGATCCGCTGATCGCCCGCCACTACCGCTTCGGCGGCGTGGTGGCGACGGCGGACGCGCTTCACGGAATGGCCACGCTGGACGCCTATCGCGAAGCCAGCACCCAGGTCGCGATCGCCGACCGCATCGCGCTGACCAAGGTTGATCTGGCCGAGGACGGCGCGATCCAGGCGGTGAAGACAGCGCTGCGGGGATACAACGCCAGCGCACCGATTCGGGCGGTATCGCCCGACACGGTGGATGAGGACGCGCCCGCGCTGTTTGACGGCCTGCGCCCAGAACATCTGGACGCCGCCGTGTTGAGGGAGGCCCCGCCATCCGCCGTGAGGCCGGTGGCGCACGTGTTGCGCTACGGTATTGTGTCCTATGCATTTCGGCAGCATGCGCCGGTAAGCTGGGAAGCCTATGCGAACTGGACCCGGCATATGCAACGCCATGTCGGAGAACGCCTGTTGCGGGCCAAGGGTTTGCTGCGTTGGGACGACGGAAGTCTGCGCGCGGCGCATGGCGTGAGGCTTGTCTTCGCCCCGCCCGAGCCTATTGCCGAGCGGGAAGGCGCCGCGCGGGCGACAGGCGCCATGGTCCTGATCGTGCGAGATCTGTCGGCGGAAGAGGTTGAGCAGGCGATGCAGCCCCTCGGCATGTGAGGCCCGGCAGACGCTTCGCCGAAGGTGTGTTGCTATCCAGCATGCTGCGCAAGTGGCCGACCGCAGTGGGGGCCGGTAAGGCCGAATCTCGCGGTCCATTCACGTTGAGCACGGTTCAAGCTATGACACGAGCAACCACTTTCTATTCAGTGGCGGTCTGCTCCGCCCGCGCTCGTCCCCGAAACACTAGGGTTATCCGGGATTCTTTATGCTTAAACTTTTGTGAAGAATGAGCGGCAGATGCAGGACCGCCGCCACAATGAGGCATCAAGGCGGTTCACCGTGGTGCGGCACGTGACGCACCACTTGAGGGATCGCGGGGTTCCCCCCCACTAAGGAGAGTCGCATGCTGCTGCGTAGACGTTGTCTGGCCTTGATGATGCTGGCGCTGACTGGTTGGGCGACGGCCAGCCATGCGCAAACGCCGTCTCAGGCCTGGCCCGTCAAGCCTGTGCGCCTGGTCGTGGGGCTGGCACCCGGCGGGCTGGTCGACGTGCTCGCGCGCACCGTGCAGCCGCACTTGGCCGAGGCCTTGAAGCAGACCGTTATCGTGGAGAACCGGGGCGGTGCGGGCGGCAACGTGGCGGGTGCCGAGGTGGTGCGCAACGGTAGAGACAACCATACCTTCCTGCTCAATCCATCGACGACCGAATCGGTCAACCCCTTGATGTTCGCCAGCATGCCGTTCGATCCGCAGCGTGACCTGCGGCCGGTCGCCTTGCTGGCCAACAGCCAGTTATTCCTGTTTGTCCGGTCCTCGCTTGGCGTCAATACGCTCGAAGAGTTCGTGGAGTACGCGCGCAAGCGGCCCGATCCGCTGAATTACGGTTCGGCCGGCAACGGGACGACGCCGCATCTGGCCGGCGAGCTGCTCAAGCAGGCGACTGGCATGCAGGCCACCCATGCGCCGTATCGCGGCGTGGCGCCGGCGATACAAGACCTGGCAGCCGGCCAGATCGACTTCGCGTTTGGACCCGCCACGGTCTTCCCCATGGTGCAAGCGGGCAAACTCAAGGTACTGGCGGTGGCGAGCCGGAAACGCGCCGCCGTCGCGCCCGACATACGGACCTTTTCCGAGGCGGGCATCGACGGCGTTTTCGCGGACAGCCTGTTCGGCGTGTATGCCGCCGCTGGCACCCGCGATGATGTGGTCGATCACATGAACGCCGAAATCAACAAAGTGCTTGCGCGGCCAGAGATCCAGGCGCGCTTTCTGGATGCGGGCGCCGAGGCGATCCCCCTGAGCGTGACCGACTATGCCGCGCGCGTGCAGGACGAAAAGAAGTTGTTCGCCCCGTTGATGAAATCGTTGGGGTTGAAGGAACAGTAGATAGCACAACGCTACAAAAGCCGCCGTCTCCTTGCCGTTATCCGGCGCGCGCAGGCTTGAAGCCCAAGCGGCTACATCACCTTTACCGCCCGGCCGATGAACTGGATCGGGCCGGTCGGTTTGCCGGTGGGCGAGCCGGTTGGCGGTTCCAGCGTCAATTCAAATAACTGGTTCGCCTCCAGCGGGGGCAGCTTGTCGAGCGCGATGCGGACCGGCTCGCCGGGTTTGATCAGGCCCAGCGATACCGGGCCGTCCCAGCCGTCGGCCTTGGTCCAGAATTCCAGCGCGCGATCGGCCGGCACCTGCATGGCCGCGATCGGCACCAGTTGCACCTCGCGTTGACCCGCGCTGGCCTGCACCACCCAGCCTGGGGTCTGCGACTGTGGCGCGACCAGCACCACCATGTACTGCACGGGCCCCGGGGCTGGCGCGGGCCGCAGCGCCAGCGTGCCAGCCAGCGCCAGTGCGGCGGCCAGGCCGCTGGCGGCCGCCCCGCGCCAGAAGAACAGGCTGTCCCACCAGCCCGGACGCGTCGGCCGGCGGGTTTGCCGGGCAGCGTTCTGGCGATCCAGCGTTCTGGCGATGCGCGGCCACAGGAGGGGCGACGGCTCGATCGGCACGGCCAGGTCGGTCAGCGGCAGCAGACGCGCTTCCCAGCGGTCCACGGCGGCGCGCAGCGCGGCATCGTGCGGCAGACGGGCGTTGACCTCGTGACGGCGCGCGCCGGACAAGGTGCCAAGCACGTATTCACCGGCCAGTTCGTCCAGGTTTTCGGGGGGGACTGTCGGGGCGCTCATGCCAGGCATTCCTTCAGCGCTTTCAGGCTGCGTTTGATCCAGGCTTTCACGGAGCCGAGGGGGGCGCCCAGGCGCTGTGCGATTTCGCTGTGCGACAGGCCGTCCACGTAGGCATGCAGCACGCAGTTGCGGCGCACGGGTTCCAGTTGTTCGAGGCACGGGCCCAGGCGGCCGGCGCTGTCACGCCATTCGAAGGCGTCGCGCGTGTCGTGCCAGGCGTCGATCGCATCGCGCGCATCCAGCGCGGCGGCGGTCTCGTCGTCGACGGCGGTTTCGTGGCGGCCGTCCCGCACGGCGTTCAACGCCAGATTGCGTGCGACGCTGTAGAGCCAGCCGCGCGCCGAGCCGCGCGCGGCGTCGAAGCTGCCAGCCCGATTCCAGACATTGACGAACGTGTCGTGCACGATATCTTCCGCTTGGGTGCGGTCACGAACGATACGCTGGGCAACGCCCAGCAGCCGTGGGCCTTCCTGTCGGTACAGGGCTTCCAGCGCCGAGCGGTGCCCCGCGGCGCACTGCTCGAGGGCGGCTTTGTAGTCGAAATCCGGTACAGGTCGGTTCGGCATGCGCGCGGGGCAAGGGGTGAGGGATACGGGCCGGGCGGGCAAGCCCCGGGCGGCGGGAAATCCACGCACATGTTAGCGGACTCCCGCCGCCGTGGCCTGGCCGGGTGTCAGTTCGCCTTCCAGAAAATGTAGTCGGCTTGGTACGACACCTGGCTGCGCTGGCCGGCCTGGGTGCAGGGCGTCTGGGGCGCGACGCCGCCCTTGAGCGCCGTGCGCTGGATGTAGGCGACGCCGGTCAGCGCGCCGGCGCCCATGGCGGGATTGGCTTTGACCAGTTGATAGGGCAGGTTGCCCGCGCCGGCCGGCGCCACGGCGACCTGTGTGCCGGTCAGCTTGGAGCCGTCCGAGGCCTCCCAGGTGGCGGGCGGGCCATAGTAGGTGCCCACCTGCTTGCCCTGGCGGTCTTTGAGGACCGCCTTCGGACCGGCGAACACCCATTCCATCTGGTCCTTGGCGTCGGCCTTCGCGCGGCATTCATAGGTGATGTCTCCCGTGCCTACGGTTTCCCAGGCCACTTTGTGGCCGGCGGGCACCTGGACAGCGGCGGGCAGGGCGTCTTGCGAGGCGGCCATGGCCGGCGCTTGCAGCATGCCGCAAGCGGCGAGCAGGGCGGCGGTGAAAAGGCCGGTGGCGGGGGCGGGGCGAGTCGTCATGAGCGGTCTCCTGCGGAATAGGAATCTTCCGATACGGCGCACGGAATGCGCGCCGTTGCAGGTACTACACGCGAGGGCCGCTTTTGGATGCAGGGCGACAGAATTTTTTTTGGCGCGAGGGAAGGGCTTGGCCTTGTTGGCGCAAGAGGGAGCCATCTTGCCCAGGGGGGGCTCATGGCTCCCGGCGAATCAAGCCACGGCGGTCGACGCGGCAGCTCCCCATGCAATGGGTGTCCGCACCCGCGTGGCGTCCGACAGGCTGCTCACCGCATCCAGGCGCGCAATCTGCTCGGCGGAGAGGTCCACCGTCAGCGCACCCAGATTGTCCTGCAACTGCTCGTTCGAGCGTGGGCCGACGATAGGAATGGAGCCGTGCGTGCCCGCCCACGCAATGGCGACCTGGCTTGGCGTAACGCCCAGGTCATTGGCGATGGCAATGACGGTGTCAAGCACCGCCGTGCGCTGAGGCGAGTTTTCTGCTTGGAACACGTTGCCTCCGAAGGCCTCGGCACGACCCTTTACGCCCTCGCGGTATTTGCCCGTCAACACGCCGCCGCCCAGCGGCGACCAGGTCACGACGCCCAGGCCTAATGCGTTGGAGGCAGGGAACAGATCGGCCTCGGCTTCCCGGCGCACCAGACTGTGCTCGAACTGCGCGGCGGCAATGGGAACGGTGCGGGTCAGTTCGGCCAGCGTCACTGCACGGGCGAGGCGCCACGCTGGAAAATTCGACATTCCGGCATACAGGATCTTGCCCGCCCGGGCCAGATCTTCGAAGCCGCGCACGATCTCTTCGGTGGGCGTCACGTTATCCGGCCAGTGCACCCAATAGATGTCGATGCGGTCCGTCTTCAGCCGCTTGAGACTTGCCTCAAGCGACGCAACCATCGCTTTGCGGCTGTTTCCCGTCACAAGGCGATTCGCGTTGGGTACCGCGCCGCGTGTGAACTTCGTCGTTAACACGAAATCCTCGCGTCGCCCTTGAAGCAGGTTTCCGAGCAGTTCCTCGGACTGGCCGAACTGGTAGACATCCGCCGTGTCGATGAAGTTGCCGCCGGCATCGCTGTAGCTGTTGAAGATGGCTTCGGCCGTATCCGGATCGGCGCCATGCCCCCAGCCGGTTCCGAAGTTTCCTGTGCCCAACGCGACTTGCGAAACCTGTAGGCCTGTCTTGCCAAATGTGGTGTATTTCATGTCTGTTTCGATAGAAATGATGATTCAGGGGTTGCTCGACGGCGTCGTCCTGCGCAGTACGACAAGGTTGCTCACCGATGTCTGTACGACTTCGCCGTCTTGGTTGAATGTGCTCGTCCGTACTTTGACCAGTCCTTGCCCCGGCCTGGATTTCGATGGTCTGACCTCAAGCACTTCGCTCTCCACGCGGAGTTCGTCGCCCGGACGCACCGGCCGCGGCCAGCGCAATTCGTCGATGCCAGCCCCGACGATGCCGCCCGCGGGCTTGAACTCGCTGTTCACCAGCAGGCGCATGGTCACGGCGGCGGTGTGCCAGCCGCTGGCGGCCAGGCCCCGAAAGATCGACGCCGTCGCGTCGGTCTCATCGAGATGAAAGGGTTGGGGATCGAACTCCGACGCGAAGCGCTTGATACCGCTTTCGTCGATGCGGATACGCGTGGTTCCAGGGTATCGCTGGCCGGGCTCCAGGTCTTCCAGGTAGAGGAATGTCATGGTTGATCGCTCCCGCTAGAGCGCTTCGAGCGCCAGAGCAATGCCCTGGCCGCCACCAATGCACAAGGTCACCACGCCGCGCCTGACTCCATCGCGGCGCATCGAATGCATGAGCCGCGTGGTGAGTACCGCGCCCGTGGCGCCGATGGCGTGTCCGTGGGCGATTGCGCCGCCTTCGACGTTGACGATCTCCTCCGGCAAGCTCAGTTCGCGCAGGCACGCCAAGGTGATCGCTGCAAAGGCCTCGTTGATCTCGATGCGCTCGATGTCTGTGTGTGTCCAGCCTGCGCGGGCCAATGCAAGCTTGACCGCCGGGATCGGCCCCAGCCCAAACAACCCGGGTTCCACGGCGGCCACGCCGAAAGAAGCCAATCTGGCCCAGGGTTGCAGTCCTTGAGCTTCGGCGTAACCGCGCTCGGCCACGATCAGCGCCGCGGCACCGCTGTTGAGCCCCGGGGCGTTGCCTGCCGTGATCGTGCCATCTTTGCGAAACGCCGGCTTCAGTCTGGCCAGCGCGTCCACCGTGGTATCGGGACGATTGGTTTCGTCACGCTCGAACCGAATCGTGCCTTTGCGGTTGGCAAGCTCGATGGCGACGATCTCGTCGTCGAACTTGCCCGCGGCTTGCGCCGCGCTGAAGCGCTGCTGGGAACGCGCGGCCCAGCGATCTTGATCTTCCCGAGTAATCTCATGTTGGCTGACCAGGTCTTCGGTATGCCAACCGGAATGCTGGCCGCTGAAGGCGTCGTTCAGTCCGTCGCGCAACATGCTGTCAAGCATGAGCGCATCGCCCATGCGGACCCCCCAGCGCCCGCCTGGAACCAGATGGGGAGCCTGATCCATGTTTTCCATGCCGCCCGCGATCACCGCGTTGGCATAGCCCGCCGCGATCTCGAGTGCGGCACTGGCGATGGCTTGCGCGCCGGAACCGCAGACTCGATTCACTGTCAATGCAGGCACCGTGACGGGCAGGCCGCCGCCAATGGCAGCCTGCCTGGCAGGGTTCATCTTCACCCCAGCCTGGATCACGTTGCCCAGCACGACGGCATCGATCTTGTCGGCGGCCAAGCCCGAGCGGCGCAGTGTTTCGCGTACCACCGCCGCACCCAGTTCGGGCGCAGGGGTTTCCTTCAGCGTGCCGCCGTAGGCGCCGATGGGTGTGCGCACCGGTGCGCACAAGACGATTTCAGGTTTGCTCATGGGAACTCCTTTCGGTACGAGCAGGGACATCGAGAAGCAGGCAGGTCGGGTTGCCTCGCGTCGGGCAAGGTGGCGAACCGGCCGCCATGCAGAGCACCCGGTATTGCGGCGCTTCATTCACCATATGTTTGTATCTGCAATAGTTGCAGGTACAATATATAGCATGAATAACGCCATCAAGCCGCAAGGCTGTACCAACTTGAAGCTGCGCCAGCTTGATCGCGTGGTGACGCGGCACTACGACCAGTATGTCGCCAGGGCAGGGCTGAAGAACACGCAGTACGCCTTGCTGTCGCACGTGATCAGGCTAGGCCCTATCCGGCCGGGGGATTTGGCGCGTCATATGCAGATGGATGCTTCGACGCTCACGCGCAATTTGCAGCCGCTGGCCGCCCAGGGCTGGCTTGTGATTGGCGCGGGCCCTGATTCGCGCAGCCGTCTGGTTGAAGCGACCGAGGCGGGCATCGCCAAACGCGCGGAGGGACAGCGCGCGTGGAGGCTGGCGCAAACAGCGCTCAATGAACGTCTTGGCGAGGAGCGCGTTGCCGAGCTGCACCGGTTGCTCGACGCTTGCATGGCCTGCCTGGCTGACGAGGCGGGGGAAGACAGCCCATGAGGCGCGGGCAGTCCGGGATGTGGCTTCTTGTGACGGGGAGTGCCCCGGCAGGACATGGGCCGCACATGAAAACAGCGCCCGCATGAGGCGCTGCTTCAGGTTGCGGCCTTGCAAACCGGCCGCAGAGGTAGGCGGCGATCAGCAGCGACCGATGTTCAGGTCGGAGATCAGGTTGTTGAAATTCTGGCGCAGGTCGTTGGCGTCTTCCACGATCGTGAGACGAATCATCTTGAACGCGCCCGTGCGCGCCGCCTCTTCCTTGTAGCGGCCATTGTTGGTGTGCTCCAGGATCTTGCGGCCGGCGGCCAGAAAGCCGTTGACGTCCATCATCATGCTGCTGCAGCCCTTGGGGTCGGCTTCGCGCGTCTTCTTGTCAAAGCCCAGCGCCATTTCATTCATCTTGTCCAACTGCTGCTTGAACGCTTCCTGGTCGGCACCCAGGCCCTTGCCGTCAAAGACGCCCGACGCCTTGTCCATCGTGGCCTTGCCGTAATAGACCATGCCGGCGCGGTAGTAGGCGACCGTGTCCTTCTTGGCCTTTTCGAAGGCCTCCTTGGTGTTGGCCGTGTCCTTGATGGAGATGCCGCGGTAGAAGCCGTTCTCCGCCTTCACGACTTCCGTCAGCGCCGCCACGTAGGCCGGGCTTTTCTCGCGCGCCAGCGTGCCGTTGTCCGACAGGAAGGTCTTGGCGGCCGAATAGTTCTGCAGTTCGTTGCTCAGCGGCGCCAGCTTGCCCAGCGCATCCGAGAATTCCTTGGCCGGTGCGTCGATCTCGGGGATGGGCGTCGTCATCGCCAGTGCGCGGTCGAGTTTCTCCTTGGTGCGCAGGATGGTCGTGTCATTGCTGATGACGAAATCCTTGAGCGGCTTGTTGCTCTTGAGCGCCGGGATGGCATAGGTTTCGTAGCGGTCCAGGGCCTGCTCGAAGGTCGTGGAGATGCTGTTGGCAGTGTCCACGTACAGGTTGTACTTGATGATCTCGGCTTGAGCGGTGGTCGGCTCGGGCGCCTTCGCTTCCTTCTTGGCGCTATCGTCGCCGCACGCGGCGAGCGCCAGCGTAACGGCCAGAATGGCGGACATGCGCAAGGGGCGCGGCATATACATCTTTGTTTCCTGTTGCGGGTGTTATGAAAGGGGACGGATGATATTCCCTTCATTTCGTTAACACGCTACAAAATACTTCGCCGCTGTCACAAGATTTTTCAGGGCGTCCAGGTCGGCCGCCAGATGTGGGCACTTCCACGCAATCGGGCCACTTTGCGCCGCCTGGCCTGCCCCAGATTTCTAGGTTGCCGGCCGAAAGTCCTGGTGCAAGGCAACGATTTCTGTGCTGCCCGTCATGACGGCGGGATATCTTGAGCGCACGAGCGGGTCGTGCCCCGGCACGATGTGATCCGGGGATTCGGCAAACTTCAACAGGGTCTCATAGCCCGCCAGCATGTCAGCCACGTTCAGCACAATTGGAAAGGGCGCATCCAACCCCATGTTGTCGTAGTAGTGGCTGGCGTCGGACGCCAGCACGATCCAGCCGCGTGCGGTGTGCACGCGCACGGCTTGCAGCCCTTGCGTATGACCCCCGATGTGCAGCAGCTGCAGACCGGGAGCGAGTTCATCGTGCCCTTGGTAGAACGAGACCCGCTTGTCGTACACCCCCCGCACCACGTCGATCACGTCTTCCACGGCGTAGGCGTGGCGCAGCATGTCGAAGCGCATATTGCAGCCGCAGGCGTATTGCAATTCGCTCTCCTGCAGGTGCAGTCGCGCGTGGGGCAATTTCCGGATGTTGCCGGCGTGGTCGTAATGCAGGTGAGTCACGATGACATCGCGGATGTCCTCAGGCTTGATGCCCACCGTCTCCAGTGCGTCGATCGGACACCTCAGGAACTCGCGCCCGCGCGCGTCGGCGGCCGCTTTGTTGAACCCCGTGTCGACGAGCCAGACGCGCTGGCCGTCCCTGATTATCCAGACGAAGTAGTCCATCGGCATCGGACCGTCATGCGGGTCAGGAGGGGTGATGAAATTCTGCGTGCGCTGCCTTGCGACGGTAGCGTAGCGCAATGCATAGACTTCGTAGGTGGGCAGCGTCATGCGATTCCCCGGGCGGCGCGGATCAGGTCCAGTTCTGGTTTCAGGTAGTGCATCAGGCGCTGCGGATTTTCAACCATGGGGAAATGGCCGAGGTCAGGCATGGCCGTGAAGCGCGCACCGGGTATCAGCGCGGCGACGCGACGCGAGTCCTCGGGGCTTGCCGAGTAATCGTAGGCTCCCGTCAGCAGGGATACGCCGAATGCGCTGGCATCGAGACCGTCAAGATGCTCGGTCGCGTCGAAATCCTCGCTGTAGAACCAGAGATCATCCGCATAGGTGCCGAACCCCCCTTGCGCGTATATCCAGGCGGCCTCGCGGCGGGCATCCAACGTCGAAGCGGGACCCATCAGCCCACGTACATAAGCGGGATTGTGCGCAGCCTGGTTGACCTGCGGGTGGCACAGCAGTGGGGTGCGCCGGCCGGCCGCCTTGCAGGGAGCTTCAAGCGCCACCACGCCTGCCACTTCCGCGGGGCTGGATGCGGCGATGACCAGCGCCATCGCTGCGCCCATCGAGCAGCCGAGCAGAACCGCAGGCGCGCCCACGATCTGGTGGATGACGGCAAGGCAAGTGTTCAGATAGGCGTCGCGTGTCAGCCCGGTCTGGGTCCAGGCTTGGCCAGGAAGCGGCATGCTGCGGCCGTGGGCGGGCATGTCGAAGGCAATCATGCGCCACTGGCTCCGTAACTCGGCGTCGGCCATCAATGCGTGGAACTGGCGGGAATCGGCACCGGCGGTGTGCAGCATCAAAAGCGCAGGGCCTTCGGCCAAACCGCTTGTTTCGTAGTACAGAGACGTTTGGGCATGCCCGATATCGAGCGTGACGTAATGGCCGGCAATAGGGCTGCGGTCAAGCAAAACAGGTGAAACATCCACCTGCCCCCGCAGGATTTCAAACAGCCTTTCCAAGGCATGCAGGGCCTGCGCGACAGCCAAGGCGTCCCCCTTCACGTGCAGGCCCTGAGAATGACGGTTCGCAGCGGTGAAGGAGTGATAGCCGGCGGGAGGAGTGGGGTCCAGTAGTTTGCGCCAGGTTTCGGGAGGCGCCGAGATGACGATGCACTGCGAAGGCGTGGCGGGCTGGCCGGCCCAGGCGCTGACCTTGTCGCCGGGATCGGTCCCGGCGTGGAGCCAAATGGCGCAAGGCAGGCCTTTGGCTGCGAGTTTGAACTCGCTATCCTGATGCGCCAGCGTCACGCCGGCTTTCAGTTCCTGAACGATCGTCTTCACTTGGGGCGGTCTCCTCTTGTTGGCGCCTCAGCACTTCGAGTGCGGTACGTTGCGCATTGACGATATGGCTCTGAGCCGCCGCTTGGGCGCCCAGGGGGTCGCGAGCCAGGATGCGCTCGAAGATGTGATCGATTTCCGCCATGCTTTCGGGTAGCCGGTCGGGGCGCGCGAAAGACGTCGCACGCAGCAAGTTGATGCGCGACAGCAGGCCCGGAAGCATGTCTTTCACCAGGTCGTTTTCGCAACCGGAAAGCAGGACGTCGTAGAAATCGCGTTTGGCCGCGAGCAGGGCGGACTTATTGCTGCCTTTGGCCTGGCGGTTCAGGGCTTGGACGGCCTTGCGAAGGCGTTCCACGTCGGCATCGCTGGCAAGACGGGCGAACTCATGCGCGGCGAAACCTTCCAGCAGCGCCCGCAAGGCGTAGAGGTCGCGAGCCGCCTTTTCGGTGATACGGACGACCGTCGGGCCGCGGTGCGGCTCGATGGAAATCAGGCGTTCGGCTTCCAGCGTTCGCAGCGCCTCGCGCAGCGTGCTCCGGCTGATATTCAATTGCTCACAGAGTTCCACTTCACGCAGGCGCTCGCCGCCCTTGATGCGCCCGTCCATGATGGATGTGCGCAGGAATTCCTCGACGCGGGTGCGCAAGGTGGAAGGTTTCTCGAAAACGGCGCCGGAGGGGCTGGGCATGGCTGTCTCTCGCTTAACTTGGCGGCAGGCTCCAGCAGCAGTCCAGGCTTGTGGCCCGGACAGTGCGAGCCGTCGGTTCAACGTAAAGACGCAATATATCCCGCCAGCGGGCCATGGTCACAGTCCCAGGTAGGCGGCACGCACGCGGCTGTCTTCCAGCAGCCCGCTGCTGGGGCCGGACAGCACCATCACGCCTGACTGCAGCACATAGGCGTGATCGGCCACCGACAGCGCGAGGCGGGTGTTCTGCTCCACCAGCAGGATCGTCAGGCCGCTTCGATGGATATCGATCATGGCCCGGTGCATTTCCTCGACCACCTTGGGCGCCAGCCCGTGGCTCGGTTCGTCCAGCAACAGCAGACGGGGGTTGAGCATCAGCGCGCGGCCGAATGCCACCATCTGCTGTTCGCCCCCCGACAGGGTGCCAGCCAGTTGCCGGCGGCGTTCCTGCAGCCGGGGAAAGAGGGCGTAGACCTGGTCGCAGCCGCGTTTGAGCCCAGCGGCATCCTTGCGACGGGAATATCCGCCCAGGTACAGGTTTTCCTCGACGGTCATTTCAGGAAAGACGTGTCGGCCCTCTGGCACGTGCGCAATGCCCAGCTCCGGGATCCTGTGTGGGGGCAGGCGTAGGATGTCCTGGCCGTCGAACACAATGCGGCCGCTGACCTTGCCCAGCAAACCGGATATGCAGCGCAGCAGCGTGCTTTTTCCGGCGGTGTTGGCGCCGACCACCGCGATGAAGCCGCCTTCGGGCACCTCCAATGACACGTCATGCAGGACGGGACTTCGGTCGTAAGAGGCCGTCAGGCCCTGGATCTGCAACAAGCTCATGCCGCCACCTCCGCCTGTTCCATCGATTTGCCCAGGTAAACCTCGATCACCTTGGGGTTGGCCGCGATCTCGACCGGGCTTCCTTCCGCGATCTTCTGGCCGAACGACAGCACCAGGATCCGGTTGCAGAGCCGCATGATGGCGCGCATGTGGTGTTCGACCACGATGAAGGTAATGCCCGACTCATCGCGCAGGGTGCGGATCAAATCCAGCAAGGCGTCCATTTCGGATTCGTTCAGCGCCGCCATGACCTCGTCCAGCAGGAAAACCTTGGGATCGGTGCACAGCGCGCGCGCCAGTTCGACCCGCGCCTGCTCGGGGAAGGACAGTTCGCCCGCCGGTTTGGCGGCGATGGCGGACAGCCCCACGCGGTCCAGGCTGTCGCGGGCCAGTTTCCGCGCGCGCGGCACGTCATGACGCAACAGGCCCCCGACCAGTACGTTGTCCAGCACAGTCATCTCGGGAAAGAGCGCCACGTTCTGGAAGGTCTTCGTCATGCCCAACGCGGCAATCTGGTGGGGCCGCAGGCCGCTGACATCCCGGCCTTCGAGTTCGATGCGTCCGCCCTGGCTGCGGTACAGGCCGACCAGTAGGTTGAACAGGGTTGTCTTGCCGGCGCCATTGGGACCGATCAGGCCCAGGATGTCGCCCTTGGCGACACGGAACGACACGTCGTCGACGGCCTTCAGACCGCCGAAGCGCCGCTGAATGTTCGATACTTTCAGGATGTCAGGCATGCTGGCCCCGCGTCAGATTCCGCAGTCGCGCCCACAGTGCGGATAGACCGCGCGGCTCAATCAGGATGATGGCGATCAGGATCAGACCAAACGCCAGCTGGGACACGCCCGCCGTCTGGCCCGACAGCCAGTCGTTGAACACCTCCTCCAGCGGAATGATGACCAGCGCGCCGATGAGCGGCCCGGCAACCGTACCCACGCCGCCGATGATGCAGATCAGCGCCACACGCACCGAAATGCCCACCAGCGAGAACACGGTATCCGGGTCAAAGAAGTAGATGAACTGCGCATAGAGCGTGCCGCAAGCACCCATCAATGCGGCGGATATGACCGCGGCAAGGATGCGCGTCCGGGCCGTGTTCACGCCGATGACTTCCGCCGCCTGCGGATTGGCCTTTACGGCGCGCAGCCGGTAACCCAGCCGTGATCGGCTGATCAGCGCAAACACGATCGACGTAATCAACGCGGCGCCAAGCATCAGGTAGTAATAGGGGATGCTGGACTTGAATTGCATCTGCGCGAAACCTTCCGCGAACGGGATGGACAGCCCCACCGGTCCGCCCGTGACCGATGCCCAGGTATTGGCGATGGCGCGCAGCACTTCGCCGAATGCCAGCGTCGCCAGCGCGAAGTAATGCCCGCGCAGCCGCATGGTGGGCAGGCTGAGCAGGCCGCCCGCCACGGCGGCTACGGCCATGGCGGCCACGATGCCCAGCCAAGGCGATATGCCATAACGCATCAACAAGAGCGTGGACGTGTACGCGCCCAGCCCAAAGAAGGCGGCGTGCCCGAGCGAGATCTGGTTGGCCAAGCCGCCTACGATGTTCCACGACTGCCCCATCGCCGCAAACAGCAGAACCAGCGTCAGAACCCGGATGCCGTAGCCTTGGTCCTCCATCATCCAGGGCGCAGCCACGGCGATCATCACCAGCACCGCCCAAGGCAGGAATTGTCGAATCGACGTCATGATGTAGCCCTTTTCAAGAGACCTTCCGGGCGCACCGCCAGGACCAGAATGAAGATGGCGAACAGGACGAGGTTCTGAAGCTGCATCGGCAGAACCAGCGAGGACAAGGATTGGATGACGCCGACGGCGACGCCTCCCGCCACCGCACCCATTACGCTGCCCAGTCCACCCAGCACCACCGCCGTAAACATCAACACGCTGAACTGCGCGCCGACGGTCGTTGATGCGGTGAGATAGGGCAGGATGATGCCGCCGCCCAATGCCGTCAGACCCACGCCCAGCCCGAACGCCAACTGGTGCACGCGATGGGTGGAGATTCCCGAAAGGCGGGCCGCCATCGGGTCTTGCGCCGTTGCGCGCACCGCCATGCCCCACCAAGTCTTCTTTAGCACCCACCACAGCGTCAGGCCGGCCACTGCCGCCACGACAAAGGCCAGCAGATAAGGCGCGCTGAGCAGGAGGGGGCCGATCGCCAGCGCCGTCATCTGATAGGACGTATGCACGGAACGGAATTCCGATCCGAACAGGATCAGCGCCAGGTTTTCCATCACGATGAGCAGCCCGACCGTCAGGAATATCTGCGCGACCGCGGGCGCCTTCAACACGCGGTCGATCAGGAATTTCTGTGTCAGCACCCCGAGCAGGAAGGCCACGGCGAAGGACAGCAGGGAGCCCAGCAGCGGGTCCAGGCCCAACAGCTTCCAGGCGAAGTACGCCACGAACATGCCCACCATCAGGAACTCGGCCTGGGCGAAATTGACAATGGAGACCACCCCGAATACGAGCGTCAGGCCGATTGAAATGACTGCGTAAACGCCGCCCAGCAGAATGCCGTCCACCAGCGCCTGCAAAAATTGCATGACTGTCCTCCTTGCGTCCTTCGTCCTGTGCGCGGCGCGTCAGCTGGCGGTGATGACGCGGCCCTTGGCCAGCGCCTGCGGCCACACCGAGACCAGTTCGTTGTTCTGCCACTGGACCATGATGGGTTGGGCCAAGGTGTTAAGGCCATTGGCGTCGAAATGCACGCCGCCACCGGACATCACGCCAGACCAGCCCTGCTCATACTTCTGCGCGCGCAGTGCCTTGGATACCGCGTCAGGTTTGTCTGACGCCGCCACCTCCAGCGCCTGGGCGAGCACGCCCGCGCACACGGCATGCTCCAGGGCTTCGTGCGGCATGAACGTCCCAAAGCGCTTGCGGTAGCGTTCGGTATATGCCGGCGCCTGGTCGTAGTTGGCGGGCGCGATGGACAGCACGGCCTGGGCATATTGGCCCAGCGCCTTGGCGAAGTCAGGAATCACGTAGCCCGCCGCCCCGCCGACGATAGGGACCGTCAGCCGTTGCTGGCGCATCACGCGAATGATCAGCAGGCTGTCATTCAAGTAAGAGATAGGAAATACGATCTGCGCGTCGGAGCCGCGCAATTTGCTGATCAGCGGCGTCACATCGGTGATGCCCAGCGGATAGGCCTCATCGAGAACGATCTGGGCGCCTGCCGCCTTGGCGGCATTGCGCACGCCGACGGCCTGCGAAGTCCCGTAGGCCGTGTCCTCGTACAGCAGCGCAATTTTCTTGATGTCGGACGCTCCGGCCACGACGGATGCGGCGTAGTCGTACTGCGCCTTGCCCAGCACCGATCCCTTCGATACCACTTGGAAGATGTGTTTGAAACCACGTTCGGTCAGCACGTCGGAGAACGACATGGTCAGCAAGGGTATGCCCCGGCGTTCGGTGACTTCGGAGACGGCCAGCGTCAGCGATGATGCATAGGCGCCAATGATGGCCACGCAACGGTTCTGCGTGATCAGCCGCTGCGCGACCGTGGCGGCGGTGGTGGGCTGAGACGTCGCGTCCGCAACGATCAGCTTGAGCTTGGCGCCGCCCAGCGACTTGATGCCGCCCGCGGCATTGATCTCATCCGCTGCCAGTTCCAGGCCTTGGCGTGAATTGATGCCGAACTGCGCATTGGCGCCGGACAAGGGCAGGATCACGCCGACGTTGATCTCTGTGGGCGCGGCCAGGACGCGTCCGGGCAGGGATGTCGCGAGGGCAGCCGCACCCAGTCCGGCCACAAATTCACGGCGCCCATGGCGCACGGCCTGCTTGGGGAGTTCTTTCATGGTTTGTCTCCTGTTTTTTGTGGGTATTGGCGCGCGGCAGCCAGCCCGGCGCTTTGCCGCATTATTCGTTTCATCTTTTGATCAGTCAAGAAGATTGTCAGACAATCGGACTGTTGACGGATCGCGATTGATTGTCAGACAATCCGATCATCGACAAGCGGCGGGCGTTTGCAGATCAGGCGCCGCCATCACCACGAGGAACGTATGGCAGACATCAAATCCGAAACCCAAGCCCTGTTCGATCAAGGCCTGAACCTTCGCCGCGAAGTATTGGGAACCGAGTACGTGGACGGCTCCCTGGCGCGCGCCAATGACTTCATGATGGCGTTTCAGCACATCACGACGGAATGGTGCTGGGGCTACACCTGGGGGCGCGCCGGGCTGGAGAAGAAGACGCGCAGCATGCTGAACCTGGCCATGCTGACGGCGCTCAACCGCCCGGCCGAAATCAAGTTGCACGTCAAGGGTGCGCTGAACAACGGCGTGACGGTGGAAGAGATCAAGGAGATCCTGTTGCAAGCGACCGTCTACTGCGGCATTCCCGCCGGCCTGGACGCGTTCAAGGTGGCCAACCAGGTGCTGGAAGAAGAGGGCGCGTTCAAGGAGCAGCAAGCATGAGCACGCAGCGAGAACGCGTGGGCCTGGTCGGCATCGGCAGCATGGGATGGCCGATGGCGGCCCGTCTGGTGCAAGCCGGCTATGCCGTGACCGTGTTTGATGCCGTGCCGGGTCAGGCTGAGAAATTCGCCCAGGAGGTGGGCGGGCAGGCGGCCGCGACCTGCGCAGCGCTGGCCGCGCAGAGCGACATCATTTTCACCATGCTGCCCACCAGCGCCATCGTCGAACAGGTATTGAGCGGGCCGGACGGCGTGCTCGCGGGTTTGCGCGCCGGCAGTGTCGTGGTGGAAATGAGTTCGGGCGTGCCTGCCCACACGCAGCGGCTGGCGACCGCCGTGGCTGCCGCAGGCGGCCAGATGGTGGACGCGCCCGTATCCGGCGGAGTGCCGCGGGCGCGCACCGGTGAACTGGCCATCATGTTCGGCGGCCCCGCCGCGACCCTGGAGCGCGTGCGTCCGGCGCTGTCCGCGATGGGCTCTTCCATCACGGCGGTCGGAGACGTCGGCAGCGCACACGCCATGAAGGCGCTCAACAATCTGGTGTCGGCGGGCGGCTTTCTCATTGGCGTTGAAGCCATGTTGATTGGCCAGCAGTTTGGCCTGGATCCGAACGTGATCGTGGACGTGCTGAATGCGTCCACCGGCATGAACAACTCCACCCAAAAGAAGTTCAAGCAGTTCGTGTTGTCGCGCCAGTTCAATTCAGGCTTCGGCCTTGACCTGATGGTCAAAGATCTGGGGATTGCCCTGGGAATCGCTACCGATACGGGAACGCCGACGCCGTTCGCATCGTTGTGCCGCGAGCTCTGGGCGGCGGCGGGAAAGTCCCTGGGGCCGGGCCAGGACCATACCGCCGTGGCACGCCTGTCGGAACGGTTGGCCGGCGTTGAGCTGGCCAACAAGCAGGACTAGGCCAACTCACAACGATAGCGGCGCGGCAATGACCGCGCCGTCCCTTCACCCTGCAACACCAAGACCGCCAGGACAAGGCGGAGGACCGGCTGTCGCCGGCAAAAACAGCGAGGAGCAAACATGAAGAAGATTATTCTGGCGGCCTTGAGTGCCGGCATGATCGGGCATGGCGCCGATGCCGCCGCACAAAGCTATCCGACACGCGCCATTTCGATGGTGGTGCCGTACGCCGCGGGCGGGTCGACGGACGGCCTGGCCCGTATCGTTGCACAGGCCATGGGGGAGAACCTTGGGCAGACCGTCGTGGTCGAGAACCTGGGCGGCGGTGGCACCATGATCGGCAACCAGCGCGTGACGCGGGCCGAGCCTGATGGCTATACGATCACGTTCGGCAACATGGGCTCCTTGGCCATCGCGCCGTCGCTGTACCCCAAGAGCAAGTTCGACCCGCGCCGCGATCTGACGGCGATCGGCTTGGTGGCGACCGTGCCGATGGTGCTGTCGGTGAGTAAAAAAAGTGGAATCACCACGCTATCCGACTTTGTCGCGCGCCTTCAGAAGCACGGCGCCGATGTGAATTTCGGGAATGCGGGCAACGGATCGACCAGTCATATTTCGGCCGCCTATTTCATGCATGTCACCAAAACCCAAGGCATGCAGATCCCCTACCGTGGTGCGGGGCCGGCTATTGCCGACCTGATGGCCGGCACCGTGGACGCGGTGATTGACCAGACGGTCACGATGATTCCCCTTCATGAAGGCCAGCGCGTCACCGCGCTGGCAGTGGCTTCGGCCTCCCGTCTGCCCCAGATTCCCGACGTGCCGACGTTTGCAGAGGCGGGCGTGCCCCAATTCAATATGAGCGTGTGGAACGGCATCGCGGCGCCCGCCGGCACGCCGCCAGCCGTCATCGCGCGGCTGGAACAAGCGCTGGCAGCTGCGCTGAAGAGTCCGGGCGTGCGAGAGTCATTGGACAAGCTGGCGGCGCAGGCGCCCGACGAAAAGGACCAGGGCGGGGCCGCCTTTCAGGCGCTCATTGCCCGCGATGTCCCGCGCTTCGCTGGCCTGATCAAAGAGGCGAACATCACGGTCAACTGAGACGTGCCCACTGTCGGGGGCGCCCCGGGGCTATGCTGCGGCGATTACGTCTTGCAGTGTGCCCCGGACCGGCGGATGGGGCGGCTATGACGTTCGAGGCTGGATAGGGAAGAGGTCGTTTACCGCGCAGCGACAAGATTTTTCAACCCCTCATCGCGCCAGGAACCGCTGCGCCAGCCGTACAAAATACGCCGCACCCAAGGGAATCGCGTCGTCATTGAAGTCGTACGACGGATTGTGCAGGCGACAAGGCCCCGGGCCATGTCCGGCATCGCGGTGCGCGCCGGCGCCGTTGCCCAGCAGCACGTAGCAGCCAGGTCTTTCGGCCAGCATGAACGAGAAGTCCTCGGACCCCATCAGCCGTGCAAGATCGTCCGATACCCGGTCCGGGCCAGCGACCTCGCGCATCACCTCGACCGCGAAGCGGGTCTGTTCTATGTCGTTTACCAGAGACGGGTAGCAGCGCTCGAATTTCAGCGTTGCCGTGCAGCCGAAGGTGGCCGCCGCGCCATCGGCGATTTCACCGATGCGCCGCTCGATCATGTCCAGTGTGTCGTCGCGATGCGTGCGAACGGAGCCGCCCAGCCACGCCTCTTGCGGGATCACGTTGACCGCGTCGCCACCGTGAATCTGCGTGACGGACAGCACCGCGGGCTCATCAGGCGCGCGGTTGCGCGATATGACGGTTTGCAGGGCGGTCAGGATGTGGCCCGCGCAGACCAGCGGATCCGCGCTCAGCTCGGGCTGCGAGGCATGGGCGCCCTTGCCGGCGATGTCGATGCGAAAGCGGTTGCTCGATCCCATGAAGGGACCGGCGCGCACGCCCATGCTGCCGACTGGCAGGTCGGGCCAGTTATGCAGCGCGAAAACGGCATCGCAGGGAAAGCGCTGGAACAGCCCGTCTTCAATCATGGCGCGCGCGCCTGCCTGGCCGCCTTCCTCGGCGGGCTGGAAGATGCAATGGATGGTGCCGTCGAACTGGGCGTGATGCGCCAGATACCAGGCGGTGGCGAGCAGGATCGCAGTATGGCCGTCGTGGCCACAGGCATGCATGCGGTTGTCGCGCTGCGACCGATGCGCGAAGTGATTGGCCTCGGGCATCGCCAATGCATCCATGTCGGCGCGCAGGCCGATGCGGCCGGATCCCGCGCCGCGCGTCAGGGTTCCGACTACGCCGGTGCCGCCTATGCCGGTCGATACCTCCCAGCCCCAGGCAGCCAGCTCGCGGGCAACCATCGAAGCGGTGCGATGTTCCTCAAAGCCGATTTCGGGGTTGGCGTGCAGATCGCGCCGGATGGCCCGAAAGGCCGGGTTTGCGGCGATGGTGTCGAGAATGTCGTGGACCGGGGGCATGGGGATCCTCAAGGTTGGATGGTGAGATTCAAGGCGCGCAGGACGGAGAGATCATCGCGTATGCGGGTATCGAAGCTGGCCTTGCTGTAGGACGTTGCCGACTCCATGCCCATCGCCTGCACACGCTCGCGCACGGCAGGGGTTTCCATGACGGCGGCCAGCGCGTCGCGCACGCGTTGCAGGCGCTCGGGCGGTACGCCCTTGGGCGCCAGCACGCCCACCCAGCCGGTCATTTCCATGCCTTGCACGGCGCCACTTTCATTGATGGTGGGCAGGTCAGGGTAGGCCGACAGCCGTTGGCCGCTGATCACGCCCAGGGATTTGATGCGACCCTGCTGCAAATGCGGCAAGGCGGTGGGCGGCGCCATGACCGCCATGTCGATCTGGCCGCCCAGCAGGTCGTTGACCAGCGGCGCAGCGCCCTTGTAGGGCACGTGCAGCATCTTTGTGGTGGTGCGGCGCTGCAGATCTTCAATGACGACATGCTGGAACGTGCCTTGCCCCGGACTGCCATAGCTCAGGCTTTCCGGGTCGGCGCGCAGCGCCCGCACGACCTCGTCGATGTTCGATTGCGGCAAGTCCTTGCGGGCGACCAGGATCACCGGCGACGTGAAGACGAGCGAGACGGGTTCGAAGTCGTCGGTGCCATAGCGCAGGTGGCTGTTGACCAGCGGCTGCAAGACCACGTCGTTGATGCTGCCGGCCAGCAGTGTCGTGCCGTCAGGCTTGGCTTGGGCGACGCGCCCCGCGCCAATCGAGCCGCTGGCTCCGCCCACGTTTTCGATCACGACCGTCTGGCCCAGTCGTTCACTCAATTGCGGAGAAATCGCCCGCATTACCGCGTCGATGGATCCTCCGGCCGGGAACGGAATGATGAACGTGACGGGCTTGTCGGGCCACGTTGTTGTCTCGGCGGCCGCTGCCGTTGCATTCAGGACCAGCGCAGCGCAGAGGGCGGCGCCTAGGCGCGCGCCCCGTAGGAAATGCGACATCGGAAAACCCCTTGAAGTATTGGTATGAGGTTGGTATTGCGCCTTGAATAGCTATACTTGAAAAGTGAAATATCACAAGTAGCTATGCCAGATCGGAATAGGTAGATTCATGCTCAGCCCATCAACCAGCGACCGCTCGTCCGCGGCAACCCTCTTCAATCGTCTGGTTGCGCGCACGCGATTGCGTCATTTGCAATTGATCGTGCTGGTGGCCGAGCTGGGCAGCGTGCAGCATGCGGCGGCGCAGATCGGCCTGAGCCAATCCGCCGCGACGAAAATGCTGCTGGAGGTCGAGCGCGCGCTGGAGACGCGCCTGTTCGAGCGGCACGCGCGCGGCATGCGGCCTACCTTTGCCTGTCGCGACCTGCTACCCCTGCTGCGTAGTGTGATGAACAATCTGACGGGTTGTGCGGAGTCGCTGGCGGCGGCGGGGGCCGGTTTTGAAGGGACGGTAAGAGTGGGCGCCATTACGGCGGGCATTACCGGGGTCATCAACCCCGCGTTGCCGGCGCTTTTCTCGGCCCAGCCCCAAGTGCGGCTGGAGCTGTTCGAAGACGCGCTGCCCGTGCTGCTTGGACGCTATGCGGACGGCGAGCTGGATATGCTGGTGGCGCGCGAACCGGCTCAACTGGCGCCCGATTCGCGGTTTCAGGCCTTGCTGGCCGATGTCTGCGTCGTGGCCTCTGGCCCCAGTCATCCTCTGGCGAAGCGTCGACACCTGCGACCGGTCGATCTGCTGGATTTCCCGTGGGCCAGTCCGCCGCCGGACAGCCAGACGCATAAAGCCTTTGAAGCCTTATTCGCCGATTGCGGCGCGCTGCCCGCGCTTCAGCCCCTGAGCACGCGCTCGTTGGCGGCCATGGTGCATTACCTGAGGGCCAGCAACGCGCTAATGATGGGACCGCTCAGTTTCGTGCGTGAGGCGCTGGATGCAGGGGCGCTGCGCAGGTTGGACTGCACAGTGGCCAGTACCCTCCCGCCGTTGGGGCTGGTTAGCCGGCATGAGCCCCGCAACCGCAGCGTTGCGGCTTTCCACGCGCAGCTGGTGACGATGGGCGTGGCCGATTAGGCAGGGATTGGATTGGCTGAGGGCAGCAATCGCGGCTGAACGGAAAAACGGCAACCAGGCGGGTGCCCCCGCCTAGTTGCCGTCGGTCCTATCGCTTAAGAATCAGGTCAACCCAAATCAGGTCAACCCAAATCGGGCCAATCCCAAATCAGCCCGCGGCGTCCAGACGGACCTGCACGCTGTCCGCGTTGTAGATCGGCGTTGCCTTGAAGCCCTTGACAGTGATGCCATCGAACTTGCCGTGCACCTTGGTGGCTCGCAACACCGTGATCGTCGAGCCGGCCGTGGCCGTGTAGCCCGGACGGAACGCGATGTTCAGCTGGCCAGCCAGCGCGGCATCGGAACTGACCGCCATTTGGCCCGCTTCATCGTCGCCGACATGGGCTTCAAGCGTGCCTGCGGACGTCTGGGTATAACTTCCCTGAACCTGGACGGCCTCTTCTGCGTTCAGTACCAGCACACCAGCGCTGATGTAGACCGCGCCGGTACCCAATGCCTTGTCCGAATCGGCGCGCAGGGATCCCGAAGCGATCACGGTGCCGCCCGAATAGGTGTTTGCGCCCGCCATGGCCAACGTGCCGGTGCCGCTCTTGGTCAGCTTTCCCGCGCCGCTGATGTCGTTGCGCCACACGTCCAACGCATTGAAGCCGCCGAGGCTGGCGTTCATGGTGACATCCACATCGCCATTGAATGCGCCGTAGCCGTCGGCGGCCGCAAACAGGTTCATGCGGCCAAAGCCTTCCGCGTCATCAAGAATGGGATAGCCGGAAGGCAGTGCGGTGGTTTTCAGGACAACCCGGCGTTGGTCGTTGTTCAGGTACGGCTGGCGGGTTTCCAATATCACTTCCGCGCCCTTGGGCACCACGGCCGGTTTGCCCGTGTCGCCGATCTGCGTGAAGCTGAACGTCAGGCGGCGGCGGTATTCGGCCTTGTTGGCGTCATGATCGGCAAACCGGTCTTCGCTGAGGTCTTTCGAATGCGCGAAGGCCAGGAACGCTTCGGGCGTGCTGGCGCCCACTGCGGCCATCAGGGTCTGGCGGGCCTGCGCGTACGCAACGGCACGCGTGCCTTCGCTGGCGGCGAAGATGTTGCCTGTCGCCGAGGCCTGGCCCAGGATGCGGCCGCTCATGACATCCAGCGGCGAGTGCATGCCGGCGATGATCCGGCTTTCACCCAATTCAACGCCGCGCGCCACGAGTTCCTGGAAGCGCTCGGGCACCAGATAGGCCATGGCAATGGCATTGCGCACGGATTCGGCGGTGTGGCCGCTGGGGTAGCCGCCGTCCGTGGCGGGGGAAGAACTCTTGGCGGGTTCCAGTTCCGGGACGACCTGCACGCTGGCGCTCCATCGCCACGGGCGCGCATATTTGTAGAAGCGCTTGCCGGGCTCGGTGGAGGCATTGTTGCCCATGCTCTGCACGAACGCGATGGCGTCGCCGAAGGCCGGGTTTGCGGCGCCCGACACGCCCGTGTTGTTGCCGGTGTCGTCGTACTTCACCGTGGCGGCGTCGGGCGCGACGTCGTTGATGCTGGTGGTTTGCTGAGCCGCCGTGCGCCAGGCTGCGGTCAAGGGGCCCAGGCCATCGGTGACGCTGTAGTTCTTGCCGCGGCGGTCGTCCAGATAGGCGGCCTTGGCCTGCTCGGCGGTCCGGCTGGCGGTTGTGCGCACGACAAAGTCGATGTTTTCTTCATGCACGGCCTGGTTCTTGACCCGACCGTCAGTCGCGTCACCGGGAATGCCGGTCCAGTCAGAGGCAATGATGCCGGGGAAGCCATCGGCGCCCGCGGCGTTCACGCCCGCATCGACCAGACGCGTGCGGGGCTCCCAGATTTCCAGGAAGCCGCCCAGCACGCGAACGCCAGCGTTCGAGTCCAGCGTCGCATAGCGCGGATCGCCGCGTTGATTGGTGGCCGCAAAATCGACGAAGGCGGGCGCATCCGGCAGCGGCGCGGTGTCGACCTTGCCCAGACCTGCGGGCGGGGCGGGAATGACGTAGGCGGCTTCCCCGCCGTTGCCTGCGTTGCTGTCGTCGTCTCCGTCGTCGTCACCGCCGCAAGCCGACAATGCAAGCACGACCGCCAAGGTGGTAACGCGCAAAGAGTAGAAGGGAAGTGCGTGCCGCAGGAATCTTGCGTGGTGCATGAATGGTGACCGTTTCGGTTGAAGGAGGCGGCATGGTAGGAAACGATTGTTTACTGCTGATGACATGCCTTGGCAGCTGCTTCACCGGCTGAAATCCACGTTTCGTCGAATCGACAAAAAGCCCTTGGATGTGCGTGGTAAAAACCCCGAGCAGAATTAATCAGAAAACTAATGCGGCCTGTTGTTACGGGCTTGCCACAGGGGTTGAAGATGAAGAAGCCGACCGCCAAACGGACGTCGCGTAACCGGGCCGCGTTTGCTCGGATTCTGGAACCGCGGCGGACGTTGCCGCGACCGGCGGGCTGGATGGGGTTGTTTTCCGTCACCGCGGTCGGCCTGGTCATGGCGCAGCCTGCCGCCGCGGCGCTGAGTTGCCCGGCGGTCATTACCAGCCCCTCGAGTTCCACCACCTGCACCATTTCGTCCAGCCAGGGCGGGGCGGGGGCCCAGGTCAGCATCATCAATACCGCCAGCGCGGGCACCGGCGACAACGTCGGCGACTACGGCGGCAACTACACGGTGATCAATAACGGGGCCGTGCTGCAGCCCAGCGCGCCGCAGGGCGGCATCTTCGTGCGCCTGACGGGCGGCATGGGGTCCAGCGATACCAGCAATAACGCCACGAACGGCGGCAATGGCGGCACCATCACCCTCACCAACAACGGCGGGTCGATCACGGTGCAGGACTCGCCGACCTCCAGCGCGCAAGGCAGCGGCCCGGGCATCTGGGCGGACTCGGGATCGCAGTTCGGCATGTATGGCGCGTCGGTCGGCGGCGTCGGCGCCAACGCCAATGAAACGGTGATCGGCGGCGGCAACGGCGGCCGGGGGGGCGAAGGTTCCGCCGTCACGATCACGAACAGCGGCAATATCAGCGTGCAGAACCTGCCGTATGGCGGCGTAGGCATCTACGGCGCCAGCATCGGTGCGCTGGGCGGGAACCAGGACAATGCGGCGACCGGCGACCAGGTCGGCGGCAATGGCGGCAGCAGCAATATCGTCAACATCACCAACTCCGCCGCGGTCTCGGTCACCGGTTCGACGCAGCGCTATGCGTGGGGCATCGGCGCCGAATCGATCAGCGGCGATGGCGGCCAGGACAACGGCAGCGGCGCCAGCGCCGGCGCGGCCAATGCCTCGAATCCGACGATCATCACCAATAGCGGCAACGTGTCGGTGAATGTCAGCGGGTCTGCACTGAGCAGCATCCGTGGTTTGTATGTCCTGAGCCAGGGTGGCGTAGGCAAGACGTCCGAGGACGGCAGCGACAATGGCGGCACCGGCGGCCAATTCGGCGCGATGAGCGTCGTGAACGGGGGCCAGGTATCCGTGGCGAGCACGTCGACGGTACAACCCGCAAGCCTGTCGAAAGTGTCCGGCGGGATCGTCGTCATCGGGCTCGGGGGCAATGGGGGCATGGGCCCGCAGACGATCACCAATACCAGTGGCGAGATAGGCGGATACGGCGGCGGCGACGGCGGCACGACGACATCGGTGACGCTGAACAGCGGGTCGTCGGTCACGACGTCCGGCGACTACCTGCCCGGCGTCAACGTGATCACGCAGGGCGGCAATGGCGGCGCCGGGCGCGAGGACAGCGACGGCGCGGTGGGCGGCGGCGGCGGCAAGGTGAACATCGTCATGGACGGCACTGCCAGCATCCGCACCAATGGCCTGCAGTCCACCGGCATCTCGGCGAGCAGCCTGGGCGGCGCGGGCGGCGGCGTCGAGACCAGCAGCGGCATCATCGATTTCACGCCCGAGAATGCCGGCAGCGGCGGCGCAGGCGGGGCAGTCACCGTGACCACCACCGGCGGCTCCATTCAGACGCTGAACGACTACTCCATCGGCATCCTGGGCCAGTCCATGGGCGGCATCGGCGGCGCCACCACGGCCAACTTCGAACTCTTCGGCAATGCCGGCGCGGATGCGGGTATCGGCGGGGCCAGCGGCTCGGTCACGATCAGCAGCCTGTCGACGATCTCGACCGCCGGGCAGTCCTCGCAT
Organism: Achromobacter sp. T5-5; assembly: GCF_055397965.1. Taxonomy (NCBI): domain Bacteria; kingdom Pseudomonadati; phylum Pseudomonadota; class Betaproteobacteria; order Burkholderiales; family Alcaligenaceae; genus Achromobacter; species Achromobacter sp. T5-5. The sequence continues at coordinate 1,152,655 of NZ_AP027919.1, forward strand.
GGCATCTCGGCGCAGGCCATCGGCGGCGGCGGGGGAACGGCGGGCGTCAGCAGCGGCATCGTCGCATTGGGCGGCGCGGGCGGCTCCGCGGTCGCCGGCGGCACGGTCAATATCAGCCAGTCCGGCGGGCTGACCACCAGCGGGGCGGGCTCGATCGGGATCCTGGCCCAGTCCATCGGCGGCGGGGGCGGGGACGGCGGCGCGGCGAGCGGTGTCGCCGTCATCGGCGGCCAGGGCGGCGGCGGCGGCAATGGCGGTTCATCCACCGTCGGCATGAACGGCTACACCTTGAATACGGGCGGGGACCATGCCTACGGCATCGTGTCGCAGTCCATCGGCGGCGGCGGCGGGACCGGGGGCGCGGCGTCATCCTACGACGCCAGCGTCGGGTTTGCCATGTCCGTCGCGGTGGGCGGCACCGGCGGCAACGGGGGCGCGGGCGGCACCGCGGTGGGCAATGTGACCAACGCCAGCCTGACGACCGGTTCGTCGGGCACCGCCAACGGCGATGCGCACGGCGTGGTCGTGCAATCCATCGGCGGAGGCGGCGGGGCGGGCGGCGCTTCCGTGGCAAAGGCCCTGGCGATCGCCGTTCCGGACGAGGACCTGTCCTTCGGCGTGGCGGTGACGTTTGCCATGGGAGGTTCCGGCGCAACGGGCGGCGCCGGTGGCACGGCGTCGTCGGCCATCAACAACTCGATCCTCACCACCTATGGCCCCAACTCGCAAGGCGTGCTGGTGCAGTCCATCGGGGGCGGGGGCGGCCTGGGCGGCAGCGCCTCGGCGCTGTCGACGGTGGTCGGCACCGGCGACTCCGTGGGAGGCACCGTGCAGTCGTCGGTGGGCGGCAGCGGCGGGCCGGGCAGCTACGGCGGCAATGCCACGCTCAGCCTGGCGGGCAGCTCCATCACCACGTGGGGAGACTCCGCCAATGCGCTGGTGCTGCAAAGCATCGGCGGCGGGGGCGGCGCGGGTGGCGTAGGGTCCGCCACCGGACGCAGCCCCAATGTGGACGCCAACGTCTCCATCACGGCGAACGTTGGGGGCGTCGGCGGCGCCGGCGGGCAGGGCGGCACGGCGTCGCTCACCGTCGATCCATCCAGCACGATCGTCACCCACGGCGACGGCGCGCGCGCGGTGCTGGTCCAGTCCATCGGCGGCGGCGGCGGGGCGTCGCAAGGCGGCCAGGTCGGGCTTGCCGTCAATAGCGAAAGCGAGGACAGCACGACCGATGTCCGGGGCACCGTGTCGGTGGGCCGCGGCGGTACCGGCGGCGGCTATGGCGGCACCATCAATCTGAACAGCGATGGCAATGTCACCACGCATGGCGCGGATGCGGACGGCTTGCTGGTGCAGAGCATCGGCGGCTCGGGAGGCCTGGGCGGCGCGGTCGGCGGAACCAGCGAGAACAACGCGTCGGGGTCGCTGGGCGACGCCGGCACGACGTACCAGTTCAACGTTTCGGTGGGCGGCAGCGGTGGCGCCGGCGGCGCGGGCGGCGCGATCGGAAGCACGTCCAATGCTGCGAGCATCGGCGCTTCCACGAATACCTTCGGTGACTACGCGGACGCCGCGGTGCTGCAATCCATCGGCGGAGGCGGCGGCGCGGGCGGCGCATCGACCGCGTCGTCCAGCATCTCGTCATCGAATGTGTCGATTTCGGTGGGCGGTTCCGGCGGAAGCGGCGGCGCGGGCAACAGCATCGTTGCGTTCGTGAATGGCAATGGATCCAACAGCTTCAACACCTCCGGCTACGGGGCCATGGGCATCGTCATGCAGTCCATCGGCGGGGGCGGCGGCATGGGGGCCACCGGATCGCCGCTGGCGCATGGCGCGCTGCGCGCCGGGGCCACGGGCGGCAGCGGCGGAGCGGGCGGCAACGTCACGGTGACCGGCGGCAGCTATGCGTCCATCGGCACCACCGGCGAGAGCGCCCACGGCCTGGTGGTGCAGTCCATCGGCGGGGGCGGCGGCATTGCGATGGCGGGCAGCACGGCATCGGCCGCGAATCCCGGCAGTCAGCAATTCGACCTGCACGCGGGCAGCGCGGGCGTCGGCGGCACGGGCGGCGCGATCAATGTGTCTACCGGCCTGAACCTGAACACCTATGGCGATCGCGCGATCGGCGTGATCGCGCAATCGATCGGCGGCGGCGGCGGGATCGTCACGTCCGGCACCGCGACCGGTGTGGGCACGACGGTGCTGGGTGGCGGCAATTCCAATGGCGGCTCGGTCAGCCTGGACCTGCAGTACACCCTGAACACGCATGGCGCGGGCGCGCACGGTATCGTGGCGCAGTCCATCGCGGACGGCGGCGGCATCCTGGGCGACACGACCAAGCTCATCACCACCAACCCGGCCGGATTCCTGCCGACCACGTTCAATTCCAGCTCCGCCGGCAGCGTGTCGGTTTCCTATAACGGCAATCTCACGACCGTGGGCGCCAACGCCTACGGCATCATCGCGCAGTCGATTGGCGGGGGCGGCGGCCTGGCCGGTGGCCCGCAGGGGGGCTTTGCGGGGTCGGTTAGCAGCAGTGCCGGCAACGCCAGCAGCGTCACGGTGAACCAGAGCGGCACGCTCAGCGCCACGGGTTCGGACTCGACCGGCATCATGGCGCAGAGCCAGGGCGGACAAAGCGAACAGTCCGTCACGGTCAACATCAACGGCAGCGTGGCGGGCGGCACGAACAGCGGCAAGGGCGTGTGGATACTGGATGGCCGCAACAACGTCGTCAATGTCAATGCGGGCGGGTCGCTCAGCGCGCTGTCGAACACGGCGCTGACGTTCAACGGAGACGCCACGACGGCGGCGGGGTCGTATCTGACGATCAACACCTACGGCACCGTCAGCGGCAACGTCTATTGCGGCAACAGCGATTCCAGCAGCGCCTGCGACTACATCGTTCAGCCAGGCGGCGTGGCCAACGCGGCCGTCGCCTACCAGGCCAACGTCGTCAACTCGGGGCTCATCGTGATCGGCTCGCCCGGCCAATTCCAGACCCTGACCGTGAGCGGCGATTTCAGGCAGGCCGCGGGCGGCGTGCTGCGTGCCGACGTGGATTTTGATGCGATGCGCGCCTCGCAGATGGTGGTGCAGGGCAATGGCGATCTGAATGGCAAGGTCGATGTGCTGGCCGCGGCGCTGCTGCCGGACCGCGAGTTGACGGTGCTGACGGTGCAGGGAGATTCCCAGGGCAGCGTGGACGCCGTGGACAGTCCGGTCTTTGATTACGCGACCCGCCAGGTCGGCCAGTCCACGCGCATCCGGGTGGCGGCCGCCGACTTCAACGCGCCGTCGATGGCGCTGCAGTCGAACCAGCGGCAGGTCGCGGACCACCTTCAGCGCATCTGGCAAGCCGGGGGCAACGCCGCGCTGGCGCCGCTGTTTGGCCAACTGGACCAGGCTTCGCGTCAGGGGGCGGGCGTCTACCGGGACAACGTGGCCAGCCTGTCGCCGGGCGTGACGGCCGCGCCGGCCGTGCAGTCGGCCGCCAACCTGGGGCAATTCACCGGCGCGATGATGTCGTGCCCCACGTTCACCGGCGTCGACGCCTTGACGGGCGAGCAGAACTGTTTCTGGGGCCAGGTCACCGGCCGCTCGACCAGCCAGGATGCCAGCAACGGCACGGCGGGCTTCGACTACGACACGATGACCTACCAGTTCGGCGGCCAGCGCGAGGTCAGCCCGGGCTGGTTCGTGGGCGGCTCGGTGGCCTATGAAAGCAGCAAGGTGCGCGCTACCGACGGCGGCGTGCGCGGCGATGGCGACAGCGGCTACGCGGGCGCGGTGGTCAAGCGCGAGGAAGGAAAGTGGGTGTTCTCGGCGGCGGTGGGGGGCGGCTACGGGGGCTATCGCATGGATCGCAACATCGATATCGCGGGATACCAGGACACCCTCACCAGCCGTCCCGATGTCTATGGTTTCAACGCCCGCCTGCGCGCCGCTCGCACCTTCGCGTACGACAACATGTATGTGAAGCCGTACCTGGACTTCGATGCCAGCTACACCCGCATGCCGGGGTACAAGGAGTCGGGCTCGAATCCGCTGGCCTTGTCGGTGGATGGCAGCGACCAGTTCATCCTGGGCCTGTCGCCCATGATCGAATTCGGCGGACGCGCCGAGCTGTCCAACGGCGCCGTGCTTCGGCCGTTCCTGTATGCCGGCGTGTCTTTCCTGTCGCAGGACGATTGGACGTCCAGCGCCCGCCTGCGCGGCGCGCCTGCCGGCACGGCTGCGTTCGACACGACGCTGCCGATCGACGATGTGGTGGGCAAGGTGGGGGCGGGCATGCACGTCATGCGGGCGGGCCGCGTGGACTTCCGCCTGCAGTACGACGGGCAGTTCTCCGAGCACGTGCGCAGCCACAGCGGCACCTTGAAGGTCATGGTGCCGTTCTGAGGGCCAGGGCGGCCGGCTTGGCCGCCGGCAGCGCCCTGCGGCGCGTCAGCATGTCCGCTTTCGATTTCGCGTACGCTCTGGGGCTGGCAATTTCTGGACGACACGAAATGTGGCGCACGTTCTTCAAGCTGTCGCTGGCGGTGGGGTGGGGGCTTTGGCTGGCCGCCATGGCGTGGTTCGCGCTGGGCATGCTGCGGTACATACCGTCCGCCGACGCGACGCTGACGCCGATCACACTTGCGCCCGGGCAGACCGCGCAGGCCGAGGTTTATCGCATCCGCGAAGCGCCGCTGTGGATGGAGGCGCGCTTCGGCGGCCCGATGGGCCGGGAGCGGCCCGAACTGGGGGAGTATTCGACCCGGGCGGGCGCGGGGGACGCGCCGCCGCGCTTCGCCAACCCGGGAGAGCCGGTGCGGATCCGGGTGCGCGACGGCAAGGGGTTGGATGTGGTCCTTGTCGCGGCCCCGCGCAGCGCCGCCAGCGCCACCCATTTCTACCGCAAGCTCTGGCCTGAAACCCATGCCGATGGCGCGGCGCGTGAGAGCGCGCCGCCGTTCCCCGCACTGGCGAAGGGAACCTCGCATCTCACCTTCACGGTGCTAGCGGCCGGGCCCGCGCTGCTGGGCGAAAAGATCGAACTGGAAATCAGCGCGCCCATCGGCCTGAAGCGTACCGCGCCCGGCTGGGACGACGTGTCGGCCTTCATCTTCTGGCCTTTCTACGCCGCGATCCTGGGCGTGTGGGCCCTGGTATGGGCGGGACTCACGTGGTGGTATCGCCGCCGGGCGGGCGCCCGGAAGCGCCCGCCCGGCCTTGCCGGCTGAACCGCCTCAATACTGGTAGCGCAGCGTCAGCATCACGCTGCGCGGTTGGCCGTAGTAGTTCTGCCGCGAGGCGCCGCCGAGCTTTTCGTAGTACTTGCGGTCGAACAGGTTGTCGACCGTCAGCGTGCCCTCGAGATGGCGGTTGTAGCGATAGCCGATCTGGGCCGAGACGAGCGCATAGCTGCCCTGGTCCCAACGCACATTGCCGCTGCGCAGATAGTTGCCGCTGTTCCAGCGCACGCCGGTGCCCACGCTGAAACCCTGCAGCGCCGGCTGGGTGAAGCGGTAGCGGGTCCAGAGGTTGATGGCGTGGCGCGGGGTGATCGTGCTGTACGAGAGGCCTTCCGTGCCTTCGTTCGCTTCGAGGTATTTGGTCTGGGTGTAGGCATAGCCCGCCACGATGTCCCAGTTCGGCAGCAGCGCGCCGCTCACCTCGGTCTCGAAGCCCTGGCTGCGCACCTTGCCCGCCGCCACCGAATACATCGGGTTGTCCAGGTCGCTCATGGCGCGGTTGCGGTCCACGATCTGGAACAGCGCGGCGTGCGCGTTGAGCGCGCCGTCCATGAATGCGCCCTTCAGGCCGGTTTCGATCTGGCGTCCCACGCGCGGCGACAGCGTGTTGCCTTGCGCGTCGATTTCGGTCTGCGGCTGGAAGATGCTGGTGTAGCTGGCATAAGCGGACACCTGCGGCGTGAACTCGTAGACCAGCCCGGCATAGGGCGAGGGGCGGGCGGAGATGCGCGTCGTCGTCTGGCTGAAGTCGCCGAAGTATTGGTTGGCGTTGCGTGCGTCGTTCTTCCACCACGACAGGCGGGCGCCCGCGATGACCTTCAGATTGTCGGTCGCCTGGATGTTGGCACGCGTGTAGAGGCCGAACTCGCTCGTGCGGCCGTCATTGCCGTTGACCTGCTCCATCTCGGGCTGGGGCATGTTGATGACCGGCTCGTACACATTGGTCGGGAAGATGCTGCCGCCGCCGTAGTTGAATTGTTTGTGCGTGTAGCTGTAGTCGGCGCCGACCAGCAGGCTGTGCTCGCGGCCGAATGCCTGGAAGGGCTGGTTCACGTGGGCGTCCGCGCCGGTGGTCTGCCAGTGATTGCGGTACGACCAGGCGATGAGGTTGGTGTCGCCGGTGACCGGGTCGACGGCTTTATTGGGCCAGGTGGTCACGCGCGTCGGCGTATCGGTGTCGCGGTGGAACACGCTTGCCTTCACCGAGCCGCCGCCTTCGAACCGGTGCTCCAGGTCGGCGAAGACCTCGGTGGTCTCCTCTTTGATGTAGTTCCATTCCGCGCTGAGATTGGTGCTGCGGCGCACGTCGAGCAGCGACCCATCGGCATAGGCCGGCAGGCCGAACGCCGGCGTAATGTTGGAGCGTTGATGCGTGATGCCGGCGGCCAGTGTGGTGTTGGGGGTGAGGTCGGCCTCGATGATGCCGTAGAGCGTGGGGCGTTCCGAACTTACCCGGTCCACGAACGAGCCGCGGTCTTCGTAGGCGGCGATGAAGCGGCCCCGGAGCTTGCCTTCGCTGTCGAACGGCGTGCTCAGGTCGGCCACCGCGCGGTAGTAGTCCCACGATCCCACGCTGGCCTGCGCGCCAAAGGCGAATTCCTGCAGCGGGCGCTTGCGCACGAGGTTCACGCTGCCGCCCGGCTCGCCGGTGCCTTGATAAAGACCCGAGGGGCCGCGCAGCACTTCGATGCGGTCGTAGATGGCAAGGTCAAAGCCCGCCGACAGGTTGCCCGCGCCGGCCGGCGCGCGCATGCCGTCCACCTGGATCGAGTCGAGCGTATAGCCGCGGGAAATGAACCCGGACATGTTGCCGCCGCTTGAGAGCGTCTCGACGGTGATGCCGGTGACATTGCGCATGGCGTCCGACAGGCTGTTGAGGTTCTGGTCGTCGAGCTGCTGGCGCGTGACGACCGATACCGACTGCGGAATCTCCTTGAGCGTCTGCGTGCCCTTGCCGATCGTGACCGCGCGGGTGGCGTACGAGCCCGTTCCTTCGCTGGTGGCGCGTTCGGCGGTGCCCGTCACGGTCACGGGTTCCAATTGCGCGATGCCGCTTTGCGGGGCGGCCTGCAGGGCATAGGTGCCTGCCGCGGTGGGGACGGCGCGGTAGCCGGTGCCCGCCAGCAGGCGGTCAAAGCCCTGCTGCACGCTCATCTCGCCCGAGAGGCCCGGGCTCTGGCGGCCAGCCAGCCAGGCGGGGTCGTAGACGATCTGCACGCCCGCCGCGGCCGCGTATCGCGCCAGCACGGCATCGAGCGGACCCGCTGCGATTGCGACGGTGCGCGCCTGCGCGGCCGTTGCCGCGCCGGGCTGCGCCGCGGACTGGGCGCCCGCCGTCGCGCTTGCCATGGCCGTGCACCAGACCGCCGACCAGATCAATGCCTTGCGGGATCCGCTGCCCCGCGCTGCGCGTACACGTGCCATCACTCTTTCATCCTTTCATCGTCAAGCAAGAAGCGCCCGCATCCCCTTGATGCGGTCTTACTTCCTACTCCGCACGACGGCGGAAAAGTGATCACCTGGACGCAAAATATTTTTCACGCGGCCGATCATGCGTCGGCCGGTCCGACCGAGACCCAGTACCGGGTAAGGCGCTGCACGGCGATCGGCAGGCGTTCCGCCAGGGCGCGCAGGGCCGCATCGGTATCGCGCAGCGACAGCGCGCCCGACACCCGCAGGTCGGCGACCTCGGGATCGCAGCGCAGAAACCCCGGGCGATGACGCGCCAGTTCGGCCACCACCTCAGCTAGGCGCTGGTCGCGCACGACCAGCATGCCTTGCTCCCAGAGCGCCGCGCTGTCGTCCACCGGCGCCAGCGCGCCGGCCCGGGCGAGCGTGAAGCTGCCCCGCTGGCCCGCGTCGATGCGCAAGGGCGCGGCGTGCGCCGGGCGCGCCAGCACCGCGTGCTCGAACACCATGATCTCGGTGCGGTCGTCGACCAGGCGCACCGAGAAGCGCGTGCCCAACGCCTGCACCTCGCCCTGCGGGGTCTGCACCACAAACGGCCGATACGCGGGCTGCTGTTCCTGCCCGGTGGTCACCAGCACCTCGCCCGCCACCAGCACCAGGCGGCGCTCGGCGGTTCCGTAACGCACATCGACGGCGCTGCCGCTGTTCAGGACCAGCCGCGTGCCGTCGTCGAGCATGCGTGTCAGTTGTTCGCCCGCGGCGGTGCGCAGATCGGCCCGCCAGGCGGGCGCCTCGCGCCAGGCGATCCAGCCGGCCGGCGCGACGACGCCCAGCCCCAGCGCCGCGCGCAGGACGGCGCGCCGGCCCTGGCGCTTGCGGGTGGCGCGCAACACGCGATGTCCGATCGGCGCGGGCAGAGCGTCGAACGCGCCCAGCACCTGTTCGGCGCGTGCCCAGGCACGGGCATAGGCCTCGCCCTGCGCGAGCCAACGCTCGAACGCCCGCCGGGTGACCGCATCGGCGGGTTCGTAGCGCAGCCGGATCACCCAGTCGGCCGCTTCCTCGAGCAATGCGTCGCCCGGCGCGGTCATTCTGCAGCCGTCATGCAGGCCATCAGGGCCTTGCGCAGATGGCGGCGCACCGTAATCACGGGTTTGCCGGTCCGCTCGGAAAGCTCCTGCAGCGTCAGCCCATCGAGCTGGGCGAGCAGGAACAGGTCGCGCGTGGCCGCGGGCAGGCGCTGCAGCATGGCGTCGACCGCCACCAGCGTCTGCACGATCATGAGGCCGGTTTCCGGAGACGGCACCTGCGGCTCGGGCAGGTGCGCGATGGCGTCCAGATAGGCCTGCTGCACCGCCCGGCGGCGCCAATGGTCGACCAGCAGGCCCTTGGCGATATGCGTGATCAGCGCGCGCGGTTCCTCCCGCAGCACGGGCGGCCGGCGCGCCGCCATCAGCCGCACGAACGTGTCCTGCGCCAGATCGGCCGCGTCGCCGCTGTCGCCCAGCTTGCGATGGAGCCAGCCTTGCAGCCAGCCATGGTGATGGCGATACAGCTGCTCGACCGCGGGGAGGGAAAGGGAGTCGGAAGATTGCAAGATGCCCTGCAGTCTACCTAATGCGAATAAGAAATACTATTAATTAGAGTGAGTGGCAAGGCGCGGCGCTGCGTGCGCGCAACAGATGGCGTCTAGGCTACCGGCACACGTAGTCGTGGCTCCCAGCAGGCGCGCACCCCGTCAAACCAATAGGGTGTCTTGCACAGTTGGTGCGATTGTGGGCGGGCGCGTGTCATGGGCTCCCGGCCGTTCAGGCGTCTGATACTTATGGGTGCAGTGAAGTTCAAAGCCCCTGGACAGCGCAACCCGTGGTGTTACTTCGCGCGGAGCTATTCGCGTTAATAAAAGTTACGCAATATGTTTAAATTATTAAGAAAATCTTAGTACATGCACTTAGTGCATGCCCGTGTGGGTCGGGGTCCTTTCTGCGCTCGATAGGGCTGAGCTCCTGAGTTGAGAAGGTTACAGGCCTAAACAATCTACAGAAAAGAATCGCAATCCGGAGAAGCCTGATGACGAAGGAAAAGGACGTAATACACGAAGCGTTACGTAGGACGGAACTCGCTTTGGCCCGGGTTCTGCATGCGGCCGACTTTATACGACAGGGCCGAAGCGATATGGCTGGCGGCGACGTGCAGCAAGATGCGCAGCAGTTGCGCGTGCGCGATTCGATAATCCACTGCGTGCGCAAGCTGCGGATTAACCGCGAGCTGGGCGAGTATTACTACGTGGCCGTTGCGGGCGGACAGAGTGCAGGCAAGACTCGCATCATCCGCGAGCTCTACGGCCTTGACGGCACGTGGCTGGAAGACAATGAAGGTCGTGGTGAACATCTGCCCGTGTTCATTATTGAAACGCTCGATATCACGGAGCCCTATGCCACCCAGATTGTCCTGGACCCCGAGACACGTGAGACGGAAGAAGTGCGCATTGATCCGGCCGCGTTTCGTCGTTTGATCAAGGGCGAGAATCCCTATGCGCTGTACCCCAAGCTGCACGTGCCGGCCCGTCATTTTCTGGGTGGTCAGGCGGGCTTTGTTCTTTTGCCGGGCTTCGAGGTACAGAACGAGGCGAATGCGTCCTGGCAGGAAGTCATGCGCCACACTTTGCAGCACGCCCTAGGCTGCTTGTTTGTCACTGACAAGACGCGCCTTGCCGACGGTCAGCAGCTTGAAATACAACGAGTTGCCCACGATAAATTCGGCGGACGTGAATTCGCGGTTGCGATCAGTAAAACGGAGAATGCTTCCCCGGAAGATCGCGAAGCGCTTCGGCAGAGAGCCGTCGAGGTCTTCAAGCTTCCGGCCGACCAACTTGACCAAGTCGTATGCACCGGAATCGGCTCTGCCTTCGTGGCGGAGTGGTCGGCCAAGCTGATTGCGGCGCTCGATGCCAATTCTCGATCTGCCGCCTCGAGTTTCGAGTGCCGCCTAAAAGATCTGGGCGATATTGCTGACGACGATGTCGAGCGTATTTTGATCGAACTAGATCGGTTGATGCAGCGAGGAACCGTCCATCAGACTGCAGGGATGCATCAGCGCGATGAAATCATGCAGTTGTTTAGCGATGCTTCAGCATACTATCGGCGCCGACTGGAGAAGATGCTGACGAAGAAAACTCAAGAGCGGGCAGCGGGAATTCAAGAGCGCGCGGTCGCTGCTTACATTAAAGAAGAGGAAGGTTTCGAGAATACGTTCGTAAATAACATCAAGCGTTTCTTTACGACAACGTCGGGAGAGCGTGAAAAAATCCATCTGGATCGGGTCATTTCGCGCTGGAGCGCACAAGACCTGCATGCGAGCGACTTCACCGCGCTTTCCATGCTCGCCAACGACCGACTCGATATTCCCTGCGACCCATCGACCAGCACGTTCGACCAGATCGGAAAGGCGCCGGTACAGGCGCTTGGCTATGACAAGCCAGGTGGTGCGCGAGCCGCTGGTGCGTCTGATTCGGAGTCAGTCCGGGCTCACATGGTGCGGCTGCTACAGCCGGAGCGGGATGGCGACTTGATTAACCTTTCATCGGAAGAGCAGGAAAACCTGTCCATGACGATCAAGCTGATCCCCGCCCTCACGATGGAGTATCTGCGCATTAATCAGGCGGTTGCCATTGCGGCTACGCAGGCCGGAGGCGACATCTCAACGAAGCTGGAGACGCAGAGCCTGGGCGAGTTTATCCAGGCCACGGTAAATGGCCTGCCGCAGTTCAAGTCTGCATCGACAAACCTACTCCGTACGATCGGGTGCATTCTTGCAGTCGACGTGGCGATCGATGGAACCGTGGACACTATTCCGGGACTCGTGCAGGCCATATTCGGAGGGGGCAACGTAGCAGCTGCCGGCCTCGGCGCAACGCTATCGATGGCGGCCGGGGGAGTAATGATGCTGGGCTATATCGGTTATCAGGCGACGACAGCCGCACAGCGCGTCGACGCGGCGCACCGCGGCTTCATCCGCAGCGCAATTTCAGATCTTGCAGCCAAGCACGTCGATCGTTGGATGGAGGTCTACGACGATGCAATGGAGCGCGTAGAAGACCGCTTGAGGACGAGCCTGAACAAGGCCTACAACCTCAATGCGCACGTCGCCAATCATGATGCGCTGCTTCGCGCGATGGCCCAGCTCGAAAAGGCAAGGCTGAATCTTGTGCGGAACGTGGATTATGCCAAGCACAGTTTGGTCTGAGCTTTATGCCCGGCGTTCCGAATGGGCGATCGACGCCTATCGGGGCTTTGTGGCTAAGTTGCATCCGTCGCTGCGAGAGGACTTGGCTCGGCAGGATTATGTTTCGATGGTGGCTTATGGTCCGACTCAGGTCGGGAAGACCACATTGATACTTACAACCCTCGGGGTGCAGAAGCATGTCTTTGAACATGTTGAAGATGTGCTGCGCGGTGGTCAGCAGATTGGAAAGTCCGCGACGGTACATGCGACGCGGTATGGCAAATCACGGGACCAGGGTTGGTGGCTAGGCGAGTGTGGCCCCTACTCGGCTGAGGAGATGCAGTCCGAACTGGGTGCTGTTCGCCGCCGCATGGAGCGTGGTGAAGACGTGGGCAACGATGTCGTGGATGTGAGGATCCCGCGCAGTCACTTTGTGGAATCGAGAAACCTCGATGTCAGCATCATCGATCTGCCTGGAGCGCACGCGTCGAACCAAGCGGAGGTGAAGCACGTCCAGCGCCTGGCAGAGCGATACGTTCCTGTGGCAGATGTCGTTCTCCTAGTCACGAGGGTGGATCATCTTGGCAGCCTGCACCCGGCTGCATTGGCACTGGAGTGCTTGCGGGACTGGGCTGCCCAGCCCGCGAAGTTCCGTGTGGTCCTCACACACACGTTTTCAGCAGCCAGTGTGCGCGACTGGCTGGGCCGGGCGAGTAATGGCGGTGATGCGGGTTCGGCATATGAATTCAGTGCAGGCGCGTTGCGTGAAAAGCTGTATCGCGAACTCTCCACACACCATATGCCGCTCCCGCCGGCGGGCGAGCGCTGCTTGTTCCCCTTGGAGTTTGGAAAATCGTGGGCCGATCTCAGCGCGGCCGAAGGAGAATATTTCTCCAAAGCCTCGATTATTTCTACAGCAGTCATGGCTGAGCTGATTGCGGGACTTTATACCGCCAGCAATCCCTACCGGCGGCTGGCAGCGGCATTCGATATGAATGCGTTGGTTCAGCGCAAGCGTGAGCGACTTGAAACTGAACACAAGTTGAAGAGAGTGAGGATGGAAGGCTTGATCGAGGAGGCGCGCCAGGGGTTGGAAGTCGCTAAGAAAGGTCGAGCGGCCGCGATTGCCGAGCGCGATCGATCGGAAGGGCTCCGGAATTACGTGACCGGGTCACACTGTTTCGTGGCATTGAGCAAGCAGGTCGAGGACGCGCTCTCGGTAAGGGTGGACCCGCCGAGAGAGGCGACGAAGCGGGCGTTGCTTCATGCGGCGCTAACGCACGAGGATGCGCTGATCTCGAATTGGCGGGGTCTTGATTTCGATGATCCCACCTGCACGACCGAACAAGAAGATGGTGATCACGGGCCAACATGGCTCGCCGAATTGATGCGGATGCGGCCGTCAATGGCGCCTGACGTTGAGGAGGCGTATGGCGAATTCAGGCAAGCGGTGAATGGACGATTTGGCGGCGACATGTACCTAACCTGGATGCCTGGATCCAGCTATGAAGAGGATTGTGCCTTGCTCCATAAGAGTGCCGAGGCAGCGACATCCATTGCCACCATTGCGACGCTTAAATGGGTAAAAGCAGGGCTCAAAGTGTTGAGCAACACCGCCGCGCATTCCGTGGTCGTATCGGAAAGGAACATGAAGGAAGGCGAAAAGAAAATAGAGGAATTTGGCCGTGCCCAAGACGGAATGAAAGAGGCACTTGCGGCGCATACGCAGGCTTATGTGGCAGCTTGTGAGGCGATGCAGGAGAGCATCGTGCGCAGTGAAGGCTTTCATCAGCACATGGCAGAGGGCTATCGGCGCCGCGATGACACCTTGACGCACGAGATCGGAGCCGAGCGCTCGCCGGCGCGCCGCTTTTTGCTAATTGCGCTCCGAGACTTGCATCGAAAGGAATATGTAGCAGCAGTTGAAGGACACGGCGCATGATTGAAAATGATCTTGAAAAGGCAGACGGCGAGCTCCACGCCATGCTTGCCGATATGGTTAACAAACCTTTGGTGGCTGCGCTTCAGCACGGCAATGGCGTGTTGCTCACTCAGGTTGTGGAGAGTATTCAAACAGAATCGGCAACGACCGTCAGGCAGGTCAGAAATGAACTGAAGCGCGCTTTTGACGACATCGGAGAGATCGGATCTAACATCAGGCGCGCGCAGAACGAAACCGCCGCTGCAAAGCTGGATACAGATATGCGGCTGGCAGAGATCTCCTCGGGAGTCCAGGCTGTCGCCCATCTGATCGAGCCGCTGCCTTCTCGGATTTGCGAAGCCGTCTCGTCTGATTTCGCGGATGTGGCACGCCGGCTGGATCAGCTCAAAGTGTCCTTGAAAGCAGCCGGTGATGCGACGAAGCAAGCGTCAGACAGTGCCTATCAAAACCTGCTCGTCCGCCTTGAGGAAATGGAACTGCAGCGGATGTCTGGCCAAGAGGCAGCAATGCGCAGCTTGAGGTCATTGCGGAGACTGATCAAGATTCTTTTGGGGTGTGCGGTCGTTGGGCTATCTGGCATGGTGGCGATCCTTGTCCATGCTTATGGCTGATTGGAGCGAGCTCGGACAGAGCTTGGCCGGACAATGGGCGTCAGTACATTACGTTTACGGTGCGCGCCGTTCCGCGTTCCTGACGAACCCGGAACGGCGCGTGGCCGTGGGCAATAGCCAATGGCCCCGATGGAATGACGCGGCCCGCGTGCCGGGATAGGATGTCTGCTCCATATCACTGGGAGGCACCATGGACCGCTTGGTTGAAGGGACTTCGACTGCTACGTTTCAGCCACGCTAAGTGTCAACAACCTGTTGGACAAGAAGTACTGCTCGATCCGCCTGGGCGGCTTCTATGGCGATCCGCGTAACGCCATGCTGACGATTAAGCATCGCTTCTGAGGGAGCGCGAGGGGTCTGCGCGCAGGGCGTTGCACCTTCTTTTCTGTCACCCCTGCTCCCCTTCGCGGATCACCACCGCATCCAGGGCGACCACGCCCTGGCCCTCGGGCAGCGCCAGCAAGGGGTTGATCTCCACCGAGCGGAAGTCCGCCCTGCGCGCATGGGCGAACCGCGACAGGGCGGCCAGCGCGTCGGCCAGCGCGTCGATGTCGCACGCAGGCGCGCCGCGCGCGCCTTGCAGCAGGGCGTAGCCCTTGATCTCGCGGATCATCGCCAGGGCGTCGTCGCGGCCGAAGGGGGCCAGGCGGAAGCTCACGTCCTTGAGGACTTCGACGAAGACGCCGCCCAGCCCGAACATCACGACCGGTCCGAATACCGGGTCGCCATGCACGCCCGCGATGCATTCCACGCCTTTGGGCGCCATGGGGGCGACCAGCACGCCGTCGATGCGGGCGTCGGGCCGGTGCTGGCGCACGCTGGCCATGATGTCGGCGTAGGCGCGCCGCACGGCGTCCTCGCCGCGGAGGTTGAGCTTGACGCCGCCCACGTCGCTCTTGTGCGTGATGTCGGGCGATACCACCTTGAGCACCACGGGCATGTCGTTGCCGGCGGCCTGCAGGCCGGCGACGGCGCGCACGGCCGCGTCGGCGTCGCTTGCCAGGGTGCAGGGGGAGGCGGGCAAGCCGGCCTGTCGCAGAAGCGCCATGGCCTGGACTTCGTTATAGGCGGCCTGCAGGGGCGGTGCGTCGGCGGGCGCGGAGGCGGGTGTGGGTGCGGGCGCGTCGTCGATCCCGTCGCGGCCGGCCTGGGCGGCCAGGCCGGCCACCGCGCCGATCGTGCGAACGGCGGCGCTGGGGTCGGGGAACACCAGGCAGCCAAGCTGTTCCAGTTCGCGCCGCCGCGCGGGCGGAAACAGCGCGCTGATCGCCAGCGGCACGTCCGGATGGCGCGCCTGCATCTGCCGGGCGAAGGCTTCGAAGGTGGGCCACAGGGCTTCCGACGAGCCGGCGGCCGCCAGGAACACGGCCAGGGCGTCGTAGCGGCCGTCCGCCAGCATGTCGTCGGCGGTGGCCAGCAGCAATCCCGGTTCGGACACGGCCTGGCCGGTGACGTCGACGGGATTGCGGCCGCTGGCGAAGGGCACGCGCTGCAGCAGCCGGGCCTGCGCGTCGGCGGCGGGTTCGGGCAGCGCCAGCCCGGTGTCGGCGGCTTCGTCGGCCATCAGCGCGCCCACGCCGCCGGAGATGGTGAAGATCCCCAGCCGGCGGCCTTGCGGCGGGCGCTTCCAGGTGTCCAGCGCATAGCCCAGGTTGAAGAACTCCTCGATGGTGCGCGCGCGCAGGGCGCCGTACTGGCGGAACAGCGCGTCGTACACGGCGTCGTCGCCGGCCAGGGCCGCCGTGTGCGAGGCGGCGGCCTGCGCGCCGGCCTGGGTGCGGCCGATCTTGGTGATGACGACGGGCTTGCCGGCGGCGCGGGCCGCGGCCAGGGCGCGGCGCAGCTTGGCGCCGTCGCGGCAGCCTTCCATGTAGGCCATGATGACGCGGGTGTCGGTGTCGCGGGTCAGCCATTCGATGCAGTCGGCCACGTCGATGTCGGCCTCGTTGCCGGTGCTGATCCAGTGCGACAGGCCCAGGCCGCGCTCGCGCGCCATGCTGTACGCGTAGGCGCCGAACGCGCCGCTCTGCGAGACCATGCCGATGCCGCCGGGGGCGACGGCGCCGTTGGCGGGGGCGGGCGAGAACGTCGCGTAGACGTTGCGCCGCACATTCATGAAGCCCAGGCAATTCGGCCCCAGCAGCCGGATGCCGCGTTCGCGCGCGATGGCGCAGAGCCGGTCCTGTTCGGCCGCGCCTTGCGCGCCCGTCTCGGAAAAGCCGGAGGTGAACACCACGGCCGCGCCCACCTGGCCGGGCCGGGCGCGTTCGAGCGCCTGCGCGGCATGGGCGGCGGGCACGGCCAGGATGGCCAGGTCCACGTCCGCGTCGAGCGCGTCCAGGCCGGGCAGGGCCGGTAGGCCGGCGATGGTGTCCGCGCGCGGATTCACGGGGATGATGCGGCCGCCGTAGCCGTGCTGCAGCAGCAGGCTGATGGGCATGGCGCCGATCTTGCCCGGCGTGGCCGAGGCGCCGACGATGGCGATGCTTTGTGGATCGAAGAGGCGGGAGAGCGAGGAGTGGGGAGCGTGGGTCATGGGTATCGGAAATCAGGAGTAGCGCACGACGCCGCGGCCGGTGCTGCCGCGTTCGAGCAGGGCGGTCAGCGCCTGCGGCAGTTCACGGGGGGCGATGACGCGCGCGATCAGGTCCAGATGCGCGGGGCGGTATTCGGCGGCAAGCTTGTTCCACACCTGGCGCCGCAATGGCATGGGGCTGTTGGCGTTGATGCCCAGCAGCTTGACGCCGCGCAGGATGAAGGGAATGACGGAAGTGGGCAGGTCCGCGCCGCCCGCATTGCCGAAGGCGGCGGCCACGCCGTCGGGCTTCAGGCTGGCCAGCGCGTGGGCCAGCAGCGGGCCGCCCACGGAGTCGATCACGCCGGCCCAGCGCGCGCTCATGAGCGGCTTGATCGGGGCCGACGGATCGGGCGGGGCGATCACCTCCTGCGCGCCCAAGGATCGTAGATAGTCCGCCGCGTCCGGTTTGCCGGACATGGCGCAGACGCGGTAGCCGCGCTGGCTCAGGATGTCGATGGCGACGCCGGCGACGCCGCCGGTGGCGCCGGTGACCAGCACCTCGCCGTGGTCCGGCGTCAGTCCGCAGTGTTCCATCCAGTGTAGCGACAGCGCGGCGGTGTAGCCGGCCGCGCCCAGCACGGCGGCGTCGCGCAGCCCGATGCCAGCGGGCAGGGGCAGCACCCAGTCGTGCCGCACCCGCGCATATTCGGCGTAGCCGCCGTCGCACTCCACGCCGATGCCGAAGCCGTGCACCACGACCTCCTGGCCGGGCGCGAGCGCCGGGTCGGCCGAATGCACCACGGTGCCCGACAGGTCGATGCCGCCGATGCGGGGATACTCGCGGATGATGCCGCCGCGTCCGGCCTGGGCCAGCGCGTCCTTGTAGTTCAGCCCCGCATAAGCCACCTTGATGAGCGTGTCGCCCGCGGAAAGCTGGTCCACGGTCAGGGTGTCGTAGCGGCCTTGCGGCGCTTCGCCCGGCGCGCCTGCGTGCAGGCGGTAGGCCTGGAATTCAGGGTGTTCCATCGTTGTCTCTCCTGAGGCTCAGGCTTGCGCCAGGAGCCGGCGCGCCAGGGTGGCGCGGTGCAGTTCGTTGGCGCCGTCGTAGATGCGGAAAGGGCGCATCTCCTGCCAGATCATGGACACGGGCGTGTCCTCTGACAGGCCCGACGCGCCCATCATCTGCACGGCGCGGTCGGCCACGCGGTTCACGGCTTCGGACACGAAGACCTTGGTCATGGCGCTGTGCTGCTTCACCGGCAGGCCCTCGTCCATGCGGCCGGCGCAGTCGAGCGTCATGAGGCGGCTGGCGTGCAGGTCGATGTGGGAATCCGCGACCATGGCCTGGATCTGCTGCAGGTCCGCCAGACGCGCGCCGAACGATTCACGCCGTAGCACATAGGCCTGCGCGGTTTCCAGCGCGCGCCGCGCGCGGCCGATGTAGCGCATGCAATGGGACAGCCGCGCCGGCTCCAGCCGCAACTGCGCATGGGCCAGGCCACGGCCGGGCTCGCCCAGCACGGCCTCGTCGCCGACTTCGCAGTCCTGCAGCAGGATCTCGGCATGGCCGCCGATCTGGTAGCCCGTGACCATGCCGATGTCGCGCACCACCTGGTAGCCCGGCGTGTCGGCCGGCACCAGGAACAGCGTGGCGCCGTCGTCGGTGCGGGCCAGCACCAGCGCAAAATCCGCGCCCACGCCGCCGCTGATGAACTGCTTGTGCCCGTTCAGCACCCAGCGCGCGCCGCGCCGCTGCGCGCGGGTGCGCAGCATGGACGGGTCGGAGCCGGCGCCGGGGGCGGGCTCGGTCATGGCGAAGCAGGCCCGCTGCTCGCCGCGCACCAGCGGCGCAAGAAAGCGTTCCTGCTGGGCGGCGTTGCCCAGGCGCAGCAGCGTCAGCATGTTGGGCTGGTCGGGCGCGGCGCAGTTCAACGCGGCCGGACCCAGGAAGCCGCGGCCGGCCTCTTCCAGCACCTGGGCCAGGTCGCGCCAGCCCAGGCCCAGTCCGCCCCATTCCTTGGGCAACTGGGGCGCGTACAGGCCTGCCTCGCGCGCCTGGACGCGCAGCCGGGCGACGCAGCGGTCCAGCGCGGCCACGTCGCGGGCGATGGCGGGGGATTCCGCCGGTATCGCCACGTCGTCGACGAACTGGCGCACGCGCGCGCACAGCGTGTGAAGGTTGGGTTGCATGGCGGTCTTCCTGCGCGGGCCTATTGGACGCGGGTGCCGGTGGACTTCACCAGCTTGCCCCACCAGGCGGTCTCGTCCGCGATCTGCTTGGCGAACTCGGCGGGCGTGCTGGCCAGCGGTTCGGCGCCCAGTTCCTGGAAGCGGGCGCGCAGCTGCGGGTCCTGCAGCGCCTTGACCACGGCCGCGTGCAGGCGCTCGATCACCGCCGGGTCGGTGCCCGCGGGCGCCATCAGGCCTTTCCAGGCCATCACCACAAAGCCCTTCTGGCCGGCTTCGTCGAAGGTGGGGATGTCGGGCGCGGCGGTGGCGCGCTGGTCGCTGGGCACGGCCAGCGCGCGCAGGCCGCCCGCCTTGACCTGCGGCAGCAGGGCCGGCATGTTGTCGATCATGAAATCGATGTGGCCGGCCACCAGGTCGGTGATCGCGGGGCCGCTGCCCTTGTAGGGCACGTGCTCGGCCTGGATGCCGGTCCGCTGCTTGAGCAGTTCGCCCGCCAGTTGCGCGGGCGAGCCGTTGCCCGGCGAGCCGAACGACAGCTTGCCGGGGTTGGCGCGCGCGTATTGCAGGAATTCCTCCAGCGTCTTCACCGGCATGGATTTGGTCACCACCATCAGGTTGTGTTCGCGTTCCAGGCAGGTGATGGGCGCCAGGTCCTTGGCCGGATCGAACGGCATGTTGGCGTACAGGCTGGGGTTGATGACGGTGGGGCCGGCCGCCGCCAGCAGCAGCGTATAGCCATCGGGCGCGGCGCGCGCCACGTAGTCGCCGCCAATGTTGCCGCCCGCGCCGGGCTTGTTCTCGACGATGACCGGCTGGCCCAGGATGGGATGCAGGGCCTCGGCCAGCAGGCGGCCCAGGATGTCGGTCGAGCCGCCCGGAGCGAACGGCACGATCAGCCTCACGGGCTTGTCGGGGTAGGCCGCGGCGGCCTGGGGCGGCAGCGCCGCGCAGGTAAAGGCCGCGGCGATGGCGCCGATCCATTTCGGCAGGTGCTTGTTCAGCATGATGGAAGTCTCCTTTGGTAGGGCGGGCCGGCGGCTTCTTGCGGCCGCGGTCCCTGTGCAGGCCTTAGCGGCCGGGCGTGTAACCCGCCTGGGTCAGCGTGTGGCGGGCGATGGTCAGTTGATGGATCTGGCTGGTGCCTTCGTACAGCCGGAACAGGCGCACGTCGCGGTAGAAGCGCTCGATGCCGTGATCGGCGATGTAGCCATAGCCGCCATGCATCTGCACGCAGCGGTCGGCCACGCGGCCGCACATCTCCGACGCGAAGTACTTGCAGATCGAGGCGTTCAGCGTCACGTCCACGCCCGCGTCGCGTTCCCGGGCGGTCTGCAGCACCAGCGCGCGGGCGGCCTGGATCTCGGTCTGGCAATCGGCCAGCATGGCCTGGATGAGCTGGAAATCCATCAGCGGCTTGCCGAATTGCTGGCGCTCGGCCACGAAGCGCAGCGTGTCGTCCAGCATGCGGATGGCCGGGCCGATGCACAGCGCGGCCAGATGGATGCGCTGCTTGTTCAGCACCTTCATCGCGGTCTTGAAGCCCATGCCTTCCTGGCCGCCGATGATGTTGGCGGCCGGCACGCGGCAATCCTGGAAGTGCACGGCGGACACGGGCGAGCCGGCCTGGCCCATCTTGTCGTAGGGCTGGCCGGTGGACAGGCCCGGCGTGCCGCGCTCCACGATGAAGGCGGTGATGCCCTTGGCGCCGGGCGCCTGCGGATCGGTGCGCGCCATGACGGTGAACAGGCCCGCCAGCGGCGCATTGGTGATGAAGCACTTTTCGCCGTTCAGCACGTAGTGGTCGCCGTCGCGCACGGCGGTGGTCCGTAGCGCCGTGGCATCGGAGCCCGCTTGCGGCTCGGTCAGCGCGAAGCAGCCGGTGAGTTCGCCGGATGCCAGCCGCGGCAGGTAGCGGGCTTTCTGCGCTTCGGTGCCGTCGGCCACCAGCGCCTCGGAGCCGATGCCGGTGTTGGTGCCGACGCGAGCGCGGAACGCCACAGAGCATTGGGACAGTTCCATGGCGGCCAGGATCAGTTCTTCGGTGGTCATACCCGCGCCGCCGTATTGCTCGGGGATGGAGTATCCGAACAGGCCCTGCGCGGCCATGCTGGCGACCAGGTCCTGCGGCACCTCGTCCAGGCGGGCAACCTCGGCCTCGCGCGGCGCCAGTTGTTCGCGCACGTAGCGGCGCAGCGATTCGAGGAATTGGGGGAAGCCGTCAGAGTCCCTGATCATGGTTGTCTCCGTTTTATCGTGGGCGCCGATGCGTGTCGCGCCGTGTTGAATCCAGGCTAGCAAAACGCCGCCAAATGCGAGACAACTGTTTCGATATCTTGAACGTCCCTGAATTCGGTCCGGCCGCCGCTGCTCTATGATCCGCAGGAACGGCCAGCGCATTCCGCGCAGGCCGGAATCAGGACCGCGACCATGACCACCCGCCCAGGCGAACGCCATGCCGACCCCGCCTTCGCCACCACGCTGGCGCATGGCCTGTCGGTGCTGCAGGCGTTCCGGCATGGCGAACCGGCGCTCAGCAACCGCGAACTGGCGGACCGCACGGGCCTGTCCAAAGCGACGATTTCGCGCCTGACCACCACGCTGATGCAACGGGGCCTCTTGCGCTATGACGCAGGTTTGCGACGCTATCGTCTGGGAACGGCGGTGCTGTCGCTGAGCTATCCGCTGTTGGCCAGCATCAAAATCCGCCAATTGGCGCGCCCGTTGATGAAGCGGCTGGCGGACGCGGCGGGCGGCTCGGCTTCGCTGGGCATGCATCACGGCCTGCACATGGTGTACGTGGAAACCTGCCGTGGGCACGACGCCGTGTCGTTTCGCCCGGATATCGGGGCCTTGCTGCCGCTGCTGCCGTCGGCGATGGGGCGCGCGTGGCTGGCGCAGGCGCCGGCAGACGAGGCCGAGCCCGTGCTGGCCGCGCTGCGGCGGCAGGACCCCGCCGTCTGGCGGCGCCATGCGCCGGACCTGGAGCAGGCGCGGCGCGACTACGCCGAGCACGGATATTGCGTGGGGCAGGGCGATTGGCATTCGGACGTGCATGCGGTCGCGGTGCCGATGCGGACACGGGTCGATGGCCAGGCGCTGGTGTTCAATTGCGGTGTGCCCGTGACGCGGCTGCGGCCGGGCGACCTGCGCGGCCGCATCGCGCCCCGCCTGCTGACGCTGGTGGCGCGGGTGGAAAAAATGGGGGAGCGCCAGAATGAAGGGTGACCAGGACCGCGAGTTCACCAGCACGCTGGCGCACGGTATCGATATCCTGGCGTGCTTTCGTGCCGACCGGCCGGTGCTGGCCAACAAGGATTTCGCGCAGCAGACCGGTCTGTCGCGCAGCGCCGTGGCGCGCCTGACGCACACGCTGGTGGAATTGGGCTTTCTACAGCGCGAAGGCGAGCCGGCGCGTTACCGGCTGGGGGCGTCGGTGCTGGCGTTGAGTTATCCCTTGCTTGCCAGCATGCAGATCCGGCAACTGGCGCGGCCGTTGATGAAGCAGCTTGCCGACCATGCGCGCGGCGCCGTGTCGCTGGTGGTGAGGGACCGCCTGCAGATGGTGTACGTGGAGACCGCCCGCTCCAATGAGGCCCTGCAGACGCGCCCCGACATCGGCGCTTCGCTGCCGATGCTGTCCAGCGCCGCCGGCAAGGCATGGCTGGCGCGGGCGCCGGACGATGAGCGGGCCGCCGTGCTGAACCAGTTGCGGGTGGCCGACCCCCGGCATTACGAGGCCCACTTTCCCAATCTGGCGGCTGCGCGCCGCGACCTGGAACGCAAGGGCTATTGCGGCAACAACCTGGAGTGGCGTCCGGACGCCTACGGGTTTGCCGCGCCGTTGGGGCGGCCCTATCAGTCCCTGTTGTACGTGTTCAATTGCGGCGTGCCGACGCAGGACGGGCCTTATCGGGAGCGCGCCGCCGACATCGGACCGCGTCTGGTCGCGCTTGCGCGCGAGACGGAAAGGCTGCTGGGCGTGGGCTGACGCGGCCCCGTTGCGAGCCGAAAGCTCAAGCCTGCGCGCGGCGCGGCAGCCAGCGCCAGAACACGCCGGCCGCCACCAGGCCCAGCGTGCCGACGCCGAACGACGCACCGCCCAGCGACAGCAGCGCGGTCAGCACCGACAACGCCACCGGCCCGCCGCTCGCTCCGAGATCGGACATGAAGCGCCAGATGCCGAGGAACTGCGTGCGCGCGCCCGGCGGGGCGGCGTCGGCGCCCAGCGTCATGACGATGCCCGATCCGATCCCATTGCCGAAACCCAGCAGCACCGACACCAGGATGAAGCTCGTGACGCCACCGGTCAGCGGGATCGCCATCAGGCTCAATCCCATCAGCAGCGTGCACGGCAGCGCCACCCACAGGCGGCCGCGCTGGTCCATCACCTTGCCCGCCGGATAGAACACCGACATGTCGACCGCGGCGACCAGCCCGTAGACCAGCGAAGTGGTGGTGGCGTCCAGGCCCAGATGGTCGGCCCACAGCGGGATCACCACCTGGCGCGATGCGCGCAGCGCGCTGATCAGCATCACCCCCACGCCCAGCGTGGCGTACACGCTGCGGTGGTCGCGCGCGACCTCGCCGATGCGGGCGCGCGGCGCGCCCGCGGACTTGCCGTGCACAGGCTCGATGTCGGGCGCCTTGATGGCGATGAAACCCGCGCCGAGCATGGCGCAGACGGCAATCCAATAAGCGCCGTCGAGCCCGATGAAATGGATCAGCGCCGCGCCCGCGAAGGGGCCGATGAAGGTCCCGATCCGCGTCGTGCCGCCAAGCGTGGACAGGGCGCGCGCCCGGTACGCTATCGGTACGACCTCGATCATGTAGCTCTGGCGGGCCAACTGGAACACCGACTGCGCGCACCCCTGCATCAGCATGGCCAGGGCCAGCACCCAGAGATTGGGCACGCCGATCACGAGCAACAGGCCAGCCACGCTCAACAGCGCCGCGCCGGCCATGGCGTGCTTTTCGCCAAAGCGCTCGGTGATCAGCGCGGAGGGAATGTTGGAGAGCAGCGAGCCGATTCCGATGAGGGCGGCGATCAGGCCGGCAGCCGCCACCGACGCCCCTTGGTCACGCGCGGTGAGCGCGATCACGGGCAGGATGGCGCCATTGCTGATGCCATAGAGCAGCGACGGGCCGAACGCCGGCACGGCGATCTGCTTCAGATTGAACGAATCGGGTTGCGGCATGGGGGGAAACAAGCAGGTTCGGCCGCCCGCCGGTCGCCGCCAGCAAAGGGGCGCGGGACCGGCACGGGGCCAGGGCGTGGGATCCCGTGAGTGTAGCGAACGTCTTGCGCTTGCGGCTGTCTGCTGGCTGAACCTGGAGGCGGACAACTGCGACTCACGATCACGATGCGGCGGGCGAATGCCGCCGCATCATGGTTGCGGCAATTGCGCCTGCAGCAGCGTGCCCGAGGCGGATTCGGTCATCAAGACGGCGCTTGCGTCGGGCGTGACCGCGATGTTGGTGACCGTCTGACCGCCGGGGCTGCGCAGGAAATGCGTAATGTTCCCGCGCGCGTCCAGCAGGAAGGCGCCGCCCAGGCTGGCATGCGCAACCAGCAGGCCGCCTCGCGGAGCCAGCGCCAGTCCGTCCGGGCCGCTGCTGCCAAAGAAGGTCTGGAAGGCGCCCATTTTGCTGAGGGATCCGTCGCCGAGCAAAGGCGCGCGCCACACCTGGTTGGCGCGTGTCACCGCCACGTAAAGAACGCCGGCCTGCTCGTCCAGGGCGATGCCATTGGGGCTGGGGGCGTTGGCGACCAGCAGGTCAAGGCGGCCGTTGGCGCAATCGTAGCGGTAGACGCGGCCGCTGGGATCGTGCAGTCCGGTCTGCCCCTGGTCGGTGAAGTACAGGCGGCCGGCCTTGTCGAACACGAGATCGTTCACGCCCTTGAACGACTCGCTGTTGCGGTGGCCAAGCACCGTATCGATCCTGCCGCTGTCCGGTTCGCACCGCAGGATGCCCAGGCGGTAGTCCGCGATCCAGAGGCTGCCGTCGGTGTGCCGCGCCAGGCCGTTGGGCCAGCCGCCGGTATGCGCGACCACGTGCCAGTCGCCGCCGCCGTCCAGGCAGAGGATGCGGCCGTGCGGTATGTCGGTCACGTATATCCGACCTAGCGCGTCGAACACGGGGCCTTCCAGGAAGCTGTCGACGACGTGGCCGGGCTTGTTCGCCGCTGCCCAGGCGCTCGCCCTGGGCAGGCGCAGCGTGTCCGGCAGGCGCGAAAGCTCGGTGGCCTCGATGATGGCGGGCGGAGTGAAGCTCATGTTCCACATGGCGTCACTCGGGCTTGATGTTCACGCGCTTGCCCACGTCGGCCCAGAGCGTGACTTGCTGGTTAACGTACTCGCCGAACTGCGCGGCAGTCATGTCGCGATGGCGCGCGCCCTGTGCGTTCATCTGATTGCGCATGGCGGGGTCGTTCATGACCTGGTCCACCAGCCGGTTCATTTCCTGCACGATGGCATCGGGCGTGCCTTTCGGCGCAGCCAACCCGAACCAGTTCAGCACCTGGTAGGACGGCAGGCCGGCCTGCGCGAATGTGGGCACCTCTGGCAGGGCGTCCAGGCGGCTTTCGCCGCTGACCGCCAGCGCGCGCACGCGTCCGCCCTGCACGGGGGGAATGGCGGTGGGAGCGGCCGTGATCAGCACGTCGATCTGCCCAGCCATGACGTCCGCCAATGCCGCGCCCGCGCCCCGGTAGGGGATATGGGTGAGTGTGACCTTGGCGTCGTTCTTGAAGACCTCGGCGGCCAGGTGGGTGGAACTGGCCTGTCCGCCCGAGCCAAAGTTGAGCTTGCCCGGGTTGGCCCGGGCGTGGCGGATCAGCGCATCCAGGGTCTTGAAGGGCGACGTCGCCGGCACGATCAGCACCAGCGGCGTTTCGATGATCTCCGCCACGTGCACCAGGTCGCTGCGGTGATCCCAGGGCAGCTTGGCGAACAGCAACGGCAGCATGGTGTAGGTCGTGTCGGTCACCAGGAAGGTGCTGCCGTCGGCCGGCGAACGCGCCACATCCAGGGTGCCGATCGTGCCGGATGCGCCCGTCTTGTTGTCGACGATGAATGTCTTGCCGGTCAGTTCGGACAGCCGCTGCGCGACCTGGCGTCCCGCGTAGTCGGTCGTTCCGCCGGGGGAATAGGGCACCACCAGTCGGACCGGCTTTGTTGGCCAGTCGGCTGCGGTGGCGCATAGGGGCGCCGCGGCGCTGGCCGCCAAGGCCAGGCGGGCGAGCAGTTGGAGCGCGCGGCTGCCGCGCCGGTTTTGCATTGCATGCATGGATGTGTCTCCGTGGTCGTTGTCGTTGTTGTTGTCGTTTTCGTTTTCGTTGAGGTCGTCGCCGCCGAACCGGCGGCTCAGGTGGCCGTCTGGATGCCGGCCTCGCGAATCAGCCGCGCCCATTTCTGCTGTTCTTCCTGGATATAGCGCACGGCCGCATCGGGCGCGCCGCCGAGCGTCGTGCTGCCTTCGGCCGTGAACATCGCCACGGTGGCCGGGTCCGCCAGCACCTTGACCAGCGCGGCATTGATGCTGGCGATCACGGCGGGGGGCGTGCCCGCGGGCGCGACCACCGCCTTCCAGTCCACGGCGGCGAAGCCGTCATAGCCGGACTCGGCCACCGTCGGCACGTCGGGCAGGATCGGCAGGCGCGACGGCGCGGTGACGGCCAGCGGGCGCAGCAGTTTGCCCTTGAGCATTTCCTGCGCGGCCTGGGGCGTGGCGAACATGTAGTCGGTGTTGCCGCCAAGCAGATCGTTCAGAGCGGGCGCCGCCCCGCGATACGGCACATTGAGCACCTTGAAACCGGCCTGGTAGGCAAGCAGTTCGCCTGCCATATGGCCCACGGTTCCCGAGCCCGCCAGGGCCTGCTTGAGCTCGCCGGGCGCAGCCTTGGCATCGCGCACCAGGTCGGCCAGCGTCTTCCACCGCGCATCCGCCTTGACGACCAGCATGACCGGCAGCGAGGCCACCAGGACCACGGGCGAAAAATCCTTGGCGGGGTCGAAGGGCACGTTCGGCATCAGCGCGGGGTTGATGGCCAGGTTCGCGGTCTGGCCCAGGGCCAGCGTCAGGCCGTCCGGCTTGGACTTGGCGACCAGATCCAGGCCGATATTGCCGCTGGCGCCGGGACGGTTTTCGACCACGACCGACCAGCCTGCCACCGAAGTGGTCTTGGCGGCGATGGCGCGCGCGACCGTGTCGGTGCCGCCACCGGGCGTGTAGGGAACGATGAGCCGCACCGGGCGACCATTGGGATAGGCATTGGCGGCGCGCAGGGGCAAGGCCGCCGCGCACAGCGCGGCGCCGACGAATGCGCGGCGGGTGAGGGTGAACATGGGTCAGTCTCCTTGGGCTATGTGTTGGGCTTTCAGGGCCTCTATCTCTTGTTCGCTGTAGCCGACGCCCATCAGCAGCGCGTCGGTGTGTTGTCCGGCCGCGGGGGGCTGGAGCCGGATGCCGGGCTGCTCTCCATCGAGCGTGAAGGGCGCCAGCGGTACTTTGGACGTGCGCCCGTCGCCCAGCGAGATCGGCGCCAGGCCGCCGGTGCTCGCCAGATGGGGATCGTCGAACAGGTCTTCAGGCTTCGTGATGGGGGCATAGGGCAGCCCCTCGCGTTCGAACACTTCGGCCAGCGATGCGGCGCTGTATTCGGCCATGCGGCTGCGCAGGATCGGCATGAGCCAGTCGCGCGCCTGTACGCGGTCATTGTTGGTTTGCAGGCGCGGATCGCCGTGCAGATCCGACAGGCCCAGGGCGTCGCAATAGATCGTCCACTGCTTGTCGCTCACCACGGCCAGGAAGATCTGCTCTCCGTTCTTCACGGTGAAGACGTCGTAGACCGCCCACGCGGAAATGCGGCTGGGCATGGGGGCAGGGGCGCGGCCCGTCATCGCGTACTGCATCATGTGCTGGCCGACCAGGAAGACGTTGTTCTCGAAGAGCGACGCCTGCACCTCGCCGCCCGCGCCGGTGCTTTCGCGCCGGGCCAGCGCGGCCATCGCGCCGATGGCGCCGAACATGCCGCCCATGATGTCGTTGACGCTGGAACCAGCGCGCAGGGGATCGCCGGCGCGTCCCGTCATGTAGGCCAGGCCGCCCATCATCTGCACCACTTCGTCCAGGGCGGTGCGCTGTTCGTAGGGGCCGGGCAGGAAGCCTTTGTGGCTGACGTAGATGAGGCGGGGATGCTGGTGCCGCAACGAGGCGTAGTCCAGGCCGAGCTTGGCCATGACGCCAGGCTTGAAGTTTTCGCTGACGATGTCGGCCGACGCGATCAGGCGCCTGGCCGCCTCGCGGCCTTCGGCGCGCTTGAGGTCCAGGACGATGCTCTTCTTGTTCCGGTTGAACATGGGGAAGAAGCCTGCGCCGGAACCGAGCAGCCGCCGCGTGCTGTCGCCGCCAGGGGGTTCCACCTTGATCACTTCGGCACCCAGGTCGCCCAGGATCATGCCGCAGGTCGGCCCCATCACCATGTGGGTGAATTCGATGACGCGCACGCCCTCGTAGGGCAGGCGGGTGGGTGTGTTGCTGGTCATGGATGTCCTGGTTCAGTGCGCGGGCGCGAAATTCCGGGGCAGGCCCGCGTCCGGCGTCATGCCGTAGAGCGGTTCGCCGGGCAGGCCGGCCGCCAGCGGCGCTCGCGCGGCAAACAGGGCCGTCAGGTCGATGCCGGTGTCGATGGCCATGGCCTCGAACATGAAGACGAGGTCTTCGGTGACCACGTTGCCCGAAGCGCCGGGCGCGTAAGGGCATCCGCCCAGCCCGCCCAGCGAACTGTCGAAAGTGCGCACGCCTTCGTCGTAAGCCGCCAGGCAATTGGCCAGTCCCAGTCCACGCGTGTTGTGCAGATGGGCCGCGCCGGCGTGCTCGCCCAATTCCTCGCGCAGGCGGCGAAAGCGCTGGCGCACCTGGGCGGGGTTGGCGTAACCCACCGTGTCGGACAGGCCGGACTCATCGGCGCCGGCGGCGATGCATTGCACCGCCAGGCGGATCACGTCGTCCTCGGCAACGTCGCCCTGCAGCGTGCAGCCGAAGGCGGTCGAAATGCCCGCCTCCAGTTTCACGCTGGGCGCCATCTCGTCGCGCAGCCGGGCTATGGCGCGGACTTCCTCGACCATCTCTTCCGGCGTCTTGCGCACGTTCGCGAGCGAATGGGCGCGGCTGGCGGACACGGGCATGGTCAGCTTGTGCACGCCGGCGTTCAACGCGGCCTGGGCGCCACGCAGGTTGGGCACCAGGGCCATGACAGTCAGGCCGGGATGGGTCAAGGCATGGCGCACGACGTCGGCGGCGTCCGCCATCTGCGGCAACAGTCTGGGCGGCACGAACGAGGCCACTTCGATTTCGCGCACACCCGCGGCCACCAGCGCGTCGATCCAGCGGCACTTCGCCTCGGTCGGCATCGTGGCCTTGACCGATTGCAGGCCGTCGCGCGGACCCACTTCACTGATGAGGACGAAAGGGCAGGGTGGCATGGGTGTGTCTCCGTATGATGCGTTCTATCTTATAGAATGCAGTTCTATAAGTTGAAATGATGCAGCAGGCGCAAAGCGGTTGTCAAGCGCCGCCTAAAATGCAACGTTCTAATAGATGGAATGCAGGAGCCACCATGCCGCGTAAAGCCGCGACGGAATCACTGGCTGACCGCGATGCCGCAGAGGGCGGCGTGGCCGCGGTGGATCGGGCGTTGAGCCTGATGTCGGTGTTTGGCGAGGGGGATGCCTCGCTGTCGCTGATTGAGCTTGCCGAGCGCACACAGTTGTACAAAAGCACGGTGCTGCGGCTGCTGGCGTCATTGATGCATGCCGGCTGGGTGCAGCGGCTCGAGGACGGCCGCTTTGCGCTGGGCCCCGAGATCGCGCGCCTGCACGGGCTTTATGCCGCGTCTTTCTCTCTGGAGCGCATCGTGATGCCGGTGCTGCGCGACCTGGTTGCGGCAACCGGCGAAAGCGCCGCCTATCACGTGCGCCAGGGCGATGCGCGGCTATGCCTGTACCGCGTGGATTCTCCGCACCCGGTGCGCGACCACATCCGCGCTGGCGACCTGCTGCCACTGGACCGGGGAACGGGGGGGCGGGTGCTGACCGCGTTTGACCCGGTGCTGGGTGTCGCCCCGGGGGCCGACCAGGCCTTGTACGCCCGTATCCGGGCCGATGGCTACATCGTCGCGGTCGGGGATCGCCTGGCGGAAGTGGCGGGCATTTCCGCGCCGGTGTTCCTGGCGGACGGGGGCGTCGCCGCTGCGGTGACGCTGACCGCGCCGGTGCATCGGCATCGGCATGCGCACCTTGAGGCGGTCTTGCAGGCGGCGAGACGCCTGAGCGGAAAAGTGGGGTGATGCGCCCGGCAGCGCCGGGCGGTCTTCCCTGTAAGGATCGGGAGTGAACGCCCGGGCTGCGGGGGGCTTGGGGTCAACGTCGAAAGACGGCGGCCGCTTCAGAACCTGTACGTCGCCTGTAGCTGGAATGCTTGCGCCGACACGTTGCCCGTGTCGAACAGGCGGTCGTAGCTAGCGGTCAGATCCATCGCCTTGCTGATGGGCAGCGTCATGCCCAGACCCGCCGAGAACATGCCGCGCGTGGGCGCCACGCCGGGCAGCGTGAAGCCCGTGCCGTCGCTCGCCGTTGCGCGAAAGCCGCGGTTGGTGTCCAGCGTTTCGTAGGCGTATCCGACGCGAGCTTCAACGACGGCGAGCTTGTCCGCCTTCATGCTGAAGGGGATGCCCACGACCAGCTGCGCATAGGGCTGCAGGCTGTTGAAGTCCTTCGCGTCGACATCCAGGTTCTGGCTGGTCGGTCCCGTTTCGCCGAAGCCCTCTGCATGGAAGTACTGGTAGCGCAGGCCGAGACGCGGCGTGACCGTCAGCGGGCCGGCGGCCAGGGGCAGGCTGGCTTGCAGGCCAGCGGTGATTTCCTGACCGGCGGAGTCCCCGCGTGCGCTGCCAAGACCGGCAAAAGAACGACGCGACTTGAGGAAGTCGTAGGCTGCGCCCACCGTCGCGGCGATGTTCACGGCGCCAACGCGGCGGCTGCCGTAGCCGGCGATGCGCAGGGTGTCGATCTTGCCGCTGGCCTCATCTTCGGTGACGTCGACATGGCTGTAGCCGCCGGCGATACCCAGCGTCCAGGCGCCGACCTGCTGGTCCAGGCCAGCCAGGAAGCCGTAATGGCTGTCCTTGTAGCTGGGGGCGTTGTCGTCGCCACGCACGTGCGCGGTGTTGGAGACGACCTGGGCCCAGGCCTGGCGGCTGGGGCGCGCGCAATTGGCCGCAGTCGAGGACTCGGCGCAATCCTGACCCAGGCGCGAGAGCAACGTGTCGTTCACGCGTTGGCCTTCACGGATGGCGGCCGAGGCGACGGCGCCGAAGATCGTAGCGTTGGTGGGGGCGATGACGACGCTGCCGCCGCCGCTGTCGTCGCTGCCGCCACTGCCGCCACTGCCGCCGCTGCCGTCGCTGTCGCCGCCGCCGGTGTTGTCGGCGGCCAGGTTGAGCGTGCTGCCGTCGGCCAGGTTCTGCACGCTCTGCGCCAGATTGGCCGGCGCGTTGCTGGTTACGGTAGCGAACTGGCCGTTGACGTTCGCCGCGTCAACGATGCGGTAGGACGCCGCGCTGTAGGTGCCGGGGCCATAAAGCAGGTTCAAGGTGCCGCCCAGCGTCGCGGTGCCGCCCACCTTCAGTTGCGAGGCGGTGGAAGGGCTGACGTCGACGAACAGGGTGCCGGAGGAAGACTGCGTGTAGTTGCCGTTG
Organism: Achromobacter sp. T5-5; assembly: GCF_055397965.1. Lineage (NCBI taxonomy): Bacteria > Pseudomonadati > Pseudomonadota > Betaproteobacteria > Burkholderiales > Alcaligenaceae > Achromobacter > Achromobacter sp. T5-5. The sequence continues at coordinate 1,184,543 of NZ_AP027919.1, forward strand.
ATCGTCAATGTGCCGATGGAACCGCCCGGGCGCACGATGCCGTCGTTGGTGACATTGCCGGCGATGGAGCCATGCCCGCGCAGTGTGCCGGCGCTGCCGACCGCCACGTCGCCCAGGATGCTGGCGGTGGGATGGTCGGCGTCGCCGATTTCGAGCGTGCCGGCGTGCACCGACGTGCCGCCCGAGTAGGTATTCACGCCGTTCAGGATCAACATGCCGCTGCCGGTCTTGGCCAGCGCGCCGCTACCCTTGAGTTCCGAATCAATGATGGCCGTGGCGTTGGCATCGACTTCGATGGCGGAAGTGGCTGCCGACAGGCCGATGGCGCCACCCGTCACACGGTAGCCATCGGTGGAAAACTGCATGCCGCTGACATTTATCGGACCATGGCTGGTATCCACCGTCACGGTGCCCGCGGCCGCGCCGAACACGGGGCGCACGTCGGTCTGGTCGAGCGTGCCGTTGCGCGTGCCGTCGGTCGTGGTCCAGTTGGTGCCGTTCGCCGTCCAGGTGCCGGAGCCGCCGGCAATCGTGCCGTCGGCGACGGTATTGGCGCCATCCCAATAGTGGCGGCTGGCGTCGGGGGCCAATGTCACGATCAGCTCGCCGTTCACGTCGCTCAGGCGCGCAAGCAGGCCATTGTTGGTGGAGACGAAGGCCGTGTTGTTGCTGTACGTGCCGGAGCCCGTCGGTCGCACGACCGCATAGGTCTGGCCCTCCGCCAATCCGGTACCGTTCAGGCTGATCGCGGCATTGCTGATCGCGGCGGTGCCATTTACCGCCAGGTAGCCATAGCTGGAGGGATTGGCGACGTTGAACGTCAGTCCGCCACCGGTCTGGGTGTAGCTGCCCGTCACCGTGACGGGGTTGTTGAACTGAAGGGTGGCGCCGTTGTTGATGACGGAACGGCCCACCGCGGCGATGTCGTCGTTCAGCAGCAGGTTGCCGCCCGAAAACACCAGGTCCGCGCCCGTCACCTTGATGAGGCCTTTGTCGGCCACGCCCAGGCCGCCGCTCGCGCCGGTGAGGGTGCCGACGACGGTGCCGCTGCCGCCTGCGATGGCGAGAGGGATGGTGCTGGCGGAGGTCAGGTCGCCCGCGATGAGACCGCTGTTGGCGATCGTACCGATCGCGCTGTCGCCATCGATCTGGATCGCCGCGCTCCGGCCCGTGATGGTGCCGCTATTGTCGAGCAGGCTCACGGTGCTGGCGCGCGAAAGGTAGATGCCGGCATCGAACGACCCGCCCATGGCACTGCTGGGCGCGCCCACGATCAGGCCCGTGTTGGTGATGGTGCCGACCGTGCTGGTATCCATGAAGATGCCTGCAATGTCGCCCGAGATGGTCCCGGAATTGGTGAGCGTGCCCACCCGCCCGTTGTCCTGCGCCAGCAAGCCTAGCTGGCCCACGATGGTCCCGGTGTTCTCCAGCGTTTCGATGGCGCCGTTTTCGGTGACCACACCGAAACCCTGAAGCAAGCCGCCGATTTTGGCGCTTTGCAAGGTGCCGTAGTTGGTCAAGCTGGTGATCGTTCCGCCGTCGTTCCAGATCGCCGCAATAGTCCCTCCGAAGGTACTGTTGCTGGAGATCATCCCGGAATTGCTGAGCGCGGCGATGGTGCCCGTGTTGAAAATGCCGGCTCGCGCCCCGGAGAGGGTGGCGCCGGTGGTGTTGACCACGCGGGTGATGATTGCGCCGCTGGAGTTCACGATGCCCGCTACGGTGACGCCCGTTCCGGTGGATGAGAGCAAATTGCTGTTGGTCACTTCATACAAAATGGCGTCGTTCTGCAGGCCGGCCAGCGTGCCAACGATGGTGCCGAAGTTCTCCAGCGTGGTGCCGGGGTTGGTGATGGAGGCGTGCAAACCGATGTTTTCGCCGGAAATGGTGCCGATGCTGATGACCTTAAGGTTACTTTGCGTCCAATCGATGCAATTGACTTCGCCTACGACGGTCGTGTCGCCCGGGAAGTCAACAGCGACGCACGCCGCTGCATGGGCCATGCCGGGAAGCAGGCTGGCGGCCACGAGAGAAACACCCGACAGAAGTTGCATCGATCGGGCAGGGACCGCCGTCGAGCCGCCCCGCGCGGAGGCCATGGAAAAGAAGTTGGTACGTTTTTTTCGGTTTTTCAGCTTCAAGTCAAGCTCCCGCCTGGGACGATGTCATGGGATATCAGGCGGCGACCGGAGAAGCAATGGGCGATCCACGCGGCAGGCGCCAGGGTACGAGGTCAGACTGGTGGCCATTCGGTGGGCGCACGACCTCACCCTGCAAATTACCGGCGAAGGCGCATCTTCAAAGCGTGCAACAAGGGGGAAATACGGGCCTTAAATTCGCTTGGCGCGGTCGACGCGCCGGCTTGGCCAGCGGCTGAACCCTGCTGTTCAGGCCTCGGACCCCGGAAAGCGCTTTGCCAGCGCCTGGCTGACGTCGTGCAGGACCGTCTTCCAATCGCCTGGCGTGTGCTGGCGGAATAGCCGCAGCGACGGATACCAGGGCGTGTCGGACCGGTGCAACAACCAGCGCCAGTCGGGCAGGAAGGGCAGCATCACCCAGGCGGGGCGATTCAACCCGCCCGCCAGATGCACGGGTGACGAGTCGACCGAGATGAGCAGGTCGGCCAAGGACAGGATGGCTGCGGTGTCCTCGAAATCGGCGATCTCCGTGTCCAGCGGCACGATGTTCATTCCGGGCGGCGCCGCGGCAGCCTGGGCTGCGGCAGGGCCTTTCTGGATGGCGAGATACGTTATGCCGGGCAAGGCGAGCGGCGCCAGGTCCGCCAGGGCAAGAGAGCGGTTGGCGTCGTTGGAGTGCGTGGGTCTGCCGGCCCAGGCCAGCGCCACCCAGGGCCGCGGCAAGCGGGCAAGCCGCTGCCGCCATTTCTCCACCCGGGCCTCATCGGCCGACAGGTAGGCGACCTGGCAAGGCAGGTCGGCCATGCGCAGGCCAATCGCCATGGGCAGGGACATCAACTCGCAGTGCTCGTCGAACGGCGGCGGGACCTGGCCGCGCGGGAAGGCGTCCGAGCCGACGAGTCGCTGGGCGATCGGCAGCAGGTCGGGATGCACTTCCAGCACGACACGAGCGCCGCTGCGGTCCCGGGCCGCACTGACCAGGCGTATGAATTGCAGCGTGTCGCCGTAGCCTTGTTCGTCATGGATGAGTAGCGTCCGGCCCGCAATGCGGCCCCCGCTCCAGCGCGGCCGCTGGACCTTGCGGTCCATCGCGACCGTGTGGGAAAGGCTGTAGCGCCATCGGTATTCCGGCCAGCCGCGTTCAAAATCGCCTTGCAGCAAGCGCGTCTCGGCCAGGTCGAAGCGCGCGGACAGGTCGCCCGGCATGGCCGTGGCGATCATCTCCTGGATTTCGGCCGCCTCCTTGACCCGTCCTTGGTACTTCAACGCCAAGCCGAGAAGGCGCCACAGCACGGAGGGTGCGCCGCGCGGGTCGATGCCGGCGCGGAGCAGGCGTTCGGCTTCGGCGTACTGCCGTTGCGTCAGCAGGCCGCTGGCGTGGCGCGCCAATTTTTGCGGGTCTTGCGGGTCTTGCGGGTCCTGTGGGAGGGAATCCGCCGCGGGTTGCGCGTCTTGCTCGGCCCGCGCGGCGCGCGAAGCGGCCGGGAGCGTCGACCGGGCGGCGGCATTCGGTGGTTCGCCCTCCGGCCGCAAGCGGGTCCGGAGTTCCAGCGCTTTGGGGTGGGCCGGCGCGAAGGCCAGCAAGGCCTCGATCCAGCGCAGCGCCTCGTGCGGCCGGGATCGCGCCGCTTCGATACCGGCGAGATTGAGATAGGCGTTGGCCAGGCGCGGGCTGCATTCGATGGCGCGTAGCGCGGCGCTTGCCGCCGCGTCATATTCGCCCAGTTCGCCGAGCACGAAAGCGAGGTTGCTGTGGGCTTCCGCGTAGTCGCCCCGCATCGCCAGGGCCTGGAAGTATTGCTCGCGGGCTTCATGCAGGCGCTTCATGCCCACGTACGAGTTGCCGAGGTTGTTGCGCGCCTCTGGATTGTCCGGATGCGTTGCCACCACCCGCTCCAGGCAACCGATGCTGTCTGCGAAATGCCCGGCCTCCTGCAGGATGATCCCAAGGTTGTTCCACGCCATTACCAGCCCGGGATCACGTTGCGTGGCCTGCCGCGCGGCGGCCTCGCCCTCGGCGAGCAGGCCCTGCTGACGGCAGATCTCGGCCAGATTGCCGAAATAGACCGCGGGCGCGGCGCTGGGCCGGCATGCCTGGCGTAGCAGATCGAGCGCGAGCGCGGGCTTGCCGTAGCTGTGCGCGATCAGGCCCAGGAGGTGCGAGGCATCGGCCTGTCCGGGTGCCGCCGCGAGAATGCGGCGGCACAGAATCTCGGCCTGGTTTGCCTGTCCGGCGTTCCAGTGCGCGTGAGCCTGTTGCAAGGCCTCGGAAAGGGAAAGCGGCGAGCCTGCCTTTGGATGGGACGATGCGGGCTTGTGATCCATGGAGATGACAACGGCCGCCATTAAGGCCGCCCTGGATGGGAACGTGGAGGGGAGATTCTAGTTCCTCCGCCCGGGCGAGCCATGTCGTGCCAATGCAAACAAGGAGTATGGCACCACCGTTCGTATTACCGGCGAGATCGACGTGGGTCGCGCCGGCCGCTACGTCTACGTCAACGCGTTGGAGGTGGTTTCACCCTAGGGCGCGCAGTGTCTGGCTGATGCGCCAGCGCTGCTGCTTTTTCGCACTAGCCCGCATCGCCGTGATACCCGTATTTGATGCCGCCCAGCACGCGCGTACGCACGGCCTCGTTGAAGGGGTAGGTGTAGGCCTGCCCCACCACGACCACATGGGCCACGTTGGCCAGCACGCGCCGCCGCAGCGCCTGGCCGATGGACTCGTCTTCGCTGCCGCCTTCCACGCGCGACATCTGCTGGAAGAGTTCGCTTCGCGTCACGCCGTTCTGCATGAAGGAGAACGCCGTCCAGACGCAGGCCAGCGTCAACACCAGCGCCAGGCCCGCCGCGCGCGTGGCGGTGCGCCCCGGCTGCTGGCCCGCCGGCGTGCGCAGCCAGACGACGAGCTTGGCGATCAGGTAGAGCAGCTTGGCGAAGTGGCCCACCGCGCCCAATAGCGAAAACAGCAGCGCGACCGGCGGCACGATCGCTGCGCGCGCGGCGTCCTCCCCCAGCTTGTTGTGCAGTCCGCCGCGCCCGAAGTCCGCGCTGCTGGCGGAAAAGCGGGGCAGGGCTTCGTCCACGGCCCGGTCCAGCATGCCTTCATAAAGCCGCTTGAAGCCGGCCACATCCGTGTAGTTGGGCGCAACGTTCATCGTGGCCGGCACCATCAAGGCCTGGCGCAGCAGCTTCTGGACGCCAGGGCGCGCGACGAAGTCTTCGTACGCCAGGCCGGGCGGGATGGCGTCGCCCTCGACATGCACCGTACGGCTGCGCATGGTCCTCCAGTACTGCTGCGCCACCGCCTCATTGAAGGTGGCGCGGTCATGCGGTTGCCAGTCGCCGGGCACGGGAATGCGCTTGCGCACGTCCTGTACCACGCGGCCCTTGTAGCGCGCCGGCACGTTGTCGGGGGTCCAGCCGCGGCGCGACAGGCTGCGGCGGTAATCACCCCAGGCGCGATCCTGTTCGCGCGCCAGGCCGATGTCCGACGCCACCGGCACACCCGCATATTTCTTCCAGCGCTCGGCCACGGAACCCATCACGCTGGTGTAGACCTGGTGATAACCGCGTATGCCAGGGGCAGTCATGCGGACTTCGCGGCCATCGAAGGTAAACGTCTTCATCTGGCGCTGCAGATCGGTGCGGATGACCTGCCGCTTCTTCGGTTCGACTTTTTCGTCCAGGTTGTCGATGTTGGACAGCAGCACCTGGAACACGGCCAGGAACGCCTTGCCCTCGGGGCGGGCGTAGATGTCGTCGTCGTCCACCAGCCCGTCCAGTTGCAGGTCGCCCTGCACCAGCGACCGTTGCAGCAAGCCGGCGTTGGTGGCGATGCGGCGGAACTCGCCATCGCGTGTATCGACGAGCACGTTCACCAGCAGCTTGATGGCGCTGAAGACAAGGAGTGCCGTTACGACACAAGCGACGGCGATCTTCAGGGTGGAGGGGCGGCCGCCCGTGGCGAGCCGACGGGTCCACATCAGCTGCAGCACCACCAGCGCGGCGGCGATGCCGGACAGGGTTCGGCCGAAGAATTCCAGTTCTTCGATATCGTGCGGCGTGGCGCGGCTGCCCACCACATCGAGCAGGCGGGCATTGAAGCCGAGTTCGAAAGCGAGGTAGATGACCGTCAGTACGATCAGGAAGATGATCTGGCGAATCTGGGCTTGCCGCACGGTCAATCCCTCAGGTCCAGGCGCGTCGAGGTGATTTCCTCGTCGGGCAGGTCCAGCTTGGCCGGCGCGCGCGATGCCGCGCCCGTGCGTGGCGAGCTGCCGGCCGCCGCAGTGGGCGCGCCGCTCGCGGGCGCGCGCTGCGGTGGCGGAGCAACAGCGCGACCACCGGATGCATTGCCGCCGGACGCCCGGGTCTGCACCGTATCGGGCGAGGCGCTGCGGCCGGGCCGGCCCGACCTGCCGGAGCGAGCCGCCGGCGCCGCGGGCGGCGGGTAGACCCCATACAGGCGCAACGACTCCTGATACCCGGGCGGGTACAGCGATTCATCGGCGAACGGCTTGGCGCGCGGATTCATGCCCGCGACCGTCTTCACATCGCCCCGGCGCATCCGGCCGTCTTGCGTGTAGGTGAACCGTTCGATCCTGGCGCCCTTGGGAAAGTCCAGGGTCATGGCGCTGCGGTCGTCCTGGACCAGCACCGCCGGCCGGTCCCGGCAATTGCCCAGGTCCCACGACAGCACGTCGGAGCCTTCGATGGCCAGCACCGTATAGCGGTAGTCGCAGTTGCGGCGCTGCGTTTCGATGACGACCACGGTGCGCGGCCCCACGTTTTCTGTGCGCGCGATCCGTGCGGACTCCACGTTGTTCAAGGGCACCACCCGCTGGTTGCCCGATAGCTTCACCGAGAAGTTCTTGCCCTCGCGGCGCAGCGTGCCGGTCCCCCCGTCCTGCAGGGGAAACTGGCTGATCTCGGTGCCAAACAGGGCGGCGGTATCCACGCCATAGACGAAGTTGCCGCGGGAATTGGTCTTGACCGCGCAGGCAGACAGCCCGGCAAGGAGCAGCAAACCGGTGATAAGGCGAAGGATCGACGAACAGGATACGGGCAGGCGCATTGACATCATGGGGAAGGCGGGAAACCAGGCGCGGCGAGGCGCCGTTTCCGTCAAAGCCCTGCAATGTATCGCAAAGTTACAAGGCAGGACCAGGGTTGTTTCAATTGCGCAGGCCCGGTCGGCCGTGTCAGGCCGCCGGACAGCCGCACTTAGCTGGCGGGCTGCTTCAGTTCCATCGCCAGCTTGATCAGTTCGCGCGCGCCGTGGCGCACGGCGGACACGCAGCGCTCGACGATGGCGCGGAGCTGGGCGGCATCCGGCAGGGTGTTGGGCCCGGCCACAAAGCTTTCCACCGAGGCCGACAAACGCCCGGCCCGTTCTGCGCTGTCTTGCGACAGCGTCAGCTTGATCGCCTTGCAGCGGTTGTTGACGGTGTTGATCACCTCCAGCAGTTGTTCGCGGGTCAAACCCAGTTCGTCGGCCTGCACGAAGCTTGGGTAGACCAAACGCAGGAATTCCGGATCCGAATCGCTGAGGCTGAAGTACATGATGCCCAGGTCGGGATACTTGAAGACCACATCGCCTTCATCGTCAAAGCGGGCGACCAGGCCCAGTTCTTCTTGCACCACGGTTTGGTACAGGGCGGCCAGCGGGGTGGGGGTGGACATTATTGAACGCTCCGTTCTTGGTCAGTGGGACTTTTCAGTCAGTGGGGCATGCCGGGCTTTGTCGGCAAGCGGGGCGGAAAAGCCGCGCCCTTGATTGTTGCTACGCGCCACCTCGGGAAAAGTTCGAAAAAAAGTCGCGCTGAAGCATAAACCCATCGGGAAAAAAACAATCGCCCGAAAAACGCCCGAAAAAAAACGAACCTTTTCGGCCGCCATGCGTAGCCATGAATACCGGCATCCCGCCACAACCAGACAAGGAAAGACCATGCAAGGCAAAGCACAGGACGTATTGACGCAGGCCAGGACCCATGCGGCGCGGTGGGCGGGCATCGCGGCCCGGCGCGTCCATCGTGGCGACGCCGTGGGCGCGCTGCTGTTCCTTTTGGCCACTACGGTGTTTGCCGTGGTCTCGCTAAGCATGATGGGGTCGAATGCAAGCCTGAGCTTCTACGACCTGTTGCGTTTGCAGAACGGCGGCAGCATGCAAGGCGCGATGGCGGGCCGAGATTCGGGCGCGGGCATTTATGCACTGCTGTGGCTGCTGGCCGTGGCGGGGCCTTTGCTGCCCTCGCTGCTCACCCATCGCGCCGCGCGCCTGGGCTACTTTGCGCCCCTCGCGCTGTGGGCCATTGCGCTGGCCGGCGTGGTGTCGCAGGTACGCGAGCTCATGAACGCCACGCGCCAGTTTGCGGGCTTCATGGGCAATTCGCGGTCCAGTCGCAGCCTGGCGGGAGACATGGCGTCCAATCTGTGGGACAGCCTGTCGTTCGGGTTTGGCTTCTATCTGTCCTTGGCCATCGCCGTCGCATTCACTGTCCGCGGCATCGCCGTGCTGCGCCGCCGCGCTTGATTTTCCGCCCCTGCACGGCTAATGTGCCGCAGCCCGCATTTTGCCGGGTTGCGGCTGGTGCCGCCGGTGGGCTGACGTTCCGCGTCCAGTTCGACATCTAGAATCTGAACCATGAACTCGCTCGATTCCAAGCGCTACGTCATTGAAAACGTTGACGCGTTGCTGCGCATCATGCATGCCGACCCCCACTACGCGCTGGCGTTTCGCAACAAGGCCGAGCAGCACATCACGCTGAAATTGCGCAGGAAATTCTTCAACGCGTCGCCCGATGGCGTGGTGGATGCGTTCAACAATGCGCTCATGAAGTTCTTGCACACGCGCACGTTCAAGGATGAGGGGTTCAAGCAGGGTCAGCCCGAGGGCGGATGGACGGCGCACGAACTGGCCGTCGGCACGCTGGGCGGCTACTTGTATCGCGGGTCGCTGCACGAGCTGATCCAGATGCATCGCCGCACGCGGCACGAAGTGCAATGGACCTATCCCGAGGACGGCAGCGAGCACGATGACACGGCGTTCGACGACATCCGGAACGTGGGCGACCCCTCCCGCTTTGCCGATCCCGCGCACGCCTACGAGCATCTATCTATCGTCAAGCGCATGCGCGAATGCCTCAATAAGCTCAGCGACACCCTGCGCGCCACGATGTTCCTGTACCTGGACGACATGCCGATGGAACAGATCGCCAGGCAGCAGGACCTGCACGTGCCTACCGTGAAAAGCCGCCTGCACGCCGCGCGCAAGCTGGTGACGGAATGCACGCGCAAAGGAATGGACTGATCATGCCTGAAGACCGAGTGCTGTCCTATCTGTCGGGAGAGCTTGATGCCCCGGCCCGCCGCGCCTTCGAAGCTGAACTCGCGCGCGACCCCGCGTTGCGGGCCGAGCTCGATGCGTGGCGCGATCTGGCCCAGGCGCGCCAGTTGGCCCACAACGAGATCGGCCAGGCCGAGCGCGATGCCGCCTTTCTGCGCGCGCTGGCGCAACGTCCGCGGGCGGTGCGCGCGCCGATGTCCCGCGCGCGCCGGCTGTGGCAATGGCTATGGCCGACGCCCGCCAGCCCCTTGATGCCGCTGGGTTGGGCGCTGGCGATCATGCTGTCCGTCATGGTGGTCCAGCAAGCGCCGACGGATGCGCCGGGCATCGCCGCGCCGGACGGCGTGCTGACGCGTGGCGGCGCGTCCTGCCCTCGGCTGGTGGTGGATCTGCCCGATACGCTGACGGCCCGGCAACTGCGCAACACCTTGTCCCAGTACGCCGTGTCCATCGTCGACGGTCCCGATGCGGACGGCCATTACGTCCTGGCCGCGGCGCGCGAGTCATCGCTGCGCGACGCCGCCGCGGCGCTGGGCGCCTTGTCCGCCACGGCCGCGCCAGCCGGCGCTTGTCCCAAACCTTGAGGCCTCGCATGAAGTCCTTGAACAATCCTGCGGGCGCCGGCGTGGCGCATGCACCAACGTGTCCACCCATGCGGCGGCGATTGTTGACGGCGCTGATCGGCGCGAGCCTGTGGGCAGCGCACCCGGCGGCCTTGCGCGCGGCGGGAGCAAATGCGAGGGGACTCAACACAAGAAACATGGCCGATCCGGATCCGGCGCCCACCGAGGCGCTCACCTCAACGGCCCCTGCGCCGACGCCCGGGGACGATGCGGCTGTGGCGGCAACCACTGCGTCGCCCGCCAGGCGCCGTTATGCGCTGGTGATCGGCAACGCGCGCTACGCCATCCCGGCCAACGCGCTCGTCAACCCGGTCAACGACGCCCGGCTGATCGCCGATTCGCTGCGCCAGCGCAGCTTCGACGTGACCTTGCTCACGGACCTGACTACCGCGCAGATGGAAACCGCCGTCGATGACTTCGCGGCGCGTGCCACGGGCGGGGACCTGGCCTTGGTGTATTTCGCCGGACACGCCGTCGCCGTGGATGACGTGAACTATCTGTTTGGCGTGGACCTGCCCTTGCCGCTGGGCGAAGTACGCATCCGCACGGCGCAGCAGAGCTCGCTGAGCCTCAGGCGCGTGTCGCAGGCGTTGCGGCGCGCGAACGTCCGTGCCCGCCTGATGGTGCTTGACGCCTGCCGCACGAACCTGACCCGGGGTGCGGCCGCCGCCGGCCTCGTCCACGCCGTGCCCGCGGGCGGAGAGCTGATCGCCTTCTCGACGCAGCCCGGCGCTACCGCGGAAGACGGATTTGGCAACGATGGGCCGCGTCACAGCCCCTATGCGTATTACTTCGCGCAGGGGCTGCGCGCGTTGCCCGGCTCCGCCCCGGTGGAGAGCTTCTTCAAGCAACTGACCGCCGACGTGCAGGTGGCCACCGCCTACCGTCAGATTCCCCACTACGCCAGCAGCCTGGTCGGCACCGTTACCTTCACGACGCTGGCCGACGGCACAACGCCCGCGAAGCCCGGAGAAAAGCCGGGCCAGGCGGGACGCGGCCCGTCGCCCACGCTGGGCCGCGATCTGATCAAGGCGCGCATGAGCGCATGGGAATACGAAATCGAGCGGGGCGCGCAATATGTGGACGAGCCGCGATTGGCGTCGTTGCAGGCGCGCGCCAAGGCGGGCGATGTGGTCGCCATGACCACCCTGGGCTTGATCGCCGAGAACGGCGAGTATGTAGAGAAGAACTACCCGGTCGCCGCCCGCTGGTATCGGCGCGCCGCCGATCAAGGGTTCGCGCCCGCGCAGACCTATCTGGGCGAGCTGACCGGCATGGGCCGGGGCGTGCCCAGGAACTATGCCGAGGCCGAACGCCTGTTCCGCGACGCGGCCGAGGCGGGCCACCGGCGGGCCGCGCTGGATCTGCTGGACGTGCGCGCGCGCATGGGAGAACCCATAGACCCGCAGGAATGGGCCAGGGTGCTGCAGGACGCCGCGCTCAATCCTGTCGGCCTGCCCCTGCCGGGCATGGCGCCCGTGCAGGGCCTGCCCGACATGCCTTGGATGCGCGCGCTGGGCGTGCGGCCTCCCGGCCAGCGCTGAGTCTGCCGTTCAACGCCCAACGAACACCGGCTTGCGTTTTTCAGCGAAGGCGGTCGCTGGAGCGCATCGTGATGCCGGTGCTCGACGTGGCGCGAATGGCCGCGGCGCGCGGTGTGGACTGAGCACGCCGCGCGCCGCGTCAACCTTCATTGCTTAAAAGCTTTCCCAATCGTCGTTCGGCTGCGCGGGCTTGCGATCGCCCGGAACCCGCAGCGGGGCGGTCGTGGCGGGCGCGGGCTTGGGGTACGCGCGGCGGGCTTGGGCGGGCTTTTCGGCGGCGGCGGCTCGGGTGGGTGCCGGCTTGGCCAAGGCGCGCAGCGGCTTTGCGACCTGCGGGTGCACGGGCTGCGATTTCACGGGCTGGGCCTCGCGAGGGGTCGCGATACTTGGGCGCGGCTGTGCCTGTACCTGCGGCTGTGCCTGCGCCACGGGGCGGAAGGCGCCGTCGTCGGCCAGGCGGAACACGCTGACCAATTGCACCAGCGTCGCGGCCTGCCCGTTCAGGCTGTGGGCCGCGGCGGCCGACTCTTCCACCAGCGCGGCGTTCTGCTGGGTGGTCTGGTCGAGCTGGTTGATGGCATCGCCGACTTGCGAGATGCCTTGTCCCTGCTCGTGGGCCGCGGCGCCGATCTCGGCGATCAGGTCGGCAACGCGGCGCACCTGCGTCACGATGTCGTTCATGGTGTTTCCGGCCTCGCCGACCAGGGTGGAGCCGGCTTCGACGTTGCCCACGCTGTCGCTGATCAGTTGCTTGATTTCCTTGGCGGCGCCCGCGCTGCGCTGGGCGAGCGCGCGTACTTCGCTGGCCACGACGGCAAAGCCCCGGCCCTGTTCGCCCGCGCGGGCCGCCTCCACCGCCGCGTTCAGGGCGAGGATGTTGGTCTGAAAGGCGATCGAGTCGATGACGGCGATGATGTCGACGATCTTGCGCGAGCTGGCGGAGATGGCGTCCATGGTGCTGACCACGTTGCCGACGACCTCGCCGCCGCGCGCGGCCGCCGCGCTGGCGGACCCGGCCAGGCTTGCGGCCATCTGCACGGATTCAAGGTTCTGCTTGACCGCGGCATTCATCTCTTCCATCGAGGCCGCCGTTTCTTCGACGTTGGCGGCCTGTTCTTCCGTGCGCTGGCTGAGGTCGCTGTTGCCGGAGGTGATCTGGGTGGCGCCCGTGGCGATCGACTCGCTGGACTGGCGCACCTGGCTCACCAGGCGCGCCAGGTTGGCGCGCATGGCTTCCATGTTGGCCAGCACGCTGGTCTGGTCGCCATCGCGGCGCTGCACGCGCACGGCCAGGTTGCCCTTGGCGACTTCCTGGGCGATGTGGGCGGCGTAGGCCGGCTCGCCGCCCAGGCGGCGCATCACGGACCGCACCAGGACCAGGCCCAGGACGCCGCCGATCAAGGCGCACAGGACGATCAGTGCCGTCAGCGTCCAGAACGTGCGTTCGACCGATGCCGCGGCGTCTTCGGTGTCCAGCCTGGCCAGCTCTTCCTGCCGCTTGGCCGCTTCCATCAGGAGGTTGCGCACGGCGACGTGCAGCTCTGCCGAGTCCTTGTGCAGCACGGCCATCGCGGTCGGGTCGTTGCGGTCGGCAAGGCCTTTCACGTTGTCCACGGCCGACTTGTAGCGGGTCCAGGTGTCGGCCAGCTTGCCGCCCAACGCGCGCAGCGTCGGGTCCTGCTCCTGCTGCAGGCGGTCGCGCGCTTGCAGCACGGACTTTTCGGAATCTTCGTTCAGGCGAAGTTCGTTCTGGCGGCCTTTCGGATCGGTATTCCAGATGTAGACGTACATGCGCCGGAAGTGCGTGGCGCCCTGCCGGGCGGCGTCGACGACGACGCGCAGCGGCATGACGGTTTCCGTGTACATGGCGCGCTGCTTCTGGCTGATGCTCCAAAGCTGCTGCATGGCGATGGCGCCCACCACGACCAGCGTGGCGGTGAAGAAGAGCACCAGCGCGGTCAGGCTGCCCCGGAGAGAGAGATTTCTGAGTTTGGACATGATGGTCACGCGACGAGGCCGCGGAATGCGTCCTCCACGCGTGAACTACAGCACATCATGTTGCAGTGCAATACGGCGAACTGCGGGATAAAAAGCCTGGTCGACGCGCCCGGCCGGTCCGGCGTTCCACTATTCGGGATTCGCCGGGAGGCAGGGGCGAATCCCGGGCCTCAACGCCCAACGAACACCGGCTTGCGCTTTTCAGCGAAGGCGGTCGCGGCGTTGCGATAGTCCTCGCTCTGATTGGCCTGGTCGGACAGCGCCTGGATGCGCGCCGCGTCTTCGACCAGCGTGCCCGCCGAGATCGCGTTGAGCTGGAGCTTGCTGCCGGCAATCGAAAGCGGCGCGTTGTCCATCATGTCCGCCCCGAAGGCTAGCGCGCCGGCCACCGGATCGTCGTGGAGGGCATCGATGAAGCCTGCCTGGTGCGCCGCGGCGGCGTCCACGAACTCCCCGGTGTAGAGCCAGCGGCGGGTCTGGCTCACGCCGATGAGCTGGGACAGGCGCTGGAGCTGGACGGTGGGGTAGACCAGGCCCAGGCGCGCCACCGGCACGCTGACCCGCGCGCTGCCGTCGCCCACGCGGAAGTCGCAGCACAGCGCCAGGCTCGCGCCGCCGCCCACGCACACGCCGCGCATCGCCGCGATCACCGGCACCGGCGCGGCCTGCACGGCCGCAAAGCACTCCTGGATTACCGCGCGATAGGCGTCGGCGCGCGCCGGGTCGGACAGCGCCTCGCGAAACGCGAGGATGTCGTCGCCCGCGCAGAAGTGGCCCTGGGCGCCGGTCAGCACCGCCAGCCGCAATCCGCGGTCTTGCGCAAAGCCGCGGAAGATGTCGCGCAGGTCGCGCCAGGCCGCCAGGTCGCAGGCATTGCGCCGGTGCGGCCGATCGATCGTGACGACGGCCACGCGGCCGGCGTCACGGCTTTCCAGACGAATTTCAGATGCCAATGCAGTCTCCTGTGCCGGGCTCGCGGCGTATCAATTCAGCGTGATGTGCGTGGCATCGACCACGCTGTTCCATTTCTCGACCTCGGCCCGCAGCGCCGCGTCGGCCCGGGCGGTGTCGGTGTAGACCGGCACCACCCCTTGCAGCCGCAGTTTCTCGGCCAGCGCCGGCCCTTCGTTCAGCCGCTTGAGCGCGCCATTGAGCGCCTGCACGACGGGCTCGGGCGTGTTGCGCGACACGAGAATGGCGTAGACCGACGACGCGGTGAAGTCCGGCAGCCCTTGTTCGATCAGGGTCGGCGTGTCGGGCAGCGAGGCCAGCCGGTTGCGCGAGGCCACGCCCACCGGAACGATGCGGCCGCCGGGCAGGTTGGCCAGCGCCGTGGGGGCCGTGGCGAACATCATCTGCACCTGGCCGGCCAGCAGGTCGACCATGGCGGGCGCGGCGCCGCGATACGGGACGTGCAGCAGCTCGAGTTTTTCGCGCAGGCGGAACATCTCGGCGACGGCATGCTCCAACGTGCCCGGCCCCGAGGAACCGTAGGCGAACTCGCCCGGCGCCGACCGCACCTTGCTGACCAGTTCGGCCAGGGTCTTCACGCCCATGCCCTGGTTTGCCACCAGCACGACGGGAAGCTCGCCCACCACGCCCACTGAGCGGAAATCCTTGAGCAGATCGAAACCCACGACGTCCTTGCCCATCAGCCGGCTGTTCAGCACATACGACGTGGTGGGCGCCATCAGCAGCGTGTAGCCGTCGGCCTTGGCGCGCCGCACCTGCTGCGCGCCGATGTTGCCGCTGGCGCCCGCCTTGTTCTCGACCACGACGGTCTGGCCGAGCTGCTCGCCCATCGCCGTGGCGAGGATGCGGCCGACGACGTCGACCGCGCCGCCGGGCGCGAACGGCACGATCAGCGTGATCGGGCGTTCGGGATACTCGGCTTGCGCCGGCGATGCCGTCAGGCCCAGCCCCATGCCCAGGCCCAAACTGATTGCGCCCGCCGCGAACCTTGCGGCCCAGCGCGGCTTCCGATTGAAAATGGTGTTCATAGACTTCCCCTTGATGCGGCGCGTTGTCGTCCGCGGATTCTGATGTGTCCGTTGAACTGCAGTGGTTGTACGTTATTTGCCGACCCGGTAGCCCGAGGTCTGCAGATCCCACACGCCGGCGGTCTGGCGCGACAGTTCCTTTTTCTGGATCCGCTGCGTCGGCGTCTTTGGAAATTCGTCGATGAACGCCACGAAGCGCGGGATCTGGTAGTACGGCAGGCGTGGTTCGCTCCAGCGGATGAGGTCGAGCGGCGCGAGCGAGCGGCCCTCGCGCAAGCGCACGAACAGCTTGAGCTCGTCCTCGCCCAGGTCGCTGGGCACGGCCACCAGGGCGGTCTCTTCGATGTCGGGATGCTCGGCAATCACGCGCTCGACCTCCCAGGCCGAGATATTGATGCCGCGCCGGCGCAGCATGTCCTTCTTGCGGCCGGCGTAGTAGAGAAAGCCCTGTTCATCCTGGCGTGCGAGGTCGCCGGTGCAGAACCACTCGCCGCGCCGGGCGTCGCGCTCGGCGTCGGGGTTGCGGAAGTAGCCGAGGAACCCCAGGCCGGGCACGTGTGCGCGCACGGTGATTTCGCCGCTTTCGCCGACGGGCACGGGTTCGCCGTCGTCGCCGGTGAGCCGCACGTCGTAGTAATCGAGCGGCTTGCCCACGGAGCCCGCGGGGCCGGCCGGGTTGACGGTGACGAAGGTGATCAGTTCCGACAGGCCGTAACCCTCGCGCATCTCCACGCCAAAGCGTTGCGAGAACGCCTGCCACAGCTCCGGCGGGCAGCCGCCGCCCCAGGCGATGCGCACGCCGTGGTCGCGGTCGTCCGGACGCGGGGGCTGCTTGAGCAGCATCGGAATCACGGTGCCCAGATAGTGGATATGCGTCACGCCGTAGCGGCGGGCGTCGTCCCAGAAGCGCGATGCGCTGAAGCGTTCGACCATCGCGAGGCGGGTTCCGCCCAGCAGCGCCGAGATGATCACCGCGACGCCGGCGCCATGGTGCAGGGATTCCCACAACAGGAACACGTTGCCGGGCGCGGCGCCGGTCAGCCGCAGGATCGCCAGCGGGCCGGCGCGCAGGGTGCGGTCGGATTTCAACACGCCCTTGGGCGCGCCCGTCGTGCCCGAGCTGGGCGTGAGCGCAAGGATGTCGTCAGGACCGGGCGAGACCGGCAACGGGTCGGCCGGCGTGTCGAGATAGCGCTCGAATGCGCGGCCCGCATCGCCGTCAGGGCCTTGTCCGCCGCGCCACAGCACGACGTCCAGCCGGTGCAGCTCGGGCGCCAGCGCGTCGGCGTGTTCCGCGTCGGCGATGAGGGCGCGCGGCGCCAGGTGCTCGAACAGATGCGTGAGCGACGCGCCCTTCAGGTGCACGTTCACCGGCACCCGCACCAGGCCCAGCGCCGCCAGCGCGAAGATGGCGACGATATGGTCGGGGTGGCTGGGCAGCATCAGCGCCACGCGGTCGCCGGGGCGCAGGCCCTCGCGCCACAGCAGGTTGGCCAGGCGCAGCACGCGCTGGTGCAGCATGGCCAGCGTGAGGGGCTCGTCATTGAAGAGGCAATACACCTCGTCCGGCGCCTCGGCGGCGCGGCGCGCGATGAGCTGCGCGAGCGTTTCGTCGGAGACCGGCGGGATATCGATATGGGTGTCTGAGGTCATGATGCCGAAAGCGGTCGAAGAATCCAAAGGCGCGGCCACGTCAGCGGGCGGCGGGGCGGCGCTGTTCGCGCTCGGCAAAGAAGGCCTGCATCATGCGGGCGGGTTCTCCGCTCTCGTACGATTCGTGGTGCAGCCGCGCGGCGGCCTGCATGGCGTCGCGAAAGCCGGCCTCGGTCATTTCCTGGAAGCGCTGCTTGTCCAGGCGCAACGCCACGGGCGGCTTGGCCGCCAGTTGGGCCGCGATCTCCAGCGCGCGCGCACGCACCTCGTCGGCCGCGACCAGGTGGTGAATCAGGCCCAGTTGGTGGCATTCGCGCGCATCCATCATGCGGCCGGTCAGCGTGAGCTCGATGGTGCGCGACAGGCCCAGCATCTCGCGCATGATCCACGGACCGGTGACGCTGGCGATGCCGGCGTTGATCTCGGGCTGCCCCATTTTCACGCCCTCGTGCGCCACCCGGATGTCGCCGAGCAGCGCCACCTGGAAGGCCGAACCCGCGGCCGTGCCATTGAGCGCCATGACCAGCGGCTTCGGGAAGCTGCGCAGCAGGTGGTAATAGGTCTCCCATTCGCCGATCCACGTTTCGGCGCGGGCGCCGTCGAAATCGCGCGCCTCGTTCAGGTCCTGGCCTGCGCAGAAGGCGCGGTCGCCGGCGCCGGTCATCACCAGCGCGCCCACGTCCGGATCCGTCGCGGCCTCGCGCAGCACCTGCATGATCTCGGCACGCATTGCCGTATGCCAGGCATTGAGGCAATCGGGCCGATTCAACGTCAGCACGGTCACGTTGCCAACGCGTTCCAACTTGATGAAGTCCATGGTGTTCGTCCTTTACGAAAGCATCTGCCGCCGTCGGCAGGTGTAATTGCATAGTAAGTTATAAAATTACTATTTAATTTTTATGGATCATACGCCGGATTTTTGGACGAACAAGCGAGGGCTTTCCCGTAGGGGACGCGCAAGCCATGGCAATTAAATTGCCATGCAATTTTCTTAAAAGAGGGGGGGGGGAGGGTTACGCCGCGATGAGGTCGCGCGCGGTCTGGATGACGAGGGGAAGCAGGCGGGTGCGCACGGCGTGCGCGTCGTGGCGCGCGGCCAGCGTGGAAAGATTGATGGCGGCGATGGTCTGGCCGCGGCCGTCGACGACCGGCACGGAGATCGACACGCTGCCTTGGCCCAGGTTCTTCTCGGTCATCGAATGGCCCTGCGCCCGGGCCTTGGTGAAGAAGCTCAGGATCTCGTCGTCGTCGCGATCGCCGAACCGGGCGCGTACGCTGGCAGGCATGGCGGCGATCCGCGCGCGCAGCGTGGCGTCGGGTAGATGGGCCAGCAGCACCTGTCCCGACGAGGCCGGCATGGCCGCGAAGCGGCTGCCCACCGGCAGGTTCACCGACACCGGGTGCACGCTGGGGATGTTGCCCAGGACGATGATGTCGTCGCCGTCGAGCTCCACCCACGAAATCGACTCGCCGGTTTCGCGCGCCAGTTCGACCAGGTTCGGCCAGGCATGTTGCAGGGGCGCGTTTCCGCCCAGCGTGGTGCCGGCCAGACCGACCAGCTTGGCCGACAGGCGATAGGTCTTGGCGCCCGCCAGCCGCTGCAGGTAGCCCAGCCGGTGCAAGGTGTAGACGAAGCGCTGGGTCGCGCTGCGGCCCAGTCCGGTGCGGTCGTTGAGTTCCAGAATCGACAGCGGCTGGTTGTCGCGATCAAAGCTTTCGAGCACGCGCATCGCCTTTTCCACCGACGCCACGAACAGGCGTTCGTCCACCCCGTCCTCGCGGGCGATGGGGGAGACGGGTGCGGCAGCGGAGGTACTTGGGGCGGTGGACACGGTTGGACAGGAAGCGCTCTGGGGCCAGTGAGCGCACAGTGTACCGTCCTGCCCGGGCGCGGCGGCGCGCCCGGGCCGCCCGCGTCGGGGTCAACGCGGCGGACCGCTCCGGTAGATCTGCTGCTGCAGCATTTGTTCCATCATCATTTGCTGCATGCCCATGTACTGATCCCGCATGTACTGGCGTTCCCTGACCTGTTCGGGATTCAGATTCGAATAATTTCCCCGCATGGCGTTCCACCCCATCATGGGTCCGCCGCGATGTTGACGCCCGCCGCCGCCCGCCATGGCGCAGCAACCCATTGCGCCGCTGCCCCACATCTGGTTCATCATGCCCATGTTCTTCTGCATCAACTCCTGGTGTTCGCGCAGGAGCTTCTGGCGTTCGGCGGGGTCGGTGGATTTCTGGATCTGGCCCATCGTGGCCTGCATCTTTTCCAGGTTCTCCCGGATCTGCGCCGCCTGCTTGTCAAACTGCTCGACACTCTCTTGCGACGGCGGCGCCGCTGCGGGCGAGGCAGCCGATGGCTCTGTAGGCGGGGCGGCTGGCGCCAAAACGGGAACCATCGCGGCGGCGAGTGCAAGTCCGGCCAATCTGCGCATCTTCATGGTCATTCTCCCCATGGTTGATATTCCTGGACTCCTCCGCGCACTGAGCGGACGAGTAGGGCAAGCGTAGATCTGCCAGGATGGCCGACGTTGACGATCGTCAACGAATCGTCGGCGCCGGCCTGAAACGGGCTATCGCGTCATGGCGCGGCGTCATGCCGGTCGGCGGGCGCGGTGTCGTTCGCTGCCGCCGGCGGGCTGATTGACGCCAGCAGGCTCTCGCGGCAAGCCGCCAGGATCTCGTCGGCCAGGGGGGAATCGTCCGGGCAGGAGCGCGACAGGACGATGGCGCCGACCAGGTGCGCCATCCGGTCGAGGATCCGGGCGCGCGCCTGCGCCGGGTCCGACGCCGCGCTTTCCGGGACCAGCGCGGTCAACAGCCCCTCTATGCCGGCCGCGAACGTTGCGCGGACGGCGGGCGGCTGGCGCGCCGCATCGGCGCCCAACGCCGCCATCGTGCACCCGGTGGCGCGGCCGTCGCGGTGCTCGCGGGACAGGTACGACTCCACAAATGCCGCCAGGTCCGCGTCTTTGCTCAGCGCCACCGTCTGCGCGATGCCGCAGGCGGCCGCTTCGGCCATCAGGTCGGATTTGGAGCGGAATTGCTTATAGAAGCCGCCGTGGGTGAAACCGGCGGCGGCCATCAGATCGGCGACGCCGACGCCGTCGTAGCCGCGTTCCCGAAACAGCCTGGATGCTGTTTCGACGACGTGCTGGCGGTTCGCCTGTGCCTGTGCCCGGGTGATCTTCATGGTGTGACCACGCTGAATACCTGTCGAAGAAGGCTTGCATCATACATTGATGACGGTCATCATCAAAACCGTTGACAGTTTAGATGATGGTCGTCATCATTGAGCCCGATTTCATTCCTGAAGGGTTGCACATGAGCCACCACACACTGTTCGAGTCCTATGTCCTGGGCGGGCTGACGCTTGCGAATCGCATCGTCATGGCGCCGCTGACCCGCAATCGCGCTGGCGCCGGGCTGGTGCCCGGCGAGCTGGCCGCGACCTACTACGCGCAGCGGGCATCGGCCGGCCTCATCATCACGGAGGCGACGCAGGTGTCGGCCCAGGCGCAGGGCTACCAGGACACCCCGGGCCTGTACACCCCGGAGCAGATCGCCGGCTGGCGCAAGGTCACCGACGCGGTGCATGCCAAGGGGGGACGCATCTTCGTCCAGCTCTGGCACGTCGGCCGCGTCTCGCATGTCGATCTGCAGCCGGGCGGCGCCGCGCCGGTCGCGCCGTCCGCGATTCGCGCGGAGACGAAAACCTTCGTCAACAATGCGTTTGCCGAGGTGTCGCAGCCGCGCGCCCTCGAACTCGATGAACTGCCGGGCATCGTCAACGATTTCCGTCAGGCCGCAGCCAACGCCATGGCGGCGGGCTTTGATGGCGTCGAGGTCCACGGCGCGAACGGCTATCTGCTGGAGCAGTTCATCAAGGATGGGGCCAACCGGCGCACCGACGCCTACGGCGGCACCATCGAGAACCGCGCGCGCCTGCTGCTGGAGGTCGTCGCCGCGGTGGCGCAGGAAATTGGCGCCGATCGCACCGGCGTGCGGATTTCGCCCGTGTCGCCGGCCAACGGCATCTCCTGCTCCGATCCCCAGGCGCAATACGACTACATCGTCGGGCAGCTCAGTGGGCTGGGCATTGTTTACCTGCACGTGGTCGAGGGCGCGACGGGCGGCCCGCGCGATGTCGCGCCGTTCGACTATGACGCGCTGCGGCAGCGGTTCGGACAAGCCTATCTGGCCAACAACGGCTATGACCTGGAACTGGCAACCCAATCGCTGAACGCGGGCCGTGCGGATCTTTTCGCGTTCGGCCGCCCGTTCATCAGCAATCCCGATCTGGTCGAACGCCTGAAGGCGGGGGCGCCGCTGGCCCGACCGGACGTCGCCACGCTCTATGGGGGCGGCGCCGCGGGATACACCGACTACCCGACCCTGGCCGCCTGAAGCGGCGCCGGCCGCTTTTCGCACCCGGACCCTTCTGCAAAGGAATACACCCATGACTTCGCTTCCCACCGTTCTCATCACCGGCGCCTCTTCCGGCATCGGCGCCACTTATGCCGAGCGCTTCGCCCGCCGCGGCCACAATCTCGTCCTGGTTGCGCGCGACCTGGCGCGCATGCAGGCCCTGGCCGCGCGGCTGCAGCAAGATGCAGGCGTAAAGGTCGACGTCTTGCAGGCGGACCTGACCCAGGCGGCAGACCTGGCCCGTGTCGAAGCCAGGCTGCGCGATGACGATCAGATAGGCATCCTGATCAACAACGCCGGCATGGCGCAGTCGGGCAGCTTCGTGCACCAGAGCGCCGACGCCATCGACCAGCTGATCGCCCTGAACGCGAGGGCGCCCACCCGGCTGGCGGCGGCCGTCGCGCCGCGCTTTGTCCGATCGGGGGGCGGCGCCATCGTCAATATCGGCTCGGTGGTGGGCTTTGCGCCCGAGTTCGGCATGTCGATCTACGGTGCCTCGAAGGCCTTTGTGCTGTTCCTGTCGCAGGGATTGAACGTCGAACTGGCGCCCAGCGGCGTCTATGTGCAGGCGGTGCTGCCTGCCGCGACGCGCACGGAGATCTGGGAACGCGCCGGTATCGACATCGATACGCTCGCCGAGTCGATGGAGGTGGGCGAATTGGTCGATGCCGCGCTGGCGGGCTTTGATCGCCGCGAACTCGTCACCATCCCGCCGCTGCATGTGGCCGGGCGCTGGGACTCGCTGGAAAGCGCGCGTCTGGGCCTGATGTCCGACATCCGGCAGGCGCACGCCGCCGAACGCTATCGGCCGCGCGCCTGAGCCGGGCGGCGTCCGCCCACCTGCCCGCTGTTTTCGGGAATCCGCACACAAGATGAAAGCGCTTACGTTCCAACGCTATGGCAAGGCCCCCGGGATCGGCTTCGCTCAGGTGGCTCGCCCGGTCCTGAAGCCGGACGAACTGCTGGTGGAGGTTCACGCGGCGGGCGTGAACCCCATCGACAACATGATTCCGGCGGGGACGTTCCGCCCCGTGTTGAAGTTCGACCTGCCCGCTACGCTGGGCAGCGACGTCGCGGGGGTCGTGATCGAGGTCGGCAGCGCCGTGACGCGCTTCAAGCCCGGCGATGCGGTCTTTGCCAGTGTTTTCGACCTGGGCAAAGGCACATTCGCGGAGCTGGCGGCGGTGCCCGAGCACGCCGCCGCGCACAAGCCCGACAACCTGGATTTCGTGCAGGCCGCGGCCGTTCCGATGGTCGCGCTGACGTCGTGGCAGGCGCTGAAGGAACGCGCCGGGCTCCAGGCTGGCCAGAAAGTGTTCGTTCCCGCCGGGTCCGGCGGGATCGGTTCCTTCGCAATCCAGTTGGCCAGGCATTTCGGCGCCACGGTGGGCACGACCACCAGCACCGCCAACGTCCAGTGGGTGGCCGACCTGGGCGCGGACGAGGTCGTCGACTACAAGACGCAGGCGTTTGAACAGGTGCTGCGCGGCTATGACGTCGTCCTGGGCACGCTCAGGGGGGATGCGATCGAGCGGTCGATGGACATTCTCAAGCCCGCAGGCAAGGTGGTGTCGCTGATCGGCCCCCTGGACCCCGCCTTCGCGCGCGCCCGCCGGCTGAATCCCGTTCTGAGGTGGGTCCTTGGGCTCATGAGCCGCAGGATCCGGCGGCTGGCCAGGCAGCGGGACGTGTCGTATTCCTTTCTCTTCGTGCGCCCCGACGGCGCGCAGCTCGCTGAAATCGGCGCGCTGCTTTCGACCGGGCGCATCCGGCCCGTGATAGACCGGGTGTTCCCGTTTGACGAAGCGAAGGAAGCGCTTGGCTATCTGGCGCAGGGACGCGCCAAGGGCAAGGTGGTCCTGCGGATCCGCTGACCGGCGCCAGGAGCGAGGGGGCTCACCGCGGGGACCTTGCGCCCGCTCGCGCAACGTCCTGGCACGGCGCGCCGCTGCCGGGCCGCAGCGCTAAATGAAACCTGAAAAGTATTGAAAAACCGCGCCATGCCCCTAGGGTTGCGCGGTTTATTTATGCCTTTAAGGTATCAATTTGGATTTTCAAAGTATTGGACGGCAAAAGTCGGGCGGTCTTATAACTGCCTTCTGACTCTCTGACTTCCATTGCCCGCCATGCCCGCCGCCTTTATCGAACGCATCGAAACTTCTCTCGTCGACCTGCCGACCATCCGCCCGCACAAGCTGTCGGTGGCCACGATGTATGGCCAGACGCTGATGCTGGTGAAGGTTTACTGCAGCGACGGCGTGGTGGGGATCGGGGAAGGCACCACCATTGCCGGCATGGCGTATGGCCCGGAAAGCCCCGAGGCGATGAAGCTGTCCATCGACGCGTATTTCGCGCCCGCCATGATCGGCCAGGACGCCACCCGCATCCAGGCGCTGATGGCGCACCTGGGCAAACTGGTCAAGGTGAACCATTTCGCCAAGAGCGCGCTGGAAACCGCGTTGCTGGACGCGCACGGCAAGCGGCTGGGCGTGCCGGTGAGCGAACTGCTGGGCGGACGCCAGCGGGACCGCCTGCCGGTGGCCTGGACGCTGGCGTCGGGTGACACCGCGCGCGACATCGACGAGGCCGAAAAGATGCTGGACGCGCGCCGGCATCGCATTTTCAAGCTGAAGATCGGGGCCAGGGATCCGCGCGTCGACATCGCCCACGTGGCTGCCATCAAGGCGGCGCTGGGCGATCGCGGCGAGGTCCGGGTGGATGTGAACATGGCGTGGAGCGAGACGCAGGCGGCCTGGGCCATTC
Organism: Achromobacter sp. T5-5; assembly: GCF_055397965.1. NCBI lineage: Bacteria > Pseudomonadati > Pseudomonadota > Betaproteobacteria > Burkholderiales > Alcaligenaceae > Achromobacter > Achromobacter sp. T5-5. The sequence goes on from NZ_AP027919.1 coordinate 1,209,035, forward strand.
CGGCGTTGGCGCAGGCGGGCTGCGAACTGGTTGAGCAACCGGTGGCCAGCGCCGCGGCGCTGGCGCGGCTGATGCGCCGGTTCCCGGTGGCCCTGATGGCCGACGAGCTGCTGCAAGGCCCCGACACCGCCTTCGAGATCGCGCGCCAGCATGGCGCCGACGTGTTCGCCATCAAGATCGAGCAGAACGGCGGCCTGTTTGCGGCCCAGCGCGTGGCGGCGATCGCCGACGCGGCGGGCATCGAACTGTACGGCGGCACGATGCTCGAAGGCGCGGTCAGCACGATTGCGTCGGCGCACCTGTTTGCCAGCCTGCCCAGTCTGCAATGGGGCACGGAGCTGTTCGGCCCCTTGCTGATCACCGAAGAAATCCTCACGCAGCCGCTGGACTACAGCGACTTTGAACTGACGGTGCCGGCCGGACCGGGGCTGGGGATCGAGCTGGATGAAGCCAAGCTCAAGCGCTTTACGCGGGAGGGGCTGGTGAAGGCGACGGACAGGAAGCATTGACCAGGCGCGGACGCGCGGCCCGGTCGCAAAACGGATAACCCACTGGAGACAGACATGAGCCTCGACGTATTCAACACCAAGGAAGTGCAGGACTTGCTGAAGGCCGCCACCAATCTGGAAGGCGGCAGTGGCAATCCGCGCGTCAAGCAGATCCTGAATCGCCTGCTGAGCGATCTGTTCAAGGCCATCGACGACCTGGACATCACGCCCGACGAGGTGTGGGCGGGGGTGAACTACCTGAACCAGCTCGGCCGCGATGGCGAGGCCGCGCTGCTGGCCGCCGGCCTGGGCCTGGAGAAGTACCTCGACGTCCGGATGGATCGCGAGGACGAGCTGGCCGGCCTGGATGGCGGCACGCCACGCACCATCGAAGGTCCGCTCTACGTGGCCGGCGCGCCGGTGCGCGACGGTGTCTCGCGCATCGATCTCGATCCGGATCCCGACGCCGGCCCGCTCGTGATCCGCGGCGTCGTGCGCGACACCCGCGGCGCGCCGCTGGCCAACGCGGTGGTCGAATGCTGGCATGCCAATTCCAAGGGCTTTTATTCGCACTTCGACCCGACCGGCGCGCAGTCCGAGTTCAACCTGCGCGGCGCGGTCCGGACCGACGCCGACGGCAGGTATGAGTTCCGTACGCTGATGCCCGTGGGCTACGGCTGTCCGCCGCAGGGCGCCACCCAGCAACTGCTGGACGCGCTGGGCCGGCACGGCAACCGACCGGCGCATGTGCACTTCTTCGTCAGCGCCGACGGGCATCGCAAGCTGACGACGCAATTCAACATCGAGGGCGATCCCCTCATTTGGGACGACTTCGCCTATGCCACCCGCGAAGCCCTGATCCCGCCCGTGGTCGACAAGACTGGCGGCGCCGGGCTGGGCCTGAAGGCGGACGCCTATAAAGAGATCGAATTCAACTTCGTGCTCACCGGGCTGCTGCAAGGCAAGGACAACCAGGTCGTCAACCGCCTGCGCGCCAGCGCCCAGGCCTGAACCCGGCGGCAGCGCGACGCGTCAGGCCGTCAGGCCGCGCGCGCCTGGAGGCTTTGCGCCGAGCCCGCCGCGTGGCCGAGCGGGCCGGCGTACGTCTGCGCGCGCAAGGACCGCTCCGACTCCGCGAGCAGGCGGCGAACCGCCTCCAGCACCTCGGGCGGCTGCGCCGGCTTGCGCATGAGCGTCGCGCGGCCTTCGCAGGCCGCCATGATCTCGTACTCGGGGCGGCCGCTCAGCACCAGCACCGGGGTTTCGTGCAGGTACGCGTTCTCGCGCATGGCGGTCAGGAGCGCGCCGCCGTCCATGCCCGGCATGGAAAAGTCGGTGATGACCAGGTCGGGACGCAGGGCGATCATCTGCTGCAGCGCGGTCAGACCGTCGGTATGCGTCGTGACGTCATAGCCTTCGCTGCTCAGGAACTCGCTCATCAGGGCGACCAACGTGGGTTGGTCGTCGACCAAAAGGATTTTCGTCATGATTATTCAGTGCCACGGCGGCGGCGATTCGGTTGTCGGCCCACCGGCTGTCGCCAGGGTCATGCAGGGATGCCTGTGGGCGTTGCGCCGGCCATGGAAGCGGCAGCCACGCGAATAGGCGGTCGGGAGACCGTGAAGGCGGAATCCTAGGGCATGCGGGCGCCGCGTTGGTGTTGTAGTTGTATCCGGACGCAACCGGTGCGCGCCGCTGCCTGTATAGTTCACCAGTTAGCAGGATGGTTGAGCGGCTCTCCGTCCCTATAATTCTTCCTGCTCTCGCATCGCGCAAATCGCGCGCTTTCCCCCTGAATCGGTAAATCGACCTCATGCTGAAATCGCCGCAGCCCGCCAGCCGCCTTGCTTTTCCCCGCACCCTGATGGCCGGGTTTGTGCTGGCCGCGGTAGCCACGTTGGTTATCGCCTTCGTCAACGTGCGCTCCGCGGACACGCGCACGCGCGCAGTCCAGGCGATGGACCGCGCCACCGAGTCGCTGCGCCAGCTCAGCCTGTTCAATTCGGCCCTGAAAGACGCCGAGATCGGGCAACGGGGTTACCTCCTGACCGGCGATGCGAACTACCTGGAACCCTACGTGCGCTCGGTGCCGCTGATCGAGCAGCGCCTGGAGACCATCAAGGAAGTCGCGCAGCAGGACGCCGCGCAGCGCCGGATCGTCAATGACATCGCGGGCATCACGCGGCAGAAGCTGAGCGAACTGCACAATACGATCGAGATGCGCCGGGCCGGCGACGTGGAAGGCGCGATGGCCGTGGTGCGGACCGACTCGGGCAAGGAAGCGATGGACCGGCTGCGCGAGCTGGTTGCCGATCTGTACGCGATCCAGATGAACCAGATCCAGCAGGAGCGGGATTCCTGGAATTCGGCCGCGACGACGTCGACGTATTACTCGTGGGGCGGCGCTGTGTTGCTGCTGTTCCTGATCGCCGGCTCGGCCGCCATGACCATCCGCGAGTACCGCGTCAAGGCTCGCCAGGCCTGGGTGACGACGGGCCTGTCGGGCCTGAGCCTGCAGCTTCGGGGCGACCACCGCCTGGACGAGATCGGCAAGCGGGCCCTGGCCTACATGGCCGAATACCTGAACGCGAGCGTCGGCGCGGGCTATGTCGTCAACGGCGGCGAGCTGGAGCTTTTTGGCGGCTTTGCGCTGCCGCCCGAACGGCTCGCGCAGAAGATCCCGCCGGCGCAGGGCCTGGCGGGCCAGGCGGTCGCGTCGCGCAAGCTGCTGCATGTGCGCAACGTGCCGGCCAGCCATCTGGAGGTCTCGTCGGCGACGGGCCGCTCCACGCCGGTCGAGCTGGTGGTGGCGCCCGCGATGCAATATGACCGCGTGTATGCCGTGATCGAACTGGGCTTCAATCATCCGGTGAGCGAAAGCGAGCGCAACCTGCTGGAAGGCGCGTCGGAAATGCTGGCGTCGGCGATCCGGGCCGGGATGGACCGGACGCGGCTGGAATCGCTGCTGGCGGAAACGCAGCGCCAGTCGGAAGAACTGCAGACCCAGCAGGAAGAGCTGCGCGTCAGCAATGAAGAACTGGAGCAGCAGAGCCGCATCCTGCAGGAATCGCAGGCGCGCATGGAGCTGCAGCAGACCGAACTCGAACAGACCAACGTCAACCTGGAATCCCAGGCCGAGCAGCTGCTGCGGGTGCAGAGCGCGCTCACGGACAAGGCCCGCCTGCTCGCGCAGGCCAGCCAGTACAAGAGCGAATTCCTGGCCAACATGAGCCACGAGCTGCGCACGCCGCTCAATTCCACGCTGATCCTGGCCAAGCTGCTTTCCGACAACAAGCCGGGCAATCTGACGGCCGAGCAGGTGAAGTACGCGCAGACCATCCTGGCCGCGGGGCGGGACCTGCTGGCGCTCATCAACGACATCCTGGATCTGGCCAAGATCGAAGCCGGCCAGGCGACCGTGGACCTCGAGGAAGTGCCCATCGCGCCGGCGCTCCAGCGGCTGCTGGAACCGCTGCGGCCGCTGGCGCACGACAAGGGGCTGGCGCTGGAGCTGGACATCGCGCGCGACGTGCCGGACACGCTGCACACCGATCCGCAGCGTCTGGGGCAGGTGCTCAAGAATCTGCTGTCGAACGCCATCAAGTTCACTGAACAGGGCTTCGTCGCGCTGCGCGTGACGCGGGCGCCGGGAAGAATGCTGTCGTTCGCGGTGCAGGACACCGGCATCGGCGTGGCCGAAGACCAGCACGAACTGATATTCGAAGCCTTCCGGCAGGCCGACGGCAGCACCCATCGCAAGCACGGTGGAACGGGACTGGGGCTGTCTATCTCGCGCGATCTGAGCAAGCTCCTGGGCGGCACGCTGACGATGGTCAGCGCGCCGGGGCAGGGCAGCGTGTTCACGTTGCTGCTGCCGATGGACCAGCCGGCCGCCTCGTCTTCCGCGGCGCCGCGCGCCCGCGCCGAGGCGTCCGCCGCGCCTGCGCGGCGTGCTTTTGCCACGCCGGCGGATGCGGCCGACGCCGCGCTCACAGTGCCGCTGTTGGCGCCGGCGGCGCCTGCCGTGGCTGCCGACCCCGAACCCGGCGAGACCGCTGGCCGCACCATCCTCGTCATCGAGGACGATGAGCGTTTTTCCAGCATCCTGGCCGATCTGGCCAAGGAGATGGGCTTTGGCTGCCTGACCGCGCACACCGCGACCGACGGCCTGGCGCTGGCGGCCCAGCGGCGGCCCGACGCCATCGTGCTGGACGTCAACCTGCCGGACTTCTCCGGCCTGGGCGTGCTGGACCAGCTCAAGCGCAATCCGGTCACCCGCCATATCCCGGTGCATATCGTGTCGGTGGCCGATTATGCGCAGGAGGCCCTGGTCCGCGGCGCGGTCGGTTATGCGCTCAAGCCGGTCAAGCGCGAGGAACTGGTCCAGGCGCTGCAGCGCCTGGAAGCCAAGTTTACGCAGAACGTGCGGCGCGTGCTGGTCGTCGAGGACGACGACCGGCAGCGCGACAGCGTGCGCGAGCTGCTGGCCCGCGACGACGTGCAGATCGTGCTGGCGGCCAATGCCGGCGACGCGCTGGCGTTGCTGCGCGAGACCACCTACGACTGCGTGGTGATGGACCTGAACCTGCCCGACATGAGCGGCTATGAGCTCTTGCGCGAAATGGCCGAACAGGAAGCCGTGTCGTTCCCGCCCGTAATCGTCTACACCGGCCGGGCGCTGTCGCGCGACGAGGAGCAGCAGCTTCGCCGCTTCTCCAAGTCGATCATCATCAAGGACGCCCGCTCGCCCGAACGCCTGCTGGACGAGGTGACGCTTTTCCTGCATCAGGTCGAGGCCGAACTGCCGCCGCAACAGCGCCAGATGCTGGAGCTTGCGCGCAGCCGCGACACCGCGCTGGAGGGCCGCACGGTGCTGGTGGTGGAAGACGACGTGCGCAACGTGTTCGCGCTGTCGAGCATCCTGGAGCCCACCGGCCTGCACGTGGAAATCGCGCGCAATGGGCGCGAGGCGCTGGAAGCCCTGGGCCGCGCCGGGGTGAACGGGCACCGCTCGGTCGACCTGGTGCTGATGGACATCATGATGCCCGAGATGGACGGCTATACGGCCATGCGCGAGATCCGCGCGCGGCCCGAATGGCGCCGGCTGCCCATCATCGCCCTGACCGCCAAGGCCATGAAGGACGACCAGGAAAAATGCCTGGCGGCGGGCGCGAACGACTACATCGCCAAGCCGCTGGACGTGGAGCGCCTGCTGTCCCTGGTGCGCGTCTGGATGCGCAAGTAAGCCGCGCCGCCCGGACCCAGCGATCGCCACCATGCCCACACAGAACAAGGCGCACATCGAAGACATCGAGCAGCGGCTGCTGCTCGATGCGATCTATCACCGCTTCCACTACGACTTCCGCGAATATGCGCAGGCATCGCTGAAGCGGCGCCTGCGCGCCGCGCTGACGGAGTTCGGCTGCAAGACGCTGTCCCAGTTGCAGGACCGGGTGTTGCACGATCCGTCGGTGTTCACGGGATTGCTGCAGTACCTGACGGTGCAGGTCAGCGACATGTTCCGCGATCCCAGCTACTTTCTTGCGCTGCGCAATGAGGTGGTGCCCATCCTGCGCACCTATCCGTCGATCAAGGTGTGGGTGGCCGGCTGCAGCACGGGCGAAGAGGTCTATTCGCTTGCCATCCTGCTGCTCGAGGAAGGGCTGCTGGACCGCACGCTGATCTACGCCACCGACATCAACCCGCATGCGCTGCGCGCGGCCGAGCAGGGCGTCTTCGACCTGGACCGCGCCGCGGCCTTCACGGCCAACCATGCGCAGGCCGGCGGGCGCAGTTCGCTGTCCGACTACTACACGGCGCGGTATGGCCGCGTGGTGTTCGACAAGAAGCTGCGCGAGCACATGGTGTTCTCCGATCACAGCCTGTCCACGGACAGCGTGTTCGCCGAAGTGCACCTGGTGTCGTGCCGCAACGTGCTGATCTACTTCGAGCGCGACCTGCAGAACCGGGCGCTCGGACTATTCCACGAGGCGTTGGTGCATCGGGGATTCCTGGGCCTGGGCTCGCGGGAATCGGTGCGTTTTTCGGCGCAGGCCGACGGCTTTGACGACTTCGTGCTGGCAGACCGCATCTACCGAAAAAAGGCCGACCTGTGAACGGGGGCGCGCCTGACCCTCGCGCCGACCCGCAAGACGAGGTCCAGTGGGACGCCATCGTGATCGGCGGCTCGTCGGGCGCGATCGACGCCTTGAACGTCCTGCTGCCGGCGCTTCCCGCCGGCCTGCGGGCCGGGGTCATCGTGCTGCTGCACCTGCCGTGCAACCGCCGCAGTCGGCTGGTCGAGATCTTCGGCTACCGCTGCGCCCTGCCCGTGCAGGAGGCCGAGGACCAGCAACCCATCCTGCCCGGGCACGTGTATTTCGGCCCGCCCGGCTATCACCTGCTGGTGGACCGTGGTCCGCGCCTGGCGCTGTCCATCGATCCGCCGGTGCTTTTTTCGCGGCCGTCCATCGACGTGCTGTTCCAGTCCGCCGCCGATGGCTATGGCGATCGGCTGCTGGGCGTGCTTCTTTCGGGGGCGAACGAGGATGGCGCCGAAGGCCTGGCCGCCATTCATGCGGCAGGCGGCCGCGCGCTGGTGCAGGCGCCGGACACGGCGGCCATGCGCACCATGCCCGATGCCGCCCTGGCGCGGGTCCCGACGGCGCAGTCCCTGACGCCCGATGAGATCGCCGCCGTTTTCGCGCAGTTGCCCACGGAGCCTCTGCCCTGAAACCCACCTGCAATGACACTATGAACCCGACATCAGCCCAATCCCCCGATGACCGCATCAAGTGCCTGCTGGTCGACGACGTTCCGGAGAACCTGATCGCGCTCGAAGCGTTGCTGGCAAGCGACCGTGTCGAGGTCTTGAAGGCGCAGTCCGGCCCGCAGGCGCTGGAGCTGCTCTTGCGCCACGGCGACGTCGCGCTGGCGCTGCTGGATGTGCAGATGCCCGACATGAACGGCTTTGAACTGGCCGAACTGATCCGCGGCAGCGAACGCACGCGCCACATTCCGCTGATCTTCATCACCGCGGGGTCGCGTGAACAGAACTGGCAGTTCCGCGGCTACGAGAGCGGGGCGGTGGACTTCCTGTACAAGCCCATCGACCCGTACATGCTGCGGACCAAGGCGAACGTGTTCTTCGAACTGTACGAGCGCAAGCGCGCGCTGGCGCAGCAGTTGGAAGAGCGCACCGAGGCGCTGCGCGTGAACGAGATGTTCATGGCGGTGCTGAGCCACGATCTGCGCACGCCGCTGCAGGCCATCATCATGGGCGCCACCGTGCTGCAGCGCCAGGGCGCCGACGAGCGCATCGCCAGCGTCGCGCGGCGCATGCTGCAGAGCAGTGAGCGCATGTCGTGCCTGATCGAAGACCTGCTCGACGTGACGCGCATCCGGCAGGCGGGCGGGCTGGCGCTGGCGCCCGCGGCGATCAGCATGGGCACGCTGGTCGAGCGCACGCTGGACGAGGTGCGCACGGGCTTTCCGGACCGTCAGATCGAATCGAGCGCGCGTGGCGACGCAACGGGCACCTGGGACGGCCAGCGTATTTCGCAAGTGATCGCCAACCTGGTGGGCAACGCCTTGCACCACGGCAGCAAGACCGCCCCGGTGCAGGTCGAGATCGACGGCGAGCAGGCGGACGAGGTGGCTGTCACCGTCATCAACGGCGGCGCGATCGCGCCCGAGCTGCTGCCGCATCTCTTCAATCCTTTCCGCAGCGGCGCGCGCCGGCCGGGCGGCCATCACGGCCTGGGCCTGGGGCTGTTCATTGCGCAGCAGATCGTGGTGAGCCACGGCGGCCGCATCAGCGCGGCGTCGCGCGACGACACGACGCGTTTCCGGGTGGTGTTGCCGCGGCATGCGGCCTGCGCCGGCGCGACGGTGATCGGCGGCCGGGCGGCCGGCCCCGCCTCGCCGACCTAACGCGAAGCGCCGGGGCCGTCATGGCGCGCCCCGGCCAGGTCGGCGGGCGTGTCCACATCGGCCCGGATCCCGGGATCGTCGACGGCCAGCTCGGTCGCCCCGTGGCGGACCAACACGCCTCTCGCGCCCACATCCCCCGTCAGCGCCGCCAGCGACGGCCAGATCGACCGGTGAAATGCTACGGGATGGCCGCGCAGGCCGTTCCATGCCGGCACCACGACCGGGTGGTCCAGCGCCTGCCGTGCAATGCGCAGGCACGTCTCGGGGCGGATCCACGGCATGTCGCCCAGCGCCACGAGGCAGGACGCGATGCCGGGCGCGCAGGTCCGCAGCGCGTGGCGGGCGGCGATGGCCAGGCTGTCGCCCATGCCGTCCGCGTCCGGCCCGGTCGTCACGACTTCGCAGCCCGCTTCGGCCAGCAGCCGCGCCACCCGTTCGTTGTCGGCGCGGGTGACCGCCACGACGCGCGCCGCGGCCGCTTGCAGCGATGCCGCGGCGGCCACGACGACCGGCGTGCCGTCGGGCAGCGCGGCCACGAGCTTGTCCTGTCCCGCCGCCGCATCCGCGTAGCGCCGGCCATGCCCGGCGGCCAGCAGGATACCCACGATCTGCGTGCGCACGGCGCCGTCTGGATTGGTTGCGAGATCGAACATTTTCTTGTCAGGTTTGCGTGGTCTGGCGGCGAGCCGCGTCAGTATCATGGAGCCATCCCCGAAGGACCTTTCCCGCGCGCCGCCGTGCCGTTCGGCCTGGGGGCGTACCGAGGCAGGCGCGCCCAGGACGATCTGATCGAGATCTTAGCCAGAAACCGCGCCAGGGGCGGGAACAGCATTTGCTGCGCAGCCCCAAGGTCGCCCGCTGCGACCGCCCGGCCGTCATAGGAGTGAGCCTTGGAAAACCCCCACGATATGAAGATCTCCCGGCGCAACCTCCTGAAGGCGGGCGCGGCCTCCGCGACGGCGATGGGCACGGCGCCATTGTCCGCTGCCCGCGCGGCCGGCGCCGGGCAGCGCGAAGCCGCCACCGTCACCTTGCACGTGAACGGCAAGGCGCACGAAATGGCGCTGGACCTGCGCACGACCCTGCTGGACGCGTTGCGCGAGCACCTGCGCCTGACCGGCACCAAGAAGGGCTGCGATCATGGCCAGTGCGGCGCCTGTACGGTGCTGCTGGAGGGCCGGCGGGTCAACGCGTGCCTGACGCTGGCCGTCATGCACGATGGCCAGCAGATCACCACGATAGAAGGCCTGGGAACGCCGGGCGCGCTGCACCCGCTGCAGGCCGCGTTCGTCAGGCATGACGGCTACCAGTGCGGCTACTGTACGCCGGGGCAGATCTGTTCCGCGGTCGGCATGCTGGACGAGGCCGCGCGCGGCATGCCCAGTCATGCCACCGCGTCGTTGTCCGAACGCCCGCTGCTGACGCCGGAAGAGATCCGCGAACGCATGAGCGGCAATATCTGCCGCTGCGGCGCGTACGCCAACATTCTCGATGCCATCGAAGAGGTTGCGGAGGGCAAGGCATGAGACCGTTCACCTATGAACGCCCCCGGACCGCCGCCGAAGCGGCCGCCAGCGCCGCGCGCGAGCCGCGGGCGCGCTTCATCGCAGGGGGCACGAATCTGCTGGACCTGATGAAGATCGAGGTGGAAACGCCTGCCCATCTGGTCGACGTCAACGGCCTGGGGCTGGACAGCATCGAGCCGGCCGAAGACGGCGGCCTGCGCATCGGCGCGCTGGTGCGCAATGCCGATCTGGCCGCCGATGAGACCGTGCGCCGCGACTATGAAGTCCTGGCGCGCGCGCTGCTAGCCGGCGCGTCGGCCCAGATCCGCAATCGCGCCACCACCGCCGGCAACCTGCTTCAGCGCACGCGGTGCCCCTACTTCTATGACACCAATCAGCCGTGCAACAAGCGCGCGCCGGGCAGCGGCTGTTCGGCCATCGGCGGGGTGTCGCGGCAGCTCGCGGTGATCGGTTCCAGCGACGCCTGCATCGCCACCCATCCCAGCGACATGGCGGTGGCGATGCGCCTGCTGGACGCAAAGATCGAGACGGTGCGCCCGGACGCCACGCGGCGCGTCATCCCGATTGCGGACTTCTACCGGCTGCCGGGCGATACGCCGCACATCGAGACCCAGCTGGCGGCCGGCGAGATGATCACCGCGGTGACGCTGCCCAAGCCCGTGGGCGGCAGGCACTTCTATCGCAAAGTGCGCGACCGCGCGTCCTTTGCCTTTGCGCTGGTGTCGGTGGGCGTGGTGCTGCAGGACGACGGCAGCGGCCGCGTGGCGCTGGGCGGCGTGGCGCCCCAACCCTGGCGCAGCGTAGAGGCCGAACGGCACCTGCCGTCCGGCGCCGCGCGCGTGACCGAGGCGCTGCTGGCCGGCGCCAGGCCCACGCCCGACAACGGCTTCAAACTGACCCTGGCCCAGCGCGCGCTCGGTGCGGTGTTGACGGAAGCGAGGACCTGACCCAATGAAATTCGATACCCCCGCCGCGGAAAACCCCATTGACCGGCTCAAGGTCGTCGGTCAGCCCGTCGACCGCATCGACGGCCCGTTGAAGACCAGCGGCCAGGCCGCCTACGCCTATGAACATCACGACATCGCGCCAGACGCGGCCGTGGGCTACGTGGTGGGCGCAGCCATCGCCAAAGGCGTCATCACCGCGATGGACGTCGATGCGGCGCGCAGGGCGCCCGGCGTCCTGGCGGTCGTCACCGCGCAGAACGCGGGCAAGCTGGGCAAGGGCAAGATGAACACGGCCACGCTGCTGGGCGGCCCGGACGTGCAGCACTACCACCAGGCCATCGCGGTGGTGGTCGCGAACACGTTCGAACAGGCGCGCGCGGCCGCCAGGCTGATCCGCGTGCAATATGCCCGGCGCGACGGGGACTACGACCTGGCGGCGCTAAGGCGCGAGGGCGGGAATTCCGGCAAGCACCTCCCGAAGACGGACGTGGGCGACTTCGACGCCGCGTTCGCGGCGGCCCCGGTCAAGATCGATCACACCTACACCACGCCGGACCAGTCGCACGCCATGATGGAGCCGCACGCGTCGCTGGCGGTCTGGAAGGGCGACAAGCTGACCCTGTGGACCTCCAACCAGATGATCGCCTGGGGCCGGTCCGACGTCGCCCGGACGCTGGGCATTCCCAAGGAAAACGTCCGCCTGATTTCCCCCTATATCGGCGGCGGCTTCGGCGGCAAGCTCTTCGTGCGCGCCGACGCGCTGCTGGCTGCCCTGGGCGCGCGCGCGGCGGGCAGGCCGGTCAAAGTGGCGTTGCCGCGCCCGCTGATCTTCAACAACACGACGCACCGGCCCGCCACCATCCAGCGCATCCGGCTGGGCGCCGGGCGCGACGGCCGGCTGACGGCCATCTCGCATGAAAGCTGGTCCGGCGACCTGCCGGACGGTCAGCCCGAAGAGGCCGTGCAGCAGACCAAACTGCTGTACGCGGGCGCCCATCAGCGGACGGCGCTCAACCTGATGACGCTGGACCTGCCCGAAGGCAACGCCATGCGCGCGCCCGGCGAGGCGCCTGGCATGATGGCGCTGGAGATCGCCATCGACGAGATGGCGCATGCGCTGGACATGGATCCCGTGCAGTTCCGCATCCTGAACGACACGCAGGTCGATCCCACCGATCCGTCGCGGCCATTCTCGGGCCGGCGTTTCGTCGACTGCCTGCAGACCGGCGCGCGTCATTTCGGCTGGGACCGGCGGGACGCCACGCCGGGCACGCGCCGGGAAGGGCGCTGGCTCATCGGCCTGGGCGTGGCCAGCGCGTTCCGCAACAACCTGGTGACCAAGTCCGCCGCCCGCGTGCGGCTGGATGCGGCGGGGCGCGTCATCGTCGAGACCGACATGACCGACATCGGCACGGGCAGCTATACCGTCATTGCGCAGACGGCCGCCGAGATGCTGGGCGTGCCGCTTTCGCGCGTGGTGGTGCGGCTGGGCGATTCGGACTATCCCGTGTCCGCCGGGTCGGGCGGGCAGTGGGGCGCCAACAGTTCGACCGCGGGCGTGTACGCGGCCTGCGTGAAGCTGCGCGCCAGCGTGCTGGAACGCCTGGGTTTCGAGGGGGAGGGCGCGGTGTTTGCCGATGGCGCGGTCACCGACGCGGGCGGGCGCAGCGCGCCGCTGACCCGCGCGGTGTCGGGCGGCGAACTGATCGCGGAGGATGCGATCGAATTCGGCGATCTGGACAAGCAATTCCAGCAATCCACTTTCGGCGCGCATTTCGTGGAAGTGGCCGTGGACGCCGCGACGGGAGAGACCCGTGTGCGGCGCATGCTGGCGGTCTGCGCCGCCGGGCGCATCCTCAATCCCAAGACGGCCCGCAGCCAGGTCATCGGCGCCATGACCATGGGCGTGGGGGCGGCGTTGATGGAGGAGCTGGCCATCGACCACCGGCTGGGCTATTTCGTCAATCACGACCTGGCGGGCTACGAAGTGCCCGTGCACGCGGACATTCCGCGGCAAGAGGTCATCTTCCTGGACGAAGTCGATCCGGTGTCCTCGCCCATGAAGGCCAAGGGCGTCGGCGAACTGGGCCTGTGCGGCGTGGCGGCGGCGATCGCCAACGCGGTGTACAACGCCACGGGCGTGCGCGTGCGGGACTATCCGGTGACATTGGACAAGTTGCTGGCAGGGCTGCCCGCGCAGGCGTGACCGGCGCGAGGAGCCCGAGGCCCCGCCAGGGGTTCACGACGCCGGCGGCGCATCCGCGAGCCGGCACGCAATGGCGCGCAACTCGGTGCCGTCTGGCAGCGCGTATCGGCTTTCCCCCAGCCACGAGACGGGTCTTCCGTCCTGCACGCAGCAGTAAAAGTAGGCCTGTTCCCCGTCATCGCAGGGCAGCGCCTTGCTGCGCCGCTCGATGATGTAGGTCGTCCCATCCGACCCGACCGCGACCAGTTCGGTCGCCCGCTTCTTGTAGTGCGTCTGCATGGCATCGCTCCCTCTTGAACCGGGTTATCAGGGGATAAAACTACCTCGCATTCGGGAGGAAGACCATTCGGCACCAAATTAATGTGGCGGCATTGCCGCACGGCGCGTTCGGCGTCGTGCCGGATTGCGACCATAGGCGGAGGGTCGTAATCATTCCGGCGGATTGAGCGCGCCAGGAACTGCGCATAGATTGAGCAAGCTCATCCTTCCCCCAGTCCTGTCATGCGGAGGGGCCGCGCGCCCCTGCCGCCCCTCGTTTCCGCCGCTTGCCCTTCGCCCACCGACCCTGACCCACGGAGCGTGCCACCCACCTCAACATAGATCGCGCCGTAGCTTGGAAAGAACATCGCCGTGCATGTCGGAAGTCCCCTCAGTGAACTTCACCGAAACCATCCATTGGAGCGACAACAATGAAGCTGACACGCCGCAAGATGAACGCAGGGGGACTTGCCCTGCTGACCGCAGGATCCCTGGGGCCGGCTTTCCGCGCCTCGGCCGCCGCCTCGGAAGGGCTGGTGGCGAATCTTCCGGAGGCCGATGACCGGTTTGCGGTGGCCACCGACGCCTACATCTATGCCTACCCGCTGGTGACGATGGAGATGACCCGTCGGGTCATCACGAACGTCACGGAGCCCAAAGGCACCCGCGCGCCGATGGGCCAGCTCATCAAGCTGCGCGAATACCCCAACGCCAAGTTCCGCGACGTGACGGCGCCGAACGCCGACACGCTGTACACCACCGCCTTTTTCGATGTGGGCGACGAGCCCTGGGTCGTGAGCCTGCCGGACCTGAACGGGCGCTATGCCCTGTTTCCGCTGCTGGACGGATGGACGACCGTGTTCGACGTTCCCGGCAAGCGCACGACGGGCACCGGCGCGCAGACCTTCGTGGTGACGGGCCCGGGCTGGGAGGGCACGGTGCCGCAAGGCATGAAGCAGTACAAGTCGCCGACCAGCATCGTGTGGCTGCTGGGCCGCATCTATTGCACGGGCACGCCGGAGGACTACGCCGAAGTGCACAAGCTGCAGGACCAGGTGAAGATCGCGCCGCTGAGCGGCTGGGGCAAGGACTGGAAAGCGCCGCAGGGCAAGGTCGATCCGGCGATCGACATGAAGATGTCGGTGCGCGATCAGGTCAACAACATGTCCGCGGCCGACTATTTCGCCCTGTTTGCGCAATTGCTCAAGCGCAATCCGCCGACCGTGGCGGACGCGCCGATGGTGGAGAAGCTGGCAATGATCGGCATCGTGCCGGGCCAGGACTTCGACCCGTCCAAGCTGCCCGCCGATTTCGCCAAACGCGTGCCGCAAACCGCCTTCGCGCGGATCATGGCGCACTTCCGGTCCGACGACGGAGATATCCAGCATATCGATGGCTGGGGCTTCACGACCAAGACGGGGATTTACGGCACCAACTATCTGCAGCGTGCGTTGGTCACGGCCATCGGCCTGGGTGCGAACCGGCCGCAGGACGCGGTGTATCCGACATCCTTGAAGTCGACCAACGGCGCGTTCCAGCGCGAGTACAACGGGTCCGAGAGGTACGTGCTGACCTTCCGGAAGGGGCTTCTGCCGCCCGTGTCGGGATTCTGGTCGCTGACGATGTACGACCAGAACTACTTTTTCGTCGACAACCCGCTCAACCGCTACTCCATCAGCGAACGCCAGGCGCTCAAGCACAAGCCGGACGGGTCGACCGAGCTGCTGATCCAGCATGAATCGCCAGGGCCGGAGCTCGAGTCGAACTGGCTGCCGGCGCCCAAGGGCAGGTTCATCCTGATGATGCGGCTTTACTGGCCCAATGAAAGCGATCCGTCGATCATCAACGGCTCGTGGACCGTGCCGGCGGTGCGTCGCGTGAGCTGACGCGGCCATGGCGCCCGGGGCCCGTCCGCAGGGCGGAGCGAGCCCCGGGCGTCTCGTCAGGCCTACGGGCTGGAGGGATTTCGCGATGAACAAGCACATCACGCTCTGCCTGGCATGCGCCATGCTCCATGCCGGGTCTGCCGCCGCGGCCGACGCCGCGCCGCAGCCAGCGCCGGTTATGGATTCCACGGTCTCGAACGAATGGAAATTCTCGGTCTCGCCATACTTCTGGGCGGCGGGGCTGTCGGGCAAGGTCTCGCATCGGCGGCTCCCCGTGATCGACATCGACGCGAGCTTCGACAAGATCTTCGACAACCTGGATTTCGCGGCCATGCTGATGGGCGACGCGCGCAAGGACCGCTACAGCATTTTCGGCGATCTGATCTACGTGAAGCTCGGCGCGCAAGGGGACACGCCGCGCGGCATCCTGGCCAGCAGCGCGGACGTGAAGAGTGAGTCGTTCACGGGTCTGATCGGCATGGGCTATTCCGTGCTCGACAAGTCGGCCCACAACCTGGATGTCGTCGCGGGGCTGCGGGTGTGGTCGGTGGACACCGACATCACCTTAAAGGGCTCGCTCGCGAACGGCAGGAAGGACAGCGACAGCGCCACCTGGGTGGACCTGCTGGTGGGCGTGCGCGGCAATTACGCCTTCAGCCCCAAGGCCTACCTGACCGGCTGGGGCATGGTGGGCGCGGGCGGCGCGCAGGCGGACTGGGACGTGGGCGTCGGCATCGGCTACAACTTCAGCAAGATGATCTCGGGCACGATCGGCTACCGCGCGATGGGCGTGGATTACGACCGCAACGGCTTCAAATACGACGCGGTGCTGCAGGGACCGATCGCGGGCTTGACGATCCGGTTCTGAACCGCTTGCGGCGCGGCGCCCGGCCTTGCGCTCAGCGCAGGTCGGCGACGTCCAGCGTGGTCGCGCCGCAGGCCTGCACGAGTTCGGGGTCATGGCTGGCTAACAGCACGACGCGATCCCGCGCCCAGGTCTTGAACACGTCGGCCAGCACCCCGCGCGCCTGCGCGTCCAGCCCATTGCTGGGGCCGTCGGCCACCACCACGGCCGGATCGCCCAGCGCGGCGGCCGTCAGGTACACCTTGCGGCGCGTGCCCGTGGACATCTGCTCGAAGCGCTTGTCCAGATGCGGTTCCAACCCCAGCCGGCGGGCCAGATCGAGTATCGCGTCGTCCAACGGCGCGTTCTTGGCCAGGGCGGCCTGTTCCAGCAGGCCGCGCCCCGTCTGTTCGGGAAACTGCATGCAGTTGTCCGGCACATAGGCCAGGCGGGCCCGCGCCAATTGCGGCGCGTCGCGCAGCGAATGGCCGCCGATGAGCACGTCTCCGGTGTCTGGCGCAATGGCGCCCGCGATGATGCCCAGCAGGCTGGATTTGCCGGTGCTGTCTTCTTCGCAGAGCGCCACGCAGCCGGGCGCAAAGGCGTGCGTCAAGCCCTCAAACACGATATGGTCGCCGTAGCGCTTGCTGAGATTGTCGATGCGTAGCATGCGGCAAGTGTACGCAGGAACGCAGCGAGCGGCCAGCGTCCTGCGGCGTCTTCCGCCGGGCCGAATCGCGCTACGCTCATGAATCGTGGCGCATCCGGCGCCGGTTGAACAACGAACGGCCTCGACGCCCAAGCTGGAGCTTGCATGACCCCGTCCATTCCCGATTTTCCCCATGCCCTCGTGACGCGCGACGCGCGCGGTGTCTACACCCTGCAGATCCACGACGCAAAAAGCCTGAACATCCTGGCGTCCGCCGTCACGCTCGGCCTGACCGACGCGGTGCGCTGGATCGCCGCGCAGGACGATGCGCGCGCGGTGGTCATCCGGGGGGCGGGGGAGCGGGCCTTCGTGGGCGGGGCCGACATCCACGAGATGGCCGGCCTGGACCCGCAGGGCGCCCGCGCCTTCATCTCCCGCCTGCGCGACCTGTGCGATGCGGTGTGGCGCATCCCGGTTCCCACCATCGCGCGGCTGCAGGGATTTTGCCTGGGAGCCGGCATGGAATTGGCGGCGGCCTGCGACATCCGGCTGGGTTCGCCGGACGCCGTGTTCGGCATGCCCGAGGTGCGCGTGGGCATTCCGTCGGTGATCCATGCGGTGCTGTTGCCCGGGCTCATCGGCCAGGGGCCGACGAACTGGCTGCTGCTGACCGGAGAGACGGTCGATGCGGCGCAAGCGCGGGACTGGGGCTTTCTGGAATTCGTGGCCAAGGAGGGCGAGCTGGACTCGCTGGTCGAACGCACCGCCTCGTCCATCGCGGCGAGCGGCCCGCTCGCGGTCCGCTCGCAGAAGGCCTTGCTGCGCCATTGGACGGAATCCACCATCCAGGACGGGCTGGACCGCAGCGTGGACGCCTTCGGCGAGGCATTCATGACCGACGAGCCGCGCCGGTACATGGCGCCGTTCCTGACGCGCAAGCAGCGCGGCGTGGGGGCGTAGGGGGGGCGTAGGAGGCGGGCCTCGCGGCGAGCAGGCTCGCCGCGGCCCGTGTGCCGGCTTATTGCACGCTGGTCGGCTTTGCGATCCGCGAGGTCTGGGCCGGCATGCGCTCGACGGTGAGCGCGTCGGCTTCGCCCGCCGACGGGCGCACGACGACGGCCGTGTTGGCGCTGGCCGCGCCCAGGTTGGGCAGGTCGGCGGGGCGGGCAGCCACGCTCGCGAAGGGACCGCCGCCGCTGGCCGGGACGCCATCCAGCGTCAGGTTCGCGGTCCAGGCGCCGCTGCGGCGCGAGAGCACCTGGTAGCGCTGCGGCGTGCCGGCGGCGCGCGCGACGATGTACAGCGTGCCGTCGATGAGGCTGATCGCGGGGGGCGACGCGGCGGCGGCGTCCAGCTTCGCGAGCTTGCCGCGGTCCAGCAGCCAGAGCTGTCCGCCCGCGCGCTCCAGCAGGGCGAGCACCACATTGCCCTGCTTGTCGGCGGTGATGGCGGGGCGGCCGATGTAGGGCACGCCCATGTCCGTCGGGGCGCTCCAGTCCATGTCCAGGTCGGTGGTGTCGCCGGCTTCCACCATCCGCGTCAGGTGATTGTCGGCGCGCTGGCGGAAGTAGAGTTCGACCCGGTTTTCGTGGTTGCGGATGGCGGCCAGTCCACCGGCCGCCTCCGGGGCCGCGACGCGGCGCCAGCCTTGCCATTCAGGTCGCCGGCCCTTGTCGGCCGGGAGCTGGCGGGTGTAGAAAAGCGCGCCCTTGGCGGCCATGGCGAAAACGACATAGCGGCCATCGGCGCCGCGCGCGGCGGCCGGCGAACCGGTGGCGCCTTCGAGCGCCGGCAGGGCCTGCCAGGGGCTCCAACTGCCGTCGATGCCCGAGGGCGCGATCCAGTGCAGCAGGCCGTCGTAGCCCAGCGCCACCGCGGCGGCCTCGCCGCGCGGCGCCACGGCCGGGATCTGCGTGACGCGCAGCCCGCTCAGCGCCTGCCAGCCTTGCCAGGTGCCGTCATGGCGCTGCTTGTTGGCCCACACGCCGCCCAGCGGATCGCGCGCCATCAGGCCGGCCGTGCCGTCGGCATGGGCGAATGAAACCACCGGGCCGGCGGTGCGGCCGCCCAGGCTGTGCCAACGCTGCTCGCCCGAATCCCAGCGGTTGATGGCGGCGTTGGTTTCGCCCGCGGCGAAGATGACCAGGCCGCCGCGCCCGTCCGGGTACAGCTGCGGCGCGACGTCGTGGCGCGACACGTAGTAGGCGCGCTGCACCCAGGCGGCCGCGGGACCCGCGGGTTCCTTGCATCCCGTGGGACCGGCGCAGTAGTGGTAGTCGTTCCAGGCGTAGTGCTGGAAGATCACCGACTTGTTTGCGATTTCGGCGTCGGCCAGGTTGGTGGCGCGCTCCTGGCTCGGATAGTCGATGTAGCCCGTTTCGGCATAGTTGCCGGGCGCGCGCAGCATCGCCTCGCGCGCCAGCCGCGCGCTGGCGATGTGGTCCGGATGGCCATGGCCGGCGCAGCGCCAGCACAGTTGGGTATAGGGGACGCTGATCGTGTCATCCAGATGGCGCACGGTGGTGGGGCCATATTGGCGGATCATTTCCGCCAGGGTGTCGACGAGTTGTTCGCGGGTGTAGACCTCGGCGTGGGGGCCCAGCGTGTCGACGGGTTGGCCCGGTTCGGATTCGGTGCGGCTCAGCGGCGTCAGGCTGCCCCAGCCATTGCCCAGCCAGGGGTCTTTCAGGCGCATGTGCCAAAGCTGCACGCGCGGGTTGCCCTGCAGCGTGAACCGCGCGATCTGGCGGCTGGCGACGATGCCGGTGTCTTCGATCCACGCGTCCGGCTCGCGCGCCATGTAGGCATATGCGGCGCGCACGCCGCGCTCGCGGCCCAGCATATAGCCTTCCCCTTCGCCGGCGTCGCTGGCGGTCAGGTAGACGACACGCACGCAACCGCCCGCCTCGATGTTGGCGGCGACGTCGGGATTCATGAAGAGCAGGTCGTCATCCAGGTGCGCGACGAAGGCGAGATCCTTGATGCCGTGGCACTGGGCCAGGGTGGGCGGCGCGGCCAATGCCTGGGTGGAAACGAGGGCTGCGGCCAGGCAGCAGAGCGCCAGGCACAGGGGGCGCAGCAAGGCAGTCAAAGCGGGCATAAAAAAAGCGCTGCAGGAAGGGAGGTGCAGCGCGTCTTGAGGGTGGTAAAGAGTGCGCAAAGTATAGCTGTGGCGCCGGCGCCGCCTGCAATAGGCGGTTGCCCCGGTGTGGTGTGGGGCAGACGTTTTTTCCCGGAATAAACGGGGACGCGAAGCCGGGGACGCGAAGCCCGCCGGCGCGGCGCGAATCGGGGACGCGTGGCCCGACGCCCCGCGCGGTAAACGGGGACGCTGGCAAAGACGCCCGGGTCCTCATCAGCTGGCCGATTCTGCATAGGCAGCCAGCTTGCCCGCGCGCGCGGCGCGCACCCGGCGTTCCAGGATCACGGCCCACAGCCACAGGGGCATGCTGGCGATGGCGAGCAGGCTGCCGACCCAGCCGGTCGACGTCCAGCCGAACCCCGCCGCGATGGCCAGGCCGCCCAAAAAGGGCCCGAGCGCGTTGGCGGTGTTGAAGGCGGAATGGTTGAGCGCGGCCGCCAGCCCCTGGGCGTCGCCCGCGACGTCCATCAGCCGGGTTTGCAACACCGTGCCCAGCGCGCCGCCCACGCCGACCAGGAACACGTTCAGGGTGATCAGCCAGACGTTGTGCGCCATCAGCGGAAAGAGGGCCAGCACCACGGCCGACCACAACAGCAATAAGCCGGCGGTGCGCATGACGGCGCGGTCGGCAAAGACCGGCACGACCATGTTGCCCACCGTCAGGCCGACGCCGAACGCGCTGAGCACCAGCGGCACGGTGGCCGGCGTGACCTGCGTGACGGCCGCCAAGGTGTCGGCCAGATAGGTGTAGACCGAGAACAGGCCGCCGAAACCGACGGCGCCGATCGCCAGCGTGATCCAGACCTGGCCGCGCCCCAGCGCGCTCAGCTCGCGCAGCGGGCTGGCGTGCGGGTCGGCCGGGGTGTCGGGCGCGTAGCGGTGGACGCTGATCATGGTGAGCAGCGCCAGCAGCGACACCAGCCCGAAGCTCCAGCGCCAGCCGATTACCTGGCCCAGCCAGTTGGCCAGGGGGACGCCCACGATGGTGGCGACGGTCAGGCCGAGGAACACGCGGCCCACGGCCACGGTGCGGCGGCTGGCCGGCACCATCGAACTGGCCACGAGCGACGCGATGCCGAAGTAGGCGCCATGCGGCAGGCCGCTCAGAAAGCGAAAGAACAGCATCCAGTGGTAATCAGGCGCGATCGCGCTCAGGCCGTTGCCGATGGCGAACAGGCCCATCAAGGCGATCAGCAGGCGGCGGCGCGGCATGCGCGCGCCCAGCACGGCGAGGATGGGGGCGCCCACCACCACGCCCAGCGCGTAGGCGCTGATCACGTGCCCGGCGGTGGGCGCGTCGATGCCGAGCGACTGCGAGAAATAGGGCAGCAGGCTCATCGTGGCGAACTCGGTGGTGCCGATGGCGAAGCTGCCGATGGCAAGCGCAAGCAGCACCAGGCCGGGCCGGTGCTGGGAGGAGAAGGAGTGGGACATGGATACGACGAAGCGGGGATTGCGCAATGCTGCGATGCAACAGCCGCATTGTAGGGGTCAGAACCTGTCATTTGCATGTCTGCCCGGGATGACGCTTCGGCACGGGCGTGGACGGGGCCCAATGCGTGGGTCGCGGGCCGTACGGCGCTTGCTCGTTTACGAATCCTGACAATTGGAGCGCCGCAATTTAAGAAACCTTCGATGGTTCGTGCGAGGGCCCGTCTCTACAGTCGTGTTTCCAAAAAAAACCCTTATTCAACAATAGGTTGTGGGGCAATTCCTACCCGGTTGCCCCGTCAACGACTGTGCTGCGTGTACGACGCGCGGCGGATACCTGCTTACAAATGAACCACATCTTTATGCTCGTCTGGAATGCCGCCTCCAACACGTGGGTGGCCGTGTCCGAAACCGCTCGTTCGCGCAGCAAGCCCGGTCGGGCGCGCCGTGCCGCAACGTCGGCAGTCTTGGTGTTGAGCGGCTTGGGGGCCATGAGCCACGCGCCGTCTGCCCTCGCGGCCGGATCAGGACTCCAGCTCTGCGATCCCACGACCAATACGGGGTCTTCCATAGGCTCGTCAGGCGCACCGGCCGGGTTGGGTTGTACGCTCACGGGCATGTCCTTCTCGTTGAACAATGCTGGCGCTGACAACGGCGGCGCCGGCTTTGCGGCTTCGACTGCGCGCATTACCGGCTATTCCACCGGCGTGTTGGAGTTGAAGGGCACGAGCGGCATCTCGATGCTGAACGACGTCCACATGAATGGCAACAAGATCACGCAGGTCGGCGCCGCCGCGTTGGATGCAACCAGCCAGGATGCCGTCAATGGCTCGCAGCTGCACGCGACGAACCTGGACGTCGCGGCCCAGGCGTCGGCGATCATCGACGTGGATAGCCGCGTGACGTCCAACACGGCATCCCTCACCAGCCTCGATGGCCGCGTGACCTCGAACACCTCGTCCATCACGTCGCTGGACAGCCGCGTGACGCAGAACTCGGGCGACATCACCAACCTGACGCAGGCGCTGAACGCCGGCGAGTCGGGCCTGGTTCGGCAGGACGCCGTGTCGAAGAACATCACGGTCGCCAAGGACCTGGATGGCTCGCTGGTGGACTTTGCCGGCACGGCCGGCGCGCGCAAGCTGACGGGCGTCGCCGCCGGCACGCTGGATGCGGCCAGCGTGGATGCGGTCAACGGCTCGCAGCTTTATTCCACGAATCAGAGCGTCTTGGCCAACACGTCGGCCATCACCGGCCTGGATACCCGCGTGACGTCCAATACCACGTCCATTACCAACCTCGATGGCCGCGTGACGTCGAACACGTCGTCCATCACTTCGCTGGATACCCGCGTCACGCAGTCCGCGGGCGACATCACGAACCTGACGCAGGCGCTGAACAACGGCGAAGCGGGCCTGGTGCGCCAGGATCCCGTGTCCAAGAACATCGAGGTCGCGGACGAGCTGTTCGGTACCGTGGTGGACCTGTCCGGCAAGGAAGGCGCGCGCAGGCTTACGGGCGTGACCGCCGGCACGGTGCATGCGACCAGCCTGGATGCCGTCAATGGCGCGCAGTTGTACACGACGAACCAGAACGTCGCCGCCAACGCGTCGGCGATCACCGGCCTTGATACCCGCGTGACGCAGTCGGCCGGCGATATCACCAACCTGACGCAGGCGCTGAACAACGGCGAGTCGGGCCTGGTGCGCCAAGACGCTGTGTCGAAGACCATCACGGTCGCCAAGGACCTGGACGGCTCGCTGGTAGACATGACCGGCACGGCCGGCGCGCGCAAGCTGACGGGCGTCGCCGCCGGAACGCTGGATGCGGCCAGCGTGGATGCCGTCAACGGCGCGCAGCTTTATTCCACCAACCAGAGCGTCTTGTCCAACACGTCGGCGATCACCGGCCTGGATACTCGTGTGACGTCCAACACCACCTCCATCACCAGCCTCGATGGCCGCGTGACCTCGAACACGTCCTCGATCACTTCGCTGGACAGCCGCGTGACGCAGAACTCGGGCGATATCACCAACCTGACGCAGGCGTTGAACACGGGCGAATCGGGTCTGGTGCGCCAGGATGCCGTGTCCAAGACCATCACGGTGGCCAAGGACCTGGACGGCACGCTGGTCGACGTGACCGGCACGGCCGGCGCGCGCAAGCTGACGGGCGTCGCCGCCGGCACGCTGGACGCCACCAGCCTGGATGCGGTCAATGGCTCCCAGCTCTACGCCACCAACCAGAACGTGCTGGCCAACACCACGGCGCTGAACACGCTGGATGGGCTGGTCGCGCAGAACACCACCAACCTGAACAACCTCACGGCCAGCCTCACCAGCGGCGAGCTGGGCCTGGTCAAGCAGGACGTGACGACGCGCGCGCTGACTGTCGGCAAGGACCAGGACGGCAATCTGGTCGACATCACCGGCACGGCCGGCGCGCGCCAGTTGAACGGCGTGGCGGACGGCGTGGTCGCGGCGGGTAGCCTGCATGCCGTCAACGGCGGACAGCTCTACCGCGTGAGCGACTCGGTCGCCAGCGCGATGGGCGGCGGCGCCTTCGTCAATGCCGACGGTTCGATTGCCGCGCCGTCGTATAGCGTGGGCGGCACGGTGTACCGCTCGGTCGGCGCCGCAATGACCGGCCTGGACAGCCGGGTGACCCAGATGCAGACGGCTGTCGACAGCGTGGCGGCGCAAGTGAGCAGCGGCGCGATGGGCCTGGTCAAGGAAGAGTCCGGCAATGGCGAGATTTCCATCGCCGCGGACAAGGGCGGCACCGTGATCGACATGGCGGGCACGGACGGCGCTCGCAAGGTGACGGGCGTGGCCAACGGCGTCATCTCGGCCGATAGCACCGACGCCGTGAACGGCAGCCAGATCTACGCTCTGACGGAGAAGGTGGGTGAAATGAGCGCCGCCAGTGCTTACGTCAAGGTCGACGGCGCCGGCGACGGCAGCGATGCGGCGGTGGCGGGCGCGGGCACCAAGGCCGTGGCGATCGGTTCCAACGCCTCGGCGTCGGCGGCCAACAGCGTGGCGCTGGGCGCCGGTTCGGTGGCCGACCGCGCGAACTCGGTGTCCGTGGGCGCCAAGGGCGCCGAGCGGCAGGTGACAAACGTGGCGGCGGGCACGAAGAAGTCTGACGCCGTGAACGTGGGCCAACTGGATCCGGTGGTGGCCAGCCTGGGCGGCGGCGCGCGCATCGATGCGTCCACCGGCGCGGTGACCGGTCCGTCGTATCAGGTGGACGGCCAGACCTACAACACGGTGGGCGATGCGCTGGGTTCGCTGGACAGCGGCGTGCAGCAAAACCGCGAAGGCCTGAACCGCCTGGACAGCCGCCTGGACCAGACCAACAAGGCGCTGGACAACGTGGCGCGCAATGCCTACTCGGGCATTGCCGCCACCACGGCGCTGACCATGATTCCCGATGTGGACCCGGGCAAGCGGTTTGCGCTGGGCATGGGCGCCTCCACCTATCGCGGTTATCAGGCCGTGGCACTGGGTGCGTCGGCGCGCGTGAACGACCGCATCAAGCTGAAGGCGGGCGTGGGTATTGCCTCGGGCGGCGCCACCGCCGGCATCGGCGCCTCGATGCAGTGGTAAGGCGCTAGCGCCAGACAGGACAGGCGCCCGCGAAAGCCGAACGCCCTTGCCGTCCCATCCTTTGCGATGGGCGGCAAGGGCGTTTGCAGTTGGGGAAGGCAGAAAGGCGCATTCGAATTTTTACGAAAATCGACATGCGAGGTCCGTCATTTAAGAAACCTTTGATGTTTCTTATCAGGTTCCGTCCCTACAGTCTCGGTTGCCAAAACCCTTTCCAACCCCAGATTGCGGGGCATGCCTTACCGGGTAGCCCTGGCAACGACTGTGCTGCGTGTACGACGCGCGGCGGATACCTGCTTACAAATGAACCACATCTTTATGCTCGTCTGGAATGCCGCCTCCAACACGTGGGTGGCCGTGTCCGAAACCGCTTGTTCGCGCAGCAAGCCCGGTCGGGCGCGCCGTGCCGCAACGTCGGCAGTCTTGGTGTTGAGCGGCTTGGGGGCCATGAGCCACGCGCCGTCTGCCCTCGCGGCCGGATCAGGACTCCAGCTCTGCGATCCCACGACAAATACGGGGTCTTCCATAGGCTCGTCAGGCGCACCGAGCGCGTTGGGTTGTACGACGACGGGCATGTCCTTCTCGTTGAACAACGCTGGCAATGACACCGGCGGCACTGGCTTCTCGGCTTCGACTGCGCGCATCACCGGGTACACCAATGGGACGCTGGAGTTGAAGGGCACCAGCGGCATCTCGATGCTGAACAACATCGAGATGAACGGCAACAAGATCACGCAGGTCGGCGCGGGCGACGTAACCGCGATCAGCCAGGATGCCATTAACGGCTCACAGCTGTACACGACGAACCAGAATGTGTTGGCCAACACCTCGGCGATCACCGGCCTGGATACCCGCGTGACGTCCAACACCTCTTCCATTACCAATCTCGATGGCCGCGTGACCTCGAACACCTCGTCCATCACGTCGCTGGACAGCCGCGTGACGCAGAACTCGGGAGACATCACGAACCTGACGCAGGCGCTAAACGCTGGCGAGTCGGGCCTGGTTCGGCAGGACGCCGTGTCGAAGAACATTACGGTCGCCAAGGACCTGGATGGCTCGCTGGTGGACTTTGCCGGCACGGCCGGCGCGCGCAAGCTGACGGGCGTCGCCGCCGGCACGCTGGACGCGGCCAGCGTGGATGCGGTCAACGGCTCGCAGCTTTATTCCACGAATCAGAGCGTCTTGGCCAATACGTCGGCCATCACCGGCCTGGATACCCGCGTGACGTCCAATACCACGTCCATTACCAACCTCGATGGCCGCGTGACGTCGAACACCTCGTCGATCACGGCGCTGGACACCCGCCTCACGCAGTCCGCGGGCGACATCACGAACCTGACGCAGGCGCTGAACAACGGCGAAGCGGGCCTGGTGCGCCAGGATCCCGTGTCCAAGAACATCGAGGTCGCGGACGAGCTGTTCGGCACCGTGGTGGACCTGTCCGGCAAGGAAGGCGCGCGCAGGCTGACCGGCGTGACCGCCGGCACGGTGCATGCGACCAGCCTGGATGCCGTCAATGGCGCGCAGTTGTACACGACGAACCAGAACGTCGCCGCCAACGCGTCGGCGATCACCGGCCTGGATACCCGCGTGACCCAGTCCGCCGGTGACATTACCAACCTGACGCAGGCGCTGAACAACGGCGAGTCGGGCCTGGTGCGCCAGGATGCTGTGTCCAAGACTGTCACGGTGGCCAAAGACCTGGACGGCTCGCTGGTCGACCTGACCGGCACGGCCGGCGCGCGCAAGCTGACGGGCGTCGCCGCCGGGACGCTGGACGCGGCCAGCGTGGATGCCGTCAACGGCGCGCAGTTGTACTCGACGAACCAGAACGTTGCCGCCAACACGTCGGCTATCACGGGCCTGGATACTCGCGTAACCACGAACACCACCTCTATTACCAGCCTCGATGGCCGCGTGACGTCGAACACCTCGTCGATCACGGCGCTGGATACTCGCGTGACCCAATCGGCGGGTGACATCTCCAACCTGACCCAGGCGCTGAACAACGGCGAATCCGGCCTGGTGCGTCAGGATGCCGTTTCCAAGACTGTTACGGTGGCCAAGGATCTGGACGGCTCGCTGGTCGACGTGACCGGCACGGCCGGCGCGCGCAAGCTGACGGGCGTCGCCGCCGGCACGCTGGACGCCACCAGCCTGGACGCGGTGAACGGGTCGCAGCTCTATGCCACCAACCAGAACGTGCTGGCCAACACCACGGCGCTGAACACGCTGGATGGGCTGGTCGCGCAGAACACCACCAACCTGAACAACCTCACGGCCAGCCTCACCAGCGGCGAGCTGGGCCTGGTCAAGCAGGATGCGACGACGCGCGCGTTGAACGTCGGCAAGGATCAGGACGGCAATCTGGTCGACATCACCGGCACGGCCGGTGCGCGCCAGTTGAACGGCGTGGCGGACGGCGTGGTCGCGGCGGGCAGCCTGCATGCCGTCAATGGCGGACAGCTCTACCGCGTGAGCGATTCCGTCGCCAGCGCGATGGGCGGCGGCGCCTTCGTCAATGCCGACGGTTCGATCGCCGCGCCGTCGTACAGCGTGGGCGGCACGGTGTACCGTTCGGTTGGCGCTGCCGTGACAGGCCTGGACAACCGGGTGACCCAGATGCAGACGACGGTGGACAGCGTCACGGCGCAGATCACCAGTGGCCAGATGGGGATGGTCAAGGAAGATGCCACGAGCGGAACCATTTCCGTCGCTTCCGACAAGGGCGGCACCACGATCGACATGGCGGGCACGGATGGCGCTCGCAAGATCACGGGCGTGGCCAACGGCGTCATCTCGGCCGATAGCACGGACGCCGTGAACGGCAGCCAGATCTACGCCCTGACGGAGAAGGTGGGGGAAATGAGCGCCGCCAGTGCTTACGTCAAGGCGGACGGCGCCAGCGACGGCAGCGATGCGGCGGTGGCGGGCGCGGGCACCAAGGCCGTGGCGATCGGTTCCAACGCCTCGGCATCGGCGGCCAACAGCGTGGCGCTGGGCGCCGGTTCAGTGGCCGACCGCGCGAACTCGGTGTCCGTGGGCGCCAAGGGCGCCGAGCGGCAGGTGACCCGCGTGGCGGCCGGCACGCAGAAGACCGACGCCGTGAACGTGGGCCAACTGGATCCGGTGGTGGCCAGCCTGGGCGGCGGCGCGCGCATCGATGCGTCCACCGGCGCGGTGACCGGTCCGTCGTATCAGGTGGACGGCCAGACCTACAACACGGTGGGCGATGCGCTGGGTTCGCTGGACAGCGGCGTGCAGCAAAACCGCGAAGGCCTGAACCGCCTGGACAGCCGCCTGGACCAGACCAACAAGGCGCTGGACAACGTGGCGCGCAATGCCTATTCGGGTATCGCTGCCACCACCGCGCTGACCATGATTCCCGATGTGGACCCGGGCAAGCGGTTCGCGCTGGGCATGGGCGCCTCCACCTATCGCGGTTATCAGGCCGTGGCACTGGGTGCGTCGGCGCGCGTGAACGACCGCATCAAGCTGAAGGCCGGCGTGGGTATTGCCTCGGGCGGCGCCACCGCCGGCATCGGCGCTTCGATGCAGTGGTAGGGCGCTAGCGCCAGACAGATCGGCGCGTCGATGCAGTGGTAAGGCGCTAGCGCCAGACAGGACAGGCGCCCGCGACAGCCGAACGCCCTTGCCGTCCCATCCTTTGCGATGGGCGGCAAGGGCGTTTGCTTTTGGGCAGTCCGCCGCGCCGCCGCGCCTACCGTCCGATCACACCGTCACGACATTCAGCCCACCGTTCGCCAGGCTTTCCGGGTTGGCGCCCGACACGAACAGGCGGAAATCGTTGTGCGCGAAGTTGCCGATGATCTTGGCCTGCGTGGCGATGACCGCGCCGGCGTCGCCGTTGGTGAGCAGGTTGTTGCCGGTGACGGCCGCGTCGAACGCCGGGAAGTGGCTGTAGGCTTCCAGCGCATTGTCCGCCGCGCGCAGGCAGCGCCACGCGGCGAACTCGCCGCCGGTCTGGATGATGGTCAGCATGGCGCGGGCCGCTTCGGCGCCCAGCCGCATGCTGGACAGTTGATTGCTCTGCAGCGTCAGCGTGCCTTCGCCTTGCGGCACCATCTTGCCGGTGCGGATGCCGCCGCCCAGCAGCTTGAGCTGGTCTACCGTCAGTTCGGGAAAGTCGCCCGATTCCGCGAAGAGCGCGATGCCGCCGCGCAGGCGGTTGTCGCGCAGCGTGGTGTCGGCGTCGTTGTCCGCGAGCGCGAGCGCGCAGGACAGCGGATCGGCCAGCAGGGCGGCCGCCAGCGCGGCGATGGCGGGGCGCAGGCGGCTGGCCGCCGGCGCTTCCCGGCTAAGGTGGGTGGCCAGGACCGTCAGCGCGGACTGGACGCGCGGGTTCATCGTCAGGGCATTGCCGGCGGTGTTGCCACGCAGCAGGGCGGCGATTTCGGTGGTCATGGCCTTGCGCGCGTCGATGGGTTGGCGCGCCAGTGCCTGGGCCGCGCGATCGTCGTCATCGTCCAGCACCGACTCCGGCGCCAGCGCCGCCTTCAATGCCGCCAGCGTGGGCGCGCGGGTGAACAGGAAGTCGTGGCGTTCCGCGGTGCCGCGGCCCGCGGCGACGAGTCGGCAGGTGTCGATGTGCACGCGGCGGCTGCCTTCGACGCGCACCAGGCTTGCGCCCGGGCCTGCCGGCCCGACGCAGTCGACGCGCGAGAGCCGCAGCTCGGCGCACCCGCTGAAGGCGATGGCGCTGGGCTGGCCGCGCCGGGCGATGGCCAGGTCGGCGAGGGCGACGCTGGCAAAGCCGTCCAGGCCGAACGCGCGCTCGTCCAGCATCAGGCGGCTGGCCGGCCCGCAGCCGTGCAGCAGGAGGCGCACGCGCGGCCCCTTGACGATGAGATCGTCCTCCAGCTTGTGTTCGCCCGGCGTGAGGCACAGGCAGATGTCGAGCCGGTCCTGTCCGATCAGCGTGCGCAGCGCGCGGTCCAGCGTGGGGAAGTCGCCCGCCGGGCCGACGGTCAGGCAGCAGCCGCCGCCATGCGTGCGCCGGCACAGGGCGTCCAGCGCGGCCTGCACCGTATAGGCCTCCTCGGCCAGGAGGTCCGCGCAGCCGGCCGGGTCGTAGGCGACCTCGGCGGCGAGGGCGAGCGACGCGGTGTAGCGCAGCGGCAGATAGCGGTCGGGCGCGGGCTGGCCGGCGAGCAGGAGCTGGGCCGTGGCGCGCTGCACGGGGCGCGCGGGGTCGCAGGCCAGCGACCAGGAGATGGCCGCGACGCCATCCGGGCCGGTCTGCACGTCCTGTGTCGCGGTGCCGTTGGGCAGGCGGCCCGCGTCCACGGTGAAGCGCACCACCGCGCCGGCGACGGGGCGGCTGCCATTTGCCACGCCTGCGCGCAGGTCGGACGGCAGCGCCACCACGTCGGGCGTCATGGCGGGATTGGGTTTGACGCTCTGGCCGTCGCCGCCCGCGTAGTACAGCTGCGTGAGTTCGGTCAGTGCCGGAAACAGCGGGCGGCAGTCGCTGACCGCCGTCCAGGCGCCGCCCTGCCAGCGCAGCAGGGCCAGCCGCGCGTAGGCGCGCAGGATGCCCGCGGGGGGGCTGAAGGCGGGTTTGCCGTCCGGCGCCTGCGGCCATTCGATGGACGCCGTGGCCGTGCGGGCGGGAATCAGCCAATAGTCGCCGACGCGCAGGCGGCCCGGGGAAAACTTGAGCTCGATGCCGTCCTGGTCCAATTCGACCCACCCGGCGTTCGGACTGCCGATGGGCGCGGGCGTGATCTCGGCCACGCCGTCCCAGCGGCGCACGCGCGGATTGGCCGGAAAGCGCGCCGCGTCCAGCGCATGGCCGATCACGCTGGCCGGGTCGATCGTCACCGTGTTGCCGTCGGTGCGCACGACCTGCGCCAATGGCCCGGGCTGCCCCAGCAATTCATGCGTGTCGTCCAGGAACTCGACCCAGCAGCCCGCGGCGATGGCAAGCACGTCGTCGCGGCCGATGCTGGCCACCTCGAACTCGTTGGCCACGGGATCGTCCAGCCAGCGCACGACGCGCGACAGAATGCTGCCGTTCTCGCGCGACCACTTGTAGCGCGCCTTGCCCGCGCCCGCGCCGTCCTGGTGGATCTCGATGCGATACAGATGGTTTTCCAGCAAGCGGTAGCCCGCGTCGGGCGGCAGTTGGCAGGGGGTCTTGGGCGGCACGCTGGCCTCGGCGCGTGCGGCCATGCGTGCGTCGGGCGCGGCCGTCAGCGCATCCCACGTGGGCAGCGCCGACAGGCAGGTGAGGGCGGCGTCGGGAGCGCCCACTTGCATCAGCTTGACCTGCCAGATCGTCTTTTCGCGGGTCGCGGTGTCGGGGCCGCCCAGCGCGACCTCGCGCATGCTGGTGTCGCCCGGCGGCAGGTCGAGCGTGCAGAGGTGGCGCTGCCAGGTTTCCAGGTAGGCCAGATACATGCCCTCGGGCGGCGGGGCGGTCTGCCCGCCCGCGCCGAAGACCACGACGCCGTCGATGTCGGCGGGCGTGAGTCCCGGCGGCGGCAGCGGCAAGGCGGAGGCGCCGGCCGGCAGCACGGGCGACGCGGTCGGCGGCATGTCGGGCTGCTTGGCGACGGTGGCGGCTTGGGGGTTCTCGCAGAGCAGGCCGTCGACATACAGGCGGCCGGCCGACAGCGACAGGTCCTTGCCCGCGGGCGCCAGCACGAAGCCCGGCGCTTCCAGCGGCACGCCCACGGCGCCGACGGTGTCCGCGGTTTCGGTTTCGATGCGGCGGTTCAGGATGTCCTGCTGTTCGTTCCAGTCCGCGTCCATCTGCACGCGGCCCTGCTGCATGCGCACGGCCCGGTAGCGGCGGACGGCGTCGAAAGTGAGGCGGCTGAGATCGGCTTTCATGGTGTTGTTCCCGAAGACAGGGGGCTCAGTTCACGGGGATCAATCCCGCTTCGAGTCCGAAGCGCAGATACTCGTCCAGCGCCTGCCGCAGGTTGGCTTCGCGTTGGGCTTGCAGCAGGAAGTTCCAGGCGCCCATCTCGGCGCCGTTGTCCGCCCCGGCGCGGATCTCGGCCGCGCAGCTGCGCGCCAGCTGACCATAGGCGGGCGAGCCGAAGCGCGTGGAGGTGAAGGACGGCGCGACGCGCGCCGCCGCGCGCCTGGCGGCCGCGGCGCCCAGGTCCTGCATGACGAGGTCCGGCTGGCAGCGGTAGCGGCGCGGCGTGACCGACGGCAGGGGAACGTGGCAGTAGCGAACGCAGCCTTCCTGGCGGCGGTTGATGGAGACCGGCGCGCCGAACAGGGTGTTTGAGGCGTCGAGCCGTCCGGCGGCCACGCGCCCGAACAGCGTGCTGGCCAGGATGCGCAGGGCGCTGTCGTCCACATCCACTGCGGCCGCGGCGCTGCCTTGCGCGTCGATCAGGCAGGCGTCGATTTCCACGGAGGCGAGCGGCGTGGCGCTGCGCACCGGGCCGCAGAGGCAGCGGGTCAGGGCGAGATCCAGTTCGGGCGCGGCGCCGGTGTGACGCAGGCCGCCCCGCGCCGGCACCAGCGTGCAGTGGCGCAGCGCGACCGACCGCAACGCGCCGTCCAGCCGCAGGCGGCCGTCCAGCAACAGGCCGTCGAGCAGAAGGCGGGTGCTGGCGTTGCCGCGCAGCCGCCAGTCGCCCTGGAACACGGGCCGGCGCAGCGGCGCGGCCTCGATCGCCAGGAACGTATCGGGCAGGACCAGGTCGGGCGCGATGGCTTCGGTGGCGTCGTGATCGACCACGATGCGCACGCGCTGGCCCGCCTGTACAGCCGCCAGCGCCGCGCTCAGGGTCGGCGTCGCGGCCGACGGCACGCGCAACTGGATGTCGAAGGGCTCGGCGGGCGGCGCGTCCGGCAGGTCTTCGGCGGGCGCGCTCCGGTCGTACGGTCCGGCGCCGATGTCGCCGGGAAAACCGTACGCATAACGCACCTGCACCGACTGCGCGGAAACGCCCGGCGGCAGCGCGAGGCGGCCGCGGCGCGGGTCCAGGCCCACCAGCACGCCGCCCGCGTCGGGAAAGCTGCGGTCGGGGCGGCCTGGCTTGCGGGCCCGGACCAGCAAGGCCGCATCGGGCCGGCGCCATTCCTCGGGCACGACGCCGGGGATGGGCGCGAGGTCGCAGATCACCAGGTGTTCGGCGGGCACGGGCTGGCCGTCCAGCCAGACCTGCACGACCGGGCCGGGGCCGCCATCGGCGAACCAGCCTTGCGGCGGGGCGTCGCCGTCGGTCAGCGCCTGGCGGCGCGCCTCCAGTTCGGCATGCAGGTCGCGCCAGGACAGGGGTTCGGGCACGTTGATCGGCTCGGCCAGATGATCGATGTCGGTCTCGGTGCGCGGACGGTTGAAAAGCGCCGCATCCCCGCCCAGCGGATCGAAGGTGTAGAAGCCGTCGAGCGTCGTGGCGCGGGCGGCGTCGCCCCGCTGCACGGTGTACGACTGCAGCCGCCACAGGAACAGGGCGACGTTGGGCCGGTTGTAGCGTCCGGCGGGCAGCGCGCGTACGTCCGCGGTGTGCAGCTCGGCGCCGAACGGGCCGTCGACGCGCTCCATCGCGCGCGACTGGCGCAGGTCCGGCGTGCGCAGCGCGTGCGGCCGCGGGTGGTTGACGTGCTGCGTGGTGGCGACCCGTTCAAAGCACTCCGAGACGCGGCTGCGCCAGCCGGTGGCGTCGGCGGCAAGCTCCTCCAGCACCAGGGCCGTGCCCTTGCGGCGGCGCAGCCGCAGCGTGTTGGCCACCAGCGCGCGGGGCGAGAATGCCGCGCCGACCGGATACAGCGCGCGCACGCCCAGCAGGTCGCCCAGGTAAGGCACCACCCAGTCGTCGCAGGTTTCGATGAACCAGTTGTCGTAGAGCCGGTCCACGTCCGCATCGAGCAACGCGCCCTGGCGCGCCAGCACGTCCAGCAGCGCGCGCAGCGGCCCGCCGGCGGCCGCGTCCCGTTCGCGGTAGAAGGCCGGCAGCAGGGCCATCAGGGCATCGGCATCGAGTCGGGTGTTCATGTGCGCTCCGTCAGCAGGATGCCGGCCGGATCCGGGCGCAGCAGCTCCGCGGGCCGCAGGCTGCCCTGTTGCCAGCGCGCCGTGCGGGCGGGAAGGGTGGCGTCGGGTCCGGCGCTGCGCCGCGCCGCGCTCCCGTCCAGGCCCTCGGCGAGCACCAGCGCGTCCAGGTCGACCCACTGCACGCCGTCCACGCCCTGCAACACGGCCAGCACTTCCCCGCCGTGCACCGGCTGGCCGAAGGCGCGCGCGGCAAAGCCGAACGCCTCCAGCACGCGGCCCCGCGCCGCCGCCAGCACCCGCGGCGCCTCGTGCCGGGGATCGATGCCCAGCCCCGCCCGCACGCCGAAATCCAGGTAGCGGCAAGGCGCGACCCGCAAGGGCTGGTAGGGCGGACGCGCCGCGTCGATGGCCGCGAGCAGGTTGCGGTAGAGCGCCCCGGCCGGGTCCAGCGCCGCGCCGTCCTCGCCGGCGACGGTCAGGTGCACGAGCCGTGTTTCGCCGTCCCACAGCCACATTGCCTGCGCCTTGCCGATGCCGGTGAACGCGGCGGCAAAATCCTCGAAGTCGCGCAGCGAGACGATGCGGTCCAGCGTGCGCACGCGCAGTGGGGCGTTGCGGCGCGCGGCATCGCCGGCCTCGGGATCGACGCCGCCGCTCGCCGCCTGCGGGTTGGTCACGGCCTTCACGCCGGGCGCGCGCGTGAGCAGCACGCTGAGCTGGCCGGGCGCGACGTTGCCGTCGCGGCCCAGGCCGACGCGGTAGCGCGCTTCTACGTTGCCCGACCCGGACGGCAGGCGCGCGCCGTGCTGGCCGTCGCCAAACTGCACCGTCGCGCCGCCGCTGTCGTCCAGCCGCAGGAGATACGCGCGGTCGCCCGGCGCCAATGCCGTGATGCGCGGCGCTTCGTTCCACAGCAGGCCGTCCACGCGGACCTCCAGGCTGCTCGCCGCGCCGCTGGCGGTGGGCGCGGGCACGAAGGTCAGGGGCGCCTGTTGCAGCGTGAAGCGCTGGAACGCCCGGTTGCCGGCGCCGCTGCCCAGCACCTCGGGCTGGATGCGCATCTGCCGGCTGTCGCCGTGGCTGGCGGGCGCGACGTTGGCGTTGATGCGCACCGTGGCGGGCAGATAGGCGTGCGCCAGGTCGGCGTCCAGCAGCAGCGCGGTGCGGCCGCCCGCGCTGTCGTTGCGCTGGATGCGCACGATGTCGCTGGCCTCGGCCAGCGTGACGGTGGCGCGCGCGCCGTCCTCGAACTCCAGTTCCGCGCTGGCGCGGTCGCGCGCCACGCGCACGCCGGCCAGCGGATCGCCGCGCAGCAGCCGCTCGCGGGGCGCGACGTTGGCCGCGTCGGCCTCGTCCAGGACCAGGCCCGACACCGCCAGCACGCGGCCCTCGGGCAGGTCGGGCTCGTACGCGGCCAGCGTGAGCGCATGGCCTTGCGTCAGTCCGGAGGCGGGCCGCTGGCCCCAGTCCAGCGGTTCGGATTCGCCATAGGCGGTGGTCTCGCGCAGGGCGTCGTTGAACTGCTCCCGCACGCGCTCGCCGCGCAGGGTGAGACGGGTGGTGGGGCCGGCCAGCGCGAAGCCGGTGCGCGCGTCGGGGGTGGCGTCGGCGATGCGGTAGAGCTCTTCGTAATTGGGCATGGACAGCACGGCCCAGCCGCCCGCGACCCATTTCGGATGGCTGGCGTCCAGGTGGACGCCATGCACGTCGGCGGGGTAGAGGCTGGCCGCCGGGATGGTCTGGCGCGCAAGGCCCGGCCCGGACCAGGCCAGCGCGATCGTGGCGTCGCCGCCGGCCTCGTAGTATTCGAGGCGGATGTCGTGCTTGCGTCCGGCGGTCAGGCGCGCGCTGGCGGCGTATTCGGTGGGCGACTGCTCGCGCCACTGGTCGATGAGCAGGTCGCCATCCAGCCAGAGCCGCACGCCGTCGTCGGCCGTGACGTGGAAGGTGTAGCTGCCGCTGGCCGGCGCGCGCACCCAGCCGGTCCAGCGCACGCAGAAATTGTCGGTGGGCACGCCGTCGCCGGGCCCGCCCGCCGCCCAATGGAAATCGACCTGCGCATCGGTGCGGGTCATGATCCGTTCGCTGAACGTGCGGCCCCGGTAGTACTCGCCATACAGGCCGGCGCCGGGACCGCTGCCGCCCGGCGGGTCGGACACGTCGGCCAGGGTGAAGCCCGGCCACTGCGGGAACTGGCTGAACGACGGCTTGGCGTCGTCGGCCATGCCCAGGTAGGCCGCGCGCAGCGTGGCGGGCATCGCGCGCCAATCGGGCGCGTTGTAGCCGAACAGCCGGGCCTGCGCGCGCAGCGCGTGGCAGCGGGCGTTGCGCCGCGCGGGCTGTACGTGCGGCTGTGCGCTGCCCAGGCCGCGTTCCAGCGAGATCAGCGTGTAGGCCGGCGCGCCGTCTTCGCCCGGTCCGGGCACGAACTCGCGCACCTGCGTCACGCGCCGGAAATCCCAGTTCTCGTTGCCCGGGTCGCGCGCCCGCTCGTCGCCCACGATCAGCACCGCGTCGCCGGGCTTCAGGCGCGTGGCGGCGCCCGCCAGGCACAGCGTGCGCGCGCCGAAGCGGGGCGGCGTCGGCTCCAGCCACGCCAGTGCCAGCGCATTCCAGGCCGCACGGGCTTCGACGGCTGCAAGGGTTTCGAAGGTCTGGGCCTGTTCGTCCTGCGCGGGCACGCTTTGCGTGCGCGTCCAGGGCTCGACGCGCGCGCGCGGCGGCGCGCCGGGCGCGGTCTCCAGCGTGAACGCCAGCCAGGTCGTGGCGGCCACGCCGGGCCGCAGTTCGTAGCCGATGGCGCGCGCCAGCGACTGCACCGACCGGCGCTCGGTCGCGGTGCGCAGATAGCCTTCGTTGCCGATGCGTTCCTGGTAGAACGCCAGCACGTCCAGGACGGCGGCCCAGGCGTCGAACAAGGCCATCACGGGATCGTCGCGGTCGCGCGTGGTCAGGGCCGCCAGGTCCGGCGCGCGCGCCAGGTCGGCGGTCAGGCTGGCCAGGAATCGCCCGTGGGTGCCGATGCGCAGCCGCAGCGCGGGCTGGCCAGGCGGATTGGCCAGCGCGGCCGGCGTGAGGGCGGGCTGGCCGGCGCAGCAGCCACAGTCGGCGGGTGCGGTCATGATCCGCCCTCCACGAGGAAGTCGATGCGGCCGTTTTCGGGAAAATTCGGATCGCCGTCGGCGCGCAGCACTTCGAGCGGCGCGGCCAGGATGCGGCCGGTGTCCAGCTCGCCGGCGGGCTCGCGGCCCCAGCGCTGGAAGCGCTCCGCGCGCGCGGAGGCCACGCCCGGCACGGCCATGACGGCACTCATCAACGCCGACAGCGCCAGCGGCGTGCCGAAGGTGTGGCGGTCCGGATGAAAGAAGCCCGGCCTGCCCGCGCGGTCCAGCCCGGACGTGAAGACATCGCGCAGCGCCGCCTTGACGTCCGAGGCGAAGTGGCCGGGCGCGGCGCAGACGCGCAGCAGGATGTCGAGCGGCACGTGGACGGGATCGGAGAATTCCAGGTCCTGCCCGGCAAGGCGGAAGCGTTCCATGAAGGCCCGCATGGCCGCCCGAAAAGGCGCATCCACGGCCGCGCCGCCGCGCCGGTCCACCGTCAGGAAGACGGTGTGCCAGCTACCCGTCCAGCGCAGCCGGGCCGCCGCGCGCTGGACCTGCGGATGCCGCTCGGCAAGCCGCGCATAGTCGTCGGCGGTGACCGCGCGTTCCTGCACGCGGAAGGCTTCGGGCGCGTTGAGCCGGATCGCGTCGGCGGGCTCCGGCGCCGCCCCGCCCTGCGCGGGCAGGGGATTGCGCACCCGCGCGACGCCCAGCATCAGGCCGGGATCGTCGGTGACCAGCGCCCCGATGGCGTCCGCGCCCACGTTGCCGCCGGGGCCGCCGCCCAGCCGGTAACGCGCCAGCAGGTGCTCGCCGGGCACGGGCGCGGCGCCGTAGCGGTTGTCGCCAAAGCGCAGCCACGCGGCGCCGTCGGTTTCCATTTCCACGACGAACTCGCGCGCGTCGCGCGCGCTGGACAGCAGGCTGCGTTGCGGCGACCAGGGCTGGCTGGCCGGGGCGGGCGCGTCGCCGGGCTGGCTGGCATCGTCCGCGCGCAGCGTCATGCCGCTGGGCAAAGCGCGGCGCGGGTCCTGCGCCAGCGCCGCGCCGGCCGGCAGCGCGGCGGACACGGCGAGGTCATGCCGGTAGGGTTCGGCGCAGGCCAGGCCCGTGTCGGGCAGGCGGGGGCGGTAGGGCCGCGCGGCGAATGCGTCGCGCGCCGTCGCGGCGTCCGGCTGCAAGGGCGTCCAGTCGCGCCGCATGCCGTGGTCGGCCAGCACGACATTGCCGCGGGCCACGGACACCGCGCGCTTGACCAGCGCGCCGCCCTCGTCGAACTCCTGGCTGACGCACAAGGGGAACGGCAGCGCGTCGTCAGGGTGCCACGCGACCAGCAGGAGGTCGGTGCCGGTCAGGTCGTCGCGGCCGGCGCGCGTCTCGGTCAGGCGCACGGCATGCCGGTGCGCGCGGTCCGCGTCGGCCGTGCGCCCGGTCAGCGGGTCCAGCACTTCCTCGAACACCAGCACGTCGCCGCGCGCCAGCGCCAGCGGCGGATCGTTCACCAGCGCGGCCTGGGTCTGACCCCGGGGCAGGCAGTACGCGGGATCGGCGAAGTCATGCAGCAGGATGCGGCCGTGGGCGGCGTGCAGCGTCAGGTCGTGCAGCGTCTCAAAGACCTCCACGCCGGCCGCCGGCAGCCCGTCCAGCGCATCACGGCGGCGCACGGGCGCGCTAAGCGCGGCCTCGGGGGTACTGGTCAGCAGCGGCGTGCCGGCGGGCACGACCTTGCCGTCGCCCTGCGCGTTGGCCTCGAAGGCGACGAAGACGCGCGCGTTGCAGCCGTCGTGCAGGGGGTAGTCCAGCAGCCGCGCGTGGCGGCGCAGCGAGGTCCGGCGGCGCGCGGTGTCCAGGTACGCCTCGGTGGCGACGGCATCCTGCGCATAGGAAAGATGGTCGGCCGCGTAGGCCAGGGTTTCCACGAGCGCCACGGTGAAATCCGCGGGGCTGCGCTCGGTGAAGTCGGGCATGCTCTGCGACAGCCGGTCCAGCATCAGCCGCCGGAAGCTGTCGTAGTCCTTGGCCAGGTAATCCAGCAGCGGCTCGGGGGGCGCGGCCGGGTCGCAGGCATGGGTATCGGCGCAGTCGAACTCCGACGGACAGCCCGCCTTGAAGTTGATCTCGATGGTGGACAGGCACAGGTCGAACCCCGGCGCCGGCGCGTCCGGATCGGCCGGATTGACCAGCGCCAGCGTGTACCACGAGAAATCGCCCGCCTTGTCCACGGTCAGCCGGATCTCGTTGCCCGACAGCACCGGGTCCGCGGCCAGCGCGATGCCGCGAATGCGCGCGCCGCCTTCGATGCGCACGTGGGCGCGGCCGATGCCCGCCACCGGATGCACGCACACCACGCGCAGCGTGCGCTGGTCGGCCGCGTCGATCTCGACAAAGGCGATGCCGTTGTCGCCGGGCGGCTGCTGGGCGCGCAGCAATTGCAGCCGGCGCGGATGGGCGCTGCGGAACTGGCGGTTCATGGCAGATCCCGCGTAAAGCGCGCCAGCCGCCGCTGCTGGCCTTGGCGCAGGACATATTGCACGTCGACCTGCAGGGTGGCGTCGCGGTGCGAGACGTCCACAGACTCCACGGCGATGCGCTCGCCCAGCCACTGTTGCAGCGCGCCCTGCACGCTCATCTGCACCGCGGCGGCCAGCGTGTCGCTGTTGGGCGCGAACACCAGCTGCAGCAGGCCGCAGCCGAAGTCCGGCCGGTTGACGCGCTCGCCGGGCACCGTGAAAAGCACCTGCTCGATCATGTCGCGCACGTGCGTGGCGTCGTCCGCGACGCGGCTGCGGCCGCGTGCGTCGGGTTCGAATGGAAAGCGCAGGATGGCCATGGCGCGGCGCCTCACATGCCCACGACGCGCGCCTGCGCCTGCAGGGCCAGCATGGGCGTGCCGGTGGGCATGCAGATCGACGACCCGGCCTGCAGCGCGGCGGGCAGCCCGCCGATCAGCACGCGCGTGGCGCCGCTCAGCCACATGCCGGTGACGCAGGGCCCATTGCCCGAGGGCGGCGGCGGGAACGCGCAGCCGGCGATCGAATACGACGACAGGATGACCACGGCGGGCTGGCCCGAGAGCAGCACGCGCGGGTTCGGCGACAGGGGAATCGCCTGGCCGCCGTGCGAGCACTGCACGGTGGCGCCAAGATGCAGCAAGGGTCCGGGCATGGCTGGGTCTCCTCAGGTCACCGTCAGGGCGCCCTGGTTGATGTTGACGGCCGGCCCCGCCAGCATCACCGTCGCGCCCTGTCCGTTGGACAAGGTGATGCCGACGTCGCTGATCGAGATCATCGCGCCCGTCTTGGTCTTGAGCAGGATGCCGCCCGTGGGGCCGGGCAGGTCGGAAATCATCAGGGTGTTCTGCCCGCCGGTCTGCAGCACGATGCTGGGCGACACCGGCAGGCCCGCCAGCGCCAGCGCGGGCACTTCGGCCGCCGAGCCCCAGAAGCCGCCGACCCAGATGGGGTAGTCGGGCTTGCCCTGTTCGAATTCGACCCATACGCCCGCGCCGACCTGCGGCAGCACGAACACGCCGCTCTGCTGGCCCGCGAACGGCACGCAGGGCATGGCCCAGCTCGACACGCCCAGGCCGAGCACGTCGGGCACCTGCACCTGGATGCGGCCCATCTGCATGGGATCGATGTTGCCGATCACCACGCCGCGGAATTTGCCGTAGTGGCGGAGGGGTTCTGTCATGGGGGCACCAGGGGCAGGGTCGAGATCAGGCCATTGCGGGCCAGCGAGAACTGCTGCGTGAATTCGCCCGCCTTCAGCGTGCTGTCCACGCGCTTGACGTAGTACAGGCCATCGAAGGCCAGTCCCGCGCCGCGCACGCCCACCAACTGGCGCGACTTGAGCACATGGCCGTAGCGCAGCACGTTGAGCGAGCCGTCGGCGGTCACCGCGTCGGCGGTGGTGCCGGCGGCCATGGCCAGCCCCTTGCCCAGCGCCGCCGCGGGCGACAGCTTGGCGGTGTCCTTCAGCAGCGTCAGTCCCTTGGCCAGCGGCGGCAAGAGGCCCAGCGGCGGGCTGGTCAGGCTGACATCGGGCACGGGCAGCGGGATCGGAAACTTGGTCAGCGGGTTCTGGATGAAGATGACGGGCAGCGCGGCGTCCGACTGGTTCACCGAAAACGACAGCGACTCCACATTGCTGTGCACGTCCATGCCCAGGCTGAGCGCGGGCTGCACCGGCCCCAGCCGGATCTCCGGCCCCCAGTACGCCACGTTGGCCCCGGGCAGGGGGCCGGGTTCGACGTAGAACACGTGGCCGACCTCCGCGGCGAGCTGGCGCACGTAGGCCAGGTCCGTGCCTTCGTGCAGGGGAATGCGTTCGACGGGGATCGGCACGTCGGTGAAGGGCGACGGCACGATCAGCGGCAGCATCCCGTACAGCGCGTAGCGGCCGACGATGGCGGCGACGCGCGCGGGCGGCGGCATGGCCGGGTAGGGCAGGCCGCTCATGTCCTGCTTGTCCATCGCCACCGTCAGGTCCTCGCCGGTGACGGTCAGGCGCGATTGGCCGGGCGCGTTGCCGTCCGTGATCTCCTGGCGCGTGACCAGCCCGTCCATCAGCACGATGGGCAGTCCGTTCAACGTGGCGATCAGGATGACGCGCAGCCACGGCACCTGGCCGCCGGCGATCACCAGCAGCGTGTGCAGCGGCGAGCGGTTGCTGACCGTGAAGGTGAGCTGAAAGCCGCCGGGGCCGTCCGCCGACGAAGACACCTCGGCGCTTTCCAGGCTGTCCATCAGCGGCCGGGGAGCGGGAACCGGCAGCCCGGGCCCCACCAGCAGCGTCAGGTGCACGCCGTTAAGCATCGCCGCCTCCGAAGGGCACGCCCAGCGAGGCCGGCAGCGTCACGCGCAGGCTGCGTCCGGGCGCTTCCAGCGCGGCCGGGCGCGGCGCGTCGTTGCCGTCGGCCAGACGCCAGAATTGCAGCGGGTCGCCCAGCGCGGCAGCGGCCAGGCGGTCCAGTCGGTCGCCGGGTGCCACGGCCAGTTCGCCGACTGGGGTGAGCGTGGACGGATCGGGCAGGAAGCGGCGGCGCAGGTAGACCCGCGGCTGGCCGTCGGGGCCGGGCATCTCGGCCGTGGCCACGCCGTGATAGCGGCTGTTGGCGGGAAAGCGCTGCACGCTCATGGCAGGGACTCCAGGCCGACCGACCCCAGATCGCCCAGGCCGGCCATCGCGGCCAGCCGTTCCTTGCGCTGCTGGTACACCAGGTACAGATGGCCGCCCTTGTCGCCAAAGCCCAGGTCGCCCACGTGCAACACGCGCAGGCCCAGCGACACCTTGGCGCGGATGGGATTGAGCCGCGCGTCGAAGGCCTCCTCGGTGATCGAGAAATCCGTCACGCGCACGGGCACGACGCGTTCGCGACTCCAGACGAACAGGCACAGCGGCGCGACGGTGGGCGCGATCTCCAGCGTGCCCAGGTTGGCGATCTGGTTGTTGCGGATGAGCGCCGCGCTGTCCGGGTAGACGATGGTCTCCAGCGCGGCGAGCTGGGCGTGGATGCCCGTGTCGCGGGCCTGGGGATGGTCGTCGGGGAACTCGAGCTGGTCGGTGGCGTCGAGCTCCGCGTCCAGCCGGATCGTCTCGGCGGGCGGGCCCTTGAGCCGCAGCGGCTCGCCCGCCGCGCCGCCGTCGTCCACGCTCTGGGGCTGCAGCGAGCGGGTCAGCGTCTCGGGGTTGTACTGCAGCGATACGACGCGCTG
Source organism: Achromobacter sp. T5-5 (assembly GCF_055397965.1). NCBI lineage: Bacteria > Pseudomonadati > Pseudomonadota > Betaproteobacteria > Burkholderiales > Alcaligenaceae > Achromobacter > Achromobacter sp. T5-5. Next base: position 1,251,765 of record NZ_AP027919.1, read on the forward strand.
CACCGCCCCGCTGGCCGGATCGATCAGGATGATGCCGCCGCGCAGGAGGCGGGGCGCAAGCGGCCCGCTCATGGATAGGCCTGCGGTTCGGCGGCGTTGCGCACCGCGGTGATGCGCTGCGCGCCCACCAGCGATTCGGGCCAGTGGCGCGCGGCGCTGAAAAGTTCGGGGCGGTAGTCGAATTCCAGGACATAGCGCGACGCCGGCATCCGCGCCACGCAGTCCAGTTCCACCGCGCGCAGCTTGCCGGGCGGCTCGTCGACCAGGGTGACGTCGGCGTAGCGCGTCTGGCACAGGTCCAGCACCTCTCCGACGGTCTTGCCTATCCAGTCTTCCATGTCGGCTCCTAAATCAGGCTCATGTTCTTGGGGACGGCGCTGGCCGCATCCGGCCGGCAGGCGCGGTAGAAGCAGATGCCGCAGCCGTCGATGGAGGCGCGCACCGCGGACTCGACCTTGGCCTGGAACGTGCCGGTGGCCGCGGCGAACGCGTCGTTCCAGCGTGTCTTGAAGTCCACGCTGCGCTTGCGGCAGTCGTACACGGCCTCGTAGTCCTGGATGTTCAGCGCATAGTTGCAACTGCCGGCGCCCACGTATTTCACCCAGCCCTGATTGCCGGCCATGAAGTTGGCCACGTCGCCGCCCGAGAACGCCACGCCCAGCTTGGATTTTTCGGACTTGCTGTAGGGATGGGTGTGAAAGGTGCCGAGCGTGTAGTCGCCCTTCTGCTCGGCCGGCAGCGTGATGCTGCCGCCGCCGCCCGAGCCGGTGCGGATGACGCGCTTGCCGTCCTTGTCGGACACGATGCGTCCGCCATGTTCGGTCACCGTGTCGCCGCCGTGCCCGGACTTGGACCACGCGTCGTTGATGGCGTCGAACACGTCGTTCGGCATGGTGTGCGTCGCCGGGCATTTGCGCGCCTCGGCTTCGGCCACGCGCAGGTCGCCCATGCCGGCGCGCTGCACGGTCTGCGCCAGGCCGGGCGCGGGCAGGGGCTGGCCGAGGCGGTGCGCGGCGCGGTCGGCCTCGGCCTCCTGCGGCGAGTGCGCCGGGCCCAGTGCCAGCGGCAATCCCGGCTGGTAGCGCGCCTGCTGCTGGACCACGTGCGCCAGTTCGTGCGCGAGCAGGGCGCGTCCCGCCGGGGTGCCCGGCGCATAGCGGCCGGCGCCGAAGGCCACATGCGGACCGACGGTGTAGGCCTGCGCCTGCAGCGCGCGCGCCGACGCCGCCGCCTGCGAATCCGCGTGGATCCGCACGCGGCTGAAATCATGGCCGTAGCGTTGCTCGAATTCCGCCCGGTCGGCCGCCGCCAGCGGCGCGCCGGGGCTGCGCAGCACGTCCTCCACCTGCCCGGGGAGCGTCGCGCTTTCCCGCGCCGCGCCGCCCGTGCGCCGCGAGGCGGCGCACGACGACTTGCCGCCGCAGCCGCAAGCGCAGCGGCGCTGCACCAGGCGCGAGCGCGGCGACGCGGTGTCGGGCCGCGGCGCAAACAAGGACGCCAACGTTCTCATGGCCGCATTCAATGCTTGAGGTGGAAGGTGTCGGCGATGGCGCGGCCGGCCTGCGCGCCGGTTTGCGCCGGCTGCGCGCCTTGCGCCACGGTCTGCAGCCGCTGCGGTTCGGCGTTGGCCGCCGCGGCGTCGGCCGTCGCGCCGCCGTGCTGCGCGGCGCGCCGGACCAGTTCGTGCACCAGCGCGGCCACGAAGGCGTTGCGCTGGGCGGCGTCGTGGCTCGGCAGGCTGAGGGCGCGGATATGCAAATGGATTGCGGATTTCATGGCCATCCTCTCGTTTCGGCGTCGGCCAGGGGCCGTTCGCGTTTGGCGGCTTCGGCGTGCGCGGCTTGCAGCACGTGAGCCATGGTGACTTCGGTGCCGGCGTCGGCGGCCAGGAAGGCCGCGTTCAGCGCGACGTTGCGGATGCTGCCGCCCGTCAGGTTCAGGCGCGCCAGTTGGCGCGGATCCAGGCCGCGGGTCGGCGTGGCGGCCGGAAAAACCCCGCGCCAGATGCGCGCGCGCAGTTCCTGGTCGGGAAACGGAAACTGCACGACGAAGCGCAGCCGCCGCAGGAAGGCGTTGTCCAGATTGGATTTCAGATTGGTCGTCAGCACGGCCAGGCCGCGATACGACTCCATGCGCTGCAGCAGATAGCTGATCTCGATGTTGGCGTAGCGGTCATGGCTGTCCTTGACCTCCGACCGCTTGCCGAACAGCGCGTCGGCTTCGTCGAACAGCAGGATCGCGCCGCCGTCTTCCGCGGCCTCGAACAGGCGGCGCAGGTTCTTCTCGGTTTCGCCGATGTACTTGCTGACCACCGCCGACAGGTCGATGCGGTACAGGTCCAGGCCGGTCTCGCGCGCCAGGGCCTCGGCGGCCAGGGTCTTGCCCGTGCCGCTCTCGCCCGTGAACAGGGTGGCCAGGCCCAGGCCGCGCGACTGCGCGGCCGCGAAGCCCCAGTCCTGGTGGACGCGGTGGCGCTGGCGCAGATGCGCCGCGATCTGGCGCAGGACGGCAAGCTGCGGGTCGGGCAGCACCAGATCGTCCCAGCCGGCCGCGGGCGTCAGGCGCTGGGCCAGGCCGTCGAGGCGGCGGCGGCTGGCCTGCGCGCTGGCCTGCCACAGCACGGCGTGCGGATCCGCGCCGGGATCGCGCAGCGCGGGCGCCAGCGCGGCGGCGGTGAGCTGCAAGGTGCGCGCATCCAGGCCGAACTGGCTGGCGGCCTGGTCCAGGGCCTCGCCGGCGCGCGCGGCCGCTTCGGGCCCCAACGCCTGCCGCCACAGGATGCGCCGGTCGGCCTCTTGCGGCCGGGACACCGCATGGTGGCGCGATGCCGCGCGCAGCGTGACCGGTTCGCGCACGCCCAGCAGGCACAGGCCGCCCGCCTGTTCGACCAGATGCCGCGCCGCGGGCGTGAGGCCCTCCGAGGCGTCGACGTACAGGGCGGCGCCCAGCAGCACCGCCTCGCGCTGCCAGCGCGTCAGCAGCGCGTCGCGGTCGGCGGCGTCGGCCGGGATGTCTTCGGCCCGCAGCGCCAGGCAGGCGAGCCCGGCGGCGCGCGCCGCGCGGGCGGCCACGTCTTCCTGTGCGCCGGGGTCGTCGCCTTCGAGCACAAACACGGGCAGGGGGGCGTCATGGGCGGCGGCGATCTGTCCGGCGATCTGCTGCGTGGCCGCCTCGTGCGCGGGCGCGGCAAAGGGCAGCGGCATCGCGGGGCGCAGCAGCGCGCGCAGTTGCGCATCCGGTTCGTTCAGGCCGGCCAGGAAGTGCAGCACGCGTTCGTCGATGCGCAGGCGCGCCGTGCTCAGGTCCGCCGCATTGTCCACATCCAGCAGCCGCCAGCGGCGCAGCGGCCGCTGCGGCGACAGGGCGCTCCAGTGCGCGCCGTCGAGCGTGGCCAAGGCCAGCGCAAAACTGGCGTGGCGCAGGCCGCCGCCGCGGCCCTGGGCCTGGGCGCAGCAGTCGGCCAGGGCCGCGTCCATTTCGACGCCGGCGCACAGCAAGAGGAGGTCGCGTTCGAATGCCGACAGGCCGAAGGCCGTCGTCAATTGGTCGATGGCCGCGTCGCCGTCCAGCGCGGCGCGGGCCTGCACGCGCTGTTGCGCGCCGTGGCGCGCGGGGCGGCTGCCGGGCTTGCTCAGCCTTGCGCGCAGCCGCGCGAATTCGGCGGCCAGCAATTGCTGGTTAGCGTCGGTCCAGTCCAGGGGCGCGCGCGCATTCATGGCAGCTCGATCTGGCGGTTCAGGTAACGCACGGGGACCGCCTCGCGGTCCACCAGCGGGCTCTCGATGCCGTCCACGCGCAGGCGCACGAGCAGCCGCGTGCCCGCGGGCGGCGCGTCGCGCCATTCGAAGACCAGTTGGCTCGCGGGCGCGGCCGCGGGTTCGGCGGGCAGGACGCGGTCGTCCAGCAGCAGGCTGGCCGATTGGCCGGGCAGCAACGGCGGCGCGATGCCCAGTTCGATGCGCACCGTGCCCGCGTTGCGCGTCAAGGAGGCGGGCGGCAGCACGGGTTCGGGCGCCAGCACCAGCGCAAGCTGGTTGCTGTCGCGCCGCAGGCCGGTGTCGGCCGCCTGCACCGAGGCATGCAGGCGGTACACGCCGACGGGAAGGTCCGCGGGCATGGTCAGGCGCAGCCACGCGTCCGTGCCGGCGTCGACCGGCACGCTGCGCTCGGCCTGCAGCGTGGCGTGGCGCAGGGACACGACGCGCGCCAGGCCGTCCAGGTGGTGTCCGAGCAGCGTCACGGTGCCGCCCGGCACCGCCACCGGCTGCTTGCCCGACGGCTGCACGGACAGCAGCGTGGGCAGCGGCGGCGTCAGGCCGGGGAACACGGTCACGCCACGGTCGCGCGGGGTGCCGGGGATGGCTTCGCCGCGCGTCAGCACGGGCAGCGCGCCGCGCGCCGGCCGCCGCGATTCGATCAGCACGACCGACACCTGGAAGGCGGCGGTCGGCCGATAGTGTGCCTGCAGCGCGGCCCACAGGCGCGACATCTCTTCGGCGCCCAGCGCCGATGGCGTGATCTTCAGGAGTTCGATCTGGCTGGCCAGGTCGGCGCCGCGCAGGCTCTGGTAGACCGTGGGCAGGATGGCGCCGTCGACCACATCTGGGTCCAGCGCGCGGCGCACGGCCTCGCGCGGCAGTACGGGCGATTCGTGCAGCAGCTGCAGCGCGTAGCCCAGCAGCACCTCGGCCTGCAGTTCGGCGCGGCCGTAGGCGGTGAGCAGGTAGTGCAGGTCCAGCGCCAGCGGCGGATGGGCGATGCGTTCGCCCGCCGCATCGCGTGACGGCAGCGCGGCATTGCGCCACGCGGCGTTGGGGGTGACCTGGTGCAGGAAGAGGTTGAGCTGCGGGTCTTCCTGGTTGTCCAGCGACACCGCGTCCGGCGCCACCGCCGACACCTTGACGCCCGCGCCCAGCGCGTCGGTCACGGCGTGGTCGATCATGCCCGAGTCGAGCAGGTCCTTGAGAACGGCGGTGACCGCCGCGATCGCCAGCGCGTTGCTCATGGCAGCCCCGTTCGCCGGGCGGCGAGGTAGGCGCGCAGGGAAAGCGCCGCGGATCGCGCGGGCGGCGCGGCACGCGGGACCGGGGCGGGCGGGGCGACCTCCAGGCGGTCGATGGTGATGTGCACGTCGGGCGCGGGGGCGTGTTGCTGCGCGTGGCGCGGGGCCGGCGCGTGGCGCGAGGCGAGGGCGGCGAGGGTGCGTGCGTCGATGGCGCCTTGCCGCGATGCGGCGTCGTCTTGGCCGGCAAGGGGAGCGGGGGGGGCGGGTTCGCCGGGTTTGTCCGGGGCGTCCGGTTCGCCCGGTTCGCGCTCGGCGCGGCCTGCGCGCGTGGGCGCCATCCCCGGTGCCCACGCCGGTGCCCACGCATCCAACGGCATCGCGGCGGTCAATCCGGCCCACGCGTCGTCTCCCGTCCGGGACCCAGAGTTGCCTGAAATGCCGCGAGGCGGCGGGTCCGCGCGGTGCGCAGGCGGCAAGCCGTCGCTGCCGTTCCACCGTGCCACGAGCGGCGGCGGCATGTCCGCGTCGGCGCTTGCGGGCGGCATGGACCGGCTGCGGGGCGCATCGATACCCGCGATCCCGCCGGGTTGATCCGGCGCCGCCGTCGCGGCCGGCGCTGCGAGCCCCGGTTCCGCCGCCGGCCCGCGCAGGAAGGCCGCTTGCGCTGCCCTGCCGGCCGCGCCGTCGCTTGCGCTGACGTCCCAGGCCGGCGCGAACGCGGCGGTCTCGCCGTGCGCCGCCGCCTGCCCCGGCATGCCGGGAGCCGCGGCCTCGCCAGGCACGGCGCCATGCAGCGCCGCCGACTGCGGCGTGGGCGCGCCGCGCAGCCGGGGCGCGAGGCCCAGGCTGCGGTTGGCAAGCTGGCGCAGGAATCCGGTCATGGCATCGCTTCCCGATCAACCAGTTCCAGATAGGCGGCGCGCCGCGCCGGGCCCAGCGCCAGCACCTGCGGCTCGGTCCAGCCGTAGGCGCGCGCGAGGCGGTGCACGTCCAGCAGCAGGCCGCGCGCGCACAGGCTGATGTCGTCCCACACGCAGGCATCGGCGTCCAGCGCCACCGTCCAGGCCCGCGCGCAATCGGCGCAGCGCAGCGACAGTTCGATGTTGGCCGCCGGATCCAGCGCTTCCATGCGCGCCTCGATGTCGTCCAGCGCCGCGCCCCGCGGCAAGGCCGCATCGTCGGGCGCGTCCAGCCGGCAGGCCCGCAACAGCGCGGCGAGGGCCGCGCCGCTGTCGGCCGCCATGGCGGCGCGCGCCTGGTCGCGGCTGCTGGGCAGGCGCCAGGCGGCGCCGTGCGCATCGAACATGGGCTCGGCCGACGCGCGCTCGGGCGGCGCGGGCAGCGCGTCCACCAGCGCCGCCAGGTCCACGTCGAACGCCATCGCAGCCCCGCAATCGGGGCAATCGGCGCAGGCCGCCAGCCGCGGTCCGAAGGTCGCGCCGCGCAGGCGCAGCAGCGACAGCGTGCGCCATCCCACCGGCCGCGACGCGATGTCCACCCCCGGCATCGCCACGGCCAGCGCGCGCAGGCCGCGGTCTATCGGATGGCAGTCACGGCCCGCCTCCCACAGCGCAAGAATTTGCGTATCGATCAGGGCGTGCATGGCTGCGCTCCATCAGGCCGGCTCGACAAAACTCGGTTCGGACGGTTCGGCGACTTCGTAGTCGCGTTCCCATCCTTCGTTTTCCAGCTTGATGGTCTGGATCGCGACGGCGTTGGCGTTCGCGTCCAGGTCGGGAATGGCCTGGTATTCGGATACCCAGCAGCGGAACACTTTGTAGGCCAGCACGAGCTGACCGGCTTCGTTGTAGACCTCGATGATGATGTCCTTGCGGAAGTCCTTCAGCGATGCCTCGCTGCCCAGCCCCGATCCGAAGTTCCACACCTTGTTGGTCCACTGCTCGAATTCGCGGTCGTGCGTGACGCCGCGCTCCAGCGTGACGGCCTCGTACTTGTTGCGCCCGGGCGATTTGCGGGCGCTGGAGGGGTCGCCCCCTTCGCGGTGCTCGACCACTTCGGTGCTGCGCTTGAGCGCCGACACCTTGCTGACGCCGGCCACATAGCGGCCATCCCACTTCACCCGGAATTTGAAGTTCTTGTACGGGTCGAAGCGCTGCGGATTGACGGTGAACTGCGCCATGGCGATCTCCTGGAAACCGTGGTCGGCGCCTGCCGCGCGGCCGCAAGCGGCGCGCAGGCGGGCGCCGGGCTCAAGCCTGTATCTGGCCGGCCAGTTGCTGGATGCTGATGACGACGAACTCGGCGGGCTTGAGCGGCGCGAACCCCACGAGGATGTTGACCACGCCGCGATTGATGTCGTCCTGCGTGGTGGTTTCACGGTCGCACTTGACCAGATAGGCCTCGCGCGGAGAACTGCCCTGGAAGGCGCCCTGCCGGAACAGGGTGTTCATGAATGCGCCGATGTTCAGGCGTATCTGCGCCCAGAGCGGCTCGTCGTTGGGCTCGAACACCACCCATTGCGTGCCGCGGTAGAGCGATTCCTCCAGATAGAGCGCCAGGCGGCGCACCGGCACGTACTTGTATTCGGAGGTGAGCTGGTCCGCGCCGCGCAGCGTGCGCGCGCCCCAGCAGACCGCGCCATACACGGGGAACGTGCGCAGGCAGTTGACGCCCAGCGGGTTCAGGCTGCCGTTCTCGCCGTCGGTCAGCGTAGCGGCCAGCGACACGACGCCGGCCAGATTGGCGTCGGTGCCGGCGGGCGCCTTCCAGACGCCCCGATTGCCGTCCGTGCGGGCATACAGGCCCGCGATCGTGCCGCAGGGCGGCGCGAGGCGGGGCTTGCCGTTCTTGAGCGGATCGGACACGTGCGTCCACGGGTAGTACACGGCGGCATGATCCGACTTGGGCAGCGCCGTGCCGGTGGCGACCGCCACCATCGACGCCGGGTCGACGGCCGTGGGCGGCGCATCCACGATCATGAACGCGCGCCGCTCTTCGCAGTACGAGGCGGCGTCGGCCAGGACGCCGGCATGCGTGATGGCGGGCAGGCAGAGCAGGTTGAAGATGTCGGCGTCTTCCAGCGCGTACAGGCCCTGGCGCAGCGCGCGGTTGCCGATGAACGCGGCATAGACGTCGTCCGGTCCGTAGGGCGTTTCCGTGCCGCCTTCGAGCAGCGCGTCCACCGGCGGCGGCGACGCCACCGCGCCCGTCAGCAGGTGCAGGGACGCCGCCAGGTCGTTGGCCGGGGCGGCGGCGACGGCGATGGTGGAGCCCAGCCCGCGCGAACCGCTGGCCAGCACCAGCGTGCTGCCCTGCACGCGGGCGGTGAAATCGCGAAAGGCCGGCGTGCCCGGCCGCAGCGCGCGCACGGCCGCCTGCAGCCGCGCCGCCACGTCTTCCAGCTTGGCGGCCAGCGAGCCGCCCGCGGCCGCGGTGTCGCCCAGGCTCACCAGTTCCGGGCCCAGGCCGTCCAGCGTGATGCGCAGGCTGGTGTGCGTCGCGTCAGGCAGCGCATCCAGGTCGGTCGCGCCGAAGGTGTCGCTGGTGAGCGTGGCCGGATCGGGCGTGGGCGCGGGCCGGATGATGGCGGCGCCGTCGGTTTCGATGCCGCCCGCCAGAGAACCCAGCATCAGCACGCCGGCCGCGTTGTTGCGCGCGCCGGGCAGCACGCGCACGCTGGCGTTTTCGCCGCCCGCGCCCGAGGTCAGTACGATGGTGTTGCCGCTGCGCGCGGCCGTGAAGTTGGCCAGCGCCGGCCGGCCCTGCGCCTGCGCCCGCACCTTGGCCTGGATCGCGGCGCACAGCGATGTCAGCCGCTGCGTGGCCGTGCCGCCGGAAATGTCGCCGGGCAGCGCGATGCTCACGCCCACCGGTTCCAGACCGTTCACCGCCACGCGAAAGTCGGTGTGCGTCGCGTCCAGCAGCGTCTGCACGTCGCCCAGCGTGCCGCTGACGCTGGTGCCCGCCGGCAGCGCGTCCAGCGCGCCCTGCGACAGCAGGCGCTCCAGGCGCACAAGCTGCGAGACGCCCTGCACCAGATCCAGCAGATAGCGCGGATCCTTGGCATTGAGCGAGACGTTGGCGTAGCTTTCCGCCCGGCCGTCGCCGGCGCGGATGAACTGGATGTTGAAGGTGCTGGAAGGCACGGCGGTGGCGTAGTCCACGCGGACCTGGATGCCGTTGCCCGAGACGCCCGGATCCAGCGCCCGGACCGCCAGCACATCCACGGCCGTTGCACTGCGCAAGGTGCGCTGCGCGGGCGATGCCTCTTTGACGACCCGCACGATCCAGGCATCCGTGCCGCCGTTCACGAAGAACTGCCGCACGGCGTAGCCCAGCTCCGAGTCGTCGGCCAGGCCGCCAAAGGCGCGCTCGTAGTCGGAAAAGCTGAAGATCCGGACCGCCTTGTTGACGGGACCGCGCGGGGCCGCGCCCAGGAATGCGGCGACCGACGTCGCGACCCCGGCGATCGTGCGCACGCCGCTGGGGATTTCCTGGATGTAAACCCCCGGATGGGACAGGGTAAGGGCCATGAGCTGCTCCTTCACACGACTTCTTGGACGAAGTGTTCTTGCCGTAGGAGAGTCTTAGAGAGCCGCCAGTGCGCCGCAGGACATGGGCCGGGGCATGGCGATTCGATTCGCGCGAGGCTGCGCGGTGTGGCGGGCGTTGCGCCGCTCTAGTTGGATTGCAGCGGAAAGGCAATCGGGCAAAAGCAGCAAGCCCTGGTGAGAACGAGTTATAGAAGGTCTGTATGAACCCGGCAATAGCTTTTTCACGGCGTTAACCATCTGTTTCTTATTCAGCTCGGATTCATCCTGGGTCTTCCGGCAATTGAAGCGCGCGCGCCGCTGGCGTATAACCCGTAGCGGCGTCGCTGCGGAATCTTCCTGGCAGCGGATCGCCCTGGCCGGCCTGGCAGGCGGCTCCAGTCCCAAGGAGCGTGCGATGAATAGCGTGTCCCGATTGCTGCGTTTGCATGCCTGGTTGTCCCGCTTGCCCGCCACGCCTGACAAGGTGGGCCGCCGCCCGCGCATCGCGCATGCCGTGCTCGGGCTGGCCGCCAGCGCCTCGTTTGTCTTCGGCGCTGCGGCGCAGCCGCAGGATGCCGGACCGTCACAGGCCGCCGCGGCCCAGCCCGCGCCCGCCGCCGGCCAGCCCGATGCCGCGGCCGTGCGCGCGCTGCAATGGCCGCGCAGCTTCTCCGCGCAGGACGGCACCCGCGTCGAGCTCTATCAACCCCAGATCGACACCTGGACCGCGGATCGCATCACCGGCCGCATGGCGGTCGCGGTGGGCGCGGCCAAGGGCAGCCCGACCTACGGCGTGGCGGACTTCTCCGCGCGCGCCGACGTCAACAAGCCGGCCGGTCTGGTGCATCTGTCCGACATCCGCATCGAGCGCGTCCAGGTGCCCACCGCGCCGCAAGAGGCCGCGCGGCTGCGCAGCGCACTCGAAGCGCGCATTCCCGCCCAGGGCGTGGTGACGCCGCTGGACGCGCTGCAACTGAGCTATGCGCTGTCGCAGAACAACCCTGCGGCCAAGACGGTGCCGGTGGACAACACGCCGCCGCGCATCATCTATCGCACGGTGCCGGCCATCCTGGTGCTGGTGGACGGCCCGCCCGCGTGGGCGGAGGTGGCCGGGGCGCAAGGGTGGCGCCGCGTCATCAACACGCGCGCGCTGATCCTGCGCGATAGCGCCGGGCGCCTGTACCTGCAGGCCGCTGGCCACTGGTACGAATCCGGCGATCTCAACGGGCCGTGGCGCACGGTTGCGCAGCCGGCGCCCGCGCTGCTCACGGCCGCCGACGCCGCTCGCCGCAGCGCCGCGCCCGATCCCCTGATGCCGCACGACGGGCGCGCGCCGCACCGCGCGCCCGACATCGAAGTGTCCACCGTCCCGGCCGAATTGCTGATCACGATCGGCCAGGCCGAACTGCGGCCGGTGCCGGGCACGTCGCTGCTGTCCGTCACCAACGCCGATCACGCGGTGTTCATGAACCCGGGCGACAACCGCTACTACCTGCTGGTGTCCGGCCGCTGGTTCCGCGGCCCGCGGCTCGAAGGGCCGTGGTCCTACGTGCCGGGCAAGGATCTGCCGCGCGACTTCGCGCGCATCCCGCCCCGCGATCCGCAGGGCGGGGTGCTGGTGTCGGTGCCGGGCACGCCGCAGGCCCGCGAGGCCGTCATCGCGTCCACGATTCCGCAGACCGCGACCGTGTCGCGCAGCGCGGCCACGCTGCGGGTCCGGTATGCGGGCGGCGCGCCCGTCATGCGCCCCATCGCGGGCACGCCGCTGTCTTACGCGGCCAATTCGCAGGTGCCGGTCATCCAGGCGGAAGGCCGCTACTACGCGCTGTCGCACGCCGTGTGGTTCGTGTCGGATTCGCCCACCGGCCCCTGGCGCGTGGCCGACCACGTGCCGGCGGCCATCTACGCCATTCCCGCCAGCTCGCCGCTGCACTACGTGACCTACGTGCAGGTGTACGGCTCGACGCCGCAGAGCGTGGTGTTCGGCTATACGCCCGGCTACATGGGCGTGGTGGTCGCGCCCGATGGCACTGTCGTCTACGGCACCGGCTACCCCTATCCGCCCGTGATCGTGCAGGATGCCTGGGTGGGCTATCCGCCCAGCTACGGCTACAACGCGGCCTTCGATTCCGCGGCGGGCTTTGCCTTCGGCTTTGCCGCCGCCGAAGCCTGGGGCGGCGCGGCGCCGTACTGGGGTCCGTATTCGGGCGCGCCCTATTGGGGCGGCGTCGACGTCAACAAGGTCGACGTCTACGGCGCATGGGGCGGTTCCGGCACGGTCACGCACGCGGCCGGTTGGAACGGCTGGACGGGCAACGAATGGCAGGGCACGCACGCCGAGGGCTACAACCCGCAGACCGGCGCGGCCTTCGAAGGCACGCGCGGCGCGGCCTATAACGAGTACACGGGCAACGCCGCGGCGGGAAGGCGAGGCGCCTACACCGATCCGGTGACCGGCGCATCGGGCGCGGGCCGCGCCGGCGCGGTCGAGAACGACGACGGCCAGTGGGCTGCGGGCCGCCAGAATGTGCGCACCAACACGGACACCGGCCGCACCACTTACTCCGCCGCCGCGGCGACGGGCACGGCGGGGCAGGGCGCCGACAGCGTCGACCGGCGCGGCGCGACCTACGACCGCAACACCGGCAGCGGCATGGCCTGGAACAACGGCAACGTCTATGCGGACCACAACGGCAACGTCTACGAGCACAACGACAACGGCTGGCAGCAGCACACGTCCTCGGGCTGGCAGCCGGTCCAGCCGAACACGCAGGCCAACGCCAACTACCTGAATTCCCAGCGCCAGGCGCGCGACTATTCGACGCAGCGCACGGGCGGGATGGATAGCGGCGGCTGGCAGGGGCGCATGGGCGAGTCGCAAGGCGGTTGGCAGGGCCGAAGCATGGATGGCGGCTGGCAAGGCCGAGGCATGGAAGGCCGTAGTTTCGGCGGGTTCGGCGGCGGGTTCCGGGGCGGCTTCCGGCGCTGAACCGGCGGGCTCAGCCCGTCCGCACCCACTGCCCCGACGCGGGGTCGACGCCCACGCGCGCCCCGTCGGCCCACAGCTGTTCCTCATCCAATCGCGAGGCCGCTGCGGGGTCCACGTCGAATTCAATGCCCAGCGCCCGCGCGACGCGGGCATCCTCGATGGGCAGTTCCCAGCTCAGGAACAGCAGCGTCCGGTCCGGACCCGACGCGAAGTCCGCTTCGTCAAAGCCCGTTGCGTCGCGCGGAATGACCGCGTGCGGCTGGCAGGTGTCGAAGATCATGGCCGCGCCCGGCGTGAGCGCAATACGGTCGCCGGTGCCGGGAAAGTGCACGTCCAGTCCCTTGTCTTCGCAGAGGAACAGATTGCAGAAGGCGGCGCCGCCGTACTGTCCGCCGTCGTGGTGATAGCGCGCGCCGCGGCAGGCCATGAGGGCCATGTCGCTGTCGGCCAGGACCTCGCCCAGTCCGAGCGCGCGCGTCCAGTCGCGCATGGCCTCTTCGCACAGGGCCAGTTCCGGCCAGCGCGCGCGGGTGCGCGGCAGCGGCATCTGTTCGACGTCGCCGGGTTCCAGGCAAAGGCGCGTGCGGATCTCGCGTTCCCAGTCGGCGCGCACGCGGGCCGGCGGCGCCGGCACGGCCAGGTTCCCGGCAAGCAGCCGGCCGCTCACGCCGCGGCTGCGCAGGGCGTCATCGCGCCAGAAGAACGCGGTCAGGCGGTCATGCGCCGGGTGATTCAGGGGTAATGCATTCATGGGCAAAGCTGGCAACGCCTATCCTCCGCGCCCTTCGTAGACGGCTTCGTCGCCGTCCTCGTCTTCCATCGCCGCCTGCGCGCGTTCCAGCAGATGGCGCTTCAGGCCTTCGATGGCATCGGGCGTCCAGCCGTTCGCGCCGGTCACCGCCACCCAGGCGTTCACGTAGTGCTGGGGCGCATAGACGTGGCCATAGCCCATGGGCGTATTGGTGCCCACGGCCATGTCAAGCGCGAGCTGCAGCATGGTGACCACGGGATACCAGCGCAGCTCGGGCGACACGTCCGGGCCCATCGGCGCATTCATCCACGCGGGCGGACGGTAGAGGTCGCGGTAATCGAAGAACGTGACCGGATCGCTGGCGTACTGCAGGTAGACGACGCGCATCGGACCCCAGGGCGCGTCGTCGGGCACGGGCGATCCGTGCTGGTTCATGAAGCGCACGAAGGCGCCATCGCGCAGCTCGGGCAGCCAGGCCGGCGATCCGGGATTGCGCGCATCGGTGATGGTGCGCCAGACGCGGCTTTCGAACGGCGGACCGCTCCACAGCGCGCCCTGTATCGGGTCGCCGATCATCTCGAAGAGCTCGGCCGAGCCGGCGGAATTCATCGCGCCCAGGCTCAGGCCATGCAGGTACAGGCGGGGCCGGCGCTCCTTGGGCAGGGCGGTCCAGTAGTCATAGACCGCCACGAAGAGCGCGCGCGCCGCCTCGGCGCCGTACTCGGGCTGCGCCAGCAGGGACAGCGGGCTGGACAGGTACGAATACTGCATGGCGACGCTGGCCACGTCGCCGTTCAGCAGGTATTCCAGCGAGTCCACCGCCGCGGGGTCGACCCAGCCCGTGCCGGTGGGCGTGATCACGACGAGCGTCGAACGGTCGAAGGCGCCCACGCGCTTCATTTCGTCCAGCGCGAGCCGCGCGCGCGCCTGCGGCGTGGCCGCGCCGCGCAGGCCGACATACACGCGGATGGGCTCAAGCGCTTCGCGTCCCGATTGCGTGGTGATCTCGCTGGCGGTCGGTCCCGAGGCGATGTATTCGCGGCCCGCGCGGCCCAGTTCGTTCCAGCGGATCAGCGACGCGGGGCCGCCAGTCTTGAGCGCGGCGGTCGGTTGCGGCCGCTCGGGTTCGAGCAGCGCGTCGAATTCCCGGAACGAGGCGTCCAGCACATGCAGCGCGCCGCGGAAGAACACGTCGGTCGCCAGCAGCCAGAAGATCAGGATCGCGATTGCGGCGCCCGTGACGTTGGCCACGCGCCGCGGCACGACGCGCCGCACCTGCCGGGCCAGAAAGCGCGCGATCAGCTTGAACAGCCGCGCCAGCGCAAGCAGCACCGCGAAGGTCAGCACGGCGATCGCGCTGACCTTGATGGGATGGGCGCTGGTCAACGGCTCCATCTGCATCAGCGCGCGGATGGTGTTCTGCCATTCGGCGGCGTGGCCCAGGAACAGGATCGCCACCGACAGGCACAGCAGGCCGATGACGGTGTTGACGATCCGCGCGGCGCGCCCCTTGGGCTCGGGCAGTTCCATGTAGGTCCACAGCCAGTGCCACAGCACGCCCAGTCCGTATCCCGCCGCCAGGCAGGTGCCGGCCAGCACGCCCTGGGTGACGTGGGTGCGGGGAATCAGGGTGGGGGTCAGCGCCGCGGCAAAGAACAGCGTGCCGAGCATGAGCCCGACGCCGGACAGGGACTCCAGATGGGACCGGAAGAATGAAGGCAGGTGTCGAGGCAAGGCTTGCTGCACGGTAGGCGTCCTCATCCGGGTAGAAGTGGCGTTGATTCTCGCACGTTGCCGCGGGATGTCCGCGGGCCTGTGAGTCGCGGTCAGTCGCGGTCGGGCGCGCCCAGCGGAAAGAGCGGCCGGTAGGGCCGGGCTTCGTCGACCACGCGGGCGAACGACGGACGCGCCAGCAGCCGCGCGCGATAGGCCCGCAGATGCGGATAGGCGTGCGCGATGGGATACGTCCAGTCGGCATAGAACAGCGACGGGGCGGCGGCGCAGTCGGCCAGCGTGAAGTCCTCGCCCGCGGCCCAGGTGCGCGTGGCCAGTTGCGCGTCGATCCAGGCGTACGCCAGCTCCAGCCTTTCCGCCGCCTGCGCCATCCCTTCCTCGCGCCGGGCGGGGTCGCCGGAGAGCGCGCCGTTTACCGCGTGCTGCATCCAGAACATGACGTGCAGATCGAAATAGCGGTCCAGGAAGCGCACGTCCAGCGCGGCCATCGGGTCGTCGGGGATGAGCCGCACCGGGCCGGGATGGGCGAGCTGCAGGTATTCGATGATGATGCTGGATTCGACGATGTTGCGCTCGCCATCGACCAGCAGCGGGAACTTGCGCAGCGGCCAGCGTTCCAGCCAGTCCCGCGCATGGCGGGGCGTTTCCGGCCCGAGGCTGCGGAATTCGAAGGGCGTGCCGTTTTCGTACAGCGCGATGAGCGCCTTCTGCGTGTACGAGGAAAAGGGATGACCGTAAAGTGCAGGCAGCATTCTCGGGTTCTCCTGAGCAGTGGCTCACAGGTTAATGGGTCTGGGCCTGTTTCACCAGACGGACGCCGCCCGTCGCGCCGCCGTGCGGCGGCGCGACGAAAGGAATACAGTGCATGGCGGAGCCCATGGCACGAGCCGCGGGTAAACAGCCAAACAGCAACAAGACGGAGACGGGATGGATACGGTAGGCAAGCAAAGCGCCAGCGTGCGCGAACAGGTCGGCGAAACGGAATGGCAGGTCCGCAAGGACCTGGCGGCGCTGTACCGGCTGGTGGCGCTGTTCGGCTGGGACGACCTCATCTTCACGCACATCACGGCCAAGGTTCCGGGCACGGAGCACTTCCTGATCAACCCTTACGGCATGATGTTCGACGAAATCACGGCGTCCAGCCTGGTCAAGATCGACCTGAATGGCAACAAGGTGATGGCGTCCGAATATGACATCAACCCGGCGGGCTTCACCATCCATAGCTGTATCCACGCGGCCCGCAAGGATGCGATGTGCGTACTGCATACGCACTCGATCAACGGCGTGGCGGTGTCGGCGCAGAAGGCGGGGCTGCTGCCGCTGTCGCAGTTTGCGTTCATCGCGCTGCGCTCGCTCAGCTATCACGACTACGAAGGGCTGGCGCTCAATCCCGACGAGCAGCCGCGCCTGGTGCGCGACCTGGGCGCCAACAACTACCTGATCCTGCGCAACCACGGCCTGCTGACCGTGGGCCAGAGCATGGCCGAGGCCTTTCAGGCGATGCACCGGCTGGAGGCGGCCTGCATGGTGCAGGTCCGGGCGCAGGCGGGCGGCGAACTGACCTACATCCCGCCCGAGGTGCTGGCCCGCGCGGCGGTGGAATCGCCGGCCGACCGGGCGCACAAGGCCCAGCTCGCGTGGCCGGGTCTCTTGCGCCGCCTGGACCGCCGCAATCCGGGCTACGCCGACTAGACGGCGCGAAGCCGCCTTTCGGCTTACGGCTTGCGCACGGGCGCCGCGTCCAGGAACTCGGCGCAGTCGGGCACCGGCGTCGCGGGCTGGTAGACCGATGCGTCGGCCTGCCAGGCGTAGGTCACGGTGTAGCTGCACGCGCTGTCCACCTGAGGCGCCAGTTGCTCCCGGGTCAGCGCGGGCCGCGCGCTCGAGTCCGCAAAGCGGCTGGCGCCGGCCGGCGAGCGCGTCGCGTGCGTCGTTACCTGCAAATCCGGATAGTCGCGGCCTGGCAAGGCTTTCACGGCGGTCGTGAAACGGTAGACGTCGCTGCATTGGCCGGTGCGCTTCTGCTCGTCGGCTGCGTTGAAGCACGCGCGGATGGAGGCGTCGGCCGTGTAGGGCAGGACCAGCACCAGGTTCGCGCCGGTCGGCTCGCCCAGCGTGACGTCGTACACATACAGGTCGCGGCGCGTGAAGCTGCCGCCGGAGAACGGCGTCTCGGGCTCGAAGTCCGGCTCTTGCGGTCCGATCACCCCCACCAGCGCGCGCTCCTCGTCCAGCCGGATCAGTTGCGGCCAAACGGAAAAGTGCTTGAAATCCGGGACCTCTGGCGAGTCCCAGAAGAGGCGTTCGGCGCGCAGCGTGCGGCTGGTCGCGAAGGGGCCGTTTTCCCCGAACTTGCCGTCCGTCTTGATGCCTACGCACCAGTCCGTCTGGGCATTGCAGTACAGCTTGTTGTCCGCGTTGAGCGTCAGCGGCTCGACGCCGGGCTGCGCCGCCGCGGCCACGGGCAGGACGGCGGAGATCACCAGGGCAAACAGTTTCGACACGATTCTTCCTTCTTGGGGTGAGCAGCGCCCGGCAGCGGATGGCGGACGGCGCGACGCCGCACGGGCGCGCCACATTTTGTCGGGAGTCGCACGGCTGCGCCCGGGCGGTTGGTGTCAAAACATGAACAAACGTATCGGCGTAAGCCCGAATTGTCGAGGGCGCGGCGCCGGTCCGATCTGCACGAGGGTGACCGCCTGGACGAATCGGCGTTCCTGGGGCTTTTCCGCGCGGCCGTGGCGCTGAACACCGCATCGAAGGTCAAGCGGGCCGGACCCGGCGGCTAACTGGCGGCGGGCACGTCGGACTCGACCAGCCGGGCAAGCTGCAGCAGCGATTCCTGCCAGCCCAGATAGCACATCTCTGTCGGAATGACGTCGGGGATGCCTTCCTGCACGATGATCAGTTCGGTGCCGCAGGAAACCTCGCGCAGCGTGATGGTGGTTGTCATCTCGCCCGGCAGGTTGGGATCGTTGAAGCGGTCCGTGTAGCGAATCTTCTGGAATTCGACCAGCTCCAGGTATTCGCCGCCGAACGGCTCCTCATGGCCGGTGGCGAAATTGCGAAAGAACATCCTGTGGCGCCCGCCCGTGCGGGCGTCCAGTTCCTGCACCGTGCAGGTATACCCATAGGGGGGAAGCCACTTCGCGATGGCGTCGGGCTCGAGAAAGGCCCGGTAGACGCGGTCGGGCGTGGTGCGCAGGATGCGCAGGTGTCGTACGGTTCCGGTGGTCATGGTGTGTCTGCCTCGAATGGTGGGGGATACATGACGACGACGAACCGCAGCCCCCCGGATCGACACGATTTTTCTTGGGGATTTCCCTAGGTCATGGCGCCGCGCCCGGGCTGGCGCGCAACAACGCGACGTACGCCGACAGCGTCTCGGCGTGCCGGCGCTCGGCGCGCAGGCCGACGTGTCCATCGGCCCGGATCACCAGCAGCACCATGTCGCCCACGCCCAGCAAGGCCGCCGCGGCGGGCTCCAGATAGGCGTCCACCCCGGCGACGTCGGGGTTCGCGGCGATGGCGACGATGCCTTCGATGATATGCCCGTCCGTCAGCGGCTCGATGTCGCGCCGCAGGTCCGACAGCGACTGTTGCGACGTGCCGGGTCCGCCGATCAGCAGCGCGGTGTGGCCGCGCCGCTTGGCGTAGTCATGCAGCTTGCCTTGGCCGCCCGCCGCCAGGCGGACGTCGATCTGGTCCGGCAGCCGCTGGCCCGGCCAGATGGCGTCGTGCCTGTCGCCCATCACGATGGGCGAACCGGCGTAGTCGATGTCGAGCTCGGCTTCCGACACGGCCTCGCGATGGCGCGCCTGCGCATCGCCGAAAGCGGCGCGAATCGCCAGGTCGCGTTCGCGCCGCTCCTGCGGTCCCTTGGCCAACTGCGCGCTTTCGGCCGCATCGCCCGAGGCCATCACCATGTCCGCCACGGGCCGCCGTTCGGCGTGATAGCTGTCCAGCAGCGTCGCCGGGCAATGCCCCTGGCAGACCAGCGCCAGCTTCCACCCCAGGTTGAAGGCGTCCTGCAGGCCGGTGTTCATGCCGTGTCCCTGCGCCGGGCTGCACGTATGCGCCGCGTCGCCGGCCAGCAGGACGCGGCCGGACCGGAAGCGGCGCGCCACCTTGGTGTGGCATTCGAAGCGCGCGGGGTGCGAGACGTCGTCGAATCCGGCGTCGGGCAGATAGCGCCGCAGCGTGGACAGCGCGTCCTCGACCAGATCCGAATCCGACGAACTGGGCCGCAGGTAGACGCGCCAGCGCTCGGCGGGCAGGGCGGTGAGGATCACCGGTATGCGGTCCAGGTAGGCGTAATTCGCCTCGAAAGCATCGGGCCAGTCCCGGATGGAGGCGTCGAACACGGCCCAGGGCTGGTTGATGTCGTGGCCGTCCTGCTCGATCCCGGTCAGCATCCGGACCGTGCTGTGATGCCCGTCGCAGCCGACGACCCACTGGGCCAGCACGCGCGACTGCATGCCGTCGTGTTCGACGGTGGCGAGCACGCCGTCTTCCCGTTCCTGCAGGTCCACCAGCTTGGTGGCGCGCGTGACGGCGCCGCCCAGTTGCTCCAGGTGCCTGGCAAGCACGGTTTCGGTGACTTCTTCCGAGATGCCGATGTTGAACGGATAGCGGCTGCCGGCAAGCTCCAGGTCGATGACGCCCAGCACGTTGCCGCCGGCGTGGATGCGGGCCCGCCGCTGCTTCACCCCCGCGGCCAGCAGGGGATCGAGAATGCCCAGCGTATCCAGGATTTCGAGCGACCGGGGATGCACGACGGTCGCGCGGTCCCAGTCCAGCGGACGTTCATGCGCGTCGATCAGCAGGCACTCGACGCCGCGGCGCTGCAGTTCCGCCGCGGTCAGCAGGCCCGCCGGGCCCGCGCCCACGACAAGGACGGTTGTGGAGATCACCATGTCTGGCCCTCGGCAAAGGGGACATCTGGTCCTGCCGCATGGGATGCAGCCTGCCCGGCAGTCGGAAGCAGCGCGGCTCCGCCGTACGGGCCGGCAGCACGGCAAGGGCGGCGCATTGCGCCGCCCTTGCTCGTTCGCGTGCTCCGAAATTAAAGCAGCGCCGTGCCGCCGTCAACGGCATGGCGCGGCCCGGCGCGCGGCGGCCATTGCCGGGCGCTTCAAGCCGTATGCCTGCATCGGTGCGCAGGCAATCGCCCGATCGGATGAGCGGGCGCGGACGTCATGCTTTTGCGCCATTCTGAAGCAGGCAGGGGCGCGTACGCCGCGCGGATGACCCCTTTGCGGCCGGGCGCCGGCGGGTCCATTACTATCTGGACATGAGCCAGCGCAAGACAACGCCCAAGCCGCGCCCCGACGCCTGCATCCGCGTGCGCGGCGCGCGGGAACACAATCTGAAGAACGTGGACGTAAGCATCCCGCGCGACGCGCTGGTGGTGTTTGCCGGCGTGTCCGGGTCAGGGAAATCGTCCCTGGCGTTTGGCACGCTGTATGCCGAAGCGCAGCGCCGCTATCTCGAATCGCTGTCGCCGTATGCCCGGCGCCTGATCGATCAGGTGGGCGTGCCCGACGTGGACGCCATCGACGGCCTGCCGCCCGCTGTGGCATTGCAGCAGCAGCGCGGCACGCCCAACGTGCGGTCCACGGTGGGCAGCGTGACCACGCTGTCCAGCATGCTGCGCATGCTGTATTCGCGCGCCGGGACGTACCCCGCGCGCCAGCCGATGCTGTACGCGGAAGACTTCTCGCCCAACACGCCGCAGGGCGCGTGCCCGCATTGCCACGGGCTGGGCTACGTGTACGACGTGACCGAGGCGTCCATGGTGCCGGACCCCTCGCTGTCGATCCGCGAACGCGCCATCGCATCGTGGCCGCCGGCCTGGCACGGCCAGAACCTGCGCGACATCCTGGTCACGCTGGGCTACGACGTGGACAAGCCGTGGCGCGACCTGCCCAAGAAGGATCGCGACTGGATCCTGTACACGGACGAGCAGCCGACCGTCCCGGTCTACGCGGGTTTTACGCCCGCCGAAACCCGCGCGGCGCTGCGCCGCAAGGCTGAGCCCAGCTACATGGGCACGTACACCGGCGCGCGCCGCTACGTCATGCACACGTTCGCGACCACCCAGAGCGCCATGATGAAAAAGCGCGTGGCCCGCTTCATGACCGGCTCGCCCTGTCCGGAATGCGGCGGCCGGCGCCTCAAGCGCGAGGCCTTGTCGGTGACGTTCGCGGGGCTGGATATCGGCACCCTGTCGCAACTGCCGCTCAGCCGCATCGCCGAGGTTCTCGCGCCGGCCGCCGCAGGCCGGTTCGACGAAGCGGGGGCGCCGGGCGTGACGCGCAGCAAGGCGGCGGGCGTGCGTGCCAACGCCAGGCGCGTGGCGGCGGGCGGCCTGTCGCATGCGGGCAGCAGCGACGTGCGGCGCACGCCGGACTCTTCCCCGGAAAAGCGCATCGCCGCGCAGCGCATTGCGCACGACCTGATCGAGCGCATCGGCACGCTGCAGGCGCTGGGCCTGGGCTATCTGGCGATGGACCGGTCCACGCCGACGCTCTCGCCCGGTGAACTGCAGCGGCTGCGGCTGGCCACGCAGATCCGTTCCAATCTTTTCGGCGTGGTGTACGTGCTGGACGAACCGTCGGCCGGGCTGCATCCCGCCGACGCGCAGGCGCTGCACCGCGCGCTGGACCAGCTCAAGGCCGGCGGCAATACGCTTTTTGTCGTCGAGCACGACCTCGACACGCTGCGCCGCGCCGATTGGCTGGTCGACGTGGGTCCGGGCGCGGGCCAGCATGGCGGGCAGGTGCTGTACAGCGGCCCGCCCGAGGGCCTGCGCAAGGTGAAGGAGTCGGTCACCGCGAAATACCTTTTCGATGCGCGCCCGGCCAGCCGCCGCGCGCCGCGCGAGCCTGCCGGCTGGCTGGAGCTGCGCGGCATCCACCGCAACAACCTGCACGGCATCGATGCGCGCTTTCCGCTCGGGGCATTCACGGCGGTGACGGGCGTGTCCGGGTCGGGAAAATCCAGCCTGGTCAGCCAGGCGCTGGTGGAACTGGTGGGCGAGCACCTGGGCCAGGAACTGCCCGCCGAGGAATCCGAGGGCGACCTGCCGCAGCCCGGCAACCTGCCGCGCACGACAGGCCGCCTGCACGCGGGTGCGCAGGCCATCAAGCGGCTGGTCAATGTGGACCAGAAGCCCATCGGCCGCACGCCCCGGTCCAATCTCGCCACCTACACCGGCCTTTTCGACCACGTGCGCAAGCTGTTCGCCGGCACCAAAGCCGCCCGGTCGCGGCGCTACGGCGCCGGCCGCTTTTCGTTCAACGTCGCCCAGGGCCGCTGCGAGACGTGCGAAGGCGAAGGCTTCGTCCACGTTGAACTGCTGTTCATGCCCAGCGTCTACGCGCCTTGCCCCGCCTGCCACGGCACCCGCTACAACGCCAAGACGCTGGAAATCGAATGGAATGGCCGCAACATCGCCCAGGTGCTGGACATGACCGTGGACGAAGCGCGTGCGTGCTTCCAGGACGAACCCGCGGTGGCGCGTCCCCTGGCGCTGCTGCACGACATCGGCCTGGGGTATCTGCGCCTGGGCCAGCCCGCCACCGAGCTGTCCGGCGGCGAGGCCCAGCGCATCAAGCTGGCCACGGAGCTGCAGCGCAGCCAGCGCGGCAACACGCTGTATGTGCTGGACGAGCCCACCACGGGCCTGCACGCGGCGGATGTGGACAAGCTGATGGCGCAACTGCACGGCCTGGTCGACGCGGGCAACACCGTGGTCGTGGTGGAACACGACCTGCGCGTGATCGCGGGCAGCGACTGGATGCTGGACGTGGGGCCCGGCGCCGGGGAAGAGGGCGGCACCATCGTGGCGGCGGGTACGCCGCAAGCGGTCAGCCAGGGCAAGGCCGGCGTCACCGCGCCGTTCCTGCGGCGTCTGTTCGAATGAGGCCTCTGTTCGGATGAGGCTTTTGTTCGGATAAGGCCCCGGGGCCGCTGTCCGGGCGCCCGCGCTACTGCTGCATCTCGTGGGCCAGGGTGGCCTGCATGCGCTGCATGCTTTCCTGCCCGACCTCGATCAGGCCGCCGCTGGGCTGGTCGATGTCCAGGATGAATGTCAGCACCAGGGCGATCAGCGCGGCGAACATACCCGTCGATATGGGCCGGCGCCGCCCGTGCAGGCCGGTGCCATAGGCGATGTAGGCCATGGACCCCGCCGCCACGATGAAAAGCAGGTAGTACACCGGCTCTGGCACGTGGTTCTCCAGCGCGACGCGGCGCTTCTCGTTGACCTGCGCCATCTCGTTGACGGCCTGGATGAACATGATGGTGGAGATCGAGGGCGGGTTCTCCGCCCGCGCCGCGACCGCCGCCCGGATCTGGCGCTCGATGCGCCGGGCGGTGGCATTGGCCGCGTTGAAACGGGGCGAATCCTGGTCCGCCAGGTGGTAGTCCAGCGAGGCCGTGGTGTACTCGTGCAGCATGTTGGCCACCACGGGCCGGTGCTCGGCGGGAATGAGCTGCGAGCGCCAGTAGGCGTTGCCGATGGCGTTGGCCTCTTCCAGCACCAGGTTCTTGCGCGTTTCGAAGCGCGTCACCGACATGGCGAAGGTAAAGCCCAGCAGCAGGGCCAACAGGCCAAGCAGGGCGGTCTGGAGCGCCGTGATGTGCGACTTGGCGGCCTCGTCGGCCGGCTTGCGCAACCGGCGGCCCAGCCGGTAAGCGAGCTCGATGATGGCCAGGAAAATGATGAGCACGACGAAAAAGAGAAAGATCTCGTCAACTTCCCGCAGCATGCCGTTTTCCCCCGGACTGGATGAGCGGATCAGCGTATGCCGATTGCGTGGCGGCGGCAAGGGCGGGGAAGGGGGCAAAGGCGGGGGGCAAGGGCGGGGCCGCCCGCCGCGGCCGTGTCAGCGAAACGCCAACATCTTGGAGTAAGGTGTCGCTTCCCTACCCAAAGACCCCGCACGGAGCAGAACTTGAAATACCGCAAACTCGGCCGTACCGACCTGGATGTCAGCCTGATCGGGCTGGGCACCATGACCTGGGGCGAGCAGAACACCGAAGCGCAGGCGCACGAGCAACTGGACTACGCGCTGGAGCGCGGCGTCAACCTGGTCGACGTGGCCGAAATGTACCCGGTGCCGCCCAAGCCTGAAACCCAGGGCCTGACCGAAACCTACATCGGCACGTGGCTGGCCAAGACTGGCCGCCGCCAGGACATCGTGCTGGCCAGCAAGGTGGCCGGCCCCGTGCGCGATCCCAAGCGTCCCGGCCACATCCGCGACGGCAAGACCTTCCTGGACCGCAAGAACCTGACTGAGGCGCTGGACGCCAGCCTCAAGCGCCTGCAGACCGATTACCTGGACCTGTACCAACTCCACTGGCCCGACCGCACGACGGCGACGTTCGGCCAGCTCAACTACCCGTGGGTCGAGGACGAGCACACCGTGCCCATCGAAGAGACCCTGTCCGTGCTGCAGGACTTCGTGCGCGCGGGCAAGGTGCGCCACGTCGGCGTGTCGAACGAAACGCCGTGGGGCGTCAGCCAGTTCCTGCGCCACGCTGAAAACCAGAACCTGCCCCGCATCGTCTCGATCCAGAACGCCTACAACCTGCTGAACCGCGTGTTCGAAATCGGCCTGTCGGAGTTCACGCACCATGAAGGCGTGGGCCTCCTGGCCTACTCGCCCCTGGCGATGGGCATGCTCTGCGGCAAGTATCTGGACGGCGCCAAGCCGGCAGGCGCGCGCCTGACCGTCTATTCGCGCTTTACCCGCTACAGCAACCCCCAGGCCGAGGCCGCCACGCGCGAATACGTCGACCTGGCGCGCGCCCACGGCGTGTCCCCCACGCACCTGGCCCTGGCCTGGATCAACCAGCGCCCCTTCGTCACCAGCAACCTGATCGGCGCGACGTCGCTGGAGCAGCTCAAGGAAAACATCGACAGCGTCGACGTCACCCTGTCCACCGAGGTGCTGGACGCGATCGAGCAGATCCACAAGCGGCACCCGAACCCGGCGCCTTGAAGCGGGCGGGCGGCCGGCAGGCCGCCCGTTATGCGGTTCAAGGTTGCCTCGCAGACCGGCCGATACGCCCGGGACAGACGCGTCGGATTCAGTCAGCCACGGGTGCGAAATCGGTATCGATGGAAATCCACCCGGTTCCTCTGGTACACGAAACCCGCTTGAATCGGAACATCTTGTGATAGCTCCACGCGTTACCCAACGCGCAGGTGTCTCCGGGCTGAAGAACAAAAATCACCGGAGCACCGTCATCATTTTCCGAATAGACCTCGACGGGGGCCATGACTCGCCATTGGCCCTTGGGCTCGTCTGAACAGCCATACAGGGCCACCAACAAGGCAAACGCCGGGATCAGGGTTTTCATCTTTGTTTCGGATAGATGTTGCGTCGTTGCAGGCGTGATGATCTGGACACGATGATCAATATCTCTTTCGGACTGACCGCCGTCCGACGCGAAGCGTCCCACTGATACCTCGGATCATGCGCCAACACGCCGACTTTTTCGAGTACGTCAGCCACGTTCGTTGAACAACTGTTGCCGACCAGGTCGTAAGGAGTCTTTAGGGCCACGCGCCGTCGCAACTCGCTCGCGATCACTGCCACTTCTTTGGCAGACATCTCAAGGACCAAGCCCACCGTTTCGCGGAAGCTGTTGCGCTCCAGATAGGTCGCGCGCGGCATCACGTAGTAATCCGCGTGACCGCGAGAGTACACAGTACCTCCCACGTCAATCGCCACGTGCCCCCACTGCGAGCCCATACTGACAAATCGACCATCGCTCACGAGTATTTCGACGGTGTTCCGTGCGCCAGCGAACGTGTTTGCCCCGAAAGATATCCCAGCCGTCCGCTTAATCTGGTCAAGTGCGCGGAGCGCCGGCGACACCGGTTCAAGGCGGCCGCTTTCATCTTCGCCCAACCTGCGTTGAAGGTGCTTGATCGTCTCGACGACATCGAACGATATCTGCCCTGTTTCCGAAATCTCACGTCCGCGGATGTACCGGCGTTTATAGAGGCTAAGTGCCCTCTGCACCACGCGGACGTCCGAAGCGCGGTTTAACCCTCCTCGCCCCACAGACGCCGTAATCCGGATCATTGCCCCGCTCCTCCATGTGACAAGGCTCAACGACGTGGCGAAGATTTCCTGACCGCGTTTATGGCCGACTGAACACTGGCAATCTATAGGGCGTGAGTTGCGGCGGGAATCAGCGCCGTCCGATCGGCCGGCCAAATTCCCGGCGGAGCGGAGGCGCGCCGACAGGGAACCCCGGTGTTGCACCCGGCGCGGCCCAAGTTGTTGATCGCAAAGCGATTTAGTGCTGTTTCAGGGATCCAATGCCCCAATCGCCGCAAGCTATAAGGTGCTAATGGTGTTGCGAATCAGTCGCATTAATGACAGAGTGCGGACTTTTGTTCTTCCGCTCTGGAGATTCGACCTTGGTTCGTCCGACTGTCATCCGGGAGTGCCGTGCCCGCAAGCAAGCACATTCCGCCGCCACGCCCTCTGTTCTCGCCCTGGCCCTGGGCCTGGCATGCGCGCCTGGCGCGCATGCCCAGTCCGGTGCCGCGAATGCGGCATCCGCCTCGCAAGGCGTCGCGCAACTGCCCGCCGTCACCGTCAACGCCAGCGCCATCGACGACACGCTCGAGCATCTTTCCGCCCCGGTGAACACCGGCGCGCTCGGCAGCCGCAGCCAGCTCGAAACCCCGTTCTCGACCACGGTCGTGACCGCGGCCGACATGCAGGCCCGGCAGGTGACCAAGCTGGGCGACGTGTTCGCGCTGGACGCCTCGGTCAGCGACAACAGCGCCGCCTTCGGCGCGTGGGCCAGCTACCTGAGCGTGCGCGGGCTGCCGCTGGACTGGCAGAACTCCTTCCGCATCGACGGCAAGCCCTTCCTGAGCTACGTCACGGTCCTGCCCTATGAGCACTTTGAGCAGATCGACCTGCTCAAGGGCGCTTCCGGCTTCATGTATGGCTTCGGTTCGCCGGGCGGACTGGTCAACTACGTGACCAAGCGGCCCACGGACGAACCCGTGCGCAGCGTCGAGCTGGGCTACATCTCCAACGGGCTGTTGCGCCAGCACGTGGACCTGGGCGGGCGCGTGGGCGAGAGCGGGACCTTCGGCTACCGGCTGAACGCGACGCACGAGGAAGGCAATACCTTCAACAACGGCTCGCTGTATCGCGATTCCGTGTCGCTGGCGCTCGATGCGCGCCTGACCGACAAGCTGACCTGGGACTTCCAGACCCTGTACCAGGACCGCAAGGCGATCGGTCAGGAGCCGACGATCTACGCCGGCGCGATGACGGGCAGCGAGTTGCCCTCTCCGGTGCGCAATGACGGCAAGCTGGTGGGCGAAGGCCCATACGCCGACAACGAATTCCGCTTCTACTCGACGGGCCTGAAGTACCAGCTTGCACCGGACTGGAGCGTGCGCACCGATTACACCTACAACACCACGCGAACGCGCCGCAATGAATCGGTGCTGTTCCTGCAGGACCAGTCGGGCGACTACGACGACTATCGCTCGGACTACGGCGAAGGTTATGCGTTCAACCAGTGGCAGGCGATGCTCGAAGGCAAGTTCGCCACGGGCCCGATCAGGCATCATGTGGTGGCCGGCGCATCGTGGCAGAAGCAGAAGAACGACTACAGCGCCGACGGCGTCTATCAGCTTCAGGGCACGGGCAATCTGCGCCGGCAGAATACCAACACGTATTACAGCGAAGGCAGCCTGGACCTGTACCGCGCGGCCGAAATCACACAGAAGGCCGTGTTCGCCAGCGACACGATCGACCTGACGGGCGGATGGTCCATCCTGGGCGGCCTGCGCTATACCGATTACGAGCAGGTCGGCTTCGATCCGGCCGGCGTGCAGACCTCCAGCTACGACAAGAACGGCGTGCTAACGCCCACCGTGGCGCTGATGTTCAACATCACGCCACAGACGATGGCGTACGCCAGCTACATCGAATCGCTGGAGCCGGGGTCGTCCGTCGGGAATATCTATACGAACTTCGGTGAACTGCTGGACCCGCTCAAGAGCAAGCAATACGAGCTGGGCATCAAGACCAACCAGGAGGACTGGGCGGCCACCGCGGCATTGTTCCGCATCGAAAAGAAGGCGGAATACGCCAACGCCGCCAACGAGCTCGTGCAAGACGGCAAGTCTGTCTTCCAGGGCCTGGAACTGGGGGCGTCCACGCGCATTGCCACCCATTGGAACGTCGGGGGCAGCGTCATGTTCCTGGATTCGGAATACAAGCAGGGCAGCGCCTTCACCGGCAACCGCGTCGCCGGCGCACCGAAGTTCGTCGCCGCCGCGCAGGTCGCCTATTCGGTGCCGCAACTGCCGGGCCTGACGCTGCGCGCCGACGTCAAGTACACCAGCAGCACCATGCTCGGCGCATCGAACGCGGTCGAGGTGCCGGACTTCGCCATCGTCAATATCGGCGCCACGTACGAGACGCGCATCCATGGCTACGAAACCACGTTCCGCGCGGGAATCAACAACGTCGCGAACAAGCGCTACTGGCTGTACCAGTCGTCCGACTACATCAAGGCGGGCGATCCCCGCACGTATGGGTTGAGCGCCAGCTTGAAGTTCTAGCCGGTGATGCGCTGCGGTCCTTGCTGGCTTGAGGCGGCGGTGACCTGGCTTCAAAGTCCAGGAAGATTCGGACGAGGCTGATCGACG
This sequence comes from Achromobacter sp. T5-5, assembly GCF_055397965.1. Lineage (NCBI taxonomy): Bacteria > Pseudomonadati > Pseudomonadota > Betaproteobacteria > Burkholderiales > Alcaligenaceae > Achromobacter > Achromobacter sp. T5-5. The sequence goes on from NZ_AP027919.1 coordinate 1,280,445, forward strand.
AGTCGCTCGGCTTTCATCATATTCAACGCTCTATCTCGACTTGGGGCGAATGGATGACCGAAGATTCTGGCATAAGCATTGTGCTCACGCCCGTGCAGCTGGCCGCGACACTGCAAGGCGAATCAATCAGCAACGAGGCGACCCTTTCCAACCGGCTTTGGGGCAGCCTTGCCTTGGCGGCCGGCGTGGTTGAAATGGTGGGCGGCGCCGCACTTTGTGTGGTGCCGGACCCTACTGGCTTGACCAAGGCCGGCTGTGTATTGCTTGGCGTCCACGGTTCAGATACGGCGGCAACTGGGCTGCATGAGCTGTGGACTGGGCAGCAAACGCGCTCTTTGACGGAGCGTGGGGTCAATGAGCTTGCGAGCAAGCTCGGCGCTCTTCCTGGGTCTGGCCAGACGCTCGCCTTGGCGGTCGAACTCGCCGTGCCTGCTGGGTTTGCGAGCGCCATCAAGGCGGCGAGGGTCTCCAGTGTCGTTGCAGGAAGAATTTCCTTGTCGAGGCATGAGGCTGCCGTGAACGGGGGCCTTGGGGGGCATACGCTTGCCAAGCATGTGGGAAAGACAAGGGAGTATCTTGAAGCACGGCTGAAAGAGCAACCGGACCTCAGGCGCGTATCGACGTTCTATTCGATTCAAGATGCCGAACGAGGGATCAATTCGGTGCTGCGGCTCAAATCTAAGCAAGTGGAAGCGTGGGCCAGATCTGCGTCCAACGGCTCCGTCCTGCCATTGATTGGACCGGCAGCAGGCGATTTAGGCGTTGTGCTGGCTCGCGGGGCGTCACATGTCGTAAGAGGACAGACCGTCAAGGTAGTGCTCAAAAAAGTGGCGTATAACGGGATGCCCTACTTTGTACTCACTGCCTGTTTGGATCATTGATGACTTCAGATCGAGATAAGTACCCAGCCCTGGAGACGCTGCTGGGCGGCTATTTCCATGAGGACTACGACCTTTTCGGCGAGACTCTGGAGGAAATTGTCGGGTGCTATAAGCAGGTCACACCAGGGGCTGAGATCGCACAGGCGTGCCGGGAGATGGACCAATTTCTTTCGGAGCACGGACCGAACGCCGCATTGGTCTACTCGCAACTTTGGGGATCGTTCGATCCTGCAGGGCGCGGCTACACCATTCCAGCGTTCTTTGACGCGTTAAAGCGAATACTGGCGAGCTAGGGGATCGGTCCGGCAGTGCGTGGGTCCGACGACCGCGTTCTCCGCGCCGATTCGCGGCGCGGACGCTCACCCTGCATCCTTAAACGGCCTGCGCGCCCGGACGTTCTGCGGCCGGCAGCCCCGACACATCCCACAACCGATCCGGCGCGTAGTCCGCCTGTTCGCCTTTCTTCGCATACCCCAGCGGATTGGCGATGACCCGGCAGCCGTCTTTCACATAGTCCTGGGCGCAGTGCAGATGGCCGTGTATCCAGACGTCGGCCAGCGGCAGCAACGCGTCGAGCGCGTTGCAGAATCCCGCCGTGCCCGGCGTGACGCCATAGCGCGGGTCGGCGCTGGCCAGCGTGGGGGCGAAGTGCGTGACCGCCACCGTTTTGCCCGCGAACGGCGTGCGCAGCGCGGCGTCCAGCCACTGCTGGCAGGCCAGGCTTTGCTCGCGCATCTGCTCGGCCATGAAGGGGGCGCCGTTGCGGCGCATTTCCGCCTTTTCCAGATAGAAGTCCGCCGCCCGGAAGGCCTTGGCGCGTTTCTTCAGGACTTCGCCGAGCGGGTCGTGCGGGGCCGCCAGCGCGTCGAAGTCCGCCCACAGCGTCGTGCCCACGAAACGCACGCCGTCGATCACGCGGGTTTCGCGTTCCAGCCACTGGATGTCCAGCGCCTCGCACAGCGCGCGCAGGCGCGCGTGCGTCTCGTCGAAATCCACGTTGTCATATTCGTGGTTGCCCGGCACGTACAGCACCGGCGTGGGCCAGCCGTGACGCGGGGAATACGCGCCCAGCCCGAAATCGTCCCGCTCCAGGCGCGAGCCCTGGCGGTACGAGCCGATGTCGCCCGCCAGCACGAGCAGATCGGCGCCGGGCAAGGGTTGCGCCACGAACGTGGGATCGGTTTCAAGATGCAAGTCGGATAGCAGTTGGATCTTCATGGGCACTATCTTAGGCGACACGCCGGGCCGCGCTGCGAGGTGCGGGCATCCATGCGACACTTTCCCCGACGATCCCATCACGCATCAACCCCAGGAGGACCTCCCATGCGTTTCGTGTTTGCCGCCGCCGCGCTCGTGCTGACGGCTGGGGCGCAGGCCCAAGTGATCAAGTGCGACCAGGCGTCCACGCAGACCGACATGAGCCTGTGCGCCGACCAGGCCTACCGCAAATCCGACGCCGACTTGAACGCCGCCTACCGGGACGTGATGGCGCGCCTTGTGGACAACAAGGACGCCACCACCCGCTTGCAGGCGGCGCAGAAGGCGTGGCTCTTCTTTCGCGACGCCGAGTGCGCGTTCTCCTCCTCAGGCGTCACGGGCGGCAGCGCCTATCCGATGGTGCTGAGCATGTGCCTGGACAAGCTGACGCAGGCCCGCACGAAGGAACTGCGCGCCTACCTGAAGTGCGAGGAAGGCGACATGAGCTGCCCCGTGCCCGCCGGGAAATGACGGCTGTGGACCACCCGGGCGGCGCCGCGCAGGAAGATGCCGGCCTGATCCTCGATGGCGACGGCGTGCCGCGCTGCTTCTGGCAGCCGTCCATGCCCGACTATCACGACCATGAGTGGGGCCGGCCCGTGGCCGACGATCGCCGCCTGTACGAAAAGATCTGCCTGGAAGGCTTTCAGGCGGGCATGGCGTGGATCACCATCCTGCGCAAGCGCGAGGCGTTTCGCGAGGCCTTCGACGACTTCGATGTCGAACGTGTCGCGCGCTACACCGAGCGCGACGTGGAACGCCTGATGGGCAACGCGGGCATCGTGCGTAACCGTGCCAAGATCGTGTCGGCCATCAACAATGCCCGGCGCGCGCGCGAACTGGCCGACGAAACCGGCTCGCTGGCCGGCTGGCTGTGGGCGCACGAGCCGCCGGCGCAGGAACGCCCGGCGGCGGTGGACCGGCGCCACTGGGACAACCATCCCACGTCCGACGCGTCGGTGCGGCTCTCGCGCGCATTGAAGCGGCGGGGCTGGACCTTCGTGGGGCCGACGACGATGCATGCCTTCATGCAGGCCGTGGGCATGGTGAATGAGCACATGAGCGGCTGCGTCTGCCATGCGGAGATCGAGGCGGCGCGCGCGCGCTTTGCGCGTCCCCGCTGACGGCGGGGCACGTGCCGCTTGTTTTGGTTGCGACTCGCAAGTATATTGGTTGCGAACCGCAACTTCAGGGGCGCGCCATGGACCTTATCGACTTTCCGTCCCAGTCCCGGGATAAAACCATCCAGGACCTGCGGGAGTTTTCCCGCAAGCTGGTTCGCGAGCTGGGCTTCATGCGCGCCTCGCTCGCGGGCAGCGACCTGGCGCCCTCGGCGGTGCACGCCATCATCGAGATCGGCCTGCACCCGGGCATCCAGGCGCGCGACCTGGCCGCGATCCTGCGGCTGGACAAGTCCAACACCAGCCGGCAGGTGGCCAAGCTGGAATCGGCCGGCCTGCTGGTGCGAGAGACCGCCGCCGACGACGCGCGTTCCTCCCGGCTCACCCTGACCGAGGCGGGCCACGCGCTGCGCGCGCGGATCGACCAGTTCGCCACCGATCAGGTGTCGCACGCGCTGCGCCGCATGGCGCCGGCCGACCAGGAATCGCTGATCCGCTTCCTGTCCCTGTACGCCGACGCGCTGTCCAGCGAGAACCCCAACGATGCCCCGCCCGCGGCCATCGTGCCCGCCAGCCAGATCCATGAGGGCTATCTGCCGGGATGCATCGGCGATATCGCCAGCCTGCATGCCCGCTATTACGCGCAAGCCTCGGGCTTTGGCGTGTACTTCGAGCGCAAGGTCGCGACCGAACTGGCCGAATTCGCGGAGGGCTTGCCCGCCCCGGGCAAGAACATGTGGCTGTACGTGGACAATGGCCGGACGCTGGCTTCCATCGTCATCGATGGCGATCTGGCTGCGCGGCAGGCGCATTTGCGCTGGTTCATCGTCGACGAATCGCTGCGCGGCATGGGCGTGGGCCGGGCCCTCTTGGCGCGGGCCATGGCCTACGTGGACGAGCGGTACGACGAAACCTACCTGTGGACGTTCAAGGGGCTGGACGCCGCCCGGCATCTGTACGAAGCGGCAGGCTTCACGCTGACCCAGGCGTCCGAAGGGCGCCAATGGGGCAGCGTGGTGGTGGAGCAGCGCTTCAGCCGGCTCAGACCACGCTGATGCGCAGTTCGGCCAGCAGGGCCGCCGCCTGGGTCTTGGAGATGGTGGCGCCGGCCAGCCGCGCGGCCGCTGTGAGGTCCAGCCCGCCCAGGTCGGCTTCGCGCAGGTCGGCGCCCTCGAAGTGAACATTTTTCAGGGTGGCATTGCGCAGGCTGCCGCCGTGAAAGACCGCTTCGCGGAAGTCGCTTCCCGACAGGTCCGCGTCCGAGAAATCAAGCTGAAGCAGATTGCACTTGCGAAACGACACGCCGCGCAGCAAGGCGCCCACCAGCAGGCATTCCTCGAGCGACCAGCCCAGGCATGCGATGCCATCGAAATCCGATCCCGTCAGTTTGCACGCACGGAACCGCGCGCTGGCCAGCCGCGCGCGGCGCCAATTGGCGTTGTTGAGGTCGCAGTTCTGGAAGGTGGCCTCGCTGGCGTCCGCCGAGGCGAAGCTGGCCGACCCGCCGCGGCAGCGCAGCCACTGGGTGTCGGTCAGGTCGGCGCCCTGGAACGAGGCGCCCGCGATCGCGCAGCCGCTGAACTGGAAGCCGCGCAGGTCCAGGCGGGAAAAGTCCGCCTCCTGGAAGTCGCAATCCACGAACGACCGCGGACTGCCCGCGGCCGCCTCGACGACCGCCAGCATGACCTTGCGGTCGACGTCCTGGCCTTCGATGGGCGGAAAGACAGGTTGCGTCATGCGGGTCAGGCGGATGCGCCGGACTGCAGCCGTCCCAGGATGAAGCCGTCCACCGCGCTGGTGCGGCCGCGCCACAGGGTCGGCTGTCCGGCGACGGGCGTGCCGTCGGCCGTGAAGAACAGGGCGTCGGCCAGATGGATGTAGTTGGGCAGCGGATCGACCGGCTGCGGCAGGCGGGACACGTCGCCCAGCTCGGCCAGCGAGGCGTGCACGGTCTGACGCGTGTCCGCGTCCAGCGATTGCAGCGAGCCCGAGAAACTGGCGGCAAAGCTGTCGAAATATTCGGCGCCCGACACGATAGATCCGGACACCAGCATGCCGCCCATCTGCAAGGTCACGCCGATGCTTTCGATCTGGCTGCCGTTGTTCACCAGGTTGACCAGGAATTGCAGGAAGGCGTCCGCGCCCGGGGCGGCGGCGGCCGTCTGGCCGGGGAGGGAGTCGATGCTCATGAAAACGGTCTCGGGAAGATTTGCAAGAGGCACAAGATACTCGAACGGCGTGAGAAATGGTCGGCCCGCAATAGGCGGAGCAACGGGCCGATCGGGCGGCTGACCGGCTCTTCCGGCGGCACGCGCGCGGGGTAAGGTGGCAGCCTGAACGCCAGTCCCGCGACAGGCGGCCGCGGCGCCCCGCGGCGACTATCCATCGGAGCATCCATGAGCAGTGTGAATTTCCTGGGTATCAATGCCGGTTCGGGCCAGCCTGCGTCCGCCTCCCGCGCCGCCGCCGGCGACGGCTTTCGCGCGGCGTTCGCGGACGCGACCGAACGCACCCGTTCCGCCATGGGCGGCGGCGTGTCGGGCGCTTCGCAGGCCGCGCCCTCGCAGGCCGAACAGGAATTCATGGACTACGCCGCCATGTCGATCGAAGACAAGATGTTCTACGCGGCGCTGGCCAGCCTGGGCATTTCCAAGGAAGAGTACGACGCCATGTCGGCCGCCGAACGCTTGGAAGTCGCCAAGAAGGTCGCGCTGGCGATGCAGCAACTGGCCAAGGCCGAGAACGCGCAGGAAGTCCTCTGACGCCCTGAACGCGCCCGCCGCGCCGGCAAGCAGCGAGTAGCGAGCAGCAAACGGCAAACGGCACGCGCGTTCGCACGGGCCCTCACATCACCAGCCCCAGCACGTCCCCGCCGCGGGCTTGCCGCAGGTGCGGTAATTCACCGCGAACCACAGCTTGCCGGCCCCGCGCGGCGTGCCGTCGGACGTCTTGACATCGTTGCGCGGCAGTTCTTCCAGCGTGTCGCGCGCATCCTTGGTGAGCGAGCCGCTGTCGGCGTCCGGCTCCAGCGCGATGCGGCCCAGGCTGGCCGCGTCGCGGTCTTCGAAGACGATATCGGTGGCGTTGAGCGCAGTCATCCTGAGCGACGCATCGCGCACGGCGGCAGCATAGCTGTCGTTGGCCCCGGTGGGCTGGAGACTTTTGTTGAGCGTGCTCACGGCCAGGATCTCCGCGGGCGTGGCGGGCGCCTGCATCTTGTACTGCGCCAGATCCGGCAACTGCCCGGCAGAGACCTGGCGGCGCAGCCAGTCGCCCCACAGGAACTCGGCGAATTCGGGCAGGTTGCCGTTGCTGTAGGCGATATCGCGGGTGAAGTACACCAGCGAGCGGTAGCGGTCCTCCTGCATGCCGCCCGGCTCCTGCGCGCTGGGCAGCCCAAGGCGCGTGGGCAACTGGTCCACGGTGATGGGCTGGTTCTGGCCGTCGCGCAGCCAGGCGCGGCGTTCATCGACCATGCGCTGCCAGAAGGCGGCGGCGGTCGCCAGGTCGCTGTAATTGGCGTCGACCTTCACCCACACGGGCAGCGTCGCGCCGCCGTCGAAGATCTCGCGCAGGGACGAAAAGGTGTGGTGGCCGTCGGTCAGGTACAGATTGCCGTCCCAGCCCACCACCACCGTCTTCAAGTTGGCGGCGTGGGTGCCCGGCGCATCCAGGCAGGTAAACGTGTCGGGCTGGTCCAGCCGCGCGGCGCGGGCCTCGGCGATGTTCTGGAATTCCTGGGCCCGTTCGGTGCCGCCCATGTCTTCGCAGTAATCGTCGAACTTCTTGCCGACCGTGCGGTTCAGGTAATCGAGCTGCAGCGCCGGATCGGCCGCCCAGGTGGCGCGCTCGAAGTCGCCTTGCCAGCGCCCCAGCTTGTAGAAGATCTGGTCGTAGCCGATCGCGGCCTGGGTGGGGCGCAATTCCTCGATGCGCACGCGGATGACGTCGCCCGGCTTGGCCTGCAGGTAGGCCGTGTTGCGCGGCGGGGTCTCGGGACCGGGCGCCGGCGTTTCCGGCTGAGGCGCCGGGGTTTCGGCGACGGGGGGCAGCGCCTGGTCGTCATCGTCGCCGTCGCCGCCGCCATTGCAGGCAGCCAGGGCCAGCGGCAGCAGGGCCAGGGCAAAGGCGCGCATCAGGCGCGAAGGACGGAACAGCGGCGCAAGTTCGGACGGAAGACGAGAAGGCATGGCAGTTCTTGGGGGCTGCGATCAGTGAGGGAGGCCGATCATGCCGGACGCTTGTTTCCTGCGCATTGCACGTCACCACAATGCTTGCCGAGCTTAGGCCGCTTTGGGGGGCGGCGGCAAGGGGAGGGGGCGCGCGCCCAGGCGCCGGAAGGCCTGGGCGAAAAAGCCGGCCCGCGCGGGCCGGCTCTGCATCCGCTTAGAACTGGTGGCGGATGCCCACGCCCGCGGCGGTGCTCTTCAGCCCGTCGATGAACGCGTAGTCCGTGCCGTACGAGCCGTAGGCGTACAGGTTGGTGCGCTTGGACAGGTCGTAGGTGTAGCCCACGCTGTAGACATTCATGTTGGCGTCGCCGCCCGTCAGCTTGTCATTGGACGGCGCCACGTGCTGCCACGAGGTGAACAGGCTGCCGGAAGCGCCCACGGGCAGGGTCGCGCCCAGCATGTAGGAGTTTGCCTTGAATCCGTCCACGAAGCGGTTGGTGCCGAACTCGTCGCTGAAGGGCGTTCCGGCAGGCAGGTCCTGGCCCACGAACCAGCCGTCGGTGGTGCGGCCGTAGGCCGCGGCCAGCTTGACCACTTCCAGGTCGTACGACACGCCCACGGCGTATTGGCGCGGCGTGGCGCCGTTGTCGATGGTGCTGCGGTTGGCGCCGTTCAACTGGTCGTAGGTCAGCGCCACGTTCAGCGGGCCTTGCACGTAGCGCAGACCGGTGGTGATGCCGCGCGTGTTGTCGGCGGTGCGGAAACCGGTCTGGTCGGCCGTGGTGTCGTCCGCATTGAACGAGTAGCCGATGCCGAATTCAAAGCCGTTCACCGACGGCGTGCGGTACATGACCATGTTGTCCCAGCGCATGGTGTTGGCCGCGCTGAAACCCAGGCCCATGTTCGATTGGGTGTAGCTGGTGTAGAAGGGGTCGATGTCGGCCAGGTAGTTCGAGCCGATCGTGGCCTGGCGGCCGAATTCCAGCGAGCCCCATGCGTCGTTGGCCAGCCCGATGGTGGCCTGGCGGCCGAACAGGCGGCCCGACTGGGCGCGCTGGCCGTTGGCGGAGTCAAACCCGCTTTCCAGCTTGAAGACGGCGCGCAGGCCGTCCCCCAGATCTTCGGATCCGCGCAGGCCCCAGCGGGAGCCGGCCTGGATGCCGTTGATCATGCCGACCTTCGAGCCGTTATAGCCATCGCCCTTGATCTTGTTGTAACCGAGGCCGGTGTCGATGACACCATAGAGAGTGACTGACGGTTCTGCCTGGGCAACGCCTGCAAAGGAAGCCAGCATTGCCGCGGCGAGCAGCGTCTTTTTCATCCGGAAAACTCCTGTGATACGGGGTGGAAAAAAGCAAAAGGAACACGGCGCGCAGTGTCAATCTGGCGGTGTTCCTCGGGCCATAGTGTAGAACAATGCGTTATTTGCCGTTATCAGGCGGCAATCTATAGATAATTTCAGTCAATTTTCGGGGACGTATTCCGCCGTCAAGCGCCCCGGCGGCACGCGCCGATTTGACCGTCCGGCGTCATAGTGGCATCTTGCCCAGAAGCTCACTCCTGGAACCCGACCGTTGGACTTTCCTCAGCCGCTCGTCACCGTCGACGCCGTCCTGCTCACCCTGCGCGATTCCGGCCTGGAAGTCGCGCTGCACCGGCGCGACCGCGAACCGTGCCGCGACGCCATGGCCCTGCCAGGCGGGGTGGTGCACGCCGACGAGGACGCGTCCACCGAAGACAGCATCCGGCGCGTGCTGCGCGACAAGACCGGATTCGAGCCGCGCTACCTGGAACAGCTGCAGGTGTTTTCCGGCCCCGACCGCGATCCGCGGCAGTGGTCGCTGTCGGTGGCCTATGTGGCCCTGGTGCCCGCCGCCGAACTGGCCGCGGCCACGCGCGCGGAATTCCGCTTCGTCAGCGTGGACGCCTTGCCGCCCCTGGCGTTCGATCACGCCAATATCGTGGGGGCGGCCGTCGCGCGCCTGCGCAGCAAGTCCACGTATTCGACGCTGCCGTTCTTTCTGCTGCCCGAGCGCTTCACGCTCACGCAACTGCAGCACACCTACGAAGCCATCCTGCGGACCCGCCTGGAAAAGTCCAACTTCCGCCGCAAGATGGAAGCCTGGGGGGCGCTGGAGGCCACCGACGAACACGTCGGGGGCGCGCAGCGGCCGGCCCGGCTGTACCGGCTGAAGGACTTCACGTTTTTCGACCGCAGCGTCGGCTAATCCTGTTTTCCACATAGTTGCATAAATACAATAAGTAGGCCTATACTGGCGTCACTTAGTTTTGAAATGCCACTAAGGGACGATCATGTTCAGCATCACAGCGGTAATCGAAGGACAGGGCCAGACCGGTACGCCGGCCGCGTTCAAATTTCCGGGCGGCGAAATGCAGGTCACCGTGCCCGCCGGCCTGCGCGCGCAGGCAGACGCCGCGCGCGAATTCCGCATCCATGCCCTGCTGAAGTCGGCCGACGACGTCATGCAGCTCCTGTTGCTGACCGATGCGCTGCGCCGCCTGAACCCCGCGGCGCCGGTGCACCTGGACATGCCCTACGTGCCCTACGCCCGCCAGGACCGCGTGTGCAACCCGGGCGAAGCCCTGGGCGCCGCGGTGTTCTGCAAGCTGATCAACGACCAGCAGTACGCCACCGTCACCATCGTGGAGCCGCACAGCGACGTCACGCCGGCGCTGCTGCAACGGGTGCGCGTCGTCGACGCCGCCGCCTTCCTGAAAAAGGCGCTGGCCGCGCCGGCCTTTGCCCAGGGCGTCACGCTGATGGCTCCGGACGCCGGCGCCCGCAAGCGCGTGCAGGCGCTGGCCAAGGCGCTGGGCGTGGCGGACGTGCGCTACGCGGAAAAAGTCCGCGATCCGCTGACCGGCCGCATCACTGAAACCCGCGTGCCCGACGATATCCCGGCCCAGCCGGTGCTGGTGGTCGATGACATCTGCGACGGCGGCCGCACCTTCCTGGAACTGGCCGCCGCCCTGCGCGACCGGACCCGCCAGCCGCTCTACCTGTACGTCACGCACGGCATCTTCAGCAAGGGCCTGGCGGAACTGAAATCCCGCTATGCCGAAATCTTCACCGCGTATGACTGGACGGCCACCGAAGGCGCCGCGTCCGGCCCCGCCGCCGTGCGGGTCAACTGAAACAAGAAGGAAATCGCCATGAATGCTCCCGACACCCCGGCCCGCGGTCTCAAAAACGGCCTGAATCCCTTTCTGCAGGCCGACTTCTACAAGACCGGCCACCCCTTCCAGTACCCCAAGGGCACCAACAAGATCCTGGCCAATTTCACGCCGCGCTCGGCGCGCCTGGCGCCGGTGCTGCCCGAACTGTTCGACGACAAGATCGTCTGGTTCGGCCTGCAGGGCTTCATCAAGGAAATCCTGATCGGCCTGTTCGACCGCGAATTCTTCGCCAAGCCCGCCAGCACCGCGGTGCGCCAGTACCAGCGGCGCGTGGACAACGCGCTGGGCAAGGGCGCGGTCACGGTGGACCACCTGCAGGCCCTGCATGAGCTGGGCTACCTGCCGCTGGAAATCCGCTCGGTGCCCGAGGGCGCACGCGTCGACATCCGCGTGCCGCCGGTCACCTTCATCAACACCCGGCCGGAGTTCGCCTGGCTGGTGACCTATATCGAGACCCTGTTCAGCTGCGAATCCTGGAAGCCGTCGACGGTGGCCACCATCGCCTTCGAATACCGCAAGCTGCTGACGTATTTCGCGCGGCTGACCGGCAGCCCGATGGCGTTCGTGGATTGGCAGGGCCACGACTTCTCGATGCGCGGCATGGCGGGCCTGTACGATGCGCGCAAGTGCGGCGCGGGCCACTTGCTGTCGTTCACCGGCACCGACACCATCCCGGCCATCGACTACCTGGAAGACGTCTACAACGCGGATTCCGATCGCGAGCTCATCGGCGGTTCCGTGCCCGCGACCGAACACTCTGTGATGTGCCTGGGCAGCAAGGAGGGGGAGATCGAAACCATCCGCCGCCTCGTCACGCAGGTCTATCCGGCCGGCATCGTGTCGGTGGTGTCGGACACCTGGGACTTCTGGCAGGTCGTGACCGACTTCGCCGCGGCCCTCAAGTCCGAGATCCTGGCCCGCCAGCCGGATGCGCTGGGCAACGCCAAGGTCGTGTTCCGTCCGGACTCCGGCGATCCCGTGAAGATCCTGACGGGCTATTTCTGCACGGACGTGGCCAGCGTGGAAGATCGCGCCGCCTTGCGGCAGGCGCGGGCCGACGGTTACGAGACCGTGCGCGACACGGCCACGGGTACGTATTGGCTGCTGGCCGACGACGCGAGCGCGCAGCAGACCTTGCGCCCGGCGGAGGTGAAGGGCGCGGTGCAATGCCCGTGGGATACGTTCGGCGGCGAGGAAACCGACAAGGGCTACAAGCTCCTGAACCCGCGGGTCGGCCTGATCTACGGCGATTCGATCACGCTGACCCGGGCGCGCGACATCCTGGTCCGCCTGGAACGCAAGGGTTTCGCCTCGGGCAACGTGGTGCTGGGCATCGGCTCCTACACCTACCAGTACCTGACGCGCGACACGTTCGGCTGGGCGCTGAAGGCGACCTATGCCGAGGTCGATGGCGAGCCGCAGGAGCTGGTGAAGGATCCGGTCACGGATTCCGGCGTGAAGAAGTCGGCCAAGGGGCTGCTGCGGGTCGACGAGACGGCCGACGGCTACGTGCTGCGCGACCAGCAGACGCCGGAGCAGGCGGCGGGCGGGGCGCTGGCGCCGGTGTTCCGCGACGGCGCGTTGCTGGTCGAGCAGAGCCTGGCCCAGATCCGCGAACGGCTGCACGGCTCGTGGGTGTGCCCGGAACCGGGCAGCATCGCGTGGCCGCAACGGTGAGCCGCCGCCGGCCCAGGTAATGCTCAATGAACCAAAAAAACGGCGCCTCGATGAACGGGCGCCGTTTTTTTTTTGCCTGGAACCGCGGGTCAGGACCTGCGCGCGCGCCGCTCCTCGCGCACGAAGACCACCACCCCGACGATCACCATCAACGCCAGCGCATACCAGGTGATGGCATAGACCAGATGGTTGTTCGGAAAGCTGATCACCGTCAGGCCGCCGACCGGCGCCTGGGCCGGGTCCTTGCCAGGACTGGAAGCCGCGTCCGCGTCGATGAAGTAGGGCGCCACGTCGGTCAGGCCGCGGGCCGCGGCGATGGCCGGAAGATCGCGCGAATACCAGAGGTTTGCGTCGGGGTCGTTGTTGCGCAGGAAGCCGCTGCCCGGTTCGCCCATGCGCAGGAACCCCGTGACCTGGGCCTGCGCGGGCGGCTGCGCGATCTGGGCCTGGCTTTTGCGCCAGGCCGGCAGCACGAAGCCGCGGTTGACCAGCACCGTGCTGCCGTCCGCCAACTGCAGCGGCGTCATGACCCAGTAGCCGCTGCCCAGTTCGGTCGCGGCCTGCACCAGCGTCTGCTGGTCGAAATTGAAGGTGCCGGACGCGGAAACGGGGCGGTACTCGGCGTTGTCGCGCGTGAGCTGGGCCCATTCGCTTTTGCCGGGCGCGGGCGTGGCCGGCGCATGGGCCCGCTCATCCACCTGCGCGATCAGCGCGCGCTTCCAGGCCAGCCGGTGCACCTGCCAGGTGCCCAGGGCGCACAGCCCGGCGAAGACGGCGGCAGCCAGCAACCCCAGGATGACCAGGGTTGCCTTGCTGCGCGGATTACGGGAGGTGTCGCGTGAAGAAATGTCTTTGACTGCTGCCATCAGGGCATCTTGCGCATGTCATGCGTGGACATGGGCATCATGTTGGAGTTCAGGTGATACATGATCCAGATGGATCCGCTGAGCGTAATGACGACCAGCACCAACGTGAATATTAACGCCAACATGTTCCAGCCGCTTTCGGACTTGGTGTCCATGTGCAGGAAGTAGACGATGTGGACCACGATCTGCACGACGGCGAAGGCCAGGATCACCAGGCCCGTGACGCGCGAGCTGTCGATGACGCGGTCCATGACCAGCCAGAAGGGAATCGCGGTCAGGATGGCCGCCAACACGAAGCCGGTCAGGTAGCTCTTGAGGGTGCCGTGGGCGGCGCCGTCGTCGTCGTGGAGGTCGTCGTGTCCGCCATGGCCGTGATGGCCGCCGTGGCCGGTGTCGGCCAGGTTATCCATGTGCGACGTCATGGCAGCACTCCCATCAGATACACGAAGGTGAACACGCCCACCCAGATCAGGTCCAGGAAGTGCCAGAACATCGACAGGCACATCAGGCGGCGGCGGTTTTCGGGGATCAGGCCATGCATGCGCACCTGCAGCATCATCGTCACCAGCCAGACGATGCCGAAGGTGACGTGCAGCCCGTGGGTGCCGACCAGCGTGAAGAAGGCCGACAGGAAGGCGCTGCGCTGCGGGCCGGCGCCCTGGTGGATCAGGTGCCAGAACTCGTACAGTTCCAGCGACAGGAAGCCCAGGCCCAGGATGCCCGTCACCGCCAGCCATCCCTGCGTCGCGCCGATGCGGTTGCGCCGCATCTCCAGCATGGCAAAGCCATACGTGATGGACGACAGCAGCAGCAGCGTCGTGTTCACCGCCACCAGCGGCAGGTCGAACAGGTCTGCGCCGGAAGGGCCCGCGGCGAAGCTGCGGCCCAGCACGCCGTAGACCGCGAACAGGCAGGCGAAGATGAGGCAGTCGCTCATCAGGTAGATCCAGAACCCGAGCAGCGTGCCGTTCTTGGGATGATGTTCGCCGGGAACGTAAAAGACGGGTTCCTGGGCGGCCGGCGCCGCGCCGCCGGGCAGGGTGTGGGCGAGGGTATCAGACATGTTGCGCTAGCAGCCTCGTGCGGGCGTCTTCCGTGGCGACGACCTGTTCGGTCGGCACGTAGTAGTCGCGCTTGTAGTTGAAGGTATGGATGATCGACACCAGGATCAGCGCCGCGAAGGACAGCACGACGAGCGGCCACATGTGCCAGATCAGCGCAAAGCCCATGACCACGCTGATCCCCGCCAGCACGATGCCCGCCCAGGTGTTCTTCGGCATGTGGATCGGGATGAAGCCCTGTTGCGGGCGCTGGTAGCCGTGCTGCTTCATCTGCCACCACGCGTCCAGGTCATGCACCCGCGGCGTGAACGCGAAGTTATAGACGGGCGGCGGCGACGAGGTGGACCATTCCAGCGTGCGGCCGTCCCAGGGATCGCCCGTGGTGTCGCGCAGTTCCTCGCGGCGGCGGTAGCTCACCACCAGCTGGATGATGAAGCTGGCGATGCCGCAGGCGATCAGCAGCGCGCCGAAGGCCGCGATCTGGAACCAGATCTGCAGCGACATGTCCTCGAAGTGATTCACGCGGCGCGTCACGCCCATCAAGCCCAGCACATACAGCGGCATGAAGGCGACGTAAAAGCCCACCAGCCAGAACCAGAACGAGCACTTGCCCCAGAACGGATCGAGCTTGTAGCCGAAGGCCTTGGGAAACCAGTACGTGATGCCGGCCATCAGCCCGAACAGCACGCCGCCGATGATCACGTTGTGGAAGTGCGCAATGAGGAACAGGCTGTTGTGCAGCGCGAAGTCGGCGGGCGGCACCGCCAGCAGCACGCCCGTCATGCCGCCGATCACGAAGGTCACCATGAAGCCGATCGTCCACAGCATCGGGACTTCAAAGCGGATGCGCCCGCGGTACATGGTGAACAGCCAGTTGAAGATCTTGGCGCCGGTGGGGATCGAGATGATCATTGTCGTGATCCCGAAGAACGAGTTCACGCTGGCCCCCGATCCCATGGTGAAGAAATGGTGCAGCCAGACCAGGTAGGACAGCACGGTGATGACGACCGTGGCGTACACCATGGACGCGTAGCCGAACAGCCGCTTGCGGCAGTAGGTGGACACCACTTCGGAAAAGATGCCGAACGCCGGCAGGATCAGGATGTAGACCTCGGGGTGGCCCCAGATCCAGATCAGGTTCACGTACATCATGGCGTTGCCGCCGAAGTCCGCCGTGAAGAAGTTGGTGCCGACGTAGCGGTCCATGGTCAGCAGCGCCAGCACCGCCGTCAGCACGGGGAAGGCGGCCACGATCAGCACGTTGGTGCACAGCGCGGTCCAGGTGAAGATCGGCATGCGCATCATCGTCATGCCCGGCGCGCGCATCTTCACAATGGTGACCAGCAGGTTCACGCCCGACAGCAGCGTCCCCACGCCCGCGATCTGCAGGGCCCAGATGTAGTAATCGACCCCGACGTCCGGACTGTGCAGGATTCCCGATAAGGGGGGATACGCCAGCCAGCCCGTGCGCGCGAACTCGCCAACGAACAGCGACATCATCACCAGGATCACCCCGCCCGTCGTCATCCAGAAGCTGAAGTTGTTCAGGAACGGAAACGCGACGTCGCGCGCGCCGATCTGCAGCGGGACGATGTAATTCATCAGCCCGGTGACCAGCGGCATCGCCACGAAGAAGATCATGATCACGCCGTGCGCCGTGAAGATCTGGTCGTAGTGATGCGGCGGCAGGTAGCCCATGGAATCGCCGAAGGCCACCGCCTGCTGCCCGCGCATCATGATGGCATCGGCAAAGCCGCGCAGCAGCATCACGATGCCCAGGATCACGTACATGATGCCGATCTTCTTGTGGTCGATGCTGGTGAACCACTCGTGCCACAGGTAGCCCCACTTTTTGTAGTAGGTCACGGAGCCCAGCACCACGATGCCGCCCGCCGCCACCATGAAGAACGTGCCCAGCAGGATGGGATCGTGGAAGGGAATGGCGTCCCAGGTCAGTCGCCCGAAGATCAGCTTGGTGAGGTCAGGTTGATCAGGCATCTCGATTCCAGCAAAAAGACCGCGTTGACATGGACCACGTGCCGCGCCGCAAAACCTGCCGTGCTACAGCACCAATCCCTCGGTGGCCGTGCACATGGCGCCCACGTACTTGCGCGGCGGCGTTTCCGTCAGCCCCAGGCGCTCGCGCATCCGGGGATCCATCGTGGTGACGTTGTGCGCGCCGGGGATGCCGGCGCCGCCTTGCGCGTCGATGGCCATGGCGTCGCGCATGCACATGCGGTTGGGTTCGACGCAGCGGTTCACGATGGCGTCGAACAGGCCCGGGGCGACCGTGGCGTAATGCTGGACGGGATTGCGCTCGCTGGGTTGCTCGAGCTTCAGGTAGGCCTCGCGGCTGAGCGCGGCCGACGACGTGCGCGCCTGCGCGACCCAGTCGTCGAAACCTTTCTGGTCCATGCCATGGAACCGGAAGCGCATGCCGGAAAAGCCCGAGCCGCTGAAGTTGGCCGACAGGCCTTCGTATTCGCCGGGATGATTGATGACGGCGTGCAGGGTGGTCTGCATGCCCGGCATCGCGTAGATCTGGCCGGCCAGCGCGGGCACGAAGAACGAGTTCATCACCGAGGACGAGGTGATCTTGAACTGGATGGGACGGTCGACCGGCGCGGCCATTTCATTTACGGCCGCAATGCCCTGCTCGGGATACAGAAAGAGCCACTTCCAGTCCAGCGCGACGACTTCGACGACCAGGGGCTTGGTGCCCGCCGGCACCTCGCGGCCTTCGGACAGGCGCGCCAGCGGACGGTAGGGATCGAGCTGGTGCGTGCTGACCCACGTCAGCGCGCCCAGGGCAATGATGATCAACAGCGGCGCGGCCCAAATCAGCAGCTCCAGCATGGTGGAGTGGTTCCAGTCGGGGTCGTAGGCGGCATCCTTGTTGCTGGCGCGATAGCGCCATGCGAACAGCAGCGTCAGGATGATCACCGGCACGATGATGATGAGCATCAAGCCGGTGGAAATGATGATCAGGTTGCGTTGTTGCACGGCCACGTCGCCGGATGGCGAGAGCAGGACCGCATTGCACCCGGCAAGCAGCGGCAGGGCGGCAATCAGGATAAATCCGCGGAGCCTTGGGAAGCACGACATGGCCATACCCCGAAACGTAACCGTGGGAAGTAAACGAAACACTACGCTGGAAGCCGCGAAAAATCTAGGGTAAAAAGAGCAAAAGTATGCACGGGAACGCGTACGGGGCAGTCCTGGGCCAAGGGCCTTGCGGCTTGCCGTGTGATGGGCGTAACGTGCTGCAGGTGTGTTGCAAGATCGTAGACAAGGCGTGTTCAACCTTCGCGTGTTCAACCTTCTTTTGCGAGCGAACCCATGTCGACCACCACGCAGTATCCTGGTCAGCCGGCTCCCGTTCCCGGGCCTGGGGCGATCAGCGGCGGAACCAGCCACGCCAAGGTGGCTCCCGGTGAGATCGCCGTCGGCGTGGTCGTCGGACGCGCCTCTGAATACTTCGATTTTTTCGTCTTCGGCATCGCTTGCGTGCTGGTTTTTCCGAAGGTGTTCTTTCCCTTCGAAGCGCCGCTGGAAGGCACCCTGTGGGCCTTCGTCATCTTCTCCTTTGCGTTCATCATGCGGCCCATCGGCACGGCCCTGTCCATGGCGATCCAGCGTCGCTTCGGGCGCGCCACCAAGCTGACGGTTGCGCTGTTCGTGCTGGGAACCGCGACCGTGGGCATGGCCTTCCTGCCCGGCTACAACTCCATCGGCGTGCACGCCATCACCTTGCTGGCGGTGTTCCGTTGCCTGCAGGGGCTGGCCTTCGGCGGGTCCTGGGACGGCTTGCCGTCGCTGCTGGCGCTGAACGCGCCGCCCAATCGCCGGGGGTGGTACGCGATGATGGGGCAGCTGGGCGCGCCCGTCGGCTTCATGGTGGCCAGCGCGCTCTTTCTCTATCTGCACCTGACGCTGACGCAGGCGGACTTCCTGGACTGGGGCTGGCGGTATCCCTTCTTCGTCGCCTTCGCGATCAACGTGGTGGCGCTGTTCGCGCGGCTGCGGCTGGTGGTCACCGAGGAATACACGCAACTGCTTGAAGAAGGCGAGCTCGAGCCCATCAGCATCCGCGAGATCGTCAGCCAGCAGGGCTACAACCTCTTCATCGGCGCCTTCGCCGCGCTGGCGAGCTACGCGCTGTTCCACCTCGTCACTGTTTTTCCGCTGTCGTGGATCGCTGTCAGCGGCACGCAACAGATTTCCGATGTGTTGGTCGTGCAGATCATCGGCGCGGTGATCGGCATCCTGGGCACGATCGCATCGGGCTGGCTGGCCGACCGCATCGGGCGGCGCACCACGCTCGGGCTGCTTGCCATGCTGATCGGCGTGTTCGCGGTCGTCGCGCCCTGGCTGCTGGGCGGCGGACCCAAAGCGCAGGATGCGTTCATCCTGATCGGCTTCGCATTGCTGGGCCTGTCGTACGGGCAGGCGTCTGGCACGGTCACCGCGAACTTCACGCGCCGCTTCCGCTATACCGGCGCGGCGCTCACGTCCGACATGGCCTGGCTGGTCGGCGCGGCGTTCGCGCCGCTGGTGGCGCTGGGCCTGTCGGCGCGCTTCGGGCTGGTGGCCGTGAGCGTCTACCTGTTGTCGGGCGTGGCGTGCACCTTGCTGGCGCTGCGCGTCAACAAGGTGCTGGAAACACGCGATTGACCGAACCGCCCTCCGCCATCACCCCAGATACCCCTCCAGCACGTTCGCCACGTTGATGCCCACGTCGGCGACCGCATAGCCGCCTTCCATCGTGAACACGGCAGGCAGGCCCAGGCCGGCCAGCATGTGCCCGACCTGCAGATAGTCGGCGCTTTTCAGCTTGAACTTGGAGATCGGATCGCCTTCGTAGGTATCCACGCCCAGCGCGATGACCAGCGCATCGGGCTTGAATGCGCGCACCGCGTCCAGGCCCTGCTGCAGGGCGGCCGTCCATGCCGCGAAGTCGCTGCCGGCAGGCAAGGGCAGGTTCAGGTTGCAGTGATGGCCCGCGCCTTCGCCGCGCTCGTCGGCGTAACCCAGGTAGAACGGATATTCCGTGGTCGGATCGCCATGGACCGATACGGTGAGCACGTCGCCGCGCGCGTTGAAAATGCTCTGCGTGCCGTTGCCGTGGTGATAGTCCACATCGACGACGGCAACGCGCTGCGCGCCCGCGTCGCGCAGCGCCTGGGCCGCCAGCGCCGCGTTGTTCAGAAAGCAGTACCCGCCGAAGAAATCCGGCCCGGCGTGATGGCCGGGCGGCCGGGTCAGCGCCATGGCCGCGCGCAGGCCCTGGCCGGCGGACACGGCGCGGGCGGCGTCGATGGCGCACGCGGCGCCCGCCGTGGCGGCTTCCCATGTCCCGGCCGTCAGGGGACAGCCGCTATCGAACGAGAACAGGCCGACACGCGCGGCGAAGTTCGTGGGCTCGACGTCGTGGCGAAAGCCGCGCACGGGCCAGATCGACGGCAGCACGTCCAGGTCCGCGTTGGCCGGGTCCAGCGCGATCCATTCGTTCCAGGCGCTTGCCAGGAAGTCGACATAGCGCGGCGTATGCACCCGCTTGATGAGATCCATGTCGGGGCCGCCCGGCGCGCGCAATTGGCCAATGCCGCGCTGGCGCAGCGCGTCCAGCACGAATTCCAGCCGGGCAGGCGTTTCGTGGCAGGGCACCAGTTTGCCGCGGAACATCTCGTGGCGGCCGCTGTGTTTGTCGTGGACGGGGTTGTGGAAGATCAGCACGATGAAAGGGTCCTGGAGTGATCGGGCCTGGCAAGCGGACGCGCCGCCGCTACAGGGGCCGGAAAATATACAGCGCCACGGCGGGCACCTCACGGAAAATCGAATACAGGTCGCGCACTTCGAAAAATGCCGGATAGCCGCCGCCGACCTCGGCCACGCCGTGACGCTTGAGCGCCAGCATCGTGCGCGGCACATGGAAGTACTGCGTCACGGCGAGCGCGCGGGTGTAGCCGTGTTCGCGCATGTAGGCGCTGGCGTGGCGGGCGGTGGCCCAGGTGTCGACGCCGGCGCTGTCGACGATGATGCGATCGGCGGGCACGCCGCGCGCCAGCAGGTAGTCGCGCATGGCGGCGGCCTCGTCCGTTCCGGCCGGATCCACGCCGCCACTGACAAACAGCACGCGGCATTGCGATGCGGCGTAGCAGTCATAGGCGCGGTCCAGCCGCGCGGCCAGGCGCGGCGAGGGCTGGCCGTCGGCCTGCACGGTGTTGCCGAGCACGACGGCCACGTCGGCGTTGCGCGCGCCCGCCACAAGGCCGGTTACGGCCAGCGCCGCCGCGGCCAGCAGCACGCACGCCGCCAAGGCCATCAGGGCGCGCGCCGCGAATCTGGGTGTCTTGAATGTCATGGGTGTGCCGATGAGGGGCAAGGGCAGGAGCTTACGGCAAAAGGCAGGGCGGGTTCATTTGCCGTAATGAGAATCATGATTGATAATGCCGGCCTCTTCGCCCGCGATCCGCTTGCTCCTCTGCCATGTCCCGCCCACCGCCGTCCGAAAAAGGCTGGCTCGCGCATTATCGCGGGCTGATCGGGACGTGGACGCGGCGCAGCGCAAGCCGGCACGACGCCGAAGACGCCGCGCATGACGTCGTGGCCAACATGCTGCGCAATGGCGAATCGGCCGTGCTGGATCCGAAGGCGTATTTGTACGGCGCCAGTCAGAACCGCCTGAACGGCGAGTTCCGCCGCCAGTCCCGGCGCGAGGTGCTCAGCCTGGACGCGTTGACGGACGCCGAGCATCCCACGCAGGGCGATCCCGAGTCCTCGATCCGGGCGGCGCAGCTGGCCGATGCGCTAAAGTCGGCGCTGGCCGAACTGCCGCTGAAATGCCAGCAGGTGTTCCTCTGGAACAAGCTCGAGGGCTACACGCAGGCCGAAATCGCCCAGAAACTCGGGTTGACGCAAAGCATGGTCGAGAAATACATGAAGCGCGCGCTCACCCATATCCATGACCGGTTGCAAGATCATGCCCCGCACTGATTCCCGCGTGGACGCATCCCGCTCGCCCGCGTCGCCGCGCGACCAGGCGGCGCACTGGTTCGCGCGCGAGCGGCTAGGGCAGCTTGACGATGCGCAGCGGCGGGCGTTTGACACGTGGCTGGCGGCGGATCCGGAGCACCAGCGCCAGTACCGCGCGATGCAGGCGGTGTGGCGCGTCGCGGACCGCCTGCCGGAAGACGAGATGCGCGAGATCCTGGCTCGGTCCGATGACGCGCCCGCGCGGCCGAGCCGGCGCAGGTTCGCCGTTGGACTGTCGGCCGCGTGTGCCCTGACGCTGGCCGCCGGTGTGATCGCCCCGCGGCTGTGGTCCCCGGCGGCCGGCTTCACACAGTCGCTGGCGACCGCGCGGGGCGAGCGCAAGCGCGTCGCGTTGCCCGATGGCTCATTGGTGGAACTGAATACGGACACGCGGATCCAGGTCGCGCTCTATACGGACCGGCGCGAAATCGACCTGCTGACGGGCGAGGCCTTGTTCACGGTCAGTCCCGATGCGGCGCGGCCCTTCACGGTCAACGCGGGCGCGGCGCAGGTGCGGGTGACCGGCACGCGCTTCAATGTCCGCCGCGAGGGGGACGCCGTGGCGCTGGCGGTGGACGAGGGCAGCGTGGCGTTTTCCGCGGGATCATGGAGGAACAGGACCACGCGCCACTTGACGGCGGGCTTTGCCGCCCGCTACGCGCCCGGCGCGCCGTTGGCCGCGCCGCACCAGGAAAACGTGGCGGCGATCACGGCCTGGCAGCGAGGCCGGCTGGTGTTTCGCGACACCCCGCTGTCGCAGGTCGTGGCAGAGCTGAACCGCTATCTGCGCACCCCGCTGCGGATCGACGACCGCAAGCTTGCGCAACTGCGCGTGGCCGGCACGTTGCCGATCGACGAGCCCGAGTCGGTCCTGGACGTGCTGCCGCACATTGCGCCCGTGATCGTGCTGTATCCCGCCGGGGGCGGCGCGGTGCTGGCGCCTCGCTAGCGGCCGTCGCCGCGCGGGGGGCGCCGACGCCATGATGGCGTAAGCACGGTCGAACCGTCGTTGAAGCATTTTGTTTCAAATATTCTATCGAGAATCATTCCGGTTTTTTCCGACCCCCGGCGTCTATCCGGTGAAAGGGGCCGTGCTCGCAAGCCGATATCGACCCCGGAAGCAACCTTTGGCCAAGGGTGTCGGGCGCTCAATGCGCGGGCAGTTGTACTGGAATTTTTCTTCTGATGATGGACAAGCAAGTTACGCCGCACGCTGCGGCGCGCAAGGCCGCGAAGCGCGGTGCGCAGGGCGTCTGCGGCGCCCTGGCGATTTCCCTGGCGTTGGCGTGGGGCGCCATGCCCAACGAGGCCGTGGCGCAGACGGCGCCCGTGCAGATCAGCATTGCCGCGCAGCCGCTGGGCGACGCGCTGATCCAGCTGGGCGAGCAAGCGTCGCTGGTGATTTTCTATCTGCCCGAGACCGTGCGCGGCCGCACCGCGCCGGCGGTGTCGGGACGCTTGACGCCCGATGACGCGCTGCGCCGGCTGCTGGCCGGCAGCGGTGTCGCGTTTCAGCGTGACGGACGCAATGTGTCGCTGACCGCCTCCGGCGCCTCCGCCCAGCTGGAGCCCGTGACGGTGCATGGCGTCGCGGTGGGCACGGCGGACAGCTTCGTCGCGCTTTCCAGCCAAAGCGGCAAGCTGGATGTGCCGCTGATCGAGACGCCCCGTTCGGTGTCGATCGTGACGCAGGAGCAGCTCAAGGTCCAGGCGCCGCGCAGCCTGGAAAGCGCACTGGCCTACACGCCCGGCGTGCAGACCGAGGTGTCGGGGTCGAGCGATACGCGGATGACGGGAGCCGTAATCCGCGGGTTCAGCGACGGCAGCGCCTATTTCAAGGACGGTCTGAAGCAGCCGTCGACGGGCACGTATGCGTCGTGGAACGACAACATCGAAGAGCTCGACAGCATCGAGGTGCTGAAGGGGCCCGCTTCGGTGCTGTTCGGCCAGGGGCGGCCGGGCGGCGTCATCAACGTGATTTCCAAGCGGCCCTCGGCGGATCACGTCAACAGCGTGGGCGCCAGCTACGGCACGTACAACCGCCGCCAGCTCACGGCGGACCTGGGCGGCGCGTTCGACGCCGACCAGAAGGTGCTGTATCGCCTGAACGTGCTCGGCCGCGACAGCGACGGCCGCACGGACGGCTCGCGCGACGACCGGATTTCCGTGGCGCCGTCGATCCTGTGGAACATCACGAACCAGACCCGGCTGACCGTGCTGGGCACGTATTCCAAGGAGCGCGCCACGCCCAAGAGCTGGTGGCCCAATCTCTACACCTATCCGGAGATCGGCGACCTGCCGTTGAGCCGCACCGCCGGCGATCCGGATTTCGACCGTTTCGACCGCGACACGAAGTCCATCGGCTACGCCTTCGAGCACGACACGGACAGCGGCTGGCGCCTGCGCCAGAACCTGCGCTATTCCGAGATCGACATCGACTACCGGCACATCTACGCGATGGACCTGCTGGAAGACAGGCGCACCGTCACGCGCGCCAGCCTGGCCCAGCGCACGAACGGCAAGACGCTCGCCGTGGACAGCCGCGCCTCGCGCGACTTCCAATGGGGCGAGCTGCAGCATACCTTCGCGGTGGGCGTGGACTACCTGCGCTACAAGGAAAACGATGCGCTGGGCTTCGGATGGGACGTGCCGAACCTGGACATCTACGCGCCCGTCTATGGCCAGCAGATCGACTATCCCGAAATGGATCCGTCGCGAACCGATCTGAAGCAGACCGGCATCTACACGCTGAACCAGCTCAAGTGGAACCGGTGGGTCGGCAACGTGAGCCTGCGGCGCGACTTCGTGCGCACCGAACTGAGCAGCACCACGCAGCCGCGGATCAACGACGCCGCCACCACGGGCAGCGTCGGCGTGCTCTATCTCTTTGACAACGGTGTGGCGCCCTATGTCAGCTATTCGACGGCGTTCGATCCGATCACGGGCCAGCAATTCGACGGCACGGCGTTCAAGCCGCGCGAGGGCAAACAGTACGAAATCGGTTTGAAGTATCAGCCGCCGGGCACCGATGCGCTCCTGACCGCAGCGGTATTCGATATCCGCCAGACCAACGTGACGACGCAGGATCCGGACCATCCGCGTTTCAGTGTGCAGACGGGCGAGGTGCGGTCCACCGGCATCGAGCTGGAGGCGAAGTTCCCGCTGTCGCGCGAACTCAGCATGATGGCCGGCTACACCTACATCGACCCGCGCACGACCAAAAGCAACCGGCTGCAGGACGTGGGCCGCCAGCTCACCCAGACCGCGCGCCAGACGGCAAGCCTGTGGCTGGATTATCGGCCGCGGCAGGTGCCGGGCCTGATGCTGGGCGGCGGCCTGCGCTATCGCGGCAAGGCACCGCTGAACACCGCGGCGGACGGCAGCACGCCCTACAACCCGGCGTTCACGCTGGCGGACGTGGCCATCGCCTACGAGACGCCGCGCTACCGCATCGCCCTGAACGTCAACAACGTGTTCGACAAGCGCTACTACACCTACACGTTCCGCGGCATGGAGCGCGAAGCGATGTTGAGCCTGAACTACTACTGGTAACGGGACGGGGGCGGAGACGGTCCTGGCCCGCGCTTGCGGGTAAGCGAGCAGTGCGTGCCTGCGCGCGCTCGTTCATCCTGGTTAGAATCCAGAGATAGGCACCCTCCCGCGCCGTCGTGTCTGGCGCACCGTCCCCATGAACCTGCCGTTTCCCATCCGCCAAGAATGCCCCCCCGGCGCCTGTGTGTGCGACCGGGACCGGCTGCTGGCCAATCCGGCGTCCGACCTGCGTGTCCTGCGGCTGACGCGGGAGGAAGAAAAGCGCCTGGTGGCCCGGTTGGAAAACATCACCAGCCTGGACGATCTGCGCGCGATGCAGGGGCGCATCCACGCCCAGTTGGGCATCGTGATCCACATCACGCCCAGCGAGAACGAGGTGCGGACCTCGCGTGGCATCTCGATCCAGCTTGAAGACCTGCCCGGGCTGTGCCGCAAGACGCGGGCGTCTTTGCCCGCCGCCATACGCCGCGGTTTCGACAACCGGCCGGAAATCGTCTATGCGCTGCTGAACGAGCGCGACCTGCTGAGCGGCACCTGATCGGCGTCAGGGCTGGCGGGCGCCCGGGCAGGCCGTGAGCGGGACCACGTCAGCCGGCGTGCGTCCGGCATCGGGTCGCGTGAGGTCCCGCTTCTTGTCGGGTCGGGCGGGATAGATCAGGAGCACCGCGCTGCCGGCTTCGAGCCTGGGGGCCTGCGCCGCGCCATAGGCCACGGTCCAGCCGCGCAAGGCGAGCGGCGCCAGGGTGTACTGCAGGGCCGACCCGGGCGCCACATGGGCGACCTTGCCTGCGTACAGCTCATACTGGGGCGTATCCACCCCGTTGATCATTTGATAGGTGGCGACGCTGACCAGCGCCGCCGATTCCCCATGGCCCGCCAGGTCCGCCGTCCTGTACCTGCCGGGCGGCAGGTCCTGCAAGCTGACGGTGACGTGCTTGCCGCCCTGGCCGCTGGAATTCAGGAGTACGCCGAGCACGTCAGCGTGCGATAGCGTCTTGTCGCCGGTGTTGAGCACCCGCACGCTGTATTGCCCCGACGTGCCCGTCACCGTGCACACGTCGACGCCCTGGATGGGCTTTGTCTGCGGCGCCGCCGCCGCGGCGCTGGTGAGCAGCGCCGCGAGCGGCAGGGTCAGGAAACGGGGGGATCGAAAGGGCACGGCACGCTCCTGGTGAGGGCAGCGTGCCGGGCGGCGCGATGCCTGCCCCTCTTTTACACCACTTGGCGGCCCGGGGCAGCGTCGCGTTCACGCTTGCCGGCCAGCCAGTGCAGGATCAGCGCCACCACCAGCAGGCCCGCCATGATGAAGCCCCAGAAGATCCAGCCCAGCACCGTGATCAGCGTGCCCAGGCTGCCGGCAAAGGGCAGCACCTGGTTCAGGCCCTGCGCGGCCCACACCAGACCGGCCTGCAGCGAGGCCAGCCATGCCGGGTCGACCCATGCCGCCGCCCAGGCGGGGGGGATCCATTGCGACGTATCGATGGCGGTGCCGGGAACCTGGGCCGTCGCGATGCTGGCCAGCACCCAGTCGGTCAGCTGCAGCGTCAGCGCCACCAGTCCGGTCCAGAGCGCCGCAAGGGCGGCGAAAGCGATCCAGATGATTTTTTTCATTGATGTGGTACTCCGATAACTCAAAAAGAACGGCCACGATACCGCCGATTCTATTTCTGAAAAACCAGAGTAGATGTGACAAACATTAAGGTAAAACCGAAGCTTTGGCCTGTGCGAGGATTTGCCTCACCAGCGGGTGGTGCTGGCCCCGGCGGTTGCGGATGGCGTGGATTTCCTCGTGCACGTCGTCGCAGCGCGCCAGCGGCCTCAGGCCCCGCAGCAGCGCGACATCATCGCCGCCCAGGCGGCTGAGCGGAAAGACACCCAGGCCGCGGGCCGCGAACACCGACATCAGCGCGCTGTCCTCGAATTCGCCGACCACGTTCGGCAGGACGCCCTGATCGCTGAACCAGCGATCCAGCGTCTGGCGCAGCACCGAATGGCCCGTCGGCAGCAGAACCGGCAGGCGTTCCAGGCAGCGGGGAAAGTCCAGCGTATCCGATTTGCGCACCAGCTTGGCGGGACCGTACCAATCGACGGGCGACGACACGAGGCGATCGCTGGTCAGGCGCAGGTTGGGATTGGCGGGCGCGCCCTGGCCGGCCAGCACCAGGTCCAGGTGATGCTGCGCCAGTTCGCCCAGCAATTCCTCGACTTCGCCTTCGTGGCAGGTCAGGTGCAAGTCGGGCGTGTGCAGCACCGGACCCAGCAACGCATGCGCGGCCAGCTTGGATATGCCGTCCGACAGCCCCACCGACAGGCGCACGACGGGCTTGGTGGCGGCCGCGCGCACCGCCTGCGGCAGGACCTGCCCGATCTGGAATATCTCTTCGGCCCGCGCGAATGCGGCTTGGCCCGCGTCGGTGAGGGCCACGCCCCGGCCGGCCGGCTTGAGAAGCTGGTGGCCCAGGTTTTTTTCCAGCTCCCGCACCTGGGCGCTGATGGTCTGGATGGCCATGTCCAGGCGCTCGGCGGCTCGGGAAAACCCGCCCTCCTTGGCGACCATCCAGAAGTAATACAGGTGGCGGTAGTTCAGCATGGGTGTCCTTAACTTCGGTTTTTCCGAACCTTAACTCACTTTCAGGCTGATTTCTCCATCCGGACAGGATCAGGATCATGGGGGCCTTCAAACCTAGCGGGGCAATCATGGACACTTTGATCACCTTCTTCAACGCCGATTTTCTCGGCACGCCGGCATGGAGCTGGCTGCTGTTCATCGGTATCGTCATCAGCCTGCTGGCCTTCGACCTGGGCGTGCTGCACAAGGAAGATCGCGAGATCGGCGTGCGTGAAAGCCTGCTGCTTTCCGCGGGCTACATCACCGCGGCCGTGCTGTTCGGCGGCTGGGTGTGGTGGAACATGGGGCCGGAGAGCGGCATGGCCTATTACACGGGCTTCATGATCGAGAAGTCGCTGTCCATGGACAACGTCTTCGTGATCGCGCTGATCTTCAGCTTCTTTGCCATTCCGCGCCAGTACCAGCACCGGGTGCTGTTCTGGGGCATCATCGGCGTGATTGTGCTGCGCGCCACGATGATCGGCCTGGGCGCCGCGCTGGTGAGCAATTTCGGCTGGTTGCTGTATCTGTTCGGCGCGTTCCTGGTGTTCACGGGCATCAAGATGTGGATGATCGCGGACCAGACGCCGGACATCGCCACCAATCCGATCCTGAAGTTCCTGAAGCGCCACATGCGCGTCACGGATGGCCTGCGCGGCAATGCCTTCATGGTGACCGAAACCGATCCGGCCACGTCCAAGAAGGTGCGCTACGCGACGCCGCTGCTGCTGGCGCTGGTGCTGATCGAGTTCGTCGACCTGGTGTTCGCGGTGGATTCGGTGCCGGCCATCTTCGCCATCACCACGGATCCGTTCATCGTCTACACCAGCAACATCTTCGCGATCCTGGGCCTGCGTGCGCTGTACTTTGCGCTGGCGGCGATGATCCATCGCTTCCATTACCTGAAGTACGCGCTGGCCCTGGTCCTGGTGTTCATCGGCACGAAGATCTTCCTGGTGGGCTTCATCGGCAAGGTGCCTCCCGCGATTTCGCTGGGCGTGACCTTCAGCCTGATCCTGGGCGGCGTGCTGTTCTCGCTGTGGAAAACCCGTTCGGATGAATTGAAGCCCCAGTAACGCAGGCGTTTCGCCCATCGAACCCGCCCGCCGGCACCTGCCGGCGGGCGGGTTTTTCTTTCCGGTATCCATATTCTGTGGATATGGCAGTCGACCAAATATGAGATTTGTCATATGAAAGACCCAGGCGTACAGTCGGCGGTACCGCATACCCACGCAAGGAACGATCATGACGAGCTGGTCCGCCACGCAATACTCCGCCTTTGAAAACGAACGCACCCGTCCGGTGCGGGACCTGGTGGCGGCGCTGCCGAACCGGGTCGTCAAACGGGCCGTGGACCTGGGATGTGGACCGGGCAATTCCACCGAGGTGCTGGCCAGCCGCTATCCGGACGCGGACATCTCGGGCATGGACAGTTCGGAAGACATGATCGCGGCGGCGCGCAAGCGCCTGCCGGCCCTGTCCTTCGAATTGGCCGACATTGCCGCCTGGAATCCGCCGCAGTCCTACGATGTGATTCTGGCCAACGCCTCGCTGCAGTGGGTGCCCGACCATGACACGCTGTACCCGGCGCTGGTGGCCAAGCTGTCGCCCGGCGGCAGCCTGGCGGTGCAGACGCCGGACAACCTGGAAGAGCCCGCGCATCGACTCGCCAGGCAGGTGGCCGGCGAGGCGCCCTGGGCGGCCAAGACCGGCGGCGTGAAGCATCCGCCGCGCCATGGCGCCGCCTGGTATTACGAACTGCTCAAGCCGCATTGCGCCACGCTGGATGTGTGGCGCACGACCTATCACCATCCGCTCGCCGGCGCGGCCGCGGTGGTGGAATGGTTCAAGGGCACGGCGTTGCGGCCCTATCTGGACAAGCTGGATGCGACGGAGCAGGCGAGCTTCCTGGCGCGCTACCAATCGCTGATCGAGGCGGCCTATCCCGCGTTGGCCGACGGCACGGTGCTGCTGCCGTTTCCGCGGTTGTTCATCGTCGCGGGCGCAAAGCAGGGGTGACGCGGGCGACGCGCTTGCCCCATTGCGCCACGGTGCGGCGGCCGGTGGGATCCGCATTCAAAGCGCCGGCGATGTCGCGCGGGCGGTCGGGCATGGGCCGGTGCAGGGGTTCGGTATTATCTCGACGTTCTGCAAAGCGCCCGATGCGTAAGCTGGCGGGGGTGGAACGCGGCTCGTGCGCGTTCCTTGCACACTTTCCGGATTGAATCCATGCCGCACGCTGCTCCCCCGACCCTGACCACGCGCCCCGCGCTCCTGATCCTGGGCATCCTGTGCATCGCCATGGCGCTGCGCGCGCCGTTCACGGGCGTGCCGCCGCTCATGGGACTGATACGCGGAGAACTGGGCCTGTCATCGGCCGCGGCGGGGATGCTGATCACCTTGCCCCTGCTGGCTTTTGCGGTGGTGTCGCTGTTTGCCGCGGGACTGGCGCGCCGCTTCGGGCTGGAACGCACCCTGTTCGCGGCGATGCTGCTGGTCGCCGCCGGGATCGGGGTCCGCACGATGGGCGGCGTGGGCGGGCTGTATGCGGGCACGGCCATCATCGGGGCCGGCATTGCCCTGGGCAACGTGCTGCTGCCCAGCCTGCTCAAGCGGGATTTTCCCCAGCGGCTGGCGGGGCTGACCTCTGCCTATGTGCTGACAATGGGGCTCGCGGCGGGACTGGCCTCTGCCATCGCCATTCCGCTGGCCAATCTGCCGATGGGGGGCTGGCGGTTTTCGACGCTGTGCATGCTGGCGCTGCCGCTGATCAGCCTGCTGTTGTGGCTGCCGCAGCTTGCCGGCCATACGCGGCCGGTCGCGGCGACCGCGCACGCGCCGCACGGCGCGCACCTGTGGCGTTCGCTCCTGGCGTGGCAGGTCACGATGTATCTGGGCATCAATTCCTTTGTGTTCTATGTGGCGGTGAGCTGGCTGCCGGCCATCCTGCACGATGCGGGCTTTACGGCCGAGCGCGCCGGCTCGCTGCATGGGTTCCTGCAGCTTGCGTCCGCCGCGCCCGCGCTTTTCCTGGCGCCCTTGCTGCGCCGGTTGAAGGACCAGCGGGCGGCGGCATTCTGCGCGGCGGGCGCGTCCTGCTTGGCGTTCGCGGGTCTCATCGCGGCGCCCGCGTGGGGCGCGGTGTGGATCGCGCTGCTGGGCCTGGGCACGGGCGCGGGCATCATCCTGGGCCTGGCGTTCGTGGGGCTGCGCGCCAGCCACGCGCAACAGGCCGCGGCCCTGTCGGGCATGGCGCAGTGCGTCGGCTATCTGTTCGCCGCGACTGGACCGGCGCTGGTGGGCGGCGTGCACGACAAATTCGGCGGGTGGGGTTTGGCGCTGGGCGTGTGCGCCGCGTTGTGCGCGGTCATGGCCGTGGCCGGACTGTATGCCGGGCGCGCTATCCAGATTGGTCGGCCTGGCGCTTCCACAGCCGCACCAGCGCCTCTGGCGCATCCGCCTCGGGCACGTTAAAGCTGATCCGGGCCGTTTCAGCGTCCTGGAATTCCACCTCGACGTGGAAATAGCGCTGGTCGCCGCCTGCGTCCGCGCAGCCGGGCATGGCCTTGGGCGCCGCAAGGCGCAGCGCGTCGCAGACCGCCTGGCGCACGCCCGGCGGGCAGGTGCCCATATCGATGCGGCGCGGCTGCGCCAGGGCAGGAACAAAGGCCACGCCACCCTCGCGCGTCAGGCGCACGAGCTGGGCCAGGTCGAGTGACGGCAGTTCGATCATGACAGCACTCCCACGGCCTTCCAGGCCGTTTCGATGGCGCGGCGCACCGCCGCATCGTGCTTTTCGCCCGCGACCTCCAGCGTCAGGCCGGCGAAGTCCTTGAACCCGGCATCGTGGCGCAGGCGCTTGTCGCACAGGGTGTCGTACCAGACGCGGCCCGCGCCGTTCCAGGCATTGCCGTCCAACGCCGTGGCCGCGAGATAAAAGGCGCGGTTCGGAATGCCGGAGTTGATGTGCACGCCGCCATTGTCGCGCGGCGTATCGACGTAGTCGCGCATGTGCGCGGGCTGCGGGTCCTTGCCCAGCACGGGGTCGTCGTAGGCGGTGCCGGGCTCGGCCATGGAGCGCAGCGCGCGCGCCTGCACCTTTTCCGTGAAGAGGCCTTCGCCTACCAGCCAGTCTGCCTGCCGCGCGGTCTGGTCCAGCGAATACTGCTTGACCAGCGCCCCGAACACGTCGCACAGCGATTCATTGAGCGCGCCGGACTGGCCCTGGTAGAGCAGCGCCGCCTCGCTGTCGATCACCCCATGCGTGAGCTCATGGCCGATGATGTCGACCGCGACGGTAAAGCGATTGAAGATTTCGCCGTCCCCATCGCCAAACACCATCTGCGCGCCATTCCAGAAGGCGTTTTCGTAGTCTTCGCCGTAGTGCACCGTGCCGATCAGCGGCAACCCGTGCGCGTCGATCGAGTGGCGCTTGTAGATGTTCCAGAATAGTTTGTAGGTCGCGCCCAGGTGGGCATAGGCCTCGTCCACCGCGGGGTCGCCGCTGGGCCGCGCGCCTTCGGCCCGCACCAGCTTGCCGGGCAGCGTGGTGCTGTTGGCGGCGTCGTGGATGGCGCGGTCGGGCGAGCCGGCCGGCGCCGCGTGGCGCGTGGGCCCGAGGGTCGCGCGGGGCGGTTGTTCCGCCATCTCGCGCAGGCTGCGCTGTTGCTGATCGATGATCAACGTCTTGACGGCGGGCATGCTGACGCGCGCATCGGTGTGCTGCGCGAGGCGGTCCAGCATGTACGGCGGGACCACTCCGATCAGGGGAGCGGACTCGGAAGGACGTGGCATGGTCGGTCTCCGACAGGGGCGCCGGCAGCGGCGCCGGCGCGGGTCACGGTTAACGTAGCAGATGGGGTGGCCCCGCGCGGTAACAGGATGCGGCGCGATGCGAGCCGGCAACGCGCGCGCCTCGACAGCGCGGCGCGGATCCGGTAGTTTTGCGCGCTTTCCTTGCTGCCGGACTTTTGCATGCCCTCATCCGACTATCGCATCACCTCCCTCACGCTGACCGACACTCACGTGCTGCTCACGCTGGCCAATGGCCGCGAGCTGCAGGAGCCGATCCGGCGCCACATCCGCCTGCATGAAGCCGAGTCGGCCGCGCGCGAGCAATGGCAGCTCGTTGATGGCGGGCATGGCGTCGTGTGGCCGGCCTTGCTGGCGCCGTCGCCGCAAGGCATGCTCAACGTCCACGATCTGCTGTGGGACCAGCGCTATGAGCAGGCGATGGCGGCGCTTCAAGCAGCGGATTGGAAGCTTGATCGTCTGTCGGGAACGGACCAGGAACTGGTGGCGCTGTGGCGCATGGAAGCGGACATCAACAACGGCGGCTTCATGCAGTTCCTCTGCAACTGGGGAGACGAAACCTGCCAGTTGGCCCTGCAGGCGCTCAAGAAGATCGGGGCGGTGCACATGCTGGATGTGCTGTCCCGCATGCGAGGGCTGATCGACCGCTTCGCGGCCGCGCCGGAAGTGATCCAGCTCGATGACATCTACGGCGCGATGACTGACGCGGAACAGGCGCAGCTCGAGGCGCTGGACCATGCATTCTGGGAGTATCCGGATCCGTTGGCGCGGCTTGGATTGCGCTGGTACGGCGCCTGAACGCGCGCATTTCCGGGCGCGTGGAAACGTTCGGAAACGTATCGCCACATTAGGTCGGAACGTCGTGGCGGCAGCGTTCCCGCTGCAAGATAGAATCCCGTCCTTCTTTCCCGGGGGGGACGCTCGATGCGGTATTTCCTGATCTTGGTGGGGGCGGCGGTGATCGCCTATCTGCTGGCGCGCGGCATTGCAGCGGTGCTCTCGGACCGTAAACGAACAAGAAACGACAGGGATTGGAAGTGAAAGTGAAGCCGACAGACATCCAGATGGTCAAGACGATCGGCGCGGTCAAGCCGCGCAACCTGAAATTCGCCGTTGGCACTGCGCTTCTCTTCATGCTGATCGTGTTCATCGCGATGGGCTCGTGGTTCCAGGTGGACCAGGGCGAGCGCGGCGTGGTGCTGCGCAACGGCAAGCTGGTGCGCGTGGCCGAGCCGGGCCTGGATTTCAAGACGCCTTTCATCGACAACGTGATGACGGTGTCCGTGCGCGACCACACCTTCGTGTTCGAAAAGCTCGAGGCCTACAGCTACGACCAGCAGCCCGCGACGCTGCGCGTGTCCGTCACGTATCGCGTGCCGCCCGAGGACGTGGCCGAGCTCTACGCTGAATACGGCACCATCGCCACTTTGCAGATGCGGGTGCTGGAACGCAAGACGCCGGACGCGGTGAAGAACGTGTTTGGCCAGTACACGGCCGTGCGCGCCATCCAGGAACGCCAGAAGCTCGGCCTGGACGTCAACGCCGCGGTCCTCAAGACGATGGAGGGCGCGCCGGTGCAGGTGGTGGGGGTGCAGATCGAGGAAGTGGGTTTTTCGCAGGCCTACGAGCATTCGATCGAGCAGCGCATGCTGGCCCAGGTGCAGATCGAGACGACGCGCCAGCAAAAGGAAACGGCGATGATCAATGCCGAGATCCAGGTGGTCAAGGCCAAGGCCGAAGCCGACGCCCAGCGCCAGCGGTTCACGGCGGAGGCCGACGGCATCCGCATGCGCGGCGAGGCCGAAGCGGCGTCGATCCGCGCCAAGGCCGAGGCGCTGGCCGCCAACACCAACCTGGTGAGCCTGAATGCCGTTGAAAAGTGGGACGGCGTGTTGCCGTCCACCCAGGTGCCGGGCGCGGCGCTGCCCTTCATCGGCATCAAATAGCCGCGGCGTTTGAAAGCTGCGCCGGCAGGGCGGGGGCTTCCTGCCGCCGGCGCGCGAAATCCACGAGATGGTCTCCCGAGACCGCCTTGCTGTAGTACCAGCCCTGCACGATGATTTCCGCGCTGGACGCCAGCGCGGACAACTGGGCTTCCGTCTCCACGCCTTCGACGATGATCTGCAGGTTCAGCGCCTCGCAGAAGCGCAGCAGGCCGCTCATCACCAGCGCGCCGCGGTCATGGCCCTGGGCCAGCACGAAGCTGCGGTCGATCTTGACCGCGTCGATCTGGAACTGATGCAGGTAGCTCAGCGCCGAATAGCCCGTGCCGAAGTCGTCGATATACACGCGCGCGCCGATGCCGTGCAGCCGGTCAAAGGCGGTGTGCAACGCGCTGGCGTCCTCGACCAGCGCGTCTTCCGTGAGCTCGACCGAGACCTGGCCCTGCGCCTGCTCCAGCACCTTGATCAGCCGGTCCAGGGAGGCGGGCGACGTCAGCGTTCCGCCGGTGACGTTGATGGTCATGGGTAGCGTGAAGCCTTGCGCGCGCCACGCCAGGCATTGCCGCACTGCCTGCCGCGCCACCCACAGGTCCACGTCCCGCATCAGATCGGCCTGCGCCAGCCAGCGCAGGAATTCCAGCGGCGCCTGCTGCGTGCCTTCGGGACCGGTGGCGCGCAGCAGCGCCTCGCAGCCGGTGCACAGGCCCGTGCGCAGCGACACCTGCGGCTGGAATTCCAGGTAGAAGTCGTATTCGCTGATGGCGCGGATGCGCGAGACCTCGGCGCGGCGCCGCGCGCGGTTGGCGTAGGTGGACGCCACGGGATCATGGGCGTAGAGCAGCGATTCTTCCTGCAATTGCGGAAACGTGGTGTCCAGCGATTTGAAATACACCGTGGAGTCGGCCGTGCGCTGGCGCTCCAGCGCGATCAGGCAGGGCGCATAGATGCACGCGCCCAGCGCCACCAGCGCCAGCTGCAACGCGATCCCGACCAGGTGCTCGCCAGCGCCCAGGTAGGCGTTGAACAGCACTGGCGAGGTCAACGGCAGCGTGACCGTCGCGGGCGCCAGCCAGCCAAGCTGCACCACGGCCAGGGCAATGGTCACGTTGACCACGGGCGTGAGCACGAAGGGCAGGAGCAGCCGCGGGTTCAGGATGAGGGGCAGGCCGAACAGCAGGATCTCGTTGACGTTCAGCAGCGACACGGGGATGCTCGCCAGGGCCAGCACGCGCAGCGACTCGCTGCGCGAGAACAACAGGATGGCCACCACCAGCGACAGCGTCGCGCCGGATCCGCCGATGAAGGCGAACGCGCCCAGCAGCGTGCCGTTCAGCGCATACACGCTTTCGTAGCCCGCCGCGGTGGTGGTGGCGTTGAGCCGGGTAGCCTGGTCCAGGACGTCCATGATGGGCGCCATGGCATGGGCGCCATGGATGCCGAAGAACCACAGCAGCGAGTTCAGCGCGGCGACCAGGGCGCCGGAGGCGAACGGGCTGTCCAGCGACGCGAGGCTGAGCGGGATGTCGACCTGGGCGATGGCGGGAATGCGCAGGGCCGCGGACAGCACCGCCATCACCACACCCGCCGTCAGCAGGCCCGGAACGATCATGTTCAGCGAGTCGCGGACGTTTTCGCCGACCAGGCCGTCCGGCGCCAGTTGCGTCCAGCGCCGGCGGTGCAGGCGGGCCATCAGGGGCACGGCCGCGATCGGCGCCAGGATCGCGATGAACAGCGTGAGGGTGGCCGCCGCCCGGGGATACGGCGCCAGCACGCTTTCGGCGATCACCACGTAGCACAGGCACAGCAGGGCCGTCGGCAGATGCGGGAGCCGGTGGCGGATCGACAGCATGTAGCCGATGGACGTGCCGGCCAGCAGCGGCATGATGCCCGAGAGCTTGCGGTGCAGGCCGGCCAGCAGATCGGCCAGGGCGTCGGGCAGCCCGAGCAGCCGGGCGCAGACCGACAGGACCAGGAACAGCGCGGACACCAGCAGGCACGGCATGACCCACAGCAGGCCCTCGCGGATCGCGCGCAGGGCATTGGCGCTTGCCAGGGCGGCCAGCCGATCTCTTGGGTAGTGCGGAAAGATCGTTTTCGGCATGGCCGTCGTTTGCCCGAGGGGCCCGGTCGCTCCACGTCCGCCGGGGGGTGTAAAAATCCGTTGCCGCATCCTAGCGCCTGAATTCGTGCTTTAGCAATCCGAAAGCCACGGTAGCCTAGGGATTCCCCTCTGCCGGGAATCAAAAATTCAGTCTTTTTGACAGGGGACAAGCGGGTCCGGACGCTATACGATCAAATGTGTCCCCGTTCCGCGCGGCCCGTCCGTCGTGAC
Source organism: Achromobacter sp. T5-5 (assembly GCF_055397965.1). Taxonomy (NCBI): domain Bacteria; kingdom Pseudomonadati; phylum Pseudomonadota; class Betaproteobacteria; order Burkholderiales; family Alcaligenaceae; genus Achromobacter; species Achromobacter sp. T5-5. The sequence goes on from NZ_AP027919.1 coordinate 1,316,960, forward strand.
CCGTCCCGCGCGAACGGCGGACCCTAGCGCATAAGCTTCACCAGGAGGAGACCTGGATGTCTCAGTTGGATTGGACGCCCGGCGACACCGCGCCGGACCGTCAGGGATATTACGAGACGCGGCTGGATACCGGCGGCACCGCGATTTCGCTCTACAGCGTGCTGGGCTGGATGCCATTGAAGACGCCGGGCAATCTGGTCAGTTGGCGCGCGCTGCCGCCCGCCGTCGAACGCGAAGAGGCCGAACGGCATCTGCAGGAAATACGCGCCGCGCAGAGCCACGTTCCCATGGATTACTGACACGGCCGGGCAGGCAAGCGGCCCCCGGCGCGTCGCTGCGCCCAGCCGTGCCGGCACCACGCCAGGCGGGCGCGCCTTGCAAAGACAAAATCCGCACCTATAATTGCGAATCGTTTTCATTTGTCTTGCCCGTTGGCGGCGACGCCGGGCCGCATCGCCATGCCATCCTCTTCCTTCGCCTCTCGCGCAGAGGTGCAATCCGTTTACCAGGCCCATCACCAGTGGCTGCGCGGCGTGCTGCAGCGCAAGCTCGGCAACGCCTGCGACGCGGCGGACCTGGCGCATGACACCTTCGAACGCCTGATCCGCGCCAATGTGCGCGAGCCGCTGCTTGAACCCCGCGCCTATCTGCGCACGATCGCCACGCGCCTGCTGATCGGCCGGGCGCGGCGCGCGGCGCTGGAGGCTGCGTATGCCGAGACGCTGGCGCTGCAGCCGCCGGCGGTCGAGCCTTCCGTCGAGGCCCGGGCCCTGATCATCGAGGCGCTGACGCAGATCTGCGAACTGCTGGACACCCTGCCGATGACCAGCCGGCGCATCTTCCTGATGGCCCAGATCGACGGCCTGTCGTACGCCGAGATCGGCGAGCGTCTGGGCCTCACGCCCAATGCCGTGCAGAAATCCCTGGCGCGCGCGCTGGTGCATTGCTATGCGGCCGTCTACGGCTGAACGCCCGCGCCATGGATAACCTCCCGTTGTTGCGGCCGCATGCGCCCGAAGCCGGCGCGATCGATCCGAAAGTGATCCGGCAGGCCGCCGACTGGTGGGCGCGGCTGCGCGAAGACGCCAGCGCCGCCGAGCGGGATCGCTTCGAACACTGGCGGCGGGCCGATCCCGCGCATGAACTGGCCTGGCAGCGATTCTCCGCGCTGACGCGCGATGTGGCAGCGGGCGTGGCGCAGGCCGGACCGTCGGTGGCCTCGCGCACCTTGTTGCAGGCGCCGCTGATCCGGTCGCGACGCACGGCGATCCGCGCGATGGTCGCGGCGGTCGGCGTGGGCCTAGGGGCCTGGGCGGTGGGCGAGCGCGATGCCGTGCGCCGCTTGTCGGCCGACCTGCGCACCGGCACGGGCGAACGCCGGTCGCTGACGCTGCCTGACGGAACCCGGGTCGAGCTGAACGCCGGCAGCGCGCTGGACCTGCGCTATACGGCGGAGCGGCGCGAACTGGTGTTGCTGCAGGGCGAGATCGGGATCGTCACCGCCCGCGACACGTTGGGGCGGCCCTTCACCTTGCGCACCCGCGGCGGGGTGCTCACGCCGGTGGGCACCCACTTTCTGGTGCGCGACCTGGAGGCCGGCCGCATGCGGGTCGCGGTGCTGGAAGGCGCGGTGGATGTGCGCGGCTTGGCGCCCGGCGATGCGCCGCGGCGCGTGCAGGCCGGCGAGCAGGCGGAGTTCTCCGCGAACGGGGCTTTCCAGTCGGGCCCCTTGGCGCCCGGCGCGTCCGCCTGGCTGCAGGGCATGCTGATCGCCGACGAAATGCCGTTGTCGGACTTCCTGAACGAACTGGGCCGGTACAGACCGGGCCTGCTGAATTGCACCGCCGAGGCGGCGGGGCTGCGCGTGGTGGGCGCGTTCCCGCTGTCCGACACGGACCGGGTGCTGGCCATGCTGCAGGAGATCCTGCCGGTGCGGGTGCGCCGCTATACCCGCTACTGGGTGACGGTAGGCCTGGCATGACCCGTGCCGCCGGCCTTTTTGTAACAGCAACGGCGGATATCCCGATCTCGCGCTTCATGTAGACAAAGCGGCCCGGTCACGCGGCTGCTGCGACCTTTCATGAGCCTGGGAATCCTTCGATGTCATCTCTTTCCATCCGCGCCGCCCGAGCCGCGGTGACCGTCCGCCTACACCTGAGCCGCGCGGCATTCGCCCTTGCCGCGCCCGTCGCCGTCGCGTCGGCGTGGCCCGCGGCGGCGATGGCGCAGACGCCCGGCGCCATTGCCTTCAGCGTCCCGGCCGGCCCGCTCAGCGCGGCGCTGGGGACGTTCGGCGCGCAGGCCGGCGTGATGGTGGCGTCGGACCCGGGCCTGACGGCCGGCGTCACGACGCGGGGCGTGTCCGGAGTCCATGGCGTCGATGCGGCGCTCGAACGCCTGCTGCTGGGCACGGGCCTGCAGGCCGTGGCGCGGGCCGAGGGCGGCTACCGCCTGCGGCAGGCGCCGGCGGCCGGCCCGACCGCGATGCTGGCGCCCGTCATGGTGACGGGCGACGCCACCACGACGGAGGGCACCGGTTCGTATACCTCGCCGGCCGTGACTATCGGCAAGACGGCGCAGGCGCTCAAGGACATTCCGCAGTCCATCACCGTGCTGACGCGCCAGCGCATGGACGACCAGGACATGACCAGCCTGCCAGACGCCGTCAACAACACGGTGGGCATGGTGGGCGTGCAGGGCGTGGGGGCGGGCGTGGCGATCAATGCGCGCGGCTTTCCGGTGGATCTGCTGCAGTATGACGGCGTGTCCTTGCTGCGCAACAGCTACAGCCTGGGCAACTGGGAGCAGGACTCCCTGGTGTTCTACGACCGCGTGGAAATCCTTCGCGGCGCGGCCGGCCTGCTGCAGGGCGCGGGCAGTCCGGGCGGCGCGATCAACCTGGTGCGCAAGCGGGGAGGATCCGAACCGTCCGTGGTCGTCACGGGCAAGGTGGGGTCCTGGGACCACTACGGCCTGACGCTGGATGCGGGCGGCCCCTTGAACGCGTCGGGCACGCTGCGAGGCCGCATGGTGCTGGACGAGGACCGGAGCCATTCCTACATCGACTATGTCTGGGACAGGACGCGCAACCTGTACGCCGCGCTGGACTATGACATCACCGCGGACACGACGGTGGGCCTGGGCGTCAGCAACCGGTACAGCCGCTCGCGTCCCATGTTCGTGGGCTATCCGCGCTTTGCCGATGGCGGCAGCATCGACCTGCCGCGCTCCACGTTCACGGGCTCGACCTGGAATCGCGCCACGAACGACCAGACCATCTTCAACGCGGACGTGATGCATCGCTTGAACGACGCGTGGCGCTTCAGGCTTGCCGGCGTGGCGATGCAAGAGGACAACACCACGGTGCACCAGCGCGCCGTGGGACCCGTGCAGCGCGACGGCAGCGAGCTGGACTACGGCAATTTCGGCGTGGATTTCAAGAGCGAACAGCGCGCCATGGACATGTCGCTGGCCGGGGACTTCACCGCCTGGGGCATGGCGCAGGAAGTGGTGGTGGGGGCCAACTATTCCAAGCTCACCACGAACGACCGCTTCACGCGCGCCTGGCAGGGCGGCGGCAACATCTACGACATCGATCACCATCGTCCGTGGCAGGACATCGACAGCATCGTGGCCGCCAGCGGCTACGATTCGCGCAGCGCCTATGACATCCGCCAAAAGGGCATCTACGGCACGTGGCGCGTCAAGCCCACGGAGTCGCTCTCGCTGATCGGGGGCGGGCGAGTGGGCTGGTTCGACTACCGCTACAGCGGCGGCGGCAGCGCGACGACGTCGTCGACGTCGGGCCGCTTCATTCCCTACGCCGGCATCGTGTATGCGCTGAACGACAACTGGTCCGTCTACACGAGCTACACCACGGTCTTCGAACCGCAGACCGAGCGCACCGTGTCGGGCAGCCTGCTCGAGCCGATCGAAGGCAAGAACTACGAAGCCGGCATCAAGGGCGAACTGGCCGGCGGCCGGGTCAACACCCTGCTTGCCGTGTTCCGCTACGACCACAAGAACCGCGCCGTCAACGACTACGACGCCGGGTTTGCCTGCAACGGCTGGTATTGCTCGCGCGCGGCGGGCGAGGTGCGCAGCCAGGGCGTGGAGGCCGAGATCTCCGGCGAGGTCGTCCGGGGGCTCGAGCTGTACGCCGGCTATACCTACAACACCACCAAGTTCCTGTCGGACCCCGACAACCAGGGCAAGGTCTTCAATACCTGGACGCCCAAGCACATGCTGCGCCTGTGGGCCAACTACAGGCTGCCGGGCGCGTGGAACCGCCTGAGCGTGGGCGCGGGCGTCAATGCGCAGACGCAGACGATCAGCTCCGACCGTGAGTTCAAGTTGGCGGGATTCACGATCTGGAACGCGCGCCTGGGCTATCAGGCGACGCCGGAATTGAGCTTCGGGCTGAACGTGAACAACGTGTTCGACAAGAAGTACTACGTGCCTTCCTACAACACCCTGGGGAGCAACAACTATTACGGCGAGCCGCGCAATGTGATGCTGACGGTGCGCTACGCGCCGAAGCTGTAAGGCTGTAGCCGGGGCTCGTGTATAACATCCCGGACGGCGCCGCCAATGCGCCGTGCGAGGAGATGATCTTGCGCGAGTTCGTGGCGACGTTCCTGGACGCGGGTGTGCTGGTGCTGGCGGTGCTGGCGTTCCTGCTGCCGGTCCTGTCCGTGCTGGCGCTGTGGCTGCGGGCGCGGCCCGAAAAATTCCCGCGCCTGAACACGCCCGGCTGGCGCCGCGCCGGGGTCGCGGTGCTATGGCTGCCGTTCCTTGTCATGGCGGTATATGGCGGCGTCGCGTGGTGGGCGGCGCGGGTCTATGACCGCTATTACTTCTTTGGGCTCTTGATCTGTTTTGCCTGCCTGCTGTGCGCGATGCTGCTGTCGATGGGGGCCCTGTTCTGGATCTGGTCGGCGCGGCGCAGGCTGCCGGATTGACGGGTCAGCACATCAGCGCATCAGCGCGTGCACCTCGCGCATCAGGTCGTCCAGGGTGTAGGGCTTGAGCAGCAGGGGGGCGCCTTGCGCGGGTGCATTGGCGCCCTCGGCGCTTTCGCCATAGCCCGTGATGAACAGCACTTTCATGCCGGGCCGCAGCGCCTGGCCCATTTCGGCGACCCGGCGTCCGTTCATGCCGCCCGGCAGCGCCAGATCGCAGACCAGCAGATCGATCCGTGCGTTGGCGTTCAGGTGTTTGAGCGCGCTGGCCCCATCGGTGACTTCGAGCACGGTATAGCCCATTTCTTTCAGGACTTCGGCCGTGACCTCGCGCACCGCGGCGTCGTCTTCGGCCAGCAGCACCGTTTCGCCCTGGGAGACCCGGGGCGGCTCGGCCGTTGCCGCCGGCAAGGCTGCCGGGGGCTCCATCGCCGCGCCGCCATGGCGCGGAAAATACAGGTCGATGTCCGTGCCCTGTCCCGGCTGCGAACGCACGTGTACATGCCCGCCCGATTGCCGGACGAAGTCGTGCACCAGCGACAGCCCCAGCCCGGTGCCCCGTTCGGCCGGCTTGGTGGTGTAGAAGGGCTCGAACATGCGCTGCACGATCTCGGGCGTCATGCCGCAGCCCGCGTCGGACACGCGCAGCAGGACGTAATCGCCGGCCTCCATCCCGACCGCGCGCGCGGCGTCGGCGGGCAGGGCGACGTTGCGCGTCTCGATGCACAAGGCGCCGCTGGAGGACATGGCGTCGCGGGCATTCAGGCACAGGTTCAGCAGCGCGTTCTCGAGCTGGTGCGAGTCGATCCAGACGGGCCACAGCCCGCGGTCGCACACCAGTTCCAGCGTGACCGCCGCGCCGGCGCTGCGCCGGATCAGATCCTCCATGTCGCCGATGACCTGGTTGATGTCCACGGCCCGGCGCTCGAGCGGATGGTGGCGGGAAAAGGTCAGCAGGCGGCGCGTGAGGACGCCGGCCTTCGTGGCGCTGCTTTTCGCCACCGCGATGTGGCGCTCCAGCTCGTTGAGCCGGCCCTGCGCGACGCGCTGGCTCAGCAGTTCCAGGCTGCCCGAAATGCCGGTCAGCAGATTGTTGAAGTCATGCGCCACCCCGCCCGCAAGCTGTCCCACCGCTTCCATCTTCTGGCTCTGGCGCAGCGCCTCTTCGGTCAGGCGCAGCGCGTCGGCCTGCGCTTTCTCGGCGCCGATGCGGGCAGTGGTCTCGATGACCGTGTCGATCATCCCGACCACCTTGCCGTCTTCGTCGCGCACCGGGCTATAGCAGAACGTGAAACTCGCCATCTCCGCGCGGCCGTAACGCTGAATTTCCAGCGGGTAGTCTTCGATGAAGGTGGGCTCGCCCGCGAAGGCGCGTTCCGCGATGGGGCCGATCAGCGGCCAGGCTTCGTGCCAGACCTCGTTGAACGGGCGGCCCAACGCGTCCGGCTTGGCGCCCAGGATGGGCACGAAGGCATCGTTGTAGAGGGAGATCAGCTCGGGTCCCCAGACCAGGCAGGACGGGAACCGGGATGACAGCACCATGCCCGCGGCGATGCGCAGGGAGGCGGGCCAGGTGGAGAGGGGACCCAGCGGCGTGGCCGCCCAGTCATGGACGCCGACCCGTACGCCCATCTCTCCACCGCTGGCAAGAAAACGAGGCATGGACGGGTCGTTCTGCATGGCGCTCATCTACGTGGCTGGAAGTGATCGATTCTATCCCACCACCCCCCGGGACGTGGGCGCGCCAGCGCCGCTCGGCCGGCTCGTATAAAATAAAAATAATTCCTATTTGCATATGGTCCGAGGTGCGCCTTGCCTGCGCCGCAATCTTCCTGCGCCGATAACGTCACGAAGCTCTATCGAGAACACCACGGCTGGCTGGCGACTTGGCTGCGCGGGAAGCTGGGCAGTTCTTTCGATGCCGCCGATCTGGCGCACGACACGTTCGTGCGGCTGATGGCCGGACGGCGCAGGCAGGAGGCGGGCGCCGAGCCGCGCGCGCTGCTGACCCACATCGCCAAGGGCCTGGTGGCGGATCACTGGCGCCGCCGGGCGGTGGAAGACGCGTATCTCGCCGCGGTGGCGCAATTGCCCGCGGCCGAGGCGCCGTCGCCGGAAGCGCGCGCGCTCATCCTGGAAACGCTGCACGCCATCGATGCCGCCCTGCGTTCGCTGTCCGCCCGCACGCGCGAGGCCTTCCTGATGTCGCAGTTCGATGGCATGGGTTACGACGAAATCGCGCGGGCGCAGCGGGTGTCGCTGTCCACCGTGAAGCGCCGCATGCAGGCCGCGTTCGCCGCCTGCCTGATCGCCTACCAGGCGGACGCGCCGTGAACGCGGCCATCGATCCCGCCATCCTGAAGGAAGCGGCCGGCTGGCTGGTGCGCCTGCAATCCGAGACGCTGTCGGTGGCGGACCGCGCGGCCTTCGACCGCTGGCGCGCGCGCAGCGCCGCGCACGAAGCCGCCTGGCAGCGCGCCGAGGCGATGCTGCGCGGCTTCGGCCAGGTGCCGCCGCGCCTGGGCGGGCAGGCGTTGCGCCAGGCCGACCGCGCCGCACGCCGGCAGGCCTTGCGCGCGTTGGCTGGATTGCTGGTGCTGGGACCCGCGGCGTGGATGGGCGCGCGCGAACTGCCCTGGCGCGAATGGCGCGCGGACCTGCGCACGGCGACGGGCGAGCAGCGCCGCGTGGCGCTGGCCGATGGGACCGAGCTGGTGCTGAACACCGGCAGCGCCGTCGATGTCGACTACAGCCCCACGCAGCGTGTCCTCTGGCTGCGCGGCGGCGAAATCCTGCTGACGACGGGGCGCGATCCCGCGCCGGTCCATCGCCCCTTCGTCGTGCAGACCGCGCAGGGCAGCCTGCGCGCGCTGGGCACGCGCTTCCTGGTCCGGGAAGAAGGCAGCCGCGTCCGCGTCGCGGTGTTCGAGGGCGCGGTGCAGGTCCAACCCGCCCGGACGGATTCGGGCCTGGTGCTGGCGGCGGGCGAGCAGACCGTCTTCACCGCGCGCGAGGCCGCGGCGCCGGTTGCCGCCGACGGCGCGGCGGCGTCGTGGGCGGACGGCATGCTGGCCGCGCGCAATTGGCGGCTGGCGGATCTGGTGGACGAGCTGGGCCGCTATCGGCGGGGCGTGCTGCGGTGCGATCCCGCGGTGGCGGGGCTGCGGGTATCGGGCGCCTTCCCGCTGAATGACATCGACGCCAGCCTGCGCCTGCTGGAAAAGACGCTGCCGGTCAGGGTGAGCCGGATGACGCCGTTGTGGACGACGGTGGGGCCGCGCGCCGCGGTTACACATTAATCGCCGATGGCCTGACACTTTTTTCCGCTTCGTCCGGTGTACCGGGTGAACCGTCGCGACACGCGCGCCACCCCGACACCCACGAAGGATCGTTTCATGGTTATCCGAATCTCCCGATCGCCGCGCCCGCCCCGCGTCCGCGCCGTCCTGTCGCCCGCCGCGGCCCTGGTCCGCGCCGCCGGCCTGGGACTGGCGCTGCTGGCCGTGGCGGGCGCGCCGGCGCTGACGCAGGCGGCCGAGCCCGCCGCTGCCGCCGCGCGCAAGTCGTATGCCATCGCGGCGGGCCCGCTGGGCGACGTCCTGGCGCAGTTCGCGGCCGCGGCGGGTGTGCCGCTATCGTTCGACCCCGCAATGGTCGCGGGCCTGCACAGCGACGGCCTGCAGGGCGCCTACTCCGTGCGCGAGGGCTTTGCCCGCCTGCTGGCCGGCTCTGGCGTTGCCCTGTCGGAACAGGGCGGCGGGGCGTATGCATTGCGCAAACTGCCGGCCGCCGCGGGCGAGGCCACGCTGCTGCCCGCGGTCACCGTGGATGGCGCGGGCGTGGGACCGTCCACGCTTCCCGTGGAATTCGCCGGCGGGCAGGTCGCCCGCGGCGCCCGGCTCGGCCTGCTGGGCAACCGCGATGTGATGGACACGCCGTTCAACGTCACCAGCTATACGTCCGACCTGCTGGCGAATCGCCAGGCCGTGACCCTGGCCGACGCGCTGACCGTCGAGCCGTCGGTGCGCTTTACCGGCCAGATCGGCGGCGTGACCGACTCGTTCTATATCCGCGGCTTTCCCATCGGCGAGGGCAACCTGGGCGAGATCGCGTTCGACGGCGTCTATGGCGTGGCGCCCAACTACCACGTCTTCACCGACTACATCGAGCGCGTGGAAGTGCTGAAGGGGCCGGCGGCGCTGCTGTACGGCATGTCCCCCAACAGCGGCGTGGGCGGCGTGATCAACATGGTGCCCAAGCGGTCGCTGCCCGACGACCTGACCCGCGTGTCGGCCGACTACATGGCCGATTCGCAATTCGGCGCCCGCGTGGACCTGAGCCGCCGCTTCGGCGACGCCGGCGAATGGGGCGTGCGGATCAACGGCATGCACCGGCAGGGCGATACGCCGCTGGACAACATGAATTCGCGCACGAGCATCGGCGCGCTGTCGCTGGATTACCAGGGCGAACGGCTGCGCGCCTCGCTGGACCTGCTGACCCAGCATGAAAAGATCGACGCCCCGACGCGGCCGTTCCTGGTCGCGCCCGGCATCGCCGTGCCCCGCGCGCCCGATGGCCGCCGCAACGCCACGCAGCCTTGGGGCTGGTGGAAATCGGACGGCGAGTCGGCGCTGCTGCGCGTGGAGTACGACATCAGCGACCGCCTGACGGTGTTTGCCGACGCGGGCGGCTCGGACACCTTCGTCTCGCGCCTGTCGGACCAGACGCCCACCATCGTGAACGAAGCCGGCGACACGGTGGTGACGCCGAACAACTTCCGCTTCCAGGTCAACCGCAGCACCTACAACGCCGGCCTGCGCGCGCAGCTGGACACCGGGCCGGTGCGCCACGCGGTGACCGTCATGGGCAGCCTGTACAGCGATCGCAACCTGCAGGCCAGCGTGAACGGCACGCCGCTGACGTCCAACATCTACGATCCGATTACGCGTCCGGCGCAGCACATCCCCGCGCCGGCCAACGTGCCCAAGGTGTCGTCGTCCGACCTGTCCGGGCTGGCGCTGGCCGACACGCTCAGCATCCTGGACGATCGGGCGCAGCTCACGCTGGGCGTGCGCCACCAGCGCATCGAATCGCGCAACTTCAACGGCGCCACGGGCGTGCGCACCGTCAGCTACGACGAGAGCGCGACCACGCCGCTGGCCGGGCTGGTCATCAAGCCTTGGCGCAATGTCTCGTTCTACGCCAATTACATCGAAGGCCTGAGCAAGGGCGACGTGGCGCCAGCTACCGCGACCAATGCGGGCGAGGTCTTCAAGCCGTACAAGGCCAGGCAGAAGGAAGTAGGCGTCAAGGTGGAACTGGACAGCGCCATGGTGACGCTGAGCGCGTTCGAGATCACCAAGCCCAGCGGCCAGCTCACCAACGGCGTGTACGCCGCGGACAGCGAGCAGCGCAACCGCGGGCTGGAGCTGAACGTGTCGGGCGAGCCGCTGCGCGGCCTGCGCCTGCTGGGCGGCGTGACTTTCCTGGACGGCGAGCTCACGCGCACCAACAGCGCCGCCACGCGCGGCAATCGGCCGGTGGGCGTGCCGACCGTCGCGGTCAACCTGGGCGCCGAATGGGATACGCCGTGGGTGGCCGGGCTGACGCTGACCGGGGGCATGATCTACACCGGCCGCGAATACATCAACCAGGCCAACACGCAGTCCGTGCCGTCATGGACCACGTTCGACCTGGGCGCGCGCTACGCCGTCAAGGTGCAGGGCAAGGACGTTACCTTGCGCGCCAATGTGGTCAACGTGTTCAACCGCGCCTATTGGTCGGGGGTGGCGTCGTACGGCACGATCTCCCAGGGCGTGCCGCGCACGGTGATGCTGTCGGCGTCGATGGATTTCTGAGGGCGGGCAAAAGCGCTACGGCGACGGCGCGTCGTGCAGCATCAGGTCCAGGCCGACGCGCTCGCCGCTGTGCACGCGGCTGATGGCCTGGCGCGCCGTCACGCGGTAGACGCCCTGCGCGCCCCGCACCGGCCGGTGCGATACCGCGATCACCGCCGCGTCGCCCAGGCCCAGGGGCAGCACCATCGGACGCGACTGCATGCGCGGGCGCTGCTCGGTCATGACGGTTTCGCCGCCCGTGTAGTCCACGCCGGGTTCGGACAGCAGGACGATGAGCCGCAGCGGAAAAACATCGGTTCCGTCGGCATGCTGCAGCAGCGGCTGGTAGCCGCCGGCGGCCAGGCGCCGGAGGGCGGTCAGGCCGCGCGATTGACCGGCCCGGCGGTTCTGGCGCGCGTAGGCGGCCAGGTCGTCGGGATACACAACGTCCTGGCCCAGCGATTGCGCCCAGGCGCGCGCCACGGGCAGCAGCCGGGTGTAGAGATCGGCGCGCAGCCGGGCAATCGGCGCCGGGAGGGGGTCGGCAAGCGGACCGTCCGACGCCTGCAGCCGCGCCAGCATGCGCGCGTCGTCCGGCGCGTACAGCGCGGGCAGGATCGCCCAGCCCTGCGCATCCAGGTCCCGCGCGATGCGGGGCCAATCGTATTGGCCGAGCGGCCGGTGAGGGGGCGTGGTCATGGTCATGGGGTGGTCAGGGCGGCAGCCGCCGCCTTCGATACGAGCGTACAGCGTAGCCAGGACGCGGCGTGGAGACACTCCGCGGCTTGCTGTCCGGCGGGCGGGCCGCCGTGCAGTATGCTTACCCGCTTCATGGATACTCCCCGGCTTCCCGCAATGACTGATTTTCCCTTTGACGCCGTGCTGTTCGACTGCGACGGCGTGCTGGTCGATTCCGAACCCATCACCAGCCGCGTGCTGACCGAGATGCTCAATGAACTGGGCTGGGGCATCACGCATGCGGAGACGATGGAGATTTTCACCGGAAAGGCGGTCAAGGACGAGCTGCCGCTGATCGAGGCGCGCACCGGCGCCACGATCACGCAGGACTGGTTCGACCAGTTCCGCCAGCGCCGCAACGATGCGCTGGACCGAGACCTGCTTGAAATCCCCGGCGCGCCGGACGCCGTGCGCGCCCTGCACGAGGCGCTGGACGGCCGCATCGCGGTGGCCTCGGGCGCCGACCGCCGCAAGGTGGAACTGCAGCTGGCCAAGGTGGGAATCGCCGACTGCTTCGGCGGCCGGGTCTTCAGCGGTCACGAAATGCCGCGCAGCAAGCCGTTCCCGGACGTGTACCTGGCCGCCGCGCAGGCGCTGGGCGTGGATCCGCGGCGCTGCGCCATCGTCGAAGACACGGTGACCGGCGCCACGGCGGGCGTCGCTGCGGGCGCGACGGTGTTCGGCTACAGCCCGGACGCCAATGGCCACAGCGGCGCGCAGGCGCTGCGCAGCGTGGGCGTGTCGCACGTCTTTACCGACATGCGCCAGTTGCCGGCGCTGCTGGCGGGCTGGCAGGCGGCGGCTGCCTGACGCCAGCCGGCCGGCGCGGGCCTCAGCGCCCGTGCGCGGCGTATTGTTCGCCGCCGTCCAGGTCGATCACGGTGCCGCTCAGATAGCCCGCGCGGGGCGAGGCCCCGAACACGATCATGTCGGCCACCTCGGCCGGCTCCATCAGCCGCCCGAACGGCAGGTCCGACAGCGTGTCCTGCCACCGCGATTCATCGCCCCAGCGCGCCTGCGCGCGCTGCCGCGCCAAGGTCAGCACGCGGTCGGTGCGCGTGCGCGACGGATTGACGCCGAATACCCGTACGCCGTGGCGCGGCGATTCCCCGCCCAGCGCCCGCGTGAACGCGATGAGCGAGGCGTTGGCCGCCGCGCCGCAGATATAGTCGGCGCGCGGGGCCGAGCCCGCCATGCCGATGATGTTGGCAATGACGCCCGACCCCGCCTCGCGCATCCGGGGGTAGTAATGGCGCGCCAGGCCGATGTAGCCATGCACCTTCAGTTCCCATCCCGCGCGCCAGCGTTCGTCCTGCACCTGGTCCAGCGCGCCGCCCGGCACCGCGCCGGCGTTGTTCACCAGGATGTCGACGGGGCCGGCCTCTTTGCACAGGCGTTCCGCCGCGCCGGGCTGGGCCAGGTCCAGCGTGACCGCGTCGGCCTGCCGGCCCGTCTGCTCGCGGATCGCCGCGGTGGCGCCATGCAAGGCGGCGTCGTCGCGCGCAACCAGTATCGGCTCGGCGCCTTCCCGCGCGAAGGCGATCGCACAGGCCAGGCCGATGCCCTTGGAAGCGCCCGTGATGAGCACGCGTTTACCCGCCAGCTGCAAGTCCATGTGGAGCTCCTGTCGATGCGCGCCGGCCGGCGCGGCCATGCAGGAGTTGTAAACCGGATGGGCGGCGCCGTGTCGGCTTGAGATGCGACAGAATCAGACACGCGGGACGTCCGCCGTGATCGCCGCGCCGCCTGCTATGCTCGGTGCTTCACGGCTCCAAGGAATCGTCGATGGCGGAAATCTGGCTGGAAATCTGGACCACGGTGCGTAGTGAATTCGCCGACATCCCCGACGTGGGCGAGGCGACGCGCATCGTGCTCCGTTTGGGCATGGCCGTCCTGCTGGGCGGTCTGCTGGGTTACGAGCGCGAACTCAAAGGCAAGGCAGCCGGCTTGCGCACGCATATGCTGGTGGCGCTGGGCGCGGCGATCTTCGTGCTGGTGCCGCTGCAGGGCGGCATGGACGTCGGCGACCTGAGCCGCGTGCTGCAGGGCGTCATCGCCGGCATCGGCTTTCTGGGCGCGGGCGCCATCATCAAGCTGGGGCAAGAGCGTGAAATCCACGGTCTCACCACCTCGGCCAGCATCTGGATGACGGCCGCCATCGGCGTGGCCGCGGGCATGGGGCGCGAGGCCACCGCCTTGGTCAGCACCCTGATTGCCCTGTTCGTGCTGGCCGTGCTGCGCCGCGTCGAGGCGCGCATTTCCGCCGGGCAGGACAAGAGCGTGATCTCGACGGGCGGCAAGTAGCCCGTTCAGCTGCCGCCCGATACCTCGATGAACGAGCCGCTGGTATAGCCGGCCTCGTCCGAGAACAGCCACATGACCGCGCCGGCCACCTCCTGGACGGTGCCGCCGCGGCGCAGCGGAATCACGCTCTTGAGCCGGTCGACACGGCCGGGTTCGCCGCCGCTGGCGTGCATCTCGGTGTAGATCGTGCCGGGGCGCACGCCATTCACGCGGATGCCTTCGGGCGCGACTTCCTTGGACAGGCCGATGGTCAGCGTGTCCATCGCGCCCTTGGACGCTGCATAGTCCACGTATTCATTCGGGGAGCCCAGGCGCGCCGCGGCCGAGGACACATTGACGATGGCGCCGCCCTGGCCGCCATGGCGCGGCGACATCCGCCGCACCGCTTCGCGCGCGCACAGGAAGGCGCCGACGACGTTGGTGGACAGCACCCGGTGCAGGCGGGCGGCGTCCATTTCCTCGACGCGCATCTGCTTTTCCAGGATGCCGGCGTTGTTGACCAGCGCATCGATCCTGCCCAGGCGCTCATCCAGCGTGCGGAACATGCGCATCACCTGATCTTCCTGCGCGACGTCGCCCTGGATGGCGATGGCCGTGCCGCCGCCGCGCTGGATCTCGTCCACGACGGCCTGGGCGGCATCGGCATTCGCGTGATAGTTGACGCCCACCGCGTAGCCGCGGCGGGCGGCCAGCTTGGCGACGGCGGCGCCGATGCCGCGGCTGCCGCCCGTGACCAGCATGACTTTGGACATGGTTTTCTCCTGTTCTGGCCTTGCGTGTGACGGCCTCGCGCATCGGGGGCGAACGCACTGGGCCTCAAATACCCCGGCCTCAAATACCCGGACCTCATGGATGCGGGCCTTATTTATCCGGGCCCCACCTTAGCAAAGGCCGGCATTCAGATCCATACGTCGTTGGGCGCGCTGCGCGGCCCGCCCTGGTCGCCGGTGTTGACCACGCCGCGCGGCTCGATCAGCATGACCTGGACTTCCTCGGGCGCACAGGGCTTGTGCTCCACGCCCTTGGGAATCACGGTCATTTCGCCGGGGCCCAGGTCGATCTCGCCGTCACGCAGCGCGATGCGCAGCCGGCCCTGGATGACGATGAAGGTCTCGTCCGTGTCGGCATGCGCGTGCCAGACGAACTCGCCTTGCAGCTTGACGAGCTTGAACTGGTAGTCGTTCATCTCGGCGATGACCTTGGGCATCCAGTGTTCCTGGATCAGCGCCAGCTTGGCGGCAAGATTGATGGGGTGCGGGGAAGGCATGGGGGCATCGCCGTGGGGTGGGAAAGACCTCACGATACGCCCGCAACGGAGGCCCGTCTTGTACGATCGAGCAGGTTTTGGCGGCGCCGCGCGTCAGGCCCGCAGCATCCGCCGCCAGCGGTCGGGCGCCATGCCATACGCCTGCACATGGCGGCGCGTGAGGTGGCTTTGATCGGTGAATCCCGCGTCCGCCGCGGCCTGCGCCAGCGGGCTGCCCGCCGCGATGAGGCGGCGCGCAAGGTCCAGGCGGCGCAGCATCACGTAGCGATACGGGCTGGTGCCGAACAGCGCGCGGAAATCGCGCGACAGGCGCCAGCGGTCGGCGCCCGCCGCGCGCGCCAGGTCGTCCAAGGTGATCGCCTGGCCCAGCGAGGCGTGGACGTACTGCCGCGCGCGCTCGGCCGCGGCATGGTCGGGCAGGCGCCGGCCCGTCTTGCGGCCTGCGGCCGCGCACAGCGCGTGGGCCAGTTCGAAGAGGGCGTCGTCCTCCTGCAGCGGATCGATGGCCTGGCCGGTGGCCTGCAGCAGGGCGTCGCTGGCCGCGTACAGCCGGGGATCGTCGCTGATGCCGTCGCGGATGAAAGGCAGCGGCCGGCCGCCCAGGATCTGCTGGATGAGGGCCGGCTCCACGTAGATCATGCGGTAGTGAAAGCCGGCCTCGGTTCCGGCCTGGCCGTCGTGGGCCTCGTCCGGATGCAGCACGAGGGTGCCGCCCGGCAGGCTGTGCCGCAGCCCGCGCCGGTAGTGAAAGCTTTGCACGCCCGCCAGCGTGCGCCCGATGGCGTAGGTGTCGTGGCGGTGCATGTCGTAGCCATGGCCGCCAAAATAGGCCTCGATGCGCTCCAGGCGGCTGGAAGGCGCGGCGCGCCGGATCCAGTCCTGGCGTGACGGTTGGCGCGCCATGTCCGGAACCCGGCGCTAGGCCGGCTGCTTCAACTGGACCAGCACGAACTCGTTGCCGTACAGGTCGATGAAATGGGCGTAGGCCGCGGTTTCCTCTTGCACCGGGTCACGGGTGAAGCGCACCCCCTTGGCCGCGAACTGGGCATGGTCGCGTAGCACATCGTCGGTGTAGAACACCCCAACCGGCTGGCCGCCGGTCTGGTCGCCCACGCGGTCGCGCTGCGCCTGCGTCTGGGCCTGCAGCAGCCACACGCCGACCGCGGGCTGATCGTGCAGGCGCAGGTGCACATAGCGCTGCTGGCCGACAGGCATGTCGACAAAAACCTCCATGCCGAGCTTGTCCCGGTAGAAGGCGATGGCGGTGTCGTAGTCGTTCACAAGCAGGACGAGACGGCCCAGCGTATGCATGTCAGGTTTCTCTTCAAATGGATCGTGCGGCCATGCTAACCCACCGCGCAGCCTTTTTTCGTCAATCGGCCGGGTCGGCCTCGCGCACCAGGCGCATCCCGACCAGCGGATAGCGCGTTTCCTGCGTGTTCCAGTTGCGGTACGAGGCGCGGGTGTACAGCGCCCAGGTGTGCCAGGAGCCGCCGCGCCGCACGCGCACGTTGCCGGTGGCCGGGCCTTGCGGGTCGTCGGTCGGCGAGTTTGCGTAGTAGTCCTCGCCGTACCAGTCCGAGACCCATTCCCAGGCGTTGCCGTGCATGTCGTACAGGCCGAACGCGTTGGGGGCGTAGCGGGCGACCGGCGCGGTGAATGTGTTGCCGTCGCGGCGGGACGAGGCGTAGACCTGCCATGTCGGCCACAGGGGGGCGGCGTCCGCGTCGAAGCCATTGCCCACGTCGGGCATCCCGGCCGGGTCGTCGCCGTTTTGGTAGCGCGTGCGGGCGCCGGCGCGGCAGGCATATTCCCATTCGGCCTCGGTGGGCAGCCGGTAGACGCGGCCTTCGGTTCGGGTCAGCCACTGCGCCAGCGCCATGGCGTCGTTCCAGCTGATGTTCACCACGGGGTGATCGTCGTCCTGCGCAAAGCCGGGATTGCGCCAGGAGTAGCGGCGGTCGCGGCCTTCGAAGGCGTCGCCGGAGGCGGAAGTTTCGGGGTCGTAGGCGGCGTTATAGCCATAGCCGCCCGTGCCGTCGGCTTCGGACTCCGGGACGTAGCCGGAGGCTTCGATGAAACGCCTGAACTGGCCCACGGTGACTTCGGTGCGCGCCAGATAGAACGGCCGGGTAATGCGCACGGTGTGCACCGGCGCTTCGTCCGAGAGCTGGGCGTAGCGGTCGGGCGGATAGTGGGGATAGGCGGCGGCAAGCGCCTGGGGCGTCTCGTCGCTGCCCATCTGGAACGTGCCGGCCGGCACGGGCACGAACGTCATGCCCAGGGAGTTCTCGATGACGGCAGGCGGCGCGGCCGCGAGGGCAGGCGCGCCGGTCAGGGCGAAAAGCAGGGCAAGGGCAGTGCGGGTACGCATGGGGCTCCGAGGGGGCGGGGCGAGGGGAGCGCCATAGTAGGGCCGCCGCGTTCCCGCCGCCAGACGCGGCGAACCCGTATTGCGTGACGGACCGGGGGGCTAGCCGGTGCGCGGCGCCGCCTAGCCCGCCTTGCGCAGGGTGAAGTTGATGCGCCGGCTGCCCAGGCGCGGGTGCGGCAGGTCTTTCAAGGGCATGACGCCATGAAAGCGCAGCCGGTCCACTCCGCCCCAGACGACGACGTCGCCGTGAAAGAGCGGCACCCGGGCGGCCCGGTCCCCGCGCGCGTCGCCACCGAACAGGAACAGGGCCGGCATGCCCAGCGAAACGGACACGATGGGCGCGCCGTAATCGCGTTCGTTGCGGTCCTGGTGCAGCGACAGGCGCGATCCGGGCTCGTAGCGGTTGACCAGGCACGCATCCGGCGAGAAACCGGGAAAGCCGGCCTCCCGCGCCGCGTCCTGCGCCAGTTGCCTGAAGGCGTCCGGCATCGCGGGCCAAGGCTGGCCGGTTTGCGGGTCGATGCGGCTGTAGCGATAGCCGCGGGCGTCCGTGGTCCACCCCAGTTCGCCGCAGTTGGTCAGCGCCACCGACATCGTGTAGCCGCCCGGCGTCACCATCTGCCGGAACGGCGCCTGCGCGGTCACGGCGTCCACGCCCGCCAGCAGGGCCTCCACCGCCGGCAACGCATAGCCGCGCAGCACCACCGACTGCGGGCCGAGCGCCACGCGCCCGTGCTGGGCGGGATCGTCGCTGCCAAAAAGATCCAGGGTCAGGGTCATGTCACACCGCGTCATGGAAGATGAGGCCCAGCGTGTGGCGCCGTCCCGAGCGCAGTTCGCTGACGCCATGGCGCATGGCCACCCTGCGCCAGCCGCGCGCGCCGGGCACCGGGCGCTGGTTCACGGTAAAGACCAGGGCATCGCCCTGTTGCAGGGGCAGGACGTCGGCGCGCTGCTCGCGGCTGCCGGTTTCGGTCATGACGAATTCGCCGCCGGTGAAATCCTCGCCGGGCCGGGACAGCAGCACGGCCACCTGCAAGGGAAAAACGTGTTCGCCGTACAGGTCCTGGTGCAGGCAGTTGTAGTCGCCCGGTCCGTATTGCAGGATCAGCGGCGTCGGCCGGCGCTGGCCGGCCGCGTGGCAGCGCGCCAGAAATGACGCATGGTCGGCGGGATACTGCACATCGATCCCCATCTGCCGGTTCCAGCGGTTGGCGATCGGCGCCAGGTGCGGATACAGCCCGCCGCGCAACTGCCGGGGCAGGTCGGGCAAGGGGTAGCGGAAGTACTTGTACTCGCCCCGGCCGAAGCCGTGGCGCGCCATGACGATCCGGCTGCGGTAGGGTTCGTCCGCGCCGTAGTCGTCGGACAGGCTGGCGCATTGGGCGGGCGTCAACAGGGCGGGCAGGATGGCGTGGCCGTGCGCATCCAGGTCGGCGGCGGCGCGGCTCCAGTCCAACTGCGCGAGCAGGGCGTCGGCGGGCGTCTTGGTCATGGCGGGCGGAAAATGTTTGAAATCCCTGTCCAGTCTACGCCTTGCGCGCGGGCGGGCCACTCCGCTTGTTGCCAGTCTTACAGCAGCGGCTCCAGCGGCAGCCGCGACGCGATCCACACCGTCAGGCGCTGCCAGAGCGTGGCGCCCGGCTCGCGGTCGTGGCGCACGGTCTGGCCGTCGCGCGTGTCCAGCCAGTAGAGCTTGCCCATCTCGTCGATCCGCACGCGGTAGGCGGTGCGGGCAAGCTCGTCGTCAAACGTGTCCTCGATGTGCCGCGCCAGCGTCGGGCTGTCGATGACAAAGCCCAGTTCGGTGTTCAGGCGCGCCGAGCGCGGGTCGAAGTTGAACGAGCCGACGAACACGCGCTCGCCGTCCACGGCAAAGGTCTTGGCGTGCAGGCTGGAGCCCGAACTGCCGAAAGGCCCCAAACCCTTGTTGCGCTCGACGGGTTGGGCCATCCGCTTCATTTCGTAGAGCTCCACCCCGGCGGCCAGCAGGTCCTTGCGGCGCTTGGCGTAGCCCGAGTGCACGACCGCCACGTCGGTCGCTTCCAGCGCATTGGTCAGCACCCGCACCCTGACGCCATTGCGCGCCATGTTGGCGAACGCGCGCGTGCCCGCCGCCGTGGGCACGAAATAGGGCGACACCAGCACCAGCGCCTTGGCCGGCACGCCCAGGATGTCCTGCAGCTGGTGCGGCAGCATCGCCTCGCGCGGCGCGGTGCCCAGCGTCTTGCGCGGGTCGTTGCTGACCATGCGCGTCTGCGTCCACTCCATGGGAAGTTCGCCGCGCAGCAGCTGGCGTATGAACGGCAGCTCGCGCATGGCCTGCGCATAAGCGGCGGCTTCGGGCGATCGTTCGACCGTGGCCGCGTCGGCCTCCAGCTCGTCCAGCTCGTTGGAGGCGGCCTTCTTGAGCAGGCCCGACACCGGATACGCGGAATCGCTGCTCCAATACCGATCGAAGTCCGCCGACACGTCGCCGACCGCCGCGCCGATGGCCAGCACGTCCAGGTCCGTGAACAGCACGCCATGGGTGGCGCCGAAATACTCGTCGCCGATGTTGCGCCCGCCGACGATCGTGGCCTGGTTGTCCGCGGTGAACGACTTGTTGTGCATCCGGCGGTTCAGGCGGGAAAAATCCGTCAGGTAGCCCAGCGGCTTGGGCCAGCGCACCGCGAAAGGGTTGTAGAGCCGCACGTCGATGTTCGGATGGCCGTCCAGCGCGGACAGCGTCTGGTCCAGCCCGGACGTGCCGTTGTCGTCCAGCAGCAGGCGCACTCGCACGCCGCGGTCGGCCGCGTCGTGCAGGGCCTCCAGCAGCATGGTGCCCGTCATGTCGTCGTGCCAGATGTAGTACTGCACATCCAGGCTGCGTTCGGCCGCGCGCGCCAGCATCATGCGCGCGGCGAAGGCGTCGTGGGGGTGGGCCAGGGCATGGATGCCGGATTTGCCGGGATGCGCGGCCACGAGCGGGGCGATCGCCTGGCCCAGCGGCGTGGCCTGGGCTTCTTCAGCGGTGAGCGCGTGCGACACGCTGCGCTCGTGCAGCGAGGGGAGGGAACCGGTAGTCAACGCGCAAAGAAAGGTCATGTAGGGGAGTCAGGCCGTTGGCATGACCGCTATTGTGCCGAATCCGGCGCGGTTCTTTCGTAGTGTCCCGGTTGCCGGGCGCGATCCGCATTGGGGAATACACGCAGTCGACCGAATTTCATATCTGGGATAAATTCTCAATTATGGAAAAATCAACGGCCGCCGCCGACCCCGGGCTGGACCATCGTCTTGCCGCCCGCCTCAAAATGCTGCGCCAGGACCGGGGGTGGTCCCTGGACGATCTGGCCGCCCGCGCCGGCATCAGCCGCGCGACGCTCTCGCGGCTCGAAAATGCCGAGGTCAGTCCGACCGCCAGCGTGCTCGGCAAACTGTGCGCCGCCTATGGTCTGACCATGTCGCGCCTGATGCTGATGGTTGAGGACGACTTCGTCGCCCGGGTGCCCGAACAGGCGCAGGCGGTCTGGGTGGACGACTCCGTCGGCTTCCGGCGCCGGTCGGTGTCGCCGCCGTCGCAGCGGCTCGCGGGCGAGGTGCTGGCCTGCGAACTGGCCGCGAACGCCCGCATCGCCTATGAACAATCGCCGCGGCCGGGGCTGGAACACCATCTGCTGATGCTGGATGGCGAACTGTCCATCACCGTGGATGGCCAGGCGCATCGGCTGCTTCCCGGCGACTGCCTGCGCTATCAGCTGTTCGGCGCCAGCGCCTTCGCGACCCCGCCGCACAGCGGCGCCCGTTATCTGCTTTTCATCGTCTGAGCCCTGCCATGACCTCTGCCCGCCTTGAACTGATGCCGCTGCCCGCCGACGCCGCCGCGGCCGCCGTGCCCGAGCTTGCCACCCTGCTGCACGCCTGCGTGCACGCGGGCGCCAGCGTCAGTTTCGTCTTGCCCTACACCCCTGAAGACGCGGCGTCGTTCTGGCGCGGCAAGGTGCTGCCGGGCGTCCGGAGCGGGGCGCTCTCCCTGTGGGCGGCGCGCGTGGACGGGCGGATCGCGGGTTCCGTGCAGCTCGATACCGACACG
The DNA here is from genome assembly GCF_055397965.1 of Achromobacter sp. T5-5. Taxonomy (NCBI): domain Bacteria; kingdom Pseudomonadati; phylum Pseudomonadota; class Betaproteobacteria; order Burkholderiales; family Alcaligenaceae; genus Achromobacter; species Achromobacter sp. T5-5. The sequence goes on from NZ_AP027919.1 coordinate 1,338,513, forward strand.
CCGCCCAACCAGCCGCACCGCGCCGAGGTGCGCAAGCTGCTGGTGCATCCGGACTGGCGCCGGCAGGGCATTGCGCGCCGGCTGATGCGCGAGGTCGAGGCCATGGCGGTCCGGCTGAACCGCAGCCTGCTCACCCTGGACACGCGCACGGGCGACGCGGCCGAGCCGCTGTATGCGGCGCTGGGCTACCAGACGGTGGGGGTGATTCCGGGCTTTGCGCGCGATCCGATCGACCCGGCCAAGGTGGACGGCACGACGATCATGTACAAGCAGCTCTGAACGGCGCGCCCGGCGAGGCGATCAGGCCAGCGGCTTAATGCCCACGCTGTAGGGCGGCGCGTTGCCGCGGGCCGCGGCCTTGATCTTGAGCATGGAGCCGCCGGGCGTGAATTCGAACTCCTGGTAGGGCACCTCGAACCACTGGTGAAAACTCGTGCGCGAGAATTCCGGCACCCATACCTTGGCCCGCTTGGCGTCGCAGTGGAACTCCACCAGCGTGCAGTCGATGCCCAGCGGACGGGTGTTGCCGATACGGTAGCTGGCGCGCAGTTCGGCGCGCGCGGTCTTGCCGGGCTGCCAGGGCAGGCCGATGGATTCCATGAAGTGTTCGATCGCCTCAATGCCGCGATACATAGCTGACTCCGAAAGCTGCGGGGCAAAAGGCGCCGCAATGATCCGCCGCGCGTGGCGGCGGCAAACAGACGGATTATCCGCCATATCGGGCGGGCCTGCCGGCCGCGCCCGATGCCCGCGTCCGGACGGCCCCGCGCGCATCGCCGTAGAAATAGGCAGGTTTCACGCAAGATCGAGCCTGTACGGGCCTATCCCCGGTTCTTACTATCCTGTCCAGGGCCGTGCTGGCCATCGGCTCTGCGGAGCGCGCCAGCCTCGGCCCGGGGGGCCAGGCATCTCGCCGGCCGCCGCGAGCAAGGGTAGGGAATCACATGAACACGGAAAAAATCTGGCTGGTGACGGATGCGTCGGCGGGGTTGGGCCTGGTGCTGGTCAAAATGCTGCTGGACCAGGGCCACAAGGTGGCGGCCACGTCGGGCGACGGCGATGCATTGCTGGAGGCGGTGGGCGCCAAGCTGGAAGGCCGCTTTCTGCCCCTGACGGTCAACCTGGCCGACGAACGCGCCGTGCGCCGGGCCGTGGACGCGACCATCGCCGCGTTCGGCGGCATCGACGTGGTGGTGAACGGGGCGGGGCAGGGGCCGCAAGGGACGCTGGACAGCCTGTCGGATGCGCAACTGCGCGGCGCCTTCGATACCCATGTGTTCGGCGTGCTGAACGTCATCCGCGCCGTGATGCCGCGCCTGCGCGCGCAGCGCGGCGGGCATGTGTTCAACATCTCGTCGATCCTGGGCTTTGACGGGCGCTGCGCGCAGTGGGGCGCCTACAGCGCCGCCAAGTTCGCGGTCTGCGGCCTGACCGAAACCCTGGCCGCCGAGGCCGCGCCGCTGGGCATCCGCGTGTCGCTCGTCTATCCGGGCGCGATGCGCGCCGGCGATCCCGGCGGTTCGCCCGAACTGTCCGCGCGCGGGCCGCGCGCGGCGGACCAGGGCGGCGATCCGGTCAAGGCGGCGCAGGCGCTGATCCATGCCGCGCAGGCCCAGTACGCGCCCCTGCACCTGTTCCTGGGCCGCGACGCATTCGACCAGGCGCGCGGCAAGATCCAGGCGGTGCAGCAGGAACTGGCGCGCTGGCGCGAGATGTCGGTGTCGATCGGCTTCGTGGATGAACGGCGTCTGGCCGCCTAAGGCCCGATGACGGCCAGGCCGCGCGCGGCCTGATAGGCGCCCAGCAGTGCCAGGCTGACCATGAAGCATAGTTTGAACGTGCGCGCCGACAGCCGGTGACGCAGCCGCTGGCCCAGGGCCATGCCGGCCAGCGCGGGCAGCAGCATCAGGAGCGAGGCGCCCGCGGCGCCGGCGGTGTATCCGCCATTCAGTCCCAACCCCGCGGCCAGCGCCACGGTCGAAACCGTGAAGGAAATCCCCATGGCCTGGATGAGCTGATCCTTGTCCAGATCCAGCGCCTGCAGATACGGCACGGCGGGGATGACGAACACGCCCGTGGCGGCAGTGATCACGCCGGTGAGCGCGCCGGCGGCCGCGCCCAGCAGTTGGGCGCGGCGGGGCGGCATATCCGGCGGCAGTTGGGGCGGCGCGCCGAACAGGCCCCAGGCGGCATAGGCCGCCAGCGCCAGTCCGAGGCAGACGCCGGCCCACTGGCCGGAGGGTGGGCCCAGCCACAGCGCGCCGGCGAGCGTCCCGGCGCAGACGCCCGCCTGCATGCCCGCGATGCGGCGCAGGACCGCGCCCAGCGTGGCCCAGGGCCGCGCCTGCCAGAGATTGGTGATCAGCGACGGCACGATCAGCAGCGCCGCCGCCTGCGCCGGGGCCATCACCAGCGCCAGCAATGCCATGGAAATGGTGGGCAGGCCCAGGCCCACGACGCCCTTGACCACGCCGGCCAGCACGAAGACCGCAACAATGGCGCCCAGCAGCGCCGGATCAAGGAGGTTCATGCGGCCTCGCAGGGGGCGGGCGGCGCGTGCCGCCGGGCAACGTCGATGTCACGGTCCGGCCCGCGGCTCGCTTCGGCCAGGCCTGAGGCAGGCCTCGCCATCGCGGCCAACGCCGACGGCGGCCGGCGCGTGGCGCGCAGGTGCAGGATTGCGATATGCACGGCATTTCCTAATTGGGGTGGGTACGGGTCGCATTTTGTCGTGCGTGATGCACCCGCGCCTATCGGGATCTTGCGTACCCAGGCTATGGCAGCGCCTGAGGCTGGCGTGCTACGCTTTTTTCATGCGATTCGACCTGACCGATCTTCGTCTCTTTCTCAACGTGCACGAAAGCGGCTCCATCACGGGCGGCGCGCGCCGTTCGCACATGACGCTGGCGTCGGCCAGCGAGCGCATCCGGGGCATGGAAGACGCGCTGGGCGTGGCGCTGCTGGTGCGCGAGCCGCGTGGCGTCGACGCCACGCCGGCCGGACGCACCCTGGTCCACCACGCCCGGCTGGTGCTGGGCCAGATCGACCGCATGCGCGGCGAGCTGGACCATTACGGCCTCGGCCTGGCGGGCCATGTGCGCGTGCTGTGCAACACCACGGCGCTCAGCGAATACCTGCCGCCGGTGCTGGGCGCGTTTCTCAAGGACCATCCGCGCATCTCCGTCGACCTGGAAGAACGCCTTAGCCACGAGATCGCCGATGCGCTGCGCGCGGGCGCGTGCGACATCGGGGTGCTGGCGGACTCGGCCGACCTGCATGGCCTGCGCACGCGCATCTTCCGCCACGATCCGCTGACACTGATCGTGCAGCGGGGCCATCCGCTCGCGGCGCGGCCGCAGGTGCTGCTGGACGACGTGGCCGGGCATGAATTCGTGGGACTGGTGCAGGGCAGCGCGCTGCAGGAACACATCGCGCACCATGCGCGCCGCAGCGGCAAGCCCTTGTCCTACCGCGTGCGGCTGCGCAGTTTCGAGGCCGTCTGCAGGATGGTGGGGCAGGGCGTGGGTGTCGCCATCGTGCCGCGCGCGGCCGCCGTGCGATATGGCCGCGCGGCCGGGGTGGCCCGGATTGCGCTGGCCGACGCGTGGGCCGCCCGCGACCTGGTGCTGTGCGTGCGCGACGACCTGCCCGCCTATGCGGCCGACCTCGTGGCGTACGCCTTGCGTGACGCGCCGGCGGCGCCTATCGCGCGAACAGCCGGCGTCCCGGCAGATGCCCGCGGTCGAACCAGGAGCCCGACGCGACGGCCGCCAGGATGATCAGGCCATAAAGGCTCATCGCCACCGCCAGAATCACGAAGAACACCGTCAGCGAGCCGGTCAGGTGCAGCGCGATGCCGCCCGCGCCGATGCCGACGAGCAGGCGCAGGAATCCCGCGGTGAGCGGCCATTTCAGGCGCCCCGCGCCCTGCGACGCGAAATACAGCGAAAAGCCCAGCGCAAAAAAGCCATACACCGGACCGACGATGCGCAGGTAGTCCGCGCCGGCCTGCAGCATGTGGTCCTGCGCGCCGAACAGGCGCAGCCACGCTTCGGGAAAGAACGCCGCCGCCAGCCCGATGGCCTCGGCCAGCACGAAGGCCATCGCGCCGCCGGTCAGGGCGATGCGCATGGCGCGTTCCGGTTGGCCCGCGCCGATGTTGGACCCCACCATCGCCACCATCGGGGCGCCCAGGCCGAAGGCGATCGGCATCAGCAGATATTCCAGGCGCACCGCGACCCCGTAGCCCGCCAGCGCGGCCTCCCCCGAATAGGCGCCCACCAGCGCGGCGGTCAGGGCCACCAGCGCGTTGGTCAGCAGCGGGTTGATGGTGGCCAGCGCGCCCACGCTCAGGATGCTGCGCATGAGTCCCGCGTGCAGCTTGCTGGACACCAGCCGCGCCGCATTGCGTCCGCTGGCGCAGTACGCGCCCAGGATGAGCGTGCCCACGGCGTAGTAGATCACCAGCGCCCAGCCGCCGCCCGCCACTCCCAGGGCCGGGAAGGGCCCCCATCCGAAGATCAGGCAGGGCGAGAGCGGCACCAGCAGCAGCGCGCCGCCGCAGATCACCGCGCCGGGCACCAGCATGTTGCCCGTGCCGCGGATGGCGCTGGCGAACGCGTTCATCAGCCACATCAGGACGATGCCGCCGAAGATGACGTTGGAATAGGCCAGCGCCGCGTCGAGCGCCGCGCCCTCGGCGCCCAGCGCCCGGTACAGCGCCGGCCCGAACGCCAGCAGCAGCACGCAGAAGACGATGCCCAGCAGCGCATTGAGCACGACAGCGTGCAGCACGAGCTGGTCCGCTTCAAGCTGCCGGCCCCCGCCCAGGGCCCGCGCGACGGCGGCGGAGATTCCGCCGCCCATCGCGCCCTGCGACATGTTCTGCATCAGCATCAGCACCGGCACCACCAGCGCCACGCCCGCGAGCACGGGCGTGCCCAGCCGCGCCAGGAACCAGGTCTCGATCAGGCCGGTGGAGGACTGCGCAAGCATCATCAGGATATTGGGCCAGGCCAGCCGCGCGAGCGTGGGCGCGATGGGGGCGTGAAGCATGGCCTGCAAGCGCGCATTGGCGGGGCGGGGTGGGGCAGTCGCTGGCATGGACGGGGCAGGCCTGTGGAAAAGGTTGATAAAATTTACGTGCATATGCCAATATCTGTCAATCACGCACTGGAAATCACGCACTGGACGCGGGACCGCCCCGGCAGTAGCGTTATGTCCTCACCCGCAGACTTACCCATGCCGCCTGCCATGTCCGATGCCCCGCCCCTAGGCGCCGCCGTCCCCCCGGATCCGCTCATTTGCAACGGCGCCGCGTTGCGCAAGGCGACGCGCCGCGTGTCGCAGCTCTACGACTCGGTGCTGGCGCCGTGCGGGCTGAAAGTCTCGCAGCATTCCATCCTGGTCCATATCGCGCGCGCCGGCTCGCCCTCCATGACGGACCTGGCGCGGGCCATGGTGCTGGACCGGTCCGCGCTGGCCCACAACCTCAAGCCCCTGCAGCGCGACGGCTATGTGCGCATGATGCGCGACCCGCTCGACGGCCGCAGCCGCCGGGTCGAACTCACCGAGACGGGCCGCGCGAAGCTGGCGGAGTCCCGCCGCCTCTGGAAGGACGCGCAACAGCGCTTCGAGGCGGCCTATGGCGCGGAGCGCGCGGCGGCCCTGCGGCGGTCGCTGGCGGACATCTTTTCCGACGAATTCGCGCTGGCCTTCAGCCGCGGGTAGACGCCGTGCGCTTTCGGGCCGGGACCGGGGCTGGCCCTGACCGCGCCCGCCCCAGCGCCAGCGCCGCGCCCAGCACGCAGGCCATGCCGGCGAGCTGGCTGGCGGACAGCGCTTCGCCCAGCAGGCCCGCGGCCAGCAGCACCGCCGATACCGGCGCCAGGGCCGTGAACATTGCCGCTTCCGCCCCGTCCACCCGCGCAGCGCCCGCGTACCAGAGCAGGAATCCGCCCACGGTGGGCACCAGCGCGTAGTAGCCGACGGCAAGCAGCGCGGCGGGCGTCAGGGACACGGTCCAGGGCGCTTCGACCAGGCAGACCAAGGCCGAAAACGCCAGTCCGAAGCCCGCCATCAGGGTCGACAACGCCAGCGGCGCGACCGGCGTGCGCAGTCGCTTGTTCAGCAGGATGAAGAGGCCTTCGCAGGCCACCGCGCCCAGGATCAGCGCGTTGCCCGTCAGCGACCCCGCGCTCCCCGCGTCGTGGGCGTTGCGCGACATCAGCCACACGCCGAACGCGGCGATGCCGATGGCGGCCAGCGCCGGTTTGCCCGGCCGTTCGCGCAGCACCAGCATGGCGATCGCGGCGGTCACCAGCGGCAATGTGCCCAGGATGATGCCGCCGTCCACCGCCGAGGTGCGCTGGAGGCCGGCGATGAGCAGCGTCGTGTAGCCGACGCTCCCGGCGACGGCCTGCACCGCCAGCAGCAGCCAGTCGCGCCGGCCCAGCCGGGGGAGGCGCGCGCCGGTGGCAGCCATCAGCAGGGCGAAGCAGGGCAGCGCGATCGCAAAGCGCAACGCGGTGGCCGTGAAGGGCGGGAGCCCGGCGCCGATGATCTTGCTGGCGGTGACGGTGCTGCCCACCAGCGCCATGGCTGCCGCCAGGTAGACGTGGCCGCGCCTTCGTTCGCTGATGCCCATGGTGTGCGTCCTTGTGGAAAAGGCGCAGCGTAGGGCGCCGGAACACATCCGGTCTTGAACGAAATTGCGGGAAGGCGCGCCGTCAGGCGCCGCGGGCGGCCAGTGCGTATCCGCGCGGCGACACGCCGTAGGCGCGCACGAACAGGCGGGTCATGTGGCTCTGGTCGGCAAAGCCGCCGGCCGCGGCCGCATCGGCCAGCGCCATGCCCTGCCGGATCAGCCGGCGCGCCAGCAGCAAGCGGCGCTGCATCTGGTAGGCGTGCGGCGTCAGCCCGGTTGCGCGCCGGAAGGCGCGCAGCACCTGGTAGCGGCCAAGGCCGCTGGCGGCGGCCAGGTCGGCCAGCGACAGCGCGGCGGCTGGATCGTCGTCGACCAGGGCCAGCGCATGGCGAAGCGAGGCCGGCACGCCGCGCGAGGGCGGGGCCGCGGCAGGCGCGCCGCGCGGACCGCCCGCCTGCGCAAGCACGCGCAGCAACAGCGCCTCGCACGCCAGCGGCGCCGCGCCCGACGTGACGAGCGCATACAGCGCCAGGACGTCGCGGGCAAGACCGGGTTGCTTTCGGGCAGGATGTTCGAATTCATAGGCGGCGGCGGCCTGGGCGATCACCCCCGGATCCAGATACAGCATCTGCCAGGCGCGCACGCCGCCGCCGATCGGCGCGCCGTCGTGCACCTCGCCCGGGTTGACGGTGATGACGTAGCCCGGCCCCGCCTCGACCTGGCCGCGCCCGCTATGCGACACCTGCGCGCCCTCGCGCATCACCCCAATGCCGAACTGCTCGTGCGTATGGCGCGCGAACGCGTGGCGGCTGCAGGCATCCACGGCCTGCACGCCGGGGAGGGCGCTGCGCTGCATGAGAAATCGGCCTGCGGACATGGGGAAGGGGGGGAGGCGATGGGCGTCGGCCCAGTATCGCGCGCCGGACAGGCGGCGGGCAAGCGCGCTGGCGCTATTGCAGGCCGGTCCAGCGCGCCACCGACGGCTCGGCCGCCGCCCACTTCCATTGGCCGTCCTGCCGCCGGCAGATCGTGCTGGCGTAGGCGGGGGCGGCGCCCTCCAGTTCCACCGTGAACAGCACTTCACGGCAATGCGCCAGCGGCGTCTCGATGTCGCGCACGGCCTGGATGCTGCCGTGCTCGTTGCCCACCGCCAGCGTGCGCTGGATCTGCCATTGCCGCACCTCGCCGACAGGCAGCGCGCCGACCGCATTGGCCATGACGTTCTGCTGGTCGTCTTTCCATTCGCGCAAGACGTACTTCACCGTGGCGTCCACGGCCGCCTGCACCGACACCCCGATCGCGAAGCCCGCGACCGGATTGGCCGTGGCCGCGCCGCTCAGCGTGCCGACCACCGCGCCGGTGGCGGGGCCGATGGACGAGCTCTGGCACCCGCCCAGGCCCAGGCTGACGGCCAGCGCCAGCATGCCCAGCGCGCGCCTCACTGGAGCGAACCCCAGCGGGCCGTAGCGGGTTCGGCGCTGGCCCAGCGCCAGTGCTCGCCGTCTCGGCACACGGTGGTGACGTAGAACTCGCGCAGCGGATCGGCGTCCGGCTTGTCGGCGGGCGTGTCCACCGAGAACACCACTTCCTTGCATTCGAGATTGGCGCCGCCGATGAGGCGGCTGACGGTGACCTGGCCGCGCGCGTCCTCTTCGATGGGCAGCGCGTGCTTGACGTTCCAGCTGGCCACCTTGCCGACCGCCAGCGGACCGGCCGCCCTGGCGATGGCGTCCTGTTCCTCGCCGCGCGTCTGGCGCTGCGCATAGGCCAGCGCGGCCTTGGCGCCGGCCTGCACCCCCAGGCCGATGCCGGTGGCGACAGTGGCGTTGTCCGTGACCTTATTGGCGATGGCGGTGCCGGCGATGCCGGCCGCGGCGCCGGTGCCTTCGCCGAGCAGCGAGCCGCAGCCCGACAGCGCAGCCAGCGCGGCGAGGCCCAGCAGGGTCAGCGCGCGGCGGCTCGCGTTGGATGGGGAGATGGTGAACAAGCGGCGAGCCCTCCTGCGTGAAACTTGGCGGCCGCAAGTATAGGAGCGCTCATCGCCTTGCGGCGGGGACCTTTACATTTATTGGCATTTTTTGTGTGCGGCGCGCGCGCCACCGGCGCAGCACCCACTTTTCGCCCTCGACGATGCAGAACAGCACGCCCGCGGCCACCAGGGTCAGCGTCCAGTACTCGGGCGGCAGCGGCACCGTGCCGAACACGCGGTTCATCCCGGGCAGGTAGACCAGGGCGCATTGCAGCAGCCCCAGCAGGATCGTGACCAGCCACAGCGCCTTGTTGCGGAACATGCTGGGCGTGAGCGGAAAGCGGTCCTGCAGGCGGCAGTTGAACAGGTAGGTCCACTGCGCCGTTACCAGCGTCTGCAGGATGACGGTGCGGATGAAATCCGCGTCGCGTCCCGCAGCGATCAGGCTTTTCTCGATGACGAACGCCGACGCCATGAACAGCAGGCCGACGAAGGCGATGCGCCAGATGGCGAAGGCGTCGAGGATGGATTTCGCCGGATCGCGTGGCGGCCGGTGCATCATGCCGGGCTCGGCGGGTTCGAACGCCAGGCCGAACGACAGCGTGATGGACGTGGCCATGTTCATCCACAGGATCTGCAAGGGCGTCAGCGGCGCCTGCGCGCCGGCCAGGAGCGCGGCGATGACGAGCAGGCCCTGCGCGAGGTTGGTCGGCAGGATGAACAGGATCGTCTTTTTCAGGTTGTCGTAGACGCGGCGTCCCTCTCGCACCGCATAGGCAATGGAGGCGAAGTTGTCGTCCGCCAGCACCATGTCCGCGGCTTCCTTGGTGACTTCGGTGCCCTTGATGCCCATGGCCACGCCCACGTCGGCCTGCTTGAGCGCGGGGGCGTCGTTGACGCCGTCGCCCGTCATGCCGACCACCTCGCCCATGCCCTGCAGCGCGCGCACGAGGCGCAGCTTGTGCTCGGGACTGGTGCGGGCAAAGATGTCATGGTCGCGCACCCGCGCGGCCAGTTCCTCGTCGCCCATCTGCTGCAGCTGCGCGCCCGTGATGGCCTCGCGCACGTGCGTCATGCCCAGCATCGCGCCGATGGCGAGCGCGGTTTCGGGATGATCGCCCGTGATCATCTTTACGCGGATGCCCGCCTGGTTGCACAGGGCGATGGCCGCGATGGCCTCGGGGCGGGGCGGGTCCATGATGCCGGCCACGCCGAGCAGGATGAGCCCGTCCTGGAAGTCGGCGTGGCTCAGCGCGGTGGCGCCCGCCGCGCCGGGCTTGTAAGCCGCGGCCAGCGTGCGCAGGCCCTGCTGCGCAAAGGCCGCCAGGCCGCGTTCCCAGTAGTCCAGGCGCAGCGGCTGCGGTCCATGTTCGCCCTGCTCGTGCGCGCACAGCCTGAACAGCACATCGGGCGCGCCGGTAACGTAGATCAGGTTGTGCCCGTGGTCGTCGCAGCGGCGCGCCATGTACTTGTAGCCGGAGTCGAACGGCACCTTGCCATGCTTGGCCACGCCGTCCAGGCCCTGGCCCGCCTTGGCCGCCAGGACCATCATCGCGCCCTCGGTGGGGCCGCCCACGATGCGCCACTGACCGTCGGCGTCCTCGTGCAATTGGCTGTCGTTGCAGATCGCCGCGGCGCGCACGAAGCGGGTCAGCGCGTCCTCGTGCCGCCAGTCCACCGGCAGCCCGTCGGATGCGCGCGTGATCTCGCCGATAGGCTGGTAGTTGTCGCCCGCCACGTGGTAGACGCCCTGCGCCAGCAGCACATTCTTGGCGGTCATCTCGTTCATGGTCAGGGTGCCGGTCTTGTCCGAGCAGATCACCGTCATCGCGCCCAGCGTTTCCACGGTCGGCAGCTTGCGGATGATGGCGCGGTTGCGCGCCATCCGCTGCACGCCCAGCGACAGGATGATGGAGATGATGGCGGGCAGGCCTTCGGGCACGGAGGCGACCGCGATGCTGATCAGGGACAGCAGCAGGTCGGGCAGGGGCATGCCGAGCAGGTAGCGTCCCACGACGAACAGCACCGCCACCATCACCAGCACCACGTGGAAAATGCGCTTGCCCAGCAGCGCCATCTGCCGCAGCAGCGGCGTCTGCAGCGCATGCACGTCGGTCATCATGCGGTTGATGTGGCCGATCTCGGTGTCGCTGCCGGTCGCGATGACGATGCCGCGCGCGTTGCCCGCGCTGACGTGCGTGCCCGAGAACCCGATATTCAGGCGGTCGCCCAGCGCCGCGTCGCCCGGCAGGGGCGCGTCGTGCTTTTCGACGACGGTGGATTCGCCGGTCAGCATCGATTCCTCGACGTGCAGGTTGTGCGCGTCGAACAGCCGCACGTCGGCGGGAATCTTGTCGCCCGGTCGCAGGATGACGATGTCTCCCGGCACCAGGTCGCGCGCGTCGATGTCCTCCTTCTGGCCATCGCGCACCACGCGGGCCCGGTTCGACATCATGTTGCGGATGCCGTCCAGCGACCGCTCGGCCCGGCTCTCCTGCACATAGCCGATGATGGCGTTAATTACCGCCACGGCCAGGATGACGGTGGTGTCCAGCCAGTGGCCCATCAGCGAGGTCACCACCGCGGCAGCCAGCAGGATGTAGATCAGCACGTCATTGAAATGGCCCAGAAAGCGCAGCCAGGCGCTGCGGCGGGCGGGGGGAGGCAGGGCGTTCAGGCCATGGGTTTCCTGCCTGCGCCGGATCTGGTCATGGGACAGGCCAGCGACGCTGGTCACCTGGATGGCCAGCGTCTCGTGGACGGAGAGCTGGTGCCAGGGTCGAGGAGCTTGCGGAGCCTGCGTTCTCGCCTGCGTCATTGCCTTCGGCCTCCCGGAGGACCGGCGCCGCGTCCGGGCCGGGAGTCGGCGGCCGCACGGGTCAGTCCGGCTTTCATGATACGACGGCCCGACTCGCGCCGACGATCAAGAGGGCGGACGAGCGCCCCGGGTGTAGACCTCGCGCAGGGCGGCGGCGAACAGCGCCTCCACGTTGCGCCGCAGGCCGTCCGACCGCGTGAAGATCGAAATCGGCGGCAGCGTCCAATCGAACGAGTAGGGGACGATGGCCGCGCCCGCGATGCGCACCAGTTCGTCGGCGATGTCGGCCGGCAGAATGCTCACGGCGCGGTCGCTTGCGACGATCATTTCGCCGATCAGCTTGGACGAGTCGCTCTGGACCGACGGGGGCGGGGGCGCCAGCCCGGCGCGCAGGAAGATGTTGGCCACCTGCTCGCGGATCGGGCTGCCCGGCGTGCCCAGGATCCAGTCCAGGTCCGCCAGCCGGTTCCATTCCAGCCGCGACCGGCCCAGCCGGGCGGCCAGCCGGCGGCTGGCGATCAGGCGCGGCTGCTGGTGATACAGCACCTCGAAGCCGATGTGGGTCAGGTCCACCGACGGCGTGGCCCATCCCACCACCACGTCCAGCGTATGGTCGCGCAGTTGGCGCAGCAGCGCCGGGCCCTGCCCCTCGTGGATGGTGGCGGTGATCTGCCGGCCCTGGGGCAGCGTGCGGCCGATGGCCGCCGACAGCATCTGGCCCGAGACAAACGGGATCACGCCGATGTGCAGGTGGGCGGCGTGCCCGGCCGCCACGGTTTCCATGTCCTGCACCAGGTGCCCCAGGTCGTGGACCAGGCCCCGGGCGCGCGCCAGCACCACGGCGCCCATCGGCGTGGGCGTCATGCCGCGCACGGAGCGGTCGAACAAGGGCACGTCGAACATGCTTTCCAGCTCGGCCAGGGCGTTGGTCACGGCCGGCTGGCTGGTCGCCATGTGCTCGGCGACCCGGGTCAGCGAGCCATGCTGCTCGATCTGCAGGAGCAGGATCAGGTGGCGCATCTTCAGGCGCGAGGTCAATTTCCGGGTGACGGCATCCGGATCAAAGGCTGTCATAGACAAGGCATAAGGTAATGCTGATGGATCAATATTAAATCCGAATGATCACCTTATGCCTTGGGGCCTAGAATTTTTCAACTTCAAGACAGCGAGGCTACAGCCCCATGAACACGCAATCAGACCGCCAGGCGGCATTGGACTATCACGAGTACCCCACCCCGGGGAAGATTTCCGTCGTGGCGTCCAAGCCGCTCGTCAACCAGCGCGACCTGGCGCTGGCGTACTCGCCCGGCGTGGCGGCGGCCTGCGAGGAAATCGTGGCCGATCCGGCCAATGTGTTCCGCTACACCGCGCGCGGCAACCTGGTGGGCGTCATCACCAACGGCACCGCGGTGCTGGGCCTGGGCAACATCGGCGCGCTGGCCTCCAAGCCGGTGATGGAAGGCAAGGCGGTGCTGTTCAAGAAGTTCGCCGGCCTGGATGTTTTCGACATCGAAATCAACGAAACCGACCCGGACAAGCTGGTCGAGATCATCGCCGGCCTGGAAGCCACCTTCGGCGGCATCAACCTTGAAGACATCAAGGCGCCGGAGTGCTTCACGGTGGAGCGCAAGCTGCGCGAGCGCATGAAGATTCCCGTTTTCCACGACGACCAGCACGGCACCGCCATTACGGTGTCGGCCGCCTTCATCAACGGCCTGAAGGTCGTGGGCAAGGACATCAAGACGGTCAAGGTGGTCACGTCGGGCGCTGGCGCCGCGGCGCTGGCCTGCCTGGACCTGATGGTGGACCTGGGCCTGCCGCTGGAGAACATCTGGGTGACCGACATCGAAGGCGTGGTCTATGAGGGCCGCACCACGCTGATGGACCCGGACAAGGCGCGCTTTGCGCAAAAGACCGACGCGCGCAAGCTGGCCGAGGTGATCCAGGACGCCGACGTGTTCCTGGGCCTGTCGGCTGGCGGCGTGCTCAAGCCGGAAATGGTGGCCGCGATGGGTTCGCGTCCGCTGATCCTGGCGCTGGCCAACCCCACGCCGGAAATCCTGCCGGAAGTGGCGCACGGCGTGCGCGACGACGTGGTCATGGCCACGGGCCGGTCGGATTACCCGAACCAGGTCAACAACGTGCTGTGCTTTCCGTACATCTTCCGCGGCGCGCTGGACGTGGGCGCCACGACCATCACCCGCGAAATGGAAATGGCGGCGGTGTACGCCATTGCCGAACTGGCCGAGGAAGAACAGAACGAAGTCGTGGCCGCCGCCTACGGCACCTACGACATCTCGTTCGGTCCCGAATACCTGATCCCCAAGCCCTTCGACCCGCGCCTCATCGTGCGCATCGCACCCGCCGTGGCCAAGGCCGCGATGGAAGGCGGCGTGGCGACGCGCCCGCTGGCTGACCTGGAAGCCTACGAAGAGCAGCTCCAGCAGTTCGTGTACCACTCGGGCGCGTTCATGAAGCCGCTGTTCTCGGCCGCCAAACGCATCGTGCGCGGCGGTGGCAAGGCGCGCATCGTCTTCACCGAAGGTGAAGACGAGCGCGTGCTGCGCGCCGTGCAGGTGATCGTCGACGAGGGCCTGGCCCGTCCCATCCTGGTGGGCCGACCTGCCGTGCTGCTCTCGCGCATCGAAAAATTCGGCCTGCGCCTGCGCCTGGGCGAAGACGTCGAAGTCACCAACCCGGAATACGACGAGCGTTTCCACCAATACTGGACGACGTACTGGGAACTGATGAGCCGCCGCGGCATCACCAAGGAAATGGCGCGCGTCGAAATGCGCCGCCGCCTGACGCTGATCGGCGCGATGATGGTGCACCTGGGCGATGCCGACGGCATGGTCTGCGGCACGGTCGGCGCGTACCACGACCACCTGCGCTTCGTGGACGAAGTCATCGGCCGCCGCCCCGGCCACAATGTGTACGCCGCCATGAACATCCTGCTGCTCGACGAGCGCACGGTGGTGCTGGTGGACACGCACATCAACGACGATCCCACCGCCGAGCAGATCGCCGAATTCACCATCATGGCCGCGCAGGAAATGGCGCGCATGAACCTTGCTCCGAAGGTGGCGCTGCTGTCGCGCTCGAACTTCGGCTCCGGCAGCTCAGCCTCGGGCGAGAAAATGCGCCGCGCCCTGGAACTGGTGCGCGAAGCCGCGCCGGAACTGGAAATCGACGGCGAAATGCACGGCGACTGCGCGCTGGACGAGGCCCTGCGCATGCGCATCCTGCCTTCGTCCACGCTCAAGGGCGAAGCCAACTTGCTGGTGTGCCCGAACGTGGATGCCGGCAACATCGCCTACAACCTGCTCAAGACGGCGGCCGGCGGCAACGTGGCCGTGGGCCCGTTCCTGCTGGGCGCCAACGCACCCGTCCACATCCTGACCAACAGCTCCACCGTGCGCCGCATCATCAACATGACGGCCATGACGGTGCTGGACGCCAACCGGGTGGAAACCGCCTGAATCCCCATCCCGGCGCCGCGCGGCGTGCGAGCGGCGCGGCGGTAGGGAAAGCGAGCTGGCTCCTTTAGCGAGGGCCAGCTCGTTTTTTTGGTGCGCCGGCTTCCTCAATGGCCCGTGGGAACTTGGGCTCATAGCAGAGCAGCAATGACAGCCAGTGGCCGGTCGCGTGGATCAGAATGGCCGGCAGCATCAGGATGTTGAGCGCTACGAACACCCACAATGCGCTGTGACGCAGGAACTGGGTGTCCAGACGCCAGGCGACCTTGAATGACAGCCAGGGCCAGGGAAATTTATCGATGAGTTTCTTGGGCGCGGGAGCGGCCTCGGGCCCTTCTTCCATGTAGCGTCGGATGTATTCCCAGAAGGCCAGCAGCTCGCTGGCGTTGCGGGTGGGTTTGCCGACGAAGGCGAGCTCGATGTTGTCGGTGGGGTTGCCCTCAAGATCCACGCCGTCGCCCCTATCCCAGGCCAGCAAGATAAAGCCGCCTGTCCCTTCCAGTTCAGTCATGCTTTTTTCGATGATGGGTTGTGTCTTTTCCCAATCCAAGATTCGAATGCCGCCCAGGTATTGGGGGCGCAATAGATAGACTTTTCGGGTGACGCGGTTGAATCGGACGATCAGACGGCGGGCGGTGAATGCTTCCAGGCGCAGATACTCAAACGCATACTTGCAATATAGATACATGGCTCCGAAAGCGGTGGCTGGCGATAGCACTAGTCCAAAAACATAGAACTCAACTCCGGGAGGAGGTTTCACTGTATCGGTTAACCGGTCGATAGCCAGCCACAAGGTCGCAAGGCAGGCCCAGGCAAGCATGCCCCCGAACAGAATCCCAAAAAAAGTAATTACCCCACGCTTTTCATCATTGGACGTTCTGACATCAATGAATGCATCGTTGTGGGCATAAATCGACTCATTGTCGTAGACGGATTCTGAAACTGACTCGCCTATACCGTCAGGTGCGTTCAGTTCGGGCTGCCCCGGTTTGCGCTGCTGTTTCTCGACGTCCTCTCGGCACTCCTCGTAGGACATCTGTTGTTTCGATAATTGGAACGCCCACTCAAGCAAGTACATCAGCGTTCGCTCCCGACTGCGCGTTGCATGATTTCAACTTCCTTCTCTTCGGAATCGGCTATCCCGTTGTTGCGATCCTTAAGGTGGCCTTTGTGCATGCGAGACCACTTAGCGGCGCCGATGGCGAGCGGCAGGATCTGTGCCGGCCTCCTCAATGACCGGCGGAAACTTGGGCTCATAGCAGAGCAGCAGTGACAGCCAATGGCCGGTCGCGTGGATCAGGATGGCCGGCAGTATCAGGATGTTGAGCGATACGAACACCCACAATGCGCTGTGACGCAGGAACTGGGTGTCCAGACGCCAGGCGACCTTGAATGACAGCCAGGGCCAGGGAAATTTATCGATGAGTTTCTTGGGCGCGGGAGCGGCGTCGGGCCCGACCTCCATGTAGCGGCGGATGTACTCCCAGAACGCCAGCAGCTCGCTGGCGTTGCGAGTGGGTTTGCCGACGAAGGCGAGCTCCATGTCGTCGACGGGTTGCCCATCGAGGTTTACGCCGTGTCCCTTGTCCCAACCCAGGATGAGGAAACCGCCCGTGCCCTCCAGTTCCGACATGTTTTTGTCCAAGACGACCTGCGTCTTTTCCCAATCGAGGATCTGAATTCCGCCCAGATGCTTGGGACGGAGCAGGTAGACCTTACGAGTTGCACGATTGAATCGAACGATAAGACGGCGCGCGGTGAAACTCTCCAGGCGAAGCCATGGGAATGCATACTTGAAGTAGATGTAGATTGCTCCTACACAGATCAGTGGAATGAATATCAAAAAAAAGTAGTCTGATCCCATAAGCTGCTGCCCATTGGGATTGTGGCCCGCGTGAATTCTTCGAATTGAAATGTTTGCCAATTCAGCTAGTGCGTAAAAAAGAAATCCTCCAATCCATCCCAAGAATATGGTTATCACGCCCCGCTTTTCGTCACTGGCAGTTCTCACGTCCATGTAGACGTCGTTTCGGGCATACACGGAGTCATTGTCGTAGACAGTTGTCGAAACGGAATCACTTACGCCATCGGGCGCATTGAGCTCGGGCTGTCCCGGCTTTCGCTTAATTTTTTTGGCCGCCTCGAGGCTTTCTTCGTAGGACATCTGACGTTTCGACCATTGGAATCCCCATTCGTACAGATACATCAGAGTGTGCTCCCCACGGCGCGTTGCATGATCTCCACTTCATCTTCCTCGGTGTCGGTTATGCCTTTGCTTCGGTCTTTGCGAAAGCTGCAGTGGTCTAGATAGCGTTCTAGCGCACGAACTACCATGCTTCTTGATCAGTCCCTGCGCCCGCTTCCTCAATGGTCCGTGGGAACTTGGGCTCATAGCAGAGCAGCAATGACAGCCAGTGGCCGGTCGCGTGGATTAGGATCGCGGGCAGTATCAGGATGTTGAGCGCTACGAATATCCACAATGCGCTGTGACGCAGGAACTGGGTGTCCAGACGCCAGGCGACCTTGAGCGACAGCCAGGGCCAGGGAAACTTGTTGATGAGTTTCTTGGGCGCGGGAGCGGCGTCGGGCCCTTCCTCCATGTAGCGGCGGATGTATTCCCAGAAGGCCAGCAGCTCGCTGGCGTTGCGGGTGGGCTTGCCGACGAAGGTCAATTCCATGTCGTCGACCGGTTTACCCTCCAGGTCCACACCGTCTCCCTTATCCCACCCAAGTATCAGAAATCCGCCGGTGCCTTCCAGTTCCGACATGTTCTTGTCCAAGACGATCTGGGTCTTATCCCAGTCGAGGATCTGAATCCCCCCTAGATGCTTGGGACGGAGCAGATAGACCTTACGCGTAACGCGGTTGAATCGGACGATAAGACGGCGCGCGGTGAAGACTTCTAGGCGTAAATACCGAAATACGTACTTGTAGTACATGAAGAGCGCCAGAGAAGCAGTGCCTGGCATCAGCACGACGCCGAAGATATAGAAATCCCACCCGAGCGTTCCCCTTTCCGCGCTGACGAAGTCGTAGATCGCCCATCCAATTGCAGCAATGGCGGCCCATAGCAACATGCATCCGAACCCAACTCCAAAGAAAGTAATTACCCCCCTTTTCTCATCGTTGGGGGTTCGCGCATCGACGTAGACGTCGTTATAGGCGTAGAAGGAGTCATTGTCGTAGACAAGGTTTGAAACTGACTCTCCAACGCCATCCGGCGCATTCAGTTCGGACTGTCCTGGCTTTTGCTGCTGTCGTTTTACGGCCTCAAGGCTATCTTCGTAGGACATCTGGCGCTTCGACCATTGAAACCCCCATTCGTACAGATACATCAGAGTGTGCTCCCGATGGCGCGTTGCATGATCTCCACTTCGTCTTCCTCGGTGTCGGCTATGCCCTTGCTTCGGTCTTTGCGAAAGCTGCAGTGGTCTAGATAGCGTTCTAGCGCGTCGGGCATGAAAAATATCTCGATAACCGTCAACGCGAGAATGACGATATTCAAACCGAAGAAGACACGCAGCATCAGTGTGAGGCGAAGTGCCAATGCTGACGATACTTGCACTGAACGCGATAGCGCTCGCCCAAAAAATGAACTGATGCCGTGCTTCTTGGTTAGGTATTCAAGATACGCTCCAGAAGACGCAAGACCGATCGCAACAGAAAGGGTGGCGGCTCCCGTTTGTATGGCCGCTCGTAGAAGGTAGAAAGAGGCACTCGAAAGGTTGCCAAACTTTCTGTTCTCCCAAAAATCAGCATAGTCATACCAGGCCCCCACCGCCGTAGCCCCACCCGCCAATATCCCCCCCGTCAGTCGCAACCCACTCCTGAACACCTTTGCGCCCTGCTGAACTGCTGCATTGCTGCTACGTTCCGCAAGACCCACCGCCGCCGCGCCCATCTCCAGCCCTGCCGCTGTCAGCCCTGTCATCGCCGCAGCGATTTCCGCGTATTCCCGGCTTCGCTTGTCGACCGCATTGAGGCGATTGGTCAGGTTCCACAGCTCCAACACCACCAGCAATCCACCCACCCGCACTTCGGCCATGGGCCCCGTTGAGCCAGCGCGCAACGCATCGTCGAAGCTGCTCGCAGCGGAGCGATCCATGCGCCTCACGGTGCCCTGGCCCAACGCCTTGCCGCCCCGCGTTTCCAAACGGAAATGCTGGGCATAGCGCCCCAGGCGCGCGTGCAGGACGTTGGCCAACAACCAATTGGATGGCTTGTCGACAGCGGTGGCGAGCTTGCTCTGGAATAGCGTATTGCCCAGCGTATTGACCACCAGGGCCGAGCCGACGAGGTAGCTGGCGGGCGGCCCCGCAGTCGCGCTTTGCGCCAATCCATCGACCAATGCGTGGGCCTTGTCGAAGATGTCGGCCAGCTTCTTGATCCGGTCCTGGAGCGCTTGCGCATCGAGCTGCGCTAGCATGCCGCGCTCGGCGAACAGCCGATCGATCTCGTCCTCGGCGGACTCCTGGTTCTGCGCAAGCGACCGCCAGAACAGGTTTTCCCGTGAAATGCCCGCCTCGCGCCAGCGCTCGAGCAGCGCCTCGCCAACGGCGGTCGCGTTCATGCCGACGATGGCCTTGCCCATCTGGTCCTCGAACAGCAATCCTTGCGCGGTATCGTTGCGGTCGAAGGCGTCCAGCGCGTTGAGGAATTGTTCGCTCTGCAGCCACTGCAGATGGTCCGCGGCCCGGGCGTCCTTCGCCTTGTCCGTCTCATCGACCATGCGGTGATATTCCGCCAGGAACGCCTGGCGCATGGCTTCGTCGATGTACGGTGCGTACTTGTCCCAGCTTTCCCGGCGCCGCTGGCCGGCGATGCGTTCTTGCACCTCTCGCTGATGTTGGGGATTGCGATAGTTTGTGTAGTTGCCCGCCGATTGAACAACGGCATGGCGGTTGCTCATTTCGTATTCGCGGTCGGTATAGCGCACGCCTATGTTCTGCGTTTCCTTGTAATAGTCGCGCTCCGCCGCGTCTGCCAACGTTTTCTTGATGTTTTCGATGGCGAAGGCAATGGTGAACTTGCGATGGTTGGTCAGTTTCTCGCCATCTTCGGCCTTCATGAAGGCTTCCAGGGGCTCGGCGCTTGCGTTGCGCCAGGCATTGAGCTCTTGGGTGATGCCGAGCGCATCGTCGACGACAATCGCCGCGCCACGGTATTCCTTGCGGCTGCCGGCGGGGAACATTTCGGCGCGGGCGGCCAGGTAGGGCGGGGGAAAGAAAGGGAATGCCTGCGTCTTGAGCAGATCCCGAAGTTCGGGCCGGTTGTTTGCGGCAAAGTCCGCCACGGCGTCAAGCTGGCGCGGCGCCAGCACGTTGTTCATCTCGGGCGGATCAGCCGAGGCGAGCTTGGCGACGTCAATCGAGGTCAGCGTGTCGCGGTACACCGCCAGGATGCGATAGCTGCGCAGCACCTCCTGGGTCACGGGCGCTGGACTATAGAGCAGGCGCAAGTCGTCGATGTCATCCAGGTCGTTGACCTTGAACATCCAGGTCAGTCCGTGGATGCCGCTGCTATCCACGCCGAGCGGCGCGGGCGCTGCCCAAGGACTGTCCGCGTCGATGTAATTGAGCGTGCCGATTTCCGTGATGCGGTATTGGCTGTGCCAGGCATACACGCCGACGCTTTTGCGTTTGATCAGCACATACAAAAAGCCGGCGCGCAGGTTGCGTAGCGCATAGCCCGATTCCTGGAGATCGCTGGCCTGATGAGGTTTGCGCAGATGCTTGGGCAGCCGCGGCAGCAGGCTGCGCTGGGCGGCGGTGCCGCCGACGGCGCCGAACCGCAGGGGCAAGACAGAAAAAGTGCGCGTGCAGGTCACTTCGGCGCCCGGCTGCAGCAGGGCATCGAGCATCGAACGGTTGTCCGCGCATCGATCGAAAGTGTCTTTCCAGCCGTACATATCGACTCTTCCTTTACAGGTTCGGGAACGCGCGCGATTTCAGCGCTTGAGCGAGGGGGAGACCGTCGTTGCATGCTTCCGTCAGCGCTGCCTGCCACGCGTCCATGCCGCGCAGCGTCGGTCCGTGCAGGGCAAGCAGGGTGACGTAGTCGGCCAGGTCGCCCGGACGCCGCAATCCTTCTGCGCGGGCCTCGCGCAAAAGCTTGCCGACCAGGCCAAGCCGTGTTCCATGGCAGTTCTCCGCGAATCCGGAAGCGGCAAGCGGTTCACGGAGCTGTTCCGCGAGGCTATAACTGAGCGGGTCGCCGGCCAACGCGTCCCAACACGCCTGGTCAAGCTGAATGAGCGGGACGCCGGCGAGCTGGGGCTGGTCGTAACCCGCGTAATGCCGCCAGGCTTTGCGCTCGGGATGCGGTTCGATGACCCACCAGGATTGGATTGGCGCAAGCAACTGGCCGATACCCGGCAGGTCGCGCCGCGCATGAAGGATGGGAAACGCCAGCTCGGTATGAAAGCGCAGCATGTAAGCGTGGCCGTCGGGGGCTTGGGCGGTCGTCGCTTGAGCAAGATGCCCGGCAAGCGCCGAGGGCGGCAACGCGCTGATCAGCCAGCCGCAGAGCGCATCGCTGGTCGCATCGGTCAAGGCGCGATGAAAGTCGTATTGCCCCTGGAGGTCGGAACCCGGCCCGGCTGCAACCAGCCACGGACCCACGTCGCGAAGATTGGAAAACCGCTGCTGGTTCAGCAGCGGCCACGCGTTCGGCGCATGTCTGTCCAGAAAGGGCTGGCGCGCCGGCGCCGGCATCCGCGCCATCTCCACGATGGCGGTCAGGCGATGAGACGACGACTTGCGCAACGCATCGATCAGCTCCTGTGCAAACGCAGTGATCATGCTTGCGCTCCTTCCAGTCGGATGAGACTACGGCCTTGCGCTATCGCTTTGAGCAGGCAGCCCAGGCAGACGGGCTCGCTCAAATCCGGGACGCCGCTGTGGGAAATGGAATTGGCGTTGCCTTGCGCTGCGGTCGCCAGCGGGCCCTTCATCTGTATGGCGATGCCATCGAGCGTGATGCCTGTCCCGTCGATGCGCAGCGTTCCACCCGGCGCCCTGATGGTCAGACTGTTTGCAGCGAGAATTTCGTAGTCCTGGGTGCGATGCGTGATGCGCTGGCCGACCTGAATGTCGGCATGGCCCTGAACCTTCTGTTCAAGGTGCCCGCCGATCTCCACATGATGGTTGGCGGTGGTCCGGTCCTGGCGGTTATTGCCCACGGCCTCGATACGGTCTTTGGCGATGGTGATGCCGTGGTTGCGTCCGATGCTGAGGAGGTCGTCGCGGCCGATGTCCTGCCGGCGGTCCTGCCCGACAATGACCTGTTCGTCATTGCCTATCGTCTTCGTTCGGTCATGTCCGATGACGACGCGTTCATCGCGTTCGACCTGTTCGCTGCGGTCATTGCCGATGAAGGTGGATTCGTTGTGGTTGACGTGGATGTTCTGGTCCTTCTGCGCGTGGACGTAGATTTCTTCCCGATCCCGTTCATCCTCGAAGCGCAGCTCGTTGTAGCCATCGCCCTTGTGCGACTTGCTCTTGATCGTCATCCGCGTCTTGTGCAGCGGCAATTCGTAGGGCGGCAGGTTGATCGCGCGATAAGTGCGTCCGGTGATGATGGGCTGATCGCAATCGCCGTCCAGGAAGTCGACGATCACTTCCTGGCCGATGCGCGGGATGGCCATGTGGCCCCAGGCCGCACCGGCCCAGTTCTGCGAGACGCGGATCCAGCAGGAGCTGTGTTCGTCATTGCGGCCCAATCGGTCCCAGGGGAACTGGACCTTCACGCGGCCGTATGCGTCGCAGTAGATTTCTTCGTTGGCAGGTCCCACGACCGAGGCGATCTGCGGGCCGTCGATGCGGGGTTTAAAGGCCGGTTCCGGCTTCCAGTCCACCTTGTCCGGCACGATGTCGGCGGTGTAGCGGTATTGGGTGCCCTGCGCGGCGTCGGCGCCTTCTTCCTGCTGGCTGGTGTGCTGGATCCCGTGGTGCTGCATGCGCACCGGACGCCAGCCGTGGTTCCAGTCTTCGCGCGGGTGGCCGGTCAGGTCGAACGCCACGCCGGGAATGAGGCGCGCGTCGTCGCCTTCGACGCGGGCCATGCGGGCGTCGCGCCGCAGGCCGAGTAGGCGGCTGTGGGTGAAGGGCTTGCCGGCTTCGTCCCGCTTGTAGCGGCCGGGGTAGTCGTAGCGTTCGTAGCGGGAATCCTGGTGGTCCAGTTCGCGCGCTAACGCCGAATGCTCTTGGTCGTACTGTGGGTGGGTGTAGGTGTAGTCGCGTTGCGTCTGGCGCGCGGTGCGCACGTGTTCGGCATAGGTGAAGCGGCGCAGGGCCGGTTCGGGTTGATCGCCGCCGGGCGTGGGGTTGTAGGTGACCGGGCCGCCATCGATCGCGCCATGGACGTAGATGCGATCACCGTGGATCAGGCGGTGGCCCTTGTCGGTGTGTTCGAAGCGGTAGAAGAATCCTTCCTCTGCCGCGAGCCGGTCAAGGAATTGCAGGTCCGTGTCGCCGGCTTGGACACAGTATTCGCGTGGGAGGTGTTCGTGGGTCGTGACCTGTTCATAGTCCGTGATGCCGTGGGACTTGATGACCTGATCCAGGATCTCCGGCACCGATTGCTGCTGGAAGATGCGCCAGTCGGAGCACAGCGACGCGCGCGCCAGCGCCGGTTCCACCACGGCGCGGTAGCGGGTGCGCCGGAAACCGGTGTCGCCTTGTTCAAAGCCCGTGACGATGCCGTGCACATGGCGCACCGGCGCATCCCCGCGCCAGATCGTGAATAACGCAGGCTGGTCCAGCAGCACGCCAAAGTCCACGGCCGCATCGAAGCTGGATAACTCCACGCGCAATAGAAAGGTCTCGGACAAGGCTTCGTCCAGCGTGAACTCGATGACGTCGAAGTCCACGCCGGTGGCGGCCGGCGAGAACGTGAATCGCAGATCGGATAAACGGGTCATCTCGGTATCCTGCGCAGCCGCAACGTTGCGAGCAATCGTTGCGGCTGCCGATGGTCAAGAAGAAGACGGAATCACCGCTGGCGGCGACTCCGCTGGCCGGATTGAGCGACGCGCCAGGAGGAGCCGCAGCGTGGCGAACCGTCCCGGCTCACCCCGCTCAGCTCTCCAGCGGCTTGCGCCAGTCGTCCGACGCTTCCGTGCCCGCGATCGCATGCGTCCAGGTGATCTTGCGATACGCCATGGCCACCTTGATCAACTGCGTGTAGTCGGCGTTGCCCGGATCCTGCGCATGCGGCAGCACGCTGGTGATGTCCACGATCGTGGCGTCTTCCAGTTCAGTCGTGAAGAAGTGTTCCTGCTTGCCGTCGATCGACGTGCGGTACCACTTCACTTCGACCTTGGGCAGCATTTCGCCGGCGGCCAGGGCCTGGTACATGAGCGGCGTGGCCTTGTTCAGCGCGCTGGTGAAGATGAACGGCTTGTGCACGCGTTGGCCGGAAGGCTGGCCGCTTTGCGGGTCGGTCGGGGTGTTGACGCGGTGCTCAATCTCTTGGACCAGGATCTGGTCTTCGTGGCCTTCCACGTAGACGTTGCCGACGGAGTCGGCGGTGAAGGCGCCCTGGGTGATGTTGCCCTGGGTTTTGCCGGTGATGCTGATGTAGGCGGGAGTAGGCATTGACGGATTCCTTGTCGTCGTTAGGCCCGGTGGGGCCGAAGCATCCCGAAGGTGGGATGCGGCGACATATGCGAAATCCGTGCCAGGTGGGTCAGCGCGGGGGAAACCCTTGAAGAATCAACGGGCTACGAGGGATTTGGCGGGATGCCATAAGGAATGCCGCAGGCGCGGCGCCGCGCAAACCCGGGTTTTGACCGAGAAATCGGGTCAAATTTGGCTCGCTGTGTCATAAGCCCTTGATAACCAAGCACTTCGAGCGGGCCATTTTTGGCCCAGGCGGGTCAAATCTGGCCCGGTCCGCCGCTTCGGGCCAGGTTTGCGAGGTGGCGGCAGGCCGGTGGCAGCTGTTCCTCGACGTGGCCGCAGGAATCGTCATCAGCGCGGAACGCGCGCCGAGCCTCATGGCGGCGGCGCGCAGTGTCTTGCGGGGAAGGTGTCAGTTGGCGCTGGCTTTCCAGGTGCCGTCGGGCTGCTTGCAGAACCAGAACTGCCACGTTTCCGTGGTGGTCGTCCGCGCAAAATTGCCGACCAGGAAGCGGCAGACGCGGTCGTTTCCGGTTTTGGTGGTCTGTTTGGGCGTCAACTGCACGGTGATCGGCGCCGCCCGCTTGCGCTGGGTGGTGCTGGTCCATTCGGTGCTTTGGCCGTCCGCCGAGCTGTTCAGCGCCTGCGCCACGGCTTCGTGGAAGGAAGCGCGGTCGGCCTTGGATATCTGCGTGATGAGGGCGTCGTTGAGCATGACGGGCGGGGCGGCAAATGCCGCCGACGCCATGCCGCCGGACAGAAGCAACGCGGCAAGAACGCGGGGATATTTCAAGATGGGGCTCCCTGTTGTGAACAGCCAATGTGGCGGTAAGCAAGTCTGCGCCGTGAATCTGAGCCGATAGTACGACAAAAAAGGCCGCCCAACCGGGCGGCCCAAGGGTCAACAAGGGGAGGGTAAATCTGCGTGCGGCTCAGTTGCCGTGATAGACGCCGGCAAACGGCATGTCATTGGGTTCGACGTTCGACACCTGGCCGGCGGCCTTTGCGGCGGCCAGTTCGGCCTTGACCTCGGCGCGGGTCTTGCCGGTGTGCGGCGTGCCATAAACCCCCTGGAAGGGCACGTCGTTCGGCTCGACGCTGGTGTCCACGCCCGCGGCCTTGGCGGCGGCCTTCGCGGCGGCCAATTCGGCTTGCACCTGGGCGCGGGTGGGGCCTTCGTACGGTGTGCCGTAGACGCCCCGGAAAGGCACGTTGTTGGGCTCGACGTTGGACGAGGCCTGGGCGCCGGCGCTCAGCGCGGCCAGGGAGAACATCAAAGCAGTAGCAAGGGTCTTCATGGTAAACCTCCGATTTCTAGAGCCTGGGAGCGAATCCGGCGGCCTTTCCGTCGTGGTTCGTTGCTGTGTCCCGATGCCTGCATCTTGCGCCGATTTGACGTAGGTATTAACCCGGGTATGCGTAAAAGAAATTTCCATAAATGGAAAAATGGCGGCACGAGGCCACTTAATTCACCACTTATGGAAATCTCAGCCGTTGCGCGGTCCCCGATTTTCCCGTCCGCGGCCAAGCATGCGACGATCTGGCATCGTGGCGGCACAGGCTGCGTGGGACGGATGGGTGCCGCGCCGTGCAAGGCGGGACTGTCTTGCGTCCGGCGCTCGGCAGCCCTCGCTACGTCAAGGCGTGCGGCGCCGGCCCCTGCGGCAGGGGCGGGCACGAAGTACGCTGAGGACGCGCGGCGCCGATGGCAGGCGCATGGCGGGCGGCGGGCACCCTGGCGGCGGCACGGCGACGCTATCGCGCCACCCCGTATGCCGCGCAGCTCAGTAGTGCGGCGGCAGTTCGTCGCGCAGGCTGCGGAAGGGGGCGGCGCCCTCGGGCGCCTGCTGGCGCAGGTCGGCGACCTCGCGCATGAGCCGGTCGATCTGCTGTTGCTGGCGGACGACGATCTGGTTCAACTGTTCCAGCAGATCGTCCGCGAAGCTCGCCTTGACCTCCAGGTCCAGCAGCCGGCGTTCGATGTCTTGCGAATTTTCCATGGCGGGTATTAGAACCTATTCCCGCTCCAGCACAGGAGAGAAGTTTGGCGCAGCGGCAATGGCGGGACGGTGGACCTTGGCGGTGGACGGCCAGCACGATCCTGGCGCTGGCGCCGGCCGCACCCGCTTTCGCGCAAGCGCAGTCGCAGGCGCAGACGCTCACCCCGGTCGTCGTCACCGGCACGCGGCTGGGCACGGCCGTACTGGACACGCCGGCCTCGGTGGACATTGTCCAAGGCCGCGCCATGCGCTGGCAGCAGCCGGGCATCAACCTGTCGGAAGGCTTGGCGGGCGTGCCGGGCCTGCAGATCCAGAATCGCCAGAACTACGCGCAGGACCTGCAGATCTCCAGCCGCGGCTTCGGCGCGCGATCCACCTTCGGCGTGCGCGGCGTGCGCCTGTATGTGGACGGCATTCCCGCGACGATGCCCGACGGACAGGGCCAGACGTCCAACATCGACATTGGCTCCATCGACCGGGTCGAGGTCTTGCGCGGGCCGTTTTCGGCGCTGTATGGCAATTCGTCCGGCGGCGTCATCCAGGTCTTCACGCAAGACGGCGCCGATCCGCCCGAACTCACGGCTAGCGGCTGGGGCGGCAGCTACGGCACGTGGCGCTATGGCGCGCTGGCGAGCGGCGTCGCGGGCACGGGCGCCGGTCAACTGGATTACGTCCTGGACCTTTCGCGCTTCACCACCGAGGGCTACCGCGACCACAGCGCCGCCCGCAAGAACCTGGGCAACGCAAAGCTGGGGCTGCAGCTCAACGACGACAGCCGCCTGACCCTCATCGTCAACAGCGTCGACCTGACGGCGCAGGATCCGCTTGGCCTGACCTACCAGCAATTCCAGGACGACCCGCGCAGCGCGCCCATCGCCGAGCAGTACAACGCGCGCAAGACCGTCAAGCAGACGCAGGGCGGCCTGGTCTTCGACCACCAGGTGGATGGCCGCAACGCGCTGCGCGTGATGCTTTATTACGGCCAGCGCGACACGGCGCAGTACCAGTCGATCCCGCCCGCCGTGCAGCGCCCGCCCACGCAGGCCGGCGGTGTCATCGACCTGAAACGCCAGTACGGCGGGGCGGACGTGCGCTGGACCTCCGAACTGGACCTGGCCGGCCGTCCGCTGACCCTGATTGGCGGCTTCTCCTACGACGCGATGCGCGAAGACCGCAAGGGCTATCAGAACTTCATCGGCTCGGGGCCTGGCCAGCAACTGGGCGTGCGAGGCATGCTGCGCCGTGACGAGACCAACCGCGTCTACAACGCCGATCCCTACGCCCAGGCCTCCTGGAACTTCGCCGAGCGCTGGACGCTGGATGCCGGCCTGCGCTACAGCACGGTCCGCTTCGACTCCGACGACCACTACATCGCCGCCGGCAACGCCGACGACAGCGGCAGCGCGCGTTACCGCAAGGCGTTGCCCGTCGCCGCGCTGCGCTACGCCGTCAACGACGACGTCAGCGTCTACACATCGTATGGCCGCGGCTTCGAGACGCCCACCCTGAACGAGATCTCCTACCGGCCCGGCGGCGACCCGGGGCTGAACTTCGGCCTGATGCCCGCCGTGAGCACCAACCTGGAGGCCGGCATCAAGGCGCGCACGGCGGGCGGCCTGCTGACGGCCGCGGTGTTCCACACCCGCACCGACGACGAGATCGTGTCCGCCGGCAGCTTCGGCGGACGCACCAGCTACCAGAACGCCGGCCGCACCCGCCGCGACGGCCTGGAACTGAGCTGGTCCGGCGAGTTCGGACGACAATGGCGCACGCAGATCGCCTATACCCTGCTCAACGCGCGCTACGCCGATGACAGCGGCGGCGACATCCGCGACGGCAACAAGATCCCCGGCATCGCCCGCCAGGCCGCCTACGCGTCGCTCGCCTGGGCCCCACCCGAGGGCTGGCAGGCCTCGGTCGAAGGCCGCTACCTGAGCAAGATCTACGTCAACGACGCCAACGACGCGGACGCGCCCGGCTACTTCGTGGCGGCGGCCAGCGTCGGCTACGCCAAGCGCATCGGCCCGTGGACGCTCAACGCCTATGCCCGCGTCGACAACCTCTTCGACCGCGACTATGCCGGCTCCGTCATCGTCAATGAAGCCAACGGCCGCTATTACGAACCGGCGCCGGGGCGCAATGCGGGGGTGGGGGTGGGGGCGACGTATCGGTTCTGACGCGGGGGAGCGCGTTGCGCGGCGGTTTGACGCGTCATCGGCGCTGCACGCTCAATCCACCAGCCAACCCGCCTCTCCTTCGATCAACACGCCACCGTGGCTGGTGGTATCGCCCTGCCGCGCCACGGCCCGGCCTTCCAGCGTGGCCGTCGAGGACCCGGTGACGATCACCGCGCCACAACTGATCTGGTCGCCGACGCGCGCAATGGGGCGGCCGTTGACGTGGGCATGTTCGGCGCCGGTGATTACGGTGCCGGGGCCGTGTGTGGGACAGGTGTGACGATGGCCGACCAGGACGACGGGTTGCATGGGGGAGGCTCCTGTAGGGATGGGGGGTGGAAAGGAAACGCGGGGGGGCTTGGGAATAGACCCAAACGGCCAGATGAACTCGGGTGAGCCGGGAGCGGCGAACCGTCCCGGCTCATCCCGCTCAGCTCTCCAGCGGCTTGCGCTGGTCGTCCGAGGCTTCCGTGCCCGCGATCGCGCGGGTCCAGGTGATCTTGCGATACGCCATGGCCACCTTGACGGCGCCCTGGGTGATGTTGCCCTGGGTTTTGCCGGTGATGCTGATGTAGGCGGGAGTAGGCATTGACGGATCCCTTGTCGTCGTGAGGCCCGGTGGGGCCGAAGCATCCCGAAGGGGGGATGCGGCGACATATGCGAAATCCGTGCCAGGTGGGTCAGCGCGGGAGAAACCTTTGAAGAATCAAAGGGCTACGAGGAATTTGGCGGAATGCCATAAGACAGGCCGCAGGGGCAGCGTCACGCAAACCCGGATTTTGACCGAGAAATCGGGCCAAATTTGACTCGCTGCGTCATAAGCCCTTGATAACTAAGCACTCTGACCGGGCCATTTTTGGCCCGGGCGGGTCAAATCTGGCCCGGTCCGTGGAAAGTCACGTCAACGGCGTCTAACCGGGAAAACCAACCCGGCCTGGCCAAGGCCCCTATGCCGCCACGGGATAGCAGAACGTCTCATCCTCGCAGCCGCCACAGCCGGGCGCTGCCGTCGGCGGCAGGCCCGCATGTTCGCAGGCGGCGTACGCGAGGAATTTCTTCCAGCGCAGGTTGTCGACGTTGCGGCTCACCAGCCCGGGATAGTGCCGCGCAAGCAGCGCGGTGACGTCTTCGCGTCCGGACAGGCCCAGGTCGCGCCACAAGTGGTCGGGACGCAGGCAGGCGAGCGCGAGGATGCTGCTGACCCATTGCGTGGTGTCCGGGCCCGGCGCTCGGTAGGCGTCGAACAGGACGCGCATCAACAGCGTGAAGCCCGGTTGCGGATCGCTTGCCCCGACGCGGTCGTACTCGGGCAATTGGTCGCGAAGCGCGGACAGCGCGGTGTCGTGGCCGGACAAGGCGTCCGGGAACAGGTGGTCGATCAGGTCGTGCAGTTCGGCGGGCGCCAGGCCGCTGCGCGCCAGGTTCCCTTGAGCGAGGCTGGTGCCGATGACCGCGGCAAAGAAACCGGCATCCGGATGAACGGGCGGCGCGTGACGCAGCAGGGCGCGCGACAGCCGCTGGGCCCGGTCAGCAAGGCTGGGGGCGGGGTGGGAGGTCGGCACGGGCATGGCGTCCATGGTGGTCTGCAGCGATAGCGGGTTAATTAATCTGTTAATGAAACGGTGTAGGGGCGAATATATAACGAAAGATCGGCGAGTTCGTGCCATATGCCATGGAAACCGGGTCGGGACATACCCGAGGGTGTCGGGCCGGGCGGGTATCATCGGCGTCCCTGCTTTCTTGCCGACTGGCCTTACGCATGCCGCGCCCATTCCCTCCCGCAGTTACCCGTCTGTTCAGCGCCGTCGCGCTGGCGCTGGCCGGCATGGCGGCGTCGCCGCCGCCGGCCTTGGCCTATGACATCGGGGCGGTCATCGAGTCCGTCCGGCTTTCGCGGTATCCGCTGCGCGAACCGGAGCGCCGCGCCTGGGGCACGGAGAACGTCAAGGACGCCGTGCTTGTCGGCCAGATGGAGAACCGTCTGTACCTGTATCGGTATCTGCGTGAGGGCGGCAAGGATTTCCGGCTGGACTTTCGGTCGCAGCCGCTGGTGATCGATCCGGAAGCGTGGCAGGCGTCGCGCGAGGAGAATGTGGAGGTCCGGACACCGCGCGGCGGGGAAAGCTTTTACTGGGTCGGCTATGCCGACAACGGCGCTGGCGCCGGAAAGGCCAGGGGGTTCCTGGTGGACGGCGAGGGCGAGGCCGCCTCGGTGACGGCGGACACGCAACTGGCGGTTGTCACGAGCGGCCGGCCCTGGGACGAGGCGCGCCGTGCGCAGGCCCTGGTGAGTTTGCGGGCGGCCCTGACCGACTATCCGCTGCGGCTCAACCCTTTTCCCGCGCAGGTGCGGTTCGAGCATCGGGCGACGGTGGACGCGACGGCCACGTTCCGCACCCTGCATCAGGTGGCGCGCGCCATTCCGCGGGCGAAGACGGCGGAGTTCAATCGCGCGCTGGCGGACCTGCGCCGTTTCGTGATGACGCAGGATTACCGCGAGATCGATCCCGGCGGCAAAGACGGGGAGATGTTGACGGCCTTGAACGACTACGGTTTCTGGCTGGCCGAATCGGGCGATACGGCGCAGGCCGAGCGCATCCTGACCGACGTGCTGCGGCGCGATCCGTCGCGCACGGCGGCCTATCTGAATCGCGCCGACGCCCGCTGGGCGCAGCGCGAAAAATCCCGCGACCAGCGCGCGTATTACGAGGCGCTGGCGCGCGAAGACTACCGGCTGTATTGCTCGCGCCGCCTTGCCGCGAATCAGGCGATTCCCGGCGCCATCGCGACCCGCATCGGCGCGGCGCTGGGCGCGAACGCCCTGGACCCGGCCGCCTGCCGGCCGCGGCTGGCGATTTTCAAGGCGATCCAGGCGGACGACCTGGAGGCAGTGCGCGCCGAGCTGGCAGCGGGGCAGGACCCCGACGGGGTGAATGAAAATGGCACCTCCGCGCTGGCGGCCGCCGTGGCGCGCAAGCAGATCGAGATCGTGCAGGCCTTGCTGGACGCGGGCGCCCGGGCCGATGGCCCGAACAACGGCTACCCGCTGCTGGCCGGCGCGTTGCCGCAAGCCAATGACACGCGTCCGGCGGCGCAGCGCTACGCGCTGGCCGACCTGCTGATCGCGGCGGGCGCGCCGGTGGATGCCGTGGACGCGGGCGGCACGTCGCTGCTGATGCGCCGCCTTTCCTACTACGGCGATGACAAGGACAACCTGGTCTACCTGCTGGAAAAGGGCGCCAATCCGAATCTGCGTGACAAGAACGGGCGGTCGCTGCTGCATGCCGCGCTGCAGAGTCCGAAGAAATTCTGGTTTGCCGAAAAGCTGCTGGCCAAGGGCGCGGACATCAATGCCGCCTATATCCGCATGTATTACGGCAGCAGTCCCATGTGGGAAACGCCGCTGCTGGAGGCGTTGCGCGAATCGCTGAGCGGCGAGCTGACGCCGACGGCGACGTACGCGATTCCCGAGCGCGTGGCGTTCGCGCTTGCCCATGGCGCGGATCCGGCGGTGGGCGGTTACGGCAAGAGCAAGGAAGCGCCCGACCGCAATGGGTTGAATGAGGCGCTGACGCTGGCGGCTCGCTATCTGCAGCCCGGGCTGGTGGACCAGTTGGCGCAGGCGGCGCGCGCGCCGCACGCGCCGCTCTCGCCGGAGCCGCTGTCCAGTCTGCTGGCGGTGTGGAACCAGGTGGAACAACGGGCGGCGGCCCGCGGCAACGGCCCGGCCTGGGACGGCCAGCGCGCCCGGCTGCGCGCGACCGCCGAACGCCTGGTCGCCGCCGGCGTGCCGCTGACGGCGGCCGGGGACGCGACGGGGTGGCAGCGCGGCCGCATCGCGCCCCTGAGCCTGCCGTGGCTGCCCGACGATCTGTACGAGGCGTGGCTGAAGGCCGGCGCGGACGCCACGGACCGCAGCGATCCGGACAACCGCATCGAAGGGGTGTCGGCCCCCGGCGTGCTGCCGCTGGTCACGATGCTGGACCAGGGCAGGGAGGCCAAGGTGCGCCTGCTGCTCGAGCACGGCGGCGCGCCGCGCACGCCCGCGCGATGCGGCCAGGCCGTGGCCGATGTCCTGGCCTGGCAGTTGGGCAACAACGGACCGGTGAGCCCGCTGGGCGGGCGCGCGGTCAGGCAGGTGCTGGATGCGGCCGGCGGCGCCGCGGGTTGCGACCTGAAACAGGCCTCGCGTGTGCCGGCTTTCGAGGGCGTGACGGCGGCCGAACTGGCGCAGCGCGCCAATGTAAGCCTGCCCGCCGCCGGTTCCACGCGCTAGGCCGGTCCAAAAAAAACAGGCGCCCGAAGGCGCCTGCTTACCTGCCAGAACGGCGGGCCGTCCTTACATGGCGTGACCCATGTTGACGTTCATGTTGTACAGCACCCAGGCCGATCCACCGACGATGATGGCGATGATCATCACGGTGAAGACAAACGTGGCCAGGTTGTCACGGGCCGATTTTGAGGCGCCCATGTGCAGGAAGTACACCAGCTGAACCAGCAGCTGGAGCACGCACAGCGCCACCACGCCGATGATCGTGACGGTATGGGACAGCGCGCCGTGCATCACCAGGCCGAACGAGCCGAAGGTGAGCAGCAGCGAGAGCACGAAACCGGTGATGTAGGACTTCAGGCTGCCGTGGTCGGCGGCGTGATCGTCGTGGCCGTGTGCGGCCGCAGCGGAGTGCGACATCAGAGGGCTCCCAGAAGGTAGACAAAGGTAAAGACGCAGATCCAGACGATGTCCAGGAAGTGCCAGAACAGGCTCAGGCACGCCAGACGACGCTTGTTGATCGAGTCCAGGCCGTGGCGGCGGATCATGTCGAGCATGACGATGATCCAGATCAGGCCGAAGGTGACGTGCAGGCCGTGCGTACCGATCAGCGTGAAGAACGCCGACAGGTAGGCGCTGCGGCCAGGTCCTGCGCCGATGCTGATCAGGTGATGGAATTCATAGATTTCCATCGCGATGAAGCCCGCGCCGAACAGGAACGTCACCATGAGCCAGCCCATGGCGCGGCTCTTGTTGTCGGCGTGCACGTTCAGGTTGGCCATGCCGAAGGTGAAGCTGGACACCAGCAGCAACAGCGTTTCGACCAGGACGAAGTTCAGGTCGAACAGTTCCTTGCCGGACGGGCCGCCCGCGGTGGCGTTGGACAACACCGCGAACGTGGCGAACAGCACCGAGAAGATCAGCAGGTCGCTCATCAGATAGACCCAGAAACCGAAAACGGTCTTGGATCCATCGTCGTGATGCGCGTGATCGTCGTGACCCGCGTGGGGGTGAGTGGCTACGGCTTGAATCATGGCTCAGGCGGCCTTCTGCATTTTTTCAAAGTGGGCGTTTTCGATGCGTTCGACTTCCGCGGCCGGGACCCAGTAATCGACGTCGCGGTCATAGGCGCGAGCGATGAACGAACCGACCATGCCGACGAAACCGACGATAGCCATCCACCAGATGTGCCAGATCAGCGCAAAGCACATGACCAGGCCAAAGGCGCCGATCCAGACGCCGGCGGCGGTGTTCTTCGGCATGTGGATGTCTTCGTACTTGGCCGGGCGCTTGTACGCCTTGCCGCTCTGCTTGTCTTCCCAGAACTGGTCCAGTTCATCGACGTGAGGAACGTGGGCAAAGTTGTAGAAAGGCGCGGGCGACGAGATCGACCATTCCAGGGTGCGGGCATCCCAGGGATCGCCGGTGACGTCCTGGTTCTGCTTGCGCTGGCGCACGGAGACGAACACTTGCTGCAGCAGGAACCAGATGCCCAGCATGATCAGCGCGGCGCCAGCCAGCGCGACCAGCAGGTAGGGCTGCCATTCGGGGTTGTCGTAGTGGTTCAGGCGACGCGTCATGCCCTTGAAGCCCAGGATGTACAGGGGCATGAAGGCCAGGAAGAA
This sequence comes from Achromobacter sp. T5-5, assembly GCF_055397965.1. Taxonomy (NCBI): domain Bacteria; kingdom Pseudomonadati; phylum Pseudomonadota; class Betaproteobacteria; order Burkholderiales; family Alcaligenaceae; genus Achromobacter; species Achromobacter sp. T5-5. Next base: position 1,373,114 of record NZ_AP027919.1, read on the forward strand.
GCCGACGAACCAGCAGTAGAACGAGTAGCGGCCCAGACGCTCGTTCAGCGTGAAGCCGAACGCCTTCGGGAACCAGTAGATCATGCCGGCGATGCAGCCGAACACCACGCCACCGATGATGGTGTTGTGGAAGTGCGCGATCAGGAACAGGCTGTTGTGCAGGATGAACGACACGCCCGGGATGGCCAGCATCACGCCGGTCATGCCGCCGATGACGAACACGATCATGAAGCCCAGCGTCCACAGCACCGGCGTCGTGATGCGCAGGCGGCCGCGGTAGATGGTGAACAGCCAGTTGAAAATCTTGGCCCCGGTCGGGATCGAGATGATCATTGTCGCGATGCCGAAGAACGCGTTGACGTTGGCCCCCGCACCCATGGTGAAGAAGTGGTGCAGCCAGACCAGGAACGACATCACGCCGATGGACGCGGTGGCGTAGACCATGGACTTGTAGCCGAACAGGGTCTTGCGGGCGAACGTGGCAACGATTTCCGAATACACGCCGAAGGCCGGCAGCACCAGGATGTAGACCTCGGGGTGGCCCCAGATCCAGATCAGGTTCACGTACATCATGACGTTGCCGCCACCGTCGTTCGTGAAGAAGTGCGTGCCCAGGTAGCGGTCCATCGTCAGCAGCGCCAGGGTCGCGGCCAGCACGGGGAAGGCGGCGACGATCAGGACGTTGGTGACCAGCGAGGTCCAGGTGAAGATCGGCATCTTCATCAGGGTCATGCCAGGCGCGCGCATGCGCAGGATGGTGACGATGAAGTTGATGCCGCTAAGCGTGGTGCCCAGCCCGGAGATCTGCAGCGCCCAGAGGTAGTAATCCACCCCCACGCTTGGACTGTAGTCCAGCCCGGACAACGGCGGATACGCCAGCCAGCCGGTCGCGGCGAATTCGCCCACGAACAGCGACAGCATCATCAGCACGACGCCAGCGCCGAACAGCCAGAAGCTCAGCGAGTTCAGGAACGGGTAGGCCACGTCGCGGGCGCCGATCTGCAGCGGCACGACGATGTTCATCAGCCCGGTGATGAAGGGCATCGCCATGAAGAAAATCATGATGACGCCGTGGGCGGTGAAGATCTGGTCGTAGTGGTGCGGCGGCAAAAAGCCCGCCGAATCGGCTGACGCGACGGCCAGCTGGGTACGCATCATGATGGCGTCGGCAAAGCCGCGCAGCAGCATGATCAGCGCGACGATGATGTACATCACGCCGATGCGCTTGTGGTCGACGGAGGTGAGCCACTCCGTCCAGAGATACTTCCACTTCTTGAAGTAGGTGATGGCGCCGAAGACCGCTAGGCCTCCCAGGCACACGGCGGCCAGCGTAACCATGACGATAGGTTCATGGTACGGAATGGCCTCGAGGGTGAGTTTCCCGAGCATTGTTAGTTGATTCCTGCGATCAGATTATTCGACGTGGAGGTGCACGTGGCGGAGTCCACGCCGGCCATCTTGGTCATCGTGCTGCCCAGGATGAAATCGAACATGGCGGGCGGCGCCGACGAGTACTTCACGACCGGATTGTGTTCGCTGCGCTTGGTCAGTTCCGCGTAGACCTCGGGGGTCAGGGCGGAGGGAGCCGACTTGGCTTCCTTGATCCAGTTGTCGAACCCTTCCTGCGACATGGCGTGGGCCTTGAAGCGCATGCCCGAGAAGCCGCCGCCGCTGTAGTTGGCCGAAATGCCGGCGTAGGTGCCGATTTCGCGCGCGTTCAGGTGCAGCTTGGTCTCCATGCCGGCCATCGAGTAGATCTGGCTGCCGAGCTGGGGAATGAAGAAGGAGTTCATCACCGAGGCCGACGTGATCCGGAAGTTGACCGGAACGTCCACGGGGAACGCGATCTCGTTGACCGTGGCGATGTCGTACTCGGGGTAGATGAAGAGCCACTTCCAATCGAGCGAGACCACCTCGATGGTCACCGGCTTGTGTTCGGACACGAGCGGCTTGTAGGGATCCAGCGCGTGCGTGGAGCGCCAGGTGATCACGGCGAGAATCGCCACGATGATACAAGGGATGGTCCAGACCACGATTTCGATCGCCGTGGAGTGGGCCCACGTGGGCTGGTAGTCAGCTTTGGTATTGGAGGCGCGGTATTTCCAGGCAAAAGCCACGATCATGATGATGACTGGAATGACAACGATGAGCATGAGCCCGGTCGCGGTCAGCAGCAACGTCTTTTCCTGGATGCCGATATCTCCCTTGGGGGAGAGGATTTCCATGTTGCAGCCGCCAAGCAGCATGACCGCGCCGACGCCAAATATGCGCGTAAGGGTCGCAAGGAGGGGGTGTTTCACGTACAGCCTTGGATGGAAGGTGGAAAATGCTGCAGGGCAGCAGACTGGAATGCTGCTAGGCAGCAACCTCCATCCTATCGGTTTGATTTCGGTCAAGCCTGCGACGAATGGTCGCATTGCCTGGGAGGAATCCGGCCCAATGGCGGCGGATTCAGGGTTTTCCTAGGGGAGCGGAAGCCCCGAGGGGAAGGGGAGGGGTGCGACGATATGTCGCACCTGCACACGGGGGTGTTGTAAAGATGTGTCGCCCCGCACAAATCAATCCACGAGCACTTCGCGTTCCGGCCCCGGTTTCTTGGCCAGCTTGCGCTGGAGCGAGCGACGGTGCATGCCCAGGAGGCGCGCCGCGGCCGACACATTGCCGCCGGTCTCGTGCAGGGCCTGGTGGATGTGCTCCCATTCTAGGCGGTGCAACGGCGTCATGGTCGTTTCGATCGTAACCGTTTCTGGCTTCACCAGGCCCAGCGTGCGCAGGATCATGGGCGCCGTGGCCGGCTTGGGCAGGTAGTCGTCCGCGCCGCGCTTGATGGCCTCGACGGCGGTGGCCACGCTGGCGTAGCCGGTGACCAGCAGGATGCGCATGTCCTCGCGCAGGGCGCGCAAGGGGCGGATCAGGGTCAGGCCGGAGTCTTCGCCCAGGCGCAGGTCGACCAGGGCGAAGGCGGGGCGGATTTCTTCGGCCACGCGCAGCGCCTCGGCGATGCCGGTGGCGGTGCGGGTTTCCAGGCCGCGGCGCGACAGGCTGCGCTGCAGGGTGCGCACGTAGAGTTCGTCGTCGTCGATCAGCAGGCCAAGGTCGTTTGCATTCATCACATTCAGGTCCCGGGGTTGCCCAGGGGCAGGTAAAAGCGGATGCGGGTGCCGCCGCCTTCGGCCGCGGTCATGGTCATTTCGCCGCCCATCTGTTCGACGGTGGCATGCGACAGCGCCAGGCCCACGCCCAGGCCGCCCGGCTTGCCGCTGTTGAACAGGCTGGTCGCGGGCAGCAGGGTATGGTCGGGATCGAAGCCCCGTCCGTAATCCCGGACTTCCCCGCGCAGGGCGCCATAGCCGTATTCCAGGTGCAGGTCCACGCGGGGCGCCTCGGCCGCCTCGCCCGCGTCCGCCGCGTTGTTCAACAACGCCTGCAGCAGGTGGGCGATGGCCGGATCGACGCGCAGGCTGGTGGGCAAGGTGCCCGAGCGCTGCAAGTCGATCGTCGGGCGGATCAGGCGCCATTGCCCCACCACGCGAACCAGGTCCACGGCGGTTGGGACCGCCAGATTGCGGATGCGTTCCCGGCACAGGGCCAGGAGCTGGCTCAGGGTGGCGACGTCGGCGCGCAGGTCCTCGTCGTCCTGGACCTCGGCGGCGATCTCGTCGGTCAGGAGCGTCATGGTGGCGAGGGGGGTGTTCAGTTCGTGCGCCATCGCGGCAGCGTGGGTCGCCAGGGCGACGATGCCCTCGTTGCGGGTGAAGCGTTCGCGCAGGCGGGCCAGTTCGCGCTCGCGGGCGCGCATGTCGGCGGCCAGGCGCGTCGAGAACACCAGCACCACCACGACCGAAATCAGGAAATTGGCGCCCAGGCCCCACAGCAGCAGATTGTGGGGGTCGACGTCGCCGCGCAGGGGCTGGCCGAAAACGGCGGCCGCGGCGTAGCCCAGCACGCCGGCCAGCGCCGCGGCAAGGGCCCAGTTGCGGGGCAAGGCCAATGCGGCCAGCGCCGTCAGGATCAGGAACATCGTCCCGAACGGATTGCTGATGCCGCCGCTCCAGCCCACCATCCAGGCCAGCACCGCCATGTCGACGAACAGGTGGCCAAAGGCGGTGGCGTGGGACAGGTCGCGCGGATGCCGCAGGCGCAGGCTGGCGTAGACGTTAAAGCCGATCAAGAGGCCCACGCCCAGCCACAGCGGCTCCAGCGGCAGGTCCAGTCCGAGCACGCTGCTGGCCAGCAGAATGGTGGCGGCCTGGCCCGCGATGGCAAGCCAGCGCAGGCTGCAGAGGGTACGCAGGAAGGAAAAGGCGGAACTACCGGGCATATCCAGATACAGAGGCGCCGGCCAGCCAGCCGGCAGTTACGGGCGCCCGGCTGCGCGGAACGCTGGCATCCTGAGCGCGGCGGCAGTGGCCGGCTGCTGCCCGGACCTCATGGCGCGGGCGGCGGATGTGCAGGCATTGTATGGTGAATCGGGGCGGCACGCTGTCCGGGCGGCATTGGATGCGTCCCTGATATGTGCGCCCCGCATCCGGGCCGGCGCGCGACGCGCGCCCGCTCCGAAGAGGCTTCAATGGTGGTGACCGGCCGCCGGTGCGGCGGCGGCGTTCAGCGGCCGCGCCACCGCGTCCACCGGCACGCGCCGCTGCTGGCGCGCCGCGTCTTCCACGATGAGCGTCAGCGAGACGTGGTCCCCCGGCGAGATCGGACGGGCCAGGTCGATGAGCATGACGTGATAACCGCCCGGCTTGAGGTCCACCGCCTGGCCGGCCGGCAGGTCGATGCCGGCCACCTGGCGCATTTTCATGACGTTGTCCTGCATCGCCATTTCGTGCACTTCCACGTGCTTGGCCGCCTGCGACTCCACGCCGACGAGCCGGCCCGCCTGGGCGGAGGTCAGGCGCATGAACACGCCGGTCGCGTGCTGGTTGGGGACGGTGGCGCGCACCCAGGGGTCCTGCACGGCCAGTCCGGCGTCCTGCGCCAGGGCCGGGAGCGTGAATCCCGCCAGCGCCAGGGCGAAGGCGGCGGCCAGGGGTTTGATCGAGATCTTGGTCATGGTGGTTTCCTTTGGGTGAGTCAAAGCACGGTGCGCAGGTCTTGCGCGCATTCCTGCGCCGTCTGCTGATGGCGCAACGCGACGCGCAGCTTGCCCTGGGCGTCGATGAGGTACGTCAGCGCGGTGTGGTCCATGGTGTAGGAGGAGCCCGTCGCGACCTTCTGGTAGAAGACCTTGAAGGACTGGGCGGCGGCCCGGGTCTGCTCCGCCGTGCCGCGCAGGCCGATGAAGCCGGGATCGAACGCCTGCGTGTACGCCCGCAGGATCTCCGCCGTGTCGCGCTCGGGGTCCACGGTAATGAAGAGGACGCGGAGCTTGTCGGCGTCGGCGCCCAGCAGCGACTTGATCTCGACCGCGCGGGTCAGCGCCGTCGGGCAGATGTCCGGGCATTGCGTGAAGCCGAAGAACAGCATGACGGGATGGCCGCGGTAGTCGGCCAGGGTGCGCGTCTGGCCGGCGGTGTCCTGCAACTGGAAGTCGCCGGCCGGCATGCTGGACAGGTCCATGCCGTGCAGGGCGGGCGTGTCGGGGCCGCAGCCGGCGAGCGGCAGCAGCGCCAGGGTCGACAGCAGCAGGCGTCGCCGCGGATCGGGCGCGGCAGCGCGTGGCGCGCCGGCTGGCGCGCGCGAAAAGAGGGAATGCATGTAAAGCCTCGGGATTGACGGGTCGGCCGCGCGGTCGAGCCGCGCGGCAAGTGCCGCCCGCAGTCCCTTGCCACTAAATATAAGTAAGGCGGCAAGGCACGCGGACGGACCTGGACGGAGTCAGGCCCGTGGTGGAGGCGCGCGGGAGCCGAGCGGCGGCCCTTGGGCCGGCTGCGCGGGCAGGAAGGGGGGAGCGGGCGGGGGCGGAGGATGTCCGGCGGCCGTCAGCAGCAGCGGCGTCATGGGCGGCGCGGTGGCGGGCGTGACGTGCGCGAGCAGGCCGAAGGGACACTGCGCGCCGGTGTCCGCGGCGCCGTGGCCCGCCTTGCCGTTGCCATCGGTGGGCAGCGCCACGTTCAACACCGACAAGTCGCCCGCCGCCGAGCAGAACGTGACCTCCAGGCGGCCATCGTGCAGCGCGCGCGTGTCCGGCATGTAGCCGGCGGGGACCAGGGCCCGCAGCGCCAGGGCCAGGAGCGCCAGCCATAGCACGCCCTCGGCGCGCAGGGCGCGCAGCGTGCACAGGAGGCGGGTCGTGGATGGCATGCAGGCATTCTATGCCAAGCGGTCCCGATTTCTTGGTACCCTTGAACGCACTTCGTTCCGACACGCGACCCCGTGCCCCAGGTTTCAGAGCTTTCCTTGTCCGTTTCGACCTTGCCCGTTTCGACCTTGTCCTTTGCCGTCCAGTCCCCCGGAAGGGACCGTGCGGGATCCTTCGCTCGATGGTGGCGGGGCGCGCTGATGGCGGGGTTGCTGGTGCTGCTGGCCGCCTGCGGCACCACCAAGGTCCAGCCCGGCTACTACCGCGTCGAGTCGGGCGATACCCTCTATCAGATTGCGCGCAAGGAAGGGGCCAGCGTGCGCGACCTGGTGCGGTGGAACAACCTGTCGAATGCCAATTCGATCGAAGTCGGCCAGGTGCTGCGGGTCGATCCGCCCGCCGGGCAGGCGCGCACCTCGCCGCCCCGCAAGGCCAGCAGCAAGCCCAAGCCCGCGCCGCGCGCCACCGCCTCGTCCGGCAAGCGGCGCACCGCGCCGCCGGGCGCGATTTCGCTGGTTTGGCCCGCGCAGGGCAAGGTCACGCGCGGCTACGACGGATCCCACTCGAACGGCATCGTCATCACCAATGCCGCCGGCACCCCGGTCGTGTCCGCGGCGCAAGGCACCGTGGCCTATTCCGGCAGCGGCCTGCGCGGCTACGGCCATCTGGTGATCGTGAAGCACAACGCCAGCTTCCTCAGCATCTACGCGCACAACAGCAAGCTGCTGGTCAAGGAAGGGCAGCGCGTGTCCCAGGGGCAGAAGATTGCTGAAATGGGCAACAGCGACAGCAAGCAGGTGGGGCTGTATTTCGAATTGCGCTACGACGGCCAGGCCGTCGATCCGGCGGGATCGCTGCCGCCGAAGTAGCGGGCGGTGGACGCGCCCGCGCCGGCGCGGTGTCTGACACCCTGTGCGGGGTTCCAGCGGGTGTCAGGCACCGAATAGGACGATGACGCCTAGATCGCGGCTTCCTGCGTCAGCGTCGACACGAACGCCGCGGTGCGCGAATCGGCGGGGCGCGTGAATACGGTGCGGGAATCCCCGGCTTCGACCACCACGCCATCCAGCAGGAATACCACTTCGCGCGAGACGCTGGCGGCCAGCCGAAGGTCATGCGTGGCCATCAGCATGGTCATGCCTTCCGCGGCCAGCTGGCGCAGCACGTCGACCACTTCGGCGGCCAGTCCGGGGTCCAGCGCCGAGGTCGGCTCGTCGCAAAGCAGCACGCGCGGCGCGGGCGCCAGCGCGCGGGCGATGGCCACGCGCTGCTGCTGGCCGCCCGACAGGTTGGCCGGCCAGGCGTCCGCCTTTTCCAGCATGCCCACTTTGCGCAGCAGTTCCTCGGCCCGCGCGCGGGCGCGGTCGGCGGGCCATTTCTGCACCGTCACCAGGCCCTCCATGACGTTGGCCACGACGGTCTGGTGCGGAAAGAGCTGGAAATTCTGGAACACCATGCCCGTCTGCTTGCGCACGGCCTGGACCTGCTCGCGCGCGAGCTTGCGTCCGGGTTCGAAATCGACCGTCTCGGGTCCGATCTCAAGGCGGCCGCGGTCGGGGACTTCCAGCAGGTTCACGCAGCGCAGCAGCGTGCTCTTGCCGCTGCCCGACGGGCCGATCAGCGCGGTGACGCTGCCTTCGTCGATCTGCACATCCACCTGCTTGAGCACGGGATTGCCGCCGAAGGACTTTTCGATTTTTTCAAGGCGGATCATCGGGTCTTCTCGCTGAACATGGCGTGCTGGCCGAAGCGCCGCTCCAGCCGCACCTGCGCCGCCGACAACACGGAACTGAATGCCAGGTAGATCAGTGCGGCCTCGGTATAGAGGATCAGCGGCTCATAGGTGACGGCGGCGATGCGCTGCGCGGCCTGGAAGATCTCGGGCACCGTCAGCACGGCGGCCAGCGAGGTGTCCTTGACCAGCGCGATGAAGGAATTGGACAGCGGCGGCACGGCCACGCGGGCGGCCTGCGGCAGGATGGTGCGGCGCAGGGCCTGGCCGCGCGTCATGCTGAGCGAATAGGCCGCTTCCCATTGGCCCTTGGTGATGGATTCGATCGCGCCGCGGATCACCTCGGAGTTGTAGGCGCCGACGTTCAGCGTGAAGCCGATCAGCGCGGCGGGCAGGGGATCCAGCACGATGCCCACGCTGGGCAGGCCGTAAAAGATGACGAAGAGCTGCACCAGCAGCGGGGTGCCGCGGATGAGCCAGACATAGAAGCGCACCACCGCCACCAGCGGCGCGGGGCCGAACAGGCGGATGAGCGCCACCACGAAGGCGAGCGCCAGGCCCAGCGCAAAGGACATCAGCGTGAGCGGCACCGTGAACACCAGCCCCGCATGCAGCAGCGGCCAGAACGAATCCGCCATGAGCTGCACCCAGGCCGGCACTGTCCATTCGCCTATTTTTGCCAGCAGCCAGTCGGGCAGGAGGGCGTGCAGCCAGGTGGGCAGCGTCATGGGCGCTCCTATTGCTTATAGGCTTATAGCGGCTTATTGCGGCTTATTGCGTGGACAGGTCCGTGCCGAAGTATTTGACCGAGATGGTCTTGTACGTGCCGTCGGCCTTCATGTCGGCCAGCGCCTTGTCGATGGCGGCCTTGAGTTCCGGATTGCCTTTGCGGATCAGCACGCCGGAATTGCTGAATTCCGCCGTCTTGTCCGTGGCCGCGATCTTCACGCGGGCGTTGGGCTTCTGCTTCTTGAAGTCCAGGAAGGACAGGTTGTCGTTGACCGTGGCTTCGACGCGGCCGGAGGTCAGCAGGTCGATGGCCTCGTTGAAGCCCTGCACGGCGACCACTTCCGCGCCGTGGCTCTGCGCCAGCTTGCCGAAGTTGCTGGTCAGCGTATTGGCGGACTTCTTGCCCTTCAGGTCCGCGAAGGACTTGATGCTGGTGTTGTCGTCGCGCACGATCAGCACGGCGGCGGACGAGATGTAGGGATCGGAAAAATCGTACTTGGCGCGGCGCGCCTCGGTGATGCCCACCTGGTTGATGACCGCGTCGTAGCGCTTGGCGTCCAGTCCCGCGATGAGACCGTCCCACTTGCCTTCCACGAACTGCGCCTTTACGCCCAGGCGTTCGGCGATGGCACGGCCGATGTCCACGTCAAAGCCGGTCAACTGGCCGGAGGCATCGTGGTACGTGAAGGGGGCGTAGGTGCCCTCGGTGCCGATCTTGAACACGCCCGCGGATTTGATCTGGTCCAGCCCGGACTGGGCGTGGGCGGCGGACAGCGCGGCGGCCTGCACGAGGCCGGCGACGAGAAGCGTACGGAAGAGTTTCATGGCAATGCTCCACGGATGATCACGGTGGAGAGCATGTGGGCCTGCAATGCCCTCCGGCGTAGCCGCACTCTAACAACCGGCCTATTTTTCCACAAAGCATATGGAATAGTAAAAATATAGCTACAGGTCATATGACGGCGCTTGTCCCGCTTCTGTCACACATGCCCGCCATGATGGCGGGCACCGGCATGGAGCCGGGGCGGGGGCGCACATGCAGCATGGCGAACGACTCAATGGCGTGACCCATTTGACCGGGCTGGCGCTGGCGGTGCTGGCGTCCGGCGCATTGCTCACGCGCGCGGCCGAATTGCGGGTGGACACGCGCCAGATCATCGGCTGCGCCGTGTTCGCGGCGTCGATGATCGCGGTGTATGCGTCGTCGGCCCTGTTTCACTGTTCGCAGGGCCGCCGCAAGGCGATGTGGGCCAAGGCGGACCACTGCGCGATCTATCTGCTGATCGCCGGCACTTATACGCCGCTGGCGTTCGGTCCGGTGGACCATGGCTGGGGCGCGGCGATGGGCGTGGCGATCTGGCTGCTGGCCTTCGTGGGCATCAGCCGCGAACTCTGGTGGGCGCGCGGCGCCCCGCCGGCCTTGCCGCTGTACCTGGCGATGGGCTGGCTGGGCGTGGCGTTCGCCGCGCCGATCGCGGGCGCGCTATCCACGGCGGGACTGGCCTGGCTGCTCGCGGGCGCGGCCATCTACACCACGGGCACGCTGTTCTACGCGAACGACAAGCGTTGGCGCCACGCGCACGGCATCTGGCATCTTTTCGTCATGGCCGGCACGGCCTGCCACTTCGTGACGGTTTTCGGTTTCCTGGAACACGCGCCCGCCTAGCGGCGCGGCGGCTACTGCCGCCAGGCGGACAAGGGCAGCATGCCTTCGCGGCTTTTCACTTTGCGCATGACGATGTGCGAGCACAGGTCGCGCACGCCGGCCAGTTTGCTGAGCTTGTCCTCCACGAAGGTCGAGAACGCGGCCAGATTGCGCGTGCGCACGGTCAGGATGTAGTTGGAAGCGCCCGTAACGATGCTGGCCTCGGTGATTTCGTCGTGCAGCGCGATGCCGGCCAGGAATTCTTCGTGCCAGCCCACGCGCGACTGGTCCAGCGACACATGGACGATGGCCTCCAGTTCAAAGCCGAGTTTTTCGGCGTCCAGCACCGCGCGATAGCCCCGGATGAGGCCCGCTTCCTCCAGCGCGCGCACGCGGCGCAGGCAGGCCGACGGCGACAGCGCCACCTGCTCGGCCAGGTCCTGGTTGCTGAGGTGGCCGTCTTCCTGCAGGCGGGCAAGAATGCGCCGGTCTATGGCGTCGATCTGCATGGCGCAATCCAATTCTGAAAATGGCGAATGGATGCAATTTAATGCGGAAAACCCGGGTAAGTCACGACCGATTTTGCAATTTATCGGCACCTGCGCGCTGATAGTATTTAACGCGAAACCGCTAGAAGGAACGGAACATGAACACTCGCGAAGCCTGCGTGAACGCCGACCGCCAGGATCCCCTGGCCCCCTTGAAAGACCAGTTCGAGCTGCCGCCCGGCGTGCTCTACCTGGACGGCAATTCCCTGGGCGTGCTGCCCAAGACCGCCGCGGCCCGCGCCGCGCAGGTGATCGGCCAGGAATGGGGCTCGGGCCTCATCCGTAGCTGGAACACGGCCGGCTGGTTCGACTTGCCCGCGCGCCTGGGCGACAAGCTGGGCGGCCTGCTGGGCGCGCGCGAGGGCGAACTGGTCGTCACCGACACCACGTCGCTGAATATCTTCAAGGCGCTGGCCGCCGCGCTGCGCATCCAGCAGGCAAAGCACCCGGCGCGCCGCGTCATCCTGTCCGAGCGCGACAACTTCCCCACCGACCTCTACATGATCCAGGGCATGATCGACCTGCTGCAGCAGGGCTACGAAATGCGCCTGATCGACGACGATCTCCCGCTGGACAAGGCGCTGGACGATTCCGTCGCCGTCATGCTGCTGTCCCACGTCAATTACCGAAGCGGCCAGATGCACGATATGGCCGCCGTCACCGCGCAGGCGCATGAGCGCGGCGCGCTGACCATCTGGGACCTGGCCCACGCCGCCGGCGCCGTGCCCGTGGACCTGAACGGCGCCAACGCGGACTTCGCGGTCGGCTGCACGTACAAGTACCTGAACGGCGGCCCGGGGTCGCCGGCCTTCATCTGGGTCGCGCCGCGCCACACGCAGGATTTCTGGCAGCCGCTGTCGGGCTGGTGGGGACACAGCCGCCCGTTCGACATGGCGGTGGCGTATGAGCCCGCGGGCGGCATCCGCCGCTACCTGTGCGGCACCCAGCCCATCGTGTCGCTGTCGCTGGTCGAGTGCGGCCTGGATGTGGCGCACGCGGCCGGCATGGACCAGGTGCGCAAGAAATCGCTGGCGCTGGGCGACCTGTTCATCGACCTGGTCGAATCGCGCTGCGCCGGCCACCCGCTGACGCTCGTGACGCCGCGCACGCACGCCGACCGCGGCAGCCACGTGAGCTTTCGCCATCCCAACGGCTTCGAGGTGATGCAGGCGTTGATCGCGCGCGGCGTGATCGGCGACTACCGCGAGCCCGAAGTGTTGCGCTTCGGTCTCACGCCCCTGTACATCGGTTATGCCGACGTCTGGGACGCGGTCGACATCCTGAAGGACGTGCTGGACACGCGCGCCTGGGACAAGCCCGAGTTCAAGCAGCGCTCCGCCGTGACCTGATCCCTGACGTTGCACCTGGCCGCGCCGGCCTTCCAAGCCGCCATCCCCAATAAAACAGCGCAGTAAAGGAGGAGACAATGCAACAACAGAAAGGATTCGGGCGGATCGCCGAACGCGAGCAGGGGCTCAAGCGCCGCCTGACGTCCGGGCAGATGAGCATGATCGCCATTGGCGGGGCCATCGGCACGGGGCTGTTCCTGGGCAGCAAGTTCGCCATCGGCTTTGCCGGCCCCAGCGTGCTGATCAGCTATGCCATCGGCGGGTTCATCACGCTGCTGCTGATGGCCTGCCTGGCGGAAATGACGGTCGCGCATTCCACGTCGGGCTCCTTCGGCGCCTACGCGGAACACTACATCGGTCCGCTGGCCGGCTTTCTGGTGCGCTATGCGTACTGGTCCTGCGTGGTCCTGGCCGTGGGCACCGAAGTGACGGCGGTGGCCGAGTACATGAGCTTCTGGTTTCCCGGCGTGCCCGGCTGGCAATGGGTGTGCCTGTTTTCGGCGGCGCTCATCGTCATCAATGCAATGAGCGTCAAGGCGTTCGGCACCATCGAATACTGGTTCTCGACCATCAAGATCAGCGCCATCGTCGGCTTCATCATCCTGGGCGCGTATGTGGTGTGGGGCAGCCCGCAGTACGGCGCCGCGCTGTACACCTCGCACGGCGGCTTCTTTCCGAACGGCGTGTGGGGGATGTGGATCGCGGTGGTGATCTCGATCTTCAGTTATCTGAGCGTCGAGATGATCGCCGTGGCGGCGGGCGAAGCCGAGGATCCCGAACGCGCCGTCAAGCAGGCGTTTCGCGCCACCATCATCCGGCTGGTCGTCTTTTATCTGCTGACGCTGGCGCTGATCCTGGCCATCGTGCCGTGGGACGAAGCCGGCAAGGGCGGCAGCCCGTTCGTGAAGGTGATGCAGGCGCTGGAGATTCCGGGCGCGGCCGGCGTCATCAACTTCATCGTGCTGGTGGCGGCCCTGTCGGCCATGAACAGCCAGCTCTACATCACCACCCGCATGATGTTCAGCCTGTCGCGCGCGGGCCATGCGCCGTCGGCGCTGGGCCGGCTGACGCGCAGCGGCACCCCGCTGAACGCGCTGCTGCTGTCCACCAGCGGCATCGCCATCGCCACGGTGCTGAACGTGCTGTATCCCGAGACGGCCTTCACGCTGATGATGGCTATTTCGATGTTCGGCGCGCTGTTCACGTGGATGATGATCTTCGTCACGCACTACTTCTTTCGCCGCCGCTGGGTGCGCGAAGGCGGCGAGCGGCTGTCGTTCCGCATGCCGGGCTTTCCCGTGCTGACGCTGCTGGGCGCGGTGGCGATGCTGGCGATCCTGGTCACCACCTGGTTCACCAGCGTGTTCAAGATGACGCTGGTGTTCGGGGTGCCGTTCCTGCTGTTGCTGGCCGCGCTGTATTACCTGCTGTTCAGGAAACGCGCGCAGGCGGTGGCGCTGAACGCAAGCCGCCAGCAGGCCTGACGCGCGGCGGCGCGGTCTGCGCCCGCCTCGCTAGACGGCGGCAACCGCGCGCTCGGAGCGGGCCGCGACCGGCGGGGACGCGGGGGCAAAGACCCGCAGCCGGTGGCCGTCGGGATCCAGCGCGACGAACGTGCGCCCGAAGTCCATGTCGGTCGGGGCCTGCAGGATCGGCAGTCCGCGCAGGCTCCAGTCCACATGGCGCTGGTCGACGGCGTCGGCATCGGACACGGAGAAGGCCAGTTCGGACGCCCCGCCGCGCCCGGCCGCCGCGGGCGCGGCGGCGTAGCGCGACCACAGGCCCAGCATCAGCCCGGAGTCCAACGCGAACAGCGCGAACGTCGGCGATGCATCAACGGGCGGCCGCTGGAGCAGCGCGCTGTAGAACGCGGCGCTGGCCTGCGGATTTTCCACATACAGGATGACGAAATTGGTGTCTGACATGATGCGCTCCGGGTGATTGACGCGCTCATGATAGGCAGGGGTGCTGTCAGTTTTTGGCAGTAGCGTACGTCAGTCTTTGCGCGCCTCGTGCTCCAGCGCGCGCCATTCCTTGAGCAGCATGTGCCGGCGTTTGGGGTACCGGTCCGCAATGGCCAGCGTGGCGATGCGGTCGGTGCGGAAATGCCGGAAGTCGCCGCGCAATTCGCACCACGCCATCACCAGGCGCACGCTGTCGAAGAACCCCAGCGCAAACGGCCAGATCACCCGGCTGGAATCGGATCCCTTGTCGTCGCGGTACGTGATGTCCAACTTCTGCTCGGCGCGGATCGCCTGGCGGATCAGCGCCACGTCGACCCGGTCCGTCACCGCGACGGCGCTGGGAGCGACCAGCAGCGGAATGGCGTCCAGCTCGTCGCGCAGCTCCTGCGGCAGCACCGCGCCGATCTTGGCCAGCGCATTGCGGGCCGCCAGGCCCAGGCGCTCGTCCGAGCGGCGGGCCACCCAGCGCGTGCCCAGCACCAGCGCCTCGATCTCTTCGGTGCTGAACATCAGCGGCGGCAGCATGAAGCCGGGCCGCAACACATAGCCGACCCCGGGCTCGCCCTCGATCTCCGCGCCCTGGCATTGCAGCGTGGCGATGTCGCGATACAGGGTGCGCAGGCTGATGCCCATCTCGGCCGCAAGCCGGTGACCGCTGACGGGCAGGCGGTGGCGGCGCAGGGTCTGGAGGAGCTCCAGGAGGCGTTCGGTGCGGGACATGGGGCGGGCGGAAGAGGGACGCCGCAATACTGCCATGAATTGGCAGCAGGCGGTGGTCAACAGATCCGGAACGGCTGGATGCAATGCCGCGGGCATTCCCCAAGGCCGACGCCGGCGGCCATGCCGCGCCAGGCCGCGCGGGTTCCGCCCGCTACACCAGGAAAACGACGGCGACGATGGCGATCCCGAGCAGCAGGTTCACGCCCACCCAGCGCCGCACGCCGGCCATGGCCCGGCCGCCCGCGGGCCAGTCGGACGCCGCCACGGCCGCGGCCAGGCGCTTGTACAGCGCGAACCGGATGTGGCCGTAGATGGCCATCATGACGATGCCGCCCGAGGCCATCAGCGTCCAGCTCCTGGGCATGAAGAAGGCGCCGCCCGTCTGCGCCGCCTGGCTGGCGGCCAGGCCGATCATTCCGGCGCCGGTCAGCAGAATCAGGGCGATGGCCGCCATCACGGCGTCCAGGAAAGGCCCCAGCACCGAGGACATGAGTGTCAGCCGAACGGGGGGCTCCAGCTTCGCGGCCGCCGGCCGCAGGAAACAGTGGGCGAAGAACATGCCGCCCACCCAGAGGATCACGGCGATGACGTGGACGAACTGCAGGACGGCGTAGAGCATGAGGTCAGCCTGTGGAAAGCGGCGCCGCGGGAGGCGGGCACCGTACGGATGATATCTCCGCAAGGCCGGCGCGCGGACTTGACCAGGATCAGGGTTTTGCATTTAGAATGAGATTGATTTCTATTTGTAGTTGTGATTTTTGTCGTTGTGATTTTTGTCGTTGTGATTTTTAGCGTTGTGATTTTTATCGTTGTGAGTCAGGGAGCCATCCGTGCCAAATTCCGTGCTCGCCTCGGGCGATGCCGTCAATCTCCTGTATCGCGCCCATCACGGGTGGCTGCACGGGTGGCTGCGCGCCAAGCTGGGCAATAGCTTCGATGCCGCCGATCTTGCGCAGGATACGTTCGTGCGCGTGCTGCGCCACCGCCACGAGCTGGATGCGCTGCGCGAGCCGCGCGCCTACCTGACCACGATCGCCAAGCGCCTGCTCTTGAACCACCATCGCCGCCGCTCGGTGGAGCAGGCCTATCTCGAGGCCCTGGCCTTGATGCCCGAGGCGCTGGTTCCCTCCGCGGAGCAGCGCCTCATCATCCTGGAGACGCTGCAGGAAATCGAAGAGATGCTGGCGGGCCTGTCGCTGCCCGCCCGCCAGGCGTTCCTGATGGCGCAACTGGAAGGCCTGAGCCACGGCGAGATCGCCGCCAGGCTCAACGTGTCGCTGCGCACCGTGCACCGCTACATCACCAAGGGATACGAGCAATGCATCATGGCGGTGATGTGAGCCCCCAGGCCGACGCGGCCGGCGAGCTGCCGGCCGTCGAGCGCAACGTCGCGCGCGAAGCCGCGCGCTGGCTCTTGCGGCTGAGCTCGGGACGGGCCACGGACGCGGACGTGCATGCCTGCGACCAGTGGCGCGCCAGCAAGGCCGAACACGAATACGCCTGGCAGCGGGCGCAGCGGGTGAATGCGCGCTTCGGGCTGATTCCGTCGGCGCTGGGCATGGCGACCCTGGATCGTCCGGATCTCAAGCGCCGCCGCGCCGCCTTGAAGACGCTGGTGGCCCTGGTGGTGGCGGGACCGGCGGGCTGGGCGGCCTGGCGCGCCGATCCCCTGGACTGGAGCGCCGACTACCGGAGCGTGGTGGGCGAACGGCGCGACGTCAAGCTGGCCGACGGGTCCACCCTGCACTTGAACACGTCCAGCGCCGTCGACGTGCTGTTCGACGACGCAACGCGGCTGCTGCGGCTGCGCGGCGGAGAGATCGCCGTCCATGCCGTCGCGGACCCGGCCAGCCACCCGCGGCCATTCATCGTGCGCACGCGGCTCGGGGACATCGAGGCGCAGGCGTCGCGATTCTGTGTGCGCCAGGAGGGCGGGCGCTGCCAGCTCAGCGTGCAGGAAGGCCGCGTGCGCGTCAGCAGCCCCGCGCAGCCGGGCCGCTTCGTCAGCGTTTCGGCGGGCGAGCAGAGCAGCCTGTCGGCCGACGGCGCCGCGGCGGCGACGCCGGCCGACCCGCATGCCAGCGATTGGCTGCGCGGCGTGCTGTACGCCAGCGCGCTGCGGCTGGATGCGTTTGCGGCGGAACTGGGCCGCTACCGGCAGGGCATCCTGCGCTGCGATCCCGAGATTGCGCACCTGCGCATCTCGGGCGCGTTCCAGTTGCACGACACCGACGCGGTGCTGGCGGCCCTGCCGGCCACCCTGCCGGTGCAGGTGCGCTATCGCACGCCGTACTGGGTGACGATCGTTGCGCGCGAGGCGGCGGCGTGACGGCGGCGCGGGCGACGGGCTTTTTTGGCCGCGCGCAAAAAAACTTTTGAAAATGCTGTCCGGTTCTGAATTCCCGAGGGTCATGGTCTGTATAGGCACACGGATGCCGATACCTGTTGGATCGAAAGGACGACCATGGCTTACTTCCCCGTCGGCCGCGCAAGCGGCTCCCGACCAGCCCGAGGCGCGCAATGCCGGCTGACCCGTCTTACCGCCGCGGTGCATGCCGCGCTGGCCCTGGCCGCGGCATCCGCCGCGATGCTGCCGATGGCGGCGGCGCAGGCGCAGGGAACGGCGGCCGCGCAGGCGGGAGCACGCGGCTACAGCATCCCGGCGGGGGCGCTGGCCGACGCATTGCCGCGCTTTGCGGACAGCGCGGGCGTGACGGTGCTGTTCGACGCGGCGCTGGTGGGACAACGCCGCACCGCGGGGCTGCAGGGAGAATATTCCGTGCATGAAGGCTTCTCACGTCTTCTGGCGGGCAGCGGCCTGGGCGTGCAGGAGCGCAGCGCGGGCGTGTTCGTGCTGCAGGCCCTGCCTCAGGGCGGCGTGACGCAGCTCGCGCCGGTCCTGATCGACGGGGAGGCCGCGGTCATCACGCCGGCCTGGACCACCACCACTGACCGCCGCCGCCTGGACGACCTGCAGATCCGGAGCTGGACCGACCTGAGCCGGCGCGCCGAACCCGGCGTGAGCTTCAATCGCCAGACCAACAGCATCAACATCCGCGGCCTGGATCAGGACCGGGTGCTGACCCGCGTCGATGGCATCCGTCTGCCCTGGCTGGACGACGGCGCGCGCGGCGTGAAGGGCGGGCTGGAAGCCGTGGATTTCAACAGCCTGTCGCGCCTGGACATCGTTCGCGGCGCGGACGCGACCGGCGGCGGCTCGGGCGCGATTTCCGGCATCGCCGACCTGCACACCCTGAATCCCGCGGATCTGCTGGGCGGTGGCAAGCGCTTCGGCGCGCTGGCCAAGACCGACTATGACTCCGCCGACAGCAGTTGGGGCGCCAACGCCGCGCTGGCCGGCCAGATCCACAGCAACACGTTCTGGCTGGTGCAGGCCGGCGTGCGCAACGGGCACGAACTGGACAACCGCGGCGAGGTCGGCGGCTATGGTCCCAACCGCAGCAAGCCCAGCCCCGAGGACTACGACCAGCGCAGCTTCCTGATGAAGCTGCAGCAGCGCGTGGACGGCGCCCATCTTTTCGGCCTGACGGGCGAATACTTCAAGCGCGACGCCGACATCGACAGCAAATGGGAGCAGGGCCCCGGCACCAGCTACCTGATCGGCGAAAACAGCACCCGCAAGGAAACCGAGCGCGAGCGCGTGTCGTTCGACTACACGTACACCGCGCCGGATTCCGGCGGCCTCATCGACACGGCCAACGCGGTGGTGTATTGGCAGCGCGTGCGCCTGGACAACTCGCAGAACGGCATCCGCGGCGTCGACGCGCGCGCCCGCATCATTCCGGGCGACCCGTTCCGCTACGGCTTTCCCAACGGTCCGTATGGCCGCAGCAATTCGATCCAGCAGACCTTGTTCGGCGCCAGCACCGAATTCACCAAGCGCATCGCGGGGGATTCGGTGGCGCAGCTATGGTCTTTCGGCGGCGAGTGGTACGGCAACAAGACCGAGCAGAATTCCAGCGGCTACGACAACTGCCCCGCGATCCGTCCCGGCACGCCCGCGCCATTCGGCCCGCGCGCCTGCGACATGCTGCACACCAACCAGGCCGACGTGCCGCAATCCAAGGGCAACCAGTGGGCGCTGTGGGTGCAGGACGAGTTCAGCTTTGCCGACGGACGCTACACGCTGGCGCCGGCCGTGCGCTACGACCATTACGAGCAACGGCCGCAGTCCAGCGCCAGCTACGAAAGCAATCCGAACGCGGGCGCGCTGCCGCCGACCAACAGCGGCAGCCGTTTTTCGCCCAAGCTGCTGGCCACGTGGCGGGCGGCCGACCAGCTCAGCCTCTATGCGCAATACGCCTATGGCTTCAAGGCCCCCAGCGCCACGCAGCTCTACACCAACTATGGCGGCCCCGGCACGTACCTGCGCGTGGGCAATCCGTACCTGAAGCCCGAAACCAGCAAGGGCTGGGAACTGGGCGCCAAGATCGGTTCCGACGACCTGGGCGGTGCGGTATCGTTGTTTGATAATCGTTATCAGAACTTCATCGATGGCGATGTGCCGCTCAATCCCGATTCGCCGCAGTGGCAGCCGGGGTGGGCGGGGCAGTATCCGCTGGGCGTGACGGGCAACGTCAACCGCGCCAAGGTCCGCATCTACGGCGCCGAGGCGAGCGCGCACTGGAAGTTCGCGCCGGGCTGGCGCACCTGGGGCTCGCTGGCGTGGGCGGTGGGCAAGGACGAGGGCACGGGGCAGTACCTGAATTCCGTGGCGCCGCTCAAGGCGGTGCTCGGCGTGGGTTATGGCCGCGACGTGTGGGGCGTGGATGCGATGCTCACCACGGCAATGCAGCGCAACAAGGTCGAATATCCGGAGGCCTCGGCCGATGCGCCCAACCCCGATTTCAAGGCGCCGGGCTATGGCGTGGTCGACCTGATGGGGTACTGGCGTCCGGCCGCGGTGAAGGGATTGCAGGTGCAGGCTGGGGTGTTCAACCTCTTCGACAAGAAGTACTGGGAGGCCATCAACGTGCCGACCGCGGGCGCCACCGCGATTCCGCGCACGGTCGACTGGTACACGGAACCGGGACGCAGCGTGCGCGTTTCGCTGACGTATCAATATTGAGTTCGGTCCGCCGCCGTTCGGCGCTGACCGGACCGGCGGCGGTTTTCAGCAATGGTTTGCACTGGCCGGAGGGCCTACGATGACGAATACCGATTTCACGATCCGCGCTGAAGCATTGCGCGCCCGCAACGAGGCCCTGGCCGCCTCCCAACCCGGGCTGCGCGCCCGCAACCTGGCCCAGGCGCTGGGCGTATCCGAAGCCGAGTGGGTGGCCGCGGGCTGTGGCGGCGTGAAGGCCACCGCGCTGCACGGCACGCCGCAGGAGATCTTCCGCGAACTGGGCACGCTGGGCGAGGTCATGGCGCTGACGCGCAACGACTGGTGTGTGCACGAACGCCACGGCAGGTACGAGGACATCCAGGCCGAAGGTCCGGTGGGCCTGGTGCTGGGACCGGACATCGACCTGCGCGTGTTCTTCACCGCGTGGAAGTCGGCCTGGGCGGTCGAGCAGGACGGGCGCCACAGCCTGCAGTTCTTCGACGGCGCGGGCGTCGCGGTGCACAAGGTGTACCGCACCGATGCCACCGATGCGGCCGCGTATGACGCGCTGGTCGCGCGGTTCGCGGGCGAATCTCAATGGCCCGTGGCGCAGCCCTACGCGCCGTCCGCCGATGCCGGGCAGGTCGAGGACGCGCAGGCCTGGCGCGAAGCCTGGCTGGGCATGAAGGACACGCACGAATTCTTCCCGCTGCTGCGCAAGTTCAAGGTGTCGCGCCTGGCGGCCCTGGCGGCGGCCGGCGAAGACCTGGCGCAGCCGGTGCCGGCCGACGCCGTGGAACGCATGCTGCAATCGGCGTCGGAATCGGGCCTGCGCATCATGTGCTTCGTGGGCAACCGCGGCATGATCCAGATCCACTCCGGCCCCGTGCAGTCGCTGCGCCGCACCGGTCCGTGGTTCAACGTGCTGGACCCGACATTCAACCTGCACCTGGATACGACGGCCATCGCCTCGGCGTGGGTGGTCAACAAGCCTACGGCGGACGGCTGGGTGACCTCGCTGGAGGTGTACGCCGCCACCGGCGACCTGATCGTGCAGTTCTTTGGCGAACGCAAGCCGGGCAAGCCGGAACTGGCGCCATGGCGCGAACTCATGGTTGGCCTGTGCAGCGCCCCGCTGGCCGCTTGAGCACATGAGGAAATGGCGATGAAAAAATGGTTGGCAGGGTTGGCGTGGATGCTGGCGGCAAGCGCGCAGGCGGCGCCGCCCGAGCGGGTCGTGACGCTGGGCGGCAGCGTGACCGAGATCGTGTATCGGCTGGGGCAGGGCGGCAAGCTGGTGGGAGACGATCTGTCCAGCCTGTACCCGGAGGCCGCGACCAAGCTGCCGCGCGTCGGCTATTACCGCGCGGTGCCGGTCGAGGGCGTGCTGGCGCTCCAGCCCGACCTGGTGCTGGCGTCCGAGCAGGCGGGGCCGCCCGACGCCCTCAAGCGCCTGGGCGAGGTCGGCGTGCGCATCGTCACCGTGCCGGATTCGCCGTCGGTGGAGTCGCTGAAGGCGCGCATCCGCAACATTGCCGACGCGCTCGACGCGGCGCCGGCGGGCGAAGCCCTGGTGTCCGAGATCACCCGCGACCTCCAGGCGGTCGAGGCGATTCCCGGCACCGGCGCGCGCGCGATCCTGCTGCTCAACCGCACCGGCACGCTGCAGGGCGCGGGCGGCGGCACGGCCGCCAACGAGGTCATGACGATGGCGGGACTGGTCAACGTGCTGAAGGACCAGCATGGCTACAAGCCGGTGTCCGCCGAGGCCGTCAGCGCGCTGGCGCCCGAAGTGATCGTCGTGACCCGCACGTCGCTGGACGCGTCGGGCGGCCTGGACAAGCTGCTGGCCCAGCCGGGCATCGCGTCCACGCCCGCCGCCGCGCGCAAGCGCGTCATCGTCATGGACGACCTGCTGCTACTGGGCATGGGCCCGCGCCTGCCGTTGGCGCTGACCGAACTCAAGCGGGAGGCGGCCGGTGTCATGGGGCATTAGCGCCAAGCGCGCACCCGCGCCGCTGGCGCTGGCGGCGCTGGCGGCGGGCCTGCTGCTGGTGGCGCTGGCCGCGAGCAGCAGCGGCGCCGTGCAGATTCCCTTGCGCGACATCCCCGCGCTGCTGTGGGGCCAGCCGACGGCCGGGGACGCGCTCTGGCGCAACGTGCTGATCGACATCCGGCTGCCCCGCGTGCTGTTCGCCATGGTGGCGGGCGCCGCGCTGGCCATATCGGGCGCGGCGATGCAGGCCCTGTTCCGCAATCCCTTGGCCGAGCCCGGCCTGATCGGGATTTCGGCGGGGGGCTCGCTGGGCGCGGTGGCCGCCATCGTGCTGACCTCGGGCGGATTCTGGGTGCTGGCGCCGGCCGCCTTTGCGGGCAGCCTGCTCGCCACCTTCTGCGCCTATGCGCTGGGCCGCCGCGTGCCCGGCGTGGCCGGCCTGCTGCTGGCGGGCATCGCCATCAACGCGGTGGCCGGGGCCATGATCGGCCTGTTCACCTTCGTGGCCAACGATGCCCAGTTGCGCGACCTGACGTTCTGGACCATGGGCAGCCTGGCCGGCGCGAAGTGGTCGCTGCTGGCGTTCCTGGGGCCCTGGGTGTTGCTGATGTCCTGGTGGCTGATGCGCCAGTGGCGCGTGATGAACGCCCTGCTGCTGGGCGAGCGCGAAGCGCAGCACCTGGGCTATGCGCTCAAGCGCGTGCGCGCGCAACTGGTGCTGGCCTGCGCGCTGATCGTGGGACCGCTGGTGGCCGCGACGGGCGGCATCGGCTTCGTGGGCCTGGTGGTGCCGCACCTGGTGCGCATGACGCTGGGCGCCAACCACCGCTGGCTGCTGCCCGCCTGCGTGCTGGGCGGCGCGCTGGCGCTGACGCTGGCCGACTGGCTGGCGCGGGTGGCGGTGGTGCCGGCCGAACTGCCGATCGGGCTGGTGACCAGCCTGGTGGGCGGTCCCTTTTTCTTGTGGCTGCTGGCGCGCGGCCGGAGGCATGGATGATGCTCGCGGCCGAGAACCTCATACTGACGCGCGGCGGCAACCGCATCCTGGACCAGGTGTCGCTCGCGGTGCGGCCCGGCGAAGTGGTGGGCCTGCTGGGCGCCAACGGCGCGGGCAAGTCGACGCTGCTGGGCGCGATGTCCGCCGAACTGGCGCCCGAGTCCGGCACGGTGCGGCTGGGCGACGCCGATGTGCAGGGGCTGGGCCACCGGCAACAGGCCCGGCGGCGCGCCGTGCTGCCGCAAAAGCCCGGCCTCGCCTTTGACCTGGAGGTGCGCGAGGTGGTGGCGATGGGCGCCTATCCCTTTCCGGAGCTGTCGCCCGCGCAGGTGGAGGCGCTGGTCGAGCAGGCGCTGGGCTGGGCCGACGTGACCCACCTGAACGCGCGGCGCTATCCCGAACTTTCCGGCGGCGAACAGCAGCGCGTGCAGTTCGCCCGCGTCCTGGTGCAGTGCAAGGCGGCGCGCGTGGACGGCGAGCCGCGCTATTTGCTGCTGGACGAGCCCACCGCCAGCCTGGACCCCAGGCACCAGGGCGACCTGCTGCGCGTGGCGGCGGGCCTGGCCCATGCCGGCGATACGGGGGTACTGGTGATCCTGCATGACATGAACCTCGCGGCGCGCTGGTGCGACCGCCTGCTGCTGCTCTGCGGCGGCCGCGAAATCGCGGCGGGCGCGCCGGCGCAGGTGCTGACGCCGAAGAACCTGCACCTGGCCTACGGCATCGACGCCCACGTCATGCCCCATCCCCTGCAGCCGGATCGGCTGCTCGTGGTGACGGCCTGACGGCCTGACGGCACGTCGGCGTGACGCGGCGCGCGGGGCCGGTAAAATGGCGGGCATTGCATTGCGCCATTCATTTCCTACAGGATCCCGTGTCATGCCTACTTTTGACGTCGTCTCCGAAGTCGACAAACACGAATTGACCAACGCGGTCGACCAGGCCAACCGCGAATTGTCCACGCGCTTCGACTTCAAGGGCACCGAAGCCAAGTTCGAACTCGACGGCTACGTCGTGACCCAGGTCGCCTCCAGCGCATTCCAGCTCAAGCAGATGCTGGACATCCTGCGCGGCCGCCTGTCGGCGCGCGGCATCGACGTGCGCTGCCTGGACGTCGCCGACCCGCTCGAAAACCTGGGCGGCGCCCGCCAGAAGGTCACCATCAAGCAGGGCATCGAACAGCCCGTCGCCAAGAAGCTCATCGCCGCCATCAAGAACGCCAAGCTCAAGGTGGAATCGCAGATCAACGGCGACAAGCTGCGCATCTCGGGCAAGAAGCGCGACGATCTGCAGACCGCGATCGCGCTGCTGAAAAAGACCGACGTCGACCTGCCGCTGCAGTTCGAGAATTTCCGCGACTGACGGCACGGGCCCGCACCGATGGGGCATTCCGGCGAACTGCTCCTGGTCGTGGAGCTTGCGCGCGCCGGCGGCATGTCGGCGGCCGCGCGTGAGCTCGACGTCACGCCCGCCGCCGTCAGCAAACGGCTGGCGCAGATCGAGGCGCGGCTGGGCGTGCGCCTTTTCAACCGCAGCACGCGCCGCCTGAGCCTGACCGCCGAAGGCGAGGTCTACCTGGAAAACGCCCGGCGCATCCTGGGCGAAATCGACGACCTGGACGAGCTCATCGCCAGCCGCCAGGCCAGCCCGCGCGGCCTGCTCAAGGTCAATGCGCCGCTGGGCTTCGGCCGCAGCTACATCGCGCCGGCCATCGCGGAATTCGCGCAGCAGTATCCCGAGGTCTCGCTGCAATTGCAGTTGACCGACCGGCCTGCCGATTTCGTGCGGGAGGCGTTCGACGTCGCGGTGCGCTTTGGCGATCTGCCCGACACCAGCCTCATCGCGCGCAAGATCGCGCCCAACCGCCGCCTGGTCTGCGCCTCTCCCGGCTACCTGAAAACGCACGGCGTGCCTGCCACGCCGCATGACCTTGCGCGCCATCAATGCATCGTGCTGCGCCAGAACGAGGCCGCCTACGGCCTGTGGCGGTTCACCAAGGGCCGGCGCAGCGAGACCGTGAAGGTGCGCGGCAATCTGAGCAGCAACGACGGCGAGGTCACGTTGACGTGGGGGCTGGCCGGCCTGGGCATCCTGCAGCGCGCCGAATGGGACCTTGCGCGCTACCTGCGCAGCGGCCGGCTGGTGCAGGTGCTGCAGGACTATGCGCTGCCGCAGGCCGACATCTATGCCGTCTTTCCCGAACGCCACCACCTGTCCGCCAAGGTGCGCGCCTTCGTGGATTTCCTGGTGGGCTACTTCCGGGAAGGATCGGAAGGCCGCTGGTAGCGCTGGCGGCGCCGGCGACGGGGTTGCCGGCGCGCTCAGGCCCAGGCGCTCAGGCCGGGGACGGTCGCGGCGCCGCGCTCACGCCGTCCACAGGTGCTGCGCCGCGTAAGCCCGCCACGGCCGCCAGGCCTCGGACCGCGCCAGCAGTTGGGCCGGCGTATAGGCCCGCGATTCCAGCCGTTCCAGCGCGCGTATCAGCCCGATGTCCGCATGCGGGAACGCATCCGGTTCCCGCAACTGGCGCAACGCGATGTACTGCGCCGTCCATTCCCCGACCCCGCGGATCATGCGCAGCCGCCGCACGGCCTCGTCCAGCCCGCCGCCCGCGTCGAACAACTGCGGGTCCGCCACGGCGGCGGCCGCCACCGCCGACAGCGTGGCCGCGCGGCTGCGCGGCATGCCCAGCGACGCCAGCTCCGCGGCGGCCACCGTTTCCGGCAAGGGAAACACGTGCGTCAGCGCGCCGTCCGGCCGGGCCAGCGGAACACCGTGCGCCGCCACCAGCTTGCCGGCCAGCCGGATGGCGGCGGCCACCGTGATCTGTTGTCCCAGCACCGCGCGCATGGCCAGTTCAAAGCCGTCCCACGCGCCCGGCACGCGCAGTCCCGGCCGCGCCTGCATCAGCGCGGTCATGACCGGGTCTGCGGAAAACTGGGCGGCAATGGCGGCCGGATCGCTCGCCAGGTCGAAGACGCGGCGCAGGCGCGCGATGATGGCCGGAAGGGATTGCAGCCGGGGAAAGCGCACCGTCGCCTGCAGCGCGTGGCCTTTGCCGGGCCTGACCGTCACGGTGCCCTGCGCGCCGTCCAGGCAGAGGGTGCGCGCGTAGGTGTCGTCTTCGACGGTTTCGATGCCGGGGATGGCGCGCACGCGCAGGAACGCCAGCATCGCGTCCCAGTCGTACGGCGGCCGATAACGCAGCAGCAGCTTGATCTCGCCGTCCGGCCCCGCCGGCGCCTCGGGCTTGCCCGAACGCCGCAGCGCGCCCGGCGGCCGCCCGAAGAGGTCGAGGAAGATTTCGTTGAAGCGCCGGATGCTGCCAAATCCCGCCGCGAAGGCGATCTCGGCCATGGGCAACTGCGTTTCATGGATGAGCTGCTTGGCCAGCAGCACGCGGCGCGTCTGCGCGACCGTCACCGGCGACGCGCCCAGATGCTGGCGGAACTGCCGGCGCAACTGACGCTCGCCCACGCCCAGGCGCCGCGCCAGGGCGTCCACGCCGGCATCGTCCAGCGCACCCAGCTCGATCAGGTGCAGCGCACGCGCCACGCTGTCCGGCAACTCGTGGCCCGGGCCGACTTCGGGCGCGGTTTCCGGCCGGCAGCGCAGGCACGGGTGGTAGCCGGCCTCCTGCGCGGCGGCCGCGGTGGAAAAGAACGTGACGTTCCTGGACAGGGGCGTGCGCGCCGGGCACACCGGCCGGCAATAGATGCGCGTCGTCTTGACGGCCGTGAAGAAGCGGCCGTCGTAACGGGCGTCGCGCACCTGGATGGCGCGGTAGCAGGCGTCGTGGTTCAGCTTGAGGAGCGGGTTGGGGTTCAGGTCCATGCGGCGATGCTAACGCCGGCAGGCAGGCGGGATCTAGCGGTTTCCGGACAGGGTTGTGCGGGTCACACTGAGGTCCGGAATCCGCCAGCCCGCGTCGCTTGGGCAGGTCTATAGTGGCGGCATTTCCACACGCTCGGAGCGGATCATGGCGGTACAGACCTTCCTGCTGGAACGCGTGCCCACGCCCCTGGGCCAGATGCTGGTGCTGACCGACACGCAAGCCAGCCTGCGCGCCGTGGACTGGGAAGACTACGAGTCCCGCATGCATGCCTTGCTGCGCCGCCAGTACGGCCAGGGCGCGGTGGCACTGCGCGACGCCGCGCGGCCCTCGCAGGCCAGCCGCACGCTGCAGGCGTATTTCGACGGCGACGTCGGCGCCATCGCGCAGTTGCCCGTCGCCTTCGGCGGAACCCCGTTCCAGCGGCAGGTCTGGCAGGCGCTGCGCGCCATCGAAGGCGGCCGCACCGTCAGCTACGGCGCGCTGGCCGAGCGCATCGCGCGGCCCACGGCCGTGCGCGCCGTCGGCCTGGCCAATGGCGCCAATCCGGTGGGCATCGTCATTCCGTGCCATCGGGTGATCGGCGCCAACGCCGCGCTGACCGGCTACGGCGGCGGCCTGCATCGCAAGCGCTGGCTGCTCGCGCACGAGGCCGACTGGCTGAGCGCGCAGCCTGCAGGCGCGGCCCCGGCCGCACTTTCAACTCCAGGTTGAAAATGTTGTGAATTGGCGCGCGGGCGCCGCGCGTCCCGGCCGGTACAGTGCCAGCAGACTTTCATCCACACGGAGCGCTGGCGCCCATGAAGACCTATCGCATCGCAACCATCCCCGGCGACGGCATCGGCAAGGAAGTGATTCCGGCCGGCCGGCGCGTCATGCAGGAACTGGCCGACCAGGGCGGTCCGCGCTTTGACTTCCAGGACTTCGACTGGGGCGGCGACTACTACCGCAAGCACGGCGTCATGATGCCGGCCGATGGCCTGGATGCGCTGCGCGACAAGGACGCGATCCTGTTCGGCTCGGCCGGCGATCCGGACATCCCCGACCACGTCACGCTGTGGGGGCTGCGCCTGAAGATCTGCCAGGGCTTTGACCAGTACGCCAACGTGCGTCCCACGCGCATCCTGCCCGGCATCGACGCGCCGCTCAAGCGCTGCACGCCCGAACAACTGGACTGGGTGATCGTGCGCGAGAACTCCGAAGGCGAATACGCCGGCGTGGGCGGACGCGTGCACCAGGGGCATCCCATCGAGGCCGCCACCGACGTGTCCATCATGACGCGCGCCGGCGTCGAACGCATCCTGCGCTTCGCCTTCACGCTGGCGCAATCGCGGCCCCGCAAGCAGTTGACCGTGATCACCAAGTCCAACGCCCAGCGCCACGCCATGGTGATGTGGGACGAGATCGCCCTGCAGATCAGCCGCGAGTTTCCCGACGTGGCCTGGGACAAGGAACTGGTGGACGCCGCCACCGCGCGCATGGTCAACCGGCCCGCGTCGCTGGACACCATCGTCGCCACCAACCTGCACGCCGACATCCTGAGCGACCTGGCGGCGGCGCTGGCCGGCAGCCTGGGCATCGCGCCCACCGGCAACATCGATCCCGAGCGGCGCTACCCCTCGATGTTCGAGCCCATCCATGGCTCGGCGTTCGACATCATGGGCAAGGGCCTGGCCAATCCCATCGGCACATTCTGGTCGGTGGTCATGCTGCTGGAGCATCTGGGCGAAAACGAGGCCGCCGCCCGGCTGATGCAGGCCATCGAAAGCGTCACCGCCGATCCCGCGCTGCACACCGGCGACCTGGGCGGCCGCGCGACGACCGAGCAGGTAACCGCGGCGGTCTGCGAGAGGCTGGCCGCCTCGGCGCGGGCCAAGGCGGCGTAAGCGGTGTCCTGTTCCGGTGTCTGACACCGTATCGAACCAGGCCCCAAGAACATCAGATTCAAGGCCTGCGCCTGGCAACAAATAAAAGACGAAGTCCATTCGTATCCAGGAGACAAACCATGCATAAGAAAGCGATGACGGCGCGCGCCCTGGCGTTCGCCTGCCTGATGGGCCTTTCCTTTTCGGGCGGCGCGCAGGCGCAGTCCTATCCGGCCAGGCCAGTGAACCTGGTCGTGCCATTCCCGGCCGGCGGCACCACGGACGTCCTGGCGCGCGCGCTGGGGCAGGAACTGGCTAAAAGCCTGGGCCAGCCGGTGGTGGTGGAAAACAAGCCGGGCGCGGGCGCGACGCTGGGCGCGGACTACGTGGCCAAGGCGGCGCCGGACGGCTACACGCTGCTGATGGGCGCGGTGCATCACACGATCGCCACCAGCGTCTACAAAAGCCTGCAGTACGACTTCCAGAAGGATTTCGCGCCGGTGACCACGGTGGCGCTGGTGCCGAACGTGCTGGTCGTCAATCCCAAGCTGCAAGCCAAGGACGTGGCGTCGCTGCTGAAGCTGGCCCAGGCCGCGCCCGGCAAGCTGACGTACGGGTCCAATGGCATGGGCACCGGCCAGCATCTGATCGGCGCGCAGTTCGAACGCGCGGGCCAGGTGCAGCTGCTGCATGTGCCCTACAAGGGCAGCGGGCCGCTCACGACCGACCTGCTGGGCGGACAGATCGACATGTCGTTCGACACGATCACGCCGGTGCTCCCTCACATCCAGAGCGGCAAGCTGCGCGCGCTGGCCGTGACCACCAACCAGCGCTCGGCCGCGCTGCCGGACGTGCCGACCATGGAAGAGGCGGGCCTGAAGCCCTTTAACATGGGCACCTGGTTCGGCGTGCTGGCGCCGGCGGCCGTGCCCAAGGACGTGGTGGACCGGCTGAATGCGGAAATGGTGAAGATCATCCGTTCGCCCGACTTCACGCGGCGCATGGCGGAGATCGGCGCGGTTCCCATCGGCGACTCGGCCGCCGAGATGAAGGCGCGCATCGGCGCCGACACCGCCAACTACGCGAAACTGGTCAAGGAGGCGAACGTGGCGGTCAATTGACCGGTCTACGCCGCAGGTCCTAGGCCCGTATCCACCCGCGCGCAATCGGCAGGGCCAGCGCCTTGCGGTACAGGCCCTGCGCCGCCGCCGTCAGCGGCGCGCCCGCGCGGCGCCAGGCAGGACGGGTGATCGCGGCCGCCAGGGGCGCCAGCAGCAGTCCGCCCGCGATGTCCAGCGGGAAGTGCACTCCCAGGTAGACGCGCGACGTCCCGACCAGCGCGGCGGCGGCCAGCGCCAGCCACCCCCATGCGGCCCGTTGCCGGTCCAGGATCAGCGCGAACGCGAAGGTGGCGATGATGATGGTGTGGTTGCTGGGAAACGAGGCGGTGGGCTTGTGCGGGAAGAAGGCATGCCCCAGGCCGATGGCAAAGGGGCGCGGGTGCGGCCACAGCACCCCGCACAGGTAGCTGGCGCCCAGCGCCACGGCGATGCTGGCCAGCGCCTTGAGCATCAGTCCGCGCTGCGCCTCATTGCCCCACAGCCACGCGGCGGCCATGACGCCCGGCAGCAGCAGGATCAGCGCATTGGCCGCCAACAGGGCGGCATGGATCCGCCACGCGGACGCGGCCGGATCGGCGTTGATCAGAAGAAACAGGGACTGGTTGAGGCTTTCCAGGAATTCCATGACACGTCATCGCGGCGTAATAACTCAGTGGCCGCGATGGTATCTGGCGTACCCGTCAATTTCCTTGCAAAGCGGGCGCGCATCGCCCGCTTTTACTTCTGGATGCGATTGCCTTGCGCGTCGATGACCGGCTCGCCACTTTCCTTGGAGAACGCGCCTTTCTGCGGGGCCGGCAGGATGTCCAGCACCAGCTCGCACGGACGGCACAGGCGCGCGCCCAGCGGGGTGGACACGAAAGGGCGGTTCAGCAGGATGGGATGCTGCGCGATGGCATCCAGCAGGGCGTCGTCAGACAGCGACGTGTCGTCCAGGCCCAGTTCCGCATAGGGCGTGCCTTTCTCCCGCAGCGCCTCGCGCACGCTGATGCCGGCGCGCTTGAACAGCGCCGTCAGCGTGTCGCGCGAGGGCGGCGTTTCCAGGTACAGCACGACCTGCGGCTCGATGCCGGCGTTGCGGATCAGGCCCAGCGTGTTGCGCGACGTGCCGCACTTGGGGTTGTGATAGATGATGACGTCGGACATGAATGCTCCTGTTTTCGGACGATGCGTGATGCAGGACTGGGAGCATAGTCCATCCGCGGCGCCGGGATCGGCCTCATACCGACAGGTGCCGCCGCACGTCCTCGCCGTCGATCGCATCGCGCCCGCCGCGCGCCACCACTTCGCCGCGCGACAGCACCACGAACTGGTCGGCCAGCTCGCGCGCGAAATCGAAGTACTGCTCGCACAGCAGGATCGCGATGTCGCCGCGCTCGCGCAGCATGTGGATGACGCGCGCGATGTCCTTGATGATGGACGGCTGGATGCCTTCCGTGGGTTCGTCCAGGATGATGAGCTTGGGCTCGGCCACCAGCGCCCGGGCAATCGCAAGTTGCTGTTGCTGCCCGCCCGACAGGTCGCCGCCGCGGCGCGACAGCATGCTTTTCAGGACGGGAAACAGCTCGAAGACTTCTTCCTTGATGCGCCGCGCGCGCGCCGCGGGCTTGGTCGCCATCCCCATCAGGATGTTTTCTTCCACCGTCAGCCGCGCGAAGATGTCGCGGCCCTGCGGCACGTAGGCCATGCCGCGCGCGGCGCGCTGGTGCGGCGCCAGGCGCGTGATGTCCGCGCCGTCGAACGTGATGCCGCCGCGCGCCACGGGCAGCACGCCCATCACGCACTTGAGCAGGGTGGTCTTGCCCACGCCGTTGCGGCCCAGCAGCGCCAGGCACTCGCCCTGGCGCACGGACAGCGACACGCCGCGCAGGGTGTGGCTGCCGCCGTAGTATTGGTCGATCGTGCTTACGTCCAGCATCTCAGCGCCCCAGATAGACTTCGATCACGCGCGGGTCGGCCTGCACGCGGCTCATCGGCCCTTCAGCCAGCACCGACCCTTCGTGCAGCACGGTGACCTTGCCGTCGCCCGCGATCTGGTTCACGAAGTCCATGTCGTGCTCCACCACCATCAGGGAATGGCGGCCACGCAATTCATTCAGCAGTTCGCCGGTGCGCTCGGTCTCGGCGTCGGTCATGCCGGCCACGGGTTCGTCCAGCAGCAGCAACTGCGGCTCCTGCATCAGCAGCATGCCGATCTCCAGCCATTGCTTCTGGCCGTGCGACAGCAGCCCGGCGGGCCGCCAGACCTCGGCCCGCAGCCGGATCAGGTCCAGCGTCTCGCCGATGCGGTCGGCCTCTTCGCTGGACAGGCGCGAGAACAGCGTGGGACGCACGCGCTTGTCGGTCTTCATCGCCAGTTCCAGGTTCTCGAACACCGTGTGCTGCTCGAACACGGTCGGGCGCTGGAACTTGCGGCCGATGCCCGCGTGGGCGATCTGCGCTTCGTTCAGCGTGGTCAGGTCGATGCTCTGGCCGAAGTACGCCGTGCCCGCCGTGGGCCGCGTCTTGCCGGTGATCACGTCCATCATCGTGGTCTTGCCTGCGCCGTTGGGGCCGATGATGCAGCGCAGTTCGCCCACGCCGATGTCCAGGGTCAGGTCGTTCAGGGCCTTGAAGCCGTCGAAGCTGACCGTGATGCCTTCCAGGTACAGGATGGCGCCGTGGCTGGTGTCCAGGCCCGGGGGGCTGACGCGGCCGTAGCCGGCCTCGCCGCTCGGGCCGCCGTCCAGCATGGCGGATTCGGTGTGCGTGCTGGTCATGCCTTCTTCTCCTGGAAGCGGGCCGCGATGCGGCGGGCCAGACCGACGATGCCGGTGGGCAGGAACAGGGTCACCAGCACGAAGATGAGGCCCAGCGCATACAGCCAGTATTCCGGCAGCACGCTGGTGAACCAGGTCTTCAGGCCGTTCACCGCGCCCGCGCCGATGATGGGTCCGATCAGGGTGCCGCGCCCGCCGGTGGCCACCCAGATCACCATCTCGATGGAGTTCTCGGTCGACATTTCGCCCGGGTTGATGATGCCGACCTGCGGCACGTACAGCGCGCCCGCGATGCCGCACAGCACGGCAGACAGCGTCCACACGAACAGCTTGAAGCCCAGCGGGTCGTAGCCGATGAAGCGCAGCCGGCTTTCGGCGTCGCGCACGGCGGTCAGCACACGGCCCAGCTTGCTCTGCGTGACCATGCGGGCCAGGATCAGCGCGCCGGCCAGGGCCGCCAGCGTGACCCAGTAGAGCGTGGCGCGCGTGCCCGGCGCGGTGATGTCAAAGCCCAGGATGCGCTTGAAATCGGTAAAGCCGTTGTTGCCGCCAAAGCCCGTGTCGTTGCGAAAGAACAGCAGCATGGCGGCAAAGGTCAGGGCCTGCGTGATGATCGAGAAGTACACGCCCTTGATGCGCGAGCGGAAGGCGAAGTAGCCGAACACGAAGGCCAGCACGCCCGGCACCAGCACCACCAGCAGCATGGCGTACCAGAAGTGATCCGTGAACGACCAGTACCAGGGGTAGCTCTTCCAGTCCAGGAACACCATGAAGTCGGGCAGGTCGCTCTGGTAGACGCCGTCGCGGCCGATGGCGCGCATCAGGTACATGCCGTGGGCGTAGCCGCCCAGCGCGAAGAAAAGGCCATGGCCCAGCGACAGGATGCCGGCATAGCCCCACACCAGGTCCAGCGCCAGCGCCGCCATGGCGTAGCACATGAACTTGCCCAGCAGGGCCACGGCATAGGCGGAGACATGCAGGGCGTGGCCCGGCGGGAACACCAGGTTCAGCAGCGGCAGCAGCGCCAGCAGGGCGACGCCCGCGGCCAGGGCTGCCCACACGCGGCCCGAGAAAAGCGGACGGCGGGCCAGCAGGTTCAGGTCGGTCAGCGCGGTCTGTTTCATTCGACGCTCCGGCCGCGCGGGGCGAACAGGCCTTGCGGCCGCTTTTGGACGAACAGCACGATGAGCACCAGGATGGTGATCTTGGCCATGACGGCTCCCGCGTAAGGCTCCAGGATTTTGTTGACGCCGCCCAGGCCCAGCGCGGCAATGACGGTGCCGGCAAGCTGGCCCACGCCGCCCAGCACCACCACCATGAAGGAATCGACGATGTAGCCGCGGCCCAGGTCCGGACCCACGTTGCCAAGCTGGGACAGCGCCACGCCGGCAAGCCCCGCGATGCCGGACCCCAGCCCGAAGGCCAGCATGTCGACGCGGCCGGTGGGCACGCCCACGCAATCGGCCATGCGCCGGTTCTGCGTGATGGCGCGCACGAAGAGGCCCAGCCGCGTGTGGTTCAGCAGCGCCCACACCAGGAACACCACGAAGAAGGCAAAGCCGATGATGACGAGCCGGTTATAGGTGAGCACCAGTCCGCCCAGCACGTTGATGCCGCCGGACATCCAGCTGGGATTGCCGACCTCCACGTTCTGCGCGCCGAACAGCGAGCGCACGCCCTGCATCAGCATCAGGCTGATGCCCCAGGTCGCCAGCAGCGTTTCGAGCGGGCGGCCATAAAGCCACCGGATCACCGTGCGTTCCAGCGCCATGCCGACCAGCGCCGTCACCACGAAGGCGAGCGGCAGCGCAGCCACCACGTACCAGTCCAGCCAGCCCGGCAGCCAGGCGCGGAACAGCGTCTGCACCACGTAGGTCACATAGGCGCCGATCATCAGCAATTCGCCGTGCGCCATGTTGATGACGCCCATCAGGCCGAACGTGATGGCCAGGCCCAGCGCGGCCAGCAGCAGCACGCTGCCCAGGCTCACGCCATAAAAGAGATTGCCGGCCCATTCGATCGTGGCCAGGTGCCGGTCGATCTGTTTGAGCGCGTTGGCGGCGGCTTCGCGCACGCCGGGGTCGGGCTCGGCGTAGGCGCCGTCGCGTTGTTGCGTCAAGGCGGCCAGGGTGGGGCGGAAGGCGGCGTTCTTCGTCTCGCCCAGCACTTCGACCGCGTGGCGGCGTTTTGCGGCGTCTTCGCTCTTGAGTTCCAGATTGGCCTGCGCGATCAGCAGGGCGCTGCGCACGGCCTCGTTCCTTTCGGCGGCGAGCGCCTTTTCCAGCATGGGCAGCCGGGCGGGGTCGCCCGTCTGCTGCAGGCGCCGGGCCGCTTCCAGGCGTTCGTCGGCATTGTCGGAGAAGAGCCGCGTGCCCGCCAGCGCGGCCTGGATGGCGCGGCGCAGGCGGTTGTTGATGGAGATGGTGCCCGCGTCCGCCGGCAGGTCGACGGACGCGCCGGTGGATGGATCGGTGGCGCGCGCGCCGCCCGTTCCGATCAGCACCCGGCCGTCGGCGGTGGCGTAGAGCTGGTCATTGCCCAGCGCCTGCAGCACCGCGGCAGCGCCCGGATCGGGCAGTTGGCCCAGCGCGGCAATCGCTTGCAGCCTGGCGTCCGTGTCGTCGCCGGCCAGCGGCGCGAGCAGGGCCTGGTCCACGCCGGCGGCGGCCGCCGGAGCGGCCAGCGCCGGCAAGGCCAGCAGCCATGCAAGAAGGAAACGACGCAAGAAGTGTGCGATTGGCGCGATGCGCATGGCTGCCCTTTCCTTTAGAGGCCTTGCTTGCCTTCGTTGCCCGGGATGTACGGGCTCCACGGTTGGGCGCGGATCGGGCCCTTGCTCTTCCACACCACGCTGAACTGGCCGTCCGCCTTGATTTCGCCGATGTAGACCGGCTTGTGCAGGTGGTGGTTGGTCTTGTCCATCTCGATGGTGTAGCCGTCGGGCGCGTTGAACTTCTGTCCGCCCATGGCCGCGATCACCTTGTCCACGTCGGTGGTCTTGGCCTGTTCGACGGCCTGCTTCCACATGTGGATGCCGATGTAGGTGGCTTCCATCGGGTCGTTCGTCACGACCGTGTTGGCGTTGGGCAGGTTCTTGGCCTTGGCGTAGGCCTTCCACTTGGCGATGAAGGCGTCGTTGACGGGGTTCTTGACCGACTGGAAGTAGTTCCAGGCGGCCAGGTGGCCCACCAGCGGCTTGGTGTCCACGCCGCGCAGCTCTTCTTCGCCGACCGAGAACGCCACGACCGGCACGTCGGTGGCCTTCAGTCCGGCGTTGCCCAGTTCCTTGTAGAAGGGCACGTTGGAGTCACCGTTGATCGTGGAGATGACGGCCGTCTTGCCGCCGGTGGCGAACTTCTTGATGTTGGCCACGATGGTCTGGTAGTCGGAATGGCCGAACGGCGTGTAGACCTCTTCGATGTCGCTGTCCTTCACGCCCTTGGAATGCAGGAAGGCGCGCAGGATCTTGTTGGTGGTGCGGGGGTAGACGTAGTCGGTGCCCAGCAGCACGAAGCGCTTGGCGCCGCCGCCGTCTTCGCTCATCAGGTATTCCACGGCCGGAATCGCCTGCTGGTTGGGCGCGGCTCCCGTGTAGAACACGTTCTTCTCCAGCTCTTCACCTTCGTATTGCACCGGGTAGAAGAGCAGGCCGTTCAGTTCCTTGAAGACCGGCAGCACCGATTTGCGCGACACCGAGGTCCAGCAGCCGAAGACCACGGCCACCTTGTCCTGCGACAGGAGCTGGCGGGACTTCTCGGCGAACAGCGGCCAGTTCGACGCGGGGTCCACGACCACGGCTTCGAGCTTCTTGCCCATCACGCCGCCGTTGGCGTTGATCTCGTCGATGGTCATCAGGGCCACGTCCTTGAGCGACGTCTCCGAGATGGCCATGGTGCCCGAGAGGGAATGCAGGATGCCGACCTTGATGGTGTCTTCGGCGGCGTGTACCTGCGGCATCCACCCGGACATGGCCAACAGGCTCACGGCGGTCAGTTGCTTAAGGGCTAGTCTGCGTTTCATGGTGACTCCTGGATGGAATGGGCCGGTCTGGCCGGCGAGAACGTTCTGAACAACACCCGACAACGTAGGACTCAAAAGCAAAACGCGTGCCAAGTGATGGCGCAGGCCGCGGCCGCTGTATGAGGAGGGGGTGTTTACGCGAATGCGGGAGGCGTCGGCCGCGCGGCGCCGGCGCGATCAAAACGGTGCGGCG
The DNA here is from genome assembly GCF_055397965.1 of Achromobacter sp. T5-5. Lineage (NCBI taxonomy): Bacteria > Pseudomonadati > Pseudomonadota > Betaproteobacteria > Burkholderiales > Alcaligenaceae > Achromobacter > Achromobacter sp. T5-5. Next base: position 1,409,896 of record NZ_AP027919.1, read on the forward strand.
TGCACAAGACAGGTGCGCGATCCGCCTGATCTCGGTGCGGTGCGCACGGCGCGCGGCGGCGGCCGGACCGCAATCTGCGCAGGGGGCATCGGCGTTCCAGAGGGAAGGCCAAGGTTGCCGCCAACATGGCACGCAGATTGCTTGGGAATCCGTACTTGTATACAAGAAAGGATTCCAGCATGAATGCCGCAGCAACGCAGAAGAGCCCCGCCGGTTGGACGATCGCGCAGTGGCAGTCCGCCTACCGCGACGGGGCGCAACCCGAGGCGCTGTTGGCGGGCTATGCCGCCGTGGGCGACGCGTCGGATAACGCCGGCGACAACGCCTGGATACGGCGCGTGGACCGCGCGCAACTCGACGAACAGCTGGACGGCCTGCGCCTGCTGCTGGCCGCGGCGGGCGGCGACCTCTCGCGTTTGCCGCTGTATGGCGTGCCCTTCGCCATCAAGGACAACATCGACGCCGCGGGCTGGCCCACGACCGCGGCCTGCCCCGAGTTCGCCTATACGGCGCGGGAAGACGCCACCGTCGTGCGCCGCCTGCGCGCGGCCGGCGCCATTCTCATCGGCAAGACCAACCTGGATCAGTTCGCGACCGGCCTGGTGGGCACGCGCTCGCCGCATGGCGCCGTGGCCAACACCTTCAATCCCGAATATGTCAGCGGCGGTTCCAGTTCGGGATCGGCCTCGGTGGTGGCGCGCGGCATCGCGGCGTTTTCGCTGGGCACCGACACCGCGGGGTCGGGCCGCGTGCCGGCGGGTTTCAACAACATCGTGGGCCTGAAGCCCACCAAGGGCTGGCTCAGCACGGCGGGCGTGGTGCCCGCCTGCCGCACGCTGGACTGCGTGTCGATCTTCGCGCTGACGGTGGACGATGCCGAGAAGGTCGCCGCGGTGGCGGGCGGCTATGACGACGCCGACCCGTATTCACGCCGCATGCCGGCCGGCGCGTCGCTGCCGTGGCCCAAGACGCCGCGGCTGGCGGTGCCCGCATCGCTGGAGTTCTTTGGCGATGCGCAGGCCGCCGCCGTGTTCGAGGACGCGGTGCGGGCGCTGCGCGCGGACGGCGCGCAGGTCGAGCCCATCGACTTCGGGCCTTTCAACGAACTGGCCGCGCTGCTGTACCAGGGGCCCTGGGTGGCCGAGCGCTTTGCCGCCGTGCAGGACTTGTGGAAGGAAAATCCCGACGCCATCAATCCGGTCGTGCGCGGCATCGTCGAGCAGGCCGCCAACTACAGCGCGCTGGACGCGTTCGAGGCCGAATACCGGCGCGCCGAGCTGACGCGCCAGATCCATCGCGCGCTGGAGGGCTTTGACGCGCTGGTCGTGCCGACCTCGCCTTCCATCTACACCATCGCGCAACTGGAGGCGGACCCCGTCACGCTCAATTCCCGCCTGGGCGTCTATACCAATTTCGCCAACCTGGCCGACCTGTCCGCGCTGGCAGTGCCGGCCGGCATGCGGGCCGACGGCCTGCCCTCGGGCATCACGCTGATCGGCCTGGCCTGGCAGGACCGTGCGCTGGCGCAGTTCGGCCGCCAGTGGCAGGCCCGGCGCGGCCTGCCGCTGGGCGCCACGGGCGAGCCCTTGCCGTCCATCGCAACTGACACCGCACCGTCCGCCGACACCGTGCGCGTCGCGGTCGTGGGCGCGCACCTGACCGGCATGCCGCTGAACCATCAACTGACGTCGCGCCATGCGGTGTTCGTGGAGAAGACCGCGACGGCGGGCGACTACCGCCTCTTCGCGCTGGCCAACACCACGCCGCCCAAGCCCGGGCTGGTGAAGATGGAAAGCGGCGCCGCCATCGAGGTCGAGCTGTGGGACGTGCCCGTGACGGCGTTCGGCGCCTTCGTGGCCGAGATTCCCGCGCCGCTGGGCATCGGCACGCTGGAGCTGGCCGACGGCCGGCTCGTCAAGGGCTTCATCTGCGAGCCGCGCGGCCTGGACGGCGCGCGCGACATCACCGACTTCGGCGGCTGGCGCGCCTACCTGGCCAGCCTCGGCGCCGCCACCCGATAACCCCGCCCTATACCTGGGAGTCGCATCGTGTTCGATACCGTTCTGATTGCAAACCGCGGCGAAATCGCCGTCCGCGCCATCCGCACCCTCAAGCGCCTGGGCATCCGCAGCGTCGCCGTCTATTCCGACCCGGACCGCAACGCCGCGCATGTGCGCGAGGCCGACGTGGCCGTCGCGCTGGGCGGCGAGAAAGCGGCAGACAGTTACCTGCGCATGGATCTGCTGCTGGCCGCCGCGCGCGAGCATGGCGCGCAGGCGATCTATCCGGGCTATGGCTTTCTTTCCGAGAGCGCCGATTTCGCCGAAGCCTGCGAGGCCGCGGGCATCGCCTTCGTCGGCCCCACTCCGCTGCAGATCCGCGAGTTCGGCCTGAAGCACCGTTCGCGCGAACTGGCGGCCGAGGCCGGCGTGCCGATGACGCCCGGCACCGGGCTGCTCGCCAGCCTGGGCGAGGCGTTGTCGCAGGCCGAGCGCATCGGCTATCCGGTGATGCTCAAGAGCACGGCGGGCGGCGGCGGCATCGGCCTGTCGCGCTGCGAGAACGAGGCCGAACTCACGGTGGCGTTCGACAGCGTGCAGCGCATGGGCGAACACTTCTTTCGCGATGGCGGCGCCTTCATCGAACGCTATGTGGACAATGCGCGGCACGTCGAGGTGCAGATCTTCGGCGACGGCGCGGGCCGCGTGCTGGCGCTGGGCGAACGCGATTGCTCGGTGCAGCGCCGCAACCAGAAGGTCATTGAGGAAACGCCGGCGCCGGCCTTGCCGGCCGCCACGCGCGCCGCGCTCCTGGACGCCGCCGTCAAGCTCGGCGAATCCGTGAAATACCGCTCCGCCGGCACGGTGGAGTTCATCTACGACCCCGCGCGCGACAGCTTTTATTTCCTGGAGGTCAACACGCGCCTGCAGGTCGAACATCCGGTCACCGAGGCCGTCACCGGCCTGGACCTGGTGGAATGCATGCTGCGTGTCGCGGCGGGCGAACCGCTGGACTACGCGGCCATGTCGCGCGCCCCGCAGGGCGCATCCATCGAGGTGCGCCTGTACGCCGAGGATCCGCTGCGCCAGTTCCAGCCTTCGCCCGGGGTGTTGACCGAAGTGTCCTTCCCGGATGGCGTGCGGGTCGACGGCTGGGTCGAGACCGGCACGGACGTGCCCGCCTTCTATGACCCGATGCTGGCCAAGCTGATCGTGCACGCGGACACGCGCGAGGCCGCGCTGGACAAGCTGGCCGACGCGCTGGCCCGTACGCGGCTGCACGGCATCGCGACCAACCTGGACTACCTGCGCCAGATCGTCGCCGACGAACGGTTCCGCGCCGGCAAGCTGTCCACGCGCTTTCTGGAAAGCTTCGCGTACCGGCCCGCGGCCATCGAGGTGCTGGAAGCGGGCACCTACACCAGCGTGCAGGACTATCCCGGCCGTGCCGGCTACTGGGACATCGGCGTGCCGCCGTCCGGTCCCATGGACGACTACGCCTTTCGCATCGCCAACCGCATCGTGGGCAACGCGCCGGACGCGGCCGGCCTGGAAACCACGCTGGTCGGCCCGACGCTGCGCTTTCACGGCGACGCGGTCGTGGCGCTGACCGGGGCGTCCTGCGCCGCCACGCTGGACGGCGAGCCCGTGCCCATGTGGCAACCCATCTCCGTGCGCTCGGGGCAAGTGCTGGCCACCGGCCGCGCGCTGTCCGGCTGCCGCAGCTATCTGGCGGTGCGCAACGGCCTGGACGTGCCGCTCTACCTGGGCAGCCGTTCCACCTTTGCACTGGGCCAGTTCGGCGGCCATGCCGGCCGCACGCTGCGCGTGGGCGACATGCTGCCCGTGATGCGGCATGAACTGGCCGGCGCGACGGCGGCGGCGCCCCAGGCGCAGCCCCAGGCCGCGCCCGCCGCGCTGATTCCCGAATACGGCAACACCTGGGAAATCGGCGTGCTGTACGGCCCGCATGGCGCGCCGGACTTTTTCCAGCCCGAAGCCATCGACGCCTTCTTCGCCGCGGACTGGGAGGTGCACTACAACTCCAACCGCCTGGGCGTGCGCCTGATCGGCCCCAAGCCCACCTGGGCGCGCGAGAACGGCGGCGAGGCGGGGCTGCATCCGTCCAACATCCATGATTGCGAATACGCGGTCGGCAGCATCAACTTCACCGGCGACAGCCCCGTCATCCTGACGCGCGATGGCCCCAGCCTGGGCGGCTTCGTGTGCCCCGTCACCATCGCCCGCGCCGAGTTGTGGAAGGTCGGGCAGGTCAAGCCCGGCGACCGCATCCGGTTCGTACGCATCGACTACCCGCAGGCGGTGGCGCTGGAAGCCGCGCAGGACCGGAGCATCGTCGACCTGGCGCTGGCGGCGCCCGCGGCGACCGCGCCCGCGCCGGTGCCTGCCACCGTCTCCGAGACCATCGTCGCCGCGCTGCCGGCCGAAGGCGCGCGCCCGTCCGTGTCGTACCGGCAGGCGGGCGACGGCTACCTGCTGCTGGAATACGGCGATAACGTGCTGGACCTGGCGCTGCGCATGCGCATCCACCTGCTGATGGAGGCGCTGAACGCCGACCCGGTCGCGGGCGTGCTGGAGCTGTCGCCGGGCGTGCGCTCGCTGCAGATCCGCTACGACAGCCGCGTCATCCTGCAAGGCGCGCTGATCGCGAAGCTGCTGGAGATCGAGGCGGGGCTGGCCGACGTCGCCACGCTGAAGGTGCCGACGCGTGTCGTGTACCTGCCCATGGCATTCGAGGATTCCGCCACGCTGGGCGCCGTGCAGCGCTACCAGGAGACCGTGCGCGCCAGCGCGCCCTGGCTGCCGAACAACGTGGACTTCATCCAGCGCATCAACGGCCTGGACGACCGCGACGAGGTGCGCCGCATCGTGTTTGACGCCAGCTACCTGATCATGGGCCTGGGCGACGTCTATCTGGGCGCGCCGTGCGCGGTGCCGATCGATCCGCGCCATCGCCTGCTGACGTCCAAGTACAACCCGGCGCGCACCTTCACGGCCGAAGGCACGGTGGGCATCGGCGGCGTGTACATGTGCATCTACGGCATGGATTCGCCGGGCGGCTACCAGCTGGTGGGCCGCACGCTGCCCATCTGGAACAAATTCCTGAAGAACTCGGTGTTCCAGGACGGCAAGCCCTGGCTGCTGCGCTTTTTCGATCAGGTGCGTTTCTATCCCGTCACGGAAGCCGAACTCGACGTCCTGCGCGAGGATTTCCGAGAAGGCCGCGCCACGGTCCGCATCGAAGAAGAGATGTTCGACTTCGCGGCGCACCAGCGTTTCCTGGCCGAACAGGCCGACAGCATCGCCGATTTCCAGGCCCGCCAGAAGACGGCCTTCGATGCCGAGGTGGCGCTCTGGAAGACGGAAGACGTGGCGGCCGAACCGCCTGCCGCCGAACCCGAGGCCGAGACCGTCCTGCGCGACGGCGAGCGCCTGGTCAGCGCCGACATGTGCGGCAACATCTGGAAGATCCCGGTCCAGGTGGGGCAGACCGTCTCGGCCGGCGACACGCTGGTGGTGGTCGAAGCCATGAAGATGGAGCTGTCCGTCATCTCGCCCGTGTCGGGCACGGTGTCGGCCATCCGCTGCGTCCCCGGCAAGCCCGTGAACGCGGGCGATCCGCTCATCGTCATCACTGAAGACGCCACGTGCGTCGTCGCCGGATGATGCGCCTGGAAGCCGTCCAGGCCGGTCCGGCCATCCGCCAGGCGCCGGCGCTGGCCGGCTCGCTGGCCGATCAGGTCTACCAGCGCATCAAGGACGACCTGTTCGCCTTTCGCATGCTGCCCGGCGAACGCTTCACCGAGGCCGACCTGGTGGCGCGCCTGGGCGTGAGCCGCACCCCCGTGCGGCTCGGCCTGGCGCGCCTGGAACGCGAGGGCTTCGTGCTGGCTCGTCCGCGCAGCGGCTGGCAGGTCCGTCCGTTCGACTTCGAACGCTTCGAGGCGCTGTACGACGTGCGCGTGGTGCTGGAACTGGCGGCCGTGGACAAGCTGTGTGCGCGCGAACATATGGACACGACCGGCATCCTGGGCGCGCTGACCGACGTGTGGCTGGTGCCGCCGCCGCAGCGCATCCTGGACGGGCGGCTGGTGGCGCAGCTGGATGAGGCGTTTCATTGCTCACTGGTGGCCGCCGCGGGCAATCCCGAGATGGCGCTGATCCACCGCGACGTCACGGAAAAGATCCGCATCGTGCGGCGGCTGGACTTCACCAAGGATTTCCGCGTCGACGCCACCTACGACGAGCACGCGGCCATCCTGCGCGCGGTGCTGGCGCGCCGCGCCGACGAGGCGGGGCGCATGCTGCGGTCCCATATCGACATGAGCAAGGCCGAGGTCCGCAAGATCACGCTGCACATGCTGCACGAGGCTCGCGCCAGCGCGGGGTGAAGGCCAGGCGAAGGCCGGGGACAGGTCAGATGCAGGCCGGATGCAGGCCGGATGCGCCCTGCCGGCCGCGGGCCGGGGACGCGGCGCGATCGGGACCTAGCCCTGGCCCTCGCCCTGAAGCTGCCGATAGACCTCTTGCGAGACGCGCTGCAGCTCATCGCGGCTGACGGCGCCGGACAGGGCGTAGCCGAGTCCGCCTTCGACCCAATAGAACACCCGCACCGGGCCTTCCTGCGTGAATTGGAAGGCATTCTGGCCGCCGGCCGCTTCGCGCGTGACGTACAGGGTCAGGCGCTGGCCGTCGGCCGCGCCGTACATGAATTGCGCCACCGGCCCCGCGCCGCCGGGCAGCAGGCGTCCGCCGATCAGCGCATACCCCGCCTGCGACAGCGACGGCGCGCGCATCGGCTCGCCCATGCGCTTGGTCAGCCAGGTCACCAGCCCCTTCTCGTTGTCGGCGCCGACTTCGACGGGGCGGCCCATGTCGGGCGCATAGACCGCGTGGGCGATGGCGGCGCGCTGCGCGTAGCCGGCCGCGGCGCGGTCCGCGCCGGCAGCCGCCAGCACGGTTTGCAGGTGGCGCGCGTCCACCGCGCCGCGCGCGACCCACGCCGCGCTGGCGCTGACCACGGCGACCGCCACGCTGGCCGCCAGCGCGCGCCAGGGCCAAGGGCGCGCGGGCGGCTTGAGCGGCAGGCGCAACGGCAGGGGCTCGTCCAGCACCGGGTCCAGCATGGCGCGCAGCGCGCGCCGCTGCGCCTGCCAGTCGTCCACGCGGGTCTGGTCCTGCGGATGCGCGGCCAGGAAGGCGGCCACCTCCGCATGGCGCGCGGCCGGCAGTTGGCCGTCGGCGTAGCCATGCAGATCGGCTTCGGTGATCGGCGTGCCCGCGGTGGGAACCGGTTGGAGGCGTTTGTCGTTCATGGCATTTCACGCGGGGTGGGTACGGGCCGCAGGCGCCTGCCGGCGTCGCGGCCCTGCATCAGCGCGCCGAGCTTCTCGCGAGCCCGCGAGAGGCGCGACATGACGGTGCCGATCGGCACCGACAGGATCTGGGCGGTCTCCTGGTAGGTCAGGTCTTCCACGGCGATCAGCAGCAGGATCTCGCGCTGTTCGGCGGGCAGGGCCTGCAGGCAGCGGTCCAGGTCCCGCACCTCGAGCTGGTCGGCCTGCGTGGCGCGCACCGGCGCGTCGGGCAGGTCGCCCGGGACCGTCACGTCGGTGCGCCGGCCGGCGGCGCGCACGCCGTCGATGAAATGGTTGTGCATGATGCCGAACATCCACGCGCGCAACTCGCCGCGCCGCTGCCATCGGGAGTAGCGGCTCCAGGCGCGCTCCAGCGTGTCCTGGACCAGGTCGTCGGCCCGGTCGGGATCGCCCGTCAGCCCGCGCGCGTAGCGGCGCAGGCTGGGGATGCAGGCGAGGATGCGGGCTTCGTCTTCGGCGCGCATGGCGTGGCCGGGCGACCGTCCGGATCAGGGCTTGACGACGTGCCAGATGTCCCTGACGTTGTCGCCGGTCCTGTCGCCCGGCTTGGCGTCCTTGGCGAACAGATAGAGCGGCTTGCCCTTGTAGGCCCACTGCTTGCTGCCGTCGTCGCGGGTGATGATCGTCAGGTCGCCCATCGGCTTGGCGTCGGCGGCGGCCATGGCGGGCGGCCAGGCCTTCGCGCATTGGTCGACGCAGACGCTCTTGCCCGCGGAGTCCTTGTCGAAGGTGTACAGCGTCATGCCGGCGCTATTGACCAGGATGCCGTCCTGGGTCTTGACGGCCTGGGCGTGGGCGCCGGCCGAGAATAGGGCGGCGCAGGCGAGTGCCAGGGCCGCGGCGGTGTGTTTGCGCATGGTGTGCCTCGTAGGTGGGTAAGGTTGGGGACTGCCCTCTACGGACGCTTGCGGGCGCCGCCTTATTCCAGCGGCGCCAAAAAAAACCGCAGAGGGATCAGGCGCCCGGCCGGACTGCGCCGGGTTCATACCGCATTTCATGCTCCAGCTCGGTCTCCTCGACGGGGGTGAAGCCCAGCGCTTCGTACAGCCGCCGGGCGGGATTGCCTTTCAGCACGCTCAACGTGACGGGCGCGCCTTCCGCGTCCGCCCGGTCCAGTACCCCGGCCAGCAGCCGGCGGCCCAGCCCCTGGCCCTGGAAAGCGGGATCGATCTGGATCTGCACGATGCGCCAGCCCACGGCGTCGCGGTAATGCTTGAACAGCCCGGCCGGCCGGCCGCCCAGCCAGACGATCTGCGCGTCGTCGAAGCGGTACTGGATCCGCGCCAGGTGCTGCGCGTCGTCCAACGGCGCCCCGGCGCGCCGCAGATGCTCGGTCATGGTCGACTTGCGCAGGGACAACAGGAACGGCAGGTCTTCTTCGGTGGCGGACTGCAGCGCCAGATCGGGGGACAGGTTCATCGTGCGGTGCGAAGGAAATGGAAGGAAACGCCATGCGCCGCCGCCAGGCGGGCGGGCCGTATGCATGACGTTATAGAACGGATGCGGGGCGGCGCGCCAGAATGTCCAACGGCTCAGGACCGAAATGCCGCAAATTCGGGAACACCGTCCGCAGGTCGTCCCGGCTGGCGCCGAACCACGCGCCCAGTTCGGCGCCCAACTGATCGACCGCCGTGGTGGGCAGCAGGCGGCCATTGTCGACGAAGCCCGGCCCGTTCAGGGCGATCTCCGGATGGGCGCCGTAGCAGCGGCCGCCGTTGACCGCGCCGCCCAGCACGAAATGGTGCGAGCCCCAGCCGTGATCCGAGCCGTTGCCGTTGGAGCCCAGCGTGCGGCCGAACTCGGACGCCGTGAAGGTGGTGACCTGGTCCTCCACGCCCATCGCCGACAGTGCCTGCTGGAATGCCGCCAGCGCCTGACCCAGCTCCTTCAGCAAGGCGGGGTGGGCGTCGTTCAGGCCGGTGTGGTTGTCATAGCCGTTCTGCGACACGAAGAACACCTGGCGGCGCGCGCCCAGCGCCTCGCGGGCGCCGATGATGCGCGCGACGATCCGCAACTGCTGCGCGAGCGGCGAGGAAAAGTCGCCGGGGACCGCCACGTCGGCCAGGGCCGCGCGCAGGCGCTTGTCGGCGGAGATGGACTGGGCGGCGATGCGCGACATTTCGCGCTCCATCAGGTGCTCGCGCGGCTCGGTGATCAGCGCGCGCAGCAGGGCGGTGCAGGCGCTGGAGCCATACATGTCGCGCTGCAGCAGTTCGATCTGCGTGGACCCGTTGATGCCGACCCGGTAGCCCGCCACCTTGCGGCCCGCCAGCAGCACGGTGCTGCCGCCGGCCGTGATGCCGGTGAAGGTGCGCTGCGCGTTCGCGTCCGCGAACAGGTCCGTCAGCCGGCCGGCCCAGCCCGACGAGGCGCCCTCGGGGGCCAGCGCCTGCCAGACGGATTGCTGGTCGTTGTGCGAGAACAGCTTGGGCGGCAGGGGCACGCGCGCGCCGATGTATTCGGCCTTGGTGGTGGGCACGATCAGCGGGCCCACGTTCAGCAGCGCGGCCATCTCGCCGCGCTCGTACAGCGGGGCCAGCGGCGCGAGCGCGGGCGCCAGGGCGAACTGCATGCCGCCCTGCGTGTCCGCCTTGCCGCGCAGCGCCGTGGCGCGCAGCGCGTCGCGGGGCAGGGCGATGTCGCCGCGCGCCGCGGCATAGGCGCGGTAGGACGACGGATCGTAGGGAACCAGCGTGTTGTAGGGATCGTTGCCGCCGTAAAGGAAGACGCACACGAGCGCCTTGTAGGCCGGCGGAGCGGATTGCGCCGCCGCCGCGCCGATCGCGGCGAGATTGAGCGCCAGCGGGGCGGCGGCCCCGGTCGCGCCCAGCGCGCAGGCGCGCAGCAGGAAGTCGCGGCGGTCGATTCCGGGGCGGTCTGTCATTTCTGCACCAGATATTCAGGGGTGGCGGCCACCAGCATGATGGCGGCGCGGACCCGGTCGCGCGGGCGGTCCGGCGGCAGCGTGGCGACCGCCTGGGCGATGGCGGCTGCCGTGCGCGGGCTGAAGGCGTCGCCCGCCAGCAGCAGCACCACGCGCGCCACCAGCGCCTCCGGGTTCCCGGCCAGCGCGATCTCCGGCGCGTAGTCGGTCTGCAGGTCTTCCCAGCCGCGGTCCGCGTAGATCGCCAGGAAGTTCAGGTAGCCGGCGATGCTGGTCTCGTCCGTGATCTGCAGTTCCGGCGCGACCAGGTGGCGCCGGGCCAGTTCGGTCACCGGCGGCACGTAGCGCGGCCGGAAGAAGTTGAACACCGTGGCCGACCGCATCGGGCTCTGCGCCAGCCGGATAGTGTTGTCGGTGGTGTCCGGCATGGCCCATTCGCCATTGGTGGATGTCGCCCCGAAGGCGCGCGCCCAGCCCGAAAAGCGCAGGATAGGCTCGCGCACCTTGCCCCAGTAGGGCGAGCCCAGGTCCGGCTGGCGCGCCTCCGGATCCAGCAGGATGGCGCGCACCACCGCCTTCAGGTTGCCGCGCCGGCCCTGGCCGTCGTCGTTGAACACGGCCGACACGCGGCCGACGTAGGCGGGACTGGGATTGCTGGTCACCATGCGCTGGATGAGCTGCATGCCGATGAATGGCCCCACGTTCGGGTGGGCGCTGATGACCTCCATGGCGCGCTTGAGCGACAGGTGGCCGTCGGTGCCGGGCGGGATGACGGCGCCCAGGAAGCGCTTTTCCGACAGGGAGTGCAGGGCGTTGTTCAGTGCCATGGGACGGCGGTGGAACTCCACGTCCGTTTCCGGGCCGTTGATGTCCCAGCCGGTGAAGACCTTGGCCAGGCCCTGCACGTCGGCGTTGGTGTAGGTTTCCACGGGCGCGCCGTTGACCCGTTTCACCGTGCCGTCCTGTTCCAGTTCCAGCAGGCCGATGCTGAAAAGCTGCATGACCTCGCGCGCGTAGTTCTCGTCGGGATGGCGGCCCGTCTTGGGGTCTTCCTTGCGGTTGCCGCGATACGTCAGCATGCAGCCCATCGAGAGATTGCGCGTCACGGCGGTCAGCAGGTCCTGGTAGTTGCCCAGCGCGTGCTCGGCCAGCAGGTCCATGAAGCCCGCCGCGCCGAAAAGCGGCCACGATGCGGTGATGGAGGACACGCCGACAACGAAGATCTCCGACAGCGAAAACGCGACCCGCGTGCGCACCTGGTCGGGTGCGCTGATGAATTTGCGCCACAACGTGGATTCCAGCGGCGCGTTGATGCCGTTGCCCTTGAAGGCCTCGGTGTTCTTCTGCTGCAACAGCAGCCAGTCGAAATGCGTCTGCGACGGCGGCATCGCCAGCTGCGCGTCCAGCCAGGCGGCGTACCCGTCACGCACGACGGCCTGGATATCGGCCGGCGTGGGGCCGAACGTGGCCTGCGCCAGAAAGCGCGAGGCCTGGCCCGGGGTGGGGGATGCGGACTGCGGCGCAGCCGCTGACGGCAGAGCGGACATGCGCCAGGCACCTCGTCGAATGCGAACACCTACGGTACTAAAGGCCGGGGGCGGGCTTCAATACCGTCATTCGGACGAGGGACTACGCCAAATGCATGATCCCCATGGCGCCGGCGCCGTCGCGCCGCGGCGTCCTACACGGAGCGCGTGATGCCGCCGTCGATGCGGATGTTCTGCCCGGTGATGTAGGAAGACGCGTCCGACGCGAGGAAGGCGATCAGGTCCGCGACCTCCTGCGCCGTGCCGTAGCGGCCCATCGGAATGCGCACGCGGCGGTCGTCCTTTTCCGGCAGGCTGTCGATAAAGCCCGGCAGCACGTTGTTCATGCGCACGTTGTGCTGCGCGTATTCGTCGGAAAACACCTTGGTGAAGGCGGCCAGCCCGGCGCGGAACACGCCCGACGTCGGAAACAGGGCTTCCGGCTCGAAGGTGGCGTAGGTGGAGATGTTGACGATGGCGCCGGACTGCTGCTGCTTCATCACCGGGGCGACCAGGCGCGTGATGCGCACCACGTTCAGCAGGTAGAACTCCATGCCCAGGTGCCAGTCGTCGTCGCTGATCTCCAGCAGCGGGCCCTTGGGGCCGTGGCCCGCGCTGTTGACCACCGCATCCACGCGGCCCCACTTCTGCAGCGCGGCGTCCACCAGGCGGGACAGGTCCTCGGGCGAGCGGTTCGAACCCGTGACGCCCAGACCGCCCAGTTCCTGCGCCAGGGCTGCGCCCTTGCCTGACGACGACAGAATCGCAATGCGGTAACCGTCGGCCGCCAGCTTGCGGGCCGCCGCCGCGCCCATGCCGCTGCCGGCCGCCGTGAGAATCGCCACTTTTTCCGTGCTCATGCTCGCTCCAGTCTGGAATTCGGGAGCGGCCATTGTAGGGGCGGCGCCTAGGGCGCGGGCGCCACCCGCCAGACCACGTTGCCCACGTCGTCCGCCACCAGCAGGCCGCCCCGTTTGTCGATGGCCACGCCGACCGGCCGGCCTTGCGCCTGCCCCGCGTCGTCCAGGAATCCGGTCAGCACGTCGCGCGCGGGCCCGGCGGGCCGGTTCTGGTCGAAGGGCACGAAGATCACTTTGTAGCCGCTGCGCGGATCGCGGTTCCAGGAACCGTGCTGGCCCACGAACATGCCGTCCACAAAGGGTTCCGGCAGCGCGGCGCCGCCCGACCAGGCCAGCCCCAGCGACGCGGTGTGCGGACCCAGCGCATAGTCGGGCACGATCGCCCGCGCCACCAGATCCGGCCGCGGAGGCTGCACCCGGGTGTCGACGTGCTGGCCGAAATAGCTGTACGGCCAGCCATAGAAGCCCCCGTCGCGCACCGAGGTCATGTAGTCGGGCACGAGGTCGCTGCCCAGTTCGTCGCGCTCGTTGACGGCGGTCCAGAGCGTCTTGCCGTCCGGCGCCCAGGCCATGCCCACCGGATTGCGCAAGCCCGTGGCGTAGAGGCGCTTTTGCCCGCTGGCGACGTCCAGTTCCCAGATCGCGGCGCGGCCTTCCTCGATGTCCAGGCCGTTTTCGCCTACGTTGCTGTTGGAGCCGACGGACACATACAGCCGGGCGCCGTCCGGGCTGGCGATCAGGTTCTTGGTCCAGTGGTGGTTCAGGCCCGCGGGCAGGTCGGTGACCCGCACGCCCGGCGCCGTGATCCGGGTCTGGCCCGGTTCGAAGGGATAGCGCACGACCGCATCGGCATTGGCCACGTAGAGATGGCCGTCGACGAACGCCATGCCGAACGGCGAGTTCAGCCCTTCCAGCAGCGCCGTGCGGGTCTCGGCCACTCCATCGTGGTTGGCATCGCGCAGCAGGGTGATGCGGTTGGCGCTGACGGTCTTTGCGCCGGCACGCTTCATCACCAGCCCGGCGGCCCATTGCTTGATGCCGCCCGGCGCGTCCTCGGGCTTGGGCGGCGCGTTGGTCTCGGCCACCAGTACGTCGCCATTGGGCAGCACGTACAGCCAGCGCGGGTGGTCCAGTCCGCTGGCAAAGGCCGTCACGGCCAGGCCCTGGGCGGGTATCGGCTGCGCGCCCGGCGCCCAGCCCACGGCCTTGGCCGTGTTCACCGTGGGAATGAGGGTGGGGTTCGGGGCAGGCAGTTGGGGGTTCGGTCCCATGCCGGCTTCGACGGGCAGCTTGGCGACCTCGCCGCAGGCGCTGAGCATCGACAGCGCCAGCCCGGCCGCCAGCACGAGTCGCAGGGGGTGCATGGGTTTTGGCCTACTTCACCAGCGTGACCGGCACCTGCGCCAGCTGCACCACCTGGTTGGCGATCGAGCCGATCAGGATGTTGAGCAACTTGCCGTTGCCGCGCGTGCCCATGACGATGCGCGCGCAGCCATGGTCCTGCGCATAGCCCGCGATTTCGGTGGGCGCGTGCCCGAAGACGACGTGGCTCACGTAATCCACGCCCGCGGCATTGAGCAGCTTGCGCGCCGATTCGGTGGCCTCCTGGCCCTCGCGGGCGTAGAAGTCATTGATCATCTCTTGCGTGATCAGCCGCGACACGCCGGCCCGCCCGCGCGGCGGCGTCTGGATGTTCAGGAGATGGATGCGGGCGGACTGGGCGCCTTGGGCAAGGCGGCGGGCGTACACGACGGCGCGGTCGGCGTTCTCGGAGCCGTCGACGGGAACCAGGATGTTCAGCATGGAAGCTCCTTTGCCTTACTTGACCAGCGTGATGGGCAGGTCGGTCAGGGACAGGACGCCCGTGGCGACCGAGCCCATGAAAAGCGCCGACACCGAGCCCAGGCCGCGCGTGCCCATGAAGATCTCGTTGGCGCCGGTTTCATCCGCCACGCGGGCGATGGTCTCGGCGGGAGAGCCGGCCAGGATGTGGGTCTCGAACGGTACCCCCGACTGCGTCAGCAGGTCGCGGGCGGCCTGCAGCGCGGCCTCGCCTTCTTCCTGGTGGTAGGCGTCGATCTCTTCCTGCGACAGGCCGCTGCCGAAGGCCCCGGCCTGCAGGGGAAGCTGCACGGCCAGCAGGTCGACCCGTTCGACCGGATCGTAGCGGCGGGCGTCGAGCAGCGCCTTGACCGCATTCAGCGCGGGTTCCGAGCCGTCGACGGGGATCAGGATGCGTTTCATGGGCATTTCCTTGTGCGGGCCGTGGGGCGGTCTTGCCAATGTATCTCACATTCGCCCCGCCGGCGCCGCCCGGAAGATGCGCCAGATCAAGCCGCGGGCGTTCCCCGCCAGGGCTCGGGCACGGCGTGCGCGACCAGGTCCTGGCCCAGCAGCCCGCTTGCCAGGTGGGACAGCGCGGCAGCCTCGCCCGTGGTCTGCAGCGCCAGGGTGCCGGGGCCTTGCCCGCGCAACAGGCCGCGTTCCTGCAACTGGTGGCGCAGCCAGCGCGCCACCGGGGCGCCCGTCTCGAGCAGCGGCACGCCCGGCCCGGCCGCCTCCTGGATCAGATCGCGCAGGAAAGGAAAGTGCGTGCAGCCCAGCACCAGCACGTCCGCGCCAGCCTCGCGCAGTTCGGCCACCGGGGCGTGCACCGCGGCCTGGGCCTCGGGTCCGGACAGCACCCCCCGTTCCACCAGCCGCACCCACTGCGGACAGGGCCGCAGCAGGATGCGCACCTCGGGCGCCTCGCGTTGCGCCAGCGCGGCGAACTTGGGGCTGGCGAGCGTGCCGGTCGTGGCGAAGACGCCCACCACGCCCGTGTGCGTCAGGTGCGCCGCGGGCTTGATGGCCGGTTCGACGCCGATGATGAGCAGCCCGGGATGGCGCTGGCGCAGCAACGAGATCGCGGCGGCCGTGGCCGTGTTGCAGGCCACCACCATCGCGCGCGCCTGGCGGGACACAAAGTAGTCGGCAATCGCGCAGGCGCGGCGCTCGACGAATTCCTGGGATTTTTCCCCGTAGGGCACGTGGGCGGCGTCGGCCACGTACAGCAGCGGCTCATGGGGCAGCGCGTCGCGGATCGCGCGCAGCACGCTCAGGCCGCCGACGCCGGAGTCGTACACGCCGATGGGGGATTCGGAAAGCATGGATAAGGCGGGTGCTAAATGCGGTGGCGGCAAGTGTAGCGCCGGGGCAGGGCGGGCCGGCGCCGGGAGCGCGCCTCAGAGGCCTTCGCCCGCCTGCGGCTCGTCCCGCTGCCGCCGCGCCTGGTCGATCAGCTTGCGGGCGGCGCCGGACAGGGGCTCGTCCCGCCAGATCAGGTTCAGCGGCGCGCGCAGCGCGGCGGGATGCGTGACGCTGACGTACACCACGCCCTCGATGTTCACGCGGCGCAGCGACGCCGGCACCAGCGACACGCCCAGCCCGGCGGCCACCAGGCTCAGCGTCGACAGCATGCGGGGCGCCTCCTGCGTCACCCGCGGGCTGAAGCCCTCGGCGCTGCATGCGGTAATGATCGCGTCGTACAGGCCCGGGCCGCTGTGGCGGCGATACAGGATGAGCGATTCATCCGCCAGCTCCGACAGGGCGATGTGCGTGCGCGTACGCCCCTTCACCGCGGGATGGTCCGCCGGAAAGGCCGCCAGCATGGCCTCTTCAAGCACGGTTTCCATCTGCACGCCGCGGTCCGTGCCGTGCGCGCCCCGGATGAACGCCACATCGATGCGCCCCTCGGCCACGGCCTCGCGCAGTTCGCCCGTGCTGCTTTCTTCGAGCACCAGGCGCACCTGCGGCGCGCTCTCCCGGAAACGCCGGATCACCGCGGGCACGAAGGGGTGGAACGCGGCCGATCCCGTGAATCCCACCGTCAGTCGCCCGGCTTCGCCCTGCGACACGCGGCGCACGCCGTCCACGGCCTGGTCCACCATCGCGATGATGTTGCGCGCATCGTCCAGCAGCGCGCGCCCGCTTTCGGTCAGTTCCATGCCGCGCGGCAGCCGATGGAACAGCGTGACGCCCAGCTCCGCTTCCAGCACGCGGATCTGCTGGCTGAGGGGCGGCTGGCGGATGCCCAGCCGGGCCGCGGCCTTGGTCAGGTGGGCTTCTTCGGCGACAGCCAGGAAATAGCGCAAAAGCCGCAGATCTACGGATGCCATATTTTGTCGATATGAATATTGAGTCGTCCATATATTAGACATTATCTTGAACGAAGCGTAGGCTGCGATCCTGATATCCACCCCTGGCGCGCCGCCGCGCCCGCCCCGATTGCCGGCTCCGCACCGGCCAGACTTCACATGAATGCAGCACCCACCACCCCGCCGGCCGGGTTACCGCCGCCTCCCACTTGCGGCCAGTTGTTCCAAGGATTCCTGATGCTCGGCCTGACCGCCTTCGGCGGCGCCTTGCCCCTGGCGCGCCGCATGGTGGTCGAAAAGCACCGCTGGCTGAGCGGCGCCGAATTCACCGAGCTGCTGGGCCTGTGCCAGTTCCTGCCGGGCGGCAACATCATCAATCTGTCCGTGGCCCTGGGCATGAAATTCCGGGGGCCCCGCGGCGCCTTCGCCGCCCTGATGGGGCTGATCCTGGCGCCATCGCTCATCGTCATCATGCTCGGCATGGTGTACGACCGCTTCCAGGACGACCCCCACATCCAGCATCTTTTTGCCGGCCTGGCCGCCGCGGCCGCGGGGCTGCTGATCTCGATGGCGGTCAAGATCGGCATGCCCGTCGTCAAGCGCCGCGACTGGCTCGCGGGCGTCGTCGCCACCGCCTGTTTCATCGCCATCGCCGTGCTGCGCGTGCCGCTCCTGCCGACCATGGCGGTGCTGACGCCGCTCAGCATCCTGATGGTCTGGAGGCAACGCCGATGATCCACACCCTGATCGCCCTCGTCCTGATTTTCTCGGAGCTGTCCGTGCTGGCCTTCGGCGGCGGCAACACCATCCTGCCCGAGATGCAGCGCCAGGTTGTCGACGTGCATGGCTGGATGACGGCGGCCGACTTCTCGGCGCTCTTCGCGCTGGGCCAGGCCGCGCCGGGTCCCAACCTGATGGTCGTCACCCTGGTCGGCTGGCACGTCGCCGGCTGGGCCGGCATGCTGGCCACCACCATCGCCAAGTTCGGCCCGTCGTCCCTCATCACCATCTTCGCGCTGGGGCTGTGGGAACGCTTCAAGGACCGGCCGTGGCGCGGCGTCATCCAGGCGGGCATCTTCCCCATGACCGTGGGCCTGGTCGCGGCCAGCGCGGCGCTCATCACCGAGGCCTCGGTGCATTCCTGGCTGCTCGGCGCCATCGCCGCCACGGTGGCGCTGCTGGGCAGCGTCACGCGCATCCATCCCCTGTGGCTGCTGTTCGGCGGCGCGCTGGCCGGTTTGCTCGGTATCGGTTAGCGTAAGGGCCTGCGCGGCGACCGGGCGCGAAACCAGTCCGGGGCCGCGCCGCGGACAGGAGCCCGCCATGCAGCCGCCCAAGGATGACAGGGTCCGGAATCAAGATGCCCGGAACCGCACGGCCCGGCATCACAACGCCCGGCAAGCCAGGACCCGCGACGCCGACACCCCAGACGCGTCGCTCCCCGACCGCCTGCCATTCCTGCACGCGCACCGCAGGCTGATGCTGTGCGCCGGCCTGCTGCTGGCGGTGACGGCCGTGCTGGACGCCGCCGGCCTGCCGCCCAGCCTGTCCATCCTGCTCGGCTTCGATGCGGGGGCGCTGGTCTTCCTGGTGCTCACCGCGCGCGTCTTCGCCCGCACCAGTCCAGCCCAGATGCGGCTGCATGCGCGCCAGCACGATGTGGGGCGCTCGGGCGTGCTCTGGAGCAGCGTGGCCCTGTCCTGCATGGTCCTGGTCGCCCTGTGGGTCGAACTGCGCGCCCAGGGCAGCGCCGGCGCCGTCGTGGACATGCTGGCCGCCGCGGTCACCATCGTGCTGTCGTGGCTCTACATGAACATGATCTATGCCTTGCACTATGCGCACGGCTACTACGGGCACGACAGCGCCATGCACAAGGGCCTGGATTTTCCGGGCACGCAGGATCCGGACTACTGGGACTTCGCCTATTTCTCGGTGGTGCTGGGCATGACCTTCCAGGTCTCCGACGTGCAGATCGTCAACCGGCGCGTGCGGCGGCTGGCCATGACGCATGGCGTCATCGCGTTCTTCTTCAATGTGTTCATCATTGCGATCAGCGTGAACGTGGCGGCGGGCAGGGCGTAGTTCAGTCTATATATCGAAAAGCCTCGGTCAATCACTTTTTTTGATCATGCCTCCAGCGGGGAAACGGTGCCAGTCCGGTGCAGCTTCGCGGCTTCGCACGACGCGAGGCCCGTCCCGATCCTCGCCACTGTGGTACGCGGGCGCGCGTCGCCGCTAGGTGCTTCCCGCTAACCGTTCCCTGAGAAGTACTGGCGTCGGTCAGCGCTTTCGCGAAAGGGGCTGGCCACTAAATGTGTGGTGCAGCCTGTCTTGCGTCTGTTCCATCCGGTTGTCCGTTGCTTTGACAATGGGTCAAGTTGGGTATGCCGTGCCCGAATGACCGCGAGAACATAACGGAGGGACTAAAGGACACGGAATTTCACACGTATCAGGCCCGGTTCGGCACAAAAAAATTGGGAACCTTCCGCGTGATGTCAGATATCTCCGATCAAGAAGTCGCGTTGCGCTGCGAAAGACGCAACCAAAGCGGAACGTGCTGGCTGGCGAAGCGGGCGGGCGTCTGCATCAAAATTATTGCCTACATACTGTTTGTGTCGCTGTTGGCTGCGTGCGACCGGCAAGGCGAGCGCGTGGTTTGGACACAAACTCCTGGTTCAATCAACAACAAGATTCCAACATTATCGAGAAACGAACCCTTCGCTTTCCCCGCGCTTGTTTCATTGGCTGTAACCAACGATGGCGCGTCGATCTATGCGGCGGGAGGCAATGTGCTTCTGCGATCAGGTGACGGCGGGAAGACATGGAAGGAGGTCGCGCGAACACAGATTCACGACATCAGGAGTGTGGTGATAGCGCCCGATGGGTCGGTAGTTGTCGTGGGTTCTTCAATCGAGCGTTATGCGGACGAAGCCTTTCAGTCTAATTTAGACCTTCCAAAGGGCCTTTCGAAACTCACTCAGGTGATCGTAGGTCCTAACGGTAAGCTCATTGCAGTGGGTGAGGGCGGAGAAATCGTGCTCTCATCCGACAATGGGCTTACTTGGAAAAGGGTAGACAGCCATACCGACAAGCGTATCACCAGCATTGCATCGCACAATGAGACGGTCGTTGCCGTGGGTGTGCGCGGCGCTATTGTGAGGTCCTCAGACGGCGGGCTCACCTGGGATGTCGCAGATAGCCCGACACTACGCACCCTACTTAGCGTCACGGCAGCCGCAGACGGTACGCTCGTCGCTGTCGGGAGAGGAGGGGCAATTGTTTACTCCCAGGACGGGGGCCGTGTCTGGAAGGCGTCTAAAAGCATACGCAGAGCCGACCTATCCAGCGTTATCTATGTGGCCGGCGGTTCTTTCGTGGCTGTCGGTAGGGACGCCACGATCCTGCGGTCCATGGACCATGGAGTGACCTGGGAATTGGCGCTTGTGGGGTCATATGGCCACTTCGGGGCCGTGACTTCAGTGCCCGGCGGGCCTTTAGTGGCGGTGGGAAACGCTGGAATGATCGAGCGCTCGATCGACGGTGGCGCTACTTGGTCTACGATTGAAGCCGATACTAGCGATAGTCTCAGAAGTGTTCTGTTCGAGCCAGGTGGCGCATTGGTTGCGGTCGGTTCTGATGGGACAATCATGCGTTCCATGGATGGCGGAATTACTTGGGTGGTGGTTGAGGGCTTAGCAATAAAAAACTTTGTTAGCGCAGTCACCGGGCCCGGTGATTCGCTAATCGCTGTAAGCGATCGCGGTACGATCCTCCGGTCTGCGGATGGCGGTCATACCTGGGCGATGTCAGCCTATCGAGATACGGAATTACTGGATGTGACTGCCGGGCGGAATGGGACGCTCATAGCGGTCGGTGCAGAAATCCTACGCTCCATTGATGGCGGGAACACGTGGACCCCAACTGCTTTCGATACCTCCCTTACGAAGGTGATTGCAGAACCGGGCGGCGCGTTTATCGCGGTGGGAACCAGGATTTTTCGGTCCACTGATGATGGCGAAACCTGGAAAGCCACACAGGGCTGGCCGACGGAGACCAATGAAGGCCTGCTGAGAAGCGTTGTGGTCGATGCCAAGGGCGTCCTCACCGCGGTCGGGGATGCTGGCGTAATTGTTCGCTCGACGGATCATGGTGCTAGGTGGACGCTAACCCCGAGTGGCACACATCTCGATCTGGAAAAAGTGATCGCTGTGCCGGGTGGCGCTATGGTCGCTGTCGGAGAGGCTGGTGTAGTAGTGCGTTCCGCCTACGGCAAGCCCTGGACGGAGGTGTACAGCGACGAACAGAAGAATGCGCTTAGAAGCGTGGTCGCAGATCCGAAGGGCTCGCTCATCGCTGTGGGTGAATCTGGCACGATTCTTCGGTCCAGGGACGGTGGGGAAACCTGGTCCAAGCCCTTCGAGCTTACTGAAACCGATCTCAACGATGTCGTCCTTGATGCAAGCGGGGCTTTGGTCGCTGTGGGCAATGACGCATTAGCTATTCGCTCGGTTGACGGAGGTTTCTCCTGGGGGTGGCTAAAAAATAAGGACGATGACAGTGATTTGTGGAGCGCTGTATTAGGGCCTCATGGATCCTTGGTAGCAATAGGTCATGGCTCAGTCCGTGTCGGAGAACGCCGAGACGAAATTGGTTTATTAGCACCTACCATTCAGCGCATAGTGCAAGACTATTCGCTTTCGGGGCAACCAGTTCTTCGAATCACTCTTGATGACGTCTCGCGCGGATGCAGTGACGCGAAGTGCGTGTCAATCTTTGCTCGAAGTTCTGCCGATCAACGTATCGATGCGAACTATCGCCGCGTCCCGGACGCGGCAGTCTCGATCAGTGAGTCCAACAAGGTTGTAGCAGTGATCGATCCCAGTTTATTGAGTGCAACACCTGGCGATCCCATTCACGCAGCTATCCTCATTAGCGTTCCAGGCTATGCCAAAGTCTATCCTTCAGGCGATGAATCTCTGAAGGTTGAGAACCATCCCAATCCATTCTACGAGCATTGGTCGTTCCTTACCGTGAGCGCTGTCCTCGCGGGAAGCGCAATCATGTACACGCTTCTTGCAATAAAGCCGTTATGGATCCTTGGCCTGACGATACGTCCGGCGCTTTTGGATGCCGCTTCTCGGCTGGGCATCCCCGGCGTGGGAGACATAATCGTTGGCTTATTTCGCGCCTTGCTCCTGCCTTTGCTGGCCCGACATCCCCGTGTCCTCAACGCCTGGGTATTGGCACACCGCGACGCCTTGAAAAAAGGCTTCGAGACCGCAGCTGAAGGTTCGGCCGGCCGAATCCCACCTTACACAGTGCTGCCCGTGGACGGGCCCGGAGGCGAACGCATCGAGCCTTCGCCCTTCGCATTAGGTCGCTTCTTCCGAAGCGACAGATGTTGCATGCAGATTATTGCGCCAGGTGGTGCGGGCAAGACTCGACTCGCCATCGAGATAGGTCGCTGGTTCTTCTCCCGCGAGCTGACAACCCACCCCGCCGCAGCGATATTCATCGACGAAGAGTTCGATGATGTTTTTGTGGTCGTGCAGGAAAAGCTGAAATCCCTGCTACCGCGCGATGTTCCGCCCCCCGCTTTCATAAGTGCCCTTCTCTCTCGAGGACGGCTGTGCATCATCGTGGATCGAATCTCCGAGCGGCGACAGTCCACTCAGGTTGCAATCACCAATCTATACAGAAAGGCGTCTCCCAAGACGCTGATTGGCACAACGCGACTTCCGATCCCGATAGATAGTGAAGTACCTATCGAGCTCCGACCTCGAGCATTGGATTCTTCAACACTGCTCAGCTTTCTCGCAGACCAACTCAGTATTTCGAAGGCTGGAGACCTGTTTCCAGGACTGGCGAATCAGAGCGCGCTGGCGCAACGCTTGGCGCACCAGATTACGGTAGATGGACAGGAGCTCGACATCACGCCCCTATTGGTCCGCATATTTGTTGTGCAGGCTGTAGAGCTCGGTCGTGCTCAGGGCATCAAGGCAATCAATGAATTGCCCGCAAACGTACCGGAGGCCTATTTCATCTATGTTGAGCAGTTGGATGCGACCAAGCGCGTACTCGAACCAGAGAACGTCAACGGTGTGAATCTGGTCCGCCGAGCAGCCGCCTTGATTGCCTATGCCGAACTTGGCGAGGACTTTCGCCCGAAACCGGTTCGTCGAGCGGATATTGATTCGGCGATTCAGGGCGACGCACGGCTAGCTGCATCAGGGGTCGATTGGGTCCTACGGATGGAGCGAAACGGACTTTTGGTTCGCAAGCAGGTGGGGGCGGAAGAGGCCATCGAATACATCATCGATCCTCTCGCCGAGTGTTTGGCCGCCTTCCAGCACGCGCGTCTCTGTGGAGGTGACTTAGAACTTTGGCTCAATCTGATTTCTCGTGTCGTGGCGCGTGGCGGCAATGCGAAAGGCTTCATGGTCGCGCTGAGGATGAACCACGCAGCCTACGTCCGCGAATTAGGATTCCCTCCGGTGACTTTTCCTGAGTCAAACGGGGTGCCTGCGACATAGCCAGCGATTGCTTCGGGCATGGGACTCCACGAGAAAATTACCGGTCCTCGCCGTGTCCCATGAACCGGCGATGATGTGGGGGCCAGGAGTTCCGCGCCAGGAATAGTTCGCGCGATGTAAATATCTGCAAGGGGAAATCCATGAGCACTCAGCGCCCACGGCGATTGCAATCGCATCGCCCAGGTTGCTCATTTCGGACCGTGCAGCGCGCTTTGGTCTACAACTGAAGGCGCATCTGCGTAATCCATTGATGGGAGAGGAACTGGACGAGGCGTCCTGTATGCCGCCGCGGCAGTTCGGCCGGATCATTCGCGAAGAGACCGGCCATTCGCCCGCCAGGGTGGTGGAACTGTTGCGGCTGTAGGCGGCCCGCCATGAGTTTCGTGCCGCGGTACACCGGATTTGCGGACCGCATCCGCACGCGGCGGGGCCCTGTGCGCCTATCGGCAGCCACCGTGCTGCGTGAAATTCGTACGGCGACTGGTCGGTACGGTTGATCGCGACGCACGATCTTGAAGCTGTCATCTAGTTGAACGCGAGGGGTGGTAAAGCGCAAGGCCGTTCGCGAGGAACCGATGTGATCTAACATGCCTCATCCCGTTGCCGCGATTGAACCTTGCCCTCCCCATCACCCGCTACCCGTCCCCTCGACTGGCTGAACTTCTTCGCGGCCGATGTGCGGGATGGACTTGGGCCGTATCTGGCCATCTACCTGCTTGCCGTCCACCATTGGCGGCCCGACAGCATCGGGCTGGTCATGACGATCTCCGGGCTGGCGGCGCTGGCGGCGCAGACGCCGGCGGGCGCGCTGGTGGACCGCGCGTCCAACAAGCGCGCGCTGCTCATCGCCGCGGCGGTGCTGGTGACACTGGCCTGCATGGCCGTGCTGGCCAGCCCGGACCTGGCCTGGGTCACGATGACGCAGGCCGTGGCGGGGGCCGCGTCGTCCGTGTTCGCGCCGGCCATCGCAGGCATCACCCTGGGGCTGACCGCCGCGCATGCCTTCACGCAGCGCATAGCGCGCAATGAATCGTTCAACCACGCCGGCAACGGCGTTGCCGCCTTGCTGGCCGGCGGCCTGGCCTATGTGTGGGGGCCGGTGGCCGTGTTCTACCTGATGGGCGCCATGGCATTGGCCAGCGTGGCCGCCGCGCTGCGCATTCCCGCGCATATCGATCCGGCCCGGGCCCGCGGCCTGGGCCACGGCGGCGCGGCGCAGGCGCACCCCGTGCCGCTGCGTCAGTTGCTGTCCAACCGGCCGCTGTTGCTGCTGGCCCTGAGCTGCGCGCTGTTCCATCTGGCCAATGCGGCCATGCTGCCCCTCGTGGGGCAAAAGCTCGCCCTGGCCAATCCGGCGCTGGCCACGCCGCTCACCGCCGCCTGCATCGTGGCGGCCCAGTTCGTCATGATTCCGGCCGCGATGGCCGTGGGACGCCACGCGGACCGGCTGGGACGCAAGCCGCTGCTCCTGTTCGGCTTTCTCATCCTGCCCTTGCGCGGCGTGCTCTACACGTTCTCGGACGACACCGCATGGCTGGTGGGCGTGCAGTTGCTGGATGGCGTCGGCGCCGGCATCTTCGGCGCTGTGCTGCCCCTGATGGTGCTGGACCTGACGCAAGGCACCGGCCGCTTCAACGCCAGCCTGGGCGCCGTCACCACGGTGTTCGGCGTCGGCGCGGCGCTGAGCAACGGGTTGGCCGGCCTGATCGTGCAGCATGCGGGTTACAGTGCAGCGTTTCTTGCGCTGGCAGGCATTGCGGCGCTGGCCTGCCTGGCCTTGCTGTGGTTGCCCGAGACGCGCGCGCCCGGCGCGGCGCCCGCCGCGTCGGCCTCTTCTTCCCTTCCTTGATTCCCTGTTGAAAGCATGTCGCTATCCCATGCCGTGATCTGGTTGATTGCCGCCGCAACCACCATGGCCATCCTGTTTCGCCCCTGGCGGCTGCCCGAATACGTGTGGGCCTGCGTGGGCGCTATCGCCTTGGTGACACTGGGCCTGGTGCCCGCCGGTCAGGCCGGCGCCGCCATCCTCGAGGGCACCGACGTCTATCTGTTCCTGATCGGCATGATGCTGGTGGCGGAGGTCGCCCGGCAGGAAGGCCTGTTCGACTGGCTGGCGGTCGCGGCCGCCAACCATGCCGCCGGGTCGGCGCGGCGGCTTTTCGATCTGGTGTTCCTGGTGGGGACCGTGGTCACCGTGCTGCTGTCCAACGACGCCACCGCCGTGGTGCTGACGCCCGCCGTCTATGCGGTGACGCGCGTGGTCGGCGCGCCGCCCTTGCCCTACCTGTACGTCTGCGCCTTCATCGCCAACGCGGCCAGCTTCGTGCTGCCGATTTCAAACCCGGCCAATCTGGTCGTGTTCGGCGACCGCATGCCCGCGCTGGCGCCGTGGCTGGCGCACTTCGCCCTGCCATCCGCGCTGGCCATCGGTTCCACCTACGTCACGTTGCGCCTGGTGTTCCGCCATGACCTGCGGCAGCCCTTGAAGTCGTCGCCGGCCTTGCCGCCCATGACATTGCCGCTGCGGATGGCCGCGCTGGGCGTGGCCGTCACCGCGGGCACGCTGCTCGTCACGTCGGCCCTGGGGCACCGCCTGGGCTTGCCCACGCTGGTGGCCGGCTGCGTGTCGGCGGTGCTGGTGCTGGCCGTCACGCGATCCAGCCCGCTGCGCCTCGTGAAGGGCGTCGCGTGGGGCGTCTTGCCGCTGGTGGCCGGATTGTTCGTGCTGGTCCAGGGCATGGCCGCCAGCGGCGTGTTGCAGGATCTGGCGGACGCGATGCGCGGCCTGTCGGCGGACGCGGCGCTGTGGGCAGGCGGCGTGGGCGCCGCGCTCGCGGGCAACGTCATCAACAATCTGCCTGCAGGACTGATGGCGGGCTCGTTGGCGCGCATGGCGGACCTGTCCGGCTCCGCCACCGCCGCGCTGCTGATCGGGATCGACCTGGGTCCCAACCTGTCCGTGAGCGGCTCGCTCGCCACCTTGCTGTGGCTGCTGGCCGTGCGCCGGGAAGGCATGCACATCAGTGCGCTCAGCTTTCTTCGGCTGGGCCTGGTGGTCATGCCGCCCGCGCTGGTGCTGGCGCTGGGGGCGCTGCACGTCTTCAGTTGAGGGCGCGACGGGGGGCGTCGCGCTGCGCACTCAAGCCGCGCCCAATCTCCACAGCGACGTGACTTCCTTGGAGCGCGCCGCGAACAAGGGATCGTCCGCATCCCTTGCCTTGCCGTGCATCGGCCGCGTGTCCAGCTTTTCGATCACGCGCAGGCCCGCCGCTTCGATCATCTCCAGCAACTGCGCCCGCGTGCGCAGGCCCAGGTGCTCGGCCAGGTCCGACAGGATCAGCCAGCCCTCGCCATTGGGCGTCAGATGGTCCTTCAATCCGTTCAGGAACCCGCGCAGCATGCGGCTGTCCGGGTCGTACACCGCGTGTTCCAGCGGCGAGCTGGGCCGCGCGGGCAGCCAGGGCGGGTTGCAGACGATCAGCGATACCCGGCCTTCAGGGAACAGGTCGGTCTGTTCGACGTCGACCTGTCCGGCCAGGCCCAGCCGTTCCAGGTTTTCGCGCGCGCAGGCGATGGCGCGGGGATCCATGTCGGTGGCGATGACGCGCTTGCCGCCGCGCCGGGCGATCACCGCCGCGAGCACGCCGGTACCGGTGCCGATGTCGAAGGCGACGCTGCCGCGCGGCATCGGCGTGTTGGCGACCAGTTCCACGTATTCGCCGCGCACCGGCGAAAACACGCCGTAGTGCGGGTGGATGCGGTTGTTCAGGGCGGGAATTTCGACGCCTTTCCTGCGCCATTCGTAGGCGCCGATCTGGCCGAGCAGTTCGCGCAGCGAGGCGACGTAGGGTTCGTCAGCCGGGCCGTGCGCGGCTTCGCAGGCCAGATGGGCGTCGGGGGCGCGGCGCAGCGGGATGACGTGGCCGGCCTCGAAGGGAATGAGCAGCATGCCCAGGATGCGGGCGCGTTGCGACTGCGTCTGCCGATGCTGGTTGAAGGCGTCCAGCAGGGTGTCGACCGGTTTGCGCGGGCGCTTGTCGACCCGCCGGGTCATCGCCTGCAAGAGCTGGCGCGCGTTCTGGAAGTCGCCGCGCCACAGCAGGCCGACCCCTTCGCAGGCCTGGCGGTAGGCCACGTCCGCGGTGATCGTGTCGTCGGCGACGACGACGCGCTTGGGCGGCGTGGCGCCGGTTTCCGAGCGCCAGCGGGCGGAGCGGGCAACGCCGTCCTCTTCCCAGTGCAGTTCGGGGGCGGTCAAGATGTCGCTCCGGCGGGGAAACGGGGGAAGGGCAGGATCATGGGGAAGGCATAAAAGAAAAGGGCGCGGGCTGCCAATGTAGCAGCTTCGCGCCCTGGCGCGGCGCGCGGCGCCAGGGCGCCGCGGCTGCGCGGGGGGATCAGTGGAACAGGACGACGGCCTTTTGCAGCGTGATCCAGATGCCCCAGGCCAGCGGGATGCCCACGCAGGCCCATGCAAACGCGATCAGCGCGGGCGGCGTGCGGAAGCTGGACTTGCCCACGCCATGGGTTTCGGCCGCAACCGCGCGCTCGTGCGCCAGGGCTTTTTCGCGGGCGAGTTCCTCATCGGTCATGAAGTACTTGGCGTTGACCGGCCGGATCGCCAGATTGCACAGGAACCCGACGACCAGCATCCCCGCCAGGATGTACATGGTGATGTCGTACACCTGGGCGCGCGGCACGCCGATGGAAAGCTGGTATTCCCGGATGTAGTTGACCAGGACCGGACCAAAGATGCCCGCCGCGGACCACGCCGTCAGCAGGCGCCCGTGGATGGCGCCGACCATCTGGGTGCCGAACAGGTCGGCCAGATAGGCGGGCACGGTCGCGAAGCCGCCGCCGTACATCGACAGGATGACGCAGAAGGCGGCGACGAACAGGGCCAAAGCGCCCATGTGCGCGGTCCAGGGGATGGCGGCGTACAGGAAGAAGCCCAGCACGAAGAAGACGAAGTACGTCATCTTGCGGCCCAGCTTGTCCGACAGGCTGGCCCAGAAAAAGCGGCCGCCGATGTTGAACAGGCTGAGCAGGCCGGTAAAGCCGGCCGCGATGGCGGCGATGGCCGCAAGCTGGTCCTTGTCGAGCTGGCCGAAGCCCAACTCCGGCTTGTCGATCAGCCCGCCGCCGAACACCTCCTGCAAAAGGGGCGAGGCCATGCCCAGGATGCCGATGCCGGCCGTGACGTTCAGGCACAGCGCCCACCAGACCAGCCAGAATTGCGGCACGCCCCACACGCGCTTCACGTGCACGTGGCGCTGCGTGATCATGACGTTGTTGACCTGCTTGGCGGGCGGCGTCCAGCCCGCGGGCTTCCAGCCGGTGGGCGGCACGCGGTAGCCCAGCGCGCCCGACATCATGAAGATGAAGTACACCAGCGCCATGGTCAGGAAGGTCTGCCACACGCCCGGCGAGGTCGGCGTCGCGAAGTGGCGCATCAGCAGGTCGGCCAGCGGCGCGCCGATCATGGCGCCTCCGCCAAAGCCCATGATGGCCATGCCGGTCGCCATGCCGCGGCGGTCCGGGAACCACTTGATCAGCGTGCTGACCGGCGAGATGTAGCCCAGGCCCAGGCCGATGCCGCCGATGACGCCGGACCCCAGCCACAGCATCCACATCTGGTGCAGATAGATGCCGATGGCCGAGATGACCAGGCCGCCGCACCAGCACAGCGCCGACACGACGCCCGCCTTGCGCGGACCGGCGCGTTCCAGCCAGCCTCCCCACAGCGCGGCCGAGCAGCCCAGCAGCACGAAAAAGAGGGTGTACATCCACCCCATGGTGGAAATCTTCCAGTCGCAGCTCGTGGTGAAGAGCTCGGCCACGAGACTCATGTCGGGCGGGCACGCCAGCGGCTTGGACCCGCCCACCACCTTGGACAGCGGCAGCCAGAACACCGAAAAGCCGTAGGCCATGCCGATGCACAGGTGGATGGCCAGTGCGGCCGGCGGTACCAGCCAGCGCGAGAAGCCCGGCCCGGCGATGGTGCGTTCTTTGTCGAAAAAGCCCGGCCGTGAGCCGGGCAGGTCCAGGGTGGCACTACTTTCCATGATGTCTCCTCAAGGGTGCGGCTTTATAGCGTGCGTAGGCCGGAAAACCCCGGTCCCGCCGCCTCTTTTATGGATCTTTTGCTGTCCTGCGACTTCGGAGCGGCCGTCATGTCACGGCCCGGACGCGCTAGGTGACGCGCGCCTGCGGCGTGAGGCGCGTTCGATGCTGCGTGACCGCCTGCAGCACCAGCGGGTGCAACTGTTCTTCGCCGGCATCGCCATCGGGGCTGCGCGCCAGGAAGTCCAGCAGTTCGGTGCGCATGCGCGGCTCCCAGAACTTCTGGATGTGATTGGCGACGCCCTCCAGCGCCTCGGCCCGGTCCGGCATGGCGTCGAAGAATTGGCCGATGCGGTTGGCCATGCGGATCAGATTGAGGATTTCCATTGCTGTCGTGCGTCCGGTTCAGGTAAGGATGCGTTCGGGGTGGGCGTAGATGGCGGCGTCGTCGTCGCGCAGAAAGCCCAGCAGCGTCACGTTGGCGTCGGTGGCCAGGCGGATGGCGAGCGCGGTCGGGGCCGACACGGACGCCAGCACGGCGACGCCGGCGGCGGCCGTCTTCTGCACCATCTCGAAACTGGCGCGGCTGGACACCACGACGATGCCGTCGGCGGCGTTCACGGCCTGGCGGGCCAGCGCGCCGACCAGCTTGTCCAGCGCGTTGTGGCGGCCCACGTCCTCGCGGACCAGGGCCACGGCGCCATCGCCGCCGGCCCAGCCGGCGGCGTGCGTGGCGCCGGTGATGTCGTGCAGCGTCTGGCGCGCGCGCATGTCGCGCATGGCGGCCAGCACGGCCCCGATGCGGACCGGCGCGCCGTTGGTCACCGGCGCCACCGGGCGCAGCACTTCCGGCAGCGTCTCCACGCCGCACAGGCCGCAGCCGGTGCGGCCCGCCATGGCGCGGCGCCGCGTCTTCAGGCGCATTTCACAGGCCGAGGAAATCTCCAGCTGCACGACGATGCCGCCGCATTGCGGCAGCACGTCGATGCCGCGCACGTCGCTCACGCTGCCGATGATGCCCTCCGACAGCGAGAACCCCACGGCAAAGTCCTCCAGGTCCGCCGGCGTGGCCAGCATGGTCGCGTGGCTGATGCCGTTGAATTCCAGCGCCACCGGGGTCTCCTCGGCGACATGATCGGTTTCGGCGTCGGGGGCGATGACGCCCGCGCGCACGCGGATGACCTGGGTCGGCGTGCAGTCGGGGCGGGCGTGGGTTGGCGTAGGCATGGGATCCCTGGCGTGCTGGCGGTCGGTTACTTCCCGGTCAGCGCCGCCTCGGTCTCGCGCGAGCGTTCGCGCAGCAGCTTTTGCTGGATATCCGCAAATCGCGACCACTGGCGCTGCCATTCCGAGGGCTGGGACACGCGCGTGACCTGCACGGCCGTGACCTTGTACTCGGGGCAGTTGGTCGCCCAGTCGGAACTGTCGGTGGTGACGACGTTGGCGCCGGACTCGGGAAAGTGGAACGTGGTGTATACCACGCCCGGCTGCACCCGGTCGGTCAGCGTGGCGCGCAGCACGGTCTCGCCGCTGCGGCTCTGGATGCCGACCCAATCGCCCTCGGCCACGCCGCGGTCCTCGGCGTCCTGCGGGTGGATTTCCAGCACGTCCTCGCTATGCCACATGACGTTGGGCGTGCGTCGCGTCTGCGCGCCGACGTTGTATTGCGACAGGATGCGGCCCGTGGTCAGCAGCAGCGGGAAGCGGCGCGTGCTGCGCTCGTCGGTGGGCACGTACTTGGTGATCATGAACCTGCCCTTGCCGCGCACGAACTGGTCGATGTGCATGATGGGCGTGCCGTCCGGCGCATCGTCGTTGCAGGGCCACTGCAAGCTGCCCAGCTTGTCCAGCTTGTCGTAGGTGACGCCGGCGAACGTGGGCGTGAGCCGCGCGATCTCTTCCATGATCTCGCGCGGATGCTTGTAGGTCATGGGGTAGCCCAGCGCGTTGGACAGCGCCACGGTGACTTCCCAATCGGACTTGCCGTTCTTGGGCTCCATGACCTTGCGCACGCGCGAGATGCGGCGCTCGGCGTTGGTGAACGTGCCGTCCTTTTCCAGGAACGACGAGCCCGGCAGGAACACGTGGGCGTACTTGGCGGTCTCGTTCAGGAACAGGTCCTGCACCACGATGCATTCCATCGCGGCCAGGGACGCGGCCACGTGCTGCGTGTTGGGATCGGACTGCACGATGTCCTCGCCCTGGCAGTACAGGCCCTTGAAGGTCCCGCCCAGCGCGGCCTCGAACATGTTGGGGATGCGCAGGCCGGGCTCGGGCTGCAGCGTGACGCCCCAGTCCTTTTCGAACTGCGCGCGCACGGTGTTGTCCGAGATGTGGCGATAGCCGGGCAGCTCGTGCGGAAACGAGCCCATGTCGCACGAGCCCTGCACGTTGTTCTGGCCGCGCAGCGGGTTCACGCCCACGCCTTCGCGGCCGATGTTGCCGGTGGCCATGGCCAGGTTGGCGATCGCCATGACGGTGGTCGAGCCCTGGCTGTGCTCGGTGACGCCCAGGCCGTAGTAGATGGAGCCGTTGCCGCCCGTGGCAAAGAGCCGTGCCGCGCCGCGCACCGCCTGCGCCGGCACGCCGGTGATTTCTTCCATGGCCTCGGGCGAGTTCTCGGGCAGCGAGACGAAGTCGCGCCACTCCCTGAATGCCTTTTCCTCGCAGCGTTCGGCCACGAAGTCCTCGGCGATCAGGCCCTCGGTGGCGATGACGTGGGCCAGCGAGGACAGCAGCGCGGTGTTGGTGCCGGGCCGCACCTGCAGGTGGTAGTCGGCCTTGATGTGCGGCGAGCTGACCAGTTCGATGCGGCGCGGGTCGATGACGATCAGCCGCGCGCCTTCGCGCAGGCGGCGCTTCAGGCGCGAGGCGAACACCGGGTGGCCGCTGCTGGGATTGGCGCCCATGACGATGACCACGTCCGTGTGCATCACGGAGTCGAAGGTCTGCGTGCCGGCCGATTCGCCCAGCGTCTGCTTCAGGCCGTAGCCGGTGGGCGAATGGCACACGCGCGCGCAGGTGTCGACGTTGTTGGTGCCAAACGCCGCGCGCACCAGCTTCTGCACCAGCCAGGTTTCCTCGTTGGTGCAGCGCGAGGACGTGATGCCGCCCACCGCGTCGCGCCCGTACTGGGTCTGGATGCGGCGGAATTCGGACGCCGCGTAGTCGATCGCCTCTTCCCAGGACACTTCCTTCCAGGAATCGGTGATGTGCTTGCGGATCATGGGCTTGAGCACGCGCTCCTTGTGCGTGGCGTAGCCCCAGGCGAAGCGCCCCTTCACGCAGGAATGGCCGCGGTTGGCCTGGCCGTCCTTCCAGGGCACCATGCGCACCACTTCCTGGCCCTTCATTTCGGCCTTGAAGCCGCAGCCCACGCCGCAGTAGGCGCAGGTGGTCACGACCGAGTGTTCGGCCTGGCCCATCATGATGACGGTCTTTTCCTGCAGCGTGGTGGTGGGACAGGCCTGCACGCAGGCGCCGCAGGACACGCATTCGCTGTCCAGGAACGGCTGGTCCTGCCCGGGCGACACGCGGGACTCGAAGCCCTTGCCGGAGATCGTCAGCGCGAAGGTGCCCTGGGTTTCCTCGCAGGCGCGCACGCAGCGGTTGCAGACGATGCACTTGGAGGCGTCGTAGGTGAAGTAGGGGTTGGACTCGTCCTTCTCCGCCTTGAGATGGTTGGCGCCGTCGTAGCCGTAGCGCACGTTGCGCAGGCCCACCACGCCGGCCATGTCCTGCAGCTCGCAGTCGCCGTTGGCGGGGCAGGTCAGGCAGTCCAGCGGGTGGTCCGAGATGTACAGCTCCATGACGCCGCGGCGCAGGTCGTGCAGCTTGGGCGTTTCGGTGTAGACCACCATGCCGTTTTCGGCGGGCGTGGTACAGGACGCGGGATAGCCGCGGCGGCCTTCGATCTGCACCAGGCACAGCCGGCACGAGCCGAACGGCTCCAGGCTGTCGGTGGCGCAGAGCTTCGGGATGTTGATGCCCGCGTCCGCGGCCGCGCGCATCAGCGACGTGCCTTCGGGCACGGTGACTTCCTGGCCGTCGATGGTCAGGGTGACGGTGTTGTCGGACACGCGCGCCGGCGTGCCCATGTCGCGATCGCGCTTGATGACGGTTTCTAGCATGGCGGTCTCGGGTTCAGGCCGCGTGGGCGGCAGAATGGGAGGACTCGATGCCGAAGTCCTGCGGAAAATGGTTCAGCGCGGACAGCACCGGGTAGGGCGCCATGCCCCCCAGCGCGCACAGCGAACCGCCCAGCATCGTGTCGCACAGGTCGCGCAGCAGGTGCACCTGCTGTTCGCGCTGCTCGCGGCTCTGGCCGCCGGCGGCGATCTTGTCGATGGTTTCCACGCCGCGCGTCGAGCCGATGCGGCAGGGCGTGCACTTGCCACAGGATTCGATGGCGCAGAACTCCATGGCGTAGCGCGCCATGCGCGCCATGTCCACGGTGTCGTCGAACGCCACCAGCCCGCCGTGGCCGATCATGGCCGAGATCTGGACGTAGGCTTCGTAGTCCAGCGGCACGTCCCATTGCGACTCGGGCAGGTAGGCCCCCAGCGGGCCGCCCACCTGGACGGCGCGCAGCGGCCGTCCGGACGCGCTGCCGCCGCCAAAGCCGTAGAGCAGGTCGCGCAGGGTCAGGCCGAACGCCTTTTCCACCAGCCCGCCCTGCTTGAGGTTGCCGGCAAGCTGGAACGGCAGCGTGCCGTGCGAACGGCCCACCCCGTAGTCGCGGTAGTACGCGGCGCCCTTGGCCAGGATGATGGGCACCGTGGCCAGTGAAATCACGTTGTTGATGACGGTGGGCTTGCCGAACAGGCCGGAAATGGCCGGGAGCGGCGGCTTGGCGCGGACCACCCCGCGCTTGCCTTCCAGGCTTTCCAGCAAGGATGTCTCTTCACCGCAGATGTAGGCGCCCGCGCCCTTGCGCACTTCCAGGTCGAAGCGGCGGCCGCTGCCGTGCACGTCGTCGCCCAGCCAGCCGACGCTGCGCGCCCGCGCGATGGCGGCGTCCAGCGTGGCGATGGCGTGCGGGTATTCCGAGCGCACGTAGATGTAGCCGTAGGTCGCGCCCACCGCCAGGCCCGCGATGGTCATGCCTTCGATCAGGACGTACGGGTCGCCTTCCATCAGCAGGCGGTCGGCGAAGGTGCCGGAGTCGCCTTCGTCGGCATTGCAGACGATGTACTTGGTGTCGCCGGGCGTGCCCGCCACGGTCTTCCATTTGATGCCGGTGGGAAAGGCCGCGCCGCCGCGGCCGCGCAGGCCGGATTCGACCATTTCGTCGACGATCTGGGCGGGGGGCATGGCCAGCGCCCGCTTCAGGCCCTGCAGTCCGCCATGCGCGGCGTAGTCCTGCAAGGACAGCGGATCGATCACGCCAACGCGGGCGAAGGTCAGGCGTTCCTGCTGCTTGAGATAGGGAATTTCCTCGGTCGGGCCCAGGCGCAGCGGGTGCTCGCCGCCGGTGGGGAAACCCGCGTCGAACAGCGACGCCACGTCTTCGGGCTGGACGGGACCATAGGCGATCCGGCCCTCGGGGGTGGCCACCTCGACCAGCGGCTCCAGCCACAGCAGGCCGCGCGAGCCGTTGCGCACCACCTGCACGGCCAGGCCGCGCTGGTCGGCGATGCGTTCGATGTCGCGCGCCACGGCGTCCGCGTCCATGGCCAGCGCCGCCGCGTCGCGCGGTACGTAGATGACGATGGGGGCGCTCATGGCGTGTCCTCCAGCGTGCGGGCCAGCAGCCGGTCCAGCTTGGCTTCGGTGACGCGGGCGTGGGGCTGGCCGTCGATCATGACCGCCGGCGACTGGGCGCACAGGCCCAGGCAATAAACCGGCTCCAGGGTGAAGTTTCCGTCCCGGGTGCTGCCGTGGAAGTCGCAGCCCAGCGCGGCGCGCGCATGGGCGGCCAGGCGTTCGCCGCCCATGGACTGGCAGGCCTCGGCGCGGCAGACCTCGAGCGTATGGCGCGCGGCCGGCTCGGTGCGGAAATGGGGATAGAACGTGATGACGCCGTGGACTTCGGCGCGGGAGAGGTTCAGGGCCTCGGCGATGGTCTGCACCGCTTCGGCCGGAATACAGCCCAGCTCGTGCTGGACCGCATGCAGCACCGGCAGCAGCGGGCCGGGCTGGTCTTTGAGCCGGGCAAGGATGTGGGCCGTGGCCGCGATGGCCGGGGTGGGGGACGCCTGGGCGGCGTCCAGGGCGAGCTTGCCGCCCCGGGCTCCACCGCTGGATGCCAGATCGGATTTTGCCTCGCGCAGGTGCACGTCGGTCTCCTCCTGTGTTGCGTGACCCCATCAAGGGGGCGTTTTGCGGGGCGGGATCGGGCGCTGATTAATATGTTCTAAAAAACATATAAAACGCCCGTCTGCCTCATTATTTGTGTACTCTAACGGCGTACTTGAACGCCTTCAATAAGAAATAAATGACATATAAGTTCCGAATCGGCCTAAGGCCGCAATGGACGCTGGGCGGAGACGACGAGGCGGGGCCCGTGCCCTTGCAGGACATGCTCGCCCTGCTGGCGGCCATCGACGCCACCGGCAACATCTCGGGCGCCTGCCGCGCCTGCGGGCTGTCGTACCGGCACGCCTGGGGCGTGCTGCGCCGCTTCGAATCCATCTTCGGCACGCAACTGCTCATCACCAACCGCCGCCAGGGCACGCAGTTGTCGCCCTTTGCGCAGCGCCTGCTGTGGGCCAACCGCCGCATCGAGGCGCGGCTGATGCCCACGCTGGACAGCATGGCCTCGGAACTGCAAGAAGAGCTGGAACGGCTGCTGCCCGAAAGCGGCCCGCACCTGCGCCTGCACGCCAGCCACGGCTTTGCGGTGGAATCGTTGATGCAGCACATGAGCGGGCGCACGCCCGGGCTGGAACTGCGCTATCGCACCGCGATCGAGGCGCTGGCCTCGCTGGAACGCCACGAATGCGACCTGGCCGGATTCCAGGTGCCGCTGGGCGATTTCGAGTCGCCCATCATGGAGCGCTACGCGCAGTGGCTGCACGCCGACGACTACATGCTGATCCACCTGGCCGTGCGCAATACGGGGCTTTTCGTCACGGCGGGCAATCCCAAGCAGATCCGCGGCATGGCGGACCTGGCGCGCACGGACGTGCGTTTCGTGAACCGCCAGATCGGCTCCAGCACGCGCTATCTGGTGGGGCTGATGCTGCAGCGCGCGGGCGTGTCGATCGGCGAGGTGCAGGGTTACGAAACCAACGAGTTCACCCACATGGCGATTGCCGCGCACATCGCCAGCGGCATGGCGGACACGGGCGTGGGCGTGGAGACGGCGGCCTGCCGCTTCGGCCTGGACTTCATTCCGCTGGTGCGCGAGCGTTATTTTTTTGCCATCCGCAAGGCGTCGTTGGACACGCCCGCCATGCGCGACCTGCTGTCCATCATGCGCAGCCCGGATTATGTCGGTTACGTAGGCCAGCTCGTGGGCTACGATGCCCGCGACACGGGGCGGCTGCAGACGCTGGAAGAAGCCTTTCCGCGGGAGCGCGCGCCGCGATCCGCCGGGATATGATGTGGCCATGAGCAAAGTGATCTTCCTTGCCGATCATCGCGGCAGTCCGCCGGCCCCTCTGGCGCCGGGCGAACTGCCGCCGCACGGGCAGCCCGCGCTGGACCAGCGCGCGCGTCCGCTGCGCGATCTGCGCATTTCCGTCACGGATCGCTGCAATTTCCGCTGCACGTATTGCATGCCGCGCGAGGTCTTCGACAGCAGCTACAGCTTCATGCCGCATTCGGCCCTGCTGTCGTTCGAAGAAATCAGCCGGCTGGCCGGCATCTTCACGCAGCTCGGTGTCGAGAAGATCCGTCTCACGGGCGGCGAGCCCTTGCTGCGCAAGCACATCGAAAATCTGGTCGGCATGCTGGCCGACCTGCGCACGCCACAGGGCCGTCCCCTGGACCTGACCCTCACCACCAACGGCAGCGTGCTGGCGCGCAAGGCCGCTGCACTGAAGGCCGCCGGGCTGACGCGTGTGACGGTCAGCCTGGACGCGCTGGATGCGTCGATGTTCCAGGACATGAGCGACAGCGGCTTCACGCCCGATGACGTGCTGCGCGGCATCGATGCGGCGGCCGACGCGGGCCTGGCGCCCGTGAAGGTCAACATGGTGGTGCGCAAGGGACTGAACGACGGGCAGATCCTGCCCATGGCCGAACGCTTTCGCCATAGCGGCCACATCCTGCGTTTCATCGAGTACATGGACGTGGGCAACAGCAACGGCTGGAACCTGAAAGAAGTGGTGCCCAGCCGTGACGTGCTGGACCGCATCGGCGCCGTGTATCCGCTGGAACCCGTGGAATCGACGGAGATGGGCCGCGTGGCCGAGCGCTGGCGCTACGTGGATGGCGGCGGCGAGATCGGCGTCATCTCCAGCGTCACGCACGCCTTCTGCGGCGGCTGTACGCGGGCGCGCCTGTCGCCCGAGGGCAAGCTCTACCTGTGCCTGTTCGCGCACGACGGCCACGACCTGCGCGCCCCGTTGCGCGACGGCGCGTCGGACCTGGAGCTGGCGCGCATCCTGGCGGGCATCTGGTCGGCGCGCGGCGACCGCTATTCCGAACTGCGCGGCCAGAACATGGCGGACCCCGCGCGCAAGATCGAGATGAGCTACATCGGTGGCTGAACTGGATCGCGGCGAGGTCGCGGGGCTGGTCCTCGCGGGCGGGCAGGGCTCGCGCATGAATGGCCAGGACAAGGGACTGGTCGTGCTGCACGGCGAACCCATGGTCGCGCACGTCGCGCGGCGTCTCGCGCCGCAGGTGGGCCGCCTCATCATCAGCGCAAATCGCCACGCGGACCGCTATGGGCGCTACGGCGAGGTCGTGGCCGACGGCGATCCCGGGCTGGGCGCCTGGCAAGGGCCGCTGATGGGAATCGCGGCGGCGTTGCAGGTCGTATGCCGGCAGCGTGCATTCGAGCCGGGGGTTGCCGCGTCGAACCTCTCCACGCCGCAATGGCTGGTCGTCGCGCCCTGCGACACGCCGTTCCTGCCCGCCGACATGGCAAGCCGCCTGATCGGCGCGGCGCTCGCGGCGCATTCGCCCATGGCCTATGCCGTGGCGCACGGCCAGCGGCATTCGGCCTGCATGGCGTTGCGCACGTCGCTGCGCCCAGGACTGCTGGCCTACCTGCAAGGCGGCGATCGCAAGGTGGGGTTGTGGCAGGCCAGGACGGGCGCGGTCCAAGTGTTGTTCGACGACGCGCCGCCCCATGCCTTCATGAACGTCAACACGCCAGAAGACCTGGCGCAGGCCGAACGCTACGCCAGCCAGTGACGCAGGTCGTAGTACGCCACTCGGTCCCCGTCCCGCACCGGCACGTCCGCCGGCAGGCGCGCCAGCCCGGTGGCCCACGGCAATGAGCTGATCACGCCCGACCCCTGGTGGCCGTAGGGCGCGAGCTCGCTGCCGCCGTCGTCCGCGACGCGGCACTGCACGCGCAGGAATTCCTCGCGGCTATCCTGGCGCGGTTGCGCGGTGCGCAGCGGCAGGTGGCTAATCGGCGGGAAGATCGCTTCGCGGCCCTGCATGCGGCGCATCAGCGGCGTCACCAGCGTGGCGAACACGGCATAGGCCGACACCGGATTGCCCGGCAGGCTGACCACGGGCTTGCCGTCGATCTGCGCCAGCGCCACCGGTTTGCCGGGCTTCATGCGCACCTTCCACAGCGACAGCTCGCCGCCCAGCGC
The DNA here is from genome assembly GCF_055397965.1 of Achromobacter sp. T5-5. Classification (NCBI taxonomy): domain Bacteria; kingdom Pseudomonadati; phylum Pseudomonadota; class Betaproteobacteria; order Burkholderiales; family Alcaligenaceae; genus Achromobacter; species Achromobacter sp. T5-5. The sequence continues at coordinate 1,449,019 of NZ_AP027919.1, forward strand.
GGCCAGGGCCGGCTTGACGAGATCGCGTTCGCCCACCGACACGCCGCCCACGCTCAGGACCAGGTCGCAATCGGCCAGCAGCGTCTTGAAGGCCTGCAGCAGATCGGCCTCGGTATCGCGGGCGTGCAGCACGTGGACGGGCTCGGCGCTCATGCCGCGCACCATCGCGGCCAGCATCGGCCCGTTCGAGTTGTAGATCTGTTCGGTGGCGCGCGGCTGGCCTGGCTGGACCAGTTCGTCGCCGGTGGTCAGGATGCCGACGCGAAGCTGGCCGTAGACGGGCACGGCCGCCATGCCTTGCGAGGCCAGCAGCGCGACGTGCGCGGCCTGCAGCAGCGTGCCCGCCGGCAGCAGCGCGGCGCCTGCCATGGTGTCCTCGCCGCGGCGGCGGATGTGCTGGCCCGGCCGGGGTTCGCGCGAGATCTGCACCTGGTTGTCGGCTTCGACGGCGTCTTCCTGCATGACCACCACGTCCGCGCCCGCGGGAATCACGCTGCCCGTGAAGAGGCGGATCGCGTGGCCGGGTTTCAGGGGTTCGGGCACGTCGCCCGCGTAGCAGCGCTGCTGGATCGGCAGGCGGGCCTGCGGGGTCCAGTCGGCCAGGCGCAGGGCATAGCCGTCCATCGCGCTGTTGTCGGCCGGCGGGATGTCCACCGTGGCGTCCAGGTGGCTGGCCAGCACCCGGCCGCAGGCCTGCGCCAGTTCGACGTGTTCGGTGCGTGGGAGGGGGCCGGCCGCATTGGCCAGCAGGGTCTGGGCTTGATCGAAATCCAGCATGGGTCAGGCTTCTTCTACGCGTTTTTTGAAGTGCGAGGCGAAATTGCAGGGGCCGTGGCGGCTGTCGAGCTGCTCGCGCAGGATCTGCGCCCAGGCGGTCTCGCAGGCGTTGTTGGACCCGGGCAGGCAGAAGATCAGGGTGTTGTTGGCCGAGCCCGCGAACGCGCGCGACTGGATCGTGGAGCTGCCGATCTCGGTGTAGGAGATCTGGCGGAAGAGTTCGCCAAAGCCGGGAATCTCGCGGTCCAGCAGCGGCGTGATGGCCTGCGGCGTGTAGTCGCGATGCGAGAAGCCCGTGCCGCCGGTGGTCAGGATGACCTGCACCTCGGGATCGGCGATCCAGTCGCTGATGACGCGGCGGATCTGGTAGATGTCGTCGCGCACGATGTCGCGCCGCACGCACTGGTGGCCGGCCTGCGCCAGGCTGTGCGCCAGCAGATTGCCCGAGGTGTCGTCGCCCGCGCTGCGGGTGTCGCTGACCGTCAGTACGCCGCAGCCCAGCGGGACCGGGTTGGCTTCGTTCATGGATTCTCCTTTTTGTCGGCGGTGTCTTCATCCCAGGAATCGGTGCGGTCCTGGTCGGATTGACGCTGTTCCACCCAGAAGCTGCTGCCGCCCGCCAGGGTTTCACGCTTCCAGAAGGGCGCGCGCGTCTTGAGCGCGTCGATGATGTATTCGCAGCCGCGGAAGGCGTCGCCGCGATGGGCGCTGGCCGCCGCCACGAACACGATCTGCGCGTTGCGATGCAGCGCGCCTACCCGGTGCACGATGACGGTGCCGGCCAGGTTCCAGCGCGCGCGGGCCGTGGCGGCGATGTCCTCGAGCTCGCGCTCGCACATGCCCGGGTAGTGTTCAAGAAACAGCGTGTCGGTGGGCCTGTCCGGCGCGTAATCGCGCACGTAGCCCACGAAGGTCACGATGCCGCCCACGCCGGGGCCGGCGGATTCCCGCAGCCCCGCGGTCAGCGCGGCGGCGTCGAAGTCGGCTTCCTGCACGCGGATCATGGCGTCAGCCTCCGGTGACCGGTTCGAACACGGCGACCTCGTCGCCCGCGCGGATGGGCGCGGTCGGCTTGGCGTGGGTCTGGTTGATGGCCAGTTTCAGCCGCGCGGCCGGTTCAAGCTGGGGATAGCGTTCACCCAGCGCCGCGAGCAACTGCGCGCCGGTGGATTCGCCCGAGAGGGGCCAGGACTCGGCGCGCTTGCCGACCAGTTCGGCCACGCGCGCGAAGTACAGAAGGTTAATCGTTGCGCCATTCACCGCTTTTGCCTCCCGCCTTGTACTTAAGGCGAACTTGTTCGATCACGATGCCCTTGTCGGCGGCCTTGCACATGTCGTAGATGGTCAGGGCCGCAACGCTGCACGCCATCATGGCTTCCATTTCGACGCCGGTCTTGTAGCTGGTGCGGCACGTGGCCAGGATGTCGATGCGATGCTCGGCGTCGTCCAGCGAGAACTCCACGCCGACGAAGGCCAGCGGCAGGCTGTGGCACAGCGGGATCGTGTCGGCGCAGCGTTTGGCGGCCAGGATGGCGGCCACGCGCGCGGTGTTGAGCACTTCACCCTTGCCCTGGCCCGGTTGGGTCAAGAGGCCATAGGCCACGGCGTTCATGCGGATGCTGGCGGCGGCGACCGCCACCCGCTCGGTGTCCGTCTTGGCAATGACGTCGACCATGCGGACCTGGCCGGCTTCGTCCAGGTGGCTCAGGGTGGGGGTGGACGTGGACATGGAATCGGGACCAAGAATTGTTAATGAATGAAAAGGGCGGGGCCCGGCAGGCCGGGCGGGACCGCTGTTACGCCTATGATAGACGAGCAGTACAGGGGGCGCGACAATCGCGCCTGTAGTCAGTGGAAGGACGAAAATCGCCTTCAATTTGGTTCAGGAGACTTTCGATGCCCGTGCGGATGCCCAAGCTACGGATCACCCGACGCGCCGGCAAGATTCTCCTGGGTATTGTGGCGTTCGTGCTGATACTGTTTGGCGTTGCCGCCTGGCAGGTCCCGAAGGTCCTGCATGGCGTCCTGACCGACGATGTCTCGAAGATGATCGGACGCGACGTGTCCGTCGGCAAGATCACCTTCAATCCCTTCACGCTGACCGTCCGCGCGCAAGACCTGGCCGTGGCCCAGCCCGGCGCGCAGACGCCGCTCATGACCCTGGCGGAACTGGATGCCAGCGCATCGTGGACCTCGCTGTTCTGGTTCGCGCCGGTGGTCGACCGTCTGACGCTGCGCCAGCCTAACATCGCCATCGTCCGCGAAGACGTCCTGCGGTTCAATTTCTCTGACATAGAACAACGCGTGGCCGAATTGACGGCCGCCAAGCCCGACGAGCCGCCCAAGCCGGACGAAGGTCTGCCGCGCTTTTCGCTCAACAACATGGTGATCGAGGACGGCACCGTCACGCTGGACGACAAGGTCACCGGGCGCAAGCAGGTCGTGGACGAGTTCACCATCGGCGTGCCGTTCATCTCCACCTTCGGCTACGCCACCGACATCGACGTGCAGCCGCGCCTGCATCTGCGCATCAACGGCAGTCCCTTCGACCTGACCGGCGTGGCGCGTCCGTTCGACGTGGTGCCCTCGTCCACGCTGCGCGTGGCCTTCGATGGCCTGCAACTGGAGAAGTGGGCCGACGTCTGGCCCATGCCGCTGCCGTTCAAGGTGCAAAGCGCGCTGCTGGACTCGAACCTGCAGGTCGTCTTCGAGCAGCCCAAGGACGCGCCGCCCAAGATCCGCATCGTCGGCGACGTGGGCTTGCGCCGCCTGGACCTGCGCGATCCGGCCGGCGGGGACCTGGCGGCCTGGAGCGCGTTGACCGTCAGCCGGCTGGAACTGGAGCCGATCGCCCGCCAGGTGTATATCGGCGAAATCGGCCTGTGGGCGCCGCAGGTCCACGTGCGGCGCCAGGCCAATGCCAACCTCAACTGGCAGGACGTCGTCGCCGGGCTGAAGGCGCTGGGCGGCGTGGAACCGGCCGCCACGCCGCTGCGGGACGAAATGCGCAAGGCAAGCGGGCTCAAGCCCAGGGCCGCTGGCGAGCCGCCGGCGCCCGCCGATCCCGCCTCCGTCGCTGCGCCGCCCGCGGACCCGTCCGCAGTCCCCCCCGCAGGTCCCGCCGCAGCCCCCGCCGCAGACCCCCCCGCGCCCGCCGAATGGAAGGTCACGCTCGACGCCTTCAACCTGCATGAAGGCGAGGTCTACGTCGCCGACGCGATCAGCAAGCTGGACTACGTGATGACCGGCCTGGCCGCCACCGTCGAAGGCGTGGAGCTGCCGCAGCAGCCGGACCGGCCCATCAATCTGTGGCTGACCATGGACAACAGCGCCGACGGCGGCTGGCTGCGCGCCAAGGGGCCGCTGGTGATCAAGCCGCTGTCGCTCGACATGGACGTGCGGCTGGGCAATGTGGCGCTGGCGCCGCTGGCGCCGGCCGTGCGCAGCGCGGCCCCGGTCACGCTGCTCGATGGCCGGCTGGCCGCCACCGCGCAGGTCCACGTGCGCGAGAAGGGCGGCGCGGTCGATGCGTCCGCCACGGCCGTTCAGGCCGACCTCACGCAATTCAAGGCCCGCGACGAATCGCTCCGGCCCGCGCTGGACGTTGCCCTGCAAAGCCTGCGCGTCACGGCCGACCGCCTCGCCCTCGGGCCGGGCCCCAGCAATTTCACGCTGGCCGCGGCCGGCATCCAGGGCAACGGCAAGCTGGACCTCAAGGGCGTGCTGACCCCGCAGCCGCTCACGCTCAAGACGTCCGTGGCCCTCTCGGGGCTGAACGTCGCCTCGTTTGCGCCGTATTTCGCCTCCAGCCTGAACGCCACCGTCCGCGCCGTCACGCTGGGCGCCCAAGGCAACGCCGAATTCGCCGCCGCCTCGGGCGCGGCGCCGATGAAGGCCGCCTGGAAAGGCGCCGTCGACGTGACCGACCTGGACCTCCAGGACCGCGTGAACCAGGACGACTTCCTGAACTGGAAACGCCTGGGCCTGACCGGCATGGACATCGCCGTAGCAGGCGACCGGATCGTCGCCCGGCTGGGCGACATCGCCCTGGAAGATTTCTATGGCCGCATCCTGCTCAACGCCCAAGGCCGGCTGAATGTCATGGACCTGGTGGCCGCGCCCGGCCAGGCCGGCGGCTCCATCACGCAGGACACGCAGACGCCCGGCCGCAGCGCCGAACCGCCGCCAGCGCCCACCGCCTCCGCCAAGGGCAGCGGCGCCGCTTCCATGCCCGACATCTCGGTCAACAGTGTCACGCTGACCCGCGGCCGCATGACCTTCACCGACCGCTTCGTCAAGCCCAATTACGTGGCCGAGCTGTCCAGCATCGAGGGCGGCATCTCCGCCGTGTCCTCCACCAATCCGCAGCCCGCCAAGGTCAAGGTCACGGGACGGGTGTACACGACCGCGCCGCTGTCCATCAGCGGCGTGGTGCAGCCGTTCGCCAAATACCTGTCGCTGGACCTGAAGGCGTCGGCCAAGGGCGTCGACCTGCCGCGGTTCAACACGTATTCGGCCAAGTACGTGGGTTATCCCATCAAGCGCGGCAAGCTGTCGGTCGACCTGGAATACAAAATCAAGAACCGCGCCCTGCAGGCCACCAACCATGTGGTGCTCAACCAGCTCACGTTCGGCGACAAGACCAACAGTCCCGACGCCACCAAGCTGCCGGTGCTGCTGGCCGTCGCGCTGCTGAAGGACTCGCGCGGCAACATCGACATCAACCTGCCGATCTCCGGCTCGCTGGACGACCCCGAATTCTCCGTCGGCGGAATCGTGGTGCGCGTGCTGATGAACCTGGTGGTCAAGGCGGTGACTTCGCCCTTCAGCCTGCTGGCCTCGGCGTTCGGCAGCGGCGAAGAGCTGTCTTACGTCGAATTCGCGCCGGGCAGCGCCGTCCTCACCGACGACTCGCAGCAGCGCATCGACACGCTCATCAAGGCGCTGACCGAGCGGCCGGCGCTGAAGATGGACATCAGCGGCCGCGCGGACCCCAAGACCGACGGCGAAGGCCTGCGGCAGGCCTGGGTCGACGCCCGGATCCGCGCCGCCAAGGCCGCCGACGTCGCGCCGCGAGGCAAGAAGCCCAATCCGGCGGGCGTCGAGGTGTCGGGCGCCGAACGCCCCAAATACCTCGAAGCGGTCTACGATGACACCGACCTCAAGGACAAACCGCGCAATTTCATCGGCATGGCCAAATCCGTTCCGGCCGCGCAGATGGAGGCCATGCTGCGCGCCGCGGCCCCGGTCGGCGAGGAACAACTGCGCCAACTGGCCGATGCCCGCGCGCAGGCGGTTTATGAGAAGTTGCAAGCCCAGGAAGGACTCGCGGATCGCGTGTTCATCGTTGCGCCGCAGCTGGACGCCGATGGCATCAAGGACGAGGGGCAACCCTCGCGCGTGGACTTCTCCCTGAAGTGAACTCGGCAGGCCCAGGCGGGGCGCGAGGCGCGTCCCTGCCGCGCCCGCTTTTTCCAGGAGATGCTCGATGAAAGACCAGGACGCGCAGTTCGACAGCCTGCTCCCGCCCTTGCGGCTGGACCGGCGAGGCTTCATTGCCACCACCGTGGCGGCGGGGTTCTCGCTGGCGGCAGGACCGGCGGTGGCGCAGACCGCCATCGCCACGGACGCCAAGGGCCTCGTGGCCGGCAAGATCGACATTCCGGCGCCGGACGGCAAGATACCCGCCTACCGCGCCGCGCCCGAGGGCAAGAAGAACCTGCCCACGCTCATTGTCGTGCAGGAAATCTTTGGTGTGCATGAGTACATCCAGGACGTCTGCCGCCGTCTGGCCCACCGGGGCTATCTCGCCATCGCGCCGGAACTGTACGCGCGCCAGGGCGACCCGTCCAAATACACCGAAATCCCGCGGCTGCTGGCGGAAGTCGTCAGCAAGGTCCCGGATGAACAGGTCATCGCCGACCTGGACGCCACCGCCGCCTGGGCCGCCGCCAACGGCGGCAACCCCGACAGGCTGGGCATCCTGGGCTTCTGCTGGGGCGGCCGCCAGGTCTGGCTCTATGCCGCCCACAACCCCCGGCTCAAGGCCGGCGCCGCCTGGTACGGCCAATTGGCGGGCGAACCCACCGAGCTCAAGCCCAAGTCCGCGCTGGGCATCGTCAATGACCTCAAGGCCCCGGTCCTGGGCGCCTATGGCGGCAAGGATGCCGGCATCTCGCAGGCCGACGTGGACCGCATGCGTGTGGAACTGGCCAAGGGCTCCGCGGCCGCCAAGGCGTCGCGCATCGACATCTACCCCGACGCGCCGCACGCCTTTCACGCGGATTACCGGCCCTCTTACCGCAAGTCAGAGGCGGAGCAGGCCTGGACCCGCATGCTGGATTGGTTCAAGCAGCACGGCCTGTAAGTCGGAAAACGGGGTGGCGCGCGTGCCGGGGCACGGGCGCCGCGCCCGCGGGGCTATCGCGCCTTTTCCCCCGGCAGCCCGTCGCCAACCTCCGCAAAACCCCGCTTCATGCCCTCGTACGTCATGACCCGCTCGCTCTGGAAGCCGCCCAGCACGCCCCGGCACCCGTCGACGCCAGAACGCTTCATGTCGTCCATCATCGTCTTGCCTTCGGCCTGGCCCTGCTTGAACAGGGCGTCATAGTTGCCGGCCGCGAACTGGTACTCGTCGGCATAACGCATCAGGTTTTTGCGCGCCGTGTCCTGGTGTTGCGCCAGGTCGGGTTCGGATGCCCCGCACGCGCGCGCCGCGCCATTGGAGGCGCCTGCCGCGATGACGAAGGAATCGTATTGGGCCTGTTCGGCGGCGTCCGGAGCCGCCCAGGCCGGGGCGGCGGCGGCCAGCATCCATGCCAGCCCGGTCAGGATCTTGCGCATCGAAGGTCTCCCGGTGAGGCCCGGCGCGGCACACGGCCTTTCGCGGCGGCGGCGGGCGATGTCTCTCTACCACGCGATTATGGCAAGCGGGCGTTTCCGGCTCGTGTGGGCGCGGTGTGGAGTCGTTTCAGACTGTTCATCTTCTTTTCCCCCGCCGCCAAAGGCAGCAGGCCGGCCGCGCACGAACTATGATGGGGGCTGTGAGGCGCTCTTGCCTCAATGCATTGCCCCCCTTTACCTTGGAGATCTACATGACGATCAAAGTCGGCGACCGCGTGCCCGATGGCACGCTGACCGAATTCATCGAGACCGAAACCGCCGGTTGCTCGCTCGGCCCCAACGCGTTCCAGGTCGCCGACCTGACCCGCGGCAAGACCATCGCGCTCTTTGCCGTGCCCGGCGCCTTCACGCCCACCTGCTCGGCCAAGCACCTGCCGGGCTACGTCGAACAGGCCGACGCCCTCAAGGCCAAGGGCATCGACGAAATCTGGTGCGTGTCCGTCAACGACGCGTTCGTCATGGGCGCGTGGGGACGCGAACAGAAGACCGAAGGCAAGGTCCGCATGCTGGCCGACGGCTCCGCGCTGTGGACCAAGGAACTCGGCCTTGAACTGGACCTCGTCCAGCGCGGCATGGGCGTGCGCTCGCAGCGCTACTCCGCCCTGATCGTCGACGGCGTCGTGAAGCAGCTCAACGTGGAAGCGCCTGGCAAGTTCGAAGTCAGCGACGCGGCCACGATGCTCTCGCAAGCCTGATCCCCGCAGTTCCCCGTTTTACCGCGTGACGCGCGGGCCGCCCCGGCGGCCCGCCGCGCCAGCGCCAGCAGCGGTTGTCGACGCCATGCTCTCCACGATTTCCTCGTTTTCGTCGCTCTATTTCGCGACCTTGCTGATGCTCATCGGCACGGGTCTCTTCAACACCTACATGGGCCTGAGGCTGACCGCGCAGTCCGTCAGCGAAGTGTGGATCGGCGTCCTGATCGCCGGCTACTACCTCGGCCTCGTGTGCGGCGCGCGCCTCGGGCACAAGCTCATCATCCGCGTCGGCCACATCCGCGCGTTCGTCGCGTGCGCGGCCATCGCCACCAGCATGATCCTGGCGCAGACGCTGGTCGACTCCATGCCGATGTGGCTGGTGTTTCGCATCATCTCCGGCATCGTCATGGTGACCGAGTTCATGGTCATCGAAAGCTGGCTCAACGAACAGACCGAAAACCACCAGCGCGGGCGTGTGTTCTCCGTCTACATGGTCGTCTCCGGACTGGGTACGGTGCTCGGACAATTGGCGCTCACGGCCTACGCCACGCTGGATCTGCGACCGCTGACCCTGGTGGCCATGTGCCTGGTGCTGTGCCTGGTGCCGCTGGCCGTCACGGCCCGGTCGCACCCGCCCACGCCCTTGCCCGCGCCCCTGGACGTGCGGTTCTTCATGCGGCGCGTGCCGCTCTCCATGACGGTCCTGTTCGTGGCGGGCAACCTGTCGGGCGCCTTCTACGGGCTGGCCGCGGTCTACGGCGCCAAGCACGGGCTGTCCACGTCGCAGGCCGCCGTCTTTGTCGCGGCCGCCGTCACGGCGGGGCTGTTGTCGCAGTGGCCCATGGGCTGGCTGTCCGACCGCATCAACCGCGCGGGCCTCATCCGCTTCAATGCCTTGCTGCTGGTCCTGCTGCCCACCGTCATGTGGGGCTGGATCGCGCTGCCGTTCTGGGCGCTGGTCGCCATGTCCTGCGTCTTCGGCATCCTGCAGTTCACGCTCTATCCGCTGGGCGCGGCGTTTGCCAACGACCACGTCGAGTCCGAGCGGCGCGTCAGCCTGTCGGCGGTGCTGCTCATGACCTATGGCGTGGGCGCGTGCCTGGGGCCGATGATCGCGGGCGTGATGATGTCGTGGGGCGGTCCCAGCATGTACTACGTGTTCATCTCGGCCTGCGCCGTGATCCTGGTCTGGCAGGTGCGTCCCACGCGCGTCACCGGCGCGCACCAGGTGCAGGAGGCGCCGACGCATTTCGTGCCCATGCCCGATACGCTCCAGAGCTCGCCGGCGGCCGCGGTGCTGGATCCGCGGGTGGATCCGGAGAACGACATCGCCATGGAAATGGTGCAGCCCGATCCCTCCGCGGCGCCCGCGCCGCCCGAACCCGTGGGCGACCCGGCGCCGGCCGATGCGCAGGCGGCCGAGGCGGCGCCGGATCCCGTGGCCGACGTCGAAACCGAGGCCGAACCCGAGCGGCAGGTCCGCACGGGCACCTGATCCGCCCTCACTCGGGCATCGCCAGCGGCATCATTGCCACGGGGCCGTCACCAGCGCTTCACCAGGGCGTCATCAGCAGGATGGCGGACAGCGCCAGCGCGATGCCCAGCCCATTCACGCGCGTCAGCGGTTCGCGAAAGGCCAGGGCACCCACCAGGGTGCCCAGCGTGATCACCCCCATGTTCATCGATGCGAAAACCAGCGCCGGATGGTCTGGCAAGGACTGGTGCGCCCGGACGTAGGTGAGGATGTTGCCGAAGTTCGCCAGTCCCAGCGCCACGCCGGCGGCCAGATGGCGTCCCTGCCAGCGCACGCGGCGCCACAGCAGATAGGCCAGCATCAGCGCGCCCGCCATCAGGAACGACACCAGCAGGCCGCCCGAGAACGCGGTGCCCGCGCGCGCAAGCTGCTTGAACAGGATGTCGATCACCCCATAGCCCGCCCACACCACCAGCGGCCACAGCCACATCGCGCGCCGGTCTTGCGCCGCGGTGGATTCGGACAGTCGGATGCGCGGCGGCTGGCGCAGCAGGCAGAACAGGGCGGTGAAGGCCAGCAGGATCGCCGCCAGCTTGCGTCCGGTCACCGGCTCGCCAAAAAACAGGAAGGCCGCGAGGAGCGGAATGAAGAGCGACAGGCGCTGCGCGGCGTCGCTGCGCACGATGCCGGCGTGCCGCAGCGCCGCCGCCATCGCCAGGAACACGCTGGGCAGCAGCACGCCCAGCGCCGCCAGCACCATCCAGGGCGTCTGGGGCGCCAGCAGGCGGGCGGGATCGGGACGCAGCACCAGCCAGCAGAGCAGGGCGGCCACGGCGTAGTTCATGGCGATGGCCTGGCGCACGTCCACCTGCCAGCGCCGCGCCAGCTTGAGCATCACCGCCACGGTGACGCTGCACGCGACGCTGGCCGCCAGATACATCAGGCCCGGCGTCAACGGCATGATTCGATCTCCCCGTGGCCGGCCGCATCGACCCGCATGCCCAGACGCTCCAGCAGGCGCTGGTCGGCCTCGATCTGCGGATTCGCCGTGGTCAGCAGCGCGTCGCCGTAGAACATGGAGTTGGCGCCGGCCATGAAGCACAGCGCCTGCAGCGCGTCGTCCATGGCCTCGCGCCCGGCCGACAGCCGCACGGCGGCGCGCGGCATGGCGATGCGCGCCACGGCGATCGTGCGGACGAACTCGAACGGATCCAGCGCCTGCACGCCCGACAGCGGCGTGCCTTCGACCTGCACCAGGTTGTTGATCGGCACGGACTCGGGGTAGGGCTCCATGCTGGCCAGCTGTGCGATCAGGCCCGCGCGCTCGCGGCGCGATTCGCCCATGCCCACGATGCCGCCGCAGCACACGCTGATGCCGGCATCGCGCACGCGGTCCAGCGTGTCCAGCCGATCCTTGTAGGTACGCGTCGAAATGATCTTGCCGTAGAACTCGGGCGAGGTGTCCAGGTTGTGGTTGTAGTAGTCCAGCCCGGCGTGCTTGAGCTGTTCGGCCTGGCCGTCGCGCAGCATGCCCAGCGTCACGCAGGTCTCCAGGCCCAGCGCCTTGACCGCGCTGACCATCTCGGCCACGGCATCCAGGTGATGCGGCTTGGGACTGCGCCACGCGGCGCCCATGCAAAAGCGCTGCGCGCCGCTGGCCTGCGCCGCGCGCGCCGCGGCCACCACGTCCGCCAGCGGCATGAGCTTGTCGGCGTCCACGCCGGTGTCGTAGTGCGACGATTGCGGGCAGTAGGCGCAGTCCTCCGGACAGCCGCCGGTCTTGATCGACAGCAGGCTGGAGAGCTGGATGACGTTGGGGTCGAAATGGGCGCGGTGCGTCTGCTGCGCCCGATGCAGCAGGTCCATGAACGGCAGCGCGTAGAGCGCCAGGATGTCGTCGGCGGTCCATGCCGGGGCAGTCTGGCGCTTGGGCGCCGTCGGGACGGGGATATACGCGGTCTGCAAGGTTTGGCTCCTTCGTTCGTGTTCGATTCGCGCCCGCTGGCGGGGCCAGGGGCTGGATCGGCGGATCGTAAGAAGCTGCGGCCGTTTTGCGCAATGCGCTCAACAAGGCCGTTTTTGAAGGTGACTTGACGTAGAGATAGGAAAAATTGACCGCTTTTGAAGGTCGGCTCAACCGAACGCGGCGTCATCTTCGGCGAGTGCGAGTCGCCGAAAATGTGGTGTCAATTTGTAAATTCCAGACGGTCCGCTCAAGACTTGGCGGGCTTGTCCCGGTTGCGCGTGCTCTCGTGTCCGGTGATACCCCGGTCGCGGGCCCACACGATGGCGGCGCTGCGACGATGCACGCCGATCTTGCTGTAGATCGTCGCCACGTGGTTGCGCACGGTGTTGCGCGACAGCTTGAGCGCCTTGGCGATGCCGTCATCGTCGTGGCCCTGGCACAGCAGGCCCAGGACCTCGCGTTCGCGCGACGTCAGTTGGGCCAGCTCGGCCACGTCGCGCGTGGCGGGGGCGGGCTGGCGCAGTTGCGCCAGTTTTTCGATGATGCCGCGGCTGAACCACGAGGTGTCCTGCATGACCGCCTCGATCGCCGTCAGCAGTTCGGTCTCGGACCGCTTGCGGTCGGTGATGTCCTGCATCACGATCAGCACGCGCCGCAGCCCGCCGATCATGACGGGTTCGGCGGACACCAGGCAGTCCAGCTCGCCGCCGTCCTGGGCGATCATCGCCGCTTCGCGGTTGCGGACGCTTTCACCGCGCTTCAGGCCGGCCAGCATGCCTTCATAGGGCCGCAGCCCCAGGTCGGTGAGGTCCTGTTCGTTGTTGTCCTCCAGCGCCACTCCCGTCACGGCCGTGAAGGCGTCGTTGACGTTCAGCACGTTGAGCGTGTCGCCGTCGCACACCGCCATTGGCACGGGCGCCAGCCGGAAGGCCTTCGAGAAACGCTCTTCGCTTTCGCGCAGCGCCTCTTCGGTCCGCTTGCGGCCCTCCAGGTCGATGAAGGTGAACAGCATGCAGGGCTCGTCGTGCATGTCGATCGGCTGCCCCGCCACCACGACGAATCTGCTCGAGCCGTCCGGCAGCTTCAGCACGCCCTCGCGCTGGGGAATGGTGCGGCCTTCGTTCAGGCGCGCGACCGCAGACTCTTTGTCCTCGCCGCCATCCAGCACGTCCAGTTCATAGGCCGACTTGCCCAGCACGGCGTCGCGCGCGTAGCCCGTCATCTCGAGAAAGCCCTGGTTGACCTTCACGTAGCGCAGGTCGGACAGCCGGCAGATCAGCGCGGGCGCCGGATTGGCCGAAAAGGTGCGTTCGAATCGCACCTCGGCGTTGATCTGCGCCGTCTGGTCATGCAGGATCAGCACCCGGTACGGGAAGGGCCCGCCGTCGTCCAGGTTCAGGCCGCGGGCGAGCAGGTTGCGCAGGAACTCTTCATCGTCCTTGCGGCCCAGGTCCAGCAGCAGGTCGTCGAACTCTTCGCCGGCCGCCAGCCGGTCCAGGGGATACTGGCGTGCCGGCACGCGGTGGTGGTTGCGGTACGTCAGCGTGTATCGCTTTCGAAAGCCGGCGGGCGTGCCGCCCAGGTCGTCGATGTCTTCGACGCCATGCAGCGCAAGTGCGCTGGCGTTGGCCCAGGCGATCGACCCGTCGGCCTCAAGCAGAATGATGCCCTCGTTCAAGCCCGCAATGATGCTTTGCAGGTGTTGGCGATGTGCTTGGGGTGCGGCGTCATTGGGGGTCACGTAGGCCTCTTTTCTTTGTCTGGCGTATACGCGCAAGCATGAAGCCGCGTGGCGACGCTGTCCAGAGGTCAAAACGGACGAGTCTCGCGGAAGGGGTACAGCGGGAGGGGATTGCACCGCGCGAACGGCGGCGCCGGAAGGCCGGGCACAAAACAAAAAAGCTCCGGAATCCGGAGCTTTCTGGGTGTGCCGTGAACGGCGATCTGCAGGCACAAAGTGCTTGGCGGAGCGGACGGGGCTCGAACCCGCGACCCCCGGCGTGACAGGCCGGTATTCTAACCAACTGAACTACCGCTCCGCAGCGGCCTAAACAGACGTCATCAAACAGACGACTTGAACAACTACGCTGCGGTGTCAAGGCAGCTTTTACTACATGCCAACCAAAGCTGGCGTCCCCTAGGGGATTCGAACCCCTGTACTCACCGTGAAAGGGTGATGTCCTAGGCCTCTAGACGAAGGGGACCTGGAACCAACAACTTTACTACTGTACTGCGTTACTACCGAACTGCGTACTGGTGGAGGTAAGCGGGATCGAACCGCTGACCTCTTGCATGCCATGCAAGCGCTCTCCCAGCTGAGCTATACCCCCAGCATGTCCTGCTGTCCCAAACTTCAGACAACAAGGTCTCACACTTATAAAACAAAAAAGCCCCGAAAACGGAGCTCTTGAAAGACCCTGAGCGAGAGAGCTTTTGGCGGAGCGGACGGGGCTCGAACCCGCGACCCCCGGCGTGACAGGCCGGTATTCTAACCAACTGAACTACCGCTCCGCAGCGGCTTAACTCAACTACATTGTCACTTCAACTGCATCACTGCTACTACAACACGACTAGCGTGCCAGAAAACTGGCGTCCCCTAGGGGATTCGAACCCCTGTACTCACCGTGAAAGGGTGATGTCCTAGGCCTCTAGACGAAGGGGACTGCGGACTTTCTGTACTGCGTTCTTCGCGGTGGGCTGGTGGAGGTAAGCGGGATCGAACCGCTGACCTCTTGCATGCCATGCAAGCGCTCTCCCAGCTGAGCTATACCCCCGTTTCTCTAATCAATCCGTTCAACGATTTTGGCGAAAAATGCGCTGTTTCCAGGGCGTTTCTTGCTGTTTCGTTGCCGGTTTTGTTTAGTGCCGTTGGCGAAGAAACGAGATTATGCACGAACTAAATTTGGTGTGCAAGTCGCTTCGCGGCAAAAAGCAAAAAAGTTGTGAAAAAAGAGGGTTCGATGGGCATTTTGGAGCCGTTTTACGAGCGCGGCGGGCGCTGATTGCGGCGGCGCATTGGTGCAGAAATCAACAAAATCAAAGGCTTGTGCGAGTGCTATCGTGAGTGGAAAAATTTTGTGGGTTCGTCGGGTTTTTGCACTCGGTTTTGTACTTGGCGCTTTGTACTTGGCGCTTTGTACTTGGGGCTTTGTACTTGGGTGTGCCCGCGGGCTCTGCGCGAGACGCCGGCGCGGGAGATGGGCCGCGCTTGGCGAGGAACCGCTTGAGCATCTCTTCATCAGCACTTCTTCATGAGCATTTCTTCACGGGCACCATCCACATGAGCACCTCCACATGAGCAGCACGTCCTTTCCGACCGTGCCCCTGGGCCGCACGGGCATGGCGATCACGCGTATCGGCCTAGGCGCCTGGGCCATGGGC
This sequence comes from Achromobacter sp. T5-5, assembly GCF_055397965.1. Classification (NCBI taxonomy): domain Bacteria; kingdom Pseudomonadati; phylum Pseudomonadota; class Betaproteobacteria; order Burkholderiales; family Alcaligenaceae; genus Achromobacter; species Achromobacter sp. T5-5. The sequence continues at coordinate 1,464,215 of NZ_AP027919.1, forward strand.
GGCAACGGCTGGGCAGTGGGGTGGGGCGCGCAGGACGATAGCGAATCCATCGAGGCGATCCGGCACGCGGTCGACCGCGGCATCAACTGGATCGATACGGCGGCGGTGTATGGGTTGGGCCACGCCGAGGACATCGTGCGCCAGGCGCTGGCGCAGATGCCGCGGGGCGATCGGCCCTATGTCTTCACCAAGTGCGGGCTGACGTGGTCGCCGGAGCAACCGCTGGCGCCACCGCGGCGTACCGGAGCGCCGTCCAGCATCCGCCGCGAGCTTGAAGGGTCGCTGCGGCGGCTGGGCGTCGAGCGCATCGACCTCTACCAGATGCATTGGCCAGCGGGCGACGGCACGCCGCTGGAGGCGTATTGGCAGGAGTTGCTGGACCTGAAGCAGGCCGGGAAGGTAAGGGCGATCGGGCTGTCGAACCACAACCTGGCGCAGTTGCGGGCTGCCGAATACCTGGGGCACGTGGACACGCTGCAGCCGCCGTTTTCCGCCATCCAGCGGACCGCCGCCAGCGATCTGATTCCCTGGTGCGCGGCGAACGGCACCGGCGTGATCGTCTACAGCCCGATGCATTCCGGCCTGTTGACCGGCACGTTCAGCGTGCAGCGCGCGCGGGCCTTGCCGCCGGACGACTGGCGGGCGCGCCACCCGGATTTCCGGTCGCCGGATCTGGAGCGCAACCTGGCGCTGGCCGACGCCTTCAAGCCCATTGCCGAGCGGCATGGCGCGACCGTGGCGGCCGCCGCGGCGGCGTGGACGCTGGCGTGGCCGGGCGTGACGGGCGCCATTCTGGGCGCGCGCAGCGCTTCGCAGGTGGACGGGTTGATTGGCGCGGCGGAACTGGAACTGGATGCCGACGACATGCAGGCCATCGCGGACGCCATCGAACTGACCGGGGCGGGCAGTGGACCGCTGCGGCCGCCCGACGAAACAGGCTCGCTGCCCGCGAACCTGTTTGCGTGAGCGCGATCAGCCGCGGCGCGGGCGGCGGGCGCTGCCCACCGCGGCGATGAGCGCCAGGCCGATCAAGGCCAGCGCGGTCTTGTCGCCGAAACGCGCATAGGGCGTGAGCCCCGTCATGCCCTGCACGGACACGGGCAGCACGCCCGCCTGGTGCGTGGCGAGCTGCGCCGCGACGTGGCCCTTGGCGTCGATCGCGGCGGTGACGCCCGTGTTGGTGGCGGTCAGCATGGGACGCGCGGTTTCCATGGTGCGCAGGCGCCCGATCTGCAGATGCTGGCGCAGGGCCCAGCTATCGCCGAACCAGCCCAGGTTGCTGACGTTGACCAGGATGGTCGCGCCAGGCTCGCCATTGGGCCCGGGTTGCAGCGCGGGCAGGAGGTCGGGGCCGAAGAGGTCTTCGTAGCAGATGTTGAACGCGATGTGCTGGCCGCCCACGGCAAAGGGCGTCTGGCGCTCGCGGCCGCGGTCGAAGTCGCCCAGCGGGATGTTCAGCATGTCGACGAACCAGTGAAAGCCCGGCGGCACGTATTCGCCCCACGGCACCAGGTGGCGCTTGTCGTAGCGCATGGCGGTGTTGCCGGCCACGAGCTGTTCGATGGGTGTGGCGCCATCGAAGCCGATGACGCTGTTGGTGTAGCGTTCGCGGCCGTCGACCCGATCGTGCAGCGGCACGCCCATGGCGATGACCGTGTTGCGTTGCCGCGCCAGGTCGCGCCAGACTTCCCAGACGCGCGGGTCGAGTTGGTCCTGGAAGATGGGCAGCACGGTTTCCGGCAGGATCACCAGTTGGGGCGCGGGCACGCCGGGCGCGGGCGGCATGGCCGTCAGCTCCAGGTGCCGCCGCACGCTCTGCTCGAGCAGCGCGGGATCGAATTTCTGGGACTGCCCGATGTTGCCCTGGACCAGCCGCACGTTGAGCGGGTCGCCGACGGGCGCCGACCAGTCGATGCGGGACAGGGGCCAGCCCGCCGCCGCCAGCGCGACGGCGACGCCGGCGGCCAGCGCGTGGCGCGGACCCATGGTGGCCTTGCGGGCGGGCTGCCACAGGCTGGCGATGGCCGCCGCGACGAACGCGGCCAGGAACGCCATGCCGTGCACGCCGAGCAGCGGCGCCCAGCCCGCGATGGGGCTGTCGACCTGCGCGTATCCGATGTTCAGCCACGGGAATCCGGTCAGGAGCACCGCGCGCAGCCATTCGAACGCGGCCCACATGGCCGCCCAGGCGAGCGTGGCGGACAGGATGCGGGAGGGCGCCGGATCGGCGGCCAGCGGGGCGTAGCGGCGCGCCAGCGCGTTGGCCGTGGCGGGAAAGAGCGCGAGAAACGCGGACAGCGCCAGCACCGCGGCTACCGCCAGCGGGGCGGCCAGGTCGCCGTAGCGGTGCAGGCTGATGAAAATCCAGTACAGGCCCAGCGCGTAGCTGGCAAAGCTGAACAGCCAGCCGCGCAGCCAGGCCTGCCTGGCCGAGGGCGCGTACAGCGTGACCCGGGCCAGGATGGCCAGCGCCACGACCTGGGTGAAGGCCAGCGCCCAGCCGGGCAGCGGGCCGGGGGCAAACGTGAGGGCGTGGACGGCGCCCGCCAGCACGAGGCCGGCGGCGCCGCGCAGGAGTCGGCCGCGCGGGGGTTGGGTCATGCGTCGGGGGCGGATGCTGCGGATTGGGGGGCGGCGATGCGCTTGACGCGCAGCCAGATGGCCCGGCGGGCATCGCCGCGGGCCACTTCGAGGCGCAGGCCTTCGACATCGGCATGGTCGCCGCGGCGCGGGATGCGGCCGAGCTGGCCGCCCATCCAGCCGCCGACGCTGTCGTATTCGTCGTCAGGCAGTTGGCAGCCGAACACGTCATTAAAGTGCGAGATGTCGGTGGCCGCCAGCACGCGCCACTGGTTGTCGCCTTCCGGGAAGATGGAGTCTTCCTCGGTTTCGTCGAATTCGTCTTCGATGTCGCCGACGATCTGCTCCAGCACGTCTTCCATCGTGACCAGGCCGGATATGCCGCCGTGCTCGTCGATGACGATGGCCTGGTGGTTGCGGCTGGCGCGGAACTCGTGCAGCAGCACGTTCAGGCGCTTGGATTCGGGGATGAAGACGGCGGGACGGACCAGCGTGCGCAACTCGATGTTGGGTTCCAGCATGCAGCGCAGCAGGTCCTTGGCGAGCAGGATGCCGATGATGTTGTCGCGGTCGCCTTCGTACACGGGGAACCGCGAATGCGCGGTCTCGATCACCGTGGCCACCAGGTAGGGGATGGGCTGCGTGACATCGAGCAGGTCCATGCGCGAGCGCGGAACCATGATGTCGCCGACGGTGCCCTCGGACACGGCCAGCGCGCCCTTGATCATCTTGTACGACTCCGCGTCGAGCAGGTCGCGTTCGTGCGCGGCTTCCAGAATGGCCTTGATGCCTTCGCGGTCCTCGGGCTCTCGGCGCACAAGGGAAAGCAGGCGGTCTAGGAGGGATTTGGTGGCGGGTTTGGCAGAGCGACCGGGCGTCGCTTCAGGAGCAGGGTAAGGGTCAGACATCGTCCGGGAGGACAAGTTGTGGAGGAGCCAGCATAACCGAAACTGGCCTGCAATTTGTAACGCCACCGCCGAAAATGGGTGCAATGGACGCGATCTGCGCCTTGCTGCACGCCATTTTCCGGTAATTTCTCAGGGTTGACCCGAGGGCCCGGCGTCAGGCCGCCAGGTAGGGGTCGGCGATGCCCATCTGCGCCAGGATCGCGGTTTCCAGCGCTTCCATGCGCTTGGCGTCGCGCGCCTTGATGTGGTCGTAGCCCAGCGAATGCAGGACCCCGTGCAGGGTCAGGTGGGCGGCGTGGTCCAGGAGCGCCTTGCGCTGTTCGCGCGCCTCGCGCACCAGCACGGGCACGCACATGACAATGTCGCCACGGGCCACGCCCAGCGGGTCCACGCCGTACTCGAAGGTGAGCACATTGGTGGCGTAGTCGCGGCCGCGGAAGTCGCGGTTCAGGCGCCGGCCCTCGGCCGCGCCGACCAGCCGCAGGCTGAGCTCGGCGGCCTTGAAATCGATCAGGCCGTCCTCGAAGGCGCCGGCCAGCGCGCGTTCGGCCCAGCGCCGCAGGCGCCAGCGGGGCAGGCGGGCTTCCTCGACCCCATACTGGACGGACAGGGACAGCTTAGGCTTCATCTTCGGCGGCGCGGTCGTAGGCGTCGACGATGCGCGCGACCAGCGGGTGGCGCACGACATCGCGGCTGGTGAAACGGGTGGTGGCGATGCCCTGGACGTCATGCAGCACCTTCACCGCGTGCGCCAGGCCGCTGTCCTGCCCGCGCGGCAGGTCGACCTGCGACGGGTCGCCGGTGATGACCGCCTTGCTGCCGAAGCCGATCCGGGTCAGGAACATCTTCATCTGCTCGGGCGTGGTGTTCTGCGCCTCGTCCAGGATGACGAAGGCGTGGTTCAGCGTGCGGCCGCGCATGTAGGCCAGCGGGGCGATCTCGATGGTCTGCTTTTCAAAGAGGCGCTGGACCTTTTCGAAGCCCATCAGGTCGTACAGCGCGTCATAGAGCGGACGCAGGTACGGATCGACCTTCTGCGCCAGGTCGCCCGGCAGGAAGCCCAGGCGCTCGCCGGCCTCGACGGCGGGGCGGGTCAGCACCAGGCGTTGCACCGTGTCGCGTTCCATCGCGTCGATGGCGCAGGCCACGGCCAGCCAGGTCTTGCCCGTGCCGGCGGGGCCGACGCCGAACGTGATGTCGTGCTTGAGGATGTTGTTCAGGTAATCGCGCTGGCGCGGGGTGCGCGGGCGCAGGTCGCTGCGCTTGGTGCGCAGCGCGATGCCGTCGCTTTCGTCGTCCAGGGCGGGCAGGGCGTCCAGTTCCTGGGCCTGTTCTTCCTTGAGCTTTTCTTCCTGGCGGCCCACGCCGATTTCGACCAGACCCAACTGGATGTCGTCGATGGACAGCGAGCGGTGCACGGCCTGTTCGTGAAAGCGCCGCAGGATGCGCCCTGCCAGTTCGGCCAGTTCGCCTTCGATCGTGACGCGGCTGCCGCGGCGCGACAGCTTGACGTTCATGCCATCGGCAAGTTGCCGCAGGTTTTCGTCCAGCGGGCCGCAGAGATTGGCCAGGTGGGTGTTGTCGCCGTCCAGGGTGACGATGACGGGCATGCTGCGACGCGCGCGGGAACGGGGTGTGGTCATTCAGCCTCTTGCGAAGTGCGGTCGATGTCGGCCACGCGGGCGCGCAGCGAATTCGTGTGCGCCTCGGTGATGATGACGTCGACCATTTGTCCGATGAGCCGCGCGGGGGCGGGGAAGTTCACGATGCGGTTGTTCTCGGTGCGGCCCATGAGTTCGTTCGGGTCGCGGCGCGAGGGGCCTTCCACCAGCAGGCGCTGGCGCGTGCCGACCATGTTGCGGGCGATGGTGGCGGCTTGCTCGTTGATGAGGGCCTGCAGGCGCTGCAGGCGGCGCAGCTTGACGTCCTGCGGGGTGTCGTCGGCGAGGTCCGCGGCGGGCGTGCCCGGACGCCGCGAGTAGACGAACGAGAACGAGGTGTCGAAGCCGACGTCCTGGATCAGTTTCATCGTCTTTTCGAAGTCTTCCTCGGTTTCGCCGGGAAAGCCCACGATGAAGTCCGACGACAGCGTCAGGTTGGGGCGCGCGGCGCGCAGGCGGCGCACGACGGACTTGAATTCGAGCGTGGTGTAGCCGCGCTTCATGGCGGCCAGCACGCGGTCACTGCCGGCCTGCACGGGCAAATGCAGGAAGGACACCAGCTTGGGCAGGCGCGCATAGGCGTCCACCATGCGCTGGGTCATTTCCTTGGGATGCGACGTGGTGTAGCGGATGCGCTCGATGCCGGGGATCTCGTGCACGTATTCGAGCAGCATCGCGAAGTCGGCGATCTCGTCGCTGTCGGTCATGCGGCCGCGGTAGGCGTTTACGTTCTGGCCGAGCAGCGTCACTTCCTTGACGCCCTGGTCGGCCAGGTCCGCCACCTCGATGAGCACATCGTCGAACGGGCGCGAGACTTCCTCGCCGCGCGTGTAGGGCACCACACAGAAGCTGCAGTACTTGCTGCAGCCTTCCATGATGGACACGAACGCCGTGGCGCCCTCGACGCGCGGGGGCGGCATGTTGTCGAACTTTTCGATCTCGGGGAAGCTGATGTCCACCTGCGAGCGCCCTTCGTCGCGGCGGCGCTTGATCAGGTCGGGCAGGCGGTGCAGCGTCTGCGGTCCGAACACCACGTCGACGTAGGGCGCGCGCTTGACGATGGCTTCGCCTTCCTGGCTGGCGACGCATCCGCCCACGCCGATCACGAGATTGGGGTTGGTCTTCTTGAGGTGCTGCACGCGCCCCAGGTCCGAGAACACCTTTTCCTGCGCCTTTTCGCGCACAGAACAGGTGTTGAACAGGATGACGTCCGCCTCTTCGGGGTTGTCGGTGAGCTCGAGCCCGCCCTGGTCCTCGCGCAGCACGTCGGCCATCTTGTCCGAGTCGTACTCGTTCATCTGGCAGCCGAAGGTGCGGATATACAGCTTGCGGGGGGAGCCGGCGCCGGGAGTGGCCGAAGGCAGGGCGGGGGAGCCGCCGTCGCGGGGGTTGCCTGGGACGTTGCCCGGGACGTTGCCCGCGCGCTTGAGGGAGGTTTCTTGCATGGTGGTCGCCGTGACGGGTGTAGATCCCGGGGGCTGGAAGGATGGGAAAGCGCGAATTTTAACCCTTGGCCGGAAATTGTTTCTTGGCCCGGTGCGCATTGGCCGTTACGATAGCGGTCCGCGCCCCGCCCAGCGCCGGTAAAATTTCTTTTTTTCTCCCGAGCGGCACCGATGAATCCCAATCACTTCACGCCTCCGGTAGCCGCTCCGTCCCTCGATGGCGGGTCCGGTTCCGCTGTCCAGGACAAATTCCGCAATCCCTATCCGGCGTCCGTCTGGGCGCTGCTGGGCGCCGCGCTGGCGCTTGCGGCCGCCGCCTGCGCGCTGTGGATCGACCTGCCGCTGGCGGTCTGGATTCAAAAATCGGTGTCGGAAGGGGTCGACCAGTCGTTCGAATGGGTGGGCGAACTGGGCGAAAGCGGCCATTACATCGTCATGGCGCTCGCGTTCTATGTGGTGGGTCTGGTGGGATTGGCGCGCGGCTGGCGCAATCCGCTGCGCGTGAGCTATGCCGCCATGGCGCGCGGCAGCCTGCTGATGCTGTCCACGATGGCGGTCGGCGGGCTGGTTGTGCTGCTGCTCAAGCGGACCGTGGCGCGCGCGCGCCCCGAGCTGTTCTTCGAAAAAGGCATTTACGGGCTGGGCGAGGCCTTCTCGCGCGCCCAGCAGTTCAATTCCTTCCCGTCCAGCCACACCTATGCGGCGTTTTCCGTGGCCGTGGTGCTGGGCATCCTGGCGCCGCGCTGGCGCTGGGTGTTCCTGCTCCTGGCGTCCCTGGTGGCGATCAGCCGGCTGGTCAACCTGGACCACTATCTGTCGGACGTGATGACCGCGGCCGGGATCGCCGTGCTGGTGGGGCATGTCCTGGCGCCGCGCGTACTGGGCAGCGCTTACCAATGGCCGCTGCGCGCGCCGTGGCGCTGGTGGAAAAAGGGCTGAGCCCGCGCCCGGGCATCGGACAAGGCCGCGTCATCGCGGCCTTTTTTTCGTCCCGCCGCTGGGCCCCGTCGTGACCGGGCCGGCCGGCTCAGGCGAAGCCGACGACGACGCGCCGGTTGGTCCGGCTCTTTTTCTCGATCTTGGTGACGACAACCGCGCCGATCTCGCCGGTGTTGGCCACATGCGTGCCGCCGCAGGGCTGGCGGTCCACGCCCGGCACCTCGACGATGCGGATCACGGCCGTGCCGGCGGGCGGCGCGGCGCCCACGGTGCGCACCAGGTCCGGTTGCGCCGCCAGTTCTTCGGGGGTGATGCCGTTGATGGCGACGTCCGCGCGCGTGTTGATCAGGGCGTTCAGGCGCTCGGTCAGGTCGGCCTTGTCGAGCGTGGACTCAGGCAGGTCGAAGTCGATGCGGGCGGAATCGGGCGAAATGCTGCAACCGGTGACGGGCGCGGGCACGAGCGCGCCCAAAAGGTGTAGACAGGTATGCAGGCGCATCAGGCGGTGGCGGCGCGGCCAGTCGATGGCAACGAGGACGCGTTCGCCCACCTGCGGGGCCGCGTCGCCCTGGATGACGTGCAGGATGCGCTGGCGGTCGTCGGCGTAGACCGTGTCCGTCAGCGGCAGCACGCGCCCGTCGGCCAGGGTGAGGGTTCCGCTGTCCCCCGCCTGGCCGCCGCTGCGGGCATAGCAGACGGTTTCGTCCAGCTCCACGCCGTCGGGGTGGACCGCGATCACCGTGGCTTCGCAATGGTCCAGGTAGGGTTCGTCGTCGAAGCGCTTGCGGGTGGCGGGCATGGGGGGCTCCGGGTTATAGGGTTATAGGGTCAGTGGGTCAGAGGGTGAGAGGCGCGGACGGCGTCACGTCAGCACTTTGATGCCGGACGGTGTCTCGATGTGCGCGCTGAGCCGCGGCGGGCCATCGGCCTGCTCGATGTCGATCAGGCTGTCCGCGCCCATCCAGGCAAGACCCTGGCGCAGCAGCGAGGCGCGGGGATGGCAGCCAACGAGTCTGTGCAGGCGCAGGGGCTGGCGCGGCAGCGTCGCGCCGGGCGGCTGGTCGACGTCCCATTGGATGAGCGTGGGCAGCAGGCCTTCGCCGGCTTCGTAGCCCGCTTCGCGCCAGGCCGGCAGGCTGCCGTCGTCCGGCACCGTCAGGCGCCAGCGCAGGTCGCCGCGCGTCATGGGGATGACCGGCGGCAGGCGGTCCGGGTGTTCGGCCTGCATGTGCGTCAGGTCCATGGGCGACTCCACGCGGGCAGCCCAGTGGGCCAGGAACGGCCCTTGTTCGAGACGCGCGCGCACGTCGCCCTGGTCCAGCCCGAACCAGCGGGGGCGCGACGGCGCGGGCGCGTCGGGGTCGATCGCGATGACTTCCAGATAGATGCCGTCCGCCATGCCCAGCAGCCGGTTATGGGTGCCCATGCGCGGATGCGCGCCGCCGCCCTGCGGCGCGATGCCCAGAATGCCGGCGACATAGTCGGAGCCGCTGGCAAGATCCGCGGCGGCGATGACGAGGTGGTCGATGGTGAGTTTCATAAGGGGCATGGTAACGAATAGGCGAGCGCCTGTATCCGTACAGCGCCGGGGGAAACCGTCGGTACAGTGCTGGGGTCAGGCTGCGACGGAGATACCGGCGGCCGCGCCCCAAAAAGAAAAAACCCGTCACGCGTGAACTGACCCCCGAAAGTTGGACTTTGATCCATCCTTCGGGGGTTTTTTGCATGGCAAAGTACGACGAGCAGTTCAAACTGGACGCTGTCCGGCGGTATCTGTCTGAACAGCATAGTTATGCGGAAGTGGCGCGGGAGGTCGGCGTGGACTATGCGTTGCTGCGGCGATGGGTGGCTGTCTACCAACTGCATGGACGGGCTGGTTTAGTCAGGCCGCGCAAGCGGTATTCGGCGCAATTCAAATTTGAGGTGTTGAAGCGCATCGAGCAGGACGGCTTGTCGGACAGGCAGGCTGTGGCGGTTTACAACTTGGGCGATTCCGGGACCATCGGCAAATGGCGTCGTGGGTATGATGAGGGCGGAATGGGCGCATTGGAGCCCAGACGTCGAGATAGCCCCGCCATGCCACACAAGTATCCACCCGAGCCAACAGCCAAGGACATGACAGAGAAGCAGTTGCGCGAAGAGAACGCGTACCTGCGAGCGGAGCTCGATTACCTAAAAAAACTCGATGCCTTGATCCAAGCGGAACGGACCGAAGCGCTGGTGAAAAAGCGCAAATGGTCCAAGGGTTGAGGCATCGTCATCCGCTGGCGCTATTGCTGAGAGCAGCCAAGCTGTCGCGCAGCACGTTCTATTACCACCTGAAGGCGCTTGGCGCCGTGGACCCGTACGCCGAGCTCAAGCAGCGCATCGACGCGGTCTATGCGCAACACAAGGGCCGCTATGGTTACCGCCGGATCACGGCGGTGCTGCGCCAGGCAGGTGAGCTGGTGAATCACAAGACGGTGCAGAAGCTGATGCAGGCGCTGGGCTTGAAGTCGCTCGTGCGCGCCAAGAAGTACCGGTCCTACCGAGGTCAGTCGCATCATGTGGCGGCCAACGTGTTGGCGCGTCGCTTCGAGGCCGAGCGTCCGAACGAGAAGTGGGTCACCGACGTGACCGAGTTCAACGTGCGTGGCGAGAAGCTGTACCTGTCGCCGGTGATGGACCTGTACAACGGCGAGATCGTGGCCTACGAGACCGCTCTGCGGCCGGTGTTCAAGCTCGTGGGCAGCATGCTGAAGAAGGCGCTGGCGCGGCTGCGGCCGACGGAGCGCCCCGTGCTGCACTCCGACCAGGGCTGGCAATACCAGCAGCCCATCTACCGGCGCATGCTGGCCGCCCGGTCCGTCACGCAGAGCATGTCACGCAAGGGCAACTGCCTGGACAATGCCGCCATGGAAAGCTTCTTCGGCACGCTCAAAGCAGAGTTCTTCCACCTCAACCGCTTCGAGAGCATCGAGCAGTTGCAGGCCGGCATCCGGCAGTACATCCATTACTACAATCACAACCGCATCAAGCTCAAGCTAAAAGGCCTGAGCCCGGTGCAATACCGAGCTCAGGCCTTCGGGCTTTAGTTGACCGTCCAACTTCTGGGGGTCAGTTCAGCGTGACGGGTTTTACATGTCAAGGCCAGGGAATCAGGCGACTTCGCCTTCCTCGCCTTCCTTCTTGACCGGCTTGATCAGGTCTTCGCGCTTGACGCCCATCCACATGGCCAGCGCGGCGGCGACGAACACCGACGAGTAGATGCCGAACCAGATGCCGATGGTCAGGGCCATGGCGAAGTAGTGCAGGGTGGGGCCGCCGAAGAACAGCATGGCCAGCACCATCATCTGGGTCGAACCGTGGGTGATGATGGTCCGCGAGATGGTCTGGGTGATGGCGCTGTTGATGACTTCGTGCACGTCCGCTTTGCGGTACTTGCGGAAGTTCTCGCGGATCCGGTCCATGATGACCACGGATTCGTTCACGGAGTAACCCAGCACGGCCAGCACGCCAGCCAGCACCGCGAGCGAGAATTCCCACTGGAAGAACGCGAAGAAGCCCAGAATGATGACCACGTCGTGCAGGTTGGCGACGACGCCGGCCAGCGCGAACTTCCATTCGAAGCGAAAGCCCAGGTAGATCACGATGCCGATGACCACCACGAGCAGGGCCATCAGGCCGTTGTGCAGCAGTTCCTGGCCGATCTGCGGACCCACGAATTCGACGCGGCGCAGTTCGACGCCCGAGTCGGCGGCCTTGAGCGCGGCCATGACGGTTTCGCTCTGGGTGGCGGACGTCTGGCCTTCCTGCAGGGGCAGGCGGATCATGACGTCGTGCGAGGTGCCGAAATTCTGGACCTGGAAGTCGGTGTAGCCCAGCTTGGACACCACGCCGCGCACGTTTTCAAGCTGCGCCGTCTGGGCGTAGTTGACCTCCATCACCGTGCCGCCGGTGAATTCGATCGACAGGTGAAAGCCGCGCGTGACGATGAAGAACACCGCCAGGAGGAAGGTGACGAGACTGATGATGTTCAGCACCAGGGCGTGGCGCATGAACGGGATGGTGCGGTGAATCCGGAAAAATTCCATTTTTCGCCTTCGGTTCTTTGCTGTGGCGGACGGCTTGGGCCGTCCGCCCTATTTTCAGTTTGCCTTCGGCTTCCAGACTTCGCCGATGGAGATCGAGGTGAGCTTCTTCTTGCGGCCGTAGTACAGATTGGCCAGCGCGCGCACGCCCACGACCGACGAGAACATCGAGGTCAGGATGCCCAGGCAGTGAACCACCGCGAAGCCCCGGATCGGGCCCGAACCGAAGGCCAGCAGCGCCAGGCCCACGATCAGCGTCGTGAGGTTCGAGTCAAGAATGGTGCCCCAGGCGCGCTCGAAGCCCTGATGGATCGCTTGCTGCGGTGAGGCGCCCGCCCGCAATTCTTCCCGTATGCGCTCGTTGATCAGCACGTTCGAGTCGATGGCCATGCCCAGCGTCAGCGCGATGGCCGCGATGCCCGGCAGGGTCAGCGTGGCTTGCAGCATGGACAGCAGGGCCAGCAGCAGCAGGACGTTGAAGGTCAGGCCGATCGTGGAGAACACCCCGAACAGGTGGTAGTACACGATGATGAAGACGGCAATGGCCAGGAAGCCGTACAGCGTCGAGTAAAAGCCCTTCGAGATGTTGTCCGCGCCCAGGCTCGGGCCGATGGTGCGTTCCTCGATGATGGACATCGGCGCGGCCAGCGCGCCCGCGCGCAGCAGGAGGGCGGTGTCGGCGGCTTCCTCGGAACTCATGCTGCCCGAAATCTGCACCTGGCCGCCGGCGATTTCGCCGCGGATCACAGGCGCCGTGACTACTTCGCCCTTGCCGTTTTCGAACAGCAGGATGGCCATGCGCTTGTTGACGTTGTCGCGGGTCACGTCGCGGAAGATGCGTGCGCCCTTGGAGTCCAGCGTCAGGTGGACGGCGGCCTGCTGGGTCTGCGAATCGCGGCCCGGCTGGGCGTCCTGCAGGTTTTCGCCGGTCAGGATGACCTGGCGGCGGACCAGGATGGGACGGCCGTCGCGGTCGTTGTAGCGTTCGAGGCCGAACGGGACGCTGCCACCCAGCAGCGCGGCCTGCGCGGCGGGGGAGTCGTCGACCATGCGGATTTCGAGCGTGGCGGTGCGGCCCAGCAGTTCCTTGGCCTTGGCCACGTCTTGCACGCCGGGTAGCTGCACCACGATGCGGTCCGAGCCCTGCTGCTGGATGACCGGTTCGGCCACGCCCAGCTCGTTGATGCGGTTATGCAGCGTGTTGATGTTCTGCTTGAGCGCGGAATCCTGCACGCGGGTGACGGCGGCCGGGTTCAGGGCGGCCAGCAGCACCTGCTTGCCGCCTTCTTCGCGTTCGGTGAATTCGAGGTCCGGCAGGCGCGAACGCAGCGCGGCGATGGCGCGGTCGCGGTCGTCGGTGTTGGCGAAGGCGGCGGCGACGCTCATGCCCGAGCGTTCGACGCCCGTCACGTTGATCTTCTGGTCGCGCAGCACGGAGCGCACGTCGCCGGCCAGCGAGTCATAGCGGGCGGTCAGCGCGCCTTGCATGTCGACTTGCAGCAGGAAGTGCACGCCGCCGCGCAGGTCCAGGCCCAGGTACATGGGCTTGGGGGCAAACCAGCCCAGCGCGCGCATCCAGGGCGGCGAGGCGGGCAGCAGGTTCAGCGCGACGGTGTAGTGCGGGTCGCCGGGAACGGTATTGAGCGATTTCTCGAGCAGGTCGCGGGCCTGCAGCTGCACGTCGGTGGACGGGAAGCGGGCGCGCACGGTGCCGAGCGTGCCGTTCATTTCGAAATAGGCGCCTTCGTTGGGGATCTTGGCGTCGGCCAGGATCTGCTCCACGCGGGCCAGCACGGTCGGGTCGACCTTGATCGTGGCCTTGGCGCTGGAAACCTGTACGGCGGGGGACTCGCCGTAGAAATTGGGAAGCGTGTACAGCAGGCCAATGAGGACCGCGACCAGGACCGTAATGTACTTCCAGAGGGGATAGCGGTTCATTGCCGGCTACTTCATGTGAAAGAGATGAAAGGGCCGCCCGCGCGATCGGTCGCTGCGGGCGGCGGTAGGCGGAGGGCGTCGTCTAGGACAAGAGCCCCGATGGGGCTCTTTGTGGGACGCTTACAGGGCCTTGATGGTTCCCTTGGGCAGAACGGTCGACACCGACGACTTCTGCATGATGACTTCGACGGGCTTGTCGGCCAGTTCGGAGACTTCGACGGTGACGTAGCTGTCGTTGACCTTGGTGACCTTGCCGAGCATGCCGCCGGCGGTGACGACTTCGTCGCCCTTGGCCAGCGCGGCGATCAGGTTGCGGTGTTCCTTCTGGCGCTTCATCTGAGGACGGATCATCAGGAAGTAGAGGATCACGAACATCAGGACGATGGGCAGCATGCCCATCAGCGCATTGCCTTCGGGGGCGGCGGCCTGGGCCACGACGAGGCTGGCGGTATCGATAACGGACATTGAATTCTCCTGCGTTTGAGTCTGTTTGGGTTTATCGCTATGTTTTTGATGCGCCCATCCCCGCGCGAGCCATGGATAGGGCAAGCCGACTATTGTATATAGGTTATAGCCAGCCTTTAACTGGGACGCCATCCCTTGCATCAGGCGGCTCCCGCTTACCTGGGGGCCTGCCGGTCAAATGGGGGCGAAACACGCCGGGAAAAGTCCCCGGCGGCGGCTTTTTTACCCCGGCTACTCCACCCCGCGGGCGCGGTCCGCGGCAAACTGGGCGCGCCAGGCGTCGAAACGGCCTTCGGCGATGGCCTCGCGCATTTCCTTCATGATAGTCAGATAGAAGTGCAGGTTGTGCAGCGTGTTCAGGCGCGCGCCGGTGATCTCGTTGGCGCGCTGCAGGTGGTGCAGGTAGGCGCGCGAGAAATTGCCGCAGGTGTGGCAGCTGCAGCTCGGGTCCAGCGGCCGGGTGTCGTCGCGGTATTTGGCGTTGCGGATCTTGACGTCGCCAAAGCGCGTGAACAGCCAGCCATTGCGGGCGTTGCGGGTGGGCATGACGCAGTCGAACATGTCCACGCCGCGGCTTACGCCCTCGACCAGGTCTTCGGGGGTGCCCACGCCCATCAGGTAGCGCGGGGCCTGGGCGGGCAGCTTGGGCGTCACGTGCGCCAGGATGCGCATCATGTCTTCCTTGGGCTCGCCCACCGACAGGCCGCCGATGGCGTAGCCGTGAAAGCCGATGTCCTGCAGTCCGGCCAGGGATTCGTCGCGCAGCGACTCGTACATGCCGCCCTGCACGATGCCAAAGAGCGCATTCGGGTTGCCCAGGCGGTCGAATTCCTCGCGCGAGCGCCGCGCCCAGCGCAGGGACATGCGCATGGAGCGCGCGGCTTCCTCGACGGTGGCGGGACGGCCGTCGATTTCATAGGGCGTGCATTCGTCGAACACCATCACGATGTCCGAATTGAGCGAGCGCTGGATGCGCATGGACTCTTCCGGCGTGAGGAACAGGCGCGCGCCGTCGATCGGGGAGGCGAATTTCACGCCTTCCTCGGTGATCTTGCGCATGCCCTGCAGGCTGAACACCTGGAATCCGCCCGAGTCGGTCAGGATGGGCTTGTCCCAGTTCATGAAGCCATGCAGGCCGCCATGCTTTTCCATGATCTCGGTGCCGGGGCGCAGCCACAGGTGGAACGTGTTGCCCAGCACGATCTGCGAGCCGATTTCCTTGAGCTCGTGCGGCATCATGGCCTTGACGCTGCCATAGGTGCCGACCGGCATGAAGATGGGGGTCTCGACCACGCCGTGGTTGAGCGTGATGCGGCCGCGGCGGGCGCCGCCATCGGTGGCGAGCAGTTCGAAGTTCAGTCCGGTCATGGGGCAGGGGTTTCGATGAACATGGCGTCGCCGTAGCTGAAGAAGCGGTAGCGCGCGGCGACGGCGTGGGCGTAGGCGCGGCGGATGGGCTCGACGCCGGCCAGCGCCGACACCAGCATCAGCAGGGTCGACTGGGGCAGGTGGAAGTTGGTGACCAGGGCGTCGACGACGCGGTACTGGTAGCCCGGGGTGATGAACAGGCGCGTGTCGCCCTGGGCGGGGGCCAGCGGAACGCCGGGGGCCGTGCGGCCCTCGGTCTGCGCGGCGGCCGATTCCAGCGCGCGCACGCTGGTGGTGCCGACGGCGATGACGCGGCCGCCCCGCGCGCGGGCCGCGGCGATCGCGTCCACGGCGGCCTGGGGCACCGTGAACCACTCGGCGTGCATGACGTGGTCGGCCAGGTTGTCCACGCGCACCGGCTGGAAGGTGCCGGCGCCCACGTGCAGGGTGACGAAGGCGCGCGCCACGCCCAGATCGGCCAGGCGGTCCAGCGTGGGCTGGTCGAAATGCAGGCCGGCCGTGGGGGCGGCTACCGCGCCGGGTTCGCGGGCGTAGACGGTCTGGTAGCGGTCGTCGTCGCCGGCGTCGGCGGCGTGCGTGATGTAGGGCGGCAGGGGCGTGGCGCCGTGGGCATCCAGCAGGTCCAGCACGGGGCCGGGGAAGCGGATGTCGAAGAGTTCGCCCTCGCGGCCCAGCACCGTGGCCTCGAAGGCGTCGGCCAGGCGCAGCACCATGCCGGCGCCGGGCGACTTGCTGGCGCGCACGTGGGCCAGGACGCGGTCGGGTTCGGTGATGCGCTCGACCAGCACCTCGATCTTGCCGCCGGTGATCTTGTGGCCCGCCAGACGCGCCTTGATGACGCGCGTGTCGTTGAACACCAGCAGGTCGTGCGGGCGCAGCAGCGCCGTCAGGTCCGAGAACTGGCGGTCGTGAAGGCGGCTGGCGGCATCCAGGTGCAGCAGGCGGCTGCCCGTGCGCTCGGCGGCGGGCGTCTGCGCAATGAGCTCGGGGGGCAGCTCGTAATCGAAATCGGAAACGGTGAAAGACTGGGTCACGCGGGTATCGGGATCAGTGGAATCGGGCCCTGCACAGGACGAGCCGGGCCGGAAGGCGGGCTCGGGGCAACCGCGTATTGTAAAGGGACGGTTAATAGGGGCGGAACAAAGGCTGCGCACGGGGGGCGTGATCCGCCGCCCGCCCGGGCCTGGCGGCCGCATGACGATGCCCGCCAGGCGCGTTGGGCCGTCGCGCGCCGCCCGCAACCCGTCCAGGTTTTGTATGCTCTCGGTTTTGCAGGACGAGCAACCGGGTGGGCGTGGCATGACGGGACAAATGATCAAGCGTGTGGGCGGACTGAAGCGATGGCTGGCAGGCGGTGTCCTGGCCCTGGCCACGGGCGCCGTCTTTGCGCAGGTTCCCGGGCTGCCGCCCGACGTGGTCAAGGCGTGGAAGGCGTCCAAGCTGCCCGAGAGCTCCCTGTCGCTGGTGGTGCAGGAAGTCGGCGGTCCTCGCCTGGTGGCGCTCAACGCCAAGGAAGCCCGCAACCCCGCGTCGGTGATGAAACTGGTCACGACCTGGGCGGCGCTGTCCGAACTGGGCCCCAACTACGTCTGGCGCACGGAGTTCATGACGGCGCCGGGCGTGCGGCCCGATGCCAAGGGCGCGCTGAACGGACCGCTGTACCTGCGGGCCGGCGGCGATCCGCAATTCCTGCTGCAGGACCTGTGGGCGCTGTTGCGCGAACTGCGGCTGCGCGGCGTCAAGCAGATCAATGACCTGGTGATCGATCGCAGCATATTCGGGCAGGTGTCGATCGACCCCGGCGCGTTCGATGGCGCGCCCGACCGGGCCTACAACGCCAGCCCGGACGCGCTGATGGTGGGTTTTGGCGCCTTGCGCCTGTTGTTCACGCCGGATCCGGTGGCCAACAAATGGGTGCCGCTGATCGATCCGCCGCTGCCCGGGCTGAAGATCGAAGGCCATGTGGAATGGAGCGACATCCGCTGCCCCGGCCCGCCGGTGGTCACGACCGATCCCGTCATCACGCAGCAGGGCGTCACCATCCGGGTGAATGGCAAGGTGGCGGGCTCGTGCGGCGAATTCAGCCTGTATCGCCTGGCGCTGTCCCAGCCCGACTACGCGACCGAAGTCTTCCGCATGCTCTGGAAGGAGCTGGGCGGCACGTTCAAGGGGCAGGTCCGTTCCGGCATGACGCCGCCGGACGCGGTGGTGCTGGCCTCGCATGATTCGCCCACGCTGGCCGAGGCGATCCGCCAGATCAACAAGCGCAGCAACAATGTGATGGCGCGCACGCTGCTGCTGACGCTGGGCGCGGAACGCGGCCGGCGCCCGGCAACCGTCGGCAGCAGCGAGGCGGTCGCCAAGGATCTGCTGGCCAAGCAGGGGCTGGACATGCCCGAGCTGGTCATCGACAACGGCGCGGGCCTGTCGCGCGACGCCCGCGTGTCGGCCGACAGCCTGGCGTCGATGCTGACCGTGGCCTGGAATTCCCCGGTGATGCCGGAGTACATCTCATCGTTCGCCATCGCCGGGGTGGACGGCACCGTGCGCCGCCGCCTGAAGGGCAACGGCACGCTCGGCATGGCCCATCTGAAGACCGGCTCGCTGCGCGACGTGCGCTCGATCGCGGGCTACGTGCTGGGCGCGAGCGGCAAGCGCTATGTGGTCGTCAGCATCGTCAACCACGAGCAGGCGGGCGCCGTCCGCGCCTTCGACGACGCACTGATTTCCTGGCTCGCCGAACAATGAATGTGGCCCCACGCCGCGCGCACTTCGTGCGCTTGCTGCCCCCCAAGGGGGCTGCCCCGCCTTGGGGCGGCCCGGCGGCGGGGCGGCTATTCTTGCGTGGCGTTCGTGCGGAAAAGGCCCTAAAACGATTACGATCCTTCCGTGTGACCCGCCACGGGGCGGCGCAGGCGCGCCGTGCCGTGCCGATCCGGGTCCGCCTGAGGCCAAAAGAATTCTGACCAACAAATACTCTGGAGAGTTACGCACATGCCCGTGCACGAAATCCGCCATCCGCTGATCCGCCACAAGCTCGGGATCATGCGACGCGTCGACCTCAGCACCAAGAGCTTTCGTGAACTGTCGCAGGAAGTGGGCGCGCTGCTGACCTATGAAGCGTCCAAGGACCTGCCCCTGGCGCCCGCCACCGTCGAGGGCTGGTGCGGCCCGGTCGAGGTCGAGAAGATCGCCGGCAAGAAAGTCACCGTGGTGCCCATCCTGCGCGCCGGCATCGGCATGCTGGACGGCGTGCTGAGCCTGATTCCGGGCGCCAAGGTCAGCGTCGTGGGCGTGGCCCGCAACGAAGAGACGCTGGAGGCCCACACCTACCTGGAACGCCTGGTGGGCGAGCTGGACCAGCGCCTGGCGCTGATCGTCGATCCGATGCTGGCGACCGGCGGGTCGATGGTCGCCGCCATCGACCTGCTCAAGCGCGCCGGCTGCAAGGAAATCCGCGCGCTGGTGCTGGTGGCGGCGCCCGTGGGCATTGACGCCGTGCTGGCCAAGCACCCGGACGTGCACATCTACACGGCGTCCATCGACGACGGCCTGAACGAGCACGGCTACATCATGCCGGGCCTGGGCGACGCCGGCGACCGCATCTTCGGCACCAAGCAGAAGGCCGAGTAGGAACTCCCGGCCCGGTCCTGGCGCGGCGGGACCGGCCGCAAGTCCTGGCGGCGGGTCTACGCCGCCAGTTCCGGCACCCCGAGGTGCCGGCCGAACCAATGCAGGCGCGGCGCCAGTCCCGCGACTTCGCCCACGATCAGCAGGGCGGGGGAGCGCACCCCATGTTCCAGGGCCAGTTGCGGCAGTTGCTCAAGCGGGCCGGACACCACGCGCTGTTCCGGCCGGCTGCCGTTCTCGATCAGCGCGAACGGCGTGTGCGGCGAGCGGCCATGGCGCAGCAGGCGCTGCGTCAGCAGGTCGAGCTGTCCCACCCCCATGTAGAACGCCAGCGTCTGCTTTTCGCGCGCAAGCGCGGGCCAGTCCAGGTTGTCCTCGTCTTCGCGGCAGTGCGCGGTGATGAGGCGCACGGATTGGGCGTGTTCGCGATGCGTGAGCGGAATGCCGGCAAAGGCCGCACAGGCCAGCGCCGCCGTGATCCCGGGCACCACTTCATAGCGCACGCCGTGCGCCCGCAGAAATTCCAGTTCCTCGCCGCCCCGGCCAAAGATGAAGGCGTCGCCGCCTTTCAGCCGCACCACGCGGCGGCCGGCGCGCGCGTGTTCCACCAGCAGCGCATGGATGCGGGCCTGGGTGGCGTGATGGTTTTCGCCGGGCAGCTTGCCGACGGACACGCGTTCGGCGTCGCGCCGGGCGAGCGACATGACTTCGTCGCTGACCAGGCGGTCGTAGAGGATGACGTCGGCCTCGTTCAGGGCGCGCAGGGCCTTGAGCGTCAGCAGGCCGGGGTCGCCGGGACCGGCGCCCACCAGCACCACGCTGCCTTCGGCGGGAGCAATCGGGGCCGCCAGGGCGTCGGCCAGCGCGGCCTCGGCCTGCGCCGGCTGCTGCTGGCGCAGAAAGCCGGCCACCGGGCCGTCCAGCAGCCAGTCGTAGAAGCGCCGGCGCGCGCCCAGGTCGGGGTGGCTGGCGCGGATGCGCTTGCGATACGTGGCGGCCAGTCCGGCCAGTTGGCCCAGTGTGTGGTCAAAGAGCGATTCGATGCGTTCGCGGATGCGGCGCGCCAGCACCGGGGCCACCCCCGACGAGGAGATGGCCACGATGACGGGCGACCGGTCGACGATGGACGGCACCTGGAAGGAGGACAGTTCGGGGTCGTCCACCACGTTGCAGAACAGGCGGCGCGCCTGGGCGGCTGTGGAGACCGCGCTGTTGACGTCGCGGTCGTCGGTGGCGGCCACCACCAGCCACACGTCTTCCAGCCAGGCGGGGTCGAACAGCCCCGGCAGGCGCCGGACGCGGCCCTCGGCCGCCAGCGACGCGAGCGCGGGAGTCAGTTCGGGGGCGCCAACGACCACGTCGGCGCCGGCTTCCAGCAGGGCGAGCGTCTTGCGTTCGGCGACCGCGCCGCCGCCGACAACCAGTACCAGCCGGTCTTTCAGATCGGCAAAAATCGGGAAAAGCTTCATGAATGCCAGCCTCGGGCGTACCCGGCTCAATGTGGGTCGATCATAGGGACGGGCTTTCATCCCCACAACTTTTGATTTCTTTATTTGATATAGCCATAACTTATTTGGCCGGCAGTCAGGCATTGCCGAGCCATTGGCTCATCTCCACGACCTCGCGGGCGACTTCGCCCAGGCGCTTCTGGCTTTGCATGGCGCGTTCGCGCAGGAGCCGGTGGGCTTCGTCCTCGGAAATGGCGCGGGTCTTCATCAGGATACCCTTGGCCTTTTCCACCCACTGGCGGTCCGCGAGCCGGAGCTGGGCCTCGCGCAGTTCCTCGCGACGGGATTTCTCCATCGCAAAGCGCTCGATCGCCACCGTCAGCAGCGGTTCGATGCGGGCGGCGGGCACATCGCCGACCACATAGGCCGCGACGCCGGCGCGCAGGGCGTCGCGTATGGTCTCGCGGTTGCCGTTGTCGGTGAACATCACGACCGGGCGGTCGCTGTGCGAGCTGGCCACACAGATGTTCTCCAGCGTGTCGCGGCCGGGGGCGTCGCTGTCGATCAGCACCACGTCGGCGGCCGACTGGGCGATGCTGGCGGCCAGGTCCGCGCCAGGCGCCACTTCGGCGACGACGTGCACGCCCGCCGCGGCAAGCGTTTGCCGCAGGGACGCCGCGCGTCCTTCGCCATCGTTCAGCAGCATGACCTTCAACATGAGACACCCCCCTGGTGTTCTGGTTGATGCAAGTTCCATGCCATCGCCGTCGCGCGCGGCGTGCGACGGGCGCGCACGGCCACGGGGCGCGCGCCGCACAGGAATGGTGCGCTGCGGCATCGGATCGCGCACCAACTTGGCTCCGCCCCTGATTGACGCAGGCTCCGGCCAGGACGCCCGCGGTACGGCCAGAGCAAGCGCCCGCGCGGGTTGCAGCGCCGTCAAGGCCAGATTTGCAAAAACTGGCACGGCGATTGCTTGAGTGAAATCGGGGCGGCCAACGGCGGTCGCCCGACGCAAAGCGCCGCGTAACGCGGCCAGGGACAACGACGTTCCGCAGCGCCATCGGATGGAAATCCGTGGCGCGCGGGACGTTTTTTTTTGCCGCTACCTTCCAGGAGCCTTGCATGACGCCTTTGACCCGCAGCCCCTCGCCCGACGCCGCCCGCGCCGACATGACCGCCAACGCCGGACGCCGCAAATGGCTGGGCGGCACGGCGCGCGCGGTCGCCGGCGCCGGCCTGCTTTCCCTGGTCGACCCGCTGGTGCGCGCCGGCGCCTGGGCCGCCGGCACCGACGCCCCGGAAAAGACCGAGGTGAAGATCGGCTTCATCCCGCTGACCGACTGCGCCTCGGTTGTGATGGCGTCGGTGCTGGGCATCGACAAGAAGTACGGCGTGAAGATCACGCCCTCCAAGGAGGCGTCCTGGGCCGCGGTGCGCGACAAGCTCATGAATGGCGAGCTGGACATGGCGCACGTGCTGTACGGCCTGGTCTATGGCGTGCACATGGGCATCGGCGGTCCGAAAAAGGACATGGCCGTCCTGATGAGCCTGAACCAGAACGGCCAGGGAATCACGCTCTCGAAGAAGCTGCTGGAATCGGGCGCGCGCGACGGCGAATCGCTCGCCAAGCTGATGGCCGCCGAAAAGCGCGAATACACCTTCGCGCAGACGTTCCCCACCGGCACGCACGCCATGTGGCTGTACTACTGGCTGGCGGCGTACGGCATCAATCCGATGAAGGACGCCAAGGTCATCACCGTTCCGCCGCCGCAGATGGTGGCCAACATGCGCGTGGGCAACATGGACGGCTACTGCGTGGGCGAGCCCTGGGGGGCGCGCGCCATCATGGACAAGATCGGCTTCACCACGGTCACGTCGCAAGGCATCTGGACGGACCACCCCGAGAAGGTGCTGGGCACCAGCGCCGATTTCGTGAACCGCAATCCGAATACGGCGCGCGCGGTTACCGCCGCGATCCTGGAGGCCGGCAAGTGGATCGACGCGTCGCCGGAGAACCGCCGCAAGACCGCCGAGACCATCGCCGCCAAGTCCTACGTGAACACGGACGCCAGCGGCATCGTGGACCGCATGCTGGGCCAGTATGAAGATGGGCTGGGCAAGAAATGGACGGACCAGCACGCCATGCGCTTTTACGCCGATGGCGCCGCCAACTTCCCGTATCTGAGCGACGGCATGTGGTTCCTGACGCAGCACAAGCGCTGGGGCCTGCTGAAGGACCATCCGGACTACCTGGCCATCGCCACGCAGATCAATCGCATCGAGCTCTACAAGCAGGCTGCGCAGGCCGCGGGCGTGTCGCTGCCCGCGAGCGAAACGCGCACGTCCAAGCTGATCGACGGCGTGGTCTGGGACGGCAGCAATCCCGCGGCCTATGCCGACGGTTTCAAGGTCAAGGCCTGAGGGCCTGTCAACAAGGGGACTCTCCATGTCTACCGTAACGATTACGCGCCGCGGCGACGACTTCGCCGCCTTGTGGCGGGAACGCCTGGAATCCGCGCTGAAGGCGGTCGTGGGGCCGGTCGCCGGCTTTGCCCTCTTCGTGCTGGTCTGGCAGGTGGTGGCCATGCGCATCACGGAAATCCCGACGCCCGGCGTCACCTGGCACGCGGCGGTCGAGCTGTTTGCGGACCCGTTCTATGACAACGGTCCGAACGACAAGGGCATCGGCTGGAACCTGCTGGCCTCGCTGGAGCGCGTGGCGGCCGGGTTCGGCCTGGCGGCGGTGGTGGGCATCCCCGTGGGCTTCGCGATCGGCCGCTATGCGGCCGTGCGTTCCATGTTCTCGCCCATCGTCAGCCTGCTGCGTCCGGTGTCGCCGCTGGCCTGGCTGCCGCTGGGGCTGCTGCTCTTCAAGGCGGCCAATCCCGCCGCGATCTGGGCGATCTTCATCTGTTCGATCTGGCCGATGATCATCAATACCGCGGTCGGCGTGTCGCGCGTGCCGCAGGATTACCTGAACGTGGCGCGCGTGCTGAACCTGTCCGAATGGAAGGTCACGACCAAGGTGCTGCTGCCCGCCGTGCTGCCCTACATGCTGACCGGCGTGCGGCTGTCCATCGGCACCGCGTGGCTGGTGATCGTGGCCGCCGAGATGCTCACGGGCGGCACCGGCATCGGCTTCTGGCTGTGGGACGAGTGGAACAACCTGAAGGTCGAGCACATCGTCATCGCCATTTTCGTGATCGGCATCGTGGGGCTGTTGCTGGAGACCCTGCTGGTCGCGCTGGCCCGCCGTTTCACCTATACCGAGGAATAGCGCCATGAAGAAATTCGTACGCATCGAACAAGTGGGACAGACCTTCGACACCCGCAAGGGCCCCTTCGTCGCGCTGCGCGACATCGACCTGACGGTCGAGCAGGGCGAGTTCATCACGCTGATCGGCCATTCCGGTTGCGGCAAGTCGACCTTGCTCAACCTGATCGCCGGCCTGACCCGCCCGACGAGCGGCGTGCTGCTGTGCGCCGAACGCGAGATCACCGGACCGGGGCCGGATCGCGCCGTCGTGTTCCAGAACCATTCGCTGCTGCCGTGGCTGACGTGTTTTCAGAACGTGCACCTGGCGGTCGAGCGCGTCTTCGGCGCCACGGAGAAGCGCGCGCAGTTGGCCGAGCGCACCCGCGCCGCGCTGGACCTGGTGGGCCTCTTGCCCGCGCAGAACAAGCTGCCGCGCGAGATTTCCGGCGGCATGAAGCAGCGCGTGGGCATCGCGCGCGCGTTGGCGATCGAGCCGGGCGTGCTGCTGATGGATGAACCCTTCGGCGCGCTCGACGCGCTGACCCGTTCGCACCTGCAGGACGAGCTGCTCAAGATCGTGGGCAAGACGCGCACGACCACCATCATGGTCACCCACGACGTGGATGAGGCCGTGCTGCTGTCGGACCGCATCGTGATGTTGACCAACGGACCGGCCGCCACCATCGGCGAGATCCTGCCGGTGCCGCTGCCGCGGCCGCGCGACCGCGTGCGGCTGGCCAACGATCCGACGTACCTGGCGTGCCGCGCGGGGGTGGTGGACTTCCTGCATCGCAGGTACGGCAATCCGGAGCGCGCGCAGCCCGCTGCGCCGGCCCCAGCCACCCTTGCCGTCGTGCCCCCGCTGGAGGAGGCCGGCGCGACGCGCGCCGCCGCCTAGGAGCCCGGCCATGCAAGAAAGGCAGAAGCTGGTCGTGGTCGGCAACGGAATGGCCGGCATCCGCACGGTGGAGGAATTGCTGAAACTGGCGCCGGACCTTTACGACATCACGGTGTTCGGCGCCGAGCCCCACACCAACTACAACCGCATTCTGCTGTCGCCGGTGCTGACCGGCGAGCGCACGCTGCAGGACATCGTGCTGAACGACGAGGATTGGTACGCCCGCCACGGCATCCGGTTGCTGCGGGGCCGCAAGGTGACGGGCATCGACCGCGCGCGGCGCGCGGTGCTGGCCGACGACGGCACGCGCACGCCGTATGACCGGCTGCTGCTGGCGACCGGGTCCACGCCGTACCGGCTTCCCGTGCCGGGCCATGATCTGGAAGGGGTGGTCGCCTTTCGCGATATCGGCGACGTGAATCTCATGATCGACGCCGCTTCGCGCTACCGCCATGCGGTGGTGATCGGCGGCGGCCTGCTGGGGCTGGAGGCCGCCAACGGCCTGGCCGCGCGGGGCATGCAGGTGTCGGTGGTGCACCTGGGCGCGGCGCTGCTGGACCGCCAACTGGACGGCGAGGCTGCCGCGCTGCTGCGCGCGAGCCTGGAGGCGCGGGGCCTGACCTTTCTGCTTCAGCGCCAGACGGCGGCGATCCTGGGCGGGGCGGACGGACGCGTGCGGGCGGTGCGCTTCGCGGATGGCGAAGAGGTCCCCGCGGACCTGGTGGTGATGGCGGCGGGCGTGCGCCCGAACACCGAGCTGGCGCAACACTGCGGCCTGCATGTGGACCGCGGCGTGGTGGTCAGCGACACCCTGCAGACCTTCGATCCGCGCATCTACGCGGTGGGCGAATGCGTCAGCCACCGCGGCACGGCCTACGGCCTGGTCGCGCCGCTGTTCGAGCAGGCCAAGGTGGCGGCCAATCATCTGGCGTTGCACGGCATCGGCCGCTATGTGGGCAGCGTCACGTCGACCAAGCTGAAAGTCACCGGCATCGACCTGTTTTCGGCCGGGGACTTCGCGGGCGGCGCGCAGACCGAAACCATCACGCTGGCCGACATGCCGGGCGGCGTCTACAAGAAACTGGTGATCCGCGACGACCGGCTGGTGGGCGCCTGCCTGTACGGCGACACGGCGGACAGCGCCTGGTACGTGCGGCTGATCCGCGAAGGGGCCGGTCTGGGCGCCCTGCGCGACCGGCTCATGCTCGGTGAAAGCGCGGCGGGGGAGTAAGGGATGGACATGCCGATGGCGCGCCGGATTGACATCATCAGCGAGGACACGCGCGAAGTCGCGTCCATCTGCTGTTATTGCGGCACCGGCTGCGGGGTGCGCGTGCAGGTGCGTGGCGACGCGGTCGTGGGCGTGCGCGGCGACGCGTCGCATCCGGCCAACCGGGGCCGCCTGTGCAGCAAGGGCCTGGCCCTGGCCGATACCGTCCGGCGCGATGGCGCCCGCGTGCTGTCGGCGCGTGCGCGCGAGGCCCGCGGGCAGCCCATGCAGGACATCGCCCTGGCGCACGCGCTGGACCTGGCCGCGGACAGGTTGGCCGGCGCCATCGCCCGGCATGGGCCGGATTCGGTCGGCTTTTATCTGTCGGGCCAGTTGCTGACGGAGGACTACGCCGTCTTCAACAAGCTGGCGCGCGCGCTGGCGGGCACGAACAACATCGACACCAATTCACGGCTGTGCATGTCCAGCGCGGTGTCGGGCTACAAGCGCACCCTGGGCGCGGACGCGCCGCCGGCCTGCTACGAAGACCTGGAGCTGGCGGACACGGTGCTGATCGCCGGGTCCAACATGGCCTATGCGCACCCGGTGCTGTTCCGGCGGCTGGAAGCCGCGCGCGCCAGCCGGCCGGGCATGAAAGTGATCGCGGTCGATCCGCGGCGCACGGATACCGCCGCCTTCGCCGATCTGCACCTGCCGCTGACGCCGGGGTCCGATGTCGCGCTCTTTAACGCCATGCTCAACGTGATGCTGCGCGAAGGCCTGGTCGACGAGGACTACATCCGGCGTCACACAGAGGGCTTCGACACGCTGCGGGCGCGCGTGCAGGCGGTCACGCCCGAGGCGGCGCAGCGTCTGTGCGGCGTGCCTGCGCGCGATATCGTGCAGGCGGCGCGCTGGTTCGGGCAGGCGGGCGCGGCGCTGTCGCTCTACACCATGGGTCTGAACCAGTCGGTGGCGGGCACCGACAAGAATGCCGCGCTGATCCACCTGCATCTGGCGACCGGGCAGATCGGGCGTCCCGGCGCGGGACCGTTTTCGCTGACCGGACAGCCCAACGCCATGGGCGGCCGCGAGGCCGGCGGCATGGCGACGCTGCTGCCGGGCCATCGCGATCCCGCTTCGGCCGCCGACCGCGCCGAGGTGGCGCGCCTGTGGGGCGTGGACAGCCTGCCCGACGCGCCGGGCGCGACGGCGATGGACATGTTCGACGCGGTGCTGGAAGGGCGCATCAAGGTGCTCTGGATCGCGGCGACCAATCCGGCGCAGTCGCTGCCGGACCAGGCGCGCGTGCGGGCGGCGCTGGAACGCGCCGAGTTCGTGATCGTGCAGGAGGCCTACGCCGGCACCGAGACGCTGGCCTACGCCGACCTGATCCTGCCCGCGGCGACCTGGCCCGAGAAGTCCGGCACGGTCACCAATTCCGAGCGCCGCATCAGCCGGGTCCGCGCCGCGATCGCGCCGCCCGGCGACGCCCAGCCCGACTGGCGGCTGGCGCAGGCGGTGGCCCGGCGCCTTGCCGCACGCATGGCGCCGGCCAAGGCGGACCTGTTCGCCTACCGTGACGAGGGCGAAGTCTTTGCCGAACACGCCCGCATGACGGCCGGCCGGGACCTGGACTACAGCGCACTGGACTACGGCACCCTGGCGCAGCGCGGACCGCAGCAGTGGCCGTACCGGCACGGGCAGGGCACGGCGCGCCTGTACGCCGACGGCATCTTTCCCACGCCCAGCGGCCGCGCCCGTTTCTGCGACGTGTCCTGGCGGCCGACCGCCGAAACGACGTCCGAGGAATTCCCGCTGCAGTTGACCACCGGCCGGCTGCGCGACCACTGGCACACGATGGCGCGCACCTCGCTGGCCCGGGCGCTGACGCAGCATGTCGAGGAACCGTGGGTGTCGCTGCATCCCGATGACATGCGCCGCCTGGACCTGGCGCCCGGCGCGCTGGTCCGGCTGCACTCGCGGCGCGGCAGCCTGGTGCTGCCGGCGCAGCCGGACGACGCGGTGCGTCCCGGCCAGGCTTTCGTGCCGATGCACTGGGGCAGCGCCTTCATGGCCGGACTGGGCGTGAATGCGCTGACCAACCCCGCGACCGATCCGCTGTCGCGGCAGCCCGAACTGAAGTTCAGCGCGGTGCGCGCCGAACCCGCCGGCCTGCCCTGGCAGGCCGCCGGCTGGCGGCAGGGCGATGGCGCGGCGCTGCGCGCGGACCTCGCGCCGTGGCTGCGCCGCTTCGACTACGCCGTCGTGCTGCCGACCGGCGCTGGCGGCGTCCGGTTGCGGCTCGCGAGCCGCGCGGCGCCGGATCCCGCGCTGCTGCACGAATTGGCCGAGGCGCTGGACCTGCGGCGCCCGGACGTGGTGTACGACGATCCCGCGCGCGGCACGCTGCGCCGTGTCGCGGCCGGGCAGGGCGCGCTGCGCGCCTTCCTGCTGACCGGCGATCTGCGCGCGCAGGACGCGCTGCTGGCCTGGGCGGGAGGCGGCGAGGCGCCCGCGAGCATCGCCGCGCTTCTGATGGGCCGGGTGGCCGGACCGGCGCGGTCGCGCACCGTCTGCGTCTGCCATGGCGTGAGCGAGGCGGCGATCCTGGGCGGCATCGCGCGCGGCTGCGACCTGGCGGCGCTGAAGGAAACGCTGGGCTGCGGGACCGGTTGCGGCTCCTGCGTGCCGGAGATACAGTCACTGATGGCGCGCCGCCCGACACGTTCGGACATACGCCGCGCGCGGCAACCGGTGTAGTATCAAGCCAACTGTCAGCCAGGCGCTGACGGCGTTTTCGGATTTCTGGAGTGGCTTGTGACGACGATGCGAAAAGTGGCATCCCTGGTGATCGCGGCGGGCGCGATGGGCGCGGCCGGCATGGCGCAGGCCGGCGTGTGCGACGCGCAGTTCATGCATGATGGCGGCGCGGTGCAACTGACCGGCTCGGGCAATCTGGCGCTGGGCGCCGACCTGACGTTCGCCGAGGTTACAAAAAGCAATGGCGACAACTGCCGCGCGCGCGTGCAGGGCGTCGCCCGGTTCAGCTACGCGGGCCTGCCCCCCGGCAAATCCAAGCTCGATTACCTGATGACGGTCAAGGGCGGCCAGGCGACCTTCCTGCGCTACGCGAGCGCCGGCGAAGCGCCCAAGCCGTCCGAGGGCCAGTTCGACCTGCGGATGCTTGGCCTCTTTGCCTATGACGGCAAGCTCAACGCCGGCCAGAAGCTGCCGGGCTCGTCGTTCCGCCTCAAGATCGGCAAGGAAGCGCCCGTGGGCGGACAGCCCAGCACCACCGTGCGCATCGGCGAAAAGAAGGTGGGGCCCAAGACCTCGCTCGACACCGCTTTGGGCCAGCAGTCCTGCCACCCGATCACCTACACCCGCAATTCGGATCCCACCATGGCCACGTTTCAGGGCCTGACGATTCCCATTCCCGGCATGAACACGACTGTCACCGATTGGTATTGCCCCGCCGTGAATCTGGTGATGAAGCAGGACATCGACCAGGGCGGCGTGAAGTCCGCGGTTGAGATTACGCAGATCAAGTAGCACCCGGTAGCACGCGGGCGATTGCGCCCGCGTGGCGGCTGGTATCATCGATTCGTCATGGACACACAACAGGAGCTCAAGAAAATGGCAACGAGAAAATCCGAAGACGTCGCAAAAGAAAAACTCATCGACAGTGTCAAGACCAGCCTGAATGACGCCGAAAGCCTGCTGCGCGAAGCGGCCAGCAGCACCGGCGACAAGGCCAATGAACTGCGCGACCGCGCCCTGACGTCGCTGCGGCGCACGCGCGAGGCGCTGTACGAAGCGCAGGATGCCGTCCTCGAACGCGGTCGCAAGGCCGCCCGCGCGACGGACGACTACGTGCATGACAATCCCTGGCAAGCCATCGGGGTGGCAGGCGTGACCGGCCTGCTGCTCGGCTTGCTGATCAGCCGCCGCTGACAGGGCAGGACGTCCGGGCGGCAGGCGCGGCGACATGCCGGCGCCTGCCGCCCGGCGTTCTTTCAGCCATGGGTCTACGAAAAACTGTTTTCGGTGTTGCCTCCAGCCTGGTCGGGCTGATGCGCACGCGGCTGGAGCTGCTGGCTCTGGAAGCCGCGGACGAAAAGGCGCGCCTGCTCAAGCTGCTGGGCCTGGCGTTTGCGGCCTTGCTATTCCTGACGCTGGCGGTGCTGGTGGCCACCATCACCATCGCCGTGGCGTTCTGGCCCACGGAAGACCGCTATCTGGCGCTGGGTCTGCTGGCGGCCTTCTATGGTGTGGCCGGCGTGGTGCTGCTGCTCGTGGTGCGCCACGGGCTCGTGTACGGACCGGCGCCGTTCTCGGCCACGCTCGAAGAGCTGGGTCGCGATGCGGAATTGCTGGACCGGGTGCGCGAGGCGCATGCCGACGACGAGCCGGCGGTACGCCGGCGCGAGGAGCCCTGAGCCATGCACAAGAGATCTCCCACCGTCGACCGCGCCGTGCGCATCGAACTGCTGCGCGCCCGCGCCGCGATCGAGCGCGAATCATTGGCGCAGAGCATCGTCTCGGCCGGGCGCAAGCTCGAGCCCGGCGCGCTCATCCGCGGCATGCTGCCCGGCCTTGCGTCGGGTGGCGCCTCGCGCTGGGCCTTGCAGGCGATCACCCTGGCGCGGCGCTATCCCATCATCAGTTCGTCCCTGTCCGCCATGTTCATGCGCGGGGGCAAGCGCGGCAAGCTCCTGAAGCTGGCCGGCGGCGCCTTCGTGGGCTGGCAACTGTTCAAGGCCTGGCGCGGCATGCGGCAGGACGACGACAGGGAGCGCGGCTGACGCCAGTCCGCACGAAGCAAAAAACGACCCCGCCGCTGAATGCCTCCCCGCCAGCCTGACCTCCGTCGGGCCTTCGGGGAGCATTCAGCGGCGGGGTCTTTTTGTGCCCGCTGCCGCGAGCCGGGCGCCTACAAGCCCAACTGCCCCCACATATCGTCCACGCGCTTCTTGACGTTGGCGTCCATCGTGATGGGCGTGCCCCATTCGCGGCTGGTTTCTCCCGGCCACTTGTTGGTGGCGTCCAGGCCCATCTTGCCGCCCAGGCCGGACACCGGCGAGGCAAAGTCCAGGTAGTCGATCGGCGTGTTCTCGACCAGCAGCGTGTCGCGCACCGGGTCCATGCGGGTGGTCATGGCCCAGACCACTTCCTTCCAGTCGCGCGGATTGATGTCCTCGTCCACGACCACGATGAACTTGGTGTACATGAACTGGCGCAGGATGCTCCACAAGCCGAACATGACGCGCTTGGCGTGCCCGGCGTACTGCTTGCGGATCGACACCACGGCCAGGCGGTAGCTGCAGCCTTCGGGCGGCAGGTAGAAATCCACGATTTCCGGAAGCTGGCGGCGCAGCAGCGGCACGAAGACTTCGTTCAGCGCGACGCCCAGCACGGCCGGCTCGTCGGGCGGCTTGCCCGTGTAGGTCGAGTGATAGATGGGGTTGCGCCGCATCGTGATCCGCTCGACGGTGAAGACCGGGAACCAGTCCTGCTCGTTGTAGTACCCGGTGTGGTCGCCGTAGGGACCTTCCAGCGCCATCTCGTAGCCGCTGTCCGGCGGCGGATTGACGCCCTCGGGGACCACGGGCTTGATGGCGCGCGGATCCGAGGACGGCAGCAGGTGACCCTCCAGCACGATCTCGGCCCAGGCCGGCACCGACAGATTGCTGCCCAGCGCCTGCGCGACCTCGGTGCGCGAGCCGCGCAAGAGCCCGGCGAACTGGTATTCGGACAGGCTGTCGGGCACGGGCGTGACCGCGCCCAGCGTCGTGGCCGGATCGGCGCCCAGGGCGACCGCGATCGGAAATGGCGTGCCGGGGTGCGCGATGGCGTGGTCGCGGAAGTCCAGCGCGCCGCCGCGGTGCGACAGCCAGCGCATGATCAGTTTGTTCGGCCCCAGCAACTGCTGGCGGTAGATGCCCAGGTTCTGCCGCTTGGCGTTGGGCCCGCGCGTGATGACCAGGCCCCACGTCAGAAGCGGCGCAACGTCGCCCGGCCAGCAGGTCTGGATCGGCAGGCGGGTCAGGTCCACGTCCTTGCCTTCCCAGACGATCTCCTGGCAGGCGGGGCTTTTGACGTTCTTGGGGCTCATGTCCCACAGCGCGGACTTGAGCATCGACACCTTGGCCAGCGCATCGCGCAGGCCCTTGGGCGCTTCGGGTTCGCGCAGGGAGGCCAGCAGCTCGCCGATGTCGCGCAGGGCGCTGACGTTGTCGGCGCCCATGCCCCGCGCCACGCGGGCCGGGGTGCCGAACAGGTTGGCCAGCACCGGCATCTGCGCCGGCTGGCCATTGTGGCGGGCGTTTTCGAACAGCAGGGCGGGCCCTTCGGCGCGCAGCACGCGGTCGGAAATTTCGGTCATTTCCAGCTGCGTGGAGACCGGGGCGCCAATGCGTTTGAGCTCGCCCATCCGTTCGAGTTGGGCGATGAAGTCTCTAAGGTCGCGGTATTTCACTACAGATCCCTGCTATTTGGTTACATTTCAGGTTCAAAGAGAGGTTAACATTGACTCCCTCTTTTTTACGCAGGAGGTTCCATGCCCGATGCGTCAGTGGCCAGCCTGTTCAGGCACATGGCCCAAGGAGTGCACCAATATCTTGCCGAGTCCCTGCGCATTTGCTCTGTTTACCTGGGCATTGCGGTCATTGTGACGGTAAGCATGGGATTCGCCCTGCCTGGTTTGCGCGACCAGGCATTGCAAGTGCACAAAGCCTTGTTGACCGCCCTCGCGCCTTCGTCCATGCAGGCCAGCTCCGATTCCGAAGCCGGCTCCGAACTGGGTGTCGATTCGTCGTCGGCCATTGCCATGGCCGTTCCCGCCGCACCCGCCAGCAACGCCACCGGCATGCTGGGGCCGGCCCGTATCGCGCCGCCCGCGCCCAAGACGCCCGCCTCGGCGGCCACGGGGCCGCAGGCGGAAGCATTGCGCAACTATATCTCGCGCAAGTACAAGGTTGCCTATGACGCGACCGGCCCGCTCCTGAACACCGTGTACAAGGTCAGCCGCGAAAAGCAGCTCGATCCCTTGCTGGTGCTGGCCGTGATCGCCATCGAGTCGCGCTACAACCCGCTGGCGGAAAGCCACGTCGGCGCGCAGGGCCTGATGCAGGTCATGACCAGCGTCCACCAGGACAAGTTCGACGCGGTCGGCAAGAATCCGCTGGACCCCGCGGCCAACATCCGCGTGGGCGCCACCATCCTGCGCGACTGCATCAACCGGCGCGGGTCCGTGGACGGCGGCCTGGCGTGTTACGTGGGTTCCACCGGGCCGGACGACAACGGCTACGGCGCCAAGGTGCAGGCGGAACGCCGCCGCCTGGCGCTGGCGTCCGGCATCGCCATCGCGCGCGACTGAGTCTTCGCCCGGTTTCGCGCCCCGCTCCGTGCCCGGTTCCATGCCCCCCGGCTCGACAAAGCGCGCCCTCGCAGGCGCGCTTTGCCTTTGGGGGTCAGCGTTGCAGCAGCACGCCCATCCGGGCCACCGCCTCTTCCAGGCGGTCCAGCCCGGTGGCATACGAGAACCGCATGGTGTGCGCCGCATGCGCCGGGCCGAAGTCCAGGCCCGGGACGGCGGCCACGCCCGCTTCCAGCAGCAGCCGCTGCGAGAACGCGGCGCTGTCCATGCCCAGGCTGCTGATGTCGGCATAGATATAGAAGGCCCCGTCCGGCTTGACCGGCACGTCGATGCCCAGGCGCTCGAATTCCGGCAGCAGGTAGTCGCGGCGCTGCTTGAAGGCTTCGCGGCGGTGTTCGAAGATCTTCAGCGCGGCGGGCGTGAAGCAGGCCAGCGCGGCATGCTGCGCCAGCGTGGGGGCGCAGATGGCCAGGC
Organism: Achromobacter sp. T5-5; assembly: GCF_055397965.1. Lineage (NCBI taxonomy): Bacteria > Pseudomonadati > Pseudomonadota > Betaproteobacteria > Burkholderiales > Alcaligenaceae > Achromobacter > Achromobacter sp. T5-5. The sequence goes on from NZ_AP027919.1 coordinate 1,497,910, forward strand.
TGGAGGCGATCTTTTCCACCGCCGCGACCATGCCGTCGGGCACGATCATCCAGCCCAGGCGCCAGCCCGTCATGTGGAAATACTTGGAGAAGCTGTTGATCACGATGACGTCGTCATCCAGCGTCAGCGCAGACCGCGGCTGGCCGTCATAAGACAGGCCGAGGTAGATTTCGTCGACGATGGCAAAGCCGTCGCGCTCGCGCACCTGCGCCAGCAGTTGGGCCAGTTCGCCGTGGGCGATGGAGGTGCCGGTGGGGTTGCTGGGCGAGGCCACCATCACGCCCTGCGTGGCGGGCGTCCAGTGCCGGGCCACGTCGGCGGCGGACAACTGGAAGCGCTTTTCCGCCGTGCTGGGAATCAGGCGCGGCCTGCCGCCCGCGGCCAGCACGAAATTGCTGTTGGCGGGGTAGGAGGGGTCGGGCATCAGCACCTCGCCGCCCGGGTTCACCAGCGCCGCGCAGGCCAGCGTCAGGGCGCCGGAGGCGCCTGCCGTGACGATCACGCGGCGCGGGTCGATCGTGGCGCCGAATTGCTCCTGGTAGAAGCGGGCGATGGCCTCGCGCAGCGGGGCGATCCCCGCGCCCGGGCTGTAGCCGCTGAGCCCGGCGCGGGCGGCGCGGTCCAGCGCTTCCACGACCTGGGGGGGCGCGGTAAAGTCCGGTTCGCCGATGCCCAGGCTGATAATGTCCTTTCCCGCCGCCTGCAGCGCCTGCGCCTGCTTGAACAGTTCCATTACCTGGAACGTCAGGAAATCATGGGTGCGGTCGGCGAGGCGGGGCATTGGAATCTCGAAAGCGTCATCTAGCAAAAAAGGAATTGTAGTCATGCAGCCATCCCGGCGCGCCTTTCTCCTTGGCCGTCGCCCGGTCCAGACGCCCTGGGCGGCCTTCCTGCAACGCCTGGCGCTGGTGTGCCAGGGCCAGGTCCGCGACCTGGGCGAGGGCGGGCCGGACGGCGCGTGCGCCATCCTCACGCCCGCTCGCGACGCCGACGCCGCGCAAGCGCGCAAGCTGTGCGCCGAATACCGCGTGGTCATGGAACTGGAGGGCGCGGCCGGGCCGTTCGCGCCCTCGGCCCGGCCGCGCCTGCGGGTGGATCCCGCCTTGTTGACCGGCCTGACCCGGCTCGATGGCCCCGCGCCGCGCTGGCGCGCGCAGCCGGGCGTGACGCTGGCCGAGTTGGCCCGCGCCGGGCTGCGGCAATTCGCCGGACTGCCGGGCGACATGACGCTCGCCCAATGGGTGGCGGCGCCGGCGCCCTGGCCGGCCGGACGCTGCGCGGCGTCGGGCCTGCTGGCGGCGGACGTGCTGCTGGCCGATGGCGTCGAAGAGACGCTGGGGGCGTTCGGCGAATCGGACGTCCAGCCGCTGCGCTCGGCCACGGTTCAGCGCCTGGTGCCCGCCTTGTTCCAGCTTGCGTCCGGCGGCGACGCCTTCGCGACCCACGACGGCTATCACTGGCTGGGCCGCTACCGCCTGGACGCGCTCAAGCCCGAGGCCCCGACCACCGTCAACCTGGCGCAGTTGCTGCTGGGCCACGGCGGCACGCTGGCTTGGCTGCATGGCGCGTTGCTGGCCGATGTGCCGGCCTGGAATGGCGCCGATGCCGACGGCGGCGCGTCGGCCCGATCCGCGCCCGACGCCCCTGGCCTGGCGACCGTCCGCCTGGACGGACGCGTCAAGACCCTGTTCGATCCCGACGGCTGCTTCCCCGAAATCCTGTGGCCGGAAGTCTGAAAAACATTCAGCTTGCTGTAAGATTTCGGCGCTCGATCCCAAGAACGAGGAAGGCGTGCCGTATCGCGTGGCGCGTCATGGGAATAGAATTCCTCCTCTTTCCGTGTCACACACTCTAGCCAGAAGCCGCCCTATGGATGCCAACCTTCGCAAAGCCGCCCTTGAATATCACGAGCACGGGCGCCCCGGCAAAATCTCTGTCACGCCCACCAAGCAGTTGACGAACCAGCGCGACCTGGCGCTGGCGTACTCGCCCGGCGTGGCGGCGGCCTGCGAGGAAATCGTGGCCGATCCGGCCAATGTGTTCCGCTACACCGCGCGCGGCAACCTGGTGGGCGTCATCACCAACGGCACGGCGGTGCTGGGCCTGGGCAACATCGGCGCGCTGGCCTCCAAGCCGGTGATGGAAGGCAAGGCGGTGCTGTTCAAGAAGTTCGCCGGCCTGGATGTCTTCGACATCGAAATCAACGAAACCGACCCGGACAAGCTGGTCGAGATCATCGCCGGCCTGGAAGCCACCTTCGGCGGCATCAACCTTGAAGACATCAAGGCGCCCGAGTGCTTCACGGTGGAGCGCAAGCTGCGCGAGCGCATGAAGATTCCCGTTTTCCACGACGACCAGCACGGCACCGCCATTACGGTGTCGGCCGCCTTCATCAACGGGCTGAAGGTCGTGGGCAAGGACATCAAGACGGTCAAGGTGGTCACGTCGGGCGCGGGCGCCGCGGCGCTGGCCTGTCTGGACCTGATGGTGGACCTGGGCCTGCCGCTGGAAAACATCTGGGTGACCGACATCGAAGGCGTGGTCTATGAGGGCCGCACCACGCTGATGGACCCGGACAAGGCGCGCTTTGCGCAAAAGACCGACGCGCGCAAGCTGGCCGAGGTGATCCAGGACGCCGACGTGTTCCTGGGCCTGTCGGCTGGCGGCGTGCTCAAGCCGGAAATGGTGGCCGCGATGGGGACGCGTCCGCTGATCCTGGCGCTGGCCAACCCCACGCCGGAAATCCTGCCGGAAGTGGCGCATGGCGTGCGCGACGACGTGGTCATGGCCACGGGCCGGTCGGACTACCCGAACCAGGTCAACAACGTGCTGTGCTTTCCGTACATCTTCCGCGGCGCGCTGGACGTGGGCGCCACGACCATCACGCGCGAGATGGAAAAGGCGGCGGTGTACGCCATTGCCGAACTGGCCGAGGAAGAACAGAACGAAGTCGTGGCCGCGGCCTACGGCACGTTCGACATCTCGTTCGGTCCCGAATACCTGATCCCCAAGCCTTTCGACCCGCGCCTGATCGTGCGCATTGCGCCGGCCGTGGCCAAGGCCGCGATGGAAGGCGGCGTGGCGACGCGCCCGCTGGCCGACCTGGAAGCCTACGAAGAGCAGCTCCAGCAGTTCGTGTACCACTCCGGCGCGTTCATGAAGCCGCTGTTCTCGGCGGCCAAGCGCATCGTGCGCGAGGGCGGCCCCGCCCGCATCGTGTTCGCGGAAGGCGAGGACGAGCGCGTGCTGCGCGCCGTGCAGGTGGTGGTCGACGAGGGCCTGGCCCGTCCCATCCTGGTGGGCCGCCCGTCGGTGCTGCTGACCCGCATCGAAAAGCTGGGCCTGCGCCTGCGCCTGGGCGAAGACGTCGAGGTCACCAACCCGGAATACGACGAACGCTTCCATCAGTACTGGACCACCTACTGGGAGCGCATGTGCCGCCGCGGCATCACCAAGGAAATGGCGCGCGTGGAAATGCGCCGCCGCATGACGCTGATCGGCGCGATGATGGTGCACCTGGGCGATGCCGACGGCATGGTCTGCGGGTCCGTCGGCGCCTACCACGACCATCTGCGTTTCGTGGATGAAGTCATCGGCCGCCGCCCGGGCCACAACGTGTACGCCGCCATGAACATCCTGCTGCTCAACGAGCGCACGGTGGTGCTGGTGGACACGCACGTGAACGACGAGCCCTCGGCCGAACAGATCGCCGAGTTCACCGTGGCCGCCGCGCGCGAAATGCGCCGGCTGTACCTTGCGCCCAAGGCAGCGCTGCTGTCGCGGTCGAACTTCGGCTCGGGCAGCTCGGCCTCGGGGGCCAAGATGCGCCGCGCGTTGGAGCTGATCCGGCAGATCGATCCCGAGCTTGAGATCGACGGCGAAATGCACGGCGACTGCGCGCTGGACGAGGCCCTGCGCATGCGCATCCTGCCTTCGTCCACGCTCAAGGGCGAGGCCAATCTGCTGGTGTGCCCGAACGTGGATTCCGGCAACATCGCCTACAACCTGCTCAAGACGGCGGCGGGCGGCAACGTGGCCGTGGGCCCGTTCCTGCTCGGCTGCAACGCGCCGGTGCATATCCTGACCTCCAGTTCCACCGTGCGCCGCATCGTCAACATGACCGCGATGACGGTGGTCGATGTCAATACACCGCGTTGAAGTGACGCCGGCCGGCAGGGCGTGCCCGCGCACGCCCACCGGCCTGGTGCTGATGGGCGGCGGCGCGCGCGCCGCCTACCAGGTCGGTGTGCTCAGCGCCATCATGGAGCTGCTGGACCCGGACTGGCATTCCCATTTCCAGAACCCCTTTGACATCATCTGCGGCACGTCCGCCGGCGCCATCAACGCCGCGGCGCTGGCCTGCCGCGCCGACCGGCCCCACCTGGGCGTGCGCCGCATCCGCCGCCTGTGGTCGTCGCTGAACACCGACATGATCTACCGGGCCGACGCGCCCGGCCTGATCCGCACGGGCGTGCGCTGGCTGGGCCTGCTGTCGCTGGGCTGGATGTACTCCGGCCTGACGCGCAAGCGCCCGCACTCCCTGCTGGACAATGCCCCCATGCAGGCGCTGCTGGAGCGGGTGCTGGACTTTCGCAACCTGCAATCCAACCTGGAAGGCGGCGCGCTGTCCGCGCTGGCCATTACGGCCTCGGGCTACACCAGCGGCGAGCATCTGACCTTCTACCAGGCGCACACCCGGATCGAGCCCTGGCACCGCTATCTGCGGCTGGCAATACCCACGCCCATCAATATCGACCACCTGATGGCGTCGTCGGCCATTCCCTTTGTCTTTCCCGCCCGCCAGGTGCACGTGCACGGCAAGGGCGAATGGTGCGGCGACGGCTCGATGCGCCAGCTCGCGCCGATCAGCCCGGCCATTCACCTGGGCGCGCACCGGGTGCTGGTGATCGGCACGGGCTACCGCGACGACACCCACCCCGAGGCGCGCGCCGATTCGCCGCCGTATCCGTCGCTGGCCCAGGTGGGCGGGCACGCGCTGTCGAGCATCTTCCTGGACAGCCTGTCGGCGGACGTCGAGCGCCTGGAGCGCATCAACTACCTGATGGAGCACGCCGGCCCCAATGGCGCGCCGCCCGCCGTGCGCCGCGTCGAGGTGCTGACCCTCACGCCCAGCCAGTCGCTGGACCTGATGGCGCTCGAGCATTTGCAGGACATGCCCGCCCAGGCGCGTGCGCTTTTCCGCGTACTCGGTGTATCGTCCGATCCAGGCCGTCCGGGGGGAGGGGCGCTGATGTCCTATCTCCTCTTCGAAGCCAGCTACACCAAGCGATTGATTGAACTGGGTTATGCCGATACGATGCAGCGTAACGACGAAGTGATCGCCTTTTTCAGGGAGGCACAGGCATGACGCGCAATGGCCAATCTACTTTGCAGCGGCAGCTCATGCGCGGCGGAGCGCTGGCTCACGACGGGCTGGACAAGAAGGCCGTGGTGGACGCCGCGCACGAACTTGGCCTGTCCTTGTTTGTCGCCAATTGCGACCCCTGCCGCAGCCGCTCGGCGGTACTGCGCGCCATCGTCAAGGCCGTGGATTTCCCCGAGTACTTCGGCGGCAACCTGGATGCCCTGTACGACTGCCTGTGCGACACGGTGCTGGACCACAAGTCCGGCGTGGTGCTGTGGCTGTACCGACTGCATTCCGGCGATCCGGCGCTGGAAGAAGACGCGGTCCGCATCGAAACCGTCTGTTCCGACGTTGCGGATTTCGCGCACGAAAACGGCCGTGTCTTCGCCTACGTGATCGAACACGCGGGCAAGCATCCCGATCCGGAGCCCGGCGTGGCCGCGGCCCCCTACGGCGAAAACGACTGATCCGGCCGGGCCGGACTACCAGCCCTGCAGCGCGCTGATCGCCGAAATCAGCGCCAGTCCGGCCGTCTCGGTGCGCAGCACGCGCGGGCCAAAGCGCACGGCCTGCACGCCCGCCTGGCGGGCTGCGTCCAATTCCTTATCCGACCATCCGCCTTCCGGGCCGACCAGCAGGGTCAGGGCCTGCGCGCCCGATGCCCCCGATGCCCCCGATCCGCCTTGCAGCAGGCCGGCCAGGTCTTGGTCGGCCTCGGGGTGGCAGAGCAGCCGCAATCCGTCGGCGGGTTGGGCCAGCCAGTCGGCCAGCGCCTGCGGCGCATCCACGGCCATGAGGCGGTTGCGGCCGCATTGCTCGGCGGCCGATTGCGCGATGCGCTGCCAGTGCGCCACGCGCTTTTCCAGCCGGGCGCCGGACAGTTGCAGCACGCTGCGCTGCGCGGCGATGGGGCAGACGCGCGCCGCGCCCAGTTCCACCGCCTTTTCCACCACCCAGTCCATCTTGTCGCCGGAGGGCAGGCCCTGCGCCAGCGTGATGCGTCCGCCCAGTTCGGCCTCGCGGGGATTGAACTCGCCAAGCTGGGCGTAGCCCGCCTTGCCGTCGATTTCCAGCACCGCGGGAAATTCGCCGCCCAGGCCGTTGAACAGCGTGATGGCCTCGCCGGCGCGCAGGCGCAGCACGCGCACGGCATGATGGGCAAGGGCGTCGGGAAGGGCGATGCGGGCGCCGGCGGCCAGGGGAACGTCGCAATAGAAACGGGGGGCGGGCATGGGGGCAGGTAGCGGGAAACGGGGCGTTCTGACGAGTACGCGTAGCCTACCACCGCTCGCCCCTTTCCCTTGGAAACCCCCGATTACATAGGGCATCCGGGCGATGGCGTCCGGGAAATCCCCTGATGCTAAAATCTCCTGCTTCGCAACCTACTCAACTGGCCCTATTTCCAACGTAGGCGCGCCAGTTTCAAAGAGCCTTCCGAATGAGCAATCCGACCGCCCCTAAACTTGCCTTGGCGGATGCCATCCGCGCCCTCGCGATGGATGCCGTGCAACAAGCGAACTCCGGGCACCCGGGTGCTCCCATGGGCATGGCGGAAATCGCCCAAGCCTTGTGGGCCGGCAACCTGCGCCACAATCCCAAGGATCCCGCCTGGGCCAACCGCGACCGCTTCGTGCTGTCCAACGGCCACGGCTCGATGCTGATCTACGCCCTGCTGCACCTGACGGGCTACGACCTGCCCATCGAAGAACTCAAGAATTTCCGCCAGCTCCATTCCAAGACGCCGGGCCACCCCGAAGTGGGCATCACCCCGGGCGTGGAAACCACCACGGGCCCGCTGGGCCAGGGCCTGGGCAATGCCGTGGGCATGGCGCTGGCCGAAGCGCTGCTGGCCGCTGAATTCAACAAGCCGGGCCACACGCTGGTCGACCATCACACCTACGCCTTCACCGGCGACGGCTGCCTGATGGAAGGCATCTCGCACGAGGTGTGCTCGCTGGCCGGCACGCTCAAGTTGGGCAAGCTGGTCGTGCTGTACGACGACAACGGCATCTCCATCGACGGCCACGTCGAGCACTGGTTCGCCGACGACACCGCCAAGCGCTTCGAAGGCTACGGCTGGAACGTCATCCGCGGCGTGGACGGCCATGACGTCGCCGCCGTGGACGCCGCCATCAAGGCCGCGCGCTCGCAATCGGAAAAGCCCACGCTCATCGTCTGCCGCACCGTGATCGGCAAGGGCTCGCCCAACATGGCCGGCACGCACAACGTGCACGGCGCCCCGCTGGGCAAGGACGAAATCGCCGCCACGCGCGCCGCGCTGGGCTGGTCGTCGGAACCCTTCCAGATTCCGCAGGACATCTACGACGGCTGGGACGGCCGCAAGCAGGGCGAGCAAGCCCAGGCCGAATGGCAGTCGCGCTTTGACGCCTACGCCGCCGAATTCCCCGCCGAAGCCGCTGAATTCGCCCGCCGCATGAAGGGCGAAATGCCCGCCGGCTACGCCGACCAGTTCAAGGCCTTCCTGGCCGCCACCCTCGAAAAGGGCGAAACCGTCGCCACCCGCAAGGCCTCGCAATTCGCGATCGCCGCGCTGGCGCCGCTGCTGCCGGAAATGCTGGGCGGCTCGGCCGACCTGACCGGCTCCAACTTCACCGACTGGAAGGGCGTCGCCGCCGTCCGCGCCGGCGACCAGGGCATCCAGTTCGGCCGCCACATCAACTACGGCGTGCGCGAATTCGGCATGGCCGCCATCATGAACGGCATCGCGCTGCACGGCGGCTACCTGCCGTTTGGCGGCACGTTCCTGACGTTCTCCGACTACTCGCGCAACGCCATCCGCATGGCTGCGCTGATGAAGCAGCGCGTCGTCCACGTGTTCACGCACGACTCGATCGGCCTGGGCGAAGACGGCCCGACCCACCAGTCCATCGAACACGCGGCCAGCCTGCGCCTGATTCCCAACCTGTCGCTGTGGCGCCCCTGCGATACCGCCGAGACCGCCGTGGCCTGGAACGCCGCCGTGACGCGTCCGGCCAGCATCGGCATGGACGTGCATGACGGCGGCCCCACGGCCCTGTTGCTGTCGCGCCAGAACCTGCCCTTCGTGCAGCGCGACGCGGCCACCGTGGACGCCATCGCGCGCGGCGGCTACGTGCTGCGCGACGCCGACGGCGCCCGCGCCGTCATCATCGCCACCGGCTCTGAAGTCGCCATCGCGCTGGACGCGCAGGCCCAGCTTGCCAAGGAAGGCATCGCTGTGCGCGTGGTCTCAATGCCCAGCACCGACGTCTTCGACAAGCAGGACGCCGCCTGGAAGCAATCCGTGCTGCCCAAGGGCCTGCCGCGCGTGGCCGTCGAAGCCGGCGTCACCGCCTTCTGGCACAAGTACGTCGGCCTGGAAGGCGCCGTGGTCGGCATCGACCGCTACGGTGAATCCGCGCCGGCCGGCGCCCTGTTCAAGTTCTTCGGGCTGACCGCCGACAAGGTGGCCGAGACCGTCAAGCAAGTTTTGTAAAAAAGGAGCTTAGTCATGACCATTCGCGTCGCCATCAACGGTTACGGTCGCATCGGCCGCAACATCCTGCGTGCCCACTATGAAGGTGGCAAGAAGCACGATATCGAAATCGTCGCCATCAACGACCTGGGCGATCCCAAGACGAACGCGCACCTGACGCGCTACGACACCGCCCACGGCAAGTTCCCGGGCACCGTCGAAGTCGACGGCGATTTCATGGTCGTCAACGGCGACAAGATCCGCGTCCTGGCCAACCGCAACCCGGCTGAACTGCCCTGGGGCGACCTGAAGGTCGACGTCGTGCTGGAATGCACGGGCTTTTTCACCACCAAGGAAAAGGCCGGCGCGCACATCAAGGGCGGCGCCAAGAAGGTCATCATCTCGGCCCCCGGCGGCAAGGACGTCGACGCCACCATCGTCTACGGCGTCAACCACGGCGTGCTGAAGGCGACGGACACCGTCATCTCCAACGCCTCGTGCACCACCAACTGCCTGGCCCCGCTGGTCAAGCCGCTGAACGACAAGCTGGGCCTGGAAAACGGCCTGATGACCACCGTTCACGCCTACACCAACGACCAGGTCCTGACCGACGTCTACCACGAAGACCTGCGCCGCGCGCGTTCGGCCACGATGAGCATGATCCCCACCAAGACCGGCGCTGCCGCCGCCGTGGGCCTGGTGCTGCCGGAACTGAACGGCAAGCTGGACGGCTACGCCATCCGCGTTCCGACCATCAACGTGTCGATCGTCGACCTGTCCTTCGTGGCCAGCCGCGACACGACCGTCGAAGAAGTGAACAGCATCCTGAAGGCCGCCTCCGAAGGCGAACTGAAGGGCATCCTGGACTACAACACCGAACCCCTGGTCTCGGTGGACTACAACCACAACCCGGCCTCCAGCACCGTTGACGCGTCGCTGACCAAGGTCTCGGGCCGCCTGGTCAAGGTCTCGTCCTGGTACGACAACGAGTGGGGCTTCTCGAACCGCATGCTCGACACCACCGTCGCGCTGATGTCGGCCAAGTAAGCACGCCGCCAGTCCATAAGGGGACGGATTTGTTTTCCGCCGTTGCGGAAAATGGGTTCGTCCCCTTTGTTCGCCTACCGAAGGAATCCAAATATGTCCAAGGTCAAAACTTTGTCCGCGCTGGCCAAGGCCGGCGCCCTGTCCGGCAAGCGTGTGTTCATCCGCGCCGACCTGAACGTCCCGTTCGATGACGCCGGCCGCATCAGCGAAGACACCCGCATCCGCGCCTCCGTGCCCGGCATCCGCCTGGCGCTGGACGCCGGCGCCGCCGTGATGGTCACCTCCCACCTGGGCCGCCCCAAGGAAGGCGTGCTGACCGAGGCCGATTCGCTCGCCAAGGTCGGCCAGCGCCTGTCCGAACTGCTGGGCATGCCCGTGCACCTGGTGCGCGACTGGGTCGACGGCGTGCAGGTCGACCACGGCCAGGTCGTGCTGCTGGAGAACTGCCGCGTGAACGTCGGCGAAAAGAAAGACGACGAAACGCTGGCCAAGAAAATGGCGGCGCTGTGTGACGTCTACGTCAACGACGCCTTCGGCACCGCGCACCGCGCCGAGGCCACCACCCACGGCATCGCGCGCTTCGCGCCCGTGGCCTGCGCCGGCCCCCTGCTGGAAGCCGAACTGGAAGCCCTGGGCCGTGCGCTGCACGAGCCCAAGCGTCCGCTGGTCGCCATCGTGGGCGGCTCCAAGGTGTCGACCAAGCTGTCCATCCTGCAATCGCTGGCCGACAAGGTCGACCAGTTGGTGGTGGGCGGCGGCATCGCCAACACCTTCATGCTGGCCGCCGGCCTGTCCATCGGCAAGTCGCTGGCCGAGCCCGACCAGGTCGACCAGGCGCGCGCCGTCATCGACATCATGAAAAAGCGCGGCGCGGCCGTGCCGATCCCGGTGGACGTGGTGTGCGCCAAGTCCTTCGGCGCCGACGCCGAGGCCACCGTCAAGGCGGCGACCGACGTGGCCGACGACGACATGATCCTGGATATCGGCCCCCAGACCGCGGCGCAGCTGGCCGAGATCCTGAAGCAAGCCGGCACCATCGTCTGGAACGGCCCCGTGGGCGTGTTCGAATTCGACCAGTTCGCCCATGGCACGGAAGTGGTGGCGCGCGCCATCGCGGATTCCGAAGGCTTTTCGATCGCGGGCGGCGGCGACACGCTGGCCGCCATCGCCAAGTACAAGATCGGCGAGCAGGTCGGCTACATCTCGACCGGCGGCGGCGCGTTCCTGGAATTCCTGGAAGGCAAGACCCTGCCGGCCGTGGCCGTGCTGGAAGCCCGCGCCGCGGGCTGATCTGCCCGGGGAAGGTGTCTGACACCCCCGGGATGCCGGCGTGATGCCGGGGCCCGCGCAAGAGGTGTCAGACACCGGAACGGGTGTCAGACACCCTTGCAATGCCATTGTCTTGATTTCCCGCGCACGCCGTGCGATCGGGTTGGTGTAGGCTAGGCGGTCGACCCGCGCCTTGCGGGAGTCCCTTCTTCCGGTCGTCCCGCAGCACCATGAACTTCCGTTTTATTCCCGGCCTGGCCAACTTCCAGGGCATTTCCCGTGAGTCGGCGCGTCGCGACGTCGCCGCGGGCCTGAGCGTGGCCGCCGTGGCGCTGCCCGTCGGCCTGGCCTATTCCGCCATGATGGGCGTGCCGCCCGTCGCCGGCCTGTGGGCCGCCATCGCGGGCATGCTCGCCTACGCCTTCTTCGGGTCGTCGCGCACCCTCATCGTGGGCCCCGACACCGCCACCTGCACCCTGATCGCCGCCACCCTGACCGGCATGGCGCTGACCACGCCCGAAGACCGGCTGCTGGGCGCCACCGCCATTGCGCTGACCGTGGGCGTAGGCTGCCTGATCGCGCGCGTCCTGCGCCTGGGCGTGCTGGCCAACCTGCTGTCGCGGCCCGTGCTCATTGGCTACATGGCGGGCGTGGCGATCACGCTGGCGACGTCGCAACTCAGCGGACTGACCGGCGTGGGACTGCGCAACAGCGGCCTGATCAATCCCTTCCTGGAGCTGTCGCAGCGGCTGTCCGAGATCCGGCTGCCCACACTGTTCCTCGGCGTGGCGTCGTGCGTATTCCTGGTGGCCGTCAAACGCTGGCGCCCCGCGTGGCCTGCCCCCATTTTGCTGGTGGTCGCGACCTGCCTGCTGTCGTGGGTATTCAATTTTCCGGCGCTGGGCATTGCCGTGGTGGGCGACGTGCCGGCCGGGCTGCCGGCGCTCAGCCTGCCGGTGCGTCTGGACAACGTGGACGGGGTCCTGCTGGGGGCCGCGGGCGTGCTGGTCGTCAGCTTTTCCAGCGGCATCGTGACGGCGCGCAGCTTTGCGGCCCGCACGGGTGAACACGTGGACCCGAACCGCGAACTGGTGGGCTTCGGGGCGGCCAACGTCGCGGCCGGCCTGTTCCAGGGCTACGTCGTGACGGGCGCCGATTCGCGCACGGCGGTGGGGCTGGTGGCCGGCGGTTCGTCGCCGCTGGTCAGCATCAGCGCCGCCGCCGCGCTGGCGGTCGTGGTGGGCCTGCTGAGCGCGCCGCTGTACTGGCTGCCGCAGTTCGCGCTGTCGGCCATTCTGCTGCTGGCCGCGGCCAGCCTGTTCGACTGGCAGGCCTTCAAGCGGCTGGCCCGGATATCCCGGATCGAATTGGCCTTCGGCGTGCTGGCGGCGGTGGGCGTGGTGGGGTTCGGCGTGCTGCAGGGCGTGGCCGTATCGGTGGGGGCGACGCTGCTGTACGCCATGTACGTGTCCGGCAATCCCCGCGATGCGCTGCTGGGCCGCCTGCCCGGTGAAACCGTGCTGGGCAAGCTGCACCTGAACCCCGAGGCCCGGCCCGTGCCCGGCGTGGTGATCTGGCTGTTCGAGTCCTCGGTGTGGTTCTTCAACGCCGACGCCTTCCGCCGGCGGGCGCGCGAGGTCATCGAGCAGGCGGGCGCCGTGCGCTGGTTCGTGCTGGATGCCGAAGCCATGACCCAGGCCGACGCCGACGCGGTCGAGGCGCTGTACGAACTCAAGCGCGTGCTGGACGAGCGCGGCATCACGCTGGTGGTGGCGGGCGGGCATGGCAAGTTCCGCGAGGCGCTGCAACGCTCGGGCCTGGTCAACAAGATCGGCCAGAACAAGATCTTCGGCAGTCCCGAGCAGGCGGTCGAGGCCATCGAGCGCTGGCGCCAGGATGCGCCCGACACGCTGGCCTGAGCGGCGGGCCAGGACGGGCCGGGCGGTCAATCAATGATGTGATAGCCGCCGTCGATATACAGCGTCTGTCCCGTCATCAAACGCGCCGCGTCGGTGGCCAGCCACGCGGTGGCTTCGCCCACGTCGTCGATGGACACCAGGCTGCGCGCGGGCGCCTTGGCCTGGGCGCGGTCCAGCATGGTGTCGAATTCCGCGATGCCGGAGGCGGCGCGCGTCTTGAGCGGTCCCGGTGAAATCGCATGCACCCGGATGCCTTGCGGCCCCAGCTCCGCCGCGAGATAGCGGGTGGCCGATTCCAGCGCCGCTTTCACCGGCCCCATCATGTTGTAGTGCTCCACGACCATCTGCGAGCCGTAATAGCTCATGCAGAAGAGCGTGCCGCCGCGGGCCATCAGCGGCTCGGCCAGGTGGGCCATGCGGATGAAGGACCAGCACGACACGTCCATCGCCTGCAGAAAGCCCGCGCGCGAACAATCCGTGACGCGGCCGTGCAGGTCGTCGCGCGGCGCGTAGGCCACGGAGTGCAGCACGAAATCCAGCGCGCCCCAGTCGGCCGCGATGCGGTCGAACACGGCTTCCAGCTCGCCGTCGTTCAGCAGGTTCATCGGCATCAGCAAGGGGGCGTCCACCTGCTGCGCCAGCGGCGCCACGTGGGGCAGCGCCTTGTCGTTCAGGTAGGTCACGGCCAGTTCCGCGCCCATCGCGCGAAACGCCTTGGCGCAGCCCCACGCGATGGAATCGGCATTGGCGATGCCCGTCACCAGGCCGCGCTTGCCCGCGAGCGGCAGGTGCGCGCTCATTGCTGCCTCACGAGGGCAAGGGTGTGTTGCGCGATGATGAGCTCTTCGTTGGTGCGCACCACGTACACGCCGATGCGGCTGTCGTCGCTGGAAATGCGCGGTCCGTGCCGGGCATTGCGTTCCGGGTCCAGCTTGATGCCCAGCCAGCCCCAGTGCTGGCTGATCGCCTGGCGGATCTCGGCGGAGTTTTCGCCGACGCCCGCCGTGAAGACGATGCCGTCGATGCCGTTCATGGCGCAGCCCAGGCCGATCATGCCTTCGGCCACGCGCCAGGCGAAGTATTCGAGCGCCCGCTTGGCCGATGGCGCATCGCTGGCCAGCAGCTCGCGCATGTCGTTGCTGATGCCGGACAGGCCCTTCAAGCCGCAGTCGTAATACAGCATGTGCTCGATCTCATCGTGGCTCATGCCTTGTTCCATCATCCAGAGCACCACGCCGGGGTCCAGGCGCCCCGGCCGGGTGCCCATGGGCAGGCCCTCCAGCGCCGTGAAGCCCATGGTGCTGTCCACGCTCTTGCCCTGGTGCATGGCGCAGGCCGACACGCCGGAGCCCAGGTGGGCGACGATGATCTTGCCCATGGCGATGTCCGGCAGCGCCTGCTTCAGCCGCTGCGCGATGTACTCGTACGACAGGCCGTGAAAGCCGTAGCGGCGCACGCCTTCCAGGTACAGGCGCTCGGGCAGCGCGTAGCGGTCGGCGACGTCGGAGTGGCTGCGATGGAACGCCGTGTCGAAGCAGGCGACCTGCGGAATCCACGGCCGGCGCTCGCGGATGACGCGGATCGGCGCCAGGTTGTTGGGCTGGTGCAGCGGCGCAAGCGGCGTGAAGGCGGCCAGCCTGGTCAGGATGTCGTCATCGACCAGCACGGGCTCGGACAGGTCGGGCCCGCCGTGGACCACGCGATGCCCCACGGCCAGGGGCGCGCCGCCCAGATGGCCGCTCAGCCAGGTGCCCACGACTTCCTGCGCGTTGGGCACGTCGGGGGCATGGCTGGGCGCGATGTCGCGCTCTACCAGCGCCTGCCCCGCCGCGTCGCGCACCCGCAGCCGGGGATGCGTGGTGCCGATGCCCTCCAGCTGGCCGCCCAGCCTGGGCGCGAGCGCGTGCTTGTCGTCGATGTCGTACAAATAGAACTTGATGCTGGAACTGCCGGCGTTGATGACGAGGATGGTGTCGCTCATGGCGGTGTGCTTCCACGTTGAGACAAGTCGCTCGGAGCCCGCGCGAGCGGGCAGGGGGCCTGCTGTCAGGCCAGGGGCTTGGCCTGCTCCTGGGCAAGGTGGTGGGCGTAGATCGCCGCCACCGCGCACGAGGCCAGGCGCGAACGCGGGCTGTCGGCGCGGCTGGTCAGGATGATGGGCACGCGCGCGCCCAGCACGATGCCGGCGGCCTCGGCGTTCGCCAGGAAGGTCAGGTTCTTGGCCAGCATGTTGCCGGCCTCCAGGTCGGGCACCACCAGCACCTGCGCCACCCCGGCCACGGGCGACCGGATGCCCTTGATGCGCGCCGCGTCCGGGCTGATGGCGTTGTCCAGCGCCAGCGGGCCGTCCAGCACGCCGCCCGAGATCTGGCCGCGGTCGGCCATCTTGCACAGCGCGGCGGCCTCGATGGTGCTGGGGATGCTGGGGGTGACCTGTTCCACCGCCGACAGGATCGCCACCCGCGGCTCGCCCAGCCCCAATCCCCGATGCAGGTCGATCACGTTGCGGATGATGTCAGCCTTGGTTTCCAGGTCGGGAAAGATGTTGATGGCCGCGTCGGTGATGAAGAGCGGTTCCGGGTAGGTCGGCACTTCCATGATGAACACGTGGCTGATGCGGCGGCCGCTGCGCAGGCCGGTGGTGCGCGCCACCACCTCGTGCATCAGTTCGTCCGTGTGCAGGCTGCCCTTCATGAGCAGCGCGGCCTCGCCGCTGCGCACCAGCGCCACGGCGGCTTCGGCGGCCGCGTGGCTGTGCGGCACATCGACGATGCGCGCATCGCCCAGGTTCAGCTTGAACTGCGCGGCGGTGTCGCGGATCTTGCCTTCGGGGCCGACCAGGATGGGCTTGAGCAGGCCCAGGTCGCGCGCCTCCAGCGCCGCCGACAGCGAGGGTTCGTCGCAGGGATGGGCGATGGCGCAGGGCGTCGCCTCCAGCGTCTGGGCGCGCGCGATGAGTTTGTCGTAGTGCGTGGAGGTGGGCAGGCTCATGATGTCTTGGCCTTGGAAGGTTGGCGGGAAGCCGCCTTGCCGCCAGCGCGCCGCGCCGGTGTGCTGGCGGACGTCTTGGCGGACGTCTTGGCCGCGCTGCCAGACCGGCTTCTGGCCGCGGTCTTGGCCGCCGGTTTCTCGGCGCCCTTGGCCGGTGAGGCCCCATTAGCCGCCTTGCGGGCCGCGGCGGGGTGCTGTCTGGCCGTCTTGGCCGGCACCTGCGCGGCAGCCTGGACCAGTTCGTCGACCGCGCTGCCGTTCACGGTCTCGGCCGCATCCTGCGCGCCGTTGCCCGCATCGGCCGCCTTGGCGGCGCGCCGGCGGGCCGCCGGCTGGGGCTGTTCGCGCCGCTGCGCGCGCCGCTCGGCCGCTTCGAAGATGCGCTCCATGTCGTTCAGGCTTTCACGCGCCGCGTCGCTGAGCGGCTCGGCGGCTTCCAGCACGCTCTTCATGGCGTCCAGGCCGGCGCGGATTTCGGCCGCCGTCGATCCTTCCAGCAGGTGCGGCATGGCCTGGATCGCGGCGGTCGAATCCAGCGTCATCATCAGGGCCTGTTCGCGGATGACGTCCTTGAACTGTTCAAGGGTCAGCGCGTTGTCGGCTTCGGCGCGCATCTTGCGGATCAGGGCGAAGCTGCGCTCGTCCAGGCCGCCTTCGGCGCCCGAGACATACAGCAGCATGCGGATCGCGGCCACGCGCAGGCCGCCTTCCTGCAGCATCGAACGCAGTTCCGCGGCGCGCTGTTCCATGAAGCGGCGATGCTCCGGGGACACCCCGGGATGCTTGCGCGGCGGACCGGACTTGGCGCCCAGGCCGGCCAGATCCTGTACTACCGGCGACCCGTAGATGCCCATGAAGGCGCGTTCGTCGGCCGAGTCGCGCATTTCCTGCCAGATGTTCAGGCCGGTCTCGACCATGTTCGAGAACATCTCCTGCGCGACCAGGAAGGGATTGGAGGGCGAGGCCTGCTGGCGGCTTTCGCGCACCTGTTCGGCCACCTTGGCGACCGGCGCGATCAGCGGGTTGCGGTCGGAGATCAGTTCGTAGGGCAGGCGCAGCGGATGCATGCGCTGCATCCATTCGGCCGATTGCGGCGTCACCATGGCGCGCAGCCACGGCTGCACGAAGCTGCGGTACATGCCGAGATTGATGTCGGAAATGCGGGCCACGGCGGCAAAGCGCTGGTCGTCTTCTTCGTTGCGGTCGACGATGGCGCGCACGTCGTCCAGCTTGCGCTGTTCGAAGGACAGGACATAGTTGCCGAAGGCGAGGTCCGCGTTGGGCGTATCCGGCGTCTTGTCGACGATTTCGGCTTCGTAGATGCCCGGCGGAAGCACATCGATCATGTCGATGTTGGAGGTGAATTCCTGGTGTTCCTTGCGGGCCACGCTGCCCGACACGAAGATGCCCAGGTGGCCAATGCTTTCATGCACGGCGTACACGATGGTCTGGCCGTGCGCGAGGATTTCGGCCTCGTTCTGATACAGGTCGGGTATCCAGCCCAGCGCCTGGGGCGGCGGGGTGATGTTGTCGCCCTTGGAGCAGAACACCACGATGGGCGAGCGGATGTTGCGCAGGTCGATGCGGATGCCGTCGGAGGTCACGAGACCTGCGGTGGCCAGGCGGTTGCCCACGAACAGGTTGTCGACGATGTACTGGATCTCGGGCCCGTTCAGGAAGACGTGGCCGCCCCACCACTTTTCGAAGCTCAGGTAGCGGCTGGCCTCGGTGTCGACCTTGGAGTACAGGTTGTACTGCTTGGACCACAAGGTGTTGGCCGGATTCAGGTTCTCGAAATTCTGCACCAGCCAGGCGCCGTCGAACTTGCCGTTGCCCAGGTCGCTGGTCAGCGCGGTGAGCCAGCTTCCGCCCAGCAGGCCGCCGGCATAGCGCATGGGGTTCATACCGCGCCAGCCCGCCCAATACGACAGGGGGGCGCCGGCCACGATGATGGGGCCGAAGAGCTCGGGATGGACGGCGGCGGTCATCATGATCTGCCAGCCCGCCTGGCAATTGGCCACGACGACCGGCTTGCCTTCCGCGTCGGGGTGCAGGGCGATGATTTCTTCCAGGAAGCGGGCCTCGGCCATCATCACGTCTTCGACGGTCTGCGTGGGCATGGGCTGAGGCAGGAACGTCGCGAAGTAGCAGGGGTGTCCCGCCCGCACGGCGACGCCGATTTCGCTTTCGGGTTTGAAGCCGCCGATGCCCGGCCCGTGGCCGGCCCGCGGGTCCACCACCAGGAAGGGGCGCTTGATCGGGTCCACTTCCACGCCCTCCGGGGGCGTGATGCGCAAGAGGCCGTAGTTGACGGGGCGCGGCAGCTCGCGGCCGTCTAGCACCAGCTCAAATTCCATGCTGAGCACATTGGGCGCGCGCTTGGCCATGTGATCGTGGTACTGATTGCCGCGCTGGCGCATCACGTCAGCGTAAAGCACGCCGCGCTGCCAGGCGTCCACCGCATATTCATAAGCGGCCGTCCAGGGGTTGAAGGACGGGACGGGCGTGTGATCGGTGCCGGATTCGGCCATGGCGATCTCCTGTAAATTGCTGCCGGCGGCAAGGCGCCGCCTGGCAAGCCGGTCCCAGTGGAACCGGCGGAGTTGACCTCCCCATTACACCGCAATGGATGCTGCGGTGCAACATCCGATCGCTTGCTCGGCGTCAAGCCGGGCCGGATCGGCCCGCTTCCGGTTGAGCCGCTTCAACCTGGTCAGCGGGCGGCGGCGTTGTGCTCCAGCCATTTCTGCACGCCCGGCCGCTGCCACTGGGCATCGACGTAGGCGCGCAGCGTGTCCGGCAGGTCGTCCTGCTCCAGGCGCTTGAGCATGGCCGCAAGGTCCGTGTCGGCAATACACCACTCGTCGAACAGCGTGGTCTGGTGGACGCCCACCAGATGGCTGGCCACCAGGATCAGCTTGGCCGCGGCGGCATGGCCGGCGTCGGACAGGGGCTGGCCGGCTTCTCCGTAGAACACGGTTTCGGTGGGGCGTTCCTGGCGCAGGGCCGTGAGGTCGCTGCGCAGCCAGGCCTGGAGCTGGCGGGCGCGGGCGCGCTCGCGCAGGCCGGCCGGAAACAAGGCGGCGTGTTCGGGCGCGGGAAAGGCTTCGTCCAGGTATTCGGCGATGGCGCTCGATTCGGTCAGGTTGAAATCCGCGTGCGTCATGGCCGGCACCCGCGAGGTGAGCGCGCGGCACTGGAACGGCTGCATGCGCTGCTCGCCGGCGTCCAGGTCGATGGGACGCACTTCGAACGGCAGGCGCTTTTCGGTCAGCGCCACATAGACCGACATGGCGAAGGGGCTGAGGAACAGGGAGTCGACGTATAGCGTAATCGGGGCGCCCAAGGCTTGTCTCCGGGTCAGGCGGGTAACGTATGGTCAGGCTGCGCGGGGCGCCTGCGTTTGCAAAGCGTAACGCAACGGCAACCCGGACGTGTCGCGCCGGCGCGTCAGTCCACGATGAAAAGCTTGGCGCCGGTGGCGGTGGACGAGCGGTGCGGTTCGGCCTGGTCGGCCACCTGGTAGCTCATGCCCGGCGTCAGCACGAACTGGCGGCCGTCTTCCAGCTCGGTGTGCAGTTCGCCTTCGAGGCAGAACAGGATATGGCCCTTGGTGCACCAGTGGTCAGCCAGGTAGCCGGCCGTGTACTCCACCATGCGTACCCGAAGATCGCCAAAATGGCGGGTCCGCCAGTACGCCATTCCGGTGTCGCCGGCGTGTTCGGTGCGTTCCACTTCGGACCAGTCGGTGGTGCCGAAGGGGATGTTGCTCATCTTCATCGTGATTCCTGCGGTGTGGGTGCTGGCCCCGGTCATCCGGGGCGAAAACAGAAAACACATACTACGCCATTCAGGCGGCCAGCTTTTTCTGCCAGAACATGGCGCGTCCGGTGGTCTCGTCCAGCGCATAGCCCTCGAAGCCCTGCTTGCGGTACAGGCCCTGGGCGACGGCGTTGCCTTCCAGCACTTCCAGCGTGATCTTGCAGCAGCCCATCTGGCGCGCCCGGTCCTCCAGCGCGGCCAGCAGTTGCTTGCCCACGCCGCGGCCCTGGAACGCCGGCGCCACCGCCAGATCGTGCAGGTTGAGCAGTGGACGGCATGCAAAGGTGGAGAATCCCTCGAGGTAGATCGCCACGCCGGCGGCCTGGCCATCGACGCGGGCCAGCAGGGCGTGGGCGGTGGGGCGGCGGGCCAGTTCCGCGATCAGGTTGGCCTGCGCATGGGCGGGCAGGGGCGTGTTGCCGCCCATGGGTCCGCTGGCGTATTCGTTCAGCATGGCCAACACCTGGCGGCCGTGTTCCGGGTCATTGAAGTCGACGTCGATGATGTCCAGCACGTTCGGTTTCCTTCGCGCGGGCACGCGGGGCCCGCGATGGATGATGTCGGGAAGCGGCGCGACCGGGGCGGACGCGCGCCAAACCGACCATTATGCGCCGTTTCCAACCTGGCAAATTGCATTGAAAAATCGGTCCATAGCCCCTATCTTTTGGCTATTCAAGGCCGGATCCGGCTGTGCCGGACGCGGCCTCAACCCTCTACGTGAGCTGGAACATGGAGTTCAAGGACTACTACAGCATTCTCGGGGTGGAACAGGGCGCGTCCGACGACGACATCCGCAAGGCCTACCGCAAGCTGGCCCGCAAATATCACCCCGACGTCAGCAAGGAAAGCGATGCCGAGTCGCGCATGCGCGACGTCAACGAAGCCTATGACGTGCTGCGCGACGCCGAAAAGCGCCAGGCCTATGACAACCTGGCGGCGGGCGTATCGCCCGATGGGGGCTTCCAGCCGCCGCCGGGCTGGGACGAAGGCTTCGAATTCCACCGCGGCGCGGCGCCCGGCGACGAAGCGCAATTCAGCGAATTCTTCTCGTCGCTGTTCGGTGGCCACGGCGGGCGGCGCGGGGCGCGACAGCAGGAGTTCCGCGCGCGCGGCGAAGACCACCATGCCGCCATCGAAGTCGACCTGGAAGACGCGTTCAAGGGCGCGACGCGCGACATCAGCCTGCGCTCCATGCAGATGGACGCCCAGGGCCGGCCGCAGATGCAGAGCCGCACGCTCAGCGTCAGGATCCCGGCTGGCGTGCGCGAAGGCCAGTACATCCGGCTGGTCGGACAAGGCATGCCCGGTTATGGCGGCGCCGAAAACGGCGACCTGTACCTGGAAGTGCGCTTCAAGCCGCACCCGCGCTATCGCGCCGATGGCCGCGATCTCTACATGACGCTGCCGGTCGCGCCCTGGGAAGCCGCGCTGGGCGCGCATGTCCAGGCGCCCACGCCCGCGGGCACGGTCGAGGTGTCGGTGCCGCCGGGGTCCGGCAACGGCCGCAAGCTCCGGCTGCGGGGGCGCGGCATCCCGGGCGATCCGCCCGGCGACCTGTACCTGGTCCTGGACCTGGTCCTGCCGCCGGCCGACAGCGACGCCGCCAAGGCCGCCTACCGCAAGCTGCAGCAGGATCTGCCCTTCAACCCGCGCCGCAACCTGGGGGTCTGACCATGAAGAAGATCGTGATCGCCAGCGCCACCGTCGTGGGCAAGTCGCAACCGCTCAGCGCGGATGACCTTGCCCGCGCCTGCGGGGCGGAAGTGGAATGGGTGGCCCGTCTGGTGGAAGTGGGCATCGTCAACGCCAGCGGCGGCGGCCCGTCGGAATGGCGCTTCTACAGCGTGGACCTGCAGCGCGCCCTGCACGCGCGGCGGCTGGAACGCGACTTTGGCGCGGGGCTGGATGCCGTGGCCCTCATCCTGGACCTGAGCCAGGAGGTGCGCCGCCTCAGGGCGCAATTGCGGGCGCTGGGGGGACTGCCCTGACCCGCGGGAGGGGGTAGGTAAAATGGGCGCCCGCCGCCTGCTGCAGAAACAATGAGCGCCCAGCAAACTCCCCCCGCCGCCGCGCGCGCCATGTCTGGCAGCGCACGCATCGACGGACTGAAATCCTGCCTGCCGGTCATGATCGGCTACTTTCCGGTGGCCGTGACCTTCGGCATCGCCGGCGTCGCGGCCGGCTTGACCCCGTTGCAGGTCGTCCTGATTTCCGTGCTGGTCTACGCCGGCGCCAGCCAGTTCCTGCTGCTCGCCTCCATCAAGGCCGGCACGCCGTGGCTCTGGGTGGTGGCGCTGTGCTCGCTGCTCAATGCCCGGCACCTGCTCTACGGCCCGCTCCTGTCGCGCTTCCTGCCGCCC
Source organism: Achromobacter sp. T5-5 (assembly GCF_055397965.1). NCBI lineage: Bacteria > Pseudomonadati > Pseudomonadota > Betaproteobacteria > Burkholderiales > Alcaligenaceae > Achromobacter > Achromobacter sp. T5-5. The sequence goes on from NZ_AP027919.1 coordinate 1,520,137, forward strand.
GCGCTGCGGCAACGGCTGCAGGTGGCGTTCCTGCTGACCGACGAGGTCTTTGCCACCGCCTTCAACCGCCTGCAGGCCGTGGAACCCGGCGGGCGCCACGGATGGATGATCGCGCTGGGCGTGGGCGCGTGGCTGACGTGGATCGCCGGCACCGCCGTGGGCGTGTATGCGGGCGACGGGCTCGAACGCCACTACCCGATGCTGTCCCAGGTAATGCGCTTTGCGCTGCCGGCGCTCTTCATGGCGCTGGTGTGCCAGGGGGCGCGGCGCGGCATGGGCCTGCCCATCGTGGCTGCCGTCGCCGGCGCCGGGCTGATCGCAGCCCTGGGCCACACCAGCCTTGCAATCCTGGCCGGCGCGGTCATCGGCTGCGCGGCCTATCGCCTGAGGAGGCCGGCATGAACGCCAGCGGACTGGAGTTCTGGGGCGCCGTCATCGCCATGGCGGTCATCACGTATTTCACGCGCGCCTTGCCCTTCATGCTGTCTGAACGCAGCCGGCTGCTGCGGCGCCTGTCGCGCGAAGGGTCGGCGCTGGCGGCGCTGGGACCGTCGCTGCTGGCGGGCATCGCGGCGGCGGTCATCGTGCCGGACCTGCTGGGCGCGGGCGCGCAGGCCGCCCGCATCGCGCCCTACGTGGGCGGCCTGGTCGTCACCGGCGTCGCCGCGCGCCTGGTCAGCAACACGGGCGTCGCGGTGCTGGTCGGCATGGCCGGCTACGGGATATTGCTGGCCTTGGCGGCGTAGCGATCCGCAAGGCAAAATGGTCCGATCCCCCCAAGGAGTCCGACCATGCTTACGCTCTATCACGCGCCGCGATCGCGGTCGTTCCGGATACTGTGGCTGCTCGAGGAACTGGGCGTGCCTTACGACACCGAAATGGTGTCGATCCGCGGGCACGACAGCACGGGGCACATGCCGGCCGATTACATCGACATCCATCCGCATCGCAAGGTGCCGGCGCTGGTGCATGACGGCGTGCCCGTATTCGAGACGCCGGCCATCGCGCTGTACCTGACGGACCTGCACCCCGAGGCGGGCCTCGGGCCGCTCATCGGCGACCGGCAGCGCGGCCCCTACCTGACCTGGCTGGCCTATTCCACGGGCGTGTTCGAGCCGGCCATGGTCGAGCGGGCCTACAAGACGCCGCACCAGGCGGCACTGGGGTGGGGGTCGGCGGATGAGGTCGAGCAGGTGCTGGCCCGGGTGCTGCAGGCGCGGCCCTTCTTCCTGGGCGACAAGTTCTCCGCCGTCGACATCGTGCTGGGCGGCTCGCTGCAGTACATGATGCAGATGAAAGTCGTGCCCGAAACGCCCGTCTTCACCGCCTACGTCGAGCGGCTGGGCGACCGCCCGGCCATGCACCGCGCGTTGCAGCGCGACGGCGACATCGAAGAGTCCTGACGCCCGGCGCGCGAAGTCAGCGCGGGCCCGCGATGCGCGCCTGCAGGTGGTCCCGCCATTGTTCCGGACGGCCCAGGTAGCGGCTGGGTTCCAGCAGGGTGTAGACGCCGCCCTGCTCCAGCGCCAGCGTGGGAAAGCCCGTGCCGCCCACCTGGGCCAGCAGCCGGCGGCTGGCGGCGATGTGCGCGGCCGTCTCGGCGCCCTGCGCGGCCGCATACGCCGCGTCGAAGGCGCCGGCGTCCAGGCCGATGTCCGTTGCCAGCGTCCTGAGGACCGCCGGGTCGGCGATGCGCCGGCCTTCCACATAGTGCGCGTGCTGCATCCGGCGCAGCAGGTCCAGGCCGCGGCCCGCCATTGTCTGCGCGGCCAGGATGGCCGTGGTGGGCGGTTCGGAATCGAACACCGCCCCGCCGTCACGCAGCAGGCCGTCGAAATAGCCCGGACCGAACGGCTGCCCCGTCAGCCCGGCGATGCGCTCGTCGTGCGGCATGACGTAGCGGCGCAGGGCCTCGGTGACCGGCTGGCGGTTGGCGCCGGTCATCATGCCGCCGCCGTGGGGCTCGATGGACAGGCCCGCAATGCCGCGGGCGGCCTCCACCAGCGGCGCGGCGCCATAGCACCAGCCGCAGAGCGGATCAAAAACATAATGCAGAGTGGGAAGAGAGGTCGTCATGGCGCCATGGTAGACGGCGCCCGGCGCGGGCGCATAGGCCGGCGCAATACCCAGAGTGTTGCAGCGGCCGTGCAGATTGCCTGCACGGCCGGGCGATCAGCCTGCGATCTGCACGCCGATCCAGAACAGGCCGGCGGCCAGCAGCATCGACGCGGGCAGGGTCAGCACCCAGGCCAGCAGGATGTTGCGCACGGTGTTGCCCTGCAGGCCGGTTTTATTGGCGATCATGGTGCCCGCCACGCCCGAGGACAGCACGTGCGTGGTCGATACCGGCAGGCTGAAGACGTTGGCCAGTCCGATGGCGCCCACGGCGGTCAATTGCGCCGACATGCCCTGCGCGTAGGTCATGCCCTGCTTGCCGATCTTTTCGCCCACGGTCAGGACGACGCGGCGCCAGCCCACCATGGTGCCCGCGCCCAGCGCCAGCGCCACGGCCACGATCACCCAGAACGGCGCGTATTCCGTGGTGGCGGTCAGGTCCGCGCGCAGGCGCTGCAGGTCGGCGGCTTCGCGCGCGGGCAGGCCCTCCAGGCGAGCCACCTTCTTGGCCGTATCGTCCAGGCACAGCAGGTAGCGGCGCACGTCGATGCGCTTCTGGGCCGACAGGTCGGCGTAGTTGGCCACGCCGTGCAGGTCATTCTGCAGCGCCATGATGGTCGGCACCGTCAGGGTCGGATCGCAGCGGAAATTGGCGGGCAGGTCTTCCTGGATGTCGACGCGGCGCAGCGCCAGGTAATCGCCCAGCAGCGCTTCATTGCGCTGATAGAACACCAGCAGGTGGTTGGCGGCGTCGCGGGTGCGTTCGATCTGGTAGGTGGTGCTGTGGGTGTCCAGCACGAAGTTGGCCGGCACGATCCCGATCAGCACCAGCATGATCAGGCCGATACCCTTCTGGCCGTCGTTGGAGCCGTGCACGAAGCTCACGCCCATGGCCGACAGCACCAGCACCAGGCGGTTCCAGAACGGCGGATGCTTTTTGTTGTCGATGGCGCGGCGCTGCTCGGGCGTCTTGTGCATCTTGGACAGGGGCAGCCAGCGCTTGAGCGCCAGCAGGAGCACGCCCGCCACCATGAAGCCGGCGATGGGCGAGGCCACCAGCGACAGGCCGATGTCGATGGCCTTGCCCCAGTTCACTCCGTCCCCCAGGGGCAGATCGGTAATGAGCGCGTTGGCCAGGCCCACGCCCAGGATCGATCCGATCAAGGTGTGCGAGCTGGATGCCGGGATGCCGAAATACCAGGTGCCGAGATTCCAGGCGATGGCGGCGGCCAGCATGGCGAACACCATGGCCAGGCCGCGGCCGGTATCCACGTTGATCAGCAATTCGACGGGGAGCAGATGGACGATGGCGTAGGCGACGCCCACGCCGCCCAGCAGCACGCCCAGGAAGTTGAAGATTCCGGACAGGACCACCGCAAGGTGCGGCGGCATGGCCTTGGTATAGATGACGGTTGCGACGGCGTTTGCCGTGTCGTGAAAGCCGTTGATGAATTCGAAGGCCAGGACGAAGGTCAGGGCCAGCACGAGGCTGAGGCCGACCCAAAGGTCTAGGCCATGGAAGAGGTCGAACATGGGGAAGGGGGCGAGGTTCCGGCGAGAGGCCCCGATTATTGCAGATTTGTGACCTGTCCCTGAATGACCAGGCCCTTATTCAGAACTTCGAATACTGGAATTCGATCTCCATGGGCTTACCCAGATTGGCGGAGGTGTCCGCCTGGATCATCATCACGGCCAGCAGGCCCAGATACAGCAGGCAGAGCCAGAGCGTTCTTTTCATGGGCGGAACTCCTCGGCGATCCTCTGGTTGACGCGCAGCCAGCCCAGTTCGCCCAGGTGCTGGACGTCGCGCAGCGTGCCCACCTCGAAGGGGGCGTCGTACATGTCCATGCAGCGCATGGCGTAGCGCTGGCACAAGTCGGCCACCTGTCGCTGGATGGGCTCGAAGCGGTCCAGATCCTTGAACACCATGGGATGCAGCGGCTGCATCACGAAGAGCGCCTCGACCCCGTGCTGGTGCAGCAGCGCCATCAGGGCGGCGAGCTCGCGAAGTTCATCGCGGCCGGTCAGCGGCTGGGGCTGGTAGGCGGTCTTGCCGCCTTCGGGGATGGTGCGCAGGTACTTGTTGAAGAACTCGTCGCGCACCGCATAGCGGTTGTCCTGCATGAGCGCCTGTTCGGCCGCCTGCGCCTCGCCCGCCAGCGCGTCCCAGTCCACCACGCGGGCGGCGGCCGGCGGGCCCTCGCGCTCCGGTTCGGGGGCGGGCGCGGCGTGGGCCGGCGTCCACAGGCTTGCAAGCCGTTGGCGAAACACATACGCCTGCTCGGCCGCCATGGACCAGAAGACCCCGGCGTCGGCCTTCGCATCCAGCCACCGCAGGACTTCGGCCCGGCCTTCCGGCTGGCGCATCAGGCGCGGCAGCAGCGGGTTGGCATGTTCCTTGAACTCGTCCGGTCCCAGCCCGCCGTCGCCGTCGAACCAGCCGGGCGACAGCATCACGACCACGCGCGACGCCGGCGACAGGTCATCGGCCAGCGCGGCCAGCACGAACTGCATGCCCAGGGACTGAAAACCCGAATGGCCGTAGGCCAGCACGGGCATTTGCAGTTCGTCGGCCAGGTAGCGGTACGGCACGAAGCGCAGATCGTTGCTGGTGAGTTCGGACGACCCCAGGATCACGAGACGGTCGCCCGTGCGCAGCGCCTGGCTCAGGCGCGACAGGTTGCGGGTCTGCTCGTCCAGCGTGTTGCCCAGATTGGGGATGTAGATGCCTGGCGCGGCGGCGGGCACCGCCTCTGTTTTCAGGGCCAGCAGGTGCACGGCCGCCCAGCCGGCGGCCGCGGCAACGGACAGGGCCAGCGCCGCGGCGAGCGCATGCTGCCCGAGAGTGCGTTTGAACATGGGAAATCCGATAGTGCGCCGCGCCACGAACGGGGCGGGATTGTTAGCGGATGTTATCCAGCGTCCCCGGCCCGAACAAGCGCGGGAAACCCTCGGCGGCGCGCCGATTCCCCTTTTTGCCACACCCGGCAGGGGGGAAGGGCGGGCGTGCCCGGTCAAGGAATGCGATAGCATCGATGTCGCGCGCCCGCCCGGTGCCCCGTAGGGCATCCAGGCAGGTATCCCAGGATCGACCGCGCGGCCCGCCGCCGCCGCGGCGTTTCATCGCCAGAACCTCATTCTTTCGCCATGACCGACATTGCCCGTATCGTCCGCAGCCATCCCGATGAACTGATCGTCGGCCTGGTGTCCATTTCCGACCGCGCCTCCACCGGCGCCTACCAGGATCAGGGACTGCCCGCGCTGCGCGAGTGGCTGGGCGGCGCGCTGGTCTCGCCCTGGCAGGCGGTGGACCGGCTGATTCCCGACGAGCCCGCGCGCATCTCCGACACCCTGATCGAACTGGTCGACCGCTGCGGCTGCGATCTCGTCCTGACCACCGGCGGCACCGGCCCGGCCCGGCGCGACGTCACGCCCGAGGCGACCCTGGCCGTCGGCACCAAGGAAATGCCGGGCTTTGGCGAGCAGATGCGCCAGATCAGCCTGCGCTTCGTGCCCACGGCCATCCTGTCGCGGCAGGTGGCCGTCATCCGCGAAACGGACGGCCATGCGGCCCTGATCGTGAACCTTCCCGGCCAGCCCAAGTCCATTCGCGAGACCCTCGAAGGGCTGAAAGGGGACGACGGCGCCGTGCTGGTGCCGGGCATCTTCGCCGCCATTCCCTATTGCATCGACCTCATCGGCGGTCCCTACGCCGAGACCCGTCCCGAGGTCATCGCGGCCTTCCGTCCGAAGTCCGCCCGCCGCCCTGAAAAGACGTGAACCCCGGCTTGAACCCCGGCTTGACCCCCGGCCTGAACCCCGGCCTGAACCCCGCGCCGGCGGCCGGTCCCCGCCCGGGGGCGGCAAGGACCGTGCGGTATAGTTGGCCGCCCCGATCAACCCCTATTGACCAAGAGTTCCCATCGTCATGAAGGTTCGTACCATTCTGTCCCTCGCCGCCCTGGCCGCCCTGTCGGCCTGCGCCAACGTCAAGGACGTGCGCGACCGCGATCCCGTCTTCTACGGTTCCACCCAGCGCACTCCCGAGGATTACACGCAATGCGTGGCGCAAGCCTGGAAAGGCCTGGGCGTGGACTTCGAGCAGAAGCCGGTGCGCAACGGCTACGAGCTCATCCTGCACGGCAGCCTGGGCGTCGAAGCCGTCCTGACGACCACGCACTGGAAGGGCAAGACCGAGGCGCGTCTGTCCACGCGCATCGCGCGCCGCGACCAGTCCATCATCGAACCGGCCAACCTGTGCCGTTGAGCGCCATCATCCACCGGCGCGACCTCCTGCGCGCCGGCCTGGCGGCGGCAGCCCTGTGTCTGGGGTGGCCCGCACGGGGGCAGGCGGCCGCGGGCTACATCAGCCGCAAGCTCGACGCGCGCGTGCCCGGCGGCGTGGCGGTGCTGGGCCTGGGCGACGCCGAAAGCGCGCCAGAGGTCACGTATCTGGACCGGCGCGTGCTGGTGGTGCGGGAAGAAGGCAAACAGTGGATCGCCGTGGTCGGCATCCCGCTCAGCGTGAAGCCGGGCCAGGAGCACATCCAGGTCAAGGATGCCGCCGGCCAGCGCAAGGTGGCCTTCACGGTGGGCGCCAAGGAATACGTGGCGCAGCACATCACCCTGAAGAACCGCCGCCAGGTCGACCCGAATCCCGACGATCTCAAGCGCATCGAGCGCGAACTGGCCGAGCAGCTTGCCGCCTACGCCCGCTATCGCGCGGGCGTCACGCCCAGCAACCTGCTGCTGGACCGTCCGGTCGACGGCGGGCGGCTGTCCAGCCCCTTCGGCCTGCGCCGCTTTTTCAACGGCCAGGAGCGCAACCCGCATTCAGGGCTGGATTTCGCCGTGCCCGCGGGCACGCCGATCAAGGCGCCGGCGGCCGGCGTGGTCGTGCTGGTGGGGGATTATTTCTTCAACGGCAAGACCGTGTTCCTGGATCATGGCCAGGGCCTGGTCAGCATGTTCTGCCACATGTCGGCCATCGACGTGAAGGTGGGCGACGAGGTGCCGCGCGGCGGGGTGGTGGGCAAGGTGGGCGCGACCGGGCGGGCGACCGGCCCGCATCTGCACTGGAATGTCAGCCTGAACGATGCGCGCATCGATCCGGCGATCTTCATCGGCGTGTTCAAGCCCTGACGGGCAGGCAGGACAGAGGCCGGACGGGTCGGACAGGATGGGCGCGTCAGGCCTGGTTGGCTTGATTGGCCTGTTTGGCCTGCATCGCAATGCGGTTCAGCACGTACTGGTGCATGCGCTCGGCATACTCCATCTGCTGCCGCACGTTGCGCTGCTCGGCTTCCTGGTCATCCAGGCAATTGTCGTACTTGGTCTTGGCGTCGGCGTAGGTCAGGCCGGTATTGCGCAGGCTGTTGATGAATGCCTCGCGCGACTGGCGCAGCAGGCGCAGGCCTTCCTCGCCCTTCGCGAAACGTCTGCGCGCCAGGGCAAGCTGGTCTGCGGCGGCTTGCAATTCTTCTTTCAGGTCCATCGTGCTTCGTGCGTATCCGACCCGGCGTTGCGCCAGGCGGGGAGCGCCATTCTTTCATGAACGCGCGTTCCACGCATTACGGCAGTTCGCGAGCCGGGCTTAATGACTCGCGGAAAAGAGAGCCGGGCGCCGGCGTGAAGCCGGCCCGGGCAGCCGGATCAGCGGCGGTACTGCTGGGGACGGTGCGGCGCGGGAGCGCGTTCGTCCTTGTGGCGGAAGTTGATGCGGCCCTTGGTCAGGTCATACGGCGACATTTCCAGGGTGACGCGGTCGCCCGCCAGGATGCGGATGCGGTGCTTGCGGATGCGGCCCGACGCGTAGGCGCCGACTTCGATGCCGTTGTCCAGTTTGACGCGGTAGCGGCTATCGGGCAGCACTTCGTCAACGATGCCATCCAATTCGATGAGTTCTTCTTTAGCCATGCTCTACTCCTTGATCAAAACGCGCAGCCATGCCTGCGGCATGACCCGCCGCCCAAGGCGGCAAGCGCGTCGGACTCGGATAAACCGGTCCAGCGGTTTGAACGTAAAAAACGTCCGGGCAAGCGTGGGTATGGCCACGGCATCCGGGTGGATGTCTGAAATGGCGGATACTCGCGCCCCGAGGTAAGTGCGCGCGATGCGCGCGTAGGTCGCGGCGTTGGTGCTGCGGGCACCTTTGCCGGAAGAAGCGGGGTTGCAGCGTCTGCGGCAATGCTTGGCGCCACGCGGATTGCGGCGGCGCGTTGGGCTGTGACGGGGGTCGCCCAAAGGAAAAACCGGATGCAGTCTGCGGCGCTGACGCTCATTCAATAGCGCCCTTGTGTGGGCGCTACAGGTTGGCACGCAGAATGACCGAAGTCCGGTTTTTGCGGAAAAATCACGGACTTATGTTACTGCAAAGCTGGCCATTTAGCCAGTTTTTATGCTTGGTTCGGCCATGATAGTTGTGCTTGAACGACTCTAGCGGTGCGGTATGCGGCGCTGGTAGTCGGCCTCCCAGGCCGCGTTGGCGGACCAGAAGGGGCCGGGCTCGCGTCCGGCCAGCCGGGCGGCCAGCACGTTCAGATGGGTATGCCAGCCGCCAGCGACGTCCACCATGTCGTCGCGGCTGGCCAGCTTGCGATGGGTCAGCACCAGCAGCGCGCCGTCGTCCTCCTGCGAGACCTCGAAAATCACTTCGGACGGCGATCCGGCCGATCCGCCCCAGGTGTAGCCCAGCAGGTGGGGCGGTTCGCAGCGCGTGATCAGGCCCTGGGTCGTGAGCCCTTCTTCAAAGGGCTTGTAGGCCTCGGGCGTCGGTTCGCGCACGGAAGACAGGTCTGCATGCAGGAACCGCAGGGTCACGCCGCCGCCCTCGATCAGCTCCATGTCCCCGGATGCCAGCCACCGGCCGCGTTTGTCGGATTCCGTCAGCCAGGCCCACACCTCCTGCGCGCTGGCGGGCAGCCGGCGCGTGAAACGCAATGTGGTCGGATCCAGTACGACGCCATAGTCGTTCATGTCGATCTCCTGTGAAGTCCGCCGCCCAACGCGGGTCTTACCTGCCGTGCGAAAAGGTCAGGGGCGGGATTTGCGGGTCGTGGTCCGGCGCGCTTTCCATGGCGCCCTCGTGCTGGGGCAGCGCGTCGGTGATGTCGTACCACGGCGCTTTGCTCGACACGTGATAGTGCGCTTCGGGTTTGACGCCCGGGTCGTCGTCCAGGGCCCCCAGCGGCAGGCCGTAGATATCCGGGGTCTGGTCGAACCGGCTGAGCAAGGGCGAGCCGCAGGCCTCGCAGAAGCCGCGGTAGCAACCGGGCGACGAGGCGTACCAGGTGATGTGGTTCTCGCCCCGGGTCCAGGCGAAGTCCTTGGCCTGCACCGTCGCGCGGCTGCGAAAGGCCGCGCCGTGCGACTTGCGGCACATGATGCAATGGCAGTTGAGTGCGTGGGTGAGCGGGCCGGTGATCTCGTAGGCAACGCGGCCGCACAGGCAGGAACCTTTGATCATGATGGGCGTCGGGTAAGTGGGCAATAAGTCCAATATACCCGCGCGCCGCCTCAATCGGGCCGCTGCAGCCCCTGGAATGCCGGCAATGCCAGCAGCCCCGCCAGCCGCGCGGCGTGGATGTCGGCATCCGACACGGCCGGCCGCGGCATCAGGAAGTTGACGGTGCCCAGGCACCGGCCGCCATCCACCACCGGCACGTTGATCACCGACTGCAACCCCAATTTCCGAATCGCGTCGTGATCGTCGAAGAATTCGCGGATCGCGTCCTCGCCCTGCCCGACGAAGACCTGCTGCTCCAGCAGGACGTGCCGGCCCCATGCCGTGCCGGTCTTGTCCTTGCTGCCCCCGGGCGGATAGGCTTGCGGGTTCGAGCTGTACAGGCGGACCACGCGCATGGCCTGGGCATCGTAGCGATTGACGGTGCACAGGGTGTGCGCGAGCCGCAGGCGGATGTAGTCGTCGATGGCCTGCAAGGCGGCCTCGGGATCGCCCGTCGCGTAGGCGCGGGAGATGGCCTGTACGCCGGCCAGCTCCGCGCTGGGGGAAGCATTCGTCATTCCGCCGTGATTCCCAGTTCTTTGATCAGCTTGCCGTACTTGTCCGCATCGCGCGCCAGGATCTGGCCAAACTGGTCCGGCGTGGTTTCGGTCAGCAGCACGCCCATGTCCCCCATTTTCTTGACCACCTCGGGCCGCTTCAGGATCAGATTGATCTCGCGGTTCAGACGGGCGGTCAATTCAGGCGGCATGCCGGCCGGGCCGAAAGCGCCATACCAGACCGACAGTTCATAGCCGGGGAGGGTTTCGGCCACGGTGGGCACGTTGGGCAGCAGCGGCGAGCGCTTGTCTTCGGTGACGGCCAGCAGCTTGAGCTTGTCGGACTGCACGTGCGGCAGCGTCTGCGTCCCGGCGCTGAACAACACCTGCGTGCGGCCAGCCACCGTGTCCAGCACCGCGGGCGCGCCGCCGCGGTAGGGGATGTGCATCATCTTCACCCCAGCGGCCTTTTCAAACAGCACCGCGCTCAGGTGATTGGTCGAGCCCTGGCCCGCCGAGGCGTAGGCCACCGTGTCGGGATTGGCCTTTACGTAGGCGATGAATTCCTTCACGTTCGAGGCCGGTACCGACGGGTGCACCACCATGGTGTTGGTGACGAGGGCCAGCTCGGCGATGGGCGTGAAATCCTTCACGCCGTCGAACGGCATGTTGGGGTAGAGCGCCTGGTTCATCGTGTGCGTGCTCATCGACCCGACCAGCAGCGTGTAGCCGTCCGGCTTGGCGCGCGCGACGAACGCCGTGCCGATGTTGCCGGACGCGCCCGAGCGGTTTTCCACGATGACCGGCTGGCCCAGCGATTGGGTCAGGCCTTCCGACAGGACGCGCGCCAGGATGTCGGTGGAGCCGCCCGCGGCCCACGGCACGACCAGCGTAATGGGCTTTTCGGGCCAGGCGGCGTGGGAGATCGCGGGCGCGGCCATGGCCAGTCCCAGCGCGAACGTGCGCAGCAGTCGTTTGAATTGCAGTTTCATGGTGCGGTTACCCCTTGCGTAGTGTCCGGCTTCTCAGAGCCGGTCGGATGGAAATCGATTCAGCGGCCGACGGCATATCCCTGCATCCCGCGCGGATTGGCCGCCGCGCGCAGCAGCAGCCCGCCGCCCTCGGCCGGCTCGCGGGTACAGGCGCTGATGCGGCCTTCGGACCAATCCGGTCCGACCTTGACGTCGTGGCCGGCGGCGCGCAGCGCGTCCAGGGTGGCGGCGGGCATGCGCGACTCCACGGTCAGGCGGTTCAGCGTCTGCGAGCGCGGCCAGAACGAACCCGGGAAGTGATCGATGTGCCAGGAAGGCGCGTCGATCGCCTCCTGCAGGTTCATGCCCATTGCGTGGCGCAGGAAGAACGCGACGGTCCATTGGTCCTGCTGGTCGCCGCCGGGCGTGCCGAAGGCCATGTAGGGCAGCCCGTCGCGCAGCGCCAGGCCGGGCGACAGCGTCGTGCAGGGCCGCTTGCCGGGCTGCAGGCGTCCGGGGACGTCCTCGTCCAGCCAGGTCATCTGCAGCCGGGTCGTGAGCGAAAAGCCCAGCGCGGGCACCACCGGACTGGACGACAGCCAGCCGCCCGAAGGTGTGGCCGCCACCATGTTGCCGTCGCGGTCGATGACGTCGATCTGGCAGGTGTCGCCCACGAACAGCTCGCGCGCGGCCCATTCGGTCACGGGCGGCAACGCGGCGAAGGTCGGCTCGCCCACGCCGTAGCGGGTATCGGAGGCGGCCAGGGTGCGGATCGCCGCGTCCAGGTCGGGCAGGCGCGGCGTCAGGCCACCCGGGCTGCCGGGCTGCAGCGCGGCCGAGGCGCGCTCTCCGATGCTGGCGGCGCGCGCCCGCGCATACGTGTCGCTGAGCAGGGCCTCGATCGGCACCTGCACGAAATCCGGGTCGCCGTACCACGCGGTGCGGTCCGCGAAGGCCAGCTTGGCCGCCTCGGCCACGCGATGCACGAACTGCGGGGACAGCGGATCCAGCCCGCCGACGTCCAGGTGGCGCAGCAGCGCGAGCTGTTGCAGGTGCACCGGACCTTGCGACCACACGCCGCATTTGGCGACGGTGTAGCGGCCATATTGGGTGGTGAGCGGTTCGTCGTAGGCGGCGCGCCAATCGGCAAGATCGGATTTGCGCAGCAGGCCGCGATTGCGCTGCCCGGTCGTGTCCAGCACGGCCTGGTTCGTGTAGTAGTCGTCGATCGCATCGGCGACGAAGCCGCGATACCAGACGTCCAGCGCCGCATCGATGCGGCCGCGCCGGTCGGTGCTGGCGGCGTGCGCTTCGTCCAGGATGCGGGTATAGGTGGCGGCGATGGCCGGCGTGCGGAACAACGCGTCCGGGGCGGGCACGTGCCCGCCGGGCAGCCAGACCTGGCCCGAACTCGTCCATTCGTCGCGGAACAGCGCCTGCACCGCAAGAATGGCCTGCGAAATGCGCGGCACCAGCGGAAAGCCGTTGCGCGCGTAGTCGATGGCCGGCTGCAGCACGTCGGCCAGTTCCCACGTGCCGTAGTCGCGCAGCAGGGTCAGCCAGGCGCCGAACGCGCCGGGCACGGTGGCGGGCAGCAGGCCGATCCCGGGCACCAGATCCAGTCCCAGCCCGCGGAAGTAATCGGGCGTCGCCAGCGCGGGCGCCGGGCCCTGTCCGCACAGCGCGCGCATGCGCTGTTCGCGCTCGCTCCAGAACAGGATGGGCACTTCGCCGCCGGGTCCGTTCAGGTGCGGTTCCACGATCTGCAGCACGAAGCCGCCGGCCACGGCGGCATCATAGGCATTGCCGCCGCGCTCCAGCACGCTCATGGCCACTTGCGACGCCAGCCAGTGCGTGGACGAGACCACGCCGTAGGTGCCGCGAATTTCGGGTCGGGTGGTAAATGAGGGAGTCATCGGGCGTATCCGGACGGCGGGGAGATGCCTGCAGTATAGGATCCTGAAATAACTGGTTTTATCTTTATTGGCATAATCCGATAACTGAATGGTTATTCGGAGCATGCCATGACCTGGGACGCAGTCCGGCTCGTCAACCGCCTGAAGCCCCGGCATCTGACGCTGCTGATCAACATCGACCGCCACCGATCGCTGACGCGCGTGGCGGCCGCAACCGGCATCAGCCAGCCGGCGGTGACCAAGGCGCTCGCCGAGCTGGAGGACATCTTTGGCGCGCCCCTGTTCCAGCGCACCGGCAGCGGCCTGCAGCCCACTTTGCTCGGGAACCTGGCGCTGGTGCGGGCAAGGCACCTGCTCAGCGACCTGGACCTGTGGGCGCGCGAGGTCGAGGCGCTGCATGCCGGCCATTCCGCCCACCTGCAGGTGGGCGTGGTGCCCTACGTGTCCAGCGCCTTGCTGACCGCCGCCATCAGCAGCCTGCATCAGCGTTATGGCGTGACCCTGAGCCTGCACCGCGCCACCACGGATCACCTGGTGCCGATGCTGCGCCACCATGAGCTGGACTGCATCATCAGCCGGGCCACGTCCACCGTGACGCACGAGGATCTGATCCATCGCGTGCTGTATCGCCAGCGCCCGCGCCTGATCGCGCATGGCCGCCTGGCCCAGCGGCTGGCCCGGCGCCAGCCGGACTGGGCCGCCGTCGCCGCCATGGACTGGGTGCTGCCCGCGGCCAATACGCCGACGCGGCAACTGATCGTGGAGCATTTCATCCGCGCGGAGCTGCAACCGCCGTCGCCGGTGCTGGAAGCCTATTCGACGGACGTGATCGAAGGGATCCTCACCATGAACGACACGCTGATTTCGGTGGTGCCCGAAGACATCGCGCGCGAGCTGTGCCAGCGCGGCAGGCTGGGCATGGTGCCCTGGGATTTCGGCTGGGAGCTGCCGCCGATCAACCTGATCCGGCGCAGGCGGGACCAGGCCCTGGCGGCAGAGGAGCGGTTTTCGGAGATTCTGCTGGGTCTTTGCGGCGACGCGGCCGCGCCCTGGCGCCAGGGCGAGGCGGGCGCACCGTGAGGCGGGCGCCCGCCTGGCGCGACCTGCGCATGTCCTAGGCGCAAAAACGTCGCGTGCCCCCAAAGACGCGGGAGCCTGCATCTGGTTAAATGGCTGAAAGGCCAGACGGCCTAGGGCGAGCCATGGCCTTTTCCGGCTCGCCATGACAAATCACGGAGCCCCAGATGGCACGATTCAATTTCACCCAGGACCTCGAAGAACCCGATCTGTGGGCGGCGGAAAACGTCCCCGCAGGAGAGGGCCGGCCGCCCATCCACGTCATGATCCAGACCGATGGCGAAGAGCCCGGCGGCGACGCCTCCAAGGTGGTCAAGGCCATCATCGACGACCTGGACGAACAGATCCTGGCCGCCGCCGAATTCCTGCTCGACAACTATTCGTATGAGCACTACAAGAAGCTGGGCATCGAAGACGACCAGCTCCTGGCCGAGGAAACCGCCGAAGCCATGGCGGAAAAGGCCGTGCTGCGCGCCCTGTGGCTGTTCGATGAAGACGGCGACGGCTATGAACTCTGGTTCACGCTGCCCTGGGATCCGGTGCACACCTACGACGTGGAGTTCGAGGACGGTTCGCCCGTGTCGTGCTCGGTCAACGACTAGCGGCCGCGACGTCGGCAAGGCGTCAGGGCGTCAGCTCGTACTTTGTCGACATCGCCTGCCCCAGCGATTCGTCATACCGGTAGCGCACGTTCAGCGGCTTGCCTCGCTGGATCCTGCGGGCCGGCACGTTCTCCAGCGCCACATCGACATCCTTGCCCACGAACTGCGAGCAGTCGGTGTCGGCGCGCTCGCCGTCCGGGATCTCGGCGGCTTTCACTTTCAGCTTGAACAACACCTGGACAAGTTCCGAGCCATCGGTGCGGAATTGCCGGAAGGTGGTGGGCAGGGTGGCGACGGTGCCGTGCAGGTCGCAGGAGACGAGTGTCCATGCGTGCGCGGCAGGCATGGCGGCAAAGACGCCGCCGGCAAGCGCGGCGGCGGCCGCCGCGGTGCGAAAGGGCGGTAGGTTCATGGCGTGCGGGCCGGGCGTGGCGCCCATGCGCGCCGCGCCGGTACTTGTCGGAAGGGGCCTTTATGTTGCGCCCGCTCCCCGCGCCGGGTCAAGCTGGCGCGCACCATGAAAAATCGGGCCCTTGTGGCCCGATTTTTCATGCGTTCTGGGTGGCGGCCGCGCCCGTCTGCGGGGCGTCTTCGGCGGTCTGCGCGGGCAGGTCCTCCTCATTGCCTTCAAGCTTGGCGATCACGGCCGTGGCCAGGCTGTTGCCGACCACGTTCGTGGCGGTGCGGCCCATGTCGAAGAACTGGTCGATGCCCATGATCAGCAGCAGGCCGGCTTCCGGCAGATGGAACATCGGCAGCGTCGCCGCCACCACGACCAGCGACGCGCGCGCCACGCCGGCCATGCCTTTGCTGGTCACCATCAGCACCAGCAGCAGGGTGAGCTGCTGCGTGAAGCTCATCTCGATGTTGTAGGCCTGGGCGATGAACAGCACCGCGAAGGACTGGTACATCATCGAGCCGTCCAGGTTGAACGAGTAGCCCAGCGGCAGCACGAATCCCGAAATGCGCTTGGACACCCCGAAACGCGCCAGCGCCTCGATAGTCTTGGGATACGCCGATTCGCTACTCGCGGTCGAGAACGCCAGCAGGGTCGGTTCCTTGATCAGGCCGCCCAGGCGGAAGGTGGACTTGCCCAGGAACAGGTAGCCGACGCCGAACAGGACCGCCCACAGCAGGGCCAGGCCCAGGTAGAACTCCCCGATCAGCTTGCCGTAGCTGACCAGCACGCCCAGGCCTTCGGTGGTGATGGCGGCGGCCATGGCGGCGAATACGCCCAGCGGCGCGAAGCGCATCACATAGTCGGTCACGCGGAACATGATCTTGGCCAACTCGTCGATCATGTTGTAGATCGTGTTGTGGCCCTTGCCGCGGATGAAGGACAGCGCCGCGCCGAAGAACAGCGAGAACACCAGGATCTGCAGGATCTCGTTGTTCGCCATCGCTTCGGCGATGCTCTTGGGAAACACGTGCGCGATGAAGGCCTTGAGCGTGAAATCGCCCGTCTTCAGTCCCGAGGTCAGGCCCGCGTCGGGGATCGCCAGGTTCATGTGCGCGCCGGGCTGGAAGATGTTGACGAGCGCCAGGCCCAGCAACAGGGAGATCGCGGAGGCGGCGATGAACCAGATCATGGCGCGCATGCCGATGCGGCCCACGGCGCTGGCATCGCTCATGCTGGCCAGTCCGGTCACCAGGGTGGCGAACACGAGGGGCGCAATGATCATCTTGATCATGCGCAGGAAGATGTCGGTGACGAGGCTGAAGTACGAGGCGATGTGCGCCGCCTCCTGCTGGTTCTGCGCGAACTTGTTGCAGAAGTAGCCCACCACGATGCCCAGCACCATGGCGATGCCGATATAACGCGTCAGCTTCTTAGTGTTCATGTTCAAAACGGGATAACGGGGAGCCGCCGCTCGGCCCGAAGGGCCAGGCCCGCCGGCATGGGGCGGTGCAGGGCGGTCCGATGACGGACATGCCAGGGCCCGGGGAAAGCACGGGTTAACCCTTGGGGCGCGATGTTAACGCCGTGAAGCTGACAGCCAGTTGTCAGTTTGGGGACGGATCAATCATGCCAGAATGACCGCGCCGGCCTCGACGACGAAGGCTGCGCGCCACCCAGGGAACCGGCCCCGAGCGGGGCGATAAAGGAGACAAAGCAATGCCGAATCGCGAGCTGTCCGTACTGGCCTCCGGCTACACCTATCTGGAAGGATTGCGCTGGCACGACAACCGTCTGTGGGCGTCGGATTTCTACACCGGGCAGGTCATCACCGTGACGGAGCAAGGCGCTGTCGACCGCGTCTGTCTGGTCCCGCAGCAGCCGTCCGGCCTGGGCTGGCTGCCCGACGGCCGCCTGCTGATCTCGTCCATGAAAGACCGCAAGCTGCTGCGCCGCGAGGCCGACGGCACCTTGTCGGTCCATGCCGATCTGTCCGCCCTGACCGGCGGCCACATCAATGACATGGTGGTGGACGCGCAGGGCAGGGCTTATGTCGGCAACTTCGGCTTCGACATCATGGCGGGCGAGCCGGTCCGCACCACGACGCTGGTGCGCGTCGATCCGGACGGTGTCGCGCAGGTCGTGGCGGACGACCTGTGCTTTCCCAACGGGTCGTTCATCACGCCCGACGGCAAGACCCTGATCGTCAACGAGACCTTCGCCAATCGCATTTCGGAATTCGACATCCAGCCCAACGGCGTGCTGGGCCCGCGCCGGGACTGGGCCAACTTTGGCGAGCTGCCCGACACCGATGACCTGTCCACGCTGATCGCCGCCTCCGCCATCGCCCCTGACGGCGGCGCGCTGGACGAGGAGGGCGCCCTGTGGGTCGCGGACGCCATCGGCAAGCGCATCGTGCGCGTCGAACGCGGCGGCCGGATCCTCGAACAGATCGACACGGGGGAATTCGGCATCTTCGCGGCTGCCCTGGGCGGCCCGGATGGCCGGACCCTGTTCATGGCGGCCGCGCCGGACTTCATCGAGGCCAACCGCCGGGCCACCCCGCAGGCGCGGATATTGGCGGCGCGGGTGGACGTGCCGCACGCTGGGCGGCCCTGAGGCCGCCCGCGGGCCGGGGCGCAGCGGCCCAGGCCGTGCCTACTTGGGCGCCAGCCACGCGTCTGCGTAGCTATCCACGGCGCCCAGTCCCGTCGTGATGGCGCCGTGCACGCGCTTGTCCAGGAAGGTGGAATAGTTGGTGTCGTCGATCCACGCGAGCGGCACATCTTCGGCCAGGATCTTCTGCACTTCCGTGTACAGCCGCTGGCGTTCCTGGTCCGTCGGCGCGGTGGCGGCCTGGTCGAACAGTTCATCGACCTTGGGATTGCGGTACTGCGAGGTATTGGTGAACGCCAGGCCCTTCTTGATGTTGCTGCTGACGTACGTGCGCGACACGCCGATGGCGGGATCGCCATACTGGAACACGCCGTTGTAGGCCATGTCGAAATCCCAGTTGCCCATGCGCGTGGTCCAGCCGCCCACGTCGGTGCTTTCGATTTCGATGGCGATGCCCACCTTGCCCAGGCTCTGCTTGGTGTATTCGGCGATGCGGCGCTGCATTTCCCCATAGGGATTGGGGATCAGGCCAAGCTTGACGCGCACGCCATTGGCGTCGGGCTTCAGGCCCATCTCGTCCAGCAGCGCGATGGCCTTCTTGGGATCGTACGGGTATTGCCTGACGTTGGGATCGTGGAACCGCGTGTTGCGGTGAAACGGGCCGGTGGACACCGTGCCCATCCCGAACATGATGCGCTTGGCGATGAATTCGCGGTCGATGGCGTACATGACCGCTTGCCGGAAGCGCTTGTCATCCATCGGCTTGCGCGCTTCGTTCATTTCGATCCAGTGCAGTGTGGACCAGTACTCGTAGCCCTTCTGCGTGACGTTGATGTGCGCCAGCTTGGCCACACGGGGCATGTCGAAGGGCTCGATGTCCTGCAGCCAAGCCTGCTGCACGGTCCGCTGCTCCAGCGCCAGGCGGCGCGACGCCGCGTCGGGAATCACGCGGTAGGTGATGCCGTCCAGGTAGGGACGCCCTTCCTTCCAGTAGTGGTCGTTCCTGACCAGTTCGATGTAAGAGCCGCGTTCCCAGCGCTTGAACTTGAATGGCCCTGTGCCGATGGGCGCGTTGTTGTGCGGGTTCTGCGCCAGCGGCGTGTCCACGTCGTACAGGTGCTTGGGCAGGATCACGCCGCCGCCGATATCGAACGCATACAGGAAGGCCGAATAGCGCTCTTTCAGATGAAACACCACCGTGTGCTCGTCCGGCGCGGTGATGTCCTGGATGTAGCGCATCAGCGAGCGCGTGCGCGGCGTGTTGGCCAGGATCTGCTTGTACGAGAACAGCACGTCCGCCGACGTGAATGGCTTGCCGTCGTGCCATTGCGCCTTGGGCTGCAGGTGGAAGGTATAGGTCAACTGATCGTCGGACACCTCCCATGACCGAGCCAGGCTCGGCAGCGGTTTCAGGTCGAAGGAATACGTCAGCAGGCTTTCGTAGATTTTCCCGGCCACCATCTGCGTGGTGCCCACCTGCTGCATCGCGACGTTCAGGTTGGGCGGCTCGGGGTTGAGGATGGCGGTGAGCACGCCGCCGTATTGCGGCTGGGGATCGGCGGCGCTGGCGGCGGGAACGGCGGCAAAGGCGGCGGCGGCCAGCAGCCCCTGCATCAGGGCGCGGCGGACGTTATTGCACTTCAAGGCGAATCTCCTCGGGTGGCGGCCCCGCGATGCCGAAGGCCGCTGCTGCGTAAAATCTTAAGTATCAAATATTGATACTTAAGAATCCAAGTGGACTATGGTGCAGCAGCGCGCCGGGCCGCGCAAGGCGGCCGGCGCTAGGGATTTCCCGTGAAAGGCGGCCGGCTTGCGGGCTCAGTTGCGATTGGGGCGCCCGCTCAGGGCGCGCGCCGCCGAGATCGCCAGCGAGCTGAAGCGCTGGGTGAAGGAGTCAGGCGTCCATTCGGCCAGGAGCCCGGAGATGTGGATGGCCGCCAGGGGGCGCCCGCTGTGGTCGACCACGGCGCTGCCCAGCACGATCTCCCCAACCATGCTTTCCTCCAGGCAGAGGGCATAGCCCTGCATCCGGGCCTCCTGCACGCGTTGGCGGATCACGTCGGGATCGGTGATGGTCTTGGGCGTCAGCGGCCGCATGTCGCTACGCGCCAGGATGTCGTCCACCTCGGCGTCGGTCAGGTGCGCCATCATGGCGCGCCCGCCGGACGACGAAAACGTGGGCATGCGCCGGCCCACCAGCGTGGCGTAGAAGGTCTGGCGCTTGGTCTGGCGGCGCAGCGCATAGACGATGGTCAGGTCGTCGAACAGGCTCAGGTCCACGCGTTCCCCGCATTCCTGCTGGAGCTGTTCCAGGATGGGCGTGGCGCGTTCCAGCAGGGGATGGCTGCGCAGGAAATCAAAGGTCCGGTCCAGGATCTTCTTGCCCAGCACATAGCCGCGCTGGTTGCTGCCGCGTTCCAGGTATCCCAGCGCCACCAGCGTATGCAGCATGCGCTGCGTGGAACTGCGGTCCAGCCCCGACAGTTCCGTCAGCTCGTTGAGGCTGAGCGGGCCGGGGTGATTGGAAAAAGCCTCCAGGATGCCGAAGCCTTTCGCCAGGGATTGGTTGAACCGGGTCTCGGTTGTGGCCATGTTGATTTCTCCGTTCGTCTTGTTATGTGCGGCCTTGCAAGCCCCGTTGCTACAGCGCGCGGATACGCACTGTAGCGGCAAGCATTTTCCGACAGGTCCTAGGGAAATTACCCATGGATGTCGTATTGCTGCGCGCTTGTTCGAACTCTATCATGCCAAATATAGATATCTAAGTATCAATTATTGATACTTATATTTGAGCGATTTCATACTCGAAAAGGGGAATGCAATGACCGCCGTCGCAGCAGCCAGCCTGGACCAGGCCCGAATCGCCGAAGCCGTGGCCGGACTTCGCCAGTACATGACCGACGCGCTCACGGGTTTCGTGCAGTGCCGCAGCCTGCCCGGTCAGGAAACGTCCGCCGCCGAATTTCTGGAGGGCGCGCTGGCCGACCTGGGCCTCACGTCCGAGCGCATCGTGCTGCGCACCGAAGAACTCAAGAACCTGCCGCTGTATTCCCCCGCCTGCTGCCCCGACGGCGGCCGCTACAACGTGCTGGCGCGGCACGAACCCCGCAGCGCCGGCGGCCGGGCCGTACTGTTCAACGGCCACCTGGACGTGGTGCCCACCGGCCCGCACGAATTGTGGGATCCCGCGCCGTTCGACGGCGAACTGCGCGACGGCTGGCTCTATGGCCGCGGCGCAGGCGACATGAAGGCGGGCATCATCTGCGCCCTGGCGGCGTTCAAGGCCCTGCAGGATCTGGGCGTGCAGCCCGCGGGCGCCGTCGGCTTCAATGGCGTGCTGGAAGAGGAAAACACCGGCAACGGCACGCTGGCTACGGTGTCCGCGCTGCAAAGCGCCATCGCCGCCGCCAAGCTCAGCGCGTTCGACGCGGTGGTCATTCCCGAACCCACGCACGAGCGCATGATGAGCGCGCAGCTTGGCGTGTACTGGATGTACGTGGACATCGTGGGCCGGCCGGCGCATGCCGCCTATATGACCACGGGCGTCAATCCGGTCGAAACCGGCCTGCGCATCGTCGACGCCATGAAGCAGTTGGAGCACGAATGGAACCTGCCCGAGAACCGGCATCCGGCCTACCGTGAGCACGCGCATCCCATCAACTTCAACCTGGGCCAGATCCACGCCGGCGACTGGAATTCATCCGTGCCCAGCGTGTGCACGCTGGGCATGCGTGTCGCCTGCTATCCGGACATGACCATCGATGAGGCCAAACGACGGGTCGAAGCGCGCATCCGCGCCGTCGAGGCGGGCCTGACCGACAGCGACGTGCGTATCGATATCCGCTACGAAGGCTTTCACGCGCCAGGCTGCGAGTACGACCTGGACGTTCCCGCCATGCAGTTGCTGGCGGACGCGCACCGCCGCGTAGCGGGCGAACTGCCGCAGCCCACCGCGTTGACCGCCACCACGGACGGCCGCCATTTCCGGCTGATGATGGACGTGCCCGTGACCTGCTACGGCCCGAAGGTGCAGAACGTGCATGGTTTCAACGAATGCGTGTCGGTGGACAGCATGGTGCGCGTGGCGACCTCGCTGGCGCTCTTCATCCATGACTGGTGCGGCGTCGAACCGCTGCAAGCCTGAGTCCATCCGCGATCCTCACTTTTCCTTGGGAAGTCCTGCCATGAATGCCTTCAGTGCCCGCCGCGCCCTGGCGCGCTGCATGCTGGCCGCCGCCAGCTTGCTGCCTTTCGCCGTCTCCCCCTCGCACGCCGCCGAAACCCCGCAATATGGCGGGATCCTGACCGCCATCGTCAATCCGGAGCCGCCCACGCTGAACGTGGCCGTGCAACAGGTGGCCAGCACTCAACTGGTGGCCGGCAAGATCTTTGAAAGCCTGCTGACCTATTCCTTCGACCTGAAGCCGCAGCCTGGCCTGGCCAAGTCCTGGGAGGTTTCGGCGGACCGCCTGACCTACACCTTCCACCTGCAGCCCAAGGTGCAGTGGCATGACGGCAAGCCGTTCTCGTCCGACGATGTCGTGTTCACCTATACCAAGATCCTCGCCAACACGCCCCGCACGCGCACGCTGATGGCGAACGTGCAGGAAATCTCGGCGCCGGATGCGCAGACGGTGGTCTTCAAGCTGAAGCAGCCGTACTCCGCCTTTCTTTATGCCTTCGACATCGGCGGCGGCGCGATCCTGCCCAAGCACCTGTACGACGTCGACACGCCGATCGGCCAGAACCCTAACAACAACGCGCCGGTCGGCACCGGGCCGTTCAAGTTCAAGCGCTGGGAGCGCGGCTCCTACATCGAACTGGTCAAGAACGAGCACTACTGGAAGGAAGGCCGGCCCTACCTGGACGGGATTACCTACCGAGTGATTCCCGATTCCGCATCGCGCCGCGTGGCCTTGGAGCAGGGCACGGTGCTGCAGGCCTGGCTGCAGGATATCGAGCCCGTGGACGTGGCGCGCGTGGCCAAGCTGCCCAGCATCGCGCAGACCCACAAGGGCTACGAATACTGGTCGACGATGCAGTGGATCGAACTGAACGGCGGCCGCCAGCCATTCTCGGACAAGCGCTTCCGCCAGGCGCTGATGTACGGCATCAACCGCCAGTTCATCGTCGACAAGATCATGTTCGGCACGGGCACGGTCGCCACCGGCCCCATCCATCACAACACGCGCTTCTACGATTCCAACGTCAAGTCCTATCCCTACGATCCCAAGAAGGCCATCGCGCTGCTGGATGAAATGGGCCTGAAGCCCGACGCCAAGGGCGTGCGCGCCTCGGTCGGCCTGATTCCGCTGCCTTACGGCGAGATGCAGCGCCGCGTGGCCGAATACGTCAAGCAGAACCTGGCCAAGATCGGCGTGGCGGTGACGCTGGAGAACACCGACGTGGGCGGCTGGACCAGCCGCGTGGGCAACTGGGACTACGACATGGGCTCCAACGGCGTGTTTCAGTACGGCGATCCGGCGATCGGCGTGTCGCGCACGTACTTGGGCAGCAACATCAAGAAGGGGCTGATGTTCACCAATACGTCGCAGTACAACAACCCCAAGGTCGATGCGCTGTTCAACGCCGCCGCCACCGCCGCCACCGATGAAGAACGCCAGAAGCTGTACAGCGAGGTGCAGCGCATCCTGGTGGAAGACGTGCCCGTGCTGTGGATCGCCGACACCAACTATTCGACCCTGCTGAACAAGCGCGTGCATGACGCCGTGACGACCGCGCTGGGCGTCGTCGACACGCAGAGCGACACCTGGCTGTCCAAAGAATGAAGAAGATCGCCAAGTTCCTGGCGAACCGGGTGGTCAAGAGCGTCCTGGTTCTGCTGATGATCGCGCTCTTCAACTTCTTCCTGGTGCGGGCGGCGCCGGGCGACCCGGCCGAGATCCTGGCCGGCCAGTCCGGGGCGGTGGACGCCGAATTCATCGCCAAGCTGCGGCAGGAGTTCGGCCTGGACAAGCCGATCGCGGTGCAGTTGGGCCAATACCTCAAGAACGTCGCTACATTCGACTTGGGGTATTCCTACCGCCAGCAGGCGCCGGTATCCAGCCTGATCCTGGAGCACCTGCCGGCCACCTTGCTGCTGACCCTGTCGGCATTCGCCTTTGCGCTGCTGGCGGGGGTAAGCCTGGGCACGCAGGCCGCGCTGCGCGTCGGGAAGTGGGGCGATACCGTCATCACGACCCTGTCGATGCTGGCCTACGCCACGCCGCTGTTCTGGGTGGGGCTGATGCTGGTGCTGCTCTTTTCCGTGAACCTGGAATGGCTGCCGGCCTTCGGCTATGAAAGCGTCGGCGCCAACCTGACCGGGCTGGCGCGCCTGGCCGACGTGGCCAAGCATCTGCTGCTGCCGGCGCTCACACTGGGCATGTTCTACATGGCGGTCTACGCCCGGCTGACCCGCGCGTCCATCCTGGAAATCAGCCAGCTGGACTTCGTGAAGACGGCGCGCGCCAAGGGCCTGTCCGAACGCACGGTGATCGTGCGCCACGTGCTGCGCAACGCGCTGCTGCCCGTCATTACCTATGCCGGCATCCAGGCGGGCGGGCTGATCGGCGGGTCGCTCCTGGTGGAAACGGTCTTTGCGTGGCCGGGTATCGGCCGGCTGGCGTTCGACGCGCTGATCCAGCGCGACTACAGCGTGCTGCTCGGCGTGTTCTTCGTGGCCTCGCTGATCGTGGTCGTGGTCAACCTCATCACCGACATTCTTTACACGGTGGCGGATCCCAGGATCGAACTCAAATGAAAGCGTTCATGCAATCGTTCTGCCGCAACAAGGGCGGCGTCATGGGCCTGATCGTGGTCGCGCTGGTTGCGCTGGTGGCCATCACCGCGAGCTGGATCTTCCCCGACAGTCCCTGGGACATCATCAACGGCCCATTCATGCCGCCGCTGTCCGAAGGCGCATTGCTCGGCACCGACACGCTGGGGCGCGACATCGCCTCGGGCATCGCCTATGGCTCGCGCGTCACGCTGGTGCTGGCCGCCGTGTCCACGGCGGTGTCGATCCTGCTGGGCATCACCGTCGGCGCGCTGGCCGGGTTCTACGGCGGACGCGTGGACCAGGCCATCGTGGGGTTCATCGAACTGTTCCAGACCATCCCCAGCTTTTTCCTGGCGGTGGTGCTGGTGGCGATCCTGACGCCCAACATGGCCACGGTGATCTTCGCCATCGCCGTGGTGTCCTGGCCGCCGCTGGCGCGGCTGGTCCGCGCCGAATTCATGAGCCTGAAGAACCGCGAGTTCGTCCAGGCGGCGATGCTGTCCGGGCAGTCGAACCTGCGCATCATCCTCACGCAGATCCTGCCCAACAGCCTGTCGCCCGTGATTGTGTCGGGCTCCCTGATGATCGCCAGCTCGATCCTGCTGGAATCGGCGCTGAGCTTCCTCGGCCTGGGCGACCCCAACGCCATGACCTGGGGCTACATCATCGGCGCCTCGCGCAGTGTGCTGCGCGACGCCTGGTGGATGAGCGTGTTTCCCGGCGTGGCGATCCTGATGACGGTGCTGGCGCTCAACCTGATCGGCGAAGCGCTCAACGATGCGCTCAACCCCAAACTGGCCCGCAGGAGGACGACGTGATGAGCGCGCTGCTGGAAGTCCGTGATCTCAGCGTAACGGCCGCCCATGGCGGTCCGACGGTGGTGCAGGGCGTGTCCTACACCGTGAACCGCAACGAGATCCTGTGCGTGGTGGGCGAGTCCGGCTCGGGCAAATCGGTCACCGCGCACGCCATCATGGGACTGCTGCCGGCTGACCAGCTGAGCGTCACGCAGGGGCAGATCCTGTATGGCGGGCACGACCTGGTCCACCTGTCGCCCACCGACTGGTACGGCCTGCGGGGCCGGTCCTTCGGCATGGTCTTCCAGGAACCCATGACGGCGCTCAACCCCATCATGCGGGTGGGCCGCCAGGTCGACGAGGTGCTCGAGCGCCACACCAACCTGGGCGCCGCCGCCCGCAAGCAGCGCGTGCTGGACCTGTTCGGCCAGGTGTTGCTGCCCGATCCGCAGGCCATGTACGACGCCTATCCGTTCCAGCTCTCGGGCGGCCAGCGCCAGCGGGTGGTGATCGCGATGGCCCTGGCCCTGGAGCCGGACGTGCTGATCGCCGACGAGCCCACGACCGCGCTGGACGTCACCACGCAGGCGCAGATCCTGGACCTGATCAAGGATATCCAACGGCGCATGGGCATCGGCGTCATCTTCATCACCCACGATTTCGGCGTGGTGGCCGATATTGCCCACCGCATCGTGGTGATGCGCAAGGGGACGGTGGTGGAAGCGGGCGCCGCCGAGGACATCCTGAACCGTCCGCAGCACCCCTATACGCGCCAGCTCATCGCCGCGGTGCCGCACAAGCCGCAAGGCAAGGACGAGGCCGCCGCCGCGCAACCGCTGATGGTGGTGAAGAACCTGTGCAAGACTTTCGCCACGGGCGGGCGGCGCGTCGATGCGCTGCGCGACATTTCGCTGGAGATCCGCCAGGGGGAAACGCTGGGGCTCGTCGGGGAGTCCGGTTCGGGCAAGTCCACGCTGGGCCGCACGCTGATCGGGCTGATCGCGCCCGACAGCGGCAGCGTACGCATGGAGGGCCAGGAGCTCGTGGGCATGAAGCCGCGCGATTTCCGTCCGTACCGCCGCCAGATCCAGATGGTGTTCCAGGATCCCTACGCGTCGCTCAATCCGCGCCATCGCGTCATCGAGGCCGTGGCGCAGGGGCCGATCGCCTTCGGCGAAAACCGCAGGACCGCACTGCGCGAGGCGCGCGAACTGCTGGAATTGGTGGGCCTGGGCGGCGATGCCGGCGACCGGTATCCGCACCAGTTCTCGGGCGGGCAGCGTCAGCGGGTGGGCATCGCGCGCGCGCTGGCGCTCAAGCCGCGGCTGCTGGTCGCCGACGAGGCGGTGTCGGCGCTGGATGTGTCGATTCAGGCCCAGGTGCTGGACCTGCTCAAGACCGTGAGCGGGCAGTTCGACCTGTCGGTGCTGTTCATCACCCATGACCTGCGCGTCGCCGCCCAGATCTGCGACCGCATCGCGGTGATGCGCCAAGGGCAACTGGTGGAGCTGGATCGCGCCGCCACGATTTTCTATCACCCCCAACATGAATACACGCGCCGCCTGATCGATTCGGTGCCGGGCAAGGCCTGGAACAAGCCCGATCTGGATGCGCTGTCGGATCCCTCGACCAGGAGCAAGCAGTATGCGTGACACCGAGTATCAGTTGCTGGACGGGCTGGCGCTGGCCGGCCTGCTGGCCCGGCGCGAAGTCCGCGCCGAAGACCTGATGGCCTGCGCCATCAAGCTGGCGCGGGAACGCGCGCCGGCGATGAACGCGCTGTGCTACGAGCGCTATGAGGAATCGCTGGACGTGGCGCGGGATTGGCAGCCGCGGGGGGCGTTCGGCGCCATCCCCTTCCTGCTGAAGGATTCCGGCCTGGCGCACACGCGCTTTCCGTCCAGCCTGGGTTCGCGCCTGCTCAACGACACGGCCTATGCGCGCAATGCCACGCTGGCCGACCGGTTCGAGGCCGCCGGCCTGATTCCGTTTGCGCGCACGACCGTGCCGGAATTCTGCATGGCGCCCACCACCGAGGCGGCGCGCAACGGCGGCCCCACCCGCAATCCCTGGGATCCGACCCGCTCGTCCGGCGGATCCAGCGGCGGCGCGGCGGCGGCGGTGGCCGCGGGGATCGTGCCCCTGGCCCATGGCAGCGACGGCGGCGGCTCGATCCGGATCCCGGCGGCCGCCTGTGGCGTCTATGGCTTGAAGGTCTCGCGCGGGCGCGTGCCGATGGGGCCGTTCCGCGGCGAAGGCTGGGGCGGCCTGGCGACGGACGGCGTGCTGTCGCGGTCGGTGCGCGACACGGCCGCGGCGCTGGACGCCATCGGCGGCCATGAACCGGGCGCGCCTTACACGGCACCCGCAGGCCCGGCTTCGTACCTGAAGGTCCTGGACGAATCACCGCGCAAGCTGCGCATCGCCCTGTGGCGCGACGCCTGGAACGGCATTCCGGTGGCGCCCGAATGCGTCGCGGCAGTGGAGCGGGCGGCCGTGCTGTGCCGCGAGCTCGGACACGAGGTGGTGGACAGCGCGCCGCCGGACATCGAATACGAGGCGTTCGTGCTGGCCCACGCCAACGTGCTGGCCGGCAATATCGTGCTGTCGGTCGACACGCGCCTGGGGCTGTCCGGCCAGCCGCTGCGCGACGGCGACCTGGAACCCGTCCTGCGCGAGGGATATGAATACGGCAAGACGCTGCCGGCGGCGCACTACATCGCCAGCGTGAACCGGTTCCACGCCATCGGCCGCATCCTTGACGGCTACGTGCAGGGCTACGACGCCATCCTGTCCCCGTCGCTCACGCAGCTTCCCCTGAAGCTTGGCGAGCTCTCGACCGCCAAGGGCTCGTTCCTGGACTTCCGCCGCAAGGTCGCCACCTACGGCACGTTCTCGGCGGCGTTCAATGCGTCCGGGCAGCCCGCAGCCAGCCTGCCGCTGGTCTGGACCGAGGCCGGTCTTCCGGTGGGCGTGCAGGTGGTCGGCCGCTACGGCCGTGAAGACCTGGTGCTGGCGCTGTCGGCCCAACTGGAAGCGGCCCAGCCCTGGGCGGGGCGGATCGCCGTTCCCAGGGCGGCCTGAAGGCCGCGGCGGCGGGGCGCAGGCCGTTCTGCCCCGCCCGCATCGGCCGTACAACGGAGGTCGCCAACGGGCCCTACGCCGTTCGGCATCGTCTGAATGGATAGGATACCGGCCGTTGCAAGACCTTTCTTCGATTCCCCCGTAAAATCACCCCATTCAGCAGGACTTCAACCATCTCTCAATAGACAGTACCTAAGGAGGACCACTCATGGCCCTAGTCTCCATGCGCCAGTTGCTCGACCACGCCGCCGAGCACGGCTACGGCATTCCGGCTTTCAACGTCAACAACCTGGAACAGGTCCAGGCCATCATGGAAGCCGCGGCGGAGACCGATAGCCCGGTGATCATGCAGGCCTCGGCCGGCGCGCGCAAATACGCGGGCGAAGGCTTCCTGAAGTACCTGATTCAGGCCGCCGTTGAGTCCTACCCGCACATCCCCGTGGTCATGCACCAGGATCACGGCCAGTCGCCCAAGGTCTGCCAAGGCGCCATCGACCTGGGCTTCTCCAGCGTCATGATGGACGGTTCGCTCAAGGAAGACGGCAAGACCATCGCCGACTACGACTACAACGTCGAAGTCACCAAGAAGGTCGTGGACATCGCGCACAAGCTGGGCGTGACCGTCGAAGGCGAACTGGGCTGCCTGGGTTCCCTGGAAACCATGGAAGGCGACAAGGAAGACGGCCACGGCGCCGACGGCAAGCTGACCATGGACCAGCTGCTGACCGATCCGGAGCAGGCCGCCGACTTCGTGCGCCGCACCCAGCTCGACGCCCTGGCCATCGCCATCGGCACCAGCCACGGCGCCTACAAGTTCACGCGCAAGCCCACCGGCGACATCCTGTCGATCTCCCGCATCAAGGAAATCCACGCCCGCCTGCCCAACACCCACCTGGTGATGCACGGCAGCTCCAGCGTGCCGCAGGAACTGCTGGCCGAGATCCGTGAATTCGGCGGCAACATGAAGGAAACCTACGGCGTGCCCGTCGAGGAAATCCAGGAAGCCATCAAGTACGGCGTGCGCAAGATCAATATCGACACCGATATCCGTCTGGCCATGACCGGCGCCATCCGCCGCTTCTTCGCCGAGAACCCCGAAAAGTTCGACCCGCGCGAATACCTCAAGCCGGCCCGCGCCGCCGCCAAGGCGATCTGTGTCGCTCGCTACACGGAATTCGGCACCGCCGGCAACGCCAGCAAGATCAAGCCGCTGCCGCTGACCGAAGTCGCCGCGCAATACGCGTCGGGCAAGCTGGCTCAGGTGGTTCAGTAAGCGTCTTGCCAGTGCTCCGCCTGCGGGCGGAGCATGCGGAAAAGGCTGGTCCCGAGGGACCAGCTTTTTTTTGCGCGGCAGCAGCCGATGGCGCTATTGCGGCGCATTCCTCGGAAAATTCGGCACCGTGCGATCCACGTGATGCCACGAAGGCGCCGAATCCGTCCACAGGCTGACCTTGGCGTGGAACGCTTCCGGATCATCCAGCGACCCCGCGCGCACCACTTCATAACCCATGCCCTCCGAGCCGCCGAACAGCGGCGTCCCACAGGCGGGGCAGAAACTGCGCATGACCGAGTGGCCGGAGTCTCCCTGGTAGCGGTGCTCCTTGGGCTGGCCGCGCAGCAGCGTCACCGTGCCCGCCGGGAAGATCAGCGCATGGGCCGGGGCGCCGCCGCTGGAATATTGGCAGTCCCGGCAATGACAGGTGGCGGCCGTGATGGGTTCGTCGGTGAGGGCGTAGCGGATGGCGCCGCATTGGCAGCCGCCTGTCATGTGTACCTGCGCGTCGGCGTGGGGCATGCGCTTGGGGGAAGCATCCTGCATACGGCTTTGTCTCCGGGCGGTGGGTTGCGCCGTGACGCCTGGGGCGGCCGGCGCGAATAATGGGTGGGAATAAAGCCTAACCCGGCCCTCGGCCAGCGGCAAGGCGAACTTATTTGCAGTAATCTATGCGCTTTGCGGGGGCCGCTCCCGCACAGTGTCCGATTTCGTTCTACTTCCCGCCCTGGCGCCCGCCCGCGGCGGGAATGTTCATTTTTGCCATAGGCCATTCCCGTGACTTCTGCTTTGCATGAATCCAGCATCAAGTCCTTGCCGCTGCTGGGCCGCGGTAAGGTGCGCGATATGTACGCCGTCGGCGACGACAAATTGCTGATCGTCGCGTCGGATCGTATCTCCGCCTTCGATGTGATCCTTGACGACCCCATTCCCGGCAAGGGACAGGTGCTGACCGAGTTGACCGAGTTCTGGTTGCAGAAGCTGGCCCATATCCTGCCCAACCACTCCACCGGCGTGAAGCCCGAGGACGTCGTGGCGCCCGATGAGGTGGACCAGGTGCGCGGCCGTGCCGTGGTGGTCAAGCGCCTGAAGCCCATCCTGGTGGAAGCGGTCGCCCGCGGCTACCTGATCGGTTCCGGCTGGAAGGATTACCAGGCCACCGGCGCCGTGTGCGGCATCAAGCTGCCGGCCGGGCTGCAGCAGGCCAGCAAGCTGCCCGAACCGATTTTCACGCCGGCGGCCAAGGCCGAGTTCGGCATGCACGACGAAAACGTGGATTTCGCGCATGTGGTCAAGGAAGTCGGCCAGGAAATGGCCGAGCGCATCCGCGACGTCACGCTCAAGCTCTACGCCGAGGCCGCAGCCTTCGCGGCGACCAAGGGCATCATCATCGCCGACACCAAGTTCGAGTTTGGCCTGGACGATGACGGCACGCTGCACCTGATGGACGAAGTCCTGACGCCCGATTCGTCGCGCTTCTGGCCGGCGGACGGCTATCGCGTGGGCATCAGCCCGCCGTCGTTCGACAAGCAGTTCGTGCGCGACTGGCTCGAGACCCAGACCTGGGACAAGACGCCGCCCGCGCCGCGCCTGCCCAAGGACGTGCTGGACAAGACGGCGGCCAAGTACCGCGAAGCGCTGGACCGCCTGATCGCTTGATGTTTGCCTGATGTTTGCCTGATCGGTCGCCCGACCGATCGCGCTCGATGAAACCCGCTCTGCATCCAGAGCGGGTTTTTTTTGCCTGATCCCCGTCGCGGCAAGGGGAAACCCGGGGCTTGGAATGCCAATTATTTCGGATTGTTACGCTATACTCGTCCGCGCTTGGTTCGGGACATCCGTGATAAGGAGCGCCGCATGGTGATGATGTTGCCTTTTGTGACTGGGACGCTGGCGGTGTGGTTCGGGTTGACGGGCAGGCGCCGTCCCTGCGTGACGTTCTGGCTGCTCACCCTGGCGCTCTTTGCCGCCTGGTGCCAATACCACATGACCAGTCCGCTGGCTCTCTCCCTGTGACGCGCGGACGATGATCTTTTCCCTCAACCCCGCGCGCGGCTCGCGCATCCTGAACGCGCTGGCCCTCCTGGGCGTCAGCGCCATCCTCTGCATGGCCTTCGTTTGGCAGTTCGCGTATGACGAATTGCCGTGCCCGCTCTGCCTGCTGCAACGCGTGGCGCTGATGCTTGCCGGCGTCGGGTTCCTGCTCAACCTGCGACTGGGGCCCTCGCCCATGCACTATGCGATGAGCATCGCGGGGGCGATGGGCGGCATGGTCGCCTCGGGGCGCCAGGTCCTGCTGCACATCGCGCCCGGCGATCCGGGCTACGGCACGCCGTTGCTCGGCCTGCATTTCTATACGTGGGCCTTCATCGCCTTCGCGGGCATCATCGCGTTCTGCGTCGTCATGCTGTGCGTCGACCGGAAATGGGGCGACAGCATGCTGAAAAAGCCGGTATCAGCGCTGGGCATGGTGATCATGGCCCTGTTTTTTGTCGTGGTCCTGGCCAACGCCGGCAGCACCACGCTGCAGTGCGGCTTCGGGCCTTGCCCGGACGATCCGGTCAGCTATCTTTGGCTGGACAGGGCGGCCGCGCAGTAGCGGTCCGCGGACGCCGGGTAAAATAGCGGGTTTCGCGGGCGGGTTCCGCGCTTTCCTGACATGTCGCGGCGCGCGCGCCGCGGTTCAACTTCTAGACACCGGTTATGACAGACCAGACTTCCGCAGCGGCGCAGGCCACCCCCGTGGTGGGCGTGATTATGGGATCTTCCAGCGATTGGGAGGTCATGAAGCACGCGGTGACGATGCTGGAGGAGTTCGGCGTGGCCTACGAGGCGCGCGTGATCTCCGCGCACCGTATGCCGCAGGACATGGCCGAATACGGCGCCGCGGCGCATCAGCGCGGCCTGCGCGGCATCATCGCCGGCGCCGGCGGCGCGGCGCACCTGCCGGGCATGATGGCGGCCCTGACCGAAGTGCCGGTGTTCGGCGTGCCGGTGCCCTCCAAGTACCTGCGCGGCGAAGATTCGCTGCTGTCCATCGTGCAGATGCCCAAGGGCGTGCCGGTGGCCACCTTCGCCATCGGCGAAGCGGGCGCGGCCAATGCCGCGCTGCACGTGATCGCCACGCTGGCGGGCACCGACGCGGGACTGCACGAAAAGCTGGTGGCGTTCCGCGCCCGCCAGACGCAGGCCGCGCGCGATATGAAGGTTCCGCCCGAGGCCTGATGCGAATGACTCAATCGACTCCTTTCATGATCGCGCCCGGCGGCTGGCTGGGCATGCTGGGCGGCGGCCAGTTGGGCCGCATGTTCTGCCACGCGGCGCAAAGCCTGGGCTACAAGGTCGCGGTGCTGGACCCGGCGGCCGAGTGCCCCGCGGGCATGGTCGCGGACCTGCACATCCAGGCAGCCTATGACGACGAGGCCGGCCTCGCGCAGTTGGCGCAGACCTGCCAGGCCGTCACCACCGAATTCGAGAACGTCCCCGCGGACAGCCTGCGCGCGCTGGCGACCCGCTGCCGCGTCAGCCCGGCGGGCGACGCCGTGGCCATCGTGCAGGACCGCATCGCCGAGAAGACCTTCATCGCCGCGCAAGGCATTCCGGTCGCGCCGCACGCCGCCATCCGCAGCGAAGCCGATCTGCATGCCGCGTCCGATGTGCTCTTTCCCGGCATCCTGAAGGTCGCCCGCCTGGGCTATGACGGCAAGGGCCAGGCCCGCATCGACACGCGCGAAGAAGCGCTGGCCGCTTTCGCCGAATTCGGCGGCGTGGCCTGCGTGCTGGAAGCGCTGATGCCGCTGGACTATGAAATCTCTGTCGTGCTTGCGCGCGGCTTCGACGGCGCGAGCGTGGTGTTTCCCGTGGCCCGCAACGTGCATCGCGACGGCATCCTGGCCGTGTCCACCGCCGCACCCGTGCAGCAGGACGCCGCCCACGCCGAACGCCAGGCGCGCGCCACCGAGGCGGCGCAGGCCATCGCGCAGGGCCTGGGCTACCACGGGGTGCTGTGCGTGGAGTTTTTCGTGCTCAAGGACGGCAGCCTCATCGTCAACGAGATCGCGCCGCGGCCGCACAACAGCGGCCACTACACGATCGACGCCTGCGTCACCAGCCAGTTCGAGCAGCAGGCGCGCGCCATGGCCGGCCTGCCGCTGGGCGGCACGGACCTGCTGGCGCCCGCCGTCATGCTGAACATCCTGGGTGACATCTGGTACGCCAACGACACCGACACCGCGCAGCGCGAGCCTGATTGGGCGGCGGCGCTGGCGGTGCCGTCGGCCAAGCTGCACCTGTACGGCAAGCGCGAGGCGCGCCGCGGCCGCAAGATGGGCCACGTCACCATCGTGGCGGCCACCCTGCAAGCGGCCCGCGCCGATGCCGCCCGCGTGGCGGCCGCGCTGGGCATGCAGGCGCCCGAGTAACCCACGCCGATCCGATGTCCCAACCCACGCCCGACTCCGCCAGCGCCGCGGAAATCGCCCACGCCGCCCAGCGCATGCTGGACGGCGAGCTGGCCGCCTTTCCGACCGAGACCGTGTACGGCCTGGGCGCGGATGCCGAAAACCCGCAAGCGGTCGCCAAGATCTACGCGGCCAAGGGCCGGCCCTCCAATCACCCCGTCATCGTGCACATCGCCCCGCAGGGCGACGTGGCGTACTGGGCCGCGCAGGTGCCGCCCGAAGCGCGGCTGCTGATCGACGCGTTCTGGCCCGGTCCGCTGACCCTGATCCTCAAGCGCGCGCCGCACATCGTCGACACCGTGAGCGGTGGCCAGGACAGCATCGGTATCCGCTGTCCGTCGCATCCGGTGGCGCAGGCGCTGCTGGCGGCGTTCGCGGCCGGCAAGCCGAACGGGCAGGGCGGCGTGGCCGCGCCGTCCGCCAACAAGTTCGGCCAGGTCTCGCCCACCCGCGCCGAGCACGTGCGCAACGAGTTTCCCGACGAAGTCGCGGCCGGCATGCCCGTGCTGGAAGGCGGCGCATCGGAAGTGGGCATTGAGTCCACCATCCTCGATCTGTCGCGCCTGGATCGCGGCGCCGGCCCCGTGCTGCTGCGGCCCGGCCACATCAGCGCCGCGCAGATCGAAGCCGTGCTGGGCGTGCAGGTCTTCGCGCCGGACGCCGCGGCGCCGCGCGCCTCGGGCACGCTGAAGGCGCACTACGCGCCGCGCACGCCGCTGGAACTGGCCAGCGACGCGCGCATGCAGGACGTGCTGCAGGGGCGCAACCTGCCCGAAGGCCGCGTGGTGCTGGTGGCCTATGGCCCGCCGCCCGCCGCGGTCGATGCCCGCGTGCAATGGCAGCCGGTGCCGGCGGACCCGGCGCGGTATGCGCAGGCGCTGTACGGCCTGCTGCGCGATCTGGACGGACAGGGCTATGCGCGCATCATCGTGCAGGCGCCGCCCGCCACCGATGATTGGCACGCGGTCAATGACCGCATCGGCCGCGCGGCCGCAGCCTTCACGCTGGATACGACCGGCCTGTAGCCTGGTCCGGCATGGCCTGGCCGATCACGCGGCCAGGAATTCTCCGATTCGTTCGACGGCCTGCCGCAAGGGCGGCAGGAATTCGTCTTTCAGGCGATCGAGCGGCACGCGCGCGGCCTTGACGCTGACGTTAACGGCCCCGCAAGCCTTGCCGCTGGCCGAGCGCACGGCCACTGAAATTGCGCGCACGTTCAGTTCCAGTTCCTGGTCGACCACCGCATAGCCCTGCTCGCGGATGCGGGCGAGTTCCGCGCGCAGGCGGGCCTCGCTGGTCAGCGTGAATTCCGTGTAGGGCTGCAGGTCGGTCGTCGCGAAATACCGGGCCAGCGCCGGCTCGGGCAATTCCGCCAGCAGCACGCGCCCGATCGACGTGCAATACGCCGGCAGGCGGCTGCCCAGGCCCATCGAGGTCGCCAGCAGGCGGTTCACTTCCGAGCGCGCCAGATACAGCATCTCGTGCCCCTCCATGATGGCCAGCGCGCAGGTTTCGTTCACCGTGGCGCTCAACTCTTCCAGCACGGGCTGCGCCAGCGACACGAACGGCGTCGAGGAAAAGTAGGCGTAGCCCAGTCCCAGGATGCGGGGCGTCAGCACGTAGAGCCGGCCGTGTTGTTCGGCCATGCCCAGCAGGATCAGCGTGTGCAGGCAGCGCTGCACCACGGCGCGCGGCAGGCCGGCGCGCCGGCTCAGCTCGGCGGCGGTCTGCGGATGGCGGCGCGTGCCGAAGGCGCGGATCACATGCAGCCCGCGGGCCAGCGTCAGCATGTAGTCCGGATCGCCGCGCAACTGGTCGGGATGGTCTTCGGCCGCGGGCGGCGCAGCGTAGCCGGGAGGAGGGAGGTTGGGCAGCATCAGCCTGCGCGCAGCGGCGCGCCGGTGCGCGCCTGCAGTTCGGTCAGAGTCATGCCGTCGATCATATCCCGGACCACCAGCCCGTCCGGCGTGACGTCGATGACGGCGAGGTCCGTGTAGATCCGGTCCACCACGCCGGCGCCGGTGAGCGGATAGGTGCAGCGCTGGACGATCTTGGGATCGCCGTTCTTGCTGTTGTGTTCCATCATGATGAACACGCTGCGCGCGCCCACGGCCAGGTCCATCGCGCCGCCCACGGCCGGCGCTTCGCCCGGCTTGTCGAGCGACCAGTTGGCCAGGTCGCCGTTCTCGGCGACCTGCATGCCGCCCATGACGCAGATGTCCAGGTGGCCGCCGCGCATCATCGCGAACGAGTCCGCGTGATGAAAGTACGATCCGCCCCGCAGCAGCGTCACGGGCTGCTTGCCGGCATTGATGAGGTCCAGGTTGATGTCGGCCTCGGCCGGGGGCGGGCCCATGCCCAGGATGCCGTTTTCGCTGTGCAGCACGATCTCGCGATCGTCGGGCAGATGGGCCGCCACCAGCACCGGCATGCCGATGCCCAGGTTCACGTAGCTGCCGTCGGGGATGTCCAGGGCCAGGCGGCGCGCCATGGCTTCGCGGGTCAGGGGACGAAACATGCGGGTTCCTTTACGCGGGATGGCGTTAGCTGGAAAAGGCGGCGTTGGGCACTTCCGTGACGCGCTTGACGAAGATGCCAGGCGTCACCACCGCCTCGGGGGGCAACTCGCCCAGTTCGGCCTTGGCGCGCACCTGCACGATGGTGGTCTTGGCCGCCATGCACATGATGGGCCCGAAGTTGCGCGCGCTCATGTTGTAGGTGAGATTGCCCCAGCGATCGCCGCGGTCCGCCTTGACCAGCGCGAAGTCGCCATGCAGGGGCTCCTCGAACACGTGGCCGCGGCCGTTGATGATGCGGGTCTCCTTGCCGCGGGCGAGGTCCGTGCCATAGGCGGTGGGGGTGAAGAAGCCGCCCAGTCCCGCGCCGGCCGCGCGCAGCCGTTCGGCGATGGTGCCCTGGGGCACGCATTCCAGGTCGATGCGGCCCTCGCGGTAGAACGCGTCGAAGACCCAGGAATGGGACGCCTTGGGAAACGAGCAGATGACCTTGCGTACGCGTCCGGCCTTGATCAGCGCCGCCAGGCCGGTGTCGCGATTGCCGGCGTTGTTGCTGACCACGGTCAGGTCGCGCGCCCCCTGGTCGATGAGCGCGTGGATCAGTTCGGTGGGCATGCCGGCGCCGCCGAACCCGCTGATCAGCACGGTGGCGCCGTCATGGATGTCCGCGACGGCCGCCGCGGGGGTGTCGATGAACTTGTCGATCATGGGAGCTCCGGTGGAGGGCGGGCGCCCAGGGCGCCCGGCCGCGCTCAGTTCACGGTGATGTTCGCCTGCTTGATGATTTCGGCGTAGCGCGCCGAGTCCTTTTTCATCAGCTCGGCGAACTGCGCCGGCGTGCCGCCCACGGGCAGAAAGCCCGCATCCACGAACTTCTGCCGCACGTCCGGCTCTTTGACGATCTCGCTGATCTCGCGCGCCATGCGTTCGATGATCGGCCTGGGCGTATTGGCCGGCGCCATCAGCCCCGCCCACGATCCGGTCACGAAGCCCGGCAGGCCCGCTTCTTCCATCGTGGGAATGCCGGGCTCCGTCGGCCAGCGTTCCTTGCCGGTGAACGCCAGCGCCTTCAGGCGGTTCTGCTTCACGTACTGCATCGGGACCAGGATGGGGTCGAACACCATCGACACGCGGTTGCCCAGCAGGTCGGTGAGGATCGGCGCGCTGCCCTTGTAGGCCACATGCGTCATCGTGATCTTGCTCTGCAGCGCGAAGTCGGCGCCGGTCAGGTGCGCGCTGGACCCGTTGCCGCTGGAGGCATAGGTGAGCTTGTCCGGATTCTTGCGGGCGTACGCGACCAGTTCGCTCACGTTGTTCACGGGCAGTTCCTGCGAGACGAACAGGAACAGCGGCAGGTCCGCCATCTGCACCACGGGCGTCAGGTCCGCGGGTTTGTAGCCCAGCTTGTAGAGGTGGAAATTGATGATGTAGGCCGGCAGCATCGACAGAAACGTATAGCCGTCGGGCTCTGCCTTGGCGACCAGGGCGGACCCCAGGCTGCTGTTGGCGCCCGGCCGGTTTTCGACCACGATGGTCTGGTTCAGGCGCGGCCCGAGCTTTTCCATGACGATGCGCGTGACGGTGTCGGTGGAACCGCCCGGCGTGTACGGCACGATGATCTTGATGGGCTTGCTGGGCCAATCGTCGGCCTGGGCGGGGCCGGCGGCCAGCCCGGTTGCCGCCAGGGCGGCGAACAGCAGGTTCCTGAGAGCGTGGCGGCGGTCAGTGGCCGCCGCCGGGCGATGGGGCTGCGATGTGCATACATGTGCCATGGACTTGTCTCCTCCATGAATCGGCCGAATGGCGATGCGCGTCCGGGTTTTTATGTGACGCGATCGGTGTTTCCTGGGACTGCGGCTTTGCTGCCTATCGGACAAAGTCGCAAAAAAAGTATGGCACGCAGGGGGGGCCGCGACGGTCCGCCGGGGCGCCGATAAAGTTCGATCACCGGACGCCTGCCGATTCCCAGGGGGCGCCTCGTCGCTGCGGGTTTTCACTAGGAAGGCGCGCGTTGTTCACGGGGTGGACATGCCTTAATCTGGCGGCCGGCCCAGTAAGGCGGGGCCTGGTTTCAGCCGTCGCCGGCTACGAGCCGATGGCGGACACCTATCTCAGGAGAAGCATCATGAAGCGGATTTTGATGGTTGCAGCCAGCACGCTCGCCCTGGCCTGCGCGTCTTCGGCGGCAGTGGCCGGCCCCACGCTGGATGCGGTGAAAAAGAAGGGATTCGTGCAATGCGGCCTGACGGACGGCGTGTCCGGCTTTTCCGCGACGAACAGCAAGGGCGAATGGGAAGGCATGGACGTGGACATCTGCCGCGCCGTGGCCGCGGCCGTGTTCGGCGATGCCTCCAAGTTCAAGGGCACCGCGCTTTCCACCCAGCAACGCTTTACGGCGCTGCAGTCGGGCGAGGTTGACGTGCTGCTGCGCACCGTGACGCTGACCCAGACGCGCGACACGTCGCTGGGCCTGTCCGCGGTCGCCGCCAGCTTCTATGACGGCCAGGGCATCCTGGTCAGCAAGAAGCTGGGCGTCAAGAGCGCGAAGGAACTCAACGGCGCCACGGTCTGCGTGCAGCCCGGCACCACGACCGAACTGAACCTGGCCGACTGGTTCCGCGCCAACAACATCGAGTTCAAGCCGGTCGTGATCGACAAGGTGACCGAGGTCGTGCGGGCCTTCGAATCCGGCCGCTGCGACGCCTTCACCGACGACTCCTCGCAACTGGCCGCCGTGCGCGCCACCCAGGTCGCCAACCCGGACGACTACGAGATCCTGCCGGAGCGATTCTCCAAGGAGCCGCTGGGCCCCATGGTGCGCCAGGGCGACGAGAACTGGCTGGGCATCGTGCGCTGGACGCTCTTCGCGCTGCTGGAAGCCGAGGAATACGGCATCACGCAGAAGAACGTGGATGACATGCTCAAGAGCAAGAATCCCAACGTCCTGCGCATCCTGGGCGTGACGCCGGGGGCCGGCAAGAACATGGGCCTGGATGAAAAGTGGGCCTATAACGCGATCAAGGCGGTCGGCAACTACAGCGAAGTGTTCGAGCGCAACGTGGGCAAGGACAGCAAGCTGGGCCTGCAGCGCGGCACGAATGCGCTGTGGAATCAGGGCGGCGCAATGTATCCGTGGCCGATCCGCTGAACCTCTGATGGGCTGATGCGCTGATGCGTCGGCAGCCGTAGCGGACCGCAATCCCGCGGTTCGGCAGGCATTTCAAGGCCTCCTTCGGGAGGCCTTGCCGTTGTTGGGCTGCGGCGGGGCTGCCTGCGCCAAGGTAACCGTAATAGGGACGCTTGATATAGAATGAGAGCGATTCCCATTTGTGACTGACCGCCTGGCGCGCCCATGTTTCCGCCTTCCCCGCTTACTTCGGACCATCAGCAACTGGCCCGTATCTACACCGAAGACCGGCCCTGGCTGCTCGGCCGGCTCTACACGCGGCTGCGCAACGTCGAGGACGCGGAGGACGTCGCGGGCGATACCTTCGTCCAGCTCATCCAGACGCCCCGGCTTACTTCGGTGCGCGAGCCGCGCGCCCTCATCATCACCATCGCCAAGCGGCTGGTCTGGAAGCTCTGGCGCCGGCGCGAGCTGGAAGCGGCCTGGCTCGAAAGCCTGCTGGACAAGGGCGAACAATTCGCGCCGTCGCCGCAGGAGCAGCTGGTCATCCTGCAGACGCTGGAACAGGTGGACCAGATGCTCGATGGCCTGTCCGCCAAGGCGCGCGCCGCTTTCCTGTACAGCCAGCTCGACGGCCTGACGCACAAGGAGATCGCCGCGGCGCTCGGGGTATCGGTGAGCATGGTGCGGCAGTACATCGCGCAGGCGCTGCAGCGTTGCTATGCGCTGGCGGACGCGTCATGAGCCGCGAACAACCGATGCCGGAGGCGGGCGATCGGGCAATCGGCTTCTGGCTGAAGCTGACGTCGGGCGAGGCGACCGAGGCCGACCGCGCCGCATGTGCTGCCTGGCGCGCGGCGGATCCAGCCCATGAACGCGCCTGGGCGCGGCTGCAGCAGGGCCTTAGCCAGTCGGTGGGGCGGCTGGAGACGGTGATGAAGAAAGAGCACCCTGCGCTGCGGCGTACGCTGGTGCGTCCCGCGCGGCGCCGCGTGCTGCTCAACGCGGCCGCGCTGGTCGGCGCCGCCGCGGCCGGCGGCTGGGTGGCCAATCGCATCACGCCGCTGGGCAATCTGACTGCCGATCTGGGCACGGCTACGGGCGAACGCCGGACGTTCACGCTGCCGGATGGCAGCCTGCTGACCCTGGACGCGCGCAGCCGGGTGGACCTGGATTTCACGGCGGACGCGCGCCGCGTGCGGCT
Source organism: Achromobacter sp. T5-5 (assembly GCF_055397965.1). Taxonomy (NCBI): domain Bacteria; kingdom Pseudomonadati; phylum Pseudomonadota; class Betaproteobacteria; order Burkholderiales; family Alcaligenaceae; genus Achromobacter; species Achromobacter sp. T5-5. The sequence goes on from NZ_AP027919.1 coordinate 1,561,074, forward strand.
ATTGGAGGGGGCGCTGGTGGTGCAGCCGCGCGCGGGCCTTTCCGCGCTGTTGTCCGTGCACACGCCTCACGGCCAGGTCCGTAGCGCGGGCGCCGGCTGCATGGTGCGGCTGGAACACGAGGCCAGCCTGGCGGTGGCGTTGCAGAGCAGCGTCGAGATCCTGCCGCGCAAGGCGTCGCCCCTGACGCTGGCAATGGCCCAGGGCGCGCGCTTTGGCGATGGCTGGGTGGATCGTCCAGAACCGATGGAAGACGCCGCCTCGTGGCGCGAGGGATGGCTCACGGCCCGTGACCAGCCGCTAGGCGAGATCGCCGCGGCGCTGGGCAGCTATCGCACGGGTGTATTGCGTGTCAGCCCGCAGGCTGCCCGCCTGGCCGTGTCGGGACTCTATCCGCTGGACGACACCGACCGTGCGCTGAGCGCGCTGGAACACACGCTGCCGATCACCGTCAGCCGCTATACGCGCTGGCTGACCCTGATCGACGTACGCCCGGCCTGACCGCCTTTTTCCACTTTTTTTTGCGCGGGGACTGTCACTTTTCCGATCTCGCGGCACATGTCTACATATCAGTGTGCGCAACGTATCGGAGATCTTCATGCGCGTTTTGCCCGTTCCATCTGTCTTATGCGCTGCCGTCGTCCTGGCGGCATCCAGCCTGGGCCTGCCCGTGCCAGCCCATGCCCAGTCGGGGGCGCCCATCGCGTTCGACCTGCCGGCCGGCAGCCTGGACGCCACCTTGACCGAGATCGCGCGGTTGAGCCGGACCGTGGTGTCCTACGACCCGCAGCTCGTGCGCGGCCTCAATGCCCCCGCCGTGCGGGGTGTCTACACCACGGAAGCGGCGCTGCGTGCAGCCTTGGCGGGCAGCGGGCTCGAATCCACGCGGGCCGCGGACGGCACGTTGACCCTGCGGCATGCGCCGGCCGCCCAGACCGCCACGCTCGCGCCGGTCACGGTGTCCGGCATGCTGCCGCCCGTGGACACCAGCGACACCTACGTCGTGCAGGTGACGAACAGCGCCACGCGCCTGAACCTGTCACAGCGCGAAACGCCGCAATCGGTGACGGTGGTGACGCGCCAGCGCATGGACGACCAGTCCATGGAGAACCTGGACGACGTGTTGCAGGCGACCACCGGCATTTCGGTGGTGCAGAGCGGTTCGGAGCGCTCGGTGTACCAGGCGCGTGGCCAGCAGATCGACAACCTGCAGATCGACGGCGTGCCGATCAACATCACCAACCCATATTCGTTCGACGCCATCAACAAGCCCACCACCGAGATCTATGACCGGGTCGAGGTGGTGCGCGGCGCCACGGGCCTCCTGGAAGGCGCGGGCAATCCGGCAGCCTCGATCAACCTGGTGCGCAAGCGGCCCGGCTACGAGACGACGGGTGTCATGACGCTGTCGGCGGGTTCGTGGGACGACTACCGCACCATGCTCGACGTGTCCTCGCCCCTGAACGACGCCAAGACGCTACGTGGACGCGCCGTGATGGCCTACACCAACTCGGGCGACTTCCAGCAAGAAGCGGGCAAGGAGAACACACTCTTCTACGGCATCCTGGAGGCCGACATCACGCCCGCCACCACGGTGACGGCGGGCCTGACCTACCAGAAGGACCGCAACCAGGGCTATGACTGGTCCGGACTGCCGACGCGGGCGGACGGTTCGTTCTACCCAATGTCTCGCAGCACGGCCCTGGTTGGCGACTGGAACTACGTGAACAAGCGCTACACCAACCTGTTCGCCGACATCAAGCACGAATTTGGCAATGGCTGGAAGTTCACCCTGGCCGGCAACTGGCTGTCCGCCAAGTCGGACTTCCTGGGCAATTACACGCAGCGCACGACCGGTGACCTCTTCACGCTGAACCCGCGACTCTTCCATTTCAACGATACGCAGTGGGGCGTGGACGCCTTCGCATCCGGCCCGTTCCAATTGCTGGGCCGTCAGCATGAGCTGGTGGTGGGCGCCTCCACGCGCAAGGACGATTTCGATTATCACGGCGGGCGCGACGCCAGCTATCGCTACCTGGTCGACATGAACGACCTGGGCGCCTTCAATCCGCCCGCGCCGACCGGGCTGGACGTGGACATGTGGCAGTACAACATCACGCAGAAGCAGCAGGGCATTTACACCGCCGGCCGCTTCAGCCTGACCGACAGCACGACCTTCCTCCTGGGCGCGCGCATGAGCTGGTTCGAGTTCGACCGCTACGCCCAGACCACCGTGCGGACGGAAAGCCGCTATGAACAGCGCGGCAAGGTCACGCCCTATGCGGGCGTGGTGCAGGACCTGAACGAGAACCTGTCGGCCTACGCCAGCTACACCGAAATCTTCAAGCCGCAGGAGAACATCGGCGTGGACGGCAGCGTGCTGCCGCCGATGACGGGGCAGAACTACGAGGTCGGTTTGAAGGGCGAGTTCATGGACCGCCGGGTGAACGCCGCGCTGGCGCTGTTCCAGACGGACCAGAAGGGCCGGGCCGACCGGATCTACGACATCGACCTGTGCCCGCCGGGCGTCCTTTCCTGCTACCGCGCGGCCGAGAAGGTGCGTAGCCGCGGCGTGGACTTCGAGATCAACGGCGCGATCACGCCGGCCTGGAACGTCAGCCTGGGCTACACGTACACGCAATCGAAGTATGCGCAGGGGCCGCTTTCAGGCCAGACGTTTGCCAGCACCTTTCCGCGCCACCTGCTGAAGGTTTCCACCGACTACCGCCTGCCGGACCAATGGAACAAGCTGCGCGTGGGCGGTTCGGTGTATGCGCAGAGCGGCATTTTCAACGCCAGCGGCTCGGGGGAAGACGAGTACAGGATCTCGCAGGGCGCCTACACGCTGGTTGGCCTGCACGCGGTCTACGACGTCAATAAGAACGTGGCCGTGCAGTTCAATGTGGACAATCTGTTCGACCGGCATTACTACCAGTCGGTGGGCAACACCGACTACTTCAATTACTTCGGCCAGCCTCGCTCCTTCCGCCTGGCGCTGCGCGCCACGTTCTGACGGCGCTGGAACCCGGGGCGGCCGTTCGCGCCCCGGGCGGCGTGCTGGTTTGTTCCGCCAGGCGGAACCCCGCCTGGAATGGTTCCATGTGCGCAAGCTGAAATGGCTCTATCGCGAATCCGCCAGGCTCCCTATCATGTCCGTTGCGCGGGTGGCGATGCCACCCGCACTGCCATTGATAACTACCAGGGAAACACGATGAACGGCGCCGACAGCCTCTGCGACACCTTGCTTGCCAATGATGTGGACGTTTGCTTTGCAAACCCGGGCACATCCGAGATGCACTTTGTGGCGGCCCTGGATCGCAAGCCCAAGATGCGCTGCGTGCTGGGCCTGTTCGAAGGCGTGGTGACGGGCGCGGCCGACGGTTACGCGCGCATGGCCGACAAGCCCGCGGCCACGCTGCTGCACCTGGGCCCCGGCCTGGGCAACGGCCTGGCCAACCTGCACAACGCCAAGCGCGCGCGCACGCCCATGGTCAACATCGTGGGCGACCACGCCACCTATCACGTCCAGTACGACGCGCCGCTGACCAGCGACGTGGAGGGCGTGGCGCGGCCCATGTCGCACTGGGTCAAGCGCACGATGACGGCATCGGCCCTGTCGGCGGACGCCGCCGAGGCGGTTGCCGTGGCGCGGCGCTCGCCGGGCAATATCGCCACCCTGATCCTGCCGGCCGACACGGCCTGGACCGAACTGCCGGACAACGCGCCCGCGCCCATCGTGGCCAAGGACGAGGCGCTGGCCCCCACCACCGCCGACGCCGTGCGCGCGGCGGCCGACGCCATCCGCTCGGGCGAAGTCACCGTCCTGATGCTGGGCGGCGCCGCGCTGCGCGAGCGCGGCTTGAACGCAGCCGGCCGCATCGCGCGCGCCACCGGCGTGCGCCTGGTGTCGGAGACGTCCAACCGCCGCATCGAGCGCGGCGGATCGCGCACCCCGGTGGACCGCCTGCCGTATCCGATCGACCTGGCCGTGGCCAAGCTGAAAGACGTGAAGCACCTGGTGCTGGCAGGCGCGAAGGCGCCCGTGGGCTTTTTCGCCTACCCCGGCAAGCCCAGCCTGCTGGCGCCGCAGGACAGCAATCAGGTCGTGCTGGCGACGGCCGATCAGGACCTGCCGCACGCGCTGGAATGGCTGGCCGACGAGTTGGGCATCGCCGCCGACGCGCCGCGCCTGACGGCGCCCGCCGCCACCTACGAAGTGCCCGCCTCGGGCAAGCTGACCGGCGCCGCGGTGAACATCCTGGTCGCGCACCACCTGCCCGAACAGGCCATCGTCTGCGATGAGTCCATCACGCAGGGCCGCGAATTCCCGCTCTACAGCGTCAGCAGCGCACCGCACGACTGGCTGATGCTGACCGGCGGCGCCATCGGCATCGGCCTGCCCCTGGCGACGGGCGCGGCGGTCGCCTGCCCCGACCGCAAGGTCGTGACCCTGCAGGCGGACGGCAGCGGCATGTACACCCTGCAGGCCCTGTGGACGCAGGCGCGCGAGAACCTCGACTGCCTCACCATCATCCTGGCCAACCGTTCCTACGCCACGCTGCACGGCGAAATGAAAAACGTGGGCGTGCTGGAGCCGGGCCGCAACGCGCGCCGCATGCTGGACCTGCAGGATCCGCACCTGGACTGGACGCATCTGGCCCGCGGCATGGGCGTCGAAGCGGTCAGCGTGGATACGATCGAAGGCTTCGCGCGCGCGCTGGCCGATGGTCTCAAGCGGCGCGGTCCCTTCCTGATCGAAGCGTTGATCTGAGCGCCAGGCGCGCCATCCAGGGCTACACCCCCAGATAGCGCGTCAATTGTTCGGGCTGCCGGGCGAGCGACGCGCTGTCGCCGTCCTGCACGATCAGCCCCTTCTCCATGACCAGGCACCGGTCGGTGTGTTCCAGCACCGCCCGGTAATTGCGGTCCACGATCAGCGTGGACATCCCGGTGGCGCGGATCTCGCGGATGATGCGCCAGATCTCGGCGACGATGAGCGGCGCGAGGCCTTCGGTGGCTTCGTCCAGGATCAGCAGGTCCGGATTGGTCATCAATGCGCGGCCGATGGCCAGCATCTGCTGCTCGCCGCCCGACAATTGCTGGCCGCCATGGCCCAGGCGCTCGCGCAGGCGCGGAAAGGTGTCCAGCACCCGCGCATACGTCCAGTCCTGGCCCGCGCGCCTGCCCGGCCGCGCCGCCACCTGCAGGTTCTCGCGCACGTTCAGGTTGGGAAAGATGCCGCGCCCCTCGGGCACGTAGGCCACGCCCATGCGCGCAATCGCATGCGGCTGCGCGTGCGTGCAATCGCTGCCCCGCACCCGCACATTGCCGCGCGCGCTTCTCACGTGGCCCATCAGGCTGCGGATGAGCGTCGTCTTGCCCATGCCGTTGCGGCCCACCAGTCCCACGGATTCGCCGGGGGCGATGTGCATGTCCACGCCCCGCAGGACGTGGCTGGCGCCGTAGTACACATGCAGTCCGCCAGCTTCGATCAGCGCGCTCATGCGTGCGCTCCTTGTCCGTCTTCGCCCAGGTAGGCGGTGCGCACCTCGGGGTTGGCGCGGATTAGCGCCGGGGCGCCGCTGGCGATGGCCGCGCCGTTGACCATGACGGTGATGGTGTCGGCGATGCGGAACACGGCGTCCATGTCGTGTTCGACCAGCAGAATCGCGTGCCCGGCCTTCAACGTCTGCAGCAGGTCGAGGATGCGGTCGGTTTCCTCGGGGCCCATGCCGGCCAGCGGTTCGTCCAGCAGCAGCACCTGCGGTTCGCCCGCCAGGCACATCGCGATCTCGAGCTGGCGCTTGCGGCCGTGCGGGAGCAGGCCGGCGGGCTGGCGGGCGTCGCCGGAAAGCCCCGTGCGGTCCAGCGCGGCTCCCGCCAGCTCGGCGCTGCGCCGGCAGGCGGCGGCATCGCGCCACCAGTGCCAGAATCGCTGCCGGCTTGCCTGCGCGGCCAGCCGGCAGTTTTCGAAGACGGTGAGTTCGGGAAAGATCGTGGATCGCTGGTAGCTGCGGCCCAGCCCGGCGCGGGCCCGCTCGGGCTGCGGCCAGGCGGTGATGTCGCGGCCGTGCAGCATGACCTGGCCGCTGCTGGCCGCCAGTTCGCCCGACAGGATGTTGATGAGCGTGGACTTGCCCGCGCCGTTGGTGCCGATCACGGCATGCACCTGGCCGCGCAGCAGGCCGAGCGACACGCCGTTCACCGCGGTGAGGCCCCCGAAGCGGCGGGTGACCGCGTTCGCGGCCAGCAAGAGATCAGACATGACGTTCTCCCTGGAGGGGCAGGCGCGGCGCGGCGGGCATGGCCTCGGCGCGCGGCGCGCTGCCGGCGTCGTTTCGGGGGCTGGTCGCGCCTGCCGCACGCGCGGCATCCGCCTCGCGCGCCTGCCGGCGTTCGCGCCATTGAGCGGGCAGCCCGGCCAGCCCGTTGGGCAGCAATGCCACCAGCACGATGATGGCGATGCCCAGCGGCAGATGCCAGTGGCGCGCGTAGTCGCCGAACAATTCCTGCGACTGGAACAGTTCCTGCAGCAGCACCATCGTCACCGTGCCCAGCACCGCGCCGCCCAGGGTGCCCATGCCGCCCAGGATGACCATCAGTAGCACCAACCCCGATTGCTCCCACGCCAGCAGTTCGGGCGTCACGAACCCGTCCTTCAGGGCGAACAGGAAACCCGCCAGGCCGGCCAGCATGGCGCCCACGACGTAGGCGGCCAGCTTGTAGCGATAGGTCGAGTAGCCGGCCGCGCGCATGCGCTGTTCGTTGATGCGGATGCCGTTCAGGGCCGCGCCGAACGGCGAGCGCCGCAGCAGCGCAAGAAAGCCCCAGGTCAGCGCCAGGCCGGCCAGGACGAAGAAATAGAACGTGGCCGGGTCGCCCAGGTCCACGGGCGTCCACCCGCCCAGCGACAGGTCGGGCCGGAAGTACAGATAGATGCCGTCGCTGCCGCCGCCGATCTTGGTGTCGTGAAAGACGTAATAGGCCATCTGCGAAAACGCCAGCGTGACCATGATGAAGTACACGCCGCGCGTGCGCAGCGCGAGCGCGCCGGTGACCAGCGCATAGGCGCCCGCGGCCAGCAGGGCGGCGGGCAGCAGCCACCACAGGCTGGCCGCTTCCGATTCGGGCGACAGCAGCGCCGCCACGTAGGCGCCGATGCCGAAGAAGGCGGCGTGTCCCAGGCTCACCAGTCCCGCCCCGCCCACCAGCAACTGCAGGCTGAGCGCGAAGATGGCGTAGATCATGATCTTGACCGCCAGTCCGGTGTAGTAGTCGCTGCCGCTGAACCAAAAGGCGGCCAGCGCCAGCAGCGCGGCAAGGGGCAGGAGTCTGTTCATCAGCGGCGTGTGCATGCGAGGGTCCTTTTGATGTGTCGACAGGACCTAGCCCTGTTTGAACAGCCCTTCGGGCTTGCAAAGAAGAATGAAGGCCATCAGCAGATAGACGAGCACGCCGGCCGCCGACGGGAACAGGACCTGTCCGAAGGTCTCGGCAAAGCCGACCAGCATCGCGGCCAGGAAAGCGCCGCGGATGGACCCGATGCCGCCGATCACCACGACTACGAAGCAGATGATGAGCACGCCATTGCCCATGCCCGGGTAGACCGACGAGACGGGCGCGGCGATGCTGCCGGCCAGCGCCGCCAGCGCCACGCCGGCCGCGAAGACGACGCGGTAGAGTTTGTTGATGTCGATCCCGAGCGAGCCGATCATCTCGCGGTTGCTGGCGCCCGCGCGCAGCATCATGCCCAGCCGCGTGCGCGAGATCACCCAATACAACAGCAGTGCGACGGCGATGCCCACGCCCGAGATGAAGAGACGGTAAACGGGGTAGGTCATCACGCCGCCCAGCGGGATGCTGCCCTGCAGCCACGCCGGCAGCGGCACCCCGTGCACGTCGTTGCCGACCAGGATGCTGCGCAGCTCCTCGAACACCAGGATCAGGCCGTAGGTCATCAGCACCTGCTGCAGGTGGTTGCGTTTGTACAGATAGCTGAAGAACGCCGCTTCCAGCAGATACCCCAGCACGCCGGCCGCCAGCACGCACACGGCCAGCGTCGCGAGGAACCCGCCGCCCAGCCAGCGGTCGACCAGCGGCCCGAGCGCAAACGCCATGTAGGCGCCGATCATGTAGAAACTGCCGTGGGCCAGATTGATGATGCCCATGATCCCGAAGATCAGCGTGAGTCCGCTGGCCACCAGGAACAGCAGCAAGCCGTACTGGAATGCGTTCAGGCTTTGAATGAGCAGGATGCTGATGTCCATGGGGCCTCCCGTGGCGGACGCGTTCGGGGCGCCGCGGCTACAGCTTGCAGCCGCGGGCGGGGTCGGCCAGCTTCTGCACCGCGACCTCGACCACCTTGTTTTCCAGGCCGTCCACGCGGCGCAGGTAGATGTCCTGCACCGGGTTGCCGGCCTTGGACAGCGTGAACGTGCCGCGCGGGCTGTCCACGGTCGCCGTGCGCATGGCGCTGCGGAAGGCGTCCTTCTTCGAGAAGTCGCCCTTCACGGCGGCCAGCCCCGACTGCATGAGCTGCGCGGCGTCATAGCCCTGCACGGCGTACACGTCCGGCTGCGCCTTGTATGTCTTGGAATAGTCGGCGCGGAAGGCGTTGTCGCGCGGCGTATTCAGGCCGTCTGCATAGTGCAGCGTGGTCAGCAGCCCCTGGGCCGACGCGCCCTGCGCCTGCAGCGTGCCATCCGTCAGGAAGCCCGAACCGTACAGCGGAATGGTCTTGTCCAGGCCGGCCGCGTGATAGTCCTGCACGAATTTCACGGCGCCGCCGCCCGCGAAAAAGGTGAAGACCATGTCGGGCTTGAGCGCGGCGATCTCCGTGAGCAGCGGCTGGAATTCCACGTTGGGGAAGGGCAGGCTCAGTTCGCGCACGACCTTGCCGCCGGCCTTCTCGAAGCCTTCCTTGAAGCCGCCGATGGCTTCGTCGCCCGCCGCGTACTTCCAGGTGATGGTGACGGCCGTCTTGTGGCCCTTGGCGTAGGCCACGGGGCCCATGGCGTAGGCCGGCTGCCAGTTGGTGAACGAGGTGCGGAAGATGCCGGGGCCGCACAGCGGCCCGGTGATCGCGTTGGCGCCGGCGTTGGTGACGATGAGCGTCGTGTCGGCGTCCTTGGCCGCCTTGGCCAGCGCCATCGCCACCCCCGAATGCACCGTCCCGATCAGCACGTCCACCTGGTCGCGTTTGATGAGGCGATTGGCGTTTTCGGCCGCCTTGGCCGGATTGGACTCGTCGTCCACCTTGAAGTATTCGATCTCGCGCCCGCCCAGCTTGCCGCCCTGTTCGGCGACGTAGAGCTTGAAGCCGTTCTCGATGGCGGTGCCGAGCGCGGCGAAGGTGCCGCTGTAGGGCAGCATGAAGCCGACCTTGAGCTTGTCGTCGGCATGCGCGCCGCCTGCGGCGATCGTCAGGGCGGCGGCAAGCGCGGCCCGGGTCAGGACGTGGTTCATGGTGTGTCTCCGTGCTTGTTATGGGCGGACGCCGGGGCCGGTGCGCGGCTTGGGGTCAACCGGGTTTTTCCAGCGCGCCGACAAAGCGTGCGACGGCCTGGACAACGGTGGCGGGCTGATCCCGGTGCGGCGAATGGCCGCAGTCCGGAATCTCCAGCAGTTCGGTTTGCGGTGCGCGCCGGCCGATGGCGCGCACCTGCTCCAGCGTGCCGTATTCGTCGTCGAGACCCTGGATCGCCAGCACCGGGCAGGCGATGCGTTCCAGCGCGTCTTCGATGTTCCAGGCGCGGAATTCGGGGTTCAGCCAGATGTCGTTCCAGCCCCAGAACGCGGAGTCCACGTCGCGGTGATGGCGGGCCAGCCGGGCGCGCAGATCCGATTCCACGTACGCCGTGCGCGCCTGGGCGATGCTGGTCACGGACACGTCTTCGACGAACAGGTGCGGCGCGGCGGCCACGACGCCGGCCACGGCGTCCGGATACGCCGCGGCGTAGAGCAACGCGATCGAACCGCCGTCGCTATGGCCGAACAGCACGGGCTTGTCCCGGCGGGCGTCCACGCCCAGGACCTCGAGCAGGGCGGGCAGGACCTCTTGCGCCTCGCGGTGCATGAAATCCGGGGCCCAAGCCTCGCTCAGGGGGCGCGCGGTCGACTGCCCGTATCCGTAGCGCGAATACACCAGGCCGCGGCAACCGGCCTCGTCGCAGACGCGCGTCGGCCAGTCTTTCCACATCGACACCGATCCCAACCCCTCGTGCAGGAACACGATGAGCGGCGCGTCGGCGCGCTCGGGCGAGATCCACTGGCATTCCAGCCGCAGGTCGCGGCCGCGCGCGTGCAGGTTGGCGAATACCGTGCCGGCGCCTGCGGTCGTGGTCATGGTCATGGCGTGGCCTCTTCCAGTGCGCGCAGGCGAAAGCGCTGGATCTTGCCCGTGGCGGTCTTGGGCAGCTCATCCAGGAAGTCGATCTGGCGCGGATACTTGAACGGCGCGAGGTGCTGCTTGACGTAGTGCTGCAGGGCGGCGCCGGTCTGGGCGTCGGGCTCGAAGCCGGCGCGCAGCACGACATAGGCCTTGGTCTTGACCAGCCCATCGGGGTCTGGCACGCCGATTACGGCCGCTTCCAGCACGGCTTCGTGCTGGATCAGGATGTTCTCGACCTCCACCGGCGACACGTACTGTCCGCTGACCTTGATCATGTCGTCGCTGCGCCCGGCATAGGTGTAGTAGCCGTCCGGATCGCAAACGTACTTGTCGCCGCTTTTCAGCCAGTCGCCCAGGAAGCACTGGCGCGTCTTGTCGCGGTTGTTCCAGTACATCAGCGCGGCGCTGGGGCCCTTGATGTAGAGGTCGCCGATGGCGCCCTGGGCGACGGGCACGCCGTTGTCGTCACGCAGCTGGACCTCGTAGCCCGGCACGGGCTTGCCCGTGGTGCCGTAGCGCAATTGGCCCGCGCGGTTCGAGAGGAAGATGTGCAGCATTTCGGTGGACCCGATGCCATCCAGGATCTCGCAGCCGAAGTGGCGCGTGAAGCGCTCGCCGATGTCGCGCGGCAAAGCCTCGCCCGCGGACGTGCAGATCCGCATCGCCACCTGGTCGCGCGGCGGCAGGTCGGGCGAGGCCAGCATGCTGGCATACAGCGTGGGCACGCCGTAGAACACCGTGGGGCGATGCCGGACCAGGCGCTGGAACACGGCCTGCGGCGTGGGGCGTTCGGCCATCAGCACGACGGTCGCGCCCACCGACAGCGGGAAGGTCAGGCCGTTGCCCAGGCCATAGGCGAAGAACAGCTTCGCGGCCGAGAACACCACATCGCTTTCCCGGATGCCCAGGATGGGTTTGGCATAGAGTTCGGCCGTGTGCCAGAGGTTGCCGTGCGTGTGCACCACGCCCTTGGGCTTGCCGGTGGACCCGGACGAGTACAGCCAGAACGCGATTTCATCAGACAGGGTGCGCACGGCCGGCGCGGGCGACGCCTCGGACAGCAGGGATTCGAATTCGTGGGCGCCGTCGGGCAGGTCCGTTCCCGGCTGCGAGACGACCAGGTGTTCCACGTCGGCCGGCGCCTGGGACAGCGCCGCCTGCACGACGGGCAGCAGGGCGCCCGACACCAACACGGCGCGCACGCGGCTGTGCGCAATGATATAGGCGTAGTCGTCGGCCGTGAGCAGGGTGTTCACCGCCACCGGCACGACGCCGGCGTGCAGGGCGCCCAGGAACACCACCGGCCAGTCGGCGGTGTCCTGCATCAGCAGCAGGATGCGTTCTTCGCGGCGCAGGCCCAGGCCGCGCAGCGCGCCCGCCATGCGGGCCACCCGCTGCGCCAGTTCGCCATACGTGAGCTGGCGGGTGTCGTCGATGTAGGCCGGCTTGGCGGCGCGGGGCGCGTTCAGCGCGGCCAGGTGGCTGGCGAAATTGAGTTCGGCGGGGCAAGGGTTCACGGTTGTCTCCTGGTGTCCTCGTGGGGCGGACGCCCTGCCTGTGTTTGTTGTGTGGCGGCAGGGCTTGCGAATGTCCGGACCGGTTGTCAGCCGGGGCGCGTGAATTCGATGGCCCCGCCGGGCAGCAGGTACAGCACCAGGGCGCGGCCCTGCGTCACGGTGGGGCTGTGGGCCGAGCCCGGTCCGTAGACCAGCCAGCCCGCGCCATGGCCGTCGAAGCGGGCGTCGCCGGTGAGCGGCATGATCATGTCGATTTCGCCGTTGGGGTGGGCGTGGTGCGGCCCCGCCAGGTCGTCCATGTCGACCACGTCCACGGAACAGCCGCCCAGGTCGTCGGCAGGCTTGATCACGCGGCCGTACTTGATGCCGCCGCCCTCACGGGCGCACATCCAGCCGTCGGCGACGCCCTGCCTACAGGTGGCGAAGATGTCCTGGAACAAGGCGCTGTGCGGCCCGGCCACGTCATTGAGCCGGGCTTGCAGCGCCGCATCCAGCGGCTGGCCGGCCGTCAGGCGCGTCACGTCGCGCATCAGGGCATGGAATTGGTCTGGCGTACTCACCAAGCGGCTCCTTTACACTGTCGGCGCTCCGGCAGTCCGTAGGTGGACTGCTGTTTTTTTGCACCGGGTCGGCTGTGGACTCGTTGGATGGAAAAATAGTGCTTCCTTTGATGTGGGTCAAGCATTATAGTGCATAAAAGAGCAGTAATCAGGGTTTTTGCGGAGTCAGTTGAACCATGAATCAAGCGCTAGACACGGCGCCCATCGAACCCCGGCGTGAGCCCTTCCTGGTGGCCCTGGGCGAGCGCGTGCGCCGCCTGCGCGCCATCCGCGGCATGACACGCAAGGGCCTGTCCCAGGCGACGGGCGTGTCCGAACGCCACCTGGCCAATCTCGAGCATGGCGTCGGCAATGCGTCCATCCTGGTGCTGCTGCAGATCGCCCGCGCCTTCAACTGCGCGCTGGCCGAACTGGTGGGCGACGTGACGACGGAATCGCCCGACTGGCTGCTCATCCGGGAACTGCTGAGCGGGCGCACGGAATCCGACCTGCAGCGCGCGCGCGAGGCGCTGACCCAGCTCTTCGGGGTGGGCGCCGGCGCGCAGCGCCCCAACCGCACGCAGCGCGTGGCGCTCATCGGCCTGCGCGGCGCGGGCAAGTCCACGCTGGGCCAGATGCTGGCCGACGATCTGGGCTATCCCTTCGTGGAGCTGAACCGCGAGATCGAGCGCGTGGCGGGCTGCGGCATCCTGGAAATCCACAACCTCTACGGCCCCAACGCGTACCGCCGCTACGAACGGCGCGCGCTCGAGGAAGCCGTGCAGATCTACCCGGAAATGGTGCTGGCCACGCCCGGCGGGCTGGTGTCCGAACCCGCCACCCTGAACCTGCTGCTGACCCATTGCTATACGGTCTGGCTGCGCGCCACGCCCGAAGAGCACATGGAGCGCGTCATGGCGCAGGGGGATTTCCGCCCCATGTCGGGCAACAACGAAGCCATGGCCGACCTCAAGCGCATTCTTGCCGGCCGCGAAGCCTTCTACGCCAAGGCCGACCTGACCTGGGTGACCAGCAACCTCGAGGTCTCCGAAAGCTTCGCCGGCCTGCGCACGCAGGTGCGCAAGGCCTGCGGACTGCCGCTGTAGACCCGATTACGCAGCGCGCCGCTCCCGCGCACGATTGCAAAAAGGCTGCCCGGTGCAGCCTTTTTGCTGTCCGGTCGATAGGCGCCGCGCGTGCAGGGCGTACCCCTTGCGCCTGCATCGACCTGCATTTTTGTGCATCTTTCGCTTGACGCTCATTTTCTCCTGCACTAATCTGCATAATAATTCATGTCGTGCAGTATTTTTCCTGTCAGCGAACAGGGGTATGAGGAGACACACAATGAGCAGCCCCATCAACCGGGTCGATTTCCGCACCGATCCCGCCCAATACCGGCACTGGCGCCTGACCTTCGACGGTCCGGTCGCGACGTTGGCCATGGACGTGGCCGAAGACGGCGGCCTGCGCCCCGGTTACAAGCTCAAGCTCAATTCGTACGACCTGGGCGTGGACATCGAACTGCACGACGCCCTGCAGCGCATCCGCTTCGAGCATCCTGAGGTGCGCAGCGTGGTCGTGACCAGCATGAAGGACCGCATCTTCTGTTCCGGGGCCAACATCTTCATGCTGGGGCTGTCCACGCACGCGTGGAAAGTGAACTTCTGCAAGTTCACCAATGAAACCCGCAACGGCATCGAAGATTCCAGCCGCCATGGCGGGCTGAAATTCATCGCCGCCCTGAACGGCGCCTGCGCGGGCGGCGGCTATGAACTGGCGCTGGCGTGCGACGAGATCCTGCTGATCGATGACCGTTCGTCCTCCGTGGCGCTGCCCGAAGTGCCCCTGCTCGGCGTGCTGCCGGGCACGGGCGGCCTGACCCGCGTCACCGACAAGCGCCGCGTGCGCCACGATCACGCCGATATCTTCTGCACCCTGGTCGAGGGCGTGCGCGGCCAGCGGGCCAAGGATTGGCGGCTGGTGGATGATGTGGTCAAGCCCGCCCGCTTCGAAGAAGCGGTCCGCGCCCGCGCGCTGGCGCTGGCGCAGGGCAGCGACCGCCCCGCGGGCGAGCAGGGCGTGGCCCTGACGCCGCTGGCGCGCACCGAGACCGCCGATGGTTTGTCCTACCGCTACGTCGACGTGCGCGTCGACCGCGAAAAACGCCAGGCCACCTGGACCGTGCGCGGGCCGCGGGCCGAGGTCGAAACGGCGCTGCCCGACATCCTTGCCGCGGGCGCCGCGTGGTGGCCGTTGCAGATGGCGCGCGAGCTGGACGACGCCATCCTGTCGATGCGCACCAATGAACTGGACATCGGCACCTGGATCCTGCGGACCGAAGGGGACGCGCAGGCGGTGCTGGCGGCGGACGCGGCCATGGAGCGCCACGCCGACCACTGGTTCGTGCGCGAGACGGCAGGCATGCTGCGCCGCACGCTCGCGCGCCTGGACGTCACGTCCCGCAGCCTGTTCGCGCTGATCGAGCCGGGCTCGTGCTTTGCCGGCACCCTGCTGGAACTGGCCCTCGCGGCCGACCGAAGCTACATCCTGGACGACGAGGACGTGCCCGCGCCGCCGCGCATCGTGGTGGGCGAGCGCAACTTCGGCGTCTACCCCATGGTCAACGGCCAAAGCCGGCTGCAGCGGCGTTTCCACGGCGAGACGCAACCGCTCGAAGCGGTGCGCGCGCAGGCCGGACGCAGCCTGTCGGCCACCGACGCGCTGGACCTGGGCCTGGTCACCTACGCGCCCGACAGCATCGACTGGGACGACGAGGTGCGCATGGCGCTCGAGGAACGCCGCGCGCTCTCGCCCGACGCGCTGACCGGCCTGGAAGCCAACCTGCGCTTCGGCGGCCAGGAAACCATGGAGACCCGCATCTTCGGCCGCCTCACCGCCTGGCAGAACTGGATCTTCAACCGTCCCAACGCGGCCGGCGACAAGGGCGCGCTCAAGCTGTACGGCAAGGGCGAGCAGGCGGCATTCGACTGGAACCGCGTCTGAGCGGGCAGTCCCGATGACAGGGCGGCGGGGGACGCTTTGCGATCCCGCCGGCGCCCCATGACATACGCGCCGCATCGCAAGCGGCCCATCCCAGGAACAGGAACAGGAGCAGAGACATGTCCGGCATCAACTACACCGACAAGATCCCCAACAACGTCAATCTGTCCGGCGACCGCACCTTGCAGCGCGCGCTGGAACACTGGCAGCCGAATTACCTGCAATGGTGGCAGGACATGGGGCCGGACGGCTCGCACGGCTTTGACGTCTACCTGCGCACGGCGGTCAGCGTCGAACCCGACGGCTGGGCGCACTTCAACCACGTGCGCATGCCGGATTACCGCTGGGGCATCTTCCTGGCGCCGCAGGATGGACAGCGCAAGATCCACTTCGGCGAAAACATCGGCCGCGACGTGTGGCAGGACGTGCCGGGCGAACACCGCGCCAATCTGCGCCGCATCATCGTCACGCAGGGCGACACCGAGCCGGCGTCGATCGAGCAGCAGCGCCACCTGGGCCTGACGGCGCCGTCGCAGTACGACCTGCGCAACCTGTTCCAGATCAACGTCGAAGAAGGCCGCCACCTGTGGGCCATGGTCTACCTGCTGCACCGCTACTTTGGCCGCGACGGGCGCGAGGAAGCCGACGCGCTGCTGCAGCGCAGCTCGGGAGATTCCGACAA
Source organism: Achromobacter sp. T5-5 (assembly GCF_055397965.1). Classification (NCBI taxonomy): domain Bacteria; kingdom Pseudomonadati; phylum Pseudomonadota; class Betaproteobacteria; order Burkholderiales; family Alcaligenaceae; genus Achromobacter; species Achromobacter sp. T5-5. Next base: position 1,577,200 of record NZ_AP027919.1, read on the forward strand.
TCCGCGCATCCTGGGCGCCTTCAATGAAAAAACGCCGGACTGGCTGGCGTTCTACATGTTCACCTACTTCACGGACCGCGACGGCAAATTCCAGTTGTGCGCCCTGGCCGAATCCAGCTTCGATCCGCTGGCGCGCACCACCAAGTTCATGCTGACCGAGGAAGCGCACCACATGTTCGTCGGGGAATCGGGCATTTCTCGCGTCATCCAGCGCACCTGCGAAGTGATGAAGGAACTCAAGACCGACGACCCGGCCGCCGTGCGCGCGGCCGGCGTGATCGACCTGCCCACCATCCAGCGCTACCTGAATTTCCACTACAGCGTCACCATCGATCTCTTCGGCGCGGACCAGTCGTCCAATGCGGCCATCTTCTATGGCTCGGGCCTGAAGGGCCGCTACGAAGAAAGCAAGCGCACCGACGACCACCAGCTCAAGAACGACACCTATCGGGTGCTGAACGTCAGCAACGGCAAGCTCACCGAAACCGAAGTGCCGATGCTCAACGCCCTGAACGAAGTGCTGCGCGACGACTTCATCCGCGACTCGGTGGCCGGCATCGGCCGCTGGAACAAGGTGATTGAAAAGAGCGGGCTGGCCTTTCGCCTGCAGGTGCCGCACAAGGCCTTCAACCGCCAGATCGGCACGCTGGCCGGCATCCGCATGTCGCCCGAAGGCGAGATCCTGTCCGAATCCCAATGGCAGGCCCACCAGCACAAGTGGCTGCCCACGCCCGAGGACCGCGCCTTCGTCGCGTCGCTGATGGGCCGCGTGACCGAGCCCGGCAAGTTCGCCAACTGGATCGCGCCGCCCGTCATGGGCATCAACCGCCAGCCGGTGAACTTCGAGTACGTGCGTTTCAACTAAAGGCCGCGCGGGCCGCAAGCCCGCGCGTAGGGAGGACGGCGATGAACGCCCCATTACCGGTGGAAGTCCTGAAGCAGCACCTGATCGATCCCGAGATCTGCATCCGCTGCAATACCTGCGAAGAGACCTGTCCGGTCGACGCGATCACCCACGACGCGAACAACTACGTGGTGGATCCCGACGTCTGCAACGGCTGCATGGCCTGCGTGCCGCCGTGCCCGACCGGGTCCATCGACAACTGGCGGCTCGTCGTGCGCGCCGAAGCCTATACCGTACAGGAGCAGTTCGGCTGGGAAGAACTGCCGCAGGAGAAGTCCCTGCCGCTCGCCGCGGGCGCCGACCCCGCGGGCGCAGCGCAGGCCGTGTCCGCCGACCTGGCTGCGCCGCCGGTGGCGCCCGCTGCGCCCGGCGCCACCGTTCCGCCCTGGTCGGCCGCGCATCCCTACGTCAATCTCTACACCCACAAGACGCCCATCACCGCGACGGTGGTGGGCAACTACCGGGTCACGGGCGCCGACACCGAAAGCGACATCCACCACATCGTCCTCGACTTCGGCGAGCAGCCGTTTCCCGTGCTGGAGGGCCAATCCATCGGCATCCTGCCGCCGGGGACCGACGCGCAGGGCCGGCCGCATCATGCGCGCCAGTATTCGCTGGCCAGTCCGCGCGACGGCGAGCGGGCCGGGTACAACAACCTGTCGCTGACCGTGAAACGCGTCACGCAAGACCACGGCGGCGCCGCCGCGCACGGCGTCTGCTCCAACTACCTGTGCGACCTGGCCAGGAACGACACCGTGCAGGTGATCGGTCCGTTCGGCCACACCTTCCTGATGCCCAACCACCCCCGAGCCAACCTCATCATGATCTGCACGGGCACCGGCTCGGCGCCCATGCGCGCCATGACCGAACGCAGCCGGCGCCTGCTGGGCGCGGCAGACGTCGGCAAGCTCATGCTGTTCTTCGGCGCCCGCACCGAACGCGAGCTGCCTTATTTCGGCCCCTTGATGAAGCTGCCGCGCGACTTCATCGACATCAACCTGGCGCTCTCGCGCGAGCCCGGGCAGCCCAAGCGCTACGTCCAGGACCTGATCCGCGAACGGGCCGAGCCCGTCCGCCAGTTGCTGTCGGACCGCAATACCTGCATCTATGTCTGCGGCCTGAAGGGCATGGAGGTCGGCGTGCTGGACGCGCTGCGCGACGTGGTGGTGCAGTCGGGCGAGGATTGGTCTATCCTGCATGATGCGCTGCGCCGCGAAGGCCGGCTGCATTTCGAGACGTACTGATCCAACAACAGATGCGTGACGAACGGCGCGCCTGGGCGCGCCGTTATCGTTTTCGTCGCAGGGGAAAAAACATGAAGTTCGCCGAATTCAAGGACGGCATGGTGATCAAGGCGGGACCGATCACCGTGACGGAGCCGGAGATCCTGGAGTTTGCCCGTAAATACGATCCCCAATGGTTCCACACCGATCCGCGGCGCGCCGCGGAAGGCCGCTGGGGCGGGCTCATCGCCAGCGGCTGGCACACCTGCGCGCTGGCCATGCGCATGGCGGTCGACGCCGCCCTGCACGATTCCGAATCCTTCGGCTCCCCCGGCCTCGGAGAAGTGCGCTGGCGCACGCCGGTGCGGCCCGGAGACACGCTGCGGCTGGAAGCGCGCGTTCAAGGCGCGCGACATTCGTCATCGCGCCCCGACCTGGGCATCATCACGTGGGCCTGGACGGTATTGAACCAGCACGACGAAAGCGTGCTGGAGATGGACGCGACCAGCTTGTTCGACCTGTCCGGCAATAACTAGGCTGCGTGCCTACCGCTTGCCGGCCTGCTTGACGATGGCCGCGGCCTCGGGGCCCGCGGCCGTTTTCCAGGCATTGATCGCGTCGGCCGAGGCGTCTTTCAACGCCTTGAGCACCGCCGGCGGCACCGCCGTGTTGATCGCGACGCCGTTCTTGCGCATGTTCGCGTAGTTCTGCTGCAGGCGGCCCTCGATGCGTTTCCATTGCTCGGTCTCCGTCTGCGCCGCCGCCTGGTCAATGGCCTTGCGCGAGCGTGCATCCAGCGCCTCATACGCCTTCAGGTTCATTGTCGCCACCGAAATCGGCATCGCGTAGTTGATCTCCGCGAAGTGGGGCAGGTATTCCCACAGCTTGCGGCCGGCGCCGCCGTCGCCGGAAGACAGCACGGCGTTGACCTCGCCGGATGCGATGCGCGGCATGGCATCCGCGAACGAGATGTTCTGCGCCTGGGCGCCCGCCCTGCGCATGACCTCCTGCGACGTCGCATCGTAGGTGCGGATGTTCAGGCGCTTCAACGCAGCCACGCTGTCCAGCTTCTGCTTGGACCAGATGCCCGAGGCCGGCCAGGGGGTGGTGTAGAGCAGCTTCTGGCCGTGCGCGGCGAGCAGCTTCTCGTAGGCCGGGCGCGCCGCCTTGTTGAGATTGCGCGCCTTGGACAGCGAGTCCGCCAGGAAGGGCAGGGACGACACGCCGAACAAGGGATACTTGGCCGCGAGCGCGCCCGCGAACGCATCGCCCGCGTCGACCTTGCCGGCCTGGACCGCGTCGATCATGTCGCCCGACTTGATGCCCTTGGCCGCGTCGAAGCTGGTGTCGATCACCACATTGCCGGCCGACTTGGCGCGCACCAGTTCCGCAAAGGTAGACACGCCCTGGCCGGGCATGGAGGTGGCCGGGTATTCGGTGGCCATGGTGAGCGTCGTGGCGGCATAAGCGCCATGGCCGACGAAAGCCATGGCGATGCCTGCCGCGAGGCGCAAAGGGGTGATGCCTTGCATGCGCGACTCCTGGTGGGGGTAAGCCGGGGCCGGGGACGGTGGGACGCTGCAATCGCTCGTCCGACCAGCGCCTGGCCAATGCCGTAAAGCGTACGAGGTGTTCAGGCGTACGCCTAGTCGGGCTTTCGGCAATGCGCGGCGCTGCGGGATCGGGCGTATGGCGTATTGCGGATGCCGCGGTGAAATGCCACACCGGAGTCATGGCATGAAAAAGGCCGCCCCTTCGGGCGGCCCATTCAGCTACATCACGCAGTCGATCAATAGAACGCCTGGATCCCCGTCTGCGCGCGGCCCAGGATCAGGGCGTGCACGTCGTGGGTGCCTTCGTAGGTGTTGACCACTTCCAGGTTCACCAGGTGGCGGGCCACGCCGAATTCGTCGGAGATGCCGTTGCCGCCCAGCATGTCGCGGGCCAGGCGGGCGATGTCCAGCGCCTTGCCGCAGGAGTTGCGCTTCATGATCGACGTGATCTCGACGGCGGCGGTGCCTTCGTCCTTCATGCGGCCCAGACGCAGGCAGCCTTGCAGCGCCAGCGTGATTTCGGTCTGCATGTCGGCCAGCTTCTTCTGGATGAGCTGGTTGGCGGCCAGGGGGCGGCCGAATTGCTTGCGGTCCAGCGTGTACTGGCGGGCGGTGTGCCAGCAGGCCTCGGCGGCGCCGACGGCGCCCCAGGCGATGCCGTAGCGCGCCGAGTTCAGGCAGGTGAACGGACCCTTCAGGCCGGACACGCCGGGCATCATCTGGTCAGCCGACACTTCCACTTCGTCCATGACGATTTCGCCGGTGATCGACGCGCGCAGGCCGACCTTGCCGTGGATGGCGGGAGCCGACAGGCCCTTCATGCCCTTTTCCAGGATGAAACCGCGGATCTTGCCGTCGAAGTCGCCACCGACGCACTTGGCCCAGACCACGAACACGTCAGCGATGGGCGAGTTGGTGATCCACATCTTGTTGCCGGTCAGCTTGTAGCCGTCGGCCGTCTTGACGGCGCGGGTTTCCATGCCGCCGGGATCGGAACCGTGGTTGGGCTCGGTCAGGCCGAAGCAGCCGATCCATTCGCCGCGGGCGAGCTTGGGCAGGTACTTCTTCTTTTGTTCTTCGCTGCCGAATTCGTTGATCGGCACCATCACCAGCGAGGACTGCACGCTCATCATCGAGCGATAGCCGGAGTCGACGCGTTCGACTTCACGGGCGATCAGGCCGTAGCTGACGTAGTTCAGGCCAGCGCCGCCGTATTCGACGGGGATCGTGGCGCCCAGGAGGCCCAGTTCGCCCATTTCGGAGAAGATTTCCGGATCGGTCTTCTCGTTGCGGAAGGCGTTGAGCACGCGCGGAGCCAGCTTGTCCTGCGAATAGGCGTAGGCGGCGTCGCGCACCATGCGCTCTTCTTCGGTCAGTTGCTGGTCCAGCAACAGGGGGTCTTGCCAGTGGAATGAGGGGTTCGAGGACATGCTGGGTCTCCGCTATGGATTTCCGTGATCGGAATCTAGAAAGTTTAAACTTAAAATAATTCGGGCGGCAAGTCGGGGTTTGCACGGCGGTGCGCCTGGGCACGCCGCCGGTCTTGACGCCCGTGCAGGGTTCAGTGCTGGGCCTTCAGCGCCGCCTCGCGGATCTTTTCGAGGGTCGTGGAGGGGGTGATGGTTTCGGGGTCGATGAAGCAGTGCAGGATGGCCGGCTTGCCGCTTGCCAGCGCCCGCTCGAAGGCCGGACCGAACTGTTCGGTGGTCTCCACCCGTTCGCCGTGGCCGCCGAAGGCGCGCGCGTAGTCGGCGAAGTCCGGGTTCTTGAGCTGGGTCGCGGACACGCGGCCCGGGTAGTGCTTTTCCTGGTGCATGCGGATCGTGCCGTACATGCCGTTGTCCACCAGGATCACGATGATGGGCAGGTCGTACTGCACGGCCGTGGCGAATTCCTGGCCGTGCATCAGGAAGCAGCCGTCGCCCGCGAAACACACGACGGTCTTGTCCGGCCAGACGCGCTTGGCGCCCACGGCCGCCGGCAGGCCATAGCCCATGGAGCCGGACGTCGGCGCCAACTGCGTGCCAAAGCGCGTGAAGCGGTGGAAGCGGTGCAGCCAGGTGGCGTAGTTGCCGGCGCCGTTGGTCATGATGGCGTCGGCCGGCAGCGTCTTTTCCAGATAGGCCATGACCTGGCCGAGCTGCAGCGCGCCCGGCGTGGTGACGGTTTCGGGGTCGCTCCATTTCAGGTACGACTCGCGCATCGTCTTGGTGGCTTCGGCCCAGACGGGCTTGGCCGGGGCCTTCAGGCCGGCCAGCGAGGCCGCAAAGGCGGACGGCGAGGTGTTGATGGCGAGGGTGGGGCGGTACACGCGGCCCAGCTCGGCGGTGTCGGGATGCACGTGCACCAGCTTTTGCTTGGGCACCGGGATGTCCAGCAGCGTATAGGCCTGGCTGGGGTTTTCGGACATGCGGCCGCCGACCAGCAGGATCAGGTCGGCGTCGGCCACGCGTTTCAGCAGGGCCGGATTGATGCCCAGGCCGACGTCGCCGATGAAGCAGGGGTGGTCCGCGGGGAACAGCATCTGGCGGCGGAACGACACGGCGGTCGGCAGCGCATGCAGCTGGGCGAAATCAGCGAACTGCTGCACGGCGCGGGCATCCCAGCGCGTGCCGCCCAGGATGGCGACCGGGTTCTTCGCATCGGCCAGCAGCTTTTCCAGGTCGGCGAGCTGGCCGGCCGTGGGGGCGGATTCGATCACTTCGTAGCGCGGGGCGTCGGCCACCTTGGCGGCTTCGACCAGCATGTCTTCGGGCAGGGCGATCACGACCGGGCCGGGACGGCCCGAGGTGGCGATGTGGAAGGCGCGCGAGATCAGTTCGGGAATGCGTTCGACCTGGTCGATCTCGGTCACCCACTTGGCCTGCGTGCCGAACACGGCGCGGTAGTCCATTTCCTGGAAGGCTTCGCGCTCGCGCATGCCGCGCTCGATCTGGCCGACGAACAGGATCATCGGCGTGGAGTCCTGCTTGGCGATATGCACGCCCGCCAGCGCATTGGAGGCGCCCGGGCCGCGCGTCACCATGCAGATGCCGGGCTCGCCGGTCAGCTTGCCGTGCGCGTCGGCCATCATGGCCGCGCCACCTTCCTGGCGGCACACGGTCACCTTGATGTCGGCGTCGTGCAGGCCGTCCAGCACCGCCAGATAGCTTTCGCCGGGGACACAAAATACATGTTTGACACCCTGGGCGACGAGCTGGTCGACCAGAATGTGACCGCCAAGGCGGGAATCTTGCTGAGGCATGGTGGTGTCGTGATTAGCCTAGGTTAGGACTCCCGAGCATATGTTCCCTGGGCGCACAACGCAATTGATAAAATTGCACATTCTGTTGATCCGCCGGCACGTCCCGTCTGGTGCGCCGCAGCAAGCGGGCGCGAGGGGGCGGGCCTGGCATTCAGGCGCCCCCCGTCCATGAGAAACGGCATTCCCAATCTGAGCGCCCTGCAGGCGTTCGAGGCATCGGCCCGGCTGGGCAGTTTTTCGCGCGCGGCCGAAGAGCTGTCGTTGACGCACAGCGCGGTTTACCGGCAGGTGGCCAGCCTGGAGGCGCGCCTGGGCGTGCAGCTGTTCACGCGGGTGCGGCGCCGCATCGTTCTCACCGATCACGGGGCGGAATACGCCGGCCGCATCCGCCACCATCTGGACCAGATCGAGAAAGACACCTTTGGCCTCGTCAGCCGGACCGGGATGGGGCGCAGCATCCACATCGCCGTGGTGCCCACGCTGGCGACGACGTGGCTGATTCCCCGGCTGGCGGATTTCCAGCGTGAGCATGGGGACATCACCGTCAGCCTGTCCGTGCGCACCTTGCCGTTCCAGTTCAAGGACCAGCCCTTCGACGGCGCGCTCTATCACGGGGACGGACTCTGGCCCGGCACGCAGGGCGGGCTGCTGTTTCCCGAACGCGAGCTCGTGCCGGTCTGCGCGCCGCAGCTGGCCGCGCGGGCGGCGCAGCAAGGGGGCGGCCCCCTGTCCGGCATGACGCATCTGCACCTGGCCTCGCGCCCGGATGCCTGGCGCCAATGGTATGCGGCCAATAGCCACCTGTACGGGCCCCAGGCGGCCGGCGGGCCGCGCTATGAGCTGTTCACCATGGTCATGGCCGCCGTGCAGGCCGGGCTGGGCGTGGGGCTGATGCCGCGCTTTCTGGCGCAACCGGCCCTGGACCAGGGCGCGCTCGCCATGCCGGTGCCGCAGTCGTTGGCAGTCAGCCAGGGGTATTACTTCGGCTATCCGCAGCGCAGCGAACGGTCCGAGGCCTTGAAGTCGTTCGAAGCCTGGCTCAAGTCCGCGGCCGCCGGCGTGGGCGAGCGCCTCGCCGGCCGCGCGTAGCGGGCCGCACCTGGCCGGCACAACGCCGGCAGAATCCCGCCCGCCCGCCCGCCGCGCCCCGCCCGCCGCGCCTCGCCGTAGAATTCCGCCATGTCCACCGCCCGCCAGCCGCTCGCCTCCCAGGCCGATATCGACGCCTTCATCGATGCCGTCTGGCTCGAAGACGGACTTTCCGCCAATACCCTGGCCGCCTACCGGCGCGACCTGACCGGTTTCGCCCGCTGGCTCGAAGACCCGCAAGCCTACGCCCGCGAAATGGCCGATCGCCACGGCGATGACGCGCGCGTGGCGACCCTGCCGGCGGGCCCGCCCAAGCCGATCTGCGAGGCCCAGAAGGCCGACATCGAAGCCTGGTTCGCGTTCCGCCACGAGGAAATCCGCGCCACGACCGCCAACCGGCGGCTGGCCGCGCTGCGCCGCTTCTATGCCTGGGCGCTGCGCGAGCACCGCGCCGAGCGCGATCCGTGCCTTACGCTGGTCGCGGCCAAGCAGCCGCCCCGCATGCCCAAGACGCTGTCCGAACAGCAGGTGGACGCGCTGCTGCGCGCGCCGGACGCGAGCCAGCCACGCGGCCTGCGCGACCGCGCCATGCTCGAAACGCTGTACGCCACCGGCTTGCGCGTGTCCGAACTGGTGGGGGTGCGCACCCTGGACGTCAGCCTGAACGAAGGCGTGGTGCGGGTGGTGCAGGGCAAGGGTGGCAAGGACCGCCTCGTGCCCCTGGGCGCCGAAGCCGCGCACTGGATCGCGCAGTACCTCGGATCGGCGCGTCCCGAACTGGCGGCCGGCCGCGTCAGCGACGCGCTCTTCATCACCGCGCGCGCCGAGGCGATGTCGCGCCAGGCATTCTGGCAACTGGTCAAGAAATACGCCGTGCTCGCCGGCGTGCATGCGCCCCTGTCGCCCCACGTGCTGCGCCACGCCTTCGCCACGCACCTGCTGAACCACGGCGCGGACCTGCGCGTGGTGCAAATGCTGCTGGGTCACGCCGACATTTCCACCACGCAGATCTACACGCATGTGGCGCGCGAGCGCCTGAAGGCGCTGCACGCGGCCCATCATCCGCGCGGCTAGCTGCCGCCCATCATCCCTTTTTCCAACCGGCAACCCCATGAGCAAAGCCCGCCACGTTTCCGAGACGCCCGCCACCCAGTTTCTCAAGCAGAACAAAGTGCCCTATACCGAGCACACCTATGACTACGTCGACCACGGCGGCGCCGGCGAAGCCGCGCGCCAGCTCGGCCTGGACCCGCACGCCGTGGTCAAGACGCTGGTCATGGAAGACGAATCGGCCAAGCCGCTGATCGTGGTCATGCACGGGGACCGCGAAGTCTCCACCAAGAACCTGGCGCGCCAGGCCGGCCTGAAAAAGGTCGAACCCTGCAAGCCCGACGTCGCCCAGCGGCATTCCGGTTACCAGGTGGGCGGCACGTCGCCCTTCGGCACCCGCAAGAAGATGCCCGTGTGGGTGGAGGCCGAGGTGTTGGAATATCCGGTGGTCTACATCAATGGCGGCCGTCGCGGGTATCTGGTGGGAATCGACCCCAAGGTGCTGGTGGACCTGCTGGGCGCCCGTCCGGTGATGGTGGCGCTGGAGTAGGGCGGTACCCCGTTACCACCCGGACCGGCGTCCTCGCGGGCACAATGGGACAAGAACACCAAGAACCGGAGCCCGACCGCGGGCAAGCAACCGGACTCCACCCTCATCCCAAGGAGACAATCATGAGCAAACGACTGTTGATGCTGGTAGGCGACTACGCCGAAGACTACGAAACCATGGTGCCGTTCCAGACGCTGCTGACGGTGGGGCACACGGTGCATGCGGTATGCCCGGACAAGAAGGCCGGGGACACGGTGGCCACGTCGATCCATGATTTCGAGGGCGCGCAGACCTACACGGAAAAGCGCGGCCACAATTTCACGCTGAATTACGACTTCGACCGCGTCGAACCCGCGTCCTATGACGGCCTGGTGATTCCGGGCGGACGCGCGCCCGAATACCTGCGGCTGAACGAAAAAGTGCTGGATATCGTGCGTGAGTTCGACAAGGCCAACAAGCCCATCGCCGCGGTCTGCCACGGTGCGCAGATCCTGGCCGCGGCGGGCGTGCTGAAAGGCCGCACGTGCTCGGCCTATCCCGCCTGCGCGCCGGAAGTGCGGCTGGCGGGCGGCACCTATGCCGAAATCGCGGTCGACCAAGCCTACACGGACGGCAACCTGGTGTCGGCGCCCGCCTGGCCGGCCCACCCCGCCTGGATGGCGCAGTTCCTGGCGGTGCTGGGCACGAAGATCACGCTCTGACGTAAGGCGGTTCGGCAAGGCGGTTCGCCGGACGATGACCGGCGTGACAAAGGCCCCGGGGAAATACCCGGGGCGGCAAGCGCCGCGCCGGGCGTCCGTCTTATTCAGGGCGCCTTGCCCTGCGCGGCCGGGTCAGGCGAAGTCCAGCACGATGCGGCCTTCGATCTGGCCCTTCTTCATGCGGTCAAACACGCTGTTGATGTTTTCCAGGGTTTCCGTGGCGACGGTGGCGTGGACCTTGCCTTCTTCGGCGAACTGCAGGGACTCCTGAAGATCCAGCCGCGAACCCACGATGGAGCCGCGTACGGTCACGCCATTGAGCACCATGTCGAAGATCGACAGCGGGAAGTCGCCGGGCGGCAGCCCGTTCAGCGAAATCGTGCCGCCCCGGCGCACCATGCCAAGCGCCTGCTCGAAGGCCTTGGGCGATACCGCGGTGATCAGCGCGCCATGCGCACCGCCGATTTCCCGCTTCAGGTAGGCGGCCGGATCGGTGTTCAAGGCGTTGACGGTGACTTCCGCGCCCAGCCGGCGCGCAAAGTCGAGCTTGGCGTCGTCGATATCCACGGCGGCCACGTTCAGGCCCATGGCCTTGGCGTATTGCACCGCCATATGGCCCAGCCCGCCGATGCCGGAAATGACGACCCAGTTGCCGGGCCGGGCGTCCGTCATCTTCAGGCCCTTGTAGACCGTGACGCCCGCGCACAGCACGGGAGCCACGTCGATGAAGCCGACATTCTTGGGCAACAGGCCCACGTAGTCGGCAGCCGCCAGCGCGTATTCGGCGAAACCGCCGTTGACCGAGTAACCCGTGTTCTGCTGCTGCTCGCACAGCGTTTCCCAACCGCCCAGGCAGTGCTCGCAGTGTCCGCAGGCCGAGTACAGCCAGGGGATGCCGACACGGTCGCCTTCCTTGACGTGCGTGACGCCGGCGCCCACGGCCACCACGTGACCGACGCCCTCGTGACCGGGAATGAAGGGGGGATTGGGTTTGACGGGCCAGTCGCCCTCGACCGCGTGCAGGTCCGTGTGGCAGACGCCGCAGGCTTCGATCTTTACCAGGAGCTCGCCCGGGCCCGGGCGCGGTACCGCGACTTCTTCGATTGCCAGGGGTTTGCCGAACGCGCGAGCCACTGCGGCCTTCATGGTCTTTTCCATTACTACCTCCGAAGTCTGATCAGTTTCACTATGCTCGAACGCGACGGCGTTCCAGACCATGATTTATATCAACCGGCGTTGGATAGGGTCTATGGGAATCCGACTGCTTTCAGGGACGCCGCGCACCGGCGCGCGCGTCGGGGCCGTATTGCCCGCAGCGCGGCTGTCGTCGTACAGTCGGTCTCAGGCGCGCCGGCCGGGCGGGCGTGTCGCCCATGCCCAGGAGCTTTCCATGTGTGAAATATTCATCCGCGCCAGCGAACATTCCTACGCCTGCGAAACCCGATCCCTGCGCCTGCATGGCGTGGCGACCAGCCTGAGGCTCGAAAACCTGTTCTGGCAGGTGCTGGAAGAACTCGCCGGCCGCGACGGCATGCGCGTCACGCAACTGATCGAACGGCTGTACGACGAGCTGGTGGCGTACCGCGGCGAGGCCGCCAACTTCACGTCCTTCCTGCGCGTGTGCTGCCTGCGCTATCAGTTGTTGCAGGCCGAGGGCCGGATCCCGCTGGACGCCAGCGTGCCCATCCGCTCGCTCAACCCGCAAGCCGTCCTTGACGGGTTGCCTCCGTCGCTGTGCGACGCGCAACCGGTACCGGCAAAGCGCCGCGCGGCCTGATCGGCCCGGCTGCGTCCAAGCAAGAAAAAAGGCCCGATGCGATCGGGCCCTTCATCTGGTACTGCGGACAATTCATTCCGGCCTCAGCCGCCCGCGCCCGTTGACGCCATGGCCACTTCGCTTTGCACGATGCGCCGGATGCGCACGGCATCGCCGATGCGCGACAGTTTGCCCTGCGAATCCAGCAGCACGATGGCCAGATCGCGGCCATTGATGCGCGCCAGCATCACCAGGCACTCGCCCGCTTCATTGATGTAGCCGGTCTTGGACACCTTGATGTCCCAGTCGGGCTTGCGCACCAGCAGATTGGTGTTGCGGAACGTCTGCGTGCGATTGTTGATCTCGACCTCGTACTCCGTGTCCGTGGAGTAGCGGTGGATCAGCGGACGCTGCGACGCGGCGCGCAGCAGGCGCGCCAGGTCATGCGGCGATGACACGTTGTTGCTGGACAGACCGGTGGGCTCGATGAAGCGCGTGCTGGTCATGCCCAGCGACTGCGCCTTGGCGTTCATGGCAGCCACGAAAGCGGGCAGGCCACCCGGATAGTTGCGTCCCAGCGCATTGGCGGCGCGGTTCTCGGAAGACATCAGCGCCAGATGCAGCATGTCGCCGCGCGACAGCTTGGTGCCCACGCGCAACCGCGACGTCGTGTGCTTGAGTTCGTCGACGTCTTCGTCGGTGATCTCGAGCATCTCGTCCATCGGCAGGTTGGCGTCCACGACGACCACGGCGGTCATCAGCTTCGAGATGGAAGCGATGGGGCGCACGACGTTTTCGTTCTTGGCGAAGATGACCGTGGACGTTTCGAGGTCCTGCACGTAAGCGGTGCTCGACCGCAGCGCGGCGGCCTCGGCGCGCGCCGAGGCGGCGGGCGGCGGCATGGCCGCGCTGGCGGCGGCCGCTGCGGCGACCCGACGGCCGCGCGCGGCCTTGTCGGCCTTGCCGCCCTTGCCATTCTTGCCCGACGCGCCTGCCTTCTTGGAGGGCGAGCCTTTGGCGGCAACCTGGCTGCCGCGCTTGGGCGGGGATTTCTTGGCCGACGAGGATTTGGGCGGCGCCTTCTTGGCGGAGGGCGCGGCCTGCTTGGCCGCAGCGCTCTTGCCCGGGCCCGCCTTGGGCGCCGGGGCTTTCTTTGCTTGTTGCGCCTTGCAGGCCGACGACTTGGCGTTGGTCTTGCAAGGGTCGGAATTCTTTGCGGCTTGCGCCGCGGGGGGCAGGAGCGCGCACACCGCCAGCGCGGCAGGCGCCAGGGCTCTTGCTATTGCACGTGTCCAGGAAAAGGCCATGGTTGAGCAGGCTTGTCGGTCTGTGAACAAATATTTCTTAAGCCGGCGGATTCGTCGGATCAGGAAAAGTCCAGATGAATTATGGGCTTACGCGTCGAATTTAAACAGTAATTTCAAGAGTCACGCAAGGCGATTTACGACGTTTACCCAAAAAAATGTCCTTGGGGCCGAACCGTGGCAGCAATTAGTCACATGTCGGAAGTCGCAACGCTAACTGTGCGGCGCGCAAGAGCGTAGCCCGGATTAACCCTCATCTGGCTGAACGAGCGGAACTTGCGGGGGGAGGACGGCGCGCAGGCCGAGGCCGGACTGGCCTCGCCGGGTGGAATCGAACCACCAATTGACCCTTAGGAGGGGCCGGTTATATCCATTTAACTACGGCGAGCTGGAGTGATGTGCAAGGCAAGCCCGCCGCACTTGGCGGGCAGCGGGGCGCCCCGACAGGGCGCGTCCGCGCATAAGGCCTTGATATTGCTGCGAATCGCGGGAGCGAAAAGTGTAGCACTGCGGTCGCGGGCTTCGAAGCAGGACGCAAGTCTATCAGCAGCCGGTGCAAGCCCCAAATCCGACGGTGCAGCGTTTGGTCCGATTTGGGGCGGGAGGCGCGAAGGGCGTTGCGCCAACCGGGTTATTCGCCGGTCCGCGCGACGACTTTGTATATGATGGTTGCGTCCGCCGTCGCGCCGGGCCGTCCCGAGGAGGGGACGCAACCCCCAAAAACAACCAGACACGGGTTTCATGTCTAGCCAAACCGATACGATTTCCGCACGCACCATTGTCTTGGGCACCCTGGTCGTGCTGCTTGCCATGGGCGTGCGCGCCACTTTCGGCCTGTTCATGCAGCCCATGGGCCTGGCGCATGGCTGGAGCCGCGAAGTGTTTTCCATGGCGTTTGCCCTGCAGAACCTGGTGTGGGGGCTGGCCTGCATTTTCATGGGCATGCTGGCCGATCGCTACGGTTCGGGCCGCACCATTGCGCTGGGCGCGCTGCTATACATGCTGGGACTGATCGGCACGCGCTTCGCTACCGACGAAGCCACGCTGTACCTGACCGCGGGCGTGCTGGTCGGGTTGGGACAGGCGGGCACCACGTTTCCCGTGATCCTGCCCGTCGTCGCGCGTTCCGTGCCGCCGGCCTACCGCAGCACGGCGATGGGCATCGCCAGCGCGGGCGGCTCGCTGGGCCAGTTTGCCGTCGTGCCCACGGGCCAGTTGCTGATCAGCGGCCTGGACTGGACGGGCGCGCTGTGGGTGCTGTCGATGTTCGTGGCCTGCGCCGCGCCGCTGGCGTATTACCTGCGCGGCCGGCCGCAGGTCCATGCGGGCCCGCAGCAGTCGCTCTCGACCGCGATCAAGCAGGCCGTGCGCCATCCTTCGTTCCACTTCCTGTTCTGGAGTTATTTCGTCTGCGGCTTTCATACCGCGTTCATCACCTTGCACCTGCCGGCCTATGTGACCGATGGCGGGCTGACGGCAGGGCAGGGCGCCACGGCCATCGCGCTCATCGGCCTCTTCAACGTGCTGGGTTCGTTCTACGCGGGCAAGCTGGGCGGCCAATACAGCAAGAAGCGCCTGTTGGCGGTGGTGTACTTCATGCGCGCGTTCGGCATCCTGCTGCTGCTCTGGATGCCGCTGTCGCCCTGGGTGCTGTACGCCTTTGCGGCGTGGATGGGATTGTTCTGGCTGGGCACGGTGCCGTTGACCCAGGGGTTGATCGGACAGATCTACGGCCTGCGCTATGCGGCCACGCTGTCCGGCATCGTGTTCCTGGGCCACCAGCTCGGCAGTTTCATCGGCGTATGGCTGGGCGGCTATGCCTACGCCAAGACCGGCAGCTACGATCTGGTCTGGTGGCTGGGCGTGGCGCTCGCCGTCATCGCCGCACTGTTGTGCCTGCCCGTGCGCGAACAACCGGTGACGCCGGCGCAGCCGGCCACGGCTTGATCACGGCCTACCGGAGCCACGCCATGACCCACCGCCCGCATCCTGAAGCTCCTCGCCGCAAGGGCTGGCGCGCCGTGGGCGTGCTGGCGCTGGCCGCGGTGCTGGGTCTGGCGTTCTGGGGCTACACCACACCTGAGATGCAGATTCACTGGGAAAACCTGGCCGCGCTCTGCGGCTTTTAACCGGGATTTCAGACGCGCCCTATATCGCGGTGCAAGTCTCGCAAGTAAACAGGGGGAAGCGGAGGCTTATGTTTCGAATAAGCCCAGCGAGGTTGCCAGCCTGGTGGCAACCACAATGACGGATGCGGTCATGATCCTGGGTCGGGCGGAAGCCTTCTCTCGAGTCGACGTTTTGAAAATCAAGAAGGCGATTCGCATGAAGGCATGGCTCGCGGTTCTCTTTCTTGCGTTTCCTATGTTTGCTCGTGCGAACGGCTTCCCTGACGAGCCGTTCCGCACGCCTCCGGACGAGCGCTTTCTGGTGTCGGCAAACCCGTATTACCACCAGCCCGAGAGGGCGATCAAGAACCGGGTGGCGTACTTCAAGAAGCAGGATGGCGCCAACCATTTTTGTCTCGTCGGATATAAGTGGCGGGACGGCAATACGCAGGTGTGGCTGTATTGGCTGGAAGAGGGCAGCCTGGTTCAGTGGGACGGCAGCCTGGACCGGGAAATTCGAGAGGCCAGCCTGATGGATACCACCGATGGCGTGCGTTTGGCCGATATCCCCGCCGACGGCGAGGATCCCGGCCTGGGCGGAGCGCGGGTGACCCGTGTTCGGGCCTGGCATCAGTTGGTTGACGACTGCGAGCGGCACGGCCAGAAGTATGTCATTGCGCCTTTTGCCCTGAGTGGCAAATAGGCGCGCACGCACCGCATTCGCGGTCCGGCTCGCGGTATCCTACGGCGGAGATTTTCTCCGCCTTTTTTATCCCTAATTCCGCGCAGCCGACCGCTGCCCCCGTGGGTGCCCATGCAGGACGCATCGCCTTCCTATTCCGATCTTTCTCTGCCCGAGATCGCCAGCCTGCCCGCCGCCGGCACGCTCGTGCTGACGGTGAACAACCGCCTGTCGCGCCGGCTCACGCTTGAACTGGCCGGGCTGCTGCGGCAGGAGCGCCAGGTCAGCGAACTGCCGCGCATCCTGCCGCTGTCCGCCTGGCTGGCCGAGTCCGCCAACGAACTCGCATTCGAGGCCGACGAAGGCGTGCCGGCTTACCGGCTGGACAGTTTCGCCACGCAGCTCGTCTGGACGGAAGCGATCCGCCTCGAAGAAGCCGAGCGCGTGCTGCTGGACGCCAGCCAGGCCGCGCGGCTGTCCATGGACGCCGATCTGTTGATGGACGAATGGGCCTTGCAGGTGCCGTCCGGCGCCGACACCGACGAATACCGCGGATTCGCGCGGTGGCGCGAACGCTATCGCCGCACGCTCGCGGGTATCGACGCCGAGGACGCGAACCAGGGCTACGCGCGCGTGTTGCGCGCGCTCGAGGAAGGCCGCTTGGCCACCCCCGCGCAATTGGTGCTTGCCGGATTCACGGACATCTC
Source organism: Achromobacter sp. T5-5 (assembly GCF_055397965.1). Lineage (NCBI taxonomy): Bacteria > Pseudomonadati > Pseudomonadota > Betaproteobacteria > Burkholderiales > Alcaligenaceae > Achromobacter > Achromobacter sp. T5-5. The sequence goes on from NZ_AP027919.1 coordinate 1,594,071, forward strand.
GCCGCGTTTCGAACGTCTGCTGCAGGCGTTTCAGGCGCAGGGCACGGATGTCGCGCAATGGCGTGACGCCCTGCGCGTGCAGGCATTGCCCCGGCGATTCGAGGCCGCCGACCAGGGGGCCGAATGGCGCGCCGCCGCCGACTGGGCGGCCCGGCAATTGAAGTCCAATCCCACCGGCCGCTATGCCATCGTCTCGCCGCAACTGGAAGCGGAATCGCCGTTTGCGCGGCGGGTGCTGGGGCAGGCGTTGGCTGGCCGCGATGGCGCGCCTGCCTTTGCCTTCAACGTCGCGGTTGGCCGACCGCTCGACGAATGGCCCATGGCGCGCGCCGCGCTGGCCTGGCTGCGCGCGTTGGCCGAATGCGCGCCCGGCAAGGGTTGCGGCGTCGACGTGCTGGGCGCCGCGCTGCTCGCGGGCCACTGCGCCGGCGACGTGCGCGATCGCGCGCGCCTCGCGTCGCTTGACGCGCGTTGGCGTCGCCAGGGCCAATTGCATGTCGGGCAGCAGGAATGGCGCAGGCTGCTGGCAGATCTTCCCGCACTGGCGCAGGCGTGGGACCAGGCCATGGAAATCTGGACGCGGGGCGGCCGCCAGGCCACGTGCGACGTCTGGATGCTGCGCATGAAAGCCGCGTTGACCGCCCTGGGCTTTCCCGGCGAAGCGGCGCTCGATAGCGTGGGCTATCAGGTCATGGGGGCCCTGGGCGATGCGCTGGGGAGTTTTTCGGCGCTGGCGCCGGCCGCTGGCCGCCTGGGCGGCGTGGCGGCCGTGAACCTCCTGGAAAGCGTGGCGCGTTCCTCGTCGTTCCAGCCGCAGCGCGATCCGCTGGCGCGGCTGGACGTGCTGGGCTTGCTGGAAGCGGAAGGAGGGGCCTGGGACGGCCTCTGGTTGCTCGGGCTGACCGATGACGTGCTGCCTGCCTCGCCCAAGCCCAATCCGCTATTGCCGCTGGCGGTGCTGCGCCAGGCCAGGGCGCCGCGCGCCACGCCCGAGCGCGAGCGCGAATGGGCCGAAGGCATGTACGCGGCGCTGTGCCGCTGCGCGCCGCAGATCATCGTCAGCCATGCCCACATGGACGGCGAGCGGGAGTTGCGCCCGTCGCCCCTGATCGCGGCCCTGGACCTGACCGACTGGGCGCCCGCCCAGGCCCCGGCACAGCCGGCCTTGCCCCAGGAATCGCTGGACGATGCGCAAGGTCCGCCCCTGGCTGCCGGAAGCCGCGGCGGCGGCGGTCTGGACGTGCTGGACACGCAGGCGCGCAATCCGCTGTGGGCCTTTGTGCGCCACCGCCTGGGCGGCCGCGAACTCGCCCCCTATGCCGATGCGGCCACCGTGAACGTGCGGGGCCAATTCCTGCACAAGGCGCTGGAAATCGTGTGGGGCATGATGCCCGACCAGGAATCGCTGCATGAACAGCTTGCCTGCGGCCGGTTGCCCGCGCTGCTGGAACAGGCCGTGGCGCAGGCCGCCGACGAAGAACTCAAGGAGTACGCGCCTGCGCTGCGGGCCCTGGAATGCCAGCGCGCGCAGGGCGTGCTGGCGTCCTGGCTGGACCTTGAGGCGCAGCGCCTGCCGTTCGCCGTGGCGCAGGTCGAGAAGAATCACCAGTGGCAGCGCGGCGCGCTCAACCTGAAGCTGCGGCTGGACCGCATCGACACCCTGCCCGATGGCCGCAACGTCATCGTCGACTACAAGACCGGCGTGGCCGCGGCCAAGCCGGAACCGGACTGGTCGCGCAACCGTCCCGTGAATGTGCAGTTGCCGTTCTACGCGTCCGTGCTGGCCGATGCCGCGGGCGGCGAAGCGGCGGGCCTGGTGCTGGCGCAGATCCACGCACGCCAGGTCGCTGCGCAGGGCCTGGCCGACGAAGACCTGGGCATTCCGGGCGTCACGCTGGCCAGTGAAAGCAAATACTTCGACGGCCTGACATGGCCCGAGATCCGCCAGCGCTGGCGCGCGGCGATCGAGGGGCTGGCCGATGAATATGTCGCGGGGTATGCGGCCAACATGGCCTACCGGCGTGACGATCTGAAATACTGCGATGCATTGCCGTTCCTGCGTTTGCATCTTGACGACGAGGATGCATAAGCCATGGCCGAAATAGTTCGCCCGCAGCAGGCCGACCGAGAGCCCCAGGATCATGCCGCGCGTGCGGCGGCGCTGGACCCGACGCGCTCCTTCCTGGTCCAGGCCCCCGCGGGGTCGGGCAAGACCGAACTGCTGACCGATCGCATCCTGGCGCTGCTCGCTACCGTCAACCGTCCAGAGGAAATCGTCGCCATCACGTTCACGCGCAAGGCGGCGTCCGAGATGCACGCGCGCGTGCTCAGCAAGTTGCGGCGCGGGCTGGACGCACCGCCCGAGGCCGCGCACGAACGCCGGAGCTGGGACCTGGCCCGCGCGGCGCTGGCGCGCAACGCCGAATTGGGCTGGCATCTGCTCGAGCATCCCGCGCGCCTGGCCATCCGCACCATCGACTCGTTCTGCGCGGGGTTGGTGCGCAGCATGCCGTGGCTGTCCGAGCTGGGCGGCATGCCCGACATCACCGACGACGCGCGTACCCACTACGAGGCCGCCGCCCGCGCCACGCTGGATCTGGCCGATGAATACGAGGCCGTGCGCATTCTGCTCAGGCACCTGGATGTCGACGTGCAGGCGGCAAAAGACGCGATCGCCGACATGCTGGGGCAGCGCGACCAGTGGCTGCCGCTGCTGCGGCACGGCTCCGATCGCGAGGCCCTGGAGGCCACGCTGGCCGAAGCCATCGGCGAAGACCTCGACGCGCTGTGCGCGGCCATGCCCTACGGCTGGTCCGAGGCGCTTTGCGGCCCGGCGCGCCTGGCCGCCGCCCACCTGCAGGACGGCGATGGGGACAACAAGCTTGCGGCGTTGCTGGACTGGACCGAAGACCTGCAGCCCGACGCCGAGCTGCTGGACGCGTGGCGCGCGGTCGCGCATCTGCTGCTGACCAGCACGGGGTCCTTGCGCAAGACCGTCACCAAGAACCTGGGATTTCCGCCCAAGTGCGCGCACAAGGAACCGTTCGTGGCATGGCTGGAAGGCGCGGACGCGCAGGCCGCGTGGGTGAGACGCCTGCATGCCGTGCGCGATATCCCGGCGCCGTATTTCACGGATGCGCAATGGGAAGTGCTGGGCGCCCAGCTCATGACGCTGGCGCTCGCCGTGGCGCAATTGCGGTTGCGGTTCGCCGACCAGGGAGAAGTCGACTTCATCGAAATCGCCCAGCGCGCCGCCGCCGCGTTAGGCAGCGCCGACGATCCTGGCGAACTGCTGCTCAAGCTGGACGCCTCGATCCGGCATCTGCTCATCGACGAGTTCCAGGACACCAGCCAGACGCAGCTCGACCTGCTGCGCACGCTGACCTCGGGCTGGCAGTCCGGCGACGGCCGCAGCCTGTTCCTGGTGGGCGATCCCATGCAATCGATCTACCGCTTCCGCAAGGCGGAGGTGGGCCTCTTCCTGGAAGTGGCGGACCTGGGCGTCGGCGAGGTCAAGCCCGACTTCCTGAACCTGACGGACAACTTCCGCTCTCAGGCCGGCATCGTGGATTGGGTGAACAAGTCGTTCGTGTCGCTGCTGCCCCAACGCAGCGACGCCGCGGCAGGCGCCATCGCCTACAGCCCGTCCACCGCCTTCCATCCGGCCTTGCCCGATCCCGCCGTGCGCTTTCATCCGGCCTGGTCGCGAGAGGGCGCGGCGCCCGCCGAAGCGCAGGCCGAGGATATCGCGGTGGGCCTGGTGCGCCAGGCCCTGATTGAGCACAAGGGCGCCAAGCATCCGGTGGCGATCCTGGTGCGCGCGCGCAGCCACCTGGGCAATCTGACCCGCCGGCTGGCACAGGAAGGCATCCGATGCCGCGCGGTGGATCTGGTGCCGCTGGCCCTGCGCCCGGTGGTGGCCGACTTGGTGCAGCTCGTGCGCGCCCTGTCGCATCCGGCCGACCGGCTGGCGTGGCTGTCCGTGCTGCGCGCGCCGTATTGCGGCTTGACGCTGACATCGCTGCAACGCCTGTTCGGCGACGACCACGTCACGCCGGTGCCGGTCCTGCTGGAACGCGCGCTGCGCATGACGCCGCAGCCTGTCCTGGAGACAGGTGCGTCGGCCGCGGCGCCGCAGGGGTCGCTGTTCGACGCGCCCGCCGCAGAGCCCGACGCGCCGTCGGCCCAGGCTTTGCTCAGCGCCGACGAATTCGCCCGCCTGCGCCAGGTGGCGGCAGTCCTGCTCGACAAGCGCAACGCATCAGGCGCGATCCCGTTCGCCGCGTGGGTCGAGTCGCTGTGGCGCCGCCTGGGCGGACCCGGCCTGTATGCGGGGCTATCGGTCGCCAATGACGCGGAAAGCCTGTTCCAGCTCGTCGAGCGCCTGGCGCCGCACGGCAACATCGACGTATCCGCGCTGGACGCCGGGATCGCGCGCCTCTTCGCCGCGCCGGACGCCGCCGACGAGGATGAAGGCGCGGTCGAAATCATGACCATGCACAAGTCCAAGGGCCTGCAGTTCGAAACCGTGATCCTCTACGGCCTGCACCGCGCTCCCCGCGGCGACCAGGCGCCGCTGGTGCGCTTCGAACAAAGCGGCGGCCGCGTCCTGTTCGGTCCCGTCAAGCCGCGCGCCGAAACCGAAGCCGACCCGGTCTCGCGCTACCTGGGCGCCCGCGAAGCCCGCCGCGCTTCCTACGAAATCGACCGCCTGCTCTACGTGGCCGCCACGCGCGCGCGCAAACGGCTGCATCTGGTGGGCCACGTGTCGATCGACGACGCCACCGGCCAGGCCAAGACACCGCCCGCAGCCAGCCTGCTCGGCCGCCTCTGGCCCTGCCTGACGCCGCCCGTGCCGCCGTCTTTGAACGAAGACACCACGCAGGCGCAGGACGATGCCCCCGAATGGCAGGGCGAGCCCCTGCGGCGCATCGACGGCGCCGGCCTGGCGCACCTGCAACGCCAATCCCAGGTCACCATGAGCGCGGGCTTCGCCACCGCCGCCCGCGGCGCCTGGGGCGAAGCCGCTGAACATCCCGCCTGGCAACTCGAAGCGGGCTACGACGCCGCCATCGGCACACTGGCCCACGCCTGGCTCGCCCGCATCGGCCAGGACGGCATCCAGGCATGGCCCGCCGAGGCCCTGGCCCCGCGCCTGCCCGCCATGCGCCGCCAGCTCACCCGCGCAGGCATCCCCGCCAGCCAGGCAGACGCAGCCGCCGAAGCCGTCCTCGACACCCTGCAAGCCACGCTCGCCGACGAGCGCGGCCTGTGGCTCCTGTCCCAATCCGGCGCCCGCCGTGAATGGCCCCTCATCGACGCCGCAGGCAAGGTCTCGGTCATCGACCTCGCCCTCAGCACCGAAGACGGCTGGCTGATCGTCGACTACAAAACCGGCCGCCCCCATCCCGGCGAATCCCCCAACGCCTTCGCCACCCGCATGCGCCAACGCCACGGCGAACAGCTGCAACGCTACTGCACCCAAGTCTCCGCCCTGGACGGCCGCCGCGCCCGCGCCGCCCTGTACTTCCCCCGCGCAAAAGCATGGATAGATCTGCCCTAGGAACGAAGCAACCCAAGCGAATTAAGCCAAGCGAAACAAGCCACGCAAAATAAGCCCCCAAGACTAAGCCGCCATCCCGAAAGCAAGGCAATGCGAAGCGAGCCAAACGGGCCAGCGAAGCGAAGCCCTCCCCGAGCCAAGCCGCCCACCCCCAAAGCCAGGCAAAGCGAAGCGAGCCGAAGGGGCCAGCGAAGCGAAGCCCCCACCCCCTCCCCCTCGGGGGGAGGGCTGGGGAGGGGGCCCACATACTGCCCCTCGGGGCCCGCCAGTCGAGATTCGAGCGAGCGCGCGAAGCGCAGCTCTGCTAGAATCTCGACTGGCGGGCCCCTTCGCATGGTTCGACGGTGAACCTGGTCAGGTCGGGAACGAAGCAGCCATAGTCGTTTAGGGTCAGTGCCGGAGTAAGGCTCGCCAACCGGATTCTTCAAGGCAGGTAGCGTTTGCTACATCGCTTTCAAAGGGGACGGGGTTATTTTCCAAGGATTCAATCCACGGGAATAAGCCCGTCCCCTTTGCATTCCAGCCCGCTCGATCAACGGGTTCAACAATCAGGCTCTACAATCCAGCCATGACTTATCTGGTATTGGCCCGCAAGTGGCGGCCGCGATCGTTCGATACCCTGGTGGGACAGGATCACGTGGTGCGCGCGCTCACCCATGCGCTCGACACGCAACGCCTGCATCACGCCTGGTTGTTCACCGGCACCCGGGGCGTAGGCAAGACCACGCTCTCGCGCATCCTGGCCAAATCGCTCAACTGCGAAACCGGCATCACCTCCAAGCCCTGCGGCGTCTGCCGCGCCTGCACCGAAATCGATGCCGGGCGCTTTGTCGACTACCTCGAGCTGGACGCCGCGTCCAACCGCGGCGTCGAAGAGATGACCCAGCTCCTGGAGCAGGCGGTTTACGCGCCGGGCGCGGGGCGCTTCAAGGTCTACATGATCGACGAAGTCCACATGCTGACCGGGCATGCGTTCAACGCCATGCTCAAGACGCTGGAAGAGCCGCCGCCGCACGTCAAATTCATCCTGGCCACGACCGACCCGCAGAAGATCCCGGTGACGGTCCTGTCGCGCTGCCTGCAATTCAATCTGAAGCAGATGCCGGCCGACTCCATCGTCGGCCACCTGCAGGCCGTGCTGGGCCAGGAAGAGGTCGGTTTTGAAGTGCCGGCCCTGCGCCTGATCGGCCAGGCCGCGTCGGGTTCGATGCGCGACGCCTTGTCGCTTACCGACCAGGCCATCGCCTACAGCGCGGGCAACCTGACCGAGGACGCCGTGCGCGGCATGCTCGGCACCATCGACCAGCGCCATCTCGTCCGCCTGCTGGACGCCCTGTCAACGGGCGACGCCAAGGGCGTGCTGGCCGTGGCCGACGAGCTCGCGATCCGCGGGTTGTCCTATGCCGGCGCGCTGGCGGATCTGGCCGTGCTGCTGTCGCGCGTCGCCATCGAGCAGCGCGTGACTGGCGTCACTGCGGCTGAAGACCCGCTGGCGGCCGACATCGCGCGTCTCGCGCAGGCGCTGCATCCAGACGCCGTGCAACTGTTCTACTCCGTCGCGGTGCATAGCCGCGGCGAATTGACCCTGGCGCCGGACGAGTACGCGGGCTTCATCATGGCGTGCCTGCGCATGCTGTCGCTCAACGGCGATGCCGGGCCGCAGACCGCGCTGGAAGCGCCCGCCGCGCCCGCCCGTCAGGCAGCAGCCGAACCGGCCGTGGCCGCCGCCTCGCACGCCAACGCTGCGACGGGGGCTGAGGTGGATACGGCAACGCGCGCCCCGGCAATCGCCGCGCCGTCCTCCCACGCGTCCGCGAACAATGGCGCCCCAAGCCACGCCGCGTCGGGCAATGCGGCGGTCAACCAGGCTGCAGCAGGCGATGCGGCTGCGCCCAGCGAGGGCGGGGCAGCGCATGACGCCCGAGCCGATGCGGCCACGTCCGCTTCCGTGGTGCCCGCAGCCGCAGCCACAGCTACCCCCGCAGCTACAGCTACCGCCGCACCCGCAGCCGAACCCACAACCGCGCCCGTCGCCCCCGCGTCCGCCGCTCCGGCAGCCGAACCCCAGGTCGCCAACGCCCCGGCCGCTGCCGGCGTTGCGCCCGACCCAGCCGCCGCCAGCCTCGCGTCCCGTTCACCGGCCGATCCTGCCGGCGTCCCGCAGGCGCAACCGCCGGCCACCTCCGCGCCCAGTCCGCAACCGGCCAGCAACCACGGCGTTCCCCCATGGGAAGACTTGCCCGCTGACGCTTCCGATGCGCCCACCGGCGCCGCGGCTGCCAAGGCGCAGGGCTCGGCCGCGCTGGCGGTGACGCCCGCCGCGGCGGCCATCGCGGCGTCGCCGGCCATGGACGACGCCGACGGTCCGCCGGCCTGGGTCGACGAAGAAATACCCTTTGAAGCCGAAGGCGGGTTCGTGCCCGACGGCGGCTTCACCTCCGATCCGGACGACGATTTCGAAACGCTGGCCACCACGCCCTCGACGGCGCCGGTGGCACCAGCCCCCCGGCGTGCAGGCCCGGCGCCTGGCCGCAAGCGCGCGTCGCGCGCCCGCCTGTCCGACATGGATTCGGCGTCATGGCCCGAGCTGGCCGCCCGCCTCCCCGTGACCGGTCTGGCCGCAGAACTGGCGCGCCAGAGCGAATGGGCCGGCGTGCAGGGCGATGCGATCGTGCTGCGCGTGGCGGTCAAGACCCTGGCCGAAAGCGAAAGCCGCGTGCGCCTGCAAACCGTCCTGTGCGAACATTTCGGGCAAGGCATACGGCTGGACGTGCAGGTCGGCGTCACCGGCGACGCCACGGCCCATGCCGTGGCCAAGGCCGAGACCGCGGCGCGCCAGTTGGCCGCCGAAAACGCCGTGGCCGAAGATCCCTTCGTGCAGGCGCTGTTGGCGGATTTCGGCGGTCATGTCGTGCCCGGCTCGATCCGCCACGTAGATTCCCCGGCCGCCGCCTAGGGCGGCGGCCCCCCTCATTCCCCTCGTTCAAGGAAGCTCCCATCATGATGAAAGGACAACTCGCCGGCCTGATGCGCCAAGCGCAGCAGATGCAGGAAAACATGAAGAAGGCGCAGGACGCGCTGGCCGACATCCAGGTGGAAGGCGCCTCGGGCGGCGGCCTGGTGAAGGTCACCATGAGCTGCCGTCACGACGTCAAGCGCGTCGAGATCGACCCGTCGCTGCTGGCCGACGACAAGGACATGCTGGAAGACCTGGTCGCCGCCGCGTTCAACGACGCGCTGCGCAAGGCCGAAGCCACGTCCCAGGAAAAGATGGCCTCGGTGACCGCCGGCATGCCGCTGCCCCCGGGCATGAAGCTGCCCTTCTGATTGCCGCTGCCGTAGGCTGAGATGGATCCTTTGCTGCCTGAACCCGAGCCGCTCGTCACGCTGATCGAAGCGCTGCGGCGGCTGCCTGGCGTGGGCGTGCGCTCGGCCAGACGCATGGCCTATCACCTGTTGCAGCATGACCCGCAAGGCGCGGACATGCTGGGGCGGGCGCTCGCGGGCGCGGTGCGGGACCTCAAGCACTGCGCGCGCTGCAACAGCTTCTCGGAAGACGAGGTCTGCGCCACCTGTTCCAACGCCAAGCGCGATCCCACGCTGCTGTGCATCGTGGAAACGCCAGCCGACCAGAACATGATCGAGTCCAGCCACGGCTACCGCGGCCTGTACTACGTGCTGATGGGCCGGGTGGCGCCGCTGGAAGGCATCGGTCCGCGCGAACTGGATTTCGATCGCGTGATCAAGCGCGCGACCGACGGTGTGGTGCAGGAGGTCATCCTCGCCACGAACTTCACCGCGGAAGGTGAGACCACGGCCCATTTCCTGGGCGAAGCGCTGGGCGAGCGCGGCCTGCGGGTCACGCGCCTGGCGCGTGGCGTGCCCGCCGGCAGCGAACTGGAATACGTCGACGCGGGCACCATCGCCTGGGCCCTGATGGAGCGCAAGACCACCTGACGCTCGCGGTATCAGAACGCCCTGCGGCTACGTATCGCCAGGGCCAGAAATGTGAGGAAGACAAGCCATGTCAGCGCTGACCGGACTGAAGGTCCTGGAACTCGGCACGCTCATCGCCGGCCCGTTCGCCGCGCGCATCTTCGGCGAATTCGGCGCCGACGTCATCAAGGTGGAAACCCCGCACGGCCCCGACGGCACGGGCGGCGGCGACCCCATCCGCAGCTGGCGCCATCTGCACGAGGGCAATTCCCTGTGGTGGACGGTGCAGGCCCGCAACAAGCAATCCATCGCGCTCAACCTGAAAGACCCGCGCGCCCAGGAGATCGCCCGCAAGCTGGCGCTGGACGCCGACGTGGTGGTCGAAAACTACCGGCCCGGCGTGCTGGAGAAGTGGGGCCTGGGCTACGAACAGCTGCGCGCCATCAACCCCGCCCTCATCATGGTGCGCCTGTCCGGATATGGGCAGACGGGCCCCATGAAGGACCAGCCAGGCTTTGGCGCCATAGGCGAATCGATGGGCGGCCTGCGCTACGTGTCCGGCCACCCGGACCGCCCGCCGCTGCGCGTCGGTATTTCCATCGGTGATTCCATCGCGGCCCTGCATGGCGTGATTGGCGCGATGATGGCGCTGCGCCATCGCGACGCCACCGGCGGACGCTGGAACGGCAAGGCGGGCGACGACTGCCAGGCGGGGCAGGGGCAGATGGTGGACGTGGCGCTGTACGAAGCCGTGTTCAACATGATGGAAAGCCTGGTCCCCGAGTACGACGTGGCCGGCGTGGTGCGCGAACGCACGGGCGGCGCGCTGCCCGGCATCGTGCCCTCCAATACCTACACCACCCGCGACGGACAGAACATCGTCATCGCGGGCAACGGCGACGCGATCTTCCATCGCCTGATGCGGGCGATCGGCCGCGACGATCTTGCCGAGGACCCGGAGCTGGTGCGCAACGACGGCCGCGCGCGGCGCGTCGACGAGATCGACGGCGCCATCCAGCAATGGTGCGACGGGCGCGGCATCGATGCGGCGCTGGACGCGCTCAAGCGCGCCGACGTGCCGGTGGGCAAGATCTACAGCGTGGCCGACATGTTCAGCGATCCGCAGTTCCTTGCGCGCCGCATGATCGAGCAGCACCGCCTTGCCGATGGCAGCCCCGTCAAGCTGCCCGCCGTGGTGCCCAAGCTGTCCGAAACGCCCGGCCAGACGCGCTGGGTGGGCCCGAAATTAGGGGAACATACCGAGGAAGTCCTGAAATCGCTGGGGTATGATTCAGCGGCTATCGACGAGCTGGCGAAGACCGGCGCTATCGGCAAACCCGACAACCAGGAGACAAACCAATGACAGTCACCCGCCGTGAACTGCTCAAGATGGCCGGCGCTGCCGGCGTCATGGGCATGGCCCCCGCCATCGTGCGCGCGCAGAAGCTCGAAAAGACCAAGGTCCAGATCGCCGTCGGCGGCAAGCCGCTGATCTATTACCTTCCGCTCACTATCGCGGAAGTGCGCGGCTACTTCAAGGACGAAGGGCTGGACGTCAGCATTGCCGACTTCGCCGGCGGCTCCAAGGCCTTGCAGGCGGTTGTGGGCGGCAGCGCGGACGTGGTGTCCGGCGCGTTCGAGCACACGCTGTCCATGCATTCCAAGGGCCAGGCCTATCGCGCCTTCGTGCTGCAGGGCCGCGCGCCGATGATCGGCGTGGGCGTCTCCAAGAAGAACCTGCCCGGCTACAAGAGCGCGGCCGACCTGAAGGGCAAGAAGATCGGCGTGACCGCGCCGGGTTCGTCCACCAACATGGTGGTCAGCTTCTTCCTCGCCAAGCATGGCCTGAAGGCTTCCGAGGTTTCGTTCATTGGCGTGGGCGCCGGCGCCGGCGCGGTCACCGCGCTGCGCAGCGGCCAGATCGACGCCATTTCCAACACCGACCCGGTGGTCTCGATGCTGGAAATGCCCGGCGAGATCCAGATCATCGTCGACACCCGCACGCTCAAGGACACGCAGGACATCTTCGGCGGCAACATGCCGGCGGGCAGCCTGTATGCGCCGCAAGCCTTCATCGACGCCAACCCCAACACCACGCAGGCGCTGACCAACGCCATCGTGCGCGCGGACAAGTGGATCCAGAAGGCCGGCCCCGAAGAAATCGCCAAGGTCGTCCCGGAAGCCTACCTGCTGGGCGACCCGGCGGTTTACAAGGCGGCGCTTGCCAAGAGCATGGAAGGCCTGTCGCCCGACGGCATGATCCCCGAAGACGGCGCCGCGACCGCACTCAAGGCGCTGGCTGCGTACCAGGCTGAATTCAACGCCTCGAAGGTCGACGCCTCGAAGGTGTGGACCAACGATTTTGCGCGCCGCGCCAACGAGAAGTACGCCAATGGCTGAAGCTGCACTGTCGCTGGAAAACATAAGTTGCACCTTTGTCTCGCGTGATGACCGTTCGCAGCGCTACACCGCCGTCAGCGACACGACCCTGGCCATCGCGCCAGGGGAGTTCGTGTCGGTGGTGGGCCCGACCGGTTGCGGCAAGTCCACGTTGCTCAACGTCAGCGCGGGCTTGCTGGCGCCGTCCTCGGGGCAGGTGAAGGTCTTCGGCCAGCCCCTGGCCGGCATCAACGAACGCGCGGGCTACATGTTCCAGGGCGAGGCGCTGCTGCCCTGGCGCAGCGCGCTGGACAACGTCATCGCCGGCCTGGAGTTCGCCAACGTGCCACGCGCCGAGGCCCTGGAGCGCGGGCGCGAATGGATGCGCCGCGTCGGGCTGGGCGGCTTCGAGGGCCGCTATCCGCACCAGATGTCAGGCGGCATGCGCAAGCGCGCCATGCTGGCGCAGACGCTGATCCGCGATCCCGACATCATCCTGATGGACGAGCCGTTCTCCGCGCTGGACATCCAGACGCGCCAGCTCATGGAGAACGAGGTCCTGGACCTGTGGATGGCCAAGCGCAAGGCCGTGCTTTTCATCACCCACGACCTGGACGAAGCCATCGCGATGAGCGACCGCGTGATCGTGCTGTCGGCGGGTCCGGGCACCCATCCCATCGGAGAATTTGCAATCGATCTGCCGCGTCCGCGCGACGTGGCCGAAGTGCGCATCGACCCGCGTTTCGTCGAGCTGCACGCCGCCATCTGGGGCGTGCTGCGCGAGGAAGTGCTCAAGGGCTATGCCCAACAGAAGCGAGCCTGAGCCATGCCCAAACTGATCAAATCCGGTTCCGGCAGCCTGCGCGTCTGGCAATTGCTGCTCCTCGTCATCATCCTGGGCGTCTGGCATTTCGCGTCGCGTGATCCCAAGGTTGCCTTCTTCTTCGGCGAACCGCTGAAGGTCTGGGGGCGCATTTGGGCCTGGTTCGTCACCAATGCCGATATCTACGGCCACCTGGCCGTGACGCTGACCGAGACCGTGCTGGCGTTTTTCATCGGCACCATCGCGGGACTGGCCTTCGGGCTGTGGCTGGGATTGTCGCCGCGCGCCAGCGCGATCCTCGATCCCTACATCAAGGCGGCTAATTCGATGCCGCGCGTCATCCTGGCGCCTATCTTCGGCATGTGGTTCGGCCTGGGTATCTGGTCCAAGGTGGCGCTGGCGGTCACGCTGGTGTTCTTCATCGTCTTCTTCAACGTCTACCAGGGCGTGCGGGAAGTGAGCCCCACCTTGCTGGACAACGCCCGCATGCTGGGCGCGCGCAAGCGCCAGTTGCTGCGCCACGTCTACCTGCCATCGGCCACGAGCTGGGTGTTTTCCAGCCTGCACACGTCCGTGGGCCTGGCTTTCGTGGGCGCGGTCGTGGGCGAATACCTGGGGTCGGCAAGCGGCGTGGGCTACCTGATCCTGCAGGCGGAAGGCACGTTCGACGTGAATACCGTGTTTGCCGGCATCATCGTGCTGACGGCCTTCGCGCTGGTCCTGGACACCATCGTCGGGGTGGGCGAAAAGCGCCTGATGAAGTGGCAGCCCAAGTCGGGCGAAACCGAAAAGCTGTAGCGGACTTTGCGCCGCGCTGCCGGCCTCAGGCCCGCAGCGCGCGCTGGCTGCGCAGCCAGCCGGTCAGGCTGTCGAAGGCGTCGCGGGCGCCTTGCAGCGCCTGCGGCTCGTGGCCCAGCGCGCCCGCCTCGCTGTCCAGGTGCAGCAAAAAAGCCTTCCACAACGGTCCGAGCTGCTCGCCATAACCGTGCAGATAGCGCTGGGGCAGGTCGGGCGCCACTTCTTGCAGCCGCTTGGCCAGGAACCGCCCGCCCAGTTGCGATCCTTCCACCACGTAGGCCACGCCCAGCGCATAGGCATCCGGCGCCGCTACCGCGGGCGGATGCGCGCAATGCAGGACGGGCGTGACATCGCCGGCCATCTTCAGATCTTCGTACAGCCAGGCACTCTTGCCGGCGCGCTCCGATGCGCGCAGGGCTTCGGGCCAGTCCAGTTGCCAGAGCCGCTGTTCCAGCGGTTCCAGCCAGCCCAGAAGGGCGCGCAGGTAGGTCAGGTAGTCGTCGCGGTCGACATGGCTTTCGGCCAGCGCCAGGCCCTGGTCCAGCGTCTCGTGGCGATCGCGGGTGCCCTCGCGCAGCACCTGGTGAACGGGAGAGATCATGCGGTCGGCTCGCTAGGCGGAAGAGGCGGCCGGCAAGTGCAGGGACCAGCAGCGGTCCTGGCGTTCCAGCCGCCAGCCCGCCGCGGTGGCAAGAAGCTCGACCTCCTGGGGGTTGAAGGCCATCGGCTGCTCGGCGCCGCCGCCTTCGGGCAGCCGCGCGCGCCATACGCCGGGCTCCGACGCATCCAGTTCGAGATGCGCGTCGGCAGGCACCATCGGCAACAGGCACAGCAGCCACGCCAGCACCAGGTACCGCGTGCTGAAGACCGGCACATCGGCATGGACCACCTGCTCGGGCCAGCGGATGCCGTGACGTGACAGCAGCAGATGCGAGAACATCAGCTTGCGGCATTCCTGCAGCAGATCGCCGCAGGGGGTCGTGGCGCCGGCGTCGCTCAGCCATCCCTCCAGCTCGCGCACCACGCCCACGCTTTCTTCGAGCATCTCGGCAAGATCGCCGGCAAGCCGTTCGCAGCGTTGCTGGACGGCTTCATTGCTGGCGCCTTCGGGCGCCTGCCGCAGCATGGCGGCAGCGAGGGAGGCGCTGGACAGCGGGCCCAGGACTTCGTGGCGCAGCACGGGAAAGATCTGGCAGAACACCTTGAGCTGCACGCCCTTCACGGCCAGCAGGCCAAGGGTGTCGGATTGCGTCATGAAAAAACCGTCAGTTGGCCTCGTGCAGAATGGCCAGCAGCGCGTCGGGATCCGCGGGCTTTTCGATCCATCCGGTGAAGATGTTGTTGATGGCGTCCTGCCGCTCGTGCCGCGCCAGGCCGCTCAGGGCGTAGATGCGGGGCGGGTTGGGACGCTCGCGCAGCCGCTTGGCCAGCTCGTAGCCGTCCATGTCGGGCAGCAGGATGTCCAGCAGCACGGCATCGGGCGCGAACGTGTCGACCAGTTCCAGGGCTTCGCCTCCGGTGGCGGCGCACCGCGTCTCCAGATTGGAAAGCGCCAGGAACTCGGCCAGCAGTTCCGATCCCATTTCGTTGTCGTCCACCAGCAGGACGCGCATGGCGCGCACTTCGTTCAAGTTGTGTCTCCCAGGTTCAAGCGTGTTTGGTGTCGGGCATGCCGCGCGGCAGCGTTACCGTGAAAATGATAAGCCCGTCGCGGCATTCGACCGCGATGTCGCCCCCGTGGTCGCGTACGACCTGCTCGGCGATGTACAGGCCAAGCCCCAGGCCGGAGCGGTTGCGCGACTGGCCCACCGATTCCGGCTTGAACGGCGAAAACAGGTGCGCGAGCACCTCATCGGGGATCGGCTCGCCGTAGTTCGTGACGCTCAGCGTGATGAGGTCGTCGGAAACCTCGGCCTTGACCAGGATGGGCTGGCGCGGCGCGCCATGCTGGCGCGCGTTGCTCATGAGGTTGGTCACGACCTGCGCGATGCGGTCGGTGTCGGCCATGAGGGTGAGGCCGGCGGGCAGGTCGGGTTCGATGCGCAGTCCCGGGTAGGCCTGGCGCTTTTCGTCGATCAGGCCGTTCACCAGGGCCGACAGATCGCACGGCCGCTTTTCGATTCCCAGGCCCAGCCCGCCTTGCAGGCGCGACAGGTCCAGCACCTGCGAAATCAGGCGCTGCATGCGGCCGCTGGAATAGCGGATGCGCTCGCCCATGCGCGCGCCCGTGTCCGTCCTGGACAGCAGGGTGGCGGCCATGGAAATGGACTGCAGGGGGTCCCGCAGGTCATGGCCCAGCATGGCCAAGAGGGCGGTGCGCGCGCGGTCCACGTCGGCGGCGCGGCTGGTCGAGATGTGGGAAAGCTCGTCGCGCAGGCCGTCCGCGGCCTCCAGCTCGGAAGGCAGCCAGGACGTGCTGACCCCGCGCACCACTTCGCGCCACGCCTCGAACGAGCCGCGCGGCGTCAGGCGCGGGCCCAGGCTGCCCACGGCGTATTGCTTCTCGGGCCGGCCGCCCCAGACCAGGGTTTCGATCTGTTCCTTGCGCAGCCAGATCAGCCAGCCGTTGTTCATGGGGTCGAACTTGCAGGCCAGCAGGCCCGCGTACGGCACCAGGTCGGTCTGCAGCTCGGGGTAATCGCGTGCGATGTTGGTGGTGTGGACCAGACGCTGGCCGCTTTGATCCAGCGCGCACAGAATGCCGGCCAGTTCGCCGCGCGGCGCGATGCCGCCGAACACGGTCACGCTGTTGCCCCACAGACAGAGCGCGGCGTCGTTCGGCACGAGCGATGCCGGGGTCTGGTCGCCGCGCGAGAGGGCCTGGTGCACGTTTTCGGTCGACGACACGCGTTCGGCAAGGTAGCTGACCAGCGCGGCGCTCTTGCGGGACTGCTCCGCGCGCTCGTTGGCTTCGATGCCGGACACGGTGGCGGACACCACCTGGGCCATCGCTTCGCACGCCAGGCGGGCCGGATAGGGAACGGCCCGCGGCGAGTGGTGATGACAGGCGATCATGCCCCACAGGCGGCCCCCGATCACCAGCGACAGGCTCATCGACGCGCGCACGCCCATGTTCGCCATGTATTCGAGGTGGATGGGGGACACGCTGCGCAGGACGGAAAAGCTCATGTCCAGCGGGCGGGGATCGGGCGAGGGCGCGCTCAGGACGCGCACCGGCTGGTAGGTGGCGTCGGCGATCAGGCGCAGGGTGTTGACCGTGTACAGGCGGCGCGCCTGCGCGGGGATATCGCCCGCGGGGTAGCGCCGGCCCACCCAGTCGTCCAGGTCGTCGCGGCGCTGTTCCGCCACGATCTCGCCGCTGTCGTCCGGATGGAAGCGATACGCCATCACGCGATCGAAGCCCGTGGCGCGCTGCACTTCGCGCACCATGCTGTCCAGCAGTCCCGGGATGTCGCGTTGGCGGCGTACCCGCTCGATGCTGCGGTAGATGCGCTCCGGCGCGGCAATGCCGACGCCGTCGCCCCGGCGTTCCAGCTCGACGATGGTCAGTCCGTCGCTGTTGCGGTGGCCGATCACGTCATAGGTCGCGCGGTCCTGCGTGATGGTCAGAGGATCGAAAATGGGGTCAGGGTTGCCCACCCAGGAAGACAGGCAGTGGGCCAGGCCCGGCGGCAACGTTTCGTGCGGGCAGGGCTGATCCAGCGTCAGGCAGGTGTCCAGGATGCGTGCGGCGTTTTCGCTGGCATAGCGCAGCGTGCCATCCGAGTCGAATGCGAGCAGCGCCCCCAACGGTTGGATGGCGCCCGGAATATGTATCGGTTCGCTGTCGCAGTTCGCGAGAGTGAATGGAGGGTAGGATGTGGTCGGCGCATTCATTCGTGCGAGGTACCGTAGACGCGCAGGGTTGCTGCCATTATGTCAAAGATATTGTGAGAATGTGTGCATTTGCTGCCCTTCAATATGTCAGGAGTTCGCATGGCCCGCCTGTCCTACGCTGATTTGACTCATCCTGAAGCACGGCCTCTGGTCGATCGCATCGTCGCGGAACGCGGCAGCGTGCTGCACCTGTATCAGATGCTGCTGCACAGTCCCGCCGTGGCCGGCGGCTGGCTGAACTACCTGACGTCCATCCGGCAGCTCAGCAGCCTGCCCGGGGATCTCCGGGAGCTGGTGATCATGCGCGTGGCGGCCATCAATGGCGCGCCCTACGAGGCCGACCAGCATGCGCCGATCGCCCTGAAGGAAGGCGTGTCTCAGGAAAAGCTCGATGCGCTGGACGCCTGGGAAGGTTCCGGGCTGTTCAGCGAACGTGAGCGGGCGGTCCTGGCCTACACCGACGCCATGACGCGCCAGGTGCAAGTGCCCGATGCGGTGTTTGAGGCCGCGCGGGCAGCCATGGGGTCGGAAAAACTGGTCGTCGAACTCACGGCGACGGTGGCGGCCTACAACATGGTATCGCGCTTTCTGGAAGCGCTGCAGGTGCACTCCCACGATAGCCGCTGACCAGGCGGCGCGGCGGCGCGGCGAGCGTCGCCGCGCCGGCCGGCTTCAGCCCCGTTGCGCCTCGATCAGCGCGTCCAGCTTGATGGCGTCGGCCACGAAGAGGCGGATGCCCTCGGACAGCTTCTCGCTGGCCATCGCGTCATCGTTGAGCAGCGTGCGGAACGTCACTTCATCCGCGCCCAGGCGCGTAACGTCGCCCGCGGCGTCGCTGGCGCGAAGCTGCGCGGGGGCGTCGCCCTCGGTGGCGGCCAGCTTGTTCAGCAGTTCCGGGCTGATCGTCAGCAGGTCGCAGCCCGACAACGCAAGGATCTGCCCGACATTGCGAAAGCTCGCGCCCATGATTTCGGTGGGAATGTCGAAGTGCTTGTAGTAGCGGTAGATCGCGGTGACGGATTGCACGCCGGGATCTCGCGCGCCGGCATTGTCGTCTTCCACCCAGGCCGCGCCGGCCGATTTCTTGTACCAGTCGTAGATCCGGCCGACGAACGGCGAGATGAGCTGCACGCGCGCATCCGCGCAGGCGACCGCCTGGGGCAGCGAGAACAGCAGCGTCAGGTTGCAGCGGATGCCTTCGGACTGCAGCGCCCGGGCGGCCTGGATGCCTTCCCAGGTGGAGGCAATCTTGATCAGCACCCGTTCGCGCGGGATGCCGGCGGCCTCGTACAGGGCAATCAGGCCGCGGGCGCGCTCGATGGTGGCGCGGGTGTCGAACGACAGGCGGGCGTCCACCTCGGTAGACACGCGGCCCGGCACGATGTCCAGGATCGCGCGGCCGAAGGCGACCAGCAGGCGGTCCATCAGTTCGGGGATGGACGCGCCGCGGTGCTCGCGCGCGGACTTTTCCAGAAGCGGACGATAGGCGTCCTGCTGGACGGCCTTAAGAATAAGGGACGGGTTGGTCGTGGCGTCCGTCGGACGCAAGGCCTTCATGGCTTCGAAGTCGCCGGTGTCGGCGACAACGGTGGTGTGGTCACGCAGGGCGTCAAGTTGGCTGGGCATGGACTGATACGACTCGCAACTGGCTAGGGTTGAAGGTGCTGCTAGCGTATCACCGACGCCGCCACGACGCTGTCGGCCGCAAGGGCGAGGCCGTCGCCGCAAAGGGGCGCAACGGCGCGGCCGAAACCGCCAAAATCCCGGTTTTGGCCTTATTTGGCGCGGTTCCCCGGGAAAAACGGCCGGTCAAGGTATAATCCGAAGGTTTGATTATCGATTCTAAAACCGGGGTTTACTGTGCTGCCGCAACTTTTTCCCGAGGGGATCAACCGCTTCCCTCCTGCAATTCTGGCTCTGGCGGACGGTACCATTTTTCGAGGCGTGTCGATCGGTGCGCCTGGCCATACCGTTGCCGAAGTGGTGTTCAACACCGCGATGACCGGGTACCAGGAAATTCTCACCGATCCGAGCTACAGCGGTCAGATCGTCACGTTGACCTATCCGCACATCGGCAACACCGGCGTCAACGCCGAAGACGTGGAAGCGAACCGCGTCTATGCCGCCGGCCTGGTGGTCCGCGACTGTCCCGCCCGCGTGTCGAACTTCCGTTCCACGCAATCCTTGCCCGAGTACCTGTCCGAGCAGGGCATCGTTGCCATTTCCGGCATCGACACCCGCAAGCTCACGCGCATCCTGCGTGAAAAGGGCGCCCAGGGCGCGTGCATCTTCGTGGGTTCCGACGCCGAGCGCGCCGTTGAACTGGCCCGCGGCTTTCCCGGCATGACCGGCCAGGACCTGGCCAAGGTCGTGTCCATCAAGGAAAGCACCGGCTGGACCCAAGGCACCTGGCAACTCGGAGAAGGCTACACGTCGCCCGACCAGTCCAAGTTCCACGTGGTCGCCTACGACTATGGCGTCAAGAGCAACATCCTGCGCCTCCTGGCCGACCGCGGCTGCCGCATCACGCTGGTGCCGGCGCAGACCAGCGCCGAAGACGTCTTCAAGCTCAACCCCGATGGCGTGTTCCTGTCCAACGGCCCCGGCGACCCCGAGCCCTGCGACTACGCCATCGACGCCACGCGCGCGTTCCTGGACAAGAAGCTGCCGGTGTTCGGCATCTGCCTGGGCCACCAGATCATGGGCCTGGCGGTGGGCGGCAAGACCGTCAAGATGAAGACCGGCCATCACGGCGCCAACCACCCCGTGCAGGACCTGCAGTCCAAGCGCGTGTTCATCACCAGCCAGAACCACGGTTTCGCGGTCGACGCGGCCAGCCTGCCTGCCAATGCGCGCGTGACGCACGTCTCGCTGTTCGACGGCACGCTGCAAGGCTTCGAGCTCACCGACCGCCCGGCCTTCTGCTTCCAGGGCCACCCTGAAGCCAGCCCGGGTCCGCACGACATCCTGGAGCTGTTCGACAAGTTCATCAGCCTGATGTCCGGCCAAAAGTAAAGATTGCATCATGCCCAAGCGTACAGACCTAAAAAGCATTCTCATCATCGGCGCCGGCCCCATCATCATCGGGCAGGCCTGCGAATTCGACTACTCCGGCGCGCAGGCGTGCAAGGCGCTCAAGGCCGAGGGCTTCCGCACCATCCTGGTGAACAGCAACCCGGCCACGATCATGACGGACCCGGAAACGGCCGACGTCACCTACATCGAGCCCATCACCTGGCAAGCCGTCGAAAAGATCATCGAGCGTGAAAAGCCCGATGCGCTCTTGCCCACCATGGGCGGCCAGACCGCGCTGAACTGCGCGCTGGACCTGGCCCACCACGGCGTGCTCAAAAAGCACAACGTGGAACTCATCGGCGCCAACGAGCACGCCATCGAAAAGGCCGAAGACCGCCAGAAGT
The DNA here is from genome assembly GCF_055397965.1 of Achromobacter sp. T5-5. Lineage (NCBI taxonomy): Bacteria > Pseudomonadati > Pseudomonadota > Betaproteobacteria > Burkholderiales > Alcaligenaceae > Achromobacter > Achromobacter sp. T5-5. Next base: position 1,614,826 of record NZ_AP027919.1, read on the forward strand.
TCAAGCAGGCCATGACCGACATCGGCCTGGAATCGGCCAAGTCGGGCGTCGCCCACAGCATGGACGAAGCCTGGGAAGTCCAGCGTCGCATCGCGGCTGAAGTCGGCACGTCCGGCTTCCCCGCCGTGATCCGCCCCAGCTTCACGATGGGCGGTTCGGGCGGCGGCATCGCCTACAACGCCGAAGAATTCGAAACCATCTGCCGCCGCGGCCTGGAAGCCTCGCCCACCAGCGAACTCCTGATCGAAGAGTCGCTCCTGGGCTGGAAGGAATTCGAGATGGAAGTGGTCCGCGACAAGGCGGACAACTGCATCATCGTCTGCTCCATCGAAAACCTGGACCCGATGGGCGTGCACACGGGCGACTCCATCACCGTGGCGCCGGCCCAGACGCTGACCGACAAGGAATACCAGATCATGCGTAACGCATCGATCGCGGTGTTGCGCGAGATCGGCGTGGATACGGGCGGCTCGAACGTGCAGTTCGCCGTCAATCCCAAGAACGGCCGCATGATCGTCATCGAGATGAACCCGCGCGTGTCGCGTTCGTCGGCGCTGGCGTCCAAGGCCACCGGCTTTCCCATCGCCAAGGTCGCCGCGCGCCTGGCCGTGGGCTACACGCTGGACGAGCTCAAGAACGAAATCACCGGCGGCGCCACGCCCGCCTCGTTCGAACCCTCGATCGACTACGTCGTCACCAAGGTGCCGCGTTTCGCGTTCGAAAAATTCCCCACCGCCGACGCGCGCCTGACCACCCAGATGAAGTCCGTGGGTGAAGTCATGGCCATCGGCCGCACCTTCCAGGAATCGTTCCAGAAGGCCCTGCGCGGCCTGGAAGTCGGCGTCGACGGCCTGAACCAGAAGACCACCGACCGCGAAAAGCTGCAGGTCGAGCTGGGCGAACCCGGTCCGGAACGCATCTGGTACGTGGGCGACGCCTTCGCACAAGGCTTCACGCTGGACGAAGTGCACAACATCACGCACATCGACCCGTGGTTCCTGTCGCAGATCAAGGAAATCGTCGACATCGAACTGGCGCTCGAGCAAAAGACGCTGGCCGACCTGGACTACGCCACGCTGTTTGAACTGAAGCGCCGCGGTTTCTCCGACCGCCGCCTGGCTTTCCTGCTGGATTCCTCGGAATCCGAAGTGCGCAAGCTGCGTCACCAGTTGAACGTGCGTCCGGTCTACAAGCGCGTGGACACCTGCGCCGCCGAATTCGCCACCCGCACCGCCTACATGTACTCCACGTACGAAGAAGAGTGCGAAGCCGCGCCCACCGATCGCAAGAAGATCGTGGTGCTGGGCGGCGGCCCGAACCGGATCGGCCAGGGCATCGAATTCGACTACTGCTGCGTGCATGCCGCGCTGGCGCTGCGCGACGACGGGTACGAGACCATCATGGTCAACTGCAACCCGGAAACCGTCTCCACCGACTACGACACGTCCGACCGTCTCTACTTCGAGCCGCTGACGCTCGAAGACGTGCTGGAAATCGTGCACAAGGAAAACCCGGTCGGCATGATCGTCCAGTACGGCGGCCAGACCCCGCTGAAGCTGGCGCGCGCCCTGGAAGCCAACGGCGTGCCCATCATCGGCACCAGCCCGGAATCCATCGACGTCGCCGAAGACCGCGAGCGCTTCCAGAAGCTGCTCAACAAGCTCGGCCTGCGCCAGCCGCCCAACCGCACCGCGCGCACCGAAGGCGAGGCCCTGGCCCACGCCGCCGAGATCGGCTATCCGCTGGTCGTGCGTCCCAGCTACGTGCTGGGCGGCCGCGCCATGGAAATCGTCCACGAGCAGCAAGACCTCGAACGCTACATGCGCGAGGCCGTGAAGGTCAGCAATGACTCGCCCGTGCTGCTGGACCGCTTCCTGAACAACGCCACCGAAGTCGACGTGGACTGCCTGTCCGACGGCGAAACCGTCTTCATCGGCGGCGTCATGGAACACATCGAGCAGGCCGGCGTGCACTCGGGCGACTCGGCGTGCAGCCTGCCGCCGTACTCGCTGTCGGCGGATGTCATCGCCGAGATCAAGCGCCAGACCACCATGATGGCCAAGGCCCTGAACGTCAGCGGCCTGATGAACGTGCAGTTCGCCATCCAGGGCGGCGACGTCTACGTGCTGGAAGTGAACCCGCGCGCCTCGCGCACGGTGCCCTACGTGTCCAAGGCCACCGGCCTGCAACTGGCCAAGATCGCCGCGCGCGCCATGGCCGGCCAGACCCTGGCCGCGCAAGGCATCACGAAGGAAGTCGTGCCGCCTTACTTCTCGGTCAAGGAAGCCGTGTTCCCGTTCGTGAAGTTCCCGGGCGTGGACACCATCCTCGGCCCGGAAATGAAGTCGACCGGCGAAGTGATGGGCGTGGGCATGAGCTTCGGCGAAGCCTTCGTCAAGTCGCAGCTGGCCGCCAGCGTGCGCCTGCCGGAATCTGGCACGGTGTTCATCAGCGTGAAGAACCAGGACAAGCCCCGCGCCGTCGAAGTGGCGCGCGGCCTGCACACCCTGGGCTTCAAGCTGGTTGCCACGCGCGGCACGGCCGCTGAGATCGAAGCCGCCGGCATCCCGGTGCAGGTGGTCAACAAGGTCAACGAAGGCCGTCCGCACATCGTCGACATGGTCAAGAACGGCGAGATCTCGCTGGTCATCAACACCGTCGAAGAGCGCCGTAACGCCATCGCCGACTCGCGCACCATCCGCACCCAGGCGCTGGCCGCCCGCGTGACCTTCTTCACCACCATCGCCGGCGCCCGCGCCGCGGTCGAAGGCATGCAATACCTGCGCCAGGGCCTCGGCCTGCAGGTCTACCCGCTGCAAGAGCTTCACGCTTCCCTGCACGGCTAAGCCGCAAGTCGACGTTAGGGCACGCGAGAGCGTGCCCTAATTCTTTGCAACGCCACAACCGCTTCGGGCAATCATGGACAGAGTCTTCATCACCGGGGCCAGCAGCGGCCTGGGACGCGCCCTGGCGCAGCAGTACGCGGCCTCGGGCGCGACGCTGGGCCTGTTGGGCCGGCGCGAGGACGCGCTGCGCGAACTGGCGGCAAGCCTGCCCGGCGCGCACCGCTGCTATGCCGTGGACGTGCGCGACCGCCAGGCGCTGCATGCCGCTGCGCAGGACTTCATCGGATTCTGTCAGGGCAGGGTGGATGTGGTCATCGCCAGCGCGGGCATCAGCGCGGGCACGCTCACGGACCATGGCGAGGACTTCGACGTCTTCAAGGCCATCGTGGACACCAACCTGTTGGCCACCGTGTCCACCTTCGAACCCTTCATCGCGCCGATGCGCGAGGCAGGTGCGGGCCGGCTCGTCGGCATCGCCAGCGTGGCCGGCGTTCGCGGGCTGCCCGGCGCGGGCGCCTACAGCGCCTCCAAGTCCGCCGTGGTGACCTATTGCGAAAGCCTGCGGCTGGAACTGGCCGCGCAAGGCATCCGTGTCGTGACGATCGCGCCCGGCTACATCAAGACGGCCATGACGGCCCACAACCCGTATTCAATGCCCTTCCTGATGGAAGCGGACGCCTTCGCCCAGCGCGCGCGGGCGGCGATCGACCGGGGCACGACCTACACCGTAATTCCGTGGCAGATGGGCGTGGTCGCCAAGCTGATGCGCCTGCTGCCCGACGCCGTCTACGACCGGCTGGCGCGCAACGCGCCGCGCAAGCCGCGCAAGACGGGGTAGATCCGCCGGTGTCTGGCACCGGCCCCGTGGCCAGTACCTCAAGGCACCACGTCGTCGCCCACTTCAGCGGCAATGTGCGTCACGTCGCCCCAGTCCAGCACTTCCCATTTCCGGCCTTCAACGCCGACCCGGTTGATGCTGACATTGAGCAGCGCCGCGTCGCGCGGCGCGTTCAGCGGCACGCCCGATGCGTGGCGCCAGATGATGTCGAGCACGCCGCCATGGGTAAACAACAGGATCCGCTCGCCTTCGTGGCGGCTGGCGATATCGTCGACCGTGGAAATCACGCGCGACTGGAACTGGCCCAGCGCCTCGCCGCCGTCCAGCGGCCGCAGCGGATCACGGCTCTTCCAGGCCGCGGCGGCCTCGGGCGCCAGGACGTCGATGCGCTCGTGGTCCAGTCCTTCCAGCACGCCGAAACCGCGTTCGCGGATGCCGGGTTCCACCCGCACGCGCAGGCCCAATTGCTCGGACACGGGCACGGCGGTCGCATGCGCGCGTTGCAGGTCGCTGCTGTAGATGGCATGGATGGGCGTATGCCGGGCCTCTTCGCGCAGGCGCGCGGCCAGCAGGCTGGCCTGGTTGACGCCGAATTCGTTCAGGGGGATGTCTTGCCAGCCTTGCAGGCGCCGCTGGCGATTCCAGTCGGTTTCGCCGTGGCGGATGAACCAGATTTCAGTCATTGCAATACTTGTTGCGGGGATTGAGCCTCATGCCTGCGCGGACGCGATAGGCGCGCGCGGCTTCCAGATGACTTGAATGATCGAGCTTAACGCGACCAGCGCGGGCTCGCTAGCGCGTTCGTAGGGCAGCATGAAGCCCAGCACGGCGTCGACCCGCGCCTGGCCCCACACGATGAAGTCGCTGGAGGCCGCGCCCGCCAGCGCGGTTTCCTCGCGCAGCAGCGCGCAGCCGGCGCCCGCCCGCACCAGCGCGTCCAGGTTGGCCTGGTCGTCGTTCTGCATCACCACGCGCGGCGACAGGCCGTGGCGTTCGAACATGTCGCGCAGCAAAAGATGCGTGTGGCTGCCGGAAGGTCCGTCCAGCCACGGCAACTGCGCCACCTCCCGCCAGCCGCCGCGCTTGAGCACGGCGGCATGTTCGGCGGGCATCGCGATGCGGTAGCGCACGCTGCGCAGCGGCTGCCACAGCACGCCGCGCGGCGCGTTGGCCGCGATGGTCAGCGCGGCCGGCAGCCGCCCGGTGCTGACCTGTTCGGCCAGCGCCGCGGCGGGCTGCGTCTGGGTCTTCAATTCCACCAGCGGCAGGCGCTGCGTGACGGCCGAGGCCAGCTCGCCCAACCTCAGGAAATCCGGCTTCTCGCTGGGGACGCCCAGTTCGACGATGCCATGCAGACTGCCTTGCAACTGCCGGGCCTCGGACTTGAATTGCGCGCCCAGGACCAGCAGGGACTCGGCCGTGGGCAGGAGCACTTCGCCCGCCTTGGCCAGCGCCAGCCGGCCGCCGCTGCGGTCGAACAGCGCCACGCCCAGGCTCTGCTCCAGCGCCTTGATCTGCGCGGTCACCGCGGGCTGCGTCAGCGACAGCGCTTCGGCCGCCTTCGTCAGGTTGCCCAGCCGGGCGACCGTGACGAACGCGCGGATCTGATAGATTTCCATGGCCGGCAGTGTAGGTCAGGCCGCCAGCAGCCGCACCTGGGTGGGTTCCAGTCCGACCGACACCGGCGCCCCCGCCGGAAACGGCGACAGACCGGCCAGGTGCGCCTGGTCCGCCGTCAGGCGCTGTTCGCCCACCTGCACCTGATAGCGCGTGAACTCGCCCAGGAATTCGCTGCTTTCCACGATGCCCGGCAGCCACACGTAGCGCGCGTCGCCCAGCCCATCCGCCATTTCGATCTGCACCGTGTGCGGCCGGAAACTCGCCGCCAGCCGCGAGGCCGCGGGCGCGTCGCCCGTCAGCGGCAGCTGCAGGTCGCCCACGCCGTCCACCGCCAGCGTCAGGCTGCTGCTGGTGCGCTCGCGCACGTTACCCTCCAGCACATTCATCGTGCCCACGAAATTCGCCACGAAGCGGTTCACCGGGTAGTCGAACAGCGTGCTGGGCGCGCCGATCTGCTGCACTACGCCGTGGTCCAGCACCGCCATGCGGTCGGCCGTGGTCATGGCTTCTTCCTGGTCGTGCGTCACGAAGATCGTCGTGATGCCCAGGCGCCGTTGCAGGCTCAGCAGATCCTGGCGCATCTGCACGCGCAGCTTCTTGTCCAGGTTGGACAGCGGCTCGTCCAGGAGCAGCACCTGCGGTTCGATGACGATGGTGCGCGCCAGCGCCACGCGCTGCTGCTGCCCGCCCGACAATTGGTTGGGACGCCGCTTGGCATACTGCGACAACCCCACTAGGTCGAGCGCGGCCTCGACCTTGGCGCGGATCTCGGCGCGCGGCAGCTTGCGCTCGACCAGCCCGAACGCCACGTTGTCCCACACCGTCATGTGCGGCCACAGCGCGTAGTTCTGGAACACCATGCCGATGTTGCGATGCCAGGGCGGCGTGCCGCTGATGTCCTTGCCGTCCACCAGCAACTGGCCCGCATTGTGCCGGTTAAAGCCCGCGATCAGCCGCAGGAGCGTGGATTTGCCCGATCCGGATGGTCCGAGCAGCGCAAAGAACTCGCCCGGCTCGACGCTGATGCTGACGTCCTTGAGCACTTCGGTCTTGCCGTAGGAAAGCTGGATGTTGCGGCATTCAACGCTGACTTTCTTCATGCGGATTCCCCTTCATTGCGCGCCGGCCGCTGACGCGCCGAGGCGCGATCCACCAGCAGGTGCGAGATGTACGTGCCGATCCCCACGGCGACAACCGCCAGCACGCCGAGCGCGGCGCCCGGCCCGCGGCCGGCCGCGCTCTGCATGTACAGGTAGATGCCGTAGCTCATGGGCGCCTGGCTGTCTTTGGTGACGAGCATGATCGTGGCGGACAGCTCCACGGCGGCGGTGACGAAGCTGGTCACAAAGCCCGCCAGCATGCCGCCGGCCATCAGCGGCACGACCACGCGGCGGATGGTGCTCATGCGCGGGGCGCCCAGGGATTGGGCCGCTTCCTCGAGCGACACATGGATCTGCTGCAGCGCCGCCACGCACGAGCGAAGCGCATACGGCAGCCGGCGCACCGAGTACGCCAGCATGATGATGATCCACGACGAGGTCAGCAGGGTGCCCGTGCCCGGCAGTTCGATGCCGCGGAACGTGCGCAGAAAGCCGATGGCCAGCACGATGCCCGGTATCGCCAGCGCGGCGGACGCCAGGAAGTCCAGCCACTGGCGCGCGGGCAACCGGGTGCGCAGCATCAGGTAGGCAATGGCCGTGCCCACGATCACGTCGATGCCGGCCGCCAGGCCGCAGTACAGCAGCGTGTTGGCGATCATGCCCTGCGATTCGGAGAACACCGCCGCATAGTGCGCCAGCGTGTACCCGTCGGGCAGCGGGGCATAGCTCCAGACGCTGGCCAGCGACAGCAGCAGCACGCCGATGTGCGGCGACAGCACCAGCAGCAGCACCAGGATGATCCAGCCATACGCCAGCACGCTTTCCACCGGCCCCAGCTTGCGCTTCTGGATCGAATTGCCGCCCTTTTGCAAGGTGGAATAGTCGCGCCCCTTGAGCACCCGCGCCGACAGCCACAGCGCCAGGATCGAGAAGCCCACCATGATCACGCTGATCACATAGCCCAGCGGATCCTCCAGCCCGACCTGCGTGATGCGCAGGTACGCCTGCGGGGCCAGCATGTTGGTCGTGCCCAGCACCAGGGGCGTGCCCAGGTCGTCGAAGACCTTCACAAAGACCAGGGATGCACCGGCCACGTAGCCGGGCAGGGCCAGCGGAAAGATCACGCGGCGGAACAGCCGGAACCCGCGCGAGCCCAGGTTGAACGCCGCTTCCTCCATCGCCCCGTCGATGTTGCGCAAGGCCACCACCAGGTTCATCAGGATGAAGGGGAAATAGTGGATGGCTTCGACGAAGATCACGCCGTTCAGGCCCTCCATGAACGGGATCGTGAAGCCGAACCAGTCGTTGAGCAGCAGGTTCACGCTGCCCGAGCGGCCGAAGATGAGCTGCATTGCCACCGCGCCGACGAAGGGCGGCATGATGAGCGGCAGCACCCCGAGCGTCTGGATCAGCAGCGCCCCGCGAAAGTCGAAGCGCACCGTGAAGTACGCCAGCGGCACCGCGATCAGCGACGCCAGCAGCGCGGACCAGCCCGCCACGTACAGGCTGTTGAAGAACGCTTCCCGCATCAGCGGCTGGTTGAAGAATGCCCCGAAGTGGCCCGTGGTGAAACTGCCGTCGGCGTTGACGAAGGCGCTGTGAAACACCGTGCCCACGGGCACGAGCAGAAACAGCAGCAGAAAGCCCAACACCAGCAGCGCCGCCATGACGGGGCCGGCGGGCAGGCGCGAGTGGCCCGAATGATTCATCGAGATTCCCGAAATCGTTTGCCAGGAAAGCGGCGCGGAACGCGGCGGGCAGGTCAGGCCCGCCCGCCGCGTTCCACGCAGCCGATCAGAGCGCGGCGGCCTGCCGTGCGAGCTTTACGGCTTCTTCGTAGTTGGCGCGCGCGCGGCCATTCCACTCGCCTTCGAGCTGCGTGATCTGCTGGTTGACGGCAGCGTCCTTCTTGTTGCCGGCGAAGATCGCCAGGAAGGCGGGGTCGGCCGCCCTCTTGCTGTCGATCAGCGGCGCCCAGGCCAGCTTGCGCGCCTGGTCCAGCAGTTCGGCCGCCTTGCCGGTCTTGGCCTTGTCGCCCAGCTTGGCCTCGGCGTCGTAGATGGCCTTGGTGGCCGCCTGCAATTCCTTCAGCCGGAACGTGACGGTCTGGTCATACAGGGACTGCACGACGTAATAGCGCGACTGCGACAGGTCGGCATCGAAATGCACCTTGCTGCGCTTGGCGATTTCCGCCGGATCGGGATAGCCCGGCGGGATCTTGCCGGCCAGCGCCGAATACGGCAGCACCGGCAGGCGCGAGATCTTCGGCTCCAGCAGCAGCTCCTGGCCGGCCTGGCTCAGGGTGAAGGCAATGAACTTCTTGCCTTCCTCGGTGTTCTTCGCGCCCTCGATCAGCGCAATATTGGCCGGGACGATGGCCGTCTCGGACGGGTAGACGAACTCGACCGGGAACTTGGAATACTTGCTCGACAGGCCAAAGAAGTCGATCACCGGGCCGGCGCCGAACTGGCCGTTGTTCACGCCGTCGGGCACGCCGAAAGACCGCTCGGTCACGGCGCTGCTGTTGCCGGACATGCGCAGCAGCGTGCGCCAGCCCTCATCCCAGCCTTCGCCCTGCAGGATGGTCTCGACCGTGAGGTGCATCGTGCCCGAGCGCGACGGCGAGGTGATGCCGACGTGGCCGAACCACTTTGGCGACAGCAGGTCCTTCCATTCGGTGGGCGCGGGGATCTTGTGCGCCGCGATGTAGCGGGTGTTGTAGATGATGCCGTAGCCCGCCAGCGCCTGGCCCAGGTACATGCCGCCCGGGTCGTTGATGGGGTAGCTGCCGATCTTGTCCGGCACGTCCTTGTTCGCCACGTCGGCCGACCTGGCCAGCAGCTTGTCGCGGCCCAGCACTTCGAACGCATCCGGCGCGCTGGCCCAGAACACCTCGGGGCGCTGCCCGGCCGGCGTTTCGCGCACGTAGGCGATGCCCGACACCGTGTTCTTGTTCAGGATTTCCAGGGTGATGCCCGGGTTGGCTTTCTCGAACGCGGTCTTGTAGGCCTGGGTCAGATCCTTGGGGAACGACGTGATCACCGTGACGGTGCCGGCCAGGGCCGGCGCCGTGCAGGCGGCCAGCAGCGCCCCGGCCAGGGCTGTGCGCATAGCGTGCATGGTTTGTCTCCGTGGTTTTAGATTTGTCTGGAGACAGTACCGGCTGGTCCCACCAGCGTCCAATCAGAAATTTTGATGCGCGCCATCAGGGATGGCGCCGCCGTGCGGGTCCCGGTCAGGCAGTGGCGGACACGCCGCCCTGAGCCGCGCGCGCCTGCTGCGCCAGGACCTTCGTGATCTGGCCCTGGATCTGCACCGCCTGCGCATTGAGCGCCATGACCTGCTGCGCCTTCATCTCGGCCGACATGCCGCTCGCCTGGACCTTGGCGATCTGGTCCATGATGCGTTTGAGCTGCTTCTGCAACTCCTTGATCTGGCGGGTGTATTCGTCTTCGTTGTCGGTTTCTTCGGTCGCCTGCGCGTTGGCGACCTTGGCGGCGCCCGGGTTGTTGACGCGGATCTTGCCCTCATCGGTCACGGACACGGCGTCCTGGCCGGACGCGTTCTTGGCTTCCTTGTTGGCCTGGATCTTCTCGGCCCACAGGTCGGCAAGGCTGCCGATCCGGGAGGTGCCGCTGATGCTGTTGATCGCCATGACTGCTCCTGTTGCGTCGGGATTTCGGGTTTTCCATTAATACGGCAATCGGAGCCCGAAACTTAAACGTTGCCCGGTCTCGATGGCCCCCTTTACACTGGCGCCCGCTCGCAGTCCGAAACCCTAATCCGTACCATCCCCCGGGGAATCCATGTCCAATTCCTACTTTCCGCGCTGGCGCCTGGCAGATGATGCCGAGCCCGGCGTCATCATCGCGCCCGACGAACGGCTTTCCTGGCCCAAGAACGTGGCCATGGGCGCCCAGCACGTCGTCGCGATGTTCGGTTCGACCGTCCTGGCGCCCTTGCTCATGGGATTCGACCCCAACGTCGCGATCCTCATGTCGGGCATCGGCACGCTGATCTTCTTTTTCTTCGTCGGCGGTCGCGTGCCCAGCTACCTGGGTTCCAGCTTCGCGTTCATTGGCGGCGTCATCGCGGTGACCGGCTATGCCGGCGTGGGGGCGAATGCCAATATCGGGGTGGCCCTGGGCGCCATCATCGCTTGCGGCCTGGCCTACACGCTGATCGGGGTGATCGTCTGGATCGTCAACGCCCGCGCGGGCGGCGGCGCCAACTGGATCGACACCCTCATGCCCCCCGTCGTGACGGGCGCGGTCGTCGCCGTCATCGGCCTGAACCTCGCGCCCATCGCCGCCAAGGGCGCCATGGGCGCCTCGGGCTTTGACAGTGTCATGGCGATCGTGACGATCGTGTGCGTCGGCGGCATTGCCGTCTATACGCGCGGCATGGTGCAACGCCTGCTGATCCTCGTCGGCCTGATCCTCGCCTGCGTCGTGTACGCGGTCCTGGCCAATGGGCTGGGTCTGGGCAAGCCCATCGACTTCTCGGCAGTTTCCGCGGCCGCGTGGTTCGGCCTGCCGAAATTTTCCGCGCCGGTTTTCAAGGCCGAGGCCATGGGCCTGATCGTGCCGGTCGCCATCATCCTGGTGGCCGAAAACCTGGGCCACGTCAAAGCCGTCAGCGCCATGACGGGACAGGACCTGGACCGCTACCTGGGCCGGGCGTTCGTCGGCGACGGCGTCGCCACGATGGTCTCGGGCGCGGTGGGCGGCACGGGCGTCACCACGTATGCCGAGAACATCGGCGTGATGGCCGTCACGCGCATCTACTCCACGCTGGTCTTCGTGATTGCGGCCCTGATCGCCATCGTCCTGGGCTTCTCGCCCAAGTTTGGCGCGCTCATCCAGACGATTCCCGGGCCCGTGCTGGGCGGCATGTCGGTTGTCGTGTTCGGCCTGATCGCCATCGCCGGCGCCCGCATCTGGGTGGTCAACCAGGTCGATTTCACCGACAACCGCAACCTCATCGTGGCCGCCGTCACCCTGGTGCTGGGCGCGGGAGACTTCACCGTCAAGCTGGGCGACTTCACGCTGGGCGGCATCGGCACCGCCACCTTTGGCGCCATCATCCTGTACGCGCTCCTGCGCCGCAAGACGTAGCGGCGCGCAAGCCCGGGTTTTCGCCGCTTCGCCTTCGCGTGACCAAATAACGGGTTTACGCGGGTTACAGCGGTGAAATCCGCCGAAAAGGCCGTTTTCTCCGGTGGCTTGCAATTCCCGTTGAGTTTGACCACAATAGGGTCTTGATTGCCCCGGTTCCGACCCGAGCCGGGGTTTTGTTTTGGTCGCCCGCGCCGCTTGCCCGTTGTTCACGTATCAGACGGCACGCGCGCCGGTCCTGCGACCTTCACCGAGAACGCTCCTTCGGGGCGTTTTTCTACTTTTGTTTGGGAAACGACATGTCTGCCATTCCTTTGACCGTGCGCGGGGCCGAGCGCTTGCAAGAAGAGCTCCAGCGGCTGAAAACCGTGGAACGTCCTGCCGTGATTAACGCAATCGCCGAAGCTCGCGCGCAGGGTGATCTGTCGGAAAATGCCGAATACGACGCAGCTCGCGAGCGCCAGGGTTTTATCGAGGGCCGGATTGCCGAGCTTGAAGGCACGCTTTCCAATGCTCACATCATCGATCCGTCGGCGCTAGAGGCCGAAGGCCGCGCTGTGTTTGGCGCGACCGTCGACATCGAAGACCTGGATTCGGGCGACCGCGTCACCTACCAGATCGTCGGCGACGTCGAGGCCGATATCAAGTCGAACCTGATTTCCGTGTCCAGCCCCGTGGCTCGCGCACTGATCGGAAAGAGCGAAGGCGACGTCGTCGAGGTCATGGCCCCGGCTGGCGTGCGCGAATATGAAGTCCTGGGCGTGCGTTACATCTGACGCAAACGTCACTAGCAGTAAAAAGTCAAACCACCTAGGCCCGGACGCAACGTTCGTCTGAATTCCGCGGTACATTGCGGATCGCTATGGTGGACCGGGCGCGCGTAGCGCCCGTTTTTGTGCCTGGATCTACCTTTTGGGCGTCCTGCGGCTGGTGCCGCTGCGAGCGCCGGCCCGCAGGCTGAGCGCGCTGCCAGTACGGCGCGGAATGCCGGAGCCTGCGGCAGCGGGGCGCTTGTTGGAGGGGCGCATGGGCTTGCCCTTCTTGTTGAGTTCGTCCTGGGGGACGTAACGCTTCTTGGCGGGCTGGGGCTCTTCGGTTTCGGAGCGGCGCGGACGCTTGGCAAGGGTGCGGCCCTCTGCGGCCAGCTTCTTGGGCGTGTACGGCTCCGAAGCGCGGCGCTTGGGCGCCGGCTGGGGTTCCTGGGCGGCCAGCGCGGCGGGCTTGATGTTGCCAGGCAGGGGACGGAACAGAATCAGGGTCTTGCCCAAGTGATGCACGGGGGCGCAGGACAGCGTGTCGCAGATCGTCGCCAGCATGGCGTCGCGGGCTTCACGGTCGTCGCCGCCGGCGCGCACCTTGATCAGGCCATGCGAAGTCAGCGCCAGGTCGATTTCCTTGAGCACGGCGTCGGTCAGGCCGTTGTCGCCGATCAGGACGACAGGGCGCAGAGGGTGAGCGGCGGACCGCAGGTCGCTGCGCTCACGAGAGGTAAGTTCTAATATAGGCATGCGTGGAATTGTACGGTAATGGCCAAGAATAAATTCTCTAAAGACTGGATTCACCAGCACATCAACGATCCCTATGTGAAGCTGGCGCAACAGAAGGGCTACCGCGCCCGCGCCGCCTTCAAACTGATCGAGATTCTCGACACCGAAAAGCTGATGCGCCGGGGGGATCTGGTCGTCGACCTGGGGTCCGCCCCGGGCAGTTGGTCGCAGGTGGCGCGCGAACGGCTCGCGGGGCCAGGCGGCGTCGTGGACGGCCGCATCATCGCGCTGGACATCCTGCCCATGGAGCCCGTGGCGGGGGTGGAATTCATCCAGGGCGACTTCCGCGAAGAAGAAGTTCTGAAACAATTGGAAGACATGGTCGGATCCCGCGCGGTGGACCTTGTTATTTCCGACATGGCCCCCAACTTGTCAGGCGTGGGTATTGCCGATTCCGCGCGCATCCAGCATGTTTGCGAACTGGCAATGGAATTTTCCTGCGCCCATTTGAAGCCCAACGGGGCGCTGATCGTCAAGGCTTTCCATGGCACCGGCTTTTCGCAGATCGTGGAATCCTTCAAGAAGCGCTTCAAGCGGGTGGTCGAACGTAAACCGAAGGCGTCTCGGGATAAATCCTCAGAAACCTTTCTGGTGGCGCGCGATCTGAAGTAACGACATCCGCATTCCACATCCGGGGCGCGCGCCCCGGCCAAGAAAACTCCGTCCCGCCGAGACAACGACCAGAAAACTCAAGAATCAAATGTAATTAAATGGGCCCCACGGCTGCCAGGACGCAACCTCGTCCGTCAGGGTAGAATGGGCTATTGACATACTTGTGACTGTGCCATACGCGGGTGCACAGTCGCCGGTCGGAATCGAAAGCAGGAGATCGACCTTGAACAATTCATTTTCCAAAGTCGCTGTCTGGATGGTGATAGCCCTGGTGCTGTTCACCGTCTTCAAACAGTTCGACGGACGCGCCCAGACACAGGACGGCGTGACCTACACCCAGTTCATGGACGACGCCAAGGCGGGACGTATCCGCAAGGTCGACGTCCAGGGCGACGTGCTGTACGTCACGCCTGACGCGGGTCGCGCCTACACGCTGACTTCCCCCGGCGATCTCTGGATGGTCTCCGATCTGCTGAAGTACGGCGTGCAGGTCTCGGGCAAGCCGCGTGAAGAGCAGTCGCTCCTGATGAGCATCTTCGTGTCGTGGTTCCCCATGCTGCTCCTGATCGGCGTCTGGGTGTTCTTCATGCGCCAGATGCAGGGCGGGGGCAGGGGCGGCGCATTCAGCTTCGGCAAGTCGCGCGCCCGGATGCTCGACGAGAACACCAACCAGATCACCTTCGCCGACGTCGCGGGCTGCGACGAAGCCAAGGAAGACGTCCAGGAACTGGTCGACTTCCTGCGCGACCCCAGCAAGTTCCAGAAGCTGGGCGGTCGCATTCCGCGCGGCGTGCTGATGGTGGGCTCGCCCGGTACCGGCAAGACGCTGCTGGCCAAGGCCATCGCCGGCGAAGCCAAAGTGCCGTTCTTCAGCATCTCCGGCTCCGACTTCGTTGAAATGTTCGTCGGCGTGGGCGCGGCCCGTGTCCGCGACATGTTCGAAAACGCCAAGAAGCACGCCCCCTGCATCATCTTCATCGACGAAATCGATGCGGTCGGCCGCCAGCGTGGCGCCGGTCTGGGCGGCGGCAACGACGAACGCGAACAGACCCTGAACCAGATGCTGGTTGAAATGGACGGCTTCGAGTCCGGCCAGGGCGTTATCGTGATCGCCGCGACCAACCGTCCCGACGTGCTGGATCCGGCGCTGCTGCGTCCGGGCCGCTTCGACCGCCAAGTGGTCGTGCCGCTGCCCGATATCCGCGGCCGCGAGCAGATCCTGAAGGTCCACATGCGCAAGGTGCCGCTGTCGCCCAACGTCGACGCGACCATCCTGGCGCGCGGTTGCCCGGGCTTCTCCGGCGCTGACCTCGCCAACCTGGTCAACGAAGCCGCGCTGTTCGCCGCTCGCCGCAACGGCCGCACGGTGGATATGTCCGACTTCGAAAAGGCGAAGGACAAGATCATCATGGGCGCGGAACGCCGCTCCATCGTGATGCCCGAAGAAGAACGCAAGAACACCGCGTACCACGAGTCCGGCCATGCGATCGTCGCGCGCATGCTGCCCAAGACCGATCCGGTCCACAAGGTCACCATCATCCCGCGCGGCCGCGCGCTGGGCGTGACGATGCAGTTGCCGGAAACCGACCGCTACAGCATGGACAAGGGCCGTCTGCTGTCCACGATCGCCGTGCTGTTCGGCGGTCGCATCGCGGAAGAAATCTTCATGGACCAGATGACGACGGGCGCCTCGAACGACTTCGAACGCGCCACCGCCATCGCCCGCGACATCGTCACGCGCTACGGCATGACCGACGAACTGGGCCCCATGGTCTACGCCGAGAACGAAGGCGAAGTCTTCCTGGGCCGCAGCGTCACCAAGACCACGCACATGTCCGAAGCCACCATGCAGAAGGTGGACACCGAGATCCGCCGCATCATCGATGAGCAGTACGGTGTTGCGCGCAAGATCCTGGAAGACAATCGCGACAAGGTCGAAGTCATGACTTCCGCGCTGCTCGAATGGGAAACCATCGACGCCGACCAGATCAACGACATCATGGAAGGCCGCCCGCCGCGTCCTCCGAAGACGCCGCAAGGCCCGTCGGACACGTCCGACACGCCGCCGACCGGCCTGGCTGCAGGTGGTAACACGGCAGCCGCAGTCTGAGGTTCGTCGTTCTGGTTTATGGCAAATAACTTCCTTTGCGGGCGCTTCGAGTTCGAACTCGAGCGCCCGCTTGTCATGGGCATCGTCAATGTCACGCCGGATTCGTTTTCCGATGGCGGCCAGCACGACGATACCGATTCCGCCGTGGCGCATGCGCGCCAGTTGATCAGCGAAGGCGCCCAGATCCTGGATCTGGGGGGCGAATCCACCCGGCCGGGGGCCGACCCCGTTTCCGTCGCCGATGAATTGGACCGCCTGCTGCCGGTCGTGGAGGCGTTGCGCGAGTGCGGCGTGCCGCTGTCCATCGACACCTTCAAGCCCGAAGTCATGCGGGCCACGCTGGATGCCGGCGCGGACATGATCAATGACATCTACGGCTTCAGGCAGCCCGGCGCCATCGAGGCCGTGTCGCAATCGCGCTGCGGCCTGTGCGTCATGCACATGAAGGGCGAGCCCCGCACCATGCAGGCCTCGCCGCCCGAGTACACCGACCTGATCGGTGAAATCGGCCTGTTCCTGGGGGCACGCGCGCAAAAGCTGCGCGCGGCCTGGATCGATCCTCGCCGCATCGTGCTGGACCCGGGCTTCGGGTTCGGCAAGACGGCAGACCAGAACTTTCAACTGTTGCGCCGGCTGTCCAGCCTGCGCAGCACCGGTTATCCATTGCTGATCGGCCTGTCGCGCAAGAACATGATCGGCCAGGCCACCGGCCGGCCCGTCGGCGACCGGCTGCCCGGCAGCATTGCCGCCGCGCTTGCCTGCGTCGCGCGTGGCGCCTCCATCGTGCGCGTGCACGATGTTGCGGCCACGGTGGATGCGCTTAAGGTATGGCAGGCGGCTGAACAAGGAGCAATCAGTTCATGATTCGACGTAAATATTTCGGTACCGATGGCGTGCGCGGCGAAGTCGGCGGCCCGGTGATCAACGCCGAGTTCGCGCTGCGGTTGGGCTACGCGGCTGGCCGCGTGTTGGCGCGTGAGCACGCCGTGCGTGGCGCGAGCCGTCCCCAGGTCGTCATCGGCAAGGACACCCGCATTTCCGGCTACATGCTGGAATCCGCCCTGGAAGCGGGCCTGTCCGCCGCCGGCATCGACGTGCTGCTGGCCGGCCCGATCCCCACGCCTGCCGTGGCGTACCTGACGCGCGCCCTGCGCCTGGTGGCCGGCATCGTGATCAGCGCATCGCATAATCCCTACCAGGACAACGGCATCAAGTTCTTCTCGGCGCAGGGCATGAAGCTGCCCGACGACATCGAGGCCGACATCGAGGCCGCGCTGGACGAACCCCTGGGCTGCGTCAGCTCGGAAGGACTGGGGCGCGCGCGCCGCATGGGCGACGCCCAGGGCCGTTACATCGAGTTCTGCAAGAGCACGTTCCCCAACGACCTGGACCTGAACGGCATGACCATCGTGGTCGACGCCGCCCACGGCGCCGCCTACAACATCGCCCCGCACGTCTTCCGCGAACTGGGCGCCGAGGTCCACGCGATCGGCGTGCATCCCGACGGCTTCAACATCAACAAGGGCGTGGGCGCGCTGCACCCGGAACTGCTGGCCAAGGAAGTGAAGGCCCGCGGAGCCCAGTTGGGCATCGCGCTGGACGGCGACGCCGACCGCCTGCAGATGGTGGACGGCGAGGGCCGCATCTACAACGGCGACGAGCTCATGTACGCCATCGTGCGCGAGCGCATGCAGCGCGGCAAGGTCGAAGGCGTGGTTGGCACCCTGATGACCAACTTCGGCTTCGAGCGCGAAATGAAGCGCCTGGGCGTGGGTTTTGACCGCGCCAACGTGGGCGACCGCTACGTGCTGGAACAGATGCAATCCCGCGGCTGGCTGTACGGCGGCGAAAGCTCCGGCCACCTGCTGTGCCTGGACTGCCACTCCACCGGCGACGGCATCGTGGCCGCCCTGCAGGTGCTGACGGCGCTGCGCCGCAATTCGGTCAAGCTGGCCGACTGGGTCAGCGACCTGCGCATGTATCCGCAGAAGATGATCAACGTGCCGCTGACCCCGGGCCTGGACTGGAAGACCCACGCCGGCCTGACGGCCGCGCGCCAGTCCGTCGAAGCCGAACTGGATGGCCGGGGCCGGATCCTGATCCGCGCGTCGGGCACCGAACCCAAGCTGCGCCTCATGGTGGAAGCCGAGGATGAGGCCCTGGCGAACGTTTCCGCGGAGAAGCTTGCGGCAAGCCTGGGGTAAACCCTGAGTTTTCGTTTTAATATGTGGGCCACGCGTCGTTAACGATGCGTGGCCTTCGTTTTTGGCGGTGTCCAGAATTTGTTTGTTGAGACGGGCTTGCGTCGGCGGAATTAGAAAATTTCCGGTCCGCCCTAAGCTTCATAGTCACGTAACATATCGGTCAAGTCTTTGACATACAGGGCGTCCACACTGGCTGGACTCTCTAGGAGCTTCGCGCAATGCTGGAACTAGCACGCATCAATCCGAGCCGTAATGCCGCAGAACCCTGGACGGGGGGCGCCCCGAAGGTCCTGGCGGTCGGCCTGGCGCGCACCACAGAAGAGATAGAGCAGATACAACGTCTGCGCTATGACGTCTTCACCGAGGATATGGGCGCGGTCTTCCCGGACGCGCACGATGGCATCGAACAGGACCGCTTCGATCCCTTTTGCGAACATCTCATGGTCCGGGAAATCGAAACCGACCGGGTCGTCGGCACCTACCGGATCCTGACCCCGGAAAAAGCGCGCGAAGCGGGCGGCTATTACTCGCAGTCCGAGTTCGACCTGTCCGGCCTGGGCGCCATCCGCGACGAAATCGTCGAGGTCGGCCGCTCGTGCACCCACGCGGACTACCGCGGGGGCGCGGTCATCATGTTGCTGTGGTCCGGCCTGGCCGAATACCTGCGCCGCGGCGGCCACGAATACGTGCTCGGTTGCGCCAGCGTGAGCCTGCGCGACGACGGCGTCACGGCGGCCGAAGTGTGGCGCACCGTGGCCAAGTACATGCCGCAGGGCGACGATCCGCGCGTCACGCCCTTGCACCGCTACCCCGTCGAAAAGCTCAACAGCACCTTGCCGGCGCGGGTTCCGCCCTTGATCAAGGGCTACCTGAAGCTGGGCGCCAAGGTCTGCGGCGAACCGGCATGGGATCCGGACTTCAATGCCGCGGATTTCCCGGTGCTCTTGAAGATGGAGCGCATGGACGAGCGCTACCGCCGCCACTTCGGCCTGGACCAGCCGGTCGTCGTGAATACCCAGCGTTAGAGCCAGAGACCATGCGCCGCCTATTCCGCCGGATGACGATCAGACTGATACGGCGGGCCACCAGGCCGCTGCGCATGGAACTGCGGCGGCTCGATCGCGAAACCGATCTGTCGCCCTTTTGAATGGCCGGGCGGCCGCGCCGCCCCGGCCTTTCAGAACTCCAGCAGTTCGAACGAAAATCCGACCTTGTTCCACTCGGCTTCTTCCGCGCGCAGCGTGAAGTCGCTCAAGGGGTGTTCGGCCAGCCATTCGCGGTTGACCCGCACCACGATGGAGTTGTCGCGCACCGAGGCCGTCAGCGGCAGGGGCTCGATTTCGCCACGGCGCCGGAACAGCAGCACGGCCAGGCGCAGCGCAAGAATGGCTTTCCATTGCGGGCGCGTGCGCACCAGCGGCTCCACCTTGCCGAGCTTGCCCTGGTGTCCCAGCGCCAGCAAGGCCAGCAATTGCTGGTCGGCGCGCGAAAAACCCGGCATGTCGGCGTTTTCCAGCACGTAGGCGGTGTGCTTGTGATACGCGTTGTGGGCGATCGACAGGCCCACTTCGTGCAGGTCGGCCGCCCAGCCCAGCGCGGGCCGCAGTTCGGCACGCTCCGGGCCCTCGGGGAACATCGCGTCGAACAGGTTCAGGGCGGCGTTGCGCACGCGGCGCGCCTGGTTTACATCGACGTGGTAGCGTTTCATGAACTGGCGCACCGATTCATCGCGCTTGTCGTGTTCGTCGTCGCGGCCCAGCAGGTCGTACAGCACGCCCAGGCGCAGCGCGCCGTCGCCCGTGTGCATGACGTCGATGCCCAGTTCGTCAAAGAGGGCGCTCATGATGGCTAGGCCGCCAGGCAGCACGTCGGCCCGCTCGATCTTGATGCCGGGCAGTTCGGACGGAATGACGCGGCCCGAACGCACGATGCGGTCCTTCAGCTTGGTCAGGCCCGCCCGCGTGATGCCGCGGTCGGAATAGCCGCCCTCGGTCAGGATGGCAAACAGCGCCTTGGCGGTGCCCGACGAGCCATAAGCCTCTTTCCAGCCCGTCTTGCGGTACTGCTTGGAGATGACTTCGATTTCGCGGCGGGCGGCCAGTTCGGCCTGCTTCATCTGGTGCGCGTCCACCACGCCGTCCGAAAAGAACTGGCGGCTGTAGCTGACGCAGCCCATGTAAAGCGAGGACATCAGGCCCGGTTCATGGCTCTTGCCGATGATGACTTCGGTGGAACCGCCGCCGATGTCGATGACCAGGCGCTTGTTGGGGGAGGGGGGCAGGGTGTGAACGACGCCCGTGAAGATCAGGCGTGCCTCTTCGCGTCCGGCAATGACTTCAATCGGGAAGCCCAGTGCGGCTTCCGCCCGGGGCAGGAAGTCGCGCGTATTGCGGGCGACGCGGAATGTGTTGGTGGCAACCGCGCGGACCCGGTTGGGATGGAAACTGCGCAGTCGTTCGCCGAATCGCTCCAGGACGGCGATGGCGCGGTCGATGGCGTCGTCGCCAAGCCGCTTGTCCGCGTCCAGGCCAGCGGCGAGTCGGACGGTTTCCTTGAGGCGGTCGATTTGATAGATCTGGGGCGTACCGTCCTGCTGAACGATGCGTCCGATGGAAAGGCGAAAGCTGTTGGACCCGAGGTCCACCGCGGCCAGAAGTTGATCCATGCGGCTCGTAAATATTGGCTGTAAGGTGGACCGATTATAGAGATCCCATGTGACAACGCCTTCGGTTCAGCGTTTTCGCTTACGTAACAAGGGTTTGGGAGCATTGCGGCGATGTGCCATACGTCCCGCATTTGGCGTACGCTAACGATTTGCATTGTCATGGAAGCGTCACGATTTTGCAGTAAAACTGCACGCTCCTCTTTCCCATGGAATCCGGTATGCCCTCACGCCCGCCTGGCGAGCCTCTGCTCATGAATCGCGAATTGTCGCTGCTCAAGTTCAATGAACGGGTGCTGGCGATGGCGGAGAACCCCAAGACGCCGCTGCTGGAAAGGCTGCGCTACGTGTGCATCGTCAGTTCCAACCTGGACGAATTCTTCGAAATCCGGATTTCCAGCCTCAAGGAACAGCAGCTTCAGTCGCCCAACCTGGTCGGCCCGGACGGCATGACGCCGGACCAGGCATTCGACTGCGTGCAGCAGGCCGTGCACGAGCTGGTCGGCCGCCAATACAACCTGCTCAACGACGAGATCCTGCCGGCCATGCATGCGGAGGGGATCACCCTGCATCATGCTTCCGAGTGGAATCCGCAGCAGCAGGAGTGGGCGCGCGAGGTCTTTCACCGCGACGTGATGCCGCTCCTGACCCCGATCGGGCTGGATCCCGCGCACCCGTTTCCCCGGGTGTACAACAAGAGCCTGAATTTCATCGTGTCGTTGTCCGGGGCCGACGCCTTCGGCCGCCAGGCCTCCATCGCGATCGTCCAGGCGCCCCGCGCGTTGCCGCGGCTGATCAAGATGCCCCAAGAGCTTTCCGGCCAGCCGGAAGGCTACATCCTGCTCACCTCCCTGCTGCGGGCCTTTGTTGGCGAACTGTTCCCGGGCCTGGAAATGCTGGGGTGCTATCAGTGGCGCGTCACGCGCAACAGCGACCTCTTCGTGGACGAGGAAGAAGTCACCAACCTGCGCCACGCGCTGCAGGGGGAATTGTCGCAGCGCAACTTCGGCGCGGCGGTGCGGCTGGAAATCGACAAGCTGACGCCGGTCGAGCTGGAAAACTTCCTGCAGCGAGAATTCTCGCTCAAGCCGGACGACACCTACCGCGTGCCCGGCCCGGTGAACCTGTCGCGGCTGATGCAGCTCTGCAATTCGGCAGCCCGGCCGGACCTGCTGTTTCCCGAGTATCGCGCGCCCGTTCCGGCCCCCTTCGACAAGGTGGGCGACAAGCCTGCCGAGCTTTTCGAGGCGGTGGCCGAGCGCGACCGGCTGCTGCATCACCCTTACCAGTCATTCCAGCCGGTCATCGACTTCCTGACCGCCGCGGCGCTGGACCCCGACGTGATGGCCATCAAGCAGACCATCTACCGCACCGGCGAGGACTCCGAACTGATGAAGATCCTGCTGGCCGCGGCGCGGGCCGGCAAGGAAGTGACGGTGGTCGTGGAGCTGATGGCGCGCTTTGACGAGCAGACCAACATCAACTGGGCCTCCAAGCTGGAAGAGGTGGGGGCGCACGTGGTCTACGGCGTGGTGGCGCACAAGACGCACGCCAAGATGGCCGTCGTGCTGCGCCGGGAAAAAGGCCGTTTGCGCCGCTATGCCCACCTCGGCACGGGCAACTACCACCCGCGGACGGCGCGCCTCTATACCGATTTCGGGCTGCTGACCGCGGATCCCAAGCTGTGCGAGGACATGGACATGGTGTTCGCGCAGCTCACGGGGCTGGGCGCGCGCCGTGCGCTCAAGTCGCTGATGCAGTCCCCGTTTACCCTGCACGAAGGCATGGTCGCGCTGATCCGCGCGGAGGCGCGCGCCGCCAAGGCCGGCAAGCGTGCGCGCATCATGGCCAAGATGAACTCCCTGCTCGAAGAGCAGATCATCGAGGAACTCTACAAGGCCAGCCAGGCGGGCGTGAAGATCGACCTGATCGTGCGCGGCGTCTGCGCGCTGCGCGCCGGCGTCCCGGGGTTGTCCGAGAACATCCGCGTGCGCTCCATCGTGGGCCGCTTCCTGGAGCACTCGCGCGTCTTCTACTTCTATGCCGACGGGGAAGAGACGGTATACCTGTCATCCGCCGACTGGATGGACCGCAACTTCTTCCGCCGGGTCGAGATCGCGTTTCCCGTCTATGACAAGACGCTCAAGAAGCGCGTCATCGACGAAGCCTTCACCTATGCGCTGCGCGACAATCAGCTCGCCTGGCAGCAGCAGCCCGACGGCGACTACGCCCGCGTCAAGAGCCGCGGCCAGCCCTATAACCTGCACCAGTTCCTGATGCAGAAGCTGGGGGTCTGACCCTTCGCCACGTAAAAAGGGGTTTGTCCCTGGATAGCCACGGCCGCCTGGCAAATGCCCGGCGGCCGTGTCATTTTCGAGGCGTCGCGACGTTTCATGAACAGTATGTGACTGTCATGGTCTTGTCACGTTGGGCTCCTAAGATGCGAGGGTCGCTGAAAGACAGGCAGTACCAAAGCCTGCCAGACTCCTCCAACGAGCACAGAAGGAACCCAGATGTTCAAACGTGTCTTCAAGCAAGTTTCCGTCGGTGTCGCCCTGAGCGCCGCCGTGTTTGCCGTCCAGGCCGCCAACGTCACCGGCGCCGGCGCATCGTTCCCGTACCCGGTCTACGCCAAGTGGGCGTCCGACTACAAGGCTGCGACCAACAACGCGGTCAACTACCAGTCCATCGGTTCGGGCGGCGGCCAGCAGCAAATCATTGCCAAGACCGTCGACTTTGGCGCCTCGGATGATCCGATGAAGGCTGCCGACCTGGAAAAGCATGGCCTGCTGCAGTTCCCCGCCGTGATCGGCGGCACCGTGGCTGTCGTCAACGTCGACGGCATCAAGCCGGGCCAACTGAAGCTGTCGGGCAAGGTCCTGGCCGACATCTTCCTGGGCAAGATCAAGAAGTGGGACGACGCCGCCATCAAGGCGCTGAACCCCGACGTCAAGCTGCCGGCCGCCGACATCATCGTCGTGCACCGTTCGGACGGCTCGGGCACCACCTTCGGCTGGACG
The DNA here is from genome assembly GCF_055397965.1 of Achromobacter sp. T5-5. Taxonomy (NCBI): domain Bacteria; kingdom Pseudomonadati; phylum Pseudomonadota; class Betaproteobacteria; order Burkholderiales; family Alcaligenaceae; genus Achromobacter; species Achromobacter sp. T5-5. Next base: position 1,638,502 of record NZ_AP027919.1, read on the forward strand.
AACTACCTGTCCAAGGTGTCGCCGGAGTGGAAGTCGCAAGTCGGTGAAGGCAAGGCCGTCAAGTGGCCCACCGGCCAGGGCGGCAAGGGCAACGAAGGCGTCGCCGCCTACGTCGGCCAGCTGAAGAACTCGATCGGCTACGTCGAATACGCCTACGCCAAGCAGAACAAGCTGGCCTGGACCCAACTGCAGAACAAGGACGGCAAGTTCGTCCAGCCCGAGCAGAAGGCGTTTGCCGCCGCAGCCGCCAACGCTGACTGGAAGAGCGCGCCGGGCATGGGCGTGGTCCTGACCGACGAGCCGGGCGCCGATTCGTGGCCCGTCACCGCCGCCACCTTCATCCTGATCCACAAGTCGCAAGACAAGCCGGTTCAGGGCAAGGCTGTGCTGGACTTCTTCGACTGGGCGTTCAAGAACGGCGCCAAGTCGGCTGAAGCCATGGACTACGTGCCGCTGCCGGAAGCCGTGACCAAGGAAATCCGCGCCGCCTGGGGCGAAGTGAAGTCCGCGGACGGCAAGGCTGTCTGGAAGTAAAGCAGTAACGCGCGGCCCCGACGCCCCTGAGGCGGGCGGGGCCGCCGCCTGTCAGCAAGCCGAACTACCTGCTGTTCCTCCCCCCCAGGTTTCCTAAGGAAAGTCCATCCATGAGCGCGGTAATGGATAATAGTGTGCCGCTTCCGCCCAGCGTGGCGGATTCCGTGACTACCGGCACGCCTTCGCCTATGAAGCAAACAAAAAACGCGCTGATGGATGCGCTGTTCAAGAATCTGACCCGCCTGTTCGCCTTCCTGGTGTTCATCCTGCTGGCGGCGATCCTGATTTCCCTGATCTACGGCAGCCGCGAGTCGCTGGCCAAGTATGGCCTGTCGTTCCTGTGGCTCAATGACTGGGATCCGGTCAACTCCAACTACGGCGCCGTCGTGCCGATCATCGGCACGCTGCTCACTTCCGCGATCGCGCTGATCATCGCCGTGCCGGTGTCCTTCGGCATCGCCATCTTCCTGACCGAACTCTCGCCGACCTGGCTGCGCCGTCCGCTGGGCACCGCCATCGAAATGCTGGCGGCCATCCCGTCCATCATCTATGGCATGTGGGGCCTGTTCGTCTTCGTGCCCGTGTTCCAGCAGTACGTGCAGCCCTTCCTGATCGCCACGCTCGGCAGCTTGCCCGTTATTGGGGGACTGTTCGCCGGCCCGCCTTTCGGCATCGGCATCTTCACGGCTGGCCTGATCCTGTCGATCATGATCATCCCGTTCATCGCGGCCGTCATGCGCGACGTGTTCGAACTGGTGCCCGCGATGCTCAAGGAATCGGCCTATGGCCTGGGCAGCACGACCTGGGAAGTGATGTGGCGCGTGGTGCTGCCCTTCACCAAGTCGGGCGTCATCGGCGGCATCATGCTCGGCCTGGGCCGGGCCCTCGGTGAGACCATGGCCGTCACGTTCGTCATCGGCAACGCGTTCAAGTGGTCGGGCTCGCTGTTCTCGCCGGGCAACTCCATCGCCTCGGCGCTCGCCAACGAATTCAACGAGGCGGGCGGCATTCAAAAGGCCGCGTTGCTGGAACTGGGCCTGATTCTGTTCCTCATCACGACCATCGTGCTGGCCCTGGCCAAGGCGTTGCTGGTTCGCCTGTCCGCGGGTGAAGGCAAGAAAACCTGACACGCCCGGAGCACAAGGAAAAAAACATGGCTGAATCCGTACTCAACATGCAGAACGGCATCTATCGCCGGCGCCGCGTCGTCAACCGCGTCATGCTCGCCGTGTCGATGACGACGCTGGTGTTCGGGCTGTTCTGGCTGTTCTGGATCATCATGACGCTGCTGTTGAAGGGAGCGCCCGCGCTGTCCTACACGCTCTTCACCGAGATCACGCCGCCGCCGGGCCAATCGGGCGGCCTGCTCAACGCGATCCTGGGCAGCGTGATGATGGCGGGCGTGGGCACGCTGATCGGCACGCCGGTCGGCATCCTGGCCGGCACCTACCTGGCCGAATACGGCCAGCGCGGCTGGCTGGCGCCCGCCACGCGGTTCCTGAACGACGTGCTGCTGTCGGCGCCGTCCATCATCATCGGCCTCTTCATCTACGCCGTGTACGTGGCGCAGGTCGGGCATTACTCGGGTTGGGCCGGCGCCGTCGCGTTGTCCATCCTGGTGATTCCCGTCGTGGTCCGCACCACCGACAACATGCTGCTGCTGGTGCCCAACAGCCTGCGCGAAGCCACCGCCGCGCTCGGTTGCCCGAAGTGGCGCATGATCACCATGGTGTGCTATCGCGCCGCCAAGTCCGGCATCATCACCGGCGTGCTGCTCGCCATCGCCCGCATCTCCGGCGAAACCGCGCCGCTCTTGTTCACCGCGCTGTCCAACCAGTTCATGTCGCTGAACATGAACGGCCCGATGGCCAACCTGCCGGTCGTCATCTACCAATACGCCGCCAGCCCCTTCAAGGACTGGAACAACCTGGCCTGGGCCGGCGCCACGCTGATCACGCTGCTGGTGCTGGGCATCAACATCATCGCCCGCAACATGTTCCGCAAGTAAAGATCGCTTTGCCGGCGCGCTGGTCGCGCCGCAGCCTAGGGAAACCCAATGGAAAACACCGCTACCGCAGTCAAGAACAAGCTCGAGGTCAAGGACCTGAACTTCTACTACGGCAAGTTCCACGCGATTCGCAACGTGAACATGTCGATCCAGGAGAAGAAGGTCACCGCCTTCATCGGTCCGTCGGGCTGCGGCAAATCGACGCTGCTGCGCACCTTCAACCGCATGTTCGAGCTGTACCCCGGCCAGCGTGCCGAGGGCGAGATCCTCCTGGACGGCGAAAACCTGCTGACGGCCAAAACCGACATCTCGCTGATCCGCGCCAAGATCGGCATGGTCTTCCAGAAGCCCACGCCGTTCCCCATGAGCATCTACGACAACATCGCCTTCGGCGTGCGCCTGTTCGAACGCCTTTCCAAGGGCGAAATGGACGAGCGCGTGGAGTGGGCGCTGAGCAAGGCCGCGCTGTGGAACGAGGTCAAGGACAAGCTGCACCAGAGCGGCAACAGCCTGTCCGGCGGCCAGCAGCAGCGCCTGTGCATCGCGCGCGGCGTCGCCATCAAGCCGGAAGTCCTGCTCCTGGACGAACCGTGCTCGGCGCTGGATCCCATTTCCACCGCCAAGATCGAAGAGCTGATCGCCGAGCTGAAGAACGACTACACCGTCGTGATCGTGACGCACAACATGCAGCAGGCCGCGCGGTGTTCGGATTACACGGCCTACATGTACCTGGGCGAGCTCATGGAATTCGGCCAGACCGACCAGATCTTCGTGAAGCCCTCGCGCAAGGAAACGGAAGACTACATCACGGGCCGCTTCGGCTGATCCGTCGCCTTTGTGTATTGAGCCCGTTTTGGCGGGGCATTGTTACGGCGCTAAAAGCCGGCGCGCGTCCGTAAAAGAGCGGTTTCTGTTATAGTTGCCACCCTTCGGGGCGTAGCGCAGCCTGGTAGCGCATCTGCTTTGGGAGCAGAGGGTCGTGAGTTCGAATCCCACCGCCCCGACCAAAAAAATGAAAGGGTTAGCTTACTTCTGGTGAGCTAACCCTTTTTCATTGCGGGGCGGATGGAGCAACACTGCGGAGGCAACCCGTGGGACTGCCCATGCCACTCCCTTTGTTGCGCTACGCCAGCGCCGCCTGCATCTTCTTCAAATCGCTTTCCAGCTGGATGCGCATGACTTTCAGCAGTTCGCGGGCGTTGCCCGACAGCGGCATGCCCGAGCGGAACACCAGCAGGCTGGTGAAGCTGACGTCCAACGACAGGCGTTTTATCGTGAGCCCGCGCGACAGATAGTCCAGCGCCATGATGGGGTGCACCATGCCGATCCCCGCGCCATTGAGCGCAAACTCGCAGACCGAGTTGGAATAGGGGGTTTCAAGCATGGGCCGCAGATTCAACCCAACCGTCTGCATCGCGGCTTCCAGGCGGCGCCGGCTGGCGTCTTCAGGATTGAGCGCAATGAAGGGATGGTCGACCAGGTCGCTGGCGTCGATCACCTTCTTGCGGGCGAGCGGATGGTGATGGTGCATCGCGATCACACCCGGCGTTCGCAGGAATTCCGAGTGTTCGAGGCCCCGCACCGACAGCTCGTCGGCCATCAACCCGAAGTCGAGCTGGCCCGCTGCGACCTGGCGCAGCACCTCGCGCGAACTCATGATCTGAAATGACATCTGCAGGCGGCGGTCGGCCAGGCCGAAGGCGGCAATGGCGCGCGGCATGAAGCCGGTGCCCAAGGCGGGCAGCGAGCCGATCGCCAGCCGGCCCACGCCAAACGATTTGAGGCTGCGGATGCGGTGCTCGATGAGCTCGAAACCTGCGAAGCAGCGATCCACTTCTTCCATCAACGCGCCGGCCTCGGGCGTGGGGACCAGCCGGCCGCGCACCCGTTCAAACAGGCGTAGCCCGGAGGTGTCTTCGAGTTTGCGGATCGACTGGCTGATGGCGGGTTGTGACACCCCCAGCAGGTTGGCGGCCTTGCTGGTCGTGCCGGCCTGCATGACGGCGCGGAAAACCTGGATCTCACGCATATCCATATATAAGTCCTGCTTATTGACTAAGTCAGTTCAATTGTTGAGGGAATTGGTCTGAACGTCCAGACTGCACGGCATCGAGACCTTTCTCACGCGCCGAAATTAGTCTAAATGAACAACACCAGCCCCTCGAATACCGATTTCGCCAGCCTGTCGCCGGCCGTCCAACGTGCTTCCACGGTGGTGTTCGGCTCACTTGCCGACTTCGTCAACCGCAAGCAGCGCCAGCCCGACGGCTACAGCTACGGCATTACCGGCACGCCGACGGCGCGCCTTTTGGAGCAACGCATCGCGGCGCTCGAAGGCGCCCGCCATTGCGTGATCACTCCCTCTGGCGCCTCGGCGCTGATGACCGTCGTGATGGGCTTCGTGCGCGGCGGCGATCACCTGCTGGTGTCGGCGGCCTGCTATGGCGCGCTCAAGACCTTTGCCGAGAAGTGGCTGGCCCACATGGGCGTGGAGGTCGAGATCTACCGGCCCGCCATCGGCGCGGAGATCGAGGCGCTGATCCGGCCCACCACGCGCATGATCTGCATGGAAGCGCCCGGCACCGTCACGATGGAAATGGCCGACATTCCGGCGATTGCCGAGGTGGCGCGCCGCCATGGCGTGCTGACGATGATGGACAACACCTGGGCCAGCCCGCTGGGGTTCCAGCCCTTGGCGCATGGCGTGGATTTCAGTGTGGAAGCCGCCACCAAGTTCTTCAGCGGCCATTCCGATGTGCTCATGGGCAGCGTCAGCCTCAATGATGCCGGCCACTACGCAGTCCTGCGGGAAACGCAGAGCATCCTGGGCCAGCAGGTCAGCCCGGAAGATTGCTTTCTGGTGCTGCGCGGCCTGGAAACCCTGGATCTGCGCGTCCGCGCGCAAAGCGCTGCCACGCTGGAGATCGCGCAGTGGCTGCAGGCGCAACCGCAGGTGGAGCGGCTGCTGTATCCGCCGCTTGAAGGCGATGACGGCCATGCCCTGTGGCGGCGCGATTTCCGCACCAACGGCTGCCTGTTCTCCTTGATCCTGAAGCCGGCGCCGGAGCAGGCATTCAACGGTTTCTTTGACACGCTGGAACACTTCTCCATCGGCGCGAGCTGGGGCGGGGTGCACAGCCTGGCCGCGTACTACCCCGCGCCTTTGCAGGCCGGTCGCGTGCATCCGGCCACGGACCAGCCGGTGGTGCGCCTGTCGATCGGACTTGAGGGCGTCGAGATCCTGAAAGAAGACCTGCGCAGGGCGCTGGACGCCTACGCCCGCCAGGCACGCTGATATCCATCCTGGGGCCAGCCGCCGACAAGAGCGCCATGGCCCGCCAACACATTGCAAGGGGAATTGCCATGTACCGTATCCATACCGTTACGCGCGCGCTCATCCTGGGCGCCGCCGCCATTCTGCCCGCCTTTGCAGGCGCGCAGACTACCGCACCGGCCAGCCCGGCTACACCGGCGGTTTCCGCGTCCAGCAACAGCCCGACCGTGGACCAGATCCGTGCCCGCGGCTATGTGATCTGCGGATCCGGCCACGGCACCACCGGCTTTTCCGCGCCCGACAAAGACGGCAACTGGAAGGGGCTGGACGTGGAAACCTGCCGCGCCATCGCGATTGCCGTGCTGGGTGACGGCGCCAAGGTGCGCTTCGTTCCGTTGACCGGTCAGCAGCGTCTGACCGCGCTGCAGACCGGGCAGATCGACGTGCTGCCGCGCACCACGTCCTGGACCCTGCGGCGCGATGCCAACGGCATCAACTTCACCTATCCCAATTACTACGAGTACGACGCCTTCATGGTGCGCAAGGATCTGGGTATCACCCAGACCAAGGACATGCAGGGCGCCACCATCTGCGTGCAGACCGGATCGACCAACGAAGTGACGGTGGCCGACCTGTCGCGCAAGTTCAAACTGGGCTTGAAGACGGTCTTGTTCGACAACGTGGCCGCATCGCGCCAGGCCTTCTTCACGGGGCGCTGCGACGGCCTGATCACGGACTCGTCGGCGCTGGCGGCGGTGCGCGCCACGCAGGCGCAGAACCCGGACGACTACATCATCTTTCCGGCCAGCGGCAACAGCGAAGCCCTGACTCCCGCGGTGCGCCATGGCGATGACCGCTGGTTCGACATCGTCAAATTCGTGGTCCAGGTGCCGATCGCGGCCGAAGACATGGGCATCACGCAGGCCAATGTGGACGCCATGCTCAAGTCGGACGATCCGCGCATCGCGCGCTTTTTGGGCGTCGAGCCGGGCAACGGCAAGGCGTTGGGCCTGGACGAGCGCTGGGCCTACAACATCGTCAAGGCGCAGGGCAACTACGGCGAGATGTTCGAACGCAATGTCGGCAAGAACAGCCCTTTGAAGCTTGAGCGCGGCTTGAACCGGCTGTATCGCGACGGCGGCCTGATGTACCCCTACGTCTTCAACTGACCCGCAAGCCGGGCGGGGCTGATTCATGTTCAAGCGACTTTGGTACGACGCGCGGGCGCGATCCGTGCTGGCGCAGGGGCTCATTGCCTGCGTTTTCTTCGGCACGCTGTCCTGGCTGGTGTGGAACGCGCACGACAACCTGACCCAGCGCGGCATCACCACCGGCTTTGGCTATCTGGGGGACGCCGCGCGCTTCCCGGTGTCGGAAAGCTTGCTGGCCTACCGGCCTACCGACAGCTATGCGCGCGCGTTCGCCGTCGGACTGGTCAACACGCTGTATATCTCGGCGCTGGTGATCGTGGCCTCGACGGTGCTGGGATTCCTGCTGGCGCTGGCGCGCCGCAGCCGGCATCCGCTGGTGCATGGCATCGCCACGCTCTATCTGGAAATCACGCGCAATACCCCGTTGGTGGTGCAACTGCTGTTCTGGTATAGCCTGGTCACCATCAATCTGCCCTCGCCCAGGCAGGCGCTCAACCCCTTGCCGGGCGTATTCCTGTCGATTCGCGGCCTGTTTTTTCCCAGCGTGCAGTCGCAGGGCGATTGGCTGCCGTTGGCGGGCGTGCTGGTGGCGGCGCTGTTGGCGTGGTGGGGCCTGCGCCCGCTGCGCAGGCATCGTCCCTCCCTGCCGCTGGGCCGCATCCTGATCGCCGTGACGGCGTTGGCGGGCGTCGCGGCCTGGCAGTGGGGCGGCCTGACATTAAGCACCACCGCGCCGCAACTGCGCGGACTGAATTTCGTCGGCGGCACTGCGCTCACGCCTGAATTCACCGCGCTGCTGGTGGGCCTGACGCTGTACTCGGCGGCGTTCTCGGGCGAGATCATCCGTGGCGGAATCGAGGCCGTTGCGCAAGGGCAATGGGAGGCGGCGCAGTCGCTTGGCCTGCGGCCCTGGACCACGCTGCGCCATGTGATCGTGCCGCAATCGCTGCGCGTGATCGTGCCGCCCATGACCAGCCAGTACCTGTCGATCGTGAAGAACACCACGCTGGCGCTCGCGGTGGGGTATCCGGACCTGTCGTTCGTGATCACCACCACCATCAACCAGACCGGGCAGGCCATCGAAGGCTTGGCGATCCTGATGGGCGTGTATCTGTGCATCAGCCTGAGCGTGTCGCTGTTCATGAACCTCTACAACCGGCGCATCCTGCGGACCGAACGCAAATGAATACGACCGTGATCTCTACAGACATGCCTTCCCGGCCGGCGCCGGTGGATCGCCGGGCGGGCGTGGCCCAGCGCCTGTTCGGCAGCGTTTCCAGCAGTATCGCCACCGTGGTGGCACTTGGGTTGGCGCTCTATGCCCTGGGGCGGTTCATTGACTGGTCGCTGTTGAACGCCGTCTGGCCGGGCGAACCCGGCGCCATGTGCCGGCAGGCCAGCGGAGCCTGCTGGGCGTTCCTGGCCGAAAAGCTGAATCAGATTTTGTTCGGCATTTATCCGCGCGGCGAGCAATGGCGGCCGGCCGTGGTGTGCGTGGTGATTCTGGCGATGGTCGTCGTGTCGCTCGACCCGCGCCAATGGCGGCTGCGCACGGTCTGGTTGTGGCTGGCGGGCATGGCCGGCTCGCTGGCGCTGATGCAGGGCGGCTGGGCGGGCCTGACCCCAGTGCCCACCGCATCGTGGGGCGGCCTGCCCGTGACGCTGCTGCTGGCGGTATGCGCGCTGGGGGTGGGCATGCCGCTGGGCATCCTGCTGGCGCTGGCCCGGCGCGGGTCGCTGCCGATGGCGCGCTTCATCGCCACGTGCGTCATCGAGCTGATCCGCGGCCTGCCGTTGATCAGTCTGTTGTTCATGGCATCCATCGTGCTGCCCATCATGCTTCCGGCCGGCATGACCATCGACAGCCTGCTGCGCGCCGGCATCGCGCTTACGGTTTTTTCGGCCGCTTACCTGGCCGAGGTGATCCGTGGCGGCCTGCAGTCGCTGCCGGCGGGGCAGATGGAAGCCTCGCGCGCGCTGGGCCTGTCGTGGTGGCAGATGACGCGGCTGGTGGTGCTGCCGCAGGCCGTGCGCAAGGTGATCGCACCACTCACCAATACCGCCATCGTGATGATCAAGAACACCAGCCTGGTGCTGATCGTCGGGCTGTTCGACCTGCTCAGTTCGGGGCGCGCCGCCTTGACGGATCCGGCCTGGCCCACGCCCTATGTCGAGACCTATCTCTTCATTGCCAGCATCTATTTCTGCATCTGCTTCGGCCTGTCGCGCTATTCGATGTGGCTGGAGCGGCGCTTCAAAAAAGGGGAACTCCGTTGAACCAGCAACAAGGCGGCGAGGCCGCGCCCATGGCCGTCAGCATATCCGGCATGAGCAAATGGTATGGCGATTTTCAGGTGCTGCATGACATAGACCTGCAGGTGGCGGTTGGTGAGCGTCTGGTGATCTGCGGGCCTTCGGGGTCGGGCAAGTCCACGATGATCCGCTGCATCAATCGGCTGGAACGCCATCAGGAAGGCCGCATCGTGGTCAACGGGGTGGAGCTGGCCGACGACCTGCGCGCCATCGACGAAGTGCGCGCGGATGCGGGGATGGTGTTCCAGCACTTCAATCTGTTTCCGCACCTGACCGTGCTGGAAAATTGCATCCTGGCGCCCATGCACGTCAAGCGCATGGCGCGCCCGCAGGCCGCCGAACTGGCGCTGCAGTACCTGGCGCGGGTACGCATCCTGGACCAGGCGGACAAGTATCCGGGCCAGTTGTCCGGCGGGCAACAACAGCGCGCGGCCATCGCGCGCTCGTTGTGCATGCAGCCGCGCATCATGCTGTTCGACGAGCCCACGTCCGCCCTGGACCCGGAAATGGTCAAGGAGGTGCTCGACACCATGACCTCGTTGGCCGACGATGGCATGACCATGCTGTGCGTGACGCACGAGATGGGCTTTGCACGCAGCGTGGCAGACCGGGTCGTCTTCATGGACGGCGGCCGTATCCTGGAATCGGCCGCGCCGGACGCCTTCTTCGACCGCCCTAGGCACGAACGCACACGCGCGTTTCTTGAGCGCATCCTGCATTGAGCGCAGGGCAGGCCAGGCGCGATGCATCTACGTCGGCAGGCGGCACACATCATCCCGGCCTTTCGCGATGGCTGTTAGCGCCACCCGATCGACGATTTTCAACTGCCTGCCCTGTACATCGATGATGTCTTCGCGCTTGAGGATGTTAATCAGCCGGCTGACGGTGGCCAGCGTCATTCCCAGCATGCTGGCGATATCGCTGTACGTCATGCGTAGTGAGAAGCTGTCGGGCGCATATCCGAGGGCGGCGTGCCGCTCCGCAAGGTCCAGCACAAACGACGCGATCCGTGGCCCGGAGCGCTGCCTTGTCTGGGCCAGGAGCTTCTGAAGCCGTATCAGTTCGCCGCTCATGAATCCCCGGATCTGAGACTGGATTTGCGGGAATTGCGGCGTCAGGGCGTCCAGGGTGTCCAGGCGTATCACGCAGACTTCGCTGGATTCCAGCGCTGTCGCCGTCATGCCGTGGCGGCGCTCAAACAGGCCGGAGAAACCCAAAAGATCCCCGGGAAGGTGGACAGCCGCCACCTGGCCAGGCTTGCATGGGTCTGCCCAGTGCGTCTTGAGCGAACCGGCGCGAACGGCAAAGACCGCATGGTGCGAGTCGTGCTGGCTGAAAAGCACTTCGCCTTTCTTGAGCCGTACTCGAGTATCGATGCAGTCGCTCAGGCTGGCGACCTCGGGATCGTTCAGACGGCGCGGCAGGCAGCAGCCGCGCAACCGGCAGTCGGTGCAGCTGACGCTGGGTTTAAAGGGCAGGGATGCCGCAGGCTGCACGGAAGCAAAGAAAGTCATCGTCATGTTCGTTTGCTCGATATGAATGGGAGGACGGCGATGCGGAATGAGTCGCGCGCCGTCGAGCCTCGCGGCCGGTTGCCCAGGAAAGCAACGCGTCGCGAAGATCGTCTACGTCAGTGAAAGAGGGGGAAGGCGGGTCCGATCAGGCCCGGATCAGCGGGGCTGGATCCGGGCACGAGCCGGTAGGCGTGGCCGCCAGAACCTCGGCATCGACGGGCACCGTGGCATGCGCTGAATCAGCGCGTCGCACGGGCGGCGATCAGCCGAGCAAGGAGGGAGGGGCGCGGGATCCAAGCGGCGGACCCTGCGCGGGCAAAGGAGGAAGCGCGCGCGAGACGTCGAAGGGAATCGACGGCGCGGCATGCACGGGCAGTGCAACCGGTGGCGCTGTCGCGGGCGGGGCCGCCGCCACATGCGTCAGCAGGCCGAAGGGGCACTCCATCCCGAGGGCTGCCTGGTTGCCATGGTGCGAGGCATCCGAGCCGTCGTCCGTGAGCGAGAGGGAAATCTTCGAGACCGTGCCCGCTGCCGTACAGAACGTCAGCTCGACACGGCCCTTTTCCAGCGCGCGGGCGTCCGGCATATAGCCCGCCGGCACCAGGCCGCGCACCGTGATTGCCAGCAACAGCATCCACAGCACCGCACGGGCGTGCCGGAAAGTCAGCGCGAAGGTGGGGCCCCACGGGGCGTGTGCAGCCAAATGTCGCGGGCATTCGCGCGCAGACTGGGCGTTACACGTATGTCGATCCGGGGCGCGGCCAACGCCGCCGCGCGTGAGACGTAGGGGGGCGCTCCTGTGAGCTCCCGTCATCGCTGCTCTATGACCGTCAGCGGCAGCCATTCAGATGCTGCCTTTTCTGCGCTGATCCGGATCCAGCCGTTGTGCCTGCGATATGCCGTCACTTGGCTCCCCGCACCGACAACGCGGATGACCGGAGCACTGTGCTCCGGCCATTCAAATACCGCAGCATCCACGCGAACGCGGAGCGTTGCTGCGGACGCCGCTCCCGCGGCAGGCGCGAGGGTCGAACTTGGCACATCTGGTCTTATCTGGCTGAGGCCGGTACTTGACGGTGAGGAAGGTCCCACAGTTTGCGGAATAGTGGCAGAACGCGGAGCGGTCGGACGTGATGTCCCCGTTCCCACCCGGCAGACCTTGCTCCAAGAAATGCATGAACCACCGCATGGTTGTCCCTTGGTGCAGTTTCGGGCGTGCGCATTCGTTAACGCCATTATGCTCAACAGCACCAAACCGATCAGTGCCTGCAATTTGTTTGCTTTCATCTGCATGGCTCCGTCGTAGAAAAATTAAGCCGGAGAAAGTGTCATTCCGCTCTTTTACTGACGTTCAGGCCAGTAGTGATTGATCTTTCACAAGGTCCCGCATCAATTCGAATGTGGGTCAATGCTGTCATCGTCGCGGATAGACCGCGCTGGCGCACGATACGCCTTGTAGGGATGGCGGTCTGTCCTTCAGGCGAAAGGGCCTCCTGCGAGGCTCGCGGCAGGGCCGCAGTCAGGCCGTGCATGCTGGCCGGCGGACGCAATTCTCTCGCCGTGCCTTTCGTAATCCTTCTACATACGTGCATTGGAGCCAGGCCTAAAGTCTCGTCCCAATGAGGCTTCGCCCTGCCTGAGGTGTACCCCTCGATTTCCGGGAGAGGTACCCGCCATGAATCACTTGAACCACATATTGAACAGAGAGTCGGCCCTGCCAGCTGTGCTAAGCGGTCGGCAAATGTCCATGGTCGCTTTCGGTACGGTCATCAGTTACGGGTTGGTGTCGGGAAGCGCGCTGCCGCTGCTGCTGGCCGGCCCGGCCGCGTTTCCCGCCTACGTGGCGGCAGCGCTGGTGGTGCTGGCCTTGATGGCCGGACTCAGCCGCCTCGTCGCCCAATACCCCACGCCCGGCGCATTCGGTTCCTACGCGGAATGCACCCTGGGGCCTGCCATGGGGTTTCTGGTGCGCGCGGCATACCTGGCCTCTCTCGTCCTGATCATCGGAACCGAAGTGTCCCTGCTCGTTCCCGTCCTGGCGGCCTGGCTGCCTCAGGCCTCTCCTGTTTGGCTGCTGGCTGGCGTGCTTGCAATGCTCACGCTGGTCAACATGGCGGGTGCGCATGCATTCGCGCGCTGCGAAGTCGCATTGTCGATGCTCAAGGTGGGGGGGCTGATCGCCCTCATTGGCCTGGCATTTCACTACGCCACGCAGGGTCCTTCCACACCTGCGCAATCTTCCTCCGAACTGACGTCCGTCTTCGGCTCCGTGCCTTTCATCAATGTCTGGCAGGCCTTCATGCTTGCGACGCTTGGCTTCGTCGGCATCGAATCCCTGGCCATCGTGGCCGCTGAAACGCGTTCCACCGCCAAGGGGCTGCGCCGCACGCTGCGTATCACCTCCTTCGCCGTCGTGGGCCTGGCGCTGGCTGCGGTCGCAGCGGCGTCGGCGCTGCTCGATAGCGGCGTGAATTCACTGTCCCGGCCCCTCTTCGCCACGTTGCTCGACTTGGCCCGCTTGCCTTGGTCGAACACGCTGTTTCGCGCGCTGGTGCTTGTGACGATCCTGTCGGTGCTCAACAGCCAGATCTATTGCGCCTCGCGCATGCTCTTCAGCATGGCGCGCGCCGGGCAGGCGCCGGCAAGGCTGGGCCGTTCATCCCGCCGGGGACCCGGCCGCGCAGTTGCCGTGACCGGCGGGCTGTCCATCGCGGTGCTGGGGGTCAACACCTGGCTGCCCGGCGACGCCTACGTTGTGGCGACGTCGATCGCCATCAGCGGCTTGTTGTTCGTGTGGCTGGCCATCTTCCTGACGCATGCCCGCCGCGATCTTGGCCGCGATGCCATATTCCTGCGCTCGTCCATGCAAAGCCGCTTGCGTGCCGTACCCGCCATCGTTGGCGCCGTGGTGGTGGCGGCGATCGCCGGCTCCACCCTGGTGATCGACGAATTCGCCGCCACGCTGCACATCGGCCTTCCTTTCCTGCTCCTGCTTTGGCTCGGCTACGTGGGCTTCACATTCCTTTCCCGTTCAACGCGCTCGACGGGCCGAGCGTCTGCCATGGCAGACCGCCTGTCCGCGCCATTCCAGACGGAGTGATGTCCATGAGCAATCACGCCTATTGGGTCGACTACGACAGAAAGATCGTGTGCAACGAATTGCGCCGTCAGGAACTCATTTCGTTCCAGGACTGGGTCTACGACGCAACGAATTGCGCACGGCGCTTCTCGCCGACCAGCTACCTCGGCTATCGGCTCTGGGCAAAGCCATGTCTGCGGCTGATGCACAGGCATCCGCCGCTGGCGAAAAAACTTGCGGTGGTGGTTCGCTGGATGGTCGCCGACCTGAAGCACGAACTGGGCGTTAGCAAGCAGCGGCACCTGCTGGGCAGGATCGTGCGGCGCGGCATTTTCTGGCCCGCCAATCTGCTCTTGGGTTGTCTTGCGCGACTGGTTTGGATCGATACCGGCGTCTCCGCCGGCCGGACCCGAATGCAAGCACTTGGGCGGTAGTTCATTCCGCCATTTCGTTGTTTTTTTCTTCCACTTAGATAGGTCTTTACGTCATGAAAAAGCTCGTCATCAACGCCCTGATCGCCTCCGCCTTCGCCGCCTTTGCGGGCGCCGCGTCGGCCGATACCGGCAACATCTCGTTCCAGGGCGAGATCACCACTTCGCCTTGCTCGATCGGTGGCGGCCAGCAGGGCGCAGACATGGTGGTGTCCATGGGCTCCATCTCCACCAACTACTTCACCAACGCGGGCGACCGCGGCCCCGCCTCCGCGTTCAGCATTTCGCTGCTGAACTGCGACGTCACGACGCTGGGGACGGCCACCATCGCCTTCCGTCCGGGCGCTGGCAGCGTCGTCCTCGGCCGCCTGCTGGGTCTGGAAAACGGCGCGGGTGCGCAGGGCGTGGCCATTGCGCTGGAAGATATCGAGAGCGATAGCGACGTGGTCGTTGGGGGGGCCGGCAAGAGCTTCACGCTCGCCGAAGGCACCAACGTTTTCCGATTCAACGCTTACTACGAAGCGATCGATTCGACGGTGACCGCGGGTTCCGCCAACGCGCGCGCGGTGTTCGAAGTCACGTACTCGTAATTCGCGCAGACGCGCGTACGGCGGGCTGGGAGGCGCTCCCGCCCGCCCGGGTTCTACGCAAGGCCGCCCGCGCGGACGGCCTTGCGACCCTCTGAACCTCGCCCGCCTTGTGCGCCCTGGGCGCACCGCCGTAACGCTGCTTGTCTGGATGGCGGCGACGCTCCATTACCGCACGCCAGATCGTACTGGGCGTGCTTGACGACATGAAACTCAACAAAGCAAAACTCGCTGTTGCGGTGGTTCTCGTGGCGGCGTCCTGGGTGGCGCATGGACAGTCCGTGACACTCAGCATTTCCGGGCGTATCACGAGCACCCCTTGCACCGTATCAGTGGACGCGGTGGTGATGGGCGATGTGCCGATTTCCGAGTTCAGCGCAAGCAGAACGCCGGGTCAGCAGTACTGGAAGGATTTCTCCGTGACGTTGGGCGGGTGCGAAGTCTCCACCCTGCAGGCCGCCAGCTTGCGATTCAACGGCACCACGGCGTTTGGCGACGCAGGAATTCTGGCCTTGACGGCGGTCCAGGGCGCCGCCACGGGCTTCGGTGTGCAGGTGCAGACCAAGGATGCCACGCACGGGTCCGGGCAGATCGTGCGCATGGATGGCAGCGAGTCCTACGCATTCAACGTGAACTCAAGCAAAAACACGTTTCAGTTCACCAGTTCCTACATTTCTACTCCCAGCGCGACCGGCATCCGATCAGGAACGGCCGACGCCACCGCGACGATCACGCTGACATACTCCTGAATCATCCCGGGGATCCACCCCGCCATGCGTCCGATGCGGCGGCGGTCCAACTCAACCTGAACATCAGCCGGCTTGTCCGCAAAGAGCCGCGCGCCAGCATCATGAACATTCTCTCCAAGCGCATTCTTTCTGTCGTGGCCACGCTCGGTGCGCTGGCCTTCAGTTCCGTCCATGCGGCCGTCCAGTTGTCCAGCACGCGCGTCATCTTCAATGAAAAGGAAAAGAGCGTCTCGATCAACGCCAAGAATCACGGCACGGATCCCTTCGTCGTGCAGGCATGGATCGACGGCGAGTCCGAGGAAATGGAAACGCCGTTCTTCGTGACGCCGCCCTTGAGCCGTTTTGACGGCGGTACCGAACGCAGTCTCACGATCACCCGCGTGGGGGGCGGCATGCCCGTCGATCGCGAGAGCTATTACTGGCTGAACGTGCTCGAGATCCCGCAAAAGAAAATGGGCGCCTCGGAAAACAGTCTGACGCTGGCCACGCGCACCCGCATCAAGCTGTTCTATCGCCCGGAAGCCATCCAGAAGATGCCTCGCGATGCGTCGCTGGTGCAGTGGTCCTGGCAGAAGGACGGCAAGGGCTGCCAGCTTGCGATCAAGAACACATCGGTTTTTACCGTCAATTTCTCGGGCATTGACGTCCCGGGCGAAGCGGATGGCTTTGGCCGCACTGTCGTGGCCAAGCCGTTGACCACGACGCTGCTGCCGTTGGCGAAGTGTCCCAGCGGCGCGACGAAGGCCACGGCGAAAGTCGTCAACGACTATGGCGTGGTGGAATCCTGGGCAGAGGTTGCGGTGCCCGCTGGCGCCGAAGCGCAAACGCGCGGGCAGTGAAAATGAACGCGAATCAGGCCCGCGCCGTTTTCTCGGCGGTCGTGATTCTCGCCGCTTGTCTCGTCGGCCGTGCGGCAGAGGCCGACCAGGACGCGGCAACGTTCGATAGCAGTTTTCTGTATCAAAAGGCGGGCGCGACCGGCGTCGACCTGTCGGTGTTCGCGTTTTCCAACCGCGTTCTGCCGGGCACGAAGTCGGTCATGATCCAGCTTAACCGCCAGGCTTTCGGCATGCGCGAGATCGATTTCGCCGCCGTGGAGGGCATGGAGGACGCGCAACCGTGTCTACCCGTGCCGTTGCTGAAGGAAATGGGGGTAAAGATCGAGGCCTTTCCCGCGTTGCAGACCGCGACCGGCTGCACCGGGGCGCTCAAGACGCTGCCTTCCGCCGAGGCGCGCTACGACCAGGACAAGAACATCCTTGACGTTTCCATCGCCCAGGCGGCGTTGGATCGCAAGGCACGGGGCACCGTTGCGCCCGAACTCTGGGACAACGGCGCGACCGTGTTCTGGTCGTCCTATCGTTTGTCGCACAATGCCTCCCGCTTTTCCGGCGGCCAGGGCAGCAGCACCAGCAGCACCTTCGCCAGTTTCCGCAATGGTTTCAACCTGGGCGCATGGCGCCTGCGGGCCAACGGAAACTATTTCCAGAGCGCGGGAAGTTCCAGCTTTGACTGGAGCGACCTCTACGCCGAGCGCGACGTGGCGCCTTGGCGCGGGTGGTTGCGCATGGGCGACAGCGCCACCCCGGGCAACATTTTCAATGCGACGCGGTTTCGCGGCGTGATGCTTCAGTCCGACGATGGCATGCTGCCGGACAGCCAACGCGGGTTCGCACCCGTGGTGCGCGGCATCGCGCCTTCCAACGCCAAGGTGACCGTGCGGCAGAATGGCTACGCGATCTACACGACGTTCGTGCCGGCCGGGCCTTTCGTCATCGACGATCTTTACTCGACGCCGGGCGGCGGCGACCTCGAAGTGACCATCGAGGAACTGGGCGGCCGTACCACGCGCTTTTCTCAGCCGTTTTCGGCCCTGCCGACCATGTTGCGCGAAGGAACCTGGAACTACAGTTTTGCCTTGGGCCAGCATCGGCAGAGCTACGTGAACGAACGCCCGATGATGGCGCAGATGACGCTCGCGCATGGATTGCCATTTGGGGTGACGGCGTACGGCGGTCTCACCGGTGCGCAGGGTTCGTACTACGCGGGAGCCGCCGGGCTGGCGCTGAACCTGCGCGAACTCGGCGCGCTTTCCACGGATGTGACGACCTCTCACTCGCGCGGCGCCGACGGAAAGAAGCTGGTCGGCACGGCGGCGCGTATCCAGTACGCCAAGGCCTTTCCATCGCTGGGTACCGACCTGACGCTGGCGGGCTACCGCTACAACTCGGATGGTTACCGCAGCCTGGACGACGCGGTGCGGGATCGCAGCTCGAACAACGCGTTTCGCGGATACGAGCGAATGCACGAATACCAGTTGTGGCTCTCTCAACGAGTCGGAAGCGCGAGCTCCATCTCGTTCAACTACTACGGCATCGTCTATCGGAACGCTCCCCGCGCCGCGTCGTTCGCGCAAGTTTCCTATTCCAGCGGCTTTGGCCGGTTGGGATACTCGCTCAATTACGGCATCAACAGCAGTCCCTGGCAGAAGCGCCAGTCGACATTCATGCTGACGCTCAGCATACCGCTGGGCGGCACGCATAGCGCGAGCTACTCGCTGTCGCGCAACCAGGGCCAGGGAGTGAGCCAGGACGTCAATCTCAGCGGGGCGCTGACCGACGACTACGCGATGACCTATGCGGTGCAGGGCGGCGTGACGCAGGGGGCGCCGGGCGGCGGCAATGGCGGCCGGGGATATGCCGCGGTGGGCTACGCGTCTCCCGTGGGCGTAGCCAACGTCAGCCATGGCTACAACGCTGGCGCCTCCAATACGAACATCGACTTCAGTGGCGCGGTCGTCGTGGACAAGAAAGGCTTCCTGCTCGGACAGAACATCGGCGAGACCGCCGTCATCGTGGACGCGCCAGGTGCAGCCGGCGTGGAGGTCGAGTCCTATCCCGGCGTGCGGACCAACAGCGCGGGGCGGGCATTGGTACCGTCCGCGACGCCGTACCGCGAGAATCGCATCTCGTTGAAGCCCGACTATGACGATACCCATGCGACGCTGGGGCAGAACGTCGCCACCGTCGTCCCCAGCCGCGGCGCGATCGTGGTCGCGAAGTTCGACACCGAATTGGGTCGCACGATACTGGTGGTGCTCAAGGATGCGGCCGGCGCAGCCTTGCCTTTTGGGGCGGCGATCCACGAACCGGACGGCAGGCAGCGCGGCATCGTGGGACCGGTGGGACGCGCCTGGCTGACCGGGTTGGAAGGCGTCAGCAGGTTCACGGTGCAATGGGGCGAAGCGCAGGCGCAGCATTGCGCATTTGAAATCGACGCATCTTCGGTGGCATCCGGCGCCGGGGAATCGACCAAGGAGCTGACATGCAGCTAATCCATGAAAAGGCTCAGAGCATGCCTGGCCCGCTGAAGGGGGCGGGACGCGTCTTGGCAGCGTGTTGCCTCGCATTGCTCGGCGCCGCCGGCGGCGCGCCCGATGCGCAGGCGGGTCCGCTCGACGCGAGAGCAATCCGATGCTATGTCAACCAAGGTGGCATGGGGCCCAGCAGGACAATGTACTCCGCGTATGCCGGCAACCAGTATTCGATTTACGCGGGAAGAACTTCCGTGGCTGTGCCGGCCAACCCAACGCGTGGCCAGCCGTTCTTCGCGGTGGAGCTGGCGCTGCCGCGTCTAGAGGGTGGGGAGCGGGGCAAGGCGGCCCCGTTGTATGCCTGCCCGCCAGGGGCCTCGGAAACTTTTGCCAGCTCAAGGCCCTTGATCGGGGGCACCGACATCTACAAGACCAGCCGCCAGGGCATCGGCTTTCGCATCTTTTACTATGTGACCGACAGCTCGTCCCAGACCGCGCCGATCACCTACATCAATAATTTCTCGAGCGGTGCGCTCGTATTTCCGTTCAACAGTTCCGAATACCTGCCCAACGCCCGGACGCGCATCGAGGTCGTCGCGACCGGCGACCCGATCGTACCGGGCTCACTGAACACGACCGAAATATCCGCTGTCACGACGCTGGCGAACCTGGGAATGACGTCGCCGCCCGTTAACCTCTACGCCGTTTCCATGTACGGCAACGTCTCGTTCTCCGTTCCGACCTGCAGCGTGTCCAATCCGAGCGCCCTGAGCATCACACTGCCCGACGCCAACGTGGCGGCGTTGAAGGCAGGCACCGCTGGAAGCGTCTCATCGACCACGCTGCAGGTCACGTGCACCAGCAGCAGCGCGCAGGCGCCGACGCTGTCCATCGCCGGATCCACGGTTCAGGGCTATGACACGACGCTGAAAAATCAGGAAGCTGCCGCCACGGCCGCGAAGGGGGTCGGCGTGACATTGTGGGTATACGACACGCAGACCGGCACCTTCCGCCCGCCCAAGATGGGCGTGGCCGACAAGAACCTGGGCTCGCCCGTCGGGGCGGTTCCCACGGCGAGCTGGTCCTATCAGATCGGGGCCAGCTACCAGCAGGTGGAGCCGACGCCCACGGCGGGGGCGGTGAGCGCCAAGGCGACGCTGACCTTCAGTTATAGCTGACGCCGCCCTGGCGGATCGCGGCCGCGGCAGCGTCCTGCCGACGGTCGTCCGTATTTCTCCCGCCCGTCCCTCGCCTATGTCGTCGCCCGTGTCATATAGTGGAACCGTCTGGTTTCTGGAAGACGGCGCCTTCTTCGCGACGGTGGCGGTTCATTTTTTTATGGGGCCATGACCATGCAAACCCAAGCGGCATCTCCCGTCCTGCCGGACGACGCCATCCTGCGCGAAAAGCTCGCCGACATCATTTCCGACGTGTGCCGTTGCGATCGCGGCCCGCTGCTGAATGACGAGCCATTTACCGCCGTCATCACGCAATTCGACTCGCTGGCCATCCTGGAGATCCTGCTCGAGATCGAGACCCTGTTTGGCATCCCGACGGACGAAATGCTGCCCGCCGATCATGCAGTGGGCGCGCAGGAGATCACGAGCGTCTTTCCCTCGGACCTGTCCGCCTTGATCGTCTACATGCGCAAGGTGGTCGACCGCATGGCTGCCGCCCCCGTCGCGTCAGCCGCCTAGCCGGAGCTGCGCCATGACGCAACGTCGATCTGTCGTGGTTACCGCCATCGGCATGGTGACGCCCGTGGGCGACAACGCCGAGCAGACCTTTGATGCGCTGATCGAAGGCCGGTGCGGCGTGGCGCGCTCGCCGGACGGCGGCATCGACCGGCGCGTGGGCCATGTCCGGACCGATGTGGCCGCGGGGCTGCATCCCGCGCAGGTCCGCATGATGGACCGGGTGACGTTGATGGCGCAGCATGCCGCCGCCGAGGCGATGGCGCGCGCCGCCCTTGAGGACCGCCACAAGGCGCAATGCGGCGTTTTCATCGGCACCGGCATCGGCGGCGTGTCCACGCTGTGCGAGGCCGTCGAGGCCTATCACGGCGTCGTGCCCCGGCGGACGGTGCTGGTGGTCCCCGCGACCATGCCGAATGCGCCGGCGGCGCACATCGCGCAGCAGCTCACCTCCACCGCCGAGGCACAGACCTACACCACCGCCTGCTCGGCGGGCGCCGTCGCCATCGGCGAAGCCTTTCGACGCATCCGCGACGGCTACCTGGACGTGGCGATCGCGGGCGGCGCGGAGGCCATGCTCACGCCGGTCATCATGGCGGCGTGGAAGCAGCTGCACGTATTGTGTGCGGACCCCGAAAGCGGCGATGAAGGCAGTTGCCGCCCGTTCAGCCGCCGGCGCACCGGCTTCGCGCTGGCCGAGGGCGCCGCGATGCTGGTGTTGGAATCGGCGGATCACGCCGCGGCGCGCGGCGCGACGCCCATCGCGGAACTCTGCGGATACGGCGTCAGCAACGATGGCACGCACCCCTTGCGTCCCGACCCGGACGGCCAGTCGCTGGCCATGTCCCGATGCCTGGCGGATGCCGGCCTGTCGCCCGGCGAAGTCGGCTATGTGAACGCCCACGCGACGGGCACCTTGGTGGGCGACCGGATCGAGACCGCGGCCATCAGGCGCGTTTTCGGGGTTCAGGCGGACGCGTTGCCCGTCAGCAGCATCAAGGGCGCCATCGGCCACACCATCGGTGCGGCGGGCGCGATCGAAGCGGCGGTGACCGCGATGGCCGTCGCGCGAGGCGTCGTGCCGCCCACCTTGTTTTTTGAACCCGGGGATGCGCAATGCGATCTGGACTACGTGCCCGGACGCGCGCGCCAATTGCCCGGGCTGCGGGTGGCGATCAGCAATTCCTTCGGCATGGGCGGCAACAATGCCGTGCTGGCGTTTCGACAGGCGGCCGGGACGCGGGGGTGAGCGGTGCGGCTCGCGCGGGCGTTCAGCGGGCAGGCAGCAACTGCATGCCTGTGCGCCGCTGGAACTCGTCGTAGCTGATGGGCGCGCCCGCTGTCGTGTTCGGGCTGTTGGCCTGCCAATGCACCCACGAACGCCCCGTGGCCGCGTCATAGACGACCTTGAAGAGATGGCTGGGCACCGCCACGCCCGAGCCGATCTCCTTGGGCTTGTCGCCATAGTACGGACCGGTGAAGACGTAGACGTCGCCCGAGGCGCGCATGACGTACTTGCGGGTGTCCTGTTCGATCTGGCTCCATGGGCCGCCATTGTGCCGCTGGTCCTGCGGCACCATGTTGGCGAGCGAAAAGCTCTGCGCCATGGCCTCGTGTGTGGACATGTCGCCCGCCGGCGCCATGTGGCCGCGCGAGTAGCCCGAGCCGCGGTAGTCGGCCAGCTCGGCGCGTTCGGCGCGCGGCACGCGGGCCTCGGCATAGAACTTGTCGGACCGCTCCATGCCTTGCGCCTGCGTCAACACGCTGCGGTTCAGGCGCTCGGCAACGAACACCGGCGTCTTCGTCTGGCCGTTGTGCAGGATGGCGAAGTTTGAAAAGCAGAGTTCTCGCAGCGCAAGGCTGGCGGGCACGACAGGGGGGCGTTGCTGCGGAAAGAACTGCGGGCAGTCGGCAAAGCGCGTGTGGGCCAGGCCGCCCGCCGGCACCGCCGCGGGCGCGAACTGTTCCTGGGTCGGCCAACCGACGCGCGCGAGGAGCTCGTCAAGCGAGAGGTTGGGGCGCCACTGGGGGTTCAGCGCATAGGTGGCGGCGCCGAACGTGGCCAGCGACGTGAGCGCAAACGTACGCAGGAATCGGTAGATGCGGCCGGGGCTGGCGCTCTTGCTTCTGCCTGCCGGGGCTTTCCTTCTGGGTGCTGATTTCTTCGCGCGGGTCATACTGCCTGTGTGTTGCGGGCCGGCGCCTCTTCGCGCTCGGCAACTGGCGGCATTGTAGATGACCGCAACATGACGGCGCCGTCGGCCCCGGGGAAGGGGGCGCGAGGTATTCTTATGGTCGTCCGACATTCACAGACACGGCAGCCGCGCAGGCAGGCTGACAGGATCGGGGAAACCGAATGAGACCGTCATTGCTTTTCGTGGCCGCCCTCGTGGCGGGGTGCGCCGCCCCATCGTCGGGCGATCTGGTCACGCAGGCCAAGGTGCAAGCCATCAAGATCAACGTCACGACGTTTGACGACATGGTCCGGGATTTCGGCCCGCCCCGGTCGCAGCGCGTCGATGCGCGGGGGCTGCGGACCGCGTCATGGTTCTACTTCAACAACAGCGAGTACGGCGCGATGCAGGACCAGCGCACGCTGACGGTGATCTACAACCCCGACGGCACGGTCAAGGAGTACATGAACGCGTCCGTCGGCGAAAAGGACACGGCGCGGCCACGCTAGCGCGGGCGGCGCGGCCGATCCTTCGGCGCAGGGGCAGGCTGCGCAGCCGCACCCGCGGCCACCAGGTGTTCCAGCAGCAAGGCCGCGGCGGCCGTCAGGCCCGTCTCGCTGCGCATGCAGATCGCGAAGCGCCGGCGGCTCCAGGCATCCTTCAACGGCAGCACGCGCAGGCCGTGCGCCAGGGCGTAGGGCGTCGCAACCTCGATGGGGGCGACGCTGATCGCAAGGCCGGCCAGCACGACGCGAAAGGCTGAATCGAAATTGCTGACCGTCACGCGGTGGCGCAGCGTCCGGCCGCTGTTGCTGGCCGCCGTCTGCAGCATCCGCAGCACCGCGCCTGCGGCGGGCATGCTCACATGCTCGTACGCCAGCGCTTCCTCGAAAAAGACGGCTTCCTGCTCGGCCAGCGGATGCCCCGGCGCCGTGACCACCGCCAGCCGGTCGCCGCGGTAGGGGCGGTGCGCCAGCCCATGGAATTCGGCGGCGTCCCAGCAGATGCCCAGGCTGGCGATGCCTTCCTTCACGCCGCGCACTACCTCGTTGCTCACCCGTTCTTCCATGTCCACGCGGATGTTGCGGTGCGCCTCCGCCTGAAGAAACGACGCGATGTCTTCCGCCAGGGACTCGGCCAGCACCGAGGCGGTGGCCAGTATCCGCACCTGCCCCTTTACGCCGCTGGCGTAGGCGGACATGTCGCGTTCGATGCGGTCGGAGCTGGCCAGGATGGCGCGCGCGTGTTCCAGCAACGTTTCTCCGGCCTCCGTGGGTTCGACGCCCCGGCGCTTGCGCGTGAGCAGCTTCGCGCCGACGGTGTCTTCCAGCTGGGCGAGCCGTTTGCTGATGGCCGAGCCCACGATGTTGGCGCGCTGGCCGGCGCGGGCGATGTTGCCGGTCTCGCAGACGGAGATGAAGAGGCGCAGGGTGGTGATGTCGAGGTCGCGCATGGCGGTCATCCTGACGTGATATTCCAAATAGGAATTTTAAGCGTTCCAAAATACCGCTTGTGCGCAAATGGGGAATATCTAAACTGGGGCTTCCCTTACCCACGCAATCGCGCCATGTCCCAGCTTGAATCGCCCTGTCGCCCGTCCGCCGTCACGGTTCGTGAAGTGGGGCTGCGCGATGGCCTGCAAAGCCTGTCGGTGGTGATGCCCACGCACACCAAGCTCGGCTGGATCGATGCCGCCTATGCGGCGGGTCAGCGCGAGATCGAGGTGGGCTCCTTCGTGCCCGCCCGGCTGCTGCCGCAATTGGCGGACACGGCCGAACTGATTGCCCACGGCAGGCGGCTCCCCGGCCTGGCCGTGTCGGTGCTGGTTCCCAACCTGAAGGGCGCCGAGCTGGCCCTGGACAGCGGCGCCCACCTGATGCTGGTGCCGCTGTCGGCCAGCCACGCCCACAGCCTGGCGAACCTGCGCAAGACGCCGGACGAGGTGGTGGCGATGGTCGGCCAGATGCGGGCCGCGCGCGACGCGGCCGGGTCGTCCGTGCTGATCGAGGGCGGCGTCGGAACGGCCTTCGGCTGTACCTTGCAGGGCGAGGTGCGGCCGCAGGAGGTGCTGCGCCTGATGCAGGCGCTGCTGGATGCCGGCGCGGACCGTGTGAGCCTGGCCGATACGGTGGGCTATGCCGATCCCGAGGCGGTGCGGCGCCTCTTCGAGGCGGCGCGGCGCATCGCCGGCGACCGGCTGTGCTGCGCGCATTTCCACGACACGCGCGGACTGGGGCTGGCCAATGTCCTGGCCGCGCTGGATACCGGCGTGGCGCGCTTCGACGCCTGCCTGGCCGGCATCGGGGGCTGCCCGCACGCGCCGGGGGCCAGCGGCAATGTCAGCAGCGAGGACCTGGTGTTCATGCTGGAAAGCATGGGCATCGAGACGGGCGTCGACCTGGACCGGCTGCTTGCATTGCGCGAGGCCGTCGCCGGCTGGTTGCCGGATCAGCCCCTGCACGGCGCGTTGTGGCGCGCCGGCCTGCCCAAGACTTTTCGCGCGCGCCCCGGCCTGGCGGCCTGAGCCCGCGCTTCAACGCGACTCCTGCGAGCCTTTTCATGCCTGACACCCCCGACACCCCCGACGCCGCCGGCGCTCCCGCCTCCCGTCCCTTGCCGCTGGCCGGCCTGCGCGTGGTGGAATTCACGCACATGGTCATGGGGCCCACCTGCGGGATGGTGCTGGCCGACCTGGGCGCCGAAGTCATCAAGGTCGAGCCCGTCAAGGGCGACCGCACCCGCCACCTGCTGGGCGTGGGGGCGGGCTTTTTTCCCATGTTCAACCGCAACAAGAAGAGCATTGCGCTCGACATCCAGAGCCCGGCTGGCGCCGAGGTGGCGCGCAGGCTGGCCGCCAGCGCCGACGTCGTCGCGGAAAACTTCCGGCCCGGCACGATGGCGAAGTACGGCCTGGACCATGCCTCGCTGTCCAAGGAGAATCCGCGCCTCATCTACGTCAGCCACAAGGGATTCCTGCCCGGTCCGTATGCGATGCGCACGGCGCTGGACGAGGTCGTGCAGATGATGGGCGGGCTGGCGTACATGACCGGCCGGCCGGGCGATCCGGTGCGCGCCGGGACCAGCGTGAACGACATCATGGGCGGCATGTTCGGCGCCATCGGCGCGATGGCCGCACTGATCCAGCGCGGCATCACTGGGCGCGGCCAGGAAGTGCAGTCGGCGCTGTTCGAGAACAACGTGTTCCTCGTCGGCCAGCATATGTTGCAGTATGCGATCACGGGGCAGCCCTCGGCGCCGATGCCCGAGCGCGTGTCGGCCTGGGCGCTGTACGACGTGTTCACAGTCAAGGACGGCGAGCAGATCTTCCTGGCGGCGGTGAGCGATGCGCAGTGGGTGACTTTCTGCGACGCCTTTGGGTTTGACGACCTGAAGAACGACCCGGCGATGGCCACCAACAATGACCGCGTTCGTTTGCGGCCCACGCTGCTGGCGGACTTGCGCCGGCGGCTGGCCAATTACCGCGCGGCCGAATTGGGCGCCATCTTCGAGCGCGCCGGCCTGCCGTTCGCCCCCATCGTCAAGCCAGAGGAGCTGTACGACGATCCGCATCTGCGCGCGACGGGCGGGCTGGCCGACATCCGCCTGCCCGACGGCGAGCGGGCGGGCCAGACGGCGGGCGCCGCGCTCTTTCCCCTGATGATGGACGGCCAGCGGCTCGGGGTGCGGCGCGACCCGCCGGTGCTGGGAGCGGACACCGAGGCGTTGCTGCAGGGGCTGGGCTACGACGCCGGACAGATCGCCGCGCTGCGCGAGCAGGGCGCGGCGGCCTGAGCCAAAGGCGCCAGGAACGCCAGGAACGCCAAGAACACCGGAACGGGCAGCGGGTAGCGTCGAAGTCGCAGTAGCAGTAGCAGTAGCAGTAGCAAAAGGCCGCACAAGTCGGCCGGTCCAACAACCATCAGGAGACAGACATGAGCAATCAACGCGCAGGCGGGGGCTGGAGCCGCCGCCAGGTGATCGGGGCGCTGGGCGCCGCTATGCTGGGCGCGCCCGGCTTGACGTGGGCGCAGTCGGACCGGCCGGTGAAATTCATCCTGCCGGTGGGGGTGGGTTCCGGCGTGGACACGATCACACGGGCAGCGGGGCCGGCGCTGTCGGCGGCGCTGGGACATACGGTGGTGGTCGAGAACCAGCCGGGCGCCGGCGGCATCGTGGGTACGTCCGCGTTGGTGCGCTCGGCGCCGGATGGATACACGCTCAGCATGCTGTCCAACAACCACGTCATCTTTCCCAGCGTCTACAAGACCCTGCCTTTCGATCCGCTGACCGACATCACGCCGATCAGCATGGTGGGTATGACGCCGTTCCTGGTGGTCGCCAATCCCCGGAACATTCCCGCCAATGACATCAAGGCATTGACGGCGCTCTTGAAGAGCCAGCCCGGCCGCTACAACTACGCGTCGTCGGGCAATGGCACGATCCTGCACCTTGCCGCCGAGATGTATGTGCAGCAGGCGGGTGTGAAGGCGCGGCACATCCCGTACAAGGGCGTGGGGCCGATGATGGCCGATCTGATCGGCGGGCAGGTGGATTTCGGGGTGCTATCGCTGCCGTCAGTGCTGCCGCAGATCAAGAGCGGCGCGCTCAAGGCGTTGGGCGCCTGCGGCGGCGAGCGCATGGCGGCGCTGCCCGACCTGCCGACGCTGCGCGAACAGGGGCTGGCGGACTATGAGATCGGCGGCTGGTTCGCCGCGGCCGGGCCTGCGAAGTTGCCGAAGGCGGACGTTGCGCGCATCTATGACGCGCTGGGACGCGCGTTCAATTCGCCTGCCGTGAAGGAAGCGATGGCGACGCAGAACAACCGTATCGTCCTGATGCCGCCCGAGCAGACGGTGGCGTACTTCCGTTCCGAGATGGCGAAGTACGCCGCCGTCGTCAAGAGCGCGGGCCTGGAGCCGATGTAGCCCGCGCCGAGGGCGCGCTAGCTGTCCTTGCCGCTGGCGTCGCCGTTCTTGTCGGCGGCGCGGAGCAGGCCGTATAGCTTGTCCTTGAGGTGGAGTTTTTCTTTTTTCAGCACCTCGATGGCGGTGCTCGAGGACGGCTTGATGCCGTCCTCCATATTCTGGATTTCCTGGTCCAGATCGTTGTGCCGCTGGAACAGCGCCGAAAAATGGGCGTTTTCGGACTTCAGTTGGGTAATGAGCTCGCGGTATTCAGGGAACATAAAGGCCTCTTGAGGAACCGGTTGACGGGACCGACGATGCGCCTGGCTCGACGCCTCATCAGCGTCAAGCCCATGACACGCCAACGCCATCGCCTTGTCAACCTTGCCACCCGCCGCCCGGGGCCGCCCCGTTGACCGGGCGCAAGGGGCGCCGCGAAATGCGTCATTCTGTCGCGTACTTTCACGTTTGATTACAAGGTGGTCTGTCCCCGGCGATACACTCGCTTCCCCTTGGACTGTCCTGTAATCGCAATGAAACAGCGTGGCGCGCCCATTTATCGGCGAGTATTGGATCTATTCAAACAAGATGGCCGGATCGATCCGGGCACCGGAATGATGAGCGGCGTGATTGCGCTTTTTCTGGCCATCCTGTCGGTGCTGGGCGTGTTGGCATTCCATTTCCCCGCCTATCTCACCACGCCGGAACTGCGCAATTTCTATTCGGTGGAAGCAATGCGCACGCTGCTCTTTGGCGCGCTGCTCGTGTCGGGCTCGATCGCGCTGGCCAACACCGTGCTTGGGCGGCAGCGTTGGCTGAACATCTCGGCGTTCGTGCTGGTCTGCTGCGCGGTCGCGGCGGGCGGAAGCCAGGTCGCAATCAGCGCGTCGAGCGCCGGGGGGCATCCGTATCTGGGCCTCGATTGGTTCATCCTGGACCTGCTGGCCTCCAGCACCGTGTTCATCATTTTTGAAAAGCTGACGCCGCTCTATCCCGGCCAGCCCGTGTTCCGCGGCGAGTGGCAGGTGGACATGAAGCACTTCCTGTTCAATCACCTGTCGGTGGGCGCGGTGCTGCTGTGCATCAACTTCTTCATCCACCGGTTGTTCTCGTGGGCGGCCTACGAACCGCTGCAACACGCCATCCAGTCCATGCCGTACCTGCTGGAGCTTTTCGTGGCGGTGCTGGTGGCGGACCTGGCGCAGTACGCCGCGCACCGCATCTACCACGAGGTGCCGTTCATGTGGCGCTTCCACGCCGTGCACCACAGCACGCGCACGCTGGATTGGCTGGCGGGTTCGCGCCTGCACATCGTGGAACTGCTGATCACGCGCGTGGCCGTGCTGGGCGTGTTGTTCGTGCTGGGGTTTTCCAAGCCGGTGCTGGACGCCTACATCATCATCGTGGGGTTCCAGGCGGTGCTGATTCATTCCAACGTGAAGCTGCCGTGGGGCTGGCTGCGCTACATCATCGTGACGCCGGATTTCCATCATTGGCATCATTCGTCCGACACCGAGGCGATCGACAAGAATTACGCGGCCCATTTCGCCTTCATCGACTACCTGTTCGGCACGGCGGTGCGCGGGGCCGGCAACCGGCTGCCGCAGAACTACGGCATCCTGGACAACGACATGCCAGGGACGTTCCTGGCGCAGCAGGCGTATCCCTTCGCCCGCCGCAAATGAATGGCAAAGGCCCAGGTGAATTCACCTGGGCCTTTTGGCTTTGGTCCCGGCGGTGTTCCGCCGGTCACGCGGCGGTCAGCCTTGCTTGGCCGCCTGTAGGGCCGAGTACGACGCCATCAGGTTGCGGTAGTCCGGGATGTGGTTGGCGAACAGCGTGCCCAGGCCCTGCACGTCGTTGCGCCAGTCGCGGTGCAGTTCGCACGCCACGCCGAACCACGACATCAATTGCGCGCCGGCCTGCTCCATACGCCGCCAGGCCGCGTCGCGCGTCACTTCGTTGAAGGTGCCCGACGCGTCGGTGACGACGAACACGTCAAACCCTTCTTCAATGGCCGACAGCACGGGGAACGCGACGCAGACCTCGGTGACCACGCCGGCGATGATCAATTGCTTCTTGCCGGTGGCCTTGACCGCCTTGACGAAATCTTCGTTGTCCCAGGCATTGATGTTGCCGGGGCGGGCAATGTAGGGGGCGTCGGGAAACTTGTCCTTCAATTCCTGGACCAGCGGGCCGTTGGGGCCGTCTTCGAAACTGGTGGTCAGGATGGTCGGCAGCTTGAAGTATTCGGCCAGGTCGGCCAGGGCCAGCACGTTGTTCTTGAACTGGTCGGGCTGGAAATCGCGCACCAAGGACAGCAGGCCTGCCTGGTGATCCACCAGCAGAACGGCGGCTTGGGACTTGTCGAGCTTCACGTAGGGTTTGGTCATGGCGGATTCCTTGGTCGATTCAGGTTTGCGCGGTGGTGCGCGGTGTTGGGAACAACGCTGAGTGCGTAGAAAGAATCTTAAATTCAGGACGACCGCTCCGGTAGACCGCCAAATCGCGTCTCAGAGTTCTATTAATCGGACAATGAGGTGGGCGGTTGCAGGACGGGAAGGCCGTGGCGCGCCTGGCTCTGCGCTTCGCGCCGGGCGTTTTCACGATACGCCTCTCCCATGAAATCCAACAGTTCCCGTACCGCGGGCAGGAGGCCGCGGCGCGACGGGAACACCGCGTGTACGCTGCCTGGCTCGGGCTGCCAGGGCGCGCCCACCGTGACGAGCGTCCCCGCGTCGAGCTCTTCGCGGATCATCAGCAGGGGCAGGGCGACGATGCCCACGCCCCGCAGTGCCGCCTGCTTCAGCGCCAGCATGTCGTCCGTGACCAGCCTGGGCATGAACGGCACGGTCAGGCGCGCGTTGTCCGGTCCCAGCAGACGCCATTGGCACTCGCGCTGTTCGGTGCCCAGCGCGAGCGCCGGCTGCCGGCTGATGTGCTGCAAGTCCGCGGGATGGGGCAGGCCGCGAGCCAGCGCGGGGCTGGCCACCAGGCTCTGGCAGCTCATGCCCAGGTGCTTCATGACCAGGTCGCTGCTTTCGAGCGCGCCGAAGCGCACCCGCACGGCGAGGTCGAAGCCCTCGCGCAGCACGTCCACCGGGCGGCTGAAGCTCTTGAGGTAGACGTTCACCTTGGGGCACTTTTCCATGTAGCGCGCCACCACGTCGCCCAGGAAATAGTAGATAAGGGCGGGCGGCGCGGCGATACGGATCGTGCCCTGCGGTTCGGCGTGGGTGCGGTCGATGACATCCTGCGCCGCCTCGGCGCCCGCCAGCATCGCCAGGCACTGGTCGTAGTATTCCTGCCCCAGCTCCGTCACCGCGAACGTGCGAGTGGACCGCTGGATCAGGCGCACGCCCAGGCGCTCTTCCAGCAGCGCGATGC
This sequence comes from Achromobacter sp. T5-5, assembly GCF_055397965.1. Taxonomy (NCBI): domain Bacteria; kingdom Pseudomonadati; phylum Pseudomonadota; class Betaproteobacteria; order Burkholderiales; family Alcaligenaceae; genus Achromobacter; species Achromobacter sp. T5-5. The sequence goes on from NZ_AP027919.1 coordinate 1,669,614, forward strand.
GCCGGCTCAGACGCGACTTGGGGATACCCAGGGCCCTGCCGGCGGGGGCGAATCCGCCGTGCTTGACGACCTCGACGAAGTAATAGAGGTCATTCAGGTCATGCATGCATAGTCCTCGTCAATCCGGGTGGGGGGTAGGGGGCGGGCGACCGGCGCAGCCGGCGTCCGTGCGGGGCGGCTGCCGGCGGCCCGCTTCAGGCGGCCAGCGCGGTTTCGTCCTTCCAGCGCTGCTTGTCGCGCAAGGGCGGCGCGCCGAAGAGGCGACTGTACTCGCGGCTGAACTGCGACGAACTCTCGTAACCCACCGCATGCGCGGCCAGGGCCACGCCGGCGTCGTCCGTCAGCATCAGGCGCCGCGCTTCCTGCAGGCGCAGGTGCTTCTGGTACTGCAGCGGGCTCATGGCGGTGGCCTGCTTGAAATGGTGGTGCAGCGATGACACGCTCATGTGCACGTCGCGCGCGATCTCCTCCACCCGCAGCGGCTGGGCGAAATTATCACGCAGGATGCGGATCGCCTTGGCCACGCGGTTGAGCTGGCTGTCCTGCAAGACCGTCTGGCGCAGCACGACGCCCTGGCCGTTCATCAGCAGGCGATACAGCAGTTCGCGCTTGATCATCGGAGCGAGGATGGGGATGTCGCGTGGGGTGTCCAGCAGCCGCAGCAGGCGCACCACCACGTCCAGCAGCGTGCCGTCCAGCGGATTGACGCACAGGGCGCGTGAGGTTTCCGCGGGGACCAGCGGCGGCAGGTTCTCGTCGCTGATCAGCGCGGTGATCTCCTCGGGGTTCAGGTCCAGCCGCAAGCCCAGGTAGGGCAGGGTCGGGCTGGCGACGGACACCTTGGCCACCACCGGCAGGTCCACCGACGAAATCAGGAAATGGAAGGGATCGTATTCATAGGTCTCGTCGCCGATGAAAAGACGCTTCGACCCCTGCGCGATGACCGCCAGCGCGGCCTTTTGCAGGGCTGGCTTGGCGCCGGTGGGTTGTGACAGCCGGTGCAGGTACAAGCCCTCGATCGGCGTATCCAGCGCCCCTTCCAGGGCGCCGGTCATGCGCTCCAGCGTGCATAGCAGCTCGGCGCGGGCAAGTTCGCAGGCGGCGTCCTGGACCGCGTAGGCCGGCTCGCCCGATCGGGCAGGATTCAGGGACATTGGGGGACTCCCGTGGCGTGCCTGCCGCAGGCGGGAATCGCCGCGGCGGCAGAGAATTGGGTGCCTGTCAGTGTATTGCCATCGGCCAGTGCGCGTGGCGGGCCGCCCAGGGGAATGGAGAATCAGGCAGGAATTTCGGAGAAAACGGCGGGTTCCGGTGCCCAGGCCGCGGCGCCGGAGAATCGGGCAAAAAAAGGGCAGGATCGAGCAGCGCGTGCGCGCTGCCCCGGACGCATACTGTCCGCACCCCCGGCAGGTTGCCGCAGCGGTCCCCGTTCCGGGGGCCGGCGTGCCCGCCAGCCCCTGAAGGAGCAAACATGCGATACAAGAAATTCGGCAGCACGGGCCTGTTCGTCTCGGAGCTGTGCCTGGGCACCATGACTTTCGGTGGCGAAGGCGAACTCTGGAGCAAGATCGGCAACCTGCAACAGGAAGACGCCAACCGGCTGGTCGGGCGCGCGCTGGAGGCCGGCGTCAATTTCATCGACACGGCGGACGTCTATTCCGAGGGCCGCTCGGAGATCATCACGGGCCAGGCCTTGCGCGACCTGAAGGTCGCGCGCGACGACGTGGTGGTCGCCACCAAGGTTTTCGGGCAGACGGGCGCGGGCGTCAACGCCCGGGGCAATTCGCGCGTTCATATCCTGGATAGCGTCAAAAAGAGCCTGTCGCGCCTGCAACTGGACCACATCGACCTGTATCAGATCCACGGCTTCGACCCCGCCACGCCCATCGAGGAAACCCTGCGGGCGCTCGACACCCTGGTGCAGCACGGCCACGTGCGCTATGTCGGCGTCTCCAACTGGGCGGCCTGGCAGATCATGAAGGCGCTGGGCATTGCCGAACGCCTGGGCCTTGCGCGCTTCGAATCGCTGCAGGCCTATTACACGATCGCGGGCCGGGACCTGGAGCGGGAACTGGCGCCCATGCTGCAGAGCGAAGGCGTGGGCCTGATGGTCTGGAGTCCACTGGCCGGTGGGCTGCTGAGCGGCAAGTACGGCCGCGACGGCGAAGCCGAAGCCGGCAGCCGTCGCGCGGCGTTCGATTTCCCGCCCGTGGACCGGGACCGCGCGTACGACACCGTCGACGCCATGCGGCAGATCGCGGACACGCGGGGCGTCTCGGTGGCGCAGATCGCGCTTGCCTGGCTGTTGCACCAGCCGGTCGTCACCAGCGTCATCATCGGGGCCAAGCGCGTCGACCAGCTCGAGGACAACCTGGCGGCCACGGACATCCGGTTGACGCAGGAAGAGCTGGCGGCGCTGGATGAAGTCAGCGCGCTTGCGCCGGAATATCCGGGCTGGATGCACGTGCGCCAGGGCGAATTCCGGCGCCAGCAGCTGCGCGAGTCGGGCGCGGCCTGATCCGGCTTGCGCTCGGGAATGGACGGGCGGCCGATGCTCATGTGGAAGGCCAAGGACAAACTCCGTACGCCAACCGCGGTCGGCCATCTTAGGGCGGTGATGCTTCACCACCCGCTAGTAAAATCGCACCAGTTCCATTCTTGAAGCGCCAACATGAGTGAGTTTTTTACCGCCGGTGAACTGCTGGCCCTGCGCGAGCACGGCATCGCGGTTTTCGCCGACCGCGTGCTGATCGACGTGCAACCGCCCCTGGCCGATGCCCGCATCGCCGAGATCCAGGCCGAGTGCGAGGGGCCGCTCCCGCAAGCGTTGCTCGACCTGTGGCGGCTTACCGCGGGGGGCGAGCTGGCGTATGACCTGCGGACGCAGATGGACGGAAACGAAGAGGCCTTGAGCTGGTCCGAGCTGTTCTACGACGGCAGCCAGCACTACCGCGATCTGCGGGGCTGGATCGAGCACGAGCAGGAATGCGCGCAAGACGCCGCGGACCAGGATGGCGCGGCCTGGAACGGCAAGCTGCGCTATCTGCCGATCGGCGGCTTCGAATACTGCGACCGCATCTACGTCGTCGTCGAGCCGGGGCCGCGCGCGGGCAGCGTGGTCGCCTGGAAGCAGGGCCTGCCGGGCTGGACGCATGCCCTGCAGCAGGACAGCATCGCGACCATCGCCACGGACCTGTACGGCGCCTTTGCCGCGTTGTGCCTGGAAGCGGACCCCGAGCAAGACGAGGACAGCACCGGCGTGCGCGTGCTGGAGTACCTGGACGAACGCGTGTCGGCCCATGGCATGCTCCAGTCGCTGGCCGACCGCGTGGCCGCCTTCTACCGACAGGCGCAGGTGGACTGGCGCACCCCGCTCGAAGCCGGCACGCTGGCCGACAAGCCCGGCCTTGCCGCGCTGGCCTTGCGGCATGCCCTGGCGCATGACGACGCCGGCCTCGTGCGGCGCCTGGCGGAGCAGGGTGTCCGCTTCCATGCGCCGTTGCACGGCAGCGCCCAGCCGGTGGACGTCGCCCTGACGCAGCATGCCTTCGGCGCGGCGCAGGCGCTGCTGGACGCGGGAGCGCCGGTCAGCGCCACCGCCATCCACCGCTTCGATCGTGAGCCGCCCGCGGAACTGGTGGCCGGGCTGCTGGCGCGCGGCGCCGTGGCCGATGCCCTGGGCGTGGCGCGTTGCGTGGCCTGCGGCTCGCCCGACGCCGCGCGCCTCGTGGCGCGGGCCTGCGGCGCAGGCATCGCCGACGCTTACGCCCAGGAGCGCGACGCCATGGCCACCCGCTACCAGGAAGACCTCAAGCGCGTGCGCGCCGGCAAGCTGGGCCACTATCTGGGTGCGGACGGCCTGGCTGCGCGGGTTGAGAACCTGCGGGAGTTTTCGCTATGAATCGCCTGGTGCGCGCGCCGGCCCTGTGCTTTGCGCTGTGCGTTGGGCTGGGCATTGGGCTGGGCAGTCCCGCGGCCTGGGCGGCCGGCCGGCCCTCGTTCGATTGCGCGAAGGCCCGGAGCGCGGTCGAAAAGGCGATCTGCGCGGACGGCGCGTTGGCCGACCAGGACGCCAGCATCGGGAACCGCTTCGGCAAGGCGCGTAAATCCTTCGATGCGGCGACCGCCAAGGCGCTTACCGAAGACCAGCGCTGGTTCGTGCAGGTCCGGGACGAGGCCTATGCGTCTCCCCCCGGCGACGGCACGCCGCAAAAGGAACTGGCCGACCGGCTGAAGTACCGCGACGACTTCCTCGCATCCCTGGTGTTCAAGCGGCGCCAGGGCTTCGAAGGGGATTGGGAGAATCTCGCGGGCGGCATCTCGATCCGCAAGCAGCCCGACGGCCGCCTGTCATTCGACGGCTCCGCGGCGCACCCGGAAAACGGACGCTGGGTGTGCGACGTCCGGGGCGTGGGCGCCGTCAAGGGCGGCGCGCTGGTGGTCGAAACAATCGACGCCGAAGGCTGGACCTTGACCCTGGTCCGAAAGGGGGCGGGCCTGGCGCTGGCCGAGCGCGCGCCGGCCGGCGCCGAGGACGTGGCGGGACGGCCGTATTGCGGGCTCAACGGCGCCCTGGGCGGCGTGTACTTTCCCGTCTCCAGGCCTTGATCGACCCGGGTACACCCCGTCTAGAATGTGTTTCGCACCGCACCGCCGTGCATGTGTTCTTGATTGAAAGGACCGGCGTGACCATCCCGTATCTGCGCCGGCTGACGGCCGTCAGCCGCAGCCCCCAAGCCAACCGCCATCTCGCTTACCTGCTGACCTTCACCGCCGGCGCCGTCAACGCCGGCGGCTTCCTGGCCGTCCAGCAGTACACCTCGCACATGTCCGGCATCGTGTCGATGATGGCCGACCACATGGCGCTCGGCGGAATCGTCGTCGTGCTGCAGGGCCTGGGGGCGCTGCTGTCTTTCATGGCGGGGGCGGCCAGTTCGGCCTTTCTCATCAACTTCGGGCGCAGGTCCCGGCTTGCCAGCGAATACGCGCTACCCCTGCTGCTGGAGGCCGTGCTGCTGCTCGTCTTTGGCCTGCTGGGCGCCAACCTGGAGACGCTGCGCTGGTTCTACGTGCCGGGGACGGTGATGCTGCTGTGCTACATCATGGGCCTGCAGAACGCGATGATCACCAAGGTCTCCCGGTCCGAGATCCGCACCACGCACGTGACAGGCATGGTGACCGACATCGGCATCGAACTGGGCAAGCTGTTTTACTGGAACGTCGCCAAAGGCGGCGCAGAGGCGATGCCGCGCGTGCTGGCCGACCGGGGCAAGCTCATCGTGCTGAGCCTCATGGTCACGCTGTTCTTCGTGGGCGGGGTGACGGGCGCGTATTCGTTCTTCAACTTCGGCTTCGGATCGACCTGGCCGCTCGCGCTCTTGCTGATGCTGCTGGCCGCGGTGCCGATCACGGACGACATCCGGCACTTCATGCATCGCGCTTAGGCAAGCGCCTGGCCGGCCGCGCCTAGCTGGCCGCACCTCGCCGGCCGCACCTAGCCAGCTCTCGCCGAGCTTTGCCGTCTGGGCTTGGCGGCGGTGGAATGCCGCAGGAACACCTGGAGCGCCGCCAGGGTTTCGTGATGCAGGCGTGCCAGGCGGGCGTCTTTCGCTGGCTCGGTGATGGCGTAGCCGTCGGCGTCCAGGGAATAGGGCTCGTCCAGCAACCGGGCAATGTCGACCTGGTAAAAGCTGGCGTTGCCGTAAGGCCGTTTGCCGTCGATATAAGGCATCGGCCAGAAGCGGTCGCCTTCGCGCAGGACGGCCTGCAGCGCCGGGCCGTCGGCCTCGCGCCACACGGCGGCCCGCAGCAGAATCAGGTGTTCCTTACGCAGCGCGAACCTGCCCTGGCTGTCCACGCCGCTTTCCGGAAAGTCGAAGGCCGCGCGCATTGTCTCGGGTACGTCATAGCGGCCGGGCGCGAGCCTGCCGATCGACCCCACATAGCGCGGCACCAGCCTGCACACTTGCGCCATCCTGCGCAGCGCCAGCGCGTCGTCCGTCGTTCCCAGGGCGCCGCGCGCAACCGCAAGCGTATCTTCGCCTCCTAGCAGCGGCTGTTCAAAATCGATGGCGGGCGCGCCGGATTCGACCGGCATCCACTGCACGCGCAGCAGGCGCATCAGCGCGGCGTGCTGCGCGGTGTACGGCAGGCTGCCCCGCGGCGCCGCGAACACCTCGCGGATGATGGCGTCGCGGCTGGGTGAGGCCAGGGCGCGCAGCGGTGCGGCGGACAGGCCGGCCAGGGTCAGAAGGAGGGTGCGGCGTAGCATGGCGGGTCGCGGGCGTGAAAGGCGGGGTCATAAGATACCGGAAGCCCGCCGCCATGCCCAAAAGCGCCGGGGCGGGCCCGGGCATACAATCCCGCAGTGGCATCGGCGCGCGGTCATGCGACCCGGCCCAGGCCCAGGCCTCGGCCACGCTCGAGCGCCGGGCATTCATAGGAGGAGCAGACAAGACATGGACGCAGAATTCTGGCTGGAACGGTGGCGCGAAGGGCGCACGCATTTTCATCAGTCGCGGGTAACGCCCCTCTTGCAGAAATACTGGCCGACGCTGGGCGTGCCCAAGGGCGGCAAGGTCCTGGTCCCGCTTTGCGGCAAATCGCTGGACATGGTGTGGCTGGCGGCGCAGGGCCATCAGGTGCTGGGGGCCGAGCTGTCGCAGCTCGCGGTCGAACAGTTCTTCGCCGAAAACGAGCTTCGTCCCGTCACGCACGACTCCGCATACGGCACCCATTACGTGGCCGGCAATATCGAGATCGTCTGCGGCGACATCTTCAAGATGGACGCCCAGGTCCTGTCGCATTGCGTGGGCGTGTACGACCGCGCGGCGCTGGTCGCGCTGCCGCTGGCCATGCGCGCGGACTACGTGCGCCACGTCTACGGCCAGTTGGCGCCGACTTATCGCGGCCTGCTGATCACCCTGGACTACCCGCAGGACGAAATGGCGGGCCCGCCGTTTTCGGTGGTGGACAGCGAAGTGCAGGCGATCTTCGCGGATGTGTCGCCCGCCGTCATCATCGACCGCCGCGACATCCTGGACAAGGAGCCCAAGTTCCGGTCAGCCGGCGTGAGCCGCCTGGATACGGTGGTCTACCGCCTGGGCGTGCAGGACTGACGCATCCTCGGCGCAAGCCCGCAGATCGGCCCGTTCGCGGTGCTCCGCGGGCGGGCCTTTTTGCTAGGTCATGAGCCAGCCGCCGGCCACGTCCAGGACCTGGCCGGTCACGAAGCGGGCCTGATCCGATGCGAAGAACAGGCAGGCGTCGGCCACTTCCTCGGGCGTGCCCAGCCGTCGCAGCGCGGTCACGGCGGCCACGGCGTCATTGATCTCCTGCGGCACGCTTTTCAGCAAGGGCGTGCTGATCCGCCCAGGCGCCAGGGCGTTCACCGTGACCTGATGTTCGCCGAGTTCGGCGGCCCAATGGCGAGTCAGCCCGATCAGCCCCGCCTTGGTGGCGGCGTAATGCGCCGCCACGATGTCGCAATACGCCTTGCCCGCCACCGACGACATGTTGATCACCCGCCCTTGCCGCGCCCGCACCATGTGCGGCGTGGCCAGGTGGGTCATGTAGAACACGCTGTTCAGGTTGACCGAGACGACGTTGTTCCATTCGGCGGGCGGCATTTCCCAGACCTTCAGCGCGCGGCCGTTCGTCTTGGGCGAGATGCCGACGTTGTTCACCAGGACGGTCGCGGCGCCCAGTTCCTGCGTGATGCGCTCGTAGGCGGCCTGGCATTGGTCGAAATGCGCGACGTCGGCGGGCACGAAGCATACGTCGTGGCCGCGTTTGCGCAGCGCGCTTTCAACGGCCTGGCCGCCTTGCGCGTTGAAATCGATGAGGCCGACGCGGGCGCCCTCGGCCAGGAAGGCCTGGACGATGGCCCCGCCGATGCCGCCCACCGCGCCCGTGACGATGACGGTCTGGTCCGTAAAGCGCGCATGCGTGGTCCCATTCATCGCCGCACTCATGGCCGCACCTGCAGCATGATCTTGCCGATGTGCCTGCTGCTTTCCATGAGCGTGTGCGCGCGCGCGGCCTCGGCCAGCGGGAAGACTTCGTGGATCAGGGGCAGGCACTTTCCCTGCGCCATGAGCGGCAGCACCTTTTCCACGAGCGATTGCGCGATGGCGCCCTTGTCCTCGTCGGAGCGCGGGCGCAGCGTCGATCCGGTGAACTGCAGGCGCTTGGTCATGATGGGCAGTGCGTCGATCTCGGCCTTGCTGCCCTCCAGGAAGGCGATCTGCACCAGCCGGCCGTTCAGGGCCAGCAGCCGCAGGTTCCTGTTGATGTAGGCCCCGCCCACCATGTCCAGGATCACGTCGACGCCCGCGCCGCCGGTGCCCTCGCGCACGGCTGATTCGAAGTCCGTGTCGCGGTACAGCACCGCGTGGTGCGCGCCGGCCTTGAGGCAGGCATCCGCCTTTTGCGGGTTGCCGACGGTGGTCCAGACCTCTGCGCCAAAGGCGCGCGCGAGCTGGATGGCCGTCAGGCCGATGCCGCTGGAGCCGCCGTGGACCAGGAATTTCTCGCCCGCGGCCAGGCGCGCGCGGTCGAACACGTTGGTCCACACCGTGAAATAGTTCTCGGGAATCGCCGCGGCCGTCAGCAGGTCCATCCCGTGCGGAACCGGCAGGCAGTGGCGTTCGTCGGCAAGGCAGTACTGGGCATAGCCGCCGCCCGGCGTCAGCGCGCAGACTTGGTCACCCACCTTCCAGGCCTGCACGTCGGGGCCGGCGGCCACGATGGTGCCCGACACCTCCAGGCCCAGATAGGGCGAGGCGCCCGGCGGCGGGGGGTAGGAGCCCGACCGTTGCAGCACGTCCGGGCGGTTGACGCCGGCGTAGGCGACCTCGATGAGCACCTGGCGGCCCGTGGGCGCTTCCATGTCGCGCTCGGCAATGCGCATGCATTCGGGCGTGCCGCCCTTGCCATGGTCGATGAATGTGCAGCGTAAAGACATGAGACGTTGGTCCTTGGATTCAGTGGCCCAGGTAGGCCTTCTTGACATGGGGATCGCTGAGCAGCTCCTCGCCCGTGCCCGTGCGCACGATGGCGCCGTTTTCAAGCACATAGCCGCGATCCGCCAGCCGCAGCGTGCGAAAGACGTTCTGCTCGACCAGCAGCACCGTGACGCCGTGCGCGGTGACGTCGCGGATGATGTCGAACATCTGCTGCACCAGCAGCGGCGACAGGCCAAGCGAGGGCTCGTCGAACACGAGCAGCTTGGGGTCGGACATCATGCCGCGCGCGATCGCCACCATCTGCTGCTCGCCGCCCGACAGCGATCCGGCGTACTGGCTCATGCGCTCCTTGACGCGCGGGAAGATGCGCAGCACCTCTTCAAGCTTGCGCTCGACGATGGGCCGCGCCGCGCGCTTGTACGAGCCCATCAGCAGGTTGTCGCGCACGGTGAAGTGGGGAAAGAGCTGGCGGCCCTCGGGGATCATAGTGATCCCGGCGTCCACGATGTCGTAGGGCTCGCGGTTGGTCAGGTCCTGGCCTTCGAATTCCACCTTGCCCTGCGTGGCGGGGATCACGCCGCACAGCGTCTTGAGCGTGGTCGTCTTGCCCGCGCCATTGGCGCCGATCAGCGTGACGATCTCGCCCGCGTTCACCTCGAAATCCAGGCCGTTGAGCACCTGGCTCTTGCCATAGCCCGAGGTCAGGTTCGATACCTTAAGCATCTTGAAACTCCTTGCCCAGATAGGCTTCGATGACGGCGGGGTTCTCGACCACGTCCTTCGGGGCGCCGCTGACCAGCACGCCGCCTTCGTTCAGGACGATGATGCGATCCGACAGCGCCATCGTGGCCTGCATCATGTGTTCGATCAGCAGCACGGATACGCCCGAATCGCGGATGCGCCGGATCATCTGGATGGATTTTTCGATGTCGGTGGGGTTCAGGCCCGCCATCACTTCGTCCAGCAGCAGGATGCGCGGCTTGATGGCCAGCGCGCGCGCCACCTCCAGGCGCTTCATGCCGCCCACGGTGAGGCTGCGCGCCTCGGTGTTCAGGTACTTCACCAGGTCGGTCTGCTCGGCGACCTTGAGCGCGATCTGTTCGGCCTCGTCCCGGTCGGACGTGTGGATGAACGCGCCCAGCATGATGTTCTCAAGCACCGTCAGGCCCGTGAACGGCTTGGCGATCTGGAACGTGCGCCCCAGCCCCTGGTGCGCAAAGGCGTCGGGCGTCCGGCAAACGACCCAGTTGCCCTTGGCGTCCAGCATCGAGATATCGCCCTTGTCCGGCGACAGGAAGCCCGACAGCAGGTTGAACACCGTGGTCTTGCCCGCGCCGTTCGGACCGATCATGCCCAGGATCTCGTGCTGGTTGAGCGTCAGCGACACATCGTTGGTGGCGCGCAGGCCGCCGAAGCTCTTGAACAGGCCTTCGGCCTTCAGCACGGGCCGGTCGGTGCGGGTCGCGTTGCGGATGCGGATCTCGTCGGCGAGCTTGAGCTTGGGGCGGGGCGTGCCCAGGTAAGGCAGCCTGGCCAACAGGCGCTCGACGAAGGGACCGAACGCGCCGGCCAGCCCGCGCGGAATGGTCAGCACCACGGCCACCAGGATCAGGCCGTAGATCAGGCCATGCATGCCGTTGCCCACGCTGCTGAGCCAGCCGCGCGCGAGTTCCGCGATGGGCAGCACCAGGAAGGTCCCGGCGATGGGACCGGACACGGTGCCCAGTCCGCCGATCAGCGCGAACATCGCCACCTGGATGGACAATTCGAGCGAGAACGCGGAGCTGGGGTCGACGAAGGTCAGGTAGGTGATGTGGAAGGTGCCGATGATGCTGGTCAGCACGGCCGAGACGACGGCCGCGATGATCTTGACCCGCACGGTGTGGATGCCGACCGCAAGCGCCGCGTCCTCGCGTTCGCGGATCGCGATCAGGTAGTGCCCGATGCGCGACTTGCGGATGTACCACGAGACCCAGGTCACCATCACGAAGAGGCCAAACGCAATGATCACGTAGTTGATCTTTTCGCGGAACACGATCCACGCCCAACCGATGTTCAAGGGCAGGCTGATGCCGCTTGATCCGCCGGTCCAGCTTTCCTCGTGGATGACCAGCAGGCGCACCACCTCGAGGATGGCGATGGTCGCCAGCGCGAAGAAGGGGCCGCGCAGCCGCAGCGTGGGATAGCTGATCAGGACGGCGACCGCCGCGGAAATGGCGGCGCCGGCGAACATCCCGATCCACGGCGAGATGCCGAAGTTCTGGGTCAGCAGGGTGGCCGTGTAGCCGCCGATCCCGTAGAACACGGCGTGTCCCAGGGAAAGCTGGCCCGCATAGCCCCCCACGATGTTCCACGCGACCGACAGCGCGGAAAACACGAACAGCAGGACGAAGAGGTTGGTCCAGAAAGGGGTGCCCATGACGACGGGCACAAGGAACATCACGATCAGCAGGATGAGGCTGACGTAGGTTTTGGGGTGTCGAAAGTCGGGAAACACGTCTTGCTCCTTGTTGTTCCGGGTCACTCGGTACCGACGCCGAACAGGCCGTTCGGCTTCAGGACAAGGATCAAGAGGAAGATCCCGAAATAGACAACCTCCTTCAGGTCGGGCGCGATGTAGAAGCCCGCCAGCGTATCGACGATGCCGATGATCATGGAGCCGGCGACGGCGCCGTACAGGCTGCCCAGGCCGCCCAGCACGACGATCACGAAGGCCGTCAGCACGAAGTAGGTGCCCACCGTGGGAAACACGGGGTACTGCGGGGCCAGCAGGCCCGCGGCGATGCCGACGAACGCCGTGCCCAGGCCGAAGGCGATGGCGTAGACGTTGTTGACGTTCACGCCCATCAGGGTGGCCGCATAGCGGTGCTGGGCCACGGCGCGCAGCGCGCGGCCCAGGTAGGTGCGGTGCATGAACAGGTGCAGCAGCACGGCCAGCGTCAGGCCGATCACGAAGGTGACGAGCTGGCCCGTGACCATCGAGTACGGACCCACGTCGATGGCGTTGGTGCCCAGTTCGACCGGCGCGCGATAGACGTTGGCGCCGAAGATCACCAGCGCGAGGTTCAGGAGAATGGTGGACACGCCCACCGTGGCGAAGATCTGGATGTGCTGGTCGGCATGCAGCAGCGGCTGGATGATGCCCTTCTGGGTCAGCGCGCCCAGCGCGAACAGGATGACCGCCACCGGGATCAGCCCCGCGTAGGGATGGACGCCAAAATGCGCCGCGATCAGATAGACCATGTACATGCCTATCATCAGGAATTCGCCATGCGCGAAGTTCACGACGCGCACGACGCCGAAAATCAGCGTCAACCCCAGGCTGATGATGGTGTATGCGCCGCCCAGCAACAGGCCATTGATGACCAGTTGAATGAATAATTCCATGGTGCAACCTTTAAGTGCGGGAGGCGCTCCGTCCCTGTCCCGCAGCGTCCAGGGACGGGGCGCCCAAGCCCCGGGAAAGGCCGGACGCGCCCCGGGGCCGCGAGGCCCGGGCGTCCGGCCGCTGGCATCGCGCTTTATTTCTTGAAGATGGGCTTGCCGAGAGCGAGGTTTTCCGGGCCGATGGTGACGAGCTTGCCGTCTTGCCACTGCATCACGTAGAACGTGGACGCATTGTTCTGCCCGTCTTCGCCGAAGTCGAAGCCCCAGCCGTTGGCCGACTGGCCGGCGGGCTTCTTGTAGGCCAGCACTGCGGCGCGGATCTTGTCCTTGTCGGTGGACTTGGCGTTGCCGATGGCTTCAAAGAACGCCTTGGCGCCCACATAGTTGGTCAGGCTGTGGCCGGACTGGGGGTCGCTTTTGTAGGTGCTCCGGTAGGCCTGCAGGAACTTGTCCAGGCCGGGGGCGCCGGCCGGATTGATGGACGCCTGCGGAAAGTCCAGGTCGAACACGCCGTTCATGTCGGCGCCCACCGCCTTGGCGGTGTCGGCCAGCGAGTAGCCGCCGCCCGCCCCGATCACGACCTTGGGCTTGAAGCCCGCCGCGCGCGCCTGGCTGAAGAAGAGGATGGCGTCGTTCTGATAGGCCGTCTGCAGCACGACGTCGGCCTTCGCGCCCTTGAGCCGCAGGATCAGCGATGACAGGTCGACCGTCTTGGCCGAGTACGGCAGGACTTCGACCACGTTGTAGCCCAGTTCCTGCGCACGCTTCTTTTCGGTGGCCGCGACGTCGGTGCCGTAGGGGCCGTCCTCGTGGATGATGCCGATCCGGATGTCCTTGGGGTTGAGGCCCATGCCGGGGGCGATGGTTTCGTGGAGCGCGTTCACGACGGAAACGCCGTACAGCGCGGTGTTGGGGTTGCTGCGGAACAGGTATTGGTAGCCGCGCGTGGTGATCTTGTGGGCGGTGGCGCCCAGTTCGAAGTAGGGCACCCCGGCAAGCTCGGTGACGGGCGAGGCGGCGTATGAAATGCCCGAGGCGTAGCTGCCGAACACGCCGACCACGTTGGCGGAAATAAGGCGTTTGGTTTCCGACACGGCCTGCGTGGGATCCACGGCGTCGGCCTTGACGATTTCGATCTTCTCGCCGTTGACGCCGCCTGCGGCGTTGATTTCGTTCACGGCCAGTTCCAGGCCGCGGTAGCTTTCCTGGCCAAGCAGCGCAAGCGCGCCGCTGAACGGGAAGAGGGCGCCCACCTTCATGTCGGCCGCTGCGGTGCCGCTTGCCAGCGCGCCGCACACGCCCAGCGCCAAAACAATTTTGTTGAACTTGAACACTGTCTACGCTCCTTTGTTGGTATGGAATGCGGACTGAATCTACGTGCCGTCCGTCTTTTTGTATATATGATATATGCGCCGGCGAGGCGAAAACCCTCGCCTTTGATTCTAGTGTCGGTCGCTGTATGACGAATCAGGGAATTCCCTGAAACCGCATGAATAAAGCCTTAGCGGCCGATCTACGAAAAATCTACCGACAAAATTCCGTCACGCGGATGTAGCTTTAAGGTGGTTCCAAGCGCCGCATGACTGCGTCAAGAATAGCTGTTTTTATCATATATCGTATATGATGAATCGCGCTTTTCAGAACAGTCCTAGGAGACAAAAGCATGTTCGAGGAAGTTGATTTCACCGGCAAGAAGGTGCTGATCACCGCCGGCGCAGACGGATTGGGGCTGGAAATGGCCAAGGTCTTTCACCACGCCGGCGCCGCGGTGTTCGTATGCGACGTCAATGAAGCGCGTCTTGCCGCCTTGCCCGCCGAACTGCCCGGCGTGCAGGTGGCGCGGGCGGACGTGTCCGACGAGGCCAGCGTTGAACAGCTCTTTGCCGCGGTCAAGGAAAAGCTGGGCGGGCTGGACATCCTGGTCAACAACGCGGGCGTCGCGGGTCCGACGGGCTACGTCGAAACCCTGACCAAGGCCGATTGGGACCGCACGCTCGCCGTCAACATCACGGGCCAGTTCCTGTGCGCCCGCCAGGCCATCCCGCTGCTCAAGGAGTCCAAGGCCGGCGTGATGATCAACCTGTCCTCGGCCGCGGGCCATCTCGGATTCGCCGGACGGTCGGTGTATTCGGCTTCCAAGTGGGCGGTGATCGGCTTCACGAAGTCCCTGGCCATCGAGCTGGGCGGCTACGGCATCCGCGTCAACGCCATTCTGCCGGGCGCCGTCGAAGGGCCGCGCATCCGCGCCGTCATCGCGGCCAAGGCCGAAACGCTGGGACGCCCGGTCCAAGAGATCGCGGCCCAGTACGAGAACCAGGCCGTGCTGGGGCGCATGGTCACCGCGCGCGACATCGCCAACATGGTGTTGTTCAACGCCAGCGAGGCCGCCCGCAGCGTGACGGGCCAGGCCATCGTGGTCGATGGCTTCACGCAGAAGCTCTACTGATGGAGGCCGCCACCGCGGCGCGGCGCGCCGCCATCATCGGAACCGGCCTGATCGGCCAGGGCTGGGCCATCGTCTTTGCGCGCATGGGCTGGGAAGTGCGGCTGTACGACGTCAACGCCGCCATGCTGGCCGAGGCGCGCACCCTGATCCTGCAACAGTTGCGGGAACTGGAGACGCAGGGCCTGCTGGTGGGCGCGGACGCCATCGTCGACCGTGTGCAGACGGCAGCCAGCCTGCAGGAAGCCCTGGCGGGCGCCGAGTACATCCAGGAAAATTCCCCGGAAAAGGTGCAGATCAAGCGCCAGCTGTTTTCCGAACTGGATGCCCTGGCCGAGCCCCACGCCATCATCGGCAGTTCCACGTCCAGCATTCCGGCCAGCCAGTTCACCGACCATCTGGCGGGCAGGCATCGCTGCCTCGTGGCCCATCCGGTCAACCCGCCTTACCTGATCCCGGTCGTCGAGCTGTGCCCCGCGCCCTGGACCAGCCCCGAAGCGCTGGCGGGCGCTCGCGAGGTCATGACCAGCATCGGTCAGAAGCCGGTCCTGGTCCGCCGCGAAATCGAAGGCTTCATCCTGAACCGGCTGCAGGGCGCCTTGCTGCACGAGGCCTTCCGGCTTGCCAGCCAGGGCATCGCCAGCGCCGAGGACATCGACACCACCGTGAAGGACGGGCTGGGCTTGCGCTGGGCCTTCATGGGGCCGTTTGAAACCATAGACCTCAATGCGCCGGGCGGCATTGCCGACTACTGCCAGCGCTACGGCGACCTCTACCGGTCCATCGGCGCCACGCAAGACGAATGCGTGGCCTGGGAGGGGGCGCTGATCGACACCCTGTCCGACGAGCGGCGCAGCCTGCTGCCCGCCGAGGATCTGGCCGCGCGCCGCTTCTGGCGCGACGACATGCTGATGCGCCTGATGCGTCACAAACAAAGCAACGGAGACAACCATGGCTAAACCGAAACCGAAAGTCGTCATCACCTGCGCCGTGACGGGCGCCATCCATACGCCCAGCATGTCGCCGCACCTGCCGGTCACGGCCGACGAGATCGCCGAGGCGGCCATCGGCGCGGCCCAGGCCGGGGCCGCGGTGCTGCACCTGCATGCGCGCGATCCCCAGACGGGCAAGCCTTCGCAGGATCCGGCGCTGTTCCAGCCTTTCCTCGAACGCATCAAGCGCGAGACCGACGCCATCATCAACATCACCACGGGCGGCAGCCCTCACATGACGGTCGAAGAGCGCATGCGGCCGGCCACCACGTTCAAGCCGGAGCTGGCGTCGTTGAACATGGGATCCATGAACTTCGGCCTGTTCCCCATGCTGGACCGCTTCCAGGACTTCAAGCATGACTGGGAACGCGAGCACCTGGAAAACAGCCGCTCGCTGATCTTTCGCAACACCTACCAGGACATCGAATCCATCCTGACGCTGGGCAACGCCAATGGCACGCGCTTCGAGTTCGAGTGCTATGACATCAGCCATCTCTACAACCTGGCCCACTTCGTGGACCGGGGCCTGGTCAAGTCGCCGCCATTCATCCAGTCCGTGTTCGGCATCCTGGGCGGCATCGGTCCGCATCCTGAAGACCTGATGCACATGAAGCGCACCGCCGATCGCCTCTTTGGCGACGACTACGAATGGTCGATCCTGGGCGCGGGCCGCAACCAGATGCCGCTGGCGACCATCGGCGCGGCCATGGGCTCGAACGTGCGGGTGGGACTGGAGGACTCGCTCTGGATCGGTCCGGGGCAACTGGCCGAATCCAATCGGATGCAGGTGGAACGCATCCGCGGCATCCTTGAAGCGCTCAACCTGGAGATCGCCACGCCGGACGAGGCGCGGGCCAAGCTGGGCCTGAAGGGCAGGGACAACGTGGCGTTCTGACGGCGCGCGCTGGTGAGGGCGCGCCGGGCAGCCGGCCGGCCCCGCCGGCCGCCGCGGGTCAGGCGTAGCGACGCAGCGCGTCGGCCAGCGTGTTCACATCCAGCGTGCGATCGAAGTTCGCGGCGTGGCGCGCCTTCAGACTGAGGTCTGCCGCCAGCGACAGTTCCGCGTGCGGCGGCGCGGCGGGCGCACCGAGTTCGCGCAGCGAAACGGGCAAGCCCACCTGGGCGTACCACTGCTTCAGGTCGGCCAGCATGCCGTCGCCGCGGTTCTCCAGGTCCAATTGCACCAGCAGGCCCACGGCGACCTGCAGGCCGTGCAGGGCCGTCGCCACGCCGGTGATCTTTGGCAGCCCGCGCGTCAACGCGTGGGCAATGGACAGGCCCCCGCTTTCAAACCCGAGACCGCTCATGAGGATCATCGCTTCCACCACGCGCTCGAACGCCGGCGTGGGCTGCCCGGTGCCCGCCACGGCGACCGCGTCGGCGCCGTCGGCAAGCAGCGTCCGCAAGCAGCCGTCGGCAATGAGCTGGGCCGTGAGCAGCGGCGCTGCGTCATACATGTTCTTGCCGCCATTGCGCGCGCATTGCTCGGCTTCGAACTTCTTGGAAATGGCGTCGCCCAGCCCGGCCCGGAAGAAATGCACGGGCGCGGTGGCAATGATGGCGGTGTCGACCAGCACGATCGTGGGGTTGAACAGCATGTGCTCGACCGCCAGGAGGTTGTGATGCGCGTCGTACAGCACGTAGTTCTTGCTGGTGGGGGCATCGTTGGACGCCACGGTGGGCACGGTGATCAGGTGGCAATGCGACGATTTGGCCACCGCCTTGCCGGCATCGAGCGACTTGCCGCCGCCGACCGCGATGACCATGTCGATGCCTGCCGGCGCGGCCTGCGCCCGCAGGCCCTCGATGACCTCAGGCGTCAGGTCGCCTTCCACGATCAGCGGCGAAAGCGCCACGCCGTGCGCCGCGCACAATGCTTCGATTCTTGGACCCAGCACGCCATGGACATAGCCGTCGATGACGAGGGCGGCGCGCCGCCCGAACAACGCCGCATATTGTCCCAGCGTGTCCAGGGCGCCCGAGCCCTGGATATAGCGGCTGGGCGCTCCAAAAATCTTCAGCATGGCATCTCCCTATTTGCGGGCCCCGGGGGGGCGGTAGTCGAGTTCTTTTTCGCGTTCGACCAGCCAGTCGATCATGATCTTTCCGCCCCACACCAAGTCGGCCTGGATGGCCTGGCGGGCGGCTTCCGAATCGCGCGCTTCCAGGGCCTCGATCACGGCCTCGTGCCGATGTTCGTCCAGCGAATAGTCCAGCCCCGCCGTCTTGATGTGGAACACCTTGAGAATCGGGCCCGTGATGACCCAGAACGACTCCACGGTGTTGCGCAGAATGGGCTTGTTGCTGGCTTCCAGGATGGCAAAGTGAAACTTGCGGTTCAGGTAGCTGGCGCGTTTGGGATCGGTGGACGTGCACGAGATGAAATCCCGCTGCAGGGCGATCAGGTTGTCGAGCTGCTTGCGCGTGATGTGCTGCGCGGCCTCGGCCGCGCCCATGCCTTCGAGGTGAAAGCGGATCTGCTGGATTTCCCGCAGCTTTTCGGAATTGACGTAGGGCACGTACACCGCGGTGGCGGCCTGCATCTCCAGCCCCTGCTCGCTGATGAGCCGGAAAATGGCTTCGCGCACGGGCGTGATCGACACGCCCATTTCCTGCGCCAGTTCCCCGATGATCAGGCGCTCGCCAGGTTCGTACTGCCCATTGATCAGGGCATTGCGGATTTCGTTATAGACCCTGACGGAAAGGTTCTCTTTTTTGACCGGTTTGAGGCTGGGCATGGCGTTTCTAGCTTGCTGTATGGAGGATGCGGGGTGAATCCAGGTTGGATTCTAGCCCGGCGTAGCCAATTCGCGCAGAGTGAGTATATTATATATCATATATCCATACGACAGGAGGAGACGCCATGCGCTTGGGTCAGGATGCCCCCGCTTCCGGGGAAATCGCGATGCTGCGGGACAAGGCCCGCCATATCAGGCTGGAGACCATCCGCCTCATCGAAATCGCAAAGGTCGGCCACTACAGTTCCGTGTTTTCCTGCGCGGAGATCTTCGCCGCGCTGTACTACGACGTGATGCGCCTGCGCCGGGGCGAGCCCCATTGGCCCGACCGCGACCGCTTCCTCATGGGCAAGGGCCACGCCGCCGTCGGCTTGTTCCCGGTACTGGCGGACCTGGACTTCATCGGCCGCGACATGCTGGACGGCTACACCCGGCTGGGCAGCCCGCTGGGCGACCACCCCGACATGACCAAGGTGCCCGGTGTGGACTTCAGCTCCGGCTCCATCGGCCACGCCTTGTCTAATGGCGTGGGCATGGCGCTGGGCGGGCGCATGAGCGGGCGCGACTTCAACGTGTTCGTGATGCTGGGCGACGGCGAAATGCAGGAAGGGCAGGTCTGGGAGGCTGCGCTGTTCGCCGCGCATAACCGCCTGTCGCGCCTTGTCGCCATCGTCGATCGCAACGGCTATCAGCTCGATGGCAAGGTGGACGACGTCATGGGCGTGGAATCCCTGCCGGACAAGTGGCGGGCGTTCGGCTGGGAGGTCCACGAGGTCGACGGCCACAACCTGTCGGCGCTGACCGCCCTGCTGCGCCGGCTGCGGGCCGACGACGCGCGCGCCCAGCCGGCGTGCGTGATCGCCAGGACGATCAAGGGCAAGGGCGTGTCCTACATGGAAACCGAACCGGGGTGGCACCTGGGCTACCTGGCGCCGCAAGATGCGCAGAGCGCCGTCGACGAAATCCTTTCCCGCGAGATCTGAATGGCACAGGCACAAGTCCTCTCTCCCGATTCCTGGCAGTACCGCGCGCTCAACGCGGTGAACCCCGGGCTGTCGTATCTTTCCGACGCGTTGATCGATCTGGTGAAAGCCGGCCATCCTGTCGTCGCGGGTTCGGCCGACCTGCAATACTCCAACGGCCTGAACCGCTTCGCGCAGGCCTATCCCGACCGCTACGTCCAGTTCGGCATTTCCGAGCAGAACATGGTGTCGGCCGCGGCCGGTCTGGCCACCACGGGCATGATGCCCTTTGTCGCCACGTTCGCGTCCTTCCTGGGTCTGCTGTGCTGCGAACAGATCCGCATGGACGTCGCCTATACCCGCTTGCCGGTCCGCCTGATCGGCCACCATACCGGCATCAGCCTGGGGTTTTACGGCACCTCGCACCATGCCACCGAAGACATCTCCACCATGCGCGCGCTGGCCGGACTGACCGTGGTGTCGCCCGCAGACGGGCCGCAACTGGCGTCCGCCATCAAGGCGTCGGCGAACTGGCCCGAGCCCATCTATTTCCGCATCGGACGCGGCCGCGATCCGCAGGTCTATGCGGACGGCGCGCCCTTCGAATTCGGACGCGCCATCGTGCATGCGGAAGGC
The DNA here is from genome assembly GCF_055397965.1 of Achromobacter sp. T5-5. Classification (NCBI taxonomy): domain Bacteria; kingdom Pseudomonadati; phylum Pseudomonadota; class Betaproteobacteria; order Burkholderiales; family Alcaligenaceae; genus Achromobacter; species Achromobacter sp. T5-5. The sequence goes on from NZ_AP027919.1 coordinate 1,689,738, forward strand.
AGCGACCTCACCCTGATCGCCTGCGGCATCACGCTGCATGGCGCACTGGCCGCCGCCGACGCGCTGCGCGCCGAGGGGCTGTCCGTGGGCGTCATCGACATGCCCACCATCAAGCCGCTGGACCGCGACGCCGTACTGAAGGCCGCCGGGCAGTCGCGCCTGCTGATGACCGTCGAAGAGCACAATGTGCTGGGCGGTCTGGGGTCGGCGGTGGCCGAGGTATTGGCCGACGCGGGCACGGGCACGCGGCTGCGCCGTCATGGCATCTACGACGAATACAGCCTCATCGCTCCGCCCACGACCCTGTACGCCCACTACAAGCTCGACGCCGCGGGCATCGCCGACGTCGCGCGCGAATTCATCAAGCATTGAAACGGAGACGCTCATGAAGGAAATCAGCGGCAACACGCGCCTGTTCGGCATCCTGGCCGACCCCATCCACCACGTGAAGACGCCGCAGCGCATGAACGAGCACTTCGCCAAGATCGGCTTCGACGGCGTGTGCGTGCCCTTTCACGCCCGGCCCGAAAACCTCGCCGCCGTGGTCGAGGGCCTGCGCCGCCTGGAAAACCTGGGCGGCGTGATCGTCACGGTGCCGCACAAGACCGCCATCCTGGACCTTGCCGACGAAGCCACGCCCGTCGCGCGCAAGATCGGCGCGGCCAACGTGCTGCGGCGCGAGGCGGACGGACGCCTGGTGGCGCACATGCTGGATGGCGAAGGCTTTGTGCGCGGCCTGCGCAGTTGCGGCGTCGCGCCCGAAGGCAAGAGCGTGTACCTCGCCGGCGCGGGCGGCGCGGCCAATGCGATCGGCTTCGCGCTCGTGCAGGCCGGCGTTTCGCGCCTGACCATCGCCAACCGCACCCCCGCCAAGGCTGAAGACCTCAAGGCGCGCATCCTGTCGTTGCATCCGGACGCGCAGATCTCGGTGGGCAACGCCGACCCCTCTGGCCATGACCTGGTCGTGAACGGCACGTCGCTGGGCATGAAGGAGGGCGATCCGCTGCCTTTGGACACCAGCCGCCTGACGCCCGACCAACTCGTGTGCGAGGTCATCATGCAGCCCCGGGACACGGCGCTGCTCGTGGCCGCGCAGGCGCGCGGCTGCAAAGTTCACTACGGCGCGCCGATGCTGGCGTGCCAGATCGAACTGATGGTGGAAATGCTGGGCGTGACGTCCGCCCCTTGAATCCGCGCAGCCACATTCGAGACCGGTAGACAAAGATGGGCGACTACGATTTCATCATCGCGGGCGGCGGTACGGCCGGCTGCATCCTCGCCAACCGCCTGAGTGCGGACGGCAAGTATCGCGTGCTGATGCTCGAGGCCGGACAAGAGGCCCGCAGCATGTGGATCCCGATTCCCGCGGGCTTTTCCAAGCTGCTGGTCGATCCGACCTACAACTGGCGCTTCGCGACCGAGCCGGAAGACAACGTCTACGGCCGCACCATTGCCGTGCCGCGCGGCAAGGGGCTTGGCGGATCCACGCTGATCAACGGCATGATCTACGTCCGGGGCCAACCGCAGGATTACGACGGTTGGGAAGCCGCCGGCGCGTCTGGCTGGGGCAGCGAAGTGGCCGAACGCGTCTTTCGCAAGATCGAAAACTACGCGCCGGGCGGCGAAAGCCGCGGCAAAGACGGGCCGATGTACCTGGAGGAGGTCGCCGAACGCTTTCCCGTGTCGGATGCCTTCCTGCAGGCCGCGCGCGAAGACGGCCAGCCGCTCAATCCGGATTACAACGGCGGCGACCAGGAAGGCGTGGGCTACTACCAGGTGCTGCAGCACCGCGGCCGGCGCTGGAGCGTGGTGGACGGCTACCTGAAGCCCGCCGCCGGACGCAGCAATCTCAGCGTCGAATGCGGCGCCCATGTCACGCGCTTGGTCTTCGAGGGCAAACGCTGCGTTGGCGTGGCCTACCGCAAGGACGGCCAGGAACACACCGTGCGCGCCCGCCGCGAAACGCTCGTGTGCATGGGGGCGGTGCAGTCGCCGCAATTGCTGGAACTGTCCGGCGTCGGCAATCCGGCCTTGCTGAAGTCGCTCGGCATCGCCCTGGTGCACGCGCAGCCGCAGGTCGGCGAAAACTATATCGATCATTTCGCCACGCGCATGAACTGGCGCGTGAAGAACACGGTGACCCTGAACGAGATGTCGCGCGGATGGCGTCTGGCGCAGCAGGTGGCCCGCTACTACCTGAACCACAAGGGCATTCTCACGCTCGGCACGGGGCTCGTGCATGGTTTCGTCAAGAGCGCGCCGGACCTGCCCACGCCCGACGTGCAGTTCTTCTTCGTCCACGCCAGCTACGCCAATGCCGCCGAACGCATCCTGGACCGCCATCCCGGCATGACCATCGGCGTGGCGCAATTGCGTCCGGAATCGGTCGGGTCCATCCACATCAAATCAGCCGACCCGTTGGCCGGACCCGCCATCCGCCCCAACTTCCTCTGCGCGCAAGTGGACCGCGACAGCCTGGTGGGCGGCATGCAGGTAGCGCGGCGCATCGTGGGGCAGCCCGCCCTGCAGCGGTTCGTGCAGGCCGAGCTCAGCCCCGGCGCGGACGTGGACAGCTACGACGAATGGCTGGATTTCGCGCGGCGCAACGGGCAGACCATCTATCACCCCATCGGCACCTGCCGCATGGGACCTGACGCCGCCGCCGTCACCGACGCGCGCCTGAGGGTCAACGGGTTGGCCGGACTGCGCGTCGTCGATGCGTCGGTGATGCCGAAGATGGTCTCCGGCAACACGCAGGCCGCCGTCATGATGGTGGCCGAACGCGGTGCCGAAATGATCCTGGAGGACGCCGCGCAGGGGTAGGTCGCATGCGGGGCACGCGTCTTGCTAACCCGGGACGCTGGCTGCAGACTGGTGGTTCGGCTGAGCCAACTGAAAGGAGACCGTATGACTTACGACCTTTGGTACTGGAATGGCATCCCCGGGCGCGGCGAGTTCGTGCGCCTTGCGCTCGAGGCGGGCGGTATCCCGTACCGCGAGCGGGCGCGCGACCCCGGCGCCGATGAAGGCGCGCTGATCGACGACCTGCAGTCCGCGCGCAAGCATCCCCCTTTCGCGCCGCCGTACCTCGTGGCCGGAAAGATGACATTGGGGCAAACGGCCAACATCCTGCTTTTCCTGGGCGAAAAGCACGGCCTTGCCCCCGATTCGCTGGAAGGGCGCCTCTGGGTCAACCAGCTGCAGCTCACCATTGCCGACATGGTGGCCGAAGCGCACGACACGCATCACCCCATCTCCGCCAGCGAGTACTACGAAGACCAGAAGGAAGAAGCCGCCCGCCGGGCGCGCGTCTTTCGCGAAGAGCGCATCCCCAAATTCCTGGGCTATTTCGAACGCCTGCTTGACGGGCCGCAGGCGTGGCTGGCGGGCGGCAAGAAGTGGACCTACGTCGATCTATCCCTGTATCACTTGGTCGATGGGCTGCTTTTTGCGTTTCCCAAGCGCATGGCCACCGTGGCGGCGCATTACCCCAATGTGTTTGCGCTGCACGAGCGCGTGACCGCGCTGCCTGCGTTGCAGGCCTATTTTTCCAGCGGCCGGCGCCTGCCATTCGGAGAGGGGATCTTCCGGCAATATCGGGAGCTTGACGCGGCTTAGCTGCGGGTTATCCCGGGTGTGTGTGAGGACAACGCCGTGAAAAATTTTGGCCCGATGAGGTTGAGGCTCGCAAATTTTTAGGATTAAATAGTTTCTATTAGATACACGTGTACCAGGCGCGCGGCAAACTGAATCCTGGAGGTCACCATGCTTTGGCATACGCTTGACCGATTCATTCGTGGACACCGACCCTCGCGGCAGAGGGATCTGCTGGGACAGATCGACGCCATCGACAGATCCCAGGCGGTCATCGAGTTCGATTTGAATGGCCACATCCTGATGGCCAACCAGAATTTCCTGGACACCATGGGCTATGCGCTCCAAGAAATCCAGGGCCGGCATCACCGGATGTTCGTCGATCCCGGCGAATCCGGTTCGGCGCAATACGCGGCTTTCTGGCAGAGACTGGCCCAGGGCGCGCATGATGCCGGCCGCTATCGGCGGATTCGCAAGAATGGAACGGACGTCTGGCTGCAGGCGACCTACAATCCCATCTTCGACCCGCACGGCCAGCCCGTCAAAGTGGTCAAGTACGCCACCGACATCACCGAGCAGCAGCAGCGCCAGGCCGATTCCGAAGGCCAGCTTGCCGCGATCTCCAAGGTGCAGGCGATCATCGAGTTCGAGCTCGACGGCACCATCATCCGCGCCAACGAGCTCTTCCTGAACGCGGTGGGCTACCGCGCCGACGAAGTGCTGGGGCGCCACCACAGCATGTTCGTGCCGCCCGAGGAAGCCCGAAGCGCGGCCTACAAGGAGTTCTGGCGCAGGCTGCGCAACGGCGAACACGACACCGGCCAGTACCTGCGGCTGGGCAAGGGCGGACGCCAGGTCTGGATCGAAGCCAGCTACAACCCGATCCTCGATGCGCAGGGCCGGCCGTTCAAGGTCGTGAAGTTCGCCACCGACATCACCAAGCGCTTTACCGCCGCCCAGACGCTGCGCGTCGCGGTCCAGGGCCTGACCGAAAACGCGGAGCGTGCGCGGCAGGCCAACAGCCTTGCCCAGGACGCCAGCCACATCGCGGAAACGGGTGGCGAGACCATGCGGGACGTCGTGAGCACCATGGCTGGCATCACCGAAAGCTCGCGCCGCATTTCGGAAATCATCGGCGTGATGGACGGCGTCGCGTTCCAGACCAACATCCTTGCCCTGAACGCCGCCGTCGAGGCCGCGCGCGCCGGCGAGCACGGCAAGGGTTTCGCGGTCGTGGCCGCCGAAGTCCGCAGCCTCGCGCAGAACAGCGCCGCGGCCGCCAAAGAGATCAAGGCCCTCATCACCACGTCGGTGGAGCAGATCGAAGGCGGTGCGGTGCAGGTCCGGTCCGCGGGCGACACGATGGAAAGCATCGTGTCGTCGTCGCGGCGCGTGACCGAAATCATGGGCCAGGTCGTCGAGGTGTCGCTGGCGCAATCGGCCAGGCTGGGCGGCGTCACAGAAGACCTCACGCAGATGAGCGCCGACGCGGTCGAACGGTTGCGCGCCGCCTAGCCCAAGCCGTCCGGCTTGCGTAGCGCGGTGGCGCGAGTGCGCTATAAAGACGGCATTGTCCGTAACGACCCCGTCCGCGCCAGCGAAATGCGCCGCGGGCCATGCCCTCTGCCGTAAACGTCATGACCGAATCCGAAGCCCTCGCCCTTGCCTCGCACCGCCACTACAAGGGCGGGCTGTACCGATACATCGGCACCGCCCGCCATTCCGAAACCGAGGAATCCATGGTGGTGTACGAGCATCTGTGGCCTCACGCGCGCGGTATGTGGGTGCGCCCGGCCGAGCTGTTTTTCGGCCAGCTTGCCGATGGCTCGCCGCGCTTTGCCGCCCTGCATCCCGCGGAGTAGGCCCATGACCTATTTCTTCAGGCGGCCGCGCGCCAACGACGCCGCGCCCGCCCGGCTTGCCCCGCGCGCCCAGGCCGCCTTGACGCAGGCGCTGCAGGCGCTCGGCGGCCCCTTCGTCGTCGCCGACCTGGAAACCACCGGCCTGTCGACCGCAAGCTGCGAAATCCTGGAATTCGCCGCAGTAAGGGTCGGCGCGGGCGGCACGCTGGAACGCGAATACACGCAAGTGGTGCGCACCTGCGGCCGCGTCCCGTCTTTCATATCCCGGCTCACCGGCATCACGCAGGCCGAGGTCGATCGGGACGGCGTGCCCGTGGCGCAGGCCTTTTCGGCCTTTCTGGCGTTCGTGGAAGACCTGCCGGTGTTCTTCCATAACGCGTCGTTCGACCGGCGCTTTCTCGGTGCGGCGGCCCTCCAGACGGGCCTGCCGTTCGCCAACGCCACCCATTGCACGCTCGCGTTGGCGCGCCGCGCATGGCCGGAATTGCCATCGCACAAGCTGGATATCCTGGCGCGGCACGTGGGCGCGTCGCAGCCGACGCACCGGGCCTTGGCCGACGTGCGCACCACGGTCGCGGTGGCGCTGGCGGCCAGCGCGCGTCTGGCCGCGGCGTGATGGGGATCAATACCCGCGCCTGACGAACCGCCGCGATGGCGCCACCCCAGGCGTGCGCCCGGGCTGGCGCGCTGCGTCAGATCACTTGCTGTTCGTGATGCACTTGGGGCGGTTCGACGAAAAAGCCGCCCACCAGCTTGCGCCATTCCTGGAAGTCGGCCGATTCGCGGAAATCCACCATGTGGTTCTCCACGGTTTCCCACTGCACCACCAGCGTGTAGCGCTGGGGTTGCTCGATGCTGCGGTACAGTTCCATGCCGTGGCATCCCTTGGCGCGCAGAAAGAGCGGCTTGGCCTGGGCAACACCGGCTTCGAACAGCGCTTCCTGTCCTTCGCGGACGTGGATGCTGGCAATCTCCTGAATCATGGCTTTGTCTCCAATTGAAGGGGGGCGGGCAGGGCCGGGAGTAGTATGGCCGAAATTTCCGTTTCCATCCCCACCGATGAATCACAGAGCCGTCACCTTGACTCGTCTCATTGCCGTTCGCCTGTTCTGGTACATCGGCGTGGGCGGCATCGCCTTGATGTCGTTGTTCCTGCACACGCAATTCGGGGTTGACGTGCTGCTGTCTGCCATCGCCATCTACATTCCGCTGTCGATGCTCAGCCTGCCGCTCGTCGCCTGGCTATGTCTGCGGCGCGGCGCTCCCTGGGACGAACGGGGCCTGCCGCCGGCCTGGCCCGCGCATCTGGCCGGCGTCTGCGGCATGGCGCTCTTGGCCAGCTACCAGGTGCTGGCCAATCTGGAACTTGCCGAGTGCGGATTCCTTCTGGTCCTGGTGGCCGTCGACCTGATGCTCGCCCGCCGCGAGACCGGTTGGCTGCTGCGCATTGCACGGGAACGCGCGGGCGGCTGACCGCCGCGGCGCGGGCTTTCCGTGCAGCCGCTGCGCGTCCTGTGCCTCCGCCTTGCGCGTTAGGCATCACGCGCGAGCGTAGGACGCATCGTCCCATCCGTTGAGTTGAAGCCCTGGCTGCAAGGCGGGGTTGTCATGCCGCCCGCCTCGGCCATACGACGGGCCAGGCAGGGCCGCGTTCTACGCTTTCAGGTTCGTGTCATGCGCGAGTCCATCCTCCAGAAAGACCCGGTCGTTCGTTTAACCGATACCGATCTGCCTACCGCGGCGCAATCATTCCGTACCACTACGAAAGTCCCATGCGCCTCGCCCTGAAAGGGCGCAGCCCACGGGGAAGTAACGGTCCGCGCCGGTCGGTCTCCGGCACCTGTGCATCCGTGCAGACGGATCAGGAGGAGCTCAAATGAAAAAGCTCGCAGCAGTCGCCGCGTTGTCATTGTTTGCCGCATCGGCCTACGCCACCGGCCCGGGTCAGGTAGGAGGCTCGATCACCGGGCATGCCGGCGCCATCAACGGCACCGCCACATCCATCTCGTCAGGCAGCTCCGTGGTGGCCACCCAGGTCAACGGCTACGGCTCGTCGAGCCAGACGTCGTTCGGCAGCACGGGCGGCATCGCGGAGGTCGGCGGAAGCTTCAGTCGCGACGGCACGCAAGTGGTGACCAGCACGCGCCAATACGCCAACAGCGAGTCCTACGGCCATGTCTCGGGCAACGCGCCCATCATGGTCGGCGACAGCATCGCCAATGGCGGGGCAACATTCGGCAGCACGGAAACGAGCGCGTCGGCGACAGGAACGTTCCACGCGGCGAATATCGGCGCTTTCGGGTCGATACACGGCATCGGCTCGGTGGGCCATGTCGGCGGGTTCAATCGCTGACCCAATTATCCGGACGGCTTCGGCCGTCCGGGCGAGGGGACATCATGAAGACCATTGTTTTAGCCATCTCCCTGTCGCTCGTCGCCGCGTCGGCCGGGGCGCAGACCAGTACATCCAGCTCCACGACATCGGCGTCGTCCGGCGCGACCAACGCGGGCAATAACCAGGGCATCACACTGAACTCCAGCAACAGCGGCACCAGCACCTTGCGCAGCGCGCCGCCCGTGGGCGGCCAAAGCTTCTACGGCTCGTTCTCTTCCGACAGCTGCATGGTGTCCGCCGGCGGCGGCGGCTCCGTGGTGGGCTTCGGGATGAATGTCGCGATTCCGATCGAAGACCAGAAATGCAGCTTGCGCCGCAATTTCGAGCGCACCATGCAGGCGGCGGCGTCCACCAAGGACGCGGACCGCTCGCGGCGGCTGGAGACGGCGGCCATCGACATCCTGTGCCAGACCGACGACCGCACCAAGGCGGCGCTGGTGGCGCAGGGGCTGTGCACCAACCCCGCCCTGACGACGGCGGACCACCGGTTCGACAGCGGGGCCGTGGCACAGGTCGCGCCGCCGCCGATACAGACGGCGCGCTCCGCGCCCGCGCAACCCCAGGCGCCCCTGGCCCAGGGCGCTCCCGTCGTGTCCGCGCGCAGCGCGGCGCTGACCGCGCCGCCCCTGCGTAATCCGCGCCTGGAACGGCAGCAGTTCGCAGACCTGTATACGCCAGGCTAAGGAAGCGAGACGCCGGCGGTCCCGCGGGGGCCTAGGTCGTGGCGGGCGGCGGAACCGCCGCGGGGGCAGGCGCCTGCGCGGGTTCCGGCGCCGTCGCGAGCAGCATCGTGGGCGGAGACGATACCTCCAGCCCGGCTTCGTCCAGGCGCTTTAGCACCGTGAACAGCAACGCGCTGCGCACGCCATACGCCGCGCGGGGGGACGACACGTAGCCCCTTGCGTTGAAGATCAGATGGCCGGCGTCGATACCGTCCAGAAATACGTCGGGCGCCGGCGACTCCAGCACGTCCTCGTGATCCGCAAAGGCCTGCCGCATCAGTTCGCGCACCCGTTCGGCGTCCGTGGACAGGGGCATGGGCAGCTTGATCTGCACCAGGCCCAGCGGATTGGACCGCGTGACGTTGCGCACCGTCTTGGTCACGAATTCGGAATTGGGCACGATCACCGTGGACCGGTCGCCCATCTGGATCTCGGTGGCGCGCACATTGATGCGCAGGATGTCGCCTTCGACGCCGCCCAGCGACACCCAGTCGCCGACCTTCACCGGACGCTCCGCCAGAAGGATCAGGCCCGACACGAAGTTCTGCACGACGGCCTGCAAGCCAAAGCCGATACCCACCGACAGCGCGCTGGCGATCCAGGCCACGCGCTCCAGGCCGATACCCGCGGCCGAAAGCGACAGCGCCACCGCCACCACGAACCCGCCATAGCCGAACAGCGTCGCCGCCGACAGCTGCATTCCCGGGTCCAGCTCCGTCGTCGGAAGGTAGCGGTGGGACAGCCAGCGCTTGAGCATCTTCACGCCCAGCAGCGAGAGCGCCAGCACGATCAGGGCCTGCAGCACCGCGCCGGGCCGGATCTGCGCCTCGCCGATGGCCAGGCCCTTGCGGAGCTGGTCGAAGCGCTGCACCAGGTCCATCGGCGCCTCGCCGAACGGCGCCAGCACCAGGGTGATGGCAAGCAGCGCGATCGCCACGCGCCCCAGGCCCGACAGCAGCACCGCCGCCTGGTCGCGCATGCTGGGCCCTTCGCCGTCGCCGCCCTCGCGGTGCGAGGTGCCCAGCAGCGTGCTGAAACCATCCTCGATCAGCGTCGAGGCCAGATACGCCGATGCCAGCACGATCAGCACCCACAGCACCTGCTTGACCAGGAAACTGCCAAACGCCACGTAGCCCGCCAGCAGGCTCGCAAGGCTGACGATCAGCACGGTCCAGACGGCGGCCAGCATCAGGGAAACCCACAACGGCACCGGCGTCTCGCTGTCCTGCATGACCTGGCGGCGCAGGCGGCGGCTGATCGCCAGCACGGCGGCCAGCATCGCCATGCTCAGCACGGCGACCATGCCCGTCAACGTGATCGTCGTCGTCAGGCTTGCGTCCAACAGGACCGGCAGCCCCTCGGCAAGCCAGATCAGCACCACCAGCACGCCCAGCGCGCCGGGCAGCCAGCGCAGCCGGTTCGCCACGATGTCGCTGACGGGGGGCAAGCGCCAGGTAGGTCTATGGGTGGACAGCAGCGCATAGCCCATCCCGGAGACGAAGCCGCCGAAACAGACCGTGGCCACCAGGTTGGTCACCAGGGAATCGGTGCGATCCGACAGCTGCGATCTCCAGTCCAGGCCGGCCTGGATCAGCAGGGCGATCACGCCCGGCGTGGCGACCGACAGCGCCACGAGCGCCACCGCCAGGAAGGAGCGGCGCAGGCGCCCTGGCGGCACGCGCGTCGCGGTCAATCGCAGCAGGTATCGGCCTACCCACACGCGCAGCGCAATCGCCAGGCCGGCGGCAGCGGCCAGCAGCAGCCAGCCCCACTTGGGCGTCTGTCCCACTGCGGTCGACAGGTTACTGCGCAGCGCTTCCAGCCGCTGCAGGTCGCGCGGAAACTCCTGGCGGAACTCGGCCCAGAACTGGCCGGACAGAAAGGAATCGCGCCGTTCGCCAAGGCGGGCCTGGAACTGCTTGCGTCGCTGCGCCGAGATCTGCTCCGCCGTCTGGCCGGCGTCCACCGACAGCAGCCTGGCCAGCTTGAGCTGCGCGTCCAGCGCGCGGCTGTTCTTTTCAAGCTGCGCCCGCTGCGCCGCCACGTCGGGCGCTTCCTTGGCGCCCTCCGGCGGCGTGCCCAATTCGCTCAGCCGCGCCGTCACGCTGGCCAGTTGCGGCGTCAGCGCCTCCGTGGCGGCGTCCGCCTTGGACTGGATATCCAAGGCCTCCCCGCGCTGTTTGAGGAGGACGGCATCGTCGGTGACGTCGGGAATCTGCTTGCGGATATCGTCGATCTGCTTGCGCGCGGCGGCAAGCACGGCCTCGGTATCGACCGGCGTGGCGGGCGGCGCCGCGAAGGCGGGCAGAAAGCAGAACGCCAGCAGCAGCGCTGCAAGCAGCGCCGCCAGGTTGGGGGCGCGGACCGGGCGGGCGCGCGTAAGCAAAGAAGGCGTTGTCGGGATCATGGTCCTGGACGAGTGGCTCGCGTCGAGGCGGCAGCATAGCAAGGCCCCGGCCTGCGCGTTGCAACAAAAACTGGTGTTGTGTCCCTGTATTTTCAGGCTGGCGGACGCGCTCCAATGGCCGAGCCCGCAGGCCGATAAAACGGGGGCGGATTACCACGACACCGCCCGCCGCGCGGCAGGCCATGCCCGCCTGCGCAACCCCTGTTTACGCGGCCAACGTTTGGATTCAACTTGATGGGCGTTGGGAACCGCGCGCGGCCCGATGCCGGGGCTTGCCCAGCACGGCGTCGCACACCTCCAGCCACGCCCGGGCCGCAAAGGACAGGTAGCCCGACTGCAGCCAGATATGTCCCACTTCCCATTGCATGCCGGACTTGGCCAGCTTGGCGGTGCTGAGGCCACGGGTCTTCATCCGCTGCATCAGCGGCTCGGGCAGCAGGGCCACGCCCAGTCCGGCCGACGCCATCGCCACCAGGAAATCCCAATGCGCGCTCTGCGCGGCAATGCCCGGCTGAAAGCCCGCGTCTGCAAATGCCTGGCGCAAGCGGCGCGTGATGGCGAAGTCGTCGGTGGGTATCAGCAGCCGCGCCTCGCGCAGCGCGCTCAAGGGCAGCGACGTCTTTCCGGCCCATGGCGCGTCGGGCGGCCCGATCACCCAGATCGGGTAGCTGCCGAACGCCTGCGCGGCCAGCCCGCCATCGGGTGCGACGGGCAGGATGGTGGCTCCGATCTCCAGTTCCCCGCTGGCCACCAGGCTCTCCACCGCCGGGCCGGTACCTTCGCGCAGCGTCAGATGAATCCCCGGATGCAACTCGCGGAATCGCTTGACCACCGGCGTGAACAGCAGATTGATCATTGGCGGGATGCCGACCTCCAGCGACCCGCGGCCGAGTTCAGCGGTCTGGCGCAGTTCTTCCGAAAGCTGCCGCATCGTCTCCAGCACTTGCAGGCCGCGCAGGTACATGACCCGGCCCGTGTCGGTGGGGCGCGCGGTATGCCCGTCTCGGATCAGCAGCGGGGTGCCGGCTTCCTCCTCCAGTTGCCGGATCATTTTGCTCACGGTGGATTGCGTGACGAACAGGGCTTTGGCGGCCTGCGTGAAGCTGGCATGCCTGACGGTTTCCACGAAATACCGCAACGCGCGCACATCCATGTCGGGGCGGTCCTTCGCGCATTGCGCGAGAAAAAATCAAATGATGAAAAAAACGACTTATTTGGATGATTTTAAGTCATTACGAGATTTGAGCCCGCCTTCCTATACTGCCGAAAAATCGTCCCACCGTCCGTATCCGCGGCCCGTGGGACCTCGGGAAACGCCGCGTCAGACGGTGCCCGGGCGCTCAAGGCGGCAACGCCGCGCCCGGCCGCAAGCCGCAGGCCTTTGAATTTGGAGACACCATGCATCTGGACCGTATTCGCAACCCTGAGCTGCACGCCAGGATCACGTCCGCCGAACAGGCGGCGCTACTGGTTCAGGACGGAATGACCGTTGGAATGAGCGGCTTCACCCGGGCCGGCGACTGTAAGTCCGTGCCGGCCGCGCTGGCGGCCCGCGCCGAGCGCGAACCCTTGTCCATCACGCTGATCACCGGCGCTTCGCTCGGCCACGACACCGACAAGCTGCTCGCGCAGGCCAACGCGCTGGCTCGCCGCCTGCCGTTCCAGGTCGACACGACCCTGCGCCGCAAGATCAACCAGGGCGAAATCGCCTTCATCGACCAGCACCTCTCGGAGACGGTGGAACAGTTGCGCGCGGGCCACCTCGGCCCGATCAACGTGGCCATCATCGAGGCCGCCGCCATCACCGAGTCCGGCGCCATCGTGCCGACGATGTCGGTGGGCAATTCCGCGTCCTTCGTGCAGCAGGCGGACAAGATCATCGTGGAGCTGAACATGAGCGTGCCCGCGGAGATCGAAGGGCTGCATGACATCTACATCCCGGGCGATCGCCCCACGCGCCAGCCCATCGGCCTGGTGTCGGTGGACCAGCGCATCGGTCAGCCCTGCATCCAGGTCGACCCCGCCAGGATCGCCGCCATCGTCGTCACGCAGGAACCCGACAGCCCGTCCAACGCGCTGCCGCCCGACGCCGAGACCAACGCGATCGCGGGGCACATCAACGACTTCCTGCGCCGCGAGGTGACCGCCGGGCGCCTGACCAATGCGCTGCTGCCCTTGCAGGCAGGCATCGGCACCATCGCCAACGCGGTGCTGCACGGCTTCGAATCGTCCGGTTTCGAGAACCTGACGATGTACTCCGAAGTCCTGCAGGACAGCGCCATCGAGTTGCTCGACCAGGGCAAGCTGGCCTTCGCTTCGGCGTCGTCCATCACGGTGTCCAAGCCCGTCTACGAAAAGATCCTCGCGAACATGGAGCACTATCGCCAACGCATCGTGCTGCGCCCGCAGGAAATCAGCAACGCGCCCGAGATCGTGCGCCGGCTGGGCATCATCGCCATCAACACGGCGCTGGAATTCGATATCTACGGCAATGTGAATTCGACGCACGTCGGCGGCACGCACATGATGAACGGCATCGGCGGTTCCGGCGATTTCGCCCGCAACGCCCATCTTGCGATCTTCGTCTCGAAGTCCATGGCCAAGAACGGCGACATCTCCAGCGTGGTGCCGATGGTGTCCCATGTGGATCACACCGAGCACGACGTCGACGTGCTGGTGACCGAATGCGGCCTGGCCGACCTGCGGGGCCTCGCGCCTCGCGAGCGGGCGCGGGCCATCATCCAGCACTGCGTGCATCCGTCGTACCGGGACGCGCTGCAAGACTATTTCGACCGCGCCTGCGAACGCGGCGGCCAGACGCCGCACCTGCTGGAAGAAGCCTTCTCCTGGCACCAGCGCTTCAACGAAACGGATTCGATGCAGCCGGTCGCCGCATCCGCGCGCAAAGCGGCCTGACGCACGCTTGAAGGTTTACTGCCGCCGCGTTTTGATTTGGGTAAGGCCGCCGCAAGCTGCCTTACTTTTTTTTGCCCAATCCCAGGCCTAAGCCTCGCTTTCGGGTTTCCCTGTCACCAGCGTCTGCCGCGACATCTCCAGCTCGTCCCGCAGCCACTGCTTGAATGCGGCAAGCGGGGCCCAGTCGCGCAGACTGGGCAGATAAACCAGGTGATAGGTCTGCGCCAGCTCATACTGCACGGTGACGGGCGACACCTGCACCAGCCTCCCCGCGCACAGCGCGTCCGCCGCCAGCAGTTGCCGACCCAAGGTGATGCCCAATCCCTGTTCGGCGGCCTGCAACATCATTCCCGCATCATTGAAAGACGCGACAGGCGTGACCGGTGTGGGAAACCCCGCCGCGGTGAACCAGTGCTGCCATAACTCCCGCTCGCCCAGCAAAGGCTGGCGCGCCAGCGTTGCGGGCGTATCGTCGGGCAGGGCGGCCATCGTCTCCGGCGACGCCAGAACGATCAGCGGCAACGGCACGTCAAAGAGCGGCTCCGACTCCACCCCGGCCCACGGTCCGCGGCCAAACCGCAGCGCCGCATGAAAGCCGTCCCGCAACAGATCCACCACGTTCTGGGACGTCTCGATCTCCAACGCCACGCCCGGATGCCGGGCGCGCCAGCGCGCCATGCGGGGCAACAGCCAGCGTTGTGCGAACGACGGCAGCACCGACACCCGAAGCCGCTGCTCGCTGCCCGTCGCCGCCGCGTTCGCCGCCATCAGTCCCTCATCGAGCAGCGCCATCGCGCCTTGCACGCTGCACAACAGCGCAGCGCCCGCGGAATTCAGCACGATGCCGCGCCCGCTGCGTTCGAACAAGGGAAAGCCAAGCTGTTCCTCCAGCACTTTGATCTGCTGGCTGACCGCACTGTGCGTCAGATGCAGCCGTTCCGCCGCGGCGCGCAGGTTCTGCAACTCGGCCACGACGCGAAAGGCAGGGAGGGTATTAAGGGGTAATCGCACGGCGAACCTTCATTCGTTTCTATCTGGCAATCCGGACCGGGATCGGTTTGGTCATCGTAGCTTACCGATCGCGCCAAAACAATTGGATTTTCAGCGCGACATTGGGCGAATACTCTTACCAAAACGGAATTGCAAAGGAGCCCGTTATGACCGCGCAACCATTTTTGGCGTCATCCCCCTTGGGTTCGACGGCCTCGATGCCCAAGCCCACGTCGCCGGATCCGGCCGTACTCGCGTCAATGCACGCGCCCGACCAAAGCCTCCTCTCCCGACTTTGGCAAGCGTACCGCCAACACCGCAACGCAGCCCGGATCCGCAATCTCGCCGTGGACATCGAACCACGCCTGCTCGAAGATGTCGGCGCGCCGCCATGGCTGATCAATGAATCGATCGTGCGCCGGCAACTGGAACGCCTGCGCAACGCCGACTACATTCGCTGGTGACTCCTCTGCGCGTTGTGGCCCCCCGAACCCAACTACGCGCAGCGGTCGCTGCCAGTTGCCCTGTTATCCCTCTTATATATAGAGAGCGATGGAGAACGGGCAGCGCACGCCGCCCAAACGCACCCAGCCACTCAGGCAATTTGCGACACGCACATGACAGCCAGAAAATTTGTGCTATAGTCTCGCTCCTTCGCAGTTCACGCAGTTCTGAGCCGCGAAGCCAAGCAAGTGCAACAGGCGGACGGGGCAACCCACCACCGCCTGCCGCGAAGGCAATCAGTCATGAACGCCAAGCGGTTATTGCAAGGATCGACGCAAATCAGGCAGAAGCCAGTTGCAAGATCTGCAAAAATTGTGCTATAGTCTTGGGCTTGGCAGTTGCCGAAAATTTAGGGTTTACCCTGATATTTCGATAGCCGCTAAGGCAGGGCGAAAGTCCTGGCGAGGCCTGAAGAGGTCGCGGCAAGAAAGCGAAGTTAAAAACGGCGCTGACTTGACAAGCGATAAAAACTTCTTCATAATCTCGTTTCTCTGCTGCAACGACAGCGACGACGCAAAAGCGAAGTTAGCCGAAGTTGAAAGCAGAAGCAGTACAGAATTTAGCAGCACCCGCTCTTTAACAATTAAACAACCGATAAGTGTGGGCGCTTGATGCGAGTGCAGCGATTTGGGTTTCGGCCTTAATCGCAAGCACAAGAAATCAAGTGCTCACTAGAAGTGAAGTACCTTAGACGTCAAGTTTAAGAACATACCTCACTTCCTTTGAGTAGCGACGTATGACCTGGTTTGAATTGGCGTAAGCCAAGACAGACCAAGAATACGAAACAAATACAGAGATTAAACTGAAGAGTTTGATCCTGGCTCAGATTGAACGCTAGCGGGATGCCTTACACATGCAAGTCGAACGGCAGCACGGACTTCGGTCTGGTGGCGAGTGGCGAACGGGTGAGTAATGTATCGGAACGTGCCTAGTAGCGGGGGATAACTACGCGAAAGCGTAGCTAATACCGCATACGCCCTTCGGGGGAAAGCAGGGGATCGCAAGACCTTGCACTATTAGAGCGGCCGATATCGGATTAGCTAGTTGGTGGGGTAACGGCTCACCAAGGCGACGATCCGTAGCTGGTTTGAGAGGACGACCAGCCACACTGGGACTGAGACACGGCCCAGACTCCTACGGGAGGCAGCAGTGGGGAATTTTGGACAATGGGGGAAACCCTGATCCAGCCATCCCGCGTGTGCGATGAAGGCCTTCGGGTTGTAAAGCACTTTTGGCAGGAAAGAAACGTCCCGGGATAATACCCCGGGAAACTGACGGTACCTGCAGAATAAGCACCGGCTAACTACGTGCCAGCAGCCGCGGTAATACGTAGGGTGCAAGCGTTAATCGGAATTACTGGGCGTAAAGCGTGCGCAGGCGGTTCGGAAAGAAAGATGTGAAATCCCAGAGCTTAACTTTGGAACTGCATTTTTAACTACCGAGCTAGAGTGTGTCAGAGGGAGGTGGAATTCCGCGTGTAGCAGTGAAATGCGTAGATATGCGGAGGAACACCGATGGCGAAGGCAGCCTCCTGGGATAACACTGACGCTCATGCACGAAAGCGTGGGGAGCAAACAGGATTAGATACCCTGGTAGTCCACGCCCTAAACGATGTCAACTAGCTGTTGGGGCCTTCGGGCCTTGGTAGCGCAGCTAACGCGTGAAGTTGACCGCCTGGGGAGTACGGTCGCAAGATTAAAACTCAAAGGAATTGACGGGGACCCGCACAAGCGGTGGATGATGTGGATTAATTCGATGCAACGCGAAAAACCTTACCTACCCTTGACATGTCTGGAATGCCGAAGAGATTTGGCAGTGCTCGCAAGAGAACCGGAACACAGGTGCTGCATGGCTGTCGTCAGCTCGTGTCGTGAGATGTTGGGTTAAGTCCCGCAACGAGCGCAACCCTTGTCATTAGTTGCTACGAAAGGGCACTCTAATGAGACTGCCGGTGACAAACCGGAGGAAGGTGGGGATGACGTCAAGTCCTCATGGCCCTTATGGGTAGGGCTTCACACGTCATACAATGGTCGGGACAGAGGGTCGCCAACCCGCGAGGGGGAGCCAATCCCAGAAACCCGATCGTAGTCCGGATCGCAGTCTGCAACTCGACTGCGTGAAGTCGGAATCGCTAGTAATCGCGGATCAGCATGTCGCGGTGAATACGTTCCCGGGTCTTGTACACACCGCCCGTCACACCATGGGAGTGGGTTTTACCAGAAGTAGTTAGCCTAACCGCAAGGAGGGCGATTACCACGGTAGGATTCATGACTGGGGTGAAGTCGTAACAAGGTAGCCGTATCGGAAGGTGCGGCTGGATCACCTCCTTTCAGAGCTTACGTGCTCGTGTTAAGCGTCCACTCTTATCGGTTGTTTGTTGTAGCTGGCGTCATGTGTTTGGCGCAGCGTAGAAACTAACTGATAGCGCTGCTTGCAGCGCTATCAGTTGGGTTTTACCCAACAGCTACATTTGTTCTTTAACAATCTGGAAGAAGCACAACGAAAATGTGTTCATCAAGTAATCAGCGTTGCTGATGAAGATGGGCACGGGTTGTGATTGCATTAATTTTGTTCCAAGTTCTCAAGACTGGGGTGAATAACCTCAGACTGCTTTGAAACTTATGAACGGCACAAACGCTAATACTCAGGTCCTATAGCCTACAGCGTTATAGGATCAAGCGACTAAGTGCATATGGTGGATGCCTTGGCGATCACAGGCGATGAAGGACGTAGTAGCCTGCGAAAAGCTGCGGGGAGCTGGCAAACAAGCTTTGATCCGCAGATATCCGAATGGGGAAACCCACCGCAGCAATGCGGTATCCCTAGCTGAATACATAGGCTAGTGGAAGCGAACCGGGTGAACTGAAACATCTCAGTAGCTCGAGGAAAAGAAATCAACCGAGATTCCGAAAGTAGTGGCGAGCGAAATCGGAAGAGCCTTTACGTTTTAGCACGCAAGATAATCGAACGGAATGGAAAGTCCGGCCGTAGCAGGTGATAGCCCTGTAGATGAAATTTTGTGTGTGGAACTAAGCGTAAGACAAGTAGGGCGGGACACGTGAAATCCTGTTTGAAGATGGGGGGACCATCCTCCAAGGCTAAATACTCGTGATCGACCGATAGTGAACCAGTACCGTGAGGGAAAGGCGAAAAGAACCCCGGAAGGGGAGTGAAATAGATCCTGAAACCGTATGCATACAAACAGTAGGAGCCTCCTTGTGGGGTGACTGCGTACCTTTTGTATAATGGGTCAGCGACTTACATTCAGTGGCAAGGTTAACCGAATAGGGAAGCCGTAGCGAAAGCGAGTCCGAATAAGGCGATTCAGTCGCTGGGTGTAGACCCGAAACCAGATGATCTATCCATGGCCAGGTTGAAGGCACGGTAACACGTGCTGGAGGACCGAACCCACTAATGTTGAAAAATTAGGGGATGAGCTGTGGATAGGGGTGAAAGGCTAAACAAATCTGGAAATAGCTGGTTCTCTCCGAAAACTATTTAGGTAGTGCCTCAAGTATTACTGCGGGGGGTAGAGCACTGTTATAGCTAGGGGGTCATGGCGACTTACCAAACTATGGCAAACTCCGAATACCCGCAAGTACAGCTTGGGAGACAGAGCACCGGGTGCTAACGTCCGGACTCAAGAGGGAAACAACCCAGACCGCCAGCTAAGGTCCCGAATTATCGCTAAGTGGGAAACGAAGTGGGAAGGCATAGACAGTCAGGAGGTTGGCTTAGAAGCAGCCATCCTTTAAAGAAAGCGTAATAGCTCACTGATCGAGTCGTCCTGCGCGGAAGATGTAACGGGGCTAAGCGATAAACCGAAGCTGCGGGTGTGCACTTTTAGTGCACGCGGTAGGAGAGCGTTCTGTAAGCCTGCGAAGGTGGCTTGTAAAGGCTGCTGGAGGTATCAGAAGTGCGAATGCTGACATGAGTAGCGATAAAGGGGGTGAAAAGCCCCCTCGCCGTAAGTCCAAGGTTTCCTGCGCAACGTTCATCGGCGCAGGGTGAGTCGGCCCCTAAGGCGAGGCAGAGATGCGTAGCTGATGGGAAGCTGGTTAATATTCCAGCACCGTCGTACAGTGCGATGGGGGGACGGATCGCGGAAGATCATCAGGGTGTTGGATGTCCCTGTTGCTGCATCGAAGATGGCGCTTAGGCAAATCCGGGCGCGTAAATCAAGGGTATGGCACGAGCGAGCATTGCTTGCGAAGTGATTGGAAGTGGTTCCAAGAAAAGCCTCTAAGCTTCAGCTGTACGAGACCGTACCGCAAACCGACACAGGTGGACGGGATGAATATTCCAAGGCGCTTGAGAGAACTCAGGAGAAGGAACTCGGCAAATTGATACCGTAACTTCGGGAGAAGGTATACCCCGGTAGTGTGAAGCGCCTGCGCGCTTAGCATGATGGGGTCGCAGAGAATCGGTGGCTGCGACTGTTTATTAAAAACACAGCACTCTGCAAAGACGAAAGTCGACGTATAGGGTGTGACGCCTGCCCGGTGCCGGAAGGTTAAGTGATGGGGTGCAAGCTCTTGATCGAAGCCCCGGTAAACGGCGGCCGTAACTATAACGGTCCTAAGGTAGCGAAATTCCTTGTCGGGTAAGTTCCGACCTGCACGAATGGCGTAACGATGGCCACACTGTCTCCTCCTGAGACTCAGCGAAGTTGAAGTGTTTGTGATGATGCAATCTACCCGCGGCTAGACGGAAAGACCCCATGAACCTTTACTGTAGCTTTGCATTGGACTGTGAACCGGCCTGTGTAGGATAGGTGGGAGGCTTTGAAGCGTGGTCGCCAGATCACGTGGAGCCATCCTTGAAATACCACCCTGGTTTGTTTGCGGTTCTAACCTTGGTCCGTTATCCGGATCGGGGACAGTGCATGGTGGGCAGTTTGACTGGGGCGGTCTCCTCCCAAAGTGTAACGGAGGAGTTCGAAGGTACGCTAGGTACGGTCGGAAATCGTGCTGATAGTGCAATGGCATAAGCGTGCTTGACTGTGAGACTGACAAGTCGAACAGGTGCGAAAGCAGGACATAGTGATCCGGTGGTTCTGAATGGAAGGGCCATCGCTCAACGGATAAAAGGTACTCTGGGGATAACAGGCTGATACCGCCCAAGAGTTCATATCGACGGCGGTGTTTGGCACCTCGATGTCGGCTCATCTCATCCTGGGGCTGTAGCCGGTCCCAAGGGTATGGCTGTTCGCCATTTAAAGAGGTACGTGAGCTGGGTTTAAAACGTCGTGAGACAGTTTGGTCCCTATCTGCCGTGGGCGTTGGATACTTGACGGAGCCTGCTCCTAGTACGAGAGGACCGGAGTGGACGTACCTCTGGTGTACCGGTTGTCATGCCAATGGCATTGCCGGGTAGCTAAGTACGGAAGAGATAACCGCTGAAGGCATCTAAGCGGGAAACTCGTCTGAAGATTAGGTATCCCGGGGACTTGATCCCCCTGAAGGGTCGTTCGAGACCAGGACGTTGATAGGTCGGGTGTGGAAGCGCAGTAATGCGTTAAGCTAACCGATACTAATTGCCCGTGAGGCTTGATCCTATAACACTGATGGTTATGACCTGGTGTATAGCGTTCCAAGTGTCGTTCAATACAAATTACTGGCTGCCCCGTCAGCAGCCAGCCAACACCAATTACACCCACTGTGCGTGATCATCGAGCCCAAGCTCTGACCACCACACGTTGCGCTTCTTCCAAGATTGGAGCCGTTGCCTAACCCGCAACCGCTCAACCCGTTACGCCTGACGACCATAGCAAGGTGGTACCACTCCTTCCCATCCCGAACAGGACAGTGAAACGCCTTTGCGCCGATGATAGTGGACGGACGTCTGTGAAAGTAGGTCATCGTCAGGCTTTTATTGTGCAAACCCCCGTAGGAATACCCTGCGGGGGTTTGTTTTTTGTGCAGAGTGAATTGATTGATTGAACCCCTCGCGGCTTGCGCCGCGAGGGGTTTTGTTTTTGGGGGGATCGGTAGACGTCAACCCATCGAGGGCAATACTTTGGCTCCGCTGGGGCGTGGGTATTTACTGTTCAGGTAGTTGGCGGCGCAGGGCCTGGAAGAACAGTTCGGATTGCAGGCGTTCGCTCTGGATTTGGGCGGCGACCTTGGAAGCAAGCTCGGGATTGACGGGCACCAGTGGTCGGCCCGTGGATTGCGCCAGGACCTGGGCGGTACAGGCGCGCTCCAGGAAGAAGAGATCGTCGTAGGCATGATCGATGCGTTCGCCGCAGACGACGACGCCATGGTTGCCCAGGAATACGATGTCGGCGCCCTGCATGGCGCGTGCAATGCGCTCGCCTTCGGAGACGTCGAGCGCCAGGCCGTTGTAGTGCTCGTCGATGGCGAGGCGGCCATGAAAGCGCATCGCGTTCTGGGACAGGGTGGTGTCCAATCCCCGGTCGCTGGTGAGCGTGAGGGCGGTGGCGTACGGCATGTGTGTGTGCAGGACGCAGGCCTTGCCGGCGATGCGGTGGATGGCGGCGTGGATGAACATGGCGGTCGGTTCGATCTCGTGCCGGCCGGCGAGTTTGTTGCCGTGCGCGTCGACCAGCACGATGTCGTCTGCCTGGACCTCGTTCCACATCAGGCCGCGCGGATTCAGCAGGAAATGGTCGGGGTCGCCGGGCAAGGCGACGCTGAAATGGTTGCAGACGCCTTCGCCGAGGCCGTGGGCCGCGGCGGCGCGCAGGGCCAGGGCCAGATCGGCCCGCAATGCGGCGACGGTGTCGGCATGGAAGAGCGCTTCGGCAAAGCGGGGTTCCTGGTTCATGGCAGCCTTTGAGCTAAGAGTGGAATAGGGGGGATCAAAGCCACCCGGCTTCTTGAAAAAGGCCGGGGACGCGATCCAGAGTCGCTACGGTAGCGTCCGGCTGGTAGTCAGGCAAGGGTTTGCGGCCGGTGCCGCGGTCGATCCAGATGCAGCGAAACCCGAGGTCGCGGGCGGCGGCCAGATCCAGGTGCGGGCTGGCGCAGATGTGCACGACCTCATCGCGGGTGACGCCCAGTTCGGCGTGAGCGTGGTCGAAGATGGCGCGCGCCGGTTTATAGGCTTGGGCTTGTTGGGCAGTGATGACCCGGTCGATATGTCCGCCCAACTGCGCGACATTGCCGGCAATGATGTCGTCGTCCGTATTGGAGATGATGCAAAGGCGAAAGCCGGCCTGCTTGAGCGTGGCGAGCGTGGCCACCACTTCGGGAAAGGGAGGCATGCGCGAAATGCTGCCGGTGAGCGTTTCGGCGTCTTCGGGCCGGTAGGCCAGGCTAAAGTGCTCCATGGTCAGGCGTAGCGATTCGCGCGTGACATCCGCGAAGCGGCGGTAGGGCGGGGTGCGTTCCAGCCGGTGTTCGTGCGCATCGTATACGTGCAGGAACTGCGCAGCGGTGGGTGGCGGTGTCGAGCCCGGATGGGCGGCCAGGATCCGCGCCACGGCAGATTGCAGACCTTCGTCCCACTGAATGAGGGTGCCGTAGCAGTCGAACGTGAGCCATTGCGGGCGGGGGAGTTGATCCAGCGGCATGTCAGTTCCTCGAGGGTATGGGTTGATCCTTCAGCGTAAGATTCCAGGCTGTAGTTGTAAAATTAATAATTGGATTCTTCTTAGTGGATTTTTAGATATCGGTTCGGCAGGGAGGAATGTCGTTCTGCTTGTGGTGGCATGGTCGACCACGAGTTCCGAGTTCCGAGTTCCGAGTTCCGAGTTCCGACGCCGACGGCGAGCCCGACTCCAAATCCAATTCCCGAATCCCGAATCCCGAATCCCGAATCCCGAATCCCGAATCCCGAATCCCGAATCCCGATCCACGAAACCTAATCTACGAAAGCCGATGTTGGACCTTGAACTCCTGAAAACGCTGGTCTGCGTCGTCGAAGAGGGCAGTTTCACGCGGGCTGCCCGGCGTGTGCATCGCACGCAGTCGACAGTCAGCCAGCAGGTGCGCAAGCTGGAGCAAAGCGTCGGCAAGACGCTGCTGCTGCGCGACCGCGCCGGTGGAAATGTGTCTGTCACCGAAGACGGCGAGCTCATGCTGGCTTATGCCCGGCGGCTGCTCGCCATTGCGGGCGAAGCGGAGCATGTGTTTTCTGCGCCGCGCTCCGCGCGCGTGCTGCGGTTGGGGGTACCGGAGGATTTTGACGTGTCGCGCCTGACCGTGCTGCTGGCCGAGTTTGCCGCCAGCCATGAGGAGGTGCGGCTTGAGACCGTGAGTGGCATGAGCGCGGAGCTGCGCGCCGGGTTGGCGTCCGGGGACCTGCATCTGGCGCTGGTCAAGCGCGAACCGGGGGACGGGGCCTGCCTGGCGGCGTGGCCGGAACGGCTGGTCTGGGTGGACGGCCGGCGGCGGAACGGGGAATCGGGGCCTGTGCCGCTGGTCTTGTTTCCGCAGGGCTGTATCTATCGAAAACGCATGATCTACGCGCTGGAAAGCGCAGGCCGGCCTTGGCACATTGCGTATCTCAGCCATAGTCTTGCCGGTGTGCAAGCGGCGGTGGCGGCGGGACTGGGGGTGAGCCTGTTGCCGGCATTCGCGCGCCTGGCGTCGCACCGCGAATTGGGTGAGGCGGACGGATTCGCGGCGGTGCCGCCTACGGAATTGGCGATTGTGGGCGATACGCGCGCTTTCGGCGCGGTAGAGCAGGATCTGATCGCCGCGCTCGAGCAAGCCATCGGCCCTGACGTCCGGGGATGACGGGGACTCAAGCTATCGGCTCCGACATCGGGGCATGAGGGCGTCGCGCGATGCCTGGCGGGCGGGGATCAGCGCAGGTCGCCGTCCACGTAGAACCACTGCCCGCCTTCGCGCACGAAACGGCTGGTCTCGTGCATGCGGCTGGCGCGTCCGTCCAGGCGGCTTCTGGCGACGAATTCGACGGTGGCGTGGTCCGCATCCTGGCTGGCGGCTGCCTTGATGTCGAGGCCCAGCCATTTCAGGCCGGGGGGATTGGGGTCGAGCGAGGCCGGACGTGTGCTGGGATGCCAGGTGGCAAGCAGGTAGGGGAGCTTGTCCATGACGAACGCGCTGTAGCGCGAGCGCATCAGGGCTTCGGCGGTGGGCGCTTGCAACGCCTGCGGGCCGTCATGCCAGCGGCCGCAGCAGTCGGGATAGGCCGCGGGCCGGCCGCAAGGGCAGGGCGTCTTGGAAGGGCTGGGTTGCTTGGACACGGGGGATGGGCGGTGTGATCAGGCCAGCAGGTCGGCGTATTCGGGATGGCGACGGATGTAGGCGTCGGCGTAAGAGCAATAGGGACGCACCTTCCAGCCGTTCGTGCGCGCGGTGAGCAGCGCCTGGCGCGTCAACTCGGCGGCGATGCCGCGTCCGCCCACCGCACTGGGCACGCCGGTGTGCGTGATGGCCATGGCGCCGTCCTGCAGTTGATAGTCCAGCACGCACAGCACGCCGTCGACGGTGGCGGTGAAGCGGGAGCGTTCGGTGTCGTGAGTCACGGAGATCATTCGAGAACATTCCTTGGTTGAAAATGAGGCAAGGTCCGGGAAAGTGGCGTCAGGTCCCGGGACGTGGCACCTTGGGACCACGGCACGGGACCACGGCGCGGGACCACGGCAATCGGGCCCAAGCCGGCACCTGGGCTTCGCAACATGCTGCCGTACCTCGGCGGATGCAGCCAGTCCCGCGTTCCAGGATAACAGCGCCGCGGTCCAGGAGCGGTCATCGGCGCAAGGTCTGGATCAATACCGCAAGATCTTGGTCAGCGCCGCAAGGTCTTGATCAGCGCCGTGAGCTGCGCGTCGCGTGTCTCGACGAGATCGGCGATGCTGCGATGGCCGGCCTCGGCGTTGACGCCCTCGATGAGGCGTTGCTGCAGGTCGGGCGTGACGTCGGGCGCGCCGAGGTCATCCCACCAGGTCTGCACCGGACCGAGCAAGTGGTGCATGAAATGCGCCATCCCGCCTTCGCCGCCGCCCAGGTTGAATGTCATGTGCGGTCCGAAGAGCGCCCAGCGCAGGCCCGGGCCTTGCGATACGGCGGCGTCGATGTCCGCGACGCTGGCGACATTTTCGGCGGCGAGGTGGATGGCTTCGCGCCACAACGCCGCTTGCAGGCGGTTGGCGATATGGCCAGGCACTTCTTTGTTCAGCCGGATGGGATGCTTGCCCATGCTGCGGTAGAAGTCGATGGCGCGGTCCATCGTCTGCGCAGAGGTCTGGTCGCCGCCCACCACCTCCACGAGCGGAATCAGATGGGGCGGGTTGAAGGGATGGCCGATGACGAATCGCTCCGGATGGCGGCAGCGCGATTGCAGCCGGCTCATGATGAGGCCGGACGAACTGGATGCGACGATCACGTGCGGGGGCAGCACGGCGTCCATGCGCGCGAAGAGGTCGGTTTTGAAGTCTTCACGCTCCGGCGCGTTTTCCTGCACGAAGTCCACCCCGGCCAATGCCGCTTCCAGATCGGGTTCAAAGCGTAGCGCGTCGGGCGTGGCGCCCGCCCGGACATGCCCCAGCTCGGTCAGGACCGGCCATGCCGCCTGCACGCGCGCGATGGTCTGCCCCTGCGCGTGCGGGCCGGGATCGCTGACCACGACTTCCAGGCCCTGCGCGAGAAACAGCGCCGCCCAACTGGCGCCGATGGTGCCGGCGCCGACGATGGCGACGCGGCGGATGGAGCGGGACGAGTCAGGGCTGGTCGCGGCAGGGCTGGACATGCAGGTCTCCTTGTTCGGGTTTGCGTCATTGTGAAGCAAACCCGTGGCCCTTGCCATGCAGGCCGGCGAGCGTCAGGCGTTGCGGGCCCGTCGAAGGTGGCGCCATGCCAGCGCGACCGTGAACGCGTAGCTGGCCGTGATCACGGCATAGGCCGCGGGCAGGCTGGCGCGCCAGTCCGGCAGCAGGTGCAGGAGGGTGCCCATCACCGCGACGCCGACCAGTGCGCCGGATTGGCGGTTGGCATTCAGGGCCGCCGCGGCGCTGTTGGCGTGGTGCTTGCCGGACACCTGCATGACGATGCTGGTCATGGCGGGCACGGCGATGCCGACGCCCAGGTTGGCCAGGGCGACGACGAGCGTGAAGGGCCAGTAGGCAACGTCGGGAGAGAAGGCGAGCATGCCGATTGCGCTCATCGCCGCCGCGAGCGATACGCCGCCCAGCAGCGACGCCGGCAGGTTCCAGCGCGCCGATACGCGGCCCGAGATGAGGTTGCCAATGGAAAACACGGCCAGCATCGGCACGAGCTCGATGCCCGTCTGCAGCGCGTCGGCACCGCGCGCATGCTGCAGGAAGAGACTCAGCAGGAACAACTGGCCGTACGCCGCCAGGTTGATGAGAAAGCCGACGCCGTTGGCGGCGGCAAATTGGGAGGTGGCGAACAGCGCGCGCGGGATGATCGGTTCGGCGTGCCGGCGTTCGCGCCGCACGAGGAGTGCCGTGGCGAGACCACACAGGAGCGCCGTGGCGGCGATGGGCGGCGAGGTCCAGCCGTAGGCATTGCCCTGGATCAGCGCAAAGCACAGCGCAGCCAGCGCCACGACGCCGAGCGCGTGGCTCAGGGGATTGAGCGCGCGCGGACGGCGAGGCGCGGCCGCGATGCGTCGACGGGCAAGCCACATGCCGGCCAGGCCCAGCGGAATGTTGATGAGGAAGATGCCGCGCCACCCGAATTGATGGATCAGCACGCCGCCCAGCAGCGGGCCGGACGCGCCCGCGACCGCCACGATGGCGGACCAGGCCGCCAGCATGCGATTGCGCACGTGTTCATCGTCATAGGCGTGCGCGAGCAGGCTGAGCGAGCTGGGCATGAAGAGCGCGGCGCCGACGCCTTGCAGCATGCGGGCGGCGATCAGGGTGTCGGCGTCGGGCGCCAATCCGCAGAGCAGCGACGCGCCGGTGAACACACCCAGGCCGGTCAGGTAGAGCGTCTTGGCGCCGTAGCGGTCGGCCAGCGCGCCGGCCAGCAGCAGCAGCGCGGCGAACGTCAGCGTGTAGCCGTCCACGATCCAGACCAGGTCGGTCAGCGGCACCGTGAATTGGAGCGCAATGCTGGGGAGCGCCACGTTGACGACCGTCACGTCCAGCATGGCCATGACGAATCCGATGGCCAGGGTGACCAGGGGCAGCCAGCCGGCGGCGGCGGGCGGGGCGTTCAGGGTAGGGGCGGGGCGGCAGGCGGAGGACATGATGGGATGCGTTTGCGGGCGGCTTGCGAGGGGTGAAGATTAGGCGTTTTCTATGATGCAAAAAAGCCGAATAATTGCTTTATAGTCATGCAAAATTGCATCAAGGACGGCGCATGGATTGGGACAACGCCAGGATCTTCCTGGCGATTTACCGGGTGGGGACGCTGCGCGGCGCGGCGGCGGTGCTGCAGATCGACCAGGCCACCGCGGGCAGGCGCCTGGCGGCGCTGGAGGCCTCGCTGGACGCGCGCCTTTTCCTGCGCACGCCCGGCGGCTACGTGCCCACCGCGGCGGGGGAGCTGGCCTTCGCCGCGGCCGAGCGCATGGAGCTGGCGGCCGATCAGCTCCAGCGCCAGATGCAGGGGCTGGACCACCGCCTGTCGGGGGCCGTGCGCGTCGCGTCCTCCGAAACGGTGGCCCGTTACTTCCTCATGGAGGCCATCCGTCGAGTCCATGCCGAGCATCCCGACATCCGGATGGTGCTGTCCACCGGCATCCAGATCAGCAACCTGACGCGCCGCGAAGCGGACCTGGCGATCCGCAACGTCAAGCCCGACAATCCGGACCTCATCCATCGCCACCTGGCGCGCAAGGAGGTCGGGCTGTATGCGTCACGCGCCTACCTGGATGCGCACGGTGAGCCCAAGCCCGGCACGGCGTTCGCGGGGCATACCCTGGTCGCCTATCAGCAGGCGGTGCTGCCGGGCTGGTCTGACTCGCTGTGCGGCGAGCCGACCCGCAATGGCCGCATCGGCATCGAGGTCAATTCCGGGTTGATGATCATCGACGCCGTGGTGGCGGGGCTGGGCATCGGCGAACTGCCTACCCACATGGCGCCGGACTATCCCGACCTGGTGCGCATCTGGCCGAGCCGCAGCGAAAGCTACGACCTGTGGCTGGTGATGCACGGCGACCTGAACCGCACAGCGCGGGTGCGGGCGGTGGCCGACGCGATCGTCCAGGTGTTCGAGGAAAGCGAATAGCGTCGCGCGGCGGCTTGTGGGCTTGGGCGACTGGCGCTAAGGTTTGCCTGCTTGCAGGAAAACCCACGACCCCAGGAGTTGCGCGTGACCGATCTTTGGCGTTTGTCCGCAGTTGAGCTTGCCGCCCTTGTGCGCAAGCGTGAAGTCTCCGCCGTCCAGGCCGCGCAAAGCGCGCTGCGGCGGCTCGATGCCGTCAATCCCGCCATCAATGCGGTGGTGGACCATCGTCCGGAAGACGTGCTGGCCCAGGCGGCCGGGGTGGATGCCGCCCTGGCGCGTGGGGAAGATCCCGGCATGTTGGCGGGCGTGCCCGTCACGGTGAAGGTCAACGTGGATCAGGCCGGCTTTGCCACGACCAACGGCGTGGGCCTGCAGAAAGACCTGATCGCCAACAGCAACAGTCCCGTCGTCGACAATTTGCGGCGTGCAGGCGCTGTGATCCTGGGGCGCACGAATACGCCCGCGTTTTCGCTGCGTTGGTTCACCAGCAATGTCTTGCATGGCGACACCCGCAATCCCCGCAATCCGGCGCTGACCCCGGGCGGCTCGTCCGGCGGCGCCGCGTCGGCGGTGGCCGCGGGCATCGGGCATCTGGCGCACGGCACCGATATTGCCGGCTCGATCCGCTACCCCGCCTACGCCTGCGGTGTGCACGGTCTGCGCCCCTCGCTGGGACGGGTGGCGGCGTACAACGCCTCGCTGCCCGAGCGCTCGATCGGCGGACAGATCACGGCGGTGTCGGGGCCTCTGGGGCGCACCATTGCCGACGTGCGGCTGGGGCTGGCCGCGCTGGCGGCTGCCGACCCGCGCGATCCCTGGTGGGTGCCGGCTCCGCTGATGGGCGCGGAGGTGCCCCGGCGGGCGGCGCTGTGCCTGAATCCGGACGGCCTGGAGACCGAGCCCGCCATCGTGAAGGCGCTGCAGGAAGCGGCGCGGCGGCTGAGCGATGCGGGCTGGACGGTCGATACGCTGGACGCGACCCCACCGATGCAGGAGGCGGCCGATCTGCAGATTCGGATGTGGATGGCCGACGGCTACGACGCGATGGTCGCGGCCGCCGAAAAAGAAGGCGATCCCGGTGCGCGGGTGGCGCTGGCCGGCCAGCGTGACAGGGCGGCGAACGCTGACCTGGCGAGCTTTTCGGCGGTGCTGACGCGCCGGGCGACGCTGACGCGCATGTGGGAGGTGTTCTTCGCCGAATACCCGGTGTTGCTGCTGCCGGTGTCGGCCGAATTGCCTTTCCCGGACCAGCTCGACCTGCAGGGGGATGCGGCCTACGCGCGCGTCTGGCGCGCGCAGATGACCCAGATCGGCTTGCCGTTCATGGGACTGCCCGGCTTGTCCGTGGCCATGGGCAGCGCAATGAGCAGCGCGGGTCCCAGCCCGGTGGGCGTGCAGGTGGTGGCGGGTCGGTTCCGCGAGGATCTGTGCCTGGCGGTGGGAGAAATCATCGAGGCGGGCGGCGAGCCGGTCAGCATCGCCGAGCCCGCGTCCCGCTAGCCGGTTGGCCGCAGGCGGCGAGCCGTTAGCCTGCCGGCCGCGGGCTGCGCGCCGTCAACCGGCCGCAGACACCGGGCCGCTGGCGCCGTCATGGGTGCCCGAAGCGCACCCGCAGCACGCCCAGATCGCCATAGGCCAGTTCGATGTCCCGATGGGCGGGCACGTCCAGGAAGCCGGCATAAGAGCCGGTGATGACGTGCTGCCCGGCCGCCAGGCCCAGGCCCTGCTCGCGCAGGAAGTTGGCCAGCCAGTACAGCCCGGCCTTGGGATGGTCGTTCGGGTGGATGCCAGCGTGTTGTTCGACTTCGACGCCATCGACCGTCAGCGTGATGGTCATGCTGCCCGGCGCCGCGTCCGGCGATGCGATCGGGGGACCCAGCACCAGTCCCTGGTTGAACATGTGATCCGCCAGCAGTTCGGGCAGGCTGGCATGTTCTGGAGACGCATAGCGGCAACCCAGGATTTCCAGCGCGAGGCGGGCGCTGCCGACGGCGGCGTCGATCTCGGCTTCGGTGTAGGGCGTGTCGCGCGGCGGCAGGTCGCGGGCGATCTGGAAGGCGATTTCGGGCTCGATGCGCACGACGTCGGTGCGGGCGGGGACCGGTCCGGCGGCGGCATCCGCGGTGCCCGACGCGTAGATGGGCGCCACGACGGTCTTTTCCGGGGAAGGCAGCGCGCTCTTCCAGGCGGCGATGCCGTCCTGACGGGTTTCGCGCAGCAGTTCGGCGGTGCGCCGCTGCACGGCAATGGCCTGGCTCAGGGATTGCGGCCGGCAGTGCGCGGGCAGGCGCGGACCGGCAACGCCGGCCAGACGCGCCGCGATCAGGATACGGGCGGCTTCGATGCTGCCGGGATAGTCTTCGAATCCGATCTGCATGCGCTCACCTCCCCAGGAACAGCATGATCCAGAGCACGATCATGGCGATCAGGCCCAGCCAGCACGAGCCCCAGAAACCGACGATCGGCCATTTCAAGGAGAGCGGGGTCTTCTTGGGATCGACATGGCCGAGCAGGTCGTTGGCGTTGCCGATCAGCCAGAAGCGCGTGCCCGGAAACATCAGCCGGAAAAAATAATCGAGCATGATCGCGGCCTGGATCGCCAGCGGGAACTGGTTGAAGGGCCGATGCTGCAGGTAAGGATGCTTCATGGCGGCGTTGATCTGCCGGGTCTTGATGAAGAACAGCACGATGCCGCTGATCGTGCAGGTGATGAAGCACAGCACGAATAGGCTGAAGGCCATGGCCATGACGGGAGAATGCATGGGGAATCTCAACGATGCGCGGGCGGGCCGCGTGGGATGGACAAATTCGGGCAAAAAAAGCTGGCCCTATTGTAGAGAACTTGGCGCGGCCCCGTGTTCAGGGCCGCGTCATTCAGGGCCGCGTCAGTGCGCGCCTGGGCACGGGGCGCCGCAGGGGCGTCAGCCGCGGGTCTGGCCTTCGCCGTTCAAGACCCACTTGAGCGTGGTCAGGCCTTCCAGCCCGACCGGGCCGCGCGCGTGCAGGCGGTTGGTGGAGATGCCGATCTCGGCCCCCAGGCCGTATTCGAAGCCGTCCGCAAAGCAGGTGGGCAGGTTGACGTAGACCGAGCTGGAGTCGACTTCGCGCTGGAAACGCTGGGCCGCCGTCAGGTCCTGGGTCACGATGGCGTCGGTATGGCCCGAGCCGTAGCGCGCGATGTGTTCGATGGCGTCGTCCAGCGTGTCGACGATGCGCACGGCCAGGATGGGCGCCAGGTATTCGGTGGCCCAATCCTCTTCGGTGGCGGCCTTGGCGTGCGGCAGCAGCGCCAGCGTGCGCGGGCAGCCGCGCAGTTCCACGCCGTGCTCGGCGAAGGCCGCGGCCAGGCTGGGCAGGATGGATACCGCCGCGACCGCGTCGATCAGCAGCGTTTCCATGGCGCCGCAGATACCGTAGCGGTAGGTCTTGGCGTTCAGCGCGATGGCATGGGCCTTGTCCGGGTCCGCGGCCGCGTCGATGTAGATGTGGCAGTTGCCGTCCAGGTGCTTGATGAGCGGCACGCGCGCCTCTTGCGACAGGCGGGCGATGAGGCCCTTGCCGCCGCGCGGCACGATCACGTCGATGTGCTCGGTCATGGTGATGAGCTTGCCGACCGCGGCGCGGTCGGTGGTGGCGACGACCTGCACCGCGTCCTGCGGCAGGCCGGCAGCGGCCAGGCCGGTCTGCACGATGCGGCCCAGCGCCACGTTGGAATGCAGCGCTTCGCTGCCGCCGCGCAGGATGGCGGCGTTGCCGGACTTCAGGCACAGGGCGGCGGCGTCGATCGTGACGTTGGGGCGGGATTCATAAATGATGCCGATCACGCCCAGCGGGACGCGCATCTGGGCAACGCGCATGCCATTGGGCCGCACCGTGGTGGCGGTGATGCTGCCGATGGGATCGGGCAGGGCGGCGATCTGGCGCAGGCCTTCGGCCATGTGCGCCAGCGTCTTGTCCGACAGCGTCAGCCGATCGAGCAGGGCCGGCTCCAGGCCGTTGGCGCGCGCGGCGGCGACGTCGCGTTCATTGGCGGCCTTCAGTTCGTCGTGGCTGGCGGCCAGGGCGTCGGCCATGGCGATCAGCGCCTGGTTCTTGGCCGCGCTGTCGGCGCGCATCATGGCGCGCGAGGCGCGGCGGGCGTTTTCGCCCAGGGTGAGCATGGCTTGTTCGATGGAGGACGAGGACATGGCGGCGTCGATCATGGAGGTGGGGCAGCGCGGGCGCCGCCTGGAGAGTCAGTGTATATCCGGCCACGGGGCCGGGCGAGATCCGGTCTGCCGACCGGATGAGGGGGACGAGTCGAAGGCGGCGGCCAGGCCGCCTTCACGGTCGTCCGCCGGCGGCGGCCACGCGCAGCGCCAGGCGGGTCATTTCTTCCCAGGGGTCGGAGAGGCGCCCGGGAACCGACAGACCCTTGATCAGCCGGTCGACTTCGTGGGCATGCTGCACGGCGGCGGGCCAGACGCCGGGCTGGACCCGGTTCAGGGCCTGCAGCGCCAGGCGCTCGTGGGCGCCGAAGATGCGCAGGCGCCGCATCAGTCCGTTGGCGTCCTGGCCCAGCGCCCGAGCCTCGGCGACGCGCGCGAGCAGGCGGATTTCTTCGCCGACCGCCCACAGCACCAGCGGCAGCGCTTCGCCTTCGGCGCGCAGGCCGTCGATCATGCGGATGGTGCGGCCGATGTCGCCGGCCAGCATCGCGTCGCGCAGGCCGAAGACGTCGTAGCGCGCGACGTTCAGCACGGCGCGCTCCACGTCCTCGGGGGCAAGCTGACCTTCGGGGTAGAGCAGGCCCAGCTTCTGGATTTCCTGGTGGGCGGCGAGCAGGTTGCCTTCGACTTTGTCGGCCATCCATTGCAGGGTGGCGCTGTCGGCGCGCTGGTTCTGGCGCGCCAGCCGCATGCCGACCCAGGCGGGCAGGCGCGCGCGTTCGATGCTGGCGATGTCGACCGTCATGCCGGCGCGGGTCAGCGCCTGCATCCAGCGGCTTTCCCGCGTGGCCTTGTCCAGCCGGGGCAGGGAGATCAGCACCAGGGTGTCGGCGTCCGGCTGCTTTTCGGCCTGTTCGGCCAGCTTGGCCAGGGTGTCGGCGCCGGACTTGCCGGGCTTGCCGGTGGGGATCTTGATTTCAAGGATGCGGCGGTCGCCGAAGAGCGACACGCTCTGCGTGGCGGCGATGACGGCGCTCCAGTCGCTGCGCGCGTCCATCACCATGGACAGGCGCTCGGTGTAGCCCGCGTTGCGCGCGGCGGCGCGCAGCGCGTCCACCGCCTCGGTGACCAGCAGCGGCTCGTCGCCGGAGACCGTGTACAGCGGCGCCAGCCGGGTGCCGGGCCGCTGCAGGTGTTCGGCCAGCCGATCCGCGTCCAGGGGCTGTGCCATGGGCTAGCGCACGTTGGTCGGATCGGTGACGGACGGCGTCTGCCACGGCGTGGGAACACGCTGCGGCTGCGGCTCGTTCGGGTTGAAGAGCGGGGTTTCGCCGGTGTCTTCGCCGGCCTGCGCGGCTTCGAACGCCTTGTGCACGTCCGGCGCCGTGATACGGCGCAGCACGCGCGACACCAGATCGCGCTGCATGGCCTTGAACAGGGTGTCGATCTGGCCCTGCTTGGCCTGCACCACCTGGTCGTCGTACGGCATTTCGCGGAAGATCGACAGCGTCGTGTCGGGCACCAGCACGCGGCCCTGGGCGTCGATCAGGCGGAACGTGTAGTTGATGCCGAGTTCGTAGGATTCGACGCGGCCCTGGGCGTTCAGCGAGACCTCGCGCAGGGTGCGCGAGTCGTTCACCTGCTGGAAGATCGCCTGCGCTTCCTTGGGCGAGTCCACCAGCCTGGTGTTGGGCGAGGCCGCGCGCAGGGCGCGGCGCACGTCCGCGCCGAACTGGGTCGTGTCGGGAATGCCCACGTACATCCGGTCGAACGGCATCGGGGTCACGCCCCGCAGCGCGAAGCCGCAGGCCGAGAGCAGCATGAACAGCGCCAGGCAGGCGCCGCGCAGCAGCCAGGTTTGGCGGGAAAGTTGCGTTTGTTGCCCGGCGAAGTACATGCTTGACCTCATCAGCCTACGACGTTGACCAGTTTGCCCGGCACCACGATGACGCGCTTGGGCGGACGGCCTTCCAGGAATCGGGCGACCTCTTCCTGGCTGGCGGCCAGCTTTTCGATGTCTTCCTTGGGGGCCTTGGCCGCCACGCGGATCGAGCCGCGCAGCTTGCCGTTGACCTGGAGCATGAGCTCGATCTCGTCGGCGACGAGGGCGGCTTCGTCCACGTGGGGCCAGGGCGCGTCGAGCAGGTCGCCCAGCTCGTGGGCGTAGCCCAGGTCGCGCCAGAGGTGCCAGGTGATGTGCGGCACGACCGGATACAGCACGCGCAGCAGGACGCCGAGGGTCTCGGCGTAGGCCGCGTCGGTGGCGGCGCCCTCGGGCAGCTTGGCATCGTCGATGGCGTTCAGCATCTTCATGCAGGCCGACACCACGGTGTTGTACTGGATGCGCTGGTAGTCGTAATCGGCCTGCTTGAGCAGCCCGTAGACCTCGCGGCGCAGATCCTTGACGGCGGCCGGGGCCTGCGCCCAGTCGGTGCCCTGGGCCAAGCCGCGCGCCACGGCGTCGCGGTGGCCGTAGCTGATGGACCAGAGACGGCGCAGGAAGCGGTTGGAGCCTTCGACGCCGGAGTCGGACCATTCGAGGGTCTGTTCGGGCGGGCTGGCGAACATGACGAACAGGCGCGCCGTGTCGGCGCCCAGCGTGTCGATCAGCGATTGCGGGTCGACGCCGTTGTTCTTGGACTTGGACATCGTGCCCACGCCGCCGTAGGTGATGGCCGAGCCGTCCGACTTCAGCTTGGCGCCGACGATGGCGCCGCGGTCGTCGTACACATTTTCGACGTCCTCGGGCCAGAAGTACTCGATGCCGCCCTGGGGCGTCTTGCGCGAGTAGATGTGGTTGAGCACCATGCCCTGGCACAGCAGCTTGGTGAAGGGCTCGTCGAAGTTGAGCAGGCCCATGTCGCGCATGACCTTGGTCCAGAAGCGCGCGTACAAGAGGTGCAGCACGGCGTGCTCGATGCCGCCGATGTACTGGTCCATCGGCATCCAGTAGTCATTGCGCGTGTCGACCATGGCGTTGTCGTTGCCGGGCGAGGTGTAGCGCATGAAGTACCAGGACGAGTCCACGAACGTGTCCATCGTGTCCGTTTCGCGGCGTGCGGGCTTGCCGCACTTGGGGCAGGCGCAGGACAGGAAGGCTTCATTCTTTGCCAGCGGGTTGCCGCTGCCGTCGGGAATGAGGTCGTCGGGCAGGACCACGGGCAGGTCCTTCTCCGGCACCGGCACGGGACCGCAGTCCGCGCAGTGGATGATGGGGATCGGGGTGCCCCAGTAGCGCTGGCGCGAGATGCCCCAGTCGCGCAGGCGCCAGGTGGTCTGCTTTTCGCCCAGGCCCTTTTCGGCCAGGTCGGCTGCAATGGCGTCCACGGCTTCCTTGTAGGACAGGCCGTCGTACTTGCCAGAGTTGATGGTGCGGCCGGACTGCTTGTCGCCGTACCATTCCTGCCAGGCGTCGGTGGAATATGCCTTGCCGGCCACGTCCACGACCTGGACGATGGGCAGGCCGTATTTTTTGGCGAAGGCGAAGTCGCGCTCGTCGTGCGACGGCACGCCCATGACGGCGCCGTCGCCATAGGTCATGAGCACGTAGTTGCCGACCCAGACCTCGACCTGCGCGCCCGTGATGGGGTGCGTGACGAACAGGCCCGTGGGCATGCCTTCTTTTTCGCGCGTGGCCATCTCGGCCTCGGTCGTGCCGCCCAGCTTGCATTGTTCGATGAACGCGGCGAGCTGGGGATTGCTGGCGGCGGCGTGCGTCGCCAGCGGGTGTTCCGGCGCCACGGCGCAGAAGGTCACGCCCATGATCGTGTCGGCGCGGGTCGTGAAGACGTACAGCTTGCCGTCCTGGATGAGCTGGCCGTCCTGGCCGGCGATCTGGTGCGGGAAGGCAAAGCGCAGGCCCTCGGACTTGCCGATCCAGTTTTCCTGCATCAGGCGCACGCGCTCGGGCCAGCCGGGCAGGTCGTTCTGGACGGCGCCCAGCAGTTCGTCGGCGTAATC
Source organism: Achromobacter sp. T5-5 (assembly GCF_055397965.1). Classification (NCBI taxonomy): domain Bacteria; kingdom Pseudomonadati; phylum Pseudomonadota; class Betaproteobacteria; order Burkholderiales; family Alcaligenaceae; genus Achromobacter; species Achromobacter sp. T5-5. The sequence goes on from NZ_AP027919.1 coordinate 1,726,369, forward strand.
GGTGATGCGCAGGTAGTAGCCGGGGATCTCGCGCTTTTCAACGAGCGCGCCCGAGCGCCAGCCGCGGCCGTCGATGACCTGTTCGTTGGCCAGCACGGTCTGGTCGACCGGGTCCCAGTTCACGACCTGGGTCTTGCGGTAGGCGACGCCCTTTTCGAGCATCTTCAGGAACAGCCACTGGTTCCACTTGTAGTACTGCGGATCGCAGGCGCACATCTCGCGCGTCCAGTCGATCGCCAGACCCATCGCCTTCATCTGCTTCTTCATGTAGGCGATGTTGTCGTAGGTCCACTTGGCGGGCGGCACCTTGGACTTGATGGCGGCGTTTTCCGCCGGCATGCCGAAGGCGTCCCAGCCCATGGGCATCAGGACGTTGTAGCCGCGCATGCGCAGCTGGCGGGCCATCATGTCGTTGATGGTGTAGTTGCGCACGTGGCCCATGTGCAGCTTGCCGCTGGGATAGGGCAGCATGGAGCAGGCGTAGAACTTGGGCTTTTCGGAGCCGTCGGCGTTCTTTGCGTGTTCTTGGACCAGATAGACGTCGCGGGCCTGCCAGTCTTGTTGGGCGGCCGCTTCGACGGTAGTGGGGAGGTAGCGTTCCTGCATGGGCTCGTGCGCGGTGGCAAAAAAGGGGTGAGCCGCCCCATCGCGCCGGGGCGCGGTGGCGGTCAAAACCCCTGATTATAGGAGGTGCTAGGCGCGGGCAGGCGCTGGGGGCGTTTCCGGGATGCGCGCACTGGGCGCGAGGGCGCCATATGCCAGCGTCACGGCCGCCAGGACGGCGCCCGCGGTCACCACGGCGGGCCACCCGAAATGGGCGTAGAGCCAGGACGATACCAGCGAACCGGACGCCCCGCCGATGAAGTAGCAGGTGACGTAGCCCGCCGTCAGGCGGCTGCGCGCCTCGGGCCGCAGGCGGTAGATGGAACTGGTATTGGTGACATGGACGCCCTGGATCGCCAGATCCTGCACCAGGATGCCGGCCAGCAGGGCGATCACCGAAACCTGGCCGAACGCCATCAGTCCCCAGGAACCCAAAAGCAGCAACAGGCCCACACGGGTGGCGATATTGCCCAGGCCCCGGTCGGCCAGGCGACCGAAGCGGTTGGCGGCATAGGCGCCGGCCGCGCCCGCCAGGCCGAACAGGCCGATGGTGGTGTTGCTGTATTCATAGGGCGGGCCGGCCAACAGGAAGGTGAGCGGCGTCCACAGCATGCTGAAGGCGGCGAACAGCAGCCCGCCGATGAGCGACCGGGCGCGGAACAGCGGTTCCTCGACGAACATGCGCAGAATCGAGCCCAGCAACTGCGGATAGCTCATCGCCGTGGGGCTCTGGTAGCGGGGCAGCACCCGCCACAGGACCCCGGACATGCACAGCATCAGGATGGCGGCCACCCAGTACACCGTGCGCCAACTGCCCACGTCGGCCAGCGCGCCGGCGGCGGTGCGGGCCAGCAGGATGCCCAGCAGCAGCCCGCTCATGACGGTGCCGACGGCCTTGCCGCGCTCATGCGGGGCCGCCAGGGTGGCGGCGAAGGGCACGAGGATCTGGGCCACGACGGACAGCATGCCGGTCAACGCCGTGCCCAGGATGAGCACCGCGATATTCGGGGCGAAGGCGGAAATCAGCAGCCCGCCCGCGGCCAGGACGTTCATCAGCACGATCAGCGCGCGGCGCTCGAACATGTCGCCCAGCGGCACCAGCAGCATCAAGCCCACCGCGTAGCTCAATTGCGCGGTGGTGACGATGGCGCCGGCCGTGGCGTTCGAGATCGCGAACTGCTGGCCGATGGTGTGCAGCAGCGGCTGCGCGTAGTAATTGCTGGCGACGGCCAGGCCGGTGGCCACGGACATCAGCAGGATGATGGGCGCGGTCAGCGTGGGCGAGGAGGGCGTGGAGGTAGTCACTGATTGGATGCGGAAATGGAGTAAGACGGGATGTGCGGTGCGCCGCTCAGGCGCCGACGCTGCCGGGGGTGTCCTGGTCCTGCTTGAGCAGCAGCTTTTTCAAGAGCCCGGCCAACTGCCGGCGCTCGGCGGCGGACAGCGGCTCCAGCAGTTCATTCAGGTCCTTCAGGTATTCCTTGAGCACGACCTTGATCAGGCGCAGGCCTTCGGCGGTGAGCGACACGATGATGCCGCGCCGGTCCTGCGGATTGGGATTGCGCACCAAGAGGCCCGCCTGTTCCAGCCGGTCCAGGCGGTTGGTCATGGCGCCGGACGTGAGCAGCAGGGCCTCGACGAGTTTCTGCGGGTTCATCGCGTGGGGCGCGCCGCTGCGGTAGAGCGTGGCGAGCACATCGAACTCGCCCTGGTGCAGGTTGTGCTGGCGGAACGTGCGGTTGACGTTGCGGGTGGCGAACGCGTTCAGGCGGAACAGGCGCGCAACGACCGACATGGCGGCGAAGTCCTGTGTGGGGCACTGCGTAGTCCACTGCGAAATCACCAGGTCGACGAGATCATTCATGGTTGATGGCCACTGTTTTAATGTGAAGTATCTTAACGTGAAGATAAATTCTACCCGTGTTGTGGGGTCGCCGCAAAGTCCCCGGCGAAAAAAGAAGGGCCCGCCTCTTTCGAGGCGGGCCCTTCCCGGCTTGACCGGATACAGCGCGTAAAGAAATTACTGCGCGGCGTCCTTCAGCTTCTTGAGCGGGCGAACCTTCACCTTGACCGAAGCCGGCTTGGCGGGGAACCAGCGCTCTTCACCCGTGAACGGATCCTTGCCGAAGCGCTTGGCCTTGGCGGGAACCTTCTGCACGGCGACCTTGAACAGGCCGGGCAGCGTGAATTCGCCAGCGCCCTTCTTGTCCACGGAGCCCAGCACCGAGGTTTCCAGGCTGGCCAGAACGGCCTTGACCGACTTGGCTTCGACGCCGGATTGCTCAACGATGTAGGCGATGAGCTGGGTCTTGTTCATCGCAGCCTTGATGGCCTTGGGGGCGGCAGCGACCTTCTTGGCGGCGACGACCTTCTTGACGGCGACGGCCTTCTTGGCAGCCGGCTTCACGGCGGGCTTGGCGGCGGTTGCCTTCTTTGCGGGCGCCTTGACGGCGGTCTTGGTGACTTTCTTGGCAGGAGCTTTAGCTTTCGTGGCCATGGTCAAAATCCGTATGTTGAGGACATGGAGCAGCGCGTGCCGGATATCGGCATTTGACGCTACGCGCCCGATGATAGCGGAAGAGCGGCGCCAGATGCGGCTTTCCAGCGGGTTTTAAGCCACTGTTTGTTGTTTTCACCGCAGAAAAGTGCCTTCTGCAAGGGGTTTCGCAAGATGTCGTGACAAAAGGCGCGCGAAATCATGGCGGGAATCGCGGTGTAAATAGCGGCAGGAATCGCGCCAGGAATTCCGGCCGGTGAACCTATCTTGCGGCGCGTGTTCAAATTGCGGGCGGCGCGCGGGGCCAGGCATGGCAGGCCCGTCGCGCGCCGAAAGAAACCACGCATGGAAGTGAAGCAGCTATATGTTGATGAAGAAGTTGGCGGCGAGCCTGCTCGTTGCGACCGCTTGTATATCCGGCGCCATGGCGCAATCGATGCCCGCGCCGGCGCTGTCGGCCAAGGCCTGGCTGCTGCTGGACGAAACCAGCGGGCAGGTCATCGCGTCGCACGCGGCCACGTCGCGCATCGAGCCGGCGTCCTTGACCAAGATCATGACGGCCTACGTCGTGTTCGACGCGCTGACGAAGAAAGAGCTGACGGCCAGCCAATTGGTCACGATTTCGACGCGGGCGTGGAAGGTGCCGGCGGGCAGTTCGAAGATGTTCCTGGAGCCCAATTCGAAGGTGAGCGTGGACGACCTGCTGCGCGGGCTGATGATCCAATCGGGCAATGATGCGGCCATCGCGCTGGCCGAGGCCGTGTCGGGCAGCGTCGAGGCCTTTGTCGCGCGGATGAACGACACCGCGGCCCGGCTGGGCCTGCACGCCACGCATTTCGCCAGCCCGCATGGGTTGCCGGATCCGGGCACGTATTCCACCGCGAGCGACCTGTCCATCCTGGCCACGCGCTTCATCCGCGATTTTCCGCAGCTCTACAAGACTTACGATTCGGCCAGGCAATTCACGTTCAACAAGATCACGCAGTCCAACCGCAACCGCCTGCTGTGGCTGGATCCCAGCGTGGACGGCCTGAAGACCGGGCATACGGATTCGGCCGGATATTGCATCATCGCCACGGCGCGGCGGGCCAATGGCGACGATCAGCGCCGGCTCATCACCGTGGTGGTCGGCACCGCGTCCGACAAGCTGCGCACGCAGGAAAGCCGCGAGTTGCTGGAGTGGGGCTTCCAGGGGTTCAATACCATCAAGCTCTATGCGCGCGGACAGGCCGTGGCCTCGCCAGAGGTCTGGAAAGGCGAGAGCGACAGCCTGAAGGCCGGTTTCTCGCGCGACGCCTACGTGACGGTGCCCGCCGGCGCCAAGGTCGAGTCCGTGTGGGCGCCGCAGGCGCCGCTGATCGCGCCGATCGCGGCGCAGTCCACGGTGGGCGAGTTGCGCGTCATGGTGGACGGCAAGCCGGCCATGCATTTCCCGGTGGTGGCGCTGGAGCCGGTGGCCGAGGCGGGCATCGCGGGACGCGCTTGGGATTCCATCCGGTTGTGGTGGCGCGGTTCGCAGGGATAACGCAGGACCATTTCGGAGACATGCGATGGCAGTGAGCTTTCCTGGCGGGCCCGCCCCGGCGCCGGGTCCTGACGAGCCGCTGGCGCTGCTGTCGGCCTGCCATGGGCGCATCGCGCGCCAATGCGCCACGCTGGCGCGGCTGGCGGCGCACGTGGCGGCGCACGGCAGCGACGCCGCGGCGCAGACGGCCGCCGCGAGCGTGTGCCGTTACTTCGACACCGCGGCCGCGCATCATCACGAAGACGAGGAAGACGATCTGTTCCCGGCCCTGATCGAATCCATGGCCGGGTCGGATGCGGTGTGCCTGCATGCGCTCGTGGACGGCCTGATGGCCGATCACCGGCGACTGGCCGGCTTGTGGGGGCCGCTGCGCGAGACCTTGTCGGAGATCGCGGCGGGACGGCCCGCGCCATTGCCGCCGCAGCAGGTGCAGGCGTTCACCGAGGCGTACCAGGCGCACATCCGGCGCGAAGAGGACGAACTGCTGCCGATGGCGGCGCGGCTGATTTCGGATGAGGCGCTGGCCGCGATCGGCCAGGCCATGAAGGCGCGCCGCGGCGGCGAGGCGGGCTGACGCGCGCGGCGCGCGTTGCGGCGTTGGGGGCGAGCGTTTACCCTAGGCGGACAGGCGCGAATGCCGAGGCCCGGAGAACAAGACAGGATGATGCAGGGGGGAAAAAACATAGCGCGCCGGCTTTTCGGCCCGTGGGTGGATGACGTCAACAGGCTGACGCTGCGCGCCGACCTGGCCGCCGGTCTCTTGGGCGCGTTGCTGGTGCTGCCGCAAGGCGTGGCTTTCGCCACGCTGGCGGGCCTGCCGCCGGAATACGGCCTCTATTCGGCCATCGTGCCCTGTATCGTGGCGGCGCTGTTCGGTTCCAGCCGCCATGTGATGTCCGGGCCCACCAATGCGAATTCCCTGGCGCTGTTTGCCGTGCTGGCGCCGTTGGCGGCCGCGGGCAGTCCGGCCTACATCCAGCTTGCGCTCGCCGTGACCGTGCTGGTCGGCCTGATGCAATGGCTGGTTGGCGCATTGCGGCTGGGTTCGCTGGCGCACTTCATCTCGCCGTCGGCGTTGTTCGGCTTTACCAGCGGCGCCGCCCTGTTGATCGCGGTGCATGCGCTGAAGGATGCCTTGGGATTGCCGGCGTCGGAGGCGCATGGCGCGGGCGCGGTGCTGGAGAGCCTGGCCACGCATATCGGACAGGCGCATCCCGGCGCCGTGCTGGTGACGCTGGTGACCCTGGGCGCGGCCTTGCTGGCGCGCAGGCTGGACAAGCGCAAGCCCTACATGCTGCTCGGGCTGGCTGCGGGGACGTTCGCGGCCTGGGTCTTCAATACGCTGATCGGGTCGCAAGGCGGGACGCCGGTTCCCGTGCTGGGGGCGATTGCCCAGCCCTGGCCGCCGTTCCACGTGCCCAGCGTCGACTGGCGCGCGCTGCCCGATCTGCTTAGCCTGGCGTTCGCGCTGACCATCGTGGCGCTGGCGCAGTCCATTTCCATTGCCAAGGCCGTGGCTGCGCGTTCAGGGCAGCGAATCGATGCGAACCGCGAGTTCGTGGGGCAGGGCCTGTCGAATATCGTGGGCGGCCTGTTTTCCTCTTATCTGTCCTGCGGTTCGCTCAATCGCTCCATTCCCAACTTCGAGGCCGGCGCCAAGACGCCGCTCGCGTCGGTGTTTTCGGCGCTGTTGCTGATGCTGCTGGTCGCGGTGTCCGCACCGTTGCTGGCGCTGATCCCGCACGCCGCGATCTCCGGCCTGCTCCTGCTGGTGGCCTGGACGCTGCTGGACCTGCCGCGATGGCGCCAACTGCTGCGCACGCAGCGTGGCGAGTGCGCCATCGCCGGCGCGACGCTGGCCGCCACGATCGCCATCCGGATGGAGGTCGCGATCCTGCTGGGCACCGTGCTGTCGCTCATGGTGTATCTGCACCGCACGTCGCGGCCGGCGATGCGTACGATGGGCTTCGATTCGCGCGGCCTGGAGCGGCGCTTCGTCGTCCTGGAGCATCAGCCGGACGCCTTGCCCGAGTGCCCCCAACTGAAGCTGCTGCGCATGGAAGGCTCGGTGTACTTCGGCGCGGCCGCGCATGTGGCGCAGCGCCTGCACGATCTGCGCGCGGCGCCCGGCGCGCCGCGCCATCTGCTGGTGATGGCCAAAAGCATGAACTTCATCGACCTGGCCGGCGCGCAGGTGTGGGACGACGAACTGGCGGCCAGGCGCGCCATGGGCGGCGACCTGTACTTTCACCGGCCGCGGCCCGAGGTGATGGACATGTGGCGGCGCACCGGATTCCTGGAGCGGCTGGGCGCTGATCACATCTTTCCGGACAAGGCGACGGCGCTGAACGCCATCTACGGCAAGCTGGACCGCAACATCTGCGCGGGGTGCACGGCCAGGATTTTCTGGGAATGCCAGCCCGAGCGCGCGCAGGACGGCTGATGCCCGTTGCGCGGCAGGCGGTCGGCGCCGCGCCGCCCGATGTTCCGCGCCGCCATCGCGGCGGCCGCGCGTTCAGGCGTCCAGCGGCGCCTCGGTGCCCAGGTAGGCGGCCTTGACCCGTTCGTTTCCGGCGATCGCCGCCGGCGCGCCTTCGGCCAAGAGGCCCCCGCGCACCAGCACGGCAATGCGGTCGGCGTGCTTGAACACAACGTCCAGGCTGTGCTCGGTGAACAGGACGGCGATACGTTGCTGGTCGGCCAATTCGCGGGTCAGGCGCATCAGCGCATGGCGCTCGTTGGTGGCCATGCCTGCCGTCGGTTCGTCCATGAGCAGCAGGCGCGGCTGGTGCGCCAACGCCATCGCCAGTTCGACACGCTTGACGTCGCCGTAGGCCAGGGTGCCGCAAGCCTCGTGCGCCTTGTCGGCCATGTGCACCTGCGACAGCAGCGCCATCGCTTCGGCGGCGGCGTGGCGGGTGGCGTGGCGCCACGGATTGAAGAGCAGGCGGTCGCGCGACAACAGCGCGGTCTGGATGTTTTCGAGCACGGTCATCGACCGGAACGTGGCCGCGGTCTGGAAGCTGCGGCCGACGCCCAGCCGGCAGATGCGCGCGGCCGACAGGCCGACGAGCTCCTGGCCGTCCAGCAGCACCGATCCCGAATCCGGCCGCAACTGGCCGCCCAGCACGTTGAAGCAGGTCGACTTGCCGGCGCCGTTCGGCCCGATCAAGGCCAGCATCTGGCCGGCTTCGAGCGTGAAGGAGACGTTCGCCAGCGCCTCGATGCCGCCGAACGACTTGCGCAGGTTGCGCACCTGTAGCAGGGGGGCGGCGGGGCTCATGCGGGCCTCCGGCGCAGGCGGGCGGCCGCGCCGGCCAGTCCTTCGGGGAAGGCCATGACGAGCGCCAGGATGGCCAGGCCCAGCACGGCGTGCCAGTACTCGGTGCTGCGCGCCGCGGCATCCTGCAGCCAGGTGTAGGACGCTGCGCCGACGAGCGGGCCCGCCAGCGTCTGGATGCCGCCCAGCAGCACCATGACCAACCCGTCCACGGATCGGCTCACCGCCAGCACGTCGGGCGCAATGCTTCCTTTGGAAAAGGCGTAGAGCGAGCCGGCCAGTCCCGCGGCGAACGCTGCCGCCACGAAGCCCGCCCACTGGATGCGGCGCGTGTCCATGCCCAGGGCCTGCGCGCGCAAGTCGGAATCGCGCACGCCGCGCAGCGCATAGCCCAGCGGCGAGAACGCTAGCCGGCGCAGCCACCAGACCCCCGCCGTGCACAGCGCGAGCGTGAGGTAATAGAACCAGGGCCCGTGCGACAGCCAGGCGGAGGGCCACAGACCGGTCAGCCCGTTGCTGCCGCCCGTGACGTCATCCCATTGATAGGTGAGGGCCCACAGGATCTGCGCGACGGCCAGGGTCAGCATGGCCAGGTATACGCCGGACAGGCGCACGCAGAACCAGCCGAACACCAGCGCGCCGAACGCCGCGGCGAAGGGGCCAAGCACCAGGGCCGCTTCCATCGGGACGGCGGCCAGCTTCAGAAGCAGCGCGGCGCCGTAGGCGCCCAGCCCGAACCAGGCAGCGTGGCCGAACGAGGTCATGCCCGCCAGGCCGGTCAGAAAGTGCAGACTGGCGGCGAACAGCGCGGCGATCAGGATTTCCGTCATCAGGATGCTGAGATACGGCCAGTGCAGCGTGGCGACGGGAACCAGGGCCAACAGCGCGAGCAGCACGCCATAGGCCAGCCGCAGGCGCGGGCCGGCCGGCGCAATCGGACGCTCGGGCAGGCCCGCGTGCGAGGCCGGCGCGGGCGGTTTGCCCAGCAGCCCCCACGGCCGCACCACCAGCACCACCGCCATCACCGCGAATTCGGCCAGCAGCGTGAGCTTGGACAGGTTGAAGACCCACGGGCCGATGGGCACCTGGCCAAGAAACACGAACAGCGCCTTGACGGAACAGATCAGCAGCGCCGCCAGAAAGGCGCCCGGCACCGACCCGAGGCCGCCCACGACCACCACCACGAAGGCGCTGGCGATGATTTCCAGGTCCAGCCCCAGCGTGGCGGGCACGCGCGGCGCGGCCAGCGCCCCGCCCAGGCCGGCGAGGAAGGCGCCCAGCGTGAAGGCGGAGGTGAACAGCCAGGCCTGGTTGACCCCCAGCGCCGCCAGCATCGTGCGGTTCTCGGCCGCAGCGCGCAGCAGCCGGCCCCAGCGGGTGCGCATGAGCAGCAGCCACAGCAGGCCCAGCACCACGGGGCCGGCGGCGATCAGCAGGAGATCGTATTCGGGGTAACGGCGGCCCAGGATCTGCACCGCGCCGGACAGGCCCGGCGCGCGGGCGGAGAAGAGGTCTTCGGGCCCCCAGACCGCCAGGGCCAGATCGCCGATGATGAGCACCAGCGCAAAGGTGGCCAGGAGCTGGAAGAGTTCAGGCGCCCGGTAAAGGCGCTTGAGCACCAGCAGTTCAGCGGCGGCGCCGATCAGGCCGGTGGCCAGCGCCGCCAGCAGCAGGCCGAACCAATAGCCCGCGCCGCCGCCAAAGTAGCTGGTGAAGGTCCAGGCCAGGTAGATCCCCAGCATGTAGAACGAGCCGTGCGCGAAGTTGACCACGCGCGTCACGCCGAAGATCAACGACAGGCCAGCGGCGACCAGGAACAGCGCGCTGGCGTCGGCCAGGCCGTTGAGCAGCTGCAGCAGCAGCCCCGAAACATTCATCAGTGAGCCGGCCGCATCTTGCGCACCTGCTCGTCAGGCGGTTGCAGCCGGGCGCCGTCGATGTAGGAAAAGTCCTTCATGATGCCCTTGCCGTCTTCCACCGCGGTCACGCCCACGTAGACGCCCATCGTGGACTGGTGGTCGATCTTGCGGTACTGGATGGGGCCATAGGGCGTGTCCACCTTCAGGCCCGCAAAGGCGTCGACGAGCTTTTCGGTGTCGACGGAGCCGGCGGCCTTCAGGCCTTGCGCGATGGACATCAGCGACGCATAGCCGACCACCGATCCCACCTTGGGCGTTTCATTGAAGCGCTTCTTGTAGGCCTCGACGAAAGCCTTGTTCTCAGGCGTGTCGATGGCGTACCAGGGGTAGCCGGTGACGATCCAGCCTGTGGGCGTATCGGCGCCCAGCGGCTCCAGGTATTCGGGCTCGCCCGACAGGAGCGACACCACGGGCATGTTTTCGAACAGGCCGCGCGTGTTGCCCTCGCGCACGAAACGCGTCAGGTCGGCGGCGAACAGCACGTTGAAGATCGCGTCGGGCTTGGCGTCGGCCAGCGCCTGCACCACGGCGCCCGCATCCACCTTGCCCAGCGGCACCGCCTGTTCGGCGACGAATTCCACGTCGGACTGGAAGGACTGCATCATGGCCTTGAACGTGGCCACGGCGGACTGGCCGTATTCGTAATTGGGATAGACGATGGCCCAGCGCTTCTTGCGCAGCGCCAGCGCCTTGGGCGCCACCGCGGCCACGTGCATCCAGGTGGAGGGACGCAGGCGGTAGGTGTAGCGGTTGCCTTCCTGCCAGGTGATCTTGTCGGTGAGGGGCTCGGCCGCCAGGAAGAAAACCTCCTGCTGCTTGGCGAAGTCGGTCAGCGCCAGGCCGGTGTTGGACAGAAAGCCGCCGAACAGCAGCTCGACTTTTTCGCGCGCCAGCAGTTCCTGCGCGGCGCGCACCGAATCGCCGGGATTGCCGTTGTCGTCGCGGGAAATGACTTCGAGCTTTCTGCCCAGCACGCCGCCCGCGGCGTTCACCTCTTCGAGCGCCAACTGCCAGCCCTTTTTATAGGGGCCCAGGAAGGCGGGAATGGCCTTGTAGCTGTTGATCTCGCCGATGCGGATCGGCGGTTCCTTGTCTTTCGCGACGGCGGGCGCGGCCGGGGCCAGCGCCAGGGCCAGGAGCGCGGGCGCGAGCGCGCGGCGCAGCAGGGTGAGGCAGGGACGGATCATGGCGGGTATCGCAGAATGAAGATGAATCGGGCCTCTGCGCGCGCCGGGGCGCCGCGGGTGCGGCCTAATTGAAACATGCGCTCCAGCAATGCGGCAAACGGAATCGGTCTGGCGCGGCGCCTGCCTGCTCGCCGTTTCCAACTGGTGCTTCGGCGGCCGCGGGCAACAAAAAAGGCCCTGCATGGGCAGGGCCTTTTTCTCGGGATACCGGCTGAATTACTTCAGCTTGGTTTCCTTGTAGTCGACGTGCTTGCGAGCGACCGGATCAAACTTCTTGATCAGCATCTTCTCGGGCATGTTGCGCTTGTTCTTGGTGGTCGTGTAGAAATGACCCGTGCCGGCGGTCGACTCGAGCTTGATCTTTTCGCGGATACCTTTGGCCATGTCGTGCTCCTAGTATGTAGATTGGCGGGGAGGCCGATTAGGCCAGTTCGCCGCGGGCACGCATGTCGGCCAGCACGGCTTCGATGCCGTTCTTGTCGATCGTGCGGATGGCCTTGGCCGAAACACGCAGGCGAACCCAGCGGTTTTCGCTTTCAACCCAGAACCGGCGCGATTGCAGGTTGGGCAGGAAGCGGCGCTTGGTCTTGTTGTTCGCGTGCGAAACATTGTTGCCCACCATCGGGCCTTTGCCGGTCACTTGGCATACGCGTGCCATGGATGCACCTCTTTAGTGTCGTTCTTGCCGCGCATCGCTTCGGGGGGGAGACGGGGGTTTAGCCGCCGGGCTGTGAAGATCGCGCTGCGCGCTGTCTTGGCCGGCCACCCAGTCTTAGTGGATGAGGGGGAAAGTGATTTCGCCCCAGTGCTTATACCCGCTGCCTGCCACCCGCTTGCATTCAACAATGCAACAACACGCGGTTGGGGGTCAGAGTGCTGAACTACAAAGCATAGTAGTCCCGCACGGGAAACTTCATGTGAAGACCGCGATTCTAATACGAAAAGGCGGCCCAAATCAAGCCGCAGGGCTAGGTCGTGTGCGAACGCGCCACACGGCCCGCCGTCCAGGACAGGCAGGCGCAGGCCGCCAGGGTGGTCGTCAGGGGCAGGGCGCTGTCCGACTGCCAGGCGCTGACCGCGAAACCGGCGAGCGCGCCGCAGGACAGTTGGAGCGTTCCCAGTAACGCGGACGCCGCACCCAGGCGCTTGCCCTGGTCCGACAGCGCCAACGCCGCGGAGTTGGGATTCACGAACCCCTGGCTTCCCATGTAGCAGACGAGGCACAGCATCAGAAGGGGCAGGGTCAGCAGGCCGGCCAGCGTGAGCGCCACGGCCACCAGGCTGGCGCAGGCCAGCGCGACCAGCGCGCGCTGCTGCAACTGGCGAGGCGTGTGGGTGCGAAGCAGGCGGGCGCTGATCTGCGAACAGATGATGAGCGCCAGCGCGTTGGTGCCGAACAGCAGACCGTAGTACTGGGGCGGCACGCCGTAGAGTTCGATGAAGACGCGGGGCGAACCGATGATGTAGGCGAACATGCCGGCCTGGCCGAAGCCGCCCGCCAGGCTGTGCGACATGAAACCGCGGTGGGCGAAGAGGCCGCGGTAATTCTGCAGGATGGTGCTCCAGCGCAACGGCACCGCGCGTTCGGGCGCGAGCGATTCCTTCATGATCAGGATGACCGCGGCCATCAGCATGGCGCCGCCCGCCAGCATCACCCAGAACAGGCTGCGCCAGGAAGTAATGGTCAGCAACTGGCCGCCGATCAGCGGCGCGAGGATCGGCGCGAGGCCCATGATGAGCATCAGCAGCGACATCGCTCGCGCGGCTTCGTGGGTTTCGTAGTGGTCGCGGATGACCGCCCGCGGGATCACGATGCCGGCCGCGCCGCCCATGGCCTGCACGACGCGCCAGCCGGTCAGCGCTTCGACCGAGCCCGACAGCGCGCACCCCAGCGAGGCGATCATGAAGAGCGTCAGGCCCACCAGCAGCGGCGGCTTGCGGCCGTAGCGGTCGGCCATCGGGCCGTAGAACACCTGCGCCAGCGCCAGGCCGATCAGGTACGCCGCCAGCGTGCGTTCGACGTCGCCGCGGGAGACGCCCAGGTTGGCGGCGATGGTCGGAAACGCCGGCAGGTACATATCGATGGCGAACGGGCCGATGGCCGTCAGCGCACCCATGAGAATAAGCCAACCGGGCAGGCTGCTGCGGGATGTTTGTGTTGGGGGCATGTAGATCGCGGTAAGCGCAGGGACAGGGCGCGAACAGTGCGGCGGCCGTAACGGCCGCCGCACTGTTCGCGCCAAGCCGGTGACTTTATCATGGGCTGGCTTACAGCAAGATTGCAGGTGTTTTCCGATGGCGTTTCTGGCGTCTTTACGTATCCGGAGGAAAGGCCGTGAGTCCTTTGCTATCTATCGTGGAACGCAAACTCCAGGCGGTGCCTGTCCCGGTCCAGCTGGTGCTGCCTGACGGCGCGGTGCTGGGCGCTGCCGATCCCCGCGTCCGGTTCGTGACGCACGACAAGGCCGCGCTGGCCCATCTGGCCGAAGGTGCGGTGGGCGTGCTGGGGCAGGATTACGTGGAAGGCCGCATCGACATCGAGGGCAGCATGCGCGATGTGATGGCGGTGGCCGCGGCGCTGCTGCCAGGATCGCCGATGGAGGCGGCCCGCGGTGGCTGGCTGACCGATCTGGTGCGCAAGGTGATGTCGGTCTGGCGGCACTCGGTCGCGCGCGACGCCAGGCAGATCGAATTCCACTACGACCTGTCCGACGACTTCTACGCGCTGTGGCTGGATCCGCGCCGGGTCTATTCCTGCGCCTACTACCGCGAACCCGGCATGACGCTGGCGCAGGCGCAGCAGGCCAAGCTGGACCACATCTGCCGCAAGCTGCGCCTGCGGGCGGGCGAACGCTTCCTGGACGTCGGGGCGGGGTGGGGCGGGCTGCTGTTGTGGGCTGCCGAACGCTATGGCGTGGACGCCACCGGCATCACGCTGTCGCGCAACCAGCATGCGCACGTGGTCCGGCTGATCCAGGAAAAGGGGCTGGCCGGACGTGTCCGCATGGAACTGCTGGACTACCGCAAGCTCGATGAGGCCCAGCCTTACGACAAGATCGCGTCGGTGGGCATGTTCGAGCACGTGGGGCGCGCGCAACTCGACGGCTACTTCGCCAAGCTGCGGCGCCTGCTCAAGCCAGGCGGTCTGATGATGAACCATGGCATCACCGCCGCGGGCGTCTACAACGCGGAACTGGGCAATGGCATGGGCGAGTTCATCGAGAAATACATCTTCCCCGGGGGCGAGCTGACGCACATCAGTGTCGTGATGCAGGCGCTGGCCAATGGCGGCCTGGAAGACCTGGACGTGGAAAACCTGCGCCCGCACTACGCGCGCACCCTGTGGGCATGGAGCGACGGGCTGGAGGCGCGGCTGCCGGAGGCGGCGCAGATCCTGGGCGCCGGCCAGGGCGAGCGCGCGCTGCGCGCGTACCGGCTGTATCTGGCCGGCTGCGCGATGGCCTTCGAACATGGATGGATCGCGCTGCACCAGGTCCTTGCCCAGCATCCGGCGGCGGGGGGAAGGGCGGACGATCTGGACGAGCCGGCGGGGCCTTCGTACCCGTGGCGGCGGGATTACATGTATGGGGAACCGGCGGCGCGGTGATGCCGCCGTTTGCTTGCCTTGGTTCCATAATCTATGCGGAAAAATTGCTTGAGTTTGGAGCCAATGGCGGACTTTTCCGTCGCTCTGGAACCGCCTGAACGTATTAATAGGCACGTATTGTTAACTAAATGTTTCATCGCCGAGGGGGCGAATTTCCCCAGGAGAAACCGCGTGCCTTCCCTGTGAGGGTCCGGGTTATCCCTGACAGAATTTAGGCCGAATGTATCTGTTTCATTCACCGCCGGGGTTGGTCTGCATATCAATTTCGTTTAAGATGCCGCCTTCTTCGTTCAGTTTGTTCTCTTTCTGTGGGTATTCAGAAAATCCTTTCTGATGCTCCCTGTCTTGCAAGACGCCGCGATCCTCGCGGGCCGTCTTGTTGCTAGTGTCGGTTTGTATTGGCGGTTCAGCCCGTCTTCCGCACAACCCCCTTAGCTCCATGGCGCCGCCCAGGGCCTGTTCCTGGCGTGTGTGCCTGAACCTATGGAGGCAAAAGCCAATGCGTTTTACCCCTGTCAAGACCCTGGCCGCCGCGGCCGTTCTGTTTGCATTTGCCGGATCGGCCCAAGCCGCCGATGCCCCGCAATGTGAGCTCAAGCGGCCCGTCATGTTTGGCGCCATGAACTGGGAATCCAATCTGGTCCTGGTCGACGTCGAACGTTTCATCATGGAAAAGGGCTACGGTTGCAAGACCGAAACCCTGCCCACCGAGACCCTGCCCGCCCTGGCCGCGCTGGAGCGCGGCGATCTGGACATCAACACCGAGATCTGGCTGAACAGCGTGGCCGATCCCTGGGATCGCGCCCAGAAGACCGGCAAGGTCAAGCGCATCGGCGACCTGTACATGGGCGCCGAAGGCTGGTACATCCCTCGCTACACGGCCGAGCGCCTGCCCGAGCTGAAGTCCGCGGCCGATCTGCCCAAGTTCAAGGACGAATTCAAGGATCCGGAAGAGCCCGGCAAGGGCCGCTTCTACGGTTGCCCGGCAGGCTGGGGTTGCGAAGTCACCAGCAACAACCTGTTCCATGCCCTGAAGCTGGACGACACCTACACGCTGTACTCGCCCGGCACGGGCGCGGCGCAGAAGGCGGCCCTGATGTCGGCCTACAAGCGCAAGCAGAACGTCGTGTTCTATTACTGGTCGCCCACGCCGCTGGTCGGCGCCATGGACCTGGTCAAGCTGGACATGCCGCCCTACGACGCTGAAAAGCACAAGTGCCTGACCTCGCCCAAGTGCGCCAAGCCCGAGCCCAGCGCCTACCCCGACAATCCCGTCTTCACGGCGGTGAACACGAAGTTCTCCCAGGATGCGCCCAAGCTGACCGAGTTCCTGTCCAAGGTCTCGGTGCCGCTGCCGGTCATCAATGAAACCCTGGCCCACATGGAAGAGTCCGGCGATGAATCCAAAGCCGTGGCCAAGTGGTTCCTGAAAAACAAACCCGACGTCTGGACCAAGTGGGTCCCCGCCGACGTCGCCGGGCGCGTCCAAAGCGCGCTGTAAAGCACTGTGATCCTGGCTGCGCGCCGCGGTGGCGCGTACCGGCCCCTGGAGGGACCGGACCTCTTTGCCGGGATGGCCGCCGGCCGGGCGCTCGCGCCCGGCCTGGCAAGCGTGCTTGTGCCGCCACCTGCGGTGGCAGTGAACCCGGTGCCGGGCACCGATGTGGGATGGACCCCCGCCCCTGGCGGTCCGTCCCGGTGCCCGGCACCCGTCTCAGTCTCGTTGTTTTCCGCTGCGCCGGCGTGCCCGGTGGCGACACGGGCGGCGAGCGCGCCAGAATGGAGTCAAATGCATGTTTCCTGAAATTATTCCCGCCCGTCAGGTACGAGGGGCGATCGACGGTTTCGTCGATCATCTGGTCACCAACTATGCGGACACGCTGGAGAAACTGTCCCAGCCCGTCCTGCACGCGTTGGTGTGGTTGGAGCAACTGCTGCGCAGTTCGCCCTGGTGGGCGGTCGTCGCGGTCACGGTGGCGATCGCGTATGGCGTGAGCCGCCGCATCGGCCTGAGCCTGGCGATGGGCGCGCTGCTGTGCCTGATCGGCGTGCTGGGCCTGTGGGACGCCGGCATGCAGACGCTGGCGCTGATGATCATGGCGGCCGGCCTGTCGGTGCTGATCGGCATCCCGCTCGGTGTGCTGATGGCGCGCGTGAACTGGCTGCGCTCGATCATGCTGCCGGTGCTGGACGTGATGCAGACCATGCCCAGCTTCGTCTACCTGATTCCTGTCGTCATGCTGTTCGGCCTGGGCAAGATCCCCGCCATCATCGCGACGGTCATCTATGCCGTGCCGCCGCTGATCCGCCTGACCGACCTGGGCATCCGCCTGGTCGACCGTGAAGTGCTGGAGGCGTCGCGCGCCTTTGGCGCCAATCCGCGCCAGCAGCTCTTCGGCGTGCAGCTTCCCCTGGCGCTGCCCAACATCATGGCTGGCATCAACCAGACCACGATGATGGCGCTGTCGATGGTGGTCATCGCGTCGATGATCGGCGCGCGCGGCCTGGGTTATGAAGTGCTGCTGGGCATCAACCGCCTGGAAGTGGGCCGGGGCCTGTTGGCCGGCCTGGGTATCGTGGTGTTGGCCGTGCTGTTCGACCGGATCACGCAATCGTATGGACAGCGCATGCGCATGGGAGGCCAGCGATGAGCAAGATCGAAGTCAAGAACATCTACAAGATCTTCGGAGCGCATCCGAAGAAGTGGCTGCAGGCCGCGCAGGGCGGCATGAGCAAGGAACAGCTGCTGGCCGAAAGCGGCCACACGCTGGGCCTGCGCGACATCAGCCTGTCCATCGAAGAGGGCAGCATCTACGTCATCATGGGCCTGTCCGGGTCGGGCAAGTCCACGCTGATCCGCCATTTCAATCGCCTGATCGAGCCCAGCGCGGGCCACATCCTGGTTGACGGCGTGGACGTGGTCAGCCTGAACAAGCGCGACCTCGAAGTCTTCCGCCAAAAAAAGATGAGCATGGTGTTCCAGCGCTTCGGGCTGTTCCCGCACCGCACCGTGCTGGACAACGCCGCCTACGGCCTGACCGTGCAAGGCGTGGGCAAGGCCGAGCGCGAGAAGCGCGCCCGCGAATGGCTGGAGCAGGTGGGCCTGTCGGGGTTCGAGAACCAGTACCCGCATCAGCTTTCGGGCGGCATGCAGCAGCGCGTCGGCCTGGCGCGGGCCCTGGCGACCGATGCCGAAATCCTGCTGATGGACGAGGCATTCTCCGCCCTGGATCCGCTGATCCGCCGCGAAATGCAGGACCAGCTCCTGCAGCTTCAGGCCAAGCTCAACAAGACCATCGTCTTCATTACGCACGATCTTGACGAAGCGCTGCGCCTGGGCAACCGCATCGCCATCCTGAAGGACGGCGAACTGGTGCAGGAGGGCACGCCCGAGGACATCCTGCTGAATCCGGCCAACGATTACGTGCAGTCGTTCCTGCAGGACGTGAACCGCACCAAGGTGCTCAACGCCACGCACGCCGTGAACCCGGCGCGCCTGACGCTGACGATGCGCTCGCGCCCCGCGCACGCCGTGGACCGCATGAACGCGCTGAACTATGAGTACGCGCCGGTGCTGGACGGCAAGCGGCTGGCGGGTGTGTTGACCGCCAAGGCGGCTGCGTCGGCGATGCAGGAAGGCGCGCGCGACGTGTCCCGCTTCGTCGAGGACCTGGCCTCGGTGCCCGCCACTGCGGGCCTGGGCGAAGTGCTGGCCCAACTGGTCCACAGCGACCAACCGGTCGCCGTGACGGGCGAGGACGACGAGTTCCTGGGCATGCTGTCGCGCAAGAAGGTCGTGGAGCTGGTGACGCCGGCCCTGACCGAAACGCCGGCCCAGGTGGAAACGCCGGCCGTGGCCGACGCGACCCCGCCGCAGGCGGACGCCGAGACCGAGCGCCACGACAAGGCGGCCTGATCGCGGCCTTTCCCGCCAGCCTGACTGCGGCCACATACTGCGCCCGCGTGCATGCCCTTGCACGCGGGCGCAGTCACGATATGATGGCTGGCCGGCCGGCTCGGCCGGTTTTCCTTTTATCGAAACATCGGAAACCGCCATGCCCATTTTGAACATCCAGATCATGCAAGGCCACACGGCCGCCCAGAAAGCCACGCTGCTGAAGGCGGCGTCCAACGCGGTGGTCGAAAGCATCGCGGCGCCCTTGCCCAGCGTGCGCATCGTGCTGCACGAAGTGCCGGCGGAACATGTGATCGTCGCGGGCGAGATCGGCAAGCGCATGGCGAGCGTGGACGTGGACCTCATCGAAGGCCGCGACGAGGCCAAGAAGGCCGCCCTGATCGCCGCGTTGAACCAGGCCGTGTGCGCCAGCATCGACATCTCCGGCGAAGACGTCCGCGTGCTGCTGCGCGACGTGCCCAAGACCGACATGGGCGTGGCCAATGGGCTGAGCGCGAAGGCGGCGGGACGGTAGCCGCGTTGCCGTTCCCGTGCCCGTTCTGGGGCGCGGGCTATCGGCGATAGCGGCGATTTCAGACGCCGCTGATATCCCGCACCGGACCCGCGCGTGACCATAACGCGGGTGGCTGTTTCGAGCCGCCAACTGGACACGCGAGGTGGGTCCCCGCATGGCAACGCTGATCCGTAACGACCGTTCGTCGCTTCCCCCTGAAATCGCCTTGGTTCAGGGCAACGCGCTGCTACTCAAAGTGCTGGGGTTGGGGCCGAACAAGAAGCACCTTGTGTTCAAGGGAAACCCGCCTTCCTTGCTTCGCGTCGAGGCAATCAACCCGGATGACAGGAACAGAGAGCAGTCGATCAGACTGGTCTCGCTTGCCACGCAAGCGCAGTTGGAAAGCGTGGTGGAAGTGGTCGCGTACGTGAACGAACAGCCCTTGAGCAGGGTTGATGCCGGCACGCGGCGGCTCAGGGTCAGGATTCTGCCTCGACTGTCGCTTCCCAACGAGGGCACCGATGAGGGATTGCTCGCAAGGGTTTTGCTTGCAGAGACTGCGGGACCCGATGATTCACGCTATGCCGGCCCGGCAGAAGCGGTAGAAAGCATGAGGTGGATCAAACGGGTCCTGCATAACCGGTTGAACGCGGGAGCCAGGCACTTTGCGCCGCGCCCGGGATCGGCCGACGCACACGCCATCAATACGCTGCGAGGAGTAGTAAAAGCGCCAGGCCAAATTGCGGACTTCGAGCGGTATCCGGACTTGCCCCAGGCCATGCAAGAACGTATCAATGGCGTGGTGAGTATTGCCAACGACGCCTCCGATAAGCGACACCAGCGCTATCGGAAATTCGTTGATGATGTGATCTCGGTGGCGCGTAGCGCCGACATCATCGCAGATCCATGTCCGACTGGCCTATACGCATGGCGAACCCGCACATCTGGAAGTCCGGGGCCCAATTTCGTCTTCTTTCAAACGAAAGGCGGGCAAGACTTCTATAGTTTGACGCCGGCCTATCAGGCCGAGGTGCTCAAGATCCGGTAAAGGACGGTCCAATGATTGCACTGCGTACGATGTTATTGCTTGTGTTTCCCATGCTGGCAACCGCCGGCGACCTGCCCGATGCGCCCTTTCGCCTGCCGCCCGACGAACGCCTCGTTGTTTCCGCCAGCCCCTATTACCAGCAGCCCGAACGTGCCATCTCGAACCGGTTGGCCTACGTGCACAAAAATGGCCAGACGAATCATTTCTGCCTGGTTGGGTATCGTTGGAATGACGGCACTGAGGTGGCCTGGCTGCATTGGAAAGAAGACGACAGCCTGATTCAGTGGCATGGCAGCCGGGATAAAGACATCCGCGAATCAAGCCTCATGAACGAACGCGACGGCGTGAAGTGGGGCAGGGACACGTACGAAGAAGGCGACCGGGCTGCCATGTTCCCACGCACCTTGAGCACGCGGGCCTGGAAACAGCTGGCAGCCGACTGCGCGCAGCATGGCGAGAAGTACGTGTTCGAACCGATCGCCCCCGGGCGTTAATCCAGCTTCACATTCGCCGCCTTCACCACCTCTCCCCACCGCGCGATCTCGCTCTTGATGTAGGCGCCATATTCCTGCGGTGTCGATCCCAGCGCCTGCGCGCCCTGCACCTTGAGCTGCTTCTGCATTTTCGGCGACTTCAGCGCGCGCAGGATCTCGGCGTTCAGCTTGTCGATGACGGGCGCGGGCGTGCCGCTCGGGACGACGACGCCTTGCCAGGCGCCCATGCCGAAGCCCGGCGCCACCGTTTCCGCCACCGTCGGCACATCCGGCAACTGTTCGCTGCGCGACGCGCTGGTGACCGCCAGCGCGCGCAGCTTGCCTTCGCGGATGAAGCCCAGCGAATCGTTGAGCGTGTTGGTCATCACCTGGACCTGGCCGCCGACCAGGTCCGTCATGGCGGGGGCGCTGCCGCGGTAGGGGACGTGGACGGCGTCGATGTCCAGCGACCGCAGGAGCAGCAGCGCGCCCAGGTGCGTGACGTTGCCCGCGCCGGCCGAGCCGTACGACAGCTTGCCGGGGTGCTTGCGCGCATAGTCGACGAAGGCCGACGCGGTGTCGGCGGGCACGGACGGGTGCACCAGCAGGACCAGCGGAATGACGGCCGTGGTCGAGACCGGCGCGAAGTCCTTGACCGGATCAAAGGGCAGCGAGCGGTAGAGGTTGGGGCTGAGGGCGATGGACGAGGTGTTGTACAGCACCGTGTAGCCGTCGGGCTTGGCGGCGGCCGCGTACTGCATGCCGATGTTGCCGTTGGCGCCGCCCTTGTTTTCCACGACCACGGTCTGGCCGAGTTGTTCGGTGAGCTGTTTGGCCAGCACGCGCGCCACCAGGTCGGTCGGCCCGCCGGGCGGGAAGGGCACCACCATCGTGACGGGGCGGTCGGGCCAGGCGGCCTGCGCGCTCGCGGCGCCTCCCAGCGCCAGGATGGCCAGCGTGGCGGCCAGCATTGCTTTTTTCATGGGTTGTCTCCTTGTGCTGTTATGGGTACTGCGGATGACGCCCGGGCGGCCGCGTCCTCTGCGGGACGCTGCGCCGTCCGGCGCGGACTCAGTCGGGCCTGCCAGCCAGCATGCGCACGGCCGTGTAGGCCATCACCGGCTTGCCGTGCTGGTTGCGCACCTCGATGGCGGAGGTGACGACCGCGCGGTTGTGCTGCGAGGTGGGACGCACGCCCGTGACTTCGATCTCGGCCCAGACGGTGTCGCCGGCCACCACGGGCGCGAGCATCTTCTTGTGGACTTCCAGCAGCGCCAGCCCCGTGCCCTGCACCATGCCCTGCATGATGAGGCCCTCGATCAGCCCATATGTCAGCGCGCCCGGCGCGGGGCGGCCCTGGATCGCGCCGTGCGCGTAGGTGGCGTCGATGAAGATGGTTTCCAGCATGCCGGTGACGCTGATGAAATTCACGATGTCGGTCTCGGTGACCGTGCGGCGAAACGTCTGGAAGCGCTGGCCGACGACGAGGTCCTGCCAGTAATAGCCCTGGCCGAGTTGGGCGACGGGGGCGGAAGTGCGGTCTTGGGTCATGCGGGGTCCTTGGCGTTTTCAGGAAGGGGATCGCCGGCGTCGCGGGCCGCGCCGGTATCGAGCAGCGCCGCGATGTCGGCGGGCGGCAGGCCCGCCTGGCGCAGCACCTCGCGCGTGTGCTCGCCCAGCCGCGGGGGCATGGCGGGCGGCACCTCGGATTGCGCCAGGCGCACGGGGTTGCGCGCGAAGCGATAGCGGCTGCCGGCGGCGCTTTGCAGCGGCACGAAGAAGCCGACGCTCTGCAGATGCGGGTCGGTTTCCAGGTCCTCCAGCCGGTTCACGGGGGCGGCGGGAATTTCCAGGCGTTCGCACAGGGCCAGCCAGTAGGCCGTGTCGTGCGCGGCGACGATGCCGGCCTGCAGCTCGTAGAGCGTCTCGATGTGCCGGGTGCGGGCCGAGATGTCGGCAAAGCGCGGATCCTCGGCCAGGTCGGGCCGCCCGGCGGCGATGAAGAAGTCGCGCCAGTGCGCGTCGGTGTAGGGCATCAGGCAGACGTGGCCGTCGGCGGTCTGGCAGGGCCGGCGCCAGGGCGTCAGCACGCGGGGATAGCCGGGTGCGCCGGGCTCGTCCGCCAGGTGCCGGCCGTAGTAATGCTCCACCAGCGCAAATGACGCCATGCTTTCGAACATGGGCACTTCCACCTCCTGGCCGAGGCCCGTGCGCTCCCGCTGGAACAGCGCGGCCAGGATGGCGTGCGCGGCGACGAGGCCGCAGGTCTTGTCGGCGGCGACGGTGGGCAGGTAGCGCGGGGCGCCGGTCTGGCGGCCCACCAGGTCGGCCAGGCCGGACAGTCCCTGGATGATGTCGTCGTAGGCGGGGCGCCCGTCGTAGGCGCCGCCCGCGCCGAAGCCGTACAGGCCCGCGTAGACCAGGCGGGGGTTGCGGGCGCACAGCGTGGCGGGGTCCAGGCCGAGCGCGGCCATCTTGGCGGGGCGCATGCTGTGCATCAGCACGTCGGCCTGGTCCACCATCGTCAGCAGCGCCTGGCGCGCGGCCGGCTGTTTCAGGTCCAGCACGATGCTGCGCTTGTTGCGGTTCAGGCCCAGGAAGATCGCGGACAGGCCGGCCTCCTGCGACGGGCCGGTGCGCCGGGTGGAGTCGCCGCCGGGCGCTTCCACCTTGATCACGTCCGCGCCATAGTCGGCCAGGATCTGCGACGCGTAGGGGCCGAACACGACGGAGGTCAGGTCCAGGATGCGCACGCCGTCCAGCGCGGTGGCGCGGGGAGAGGGAGAGGTTGTCATGGGGGCCATGCTATCGGCGCCGCTCATACGCGTCTAATATGGCTTCGGTATTGCTTGATACGGAATCTGTTATGGCTATAGATTTGCGCCAGCTTCGGCAATTCGTGACGATTGCCGAACTGGGAAGTTACCGGCGCGCGGCCGACGCGCTGCACATCGCGCAGCCCGCGCTATCGGTGTCCATCCAGAAACTGGAACATGCGGTGGGCGTGCCGTTGCTGGTGCGAGGCGCCAAGGGCGTCACCACCACGCCTGCCGGAGACGCGTTGATGGCCGACGCGCGGCGCGCGCTGTTCCACACCGAGCAGGCCCGGCAGGCCGCCCGCCGCGTGGCGCTGGGCGAATGGGGCACGCTGCGCCTGGGCTTCGTCGGCTCGGCCACCTACATGCTGCTGCCGCGCTGCCTGCCCGTGTTTCGCGCGCAGTACCCGGACGTGCAACTGGATCTGCGCGAGGACAGCACGGTGGGGCTGGTGGCGATGCTGCGCGCCAACGATATCGACGCGGGCCTGGTGCGCGGGCCGCTGGCCGAAGACAGCGAGCTGGATTCCTGGGTGGTGGAGCGCGACGATCTCATCCTTGCCGTGCCCGCCGGGCATCCGCTCGCCGCCGCCGGTCCGGTTGCGCTGGCGCGCATGCGGTCCGAGAACTTCGTGCTGTACTCGCCGGCCAAGGTGCCCGGCCTGAACGGGGTGACGCTGGCGCTGTGCCACAAGGCGGGTTTTTCGCCGCGCATCAGCCAGGAAGCCATCCAGGTGCAGACGCTGGTCAGCCTGGTCGCCAGCGGCATGGGCGTCGCGCTGGTGCCGGGCGTGACGCGCGCGTACTCCACGCCGCATGTGGCCTTCGTGTCCCTGACCGATGCGGATGCGCACGGCGCGCTGTCCCTGTCGCTGGTGACGCATCGCGACACGTCGTGTGCGTCGGTGCTGCGGCTGCGCGACAGCATGCTGGCGCCGGAGGCGGGCTGAACGGCCGCCTGGCCGGGGGCATGAGGCGCGCGGCCGGGCGCGGCCGCTACTGCGTCTTCAAGCCCAGTTCGGCCACGAACTGCTTTTCCTGCGCCACCTGCCGGATGGCGTAGTCCGTGTAGGCGGCCGAGTCCATCAGCATGTGCGGCTGGTCGGCGCTTTCCAGCGCGCGGTTGTATTCCGCGTCGCGCGAGGCGCGATGGAATGCCTGCTGCAGCACGGCGACGATGGCCGGGTCCATGTCCTTGGGTCCGGCGATGCCGACGGGGTTGGAGGCGACGATGGGATAGCCCAGCTCGGTGAGCGTGGGCACGTCGGGCAAGCGCCGGGCGCGCGCGTCGCCCATCACGGCCAGCAGCCGCGCCTTGCCGGTGTCGATCATCGGACCCCAGCCCGCATCCGACACCATCTGGATATGTCCGCCCAGCAGCGCGGTGGTTTCTTCAGCCGCGCCCTTGTAGGGGATGAAGTTGAACCTGACGCCGGTGAGCCGGGACAGGCGTTCGATGGCGATGCGCCCGGAGCCGCCCGTGCCGGTCGCGCCATAGCTGATCCTGTCGGGGTTGGCGCGCGCATCGGCGATGAGGTCGTCCAGCGTCTTCCACGGCGCGTCCTGCCGCACGACGATGCCGTAGGAGTAGGCCGTCATGCAGGCGACGTAGGTGAAGTCCTTGAGCGGGTCGTAGTTGACCGCTTGCAGGAAGGGATAGCGAAACAAGGTGCCCACCACCACCGACACCGTATAGCCGTCGGGCGCCGCCGTTTGCGCCATGGCGGCGGGTCCCAGCGTGCCGCCCGCTCCGGGCCGGTTGGCGATGACGACCGGCTGGCCGAGTTCGCGCGAGGCCGCCACCGCCAGGGCGCGCATCTGCGTGTCGGTGGCGCCGCCCGCGGGAAAGGGCACGATCAGCGTGATGGGCCGCGCGGGGAACGCGGCGGCGCGCGCGGGCGCGCAAAGGCCAAGCGCCGCGGGCAAGGCCAGCCCCAGCTTGAGCAGGCTGCGGCGTCTGGGCGAAGCGGTGCTGCAAATGGGATGCGTCATGGTGGTCTCCGTCCTGGTTGTTATGGGCACAGCAGACAGCAGGTTTCCGGCGGCGTCACGCGCGCCGGGAAAGGCAACGCCTAGCGCGCGATGCCGCGCGCGCGCAGGCTGGCGATGGCGGCGTCGTCGTAGCCGGCTTCGCGCAGGATCTGGTCGGTATGTTCGCCGGGCAGGGGCGCCTGCCGATGGATGGCGAACTGAAAACCGGACATCTTTACGGGGCTGGCGATCTGCGCGCCGCTGCCGTAGGTGTCGTGCCGGAGCTGCCGCACCATGCCGCGCGCGACGAATTGCGGGTGCGCCAGGCTTTCGGCCAGCGTCAGCACCGGGGACACGCAGCAGTCCGCGCCGTCCAGCAAGGCAAGCCAATGCGCCCGCGGCTTCGAGCCGAACAGGCGTTCAAGTTCTGCGCGCACATGGGCCTGTTGCGCCGCATCGGCATCGCGGTGCAGGGGAATCAGGTCCGTGCGGTCCAGGCGCTGGCACAGCGCCGTCCAGAATTTGGGTTCCAGCGCCGCCACCGCCAGATGGCGGCCGTCCTGCGCACGGTATTGGCCGTAGCAGGCCAGTGCGCCAGAGAGCGTGTCGCCGCCGGCGGGCCGGGTGGCGCCGTGGGCGTTGAGGGTGGCCAGCGGCACTGCGGCGCTGGCCAGCAGGCCGTCCGCGATGGCGATGTCCAGACAGCGGCCGCGGCCGGTGCGCCGCGCGTCGAGCAGGGCGGCCAGGATGCCCATCGCCGCCGTGAGCGAGCCGCCCAGGATATCGGCCACGGGCACGTTGGACAGCGCGGGTTCGTCCGGGCCGCAGCCCATCTGGTCCGCCACGCCGGCATAGGCTGAATAATTGAGGTCGTGGCCGGCGGCGTCGCGCAGGGGACCCGTCTGGCCGTAGCCGGTGATGCTGCAGTACACCAGCCGGGGATTGTGGCTGGCCAGGGTGGGATAGTCGGCCTTCAGGCGGGCCGCCACGCCGGGCCGGAAGCTCTCGATCACGACGTCCGCCTCGCGCGCCAGCGCCGCCAGCGCGGCCTGGCCGTCGGGGTGCTTCAGGTCCAGCCGCAGGCCGCGCTTGTTGCGGTTGCACACCGCGCGCAGCGACGGCGGCGCATAGTCGCCGGCCTGCGTGTCTTCGATCTTGATCACGTCCGCGCCCAGGTCCGCCAGGTACTGCGCGCCCAGCGGGCCGGGCAGCAATCGCGACAAGTCCAGGATCCTGATGTCCGCGAGCGGGGCGGTGTTCGGCGTATCCAAAGAGGGACTCCGGTAAATACGAAGAGGCGGCCGGGAATCGGCTCAAGCCAGTCTAGGCGCGGCTTTGCGGCGGTCCAATGGCGAAATCGCTGATTTCGCTTGGCGGGAATGCTCACGCCGGGCATTTCTTGCCGGCGGACCTTTCGCTACCATCGACGCCATCGGTGTCCACCCCGCCTCGGGAATCGCCATGACGCATCACACCATCGCCGTGGGCCATGTCGCCCAGATCCTGCAAGGCGCACGCCGCCGCGGCGTGGACGTCGACCGGGTGCTGTTGCGCGCCGACGTGCCGCCCGCGCTGCTGCAGGCGCCGATGGCGCGCGTGTCGCAGGCGCAGTTCGCGCAGATCCTGCGGATGCTGCGGCGCGCCACGCGCGACGACTTCCTGGGCATGGGCCGCCAGCCGGTTCCGTTGGGCGCCTTCGCCCATGCCTGCCGGCTCGCGCTGCAGGAGGCCACGGTGGGGCAGGCGCTGCGCGTCGCGTTCCGCTATTACCACGGCGTCCTGCGCGACTTCACCGCGCGTCTGTGCGTGGACCGCGATGCCGCGCGCGTCGTGCTGGATGCGCGCGGCGAACGCCGCTGCACGCAGTGGTACGCCGAGCGCACCTTTCTGTTCTTCACGCTGGGCGTGGCGAACTGGCTGGCCGGGCGCCGCATTCCGATATTGGGCGTGGACTACAACGGCGGCACACGCAGCGCCGACGCGCACAGGGTGTTCCATGCCCCGGTCCATTATGGGCAGCAGGTGACGGGATTGCGGCTGGAGTCGCGCTGGCTGGCGCTGCCAGTGGTGCAGGACGCGCAGGCGCTCAAGGCCTTCCTGGCGAATGCGCCATTCGATCTGCTGGTGAAGTACCAGGATCGCGCAACGCTCACCGACCGCATCCGGCGCCTGCTGCGCAACGACCTGTCGGCCGACCTGCCGTCGCTGGCGCAGGTCAGCGCGCAGCTGTCGATGACGCCGCAGACGCTGCGGCGCCACCTGCGCGAAGAAGGCCAGGGATTCCAGGTGCTCAAGGACGACCTGCGGCGCGATGCGGCGGTCGAATACCTGGGACGGCACGATCTATCGCTGATGGACATCGCCGAGCGACTGGGGTTTTCCGAGCCCAGCACCTTTCACCGCGCGTTCAAGAAATGGACGGGCGTGTCGCCCGGCGAATACCGCCGCAATCGGCTCGTGTGCGGTCCGGCCTGCCGGCCGCCCATGGACTGACACTTTCCGCCAATCGGATTGACGCCTGCGGCCATTGCCGCGCCGCCCGGCCGGCGGGAACCTACGGACTGGACACCGGCCGGCCGCCAGACGCCGCGCCGCACGAGACACCGAGCCGGCACGCCGGCGCGCCGCAGGAGGAACACGGGCTTATGTATCTGACTCAGGGCCTGCACCGGGCAAGCCGGCTGTATCCCCGCACGATCGCCTTGCGTGAAGGCGCGCGCGCCTGGACCTATCCCGAACTGCTGGCCTGGGCGGCCCGCAAGGCCGCCGTGCTGCGGGACTGCGGCGTGCGTCGCGGCGACCGGGTCGCGCTGCTGGGCGCGAACAGCGCCTCGTACGTGTCGGCCATGCTCGCGTGCTGGTGGCTGGGGGCGGTCATCCAGCCCCTGAATACGCGCTGGAACGACGCCGAGCTGTCGCAGGGCCTGGCGGACGGCGGCGCGCGCCTGGCCCTGGCGGACCCTGCGATGTCGCCGCGCCTTGCCGGCAGCCTGTCGGCTTGCGCGGCGCAGGCGCTGCCGCTGCCCGAACTGGATGCGCTGGCCGAGGCCGCGCCCGCCCTGGAAGACTGCCGCGCGGGCGGCGACGCGCTGGCCGCCATTCTGTACACCGGCGGCACGACCGGCCTGCCCAAAGGAGCGATGCTGACGCACGCCAATCTGTGGAGCGCCGCCGTCGCCCGGCTGGCCACCGTCCCCACGCCGCAGGACAGCCGCGTGCTGCTGGTGGCGCCGCTTTTCCACGTGGCCGGACTGGGCCGGCTGATGGGGCAGTTCCTGGCGGGCGCGTCGGTCGTGATGCAGCGCGGGTTCGATCCCGGGGCGGTGCTTCAATCCCTGCAGGACGATGGCGTCTCCGAAGTGCTGCTGGTGCCCAGCATGATCCAGATGCTGCTGGACGCGCCGGATTTCGCGACCTATCGGCTGGGCGGCGTGCAGCGCGTCATCTGGGGCGCGTCCCCCATCGCGCCCGCGCTGCTGGCCCGGGCGCTGGACGCCTTTCCCAACGCGGAATTCGTGCATGCCTACGGCATGACCGAGACCTCGGCGCTGGTGGCCCTCAATGCCGACGTGCGGCAGGGCGGGCCGCGCGCCTTGTCGGCGGGCCGTCCCGCGGTCGGGGTCGAGGTGCGCATCCTGGCGGCCGACGGCCAGGACGTCCCGTCCGGCGCGGTGGGCGAGCTGGCGGTGCGCGGTCCCATGGTCGTCGCCGGCTACTGGAACCGGCCCGACGAGACGGCGCGGATGTTTGCCGACGGATGGCTATTGACGGGCGATGCGGCGCGCCAGGACGACGACGGTTATCTGTACGTGGTGGACCGCCTGAAGGACATGATCGTCACCGGCGGCGAAAACGTCTACGCGGCCGAAGTGGAAGCCGCCCTGGCGCGGCATGCGGGCGTGGCGCGCTGCGCGGTGATCGGGGTGGCGCACGAACGGTGGGGCGAAGCCGTGCACGCGGTGATCGTGGCGCGGCCGGGCGCCGCGCCCGATGCCGCCACGTTGAACGCGCATTGCCGCCAGGTCCTTGCGCCCTACAAGTGCCCCAAGAGCTATGAATTCCGCGATGACCTGCCCATGTCGGCGGCGGGCAAGGTGTTGAAGTCCGTGCTGCGGCAGGGCCATGGATTCCCCAGCGCGGCGTCCGCCGCGTCGACTCTTCAGGAGAAGCAGGCATGAATCGAAAAGTGTGGGTGGCCGGCGTCGGCATGATCCCGTTCAGCAAGCCCGGCGCGAGCGAACCCTATTCCGTCATGGGCATGCGCGCGGTGCGCGACGCCATGCAGGACGCCGGACTGCCCTACGAGTCCGTGGAGCAGGCCTACGCCGGCTATGTCTATGGCGATTCGACCTCTGGCCAGGCGGTGGTCTACGGCGTGGGCCTGACGGGCATCCCCGTATTCAACGTCAACAACAATTGCGCCAGCGGTTCGTCGGCCCTGTTCCTGGCGCGGCAGGCGGTCGAAAGCGGCGCCGCGGAATGCGCGCTGGCGGTGGGCTTTGAACAGATGGTGCCTGGCGCGCTGAAGGGCGTGTATGAAGACCGCCCGTCGCCGCTGCAGGCCTTCGCGGCGTCCATGACCGAGCTCCAGGGTTACGACGCCGACAAGCCGCGCGCGGCGCAGTTCTTCGGCGGCGCCGGCCGCGACTACATGAAAGCGCACGGCATCCGTGCGGACACGTTCGCGCGCATTTCGGTCAAAGCGCGCCAGCACGCGGCGCGCAACCCGTATGCCGTGTTCCGCCAGACCGTGACGCTGGACGAAGTGCTGGCCGCGCCCATGATCTTCGACCCGCTGACCCGGCTGCAGTGCTGCCCGCCCACCTGCGGCGCGGCGGCGGCCATTCTGTGCTCGGACGATTTCGCCCGTCGCCACGGACTGCGCCCCGCGGTGGGCATCGCCGCGCAGGCGATGACGACCGACCTGCCATCGACCTTTGACGCCGGCGACATGCGCAAGCTGGTCGGCTACGACATGACGCGCGCCGCGGCGGACCGCGTCTACGCGGCCGCGGGCGTGGATCCGGCCGACGTGGATGTCGTCGAACTGCACGACTGCTTCACGGCCAACGAACTGATCACCTACGAAGGCCTGCGCCTGACGCCCGAGGGCACGGCGGAAAAATTCATCGTGGATGGCGACAACACCTATGGCGGGCGCGTCGTCACCAATCCGTCCGGCGGCTTGCTGTCCAAGGGCCATCCGCTGGGCGCGACGGGCCTGGCGCAATGCGCCGAGCTGGTCTGGCAACTGCGCGGCCAGGCGGACCTGCGCCAGGTGGAAGGCGCGCGCCTGGCGCTGCAGCACAACCTGGGACTGGGCGGCGCGTGCGTCGTCACGCTGTATCAGGCCGCATAAGGAGAACAAGCATGGAGAACAAGCATGGAGAGACAAGGCATGGGTACGCTTGAAGGCAAGGTGGCGCTGGTGTCCGGATCGGGGCGCGGCATTGGCCAGGAAATCGCGCTGAAACTGGCGCGCGAAGGCGCCAGGGTGGTGGTCAACGACCTGGACGCGGGGCCCGCCGATGACACGGTGGCGCTGATCCGCAAGGCGGGCGGGCAGGCCGTGGCCTGCGCGGGCAGCGTCACCGAATCCGGCTTTGCCGACCGCTTCGTCGGGGCCGCCCTGGACGCCTACGGCGGGCTGGACATCATCGTGAACAACGCCGGGTATACCTGGGACAACGTGATCCAGAAGATGACCGACGAACAATGGGACGAGATCCTGGCGGTGCACCTGTCCGCGCCGTTCCGCATCCTGCGGGCCGCGTCTGGCTTCATCCGCGAAGCGGCCAAGGCCGAGGCCGCCGAGGGCCGCGAGGTCTTTCGCAAGGTCGTGAATATCTCGTCCACCTCGGGCGTGATGGGCAATGCGGGCCAGGCCAACTACGCGGCGGCCAAGGCCGGCGTGAACGGCCTGACGCGGGCGCTGGCCAAGGAATGGGGGCGCTACAAGGTCAACGTGAACAGCGTGGCCTTCGGGCTGATCAAGACCCGGCTCACCGAAGCCGCCGCCGACGGCGACGCGACGCTGGACATCCAGGGCCGGCAGATCAAGGTGGGCGTGAATCCGCAGGTGCTCAAAAACGCCGAAAGCCTGATTCCCATCGGCCGCGCGGGCACGCCGGCCGAGGCGGCGGGCGCGGTGTACCTGTTCTGCCTGCCCGAATCCAACTACGTCAGCGGCCAGGTGCTGGTCGTGGGCGGCGGGCGTCCTTGATGCCGCGGGAGACTCCGATGGATACCCCGATGGACACCCCGATGGATACCCCGAAAAAAGGCTGGATGGACGCCGACCTGACGCTGTTCCAGGATTCGACCCGGCGCCTGTTCGAAAAGGAGTTCGCGCCCGACGAAGCCAAGTGGCGCAAGCAACAGCACGCGGATCGCGAGATCTGGCGCAAGGCGGGGCGCATGGGGCTGCTGTGCGTCAGCATGCCCGAGGCCTATGGCGGCGGCGGCGGCACCTTCGCGCACGAGGCCATCGTGGCGGCCGAGCAGGCGCGCGCGATGGTCCATGGCTTCAGCAACAACGTGCACAGCGCGATCCTGGCCCACTACATCCTGAACTACGGCACCGAGGCCCAGAAGCAGCGCTGGCTGCCGAAGATGGCCACCGGCGAGCTCGTCGGGGCCATCGCCATGAGCGAGCCGGGCGCGGGGTCCGACCTGAAGAGCATCCGCGCCACGGCTACGCGCGATGGCGACGCTTATGTCGTCAATGGCGCCAAGACCTTCATCACCAATGGCCTGCACGCCGATCTGATCTGTGTGGTGGTCAAGACCGATCCTGCGGCCGGGGCGCGCGGCATCTCGCTGATCATGCTGGAAACCCGGGACCTGCCGGGATTCCGCCGCGGCCGGCTGTTGGAAAAGCTGGGCCAGAAAAGCCTGGACACGGCCGAGCTGTTCTTCGACGCGGTGCGGGCGCCGGCCTGCAACCTGCTGGGCGAAGAGGAAGGCCGCGGCTTTGCGCAACTGATGCAGCAACTGCCGCGTGAACGCCTGCTGATCGCGGTGGGCGCGGTGGCCACCATGCGCCGGGCCATCGACGAGACCGTCGCCTACACCCGGACGCGCCAGGTGTTCGGGCAGCCGCTGATCGACCTGCAGAACACACGTTTCAAGCTGGCCGAATGCGAGACGGTGGCGACGATCGCGGCGCGCTTCGTCGACGATTGCATCGCGCGGCAACTGGACGGCACGCTGGACCTGCCGACCGCCGCGATGGCCAAATGGTGGACCACGCAGATGAACTGCCAGGTCATCGATGAATGCCTGCAGCTGCATGGCGGCTACGGGTACATGCTGGAGTATCCGATCGCCCGCATGTACGCCGATGCCCGCGTGGGCAAGATCTATGGCGGCTCGAACGAAATCATGAAAGAAATCATCGCGCGCGGCCTGGTCGCCTGAGGCGGCGCCGACGACGCGGGAACCGGAGACCCAGGGCATGCAGCAAGCGCATCATCGGTATTGGCCCAAGGGATTGCCGCTGGCCATCAGCCAGCCGCAGTCCAGCCTGTATTTCAACCTGGAAGCGTCCGCCACGCGCTATCCCGCCAAGCCCGCCATCGTGTTCTACGACACGACGCTGGACTATGCGCGCTTAAAGCGCGAGGTCGACGCCATGGCCGGCTATCTGCAGCACGGGGCCGGCGTGAAGGCGGGCGACCGCGTGCTGTTGTTCAGCCAGAATTGTCCGCAGTTCATCATTGCCTACTACGCCATCCTGCGCGCGGACGCCGTGGTGGTGCCGGTCAATGCGATGAGCACGCCGGACGAACTGGCGCACTATCTTCAAGACAGCGGCGCGCGGGTCGCGTTTGCGGCGCAGGAACTGGCAAGCCGGCTGGAGGAGTTCACGCGCGACGGCAGCCTGGACCGTGTCATCGTGCATGCCTATTCGGACTATCTGGGGCCGGGCGACGGCGCGGTCGCGCCGCCGGCGGAGATCGCCGCGCCCCGGCGCATGCCGGACATCCGGGGCGGTGTGCCCTGGTATGGCGCCATGGCGGTCAATGCGCCGCCGCTGCCTCACCGGGCCAGGGCGCAGGACCTGTGCCTGCTGCCGTATACGTCCGGCACCACGGGCCGGCCCAAGGGCTGCCGGCACACGCATGGCACGCTGGCGGCCGCGGCCACGGGGTCGCAACTGTGGCGGGGCCTGACTTGCGAGGCCATCATCATGGGCGTTGCGCCGATGTTCCACCTGCTGGGCATGCAGAACTGCATGAACCTGCCGATCCTGCTGGGCGCCACGGTGGTGCTGCTGCCGCGCTGGGACCGCAAGGTGGCCGCGCAACTGATGGCGCGGCATCGCGTCAGCGTGTGGGCGGCTGCCCCGGCGATGATCGTGGATTTCTTCGCGCAGCCGGGCATCGACGACTACGACCTGTCCGCCCTGGCGCTGCTGTGCGGCGGCGGGGCGCCCATGCCCGAGGCCGTGGCGGGCATGCTGGCCAACCGCTACGGCATCGTCTTCAACGAGGCCTACGGCCTGACCGAAAGCGCCTCGTTCCTGCACTGCAATCCCATGCACCGCAACAAGCGCCAGTGCATCGGCGTGCCGACCTTCGGCGTGGACACGCGGGTGGTGGACCCGGCCACGCTGAAAGAACTGCCGCCCGGCGAGACCGGCGAACTGGTGACGCGCGGCGCGCAGATCATGCAGGGGTACTGGAACAATCCGGCGGCGGACGACGAGGCGTTTTTCATGCTGGACGGCGCGCGCTATTTCCGTACCGGAGACCTGGGGCGCGTGGATGACGAAGGCTATTTTTTCATCACCGATCGCCTCAAGCGCATGATCAACGCTTCCGGCTACAAGGTCTGGCCGGCCGAGGTCGAAAATGCGCTGTACGAGCATCCGGCCGTGCACGAGGCCTGTGTCATCGGCGTCCCGGATGCCTGCCGCGGCGAAACCGTGAAGGCGCTGCTGGTGTTGCGGCCCGAGGCGCGCGACACGGCGCGGGAAGACGAGGTGATCGCCTGGGCCCGCGAGCGGATGGCGGCCTACAAGGCGCCGCGCATCGTCGAGTTCGTGGATGCGCTGCCCAAATCCAACACGGGCAAGATCCTGTGGCGCGCGCTGCAGGAGGCGCAGCGCGCCACGGCCTGATCCCCGACAAGGAAGGGGCGCGCCGCGCCGCCTGCCGCCACCCTGGCGTTGGCGTTGGCGTCAGGCGGGCGGGCCGGCGCGCAGCACGATCTGCGTGATTTCGGACGGGCGGCCCAGCCGGATGGGAAAGCCGGGCCACAGGCCCGCCCCATTACTCACGTAGAGCTGCATGCCGCCCACCTGGTACATGCCCGACACGTAGCCCTCGTTGGCCAACTGCGTGAGCAGGTGCGGACCCAGGATCTGTCCGCCGTGCGTATGGCCGGACAGTTGCAAGCCGGCGCCGGCCTGGGCATGGCGCTCGGCGCCGACCGGGCGATGGCTCAAGAGGATCACCGCCGACGCGGGCGGCACGCCCTTCATGGCCGCCTCGATATCGGGCAGCGGCTGGCCCACGCGCGCCGCCATGCTGTCGGTGATGCCCGCCAGCACGAGCGGCTGGCCGTCGCGTTCGAGGGTCATGTGCGCATTGAGCAGCATGCGCAGGCCAAGCTTCTCGAAGGCCTGCAGCCAGCCGAGGTATTCGGCGTAGTACTCGTGGTTGCCCGGGATCGCTACGACGCCGTGCGGCGCGCGCAGGTCGGCCAGCGGCTGCACGTCGGCGGCGCGCGCCGCGGGCGTGCCATCGACCAGGTCGCCGGTGATGAGCGTCAGGTCCGGCTCGAGCGCATTGGCGCGGGCGACGACCGCGCGCATCCAGTCGGCCTGAAGCAGCCGGCTGGCGTGCAGGTCCGTCAGGTGCACGATGCGAAAGCCGTCATACGCGCGCGGCAGGTGGGGCAGGGCGACTTCGATCGTCTTGACCTCCGGCACGCGCACCGCCTGCCAGACGCCCAGCACGGACAGCGCCATCGCGGCGCACGCCAGCCCCGTGCGCAGGCGCGGGCAGACGAGCAGGGCGCGTCCCCGGCTGCGCGAAAACGCGGACAGGGCCAGCCCCGCCGCGTCCTGGATGAACAGGAACAGGGCCAGCAGGATGACCGCGCCGAACGCCGCGCCCAGCGCCATCAGCACGGCGGCGGGCACTTCGGGCGAGGCCATGGTCCCGAAGAAGTTGCGGGTGATGAGATGGTGCTCGGCGGACAGCAGCACCAATACGGCCAGCAGCATCCTGCCCGCGGCGGGCCAGTTCAGGGGCCAGACGAAGCGCCAGATGACGTAGAGCGCGATAAGGCCGGTGATGACATGAAACACGTGCGAAATCCTGGTGATCTTGATGTGAAGGCCGCCGGGCGCGGCAGGCGCCGTGGCCCGGTCGGCGTATCCCGCGAGGGAGCGCCGATTAAACACCGGATTGCCGGTGAATACTGCAACATGGCGCGCCGCGCCGGCATGGCCGCGCGCCTGCCGCGCGGCGTGGGGCGGCGTAGAATCACGGCCGCCAGAACTCGACCGCCCGCCATCCCATGCCGATACGCCCCGCCCGCCCTGAAGACGCCGCCCTGCTGCCCGCCATCGAGCGGTCGGCCGGCGCGCTGTTTCGCGGCGTTGCGGGCCTGGAATGGATCGCCGACGATGACGCGATGTCCGACGCCGCGCACCAGCGGCTGATCGCGCAGGGAACGTCCTGGGTGGCGCACACGGACGCGGGGCAGTTGTGCGGATTTCTGGCTGCCGAAGCCTTCGGCGACGACCTGCACGTGTGGGAGCTGGCCGTCGACGCCGGCCATCAGCGCAGGGGCGTGGGCAGGCAGCTCGTGCGCGCGGCGCTGCAGCATGCCCTGCGCGCGGGCATGCGCGCCGTTACCCTCACGACCTTCCGCGATGTCGCGTGGAATGAGGCCTGGTATGCGCGGCTGGGATTCCAGCCAGACCCGGCGTTGCCGGGCTCGCGATTGCACGAGGTGCTGCAGGCCGAGGCGCGCCACGGCCTGCCCGCGCAGCGGCGCGTGGCGATGCGCCTGCCGGTCGGCCGCGGCGCGTAGCAGGACGGCCCGCGCCGGATCAGGCGGCGCCCAGGCCGGTGAAGAATCGCCGGGCGTTGGATTCCAGGCCTTCGATGTAGTAGCCGCCTTCCTGCACGATCAGCGTCGGCAGGTCCAGGCCGCCGACTTCCCGGCCCAGGCGCTCGAAGCCGTCTTCGCTCACGCTGACCATGGCCTGCGGATCCTTCTCGAAGATGTCGAAGCCCAGCGACAGCACCAGGGCATCGGGCTGGAACAGTTCGATCGCCCGGCGGGCCTGCGCCAGCCGGTCGAAGAACACCGATTCGGGCGAGCCGTGCGGCATCGGCAGGTTGATGTTGTAGCCCAGGCCCTCGCCGGCGCCGCGCTCGTCCTCGAAGCCCGCCACCACCGGGTAGAAGTTTTCGGGATCGCCGTGGATGGACACGTAGAGCACGTCGCTGCGGTGATAGAAGATCTCCTGGATGCCCTGGCCATGGTGCATGTCGGTGTCCAGGATGGCCACGCGCGGAAAGCGGGCCGTCAGGCGCTGCGCGGCGATGGCCGCGTTGTTCAGGTAGCAGAAGCCGCCCGCGGCGTCGCGCCGGGCGTGGTGGCCGGGCGGCCGGCAGATGGCGTAGGCGTGGCGGTCGCCGGCCAGCAGCGTCTCGGCGCCCGCGATGGCGCATTGCGCCGACCAGTATGCCGAATGCCAGGTCTTCGGGCCGACCGGGCAACTGCCGTCGGCCAGATAGCGCCCCGCCTTGGCCAGCACGCCGCGCAGGGCGTTGGGCTCGCGCACGAACACGTTGGACACCACTTCGCCGCCCCAGTCTCCGGGGAGCTTCATCCAGTCTTCGTGGGCGTCCTGCAGGAAGCGCAGGTAGTCCAGGCTGTGCACCGCCGCCAGCGCCCCGGCGCCGTGGTCGGCCGGGGCCTGCACGTCGAATCCCAGCTTGCGGGCCGCCTGCACCAGGCCGTCCAGGCGCGAGGGCACCTCCTGCGGCGTGCGCATCTTGCCGCGCGAGAAGTAGGTCTGCGGATGGTGCAGCTTTTGATCGTCGTGGAAAAACGCCTTCATGCCAGGGACCCCTGATGCCTAATGTGGACTGCTCGCCAGATGCGAGGCGGCCGTGGGAATAAATCAGTGAGAAAACCATGAATTCTTATCCAGCGGCCATCCCCTGCTTATGGGGGATTACCCCAGGCCGCGCGCGCGGCCGGCCTTAAAAATCGCCGCCGCCAGCGCGGGGGACTTGCCTGTATCATGCGCACGAAGACTTCCGCCCTCCCGCGCGCCGGTTTCCCGCGCGCGGCCGCATCATCAGTGACCCGGATAGCCGCCATGCCCGACCCGCTTCGTCTGCAGGCATTGATACAGGACTGCGCCCGCGGCCAGGAATCCGCGCTGGCCGAACTCTATCAACAGACGTCCCCGCATCTATTTGCGCTTGCCGTACGTATATTGCGGCGAAGCGACTGGGCGGAGGAAGTCCTCCAGGACAGCTTCATCAATATCTGGCGCAACGCCGCCCGCTATTCTTCGGAGCAGAGCCAAGTCATGACCTGGATGACGCGCATCGTGCGCAATCGCTGCATCGACCTGCTGCGCAGGCCGGACCTGGAGCGTCCCGACGCCGACGGCGAGCTGACGCAGGCCTGGGCCGACGACGCGCCCGGCCCCTTTGAGCGCCTGCAACGCGACCAGGACGGCCAGCGCCTGGCCGACTGCCTGAAACAACTGGAAGGGCAGCAACGCACCGCCATCGCGCTGTCCTTCTTCGATGACCTCAGCCACAGCGAGATCGCCCGGCGCCTGCAGGCGCCGCTGGGCACGATCAAGAGCTGGGTGCGGCGCGGCATGGACCGGCTCAAGAGGTGCCTGTCATGAACTACAGCGATCCCGAACTGCGCGCGCGGCTTGCCGCCGACTACGTGGCCGGCGCGATGCGGGGCGGCGCGCGCCGCCGCTTCGAGGGCCTGATGGCCGCCGACGCCAACCTGCGCCGCCAGGTGCGCGACTGGGAAAACGACATCTATCCGCTGCTGTGGTCGCTGCCTACCCGCGTGCCGCCACGCCGCGTCTGGCGCGCCATCGAACCGCGCCTGAAGCCGGGCGGCGCCCGCGGCTGGCAGGGCCTGGCTTTCTGGCGCGTGCTCAGCGGCGCGCTGGCGGCGGTGCTGGTGGCCGGGGTGGTGGTCTACCCGATGCAGGTCGACCGCGCCGCGCGCACGCAATTGATGGCGGTGCTGCAAAGCCCGGAGGCGCAGGCCATGCTGGTGGTGCGCGCCGACGAGCGCGGCGGCCTGCATGTCCACGCCTTGCAGGACCTGGCCTCGCGCGCCGGCGGCAAGGCGCTGGAACTGTGGGTGATCCCGCCCGGGCAGGCGCCGCAATCGGTCGGCGTGGTGGCGCCCGATGGCCAGACGGCGCTGCGGCGCAGCCAGGGCCTGGAAGGCATCCAGAAGCTGGCCATCACGCTCGAACCGCCGGGCGGATCGCCTTCGGGCAAACCGACGGGGCCGGTCATCATGAGCGGCGACGTGCTCAAGATCTGAGCCGCATCCAAAGCGGGCCGGACCGCGTATAGAGGGGTATCCCATTGCGGAGCCCCTCATGTCTTCCTGGATTACCGCAGGCCCGCGCGGCCTGCTTGCCATCGTGGTCCTGGCCGCGCTGGCCCTTGGCCTGCTGGCCGCCTGTTCGCCCCTGACGGTGCTCAATGGCGCCGTGCCCGACGACGCCCACCGGGTCTCGGCGGGACTGGCCTACGGTCCGCTGGCGCGCCAGCGGCTGGACGTCTACCGGCCGCCCGGCGCGGTGAATGCGCCCGTGGTGGTGTTCTTCTATGGCGGCAGCTGGCGCAGCGGGGAACGGGCCGACTACCGTTTCGTCGGCGACGCGCTGGCGGCGCGCGGCATGGTCGCGGTCGTTGTCGATTACCGGCTCTATCCCGAAGCCGGCTACCCGGACTTCCTGCGCGACGCCGCCCTGGCGGTCGCCTGGACCCAGCGCCATATCGCCGACCATGGCGGCGATCCGCGGCGCGTCTTTGTCGCCGGCCACAGCGCCGGCGGCTACATCGCCGCCATGCTGGCGCTGGACGGGCGCTGGCTGGGCGGCGCCGGCTCCAGCCCCGCGGCGCTGGCGGGCTGGATCGGCCTGGCCGGGCCCTATGACTTCCTGCCCATCGTCTCGCGCACGCTGCGGCCGGTGTTCGGCTACCCGGACACGCCGCCCGACTCGCAACCCATCCACCACGTCAGCGCGGCTGCGCCGCCCGGCCTGCTCTTGACCGGCGCGGCCGATACCACGGTCGACCCGCGCCGCAACAGCGCCAGCCTGGCGGCCGCCCTGCAAACCGCCGGCGCGTGCGCCAGGTTGGTGACCTACCCCGACCTCGGCCACAAGCTGCTGGTGGGCACGCTGTCGCGCCCGCTGCGCTGGCGCGCGCCCGTGCTTGACGACCTGGACGCGTTCGTGGCCCATCCCTGCCCGAACGCGGTGCGCCAGAAATAAGGGTTTTCACTGATGCATCCGACGCATCCGTTGCGGCCGCCCGCCCGTATATCCCGACACGTTTCACACAGGACATCATGATGCGCTCCGTTTTCGCAGGCTGGACCGCTTCGATCAGGCGATGGGTCGATACGCAGGCGCAGGACGCGCCGGGCGGCGATCCCGATCGCATCGACTGGACCCGCGCCTTGCCCTTTGCGTTGTTGCACATCGGCTGCCTGGGGGCGCTGTGGACCGGCGTGTCGCCCGCGGCGCTGGCGCTGGCGGCGGCGCTGTACGCCCTGCGCATGTTCGCCCTCACCGGGTTCTATCACCGCTACTTCTCGCATCGCACCTTCCGCACCTCGCGCGGCATGCAACTGGTGTTCGCCGTGCTGGGCGCATCGTGCGCGCAGCGCGGGCCGCTGTGGTGGGCGGCCCACCATCGCCACCATCATCGCCATGCCGACGGCGAACAGGACCTGCATTCGCCGCGCCGCCATGGGTTCTGGTGGAGCCACATGGGCTGGTTCCTGACGCGCCGCGCCTTCGCCACCGACCTGGCGCGCGTGCCGGACCTGCGCGGCTACGCCGAACTGCGCTGGCTCGACCGCTACGACGCGGCAGTGCCGCTCGCCCTGGCCCTGGGCTGCTATGGCCTGGGCGCGCTGCTGGAGCGCGTGGCGCCCGGCCTGGGCACCGACGGGCCGCAGATGCTGGTCTGGGGCTTTTTCGTTTCGACCGTCGCGCTCTTTCATGCCACCGTCACCATCAACTCGCTTGCGCACCGCTACGGCAAGCGCCGCTACGACACCGACGACGACAGCCGCAACAACGCCTGGCTGGCGCTGCTGACCTTCGGCGAGGGCTGGCACAACAACCATCACTTTTATCCGGGCTCGGCGCGGCAGGGGTTCCGCGCCCGCGAGATCGACATCACCTGGTACGGCCTGCGCCTTCTGGCGGCCGCCGGCCTGATCTGGGACCTCAAACCCGTGCCGGCCTGGGCGCTGGCCGCCGCCAAGGAGTGAACATGCGCATCGCGATCATCGGCTCGGGCATCGCGGGACTGGTCTGCGCCTGGAAGCTGGGCCGCGACCACGAGGTCACGCTGTACGAGGCCAATGACTACCTGGGCGGGCATACGCACACGCATGCGGTGGAGCTGGACGGCCGGCCGTATCAGGTCGACAGCGGCTTCATCGTCCACAACCCGCTCAACTACCCGAACTTCACGGCCCTGCTGGATGAACTGGGCGTGGCGTCGCAGCCCACCACCATGAGTTTTTCGGTCCACAAGGAGGCCGATGGCCTGGCCTACAACGCGACCTCGCTGGACACGCTGTTCTGCCAGCGGCGCAACCTGGTGTCGCCCCGCTTCCTGGGCATGGTGCGCGACCTGCTGCGCTTTTACCGCCAGGCCCCCACGCTGCTGGACTCGCCCGATCCGGGCCCGACGCTGGGCGATTATCTGGCGCAACATCGGTATGGCGACGCCTTTCGCACCGATCACCTGATCCCGATGGCTTCGGCGCTGTGGTCGTCGCCGGCGGCCCGCATCCTGGAATTCCCGGCGCGCTACCTGGTGCAGTTCATGGCCAACCACCAGATGCTGCGGATCAGCGGCCGGCCGCAGTGGCGCGTGGTGCGGGGCGGATCGCGCCGCTACATCGATGCGATGCGCCAGCGCTGGACGGTGCGCGAGCGGCTCGCTTGTCCCGTGCGCAGCGTCAGGCGCCACGCCGCCGGCGTGCAGGTGGTCACGCGCGACGGCCAGGAACCCCATGACGAAGTGATCTTCGCCTGCCACAGCGACCAGGCGCTGGCGCTGCTGGCGGACCCGACGCCGCAAGAGCGCGAGGTGCTGGGCGCCATCGCCTACCAGGACAACGACGTGGTGCTGCATACCGACGCGCGCCTGCTGCCGCGCCAACGCAAGGCCTGGGCCGCCTGGAATGCCTATGTGCCGGCCGACCCGGCCGCGCCATGCTCGGTCAGCTATTGCATGAACCTGCTGCAGGGCATCGAGTCGCCGCGGCCGTTCGTCGTGACGCTGAACCGCAGCGACGCCATCGACCCGGCGCACGTGCTGGCGCGCATGCATTATCACCATCCCGTCTACACCCATGCGTCGGTGGCCGCGCAGGCGCGCCGCGCGGACATCTCGGGCCGGGGGCGCACCTGGTACGCCGGCGCCTACTGGGGCTGGGGGTTTCACGAGGATGGCGTGGCCAGCGCGCTGGACGTCGTGCGCGCCATCCAGTCTCGGCCGCAGGCGTGGGCCCGGGAGGCGGCATGACGCTGCAAAGCGCCGTCTACGAGGGCAAGGTGACGCACCGGCGCCACCACCCGCATGCGCATGGCTTCGGCTACCGCATGGCCCAGCTCTACCTGGACCTGGACGAGATCGATCAGGTGTTCCAGGGGCGTTGGCTGTGGTCGGTCGAGCGGCCCAACCTGGCGCAATGGCGCCGGGCCGACTACCTGGACGCGGACGGCGGGCTGCCGCTGGCGCAGGCCGTGCGCGAACGCCTGCGGGCAAGCCTGGGGGACGTGCCGGCCGGGCCGATCCGGTTGCTGGCGCATCCGCGCTACGCGGGCTATGTCTTCAACCCGGTCAGCTTTTACTACTGCTTTGAGGCCGACGGCCGCACGCTGGCCGCGATCGTGGCGGAAATCACCAACACCCCGTGGAAGCAGCGCCATTGCGTGGTGCTGCCGGCCGCCGCCGCCGAGCGCGAGGGCGCGGCGCTGGCCTGGCGCTTCGACAAGCGCTTCCACGTGTCGCCCTTCATGCCCATGGACTGCGCCTACGACTGGCGCTTCACCGCACCGGCGGACGACCTGCGCGTGCACATGCGCGTCAGCCGCCAGGGCGTGGCGCAGTTCGACGCCCGCCTCGATCTGCAACGCCGGGCGCTCGACGGCGCGGCGCTGGCCCGGCTGCTGTGGCGCTATCCGCTGATGACGCTGCAGGTCATCGGCGCCATTCACTGGCAGGCGCTGCGCTTGTGGCTCAAGCGCAACCCCGTCTACGACCATCCCCGCACGCCCAACGGAGAACCGAAATGAAGCCCATGACGCCCTCTGAACACGCTTCGATCGCGGCCAGCCGCCGCGCCGGCCCGCTCGACCGCCTGTTACGCCAGCGCCTGTTCGCCAGCCTGGCGGCGCTGGACCATGGCCAGCTGCTGATCGAGGACAGCCTGGGCAGCGTCACGCTGGGCCGGGGCGATCCCTGCGTGCGGCTGACCGTGAGCGACCTGGGGTTC
Organism: Achromobacter sp. T5-5; assembly: GCF_055397965.1. Lineage (NCBI taxonomy): Bacteria > Pseudomonadati > Pseudomonadota > Betaproteobacteria > Burkholderiales > Alcaligenaceae > Achromobacter > Achromobacter sp. T5-5. The sequence goes on from NZ_AP027919.1 coordinate 1,769,482, forward strand.
TACCGGCTGGTGGCGGCGCAAGGCAGCGTCGGCGCGGGCGAAGCCTATGGCGACGGCCTGTGGCGCTGCGATGACCTGGTCGGCCTGGTGCGCCTGCTGGTGCGCAACCGCGACACGCTGGACGCCATGGAATCCGGCCTGGCGCGGCTGGCCGGCTGGGCGCTCCGGCGCTGGCATGCCGGCAATGCCAACACCCGCGCGGGCAGCCGGCGCAACATCGCCGCGCACTACGACCTGGGCAACACCTTCTTCGGGCTGTTCCTGTCGGATGACCTGATGTATTCGTCGGCAATGTGGGCCGACGGCGACGACACGCTGGAAGCGGCCTCCCATCGCAAGCTGGAGACGATCTGCCGCAAGCTGGAACTGCAGCCCACGGACCGCGTCGTGGAGATCGGCAGCGGGTGGGGCGGCTTCGCGATCCACGCGGCGCGCCACTACGGCTGCCATGTCACGACCGCCACGCTATCGCGCGAGCAACACGACCTGGCGGTCGAGCGCGTGCACGCCGCCGGCTTGCAGGACCGCGTCGACGTCGTGCTGCGGGACTACCGCGACCTGCAGGGGCAATACGACAAACTGGTGTCGGTGGAGATGATCGAGGCGGTCGGCGCGAACTTCCTGGAGACCTATTTCCGCCAGGTCGCCAACCTGCTCGACCCGCGCGGCCGCGCGCTGATCCAGGCCATCACCATCGAAGACCACCGCTACCAGCAGGCGCTGGCATCGGTCGATTTCATCAAGCGCCACATCTTTCCGGGCAGCTTCATCCCGTCGATCGACGCCATGCTGCGCGCCAAGACACGCGCCTGCGACCTGGCCCTGGTGCACCTGGAAGACTTCGGCCTGTCGTATGCGCGCACCCTGCAGATCTGGCGCGAGCGCTTCCTGGCGCGGTTGCCGCAGGTGCGGGCGCAAGGCTTTGACGCGCGCTTCTGCCGCCTGTGGGAGTTCTATCTGGCGTACTGCGAAGGGGGCTTTCGCGAGCGCTCGATCGGCGTTGCGCACCTGCTGCTGACGCATCCGCAGGCGCGCGTCACGGGCGCGCGCTGGGTGAGGGAGGACGCATGATGCGGTTCTGGGCCAACCTGATCGGCTACCAGATCGTGTGGTTCAGCGCCGTGATCGGCGCGGGCCACGGCCTGGCCTGGCCGGGCGTGGCCGCCGCCCTGGTCTTCATCGTGGCCCAACTGGCGGCGTCGGCCACGGCGCGCGCCGATCTGCGCCTGGCCGGGGCCGCCGTGATCTGCGGCATGGCGCTGGACGGCACGCTGTCCGCGCTGGGTTGGGCGCGCTATGCCGCCAACGGCTGGCTCGCGCCGGCCTGGATCCTGGCGTTGTGGGCGGCGTTCGCGCTGACCCTGAACCATTCGCTGGCCTATCTGCGTCCGCGGCCCTGGCTGGCCTGCGCGGTCGGCGCGATTGGCGGACCGCTGGCCTATTGGGGCGCCGCGCGTGGCTGGCAGGCGGTGCAATTCGAACCGCCGGCGTGGCGCGCCACCGCCGCGCTGGCGGCGGGCTGGGCGCTGGCATTGCCGGCGCTGACCGCGGGCGCGCGGCGCTGGAACCGGGAGGCATCATGACGATCTGGCAACAATGGTTATGCATCGCGGCCGGCATGATCGTGGCGATGGCGCTGGCCTGGGGCTGGCAGCGCTGCCGCGCCAATGCCGGCATCGTCGACGTGGTGTGGGCGCTGGGCATGGGCGCGGCCGCCTGCCTGATCGCCGCCACCGGCACGGGCAGCATCGCGGCCCGGCTGGCGCTGGCGCTGATGGCGGGCGTCTGGTCGTTGCGGCTGGCCTGGCATCTGTGGCGCCGCGTGCGCCAGGGCGAGGACGGACGTTATCGCGCGCTGCGCGAGCATTGGCAGGGCCACCAGGGCAAGTTCTTCGGCCTGTTCATGTTCCAGGCCGGTTTGGTGATGTTGTTCTGCCTGCCGTTCCTGGCGGTTGGCGCCAGTCCGGCGCAAGGCTGGCCGGTGGTCCTGGGCCTGCTGATCTGGCTGGCGGCGCTGTCGGGCGAGGTGATCGCCGACCGCCAGCTCGACCGCTTCCGCGACGACCCCGCCCATCGCGGCCGCACCTGCCGCGAGGGCCTGTGGCGCTATTCGCGCCATCCCAACTATTTCTTCGAATGGTGCCACTGGTTCGGCTATGTCGCCCTGGCCTGGGGGTCGCCGCTGCAGTGGATGGCCTGGCTGGGACCGGTGCTGATGTACGTGTTCCTGCGCTGGATCAGCGGCATTCCGTTCACCGAGCAGCAGGCGCTGCGCACGCGCGGCGACGACTACCGCGACTATCAGCACCGCACGTCGGCCTTCTTTCCCTGGTTTCCCAAACACTGACGAGGCACGCCATGACCACCGCCACCTTGCACGACACTCCCCTGGCCGCCGATCGCCCCGCGCCCGGCCTGCTCGGGCTGGCCGAACGCGGCTTGCTGCCCGACGCGCTGCTGCGGCTGGGCATGCGGCGCCTGTGCGCCCAGCGACTGGCGCAGGAATATGCCGGCGGCATCGACGCCTGGACCGAGCGCGACCGCCAGCTCATCGCCGGGCTGCGCGCCAGCGCCGTGGCCATTCATACCGACGCCGCCAACGCCCAGCACTACGAATTGCCGACCGCCTTCTTCCAGCTGTGCCTGGGCGCGCGGATGAAGTATTCAAGCTGCTATTACCCGACCGGCGGCGAAACGCTGGACCAGGCCGAGCTCGCCATGCTGCGCCTGTACGGCGAGCGCGCCGGGCTGGCCGACGGCCAGGACATCCTGGAGCTGGGTTGCGGCTGGGGCTCGTTGACCTTGTGGATGGCCGAGCAGTTTCCCAACGCGCGCATCACGGCGGTGTCCAATTCCGCCACCCAGCGCCAGCACATCGAGGCGCGCTGCCGCGAGCGGGGCTGGTCGCACGTGCGCGTCGTCACGTGCGACGTCAACGTGCTGACGCTGCCCGGCGCCGCCTTCGACCGCTGCGTCTCGGTGGAAATGTTCGAACACATGCGCAACTACCAGGACCTGCTGGCGCGCATCGCCCAGTGGCTGCGGCCCGGCGGCAAGCTGTTCGTGCACATCTTCGCGCACCGCGAACGCGCCTATCCGTTCGAGACCGAGGGGGCCGACAACTGGATGGGACGGCATTTTTTCACCGGCGGCATCATGCCGTCGGCGCATACCTTGCTGCACTTCCAGCGCGACCTGCAGCTCGAAGATCGCTGGTTCCTCGACGGCACGCACTATGCGCGCACCGCCAACCACTGGCTCGCCAACCAGGATGCACGGCGCGGCCAGGCGCTGGCGGTGCTGGGGCAGGCCTACGGCGCGCCGCTGGCCGCACTGTGGAACCAGCGCTGGCGCATGTTCTGGATGGCGTGCGCCGAGCTCTTCGGCTATGACGCCGGCCAGCAATGGGGCGTGGCGCATTACCGCTACACGCGGCCCTGAGGAGAACCATCATGCTGCGAACCCTGTACATCGCCGCGGCCGCCCTGCTGGCCGGCTGCGCGTCGCCGCCGCCCATGCCGCCGGTGGCCCAGGTGGATCTGGACCGCTTCATGGGCGACTGGTATGTGATCGCGCACATTCCCAGTTGGCCGGAGCGCAACGCCTACGACGCGGTCGAGAGCTACCGCCGGCTGCCGGACGGCCGGGTGCAGACCGACTTCCGCTACCGCGACGGCAGCTTCGACGCCCCGGTCGACACCATGCACCCGGTGGCCACCGTGCGGCCGGACACCGGCAACGCGGTCTGGGGCATGCAGTTCATCTGGCCCATCAAGGCCGAATACGTCATCGCCTACCTGGACGAGGACTACCAGACCACCATCATTGGCCGTTCCAAGCGCGATTACGTCTGGGTCATGGCGCGCGTGCCCTGCCTGGACGACTCGGTTTACGCAGACCTGCTGCGCAGGGTGACGGCGCTGGGCTACACGGAAACCCCGCGCAAGGTGCCGCAGCGCTGCGACCGGTGAACCCCAGCCGGTCCGCGATTTCCACTACTGCGGCACGATCTGCGCCGCCTTGACGATGTCGCGCCACTTTTCTCCCTCGGACACGTTAAAGCGCGCGAAGGTGGCGGGGTCCGATCCCACCGGCTTGGCGCCCAGGCCGGCGTATTGCGTCACGACGTTGGGTTGCTTGAGCGCGCGGGCCGCGTGTTCGGAGAGCTTGGCCACGATGGCCGGCGGCGTGCCCTTGGGCGCCCACAGGCCATGCCAGGTGCTGATGTCAAAGCCGGGGAAGCCGGATTCGGCCATGGTGGGCACGTCGGGCAGTTCGTCCACGCGGCGGGCGGTGGTGACGGCCACCGCGCGCAGCTTGCCGGACTTGATGAACGGCATCGCCGAAGGCATGGAGTCGAACATCAGCTGGATCTGTCCGCCCACCAGGTCCGTCAGCGCGGGGGCGCTGCCCTTGTAGGGGACGTGCTGCATCCGCAGCCCCGAACGCACCTTGAACGACTCGCCCGCGAGCTGCTGCGCGGACGCCGATCCGGCCGATCCGAAGTTCAAGGGCTGAGCCTTGCCCTGCGCCACGAGGTCCTGCACGGTGCGGACCGGGGATGCCTGCGGCACGACCAGCACCAGCGGCACATCGGCCAGCTGCGTGATGGGCACGAAGTCCTTGAACGCGTCGTAGCGCATGGACGCATAGATGTACGGGTTGATGACGTGCAGCGAGGCGTTGGCCAGGAAGGTGTAGCCATCCGGCGCGGCGCGCGCCACGAGATCCGCGCCGATCATGCCGCTGGCGCCGGGCTTGTTGTCGACGATGATGTTCTGGCCGATGGTCTTGGACATTTCCGCCGCCACCAGCCGCGCCACGATGTCGGTCGGACCGCCCGGCGGATAGGGCACGACCATGGTGATGGGCTTGCTCGGAAAGGCGTCGGCGGCCGGCGCGGCCAGGGGCAGGCAGGCGCAGCCCAGGGCGAGCGCCGTGGCGGCGAGATGGCGCAGGCGGGGAGCTACGCGGGAGCGGCGGGGCCGGGCGGCGCGCCGGAAGTCGTTGGCATGCATGGGGTTGTCTCCGTCGTTATCGTGATCGCCACCTTGCCGACGACTTGTCGGCTTTCCAGGGCGGCGAGTGCTGCGGCAAGACCGGTGATCGGATAGATCGCCGTTACGGCCGGCCGGATCCGCTGGCTGCGGGCCCAGTCGAACAGGGTGGCCATGGTCCGCTGCACGGCGGGCGCGTGGACGATGCGTTCGTCCGCGGGCGTCCAGCCGATGTAGCGGCCAAAGAAAAACCCATGCAGGGCTATGTTTTTTACGAGCAGCAGGTTCAGCGGCACCTCGGGGATGCGGCCGCTGGCGAAACCCACCGACACCATGCGCGCATTGGCCGCCGCGGCGCGCACGCTGCGTTCGAAGGCGTCGCCGCCCACCGCGTCCAGCACCACGTCGGCGCCGCGCCCGGCGCTTGCCGCCTTGACGGCCTGCGCCATGTCCTCGTCGGCCGCGAAGGCGTGCGACGCGCCGGCGTCCAGGGCGGCCTGGCGCTTGGCCGGCGTGCTGGCGCAGGCGATCACGGTTGCCCCCAGCGCCGAGGCGATCTCCACGGCCGCCAGGCCCACGCCGGAGCCGGCGCCCAGCACCAGCACCGTCTCGCCCGGCTGCATGTCCGCGCGCCAGCGCAGCGCCGCCCAGGCGGTGCCGTACGAAATGGGGATGGGCAGGGCAGTCAGGAGCGGCAGGTCGTCGGGCACCGGATAGACCGTGTATTCAGGCACGGTCAGGCGCTCGGCATAGCAGCCCCAGCGCGATAGCGCCACCACCCTGTCCCCGGGCTTGATGCGCGTGACGTTCGCGCCGCATGCGATGACGCGGCCGGCGGCTTCCGTGCCGGGCGCAAAGGGCAGGGGCGGGCGGCTCTGGTAGCGTCCTTCTATCAACAGCTTGGTCGCGTGGCTGACGCTGGCGTAGTCGACGGCGAGCGTGACGTCATCGGGCCCCGGCGCGGGGGCGTCGGCGATCTCGTCGACAAGCACGTCCTCGACCGGACCGTGGCGGTGGCAGACCAGGGCGCGCATCACAGGGACTCCTTGCCGGCGTCGGCCTGGCGCAGCACGCCGGCCTGCAGCATGGCCTGGATCTCCGCTGGCGCCACGCCCCATTCGGTCAGCACCTCCACGGTGTGCTGGCCGATCGCAGGCGCGGCCTGCAGCGGCCTGCGCGCGGCGGCGCCCGGCGCGCGCGCATAGGGCAGGGGCGTGCCGCCCGGCTGCGCCAGCGGCTCCAGCAGCTCAAGGTGCGCCGCCTGCGGATGGGCGGCCAGGCCATCGTAGTCCCGCACCCGCGCATGCAGCACGTCCTCGCGCGCGAGGCGTTCCTCCCAATGCGAGGCGGGGTGCAGCGCCAGTTGCTCCGCCATCTCCCGATGCAGCCGCTCGCGCTGCGCCATGCGCGCGGCGTTGCTGGACAGCGCCGGATCGGCCAGCCATTCGGGACGTTCCAGCGCGCGGCACAGGCGCGCGAACTGGTCATTGTTCAACGCCAGGACCGACAGGCGCGCGTCGGCGGTCTGGAACACGCCGTTGGGCGCGCTGACCGCCACGGCCTCGCGCTCGCCCGCGATGCCGTAGGCGAGGATGTCATTGACCTGCAGGGCGGCGCAGGCCTGGAACAGATTGAGCTGCACGTGCTGGCCGCGGCCGCTGCGCGCCCGCTGGTAGAGCGCGGCGCTGGCGGCCTGCGCCGCATACAGCGCGGTCGCGATGTCCGCCATCAGCAGGCCGATGCGGCGGGGCTCTCCGGCCGGCGTCTGGTTCGTGTACATCAGGCCGCTGTCGGCCTGCATCACGGAGTCCGAGGCCGGGGCGTTGGCGTAGGGGCCGTCGGGTCCATACCCGCTGATGGACACATAGACCAGGTCCGGGCGGCGCTCGGCCAGGCCGTCGTAACCCACGCCCATGCGCTCGGCAACGCCGGGCCGGAAGTTCTGGATCACGATGTCGGCGCGCTCGGCCATGTCCGCAAGCAGCGTTTTGCCCCGCGCCTGGCGCGCATCCACGCACACGCCGCGCTTGCCCACGTTGTAGGCGATGGACAGGGCGCTCTGGTCGTCGCGCACCACGCCGACGTGGCGGCCCCAGTCGCCGTCCGGCGGTTCCACCTTGACCACGTCCGCGCCCTGCTGCCACAGGATCTGCGCGCAGTACGGCCCGGCGATGCCTTGGCTGAGGTCCAGCACGCGCAGTCCCGAATAGGGGGCGCAAGAGAGGTCGGTCGGCGAGGTCGGCATGGGTCGGCTAACGGTCCAAGGGCAATGAGGACGATGCTAGACTCGGCCGACGCATTGGACAATCCACCGGTTTGTGCCGGGAATGGTGAATCATGATTGACAATATGCCGGACCTGAATCTCGTCAGGCTGTTCGTTGCGATGGTGGAGTCGCGCAACCTCAGCGCGGCCGCGCAGCGTTGCGGCATGACGCGGTCCAACATGTCGCATCGCCTGAAACGGCTTGAGTTGGACCTGGGCGCGCAACTGTTCCGGCGCACCACGCGGCACGTCGAACTGACGCAGGCAGGGCAGCTGCTGTACCAGCATGGCATCCGGCTGCTGGATGAAATGCGCGCGGTGCAGGCCGCCATCGACAGCCTGGATGGAACCGTGCGCGGCGACGTCCGCATCCGTCTGCCCACGGGGCTGGGCCATCTTTACCTGGCGCCTGTGCTGCTCGATTTTGCGCGCGCCTATCCCGACATCGCGCTGCGCGTGCACATCAACGACGGCATCGGCGACCTGATTTCCGCCGAGGTCGACATCGCGCTGAAGATCACGTCATCGCCGCCCGAGGACCACGTCGCGCGGCGGCTGTGCGGCATCCAGTGGTGCCTGTGCGCGTCGCCGGACTTCCTGGATCGCAATGGCCCGGTAGAGGGGGTGGAGCAGCTGGGACGCTGCGATCTGATCGCGCCGCAATCGCTGGGCCGGCGTTTCGACCTGCGGCTCAAGCAGACCCATGGCGACCCGCTGATCCTGCGCGTCGCGCCGCGGCTGCAGTCGGGGGATTATCCGTTCTTGCGCGATGCGGTGCTGGCCGGCCTGGGGGTGGCCCTGCTGCCCCGCTATGCGGTATGGAGCCAGCTTCGCGACGGGACGTTGCAGGAAGTGCTGCCTGCGTTCGAACCCGAGGGCGTGGGCGATGCCATCTATCTGCTCACCGCGCCCAATCGGTTTCCTTCGATGGCCACGCGCGTGCTGGCCGACTTCCTCCGCGCGCACATCGAGCGCCATGCGCAGGATTGGGGCAGGACCGTCACGGCCGCGGGGTGAGGCGCGGCGCTACGCCGCTGGCATGCCGATGCGTTCGATGGCGGCCTGCAGATCGTCCGCGTGCACCATCAGCGCTCGTACCTGGCGCAGCAGCGGATACTGCTCGCGTACCGCGCCCCATCGCGGCGACGCCAGCAATTGATGCCAGACGGATTCCAGCCGTTGCGGATCCGGCGCCTCGCCGTCGAGCAGCAGGCTGGCGTAGTCCAGGCTGGGCTGGGCGGACAGCAGCTGCATGCGGCTGGCTGCGCCAAGAAGCCGGGGCGCGGACTCCGCGGGCGCGTCGGAGAAATAGAGCACGGTCCGCATCAGGCTGGGTTCGTCCGTCGCCAGCGCGGCGAGCGAGGCGCCGCGCAGATGCACCGGACCCTGGTGGCTATCGAATGGGTAGACCGTCTGCGCGTCGGCGTGCGCCAGCAGGCGCAAGCCGCGCAGCAGGCGCGGCAGGTCCGTGGACGCGGCGTCCGTCGACGCCTTGGCCTCCACCAGCAGGCAAACGTCCCAGGCAGGCGTCGCGTCCTCGCCCGCCGATTGGCGGAGCAACACGACGTCCCATTCGGTCTTGGCGCGCTCGGCGTTGCCGGGCATCGAGGCCGGGACGCGCATCGAGGTGGCCACACGGAAGCCATCGCCGGTTGTGGCGGCAAGGCGATCGGCCAGCGCCGCGACCGTTCGTTCGGCCAGCGTTTCGACCGCGATGCCGCGGCGGCGCGAAGCCAAGCCCTGCGCGGCGGCCTCGGCGGTGCCGGGGCGGGGACCTTGCCGCGCCCAAAGCATCTGGTAGCGCTGCACGAGCGGATCGGATGCCAGCCCGTCAAGCCGGCGCAGGCGCGCCAGCGCGGGGTCGTCGAGCAGCCGTTGAAGCCCGCAGGCAAGTGGCGAACCATTGGGGCCCGCGTCATCGCGCGGCGCCAGCGTGGCGAGGAGACGGGCGGCCTCGTGCGCCAGGGCGGACCAGTCGCCGGCCGCGGCGGCCGCATGCAGTTGCGCCAGCGCGTCGCGCAGCGGCCCGTCGGGCATGCCGCGCCGCTTGCCGGGATGGGCCAGCGCATCGACCGCGGTCCGCACGCCGCGGTGGTCCGGCGAGGCATGCGCGCACAGCGACGCATATTCCCGGACCTGCGGCGAGCGGTGCCGCAGCACCATGGCCTGGAAGGCGGGATCGCCGCGCAGCGCCCCGTGGATCAGGCACGATAGCGCATCGATGAACCCGCGGCGCGTGTCCTCGGCGGGCGCGCTGCCCGAGCCCAGCGCGGCGCGGGCATGTTCGATGGCGACGGCAAGGGCGGTCGCCGGATCGGAAGCTTCAGGCCCGCGCGCCGCCTCGGGCGTTTCCTGCAAGCGATAGCGGCGCGCGACGCCACGCAAAGTCTGGTCGAGCAGGGAAAGCGCAAAGGGCAGGGGCATGAAGGTTCCGAGGCATGGCTGGACTCGCTGCCCCCGGAACGCGCTACCAGGGAACGACCGACACGGCGACCGAAACGACGACGACCAGGACAATCAACGCGAGGATGTGATTCGTACGCATATTTTCTCCTTGAATGGGCACTCGTCGACAGTACTTTGACAACGAACGCGCCGTCTGCAACTGAAGATGTAATTCCTCATCGGATGTTATCGAGGGTTGGGCATTGCACTTGCGGACCGGACGGACCTTCAAGGTATAAGAGTAGGCATGCGGCCGCGAAGCCCTCGCGCCGCGCCTATCGGGAGATGCCATGCGCGACATCGTGCAATTGCGTCCGGAAGGCCTGTATTGCCCGGCCGGCGGCTTTCATATCGATCCCTGGCGGCCCGTCGACGTCGCCGTGCTGACCCATGGCCACGGCGACCATGCGCGGTCGGGCATGGGCCGCTATCACACCAGCGCCGAAGGATTGCCCATCCTGCAATGGCGGCTGGGAGACCAGGACTATCGCGTCCATGACTACGGCGAAACCTTCACGCTGGGCGAGGCGCGCGTGTCGCTGCATCCGGCGGGCCACGTGCTGGGATCCGCGCAGGTGCGCATCGAAGCGGACGGCCAGGTCTGGGTCGTGTCGGGCGACTACAAGCGCCAGCCCGATCCCACCTGCACGCCGTTCGAGGTCGTGCCCTGCGACACCTTCATCACCGAGGCCACCTTCGGCCTGCCGATCTATCGCTGGCCGAGCGCTTCGGAGGTGGCGCGCGACATCGTGCAATGGCGCGATCACTGCGCCGCGCGCGGCGAGGCCGCCATCCTGTACTGCTATGCGCTGGGCAAGGCGCAGCGCGTGCTGGCCGAGCTGATGCCTTTCGTGGACCGGCCCGTCTATCTGCATGGCGCAATTGCAGCGGGGGTGGACGTGTACCGCAAGGCGGGCGTGGCGATGGCGGACACCCGCCTGGTCATCGACGCCGGCGCCGCACCCGCCGCCTCGGGCACGGGATTTGCTGGAGAGCTGATCCTGGCGCCGCCCTCGGCGGCCGGCAGCGCATGGTTGCGGCGGTTTCGCAAGGCCCAGCACGGCTTCGCATCCGGCTGGATGCGGCTGCGGGGCAACCGGCGCCGGCGCAACATGGATCGCGGCTTTGTCGTGTCGGACCATGCGGACTGGCCCGATCTGCTGCGCACCGTCCATGAGTGCGGCGCGCGCCGCGTCATCGCCACGCATGGCGATACCGAGGCGCTGGTGCGCACGCTGAACGAATCGGGGATCGCCGCCGAGACGCTCGTCACGCAGTACGGCGAAGACGATTGAACCCGCGCGGCGGGGATGACAGGCCAAGACAGGGGAACGGACGCAGGCATGAAGCGATTCGCGGCGTTGTATCAGGAGCTGGACCGCAGCACCGCCACATTGGACAAGCGCGCGGCGCTGGTGGCGTACTTCCGCGAAGCGCCGCCGCGCGACGCGGTGTGGGCGCTGTACCTGCTTGCGGGGGGCAAGATCACCAGCGCGCGCCGCAAGATCGCGGGCGTCGGAGAGCTGCGGGCCTGGGTTGCAACGGCCAGCGACACCGCGCCGTGGCTGGTGGACGCCTGCTATGACCAGGTCGGCGATCTGGCCGAGACGCTGGCCCTGCTGATTCCCGACCCCGGCCAGCCCGCGCCCGATCGCGGCCTGGCCGACTGGATCGAAGAGATCCTCGTGCCCGTCGCCAATCGCGACGAGGCCGAGCGCCGCGACGTCATCGTGTCGGCGTGGCGGGGCCTGCCGTATGCCGAACGGCTGGTCTTCAACAAACTGCTGACCGGCGCGCTGCGCGTCGGCGTGTCGCAGCGCATGGTGCAGCAGGCGCTGGCCGAGATGTCGGGCGTGCCCATCGCGCGCATCGCGCAGCGCATGCTCGGCGCGTGGTCGCCCAGCCCCGCGTTCCTGCGCGACCTGCTCAGCGCCGAAGAGCTGCCCGGCGACCGCCAGCAGCCTTATCCCTTCTTTCTTGCGTCGCCGCTGGAAGGCGAACCCGTCCTGCTGGGCGCGATCGACGACTGGCTGATCGAATGGAAGTGGGACGGCATCCGCGCGCAACTGATACGGCGGCGCGGCGAGGTGGCCTTGTGGTCGCGCGGCGAAGAGCGGCTGGATGGCCGGTTTCCGGAAGTCGAAGCGGCGGCGGCCGCGCTGGACGTCGATTGCGTCGTGGACGGCGAACTGCTGGCCTGGCACGACGACCACGCCGGGCCGATGCCGTTCTCCGCCCTGCAGACCCGCATCCAGCGGCTCAAGCCCGGTCCCAAGTGGCTGGCCGAAGCGCCGGTGCGGTTGCTGGCCTACGACCTGCTGGAACTGGAGGGCGCCGACCTGCGTGAACTGCCGCAATCCGAGCGCCGCGAGCGGTTGGAGTCGCTGTTGCGCAGGCATCCGGATCCGCGCCTGCGCTTGTCGCCCGTCATCGCGCCGCAAGGCTGGGACGAAGCCCAGGCGCTGCGCGCGGAGTCGCGCGAACGCGGCGTGGAAGGCTTCATGCTCAAGCGGCGCAGCGCGCCCTACCAGAGCGGCCGGCGCCGCGGCGACTGGTGGAAATGGAAGATCGATCCGCTCACCATCGACGCCGTGCTGCTGTATGCGCAGTCCGGTCACGGACGCCGCAGCACGCTTTACACCGACTACACGTTCGGCCTGTGGGATGGCGATGCGCTGGTGCCCATCGCCAAGGCCTACTCCGGACTGGACGACCGGGAAATCCTGGAACTCGACCGCTGGCTGCGCGCGCACACGCGCGAGCGTTTCGGGCCGGTGCGCTCGGTGGAGCCCGTGCAGGTGTTCGAACTGGGATTCGAAGGCGTCAACCTGTCCAAGCGGCACAAGTCGGGCGTGGCGGTGCGCTTTCCGCGGATCCTGCGCTGGCGGCATGACAAGCCGGCCGACCAGGCCGACCAGCTCGAGACCCTGAAGGCGCTGGCGCGATGAGCGGCGCGGCCCGGCGCTGGGATGCGCCGCTTGCCGCGTGGTTCGCGGCGCGCGGCTGGAAGCCCGCGGCATTCCAGCGCGAGACGTGGCGCCGCTATCTGCAGGGCGAGTCGGGCCTCTTGCACACGCCGACCGGCAGCGGCAAGACCCTGGCGGCGTTTGGCGGGCCGCTGCTGGAGGCGCTGGCCGACGCGGCACCGGCCGCCGCGGCCACGGGCGAAGGACCGCGCGTGCTGTGGGTGACGCCGCTGCGGGCGCTGGCCGCGGATACCGCGCGGGCGCTGACGCAGACCGTGCAGGAGGCGGGTCTGGCGTGGACGGTTGCGCTGCGCACGGGCGACGCCAGCGCGCGCGACAAGCGGCTGGCGCGGCAAGGCAAGGCGCAGGTGCTGGTGATCACGCCGGAATCGCTGGCGCTGCTGTTGTCCTATGCCGACGCGTCGCTGCGTTTTCGCGCCTTGCGCTGCATCGTGGTGGACGAATGGCACGAGCTGTTGGGCAACAAGCGCGGCGTGCTGCTGCAACTGTGCCTGGCGCGCGTGCGACGGCTGTCGCCCCGCGCGCGCACGTGGGGCCTGTCCGCCACGCTGGGCAACCTGGACGAGGCGCGCGCGGTGCTGCTGCCGCATGCGCCCGGCAGCGCGCTGGTGGCGGGCGCACGGCCGCGCAAAATACAGATATCGACCCTGCTGCCCGAACGCAGCCGCGCGCTGCCGTGGGCCGGGCACCTGGGGCTGTCGCAATTGGAACGGGTGTTCAAGCGCCTCTTCGACGTGCCCACGACGTTGCTGTTCACGAACACGCGCGCGCAGGCCGAGCTGTGGCACCGCGCGCTGGAGTCGATCTGGCCCGAGGACCCGCGCACGCTGGCGCTGCATCACGGATCACTGGATCCCAAGCTGCGCGCCGCGGTGGAACAGGGCTTGCGCGACGGGACCGTGCGCTGCGCGGTGGCCACGTCGAGCCTGGACCTGGGGGTGGACTTCCCGTCGGTGGATCAGGTGCTGCAGATCGGCAGCCCCAAGGGCGTGGCGCGCCTGCTGCAGCGCGCCGGGCGGTCCAAGCACCGGCCGGGCGAGTCCGGCAACGTGGTCTGCGTGCCCGCCCAGGCGCTGGAACTGATCGAATATGCCGCCGCCCGGCAGGCGATCGCGCGCGGCGAGATCGAGTCTCGGCCGCCGCCGGTCGGCAGCCTGGACGTGCTGGCCCAGCATGCCGTGACGCTGGCGCTGGGCGGCGGATTCGAGGGCGATGCGCTCTACCAGGAAGTGCGCGGCACCCATGCCTATGCGGCGCTGGATGCCGCGACTTGGCAGGCCGTGCTGGACTTCATCGTCCAGGGCGGCCGGGCGCTGGAGAAATACCCGGACTATCGGCGTGTGGTGCGCGACGACGACGGCTGTTACCGCGTGCATGACCGGCGCATTGCGTTCCGGCACCGGCTGTCCATCGGCACCATCACCGCCGACGGCGCGGTGGCGGTGAAGTACCTGCGCGGCGGCGGCCTCGGTTCGGTCGAGGAAGGATTCCTCGCGCGCCTGCGGCGCGGCGACCGCTTCCAGTTCGCCGGCCGCACGCTTGAGCTCGTGCGGCTGGAAGGCATGACCGCCTACGTGCGGCGGGCCAAGGGCGGCGACGGCCCGGTCGCCACCTGGCAGGGCGGGCGCATGCCCTTGTCCACGCAGCTCGCCAGCGAAGTCGAAAGCCTGTACTCCCATCCCGGCACGCATCCGGAAATGCGCGCCGTCGAGCCCCTGCTGCGGATCCAGGCGCAGGCCAGCGCGCTGCCGGACCGGGGACGGCTGGTGGCCGAGCGTATCGGCACGCGGCGCGGCATGCACCTGTTCCTGTTTCCGTTCGCGGGCCGCGCGGTCCACGAGGGCATCGCCGCCATGGTCGCGCTGCGCTGGGGCAGGCGGCAGGCCAACACGTTTTCCTACACCGTCAATGACTACGGACTGATGCTGACGCTGGCCGAGCCCGCCGCGCTGGACGACGCCTTGCTACGCGCGCTGCTCAGTCCAGACGGCATGGCCGACGACCTGCGCGACGGCGTCAACCTGGGCGAGATGGCGCGTCGCCAGTTCCGGGAGATCGCGCGCGTGGCGGGCCTGCTGACGCCGTCGCTGCCCGGACAGGCGGCGCGTTCGTTGCGGCAGGTCCAGGCCTCGAGCGGCCTGCTCTACGACGTATTGCGCCGCTACGACCCCGACCATCTGCTGCTGGCGCAGGCGGAACGGGAGGTCTTCGAACTGCAGCTCGAAGCGCCGCGCCTGAGGGCTGCGCTGCAGGACTGCCAGCGCCGCGAACTGGCGCTGCGCGAACCGGGGGCGCTGACGCCGCTGTCGTTTCCACTCTGGACGGAAAGCCTGCGCGGGCAGCTCAGCACCGAAACCTGGCAGGCGCGCGTCCGGCGCGCGGCCGAGCAGTTGGAGAAGCGCTATGCCCGCGACGCCTGACGCGGGACTGGCGATGACGCTGGCGGGCGAGCGCGTCGTCCTGCTTGGCGCGCGCGCCTTGCATTGGCCGGCGCGCGCCAGGCTGGTGATCGCCGATCTGCACCTGGGCAAAAGCCATGTCTTTCGACAGGCCGGCATCGCGGTCCCGCGCGGCGCCACCCTGGACGATTTGCGGCGGCTGTCCGACCTGGTGGCGGCAACGGCAGCGCGCGAATTGCTGATCGTGGGCGACGTGCTGCACGGCCCGGCCGCGCAGGCCGCCTGGCGCGATGCGTGGATCGGCTGGCGCCAGGCTCATCCCGATCTGGACGTGGCCGTGCTGGCGGGCAATCACGATCGCGCGCTGGACGGCGCGGCCCTGGGCATGCGCCAACTGGGCCAGGCGTGGGCCGACGGCCCGTTCCTGTTCCGGCACCTGCCGCAGGCGGACGCGCAGGGACGCCATGTGATCGCCGGGCACGTGCATCCCAAGACGCGCGTGCCCGGCGTGCCGCGAAGCTGGCCCGCCTTCTGGCTGCGACCCGCGATGACCGTCCTGCCCGCGTTCTCCGACTTCACGGGCGGACACGCGGTGCAGGGCGGGCAGGGCGCAGCGCTGGTCGCGTGCGTGGAAGGCGACGCGTTGCCGCTGGGATGGACGCCGCGACCGGCGTGACGATGGGCACGGCGTTTGCTGCATGCGGGGCATTCTCCACGCCGCGCCATCGACCTTTCCATGACCCACTCTCCCGGCCTCGCATCCCCCTTGCCGCCGCTGCACCAGGCGCTGGGCGAGGCCGTGGGCGGCGTGCGCAGCGCGATGGACGCCGGACGATGGCTGCGCGTCCTGGTCGACCAGGGGTGCGATCGATTGCCGCTGCCCGCGTCCGGCCGCACGCTGGACCGTTGGCGGGCGCTGGCCCGTGTGGCCGCGGCGGACCTCAGCCTGGCCAAGCTGTATGAGGGGCACACCGACGCGCTGGCTATCCTGGCCGAGCTGCGCGCGTCCGCGCCGCCGGCGCATAGCCGCTGGGGCGTGTGGTGCGCCGAACCGCCGGACCAGCGTGTCGAGATCGTGCCGCAGCCAGGCGGCGCCGCGCGGCTGCGCGGCGTGAAGGGCTGGTGTTCCGGCGCCGCGTCGGTGACGCATGCCCTGGTGAGCGGATGGAATCCGGCGGGCGAGCCTTGTCTTGCCGCCGTGGCGCTGGATCAACTGGGCGTCGCGGTGACCGACGCCGGCTGGCATGCCGTGGGCATGCGCGCGTCCGCCAGCGTCGATGTGGTGTTCGACGACGTGCCCTGCACGCTCGTCGGCGAGCCGGGCGCGTACGTGCATCGCCCCGGCTTTCATCATGGCGGCGCGGGCGTCGCGGCGTGCTGGTACGGGGGCCTGGAGCGCATCGCGCAGACCCTGCGCGGCGCGTTGCCGGCAGCGGGCGCCGATCCGCACCGGCTGGCGCACCTGGGCGCCATCGACGTGGCCATGGCGATGGCGCGGGCCGTGCTGCGCGAGACCGCTGCGGTCATCGATGCGCATCCGCACGAGGCGTGCGCGCTGGAGTGCGTGCGCGCACGCCTGGCCGTGGAATCCGCCGCGGCGCAGGTGATGGAGCGCGCCGCGCGCGCGCTGGGCGCCGGGCCGCTGTGCCGCGACGCGGGCTTTGCGCAAGCGATGGCCGATCTGCCCGTCTACATCCGGCAGAGCCATGCGGAGCGCGACCAGGCCTCGCACGGACAGGCGGTGCTCAAGCGGGAAGGCGCGCCATGGGCCCTGTAGCGGCAGACCATTTCGAACAGTTGTACCGCGCCGATCCCGACCCCTGGCGCGTGTCGAGCGCCTGGTACGAACGTCGCAAGCGCCGCCTGCTGCTGGCGGCGCTGGGCCGTCAACGCTACCGCCATGCCTTCGAGCCGGGTTGCGGCGCGGGGCAATTGACGCAGTGCCTGGCCCTGCGCTGCGCGCGCGTCAGCGCGGCCGACATTGCGCCCGCCGCCGCCGCGCGTTGCCGCGCACGCATGGCGGAAAAAGGCCTGGACCACGTGGACGTGCTGCTGCTGGACCTGCCGCGGCAATGGCCCGCCGCACCGGCGCGCGGATTCGATCTCATCGTGCTGTCCGAGGTCGGGTATTACCTGGACGATGCCGCGCTGGCCCGGTTCCTGCGCGGCGTGGACGCGTCGCTCGCGCCCGGCGGCGAGATCGTGGCCTGCCACTGGCGGCCGGATTTCGATGATCGCCTGCAGCCCACCGACACCTTGCATGCCGCAATCGGCGCGCTGCCCGGCCTGGCGCGCCGGGTCCATCACGAAGAGGCCGAGTTCCGCCTGGATCTCTGGCGCAGACAACCCCAAGGAAGCGAGTCATGATCGGAGTATGCATTCCGGCGCACAACGAGGAGCGCCACATCCAAGACTGCCTGCGCGCGGTCACGCGCGCCGCGCGCCATCGGCGGCTGGGACGGGAAGCGGTGAAGATCGTCGTGGTGCTCGATCATTGCATGGACCGGACGGCGCCCTTTGCGGCCGCGTGGCCCGTGGATTGCGTGGCCATCCAGGCGCGCAATGTGGGGATGGCGCGCGCTGCGGGCGCGCAGCATCTGCTGCAGGCGGGTGCGCGCTGGCTGGCCTTCACCGACGCCGACAGCCGCGTGTCGCCAGCCTGGCTGGCCGATCAGCTCTCCCTGGACGCGGAAGTGGTGTGCGGGACCGTATCGGTGACCGGGTGGGAGGCCCATGGCGCGCTCGCGCAGCGCGCCCAACGCGCCTTCGTGCGGCACTACCAGGACTGCGACGGCCACCGTCACGTGCATGGCGCCAACCTGGGCGTTGCGGCGCAGGCGTACCGGCGGATCGGCGGGTTCGCCGCGTTGGCGTGCAGCGAGGACCAGGCCCTGGTCGACCGGCTGGAGCAGGGCGGGGCGCGCATCGCATGGAGCAGCCTGCCGCGCGTGACGACCAGTGCGCGGCCGCACTCGCGCGTCGAAGGCGGATTCGCCAGTGCGCTGCGCAAGGGCTGCGACGAGCGCGCGGCAGGCCCCGGCGTTCAGCCGGAACGCGATGCGGATGGCCGGGCGCTTTCGCGCCACTGCCTGTGATAGTCGATCAGGCCGGCCGTGCACGATTCGGCCGTCACGCGTGTCAGCGAATGCGCGTGCATGCAGGCGGCGACCCGTTCGATGGCATTCATGTCCGTCCCTCCTGGTGCATCGCCCGGGTGCGCAGCAAGCCGTGTTCCGGCCGGATATCGGCCTATCTGTCCGGCGGTTTGTGCGCCACGGCCACGCCCACCGCGCCGCAGGGCAGGCGGTACTTTCCACCGCCCAGCCACGTGACGGGCTCGCCCGTGGGCAGGGTGCAGACGTAGATGGGAACGCCAGAAGCTTCCTTGGTCCGTCTTGCGATCAAACGCCGTTCTACGCGGCATGTCGATCGATCGGGAAGTTTTACGATTACATCGGACAGCCTGGATCCCGAAGCCATTGTTCATCTCCTGAATGTCGTGTGTCGTTGTGCCGGATGCGGGGGGCGGCCTGACCGCGCCGTCGTCACCGCATGGTTCCCCATTCTTAGCACCGCGGCGGCATTCGGCCTATCGGCCATTCAGCATGGGACCCCAATGGCGCATGTCCCGGCGCGCAAATCCGGCACAGCACTTGCTGCGTGCAGGGGGCGGGCCGGCAACGCGGCAGATGGCCCAGGCCGGACCCGCAGGATTTGCAGCTTGCAACGGGAGACACGACATGAGCAGAGATCCGAGGAACACGTCGAGATATCGCGGCGACCGGGAGCCATGGCAGGACCCCGCGCCCTCCTTCGGATACCAGGGCACCGGCACACGCCAGGGCGGCGCGCGCAACACCCGCGAGCCGGTGCGCAGCCGCAGCGACGATCCTGGCCAGAGCAGCTATGGCGGCTTTTCGAACGAAGACCCCGCGTTCCAGCGCCAGCAGGTCTACAGCGGGCGCGACCGGGCAGCCGGAGGCTGGGACCGTGACAGCGGCTCCGGACGGGGCCCGCGCGGCGGCAACCGGGACCCCGGCGGCCGCGACCCCGGCAGCCGCGACCCGGGCTATGACGGCCCTACATCGTTCGGCGACGACGAAGGCGGGTACTACGGGGACCGTCCGGCGTGGAGCGAGGAGCCCATGTCGTTCGAGACCGCCGAGCGCGGCGGCTACAACCGCGGACCAACGGCGTGGCGCGACCGCGGCTCGCGCCGGACCGATCCCAAGGGCTACGTCCGTTCGGACGAACGCGTTCGCGAGAATGTGTGCGAGGCCCTGGCCCACAGCGGCCTGGACGTGAGCGATGTGTCGGTGTCGGTGACCGACGGCCGGGTCGTGCTGGAAGGCACCGTGCCGCAACGCCGCACCAAACACGACGTGGAGGATTGCACCGTGGAGTGCGCCGGCGTGAATGACGTCGACAACCGCATCCGCGTCGCGAGCCCGGGGGCCAGCGCCGCGGGGGCCGGCGGCGTCCCCGGAAAGACGGCATGACCGGCGCGCCCGGACCCAGCAGCCCCCAAAACCCCAAGGGCCGATACGGCCCCGATGACAGGAGCAGACGATGACCAAGCCAAAGGACACCACGCGGGACAAGGACGCCCCGAACCGCAGCGAAGACGACACGCCCCGCCAGGCCCAGGCCAGCCATGGCGACACGCAGAACCGCAGCAAGAAAGAGGGCCATGTCTCGCAGATAGGCACCGGGCAAGACCAGCAGAGCCAGCGCAATCGCGGGCAGGGCGCCCGGTCCAAGCCTTGAGCCCGTCCCCTAGCGCATCGCAGGACGGCAGGCCATGACCCTGGACGCGCTATGGGACTTCCTGCAGTGGCCGGCCATGGCGGCGTCGCTGGGCGCCGCGTGGCTGGTCGCGTCGCGCAGCGCCCGCCGGCGCACGGCGGGCTTCTGGGTCTTTCTGCTGAGCAATGTGCTGTGGGTGGCGTGGGGCCTGCATGACGGCGCCTGGGCGCTTATTGCTCTGCAACTGGGCCTGGCGGCGCTCAATGTGCGCGGCGTCCTGAAAAACGAGGCCTAGGGGCTGCTGGGCTCGCGGCCAAAGGCCTATACTTTTTTCATCACGCACGCTCCGGCGCACGAAACAGGGCGTCTGCCGCCTTCCCCCGCGCGGCGTACGCCGGGCAATCACGTGCCTAGGGTCATGGCCCCTTTCACAGGAGGCAAATTCCATGTCGCGCCCGATCCGATAGACGGCTCGCTCCGGACCCATTCCGGAGCTTCAGACGCTGTTTGTGAATGCATCGCCTTCAAGGAGATGTGTGATGAACAAACTGTCCAGCAGTAGTAACGATGACCCGCAGGCGAATGCGGCGCGCATCGCCGACCTGCAGGCGACGGCGCGAGGCCAGGTCCTGTTGCCGGGCGACGCCGGCTATGACGAGGCCCGCAAGATCTGGAACGCGATGGTCGACCGCCGCCCCGCGGTCATCGTCCGTTGTGCGGGCGTGGCCGACGTGCGGCGCGCTGTCGATGCCGCGCGTGAAAACCGGATGACGGTGTCCCTGCGCGGCGGCGGCCACAACATCGCCGGGACCGCCGTCTGCGACGGCGGCATGATGATCGACCTGTCGCCGATGAAGTCGGTGCGGATCGACCCCGAGCGCGCCAGGGCGTATGTGGAACCCGGCGCGACCCTGGCGGACCTGGACCACGAAGCCCAGGCTTTCGGCCTGGCGGTTCCCCTGGGCATCAATTCGACGACGGGCGTGGCCGGCCTGACCCTGGGAGGCGGCTTCGGCTGGCTCACGCGCAGGTTCGGCCTGACGATCGACAACCTCGTGTCCGCCGACGTGGTGACCGCGGACGGCCAGCTCCTGCGGGCCAGCGAATCGGAAAACCCGGACCTGTTCTGGGCCATCCGCGGCGGCGGCGGCAATTTCGGCGTGGTCACGATGTTCGAGTTCCAGCTGCATCCGGTGGGTCCGCAGGTCTATGGCGGGCTGGTCGTGGTGCCGCTCGAACAGGGCAGGCAGGCGCTGGCGAGATACCGCGATGCGCTGCAATCCATGCCCGAGGAACTGACGGTGTGGGCGGTCCTGAGACAGGCGCCGCCATTGCCGTTCCTACCGCCCTCCGCGCATGGCAAGCCCATCGTCGCCTTCGCCGCCTGCTACACCGGCAGCCTGGACCAGGGAGCGCAGGCCGTCGAGGCGGTGCGCGCGCTGGGCGAACCCTACGGCGAACAACTCGGCCCGATGCCTTACGCGGCCTGGCAAAAGGCCTTCGATCCCCTGTTGACGCCCGGCGCCCGCAACTACTGGAAATCGCACAACCTGGGCGTGCTGCAGGACGGCCTGATCGACGCGGTCGTGGCGGCGGTGCGCGACGTGCCTTCGCCGCAGTGCGAGATCTTCTTCGGCCACATCGCCGGCGCGGCGATGCGCGTGCCCGTGACCGCCATGGCGTATCCGCACCGCGCGGCGCAGTTCGCCATGAACGTGCACGGACGCTGGGACGATCCGCAGGACGACGAGCGCTGCATCGCCTGGACGCGCGACATCTTCAAGGCCACGGAGCCGTACTCGCAGGGCGGCGTCTACGTGAACTTCCTGACCCAGGACGAGACCGCAAGAGTGGGCGCGGCCTACGGGGAAAACTACGACCGGCTGGTGCAGGTGAAGACCCGCTACGATCCGCAGAACCTCTTCCGGCACAACCAGAACATCAGGCCGGCGGCGCCTTGAGGGAGGGCGGCGCGGATGGCGGGCGGCCGGGTCCGCCGCCGTCAGCGACCGCGCCAGGCGAATCCGGCCTGCTTCAATCGGCCGGCGCCTGGATTTCCAGTTGATGCGCGATCCTGGCCTTCAGCGCCAGCAGGTCCTGCGCGTGCTGCCGCGCGACCACGGACGGCGCATCGTCGGTGATCAGGCTGATGTTCAGCGCCAGCGCCAGTTCGCCCTGGCCGCGCAGCGGCGTGGACATCGCCACCACGCCGGGCTGCCAGGACGCGACGCAATATCCCTGCGCCGCCACCTTGGCGATGGCTGCGTCGATATCCGCGCGGATGGGCTTCCAGGCGGCGCTGCGATAGGTGCGACGGATCTGGTCCAGCAACGTCTCGCGCGCGCCGGCCGGCAGCGTGGCGAGGTACGCGCGGCCCAGCGAGGTCAGTTCGATCGGAACCCGCTGCCCCGCGACGATGGTGCGTAGCGACGCCCTGCGGTTGTAGCGGATGGATTCCAGGTAAACCATCTCGGCGCGGTCGGCGCTGGCCAGTCCCACGTTCATCCGCAGCTTGACCGACAGATCGCGCATCAGAGGCGTGGCCGCGCGGAGCACGGGCGAGGCGGCGCGCATGGCGTGCCCCAGGCTGAGCACGGGTGCGGCCAGGCGGTAGGCGCGCGCGCGCCGGTCGTGTTCCAGAAAGCCGCTGGTCACGAGGGTCTGGGTCAGGCGGCTGACCGTGGCGGCGGACAGGCCGGTGCGTTCGGCGAGCTCGCCGTTGCCCAGCAGATCCGTGCCGGGCTTGAACGCGCGAAGAATCTCCAGGCCGCGCTCCAGCGATCGGTTCTGGCTGACGCCGGTAAAGCGCCGGCTGTCGCCGGACGGCGTTGAGGGCTTGGGGGGCGTATTCATGCAATTCCACTCCGTGGAAATGGGACGGTGTATTTGCGCACTGTAGCGCCTACCGTGTCGTCATTGCCAGCCGCCAAGTCCGAGATGGTCCGCGATGGTCCGCGATGCGCAGCGGCTGGCCCACAACGACGGAGCACGAATATGGCTGACTACGAATTCATCAGGCTGCAATCGCAGGACGGCGTGGCGACGCTGACGCTGAACCGGCCTGACAAGCGCAACGCGATCAGCGACGCGATGCGCGGCGAACTGATCCACGCGCTTGAGCTTGTCACCCAGGACCGCGCCATCCGCGCGCTGGTGCTGACCGGAGAAGGCAAGGGCTTCTGCGCGGGCGGGGACATTGCGGGCATGCAGCGCCGGATGGACGCGCCGGCCGGCGAGGTCGGGTTCAACGGGTGGTCGCGCCAGCAGCGCGTGCACCACGCGCAAAGCCTGCTGCATCGCATGCCCAAGCCGACGATCGCGGCGGTGAACGGCGCGGCGGCGGGCCTGGGGGCCGATACCGCGCTGAGCTGCGATTTCATCGTGGCCTCGGAGAGCGCTTCGTTCACATGGAGCTACATCGCGCGCGGACTGATCCCGGACGGCGGCGGCCTGTATTTCCTGCCGCGCCGCGTCGGGCTGGCGCGCGCGAAGGAATTGATCTTCTCCGGCCGCCGGGTCCTGGCCCAGGAGGCGTTGCAGTTGGGCATCGCCGACCGGCTGGCGCCCGCGGGCACGGAGGTGGAAGCGGCCCAGGCCTGGGCCGCGGCCTTGAGCCAGGGCTCGGCCACGGCGCTGGCGCTGGGCAAGTCGATCCTGGACCAGAGTTTCGAGCTGACCGCCGACCAGGTCTTCGCCATGGGCAGCCAGGCGCAGGGCATCTGCTACACCAGCGCCGAACATCGCGCATCCGTGGCCGCGTTCCTGGAGAACATGGCCCAGGCCGCCCGCGGCCGGGGAGACGCCCAATGAGCGCCCTCGACAAGCTGCTGCGGCCGCGCAGCGTGGCGGTGGTGGGCGCCTCGGCCGACCCGGCCAAGACCTCGGGCCGGCCGGTGGCCTACCTGCGCAAGCACGGATTCCAAGGCAGCATCTATCCCGTGAACCCCCGGGCGTCCGACATCGACGGGCTGCGTTGCTATCACGACGTGCGCGCCTTGCCGCAGGCGCCGGACGTCGCCATCGTGGTGCTGGGCGCGGAGCGCACCCAAGATGCCGTGCGCGAGCTCGCCGCCATCGGCACGGGCGCGGCCATCGTGCTTGCCAGCGGCTACACCGAGGCCGGGGAGGAGGGGGCGCGCCGCCAGCACGAGCTGCGCGAGGCCGCCGGCGCCATGCGCATCCTGGGGCCGAACACGATCGGCCTGGTCAACCTGACGGACCGCATCACGCTATCTGCCAGCGGCGCCCTGGAGCTCGACGCGCTGCACGCCGGCCCCATCGGCCTGGTCTCGCAAAGCGGGGGCATCCTGGGCGCGCTGCTGTCGCGGGCCGCCGCCCGCGGCATAGGCCTGTCCAAGCTGATCTCGACCAGCAACGAGGCCGACCTCGACCTGGCCGACTTCGTCGACGCGCTGGCCGACGATCCGGCCACCCGCGTCATCGCCTTGTATGTCGAGAGCATCCGCCATCCCGCCAGGTTCCGCGCCGCCGCGCGCAAGGCCCTGGAAGCTGGCAAGCCGGTGGTGGCGTTCAAGATCGGGCGTTCGGAATCGGGCGCCCGGGCAGCCGCGTCGCACACGGGCGCGCTGGCTGGGGCGGATGCCATGTACGACGCGCTGTTCGAGGACGCCGGCGTCATCCGGGCCCAAGCGTTTTCCGACCTGCTGGATATTCCGGCCGCGCTGGCGCATGAGCGCACGCTGCGAGGCCGCCGCGTCGCGATCCTGACTTCGACGGGCGGCGCGGGCACCCTGGTGGCCGACTGCCTGGGCCTGGCGGGCTTCGAACTGCCGCCGCCCGATGCGGCGACCGGCGCCGCCCTGCGCGCCCTGCAGCCGGGCGGCCATGCGGTCCTGGACCGCAACCCCATCGACGTGACCCTCGCGGGCCTGCAGCCCGACCTGCTTCGGGGCGCGATCCGCATCATGCTGGACAGCGGCGGCCACGACGCGCTGGTGGTGGTCGTGGGCTCGTCCGGCGTCGCCCAGCCCGAGCTGATGGCAGGCGCGCTGAAGGACACGCTGGCGGACGCCGGCAAGCCCGTGTTGTCGTACATCAGCCCGCACGCGCCGCGCGCCGCGGAAGTGCTCGGCCGCTACGGCATTCCCGCGTTCCACACGCCGGAGGGCGTCAGCGCCGCGATGGCGGCGATGTGGCAAGTGCAGGGGCGCGCCCAGCCATCCAGGGCGCAGGCGCCGCGCGCGCCGCTGCCCGTCGCCGCGCCCGTCGAAGAAAGCGGGTCGCTGGACGAGGCGCAGGCCAAGGCGCTCTTTGCGCGCCATGGCATTCCGGGCGTCAGGGAAATCGTCGTGCGCACCGGAGAAGAGGCCGCGCAGGCCGCCGCCCGGCTGGGGCCGCGCGTCGTGCTCAAGCTGCTGTCGCGCGAGATCACGCACAAGAGCGACGTGGGCGGCGTGGCCGTCGGTGTGGCGCGGGAAGACGTGCCTGCGCGGCTGCGGCAGATGGCCGACGACGTCCAGCGCCACGCCGGCAGCCGGCCGCAGGCCTTCCTGGTCCAGGAGATGGTCACCGGCGCGGCGGAACTGATCGTCGGCCTGCACCGGGATCCCCTGGGGTCGGCGATTCTGCTCGGCATGGGAGGCGTCGTCGCCGAACTGGTCCGGGATACGACGCTGCTGATGCTGCCCGCTGACGGCGGCGGCCTCACACCGGAGCAGGTGCTTGCGGGGCTGCGTCGCTTGAAGACGTGGCCGTTGCTGGACGGCTACCGCGGGCGCGAGCGCGCGGACGTGCCGGCGCTGGTCGAGGCGGTGGTGGCGTTCTCGCGGATGGCCGCGGCCTTGGAGGACAGGCTGGCCGAGGCCGAGATCAACCCGCTCTTCGTGCGGCCCTTGGGCCAGGGCGTCTGCGCCGCGGACGGCGTGGCCGTCCTGCGGGAGCGGTCGAAGTAGTTCAGGCAGGTGGACAAACAGGAGACAACCATGAAACAGAAGAACCTATTCACGCGCGGCGGCATGGCCCTTGCGGCGGCCGTCCTGGCGCTGGGCGCCGCTGCGGCACCGCAGGCGCGCGCGGCATTTCCGGACAGACCCTTGCGCATCGTGGTGCCGTTCACGCCGGGCGGCGGCACCGACCTCATCGCGCGCCAGCTCGCCAAGGGCCTGACGCAGGAACTCGGCCAGACCGTCGTCGTTGAAAACCGTCCGGGCGGCAGCACCATCATCGGCACCGAGAACGTGGCCAAAAGCCCGCCGGACGGCTACACCCTGCTGATGTCCACTTTCGCCCACGCCGTGAATCCGGCCATCCACAAGAAGCTGCCCTACGACACCGACCGCGCCTTTGCCCCGGTGGCGATGATAGGCAAATCGCCGAACGTGCTGGTCGTCTCGCCGAAGTCGCCCTTCAAGAGCGTGCAGGACATCCTGGCCTACGCGCGCGCCCATCCGGGCAAGCTGACGTTCGGCTCCTATGGCAACGGCACGTCGGCGCACCTGGCCGGGGAACTCTTCAAGAGCCTGGGCAAGGTCGATATCCTGCATGTGCCCTACAAGGGCGCGGGCCCCGGCATCAACGACCTGATCGGCGGGCAGATCGACATGATTTTCTCGACCTCGGCCAGCGTCAGCAGCCACATCAAGAGCGGCCAGTTGCGCGCGCTTGCCGTGACGACGCAGCAGCGTTCGCCGGCCTATCCTGGCGTGCCCACCGTGGCCGAGTCCGGCGAGGCGGGCTACTTCGTGGATAGCTGGTACGGGGTCTTCGTGCCGGAAGGCACGCCCGCCGCGGTGATCGACCGGTTGAATGCCGCGATCCGGAAAGCCTCGCAGGACCCCGAGTTCCGCGCGGCGCTGGAGCTTGAAGGCCTGGCGCCCGACGTGGGCACGCCAGCGGCGCTGGGACAATACGTCAAGGAAGAAGAAGCGCGCTGGAGCCGGATCGTTCGCGACGCCGGCATTACCGACAAGCCGTAAAGGCGACACGCGGCCGGGCGGCTCGCCTTGCCGGCCGCCGTGACGCGCCGGGCCCGGCGGCTCACTCGATCTTGATGTCCGCCTTGCGCGCCACGTCGCGCCACCGCTGCAGGTCCGCCTTCAGTTCCGCGCTGAACTGCGCGGGCGTGTCCAGCACCGGCTCCACGCCGCGCGTGACCAGCGCCTGCCGCGCGTCGGGCGCGCCCATGCCGGTCTTGAGCGCCTCATACAGGCGCTCGGCCAGGGCGGGGTCCAGCTTGGGCGGCGCCAGCACGCCGAACCAGGTCGTGGTCTGGAAGCCGGGCAAGCCGGCTTCCTTTACGGTCGGAATGTCTCGCGCCGTGTCCGAGCGCGCCGGGCCGGTCACCGCAATGGCGCGAAGCTGGCCGCTCTGGATGAGGGGCAGCGACGAGGGCAGGGTGTCGAAGTAGGCATCGACGCGCCCGCCGATGAGGTCCGTGATTACCTGGCTGCTGCCCTTGTAGGGCACGTGCTGGAAGTTCGACACCCCTGACGACTGGACGAACAGCGCCGCGGCCATGTGGGTGATGTTGCCCGTGCCTGCCGATCCGTACGGCACGGGCGTGCGGCTGGCCTTGGCGTAGTTCAGGAATTCGCCCAGCGTCCTGGCGGGCAGCTTGGGATTCACGACCAGCACGAGCGGGGTGTAGCCCACCTGCGTGATCGGCGTGAAGTCGCGCAGCGGGTCGTAGGGCAGGCGCGATGACAGCGCCGGGCTGATGGATTGCGAGGCCGTGACGCCCAGCAGCAGCGTATAGCCATCCGCCGCGGCCCGCGCGACCTCGGCTGCGGCGATGGTGCCGTTGGCGCCTGCCTTGTTGTCCACGACGACGCTGGCGTGCAGGGATTCGCCCAGCCGCTGCGCGACCTGCCGCGCCACGAAGTCGGCGCCGCCGCCCGGCGGAAAGCCGACGACCAGGCGGATGGGCCGGTCGGGATAGCCCGCGGCGGAGGCGGTGGCGGCGGCGAACAGCAAGCCGGCGATGGCGGCCTTGAACAGGCCGGGCACAACTGGGTTGAGCTTCATCTTCTGTCTCCTCGGTTCTCGCCGCGCTGTCGCGCCCGTTGTCGGTCCGGTCGTCGTTGGGGCGTGATTGCGGCGCCTTTATACGCGGGTCATGCCTGCTTGCGCACGGGCGCCCATGCGAAATCGCCCGGCCGGCCGGCGCAGGCGGCGCCGTTGTCGATCAGCGCCTCGCACGCGTCGGGCGTAAGCCCCGCGGCCAGCAGCACATCCCGCGTGTGTTCGCCCAGATCCGGCGGCGGCAGCGTCGCCACGCCGTCGCGGGCGGCATCCCGGCGCGGAAACTCCGGCACGTCGAACGCCAGGTCGCGGTAGCGCACGCTGCGCAGCTTGCCGGGCTGGCGCGCCTGCTCGGCGTCCAGCACGCGTTCCAGCGGCAGGACTTCCGTGCTGCCGACGCCCGCCATCCGCAGCCGCGCGGTGGCGTCGTCGAACGTCCGGGCGCCGATCGCCTTCCGGACGATGTCTTCGACCCGCTCGCGCGCCTTCTTCCTGTCCTTCAGGGCGGCGAGCGAGGCGTCGGCGGCCTCGGGCAGTTGCATTGCCTGGCAGAACTTAAACCAGTGTGCGTCGGTCAGCATCAGCAGGTACATCCAGCGTTCGTCGGAGGTCAGGTAGGCGCCGTACCCCGGCATGCTGAATTCGCCATGCGGCTCGCGTTCCGGCCGCCCAAGGAGCTGGGTCTTGAGCTGCACGCCCACCAGGTCGCGCGATGCGACGTGCAAGCCGGTTTCGTACAGGCCGATCTCCACGTGGCCGCCTTCCTTGGCGGCTTCCGGCTGCAGCATGCGGGCGAGGATGCCGATGACGGCATAGGCGCCGGCGAACTGGTCGTGGTAGGACGGCCCCAGCCGGCTGGGGCGGCCATCGATGCGGTTGGCCTCCATGACGCCGGTGGACGCTTCGGCGACGGGGTTGGAAGCCAGGTCGTCCGCCTGCGGCCCGTCCGCATAGCCGCGGATGTGGCAATAGATGAGACGCGGATTGATCGCCTGGCATTCCGCCTTGGTGAGCTTGAGCTTGCGCGCCGCCTTGGGCGCGAGGTTGTGCACGAATGCGTCGGCCGTCTCCAGCATTTTCAGGAAGGCGGCGTGGCCGTCCGGGCGGGCGAGATCCAGGCACACGCTTTTCTTGCCATGGCTGTAGGCGATGAAGGTGCCGCTCGGGCCGCCGCGGACCAGACTGCGGGTGGGATCGCCGCGCGGCGGCTCCACCTTGATTACTTCGGCGCCAAGCTGGGCAAGGATGTGCGAGGCAAAAGGGGCGGCAAGCATGGTGCCCAGTTCAATGACGCGGCGTCCCGCGAGGGGTGGGGAGTGCATGGTGTCTCCTGGCGTTGGTCTTGAAAGAATGCATTCTATATGTTCAAGGTTTGCCCAGTACAACGCATTTTGCTAGGGAAAGCCCGTATTTTTCGCGGCTAGTAAATATATAGAATGCATTCTTAGTCGCTCAGCAGACGGCGGCAATCGAAGAACAACCAGGAGACACAACGTGCACAGAAGGACTTTTCTTTCCGGTTGTGCGGCGGCAGCCTCGATTTCGCTTCCAGGCTGGGCGCGCGCGCAGTCCGTTTCTCCCGGCATCGATACGGCCAGCAAGACGGTCACGGTCGGCGCCTTCACCCCCATCACGGGCCCGGTGCCGTTCTATGCGATCCTCTCCCGCGCCGCCGACGCCTGCTTCAAATGGATCAACGAGACCGACGCGCTGAACGGCTGGAAGATCAAGCTGGTCACGTATGACGACGGCTATGAGCCGGCCCGCAGCGTCGCCGTCACGCGCCGCCTGGTCGAAGAGAACAAGATCTTCGCGCTGGCCGCGCCCGTCGGCACGGCGCAATCCGTGGCGGTGATTCCCTACGCCAAGGAAGTCGGCCTGCCGATGATCGGCCCCATCGGCGGCGCGACGGCGCTTTTTGCGGAACGGCTGGTGTTCCCGCTGCTGCCCGACTACGGCTGGTCCGCGGCCTCGAACCTGGATTACGCCTTCAGCGGCCTGAACGCCGACCGTGTGGCGTTGCTATGGGAAAACGACGAGCTGGGCCGCTCGGCCAAGCGCGGCTTCGACATGCTCATGGCCGCCAACAAAAAGCAGCCCGCCGAGTCCATCCCCTTCGAGGTGCGCAGCACCGATTTCACGCCCCACGTGCGCCGCATCGCCAACGCCAAGGCGGACGTCGTGATCCTGTTCGGCTCCAACGCCAACCTGGCCGCGGCGCTCAAGACCGCGGACCGGCTGGGCTATCAGGGCAAGTGGATGGCGCCGTTCTTCACCGCCGATCCCACCACCTACAAGCTGGCCGGCCCGTTGCTGGACGGCGCGTATTTTTCCTCGTGGCTGATGCCGGTGGACGCGGACGACGCCAACATCAAGGCCTACCGCGACACCGTGGCCAAGCACTATCCCAACGACCCGATCGGCGTCTTCGGCCTGAACGGCTGGAGCAACGCGGCGCTGTTCGCCAAGGGATTCCAGATGCTGCTGGCCAGCGGCAAGCCGTTGACGCGCGCGAACCTGGTGGATGTCATGGAGACCATGACAAATCAGACCGTCGGGGGCGCGCGCGAGGTGACCTTCAAGCCCGGCGACCACCGGGGCGCGCGCCAGGAAGGGATCATCCAGGCCGTGTCCGGCGGCAGCTTCAAGCTGGTGCGGGACTTCAAGCCCTATCCGGCCGACGTGTTCGATGCCAAGCTGGCCTAGGCCGGCACACAGTAAAGGAGTGCCCGCGTGAGCAATGCATATGAAGAATGGGTCGGCCGCGAAGAAGCGCATACGCAGCGCATCGACGCGGCGGCCGTGGCGGCGATGGCGGCAACGCTGGACCTGGAAGGCGCACCGCGCGCGGGCGAACCGCTGCCGCCCGGCTGGCAGTGGCTGTTCTTCAATCCGGCCGCGCGCCGCAGCGGGCTGGGCGAAGATGGCCATCCGCGGCGCGGCGGCTTTCTGCCGCCCATCGACCTGCCGCGCCGCATGTGGGCGGGCAGCAGGATCAACTACCTGGCGGACCTGCCCATCGGTGAGCAGGCCACGCGGCGCAGCCGCATCGTGAAGGTCGAGAACAAGGTCGGCAAGCGCGGCGCGTTGTGGTTCGTGACGGTCCAGCACACGACGCAGTGCAACGGGACGGACTGCATCGTCGAGGAACAGGACATCGTCTACCGCGAGGCGCCGCCGCCCGGCGCGGCCGCCGCGACGCCGACGCGGCACGAGGCCGAGGCGCGCTGGGGCCGCGAGGTCCGGCCCGACACGACGCTGTTGTTCCGCTATTCGGCGCTGACCTTCAACGGGCATCGCATCCATTACGACCAGGCCTACGCGCGCAACGAAGAAGGCTATCCGGACCTCGTCGTGCATGGGCCCCTGACCGCCACGCTGCTGCAGCAGCTTGCGGTGGAGCACGGAGAAGGACGCGGCCTGGCGCGCTTTGACTTTCGCGGCGTCAGCCCCTTGTTCGTATCGCGCGCCTTCCACATAGAAGGCCACACGCAGGAAGACGGCGCGTTCGCGCTGTGGGCGCGCGGGCCGGACGGCGAATTGGCGATGTCCGCCACGGCGGTGCTGCGGTAAGGCGCGGCGCGGCCCGGATAAAAACACTGACAGGAGACAAGAGAAGATGGCACAGCATTTGAGCGGTCCGGCGAATCTTGAAGGCCAGGTTGCGTTCATCACCGGCGGCGCGGGCGCCATGGGTCAGGCGATCGCCAAGGCATTCCGGCAGGCAGGCGCGCGCGTCATTGCGACGGACCGCGTGGCGCCCGAGGAGCTTGGGCAGGCGCTGGGCGGCGGCATCGACTATCGCCGCTACGACGTGACCTCGCGCGCCGAGACCGACCAGGTCATCGACGCGGTGCTGGCCGAATACGGCCGGATCGACATCCTGGTGCTGTGCGCGGGCATCATCGCCCGCACGCCGCTGGGCGACAGCACCGATGACGAATGGGACGCGGTGATGTCCGTCAACGTGCGCGGCGTGGTCAATCCGGCGCGCAAGCTGTTTCCGCTGATGTGCAGGCAGGGCTTCGGCAAGATCCTGGCGGCCGGCTCCATCGCCGCCAAGAACGGCGGCGTGGCGTCGGGACCGGCCTACGTCGCGTCCAAGGCGGCCGTGCACGGCATGATGCGCTGGATCGCCAAGGCCGGCGCGCCGCACGGCGTCTATGCCAACACCCTGGCCCCGGGACCCGTCGAGACGGCGATGTGGGCCAGCGTCACCAGCGGCGGCGCGCCCTCGGCCAACGGCACCGTGCCGCTGGGCCGCTACGGCAACGCCGACGACATCGCGCAGGCGGCACTGTTCCTGTGCTCGCCCGCGTCCAACTGGATCACGGGCACGTCGCTGGACATCAGCGGCGGCATGTGGATGGACTGACGACCGCCGACGCAGACAGGAGCCACGCATGACCGCAGATACCCTACCCGTGATCGGCTTTATCGGCCTGGGCGTGATGGGCGGCCCGATGTGCCGCAACATGGCCGTCAAGCACGCCGGCGACGTCATCGCCTTTGACACGAACCCGCAGGCCCACGCGCTGCTGGACGGCAGCGGCGCGCACCGCGCCGGTTCGGTGGCCGAGGTGGCCGAACGCGCCGACGTGGTGTTCCTGTCGCTGCCCGGCGGCCCGCAGGTGGAAGCGGTTTGCCTGGGCGAGGGCGGCCTTGCCCGCGGCGCGCGCCGTCCCGCCGTGATCGTCGACCTCAGCACCACCACGGTGGCGTCGGCCCGCGCGACGGCGCAGCGCCTTGCCGACCTGGGCGTCGCATTCGCCGACGCACCCGTCGCCCGCACCCGCGAAGCGGCGCAGCGCGGCGAATTGAGCATCATGGTGGGCGCGGACGAGGCGCTGTATGCGCGCATCGAGCCGCTGCTGCGCTACATCGGCTCGGACGTGACGCGCTGCGGCGAGACGGGCTGCGGTCAGGTGGTCAAGCTCATCAACAATGCGCTGGTGTTCGAGAACACCGTGGCCCTGGCCGAGATGATGGTGCTGGGCGAGCGCGCCGGCGTGCAGCCGGCGGTGCTGCTGGATGCGGTGTCCAAAGGGTCGGGCGACAGCTTCGTGCTGCGCAACCACGGGCGCCGGGCGATGCTGCCGCGGGAATTTCCCGAAAAATCCTTTCCGCCTGAATACGCGCTCAAGGATCTGGGCTACGTGCTGGAGCTTGCCGGGCAGACGGGACTGACGGCGCGCGTCACGGAACTGGCCCAACGGTATTACGCGGCGACGGCCAGCGGCGGATGGAGCGGCCGCTACTTCCCGTCGGTGATCGAAATCATCGATCGCGGCGACGGCGCCGGCGTGGCGTCGGCGCAGCAGGAGTCCGGCCATGGATGATTTCATCGGACTCATCTGGGCGGGCGTGGTCAGCGGCTGCCTCTACGCCATGGGTGCGATCGGCATCGTGCTGATCTACAAGAGCTCGAATGTCGTGAACTTCGCGCACGGCAACCTGGCGGGCCTGGCGGCGTTCCTGGTGTTCGGCTTCACGGCCGGCCTGTTCGCGAACCTGGCCTGGGGCGCGGCCGTGGTGCTTACGCTGGCGGTCATGGTGGCGGTAATGGCGGTCAGCTACTTCCTGATCGCGCCGCTGGTCTTCAAGTCGGACCTGACCAGCACCATCGCCACCCTTGGCGTGGGCCTGATCGCGCAGGGGGCGACGCAATTGCTCTTCGGCTCGAACGTGGTGTCGCTGGACCTGCCGCTGCCCGCGTGGCGCGGCCAGATCGGTCCGATCCGCATCACCGCCTATGACCTCGCGGTGCTGGGCGCGACCGCCGTCGCCATCGGGCTGCTGTACCTTCTGATCGAACGCACCCGCATCGGCATTGCGTTCCGCGCGGTGTCGGCCAATCCCTACGCCAGCCGCGTGTGCGGGCTGAACCTGCGCCGGGTGCATCTGTTTTCGTGGATCACGGCCGGCGTGCTGGGGCTGATCGCGTCGCTGCTGATCGTGCCGACGACGTTCCTGTCCTCGACCAGCGTGTCTTCCTTCATGCTCCAGGCGTTCGCTGCGGCCGTCGTGGGCGGCTTCAACAGCCTGCCGGGCGCGGTGCTGGGCGGCATCCTGATCGGCGCCATCATGAACCTGCTGTCGTTCTATGTCTCGGCCGAGTTCAACAACACCTATCTGCTGCTGACGATCCTGCTGGTGCTCAATGTGTTCCCGAAGGGCGTTCTGGCAATCCGGGGAGGCGCCCGTGTCTAGCGTGATCATGTCATCCAACCGCCTGGCGGCGGACGCAAAGCCGGCCGCGGTCGCCGCGGCGCCGCGGCGCCTGATGGCGGGCGTGGGCGTGGCCGGCGTGGTGGTCCTGGCGTTGCTGCCCCTGGTGGCGGGCGGCTACTGGACCTACACCCTGGGCCTGTGCTTTGCCAACGCCATTGCCATCATTTCGGTGAGCTTTCTGGTGCGCTACGGCGGCGAGGTTTCGATCGGCCATGGCGTGTTCGTCGCGGCCGGCGCGTATACCGTCGCCCTGATGGAAAAATACCTGGGCGTGTCGCTGCTGGCCAGCCTGCCGCTGGCGGCGGTCTCGGGCGCTTTCCTGGGGCTGCTCTTCGCCTATCCCTCGCGCTATCTGTCGGGCATCTACCTGGCCGTCGCCACGATGGCGCTGGCGCTGGCCCTGCCCGAGGTGCTGCTGCATTTCTCGTCGGTGTCGGGCGGCTACGAAGGGTTGTACGTCAAGCTGGACGCGCTGCCCGGCATCGCCAAGGAAACGCAGCGCTATTACCTGCCGCTGGCCGGGCTGGTCGCCGTCGCGCTGCTGCTGCGCCACTTCCGCCGCTCGCGCCAGGCGATGGCGCTGCTGCTGATCCGCGCCTCGCCGCACGCGGCCGAATCGTTCGGCGTGCGCCGCAGCTGGGCGCGCCTGTCGTGCATGGCCCTGAGCGGCGCCATCGCGGCCATCGCCGGCGCTCTGCTGTCGTTCAGCTCGTCAACCGTGTCGCCCAACAGCTTTACGTTGTGGACCTCGATCTTCCTGTTGGTGGGCTCGGTGGTCAGCCTGTATTCGATGTCGATCCTGGGCAGCCTGCTGGGCGGCCTGTTCCTGACGCTCATGCCCCTGCTGCTGGCCGGCGCGGGCGACTGGGTGCCCATCCTGTACGGCTCGGCGCTGCTGGCCGTGGTGCTGGGCGTCAATGCGCTGCCCGCCAAGCTGCGCGCCCGTCTGCACGG
Organism: Achromobacter sp. T5-5; assembly: GCF_055397965.1. Classification (NCBI taxonomy): domain Bacteria; kingdom Pseudomonadati; phylum Pseudomonadota; class Betaproteobacteria; order Burkholderiales; family Alcaligenaceae; genus Achromobacter; species Achromobacter sp. T5-5. The sequence goes on from NZ_AP027919.1 coordinate 1,804,486, forward strand.
AGGCAATCCATGAGCGCGCAAGCCACGCTGGACCGCGATCCGCTGGTGGTCGAAGACCTGTCGCTGTCGTTCGGCGGCATCCAGGTGCTGCAACACATTGCCCTGCACCTGAAGGCGGGCGAGATCACCGGGCTGATCGGACCGAACGGGGCGGGCAAGACCAGCTTTTTCAATTGCCTGACCGGGCTGTACTCGCCGCAACAAGGCAGCATCCGGCTGGGCAGCCAGCGCCTGGAGGGCGTGCCGCCCACCGGCCGCGCGGCGCTGGGCTTCTCCCGCAGCTTCCAGCATGTGGCGCTGTGCCCGGAGCTGACCATGGCCGAGAACGTCATGATCGGCCTGGACCGGCAGTCGTCGGCCGGCTGGCTGGACGCCTTCCTGCCCTTGCCCGGCGGCCGCGCCGAGCGCAGCCGCAACCGTGAGCGCGCGCTGGCGGCGCTGGACCGGCTGGGCGTGCTGCACGTGGCCGACGACTATCCCGCGCAGCTTCCGCCGGGCGTGCTGCGCCTGGCGGAGATCGCGCGCGCCATCGCCGGCGATCCGCGGGTGCTGCTGCTGGACGAGCCCGCGGCCGGCTTGAATTCCATCGAAACGGGCGACCTGTCCAGCGCCCTGAAGCGCCTGCGCGCGCCCGGGCTGGTGCTGGTGGTGGTGGAACACGACATGGACCTGATCATGGACGTCTGCGACACCATCCACGTGCTGAACGTGGGGCGGCTGCTGGCCTCGGGCAGCCCCGGGCAGGTGCGGAGCAATCCCGACGTCGTGCGGGTCTATCTGGGAGACGAGGATGCATGACGGAGCATCGACGCTGCTGGCGGTGGAAGGATTGACGGTGCGGTACGGCGCCGGGCCGGTCGTGCACGGCATCGGGCTGTCGGTGGGCGCGGCGTCTGTCGCCGCGCTGCTGGGCGCAAATGGGGCGGGCAAGTCCAGCACCTTGCGGGCGATCGCCGGGCTTGAGCCCGCGCAGGGCCGGATCCTGCTCGATGGGCAGGACATCACTGGCCTGTCGGCGGCGCAGCGCTTTCGGCGCGGCATCGTGTACGTGCCGGAAGGGCGTGCCATCGTGACGGACCTGACGGTGGGCGAGAACCTCATCCTGGGCTCTTACTTCGTCGATGCGCGCACGCGGGCGCGGCGGGAACAGATGGTGATGGACTTCTTTCCCGAGATCGCGGGGCGGCGCAACGCGCCGGCCGGCCTGCTCAGCGGCGGCGAGCAACAGATGCTGGCGATCGGCCGCGGCCTGATGTCCGGCCCGCGCCTGCTCCTGCTGGACGAGCCCTCGCTGGGACTGGCGCCCCTGCTGGTGGCGCGCGTGTATGAGCGCCTGGCCGCCATCCAGCGGGAACAGAAGCTCGCGGCGCTGCTGGTGGAGCAGAGCTTTCACGTCGCGGCGCGGCTGGCCGAGCGGGCCTGGGTGCTGCGGCACGGCCATATCGTGGGCGAACTGGACGAGCAGGCGCTGCGCAGCCGCGAAGGACGCCAGCGCGCGATCGACGCCTATCTGGGCGCGCGAGGGCAGGCCAGCCCGTCCGCCACGTCCGCCACCCACGCATGAAAGGAACCGAGATGGAACATACGAAGCTGCAAGGCGAGGTCCTGGCGAGCGGACTGGAATTCCCGGAGGGGCCCGTGGCCATGCCGGACGGCAGCGTGCTGGTGGTGGAGATCGCCGCGGGACGTCTGACGCGCGTGCTGCCCGATGGCGAGCTGCGCAAGGTGGCCGAGCTGGGCGGCGGGCCGAACGGCGCGGCCTTGGGTCCGGACGGGCACGTCTACGTCTGCAACAACGGCGGGTTCAGCTGGCGCACCGACAACGGCTTCACGCGGCCGACCGGCCCGGCGGCCGACTACGCGGGCGGCAGCATCCAGCGCGTGGACGTGGCGACCGGCGCAGTGCAGACGCTTTACACGCACTGCGACGGCGTGGCGCTGCACGGCCCCAACGACATCGTCTTCGATGCGCACGGCGGCTTCTGGTTCACCGATTTCGGCAAGACCTTTGAAGACCGCATCCTGCGCGGCGCGGTGTATTACGCCCGCGCCGACGGCAGCCACATCCGCCGCGCGGCGCATCCCGTGCTGACGCCCAACGGCGTCGGCCTGTCGCCGGACGGCCGCGTGCTCTACGTGGCAGAGACCGAGACGAGCCGGCTGTGGTCGTACCCGGTCCTGGAGGGCGAGCGCGGACAGCTGGGCGCCGAACCCTGGCCGTCGCCCAACGGCGGGCGGCTGGTGCATGGCCTGCCGGGCTATCAACGCTTCGATTCGCTGGCGCTGGAAGCGGGCGGCAACATCTGCGTCGCCACGCTCGTGCGCGGCGGCATCAGCGTGTTCTCGCCGGGTGGCGAGCTGCTGGAGTTCCACGAGGCGCCCGAAGGTTATTGCACCAATATCTGCTTCGGGGGTGCCGACCGGCGCACCGCTTACATCACCCTGTCGGGGCACGGCCAGCTTTTCGCCGCGCGCTGGCCTCGCGCCGGACTGGCGCTCAACGGGGGAGGCTCCCAATGAACCTTCACGCAAAGGACGCATCGATGAAGCGCTCGAAGAACCCCGCCCGCCGGTCGGCCATCGCAGCCATGTTGGGCGCGGCGGCCCTGTGGGTTCTGCCCCCGGCGGCCGTCGCGCAGGCGTGGCCCGACAAGCCCATCCGTGTCATCGTGCCGTACGCGGCCGGGCAGGGCGCCGACGTGCTGGCGCGTCTGGTGTTCCAGGAAATCGGCAAACGCCTGAACCAGCCCATCGTGATCGAGAACCGGGCGGGGGCGGGCGGCAATATCGGCTCGGCCGCGGCGGCGCGCGCCCCGGCGGACGGCTACACCTTTCTGTTTGGCACCAACGCCACCAACGCGGCCAACGAATTCCTCTACGCCAACCCCGGCTACGACGCCGCGAAGGATTTCGTGGGCGTGGCCATGATCGGCCTGTTGCCGATGGTGATTGCCACGTCGGACGCGGATCTGCCCGCCAACAGCGTGCCGGCGCTGATCGAGCGGGCCCGCGCCAAGCCCAATGCGTTGAACGTGGGCCTGCCCAGCACCACCGCGCAGGTCGTCTTCGCCGAGTTCGTGAAGTCCGCGCAGGCGCCGCTCTTCGCCGTCAAGTACAAGGCGTCCGGCCAGTCGCTGACGGACACGATGGGAGGGCAGATTCCGCTGGCGATCGACACCGTCACCGCGGCCCGTCCGCACCTGGCGAGCGGCAAGCTGCGCGCGGTGGCGATCACCTCGCTCAAGGCGAGCGACATGCTGCCGGGCGTCAAGTCCGTGGCCGAGCAGGGCGTGCAGGGGTTCGACGTGGTGGCCTGGGATGCGCTCTTCGCGCCACGCGGCACGCCGGCCCATATCGTCCAGGAACTTGGCGGCCACATCCGGCATGTGCTCGAACAGCCGGACATGCGCCGCCGGATGCTGGATATCGGCGTCGAACCGCTGGTGATGCCGCCCGCGCAACTGGATGCCTTCGTCAAGGACGAACGCCAGAAGTGGGGCGACATCATCAAGGCCGCCGGGATCCGCATCGAATAACCGCCACCGAAAGCGCCATCGCGCGCCCCTTTTTTTGATTACTTGAAGAATGCATTCTGCATTCCGTTGATAGCAAGGAGCATCAAAGTGAGCAATGTCATGAGTCTTCCCCAAGCCGATGTCGGAAACGCGCCCGCCGAAGGCCGCATCACCGACGAGGCCGTCGCCGCCGCCCGCGCGATGATCGGCCTGCACCTGCGGCCCGAAGGGCCTTACCTGCAGGACGCCACGGCGGACACCCTGCGCAACTGGTGCAACGGCATCGGCGACCTGAATCCGCTGTACCGCGATACCGGCTACGCCGCGGGCACGCGCTACGGCACCTTGCTCGGCCATCCCATGTTCCCCATGGCGTTCGGCTGGCTGGGCCGCACCCGCTGGGGCCTGCCCGGCGTGCACGGCTTCTACGCCGGCAACGATTGGGAGCTGTTCCGTCACGTCCGTCCCGGCGACCGCATCACCGCCATCGAACGCGTGGTGGGCGTCGAGGAAAAAGAGAGCAAATTCTCGGGCCGCCTGGTGCTGCAGTACGTGGAGGCCAGCTACTACAACCAGCGCGGCGAACTGGTCGCCCGCGCGCTGGGCACGTGCACCCGCCACGAGCGCAAGGCCGCGCGTGAAACCGGCAAGTACAAAGAGATCGTCCAGCACGAATACTCCGACGAGGAACGCGACCGCATCGACCAGATGGTGCTGGACGAGCCCAAGAACATCCGCGGCGCCAATGTGCGCTACTGGGAAGACGTGCAGGAGGGCGAGGAACTGCCGACGATCGCACGCGGTCCGCTGTCGCTGATGGACACGATGGGATTCCTGGTGGGCTGCGGGCGCGGGCATACGCACGGCGTCGTGCTGCAGGCGGCCGTCAAGCATCCGGGCCACTTCTTCCGCAACCCCGAAGCAGGCGGCGGCGTGGAATACACCGGCATCGGCCATCACCGCGAGTCCGTGGCCAAGGAAGTCGGCGTGCCCGGCACCTATGACTACGGCCCGCAGCGTTCGTCGTGGATGTGCTCGCTGGTGACCAACTGGATGGGCGACGCCGGCGTCATCAAGCGCGTGCGCACCGAAATGCGCCGCTTCAACATCATGGGCGACACGACCTTCTGCAAGGGTAAGGTGGTCCGCAAGTACGTGAAGGACAAGACCGGCCTGGTGGACATCGAGCTGGCGGCGGAGAACCAGCGCGGCGAACTGACCACGCCGGGGATCGCCACCGTGGCCCTGCCGTCTCGCGACGTGCGGCTGCCGGCCTTCCTGGACGGTTCGGGCGTCGACCTCGAACTGCCGGTGACGCGCTGATCCGGCCCGCGGCCGCAACCTTTCGAGGCAGCCCCTTATGCAGTCCAACGAAACGCCACACACCGCCACCTTGCCGTTGTCCGGATGCCGCGTCCTGGAGCGTTCAAACACGGTGGCGGCCGCCTATGCCGGACGGATGCTTGCCGCCCTGGGCGCGCGGGTCGTGATGCTGGAGCCGCCCGGCGGTTCGCGCCTGCGGCAGGCGCCGCCGCTGACAGACGACGGCGAAAGCGCGCTCTTCGCGTACCTCGCGGTGGGCAAGCGCAGCCTGCAGGCCGACCTCGCGTTGCCCGCCGGCCGCGACCTGCTCGACCGCGAACTGGCGCGCGCCGACATCCTGATCGACGACACGCCGGTGCGCGACCGGGAAACGCTGGGCCTCGTCCCGGGCGACATCGGCCGGCGCTTTCCCGGCCTGGTCCACGTCAGCGTCCTGCCGTTCGGCGCCCAGGGGCCCAAGGCCGATTGGGACGGCGAGGAAGTCAATCTGCTGCACGCGGGCGGCGAAGGGTTTCTGCTGCCCAACGGCCTGTCCAACGAACTGTTCCCCGACCGGCCGCCCCTGAAGATATACGGCCACTTCGGCGGCTACCAGGGCGGGGCTATGGCGGCGTTTTGCGCGCTGTCGGCATGGTGGGCCGTGCCGGCGAGCGGCGGGCAGTATGTGGACGTGTCGGTGCAGGACGCCGTGCTGTCCGTGGGCGCCTTCGCCTTGCAGCGCCTGGGCGACGGGTCGCTGGAGCACCGGACCAGCCGGCGCTTTCGCTACGGCGGCGTGTTCGAGGCGCAGGACGGGTTCATCGAACTGCTCACGCTGGAGGACCGGCAATGGTCGTCGCTCGTCGACCTGCTGGGCAATCCGGAATGGGCGGCCGATCCCGGGCTGCGCGATCCGCTCGAGCGCAGCCGGCGCGGCGACGAAATCAACGCCCACGTCCGCGCGTGGATGGCGCGCCATCCGGTCGACGACATCGTGCGGCGCGCGCAGGAGCTGGGTGTGCCCGCGGCCAAGTACCGCCTGCCCGCCGAAGTGGTGGCCGGCGAGCAGGAGGCCGCGCGGGGCCTCTTCGCGCCGGCGGTGCTGGCCAACGGGCGTGACGCCCACATCCTGGTCGCGCCGTTTCAGTTCCGTTGCACGCCCTTGCCCAGGAAGGGACGCGTCCCGCCCTTGGGCGACATGGCGCAGGAGACATCCGCATGAACCCATCCGACACCCTCTCCGGCAACCCGCCCCGTGCGCTGCGGGCGCCGCTGGCCGGCGTGCGCATCGCCGATTTCACGATCCACGCGGCCGGCCCGTTCTGCACGCATCTGCTGTCGCAACTGGGCGCCGAGTGCATCAAGATCGAAAGCCTGACGCGGCCCGACGCATTCCGCAAGCCGCACGCCGTCTATGGCCGCATGTCCGCGGCCACGTTCGACCAGGTGTCGGCCAACAAGCTGTCCGTGCGCCTGAACCTGAAGCAGCCCGAGGCCGTGGCGCTCGCCAAGCGGATCGTGGCGCTGTCCGACGTGGCGGCGGAAAGCTTTCGCCCCGGCGTCATGAAGCGACTGGGGCTGTGCTTTGACGCGCTGCGCGAGGTCAAGCCGGATCTCGTGCTGCTGTCCCTGTCGTCCTGCGGCCAGAGCGGCCCGGACTCGCACTTTGCCGGTTATGCGCCGCTGTTCGGCGCATGGGGCGGGCTGGGATGGATGAGCGGCTATAGCGACGGCCCTCCCGTGGAGATGCGGCACGTGATGGACCACGCGGCCGGCGTGCACGCCGCGCTGGCCACGGTGGCCGCGCTGAACCAGCGCCGGCGCACGGGCCAGGCTCAGCACGTGGACCTGGCGGCGCGCGAGGTCGCCTCGGCCATGATCGGCGATGCGCTGGTCCTGGCCAGCCTGGGCATCACCCCCGAGCGGCCGGGCAATGCCGACCTGGCGATGTCCCCGCACGGCGTCTATCCCACCGCGCAGCCGGACCGCTGGCTGACGCTGGCCGTGCGCGACGATGCGCAGTGGCGCACGCTGGCGCGCATGCTGGGTCACGAGGACGACGCCGCGCGCCATCCCGACGCCGCGTCGCGGCTGGCGCATCGCGACGAGATCGACGCCATGGTCACGCAATGGCTTGCGTCGCGCGACGCCGATGCCACGGCCGACGCGTTGCAGCAGGCGGGCCTGTGCGCGCACGTGTCATGGACCATGCAGGACATCGCGTCGGACCCGCATCTGCAGGCCCGCGGCGCCGTCACGCCGGTCGAGGCGCCCGGCATTCCCGCCCGCCTGGCGGTGGGCGCGCCGGCCCGCTTCAGCAAGTCGGACGAGATCGGAATCCGCCGCTTGACGCCCGCCTTGGGCCAGGACGAGGATTATGTCTTCGGCGAACTCCTGGGGCTGGACTCGGCCCAGCGCGCGGACCTGCAGGCGCGCGAGGTCATCCTGTAGGCCCTGCCGACCCGGCCCGCATCCCCAATCTTTTGAACCACAACACTGAGGAAAGCCCGATGAAAGACGCCATCTATCTGGTGCTGGACATGGAGAACGACCTGGTCCACGCCGACGGACCCAATGGCCGCGCCGGCTACGGCGAACAGGTGCGCACCCGCGGCATCGTCGAACATACGCGGCGCGCCGTGGACAAGGCGCGCGCCGCCGGCCTGCCCATCGGCTTCGTGCGCGTGGGCTTTTCGCCCGACTACCGCGAATGCCCGCCCAACTCGCCGATCTTCTCGGGCGCGCGCAAGAACGGCATCTTCAAGCTGGGCGAGTGGGGCACCGAAGTGCATCCCGACCTGGGCCGCCAGCCGCAGGACTTCGACATCGTCAAGCACCGCGTCAGTCCGTTCTACAGCACCAGCCTCGAATCCATCCTGCGCGCCCACGGCATCAAGCGAATCTATTGCTCCGGCATCTCCACCAACGCTGTCGTGCAGGCCACGGTGCGCGAGGGCCACGACCGCGACTACGAAATGATCGTCCTGGAAGACTGCTGCTGCGGCCTGACCGCCGAAGAGCACGACAACGCGATCAAGAGCCTGCAGCGCTTCTGCCGGATCGTCAGCTCCCACGACGTCGTCTTCGAGTGAGGACCTTGTGAACCGACCCAGCCGCAGCCTGCTGTTCGTTCCGGGCGACCGCCCCGAGCGCTACGACCGCGCCGTCGCCAGCGGCGCGCACGAGGTCATCCTGGACCTGGAAGACGCCGTCGCGCCCGCCGCCAAGGACGCGGCCCGCGCCTAGGCGGCCAAATGGCTGGCGAACGGCGGCCAGGCCTGTGTGCGGATCAATCCCCCGGACACCCCTTGGCACGAGGATGACCTGGCGGCGCTGCGCGCCTTGCCCCGGGCCGCCGTCATGCTGCCCAAGGCCAATGCGGGCACGCTCGCGCAGGCGCTGGCCGCCTTGCCCGGCCAGCGCATCATTGCGCTGCTCGAAACCGTGGACGGCTACATGGACCTGCCGGCGCTCGCCCGCCTGCCGGGCCTTGCGCGCATCGCCTTCGGCAGCGTCGACTTCGCCATGGACAGCGGTATCGCGGACCAGGACGATGCGATGACGCCCGTGCGCACGGCCATCGCGTTGGCGTCGCGCCACGCGGGCCTGCCCGCGCCCATCGACGGCGTCAGCCTGGAATTCAACGATCCGGACGCGATGCGGGCGCACGCGGTCCGATCCCGGCGCCTGGGCTTTGGCGGCAAACTGTGCATCCACCCGCGGCAGGTGGCGCAGGTCAACGCGGCCTGGCTGCCCACCGAGGCCGAGCAGTCCTGGGCGCGGCGCGTCCTGGAGGCGTTCGAGGCGAGCGGCGGCGCCGCCACCGCCGTCGACGGCAAGATGATCGACAAGCCGGTGGTCGAGCAGGCGCGGGGTATCGTCGCGCAAGCCGGGAGTGCGGCCATGGCTTAACGGTTAGAATCGGGCCCATATGGGCTTTGCGGCCTGCAAGCAGGTTCATCCGGTTCGTCCGGGCCACTCAGGCTTAATCGATGGAATACCGTACAAAAGAGGAACAGGTCGCTGACTATCTGCGCGAGCGCATCATCTCGGGCGTGTTTCCCCGAGGCTCGCGCCTGAAGCAAGCCGAAATTGCCGAGCAATTGCGCCTGAGCATCACGCCCGTGCGCGAGGCCCTCAAGCTGCTCGAGGCCGAGGGCTATATCAGCGGGGATTCGTACCGGGGAGCGCGCGTCGTTCCCTTCGATGCGGGGGCATCCGCCGAGATCCTGCAACTGCGGCTGCTGCTCGAATCGCAGCTCGTGCGCGCCGCGATCGAACGCATCACCACCCAGGACATCGCCGAGCTGCGCGTACTGGCCGAGGATTTCGCCAAGTCCTTCGCCAGCGGCGACCGCGCCACCGCTCGCGGCATCAACTACCGCTTCCATCGCCAGCTCTATGACATCGCCCAGTTGCCCCAGACCCTGCATTTCGTGCAGATCCTGTGGGCGCGCTATCCGTTCGACCTGATCAATTCGGCCTCGGGCCGCGGCGACGATGCCGTGCGCGAACACGAGGAGATCCTGCAGGCCTTTGCCTCCGGCGACGCGTCGGCCGCCATGCTGGCCATGCGCAAGCACATCGAGTCGGGCTGGAAGGTACTGAAGTCGCTGAGCGACGCCACCCCGGCGGAGTAAGAACCGCCCAGGGTGATGACTTTTGTCAACAACCCTCCCCGGAACTGCGCCAACATGATCGGGCGGACCCACCTCGCGATTTGACCGCGGGTCCTGCCACGGGGAGGCATCATGGGCGTTCGTATCGGTGCAATAGGGCTTCTTCTTATGGTCCTGGCCGTCCTGCACGGGGGCGTGGCCGCCGCGCAGCCGGTGGATCTGATGGCGCCGATTTCTCCGGCCGCGCTCGAACGCGTGAATCAGGACGCCGAAGCCACCCTGCTGCGGCTGTACCGCCAGTCGCCAAAAGCCCAGGCGCTGATCGCCCGGTCTTTCGGGGTGCTGGTGGTGTCCGCCATGCAGGCCGAGGCAGACGCCCCGGGCGTCGCCCAGGGGCGGGGCGTGTTGATCGACGCCGTGGGGGCGCGCAGCTATTACAACGTCGTCGCGAGCCTGGCCTCGTCGGTGCTCGGGCTCAGGGGCAAGGCTCTGGTACTGGTCTTTTCGGACTACGAATCCATGCGCGCGTTCCAGGCCCTGCCGGGCTGGGTTGAGGGTGTCAACGGCGCCATCCAGATTCTGGACGACACGCACCTGGCCAGCCGCCGCGAGCCGGTCATTGAACCCATCGCTGCCTTCATCCTTTCCGATACCGGCCTGGTGCGCGGCCTGTCGCTCAAGGGAAGCCTGTTCATCCGGGTGCCGATGTACCTGTGCGCCGAGCACGCGCAGCCTTCCCCGCCGGAAGCCGCCAAGCCCTGATCGCGGCGCGCCCTGTCTGGCGGGAAACTTGACTTCGGTCAAGTTGCCGCCGGCATGGCGTACTAAGCTGAAGGCGCACCGCCGTTCAACTGCCGGAGTCCACCATGACCGCCACGATGAAAGCTGCCGTCTTTGCAGGTCCGGGCCGCATCGAAATCAGGGAAAAACCCATTCCCGCAGTGGGACCGAACGACGCGCTGATCAAAATCACCACCACCACCATCTGCGGCACCGACATTCACATCCTCAAAGGTGAATACCCGGTCGCACCCGGTCTGACCGTCGGCCATGAACCGGTCGGCATCATCGAGAAGCTGGGAAGCGCCGTCACTGGCTATGAAGAAGGACAGCGCGTGATCGCCGGCGCCATCTGCCCGAACTTCAATTCCTACGCGGCGCAGGACGGCGCGCCATCCCAGGATGGCAGCTACCTGATGGCCAGCGGCCTGTGCGGATGTCATGGATACCGGGCCACCGCCGGATGGCGCTTTGGCAACATCATCGATGGCGCCCAGGCCGAGTATCTGCTGGTGCCCGATGCGCAGGCCAATCTGGCGCCGGTGCCGGACGCCCTGACCGACGAACAGGTGCTGATGTGCCCGGACATCATGTCGACCGGCTTCAAGGGCGCCGAGAATGCCAACATCCGCATCGGCGACACGGTCGCGGTGTTCGCGCAAGGCCCGATCGGACTGTGCGCGACAGCAGGCGCCCGGCTGCTGGGAGCCACCACCGTCATTGGCGTGGACGGCAACGCGCAGCGCCTGGCCATGGCGCGCAACTGGGGCGCCGATGTGGTCCTGAACTTCCACGAATGCGATGTGGTGGAAGAAATCCTGCGGTTGACGGGCGGCAAAGGGGTGGATTCGGCGATTGAAGCCCTGGGGCAGCAGACCACCTTCGAATCCGCCCTGCGCGTGTTGAAGCCAGGCGGAACGCTATCGAGCCTGGGCGTGTATTCCAGCGATCTGACGATCCCCGTGTCGGCGTTCGCGGCGGGCCTGGGCGACCACCGGATAAACACCGCGCTTTGCCCTGGCGGCAAGGAGCGCATGCGGCGCCTCATGAACGTCCTGGAATCCGGCCGGCTGGATTTGAGGAAGATGGTCACGCACCATTTCAGCCTGGACCAGATCACCGACGCCTACGATCTGTTCGGCAATCAGCGCGACAACGTGCTGAAGGTGGCCGTTCGTCCGGCCTAGCCGCGCGGCAAGGCGCCGCGGCCGGGACGTGCCCGGGATTCAAGCGCCGTCGCCATCGGCCGCATCGGCCACCAAATCCGCGCTGCACACGTCGAGCAACGTGTGCAGCGCGGGCGGACACGTTCCACCCCCAATCTTTCGTTGAACGCTCTCGGCGCGGATTTCCAGGCGCGATGGCATTCGGCGCGCTTGGACTTGCCGGCCGCGGTCGCTTCGACCAGACGGCTTCGCGCATCTGGCCTCGCGTCGACGATAAGCAGCCGCTGCACCGCCAGCGGTTGGAGATTGCGCGTCAACGTCGAGGCGTCCATATGCCTATGCCGCGACAGATCGCCGGGCCGAGTGGGACCGAGCCTGATGACGTGCGATAACGAGCGTACTGCATGTTCTTCACCCCGCCTTGTCCAAATGCTCGTCGTAATGCCGTGTCGACAATGCGGTCGAGGCCGCCACGATTCAAAGGCAGACGGACAAACTTGGCGCAGTTCTTCTGGAAGGGAGAGCCAGCGCGAAACTCGGAGCGGATCAGGGCGACGCCACGTCGCGGCCAGGAGCGCGGATCGCGTTTTCGAATAATTTTTAGGTCAAATAATCCACCTTTAACGGACACTTTCCGCCGCTGACCGACTCGTGCAGAGGACTGCCCGCTTTCGCTGCGCGGGCGGAGGCTTGTTTTCTGCCTGCACGGTCACTGAGGAAACAACATGCTCCGTTTATCCGATCTGCGATTCACGTTCTCGCCGGCCGCCACCGGCGTGGACTTCGACGTCATCGAGTTCACGCTGGATGAAGCGCTGTCCGAGACCTTTGTTCTGCGCGTGGCGTTGTCCAGCTTCGATGCGGTCGTGGACTTTGGCGCGCTGCTGGACCAGCCCGCGTTATTCACGATCTGGCGCGGGGATGCGCCTGTGCGCCACGTGCACGGCATCGTCACGGGCTTTGAACAGGGCGACACCGGTTTCCGGCGCACCCGCTACCGCGCCGTGGTGGAACCGGCGCTGGCGCGCGCGTCGCTGTGCTCCGACTGGCGCATCTTCCAGCAGCAGTCGGTGCCGGAGATCCTTGGCCAGATCATCAAGTCCCATGGCATCACGGACTATGAACAGGTCACGACCCACGAACACCTCCCTCGCGAATACTGTGTCCAAGCCGGCGACACGGACCTGCGGTTCCTCGACCGGCTCGCGGCAGAGGAAGGATTCTTCTACCGTTTTGCTCACACCGACAAGGGCCATCGCCTGATCCACGGTGATCGGATCTACGTGCATGGCGCGATCGATGGGGGACCGGTCACCTACAACCCCACGCCCGGCGGCGATCAACCCGAACCGGCCCTGCGCCGCTTCACCTATGCCGAACACGTGCGCACCGCGCGCCAGACGCAACGCGACTACACCTACACCCACCCACAGTACGACCAAGAGCATTCAGCGTTGGCGCGCGAACTGGATCACCAGGACGCCCGCTACGAACGCTACGACTACCCCGGCCGCTACAAGCGCGACGAAGCCGGCAAGCCCTTCACCCACAGCCGCCTCCTCGGCCTGCGCCGAGACGCCCGCATGGCCCGCGTCGAAGGCGACGACGCGCGCCTCGTGCCCGGCGTGGCGTTCGACCTGACCGGCCACCCGCGCGAAGACTGGAACCACGGCTGGCGCCCGGTGCGCATGCAACACCACGGCATCCAGCACACCAGCCAGCAGGAAGAAGGCGCAGACGCCGCGCAAGGCACGCAATACCGCTACACCGCCGACATCGTGCCGGACAAGGTGGACTGGAAGCCGGAACCGGCCTTTAAACCCCGCATCGACGGCCCGCAGATCGCCTCGGTCGTCGGGCCCGCCAACGAAGAAATCTACTGCGACGCATATGGTCGCGTGAAGGTCCAGTTCCCCTGGGACCGATTGGGCCGCAATGACGAGCACAGCTCCTGCTGGATCCGCGTCTCGCAGAACTGGGCGGGCGCGGCGTGGGGCCATATGGCCATCCCGCGCATCGGCCAGGAAGTGATCGTGGACTTCCTGGATGGCGACTGCGACCAGCCCATCATCACGGGCAGGACCTATCGGGCGACCAACCTGCCGCCGTACGCGCTGCCCCGTCACAACATCCTGAACACCGTCAAGACCAAGGAGCACAAGGGCAGCCGGGCCAACGAACTGCGCCTGGACGACACCTCGGGCCAGATCAGCGCCGCGCTGATGAGCGACCATGCGGCCACGGCGCTCAACCTTGGCTATCTCACCCACCCCAGGCCATCGGGCGGCGTGCCGCGCGGCCAAGGCTTCGAATTGCGCACGGATGGGCATGGCGTGTTGCGCGCAGGCGGCGGCATGCTGCTCACCACCGAGATGCGCGCCAATGCCGGCGAACATCACAAGGACCTGCCCGAGACCGCCGAGCGCCTGTCCGTCGCGCGCGAGCAGCAGGACACCTTCGCCACGCTGGCGCGCGACGTGATGGCGCAGGAGCCCGGCGACCAGGACGGCGTGGCCAGCGCCCTGCAGGCGCAGCACGCGCAGATCCAGGGGCAAGGCCCCGCCAACCCGCAGGCCAACCACTACCCCGAACTCAGCGCGCCGCACCTGGTGCTGGCCAGTCCGGCCGGCATCGCCACCAGCACGCCGGGCTGCACGCACATCGCCAGCGGCGAACACATCGCGCTCTCCAGCACTGGCCACACCAGCGTCTCGGCGGGCAAGCGGCTGCTGGCCAGCGCCAGCCGCGGCATGCGCTTCTTCGTGCAGAGCCTGGGATACCGCCTGATCGCGGCGGCCGGCGACATCGACATCAAGGCGCTCAAGGACAGCATCAACGTGCTGGCCAAGCTGAACGTCACCGTCAGCGCCACCCGCATCACGATCAGCGCCAAGGAAGAAATCGTGATCAATGCCGGCGGCAGCGGCACGACCTACAACGCGGGCGGCATCACGCATGCGACCAGTGCCGCGTACAAGGTGCATTCGGCGGGGGCACGGTTCACCGGGCCCAAGAGCCAGGCCGGGACGTTTCCGGATGAGCCCAAGCCATCCAAGGGGAACCTGGAGCTCTACAACATCTACGCCAACCGCAAGGGATTCAAGGCCGGCGAGTTTCGGGTGGAAGACGCCTTGGGCAAGGTGTACACCGGCGCGCTGGACAGCCAGGGATTCGCGGCCGTCTCCGGCGCCGCACCGGGCCCGGCCTCGGTCTCCTTCGGCAAGGATCCTTCGGACACCTGGGACATGGCGAACTACACGCCGGGCACGGCGTGGACCGGCCCTGCATGGACCGGCGCGGCGCCCACTGCGCCCGCGCCGATCCAGTCGCTGGCGACCCGGATACTCGGCGCCGCGCAGCAGGCGTTGCAGACCGCGCAACAGGCGTCCACGGCGATGCAAACCCTGCGCGACGCGCCCCATCGCCTGATCCCGCTCGCCGCACCCTCCATCAAACCGCCATCCGATTCGACGCCGGGAGCGGGCCTGGCCAACGTCCTCATCAAAAATAAACGAGAACCCCAGCCATGACGACGCGCACAGGTCCCCCCCACGCCCCGGTCGAAGAGGACTACACCGAAGCCGAATACCAGGAAGCCGAGTTCGAGAACGACGGCATCGAATGGAGCGACGAAGACCTGGACGGCCCACAAGGCGTAGTCGCCCCGCTGAACACCATTGCCCCCGAAGACGTCGAGGCTGGCCAGAACGCCTTTGACCAGTGGCTGCGAGAGAACAGCGACGGCTGGGTCACGCTGCCGCGCATCAAGGCGGCCGCGGGCGCGGTGCCGGTGCTGGGCAACCTCATGGCGGTGGTGGATGCCATCGGCGACATCACGACATTGGTCGACAGCAATCCCACCCAATTCCTGGATTGGGTGAGCCTGGGCATCAACCTCTTCGGTGTGGTGCCGGTACCGGGCACGGCGGCTGCGCGCATGAGCCTGCGGCCCGCGCTGTTTCTCGTGCAAAAGGAGGTCGCGCGCCAGGCCAAGGCGGGCCTGGGCAACGCCATCATCATGGCCCTGGCCGCGCACTTGAGCGAGAACATCGCCGGCGACATCGAAGACTTCGCGCAACAGGCGCAGGCACGGTTGGAAGGGCTGCTGCAGGATGCGGGGGCCAAGGCAGAAGAAATCATCCGGGCGCTGGCCGATGTCCTGGTCAGCCTGACCGTGCCGGCAAACGCGGACGCCTCGTTTGAGAAGGCGGGCGAGCAGCTCTCGTCCGCGTGGGACAAGAAGTGGGACTCGCCGCTGGGCGCGGCGCGCGACCTCTGGGATGGCCTCGGTAGCGGCGTACGCGGCAGCAAGCAGTCGGTCGGCAACGCCGCCAAGGACCTGCTGCCCGCCAAGGCGCGCGACTTGATGCTGCGCTCCGCCCAGCGCCTGAACGCCCTGGCGCCGCAAGTCAATGACAGCATGCAATCGCTGGCCGACGAGAACAACGTCAACAGCATCGCGTCGCTGCTCATGCAACTGTCGGTGGCCGTGGTGCTGTGGCGCCAGCGCAAGGGGTACGCGATCGGCGCGAACGTGCGACCGGCCGTGGCGAGCAAGGCCCGGCAGATGGCGCGTTCGATGCGCCTGGCGCGCATCCGCCGCCAGGCCCGCGCGCGGCGGAATGCCAATAAAGACAAGAATGGCGCGTGTCCGGCCACCTGCCACAGCATCAGCTTTGCGATGGGGACTGAGCGGATCACGCATGTGGATTTCTCGTTGCCAGGGCCCTTTGCGCTGCGCTGGGCGCGAACGTATTCCTCGGACCTGGCTGCGTACGACAACGGCGTCATCGGCGCACGCTGGATCAACGAGTACACCTCGCGCATCGACATCAAGACGGCAGGCGCGGACCGCGAAACCCTGCGCTATCACGCCGAGGACGGGCGCACGCACGCCTGGCCGCTACCGGCGGTCGGCAAGTTCCACTACGACCCCGTCGAGAACCTGACGGTAGTGCGCACCTCCGACAGCGAACTGACCGTGGCGCAAGGATACGAGCGGCGCGCGACCTATCAACGCGAGGGCCGGCGGTTTCGGCTGACGGGCATCCACCTGCGCAACGGCGCGCGCGTCGCGTTGCACTATCGGCATGTCGTGGGACGGCGCAGCGTTCTGTCCGACCTCGTGACGTATCTGGACGATGTCCCCCACACGCACGTCGGCACGCAGATCGATGCCGCCGGCCGCATCGTGGCGCTCTGGCAACTCAAGGACGGAGAGCCGCAGCGGCAATTGGCCGGCTACGACTACGACGAGCAAGGGGACCTCCTGCGGGCGCGGGACGAACACGGCGCCCAGTGGGACTACCACTACCGGCAGCACCTCATCACCCGCTACACCGACCGCACCGGACGCGGCATGAACCTGGAGTGGGAGGGTTCAGGCCCCAAGGCGCGCGCCGTGCGCGAATGGGCCGACGACGGCAGCTTCGACACGCGCCTGCGCTGGCACCCCGAGATCCGCCTGACCTACGTCACCGATGCGCTCGGGCATGTCACGGAGCACTACTACGACATCGACGGCTACACCTACCGCATCGTGCATCCGGACGGCCTGTCGGAATGGTTATATCGCGACGACGCCAAGAACGTGGTCACGCACATCCACCCCGACGGCAACATCGACAGCTACGCCTACGACGAGCGCAGCAATCTGCTCGAACATCTGCGCGCGGATGGCACCTCGGTCCACTACGCCTACGACGACCAGGACCAGCTCTTCAAGATCCGCGACGCCGAAGGCGGCCTGTGGCAGCGCGACTACAGCCCGCGTGGGTACCTGACCGAAGCTATCGATCCGCTGGGCAATAAGACCGAGTACGCCAATGACGTGGCGGGCAATCCGGTTGCGATCCGGGACGCACGGGGCGGAGAGAAACTGCTGGCCTACAACGCGGCGGGGCTGCTCACGCAGTACACGGATTGCTCGGGTAAGCGCAGCGCCTGGGCGTATGACGAGGCGGGACAGTTGACCGCCTTTACCGATGCGGCGGGCAACGTCACACGCTACAGGTACGAGGCGGGGCATCTGGCCCTGGTCACGCACCCGGACCAGACGGTCGAACACTACGAGCGCGACGCCGAAGGGCGGCTGCTGGCCCACACCGACGCGCTGGGCCGGCGCACGCAGTGGACATACAACGGCGCGGGGCTCCTTGCCCAGCGCCTGGACGCGGCGGGGCGGACGCTCCAATACGAATGGGACAAGCTGGGTCGGCTCACGGCGCTCGCCAATGAGAACGACCGGCAGGCGAGATTCGTCTATGACCCGGCGGGGCGACTGCTGGAGGAGCGAGGCTTCGATGACGTGGCCACCCGATATCGCTACGACCCGGACAGCGGCACGTTGCTGTCTGCGCAGGATGGTGACCGGGTAATCGAGTTCACGTTCGACGCATTGGGCCGCGTGACACAGCGGCTGGCACGGCCGTATGCGCCGTCGGCGCAGGCCCCGGTGCAAACGGTCGCGCAAAGGGGCGCGCAAACGTCAGCACAAGCCTCGACACGCTCAGCGCAGGTTCGCGTCGAGACGCAAACGGAGCGCTACGCCTACGACGGCAACGGCCGCCTGATCCTCGCCGAGAACGCCGCCTGCCGGCTCCAATGGTTCCACGACGCCGCCGGCAACCTGATCCGCGAACACCAGCACTATTTGCGCCTGGCGCAACCGGTCGTGGCGGTCTGGAAGCACGAGTACAACGAGCTGAACCAACGCATCGCCACGCACCGCCCCGATGGCCATCGCGTCAGCGTGCTGACTTATGGCTCGGGCCACGTGCACGGCCTGATGTTCGACGACCATGAGCTCGTCAGCATCGAACGCGACGACCTGCACCGCGAGACCACGCGCGTACAAGGCAATGGCCTGGCGCAGACGCAATCGTGGGACGCGATGGGGCGCCTGAATGCACAGAGCATCGCGCGGGGCCCTCAGCGCCTGATCCACCGCGGCTACCGCTACGATGCGGCGGGCCAGTTGGAAGCAATCCAGGACAGCCGCCGAGGCCCCTTGGCGTATCGCTATGACCCGGTAGGACGCCTATTGGAGGCCACCAGCAGCCTCGGCAAGGAAACCTTCGCCTTCGATCCGGCAAGCAATCTCCTCGACCCGTCCAGCGACCCGGCCCACGCCAGCACGCTGGGCATGGCCGGCCCCGTCTACACCTACCGCCAGCGCTCGGCGCGCCTGGACAACCTGCTGCGCGAATACGCCGGCACCCACTACACCTACGACACGCGCGGCAACCTCGTCGAGAAGCTCCACAACGGCCAGCGCTCGCGCTTCGAATGGGATCTCTTCAATCGCCTGACGGGCTACAGCAACGACCGCCTGCATGTGAGCTACCAGTACGACGCACTGGGCCGCCGCCTGCTCAAGCAATCCGAAGCGCACTGGCGCGAACGGCCTGGCATGACGCCCGCGCAGATCCGGGAAGACCAAGCGCGCGCGAATCGCGCGATGGGCTGCAGCACGACGCTATACGGTTGGGATGGCGATACCTTGGCATGGGAAGGCCGCGACGACCAGACGACGCACTACCTCTACGAACCCGGAAGTTTCGTGCCGCTGGCCCAGGCGATCAGCCGCAAGCCCATTCTCCTGCACCAGCAACCGGCGTACGCCGGAGCCTATGACATCGATCGCGACCCGCTATGGACAACCTCGCCCGACCCGGACCCGGTGGACGCCATGGCCTGGTATCACTGCGATCACCTTGGCACACCCCAGGAACTGACCGACGCGCAAGGCGAGATAGTTTGGAGCGCGCACTACCAAGCGTGGGGTGAAGCAAAAGAAGCCATCACAGATGCCGCCCGCGCGGCTGGGATACGTAATCCGATCCGATTTCAGGGGCAGTATCTGGACCGGGAAACAGGCCTGCATTACAACCGGCATCGGTACTATGATCCGCAGATCGGACGGTTCATTACGAAGGATCCGATCGGGTTTGCGGGTGGGTCGAATGTTTACCAGTATGCGGATAACCCAGTGGGGTGGGTTGATCCGTTGGGGTTGGCTGCCACAACACCACCAGATATATCAGCGCTCGACCTTACCGATAAGACACGATCGGAAATTAGACAACTTGCTGACTTGAAGGGGTTAATTCCGTCGAAATCTGATAAGGAAGGCTTGCCAATAAAGTGGAGCTGTCCTTGCACAGGAATGCAGCGCCTGAGGCTGGACAGAGGCCATATAGACGCTAAAACGGGATTGCCATATAACGATCCCAAAGCAGCTGTGGATCATGTGCACGGATACGACTCCACAGGCAAAGGCAAAATTGTGTCTCCGGGTGATGGCAATCCCCACTTTCCCACGTTAGGAGAATAAGCATGAAATGCTTGGATAAGGAAGATTATTTCCAATCGAATGACGGGTGCATTCAAGTCTGGATTGAACAAGGAACATCAATTCACATAAAGGCCGCGACGAATCTCAATGATCCAGTCGAGTTGAGCGAGTCGGAGGCACTCGAGCTGGCTGAAGTGCTTAAAGCGCTTTGTCGTAGGATTTGATTAGTCGACTTCTAAAGAAGCAATGAGTGGGATGGCGGCAGTTCGATAGGCAGGCCCCCTACGAAAGCGTAGGGTATGCGGTTCAGTTGGCCGACGAAGAATTCACCCTTGGTCGAACTGATGAAGCCGGATAAGGCCTACGAGCGTTTCAATAAATGAAGTCTGGAGAGGCGAAGTTCCGCATGGCGCTGAACTTCAATGCCGGTGGCAAGCTCGATCGCACCACCACCCACACCGACTCTGTCCAGGAAGCCCAAGCGCAGCAGACCACATTGCCCCCGGAAGAGTGGATTGGCGTCCAGCTCTCGGGCGAGGGCAGTTCCACTGTCCCCCGCCTCCCGTCGCGCTCCCGCCTAGTACCGCCACCGCACGTTCAACGACCCCGAGTGCTCCCGATTGCCGCCGCCATATTGCCCGCTGTAGAAGAGGCCCAGCGTGGCGTTGGCGGACATGGCCACTTCGGCGCCCAGCTCGGCCAGCGCCGCGTTGCGCGCGATGGGCGTGCCGGACACGGTGAAGGCCTGGCCGCCGTCGAACGCCAGCGTGGACTGAGGCGCCACGTCGCCGAAGGCATGGCGCCAGCCCAGCGTGCCGTGCAAGCGGCCTTCGGCGCGGCCCAGCATGAAGGCGGTCTGCGCGCGCAGGCCCAGCGTGGACGTGGTCTGCTTGTCGCTGCTGCTTTGGCCGTGCAGCGCCGCCGATCCGCCGGATTCCGAGAAGCTGCGCGTGCGCAAATCGCTCCACGCAATGCCGGCGAACGGTTCGATGCTGGCGCGGTCGGACAGCGGCATCGCATAACCCAGTTCGGTGAAGAGCTGAGCCGTGCTGGCGCCGTAATCGGCGGTCAGCTTCTGCTGGACGCCGGACACGGAGGCATGGCGTTCGGTGCTGACGTCGTGCCAGGTGTAGGCTGCGCCCGCCAGCAGGTTGAGCTTGCCCGCGCCAGCCGCGAAGGACTTTCCGCCGTACACGCTGGCGCTGTAGCCGGACACGTCGGATTGCGATGCGCGGCCATCGACGGTGATCCTGCTGTCGGTGTAGCCCAGCGCGCCGCCCAGGCGCCAGCCGTTGCCCACGGCATGATCGGCGCCCGCAAAGACGCCGCCCGTATGCTGGCGGACCTGCGCCGTGTTGGCATCGCCTTGCAGCGTTTGCCAATTGCCCACCACTTCGGCCCAGGCAGGCTGCGCGTTGGATGAGGGCAGGGCGGAGGCGGGGAAGGTGCCGCCGGCCTGTGCCGTGGGCGCGCCCGCACGCATGCCGGCGTTCAGGTTGGCGCGCAGGTGCGACAGCGGCAGCGCGCGCGTCGCGGCGCTGGCCCCCATCAGGCTGGACGCCACGCTGGCGTGCGCCTCGCCGGAGAGGCTGTTGAAGACCGCGGGCGGCGCGCCTTCGGGCAGGGTCAGGACATACTCATGCAAGGGGTTGCCGGCGGGCAGGCTGTCGAGCGCATTGGCCACGGCGCGTTGATTGCTGCTTTGCGCCGCATCGGCGAAGGCGATCGGGCGTGGCGGCGTGGCGGGGTCGACGGGATTGACCGGCGCCTGCTTGCGCTCCAGTTGCAGCGTGACGTTTTGCGCGGCGTATTGCAGCGTGGGATTCAGGTAGGCGTAGTTGGACGACACGGTGTCGAACTGGCCGTTGATGGCGCCCGCCGTCAGGATCGTGTATTGCCGCGTGCTGTCGAAGCCGCCCTCGGGGCCGATATGAACGACGGAGCCGGCCAGGTTGGCGGCGCCCGTGACAGCCACCCGCGCGCTGGCCGACGATGCGGGATCCGCCGCCACCTGGTAGGTGGAGCCCGGCAGCAGGGTCAGGTCGCCCGCCACCGTCAGGACGCCGCCCAGGCTGCCCGGGGCCAGGATGGCGCCGCTGCGCAGGGTGGTGGACCCGACCTGGCCCGCGCCTTGCAGTTGCGCGCCGCTGGACACCGCCAGGGAGCCCCCCAGCGTGGCGGCCGACGCGATGTCCAGTGTGCCAGCCTCGACCAGCAGGTTGCCGGTGTACGCGCTGCCGTTGCCAAAGACGCGCAAGGTGCCCGCGCCCGACTTGGTCAGTTCGCCATTGCCGGTGACGGCCCCGCCCAGGCCCAGGGTGCTGCCGGCGCTTACCGCGAGGCCGCTGGCGGCATTGACCTTGACGGCGCGTGCGGTGTCGAAACTGGCCGTCGTGGCCAGTACGCCGCCGCTCAGCATCAGGCTGCCCGAGGCAGCGCCCAGGTTGGCGTCGCGCGACACGGACAGCGTGCCCTGGCGGATGTCGGTGCCGCCGATGTAGGTGTTGTCCCCCGACAGCACGAGCGTGCCGAAGTCGAATTTGGACAGCGTGCTGTGGCCCGTGAGCGACGACGCGATGGTGCCGGTCATGCCCGCATCCGCGACCGATCCCGTCCCCACGCGGATGACGCTTATGCCGCCCGCGCCTTGCAGCGAGATCGAATCGCCCTGGATGCGGTAGCCATCGGCGGCGAGCTGTATGCCGCTCACGCGGATGGCGCCCGCGGCGTCATCGACCGTGACGGTGCCGGCTTGCCCCTGGAACACGGCGTAGGTCGGGTTCGGCTTGAACACGCCATTGAGCGTGCCGTCCACGCTGGTCCAGTTGAGGTTGTCGGCGCGCCATGTGCCCCCGCCTCCGTCGACGGCGGCGTTGTCATGAAGCGCGGCGTTGCCGCCGTCCCAGAAGCCCAGTGCGGCGCCGGAGGTCGAGGCCAGATTGACCTGGCCGGCAACGGAAGTCTGCACGGTGAGTGCGTCGACGTCCGCGCCCGCCGGCGCGCTGCCGATGACCAGGTTGTTGTTGGTCAAGCTGCCGGCATAGTCAAACAGGCGATAGACGCCCGCGCCAAAGCCGCCCTGGTCGGCGACGTTGAGGGTGCCGGCCAGGGTGAGATCGCCGCCCACACTGAAGAGGCTGCCGCTCGGCGCGCTGCCCAGTGCGACATTGACCTGGCTGGCGCTGGTCAGGGACAAGTCGCCTGCAATGGTCAGCATCTGCCCTTGTGCGCCTTCCAGCACGCCGCCGGTCAGCGCGGCGTTGCCCGTGATGGTGCCCGCGCCCGCGATGACGCCGGTACCGCTGGCGGCCACATTGCCGCGCAGGAGGCCATCGACTTGCAGGCGTCCGCCTGTGACGCTGGCCGAGCCGCCCAGCGCGTCGGCCACGCGCAGCGTGCCCGCCTGCACCTGGGTCTGGCCGGCGAATGCCTGGCTGTCGCCCAGCAATTGCAGTTGGCCCGCGCCGGTCTTTACCAGGCTGCCCGTGCCCGTCAATTGACCGGCATAAGCCGCGCCGGCGGCCTCTTCGAATACGACCGTGCCATTGTTCAGCAGATTGCCCCGGATGGCGCTGGCGTTGCCCGCCAGCGTGCCGGCCTCTACGCGCGTGTTGCCGTAGGTGTTGGCGCCGGACAGCCTCAGCGTGCCGGCGCCTTGCTTTTGCAGGTCGGCCGCGCCGCTGATGTTGCCTTGCAGGCCCAGCGTGGTGCCCGCGTCGACATCGATGACGCCGTCCTGCAGCAGCGACACCGCGCGCGCGCTGTCGAAGCTGGCGGTCGTGGCCAGCGTCCCGCCGTTGAGCGTGACGGCGCCTGCCGTCGCCCCCAGGTTGGCGTCGGCGGACACGGACAGCGTGCCCTGGCGGACTTCGGTGCCGCCGGTATAGGTGTTGTTGCCCGCCAGCACCAGCGTTCCGAAGTCCGACTTCACCAGCGTGCTGGCGCCGCTCAGGCTGGAGGCGATGGTGGCGCGCATGCCGGCGCTCGCGGCCATGCCCGTGCCCACGCGGATGATGCTTTCGCCGCCCGCGCCCTGCAGCGCGATCGCGTCGCCCTCGATGCGATAGCCGTCGGTGGCGATCTGCATGCCCGTCACGCCGATGGCGCCCGCGGTGTCGTCCACCGTCACCGTGCCTCCAGCGCCCTGAAACACCGCAAAGGTCGGGTTGGGCTGGAACCGGCCGTTGAGCGCGCCATCGCCATCCGTCCAGTTCAAGCCATCGGCGCGCCATGCGCCCGTGCCGCCATCGATCAGGCCGTTGTCGCGCTGCGCCGCGTTGGCGCCGTCCCAGAAGCTCAGCGTCGCGCCGGCGGTCGACAGCAGGTTGACCTGCCCGCCCACCGCGGTCTGAAGGCGCAGGTCGCTCGCGTCGATGCCGCTGGGCGTGGCGCCGACGCTCATGGTGTTGCCGGTCAGCGCGCCGGCATAGTCGAACAGCCGGTACACGCCCGCGCCAAAGCCGCCCTGGTCGGCGACGTTCAGCGTGCCGTTCAGGCCGAGGTCGCCGTCCACCTGCACGAGCGCGCCGTTCGAGGCCGCGCCCAGGCTGACGTTGACGCGGCTGGCGCTATCCATCAGAAGGTTGCCGCCGATGGTCAGCGTCTGGCCTTGCGTGGCTCGCAGCACGCCGCTGGTCAGCGTGACGTTTTGGTTGATGCGGCCCGCGCCGCCCAGCGTGCTGTTGGCCTGCACCGCGACGCTGCCGGCGATCGTGCCATTCGCGATCAGGGTGCCGCCCGTCAGCACCCGGGTCAGGCCGGTGTAGGTGTTGGTGCCCGACAGGGTCAGCGAACCGGGCCCGGCTTTGTCCAGGCCGCCTGTGCCCGAGAGCGTGCCCGCGAAGTTGCCCGTTTGCAGGGTCAGCGTATTGGCGCCCAGCGCGACCGTACCCGCGCCCGAGAGCAATCCCAGGCCCCGGTTCCCCCCGGCGGACAGATCGAGCGTCCCGCCCGCGTTCACCGTGACGCCGGCCGTGGGAAGCAAGCTGCCTCCCACGCCCAGCGCCAGGGTGCCGCCGCTGACCGCCACGCTGCCGCCAAAGGTGTTGGCGCCCGACAGCGTCTGCGTGCCCGCGCCCGTTTTGATCAGCGAACCTGCGCCGGAGATGGTCCCCGAGAAGTTGTAGCTGGCGTTGCTGTCCAAGGTCAGCGTGCTGGCGCCAAGCTGGACGGCGCCATTGTCCTGCAGCGCGCCCAAGGTCTGGTTGCCTGCGGCGGACAGGTCCAGGGTGCTGCCCATGGACAGAGAGACCGCCGGGGCGCTCAAGCTGCCCCCGGCGCCGATCGCCAGCGTGCCCGCCGTGATGGAGACCAAGCCGCCGGCAGCGTTCGTACCGGTCAGCGTTACCGTACCGGTCCCCGCTTTGCCCAAGCTGCCGGTGCCGGAGATGTCGCCGGCATACGTGCCGTTCGTGTCTTGCCGGAACATCAGGTAGCCATTGTTGAGGACGTCGCCCAGCACGCTTTGCGTGCCGGTATCCAGCGCCGAGCCGGACTGGATGGTGGTCAGGCCGGCGTACGTGTTGGCGCCGTTCATGACGACCACGGCCGGCCCCGCGATGGTCAAGCCGCCCGTGCCCGATATCGTGCCGTCCAGCAGGATGTCGTTATTGCCCGCCAGGGTCAGGCCGCCGGCGCCAAGCACGAAATCGTTGTCCAGGAGCAGGCCGCTGGCCGGGCCCGTGATGGTGCCGCCATTTGCCGTGATCTGCGCGCTGCCCAGCACGTTGTTGTTGGCGATGTTGGCCACGCCGCTGTTGAAGGTGACGGCGCTGTCCGCCAGCGTGGACCCGGTCAGGTCCCAGGTGCCGCTGTTCACCACCAGATTGTCGAAGTTGATGTACTGGTCGCCGGAAATCGTTGTCGCGGCGCCCGGTGTGCCACTGCCCGTGCCGGCAGACGGCAGCACCGATTGCAGCACCAGGGTGTTGTTTGCCCCCGCACCGCCATCGACCGTTCCGGGCGGCGCGAAGTTCAGCCCCGGCTCCGTGCTCACGGGCAGGTCGGCAGTCGCATTGCCCGACGCGCGCAACACCGACGAACCAGACACAGCGGTGAAGGTGTTGTTGCCACCCTGGCCGAGCGAGACCCCTCCAAGGATCAAGCCAGCATTGGCGAAGCTGTGGCCCAGGCCGGGCGTGCCCACCTCTTCCAGCGCGATGCGGCCGATGATGGTTCCTGAGGACAGGTTCTCGAACATCACCTGGCCGCCGCCGTAGGCGGCGATCACCGGCATGTCCGCGCCGGCCACGATCAATCCCGTGCGCGGGCTGCTACGGATCAAGCCTGCGTTGCTCAGGCGGGTCGTGCCGCCCGCGCCGTTGTGCACGGCGATGGCCATGCTGGACAGGTCCGGCAGGCTGGGTTCCCCGCCCACGACCCCGCCAATCGTGCCCGTCGCGGTGTTGACGATGCTGAGGGTGTTGACCGAACCGTTGCCGATGGCCACCCCGGCCGCCACGACCGAAGAGGGGCCCAGGATGGTCGGGTCGATCCAGCCCGAGTTGGTCAGCGTGACGGTGCTGCCGGTCAGATTCATCGCCGTGCCGCCTGCGCCCGGTATAACGCCTACCGTCGCGCCTTGCTGCACCGTGACGGTGCCGTCGATAGCCAGTGCGTAGCCGGGAAACAGCGGATTGGCGGCGCCGGTGCACACGGCGTTGCTGCCGACCAGCGAACAGGTGGCCTGGACCGCGGCGCTCAAGCTGGATAGCCCCATGGCCAGCGCCACATTCAAGGCATAGCGCGGCGCGCGCGCGCTGACCCGCCCGCCCGACGACGAGCGTCCGCCGCGCGCTTGCGCCGCCAATTCCGATGCCGCTTGCCAGACGCGCAGCTTGCGATTCCATACCAGCCGGTAAGTGTGATTCAAAACGGGGCTCTCCAGGGGCGATGGCGGCATTCCTGGGTGCACGGGCAGTATGCCGGCGGCGAGCGCGGGCCCCAAAGCGCGCCTGCACGAGAGGGGCGCGCTAAAGCTTCTGGAATGACGGGTGATGTGGGGGGTGAATCCGGGTCAATTAGTAACTTGTCTACGACGCCGTCAATCAAGAGAAAAAGGGGAAATTTGCCGCCTATTCCGGCGATTTGGCCGGGCGCCCCCCCTGGGCGCGGGCGGCCGGCGCGCTTGGCTGCCCCGCATGGGTGCTGCTGCCCTTCGCGCCGGACTGGCGCTGGCTGCGCGGCCGCGCCGACTCGCCGTGTATCCGTCCATGCGCCTGTTTCGCCAGGCAGCGCCCGGCGAGCGGGGGCCGGCCGTGCGCGAGGTGAGGGCGTCGCTGCAGGGGCTGATCCAGCGTGGGTAGCTGGCCAGGCCCATCAATCGGCTACTCTTTCATTTCCACTGCGCGGCCTTGGCTGAGATGCTGCCGAAGGCCGTCAGACTGAAACGCCATGCCGAGAAGGTGGCTGCCATCGTCAACAGCGGGACTTCAAGGTATTCGAGCAAGGTATTCGAGCAAGGTATTCCAGCAAGGTATTCGAACAACTACCGGGCGTCGGGTTCCGGGGCGTAGTCCATCGAAGCGGCCGGACTCGCCCAAGAGGGCGGCCTCGATCCCAAACCATCGCAGACAGGAGCGCACAATGAATCGATCCAGTATCCCCGCCACATTGATCCCCGGCGACGGCATAGGACCCGAAGTGGTCGAGGCCACCGTACAGGTCCTCGATGCCTTGGGCGCCCCATTCGAGTGGGACGTCCAACAAGCCGGGATGGCTGGCGTCGCCGCGACGGGCGACCCGCTTCCCGATGCAACGCTCGACAGCATCCGGGAACGAAAGCTCGCGCTCAAGGGGCCGCTGACCACGCCGGTGGGGGGAGGGTTCCGGTCCGCCAACGTTCGCCTGCGCGAAGAATTCCAGCTCTTCGCCAATGTCCGCCCGGTGCGCACGCTGGTGCCTGGGCGCTTCGAGAACATTGACCTGGTATTGGTCCGGGAAAACCTGAGCGGCTTCTATGTCGCGCACGAACACTACATCGCCGTCGGCTCGGATCCCAAGGCGGTCGCGGTATCCACCGGCGTGAACACCCGCGAAGGCAGCAAGCGCATCGCCCGCTTCGCGTTCGAGTACGCGCTCAAGCACGGCCGCAAGAAAATCACGGTCGTGCACAAGGCCAACGTGTTGAAGTTGCTCACGGGCATCTTTCTGGAAGCGGCCCGCGAAGTCGCCAAGGACTACGAGGGGCGCGTGGAGATGGACGATATGATCGTCGACGCGTGCGCCATGCAGTTGGTGCTCAACCCGTGGCGTTTCGACATGCTCCTGTGCACCAACCTGTTCGGGGACATTCTGTCCGACCAGCTTGCCGGGCTGGTTGGCGGATTGGGCATGGCGCCGGGATCGAACTTCGGGACGGATGCGGCGATCTTCGAAGCGGTGCATGGCTCGGCCCCGGACATTGCCGGCAAAGGCATCGCCAACCCCATTTCGCTGATGTTGGCGTCCGCCATGATGCTCGATCACGTGGGCCTGGGTGATTTGGCCGAACGGCTGCGTACCGGCATCGACACCACGCTCAACGTCGATAACGTGCGCACCGGAGACCTCAAGGGTTCAGCCACCACGCGCGAGTTCGCAGCCGCCGTTTCGCGGCGCGTGGCGGCGTAAGGACTTCACCCCGCAAGTCGATGACGCCTGCAACCGCGCCAGCGGTTGCAGGCAGGGCGAACGTCCCTGATATCCATATCCGTTTTTCGACTATGCGGCGCTGTGCCGCATGTCTGCTGCCTTGGCGCGGGTTACGCGCGCGGGTTCATGAACTCATTGCGAATCGGTATTTCTTAGCGCGCATTGCGCGATCCTATCCTGCCTGCACGACAACTCGCCATTGAGGTGCAGAATGAGCAGGCAAGACAATACGGCGGCACGCAGCGCCCCTCCGGCCATCGCGGACCTGGATATCCGGCCGTTATCCGTTTTCACCGGAGCGGAAATTCACGGCGTGGATTTGCGCGAACCGCTGACGCCGGCCCTTGTGGCCGCGATCCGCGCGGCGCTCGATCGCTGGAAGGTCGTGTTCTTTCGCGACCAGCATATCGACCACGCGCAACACCTCGCCTTTGCGCGCCACTTCGGGCAGGCGACCAGCGCGCATCCCTACGACGCGAATCCGCCAGAAGGCTATCCCCAGATCCGCACGATCTCTTCGGCCTCGACCACCGGCCGCCGCGGCGAGCGCTGGCATACCGACGTGACCGGCGTGGTGAACCCGCCGTCGGCCTCGATCCTGCGCGCGGGCGACCAGGTGCCTCCCTATGGCGGGGACACGCTCTTCACGAACCTGGTGGCGGCATACCAGCATCTGTCTCCCGCGCTGCAGGCGCTGGCCGACGGGCTGTGGGCGCGCCACCAGTTCGGCGGCTACAACGGCGATTTCGAAAACGAGACCGTGTATGCCCAGCGCGTGCGCGCCGAGCCGCGGGTGGCGGACCATCCCGTGGTGCGCGTGCTGCCGGAGACCGGCGAACGCGCCTTGTTCGTGAACCCGGGTTTCACGCGGCGCATCCTCGGCCTGGCCGAGGACGAGTCCCGGCATTTGCTCGCGCTGTTTTTTGAAGCCATCACGCGGCCCGAGTACGTCGCGCGCTTTCGCTGGGCCCCCGGCAGTATCGCGTTCTGGGACAACCGCGCCACCGCCCATCAGGGGCCCGGCGACTTTGCGTATCTCGACCGCGAACGCGTGCTGTATCGCATCACGCTCGCGGGGGAACCGCCGGTCGGGGTCGACGGCCGCGAGTCCGTCGCGGTGGCGGGCGGGCGCTTCGGCGCGTACGACGACACGTCCGCGCCGCCCTCGAACGATAGCGCCGCCGGACGCGGCGTGACTGAACTTGAATTGGCTTGAAGCAGGAGTGTCCGCATGAACCGCAAGACCCTACTCAAAAGCGGCCTGGGCGCCGTGTTCGCCCTTGCCGCCGGACTCGCGCTCTGGTCGGGGTCCGGCGCCGCGCCGGTGGCCGTTGAAGACGCGTCGCGTTACCCCAATCGTCCGGTGAAAATCATCGTTCCCGTCGCGGCCGGCGGCAGCGCCGACAAACTGGCGCGCACGGTGGCCCAGCGCCTGGGTGAAAAATGGCAGCAAAGCGTGGTCGTCGAAAACCAGCCAGGCGCGAGCAGCGCCATCGGCAATGCCGCGGTGGCGCATGCCAAGCCGGATGGCTACACCTTGCTGTTGAGCGGCGACGCCTTGTCGCTCAATGCCCTGCAGAGTACGCGGGCCTATGATCCCGAGCGCGACCTCGTGGGCGTGACCAAGGCGGTGACGAACCCGCAACTGCTGGTCGTGCGTCCGGGCCTGGGCGTAAAGACGTTTCAGGAGTTCGCCGAGCTCGTGCGGCGCCGGCCCGGCGAGATCACGCTGGCGCTGCCGGGGGGAACAGGCAGCCTGCAGCATCTCGCGGTGGAACTGCTGAACGAGCGCATCGGCGCCAAGACCAACCAGATCCCGTATCCGGGCGGCGGGCCGGCCTCGCTCGACGTGCTGGGCGGGCATGTCGACGCGATGCTGATCACGCTGGCCGCCGCGACCGAGAACGTGCGCAGCGGCAAGCTCGTGGCGCTGGCGGTAACGACGAGCTATCGCTCCAAGGCCTTGCCGGATGTGCCGACCCTGCAAGAGGCGGGGTTGAAGGACTACGAGGTCGAAAGC
The DNA here is from genome assembly GCF_055397965.1 of Achromobacter sp. T5-5. NCBI lineage: Bacteria > Pseudomonadati > Pseudomonadota > Betaproteobacteria > Burkholderiales > Alcaligenaceae > Achromobacter > Achromobacter sp. T5-5. The sequence goes on from NZ_AP027919.1 coordinate 1,834,815, forward strand.
TGGCAGGGGCTATCCGCACCCGCGGGCACGCCCAAGGCCGTGATCGACCGCATCAATCGCGACGTGGTGGCGGTGTTGCGCGAGCCTGCCACCGCCAGCCTGCTGGAGAACCTGGGTTTCACGCTCGCCGCCACGCCGCCGCAGGACGTGGACCGCACCGTGTCCGAGGATATCGTCACGTATCGCCGGGTGCTGGCGGGCACCGGCGTCGCACTGAAATAAGACGGGTCAGCCGCCAGGGCGCCGAGTCGGCCCTGGCGGTCAAGCTGGCATGGCGGCCAGCAATTGGCGCGTATACGGATGCCCCGGCGCGTGCCACAGCGCGCGGGGCGTGCCCTGGTCCACGATGCGTCCGGCCTGCATGACCAGCACCCGGTCGCAGAAGTAGCGGACCACGGCCAGATCGTGCGAGATGAAGAGGTAGCTCAGGCCCAGCTCGGCCTTGAGATCCGACAGCAGATTGAGGATCTGCGCCTGCACCGACACGTCGAGCGCGGAAACCGGCTCATCGAGCACCAGCAGGCGAGGCCGGGCGATCAGGGCGCGGGCGATGCCGATGCGCTGGCGCTGCCCGCCCGAGAACTGATTGGGGTAGCGGCGCGCCGCGTCCGCCGGCAATCCTACCTGCCGCAGTATCTGTTCGGTCCGGACCGCGCGCTCGTGGCGGTCTCGCACCCCATGCGATTGCTGTACGGCGCCCAGGATGGCGCCCACGGTGTGACGCGGATTGAGCGAGGCGTACGGATCCTGGAACACCATCTGCACCTGGCGGCGCCAGGGCTTGAGCGCCCGTTCTGACAGGCGCAGGAGATCGGTGCCGTCGAATACGGCAGAACCGGCATGCGCCGGCGTGAGCCGCAAGAGCGTGCGCGAGAGCGTGGACTTGCCGCAGCCGGATTCGCCCACCAGGCCCAGCGTTTCGCCAGGCCAGATGTCCAGCGCCACGCCGTCGACCGCGGTCACGGGGCCGCCGCGGCCGGCGTAGCGCGTCTCCAGATCGCGGACACTGAGCAGGGGCGCGGCGCCCGCCGGCGTCGCCCGCGCGGCGAGCGCGGGCTCGGGACGCACCACCTCGAAGCGGCTTGCGACCCCGTTGGCGTCGCGCTGCACGCGAATCTCGGGCAGGCGCGCGTGCGCGTGGGCGGCGGACTCGCGCGCCGGCGCGTCCGCATGCAAGGACGCGGCGAGGAGCCCGCGCGTATAGGCGTGCGCCGGGGCGGCGTACAGGCGCTCGACCGGGGCGCGCTCCACAGCGATGCCGTCATGCATCACGATGACCTCGTTGGCGCGCTCGCGCACCACGCCAAGATCGTGCGTGATCAGCAACAGCCCCATGCCCAGCTCTTCGCGCAGGGTGTCCAGGAGCGAGAGGATCTGCGCCTGCACGGTGACGTCCAGCGCGGTCGTCGGCTCGTCGGCCACCAGCAGGCGCGGCCGGCATGCGATTGCCATGGCGATCATCACCCGCTGCCGCTGCCCGCCAGACAACTGGTGGGGGTAGTCGTGCAGCCGCTGCGAGGCGCGCGGAATGCGCACCCGTTCCAGCAGTTCCAGCACCCGTGCGTCCAGCGTGGCGCGCGGCAGGTCTTCGTGACAGCGGATGGTCTCGGCGACCTGCCGACCGATGGTGTGCACCGGATTCAGCGAGGTCATGGGCTCCTGGAAGATCATCGCGATATCGCGCCCGCGCAGCTGTCGGAACGCCGTCTCGGGCAGGGTGGTGAGCTCCGCGCCGTCCAGGCGCACCGAGCCCGTCACCGAGGCGCCGGGCGCCAGCAAGCGCATGAGCGCGAGCGCGGTCGTGGACTTGCCGCATCCGGACTCGCCGACGATCGCCAGCGTGCGGCCCGCGGCCAGGTCCAGATCCAGGCCGCGCACGGCGTGATGCACGCCGCCCGGCACGGCAAAACGGACCTGCAGATCGCGCACGGCAAGCAGGGGCGGGCCGGAAGCGGCATGGGAAGAAGACTGCGTCGGCATGGGATTGTCACTCCTGGCGCGCGGCATCAGCGGGCCAGACGGGGGTTGAAGGCATCGTTCGCGGCATCGCCCAGCAGATTGAGCGCGAGCACGGTGGCGACGATGGACAGGCCGGGCAGCGCGGCCAGATACCAGGCGGTGCGCAACATGTCTCGCGCGTCGCCGATCATGCTGCCCCACGACACGACGTTGGGATCGCCCAGGCTCATGAAAGACAGCGCCGATTCCATCAGGATGGCGTTGGCGACCAGCACGGAGGTGGTCACGATGATGGGCGGCAGGGCATTGGGCAGGATCTCCGCCAGCACGATGCGCGCGTGTCCATAGCCTTGCGCGCGCGCCGCCTGCACGAATTCGGCATGGACCAGCGACCGGAACTCCGCGCGCACGAGCCGGGCCACCACGGGCCAGGACGATACGCCGATCGCCAGCGCGATCACGGGCACCGAGGGTTGGGCGATCGCCACGAGCACGATCACCAGCAAGAAGGAGGGAATGGTCTGGAAAAGCTCCGTGAGCCGCACCAGCAGGCGGTCCGCCCAGCCGCCGTAGTAGCCAGCCGCGGCGCCGACGATCACCCCGATACCCAACGACAGCGCCGCGGCGGCAAGGCCCACCAGCAATGACACGCGCGCCCCGTGCGCCAGGCCGGCGGCGACATCGCGCCCCATGGTGTCCGTGCCCAACGGAAAGGCCGGGTCCTGACCGGGCCAGGCCAGCGGGGCACCGACCATGTCGAGCGGATCATCCGGAAACAGCCAGGGCGCGCTCAACGCCGCGCAGGTGACGATCGCGAGCAGTGCGAGTCCGGCCAGGGCCGCAGGATTCGTGAAGAAGCGGCCGAGCGCGGTAGCGCGCGGGGATGGGGCGTGGGAAAACGTGGTGGTCGTCATGCGAATCGGGAAGTCAGGAGATGCGGCGCGTCAGCGGGTGCGCACGCGGGGATCGAGCGCGGCCTGGGCCAGGTCGACCACGATGTTCGCGATGATCACGAGCAGCGAAGAAAGAATGAGGATGCCCATCAGGACCACGTAGTCGCGCGCCATCACCGACTCGTATGCAAGCCGTCCCAGCCCGGGCCAGCTGAAGACCGTCTCGACCACGACCGCGCCGCCGAGCAGCGTGCCGAAGTTCAGGCCGGCGACGGTGAGCACGGGCATCAGCGCATTACGCAGCACATGGCGCAACGTGACCTGCAACGGCGCCACACCCTTGGCGCGGGCGGTGCGCACGAAATCCTGGCGGCTTACCTCCAGCATGGCCGCGCGCGTCAGGCGCGCGAAGATCGCGACGTAGAAGCCGGCGAGCGCCAGCGTCGGCAGCACCAGATGGCGCGCGACGTCCAGCAGGCGGTCGAGCCCGTGCGTGTCGGCGCCCAACGTGCCGACGCCGCCCGGGGGCAGCCAGCCCAGCTGCACCGAAAGCAGGATGATCGCCATGAGGCCTAGCCAGAAGCCGGGCGTCGAATACAGCAGCAACGCCGCGAGCGACAGCAGCCGGTCGGGCCAGCGGCCGACGAACGAGGCCATCACGGCGCCGAGCGCGATGCCCGCCAGCAGGGCTGTCCCAAGCGCGGCGCTCATGAGCAGGGCAGTGTTGCCGAGCCGGCTGGCGATCAGGTCCACGACCGGCGTGTTGTAGCGCGGAGAAAGTCCCAGATCGAGGCGGGCCAGATGGTGCAGATAGTTGCCCAGTTGCTGCAGCACCGGCAGGTCGAGCCCGAAATGCTTGCGGGTGGCGGCCATGCTGTCGGCGGTGGCCGAGCCGGATTCCGCGGCGATCACGTCGGCCGCATCGCCGGGCACCGCCTGCATCAGGAAAAAGCTCAAGAGGATCACGCCCGCCACCGTGGGCAGTGCGTGCAGGATGGTGCGGGCGGTGGTGCGCGCGAGGGCGGGCAGGCGGGAGATGAGTGCGGGGGCGCGAAGGAAGGGCATGGCGGTCTGCGACGTGGGATGGCCGATCGTAGGGGAGGGCAAGGCGCGCCGGCTACGAAGCAAAGCGCATATGCAAAGTCGAAATCCTTGGGCGGCCCGGCCTCATATCCATAGTTGAAAGCCTTCTTTGCCGGCGCGCGCCGCGGCCCGCACCATGAGCGCACTTTCCGGCTGGCGACACGCCGCCTTTCTTTCTGATGAAGGTGAAGTCCACATGGCTCGACACAACTTCCAACACCGCTTCCAGCGAAAGGCCCGCCGTCATGCGCTGCGCGCCGGCGCCGCCCTTGGCCTGCTGGTGAGCATGGGCCTCGCTCACGCCGACGCCACGCAAGACAAGATCCGCGAGCGCGGCAAGGTGACCATCGGGGTGCTCGCCAACGGCGGCGTGTTCGGTTCGCTCGATCCGGCCACGCAGCAGTTGGTGGGCTGGAATCCCGAACTGGCGCGCAAGCTGGGCGAAGGCCTGGGCGTGCCCGTGGAGCTTGTGCAGGTGCAGACGCCGACCCGCGTGCAGTTCCTGATCTCCGGCAAGGTGGACCTGCTGATCGCCTCGATGGAACTCAACCCGGAGCGGGCAGAGATCCTGGGCTACGCACCCACGCCGTTCTACCGGGTGGGCGGCGCGGCAGCCACACGCAAGAACAGCGGCGTGACCCGCTGGGAAGACCTGCGCGGCAAGCCGGTGTGCGTGTCGCAGGGCTCCAGCTACGCCAAGCCGCTCGCTGCCGACTACGGCGCGGACGTGAAGGGCTACAAAACCTCGTCGGATTCGCTGCTCGCGCTCAAGGGCGGCCTGTGCGTGGCCGCGGTTCACGATTCCACGCTGATTCATCCGCTCTTGAAGAACAACGCCGAATGGGCCGACTTCCATGCGCCCATCGCGACGGATGTGCTGCCGGCGAACTCGGTGGTATGGACGCGCAAGGGCGAGGCCGAGACCATCGCCGCGGTCGACAAGGTCATCCAGGACTGGCATCGCACCGGTTGGCTGATCCAGACGGAGAAGCGCCTGGGCATCACGCCGCCGCAGCCGCTGTTGCAGGAGCTGCACGACAAGGCCGGGAAGGGGGGCGGAGCATGACGCAGCGTGCGACTCGTCGTTCTGGCTGGGCCATCGCATTGGCCGCCGCCGTCGCGCTGCTCGGCCTGGCCACGCAGGCCCGCGCCGATGCCACCCTCGACAAGGTGCGACAGCGCGGCAAGCTGGTCGTGGGCGTGGATGGCGCGAGCCCGCCGTTTGGCGTGCTGGACCCCGCCACGGGCAAGATCGGCGGATTTCAGGCAGAACTTGGCGCCGATATCGCTCGCCGCCTGGGCGTGGCACTGGAGACCGTCCCGGTCACGGCGTCCACGCGGGTGCAGTTTCTGCAGGCCGGCAAGGTCGATCTGCTGATCGCCAACATCCAGTGGACCCAGGAGCGCAGCGAGATCCTGAGCTACGCGTCCACGCCTTACAACCTGGTGGGCGGGGCGGCCATGGTGTCCAGAAAGAGCGGGATCAAGCGCTGGGAAGATCTGCGCGGCAAAGTGGCCTGCGTGTCGCAAGGCAGCAACTTCGCCAAGCCCCTGCAGGAAACCTACGGCGCGGTGGTCAAGGGGTTGCGCAACATTCCGGAATCGTTGCTCGCGCTCAAGGGGGGAACCTGCGATGCGTCCGTGCATATCCAGCCCGCGCTCTACGAGACCCTGCATGGCAAGAGCGCGTCGGAGTGGACGGCATTCGAGCTTGCCACGTCGGTCCCGCTGATTCCGTCTCCCACGGTGATCTGGACGCGCCGCGGCGAGGCCGACACGCGCGCCTTCGTCGATGGCGTGATCCGCGACTGGCATCAGACCGGCCGTCTGGTCGCCGAGGCCGAGAAGTGGAACGTACCTGCCGATTACCTGCGGCAGTCGCAGCAACGGGCGCAACGCGGCGAGTTCGACGCCGCGCCGCCGGAGCCGGCGACGCCCTGAATCTCCGCTTTCCGCACGCCATCTCCAGGAGTCCTCATGACCGCCAGCCTGTTTCCCGCCTTGCTCTCGCAACGCGCCCGCGCCGCGGAAGTCTCGCCCATCGCCGCCGCCAGCGCCCAGGCCGCGCGCCTGCGCGCCGAAGGCCGATCCATCGTCACGCTCACCGCCGGCGAACCCGATTTCGACACGCCGGCCGCGATCAAGCAGGCTGCCGTGGCCGCGTTGCACGACGGCCAGACCAAGTACACCCCCACCGCGGGCACCTGGGCGCTGCGCGAGGCGATCGCGCGGGGCTACGAGGCGCGCCACGATCTGCGTGTCGACGCGCGCGATGTGTTGGTCTCGAATGGCGGCAAGCAGGTGATCTACCTGGCCTTCAATGCCACGCTGGATGCCGGCGACGAGGTGATCGTGCCCGCGCCGTACTGGCCGACGTTCCCCGACAGCGTGCGCGTCAACGGCGGTACGCCCGTCATCGTGCCCACGCGGGCGGAGGACGGGTTCAAGATCACGCCTTCCGCGTTGCGCCAAGCGCTCACGCCCCGGACCCGCTGGCTGGTGTTGAACTCGCCCGCGAATCCCACCGGCGCGGTCTACCGCGCGGCCGAGCTCGCCGCGCTGGCCGCGGTCCTGCGCCAGCATCCCGACGTGCTGGTGCTGTGGGACGAGCTTTACGAAGAAGTATGGATCGGCGAGCCGCCCGCGCACTGGCTGGCCGTCGCGTCCGATTTCCAGGCGCGTACCTTGCTGGTGAACGGCGTTTCGAAGGCCTATGCGATGACGGGATGGCGCATCGGCTGGGGCACGGGGCCCGCGGGCCTGATCGCCGCGCTCGAGGCCGTGCAGTCGCAAGTGTCGTCGGGCCCCAGCGCGATCGGGCAGGCCGCGGCGCTCGCGGCGCTCGAGGGCGCCGCGGACGGCTTTGTGGAAGAGGCGCGCGCCGCGTACGCGCGGCGGGCCCGCCTGATCGGCCAAGGTCTGTCCGCCGTGCCCGGGCTGCAGGTGCATGCCCCGGCAGGATCATTTTTTGCCTGGATCGGCGTCCAGGGCCTGATCGGCGCCATTCGTCCCGATGGCCGCGCCATCGACGACGACGGCGGCTTCGTGGATTGGCTGCTCGACGCCGAGGGCGTGGCGGTGGTGCGCGGCGCCCCCTACGGCCTGTCGCCCTACTTCCGCCTGTCGTTCGCCACCTCGGATGCCCAGCTTGAACTGGCCGTCGAGCGGATCGCGCGCGCCGTGAAGGCCTTGCGGGCTGCGCCTGCGGTGCCGCGGACGGCGAAGGAGACGGCATGACGCACAGCCTGCTTGAAGGCTGGGTGGCGTTCGCCCGGCCGCTCGGCCTGAATTACGCCTTCGTCCTGGATGCCGGCGAACGCGCGGCGTTCGTGCACGGGTTGTGGGTCACGCTGCAACTGTGCGCGGCATCGATCCCGGTGAGCCTGCTGTTCGGCGTGCTCATCGCGGCCGGGCTGACCAGTGGACGCGCCTGGCTCACGCGACCGCTCGCGGCCTTCGTGGAACTCACGCGGAATACGCCCACGCTGGTCCAGCTTTACTGTGCGTTCCTCGTCCTCAATATGCTGATCTCGCAAAAGCTGGAGGGTGGAAACCCCATTACGCCCTTCATGTGGGTCGTTCTGGTGGTGTCGTTGCACAAGGCCGTGTTCCATGCCGAAGCGCTGCGCGCGGGCATCGAGGCGGTGCCGGGTGTCACGCTTGAAGCGGCCCGCTCGCTGGCGTTCTCGCGCGTCGAGATCCTGTGGCGCGTGCAATTGCCCCTGGCGCTGCGCTTTGCCTTGCCCGCCCTCGTGAACAATCTGGTGGATCTGGTCAAGATGACGGCCATCGCATCGGCGATCGCCGTGGGCGACGTGACCTATGAGTCGATCATGATCTGGTCGCAGCGCGACAACGTGCTCGAGCTCTTGTTGTTGATCCTGCTGTACTTCGGCCTGCTGACCTGGCTCGTGAGCGTGGCCGGCCGCTGGCTCGAAAGCCGTCTGAGGATGCCCGGCTATGGCCAATGACACGACCCTCAAGCTGGGCCGCGCGGGGCAGGCACCGGGCGCGCGGACGCGGGTGCGCGGCGTATTGCGCGGCGTATGGCGCGATCCTTGGTTCATCGTGCTGCTGTTGCTGGCCGTGCCGGCGTTGTACTTGCGGGTGTCCGGCACCACGCCGGTCGCCGTCGAAAGGCTCTGGTACTGGTGGCCGGCGTTGATGCGCGGGTTGGGCATGAATGTGCAGATCAGCCTGCTCGCCATGGCCATGGGCACCCTGCTCGGGCTGGTGGTGGGCGCGATCTCGCTCTCGCCGCTCGCGCCGCTGCGCGCGTCGACGCGCGCCTATGTGCTCGTGTTCCGCAATGCGCCGATCCTGGTGCTGGTGTACTTCACCACCTACGTGTTCCCGTTCGAGGTTCCGGTGGCGCATTGGGTGCTGCCGTTTCCGGACTGGATCAAGGTGGTGATCGGGCTGGCGCTGCCGGCCTCGGCGAACGTGGCGGAAATCTTTCGCGGCGCGGTGCAGTCCATTCCGGCCGCGCAGTGGGAGGCGGCCCATTCGCTGGGCTTCGCCCGCACGCAGATCTTTCGCACGGTGATCCTGCCGCAATGCCTGCGCCGGATGCTGCCGCCCTGGATGAATCTCTACGCCAGCATCACGATGAGCACCGCGCTCGCTTCGCTGGTGGGCGTGCATGACCTGGTCGACACCGCCACGGTGGCAAGCAATACCGTGGCCCGGACCGACTTCACCATCCTTATCTATTTCACGCTGTTGGCGCTCTTTTTCGCCTACTGCTATCCCATTTCGCGCCTGACGCGCTACCTGGAGCGGCGCCATGCCCGACACTGATTCTCTGGTCCGCCTGTCCGACGTGCACCTGTCGTTCGGCGACACACCGGTCTTGAAAGGCATCGACATCAACGTGCGGCAGGGCGAGGCGGTGTCCATCATCGGCCCCTCGGGTTCCGGCAAGTCGACGATCCTGCGCTGCATCACGGGTTTGTTGCGCCCGCAACAGGGCGGGATTCATGTCGGCGACGTCGATGTGCAGGCGCTGCGCCGTGAGCGTGACCTGATCGCGCTGCGCAAGCGGGTCGGCTTTGTTTTCCAGCAGTACAACCTGTTTCCGCACATGAGCGTGCTGGAGAACCTCGTCGCCGCGCCCATCAAGGTGGGCGGCGTGCCGCGCGGCGTGGCGCGGGACCGGGCACGGGCACTCCTGGCGCGTGTGCACATGGAACACAAGACCGATGCCTACCCCGGCGAACTGTCCGGCGGGCAGCAGCAGCGCGTGGCCATCGCCCGCGCGCTGGCGCTAGAGCCCGAACTCATCCTGTTCGACGAAGTGACGTCGGCGCTGGATCCCGAGATGGTGGGCGAGGTGCTCACCGTGATCCGCGATCTCGTCGACGATGGCATGACTTGCGTACTTGTCACGCACGAGATGCGATTCGCCGAAGAGGTGAGCGACACCGTGTACTTCACCGAAGCCGGCCGCATCGTGGAGTCCGGCCGGCCGGACCAGCTCTTTGGCGCGCCGCGCAGCGAGCGCACGCGTGCCTTCCTGCAGCGCGCCGCCGGCGGGGCCCCGGCGCGGCGTCGCGCCGATCCGTTCGACGCATTGCTTTCCTTCGATCCCCTGCGGCTGGCGGTCTGACGGCCCGGTGCCGGCGCCCGCCATACGTTTCCACCAGGACCTCACATGACAGAGAACTTTCCCCGTTCCGCGGCGCCCACGCACAGCGATGCGCGCTTGAGCCACGATCCCGCTTCCCATGGCGACGCCGATCTGCGCACGCGGTTGATCCATGCCGGTTCGCCGGCGCTGCGCGACGGCTCGGGCCCGGTCAACGTACCGGTCGTACGCACCAGCACGGTTCGTTTCGCGGACAGCGCCGCCCAGCATCGGCTGCAAGCGCAGCGCGGCGCCGGCGACCGGGTGGCGACTTACGGCCGCCATGGCATGGATACCCATGCGGCGCTTGAATCCGCCATCACGACGCTCGAGGGCGGCTACCGCACGCTGCTGGCGCCGTCCGGGCTCTCGGCCATCACGCTCGTGTTCCTCGCCCTGCTCAAGCCCGGCGATCATGCGCTGGTGAGCGACAGCGTGTACGCGCCGGTGCGCAAGGTGGACCAGGTGCTGCTTGCGCGGCAGGGCATCACGGTGGAGTACTTCACGCCCGGCCGCGATGCGCTTGCCGGTGCGCTGCGGCCCCAGACGCGGCTGGTGTACCTGGAGTCGCCGGGCTCCTTGCTCTACGAGGTGCTGGACCTGCCGACGCTGGCGGCCCAGGCCCGCGAACGCGACGTGGTCGTGGCGGTCGACAATACCTGGGGCGCGGGCCTGTATCACCAGCCGCTCGCCCTGGGCGCGAACCTCTCGATCCAGGCGGCGACCAAGTACCTCGCCGGCCACTCCGATGTCATGATGGGCTCGGTCACGGCCGACAGCGCCGGCCTGTTCGGCCGCATCGCGGCCACGCATGATGCGCTGGGACTGTCCGTGGGCGCGGACGACGCGTATCTCACCTTGCGCGGCATCCGCACGCTGGACGTGCGGCTCTCGCGGCATCAGGTCAATGCCACCGACGTGGCCCATTACCTGGCGCAGCATCCGGACGTCGCGCAGGTGTTCTATCCGCCGCTGCCTCAGGATCCGGGGCATGCGCTCTGGCGGCGCGATTTCAGCGGCGCCAATGGCCTGCTGACGTTTTCGTTCGCGCAGCCCGATCCGCGTGCGGCGAGCGTGTTCGTGGATGCGCTGCGCTACTTTGCAATCGGCGCGTCGTGGGGCGGATACGAGAGCCTGGCGCTCGAGGCCGCGCCGCAGCGCCTGGCCGAGCACACGGGCTGGGCGGGCGGGCGCAGCGCGGTACGCCTGCACGTGGGCCTGGAGCACCCGGCCGACCTGATCGCCGACCTCGAGCAGGCGTTCGCGGCGGTGCGCGAGCGTCTGCGCCTGAGCGCCTGAACGCACGGGCCGACCCCGGCCCGGCGCTATATGCAAAGACGGCCCCGTCCTTAAGCCTCGCGCTCATGTAGACACGATTACTTCCTCTTTGTTTTTCATGGGCGTGCGTGCCTATCATGTGCCTGGTTCAGCAGCAGGAATCCAGGCATGTCTTCCATTTTGTCCATCGAGTCCGTCCAGCTCTCGTTTCTCGCCCGGCAGGCCGGCGCGATACGCGAGTTCTATCGCCACATCCTCGGGCTGAACGAGGTAAGCAGCGCGGGAGGCGCCCGCCTCGCCTTCGCGCTGGGCAATGCCACGCTTTCGTTGTCGCCGGTGTCCACCCTGACGCCGGGCGTGAAGGCGGACTACCTGGCCTTGCGCACCGACGCCTTCGACGCCGTGCGCGACCGCCTGCACGCGGCCGGCCATCATCCCGTCTGTTCGGCGGCGGACGCGCCGCAGCGCGTGATGTACGTGAAAGACCCCAGCGGCAACCAGCTTGCCTTGCTGGGTTGACGCCGCCATCCCCGGATGACCTCCCCATGAATTTCCAGCAATTGCGCTCCGTGCGCGAAGCGGTGCGCCGCGATTTCAACCTGACCGACGTTTCCGAAAGCTTGCACACCTCGCAGCCGGGAGTAAGCCGCCAGATCCGCGAACTCGAGGAGGAGGTCGGCGTCGACATCTTCGTGCGATCGGGCAAGCGGCTGATCGGCCTGACCCCGCCGGGCGAACTGATCCTGCCGCTGGTGGAACAGATCCTGCAGGCAGCCGACAACATCCGCCAGGCTGGCGCGGAGTACGCCGGCGCGACCACCGGCGTGCTTTCCATCGCCGCCACGCACTCGCAGGCGCGCTATGCGCTGCCGCCGGTGATCAAGGAGTTTCGCGCGCGCTATCCGGAGGTCGTGCTGCATCTGCACCAGGGGTCGCCCAAGCAGGTTTCCGAGATGCTGCTCGAAGGCGAGGCCGATATCGGCGTGGCGACCGAAGCCGTGGCCGACTATCCCGGCCTCGTGAATCTGCCTTGCTACCGATGGACGCACAGCATCATCGTGCCGCCGCACCATCCGCTGGCCAACACGGTGGCGCCCACGCTATCGCAGCTTGCCGCCTATCCCATCATCACGTACGGCCACGGTTACACGGGGCGGGCCCATATCGACGAGGCGTTCGCCCGCGCGGGGATCACGCCGGACATCGTCATGACCGCAATGGACGCCGACGTGATCAAGACCTACGTCGAGCTGGAGATGGGGGTGGGCATCGTGGCCTCGGTGGCCTGGGATGCCGAGCGCGATACGCGCCTGACGGCCATCGACGCGCGTCATCTGTTCGAGATCAACCTCACCCGGCTCGCGGCGCGCCGCGGCGCCTGGCTGCGCGGCTACGCCTACCACTTCATCGAACTGTTCGTGCCCACGCTGACACAGACCCTCGTCGAAAGCGCCCTGCGGGGCGAAGGAATCGGCGAGTAAGCGGCAGTCCGGGCGCGGGCCCGGTCCTGCCTGCCCTCAACGCTTGGCCGGCGGATCGAGATACACGTCGGCCAGGTTCGATTCCACGCCATCGGCGGTCAGCGAATGATCGTGCACGCGCTGATTCGCGATCGTGATGAATTCGGGTTGGTAGAGGTTGAGGTCGGGCACCTCGCGCGCCACGATCTGCTGGAATTCGGTAAAGAGCGCGACGCGCTTGGCGGGATCGTTCTCGACAGCCGCCGCTTCGAGCAGCGCATCGACCTTCGGATTGTTGTAGTGCGTGCCGTTGGAGAAGGGCACGCCCTTGATGAAGTTCTTGGACCAGTACAGCCGCTGCACGCCGACCGTCGGATCGAAGAGATTGCTTGCACCGTTGGTCGTGAAAGCGAAGTCGCGATCGGTGTAGACGCGCTTGATGAAGGCCGACGCGTCCTGCGCGCGCACGTTCACGGCGATGCCCACGCGGCCCAGCGTCGTGCGCAGGTAGTCGGCCAGACGCGCGCCGTCGGCGCCGATGGGATTGAAATCCAGCGGCACCGAGAAGCGCAAGTTGTTGGCGCCTCGCGGAAAGCCCGCTTCGTCGAGCAGCGCATTGGCGCGCTTCAGGTCGTAGGGGTAGGGGGTGGGCGTGGGATCGTTGTACGTCTTCAAGCCCGGCGCGATGGGCGAGTAGGCGACCTGGCCGACGCCATAGTTCACGACCTTCAGGATGACGTTGCGGTCGATCGCGTGCGCGACGGCCTGGCGCACCTTCTCGTTCTTGAAGTAGGGGTTGTCGAGGTTGAATTCGAGCCGGGTCACGTTGTAGGAGTAGCTGTTGCCCAGGGTCTCGAAGCGCAGGCTCGGCACCTTGCGCAGACGTTTCAGGTCCGCCAGCGGCACGGGCGTGCGGTAGCCGAGATCGGCGGTGCCCGTTTCGAAGGCGATCGCCGCGGCGGCGGGATCCGCGACCACGCGCACGATCAGCCGGTCGATGTAGGGCTTGGGCTTGTCCCAGTAATCGGGATTGCGCTCGTACACGATGTGGCTGCCCCGGACCCATTCCTTGAACTTGAACGGCCCCGTGCCGATCGGGGCGGCGGTGGCCGGGTTGGTGAGCGGGTCGGTGCCCTCGTACACGTGCCTTGGCACGATCGGCGTTTCGGTGGCCACGAACGCGCGGATCAGGTAGGGCGCGGGCTTGGACAGGCGCAGCACCACCGTATGGTCGTCGGGGGTCTCGATCGCGGTCACGTTGGCGAAGGTGTTGCGGCCGCGCGGGTGGATTTTCTTGAGCAGATTGAGCGAATACGCCACGTCGGCCGATGTGAAGGGTTTGCCGTCGTGCCAGCGCACGCCCTGGCGGAGCGTGAACGTGTAGACGGTCCCGTCCGGGCTGACGGTCCATGCGGTCGCCAGTTGCGGTTGGGGCGTCAGGTCGTAGTCGTACTTGAGCAGGCCTTCGGTAACCTTTGCGCTCACGCTCAGGATCGGCGTGGCGACGTTGCCCACGGTGACGAGCGCCGTGGGTTCCGAAGGCAGCAGCAAGGTCAGCGTGCCGCCTTGAGGCTTGGCTGATTCCTGGGCCTGGGCGGCGCCGGGAAGGGCGAGCGGCGCGGCGAGGGCCGTGGCGAGCGCGGCGGCAAGAAGGGTACGGCGAGAGAGTTTCATGGTGTGTAGGGTGCGAAAGTCGATAGGGAGACGCCGCCGCGCGCGTCGCGGCGGCGGACATTCAAGAGTCGAGATAGCTACCGCGCGCTTGCTCGGCGCTGACCAGGCCGAGCCGCCGGTCGTCGCGCAGCAAGGCGGGATCGCGCGTGGCCGGATCGCCCAGGCCGCCGCCGCCCGGGGTTTCCACCACCAGCGTGTCGCCGGCGGGGATCAACTGGCGGCCCTTGGCTCGCAGCGCCGCGCCCGACGCCAGCCCCAGCCGACCGGGCGCGCCGTCATGACCGCCCAGCGCGCCGCGCGCGGGATGCACGACGCGGTCAAAGGCGGCGGCGATGATCATGGCCGCGGCGGGGTCGGCGTGGCGGACCGCGATGGTCTGTCCCAGCCCGCCCCGCTGCGCGCCCGGTCCGCCCGAGTCGGTGCGGTACTCCTTGCGCTCGAACACGAGCGGATTGGCGGCTTCCAGGATCTCGATCGAAACGTTGCGTACGCCGCTCGGGTAGGACGTCACCGACAGGCCGTCCTTGCCGGGCCGGGCGCCGGTGCCGCCCGTGGAAAAGCTCACGGCGTTGAAGCGTTGGCCCGCGATGAGCGCGTCGTTCTGGCCGGCGCTGGCGCCCGCGAGCGGCTCTCCGCCGACGAGATGCAGGTTCCACAGCGAGGAACTGCCCTCGGCCGGAACCTGGTCGGGCCGCGCCTGGCGCAGTGCGCCGAAGACCGCGTCAGGCAGCATCTGGCCGATGATGTGGCGCGCCGTCACGGCAGCCGGAAAGCGCGCGTTGAGAATGGAGCCCTCGGGCGCGCTCACCTGCACGACGGATAGCGATCCCGCGTTGTTCGGCACGTCGGGGCCGATCAGGCAGCGGATGCCGAAGGAGGTATAGGCGTCGGTATAGGCCTTCACCACATTGATGCCGCGCGCCACTTGCGGCGAGGTCCCGTCGAAATCCACCAGGATGCGGCCTGGCTTCACCGTGACGCGCGCGGCAAGATCGATCGGCGCGTCATAGCCGTCGATGGTAAGGCGATGGGACCAGCTGCCTTGCGGCCAGGCCGCGATGGCATGCAGCATGGCCGCGCGCGATTGTTCGATGATGGTGTTGCCCAGCGCCTCCAGGTCGTCCAGCTCGAATTCGCGCAGCAGGTCCTTGAGCCGGCGCCCGCCGACTTCGTTGCAGGCGACCAGCGCGTAGAGGTCGCCTTCGACTTGCTCCGGCTCGCGCACATTGGCGCGAATGATCGCGAATACGCCCGGATCGGCCTGATGGGCGTGAAACAGCTTCACGATGGGCAGGAACAGCCCTTCGTGATAGACCTCCAGGCCGTCGGCGCTGCTGCCGATGCCTCCGATGTCGATCACATGCAGCGTCGAGGCAAACAGCGCGACCAGGCGTGCGCCATGGAACACGGGGGACACCATGGTCATGTCGAACAGGTGGCCGGTGCCTTTCCAGGGATCATTCGTGAGCAGAACGTCGCCTTCGCGCAGGGTCTCGGCCGGGAACACGCGCAGGAAGTGCTTCACCGATTCGGCCATGGCGTTCACATGGCCGGGCGTGCCTGTCACGGCCTGCGCGATCATGCGGCCATCAGGCAGGAACACGCCGGCCGAGAGGTCGCCCGCTTCGCGCGTGGCGGTGCCGAAGGCCGAGCGGATCAACACCTGTGCCTGCTCTTCCACGACCGAGAGCAGCCGGTTCCAGGCAAGCTGATGACGGATGCGCGAGCGCGCGTCGGAGGATGGGGAAGTCGACGTCATGCCGTGGTCTCCAAATGCGGGGTAGGCGTGGCGGGAACGCGTTGCTGATCGTGCAGCACGAGCGATCCCTGGGGGCTGCGATGGGCCACGAAGCCATCGGGCACGTGGGTCGTCGTCTCGTCTTCGACGACGAGCGCGGGCCCGCGCACGATCTGGTCGGGCGCGAGCGCGTTGCGTTCGTACACGGGCACGTCCCGCCAGCGCGCAGCGGCGAAGTCGTAGAGCGTGCGTTGGCCCGCCGGCGTCGCGGGCTTGGGGCCGGCCGCGTCGATCACGTCGGGCGCGATGGCCCGGCGCGTTCCCGCCTGCGCCGCGACCGACCAACTCACCGTTTCGGCCGGTACGTGCGGCAGGCTGCGGCCATAGATCTGGGCGTAGCGCTGCGCAAACTGTTCGCCCAGGGCGCGGGCGGCCGCCGCGTCGAAAGCGCCGGCGGCGAGGTCGATCGCGATCTCGTGACCCTGGCCGGCATACCGCATGTAGACCTGGCGCTTGATCGCGATGGGCTCGCCGGGCGCCGCGCGGCGCACCACGGCTTCCACCTGGGCCGTAAGTTCGTCCAGCAGCCGCGTGGCCAGCGGCAGGTCGATGCGATCCAGGCGCTGGTGGAGACTGCGCACCGCCTGGTAGGCGATAGGCGCCCACAGAAAGCCGACGGCCGAGCCGACGCCCGCCGATTGCGGCACGATCACGGTGGCGATGCCGAGCTTGCGGGCGAGCTGCGCGGCGTGCAGCGGCGCGGCGCCGCCGAAGGCGATCAGCGTGTGCTCGTCGGCCGTCTTGCCCAGTTCGGTCGCATGTACGCGCGCCGCATTCGCCATGTTCTCGGTGACCACGTCGACCACCGCCTGAGCGGCTTCGGGGCCGGTCAATTGGGCGGGCCTCGCCAGGTGGGCCTGCACCGCGATTTTCGCCAGCGCCGGGTCCAGCGACACCTTGCCCACGGCGAAGCGTTCGGGGGTGATCGTGCCCAGCACGGCATGCGCGTCGGTCACCGTGGCATGCTGGCCGCCAAGACCGTATGCGGCCGGACCCGGGGTGGAGCCCGCGCTGTCCGGCCCGACCTGGATCACGCCCAGGTGATTGACCCGGGCGATCGAGCCGCCGCCCGCGCCGATTTCGATCATCTCGATCACGGGGATGCGGATCGGCAGGCCCGAGCCCTTCAGATGGCGGTGCACGCGGCCGAACTCGAAGCTGCGGCTGATCTGAGGCTGGTAGTCGTCGATGTAGCAGATCTTGGCGGTGGTGCCGCCCATGTCGAAGGACAGCGCCCGTGCCGCGCCGATCTGCTCGGCGATGTGCTGGGCGAGGATGGCGCCGCCGGCCGGGCCGGATTCCACGAGCCGCACCGGCTCTTCCACCCCGGTGCGCAGGGTGGCGATGGCGCCGCCCGACGTCATCAGGAAGGGTTCGGCGCGCAATCCACGTTCACGCGCGGCGTCCTCGAAACGCCGCAGATAGCCTGACACCTGCGGCTGCACGTAAGCGTTGGCGCACACGGTGGACAGCCGGGGATATTCGCGGATCTCGGCGCACACATCGGAGGACAACGAGATCCACAGATCGGGCAGTTCGTCGCGCAGGATGTCGCGGATGCGGCGTTCGTGCGCGGGATGGGCGTAGCTGTGCAGCAGGCAGACGGCCACGCTCTCGATGCGATCCTCGCGCAGGCGCCGGGCCAGCGCGCGGACGGCGTCCTCGTCCAGCGGCGTCAGCACGCGGCCCTGGGCATCCACGCGTTCGGCCACGCCGTGACGCCAGTCGCGCGGGACGAGCGGCTGCGGTTTGTCCAGGAAGATGTCGTATTGCGCATACCTATCCTCCAGGCCGATTTCGACCAGGTCACGAAATCCGGCGGTGGTGATCAGGGCGGTGCGGGCGCCCTTGCGTTCGATGAGCGCATTGGTCGCGAGCGTGGTGCCCAGCACCAGGCGGTCGACGTCCGCCCACGTGAGCGAGGCGGTGGCGAGCAGTTCGCCGATGCCTTCGAGTACCGCCTGTTCGGGTGCGGCCGGGGTCGTGAGCAACTTGGCGGAGTGGCGCACGTCGCCCCGTTCGAGCACGATGTCGGTGAAGGTGCCTCCGACGTCGACGGCCACCCGGACGGCGGCGCGCCGCGGTGCAGGCGCTTGAGGTTGTGCGGACATGGGGAATCCTGTTCGTGAAGTCCAGTGACGCCGCGAGCGTGTTGCTCGGACGATCGGGAAGGCCACGATGCTAGGCAGCCTCGCCGTTGCGGGGAACGTCGTTTTTCGCATGTGGTTATTCGGGGCGGGCAGGGCGGCATGCCGCATATGGATAGTCGGTTTTCTGCGTTGCCGCGGCCTCGCGGACCGACGTAGTCTGGTTGCCATCCCGCCCGTGGCGTCAGTCCGGGCTTGTACCGAAATGGAACCTTCATGACTCAACTGCCGCCCACCGCCAAGCTTTCCGTCCAGACCCAGCGGGCGCGCGCCGTCGCCGCCTTCATCGCCGGCGTGCGCGCCGTATTGCCCGATCCGGCTCGCGCCACGCCCAGTCAGTTGGAGGCCGCCGCCGCCTTGCTGCGCGGGCTGGCCGCGCGCACCGAACTATTCGACGCCAGCAGTTTCGCGCTGCATCCTGAGCGCCCGGGCACGATCTATCGCCTGGCCGAGGACACGGATGGCGCCTACGCGCTCTACCTGTCGCTGGGCGAAGCCGGCAAGGCGCAGCCGCCGCACGACCACACGACATGGGCCATCATCGCTGGCGTGCGGGGAGAAGAACGCAACGAGGTCTACGCGCGCACGCCGGGCGCCGAGCCGGGCCGCGACGTGCTCACGCACGTGCGGCGCGTCGACGTGGCACAGGGTTCGTCGATCGTGCTGCAGCCTGACGACGTGCACACGATCGAGCTGATCGGCAGCGCCGCCGGCGCACACCTGCATTTCTACGGACTGGCGCTGGACCGCCTGCCGGGCCGGGTGGTGTTCGAGAGCACCGCGGGCGGCGCCTATCGCACGTTCGGTCCACCGGCCGCGATTTTCCATGCCCGCGTGAGCGCGGACGAACTGGAGCGCGCGCTGCGCGGCACGGCCGAGATCGCCGTGCTGGACGTGCGGGAAGCGGGCCGCTATGCCGAGCGGCACATTCTCGAAGCCGCCAATGCCCCGCTTTGGCGTATCGAGCAGCGCATCGACCGGCTGGTCCCGCGGCGCGGCACGCGCATCGTGGTGGTGGACGAAGACGAATCGCTGGCCCACGAGGCGGCGGGCAAGCTTACCCGGCTGGGCTACACCGACGTGGCCGTGCTCGCGGGCGGCACGCGCGGCTGGGCAGCGGACGGCCGTGAAGTGTTCTGGGGCACCAACGTGCCCAGCAAGGCGTTCGGCGAGGTGATCGAGCACGAGAAGCACACGCCCTGGATCGACGTGGACGAACTGGCGGCGCGCGTCGCGGCCGGCGAGGACATCGTCGTCGTCGACAGCCGCACCCCCGAAGAGTTCAACCATTTCACCCTGCCGTTCTCGCACAGCCTGCCGGGCGCCGAGCTCGTCTATCGCATCGGTGAGCTTGCACCCGACCCGAAGACCTTCGTGGTCGTGAATTGCGCGGGCCGGACCCGTTCGATCGTGGGCGCGCAGACGCTCATCGACGCCGGCATTCCCAACAAGGTCGCGTCGCTCAAAAATGGCACGATGGAATGGCTGCTGTCCGGCCGTGAGCTCGCCTACGGGCGCCAGGCCGCATTGGCCGAGCCGGGGCCAGCCTCGCTCGCGCAAGCGCGCGAACGGGCGCGGGCCGTGATCGCGGCTGCCGGCGTGGACTACATCGATGCCGCGCGGCTGGCGGCGTTCGAGGCCGACGCCGCTGCTGGCGAGCGCAGCCTGTATCGCTTCGATGTGCGTACGCGGGAAGAATACGAGTCCGGCCACTTGCCGGGCTGGCGCTGGGCGCCGGGCGGTCAGCTCGTGCAGGCCACCGACGAATACGTGGGCACGCGCCGCGCGCGCGTGGTGCTGGCCGACCACGACGGCGTGCGCGCCTTGACCACGGCGGCCTGGCTGCGGCAACTGGGCGCGGTAGAGGTCTACCTGTTTGCCGCGCCGCTGGCGCCGCAGGCCGCCGCGCCGGGCGAGCCCGCCCGCAGCGTGACGCTCGAGAGCGGCGCCGAGCGCGTGCGCGTGCTGCGTCATCGCGACCCGGCACCGGTGGTGCGGGCGCCGGTGCTTGAGGCCTGGTTGGCGGCCGCGGACACCTTGGTGTACGACGTGGACCGCCGGCAATCGTATGTGCGTGGCCACGTGCCGGGCGCCCGCTACGCCGCGCCCGACCGGCTGCCCGCGCTGCTTGCCAACGAGCGGGCGCGGCGTGTGGTGATCGTGTCAGAGGACGGTGTGCTGGCGCAAAGCGTGGCCGCCGAACTCCAGTGGCAACTGCGGCGCGACGCGCATGCGCCGGCCGTGTATGCGCTGCAAGGCGGCACCCGCGCATGGCAGGCCGCGGGCCTCGCGCTGGACAGCGGCGCGGCGGGGGGGCTGACGGGCGATGACGACCAGGACATCAGCCCGTATCTGCTGGACGATGTGGCCGCGCGCAATGCGGGATTCCGCGCCTACCTCGATTGGGAGCTGCAGCTCGTGGCCCAACTCGAACGCGCGGGCGCGCAGGACATCCGCCTGAGCGGGACGGCCCGATGAGCGCCGGGGCAGGCCAGGGGGTCAATGCGCGCATCGGCGCGGCCTGGGCGGCGCTGCGCCGCCGTGTTCGGCGTATCCGCCGGCGCGAATGGGTGAAGTGGGCGCGCCAACCGGTGTCGTGCTGGGCCGCCTTGCCTTTTGCCATTGGCCCTGCGCCATGGGTGGGCGCAGGCTGGCTGGAAGAGACCAGGAGGAAAGCCGCACCCCAGGATTTTTCGTGTCTGTCGATGTCGGCAGGCCACCACACCACGCAATCCCGTTGCGTTACAGGAGTTACGCATGGCCATTCAATCCATTAATGCCCGCAACCAGTTCCGCGGCAAGATCCGCGAGATCGTGCTCGGGTCCGTTGTGTCCGAAGTCGAGATCGACACGCCTGGGGGTATCGTCACCTCGGTGATCACGACGCGCTCCGTCAAAGAGCTGGACCTGCAAGTCGGCACCGAGGTGCTCGCCTTCGTGAAGGCCACGGAGGTATCCGTGGCCAAGCTCTGACGGATGGCTCGCCGCGTCCGGGCAGGCCGTTGCCGCCGCAACCGCCTGCCCGGGCTGCGCAATGGCGCGGCGCTGGTAACGATCAGACATCGGCCACCGGGTATGTTGACCAATGTCAATTTCCACGATGCCGGCTGGTCTACGCTGACTTCAGCAAGCGCACCAACCCAGGCTGGTAGCTGCCGACTGTCGTCATTGGAGCCCGTCATGTCTGAATTCATTGAAGCCAACCTCGACACGTTGTACATCCTGGCCGAAAAGCGCGCGGAGAGCTATCTGCGGACAGCGGAAACCCAGATCGATTCAATCTTCGGTGACGGCTACGCCAAGGCACATCCTGAATTGATGGCTGCGTTCATGAAAACCGCGTCCGACGAGTTCACGCGCACTGCCACCGCCAAAGTCCTCCAGAATATCGGGTACGCGCTGGATGCGATGGCGGTCGCACTGCGCGGGCGCGGCTGACGATTTCGGCTCAACACGCAGGGGGCTTGGCCTTTGTCGAGCATCTGCCTGGGCGAAAAGGCGAAAGCCATGCGCGGATTCTTCGTGAGCTTGTTCAGAGCGCGGGTCGCCATCAGGGGGAACATCCGCCCCGCGATCAGCTTCGTCCTTTTCGTGACGGTCGGGCTTGCCCTGCAGGGGTGCATAACCGCGCCGCCGCGCCTGCAAGCGGTTCCCCACGAAGTCGTCGATAAGGCTGAAATCCCCGGGATGCCTGGCGTGCGCTACTTTATCGCCGCCAGTGCGCCGGGGCTGGCCCAAGCGGGATACGAGGCGTTGAAACGAGAACAGGCTTACCTTGCTCAGCAGGGACATACGGGCGCGCTGGGACCCGCGGTATTCCTTGCGATTTCCGGTGGCGGCGACAACGGCGCTTTCGCAGCGGGCTTGTTGAACGCATGGACCGAAACAGGAACCCGGCCGGAGTTCAAGCTGGTGACCGGTATCAGTACGGGCGCGCTCATTGCCCCGTTCGCCTTTTTGGGCAAGAAATACGACGCCACGCTAAAGCAGGTCTACACGATGACTTCGCCCAGCGACGTGCTGGAGAAGCGCAGCCTGCTGGGCGGCGTGTTGAGCGACGCGATGGCGGACAACCGGCCGCTCCTGGGCCTGACCCGAAAATTCGTCACCGACGAACTCCTCAAGGAGATCGCCGCCGAATACGCCAAGGGCCGCCTGCTCTTGATCGGCACGACGAACCTCGATTCAGGCCGTGGCGTCATCTGGGATATGGGCAAGATCGCAACGTACGGCGGTCCGGCGGCATTGGACCTGTTCGTGAAGGTCATGGTCGCCTCGACGTCGATTCCAGGGGCCTTTCCGCCAATGATGATCGACGTGGAAGCCGGCGGACGGCGTTACCAGGAAATGCACGTCGATGGCGGCGTCGTGGCGCAGGTATTCGCCTACCCCGTCTCACTGCGCTTGGCGCAGGAGACCGCCATGATCGGCATCACGCGCGAACGCAAACTCTATATTGTCCGCAACGCACGACTCGATGCAGACTGGATGCAAGTGCAGCGCGCCACGATGAGCATCGCCGCTCGCGCGGTCGTGTCCATGATTCAAAGCCAGGGTATAGGCGACCTTTACCGCATTTACACGACGGCGCATCGCGATGATGTCGAGTTCAACCTGGCGTTCATTCCGTCAAGCTTTCGGGCGCCGCATAAAGAAGAGTTCGACACGGAATACATGCGGTCGCTCTATGACACGGCGTACGAGATGGGCCTGAAGGGCTACCCGTGGTCGCATGTGCCGCCCGGTTTTGTATTGCCGACGGTTTCAGGCGCAGGCCAGGCCCAAGCCCAGCAGCGCCGCCGCCGTGGCCAGCGTCGGGAGCCGCCGCGGCGCGTAGCTGAGCGTGAGGGTGGTCAGGATCGCGCCGCACGACAGCATGCCTAGCCAGACCAGCGTTGCCACGACGACGCCCCAGGCCTGCTGGCAGACTGCCATTGCGGCAAGCGCCAGCAGCGCCGCGCCCAGGCGCAAGCCGCACCTGATACCTGACGTTGTCGTTTCGCGGCGGGTCGCCTGCTCGTGATGCCGGTCCATGGCCAGCGCCAGGCAGGCGAGGGCGGCGAAGGCCAGCGCCAGCGATGCAAGGGCGGCAAAGGTGGTGCTCATGCCGTCCCCATCGCCCAGGCCAGCGCCGCCAGCACGGCTATGCCGGTCAGCAGCCAACGCCACGCGCCGCGCGCCGCAAACACCCACAGCGCCGCCAGCGCATAGATCAGAAAGCTCAGCAGGCTGGCCACGACCACGCTGATGGCCGGGCTGGCGAGGCCGCCAAGCGGCAGGGCCTGGGCCAGCATGATGGCGCCCAGGTTGGCCAAGGCATAGCCGCCCAGCACCGCGCACAGCACGCGTCCCAGCACACGCCAGCGATAGCCTTGCGGGGCGGCCGTCACGCGTCCCCGTCCGGGCGTGGCCCAGTCGCCCGTGCGCAGGCGCCAGGCCAGCAGCGCGAACAGGCCGCCGAACACCACGATGGTGGACTCCACCAGCGCGGCCTGCCAATCGCCGGCGCGAGCATAGGCCAGTGCGTGCTGCCCGGTGGTCAGTACGTTCGTCACGGGCAGCAAGAGGCACAGCAGCGCGGTGCAGGCGAACTGCTCGAACCAGGCGCGCGGCGCCGGCCGCGCGCAAGCATGCGCCAGGCCCAGGAGCCACGCCAGGAAGAAAGCGCGGATCTCCCAGATGTCGCGGGCGGGCAGCGCGGCCGGGAGCAGACGATTGGCATGGAAGTAGGCGATGCAAGCCAGACAGGCTCCCGCGATCGCCGCCACGTTGAGCGACTCGGCAATGCGATAGAACGCCGGCGTCCAGGCGCCGAATTCGCCCAGGCCTTTGTTGCGCCGCTTTATCGTGAAGAGCACTGCCCCCGTCGCCATCATCAGCGTGCCTGCCAGTCCGCAAATGAAATAGAGCCACTTGATGGTCCAGCCGCCATAAGCGGCCACATGCAGGCGCTCCATCACTTCATGCGCCGCGTCGGCCGGCTGCCTGCCTGCGGCCGGATGCAGGGCGGAAAATGCGCCGCTGGCGCCGTCGAACACGGCACGGCCGGCCGGACTGCCGAGGTCGCGTATCGCCAACCCGGCATCCGGCCGGCCATACACGCTGATGCGTTCCCGGGACTGCCCCGGGCGCTCCACGATGATCATGCGCGCCGGACTCGCCAGCGCCGCTTGCGCGGCATGCAGCAGGACACCCAGTTGCTGACGGGCCGGCAGGCTGTCGTCCAGCGGCGGGCGGGCCGGCAGCGCGGCAGATTCGGCTGGCGCGGCCCTTTCGGCGAGCTCCGTCTGCCAGCGCGCCGCGCCTTGCTCGCCATACACCGCTCGCAGCGGACCCGGCATGTAGCTCGTGTAGAAGATTGCGAGTCCGGTGTAGGCGATCATCAGCTGGAACGGCAGCGTGAGCACGGCCGACGCGTTGTGGCCATCAAGCCAGGCGCGCTGCCCGCGCCCCGGGCGGAACGTGAAGAAGTCCTTGAAGATGCGCTTGTGCACCACGATGCCTGACAGCAGCGCCGCGAGCATCCCTATTGTCAGCCAGCCCACCAGCCAGAACCCGAAGGTGCCCCCATGGAGGGTGTAGTGCAGCGTCATGAAATGGCGCCCGCCTTCGCTCTTGCGTCCCCATGGCTGGGGCAGCAGGGCGCCGTCGCGGGGATCCACCGCGGCGTCGCGCGTGTCGCCGGCGGCGGTGCGCCAAACCAGCCGGATCGCGTGCCCGGGCGCTTCGGGCAGCTCGATGCGCCAGAAGCGCGCGTCGGCCTGCTGCCCGGCAAGAAAGCGCGACGCCGCCGCCAGCGCGGCCTCCTGCGGCAGCACCGCCGGCGCGGGCGGCAGGGCAGGTTCGGCCGTCATCCACCGCGAGACCGGCGCGCGGAATACGCTGATGCTGCCCGCCAGGAAGATCAGGCACAGCAGCCAGGCGCACACCAGTCCGCACCAGGTGTGCAGCCAGCTCATGCGCTGGCGCAGTCCGGCCTTCATGGTCAGAACGTGCCGCGCAGCGTCAGCATCGCATTGCGGGGATCGCCGTATTGGACGCCGTTGACCAGGTTGCCGACGGCGCTGTAATAGGTCTTGTCGAAGACGTTGTTGAGGTTGACCGTGGCCGCCCAATTGCGGTTGATCTGATACCTCGCATAGGCGCTCCACACTGCGCGTCCGCTGGCGTATACGGTGGTGGCGCCGATCTGGCGCGACTGCCCGCTCTGCACATTGACGCCGCCGCCCACCGTGAAGGCGTTCATGTCGCCCGGAAGCTGATACGTGGTCCAGAGCCGGAAGATGTGCTTGGGCGTGTACCACGCGAACGCCTGGCCTTCGCTATCCTGGTCCTTCAGGTACTTGGTCGTGTTGAAGGTGTAGCCGGCATAAAGGTTCCAGCCGGGGGTCAGCTCGCCGCTAATCTCCGCGTCGAAGCCCTGACTGCGCACCTTGCCCGCGTCGGTGTAGCAGAAGTAGCCGGCAGCGCAGGTCGGGCTGGTGTTGAAATCGACCTGGGCGCGGTTGTTCTGGTTGATGCGAAAGAGCGCGAATGCGGTGTTGACGCGGCCGTCCAGCAACTCGCCCTTCAATCCCAGTTCGTAGCTTTCACCCACGATCGGCTTGAGCGCCTCTCCCGCCGCATTTACCTCGCTCTGCGGCTGGAAAATGTCGGTGTAGCTCACATACGTGGTCCACTGCGGCGACAGGTCCAGCATCAGGCCGGCATAGGGCGTGAAATGGGTGTTGGCCTGCTTGGTCTGACCGTTGACGAGTACGCCAGCGGTGGTGGTGTCGGTCGTCCAGACCCGGTTGGAGCGGCTGAACCGGCCGCCTAGCACCAGCTTCAAGGGATCGGCCAGTTGCAGCCGCGTGGTGCCGTAAAAGCCCAGTTCGCGGTTCGAGCCGATGCGCACCTCGTCGGTGGCTGCGCGTATCTCCGCCGTGGTGGGCTCGGGCAGGTCCGGATCGAAATTGAACGCGTTGAAGGTCGCGTAATTGACCAGGTAAGCGTAGGAAGTGTCGATCTTGTTGTGCCCGTAGTTGGCGCCCACCACCACCTCGTGCGTGCGGCCGAACGCCTGGAACTTGCCGGTGAGGTTCGCGTCCACGCCCGACGTGTCGATGTCGGCCACCGTCCTGGCTACGCTGACGGTCGCCATCTGGGTCGCCGGATTCACCGCGCGGCTCGACGCGGTGTACTTCAGGTACTGGCTCTCCTGCACGTAGGCGCCCGTCATCTTGAAGCGCCAGTCATCATTGAACGCGTGCGTGAAGTCGGCGTAGAAGCCCTGGTTCGACGTCTCCTGCCGGTTCCAGTTCGCGCCAAAGCTGGTGGATCGCCTGAAGCCCACCTCTTCGCCAGTGCTGTAGCGCGGCAGGCCCGACATCGAGGGCCTGCCCCGGAGATCTTCGTAGCTGTATCCCAGGTTGACCTGCGTGCGCGGCGAGAAGTCGTACTCGACGGTGGCGTAGACGGTGGTGTTCTTCATGTCCACCCGGTCCACGAACGAACGCTCGTCCTGGCGGTCGATCAGGGCGCGGCCTCGCAGGCTGCCGTCCTCGTTCAGGAGGGCGCTGCCGTCGATCTGCATGCCGTAGCGGTCCCAGCTTCCGGCCGCGGTCTCGACCATGAGGCGGTCTTCGTCCAGCGGCCGCTTGCGCACCAGGTTCACCGCGCCGCCGGGCGAGCCCGAACCTTGCAGCAGGCCGGCCGCGCCGCGCAGCACTTCGACGCGGTCATAAAACGCGGTGCCACCCGAGTAGTTGCTGGCGCGGCCATACATGCTGCGCTCCAGCGGCACGCCGTCGTACTGGATCACGCTGTTGATGAAACCGCGCGAGTAAATGTATTTGCCGCCCTGCGGGCTCTGCTGCAGGGTCACGCCAGTGGTGTTTTCCAGCGCGTCGTACACCGAAGTCAGGTTCTGCTCGTCCAGGCGCTGGCGGGTCACCACGCTGACCGACTGCGGAATGTCGCGCAGCCGCTGCTCGCCCTTGCCGATCGTCACCTCCGACGTGGTGTAGGACCCGGTGCCTTCGGTCATCAGACTGTATTCCTGCCCCGTCACCGTAACGGGTTCGAGCAGGGTCGCGCTGCCGCCGGGCAGGCGCCGCACGGCATAGCCGCCGCTGGAAAACCTGACCCCCTCCAATCCGGTGCGGGCCAGCAATGCGCTCAAGCCGCGTTGGACGCTCCAGCGACCTTGCAGGCCCTCGGTCCGCAATCCGCTCACCAGTCCGGCGTCGAACGACACATTCACGCCGGCGGCACGGGCGAACTGGTTCAGCGCCAGGTCCAGCGGGCCGGCTGCAATCGCGAAGGTGTATTCCGCGTCTTGTGCCGCGACAGCGCCCTGCGCCTGGACAACTGGGGAGATGACGCCCAGGGCGGCGGCGCACAGCACGCCGGAAAGCACGGTGGACAACACGGTCGGAACGGGCGCCGGGCGCGCCGTCCTGGAGTTACGAGCGAGGGTCATTGCGAAATCTTGATTGGCCAGGTTGAAAGGTCTCTTTCCCTGTAGGCCGGTCGAAGACGCAAATCCCCTCACTTTTTATGAAAAAAAAATCGTGGCGCTCGCCAAACGGGGCGGGAAAGGCCTCAGGCGGGCCCCACCGCGACCCAGTAGCGAGTCCAGTAGCGCAACCGGATCGGCAGCGTCTGGGCGAGGAAGGCAAGGGCGCGGTCGGTGTCGTTCACATGATAGGTGCCCGACACGCGGAGATCGGCGACGTCCGGTGCGCAACTGATGCGGCCATGCCGGTAGCGCGCCAACTCGGCCAGCAGGTCCGCCAGCCTCATGTGCTGGCCCTCGATCGCGTCCTCCAGCCAGGCATCGGCCGCCATGGCGGGCTTGCGCACCAGGCGGGCGCCCAGGCGGTCCATCCGCGCGGCCTGACCCGCCTCGGCGATCACCGGGGCGGCGCCGTCGGCGGGCCGCAGCGCCACCGCGTGCTGCTGCACGCTGACCCGGGCGCAATCGTCATCCAGGCGCACCACGAAGCGCGTGCCCAGTGCCTGGACTGCGCCAAACGGTGTGCGCACCAGAAAAGGCCGCTTGACGGGCGACGCGGCATCGGCGCCGGTCTGGATCGAGATCTCGCCACGATAGAGCACCAGCACGCGTTCGTCGCCCTCCATCCGAACGCCGACCGCGCTGTCGGTGTTCAGCGCCAGCAAGGTCCCGTCGGCCAGCGTCAGGCGGTCACGCCCGCCCACGCCGGTGCTGACGTCCGCCAGCATGCGCTGCCACGGCGCGTGCTCGCGCACCGCCCAGCCCGTGCCCGTCAGACCGCCCAGCAGCAGCATGCCCTTGAGCATGGCGCGGCGCTGCTGCCGCCGCGCGCCTTGCGTCGTCCCCACGGCGGCGAGCGTGTCCAGCGCCAGCCGCTGCGGCACGGCGGTGAAATCGGCGTTCAGCGTTTGTATTCGCACCCAGGCGCGCTCATGCAAAGGCGCCGCGCGGCGCCAGCGCTCGAAGGCGGCACAGGTGTCGGGATCGGGCGAGCCGAAGTTCAGCTTTACCGACCAGGCGATGGCTTCTTCGACCACCGCAGCAGGAATCACGGCGGCCTCGCTCATTCGTCACCGAACCGGTGGGCATAGCATTGGCGCAAGCCCGCCGCCACGTAACGTTCGGCGGTGGCAAGGGAAACGCCCAGACGTTCGGCGATCTGCGGACAGCGCAAGCCATCCAGTTGCGCCCACAGAAAGGCCTGGCGCACCTTAGGTTTCAGGGCATCCAGCATTTGATCGATCTTGATGAGCGCCTCCAGCACCAGCATCCGGTTCTCGGGCGAAGGCGCCAGCTCCTCGGGCGTGCGCGCCAACACCTCGAGCCAAGCGCGCTCGAGCTCGCGGCGGCGCCAGTGGTCCACCAGCAAACCGCGCGCGATCGTGCTCAGATACGCACGCGGCTCGCGCGTCTCGATCGCCGCTGGCCGGCCCAGCAAGCGGACGAACACGTCATGAGCCAGGTCGGCGGCCTCGAACGAATTTCCCAGTTGCCGACGTATCCAAGCTCGCAGCCATCCGTGGTGGTCGGCATAGAGCGTCTCGACTTGGACTTGCTTCGTAGAAGGCATTGCAGGTGTTTGCAAATGATAATTATTATTTATTGTAGAGAACTGCCTTGGTGCAGGCAAGGCGCGAAGGGCGCGGATGGGTGATCGACCGGGACAACCCGAGGCCATCACCGTGCGCGCATTCAGCGACTATGTCCGCCTGAATTCCCTCGCCAGGAGGGGGCCGTTTCCGTTCCGATCGGCGGATGATCGACCCTCCGACCGTTTGCGCTCCCGTGGTCTGTCTTGATTTCGACGGGTTCCTGCCCGCGTTCGGCTGGTCTTGCAGGTCAGTTTGGGACAGTCCGGTGCGAGCGCCTGGCAGAGGTTTTGCCAGGAGGCCTTTTCAAGGAGGGGCTCGTCGGTACCTCAGCAAGGCGGCATGTCATCAAAGTGAACGAAAACCGATACTAGACTCAATGGATAATGGTTATCATTGCCATTTCCTGACGGTCATGTCGGGTTGAAACTTTGGAGATTCACCCATGTCCAGCACCGACGCGACCGTGCATCGTCGAACGGAGACGCTCTACGCCGAACACCATTCGTGGCTGGCGGGATGGCTGCGCCACCGGATGGGCGGCGAGGACGTGGCCGCCGATCTGGCGCACGATACCTTCCTGCGCGTGATGACGGCCCGGGAAGCGCCCACGCTGCTGGAACCTCGTGCCTTTTTGGCCACCATCGCGCGCCGACTGCTGGCCAACCACTATCGGCGCGAGAGCATCGAACGGGCATACCTGGAGACGCTGGCCACCCTGCCCGAGGCGCAGAGCCCCAGCCCGGAAGACCGCAAACTGGTGCTGGAAACGCTCTGCGCCATCGACCGGGCGCTGGACTCCTTGCCGGCCAAGGCGCGGGAAGCCTTCCTGCTGGCGCAACTGGAAGGCATGAAATACGAGGACATCGCCACCCGGCTGGGCGTCACGACCCGGACCGTGGGCAACTACATGGTGCGCGCGGTGCAGGTGTGCTTTTTCGCCCAGGAGCATCAGGCGTGAGCCGGCCGGCGCCGGCCATGGCCATGTACGCGGGCGGCATGCCGCTGGCGCCTCGCGTGGCCGAAGAGGCGTCGCGCTGGTACGTGCTGTTCATGTCCGGCATGGCCACCGAGGACGACAAGCGCGCCTGGCGCGACTGGTGCCAGGCGGATCCCGACCATGAGCGCGCGTGGGCCCATCTGGCGCGCGCCGACGCCCGTATGCGGGACCTGGCGGGCAAGCCGGCGTATGAGGCCCTGTCTCTGGATCGCCGCCAGAAGGGAAGACGCCGCGTGCTGATCGCCGCCGCCTTCATGGCCGGCTGTATCGGGCCCGCGCTGTGGGCCGCCGATCGGAACCGCTGGTTGCGTTTGTCTCCCGACTACGCGACAGGCGTGGGCGAACGGCGCGACATCGCGCTGGCCGACGGCACCAATATCACACTGAATACCGACACGGCCATCGACGTGCGCTTCGAAAACGGCCTGCGGGTCGTCCGCTTGCGCCGGGGGGAAATCCTGGTCGTAACCGGCCATGCCGCCGCCTACGCCGCCATGCCGTTCCGCGTAGCGACGCCGCTGGGCGCGGTGCATGCGCTGGGCACGCGGTTCTCGACGCGCCTGGACGCGGATTCCGTGCGCGTCGCATTGTTCGAGGGCGCAGTGCGGATACTGCCGGATCAACATCCTGGCGACGGCCTGACGCTTGAAGCCGGTCAGACCGCGCGCCAGACATCGGGGCGGGTGACCGCCACGGGGCCGGTGGCCGCCAGCGATACCGCCTGGCTGCGCGGCGAGATCGCAGCGGACAACATGCCGCTGTCGCGCTTCCTGGCCGAACTCAGCCGCTACCGGCCGGGCGTGATTTCCTGTGACGAGCGCGCGGGCCGGCTCCGCATTTCGGGGCTGTTCCCGCTGGCGGACACGGATCGGGTGTTGGCGGCGGTGGGCCGCTTGTTGCCCGTGCAGATCAGCCAGCGTACGTCCTACTGGGTGCGAGTCTCGGCCGCTAACTGAGCGCCGGCCGGGGCTGCCGGCCGCAGGTCGTCCACCGCCCGTCACCACTGGCCGGGCGCCCCTCGCCAGGCGCCCGGCTAGGGGCGCCCGGCCAGGGGCGCCCGGCCAGGGCCGCCAAAAAATTATTTCATCAAAACCTTTCCGGTTCTGGTTTCTGGCGTGTCCTCTTTATTGAACAGGACCGGCATCCAACGTATCGACATCGGACATCATGGCCAGGCAGACAGGCATCGGCGCGCGCATCGCCCGGCCCCCCAGGGGGCAGGGCGCGCGCGCGCTTTTCACGATGCTGCTGCTGGCGCTGGCCGTGATGCTGGGGCAGAAAGCCGCCGCGTTGGATAACCCAGCCGCGCGGGCGAACGTCAGCTTGCGCTACGACGTCCCGGCGGGGCCGCTGGTGCAGGTGTTGCAGCAGATCGCCAGCCAGGCGGGCGTGCTGCTGTACTTCGACCCGTCGCTGACGCGCAATCTCGATAGCGATGGCCTGACCGGCCGCTACACGGTGGAGCAGGCATTTACCCAGGTGCTGGCCAGCTACGGGCTGGAAGCACACCAGGACACGCCGGGCGCCTATCAGGTCAGAAGCGTGGGGTGGACGCCATCGGTCACCTCGATGCCGTTGACCTTGGTCGAAGGCGCGAGCGTTGGCGTGGACGGCTTCGTGGCACGGGTGGCCGACGTGGGCACCAAGACCTCGACGCCGCTCATCCGTGTGCCGCAATCGGTGTCGGTGGTGACTGGGCAAGAGATGCAGGCGCGCCATGTGCGCACGGTCACGCAGGCCTTGCAGTACACCCCCGGCGTGCAGGTCGACAACTTCGGCGGCAACGAAGTGCGCAATGACTGGCTGGTGCTGCGCGGCTTTGACGCCAAGCTGACGGGCGACTACCGCGACGGCTTGAGCCAGATGCCGTACGACCAGATCCGCGCGCGCATGCCGGCGTATGCGCTGGAGAGCATCGAGGCGCTGCGGGGACCGTCTTCGGCCCTGTACGGCCAGGTTGCGCCGGGCGGCATCGTGAACCGGGTGACCAAGCGGCCGACCGCCACCGTGCTGCGCGAAGTGGCGGTCCAGGCCGGGTCGTTCGACAACAGGCAGGCCTTCCTGGATCTCGGCGGGCCGGTCAGCGCGGCTGGCAGCGCTGCCTATCGCCTGACCGCCACGGTCCGCGAGGCCGGCACGCAAGACAAGTACGACGACGATCACCGCTACCGCGACGACCTTGCATACGTGGCGCCAGCGTGGCGATGGCGCGATGCGGACACCTCGTTAACGGTGCTGTCGCACTACCAGCACGACCGCAACGATGGCGAATCGCGCGCCTACTACCCCACGCACACGCTGGTCGGCGATTACGCGTATGACCGCAACGAACGCGACTTCGCCAGTATCGGCTACCTATTCGAGCATCGGCTGAACAGCACGTGGTCGTTGCGCCAGAACGCACGCTATCAGCGCGGCGACATGACCTTGCGCAACCTGTATCCACTGGCGCTGGCCGCCGACGGGCGCACGCTTTCCCGCATGCAGCTGCAAGCGACCGAGCGCGCCGATGGCGTGGCGGTGGATACCCAGCTGGAAGGCCGTCTTGAAGGCGCGGGGCTGACGCACACCCTGCTGGCCGGGGTGGACTATCGCAGGCTGGCGGGCACACAGAACTACCGGCAGGCGCTCGCGCCGTCACTGGACATCTATGAGCCCGTCTACAACCAGCCGATCAAGTCGCTGGACGCCGGCCAGACGGTCCTGGACGTGCGGCAGGTCAGCACGCAGTGGGGGCTGTACGCGCAGGACCAGATCCAGGCCGGGGCCTGGACGCTGACGCTGGGGGCGCGGCACGACCGCTACGTTGACGACACCGACGACCGGCTGACCGGCGGCAGCAGCCGCACGCGTGATCACGCGGTCACTTGGCGCAGCGGCCTGTCCTACACATTTGCCTCCGGCGTGGCGCCTTACGTCAGCTATGCGACGGGCTTCGTGCCTCAGGCGGGCGCGGCTTTCGATGGCTCGCCCTTCACGCCCGCCAAGTCGGACCAGGTCGAGCTGGGCGTGAAGTTCCAGCCCGCGAATTCGCAAAGCCTCTACACCGTCGCGGTGTTCAACCTGAACCAGCGCAACGCGTTGACCGCGGACCCCGATCCGGCCCACGCGGGCTTCAGCGTGCAGTCGGGCCGTCTGCGGTCGCGCGGCGTCGAGCTGGAAGCCAAGCTCAGCCAGGGCGATGGCTGGGACCTGGTCGCCGCCTACACCTACAACGCCGTGACCAACGTCTCCAGCAATGACGGCGGGGCCGGCAAGACGCCCATTGTCACGCCGCGCCACATGGCCGCATTGTGGCTGGGGCATCGTTTCTCCGAAGGCGCCCTGTCTGGCTGGAATGCCGGCCTGGGCGTGCGCTACATCGGCTCGACCTATGTGGACGTCGCCAACACCATGAAGAATGACGGCGCCACGGTCCTCGATGCATCGCTGGCTTACGACACGGGCGCGTGGCGCTTCTCCGTCGACGCCATGAACCTGCTGAATAAGGAGACGGTCGTGTGTCGCAACGACCGTGTCAATTGCCGTTATGGCGTCGAGCGCACCGTGCTCGCGGCCATCGCGTATCGCTATTGAATCAGGAGAGACATCATGCCCAACGAAGCATCGATCAGGGACGAGCTGGCTGCCTTGTATCAGGTTCATCGACGTCAACTGCTGCACACCGCCACGCGCATCCTCGGTTCTCGGGATCTGGCCGATGACGTGGTCCAGGACACGTATCTGAAGCTGTTGGAAGGTCCGTCGCCCAAAAACGTGCGCGAGCCGGTGGCCTATCTGTTCCAGACCGTACGGCATCTGTCGATCGACTACCACCGGCGGCGCGCGCTGGAATCGCGCCTGTTCGCGGGCCAGGAGGACGGGCAGTACGCCGTATCGGAATCCGTGGCGGAAGACGCGGCAGTCAGCCATCAGGCGCTGGCGCTCGCTGCCCAGGGCCTGGCCACGATGTCGGCGCGCACCCGCCGCGCGTTCGAGCTGCATCGCATCGAAGGCTGCACCCAGCGCGACGTGGCGCGCGAGCTTGGCGTGTCGACAACGCTGGTGAACTTCATGATCCGCGATGCGGACGTGGCACTCAATTCCTGCCGCGAGTATCTGCTGCCGGGTTAGGACGCATCGCTTGCCGTCTGCCGCAGCGGAGCGGCGCGGGCAGCTCGAAACGCCTAAATTCCGCACCGCCTTATTCGTCAATGTAAATAAGAGTCAATTCCGTCTTCAGGGCGGCATTGATGCACACAGGCTCGTCTGGAGATGGATCGCTATGAGTTGTTTTGATCGTGATGACGCAGTTCTGCGCGTGTTGGTGAACGACGAAGAACAGTACTCGTTGTGGCCGGATTTCAAGGCGACGCCACCGGGCTGGCGCGACACGGGAACCAAGGGCGACAAGCAGACCTGCCTGGCGTTCGTCGAACGCGTGTGGACCGACATGCGGCCCGCATCGCTGCGCCGTTTCATGGACGAACAGACGCCGACGACCCCGCAATGACCGCGTCCACCGTCACCTTGCTGTGCCTGCCTTGCGCGGGCGCCAGCGCCACGATGTATCTGCGCTGGCGGCGGGCGTTGCCCGCCTGGCTGCGCGTGGTCCCCGTGGAGCTTCCCGGGCGAGGTGAACGGTACGCGCAAGCCTATGCCGCCGACCTGGATACGTTGGCGGCGCAGCTTTGCGATCGGCACGAAAGCGATCTGCAAGGGCGCTTCGTGCTGTTCGGCCACAGCATGGGCGCGCTGCTGGCCTACCGCATGGCCTCGCGGCTGCGCCGGCAAGGCCGCCGCTTGCCGGAACTGTTGGTCGCCTCGGCAAGTCCGGCCCCCGCGCTACGCGATCCGGCCCGTTTCGATGGCCTGGATAACGACGATGCGCTGATCGCCGACATGCGCAAGCAGGGCGGCACGCCAGAAGCGGTGTTCGCCGATGATGAATTGCTCCGCCTGGCGTTGGACACGCTGGCGGCCGATTACCGTCTGTGCAAATCCCATCGCTATGCGGCGCAGCCCCCCTTGCCGGTGCCCATCGCGGTGTTCGCCGGGCGAGAGGACGACATCACGCCCCTGCAAGTGTCGGGCTGGGGCGCCGAGACGTCGCGGGGTCACACCGAAGCGTGGTTCGACGGCGGGCATTTCTTCATCCGGCATCAAGAGCTCGCCGTGCTGGCGGTCCTGCGGGACCTGCTGGCGGGCCTGGACTGCAAGGCAAACCATCATGCAACAGCTCTGCCTGCCTGAAAGCGTCCCCGCCGACGTCGAGGTCTGGCGCATCGCGCTGGCGGACGGCGCAGCACCCGTATCCGTGCATGGACTTTCCAACGACGAGGTCCTGCGCATGGGGCGTTTTCGTCAGGTCGATGACGCCCGCCGCTTTGCCGACACGCGGCGAACCCTACGCGCGCTGCTGGCGCGGCGGCTGGACGTGGACCCGGAGGCGCTGGTCTTCACGCGCGGCCTGCATGGCAAGCCCGCGCTCGCCGCCGCGCAGCGCGGCACGTGGGAGTTCAGCGTGTCGCACTCCGGGCAGGCGGCCTTGGTGGCGTTGTCGAATCAGCGCGCCGTGGGCGTGGACATTGAATGGGGACGGCCGTGCCTGGATGTGCAGGCGATGGGGCCCCTTTGCCTGACAGAAGATGAGCGCGAGCGCGTCGCGCGCGCGCCGGATGCCGCCGGCTTCTACCGCCATTGGGTGGGCAAGGAAGCCGTACTCAAGGCGCTGGGGCTGGGCATCGGGCTGCACATGCAGCAATTGGCCGTGACGCCCGCCGATTGCGGCGAATACCGCTTGCGGTATTGCCTGCCGGGCGTCGATGCCGATGGCGCTGTCTGCGCCTGTGCGTTGCCGGCGCCTGCCGGCTACCTCGCGGCGCTGGCCTGGCTGGACGATCAGGGCGGCAGGGCATCGCCGCGGCGGGCTGCCTGAAGGCAAGGCGTCGGCCACTTCCTGCGGCGTCGCCTTTCGCACAAGGGCAGTCGGGCGCCCAATTACTGTGGAAAGAGAGCAATGGAACGATTCGAGCGTATTGCACCGGCAGGCAGCGAATTGCCCCTGCTGCTGACGCCGGCCAGCGCCGGCGAACCGGTCATGATGGCCCTGTCGCGCCTGCGGGCCCAGATCGACACGGCATTGATCACCGTGGGCGGCGTCCTGCTGCGCGGCTTCGATGTGCCGTCGGTGGAGGTGTTCAAAGGCTTCGCGGCGGCATTCGGCCACGAGCTGCTGAGCTACGAATTTGCCTCCACGCCGCGTAGCGCCGTGTCCTCGGGTGTCTACACCAGCACCGAGTATCCGGCGCATCAGCACATTCCCTTGCACAACGAACAAGCCTACACGCGCGACTGGCCGATGAAGATCTGGTTCCATTGCGTCAAGGCCGCGTCACAAGGTGGCGAAACCCCGATCGCCGACAGCCGCAACATCTATCGCCGCATGCGCGCCGCCATCCGCGACCGCTTCGCGGCGGGCTTGCTGTACGTGCGCAACTACGGCGATTTCGATCTGCCCTGGCAAGACGTGTTCAACACCGATGAGCCGTCGCAGGTGGAGGCCTTCTGCCGCCAGACCGGCATCGAATGGGAATGGCTGGACGATGGCGCTTTGCGCACGCGGCAGCTGTGCCAGGGCGTGGCGCATCATCCGCTGACGGGCGAAGCGGTGTGGTTCAACCAGGCGCATCTTTTTCATGTGTCGGGCCTGCAGCCCGAGGTGCGCGAGTCGCTGGAAGACATCCTGGGCGTCGAGAACCTGCCGCGCAACGTCTATTACGCCGATGGCCGGCCGATCCCCGACGAGGTCTTTGACGAGGTGCGCGCGGTGCTGGCCGACGAGACCGTCACGTTCGGCTGGCAGGACGGCGACGTGATGATGCTGGACAACATGCTGGTCGCGCACGCCCGCACGCCATTCTCCGGGCCGCGCAAGGTGGTGGTCGCGATGGCCGAGCCGCACGGCAACCGATCCGCTTCCGGATTCCGACCGGGCCGCGATGCAAGCGCCCAGCCTCTTGACTGCCTGGCGTAGACGTTGATGAATCATCCGGCCTCCCTCTCCGAAACCACCGTCAGCATCGCCGCGCGCTTGCGCGAACTGGCGCACAGCCGCGCCGACGATACCGCGTTGATCGTGCTTGACGCGCAGGGCGAAACGTCCTACAGCTATGGCGGGCTGGACCTGCGCGTGAGGGCGCTGGCCGCCGCGCTGCAAGCGCGCTACGACATCGGCTCGCGCCTGCTGTTGCTGTTGGACAACGACGAGCACTACGTCATCGCATTCTTTGCGTGCATGGCCGCGGGCATGACCTCGGTGCCCGCGTTTCCGCCGCAATCCGCGCGGGATCAGCAACTGGAGCGGCTGCGCCTGATGGCCAGGGACTGCCAGGCCGCCGGCGTCCTGACCACGGCCAACGTCGCGGGCTGGCTGCAGGACAGCGAATCGGTCTTCGCGGGCGTGGACGTGATGGCGGCGGACCGCGTCGATATGGCCGACGCGCAACGGTGGCGGCCCTTTGAGCCGGCGGGCGAAGACGTCGCCTTCCTGCAATACACGTCGGGCTCGACCGCCGCGCCCAAGGGCGTCATGGTGACGCACGCCAACCTGATGGCGAACGAAAGGTCCATCCAGGCCGGCATGCTGACGCGGCGCGAAGACACCTTCGTGTCGTGGCTGCCGCTGTATCACGACATGGGGCTCATCGGCGCGCTGTTGCAGCCTGTCTACGTCGGCTGCCGCGTCGTGTTGATGACGCCCAAGTACTTTCTTGAGCGGCCGCTGCGCTGGCTTGATGCCATTTCCACCTATCGCGCCACGGTCAGCGGCGGGCCCGACTTCGCCTACCGCCTCTGCGTGGAGCGCGTGACGCCCGAGCAGGTCGGCAGGTTGGACCTGTCTCACTGGCGTATCGCCTTTTCGGGCGCCGAGCCGGTGCGCAACGACACCGTCGGCGGGTTCGCGGCGTTGTGCGCGCCGGCCGGCATGCCGCGCCAGACCATCTACCCGTGCTACGGCCTGGCCGAAGCGACCCTGTTCGTGTCCGGCAATCAACGGGGCGACGGACCGCTGATCACGTGCTTTGACGAGGCCGGCCTGGCGGGCGGCCAATTGCGGCCAGCGCCCCTGGGCACGCCCCTGGTCGCTTGCGGCGTGCCTGCGGCGGATCACCGCGTGCTGATCGCCGACCCGGCGACGGCCGAACCCGCCGCGCCGGGAACGCTGGGCGAAATCTGGACGGCCGGTCCCAGCATCGCGGCCGGTTATTGGGGAAACCCGGAGGCCACCCGGAAGGCGTTCGTGGAGCGTGACGGCGTGCGCTGGTTACGCTCGGGCGATTTGGGCGGCTTTCACGACGGCCAGCTGTATGTGAACGGCCGCCTCAAGGACCTGATCATCGTGCGCGGGCACAACGTGTACCCGCAAGACATCGAGCGCGTGATCGAGGCGCGGGTCGAAGGCGTCAGGAAAGGGCGCGCGGCGGTGTTCCGCGTGGATGGGCCGCAAGGCGAGGGCATCGGGGTGGCGGTCGAGATCTCGCGCACGCATCGCAAGAAGGCGACTGCCGCCGCCACGGTGACGGCGCTGAACCACGCCGTCGGCATCGCGTGCGGTGAGCCAGCCTTCGTGACGCTGCTGCTGGAGCCGGGCGCCTTGCCCAAAACGTCCAGCGGCAAGCTGCAACGTGCCGCTACCCGCCTGGGGTGGCTGGACAAGACCCTGGACGCCTACGCCATCCATCAGGACGGCGGCTTCCTGCTTGGCGGGCCGGTTGACGAGCCCGCGCCGCAGCCGGCCCGCGGACACACCGAACAGGCGCTGGCCGCCATCTGGGCCGAGCTGCTGGCGCGCGAAGCGCCGGGGCGCGACGCGCATTTCTTCGATCTGGGGGGCAATTCCCTCAGCGCGGCGCAAGTGGCCGCCCGGATCCGCGCGCACTGGTCGGTGGACATGCCGCTGCGCGCCGTGTTCGAACACCCCGAACTGGCGCAGGCCGCCGCGTTGATCGACACGCTGCCCCGGCTGAATCCAGGGCATGAGAGCGTGCCCGTGGCGCTGGCGCCCGCCCGGCGGCAGGCCGATATGCCCTTGTCGCCCGCGCAGCAGCGCTTGTGGCTGGTGGACCGGCTGGCCGCCACGCCGACCCAACGCGCCGCCTACAACCTTAGCGCCGTCTACGAACTGCAGGGCGAGCTGGACCTGGATCGGATGGCGCGCGCCCTGAACGGCACGTTGCGGCGCCACGAGATCCTGCGCAGCATCTACCCGGAAGACGAGCACGGCGATCCGGTGGCGCGCGTGTTGCCCTCGGTGTCGCTGCCGCTGCCGGTCACCGATTTATGCGCGCAACCGGATGCGGTGCCAGCGCACGTTGCGGCCTGCGCCGCCCAGCCCTTCGACCTGGCCACCGGCCCCCTGTTGCGCGCGGCGGTGCTGCGCCTGGCGGCCGACCGGCACCTGCTGGTGCTGGCGGCGCATCACATTGTGTTTGATGGCTGGTCGGCCGGCGTCTTCCTGCGCGAACTGTGCGCGGGCTACGAAGGTCATGAATTGCCTCCCTTGCCCTTGCAGTATGGCGATTACGCCGCATGGAGCCAGTCGCAGGCGCAGTCGCCCGCCATGCAGGCGGGATTGGACCATTGGCGGCGCGCCCTGGCCGGCGCCCCGGCGTTCAGCACGTTGCCGGGGGACCGCGAGCGGGCCGCGGTGGCGGACCTGCGCGGCGCGACCCTGCGCCTGGCCATTCCCGCCACCCTGACCCGTCGACTGGCCGACCTGGCTCGACGCCACGATGCAACGCTGTTCCAGCTGCTGCTTGCGTCCTTCCTGTGGGTCTTGCACCGCCGCTCGGGCCAGGACGAACTGGTGATCGGCACGGACGTGGCCGGCCGTGACCACGTCGAACTAGCGCTATTGATCGGCTTTTTCGTCAACGTCGTGCCGTTGCGCACGCGAGTGCGGCGGGAGCAGGCGTTCGCGGACTGGCTGGCGCAGGTGCGCGATGGTGTGCTGACCGCGTTTGAACACCGGAACGTACCGTTCGACCGCATTGTCGACGCCACCGGCGCCGCGCGCGACCGCAGCCGCAACCCCCTGGTGCAGGTGCTGTTCGTCATGCAGAACACGCCGCAGCACGAATTCACGCTATCGGGCCTGGCGATCGCACCGCGCCATGCGCCCGCCGCG
The DNA here is from genome assembly GCF_055397965.1 of Achromobacter sp. T5-5. NCBI lineage: Bacteria > Pseudomonadati > Pseudomonadota > Betaproteobacteria > Burkholderiales > Alcaligenaceae > Achromobacter > Achromobacter sp. T5-5. The sequence goes on from NZ_AP027919.1 coordinate 1,874,989, forward strand.
GATTCGAAGTTCGACCTGGGCGTGTTCGTGCACGAGCATGAACAAGGCCTGGACGCGGCGTGGACTTACGCCACGGCGTTGTACGACCCGCCCACGATTGAACGCGTCGCCCAGGAATGGGCGGATCTGCTGCGCCAGGTAGCCGCCGAACCCGGCTTGCCCTTTAGCGGTTACGCCTTGCCCTTTACCGGCTACGCCTTGCCCTCTTTCAAGGAGCCTCGCATGTCTGTCGCCAATCCTTCGCCCGCCGCCAAGCTGGACCGCTTGCGCACGCTGTCCGCGCGGGGCCCGAAGGCGCCGGCCGCCGCGCCCGCCGCTGCGTACGCCGCGATAAGGACCTCGTTCCTGTCGCCCGACCGGCAATTCCCCATCGTCGTCGAGGCGCTGGACCCGGACCTCGACCCCATTGCCTGGGCGGCGGCCGAACGCGCGCGCATCGAGCGCTGGCTCGAAACGCACGGCGGCATCCTGTTCCGCAATTTCGCGATCGGCACGGCGCAACAGTTCGAGTCCTTTGCCGAATCCGTCGAACCGGTGCTGTATGGCGACTACGGCGACCTGCCGAAGAAGGAGGGCGGACGCAATACGTACCGCTCGACCCCATACCCCGAAAAGCAGATGATCCTGTATCACAACGAAAGCGCGCATCTGGATCGATGGCCGCGCAAGCAGTTGTTCTTCTGCGAACTGCCGTCTCGTGTCGGCGGCGCCACGCCCATCGTGGATTGCCGCGAGATGCTGCGCCGCCTGCCCGGCGATCTGGTGCAGGAGTTCGAACGCAAGCAGCTGCTCTACATCCGGACGTTCACGGATCGCCTGGACGTCAGTTGGCAGTCGTTCTTCAAGACGGATGATCGCCGGCAGGTGGAGGCCAGCCTGCGCCAGGCCGGGATCGATTTCGCCTGGCTGGGCGAAGACGCCTTGCAAACGCGCACGCGCTGCCCGGCGGTCATCACGCATCCCGTCACGGGCGAGCGCGTCTTCTTCAACCAGGTGCAGTTGCATCACCTGCACTGCCTGGAGCCCGAAGTCCGCGACCACCTGCTAAGCACGGCCGGCCTGGAGCGCGTGCCACGCCACGTGTGCTTTGGCGACGGCAGCCCCATTCCCGATGCGGTGATGGACCTGATCGGCAAGACCTATGAGGACTGCGCGGTGCGCTTCGATTGGCGGCGGGGCGATGTCGTGATGCTGGACAACATGCTGGCCGCGCACGCGCGCGACCCGTACGAAGAACCGCGCAAGGTCGTGGTGGCCATGGGGTCGATGTTCGACCGTGCTGCGCTGGGCGTCCAGGCGGATGCAGGAGCCAGCCGATGAGCAACGCCACCGATTTCGCGGCGCGGGAGTTCCTGCCGCTGAGCCCCGAACAGCGGGCATGCCTGGCCCGGTCCGGGCTGACCCCGGCGGCTCGCCTGATGCTGGCTCGGATGGAGTCCGAACGCGGCGGCGAGGCGTTGCACGCGGCGTTGCGTCGCGTCGTCGCCTCGCATCCGGCGCTGCGCTTGCGCTTTGCCGAGGTGCCGGGATACCGGGGCCCGCGTCAGCAACCGGGCGGCGATGCCGCCTGGACCTGGGAGGTCGTGGCGGGCCAGGGCAAGGATCCGCACCGCGCGGTACAGGCCTGGCATGGCCGCATCGCCGTCCAACCGGGGCTGCACGCCGCCTGGTTCACGGGCGCCGGGCAGGGCGGCTGGCTGGCCCTGGCCGCAACGCCGCTCATCGCGGATGAGGGCTCGATGCTGCAACTGCTGAACGACGTCGCGCGGGCGCTGGAACCGGGCCTGGTGCCAAGCGCGATGCCGGACCCCGATGCCGGCGAGGACGCGCCGTTCGACTACACCCACTACGTGCTGTGGCGCCAGGAGCTGGCTGCCGATCCGGAGGGCGAGCCGGGGCGCGCGTATTGGCGCGAGCAGGGCGAGGCGTCCGATCTGGAGGCGCCGCGCCTGTCCTATCGCGCGACGGGCGCGGCGCAGGATAACGCCGCGCTCGCGATTTGCGCCGCGGATGCCACGGCCGCGCATGGCGTGACGCAACTGGCGCAGCGCCTGGACCTGCCTGTCGAAACCGTGCTGCACGCCGCGTGGCTGGCGTTGCTGGGCCGGCTGACGGGCGGCTATCGTCACGTGACCGGCTGGCGGCACGACTGCCGCGCCGATTACGACATGCTGGCCGGCGCGGTAGGCGCGTACGAGAAGGTGCTGCCGCTGGCTGTCGACTGGCACGCGGACGATACGTTTGAACACTGCGCCCGGCAACTTGCCGAGCGGCGCCTCGCGCATATCGGCGCACAGGAACATTACACGCTTGCCGCGGATGACGCCAACCGGCGCCACGAGGTCGGGTTCGCCGCGATGCCGCAGGGCTTGCCTGGCGCCGGCGTCGCGGCCGTGCGCTGGGAATGCGGCGCCGGCCCGGCGGACTTCGATCTCGCCCTGCAGGTTGTGCTGACGCCGGCAGCCGATCAGGTCGCCCATTTGCAGTTGGCCTACGCGCCGCACCGCTATGGCGCGGCCGCCGTGCGGGGTTTGCTGGCGCAGTATCTGCAGGTGCTGGTGCAAGCGGCCGACGCACCGGAAACCCCTTTGTCCAGGCTGTTGCCGCCTGCCGCGCCCGATACCGCGCTGTATGCGGGCGAAACCTGGGATGCCGGCACGCAGCCGCTGCTGGCGCAGGTGCTGGCGTGGGCCGCGCGCACGCCGTCGGCGCCGGCCATCGTCGACGAGGGCGAGACGCTGGATTACGCGGCGCTGGCGGTCCGGGTGGATCAGGCGGCGCGCGTCCTGGCGGCGCAGGGCGTGGCGGCGGGCGCCGTCGTCGCGTTGCGCCTGCCGCGTGGCGCCGACCTGATCGTTGCGCTGCTGGCGGCATGGCGTTGCGGCGCCGCGTATTTGCCGCTGGATCCGGAGTGGCCCGAGGCGCGCTGCGCGGCGCTGATGCAGGATGCGTCGGCGGCGTGCGTGGTGCAGCGCCCGCAGGACGCGTCGCCCTTTGACGGCGTGGCCCGGGTGACGTTGGGCGCCGGCGTATCCGACGCCGCGCTCCCTACGCTGAACGACGCGGCACTGCTGCGCCAACCCGCGTATGTGCTGTACACGTCGGGTTCCACGGGCGCGCCGAAGGGCGTGGCGGTGGGGCAGCGCGCCTTGCTGAACTATGTCGCGGGCGTCACGCGTGCCATGGGACTGGACCAGGCGCGCCGCTGGGCGCTGACGGCCACCGTGGCTGCCGATCTGGGCAACACCGCGCTGTTTGGCGCGCTGTACAACGGCGCCGCGTTGGTGATCGCCGGCGAGGCGGATGTGCAGGACGCGCAGTCCTTCTCGCACTTCCTTGGCGCGCAACGCATCGATGCCATCAAGATGGTGCCCTCGCATCTGGCCGCGCTGCTCGATTGCGATGCGGCTGTCGCGCCGCGTACGGTGATCCTGGGTGGCGAGGCGACCTCCGCCGCGCTGGTGCGGCGCATTTTCCAGCTGACGCCCGATTGCCGGCTGTTCAACCATTACGGCCCCACGGAAAGCACGGTTGGCGTCATGGTCCATGCCGTCACAGCGGCCACGGATGCCGGCGCGGGCGGTGTGCTGCCGTTGACGCGCGCATTGCCCGGCTGCCGCATCCGACTGCTGGACGCGGACCTGAAACCGACGGCGCAAGGGGCGCTGGGCCAGGTGTACATCGGCGGCGCGCAACTGGCCAATGGCTACCTGCGTGCATCCGGCGACGACGCGTTCATTGATGATCCGTACCTGCCCGGGCAACGTCTTTATCGCAGCGGCGACCTGGCGTACGCGCTGCCGGACGGCGGCATCCGTCTGGCCGGACGCGCCGACCATCAGGTGAAGATCCGGGGCTTTCGCATCGAACCGGCCGAGATCGAAGCGGCGCTGCTGAGCCTGCCCGGCGTGCAACAGGCCGCCGTGCTGGCGATGCCCGGCGCGGCAGGCGTCGAACTGACGGCGTGCGTGACGGTGGACGAGGCGCATCCGCCCCAGACGGACGCCGACCTGAGGTCGGCGCTGGCCGCGCTTCTTCCCGCGCCGATGCTGCCCTCGCGCATCCAGCGTCTGCCCGACCTGCCGCGCCTGCCCAACGGCAAGGTGGACCGCCATGCGCTGCAAGCGCGGGTCGTCGCGGTCCAGGACGCGGCGCCGACGGCGCCGGTGGCGCCTCGCGATGCGTTGGAGACGGTGCTGGCGGGGTGCGTTGCTGTTCTGCTGGAGCGCGACAGCGTTGGCGTGCATGACGACTTCTTCTCGCTTGGCGGCCATTCATTGCTGGTCATCAAGCTGGTGACGCGGTTGCGCAAGCAATTGCGCGTCGAGGCAGCGCCGGGCCTGGTGTTCGACCATCCCACCGTGGCGCGCCTGGCCACCGCCTTGCGCCAGCAGGCCGAGGACCCCGCGCAACTGGACCAGATCGCGCAACTGCGCGTCCAGCTGAACAACTTGTCGCCCCAAGAGCGCGCCGCCCTGGCCGCCCAAGTGACGGAGCCCGCATGAGCGATCCCCAGCAAGCCCTATTGCGAGCCTTGCTCGCCGAAGACGACAACGATGAGGACGCCACGCTGGACGCCTCGGCGATACCGGCAAGCGAAGAAAGGGACGACGCGCCCCTGTCGTATTCGCAGCAGCAGCTGTGGTTCTTGCAGAAGCTGGATCCCGCCTCCACCGCCTACAACCTGCCGCGCGCCTTGCGTTTCCGGGGAAAGCTGGACATCCAGGCGTTGCGTCAAGCCTTCGCCGCGCTGGCCAGCCGCCATGCGGTCTTGCGCAGCACCTTCCATGAAAGGGATGGCGAGCCGCGCCAGCGGGTGGACGCCGCCCACGCCTTTACGCTGGACGTGGTCGACCTTGGCGCGTTGGCGTCCGGCGCGCGTGAGGCCGCGCTGCAAGCGCATTGCGCAAGGATCGCAACCCATGTCTTCGACCTGGCCCAGGCGCCCGCGCTGATCGCGTGCGTGTTCAGGATGGCAAGCGACGACCACGTGCTGGCGTGGTGCCTGCATCACATCGTGTCGGACGCGTGGTCCAACCCCATCTTCATGCGGGATCTGGCGCAAGCCTATGGCGAGATCGCCACGTCGGGCGTCGCGGCCGCGAACGAAACGCCGCGGCGCTACAGCGACTTTGCCGCCTGGCAGCGCGCGCATGCGCAGGCCGGCGGCTATGCGGCGCACGTGGCGCATTGGAATGCGCACCTGGGCGATGATCTGCAAGACCTGGTCTTGCCCGCGGACCATCCGCGTCCCGCCGTGCTGGGCGCCGAGGGCGCTTCGCGGTACGTCGACGTCCCCGCGGCGCTGGTCGACGGGCTGCGCGCGTTCTGCCGCGCGTCGCAATGCACGCCGTTCGTGGCCCTGTTCACGGCGTGGCAACTGTTGCTGGCGCGGCTCAGCGGACAGACCGGCTTCGCGGTGGGCGTGCCCAGCGCCAACCGCAACCGGCCGGAGCTTCAGGAACTGCTCGGTTTTTTCGTGACGACCCAGGTGTTTCGCGTGAATGCGCCGGCAACGGCCACCCTGGGCGAGATATGCCAGGCCGTGCGCGCCGACGCGCGCGCCGCCTTGAACCATGCGGATCTGCCGCTGGAACTATTGCTGGAAAGCCGGAACGTCGTCCGTGACCCAGCGCGCAGCCCCTTGTTCCAGGTGCTGTTCGGCCTTCAGGTGGGCAGCGCCGGTCCGGGGCTGTCCTTGCCCGGCGTGAACGTGGAACGGCTGGCGCTGCCCGAGCGCAGCGCCAAGTTCGAATGGTCGCTGGATCTGCTGTGGGACGATGCCGCCGGGCCGTCCCCGGCGTTGCATGGCAGGCTGGAGTTCAACACGGCGCTGTACGGTGAGGACACGGCGGCGCGGATGTGGCGGCGCTATCTGCGGGTGTTGGAGACGCTGGTGACACAGCCGGACAGCCGCGTGGCGGCCCTGGACCTGATCCTGCCGGAGGAACGTGCGCAAGTGCAGGCCTGGAGCCGCAACGCTACGCAACATGGCCAGCGCGCGCCGGTGCATCGCCTGTTTGAACAGCAGGCCCGCGCCACGCCCGGCGCCATTGCGCTGGTGTGCGGCGACGAGTCGCTTTGCTATGCCGACCTGAACGCGCGCGCCAATCGGCGCGCGCATGACCTGATCGCGCGGGGCGCGGGTCCTGATGCGCTGGTCGCCATCGCCGTGCAGCGTTCGGTGGAGATGGTGGTGGGGTTGCTTGCCATCCAGAAGGCCGGCGCGGCCTATGTGCCGCTGGACCTGGACTATCCCGTCGAGCGGCTGGCCTACATGTTGCGGGACAGTGGCGCGAGGCTGCTGCTGTGCGCGCAAGACCTGCCCGATGGGCTGGTGCCCGCCGAAGGCCCTGCAATCGTGGATCTGCGGGACGCGTCGCTCACGGGCGCGGCGCATGACCCGGACGTAGCGCTGCACGGGGAAAACCTGGCTTACGTCATCTATACCTCTGGCTCCACCGGCCGCCCCAAGGGCGCCGCCAACCGGCACGCGGCCTTGACGAACCGCCTGGCATGGATGCAGCAGGCGTACCGTTTGGGGGGCGACGACGTTGTGTTGCAGAAGACGCCGTTCGGCTTTGACGTGTCGGTCTGGGAATTCTTCTGGCCCCTGATGACGGGCGCGCGGCTGATCATGGCGCAGCCGGGAGATCACCGGGACCCCGAGCGCCTTGTGGCGCTGATTCGCCGCCATGCGGTGACGACCGTGCATTTCGTGCCTTCGATGCTCGCGGCCTTCATGGCTTATGACGCGGCCGCAGGCTGCGAATCGTTGCGCCGCATTCTTTGCAGCGGCGAAGCCTTGCCTGCCGAGGTGCGCGACGACGTGCTGCAACGCATGCCGGGGGCCGAGCTGCACAATCTGTACGGTCCGACCGAGGCCGCGATCGACGTCACGGCGTCGTGCTGCATGGCGCAAGATGGCGCGAACGTGCCCATCGGCGCGCCCATCTCGGCCACGCAGGCCTGGGTGCTGGATGCCGACCTGAACCTGACCCCGCCGGGCGCAGTAGGTGAACTGTATTTGGGCGGCATCGGTCTGGCGCGGGGTTACGCGCGCCGCCCGGGCATGACGGCGGACCGCTTCGTCGCCGATCCCTATGCGAGCGAGCCGGGCGCGCGCCTGTACCGCACCGGCGACCTGGCGTCATGGCGCACCGATGGGCAGTTGCTGTATCAGGGGCGCGCGGACCACCAGATCAAGATCCGGGGATTCCGGGTGGAACTGGGCGAAGTGCAGACGCGCCTGGCAGCGCAGCCGCGCGTGGCGGCCGCGGTGGCGGTGGCTCACGAGGCCGCCAGCGGAACGAAACTGGTGGCGTACGTGTCGCCACGGGACGCCGCCCGGGAACCCGACCCTGTCGCGTTGCGCGCGGCCCTGGCCGCAGAGCTGCCTGATTACATGGTGCCTGCCGTCATCGTGGTGCTGGCGGCGCTGCCGCTCAGCGCCAACGGCAAGATCGATCGCAAGGCGCTGCCCGAGCCAGATTTTCAGCGCGATAGCGGGTTCGAGGCGCCGGTAGGCGACACCGAGCAATTGCTGGCTGCCATTTGGCGCGACGTGCTGGCCGTGGCCAGCATCGGCAGGCATGACAACTTTTTCGAGCTGGGCGGGGATTCGATCCTGACGCTGAAAATCGTGGCGGCCGCGCGCAAACAGGGCGTGAAGATCGCACCGCGCGACGTCATGGAGCGGCAGACGATCGCCGCGCTGACGTTGTCGGCAACGGCGCTGCGTCCCCAGACCGCATCGGGCCCGGCCCGTGGCCCGGCCCTGCTGGCGCCGGTGCAACACGCGTTCTTCGATCTGTCCGTGCCCCGGCGCGGCCACTGGAACCAGTCGGTGGTGCTGCGCCCCAATGACGACATCGACGTGGCCGCGCTGCAACGCGCCATGGACGCGGTATTGGCGCACCACGATGCATTCCGGTTGCGCTGCCGGCAGGATCCGCGGGCGGGGTGGGTGCAGGAATACGACGCCGACGCCGTCGCCCCGCGCCTGGCATTGGCGCCGTCCGGGGATGGCGTCGAGGCCGCGTTGGCGCGGGTGGCGGACACCCTGCAGCGCAGCCTCGACCTGGAATCCGGGCCGGTGACCGCCGCGGCGTGGATCGCGCCGCAAGCAGGTCGTCCGGGCCGGTTGCTGTGGGTGGCTCACCACCTGGTCGTGGACGCCGTGTCCTGGCGCGTCCTGCTGGAAGATCTGGAAACCGCTTATGACCAGGCGCGCCGCGGCGCACCGCTGATCCTGCCGCCGGCCTCGGTGTCGTTCGCCGACTGGACGCAGGCGCTGGCGCGCTATGGCGCGTTGCCTGCCACGCAAGCGCAATTGCCGCAGTGGCATGCCATCTGCGGCGATCATGACGCGCCGCTGCCCGTTGCGCGGCCGCATGGCGCCAACCGCGTGTCCGACCAGCGCAGCGTGTCGGCGCAACTGGATCCGGCGGCATCCGCGCGCTTGTTGGCGGGCGGCGCGCGGGCGTACCGGGCGCAGGCCCCCGAGCTGTTGCTGACGGCCGTGGCTCGGGTGCTCTGCGGTTGGATCGGCCAGGACAGCGTGTTGCTGGAGCTCGAGGGCCACGGCCGCGAAGAAGACGCCACGGGCGTGGATGCGAGCCGGGTCGTCGGCTGGTTCACGTCGCTGTTCCCGTTGCGCCTGTGTCCGGGAGCGGGAGATCCCGGCAGCGCGTTGGCGGCCGTCAAGGCGCAGTTGCGGGCCGTGCCCGACAAAGGCCTGGGCTATGGCGTGCTGCGCACCATGACGGACGCCGGCCGCGCGTTGGCCGAGCGGCCGTATCCCCGCATCACCTTCAATTACTTGGGCCGGACCGACGCTACCGCGCGCACGTGGACCTGGGTGGACGAGCCGGCGGGCGCTGAACGCGATCCGGACAGCGAGCGCCGCAACGTGCTGGACATCGGCGTCGCGCTACGCGACGGCGCCTTGCGATTTACGTGGTCGTACAGCGCCGCCATGCAGGACGAAAGCGAGGTGCGTGCGCTGGCCGACGCCTGCGTGGCCGAGCTTGCCCGCCTGGCCGACGTGGTCGACGCGCCCGGCGCGGGCGGCCTGACGCCATCGGATTTTCCGCTGGCGGACCTGACCCAGGCGCAGTTGGACCGTCTGGCGCCGAACCCGCGTGATGTCGCCGACATCTATCCCCCGACACCCATGCAGCAGGGGCTATTGCTGCACACGTTGATGAATCCCGACTCCGGCATATACCTGATGCAGGACCGCTACCGCTTTGACCGTCACCTGGATTTGGATGCGGCACGCCGCGCATGGGGCCTGATGGCGCAACGCCATGAGGCGCTGCGCGCAGGCTTTGCCTGGCAGGCGGGCGAGACGCCGTTGCAGGTGATCCGGCGCGAGGTCGCGGCGCCGGTCCAGGTGCTGGAATGGCGCGAGCTGCCCGTGGAGGCGGCGCTGGCGCAATTGGACCGCCTGCTGCAGGACGAACTGGCGGCGGGTTTTGACATGGCCGCGGCACCCTTGTGGCGCGTCCGGCTGGCGCGGCTGGCCGATGGTGACCGGATGGTGCTGAGCTATCACCACATCCTGATGGATGCCTGGTGCCGGTCGTTGCTGCTGGCGGACTTCTTTGCCGCCTACGACGCCTTTGCACAGGGGCAGCCGCCGCAGTTGGCGCATCCCGTGCCGTATCGCGACTTCATCGCGTGGCTGGGGCGGCAGGACATGGCGGCGGCGCGCGCCTACTGGCGCGACGCGCTGCGCGGTTTCGGCACGGTCACGCCCTTGCCGCTGGCGGGCCGGATCGCGCCCACGTCGGGCCAGTCCCGGACCGCAGACGCCGTGGTGTCGCTGAGCCTGGCCGAAACCGCGGCGCTTCAGCGCGCGGCGCAGCAGCAGCAGTTGACGGTGAACACCTATGCACAGGGCGCGTGGGCATTGTGGCTCGCCCGCGTGGCCGGGCTGGACGACGTGCTCTACGGCGTGACGGTCGCGGGCCGGCCGACGGACCTGAATGGCGTGCAGGACACGATCGGCCTGTTCATCAACACCTTGCCATTGCGGATCGAGGTGCCGGGGCCGGACAGCCCGGTCAGCGTGGCGCAGTGGCTGCGTAAGGTGCAGGCGGGCAATGCCGCGCTGCGCGAACACGAACACCTGTCCCTGGCCGAGATCCAGGCCATGGCTGACGTGCCGCGCGGCACCACGCTGTTCGATACGCTGTTCGTCTTTGAAAACGCGCCTGTCGACGGCGCCTTGCTGGCGCGCGCGAAAGCGATCGGAGCGCGAGCCGACGGCGCCCGCACGCACACCAACTATCCGCTGACGGTCGTGGTCAAGCCGGGCGAGCAGTTGGTGTTGCAGCTGACCTATGACGCCGGCCTGTTCGACGAGGTGTCGGTTCAGCGGGTGCTGGACGGCCTGCGTCACGTGCTCGGGCAGTTTGCCGGCAGGCCCGCCTCGCCGTTGGCGCGGATCGGCCTGCTGCCTGGCGATGAGCATGCGCGCGTGCTGGCGCTTGGTCGGGGCGCCACGCCCGACTATCCGCTGGACGCCGGCTATGCCGCGTTGTTCGAGGCGCAGGCGCGTCGCCACCCGCAACGTATCGCGGCGCGTGACGCAAGGCAGGAGATCCGCTACGACGCGCTGAACCGGCTGGCCAACCGTCACGCGCACGCGTTGCGGGCCGGCGGCGTGCGCCGCGACGACGTGGTGGTGGTGCTGGCCGAGCGTGGCATCGGCATGCTGGCGGCGGTGCTTGGCGCATTCAAGGCGAATGCGGCCTACCTGGCGCTGGATCCGGCGCTGCCGTCTCAGCGCCTGGCGCAGATCCTTGACCTGTGCCGCGCGCGCGCGGTCATCACGGATCGTGTTGCGGCGGCGGCCCACGCCGACGTGATCGCGGCGCTGCCCGCCACGGTGGCCCGGCACGACGTCGACGCGCCGGCTTCCCGCGACGAAGCCGATCTGCGTGAGCCGGCGCATCGCGACCAGGCCGCCTACGTGATCTTCACGTCCGGTTCCACGGGAACGCCCAAGGGCGTGGTCGTCACCAGCCAGGGCATGCTGAACAACCAACTCAGCAAGATCCCCGCGCTGGGGCTGACCGAACACGACGTCATCGGCCAGACGGCCGCCCAGAGCTTCGACATTTCGGTGTGGCAGTTGCTGGCGGGGCTGCTGTGCGGCGCGTGCATCGAGATCGTGGCGGATAGCGTGGCGCGCGACCCGCAGGCCCTGATCCGCCGCGTGAACGACCGCGGCATCACGGTGCTGGAATCCGTGCCGACCCTGATCCAGGGCATGTTGATGGCCGACGCCGTGTCGATGCCCGGCCTGCGCTGGATGCTGCCCACGGGCGAGGCCAGTTCGGTGGCGCTGGCGCGCGCGTGGCTGGATCGCTATCCGGACGTGCCGCTGGTCAATGCCTATGGTCCCGCCGAATGCGCGGACGATGTGGCGCTGTACCGCGTGGACGACGCCAGGGACGAACCCGGGCCGGTGCTGGCGATCGGGACGGCGGCCGACCACACGCGGCTCTACGTGCTGGACGCGAACCTGGACCTGCTGCCCGCTGGGGCCATCGGCGAGCTTTGCGTGGCGGGCGTGGGCGTCGGGCGCGGCTACCTGCATCAACCGGCGCTGGCCGCCGAACGGTACATCGCCGACCCGTATGCGGCGCAGCCCGGCGCGCGGCTCTACCGCACGGGCGATCTGGCGCGTTTTCGCGCCGACGGCGTGCTGGAGTACGTGGGGCGCAGCGACCATCAGGTCAAGGTGCACGGCTTTCGCATCGAATTGGGCGAGATCGACGCTTTCCTGGCGCGATTGTCCAGCGTACGCCAGGCGGTCACGGTGGCGCGCGACGACGGCCAGGGCCATCGCCTGGTCGGCTACGTGGCGCCGCGCAACCCGGCGCTGGCCGGGCCACGCGACGAGGCGCAGCGCGCCTGGCTGGAATCCGTGCAGGTCGAGCTGGCGGCGGCATTGCCCGCCTATATGGTTCCTGCCGTGTGGGTCGTCCTGTCGTCGATTCCGCTGACGCCCAACGGCAAGGTGGATCGCAAGGCGCTGCCTGCGCCCGACACACAGGCTTCGTTGCGCCACTACACCGCGCCCGAAAGCGATCTGGAACGGCAATTGGCCGATATCTGGGCCGCCGTGCTGGGCGTGCCGCGCGTGGGGCGCGAGGACAGCTTCTTTGAACTGGGCGGCCACTCCTTGCTGGTGATGCGGGTGGTCGCGCGTATTCGGACCGATCTGGATATCGAGACGCCGCTGACGGCGCTGTTCGAGGCACAGACGCTCGCGCGGTTCGCCGCGCGCGTGGCCGACGCGGCGCAGGCAGGCAAAGAACAGGCTGACGCGCTGAGAAACATCGACGCGTTCATCGATACCCTGGAGACGCTCTGATGGACGATACCCTAGCCCGGCAGATTGCCGGAAAATTCGCATCGCTTTCGCCCGCGCAGCGTCGCGCCGTGTACGACAAGATGCGCGAACAGGGCATGGACCCGTCGCACCTGCCCATCCTGCCGCGCGAAGGGCGGCCGGTGCTGTCTCACGCGCAGGAGCGGCTGTGGTTCCTGTGGCGCCTGGATCCCCGTGACGCCGCCTATAACTTGCCGGGCGTGTTGCGCCTGACGGGCGCGCTGGACGTGGAAAGCGTGCACGTGGCCTTCGAGCGCGTGCTGGTCCAGCATGCGGCGCTGCGCACGCGGTTCGACGTGGACGAGGACGGCATGGCGCATCCGGTGATCCAGGCGCCCTGGCGCGTGGAGATCGCCCAGGTAGACCTGCGCAACGCGCCGAACTCGGATCAGGAAGCCCAGGCGCAGGCGATTGCGCGCGGATGGATCGCCGACCCCTTCGACCTGCTGTCCGGCCCCTTGCTGCGGGTGGGGCTGGTTCGGCTGGCTGACGACGAACACCTGCTGGTCACCGTCATGCATCACATCGTGTCGGACGGATGGTCCATCGGTTTGCTGACGGACGCGTTCTGCAAGCACTACGCAGCCGTTCGGACCGGCACGGAACTCGCGTCGTCGCCACCTGCCATCACGTATACCGACTACGCGGCTTGGCAACGCGACCTGCTGGCGGCCGGCGAAGAGGATCGGCAACTGGCGTATTGGCGTCAGGCCCTGGCCGGGGATCAGCTTGTTCTGCAACTGAACCCCGACTTCTCCCGGCGTGACGCAGGCGGGCAGGCGGCCGACGCGTGCGTCACCGACGTGCCGCGGGCCCTTGTGGACGAACTGCGCCGCTACGCGCACGCCCGGGGCTGCACGATGTTTGTTGTCTTGCTGTCTGCATTCCACGCGTTGCTGGCGCGTCACACAGGCCAGATCGACATTCGCGTCGGGGTGCCCGTGGCCGGGCGCACACGTCCCGAGGTGCAAGACCTGGTAGGGTTGTTCGTCAATACGCAGGTGCTGCGCGCCCGGCTCGCCCCGGACGTGACTTGGTCGGCGCTGGTTGCCCAGACCCGCGATGCCGTGACGCAGGCGCATGCGCATCAGGAATTGCCGTTCGAAAAGCTGGTCGATGCGCTGCAGCCCGAACGCAGCCTGGACCACACGCCTCTATTTCAGGTGTTGTTCAACCATCAACAGTTGCCGGGCGCGGACGGCTGGCAATTGGCCGGGCTGCGTTGCGCGCCGGCATCGTTCGCCCCGCCGACCTTGCCCTTTGTGTTGCAGTGCGATACCGCCGAATACGATGACGGCGGCCTGCGCTTCACATGGCGATATCCGCGTGCCTCGTTCATGCCCGATACGCTGGCGCGCATGGCCGGACACTATCAAGCGTTGCTGCGCGCGATGGTGGACGACGATGCGGGGTGCGTGTGGGATGCCGCGCTGCTGTCGCAGGCGGAGCGCGAGGAGTTGGGGGAATGGGAGACGGGGCCGTCTTTGCCGGAGGACTTGGCGGCGGAATTCGGTTCGCTGCCGGTGCATCGCCAGTTTGAACGGCAGGCTCGTCAATGGCCCGACCGCGTCGCGGTGACGTGCTTTGACGCGTCCCTGACCTATGGCGAACTGGACCGGCGCGCGAACCAGCTGGCGCATCGCTTGCGGGGCCTGGACGTACAGGCCGAAGACCGCGTGGGCATAGCCGCCGAACGGTCGCTGGACCTGGTGGTGGCGCTACTGGCGGTGCTGAAGGCGGGTGCCGCCTATGTGCCGCTGGACCCGGACTACCCGGATGATCGCCTGGCGTACATGCTGCAAGACGGCGGCGTGTCGCTGTTGCTGACGCAGACGGCCCTGGCGGCGCGGATGGGCGCGCTGTCGCCGTCGACGACCCTGTTGGCGCTGGACCAGCTGGAGGTGTCGTCCGAACCGATGACCGCACCCGACGCGCCGCACCACGCGGAGAGCCTTGCCTACGTCATCTACACCTCGGGCTCCACCGGCAAGCCCAAGGGCGCGGCCAACCGGCACGTGGCATTGACCAACCGCCTGGCGTGGATGCAGCAGGCGTACGGCCTGACGGCGGACGACGTGGTGCTGCAAAAGACCCCGTTCAGCTTCGACGTGTCGGTGTGGGAGTTCTTCTGGCCCTTGATGACCGGCGCGCGGCTTGCGTTGGCCGGGCCGGGCGAGCATCGGGATCCTGCGCGCCTGTCGGCGTTGATCCAGGAACAGGGCGTCACCACGCTGCACTTCGTGCCGTCGATGCTGCACGCCTTCATCAGCCATGCCGAACAGGCGGGCGTGGAATCATGCGCCACGTTGCGCCGCATCGTCTGCAGCGGCGAAGCGCTGGGCGCGGACCTGCAAGCGCGCTGCCTGGCGCTGCTGCCGCAGGCGGGGATGTACAACCTGTACGGCCCGACGGAAGCGGCCATCGACGTGACGCACTGGACGTGCGTGGCTGACGGCAGTGGCGTGGTGCCGATCGGCTATCCCATCGCCGGCATCCGCACGCGGGTGCTGGACGCGCAACTGAACCCCGTGCCCCTGGGCGTACCGGGCGAACTGTATCTGGGCGGGGTGGGCCTGGCGCGCGGGTATCTGAACCGCCCGGGCCTGACCGCCGACCGCTTCGTCGCGGATCCGGACGGGCAGGGCGACAGGCTGTATCGCACCGGCGACCTGGTGCGCTGGATGCAAGGCGGCCAATTGGAATACCTGGGCCGCCTGGATCATCAGGTGAAGATCCGCGGCCTGCGGATTGAACTGGGCGAGATCGAAGCCAGCCTGCTGTCTCACCCGGCCGTGGAGCAGGCGGCGGTGCTGGCGCAGGACGGCCCGTCGGGTGCGCGGCTGGTGGCGTATGTCGCGCCCGCAGACGTGGACACCACCGCGCTGCGCAGCGCATTGTCGGCCGCGTTGCCCGACTACATGGTGCCGGCGGCCTTCGTCACGCTGGACGCCTTGCCCGTGAACGCCAACGGCAAGCTGGACCGCAAGGCCCTGCCCAAGGCCGAGTTCGCGGCCAGTCAGGGCTACACCTCGCCCGAAGGCGAGGTGGAAATCGCGCTGGCCGCTATCTGGTCGCAAGTGCTGGGCGCGGCGCCGGTGGGCCGTCACGACAACTTCTTTGAACTGGGCGGCGACTCGATCCTGAGCCTGCAGATCGTGGCGCGCTTGCGCCAGGCGGGCTGGCAGGTCACGCCGCGGCAGGTGTTCGAGCGGCAGACCGTCGCCGACCTGGCCAGCGTGGCGGTGGCCGCGCAGGCGCAAGACGCCACCGACGAGGCCGTCGGCGACGTGCCGCTGCTGCCGATCCAGGCAGCCTTCCTGGCGTTGCCGCTGGCGTCCCACAACCACTGGAACCAGGCCGTGCTGCTGCATGGCGATGCGCCTGTCGATGCATCAGCGTTGTCCGCCGCCTTGCAGGCCGTGACGACACAGCACGCCGCCCTGCACCTGCGTTTCAAGCGCGAAGACGGCGCGTGGCGCCAGCGCTATGAGGCCGTCCCGGACATGGCGGACATGCTGTGGCAACGCAGCGATGTGCCCGTGGCCGACATTGAGGCGCAGTGCGACGCCGCGCAGCGCAGCCTGGACATCGAGCACGGCCCCTTGCTGCGCGCCGTGCTGATGCAGGTTGCCGACGGCACGTCGCGCGTGCTGCTGGTCATCCATCACCTGGCGGTGGACGGCGTGTCATGGCGGGTGCTGCTGGCGGACCTGCAACTGGCCTACACCCAGGCGCGGGCGGGCGGGGCGATCACGCTGCCCGCGCGGTCGGCCAGCTTCGGCGCGTGGGCGCGGCGCTTGCTGGACTCGCGCGCGGCGTATGAACCGGAACGGGATTATTGGCGCGCGCTGCCGGCGGGCGATGCCTTGCAGTGCGACAACGCGCAGGGCGCGAACCGCGTCGGCGACCAGCAGCGCGTTGCGCTGGCGCTGGACCGGGCCACGACCCAGGCGCTGCTCAAGGATGCGCCGGGCGCGTACCGCACGCAGGTCAATGACCTGCTGCTGGCCGCGCTGGCGCAGGCGCTGGGCGAGTGGGGCGGCTTGAAGCAGGTGCGCATCGACCTGGAAGGCCACGGCCGGGAGGACGCGACGGGCGAACTGGACCTGTCGCGCACGGTGGGCTGGTTCACCAGCGTGTATCCGGTGGTGCTGGAAACGCAAGGCGAGCCCGGGGAACGGCTGATGCGCGTGAAGGAGGCGCTGCGCGCCGTGCCCTCGCACGGATTGGGGTATGGCGTGCTGGCCGATGCGTGGTCCAACCTGCCGCAAGCCCCGGTCCTGTTCAACTACCTGGGCCAATTCGAGACGGTGACCGCAGGCGATGCCGGCTGGCGCATCGCCGCCGAATCGCCCGGGGCGGGCCAGGACGAAGCCGCAGCGCTGGTCCACGAGCTGACCTTCAACGGTCAGGTGCACGACGGGCAGTTGCGCATTTCGCTGGGCTATAGCGGCAAGCGTCATGACGCCGCCCGCATGCAGGCGCTTGCGCGGCAGTACGAAGCGGCTTTGCGCTCGCTGGTGGCGCATTGCGTGAGCGGCGTGCACGGGGTGACGCCGTCGGACTTCCCGTTGGCGGGCTTGACCTGGGACGCCCTGCGTGCGCTGGACATACCCGCGCCGCCGACCCAATGGCAAGACATTTACCCGGTGACGCCGATGCAGGCGGGCATGCTGTTTCACAGCGTGTGGGACGCGGCGGCAGACGAAGGACAGCCGCCGGCCTATGTAAACCAGTTGCGCGTCGATATCAACGGGCTGGACGTGGAACGCTTCCGTGCGGCGTGGGCGGCGGCGCTGGCGCGCCACGACGTACTGCGCACCGGCTTTGTGCAACGGGCGGGCGCGCCGCTGCAGTGGGTGGCGCGCGAAGTGGCCTTGCCCTATGCGGTGATCGATGCGCGTAGCCGCCAAGATTCATCGCCTCCTGTTACAGCGCTCCTGGACGCGCAGGCCCGCGCCGATCTTATGCTGGGCTTCGATCTGGCATCGCCGCCGCTATTGCGTCTGACGCTGGCACGAACGGCCGAGCATCGCCACCACTTGATCTGGACGTTCCATCACCTGCTGCTCGACGGCTGGAGCGTGACCCAGCTGCTGGGCGAAGTGCTGCGCACGTATGCAGGGTTTCCGGTGGCGGTGGGGGTGGGCCGTTATCGCGACTACCTGGCCTGGCTTTCCCAAAGAAGCGAAGCAGATACGCAGGCCTATTGGTGCCGCCGCTTGCAGACATTGGACGAGCCCAGCTTGCTGGCCCCAGCACTGGACGTCCGCGGCGCATGGACGCCGGCCGCGGGATACGTGGACGTGCAGGCCCGGCTGGATAGCGCCGCGTCGGCGGCATTGGCCGAGCGCGCACGGCATCATCGCGTCACGGTGAACACGTTGGTGCAGGCGGCTTGGGCGCTGATCCTGGCGCAGGCGACAGGGCAATCCACGGTGGGGTTTGGCGTCACCACGTCCGGGCGGCCCGACACGATGGCGGGCGCGCAGTACGTGCTGGGTCTGTTCATCAACACCTTGCCGTTGGTGGTGACGATGGCGCCCGATAGGCCGCTGGGCGAGTGGCTGCGCGGCATCCAGGACCAGAATCTGGCATCGCGTGAGCACGAGCACGCGCCGCTGTTCGACGTCCAGCGTTGGGCAGGCCATGGCGGCAGCGCCTTGTTCGACACGCTGGTGGTATTTGAAAACTACCCGCTGGATGAGGCGCTGAAAGAACAAGGGTCGTGGGGCGTCCGGTTTGCAAACCTGAAAAACACGGAGCAGACGAATTACGCGCTAACGCTGGTCGTGACCCAGCAGCCCGGCCTGTCGTTGCAGTTGAGCTATGACCGGTCACGTTTGTCGGACACGGTGGCGCAGGCGTTGGCGCAGCGCCTGCAGTACGTACTGGCGGGCCTGGCGGCGCACGATGGCCGTGTGGGCGCGTTGCCCTTGACGCCGCCAGGCGAATTGTCTTTGTTGAGTCCGCGGCATGACGGCTTGCCGCTGTCGCAGGACGTAGCGCACGAACACGGTTCGCTGCCGGTGCATCGCCAGTTCGAACGGCAGGCGCGTCAATGGCCTGATCGTGTCGCGGCGACGTGCATTGGTGAATCGCTGACGTATGGCGAACTAAACCGCCGCGCGAACCAGTTGGCGCATCGGTTGCAGCGCTTGGGTGTTCGATCCGAGGACCGCGTGGGCATAGCCGCCGAACGGTCGCTGGAACTGGTGGTGGCGCTGCTGGCGGTGCTGAAGGCGGGCGCGGCCTACGTGCCGCTGGATCCGGACTACCCGGATGACCGCCTGGCGTACATGCTGCAAGACAGCGGCGTGTCGCTGTTGCTGACGCAGACGGCCTTGGCGGCGCGGATGGGCGCGCTGTCGCCGTCGACGACCCTGTTGGCGCTGGACCAGATGGAGGTGTCCTCCGAACCGGTCACCGCGCCCGACGCGCCGCACCACGCGGAGAATCTGGCCTACGTCATCTACACCTCGGGCTCCACCGGCAAGCCCAAGGGCGCGGGCAACCGCCACGTGGCGCTGACCAACCGCCTGGCGTGGATGCAGCAGGCCTACGGCCTGACTGAGCAGGACGTGGTGCTGCAAAAGACGCCGTTTAGCTTCGACGTGTCGGTGTGGGAGTTCTTCTGGCCGCTCATGACCGGCGCGCGGCTGGCGTTGGCCGGGCCGGGCGAGCATCGGGATCCGGCGCGCCTGTCCGCATTGATACAGGAACAAGGCGTCACCACGCTGCACTTCGTGCCGTCGATGCTGCATGCCTTCATCAGCCATGCCGAACAGGCGGGCGCGCAATCATGCGCCAGCCTGCGCCGCATCGTATGCAGCGGTGAAGCGTTGGGTGCGGACCTGCAAGCGCGCTGCCTGGCGCTGCTACCCCAGGCCGGGATGTACAACCTGTACGGCCCGACGGAAGCGGCCATCGACGTGACGCACTGGACGTGCGTGGACGATGGCGGCGGCGTGGTGCCGATCGGCTATCCCATCGCTGGCATTCGTACCCGCGTGCTGGACGCGCAGTTGAACCCCGTGCCCATCGGCGTACCGGGTGAGCTGTATCTGGGCGGGGTGGGCCTGGCGCGCGGGTATCTGAACCGTCCGGGTTTGACCGCCGACCGCTTTGTCGCGGACCCGGACGGGCAGGGCGACAGGCTGTATCGCACGGGCGACCTGGTGCGGTGGATGCAAGGCGGCCAGTTGGAATACCTGGGCCGCCTGGATCATCAGGTGAAGATTCGAGGCCTGCGGATTGAGCTGGGCGAAATCGAAGCCAGCCTGCTGTCCGACCCGGGCGTGGAACAAGCGGCGGTGCTGGCGCAGGACGGTCCGTCGGGCGCGCGGCTGGTGGCGTATGTCGCGCCCGCAGACGTGGACACCACCGCGCTGCGAACCGCGTTGTCGGCCGTGTTGCCGGACTACATGGTGCCTGCCGCCTTCGTCGCGCTGGACGCGTTGCCGGTCAACGCCAATGGCAAGCTGGACCGCAAGGCCCTGCCCAAGGCGGAGTTTGCCGCCAGCCAGGGCTACGCCGCGCCCGACGGTCAAGCTGAGACGCAATTGGCCCAGGTCTGGGCGCAAGTGCTGGACACGCCCCGCGTTGGCCGGCATGACAATTTCTTTGAGTTGGGGGGCGATTCCATCGCGGTGATGGAAGTCGTGGCCGCCATCAAACAGGTCCACGGTATCGACGTGCCCTTGCGCACGCTGTTCGATGCGCCCACCGTCGCGCAGATGGCGGCGTTGCCGCTGCTGGACGCACTGCGCGGCGCAGTGGGCGAAGGCATCCGGGTACGACGGCAGGCGGATTTTGCCGCCATCGATTCCCTCTTGAATGAACTGGAGATGTAAGCACTATGGCAATCGATCCCCGCACGCTGGCCGAACGCATCGCGCAGCTTGACGCACAGCAGCGCCAGACCTTGCTGGCCAAGCTGGTTGCCCAGGGCATCGACCCCGGCGGCCTGCCGATCGTGCCGTTTCCGGACGTCGCGGCGTACCCGCTGTCGTATGCACAGCAGGGGCTGTGGCTGACGTGGCGCATGGAACCGGAGTCGTGCGCCTACAACATGTCGGGCGTGATGGCCCTGCGCGGCGCCTTGCAGCCCGAGTCGCTGCGCCGGGCCGTGCAGGCGCTGGCCGAGCGGCATGCCGTGCTGCGCAGCGTCTTCGAGGTGGACGTGAGCGACACGCCGACGCAGCGGATCTTGCCGGATGCGTTCGCCGCCTGGCGGCACGAGACCGTGGAACAGGTGGCCGGCGACGCGCGCGTAGCGGCGGCGCGCGCCCTGTGCCAGGAAGATGCGACGCGGCCTTTCGACCTGACGCGTGCGCCGGCGTGGCGGGTCACGTTGATATCGCTGTCGGCTGACGAGCATTGGCTGTCGTTGACGATGCACCACATTCTGGCGGACGGCTGGTCGCAGGCCATCCTGCTGCGCGAGCTGGCGGCGCTTTACGAGGCGCAAACCCACGGGCGGGCGCCCGCGCTGCCAGCGCTGCCCATCCAGTTCGGCGATTACGCGCTGTGGCAGCGTGAATGGTATGCCGCCAGCCAATTGCCGACGCAGCTGCAATACTGGCGCGAGCGCCTGGGCCAGGACCCCGAGCCGCTGCGGCTGCCGCTGGATCGGCCCAGGCCGGCGCGCCGCGATGCGGCGGCGGGCGCCTGCACCCTGACCTTGCCGGCCGATCTGGCCGCGTCGGCGCGGGCCCTGGCGCAGCGCTGCGGCGCGTCCGTGTTCATGACCTTGCTGGCGGCCTTCAAGCTGACGCTGGCGCGCTATTGCGGGCAGGAAGACATCGTGGTGGGTGCGCCGCTGGTCAATCGCGTCCGGCGCGAAACGCATGGGCTGATCGGCTACCTGACCAATATGAGCGTGCTGCGCACGCAGGTGGATGCCGGCCAGGGCATGGCGGCGCTGGTCGGGGCGGTGCGCGGGACGCTGCTGGATGCGCAGGCCAACCAGGATTGCCCGTATGACCTGCTGGTTTCCGAGCTCGTGTCCACGCGGACGCCGGGCTTGAACCCGCTGTTCCAGGTCAAATGCACCGAGCAGGCGGATTCGGCCGACGCCATGCCCGCACGCTTCGCGGACCTGGCGATGCGGGGCGTGGACGATGCGGCGCGCCGGGAGGCGCACTTTGACCTGAGCCTGGACGTCACGATCCGGCGCGATGAGATCCGCTGCCAGTTCGACTATGCGCAAGACATCTTCGATGCTGACACCATTGCACGGATGGCGCAGGCCTACGCGGCGCTGCTGCGCCAGGGAGCGGCCCAGCCGGACCTGCCGGTGGCGCTGCTCGACATCCCGGCGGACGCCAGCAGGCTCGATGGCGAAGCCGCGCAGTGGGAAGACCGCGATCTGCTTGCCCTGTGGACGCGCTCGGCGGCGCGGCAGCCGGGCGGCATCGCCCTGCAAGAGGATGCGCTGGCATTGAGCCATGCGGAGCTGGAACAGGCCGTGCAACGCCTGGCCGGACAGTTGCAGGCCCGTGGCGTGGCGGCGGACGTGCGCGTGGCGGTCCACGCGCCGCGCGGCAGCGGCTTCGTGATTGCCATGCTGGCCGTGTTGCGGGCAGGCGGCGCGTATGTCCCGCTGGATCCGGCCTTGCCGCAGGAACGGCTGAAGCATGTGGCGCAAGACTGCGGCGCGGCCCTGATCCTGAGCGATGCGGACACGGCATGGGCGCCGGAGATCCCGCGCCTGCCCATCAGCGCGTCGCTTCTGCCGGATCCGTCCGCGCCGGCATCGACGTGGGCCCCCGTGCATCCGGATCAGGCGGCCTACGTGATCTACACGTCGGGCTCGACCGGCGTGCCCAAGGGGGTGGTGGTCAGCCGGGGCGCCCTGAGCAACTACGTGCAGGGCATGCTGCACCGTTTTGCGCTGCCCGGTTCGGCCCGCGCCATGGCCATGGTGTCGACGGTGTCCGCGGACCTGGGGCATACGACCCTGTACGGCGCATTGTGCACCGGCTGCACGCTGCACCTGGTCACGCAGGACTGCGTGTTCGACCCCGACCGCTTCGCCGCCTATATGGCGCAGCACCAGGTGGATGTGCTGAAGATCGTGCCCAGCCACTTGCAGGCCTTGTTGCAGGCGGCGCGGCCCGCCGACGTGCTGCCGCGCCACACGCTGGTGCTGGGCGGCGAGGCAAGCTCGCGCGCCCTGCTGGACCGCGTGGCGGCGCTGGCGCCGCAGTGCCGGGTGGTCAACCACTACGGCCCCACGGAAACGACGGTCGGTGCGTTGACGCAGGCAGCGGCGCAGGCGCAATTCGGCCCGTTGCAGGCGTTGCCGATCGGCGCGCCGTTGCCCAATATGCAGGCCTATGTGTTGGATGCCTGGCTGAACCCGGTGCCGCGGGGCGCCGAGGGTGAACTGTATCTGGCGGGCGCGGGCGTTGCCCGGGGGTATCTGGGACGCCCCGGCCTGACGGCCGACCGCTATGTGCCAAGCCCTTACGTGCCGGGTCAACGCATGTACAGAACGGGCGACCGGGTGCGGCAGCGTGGCGACGGCAGCCTGGTGTTCCTGGGACGCATGGACGATCAGGTGAAGATCCGCGGCTACCGCGTCGAACCCGGCGAGGTCGCGGTGGCGTTGCGCGGCTTGCCCGGCGTGGCCGACTGCGCCGTGGTGGCGCGGGGCGAGGACGATGCAGACGCCACCCGGCTGCAACTGCACGCGTATGTCGTGGCGCGCCAGGGCGCGGTCATCGATGGCGCGGCGCTGCGCGACGCGCTCGCCGCCTGCTTGCCCGACTACATGGTGCCGGCGACATTCACGTTGCTGGACGCGCTGCCGCTCAATGCCAACGGCAAGCTCGACCGCCGCGCGCTGCCGGCGCCGCGGACGCTGGAGCCGGCGCGCGATACGGCGGCGGACGCGCCGGTCGGTCCCGTCGAAACGGCGCTTGCGGCAATCTGGGCCGAGGTGCTGGGCGTGGCCGAAGTGGGGCGGTCGGACAACTTCTTTGAACTGGGCGGCGACTCCATCCTGAGCCTGAAGGTGATGGCGCGCGCGCGGCGGCAGAAGCTGGCCATCAAGCCGCGCCAGCTCTTCGACCATCAGACGCTGCAAGCGCTGGCGGCAGCGATCAGCCCGCCCACGGCCGCCACGGCGGCGGATCCGCCTGAGGAGGCGGCGCCGGTGAACGAACCCGTCGCCCGGTCCGGCGCCGACGCGGTCGGCGTGTTGTCGCACGCGCAGCAGCGCCAGTGGTTCCTGTGGCGCATGGATCCGGACAGCACGGCCTACCACGTCAATGGCGCGCTGCACCTGCGCGGCACGTTGGACCGCGACGCGCTGAACGCCGCGTTCAATGATCTGGTGCGGCGTCACGCCAGCCTGCGCACGCGCTTTCTGGCTACCGCCGACGGACAGGCGCAGGCCGTGGTTGCCGACCCGGGGCCGGTCACGTTGCTGATGCACGATGCGCACACGCCGGTGGACGCGCTGGCGTGCGCACAGGCTTGGGTCGGCACGCCGTTCGACCTGGAAGCCGGCCCCCTGCTGCGGCTGGGGCTGATCCGGCAGGCCGAGGACGATCATGTGCTGGTGGTGGTAATGCACCACATCGTGTCGGACGGCTGGTCGATGCAGATCATCGTGGAGGAGTTCACCGAGCTCTACCGCGCGTATGTGGAAAGGCGGCCGGCGGCCTTGGCCGCCCTGCCCATTGCGTACACGGATTATGCGGCGTGGCAGCGGCGATGGCTGGCTGAGGGGGAAGGCGCGCGGCAGCGAGCGCACTGGGTGCAGCGCCTGGGCGGCGCGCAGCCGGTGCTTCAGCTGCCCGCCGATGGCGTGCGCCGACCGGGAGCGCAGTATCGGGCGGCGCGGCACACGTTCTATCTGACGGAGCAGGCGGCGCGCGAGTTGCGCGCCACCGCCCAGGCGCGGCAGGCCACCCTGTTTGCGGCGCTGCTGGCAGGGTTTCAGGCGGTATTGCAGCGCTACAGCGGTGAGACGGACATCCGCGTCGGCACACCGATCGCGAACCGCCATCGCGGCAACACGGACCGGGTGGTGGGGTTCTTCGTCAACACGCAGGTGCTGCGCGCCGATTGCTCGCCAGGCGTCACGCTGGACGGCCTGCTGTTGCAGGCGCGGGATGCGGCGCGCGAGGCCCAGGCGCATCAGGATCTGCCATTCGAACAGTTGGTCGACGCCCTGCAGCCCGAGCGCGACGGCCATAGCCCGTTGTTCCAGGTGCTGTTTAACCACCAGCGACCAGATTATCGCGGCTTGCAGGCGCTGCCCGGCTTGCGCGTCACGGATTACGCCTTCGGCGAACAGGCCGCGCAGTTCGAGCTCAGTTGCAACACGGCGGAGTTGACTGACGGCCGAGTGCAGGTGACGCTGCTGTACGCGCAAGAACTGTTCGACGCGCGCACCATGTCGCAATTGGCCGGCCATTACGCCGCCGCGCTCCAGGCGCTGGTCAGCGACCCGTCGCTGCGCGTGGACCGCGTTGCCTTGTTGTCGCCCCGAGAGCGCGCCAGCCTGCGCGCCTGGAGCGGTGCGCCGCCCGCGCGGCCGGCGGCTGACGAGGCCTTTGGGGCGGCCACGATCCACGGATTGATCGAAGCGGCAGCGCGCGCCCGCCCGGACGCGCCGGCCCTGACGATAGACGGCCAAACGCTGACCTACGCGGAATTCAACGCGCGCGCCAACCGGCTGGCGCATCGGCTGATCGCCACGGGGGTGCGCCCGGAAGCCAAGGTGGGCATCGCGCTGGCGCGATCCGCCGACATGGTGATCGCCATGGTCGCGGTGCTGAAGGCGGGCGGCGCGTATGTGCCGCTGGACCCGGACTATCCCGAAGACCGCCTGCGTTTCATGGCGCAGGACAGCGGCGTGTCGGTGGTGCTGACCGAATCCACGCAGCACGACCGCCTGCCCTGGCTGGCGTCCGCGCTGCCGGATGTCGCGGTGCTGAACCTGGACGCGCTGGCGCTGGAGGCCAGCCCGGCGCACGACCCTGCTGCGCGGACCCACCCCCAGCATCTGGCCTATGTGATCTATACGTCCGGCTCGACGGGCCGGCCCAAGGGCGCGCAACTGTGCCACCGCCAAGTGTGCCGGTTGCTGTCGCAGACGGCGGACTGGTTTGCCTTTGGCGCGGCCGACGTGTGGACGCTGTTCCATTCCTACGCCTTCGACTTCTCGGTGTGGGAAGTGTTTGGCGCGCTATGCACCGGTGGCCGGCTGGTGGTGGTGCCGCATGCCGTCAGCCGGGATCCCGAGGCGTTCCTGGCGCTGCTGCGGCGCGAGCAGGTGACCGTGCTGAACCAGACGCCTTCGGCGTTCCTGCAATTGATGCAGACGCCGGGGCTGTACGAGTCGGCCGCTGCCGCGTCGGGGCTCGCGTTGCGGCAGGTGATATTCGGCGGCGAGGCGTTGGAGCCGCGCAAGCTGCAACGTTGGTTCGACCACTTCGGCGACCAGTCGCCGGCACTGGTCAACATGTATGGCATTACCGAAACGACGGTGCATGTGACCTATCGCCGTCTGACCCTGGCCGACGTGGCGGCGGGCGGCAGCCCGATCGGCGCGCGCATCCCCGACCTGGCGCTGCATGTGCTGGATAGCGAACTGAACGTGGCGCCGATCGGCGTGCCCGGTGAACTCCATGTCAGCGGCGCCGGGTTGGCGCGCGGCTATCTGAACCGGGCGGGCTTGACCGCCGAGCGCTTCATTGCGGATCCCCAGGGGAGCGGCCAGCGCCTGTACCGCACGGGCGACCTGGTGCGGTGGACGCAGGACGGCCAGTTGGAGTACCTGGGCCGGATCGACCAGCAGGTGAAGATACGCGGATTCCGAATCGAACTGGGCGAGATCGAAGCCAGCCTGCTGTCTCACCCGGCCGTGGAGCAGGCGGCGGTGCTGGCGCAGGACGGCCCGTCGGGTGCGCGGCTGGTGGCGTATGTCGCGCCCGCAGACGTGGACACCACCGCGCTGCGCAGCGCATTGTCGGCCGCGTTGCCCGACTACATGGTGCCGGCGGCCTTCGTCACGCTGGACGCCTTGCCCGTGAACGCCAACGGCAAGCTGGACCGCAAGGCCCTGCCCAAGGCCGAGTTCGCGGCCAGTCAGGGCTACACCTCGCCCGAAGGCGAGGTGGAAATCGCGCTGGCCGCCATCTGGTCGCAGGTGCTGGGCGCGGCGCAGGTGGGCCGCCACGACAACTTCTTTGAACTGGGCGGCGACTCGATCCTGAGCCTGCAGATCGTGGCGCGCTTGCGCCAGGCGGGCTGGCAGGTCACGCCGCGTCAGGTGTTCGAGCGGCAGACCGTGGCCGATCTGGCCAGCGTGGCGGTGGCCGCGCAGGCGCAGGACGCCACCGACGAGGCGGACGGCGACGTGCCGCTGCTGCCGATCCAGGCGGCCTTCCTGGCATTGCCGCTGGCGTCCCACAACCATTGGAACCAGGCCGTGCTGCTGCATGGCGACGCGCCTGTCGATGCGCAAGCGCTGTCCGCCGCCTTGCAGGCCGTGGCTACGCAGCACGCCGCCCTGCGTCTGCGTTTCAAGCGCGAAGACGGCGCGTGGCGCCAGCGCTATGAGGCTGCCCCGGACAGGGCGGACATGCTGTGGCAACGCAGCAATGTGCCGGTGGCCGACATCGAGGCGCAGTGCGACGCCGCGCAGCGCAGCCTGGACATCGAGCACGGCCCCTTGCTGCGCGCCGTGCTGATGCAGGTTGCCGATGGCACGTCGCGCGTGCTGCTGGTCATCCATCACCTGGCGGTGGACGGCGTGTCATGGCGGGTGCTGCTGGCGGACCTGCAACTGGCCTACACCCAGGCGCGGGCGGGCGGGGCGATCACGCTGCCCGCGCGGTCGGCCAGCTTCGGCGCGTGGGCGCGGCGCTTGCTGGACTCGCGCGCGGCGTATGAACCGGAACGGGATTATTGGCGCGCGCTGCCGGCGGGCGATGCCTTGCAGTGCGACAACGCGCAGGGCGCGAACCGCGTCGGCGACCAGCAGCGCGTTGCGCTGGCGCTGGACCGGGCCACGACCCAGGCGCTGCTCAAGGATGCGCCGGGCGCGTACCGCACGCAGGTCAATGACCTGCTGCTGGCCGCGCTGGCGCAGGCGCTGGGCGAGTGGGGCGGGTTGAATCAGGTGCGCATCGACCTGGAAGGCCACGGCCGCGAAGACGCGACGGGCGAACTGGACCTGTCGCGCACGGTGGGCTGGTTCACCAGCGTGTACCCCGTGGTGCTGGACACGCAAGGCGAGCCCGGGGAACGGCTGATGCGCGTGAAGGAAGCGCTGCGCGCCGTGCCCTCGCAAGGCCTGGGGTATGGCGTGCTGGCTGATACGTGGTCCAACCCACCGCAAGCCCCGGTCCTGTTCAACTACCTGGGCCAATTCGAGACGGTGACCGCAGGCGATGCCGGCTGGCGCATCGCCGCCGAATCGCCCGGGGCGGGCCAGGACGAGGCCGCGCCGCTGGGCCACGAGCTGACCTTCAACGGTCAGGTTCATGACGGGCAGCTGCGTATGTCGCTGGGCTATAGCGGCAAGCGTCACGAACCTGCCCGAATGCAGGCGCTTGCGCGGCACTTTGAAGCGGCCTTGCGCGCGCTGGTGGCGCATTGCGTGAGCGGCGTGCACGGGGTGACGCCGTCGGACTTCCCGTTGGCGGGCTTGACCTGGGACGCCCTGCGTGCGCTGGACATACCCGCGCCGTCGACGCAATGGCAAGACATCTATCCCGTGACGCCGATGCAGGCGGGCATGCTGTTTCACAGCGTGTGGGACGCGGCGGCAGACGAAGGACAGCCGCCGGCCTATGTAAACCAGTTGCGCGTCGATATCAACGGGCTGGACGTGGAACGCTTCCGTGCGGCGTGGGCGGCGGCGCTGGCGCGCCACGACGTACTGCGCACCGGCTTTGTGCAACGGGCGGGCGCGCCGCTGCAGTGGGTGGCGCGCGAAGTGGATTTGCCCTACACGGTGATCGATGCGCGCGCGGCGCAGCCGGGGTCGGAACCGACATCGACCTTGCGCGCTCGGCTGGACGCCATCGCGCAGGGTGACCTGGCGCGGGGCTTCGACCTGAGCCGGCCCCCGCTGCTGCGCCTGACCTTGGCGCGCATATCGGACACCGCCTATCACCTGGTGTGGACGCATCATCATCTGCTGCTTGACGGTTGGAGCGTGTCGCAATTGTTGGGCGAAGTGCTGAGCGCGTATGCGGCGCAACCCGTATCACGGGGCGGCGGCCGTTACCGCGACTTCCTGGCATGGTTGGCGACGCGAGACGCCGTGGCGATCGAGCGGTATTGGAAAGCGGCACTACGCGAACTGGACGCGCCTACGCTGCTGGCTCCCGCTTCAGGCGGGGCGGCCCGCGGCGCGGGCCACGAAGACGTGCTGGCCGGCTGGGATGCGGCGGCGAGCGAGGACTTGGCAGCCTATGCGCGGCGCGAGCGCATCACGGTCAACACCGTGGTGCAGGCGGCATGGGCCCTGGTGTTGGCGCAAGCCACAGGGCAGGGCACGGTGGCGTTTGGCGCGACGACCTCGGGTCGTCCCGACAGCCTGCCGGGTGCGCAGCAAACGCTGGGCTTGTTTATCAATACCCTGCCGGTCATCGTGCCGACGCGGGTTGACGCCACGGCGGGCGATTGGCTGCGGACGCTGCAGGCGCAGAACGTGGCGTCGCGCGAAGTGGAACACACGCCGCTTGCCGACGTGCAGCGTTGGGCCGGGGCCAACGGCCAGGCGCTGTTCGATACCTTGCTGGTGTTCGAGAATTATCCGGTCGATGCCGCCTTGCACGCCGGCGCGCCTGCCGGCCTGCGATTCGAAGGCTTGACGCATCGGGACCAGGCCAGCTACGCGCTGTCGTTGGTGGTGGCCATGCGCGACAAGCTGGAACTGCGCTTTACCTACGACCGGGCGCAATTTGGCCGGTCCGCCATTGACCGCCTGGCGGCGCGCATGGACCTGGCCTTGCGCGAGCTGATGCATGCCCCGGCGGAGCCCATCGCGGGTGTGCGGATTCTGCCGGAAGCGGATCTGCGCTTGCAGAAGCAATGGGAGCGCGGCCAGCCGCTGGCCGACGCCGTGGCTGCGGAATTTGGCGCCTTGCCGGTGCATCGCCAGTTTGAACGGCAGGCGCGTCAATGGCCCGACCGCGTCGCGGTGACGTGCTTTGACGCGTCCCTGACCTATGGCGAACTGGACCGCCGCGCGAACCAGTTGGCGCATCGCTTGCGGGTCCTGGGCGTACAGGCCGAAGACCGCGTGGGGATAGCCGCCGAACGGTCGCTGGACCTGGTGGTGGCGCTGCTGGCGGTGCTGAAGGCGGGCGCGGCCTACGTGCCGCTGGACCCGGACTACCCGGATGATCGCCTGGCGTACATGCTGCAAGACAGCGGCGTGTCGCTGTTGCTGACGCAGACGGCCCTGGCGGCGCGGATGGGCGCGCTGTCGCCGTCGACGACCCTGTTGGCGCTGGACCAGCTGGAGGTGTCGTCCGAACCGATGACCGCACCCGACGCGCCGCACCACGCGGAGAGCCTTGCCTACGTCATCTACACCTCGGGCTCCACCGGCAAGCCCAAGGGCGCGGCCAACCGGCACGTGGCATTGACCAACCGCCTGGCGTGGATGCAGCAGGCGTACGGCCTGACGGCGGACGACGTGGTGCTGCAAAAGACCCCGTTCAGCTTCGACGTGTCGGTGTGGGAGTTCTTCTGGCCCTTGATGACCGGCGCGCGGCTTGCGTTGGCCGGGCCGGGCGAGCATCGGGATCCTGCGCGCCTGTCGGCGTTGATCCAGGAACAGGGCGTCACCACGCTGCACTTCGTGCCGTCGATGCTGCACGCCTTCATCAGCCATGCCGAACAGGCGGGCGTGGAATCATGCGCCACGTTGCGCCGCATCGTCTGCAGCGGCGAAGCGCTGGGCGCGGACCTGCAAGCGCGCTGCCTGGCGCTGCTGCCGCAGGCGGGGATGTACAACCTGTACGGCCCGACGGAAGCGGCCATCGACGTGACGCACTGGACGTGCGTGGCTGACGGCAGTGGCGTGGTGCCGATCGGCTATCCCATCGCCGGCATCCGCACGCGGGTGCTGGACGCGCAACTGAACCCCGTGCCCCTGGGCGTACCGGGCGAACTGTATCTGGGCGGGGTGGGCCTGGCGCGCGGGTATCTGAACCGCCCGGGCCTGACCGCCGACCGCTTCGTCGCGGATCCGGACGGGCAGGGCGACAGGCTGTATCGCACCGGCGACCTGGTGCGCTGGATGCAAGGCGGCCAATTGGAATACCTGGGCCGCCTGGATCATCAGGTGAAGATCCGCGGCCTGCGGATTGAACTGGGCGAGATCGAAGCCAGCCTGCTGTCCGACCCGGGCGTGGAACAAGCGGCGGTGCTGGCGCAGGACGGTCCGTCGGGTGCGCGGCTGGTGGCGTATGTCGCGCCCGCAGACGTGGACACCACCGCGCTGCGAACTGCGTTGTCGGCCGTGTTGCCGGACTACATGGTGCCTGCCGCCTTCGTCGCGCTGGACGCGTTGCCGGTCAACGCCAATGGCAAGCTGGACCGCAAGGCCCTGCCCAAGGCGGAGTTTGCCGCCAGCCAGGGCTACACGGCGCCCGAGGGCGAGGTGGAAATTGCCCTTGCCGCCATCTGGTCGCAGGTGCTGGGCCCGGCGCAGGTGGGCCGCCACGACAACTTCTTTGAACTGGGCGGCGACTCGATCCTGAGCCTGCAGATCGTGGCGCGCTTGCGCCAGGCAGGCTGGCAGGTCACGCCGCGGCAGGTGTTCGAGCGGCAGACCGTCGCCGAACTGGCCAGCGTGGCGACACCGTTGCCGCAACGCTCGCCGCAACATGCGGTGCCGCGGCAGGTGGCGCAGTCACTGGCCGATTATCCGGACGCGCCACCGCTTGACGAACTGGGTTGGACTGCCGCTAGCGTCGAGGACGTTTACCCACTGTCGCCGACGCAGGAAGGCATGTTTTTCCATACCCTGGAGGCGCCGGGAACCGGGCTGTATGTCAACCAGCTAAGCGTACGCATCGATGGCGTGGACGGTGACCGCCTGGCCGATGCGTGGCGCGCCATGGTTGTGCGCCACCCGGTTCTGCGCACGGCATTTCTTTGGCGCGCGGGCATGAAGCGCCCGTTGCAGGTGGTGCTGGCGACGGCGTCCCCCGACATCGTTCGAGAAGACTGGCGCGACCCGGCAGCCGCCGGCGAGGCCGACGGCTATGCGGCAGCTGAACTGGCGCGCCAGATGGACTTTGCGCAGGTGCGCCTGGCGCGGGTTGTGCTGATCCGGCTGGGACCAGACAGCTATCAGCTGATATGGACATATCATCATCTGTTGCTGGACGGGTGGAGCGCGTCGCGCTTGATCGGTGAATGGCTGCGGACCTACGGCGGCGAGTCGCTGCCGGCGGCAGGCCCGGGCTATGGCGACTATGCCCGCTGGCTTGGCGTGCAGGACCGCGCCGGCAGCGAGCGGTACTGGAAGGCCGAGCTGGCCGCGCTGGATGGCCCGACGCTGCTGGCGCAGGCGGCAGAGAGCATCGTGGCGCCGGCGCCAGCCCTGGCCGCTGACAGCGCGGCGCACACCCCGTACGGAAAAATCTACACCCGCCTGGACGAATCAGCCACGCAGGCGCTGCGCGCCTTGGCGCAGGCGCAGCGCGTCACCCTGAACACCGTCATCCAGGCGGCATGGGCCATCGTGCTGCAGCGCTACACGCAGCTAGACACGGTGGTGTTCGGAGCAACCGTGGCCGGCCGGCCCGCCACGCTGGCGGGCGTGGAAGACATTCTGGGCCTGTTCATCAACACGCTGCCCGTGGCGGTCACCCGCGATCCGGCGCAATCGGTTTCCGCCTATCTGCAGACCGTGCAGCAGACCAATCTGCGCTTGCGCGAGCAAGAGCACGCCGCGCTGTCGGATATCCAGCGCTGGGCCGGGTCCTCGGGCCGCCCCTTGTTCGACAGCATCGTGGTGTTCGAAAACTACCCGGTCGACGAGACGCTCAAGCGCAATCAAAGGTATGGCCTGCACTTCGGCCCGGTGGCGGGTTCCGGCCTGACGGGCTACGTCATGGACTTGCAAGTCGTGGCCAATCAGGAGTTGGAGATCGAATACTGCTACGCACGCGCCACGCTTGGCGATGCGTTGGCTGCTGGCCTGCGCGCGCAACTGGAACACGTGCTGGCGCAATTGCAGGCGGCGCCATCGCGCCCGCTCGGCGAGCTGACCTGGCTGGACGCCGCACAGCAAGCCGCCTTGGCAAGGTGGTCCGTCGATCCGGATCAACCCGTCGTCGCGGCGGGTCGGCATGGCTACGTGCACGAGCAAGTCAGCGCGCATGCGCTGGCCCGCGGGCAGGCATGCGCGCTGGCGCTTGGCGAAACCCGCATGAGCTATGCGCAATTGGACCAACACGCCAACCGCCTGGCACAGCGCCTCGTCCGCCTTGGCGTGCGGCCCGAGTCGCGCGTGGGCGTAGCGATGCCGCGGTCGCTGGATACCGTGGTGGCCTTCCTGGCGGTTCTCAAGGCGGGAGGCGCGTATGTGCCGCTGGACCTGGAGCATCCGGCGGACCGGCTGGCCTATGTGATCGACGACAGCGGCATGTCGCTCGTGATCACGGGCGCCGAGCCCCCCGGCCACCTGCCGCGCCGCGAGGGCGTGCAGGTACTGGCCTACGACGCGGCCGCCGTGGCGGACGAACCGCCGCACGATCCCGCGGTGGCGCTGTCGCCCGACAACATGGCGTACGTCATCTACACATCGGGCTCGACCGGCAAGCCCAAGGGCGTGGCCGTCACGCACGGCCCGCTTGCCATGCATTGCCGCGCGACGGCGCGCATATACGGCCTGACGCCCGATTCGCACGAGCTTCTGTTCATGTCGTTCTCGTTCGACGGCGCGCATGAGCGCTGGCTAACCGCACTGACCACCGGTGCGGAGCTGGCAGTGCGCGGCCCGGACTTGTGGACGGCCGAGCAGGCGCTGGACGCGTTGCGGCGGAACCAGACGAGCCATGCCGCGTTCCCGCCGGCGTATCTGAACCAGATGGCGGAATGGGCGGCGGCGCAAGGCGATGCGCCGCCGGTGGACCTGTACGTGTTCGGCGGCGAAGCCATGCCGCGCGCCGCGTACGAGCGCGTACGCCAGCATCTGCGGCCCAACTGGTTGATCAATGGGTACGGTCCCACGGAGACCGTAGTCACGCCCTTGATCTGGAAGACACCGGCCGACGCAAGCTTCGACTGCGCCTATGCGCCGATCGGCAAGCCCGTGGGCGCGCGCGAAGTCTACGTGCTGGATGGCGAGCTGCAACAAGTGCCTGTCGGCCATCTGGGTGAGCTTTACATCGGCGGCTACGGCGTGGCGCGGGGCTATCTGGGCCGGCCGGACCTGACGGCGGACCGTTATGTGGCCAATCCATTTGGCGAGCCCGGCACCCGCATGTATCGCAGCGGCGACATCGTGCGATGGATGGGCGACGGCAACATCGAATACGCGGGGCGCGGCGATCATCAGGTGAAGATCCGCGGATTCCGCATTGAATTGGGAGAAATCGAAACGCGCATCCTGGCGCTGGACAGCGTGGCAGAGGCGGCGGTCGTGGTGCATGAAGACGCGGGCGGCAAAAAGCTGGCGGCCTATGTCGTGCCGGCGGCGGGGGAGGGGGCCGGTCTGGCGGCCGCATTGCGTGGCCAGTTGGCCGCGCAACTGCCCGACTACATGGTGCCGTCGTCCTTCACCGTGCTGGCCGCGCTGCCCCGCCTGATCAGCGGCAAGCTGGACCGCGCCGCCTTGCCCTCCCCGCAGGCGGGCATGCAGCGCGAATTCGTGGCGCCTTCGACCGAACCGGCGCGCGTGCTGGCGGCAATCTGGCAGGACGTGCTGGGCGTGGACCGCGTGGGCCAGACCGACAACTTCTTCGAGTTGGGCGGCGATTCGCTGCTGAGCCTGAAGGTGCTGGCGCGGGTGCGGGCGTTGCGCAACCCCGAATTGAGTTTCACGCTGCGCGACCTGATGCAGCGGCCCACCATCGGCCAACTGCTGCGGCTGCAGACGGCCGAACCGGCAACGTTGCCCCTGCCCACGCCGCTGAACGGCGGGCAGGGCGCGGGCGCGCCATTGTTCTGCATCCATGCCGGCATGGGGACGCTGTTCGACTATCAGCCGCTGGCCCGGCGCCTGAATGGCGTGCGGCCGGTTTATGGATTGCCTTGCCGCATGCTGGACGATCCGGCCCATCGCGACGTTTCGCTGGAACGCATGGCGGACGATTACTGCGCGCAGATCCAGGCATTGCAGGACCAGGGACCGTATCACCTGGCCGGCTGGTCGCTGGGCGGCACGCTGGCCGCGCTGATCGCCGCGCGCCTGGAGGCGCAGGGGCAACGGGTGGCGTATGTGGGGCTGATCGATCCGTATGTGCCGGGGATGGACACCGGTCCGCTGCGGGACTGGCGCGACGACCTGCGCCGCTTTGCGGCGGTGGTCGCACCAGGTGGGCGGGCTATGCACGAAGGCGCGGCAACGCCCGCCGCCGGCCATGCCGACGAGCCGATCTCGTTGGCGGCCGCCCAGGCGCGTCTTGAGCAATGGCTGGCTACGGCCGACGCCACGCAAGGCTATGCGGGCATGGGCGCGGCCGAGCTGGCGCGCATCTTCCTGGTGGCGCGCGCCCTGCAGGCTTTGTCCTTGCAGACGGCGGCGGTGGGCGCGGTGCGGGCGCCGGCGCGCTGCTGGTGGACGCCCGCGCGCGAAGCCGTGCAGCGGCAGGCCCTGGCCGCGCAACTGCGCCAGGCGGCCCTGGATGGCCAGGAGATCGACACCGATCATTACGGCATCGTCCGCGATGCCCGGATGCTGGATCAGATGCTGGCCCAACTGTCGGCGCTGGACATGGAGGTCGCGGCATAAGAAAGGGGCCACGGCTGCCATCGCGGCCGTGACCCCTTCAAGTATGGCGCCGCCCAGGCGCCGGGACGCGTTGCGCGTTCAGGCGCCCACGGCTTTCCGCCTGAAGGCGGCGTGCAGCGCGCGCGCCAGATCGGCGCGCAGCACGGCCGTCTGTTCGACGATGTTCCCCAGCCGCGCGAAGTCATGCACCATGCCCGGGTAGATATCCAGGCGCGTGGCGACGCCCGCCTGTTCCAGCCGGCGCGCGTACGCCGTGCCTTCGTCGACCAGCAGGTCGCATTCGGCCAACGCGATATGGGCGGGTGCCACGCCGCGCAGGTCCGGATGCGCCAGCGGCGCGAAGCGCCAGTCGTCCGCGTCCTCCGGGCCGTTCAGGGTGTTTGCATACATCCAGTCCAAGGTGGCGGCTTCCAGCAGATGGCCGGTGGCATAGCGATGCTTGGACGGAAAATTGGGGCTGGCGCTGGTGCACGGGTACAGCAGCAGTTGCAGCACAGGCGCCACGCCGCCCGCGTCGCGCGCGTGCAGGCTCAACGCGGCGGCGAGCGAGCCGCCGACACTGTCTCCGCCCACGGCCATGCGGCCTGGACGCCAGCCCAGCGGCGCGCCGGGCGCCTGGAGCCACGTCCACGCATCCAGCGCGTCCAGGAAGGCGGTGGGAAAGCGGTGCTCCGGCGCCCGCCGGTAGTCCAGCGCCAGCACCGCGCAGGGCGTCAGCGCCGCCAGATCCCGGCACAGGGAGTCATGGGACTCCAGGCCACCCAGGCAATACCCGCCACCATGCAGGAATAACAGGAGCGGCAGGTCGGAATGGTCCGCCGGCCCGGGCCGGTACAAGCGCGCGGGCAGGCTTGCGCCGTCCCGCGCCGGCACTTTCAGGTCTTGCGTCAGGACGCGCGGGTCGCCCGGCGCGTCCAGCATGGGCGTGGCCGCGTCGTAGTCCGCGCGGGCTTGCGCGATGCCGACCTCCTGCATGGGCGGATTGCCGGCCGCCGCCACCAGGTCCAGAAACGCGGCCAGCTCGGGATGCGGCGCGCCCATCACCAGCGGTACGCCACCGACGCAAGCACCGTGCGTTCCAGGCCGTAGCGGCAGTTCACGGTGTTGTTGCGGCAGACAACCGTTTCCTTGTTGAACAGGTTCGTCGCGTCCACGGCGAAGCGCCAGTTGCGCAACTGGTAGTGCAGGCCGGCATCGACCATGAACGACGAGCCGTTTTCGATGGTATTGGCGACATTGACGTAGGTCTTGCCCACATAGCGCACGCCGACTCCCATGCCCAGCCCTTGCAGCACGGTGTCGGTCAGCGTGTAGTTGAACCAGGCCGAGGCCATGTGGCGCGGCGTGACGATGGGCGTGTTGCCCACTTCGGCCGGGTTGTTGCTCTTGGTCACCTTCACGTCATTCAAGGTATAGGACGCCAGCACATCCAGCCCCCGCGTCAGGTTGGCCTTGCCTTCCAACTCGATGCCGCGCGACTCGATCTCGCCCGTCTGCACGCTGAAGTTCGTATTGCGCGGATCCGGCGTGAGCGCGTTGCGTTGCGTCAGGTCGAACACCGACAGCGCGACCAGGCTGTTCGAGCCCGGCGGCTGGTACTTCACGCCGAACTCATACTGCTCGCCCTTGGTGGGCTTGAACGGCGTGCTGTCCATGCTGACGCCAATCTGCGGCAGGAACGACGTGGAATAGCTCACGTAGGGTGTGATGCCCGAGTCGAACAGGTAGGCCAGTCCCATGCGCCCGGTGAACGCGGTGTCCTGCTGGCGCACGGTGTTCTCGGTCAGCCGGTTATTGCTGGAACTGCGCGCCCAATCCTGGCGCGCGCCCAATGTCACCACGACCTTGTCCGCCCTGATCTGGTCCTGCAGGTAGATGCCCAACTGCCGGTTCACATCCTTCTGGTCGATGATGGTGTTGGCGGCGGACGGATACGGGATGTCCTGGTCGTAGACCGGATTTTCCAGGTCCAGGTTTGGCGCGAGGCCCTGGCGATACCATTGCTGGCCATCCTGGAACTTGTAGTCCAGGCCCGCCAACAGGGTGTGCGAGACGCGGCCCAGGTTGAACTTGTACTCGGCCTGCGTGTCGACGACCACGCCATCCATGCTTTCCTTGGACACCAGCGCATAACGGCTGATGGTGTGGCCGTCGGCCAGCAGCCGCAGGTTGTAGAGGTCGCGCTGATCCAGCTTGCCGTGCTGGTAGCGGGCATTCTGGCGCAGCGTCAGCGCGTCATTGACTCGGTGTTCAAGGATGTAGCCGATGGCATATTGCTTGCGGTCGTACTTGTTGAAGCCATAGTCGCCCACCGGTACGTGCGTCGGGTAGACCGGGCGGGATTCTCCGTCGGTCTGGTCGTGCTGGTAGCTTGTCAGCAACGTGAAGCTGGTGTCCGAGTTCGGGCGCCACGTGAAGGCCGGGGCGATGTACCCCAGGTCGTCGGGGTAGCGGTGGTCGCTGTCGTATTTGACCTGGGTTCCTCCGTTGCGAAGAATCCCGGTCAGGCGGTACAGGTACTTGCCCTCGTCATCGATGGGCCCGCCGAAGTCGACCGCGGCCTGGCGCCGGTCGAAGCTGCCGCCCTGCAGGACGATTTCGCCGAAGGACTCGGCAGTGGGCCGCTTGGTGACGCGATTAACCAGTCCGCCCGGGGCGACCTGGCCGTACAGCACCGACGACGGGCCGCGAAGGACCTCCACGCGTTCCAGCGCGTATGGATCGGTGCGCGCGCGGATCTGGTCGTAGGGAAGCTGGCTGAGACCGTCGCGGAAATCGCCCGTGATCTTGGCATCAAAGCCGCGCAGCACGATCCAGTCGTTGCGAACCTCGGCGCCGCCGAAGTTGCTGATCTGCACACCGGGCACATACTGGATTGCCTGCGACACGGTCTGCACGCCACGGTCCAGCATTTCCTGCGCGCCCACCACGGAAATGGATTGCGGAATCTCCCGCAGTTCGGTCGGCGTCTTGCTTCCCGTCAACGTTTCTTTCGCCACATACCCGTTCAAGGGGCCGGTCGCGGCCTCCATCGCGTCTGCCCGGACGCGGATGGCGGGTAGCGTCGGCGTGGCGCTGTCGGTGGTCTGTTGCGCCTGGATGGGCATGCTGACGGCCAATCCCAGGAGCAGGGGATAGCGCAGTTGGCGTGGTGCGCGCGGACGCGACGTGGTGCGAGGTGTTTTCATGGTCTTCTGTGCAATGTCGGGCTCGATAAGGGGCCCGTTGTTTTAAGTTTGACTGCGGTTTGTGCGAAAGGCCGCTTCCCCTTGGGCATGCAGCGCGGCTCTCAGGGAAGCTTCAAAAATCTCGAATACGCGATCAATCTGGCGCGCGGTGATGATCAGCGGCGGCAGAAAGCGGACGACGCTGCCATGGCGGCCGCCCAGTTCGATGATCAGGCCGCGGCGCAGGCACTCGGCCTGCACGGCGCAGGCCAGTCGGGGCGCGGCGGGTTGGGGCATGCCGGCGGGAAGCGAGGGTTCGACCAGTTCCACGCCCAGCATCAGGCCGCGGCCGCGCACGTCCCCCACTTCGGCATGGTCGCGCTGCAATTGCAGAAGCAGGCCGGTCAGCCGTTCGCCCATCGCCTGGGCATGCTCGGCCAGGCCTTCTGTGCGCAGCACGTTCATGGTGGCGGATCCCGCGGCCATGGCCAGCTGATTGCCACGGAAGGTGCCGGCGTGCGTGCCGCTTTCCCATTGATCCAGGCTGTCGCGGTACACCAACACCGACATCGGCAGCCCGCCGCCTATGGCTTTGGACATCACCACCACGTCCGGTTCGATGTCGGCGTGTTCGAAGGCGAACATGCGGCCGGTGCGGCCGAAGCCAGACTGGACCTCGTCCAGGATCATCGGAACGCTCGCCGCACGCGTCAGCGCGCGCAGGCCCTGCAGCCATTGCAGCGGTGCGGGGATGACGCCGCCCTCGCCCTGGACGGCCTCCAGGATCATGCCCGCGGCCTGAGGGACGCCGCCTTCAGGATCGTTCAGGACCGTGCCGATGTACTGAAGCCCGGCCTGCACGCCGGCGCTGCCGGCCAGCCCGAACGGGCAGCGGTACTGGTACGCGTAGGGCAGAAACTGCACGCCGGCCAATGGGGAACGCAGGGATTGCTTGGGCCTGACGTTGCCCATCAATTGCAATGCGCCTTGCGTCATGCCGTGATATGCGCCCTGGAACGCGAGGATGTCCGCGCGGCCGGTCGCGGTCTTGACCAGCTTGAGCGCCGCCTCGATCGCGTCGGCCCCGGTCGGGCCGCAGAACTGGATCTTGGCATTGCGCGAGAAGCCCGCCGGCAGCAGGTCGAACAAGTCCCGCATGAAGCGGTCCTTCACGGGCGTGGTCAGGTCCAGCGTCAGCAACGGCAGGTCGGCCGTCAAGGCCGCCTCGATGGCCTCGGTCACCGCCGGGTGGTTGTGCCCCAGCGCCAACGAGCCGGCGCCCGCCAGGCAGTCAATGAACACGCGGCCTTCAATGTCCTCGACGTAAATTCCCTTGGCCCGCTTGAGCGCCAGCGGGATGCGCCGGGGATAGCTGCGCGCGTTCGATTCGCGCTGCTCCTGGTATTGCAGCAGCGTGTTGCCTCCCAGGGTGTAGGGGGCCGTAAGCGCATCATGCTTACGCGCCAGATCCTGGTCTGCCTGCGCGGCGATGGGGGAGTAAGCCATGGTGATATGCCTTCGAAAGGATCCGCGCGCAAGGCGGGCGCAGATCGGTGAATGGGCAAGACGAAGCCGGGTCAGCTCGCCAGCGCGGCGGGGCGTTGCCGTTGCGGTATTTCTCCCGCGGTGGTGGCGCCGCACGCGCACAAGGAATTGCCGATTTCCTGCGACCGGATGGCCAGGATGGACAGCAGGCTGTCGCTGATGCCGTGCGTGGCTTCGCTGCCGCCTTGCACATAGATGGCGGGCTTCAGCCGGGCGTCGGCGCGCAGGCGGTAATGGCGGTCGATCTCGTGGTCTTTCAGGTAGGACGCCAGCGGCGCTAGCAGCTGCTTGTGGTGATCGCGGACGTATCCGGTCGCCAGGATCACGGCGTCATACCTTACGGTTTCGCTGCGATGCGAGTCGCGGCTGGACAACGTCAGTGCAACGCCTTGCGCGTCGGCATCGACGGCATCGACCTGGCATCGGCGGCGCAGCTGGTGGCGCGCCTGGCGGGTGACCTGCTGCTGGTAGAACACGTTGTAGATGCGCTCGATCAGTTCGACGTCCGGCGCCGAATAGTTCGTATGCCAAGCGTCCGACAGCAGCCCCGCGCGTTCGGCGGGCGGCCGGTTGTAGATGTAGTCCGTATGCTCGGCGTTGAATATCTCATTCATGTAAGGGCTATCGTCGGACGGGCGCAACGCCCGTCCGCGCATCAGCAGATCGACCTGGGGCCGGTCGGGATGCTCGTGCAGGTTCATGAAGATCTCGGCGGCGCTCTGGCCCGCGCCCAGCACGGCGATCCGGCGGGGACGCGTGATCTTGCCGATGGCTGACAGGTACGAACTGGTGTGGAAAATGCGCGGCTCGTCACGCCAGGCCAGGAACGGTTCGGGAATGTTGGCCTTGCCGCCCACGCTCACGACCAGGTTGCGCGCCAGGCGCTCGCGAACCTTGCCTTGGGCATCGCGCGAGCGCACGCGCAGCAGCGGCACCGTGTCGCCGACGACCTCGGGCGCGACTTCGAATACGTCTTCGCCATAGGCGCAGCGGTCCGAGAAGTGACCGGCCGCCCAGGCCAGATAGTCGTTGAATTCGTGCCGGCTGGGAAAGAACGTCTTCAGGTTGATGAACTGCTGCAGGCGGCCCTGGCTGTGCAGGTAGTTCAGGAACGTGAATGGACTGGCCGGGTTGCGCAGGGTGACCAGATCCTTCAGGAACGAGATCTGCATGTGCGTGCCGTCCAGCATCATGTGCGGATGCCAGGCGAAGCACGACTGTTTCTCAAGGAACAGCGGCACCAGGCCCGAATCGCCGCCGTAACGTTCTTCCAGGGCGATGGCCAGGGCGATGTTGGACGGGCCGAAGCCGATGCCGATCAGATCGTGTACTTGCATGGACACCTTCACTGCGTCAGGGATTGGGCGGAGATGCGGCGCGCGTCACGCGTCTCGGGGTGCGCCAGCTTGCTGCCGTCCGGCGCGCGCGGCAGCCAGAACCGTTCACAGAAGAAGCGTTCACGCGACAGGGTGCCGAGCATGGCGCGCTTGTGCGGAAAGTCGAACTCTTTTTCCAGCGCATAGCCGCTCCGGGCCAGGTTGCGGATCATCCTGGCGTTGTCCGCGCGCGGCTCGATCACCAGGCGTTGGGTGCGCGGGTCATCCAGCAGCAGGTAGTGCGAAATCGAAGGTAGCCACGCGGGCACGAAGGCGGGGCCGCGGAAGGCGGCTTCGCCGATCAGCACATGCCAGCCACGGTCGAAGTCCGCCGCGTTGCAGAACGGGGCAATGCGGTCTTCGCGCGCCCAATAGGTTTCGAAATAGCCGAACGGCACGTTGTCCAGGCACGCGATGAGCGCAAGCGTATGCGGGTCGTCGGACTGCTTGCGTAGATAGGCGCGGTGCTTGTCCAGGTCGCCTTCCTCTTGCCAGAACTCGGCGACTACGGGGTCGTTCATCCAGCGGTTCAGCCGCACGGCGTCCAGTTCCTCGGTCGCTACCCGAAACGACAAGGTGGCCGAGAGCCATGGGATGGTCCGGCGGTAAACCACGCCCGTCGGCTTGGGGGGACGGCGGGGGTGGCGGCGCTCGCCGGTCATCACATAGTCCAGCGGATAGGGAGGCGGCGCGCCTCGCGGCAGCCACGACTCGGCAAGCTGCCAGAACATGCTGGCCTGCACGGTTTGCGTGCCGTGCCCGTCGGGGACCAGCAAGCCGGCCTCCTGCAGGGCGCGGGCATGCGGCAACGGCGCGCGCACGGACAGGTGTGTGGCCAGGGCTAGGTGGGAGAACGCCGCTTCAATGGCGGCCATCAGTTCGTTCGCGTCGGGATCGCCTGCGCAAGGTCCAAGCCATTCAAGAAGCGGCGGTTGCGCGTCCGCGCTGAGCTTCCAACGGGCGATCGCGCCGGAGGGCGGCAACTGCAGGGACAACGTCGAACCCGCCAGCGTGGCTTGCCGGACGGCGCCACCCTGGTGGCAAAGATACGCGCGGGCCGCATCGACCGCCGCCGCAACGCGTTCATGGTGTTGAGTCATCGGCACGAACCTTCGTCGGAATGATTGGCCGCAGGCGCCTGCCTTGCGGTCCTTGCTCTTATTTCTAGACGAATGAGAATCGGTGCTGTTTAGTTTGGATGGCGAAAGTTTCCGTTGAACGGGCCCGGCATTGCGGTCAAGGACGTATCAGGCGCCGCGCGCTTCCCGCGCGGGCCGATTGGGCATGGATAGGGGGCAAAGATCGCAATAGCCGTGGCCGGGCAGCATGTAGTACAGGCAGCAGCGGCGCAGCAATGCGTGCGCGCGTGGGCCTTGCGGCGTGTCGCGCAGCACTTCGCGCGGGGCGCGGTACATCGGGTTGGGCTGGCCGCGCCAGAGCTGCGAATCAAGCAGGAATGCGCGGTCTTGCGCCAGTTGCACGTTGCCCGGCATCGCCAGCGCCAACTGGGTCAACGTCAGGTCCAGATAGCGCGCCACGTTGCCCCAGGTGATCTTCGGGGCCAGGCGCGCGCACTGCGCCAGCCGCGACGCCAGCGGCTCCAGGTGTTCATGCAGCAGCGGCGCATAGCGTGAGTACGTGTCGGCGCCTGGCTGCGTCTGGCCGTCATTCGGAATCAGCACGCGCAACACCGCGCCGTTTCCATCGAATTGCAGCGTGACCTGGCGTGCCGCCGTGGGCAGGACGCGCTGCAACACGCTGGCCGCCGCCGTAACCGGCGGCAGCAGGCGCCAAAAATAGGTCAGTGTCCACACCGAGGCGACCGGGGCCAGCGCCGTCGCACTGAAGTGCCGCGCCTGGCGCGCCAGGATGCGTGGTAGCGCCTCGGCGTCGTCAAGCAACTGCGCCACCGTGGGTTGCCCGCAAGCGTTGTCGCCCGCCAGCGCCACCCCGTCACCATGCGCCGCCCACTCGCCGGGAAAGAGCGGCGCCAGTACCGGGATCATCGGCGTGTTCTCCGGGCGCGCGGCCGGTTATTGGCATTGCCGTCCAGGCGCGTGGGCGGTGATGCGGCGTGCAGGGCGTGGGTGCAGTCCATCACGTGCAGACGAATCAGCGGGGAAAAAATTTAGTCCAGCGACCAGCGTGGCATTGCGACGCCTAAACATCCGCCCGGCTGCTTCGTCTTCAGTAGTTGAGCGCAGGCATATACGTCAAGGAATTCGGTTGATTACCCATCTGATCAGGC
The DNA here is from genome assembly GCF_055397965.1 of Achromobacter sp. T5-5. Taxonomy (NCBI): domain Bacteria; kingdom Pseudomonadati; phylum Pseudomonadota; class Betaproteobacteria; order Burkholderiales; family Alcaligenaceae; genus Achromobacter; species Achromobacter sp. T5-5. Next base: position 1,918,682 of record NZ_AP027919.1, read on the forward strand.
ACTCCAAAAAACTCCTGGCGCTTGCTTCGTTTACCTGCGTGTGCGCGGGCCTCTTAAGTGTGCTGCTGGTCATGCAGATCAACATCGCCCTGACGGCGGATGCCGCCGACCGTCCGCGACAGGCCTGGATCTTTGCGTTGACGGCCGTGCTGGCGATGCTGGCGCGGATGGGATCCGCGCTGCTGTTCGAACGGCTCAGCCAGCAAACGCACGCAGACTTGCGGCGCTACATTACGGACCGCGCGATGCAGGCGGACTTCGCGCATCTGGAACGGGTGGGCGCCGACCGCATCCAATCCGCGCTGACCGAGCACAGCGCGAACATCGCCCAGTATTTCGTCAGCCTGCCCGCCATCCTGAACAACGCCGTCGTCGTGACGGGCTGCCTGGTGTACATGGCCTTCCTGTCGTGGAAGGTGTTTCTGGTGGCGGTGCTGGTGGTCGGCCTGGGGTCGCTGGGCTATCACTTGGCGCATTTGCGCGCCATCAAGCATCTGGACGTCGCGGCGCGCGAACAGGATCGGCTGTTTGGCTACTTTCGGGCGGTCAGCGCAGGGGCCAAGGAGCTGCGGCTGAACCGCGGCAAGCGCTCGGCCTTCCTGGCGGACATGCTTCATCGTTCGATCGAGGCGGTGCGGCGCGCCCGGACGCGCGGCATGTCCATCTTCGTCGTGTCCGCCAGCTGGAGCAATTTCCTGGTATATGCGTTCATCGGACTGGTGCTGTTCGGACTGGCCGGCAACCAGCCGGGCCAGGAACGTGTGATGACGGGCTTTGCGCTGCTGTTTCTGTACATGGTGGCGCCGCTTGAGGCACTGCTGCTGAACATTCCGCGCGCCAACCTGGCGAAGGTGTCCGCCCGCCGTATCCACGACATCGTGGGGGGCATGGTGGCGTCGGAGCCCGCCGCAGGCGAACTTATGCCAGCCGTCGCGTCGCCCCGCATTTCGCTACGCGAGGTCACGCATAGCTACTACCACGAGCAAAGCGACTACATCTTCCAGTTGGGGCCTATCAATCTGTCGTTCGAACCGGGTGAGATCGTGTTTCTGGTGGGAGGCAACGGCAGCGGCAAGACGACGTTGGCTAAGCTGCTGGTCGGGCTGTACCGGCCGGAATCCGGCGAGGTGACGTTGGATGGCGAGCCGGTCGGAGACCACAACCGCGACCAGTACCGGCAGGTGTTCTCGGCGATCTTCGCGGACTTCCACCTTTTTGACCGGCTGCTGGAAAGTGGGCGTGACGATGTCGATGCGGTAGGCAACCGATGGCTTGAGCGGTTGCATCTGCAACACAAGGTGCAGGTGTGCGACGGCGCATTCAGCACCAGCGCATTGTCGCAAGGGCAGCGAAAGCGCCTGGCGCTGGTAGCGGCCTACCTGGAAGACCGGCCCTTCATGGTGTTCGACGAATGGGCGGCGGATCAGGATCCGCTGTTCAAGGACGTGTTCTACCGCGAGTTGCTGCCGGAGCTTCGCAACCGTGGAAAGACGGTGCTGGTCATCTCGCACGACGACCGCTATTTCCCCTTGGCCGATCGCGTCGTGTGCATGGAAAGCGGCCGACTGGTATCGGGCGCGCCGCCGAACCATCCCGTTACGCCGCAGCCTCCTTCTCGCAGGCCGGCGAGCCAACCGAATAGTGAGCTAAGCAACGTATAGAAGCCCAAATCTCGACGACCGCTCTGCACGGTCTCAGGGGAAATGGGTAGCGTTGCTGCTCACATCTTTATCGCCCACGTTGCCTTACGTGGATGAAACCGCACGCTTCAACCCAGGCGGCTGCCACGTGCCTTCTCCAACCGGCAGGATCGAAGGCGGCGTCGTTTTTGGCCAATAGAGCCGCATCACCAGATAAACGGGTCCGTTCGGCGCCGGCAGCCAATTGGCCTGGTTGTCGCCGGCAGGGCTCTTGTTCTGGATGTAGATGGTCAGCGACCCGTCCGCATTGGTCTTCATGGCGGGAACCATGGGTGAATTGATCAGGTAGCGATTGATCGGGTTCTGAATCAGCAGTTGAGACTTGCCGTCATACATCGTCAGGGACCAGAACGAATTGACCGGGGGCAGATCTCCAGCGGGAAACGTCAGCGTGTAATCGTGTTTGCTGCAGTCGATTTCCTGCCCGTCGACATCCACGCGAGTAAAAGGATAAGTCGCCTCTTCCGGATCATTGCCATAAATGCCCGCTTGAGCCGCGACGGCGCGCTTCAGCCAATCGCCCGCGTAGTGGGCGCTATCGCCCGGCAGGCCGCTTACCCGCCAGCCATTGATGGCCTTTCCTGTATGGGCAACGGCTTCGTCAACCTTGCGCTGGCCTTCTTTCATGCCAAGCGCGATCTCCAGCTTTTTTTCCGGCGGCAAATCCCTGAAATGGAATGTCTTCCCGGGTCCGATGCCGATTCGCGCAAGCTGCGCGCGGATTTCCATCTCGTTCGGTTGAGGAGGCGCGAACTGCAGCGCAAAATCCAGAAATTCGAAGAACTCGGTTTTGGCAAGCGCCTTGTCGATCTTGGGGAAGCTGACCGGTGTGGCGCGGGGCGGCGGTTGGTTCAGGTAGGTCGATAGCATCTGCACCTTGTATCCAGCCTGCACCTTCCTGATGTTGTCCAGATCGGCCGGCCCGAAAAGTTGGGTGCGGTAGCCCGCCAGAGAGAACTGGGTGCTGGAACGGAATACCTGCTTGATGCCTGCCGGCGTGCTGCCGGTCCAGTCGGGACCGACGACGAGGTAGTCACCGGCCTCGTTCCCGGTAGCGCGGGTGCCAATATAGCCATAGTTGTAGGTATTGCCGTCGCACAGCATGACCGAGTAGTAGCGGTTCGCGTCAACCGCCGGCACCGACAGCACCACCGGTTCCGCTCGCAGATCCATCCAGACAAAGGAATAGGGCGTGTCGCTGTTTGGCGTGACGATCGCCGTGTCTTTGTAGGTGAAGACATTGGGCTCGTTCTTGATCTGATTGAAAGGCGCCTTGAACTGCCCCGAATCGCGATCCACCGCGTATTCATACATGACCGCATAGTTCATCACGATAGGCAGGCCATAGATGAACCCCGCCTCGGCAATGTCCTTCGCTTCAAAGAAGCGCGGATCGTTTGCCCTGCTTTGCGCTTGGCCAGAAGGGGAAAAAATCGTCGCACCAGTCAGCGCGGCAAGTGCGCTTGAGCCTAGAAAATCCCGCCTTGTGGTCATTGAACGCCTCATGAGATAGGGCGAGCTACCTGTAAGGCTCGCCATGGATTGAAGGTTGGCCGATCATCACGTTGCGCAATTGAACGAGGGGCGACTGGGGTAGCCATCGCATCATGTGCCTGATGTCAGCTCGCCCAGATGCTTCGCCATTTGCCCGCGGCGTCTCCCCCGCGGTTTGCAAACGTGGCAACCAAGCTAAGGCTCAAATCCTGTGGGCTGCCATACTCAATTTGCAGTACGCCGAATTCCGCACGCCCCATCCGGCATCGCTGGCCATCGTTCGCATACCTCGAATGACCGCACAGTGCAGAGGCTCCGGTCACGGTGAACCAGTCGCGCGAAAAATCCTTTGGGCGTCGGAAATTTCCGTTGACATGATCAGAGCGACGATGAACAGTACTAACGATCGAGTCCTCGGACGCCACGTCTGCACGGGCTTGTGTCTCCCCCCAGTGCGTAGGCCAATGTGAACCGCGCGGTATGCAGATTCGTGCGGTTGATTTAACTCTCATACAGCGGAGTTGAAGATGGCGACTAAGCGAACTCTCACATGCGGCGCCGCGGTTCTTTTCCTGGCTGGCGCGGCAATCTGCGCACCGGCTGCCGCGCAGGACCAGCGCAAACCCAACATCATCCTGCTCGTGTCCGACGACACCGGCCTGGGCGATCTCGGCCCCTATGGCGGAGGCATCGGGCGCGGCATGCCCACGCCCAACATCGACCGGCTGTCGAGCGAAGGCATGACCTTCTTCTCGTTTTACGCGCAACCGAGCTGCACGCCCGGCCGCGCCGCAATGCAGACCGGGCGCATTCCCAACCGCAGCGGCATGACCACCGTGGCTTTCCAAGGCCAGGGCGGCGGCTTGCCCGCTGCGGAATGGACGCTCGGCTCGGTGCTGAAGACGGCCGGCTACAAGACGTTCTTCACGGGCAAATGGCACCTGGGTGAAGCGGACTACGCCCTGCCCAATGCCCAGGGCTACGACGAAATGAAGTACGCGGGCCTGTATCACCTGAATGCCTACACCTACGCGGATCCGACGTGGTTCCCGGACATGCCTGCCGACGTCCGCGAAATGTTCCAGCGGGTCACAAAGGGGGCGTTGTCCGGCAACGCGGGTGAAAAGCCGCGCGAGGAATTCAAGATCAACGGCCAGTACGTCGATACGCCGGTGGTGAACGGCCGCGAAGGCGTCGTCGGCATTCCGTTCTTCGACCGCTACGTCGAAAAGGCGTCGCTCGACTACCTGGAGCGCAACGCGAAGTCGGAGCAGCCGTTCTTCATGAGCATCAACTTCATGAAGGTGCACCAGCCCAACATGCCGGATCCGGACTACATCCACAAGTCCCTGTCCAAGAGCAAATATGCGGATTCGGTCGTGGAGCTGGATGCACGCATCGGGCGCATCATGGACAAGATTCGTGAGTTGGGCCTGGATAAGAACACGCTGGTGTTTTACACGACGGACAACGGCGCCTGGCAGGACGTCTACCCCGACGCGGGCTACACGCCTCTGCGCGGCACCAAGGGCACCGTGCGCGAAGGCGGCAACAGGGTGCCGGCGATCGCGTGGATGCCGGGCAAGATCGCGGCCGGCGCCAAGGATCACAGCCTGGTTGGCGGCCTGGACCTGATGGCGACATTCGCGGCCTTGGCTGGGGTGAAGCTGCCCGTGAACGATCGCGAAAACAAGCCCATCATCTTTGACAGCTACGACATGTCGCCTGTTCTGTTCGGCACCGGGAAGTGCGATCGCAAGTCCTGGTTCTATTTCACCGAGAACGAGCTGTCGCCCGGAGCGGTGCGCGTCGCAAATTACAAGGCCGTGTTCAATCTGCGCGGTGACGATGGCGCGGTGACCGGCGGACTGGCGGTGGACACGAACCTGGGCTGGAAGGGGCCGGAGTCCTATGTCGCGACCGTGCCGCAGGTATTCGACCTGTGGGCCGATCCGCAGGAGCGCTATGACATCTTCATGAGCAACGTCACCGAGCGGACCTGGACGATGGTCATGGTCAACGATGCCGTCGCTCCGCTGATGAAGACCTACATCGACTACCCGCCCCGCAAGATGCAGAGCGAAGGCTATGACGGGCCGCTGACGTTGTCCGCATATGAGCGGTTCCAGTACATCCGGGAAAGCCTGGCCAAGGACGGCTTCAAGCTTTCATTGCCGACCGGCAACTGATGTCCGCATTCCTGGGCATTGCACCGGCAGAGGGGGCTGGCCCTTCTGCCGGATTTCAACCTGACGGAGAATCGACATGAAGCTACCCCATTTGGCTTTGATGCTGTGCACGATGCTGGTGGTCTCGGGATGCGTAACAAAGAGCACCTACGACAAAGAAGCGCAACTGGCGGCGGAGTACGAGGCCCTGAACCAGAAGCTCTCGACGGAGTTGAGTGCCGATCAGGTGCAGATTTCGCGAATGCAGAATGAGCTGAAAGTCACGATGGTGAACGAGATCCTGTTCCCGGAAGGCGGGTGGCGACTCAGTGCAAAGGGCGAACAGACGCTCACCAAGATTGCGCCCACGCTGTCCAACCTGCCAGGTCAACAGGTGGTCGTCCAAGGCTTCACCGACAACGAACCCATCGGTCCGGAACTGCGGTCGCGGTTCCCCTCCAACCTGGAGCTGTCCTCGGCGCGCGCCGACGAAGTGGCTCGCTATTTGATTTCCAAGGGAGTCCCGTCCAACTCGATCTCGGCACAGGGCTTTGGCGAAGCGCGGCCGGTGGCCAGCAATGCGTCACCCGAAGGACGAGCCAAGAATCGCCGCGTGGAAATCGTCATTGCCGCGGCGGGCCGGCCGTGATGCGGGGAGAAGCTACTTTGGAGTAGCCGGATCCCAACGACGTTTCGGGGGGCATTGTGGCGGCCGATACTGAGCAACGTAAAATGTCAGGCTTTTAGCCACCACATGCTTTCCTTATGAACCTTGACCGACTGCGTCGCGAATTTCCCGACTACGACGTTACAACCCTGCCTACCCTCCCCGAAGGGTACTTCGACTCGTCGAGTTACATCGATGCAGCGCCTTCGTTCGAGAACAAGGAACGCGGTTTGAAGGTGTTTATCGACTACGCCAACTATGCCGACCGCGAATCCGGCAGAAGCCAGCGCTTCTGTGTTTCCCGCTATGACGAGGAAGAGGGCGACTATGAGGACGTCGCCCTGTCGACGAACGATTGGGCCGAAGTCACGCGCTTCCTGACCGCGTGAAATCCCTCGCGGGGAAAATACTGCCTCACAGCGGCGTCATCAGCGGCTCGCCCGCATACAGGCGTCGCGCATTTTCCAGGAACTTATCCACCATCAGTTGCATGGCTTCGGGCGACCAGCCGGCAATGTGGGGGGTCAGCACCAAGTTGGTCAAGTCGGCCAGCGCTGCTGGTAACACGGGTTCGCCTTCATAAACGTCCAGGGCCGCGCCGGCGATGGTTCGCTGGCGTAGGGCGAGCTCCAAGGCAACGGTGTCCACGACACTGCCGCGCGCGATGTTGATCAGGTAGCCGTTGGCGCCAAGCTGGTCCAGGACGGCCCCATCGATCAGATGGTGGGTTGAATCCCCGCCGGGGATGGCGACGAGCAGCACGTCGGACCACCCGGCCAGTTCGCTCACGGACGAAAAGTAGCGGTGCGGTGATCCCGGGCGCGGACGGCGGTTGTGGTAGCCGATCTGCATCTCGAACGCCTGCGCGCGCAGCGCCACTTTTTCGCCGATGCCGCCCAGGCCGATGATGCCCAGCTTCTTTCCGGACACGTTGGGCGGCAGGGGCAGCTGGGTCCGCCAGACGCCTTGCCGCGTAAGCTGGTCCAGGCGGGGAATGCCGCGGATGACGGCAATCATCAGGCCCATGGCGTGGTCGGCGACACAGCTGTCGTTGGTGCCCGCGCCGTTGGCGACCTTGACGCCGCGCCGCCTGGCGTGGTCCAGGTCGATCTTTTCATAGCCGGCGCCCATCGAGTAAATCAGCTTCAGGTTGGGCAGCGCGTCGATCTGGCCTGCAGTCAGGCCGATGGCGCCGATGGTCATGACCACGTCGACGCGCGGTGCGTGCTCGGCGACGGCTTGCGCATACTGTTCCGGCGTCGGGGCGAAGATGACTTCGAAGTGGCGGGCGATCTGGTCCCGGTCGGCCTGCGTGACCGGGTTCATGATGATGAGCAGAGGCTTGGGGGTGGGGAATGACATGCGGATAAAGGAATCGGTTAAATCTGGGTGTGCCGGGCGACCAGGCCAACGCGCACGTTGCTCAGGTGCGCCTGCATCGCCGCGCGCGCGGCCTCGGGGTTGCGGTCCAGGATCGCCTGCAGGACGGCCATGTGCTCGTCGCAGCCGGGAATCAGCCGTTCGGGCGCGCCGTTCTGGTCGAAGCAGCGGGCCTTGATGCGCAGGTCGTGGATGGTCTGCGCCATCAGCCGGTTGCCGCTGGCCTGGGCGATGCTGTCGTGCAGCAGGTTGTCGACCCGATGGTTCTCTTCATGGGTGGCCTCATTGCGGCGCCGGATCTCGCTGACCTGCTCCAGGAGGGCCGCGGCCTGCTCCGGCGCCATGCGGGTGGCGGCGGCCGCGGCGGCGTCGCCTTCCAGCAGCACGCGCATCTGGAAGATCTCCAGGTACTGGCGCAGCGAGGGTTCAGGAACGATGAGCTGCCCGCGCGCGGTGCGCACGGCGAAGCCGGCGCCGATCAGCCGGCTCATCGCCTCGCGCAGCGGAGTGCGCGACACGCCCAGCGCGCTGGCCAGGTTGCGTTCCTGCAGCGGCTGGTTGATGGGCAATTGGCCCAGCTGGATCATGTCCAGCATGGTCGAGTAGGCCTCGTCGACCAGGTCGCGCGAGTCGTCGGCGGCGGGGGCGGCGGCCGTGTTGTTGAGCAGGGGGCTTTCCATGGCATGAATGATAGACATAGGAATCATGGAAACAATAGGGGGAAGATGGGAAAGTTCGGGTCGGCGCGCAGTTCGTCTTCGCGGGCGTGGACCCATTCCGTGTAGTCGCGCCAGCGCTGCACGGCCTGGGCCGGGTCCAGGGCTTCGAACCGCAGCGGCTGGCCCGGGCGCATCTGGGCAAGACGAGGCAGGTCGGCCGAGATGACGGTGGCGATCTTGGGGTAGCCGCCGGTGGTCTGGCGGTCGTTCATGGCAATGAGGGGCTGTCCCGCGCCCGGGATCTGGATGCTGCCCGCGGCGATGGGGTCGGTGATGATGTCGGCGCCCCGGGCGTGCGCGATGGCCGGCCCGTCCAGGCGCAGGCCCATGCGGTCCGACTGCGGCGCCAGGCGATAGGTGGCGCCGAGAAAACGGCCGATCTCGGCGGGCGCGAAGTGATCCTGCTGCGGACCGAGGATGACGCCGATGGGTGCGTCCCGATAGAACCAGCCGGTGTCGCGGCTGGCCAGCCAGCGACGCGGCGAACGGCGCCGGCCGTCGCCGATGGCAAGCACGTCGCCGCGCGCCAGCGCACGGCCCTCCAGGCCGCCGAGCCGGGCACGCGTCAGGGTGGACGCGCTGCCCAGCACGGGCGCGACGGCGATGCCGCCGCCGACGGCCAAATACCCGCGTACGCCGCGTTCCAGCGGTCCGATCGTCAAGGTGGCGCCCGCCGGTACGCGGTGGGATTGCCACGGACTCAGTGCCCGCGCGGGCGAGGCGGCCGTGGCGCTGGCGTGCAGCAAGGCGCTGCCGGCGAAGGCGATGGTGCAGTCCGCCTCCAGCACCTGCAATGCGCCGCCCAGCAGGGTGAATTCCAGCGCGGCCAGGCCGGGCGCGTTGCCGACGAGTCCATTGGCCATGCGCAGCGCGCCGGGGTCCATGGCGCCTGACGGCGGCACGCCCATGTGTTCATAGCCCGGGCGGCCCAGGTCCTGCACCGTGGTCAGCATGCCGGCCTTCTCGACGCGCAGGCGCGCACTCATGGGCCGACTCCCGTCAGCGGTTGCGGTCGACGGGCGGGGTCGTCCTGCAAGGCGGCAAGGCGTTCGAACTCGTCTTCATCGATGGGGGTGAACACGATCTCGTCGCCGGCCTCGAACAGAAAGGGATCCGCGTGGCGCAGATCGAAGCTGCGCCAGGGCGTGCGGCCGATCAGGTGCCAGCCGCTGGGTCCCGGCACCGAGGCGATGGCCGTCTGCTGGCCGCCGATGTTGATGCTGCCGGCGGGCGTGTGCGCGCGCGGCATGGCGCGGCGGGGCGTGTGCAGCGCAGGATCCAGGCCGCCCAGATACGCAAAGCCCGGCAGGAATCCCACCATGTAGACCCGGTAGACCGGCGCGGTGTGCCGGGCGATGACATGCGCGGGATCAAGCCCATGCTGATCCGCCAGCGCCTGCAGGTCGATGCCGTGGGCGCCGCCGTAGCAGACCGGGACTTCCCAGCGGCGCGGCGCGGGCGCAGTCGCGACGGCGCTGGCTTGCAGGCTGCGGCCGATCAGCTCGCAAACGGCGTCGTGCCCGATCAGCAATGGATCGAAGCCCACCGCGAGCGAGCGGTACGCCGGCACCACGCTCTGGAGTCCGCGGACCTTGCGCAGGCTGCCTCGCAACGCTTGCGACAGCGCGAGCACGCGCGCGTTGGTCTCGGCGTCGATGCGGTCGGGAAATTCGACCAGCAGCGTGCGATCGCCCGCCGCCACGATGCGCGGCGCGGCATGGCCGCAAGAAATTGGCGCGTCGGCTGTCATGCTGCGTTGGCGAATTCCATGGCGTCGGCCGGATGAAAGCCCCATGTGACCGTCTGTCCGGGCGTGCGCTGGGCCGAGTCTACATCCAGCGGCGCGTAGGCCAGGATCACCTTGTCGAAGGCTTCGATGAAGACTTTCCAGTGCACGCCGCAGAACGTCGACGCGACGACCTTGCCCGCGTGGCGCAGATCGGCGCCGGCCAGGCGGCTGCCCAGGCGCAGGTGTTCGGGGCGCACGCCCAGCACGCCGTCGTTGGCGGGCAGGAAATTGCATTCGCCCAGAAAGCCGGCGACGAAGGCGCTGGCGGGCTTGCGGTACAGGCTTTCCGGCGAGCCGGCCTCGACGATGCGGCCCTGTTCCAGGATGACGATGCGGTCCGACAGGTTCATGGCTTCTTCCTGGTCATGCGTGACGAAGACCACGGTCAGCCCCAGTTCCTGGTGCAGCCGGCGCAGTTGCAGCTGAATGGACTGCCGCAGGTTCTTGTCCAGCGCGCCCAGCGGCTCGTCCATCAGCAGGATGTCGGGCGTGAACACCAGGGCGCGCGCCAGCGCGACACGCTGCTGCTGGCCGCCGGACAGCGCGCCGGGCTTGCGGTCCTGCAGCGGCGCCAGGCTCACCAGGTCCAGCGCATCCATTACGCGGCGGCGGATGTCCTCTTCGTTCTGGCGCCGCATGCGCAGCGCGAACGCGACGTTCTCGAACACGCTCATGTGCGGGAACAGGGCGTAGTTCTGGAACACCATGCCGATGTTGCGGTCCGCGATCGGGGTATGCGTGACGTCGCGCCCGCCGATCTTCACCATGCCGGCGTCCGGCGATTCGAAGCCGGCGATGATCTTGAGCAGCGTGGTCTTGCCGGAGCCGGACGCGCCCAGCAGCGTGCAGAACTCGCCGCGCGCCACGGTCAGGTCGACGTCGGGCAGCGCAATCGAATCGCCGTATCGCTTGTGGATGCCGGCAAGCGTCAGTTCCTTGCCCTGGCGTTCCGGCGGGCGTTGCGGGAGGATGTCGTTGGCGATATGCATGTCAGTGTTCCTTCTTCCTGCTGATCAGCAGGTTTGCAAGCAGGATCAGCGCCGTCGCCCCGACCAGCAGGCAGGAGGCGGAGATCACGGTGGGATCGAAGTCGTTGGCCAGGCCCTCGAACATCAGCTTGGGCAGGGTGCGGTTACGGATGGTGGTCAGGAACAGCGCCATGACCACGTCGTCGAACGAGCTGACGAAGGCAAAGACGGCGCCGCCGATCAGGCTGGGGATCAGGGCCGGCAGCATGACCAGCCTGAACATCGTCGGCCAGGAAGCGCCCATGCTCAGCGCGGCCAGCTCCAGGCTGGGGTCCAGGCTGCGCAGCGCCGCCCGCATGGTGATGTAGACGTAGGGTGCGGCCAGCACCGTGTGGCCCAGGATGACCGCCATGGAATTGGCGACCCAGCCGATGGGCGCGAACAGGTAGTACAGCGCGACCGCCGTGACGATGGCCGGCACCGACATCGGGACGATGAAGAAGGCGTCCCGCCAGCCCTGGTGGCGCTTTGCCAGCCGGCTGACGCCCAGCGCGGCGGCGGTGCCCAAAACCGTGGCCAGCAGCGTCACCACGATGGCAATCCGCGTACTGGAGGCCAGCGCGGCCAGCCATTTGCCGTCGGTGAAGAAGTTCTCGTACCAGCGCAGCCCGTAGCTGGGCGGCGGGAAGATGGGAAACTCCGTGGTGCCGAAGCTCATCGGAATGACCACGACGATGGGCAGCAGCAGGAACAGCGCGCACGCCACGCCCAGCATGACCGACACCCGGCCGCCCGGCGTGCGGCGATACCCGCTGGTGTTGCTGCCTTTGCCCGAACTGGCGCTGATCAGGCTGTTCAGGCCGAACAGCCGGTTGAACAGCCACAGCGACAGCAGCACGGTGGCCAGCAACACACCGGCCAGCGCCGAGGCCAATCCCCAGTTCAGCTCTTCGGTGATGTTGTGCGAAATGAGTTCGGCGGCCATGCGCTGGGCGGGACCGCCCATCAGCGACGGGGTGATGTAGTAGCCCACCGCGTTCATGAAGACAATGATGCCGCCGGCGACCGCGCCCGGACTGGTCAGCGGCAGGATGACCCTGCTGAAAATGCCCGCAGACCCCGCGCCCAGGCCTTGCGCGGCCTGCACCAGGCTGCCGTCCAGGGACCGGAACGACGCATACAGCGGCAGCACGACAAAGGGCATCAGCACGTGCGTCATGCCCACCATCACGCCGGTGAAGTTGTAGAGGAACGCCATGGGTTGGTCGAGGATGCCCACGGTCGTCAGCAGGGTGTTCAACGGCCCGTTCTTGCCCAGCAGCGCGATCCAGGCCGACGTGCGCACCAGCGCGCTGGACCAGAAGGGCAGCAGCACCGCGAAGAACACCACGCGCGCCACGGTCGGCGATACGGTCGCCATCAGGTAGGCGAGCGGATAGCTCAACACCACGCAGGCCACCGTGACGGCGGCGGCAATGGTGAAGGTGTTGACCAGCACGATGCGGTAGATCGGCGTGTCCAGCAGGTGGCGGTAATGGGCCAGCGTCAGGCCGCCGTCCTCGCCCTTGAAGCCGTTGCCCAGCAAACCCGCGATCGGGCCGGCGAAAAACAGCAGCAGGAACAGCAGCAGCGGCAATGCGGCAAGGGCCGCGACGCGGCCGCGCCGGGAAGCGGCGGCCGGGCGCACGCTGGCGACGGGCAGGGTAAGGGCGTCGGTGCTCGTGGTCATGGCATTGGGGCGCCGGCGCGTGCGCCGGCGTCTGAGTAAGGAAGCAGGAGGATCAGCGGGCGCGGACCTGGTTGTAGCGCTCGGTGATGGCGGGGCCGTGGGTGTCCCAGAACTCCGAGTTCAGGAAGATGCTGTTCTTCAGGCGCTCGGTGGTCGAAGGCAGGCGCTCCAGCCGCTTGGCGTCGATCAGGGGCAGGGCCTGCTCGGTGGTCGGGCCGTAGGCGATGTATTTGCTGAATTCGGCCTGATGCTTGGGCTGGATCATGTAGTTCAGCAGCTTGATGGCCGCGTCGCGGTTGGGCGAGCCCTTCACGATGGCGAAGTACCCGACCTGGGCGATGCTGTCGCCCCAGCCCATGGCGATGGGCAGGCCCGAGTCGATGCCGGCCTGGAAGCGGCCGTTCCAGCCCAGCGCCATCACGACTTCGCTGCTTCCCAGCGCGTTGACGGGTTCGGCGCCGCTCTTCCACCAGCGGGCGACGTGGGGCTTGATCTCTTCGATCTTCTTGAAGGCGCGGTCAAGGCCTTCGGGCGTGGCCAGCACCTTGTACACATCGGCGGGCGCGACGCCGTCGGCGATGAGCGCCGCTTCGATCACCGTGGCGGGATCGTCCTGGAGGGTCCGCTTGCCGGGGAATTTCTTCACGTCCCAGAAGTCGGCGAAGGTGCTGGGCTGCGGCTTGCCGGCGGGGAAGGCCTGGGTCGAGAAGCCGATGTTGGTCGAGAAGATCTCCGACGGCACACCATAGTCATTGCGGGCATTGGGGATCACGTGGTCCTGGTTGACCATGTCCGGCGTGATCTTCTCGAAGACGCCCAGCTTGATGCCACGCGTCAGGCGGGCGCTGTTCTCGGTCACCACATCCCACGTGACCGACTTGGTGTCGATCATGGCGCGGATCTTGGCCACCTGCGGATCGGTGTCTTCGTGGACGGTGATGCCGGCTTCCTTGGAAAAGGGCTTGAGCCAGGCGTCGCGGATCGCGCCCTGGTAGTTGCCGCCCCAGCTGGCGAAATTGAGTTCTGCCGCTTGCGCCACGCCAGTCGCCATCGCCAATGCTGCGGCCACGGCGCATGTGGCGTTCTTCCATTTGAAATTCATTGCTTGGACTCCGTTCAATAAAAAACGCGGTGGGCAGACCTGCCCCGATCCTGGGCATATCGCCTCAGCAAGTCCTTGGCATGCAAATTGCATGCCAACGGTATGCCAAACATTGAAATTCGTTTTTTTCGGAGTCCTTCAGATGCGCGACGTAGACCTCAATTCCGACCTGGGAGAGAGCTTCGGCCACTACAAGATCGGTGCGGACGAGGCCATGCTGGACCTCATCACGTCGGCCAACGTGGCTTGCGGTTTTCACGGTGGCGATGCATCGGTCATGCACCAGACTGCGGCATCCGCCCTAAAACGGGGCATCGATGTGGGCGCGCATCCGGGGTTCAACGACCTGTGGGGATTCGGGCGGCGCAAGATCATCGGCGACAGCCCTCAGGCCATCGGCGACATGCTTGCGTACCAGATCGCCGCGATGCAGGGCATGGCCCGCGCCGCGGGCCATCGCGTGACGCACGTGAAGGTGCACGGCGCGCTGGCCACGCTGGCCTTCGAAGACCGGGCGCTGTCAGAGGCGCTGACCTGGGCCATGCGCGCGCTCGACCCGGACCTGGTGCTGGTCTGCACCCCGCATAACGAGACCGAGCGCGCCGCGCGCCGGGCCGGCATCCGCGTGGCCTGCGAGGTGTTTGCCGACAGGCTCTATGGCGACAACGGCCTGACGCTGCCGCGCAGCGAGCCTGGCGCGGTGATCCACGATCCGGCCGCGGCCGCCGCGCAGGCGCTGCGCATGGTGCGCGAACAGGCGATCCGCACGGTGGGCGGCAAGGTGGTCGCCATGCCGGTGCACACGATCTGCGTGCATGGGGACAATCCGCAGGGCGTCGAGATCGCACGGGCCGTGCGCCAGGCGCTGCTGGAAGAGGGCGTGCGCCTGCGGCCGATCTCGCAGATGGACTTTCAGTAGGGCGCGTCTTTTTGCGCCTGCCGGATCAGCGTCTTCAGCACGGTCGCAAAGCGCTTGGCGGTGCTGGACAGCGGGCTGCTGGCCGAATGCAGCAGATGGATGGCGTGGCTCATGGCGGGTTCGGTGGGCAGCAGCACGAAGTCCTTGCCGAAGCTGGGGTGATAGCCGAACGATTCGACCAGCGCCACGCCGACGCCTTGGCGTACGAGCGCCAGCGCCTCGGGCGTGGAGCGGATTTCGATCTGCGGCTGCACCGGCACGGGGCCGGCGTGCAGGAAGCGGCTGGCAAGGCGCCCGAAAGGGGTGTCGGCGCCATAGCCGATCAGCAGATGGCCTTGCAGGTCTTCGACGCGAATGCGCCTGCGCACCGCCAGCGGATGGCCGCGTGGCACCGCGCAGCCCAGCCAACCCTGGCCGATCTCTTCGCTGACGATATTGGCGTTGACCGGCGGCGGCATCGACGCGATGCCGAAATCGGCCTGTCCCAGCAGCAGGTGCGGCAGCAGCGCGTCAAAGGCCAGCGGCCGGTAGCGGATTGGCGTGTCGGGATGCCGCTCGCGGAACTTCTGGATGGCGTGCGGAATGAGCCATTCGCTGAAGCTGGGGCTGGACACCAGGCTGACCGTCCCCGCCGAGCCCGCGCCCAACGCGCCCGCCAGGGCATTGAACCGATTGACGCGGCCGAAGATCTCTTCGGCCTCGACAAACAGGCGCCGGGCCTCCGGCGTGGGGTGCAGCCGCCCCTTGACGCGTTCGAACAGCCGATAGCGCAGCCGGTTCTCAGCCGAGGCCAGCACGCGGCTCACGGCGGGTTGCGTCACGGACAGCATGCGGCCCGCTTCGCTGAGCGAGCCGGTCAGCATCACGGCGTGGAAGACCTCGATCTGGCGAAGCGTCAGCGCTCCGGGCGCCGAGGGAAGGGGGCCGGCCATAGGGAAGGGGGCGTAAGTGGAAGGGAAGTCAGCGCCCGCCATTTTATGGCCTGGACGCCAGCGCGGCGTGCGCGCCACGCGGCTGCCATGACGTTTTGCGCGCAGCCCATTACTAAATGCACAGTCCCGTGGCTGGCGGGAGCCTCTTCCGGTGGCGACAAAACCCTTTGTTTTCAAGGGTTTTGGGCATGTTTTTCCGGGCGCCGGGATCCGCTTCCCGCCTGGCGGACGGTCTTCACGCCGCCGGGAGCGCGCGTCATGCTGACAGCGGATATCGCTCACACAACCAGGATTGCCACATGTCCCGCATCGTCACCGTCGCTGCCGCCCAATTGGGTCCGATTCAACGTTCCGAAGGGCGCGACGTGGCGATCGGCCGCATGGTCCGGCTGATGGAGCGCGCGCATCAGCGCGGCGCCCAGGTCGTGGTGTTTCCGGAACTGGCGCTGACGACCTTCTTTCCGCGCTGGTACTGCGAGGACCTGGACGAGGCGGATGCCTGGTTTGAGCCCAGCCTGCCGTCGCCCGCCACGCAGCCACTGTTCGACGCCATCAAGCGCTACGGCCTGATGGTGTACCTGGGATACGCCGAACTGGCCTGGGAACCGGACGAACAGGGCATCGTGCGCAAGCGCCGGTTCAACACGTCCGTCGTCATCGCGCCCAACGGCGAGATCGTGCTGAAGTACCGCAAGGTCCATCTGCCCGGGCATGCCGAGTTCGCCGAGCATCGCCAGGTCCAGCATCTGGAGAAGCGCTACTTCGAAGTGGGCAACCTGGGATTCCCGGTAGTGCGCGCGCCGGTTGCGTCCGGCGTCGACGCCAACCTGGGCATGCTCATCTGCAACGACCGGCGCTGGCCCGAAGCCTGGCGCGTGCTGGGCCTGCAGCAAGTCGAGCTCGTCATGCTGGGCTACAACACGCCCAGCCGCAACCAGGACAACCGCGGCTTCGAGGCGCACCACCTGCGCGTGCTGCATTCGCACCTGTCCATCCAGGCGGGCTGCTACCAGAACGCCACCTTTGCCGCGGCCGTCGCCAAGGCCGGCACTGAAGACGGCCATGAACTGCTGGGCCACTCCATCATCGTCAACCCGCAGGGCGAAATCATCGCCATGGCCGCGACCTGGGACGATGAGCTGATCGTCGCCGATTGCGACCTGGACCTGTGCGAACTGGGCCGCAGCACTGTCTTCAATTTCGCCAAGCATCGCCGTCCCGAAGCCTACGGTCGCCTGGTCGAGCAGACCGGCAGCGTCGCGCCCGCCGTCTGGACGCCGTCGGCCTGACCCGCCCGAATTTCCCTACCTTGCTGGATAGCCTCATGACCGCGATGCTTTTGCCGTCGACCATCGAACACGAAATGCTCGGCACCCTGCGCGTGCCGGATTACGCCGACGTGACCGCCGCCGCCGAGCGCCTGGCGCCCTACGTGCGCCGCACCATGCTGCTGCGCTCGCCGGCGCTGGATGAACGGGCGCAGGCGCCCATCTGGCTGAAGCTGGAAAACCTGCAGGTGACGGGCTCCTTCAAGGCCCGCGGCGCGTTCAACGCCCTGCTGAACATGGACCCGGCGCAGCGCGAACGCGGCGTGGTGGCCTATTCCACCGGCAATCACGGCCAGGCCGTCGCCTGGGCCAGCCGCTGCCTGCGTGTGCCGGCCACCATCGTGATGCCGGTGGATGCGCCGGAAAACAAGGTCGAGAAGGCGCTGCGCCACGGCGCCAAGGTCGTGCGCTACGACCGCACGCGCGAAAGCCGCGAAGAGATCGGGATGCGCCTGCTGGCCGAGACCGGCGCCACGCTGCTGCCGCCCGGCGACCATCCCGACGTGCTGGCAGCCCAGGGCACGCTGGCCCTGGAGGCGCTGCAGGATCTGCCGGCCGCCGCGCGCGCCAACCTGGGCCTCTTCGCCACGCCTTGCGGCGGGGGCGGCATGGCGGCGGGCTGCTCGCTGGTGCTGCGCGAACTGGCGCCGCAGGCCCGGATGGTGGCGGTGGAACCGCGTGAGTTCGACGACACGGTGCGGTCGCTGGCCTCGGGCAAGCGCGAGACCAATCCGGCGGGCGCCAAGACCTTGTGCGACGCGCTGCAGGCTGCGACGCCGGCGGAACTGCCTTATGCCATCAACAGCCGCTGCCTGAGCGCGGCCGTGTCGGTGAGCGATGACGACGTCGCCGCGGCCATCCGCTTTGCGCTGGACGAATTGCGCCTGGTGGTCGAGCCGGGCGGCGCGGTGGCGCTGGCTGCGCTGCTGGCGGGAAAGCTGTCTGCCGAAGGCCGCGACGCGGTCATCGTGCTGTCGGGCGGAAACATCGATCTGCCGCTGTTGCGTCAGATCGCACTGGGCTGAGCGCTCGCGCGACCGTCCAGGCCGGCGGGGCCGCAAGCCTCGCCGCGCAGTACCGGCGTCTTTTGGGCGCCGTGCAAGACCCGCGGGGGACGCAGAGCCCGCGCGGATACACCTATAACAGTCCAAGGAAGAAAACCATGTCCACGTTCCAAAGCAGCGCCAAGCGCTGGCTCGCGGCAGCGAGCGCAGTGATGAGCCTGACCGCGGCGTCCGCCGCCCAGGCCGCCTATCCCGAGCACGCCGTCACGATCGTCGTGCCGTTCAATACCGGCACCACGCCCGATCTCGTATCGCGCCTGCTGGCCGCCGAAATGGCCAAGCAGACCGGCGGCAACTTCGTCGTGCAGAACCGCACCGGCGCGTCCGGCATCATCGGCACGCAGGCGGTGGCCAACGCCTCGCCCGACGGCTACACCATCGGCTTTGCCAATGTGGCCACGCTGGCGATCAACCAGAGCCTGTACGCCAAGCTGCAGTACGACGCCGACAAGCAGCTGGCGCCGGTCGCGCTGACCGGTTCCGTGCAGAACCTGCTGGCCGTGCGTCCCGGCCTGAACGTCAAGAGCGTCGCCGAGCTGATCGCTTTGGCAAAGAAGGAACCGGGCAAGCTGGTCGTGTCGTCGGGCGGCAACGGCACCACCGGGCACCTGAGCGCGGCGATGTTCGGCGCGATGGCGGGCGTGGAGTTCATGCACGTGCCCTACAAGGGCGGGGTCGAGGCGGACCTGGCCGTGCTGCGCGGCGAAGCCGACCTGGTGTTCGACAATATCTCGTCCATCGCCGCATTCGTGGACCAGGGCAAGGTCGTGCCGCTGGCCGTGACCGACCTGCAACGCGATCCGTCCATGCCCAACCTGGCCACGCTGGACGAGCAAGGCCTGAAGGGCTATCGCGCCGTGGCCTGGACGGGCTATGTCGCGCCGGCCGGCACCGATCCCAAGGTGCTGGACTACCTGAACGCCACGATCAACAACGCGCTGCAGTCGCCGGACGTCCAGGAAAAGCTCAAGGCCCTGTCCTACGTGCCGAACATCGGTCCGCGCCAGCAGCTGTTTGACCGCGCACATGCCGAGCGTCCGGTCTGGGCCCAGGTGATCAAGCAGGCCAACGTAAAGATCGACTGAGCCTCATGAATCACGAACGCTACGATCTGCTGATCCGTGGAGGCAAGGTAATCGACGGGACCGGCGCCGATCGCGTCCGGGCCGATGTTGGCGTGCGCGGCGGCCGCATCGCGGCCGTCGGCGACCTGGGGGGCGCAGTGGCCGACCAGGTGCTGGCGGCGGACGGGCGCATCGTGTCGCCCGGCTTCATCGATACGCACACCCACGACGACCGCTACCTGTCGATCGATCCCGGCATGCCTGCCAAACTGAGCCAGGGCGTCACCACGGTGGTGACCGGCAACTGCGGCATCAGCCAGGCGCCGTGGCGTTCGGGCTGGCGCAGCGAGGTGCCTGCGCCCGTCAATCTGCTGGGCAACGATGCCGGCGATTTTCCGTACGAGACGTTCCGCGCCTACCTGGAAAACCTGGACCGCCACCCGCCCGCCGTGAACGCGGCCTGCCTGGTGGGGCACACGTCGCTACGCGCCGCCGCGATGGACGACCTGGACCGGCCGGCAACCGCCGCCGAGATCGAGCACATGCAGGCGCTGCTGCGCGAGGCCATGCAGAGCGGCGCCATTGGCCTGTCCACCGGCACCGCGTATCCGGCCGCCATGCCGGCAACGCTGGATGAACTGATGGCGGTGGCCAGCGTGCTGCGCGAGTATGGCGGGCTGTACGCCAGCCATATCCGCGATGAAGGCGACCGCATCTTCGCGGCGCTGGATGAAGCCTTTGCGGTCGGGGCGGCGGGCGGCGCGCCCGTGCTGATTTCACACCACAAGCTGATCGGTCCTCGCAACCATGGCCGCTCGGTGCAGACGCTGGCGCACATCGGCCAGGCCAGCCAGCGTCAGGAGGTGGCGCTGGACTGCTATCCCTACGTGGCCGGATCCACGATCCTGCGCAAGGATCGCTTGGCGGTATCCAGCCGGGTCATCGTGACCAAGTCCGTGCCATATCCGCAGTACGCGGGGCGCGATCTGGACGATATCGCGCGCGACATGGGGCTAAGTCCCGAAGACGCGGTCGATGCGCTGCAACCGGCGGGCGCGATCTACTTCATCATGGACGAGGCCGATGTCGAGCGCATCCTCGCGTACCCCGGCACGATGATCGGTTCGGACGGCATGCCCCACGACCCCGCGCCCCATCCGCGCCTGTGGGGCACCTTTCCGCGGGTTCTGGGCCACTATTGCCGCGACGTCGGGCTGTTCACGCTGGAGCAGGCGGTGCACAAGATGACCGGCAAGCCGGCCGCGTATTTCCGCCTTCCCGCGCGCGGGCGCATCGCCGAGGGTTTCGCGGCCGACATTGTTGTCTTCGACGCGGAGGCCATTGCGGATACCGCCACCTGGGCCGCGCCGACGAGCCAGGCGCAGGGTATTGATTATGTGTTGGTCAACGGGCGCTTGGCGTGGCGGTTCGGCGCCAGCACGGGAACGCGTGCTGGAAGGGTCATACGGCCGAAGGGATCCGTTCGCGCTCGCAGGGGATGACGCCTTCGCGCTGCCCGCGGCCGACTTCACGGCGCTAGCCCCCGGTCTGCAACCCTTGGAGCGAGCACATCAATCCTGGGTGATAACCGCCGCTATTGGGCCGATATCAGTCCTTCTGTAAGGAAGGGGCGGAGCGCGGCTAAGGCTTCGTTGGGAGCCTCTTCCGGAATGAAGTGACCGCTTGGCATGGACGCAAAGCGGGCATCCTCGCACCACGCGTTCCAGATCGCTTTAAGGTCGAAGTGGCGTCCAGTCACGCCCGCGTCGCCCCAAAGGACAAGCGTGGGGCAGCCAATCTTGCGGCCCGCAGCCCGGTCCGCCGCGTCATGCTCTCGGTCGATGCCAATGCCTGCGCGGAAGCACTCGCACATCGCAAAGATAGAAGCGGGTTGCGTGGACCTTTCCAAATACACCGCTAGCGCGTCCTCGTCGTAGGGCACAGGCTTGTCACCGAGCCCAAAAAGGATTTGGCGCTGGAACGCCTCGGCATCGCCTTCGATCAGCCGGTCGGGTTGCGGGTAGGGCTGGGTCAGGAAGTAAAAATAAAAATAGTCCTGCGCGATCTCGGCCGTCGCGTTCTCATAGAAGTCCAGCGCAGGAACAATGTCCATGACGCAGAGGCGTTCGATGTCGTGAGGAAAATCCAGGGCCATGCGACGGGCAACCCGTGCACCTCGGTCGTGGCCGACCAGTGAAAACCGCTCGAAACCCAATTCGCGCATGACCGCGATCTGTTCGGCGGCCATGGTTCGCTTCGCGAATGGGTTGGGCGACTGACCTGCCTTTGGCTTGTGGCTCTCGCCACGGCCCCGAATGTCGGTCAGCACGACCGTGAAGCGGTCGGTCAGGCTCGGAGCGATATCGTGCCAGCAGAGATGGGTCTGGGGATCGCCGTGCAACATCAGAAGGCCTGGGCCGGACCCGCTGACCAGTGCCAGGATTTTGTTTCCATCGATCTCGACGAACTGTCGTTTGAATCCAGGCAGTAGCTTTGCATCGGCCGCCTCAGATATGTTCACGGAGCCACTCCTTGTAGGCGGCAATGGCCGCCTCGTTGCGTTTGAAAAAGGACCACCGGCCAATGCGATGGACCGTCACGAACTCCGCCCGGCGGAGCAACTCCAGATGGCGGCTGACAGTGGGCTGGGCCATGCCCAGCTTCTCGGTCAGTAACGTGACGCAGACCCCGATCTCGCGCGGATCGCCCGTGACCTGATGGGAGAAGTGCTCGTTCGGCGTCCGCAACCAGTCGAGAATGGCTACGCGGGCCTCGTTGGCAAGGGCCTTGGATTGTTCTATGGGATCGATCATGCCCTAGGTTAAATAGCAATATAGCTATATGTCAATATGTGGCTGCAGATTTGATTCGCGACGCGGGATCAGGAATTGTCGGGGGGGGGGGCATCATTGTTGCGACACGGGCGCCGTGCAGCTGCTGGTCAATAAGAAAAAGGCGAACCCTATTCCAGCCCCTCAAGGATTTCCCTAATCAAATTTCACTTGCGGAAAATCAATGCTCTATAGGACACTTTGTGTCATAGCGCCGCGACGGCGCACACAAGGGGAATGGCATGAAGGTTTTGAGCATGGTGGCTGCACTGGCGATGGCGGCGGGAATGGCGGGCGGCGCGCAGGCCGCGTTTCCGGAGCGGCCGATCCGGTTGGTGGTGCCGTTTGGCGCCGGGGGCATCACGGATATCGTGGCGCGCCAGGTGGGCAAGGGAATGGGGGACGTGTTGGGGCAGGGGATCGTGATCGAGAACCGGCCCGGCGCGGGCGGGGTGATTGCGGCGCAGGTGGCAGCCACCGCGCCGGCCGATGGCTACACGCTGTTCATGGGGACTGTGGGCACGCAGGTGGTGAATCCGTTGATTTACGCCAAGCTCAGCTATGACGCGGACAAGTTCGCGCCGGTGGGCATGGTGTCCGGTTCGCCCTATCTGCTGGCCGTGCGCGCGGGCGTGCCTGCCGCGTCGTTCGCGGAGTTCGTCAAGTACGCCAAGGCCAATCCGGCCAAGCTGAACTTCGGCTCGGCGGGCAACGCCAGCTCCCCGCATCTGGGGCTGGAGCTGCTGAAGCTGACCGCGGGCGTGGATATCGTGCACGTCCCGTTCAAGAGCGGCAGCGAGGCCGTGAATGCCGCCATCGGCGAGCAGGTGGATGTGGTGATGGACGCCAGTCCGGTGATCATGCCGCATGTGGCATCGGGCAAGCTGCGTGCGTTGGCGGTGGCGTCGGACAAGCCGTTGCCGTCCGCGCCGGGCGTGCCTCCCAGCCCGGAGGCGGGCGACGCCGGCCTGCAGATCAGTTCCTGGAACGCCTTCTTTGCTCCGGCGGGCACGCCGCCGGACGTGGTGGCGGCGCTGAACGCGGCGTTGCAGAAGACGCTGGCCTCGCCCGACCTGAAGGCACGGCTTGCGGCGCAGGGCACGCAGCTCTATACGGGCACGCCCGACGAATACCAGCGCTTCATCGGCGGTGAGAAGGCCAAGTGGGCCGACATCGTCAAGCGCGCCAACATCCGGATGGACTAGGCACCCTATTCATGAAAAGGAGCATGGCATGACGACTCAGGCGTCCCACCCCTTGGCGGGCAAGCCGCTGGAACTGGCGGATACGCTGCGATCGGGCAATGCGTGGAAGATTCGGTTGGCCTGCGGGCTGATGGGCCTGCGGCTTACGCGGCGCACGTTCGATATCGTCCGGGGCGATCTGGAATCCGACGCGTTCGCGCGCATCAACCCGTGGCGCCAGGTGCCCGCGTTGCTGACGCCGGAGGGGCATTGGCTGGCGGAGTCGCAGGCCATCCTCTGGTATCTGGGCATGGGCACCCCTTGGGTGCCGGCCGACCGGCTGGCGCAGGCGCAGGTGTCAAGCTGGCTGAGCTTCGAGCAGACGCAGCACATGCACGCGTTTGCGCAGCCGCGGCTCTTGATCCACCTGCGCCAGACGGCAAAGCGGGATGATCCGGAGATGGTGGCGTGGCGCGCCGCCGGGATGAAGGCGGCGGCGCTGATGGACGCCCATCTTGCGGGCCGGAATTACCTGGTGGGCACGGCGCCGACCATTGCGGATATCGCGCTGTACCCTTACACGAGCATGGCGGACGAGGGCGGCTATGACCTGTCCGACTTTGCCCATATCACTGCCTGGCTGACGCGCATGCGCGCCTTGCCGGGATTTACGCCGCTGATGGAAGCGGCATGACGGAGACATGATGGCCGATACGATGCACCTGGGAAAAGATGAACTGATCGCGCGCGCGCAGGCCGAGATGCAGCGCCAGTTCGACACTCCGCAATGGACCTTGCGCGAGCGGCTGGCGCTGACCTGCCGCATCCTGTTCGACGGCGGGCATGATTCGGGCCTGGCCGGCCAGATCACGGCGCGCGCGCCCGAGCCCAACCGGTATTTCACGCAGCGCCTGGGCCTGGGCTTCGATGAAATCACCGCGAGCAATCTGCTGCTGGTGGACGAGGACCTGCGGGTCCAGGAAGGCGGCGGGATGCCCAACCCGGCGAACCGGTTCCATTCCTGGATCTACCGCGCGCGTCCGGACGTTAATTGCATCATCCACACGCACCCACTGCATGTCGCGTCCCTGTCGATGCTGGAGGTGCCGCTGGAGGTGTCCCACATGGACAACTGCCCGCTGTATGACGACGTGGCCTTTCTGAAGGACTGGCCCGGCGTGCCGGTGGGCAACGAGGAAGGTGAGATCATCTCGGCGGCGCTGGGCGACAAGCGCGCGATCCTGCTGTCGCATCACGGCATGCTGATCGCGGCGGGGTCGGTGGAAGAAGCCTGCGTGCTGGCCCTGCAGTTCGAACGCGCGGCGCGCATGCAGTTGCTGGCGATGGCGGCGGGCAAGATCCAGCCGATTCCGCCGGCGCTGGGGCGCGAGGCGCACGACTGGATCCTGACACCCAAGCGTTCGCAGGTGGGCTTTTCGTATTACGCGCGCCGCGCGTTGCGCGCGCACCCCGACGTTCTCGGCTAAGGCGGGGCGGCCAGCCGCGCCGCCGCCCGGACGTTCATGCCGCGCCCTGGCGCTCAGACCTGCGATTCCCGCAGGTTGGCGCCCGCCGGCGGCTGGTCCTTGCTTTCGCCTTGGACGACGCGCTGACCGATGCCCAGGCGCTGCGCGGCGATTCCCATGACGACGATCACACCCGCCAGGGCCGAGGTGTAGGCCACTTCGGTGCGGTACGTGCCTTCCGCGATCATGGTGGCCAAGGCCGCGATGATGCAGACGATCACCGCGTAGGTCAGCCACGGGAAGAGCCACATCTTGAACTTCAGCTCCACGCCCTCGGCCTGCAGGCGGTAGCGCATGCGCAATTGCGAACAGGCGATGACCAGATAGACCAGCAGGGCGATCGTGCCGGTGGCCTGCATCAGCACGTCGTAGAGATCCATGGTGGCGGTCGCCATCATCCAGACGGCCGCGAACGCGAACACGCTGGAGACCAGTACGCCCACGTAGGGCGCGCCGGTGCGGCGGCCGGTGGTCTGCATGATGCGATGCGCATCGCCGCGACGCGACAGCGAATACAACATTCTTGACGCGGTATAGAGCGCGGAGTTAAAGCAGCTGCAGACCGACGTCAGCACCACGAAATTGACGATGACCTGGGCATACGGGATGCCAAGCAGGCTCAAGGTGGCGTTGTAGCTTCCGTGGGTGGGCTGGGTCAGCATGGGGTCGTCATAGGGAACCAGGCAGACCACGATGAAGATCGAGCCGACATAGAAAAGGCAGATGCGCCCGACCACCGACCTGATCGTCCGGATGATTTCCTTTGCGGGATTGGCGGACTCAGCCGCCGCGACCGTCACGATTTCCGCGCCGATGAAGGCGAACATGACGCCCAGCAGCGCGACGACCACGGACTTGACGCCATTGGGCATGAATCCCTGGGCGGTCAATTGCGACAAGCCGCGGGCCTGGCCCCATGGCCAGAGATGCAGGATCGCCAGGCTGCCGATGACCAGGAAGATGACGATGGCGCAGACCTTGACCAGGGCGAACCAGAACTCGAATTCGCCGTAGCTGCGCACGTTCATGAGGTTGACGGCGATCAATGACAGCGTGACGATCAGGGCATAGCCCCAGTCAGGAACGAAAGGAAACCAGTTGTGCAGGATCTGGCCGGCCACGTAGGCCTCCCAGCCCATGAGCAGCGCCCAGAAGTACCAGTACAGCCAGCCGATGGTAAAGCCGGCCCAGCGCCCGATGGCGCGGTCGGCGTAGGTGGAGAACGAGCCCGTGTCGGGGTGGGCGACGGCCATTTCGCCCAGCATGCGCATCACCAGGATGACCAGCAGTCCGCCGCCAATGTAGGCCAGGATCACGGCTGGTCCGGCCAGCGCGATCTGTTTTCCCGAGCCCACGAAGAGCGCGGCGCCGATGACGCCGGCGATGGACATCATGGTCAGGTGGCGGGATTTCAAGCCGCCTTTCAGGGTGGTGTGCGGGGTGTTCGCCAACTGTTTTCTCCGTTGTGCCGGGTGGTGCGGCCGTGGAACTGCATCGTGATTGCGCTTCGATTTCCAACGCGCCTATGGTCGGACAAAATCGTCCTGTCATGCCCGTGAATCGGTCTGATTGAAGTGCGGCGGATCGGGTTGGCCGTGCGACGACGGGGATGTCGGGAAAGCGCGCGCCGACGCTGCGCGCCAGCGGTCCGCTCGACGGCGGCGCGGGTTTCGGGCATTCTTGCCGGTTGTTATTTGCGCCTTTCCCGCCCATGATCGACCTGCCGCACCGCCTACGCACCCTGCGCCGCCAGCAAACGCTGTCTTTGGAACAGCTTGCCCAGCGCACGGGATTGACCAAGAGCTATCTCTCCAAGCTGGAGCGGGGGCTGAGCGAGCCGTCGATCTCCACGGTGCTGCGCCTGGCCGAAGCCTATGGCGTGGGCGTCTCGCAACTGGTGGGCGGCGACGACGCCGCGCAGGACGAAGTGGTCAGCGTGGTCCGCGTGGCCGACCGTGAAGCCCTGCAACGGCGCGGGCTGGGCAGCGAATACCACTACGAATCCCTGGCCGGGCGGCGCAAGGTCAAGGCCATGGAGCCTTTCGTCGTGCACCCGCCCCGCGAGTTCCCCGATGCCGCCGCGGTCTTTCCGCACCCGGGCGAGGAATTCCTGCTGGTCCTCAAGGGCGCCATCGAGGTGCACGTGGGCGAGCGCCAGTTCCGCCTGGAGACCGGGGATTCCGTCTATTTCGATTCAGAACTGCCGCACCGCATGCGCACGGTCAGCCGGGCCATGGCCGAGGTGCTGGTGGTGGCGGCGCACTGACGGCCCGCGGGGGCCGAGGGTCTGCCGCGGTGCTGGACATGCGTCTTCAGGCGTCGTGTTGCCAGGTCCTTATCGTCGCATGGAGCTTTGCGATGAACTCGGGCAGCCTGTCCGATGCGTACGAGTCAGCGAAACGCGTGTGGCTGTCGGAAAACAGATGGGCGATTTCCACTTTGCTTTTGCTTAACGCATGCAGTCTGCCTTCCTGCATACCGAAGTGCTTTTCGCGGAATTCATCCGGCAGGTAGGACTCGATGGTATAGCCGTCGGTCACCCACGATACCCGGGAGCCACTTTCCTGGTCTCGAATTTCCTTGAGGATCCGGGCCTTTGTGCTGGCCGGATCCTTGGCCTTTGCCTGGAGGTAAGGGCCGGGAAGAAAATCCAGGTCGCGGTCCATCAACAGGAATGCGTGCGGGTTGATATCGAAGACCCGGATAAGCGTGTCGTCCGTGCCCGCGGAATAGTGACGCAGCAACGCGCCGCCATACATGGAAAACGCGAAGGCGATGTTCTCGGCGGGCATGGGCTGGCCAGTGTGCTCACACCACAATTTCAACCAATGCAGCAGATAGAGCCTGTCGGAAGGGCCTTCTATCCACACCAATCCGTTGGCCAGGCAAAGATCGCTGGGCCGTCCTCCCAATCGCTGCACGGCGGCGGCAGGTTCCGAAAGCGGCCGCAACCGCCAGCCGTCGGCTTCGAAAAGTCCCACCGGCGCGGGACTGTGGGCGAAGTCGATCAGGGCGGCCGAATGGGTGGTAATGAAGATCTGCAAGCCACGTTCGGTCGCTATGCGCGTGATCGCCTGCATCAATACGCGCTGCAGCGTTGGGTGTAGATGGATTTCAGGCTCTTCGACCACGCAGATGCAGTTTTCGGGCCGCGTGGACAGCCAGGCCAGCAGGCCCGCGAAGGCGCGCCAACCGGAAGGAAGGGCGCTGATCCTGACGTGGTTCTGCTGTAGCTGATCGTCATTGAAGCGGATGGACAGGCTTTCTTCGTCTCGTAGCTGAACGGGCGGGATACGTGTCGCCTCCCAGTCTGACAGCCCCAGATAGGCATGCTGGCCAGGCGCCAAGGGATAGGCGCCGACGCCGATCAGATGCGAGGCATGGAGATTGAGCTGCGCGATCCAGGCATCGTTGGGAACACCGGTTTCGTCATGCCAGTTCCGGTAGTGCACGCAGGCGCCCAGCATCTGGAAGGCGACCTCTAGATCGCCCGGAACAGCCGCGTGGGCGCGTAAATCGAGGGTGCCGCGATACAGCGCATAAGTCGGTTCGGCCGAGGATAGCCTGACCGCGACCGCGACCCCCGCCTCATCCATGCCGGTCTTGTTGAGCGCGACGTTGATCATGCGGTCGTTGTCGAGGGCCAGCTCAAAGCCCGATCTGGTGGTGGCTCTAAGGTTCTCCCGCACCAAGGTTTTGAGGACATCCACGTCGCCCAGGCTGCGAATGATGTCCACTGCCGTGGATTTGCCGCCGCCGTTTGGCCCGATCAACAAATTCACCGGCCCCAGCAGCGGCTGCCCCTGCATGGTATTGGCATGAGACGAGATTTCGCCATTGTTCAGGCCCAGTTTTCTCAGGCCATAGAAAGTCATTGAGCAGATGTGCATGGAGGTAGGGGCGCCGTGGACATAGGCGACTTGCTGGTATAAGTGCGGAAATGATCCATCGATGCGTCCGCACTGTACTCTTGATCCGCGCGAGCCGCACGATGGGACCCTCGCTCGCGCGCGTTCGCTGGCGGGGCTTTGGTACTAGACACGGCGGGCATTGCCAGCGCATGTCGTCCCGCCGATATCGACATAGGAACAACAATGAAACACGATCAATCGCGGCTCGTCCGCATCGACGCCGGCCCCATGAAGAACCCGGTGCCCGGCAAGCCCCGCCGTCCGATTTCCGGCGATGCGGCCTTTCGCACGGTGACGGCGTTTGAGGGCAACGCGGGCAAGGCCGAGGCCGGCGTCTGGGAAAGCACGGCGGGGTCGTTCCAGTCCAACACCACCGGCTACATCGAGTTCGGCTACATCGTCGAAGGCGCGGCCCGCCTGGTGGACCCGGACGGCACGGTGCATGAACTGACGGCCGGCGAGGCCTTCGTCATGCCTGAAGGCTATACGGGCCGCTGGGAGGTGGACCAGTTCGTCAAGAAGATCTATTTCATTACCCGGATGGCCTGAGCATCTGGGCGACGGCGCGGGAACGCAGGCCCCAGGCGTCTGCCGGGGACTAGAATGATGCGCATCCGGCGCCACTCCGGCGCCACCCCGCGCCAGGCTACGCAGCAAATCCGCGTTCCTGCCACGAGCAACCCCCAGGAGCTACCCGTATGACCGCCATCCCCGCTGCCCCCGCCTCGGGCGCAGCGCTGCCCGCCCGCACCGCGCAGGTGGACATCGTTTCCATCCAATCCCAGGTCGTGTACGGCTATGTCGGCAACAACGCCGCGATGCCGGTGTTCCGCAAGGCGGGCCTGCGCGCGATCGCGCTTCCCACCGTGTTGCTGAGCAATACGCCGCACTATCCCACGCTGCACGGGGGCGCGGTGCCGCTGGACTGGTTCGAAGGCTTGTTGCAGGGGTTGGATGACCGGCGCGTGACCCAGGTGGCGCGCGCCGTGGTCTGCGGGTATCTCGGCCAGCCGGGGCAGGCGGGCCTGCTGGCCCGATGGCTTTCCGCCGTGCGGGCCGCGCGTCCCGAGCTGCGTGTGTTCATCGATCCGGTCATGGGCGACCGCAACGACGGCCTTTACGTGAACGAAGGCCTGGTGGCGCAGTACCGGGATCTGCTGGTGCCGCTGGCCGAGGGCATGACGCCCAACCATTTCGAGCTGGAATTGCTGGTCGGCCGGCAATTGTCGTCCGTCGACGAGGTGGTGGCGGCGGCGCGCGAGCTGATGGCGCGGGGACCGCGCTGGATCGTCGCGACCAGCGCCGCCCCGATGGCGGCCACGCCGGGCACGTTGCAGCTCGTGGTCGTGACGCGCGACGACGCCACGGTGGTGACCCATCCCGAGATCGCGATTCCGCCGTCTGTGCACGGCACGGGCGACGTGTTCATGGCGGGCGTCGCTTCGCGGCTGCTGAAAGACCAGGACCTCGTCGAGGCGGTGCGCGAGGCGGCGGCCCAAGTCACGGCGTCGCTGGAGCGCACGCGCGAACTGGGCTGGGAAGAACTGGCCGCCGAAGGCTAGGGGCCGGCGCAGCCGCGCCCCGCCATCGTTGCATCAATAGGTCTTGTACGGCAGGAACTTGCCGCTCATCACGATCTGCACGCGGTCGCCCTTGGGGTCGGGCTCGCGCGACAGGTCCATCTTGAAGTCGATGGCGCTCATGATGCCGTCGCCGAACTCTTCGTTGATCAGCGCCTTGAAGGTGGTGCCGTAGACGTTGATCAGCTCGTAGAAGCGGTAGATGAGCGGGTCGGTGGGAACGGTGGTCGGCAGCGAGCCCTTGTACGGGACGACCTGCAGTTGCACCACCGCGTCGGCGGGCAGGTCCAGCACGCGGGCGGCGGCCTGCGCCTGTTCTTCGGTCATGGTCATCTGACCCAGCAACGCGGCGGCGGTCCATTCCTTGCTCTGCCCGACGGCCTCGGCGATGGCGCTCCAGGTGAGCTTTTTTTCCAGTTTGCGGGTGACGACGAGTTCGGTGACTTCTGCGCGGGACATCATGGTGGGTTCACTCCTTTTGGGCTGCCTTGTCGACCAGGAAGTCGACGAGATGGTTGCGGATTTCGTAATAGCGGGGTTCGTGATGCAGGCTGGCGCGGGTGCGGTCGCGCGGCAGGTCCACGTTGACGGACTCCGCGATGCGGGCGTAGGGGCCCGCGCTCATGAGCAGGATGCGGTCCGACAGCAGGATGGCCTCGTCCACGTCATGGGTGATCATGAAGACGGTCTGGTGCGTTTCCTGGACGATGGCGCGCAGTTCGTCCTGGATGGCGCCGCGGGTCAGCGCATCGAGTGCGCCGAAGGGTTCGTCCAGCAACAGCATCTTGGGCTGGATCGCAAAGGCGCGGGCGATGCCGACGCGCTGCTTCATGCCGCCCGAGAGCTCGCAGGGTTTCTTGCCCGCGGCCTTGGTCAGCCCCACCATGTCCAGGTAGCGCAGGCTGTGCCCGCGCACCTGATCGCGGCTGTAGGTAGGCCAGCGCGAGCGCACGCCGAACTCCACGTTCTGCAGCGCGGTCAGCCAGGGCAGCAGCGCGTGCGCCTGGAACACCACGCCGCGTTCGAGCGACGGGCCGGCGATCTGGCGGCCGTCCATGATGACGACGCCTTCGTTGCTTTCATCGATGCCGGCCAGCACGTTCAGGATGGTGGTCTTGCCGCAGCCGGAGTGGCCGATGACGCAGACGAACTGGCCCTTGTCGATCTGGAAGTCGATGTTTTCGAAGACGGGCGGCTGGGGTTTGCCGTCGCGTCCGGGGTAGCGCTTGCCCAGCCCTTGCACTTGCAGGAAAGATTGGCTCATGGCGTTACTCCCGATAGCTGACCAGGCGGGCGGCGCGCGCCAGCAGGTTGTCCAGCAGCATGCCGATCAGGCCGATGAAGAAAATGGCGCAGATGATGTTGGAGATGGACAGGTTGTTCCATTCGTTCCAGACGAAGTAGCCGATGCCGGTGCCGCCGATCAGCATCTCGGCGGCCACGATCACCAGCCAGGCGATGCCGACCGAAATGCGCATCCCGGTCATGATGGTGGGCGCCGCGGCCGGCAGGATCACCTGCAGGGCGGTGCGCAGGCGCGGCACCTCCAGCGTGCGGGCGACGTTCAGCCAGTCCTGCCGCACGCCGCCCACGCCGAAGGCGGTGTTCACCAGCATGGGCCACAGCGAGCAGATGAAGATCACGAAGATCGCCGACGTGTCGGCGTCCTGGATCGTGTACAGCGCAAGCGGCATCCAGGCCAGCGGCGAGATCGGTTTGAGTATCTGGATGAAGGGATCGAACGCGCGGTACACCGTCTTGGACATGCCGATCAGAAAGCCCAGCGGAATCGCCACCAGCGCGGCCAGGCCGAAGCCGGCGAGCACGCGTGCCACCGAATAGCCCAGCTGGATGCCGATACCCTTGTCGTTCGGGCCGCGGTCATAGAAGGGGTCCTTGATGTGCTGCCACAACTGCGCGCCCACCTCGGCGGGCCCGGGAAAGGGCGTCTTGGACCCGCTGGCCGCGGCGTTGCCGACCAGCGCCGCATAGGCCGGGTCCACCGTTGCCTCGCCCGCATCGGGGCGCGTGGCGGCGTGCCACAGCAGCAGGAATACCAGAAACAGGGCAACCGACAGAAAGGTTGCCCGCCAGTGTTGCACGGACCGCATCAGGTCCTCCGGATCTTGAAGCTGGCGAGGTAGGCCTCGGGCTGGCTGGGATCGAAGGGCTTGCCCATCACGCTGAAGGTCTTGTCGGCTTCCGCCGGCGGGGTCAGGCCCGCCTCGCGCATGAGGCGCACGGCGTCGGTCGCAAGGAACACCTCGCTGGCCACCTTCTGGTAGTCGACGTCGCCCTTGACCTGCCCCCAGCGCTTCATCTGCGTCAGGATCCACACCGCGAACGACTGCCAGGGCATGGGATCGAAGTCGATGCGGTTGGGATCGGTCAGCACCTTGCCCAGGCCGTCCGCGTAGGTGCCGGTCAGGACCTGCTCGACGACCGTGACGGGCTGGTTCAGGTAGTTGGGCGCGGCGATGGCGGTGGCGATCTCCTTGCGGTTCGCGGGGTTGCGGGCATAGGCGGTGGCTTCGATGATGGCCTTGAGCAGCGCCTGGTAGGTGTTGGGCATGCTGGTGACGAATTCCTTGCTGGCCGAGAACGCGCAGCAGGGATGGCCGTCCCAGATGGTCTTGGAGAGCGTGTGAATGAAGCCCACGCCGTCGTAGACCGCGCGCTGGTTCACGGGGTCCGGGGCGAGGAAGCCGTCGATGTTGTCGGCGCGCAGGTTGGCGACCATTTCGGGCGGCGGGACGGAGCGGATCTGCACGTCGGTGTCGGGATCCAGGCCGTGCTCGGCCAGGTAATAGCGCAACAGGTAGTTGTGCATGGAGTAGTCGAAGGGGACGGCGAACTTGAAGCCTTTCCAGTCCTTCGGGTCGCGCCGGTCTTTGTGCTTCATGGACAGGGTGATGGCCTGGCCGTTGATGTTTTCGACGGCGGGCATGGTCCACGGCACGGCGCGGCTGGCGCCCACGCCCATGGAGATGGCCAGCGGCATGGGCGACAGCATGTGCGCGGCGTCGTATTCGCCGGACATGGCCTTGTCGCGGATGAGCGCCCAGCCGGCGGTCTTGACGACTTCGACGTCCAGGCCCTGCTTGCCGTAGAAGCCCATGGGGTGCGCCATGATGATGGGGGTGGCGCAGGTGATGGGAATGAAGCCGACCTTGAGCTTCTGTTTTTCCAGCGGTCCGGTGGTCTGCGCGAAGGCTTCCCGGGCGGCGGCCAGCGGGAAGATCGAGGCGATGGCGGCCATGGCGGTGCTGCTGCCGACCGCGCGCAGGAAGCGCCGGCGCAAGGCGTCCTGCGGGAACAGGGCGCGCATGACCGCCTGTTCGACGGCGTTGTCGGTGGCGCTGGCCTGTGACTGGGCCTGCGCGGCGCGCTCGTGTTCGGCCTGCGAGGCGTGGCGGCCGCAGCCGCACGCGAGGCGGCTGTTGGCGTCGAACGGGTTGCTGAAAAGGGACATGGTCGCTCCTTCGGTCGGGAATGGAGCCATCATGGGGCCGGCCGCCGGTGGCCGGTATCGCCGGTTCAACGATACGCGTGTAGGGGACCTACTACGTGGTGCGCGTCTTGCGCCGCGATAGTGCGCGGCGGTTCAGATGGCACCCAACTGGTGCGTGTTGGCGTAGGCGACCAGTTCGACGAGCGTGCGGACGTTGAGTTTTTCGAAGATGCGGCTGCGGTAGGTGGAGATGGTGTTGACGGACAGGGCGAGCTGTTCGCCGATGGCCGAGACCGATCGCCCGGCGACCAGCAGTTGCAGGACCTGGAATTCGCGGTTGGACAGCAGCTCATGGGGCGGGCGCGAGCTGTCCTGCCGGACGGTGTGGGCGAGCAGTTCGGCGACCGTGGGCGTGACGTACATTTTTCCGGCGGCGGCGTTGTTCAGGGCGGCCAGCAGTTCTTCGGGTTCGCAGCCTTTGTTGAGGTAGGCGTGGGCGCCGGCGCGCAGGGCGCGCACGGCGAACTGGGATTCCGGGTAGACGGACAGCATGACGACGCCCAATGCGGGGTAGTCGGCGCGCACGCTCTTCAAGACGTCCAGGCCGTCGCGTTCGCCCAGGGCGACGTCCAGGACGATGGCGTCGTAGTGGGCCTGGCGCAGGGCGCGCAAGGCGGCGGGGCCATCGGCGGCTTCGTGCACGAGGGCGACGCGCGGGTCTTCTTCGAGGATGCGGGCCAGGCCGCGGCGGATGATGAGGTGGTCGTCGACGATGAGCAGGTTCAAGGCCATGGCGGCGGTTCCTTTAGGCGGCCAGCGGGTTCAGGCGCAGCCGGGCGCGCATGCCGGCGCCGGGGGCGCTGTCCAGGGCGAGGTCGCCGCCGATGGCGCGGGCGCGTTCGCGCATGCCGAGGATGCCGAAGGTGTGGCGGTCTTCGGGCAACTGCATGCCGACGCCGTCGTCTTCGACGGTGAGCACCAGGCCGTCGGCGCCGAAGACGGCGCTGACGCTGACGCTGCGGGCGCGGGCGTGACGCTGCACGTTGGTGAGCAGTTCCTGGACGATGCGATAGATGGCGATTTCGGCGTTGCGGTCCAGGCGCAGGCTTTCGGTGTCGGGCGGGCAGAGGTAGCGGCATTGCAGGCCGCTGCGGGTCTGCAGGTCCTGCAGCAGCGCTTCCAGGGCGGCCCAGAGGCCGAGGTGGTCGAGGACGACGGGGCGCAGGTCGTTGAGGATGCGGCGGGTGGCGCCCATGGCGGTCTGGGTGACGTCCAGCATCCGGTCCAGATGGGCCTGGAGTTCTGGCGCGGCGCCGAGCTGGCGGCGCAGCCAGTTCAGGTCGAGCTGCAGGGCGGTGAAGGAGGCGCCGAGGTCGTCGTGGATGTTGCGGGCGATGTGGGCGCGTTCTTCTTCGCGCAGGGTGCTCAGGTGGGAGGACAGGCGGCGCAGGGATTCGTGGGCGGCGCTGAGTTCGGCGGTGCGCTCGCCGACGCGGCGTTCGAGCAGGGCCTGGGTGCTCTGGAGTTCGCGTTCGATCTGTTTGCGGGCGGTGATGTCGGAGAAGGTGACGACGGCGCCGACGACGTCCTGGTCGTTGCGGATGGGGTAGGAGGCGTATTGGGCGTCGAAGCAGCTGCCGTCGCGGCGCCAGAGCACTTCGTCGTCGGCGCGCTCGCCGCGGCCGTCGCGAAAGGCCTTGAAGATGCGGCAGTCATGCACGGGCATGAGGCGGCGGTCGGCGTGGGAGTGGTGGATGAGGTAGTGCATGTTGCGGCCGACGAGTTCGTCGGGGGTGTAGCCGAGCATGTCGGCGCCGGCGCTGTTGATGAAGATGCAGCGGCCGCGCAGGTCGATGCCGTAGATGCCTTCGCCAGCGGCTTCGAGCAGCATTTCCAGCTGGCGGCGCCAGGCGGCGTGGTGCGAGAGGTGCTTCAGGTCGGCGAACATGACTGGCTTGGTGTGTGCTTCTTTATCCCCCGGGGGTGATTGACCGGGTTCCCTTGTTGCGCGGATTGTGGCTGCGCTTTGGCGCGGAGTTTACGGGAGCCGGGGGCGTTGTGGATGGGATCGAGGGAAATCCCTTCGTTGCTTTATTTGGCTTGTTTTTGGCTGCGGTGAATGGTTCTTGAGACGCCCGGTGCGGCGGCGGCCTGGGCGCGCGGGGCTACGATTGCGGTCCGGAGCCTTCGCTCCGGACTGCCCCGTCGTCATCGTCGTTGGCGCCCTTCGGCGCCTGCCTTCCGATTCCCTCGGGCGCATCTACACGCCCCGCGCACCCAGGCCGCCGCCGCACCGGGCTGCGTCGTGTGAGGTCGGACGGTTGCTGGGGGGGGCGGCTTGCTTGGCCTTCTTTTGTGGGGCTGTTGAGGGTTGGAAGATCTTGCGGGGCTGCCAGATGTCGGCCGCACGGGCGGCCTTATCTGGCGTTCGAGTGTCTTTAGTTCAAGGGGGCTGACATCGGCTCGCACACCGTTTCGCGGGTTTCACGCAAAGCAAATCGCCGGCGTTTGAGGCCGGCGATTTCCATTTGAAGTTTGAGTGCCGCGTTGGGCGCTTAGGGAATCAGCGACAGGCCGACGCGGAACTGGCTTTCGTTGCGCTGGTTGTAGCCCAGCAGCGTCTCGCCATAGCCGTTGAAGTACTGCAGGTGCAGGTAGCCGTTCCAGTTCAGGAACGTGCGGCGCAGGGGCCACGCGAAGTCCAGCTGCGTGGTGCGGCGCTTCTGGTCGCCCTGGCGGTACATGGCCGAAATGACCGCGCCGTCGTCCTGGGCCCAGCGCAGTTGCCAGTCGACGTGGCCGGCGTATTGGGAGTAGTCGCTGTTCTCGGTGGCGACGGCGAAGTAGGCCTTGACCTTGGGGGCGAAGGTGAGGGTGCTGCCGCTGTCGAAGCGGTAGTGGAAGCGCGGCTCGATGTAGCCGTCGTTGAGCGAACGGGAGTCCTCGCCGTCCTTGCCGTTGGACGCGTGCTCGACGCCGGTGTTCATGCCGAAGCGCCAGTTCTGGTTCTCGGATTTCCAGATGTCGTCCGACAGCCAGAAGACGCTCGGGTTGAAGGTGGTGTCGATGAAAGGCTTGGAGTCGCTTTCCAGGTCCCACAGCGAGGTCTGGGTGTAGCCCAAGTAGAAGTCGTCGTGCCACGAGTCGCCCGTGCCGCGGGGGCTGATGAGGCGGTATTTGGCGCTGATCTGGAAGCGGGCCGTGGTGAGGCCGCGGGTGCCCACGGCGAAGTAGACGGGCTTGTAGGCCGAGAAGGCGCTGCGGAATTTCTCGAAGGCGGCCTGTTCGACGGTCTGCTCGACGTTGGCTGCGGGCGCGGGGCCGGCGTCGGGCGAGGCCCCGGCCGCGGCGACGGCGGCGGGCGGGAGGGGCTGGCCGCTGCGGGCGTCGACGACGGGCGTTTGGGCGGGCGTGGTGGCCAGGGTGCCGCTGTCGCGGCCGGTGGCGTCCAATGCCATCAGCGAGGGCTGGCCTTCGATGGACACGGCTTGCAGGCCGCGCGCGGTGCTGGGCACTTCGGCGGTCCAGGACATGCGCGCGAAGTTGTTGACGGGCACGCTGTAGCTGTCGCGGCCGCTCTTGAGTTTGGCCAGGCTGCGGACGATCTGGCCGTCCGGGCTGCGCCATTGCAGGACCAGTTCGGGCGGGGCCTGCCAGTCGACGCGCGCGCTGCCTTCATTGAAGTACACCGCCTCGATGGTGATGGTTTCGCCGGGCGCCGCGGCGGGACGGTCCAGCCGGTACGACACGCCTGCCGCGGCGGAGCCGGCGGCGCTCAGCGCCAGGGCGGCGGCGATGAGGCGGGAAGTGGGAGTGCGGTGGAAGGGACGGCTGGAGGTCATTGGGGACGTGTATGGTTTTTGTGATGAAGAAATGTAGCACCGTCCCCGGCAACAGTTTGTAAGTCAGGCTAATCGTATGTATGGGCTGTAAGAATGATGCAGCCCCGCGCATTGTCGACAAGGCGCGGGGCTGAATGTGTACTGCTTGCGGCATTGCGCGCCGCCGCGCGTGCGGCGGCGGGCCGGTTTATTCGCCGAACTTGATGCCCTGGGCCAGCGGCAGGTTGCGCGAGTAGTTGACGGTGTTGGTGGCGCGGCGCATGTAGTTGCGCCAGGCGTCCGATCCGGATTCGCGGCCGCCGCCGGTTTCTTTTTCGCCGCCGAAGGCGCCGCCGATTTCGGCGCCGGACGTGCCGATGTTGACGTTGGCGATGCCGCAGTCCGAGCCCGCGGCCGACAGGAAGGTCTCGGCTTCGCGCAGGTCGTTGGTGAAGATGGCCGACGACAGGCCTTGCGGCACGCCGTTCTGCATGGCGATCGCGTCGCCGAATTCCTTGTAGCGCATGACGTACAGGATGGGCGCGAAGGTTTCGTGGCAGACCACGTCGGTCTGGCCGGGCATTTCGGCGATGGCCGGGCGCACGTACCAGGCGTCGGGGAATTGGTCGGCCAGCACCCGTTCGCCGCCCGTGACCTTGCCGCCCTGTTCGCGGGCGGCCGTGAGTGCGGCCTGCATGGCGTCGAAGGAGGCGCGGTCGATCAGGGGGCCGACGAGGTTGCCGCTGTCGAGCGGGTTGCCGATGGGGGCGCTGGCGTAGGCCTTGTGCAGGCGCTGGACCAGTTCGTCGGCGACGCTTTCGTGGACGATCAGGCGGCGGGTGGTGGTGCAGCGCTGGCCGGCGGTGCCGATGGCGCCGAAGACGATGCCGCGCGCGGCCATGTCCAGGTCGGCGGTGGGGCCGACGATGATGGCGTTGTTGCCGCCCAGTTCGAGCAGGACGCGGCCAAAGCGCTGCGCGACGCGCGGGCCGACCTGTCGGCCCATGCGGGTGGAGCCGGTGGCCGACACCAGCGCCACGGTGTGCGAGTCGACCAGGGCTTCACCGATGTCGCGGCCGCCGATCAGGACTTCGGACAGGCCGGCGGGGGCGTCGCCAAAACGTTGCACGGCCTGCGCGAACAGGGCCTGGCAGGCGAGCGCGGTGAGGGGCGTCTTTTCCGAGGGCTTCCAGACGACGGCATTGCCGCAAACGAGCGCCAGCGCGGCGTTCCAGGACCATACGGCGACCGGGAAGTTGAAGGCGCTGATGACGCCGACGACGCCCAGCGGATGCCAGGTTTCCATCATGCGGTGGCCGGGGCGCTCGGAGGCGATGGTCAGGCCGTAGAGCTGGCGCGACAGGCCTACGGCGAAATCGCAGATGTCGATCATTTCCTGCACTTCGCCTTCGCCTTCCGCGACGATCTTGCCGGCTTCCAGGCTGACCAGTCGGCCGAGTTCCTGCTTGTGCTGGCGCAGGGTTTCGCCGAACAGGCGTATCAGTTCGCCGCGGCGCGGGGCCGGCACGTCGCGCCAGGCAAGGCTGGCCTGGCGGGCGCGGGTGATGGCGGCGTGGGCCTGGGCCACCGTGTGTTCGTGCACCTGCGCCAGTTCGGCGCCGTCGATGGGGCTGCGGGCAATCAACGTGCCGCCGGTCAGCGCGCTGGGATTCAGTCCGAGATTGCGCAGGATGTCTTGGGGAGTGTCCATGCCGGTTCCTTGGAAAGCCTTGCGAAGTGAGCGCCTTCGCGTGGGGCTTAAGGGTTATGCCTAAGTGGCGATTCTGGAAAAAAATTTACTATACGAAACTATGACGTGAAATGCGAAATATTTTTGAGGCGTCCGGTGGCGGCGCCTTGTGAAACGCCAGTGTTGGCGGCAGGGGTCCCCGCGGGATGCGGACCCGCCGCGCACTGCACCTTCAAGGTGAATACGTGGCGGAACCCTTGCTCGTTGTCCAGGCAGTCAAGAAGACCTATCGGCGCGACGGGCACCCCCCGCATCTGGCGCTCGACGGCATCGATTGCCAGCTCGAGCGCGGCGAGGTGATGGTCGTGGTCGGTCCGTCCGGGTCGGGCAAGAGCACTTTGCTGCGCACGTTGAACGGCCTGGAAAGCATCGACAGCGGCACGATCCGGGTGAACGGCGTGTCCCTCACGGATCCGGCCACCGACGTCAACCGCTGGCGCACCGACGTGGGCATGGTGTTCCAGCACTTCAACCTGTTCCAGCACCGTACCGCGCTCGACAACGTGGCGCTACCCCAGCGCGTGGTGCGCGGGCGCAGCCGCGCCGACGCCGAGCGCTACGCCCGCGAACTGCTGGGCCGCGTGGGCATGGCCGAATTCGGCGACCGCTATCCCAGCCAGTTGTCCGGCGGCCAGCAGCAGCGCGTGGCGATCGCGCGCGCGTTGGCAATGGACCCCCAGCTCATGCTCTTTGACGAGGCCACCTCGGCGCTCGACCCCGAGACCGTGGGCGGCATTCTCGAATTGATGCGCGCCCTGGCGCGCGATGGCATGACGATGGCGGTCGTGACCCACGAAATGGGCTTTGCCCGCGACGTGGGCGACCGCGCGATCTTCATGGACGCGGGCCGCATCGTCGAAATGGGCACGCCCGACGACGTCTTCGGCCACCCCAAAGAGGCGCGCACCCGCGCCTTCCTGGAAAAGATTC
Organism: Achromobacter sp. T5-5; assembly: GCF_055397965.1. Lineage (NCBI taxonomy): Bacteria > Pseudomonadati > Pseudomonadota > Betaproteobacteria > Burkholderiales > Alcaligenaceae > Achromobacter > Achromobacter sp. T5-5. The sequence goes on from NZ_AP027919.1 coordinate 1,958,689, forward strand.
TGTAGTCCCGCCGGTCCGGCTAATCCGGGCGCTGCCGGCGCGATGTGCCTTGCCCGGAATGATATGGGTCCAATCACCAAAGGGGTTAGCAATGCTGAAAATCAAACAATGGCTGGGCGTGGCCAGCGTCGCCCTGGCGGCCGCCACCGTGGCCCTGCCGGCACAGGCGGACGAACTTTCCGACATCATCAAGCGCGGCGAGCTCCGCGTCGCGGTCCAGACGTCCGGGCCGCTGATGAGCTTCATGGACAAGTCGGGCAAGCGCACCGGGCTGGCGGTCGAAGTGGCCAAGCGCATGGCCGACGACCTGGGCGTCAAGCTGGTGCTGCAGGACTATGAATGGAAGGGCCTGCTGCCGGCGCTGCTGTCGGGCAAGGCCGACATGGTGGCCGCCGACATGACGCCCACGCCGCAGCGCGCCGCGCAAGTGCTGTTCTCGCTGCCCATGTTCTACGCCGACACCGTCGCCGTCGTGCCCAAGGATTCTCCCTATAAGACCTACCAGGAGCTCAATAAGGACGGCGTGACCGTCGGCGCGCTGGGCGCTAGCACCTACGCCGAAGTCGGCAAGAAGATGCTGCCCAAGGCCACCCTGAAGGAATTCTCGGGCGGCAGCGCTCCGGTCGGCCAGGCGCTGTCCAGCGGCCGCCTGGACGCCGGCATCATGTCGCTGTCCACCGCCAATCAGTTCCTGGTCGACTTCGGCAACCTGCGGGTGCTGGAGGGCGTGATGGTACGCGAGCCGCTGGCGTTCGCCGTCGGCCCCAACGCGTTCCGCCTGAAGTTCTGGCTGGACAACTGGCAGACGCTGAAGACCGCCGACAACACGCTGCCGGAGCAGGTGAAATATTGGTACTCCACCGATTGGAAGAAAGACCACTGATCGGAGACGGGACCGCCCATGGACTGGCTGATCGATTTCTATAACTGGCGCATCGTCAGCCAGTACACGGGCCAATTCGCCGAAGGCCTGGCCAACACCCTGATCGCGGCGGGCGCAAGCCTGGTGCTGTCGGTGCTGGCCGGCGTGCCGCTGGCGCTTGCCCATATGTCGTCGCGCGCCGTGGTGTGGCGCCCGGTGGCGGGCTATGTGCAGTTCGTCCGCTCCACGCCGCTGCTGGTGCAGATCTACCTGGTCTATTACGCGGTGCCGTTTGTCGTGCCCGGCGCCAAGGGCTGGAGCGAGATGGCGCTGGGCATCATCGCCATGACGCTGCACCACGCGGCCTACATGAGCGAAATCATCCGCGTGGGCATCGAATCCGTGCCGCGCGGCCAGATCGAAGGCGCCAAGGCCTGCGGCATGAACTATCAGCAGCGCCTGCGCTACGTGGTGCTGCCGCAGGCCTTCGCCAACACGCTGCCGCCGCTGTTGGGCCAGACGGCCGTGCTGATCAAGGACACTTCGCTGCTGTCGCTGATCACGGTGTTCGAACTGGTCGCCGCGGGCGTGCAGATGAACAGCGAGCGCATCGTGCCCAACGAAGCCTTCCTGACCATCGCGGCGGGCTACCTGCTGATCTACTGCGTCATGCTGCTGCTGTCCAAGGGCGTGAGCCTCTGGCTGGCCGGCCCGGCCTGGAACGCGAGGTAAGCATGCTGGAATCCTATCTCTCCACCGCCGGCGTCGTGCTGCCTTTCCTGCTCAAGGGCTTCTGGGAAACGCTGAAGATCTCGTTCGTGGCCATCATCGCCGGGTCGCTGCTGGGGTTCGTCATCGGCGTGATCCGCAGCTACCGCATCCGCGGCGTGCACCAACTGCTGGGCCTGTACATCCACATCCTGCGCGGCACGCCGTTCCTGGTTCAGCTCTACATCTTCTATTTCGTGCTGCCCAGTTCCGGCATCGAACTGCTGCATTGGGATTCCGGCACGGCGGCGTTCGTCGCGCTGTCGGTCTACACGTCCTGCTATGTGGCCGAAATCGTCATGGGCGCCATCCAGGCCGTGCCGCGCGGCCAGACGGAAGGCGCGATGACGCTGGGCCTGCGTCCCTTGCAGATCCTGTGGCTGGTCATCCTGCCGCAAGCGATGCGGCTGATCGTGCAACCGATGAGCGGCGTCTACGTAATGCTGATCAAAAGCACGGCCATCCTGTCGGTGGTCGGCATCACGGAACTGACCCGACAGGGCGAAGTGTTCATCATCACCTTCCCGGCCAAATCGCTATTCATCTACGGCATGATCGCCGCCATCTACTTCATCTACTGCTACCCGCTCCTGCGCCTGGCCAACTGGCTGGAAAAGCGCCTGACCGGGGGCCTGCAAGGCGCGGGCCTGCACTGAGCGGACACCATGGTCTCCGAGTACATCGACACCTACTACAAGCGCACGCTCGCCGACAGCCAGACCTACTATCCGCCGCTGGCGGGCGCGGCCAGCGCGGACGTCTGCGTGATCGGCGCGGGTCTGGCCGGCCTGTCCACCGCGCTGGAGCTGGCCCGGCGGGGCCGCAACGTCATCCTGCTGGAAGCCCGGCGCATCGCCTGGGGCGCGTCGGGCCGCAACGGCGGCTCCGTGTCCCCGGCGTTTTCCGCGGGCGCCGACGCCATCCGGAAACACGTCGACGAAGACCACTACCGCCAGCTCTACCGGCTGTCCATGGAAGGCGTCGAGATCATCCGCGACAACATCCGCGACCTGCGCATCGCCGATGCGCACAAGGTGGACGGGCGCCTGCGCGTCGTGCGCTACGAGGCCACCGACGCCCTGCGCCAGTGGTGCGACAGCCAGCAGCGCGACTTCGGGCGCGACGTGCGGTTGCTATCCCGCAGCGAGGTCCGGGAGCGGCTCGTCTCGGACGTGTACTTCCAGGGCGTCGAAGACCCGGCATCGTTTCATTTCCATCCGCTCAACTACGCCCGCGCGCTGGCCCGCGAGTGCGTCCGGCTTGGCGTGCGCATCCATGAGGATTCGCCGGTCGTGCAGGCCACGCTTGAAGGTGCGGTCAAGCACCTGAAGACCGAACAGGGGCAGATCGACGCCGCCACCGTGGTGCTGGCCACGGGCGGCTACACCGGCGACGTCGTACCGGCCCTGCGCCGCGCGATGCTGCCTATCGCCACCTACATCATGCTGACCGAGCCCCTGGGCGACCGCGTGCGCGACGCCATCCGCAGCACCGCCGCCATCGGCGACGACCGGCGCGCCGGCAACTATTACCGCGTCCTCGATGGCGGCCGCATCGGCTGGGGCAGTAGAATCACCACCCGTGTCGATGACCCGCCCGATCTGGCCGAGTCCCTGCGCCGCGAACTGCTCAGCGTCTATCCCCAATTGCAGGGGGTGCGCGTGGAAGCGGCGTGGTCGGGACGCATGGCCTACGCGCGGCACCTGATGCCGCAGATCGGCCTGCTGGGCCCCGGCGTCTGGTATTGCACGGCGTTCGGCGGCCACGGCATGAACACCACCTCCATAGGCGGGCGCGTCGTGGCCGAGGCGATCACCGGCGACACGCAGCGCTACAGGCTTTTCGAACCGTTCGGGCTGGCCTGGAACGGAGGCAGCCTGGGCACGGCGGCGGTTCAATTGACTTATTGGTCTTACCAGGCGCGCGACTGGTGGCGGGAGCGTCGATCGCGGGCATGACAGTGCAGGCATGACAGGGCATACAGATGCAAGGCAACAAACAGAGCGCATTGGCACAACGGCTGCGAGCCTTGCGCCAGGCGCGCGCATGGACTCTCAAGCAGGCGGCCGAGGCCACCGGCGTGTCCGCATCGACCCTGTCGAAAATCGAGAACAGCCTGCTGTCTCCCACCTATGACAACCTGATCAAGATCGCCGCGGGCCTGGACCTGGACGTGGCCGAACTCTTCACCGCGTCCGACGCCCACATGGGCACCGGCCGCCGCAGCCTGAGCCGCCAGGGGGAAGGGCGCCAGTACGAAACCCCGTACTACGACCACCGCCTGCTGTGCACTGCGCTGTCGCACAAGCGCATGATGCCGTTCCACACCCGCGTCAAGGCCCGCTCCTTCGACGAATTCCACGACTGGAGCCGCCACGGCGGTGAGGAATTCGTTTACGTCCTGGAGGGCGAGGTCCTGCTCTACACCGAGTTCTACGAGCCCGCCAGGCTGAAGGCCGGGGAGAGCTTCTATATAGATAGCCGCATGGGGCACCGGGTGATCAGTTTGAGTCCGGAAGATGCGATTGTTTTGTGGGTGTCGACGCACACGGAGATTGGCGAGGAATAGGGTTTGCCCCGGGGCCCCCGGGCGCGAACCACTTTTTCCGTAACGAGGTAAAATGCGGCGCCCGGACAGCTTCCGGGCATCACCACACCGCGCGGCAGTAGCTCAGCTGGATAGAGCACGGGCCTTCTAAGCCTGAGGTCGGGGGTTCGAGCCCCTCCTGCCGCGCCAGAGGACTTCGTCAAATCAACGGCTCGGTATCAAACAATTTTCTAAGCCGCCGTTGTAAACGCACACTCAATTTTTCAATTGGGGCAGGCGTGGCTTTTGTTAATAATTTTGATTAATAATCAGCCTGTTGTGCCGCATCGTCTGTATTTTCTTTTGTCACCAACCTTCACTTCGTGGTCAAGAAATTCTACCCATTCATGATCTTCTCGTCCTGTTTCAATGGCGCCGCAGTCACGGCATTTGCTAATTAATCTGCAATTTTCTTCCTTTCCATTATTTTTGTATTCGTGAATTATTTGTTCCTCAGTGCCTCCGCAATGTTTGCACTCTCGGACGGAACTGCAATTTGAATAGTTAATTTTTTTCCACTCGGTGTAAGAGTGTTTGTTTGTTGTCACGTAAGTATGGCAATCGGGGCATGTCTTTCCCATTGAGCATTCTGGGCCGCCGGCACTTTTTTGCCAATCTCCTGCATGCTATCCAGTTGCACACTTGGCAGAAAGCGCAACGCTTTTTACTACATCCCAAAAACCCATTTTTCTCTCTAATCAGAAGTGAATTTCAGTTCCGTATTCATACACGGGATATAAGAAGTATTAAAGTCCAGCCACTATCTTCATGTTCTATCGTGCTTCGATACCACAGCCACTGACCTTTAACGACATATTGGCGGCAGAGCTATAGAGCCTTTCCTCGACCGGTTTTATGCCTCAACGCACTTAGCCGTTTCTTAATCCAAAGAAATTTTGCCAATAGCGTTCTAGCTGATTTATGTCCTCAACTGGTGATACATTGCAAATGAACGATAGTCGTATTGTCTCGCCAGCTTTAACAGCTTGCGCCATTCGTCTATGTATTGGCCTGAACTTTGTCGGTTTGCTCTTTCGATATGGCTGGCCGGTTAACAAATTAATAACATTGCGTTTGTATTGAGTGCGAGGTCGGTGCGCTCCCCCGGAGGCTTTGCCGACGTATCTATAGACAATATTTCCGTGGGAATCAAGAATTTCCCATAGATATATAAGCGCTCGAGCAGGGTCGATATTTCCAGGTGATTCCTTGAAATTCATTGGCTTCTGTGGGTATTAAATCGGATGGCTAGCCGGCAATAATTCATGCAAAGTATTGATCGGAATAGGTAGTGCACGCTACGGTCGCTAAATTGTGCCCAGTTATGCGTGAAGCCTCGTGCCCGGCGGATCATCACCACGATCACGCTCCCGTCCAGCCTCCGCCGATATGTCCTTTAGAAGATTGGACAGCGAAAACGACTGAGTCTAGTACGGCAAGGTTTGGAATGTCATTTCGATGGTTTTGCGCGATCATCAGCGCCTTGCGAATCACATCTTCGACTTCAAGGTAAGCGTTACGGCGACCGAGATCGGCTGGGTCGAAATGCATCCTGTTGCCGATGTACCCTTTCCAGCGGGAATCAAGTGGGATGACATTATGGGCGAGGCCAGTATTTACGAGGATGTTGCGAATCTGCTTGTGGCTGATTCCATATAGTTCTTCGGCGTCAAGGCCCCTGCTAAACCTCGCCGAAGTGGCAATTTCGTGATCGTTCGTGAGGCCGCGTGCTAAATCGAGGAAGACAGATAGTCCGCCCCCAGATCTTCCATTGACTAGCAGATCGTCAAGTCCTCTTGCCTTTACGAAAGCGCGTCGAGCTGCTAGGACCAGATCCCTTTTCTTCCCCGTCATGCGGTTCAAACCTGCTGCGGCAAGTTCAGCGGCAATCCAATCCGGATTCTCGCCATTGGCAATAACGGACGGCAGATGCATAAGTGGTGACTCGCCCTCGGCGAACCGACCAAGAGGGGTATCGGGGTCACTCTTTTCCTGGCTTGAGAATCCGCAATTGATGTACTGCCGCCACAGCTCAGAGAAAGTCTTTACGGGGTCGGCAAGTCGTCTGAGGCGTGCATGCGCGTTAGGTACAGCGGCAACGGGGGGCAAATTTACAAATAGCTCCGCAATTTCTTCTGCGGCAGTACTTGGAATGATCATAGCAATTCTTTTTTTCAGCCTACTTCCTGACCTTGAGGCGGGTACTGCATTTAGAATTTGGTCGCAGCGCTCCACCACGACGTCATGTCCGAGGCAAAGTGCATTTTGGCGAAGGTTATGTACTTCAGGCTTAGATAAGCTTCGAATACGTTCGATCGGCCAATTGTCAAACTGAGCAGTCAAGAGCCCTCCCTTTGTCGCAGAATATGTCAAAAGCTACTGATATTTTCCATATGATATCAAATGCTTCTTCGTGGAGCGAGAGGCATGTTTTTAGGGAGATCGTCACGCCTCACACACCAGCGCCGCGCTGGGTATGTGCCCGCCGCCAAGAACTAATCGCACGGCCCAGATTTACTTTGCGCGCCGACGCGCGAAGAGGCTCACAGTTCAATTGCGTTTGACAATGATTTGCACCACTGCTCGGACACCACGATTAAGGCCCGCTCGGAAAAGGCGCCGAACGACCCCTGGCGCGGGGCGATTGGAGAGCCATTCCCGTCGTCGTCAAGGTCTTGTCGGCTCCCCCTGTCACGGCAGCCAGCCACAGCTAGGAATGCGCAAGATTGGCGCATCGGGAATCATGAATCAGTCGGGACGCGACCCGCCGCGTGGTTGGAAGCGCGCAATTGCGGATACAGAGAAGCCGAAGGGGAGGCGGTATCCCCCAGCTATCATCGCCTGGCCCGCAATGCGTTGCGCCGTGGGGGTCGGCAACGGGGCGCAAGGATGAGCGCGGTGCAGCGGACCGAACTTGATCGGGAAGTTTCGGGTGGTCGGTCGAGATAATAAACGTCACCGTTTCCACTGCATTCGGCGATACCCAAATTTGAGTACGCGTTGCATCAAAAACAAAAGTATAAATTGCAGAATTCCGGCTGCCTACCTCGGATCGAAAAGAGGCGCATGCCGTGCCAAGTAAGGCAGATTAGTGTTTTCGTCGACGCATCAAACTTGGAATTCTAGCTGCAAGGGGGCGATATGGGCGCTTTCGAACTTAGTGCGGCATCTCGAAAAGAGCTTCTGAGGGTGCATGATGCTTGGGTCAGCGTTGTCAAGAAAGCCTCTCAACTTTCAGCGCAGGAATGCGCCGTGCTCGACGGCATTCGCACTGTGGATGAACATAAGAAAATGGTCCAAAAAGGCGCTGCCCAGACATTGGATTCGCGGCACGTTACGGGGCATGCGGTTGATCTTGTGCCATATATAAATGGCAAGCCCCGTTGGGAATGGCCTCCGATATATCTTATCGCGGATGCTATGCGGATGGGGGCGCAGGAATTGGAAATTCCGCTGCGTTGGGGTGGTGCATGGGATGCGGACTTCACCAACTCTACAGAATCTCCAGCAGATCTGGCTGCCAATTACGTTTCGCGGCGCGGGAAGCAAGGGCTGTCCGCCTTTATTGACGGCCCGCACTTCGAATTGCTACGAAGCCGGTATCCCTGACCACGAAGGGGCGCTTAATGTCGAATCAATGTCCATCCGACGTGCCGAAATGGCAGTCCGTTATTTGGCTGGGATTGGGTTTGGCCTTAATAGCGTTGCTAATTTCAATGCTAATACTGGTCGCGGTAACACAGATGCGTGTCCTGGCGGTGATCCAAGAGGGTGTTAAGGATCGTGCATTTGCAGCCAGTATGTTGAGCAGCTCAAATCTAATTTTGTTGAGGCTTATTGTGGTATTGGTTGGTGGTGGCATTTCATTTTCTGGGTTGGCGGTTTCGTTCTTCGCGCATGAGAAAGCAAGCGTGTTTTCGGCTGGTGAGTTGCCTGCAGCTCTGTTGCCAAAATTTCGGCTGGCAAGTCATTCACCGGGGATAATTGCAATAATTGTTGGTGCGGTTGTAATCGTTTGCTCTTTGTATGCCACCACTAGAACTAGATATGAAGGGCCTAGTTACGCTACTGATACGCCCGCAAAGCCGGACGGTGGTGGGAGCTTCAAACCACTGCCGGGCTAGCAGGGCTAGTATTCTCACCTTGCGATAGGTGAATGTATGAAATCGCCACTTATACTGCTTTCTCTTTTTTTCTATGCCCCGTCATCTTGGGCGGCTGCCCCAGCCATTCCCTGCGACATTGCCGATCCTCTAGCTGAAAAAGCGTACCAAAGGGTATCCGTAGCCTTTTCAAGTAGTAGAATTGCGGTAGCTATAGCGCTCAGTCAATCTTTTTGGGACATAGAAATATACGCGCAGGGGTGTCCTAAAGTCGCCTCAAGAGCGAAGGATATGATCGGTAGCGGCTTCGAAAAGGACATGCGCGACACTTTGTCGAGGGCCATTCTGGAAGACTATAATCGCCACAACGCTGCGGGGATCTCTCCCGGAATTGCGATCCCTGTTCTCACTCCTCCGGCCAGTCCTCCAGCTGGAGAAGCAAGCGAAAACTATTATATTGAAAGTCTTGCGCAAGCCCTGCACCGCAAAGAGTGCGGAGGTGGAGGTAGCGGAGGGTTCCGGATGACCGGTGGGACAGCAGACATAGCGGGTGTTCGCGTTAATTCTGGGGGCTTTTTCGGTGGGGTCGCTATCGTTGATGGGATGGTTAGGCCTGGGTTTGATTTTCAAAGAATCGTTTACACCGAATCATATTTAGAGGGAAAAATATCTCTAGGCAATCCAGGTCTAACTCCCGCGCAATTGGATACAGTGGTGAATTCCAATAAAATGATTTTGGAAATCATGCGTGAGTCGAAACTGTCAATGCAACGTCCGGATGTAGGGAATATCTATTCTCCCCGGCTCAATTATAAAGACACCGAGAGCTTAAAATCAGTCCGGGATGCTGCTGCGGCGATGAGGGGTGAGCAGCCAATAACCCAATTTCAATGGACGTCTCCCGATTTGCGTTAGCCATCGCGGTGATCGGCTCGGCGCGTTCCTGCCGCAACGGCCTGCGCTCGTTGGCTGGCAGGTCGGCTACGTCCCGCTCCGCGCCTTAGAGCGCGCCGAACAGCTCCAGCGCCTCTCCGGCGATCTGGCTGTGGTGGTTTGCATGCAGGTCATGGAACTTGCGCCTGGCGTGCGCCATGCAGCCAAGTGCCGGGATGCCGGCAGCGAAGCCGGCCTTGTAGCCGGCATAATCGTCGTCACCAGCTTGCCGCGCCAGTCTTGCAGGAACGTGCGGCAGTGCTCGCGGGCCCGGCTTGGCGCGAAGTCGTAGAGCACCGCGCGCAGGCTGTCGAACGAAGGTCGGTGTTTATGCCCACAAGTAGGCTCGGTGCGTCTTGCGCGCGCCCGGATTGAGCATCTGCACTGGCGTCTCGTCGGCATGCAGCACGGGTTTGCCCAGCACATCGGCCTTGAGCGCATCGACCACCGGCTGCAACCGCAGCCCGCACATGCTGACCCACTCGCCCAGCGTCGAGCGCGGCAGCGCCAGGCCGGCGCGCGCAAAGATGCCTTCCTGGCGGTATAGCGGCAGGTGGTCGGCGAACTTGGCCGCCAGTACCTGCGCCCGAGTGCCGTCGTCAGGATGCCCTTGTCGATGACCTGCGCGGGCACGGGCGCCTGCGTGAGCGTCTCGCAGTGCTCGCACACCCATTTGCCGCGGATGTGGCGCTCGCCCGTAAAGACGTCCGGCAGGTAATCCAGCTTCTCGCTGACGTCCTCGCCGATGCGTTTCAAGCCGCAGCCGCAGCGGCACGTCGTTGACGCCGGTTCGTGGTGGAGCTCGGTGCGCGGCAACTCGGGCGGCAGCCTCATGCGAAGCGGCGCTTGCGGCGCCGCAGGCGGGGTGGAGACCGCTACGCGCAGCGCGTTGACTTCCTCTTCGATGGCCGCCAAGTCGGCATCCATCGTCTCTTCCAGAAGCCTTGCCTGCGCCGGGTTCAGTTGCTCGCTGCGCTTGCCGTAGCGCCAGCGCTTGTACAGCGCCAGTTTCTGCATGAGCTGGTCGATGTGCGTCTGTTTGAAGTGCAGTACTCGATCCCGCTCGGCGACCACCGCGTCGTGCGCCGCTATCTGGGCGTCACGCGTGGCCACCTCGCCCATCAGGCGTTCGGCCAACGCGCGCAGCTGCTGCGCGTCGAGGTGATCCAGGGATGCGGTACTCATGGCCGACAGTAGGCCGCAGGGCTCGCAGCGGCGGTATTGGCGTCTTGCCGGATTTGTCCGGCGCTACAACACCGAGATCACGCCTGCCGCGCCCACATGCGGCCAGGGCAGGCACAGCACCAGCGCCAGCCACTGCTCGCTGTCGACCGCGACGTGTGGGCCACGCAGCGCATCGGCCCACACGAACTTGCCGCGGTTCAGCCGGCGCGCGGCCAGCCACACGCCGATCCCGTCATGCTCCAGCACCTTCATGCGGTTGGCGCGCCGGTTTGCGAAGCAATGGGCGTGGTGCGGACGGGCCAAACCGAACACGGCTACCATCCGGGACAACGCCGTTGCCTGCACGCATGTCCAGCGGCTCGGTGGCCAGCCAGATCGCATCGACACGGATCACCGCAGCCAGTCGCGTAACCAGGCTACGCTCGCGCCGGCCTCACTCACGGGCTATTGCACAGCCGCTTGCACAGGACCGAGCGACAACCGTGTCTCGATGTGACGGCCTGGCGAGGGCAGCGCTGGCAATGCGACCGGCACGAACGCCGGCGCTACTGGTGGCTGCCGGTCAGCCTGGCGAATCCATTTGTGCACGAAGTTTTCATTCACGCCGTGCGACAGCGCCACGCCAGCAATGGATGTTCCGGGCCGGCCGCACTAAGCGACGTCTGCGCCTTCAGCGCCTTCTGATAAGACCGGCGCTTAGGCACCGGTGCTAATTCTGTGTTGGACATGGTGTCCGCCTAAAGTGGTGGACACTATCGGGGACAACTTCGGCGCTCAATATGGGTTTGCCGGGCGCTTACGCACGAGCAACGCTGGGGCCGAGTCATCAATGTGGGCAGCGTTGTGGGCAAGGCGCCTTTAGCCGGCGGCGCCGTCGAGACTCCAAGCTTGGGGTCTAAGTGGCAAAGCGCTGTCGAACGTGTATCCTATCGCTTCGATCCCAAGCATGCAGCTGATTGCATGCTTGCGCTGGAGAGAAGTCTTTTTTAATTCAATAACTTGCGTGGCATGAGGCGGGCGTTTAGCCTTCCGCACCTAATATAAGGGTTCGAGCCCCTCCTGCCGCGCCAGAATAACCATAAAAATCAACTCATCGACCCGAAGCGGATCCATACGGACGCTGAGTGCGACGCGAGGCGAGAGGACCGACCTGGCGGAGGCCCTCGACAGAGTGCGCCGCGTTGATCGATTTCACCTACTCCCTCGGGGCCGACAATCTAGCGTCGTCGGCACTGCGGCGAAAGTTCACGCACGCGACTATGTTTACGGTTGCGCCGAGCTAAACCGCTGGGTCAAGGGACGACTCGATCTATTCCATTTAGCACGAGGATCTTCGCCTCGACGCTGGCCGGCAAGCTGACCAAAACCTCTGCACCTTCCGGTGCGGACGCTTCAGGTACGGCACGGCCGTCTTCAAAATAAAAATCCATGGCCGTTAGAAGCGCGTCGGCGGCCATTTTCTCGGCTTCTTCCCGGGTATCGGCGCCTGTAAGCGCTTCGGAGATATCTCGGAAGGACACCATAAAGCCATCCCCATCAGCTTCGATCTTTGCGGGGTATTGCAACATAGTGGTAATGCTCCAGTGTCAGTGCGGTGAGTAGTCGGTCTTGTAGAGGCCCCGCACGGGGCTCCCGGTTACTTCAAACCTGACTGCTTCAATATTGATTGCCTGAGACCTTCACCTAACAGTCGAATTCTCGAAGCCGCAGACCATCATCCCCCTGCCGGAGCAGAAGGTCAGCAGCTTCCGCTGGAGCAGCTCGGAAATCGGACCTTTCCCGGGCGCGCCCAACTTGCCGGTCATTTCAAACCTCAGCCCCCCTCCCGACAATGGGCGTCACATCCAGCACATACATCTGCCGTTCGCCCTCATGCACGGAGTCGATGCAGACCTGCGTGCCGTCGCGGCTCCAGCGCGGATGCAGGTCGCAGCGGTTTTCCTTGGACAGGTGGGGATCTGCGTAGAAGCTGCCCAGCGCGTGGCGCTGTCCGGTCTCCATGTCGTAGAGGAACAGGATGCGTTCGTGCGTGGCGGCGTCCGGATAGGTGTCGCTCAGCAGCCAGCGCGTGTTCACCGGCGAGAAGGTCATGTGGCCGTTCTCCGTGAGCACGCCGGCGCCTACGACCTGGACTGCGCCGTCAGGCGCGTCTTCATAGAGGTGATAGTGGATGCGGCCGGCATGCGGCCCCCACACGATGATCGTATGGTCGTCGCGCCATAGCGGATGCGAGATCTGGTATTCGGACTTCTCGTAGTCGAAGGTGCCGACCGCAGCCGGGTCGAAGTCGTCGGCCAGTTGCGGCAGCGGATGATCAGAGCATTCCAGCAGGCGCATATCGCTGCCGTCCGCGTTCATGGTGATCAGGCGGTGGAGAAAGCAGGTTTCGTCTTCCACGCGTTCGGTCCAGCGGTGCAGGAACAGGATGCGGCTGGACGAGGGATTGACCTCGATGTGGCTGACCCAGTGGATGGCGCGCGCCATCGAATCGCGCGGATGGAAGTTGCGCAGGTCGGCGTAGCTGACCAGCAGGCGGTGCGCGCCGCTTTCCAGATCCATGCGATGGATGCCGTCGTCGACCGGGGCGTTGGCGACGGGGCCGGGGGCAAGCTCGCTGTAGCCGATGGTCTGGTGCGTGATGTAGAGGCGGCGGTAGTCCACGCACAGGGCATAGCGGCTGTTCGGAGCCGCCACGTAAATGGGCATTGGCAGGTATCTCGTCTGGCCGGTGGCGACATTGTGTACGGCGGATCGAAAGCCGGGATACACGCCATTGTCATCGTCGCTGCGGCAGTTGTAGATCATCTGCGGGTCGCGCTCGCCGTCCAGCCATTGCAGCTGGCAGCCCATTTGCCAGTTCCAGGCGGTGGTGCTGCCCACGGCATGGTAGCGGTCGCCGTCCTGCAGGTCGAAGTAGCCCACTTCGGCCCTCAGCAAGGGCGTCAGCCGTGCATCCTTGAAGGGGGTGCGGTTGGCCAGCAGGTAGCGGCCATCGCGGTGCCAGACCGTCTTGTTGTAGTAGCCGAAGAAGTGGTGATGGGGCGCGTCGGCCAGGCGGCGGCAGGCGATGGGGGTGGCAAGCATGCGGTTCATGTGTGGCTGTGCGGCAGAAAGACGGAAAGAAGACAGGTCGAACGCAACAGGGCGGCGCAGGCGCCGCCCCGTCGAAGGTTCAACCCGCGGTGATGTGTTCGCTTTCGATGACTTTGTTCCAGCGGGCGCGCTCGCGCTCCACGAATTCGCGCGCGTCGGCGGGGCTGTTGCCCACGGGTGTCATGCCCAGGCGTTCCAGGCCCGCGCGGAACGCGGGGTCGGCGTAGACGCGGCGCAGGTCTGCGCTGATCTTCTCGATCAGCGCGTCAGGGACGTCCTTGCTGGCGGCCAGCGTGGTCCATGACGTGACGGTGAGGCCGGGCAGGCCGGCTTCGGCGGCGGTGGGCACATCGGGAAGGGCTGGGGAGCGGGCGGTGCCGGTGATGGCCAGGGCTTTCAGCTTCTTGGCCTGGATGTAGCCGATGGTGGTCGGCACGTTCTCGAACAGAAGCTGGATCTGGCCGCCCAGCAGGTCGTTGGTGGCGGCGGAACTGCCGCGGTAGGGGATGTGTACGATGGGCACTTGAGCAGACATCTTGTAGAGCTCGCCGACCATGTGCACCGACGATCCGACGCCGGCCGAGCCGAAGTGCAGCGTTTCGGGCTTGGCGCGGGCCAGGGCGGTGAGCTCGGCCAGCGTGTTGGCTTCCAGCCCGGGGTTGGCCACCACCACATGCGGCATTTCGGCCACGATGGTGATGAGCTTCAGGTCTTGGGCGGGCTGGTAGTTGAGGTGCTTGTAGACCCCGTAGGTGGCGTGCAACCCGATCGAGCCGAGCAGCAGGGAGTAGCCGTCCGGACCGGAGTCGGCCACGAACTTGCCGCCGATGTGGCCGCCGGCGCCCGGGCGGTTTTCCACCACCACCGGTTGACCATAGAGTTTGCCCAGGTGTTCGGCCAGCAGACGGCCCTGGATGTCGGAGCTTCCCCCCGCAGTGAAGGGCACGATGATGCGCACGGGCCGGTCAGGATAGTTGGCCTGCGCCTGCGCGGCCAGCGGCAGCGAGGCGGCGGTCAAGCCCACGCACAGCGTCTGAAGGAATTGGTGCCAGTAGCGGCGAAGGTTCATGTGGTTTCCCCTGAAAGGTTTGGGCGGTGCGCAGGGCGCATCTGGCGGCGCCCTTGGAAAAACCAGTGTAGGAGTCCACAAGTATTTGAAAAAATTCTTTTTTCAACATAGGCTATGCAGTATTGCTATACATTGCCTTGCCATGAGCCGACCCCTGAATTTCCGCCAGATCGAAGCCTTCCACGCGGTCATGGTGGCCGGCACGACCACCGGCGCGGCGCAGATGCTGCGCACGACCCAGCCTTCGGTAAGCCGCCTGCTGGCGCAGGTGCAGCAGGCCAGCGGCCTGAAGCTTTTCGACATGGAACGGGGACGGCTGCGGCCCACGCGCGAGGCCAAGGACCTGTTCGACACGGTGCAGCGGCACTTCGTGGGCCTGGAGCGCATCGAGGACCGCGTGGCGGCCATGCGGCGCAGCGGCAGCGGCGTGTTGCGGCTGGCCTGCACGCCGGCGCTCGGCCTGGGCGCGCTGCCTGGCGCGGTCGAAGCCTTCGCGCAGCGCTATCCCGACGTGCACATCAACATGCAGACCGTGGGCAGCCAGTATCTGCGCGAGGGGCTGTTGCATGGCACTTACGATGTGGTGGTCACCACGGCCACGCTGGACGGCGCGCAGTTGCACATGCAGGCTTTGCACGAGAGCGCGGCCGTCTGTGTAATGCGGCCGGACCATCCATTGGCCGCGCAGCCTTCCGTCGGCATCATGGACCTGGACGCGCGCCGACTGCTGGTGCTGAATGCGGACGATGACGTCTATCTGCAGTTGCGCGGCGCCATGCAGGAACATCGCGTGCAGCCGGCCTCGGAAATCGAGACCACGTATTCATCGACCATTTGCGCACTGGCGGCGGCGGGGAGCGGGCTGGGCGTGGTCAATCCCTACATTGCCGCCGTGTTCGCGGACCGCCTGACGATACTCCCGTTCACGCCGCGCCTGCCGGTCCGCGTCAGCATGGCCTATCCCGCGCAGACCGCGCCGTCGTTGGTGACGGAGGCGTTCGTGGACATTCTTGAGCGCGAATTCCAGGCGCTGCCCAGCACTGGCAGCGTGTGAGTACCCGCTGCGGCGTCCGGGCTCGCGCATAAGTTCGCTTGCGCGCGCCCTTCATCCCCGCGGCTTGCTCACCCGCAACGCGCTCACCACCAGCGAAAACGCCGGCGACGGCTGTCTGCGGCTGGGGTAGTAGAGGTGATATCCCTCGAAACTGGGACACCAATCCTCCAGCACCCTAACCAGCCGGCCATCGGCCAGGTACGGCATCAATTCATCGTCCGGCAGCAGCGCCAGTCCCAGCCCGGCCAGCGCCGCGTCGATCTGTGGCTGGGTCGTATTGAAGATCAACGGTCCGTCCACGCGGACGTTGACCTGTTTGCCGCGGCGTTCAAAGTCCCAGACGTACAGCCCGCCCGAACTTTGCATCCGCTGGTTGATGCAGGCGTGCTGCATGAGGTCCTGCGGCACCTTCGGAATGGGCCGCGACATGAAATAGTCCGGCGACCCGACCACCGCCAGGCGCATGGGCGGCCCGATGGGGACGGCGATCATGTCCTTGTCGATGGTCTTGCCCATGCGCACGCCCGCGTCGAAGCGGTCGGCGACGATGTCCCGGAATCCGTAGTTCACGTCGAATTCGAGCTTGATGTCCGGATACTCGCGCATCAGCGGCGTGAGCTTGGGCAGCAGGATGCTGTGCAGGACGTAGTCGCCGCAAGTGATGCGCACGGTGCCCGCTGGCTTGTCGCGCAGTTCGGTCAGTTCATCCAGTTCCGCCTCGATTTCATCGAAGCGGTTGCCGATGGCATTGAGCAGCCGCTCGCCCGCGGCGGTGGGCGATACGCTGCGCGTGGTGCGGGTGAGCAGCCGGATGCGCAGGCGCGCTTCCAGGCCGCTGACGGACTGGCTCAGCGCCGATTGGGTGACGCCCAGCAGGGACGCGGCACGGGTGAAGCTGCCTTCGCGCGCCACCGTGACGAAGTAGAGGAGGTCGTTGAGGTTGCGTCGGGCCATGGGCGGGGTCGGGGAATTGATTAGGCAATCTTATAGAGGTTCTAAGCATTGATCAGCTAGTCGGCGTCCAGGCGATTTGCCAAGATAGCCGGCATGACTACCCCGATTTCCGGACCTGATCGCATGCGCGTATCGAAGCCCTCCGGGACTGATCCGCCCCGTCTGCCGCTACCCCGTATTCACCCCGTTCTTCACGGCCAGCAGTTGCGCCATCACGCTGACGGCGATCTCGGCGGGCGTCTTGCTGCCGATGTACAGGCCGACCGGCGAATGCAGGCGCGACAGGGATTCGTCCGTTTCGTCGAAGTGTTCGATGAAGCGCTGCCGCCGGCTGGCGGCGTTGCGGCGTGAGCCGATGGCGCCGACGTAGAAGGCGGGGCTGTGCAGCGCTTCCAGCAGGGCCATGTCGTCGAGCTTGGGGTCGTGGCTGAGCGCCACGATGCAGGTCCGCGAGTCGGGCCGCAGGGCGCGTACCGCGTCGTCGGGCATCTCGGTGGTGAAGGCCACGCCGTCCACGGACCAGGCGCCCCGGTGTTCAATGCGGGGATCGCATACCGTCACGGCGAAGTCGTTGAACAACGCCATCGTGGCGACATATTCGGCCAGCGATCCGGCGCCGATCAGCAGCAGCCGGTACTGCGGGCCCAGCGTGCTGGAGAGGGTGGCGCCGTCGAAATGCAGGCTTTCAGGCGCCGACGCCGCGCTCAGGGTCACGGCGCCGGTGGCGCAGTCGACCGTGCGCTGCACGAGCTGGCCGGATTCCAGCCGGTGGACCAGCGCATCGAGCGCCTCGAGTTCAGGGGCGAATTCCAGCAGCAGTTCCAGCGTTCCGCCGCAGGGCAGCCCGAATCGGTGCGCCTCATCGGCCGTCACGCCGTAGCGGACCAGTTCGGGCGCCGATTCCGGAATGGCGCCGTCGCCGTAGGCGCGCGTGTAGCGGTGGACCAGGTCGTCTTCGATGCAGCCGCCCGACACGGATCCGACGCAACGGCCGTCCTCGCGCAGCGCCATCATGGAGCCAAGCGGGCGGGGCGACGAGCCCCAGGTCTTGACCACAGTGGCCAGCATCAGGCGATGCCCGGCAACCAGCCAGTCTCGCGCGGCGCGCAGCACGCGCACGTCAACGCTTTCCATGGGCGTGCTCCTGGCGGGGGCGGCGGGGGGGCGGTTCACGATGAGGCATACGCACGGGCTCCGGGCTAGGCGACCTTGCGCACCGGCAGGCTGCGCACGCGCTTGCCCGTGGCGGCGAAGATGGCGTTGCACAGCGCGGGCGCGACGGGCGGGACCGGCGGCTCGCCGACGCCGCCCGGCGGCAGCGCGTGGTCGTCGTTGACCAGGTGCGTGCGGATCACGCGCGGCGAGGCGTTGTGGCGCAGGACTTCGTAGTCGTGGAAGTTGCTCTGCGTCACGCGGCCTTTTTCGAAGGTGATTTCGCTGGTCAGCGCCAGGCTCAGGCCCATGATGGCGCCGCCTTCCATCTGCGCGCGGATGCGCTCCGGGTTGATCTGCGGACCGCAATCCATGGCCATGTCGACGGCCACGACGCGCACCTCGCCCTTGTCGTCGACCGCCACTTCGACGACGGTGGCCGTGTAGCTCATGAAGCTGTAGCAGAAGGCCAGCCCCAGTCCGTGTCCCTTGGGCAGCGTGCGGCCCCATCCGGCGCCTTTGCACGCGGCTTCGATCACGCCGCGCAGGCGGCCGGTGTCGTAGGGGTAGCGTTCGGGCGATTCGGTGTAGTTCCAGGTGTCGGCCAGGGCGCCCGGATCGATCTGGCGGGCCGGGCCGATGAGATCGAGCGCGAACGCCTGGGGATCCTTGCCCGCGCGGTGCGCCAGTTCGTCAATGAAGCACTGGGCCGCGAAGGCGTGCGGGATATTGGCGACCGACCGGAACCAGCCGATGCGGGCATGGGCCTCGACTTCGGCGGTTTCCACGCGCACGTTCGGGATGCGGTAGGGCATGTTGATCGCCGACATGGCGGATTCGAACATCTGCTGGCCCTTGGCGCCTTCGGCGAAGAGCGAGGCAATGGTGGGCGCGGCGCTGCGATGCAGCCAGGACTGCACCTGCCCCTGCGGGTCGATGACTGCTTCCAGGCGTTCGACCGACACGGTGTGCAGGTAGTCGTGACGGATGTCGTCCTCGCGCGTCCAGACCAGCTTGACCGGCGTGCCTTCGGGCATGGCGCGGGCGATGATGGCGGCTTCGTCCACGAAGTCGGGCTTGGACTTGCGGCCAAAGCCGCCTCCCAGCAGCAGCACGTTGACCTTGACGTTGGCAGGTTCGAGCTTGAGGCGGGCCGCCACGGCGTCGCGGGCCGCAATCGGGTTCTGGATGGACGTCCAGACCTCCGCGCCATTGCCCTTGATCTGCACGGTGGCGACCGGGGGCTCCATCGAGGCGTGGGCCAGGTGCGGCACGTAGTATTCGGCGGCCAGGCGCTGGGCGTCGGGCGCCTTGGCCCAGGCCTGCGCGGCGTCGCCCTGGTTGCGCATTGTCTTGCCCGGCGCGCGCGCCGCCGCCTGCAGCGTCTGGCGGTAGGCGGCCGAGTCGTAGGCGGCGTTCGGGCCGTCGTCCCATTCGATCTGCAACGCATCGCGGCCCTGGCGGGCGGCCCAGGTATTGCGCGCGACGACGGCCACGCCGCCCAGCGGCTGGAAGGCCGGCGCGCCTTGCATGGCGGGGATCTCCACGACCTTCAGCACGCCGGGCACGGCGAGCGCCTTGGCGCTGTCCACGCGGCGCACCCGTCCGCCCACCACGGGCGGACGCGCGACCACCGCATACACCATGCCGGGCAGCCGCATGTCCATGCCGTAGGTGGCCTGGCCTTTGCCGATGGCTTCCAGGTCGACGAGGCGGACCTGTTCCTTGCCGATGTACCGGAACTCGGACCGGGCCTTCAGCTTGAGGGCGTCGCCGGCCGGCACGGGCTGTTTGGCGGCGTCGACGGCCAGGTCGCCATACGACAGGCGGCGCCCCGTGGGCAGGTGCAGCACCTCATGCTGCTCGGCCTTGACCTCGCCGACGGGCACGGACCAGCGCGCGGCCGCGGTCGCTTCCAGCATCTGCCGGGCCGCCGCGCCCACGCGCCGCATCGGCATCAGGAAGTGGCGCATGCTGCGCGAGCCGTCCACGTTCTGGTTGCCGTAGCGCGCCTCGTCGGCGGGCGCCTGGATGACCTGCACCCGCTCCCAGCGCGCCTCCATTTCGTCGGCCACCACCATGGGCAGGCTGGTGCGCACGCCCGTGCCCATCTCGGCGCGGTGCGCCACGATGGTGACGGCGCCATCGGCGGCGATGCTGACGAAGACGAGCGGATCGTCCACGGTGCCGCCGGGCATGCTGTCGGCGCCGTACTTGCGGGCCTCGGCCTGCGCGGCCGCGGCTGTCGTGATCCACCCCTTTGCCGTCACGGCCAGGGTGAGGGCGCCCAGGCTGCCCTGCAGAAAGGCGCGTCGTGAAAAGTGAGCGGCGGCGGTCATTGCTTGGCTCCCTGGGCGAGTTGGCGGGCGGCCTGCTGGATGGCGGCGAGGATGCGCGGATACGTACCGCAGCGGCAGATATTGCCGCTCATCGCGTCCGCGATCTCCTGCTCGGTCGGCTGCGGCGCGGCCTTCAAGAGACTAACCGCCGTCATGATCTGCCCCGCCTGGCAGTAGCCGCATTGCGCGACATTCTGGGTGATCCAGGCTTGCTGCACGGCCCGGCCGACCGGGTCCGCCTCCATGCCCTCGATCGTCGAGATCTGGCGGCCCGTGGCGACCGACACAGGCGTCAGGCAGGAGCGCACCGGCGCGCCGTCCATGTGCACCGTACAGGCGCCGCACATCGCCATCCCGCAGCCGAACTTGGTGCCGGTCATGCCGAGCTCGTCGCGCAGCACCCACAGGAGCGGCATCTCGTCTGGGACGTTGACGTCCTGGGTCGAGCCATTGATTTGCAATTGCGTCATGGAGGAGTCCTGGGGAGGGCATGACAGTCGCTGCCGTGCCGCGGGTGGTGGGATCGGACGCATGGCGTCCAGAGTCCGGAATTTTGCCCAAAAAATCCCCGGAGGATTCATTAGGCCGGCTTATAAGCCTTTTAAGGGCCCATTATCCCCGGGAAAAACGGCCCGCCGGGCCGCATCGGCCGGGCCAGCCTTCACCTGCCGGACGAGCCCTGCAAGTGCCGGTCCAGCGCTTCGGTCGCGCGTTGCGCCGATTGCGGATCGACGCGCGCATGCAGCACGTCCGCAAGCTGGCGCAGTTGCGGCGCCGTCAGGCCGACGTTCATGCTGATCCGCATGTGCGCCTGCAGTTGCGATGCCACGCCAGGCAACGCGGACAGCATGCTGACCGTGGCGATCTCGCGGCTATGCCAATCCAGGTTGTCGCGCTCGAAGATATCGCCAAAGAGGTGGGTGCGCAGGTATTCGTTCGCCACGGGCGCGAAATCGAACAAGGGGCCCTGCACCGGCCCGCCGCTCAGCCGGGTCTGGTTGGCCGTGCCGGCGGCCAGCAGGGCGTCGCCCTGCGGTATCGGGCGGCTGGGCGCGGATCCCGGCGCATCCTCGATACCGCGCTGCTTGCGCTCGTCCAACACCTTCATCAGCGCGGTCAGCGCATTGAGGCTGCGCGGAAAGCCCGCATAGGCATAGAGCTGCACCAGCACTTCCTTGGCGTTGCTCACCGTCAAACCGGCGTCCAGGCCCTGGTCGAGCGCGATGTCGAGCCGCGCCATGTCGCCGGCCGCCGCGAGGGCCGCGATGGGCACGATGGCCGCCTGGCGGGCGGAGAGCGAGTCGGTGGCGCCCGGTGCGGGCTGTGTCTTGTCTGTCATCGTTGCCGTTCCTTGTGCGTGGGCCGGGTGCGCGAGTGCCGCCGCCAATCCCAGCGCCGCAGCCAGTGCGCCGGCGCGAAATGGCATCTTGCGCCGTTCAGCGCGCGTTGTATTGTTCATCGCTGACCTTCTCCATCCAGGTGACGTTCTTTCCGTCCACCGACGGCGTGACGGCCAGGTGGGTCATTGCCGTGCCGGGCGCGGCGCCGTGCCAGTGCTTCACGCCGGGCGGGCAGTGGATCACGTCACCCGGGCGGATCACCTGCACGGGCTTGTTCCACTCCTGGGTCAGCCCGACCCCCGACGTCACCACGAGGCGCTGGCCGGCCGGGTGCGTGTGCCAGGCCGAGCGTGCGCCGGGCTCGAAGGTGACGAAGGCGCCCGAGGCGTTGACGTCTTTGTCGGCCGGCCAGACGGGGTCGATGCGCGCGCGGCCGGTGAAGTAATCATCGGGACCGGCAATGGCCGCCTGCTCGCCCGCGCGCGTGATCTGCTGGCCGTCCAGGTCTGCGTTGACCGGCGGTTGGGCGGCGCCTGCCGCCGCCGTCTGGGCGAGCGCGGCGCAGACCGCGAACTTGCTGATGTCTTTCTTCATGCTGTTCAACCTTGGTTTGATTGGCGGGGGCGGGCGCACACCGCCTCGCATCGCGAGTCCGCCCGCGCGGATTCACAGTGCGGATTTGTCCCGGAAAGGGCGCCACCCTTGGCACTGTATGATCGAGCCGATTAGTTGAGAAGATTGCAAAATGCGCATGCGCTAGTGCAAAAGATTCACCAATGTCCAAAGAAAACCTCAATGACCTGCAGGCCTTCGTGGCCGTCGCGCAGGCGCGCAGCTTCACGCGGGCCGCGGCCCAGCTTGGCTTGTCACGGTCGGCGCTCAGCCACGCCATGCTGGCGCTGGAGGCGCGGCTGGGCGTGCGCCTGCTCACGCGCACCACGCGCAGCGTGTCGCCCACCGACGCGGGCGTGCGGCTGCTGGGCGTGCTGGCACCGCGCCTGAGCGAAATTCAGCAGGAGCTGGAGTCCTTGACGGCGATGCGCGACAAGCCGGCGGGGACGGTGCGGATCACGGCGCATGACCATGCCATCGTGACAGCCCTCTGGCCGCGCCTTCTGCCCCTGTTGCGGCAGTATCCCGACGTGCGGATCGAGTTCAGCGTGGATTACGCGATGACCGACATCGCGGCGCAGCAGTTCGACGCGGGGGTGCGGGTGGGAAACCGCGTGGACAAGGACATGATCGCCGTGCGCATCGCGCCTGACCTGCGCATGGCGGTCGCCGCGGCGCCCGGCTATCTGGCCGGCAGGACGTTGCCGGCCACGCCGCAGGAATTGACCGAGCACTGCTGCGTCAACCTGAGGCTGCCCACGCACGGCGGGTTGTATGCGTGGGACTTCGAAAAGGACGGGCGCAAGCTGAGCGTGCGCGTCGACGGGCAGACGGTGTTCAACAACACCTTCCTGATGCTGCAGGCGGCCCTGGATGGCATGGGTCTGGCCTATGTGCCCTACGACCTGGTGCAGCCGCACTTCGATGCGGGCCGGCTGGCGCCCGTGCTGCAGGACTGGTGGCCCGTGTTTCCCGGATACCACCTGTACTACGCGAATCGCCGGCAGATCTCACCGGCGCTGGCCCTGGTGATCGAGGCGCTGCGGATGCGGCGGGACCCGGGACGAAACGGCAAGGCGGACGACGCCTGACAGCCGCCAGCCGGTGGCCCCGGGGCGGCGCGCTACGCCGCGTCCGGACGGTACAGCACGGTCCGCATCTCGGCCGAGGCGCCCAGCCGCTGGGACAGTTCATCGGCGCGTTCGAGAATCATCGCCTCGAATGCCGGCGCATCCACCGTCTTCAGCCGCGCCGATGGCCCGGCTATCGTCAGCGCGCCGACGAAGCGGTCTTCCTGGCCGATGACCGGCACCGACCACGACGAGGTGTAGGGGTCGCGCGCGCCGCAGGAAAAGATCGGCAGGCGCGTCTGGTCGCGCCGGGCGCCTTGCGCCCAGATCGCGAAGACCTGGCCGGTCGATGACTTGTCCGGCGGCATCACGCTGCCGGCGATGACCTGGCTGTGCAGTCCTTCGTGCGGTTGATGGCGAAAGAGGCACAGCCGCTGCCCCGGTTCCCCGCCTTCGACGTAATAGGCCGCGCTTTCGCCGGTATCGGCCGACAGGCGTTCGAGCACGGGCATGACGACCGCCTCCAGGTCGAAGCCGCGTTCGTAGACGCGCGCCAGGAACAGCACCCGCGGCCCCAGGCCGTAGCGTCCGTCGGGTTCGCGCACGACGTAGCCGCAGCGCGCCAGCGAATTGAGCAAGCGAAAGATGGTCGTCTTGTGCAAGGGCAGGCGCGTCGCGAAATCCGCCAGCGACAGATGTTCGGCGCCGGGCCGAAAACAATCCAGCACGCTTAGCGCCCGTTCGACCGCCACGACACCGTCATTGCTCATGAACGCTCCAAAAGTATTGAATTTATTGGGTAATTGTACGTAATACAACGCCGTTTCAGAAATCTACAATACCGGAAATCTGTTGATTCGGGAGTCCGAGATGTCGAGTTCGATGCTGGTGGTGACCGCCCATGTGGGCGACTTTGTCTGGCGCTGCGGCGGTGCGATGGCCCTGCACGCGCAGCGCGGCGTGGAGGTGCACCTGGTCTGCCTGAGCTATGGCGAGAACGGGGAATCCAACGCCGCCTGGAAGGGCGATACGCAGCGCGATGCCGTCAAGGCCCAGCGCCACGCCGAAGCCCAGGCCGCCGCCGCGATCCTCGGCGTGAGCTCGCTGGACTTCCACGATCTGGGCGATTACCCGCTGCCCGATTCGCCGGATTCCGTGCGCCGCATCTCGGAAACGATGCGCCGCATCAAGCCGTCGGTGGTGCTGACGCACCCCGAGCACGACCCGTCCAATCTGGATCATTGCCGCACGTTCGAAATGGCGCTGCGCGCCCGCATGCAGGCGATGGCGCCCGGCCATGGCGCCGACTTCGTGGTGCCGCCGCAGGTGTTGTGCTTCGAGCCGCACCAGACCGAACTGTGCGGCTTCAAACCCAACGTCCTGCTGGACATTACCGACGTCTGGGAGCGCAAGTGGCAGGCCATGCAGGCCATGCCGACCCAGAGCAATCTGTGGGCGTACTACGAACGCGTGGCGCTGCAGCGCGGCGCGCAGGCTGGCCGCCGCGGCAAGACGGCAGGCACGCGCTATGGCGAGGCCTTTCAAAGCATTTTTCCGGCCGTCGTCTCGGCCCTGATGGAGTGATTCCGATGAAAGACATGCAGGAAGCCGCCCTGACCAGCACCTTGCTGGCCGATGCCGGCGCCCGTCACCTACGCGCGGCGATCAAACCCTTGCGTGCGGGCTGGTCGGTGCGCGGCCGCGCGCTGACGGTCTCGGTGCCCGCCGGCGACAACCTGGCGATCCACGCCGCGCTGGCCATCGCGCAGCCCGGCGATGTGCTGGTCGTCGATGCCCAGGGCTACGCCGAGCGCGCGGTGATGGGCGGCATCATGTGCGCGCAGGCCGCGGCCTGCGGCATCGCCGGCGTGGTGATCGACGGCGCGATGCGAGACGCCGCGGAATTGCGCCAGGGCGCGTTGCCCGTCTTTGCCGCCGCCGTGTCGCCGGCCGGCCCTTTCAAGGCCGGGGGCGGCAGCGTGAACCGGCCGATCCAGTGCGGCGGCGTGCGCGTCGAACCGGGCGACTGGATCCTGGGCGACGACGACGGGCTGGTCGTGGTCGGGCCGGAGCAACTCGAATCCATGGTCACGGCCGCGCTGGCCAAGGCCCAGGCCGAAGCCCGCCGCATGGCCGCCATTGCGCGCGGCGAACTGCGTCCGGCCTGGCTCGACGATGCACTGGCCCAGGCCACGATCGACATCGGCCCGGCCCGGCCGGCGTCGGCATAACAGCTATCCAATACAACAGGAGGAAGACAATGAACTTCAAGCACACCCTGGGCGCGATCGCCCTCATGGCGGGCCTCGCGCCCCTGGCCGCCGCGCACGCGGATTATCCGGACAGGCCGATACGCATGATCGTGCCGTTCGCGGCGGGCGGTCCGGCCGACATGGTCGGTCGCGAATTCGCCAAGCTGTTCGGCGAAAAGCTCGGCCAGCCGGTCGTGGTGGTGAACGCGGGCGGCGGCCACGGCGTGCCCGCCCTCAATCAGGTGCTGGGCGCCGAGGCTGACGGCTACACGCTGCTCATGCCGGCCTCGGGCAACATGACGGTGCCGTCCAAGGCCATGCAGGGCAAGCAGGTGCTGGAAATCCTGGCGCCCATCAGCCAGTTGACCGAAAGCCCGCACGTGCTGGTGGTGAACGCGCAGATGCCGGTGGACTCGGTGCAGGGACTGGTCGATTACGCCCGCGCCCACCCGGGCAAGGTCAACTTCGGATCGGCGGGCGTGGGCGGCGTGGCGCATCTGGGCATGGAGCTCTTCAAGAGCAAGGCCCAGGTCGACGTGGTGCACGTGCCCTATCGCGGCACGTCGCAGGTGCTGACTGACCTGGCGTCGGGCCAGGTGCAGGCGCTCTTTAGCAGCATGCCGTCGCTCAAGCCCATGATCGACAAGGGGACGGTGAAAGCGCTGGCCATGAGCGCGCCGAGCAAGGGCGCGGACACGGCCAAGCTGCCGCTCATTTCGCAGACGCTGCCGGGCGTCTCCTACACCACGTGGTACGGACTGTTCGCGAAGGCGGGGACGCCGCCCGAGGTGCTGGCCAAGCTGAATGCGGCGGTCATCGACACGCTGAAGAATCCCGAGCTGAACCAGAAGTTCGAGTCGCAGGGCGTGGAGTTCCTCTCCAGCACGCCGCAGCAGCTTGCCGACACGGTACGGCGCGACACGGCGCAGTGGTCGGCGCTGATCGAGGCGGCCGGCATCCAGATCGAGTAGGCCGCGCAAGGCGGCGGCCCGGAAAAGGGGGCCGCCTGCCCGGCGTTCTGCTACGACTTAACACGTCTTGCCCGGCCCGGCTTTGCTATAAGAATGGCTATAGCTTTTCGGAAGGGGCCGGGTAAATGTCGATTCTCACCATCAGCCGCTGCGGCGCGGCGTTGTTCTTCGTTGCATTGGCGGCAGGCTGCTCGTCCAGCAAACCGCCGGCGGCGGACAAGGCCAGCATGTCGGAGGCCACGCCCGCCCGGGCCAGCAACGAATGCAAGGCCAACCGCCGCAAATGCCTGCACGAGGGCTCTTACGACGTGGGCGAACGCGATTACGCGGAAGACGAGGCCAAGCGCCTGAACCTGGCCGAAGCGCAGCGCCTGCGGCGGCTGTTCGGCAATTGATCACAACGCACTGAGCGAGCGCCCGGCCGCCTGGCCGCGCATCGCCTTGGCGCGACGCGCTCGCTCGAGCCGCGCCCATCCTTCATAGCACACGCGCGTTACGCCCTTTCCGGCGCTGCGCATCGCCGCGCGGATGTCGGGCGTGCGCGACAAAAATCCCCTTGTTTACGGTTCCCGGCGCGAAATCGCTTGCGTCCCCAGAACTGACATATTGCGTCCCTAGAATTCGTTCCTGCCATGCGCCGTGTGCATCACTGTGCCGCCCGCGCTGCGGGCCAGGCCACCTGCGCATGTCTGTTCAAACCAATGGGAATCAGTAATGAAAAAGACTTTGTTCGTCACCGCACTCTTCGCCGCGCTGTCCGGCGCGGCGCAGGCGGAAACCTCGGTGACGCTGTACGGCCTGATCGATACGGGCGTTGGCTACCAACGCATCAAGGGCGACAACGACCACGAGTCGAAGTTCGGCATGACCAACGGCGTGTCCAGCGGCTCGCGTTGGGGCCTGCGCGGCGCGGAAGACCTGGGCGACGGCCTGAGCGCCGTGTTCACGCTTGAAAGCGGTTTCAACTCGGGCAACGGCCAGTCGGGCCAGAGCAGCCGCCTGTTCGGCCGCCAGGCCACCGTCGGCCTGAAGAGCGCGTCGTGGGGCCTGCTGGAGTTCGGCCGTCAGACGAACATCGCCTCCAAGTACCTGGGCTCGATCGATCCGTTCGGCGGCAGCTACGGCCAGGCCAACATCGGCGTGGCCTTCAGCGCCGCGAACACCGTCCGCTACGACAACATGGTCCAGTACTCGACCCCGTCGTTCGGCGGCTTCCAGGCTGGCATCGGCTACTCGTTCAACGTCGCCGACACGACCTCGGCCCAGACCGGCTTCGCGACGGCCGACAACACCCGCGGCATCACCGCCGGTGTGCGTTACGTGAACGGTCCGCTGAACGTCGCCCTGACGTACGATCAGCTCAACCCGGCCAACCAGTTGCGCAACGATGCCACGCCCAAGTCGTGGAGCATCGGCGGCTCGTATGACTTTGAAGTCCTGAAGCTGGCGATGGCCTACGGCCAGACCCGCGAAGGCTGGTTCGCCGGCCAGGGCATCAACGCCTTCGGCAGCGGCAGCCCCACCGCCAAGGGCTTCGGCACGAACGTCGCCGTGGACGACTTCAAGGCCAACTCGTACATGGTCGGCCTGACCGTGCCGCTGGGCGCCAGCAGCATCATGGCCTCGTGGCAGCGCGCCGATCCGGACAGCGATGTGCTGACCGGTGGCGATTCCGCCATGAACGTGTACAGCCTGGGCTACACGTACAACCTGTCCAAGCGCACGAACCTGTACGCGCTGGCGTCCTACGCCACCGACTACGCGTTCATCGACGGCGTGAAGAGCACCGTGGGTCTGGTTGGTATCCGTCATCGCTTCTAAGCGGCAGACGTGATGGGCGGCGCGCGCCAGGCGCGCGCCGCTTGCGCCCTGCACCGCGGTTGCACTGAGCGGATTGGGCGTCTTACCCGGCCACAGACGCGAAAAAAGCGGCCACCTCCCTAGCTCCACTCTCAGTCCGCTCACCCGAACTCCGATCATGGCAAGCAAAAGGCCCGCGCAGCGATGCGCGGGCCTTGCCATTTTCCGGCCCGGCGCCGTTGTAGTATTGGAAGCTCTGCCCAATCAACGGATAGCTATGCACACGCACCACGCACGGCTCGCGGAAATGACACTGGCCTTGGCGCTTGCCATGGGCGCGGGCGCGCCCGCGCTGGCCCAGGATGCCCCAGCGGCGGCGCAGGATCCCAACGGCGCGCCGGTGGACGCCGCGCCTCAGCCGCCGCAGACGCTGCAGGTGCTGGACGGCAAGCTCAAGGTCGTCATTCCCGCGGGTTTCACCGAGACCGAATTTCCGTCCGACCCGGCCACGCCCGAGGTCGCAGGCAAGATCTATCTGAACCGCGCCACCATGCAGGCCATCATCGTGATCGATGTGCCGGTCGACCTGGCGGTGGGCGACGACGACGCATTCACGTTGGGCGCCATGGCCGCGGGCTTCCAGTCGCAGCAGCAGGAAGCGGTGCCCTCGTTCAAGAAGACGGGCGATGGCGCCTTCAAGGTCGGCGGCATCGGCGTGTTCCAGCTGGACGCGAGCAGCAGGCTGTCCGGCCGTCCGGCCGAACTGACGGCGCTGTTCGCCGCGTCGGGCAAGAAGGTCGTGACGTTTTCCGCCTATACCCTCGCGCAGGAAAAGGCCCGGCATCCCGAGCTGATCGAAGCGCTGAAGCGGGGCATGTCGGCGGGGTAGTGATGCCGTGCGCGCCGGCCTGCGTTGCGCGCGCGGTTGTGCCGAGCCCCTCGCGGGACAGCCGGGTCAGTTGGGTTTCCAGAACACGTAGTCGGCCTGGTAGCTGACCTGCTCACGCTGGCCTTTGTTGGCCGCCGAGCAAGGCGCGGACGGCGCGCCGCCACCCGAGCGGACGAGCCGCTGGATGTACGTGACGCCAGTCAAAAGCCCCACGCCTGCCGACGGATTGGCCAGCACGAGCTGGTCGTACAGGCGGTCGGGCCCGGCAGAAGCGCGCACGGTTTCCATCCCCGTCAACGCCGAGCCATCGGATGCCCGCCAGGTCTCGGGCGGACTCTGGTACGTGCCGGTCTGGCCGGACTGGCCCGCGCCCAGCGTGGCGGCCGCGCTGGCGATCACCCAGGCGTAACGTCCGCCGTCCGTGGGCATCATCCGGCATTCATACGTGACCGCGCCTTGCGCCGGGGCCTGCCAGACGATGCGGTTGTCGGCCGGCACCTGCATGATCTGCGGCACGTTGCCCTGCGCCGCCGCGCTGGCCGAGGCGGCCGCGAGGCTTGCCGCGAGCAGCAGGGCGGACAATGCCGGACGCTTGTGAGTCGGAATGCGGTTCATCCGTGCTCCTTCTGGCGGGCCGGGCGCGCCCGCGGTGGCAGTGGCGTGTTGCGCGTGCCCGTGGTCCGGCGCTGGGTCCGGGATCGGGCCATTCTGCCATGAATCCCCCGCGCCGCCTGCCTCAATTCACCACCAGCGTGTAGGTCGCGCGGCCGCGCAGCAGGGTCAGCACCAGCGGCTGCGAGCCGGCCCCGGCCAGGAGGTCGCGCAGGTCCGCCAGCTTGCTCACCGGGCGCTGGTTCACGCCGATGACGATGTCGCCGCGCTGCAGGCGCGCGGCTACCGGTCCGCGTTCGGGAAAGGTGGCGCTGACGGCGACCCCGTCGTTTCCCTGCAGGCGCTGCGCGCGTCCGACCTCGGACAGCTCCACGCCTGTCAGGCGCGCATCCAGCGCACCCGCATGCAGGCGTTCGCTCTGTTCCGGTTCGATGCGCAGCAGCACTTCCGTCTTCGCGCCGGCGCGCGACAGCCCCAGCCGCACTTGGCGGCCGACGGGCAGCAGGCCCTCGGCGTTGCGCAGTTGGGCGCTGGAGCCGATGGCCTTGCCGTCGATCGACAGGATCTGGTCCCTGGCCTGGATGCCGGCCTTCTGCGCGGGCGAGCCGTCGGCCACGCGCGCCACGACGACGCCGGTCGATCCGGGCGCCAGGCCAAGCTGGCGTGCGTTGCGCGGCGTGATGTCCAGCGTGTCCAGCCCCAGTCCGCCCCGCTGCACCTGGCCGTGCTGCAGCAATTGCCGCATGACCTCGCCCGCCAGGTTGGACGGAATGGCAAAGCCGATGCCCACGTTGCCGCCGGACGGCGTGTAGATCATGGTGTTGATGCCGACCAGATCGCCGTTCAGATTGACCAGCGCGCCGCCGGAATTGCCGGGATTGATGGACGCGTCGGTCTGGATGAAGTTCTGGTAGCCCGCGGCGCGCAGGCTGGAGCGGTCCAGCGCGGAGACGATGCCGGACGACGCAGACTGTCCCAAGCCGTAGGGGTCGCCGATCGCGACCACGAAATCGCCCACGCGCAGGTCGCTGGAGTCGGACAGGGTCAGTGCCTGCAGATTCTGCGCGGGGATGCGCAGCACCGCCAGGTCCGTATCCGGATCGCTGCCCACGACCGTCGCATTGAAGCTGCGTCCGTCCTGCAGGGACACGCGGATCGACGCGGCCCCGCGCACCACGTGATGGTTGGTCAGGATATTGCCCTGGGCCGCATCGACGATGACACCCGAGCCCACGTTCTGCCGCATGCTGCCTGGCGCGCGCGCGGCGCCCGCGGCCTGTGTGCCGGCCGAAGCCGAGATGTTGACGACGGCGGGCGTCACGCGTTCGAGCATGGGCGCCAGCGAAGGCAGGGGCTGGCCGTCAACCGCCAGCGGCAGGGCGGCGCGGACGGCCATGTGACTGCAAGCCAGCAGGACGAGGCACGCGGCGGCGAGGGTGGCGCGCAGGCGGTGCGGGAGCAAGGGCCGCGGGGCGGGGCGGCGATTGACGCGGGGCGGTGAAGCCGGGTGGGGCATTTCGGTCCTTCTTGCAGCGAGGCGGCAGTATCGGCCGGCGCTGCTGCAGGCATGTGACGGCGCGCGAGGCGGTTGGCGTGCGGCGCGGGCGCGCGCCGGACGGTCACGGATTGTCGCCGAACTTTCGCGGGAAAGTCCGGCTTGCCCCGCAATGCCTCAGAAGCCGACTGCCTGGCCGTCGCGGCGCGAGTCGGAGGCGGCCACGTAGCCGCCTTGCGGCAGGCGGCATATGAGCTGGGCCGAGCCGAACTCCAGGCTGTCCGACGGTGCCACCGCGACGTTGTGGCCGCGCGCGCGCAGCGTGTCGACCACGTCGGCCGGCAGGTGCGATTCCACGTTCACGACCGGACCGTTTTCCACGCGGAAGCGTGGCGCGTCGCTCATGGCCTGCGGGTTCTGGCCGAAGGCCGCCAGGCGCGTGACCATCTGCAGATGGCCCTGCGCCTGCATCGAGCCGCCCATCACGCCGAACGACATGACGGGTTGGCCGCCGCGCGTGACGAACGCCGGAATGATGGTGTGCATGGGCTTCTTGCGCGGCGCGACCTGGTTGGCGTGGCCGGGTTTGAGCACAAAGTTCAATCCGCGGTTGTGCAGGCTGATGCCGGTGCCGGGCACGACCACGCCCGAGCCGAAGCCGTGATAGTTGGACTGGATGAACGACACCATCGTGCCGCCGGCGTCGGCCGCGGTCAGGTAGACCGTGCCGCCCGTGGCGGGCGTGCCGGCGGTCGGCACGCTGGCGCGTTCCATGGAAATCAGGCGCGCGCGGTCGGCCAGGTAGGCACGGTCGAGCAGGGCGCGCGCGTCGGTGCGCATGTGGCGCGGGTCGGCGATGTGATGGTGCAGGTCCGCGAACGCCAGCTTCATGGCTTCGATGCTGACGTGGTAGTAGTCGGCGCTGTCGCGGCCCATGCCTTCCAGGTCGAATTGTTCAAGCATGCCCAGCGCCATCAGCGCCGAGATGCCCTGGCCGTTGGGCGGAATCTCGTGCAGTTCGTAGTCGCGGAACGACTGGGAAATGGGCTTGACCCACTCGGCCTGGTGTTCGGCCAGGTCCGCGGCGGTCAGCGCGCCGCCCGTTTGGCTGGCAAAGTCGGCGATCTTGCGGGCCAGTTCGCCGCGGTAGAAGCTTTCGCCGCCGGTTTCGGCGATCTCGCGCAGGGTCTTGGCCTGCTCGGGAAAGCGCCACCATTCGCCGGCCTGCGGCGCGCGGCCCTGCGGCAGGAACGCGTCGGCAAACCCGGGCTCGGCCGCGAGCTTGGGCGCCTGGTTGGCCCATTGGCGCGCGATGGTGGGCGACACCGCGAAGCCGTCTTCGGCGTAGGCGATGGCGGGCTCGAACAACTTGGCGAAGGGCAGCTTGCCGAAGCGGTCGGACAGGGCCTTCCAGCCCGCGACCTGCCCGGGCACCGTGACCGTTCCCCAGCCGGTGCCCGGCATGGCGTCGCGGCCCTTGAAGTACTCGGGCGTCCAGGCGGCCGGCGCGCAGCCGCTGGAGTTCAGGCCGTGCAACTGGCCGTCGTGCCAGATCAGGGCGAACATGTCGCCGCCGATCCCGTTCATGACGGGCTCGACGACGGTCAGGGCGATCGCGGTGGCAATGGCGCTGTCAACGGCATTGCCACCGGCCAGCAGCATGCGTAGTCCCGCCTGCGCAGCCAGCGGCTGGCTGGTCGCGACCGCGTTGGCGGCCAGGACCGGCATTTTTCGGGAAGCGTACGGAAAAGACCAATCGAAGGGGGAGGACATGGATGCTGGAACTCGTAAGGGGATTACTGCGGGGTGATGCCGGCCTGGTCGATCAACTGCTTGGTGCGCGGAATCTCGGCCTTGATGAAGGCGGCGAATTCCTCGCGGCTGCCGCCACGCGGCTCGGCGCCGGCTTCGGCGAGCTTACCGCGCAACGCGGGGTCGGCGAGCACTTTGTTGACGGCGCGGTTGAGTTTGTCCAGGATCGGCGCGGGCGTGCCTTGCGGGGCGACCAGGCCGTACCACGGCGCGATGTCGTAGCCCGAGAAGCCCTGTTCGGCGATGGTGGGAATCTCGGGGGCCAACGCCGACCGCTTCGAGTTGGACATGCCCAACGCCAGCAGCGCGCCGCTCTTGGCCTGGGGCAGGCCGGTCATGATCGTGTCGAAATACATCGACACCTGGCCGCTCAGGAGCGCGGGGATGGCTTCGCCGGCGCCCTTGTAGGGCACGTGCAGGATGTCGATGCCCGCGACGGACTTGAGCATTTCACCCGCCATGTGCGAGGTCGTGCCCGTGCCGAACGAGGCGTAGGTCAGCTTGCCGGGGTTGGCGCGCGCGTAGGCCACCATCTCGGGCAGGGTCTTGAAGGGCTGCGACGGATTGGCCAGCAGGATGTTGGGCGTGTAGGCCACCATCGACACCAGTTCAAAGGCGTCCGGATCGTAGGCCAGGCGCTTTTGCAGGAAGCGGTTGGTGACGACCGCGGCCGGGCCGCCCATCAGCAGCGTGTAGCCGTCCGGCGCCGAGCGCGCGACCGAGGCGCTGCCGATGGCGGCTGCGGCGCCGGGGCGGGCTTCGATGACGAAGGGCTGGCCCAGTTCGGCCGACAGCGCCGCGCCGAGCTGGCGCGAGATCAGGTCCGTGGCCGAGCCGGCCTGGAACGGCACGACGATGCGCACGGGATGCTGCGGCCAGTCCGTGGCCTGGGCCCCGGCCTGAGCCGCAAAGGCCATCACGGCGGCGCCTGCCAGCGCCCGGATGAGACGAAATTTCATGGGTTCCCCTTGATCGCGTATTGGAAAGCGTATAAGCCGGGCGGGTCTCTTGCCCCTTCCGGCCGGTCGGGCGCGGCGGGCCGCGTCCTGGCTGGATTAGACGCAAGCCGCGCTCACCCGGCCATTAGTGTTTGCATCCATGGATCATTGGATCCAGTTTGTGTTATTTTCGCCCTTATCTATCATGGCGGCTTTCCAAGCCCGGGGACGTAAGTGCTGCAATTCCAGAAGACAGCCATCAGCGCCGAAGACGAGGCGTACCTGCACCTGCAGCGTGAAATCCGGCTGGGACGCTACGCGCCCGGCCAGCGCCTGGTGCCCGACGTCGTCGCCGCGGAAATCGGCACCAGCCGCATGCCGGTGCGCGGCGCGCTGCGCCGCCTGGCCTCGGAGGGTCTGGTCGAAATCCGCGCCAACCGCGGCGCCGTGGTGCGCGGCCTGAACCAGCAGGAAATGCTCGAGGTCTTCGAGATGCGTTCCGTGCTGGAAGGGCTGGCCGTGCGCAACGCGGTCTCCAACATGGGCGCCGAGCCCCTGCGCCGGCTGACCAACATGCTCGAGCAGCTGGACCAGGGCGCCGGCGAAGACCTGGACTGGACCACCGCCCACCGCGAGTTCCACGAATACCTGTGCAGCTTCTGCAAGCAGCCGCGCCTGTTGAACCAGATATCCGAACTGCATTCCGTGGTCGAGCCCTACATGCGCCTGTGGGCCGCCCAACCTGGCCGCGTGCTGCGCGTGCGCGAGTCGCACCAGGAACTGATCGACGCGCTGCAGACCCGCGACGCGGCGCGCTGCGAGGCCGCGATGCGCCAACACGTGCTCAACACCGTGCCGGCCTTGCAGGCGTTCCTGGCGCAGGCGGGCTGACCCGACCGCGCTGCGCGGGCCATCTGGCCGCTCACCGGACAGGATTTTCACGCCCCGGCAGCATTCGCATATAGCCGGGAGTAATATGTGTCGCGTCCGCCGACGCGACTGCGCCGGCACGAGCACGCCGATCCACGCCTGGCCCTTCCCACCCCTGTCGACAGCGGAGCGTCGCTCCGTGCCTCCCCCGCGGTGTCTGCAAGTCCGGGCGCGCAAGCGGCCAAAAAAAGACATGGAGGAGAAGAGATTGGACAAGCAAGCATCGGGCGGCTGGTATTTCGGCTGGAACATCGTGGGCGCCGCCACGGTGCTCACCCTGTTGACGGTCGGCCTGCGGATGGGGATCGGACCGTTCTTCCTGCCCATGGCCGACGGGTTGGGATTTTCGCGCAGCGTGCTGTCGAGCATCGTGGCCATCGGGATGCTGTGCTACGGGCTGGGCATGCCGCTGGCGGGCTATCTGGTCAGCATCCGCGGCACGCGCTTCGTGCTCCTGACCGGCACCGCCATCGTCGTGGCGTCGTCCATCTGGACCGTCTACGCGCGCGGCCCTCTCGAATTCCTGCTGTCCTTCGGCGTCGCGCTGTCCATCGGCCTGGCCTTCACCAGCCCGGTCGCGCTGACGCCCGTGATCAGCCGTTGGTTCACGCGCCAGCGCGGCATGGCGCTCTTCTTCCTGTCCACCGGCTCGATGGCCGGCATTGCGCTGATGACGCCCACGCTGACGTTTGCCATCGCGGCGGCGGGCTGGCAGGCGACCCTGCTGGGCTTTGCCGCGCTGTTCGCGCTGCTGACCGTGCCGGTGGCGCTCTTCGTGATGCGCGACGAGGCGCCCGAGCACACCGACCTGCTCCCCCACCAGATCGTTGAAAAATCCGCCGCGGCCAAGCCGGCCGCCAAGGCGCCGGCGCCGGGGCTGGGCGAGGCCCTGCGCAGCGTGCCCTTCTGGCAGGTCGCGCTGGGTTTGTTCGCCTGTGGCTTCAGCATGAACCTGCTGGGCACGCACGGCATGCCCATGCTGATGGACCACGGCTTTGACGCCACCACCAGCTCGCTGGGCATCGGTCTCATCGGCCTGGTCGCCATCTTCAGCACGCTGGTGCTGGGTCGCATGTCCGACCAGGTCGAGCGCCGCAACATCCTTGCCGCCATCTACCTGGTGCGGGGGTTGGGCTTTTTCGCGCTCGTCATGGTGGGCGCGCATTGGGAACTGTATCTGGCCGCCACCATCGGCGGCATCGTCTGGGCGGGCAGCATTGCCTTGTCGTCGGCCATCCTGGCCGACGTGTATGGCATCCGGCTGGTCGGCGTGCTGTATGGGCTGACCTATCTGGGCCACCAGGTGGGCGGCATGATCAGCTCGTGGCTCGGAGGCTGGGCCTTTGAAACCTTCGGCACGCACTGGGTGGCGTTCGGCTCGGCGGGCGCGCTGCTGTTGCTGGCCGCGGCGATATCCATGCGGCTGCCGCCCCGGGGAATCGCGCGGCCGCCGCGCGTGGTGCCTGCCGGCGGGCGCTGAACCGCCGCCCGCCGCTCGGCCGGACCTATCGGTCTTTCAGCAACGACACCAGTTCCGGAACGTAGCGGTCGCCGCCGCCTTGCGTGACGGCCTGGTCGAACGTGTGCTGCACGGCCGCGCCGATCTCGCGCACGGCCCCGGCCTCGGCGGCCATGGTGTTGTAGTAGGACAGGTCCTTCTGCGCGTTCGACATGAAAAAGCGCAGCGACGACGGATCCTGTTCCAGCAGATAAGGCTTGATGCGTTCAAGCGCCACGCCGCCGCCGCCGCCCTTGGACAGCACCTCGGCGAACACCGCGGGGTCGATGTCCGAGCGCAGCGCGCAGGCCGCGGCCTCGGACAGCAGCGCCACCACCCCCAGCGACACATAGTTGTGCAGCAGCTTCATGCGATGGCCCGCGCCGACGGGGCCGGCATGGGTGATGTTTTCTGCAAAGCACGCCAGGATCGGCTTGCATTCCTCGAACAGCGCCGCGTCGCCGCCCACCAAAAGGTTCAGTCGGCCTTCGGCGGCTTCCTTCGGCGTGCGCGTCATGGGCGCGTCCAGGAAGCGCCCGCCGCGCTCGGTGACGGCCTGCGCGACCTTCACGGTCGACGACGGGATCGCGGTCGAGCAGTCAATGATGACGGTACCGGGACGCAGCCCTTCCAGCACGCCGCCCGGCGACAGCAGCACGGCTTCGACCTGCGGGCTGCCCGTGACGCACAGGATGATCACGTCCGACTGCG
Organism: Achromobacter sp. T5-5; assembly: GCF_055397965.1. NCBI lineage: Bacteria > Pseudomonadati > Pseudomonadota > Betaproteobacteria > Burkholderiales > Alcaligenaceae > Achromobacter > Achromobacter sp. T5-5. The sequence goes on from NZ_AP027919.1 coordinate 1,995,718, forward strand.
CGGCCAGCTCGGCGCCAGTGGCCACGCTGACCGCGCCGGCGGCCTTGAGCGCGTCCAGTGGCTGGTTGCCCGGGTGTTCCAGCACGGTCAGCGCGTGACCATGCTTGACCAGGTTGCTTGCAATGCCGTGGCCCATGAGGCCGATACCAACCATGCCGACTTTCGCCATCTTCTACTGCTCCTGCCATGTGGGGTGATTGTTGTGGCGTAAATCTTACCCTCAGAACCCGCGGGCCGGGCCGGCAGCGACGCGGCAACGCCCGGCAGGCGTCCGCGCGCCGACCACCGCGCTATGCCGGCGCCGGCGTGTCTGGAATACTTCCGGGAATCGTCCCACCTGGGGACTCTTGCAGCGGCAGCCATGACAGACTCCATCCCCGACGGTTTTTCGCCCTGGTATCCCAGCAGCCAGTTCATGCGCCATCTGAACGAGCTCGGCGCGTTCTATCGGCGCAAGGCCGACAACGTGCTGGCGCTGCGCGTCAACGCGGCCCACGGCAATATGCACGGCATGGCGCATGGCGGATTCCTGGCCACCTTCGCCGACAGCGCGCTGGGTCTGGTCATTTCGGAAGAGGCCCACGTCTCCGTCGTCACGGCACAGATGTCCGTCGAATTCCTCAACGCGGTCAATCCCGGCGACTGGCTCGAGGCGCACGTGCATATCGACAAGCAGGGCAAGCGGCTCATCTATGCGACCTGCCTCTTGCAGGTGGACGGCCGCCCCATGCTCAAGGCCAGCGCCGTGTTCGCGGTGCGCCACGCCGCCGTGCCCGCCTCAGACGGCTAGGCGTGCGCGGCGCCGTCCCGGCCGTCGGCCTGGGGCGGGGCGCGCGCGGCAGGCTACAGATACGGCGTGGCCAGCCAGATCACCTTGTTGCGCAGGCGCTTCGCAAAGGGCGCGCGCAGCAGGTCTTCCAGCGTCACGCGCTGCGCATTGGCGACCAGCGCATCGAAGCGCGCGCCGATCCAGCGCGCAACCGCGGGATCGTAGATCTCGGTGTCCAACTCGAAATTCAACCGCAGGCTGCGCGGGTCCAGGTTCGACGAGCCGGCGTAGGTCCAGGCATCGTCCACCGTCATCAGCTTGGAATGGTCGAACGCGCCTTGCGACCGCCAGACGCGGCAGCCGGTGCGCACCACCTGGTCAAGCTGCGCCGTCATCGCGTAGTCCACCAGGCGCAGGTTGTTCTTGCCCGGGATCACGATGTCCACCAGGATCCCGCGCCGCGCCGCCGTGGCCAGCGCGCCGATCAGCGTCTGGTCGGGCAGGAAGTAGGGCGACTGGATCCGGACGTGATGCCGCGCCACCGCCAGCGCGCCCAGCAGCATGTTGTGCGTGCTGCCCAGCGCGCGGTCGGGCCCCGACGGCACGCAGCGGATCGGCACCCGGCCCGAAGGCGGCAGGGCGTCGGGATCGAACCACAACGCGGCGGGCAGCGACTCGTGCGTGGTGAAGTTCCAGTCGTGCGCAAACACCGACATGAGCTGCGTCACGATGGGCCCTTCCAGGCGGAAATGCGTATCGTGGTTGGTGGCCTCGCCCGCCAGCGCGGTGACGAACGCCGCGCGCACGTTCATCCCGCCCGTGAACCCCACGCGCCCGTCCACCACCAGCACCTTGCGGTGGCTGCGCAGATTGGCATAGGGCATGCGCAGCACGCCCAGCGGATTCGTCATGAACCGCGCCACCGGCACGCCGGCGCGCGCCAGCATGCGCACGATGGGCGGACGCGAATACTTGGAACCGACCGCGTCGATCAGCACCCGCACCTGCACGCCGCGCGCCTGCGCTTCGATCAGCGCCTCGGCCACCTCGCGGCCGATCGGATCGTTGTCAAAGATGTAGCTCTGCATCGCCACCGTGCGCCGCGCCGCGCGGATGGCCTGCAGCATCGCCGGATACGTCTCGTCGCCGCCAGCCAGCGGCCGCACCTCGTTGCCGCCCAGAAGCTGAAAGCGGCTGACCCGGTCGCCCAGCACTTTCAGCGAGGCAAACTGCTCGCCCGAAATCGGCACCACGTCCACCGCCGCCGTCGCCACCTGTTCCGCATCCTCCAGCATGGCGTCGTCGCGCTGCTGCGACACCCGCGTCTTGCGAATGCGGTTGATCCCGGCCACGAAATAGAAGAGCGCCCCAAGGATCGGCGAGAACATCGCCACCCCCACCCATCCGATGGCCGCCCGCACATCCTGCTTGGTCATCGCGGCATGCACCGCCGCGCCTGTGCCCGCCACGATGCTGATGGCAAAGGCAATATGGGGCCAATATTCAGTCAAAAATGCGTGTATGCGATCCATGGCGATGGCTTGAGACGCGGCCTCCGGAGATTAACCATGCGCAAGAATAGCAAGGCTGCTGCGAGTGGCAACACGTCCTTCGCAGCAGGATTTCACACCTTCCAAAAAAACGTGCTAGAATTCGGCCTCTTCGTTGTTGAGCGTTCTTCGAAACAGGTTTTGAAGACAGCGCGGCAAGCGAAAACACCGCAAGGTATTGGGTAACACCGAAGCAATACCCCAAGCAGTACCCAGTGGTGGCTGTAGCTCAGTTGGTAGAGTCCCGGATTGTGATTCCGGTTGTCGTGGGTTCGAGTCCCATCAGCCACCCCAAGAATTTCTTAGAAATCAGCCGCCTAGAGCGGCTTTTTTCTTTTCTAGCGCCTGCAAACTTCTAATATCTGAGGCGCTTTCTAATTTAATCAGAACGTTGGGGTGACCTTCACCTTCCGGCACCGGGCATAGACGCGGCGTGTTGTGGCGGCGTTTTTGTGGGTTTCAGGGTTCTGATCTCGGCTGACCATCTCGGTCACGTACATCGCGCGCAGGTCATGCGCCGTAAGCGCTCCCCGCCAGCTTTCACGAAATCGGCCATTTTTTTTGACCAGTTCGCTTTGAACCCGGAATCCGTATACGGTGCGCCGGATCGAGCAGCGAACACATATGCCGTGCTGTGACGCTTCCAGCGGGCTTCGAGGTCCGCGACGGCTGGCTGTACCGCCTGGGCAAGCTGGTGCCGCCGGCCGAGGCGCCGGTAGATGCGGCCGCCGCAATCGCCGTTAAGTGACCCCTGGTACAGGCGTTCATGGACGCGAAAGCAGTGGAGATGGGCTATCAAAATTTGGCCGACGCGGTCTCGTGCGCGGAAGAGCCTGCGGTCCCGCAGTTCCAGGAATGCGGGCGGGCCTTGCGATCATGGCGCAGCCTGGTTCGGGCCCGTTTTGATGAGGTGGCGGATCAGGTGATCGGACATGGCCACGCAGTACCGTCGGACGAGGAGCTGCTTCTGGGCCCGCCCGCCCTGGAGTAGACCCTAGTTTCGGGTTCTGATATCGTCCGCCGCCATATTAGAGACAGAGTGGAATGACGATGACGGCTGGGGCGCTTGGAAGCGAGGTGGGTCTGAAATCCGGCGGGAAGGGGCGCCTGTTCTACTTGGACGCCATTCGAGTGCTAGCCATCGTATTGATCGTTCTCTACCACTTCAACATCCAAGTTCGAGCGCAGGCACCGGATGCGTCGGTGGTCGGCTCGATGACAGTCTTCCGCCAAATGATGGGTGACCTCGGGGTCACGCTCTTCATCATCATCTCTGGCGCATCGCTGGGCCTCACCGCCAACAAATGGAAAGGGACGGGCGATTTCTATTTGAAGCGCGCCCTAGCCATTTATCCTTCATTTTGGACGGCCTGGTTGTTCGTCGCCCTGGTCCTATTGGGTCTATCCGGGGTGTGGCCCGGCTCGGGGCCAACATGGAAGGCCATCCTCACTGTGACGGGTTTTGACGGCTTCTTCTTCTACAAGGGGCCAAATTTTTACTTGGTCGGCGAGTGGTTCGTAGGCTTCATCCTGTGCCTATATGCTCTCTTTCCATTGCTGCGGGCTGCGGTCTTCACCCGACCATTGTTGACATGGATAGCGGTGGCGGCACTGGTGTATCTGCTCTTTCGGAACTACACCGCGCTCTTTTCGCTGCAGGTTGATCGAAATCCGTTGATGCGCTTACCGGAGTTCCTCTTTGGTGTTTGCGTGGCGCGATATGTGATGCCGCATAAGTTCATCACGTTCTTGGTGTCGCTCGCAGCGCTGGCGGTCCTCGCAGTATGGATGCCACCCATCCACATTTTGTTTTATGGACTGGTGCTTGGCATAGCCTGCTTTTGTGTTCTGGCATACGTCGGCAGCGTCATTCCAGTGTCTGGTCGGATGGCTGCCGTGGTTTCAAAAACTGCCCAGTATTCGTTTCTCGCCTTCCTGGTCCACCATCAAGTCATCTACGTCTGGCTCCCTCGCGTCCAGGTTGGAGCGCTGTCCTCAACGCGACTCCTGCTCCTGTTTTGCGGAGTCCTGTTGGTGAGCTTCGTAATCGCGGCCATCTTGGATCTGCTCGTCAACCCTTTGACCAAGGCGCTACGCGGGGCATTGTTCGACCGGCGTTCTTCCGCGGACGGAAGACTGACGCGAACGTGAGCACAGTGCTACGCAACCAACCCGCCTCGGCGGGATTTTTTATGTCCATAGGGGACGCGATTGAACATCCAAGACTTCGACGCCTTCGCGGCAAAGTTTGCCGGTGTGCTTGGCGCCGCGGTATCGATGAGATACCTGCAGGGGCCTGGCCGGCGCGCCTCAGCATGGCGAACGAGCGGCACGGGAGGGATGACGCGGGGTGTACGCTTCACGGCGTCGGAGACCGCCAACATGCTGATTGAACCGCCCGCGAAAGCGGGGCAGGGTATGACCGGCGGGGTCGCCGTCGGTGTCGGCACAACTCCTATTGCGCCTGTCGCTGGAGTGGTTCAGCTCTAGGTAAAAAGCGGCGCATTGAAGGCAATGGGCGGGAACGGCACGATTACCGTTCTGGCGCCGGCCTAGTACGCGTACTTCTTGATCGCTTCAGGAAGCTTGAAGTCGATGGGCGCGGGGTTGTCTGCCAGGCGCGCCACGATAAAGAGCTTGTCCAGGTCTTCGATCCCGTGCTTCAAAAAGCAGTTGACCATACGGTATCGCTCGATGGTGAAGTACTTGTTCATGATGGCGACCTTCTGCTCCATGTCTCCGTCGTCGCCCATTCCCCCTTTGCCCTCAGCAAAGACGTTGTGGCTTTCGAAGAGCATGTACCCACCCGGCCGCAAGAACGACACGATCCGCTTGATGTAGTTTTCGAACCCCATATCAAGGTTCCCATCAATGGTGTGGTGGTTCGAGAACGACAGGACCACGTCGTACTTCCGGTCGCTTTGGAACGTGGAGAAATCACCGTCGATCACCTCCATGTTGTCCAACTTGAAGTGCTTCGCTGTGTCTCGGGCGACGCGATTCAGGTGCGGGTTCAGCTCGATCGCTGTGACGAATTTGGCCCGCCACGCACAGTAGACGGCAACGAAGCCGGCGTTACTGCCGATATCAAGCACTTCAGCGCCGGTCAGGATCTGGTCGACGTCGTACTGTTTGAACCGGAACCCGGTGGGCTTGCCTCCGGTGATCCCAAGCTGTTCCAGGCCCTGATAGAAGTAGCCGTGGGAATACTGCTTCTCCTTGGGCCAATCTTTGACTTGATCCTTCATGTGGCCAAACAGCTTGCGCTGAATGAGCGCCTTGCCCATGAACAGGCCTCGCCAGAAGTCATAGATGGGGAACTTGCGGTAATACGGAAGTGCCATGCCGCCCTCGCCTAGTCGAAGGATGGGATTTTATCTGTTTCGCATAATCAGCAAAGCAACCCGCCTCGGCGGGTTTTTTTATTTCACATTGAGAATTTTCAAACGGAACTTGCCGCTTTTAAATTCACCCCCGGCGGCGATCTCATCAATGCAGTCGGGCGGGCGCCGCTACAAGCCGGCAGGGAAGGTTTCGGGCGCTTCATCCAATTGCCAGGTGTCACCCCATTCCAAGGGTTCGACCGCTCGCGTCTGATCAAGATGCAGCACATAATCGAACTGCCGCGGCAAAGACGCATAGAAGTAATGGCTTCCCCGCTCGGTCTCAGGGCGGTAGACGACGCCGATGGCGCGCTCCAGCCGGTGCGCGGACAACGCCTGATTCAAGTGATGATCTCCATTGAACGCCAACATGAAGCGCTCAAGTCCAATCTGATGAAAAAGGGCTTCGTAGCTTTCCCGCAGTGCCGGGCGCACCCGCATTCGTTCAGCCGGCGCATCCCAATCGTTCGCTGCTGTTACGCTTCCCTGGTATGTCGTCATTCCCACCAGAACCGCCTGACCGCCATAGGACTCGCGCGCCAGCTGTCCCACCGTCAATTCCCCAGCGTGTCCCACTTCGGTGGCCCGGGCATCGCCAACATGAGAGTTGTGAGCCCAGACGACGATCTTGGCGGGCATTCCGTCCTGCGTTCGCGGCAAATGCCTGGCCAGCGCATCAAGCGTTTCCATCATGTGCCGATCCCGCAGATTCCAGGATGAAACCCGCTGGTCGAACATGGTTCGGTAATACTGTTCAGCATTGGCAACGAGGCGTGCATTCTGCTGTACGTAAAAAACCTCATCACTAGCCGCCTGGCCGTCGCGCTTCATGTATTCGGCCGCACGGGAGTTGATGTCGTGCATTTGCGCGATAACGGCTTCTTTACATGAGGGCGAAACGCCATGGTGAGCCATGTAGCCATAACGCTCACTACTCCTTCCGAAATGGTCAAAGCAGGCGTAACGCTCGCGAGCATCTCGCGCGGCGCTGGGGTCGACCTTATCCAGATACCTCAGCACTTCCGCGATCGAGGTGAAGAGACTGTACAGATCGAGCCCATAAAATCCGACTGGCGCGACGTTTGATGGCAGCGACAGGTTGTAGGACCGGAGCCAATCGACAAAGTGGACGACTTCGGTATTTCGCCACATCCAGGTTGGAAAGCGCTTAAACCCCGCCAAGGCTTGCTCCCCGGAATTGTCTTCGCCTTGACATCGGAGGTACCGGTTGACGCGATAGGCATCAGGCCAATCCGCCTCGACAGCGACTGCGGAGAAGTGCATTTCGGCAATCAGGCGCTGCGTAATGCGAGCCCGCTCTTCATAGAACTCGTGAGTGCCGTGACTCGCTTCCCCAATCAGCACGAAACGCGCGGCGCCAATGTTGTCAAGAAGGGCGTCATAGTCTTTGATGCCTCCAGTAAGCGGCCGCGCCGCTGCAGTTAGCCGGGCCATAAAGGTGGCGTTGGCATCGAATGTCGATTCCATGGCAATTCCAAAAGATCTGCAACGGGCGCTTCAGCCGCCACGCGCTGAGGATGCCTTCGTCCAGGCGCCGAGCGGATGCATTCGTTCTGCCTCATGCAGCAGGCGTATGACCTCGTCGTCCTCTGTCTGCTCAAAATTGGCATACCATTGGCCGACGCCATAAAAAGGCGTAGGCGTATCGAGGCACGTTATTTCGTCGGCCTCACCTGCGAGCTCCTGCCTGGTCTCGGCCGCGGCAACGGGTACGGCGACAACAACCCTAGCTGGATTCATCTTTCGTACGGACTGAAGGGCCACACGCATCGTCGAACCCGTCGCAAGGCCATCATCCACCACAATGACGACCTTGCCCTGCAACTGCAGCGGTAGCCGCCCTGCGCGATATAGCGACTCCCGACGCGCCATCTCCTTGCGCTCACGCGCTATGACGGCTTCTATCTCCTTCGGATCGATTCCGTACGCCTCGATTACCTCTGCCTGAAGTAGAGACTGATCAATGCTGATCGCACCTATGGCGTATTCCGGGTTCCCTGGCATTCCGATCTTGCGTACCACCACCACGTCAAGCGGGACCTTCAACTCGACGGCGATCTGAAATCCTACCGGCACACCGCCACGCGGCAATGCCAGGACGATCACGTCCGAGCGCTCCGCGTACTTCTTCAACTTTTGCGCGAGCAACAGGCCAGCCTCTTGCCGATTCTCGAAGAGAATTTTCATAAGAGCACCTAAATCGAGAGTCGTCGGTTTGTCGCGTCGGCCGCCGCCCCTTTGACCTCAGCGCGCGCCTTTGTGGTCCTTCTGTCCGGTGTTTTTGTGCCGCCCCAGTATCTCGGCCCGTTCGGCCTTCTGGCGCTGTTCCTCTGCGTCTTCCTTCTGGTGCGGCCGCACCTTCTCAGATTTGGGATTGGGAGTTTTGGCGGGCTGTTGCATGATGACCTCCAGGATGTCCAATGAGCGAAGCAGCTCGACAAATCATGTTGAACGCGAACAGGAAGCTGTTGTTGACAAAAATCACGCTTTCTCGCACGTGAAAGGCGTCAAAGGGATCGCACAGGAAATCGAGGTGCGCACCAGCTACGAGCAAGGCAACTCGGACGAAGAGCTGGCCAAACGCGCGATCCACAGCCTCGGATGGAATGTCTCCATTCCTGACAACAAGGTGCAGGTCAAAGTACAACAAGGTTGGGTGACATTGACGGGCGAGGTCAGGGGGGCGCATAAGGCGCAGGTCGGGTTAAATCCCGCGGGCCGGCCTGCCGAGACATTCCCTGCGTACTGCCGTCCAATGGCACACTCCACGAGCCACGTCCGCCGTACGCGCCCAATATGATCAGGTCACGCAACCTGAGCTCATCCACAGCGCTGTTCCTGCGCCCACTTTTGGATTACTCCCCCCTGCAAGAAAACTGATCTTTGTCAGTTTTTACTGGAACACCCGGCGCACACTAGGAGCGGGTTTTTCATTGATTGAACAAATTCCGAAGGACAAGCCAATGTCCAATTCAATTCACCCCAAACATCCCATCGCCGTGATCGCCGTCGCGGCAGATGGGCGGACCTACCGCATCGAACGTCGCAGTCAGTTTCGTCCCGATGAAACACCCGGGACCTCGTTCTACTGCTGCCTTCCCGACGGGCAGGTCGTGGACCACATAGGCACGGGAACTTACCAACTGCCCGATGGAACCATCGTCAGGACTCGCCGGCCGAGATTGACTTGAGCGCGTATCCATATACGCCCGCGCATTTTCATACCGGTCAAAGGCAGCCCCATTTCCGTTGACCGGTCGAGAGGCGACCAAACAGCCTCCGCGATAGCCGGGGCGGTTCATGGGCACTTACGCGAAAGCGAGGCGCCTTTTTCTTTGTGTCGATGGTGGGCAAGAGCACCCATTGGCGGCATCGGGCGCTCTTGCCCACCACGACACGGCGCCGGTCGCACACCCTGCACATCGTCGCAGGGTTGCCGTGCCTCCGCCGGATCAGGCCGTCGACGCGGGCACCGGCGTGTTCAGCAATTGCTGCTCCCATAGATAGGCAATTCCGCTACCGGCGGCATGTTGAACGAGGATGTCGGTCAGCCCGGCGGCGGTCCCGGCGCGCGCCCAGTCGCGTTGCCATTCGGCGGCCAGCGCCATCCACGTCATCAGGTTCACGCCGGCCGCCGCCATGCGCTGCAGCGCAACTTCGTGCGACTCGACCGACACGCCGCCCGAGGCATCGGTGATGACTGTCACGTCCCAGCCTTCGCCCGCGGCCTGGATCGCCGGCATGGCGACGCAGACTTCGGTCCACAGCCCGGCAATGATCAACTGCTTGCGGCCCGTGGACTTGGCCGCGCCGACCACTTTGGGGTCTTCCCATGTGTTGATGAACGTGCGGTCGATGACTTCCTGGCCGGGGAACACATCGGTGATCTGGGGGACTTCAGACCTTCATCGAAGTCGCCGATGCGGGGGGCGTGTCGCCCGCAGCGCTGCGGCTGGGGGTGTCCAAGTCCATCGTCAGCCGTCGATTGCTGCGGTTGGAATCAGAGCTGGGAATCCAGTTGCTCGCGCGCACCACACGCGGGGCGGCGCTGACGGAAGCCGGAGAAATTTTTCGGAACCACGCGGCCAGGGCCTGCGCCGAGATCAACGTGGCCCGGGAGACGATCCTGCCTTCTGGCGAACTGCGCGGTCGCTTGCGAGTGGCTGTGCCCGTGTCATTCGGCCTGACGCATTTCGCGCCCGTAGTCGCGGAATTGGCGCGGCGCCACCCCCAGCTGCATGTGCAGACCTGCTATGGCGATCGCTTCGTTGACCTCATCGCAGAGGGTTACGACTGTGCGATACGGGTGGGCTACCTGCCGGACTCCAACCTGATCGCAAGACGCGTCGGTCCCATCCACGGCAAGCTGCTCGCCAGCCCGGACTACATCAAGGCCCATGGGGCGCCAGAATCGCCAGAGCTACTCGTCGCCCATGAAGCCCTGATGCAGGGCACCGAAACGTGGCAGTTCATGGATGGCGACAAGATCATTGCGGTGCGTCCGCAAGGGCGCTTCAAGGCCGACAATGGCGCGGCCTTGATCGCAGCGGCAACGGCCAAAATTGGGGTCGCATACCTGCCCGATTGCCTTACCCACGAGCATTTCGGCCAGTCGCCGCATTTTGCGGGGCGGGGGTAAGCCGAAGTCGGCCTTACCGCCTAGTCCGAGGCCTTCTTCATGGCATCTTCAAGCCTGGCCTTGTCGGCGTCGCTCAGAACTGGCCGGTTGACGATCAGGTTCAAGCTGTCGATGGATCCCGTGAACGCGAAAGGCACCGCATACGCCGCGTCATCCACGGGTGTGCCAGTGTCGGAGCCGATATCCATGTTCTCGTCCCAGGCCAGGATGAGCGGGACCGTGTACTCCATCTTGTGCTTCGCCACGACGGCGCCGTCGACCTTCAATTCGCCCGTGCCGCCTTTGCCGATGCCGCTGAAGTCGTTGAAGGCGAGCGTCGCCGCGCCGAGGCCGTCATAGTTGAAGTCGAAAACTAGCGTATGTTTGCCGGGCGCCAGCGCGTCGGGCGCCTCCCAGGCCACTTTCTGGAGACCGAACAGGTTCCAGACGAAGGTGGGCCTCCCTTTGTGGAGGAACAAGCCGTAGCCGGTGAAGCGGCCGCCCTGCGTGATGATCATGCCTTCGCCGCCGCCCTCGGGCACCGTCACCTTTGCGGTGAAGGTGTAGGAGGCGTTCAGGATGGAGGGGGCGACGCCATTCGAGATGCCGGTCATCCTGCCGGGGAATGTGAAATCCGAGCGCCCGGCGGTGCTGGACGGACGTGGTGTGACCAGACGGCTTACCACCGAGGCGTCGAGCGGCATCACGTTGTACTTCCTGGCTTCCCGCCACCAAATCGCTTCCAGCTCCTTGACCTTCTCGGGATGGCGCGCGGCCACGTCGTGGTTCTGGGTCCAGTCGGTATTGATGTTGTAAAGCGCCCAATCCGCCTTGGCCGGGTTGACGTCCTGCGGACCTGCCGTCACCCATGACGGACGGCTGACCTTGTCCACCAGCATCCAGCCCTCGTGGTAGATGGCGTAATTTCCAAACATCTCGAAGTATTGAGTCAGGTGCCGACCAGGGACCTTGGCGTTGGCCGCGTCGAAGGTGTACATCAGGCTTGAACCTTCCATTGGGCTTTGCGCGATGCCGTCCACCACCGAGGGTTCGCGAATGGACGCGGCCTCCAGTATCGTCGGGGCGATGTCGATGACATGGGCGAACTGGTTGCGTATGCCGCCCTTGTCGGTGATGACCTTGGGCCAGGCGATCGCCATGCCTTGCCGGGTGCCGCCAAAATAGGACGAAATTTGCTTGGTCCACTTGAAGGGGGTGTCGAAAGCCCAGGACCAAGGAACAGCCATGTGGTTATAGGTGTGTTCCGAGCCCCAGAGGTCGTAGAAATTCTTCAGTTGCGTGCTGACAGGCACTTCGACGCCGTTGAACATCGCCACTTCGTTCGGCGTTCCCAGTAGCGTGCCTTCGGCCGACGAACCATTGTCGCCAGAAATGTAGATGATGAGCGTGTTGTCCAATTCGCCGGCGTCTTCGACGGCCTGGATGACCCGCCCGATCTCGGCGTCGGTGTAGGCGAGGTATGCGGCGTAGACATTGGCCTGCCGGATGAACATCTTCTTTTCGTCATCGGTCAATTGGTCCCAGTTCTTCAATAGGTCCGACGGCCAAGGGGTAAGCTCCGCTGTCTGCGGGATGACACCGAGCTTTTTCTGATTGGCAAAGATCGTGTCCCGCAGCTTGTTCCAGCCGTCGTCGAAGAGGTGCATGTCTTCGATCTTCTTGATCCATTCCGGCGTTGGATGGTGCGGCGCGTGGGTGCCTCCCGGCGCGTAATAGACCAGCCACGGCTGATCGGGTGCCAGCGCGTTCAGTTGGGACATGTAGTCGATGGCTTCGTCAGCCATGGCGGTGATCAGGTTGTACCCCTTGTGGGATTCATACGGGTATATCTGCGTCGTGTTGCGGAACAGGTTGCCCGGCGTCCACTGGCTCGTGTCGCCGCCCATGAAGCCGTAGAAGTAGTCGAAGCCCATGCCCGTGGGCCACTGATCGAAGGGTCCCGCCATGCTGACCTGGTAGCCCGGCGTGTTGTGGTTCTTTCCAAACCAGGACGTGTTGTACCCGTTGCTCTTGAGGATCGTGCCGACGGTGGCTTTGTCCTTGGCGATGACGCTGTCATAGCCGGGGTATCCGGTCGCCTGTTCCGATATCACGCCAAAGCCGGACGAATGGTGGTTGCGCCCGGTTATCAGCGCGGCCCGGGTGGGCGAACAGAGGGCGGTGGAATGCATGTTGGTGTAGCGCAAGCCCATCGCGGCGATCTTGTCGAGCGCTGGCGTCGGGATGACGCCGCCAAAGGTGGCCGGCGCGCCGAAACCCACGTCGTCGGTGATGATCAAGAGCACGTTCGGGGCCCCGTTGGGCGGAGCGATGCGAGGCTGCCAGAACGGGGTCGACTGCATCGCGTTGCGTTCTATCTTGCCGCCAAAGGGGACTTCCGGTGCAGGTAGCTGGAGTCCGTCGATCGCTCGCGTGGCAGCGGGGGAACCGAGCGGCGCGTCGGATTGCTGTGCGGCTGCAATTCCCGCCGTGAGGAGGGCCAGCCCCAGCGCCGCGCCGGCCTGGCGCAGCGGGTACCTTATGAGCGTTCCAAGGCTACTGATCATGACGGTCTCTCCCGTTTCGGCTAAGGCGGCGCGACGCGCGCGCCACCCAACCGTTCTGCTCATCAGCAATCACGCGGCGTCCAGGTACGCTAGCATTTGATCCGCGATGAAACTTGACGAAAGTCAATTTGCGACCTGAGTGGCGCTGGCGCGCGGCGGGTTGCAAGCACTGCTGGATCTTAGAACTGAACCCCAAGTCAGGATGAATACGATGTTGTAGGGTTGCCCCGGGTTCGTAAGCGGCTCTGACAAAAATCATCCTCGAGCAAAGCGGCATGCCTGTCAGAAGCTGAACAGCGGTCCGAGGAAGAGATACACGCTATTGCTTCCCGTGCTGGTATGCCCTGCGCCTAGGTAAAGCGGGCCGATAGGCGTATCGGCACCCACGAACACGCTGCCCGCGAAAATGGATCGATCGAAGATCCTTCCGGAATCCTGCCAGGCATTACCCGCTTCCAGGCTCGCCCCGGCATAGGCCTTGAAGAACTCGGTGTCTTTGAGGTGACGAAGGTAGACCACCCGCGCCAGGCCAGTCTGTTGGCCGGATAGCTCATCCAGTGAATAGCCAGATAGCCGGAGGAAGCCGCCCAGCCGATAAAGGCTCTGGATCGGCGCGTTTTCATTGACGGTGAGGTGTACCTGCATGCCGCCGAATAAGGTATTGCGTCCCCAGCTGTAGGCTTGTTGATAGCCGAGCGATATCTGGTCGAAGTCGGTATCCGCACCGAAAGCCTTGCGCGACATGCGGTATTCGAATTTGCCGAAATGGCCTTTGGTAGGGAAATTCACGTCGTCGAGCTTGTCATCGGTCAGGCGTACGAACAACATCCCGGTGTCATAGTGCTGGCTGGGGGTCGGCGCGCCTACGCTGGTGTCGATTTTTCCTGTCTCGTAGTAGTAGCCAAGCCGCGCCTCTCCCCACGTGCCGAACTGGCGACCCGCACCAAGTTCAAAGCCATACCCGCGTGTGCGGGCCTGGGCGAAATTGTTGCCCGAGTTGTCGTAGAGGTTGATGTTCCTGGTCAGATACCCGACCCTGCCGATGGCGAAATATCGTGCACCAGGGTCGAGCGGTTGGAAGATTTCCGCAGACAACAAAGGTTCGTCGCCTATCTGGCCGCCCAGACGGAATTCCCCATTGAGCGAGTTGATTTGCGTTCGCGTGTAGGCCACGCCCAGGCGGAATGGGGCGTCGCCTCTGAAATTGCTTGACGTGATCAGGCCGCCCTGGAGATAGCCGGGGCCCCAGGGTTTCTCCTTGGTCCGGACGAGCAAGCCGGTTTTACCGTTTTCTTCGACGAGTTCGTAGCGCACGGACTCGAATATTTCCAGGCCGTAGATCTCCTGCACGTCCTTTTCCAGCTGAGCGACATCGAGCGGCTGGCCCGGCTTGGCGTGTATGTGGCTGGCAACAACGGCATCGCTGACCTTGGACTGGTTTTCGATGCGCACGAAGGCCAACTTGACGACGCGCGCCGGCGGGGCGGCATGGGCGGCCAAATACCGGGCGTAGTCGTCGTTCTTGAGTGAGTACTGCCGCAATGACCGCGTGGCCTGGCGCGCGGCTTTTTCGCCTATCGGGATGGTCTCGTTGATGCGATCAAAGCTGCCGGCGCCAATGTCGCCCAGTTTGGACGAAATGAGAACATCGCCAGGACCCAGGCTTTTGAGCTGTTCCTCAGAGTTCAGCGCAAAAAGGAAGTTGACGATTTGTTCGGTCACATCCACCGCGGAGTTGATCTGGTCGCGCTTGAGCAGCTCGCTGCCCAGATCGGAAACGATCACCACATCCGCGCCCATGGCTCGGGCCACATTGACGGGCACGTTGTTGCTCGTGCCGCCGTCGATCAACAGCTTGCCGTCGATTTCGACCGGATCGAAGGCGAGCGGCACGGCCATGCTTGCGCGCAGGGCGCGGGCGAGGTTGCCGGACTTGAGCACCACTTCACGGCCGGTTTCCAGGTCGGTTGCGACAGCCCGGAAGGGAATGGGAAGCTGCCCGAAGTCCTTGACTCCGCTCACGCGCGCGGTCAGGCGGTTCAGTTGCAGGTCGAACTTCTGACCGTGGACGTAGGCGAGCGGCAATTCGATCTCGCCATCGTTGAAGCCCGGCTTTGTCTTGAAAACATACAGGATGTCATCCTGCTTGCGACGGAAAGAGAGGTCCTCCCTATTCGGGGAGTCGACAAAGATCCCATGCCAATCGATGCCCTGGATTTCCCGCTCGATGTCATGCGGACGCATCCCGCCCGCATAAAGGCCGCCGACGACGGCCCCCATGCTGGTGCCCGCCACGTAGTCGATCGGGATGTTCAGTTCCTCCAACACCTTGAGTACGCCGACGTGAGCCCCGCCTTTGGCGCCGCCGCCGGCAAGCACCAGGCCGATCTTGGGCCGGTTCGGCGGCTTTGCGCTCGGGGAGGGGGCCACGGCGGAGGATTGGGCGGATACGGGAAGCGCGATCGCAGCGAGCAGCGCCGCAATGATCAACATCGACACAACGTATCTGAATTCGGGAGCGGCTGCAGAAAGGGCTTTCACGACCGGCTTCCTCTGATGCTCGGCATAGCGGTGCGGAGCCAGCACGAACAATCCTGGTCGGCAGGCCCGGATGCATATCGACTTCGACGCCTGTCGAAGCAGGTCGGCACGATGCCCTGTAGGTTGGAATGCGCGTTGATCGGGGGGTGAGCGGGTGTTGAGCGAGTGTTCAGCGCCAGCGTAGATCGGTCAGGATTCAGGGATTTGACTATCGTCAATTTTCCGGCGGCTCGGGCGGAGGACGGATCACGGGCCACGGGTATGGCAATTGCTGACTTCACGCGTCATCGCCCCAAGGAGACGCCATGATTTCGGAACGATTGCGCAGATTGCGCCGCATCGCGGCGTTTGCCGCGGAACGCTCGGGGGATTATGTGGAGCTCATCGGCATCGAGTTGTCGCTGTACCGTGCCGCGCTGGTCGCAACCGTGATCAGCAGCATTGCGCTCGTGTTCTGCGCGTTGGGCACCTTGGGATTCGTGTCGGTGGCCGCCATCGTGAGCTTCTGGGATACCGAGCATCGCAAGCTGGCCGCCTGGCTGGTGGCGGGCGCGTGGCTGCTCATCACGTTGATTTCGCTGGCCATTTCGACCCGCAGCGCGCCCAAGGGGTCGCCATTTGCGGAGCTGAGTCACCAGGTGCGCCTGGATACCGCCGCCGCCCGGAGCCATTATGTCCAAGACCACCACGCTGGCTGACAAAGAGGCCCTGCTGGCCAAGATGGAGCGCGACCGCCAGGCGCTCGCCATTGCCTTGCCGCGCGGCGTGCCGGCGGGGAGGTCGGGCGGACCGGGTGGGGCGTGCGTGAGGACGGCCGCATTGGCCGCGGGCGGGGCGCTGGGATGGCCGCGCTTCCTGCGCCAGCCGCTCAGAGCCATGGCGGCCATTGCGATGCGCGACCGGGTTGCCGAATTGATGCGCCGCCTGCAGGTGCGGAGAGTGAGCGACCCCTTGCCCGACCCCGACCTCGCGCAACTGGCCACGATGGTCGCGCAGGTCCGCGCCGCGGCCGCGCAGTCCGCTGACCTGGCGGAGATTGAACGGTTGCGGGCGCAGCTTGACGAGCAGGTGCGTCGGCTGCGCACCTTGCTGGGTGGGGGGGACGAACCCCTGAGGCGAGCCTCAGGGGCAGGGGCGATTACTTCTTCAGACCGGCCAGGGCGTCGCGCAGCATGAGCTTCGGATTTTCATTGCACTGCTTGACCAGTAGCGGCGTGCGGGAGCTGATGCCCTCCACGTCCAGTACGGCCTCTTCCGGCTTGCCTTTGTGGTTAAGCGCTTCTGCATAGCTCACTACAACGGGGCGAAAGGACTCTTGCACACCAAGGAAATCCTGGCATTGCCACATGGCGAGAGGCTTTTTCGCGTCCGCTGCCTGGCCCGTGACCGAGAAGGTCAACGATCCAAGCAGACCAATCATCACTAGGTGCTTCTTCATGTTCGAGCTCCTGGGTTGGCTTGCAGACGAAATGGCTTATTGAGATATGGCTTACTGAGAAATGGCTTACTGAGAAATCGTGAGCTTGAACTCACTTTTTTACGGTACTGAATAGGAACGGGCGCCGTCAACGCAGCCGGCGAATAAATGCGAGCCATGGCGCATGAGTACCGGTCCGGTTGAATGGCCTCCAGGATGGAGGAGCGGTTCGACCGCGGCAATGACCGGAAAAGAAGAGAGCGCCCGCAGGCGCTCCCAGTCGTTCCCAGTACGGGCGCTGTCAGGTCAGGCAGAACTGAGGCGCGCCGCTCGCATCGACCCGCCGGATCCCCTTGAGAATCCATTTCGCGTGCCGTTCGGCTTCATGCTGCGCGGAGAACAGCTTGCCGCTCGGGATCGGCCACACAGATTGCCCTTCGGTCTGGTCGCCGTCGCGCCGGGTCTTGACGTCCAGGCGGTACTGGCCGCTCGGCAACTCAATGACATCGCAGTGGACTTTGAATCCATCTACGCAAATACCTGATTCAGTATTCATCGTGCGCTCCAAAGCATGGGGGTCACAGGAATCGCCCTGCGGGCAGCATTTTCCGGAAACCGCGGGGTCGTGGTGCAACAAAATGCAAAAGTTTTCGACCAGTGCTGGCACGCCCAAAGTGGGACGCCAGAACGAGGAGGCCCGGGCAAAGAGAAAGGGCCCTGGACGATGTCCAGGGCCCTGGCCGGGTACTCTCGCGGCAGGCAGTGGCTACCTGCGCGCGCTCATGAAGGGGGACGAGGGGGCACGGCTCACGACGGCGCGGGATTTGACTCCGGCCTTCCAGCCCGCTTTCCACATTTCCACACGGCTGCGCCATTCCGTGACGGATTCGCCGGTTTGCGCAGGCATGGCTGCGGTGCGAAGGTAGGGGCAATCCAAAAGGGTCAACCCCTGGCGCGCGGCGTCTGCTCCCAGCTTCTGGATATCCACTTGCATGGCAACTCTCCCAAAAGATGCGAGCGCTTAGTTTGCCCAGCGCACTTCGCGTATGCAACGAAGTGCGTGTAACGCTGCGTTTCTTTGTTACATCGACGTAAAACTTGCGGTAACGAGCCACGACAGCGACTGGCCACCCAGAAGCGGCACGCGTGCCAGGAGCGGGCATGACGCTTGCTGCATGGTAGGCGCTCGCCGGGCGGCACCAAGCCGTCATTCGGCGAGACGAGTTTCTTACTGGAGGACTGCATGAAGAACAATCTTTTGAAGCTGGGGCTTGGCGCCGCGATGGTCTTGAGCATGGGGTCGGTTGCGCTGGCACAGACGCCGGCAACCTCTGGCGGCCAGGTGCCCGCCGCGACCAACAAGCTGGACAGCGAAGCCCGCGGCTTTCTGACCGATGCCGCGGAGTCCGGTCATATGGAGATCGCCGGCAGCAAGATGGCGCTGGAGAAGTCGAAAAATGCCGAGGTAAAGCAATTTGCGCAGAAGATGATCGACGATCACACCAAGGTCGGCCAGCAGCTTGAAGCGCTGGCCAAGAGCAAGGGCTACGAGCCGCCCAAGGAACCTTCCCTGATGCAGACGGCCAAGCTCAAGGCCATGGGACTGCGCGATGAAGGGTTCGACAAGGCGTATGCCGACGAGATCGGGGTGGACGCGCACGAGTCCGCGGTGAAGCTGTTCGAAAAGGCCTCCAAGGAGGTGAAGGATCCTGAGGTCAAGCAGTTCGCGATCGAAACGCTTCCCAGCCTGCAGCAGCATCTTCAGGCCGCCAAGGCCCTGCAGCAAAGCGTGTCCGCGAAGACGAAATAATCATTCCCCGGCGCCGCGCGCCAGGAGGACACCATGAAACCGGCCGATGATTCCCGACCCTCCGTGCGGCCGGCGCGCCGCGGCGCCAGGACGGGCCGCGGGCCCTGGCTGATGCTGGCGATCTGGATCGGCGTCGTGGCCGTCCTGTTCCTGGTGGGCCTGATGCTGCGCAATATGTAGCCTGATCCGCGGTCCAAGGCGGAGAAGCGGGTGGGCCGCGGCCGGCTGTCTATTGGCAGAGCCGCGACGCGACGGTCGCGACGATGGTGCCGTCAGGCAACTGGTAGTGACCATCGCCGCGCCAAAGCACCCGCTGGCCATCGGGCAGGCAGCAATAGGAATTTGTCGTGTCGTCGCCTTCGGATTGCGAGCGGCAATAGCGGTCGATCCGGTAAGTCGTGCCATCGTCGGCAGCGGCCACCACTTCCATGACGCGCTTGTAGGCATGGTTGGGCATGTTCGCCTCCTGTGTTGATCGCGCAAGGGTATTGGGACATGGGGACCCCGCCCGGTCAATACGCATCGCAGCATGTCGCGCGCGCACGGGACGTGCGCGCGAGGGTGCTTGCGACGATGAAGGGCTAAGCCACGTCAGGCCAGGTTGTGATACTTGCGCCCGATCTCCATGGTGGCGCGGTAAAAGCCTTCCTTGCTGCCGCAGTCGTAGCGCACGCCCTCGTACTCGAAGCCGTAGACCTTGCGCGACGCGAGCAGGGCGGCGATGCCGTCGGTTAACTGGATTTCGCCGCCCACGCCGGCCTGCGTGCTTTCGAGCAGACCGAATATTTCAGGCTCCAGGATGTACCGCCCGACCACGGCCAGGTCCGTTGGCGCGTCTTCGGGCTTGGGCTTTTCCACGATGCCCGTCAGGCTCAGGACGCCGTGCGCCTTGCGGGTGCCGGACACGATGCCGTACTGGTTGGTATGGGCCTTGGGAACCTGCTGGACGGCCAGGACGCTGCCCTCGAATTCGCGGGCGACCTTCATCATCTCGCCGATGACGGGGGCGTCGGCGTCGATCAGGTCGTCCGCCAGCAGAACGGCGAAGGGCTCGTTGCCGACGATGGTCGCCGCGCACAGCACGGCGTGGCCCAGGCCCAGTGCGGCCGGCTGGCGCGTGTAGACGCATTTGATGCTGTCCGGGATCACGTTGCGCACGGTTTCCAGCAGCGCGTTCTTGTTTTTGGCTTCCAGGTCATATTCCAGTTCCGGCACGCGGTCGAAATGGTCTTCGATCGCGCGCTTGTTGCGCCCAGTGACGAAGATCAGCTCGGTGATGCCGGCCGCGACGGCTTCCTCGACGGCATACTGGATCAAGGGCCGGTCAACGATGGGCAGCATTTCCTTGGGCATGGCCTTGGTGGCCGGAAGAAAGCGGGTGCCCAGGCCCGCAACGGGGAATACAGCTTTTCGTATGGGTTGCATTGCTAATGCCCTCTGTACCCGGGCGGCGCCAGGGATGGGCCGCCTATGGACGGGTTTCCAGCAAATTCCGTGCCCGGCTCAACATTGGTAAAGTCCCTCCTTTGACCCCGGCACGCCGTTTGCTGACGACAACCTGGGCTTGATCCAATATGCAGGTGGGGACATTGCATGACTTCTTTACCGGATTTTCCGTCCGAGGACCGCTATCGCCTGCTGGTGGGGGCGGTGCGGGACTACGCCATCTACCTACTGGACGCCGAAGGCCGCGTCAGTAGCTGGAATCCCGGCGCCGAGCGCTTCAAGGGGTACACCGCGGACGAGATCATCGGGCAGCATTTTTCCGTTTTCTACACGGAGAGCGACCGGATCGCGCAGGTGCCCCGGCATGCGCTGGAGACCGCCCGGCTTGAAGGGCGTTTCGAGGCGGAAGGGTGGCGCGTGCGCAAGGACGGCAGCACGTTCTGGTGCAGCGTGGTGATCGACCCCGTCCACGATGATCGCGGCGCGCTTGTGGGCTATGCGAAGATCACCCGCGACATCACCGAGCAGAAAGAGCGCCACGAGCAGCTCCAGGAAGCCCGCGACTCGATGCACCACGCCCGGCGCATGGAAGCGATCGGCCGCCTGACGGGCGGCGTGGCCCACGATTTCAATAATTTCCTGACGGCGATCCGGTTCTCCGCCGAGTTCGTGAAGCGCTATCCCGACCTGCCGGCATCGCTGATGCGCTACGTCGGCATCATCATCGACACGACCGAAAAGGCGGCCCAGCTCACCCGGCAACTGCTGGCCTATGCCAAGAAGCAGCCGCTGCAGCCGCACGCGTTCGACGTGCGGGACAGCCTGGCGTCGCTGCGCCCACTGTTCGAGACGTCGGTGGGCTCGTCCGTGGCGATCAGCTACGAGTTCGGGCCTGGCAATTGCATGATCTTCGCCGACCCGGCCCAGCTTGAATCGGCCTTGCTCAATCTGGTCATCAACGCGCGGGACGCCATGCCTTCCGGCGGCCAGATCCGGATATCTGCCCAGGTCGTGCGCGACCCGGCGCTGCATGAAGGCAGCAAGAACCTTGCGGGGCCGTATGTGGCGCTGTCGGTGCAGGACTCGGGCGCCGGCATCGAGCCGGGCGTGCTGGCGCACGTGTTCGAGCCCTTTTTCACGACCAAGGGCCAGCATGAGAATTCGGGTCTGGGACTGAGCCAGGTGCAGGGCTTTGTGCAGCAATCCGGGGGCGACGTCACGGTGGACAGCGTGCCGGGCCAGGGCGCGACGTTCACGCTGTTCCTGCCGGCCGCCAGACCGGCCGCCGCGGCGCCAGACACGTCGGCCTCAGACGCCACGGCAAATGCTCCGGTGCGCCGCGAGGTGCTGCTCGTCGAAGACAACCGCATGGTGGGCGAAGTGGTCTCGGCGTGGCTGGAGGAGCTTGGGCAGGAGCTGACCTGGACCGTCGACGCCGAACAGGCCCTGCGCGAGCTGGAAAAGCGCGACGGCGGCTTCGACCTGGCCATCCTGGACCTGGTGCTGCCCGGCATGAATGGCATGGATCTGGCGCGCCGGATACGGGAACGCTGGCCCGCCATCCGCATCGTGCTGGCCAGCGGCTACAGCGACGCAATGGCGGGACCGCGCGCATTGGGCTTTCCGGTGATGCAGAAGCCGTATTCGGTGGAGGCCCTGATGCAGGTGCTGACCGAGGACGCGCACACGCTTCCCTGAGCGCCGCCTGCGCGCGCTGGCCGCGATGCTGGGCTGACGCGCGCGGCGTGCAGGCTCACCGGCATTTCCCTCGACGCGCGCCATCTTGCCGCCGGCGCGCCATCGTCCTTTCAGACAATTGTTGCACCGATGCGTCGCTGCCACCTTGGCCGTCGCATGCGCCGGCTAAAACGTTTGAACGATAAAAACTTGCGTTAAGCGCCGTCCCTACTTAAGCTGTGTTTGCGCGCGGACCCAGCATGAACCGTGCCCGCGCCCGCAGGCGGACCGCTGCCTTGCCCGCTTACGACCACGTAGCACTTTTTCTGCCAGTTTCCCTTGTCAACGACATAAAGGATGCCTGTGCGAAAGTCGATGGTCTCGATGGTCTCGATGGTTCTATGCAGCGCCCGGCGGCCAATGCCGGGCCAGAACCGGCGTCGCCCTGCCAGGCAGGCGCTCCCCCGAACGGATTTCTCCCGCTCGGCGTCTCCTCCCGTCCTCGACTCAATGTCCCCCCGGCGCTCTGTCGCGCCGGGATACCAGAACATCAACGCCAGTCCGGCGCGCTTGTCGCGCCTTTGATCAGTGCTAGTTGGGCCCTTTCCGCCGGCGCGGGGCAAAGGGCAGCGCGAGACCTCGAGTCCGACCGCCTGGGAGTAGTGGATGACGCAAAGTAGCTGCAATGTCCGTCGTGTCCTGTTGCATGCCGTGGGCGCCTGGACGCTGGCTTTGGCGGGGTGTGGGGATCGGAACGACGCGTCGGCCGTCACGATTCCGCCGATGAAAGTAGTGGTGGTCACCGTCGGGCGCCAGCCCGTGGACTTGAATGTGGACCTGCCCGGGCGGATCGAGCCCATCCGCACCGCCGAAGTCCGGGCGCGCGTGGACGGCATCGTCGAAAAGCTGCTCTACACCGAGGGCAGCGACGTCCAGGCCGGCGACCCCTTGTTCCAGATCGATCCCGCCGACTACCAGGCGCAGCTTGCGCAGGCCAATGCCATGCTGCAGCGCGCGCAGGCGGTGCAGACCAACGCCCGCTCGGTCACGGAGCGGTTCCGCCCGCTGGTCAAGCGCCAGGCCGTCAGCGCGCAGGAGTACGAAGCCGCGCTGGCGGCGCTGGGCCAGGCCCAGGCCAATGTGGCGGACGCGCAAGCGGCCGTCACGCTGGCGCAGTTGCGGCTGGACCGGTGCACGGTCAGGGCGCCCATCGCGGGGCGCGTCGGACGCGCGCTGGTCACCGAAGGCGCGCTGGTGAGCGCATCGGCGGCCACGCTGCTCGCGCAGGTCAACCAGTTGTCGCCGATCAGCGCCACCTTCACCAAGTCCAACACCGCCATCATGGACCTGACGGACTACGCCCGGTCCGGCGCGCTGGCCACCGCGCAGGGCAATACCTTCCAGGTGCGCCTGACGCTCGCCAATGGCCGCGAGTTTGGCGAAACCGGGGTGGTGGACTTTGCGGACCTGAGCGTGGACCGGACCACCGGCGCGCAGACCATACGCGCCCGTTTCGACAATGCCAACCGGGAACTGCTGCCCGGGCAGTTCGTCACGGGCCAGATCCTTGTCGGCGTGCGCCAGGACGGCATCCTGATCCCGGCGCGGGCGGCGCGGCTGAGCGGTGACACGGCCACCGTCTTCGTCGTCGGCCCCGACGGCACGGCCCAGCCCCGGCAGATCGAGGTCGGCGAGCAGATCGCGGGCAGTTGGCTGGTGCGCCGCGGCCTGGAGCCGGGAGAGCGGATCGTGGTGGACGGCTGGCACAGGATCAGGCCCGGCCAGCAGGTCGAGGCCGTCGAGCAGCAAAACGCAAAACCCTAGCGGAGTCGGCGATGGGCTCATTCTTCGTGGCGCGGCCGGTGTTTGCCTGGGTGGTGGGGCTGTTCGTCCTGCTGTTCGGGGTGATCTCGCTGGTGCTGTTGCCAGTCGAGCAGTATCCGAACATTGCGCCGCCGTCGATCACGATCCAGTCGACCTTCCGGGGGGCGGACACCACCACCATCGACCGCACGGTCACGTCGATCATCGAAGAGGAAATGAACGGGGTCGACAACTTCCTCTATATGGCGTCGGTCAGCCGCGCCAACGGCACTTCGCAGATTACGGTGACGCTCAAGCCCGGCACCGACCTGGACGTGGCGCGCAGCCAGGTGCAGGACCGGTTGAGCCGGGTCGAGCCGCGCTTGCCGCAGGAAGTCCGCCAACTGGGCGTGGCGGTCACCAAGGCGTCGTCCGGCTTTCTGATGCTGCTGGCGCTGCAGTCGGAGACCGGCGACGTCAGCGCGGTCCAGATGGGCAACTTTGCCTCGAACAACATCCTCAATGAACTGCGCCGCATCCCGGGCGTGGGCGACGTGCAGCTGTTCGGCTCTTCCTACGCCATGCGGATCTGGCTGGACGAGCGCAGGCTGGCCAGCTTCCAGATGTCGGCCAGCGACGCGATGCGCGCGGTGCAGGAACAGAACGCGCAGACCATTGGCGGGTCGCTGGGTGACCTGCCGCTGGCCCTGGGGGCGGATTTCAACGCCCAGATCGTCGCGCAGAGCCGGTTCTCTACCCCCGAGCAGTTCCGGCAGGTGATCCTGCGCGTCAATAACGACGGCTCGCTGGTGCGGCTGGGCGACGTGGCGCGGGTGGAATTGGGCAATGAAAGCTACAACTTCCGGCTCAGCGTCAACGGCAAGGAGGCCGCGGGCATCGCCATCCAGCTTGCCAACGACGCCAACGCGCTGGACGTCGCGCGCCAGGTGCGCCAGCGCATGACGGAGCTGGAGACCGTGTTCCCGGCCGGAGTCGGCTGGACGGTGCCGTTTGACACGACCCCCTTCATCACGACGTCCATCAGCTCCGTGCTGGTCACCATGGTCGAGGCGCTGCTGCTGGTGACGGCGATGGTGTTCCTGTTCCTGCAGAGCTGGCGCAGCACGCTGATCCCGACCCTGATCGTGCCGATCGCGCTGGTGGGCACCTGCGCCGGCCTGTTTCTTTTCGGCGCGTCCATCAACCTGCTGTCGCTCTTTGGCATGGTGGTGGCGATCGGGGTGCTGAACGACGACGCCATTGTCGTGTCGGAAAACGTCGCCCGCATC
The DNA here is from genome assembly GCF_055397965.1 of Achromobacter sp. T5-5. NCBI lineage: Bacteria > Pseudomonadati > Pseudomonadota > Betaproteobacteria > Burkholderiales > Alcaligenaceae > Achromobacter > Achromobacter sp. T5-5. The sequence continues at coordinate 2,020,609 of NZ_AP027919.1, forward strand.
ATGCAGGACGAAAAACTGTCGGCGCCCGAGGCGACGCGCAAGGCGGTCGGGCAGGTGTGGGGGCCGATCATCGCCAGCACGCTGGTCCTGGTGGCGGTGTTCGTGCCGATGGCGATGTTTCCGGGTTCCAGCGGCGCCATCTACCGCCAGTTCTCCATCACGTTGTCGGTGGCCATTGTCGTGTCCACCGTGCTGGCGTTGTCGCTGGGCGCCGCGCTGTGCGCCACGCTGCTCAAGCTCAAGGACGACGCGCCGCCCAAGGGACGCGTGTCCAAGGCGAAGCAATGGGTATTCGACAAATTCAATGCGGGCTTTGACGCGATGACGCGCCAGTACGTGCGGGCGGTCGAGTACATGCTGCTGCGACCGCTGCGCTGGATGCTTATCTTCTTGGGCGTCTGCGGGCTGACGGTCTTTCTGTTTTCGCGCCTGCCGGGCGGCTACCTGCCGCTGGAGGACCAGGGGTATTTCTTCGTGTCGTACACCGGCGCGCCCGGCACCACGGCCGACCAGACGGAAGTGGCGGTGCAGCAGGCCGAAAGCATGCTGCGCGAGCAACGCGCCGTGCGCAACGTGGCGTCGGTGGTGGGCTTTAATTTCTTCGGGCAGGGGCAGACGGCCGCGCTGTCGTTCGTGGACCTGTATCCGTGGAGCGAGCGCACCGATCGCAGCGAGGCGGTCGACGCGCTGGTGGGGCGCAGCAACCTGGCCTTCCGGTCGATTCCGCAGGCCATGATTTTTGCGCTGAACCCGCCGCCCATTCCGTCAATGGGCAATGCGTCGGGGTTCTCGATGAAGGTGCAGGACCGCACGGCGCAGGGCGGCGCGGGCCTGGCCGCCACCGGCGCGGCGATGATCGCAGCCGCCGCGGCCAGCCCCGTGCTGACAGGCGTGCGGCTGGACGGCATGCCGCCGGGGCCGCGCCTGTACGTGGAGATCGACCGCGTGCACGCCCGCGCGCTGGGCCTGCAGGTGGCGCAGGTCAACCAGGCGCTGACCCTCGCTTTTGGCTCCAACTATGTCAACGATTTCCTGCTCGACGGCTCGGTGCAGCGCGTCTTCATCCAGGCCGAGGCGGACCAGCGGATGCAGCCGCAGGACATCTCGGCGCTGCAGCTTCCCAACAACCGGGGCGAAATGGTGCCGTTTTCGGCGTTCTCGCGCATGCGCTGGATCGACGGCCCGCAACAGCTCGAACGCTACAACGGCTTCCCGTCCATCACCATTTCGGGCGAAGCCGCCGCCGGCCGCTCCAGCGGCGTGGCGCTGGCCGAGATGGAGGCCATCGCCGAGCGCGTCCTGCCGCAGGGCATCACCTACGAATGGACCGGGACGGCGTTCGAAGAGCAGCAGGCGGGCAACCAGGTGGCGCTGCTGCTGGCCCTGTCGCTGGTCGTGGTGTTCCTGCTGCTGTCGGCGCTGTACGAGAGCTGGTCCGTGCCCGTGTCCGTGCTGCTCATCCTGCCCTTCGGGATCCTGGGCGCGGCCGCGTTCACGCTGGGGCGCGGCATGTCGGCGGACATCTATTTCAACATCGGGCTGGTCACCATCATCGGCCTGGCCGCAAAGAACGGCATCCTGATCGTGGAGTTCGCCCTCAAGGAAGAACTGGAAGGCCGCGACCGAAAAGAGGCGGTGGTCGACGCCGCCCGCCAACGCCTGCGTCCCATCATCATGACCAGCGTCACGTTCGTGCTGGGCATGCTGCCGCTGGTGCTGGCCACCGGCGCGGGCGCGGCCAGCCGGCAGGCGGTGGGCACCAGCGTGATGGGCAGCATGCTGACCGCGACGCTGTTCGGCGTGTTCTTCACGCCGCTGTTCTACATGGTCGCCAGGCGCTGGTCGGGACGCCGCGCGGACGCGCCCAAGGTCCCGCCGGCGGGACCGGCCAAGACCGGCGAGCAGGGAGAGAACCCATGAAGCCGGCCCGCATCGCCGCGGCGGCCGTGCTGGGCCTGGGGCTGTCGGCCTGCAACATGGCGCCGGAGCATCGCCGGCCGGAGGTCGCGACGCTGCCCACGTTCCCGGGCGAGGTGCCGGCGGACGCCGTGGCCGCCCAGGACGTGACCTGGCAGCAGTTCTTCGGCGATGACCAGCTCAAGCGCCTGATCGCGCGGTCCCTGGAGCTGAACCAGGACCTGGCCGCCGCCACGGCGCGGATCGAGCAGGCGCGCGCCTTCTACCGCATCGAGCGCGCCAACCAGCTGCCGCAGCTCGACGCCGGGGCGGCGGCCTCGCGCAACCAGGCGCCGCTCACCATCCTGGATCCGGCGCTGGCGGGCAGCCGGCAGACGGTGCAGTTCAATCAGTTCAGCGCGCAGGTGATGGTCTCGTCGTTTGAACTGGACTTCTGGGGGCGGGTGCGCAACCTGACCGCCTCGGCGCTGCAGCAATACCTGGCAACCGTGGAGGGCAGGCGCGCGTTTCGCCTGACGCTGATCGCGAACGTGGCTTCCACGTATTACGACGCCCTGGCGGGCGAAGAGGGCATCGCGCTGGCCCAGCGCACCGTCGAGACGCGCAGCTACGCGCTGGGCGTCGCGAAGGACAGGCTGGACGCCGGCGTCACCTCGCGGGTCGACTTCGAACAATCCGCCATTCTGCTCACCCAGGCGCAGACCCAGCTTGCGGAGTGGCAGCGCGCCACCGCGGCGCACTGGAACCGCCTGTGGGTGCTGGTCGGCGAAAACCTGCAGCACGAGATGACGGCCAGCCGGCCTATCGAGGCGGCGGGGCAGTTCGACGCCCTGGATCCGGGCCTGCCGTCGACCCTGCTGATCGTCCGGCCCGACATCCGCCAGGCCGAGAACCGGCTGCGCAGCGCCAACGCGAACATCGGCGCCGCGCGCGCGGCACTGTTCCCGCGCATCGCGCTGACCGGTTCGTTCGGCTATGCGTCCACCGAGCTGTCCGACCTGTTCAGCTCGCCCAGCCAGATCTGGAACATCGGCGCGGGGATCGGCTGGCCGATCTTCGACTACGGACAGCGGCGGGCGGCCGTGGACCTGGCGACGGCGCAACGCGACGAGCTGGTCGCCACCTACCGCAAGACCGTGCAGACGGCGTTCAGCGAAGTGGCGACGGCGCTGGAAAACCGCAAGCGGTTCCAGGAGCAGGTGGTGGCGCAGGAGACGGCGATCCAGGCCCAGCGGCGGCTGGCCGAGACCGCCGAGTTGCGCTACATGAACGGCATCTCAATCTACCTGGAGGTCGTCGACGCCCTACGCGGGCTGTTCACGGCCGAACAGCAGATGCTGTCGCTGCGGGCCTCGCAGCTTCAGAACGGGGTGTCGCTGTATGTGGCGCTGGGGGGAGGCGACGACGAGCCGGAGGTGTTCGTGGCGGCCGGCGTTCCGGCGGCCGGCGCTGCGGCGGGCGGCGCTGCAGCGGCCGGCATTCCCCCGGCAGTCCCCCCCGCGCCCGCCGCCCCACCGTCCGGCGCCGGAGCCCAGCCATGAACGCCGGCCAGCCTTCCGGTCCCCGCCCGTTGTGGCGGCGGCTCAGAAAGGCGGCGCTCATCGCCGTGGCCGTGGCATTGCTGGTGGTCGTCACGCTCATGGGCGTGCGCCTTTATGACCTGCAGCAGGGTCCGCCGCTGGCGGCCTGGCACACCTACGTGCCGCAGGAGCTGGACGCCGAACGGCTGGACCAGAGCACCTGGGCCGACTATCTGGCCCACGAGGACAAGCTGTTCGCGCTGGTCCGGCAGAACGTCGGCGACAAGCTGCTGCCCGAGGACAAGGTGGACAGCAACCGCTATTTTTCGGGCGCGAAGGTGTATCCCGAGCATTTCGCCCATGACTGGAACCGGTCGTTCGTCCTGCTGCCCGCCGGCGAGCCCCTGGGCGTGGCCGTCCTGCTGCATGGGCTGACTGATTCGCCCTACAGCCTTCGCCACATCGCCGCCCATTACCAGTCCGTCGGCTACGTGGCGATCGCGATCCGGATGCCGGGCCACGGCACGGTGCCTGGCGGGCTGACGGACGCGCATTGGGAAGACTGGGCGGCGGCCACGCGGCTGGCCGTGCGCGAGGCGCGCCACCGCGTCCCCGCACCGCGCCCGCTGCACCTGGTGGGGTTTTCGAATGGCGGGGCGCTGGCGTTGATGCACACGCTGGATGCGCTAGATAACCCCGACATCGCCAAGCCCGATCGCCTGGTGCTGATCTCGCCGATGGTGGGCATCACGTCGTTTGCGCGCTTCGCGGGGGTGGCCGGGCTGCCCGCCGTGCTGCCGGCGTTCGCCAAGGCCGCCTGGCTCAGCATCGTTCCCGAATTCAACCCCTTCAAGTACAACTCCTTTCCGGTCCACGCGGCCCGCCAATCCTTCGAGCTGACGCAGACCCTGCAGGACCGGCTGGTCGCGCAGCAGCGATCCGGCGGCCTGGAGCGCCTGCCGCCCATCATCACGTTCCATTCGGTGCTGGATTTCACGGTCAGCACGCGCGCGCTCATCAACGCCCTGTATGCCCGCCTGCCCGCCAATGGCAGCGACCTGGTGCTCTTCGACCTGAACCGCGCGACCAAGCTCGGCCCCTTGTTCCGGCGCGGCGTGGCGTGGTCGCTGGCCGGCACGCTGCCCGGCGAACAGCGCAATTACCGCCTGACCTTCGTGACCAACGCCAGTCCCACGTCCAGCGCGATGATCGAACGCGTGATCGAGCCGAACGCCACGCAGGTCGTGGAGCGCGCCATCGGCATGGACTACCCGCGCGAGGTCTATTCGCTGTCGCACGTGGCGCTGCCGTTTCCGACCGACGATGCGCTGTACGGCACCCACCCGGGGAACATCGAGGAATTCGGCATCAGCCTGGGCGCCATGTCCATGCGCGGCGAGGTCGGCGCCTTCGTGATCGGCATGGATACGCTGACCCGGCTGACGTCCAATCCGTTCTATGCCTATCTGGTCGGGCGCGTTGATGGGGTGATTCCAAGATGATGTCTTTTGCACTGTCCGGCATTTTCGCGATCCTGCTGCTGGGCCTGTTGTACCTGGCCAGTCCGGTCTTCGTTCCGCTGACGTTCGCGCTGTTCCTCATCTGCCTGGTCGCGCCGCTGCGGCAGTACCTGGGGCGCAAAATGCCCGCGCCGCTGGCCGCCATCCTGGTGCTGATCGTGGCGCTGGTCGTGTCGATGGTGTTCCTGTCGCTGGCGGCCTGGGGCTTCAGCCTGGTCGCGCAATGGGTCATGGCCAATGCCGCCCGCTTCCAGAACCTGTTCACGCTGGAGACCGAGACGCTGCATCCGCACGGCGCCATGGCAATCCAGATGTTCCAGGACAGCTTCAACGTGTCGTGGCTGGTCCGCGCGATCCAGGAGGTGGCGCTGCGGATCAACAGCATGCTGGGCATGATCTTCCTGGCGTTCGTCTTCATTGCGCTGGGCCTGTTTGAACTGGACGAGGCGCCGGGCCGGCTGACGCGCCTGATGGGCGAAGCCCGCGCGCGGCGCTGGATCTCGGTCGCCCGCGAGGTCGCCAGCAAGCTGCGCTGGTACATGGTGATCCGCACGGTGGCCAGCGTGCTCACCGGCGTGACGGTCTGGCTGTTCGCCATCTATGCCGGGCTGGAGCTGGCGACCGCCTGGGGCGGGCTCGCGTTCCTGCTGAACTACATCCCGTTCCTGGGGCCGTTGGTGGCGACGGTGTTTCCGGCGTTCTTTGCCTTCGTCCAGTACGGATCGCTGCAGACGAGCATTGCCGTGCTGGTGGTGCTGAACTGCATTCAGATCGTCTACGGCTGCTACCTCGAACCCCGGCTTGCCGGCAGCGCGTTTTCGCTGTCGCCGCTGATGGTGATGGTTGCGGTGTTTTTCTGGGGGCTGGTGTGGGGCATTCCCGGCACCTTCATCGGCGTTCCGCTGCTCATCGTCATGACGACGGTGTATGGCGCGACCGCAAATTTCAAACGGGGGGCGGCCAACACCTGATCGCGCGGTACCTTCGTCACAGCCTTCCGTCCCGGGGCAGAAAAAAGGGACGTCGGCCAATCTGCTCACGTCTTTGCTCATTACTGGAGGTGCATGATGGAAAGCAGTACTCCCAAGAAGCTAGGATTGCTCGCGTTGACGGGCATGGTGGTGGGGTCGATGATCGGCGCCGGGATCTTCTCGCTGCCCAGGACCTTTGGCGGCGCGACGGGTGTGGTCGGCGCCGTGATCGCATGGATCATCGCGGGCGCGGGGATGTATACGCTGGCGCGGGTGTTCCAGTCGCTGGCCGAGCGCAAGCCCGACCTGGACGCCGGTGTGTTCGCCTACGCCAAGGCGGGGTTCGGCGACTATCTGGGCTTTCTCTCGGCGTTTGGCTACTGGATCGGCAGTTGCATCGGCAACGTGTCGTACTGGGTGCTGATCAAGTCCACGCTGGGCGCCTTTTTCCCGGTGTTCGGGGATGGCAACACGGTGATCGCGATCGCGGTCGCCTCCGTCGGCATCTGGCTGTTCCACTTCATGATCCTGCGCGGCGTGCAGCAGGCGGCATTCATCAACGCCGTGGTGACGGTAGCCAAGATCATCCCGATCGTGGTGTTCATCATCGTCCTGTTCGTGGCGTTCAAGGTGGATCTCTTCCGCATCAACTTCTGGGGCGAGATGAGCGGCTACAGCCTGTTCGAGCAGGTGCGGCGAACGATGCTGGTGACAGTATTCGTGTTCCTGGGCATCGAAGGGGCGAGCGTCTACTCCCGGTTCGCATCCAAGCGGTCGGACGTGGGCGTGGCCACGCTGATCGGCTTTGTCACCGCGCTGCTGCTGATGGTGCTGGTCACGCTGCTGCCTTATGCAGCCATGCAGCAGAGCGACATCGCCGCGCTGCGCCAGCCGTCGATGGCCGGGGTGCTGGAGTCCGTGGTGGGGCCGTGGGGCGCGGTGTTCGTGAGCGTGGGCCTCCTGATCTCGGTGCTGGGCGCGTACCTCGCCTGGTCGCTGATCTGCGCCGAAGTGATGCACGCCGCCGCCAAGAACGAAGACATGCCGCGCGCGTTCGCCCGCGAGAACAAGAACGGCGTGCCCGTCGTGGCGCTGTGGGTGACCAACATCATCGTGCAGCTCTTCGTCATCAGCACGTACTGGTCGCGCGACGCCTTCGCGCTGATGCTGAGCCTGACCAGCGCCATGTCCCTGGTGCCTTACCTGCTGGTCGCGGGATTCGGCTACCTGCTCGCCAAGCGGGGCGAAACCTATATCGACGGCAAGGACCGCAAGCGCGACCTGATCGTGGCCGGCATCGCGGCCATCTACACCATCTTCATGATTCTTGCCGGCGGATTGAAGTTCCTGCTGCTGTCGGCACTGTTGTACGCGCCCGGATCGGTCCTGTACTTCTGGGCCCGGCGCGAGCAGGGCAGGTCATTCTTCACCGGTTGGGAGTTGACCGTTTTCATTGTGGCATCCATCGGAGCCGCGGCCGCCATCGTTGGCCTGGTCTCCGGCTGGATCACCATTTAACGTCTGGGAGCTAGTCATGGCTGATACCGAAGAATTTGGAGTCCATTCAGAAGTCGGGCAACTGCGCACGGTGATGGTCTGCGCGCCGGGACGTGCCCATGAAAGACTGACGCCGTCCAATTGCGACGCGCTGCTGTTTGATGACGTGATGTGGGTCGACAACGCGAAACGCGACCATTTCGACTTCATGACCAAGATGCGGGACCGGGGCGTGGACGTCCTGGAAATGCACAATCTGCTGGCTGAAACCGTCGCGGTCCCCGAGGCGAAGAAATGGATCCTGGACAACCAGGTGGTCGCCAACCAGGTGGGCCTGGGGCTGCTCGACGAGATCCGCAGCTACCTGGACGGCCTGCCGCCGCGCAAACTGGCCGAGACGCTGATCGGCGGCTTGTCGACCGAGGAGTTTCCGGAGTCGATCGGCGGCGAGCAGCTTGCGCTCATCAAGGAGGCCGCGGGCGTCACGGAATACCTGCTGCCGCCGCTGCCCAACACGCTGTACACGCGCGACACGACCTGCTGGATCTACGGCGGCGTGACCCTCAATCCGCTGTACTGGCCCGCGCGGCACGAAGAGACGATCCTGACCTCGTCGATCTACAAGTTCCATCCGCGCTTTGCCGGCAAGGTCAACGTCTGGTGGGGCGACCCCACGGCCGACCATGGGCTGGCCACGCTGGAAGGCGGGGACGTCATGCCCATCGGCAACCGCACGGTGATGATCGGCATGAGCGAGCGGACCTCGCGCCAGGCCATCAGCCAGCTCGCCGCCACGCTGTTTGAGAAAGAGGCGGCGGACCGGGTGATCGTGGCCGCCATGCCCAAGCTGCGCGCCGCCATGCACCTGGACACGGTGCTGACCTTCGCGGACCGCGATTGCGTGCTGATGTACCCGGACATCGTCGACAGCGTCCAGGCGTTCTCCTACCGGCCGGGCAGCAAGCCCGGCACGCTGGAGCTGCACAAGGACAAGGGCTCGCTGGTGGACGTGATCGGCGGCGCGCTCGGCGTCAAGAAAATGCGCGTCGTCCAGACGGGCGGCAACGCCTATGTCCGCGAGCGCACGCAGTGGGACAGCGGCGCCAACCTGGTCTGCATCTCGCCGGGGGTGGTGCTGGCCTATGACCGCAACGTGTACACCAATACGCTGCTGCGCAAGGCGGGCATCGAGGTCGTCACTTTCGTCGGCGCCGAACTGGGCCGGGGTCGCGGGGGCGGGCACTGCATGACGTGCCCTATCTCGCGCGATCCCGCCTGACGCAGGCGGGCGCGCGACAGGCCGCGCGGCCGCAGCCCTGCCTGGGGCGGCGGCCGCGCGCACGCGCAAGAACCGGATCGCTTTCGGGAGAACAACGTGAGCGGGGAAACTGCCAAACTTTCTCGCATGGCGCTGGCCGCCATGGTGGTCGGCTCGATGGTGGGCGCGGGGATTTTTTCGCTGCCCAGCATCTTTGCCCGCAATACCGGTCCGGTAGGCGGCCTGGTGGCCTGGGCGATTGCAGGCACCGGCATGCTGACGCTGGCGATGGTCTTCCAGTTCCTGGCGCGACGCCGGCCGGACCTGGATGCCGGCATCTTTGCCTATGCCAAGGCCGGCTTCGGGCTGTATATCGGGTTCCTGGCGGCGCTGGGGTACTGGACGGCGGCCTGCCTGGGCAACGTCAGCTACTTCGTCATTTTCAAGGCGACGCTGGGCGCGGTGCTGCCGGTTTTCGGCGACGGCGACACGATCCCCGCCGTGCTGGTGTCCTCGGTGCTGCTGTGGTCCACGCATTTCCTGATCCTGCGCGGCATCCGGCAGGCTGCGGGCATGAACACCGTGGTCACCATCGCCAAGATCGTGCCGATCGCGATCTTCATCGTGTTCGCGGCCATGGCCGTCGACCTTGACGTCCTGCGCGCCAACATCGCCGAGGGCCTGCACGGGGAAGGCAAGGGCAGCCTGTTCGAACAGGTGCGCAACACCATGCTGGTCACGGTGTTCGTGTTCCTGGGCGTGGAAGGCGCCAGCGTGTATTCGCGCTACGCCAAGCGCCGGGAGGACGTAGCGGTCGCCACCATCGTCGGCTTCCTGCTGGTGCTTGCGCTGCTGGTGCTGGTCACCATGCTGTCGTATGGCGTCTTGCCGCGCGCGGAAATCGCATCGCTGCGCAATCCATCGATGGCTGGCGTGCTGAGGGCGGCCGTCGGTCCCTGGAGCAGCCTGCTGGTCAGCGTGGGGCTGATGGTGTCGGTGGCGGGCGCCTACCTGGCCTGGATCCTGCTGGCGGCCGAAGTCCTGCGCGCCGCGGCCGGCGCGGGCATCATGCCGTCGTTCCTGGGCCGCGAGAACCGCCACGGCGTTCCCGCCGCCGCGCTGTGGCTCAGCAACGGCATCGTGCAGCTCTTTCTGATCGTCACGCTCTTCACCGAGGACACCTTCGTGCTCCTGAAGAACATGGCCAGTTCCATGAGCCTGATCCCGTATTTCTTCGTGGCGGCGTTCGGGCTGATGCTGGCGCTGCGCGGCGACACCTATGACGGCTGGACCCGGCGCCGCAAGGTGGAACTGGCGTTGGCGGTGGTGGCCACGGTCTATGCGGCCGGACTGGTGTACTCGGGGGGCTTCCGGTATTTCATTCTTTCCTGCGTCATCTACGCGCCGGGCACGATCCTCTTCCTGATTTCGCGGCGCGAGCAGCGCGGGAACATTTTTGCCCCTTACGAATGGCCGATCCTGCTGCTCGTGCTGGTCTCGTGCGGCATCGGGGTGTGGGCGATCAGCACGGGCAACACCGCGTTCTAGGCTGACGCGAGGACAGGGGAACACACGGCGATGAGCGGCGAACTGGCGATAGTCCTCGGCATCCTGGGCGCGGCGGTCGTGCTGTTCGTCATCGGGCGGCCGCGGTCCGATGCCGTCGCGCTGCTGGTCATGGTCTTGCTTCCCTTCAGCGGCACGGTGACTTACCGCGAGGCGCTGGCCGGGTTTTCCAATCCCAACATCATCCTGATCGCGTGCCTGTTCGTCGTCGGGGAAGGGCTGGTGCGTACCGGCGTCGCGCAGGCGGTGGGCGACCTGCTGCTGCGGCATGGCGGCAAGAGCGAAGGCTGGCTGGTCCTGCTGGTGATGGGCGCGGTCGGATCGATGGGCGCGGTCATGAGTTCCACCGCCGTGGTCGCGATTTTCATCCCCATCGTGCTGCGGATCGCGCGCAAATCGGGCATGGCCAGCCGGCGCATCCTGATGCCGATGGGCACGGCGGCCGCCATCAGCGGCATGTTGACGCTGGTGGCCACCACGCCCAACCTCGTCCTGAACAGCGCGCTGGGCTATGCGGGCTATGAGGGCTTCGGGTTCTTCGATTTCACGCCGATCGGGGTGGTGGTGCTGGCGGGCGGCCTGGCCTACATGCTGTTTGCCCGGCGGCTGATCGACGCGGGGCAGGGCCCGCGCGCCGCGAACCGGCCCAGCCTGGGCGATTGGGCGACGAAGTATTCCCTGCAGAACCGGGCCTATCGCCTCCTGGTGGGCGAGCACTCCGACCTCGTCGGGCGGCGCCTTGGCGTCTGCGCGGATGAGCTGGGCAAGGCGGCTCGCGTCATCGCCATCGAGCGGAGTTCGCGTTTTGCGCGGTCGGTGATGCGCGCCACGGCGGATGACGTGGTGGAACCCGGCGACGTCCTGCTGCTGGACATGGACGCCGAGGGGTTCGACATCGACGGCTTCTGCGGCCGCCATGTGCTCAAGCGGCTGGCGATGTCCGGCGTGTATTTCACGGACCAGGCGCGCGACGTGGGGATGGTGGAGGTCATCGTCCCGTCCGAATCGCGGCTGGTCGGCGCCCGCGCCCGCGATTCCGTCGTCCTGGCGCGGCACGGGCTGTTCATCGTGGGCTTGTGGCGCGGCGCAAAGGCCCTGAGCGACGTGCAGGACACCAAGATGCGGGTGGGCGATACGCTGCTGGTGGTGGGGCCGTGGGCCGGCATTTTTTCCCTGCAGGCAGAGGAACACGACCTGGTCAGCCTGGCGATGCCGGTCGAAGCCGATTCGCTGGTGCCCGTGCCCAATCGCGCCCTGCATGCGCTGCTGTCGCTGGCCACGGTCATTTTCCTGATGTTGACGGACTGGGTGCCCAACGTGATGGCGGGCCTGATCGGCAGCCTCATGATGGGACTTTTCGGCTGCGTGACGCTGGACGTGGCGTACCGCTCGATCAATTGGCGGGCGCTGATCCTGATCGTGGGGATGCTGCCGTTCGCGCTGGCGCTCAAGCGCAGCGGCGGCGTGGATCTGGCCGCGCAGTTCCTGCTGCACTATTCGGGCGACTGGGGCATCTACGGGCAGCTCGCCCTGGTGTTCGTGGCGACGGTCACGCTGGGCATGGTCGTCTCCGGCACGGCCACGGCGGTGCTGATGGGGCCCGTCGCCATCAGCATCGCCGAAAGCCTGCATGCGTCGCCCTATGCCTTCGCGATGACCGTGGCCATCGCGTCGTCCGCGGCGTTCATGTCGCCGGTGTCGACGCCGTCCAATGCGCTGGTCAGCGTGGCGGGCGGCTTCGGCTTTGCCGACTACCTGAAGGTCGGAACGCCGTTGACCTTGTTTTCGCTGGTGGTCAGCGTGACGCTGATCCCGATCCTGTTCCCGTCCTGAGGGCGGAATCCCTACCAAGAGGCGCGCTTATGGCTGTCAGGACTGGCATTGCAATCGCCGCGGCATCGCTGCTGTTTGGCGTTCCGGCCGTGTTTTCCCACGAACTGCCGGCCGCGTCGGACCCGGCGCAAACGCCCGCCAGCGCGCAACCCGCGCCGGATGCCCGCATCCTGTTCCAGAACGTGCGCATCTTCGATGGCGTGTCCGCCGAGCTGAGTCCGGCGAGCCACGTGCTGGTCAAGGGGAACCTGATCGAGAAAGTGTCGCAGGACGCGCTGTCCGCGCCGGGCGCGCGCGTCGTCGACGGCGGCGGCCGCACGCTGATGCCGGGGCTGATCGACATGCACTGGCACAGCATGTTCGTGGGCGTGCCGCTGGCGGTGGCGCTGACGCAGGATGCCGCTTACCTGAACATCGTCGCCGGGGTCGAGGCGCGCAAGGCGCTGATGCGCGGCTTTACCACCGTGCGCGACCTGGGCGGGTCGGCCTTCAGCCTGAAGCAGGCGGTGGACCAGGGCGTGATTCCCGGCCCGCGCATCTATCCGTCCGGGGCGATGATCACCGTGACCAGCGGGCATGGCGATTTCCGGTCCATGGCTGACCTGCCGCGCACGCTGGGCGCGCCGGGGTCGCGCCATGATCTTGCCGGCGACAGCACCATCGCCGACAGTCCCGACGAAGTGCGCCTGCGCACGCGCGAGCAGCTCATGCAGGGCGCTACGCAGATCAAGCTGACGGGCGGCGGGGGCGTGTCGTCGCCGCACAGCCCGCTGGACGTGGTGACCTTCACCGAGGCCGAGCTGAAGGCGGCGGTGGACGCCGCCACGGACTGGGGCACCTACGTGGCCGTGCACGCCTACACGCCGACGGCGATTCAGCGGGCAGTCAAGGCGGGCGTGCTGAGCATCGAGCACGGCAGCCTGATGGACGATGACACGGCGCAGGCGATGGCCAAGGCGGGCGTTTGGCTCAGCACGCAGCCGTTTCCCGATGAACTGGCCAACGCGTTTCCGCACGGCTCGGATCAGTGGTTGAAGGCGCAGGAGGTCTTTGCCGGCACCGACCGCACCTACCAGCTCGCGATCAAGCACAAGCTGAAGACGGCGTTCGGCACCGACATCCTGTTTTCAAGCCTGCTGGCCGAGCAGCAGGGAATGATTCTGGCGAGCCTGACGCGGTGGTACACGCCCGCGCAGGCGCTGATCATGGCGACGGGCACGAATGCGCAACTGTTGAAGTTGTCGGGCAAGCGCAATCCCTATCGCGGCGACCTGGGCGTGGTGCGGGAAGGGGCGCTGGCCGACCTGATCCTGGTCGATGGCGATCCGCTGCAGGACATCAAGCTGATCGGGGATCCGGACAGGAACTTCCTGGTGATCATGAAGGACGGCGTGATCTACAAGGACAGCGTGCCCGCCCGGTGAGATCGCCGCCGGACGGCCGGAACGGACGGCAGCGTCACGGACGCGCCCGTCCGGTGGCAGGGGTCTGCTTCTTGGCGCGCGGTTTGGCCGCGGGCTTCTGGTCTTGGGGCGGCGTGTCGAACTCTTGTTTATTGCGCTCGCCGCGAGGGGTGTTTTCGGGGTGGGGTTTGGGAAATGCCCAGGGCTTCGTTTTCTGATCCATTGCATGTACTCCTTGCACAGGCGGAACAGTAGCATTAGCCGTGGCCCTGGGTAAGTGAGGGTTGACGTCAATATTCATTACATCGTGATATGCGGGCGGAAATTTCCGGCGCGCGTCATCCTTGCGTGCCATGCAAAATCGTTGTCCTGGCGGATCGGACGGGACTACGATCGGTGTGTGCACATAGAAGGAGACATCTATGGACACCGCCAACGAATGGTATGCCGCCGTCAAGGAATGGCAGCGCGCGCGCGACGAGCTCACCGCGGCGATCGCCGCGATCAAGTGGCCCAACCCCACGCCGGGCTGCCTGGAAAACTACGACCGCGCCTACGCGCACGAGACCCAGGCCCGCGACCGGATGAACGACGCCTACGAGCGCTCGCGACGATAGCGGCCCCGCGGCGAGCGCGGCGCGCAAACCGCCCTGGTTCCATGAATCGCGGATTCGGTGGCTCTTTCAGTGGTGCCACGATGGCGGTATGTTGTCGCTTTTCCCCGACCTGTTGCGCCGCCATCATGTATCTGCCCGCCGCCTTTCGCGAAGATTCCCTGGATGTCCAGCACGAGTTCATCCGCGCCCATCCGCTGGGGGTGCTCATCACCAGCGGCGACGGGGGGCTGATGGCCAACCACATCCCCTGTCTGCTTTATCCGGAAGGACCGCACGGCGTCCTGCGCCTACACGTGGCGCGCGCCAATCCGCAGCTGGCCGAGCTGGCCGCGGGCGGCGAATGCCTGGTGGCGTTCCATGGCGCGCAGGCCTACATCACGCCCTCCTGGTACGCCACCAAGGCGGAAACGCACAAGGTCGTGCCGACCTGGAATTTCGTGGCCGTCCACGTGTGGGGCACGCCGGTGATCCAGGACGATCCGGCCTGGCTGCGCGCCCAGCTCGATGCCTTGACCGCGCAACAGGAAAAGGCCCGCGTCCAACCCTGGACGGTGGACGAGGCGCCCGCCGACTTCATCGCCGCGCAGATGCGCGCCATTGTCGGCGTCGAGATCCCCATCTCGCGCATCGAAGGCAAATGGAAGGTCAGCCAGAACCGTTCGGCGGCCGATCGCCATGGCGTGGCCGAGGGCCTGGTCAGCGAACGCGGCGATGCGGTCATGGCCGGCCTGGTGGCGCGGCGCGGCGGGGGCGGCTAACCCTGGCCGGGTCAACGCGCGCCCGGCGCGGCGTGCGCCCGTTCCCCGCGCGCGCCGCGTCCGGCCGCAAAACAGACGATGGCGGCCGCCTGCAGCAGCGCTGCGGCCGCCAGGAACCCGAAGAGCGCCAGTCCCGACGCCTGCAACACGGTTCGCAGCGCCCCAAACGCCGCCGGCGCGAAGGCGTAGGCGCCCTGCGACAGCGCGACGATGAGCGGCACCACGCGCGCCGCGTCCTCGCGGGCGAATTCCGTCTGGGCAATCAGCGGCGGCAGGGACGTGGCATTGCCGATGCCCGACCCGAACAGCACCACGCCGGCCCACACCGCCCAGGCGTGGTCCGCGGCCAGCATCAGCATCAGCGATCCGCCTATCTGCACGGCATAGGCCGCGCAGGCCACTTTGCGGCGGTCCGCGGCCGGCGGCATCAGCCAGCCCACGGCGGCGCGTCCCGCGATGGCGCTTGCGGTCGCGAGCCCCATTGCCAGTCCCGCCGTCTGTGCGCCCAGCAGCGGCGCCAGCATCGACAGCAGATGCGCGATCAGCCCGATCTGGGCAAACAGGCCCAGCGCCATGCCGGCAGCTAGCGTCAGGAAGGCCCGGTCGCGCCACAGGTTGCCGACGCGCGCGGGCGCCGCTGCGGCGGCAGGCTTTGCCTTGTCGGGCGAGTCGCCGTCGGGCTCCTGCCCAAGCTGCTGCGGCGTCACCGAGAAGACGCTGCGCGACAGGACGGCGATGACGGCGACCATCGCCAGGCCGACCCAGAGCGCGGCCTGCGCGAAGCCGGCCTGCGCGATCAGGAACACCCACAGCGGCGAAAACACGATGCCGCCCACGCTGGCGCCGTTATAGGCCATGCCCAGGGCGGCAGGGCGCCGGCGCACGAACCATGGCGCGATCAGCGCATTGACGGCTGCGGCGCCCAGCGTGACCCAGCCCATGCCGCTGAGCGCCGCGGCGGCGAACAGTTGCCATGGGGCCTGCGCCATGGCCCAGCCCGCCACGCCCAGCGCCAGCAGCACCGCGCCGCCCGCGGTCGTGCGCGCCACGCCGACGCGGCGGTGCAGGCGCGGCAGGTTGGCCACGACCACCGTGCCCGCCAGGAAGTGCAGTGTGATGGCCCCCGACACCAGGGCGACGCTCCAGCCGGTGCGTTGGACCACGGCGTGCAGGAACACGGGCGGTCCGTAAAAGCCCACGCCCCAGCCGAAGATGGCGAGCACGAAGGTGGCGTAGAGGACTTTCCAGCCGAAGAAGGGGGCAGAGGAGGGCATGAGCAGCGAGGGGCAAGTTTTGGTGAGTCGAAGTATGCTTACGCCTGACACACAACACTTTGGTCCACCCCGAATCATGGAATCCGGATTCGCCGACATCAATCTGTCCGCCGTGGCGGGCGCCATCGCCGACCCGGCGCGCGCGCGCATGCTGTGCGTGCTGCTGGACGGGCGTGCGCGCACCGCCACGGAGCTGGCCGCGGCCGCCGACATCGGCGCGTCCACGGCCAGCAGCCATTTCCAGCGCCTGCGCGAGCAGGGCCTGGTCGAGATGGCGGTGCAGGGCAAGCACCGGTACTTCCGGCTGGCGAGCGCCGAGGTCGGCCGCGCGCTGGAGGCCCTGCTGGTGGTGGCGGGCGCCGATCGCGCGCCGTTCAAGCCGACCACGCCATCCCTTTTGCGCGACGCCCGCACCTGCTACGACCACATGGCGGGCACGCTGGCCGTGCGCATCCATGACGCCATGCTCGCCCGCTGCTGGCTTTTGCCCGACGGCCGCGACTATGCGCTCACTCCGCTGGGCGAAGCCTCGCTGGCGCAGGTGGGCGTGGACGTCGCGCAGGCGCGCCTGCGTCGCCGGCGCTTTGCGTGCGCGTGCCTGGACTGGAGCGAGCGGCGCTCGCATCTGGGCGGCGCCCTCGGGGCGGCGCTGCTCGACGCGCTGCTGGCGCGCGGCTGGGTCAGCAAGGACCTGGACTCGCGCGCGTTGCGCGTCACGTCCAAGGGCGAGCGGCAGTTCCCGGCTTTTTTTGGCCCTGCGGACGCACAGCCCGCGGCGCGGAGGGACACGCATGCGGCAGCCTGACCGTTTCCCCGCCGCCATGTGCCCGAACATGCCGCCGATTGCCACCGATATGCCGCCGATATGCCGCCCCAGCAGGCGGCGCACCCGCCCACAACCCCTTGAGCCGCGGATGCGGCTTTTTTTACGTCTTCCCGTCCCTCGCGGACAGCTTTACTACCCTGTACAGGAGGTGGCCTTGCCTACGCTGGCCTTGCACGCTTTCCGTCACGTCTTGCAGATCGTGACGGAACTGCGCATCGACGTTAACCATTGCCCGCAGGAAGTGGACAAGGAACTCGATGCCATCCACAACCGCATGAATCGTCCCATGGACCGCCTGCATGGACTGCCGGAGGTCAAGACCGACATCCCTGGCATTGTGCTTCGCTATCGCGAGGCTGACGGCGAGTATTACGTGTATGTGGTGGACGTGCGGCGGGGCCGGCTGGCGGGCTATACCGTTTTCAACCGCCTGATCGAAGTGGGCCGGCGCGCCGATCCCTATGTGCGCGCCCCGCATTCCAAGTACGCCGCCCCGTACCAGGGCATGGGCCTGGCCACCGCGGTGTACCGGTGGGCGCTGGACGCGGGCCTGTGCATCCTGAGCGGGGCTCGCCAGTCGATCGGCGCGCACCGCCTGTGGATGGGGCTGGCGCGCGACTACGCGCTGGGCTTCGTGGACCTGCGCCGCAAGCAGTTGACCTACCTGGGGCGCGAGGTAAGTCCCGGCGTGCGGGAGGATCTGCACACCCGCATGATCCTGCTGGGCAAGGGCTGGACGCTGGACGCTTACATGCGCGCGACAGGGATGATTGCGTCCCAGGATGCGCTTTCGCAACACACCCTAGGGTAATCCCCGGATTTCCGGGCCGGGCGTCGCGTGACGCGAGCCCGGCGCTGGCTCGAAAGCCGCGCCAACACTGAATATCGCGCCGCTGCCCAGCGGCGCTTCTCAATATATGAGAAACGGGGACGCCACCAATTGGGCGCAACAGTGTTTCCAGTTTCTGCTGGAGTTACAAAACTTATCCGGATTGTCATGAAATCGCGGAGTATGCTCGACGGTAGATAGAGGACTACCGAAGTGCATCAAAACAACTTGATCTACAAGGGATACCGCCTTACGGCCAAGGTTTCCCGGGGCGACGGCACTATCGAGCTTCAGGCCCAAGCCAGCGGCCCCGTCTTTACCGCCTCGGTGATGGTCGTACAGGCAGGCGCCATCCTCGAAGGCGGCGACGAATACCCGGTTCCGCAATTCGCCGAGGGCGGTTTCGTCTACAGCCCGCGCGAGGCCGTCCATGCAGCCATCCTGCACGGACGGGAGATCGTGGACGGCCTGACGAACGTGCCGTCCTGACGGACGCGCCGCCTGGCGCTTTTTGCCTTTCGCCTATTCGCCGTTACGCGGAAAAGACTTCCCGCCAGTCGCGGGTCTTGGCCAGCGTCTGCACGGTGGCGGACTGTTCCAGAATCGTCACGGCCTTCTTGAATTCCTCGGCCGACGCGCCGTCTTCCAGTATCACCATGCGCGAGTTGCGCGCATCGGCCATCTTCACGTCGGACATCTTGCCGTGGGTCTGGTAGACCTGCGTCCAATCCATTTTCTTGCCGGCCTTCAGGGCGATGGGCTCGATGTACGTCAGCGCCGTGCTACCCGAGGCGCGCACCGCATACGCGAAGTCGGCGGTGTGGCCGCTGCTGCCCTTGGCGCGCGCGCCCTTGACCATGCGGTTCACGCCCACCCCTTCCGCCAGCGCGCGGCCCACCTGGGCGCGAAAGCGCAACTGGCTGAAGCGGGGCATCCATTTCGCGCACTGGAACGACAGGGCCATCGCCAGCTTGACGGCGTCCCACAGGGCTTCCTGCAGTTGTTCGTTGGGCCCCGACGCGACGATGGCGCCGGACCGGTCGAATTGCGCCAGGGTGACGCCCGGCGTCTCGTTCAGGATATCGATGCGCTTGGCCGCCACCTCGATGCCGAAGCTGGACGCGTGCATCGCCGTCTCACCGGCGTCGGTCAGGTAGAACGAGGACTCGTCGGGATGCGCGATGAAGAACGCGGCATGTTGGCCATCCAGGCCCAGCGTCATGGGAGACACGGCGCGGATGGCGTGTTCGCCCGCCGGCAGGACAGTCCAGCCGGAGGCTTCCAGGAAATTGCTCATAGGATCAGTTCGATTTGGCGGCCTTTGAGGGGATGCGCAAAGCCGCCGGCCAGCGTCAGGTTCGCTCGCGGCAGGAAATACTGCATCAGGGCGCCGATGGTGTCCAGGGCGGGCACGACGGGTTCGGCATAGCCTTCGCCTTCTTCGACCCAGATGTGTTCATGGCTGCGGTCGGCGAGCGGCTTGCGGTAATGGGGCCGGTCCGAGCCCACCAGGCTGGTGTGGAAGGAATCGTCGGTGTCCACGCCGTATACCCGGTGCGGACCCACGAACAGGCTGGCACAGAACGCTTCCGTCAGGAAAATGGTGGCCTGGCCATGCACCGCCGTGCGCGCGCCCCGGTAGAAGGTGCGGAAGATCACATCCTCGCGCACGTCGCCCTTGACCTTGCAGGGGCTGCTGAATTCCATCCATTGGATGTTGCCCGCGCCGGGCTTCGGCGTCCAGAGGATCGGCTTGGCGGTTTCCTTGGGTTCGGCAAGGATCTCTTGCACCTCATCAACGGTGATCAGCGGTTCGAACTTGTTGGCCATGGAAACAGAGTTAGGGTCTTGGGACTGCGCGGTGACGTCTTGCGCCATGCATGCGCTGCGCCCCGCCGCGCCGCGGGACAGACACGCGCGCGCAGCATTGCGAGGGGGCGTAATCTTACAAGATGAAGACCGGGCGGGTTGGCTTGCTGTATGGATATACAGTCAATGTCGCGGTCCGGGAAAGCACATGCTGGGGGGGATGCCAGACTTCATGCAGGACTTCGTGCAGGACTTCACCCCGGACGTCACAGAGACGACGCGCCGAAGGTGTCGCATTGCTTGAGGCTGCCGCTTTCCAGGCCGCGCTTGAACCAGCGCACGCGCTGCGCGGACGTGCCGTGGGTGAAGGCGTCCGGCACCACGTAACCCTGGGTCTGCTTCTGCAGACGGTCGTCGCCGATGGCGGTCGCGGCCGCCAGGGCTTCTTCCACATCGCCGCCTTCAAGGATGTTGCGCGCCGCATCGGCGCGCTGTGCCCACAGGCCGGCAAAGCAGTCAGCCTGCAGCTCCATGCGCACGGACAGTGCATTGGCCTGCGCCGGATTGCGGCGGCGCAGATTGTCCACCTGATCCGAAATGCCCAGCAGGTGCTGCACGTGGTGTCCCACTTCATGGGCGATCACGTAAGCCTGCGCGAAATCGCCCGGCGCCTTGAAACGGCTCTGCAGTTCGTCAAAGAACGACAGGTCGATGTACACCTTGCTGTCGCCAGGGCAGTAGAAGGGGCCCATGGCGGACTGGCCGGTGCCGCAGGCCGTGGGCGTGGCGCCGCGGAACAGCACCAGCTTGGGCTCGACATACTGGCGATTCAGTTCATTCTGGAAAATGGCCGTCCAGACGTCCTCGGTTTCGCCCAGGACCTTGGACACGAAGACGGCTTGCGGATCATTGGCCGGGGGGCGCGAGGCGGGCGCTTCCTGCTGCGTGGGCGGGCCTTCGGCCATCTGCAGGACCACGCTGGGGTCCACGCCGAAATACATGGCGACCAGGGCAAGTACTATCGTGCCTATGCCGATGGTGCCGCGTCCGCCGATTCGGGGGCCGCTGGAACGGCGGTCTTCCACATTTTCGCTCTGGCGCGATCGATCGAGGCGCATACTGGTTCTCCGGGCGGTTCGGCGTTACCGCCATTTTGCATCGCCGCGCTATTTTGAGCGGCCTTCAAGGATGTTAGGATAAACCCATGGCTTTGTACTTCTCCGTCCACCCCGCAAATCCCCAGCCGCGGCTGCTCAAGCAAGCCGCCCAATGGCTCAACGACGGGGGCCTGGTGGCCGTGCCCACCGACTCCAGTTACGCCGTCGTGGCGCGGCTGGACGACAAGGCCGCCGCCGACGGGCTGCGCCGCCTGCGCGGGCTGGACGAACGCCACCATCTGACCTTGCTGTGCCGCGACCTGGCTGAAATCGGCCATTTCGCACGCGTCGACAACAAGCAATACCGCCTGCTGAAAGCCGCGACGCCCGGCCCCTGGACTTTCATCCTGGAGGCCACCAAGGAAGTGCCGCGGCGCGTTTCGCACCCGTCTCGCAAGACCATCGGCATCCGCGTGCCGGACCACGCCGTCCTGCTGGGCCTGCTGGAGCAGGCGGGATCGCCCCTGCTGTCCACCACGCTGATCCCCAAGGACGAAACCGACGCGCTCAATGACGCCGAGGAAATCCGGGCGCGCTACGACCACGACCTGGCCGCCATCATCGACGCGGGCGCCTGCCCGCAATCGCCCACCACCGTCATTGACCTGACCGGCGACGACCCGGTCGTGGTGCGCGTGGGTCGCGGCGATCCCGCCACCCTGGGTCTAGTCTGATCCCGTCCATCGCCTCGTCATGCGAGACACGCCGCGCCGGCGCGCGGCTCATCTACAATCCGGTTCGCCATGAATGACATCATCCAAACCATTGCGGTCTACGCGATACCGGTCATCTTCGCCATCACCCTGCACGAAGCCGCGCACGGCTACGTGGCGCGCATGCTGGGCGATCCGACCGCCTACGAGGCCGGACGGGTCAGCCTGAACCCGGCGCGCCACATCGACCCCGTCGGCACCTTGCTGGTGCCGGTCGCCATCCTGCTGGCGTCCAAGCTCATGGGCAGCCCCGGCCTGCTCTTCGGCTGGGCCAAGCCGGTTCCGGTGGACTTCGGTCGCCTGCGCCGCCCGAAGAAGGACATGGCCTGGGTCGCGCTGGCCGGCCCGGCCGCCAACCTGTTCATGGCCATCCTGTGGGCGCTGTCCCTGCGGCTGTTCATGGAAAGCGGCCTGCACGAAAGCTTCTGGTTCGAGATGGCCGTGGCGGGCGTGAACGTCAACCTCGTGCTGATGGCGCTGAACCTGCTGCCCATCCTGCCGCTGGACGGCGGACGCGTTCTGTTCAGCCTGCTGCCCAACCGGCTGGCCTGGCAATACTCCAAAATCGAGCCCTACGGACTGGTAATCGTCATCGTCCTGCTCGTCACCGATGTGCTCTGGTTATTGATGCAGCCAGTGCTCGGGTTGGGAACGACAATCGTTCAGTGGTTTCTGTAAGATTCCAGCCAATATCCGTTAAACTCAGCTGTTTCACTGAATTTGGCCCCGGGGCAATCCCGCTGCGGGGTTTTGGAGCCCTTCATCTATGGCATCCCCTGCTACCGCCGCAGGCGTTAATTTCCAGGGCAGCATGGTGGCCCTGGTCACCCCAATGCAACCCGATGGCAGCCTGGACTACGCTGCCTACCGGTCGCTGATCGACTGGCACGTCCAGGAAGGTACCGATGCGCTGGTGGTGGTGGGCACCACCGGGGAGTCGCCCACGGTCTCCATGGAAGAACACGCGGAACTGATCCGCGTTGCCGTCGAACATGCCGCCGGCCGCATTCCGGTCATTGCTGGCGTGGGCGCCAACTCCACCGACGAAGCCATCCACCTGACCCGCCACGCCAAGGCCGTGGGCGCGCAGGCCGGGCTGTCCGTCGTCCCGTACTACAACAAGCCTTCGCAGGAAGGCCTGTACCGCCACTTCCGCACCATCGCGGAAGCTGTTGACCTGCCCACCATTCTGTACAACGTGCCGGGCCGCACCGTTGCCGACATGAGCAACGAAACCGTCCTGCGCCTGGCGCAGGTGCCGGGCATCATCGGCATCAAGGACGCCACCGGCGACATCGCTCGCGGCGGCCTGCTGCTGCGCGAGGCGCCCGCCAGCTTCCAGGTCTTCAGCGGGGACGATCCCACCGCCGCGGCCCTGATCCTGCTGGGCGCGCGCGGCAACATTTCGGTCACGGCCAACGTGGCGCCCAGGCTCATGCGCGATCTCTGTGCCGCCGCCCTGGCTGGCAACGTGCCCAAGGTTCGTGAACTTAATGCGTTCCTGGCGCGTCTGAACAAGGCTTTGTTCGTTGAAGCCAACCCCATCCCCGTCAAGTGGGCGTTGGCCGAAATGGGCCGCAGCGCCCTCGGCTACCGGCTGCCGCTGGTTGAACTGGGCTCGCAGCATCACGCAACGGTGCGCGCTGCGCTCCAGGAAACGGGACTGCTCTAATATCGTGAGGAAACGTATGAACAAACGTCATGCCGGTTTGTCGGCATTGATGTCTCTGGTGTTGCTGGCCGGATGCTCCGAGGTCAATCAATTCCTGGGCAATGAAGAATCGGTCGATTACAAGAGCGCAGTCACTCAACGCGGAGAGCCCCTTAGCATCCCGCCCGACCTGACCCAGGCCAACAGCGACCCGCGCTATCGCGCGCCCGCTTCCGGCTCGACCACCTTCTCCGAGTTCCAGCAGCAGGGCGTGGCCCAGGCCAGCGCTCCTAAGACGAGCAACGTGCTGCCCAACCGCCAGGACATGCGCGTCGAGCGCGACGGCGACCTGCGCTGGCTGGTCGTGGAACGTCCGCCCGAGCAGGTGTTCCCCCGTCTGGTCGACTTCTGGACCGAAAACGGATTCACCGTCGCCACCAACAATCCCGGCGCCGGCCTGATCGAAACGGACTGGGCCGAAAACCGCGCCAAGATCCCCGAAAGCTGGCTGCGCCAGGCGCTGGGCGCCGTCCTGGAAACCGCCTGGGATAGCGGCGAGCGCGAGAAATTCCGCACCCGCGTCGAACGCGTCAACGGCCACACCGAAATCTACGTCAGCCATCGCCAGATGCTTGAAAAGCGCGTGGGCTACGACGGCGCGCAGGTGCAGTGGCAGAACGGCAAGGAAGATCCCGGCCTGAACGCGGCCATGCTGGCGCGCATGATGGTCTACCTGGGTACCGACGTCGACAACGCGCGCAAGCTGGTGCAGCAGGCCGAAGCCTCGCCGCAAAAGCCCGCCGTGCAGCAGGTTGTCCGTGCCCAGGGCGCAACGCTCATCATCAGCGAATCCTTCGACCGTGCGTGGCGCCGCGTCGGCGTGGCGCTGGATGGCGGCGGCTTTGCCGTCGAAGACCGCGACCGTTCCGCCGGCGACTACTTCGTCCGCTATGTCGACACCGACACCGGCGAAAAGATGGAACAACCGGGCTTCTTCAGCCGCATGTTCTCCGGCGACAAGCAGGCCCAGGCGCCGCAGTACCGCATCCACCTCGCGGGCAGCGGCGACCAGACCACGGTCTCGGTGCTGGACGCGAATGGCGCGCCCGACAACACCGCCACGGCGCAGCGTCTGCTGAGCGTCCTGAAGGACAAGATGTAATCACCCGCGCCGCAAGACGCAAAAAAACCCTGGCATTTTCGATGCCAGGGTTTTTTTTTGCGTCTTCAGTGCGGGGGTTCGTGCCTGAATGATTACGACGCCGGGGTGGTCGAGCCGCCCGGGGTGGTGGAACCGGAACCCGGCGTGGTGCCCGGGGTCGGGGCGGGCGCCGCCGGCGGCGTGCTGCTCGGGGCGGGCGTGGTCGTGGCGGGAGCGGGGCTGGTCGCCGGCGCCGCGGCATCTTCCTTCTTGTTGCAAGCGCTGAGCGAAACGGCCAGCACCGAGGCAATAATCAAGGTTTTGCTCATCATTATTTGGACTCCTGTAGATGACGACTCTTGAAACCCCGTTAGGGGAAACCAGAAGTCAGGCTACAGGAAGGCTCGGCCGCATCGCGTATGAAAGTTAAATAGGTCGCATCCCAAAGGCAACAAACCTTTCAGCTTCGTGTTATGTCTTTCTTGATGTGACCCGGATTACAGACCTGATTTCTTTCTGTGCGACACGGATACGCGGGCGTTTCCAGTTACTACGCAGCGCGGTAATGGATCCACCCCGAATCCAGCCAGTCCGCCAGGCAGGAACGCGCTTCGTCAGACAGGCGAGCGCAGGCGGGGTGGCCGCAGTCCAGGGTACGCATATCCGCCAACATCCGCAACGCCGCGTCCGCGGGCGCCATGGCGGTTTCTCCGTTGATGAAGAGCTGTTTGCCGCGATACAGCATGCGGCTGCGGCGATCCAGCACCAGACGGCCGGTGGCGGGCCAATCCTCTTCCAGGTCCACGTCCACGTCCTCGGGCGCGTCGAACACGCTGAGGTTGCTCGGCTCGGTCAGCCAGCAGCCCAGGAAGCGAGAGGCCAGGGCATCGTCAAAGCGCAGCTTTTCCACGGTTTCCAGCGTGGCGGCGACCAGCGCGTCGGGCAGCGCCGCAGGCGTGTCCACCGCCGGCTGGGCCGGGTCGCGATAGACGGCCGACAGCTTCGGGCCGGGCAGGGGCGGTTCGCCATACGGGCCGCCCAAAAGGCCCACGCGGGCCATGACCTGGTCGGCGGCCGCTTCCAGCAGGCCACGCGCCAGGGTCGCCTGGGTGGGCGCGCGAAAACCGATGGATATCGTCATGCAGCCGTCGCCCATGGCGACGCCGTCGTGGGCGGCCTGCGGCGGAAGATACAGCATGTCGCCCGGCGCCAGCACCGCCTTTTCCTCGGGCTGGAAGTTGCTCAGGATCTTGAGCGGCAGGTCCGGCTCGAGCGACAGGTCCTTCTGACGCCCGTAACGCCATTCGCGCTCGCCGGCAGCCTGCAGCAGGAACACGTCATAGCTGTCGAAGTGCGGGCCCACGCCGCCGCCGTGGCTCGCGATGCTGATCATCACGTCGTCCAGGCGGGCATCCGGAATGAAGCGGAACAGGGCCATCAGCTCGGCGGCCGCGTCGCTGTGCAGGTCCACGCTCTGCACCAGCAGCGTCCAGTCGCCCTCGTTGTCCTTGGGCAGGCGTGCGAAGGGGCCGTTTTCCATCTGCCATTCGCCGTTCTCGCGCCAGATGAGCCGCGACTCCACGTCGTCGCGCCGCGCCAGCTTCTTGACCGCCGCGATGGTGACCGGCGGCTTGAAGGCGGGGATGGCCTGGCGGATCAGCAGCGGCTTCTTCTGCCAATAGCGGCGCATGAAGTCGTTGGGGCTCTGGTTGTCCAGGAGCGGCAGGGGGTGATCGAGGTTCATTGGAGGTGCTTCTTCAAGCGGTAAAGGGCATCCAGCGCTTCGCGCGGGGTGAGGCTGTCGGGGTCGATGGCGGAGAGTTCTTCGCGCAGGGCGTCCAGCGCCTCGATGGCGTCGGAGCGCTCGGCCTGCGCATAGGCCTGGGCGTCCGCCTCGGCCGCGGCCGAGAACAGGCCGAGCTGCGGGGTGGGCGCGCCCTGGGCTTCCAGGCGTTCGAGCTCGCGCGTCGCCTGGCGGATGACCGCCGCGGGCACGCCCGCGCGCTGGGCCACCTGGATCCCGTAGCTGCGGCTGGCGGGGCCTTCGCGCACTTCGTGCAGGAAGACGATGCCGCCGGCCGATTCGGCGGCGGCCAGGTGGACATTGGCCGCCGTGGGCTGCTCGGCCGGCAGGCGCGTCAATTCAAAGTAGTGCGTGGCAAAGAGCGTCAGCGCGCGGTTGTGCGCCAGCAGGCGGCAGGCGATGGCCCAGGCAAGCGCCAGGCCGTCGTAGGTGGACGTGCCGCGGCCGATCTCGTCCATGAGCACCAGGCTGTTGGGCGTGCTGGCAGACAGGATGGCGGCAGCCTCCGTCATTTCCATCATGAAGGTCGAGCGCCCCCCCGCCAGGTCGTCGGCGGCGCCGATCCGGGTGAAGATGCGGTCGATCTTGCCGATCCGGGCGCGCGAGGCGGGCACAAAGCTGCCGATGCGCGCCAGCAGCACGATCAGCGCCACCTGCCGCATATACGTCGATTTACCGCCCATGTTCGGGCCGGTGATCAGCAGCATGCGCCGCGCCGGATCCAGGCGGCAGCCATTGGGCGTGAAGCGTTCGATGGCGCGCTCGACCACCGGATGGCGACCGGCCTCGATGTCGATGTCGGCCTGCTCGGACAGCTCGGGCGCGATCCAGTCATGGCGCTGCGCGTGCTCGGCCAGGGCGGCCAGCGTGTCCAGTTCGGCCAGCGCGGCGGCGCAGTCCGACAGCGGGCGCACGTGCTCGGCCAGGACATCGAGCAATTGCTCGAACAGCCATTTTTCCCGCGCCAGCGACCGGTCCTGCGCCGACAACACCTTGTCCTCCCAGGTCTTGAGCTCGGGCGTGATGTAGCGTTCGGCGTTCTTGAGCGTCTGGCGGCGCCGGTAGTCCTCGGGCACCTTGGCGGTCTGGCCCTTGGTGACCTCGATGTAGAAGCCATGCACGCGGTTGAACTCCACGCGCAGGTTGCTGATACCCGTGCGCTCGCGCTCGCGCGCTTCCAGTTGCACCAGGAAGTCGCCGCCGTCGGCCGCCAGCGCGCGCAGTTCGTCCAGTTCCGCGTCGAATCCCGTGGCGAGCACGCCGCCGTCGCGGATGGCCACGGCGGGCTCGGGCGCGATGGCGCGCATCAGCAGCGCGGCCAGCGCGGGATCCACGGACAGATGGGCGACCAACTCGCCGATGCGTGGCGAGGCCGACATGGGTTCAACCAGGTCCGCCAGCGCCGGCAACGCCTGCAGCGCGTCGCGCAGGCTGGCCAGTTCGCGCGGGCGCACCGACCGCAGCGCCAGCCGCGCGGCGATGCGCTCGATGTCGGGAAACGCGTTCAGCGCGGCGCGCAGGGACTCGAGCAGCCCGGCGGACCCGAACGTCTGCTCCACGTCCATGCGGCCCGCCAGCAGCGCCGAAATGGCCTGCTGACGCGCCAGCGCCTGCTCGTTTTCACGCAAGGGGTGATGCAGCCAGCGGCGCAGCAGGCGGCTGCCCATCGGCGTGCGGCAGCCGTCCAGCAGCGAGAACAGCGTGGGCGAGTCTTCGCCCGACAGCGTCTGCGTGAGTTCCAGGTTGCGGCGCGTGACCGGGTCCAGCAGCACGAACTGGCCGGGCCGCTCGGCCGACAGGCTTTGCACGTGCGCCAGCGCCTGCGACTGCGTGCGCGCGGCATAGCGCAGCAGGGCGCCAGCCGCGCAGATGCCCGCCGGCATGTCCTCGATATCGAAGCCCGCCAGCGTATCGGTCTTGAAGTGCGCCAGCAGGTGCGCCCGCGCGCCGTCGCTTTCGAAGTGCCAGTCCGGCACGCGGGAGCGGGCGCCCTCGATCGGGAAATCGAACTCGGCGCTGTCGGCGCACACGATCTCGGCCGGCGCAATGCGGTGCAATTCCGATTCCAACTGCGCGGGCGCGCATTCGGTCACGCGGAACTCGCCGCTGGCGAGATTCAGCCACGCCAGGCCCGCGCGCGGCGCGCGGGCGCTGCCGCCCACGAAGGCCGCCGCCAGCGCGCGGTCCGCCTTGGCGGGCAAGAGGGCGTCATCGGTCAACGTGCCGGGCGTCACGATGCGCACGATACGGCGCTCGACCGGCCCCTTGGAGGCGGCCGGATCGCCGATCTGTTCGCAGATGGCGATGGACTCCCCCATGGCCACGAGACGCGCCAGGTATTGCTCCATGGCATGCACGGGCAGGCCGGCCATGGGGATCGGCACCCCGTTGGACGAACCCCGCTTGGTCAACGTCAGATTGAGCAGACGCGCGCCGCGCTCCGCGTCTTCGTAGAACATTTCATAGAAGTCGCCCATGCGATAGAACAGCAGCAACGGCCCGGCCTCGGCTTTGAGGCGCAGGTATTGCTGCATCATGGGGGTGTGGCCCGCGTGGGCGTCGGCGGCGGTGTTTTGTGTTGCTGAATTCATGCCCGTGATTGTATCGGGGCGGGCGAAAGGTCGCCTTGCGCGGGGGGAGAATTCGATCAACGGTGCGTTAGCGAGCCTCGTTGCTCCACCCGGCGTTCCAGGGTGTCGCCCGCCTAGCGGCGCGGTCATCCCGTCAGGGGCTTTGCACTTCCAAGATCAGACATCAAGTTGATCGAACTGAAGGCCAAGCGCGGCCGCAATCCGCTCGCGCGTGGCTTTGCGCGGGCGCGCATCGTTTGCCTCCATGGCCGCATAGCTGGGTTGACGGATATCCAGCCGAGCCGCCATCTCAGTTTGCGTCACGCCTAGGTACTCGCGCCACGCACGGATGATGCTCCAGTCATTTTCGGTCATTCGTAGTACGACCTCATGCGGGATGCTGCCATCGGCGGGGATACGCGCATCGGAGCGGACTGGCGCATCATGCGCGCGCGTCAGTTCAAGATACTCGGCGTAGGGCAGCACGACAAAGGCCGGTTTTCCGTCGGCCTCCACGATGGTGGGATGCAGGTTCATGGCTGGTTCCTTCTAGTAAGTGTTGCCGTCGCGCTTCTTCACTTCTTGGATTTCGACGATGCGGATGACGGTATCGGCATCGAACAGCACTCGGTAATTGCCAACCCGGAGGCGGTAGCCGTATTCGTAATTCGTCAGGGCCTTCACGTTTTGGGCATTCGGCAGATCAGCCAAGGCGGTGACCGCGTTGGCGATGCGGCTGCGGTCTTGCCCGTCAATTTTCGCCAGTTGCTTCACAGCCTTCTTGTTCCAGTTGATCTTGAACATCCCGCACTCCGTCTGGCATGAATGAATTATAGCTAAACCTATATAGCTTAAAAAGGTTCTATAGATTTCCAGATTTTCGCTATCAAGGGGCTACGCGCCCAGCGGCTCACCCAGTTACTTGCTCAAGGTGTTGCCGAAGTGGAGGAGATTTTGGCGTAGGTTGGAACGTCGGGCGTGAGATGTGCCTTAGAACGGCTCCTATGCATCATGGAAGTGCGGCGAAGAGCGTCGGCGGCGGTGTTTTGTATTGCATGAATGCATGCCCGTAATCGTTTCGGGGCGGACGGAATGCCGCCGCGCGCAGGGGGGATTTCGATCAATGGCGCGCCAGCAAGCCAGACTGATCGGCGCCACCCCGCCGATCGCGGTATAGGAGGCCGGTGTTCAGCCTTGTTGGCCAGTTCGGACAAGACTGATAGTCCTGTTGGGGAAGATCCGGAAGACTGGATGTCATAAACCGGTGGCGCACAGTGTTTGCTCGCATCGCTGCGCGCTTGGCTGACCGCCAGCCGGCTTCCTGCCGCAAGGTCCTTGCGGCGCCAGCACGGAGATCAGGAGCAATATGGCCTACATTGCAACCATAGCGACCGTCCGAAGCCAAGGGGACGGAAGCAGGTATTTTGGAGAGTCGACTGAATGCGTCGCGGCGGCGAAGTATTTCGGACGTACGCCCGCAGCGAAGTTTTGGAAACGGGGCGCGCAGGTGAAAGGCAATACGAGTGTCTCCCCGGGCACCGTTATCGCCACGTTCGATGCCGACGGAAAGTACAAGGGACATGCCGCTATCTATGACGGGCAGACCAGCGTTGGCCTGAATGTCTACGATCAGTGGAGCGGCCGCGAATTCCAGCCCCGGGTGATCCTGTTCCGAGGCAGCGGTTATGTATCAAACGATGGAGACGCGTTTTATGTCGTTGAATGATCAATCATCGAGGCGGGTAATGACGGCCGGGTTCGCCTCGGTCACGCTGCTGCTGTCGCTTTTCCATAGCCAGATCGCCTTGGCGGATTCCCGCGTGTTTCAGTGCCCGGCGCAGATCCAGGTGGATGGCACGCCACTGTCCTTGTCCGGCCTAAACGTCTTCGAGGGGCCGATCGAGAACCGGGTCGCCCTGGTGCCTGAGACTTCCTCCGGCGAGCCCGGCACGATGCGTTGGCAGGTCGACCCCGGCGCGACGCCTTACATGAAATGCCGTTACCAGGGCTCGCGGCATTACCTGGTCATGGTGGCCGAGGGCGCCAGGCTCTGTATCGCCAAGGCAGCCGACGGCGAGCGGCCCTTCCAGGCATCGTGCTCCTGAACTTGCCGGTGCGCGGCGCGGACGGCACAATCGCACCGCGCGGCCCTTGTTCATGCCGCGGGAGCAGCCCGTGCCGGATTTTCCTTTTGCCGACCCGCTTGACGCCAGCGAGCGCGTTTACATCGCCAGTGGCGATCACCACGCCGAGTTCGCGCCGGGCGGGGGCGGGCGGCTGACGCGGTTGTCCACCGGCGGGCATGACTGGATCGTCCCGCTGACGGCCACCGAATGGCCTGCCGGAAAATGGCCGCGCGCCGGCTCGTATCCGCTGGCGCCGTATTCCAACCGCATCCGCGATGGCGTGTTCACGTTCAATGGCGCACGGTACGCGCTGCAGTCCGTGCCCAACCGCCCGCAAGCCATTCATGGCGCGGGGCTGTTTCAAGCCTGGCAGGTCCGCAACCTGGCGGCGGACAGTGTCGATCTGGTGCTGGACCAAGCCGCGGGCGTCCTGGGCTGGCCCTGGCCGTTCGAATGCGAGCAGCGCTGGCGGCTGGACAGCCGGGGGCTCAGTTTGAAGCTGGCCATCACCAACCGGGGCGACACGCCGATGCCGTGCGGGCTGGGCATTCATCCGTATTTCACCGCCGAGCGGGTGACGCTGCATGCGCGCCGCCTCTGGCCATCGGACGCCGACGGCCTGCCGACCGGCAGCCAGGCGGCGAATGTGCGCGCGTTGCGCCAGTCCGCCGAGGGCTGCGATACCTATCTGTCGCAGTGGCAGGGCCGCGCGACGCTGCATTGGCCCGACGGCCACGAGCTGGCGCTGCATGCCGATCCGGCATTCGCGCATCTGGTGGTGTACACGGCGCCGGGGGCTGATTTTCTGTGCGTGGAGCCGGTCACGAACGTGGCCGACGCCTTCAACCTGGCGGCGGCCGGCGAGACCCGTACCGGCATGCAGGTGCTGGAACCCGGCGAGCGCTTCAGCGCGACGCTGCTGCTGGCCCTGGCGCCGGCGCGGAAACCCTGAGGGACGCACAGGGCTTGGTAAGCGCCGAGGCCTGCGGCGATAATCCGCTGCAAACCAGGAACCAGGAGTCGTTACGTGAAAAAGCTCAGCACCGAACAACTGCAGGCCGCCGTCGAGACGCTGCGCCGGACCCAGGCCAAGCTGGCTCGCGCGGGCAACCTGCCGTTGGAACCGACCATTTACGCCAGCGCCAAGGGCTTTCGCCGCAACGTGCCTGATTACGTGTGGTCCTGGCTGTCCGGCCTGCTGGCGCCGCACAAGAGCCTGTCGTCCTGGATGGACACGCACCAGCCGGGCTGGCGCGAAGGCAAGACGCCGGCGGCCGTCGTCTATGCCCGCACCGAGAACGGCTGGTTCGAGTGGCTGATCTCGGAACTGGAAGCCGAAATCAACGACCCGCACGCCCGCGCCAAGCGCGAAGGGCGCGGCTAAGGACGCCGCGGCCCCGCGCCGCCTTCCTAGAACCCCTCCAGCACGATCTTGCCCCGCGCCTTGCCGCTTTCGATGAAGGCGTGGGCGCGCCGCAGGTTTTCGGCGTTGATCGTGCCGTAGTGTTCGCCCAGCGTGGTGCGCAGCGTGCCGTTGTCGATGAGGCGGGCGGCCTGGTTCAGCAGCTCGTGCTGGGCGATGAGGTCGGGCGTGTTGTGCAGGGGCCGCGCGAACATGAATTCCCAGTGCAGCGACGCCGATTTGCCCTTGAGCAGCCGCACGTCGATGGCCGCGGGGTCGTCGATCAGGGCGATCTTGCCTTGCGGCGCGATGGCCTCGGCCATTTGCGGGAAATGCTTGTCGGTGTGGGTCAGGCCGGCGATATAGCTCACATTCTCGAAGCCGATGCGCTTGAGTTCATCGGTCAGCGGCTTGGTGTGGTCGATGACGTGATGCGCGCCCAGTTCGCGCACCCAGGACTGGGTCTCGGGACGCGAGGCCGTGCCGATGACGGTCAGGCCGGTGAGCTGGCGCGCCAGTTGCACGAGGATCGAGCCCACGCCGCCCGCCGCGCCGATCACGAGCAGGCTGTGCTGGCTGGGGGCGGCATTGTCCAGCACCCGCAGGCGGTCGAACAGCAATTCCCACGCGGTGATGGTGGTGAGCGGCAGGGCGGCGGCCTGCGCGAAATCCAGGCTCTTGGGCATGTGGCCGACGATGCGCTCGTCCACGACGTGGCGTTCGCTGTTGGCGCCCGGCCGGGTCAGGGCGCCGGCATACCAGACACGATCGCCCGGTTTGAAGAGACTGGTCCGCGCGCCCACCGCGCGCACGATGCCGGCGGCGTCCCAGCCGATGATTTCGGGCTGGCCGTCGCGGGGCTTGCGGTTGGCGCGGATCTTCACGTCCACGGGGTTGACCGAGATGGCATGCACGTCCACCAGCAGGTCGTGGTCGCCCGGAACGGGTTCGGGCACGGTGATGTCCTGCAAGGCGTCGGCGTTGTCGGCAGGCAGGTTCTTGAAGTAGGCAATGGCTTTCATGGTGCGGGATTCACAGGGATAAGGGTTGTCAGAGGATGGAGCGGACCACGCCGCCGTCCACGCGCAGCGCGGCGCCGTTGGTGGCCGACGCCTGGGTCGAGCAGGTGTAGACCACCATGTTGGCCACTTCATCCACGGTGGCCAGCCGCCGCAGCAGCGAGGTGGGGCGGTGCTGGGCGATGAAGTCCTGCTCCATCTGCGCCTGCGACACCCCTTGTTCTTTGGCCATTTCCGCGAAGAAGTCGGCCACGCCTTCGGACCGCGTGGGGCCGGGCAGCACGGCGTTGACCGTGACCCCGGTACCGGCGGTCAGTTCGGCCAGTCCGCGCGAGACGGCCAGTTGCGCGGTCTTGCTCACGCCGTAATGGATCATCTCGGCGGGAATCTGCACCGCGGATTCGCTGGAAATGAACACGATCCTGCCCCAGTTGGCGGCCAGCATCCGCGGCAGGTAGTAGCGCGACAGGCGGATGCCGCTCATGACGTTGGTGTCCATCATGGACTGCCAGTCGTCGTCGGTGATTTCCGTAAAGGACTTTGGCGTGAACGTGCCGGCGTTGTTGACGAGGATGTCCACGTCCGGATGCGCGGCGCAGACCGAAGCCGCGCCGTCCGCGGTGGCCAGGTCCGCCTGCACCGTGGAGACCTGCACGCCAGCGAACTTCTGCGTGAGGGTCTGCGCTGCCTGCGCCAGCTTGCCGGCATTGCGCCCGTGCAGCACCACCTGGGCACCGGCTTCGGCCAGCCCGGTGGCGATGGCCAGGCCGATGCCGCCGGACGATCCGGTGACCAGCGCCTTCTTGCCCTTCAATTCGATTTTCATGTGGTGACTCCTTGCGTGTCGGATGGGCGGGGTATGCATGCATGATTACCCAGTCCCGGACGTTGAAAAACCGGCTAGCATCGCAGTCAGTTTCAATAAATTTTTGAAAATGAGGCGGGCATGGTGCGGTTCGAGGATTTGAGAATCTTTATCGCGGCGGCCGACCTGGGCAGCTTTTCGGCGGCTGCGCGTGAACTGGACCTGACGCCGGCCGTGGCCAGCGCCGCCCTCAAACGGCTGGAGCAGGCGCTCGACACGCGGTTGTTCGTCCGGTCCACACGCAGCCTGCGCCTGACCAGCGACGGCGAGCGCTATCTGGAACATGCGCGCTCGGCCCTGGCCTCGCTGGAGGCGGGCCGAAATGCGATGGCGCGCGACAAGACCGATATCGCCGGCACGCTGTCGGTGTCGGTCCCGTCGGATCTGGGCCGCCACGTGCTGCTGCCCTGGCTGGACGAATTCCAGCGCCAGCACCCGCGCGTCGGATTCCAGTTGCGCATCAGCGACCGGTTGGCCGACCTGTACCGTCAGCCCGTCGACATCGCCGTGCGCTACGGCTCGCCCAACGATTCGGCCCTGGTGGCGCTGCCCCTGGCCGAGCACAACCGCCGCGTGGTCTGCGCCGCGCCCGCGTACCTGGCGCGGCACGGCGTGCCGCAGGTGCCCGCCGACCTGCGCCGCCACAACTGCCTGTCCTTCGTGCTGGGCGAGACGCTGCATGACCGTTGGACGTTCGAGCGCGAGGGGTCGAGCATCGTGGTGCCGGTCAAGGGCGACCGCGTCGCCGACGACGGCGACCTGGTGCGCCGCTGGGCCTTGGCGGGGCACGGCGTGGCGTACAAGTCGCGCTACGACGTGCTGGCGGACCTGCGCGCCGGCCGGCTGGTGGAGCTGCTCTCCGGGTACGTCAGCGAGCCCTCGCCGCTGTATCTGCTGTGCGTACACCGCATGCTGCTGTCGCCGGCCGTCAAGCGGCTGCGCGAGTTCCTGCATGATCGCTTCAGGACTTTCGACGCGGGATAGCGCGCGGCCTTGGCCCGTCGCCGGTCGAGACCGCGCGACGGAACTGGTAACACCCCGCCTTCGCTGCGCGGGTATCCTGTGTGTTCGAATGGATTGCCGGTCATCAGCGCCGGAACACGGCCAGCGCACCGACGATTCGCGACTCACCCCCAGAGCGGAGACAAGCTATGTCGAATCATGTCTACAAGCAGATCGAGTTGGTGGGTTCTTCCACCAAGTCCACCGACGATGCCATCGCCCAGGCCATCGCGCGCGCGTCCGAGACCTTGCGCAATCTCGATTGGTTCGAGGTCACCGAAGTGCGCGGCCACATCAAGGACGGAAAAGTGGCGCATTGGCAGGTGGGGTTGAAGATCGGCATGCGCCTTGAAGGCAATAGCTGACCAGGCAATGCGTGATCGGGCGGTGGGGGATCGGGGGCCGCGTGAGCGCGCGGCCCTGGTCAATCCTTGACCGCGCCTCGCAAGTGACTGTCGGATAAGGACTTTCAGGACTTGTTGTCCGACTGTTCATAGGCTTGTCCACATTCCGTGGGGACAAGCCCGCCCGCTTTTCCCCAACGCCGCGCGGTGCGCTGGCGCGACGCCGCCCGGCCGGGGCGCTGCGCCTTTCTTGCCCGCACCCTGCAAGTCCTTGCTGGGTAAGGGTTTTTGCAGGCTTCCCGCAGGCTGTCCTCAGGCTTATCCACATTTGCGGGGGACAACACAGGCCCGCGCGAACAGCGTTTGGGCCTTTCTTGACCACCGCTTGCAGGGCCTTGATATGCAACAGGATTTTCAAGCTGCCCTCATACTGTCCTCATCCTTTTCCACAGAAGACGGGGACAAATCCACATGGCGGCGGCTGGCGCGGTCGATCCCCCTCCGGCAGCCCTGCAAAACGTGGATAACTGCGCCGCAAACCGCCCATACGGAGGATTGAGCAATGATTGCTCGTGCCTCGCAAGTGCTTGGCGCGAATGGGGATTTTGGACCTGCCCCAAGGCTGTCCTCACCTTTCTCCACAGTTGGCGGGGATAAGTGGCGCCCGATGTCCGGCGCCGTCCCGACCGGGCAGCAAAACGCCGCGGCACACCGCGGCGTTCTGCATGCCCGAGGCGCGGTCAGGGCTCGTACTTCGAGATCTTGGTGCCTTCGAGCGACACGCCCGCCATCAACCCGCCATTGTTCATGACGAAGCCGACGATCGGCTGCTTGGCCGTGTTGGTATCGATGCGTCCGTTGACGCCGACATTGACGATAGCCACGGTGGCATCGGCGCCTACGGTCCAGCCGCTACTGTTGCGAAACTTGTTCAAGGCGTCATCGGTCATGAACAGCAGGACCATGGCCTTCGATTGCGCGCCTGCCTGAAAGCCGACTGAACCGGACGTGGTTTGGTAATAACCGGCGGCCGAGTTGCCCACGCGCAGCACGCCCTTGCCGTGTTCGGCGCCGACGATGAAGCTCCCGCTGAGCACATCGGGGAAAACCAGCACGCCCCTCGCGCGAGCGACAAGCTCCCTGGATGACGGGGCGGCTTCGTAGAGCTTGGCCAGGGTGGCGCTGGCCGCGCTGTCCAGGGCCTGCCGTGTATCGGTTTTGGCCGCGGCAGACGGCTTGGACGGAGGGGTGGTGGTACAGCCCGCCAGCAGCAGGCCGGCGGCACTGATCGCGATGGCGGCCATACCGGTACGGCGCAGTGCAGGAAAAGTGTCGAACATGGAACTCTCCTTTTTGGGTGTGTCTTCCCTCAGGTACTGTACGGCACAATCCGGGCGCGGGACACATCAATGTGATGACACAGCCAGAGACAGGCGGGCCGCCGCACTCAGCACGGCCAGGACCGACGCGCAAGCGATGTTTGCATGTCGGCCTACGCCAAAGCGCGAGCCGGGCACGCCGGGCATGGCGGCCTCCACAATGGCCAGTGCCACGGCATCGGAGCCTGCGCCCAAGCTGCGTTCCTCATAGCTGTCGATGCGCAGCGGCAGGCCGATTGCCGCCACGGTCGCGGCGATCGGGCCGTTGCCTGTCCCATCGAAGGTCGTTACGTTGCCGTTGGCATCGGCCAGTTCCAGCGCGATGCCTTGACCGTCCGCGTGCTCGAACAGGCGGTGGCCGCGGTACATGAAGCCGGGCTGGTCGCGTACCGGGGCAAGGTACGTGCGCTCAAACACGGCCCAGATCTGCTCGCTGGCCAGCTCCGTTTCGCTGGCGTCGGCCAGCGCCTGGACGATGGCGCTGAACTCCACCTGCATGCGGCGCGGCATGACGATGCCGTGGTCGCGGTTGAGCAAGAAGGCGATGCCTCCCTTGCCCGACTGACTATTGACGCGCACGATGCTGTCGTAGGTGCGGCCCAGGTCTTTCGGGTCGATGGGCAGGTACGGCACGCGCCAGGGCGCATCGGCCTGCTGCGCGGAAAAGCCCTTGGCGATGGCATCCTGGTGCGAGCCGGAAAAAGCCGTGAAGACCAGATCGCCCACATACGGGTGACGCGGGTGGATCGGCAACGCGGTGCATTCCTCGGCCACGCGGGCAACCGCCACGATGTCCGAGAAGTCCAGCCCCGGCGCGATGCCCTGCGTATACAGGTTCAACGCCAGCGTCACCACATCGACGTTGCCGCTGCGCTCACCATTGCCGAACAGGCAGCCTTCGACACGTTGCGCACCGGCCAGCATGGCCTGTTCGGCGCATGCCACGCCCGTGCCTCGGTCATTGTGCGGATGCACGGACAGGACGATGTGCTCGCGCCGCGCCAGCCGCCGATCCATCCATTCGATCTGGTCGGCGAAGACGTTGGGCGTGGACACCTCCACCGTGGTCGGCAGGTTGATGATCATCGGCCGCTGCGGCCCGGCATCCCAGGCTTGAATGGCGGCATTGCACACGGTCAACGACACATCCAGCTCGGCCATGCAGAACGTCTCGGGCGAGTATTGCAGCACCCATTCGGTTTCCGGGTGCGCTGCCGTCAGCCGTCTGAACCGCGCAATGTGATGCTCCACCATGTCGATGATCTGCGGCACGCTCATGCCGAACACGATGTCGCGCCAGGCGGGCGCGATGGCGTTATAGAAATGCACGATCACACGCCGCGCACCCGCCACGGCGCGCACGGTTTCGGTTATCAGGTCATCGCGCAATTGCGTCATGACCATGGGGGTGACGTCGTCGGGGATCTGTCCCGCGTCGATGAGGTGGCGCACGATCTGGAAGTCGGTGCGCGACGCCGCGGGAAAACCGACCTCGATTTCCTTGAAACCAATGCGCACCAGCTCGTGGAACAGGCGCAGCTTGCGCTCGCGGTTCATCGGCTCGAACAGCGCCTGATTGCCGTCGCGCAAGTCGGTGGACAGCCAGACCGGGGCCTGCGTCAAGGTGCGTGACGGCCATTGGCGGTCGGCAAGATCGACCGGGGCAATGGGGCGGTATTTCTGGGAAGGATCGGTCAGCATGAAGCTCACTCCAGGGGAATCGTTGGCACCCGAGTCCCCTGGCTTGGAACAAGCTGACGACGGTCGGGGTCAGGGGGAATCAGGATGGGTCATGGCACGAACGGACGCGCGCAGACCCCGACCGGGAGTCAGCGGTAGTAGCCGTTGCGAAAGACCGAGGGTGGACATGAGCGACATGGATCCAGCAGATTGCGTTGCCTGGGATATTAGGCTTGCGGGAATAGTCCATCTACATAAAAATGGACAAATTCTTTACCTATTTGGACAAAACGCGCGGACATGGGCTTTTCCTCTCCCGAAGATGGCGGCCATGCGCTCGATCTGAGTGCGGGAGCATCCCGGGGCCTGCCGGTGTTCGGTGTGGCTCTGCGCTACCCGGCGGGCCACGTCGTGCCCCGGCATCAGCATCCGTATGGCCATCTGATTTATGCGGATCGCGGCTTGTTGCGCGTGGAAGCCGAAAGCGGGCAGTGGCTGGTGCCGCCCACGGCCGCCGTCTGGCTTCGATCGGGCGTGCCGCACCAGTTGACGGCGCCCGTGGCGCTGCAAGCACACGGCCTGTTCGTGCGCGAGGATGTGTGCGCCCGCCTGCCAGCGACTGATTGCGTCGTGCATGTGTCCGGTCTGCTGCGCGAGCTGATCATGGCGCTGGCCCGGGCCGACGACAAGGCTGACGACAAGGCCAACAACAAGGCCGCATCCTCCAGGCGCATGCGTTTGCTCGGCGCGCTCTTGATCGACGAATTGCGGGCTCCGCCGGTTCTTCCGCTCCATCTGCCGTGGCCGCCAAGCGGCGCGGACAGCCTGGTGCGGCACGTGTGCCAGGCGCTGTTGGACAATCCGGGCGATGCGGCTACCGCCGCCGAGTGGGCCGGCAGGCTGGCAATGGGCGGCAAGACTTTCCACCGGCGCTTTCTGCAATCGACCGGCATGACCTTCGGGAAGTGGCGTCAGCAACTGCGGCTCATGTCGTCGCTGACGCCATTGATGCAGGGAATCCCGATCACGCAGGTGGCGCTGGCCAGTGGCTACGATAGTCATAGCGCCTACACCACGGCGTTCAGCAAGCAATTCGGACAGCCCCCTTCCGCGTTTGCCGCGAATACGTAGCACAGGCAAAGGCGCGACCGTCATCCCGGCCCAGGCGTCATCGTGCAACAAAAA
Organism: Achromobacter sp. T5-5; assembly: GCF_055397965.1. Classification (NCBI taxonomy): domain Bacteria; kingdom Pseudomonadati; phylum Pseudomonadota; class Betaproteobacteria; order Burkholderiales; family Alcaligenaceae; genus Achromobacter; species Achromobacter sp. T5-5. The sequence goes on from NZ_AP027919.1 coordinate 2,060,245, forward strand.
AGCCCCTCGACGAATCGAGGGGCTTGATCGCCCGGAGGTAGGTCGGGCGATGCGCGCCGGCTTGGCTTTGGGGCCGGGCCGGCGTCGGCGGCAGATCAGGCGTGCATTTTCTTGATCCAGTCGACGTAACGGTCCACCCAGCCCTGCAGGAACTTGCGGGTGCCTTCGTTGGTGATGTTGAACTGGTCGTCGACCAGGCCTTCGGCGTACTGCAGGAAGACCTCCGGCGTGGTCAGCGCATTGGCGCCTTCGGCGGCCAGGATATTGCGCAGGTGCTGCTGCATCATCGCGGTGCCCGCGGCGCTGGGCGACGCGCCCAGGATGCCCACGGCCTTGCCGGTCCACGAGTTCTGGCCCCACGGACGCGAACCCCAGTCGATGGCGTTCTTGATGGCGGCGGGCACGGAGCGGTTGTGCTCCGGCGAGACGAACAGGATGCCTTGCGCGTCGGCGATCTGCTGCTTGAGCTTGGCCGCCGGGGCGGGCAGATTGTTTTCGTTGTCCTGGTTGTAGAGCGGCACGTCGCCCAGACTCACATACTCGAACTTGAAGTCGGCCGGAACCAGCTTTTCCAGCGCACGTGCCAAACGCAGGTTGATCGAGGCGGCGCGCAGGCTTCCGACGAAAACTGCAATCTTGTATGTGCTCATGGACGGGTGCTCCAAAGGGGAAAAAAGGAACAGTCAGTGTAGACCTGCATAACCCGGCGCTCAATCCCGGTTACGGGGCCAAGGCCTCAAGCCTCAGGCCATCAGGCTGACGTGGGCGGCCACCACGCGCCAGCCTTGCGGGGTGCGCATCCAGGTCTGGCTCTGGCGTCCGATGCGCTCGCTGCCGTCCCGCTGGAACTCCAGGTTGGCCGTGGCGAAGTCGCGGCCATAGGTCGTGATGGCGGTGCGCAGCACGCGCCGGGCCAGGCCTTGCGGCGAACGTTGCGCCCGGAAGGCGCGGATCGCGTCGTAGCCGTACAGGTTTTCGCCGGCGCCGTAGCGCAGGGTATGGGGGCTGTTCCAGAACAGGGTGTCCAGCTCCTGGACGTCATTCGACACCAGCGCGGTTTCGTAGCGTTCAAGGGCCGCCGTCACTTCGGCCACGACGTCGGGCAGATTGATGTCCATCGCTTTTCATCTCCGTAATGCACCAGGTTGGTGCGTCATGTAGGGGTAATCACCAATATGGGGTGTGTTGCGGTGCGCAATTTCCTTCGCGTCGCCGGCGCGGCATGACTCTCCATAGGGACATGTTGCGCTGCAAAGCTGGCACACGGCTTGCTAGGGTTAACCATGCATAACACGCTGCACGCTGCCCCAGGAGTTCCGCCATGTCCAGTTCCGCCATTTCCGTTCCGGTCACCATGCTGGTGACGCGGCACATCGCGCCCGAGCGCTACAGCGATTTCCTGTCCTGGATGCGCCAGGGCGAAATCCTGGCGGCGGGCTTCCCCGGTTTTCTGGGGTCGGGCGTGCTGCAGCCGCCCGAGGGCGGCGACGAATACCAGATCGTGCTGCGTTTTACCGACGAAGCCAGCCTGAACCGTTGGGAAAATTCGCTGCCGCGCCGCATGTGGCTGGAACGCGGAGCCACCCTGGTGCGCGCGAGCCGCGAACACCGCGTGAGCGGCACGGAAGGCTGGTTCGCGCCCAAGGCCAGCACGCCGCCGCGCTGGAAGCAGGCGGTCAGCATCTGGCTGGCCTATTTTCCGGTGCTGCTGGTGTTTTCGATGCTGGTCAGCGAGCACTTGAGCATCCTGCCGGTTTTCTGGCGCGTGCTGATCACCAGCGTGATTCTGACGCCCATCATGGTGTTTGTCTGCATCCCCGTCATCTCTCGCCTGCTGCAGCGCTGGCTGCGCGCCGGTTAGGGCCGGGCGGCCCCGCGCGGCACGCGGCCGCCGCTATGCGGCCTTGGCGCGGCGCGTGGCGTACAGCCGGTGCAGCGTGATCTTGCGCACGGCATCCTGGCTATCCTGGATATGCGCCCGCAGCAGCCGGGCTGCGCCGTCCGCGTCGCGCGCCAGCAGCGCGGACAGGATGGCGCCATGCTCTTCATACGTCGTGGGGATGCGGTCCGGCTGCGTGAAGTCCAGGCGGCGCACGATGCGGATGCGCTCGGTGGCGGCGCGGTGCACGCGGGCGATTTCGGGGTTGCCCGCGGCCGCCACCAGATCGACATGAAAGCGTTCGTCCAGGTCCGCCAGCCATTCGCAATCGTTGGACCGCTCGCTTTCGTCCACCAGCCACGTCTGCGCGAGCGAGCGCAGGGCGTGCTGCGGACCGGGCGAGGAATCGGGGGCGCACAGCGCGTGCACCGCCGCCAATTCCAGCACGCTGCGCAGTTCATAGAAGTGGTCCAGCGTCTCGAAATCCAGCGGCTTGACCAGCCATCCGTTGCGTTGCCGCACCTCCAGGTAGCCCTCGCGCTCCAGGCGGAACAGGGCTTCGCGCACGGGCGTGCGGCTGACCTGCAGCCGGTCCGCGATCTCGGTTTCGGTGAAGCGGTCGCCCGGGGCCAGCCGGAAGTCCAGAATGTCGCGCTTGAGCGAACTGTACGCGGAGTCGGCCAGCGTGCGCGGCATGTCGATGGCGGCAAAAGCGGATTCCATGTCTGGACCTCCAGGCGTTGCGATGGGAACTGTTGAGGGGATCAGACCGGCCGGACACGCGCCGCGCCGGCCTGTTCCAGCGCGTAGGCGGCGCGCAGGCAGGCGGACTCGCGCCAGGGCGCGGCAATCAGTTGCACCCCCAGCGGCAGGTGGCCGTCCTCGTCCAGTTCGGGCCACGTCGGCGCGGTGCAGACAGGCAACCCAATGGCCGAAATGGGCTGCGTCAGCAGGCCCATGCTGGCGCGGGCCGGCAACTGCTTGCCCGCCAGGGTCAGCCAGTCCGCGCCGATCGGCGTGGCGCTGACGGGGGTGGCGGGGGCGATGAGCACGTCGTACTGGTCGAAGAGGGCCAGCGCCTCGAGGTAGGCGCGGTGGCGCACGCGCTGCGCCTGCTGCACCCAGGCCGCGGGCACCAGGCTGCCCGCCACCAGGCGGTCGCGCGAGTGCGGCTCGTAGTAGTCGTAGTGCGTGACGAGCCGGCGGCGATGCAAGGCCCCGCCTTCGGCCGCGGTGATGATGAAGGCGGCCGCGCGGGCCTGCGCCGCGGCGGGCATCTCGACCACGTCGACGGCGCCCAGGGCGCGCGCGGCAATCTCCACGGCGCGGCGCGCCTGCGGGCTCGCCCATTCAGAAAAATAGCCGCCCAGCACCGCGATGCGCAGGTTGCCCACGCCCTCGGCGAGGCCCGCCAAGGCAGGCTCGGGCGGATGCTGCGCGCACGCGACGTCTGCCGGGTCGGGTCCCTGCAGCGTGTCGTAGGCCGCGGCCAGGTCGCTCGCGCTGGCCGCGAACGGACCCAGATGATCCAGGCTGCCCACGAACGGATAGGAGCCCGTGCGCGGCAGGCGGCCAAAGGTGGGCTTCAGTCCGAAGACGCCGCACAGCGAGGCGGGCACGCGGATCGAGCCGTTCGTGTCCGAACCCAGCGTCAGCGGCACGAGCCCGCCCGCCACGGCGGCGGCGCTGCCGCCCGACGACCCGCCCGCGATGCGCGACGTGTCGTGCGGGTTGCGGCAGGCGCCGTAATGCGTGTTCTCGGTGGTGAAGCCGTAGGCATGCTCATCCATGTTGAGCGCGCCGATCAGCACCGCGCCGGCGTCGCGCATCCGCTCCACCAGCCGCGCGTCGCCGCGCGCCGGCGGGTTGGACGCATTGACGCGTCCGCCCGACAGCGTGACCTCGTCGGCGATGTCGAACAGGTTTTTCACCGCATAGGGAACGCCCGCCAGCGGCGGCAGCGTTTCGCCCCGTGCCCGGCGCGCATCGATGGCCGAGGCCTCCTGCCGCGCGCGGCTTTCCGTGATGGCGGTGAAGCAGTTGTAGCGGGGGTCGCGCTCGCGCACGCGGGCCAGCGTGGCGTCCAGCACCGCGGTGGCGCTGCGTTCGCCGCTGCGGACCTGGCGGGCGATGTCGTGGGCGGGGCCGCTCACGGACGGAACACCGAAGCGGATTCGAGTTCCACCGGCAGCGGCTCGTCCGCGAAGGACGCCGCGATGTCGTGGATGCGCGAGAACTGCTGCACGACCTGCTCGGTGGCGGAATCGCGCAAGGCATACCCCGACAGCGCCAGCGCGCTGCGCACGTATTGGTCGATGGTTTCCTGTGTCATGGCGGATGCTCCCGTGGGCGGCGTTGGATTACTTGCGCACTTCGCGCTGGAAGATTTCCAGGCTCAGTTTCTTCATCTGGATGAAGCTGGGTTCGGACAGCGTGTCGACCGTGCGCGGCCGCGCGTCGGTGTAGTCGAGGATCTCGGCGACGCGCGTGGGGCGCTTGGTCAGCAGCAGCACCTGGTCGGCCAGGTACACGGCTTCTTCCAGGTCATGCGAGACCAGCAGCATGGTGGTGCCGGTCTGCATGAAGACCTCCTGCAGCTTTTCGCGGATGAACAGCGTCATCTCGAAATCCAGGGCGGAAAAGGGCTCGTCCAGGAAAAGCACTTCGGGTCCCGGGGCCAGCGCGCGCATGATGGATGCGGTCTGCTGCTGTCCGCCCGACAGTTCATAGGGATAGCGCTTGAGGTCGAACTTCACGTCGAACGAGGCGACCAGTTCCTCGACCCGGGCGTCCACCTCGGCCTTGCTGCGGCCTTCCAGGCGCAAGGGATAGGCGATGTTGTCGATGGTGCGCAACCACGGGAACATGGCTTCGCGGTAGTTCTGGAACACGTAGCCGATCTTGGTCTGCGCCAGCGACTTGCCGTCGAACAGGATCTCGCCGGAATCGATGGGGATCAGGCCCGCGATCATGTTGATCAGCGTGGACTTGCCGCAGCCGTTGGGCCCGAAGACCGAGACGATCTTGCCCTTGGGGATGTCCAGGTTGAAGTCTTCATACAGCGGCCAGCCCGCGAAATACTTGGTCAGGCCGCGGATCGTGATGTGCGTGCCCAGCGGGCCGGGTTGGAACGGCGCGGCGGCCGGCGTGGGGGCGATGACGGGATTGATGACGGTGGACATTTATCGGCCGCTCCAATGAACCACGCGCTTTTCCAGCACGAGAAAGAGAATGTTGAGCACATAGCCCAGCGCGCCTGCGGCCAGGATGGAGGCGTACATCTCGCGCACGTTCAGCACCTGCTGCGAATTGATGATGCGATTGCCCAGGCCGCTGTCCGAGCCGATGAACATCTCGGCCACGATCACGATGACCAGCGCCATCGACACGCCGCTGCGCAGGCCGACGAAGGTGGGTTGCAGGCTTTCCCAGATCAGCACGTCCTTGAAGATCTGCCAGCGCGATGCGCCCATGACGCGCGCCGCCATCACGCGCTGCTTGCGGGCGTTGATGACGCCGTAGGCGCTGTTGAACAGGATCACCAGCACGGCCGCGAAGGCGGCGATGGCGATCTTGTTCATGTCGGTCACGCCGAAGATCATCAGGAACAGCGGGATCAGCGCGGAAGAGGGCGTGGACCGGAAGAAGTCCACCAGGAACTCCACGCTGCGGTAGGCCTTTTCGTTGCTGCCCAGCAGCACGCCCAGCGGCACGCCGATGATGCCGGCGATCAGGAAGGCCTGCACGGTGCGGTTCAGCGAGGACAGGAAGTCGCCCAGCAGCGCGCCGCCGGCCATGCCCTTGACCAGCGCCACGATGGTGGCGCTGGGGGTGGGCAGCAGCACGGGGCTGACCAGTTGCAGGCGGACCACCAGGTCCCACACCACGAAGAGCGCGAGCGGGCCGACGAGCGGCAGCAGGCGCGAGGCGTCGAACTTGCGCGGCGGCTTGGACATCCCCGCCTGCGGCGGGGCGGCCGTGGAGGCCGGGGAGGAGGCGGGCGCGGCGCCCGTTGCCGTGGATACGGTCATGGTCAGCCCTTGTAAAGCATGGTCGAGACGTCGACCTTTTGCGCGAAGACGCCCTTGTCGGTGAAGAGGTCGAAGAACTTCTGGAAGTACTGCACGTCGCTGGGCGTGAACTCGTTATGCAGCGTGTAGGCGGCCAGCGGCACTTCCTCGGTCATCGGCCCTTCGATGGCGGTGTAGCCCTTCAGGAAGGGGCGGGCCTCGGCGGGCTTGGTGCGGATCAGTTCGATGCCGCGCGCATAGGCGGCGATGAATTTCTTGCTTTCCTCGGGGTGCTTCTTCAGGAATGCGGTGGTGAGGGACGCCGAGCCGCCGAACCACGGCGCCATGGGGTCGCCCAGCACGTACTTGGCGATGACGCCGGTCTCCAGCACGCGGGTCGTGCCGTTCAGGCGGCCGACGGTGCCCGTGGGTTCCAGCGTGTAGCACGCATCCAACTGGCCGGCGGCAACCGCGGCCACGTGCTGGCTGATCGCCAACTCGACCACGGTTGCTCCGGTTGCGCCGGCGCGCTCCAGTACTGCCTTGGCCAGCGTGGAATTCTGGATGCCGGGACCAGAACCGACCTTTTTCCCCTTGAGGTCTGCGATGGATTTGATGGGACTGTCTTTCGCGACGATGAACTCATCCAGCACGTTCTTAACGTTGCTGGGGTTGGACGCAAAAATCTTGAACAGGCCGGGCGAGGCGATTTCGCCGATGGCCAGGTTGGCCGAGCCCGTGCCGTTGGCGCTGCCGTCGGCGCGGCCGGCCAGCATGGCTTCCATGACCTGCTGCGCACCGGCGAACTTGAGCGGCTCGACGTTCAGGCCGGCTTCCTTGAAATAGCCTTTTTCGACGGCTGCGTAAAAGGGCAGGCCGGCCGCGACGGGCCAGAAGCCGATCCGGATGACCGGGCCCGATTGCGCACGCACCAGCGCCGGGGCGGCGAGCGTCGCGGCCCCCATGGCGGCGCCCTGGATCAGGCGGCGGCGGGTGGCGTTGAAGGCGAAGGGCGCGTTGCGATGAATCATGTGAGGCTCCTGGTCGGCTTGAGTGGGGTGCGCTTGTAGACAAGCTTGCATACCAGTCATCAAGCAATCTCCGTGCCAGCTTTTGTGCAGTGCGGGGTTCCCCGGGGGACGCGCTCGGAGGGCCTCAGGCTGGTGCTCCTTGTGAACCATCTTGGTGCATGGCGCACCAGATAAGGGGACAGGGCGGGGGGCCGCGCCGCCCATCCCGCCGCCGCGCCGGTCCCCCCGGTCCCTTCCCGTCCCGTATGGCGTTAGCATCTGCCCATGAACACGCGCTTTGTCGAAGCCTTTCTATGGTCCGCCCGCCTGGGCAGTTTCCGGGCGGCCAGCGACCGCCTGCACATCACGCAGGCGGCCGTGGCGAACCGCATCGCATCGCTGGAAGAGGATATCGGCGCGCGCCTGTTCGAGCGCGATGCCAAGGAACTGAAGCTCACCGCCGTCGGCACGCGCCTCCTGGACTACGGCGAGCGCCTGCTCGAGATCCGCCAGCAGATCCTGTCGCTGGGCAAGCGCGGCGACGAGGTCGCGGGGCTGGTGCGGATCGGCGCCATCGAAACCGTCGTGCATACCTGGTTGATCGGTTTTCTGACCAATCTGCGGTCCACGTATCCGGGCATCGAAGTCCAGCTCACGTCAGAGACCACCCGCGCCCTGCACCGCGGGTTGCGCGAAGGCACGCTGGACATCGCGTTCCAGACCGACGTGCTGAACGACACGGGCATCATCAGCATGCCGTGCCTGCCGATGGACATGGGTTGGGTCGGCCCGGCGGGCGGCGAGGACGCCATGACCACGCACGAGCTGCTCAGCGAGCCGGTGCTCACCATGAGTCCGGGTTCGCAGCCGCACGAGGCGCTCAAGGCCCTGTACCGCGAAGTCGGCATGCCGCAGGGCAAGGTGCACTTCGTCAGCTCGATCTCGGCGCTGGCGCGGCTGGTGCGCAGCGGCTTCGGCCACGCGCTGGTGCCGCTGCCGCCCATCTACGAGTATGTCGCGCGCGGCGAGATCCAGGTGGTCCGCAGCGACCTGCCCGTGCCGCCGCAGCTATTGGTTGTGAGCTATCTGGAAAGCGGCGGTTCGGACGCAATCCGGCTGGTGGCCGAACTGGCCTGCCGCGCATCGGATCGGTTCACCGCGGCGGTCGTGGTGCCGAACGTGGGCTCCGCGCACTAGCAACGGTGTTATCCCGGGGGCGGCTTTCAGTAATTCTGTTGGCTGGCCCAAGAATTATTGATTTGTCGCCGGCAGGACGGCGGCCGAAGATGGGGCCTTCCGCCATCCCGACCATTCTTGCGCCATGACATTCGATCCCGTGTTCCCGTCCGCCACCAATGGAATGCTTTTCGTCGCGACCGACGTGGACCCCGCCGATGAGCCCGACTTCAACCGCTGGTACGACCGCGAGCACATCGAGGAACGCGTGCGCATCCCCGGCTTCCTGTCGGGCGCGCGCTACATGTCGGTGCAGGGCGGGCGCAAGTATCTGGGCCTGTACCGCACGCAGTCGCTGGCGGCGTTCGGTACGGTTGCCTACCGCGCCGCATTCGAACGCCAGACGGCATGGTCCGTGACCAACCTGGACCGCATGCGGGATCCGATGCGCCGCGTGTGCGCGGTGGAAGCCGTGACCGGCATGGGCACCGGAAGCCAGCTCGTGGTGCTGCCCCTGCCGGCCAGTTGCGCCGGCGCGCCGCTGGCCAGGGCGCGCAACGCGGGGGCCGAACTGCAGGCGGTGGACGGCTTCGTGCGGTCCTTCCTGCTGGTGCCGGATGCGGCGCTCAGCACCCCGCTGCCGCGCGAATCCACCGAGGGCCGCGCGCTGACGCCGATGTTCGTGGTCGAGGCCAGCACGCGGGCGGCTGCGCAGGCCCTGCGGGCAGGGGCTGCGGCCGCTTTCGATGCCGATCCCGCATCGGCCTGGCTCTACGAGCTGGGGTGGGCGCTGGAGGCCTCGGCGCTTAGCTAGGCCGCGCCAGGCCGCGCCAGGCGCGGTCCAGGGTCACTGCGCCTGCGGGTCGAACTTCTTCACCAGCACCGCCCATTTGTCGTGCTCGCCCTTGATGAAGGAGGCGAACTGGGCCGGCGTGCCGCCGACCGGCTCGGCGCCCTCGCGCAGCATCTGCGCGTTCAGCGCGGGCAGGGTGGCGTTGACCTCGCGGTTGACGAGGTCCACCACCTGTTGCGGCGTGCCTTTGGGCGCGAAGAAGCCGAACCACGAACCGGCGTCGAAACCCGGATAGCCGGACTCGGCGATGGTCGGCAGTTCGGGCAGGGTGGCGGACCGCTGCGCGGTGCTGACCGCCAGCGCGCGCAGCTTGCCGGCCCGGATGTGCCCGATCACCGACGGGATGGTCGCAAACATGAAATCGATGCGGCCGGCCAGCAGGTCGTTGACCGCGTCCGCGCCTTTGTAGGGCACGTGCGTGGCGTTCACCTTCAGCTCGTCCATCAGCATGTAGCTGGACAGGTGCGAGGACGTGCCCACGCCCGTGGAGCTGTAGTTCAGGTTGCGCGCCGTCTTGACGTATTTCAGAAAGCCCTGGATGTCCTTGGCGGGCGAGGACGGCGGAACCACCAGCACGTTCGGCACCGTGGCGATCTGCACCATGGGAACCAGATCGGTCAGTGGGTCATAGGGCAGCTTGTTCAGGGAAGGATTGACGGCGATGGGACCGACGGAGTTCACGATCAGCGTGTGGCCGTCGGGCGCGGCGCGCACCACGTATTCGGTGCCGATATTGCCGCCGGCGCCGGGCTTGTTCTCCACCACGAAGGGCTGGCCCAGCTTCTGCGTCAGCGTGTTCGTGACGCTGCGCGTGAGCGTGTCCGTAGTGCCGCCGGGCGAGAAGGCCACGATGACCTTGACCGGCCGGTCGGGATAGTCGGCGGCGCGGGCGGGCGGGGCGATACAGGCGCCCGCCAGCGCCGCGCAAGCGAGCAAGGCTTGGGCAGTATTCATGATGTCTCCTCGCGTGGTTGTTGTCGTGTGATGGGGCGCCGTGCCGCCACGCCGGCTGGCGCGTTCGAAATCGGGGGGATTCAGTCGCGGAAGCCGGGATCGATCCGGTCCAGCTTGCGCAGCAGCGCGGGCCACTCCATGACGCCATACGGGCGGCGGGTCCCGGGCTGGTAGTTGTTCCAGGTGGCCTCCAGGACCGGCTGGGGCACGTCCTGCAGGCGGGCGCCCGTCGCCATGGCCGCCAGTTGCGAGCGGCAGGCCAGCTCCAGGCGATGCATCCAGTTGAAGGCTTCGCCCACGGTGCGGCCTACGGTCAGCGCGCCGTGGTTGCGCAGGATCAGGGCCTCGCCCTGGCCCAGGTCGGCGAGCAGGGAGGCCTGTTCCTCCACGCCCAGCACCACGCCCTGGTAGTCGTGATAGCCGATCTTCAGGAAACGCATCGCCGTCTGCGTCAGCGGCAGCAGGCCGCATTCCAGCGAGGACACCGCCATCGAGGCCCAGCTGTGCGTGTGGATGACGCAATCCACCTCGTGCCGGTGGGCATGCACGGCGCTGTGGATCACGTAGCCGGCCTTGTTGATGCCGTAGTCCAGTTCGCCGAAATCGGGCTTGGACAGGATGGTGCCGTCCACGTCGACCTTGATCAGGCTGGACGCCGTGATCTCCTCGTACATCATGCCGTACGGATTGATGAGAAAGGCGTTGTCCTCGCCCGGCACGCGGGCCGAGATATGGTTGGCCATCATGTCGGCCATGCCGTAGAGCTCGACCAGGCGATAACAGGCCGCAAGGTCCACCCGGGCCTGCCATTCCGCGTCGGAACAATGCGGCCGCATGGAGGAAATGCCCAGGCGACCTGGACGTGGCGTGGAAGTTGTCATCGGATTTCGTGAAGGTAGATCGCCGCCGCACCATGCCGCGACTTGATGAGGATCAATCTATCTTCAGAAAATCCGACCGCCTAGGCATCCCGGGCGGATGGGGGCATCACGAATCGAGAAGGGTGGCGCCGGGCCAGCCGCCGTGCCGGACTAATCCGCGCATGGCATCGCGGAGCACCACGCGCGCCGCCAGGGCGGCGGGCGACAGTTCGTCGTCGCTGATGCAATAGATCTGGTTGCGGCGAAAGAGATAGGGGTCGTCGATGGGGTGCATGCTGAGCACGCCGGTCTCGACCCGCGCGACGGCCGCGCCCGGCTGGATCGTGGCGATGCGATGGGCCTGCACCAGGTCCATCAACGTGGTCAGGCCGTCCACCTCGACGCCGATCCAGGGTTCGATGCCGGCCCGCTCGAAGGCCGCCTCGACCCAGGCGCGCAGCCCGTGCGCCTTGCTGGTAACGGCCAGCGGCAGGCCTGCCAGATCGGCCATGCCGACGGGTTCGCCATCCGATTGTTCGATCATGCCGCGCGGGGCCAGCAGGAACAGCCGTTCGTCCAGCACGGGCACCACGCTGCGGCCCTGCGCACTGTCGTTCTGGAATAGCACCGCCAGGTCCAGCCGCCGGGCGTTCAGCAGGTCGCCCAGGTTGCCGGACAGGCCCTCGACCAGATGCAGGCGCACGTTCGGATAGCGTTCGGTCATGGCCGCGTAGAAGGGACGGGCCAGGAGCGAGGCGGTGGTGGGCGCGAAGCCGACGCTCACCGTTCCGGCCAGCCGCGCCTCGCGCGCGGCCGCCACGGCGCTTTCCGCGTGCCGCAGCGTCAACTGGGCCTGGCGCAAAAACGCCGCGCCGGCGGGCGTGGTGGTCACGCCGGTGGGGCTGCGCGTCAGCAGCCGCGTGGCCAGTTCGCTTTCCAGCCGGCTGATCTGCTGGCTCAGCGCCGATGCGACCACGCCCAGATCGCGCGCGGCGCGGCCGATGCTGCCCAGTTCCGCGACGCGGACGAAGTAACGGAGTTGGCGCAGTTCCATGAGGCGGGCTTCCAGGCAATGAGGGGAGGGCGGCAGGGCGTTCGTGACTTGCCGCAGCATACTTTTTCCGTTCAAAAGAACGTCAGCTATCTGAATCCTGCCTGAACATCAAACGAAAATTGTTTACACTCGCATCCACAAACAAAGCCAAGCCGGAACGGCCCGCCACGGGGGCGGGCTGTCCGCATTACGGGAGAAAGTCGATGCGCAAGTTGCTTTTGGGTGCGGTGCTGGCCACCGCGGTATTTGGCGGAACGGCGCACGCCGCCGTCGAACCCAAGGCCGTCGTCGCCACCTATTCTGATCTGGCGCTGGCCGGGTACGAGGATTCGCTGAAGGCTGCCAAGACGCTGCGCGAGGCCATCGATGCGCTGATCGCAAAGCCCAGCGCCGCCACGTTGAAGGCCGCGCGCGAGGCATGGATCGTGGCGCGCGTACCCTACCAGCAGACCGAGGCCTGGCGGTTCGGCAACCCCATCGTCGATGACTGGGAAGGCCGCGTGAACGCATGGCCGCTGGACGAAGGCCTGATCGACTACGTCGATGCCTCGTACGGCACCGAGAACGACCAGAACGCGTTCTACGCGGTCAACGTCATCGCCAATTCCAAGATCTCGGTGGGCGGCAAGACGGTGGACGTCAGCAAGATCACGCCCGAACTGCTGTCCGAGATGCTGCACGAGGCCGATGGCAACGAAGCCAACGTGGCGACCGGCTATCACGCCATCGAATTCCTGCTGTGGGGCCAGGACCTGAACGGCACCGGCGCCGCGCCCGCGGACCGCAAGGGCACGCCGCAGGAGCGGCATTCGGGCAACCGTCCGCACACGGACTTCGACCCCAAGCAGTGCACCGGCGGCCATTGCGAACGCCGCATCGAATTCCTGAAGGCCGTGACCGATCTGCTGGTGACCGACCTGGAAGAAATGGTGGGCAACTGGAAGAAGGACGGCGCGGCGCGCAAGTCCGTGGAAGAAGACCCCAAGGCCGGCCTGATTGCCATGCTGACCGGGCTGGGCAGCCTGTCGTACGGCGAACTGGCGGGCGAGCGCATGAAGCTGGGCCTGATGCTGCACGACCCCGAGGAAGAGCACGATTGCTTCTCGGACAACACGCACAACTCGCACTACTACGACCAGATCGGCATCCGCAACGTCTACCTGGGCTCGTACACGCGCATCGACGGCAAGACGGTATCGGGCGCAAGCCTGTCGGACCTGGTCAAGGTCCGGGATCCGAAGCTGGACGCCGAGGTGCGCGCCAAGCTGGACGCCACGGTCGCCGCCATGCAGGCCATGAAGACGCGCGCCGAAACGGTCGAGACCTATGACCAGATGATCGCGGATGGCAACAAGGAGGGCAATGCCGTGGTGCAGGCGGCCATCGACAGCCTGGTCGCGCAGACCCGCAGCCTGGAGCGCGTGATCACGCTGCTGGACCTGGGCAAGGTCGCCATCGAAGGTTCCGACAGCCTGGACAAACCTGACGCCGTATTCAAGTGAAACTCGTATTAGCCGCCGTACTGGCGGCGTCGGCCCACGCCGCCGCCGCCGAGCCCGCCGCCCCTGGCGGGCGTGACGACCTGACGCCCGAAGACCGCCAGCGCGTCACCGCCATCACCGCTCCCACCCGGGATTTCTCGAAGACCGAGTCGTTCGAGATCATGCAGGCCGGGGCCGCCACCACCACCAAGCTCATCAACGCCGACATCTTTTCGCAGCCGTCGGCCAACATGAGCTTTGAACGGCGCCAGGAGTTCCAGGTCGGCAACGGCCTGTTCCGCAAGGACTGGGTCTCCGCGCCCGCGTCCACGCAGGCGTCGGACGGACTGGGACCGCTCTTCAACGCACGCTCCTGTCAGGCCTGTCACACCAAGGACGGTCGCGGCACGGTGCCCGGGTTCGATCCGCTGGAACGCACCGACGCCGTGGCGCTGCTGCTGCGGCTGGCCGTCCCCGAGGGGCCCGACCGCGGCCATCCCAAGCTGGGCGCCGATGAGATCGCGGCGCTGCCCGAGCCCGTCTATGGCTTGCAGCTCCAGAACTTCGCGGTGGCCGGGCTGCCGGCGGAAGGGCGCATGGAGATCGAGTACGAGCCCGTGCCCGTGGCCCTGCGCGGCGGCGAGACCGCGACGCTGATGAAACCCACCTACCGGATCGAAAACCCGGGCTACGGGCCCATGCGCGCGGACACCCAGATTTCGCCGCGGCTCGCGCCGCCGATGATCGGCCTGGGCCTGCTGGAATCGATCCACGAGTCCGACATCCTGGCCAACGTGGGGGCCGACAAGCGCGACGGCATCGTCGGCAAGGCCAACTGGGTCACCGACGCGCGCACCGGCAAGCGCGTGCTGGGGCGATTCAATCTGAAGGCCGGGCAACCGACGGTCGAGCAGCAGAGCGCCGCGGCGTTCTCCAACGACATGGGCCTGTCCACGCCGCTGTTCCCCAGGCATTCGGGCGAATGCACGGCCGCGCAGACGCAGTGCCTGGACATGCCGCATGGCGCGCAGCCGCGCTTCGGACCAGAGGAAGTGCCGGCCAAGCTGATGGACTTCGTCACCACCTATTCGACCAACCTGGCCGTGCCGCAACGGCGCGACGCGGACGACGCGCGCGTGCTGGCGGGCAAAAAGCTCTTCTACGAAGCCAATTGCGTGGCCTGCCACGTGCCCAAATACGTGACCAGCCGCAACGCCAGGCAGCCGGAACACCGCTTCCAGCTCATCTGGCCCTACACCGACATGCTGGTGCACGACATGGGCGAAGACCTGGCGGACGGCGTGAGCGACGGCCTGGCCACGGGCCGCGAATGGCGCACGCCGCCGCTCTGGGGCATCGGCCTGACCAAGACCGTCAATCCCAACGCGACCTGGCTGCATGACGGGCGCGCCCGCACGCTGCTGGAGGCCGTGCTGTGGCATGGCGGCGCGGCCAAGCCCGCGCGCGACCGCGTCGTGGACATGACGCCCGACGAGCGGGCGGACCTGATCCGTTTTCTGGAGTCCCTGTGATGGCGCATTCCATCCGCCTTCTGTTCACGCGCGCCGCGGCCACGGCGCTGATGCTGGCGGCGCCGCTCGCCGCGCAGGCGGCCTTGCCCGCCGACCTGGGCGAACGCCTGGCGCGCGACTACGCCCGGCCCGCCGTGGCGAAGATGGCGGAAGCCGCCGCCGCGCTGGAAAGCGCGCTGGGCGGCTGGTGCGCCGCGCCCGATGCGGCCGGGGCCACGCGTGTCGGCAATGCCTTTTCGGCGCTGGCGCACGCGTGGTCGGGCGTCGAGATCCTGCGCTTCGGCCCGCTGGTGCAGGCCAACCGCTTCGAGCGGCTGGCGTTCTGGCCGGACACGCGCGGCGTCATGCCGCGGCAGGTCCAGGCGCTGATCGCGGCCAAGGACGACGCGCTGCTCAAGCCCGGCGCGCTGGCCGGCCGCAGCGTGGCGGTGCAGGGGCTGCCCGCCTTGGAATATGTGCTGTACGGCGAGCCGGACCTGCTCAAGCAGACCGGCGCGCCCGGCTTTGCCTACGCCTGCGGCTACGCCCGCGCGGTGTCCGCCAACGTGGCGGCGATCTCGCGCGACGTGGGCCAGGCCTGGAGCGCGCAGGGCGAATTCGGGCGGCAGTTCGCGCGGCCGCTGCCGGGCAACGACCTGTATCGGGACCCGCAGGAAGTGGCGGCCGAAGCCATGAAGGCCTTGTCCACCGGCCTGCAGTTCGCGCGCGACGTCAAGATCGAGCCGGTGCTGGGCGACTCACCGCAGGCTGCGCGGCCCAAGCGCGCGGCGTTCTGGCGCAGCGGACTGTCGACGAGCCTGCTGGCGGCCAATCTGGATGCGCTCAAGGCGTTCTATGTCGCCGGCGGCTACCCGTTGCCCGCGGATGAAGCCTGGATGGATGCGTCGGTGCGCGGCGAATTGTCCAGTGCCGCGCAGGCGCTGCGCGCCGTGCCTGTTCCGCTGGAACAGGCGCTGGCCGGCGAGGAAGGTCGCCGCTTGCTGGTCCTGGCGTCCCTGACCATCAAGAACGCCAAGGCCATCGTCGACGAGAACCTGGCGCCCGCCCTGGGCGTCACCATCGGCTTCAACGCGCTCGATGGCGATTGACCGGCGCCGCTTCCTGGCCCTGGCTGCGGCGGCGGGCCTGTCCGCGGCCGCGGCCCGCGCCGCGTTTGCGGCCGGGGGCGGACCGCTGTACCTGGCCGCGCGCAAGCGCGGCGGGCGCGACGAAGCGGTGCTGCTGGACGAGGCCGGCCATGATCGCCTCGCCATCCCCATGCCCGCGCGCGGCCATAGTTTCGCGATCGACGCGGCCGCGCAGCGCGCGGTCGTCTTCGGCCGCCAGCCGGGTTTCTTCGCGCTGGGCTTTTCGCTGGCAGGCGGCGAGCCTGTGGCCTTGCCGCTGCCCGAGGACAGGCATTTCTTCGGCCACGGCGCCTATGTGCAGGGCGGCCGCCTGCTGGCCGCCACGGAGAACGACTTCGAGGCGGGACGCGGCGTGCTGGGCCTGTACGACGCGACGCCCGGCGGCGGCTACCGCCGCGTGGGGGAATTCGATTGCGGCGGCATCGGACCGCACGAAGTCGTGTTGATGCCCGACGGCAGGACGCTGTGCGTGGCCAATGGCGGCATCCTGACGCATCCCGACTACGGCAAGCTGGAACTCAATCTGGACACCATGCGGCCGTCTCTCGCCTATATCGACGCAAAGACCGGGGACCTGCTGGAAAAGGTCGAACTTGCGCCCGCGCTGCATCGGCTGTCGATCCGGCACCTGGCCGTGGCGGCGGACGGCGCGGTGTGGTTCGGCTGTCAGTACATGGGACCGGCCGGCGACCGTCCCGCGCTGGTCGGGCGGCACCGCCGCGGCGCCGCGCTGGAACTCTTCGACGCGCCCAGCGAGACGCTGCGCAACATGCGCAACTATGTCGGATCGGTGGCGGTCGACGCCGCGGGCGGGATAGTCGCCACCTCCAGCCCCGTGGGCGGTCAGGTGATCTACTGGGACGCGGCCAGCGGCAAATGCCTGGGCGTCACGGCGCTCGCCGACGGCTGCGGCGTCGCGCCCGCTCCGCAAGGCGGCTTTCTGGTCAGCAGCGGTCTGGGCGCGATGCTGCGCACCGATGCGCAAGGCGCCGAACAGCCGGTGCTGCCGCCCTCGCGCGACGTGTCGTGGGACAACCACTTTCGCATCGTGCCGGCGTAATACTCGTAATGCGCGCAATGCGCGTAATGCGCGTAATGCGCCGCGCGCCGCCGACCGTTTTGCCAGCCGGCACCGCAGGGCCTATGCTGCGTGAGTGCCGGGCGCCATCTCCTTACAAAGCCTGACATTCCAGCCGCGCGCCGCGCCCCTTCGCGCAGGCCGCTTCTGATACAGTCGTCGTCGTTTTTTTTGCAGGAGGTTCCATGGATGAGGCCGTAAAAGAGTTCTATGTCTGGGCGCCCAGGCTGATGGATATGGGCATCAATCTGCTCGTCGCCCTGTTGATACTGGGCATCGGCTGGTGGGTGTCGTCGCTGCTGGGCGGCTGGGTCCGCCGGGCCGCCACGCGGTCCCCCAAGATCGATCCCACCATCGTGCCCATGTTCGCCACGACGGTGATCTGGGCGGTGCGCATCTTCACCGTGATCGCGGTGCTGGCGCGGTTCGGGGTGCAGACGGCGAGCCTGATCGCGGTGCTCGGCGCAGCCGGCCTTGCCGTCGGCCTGGCGTTGCAGGGCACGCTGCAGAACATCGCCGCCGGCATCATGCTGCTGATCCTGCGTCCCATCCGGGCGGGTGAATACATCGCGCTCAGCTCGGGCGCCGACGGCACGGTCGAGGAAGTGGGCCTGTTCCTGACCCGCCTGATCCAGGGCGATGGCATCCATCTCACGCTGCCCAACAGCACGGTGTGGAACGCCACCATCACCAACTACAGCCGCAACAAGACGCGGCGCCTGGACATCCCCGTGCCGGTCCGCTATGGCGACGACCTGGACGCGGTGGTCAAGAAGCTGCAACAGATCGTGGATGCGCGTTCCGATGCCTTGAAGGATCCGGCGCCGCAGGTGAAGGTGTTCGATTACAAGGAAAACGGCGTCACGGTGAACGTGCGCGTGTGGGCCGAGTCGAGCAAGTACTGGGACCTGCGCTGGGACCTGTACCAGGAGATCCGCCGCTCGCTCGAAGAGGCCGGTTTCCAGGCGCCGATCCCGCTGCGCGAGATCCAGAATCCCAAGGCCGGCGCGGCCGCAAGCTGATCGCGGCGTCATCGCGATGGCCACGAAAATGGGCGCTACGGCGCCCATTTTCTTGCGTCTTCGCCGCGCGGCGTGCGCGCCGCGAAGCCTGCCGGCAATCCGGCAATCAGGCCGGCGTGGCCAGCCGGGTCAGTTCCGATTTGATCCAGCCCGCGATCTCGCGCTGTCGCTGCGCGGGCATGCGGTCGATGATGGCGGTGACGCTGACCGCCAGCAGCGGCGCGCCCTGCGCGTCCAGCAGCGCGCAGCCCACACCCAGCGCGCCGCGCACCGCGTGGTTGCCCACCACGGAATAGCCGCGCGCGCGGGTGTTTTCAATCAGGCGGAACATCTCCTGCGGCGTCATGCCGCCGTATTCGTCCAGCCTGCCCGAGTTGCGCTCGACGATACCGCGCGCCAGGTCGTCGGGCAGCGCGGCCAGCAACGCCATGCCGCCCGAGCCCACGCCCAGCGGCTGGCGCTTGCCGGCGTAGGTGGCGAGGATCTGCACGGGATAGCTGCCGATCTCGCGATGCAGGCTGATCGAATCGTCCTCGTCGCGCACCACCAGGAACACGGCGTCACCGGTGCGGTCGGCCAGGCGGCGCAGCACGGGCAGGAGCTGCCGCACGCGCGGATCGCGCGAACGCGTGTCCGGATCGACGGCAAGCTGGGCGCGATATTTCTTGGTACCCGCCACCGGCAGCACCAGGCCCGCATCGAGCAGGGCGGCCAGCAGGCGGTAGATGGTCGGACGCTGTATGCCCGTCAGGCGGGCAATGTCCGTCACGCTCAGGCCGTCCGGCCCCTGGTCTCGCAGGGCGGCCAGAACCGCCAGACCGCGCCGCAACGTGCGTGGGCCCGCGGCCGCGGTGTCGCTGTCTTGCATGCAAATCTCTGAAAACTAAGGGTTATCAAGGAACGGACAAGGGAAAACCATCGTCCGTAGGGTGGACTCTACCTTGATGCAAACCGCGTGTATAGCGCAGAATGCGTCCATCCAATAATTCAAATCGTCCATTTAATGGACAGTACCTGCACGGAGACTCTATGACTACAGGTCAAAAGCCTGGCCTGCGGCGTATCGCCGCCACCCTTCTGGCCACCGCCGCAAGCGCATTTGCAATGGGTTCCGCCCACGCAGCCTATCCCGACAAGCCCGTCCGTATCGTGGTCGGTTTCTCGGCTGGCGGCACCACGGACGTGATCGCCCGCATCATGGCCAAGGAACTCACCGAGACCCTGGGCCAATCTTTCGTGGTCGAGAACAAGCCGGGCGCCGGCAGCAACATCGCCACCGATTACGTCCAGCGCGCCGCGCCCGACGGCTACACGCTGCTGTTCGTGGCCGTCACCAGCGCGATCAACCAGACGCTGTACAAGAACGTTTCGTTCGACCTGACCAAGGACTTCGCGCCTGTCGCCCTGGGCGCCAAGGTGCCGAACATCCTGGTCGTCAATCCCCAGGTTCCCGTCAAGTCCGTCAAGGAACTGGTGGACTACGCCAAAAAGAACCCGGGCAAGCTGGCTTTCGCCTCGTCGGGCAGCGGCACCTCCATCCACATGGCGGGCGAGCTGTTCAAGATGAAGGCGGGCATCGACGTGCTGCACGTGCCCTACAAGGGCAGCGCCCCGGCCATGACCGATCTGATCGGCGGCCAGGTGCAGTTCATGTTCGACAACATGCCGTCCGCATGGCCGCATGCCCAATCGGGCAAGCTGCGCGCCCTGGCTGTGACCACCAAGGAACGCTCCACGAGCGCGCCGGACCTGCCCACGATGCAGGAATCGGGCTTCGAGGGCTTCGACGTGTCCTCCTGGTTCGGCCTGCTGGCTCCCGCCGGCACGCCCCCGGAAGTGATCACCAAGCTCAACGCCGCCATGCAGAAGGCGCTGGACAATCCTGCCGTCAAGACCAGCTATGAAAAGCTGGGCGCCGTGGGCGTGAAGACGACGCCGGCCGAATTCGGCCAGTTCATCAAGTCGGAAGTCGATGGCTGGGCCCCCGTGGTCAAGGCCTCGGGCGCCAAGGTGGACTGATACACGCCGCTGCCGGCCCAGCGCCGGCGGCACGGCTAAATAAAAAGGGACGGGCAATTAGCCTGTCCCTTTTTATTTGTGCGCCGGCGGCTCGTGGCTGATTATTTCTTCTTGCCCGCGTTCAGCATCGCCGTGCAGACGCCGCGCATCATGTCCACTTCGTCGCGCGTCAGCGACAGCCGGGAATACAGGTGCCGCATGCGCGGCATCAGCTTTTTGGGGTGGGCCGGATCCAGGAATTGCACCCCGACCAGCGCTTCTTCCCAGTGCGCGAGAAACGCCTGGACGGCCTCGCTGGAGGCGGGCGCCGCGCCGCGCGCGGGTTCCTGCGCGGTGGACCGCGGCAGCAATTCGGCCCCGGCATCCGCCAGCAGGGCATAACGCACCTCCCAGGCGGCCAATTGCAGCGCCTGGGCGACGTTCAGCGAGCTGTACTCGGGGTTGGCGGGGATATGGCAGATGCGGTGGCACAGCGCGATCTGGGCGTTCGTGAGCCCCGCGCGCTCGGTGCCCAGCACCACCGCGGCCACGCCTTCGGCGGTGCCGGCCAGGTGTTCGCAGGCCAGGTCGGCCGCCTGGCGGATGTCGCAGGGCGGAGGACCCAGGTCCCGGACCCGCGCGGTCAGCGCGAAGGCCAGGGTGACCGGCGCCAGCGCTTCTTCCAGCGTCGGGTAGATCCGGGCGTTCTCCAGCACGTCCAGCGCGCCGCTGGCCAGCGCCACCGCCTCCGGCTGGGTTGTTACATCCGCGAATTTGGGCTCCACCAGGACGAGTTCCGAGAAGCCCATCGTCTTGATCGCGCGGGCCGCGGAGCCGACGTTTCCGGGGTGGCTGGGGTTCACCATTACGAAGCGAACACGTGAAAATGCTTGAGTCATTTAAAATGGCACGTTTGGCTTCGTGCCTTCCTGGTTTTTTGGGTCGATTTCCCCGTGGGGGCGACGGCGCGCCGGGGGGCGGCAAGCGGCCTACCATCAAGCCAACTCATCGCATACGTACGGAATTTTATGCACCCGATGCTCAATATCGCCATCAAGGCGGCCCGGCGTGCCGGCACCATTATCAACCGTGCCAGCATGGATTTGGAACGACTCAGCGTGGCACGCAAGGGGCCGCGCGATTATGTCACGGAAGTCGATCGCGCCGCCGAGGAGTCCATCGTCGAAACGCTGCATGCCGCCTATCCGGACCATGCCGTGCTGGGCGAGGAATTCGGACTGCAGGGTCCCGACCAGGCCGAATTCCAGTGGATCATCGATCCGCTGGACGGCACCACGAACTTCATCCACGGCCTGCCCAACTACGCCGTGTCGATCGCGCTGACGCAGCGGGGACAGGTCACGCAGGCCGTCATTTACGACCCCTCGCGCAACGAACTCTTCACCGCCAGCCGCGGCAGCGGCACCTTCCTGAACGACCGCCGCGTGCGCGTCTCGGGCCGCACCCGCTACCATGACGCGCTGCTGGGCGCCCACTGGCCCAACGCCGGCGATCCCGAAACCGGCTCGCAGCGTTTCCGCCAAATGGCCGAAGGCGCCACCGGCGTGCGCCGCCTGGGCTCCACCGTGCTGGACCTGGCCTACGTGGCCACCGGCCGCCTCGACGGCTTCTGCGGCGTGGGCCTCAAGCCCTGGGATCTGGCCGCGGGCAGCCTGATGGTCCTGGAAGCCGGCGGCCTGGTTGCCGACTTCGACGGCGAGCAAGGGTGGATGGACAGCGGCAACGTGCTGGCCGCCAGCCCGAAGATCTTTACGCAGATGCTCGCCACGCTGAATCCGCCGTCGGCGGCCTGATCGGCGCCACGCAGTGCAAGAACCGGCCGCGAGGCCGGTTTTTTTTTGATAGTGGCGCGCCGCCCTCAGGCGCCGCCGCCCTGCGCGATCAGTTTTCCATCCGGCAGCACCATCCAGGCGCGCACGCCCAGCGCGCGCACGAGCGTCTCGATGCGCGCCAGCGGCATGTTCGAGAATGCGGTGGACAGCGCATCGGCCGCGGTCGCCGTGGATGCCATGACCGACACGCTTCGATAGCGCGGGCTCGCGCGGCCGCTGTGCGGGTCGAAGAGATGCGAATGGCGCCCCGCGGCGTCCAGCGGCGTGCCGTAGCCGCCCGACGTGGCCAGCGCCTGGTTGCTGACCGGCACCTGCGCCAGGATCCGGTCCGGCGACAGGGGGTCCGCCAGGCCGACCCGCCAACCCTCGGCACGGGCCGACGCGTCCAGGCCGCGAATTTCGCCCAGGTCGACCAGCGCCCGCTCCAGGCCGGCGCTGCGCAGCAGATCCGCCACGCGGTCCGTGATGTAGCCCTGCGCAATGCCGTTGAGCGTCAAGGCCATGCCGGACCGCAGCCGGATGCGCTGCGGATCGACGTCGATGTTCCGGTAGGACACATGCGCCAGCGCGCGCGCCACGTCGGCCGGCGCGGGGCCGTCTGGCGATGCGCCGGGCTGTGCGAAGTGGTCGGCGTACACGCGCCACAGCGGCTGCACGGACGGGTCGAAGAGACCGTCCGTGACCTGGGCGTAGTGCCGGCTTTCGCTCAGGAGCCGCACCAGATCGGAGGGCGGGGCGGCCAGGAACCCCTGACGGTTCAGGACGGACAGCGCGCTGTCTTCGCGGTACAGGCTGAACACGCCCTCGAGTCGGCGCAGCTCTCGCAGCGCCCGGTCGATGAGCTGTTCGGCGGCCCGGCGGTCCGGATGGTACAGGCGCAGTTCCGCGTCCGCGCCCAGCGCCACGCCCTGCCAGCGCGTGGGCGCGATGGCGGCGTGCGCGCGGCGCAGCAGGGAAGGGGCGAGCGCCAGCGCGGAGGACGCGGCGACGATGCCGATGAAGCGGCGGCGGTTGGGATGGGTCATGGCGTTATCGATCGGAAGATGGGAAAGGCGCAATGGGCGCGGCGAAGGCCGATGGCCCTACTGCGCGAAAACGTAGTCCTCGGGCACGTCGGCAAAGCGCACGACGCGGCCGCCGTGGGTCTGGGCAAAGGCCTGCGCCCGGGCCGGGTCCGAGAACGGCATGGCGTCCTCGGCGCCCATGCCGCCGACGAAGCTCGAACCGATCACGTAGAAGGCCTGGCGCGCGTCCACCCAGACCCGCAGATCGGCGGCGCCGTCGGGGCCCGCGGCAGCCATGTCGTTGACGTAGATGGCGGCCAGTCCCTTGGGTTCTTCCGGCAGCAGCGTGTAGGCGAACACCTGCTTGATGGACGAGAACCACACGGGCGCGGCGCGTCCCTTCACAAATATCTGGCCTTTGGGCCCGGCGTGGTCCTGCAGTGTCATGCCGCAGTAATGGCCAACGGCGTCGGCGCTGACGGCCTGCGGCGCGGGCGGCGGCGCGGCGGTGTCCTGGCCGCCGCAGGCCGATAGCGCCACCGCCAGGACCAGCAGACCTGCCAAGCGTTGCAGCGTCATAGCTGTTTCCTCCGGAAGCAGAAGGCGGCCAGCCCGAAGGGCACCGCGATCCACAGCAGTTGCGCCGCCACCAGCATCGGCACGGGCAACCGCGCCTGGTCGCTGACGCCGGCCATGCCCGCGTACAGGGAGATGTTCTCGAACCCGGTCAAGTTCAGCAGCCGGTATACGTCCGACGGGTTGGCGAGTAGCAACGCATTGAGGATGCCGGGCGTCACATGGCGGCCCTGGTCCGCGGCCAGCACGCCCAGGAGGCCCATGTCGTAGATGACGACGAAGAACAGCCAGACGCCCAGGGCGATGCCCGCTGCCGTGGCGCGCTCGCGCACCAGCGTGCTGATGAGGTAGCCCATCGCCAGGAAGCTTGCGCCCAGCAGCACGCTGGCGCCGATCAGCATGGCGAAGGGGCGCCAGGCGCCGGCGTCCATGCCGCCATAGACCCATTGCAGCGCCAGGCCGGCCGACCCGTAGCCCGCGCCGGTGGCGATCGCCAGGATGGCCAGGTGCCCGATGAACTTGCCCATGATCACCTGCCCGCGCGACACGGGGTAGCTGAGCAGGAGCGCCATGGTGCCGCGGTCGACCTCGCCGACGATGGCGTCGTACGCCAGCAGCATCGCAATGAGCGGCACCAGGAAAATGGACAGGCTGGACAGGCTGACCACCGTGACGGTCAGCGGGTCGACCTTGACCGCGCCCGTGGGCGCGCTGCCCAACAAGCCCAGCGCCAGGGCCAGCGCGGCCAGCAGCAGCGACGTGGCCAGCACCCAGCGGTTGCGCAGGCCGTCGCGGATTTCCTTGCCGATGATGGTGCTTACCGCGTTCATGCGTCCTCCCGTTCAAGCAGGTGGGCGTAGATGTCATCCAGGCCGGGCACCTGGATGTCCAGGTCGCGGATGGGCGAGGCGATGGCCCCGATGCTGCGGATGGCG
This sequence comes from Achromobacter sp. T5-5, assembly GCF_055397965.1. Taxonomy (NCBI): domain Bacteria; kingdom Pseudomonadati; phylum Pseudomonadota; class Betaproteobacteria; order Burkholderiales; family Alcaligenaceae; genus Achromobacter; species Achromobacter sp. T5-5. Next base: position 2,084,647 of record NZ_AP027919.1, read on the forward strand.
TCCACCTTGTCCGCCTCGTGGCATAGCAGTTCGTAGCGGCCGGGTTCGACCGGACGCCATGCTGGGGAGGGGGCGGCAGCGCCCGGCTGGCAGAGCGACACGCTGATGCGGATGGGCAGGCCGGTATCCCGCCGCAGCGCCGACATGGCGCCGTCGGCGATCTTCACGCCGGCCTTCATGACCACGATGCGGTCGGCGTGGCCGGCCAGTTCCGACAGGGCGTGGGTGCTGAGCAGGATGGTCGCGCCGCTGGCGCGCAGCTCGTGCACGATTTCGTAGAACGTCAGCCGCGACGCGGGGTCCAGGCCCGTCGTGGGCTCGTCGAACAAGAGGATGCGGGGTTCTCCCAGCAGCGCCTGCGCCAGCGCCAGCCGCTGGCGCATGCCTTTGGAGTACCCGCCGACCCGTCGGTGCGCGGCGCTGGAAATGCCCACTTTTTCGAGCAGCCTTGCATTGCGCGACAGCGGCTGGCGCTTGAGTCGCGCGTAGAACGCCAGCGTCTCGGCGCCCGTCATGGCCGGGTGCAGGGCCACTGTTTCGGGCAGGTAGCCGATGCGCGCGCGCTGCCGGGCGGCCGCGGGGCTGTGGGCGTCGTGCCCGAACAGCATGACGCGGCCATGCGTGGGACGGATGAGGCCCAGGATCAGCTTGATCAGGGTGCTCTTGCCCGCGCCGTTATGACCGGCCAGCGCCACGCATTCGCCTTCGCGCAGGTCCAGGTCCAGGACGCTGACCGCGCGGTGGGCGCCATAGTGTTTGCTGACGCCGGAAAGCGTTACCAGTGCATGGCTCATTGGATTACCTCGGCGCGTTTCGCGCCGTTCTGCCGGGCGGGCTTCATCAGCGGCGCGCTGTCGATGACGCCTCCCGGCAATATCGCGGGGAACTGCGACTGCGCCCAGCGCACCACCGAGATGGCCGGGCTGTTGAGCAGGATGCGCGCCGCCGGGGCGCGCCACAGCAATTGGTCGACCACGTCGTTCGGGCGGTAGGCCGTGTCGGCGATGCCGTCGCCATCCAGGTCGAAGGCCGTGTTGTCGCTCCAGTAGTTGCCGCGTCCCTCGTCCGACCACTCCAGCACGCGCGTGCCCACGTACTTGACCTGGTTGCGGTTGTTGATGAACGCGTTGCCGGAGATCCGGTTTCCCTCGGAGCCCGCCGTGAAGTGGATGCCGATGTCGCAGTTGGAGAAATGGTTGTCCGCAAAGCGGTTCTTGTTGGCGTTGTAGATGAATACGCACTTGCCGGCGCCATCCACGGTATTGCCCGAGATGTCCGAGTTGTTGGCGTAGTTCATCATCAGGCCCTGTTCGACGTTGTCCATCGCCACGTTGCCGGTGACGACGAGCCGGTGCGAATACATGATGGCGTAGCCGATGTCGTTGCGCGTGGCCACGTTGCCGCTGATCTCGCTGTCGTTGGTGTACATGTAATGCACGCCATAGCGCAGGTCATGGAGCCGGTTGCCGATGAACCGGTTCTGCTTGCTGGTGTTCACGAAGATGCCGTCGCGGCCGGCGGAGATGTCGTTGTCGACCACCGCGCTGCCCGGCGTATTCCACAAGGACACGCCATTGCCGCGCTCGGCCACGCGCAACTCCTGGTTGCCCACGATGCGGTTGCCGCGCACCAGCGCGTCCTGCGGGCCCCACACGTAGACGCCGAACAGGTTGTCCAGGATGTCGTTGCGTTCCACCACGGCGCGGTGCGCCGTACGGTCCAGGAAGATGCCCGCGTCCATCGCGGGCAGGTCCAGGCCGGAGCGCGTGACGGTCAGGTTGCGCAGCGCCACGTCGGCGGCCTGCACCCACAGCGTGCGTCCGTTGCGCGTGCCCTCGATGATGGCGGTGCGGTCCCGCGGTCCCTCCAGGGTCAGGGGCTTATCGATGACGATGGCGCCGGCGTAGGACCCTGGCGCCAGCCGCAGCGTGTCGCCGGGCTGCGCCGCAGCGATGGCCTGGGCCAGGTCCGCGCCCGCCGCGACGTCCACGGTGGCCGCCGCGGCGGCGCCGGGCAGGGCCGGGGCAAGCCCGGACAGCACGAGGCCAGCCGCGGCCCGCACCGCGCTTCGCAAGGTTGCGATGACAGCCATGGATCGTTACGCGGATTTCTTGGGATGCACGATCATCTGGCCGGACATTTCCATGTGCAGCGCGTGGCAGAACCACTGGCAGTAGTACCAGTACACGCCCGGCCGGTCGGCCTTGAACGTGACGGATGAGGTGGCCTGGGGCCCGATTTCCATGGCGATGCCGTGGCCTTCCAGCGTGAACCCGTGCGTCAGGTCTTCGATCACCTCCATGTTGGTCACGAACACCGTGACCTCGTCGCCCTGGTTCACCTCGAACTGCTTCAGGCTGAACATGGGCGCGACGGCCATCATGTACACGCGCACCTTATTGCCGTCGCGCACCACCTTGGCGGCGTCTTCCAGCGTCACGCCGTCTTTCTTGGCGATCTGGCGGGCGTCTTCCCACATGGGGTCGTCGCGCTTCCAGACGCTGACCGGGTTGATCTTCGAACGGTGCACCAGGCACATGTCGTGCGGCTCGGCGAAGCTGGGGCCGTCATGCACGAGCTTCATCTCGTCGCCCGAGATGTCGATGAGCTGGTCGTTCTCGGGCTTGAGCGGGCCCACGTTCAGGAACCGGTCCTTCGAGAACTTGTTCAGCGACACCAGCCACTTGCCGTCGGCTTCCTTGGTCTCGCCCATCGTGGAATGGTTGTGGCCCGGCTGGTAGTGCACGTCCAGCTTCTGGATGATCGGGTCGACCTTTTCGCCCTGGTAGGCGCGCTTGGCCTTGTCGATGTTCCACTTGACCATCTGGCTGTCGATGAACAGCGTGGTGTAGGCGTTGCCGCGGCCGTCGAAGGCGGTGTGCAGCGGGCCCAGGCCAAGCTGCGGTTCGGCCACCACGCAGTCGCGCGGCTTGATCTTGTCGGCGAACAGGTCGTCCAGCTTGCGCACGTCGATCACCGTCACGGTGGGCGACAGCTTGCCGTTCAGCATGAGGTGGATGCCGTCGGGCGCGGCGTTGCAGCCGTGGGGCGAGTTGGGCACCGGGATGTAGCGCGTGTACTTGGAGCCGTGGCGGCCGTCCACGACCGGCACGCCGCCCATCGTCTTGAAGTCGCCGTCCTTGATCGCCTGTTCGATGCGCTTGAGGTTGAAGACCACGACCCAGTCCTGCTCGTTGGCCGACATTTCCTCGACGGTCACGCCCTTTTCCGAGTTGTAGCAGGTGGCGAAGGAGTACTTGCCCTGGTAGTCGGCGTCGCCGTTGTCCAGGTTGCCGTCCACCAGCACCTGCCAGGCGACCTTCATCGTGTCGCCGTCGAGGGCCGTGTAGACGGCGAAGAAGTTCTTTTTGGGATCGTCCAGTACCTTGCCATTGTTGGGCAGCGGCGAGATGTGCTCGCCGTTGGCGAACACATAGCCGGTGCGCGGGTAGCGCTGCGGGCGCAGGCCGTGCACGCCCGACACGTTGGGCAGTTCGGTGATCTTGTCGGTCTTCATCACGTCCAGGCGGATCCGCGCCACGCGGTTGTTCGCCTTGTCGTTGATGAAGAGATAGCGCCCGTCGTAGGTCTGGTCGGTGAACGACAGATGGGGGTGGTGTGCATCGCCGTTGGGAAACACGCCGCCCTTGTCCTTCAGGAATTCGCGCGTTTCAGGCGTCAGGCCTTCGGTCAGGATCTTGCGGCTTTCGTTGGTGCGGCCCCATCCGGTGGCGCTGCACTGGTTGAACACCGGAATGCGCACGAGTTCGCGCATGGAGGGCAGGCCCAGCACGCGGACCTCTCCGGACTGGCCGCTGGAGTTGAACGCGTAGTACTCGTCCAGCTCGCCCGGCGCGACATGTCCGAGCACGGCGCCGCCGCCGGACTTGCCCTCCTTGCCGTGGGCGGTGGGAATCTGCGCGCCGGCCACGAGGCCGGCCGCGCCGGTGATGGCGGCGGTTCCCAGGAAGCTGCGGCGGCTGAGGCCGGCTTTTTCGGGGGTCTTGTCGGACATGGATAACTCCTGGTTTGTGACGGCGCGGGGCGCCGCCGTACGGAAACCGTGTTTCACGATTCCGGGTTGGGGCGATTCGCCGGGGTCAAGCTGGGCATGCGGTGCAGCACGACTTCCTGCACCGCCGGCTCGGGAGGCGGAGCCGGGCGCCGCTCACGCCTGGACCGTTTCTGGATCAGGTGAGGGCACTTCTCCTGGTGGTGGTAAAGCATCTGGCAGTGCAGGCATTGGATGCACTCGTTCGGATTGATCTCGCCGGACGGGTCGATGGCCTGCACGGGGCATTCGATGTTGCAGCGTTGGCAGGGATTGCCGCAGTCGCGGTAGCGCTTGAGCCAGTTGAAGATGCGCAGGCGGGCGGGAATGGCCAGCGCGGCGCCCAGCGGACAGAGGTAGCGGCAGAAGAAGCGCTCGATGAACAGGCCCGCGGCCAGCAGCGCGACGGCGAACAGCACGAAGGGCCAGTGGCGCACGAAGCGCAGGATGATCGCTGTCTTGAACGGCTCGACTTCGGCGAGCTGTTCGGCGACCGCCAGGTCATACAGTGAGAACCCGAAAAGAAGGAGGAAGATCACGTACTTGAGCGTGGACAGCCGCTGGGCCACGCCATGGCGGATCTTCAACTGGCGCACGCCCAGGCGCCGCGCGATGCGATTGGTCAATTCCTGCAGCGCGCCGAACGGGCAGAGCCAGCCGCAGAACGCGCCCCGGTTCCAGAACACCATGGAGATGGCGGTGGCGCACCAGAGGATGAACACCAGCGGGTCCATCAGGAAATATTCCCACCGGAAGTCGGTGCGCAGCGCGGAGAAAAACGTCAGCACGTTGACGATGGACAGTTGCGCCTGGCCATACCAGCCGATCCAGAACAGCGCGAAGGCCAGGAACGCCAGGCGCAGCCGGTCGTGCAGCAGGGGGCGGGCGGCAAGCTGGTCCTGGAAAAAGAAGATGCCGACGAGCACCGCCAGGGCGACGGTCAGGATGGCGATCTGGCCGGCCTTGCCTTGCCAGATCTGCTTCCACAGGGCGGGCGGGGCGGCTTCGGCTTCGGCTTGCGCTTGCGCGGCCGGCGGGGCGGCGGGGGCATCGGCGGCCGCGGGCTGCGCCAGCGCGGGGCCTGCGGCGACGGCGCGGGTATAGGCCGCGGGCAGTTCATAGGGCAGGTCGAACGTGACGAACGCCTTGTCGGACACGCTCAGCACGCGCTGCACCATGAGCTGCAGGCGCCAGGGCTTGACGGGGTCCAGCGCGGCGTCTTCGGGCACGACGAAGAGGGCGACCTCGCGCAGCGCCGGCGCGCCCGCGGCGCTCACGTCCGCCAGGCGCTGGTGGTTGCGATCGCGGAAGCGGAAGGCGCTTTCGTCCTGGACGACCTCGATGCGATCGAAGATGCCGCCCCGCACATAGCCCGAGCCCTTGAACGAATACAGGCCATTGCCCGCGACCAGCACCGCCTGCTGTCCGGGCTTGAGCCGTTCCTTCAGGCGCTGCCAGCCGTTGTCGCCCAGCAGGCTGCGGCCGATGGACGGCGCGCTGACCAGCGCGGCGTAGAGGTCGATGAAGGTGTCGTCCGGGCCGCCTTCGCCGTGCTCGGCCGCGTCCTGGCGTCCCGAGCGCAGGAACGCCTGGTTGACGTCTTCGGGCGTGAGCCGCAGGTTCTTGACCGCGCCCGCATCGAGCAGTGCCTGCCAGCTCTGCACATCGTTCCTGTCTTCGTCCAGGACGCGCGCGGCAGCGGGCTGTGCGGTCTGGCGCGGCGCGCCCGCCTTGCCGATGCCATGGGCGCGCGCCACCGCGATGGCCGAGCGGGTGATGGTGTCGCCGATCACCATCAGCGTGACGGTGGCGCCGCTGACGATATCCACGGGCGGCGGCGCACCGTGGCGCGGCGGGGCGTCGACGAAGTTCAGGCCCACGTAGCCCTGGATGAAATGGTCGACCTTGGACTGCGGGATGCCGATCAGCACGATGGGCTCGTGATGCTCCACGAGCTTGGCGCCCACGATGCGCCCGTCCGCCGCCAGGCCGACCAGCACGTCGATCGGCTTGCTGGAATAGCCCCGGGTGTTGACCACGTCGGTGGTGAGATAGACCAGGCCCAGTTGCCGGTTGCCCGCGTAGACGCGCGCCGCCGCCGGTTTGCCTTCAACGGGGCCGGTGCGGTCGGCGCCGGGGAACACCTCGCCGATGGGCGTGGCCGCCAGGAACTCGGGCAGGCGCTGCGCTTGCGCGTCCTGCGCGACGGCCAGACAGGAAAGCCACATCGCAAGCAACGCGGCCAGCAGGCATCGTGCGAACCGGTTGTTTATGGCTGTTGTTGTGGATGTTGCCGCTGCCGTTGCTGCCGTACTGCCGCGCATGCTGAGCTCTGCTTGTCGTGTTTGCGTGCAGGCATCCTACGAACATGCAACAGGCGGGGGATTGCGGTTTGTCAATCGCGCCATGTCAACGGCGAATACCCCTACAAAACGTAGGGGATGTTCCGGATTTTCCAGTGAAATGAGGGGGGAGGCTTGATGAAGGTCAAGGGCGCCGAAGCAGGGCGCTCCTACACTGGTCCGCGGCGGCAACGGCGTCTGCATATGGCTGGCGCAAGTGCAACGACCGCTGTGTCATCGGAGAAATTCATGCTGGCAAAAGCCACCCTCGCCCTCCTTCTTTCTGCCACCAGCCTGCCCGTGCTGGCCGCGCAATGTGAAGCCACCGTCGAAAGCAACGACGCCATGCAGTTCAACGTCAAGGAAATCGTGGTCGACAAGAGCTGCAAGGAATTCACCGTCAACCTGAAGCACGTGGGCAAGATGCCCAAGGTCGCCATGGGCCACAACTGGGTGCTCACTAAGGAAGCCGACAAGCAGGGCGTCGCCACGGACGGCATGGGCGCGGGCCTGGCCCAGGACTACGTCAAGGCGGGCGACACCCGCGTCATCGCGCACACCAAGGTCATCGGCGGCGGCGAATCCGACACCGTCAAACTGGATGTGTCCAAGCTCGCCGCAGGCGAAAATTATGCGTTCTTCTGCTCCTTCCCCGGCCATTGGGCCATCATGAAGGGCACGCTGAAAGTCGGCGCCTGATTCCCCGACTGGTCTGTTGAAACGGGCAGAAGCCGGCCGGGCGGCCGGCTTTTTCTTGCCCACCGCGCCCGCTGCGGACCCTGCGCGACCCGCCGCGCCCCGCTCGTGTTCAGGCGCTTGCAAGTCTTAGTCCTTACGGCCCAAAGCGGCTGTCCATCAGGCTTACGGACGGGATGCGTCACCGGCATGTCACGGATTTTCCATGTACGATTACCGGTCGTGTAACTTCTGGAGCTCCTGATGGAGTGGCTGCTGGACCCCGCTGCGTGGGTCGGCTTGCTTACCCTGGTCGTCCTTGAGATCGTCCTGGGCATTGATAACCTGATTTTCATCGCCATCCTGGCGGACAAGCTGCCTCCCGCGCAGCGCGATCGCGCACGCATCATGGGCCTGAGCCTGGCGCTCATCATGCGCCTGGGCCTGCTGTCGGTCATGTCATGGCTGGTCACGCTGACCACGCCGCTGTTCAACATCGGACCCCTTTCCCCGTCTGGGCGCGACCTGATCCTCATGGTGGGCGGCCTGTTCCTGCTCTTCAAGGGCACCATGGAACTGCATGAGCGCCTGGAAGGCGGCGTGCACGCGGGCTCTTCCGGCCCGCGCGTCTATGCCAGCTTCTGGGTCATCGTCACGCAGATCGTGGTGCTGGACGCGGTGTTCTCGCTGGACTCCGTCATCACGGCGGTGGGCATGGTGGATCACCTGGCCATCATGATGATCGCGGTCGTGATCGCGATCGGCATCATGCTGCTGGCGTCCAAGCCCCTGACGCGCTTCGTCAACGCCCATCCCACCGTGGTGGTGCTGTGCCTGGGCTTTTTGCTCATGATCGGCTTCTCGCTGCTGGCCGAAGCCTTCGGCTTCAAGGTCCCCAAGGGCTACCTGTATGCCGCCATCGGTTTCTCGGTGGCCATCGAGGCGCTCAATCAGGTGGCCCGCCGCAACCTGCTCAAGCTGGACGCCCGCCGCCCGATGCGCGAGCGCACCGCCTCCGCCGTGCTGCGCATGCTGGGCAAGCGCCCGCCCGCCAGCGACGAGCCCGACCTGCCCCATGCCGACGGCCCGGCCGTCCAGGCCTTCGGCGTGGAAGAGCGCAACATGGTCAGCGGCGTGCTGACCCTGGCGGAACGGTCCATCCGGTCCATCATGACGCCGCGCACGGACGTGTCGTGGATCAACATCGACGACGATCCCGACACCATCCGCCGCCAGCTCACCGACGCGCCGCACAGCTTCTTCCCGGTCTGCCGCGGTTCGCTGGATGAGGTCGTGGGCATCGGGCGGGCCAAGGACCTGATCGCGGACCTCATCACCGAGGGCCGCGTGCGCCGCAACCGCCTGCGCGATCCCATCATCGTGCACGAGTCCATCGGCATCCTGCGCCTCATGGACACCCTCAAGCGCTCGCGCGGCCAGCTTGTGCTGGTGGCCGACGAGTTCGGCGCCATCGAAGGGCTGGTGACGCCCATCGACGTCTTCGAGGCGATCGCAGGCGAGTTCCCCGACGAAGACGAACTGCCCGACATCGTGGCCGATGGCGCCAATACCTGGAAGATCGACGGCGCGGCCGACCTGCACCACGTCGAGCAGGTGCTTGAAACCGAAGGCCTGGTCGATGACGCCCAGGACTTCTCCACCCTGGCGGGCTATCTGCTGTCGCGCTTCGGACATCTGCCCAAGCCGGGCGACGTCTGCGAATATACGATCCATCACCAGCATTTCCGCTTCGAAGTCCTGGAAATGGACGGCCGCCGCATCGCACTGGTGCGCGTGGAGAAACGCCCCGACGAGCATTTCTCCGACGAAGCATCCCTCGCCAACGACTAAGACAGACTCACACAGAGAGAGAACCTTGCCCGTGACAGAGAACGCGCTCTATCTGATCAAAGCATTCATCCTGGGTGTCCTGGAAGGCCTGACGGAATTCATTCCCGTGTCCAGCACGGGCCACCTCATCCTGGTCGGCGACTGGCTCAATTTCGATTCGGGCGACGGCAAGGTGTTCGAGGTGGTCATCCAGCTCGGCTCCATTCTTGCGGTGATGTGGGTCTTTCGCACCCGGCTGCTCAAGCTGATCCGCGGCACGCTGACCGGCGTGCCCAGCGAGGTCGCCTTCACCCGCAACCTCCTCTTGGCCTTCCTGCCGGCCGCGGTGATCGGCGCGATCTTCATCAAGACCATCAAGTCGGTGTTCTACCATCCCGCGGTGGTGGTGGTGACGCTGGTCCTGGGCGGGCTGATCATGCTGTACGTCGAACGCCGCACCCGCCACACGCCGGGCGACGTGCCGGGCGCCTCGGACGACACTGCGTCGGACGAGCGCGCGTCGGCCCACACGCTGGAACAGATCACCTGGAAGCAGGCGCTGGGCGTGGGCGTGGCCCAGTGCTTCGCGATGATTCCCGGCACTTCGCGGTCGGGCGCCACCATCATCGGCGGCATGATCGCCGGCATCCAGCGCAAGACGGCCACCGAGTTTTCGTTCTTCCTGGCCATGCCGACCATGCTGGGCGCCGCAGCCTACGACATGTACAAGAACTTCGGCCTTCTCACCCAGCACGACCTCTCCGGTATCGCGGTGGGTTTCATCGCCGCGTTCCTGAGCGCCATGGTGGTGGTCCGCGCCGTGCTGCGCTTCGTGGCCAACCACACGTACCGGGTGTTCGCCTGGTACCGGATCATCTTCGGCGGCATCGTGGCGGCCTGGATCTTCACGCGCTGACCGGGCCCGCCGCGGCGGGCGCCAAAAGAACGAGGGCCGCTTTTCCAAGCGGCCCTCGTTCTTTTGCGCTGCCTGCAAGCCAGGCGGCTACGCTTCGGTTTCCAGGTCGTAGAACTGCAGCCCGTCGCGGTCGATGACCAGCCAGCCGCCGCGCGGCGGCGTCACGTGGTCGCAATCCCAGTCGGGCAGCACCCAGCGTTCACGCTTGACGCCGTCGACCTCCAGCACGTGGCGGGCGGGGCGGTGCGTGTGGCCATGCACCAGCACGCGGACATGGGTGTCGCGGAAGATCGACTCCACCGCGGCCGCATTCACGTCCATGATCTCCATGGACTTCATCTGGTTGGCCGCCTGGCTTTCGCCGCGCGCCTGCTGCGCCATGGCCAGCCGCTCGGGGATGGTCTTGGACAGGAACTCGGCCTGCCATTGCGGGTTGCGCACCATCGTGCGGAACTGCTGGTAGGCCGTGTCGTCGGTACAGAATTCGTCGCCGTGCGTCAGCAGGATCTGGCCGAAATCGGTCTCCAGCAACGCGGGCTCGGGCAGCAGGCGGGCGCCCACGGCCTTGGCCAGTTCTTCCCCGATGAGGAAGTCCCGGTTGCCGCGTCCCAGCCAGACCGGGATGCGCGCGGCAGTGTCCCGCAGCGCCGTCAGCGCCGTGGCGAGCCACGGCGGCGCGGCGCGGATCACGTCGTCGCCGATCCAGGCGTCGAAGATGTCGCCCGGCAGGAGCAGGGCGGCGGCCTCTTCCTGAGCCGCCTGCAGGAAGGCCACGAAGGCCTCCGAGGTGGCCGGCGTGGCCGGCCCCAGGTGCAGGTCGGACGCCAGCCAGATCGGGCCGGACAGGGTGATCTTATTCAAGAACTTCGGCCTTCTCGATGATGACGTCTTCGTTGGGCACGTTCTGGTGGAAGCCCTTGTTGCCGGTCTTCACGCCCTTGATCTTGTCGACCACGTCCTGGCCTTCGGTGACGGCGCCGAACACGGCGTAGCCCCAGCCGTTCGGCGTGGGCGACGTGAAGTTCAGGAAGTCATTGTTGGACACGTTGATGAAGAACTGCGCGGTGGCCGAGTGGGGGTCGCTGGTGCGGGCCATGGCGAGCGTGTACTTGTCGTTCTTCAGGCCGTTGTTGGCCTCGTTTTCGATCGGGGCGTGGGTCTGCTTCTGCTTCATGCCGGGTTCGAAGCCGCCGCCCTGGATCATGAAGCCGTCGATCACGCGATGGAACACCGTGCCGTTGTAGAAGCCTTCCTTGACGTAGGTGAGGAAGTTTTCGACGGACTTGGGCGCCTTGGCGGCGTCCAGGGTGATGACCATGTCGCCTTGGTTCGTGTGGAGCTTGACGCGGGGATTGGTGCTCATGGTTTTTGTGCCTTCGGAGGTGGAGTTGGAAGAAGTGGCCGCGGGGGCGGCGCTGACGAGGGCCGGGGCGAATGCCGCCAGCGCGAACGAGCACGCCGTCAGGCGCAGCAGGTGTAGAGGAGAGTAACGGGACATCATTTGCCTTGTTTATCCTTCAACATTGTTTCAACTTCGCGGACCTTTTCCTTCATGCCGGGCACGCCGTCGCCGGCGGCCTTCTTGTAGGTGCGCAAGGCCTGCAGCAGTTGCAGGTCGCCCAGATTGGCGCGCGCGGCGGCGTAGCCCGGGTCGGCGCGCAGTGCCATCTGCAAGGCATCCTGCGCCCGGTCCAGTTCGCCGCGGCTGGCATATAGAGCCGCCAGGTTGTTCCAGGGTTCCGGCAATTCGGGAAACCGCGTGGTCATTTCGTTGTAGACGTCGATGGCCTCGTTGGTGCGGTTCAGGGCGGCCAGGGCGCGCGCGTGCTGGAACATCAGTTGCACGTCGGTGCCGCGTTGGTCCTTGATCTCGGCCTGGCGCTTTTCGATCATCTCCAGGGCTTCCTGGTTTTCGCCGCGGTTCAGCATGCGCTCGATGTGCGTGGTGATCTGCGAGGCGGAGGGGATCAGGCGCGTGTCCACGCTGGGCTTGGCCGCTTCCAGCAGGTTGGCCAGGGCGTCCCAGCCGCCGTCCGGCGGAATCGGGTCCAGGGTGGTGCGGCTGGAGTTGGGGTTCTCTCCCCCGCCGCCGCTCATCGACTGGGCGAGGGCGACCCCGGCCGGTGCGCCGGCCAGGGCCAGCGCGAGCAGGGCAACGCAAAAACGCGGCTTGATGGTCACGTGGGTTCCGTTAAAAGTCTTGGCCGTCATGCGCTTACGCGCGCGAGCGGGCCGCTTGCTATACTTGACGACCGCCATTTTAGCCCCGGTTAGGTTTTTGGCTCGATCATCGCGCTCCGAATCGTGTTCAAAAGCCGGAGATACGTCACGGGCGCAGATCCAGGACCGGATGCGCCGGGACGACAGCAACCATTTCCGCAACCGCCACGGAAAACCAGACAAAGCCTATCGCGCCATGCTGCAAATCTACAATACGTTATCGCGTACCAAAGAACCGTTCAAACCGGCCCAGGCCGGCCAGGTGCGCATGTACGTATGCGGCATGACCGTCTATGACTTCTGCCACCTCGGCCACGCCCGCATGCTGGTGTCGTTCGACGTCGTCCAGCGCTGGCTGCGCGCAAGCGGCCTTGCTGTGGATTACGTGCGCAACATCACGGACATCGACGACAAGATCATCCGCCGCGCCGTCGAAACCGGCCGCCGCATCGGCGAAGTCACCGAGTTCTACATCGACGCCATGCACGCCGACGAACGCGCGCTGGGCGTCGAATCCCCCGACCGCGAGCCGCGCGCCACGCAGTACGTGGGCGAGATGCTCGACATCATCGGCAAGCTGGAAAAGAACGGCCTGGCCTACCAGGCCGAGGACGGCGACGTGAACTACGCGGTGCGCGGTTTTTCCGGATACGGCAAGCTCTCCGGCAAGACGCTGGACGACCTGCGCGCCGGCGAGCGCGTGGCGGTCGGCTCCAGCAAGCGCGATCCGCTCGATTTCGTCCTCTGGAAGTCCGCCAAGGCCGAGGAACCCGCCGACACCAAGTGGGAATCGCCCTATGGCCTGGGCCGTCCGGGCTGGCACATCGAGTGCTCGGCCATGAGCAAGTCGCTCCTGGGCCTGCCCCTGGACATCCACGGCGGCGGTCCGGACCTGAAATTCCCGCACCACGAGAACGAGATCGCCCAGACCGAGGGCGCGTTCGGCGGCACGCTGGCCAACATCTGGATGCACTGCGGCCCGCTCATGGTCGATTCGGACAAGATGTCCAAGTCCCTGGGCAATTTCCGCACCATCCGCCAGACGGTTGCGCAAAACGATCCGGCGGCTGACCAGTCCGATTACCCGGTGAATCCGCGCGAAGCCGAAATGGTGCGTTTCTTCATTGTGCGCAACCACTACCGCAGCCCGCAGAACTACACGCCCGATAACCTCATCGACGCGCAGAACGCACTGGATCGCCTGTACCAGGCCTTGCAGAACGTGCCGGCCGACGGGCAGGGCATCGACTGGAACGAGCCGCAGGCCCAGGCCTTCAAGGCCGCCATGGACGACGACTTCAACAGTTCGGGCGCTGTCGCGGCCCTGTTCGAACTCGCCTCCGAAGCCAACCGCACCAAGAGCGCGCGCAGCGCAGGCCAGATGAAGGCGCTCGCCGCCTTGCTGGGCCTGCTGCAGCAGGAGCCGGCCGCGTACTTCCAGTCGCCCACCCGCTACTCCGCAGCCGCGATCGAGCAGGGCGTGCGCAGCACGCTGGACGCCGATGCCATCCAGTCCCTGATCGACGCGCGCGCGGCGGCCAAGGCCGCCCGCAATTTCGCCGAGGCCGACCGTATTCGCGCCGAACTGCGCGAAGCGGGCATCGAGCTGGACGACAAACCGGGCGGCCTGACGCAATGGCGTCGAGCGTGACGCCGCAGGATACGCCGGACATGTCCACTGCAGATCTCGAGATTCCCAAGCCTGATTATTGGGAAGCCGCCGTAGCGCACCTGATGCGCCGCGACCGCATCCTGAAAAAGATCATCCCCCAGCACCCCGAGGTCTGGCTGACCTCGCGCGGCACGCCGTTCATCACGCTGGCGCGGGCGATCATCGGCCAACAGATTTCCCCCAAGGCGGCCGACGCCGTCTGGACCAAGTTCATCGACGCCGTGGGCAAGCGTCCCACGCCCGTGGCCGTGCTGCGCGTGGGCCTGGACGGCCTGCGCAAGGCCGGACTGTCCCAGCGCAAGGCCGAATACGTGGTCGACCTGGCCGTGCATTTCGGCGAGCGCCGGGTCCATCCCGAGAAATGGGCGGCCATGGACGACGAGGCCGTCATTTCCGAGCTGGTCGCCATCCGCGGCATCGGGCGCTGGACGGCGGAGATGTTTTTGATTTTCAATCTACAGCGGCCTGACGTCCTGCCGCTGGATGATCCTGGGTTGCTCAAGGCAATCTCGCTACACTATTTCAGCGGCGAGCCTGTCTCGCGCTTCGAGGCTCGCGAAGTCTCGTTGGCGTGGCAACCCTGGCGTACCGTGGCAACCTGGTATCTGTGGCGCAGTCTGGAACCGACGCCGGTCCAATACTGACGCACTCCAGGCAGCCCATCTACGGAACCACACTACATGCGCAATACATTTCTGGAATTTGAACAGCCGCTCGCCGAGCTTGAGAACAAGATCGAGCAGCTGCGCTATGTGCAGGCCGATTCGGCAGTAGACATCTCCGATGAAATCGGACGTCTGCAGCAGAAGAGCCAGACGCTCGCCAAGGAGATCTACGCCAAGCTCACGCCCTGGCAGACGGCGCTCGTCGCGCGCCATCCCCAGCGTCCCTACACGCTGGACTACGTGCGCGAAATGTTCACCGACTTCCATGAACTGCATGGCGACCGCATGTACGCCGACGACCAGTCCATCGTGGGCGGCCTGGCGCGCTTCAACGGCACGCCCTGCATGGTCATCGGCCACCAGAAGGGCCGCGACACCAAGGAACGCGCCGCGCGCAACTTCGGCATGCCGCGCCCCGAGGGCTATCGCAAGGCCCTGCGCCTGATGCGCCTCGCTGAAAAATTCGGCATTCCGGTCTTCACCTTCGTGGACACCCCGGGCGCCTATCCCGGTATCGGCGCCGAAGAGCGCGGCCAGTCCGAAGCCATCGGCCACAACCTGTATGCCATGGCCGAACTGAAGGTGCCGATCATCTGCACGATCATCGGCGAAGGCGGCTCGGGCGGCGCCCTGGCCATCGCCGTGGGCAACGCCGTGCTGATGCTGCAATACGCCACGTACGCGGTGATTTCGCCCGAAGGCTGCGCCTCGATCCTCTGGCGCAGCGCCGAGAAGGCCCCCGATGCCGCCGAGGCGCTGGCCATCATTGCGCCTCGCCTCAAGGACCTGGGCCTGGTGGACCGCGTCGTCAACGAACCCGTGGGCGGCGCGCACCGCGACCCCCGCGTCATGGCGCGCCTGCTGCGCCGCGCGCTGGGCGACGCCCTGCGCCAGCTCCAGGACATGACGCCTGAGCAGCTCGTGGAACAGCGCGTCCAGCGCCTGCTGTCCTACGGCGCCTACCAGGAAGTGCGCGCGTAAAGCGGGCAGGGCGCCGGCCAACCGCCGGCGCCGCGGCCCACGCGCCATCGCCCATGACCGACGTCCCGCCACCCGACAGCACGCCCGGGGCCGACGCGGGTCCCGGTCCCTCCCTTCCCATTTCCCCCACGCTCGCGGCCGCGTTGCGCCGGGCGCTCGAGGCCTTGCCCGAACGTCCGGCCCGTGTCGCCGTCGCATTCAGCGGCGGCGCGGACTCGGCCATGCTGGCCGTGCATGCGGCCGCCATCGCGCCGGCGCTTGGCATCGACGTCCTGCTCTTTCATGTGCACCACGGGCTGCAGGTCCAGGCCGACGCCTGGGCGCGGCATGGGCAGGCGCTGGCGGCCAGGCTTGCCGTGCCGCTCGTCGAGGCGCGCGTCCAGGTCGAGCCGGCGGCCGGCAAGGGCATCGAGGCCGCCGCGCGCGACGCGCGCTATGCGGCGCTGGCGCGCCTGGCCCGGGAACACGGCGTGGCACACATCCTTCTAGCCCACCATCGCAACGACCAGGCCGAAACCGTGCTGCTGCGCCTGCTGCGCGGCACGGGGCTGGCGGGCATGGCGGCCATGGCGCCGGTTGCGCGGCGCGATGGCGTGGCCTATCTGCGCCCCTGGCTGGACCAGGACCGCGGCGCGATCCTGCAAGCGGCGGACGCGGTCGAGGCCGCCACCGGCTGGCGCGCGGTGCAGGACCCCACCAATGCCGATCCGCGCTATACCCGCGCCGCGCTGCGTGAACTGCTGGCGCCGGTGCTGGACGCGCGTTGGCCCGGTTGGCGCGCCATCGTCGCGCGCCACGCGCGGCACATGGCCGAGGCCGCCGAGATCCTGGACGAAGTGGCCCGTGAAGATTTTGCGGGACTTGATCCCAGCCCCGACGGCGTGAGCTTTTCGCTGCAGGCGTGGCGGCGTCTCTCGTCCGCCCGCCAGGCGCAGGTGCTCAGGCACTGGCTGGAGCGCAACGGCGTCCGCATGCCCACGGACGCGCGCATGGCCGATCTGCTGCGACAGCTTCGTGGCCTGCACAGCCTGGGCCACGACCGCCAGTTGCGGGTCGAGCAGGCGGGCCACGTCATCCGCTGCCATCGCGGCCGGGTGTGGGTGGAACCGCGTCCGTAGACGCCACGGCGGGGGTTTTTTCTTATTTCTGACCCCAAAATGGACATAAATCCGCGCAATCTGCGCAAATTTTTATCGTCGCGCTAGAATATATGGTTTTGCCCGTCAACACTTGCGGCGGGTGTCCAGCCAGAGCACGAGATGTCCCTGATCGTTCACAAATATGGCGGTACTTCGATGGGCTCGGTCGAGCGCATCAAAAACGTGGCGCGTCGCGTCGCGAAGTGGCATGCCGCCGGCCACCAGGTTGTTGTAGTCCCGTCCGCCATGGCGGGCGAAACGAATCGTCTGTTGGGTCTGGCGCGCGAAATCACGCCCCAGCCCGACGGCCGCGAACTCGACATGATCGCCGCCACCGGCGAGCAAGCCAGCAGCGGCCTTCTGGCCATTGCCTTGCAGGCCGAGGGCGTGTCCGCGCGCAGCTATGCCGGTTGGCAAGTGCCCGTGCGCACCGATTCGTCGTTCACGAAAGCCCGCATTTCGTCCATCGACGACGCGCGCATCCGCGCCGACCTCGATGCCGGCCGCGTGGTCATCGTGACGGGCTTCCAGGGGATCGACCCCGACGGCCACATCACCACGCTGGGCCGTGGCGGTTCCGACACCTCGGCCGTGGCCGTGGCGGCCGCCATCAAGGCCGACGAATGCCTGATCTACACCGACGTGGACGGCGTCTACACGACCGATCCGCGCGTGGTGCCCGAGGCGCGCCGCATGTCCGTCGTTTCCTTCGAGGAAATGCTGGAAATGGCATCGCTGGGCTCCAAGGTCCTGCAGATCCGTTCGGTCGAATTCGCCGGCAAATACCGTGTGCCGGTCCGGGTCCTGTCCTCGCTGACCGACCCCCTTATCCCGCTCGAGGAAGAAATGGTCTCGGGCACGCTGATTACTTTTGAGGAAGACGAAAAAATGGAAGCCGCCGTTGTCTCCGGCATCGCCTTCAGCCGCGACGAAGCCAAAATCACCCTGCTGGGCGTTCCCGACAAGCCCGGCATCGCCTTCTCCATCCTGGGCCCGGTCGCCGCCGCCAACATCGACGTCGACATGATCGTGCAGAACCAGTCCGTGGCCGGCACGACCGACTTCTCGTTCACCGTGAACCGCAACGAATTTGGGCGCGCCGTGGACCTGCTCAAGCGCGAAGTCATCCCCGCCGTGGGCGCGCGCGAACTGTCCACCGACGAAAAGGTCGCCAAGGTCTCCATCGTCGGCATCGGCATGCGCTCGCACGTCGGCGTTGCCAGCCTGATGTTCCAGACGCTTTCGCAAGAGGGCATCAACATCCAGATGATCAGCACCAGCGAAATCAAGACCTCGGTGATCATCGACGACAAGTACATGGAACTGGGCGTGCGCGCACTGCACAAGGCCTTCGGCCTGGACCAGGCGCCCGCCACGAAGGTGTAAAGGCAACGGGTCCGGCACGATTTTTTTGATGGAAGGCCCGCATCGCGGGCAAGACCGAAAAAAATCGTGCTAGAATCTCGTTCTCTTTTCGGAGACGTGCCCGAGAGGCTGAAGGGGC
This sequence comes from Achromobacter sp. T5-5, assembly GCF_055397965.1. Classification (NCBI taxonomy): domain Bacteria; kingdom Pseudomonadati; phylum Pseudomonadota; class Betaproteobacteria; order Burkholderiales; family Alcaligenaceae; genus Achromobacter; species Achromobacter sp. T5-5. The sequence continues at coordinate 2,102,642 of NZ_AP027919.1, forward strand.
TCCCCTGCTAAGGGAGTATGTGGCTAAAAACTGCATCGTGGGTTCGAATCCCACCGTCTCCGCCAGAATTTTGCACCTGATTGCCTCAGGTTGCCCCAAAACCCGCACCAGCGCTTGCTGTGCGGGTTTTTTCTTGCCTCACGTTGCCCCACGTTGCCCCCGGACAGCTCACGTTTTTTGCTGGTATTTTTGCTGGTACATTCGGCCCTTTCGCGGCAACCAGCAAAAAATACCAGCAGGAGGGCAGGAACATGGGTGCGTTTGCCAAGCTGACGGACGTTGCGCTGCGCAATGCCAAGCCTCAAGACAAACAGGTCAAACTATCCGACGGCGGTGGCCTCTATCTGGCGGTGATGCCGAGCGGCGCGAAGTATTGGCGCTTTGACTACCGATACCATGGCAAGCAGGCCACGCTAGCCCTGGGCGTCTATCCAGCCGTGTCCGCACGACAGGCCAGGCAGGAACACCAGGCCGCCCGCGCTCAGCTTAGTGCCGGCCTGGACCCTGCAGCTGAGCGCAAGAAAGCCAAGCTGCTAAAGGCCAACGCCATGGCTGACGACTTCGAGAGCATCGCCCGCACATTGTGGCAATCGAAGCGGCGAGCAGGGCGTAGCGAGGGCTACGTCAAGTCCATCATCGAAAAGCTGGAAAAGGATGTGTTCCCGTGGATCGGCACGCGACCCATCGCGGACATCATCCCGCCCGAAATCCTGGCCATCCTGAACCGCGTTGAAGCGCGAGCGCCCGAGACGGCACGCCGCCTGCGCGGGATCATGGGCCAGGTGTTCCGCTGGGCCATGGCTTGCGGCAAAGCCACCAGCGATCCCACCGTTGCCATGAGAGGCGCGGTGTTGACGCCCAAGGCGGGCCACTTTGCCGCCATCACCAGCCCCCAGCGGTTCGGTGATCTGATGCTGGCGCTATCGAGCTACGAGAACGGCGAGATGGTCACACGCTGTCTGCTGCAGCTATCTCCGCTGTTGTTCCAGCGCCCCAGCGAGCTGCGACAGGCCAGGTGGGAAGAGTTCGACCTTGATGGCAAGGGGTGGGGATCGCCTATGTGGGATATCTCGCCAGAGCGTGCGGGCGCCACCGGAGACACCAAGATCACGCGCACTGGGTGGGAAAGTCATCTGGTGCCGCTGTGCACACAGTCTGTGGCGATCCTGCAGGCGCTGCGCCCGCTGACCGGGCACACGCCCTATGTGTTCCATTCGTCGCGCAATCCCGGAAACCCGCTATCGGATGGCGCCATCCGGGCCGCGCTGCAGCGTCTGGGTTTCCACGGGGAGATGACGGCGCACGGGTTCCGAGCTTCCACGCGGACTCTGGCCGAAGAGCGCTTGAAGGTTCCGCCCGAGCTGCTGGACTTGCAGATCAGCCACAAGGTGGTCGATGCGTTGGGACGGTCATACAACCGCACTGCGTTTTTGGATGAGCGCATCGCCTTCATGCAGCGGTGGGCCGATTACCTAGAAGGGTTGCGCGAAGAGGCGCGGCAACGTGGACGGCAGCGCGCCCAGGGGGAGGGGTAGCAAAAACACCGTGGGACCGTGTGAAACCGTGGGACGCTCCGGCGTCCCTTTTCTTTTCAAGGACTTACGGAAATGGCTTACGCGTGGAAGTCCCACGGTTTCGCCGCTTTCCGCTGTTGAAACCGTGGATACAAGATATCCACAATATTACAGACCGTGGGACCAGCCGAATTCATTTTTTCACTGCCTCCTTTCTTCTTTCTTCTTGTTTTTAAAGAGAAAAAAGAAGAAAAGAGGGAAGAAGGCGGGGGCAATGGTCCCACGGTCGATAAGTTGAAACCGTGGGACTGTGGAGGGTAAACCGTGGGACTTTTGAGGGGTGGTGAGCAAGGGATTCTGCTCCACGATCAACGACTTAGGTTAGTTGTATCAAGTGTATCCACGGTGATTTTATCTTCTGTGCCTGTCCCCAGACCGAAAATGACCCGGCGCGACGGCCGCCGCCCTCTTGACGCCGCTCGCCCGCCGAGGTAGGCGCAACGACCTCCACAGGGGATAGTTGATACGACAGTGTGGTTATTCCCGCAAGAAAACGCCCGCGGCTGCGGGCTGTCTCGGTAGCGCGGCGGTGGTGCCGTTGAGCCTTACGGCGGGCCGAAGGACTCACCAGGAAAGAAGGGCGTGGCATATAGGCCCAAAGCTTCGAGCTGGGAAAGTCGGATGCCCGTCAGGCGCGCGGTTCGCTGGCCCCGGATGATCTTGTCGGCGTTGTCGATCGGTTTGCCGCCAGCGGTGGCCACGACGCCCGAGGCCATGAGCTGCTGCTTGAAGATGCGGCCGGTCTTGACCGGTAGCGCGTCGAACTTGGCGCGCAGGTGTGACGATGTGGATAGGTGGTCCATGACGTGGTTCGGCCGCAGGTACAGGATGGTTTCGGTGCCGGCGTCGGTCTTTACGTTATCCCAGGCGTATGGGTACTCGTAGCGCTTGGCTTCCAGTTCCGACAGCAGAATTTCCATGATCCACACCCAGGGCAGGCGCGTGCCATTGGTGTCGGAGATATGAACGTTCATTTCCGTGAGCAGGTCCTCAATAAAGCCCCCCTGGTCAACGTCGATGCCGGCGAACTTGGCCAGCAGCTCCCACGCCGTCAGGATGGCCGCATAGTTTTCCTTCATGCGGTTGGCTGTTGCGTCGCGTGGATCCGCGCGGCCGCGCTTCTGGCACATGGCGAAGTACTTGGCGTGCAGCTCGCGGATTACGGCCGGCGGCTGGCCAGCGATGAAGCGCAGCCAGTCCCACACAGGGAACTGGGGCAAGTCGTGCGGCAGCATCGGGCCTTGCTTGGCTACGGCCAGCGACGTGCGGCAAATCTTAGATTGCAGGCTTTCAACGTCCACCTCTTCGCCGGCGAGCAGCACCGGCGCACACATAAGGTACGGCGTCAGCGATGCGCCCACGCGCGTGAACTCGAATCGGTAGGTTGACTGCAGCAGGCCGTCGATGTCGGACAGCACTTGTTTTGGCAGCTTGGAGAACTCGTCCCAGCCCACCGGTTGCGTGGTGTAGGAGACGCTGGCCCGCCGGCGGTGGTCAGTCTTGAGCATCTGCCCAGAGAGCACCTGGAACGCGAGTGACGCCTGCATAGACTCCAACAGCTTCGACTTGCCTGAACCTTTCTCGGCCTGCATCTGCATGTGCGGATAGAAGCCCAGCACCGCCTTCAGGTGTGCGCCCAAGGCCCAGACGACGCCGATGGCGGCCGCGTTGCCCTGGAACGTGGATTGATAGGCCTGGATGACGCGGGCGGCGTCGCTCTGGTGGCCGCGCGGAAATGTCATGTTGTAGTACAGGCATTGTTTCTGAGGCTCGGTGAAATAGCAGTCCGCCCCTTCCAGGGCAGCCAGCTCGCCGTCGCGCCAGGCCAGGCCGACAAAGTTCACTACGTCGCGCGCGCCCAGATTCGCTGTGCGTTCCAGGATGTTGACCATGCGGGCGAATTCGGCAGGCTTCCAGATGTGGCCGAACTTGCCTTTCCACCATTCGAGGTTGTAGAGCCGGTCATCGTTCACGACTTCGCGCTGCAGCACGTTGCCATGGCGTGCAACCTGGGCACTGACACCGAAGACGGTGTCGGGCTGAGAATCTGCCCCGCCGTTGATGGTGGCGAGATGGCTTTGAATGCGCAGGCGAGAAAAGCCCGCCACGCGGAAAGAGCAGAGGTCGCCCATGGTTTCGGACCTGCTTTTATCGCCGTCGTCATCGGCGTCATCCTTCCACTTTTCGACGTACTGCGTGAAGTCGTCCTTCACCCGATAGCGCCAGTACACGCCGAAGTCATGGCCAGGCAGGAACACGCGGCGCGCGCCGTCCTGGCGCTCGCCGGCGCCCGGCATGCCCGGGATCAGCCACGGTTCCAGTACCTTGAGCAGGCGCAGCAGGATGTCCGGACCGTCGGCCTGCAGGACATCGTTGATGTCCCGGCCTTCCTCCCAATCGAGCATGTCCACCATCATGGAGCCGATGTCCATGGCGGTGAGAATTTCCGACAGTGCCCACGCCGCCGCAAGGCCGGGGCGGAGGTTAGTGCGCGGGTTGACCTTGTCGTTATGGTCCAGCGCGATGATGACGCGCTTGCCACGCAGAAACGTCCAGTCGATGTGCTGGACGTTGCCGGTGCCCCGAATGGCCATGACGGCGGTGCCCGCCGGCAAGCCACACGTTTCGACGGAGAGCGCGTTAATGGGGCTTTCCACCACGTAGACGGTATGGGCTTGGCGCAGCTCGCGCATCGAGCTGCACCAGTAGTGTCCTTGCTTTTCGCCCTGGCACTGCGTCTTCACGTCGCCATTGAGGGCCGCATCTTGGTAGCGGAGGTCTACGGCGACAACGCCGTTTGTGCGCTCGTCACGCACGATGAATGCGGCCGCAGGCCCCCCGTGGCCGGGGGTGCCGGCTTTAACAGTGGGGCTTTTCCAGTCGTTCCATCCGAGCATGCGGTTGCGGATTGCCTTTTCTATCACCGCTTCCGATATCGCACGCCCCTTCAGGTAATCGCGTGCTGCGGCCGCGTTGGCCAAGCTCTTGTCGGCAATGTGGTCAACCATGCTCTTTCGTTCGGGCACCGCGCGCTCCACAGCCGCTTTTTCTGGCGGGGGCATGCCGAACCATTGCCCCAGGAGTTTGGCCGCCTCCATGGGGCTATGAGCGGCTTCCGGCATGCAGTATTGGACGAGATCAATGCAGCTACCGCCTTTGCCCTCGTCGGACCAGTCTTTCCATCCACGGCCGCCGTCGAAGATACTCAGCGATGCGCTTTTGTCGTCGTGGTGGGGGCTGTGGTAGTTGCCCTTTGCGCCGTGGCGGCGCAGGCCCAGGCGGTCGGCCAGGTCGTGCAGGTCGATATCGTTCTTGAGTCGAGAGAACCACGCGCGCAGGGCCGGGTTGCTGGTGTTGTTCGATGCCTGCATATCAGTTCACTTCTGTTTCGGGTACGCGGTACGTCGCGGGCTCTTTGATCCAGGCCAGCACGTCGCCGCCCCTGTAGCGTGTGCAACGGGTGCCAAGGCGTACGGGCTGCGGCGCTGTCCTGGCCAGGACGTAGCGCCGCCATGTTTCGCGGCCGACGCCGACGAATGGGGCAATTTCGGACCACGCATAGAGCCCTTCGGGTTTCAGCTTGATGTCTACGGTCGTCGTCATGCCGCCTTCCTCAAGAGCAGTTCCTTCGGCGCATTGGCGGCAATGAGCGCGACCGCCGGCGGCGGGCTGACACTGTTGCCGACCATGTGGACCTGCTGGGACTTCGTGAACACGCGGCCGTCATGACCGTGCGTGATGATGTAGTCGCGCGGGAATCCCTGCAGGTCGTACAGTTCGGCCGGCGTGAGCATGCGCAGGCGGATGTCCACGATCACGTAAGGCGTGCCCTGGATGTGGACGGTGACGAGCGCCAGGCGGTCGCGGGTGGTCAGGGTGCTTGCAGGCTCTCGCAGGTCGCCCCATTGGCCGCCCTCGCCGTAGTAGCGCATCAGGAATGCCGCGACCTGGAGCGCGCCGGCCTCGTCTTCGGGGGCCAGGTCGTACTGCACCAGGCCGAAGCGCGCAGCGCCCGCCAGGACGGTCTGCGCGGGCTCGCGCATGTCCGATCCGATGACGTTCTGGCTCATCGCGGTCAGGTGCGCGGCAACCAGACCATGGTGCTGTCCGCGCGCCGCGATGCCTGCCACGGGATCGCTGGCATCGGTGCCGAAGCTATGCCGACGCAGCGTCGTGAGATGTGCCGTGATCAGCTGCTGCTGACTGCCGCTGTTCGTGATGGTCGACGCGGCCCGGCGCAGGTCATGCGCGGGAGTGCTGTTGTAGCCGCCGTTTGCCTGCACCATAAAACCTGACGCCATGGCGTGCTTGATGCCGCCCGCAGTGACGGTACCCAGCGGCTGATGCAGATCGAGCGTGCGGGGCGCCTGGCCTTCGCGTTCGCCATACCCGGCCTGAATCAGGACGGGTGCGGACAGCATGAACTCGCCGCGGTGGGCGGCGGTAATCGTCTTGGCAGGCTCGCGCAGGTCGTAAACGCGGTCTGCGCCATGATGCGTCGCAGGCACCAGCGCGGGCGCCACGACAGCATGTGCGCCGCCGCGTGGCTTTGCCGTGATGGTGCTGATTGGTTGTCGCGCGGAATGCGATCCATCGCGGCTCCAGTTGGCGATAGGTACGATGAAGGGATCTGCGCTATCCAGAACGTACCGCTTCATGCCGCGCGAAATCCGGCGCATCGTGGCATCCGCCAGCGGCTTCTTGCGGCCGAAGATCGTCTTGCCCTCGATGCTCCAGTCGATGCCGTAAGCGGCCGGGCGCCAGCCGCGCTGACCCTTGGAAGGCTTCTTGTGGTGCGTGGCCTGCGGCCAGATGATCGGCAGGCCGTCCCGGCGCGCCATCATGAAAAGGCGCGTGCGTGTCGTGCCGGCGCCGTAGTCGGCAGCATTCAGCTCACGCCATTCGACGATGTAGCCCATGCCGCGCAGGATCGCCACCAGGCGGTGCCAGTGCTTGCCCTGTTGCTTGGGATCGGGGAGCAAGTATTGCTGCTCGACGGGTACGCGCTCGCCCGGAGCGGCAACCGTGCCATCCAGCTTCACAACGCGGCGCGTGGCAGGATCTCGCTTTGCAATCAGCCGGCCCCACTTCAGGATCTGAACCACATTCTCCAGGCTGATGATGTCGGGCATGACAGTCCCGGCCCAGCGAACGGTTACCCATGCCAGAGCGCGGATGTTCTTGCGGCGCGGCTGCCCGCCTTTGGCTTGGCTGTGGTCGGTGCAGTCCGGCGACAGGTGCAGCCAGCCCACCGGCATCCCATCGGTAGCCTGGCGCGGGCAGACTTCCCACACATCGGCGATGTAGTGCCGGGCTTGCGGGTGGTTCACCTCGTGCATACTCAAGGCGTCTGGGTTGTGGTTGATGGCGATGTGAACGTGCTGGCCGGTGGCCTGCTCATAGGCCGTTGACCAGCCGCCGCCACCAGCAAAGATGTCGACAACGAGCTTTGAGGCAAGGCCTAGGATCATTTGGGAAGTGTGCATGTCAGTCTTCTGTATCGCCCGCGCTGGCACGCTTCACGTCACGACGCAGGGGGGCTGGATGAAAGGATGACTTGGGTTGAATCGGGTTACTGCTGCGTATGACGCGCGGAGCAGTTGAAAGGGCAGGGGAATCGGCGCGGGATTGGACGCGAGCGGCCATTGCCTCGGCAGTGAGCGCCAAGCAGCGCGCCAGCAACGGCGAGCGCAAGGCGACATCTAGGGGACCGGACAGGCGGGCGGCCGTGTGGGCCTTGGCGAGCTGGGCAGTGGTGGGAGTCACGGCGGGTGCTTTCATCGTTCGCCCTTCGGTCCGAACAACTGGCGGTAGCGGGCCAGTTCTTCGGCAGTGGGTTCGTCGTTCATGGCGTTTCGCAGTGCGGCCGCTTCGGCATTGCAGCCATGCTGAAGGAGGAAGTGACGCAGTACCGACTCCAAGCCGCCTAGAAAGCCAGCGTTCTGCATGTTCAATCTTTCGCACTCGCCGACCATTCCGGCGATGGTCTGCGCCGTGATCTTGGCGCGGCGGATATTGGCAAGCAGCTCCATCGCGGATTTCTTACTTAGGTTGCTCATGATTCGGCCCCCAGCATGTCCCTTTCGCGCATCGCGCGGCGGGTAGCGGCGTGAACCTGGCAAGCGGCATCGCGCATGTCATTGGCAAGGACCTGCTCGCCTTCCGCGGCGATCACGAATACAGCGGCGCCTTGCTCGAAGTGCTGCACAAGCAACTGTTCCATCAGCTTGCACAGGGCGATCAGTTGCGTATCGCTCATGTGCGCCTCAACACGGGCCAGGACTGGTATCGCGGGCATCTAAGAATTCCTTAGGCAAAAGTGGTCCCTGCCTCACCTGAATGGCAAGGCGTTGAAACCTCGAAACGGGGGAGAGAAAAGAGGGGTGTTAGCTGCTGGAGAGCTGGGCGCGGTGCATGAGGAAGCACATCAGCTCTTCCGTCGTGATGACCACTGATTTGGGGTGACCGCGCACCTGCAGAAATAGGGCAAAAGTGGTGCTGCGGTCGGTGTCGATGGTCACGGGACTGGCATGCAGGGCTTCAGCGACGGCCTGGGCGGAATGCGTCTCTGCCGTGGCGGCGGAGCAACTGCAGAGAGCCTGCAGGTGGGCGGTGCAGCGTTCAGTCAGCATTTGCATGCCGTGTGCAGTGATCGGCTTACGGGACATGCCGATATCGTGGCGTACGAATGCCATCGCTTGATCCGAAATGAAGTCGCGCGAGAAGTCAGGCGCGGCAAAGCCAGGGACAGGGCAGTTCATAGCAGGCTCGCTTGTCGAGGGTCAGAGATTGCCGTAACCGCCATGCGCAGCGTTTCGCTGAGGGGCGACATCGGCAGGTTGATACCGGGCCGGGGAATGGCCGAGGGGGAAATAGTTGCGACCACTTCGATATGCGCTTTCCAGGTGTGACCACACGCGATGTTCTTGCATTGGAAATAGGCAATTCGCATGGTGGCCGATACCGCCTCGCTCGTGCGGACGGTGGCCCAGGTGTCGCAGTGAGGGCAGCTAATACCGAGTTTGGAACTCATTTGTTCGCTTTGGGTGTGGGTCCATAGATTTGGCTGAGCGTGACGCGCTTGCCTTTTGTTTTGGCCACCGCTACTAACGCATGTGCTACCGCCGGCGGGACTTTCTGGCGGCCGCGCTCATAGTGCGAAATGTTGGACTGACTCTTGCCAAGCGCTTTGGCAAGGTCTACCTGGGTCATACCCAGGCGCTGGCGGATGCGTTGAATCGGGTTCATGACGATGAATATTAGTAAGACGAATAAATTATGTCAACATTCGTAGTGTTTCGTCAATTATTAGTCGTTGTAATAAAGTGGACCATATGCCCGCCAAACCTCTTTCCGTCGAACAGCTGCAGGACGCTTCGCGCTTGAAGAACATCTATCTCGCGCGTAAAGAGGCGTTGGGCCTGACGCAAGCCGTCCTCGCAGATCAACTCGGCTTTGCGAATCAAAGCGGTGTGAGCCAGTATCTGAATGGGAAGATTCCGTTGAACGCCGAAGTCGCTGTGTTGTTTGCTGAGCAGCTGCGGTGCAGAGTCTCGGATTTCAGCGAGCAGTTGCAGAATCAAATTGATCGACTCGCCCAGCACGCTTCTGGTCGAGCGTGGGCCCCTCCGCCTGTGACGAAACAGGTTGATGACTGGCCGTTTTCAGTTTCGCGCGCCGCGTTTGACTCATTGCCTGCCTCTGAACGCAAGCGTATAGACGTCATGGTCCGCAGCTTTGTCGATAGCTTTGGACTGGAAAAAAAACGAGGACGAGCAGCCGCCTGAAGAAGAGCCCGAGCCGGTTTTCGTTCGGGGGGATGGCAACGTGATTCACGTACGCCGCTGGGAAAAAAATTTCCCTTTCACGTAACTAAATGCGTTAACAGCAACTCAATGTTAGGGTTGGTCGTCGTTGTCGTTGTCGTTGTCGTTGTCGCTTTCCGCGTCTTCGCCTTTCTGGAAAGAGTCGATGGTTTCGCCCTCTCCACTGGTGGTCAGACCGCCATCGTCCAGCTTGTGCGTGACGCGCGATAGCAACCAGACAGTGGATCCCATGGGTTCCTTGAGTCCGGCAAACCGCACCTTCGTTTGCGGCGACAGCTCTGGCCGGCCATAGGCCAAATCAAAATGCAGTGTCGCCATGCCTCGCTGCAGTCGTGCCCATTCGGCGCGGGCAGCTTCAAGCGCGTCCTCTTCGCTGGCATATAACTGGCGCAGGCGCTTGGCATTGCCGATAACGCCAGCAAGGACGTGCCGCCGCGTGGCCTTTCCCTTGTCCTGCCATGACGCGCGCACGCCAGTGTAAGAATCGCGGTCGGCGACGTGATACCGGATGCGGTCACCGTCGCGTCGCGTCAATTCGATGGTGGGCATTTCCTTGCCGCTGGCGGTGTCGCCCTTGCCCACCGGCAGAAACAGTAGCCTGCCCTCTTTGATCGTCGCCACCGCGTCGTAACGCTTGCCGATGCGGTTGAGAAATGCCAAGTCCGATTCGTCGGTCTGGTCGATATGCGCAATCTTCGTCTCGCCGAACTGGCCCACCACGGGCGCGAGGGCGTGAGCCTCGGCCACGGTCTGAACGATGGCCCGGATGGTGGTCTGGTGAAAGCTGCGCGTGGCGCGCGTGCGCAAGGCGTTTCCCATGTCCGCGCTGCGCGCCCGCAGGGTGATAGTGTCGGGCGGGCCGGAGAACTCCACCTCGTCGACTTCAAACGTGCCTTTGTCGACCAGGCCGCGCGGACCGTTCCACCCCAGGTAGACGCGCACAGAAACGCCACGCCGGGGAAGCTCCAGGCGTCCATCAGCGTCGTCTAGCACCAGGTCCAACTGGTCGGCCTGGTCGGATCGGCATTCCGTAATCGACAAGCTCATGAGGCGCGGCGCAACCCTGGCGGTCATATCCTTGCCGTCCACGATGACACGCCACTGCGGCGCGGGATGCTCGGCGCGCGGGCCTGCCTGGCTGGCGGTCGATTGCAGCGCCATCACAGTCCCCAGCCCAAGATCGAGCCATCCATTTTGTCGATGGGTATCTGCAGGTCATCCAGCAGCGGCCGCGCTTGCGAATCGTCCACGCATTTGAGCGTAAGCGTGAAGTCGACCTTCTGCGGCAAGCCGTTGACCATCAACATCGAGCTTTCGTCATCCAGGCCTGTGATGACGAATGCGCCGTGAACGGTGCCGATCCCGTCCACCATGACATACGCCTTTCCGGTGTCTCCCATGCGGCGCAGCAGCCGCAGACTGCTGGTAGTGCCGAAGAGCTGGGGGATGATCGTTCCTCCCAGCGTGAAGGTGTCTTCGCCCTTGCCCACGAATTGGTATGCGGGTCCGGCTCCCATCCGGGAGTTCGAGGGGTGCCGCCATTCCGTTTGCCGCTTGAGCGTCTGGTAGGCGGCCGTGGGCAGGCCGAAAATGAACATGCCTAGGGCCATCATCATGGTGGCGATCTCCTATTCGTTGTCGTGGTAGGCAGAGCGCAGGCGCGCGGCCTTGTCGCTATCGCGGCGGCGCAAGGCGTCCTCTACCGCTCGGGCGATGTCGTTGGCGCCGGCACCGGCGCCGTTGATTTGAATGGTGATGGTGTCGCCCTGCACGGTGATGGACCGCGCGCCCGCCGTCGCCGGCGCCATGGCGGGGCTGTTGTCGATCCTGGCCAGGGCGCCGCCTTCGTTCGCCAGCGCGGAGACGGGTGCTTGCGCTGCAGACGACGCCACGACCGCAGCCGGAACGGGCGCCAGCGCAGCAGGAGGCGGCAGGGCTGCCGCTGCCGGCAACATGGCCCCACCTATTGCCACGGACGCCGCGAGCGCCTGGGCGGCCTTTACGGCGGCCGGCTGGCGGTCTTCGATGCCGACCGCGGCCCCCTCGGAAACAAAGCCGCCCATCTCGGCAAACACGCGGCTGGGCGAACGGATGCCTAGCTTTTCCTTGAACCAGCCCACGATGCCGCTACCGATGTTGGAAATGGATTCTTTCAACGCGCCGCCCATGCTGGTGATGCCGTTGATAAGGCCCTTGATGAGCATGGAGCCGAATTCCGTAAAGCTGCCGGGCAGCTCGACGCCCAGGGCGCTCAGGGCGCCCGTGATTGCCTTGTACAGCAGGCCCAGCGGAGACCAATTCACCAGAAGCGCGCCGATCCCAGCCAGGCCGCCATCGAACGCGGTTTTGACGGATTCCCAAATGCCGGTGAAGAACGTTGTAAGCCCGGTCCAGGCAGTAGTCAGAATCGAAATAGGGTCAAGGGCGGCGAGGGCCAGGCGCAACCCGGCCAAAGCCGTATCGAATGTGGTCCTGACCTGGCCCCACAAGCCCGAGAAAAAGCCGGATAAAACCGTCCACGCGGCCGTCAAGATCGGCATGGGGTTCAGGCCAGCCAGTGCGGCGCGCAGCCCCGCCAGGGCCGTGCCAAAGACCGCAGACACCTGGCCCCACAGCCCCGTAAAGAACGATGCCAGGCCTGCCCAGGCGGCGGACAGCAGCGGCCGGGGATCGAGCGCGGTGAGCATCGAGCGCAGCAGGGCGAGCGCAGAGCCGAAGGCGGTCTTCACTTTCGCCCACAGATCGGAAAAAAACGCGCTGATCGTTCCCCAATGTTTGTAGATCAAGTACGCGGCGCCCGCGATTGCCGCGACCGCGAGCGCGATGGGGTTGGCCATCAGCAGCTTGCCCACGGACATGATGGCGCCGCCCAGCACCCCGAAGCCCCCTCTGGCCAGGTTGAACAGCACACCCAGCAAGCTGCCGCCCTGGATGCCCAGCATGGATAGGCCAAAGCGCACCATCACGAACGGCCCGAGGACGGCCGCTAGCGCCAGTGTTAGGGCACCGAAGGCAGCAACCAATGCGGCGACGGCGGCCGCGCCCATCGTGAGCGCGCTGGCCATCTTCGGGTTGGCTTTCATCCATTCGCCCACACTGCCGACCACGCCAGCCAGGCCGCGAACCAGCTTTCGTAGGCTCCCATCGTGCAGCTCTTCAACCTGGATGCCCACGTCTTCCCAGGCGCTGGAAAGCTCGTCCAGATCGCCAACCAGGTTGTTGGCCATCGTGCCAGCGGTCTTGTCGGCTTCGCCCGTGGTCTGCTCTTTCAGGGTGGTGACGAACTTCTGCAGGTCGCCCGTGCCGGCCTGGCCGACCAGCACCTGCAGGCCGCTGAAAGCTTCTTCGCCGGCGATGGCCTTGAAAATCCCGGAGCGCTCAGCGTTGCCCATCTTGGCCGTCTTCTTGTGCAGCTCTTCCAAGATGGCCGGAACCTCTCGCAGGTTGCCGGCGGCGTCCTTCGTGCTAATGCCCAGCCCATCGAGCGCATCGGCGGCGGCCTTGGGCGGGGCAGCGAGGCGTCCCAGGATTGAGCGCAGCGCCGTGCCGCCCATGCTCCCCTGTATGCCGGCGTCGCCCAGCTTGCCGGCCATGGCCGCCACGGTCTCGATGTCAGCCCCGACGCCGGCCGCCACCGGCGCCACGTACTTCATCGTTTCGCCCAGCATATAAAGGCTGGTGTTGGACCGCGTAAACGCGCCCGTCAGCACATCGCCCACGCGGCTCATCTGGTCGGCGGGTAGCTGAAAGCCGGTCAGGATGTTGGACCCGATATCGGCTGTTTGCGCAAGGTCGGTATCGCCCGCCTTGGCGAGCGACAACATGCCCGGCATGGCGTCGAGGATTGCCTTGGCGTTGAAACCGGCCATGGCAAGAAAGCCCTGCGCATCGGCGGCCTGGGTCGCCGAAAACATCGTGCTTGCACCTAGCTGGCGGGCCTGATCCCGAAGCGCCTTCATCTCGGGGCTCGCCTTGTCCTGGCGGGATAGCGCCTGAACCTTGCTCATCTTGGCGTCGAACTCCACGCCGGGCCGAATGAATCGTGACTCGGCGTAGAGCGCCGCCCCGCCCGTGGCCAGCGCGCCCGCGCCTGCCCCGGCCATCGCGCCGGCGGTGGCCTTGCCCGCGCTGTACTTCTCCTTGGCCGCCGTCAGTTTCTGTTGCTGGGCGGCCGCCGCCTGCAGCTTTTGCGTCTGGCGCATGAGCGCTTGGGAAGTCTGGTCAATCTGTTGGCGTAGGTTGCGCTCGTCGCGCGCCAGGCTTGAGCTGGAAACGCCTGCGCGGCTTAGGCCGTCACGCAAGCGCTGCAGCTCGATGGACTGCTGCCCGTGGCGGTCTTTCAGCAGCTGCGCGGATCGCACCGCCTGATTGAATTCCCGCGTCATGGCGCGGGTGGGGGTGGTGGTCGCCTGCATCTGCTGCGCAAGCGCGGTTACGCGCTGCTGCGCGGTGGCCAGCTCGGCGCGGGTGGACTGCAGGCCGCGCGCCAGCTCGCGGAACTGGCCGACCTCGCGCTGCGCGGCCGTGAGCTGCTTGAGTTTGCCGCGCAGGTCGGCAACGCCTTGCGCGGACGTACCGGCCGTGGTCCTTATCTTCTGCAGCGGTCCAGACAGCTTGTCCTGCAGGGCCGCGATGACGCGCAACTGTAGCGCCTTGTCCATCGTTTACGTCTCGGGTTGGTAGCGTACACGCGCGCGCTCGCGCCAGTCGGCCAGCTCGGCCAGGTCCATCGTGTTCATGGCGGCCGGCGGCCAGTGAAAGACCATGGCGATATCCGCCATGGCGTCTTCTACGGAGTTTGGATAGCCAGCCGCTCCGCCTTGCTCATAAAAAAACTGGCCAGCGTTGCCCCCGTGTTCAGCAGGTCGGCCGGGTCCAGATCGTTGATCTCGGCCGGCGTCAGGATGGGATCGCACACGCGCGGCAGCACGGTACGCAGGGCCTGGACATCGACCTGCACCAGCGCCATGAGGGTGACGCCGCGCAGCGCGCCGGCGTTGGGCTTTCGGATAAGCAGGCGTTTGATTTCGCCACTGCTGCGCTTGATGGGCTCGTCCAGGTCCACGGATTTCACGTTGTCCGTGTCGATGACTGCGGCCGGTTGATTGATGGCGTTCGGCTCGGTGCTGCTGGTGCTGGTGTCGGTCATGATGTTTCCGAATAGGTGTTGAGGGGTTACAGGCCGATTGCGGTGCGGATGGCCTGCATGGTGTCGACGTTGCCAACCATGTGGATCATGTTGATGACGTCGATCTCAAAGATGGTTTCGCCGTCAACGACTTCCTTGTAGTAGACGCATTCGGTGACCATCTTCATTTCGGTGTCTTCGCCAACCTTGAGCTCGCCCCGATCAATCTCCGAATGGCGGCCGCGGACGATGATCTCTACGCTCATGACTTCATTGGTGTCGTCACGCTGATAGGCCGCTGCGAACCGCAGCTGCACGCCGGCGACATCGACCGCGCCGTACTGCTTGAGCGTTTGCGTGAGATATCCGCCGCACGCCCATTCGACCTTGAGCGCGTCATCGTCCAGGCCGAAGTCAGCCTTCACAGCTCCACCCAGGCCGCCACCGCGAAAGGCCTCCATCTTGCGCGTGAGCTTGGGCGGCGTCACGGATGTGGCGACACCGGCGTAACTGGTGCCGTCGTTGTAGACGTTCATGTTCTTGAGCTTGCTGGGCAATCCCATTTCTTTGGCTCCAGGAATTTAGGTAGACCGGCGCGCACGGCGCCGGCCGTGGGGGTTAGGTGCCGACGCGCTGCGCGAAGTCCATCAGGTATTGGTCGGTGATGCGTTGACGGAATCCCAGGTCTTCCAGCGGCGGCACGGGCGTGTAGTCGTAATCGAGGATCAGCTTGCCGCTCTTCAAGGATTCCTTGGTGTTCGGCTCTTCGTCGTACCAGGCGCGGCCGTCGATGATGTAGCCCAGGGATTTGAGCTGCCGGAACTTGGCATTAATGCTTTCCAGGATGTCCTTGACCAACGACGGATGCATGGGCGCATCGACGGCCCACATGTGCGCCTCGGCCATCGTGTCGGCCAGGATTTGCGCGGTGCGGGTGTAGTTCTCGAAGGGGTACAGGCTTTCCGGGCCAGCGCAAGTGCGGCTTCCCCAGAAGCGGAACCCATCGCGGTTCACCAGCGTGGTGATGTCCTTCTCGTTGAGATAGCCGGCATCGGTCGCGGGGTCCTGCAGGTCCCAGAAGATGTCCTTGCTGATTCCCGTGACGCCGTTGACTGCGACGTTGGACAGCACCTTGTGCCAGCCGACTTCCTTATCCAGCTTCGCGCGCAGGCCCAGCGCGGCGGCCGATGCGGTGATGATGCCCTCGGCATTGGTGCGCGAGTCCCAGCCCAGGAAGTCCGGCCAGATCAGCATCAATTCGCGTTGGCCAAAGCCTTCACGGAATGCAGCCGCCTCTTCGATGGTGTTGCAGCCGGTGACGCTGGCGTAAGCGAAGCCGCGCAGCTTCTGCGCCGTCTCGGCCAGCGCCGCGATGGTGGCGGTGCTTTCCAGGCCGGGAATGCCGATGATGCGCGGCTTGACCTTGGGGCCGGAATTTTGCGCGGCCAGCAATGCTTTCATGCCGGTGTATCGGCCATTGGAATCTACGCCGCCGATGACATTGGAGGTGGTCTCGGCCTCGGTCTCGCCTTGTGCCACGCGCACGATGACGGCAACCGGGTTGGTCTGCGAGGCGATGGCCTCCAGCGAGCGCGCGAGCGTGCCTTTGGTGCCGGCCTTGCCGGCGGCGGTAGCCATGTTGGTGGCCAGGACCGGCGTATTCAGAGGAAAGGCCGCTGCGTCCGCGTCGTCGGCCGTGGCCACAAGGCCCACAACGGCGGTGGAAACGGTGCGGATGGGGCGCGTGCCGCCGTCGACTTCGACAACGCGCACGCCGTGATGGTATTGGTCAAGCGCCATAAAAAAGCCCTCAGAAGGTTGAGCCATTCCCGCTCTGCTTCATGCGGGGGATCGCTCAAATTCTGGGGGCTTGGCCTCGCGCGCGCACGGGGCGCGCTTTGTGGCTGGCGCACGTACAAGCGCCAGGCAATAGATTGCCGGCCGGAATCAGCTTTCGGCCGGTTCCTCCGGTTGGATGAATCGCGTGCCGTCGTAATGCCATCCGATAGACACGGCCTGGTCAGGCTCGCTTACCCGAACAGCCACCAGACCGGCGGTCGGGCGCCACGCGGTGCTGTCGCCGTCCCAAACGATGGTATTGGTCACGACGCCATCCGCAACCAGTGCATACACAGATTCGACGCTGCTGCTTTTGTCTTCCATGCTATTACCCCTTAAAACTCGATCATGATGAGACCCGGCGCGCCAGCTGCGCCGGAGCCGGCGGACGACGGGCCCCGGCCGGCTCCACCGCCTCCGGGCGCGCTGCCGCTGCCCGACGCGCCCACGCCGGCGCCGCCGCCCGCGCCACCAAAGGAAGCCGAGCCGCCAGCGCCACCGGCCGCCGTACTTGCCGCAGAGCCCGAGCCGCCACTCGTCACGAAGGCGCCGCCCGTAGCACCGCCGCCGGCGCCGCCGTTGCCTGTGTCGTTAGGACGTCCGCCGGCGCCGCCCACGGCGGTAAGGAACGCGCCAAATGTCGTGGTTCCGCCATTTCCGCCAGCACCGCCTCCACCGCCCGCGCCCCCCGCCGCGCCGATGGTGCAGGAGATGACCTGACCAGGCGTGACGGGAAATTTTCCGCGCGCGTAACCGCCACCGCCACCGCCGCCACCGCCGATACCTCCGGTGGACCCGATGCCGCCCCCGCCGCCGCCACCGCCCCAGGCCTGCGCGGATATCCAGTACACGCCATCAGGGACGGTCCAATTTCCAGAAGAGGAAATAACCTGAATGCCGTGCGGCGCGAACTTCGGGACGGCGGCCGCGAGCGTTTCCGGGGTGATGAGCTTGGTCTTGGACGTGCCCTCCAAGGCATCAGCAACATCCGCCGTATCCAGTGCGTGAGTGTGGCTGGTGGCGGTCACCGCATTGCTGGTGGCGCCCGTAAGGGTAGAGGGCGTTCCGAGGGTGAAGGTGCGCGCTGCCGCGAGTGTGCCGCCTCCCGTCAGGCCGTTGCCTGCGGTCATGGCCGTGGCGGTGTTTGCCTTGAGATTGAGGGCATCTTGCAGTCCGGCCACGCGCGCCAGGTCCGACCGGGCGAACGCCAGGTTGTCGCTGGCAAGGGTCTGCGCGACTGTCTCAAACGCGGTGACCGGCTCCACTTTCCAACCGGTCCCCCAGCCTTGGACGGTGGCCCCGGTGGCGTTGTACTTCGCCATCACCTCGGCCACAGTGACAGACGGATAGGACCAGACCTTGTTGGTATCGCCAATCCAGATGCAAAGATTACCGGCCGCGTCGGAGCCGAACCGGATAGGGATATCCGCTGCTGGTGAACCGCCGATCACGGTAGCACCGCACCGGCTCCAGGTCCTCGAACTTTGCGCATACCCGTGGATCAGCAAAGACACAGGCGCACTGCTGTCCAGGTACTCGAAGGTGTCCACGCGCATGCGGAGCATGGTGTTGACGCCCACCGCTGCGGGCGGCAATGTGATTTTCATGGCTCCCGTGACGGCCGCGAGGTGAACGGAATACCCGCCGCCATCAGGCAGCACGACATGCGCGGTGCGTCCGCTGGTAGTGTTGCCGCCGTAATGCGCTCCAATCGTTGCACCGGTCTCCAAGAGAACGGGGCCGCTCAGACTCCCGCCTGCCTTGGGAAGCGCCTCGATATCGGCTAAGACTTGTGCCGGCGTCCTGGCCACAAGTGCATTTGCGCCGTCGCCACTCAGAAACGATCCGGCGGGCACGGTGTTCAAGCCCATACCCCCCCGCGCGACCGGCAGAATGCCAAGGGTGGCCTTGGAGACATCCAGAGCCGTCACGTTGAGGATGACGTTGCCGGAGCCGTCAAAGTTCACCGCCGCCGCCGTGGCGCCGCCCGTAATCGAAAAGGAGCGGGACGCAGCCAGCTTAGTGGCTGTCGCCGCGTTGCCGACCGCGACAGTCCCGGCGGCAATCAGACGCCCTTTAGCGTCGACGGTGAATGTGGCAATCGTAGAGGCGCCGCCGTAGCTTCCTGCAGTCACGCCGGATGCGGCCAGCGTCAGCGCACCGGAAACGTCTTTGGTCCCATCGAAGGACAAAGAGGCCGTACCGTCGCCCGTGAGGGCCAGGGTTCGCGCGGTAGCCAGCTTGGCGGCCGCAACGGCGGTGCCATCCTTGTCGAGCTTCTGCAGCAGCCCGTCATCCACGTACTGGCGCGTAGCCAGCACCACGGACGGATCAATCTTCAGCTCGAAGTTTGCCGCGCTCGAAACCTGCAGCACCATACGCACAACCTGTGTGCGCGCCGATCCTTCGGCAAGCAGTGGCTTGTAGGTGGGCGGGCAATTTGCCACGGCCACCAGATCGCCATCCGCATCACGCAGGCCAAGCTGGCGAATCCACCATCCGCCGACCTGCTCGGGGATGACCTGCTCGATGACGAGCCAGGACTCATTACTGGGGTCGACGAATGACCGATTGATAGGTGCGCGGCGCTTGGTGCCGACGACGGCGGTCTGTTCTCGGTCCGGCGCTGGCGGCGAGTCGCTGCCGCCGTCGCCAACTTCCATTTCTGCGATGACCACGGGCAGGCCCAGGGCCTTGGCCCTGGCCTCTTTGGCCTCGCCTATCTTGGTCAGAATTCCGAAAAAAGCTGTCATGGATACACCGTGAGAATGTCGATGATGTGCGTGGCCACGCCGGTAGATACGCCGGCCTGAATTTCCACGGGTTGGGGTTGGTAGGGGTAGACGGTCATCACGTCGCCGTCATACGACGCAACGCCGTAATTCACTGGGGCGCGGACTTCGACCGCGATGGCCAGGCCGACGAGATGCTGGCTTAGGCGCTTCGTGCCGTCGATGAGCCGGCCCAGCTCGTAATACATCTGTTCGGATATCCCGCCATCGAGTACGCCGATGGTGAGGCGGAACGTACCGCGTGTGCCCTCGGGCGCCATCTGGTGCCATTCGGTCACCTCCAGCAGATACCCCAGCGGCTCCACCACGCGGCGCAGCGCGCCGATGGTTCCCTTGATTTGGTGGATGCGGAACGAGTTCGCCAGGGCTTTGCGCTTGGCGGCAACGGACCAGGTATCGTCCCAGCGATCAACCGATCGCTCCCAGGCCAGCCACGGCAGCAGCGCGGCGGGCGCGGACGCCGCGCGCCGCATGGTGCGAATCGGCAGCGGCACGGCCTCGATGTCAGCGCCGACCTGGGCAAGCTTGCGCTCTACGGGCGTGGACGCGGGCGGTAGCAAGGTGGGCTTTTCCGCCATATCAACCCTCTGCCGCGATGGACAGTTCTATTCCCGTGCACGTGGCCGCCTGGGTCGCGGTCAGCAGCAGATCGTCCGCCGGCTCCAGCAGCTGCAAATGGTCCACGCCTTCGACATGCAGCGAAGCGGTGAGCGCGGAGCGCCACACAGACACGCCGGCGCGCCTGGCACGATTCACGTAGGCCGCGCAGGCCGCGCGTGCGGCTTCAAGGGCCACCGTTCGGCCTGGTCCTTCGCCCTTCATGTGCAGGACGGCACGCACGCGGTAGGGGACGATTTGCGACGATTGCACGGTCACGCGGTCGCCCATCGGGCGGATGTCTTCGTCGTTGAGCTGCGCTCGGACCTTGGCCAGCAGCTCGGCGTCCGCCGTGCCGTCGCCGGCGCGCGCAAGCACGCATACCAGCACGTCGCAGGGCGCGGGGCTGGTGGCGGTGGCATCGGCAACCTGGCCATCTGCGCTCAAAGCGTGAAAAACGTACCCGTCGCGCGGGCCTGCCGTGGATAGTCCTTCCCAGGCCATCTGTGCGCGCTCGCGCAGCTCGTCATCGCTTTCATACACCGCATCGACGGGCGGGACGGCATCGGGGTTTGCCGGCTGAATGAGCTGACGGGATACCCCGTATTCACCTGCAATGTGTTCCAGATCGCCACGTTTGGCGAAAGCCAACAAGACGCTGCGGGCGGCGTCATTCACGCGCTGGCGCAAGATTACCTCGCGCTCCGCGTTCTCCTGCAGCACGATAACCAGCGGCTCCGATTCGAGCGCCAGCGCCTTGGCCACGGCGTCGCGGTCCTCTTGCGCGAAAAGCGCCAGGTAGCGGGCCTTGCGGGTTTCAAGGATTTGCTCGTAGTCGAGCGCCTCCACCACATCGGGCGCGGGAAGCTGGGAAAGGTCAATGGTGTTGGGGCTTGCCATATCAGGCGCTCAAGGTCGTGGTGATAGACACGGATTCAATGCGGTCGCCCGTGTCGGCTTCGCCCTGCAGGTTCAGCACAATGCGGCCGGGTCGCTCGGCGTCCACCTCGGCAGACATCGAGCGCACGCGCAAGCGCGGCTCCCACAGCATGAGCGCCGTGGCCGCCACGGCGTACAGCTGCAGGATGGCCGCGCCGTTGGCCGGCGTGTCGATCATGTCGGCGGCCTTCGCGCCAAATGCTCGGCGCCGCACGCGGGTGGCAAGGGGCGTTTGCAGAACCTTGCTGATGGACTGCGCCAGGTGGTCCCGGCCGGTGATGCGCAGGCCGGTGGCCGCATTCATGCCTAGGTAGCTCATTGTGTTGGCTCCGTAGTGAGCGCATCCAGGCCTTGTGTGCGGTGCCGATGCGTATGCAGGACGACCCCATTTGAAGAAAGATCACCCTCAATGTGGGTGATGTTGCCCTCGATGGTGGTGGCGTTCCCCTTGCCGTTCTTGCCCGCCATGCCGGCCTGGTACGTCAGCAAGCCTGTGACGGTCACATTGCCATCCAGCGTGATTTCCGGGCATTGGACGATGGCCGATTCACTGGCTTGAACAAACGCGGACGTGATGCCCACGGCGGTGAGCTTGCCGGCCTGGTGGTCGTAGGTGATGCGCGCGCCGTCCGGGTAGTCGGTGACGTGTTCGGCTTGGCTGTCCGAAGGCGCGGGGATGGCCTCGGAATTCAGGCCCGCGAGGACCACGCCGCCGGCGGGGTCGCCGTCAGGGCACAGGACAATGACCTGCTCGCCCAAGGTGGGCGGGTTCCAGGTGCGTGTCGTGCCCGCTCGCAGCTCCAGCCACGGCAGCCAGTTGCTTTGTAGGTCTCCGGAGGTCACGCGGACCTTGGCGGGCCGGGTCTTCAAGTCGACGGCGAAGACCGTACCGATGCGGATCAAATTGGAGATGAGGCGAAAGAGTTCGGCGGCGTCATTCATACCGGCCATGTTGCCGGCGCGGCCTCGCGCGCGCACGGGGCGCGCCTTGTGTTTGGCCGTTCTACAGCCCGTGGCCAGCCAGGTGCCGCGCCAGCGTATCTAGAACCGCGTCGCGCTCTTGCTGCGTGAAGCCCAGCAGCTTGCGGCGCGGATAGCGCACAGGCTTTTGTCCAGGTGCGGGCCGGTCGCTGCGCCCTTCCTGGTGGACGAGGGCCAAGCGCGCGGTTGCGCCGCTGTAGCCAACAATCGCCTCGGTGTCCGTCGCCTGCACGCGCAGATAGCGCGCGGTGCGCAGGCGCGTGAACATCCGGCGGCGAATGGCTCCGGCCTTGCCCCGCAGGTTCTTTTTGGCCCGCCGGGGTGCGTATGGCGTGCCATCCGGGTTCTGCTGCGCGGCGATGCGCTGGCCTTCGCTGCGCCGCAGCTCCACCGCGACAGCACGGTTTACGCGGCGGCGTTCCGCCGGGCGGAGCTGGGCCATTAAGGCGGCCGCCCAGGCCTGCACGTCGCTAAAGTCGTCACTCATACGGGTGAGGCCAGGCCGGAATGCTGATCGTCACCGGGTCGAAGCCCGGCAGCGATACGGTGACTTCCTCCGCGTCGAGCGGCATATCCGGGTCGATCGGCTCATCCTCGTGAGTGGCGACCATGCCCGTGCCGTCTGGCGCCTGGCGCACAATCACTTGCTCGGTGAGGGGAATCTTGATTTCCACGTCTGCCGCGTCGTGATTCAGCAGCTCCACGTCGAAGCTGATGGCATTCTCGCGGCGTGTCGGGTTGGCCAGAAGATCGGGCTGCTTGATCCGAATCCAGGCCAGCAGGGGCAGCATGAGCGCATCGGGAGGCCCGGCGTAGTCCGTCACCACGATGGTGAGGGTGAAGCGGTATTCGTGCGACAGGCTGCGCGTTGCCGTGCAATGAATGTTGCCTTGTTCCACAAAAACATGCAGCCGGTCCGGGTTCTCGCTCAGAAAGCGGTTGTGCCTGGTCAGATATTCCCGCAGTTCAGTCGCCTTGCGCATTGTCGGCCTCGCTTTGGCACTTGATGATGCTGTCCACCTTGGCCGCGCAGATCGCCCAGGCGGCCTCAACGCGGTCAATCTGCAGATTCAGGTCGCCGGCCGTGCGTGGCGCCGCCGCTGGCAGGCTGCACGGCGTCACGGGTGCGCAGGTGTTCAGCGTAAGCCGCGGACCCGGTGAGGGCGGGGCGCTCGCGCAGCCTTGCAACAGGATCAGGCAGCAAAGTATCAGCCCAGCTACGAATTTCCGGATTTTCATTTTTCAGCTTCTCGAAGTCGAACGTGCGCTGATCCAGCGCGTTGCGAAAGTCCTCTTGCGTGCGCTCCAGCTGCACCAGGTCTAGGCGCTGGCCCTTCACTCGCTCGGCCAGGCTCGCCAATTCGCTGGCTTGCCCCTTGATGATTTCGCCGTACGCCTTAAGCGCAACGGCCTGGCTCGAAATCTGGCCGTGTTGGAGCCACAGAAGCGCAGCCAGCACCAGAGAAATGGCATAGGGCGCGAGCATGCGAATGATGGCGCTCATGCCGCCACCTCTTGCGCTTCGCCGGCGAAGCGCGCATAGGCCCGTGCCAGCTTAGTGTCATAGAAGTTCTCGGCGTAGGCCGGCCCGTTGTACAAGCGCGCAAACTGCGACCACTTCCTGGCCTTGAGCGCACGGTGTAGCGCAGGGTCCGCAAGCACAAAGGCGGTGAAGGTGGCGAGCTGGTCGCCCTCGCTGCGGTGCTGTGTCGCAACGAAAGACTCGATATCCGCGAAGCCCAGCGCCTTCCAGTGATAACCCATGACCTGGAACGCGCCCCAGCTTGCAGACTCCTGGGCGGCCGGTGCGTGAATCTGCATGGCGCTGGCCAGGCGGACATACTCGGCCGCGCCGCCGGCGTAGCCGCCGCGCTGACGGCTCAGGATGGATGCACGGTCGGCGTACTTGGCGGGGTCCACACCGTGCGCAATCAGTTGCTTCCAGAAGACGTGACGCTCATACAGGATGACCGGCCGACCATCGGCCAGAAAGCCGCGCCCGCGTGATTCCACCTCATTGACAGCCTTGATGCTGGCAAGCGGCACGCCCAGGCGCTCAGCGGCTGCGATGAGGTCGGATTCGCGCATCAGGCGGGAAATGTCGAAGTTCGCCAGCGCGGCGCGGCTCTTCGGACCATAGGCGCCATCCACAACCAGGCCGGTGGCGACCTGTAGCGCGGCCACCGCGTCGCGCGTGGCATCGTCATAGATCGCGGTGCGCTCCACGGCATAGCCGGCGCGGCGCAAATCGGTCTGCAGGTCGGCCACGGCCTGGCCGATGTCACCCTTGCGCAAAATGTCAGACATCGGAATCCCCCCTGGCGAGCGCCGCGATGTTGCCGCGAACGCGCCAGGCGCACGCGCATAGCAGGCACGCGATGACCATCTCCGAGGCGCTGGCGGGCGAGCGCAGCAGCAGGATTTCGACGGCGCGGCAGAACAAGGCCGCGATCAGCGCGCTCGCCAGGCAGGACAGAGCGCGGCGGTGGCGGGCGCCGTTAGGCCGATACCAGAGAAAGCGCCCGGCCGTCAGGGCGTACAGAACCGCGCAGGCAACGGCGATAGCGGACAGGGTGGGGGTAGGGTGAAGGTCGGTCATTTCTTTTCCCCAAAGGCGCGAGAAATGGCGCTCAGGTCAAAGTCAGGCGCCTTGGCCAGCAGCTTCAACGCCAGTGGCACGATAACGACGGCGCCAACCAGGGCAGGCAAAAAAGTTTCCTTGGCCAGCTCGCGGGCCACGATCTCGCCCGCGCCGCCATAGCCGCACAGACCAGACACCAGGAACGAGGCGAAGCGCTTCCAGGCGGTCAGGTCCTTCTTGGTGCTTGCCACCAGGGCCGCACCCATGACCGCG
The DNA here is from genome assembly GCF_055397965.1 of Achromobacter sp. T5-5. Lineage (NCBI taxonomy): Bacteria > Pseudomonadati > Pseudomonadota > Betaproteobacteria > Burkholderiales > Alcaligenaceae > Achromobacter > Achromobacter sp. T5-5. Next base: position 2,127,172 of record NZ_AP027919.1, read on the forward strand.
CCAAAAGCGGCGTTGGCGTCGATCAGAGGCAAGATTTGCGACAGGGCCGCGCCAGATACCAGCGTGGTGGCCACGGCGCCCGATACGGTCGATGGTTCGGCCATTGGATCAATCCCAAAGTTTGACGGCAGGGGCCGCCGATGGTTGAGGGGTGCTTTCCGGCAGCGTCACAACCTGGCCATGCGGCAGCACCGCGCCCAGATCGGCCAGGCCGGGATTGAGTTCGTAGGTTTGTTCGACCACATCGCGGGTTGTGCCCAGGTGCCGCCAGCACAGCGCATCCACGGTGTCGCCTTGGAGTGCGCGCACCAGCATCAGATCAGCTCCACCACGGCGCGCGAGGCCGCCATCACATCCGCGATGGCAAAGCGCGCGTTGCGGCGGTGATCGTCGGACGCCTCGCTAAGCCACTCGGCGCGCTTCTGACCGGCGGCCGTCGTGTCATAGTCGGTCATGCGCTCGATGAGGTCCGCCTTGGCCAGGCTGTAGACGGCCCGGATGTAAGCGTGCTGCAAGCGGCTCTTGCCATCCACCTGGTCAGCCGGCACGGCGGCCAAGTTCTCATGACCGCGCGCCATCTGGGCCGCCTTCCACGCGGCCAGGCTGTTGCCGGTCTCCAGCAGCGCGCCCACCAGGGCAAAGCGCAGGCGCTCATCGGTCACGGTTCCATCAAGGCGCAGCGCCTGGCGGGCGGCGTCCAGCTGGATGTCCGGGAAAAAGCCATCATTGGGGATGACCTGGGGCGGGACGGTGCGGGTAGCGGGGGCTGGGGCGATGAAGCTCATGGCGTAGGCTTGTCAGGTCGGCGGTGGGCGGGCATCCAGCAGGTCAGGGACCAGCCTTCCGCCCGCGCCGCCGTGCGCTTTGGGGCACTCGGTTAGCCGGCCTGGCCGGCGTTCTTGATCTTGCGTTCCAGCTGCTCGATAAGCTTCTTGCAGCCGACTCCGCTGTGTAGGTCCACTGCACGGCGCAGCTGCGCGACGGCGGCGCGCGCCATGTCCAGTAGCGCGCCGCGCGGCTCGTCGCCCGCTTGCTCGGCCAAGGTTTTGCCGATGGCCAGGTGAAGCTTGGCGCGGGCCTGGTCGGGCGCGTCCTGGCCATCCACCAAGCGCGCTACCTCCTGCAGCAGTTGCATGGCTTCGTCATGCTTGGGGACAGCGCCGCGAGCAATGGCGCCGGCCACTTCGTCCAGCAGCAGCGTGGCCGTGTTGCGCTTGAGGCGTTCAGGTAGCGCCAAGCCGTGTCTCATCACGTAGTCGGCCAGCGTCAGGCCGCGCGCGAAGTCGCCGATATCGAATTGCCACACCATCAGCGTGGCCAGTACCTCGTCCTGCTGGCCGGTGTCGCCGCTCAGCACACCGTCCAGATAGTCCCGGTACTCCGGAACCAGCTCGCGCTTGAGCGCAACCTTGCGCTCTACGGACTGGATATCGTGCAGGCGGCGCCGGTCCAGGGTGAGCTTGGCCATCATCTGGCCGAAAATGCCGCCCACCACGGCGGGCGCGGCGCCATCGGCCGCGTTCGCCTTGGCGGCCAGCACCCGCGTGCGGTGTCGTTGAGCGGGGCTGGTCATCGTCAGGCTTCCACCAGCTCGATGTTTTCGACCAGCGCGGCCAGGCCCATGTCCTCCACCACGTAGTCGTCATTGGAGCTTTCGTAGGTGTCCACGCGGCTGCGCTTGGCGTTCTCTTCGACGTGACGACGGCGCGCGCCGATTTGCCAGTAGAGGGAAAGGTTGTCCAGCGAGGTGATGAGTACCTTTTTTTCCGGGAAGAACGGGGCCTGCACCGCCGCCAGGCCGCCGATCCGCTTCTGGCTGATGATGAGGTCAGCGGCGAGCGTGTCGGTGGCGCGGCTGTCCTGGTTGACCAGCGGGAAGTACTTGTCGTGCATCAGGCCCCGGCCAACGATGGCGACGAGCTGGGAGTTTTCACGGTGCCACGGGTCCAGCAGCGTGACGGCGTCGTACACCAGCGCGTCAAGGTTCTTGTAATCGCCCGCGGCGCCAACTTGCACCTTGCCGGCCGTCTTGCCATCGGCCATGACACGCTCTTCGGCGCTCTCGCGCATTTTTTGCAGCCAACCCTTGTTCACGTCCTGCAGCAGCGCATTGGCGGCCGGATCGGTGTTGGCGGCGACACTCGTACCGTTGAAACCGATCATGATGCGGTCGAGCGCCTGACGCTGGATCAGCAGGTCACGGATACGGGCCTCGAAGTCCGGGAAGATCGCCCAGGCGTCGAGCTGCGCATACTTGATGAACGAATCGAAATCCGTATGCCGGCAGAAGTAGCCATTCTGGTCCATCGTGGTCAGGTCGCGCGGGATGCGGTCGCGCTCCTGCGTGTTCGTGCGCGAGGCGATGGGACCGGACAGGTTCAGGCCCAGCTTTTCGCCCTGCTGTTCGGTGACGCCGATCATGTTGATCTTGCCCAGGAAGTCGGAGCTTTCCTGAATCTTGGTTTCGAGCGTCTGTTGCACGGCGGGCACGACGTTGAAGGTTTTGGTTGCGTCCGTCACGCCGTTGAGCGTGGCGATGCGTTCCAGGTATTCGTTGAAGTACTTGCGGGTTTCGTTGCGCATGTCGGGTATCCGATGAATGGGATGTGATGGGTTTGTGATTGATGCGCGTCAGCAGTCAGTCTGCACGCGGTCCGCGCCGCCGGAGGCCTGCGGCCGCCGGTTGAAGTTGCCGGGAGTCTTGTCCAGCTCGGCGCGCAGGTCCGCAAGGTCCTTGGCACTCGCAGCGGACTTCTTGAACTCCTGCAGATCGGCGGCGAGCTGGGAAACCGATTGCGCCAGGCCGTCGGTGGATTGCTTGATTGCCTTTTCCAGTGCGCCGAAGGCCTGCAATGCCCCAGCTACGTCGCTGGGGGTGAAGGAGGCCGGCGCGGGCTGCTGCGGCGCCTGTTGCTGCGGTTGCGAGGTTTGACCGGGCAGCAGCGCGCGGAAGAACGCGCCGATAGCCTGGAACGCAGACGCGGCTTCGTCGGACGGCATCGGATCGGCGTCGAAGTCCAGCGCCGTTTCCAGCCCGCTGCTGAAAAGGTTGCTGGGCGATTGCTTGCGACTGGCCAAGGGGTTGGCGGCCGGGTTCTTGGCTGCGAACTCCAGAATGGTGGTCCCCAAGCTGGCCGGGCTGTCGGTCACGGCCAAGCCGACCAGGCCGCACTTGCCCGTACCGGCGAAATTCTCCTGCAGCTCGATGGACGTGTAGATTTTCTGACGGCCCTTGGTCATGGCCACCAGCTCGGGCGTGGGGTCGAGCTGCGCCTGCAGTTCCAACTTGCCGGCGCTGTTTTCCTGCGTGCGAACCGCCAGCACGTCGCCGTAGGCCTTGAACGGGCTTTCGGGCACCAGGCCGCGAATGTGTTCCATCCAGATGCGGGCGCCGTAGGTCTCGCGGTTGTAGGTCTCGGCGATTTGTTCCAACCAGGCGCGCAGGATGTTGCGGCCATCGGTGGTCTGGCCTTCGGTGGCCACGGTAAACCAGCGGGTTTTATCCATAAGGGTGTGCTCGGTGGGTGGTGTTCGGGTGTTGCCATACTGGCCCCGCCGGACTGTGCGCTCAACGCGCGAAGCTTGTAGAACCGCCTTCCAGAAGACCAGGCCTCACGCGCGCGCGGAGAACCCCGGCAGGATGGCGGCATGTTGCAATTGACCGACCACACCGACCCGCGCCGCGTTGCCCGTGACCTTTACTGGCAGGGCTGGCGCATCTCGTCCATCGCACGTCACCTGGGCGAAAAGCGCACGACGGTTCATAGCTGGAAGACCCGCGACGCATGGGACGCCGCCTCCCCCGTCGAGCGCGTGGAATCGGCGCTGGAGGCGCGCCTATGTACCCTCATCGCCAAGACGGAAAAGGATGGCCGCGACTTCAAGGAAATAGACCTGCTCGGGCGACAGTTGGAGAAAACTGCCCGCGTTCGCAAGTACGACGAGGACGGACGCGAATCGACCCTCAACCCCAACATCGAGCGGCGCAATGCGGCGCCTAAGCGCAAGCCAGAGCGCAACGCGATCAGCGATGACCAGGCGGTAAAGCTCTCCCAGGCGTTCCGCGATTCGCTTTTCGACTACCAGAAGGTGTGGTTACGCAACGGCGATCAGCGAACGCGCATGATCCTCAAGTCCAGGCAGATTGGCGCAACCTGGTACTTCGCCCGTGAGGCCCTGATAGATGCGATAGAGACCGGCCGGAATCAGATTTTTCTTTCCGCGTCGAAGGCGCAGGCGCACGTCTTCAAGCAATACATCATCCAGTTCGCACGCGAGGCCGCGGACGTGGACCTGAAAGGCGATCCCATCGTGTTGCCAAATGGCGCACATCTGTACTTCTTGGGTACGAACGCGCGGACCGCGCAGAGCTATCACGGCAACTTTTATTTCGATGAGTTCTTCTGGGTGCCCAAGTTCGGCGAGTTGAACAAGGTGGCCAGCGGCATGGCGCTGCATAAGCAGTGGCGCAAAACGTACTTCTCCACGCCGTCGAGCATGGCGCACGAAGCGTATCCACTGTGGACGGGTGAGGTATTCAACAAGCGACGCGCCAAGCGCGATCAGGTCGCCATCGAGCTGGCGCACTCGATCCTGAAGAATGGCCACCGCTGCGATGACCGTATCTGGCGGCAGATCGTCACCATCCTGGACGCGGAGGCGGGCGGCTGCAACCTCTTCGACATCGAAGAGCTTCGCCTTGAGTACAGCCCGGATCAGTTCGAGAACCTGCTTATGTGCGGATTCATTGACGATACGGCGTCCATCTTCCCGCTTGCCATGCTGCAGGGCTGCATGGTCGATGCGATGGTCGAATGGGTCGACGTGCAGAAGTTCTTGTTGCGGCCATACGGGCACTTCCCGGTACTGGTGGGCTATGACCCATCGCTTACCGGCGATTCGGCCGGCTGTGTTGTGCTGGCCGCGCCGCGCACGCCTGGCGGAAAGTTTCGCGTGCTGGAACATCATCAGTTTCGCGGCATGGACTTTGCCGCGCAGGCCAAGAAGATCAAAGAAATCACGGAACGGTACGCCGTCGCGTACATCGGCATCGACGCCACCGGCATGGGCCAGGGCGTCTATCAGCTGGTCAAACAGTTTTTCCCGGCCGCACGCGCCTACAGCTACTCGCCCGAGGTCAAGGGACGCCTGGTGCTCAAGGCGGGCGACGTGATCCGCAACAAGCGGCTGGAGTTCGATGCGGGCGCGACAGACTTGGCGCAATCCCTTATGGCGATACGAAAGACGATGACCGCGAGCGGGCGCAGCGTCACCTATGACGCCGGCCGCGCGAGTGAGACAGGACACGCGGACCTCGCCTGGGCGCTCATGCATGCGCTGGATTGGGAACCATTGGGAGGCGCCGCCGGCGCCAGCAAAGGCTTTATGGAGCTATTTGGATGACACGCAAACGCAAACAGCGCGACAGCTTTACCGCGCCCGATACGCAGCCGGCCGCCGCGCCTGCCCAGGTCGAGGCGTTCTCTTTTGGCGATCCCGTGCCGGTGTTGGACCGGCGCGAAATCCTGGACTACCTGGAATGCTGGCGAAACGGCCGGTGGTATGAACCGCCTGTTCACTTCGGCGGGCTGTCCAAGACGTTCCGGGCGAGTCCGCACCATAGTTCTGCCATCTACTTCAAGGCCAACATTCTGGCGTCCACGCTTGAGCCGCATTCGGCATTCCGGCGCGAGACCTGCCTAAAGATGGCCGTGGACTTCCTGACGTTCGGCAACGCCTACGCGGAGCGTCTGGATAGCGTGACAGGCAAGCTGCTGGGCACGCGCCACGCGCTGGCGAAGTACACGCGGCGGGGCGTGGAACCGGGACGGTACTACTTCATCCCCAGCGCAGGCCAGGAACATCAGTTTCAGGACGGGACGATTTGCCACCTGATGCAGCCAGACATCAATCAGGAAATCTATGGTCTGCCCGAGTATCTGGCGGCCCTCAACTCGGCATGGCTCAACGAATCGGCGACGCTGTTCCGCCGCAAGTACTACCTGAATGGCAGTCATGCGGGCTTCGTGATGTACGTCACAGATCCGCTGCAGGATGAAACCTATGTGACCGACATCCGCAAGGCGATGAAGGAAGCCAAGGGGCCGGGCAACTTCCGCAACCTGTTTGTATATGCGCCTGGCGGCAAGAAGGACGGCCTGCAGATTATTCCGGTCAGCGAGGTGGCCGCGCGTGACGATTTCTTCAACATCAAGAACGTGTCGCGGGATGACGTGCTGGCCGCGCACCGCGTGCCGCCGCAGTTGATGGGCCTGGTGCCGTCGAACTCGGGCGGATTCGGCACGCCGATATCGGCGGCCAAGGTTTTCGCGCGCAACGAGCTGGAGCCGTTGCAGGCCAAGTTCATGGAAATTAACGAATGGATCGGCCAGGAGGTGGTCAGGTTCAAGCCGTACATCATCCCAGGCGAGGGCGGCGAGTAAGCCGCCGTCGCGTGCCCCATAGCCCCGCTCATGCGGGGCTTTTTTTTCCCAGGCCCTTAGGCCTTACCGCTGGCCTCCGCGCCTGGCGCCTGGCTTGATAGCCAGCGCCTCATTCAAACAGGGTTCGCCCGCGACATATGCCTGCAGCTCGGCCACGCGGTCGATGATGTCCTGCCGATGCCGCAATCCGCCGGCGCTGCGCAAGCCCGCGTCCAGGGCCACGATGACCCGTTGCAGGCGCCAAATCTCCCAAGCCAAGGCGCAGGCCTCGGCGGTCGGATTGCGGGCGTACAGCTCGCGTATGCGGGCCGCCGGCAATGGTGCGGGCGGGGGGCGGTCGAAGAAATCCATGCAGCACCTCGGAATACTGTATAAATATACAGCATTCTGGCTGGTGCGAGGGTCTGGCGCGCAGTTCTCCCCCCTCCGCGCCTGCGCGCTAAATGAGCGAGAAAAGACTCGGCCATGCATCACCCCCTGGCGCCAGCGTTGGCGTGCCTCTGCGGGCCGCTGATGGGGCTTGGCGGGTGACGCAAAACGACGCACCTACGACGCACCGGGAAGGGGGCAGGCGGGAATTCGGAAACATGGATGCCTCCGCAGCCCGGATCATGTATTCCGCCAAACCTGCTGGTATATGTGCTGGTATTATTTTTTTCAGAACATGGAAAAAACAATGAAATCAAGTATTTATATAAATAGTACTGTTGACACCGTCTCCGCCAAAGACACTTGCACCAGTGAACCAAGGTTGCCTCAAGACCCGCATAGCTAATTGCTCTGCGGGTTTTTTGTTTTCCGTGTGCCGCCTTGGGGAATACGCGCGCTTGCTGGTCCGCCGCCATGGCGGCTACCGTACAGGATTCCGCCGCGCGATCCTGATGCGCGATTCCAATCACACCGGGCGGATCACCCGAACGCTCAACGCCGCCATTCCCATGCCGCACAACCCCTTGCTCCTGAACGTGCTCACGCCCGACGCGTTTGCGCCCTATGGCTCGGTCATCACCAGCGCCGGCCGCGATGGCTGCGAGATCAATGCGGGCACGACGTTGCGCGTGGACATGCCCGAGCCCGATATCCTGCGCGAGGGCGGGCGGCCTTCGCTCAGCGTGTTCCGCGCCCTGGCCGGCGCGCTGCCTTTCGAGATGAAGATGATGGAGCGTCATCGCGTGGGCAGCCAGACCTTCGTGCCCATGATGGGCACGCCGTTCGTTGTGCTGGTGGCGTTGGGCGCGGACAGGCCCAACATGTCCACCCTCAAGGCGTTTCTGGCGGACGGCAGTTGCGGGATCACGCTGGCGCCGGATGTGTGGCACCACCCCTTGCTGGCGCTGGCGGCAGGCGACTTCGTGGTGCTGGAGCGCAAGGGGCCGCAGGTCGATTGCGAGGTCGTCGACATGCCGGCCGGTGTGTGGGTGGCACAAGGCGTCTAGCCGTTGCGCGGCCCTCATTGCCGCCGGTGTATCAGGGCAAGCGCCTGGTCTGCGATGTCTTCATCATTGGGGCGGAAGTCCACGCGCATCGCCTGCGTCAGGCCCGTGAAGTGCGAGCGTGAACTGCGCGCATAGGCGGGGTCGTAATGTCGGTCGATGAGTTCGCGCGCCAGGTCTTCGCGCCGGCCCTCATCGACCAGCGCGATCCAGCCTTGGATGGTGTCGCGGCTGTGCAGGCCCACCATGCGCTGCAATTGCGCCTTGAGCCAGTCCGGATTGTCGAAGAGCCGCGCGTAGTCCTGCTGCAGAAAGCGCGTGCGATCGTCGCGGCTGCAACGCACGTCGATGCATTCTCCCTGGTGCATGGCCTGCAGCAACGCTGCCGGGAGCTCCAGCGCGCCGATCTTGCGGCTTTCCGCTTCCACATACACGGGGCGGTGCGCGTCGAACTCGCGCAGCCGGGCCGCGAGCAGCGTATCGAAGCGCTTTTGCGAGGGCTGCTGCGCGTCGGGCAATGCGCCCAGCAGCGAGCCGCGGTGGGCGGCCAGTTCCTCCAGGTCCAGCGTCTGCGCGCCGGCTTGCCGCAGCGCGTGCAGCAGGCGCGTCTTGCCGCTGCCGGTGGGACCGGTCAGCACCACATAGCGCAGGGCGCGCGGCAGCGTCTGCAGCGCGTCCAGCGTGGCGCGGCGATATTGCTTGTAGCCGCCGTCCAGTTGCCGGGCGCGCCAGCCGATCATGTTGAACATCAGCGTCATGGACCCGGAACGCTTGCCGCCGCGCCAGCAGTACACCAGCGGGCGCCAGCGCTGCGGGCGGTCGGCGAAGGTGGTCTCCAGGTGGCGCGCGATGTTGCGCGCGACGAGGGCGGCGCCCGCGCGCGCCGCCTCGAAGGGCGAGACCTGCTTGTACATCGTGCCGATCAGCACGCGCTCCTCGTTGCTGAGGACGGGCGCGTTGCAGGCGCCCGGGATGTGATCGTCGGCGTATTCCATCGGCGTGCGCACGTCGATGATTTCGTCGAAATCATGCAGCTTGTCCAGCCCGGCGAGCAGGTGGTTCACGAAAATCGCCCCGGTGTATCGATGCCCGATTTTCGCATGCCCCCGCCCGGGGCCGTCAGGCGCCGAAGGTCAGTGCATGGGTCAAGTCGCCCATCGGCGTCTGACCGCGCGCGGCCATGGCGTCGTCGCGTGTTTTCAGCCCTTCCAGCAGGGGCAGATCGAAGAGCCGCGTGGCAAGGCGCAGGATGGAGCCCGTGTCGTAGATGGTGTGGTCCACCGTGCCCTTCCTGGCGAACGGCGACGCGATGATCGCCGGTACGCGCGTGCCCGGCCCCCAGCGGTCGCCCTGCGGAGGCGCGACGTGATCCCACCAGCCGCCATTCTCGTCGACGGTGATCACCACCACCATGTTTTCCCACTGCGGGCTTTTCTTGAGGCTGTCGACGATGTGCGCGATGTGGCGGTCGCCCGAGTCCACGTCCGCGTAGCCGGCATGCATGTTCAGGTTTCCCTGCGGCTTGTAGAAGGTCAGCGGGGGCAGGACGCCGGCTTCGGCGTCGGCCAGGAATTCGTTGGTGGTGTTGAGGTCGCCCAGGCCGCCGTCGCGTATGTGGGCCGTGCGCGCGGCCGTGCCCGGCGCGGTGCTCTTGAAATAGTTGAATGGCTGGTGATGGGCCTGGAAATTGGGCGAAGACGGAAAGCCAGTGCTGGCCGTGGAATCCACGGCGGCCTGCCAGCCTCCCGCGTACCAGGCCCAATCCAGCCCTTTGGCGCTCATGAGATCGCCAATGTTGGCGTGCGACTGCGGCACCATGGTCTGCGGACTGGTGGGATCAGCCAGCGTCGGGTCGGTCGCGTCGCGGCTGAACGACGGCCAGTAGGGCGGGGCCATGGTATTGACGCCGTAACCGTCGGGCGTGAGCGCGCTTGCGCCGAATTGGGGAATGCCCGCGAGCGCGCTGGCCGGCGATGCAGGCTTGGGCGCGAGGCGAGGGTCCGTGGGGTCGGCGCTCTGCAGCTGTGCGATCTGGGTCTTGGCGACCGAGTCGGCCGCGTCAGGGTAGAAGGGCGGGCGTGCCGCCACCAGATACTGGTGGTTCAGGAAAGAGCCGCCGAAGGCGCCCTGGAAGAAGTTGTCGCACAGCACGAATTCCTGAGCCAGCTTCCACAACCGCAAGTTGTACGCGGCGTCGCTGTAATGGCCCATCACCAGCGCGCCCGAATCGGCCCAGGCGACGAACTTGTCGTTCTTGCCGCCATTGATCTGCATCTGGTTCTGGTAGAACACGTGCCAGAGATCGCGCGTGACCAGGCCCTGGGGCAGGGGTTCGCCTTGCGGTCCCAGCAGCGCGAAGGGCGCGTTGGGCAGGTTGTTCATGTAGGCCGCGGCCTGGTCGACCTGGTAGGTGATGTGATTGGCTTGCTGCGCGGTAGGCACCATGCCATTCCAGACGGGCGGCAGTACGGGCAGCGGCGTGCCGTCGCGGTCGAGCTGCGTGTAATCGGCCGGCGTCAGCGCGGACAGGGGCTTTTCCACGCCGGGGAAATTGGCGAACAGGTTGTTGAAGCTGCGGTTCTCGGCAAAGATTACGACCAGCGTTTTCACGTTCTCGCGCAGTTGCGCGGTCAGGTCCGGCGCGGGGGCGGGTTCTGGCGCGGGAGCGGGCGCGGCGGAACTGTCGTCGTCATCGTCATTGTCGTTGGAGCAGCCGGGAAGCGCGCCCATGGCGGCCGCGCTGGCGCCCAGCGCGGCAATGCCGGTCAGAAACCCGCGGCGGGTGGCGCGCACGGACGGCGTTGCACCCGTGGTTTCCTGGGAAGGTTCTCCAGGGCGTTTGTCTTTGTCGGACATGTGGAAGTCTCTTTGGCTAGCGGATGACGTGGCGCACTGTCATTGCGTCACGGAAACGCCGGATGACAGCCGGCATCGGTAACGGCCGCTAGGCTAAAGAGGGAAGGTGCTATCGGTGTGACGATCCGCTGTCGGCAAGCTGTACGCCACGATGGGGCAAGCCTTCCTGACTTGCGCATCTTTGGAAACAACGCTATTATTCAAGGCTTGCTTTTTCAAGCGCCCGTAGCTCAGCTGGATAGAGTACCTGGCTACGAACCAGGGGGTCGTAGGTTCGAATCCTGCCGGGCGCGCCAAAAATTTCAAATGCATTGCAAATGCATTGAAAGATGCGAATGCAGTGGTAGTAAAAAGCAGTGGTAGTAAAAAGCAATCGTAGTAAAAGCAACGGCACGATTATTCTGATATAATTTTGCCTCTTTGCCGGAGCGCCCGTAGCTCAGCTGGATAGAGTACCTGGCTACGAACCAGGGGGTCGTAGGTTCGAATCCTGCCGGGCGCGCCACTAACCGCAAAGAAAATGAAAAGGCCTTTGATCTTGCATCGAAGGCCTTTTTGTTTTGCTTTTTTGGCGCGCCCTATGTCGGTTCCCTGAACAGTCGGTCATCGGGGTTGCCGTAGTGTTGGTACGCGCCCCACGTCGCGCCTCTACCCTGGTTAAAAATTTGCTGGCGCGCCGCTGTTAGTGCATCCAAAAGGCGAGGGGCTTCGCCCAGCGCATTCTTATAGAACGTCTCCGCAAAGTCTGCTGCCTGCTGATCGCTGATAGGCCAGCCGGATCCGATGAAGTTGGGCACGCCGCGTTCGAAGAATGCTTGCGCGATGGATGCAAGCCCCTTGTCCCGTTCGTCCGAAGCATGGGCGTAGCCATCGCGGATCACGCCGGAAAAGCACGCATTCGCGAAAATCAGCCGTGGTACCCGTCGCGCGCGGAATATATCCCGCGCTGTCAGCACTTGGTCCCGGCCAAAGATCCAGCCCGACTTCATCGGGTTAGCTGCGTCATAGTCGCCATGCCCGGCGAAGTGCACGACATCGAATCCCCCAACGAGGACCAGGGCGAGGATCTCGACCATGTCGCAGTCTCTGAAGCCGATGCGGCTCTCGACGTCGATACGCAAGTCAGCCCGATTCATGCGCCGCAGGAGGTCCACGACACGGCGGCCTTCCATGCGGGCGAACGGCAATTGCAACTCCCGTTCTTCAGCTGGGTCGGCTATCACAAGTACCTTCAGGTGCTGGTTCAGCGGAGGCGTCGTGCCCGGCGGCTGGGTTAGGAGGCTGCGAAACTGACGAGAGAGCTTATGATCCAATCCGAGCCACCGCACGCCACCACCGGAACGTGTTTCGAAGCAGGCCATCTCCCAGGGGACCGACGCGGTGGCGCGGTCGACGATCAGGCGCATCTGCGAATCGATCTGAATCAGGTCGTGAAAGTCTTCTGGCAGCAGATAGTCGTACAGCAGTCGACCGTACTTCTGTTGTTCGATCGGAGAGTGAGACGTGCGCAGCGCATCGGCTGTTCGTCGCACGACATCGGCGTTGACTTCCACTTCACGCACGGGAACGACCGAATTCTGTGCGATGGCTGAAAAGCGATAAGTATCTCGGCCCTCGTTGGGGGATTCGACGGTAATCCGAAGCTCGTCAAACGTCGGCTGTGCCGCCTTTGCGCCGTTCATCCTGGAGCCATTACTGTTCCGTTGCGTGGTCGCCGCTTTCCGAGCGCTGGCCATTTCATTCGCGGTTGGCTTGTGCAGTTGAAGGAGCACGTTCGGAAGTGCATTTTCGTCACTGAGCTTCTCAAGGTCTTTCGTAAGTTCCACGTAGCGCGCGGCGTCGTGTTCCACAATAGTCACGCTCTTGAGGCTAGGAAGTTTGCCTGTCTGGTCGTGCAGGTTTGAGAGACCAACGCCGATACCGTTCAGCAGCCCGCGCAGTACTTTATCCAGTCCCAGGTTGCCCTCGCCGGAGCCGACCAGGAGTGTGGCAAAGTTCTCGATGCCTAAAGCGCTGGCTCCCATGGCGACATTAGTCATAAGAATGCGCAGACGATCTTCATTGAACGTACCGAATTCCCCCATCCCTGCAATGACCAATCCGCCAGCGCCGATGCGTCCGGCACCGGGGACGTAGAAAGTTTCGCCGAGCGAGCCGCCTATCATGCCCTGTCGAACCGCTCGCGAAATCCAGCCTTCAAGCCGAGCATCGATGGCGCCTAAACCGTGCACCGGCGTCAATCCGCGGTAGTGGCCAACACATATCAACGGCGTTTTGATCTCGCAGATGTCGCCCCGGTGGATCCTGACCTGCAGTGCCATTCTGTCTCGGACAGCAGCCTGCTGGACTTCGCCCGACAATTTGACCGGGGTCGAGCTCCGGCCGCTGCCCAAGGCGGCACGGATCAATGCGTCCTCACATAGCTCCAAGTCTTCGCGGGGCAGCTTCGCAGATTCGCCTCGCTGCTGCGCAGCGACCGCGATTTGGGACAAATTGTCCATAAGCACTTGGTCGCTTGCGCTGCGATATTCGCGCATGCTGGGCACGTTGCGCTCAAGAGCGGGCAGCGGTTTCGTATCCAGGCTCCGTGTAGAACCCGTCTCCAGCAAGTCGTCGAGTGACGTCAGTATTTTTTCGTTGCGCGCCAGATCGCCGTGCACCTCGTCGACGTAGTAGGTGGGTACATCCTCCAGCAACCCCAGCGAATGCGGTACGCGACCGTCGCCGTCCCGCGATAGTGTGTACTCGAAGTCGCCGCGACCGTCGATGGTCATCGATTCTATGGTTGGCTGACGGCAGCCAGCGACATAGATCATTCGGGCGGGATCGATGGTTGGGCTCGCTTCCAAGTCTTCGTAGAACCGGTGGGCGCGGTCTAAATGTGATTGCGAGATATGAGCGTCTTCGGACCACGAACCCGCCAGATATAGATCGTTGAGGGCTGGTGGCAGTTTCGACGGCGCGGGCAGTAACTGGTAGCTGCCAAGAAAGGAATTGGTGATGGTGAGAAGCTGCGACATGTCGTGCTTCTGGTCCACCTTCTCCAGCAGCCCCATCATCCGATCTTCGCCTGTCATGGCTTGCACGATTGCAAAGGAACCGTAGTTGGGCGTGCCCAGCATGATCAGCCTTCCGCCCGCCGAGAGGTCCGCGCCGCGCATTTCGTCCCACAGCTTGGAATGGCGTCGGATCATGTTGCGCGACACGAGCCCTCCCATGGAATGCGCAACCAGGTGCACCGGCTGGCCAGAAAATCGCGCTCGGATTAGACCGGCGAGCTCATCGGCCGAGGTGTCAATGTCCTTGCGCCAGTCATACGCAAAGGATTCTGCGTTCCAGCGAGCGCGTAGCGCCACCATGATTCGAGCGTAATAACGCTTGTTGATACGTGTGGCGGCGACCTTCAGGCGTGGATTTTCTTCACGGTCGCCATCGGCGTGCAGCTTCAGATCGCGAATGCGTCCGAAGATCAGGCGCGCGAAGTTGATCCAGATATTATCTTGGTCGCCGTTTTCCGTGACTGCCAGATCTGATCCCGTGATGCCATGCAGGAATACGACATTGCCGCGCGGAGAAGCGCGTGACCGCTCAACCTGCGACCGCATGGCGAGGCGGCGCAGCACCTGGAGCTCGGCTTCATCAAAGCCCTCCAGCACCTTCGAAGTCTCGGGGCCCCGCTTGTCGCGTGTACTGAGGTTTAGTAGCGCATCTTCCAATTTGGCCCAGTCGGTATCGCCGCTGGGTGCTTTCGACGTTGTGGCGGAGCCTGTCCGGATTTTTGTGGGCATGGCGATGCCTCCGGTTGATAGCCAATCGAATGGAACCAGGTCGCACTAGAACGTCGCGCCACCTCAGGCACCGGCTGTCGGTACAAGATCGGGAGAGCGGGATCATTTAGCTGCCCAGGTGCAGCGATTTATATTCCACTATCCCCTGCGTCCGCATACCCAAAATTGAGGAGGTCTGAGGTCGGGCAGTCTGCTACCGCTTCGTCTTCACGAATTAAACGCGAAGCCTGCCAATGTCGATGCGCCCCTGAAAAAAAGTCCAGAGGCGAGGCGCAGGTATTTACGTGGAGGCTTGTTCTCCGAGAACCCGCGCCTCGTCTTTCTCGTCGTCGAATCCCCAGTCTCCAAACAAATACCAATCTTCCCCCAGCGACTCCGCCGGATGCATCGTGCGCCCGGAGCCGTTGCCGCAGGCCATGGAATCGGTTGAGCAGTATCGGTCGCAGCCCCAGCAGATGCGTTCGGGGTGCTTGGGGTGCAGGGGAAACTTCTTGGCCATGCTGTCTGCCTGACGTGTTCTTCTTGCGTTCAGGGTACTGCGCGGCGTCCATGCGTTTCATTGACCTGGCGCAAGCGCGGGGTCGTGATGCGCCGCAAGGGCCAATTCAGGCGGGGCGATTTGCATGGCTTGGTTTTTTCGTGTTATAAACACGCCTCTTTCGGGGCGCCCGTAGCTCAGCTGGATAGAGTACCTGGCTACGAACCAGGGGGTCGTAGGTTCGAATCCTGCCGGGCGCGCCAACTTATTCGAGATCACGCCAATACCGCGTGGTGTCAAAAAATCGCAGTCATGCGTACATGAATAGCGGCTTGATGAATTTCATCAAGCCGCTTTTCTTTTGTCCGGCAACCATCAAATGCGTCGTCGGTCCACCGCCGTCAGGGAAGTGCCGGATTTGAGGAGCTGGTAGGTCTGTCCGCCCAGCCACGTGACTTTTTCGCCGGAACTGGTGCGGCAGATGCAATGCGTTTTTGGGTCGAAGCGTGGCGTTCCCAGGGCGGAATACGCGCATGGGTCGGAAACGAAGCGTTCAATGCGATACAACGTGCCATCCGGCGATGTGGCGAGCACGTCGGTCAATCGTCTTGCGGTGCCGAGCATATTCAATACCTCCATGCGCGGGCCGTCAGGTGTCGGCGCCAAAGTCGTTTGAACAATTCATGGCACAGGCGCGATGGCATGCGCTGCGCGCTGCGCTAATGAAAGTGTCCTCCAAACAATGAATCATCTAGCTGGTCTGGCGATACGCCCAGTGCCTCCGACACGCGGTCAAGGATGACCTGCCGGGGCCGCGGGCGCGGCCGTTCCAATTCGATATAGATGGAGTGATCCACGCCCAGCCGCGCCGCCATGTCCGCGGTGCTGATGTTCAGATGCTCACGCCAGGCTCGTATCAGGCTCCAATCGTTGCCGGTTTTCAGATTGACTACAGCAGGCGGCAGATGCGCTTGCGCCCCGGCAAGCTGCTTGCGCAAGGGGGGCGGTGCGCTCGCCGGCTTTTCTTGGCCCAAGGCGTCGCCGCGCTTGCGCGCGTCGCCCCGGGGTGTCGTGTTTGCCGAAACGGCAATGAAAATCGCGCCGCCGTTCAGTTGGCGGTATCTGTCATTGCCTATCCAGCAAAGGGTTTCGCCGTTGTCGAGCTTGCATTCGCAATCCAGGTGAGTATTGCTGGGCATGCCTTCAAGCTGGGCGATGGTTTCCGTCGTCGTGGCATGGCGCACAACACGGTGCAGCACCCCGTCCGGCGAACGTACGAAGACGTCAGGAAGTCTCCAGGAAAACGGAATGATCATCTCCACAATCGAAACCCATTACACCACTGTATCGCCCTGGTGCGATGGTGAGATTTGGGGTTTCCCCTCGACTGTCGCGCCGTGTCATCACACGGTGCCAGTGCCTGGCCGGATCCTCACGAAACCTCGCCTTGGCCGGACGCCGGCGGCGCCATCCCCGCGGAGAACGCGGCCGCGAGCACCCGGGGCATCACGTCGGCGGCGGCGCCGCGCAGGTTGTGATGCGCCAGCGCGTCCAGCGGCGTGGCGGCGGGGTTGACCTGCACGATCTTGGCGCCGCCGGCCAGCGCCAGGCGGGGCAGTTCGGCGGCGGGGTACACCAGGGACGAGGTGCCTATGCTGAACAGCAGGTCGCACTGCTGCGCGGCAAGCGTGGCATCGCGCCATGCCTGGGCAGGCAGACTTTCTCCGAACCACACGACGCCCGGCCGCACGGGCGCGCCGCATGCGGCGCACAGGGGCGGGGCGATGCGCCGGCCGGCGTCGGGCTCGTCGGGCGTGGGCGAGGCGAAGGCCTGGGGCGCGGCGCAGCGCGAACAGCGGGGCGCATGCAGGCTGCCATGCAGATGCGTGACGTCCTGGCTGCCGGCGCGTTCGTGCAGGTCGTCCACGTTCTGGGTGATGACGGCCAGTTCCGGCACGTGGTGCGCGAGGGCCGCGATGGCATGGTGGGCGGCGTTGGGCGCGGCGCGCAGGACCTGCGCGCGGCGCCATTCGTACCAGCCCCACACGATGTCGGGATGCTCGCGGAAGGCCTCGGGCGTGGCCAGCGCCTGGGCGTCGAAGCGCGACCACAGGCCCGTCAGGGCGTCGCGGAAGGTGGCGATGCCGCTTTCGGCGGACACCCCCGCGCCCGTGAAGACGACGACGCGCCGCGCGGCGCGCAGCGCCTGCGCCAACGCTGGAGCAATATCGTGATGCGTGTTTTTCATTTCCAACCTTGCAGACAGTCCATTACGCTGCCCGTCCCGCCAAGGACCTGTCAAGGGCGGCTTGTGGCCATTTCCCGGGCCATGAGTGGGGCGGCGCGTGCGTCTGCGTCCTGAATGGTGGATACTGCTTTTTCAATCTGGGATTTCAATCTGGGATTTCAATCCGCCTTGGAGATGTGCAATGCCCGAATCGATCACCGGCCTGGAACGGCTGCGCAGCTTTATCGCCATCGCGACGCGGTTGGCCTCGCCGCAGGCGCTGGCTCAGACCCCCGAGCTTGCCGCCGCCTTCGCCGACCTGGTGGGCCACGATGACTGGCTGCCCGAGGCCTGTACCGTGCCGCACCCGCAGTACTACCAGCAATACCTGCTGCATTGCGATCCGCTGGAGCGTTTTTCGCTGGTGAGCTTCGTCTGGGGGCCGGGCCAGTTCACGCCGGTGCACGATCACGAGGTCTGGGGCTACGTGGGCATGCTGCGCGGGGCCGAGATCAATCAGCGTTACGTGCGCGCCGCCGACGGCCGGCTGGCCCCCGCAGGAGAGCCCACGACCTTGCGGCCCGGCGACGTCGAGCGCCTGTCTCCGGCCGAGGGCGACATTCATCGCGTTTCCAATGCCTATCCCGACCGGGTCTCCATCAGCGTGCATCTGTATGGCGGCAATATCGGGGCCGTGTCGCGCCACGTCTTCGATGTGGAAACCGGACAGGCCAAGCCCTTTGTCTCCGGCTACTCGTCGGCCACGCTGCCCAATTTGTGGGACAGGTCCGCCGCGGTCCGCGCCGCGCTGGGGTAGCGCCGGGCAGCCATGAAAGCGCTGTTCCCGCGCCGCGTCTCATGCTATGTTCGCGTCCTAAATATTAGGAAAAATCACGAATGGACAAGACGCTGCTCAAAGGCCTGATGGTGTTGGAAGCGGTGACCGATGTGGACAATCCGCCGCGCACCATCGATGCGCTGGCCGCGCGGGTGGGGCTGACGCGCAGCAATACGCACCGCACCTTGCAGACGCTGATCCACGCAGGCTATGTCATCAAGGACGATGACGGCGGCGGCTATCGCGGCGCCGTGCGCCTGTTCGAACTGGCGGCGCGGCAACTGGCGCAACTGGACGTGCGCAAGCTGGCCGCGCCGCACATGCGCACGCTGGCGGACCAGACCGGCGAAACCGTGCACCTGTCGGTGCTGGACGGCTTTGATGTGGTCTACGTGGACAAGATCGACAGCCCGCAGCCCATCCGCGCGTATTCCATGGTGGGCGGGCGCGCGCCCGCTTACGCGGTGGCGACTGGCAAGGCGCTGCTGGCCTATCAGGTCGAAGGCTACGTCGAACGCTATGAGGACCAGATGGTCCGCCACACGCCGTCCACCATCGTGTCCATGGCCTTGTTGAAGGACGAACTGCGCAAGATTGCCCGCGCGGGCTACGCGGTCAATCGCGGCGAATGGCGCGAAGGGGTGGGCGGGCTGGCCGTGACCGTGTTCAACAGTCTGGACCAGCCCGTGGCGGCGGTCGGCATCTCGGGCCCGCTGGACCGCCTGAGCGCCGCTAGGATGAAGCAGCTTGCGCCGGATGTGGCGGCCTGTGCGCAGTCCATTTCGCAGGGGATGGGATATCGCCGGGGCTTTCTGGATCAGTAGCGGGCGCGGCGCGCAGGTCGGCCGCGATACGCACGGCCTGGTCGCGCGCCAGGCGGGCATTCACGTCCATGGACGTGGTCCAGAAGTAGGTGCCGCCGGCCAGGCTGCCCAATACGGAAAGGCCTGCCTGGACCCGGCCGCTGGCATTTTTGACGCAGCCGGTGCCGTAGTCGAGCGCCAGCCCGCCGTGAGGATCGGCCTGGGCATGCCCCTCGCGTAGCAGGCCGGACACGAGCGGATCTTGCGTACGCTGCGCATCCACCGAGAAGCTGGTCGCGTTGATGAGATAACGGCTGCGATGTTCGACCTGGCCGCGCGGCGTGCGCAGGCGCGTGACGAAAAGGCCGCTAGCGGCGTCGTGGACGCTGTCGCAATAGCCCTCGGCAATAGCGAGCTGGCCCGTGCCGAACAGGGCCTGCAGCTTCAGCGCGTTGCGCATCGGGAAGGTCGCACGGCGCGCCATCCAGAGCGATCGCCACTGCGACTGGAAACGGCGCCGTTCGCCATCCGGGATCAGATGCCAGATCTGGTCCACCGCAGCATTGGTGGCCGCCGCCACCGCCTGCCACGGCCGCGGCGCCGCGGCCGAGCGCTGGATTTCCTCATCGAGCGCGGACCGCGCATCGCGGTCCGGTCCGAGCAGGTCAGCGTCTTCCAGCGATCCGTTCAGCGCCAGCACCTCGTCCCGCAGCGCCTGCCAGACGACGTCCAGGGTCAGCGCGCCGCCGTGGCGGGCGGCCAGCGCCACCGCGCCGTCGCGGCTCAGGCGCTGCAGGACGTCGGGCGCGCGGTTGTGCGGGCTGCGCACCGAAGGCAGGCGCCCATTGCGCGAGGCGCACAGAATGGGGCCGCGGTGGCCGGCCTGCTGCAGCGCCGCCACGGCGTCCACCGCGCTCAGGCTGGTGCCGACGACGCACACCGACGCATCGGGCGCGATGCCGGCCGTCAGGGTGCAAACCGGATACGGGCTGTTGAAATAGCCGGGCGCGTCTTCCAGCGAGGGGAATGCCTGCGACGGCAGATTGCCGTTGCACAGCACGACGCGGCGCGCCAGCAGCGGCGTGCCAGCTTCGGGTTCGACGCGCACGCGTCCGTCGGCCAGGGGCGCCACGCGGCCGACACGGCTGGGCAAGTGCGACAGGGTCGCGCCCAGCGCCGGCGCAAGCTGGCGGCAGCGCGTGTAAACCGCGCGCATGTAGGCGCCGAACAGCGGCCGGGGCAGGAAGTCCGCGGGGTCGATGGACCCGACGCCGTACCCCGCGAGCCAGCCCGGATCCTGTTCACGCAGCCAGTCGACGAAGTCCAGCCTGCGGTCTGCGCGCGCCGACATGTTGCCCGCGGGGATGTTGAGCAGGTTGCTGCGCAGGTCGTCCTGGTAGGCGGCGCCCGGGCCGGGCTCGGGCTGGGGCTCGAAAAGGTGGATCGTCAACGCGCCCGCGCCCGGCGCCGCCTGGAGCGCCAGCAGGAACTGATACAGGAAGCTGACGCCGACCGAGCCACCGCCCACGATGGCCAGGTCGGTTGCGGCCTGCCGGCCCGCCGAGGGGGCCGGCATCATTTCGCCGCCGACAGGCGCACCACGTCCGCCCATCGCGCGACCTCCTGCTTGAGCATGCGGCTGGTGTCGGCGGGCGAGGTGGCGATGGCGTCCGCACCCAGCTTCAACGCGGCCTGCTGCACGGAATCCATCGCGGCGGCCTTGCGCATGCCGTCCGACAACTTGTCGACGACCGCGGGCGGCGTGCCCGCCGGCGCGAGCAGGGCGTAGGTGGTGGCAACCGAGTAATCCTTCACGCCCTGTTCCATCAGCGTGGGCAGGTCGGGCAGGGCCGTGGCGCGCTTGGCGGTCGTGACGCCCAGCAGGCGGATCTTGCCGCTGGCCACCTGCGGCAGCAGCGCGGGCAGCGTTTCGATGACCATATCGATCTGGCCGCCCAAAAGATCCGTGATGGCCGGCCCGCTGCCGCGATACGGCACGTGCATGAGCCGCGTGCCGGTCACCGCCTGGAAGAGTTCCCCCGCCATGTGCTGCGAGGTGCCGGGGCCGGCCGATCCGAACGTGATCGACCCGGGCTTGCTCTTGGCGAGCGCGATCAGCTCCTGCACGTTCTTGGCCGGGATTTTGCTGCTGTTCACCGCCACGGCCATCGGCATGCTGGTGGCCATCGACACGCCGACAAAGGCGGTGCCGAAATCGTAGCCTGGCTTGTCGGGCATGGCCGCGTGGATGGCATGGCTGCCCACCGCGCCCATCAGCAGCGTGTAGCCGTCGCCGGCCGACTTGGCGACGAACTCCGCGCCGATTTCGCCGCCCGCGCCCGCCTTGTTTTCCACCACGACGCTCTGGCCCAGATAGTCACCCAGGTGCTGCGCGTAGATGCGCGCCGCGGCGTCGGTCGCGCCGCCCGGCGGAAACGGGACCACCATGCGCACCGGTTTCGTGGGCCAGGTGTCGGCGGCCGCCGGTTGGGCTCCCAGCGCCAGCACCGTGCTGGCCAGGGCAATACGCCAAAACAGTTTCATGCAAGTCTCCTCGGTGGGGCGGGCCGGCATGCGTGGGCCTTTTCCTGGGACGGGGAGGCCGTGCTGCGGTCCTTTTTATAAATCCTAAAATATAGGATTGAGATTCCAATAAATGGTTTACCTAGAATTCCACACGGTGCTAT
This sequence comes from Achromobacter sp. T5-5, assembly GCF_055397965.1. Lineage (NCBI taxonomy): Bacteria > Pseudomonadati > Pseudomonadota > Betaproteobacteria > Burkholderiales > Alcaligenaceae > Achromobacter > Achromobacter sp. T5-5. The sequence goes on from NZ_AP027919.1 coordinate 2,148,725, forward strand.
GCTGGTCAACAATTAACCGATGGACTAAGGGATTGCACTAGGAAAACGCCAGGAAATGCCGGTTCTTGCCCTCACAGGGCTGGATCATGCCATCCTTCATCGTCGATACTTAGATTGTTTTTCGCATCCCAAATATTGAATTTTCATAACGAGAGGTCAGACATGACACCCAGTTCGGCGCTGGCCGGCATCACGGTGCTGGAGATTTGCAACGTTGCAGCGGGACCCTTTTGCGGCATGTTGTTGGCGGACATGGGCGCGGACGTGATCAAGGTGGAAAACCCGGAGGGCGGCGACACGCTGCGCAGCTGGCCGCCCATTTCCGACGGCTACAGCGAAAACTTCGCCTCGCTCAACCGCAACAAGCGGTCCGTGACGTTGAACCTGAAAGACCCCGGCGATCTCGCCCTCGCGCGTGAACTGGCGCTGCGCGCCGACGTGCTCATCGAGAACAACCGCCCGGGCGTGATGGACCGCCTGGGCCTGGGCTATGTCCAGTTGCGCGAGGCCAATCCCAGGCTGGTGTACTGCTCGATCTCGGCCTACGGCCAGTCGGGTCCGCGCGCGCAGGAAGGCGGCTTCGACCTCACCATCCAGGCCATGAGCGGCATCATGAGCGTGACTGGCGAGCCCGGCGGAGAGCCCGTCAAATGCGGCGTGCCGCTGGCGGACTTTTCGGCGGGACTGTACGGCGCCTTCGCCATCGCGTCGGCGCTGCGCGCGGCCCAGGCCAGCGGCCAGGGCACGCACATCGACGTGCCGATGCTGGGCGCCACGCTGGGCATCGCGGCCTTGCAGACGTCCGAGTTCTTTGGCAGCGGCAAGGACCCGGTCAAGCTGGGTTCGGCGCATCCGCGCAACGCGCCGTACCAGGCGTTTCGCTGCAAGAACGGCTACTTCGGCATGGCCGCGGGCAACCAGGCGCTATGGAAGGCCGTATGCGCGACGGTGGGACGCGATGACCTGCTGGCGGATCCGCGCTTCACGGACACCAGCGCGCGCGCGCGCAATCAGACCGCGCTGCGTGACATCCTGGAGGCCATCTTCGCCGAAGACGATGCGCAAGCGTGGCTGGCGCGCTTTCGCGCGGCCGGCGTGCCGTGCGCGCCGATCAATACCTATTCGGAAGTGCTGGCCGATCCGCAGGTCGAGCACATGGGCTGGGTGCAGCCGCTGGAATTGCCCAATGGCGTGCAGACCCGCACTTTCGGGCTGCCGGTGCGATTCGATGGCGAAACCACGGCGTTGCGGCGCCGTCCCCCCGCGCTGGGCGAGCACAACGACGATGTGCTGGGACCGCTGCGCGCCGCCGCCAAGGGAGCGGCGGCATGAGCGGCGTCCTGCGTATCGACCGCCAGGGGCCGCGGCATGTGTTGACGCTGGCGCGGCCCGAGAAAATGAACGCGCTGTCGGCGGACCTGGTCGAGGCCCTGATCGCAGCGCTGGACGAGGCCGAGGCGCAGCGCGCCAAGGTCATCGTGCTGCAGGGCGAAGGCAAGAACTTCAGCGCGGGCTTTGACTTCGGCGACTGGCAGTCACAGAGCGAAGGCGACCTGCTGCTGCGCTTCGTGCGCATCGAAACCCTGCTGCAGCGGCTGGCGGCATCGCCGTGCCTCACGGTGGCGCTCGCGCACGGCCGCAATTTCGGCGCGGGCGTCGACGTGTTCGGCGCCTGCAAGTGGCGCATCGGCGCGCCGGACGCGACGTTCCGCATGCCGGGCCTGAAATTCGGGCTGGTGCTGGGCACGCGTCGCTTTGCGGCGCTGGTCGGCGCGGAGCGTGCGCGCACGATTCTTGAACAGGCCGCGACGTTCAACGCCGAAGACGCCTTGCGCGACGGATTCGCCAGCCGGCTTGCGCCGCCCCAGGAATGGGCGCAGATCGGCGAGCAGGCATTGGAGACGGCCGCCGCCCTGACGGACGAGAGCCGCGCGCAGCTTTATGCGGCCCTGTCGCAGGAAGCGCCGGATATCGACCTGGCGCGGCTGGTGCGCTCGGCATCGGCGCCCGGCTTGAAAGACCGCGTGGCGGCATATCTGCAGGCGCGCTAGCCGCGCCACATGGAGCAGGAGGGAAGACAATGGCTTCAGGATTCAACCAAAAGAACAAGCAATGCTCGCTGCAGGAACTGGCTGCGCTGGTGCCCGACGGCGCATCGATCGCGCTGGGCGGCAGCTTCCTGCATCGCGGACCGTTCGCCTTCGTGCGCGAGCTCATCCGCCAGGAAAAGCGCAACCTCGAACTCATCAAGCAATCGCCCGGCTATGACGTGGACATCCTGTGCCGCGCGGGCGTGCTGCGCCGCGTGCGCGCGGGCATCGTCGCAATGGAAGGCAACTTCGGCCTCGCGCCCTGGTACCGGCGCGCCGTGGAACGCCATGAGATCGAACTGGAAGAACACGCCTGCGCCAGCCTCACGGCGGGATTGCGAGCGGCCGCCTTCGGCGTGCCGTTCCAGCCCTGCGGGGGCCTGCACGGCAGCGGCCTGCCGGAACTCAATGGCTGGAAATGCCTGGACGATCCGTATGGCAGCGGCGAGAAGACCTGGGTGGTCCCGGCCATACGGCCGGATTTCGCCGTGATCCAGGCCTCCGAAGTCGACGCGCAGGGCAACGTGCGCGTGGCGGGCACGGCGCACTGGGACCGCATCATGTCGCGCGCCGCGGGCAGCGTGCTGGTGGTGGCCGAGAAGGTCGTGGACAGCGCGGTGTTCGAGGCCCAGCCCGAATCCACGCTGGTGCCGTATTTCATGGTGCAGGCCTACGCGGTGGTGCCGGGCGGCGCCTGGCCGGGGTCGTGCTGGCCCGCCTACGCCATCGACTATCCGGCGGTGGAGACCTACATGGACAAGAACAGCGATCTGCGGGCGCACATGGCCGCGGCGCCTGAAGCGCGGGAGGGGAATCATGGCTGAACAATGGTCGGGCTTTTCATACATCGTCACCAATCTGGCGCGCTTCATCCGCCCGGACGAGATCACCTTCAGCGGCGTGAATTCCACCATGCCCATGCTGGCCTGCCTGCTGGCCAAGCGCGCCTACGACTGGGACTTCGTCTACATCAACGTGGCCGGAGGCGTGAACCCGCGGCCCTCGCATATTCCGCTTTCCAGTTCGGATCCGGTGCTGGCCGAGCACACGGCATCGATCTTCTCGAACGAAGACTTCTACGACCTGTGCACGCGGGGACGCATGGACCTGACGTTTCTCGGGGCCGCGCAGATCGACGGCGCGGGCTGCGCCAACAATTCCTGCATCGGCGACTGGCATGAACCCAAGGTGCGCCTGCCGGGCGGCGGGGGCGGGGCGGTGATGCTGCCCACGGCCCGGCGCGCCTGCACCTGGCGCACCGAGCATTCGCGCCGCACCTTCGTGCCCAAGCTGGACTTCATGACTTCCTGGGGCGGGTTTCATGGCGTGGTGACGCCGATCGCGGTGTTCGTCAAGCGCGAGGGCCGGCTGGTGCTGCAGTCCTGGCATCCGGAATCCAGCTTGTCCGAGGTGCGCGAGCGCACGGGTTTCGAGTTCGACGCCACGGGCGCCGGTCCGACCGAGCCGCCCACGGAAAGCGAAGCCCGCGCCTTGCGCGAGCTGGACGCCGACGGGCAGTTCGAGCGCGACGCCGCCGTCGCGCTGCGCTGACGCCGCTTCCACACCTAAGGGGAAACCTCATGACGAAAGCCGATGCCACGGTCGTGGCGGCGTTTGCTCGCCTGTGGATGCAGCCGGACCGGGCGGCGCTGCCCGCCATCGTGACCGCCGAGGAAACGTTGACCTATGCGGACTTGCATCGCCGCGTGGGACAGGTGGCGGGCGGCCTGCGCGCCGCCGGCGTTGCCCCGGGCGATTACGTCGGCGTGGCGATGGAGCGGTCGCTGGCGCAGGTCCTTGCCATCCTGGGCGCGATGGCCGCGGGGGCGTGCCCGTGTCCGTTGGAGCCCCGCCTGTCGGCCGACGAAACCGCCCGGCGGGTGGCCGCCGTGGGCCTGACCTGGATGCTGGCCGACGAACCCAATACCGCGGTCGTCCAGGCCTGCGGGCTACCTGCCGCGCGCCTGCAGGACGCGGCCCAGGCCGCGCAGGGCGCGTGTGTCTGGACCGGGGCCGGCGTGGCCGCCGATGCGCCGGGCCTGCTGCTGTTCACCTCGGGCAGCACCGGCAACCCGAAGGGCGTGCTGCTCAGCCATCGGGGCCTGGCAAACAATGCGCGCGGCGTGCTGGCGCACACGGAACTGACGCCCGCCGACCGCCTGCTGCACGTCATGCCGCTGCACCACACCAACGCGCTGAACAACCAGATCTTCGCGCCGCTGCTGGCGGGCGCCAGCGTGGCGCTGGCCGGCCGGTTCCGCGCCGAAGACATGCCCGGACTGCTGACCGCCTTCCGGCCCACCATCATCACCGGCGTGCCGACCATGTATGCGCGCATGCTGGACCTCGCCTTCGATCCGGATAGCCTCGCCGGGCTGCGTTTTGCGCGCTGCGGTTCGGCGCCCATCACCGAGGCCCTGCACCGGCGCATCGAAGCGTTTCTGGGCTGCCCGCTGGTCGTGTCCTACGGGTTGTCCGAGGCCACCTGCACGTCCACCATGAATCCGCCCGCGGCGCGGCGCGTCGGCTCGGTGGGGACGGTGCTGCAAGGGCAGGACGTCAGCCTGCGCCTGCCCGACGGCAGCCTCGCCCCGCCGGGCGCGGAAGGCGAGATCTGCATCGCGGGGGATAGCCTGATGCTGGGCTACCTGGGCGTGGACAGCGCCGACGCGGGCACGCCGACGCTGCTGCGCACCGGCGACCAGGGACGATTCGACGCGCAGGGATACCTGGCCATCACCGGCCGCATCAAGGACGTGATCATCCGGGGCGGCGAGAACCTCTCGCCCGCCCTGATCGAGGGCGTCGTGACGGGTCTGGCGGGCGTGGCCGCGTGCTGCGTGGTGGGCGCGCCCGACGAGGACCTGGGCGAGACCCCGGTGATCTTCGTGCAGCGCAAGGGGGATGCCGCGCCCGACGCGGCGGGCATCCAGGCCGAGGTGCTGGCGCGGTTGGGCCGCATCTACGTGCCGCGCGAGGTGTTCTTTGTGGACCGCCTGCCCGAGAACGCGGTGGGCAAGGTGGACCGCAAGGCGCTGGCGCGGCAGGCGGCGGCGCGGGAAACGGTGTGACGCGGGGGGATGCCCGGCCCGGCGGGTGCGCGCGGGGCCGGGCGTCTTACTCGACCTTGCCGATCCGCTGGACCGCCACCTCCAGCGATGCAGAGTCCTTTTTCCAGTACGCGTCGAAGTCCGGCGCGTCCAGGTATTGCACGGGACTGCCGGTGCCGGCGATGCGGGCCTGCAGCGCGGGGTCATCCGCGATCTGTTTGACGGCCCGGCGCAGCGTGTCGATCACGGCGGGCGGCGTGCCCGCCAGCGCGAAGACGCCGGACCACTGCACGAAGCTCGCGTCATACCCGCGCGATTTCAGGGAGGGCACCTGCGGCAGGCTGTCCAGCTTGCCCTCGCCCCAGTGCGCCAGCGGCCTGACACGCCCGGCCTGGATGAGCGGCATGACACTGGACGGCCCGGTGGCCAGCGCATCGACCTGGCCGCCCACCAGCGCCTGCACCGCCGGCCCCGCGCCCGTAAACGGCACGTGCATCATCTTGATGCCGGCCGCGTTCTGCAGCATCTCCATCGGCACGTGCATCGTGCCGTAGATGCCCGAACTCCCATAGCTCAGCTTGCCGCCTTGTTTCCTGGCCGCCTCGATGAATTCGTCCAAGGTCTTGTAGGGCGCATCCGCGCGCACCACCAGCACGGTGGGATCGGCCGTGATGCGGGCGATGGGTACGAACTGGTCCAGTTGATAGGCCGGCTTGCGTTCCAGCAGGCGGTCGGCGGCCGGCAGGATGGAAATCGACGAGAGGCTCATCAGCAGCGTGTAGCCGTCGGGCTTGGCGCGGCCCGCCTGGCCGATGCCGATGGCTCCACCGGCGCCGCCCTTGTTCTCGATCACGATGGGCTGGCCCAGTTTGTCGCCCAGGGCCTGGGCGAGCGGACGGGCGATGGTGTCGGCGACGCCGCCGGGCGGGAAGGGCACCACCAGGGTCACGGGACGCTCGGGATAGCCGGCAGCCGATGCGGCCGCCGTCCCGAGGCATAGCAGGGCGGCCGCGGCCACCAGTTTGCAGCGCAGATTCATGTCTCACTCCTGTTGATATGCGGTGTGCTGCGCGGCGCCGGTTTCTTGTGACCGGCGCTCTTTCTACCCCGCTTCAGACGAACCGGTTTTCGATCCTGCCGATGCCGTCGATCTCGATCCGAACCGTGTCGCCGCTCTTCAGAAACTGCGGCGGGTTCAGGCCCTGGCCCACGCCAGCCGGCGTGCCGGTGGCGATGACGTCGCCCGGATACAGGGTGATGCCGCGCGAGCAGGTTTCGATCAGCGTCGGGATGTCGAAGATCAGGTCTTCCGTGTTGCCGTCCTGGCGCAACTCGCCGTTCACCCAGCAGCGCACGCGTGTCTTCTGGCCGTCCAGCTCGTCGGCCGTGACCAGCCACGGGCCCATCGGGCAGAACGTGTCGAAGGACTTGCCCAGGTCCCATTGCTGATGGCGCATCTGCACGTCGCGCGCCGTGACGTCGTTGACGACGGTGTACGCGACCACATGGCTCATTGCCTCGGCGCGCGAGATGTTGCGCCCGCCCTTGCCGATGACCACCGCCAGTTCGGCTTCGTAGTCGATCTTGTCGGAGATGCCGGTGGGCAGCGTCACATCGGCCCACGGGCCCACCACGGTTTGCGGCACTTTGGTGAAGACGATGGGCCAGGATTCCGGGTTGGCGTCGTTGTCCTTGAATACGGAATCGCGCAGTTCCTTGGCATGCGCGTGGTAATTGCGGCCCACGCAGAACAGGTTGCGCGGCTGCGCCGGCAGCGGGGCTTCGTGTTCGACCTGGTCCCAGCGATAGGACGGACCGGTCTGCGCGGGCAGGGCGCGGCCCTCGGCCAGCCATTGCACGGCCGTCAGCGCGCCGGCCGCCGCCAGCGCCGGGGGAAAGTCCAGCGCGGTCACCGCGCTGCCGTCGTCCGTGACCACGCCCACGCGCCGCTCGCCGTTGACTCGAAATACCGCGATTTTCATGCTTGCTCCTACGGCGGCCGCGGCCGCCCTTGATGGTGTACCAAAAGATACCAATTTGACCTAATGATCGGCCCAATTGCGGGTTATTGGGCAGGATAAACCAAAAACTGCCCTTGGCGAATGGGTTGTTTCCAGGCTGACGCGCCTGTATTGGACTGATTTGGTATCATCGCGCGGTGATCCCACCCCGGAGTCCCCATGGACAAAGCCTCCGCCATGCGCGCGGTCATCATCGAAAACCTTCAATCCGGCGCGTGGCCGGCCGGCCATCGCCTGCCGACCGAGCGCGCGCTGAGCGAGCAGTTCGGCCTGAGCCGGTCCACCGTGCGCCGCACGCTCTCGCAATTGAAGGAAGAAGGCCTCATCTCGCAGCGCGTGGGCAGCGGCACCTACGCCAATCCGCCTTCCACGCTGGCGCAGACCGAGGCCCTGTTGCGCGGCGAAGTGCTGTCCACCAGCCCGGCCGAACTGATGGCCGCGCGCCTGGTGCTGGAGCCGGCCATCGCCGCGCTGGTGGTGCAGCACGGCACGCCCGCCGACTTCGCCGCGATGCAGCATGCGTGCGAGCAAGCCGAGGCCGCGACCAGCTTCGAGGCGTTCGAAGTGTGGGACGCCAGGCTGCACGCGCTGATGGCCACGGCCACCCACAATCTGTTCATTGAAAAGGTCTTTGCGCTGATGACCGCGGCGCGCTCGCAGGCCACGTGGGGCGCGCTCAAGCGCAAGAGCCTCACGCCCGAGCGGCGCGCGGCGTATCAGGCAGAACATCGCGAGATCGTCGAGGCGCTGCACGACCGCGACGCCGACCGCGCCATGGCGGCCGTGCGCCGGCACCTGCTGCATGTCCGGGACAACCTGCTGGGATAGGACGCCGGCGGGCGCGCAGCAGGGGTCAGTTCACCTGCAGATGGCGCTGCAGCGTATCGATGAACACCTTTGCCCGCGCTGGCGTGACGCGGTTGTCGGATAGCGCGTAGATGGTGGCCGGGGGCAGTTTCCAGTCCGGCAGGATCTGCTCCAGGGCCAGCTCCCGCAGGGTCTGCGACAACGCCAGATGGCTGGGCATCCAGGCAATGCCGAGCCCGGCCGTGGCCAGTTGCACGCCCAGGGCCGAACTGTTGGTGCCGATGTGGGCGGGGCCCCGGACGTTGAGCAGGCCCTCGCCTTCGCCCAGCGTCCAGTCAGGCAGGTCGCCCGTAATGATGCGCTCGTGCAGGCCCAGGTCTTCGGGGCAGGTCGGGCGCCCGAAGCGGTCCAGGTAGCTGCTGGCCGCGACGAGCACCCAGTGGACCTGGGCCACGTGCTTCTGGATCAGCGCGGAATCCTCGAGGTCGCCCGTGCGCAGCATGAGGTCGAACTGCTGGCCATTGCGCGCGATGTCGGACGTGCCCAGCTCGACCTCGAACGAGATCTGCGGATAGGTGGCGCGCAGCTCCTTCAGCACGGCCGGCAGGATCGTCGTGAGCCCGGGCATGACCGACACGCGCAGCGTCCCGGCCAGGTGATTCAGGCTGGCGTTGATGACCTCGTGCGCGGACAGGGCGCCTTGGACGTGCGCGGCGCATTCGTCGAAGTATCGCTGGCCGATCGCCGTCAGGCTGACACTGCGCGTGGTGCGGTTCAGCAGTTTGTACCCGAGCGTCTGTTCCAGCTGCGTGAGGCGGCGGGACAGGGTGGCCACCGGGATGCCGAGGCCGGCGGCGGTGGCGGACAGCTTCCCGCGCTTGGCGACTTCGACGAAGTAGTGGAGGTCCTGCATCGAGATATCGTTTCTGTTCATGGTGTGTTCCGGGCGCGAGCCGTCAGTGCCCGTTCATTGTCGTCGCGTTCGTCCCGGGCGATTGTTGCCATTGCGGCAACATCGTGCTCCCTCGCCAGGATCTACTGCCGCCGTTCGAGCAGACCTACGATTTGGGCGTCGTTCAAGCCTGCGCAGTCCGGCCGATCCGCCGGGTAGCGCCCACCCCCCGAGGAGCCATCATGACCCAACGCATCAACGCCTTTGCCCAATCGCCCGACCTGTTCAAGAAGCTGGTCGAATTCACCATGCTGGCCAAGTCGGGCGCCATCGAAAAGTCGATCCTGACCCTGGTCGACATCCGCGCGTCGCAGATCAACGGCTGCGGCTTCTGCCTGGACATGCACGTCAAGGAGGCCAAGATCGCCGGCGAACGCGAACTGCGCCTGCACCACGTCGCCATCTGGCGCGAATCCAACCAGTTCTCGGCGCGCGAACGCGCGTGCCTCGCGTGGACCGAAGCCCTGACCACGCTGGGCGCGCACGGCGTGCCCAGCGAGGTGTACGAGCGCGTGCGCGGCGAACTGTCGGAAAAGGAACTCTCGGACCTCAGCTTCGCGATCATGGCCATCAATGGCTGGAACCGCCTGAACGTGGGCTTCCAGACCGTTCCCGGCTCCGCGGACAAGGCCTACGGCCTGGACAAGGCGCAATTCAGCTAAGCAACCCAGCAATCCAGCAACCCAGCAACCAAGGATCGATCATGAAAATCCTCGTCATCGGCGGCACGGGCCTGATTGGCTCCAAGCTCGTCAAACTGCTTACCGGGCGCGGCCATGAGGCCGTCGCCGCGTCCCCCGCGACCGGCGTGAACACCGTCACGGGCGAAGGCCTGGATGCCGCGCTGACCGGCGTGGACGTGGTGGTGGACGTCGCCAACTCGCCGTCCTTCGAAGACCAGGCTGTGCTCGATTTCTTCCAGGCCGCCGGCCGCAACCTGCTGGCGGCCGAGAAGCGCGCGGGCGTGCGCCATCACGTCGCGCTGTCGGTGGTGGGCACGCGCCGCCTGGCCGAAAGCGGCTACTTCCGCGGCAAGATCGTGCAGGAAGACCTGATCGAGGCCGGTGGCATTCCGTACACCATCGTCCACAGCACGCAGTTCTTCGAGTTCCTGGGCGGCATCGTGCAGTCGGGCGCGCAGGGCGACGACGTACGGCTGCCGTCCGCGTATGTGCAGCCCATCGCCTCCGACGACGTGGCCCTGGCCATGGCCGACGCGGCGCTGGGTGCGCCGGTGAACGGCATCGTGGAGATCGCCGGTCCGCAGAAGGTGCGCCTGGCCGAACTGGCCCAGCGCTACATGGGTAAAATCGGCGACGCCCGCACCGTGCACGCGGACGCCGGCGTGCGCTATTTCGGCGCGCTGCTGGACGACGATACGCTGGTGCCGGGACCCGGCGCGCGCCTGGGCGAGATCGACTTCGAAACCTGGTTCAGCCGTTCGGGCACAAGAAAGTAGCGGCGGGCACAAGGACCCTCATGAGCAAATTGCGGCCTCCTTCCCAGACCCTTTTGGACAAGTACCGGGGCGGCGACTTCCGTCCCCTGTACACCACCAGCGTGACGGTGCGCGGCGGGGAGGCGGCGCACGGCCGCGCGTCGGGCATCGCCATCTCGGACGACGGCGAACTGGTCGTGGAATTGCGCCTGCCCGTCGAACTGGGCGGCACGGGCGGGGGCACCAACCCCGAGCAGCTCTTTGCCGCGGGCTATGCCGCATGCTTCCATGGCGCCCTCAGCATGCTGGCCGAGCGGTCCGGCCTGTCGATTCCCGAGGCGTCGGTCACGGCCACCATCTCGTTCGGGCGCGATCCCGTGGACGGACTCTTCGCGCTGACCGCCGACATCAATATCCACCTGCCGGGGCTGGACAAGGCCATCGCCGAGGAACTGGTGCGCAACACCGAACGCCTTTGTCCCTATTCCAAAATGGCGCAGGGCGGCATCGAAAGCGTGGTGGCGCTGACGCAGTAGGGCGGCGACGCAGGGCCGGAATCCTGTCGCGCCGTTGCGCGATGCACCGACCTCACACCGGCTTCGCCAGCAGACTGTCCAGGATCTGCAGATCCATCGCGCGGATCTGTTCGGTCATGTAGTCGATGAACACGCGCATGCGCACCGGCAAATGCTGGCGGCTCAGGAAGCACAGGTAATGCCCGCGATCGTCGGGCGCGTATTGCGGCAGGCAGGCGACCAGCTTGCCGGCGCGCAGGTGGTCGCAGACCTGGTAGGCGGCCATCTGCGCGATGCCATGGCCGTCCAGCACCGATTGCAGCACCAGGTCGGCGTCGTTGAAGGTCAGCATGGCGGCCGGGGCGACCTTGCGCAGATGGCCCGACACCTTGAACTCCCATTCGTAGACCCGTCCCGACGCGAGCTTGAAGTTCACGCAGCGATGGCGGTCGATGTCGTCGACGGTGGCCGGCAGCCCGTGGCGCGCGGCATAGGCGGGCGAGGCGCACAGCAGCATCTGCATCGGGATCACCTTCTTGGCGATCACCTGGCTGTCTTCCATGCGTCCGTTGCGGAAGGACACGTCGACCCGGTCCGTGGTGAAGTCGGTGGGACCGTCGTCCAGCAGCAGCTCGACCGAGATGCCGGGATTGGCCTCGCAAAACCCTTTCAGCAGCGGCGCGACGATCTTGCGGCCGAAGCCCACGGTGGCGCACACGCGCAGCTGCCCCGAGGGCGGGCCTTCGCGCAGTTCGCGCATGTCGTCCAGGGCCTGGATGATGCGCTCGACGCCGGGATGGCACTGTTCGTAGAAGCGCTGGCCCTCGGGCGTCAGCGACGTGCTGCGCGTCGTGCGCACGAACAGGCGCGTGCCGAGCTGGTCTTCCAGCTTCTGCACGCTGCGGCTGACGGCCGAGCGGCCGATGCCGAGCCGGTCGCCGGCCTTCGCGAAGTTGCCTTCGGCGGCGACGGCGATGAAGGCCATGACACCGGCGTAGCTGGTGGCAAAGCTGTCAGCCAGGGAATCCGGTCCGTTCGAAGAAGGGAGATCCGCGGGGGCGGGGGAGGGTGTCGACATGGTGGCGGCGCGGCAAGTAAGTTGATCCTACTGCTAAGACGTTGCGCCGGGCAATCCTGTGACATCGCGCGTAAAAAAAGGCCTTCCCGTGGGGGAAGGCCTGCTGGCGGGCCGGGATCCGGCCCGGGTGCACCATCCTTCGGCGCGCCCCTATTGGACCGGAGTCAGGGCGGGCGCCCCTCTTTTCTTGATCAGCACGACCAGGAACTTGGCGGGCCGGGTCTGGCTGGCGTTGCGCCCCACGGTGTGGATGTCGTCCGGGCCTTCGTAAAAGGTCTGGCCGGGCGTCAAGGTGACTTCCTTGCCGCCCTTGACCTGCATGACGATGCTGCCTTCCAGCACATAGACGAAGCCGTGGGCGTCGTGGCGATGGATCGGGTCGGCCGCGCCGGGCGGATAGTCCACGATGAGCATCACGGCATCCTTGCCGGCGATGTCCGGCAGGTCCTTGGCCATCAGCTCGGAGACGATGGGATCGGCTGGCCTGGCGGAGGGCGACGCGGGATGGGACGCGGCATCGTGGGATGCGGCATGGGCGGGCTGGCCGAGCAGCGCGGCGGCGGCGATAAAGGGCAATCCGAACTTCGTGATCTTTGACATGACCTGTCCTTGGCTGGAAGTGATGACGGGTCCATCGTAGAAGCGAGGAAGTCGGGGCGGTAGCACCGCGCAGGGGATCACCGTGTTGCCTGCCACGCACCAAAAGGACCGATGCGCCAGCGCGCCGCGTGTTACTGCCGCATTTCACTGCCGCATGTCACTGCCGCGCGAGGGCGGCGGCGATGCCGGCGAGCTTGTCCGGGTTGCGTTGCACCAGCACCCGGGTCAGGCGCTTGCCGTCAGTTTCGTAGGACTGCACGGATTCCAGCTCGCCGTCGATGAAGCGCAGCAGCGTCCATTGGCCGTTGACCTGGACGACCCTGACATCCAGGGCGTCGCGATAGCGGCGCTTGCCGGCGTAGAAAAGCTGCGCCAGCCGCTTGCCGCCCACCAGGCGGGCAAACGCGGAGACCTTGTCGCCGCCGTCCCCGATGAGCTCGGCGTCATCGCTCAGCAGCGCGAGCAGGCCATGGAAGTCGCTGCGCTGCATTGCCTCGGCGAATGCCTGCAGCAGCCGCTGCAGCGTTGCGCGCGGCACGGCTTCGCGCGGCGCACCCTGGCGCAACTGCTGGCGGGCGCGGCGCACCATCTGGCGGACCGCGGCCGGGGTCTTGTCCAGCGTCTGCGCGATGTCTTCGTAGTCCGCATCGAACACATCGCGCATGAGAAACGCCGCGCGCGCCTCGGGCGACAGGCGCTCCAGCATGAAAAGGAACGCAACCGACACGTCGTCGGCCTGTTCGTGGATCTGTTCTGGCGTGGCGGGGGCGGCCATCAGCATGGGCTCCGGCAGCCACACGCCCACGTATTTGTCGCGCTCGGCCTTGGCGGCGCGCAGGTGGTCGATGGACAGCCGCGTGGTGGCGGTGACGAGCCACGCCTCCGGGTTGGCGATGACGCCGCGGTCGGCGCCGTGCCAGCGCAGCCACGCCTCCTGCACCACGTCTTCGGCTTCGGCCACGGCGCCCAGCATGCGGTAGGCGATCGCGTAGAGGCGGGGACGGTGCTGGTCGAAGAGGGCGACGGAGTCGGACATGGGGAGGGCCAGCGCCGAGGCAAGGGAGGAAGGCAGGTATTTTGCCGCAGGGACCAGGCTGGAACAAGCACGCGGGACCGCCCGGCCCGTCTCCAATGCCGTCCCGAGTGGGCTACAGCACGATGTCATTCGAGCACAGGGGCGGCAGCGCCGCGTCGACTACGCGCTGTCGCGGGCCACGATGCGAAAGCCGATTTCCACCACCGATTGCGCGGGGCGCTGGCCGTTGGCGCGCAGGCCGATCATCTCGGCGGCCTGCGCGCCGATGGCGGCGCCGTCCACGTGCACCGAGGTGATGGCAGGCGACATCGAGGCGGCGATGTCCATGTCGCCGAAGCCGACCACGGCCAGTTGCCGGGGGACGTCCAGGCCCTGCACGGCCGCCTCGGTCAATACGCCGGCGGCCATCAGGTCCGAGCTGCAGAACACGGCGTCGATGCCCTGTCCCGAGCGCTGCAGGGCGCGCAGTCCTTCGCGGCCCTGCGCGTGTGTCGTGGGCGCGGGCAGGTAGTGCACCAGCGGTTCGGGCAGGCCGGATTCCAGGGCGGCGCGCACCAGGCTTTCGGCGCGCAGCCGGGCGCGCGGGTCGTCGCCGCTCAGCACGGCCTGCCGGGTCTTGCCCGCATCGCGCAGGTAATGGCTTACGGCGGCGCCGATCGCCTCGTGCGACAGGCTCAGCAGCATGTCGATCGGCGCGTCGGTGGTGTCCCAGGTTTCGACGATGGGGATGCCGGACGCCTTGAGCAACTGCCGGCCCTGCGGCGAATGCATCACGCCCGTCAGCACGATGCCGTCGGGACGGCGCCCGATGATGGCGCGCAGCAGCGCGTCTTCGCGCGGCGAGTCGTAGCCGCTCTGGCCGACCATGAGCTGAAAGCCCTTGGCGTCGAGGGACCGGGTCAGCTCGGTCAGCATGCCGCCAAAGAGCGACCCGGTGATCGAGGGCACCAGCACCATCACCAGGTTGCTGCGCGACAGGCGCAGGCTGCCGGCCATGAGGTTGGGCACGTAGCCCAGCGCCTGGATCGCGGCGGTGACTTTGTCCAGCGTGGCGGGAGACACCTGCTGCGGGGTGTTGATCGCGCGCGACACCGTGATCATCGAAACACCGGCCGCCTGCGCGACCTCCCGCACGGTGACGCTGGCGCGTTCGGAGGATCGGGCAGGGGAGCCGGCAGAGGGGATTCGGGACGCGCGCATCGGGTAACAGGGAGAGGAAAAAAACCGGGTGAAACAAGCATCAAGCCTAACCGCTGTCCCCCGTTTTGCGGGGCGGGCTAGATCAGGGTTTATCCGGATGGTGACGGCGGTCGGCCAGGAAATATCCTAAAAAAGCCGTGATGTTAACGTTAACAGAAAAAATGTTAACGTTAACGTAGACGTCCAAAATACAAACCAGACCGGAGACAAGCAATGACTCGCAACGCGCGCAAGTGGATAGTTGGATTGAGCCTGATGGCGGCGGCCGGCGTGGCGCACGCCTGGCCCGACAAGCCCGTCACCATGGTGGTGCCGTTCCCGCCCGGGGGCGCGACCGATTCGGTGGCGCGCGCGCTGGCCAACAAGCTGGGAGAGCAGCTCAAGCAGTCCTTCGTCGTGGAAAACAAGGCTGGCGCCACCGGCACCATCGGCGCCTCGCAGGTGGCCCGCGCCGCGCCGGACGGCTACACGCTGTTGGTCACGTCGCTGGCGCCCCTGGTCGTGGCGCCGCACCTCATGAAAGGCATTCCCTACGATCCGGCCAAGGACTTCACGTACCTCACCGTGGCCGTGCAGACGCCCAACGTGCTGGTGGTCAGCCCGCAGCTCGCCGCCAAGGTCAACAGCGTGCAGGACGTGCTGGCGCTCCTGAAGTCCAAGCCCGGCGGCATCAGCTTCGCCACGTCGGGCGCGGGCTCGTCGGATCATCTGACCGCGGAGCTGTTCTGGCAGAAGACCGGCACCAAGGGCCTGCACGTGCCCTACAAGGGCGGCGCCCCGGCCATCTCCGATCTGCTCGGCAACCAGGTGGACATGTCGTTCCAGAACGTGAACGCCGTGCTGCCGCACATCAAGGCCGGCAAGCTCAAGGCCATCGCGGTCACGGGCTCCAAGCGCTCGCCCGTGCTGCCCGACGTGCCCACGTTTGCCGAGGTCTCCGTGCCGGGCGTCGATGTCTACGCGTGGCAGGCGGTCGTGGCGCCGAAGAACCTGCCGGCCGACGTGCGCGACAAGCTGTCCGCCGCGCTCACCACCGCACTGAAGGATCCGTCCCTCAGCAAGCCCTTTACCGACATCGGCCTGGAAATCGTCGCCAACTCGCCGGACGCATTCACCAAGTTCCAGCAGCAGGAAAGCGCGCGCTGGAAGCAGGTCATCGAGACCGGCGGCATCTCCGTGCAATGACGCAACGCGCCCGGCCGCCCCGGCCGGGCTATTTCAAGAAGCAATCATGACTCTCCACGCATCGCAAGCCTCACGCCAGACGCCCACGATTACCGACATGCGGGTCGTGCCCGTCGCCGGCCAGGACTCCATGCTGCTCAATCTGAGCGGCGCCCACGCGCCTTACTTCACGCGCAACCTCGTCATCCTGACCGACAGCGCCGGCAACACCGGCGTGGGCGAAGTCCCCGGCGGCGAGAAGATCCGCGCCACGCTGGAAGACGCGCGCGCGCTCATCGCGGGCAGCTCCATCGGCAACTACCAGCACACGCTGAACCGCATGCGCCAGGCGTTCGCCGGGCTGGACAGCGCGGGCCGCGGGGCCCAGACCTTCGACCTGCGCGTGGCCATCCATGCCGTGACGGCGGTGGAATCGGCGCTGCTCGATCTGCTGGGCCAGCATCTGGGCGTGCCTGTCGCCGCGCTGCTGGGCGAGGGGGTGCAGCGCACCTCCGTGCAGATGCTGGGCTATCTGTTCTACGTGGGCGATGCCGCGCAGACGCCGCTGCCCTACCAGACGGCGCCCGACGCCGACGGCTGGCTGCGGGTGCGGCATGAAAAGGCGATGACGCCCGAGGCCATCGTGCGCCTGGCCGAGGCCGCGTATGACCGCTACGGCTTCCAGGATTTCAAGCTCAAGGGCGGCGTGCTGCGCGGCGAGGAAGAGGTCGAGGCGATCCGTGCGCTGCACGAGCGTTTCCCCGAGGCGCGCATCACGCTCGATCCGAATGGCGGCTGGCTGCTGAAAGACGCGGTGCGCCTGTGCCGCGATCTGCATGGCGTGATGGCTTATGCCGAAGACCCCTGCGGCGCCGAAGGCGTGTTCTCCGGCCGCGAGGTCATGGCCGAGTTCCGCCGCGCCACCGGCCTGCCCACCGCCACCAACATGGTGGCCACCGACTGGCGCGAGATGGCGCATGCGCTGTCGCTGCAATCGGTCGACATTCCGCTGGCCGACCCCCATTTCTGGACCCTGCAGGGCTCGGTGCGCGTTGCCCAGACCTGCCAGGCGTTCGGCCTGACTTGGGGTTCGCACTCCAACAACCATTTCGACGTGTCGCTGGCGATGTTCACGCACGTGGGCGCCGCGGCGCCGGGCAAGGTGACCGCGATCGACACGCACTGGATCTGGCAGGACGGCCAGCACCTGACCCGCAACCCGCTGCAGATCCGCGACGGCTACATCGACCTGCCGCAGACCGGCGGGCTGGGCATCGAACTGGACCTGGACGCCGTCGACAAGGCGCACCAGCTTTACCTGCAGCACGGCCTGGGCGCGCGCGACGACGCGACGGCGATGCAGTATCTGATCCCGGGCTGGCAGTTCGACAACAAGCGGCCCTGCATGGTGCGTTGAACGTCGGCGCGGCGCGCAAGCTATGCGGGTGAAGGCGGGGCCGGGAGGACGCTTACGTCGCCCGGGCCGGCTCCAGGGTGTGGGAGAGGCAATAGACTTCCGACCAGGCCGGCGCCTCGCCCGTGTACGCGCGCATCTGCGCCGAATTGAGGATTTCGCCGTCGCAGGCCGTCACGGCGTTGATGGCGTAGCCGTTGACGATGTAGATCCAGTCGGCCGCGCGGTCCTTTCCTCCGCGTATCTGCTGCTCGGCAGTGGCCGCCATGCGCGGCGTGTCCGTCACCAGCAGATGCGCGCCGGTCAGTCCCGGCCGCGCCGCCGCGGCGGCTGCATGCGCCTTCAGGTACGCATGCAGCGCATCCTCAGACCCCGCCCGCGGCGACAGGCGCAGGGTCAGCGCATAGCGCGCCAGGCCGCCGCCGACGCTCTCCAGCACGCGGCACTGGCTGCGGATCATGTTGCGATGCTGCGGCATGAGCTTGGTGGACCAGGGGGTGGGCGCGTTGAGCCGGTCGAGGTAGCCGGGAGACACCAGCGTCGCGTAGGCGTCCAGTTCATACATGACGAAGAATCCCTCGCCTCCGTGCGCGCTGGTCCAGCGGGATCCGCGCAGGAATCCGGGGATCCCCATGCGCTCCGGAAAGTGCTCATGGCTGTGCCAGTCTTCGAACTCCGCGCGCCAACCCGGCGACATGTCCCACCACATGGCGATGGCGGCTTTTCCAAGAATGGCCATGGTCACTTCTTGGTCCGCAAGGCGGCGATTTCCGCGGTGACCTGCTGCATGACGTCGGGACCGATTTCGCCCGCGAATTTGTCCACGACCGGTTTGACGGCGCCGCGCAGGCGGTCGACCGCTTCGGGCGTCAGGGCATTGACCTGCATGACCTTGCGCAGGTCGTCGAGGGCGACTGCTTCCTTGGCTTGCGAGATGCGGCGTTCCTCGGCCTTGGCCTCGGCGGCCGCCTCCAGGATGATTTTGCGCTCCGCTTCCGACATGCCGTCCCACGTCTTGCGGCTCATCAGGAAGGGCATGCCCGTGTAGATGTGGCGCGTCAGCGACAGGTACTTCTGCACTTCGGCGAACTTGGCGGACAGGATCACGCCCACCGGGTTGTCCTGGCCGTCGATCGCCTTGGATTCCAGCGCGCCGTAGACTTCGCCGAACGTCATGGGCACCGGATTGGCGCCCAGGGTCTTGAACATGTCGATGTAGACGGGCGCGGCGATGACGCGCATTTTCAGGCCCTGCAGGTCCTGCACCTGCGCGATGGGGCGCTTGCTGTTGGTCATGTTGCGAAAGCCCAGGTCCCAGATTCCCAGTCCGACCAGACCGTGGTCGTACAGGCCTTTCAGGAGCCCCTGGGCGACGGGTCCGTCCGAGACCGCGTAGGCTTCGCGCGCGTCGTTGAACAGGAACGGCAGATCGAAGACCATGAACCGCTTGTCGATCCCGGCCAGCAGCCCGGTCGCCATCGACGTGAAGTCCAGCGTGCCGCCGCGCACCGCCGACAGATTCTGGGGGTCTCCGCCCAGCACCGCATTGGCGTAGATCGACACTTTCATCTTGCCGCCGCTTTTCTCCGCGACCAGATCGGCAAACTTCTGCGCGCCCTGGCCCAAGGGATGGTCCGCGGCCAGACTGAAGGCGAACTTCATCGTGCGCGCCTTGATGTCTTGCGCAATCGCCGTTCCCGTCACGGCAAGGCAGGCCAGGAGGGATGCGGCCGCATTCACGGCAATGCGCAGGGACATAGTCTTTGAAGTCATCACAAGCACCTTTCTCGGTTGTCGTTGGCAAAGGTCCGGTTGATGCGGCGGCGGAACCATGGGTTCAATATCCGGCTGCGAGCATAGGGCATAATTTTGAATCCCGTTCAAAATTTGATCGAATTCAAAAATTGAACGATGAATTGAATGACGTCATGGGCGAAGCCGTGGGAGGGCGCGATGAGCGGGGCAATCGAAAAGACACTGGCGTTGCTGGAGTACCTGGCCGCTCACCCTGAAGGCGCGAACCTGGCCGATATCGCGGATGCCTTGCACCAGTTGCGCAGCGGATGCCATCGGACCCTGCACGAACTGATCAAATTCGGCTACGTCCGCCAGACTTCCGTGCGGGGCGAATATGCGTTGACGACGAAGCTTGCCTCAATGGGCCTCAGTTTCCTGAGCCGATCCGGCGTGATCGACATCGCTCAGCCGGTGATCGACCGCTTTGCCGCAACCACCGGAGAGCTGGTGCGCCTGGCCATCGTCGACGGCAAGCGCCTGACGCTGGTGGCCAAGGCCCAGGGCGCGAAGTCCGGCCTTCTTTACGATCCGGACATGGGCATCGATCTGCGCCTGTCGTGCAGCGCGGCGGGACACGCCTGGCTGATGACGCTGCCCGAAGACCAGGCCATCGCCTATGTCACCGAGCAGGGGCTGGGCAAGCCGCGCGACTTCGGTCCGAATGCGCCCACGTCGATACGGGCGCTGCTGGCCAGCCTGGATACGCATCGCCGTCGGGGCTACAGCATCCTGCAGGATGTCTATGCCGCAGGCATGAGCGCGATGGCGGCGCCCGTCCGGCGTCCGGGGCAACAGACCACGGGCGTCCTGGTGGTGGCCGGCCCCTCGCAACGCCTGACCCTGAAGGCCATGGAGAAATCCGGGCCGGCGCTGCTGCGTGCGGCAAGCGAGCTGGCGCAGGCCGCGGATGCGTCGCCGCTGCTGCGCTCGGCGCGCGTGGGCACCTGGGGAAACGGCCCCGGCCCGGAGCCGGAGCGCGCGGTTTAAGGGGCTGGGGGGGCCTCGTCTCCGGAATTGCGCCCCTGCATGGGAAAGCGCGTCCTGAACATGGGCGAGGCCAGGCTGGCCAGCGCGAGCTCTTGCGCGGCCGCCAGGAGATCCGGGCCCAGCGCCTCCATCCGCGCTTCCGTCAGCCGCATCGCGGGGCCCGCGATGCTCAACACGCCGATGGCGGGTTCGCCCTTGCGCTGCACGGGCGCGGCCATGGCGGTCATGCCCGGCGCGAACACTTCGTTGATCATGGCGTAGCCGCGCTTGCGGCCGGCCTGGAGCATCTTGGTCAGGGCGGCGATGGTGGTGGGGGCGTTGGGACCGTATTCCTCGGGTGACCCGAAGCCCTGCCGCGAGACCAGGTCCAGCGCGCGCTCGTCGCTCATCGTCAGCATCCAGGCGTGGCCCGAGGCGCTGCACGACAGCCTGGCTTCGGATCCCATCTCGGGGTCATAGCGCAAGCCATGGCGGGCGCCCTGCGCCTTGGCGACCCAGGTGAGGCGTTCGTCGTTGTCCACGATGGCCAGGCGCACCAGCTCTCCCGAGATCTCCGCCAGGCGGTCCACCAGCGGCTGGGCGATGTCGACGATACCGGTGGCGGCCAGATAGCTCAGGCCGATCGATGCCACCCGCGCGGTGAGCGCGTAATCGCCGTGGTCCCGTATCTGGCGCACGTAGCCGCAGCGGCACAGATCCGTCAGCAGGCGGTGCGCGGCGCTCTGGGGAATTTCCAGTTGCTGGGCGAGGGAAGCGAGGGGCACGCCTTCGGGTCTGGAGGACAGGTACTCCATGACGGCGAGCGCGCGTTCAAGAACTCCGGCCATGTCATCTCAACAAGGTTGGGGGGTGATGGGGTAATGGATGATAACCCTAGGTGGAAAACTATTCCACTCGGAATTACATTCCAGTACCGAGTCTTGCCAGACATCGAAAAAATTCCAAAAAACACCGGAGACAACGATGAAGACCAGCATTTGCCGCATCGCATTGATGGCCGCGCTTGGCGCGACCGCCCTGACGGCCGCCGCGCAGGACATCCAGGAACGCACGATACGCTTCGGCCATCTGAACAACACCGATCATCCCGTGAGCGCGGGGGTGCAGAAGTTCACCGAACTGGTGGCTGCAAAGAGCGGCGGAAAGCTGAAGGTCAAGGAATTCCCGGCGTCCCAGCTCGGCAATGAAATGCAGCAGCAGTCGGGGTTGCAAGGCGGGGTGCAGGAAATGTCGGCGCCGGCCTCGACGTCGCTGGCGGGCATCGTCAAGGAATTCGGGCTGATCGACCTGCCGTTTTCGGTCACCGACTTCGGCCAGGCGGACGCCTTGCTGGATGGGCCGCTGGGCCAGGCCCTGATCGCCAAGCTGCCCGAGAAAGGCCTGGTTGCGCTGGGCTTCTGGGACCTGGGCTTTCGCAACGTGACGAACTCGCGGCATCCCATCGGCAAGCCGGAGGACCTGTCGGGCCTGAAGATCCGGGTGATTCCCAACCCCGTGTTCCTGGAGACGTTCAAGGCCTTCAAGGCCAATCCGGTTCCCATGCCCTTCGCGGAACTGTACGGCGCGCTGGAATCCAAGGCGGTCGACGGCCAGGAGAATCCGTATTCGGTAATCCTGTCGAACAAGTTCTACGAGGTGCAGAAGTACGTCAGCGCGACCAACCATGTGTACGCGGCGAACATCGTGCTGGTCAGCAAGAAATTCTGGGACAAGCTGTCGCCCGCCGAGCAGAAGATCCTGCACGAAGCGGCCGACGAGGCCCGCGGCTACCAGCGCAAGGTCAGCCGGGCCGCCGCGCAGAAGGCCGTCGCGGAGCTGCAGGCCAAGGGCATCCAGTTCAACACCATCGAGCCGGGCGAAAAGGCCCGCATGCAGCAGGTCGTCAAGCCGGTCATCGAGCACTTCACCAGCAGCTATGACCCGGCAATCGTCAAGCTCTACAACGACGAACTCGCCCGCATCCGCAAGTAAACCGCACCCGGCCTCCCATCATGAAGATCCTTGTCCTGCACGGCCCCAACCTCAATCTGTTCGGCCGCCGCGAGCCGCACATCTACGGCACCACGACGCTGGCGGAGATCAACCAGCGCCTGGCGGCGCTGGCCGCGGAACTGGGCGTCCAGTTGGCCACGCTGCAATCGAACCATGAGGGCGCGCTGATCGATTTTCTGCACGAGAACATCGACGCCGCCCACGGCGCGCTGGTCAATCCCGCCGGTTTGACGCAGCACGGCGTGCCGCTGCACGACGCCATCAAGGCCATGCCGTTTCCGACGCTGGAAGTGCACATGTCGAACATCGCCGCGCGCGAGACCTGGCGCGCGCATTCGATCATTTCGCCCGCGGTGCGCGGCACGGTGCAGGGGCTGGGGCCGCTGTCCTACCTGATGGCGCTGCGCGGCCTGGTCGGTCTGTTGCAGGACGCCAAGGCATGAGGCGGCCCGACCTGCATCCGCAATCGCGTCGAGGGGCCCGGACATGGTCGCCATAGACAGATTCATCGGCGCCATCTGCCGCGTGCTGGAATTTGCCATCGCCCTGCTGCTTGCGGCCATGGTCGTGCTGGTCTTCGGCAATGTCGTCGCGCGCTATGGCTTCAACTCGGGCATCACCCTGTCGGAGGAACTGTCCCGGTGGATGTTCATCTGGCTGACCTTCCTGGGCGCGGTGATCGCCCTGAAAGAACGCGGGCATCTCGGCATGGACATGGTCGTGGCCAAGCTTCCGACGGCCGGCAAGAAGATCTGTCTCGTGCTGGGGCAGTTGCTCATGCTCTACATCGTCGGCCTCATGTTCAAGGGGAGCTGGGCGCAGGCGGTCATCAATGCGGACGTCAGCGCGCCCGTGAGCGGCTTGCCCATGGCCATCGTCTACGCGGCCGGGCTGGTGTTTTCCGTGATGGCGGGCCTCATCATCGCCGTGGATCTGTACCGCGTCCTGACCGGCAAGCTGCGTGATGCGGACCTGATCATGGTCCAGGAATCCGAGGAAGCCGTGCAGCTCAAGCAGATCCTGGACGAAGCGGGCAATGGCGCGCCAGGGAGAAGCGCATGACGATTGCAGTCTTCATCGGATCGCTGCTGGGCGTCATGGCGCTGGGCGTGCCCATTGCCTTCGCACTCCTGGCGAGCGGCGTGGCGCTCATGTGGCATCTGGACATCTTCGATGCGCAGATCCTGGCGCAGAACGTCATCGGCGGGGCGGACAGCTTTCCGCTGCTGGCGGTGCCGTTCTTCATGCTGGCGGGAGAAATCATGAACGTTGGCGGGCTGTCCCGCCGTATCGTGGACCTGGCCCTCGCGCTGGTCGGACACGTGCGGGGCGGGCTGGGCTACGTCACGATCATGGCGGGCTGCCTGTTGTCGGCGTTGTCGGGATCGGCCGTGGCCGACGCCGCGGCCCTGACCGCGCTGCTGCTGCCCATGATGGTCAGCGCCGGACACAAGAAGCCGACCGCAGGCGGCCTGATCGCCGCCACCGGCGTGATCGGGCCGGTCATTCCCCCCAGCATCGGACTGGTCATCTTCGGCGTGGCGGCCAACGTGTCCATTTCCAAGCTGTTCATGGCGGCCATCGCGCCCGGCCTGATGATCGGGGGCGCCCTGTGGCTGACGTGGGCCTGGCTGGTCCGGCGCGAGAAGATCGTTCCGCCGCCGCGCAAGTCCGCCCGGGAGATCGTCACCGCGTTGCGCAAGGCGGGGTGGGCGCTCATGCTGCCGGTCATCATCCTGGTCGGCCTGCGCATGGGCGTCTTCACCCCGACTGAAGCGGCGGTGGTCGCCGCCACGTACGCCTTGCTGGTGTCGACGCTGGTCTACCGGGAGCTCAAGCTCAATCAGCTGTTCGCGGTGTTCGTGTCCGCGGCCAAGACCAGCGCCATCGTCATGTTCCTGATCGCGGCGGCCATGGTCAGCGCCTGGCTGATCACCGTGGCGGACCTGCCCGCCAAGGTGGTGGACATGCTGCAGCCGTACATGGGCAACAAGATCCTGTTGATGGCCGCCATCATGGCGCTGGTCATGGTGGTGGGCACGGCCATGGACATGACGCCCACCATCCTGATCCTGACCCCCGTGCTGATGCCGGTGGTGCGCGCGGCGGGCATCGATCCGGTGTATTTCGGCGTGCTGTTCATCATCAACAACTCGATCGGCCTGGTAACCCCGCCCGTGGGCACCGTGCTCAACGTGGTGGCGGGGGTCGGAAAGATGAAGCTGGACGACGTGACGCGCGGCGTCCTGCCGTTCATGGCCGCGGAGTTCCTCGTCATGTTCCTGATGGTGGCCTTTCCTGCCCTGGTGATCGTTCCCGCGCGCTGGTTCGGCGGATAGCCGGCCAGGACACCCATGCTGCCTGGCGCGCCGGCCGCGCCGGCGGCGTCTCATAGGAGATTTGCCGCGATGTCCAATCTTGCCCAGTACCGGCGTCCTTTCTGGGACACCCAGCCCGGCTATCGCTTCGATCCGTACGGATCCACCCGTTTGCGCTCGCCGAACGAACCGCTGATCGTCGTGCCCCAGACGCTGTCCGAGATCACCGGGCCGGCGTTCGGCGCGGAGTTCGTCAACAAAGGCGACAACGACCTGACGCGCGTGTCCTCGGCCGAAGCGATCGGCGAGCGCATTCTCGTGTCCGGCCGCGTGCTGGACGAGAACGGCAGGCCCGTGCCCGATGCGCTCATCGAGATCTGGCAGGCCAACGCCGCGGGCAGATACCTGCACAAGCGCGACCAGCACGACGCGCCGCTGGATCCGAATTTCAGCGGCGAAGGCCGGACCGTGACGGATGCGCTTGGCCGCTACCAGTTCAAGACGATCAGGCCGGGGGCGTACCCGTGGGGCAACCATTTCAACGGATGGCGGCCGCAGCATATCCATTTTTCGCTGTTCGGCCGCGCCTGCGCCACGCGCCTGGTCACCCAGATGTATTTCCCGGGCGATCCGCTGCTGGAGTTCGATCCCATATTCCAGTGCGTGCCCGATGCCAAGGCGCGCAACCGGCTGATTGCCGCGCTGGACTGGGAAACCACCGTGCCCGAGTACGCGCTGGGCTACCGCTTCGATATCGTCCTGCGCGGGCGCAACGCAACGCCCATGGAGTAACGCATGCTCTATCCCACCTGTTCGCAGACCGTCGGCCCCTATCTGCACATCGGACTGTCGGGGCTGAACCGCGATGACCTGACGCAAGGCCTCGGCGACCTTGGCGCGACGCCCGTCATCATCGAAGGACGCATCATCGATGGCGAGGGCAATCCCGTGTCCGACGGCATGATCGAGATATGGCAGGCCGATGCGCGCGGCGTATACGGCCACCCGGACGACCCCAGGCATGCGCCGGGCGACGCCGGCCGGGCGGGATTCAGCGGTTTCGGACGCGTGCCCACGCAGGCGGACGGCGGATTCCGCTTCACCACCATCAAGCCGGGGGGCGTGCCGGCGCCGGACGGCCAGACGCAGGCGCCGCATCTGGTCGTGTCCGTTTTCATGCGCGGCCTGCTCAAGCACCTTTCGACCCGCATGTACTTTCCGGACGAAGCGCGCGCCAACGAGCAGGACTGGATTCTTGCCAGGGTTCCGGCCAGCCGGCGCGCCACGCTGGTGGCGCAGCCGGCCGAAGGCGGCGCCCTGCGCTGGGACATCATCCTGCAGGGGCCGGGCGAAACCGTGTTCTTCGACATCTGATTATTCCGTGCGCGCAGAGGCCTATCGCATGAGCATCCCTTCCGGGCTGACCGAAGCCATCTACTCAGACAGCGTCATCCTGGCCCAGTTTTCGGGCGCCGGGACCGTCAGCCAGATGCTCGTCGTGGAGGCCGCCCTGGCGACGGCGCAGGCGCAGTGCGGCGTCATCCCGGCGGACGCGGCGCGGATCATCCATGGGGTCTGCCACGGTGGCGAGGCGGCCGCGATGCTGGACCTGGACGCCATCGCCGCAGCCGCCGTGCAGGCGGGCAATATCGCGATCCCCTTCGTCAAGCAATTGACGGCCGCCGTCGCGCGCACGGATGCCGAGGCGGCCCGGTACGTGCATTGGGGGGCAACCAGCCAGGACATCCTGGATACGGCGCTGGTCCTGCAGCTGCTGCAGGTGGGCGCGAGGCTGGACCAGGGCCTTGCAAGCGCCACGCAGGCCTGCGCGCGCCTGACCGTCGCGCATCGCGACACCATCATGGTGGGGCGCACGTGGCTGCAGCATGCCTTGCCCACCACCTTTGGCGCCAAGACCGCGGGCTGGCTGGAGGCGCTGGCGCGCGGCCGGCAGCGGCTGCGGCAGGACACGTCGCAGATCGCGCTGCTGCAGTTCGGCGGCGCGGTGGGCACGCTGGCCAGCCTGGGGCCGGCGGCGGCCGACGTGTCGCGCGCCCTGGCCGCCGAATTGGGGCTGGGCGTGCCCGCGATGCCGTGGCATACGCATCGCGACCGTCTTGCAAACCTGGCGGCCTCGCTAGGCGTGTTGAGCGGCACGATGGGCAAGATCGCCCGGGATGTGTCGTTGATGGCGCAGTCGGAGATCGCCGAGGTGAGCGAACCGTCGGCGCCCGGACGTGGCGGGTCCAGCACCATGCCGCACAAGCGCAATCCGGTGGGCTGCGCCGCCATCCTGGCGGCCGCGATCCGCGTGCCGCCGCTGGTGTCGACCATGCTGTCGGCGATGACCCAGGAACACGAGCGTGCGCTGGGCGGCTGGCAGGCCGAGTGGGACGCGCTGCCGCAGCTTGCCGCATTGACCGGCGGCGCCTTGCGCCACCTGACCGGCGTGCTGGACGGCCTGGAAGTGGATCCGCGGCGGATGGCGCAGAATCTGGAGACCACGGACGGTCTCATCCTGGCCGAGGCCTACATGCTGGCGCTGGGCGCTCGCCTGGGCCGCCTGCCCGCGCATGCCTTGGTCGAGCGCGCGTCGCGGGATGCGGTGGCCAGGGGGCTGGCCCTGCGCGACGCGCTGCGCGATGCCCTGGACAGCGATGCCGCGACGCGGGGTCTGCTGAGCGACGATGAATTGAACCGTCTTGCCGATCCGGCCAACTACGTCGGCCAGGCGCGCGCCATCTGCGACAGGGTGTTGGCGGATTGGCGCGCGGCAGGGGACGAGGGGCACGCGGCCTGAGCGCCGGCGGCCCGGTCCGCGCGGGGCGCGCTCAGGACTGCCGGCGCAACCGGGCCAGCTCGGCCGACAGCTCCGCCACCAGCGCCTGTGCGCGCGCCAGCGGGTCATGTTCCTGTGGATCGTGGCCCGGCGCGTCGTGTCCATTGGACGGCGCCGGCGATTCGCTGGGGGTGTCGTGCAAGCGGGGGTGCACGCTTTCATGTCCCATGCTGACGTCCACGTCGAACACGAGCTGTTCGGCGCGGTGCCAGGTGGTGAACCATTCCAGCGGCTTGCCATGCTGGTCCATGCCCTGGCCCTGCAGCATCAGAAGCGGCGTGCCCGCCTGCGTGTCGAGCAGGGCGGCGAGCTTTTCGTCGGCGGCGACGGCGCGGATCTGGTTGCGGCCGGCGCCGGGGCGCAGGCCGAATTGCCGCGTCAGCACGCCGTGCAGGGAGGCATCGACCAGATGCTCGGCGCGCAGGCCCGGCACGGCGTCGGCGGGAAGCCAGGTGCGCACGTAGGCCAGCGGCGCCTCGGCGACATGGCGCAGGCGTTCCAGCATCAGGAGGCGAGTGGTGCCGAAGAACTCGGCGACCTCGGCGGGGGGCGTTGCCGGCCCCAGGGCCAGCACGCGGGTCTGCAGCGATACGCCCGACTGGGCGAACTGTTCGTAGAGGCCGGTGGACCGCTGCACCAGCCGCCGGTGTTCCTGGGGCGCCGCCACGGTGGCGGGACGCCCGGATTCGCGCTGGATCAGTCCTTCGGCGGCCAGGGCCGCCAGGGCCTGGCGCACCACGCTGCGCGCCACGCCGAAGCGGTCGCACAGCGCGGCCTCGCTGGGCAGCACGGCGCCTGCGGCGAGCTTGTTCGAGCGGATGTATCCGCGCAACCGCGACGCCACCTGGGCGTGCAGCGGGATGTCTCCCGCGCGGTCAAGATCGGGCAATGCGTCGTGCGTGGCGGGCGCCATGGGAATCAACCTCCGGTTTGTGCCCGCGCAGTTTCCCATACATGCGTCCAGCCCGGGGCCAGATGCGCGGCGCGCTCGGCGGCCAGGATGAGGCTGTCTTCGCGCGCGATGCCCTTGCCCGCGATGTCGAAGGCGGTGCCGTGGTCCACGGACACGCGCACGACCGGCAGGCCGACGGTGATGTTGACGCCGTCGTCGCCGTACACGGACTTGAAGGGCGCGTGGCCCTGGTCGTGGTAACAGGCGACCACGAACTTCCACTTGCCGCGCACGGCCTGCGGGAACAGCGCGTCGGCCGGGATGGGGCCGGCGGCCAGGATGCCGGCGGCGTTGGCTTCCGCCACGGCGGGCGCCAGGATGTCGGCGTCTTCGCTGCCGAAGATGCCGTTTTCGCCGGCGTGCGGGTTCAGCCCGGCGACGGCCACGGGCTCGTCGCCGCGTCCCAGGGCCGTGGCGAACGAGCCGGCCAGGCGCAGGACGGCGCGCATGCGGGCCGGGTTCACGTCTTCGATGGCCTGGCGCAGCGAGACGTGCGTCGTGGCGTGGAAGATGTAGAGATCGCCGGCGGACAGCACCAGCGAGAAGGTCTTGACGCCGAACTCATGGGCCAGCAGCTCGGTGTGGCCGGGCCACTTGTGGCCGGCGGCGTGCATGGCCGCCTTGTTCAGCGGGGCGGTGACGATACCGTCGATCTCGCCGGCGCGCGCCAGGGCGCAGGCCGTGGTGACGAAGCGCACCGAGCCGTCGCCGGCGTCGGCGCTGATTTCGCCCAGCTTGACGTGGGCCAGCGAGGGGCCGGCCTGCAGCACTTCGATCGTGCCCGGCGTGTTGGTGGCGTCGGCCGCGCGGTCCAGCTTGCGCACGATGGCGGGGTCGCCGCCCAGGTTGCGCACCGCGTTGGCCATGACGTCCACGTCGCCGACGACGAACAGGCGCGCCTTCTGGCGCAGTTCGTCGTGGCCCATGAGCATCTTGGCCGTGATTTCCGGCCCGATGCCTGCTACGTCGCCCAAGGTCACGGCCAGCAGGGGCAGCTTCGCGGTAGGGGTTTGTGTCATCGCTTGAATCTCCTGTCGCGGATCGCGCGCACCGCGCGAACCAGTACGTCTTCGGTGCCAAAGCCGCCGGCCTTGGTCACCACGGGCAGGCCTGCGGCCGTGCCTCCGGTCAGCGTGCCCAGAGGCACGCCGCCCATGACTTCATCCACCAGCGCAATGCCGTTGGCTTGCAGCGCCACCAGCACGCTGCGCGCGCCGTCGCCGCCGGTGGCGACCACGCCCGCGGCGCGGGAGGCGGCAATCAATTGCGCGGCGAGGCTCCCGAGGCGGTCGGCGACCTTATCGGAATCCAGCCCGTCACGTTGGCCCTCGGGGGCCAGCAGCAGGATGGTGCCCGCCTCCAGCGGCGCCTGCCCGTGGGCCTGCAGCAGGGGCTGGCTCCAGGCCTGCCATTGCGCGTCGTCGGCAAGCTGCTCGAGCGACGGGCTCCAGGTGTCGGCGCCGGCTGCCTGCAGCGCGGCGGCCTGCGCGCGCGCGGCGCTGTGCTGCGAGGTGACCACGACCACGACGGGCGCGGTCTGGTCGGCGCCGGCCCAGACGCGGGCCAGCGGCACGGCCAGGCCGCCCGCGCCCACGGGCAGGGCGCGTTCGCCCAGCAGGCCGATGGCGCGCGCCAGCCGTTCCAGATCGGCGTCGGTGGCCGCGTCGACCACCACCGTATTGCCGGCCTGCGCGATGCGCGCGGCCAGCGATTCCGGCGTGTCGTCCGCCACGGGCGCGACGTGGGCGCAGCCCAGCAGGGTGGGGATATGGCTTTCGGTCACCGGCGTGACCGGATCGGTGGCCGCCGACGTGTCGGTGACCGGCTTGCCGTTCACATACAGGATGCCTTGCTGGACGGTGCGGCCGGTGGCCGGGAAGGCCGGGCAGATCACCGCGATCGCGTTGTCGCGCCAGGCGTCGCGCGCGGCGTCGATCTCGGCCTTGAACGCGCCGCGCAGGGTCGAATCGACCTTCTTGTACAGGCGCGACACGCCGGCCTCGCGCAGCTGGCGTACGTTGAGGCGGATTACCGCGGCCGCGTCGGACGCGTCCAGCGCGCGGCTGTGGGTGGTGACGGCCAGCACCTCGACGTCGTCGTGGGCGGGACCGGCCAGGGCCTCATCGGCGCCGCCGATCGACAGGTGCGTGTTCCAGCCGGCGCGCACAAATTGCACGGCGGTGTCTCCGGAGCCGGTCAGGTCGTCGGCGACGATGGCGATGGCAGGTTTCACAAGGCCTCTCCGCGCGCCTGGGTCAGGGGCGGTGCGACGGTGGCGTCGGCATCCTCGGACTTGAGCTCACCGGCGCGCTTGAGGAACCAGGAGGCCAGCACGGGCGCCAGGATGGAGCTGATCAGCACGCACGCGGCGACCTGCGCGGTGGCGGTGGACACGTACTGCTGGAAGTTGGGGTCGGCCGCCGCGACCACGGCGGGCGTGGCGATGGCGTTGCCGGCCGTGGTGCCGGCCGCGAAGCCCAGGCCGCTCTTGCCGCCGCGGCGCAGGATCATGCGATAGCCCAGGTAGACCAGGCCGCCGGTGATGGGGCTGATGATCAGGCCCAGGATCAGGCCGCTGACGCCGCCGCTGACGACCGCGCCCAGGTTGATGCCGGTGCCCAGCGCAAAGGCGAAGAACGGGATGACGATGTTGGGCACGGGCTTGAGCACGTCGCGCCACTTGGGATCGAGGTTGCCCACGACCACGCCCAGCAGGAAGGGCACCAGCGCCGCCACCAGGGCGATCATCGGTATGTCGGCCAGGCCCGAGGCGCCCAGGAACAGCAGGCTGAAGAAGGGGCCGTCGTTGACCGCGCTGGCCACATACGCGCCGCGGTCGCGGGCGTCGCCGTACTGGCCGGTGTAGGCCAGCCACAGGCCGCCGTTGCTGTTGTCGAACGCCGCGAGCAGCGCCAGGATGGACACGCCCCACACGCCGTCCAGGCCGACATAGCTGCCCAGGATGATGATGAGGGTGGCGGGCACCAGCGTCTTCATCAGCAGGATGGTGCCGGCGGTCGCGAGGATGGGGCCGCCGGTGCGGGCGTTGACGTGCGTGCCGGTCGCGAAGATCAGCAGCGCGATCAGCGGCAGCGCGCTGTTCTTGAACAGCGCCGTGGTGAAGCCGCCGATGGCCAGGGCCTCGGGGGCGAAGGTGCCGATCAGGGAACCCAGGATCAGCGGCACGAGCATCAATCCACCGGGGATTTTCTGCATGGTGCCAAAAAAGGGCGAGCGGGTAGTTGCGGTCGACACTATCGGGGTCTCCAGGACGATTTTTCTGGGGTGCAGACGTTCATGCGCGCGTCTGTCAGGCGGTTGAAAAAATCGTAGTGTACACCTGTACGTACATGCTGTACGTACAGGTGTGTGCCCTGCTGGAGTCCCGCATTCAGGGACGCAACGCCCTGTCAGAAGCGGTAGGCGCCGCTCAGCATCACGGTGCGGCGGGCGCCGTAGAAGCAGTCGCCGCGGTCCAGGCAGACGACTTCATACGTGCGGTCCGCGATGTTGTTGACGTTCAGCGCATAGCGCCACGGGCCGTTCGAATAGCTGACCATCGCGTCGAACAGGGTCACCGACGGCGTCTCGGGGGCGCCGCCGTCCCGGAACTTGGACAGGAAGCGCACGCCGGCCCCGACTGCGAAGCCCGGCTGGTTCGCGATGGCGAAGCGATACTTGCTCCACAGCGACACCATGTGCTTGGGCATCGCCTCCAGCTGCGGATCGATGTCGGTGTAGATGTAGTTGGCGATCACGTCCACGTCCTTGGTGACGCGCCCACGCATTTCCAGTTCGACGCCGCGCGTGCGCGTCTTGCCGGCCTGGATCTGGTTGTTGGGATTGTCCGGATCGTTGGTCTGGCGGTTGCTTTCACGCAGGTCGTAGGCGGCCGCCGTGAATTCCAGGTCGGCGTCGACGGGCATGTACTTCAGGCCCACTTCCCATTGCTTGCCGCGCATGGGCTTCCAGCGCTGGTTGTAGAAGTCCGCGCCCGCGATCGGGGTGAAGGATTCGCTGTAGCTCACGTACGGCGACCAGCCGTTGTCGGCCGCGTACATCAGGCCGAAGCGCTTGGTGGTGGCCTGGTCGGTTTCCTTGTCCTGGCCGTCGGTCGTGCTTTCGACGCGGTCGCGCCGGATGCCGGCCAGCAGGATCCAGTTCTTGTCGAACGCGATCTGGTCCTGCGCGTAGAAGCCCAGTTGCTGCTGGCGCTGCTTGGGCGCGTCGGTCAGCGTGTAGTCCGGCGCATTGCCGTAGATCGGGTGGTACAGGTTGAGCGGCGAGCCCAGGCCGCTGTCCGCGCTGCTGGTTTCGCGGTAGCGCGAGTAGTCCATGCCGACAATCACGGTGTGCTGCGTGCGGCCCCAGTTCAGCTTGCCTTCCAGGTTCTGGTCGGCCAGCAGCGTGCGCATGCGGGGCTTGTTGATGTAGTAGTAGCGGTCGACGGTGGTCTGTTCGGGGTCTATGTACGAGTCGCCGCGCCGATCGCCATACACGTTCGGGTAGAGCGATTTGTAATCCACGCTGCTGACCGTATTGCGAAAGCTCTGGCGGAATTTCCAGGTGTCGTTGAACTGATGCTCGAACAGCCAGCCCACGTTGAATTGCTCGGTGTCGTAGGCATCGAAGCCCGGCTCGCTGGCGAAGCGGCGCGTCGGAATGCGGCCGTTCGGATTGTGCGCGACAGTCCCGCTCCACGGCAGGAACGATTGCGTCGTGCCCGACTTGTCCTTCTGCCAGGAGGCCTGCAGCGTGAGCGACGTGGCCGCGCTGGGCTGCCAGGTGAGCGACGGCGCGAGGAACAGGCGGTCGTCCGGCGCGTATTGCACCTGCGTGTCGCTGTCGCGTCCCAGCGCGACGACACGGTACAGCCACTGGCCGTCTTCGGTCAGCGGGCCGGTGATGTCGGCCTGGATTTCACGGCGATTGAAGTTGCCCAGCTGTACGCCGATCTCGCCCTGCTGTTCGGCCTGCGGGCGCTTGCTGACCAGGTTGACGATGCCGCCGGTGCTGCCTTGGCCGTACAGCATCGACGAGGGGCCGCGCAGCACCTCGACCCGTTCCAGGCCATAGACCTCGGTGCGCGGGTTGTTGTAATTGAAGAACTGGCGCAGGCCATCCAGGTACTGCACCGGCTCCACGCCGCGCACGCGCACATAGTCGCCGCGGTTGTCCACGCCGTAGGCATTGGGGCGCACGCCGGCCGCATAGTTCATCGTGTCCTGCACGTTCTGGGCGCCCTGGTCGATGATCTGGTCGCGCGGGATCACCGTGATGGCCTGCGGCGTTTCCGACAGCGGCGTATCCGTCTTCGTGGCGGTCGCGCTGCGCCGGGCGACGTAGCCGTCCACCGGACCGGTGGCGGTTTCGCCAGTGCCCAGCACCTGCACGGCAGGCAGGGTGGCGGGCTGTTCGGGCTGGGCCTGCGCGGCGCCTGCGCTCAGGCAGGCGGCCAGCGCGGCGGCGGCGGGAACACGGGGGCGCAGCCGCGCACGCAATGCGGCTGGGGTGTGGTGGCGTTTCAACAGGATCTCCCCACTGGCGGCGTTCGGGTGCGGCCAGTTACGTATAGAAATAACAACGATAACTATTATTAATTGCGTCGATGCGTCGAGCCAATAGGGCGGGCGGGACAAAATGTAAAAGAAGGCCCGGCGGCTGGGCGCCGCCGGGCGAATCGGCCTGGAAAGTCCCGTGAATTCAGGCGCTTGAGACGCCTGGCGTTGCAAGAGGCCGGTTGCGCGGGCTGTTGGCGGGACGCGACACTGCGGGACGCGCCGGGGCCGTGCAGGCCCCGCGCGCGGGGGTCAGGACTGGCCGGGGGAGGGGCTGACGGGTTGGGGTTGGGCCGCGCCGGGCGCGTCGGGCCGAAGTTCGCGCCGCAGGATCTTGCCCACGTTGGTGCGCGGCAGGTCGTCGCGGAACTCGATGTAGCGCGGCACCTTGTAGCCGGTGAGCTGGCTGCGGCAATGCGCGATCAGCGTTTCGGCGTCCAGCGACGGGTCCTTGCGGATAACGAACAGCTTGACCGCCTCGCCGGAGCGTTCGTCCGGCACGCCCACCGCGGCGACTTCCCGCACGCCGGGATGCAGGGCCGCCACGTCTTCGACCTCGTTGGGGTACACGTTGAAGCCGGACACCAGAATCATGTCTTTCTTGCGGTCCACCAGGTACACGTAGCCCGATTCGTCGACGTAGCCGACGTCGCCCGTGCGCAGAAAGCCGTCCGGGTACATGACCAGCGCGGTCTCGTCGGGCCGGTTCCAGTAGCCCTGCGTGACCTGCGGGCCGCGCACGCAGATCTCGCCGGTGTCGCCGGCCGCCACTTCGCGGCCCGCGTCGTCGCGGATCGAGAGATCGGTCGAAGGCACGGGCAATCCGATCGAGCCGTTGAATATCTTGGTGTCCAACGGGTTGATGGTGACGGCGGGCGACGTTTCCGTCAGGCCATACGCTTGCGCGATGGACACGCCGGTCGCCGCGCGCCAGCGGTCCGCGACCGACCGCTGCACCGCCATGCCGCCGCCCATGGTGAGCCGCAGGCGCGAAAAATCCAGGCTCGCGAACTCGGGGTGATTGAGCAGGGCATTGAACAGCGTGTTCACGCCGGTAAAGGCCGAGAACGGCACCTTGCCCATTTCCTTGATCAAGCCCGCGATATCGCGGGGATTGACGATGAGAAGGTTGCTGGCGCCCAGCTTCATGAAGGTCAGGCAGTTCGCCGTGAGCGCGAAGATGTGATAGAGCGGCAGGGCCGTGACGATGCATTCCTCGCCGTCCTTGACCAGGGGCTTGACCCAGGCATGGGCCTGGCGCACGTTGGCGACGAGGTTGCCGTGCGACAGCATCGCGGCCTTGGCCACGCCGGTCGTGCCGCCCGTGTACTGCAGGAACGCCAGGTCGGCGGGGGCGAGGGCGGTGGGCGTGAATGGCATTGCGCGCGCGGCGCGCAAGGCGTCGCCCAGGCGCTGCGCACCGGGCAGGGACCACGCGGGCACCATGCGCTTGACGCGCCGGACGGCGAAGTCGACGAGCCGGCCCTTCACCGGGCCCAGCATCTCGCCGATGGAGGTGACCAGCACCCGTTCGACCCGCGTGGCGGGCAGGGCCTTTTGCAGGGTCGCCGCGAAGTTCTCCGCGACCACGATGGCGCGGGCGCCGGCGTCGGCAAGCTGGTGTTCGAGTTCGCGCGCGGTATAGAGCGGGTTGCAGTTCACCACGATGCAGCCGGCGCGCAGGGCGCCGAAGAGGCACACGGGATACTGCAGCAGATTGGGCATCATCAGCGCGACGCGGTCGCCGCGGCCCAGCCCGTTTGCGTGCAGCCATGCCGCGAAGCGGCGCGTCAGCGCGTCAAGCTCGGCGTAGGTGATCGACTTGCCCATGCTGATGTAGGCGGTCTTGTCCGGAAAGCGCCGGAAGCTATCCTCGATGACCGTCACCAGCGTCGTCTCGCCTTCGGTCTCGATCTCGGCGGGCACGCCGCTGGGGTAGCTCTTGTGCCAGATTCGTTCCATGTCTTGCGGCTCCGTTGGGGCGCCTGGCCCTAGTTGCCCAGCAGGGCTTTCTTGAGGGATGCCTGCGCGGGGCTGTCGCCCAGCCAGACGCGCAGCAGGGCGCGGGCGAAGGCCGGATCGTCGATGCGGCCGCGCGGCTTGCCGTTGCTGGCGATCGCAACGCCGCGGGCATCGAAGTCCAGGTCGATGACGTCGCCTTCGCGCGCGGCGCCGATGTCGGCCATCAGGCGCGACAGGCGCTCGGCGGATTCCCTGAGCGCGGCAAGGTCCTGCGGGGCCGTATTGTCGCGCAATCCGTCCTGCAGCGCGCCGTCCAGGCTTTTGCTGTCCACGTCCCGCAGCATCCGCAGGCGCATGCGGCGCGGCTCGGTGCTGTCGATGAGCGTGGCGGCGTCATGGGTTTTCGCCGTGACGTACAGCGCGGCCACGTAGACCTTCACGACGAAACGGGTGCGCAGGCCCGCGCCATTGAGCACCAGCGCAGGGCCGCCCTCGGCCAGCTGCTCGGGCACGCGCACGCCGGCCACCTCGGCGTCGGCCGCCACGGCGGGCGCGCCCGCCAGACTGGCCGCAAGAATCAGGCTCAGGGCGGCGGCGCGCCCTCCGGGGTTGAAACGCATTTGTCTCCTCCAGTGTTCTTCTGCTTGTAGAACTTCTTGTCTGCGATGTAGATCGTGCGTTCCACGACGGCGTAGACGACGCCGTCCTTGTCCTTCAGTTCGACCGTGTAGATGCGGGTCGTTTCGTGATGCGCGGCGAGCAGGCGGCGGATTTCGGCGATTTCCCCCGGCGGCAGCCGGAAATCGGCGTACAGCGTGGTGTAGGCCGGCTTGCGAAAGCGGATGGACGCGGCCTTGTCCCACACGATGTGGTCGGGTCCCAGCGCCGACATCAGCATGGTGGGGTGGGCGCCGTCCGTCACGGCGAACAGCGAGCCGCCGTACATGGACCCCACGATGTTGCGGGTGCGGCGCAGCAGCGGCAGCTTGATGCGGATGTGCTGGAAGTCCGGCGACACGTGCATCACGCGGCCGCCGGTGGCGCGAAAGGCCGGATGCAGGTTGAAGCCCACCCGCATCAGGCGCGCGCGCCACTCGGGCGCCAGGTTTTTGAACCAGTAGGGCTTCACGCTGGCCGCCGCGCTGCTACATGGCTTCGAACAGGCCGGCGGCGCCCATGCCGGTGCCGATGCACATCGTCACCAGCCCGTACTTGCCGCCGGTGCGGCGCAGCCCGTGCGTGATCGTGGCGGTGCGGATCGCGCCCGTGGCGCCCAGCGGGTGGCCCAGCGCGATGGCGCCGCCCAGCGGATTGACCTTGGCGGGGTCGAGCTTCAGTTCCCGGATCACGGCGAGCGACTGGGCCGCGAAGGCCTCGTTGAGTTCGATCCAGTCCAGCGCGTCCTGCTTGATGCCGGCGCGCTCCAGCACCTTGGGAATGGCGGCGACGGGGCCGATGCCCATGACCTCGGGCGGCACGCCCGCGACCGCAAACCCGGCGAAGCGGGCGAGCGGGCTGAGGTTGAACTCGCGCAGGATGCGTTCGGACACCAGGATCACGGCCGCCGCGCCGTCGGACATCTGCGAGCTGTTGCCCGCCGTGACGCTGCCACGCGTGGAGAACACGGGTTTCAGGCGGGCCAGCGCCTCTGCGCTGCTGTCGGGGCGCGGGCCTTCGTCCACCTCGATGAGGCGGCGCGCGACGCGCACCGCGCCGCTGGCGCCGTCCGGCAGGTGCGAGACCACCTCGAAAGGCGTGGTCTCGGCGCGGAAATGGCCGGCGGCGATGGCGGCGCAGGCCTTCTGGTGCGAGGCCAGCGCGAACGCATCCTGGTCCTCGCGCGACACATTCCAGCGCTCGGCGACCTTTTCGCCCGTCAGGCCCATGCCGAAGGCCATGCCGATGTTTTCTTCGTGGGCAAAGATGGCCGGGTTCATGGACACCTTGTTGCCCATGATCTGCGGCATGGCGCTCATGGATTCGGTGCCCGCGCCGATCATGATGTCGGCCTCGCCCATGCGGATGCGGGCGGCGGCGTCGGCCACGGCCTGCAGGCCGGACGCGCAGAAGCGGTTGACGGTGACGCCCGCCACGCTCTGCGGCAGGCCCGCGAGCAGCAGGCCGATGCGGGCCACGTTCATGCCCTGCTCGGCCTCGGGCATGGCGCAGCCGGCGATCACGTCATCGATGCGCGCCGCATCCAGGCCGGGCACCTGCGCCAGCGCGCCGTTCAGCGCCGCGGCCAGCATGTCATCGGGACGGGTGGTGACGTAGGCGCCGTTGCGCTTGCCCACCGGCAGGCGCGTGGCGGCGACGATGTAGGCGTCTTGGATCTGCGTGCTCATATCCATTTCCTTTAGGCTAATTCCGTAGGGGCTTGCCGGTTTCCAGGGTGTGGCGGATGCGCGCCTGGGTCTCGGGCGTGCGCAGCAGCGCCACGAATTCCTTGCGTTCCACCGCCAGCAGCCATTCCTCGTCGACCTTCGTGCCGGTCTCGATCTCGCCGCCGCAGAGCGCGACGGCCGCGCTGCGCGCCACGCGGTAGTCATGCGCGCTGATCATGCCGCCTTCGCGCATGTTCACCAGCACCATCTCGAAGTTCGCAATGCCGTTGCGGCCGGCCACCGGAATGCCCTGCAGCCGCGCCGGCGGGGTGTAGCCCGCCTGCGCCGCGGCGCGCGCCTGGCCGATGGCCACGAACAGCAGTTCGCCCGGATGGAACAGCACGATGTCGTGCTCGCGGGCAAAGCCGGCCTCGATGGCTTCCAGGCCGCTCTTGGCCACCTGCGCCATGGCGATGGTCTGGAAGACCGGCTGCAGGTAGGGGAAGACCTCGCTCGGCGTGGCGGTCCTGGCAGCCAGCGCCGCGGCGCGCGCGGCGAATTCCTTGCTGCCGCCGCCCGCGGGGATCAGCCCCACGCCGGCCTCGACCAGCCCGATGTAGCTTTCCAGCGCCAGCACGCGGTGCGAGGCGTGCATCAGGAATTCGCACCCGCCGCCCAGCGCCATGCCCTGCACGGCGGCCACGGTGGGGATCTGCGCGTACTTGAACGATTGCGAGGCGCGCTGGAATTTCTCGACCGTCGCCTCCAGCATGTCCCATTGGCCGGCCGCGCAGGCCTCGACCACCTGCTGCAGGTTGGCGCCGACGGCAAAGGGCGCGTCGTGCCAGATGACCAGGCCGTCGTACTCGCGCTCGGCGCGGGCCACCGCCTGCAAGACGCCTTCCAGCACTTCGGCGCCCAGCGTGTGGTTGCGCGAGGTGACCGACAGGATGGCGATGCCGGCATCGACCTTGGGCAGGTTCCACAGGCGCACGCCTTCGTTTTCCCAGATCGTGACGCCTCGGTCGTCCGGGGCTTCGCCGACGACGCGTTCCGGGAACAACTGACGCGCATACACGGGCAGTGTGGAGCGGGGGTGCAGCTTGCCGGTGCGCGCCGAATACGACCCCGCGGGCGCATGCACGCCCTCGCGGCCGGGTTCCAGCACCCAGGCCGGCAGGGGCGTGTTGCTCATGGAGCGGCCCGCGGCGATGTCCTCGGCCACGGCGGCGGCGATGGCCTGCCAGCCGGCGGCCTGCCAGGTTTCGAAGGGGCCCTGCGACCAGCCAAAGCCCCAGCGCATGGCCAGGTCCAGGTCGCGCGCATTGTCGGCCACGTGTTCGAGCTGCACGGCGCTGTAATGGAAGATGTCGCGGAACAGGCTCCACAGGAACTGCGCCTGCGGGTGCGCGCTGGCGCGCAATGCCGCAAAGCGTTTGGCCGGGTCGCGTTCCTTGAGCAGCGCGGCGACCTCGTCGGCCAGCTTGCCCGTGCCAGGCGCGTAATTCTGCGTCTTCAGGTCCAGCACCTGGATCTCGCGGCCCTGCTTGCGGTAGACGCCCGCGCCGGTCTTCTGGCCGAGCGCGCCCTTGGCGATCAGCGCCGACAGCCATTCGGGCAGTGCGAAATACCTGTGCCAGGGATCGTCGGGCAGATTCTTTTCCATCGTGCCCACGACATGGGCCAGCGTGTCCAGCCCGACCACGTCGGCGGTGCGGTAGGTGGCGCTCTTGGGGCGGCCGATCTTGGGACCGGTCAGCGCGTCGACTTCGTCGAAGGCCAGGCCCAGGCGCGCGGTGTGGTGCATGGCGGCCAGGATGGAGAACACGCCGATGCGGTTGGCGACGAAGTTCGGCGTGTCCAGCGCGCGGATGACGCCCTTGCCCAGCGCCGACGTGAGCCAGGTTTCAAGCTGGTCCAGCACGGCCGGCTGCGTGTGCGAGGTGGCGATGATTTCCACCAGGCGCATGTAGCGCGGCGGATTGAAGAAGTGGATGCCGCAGAAGCGGGCGCGCAGCGATTCGGGCAGCGCGTTGGCCAGCGCATCGATGGACAGGCCGGACGTGTTGGACGCCACGATGGCGCCGGGCGCGACGTGGCCCGCGATGCGCTCGTACAGCGCCGTCTTCCAATCCATGCGTTCGGCGATGGCTTCGATGATGAGGTCGCAGCCGCGCAGGCGCTCCAGGTCGTCATCGTAGTTGGCCGGCGTGATCAGGGCCAGGCGCGCCGCGCCGGCCAGCGGCGCGGGTTCCAGTTTCTTCAGGCCGGCCAGCGCTTTCTTGACGGTGCCGTTGCGGTCGCCTTCGCGGGCGGCCAGGTCGAACAGCGTGACCGGCACGCCGGCATTGGCCAGGTGGGCGGCGATCTGCGCGCCCATGACGCCGGCACCCAGCACGGCGACGTGTTTGACGACGAACTTGCTCAAGGAAGTCTCCTGAAAAAGCGGGCAGGCGGCGTGCGGCCGCCCGCCCGTTCACGGCTAGAAGCGGGACGAGAGCTGCAGCCCGAAGATGTGGGCGTTGCTGTCGTACGTGCCCGCGACGAGGCCCTTGGTGGCCTGGTTGCCGGACGTGGTGTCGATGTCCGTCTTGCGCAGGTACAGGTAGGTGTAGCCGACGTCGATGGTGGTGTCTTTCGTGGCGGCCCATTGCACGCCGGTCGAGAACCAGTAGCGGTCGTTGTCGGGCAGGGAGGTCGGGCGGTCGGCGGCGTCATGCACCGGCGACTGGTCGAACGCCAGGCCGAACTTCCACTTCCAGGCGGGGGCGAACTTGTAGTTCGCGCCCACCGCGACGCGCCACGTATCGCGGAAGTTGAGCGGCAGCACGTCATCGCGCGCGCCCGTCCCCGAGTTCTTGATCTTCAGCTCGGGGATGCTGCTCCAGCCGGTCCACGACACGTCGCCCAACAGCTCCCATTTTTCATTGAGCTGGTGCGTGGCGCTCAGGATCAGCGTGTCGGGCAGGTCGACGTTGGCCTTGGCGTCGAACGACACCGACCGGCCGCCCGGGGCGATGTTGTCGATGTCGGTGTCGCCCGTGGCCGAGTGCTTGATCTTCGAGCGGTACGACAGGCCGATGCGCGTGTCTTCCGTGGGTTGCAGCATGAAGCCGACGTTCCAGCCCCAGGCATCGCCCTTCAGGTTCAGGTCCGCGTCGCCGGTCGTGGCCAGGGGCAGGCCGGCGATGGGCACCACGGTTTTCTTCTTGTAGTTGGCGTCGATGTGCTGCCAGTTCACGCCGAAGCCCATCGAGAACTTTTCGTTGACCTTGTAGGCGATGGACGGGTTGACGTTGATGGTCTTGATCTCGAACTTGTTGGAGTGGTATTGGCCCACCCAGCCGTCGTCGTACTCGGTCATCAGGCCGAAGGGCGCGCCGATGCCCAGGCCGACGTACCACTGCTCGTTCAGTTGCCAGGAGCCGTAGATGTTGGGCACGACACCCAGGTTGCCCGCGTCCCCGCCGTTGCCGCCGGTGGGCACCGAGCCGTTCAGGCCCGATCCTGGAATGCCGGGAACGCTGGGATTGCGGCTGTTG
This sequence comes from Achromobacter sp. T5-5, assembly GCF_055397965.1. Classification (NCBI taxonomy): domain Bacteria; kingdom Pseudomonadati; phylum Pseudomonadota; class Betaproteobacteria; order Burkholderiales; family Alcaligenaceae; genus Achromobacter; species Achromobacter sp. T5-5. The sequence continues at coordinate 2,190,361 of NZ_AP027919.1, forward strand.
CCGTTGTCGGAAAACTTGAACGATGGCCTGACCAGGCTTACCCCGCCGGAGAAATTGAGACCCGGCAGATAGGTCAGGCCTGCCGGGTTGTAATACATGATGCTGGCATTCTCCGGGTTTGCCGCCGAGCCCGCATACGCGTTGCCCAGACCGCTGGCGTTCTGCTCCAAGAGCTGAAAGCCGGCGCCGTAGGACGTTGCGGACGCGCCCAAGCCGACCAATACGGCCGACAGAGTGCTCAGGGACAATGGACGTCTGCGCATGGTACTGCCTCCTCGAGTTGGATGTGTGTCTCTCTCTTCCACTGCCGAGTTGCCCCGGTCTAATCGGCGCTAGCCGCTGTGCTGCGGTGCTGCATGGTGCTGCTTTCCTGGTAATGCAAAGGGCCGCCCGTAAAAGGCGCAAAGCCCGTACCGAAAATCACGCCCGCGTCGGCCAGATCGGCGTCGGCCACGATGCCGGCGGCAACGCGTTGCCGCGTGGCGTCGATGAGCGGCTGGATCAGGCGCTGCGCCAGGCCGGCCGGCGCGGCGGCGGGGTCCGCGCCGCGCTGCTTGACCGGCTTGCCGTCGCGCCAGGTGTAAAAGCCCTTTCCGCTCTTCTTGCCCAGTTCCTTGCGCGCCAGCCGGTCGGCCAGGCAGCGCGGCGGCTCGGCGCCGCCTGCAAGTTCCGCGCCCGCGGCGCGCGCGATGTCCAGCCCCACCGTGTCCGCCAGTTCCAGCGGTCCCATCGGCATGCCGAAGGCCACCATGGCGGCGTCCACGGTTTCCGGCGCGACGCCGTCGTCCACGCTGCGCATGGCGGCCAGCATGTAGGGCGCGAGCACGGCATTGACCAGGAAGCCCGGCGCGCTCTTGACCGGCAGCGCCAGCTTGTCGATCTGGCCGACGAAGGCGCAGGCGCGCGCCTGCTCGGCGGGATCGTCCCCGTCCGCGTGCACGACCTCGACCAGCGGCATCTTGGCGACGGGATTGAAGAAATGGATGCCCACCAGGCGCTGCGGCCGGGCCAGCCCCGCGCGCAGCGTTTCCAGCGACAGGCTGGATGTGTTGGTGGCCAGCAGCGCGCCGGGCTTCATGCGCGGTTCGAGCGACTGGTACAGGGCGCGCTTGGCCTCGGGCTGTTCGCTGATGGCCTCGATGACGACGTCCGCCAGCGGCACGCCGCGCCCGTCCGGGTCCGGCACGAGGCGGTCGAACGCGGCGCGCGCCAGCCGCGGATCTTTCAGGCGGCGGGCGTAGAGCTCGCCGACGCGCTTGATGGCGGGCGCGATGCGCGCCATGTCCTGGTCCTGCAGCGTGACCGTCATGCCCTTGTACGCGCACCAGGCGGCGATGTCGCCGCCCATCACGCCGGCGCCCACCACGTGCACGTGGCGCGCGGGCGCGACGCCCGGCTGCTTGCCGTTGGCCTTCAGGCGCTCCTGCAGGCGGAACACCCGCAGCAGATTGCGCGCCGTGCCGGACGAAATGATGCGGTCAATGAGTTCGGGCGCCTTCAGCGCATTGCCGCCATGCTTTTCCCAGATGTCCACGATGGCGGGGGCTGCCGGGTAATGGCCCAGCGGATCCTTGGCCGCGATCTGCTTGCGCGCGCGCTTGGCCACGATGGCCTTCAGCGGCCAGCGGTTCAGCAAACCGCCCAGGCCGCGCGCGCGGCGGGCAGGTTTGCGCGACAGCACCGTCTGGCGCGCCGCGGCGAGCAAGAGGCGCGGCGGCACGCGCGCGTCGGCCAGGCCCAGCGCGGCCGCGCGGCGGGCATCGGCGCCGCGGCCGGTCAGCATCATGTCCAGCGCGGCGGGCGCGCCGATCACCTGCGGCAGGCGCAGCATGCCGCCCCAGCCGGGGAAAATGCCCAGCATGACTTCGGGCAGCGCCAGCGAGGTGCCGGGCTGGTCCGCGACCAGCCGGTAGCGGCAGGCCAGCGCAAGTTCCAGGCCGCCGCCCAGGCAATGGCCCTGGATCAGCGCGAGGGTGGGGTAGCGCACGCCGGCCAGGCGGTTCATGAGGTTCCAGCCGCGCGCCACCAGGCCGCGCGCCTGTTCAGGCGTGTCCAGGCTGGCGAATTCGTTGACGTCGGCGCCCACGATGAAGCCGGTGGCCTTGCCGGACTGGATGATGAGCCCCTTGGGCGGATCGGCGTCCAGCGCGTCCAGCACGACGGCGAGCTCGGCCAGGGTGTCGGCCGACAGCGCATTGACCGCGCTGCCGGCGCGGTCGAATGTCAGCCAGGCCACGCCGTCGGGGTCGCGGTCCAGGCGCCAGTGGGAGAGCGTTTGCATCGTCGTCATGGGCGATCCTCGTCCAGGGTTTCGACCAGCATCGCGCCGCCTTGGCCGCCGCCGATGCAGATGGCCGCCATGCCGCGCCTGGCGCCGCGGCGCCGGAGCGCATGCAGCAGATGCAGGACGATGCGCGCCCCGGAGGCGCCCACCGGATGCCCGATGGCGATGGCGCCGCCATCCACGTTGAGCCGCGCCGGGTCCAGATCGCCCCATGCTGGCGTGCCGAAGTTCTCCTGGCAATAGGCCTCGTCCCGCCACGCGGCCAGGCAGCCTAGCACCTGCGCCGCGAAGGCTTCGTTGATTTCCCACAAGTCCAGGTCATTCAGGCCCAGGCCGTGGCGCTGCAGGATCGGGGTGGCGGCGTGCACGGGACCCAGGCCCATGATCGCAGGATCCAGGCCGGCCCATTGCGTATCCACGATGCGGCCGAGCGGACGCAGGTTCCACTTCTGCACGGCCTCTTCGGACGCCAGCACCAGCATGGCCGCGCCGTCCGTGACCTGCGAACTGTTGCCCGCGGTGATGTTGCCCCAGGGCTTGTCGAACACGGGCTTGAGCTTGGCGAGCCTGTCGGGCGTGGAGTCTTCACGCACGCCGTCGTCCTCGGCATGCAGCTTGCCCTGCGTGTCGATCAGGGGCGTGATCTCAGGCATGCCGGCCGCGCGGGCAGCCAGCGCGCGCTGATGGCTGCGCGCCGCGTAGGCGTCCATCGCGGCGCGGTCGATGCCGAACAGCGTGGCGACGTTTTCGGCCGTCTGGCCCATCGACAGGCCCACGACCGGGTCCGTCAGGCCCTTGAGCAGACCGATGACGGGCGCCAGGTGCTTCGGCCGGAAGCCGCCCAGCGCCTTGAGCTTGGCGCCCACGCCGCGCGCGGCATACCAGCGCGACAGCCAGCGCACCATGTCGTCGGAAAAGAGGACGGGCGCGCGCGACAGCGCATCGGTGCCGCCGGCCAGCACCAGGTGCGAGCGGCCCGATTGGATGTTGGCGATGCCGGAATCCAGCGCCTGCATGCCGGACGCGCAGTTGCGCATGACGGTCCAGCCGGGCACCTTGTCGCCGCACCCCAGGCGCAGCGAGATCACGCGGCCGATGTTCACTTCCTCGGGCGAAGGCGCGGCGCAGCCCACGATGACCTCATCCAGGTCGGTGGGCGCGTAGGGTTGGCGCAGCAGCAGGGCGCGGCCGGCCTGCACCGCCAGGTCCCCGGCGGAGAAGGGCCCGGGGCCCGTGCGCGCCTTCAGGAAGGGCGTGCGCGATCCGTCGATGACGTAAACCGGTTTGAATGCCATCCGTTCCCCCTCAGGCGACCTTGCGTTCGGCCGTGGGCCGGTCCGCGCCGGCGGCGCCCAGATCAAAAGGGAAATCATCCACTTTCACCACGGCATCGCGCAAGCGGTTGCGGCGCTTCACGACGGCGTATTCCTCCGCGGTGATGCCGCCGATGGCCACCGCCGCGTCGGCGATGTCGCGCACGTTGGCTTGCGGATTGCCGTCCAGCACGCCGCGTTTTTCGAGCTCGCGGATCTTGGCTTCGATCGGCTCGGCGTCCAGCGTGGCCGCCAGCGCCAGCTCGATCGCGCCCACCGGTTCGTCGGCGGTGTCGGGCAGGTGGCATCCGGCGGTCAGGCGGTCGCGCGTGGCGCTGGGGCTGATGAGCAGGCGCGCCACGTCCTGGCCGAGCTGGTCCGAGGGCGGGACCTGGCTATGGCCCCACGGGAACACGATGCGGCGCAGGATCCATGCGACGGGGCGGTTGGGGAAGTTGTCCAGGACGCCGTCAAAGGCTTCCTGCGCCTTGTACAGCGCGTCCTGGATGGACCAGTGCGCAAGCGGCGCGTCGGCGGCCTGGCGGCCTTCGTCCTCAAAGCGCTTGAGCGTGGCGCTGATCAGGTACATCTGCGACAGCACGTCGCCCAGGCGCGCCGACAGGCGCTCGCGGCGCTTCAGGCTGCCGCCCAGCACCAGCATCGAGGTGTCGGCCAGCAGCGCGAACGCGGCGCAATAGCGCGAGAGAAGCTGGTAATAGCGCTTCATGCCAGGCGCGACGTCGGCATTCACGGCGGCAAAGCGCGCCCCGGTCAGGGCGGTGCCCAGCGCGCGCAGCGTGTTGCGGACCACGAATCCCGCATGGCCCCAGAACGCGGCGTCGAAATCGTCGAGCCCCTGCTTGCGGTCCGGCGACTGCGCGGCCCGCATTTCCGCCAGCACGTAGGGATGGCAGCGGATCGCGCCCTGGCCGAAGATGATGAGGCTGCGCGTCAGGATGTTGGCGCCTTCCACGGTGATGCCGATGGGGATCTGCTGGTAGGCGCGGCCCAGGAAGTTGGACGGTCCCAGGCAGATGCCCTTGCCGCCGACCACGTCCATGCCGTCGTTGACGACCTGGCGCGCGCGTTCCGTGACGTGGTACTTCACGATGGCCGACACGACCGAGGGCTTTTCGCCCAGGTCCACGGCGCCCGCCGTCATGGTGCGCGCGGCGTCCATCATGTAGGTGTGTCCGCCGATGCGCGCCAGCGCCTCTTCGACGCCCTCGAACTTGCCGACCGGCATTCGGAACTGGCTGCGCACGCGGGCATAGCCGCCCACGGCGCGGGCCGTGAGCTTGGACATGCCGGTATTGGACGAGGGCAGCGAGATCGAGCGGCCCGCGGCCAGGCATTCCATCAGCATGCGCCAGCCCTGTCCGGCCATGGCCGGACCGCCGATGATGAAGTCCAGCGGCATGAAGACATCGGTGCCGCGGGTGGGCCCGTTCATGAACATCGCGTTCAGCGGGAAGTGGCGGCGGCCCGTGTCCACGCCAGGATGATCGTGCGGCACCAGCGCGCAGGTGATGCCCAGGTCCTTCTTGCCGCCCAGCAGCCCGTCCGGGTCGTACAGGCGGAACGCCAGGCCCAGCAGGGTGCAGACGGGCGCGAGCGTGATGTAGCGCTTGTCCCAGGTGACGCGCATGCCGATCACTTCACGGCCCTGCCATTCGCCCTTGCAGACGATGCCGTTGTCCGGAATGGCCGCCGCGTCGGACCCCGCCCAGGGGCTGGTCAGCGCGAAGGCGGGCACTTCTTCGCCACGCGCAAGGCGCGGCAGGTAGTGGTTCTTCTGTTCCTCGGTGCCGTAGTGCAGCAGCAGTTCCGCGGGGCCGAGCGAGTTCGGCACCATCACCGACACGGCCAGCGCGGAGGACCGCGTGGACAGCTTGGTGACGATTTCGGAGTGGGCATACGCGGAGAACGCTAGTCCGCCGTATTGCTTGGGGATGATCATGCCCAGAAAGCCCTCGGCCTTCAGGTAGTTCCAGACGTCCGCGGGCAGGTCGAAGCGCTCTTGCGTGACGTGCCAGTCATTGACCATGCGGCAGGCGGTCTCGGCCTGGTTGTCCAGGAAGCGCTGCTCTTCGTCGGTCAGGCGCGGCCGGGGATAGGCCAGCAGGCGGCTCCAGTCGGGCCGCCCGCGAAACAGCTCGCCCTCCCACCAGACCGTGCCGGCCTCCAGCGCGTCGCGCTCGGTGTCGGACATCTGCGGCAGCACCTTGCGATACAGATTGAAGATCGGCGCCGACAGCAGCGCCCTGCGGAGGGGGCGCACGCCCAGCAGCACTGCGACCAGGAGCGCAATGACAACCAACGTGACGATGACTGCGACCATTTCTTTGTCTCCTCGGTTTTCTTCAGGTGTCTGGCGACCGTCTGGCGTTGCTTGCCGGGCTGCGGTCTGGTCGGACGGGGCAGGAGGCGGGTCAGGCGCCTCCGGGACTCGGGGCCAGGTGCGGCAAGGGCGAGCGCAGCCCGCCCAGCAGGAAACTCATCAGTCTCGGCAGCAGCAGTTCACGGTCGTTGGGTTGGTCGGGATCGTCGCCGCCCAGGCCGGTGACCGAGCGCAGGAGGTCGGTGCCCATGATGGCGTACGAAGTCGCGCCCAGCATGAACTGAAAGCGCCAGATGATCTCGGCGCGGGGCACGTCGGGCAGCGCGGCGAAGAGGGCGTTGCGGTAGCGCTCGAGCACGTCCGCGTACTCCTCGGCGAACAGCGCGCGGATGAAATCCGTGGGATCGGTCATCGTGCGTTCCAGGAGCGGCAGGAACGTGCTGCCGGCCTGCGCGGGATCGGCAGCCAGGCGCAGCAGGGTGCCGAAGAACGCATCCACGATCTGCGAGGGCTTCAGGGGCTTGCCGGCGGATTGCGCCTCCAGTTCGTCCAATAGACGCATGCGCTCGCGGTTCAGCACCTCGAGGCGGCGTTTGAGCACCGCCTGCACGAGTGACTCCTTGGAGCCGAAGTGGTAGTTCACCGACGCGAGGTTCACGCCGGCCGCGCCGGTGATCTGGCGCATGGACGTCGCTTCGTGCCCCTGTTGTGCAAACAGGGCTTCGGCGGTGTCCAGGATGGTTTCCCTCGTGGACGTGGATTTGATTTCTTGCATATGGTTGAATTCAAACGTTTGTTTTAAAGCATTATGCGTGAGGGAAGGACGAGAGGCGAGCCTCGGCTATCCCCAATAGGGTTTACCCCTAACCTCCCACGTCCCATGTGTCGGTTTTGCGGGACGAGCCCGCCGCATCGGGCGTAAGAACGAGACCCGGCCGGGATTAAGGATGAGGGGTTCCCTGAGCCGCTGGCTGAGAATTGGCCGAATGGCCTCGGACACCGGCCCTAGGATGAATGTGCTCTGGAACGCACGCGGAAAACACCGCAGTATCAGCGCGAGAACGTGAATGCATTGCCCCGGCTGCGTGCCGGGCGAGGCCCTACGCAGACACGGCGCGGCAGGCCAATCGCCCTGATACAGGAGCACGAGAAATGAAGACGTACAAGGTGGGATTGTTGGTTGACGGGTATGAGCAACCCGGCTGGATGCATGAGATGGTTGAGTGGCTCGTCCATAGCCAGGACTTCGAGCTTGCGGCCTTGCTGGTGATGGACGGCGAGGCGCCCGACAGCGCGCCGCGGCTGGGCGTGAAGGCGCTGTTCGGCACCCTGTCCCGTCTCGAGGGCAAGATGCTGCCGCAGAAGCAGCGCGCCATGCTGGCATGCCGGGACATGCGCGAACACCTGCCGCAGTCGGGCACATCGGTGATCGCGCTCGCGCCCGGCGACGAGGACGCGCAGGCGCGCGCCGAGGTGCAGGCGCTGGGCCTGGATCTGGTGATCACGTTGGGCGCGTCGCTCGCCACGCGCACGCAGATGGCGAGCTGGTCGCGGCTGGGCGTGTGGCAGTTGAGCTATTCCGATATCGCGGTGTCGACGAGCCGTTTTGCAGGCTTCTGGGAAGTCTTTCAACGCGAAGACCACACCACCGTGAAACTGTGGCGCGTCGGCGAAAAAGAGGAAGACGACGAGCTGCTGGACCAGCGCAGTTTCAACACCGAGGTGTTCTGGCTGAAGAACCAGGCGCGCGCATTCAGTTTGGGAAATTTCATGGTGTACGACGCCCTGCAGGCGCTGGCCCGCGATCGGCCTGGCGTCGCGCCGCCGGCCATGCAGATCATGAGCGGGCCGCGCCGCGCCGATCCCGCGGAATGGGACAGCGCGGCATATATCGCGCGCCAGGCATGGTTAATGTCGGATCTGGTTGTGCGGCGCATCATGAAACGCAATGTCCGCTGGCGGATCGGTATGTTTCCCTCCGCGCGCCAACAGGCCGTGGTGTCCGAGGCCATGGTATTGCAGCCGCCTAAGGGCAGGTTTTTCGCCGACCCCTTTGTTTATACGCACGATAAAAAGCCGTATATATTTTTCGAGGATTATGATTTTACGTCCCGCAAAGGCACGATCTCGGTCGCGACCTACTCCGACGGGGCTTTCCGGCTGCTGGGCACTGCGCTGAACCTGCCGTATCACCTTTCGTTTCCGTATATTTTCGAACACGATGGGGTAACGTACATGGTCCCGGAAACCTGCGGAAATCGCAGTATAGAGCTATGGAAATGCACTGAATTTCCACTGAAATGGGAGCTCGACGTTAATCTGATGACGAATATTTCTGCGGTCGACACCATTATTTTTAAACACGGAGAATACTGGTGGTTATTAACAAATATCGACCGAACCGACGGCCAGAGCCATTGCGATGAATTATTTGCATTTTTCTCCGATTCGCCGCGCTCCACCACCTGGACGCCGCACGCCTGCAACCCGATCGTGCGCAACCCGATGCGCGCCCGCAACGCCGGAATCGTTGTGTCTCCTGGCGGAGACGTGATTCGCTGCGCCCAGTACCAAGGCTTCTGTCACTACGGCAAGGGCGTGTCGCTGAATCGGATCGACGAGCTGACACCCACCACGTACATCGAAACCGACGGCGAAATCCACTACGCAAACTTCCTGAGAAAACGCCATGCTTCAATGCACCATTGGCATCATCAGGGGGGGCACACGGTATTTGACTTCGCCTATATGGAGTAAATCCGCCGCCAGGCGGCAAAATAAAAAATGTTACCGTTATTTCGAATACAGGGACTGTTCACGGGCTGGATGTGTCTACGGATACAAGTTGACAGATTTCCCCCTCGATCCGGCTGTTCGAAGCCGCGTCCGGCCGATGCCCCGACGCGGCTTTTTTTCGTCTGTAACACGAGCCTGAAGCCCTATCCACGCCGCCCGGCGGCCCCTTTCCATAGGGGAGTCGGGGTCGCGCCCTGCGCGAGGCTGGTGAAAACCCTAGCGTAAAAAAGGACGAGAGGGGTTTCTCATCCATATTTACGAACGTGATTAAGGCTAACGATTGATTTCTGATTTTATCGGATTATATCGCCCGGAAACGTCTTGATTTTGACAAATCCGAACCATAAGATGGGTTCCATGCCATCCGTTATGTTGGCTACCAAAGTCGCCCAGCCCAAATGTCCCGGTTCAGCTTCATTAGATATTCCGGGATATGCGGACCACCCACCGCAGGGGCTGGAAAATAATAGTCTTCAGCACAGCGAAGATCCCTTCGAGGCCCGTCGAAAAACCGGGAGGACACCATGGCCAAGATGGTCCTGATTGAAGCCCATCCGCTCCTGCGGTTGGGTTTGTGGCAGATTCTTAGCAAGTTGGATGATGTGTGGGAAATCGAGGGAATGGGCCTTGCGGATGTATCCAAGGCCGACGGCGTACACGCGGGCGCCGATCTCCTGATCTACGGATTGCCGGTGGATACCGATGAAGCATGGAGCGCCTTGCACGAGATTCAGCGCGTGCTGACGCCCAAGCGGATTCTGCTTTTGACGGACGTCATGCCCTTGCCCATGCCGGTGCAAGGCCTGCCTGGCGCCAGCGTGTACGGATGCCTGATGAAAACGGCTTCGGTCGAAATCCTCGAGGCCGCCATACGCCTGGTCATGGCGGGCGGGCAATGCTTTCCGAGCGAACAGGCGCTGCAGGCTCCGGCCTCCGCGGTATGCGCCTTGCCGTCGCGGGACGCGGACGATGCCGGCTCCAAGGGCGCCATGCCCGTGAGCGCGGGCGCACAACTGCTCCAGATCACGCCGCGCCAATATGAGGTGTTGGTGCTGCTGGCCAGGGGCTATCCGATCAAGACCGTCAGCCGGATGTTGAATATCTCGGTAGCGACCGCCAAAACGCACGCGTGCACGCTGTATCAACGCCTGCATGTCAAGAACAAGGGCGAAGCCGTCTACGCGGCGCTGCAACGCGGCGCAACCTTGGAATGGCATGAACCGAATGGCCGCGAAGTGGACGCCGGGCAGATCTATGGGCGCAAGCTCGGGTAGTAGAAGGTTTGCGCTGCCTGCCCGGCAGCCTGGAACGCCCAGTTCCGATGCTGCCGGGGTTGCGCATAGCCAATACGGCTAAGGCATAGAAAGCAGGTGTCAAACGTAGCTGTCGCCTCGCTTTCCGCCACCTATCATCCTCCTGAACGAGATTCAGCGAACCTAGCCGCTGATAGCATGGGTTGTGTCCGCAAGCATGGATTGATAGGGCGAATCACTTAATCTCGCCAGCGCAATCCCAAGGCCGCGGACAGGATTCCCCCGAACCTGGCGATGCGCGTAGACCCGTGCGTTGCGCGGCATTGCGCCAGCGTCGTGGGAACCGTAATGGGCCATGCGTCACAAGGTTCTTCCCGGGATGACAACCGTACTGATCGAAGACTACGCTCTGCTTCGTGTCGCCATTCAGCATGTGCTGGAACGTGTGCGCAACGCCGACGAAATTCTGGCCATCTCGCCAGCCCATCTGCTCACCATGTCAAGCTCGATCAACAAGCCAGTGGAACTGCTGGTGGTGGGTTGCAGCGGGTCCGCCGAGCAGGACATAGGGCTCCTGTCGCAGGCCATGGCCTTTTTCATGCCCAGGTTGGTGCTGGTCCTGTATTCCGCGCTGGACCCGAGCGTGATGGGCGCCTGCGCGCGGGCGGGCGTGGCCGGTTACCTGCCCAAGGCCTCAAGTCCCGATGCCTTGGCCGCGGCCGTCAGCCTGGTGATCGCCGGCGGGGAATGCTATCCCCAACCCGCCGGCAGGCCGCCCGGCACGACGCATGGGTCCGTGCAGGAGCTGCGCGAACTGACGCAGCGGCAGGAGGAAATCCTGCAGTTGCTCGTGCAGGGCAAGACCATGCGCGAGATCGGGCAGCAGGTGGGCATATCTGTCGCGACCGTCAAGAGCCATGCGCGCACGCTCTATTGGAAGCTGAACGCGCGCAATCAGGCCGAGGCGGCCTATATCGCGGTGCAGATGGGCCTGGTCAGAAACACCAACGGGCAACCGACGCCAGACAAGGGCGACGCAAGCTGATCGCGCACGGTGCGAGGCAGGGCCTGTGCGGGTGGCGGCGCCGCCCGCACAGGCCCTGGCTTATTTCAGGCGCAGCCGCAGGCGTGAAGGCGCAGCCTCGTGTGTGAAGGCGCAGCCGCGTGTGTGAAGCAAACCGCAATTAAAAAGGCCGCCTGCGACACTTCCGCAGACGGCCCCGACTCAAAAAAAACCTTAAACGTCGCCTTCGCTCGCTTGCGTGCCCGCCCGCGCCGTACGGCCCTTGGACTTCGCGATCGCGGCGAACTCGCGTTCCGCGGCGCCCAGCACGGCGTCCACGTGCAGGTGCTCCATCGCATACCGGCGCGCGGCCGCGCCCAGGGTTTCGCGGATCTGGGCGTTGTAGCTCAGTTTGCGCACGGCCTCGGCCATGGCCATGGCGTCTTCGGGCGGCGTGAGCAGGCCGCAATGCGACACCACGCTGGCAAGCTCCGTGCCGCGCGCCGCGCCGCACACCACCGGCCGGCCGCTGGCCAGCATGCCGGTCAGCTTGGACGGCATGACCAGGTCCGCGGCGCCGGCGCGCTGCGGCAGCAGATGGATGTCCGCGGTGCTCAGCAGGGCGCCCAGCCGTTCAGCCGGTTGAAGGTCCAGGAAGATGACGCGGGTCAGGCCGCGGCACCGCTCCTCGAGCGCCGCGCGCTCGGGGCCCTGGCCGCAGAACAGGAACCACAGCCGGTCTTCGCGGTTCAGCCGGCGGGCCACGTCCGCAAGGATCTGCAGGCCTTGCTTGCCACCCATGTTGCCGGAGTACAGCGCGACGATGGCGTTGTCCGGAATGCCGAGCTGGCCGCGGTAATCCCCGCCTTCGGCAAGCGGGGTGATCGCGTTGACGTCGATCCAGTTGGGCAGCAGCACGGCGCGGCCCGGGTCGATGCCCTTGGCCAGCGCCAGATCCAGCATCCGGTTCGAGATCGTGGACACGCGGTCGAAGCGGCGCATCAGCCAGCGTTCGGCGCGCTTGACCAGCGACCGCAGGCCCGCGCCTTTGAGCAGGCCCAGCTCGAACGCCGCGTCCACCTCGAAGTCCTGGATGTGCAGCCACGCGCGCGCGCCGCACAGGCGCGCCGCAAGCCACGCGCCGGGCGCGCAGAAGAGGGCGGGCTCGACCACCAGGATGATGTCAGGCCGGCGCATCGCGGCGCGCAGCAGCGACGGCAGGCTGGACAGCGCAAAGCTTGCCAGGTGCACCAGGCGCTTGGCGCCGCCTGGTCTTTCGGGCACCCACAAGGGCGCGCGCCGCACGGTCACGCCGCGGCGCGTCTCCTTCGCGTAACGCGATCCGCGGTAGCCCTCATGCACTTTCCACTGCGGATAGTAGGGTGGCGCCGTCACCACGCTGACCTCGTGGCCGCGCGCGGCCAGCCACTCGGCCAGTTCGGCCGTGTACTTGCCGGTGCCGGTCAGTTCGGGCGCGTAGTTGATCCCATAGATGAGGACTTTCATGTCGGCGTGGCGGTGCGGGGCCGGATGGGACGGCAAGGGTTGCCATGGCACACCATTGCGGACGGCATGTTGCGGAACACCGAGCTGCGCGCGCCGATCACCGCCTCGCGCCCGATCGTCACCCCCGGTCCGACGAACACGTCGGTCGCCACCCAGGCGCCTTCCTCCACGCGCACCGCGCGCTCGCGCAGCGGGAAATCCGGCCGGCCGGCGTCGTGGTCCGCGGCGCACAGGTAGCTGCGCTGCGACACCACGGCGTGCGCGCCGATGTGGATGGGTCCCAGGCTGTAGATCACGGCGTCGTCGCCGATCCAGGCGTAATCACCGATCTCGACCTTCCAGGGATAGGTCACGGTGGCCGTGGGCCGGATCAGCACCTTGTGGCCCACGCGCGCGCCGAAGCAGCGCAAGAGCCACCGGCGAAAGCCGTAGGCCACCTGCGGAGACCAGCGGAACAGGGTGCCCTGCACCATCCACCACAACTGGACGGTCAGCGCCGACCGCCCGCGCTGCCCCGGGGCCAGCGAAAACTGGTCCAGCCGTTGCAATGTGCTCATTTGGCGGCTCCCGCGACCGCATCGCGCTGGGAGGCGGCCGCGCTGGCCTGGCGCGCTTTCAGGATTTCCTCGGTCTTGATGCGGATCTGCCAGTAGTACATGGCGCGCGCCACCGCATAGTCATAGCCGGCTTTGCCGTCCAGAAAGCCCAGCCGGAAGACGTAGGAATGCAGGAAGGCGATGGGGGCCTTGAACGGCATGGCCTGGAAGATGCGCTTGAGCAGGGCGCGGCCGCCCACGTTGGCCTCGCGCGGATCGTTCATGAGGCCCTTGGTGCGCAGGTTCGCTTCCCAGTCCGAATAGCGGTTGTGCTTGTCGAAATAGTGATAGAGCGAATCGTGATCGTTGTGGACCATGCGCTGGCGCAGCGCGAAGGTCTCGCCCTCGACCTGCGGCTGGTAGTGGCCTTCCACTTCCCACATGTTGGCGACGTCCAGGTCGTCATAGTCCAGGAAACGCGAGCGGTCGCGCGCCAGCAGCGCCAGCTTGTACACGCGGTGGCCGTGCTCGAGCTTCTTGCCGCAGAACACGTAGTCGAAGGGCACGAACGCGCCGCCGGCGCCCGCGGAAAAACGCGGAAGCACCTCGCGTATCTCGGCCGCCAGGCCGGGCGTCATCTCTTCGTCGGCGTCCACGTACAGCACGACCGGATGCGTGAACGGCAACTGTTCCAGGCACCACTGTTTTTTCTTCGGGTACTTGCCGTCCCACTGGAAATTCGACACGCGCGCGCCCATCGCCGTCGCGATCGAGCAGGTGGCGTCCGTGCTGTTGGAGTCCACCACGAAGACTTCGTCGAATTCCACCAGCGCCTTCAGGCACTTCGCGATGTTGCGTTCCTCGTTCTTCGTCATCACCACGACGGAAACCGGTATCTTCTGCATGATGCTGTCCTGTTCAGGGCGTTCCGCGCTGCATGAGCGGCTGGAAGAGCTCGATGACGTTGCGGCAGTGCCGCTCCAGGGAAAAGGCGTCCGCGCGTTCGGGGCCCTGGGCCGCCAGCTTCTCGCGCATTTCGCCGTCATAGGCCAGGCGCCGCACCGCCTCGGCCAGCGCCTCGGCGTCGCCGACCGGCACCAGCAGGCCATAGCGGCCGGCGTCCAGGATCTCGGCGGGGCCGTGCGGACAATCGGTCGAAATCACCGGCACGCCCAGGCACAGGGCCTCCACCAGCACATTCCCGAAGCTTTCGCGCACCGACGTGAGCGCGAACGCGCCGGCGCCGGCGATCACCGGAAACGGATTGTCGATATGGCCCGCCAGCTTGACCCGCGTGCGCGACGGCTTCTCGTCGATGCGCTTTTGCAGGGCGGCATGCTCGGAGCCTTCGCCCAGGATCGTGAAGGCAATGCGGGGATCGTCCAGCAGGGCCGCGGCGTCGATCAGCGTGGCGTAGTCCTTGACGGCTTCCAGCCGGCCCACGGCCACCACGTGATACGGCGAATCTCCGTCGCCGGCCGGCTGCGGCCGCGCGCCTTGCCGCCGCACGTTATCCAGCGGCACGCCGTTGTAGATGGTGTGCACCTTGCCGCGCAGCGGCGGAAACATGCTCACCAGGTCTTCCTTGACGCCGCGCGACACGCCCACCACCGCGTCGTGCCGGCGGTAAGTCTGGCTCACCAGCCAGCATTTCAGTCTCCGCATCTTCGAGGCGCCGTAATGGATGGCCGGACTGCTGTGCTCGAACGCCACGGTCCTGAAATTGCCGCGCAGGATCGTCCTGGCCAGCACGACCAGCATGTTGCACAGCAGGCCGTGCGAGCACACGATGGCCGGCTTGTCGCGGCGGATATGCTGCAGCAGTTTGAAAAAGGCCACGGGCAGCATCAGCCGCAGCTTGGTGGGGGACTCGATGATGGGCAGGGCGCGGGTGACCTTGGGGTTGGCGATGGGGTACTCGCGATTGCGGGAGCGCAGCAGGAACAGGGCGGAGTCCACCCCCTGTTCCGGCAACGCATCCACAATGAAGGCGACGCATCTTCCGACGCCGCCGTGCAAGTCCGGTGCGACAAACAGGACATCAGGCATGGGGTATTACTCGCGGTGGCGCCCGGCGAACGACGTCCGGGCGGGGGCTGGGAACGGGCGGTTCGTTACGGGGCACGGGCATGATCTGCGCATTGCGCATCAGCGACAGCGCATAGCACAGCAGAAATCCGGTAAAGGCGGTCTTGGGCGCGTAGGCCAGCCCGCCCGACATCGAGTCGATGAAGATATAGATCGGCGCCGTCGCCAGGAGGTAGCGCCGGTGCATCTCCAGGCCGGGATGCTCGCGTCGCCTGAACAGGGTCAGCAGGATGAGCAGGGGCGGCAGCATGATCATGGTCGTGCCCACCACCCCGAACTTCATCAGGTAGAAGGCCCAGGAGTTGTGCGCGAACGTGCTCAGCTCGAAGCCGTTCTCGCCCATGACCCAGCTGCGGAAGCCGGCTCCCTTGCCGAAGACCGGGCTTTCGGCGAAGTAGTCCATCTGGCCTTCCATTTCCTGGACGCGCGCGCCGTAACTGGAATCTTCGTCCAGCCGTTCAACGCTGAAGATGCGATCGGTCAGCACGTCCAGATAGCCGATGCTGGCGAAGATCAGCACCCCGGCGATGGTGGCGGGCGCGAAGATCATGATCGCGCGGCGGCGGATCTCGGGGTTGCCCGCCAGCAGCACGGCGATGATGACGGACACCGCCAGCTGCAGGTACTGGCTGCGGTTTAGCGAGAACACCAGCGCCATCACCATGAACAGGATCAGGAAATATGCCTTGGGGCCCGTCACGTTCAGCGTGCGCCGGAAGTACAGCAGCGACACCACGGCCATCGGGATGGCCCACACCCCCAGGCGCACGTTGCGCAGCGGATTGGACACGCTGAAGCCCTGCGCCTGCTCCAGCAGCATCAGCGTGGCCACAGCCAGGCCGGCGGCCACGATGTACTTCTGCAGCACCGCGTACGCCCCGGGACTGTCGATGTCCTTGTAGCAAAGGAACGGCGTGCACAGGAAGTAGAAGACGATGCGCAGGTCGCGCGCCACGTCGCCGGTCTGGATGCCGGGATGGTCGATCGACACCAGCAGCAGGTAGATCACGGAAATGGCCTGGATGCCCAGCAGCACGCCGAGCGCCCCGCGCGGCAGCGCGTAGGCGCCCGGGTCGGCCAGCCGGAGCGCTTTGACGCCCAGCATGGCGACGAACAGCAGGTCGAACGGCGACAGCTTGAAGCTGCCCACCCCCACGATGAACCGGTCGTCGTTCAGCGCCAGCGCGGTGAACACGAACAGGCCCAGGAGGTGGAGGGTGGAGAGTCGGCGGCGCGTGGTCATTGCAGTTCCGTGTCGTTGATGGCCGGGCCTAGTGCGAGGCCCAGTCGTCGCGTCCGAAGATCTTGGTCGTCAGCTTTTCCAGCAAGTAGGTCAGGTCCCCCTGCCGGGCATGCGCGGCCACCTTGGACGCGCGGCAGGACAGCTCGAACAGGCGTCCCAGGCCCGGCTCGGTGCGCCGGATGCGGCTGACGATCTGTTCGCGCTCTTCCAGCAGCACGTCCTGCATCAGCGCGGTCTTGGTCTCGTCGTGGGCGGTGTACACGCCCAGCGCGTCCGGCACGATCAGGTTCTTGCCCTCGCGCAGCAGGCGGCTCCACAGCTCCAGGTCCATGCAATAGCGCATGCTCTCCTGCAGCAGCCCGTACTTGCGCAGCAGGTCGCGGCGGAAGATGGCGGACTGGTTCGGGATCGAGGCTTTCACCACCGTCAGCGTGCCGCGGTTGACGGGGGTGTAGTGGATCTTGCGGAAGATGTGGTTGTCCGCGTCGGCGACGAAGAGGTTGCCGCTGACGATGGGCGCGCGGCCCCGCGCCGCCGCCGCGCCCAGCTTGCGCAGCGCGCCCGGAAAGTACAGGTCGTCGGAGTTCTGCCACCCCACGTAATCCCCGGTGGCGCGCTCGAAGCCCTTGTTGATGGCGTGCGACTGGCCGCGGTCCGGGGTGCTTTCCCAGTACGTCAGGTAACGCTCATACTTCTTGATGATCTCCACGCTGCCATCCGTGGAGCCGCCATCGATGATGATGTACTCCAGCCGCGGATACCCCTGGTTCAGGACGGACAGGATGGTGCGCTCCAGGAACTTGGCCTGGTTGAACGAGGGCGTCACGATGGTCACTTTGGGCAGCAGACCGCTGGCGATGGGCGCTGGCGGGCGGAGCTCGCGGACGAAGTCGATGAGCTGGCGTGAATACTCGTTATGGCGCTTGCGCATGTAGGACCTCAGCATGTTGGTTATCGGGTGGCCGCAGGCATGGCGCCCGGAAAGTCGGGGCGGGATTGACGGATGGCGAGGGCCACGCCGGCCAGCGTGATCGCCGCGTAGGCCATGCGGCCCCAAGCTGCGGCGTGTTCCCCCGCCACGTGTACCAGTCCCGCCATGACGCACAGCATCGCCAGGCCGCCCAGTCCGTTCAGGATCGCGACGGCGCGGGAGTTGCCGAGCCCCAGGAGGGAAAAGTGCGCCGCGGCATTCAGGGAAAGCAGGCCCGATGCCACGATCAGCAACTGGAATGTGCCCAGGTGGCCGCTGGCGACGTTGTCGCCCAGCAGCAGGTTCAGGAGCGGCTGGCTGACCGCCAGCACGGCCAGGGTGGCGCTGGCCGACAGCGCCAGGTTCCACAGCATCATGCGGCGGATCTCGCGTTCGGCGGCGCCGGGAAAGGGCGGCGAGACCGACAGGCGGGTCACGCGCGGCATCGCCTTCTGGAAGATGGCGACCGACGCCGTGTGGATGATCTGGCCCACCTGCACGCCCACGGTATAGATGGCAAGCGCCGCAGGCCCCATCAGGCTGCCGACCAGCACCCGGTCGACCGAGCCGAAGGCCAGCGCGCTCAGGCTGTTCAGCCACGACCAGCGCGAGAACCGGAAGGCGGCCATCATGGCGCCGCGGTCGCGCACGGGGCGCACGATGAAGCGATCGTAGGCGCGCGAGAACACGCGCATCTTCACGCTGCCCGCGATCAGAAGGCCGACCGCCTGCGCCAGCCCCGTCCACGTGGGCGAGGCCGTGTACCAGGCGGCCGCGCAGGCCAGCGCCATGGTGCCGGTGCGGCTGAAGACTTCGCACAGCGCCGTGGCCCGGAAGTCCTCGCGGCCCTTCAGGCAGCCGGAGAAGAGCTGGTCATACTGCTGGGTCAGGTAGATGGCGAGCGCGGGCATCGCCAGCATCGTCACCGCCACGCCGCCGAAGGTGGCCTCGGGCCAGCCCAGCCACAAGGCGCCCCACAGCAGCATGGCCGCCAGCGTCACGACGCCCAGCGCACAGCCGATCAGCGACACGCTCACGCCGGCCGCGCGATAGGCGCCGCCGGGCTCGTGCATGCTTTCGGAGACCAGCTTGGTGGCGGTGACGGCCGCGCCCAGGTTCGCCGCGTTGCCGAAGCCGGCGAGCGCGATGATCATGGAATATTGGCCGAAGCCCACCGTGCCGAGCTGGCGAAAGAGGATGGGCAGCGCCACCAGCGCCGCGACGGGACCGATGCCGTACTCCACCAGCCCCCAGAAGGAAGCATTGCCGGCGATGTGTTTCTTCACGAATCCAAGCATCGGAAACCCTGTCTGTCATGCTGGCGCGGCCGTCAGGCCACCGGCAGCGGCTGTTGCGTGCGCTCGCGCAGGAAATGGCCGTAGGCGAGCGTGATGCCGTGCGTCAGGGAGATCTCCGGACGCCAGCCCAGCGCCTGCACGCGCGAGGAATCCATCAGCTTGCGCGGCGTGCCGTCGGGCTTGGACGTGTCGTACACGATCTTGCCCTCATAGCCCACCACGCGCGCCACGAGCTGCGCCAGGTCCGCGATGGAGATGTCCTGGCCGGCGCCGATGTTGTAGATGCCCTCGGCGTCCGGGTGCTCCATCAGCATGACGCTGGCCTGCGCCAGGTCGTCCACGTACAGGAATTCCCGCAGCGGCGTTCCCGTGCCCCAGATCGTCACGGTTTGCGCGCCGGTCTCGCGGCCTTCGTGGAACTTGCGGATCAGGGCGGGCAGCACGTGGCTGCTGTGCAGGTCGTAGTTGTCGTGCGGGCCGTACAGGTTGGTGGGCATGGCGCAGATGAAACGCGCGCCGTGCTCGCGCTGATAGGCTTCGCACAGCTTCAGGCCGGCGATCTTGGCGATGGCGTAGGGTTCGTTGGTCGATTCCAGCGGACCGGTCAGCAGCGCGTCCTCGCGGATCGGCTGCGGCGCCTCGCGCGGGTAGATGCATGACGAACCCAGAAACAGCAGCTTGCGCACCCCGGCCGCATACGCGGCGCGGATCACGTTGCACTGGATCATCAGGTTCTTGTACAGGAAGTCCACCGGGTGCGTCTGGTTCGCCAGGATGCCGCCCACCTTGGCGGCGGCCAGGTACACCACGTCGACCGGCGTGGTCGAGAAAAAGCGGTGCACCTGGTTCTGGTTCTCCAGGTCCAGTTCCTCGCGGCTGCGCGTCAGCACGTTCTTGTAGCCGCGCCGGTGCAGTTCGCGGGTGATCGCCGCGCCCACCATGCCGCGATGGCCGGCGACGAACACGCGTTGGTCCAGGTTCGTCATGGCGGGCTACTCCTTGTAGGCGTAGATTTCGTAGCCGTTCTGTTCGACCAGCGCATCGCGCCGCGCATCCCGCAGGTCGGCTTCGACCATTTCCTTGACGAGTTGCGCAAACGTCGTGCGGGGCGACCAGCCGAGCTTCTCGCGGGCCTTGGTGGGATCGCCCAGCAGCGTTTCGACTTCGGTCGGACGGAAGTAGCGCGGGTCGACGCGCACGATGACCTGGCCGGCCTTGACGTCGTGCACCGGCGAGAACAGCACGGTCGCGGTTTCTTCCAGGCCCTCGCCTTCCCAGGCCAGCAGGATGCCCAGCTCGCGCGCGGCGGTGTTGATGAACTCGCGCACGCTGTATTGCATGCCCGTCGCGATGACGTAGTCCTCGGGCGTGTCCTGCTGCAGCATCAGCCACTGCATTTCGACGTAGTCGCGGGCGTGGCCCCAGTCGCGCAGCGCGGACAGGTTGCCCAGGTACAGGCATTCCTGCAGCCCGAGCACGATGCGCGCCAGGCCGCGCGTGATCTTGCGCGTGACGAAGGTTTCGCCGCGCTTGGGCGACTCGTGGTTGAAGAGGATGCCGTTGCAGGCATACATGCCGTAGGCTTCGCGGTAGTTCACGCTGATCCAGTAGGCGTACAGCTTGGCCGCCGCGTAGGGGCTACGCGGATAGAAGGGCGTGGTTTCCTTCTGCGGCGTTTCCTGCACCAGGCCGTACAGCTCGGAGGTGGACGCCTGGTAGAAGCGCGTCTTGTTCTCCAGCTTCAGGATGCGGATCGCTTCCAGCAGGCGCAGGGTGCCCAGGCCGTCGGCGTTGGCGGTGTATTCCGGTTCCTCGAACGAGACGCCCACGTGGCTCTGCGCGGCCAGGTTGTAGATCTCGTCCGGCTGCACCGACTGGACGATGCGGATGAGGCTGCACGAGTCCGTCATGTCGCCGTGGTGCAGCACGAAATTGCGGGGCTGGTCGTGCGGATCCTGGTAAAGGTGGTCGATCCGCGCGGTGTTGAACAGCGAAGCGCGACGCTTGATGCCGTGGACCTCATAGCCCTTGGCCAGCAGAAGCTCCGCCAGATAGGCCCCGTCTTGGCCAGTTACGCCGGTAATCAGTGCCCGTTTTGGCATGGTTGTGTCCTTAAGACTTAGTGACTGCACGAAAGGAGCCGATGGCTGCGGTACCAATGTGCAAAGAGATTACTGTTGCACCAGCCGCTGAGATATCGGCCAAAAGGTCTAAGAGTCCAGCCTCTCGATACGGAAAAAAGGACTGGATTGATTCATCCAGCGCACCCAGGGCGGTGGCCGCCAGCATGGCCACCAGCGCGGGGCGCCGGTTGACGGAGACGTAGATCAGCCCGGTCAGGAAGGCGTAGGCGGCCAGGTGCAGCCGCTTGTCGCCGAACGCATCGGACATGTCCGCCGCCAGCCCGGGGAGATTGCCGACGGTGACCAGGACGATGAAAAATAGGGCCGCCACGGGCAGGCAGATCTTTGCCATGCCCGGGCGCCAGAAAGGCTCCCGAGCCGCAGGGACCTCTTCGCCGCCGGGCCGCCCCAAGGCGAAGACGGCCCCCTCGGGGGGCAGCAAGCGAGCGGAGCGAGTGCGGCGTGGGGGCTTATCAACTTCAGACACGGCCGTAGATGTCCTGGAAACGGACGATGTCGTCTTCGCCGAGATACGCGCCCGATTGGACTTCGATGATCTCCAGCGGGATCTTCCCCGGGTTCTCCAGGCTGTGGATCTCGCCCAGCGGGATGTAGGTCGACTGGTTCTCGGTCAGCAGGTACTGCTTGTCGCCGTTGTAGATGCGCGCCGTGCCCGACACCACGATCCAGTGTTCGGCGCGATGGTGGTGCATCTGCGACGACAGGCGCGCGCCGGGCTTCACGGTGATGCGCTTGACCTGGTAGCGCGGCCCCTGGCCGACCGAGTCGTAAGACCCCCACGGCCGCTGGACCTCGCGGTGGTGGTTGAGTTCGGCGCGGTGCTGGGTCTTGAACGTCTCCACCAGGCGCTTGACGTCCTGCGAACGCGACTTGTGCGCCACCAGGACCGCATCGGCCGTCTCGATGACCACGATGTCGTCCAACCCCACCGACGCCACCAGACGGCTGGTCGAATGGATGAGGCAGTTGCGCGAGTCCTCCACCATGACGTCGCCGGTGGTGGAATTGCCTTCCACGCTCTTCTGGGCGATGCCCCAGACGGCGTCCCAGGCCCCGACGTCGCTCCACGAGGCGGCCAGCGGGATGACCACGGCGCTGTCGGTGCGCTCCATGATGGCGTAGTCCATCGAGTCGCTGGGGCAGGCTTCGAACGCCGGGCCGTCCAGATGGAACAGCCCGTTGTCGCCATGGCCGGTGGCCACGGCCGCCTGCGCGTGTTCAAGGATCTTGGGCGCCAGCCGTCCCAGTTCGGCCAGGAAGACCGACGCCTGGAAGGCGAACATGCCGCTGTTCCAGTAGTAGCCGCCGTCCTCGATGAAGCGCTGGGCGACCTCGGGCGACGGCTTTTCGACGAAGCGGCGCACGCGGCGTGCCGGGGCCATGGCGCCCGGCTCGTCGGCCTGGATGTAGCCGTAGCCGCTGAGCGGCGCCGTCGGCTTGATGCCGAACGTCACCAGCGCGCCCTGGCGGGCGGCGTCGTAGGCCTGGGTGAAGGCCGCGCTGAGCACCTCGCCGTCTTCCAGCACATGATCGGACGGCATGATGAGCATGACCGGGTCTTCGCCGTCCTGCATCGCCCGCAGTGTGGCGGCGGCGATGGCGGGCGCCGTGTTGCGCGCGAACGGCTCCAGGATGACTTCGACATCCTTGATCCCCAGTTCCTGCGCCTGTTCCGCCGCGATGTAGCGGTGCGCTTCGTTGCAGACGAGCATGGGCCGCGCCTGCGCGCCCGCCGAACTCAGCCGCAGCAGGGTGTTCTGCAGCAGACTGCGGTCATCGGTCAAACGGATGAACTGCTTGGGCAGCAGTTCGCGCGACAACGGCCACAGGCGCGAGCCTGAACCGCCGCAAAGAATGACTGCCCGGTACGGGGGAGGGGGGTTGGTCATGGCGCTCACTCCTTGAAGTAGGCCTGGGTGTAGGGATGCACGCCGGGATCGGCGGCGATCGCTTCTCCGGGCAGCCAGCGGTAGCCGCTGTGCTGGGCCAGGGGAAGGCTTGCGGTATCCAGGGAAAGCTCGGCCTCGTACGCGAGGACGACGTAGTGGGTGGAGCGTCCGGCTTCACCCGCGAAGTTGGTGCCGTAGAAATGCTCGTACACGCCGCGCGGCGTCCAGGCCAGATCGGGCAGCGACAGACCCAGCTCGTCCTGGACGATGCGGCGCAGCGCATCGCGCAGGGGCTCGTTCTTGCGGATGCGGCCGCCAGGTACGAACCACGCGCCCTGGGCGGGGGGATTGGCGCGCAGCCCGGTCAGGTAGTTGCCGGCCCCGTCGCGCAGCAGCAGGTCGATCGACACCAGGGGCAGCATCTCCACCGCCTGGCGGAAGTCCGAGCGGGCCAGCATGCCGCGGCGCGCCGCCGGCGCTTCATGCACGGGCCATCCCAACGGCTTAGTAGACATTGCGGCCCGTCCATCCCGAGATCGCCGTGCGGGCGATGATCAGCAGATCCATCCTGAACGTCCAGTGCTGGATGTAGTAGATGTCGTGCTCGACGCGGTCGCTCATCTTGCGCAGCGTGTCGGTCTGTCCACGAAAGCCGTTGACCTGCGCCCAGCCGGTGATGCCCGGCTTGACGCGATGGCGCATCATGTATCGCTGCACCAGGTCCTTGTACATTTCGTTGTGCTCCAGCGCGTGCGGACGCGGGCCCACCACCGACATGTCGCCCCGCAGCACATTGAGGAACTGCGGCAATTCGTCCAGGCTGGTCCGGCGCAGGAAGCCGCCGATGCGCGTGACCCGGCTGTCGTTGCGCGTGGCCTGCGTCACCACGCCCTGTTCCTGGTGCACGGTCATGGTGCGGAACTTGTAGACGTGGAACACCTTGCCGTCCACGCCCAGCCGCGGCTGCGTGAAGAACACCGGGCCGCGCGAGGTCAGCTTGATCAGCAGGGCCACCGTCAGCATCACCGGCGCCAGGCCGATCAGCGCGCACAGCGCGAAGCTGCGGTCGAACGCCTCCTTGGCCCAGCCGCGCACGCCCGCAGCGGGCAGGCTGTTGAGCTGGATGGCGGGCAGTCCCAGGAATTCGCCGATGCGGTGGCCCAACAGCTGGATCGACATCACATCGGGAATCCAGCGGATATCCACCAGGTCGTTGCGCAGGTGATACAGCACTTCGCGTAGTTCCTGGCCCGCCTCCATCGGAAGCACGATCCAGATCTCGCGCACCTTGTTCTCGCGCACGAAGTCGCTCAGGTTTTCCAGGCCATGCAGACGGCGGACCTGCGGCGGCAGGATCTCATGCGGTTCGGCGTAGATACCCGAGATCTGATAGCCGGCCTCGCGGTACTTCTCCACCCGGCGCCACATGTCGTGCCCCAGCGCGCCAAAGCCCACGAGCAGCACGCGCTTTTTGTCCAGGCCGCGATCGCGCGCCGCGCCCAGCGCCGTATAGACGGCGACGCGCACGCCGGCCAGCGCCAGCGCCGTCATGCCGAACCAGGTTGCAGCCCATAAGCGGGATATCGCGCCGGTCTGGTGCATGAGAAAACTGACGAAGATGCCAAGCGCGAACACGGTGGCCCACGCGGCGATGCTGCGCACCAGCAGGTCGGTCAGCAGGCGCCCGCGCCAGGACACGTACAGGCGGAACGCCGGAAAGATCGCGATCGCGCCCAGGCCGCACAGGTAGATCAGGAACAGATGAATCTGCGGAGGATCCGCCAGGGCTTCATCCGAGAATTTCAAGCCGGTGGCGGTCAGGCCGCAGGTGATGACGATCGCGGCGTCGAGCAAGCGATAGAGATAGCTTGTCCCGCTGAATCTTGCCGACGTGTCCGTTTGGGACGGGTCCATCGCGCACTCCTGTTCGGAAGGGAGCGCTTTGCGCCAAGCAAAAACTGTGCAGTGCCGCAAAGCATGTGGCTACCGACAAAATCTTATTGAGTGCGCCGCCTACCCGAAACCTCCAAACGGTGTAGGAGAAGGCTTAAGGCATCCGTCGAATGTGCGGGCCTAGGAAAAGAGTGTGGAATGTCGCAACCCGTTACGCATCGGGCTCCTTTCCAAGCAACGAAGTCATTCACTGTGGATTTGCCATGACTACATTTTTCGGAACGTTGAGCCGAGCCATAGCCGCTATCGCGCTCGTGTCCTCGCTGGGCGCTTGCGCCTTGTCTCCCGGTATGACTTTCAGCGCGAACCACCTCGCAGACCCGCTGGATCCGGACTCCAAGGCCGTCATCAAGGAGATCACGCCATCCCTCGTTCTCGAAGAGCAGCGCGCACGCGAGGCGCTGCTGGACAACGAAGGCGTCAGCCACCTGATCGGCAAGCCGGGACCCTACCTCATCGGGCCGGGAGATATCCTCTCCATCGTCGTGTGGGATCACCCCGAACTCGTGCTTCCGACGCAAACCTACGCCATCGGGTCTGCGGCAACGGAACTAGCCATCGGGGATACCGCCTCGGGCATTCCGGGCTATACGGTCTCATCCTCGGGATATATCCAGTTTCCGTATACGGGACTGCTGAAAGTGGCGGGGTTGACGGAACTTCAGGCTCGCAATCTCATAGTGAATAGTTCGAGCAAGTACATACAGGACCCGCAGATCACCGTACGCGTTCTGGGATTTCGCAGCAAGCGCATCTTTGTCGATGGCGAGGTGACGACGCCGGGCACGGTTGCGATCAACGATGTTCCCATGACCCTGTTGGAGGCGCTCAACCGGGCCGGAGGCATTCTGCCGACCGGCGACCGCAGCGCGGTCTATGTGATCCGCGATGGCCGGCGTACTCGCGTGAACCTTCCCGCGCTGATCGAGCGCGGCCAGGACCTGAACCAGGTAATGCTTAAGCCAGGGGACATCGTGAGAGTCACGCCGCGCGACGACAGCAAAGTATTCGTGATGGGCGAAGTGTTCATCCCCGGTGCTTCCGTCATGCGCGATGGACGCATGTCGCTGACCGAGGCATTGGGCCTGGCAGGCGGGCCGAACCAGATCACGGCCGATACCTCACAAATATTCGTCGTGCGCGGCACGGAGGAGGCAAAGCCTTTGGTCTACCACTTGAATGCCGCGTCGCCGCAGGCCCTGGCCGTGGGCGCCAAGTTTGAATTGCAACCCAAGGATGTCGTGTTCGTGGATTCGGCCGGCCTGGTGCGGTGGAACCGCTTCATCAGCAACCTGTTCCCGAGCGCGCAAACCGTACAGACCGTCCGGTCCATCGATTAGTAGTCCGCCTCAAAAACCGCCTTTGGGGGCGCCGCAACCGCGGCGGCGCCCTCTCCTGGAGAGCTGCATGTCGTTGCCCATCGAATCTTTCGAGCCGTCCGTCCCGGCCCGTCAACAGGAAACCCCCTTGTCGTCCCACGTGGATGCCATTTTCTCCAACCGATGGATGATCATTGGGATCACCCTGCTCGCATTTCTCGGCGCTTTGGCGTATGTGATGGTGACGCCCAAAGTCTATTCGGCCGACATCATCGTGCAGGTTGAAGAGGAGCTTCCGAACGGGCAGGCGCGCAGCCTGCTGGGCGATGTGTCGTCGATGTTCGATACCAAGGCGGAAACGTCGGGTGAAATGGAAGTGCTGCGCTCGCGCATGGTCGTCGGCCCGGCCGTCGACAAGTTCCTGCTCTACATCCACGCCAAGCCGCGCTACTTCCCGGTGGTGGGCGAGTGGCTGGCGCAGCGCTATGAAAGCCTGCCGTATCCGTCCGGCTTGCCGCGCGGGGGCTACGCCTGGGGCGGCGAGTCCATCGCGATCTCGCAACTGGACGTGCCCGATGAATGGCTGGGCAAGCCGTTTCGCGTGACCACCCTGGGCGAGGGCCGCTACACGCTGAGCGACAAGCTGACCGGCGCCACCTTCACCGGCACGGTGGGCAAGCCCGAGCGCTTCCTGCTGCCGGGCGGCGGGGCGATGGATGTGCACGTCGATGCGTTGTCGGGGCGGCCGGGCACCGAGTTCACGGTGTCGCGCAGTTCGCGCCTGGCGGCGATCGAGAACGTGCAGGCGCGCATGGGCATCTTCGAGCGCGGCCGCGCCTCGGGCGTGATCGGCGTCACGCTGGAAGGCAACGATCCCGCGCTGACCACGGCGGTGCTCAACCAGATCGGCCAGGAATATGTCCAGCAGAACGTGAATCGCAAGTCGGCGCAGGCCGAGAAGTCGCTGGCCTTTCTTGAGCAGCAGCTCCCGCAGCTCAAGTCCGAGCTGGATGCCGCGGAAACCAAGTACAACGCGCTGCGCAACAAGCGCGGCACGATCGACCTGAGCGAAGAGGCCAAGCTGATTCTCGCGCAATCGGTGGACGCGCAGACCCGGGTGATGGAACTGCGCCAGAAGCGCCAGGAACTCATCACGCGCTTTGCGCCGACGCACCCCAGCATCGTGGGCATCGACCGCCAGATCGCGTCCCTGACGGGCGACGTCAACCGCCTGGGCAACAACATCAGGCAGCTTCCCGACCTGGAGCAGGACGTGGTGCGCCTGGTGCGCGACGTGCGCGTGAACACCGAGCTCTACACCGCGCTGCTCAACAACACCCAGCAACTCAAGCTGATCCGCGCCGGCAAGGTGGGCAATGTGCGCATCCTGGACGCGGCCGTGCAGCCCGACAAGCCGGTCCGCCCCAAGGCCGCGATCATCATCGGCGTGGCCACGGCCATCGGGCTGATCTTCGCGATGCTGTGCGCGTTCGTGCGCAACGCGCTGTTCGGCGGCCTGTCGGAGCCGGAAGACGTCGAGCGCCACACGGGCCTGCCGGTGCTGGCCGCCATTCCGTACAGCGATGTGCAGGACAAGCTGTGGCGCCGCAGCCGGCGCAAGAACGCCACCGTGCCGGCGCTGCTGGCCCAGAGCCAGGGCAACTCGCCGCCCATCGAAAGCCTGCGGTCCTTCCGCAACGTGCTGCAGGCGTCGCTGCGCCAGTCCACCAACAACATGGTCATGTTCACCGGTCCGGTGGCGGGCGTGGGCAAGTCCTTCCTGTCCGCCAATTTCGCCTTCATCCAGGGCGGCGTGGGCAAGCGCGTGCTGCTGATCGATGCCGACTTCCGCAAGGGTCAGCTCAACCGCTACTTCGGCGTGCCGAAGGAGGACGGCCTGTTCGAAGTGCTGACCGGCACGATCCCGCTCAGCCGCGTCAGAAAGCACAGCGTGTCCGAGGGCGTGGACTTCATTGCCACGGGCGCCGTCACCTTCGATCCTTCCGAGCTGCTGGCCTCGCCGGTGTTCGGCGAAACCCTGCGTGAACTGGCGACGCAGTACGACATGGTGATCCTGGACACGGCGCCCGTGCTGTCGTCTCCGGACGCGGCCGTGGTGGGCACGCATGCCGCCGCGGTCATGGTGGTGGTGCGGTCGGGCATGAACACGGTGGGCGAGATCCGCGAGACGGCCAAGCGCCTGATCCAGGCGGGCGCGCCGGTGGACGGTGTGCTGTTCAACGGTCTCAAGCTGCTGCCCGAGCGCTTCGGCTTCCGCTCCAAGTACGGTGGTTATCGATACTCCCGCGCGGCGTACTACGGCGATTTGAAACAGAACGGTCCCAAGTGAACGCCACCCGGAGAAACTGGCATGCATGGAACTTTTGGGTGGGAAACGCCGCAAATCCTGGATGCGGTTTTCAAGGCTTATGACATACGCGGGACGGTGCCGGACGAGTTGGATGCAAGGTTTGCCCACAGCCTGGGGATGGCGGTGGGCACCAAGGCCCGCGAGCAGGGGGCGCGGTCGATCGTGGTGGGCAGGGACGGCAGGCTGAGCAGCGTGGAGCTTTCCGCGGCGCTGCAGGCCGGGCTGCGCTCGGCCGGCATGCACGTCATCGACATCGGCATGGCGACCACCCCGATGGTGTATTTCACGACGCGGCTGATGGACACCGGCACCGGCATCGCCGTGACGGGCAGCCACAATCCCCCCGCGCACAACGGTTTCAAGATCGTGATGGAAGGCGGGTCGCTGTATGGCGAGGGCCTGACCGCCCTGCGCGATGCCATGCGCCTGCCGATCGAGGCGGCGGCCACGCCCGGCGGCCGCACGCAGATGCAGATCACGCCCTGCTACGCGGCGCGCCTGGTGGGCGACATCCGCATGGCCCGTCCCATGAAGATCGCCATCGACTGCGGCAGCGGCGTGGCGGGCGCGGTGGCGCCGGCGCTGTTCCGCGCGCTGGGCTGCGAAGTGACGGAGCTGTTCTGCGAGGTGGATGGGTCCTTCCCCGGCCACCATCCCGATCCGGCCGACCCGCACAACCTGCAGGACCTGATCTATTGCCTGCGTTATTCGGACTGCGAGGTCGGCCTGGCATTCGACGGCGACGGCGACCGCCTCGGGGTGGTGACAAAATCGGGACAGATAATCTGGCCGGATCGCCAGCTCATCCTCTTTGCGCGCGACGTGCTGGCGCGCAACCCGGGCGCCGAGGTCATTTATGACGTCAAGTGCAGCCGCCACGTGGCCCGCGCCATCACCGAGGCGGGCGGCAAAGCCACCATGTGGAAGACGGGACATTCCCTGATCAAGGCCAAGATGCGCGAGTCGGGAGCGCTACTTGCTGGGGAGATGAGCGGCCACATTTTCTTCAGGGAGCGCTGGTATGGCTTTGACGACGGCATCTATGCCGCCGCCCGCCTGCTGGAGATCCTGTCGTCGGCGCCGGACCCCTCGGCTTTGCTGGAAAGCTTGCCGCAGTCCTGCGCCACCCCCGAATTGAAACTGGAAACCACCGAAGGCGTCGAGCTGGTGCAGGCGCTGCGCGATCAAGGGGAATTCCCCGGTGCAGTGTCGATCAACGAGCTCGACGGGATCCGTGTGGACTACGCCGACGGCTTCGGCCTCGCGCGTCCGTCCAACACCACGCCGACGGTGGTACTCCGGTTCGAAGGAGACAACGTGGCCGCACTGGCTCGTATCGAGGAGGACTTCCGCAAGGCGTTCAAGCGCATTGCACCTCACATTCGTTTACCGTTCTAAGGAGCATCACGCGATGGGAAAGGCTCAACAGGCGATTGAGGCGTTAAGGGCAGACTCCGGGCTGGCGGACAGCCCGGAGTGGGTGGCTTTCGCGCAGGCCGCGCAAAGCGCCGAATTGGACGCCAGCGCGCTCAAGGTGATCGAAGCGGCAGGGTTGTGCGTGGACCTGACCATGCAGCGCCAGTCTGCGGCGCTGGACAGCGCCGGACAGGCGCTGCTGCAGGCGCGTGGACTGGACGAGGCGCGACGCGCGCTGTTTGCCGGGGAGCCGGTCAACTGGACCGAAAACCGGGCGGCATGGCATACCGCGTTGCGGGCCGGGCGCACGCGCGAACAGCCGGAAGGGCAGGACGCGGACTCCGTCTGCGAGTATTCGCGCATGACCGACTTCGTGCGGCGCGTGGACCAGACGGCCGATTTTTCCAACGTCCTGCACATCGGCATCGGCGGCAGCGACTGGGGGCCGCGCCTGGCGGTGCAGGCCTTCGGCGGACCGCTGCAGCGCCGCCAGATCCGCTTCGTGTCCAATATCTGCGGCCATGCCTTCCATGACGCGGTGGCCGGGCTGGACCCGCGCCGCACGCTGGTGGTCGTGTCGTCCAAATCGTTCACCACGTCCGAAACCCTGCACAACGCCCGCGCGGCGATCGCGTGGCTCAAGCAGGGCGGCGTGGCCGACGTGTCCGACCACCTGGCGGCGGTGACCGCCAACGCCCCGGCCGCCCGCGCGCTGGGCGTGCCGTCCAGCCAGGTCTTCAAGATGTGCGACTGGGTGGGCGGACGCTATTCCGTGTGGTCGGTCGCCGGCCTGTCGATTGCGCTCACCGTGGGCGCCGACGTGCTGATCGGCATGCGCGCCGGGGCCGAGGCCATGGACCAGCACTTCAAGCAGGCCCCGTTCGCCTCCAACGCGCCGGTGCAGCTGGCGCTGGCCGGGCTGGTCAATTGCAGCGTGCTGGGATTCAATTCGCTGAACGTCGCCGCCTATAGCGCGCGCCTGCTGCATCTGGTGACCTACCTGCAGCAGCTCGAGATGGAATCGCTGGGCAAGCGCGTCGCGGGCGATGGCGCCGCGGTCGGCGTGCCGACGGCGCCCATCATCTGGGGCATGCCGGGCACCGACGGGCAGCACACTTTCTTCCAGTGGCTGCACCAGAGCGAGGAAGGCGCGCCGGTGGACTTCATCGCCAGCCTGCAGGGCCACGCCGACAGTCCCGACGCGCACCGCATGCTGCTGGCCAACTGCCTGGCGCAGCGTCAGGCGCTGCTGCGCGGCAAGAGCCTGGAGCAGGCGCTGCTGGACGTGGCGCACATCGACGACCAGGAGCGCGCGCTCAGCCTGGCGCACCACATGGTGCACCCGGGCGGACGGCCGTCTACCCTGATCGTCCTGCGCCAGCTCGATCCGCGCGGCCTGGGCGCGCTGCTGGCCCTGTACGAGCACAAGGTGTTCGTGCAGAGCGTGGTCTGGGGCATCAACCCGTTCGACCAATATGGCGTGGAACTGGGCAAGCGGCTGGCCAGCGGCATCGAGCGCGAGCTGGCGGTGCCGGTGTCGGCGGGCGTGGTCGATTGGGGCCACGATGCGTCGACGTCGTACTGGATCGACCGCTACCGCAGCCACGCGCAGGCGCCGCGTCCCCGCCATGCGTGGGTGCCGGGCATGACGGCCCATCTCTGACGGAGCGCGGACATGCCGGACACGCACGTGCTGGTGACGGGCGGCGCAGGCTACATCGGCACGCATACCCTGGTGGCGATGCTCGCGGCCGGCCTGCGGCCGCTGGTGCTGGACAACTTCAGCAACGGCAGCCGCGAGGCCGTGCGCCGCGTGGAGCAGCTTTGCGGCGCGCCCATCCCGTTGATCGAAGGCGACATCCGCACGCCGGGCCTGGTGGCCTCGGTGCTGGCGGATGCCGCGGCCCGGGGCATGCCGGTGCAGTCCGTGCTGCACCTGGCCGGCTGCAAGGCGGTGGGCGAGTCGGTGGCGGACCCGCTCAAGTACTACGACAACAATGTGCAGGGGTCGCTCGTGCTGCTGAGCGCCATGCGCGAGGCGGGCGTGTCGCGGCTGGTGTTCAGCTCGTCGGCGACGGTCTATGGTGAACCGCAGTACCTGCCGTTCACCGAGGCCCATCCGCTGGCGCCGACCAACCCCTACGGCCGGACCAAGCTGATCGTCGAGGACATGCTGCGCGACCTGTGCGTGGCCAGTCCGGCGTTCAGCGTCGTCACGCTGCGCTACTTCAACCCCATCGGCGCCCACCCCAGCGGCCTGATCGGTGAAAGTCCGCGCGACCTGCCCAACAATCTCTTTCCATTCATCACGCAGGTGGCGGTGGGACGCCAGCCCTTCCTGCGCGTGTTCGGCGACGACTACGACACCGTTGACGGCACCGGCGTGCGCGATTACCTGCACGTCATGGACCTGGCGCGCGGACACGTGCAGGCGTTGGCCTATGCCGACGCCCATCCCGGCTTTGTCGCCGTCAACCTGGGCACGGGGCAGGGCACCAGCGTCCTGGAGCTGGTGCGCGCGTTTGAACGGGTCAACGGCTGCAAGATCCCGCTGCGGGTCCTGCCGCGCCGCGCGGGCGACGTCGAGCGCATGTGGGCCAACCCCGCGCTGGCGGCGTCGCTGCTGGGATGGCGCAGCACCTACGACGTGGAATCCATGTGCGCGGACGGCTGGCGCTGGCAACAGGGCAACCCGCAGGGGTACGAGGTGGAACCGGCCGCCGCATGATGCGCACACCGAGCGCGCACGCCGCAAAACCCCAACGCCATATCGGATGACTTCCAGCCGATGCGCCGGAGCGGTTACAGTTGACGGAAATATTGCGAAGCAGCATTGCCCGGCGCACCGCCGGGGGCTTCGCATCGTCAGCGAGGCAAACTCCATGTTCGAGATCCATCCCTCCGTCCGATCCGC
Organism: Achromobacter sp. T5-5; assembly: GCF_055397965.1. NCBI lineage: Bacteria > Pseudomonadati > Pseudomonadota > Betaproteobacteria > Burkholderiales > Alcaligenaceae > Achromobacter > Achromobacter sp. T5-5. Next base: position 2,222,998 of record NZ_AP027919.1, read on the forward strand.
CGGCTCCCTTTCGGGAGCTCGGCCATGAACGGCCCCACCTACCTGCCCACCGCGCACTGGAACCTGGACAGCATCGTGTCCGGCCTGCGCGAGGCGCGCGTCGCCTGGCGCGGCCCGCGCGGACGCCTGCGCGACGACGCCGGCGCGCGTGAATTCCCGTCGCAGGAAAGCCTGCGCCAGATCGTCAAGAGTCTCTGTGGCGCCTTGTTCCCGATGCGATTGGGGCCCATCGACCTGCGCGAAGAGGTCGAGGACTTCTACGTGGGCCACACCATCGGCGCCGCGCTGGATGCCTTGCTGCACCAGGTCGGGCTGGAACTGCAGTACGTGAACCGCGACGACCCCACGCTGCTGGCGCACACGCAGCAGCGCGCCATCGACATCGTGCGGCAGTTCGGCGCCGAGCTGCCGGCGCTGCGCGCGGCGCTCGACCTGGACGTGATGGCCGCTTACCAGGGCGATCCCGCGGCGCACAGCGTCGACGAAGTCCTGTTGTGCTATCCGGGCGTGGTGGCCATGATCCATCACCGCCTCGCCAATGTCCTGTACCGCCTGGGCGTGCCGATGCTGGCGCGCATCGTGGCTGAAATCGCGCACGCGGACACCGGCATCGACATCCACCCCGGCGCCACCATCGGCCGCAGCTTCTTCATCGACCACGGCACCGGCGTTGTGATCGGAGAGACCGCCATCATCGGCGATCGCGTGCGGCTCTACCAGATGGTCACGCTGGGCGCCAAGCGCTTTCCGCCCGGCGAAAACGGCGAACTCAAGAAGGGCCTGCCGCGCCACCCGCTGATCGAGGACGATGTGGTCATCTATGCGGGCGCGACGATCCTGGGCCGGGTGACCATCGGCAAGGGCTCGACCATCGGCGGCAACGTCTGGCTCACGCGCAGCGTGCCGCCGGGCAGCAACGTCACGCAGGCCAGCCTGGTCAGCGACATGCCGGATTGCGGCCTGGGCGGCTGAACACCGCCCGCCACCACGTGGAGAATCGAGGATTGGATACCGCACATTCGGAGCTGGCCGCGCTGCGCGGCTTCATCGACCGCCACCCCCGGCTGTTCGTCCTGACCGGAGCAGGGGTCAGCACCGATTCCGGCATCCCCGATTACCGGGACATCGACGGCGAGTGGAAGCGCCAGCAGCCCATGACGCTGCAGACCTTCATGGGCGGCGAGCTGGCCCGGTCGCGCTATTGGGCGCGCAGCATGGTGGGCTGGCGCCGTTTCGGGCAGGTGCGGCCCAATGCCTCGCACCTTGCGCTGGCACGCCTGCAGGCGCGCGGCCATGTGTCCATCCTGGTGACGCAGAACGTCGACGGCCTGCACGAGGCCGCCGGCAGCCACGACGTGGTGGACCTGCACGGGCGGCTGGACGCCGTGCGCTGCATGAATTGCGACTGGCGCGGCGGCCGCCACGACTGGCAGGACGCGCTGCACGCGCTGAACCCGGACTGGATGAAATTCGAGGCCAGCGATGCGCCCGATGGCGACGCCGATCTCGATGGCCACGACTTTTCGCGCTTTGCCGTGCCGCCCTGTCCGCGCTGCGGCGGCATCGTCAAGCCGGATGTGGTGTTCTTCGGCGAAACCGTGCCGCGCGAGCGCGTGGACCGGGCCAACGCGGGCCTGGAGGGCGCCGACGCCGTGCTGGTGGTGGGCTCGTCGCTGATGGTGTATTCGGGCTACCGTTTCGTGACCGCCGCCTCGCGCAGCGGGATTCCCATTGCCGCCATCAACCTGGGCCGCACCCGCGCCGACAGCCTCCTGACCCTCAAGGTGGAGCAGCCCTGCGCGCTGGCGCTGGAGTCGCTGTAGGGGGCGGTCGCCCTGCCGGGTGGGGCGGGAAGTTGTTGACCGGTCTAAGCAAGTGCTTGCCGGGCAACGTTTTTTTCGGCCGGTTACAGACCTTTCCATAGGGTTGTCCACAGGAACTGGGGATAACTCCTAGGGATAACCCCATATTTTCAGGGGTGGCGGATCCGGTTCTGTCAAGCCTCTGTCACGTTTCGATGCCTTCCGATGCGTCCCCGAGCAGCGCCTTGCGCGCTGCGTGCCAGCTTCCTGCGTCCGGCGCGTACAGCAGTCCGCCGGTGCGATGGGTGGGCTTGTAGGGGGAGCCGTCGAAATGCGCGGCGTAGCCGCCCGCTTCCCGGTGCAGCAGCCAGCCGGCGGCGTGGTCCCATGCGGTGAGCTGGTTGTACAGCGAGACATGGCAGTGGCCGGCCGCGAGCATGCGGTACTCGTGCGCGGCGCACCGCAGGCTGGCCGTGCTGCCCAGGCGCGAGAGGTTGCCGTTGACGGTGGTGCGCAGCGGCTCGGGCAGGGCGCCGGTGGAGATGAACCCGTCCATGTCTTCGGGAGGCGCGGGAGGCGCGACGGTGAGGGGGACGCGCCGGCCGCCTTCATATTCGAGCCAGGCGCCTTCGCCGCGCACGGCCAGCGCGCTGTCGCGGCTGACCGGGTCGTAGATCACGCCGGCGATCACGTCGCCGCGATGACAGGCCGCGATCATCATGCCGAAGAGCGGCAGGCCGGCGACGTAATTGCGCGTGCCGTCGATGGGATCGATGAGGAAAGCCAGGTCGGCGTCGACCAGCATGTTCAAGAGGGCGGGATTGCGCGCGGAGGCTTCCTCGCCGATCAGCACGGCGCCGGGATGCAGCTTGCCCAGGCGCGATGCGATTAGGCGTTCGGCGGCTTCGTCGGCGTCGGTGACCAGGTCGCGCACGGAGGTCTTGCCGCGCACCGAGCCTTCGGGCAGGTTGCGAAAGCGGGGCATGACCTCGGTTTGCGCGGTTTCCGCCAGGATGGCCGCCAGCTTGCGGGTGTCCTCAAGGGTGAAGGTTCTGCTCATACGGACTCGTCCAGGGAACGCGCAAATCTACCATGCCTGGAGCGTATCCGAATGAAGCGCGCGCGCGTATCGGCCACATGGCGTGGTCGATACGCGCGCGCCGGACATCATGCGCCCAGGTCGACGCAGAGGTACTTGATCTCCAGGTACTCTTCGATGCCGTACTTGGAGCCTTCACGGCCCAGGCCCGACTGCTTCACGCCGCCGAAGGGGCCGACCTCGTTGGAGATGAGGCCGGTGTTGATGCCGACGATGCCATATTCCAGCGCCTCGGACACGCGCCAGATGCGGGCGTAGTCGCGGGTGAAGAAGTAGGCGGCCAGGCCGAAGATGGTGTCGTTGGCCATGCCGATGACTTCGTCTTCGGCGTCAAAGCGGAACAGCGGCGCCACCGGGCCGAAGGTCTCTTCGCTGGCAAAACGCATGGACTGCGTGACGTCGCGCACGACGGTCGGTTCGAAGAACGTGCCGCCCTTGGCGTGCGGCTTGCCGCCGGCGATGACCTTGGCGCCGTTGGCCGTGGCGTCGGCGATGTGCTCCTGCACCTTTTCCACGGCGTTGCGGTCGATCAGCGGGCCCTGCGTCACGCCGTCTTCAAAGCCGTCGCCCACCTTCATGGCGTTGACCTTGGCGACCAGGCGCTTGGCGACTTCTTCGTAGACGCCGGCCTGCACGTAGATGCGGTTGGCGCACACGCAGGTCTGGCCGGCGTTGCGGTACTTCGAGGCGAGGATGCCGTCGACCGCCTTGTCCAGGTCGGCATCGTCGAACACGATGAAGGGCGCGTTGCCGCCCAGTTCCAGCGACAGCTTCTTGATGGTGGGGGCGCATTGCTCCATCAGCGTGCGGCCGACTTCGGTCGAGCCCGTGAAGCTCAGCTTGCGCACGACGTCGCTTTCGCACAGGGCCGCGCCGATGTCGCGCGAGCTGCCGGTGATGACGTGGAACACGCCAGCCGGCACGCCGGCTTCCTCGGCCAGCACCGCCAGCGCCAGCGCGGTCAGCGGCGTCTGCTGCGCGGGCTTGACCACCATGGTGCAGCCGGCGGCCAGCGCGGGGCCGACCTTGCGGGTGATCATGGCGGCGGGGAAGTTCCAGGGCGTGATCGCGGCGGTGACGCCGATGGGCTGCTTGAGCGCCATCAGGCGCTGGCCGGCCTTGGGGCTTTGCAGGATGTCGCCGTCGATGCGCTTGGCTTCTTCGGCGAACCACTCCAGGAACGAGGCGGCGTATGCGATTTCGCCCGCGGCTTCGGTGACGGGCTTGCCCTGTTCGGACGTCATGATGGCGGCCAGATCCTGCTGGTTCTGCATCATGAGCTGCGCCCACTTCAGCAGGATCGCGGCGCGTTCCTTGCCGGTCTTGGCGCTCCAGGCGGGCAGCGCGGCCTGGGCGCTGGCGATGGCCTGTTCGGTTTCCTTGCGGCCCAGCTTGGGCACCGACACGATGGTCTTGCCGGTGGAGGGGTTGTCCACGGGAATGGATGCGCCGCCGTTGGCGCCTACCCACTTGCCGTCGATGTAGCAGGCGTCGCGCAGCAGGTCGGGACGCGAGAGGGGATGGGTCAATGCTGTCATGTCGGGAGTCTCCTTGAAAGGCGCGGCGAGCCAAGCGACTGCGGGCGCGGCAGGCGTGCGGCCTGGTCATCAAGCCGCCCCACCTGCTACGCCCGCAATCGTTGTTCCTGCCGGCCGAATAACCGGTTATTCAGGGCCTGTCGCCTCAGGCGGCCAGCGCCTCGGACAGGATATCCAGCGCGCGTGCGAACTGGGCGTCGGGAATGGTCAAGGGATACAGGAAGCGCAGGACGTTCCCATACACACCGCAGCTTAGCAAAATCAGGCCTTTCTCGATGGCGCGCTGTTGCACGCGCTTGACCGCTTCGGCGTCGGGCTTGCCGGCCGCGTCGTTCAGTTCCAGCGCCACCATCGAGCCCAGGCCGCGCACGTCGGCGATGCCGGGCACCTTGCCACGCAGGCCTTCCAGGTGCGCGCGCAGCTTGTCGCCCAGCTGGGTGGCGCGTTCGCACAGCTTTTCCTCGGCGATGACGTCCAGCACGGCATGCGCGGCGGCGACCGCCAGCGGGTTGCCGGCGTAGGTGCCGCCCAGGCCGCCCGCGGCGGGACCGTCCATCACGTCGGCGCGGCCGACCACGCCGGAGATCGGCAGGCCGCCGCCCAGGCTCTTGGCCATGGTGATGAGGTCGGCCTGCACGCTGTGGTGTTCCATGGCGAACAGCTTGCCGGTGCGGCCAAAGCCCGTCTGGACTTCGTCGGCGATCAGCAGGATGCCGTGTTCATCGCAGACCTTGCGCAGCGCCGTCATCAGTTCGGGCGGCGTGATGTTGAAGCCGCCTTCGCCCTGCACGGGCTCGATGATGATGGCCGCGACGCGCTTGGGATCGATGTCCACCTTGAACAGCAGGTCCAGCGCCTTGAGCGAATCGGCTACGCTGATTGACTGCGTGGCGTTGGGGAACGGCACGTGATAGATGTCGCCGGGCATGGGGCCGAACGACAGCTTGTAGGGGGCGACCTTGCCGGTGAGCGCCATGCCCAGCATCGTGCGGCCATGGAAGGAGCCCGAGAAGGCGATGACGCCGGAGCGGCCCGTGGCCGAGCGGGCGATCTTGACGGCGTTTTCGACGGCTTCGACGCCGGTCGTGAAGAAGGCGGTTTTCTTCAGGCCGTCGATGGGGGCCAGGCGGTTGATGCGCTCGGCCAGCGAGATATAGCCTTCATACGGCACGATCTGGTAGGCCGTGTGCGTGAAGTTGTCCAGTTGCGCGGCGACCGCGGCCTTGACCTTCGGGTGCAGGTGGCCGGTGTTCAGGACGGCGATGCCGCCCGCGAAATCGATGTATTCCTTGCCCTCGGCGTCCCACAGCGTGGCGTTTTCCGCGCGCACGGCATAGAAGTCGCACATGACGCCAACGCCGCGCGGCGTGGCCAGGGAACGGCGGGTATTCAGATCCTGATTCTTCATCTCGGTCTCGATGAGAGTGATGGGCGGTAAAGCACCTATTTAATGCTACGATGGCCCCACTTGTGGGAACCACTTTGATAAATCAGGTAGAACCAATTGCGGTCCATCGTCGGTGATCTGCTGCTGCTGCGTCTGGCCGACGGCGCCAGCGAGCCCATGAACAAGCGGCTGTACCGTGGCATCCGCGAAGCCATCCTGGATGGATCCATTGCCGCGGACTCGCGCCTGCCCGCCACGCGCGACCTGGCGGCCGAGCTGGGCATCGCCCGCAACACCGTCGTCCACGTCTACAGCCAGCTTCTGGCCGAAGGCTATACCCGCAGCCGGCAGGGCAACGGCACCTTCGTCAACGCGTCGGTGCCCGATTCCTACCTGGCCAGCGGCCGGCGCGCGCGCCAGGCGCAGCAGGCGCAGGCGCGTCCGGCCCTGTCGCCGCGCGGCGCGGCCATCGTGGACGGCGCGTCGGCCTCGCCCTACCAGTGGGGCGCCTTCATGCCGGGCGTGCCCGACCTGACCGAGTTCCCGCACAAAAAATTCGGCCGCATCCACAGCGCGCTGTGGCGCAATCCGTCGCCGGACCTGCTGAGCTATTCGTACGGCGGCGGCCTGCCCGCGCTGCGCGAGGCGCTGGCGCAGCATCTGGCGCTGACGCGGTCGATCGACTGCGACCCCGAGCAGATCATCATCACCGAAGGCTCGCACCAGGCCATCGACCTGACCACCCGCATCCTGGGCGAGTCGGGCGAGACCGCGTGGGTCGAAGACCCGGGTTACTGGGGCGCGCGCACCATCCTGCAGGCCAACGGCCTGCGCACCGTGCACCTGCCGGTTGACGAAGAAGGCATGCGCCTGCCCGATACCCCCGGCACGCCGCCGCGCTTCATCTTCGTGACGCCGTCGCACCAGTACCCGCTGGGGCCCGTCATGTCGCTGGCGCGCCGGCGCCAGTTGCTGGCGGTGGCGCGCCAGAGCGCAAGCTGGATCATCGAAGACGACTACGACAGCGAATTCCGCTTCTCGGGCCGGCCGATCGCCTCGCTGCTGGGCCTGGAGCCCGATGCGCCGGTGATCTACATGGGCACCTTCAGCAAGACGCTGTACCCGGGCCTGCGCGTGGGTTACCTGGTGCTGCCCAAGGCCCTGACCGCGGCGTTCCAGGCCGCGCACGCAGAGCTGTACCGGGAAGGGCACCTGATGACGCACGCGGCGCTGGCGACCTTCATTTCCGAAGGGCATTACGCGGCCCACATCCGCCGCATGCGCATGCTGTACGGGCGCCGCCGCGCCATGCTGGTCAACCTGATCGAACGGCGGCTGGGGCCGGACTGGCTGCACCGCGACGCCAGCATGGCCGGCCTGCACCTGGTGCTGACGCTGCCGCCGGACATGGACGACCTGCGCGTGGTGGAGGTGGCGCGCAGCAAGGGCGTGCTGACGCGGGCGCTGTCGCGCTACTACGTCAACGACGAGGGGCGGCGGCCTGGCCTGCTGCTGGGCTACGCCTGCGTGCCCGAGCACGACATCGCGCGCAAGTTCGAGGTGCTGCTGGAAAGCCTGGCGGAAGTGGCGCGAAAGCCAGCGTTGGCCGCGACCGGTGTCTGACACCCTTGTGGCACCGGCGTGGATCGAAGATGGGTTCTGCGGGTGTCAGACACCTACCTAATGCCCGCTACACGCCCGGCAGCCGAAGCGCCGACGCGAAGGCCGCGGCGTTGCGCATGCCCTGGTCTTCGAAGTTGGTGTTAAACACGGCGTGCGCCTGGGCCGACTGTGACGCCAGCCGGGTGAACCGGGCAACCAGTTCGGCCAGCTCTTCTTCCGAGTATTCGTACTGGAATCGTCCCGACGACGCCGGACCCGACGCGTTCCAGGTCGCCGCGTTGCGCCCGTGCAGCCGCAGCAGCGTCATATCCGGATGCGTGCTTTCCCAGACCGCGGGCACGGTGTTGTCAAAGCCCTGGGGCGCGTCCACGACCGTATGCACCACGCCTAGGTCGCGTTCGAAGGCCAGCGTGTCCGCGGTGGCGGCGGGGCCGTCGAACCAACTGCGGTGCCGGAACTCCACGGATACCCGGTGATCTTCCATGCGCCGCGCGCAGTCCGCCACGCGCGCCTTGCCGCGGGCGTCGCGCCGTATCCAGGGCGGAAACTGGAAATGCACCGCGCCCAGCTTGCCCGGCAGCCGCAGCGGCTCCAGCGCGAGCTGATAGCGCCGCCAGAGTTCGTCACGCAGGTCGGGCGGCAGTTGGTCGTGGTAGAGCACCGGCTCCGGCCAGTCCGCCAGCTCGCGCCGGATGTCGCCGGGCAGGGCCGAAAGCGGCGTCTGGTGACCGGTGAATAGCCGAAAGGCCTTGATATTGAAGACGAAGTCGTCCGGCGTCCGGGTGGCCCACAGGTAGGCGTTTTCCGGCGTGGGCAGCGCGTAAAAGCTGGAATCGACCTCCGCCAGCGAAAAGCGCGACGCATAAAAGCGCAGCCGCGCTTCGGCGCTGCGCGCCTCGGGGGGATAGAAGCGGCGCGAGGCCAGCAGGGTGGGGTCGGTCCAGGAGGCGGTGCCGGTCAGGATGCGGGGGGAATCAGCCATGGCGCCGAGGCGTATCAGACGAAAATCCAAAATTTCTGTATAAATATACAGTGTTCATCCGGAGCCAGACCCTGGCTCCTTCCTTTTTTGCGGCCGTAGCGCTGCGGCACCGCGACATGCCAGACCAAGCTCATCTCACCGAATCCTCCGACAACGAACGGCCCGCCGGCCGCCCGGCCGAACGTCCCGACCCGCTGGCCGACCTGAACCCCGCCCAGCGCGAGGCGGCCGAGTTCGGCGTGGCCGGCGCGCCAGGCGATGACGGCCCCTTGCTCGTGATCGCGGGGGCGGGGTCCGGCAAGACCAACACGCTGGCCCACCGCGTCGCGCACCTCATCCTGAACGGCGCGGATCCGCAGCGCATGCTGCTCCTGACCTTTTCGCGCCGCGCGGCGCTAGAGATGGAACGGCGCGTGGGCTCGGTGCTGCAGCGGGTGATGAATCTGCGGTCCTCGCAGCAGGCGCCGTCGCTGCCGTGGGCGGGCACCTTCCATGCGATCGGCGCGCGGCTGCTGCGCGATTGCGCGCAGCGCATCGGCCTGTCCGAGGCCTTCACCATCCACGACCGGGGCGACGCCGAAGACCTGATGGGCATGGTGCGCCATGAACTGGGGCTGTCTTCCACCAAGTCGCGCTTCCCGCTCAAGGGCACCTGCCTGGCTATCTATTCGCGGGTGGTGAACAGCCAGACGCCGGTGGGCGATGTGCTCAAGACCGCCTTTCCGTGGTGCGCCCAATGGGAAGACGAACTGAAGACCCTGTTCCGCGCGTACGTCGCGGCCAAGCAGGACCAGCAGGTGCTGGACTACGACGACCTGCTGCTCTATTGGTCCGAAATGATGTCGGACCCGGAAATCGCGGCCGACGTGGGCGCGCGCTTCGATCACGTGCTGGTGGACGAATACCAGGACACCAACCGCCTGCAGTCGGCCATCCTGCTGGCCATGAAGCCCGACGGCCGCGGCCTGACGGTGGTGGGCGACGATGCCCAGTCCATCTATTCCTTCCGCGCGGCCACGGTGCGCAACATCCTGGACTTTCCCAACCAGTTCCCCGCGCCCGCGCGCGTCATCACGCTGGATCGCAACTATCGCTCCACCCAGCCCATCCTGACCGCGTCCAACGCCGTGATTGCGCAGGCCACCGAACGCTACGCCAAGGACCTGTGGACCGACCGCAAATCCTCGCAGCTTCCCGAGCTGGTGACGGTCAGCGACGAAGCCGGGCAGGCGCGCTGGGTGGCCGACCAGGTGCTGGCCCAGCGCGAGGGCGGCGCGACGCTCAAGTCGCAGGCGGCGCTGTTTCGCACCGCCAGCCACAGCGCCGCGCTGGAACTGGAGCTGACCCGTCGCAACATCCCCTTCGTGAAATTCGGCGGGTTGCGTTTCCTGGAAGCGGCGCACGTCAAGGACCTGCTGTCGATCCTGCGCTGGGCCGAGAACCCGCGCGGCCGCATGGCGGGCTTCCGAGTCGCGCAGCTGATGCCCGGCATTGGGCCGGCGACGGCGGGCAAGCTGATGGACGCGATGTCCGCGTCCGCCGAGCCGCTGCGCACGCTGCGCGAATTCAAGCCGGGGGCGGCAGCCCAGGAAGAGTGGGGCGCGTTTGCCGACACGTACGCCGCGCTGTGCGACCCCACGTTGAAGTGGCCCGCCGACGTGGACCTGGCCTTGCGCTGGTACAGCGGCCAGCTCGAACGCCTGTACGACGACGCGCGCGTGCGCAAGACTGACCTGGACCAGCTCGTGCGCATCGCCTCGGGCTATCCGTCGCGCGAGCGCTTCCTGACCGAACTGACGCTGGACCCGCCCGACGCCACCAGCGACGAATCCGGCGCACCGCTGCGTGACGAGGACTACATGATCCTGTCCACCATCCATTCCGCCAAGGGCCAGGAATGGAAGGCGGTCTACGTGCTGAATGTGGTGGACGGCTGCATTCCGTCCGACATGAGCACCGGCACCGCCGACGAGATCGAAGAAGAGCGCCGGCTGCTGTACGTGGCCATGACGCGGGCCAGGGAACGGCTGCAGCTGGTCGTGCCGCAGCGCTTTTACGTGCACCAGCAGACCGGCATGGGCGACCGCCACGTCTACGGGTCGCGCACGCGCTTCATCACCAACGCCATGCTGCCGCTTTTTGACCACCTGCCCAAGCTGCCCGATCTGCCCCCCGGGCGAGCCGAACCGCGCGAGCCGCAGGCCCCGCGCATCGACGTGGCCAAACGGGTGCGCAACCTCTTCTGAACCCGCGGTCCGCGGGCGGGCTGGGCTATCATCGGCCGATAAACACATGCTGTGCGGCAGGGATCGATTTGTCCGAGGATGTCTATGTCTAGTGAAGAGCAGCCCGCCGACGCGCCCAAGGGCGAGGTCGTGGCGTCGATCGCCTACGTGAACGGACGGCGTGACCGCGAAGTTCCCATTGAACAAGCCGGCCAGTACGTCAGCCAGCGGCAGGGGCAGAGCATGCTGTGGATCGGCCTGCGCAATCCCCATCCGGACACGCTGGCCAAGGTGGCGCGCGAGCTGGGCGCCTGTGACAAGAACCAGGAAGAAATGCTGGAAGCGCACCGGCGCCCGAAGATCATCGACTACGGCAACATGATCCTGATCGTCGCCGCCACGGTCGAGGTCGAGGCCGAGCGCCCCATCTTCGGCGAGACGCAGTTCCTCATCGGCGACGGCTTCCTGGTCACGGTGCGGCGCGGCGCGACCGCCGGCCACAGCCCCTTGCGCGAGCGCCTGGAGGCCTCGCCCGACCTGCTCAAGCGCGGCAGCGACTACGTGGCGTCCGAACTGCTGGACTGGCTGGTGGACCGCTATGTCGCGGCGGCGGTCAAGATCGAAAGCGTGGTGGAAGGCGCCGAGCAGAAGCTGCTGATCCGCGGCGCCAAGGACGCCGACATCCGCAGGCTGTACCGGCAGCGCCGGGACCTCCTGCGCATCCATACCGTCGTCTCGCCGCTGGCCGAGATCTGCCGCCGTCTGGCGCGCGTGGAGATGTCCGCCGTCGATGAACACGCGCGGCCTTATTTCGGCGAAGTGGCCGACCGCGTGCTGCGCGTGGACGAGCTGTTCAATTCGCTGCGCGAGTCGCTGGCCTTCGCGTTTGAAGCCAGCCTGATGATCGGGCAGGCCGCACAGAACGACACGACGCGCAAGCTGGCGTCCTGGGCCGCCATCCTGGCCGTGCCCACCGCCATCGCCGGCATCTACGGCATGAATTTCGAGTTCATGCCCGAACTGAAGTCGCCGTGGGGGTATCCCATCACGCTGGGCGTGATCACGTCGGTGTGCTCGGTGCTGTATTGGCGGTTCCGGAAATCCGGCTGGCTTTGAGCCGCCCGGTGTCTGACACCCTGAGGCGACGAACGTGGGTTTGCGGCGGTGTGCCATGGGTGTCAGACACCCCCGAACGCCACCGGTGCCCCCGATACCGCAGCCGGCTTGTGGCAAACTCCCTGCGTTCTTGAATATGGAGTCTGGCCGGTGCGTGGCAAACCTCCCTTTCGCGGCGGCGGCAAGCTGACCGCCCTCGTCGTTGCCCTGATCCTCGCGGCGGCCGGCGCACTCATCAACTGGCTGCAGCCGCAGGATCCCGGTTCGCAGCGCCCGGCCGGGCGCGCGCAGGCGCCCGCGTCCCCGGCGCCGGGCAAAGCCCCGGGCGCGGCGGCAGGCGGGGTGCCGCAGGGCAGCTATATGCTCACCGGCACGATCGTCAACGTGGCGGACGGCGATACCGTGACGCTGCGCGCGCCGGACGGCCAGCGGCGTATCCGCATGGACAGCATCGACGCGCCCGAAGAGGGCCACGGCGCCGACCAGCCCGGCCAGCCCGACGCCGAGGCCGCGCGCAAGCACCTGGCCAGCCTCGTGGCCGGCAAGACGCTCACCGCCCAATGCTATGAACAGGACCAGTATGGCCGTGACGTCTGCGCGCTGATCCTGGAGGACGGCCGCTCCGCCAACCGGGTACAGGTCGAGGCCGGCTACGCCTGGGCCTACACGGCCCGCAAGGGCGACTACCTGCGCGACAAGGCCATGCCCGACCTGCAACGCCAGGCCAAGGCGGCCGGGCGCGGGCTGTGGGCGCGCCCGGACGCCACGCAACCCTGGAAATGGCGCTATGACTGCTGGCGGCAGCGCCAATGCGGCTGAAAGCGGCCAGCCGGGCCGTCGCCGCCAGCCAGTCCCGCGCCGGCCCTAGGTGGATGCCAGGGTACTGGCGGGGCCCCGCGTTTGCTATCCTCTGACGCTACGAAACGAACGGAAGGTTTCCATGGGTGTAATGAAGCGGCTCTGGGCGTCGGCCATGCTGCTGTCGCTGTCGCTGGCGTTGGCGGGCTGCTCGCAAGAAAGCCCCATCAACAGCCCGTATCCATCCGGCGCAGAAAGCCAGAACACGCTTTATTCCGCGTTCGTCAAACGCTCTCCCAAGTACCTGGACCCGGCCAGCTCCTATTCCGGCGACGAAACCCCCTACACCTACAACATCTACGAGCCGCTCTACGGGTATCACTACCTGAAGCGGCCCTATGAACTGGTGCCGCGCGCGGCGGCCTCGATCGACCCGCCGGTGTACCTGGACGCCCAGGGCAATACGCTGCCCGCGGACGCGCCCGGCGAGCAGATCGCGCAAAGCATCTACGACATCAAGATCCGGCCCGGCATCCGTTTCGCGCCGCATCCCGCCTTTGCCCGCAAGCCGGACGGCAGTTATGCGTACTACCCGCTGGCCCCCGGCGAACTGGACGACAAGTTCTACATTCCCGATTTCCCGCTGACGGGCACGCGCGAGCTGACGGCCGACGATTACGTCTATGCCTTCCGCCGCCTTGCCAGCCCGCGCGTGGTGTCGCCCATCTATTCGCTCATGTCCGAGCACGTGCAGGGCCTGAAAGACTACGGCGACCGCCTGCGCAAGCGCGACCAGGAATTGCGGCGCGACATGCCCGGCGGCGCCGGCACGCTGCCGTGGCTGGATCTGCGTGAAGACGACGGCTTCAAAGGCGTGGAGGCCCTGGATCCGCACACGCTGCGCATCCGCGTCGATGGCAAGTATCCGCAGTTCAAGTACTGGCTGGCCATGACGTTCACCGCGCCCATCCCGTGGGAGGCCGACCGCTTCTACAGCCAGCCCGGCATGGCCGCGCACGACCTCTCGCTGAACACCTGGCCGGTAGGCACCGGGCCGTACATGCTGGTGGAGTCGCTGCAGAACCGCCGCCACGTGCTGGGCCGCAATCCCAACTATCACGGCGAACCCTATCCCTGCGAAGGCGAGCCCGGCGACCAGGCGGCGGGCCTCCTGGCCGATTGCGGCAAGCCCACGCCCTTCATCGACCGCGCCGAGTTCAGCGTCGAAAAGGAAGCCATTCCGCTGACCGGCAAGTTCATGCAGGGCTACTACGACGTGCCGCAGATCGAGCGCGGCGAATACGGCGTGGCCATGCTGGTGGCGGCAGGCGACAGCCAGGACAAGGCGCGCAAGTACCAGGAGCACGGCATCAAGCTGCCCACCACGGTCGAGACCGCGAACTGGTACATGGGCTTTAACTGGCTGGACCCGGTGGTGGGCAAGGGCGACACGCCCGAACAACAAGCGCGCAACCGCAAGCTGCGCCAGGCCATCAGCATCGCCTTCGACTGGGAAGAATACGTGGCGGTGTTCGAAAACAGCCAGGCGTCCGTGGCCTACGGGCCGGTGCCGCCGGGGGTGCTGGGCTACCGCGAACCGCCCGAGGGCATCAACCCGGTGGTTTACGACCTGGTCGACGGCAAGCCGGTGCGCAAGTCCATCGACGTTGCCAAGCGCCTGCTCGCCGAGGCCGGCTATCCCGACGGCCGCAACGCCCAGACGGGCGCGCCGCTGGTGCTGTATTTCGATTCCATGTCCGGCGGCGGGTCCAACCCGCAGTTCGACTGGATGCGCCGCCAGCTCGCCAAGATCGGCGTGCAGCTGGACGTGCGGGCCACCGACTACAACCGTTTTCAGGACAAGATGCTGCGCGGGTCCGCGCAGCTCTTCCTGTGGGGCTGGAACGCCGACTACCCCGACGCCGAGAACTTTCTCTTCCTGCTCTACGGCCCGAACGCCAAGGCCAAGGGCGGGGGCGAGAACGCCGCCAACTATTCCAGCCCGGAGTTCGACCGGCTGTTCGAGCAGATGAAATTCCTGGACGACGGCCCCGAAAAGGCCGCGCTGATCGCAGAGATGATCGCCATCGTGCAGCGCGACGCGCCGTGGATGTTCGGCTACTTCCCGATGTCCGGCGGCGCCTACCAGCAGTGGGTCGGCAACGCCAAGCCCACGCAGATGGTGCGCAATACCCTGCAATACATGAAGATCGACCCGGCGCTGCGGCAGCAGAAGATCGACGAATGGAACTCGCCCATCTGGTGGCCCATCGGCGTCTTCATCCTGCTGCTGGTGCTGGCGATCTGGCCTTCGTACGTGGCGCTCAAGCGGCGCGAGCGCCAGACGGCGTTCGTGCCGCCTGAACGCAAGGAGCATCAATCATGATCGGCTATGTGATACGCCGGCTGTTGTATGGCGTGCTGATTCTGATCGGCGTCAATCTCTTCACCTTCATCCTGTTCTTCGCGGTCAACACGCCGGACGACATGGCGCGGCTGGCCATCGGCGGGCAGCGCGTCAGCCAGGACGCCGTCGAAAAATGGAAGGCCGAGCGCGGCTACGACAAGCCGCTCTTTTTCAACGCCCAGGCTCAGGGCGCGGGGCGGCTCACCGAGACCGTGTTCTACCAGCGCTCGGTGCCGCTGCTGGTCATGGACTTCGGCTCGTCCGACGGCGGCCGCGACATCGGCCGCGAGATCAAGACGCGCATGGGGCCCAGCCTGGCGCTGGCCGTGCCCACGTTCTTCCTGGGGCTGTTCGCCAGCATCGTGTTCTCGCTCACACTGGTGTATTTCCGGGCCACGCGGCTGGACTTCTGGGGCGTCGTGCTGTGCGTGATGCTGCTGTCGATATCAAGCCTGTTCTACATCATCGCGGGCCAGTGGGTCTTTGCCAAGCTGCTGCGGCTGGTGCCGTTCTCGGGCTATTCGGGCGGACTGGACGTGGTCAAGTTCTTGGCGCTGCCGGTGCTGGTCGCCATCGTGTCGCGGCTGGGACCCGAAGCGCGCTTCTACCGCACCCTTTTCCTCGAAGAGATCGGCAAGGACTACGTGCGCACCGCGCGGTCCAAGGGGCTGGCCGAGCGCGTCGTGCTGTTTCGCCACGTGCTGCGCAACGCCATGCTGCCCATCCTGACCAGCACCGTGGCCGCACTGCCGCTGCTGTTCATGGGCAGCCTGATCGCGGAGTCCTTCTTCGGCATCCCCGGGCTGGGCAGCTACACCATCGACGCCATCAACGCGCAAGACTTCTCCATCGTGCGCGCCATGGTGTTCCTGGGGGCGGCGCTCTACATCGTGGGGCTGATCCTGGCCGACATTTCCTACACGCTGGCCGACCCCCGCGTGCGTTTCGAGTAGCCGCCATGCCCAAGTTCGTCTTTCTCTGGACCGATATCGCGCTGTGGCTGATGGTGGCGGGCGCGCTGGCTTACATCTGGCGCGTGCGCCGCAGTGCCAACCTGCGCGCCACCTGGGCGCGCGTGGCCCGCGACACGCCCGCCATGTGCTCGGTCGTCATCCTGGTCGCCTTTTCGGTGGTCGGCCTGCTGGACTCGGTGCACTATCGCCCGCTGCTGCCGCCCGCGCCGGGCGCGGCGGCCGACGCCCCGCCGGTCTACGCGCCGGCCGTGCAATCCGCGCTGGATGGCCTGTTGGCCGGCACGGTGCTGACCCGGCCCGAGAAAACCTATTCCGAACCGCTGGCCGCGCATCAGTTCACCAAGGAGACCATGCTGGTGAACGACAAGCCGGTGCGCGATTACCCGCGGCTGCGCGGCGCGGCGCAGCACCTGACCGATCCCGATTCGGAGCGCGCCGGCGACATCGTCATGCGGCTGGGCTGGGGACTGGCCGCCGGGCTGGCGGTCGCGCTGGCCGGCGCGGTCATCCTGTTCGCCTGCCTGGCGCGCGCCACCGGCTCCGCCTCCCATGCCGCCGAGGAACTGCTCGCCGGCCGCGCCGACATCCCATGGCGCGCCATGGCGATCACCTTCGCGCTGCTGTGCCTGGCCGTGGGCGCGCTGGCGGGCCTGTCCAGCGGCTACCATGCTCTGGGCACCGACCGCATCGGCAACGACGTGCTGTGGCAGGCGCTCAAAAGCATCCGCACGGCGCTGGTCATCGGCAGCCTCACCACGCTGGCGATGCTGCCGCCGGCCATCGTCTTCGGCATCGCGGCCGGCTATTTCAAGGGCAAGGTCGACGACGCCATCCAGTACCTGTACACCACCATCACCTCGATCCCCGGCGTGCTGCTGGTGGCCGCCTGCGCGTTGATGATGCAGGTGTACATCGACAACCATTCGGACCTCTTCGACACCTCGGCCGCCCGCGCCGACCTGCGGCTGTTCCTGCTGTGCATGATCCTGGGCCTGACGGGCTGGGCGGGTCTGTGCCGCCTGCTGCGGGCCGAAACGCTGAAGCTGCGCGAACTGGAATACGTGCAGGCCGCGCGCGCCTTCGGCGTGTCCCACTGGCGCATCATGACGCGCCACCTGCTGCCCAATGTCGCGCATCTGGTGCTGATTACCGTGGTGCTGGAGTTCTCCGGCCTCGTGCTGTATGAGGCCGTGCTGTCGTACCTGGGCATCGGCGTGGATCCCAGCATGAATTCCTTCGGCTCGATGATCGACGGCGCGCGCCTGGAAATGTCGCGCGATCCCATGATCTGGTGGAACCTGATGACCGCTTTCATCTTCATGCTGGCGCTGGTGCTGGCCGCCAACCTGTTCGCGGACGCGGTGCGCGACGCGTTCGATCCGCGCACTCGGCGTTTCAAGCCCAGCCGCCTGGCGCGCCTGGGCTTCATGGGCCGCCGTCCGGGCACGATGCTGGCGGCGGACGCGCGCGCCTCCAAGACCGGGGAGGCGCCATGAGCCACGACACGCCATTGCTGACCGTGCAGGGCCTGGACGTGGACGTCGCGGGCGAAAGCGGCATGACGCATGCGGTCAAGCGCCTGCAGCTGGCCATATCAAAGCGCGAGACCTTCGCGCTGGTCGGCGAATCCGGCTGCGGCAAGAGCATGACCGCGCTGGCGCTGCTGCGCCTGTTGCCGGACGCCGGCCGTATTGTCGGCGGGCAGATCGACCTGGACGGCGAAGACCTCAACCGCCTGCCCGAAAGCGCCATGCGCGGGGTGCGCGGCGGACGCATCGGCATCATCTTCCAGGAGCCGTCCACCAGCCTGAATCCGGTCATGCGCGTGGGCGACCAGATCATCGAGACGCTCACCGCGCACACGCCCCTGCGCGGCGGCGCGGCGCGAGCCCGCGCCATCGACTGGCTGCGCCGGGTCGGGATCCCCGAGCCCGAGCGCCGCATCGACGATTATCCCTTCCAGTTCTCCGGCGGCCAGAAGCAGCGCGTCATGATCGCCATCGCGTTGGCGGCCGAGCCCGTGCTGCTGATCGCGGACGAGCCGACCACCGCGCTGGACGTGACGGTGCAGGCGCAGGTGCTGGACCTGCTGGCCAGCATCCAGCAGGAGATGGGCATGGCCGTCCTGCTCATCACCCACGACCTGGCGGTGGTCAAGAACGTGGCGCACCATGTCGCGCTGATGCGCGGCGGCGAGATCGTCGAAAGCGCCAGCGCCGAGGAATTCTTCCACGCGCCGCGGCATCCTTACGCCCGCCAGCTCTTCGAGGCCATTCCCACGTTCGACAAGCGCGGCGTGCCGCTGACCGAACAGGGACGCGCGGCCGCCGCGCAGGAAGGCCGGCAGGGCGCGCAGCCGCGACCCGCGGGCGTGGTGCTGGACGTGCAGGACCTGAAGGTCCACTACCCGGTGCGCAAGGGGCCGCTGCGCCGCATCGTGTCCTGGGTCAAGGCCGTGGACGGCGTGACGTTCACGCTGCGGGCCGGCGAAACGCTGGCGCTCCTGGGCGAATCCGGCTGCGGCAAGACCACCACGGGCAAGGCGCTGCTGCGCCTGATCGACGGCGCGCACGTGGCCGGTCGCGCCATGCTGCAGGGGCAGGACCTGTTGTCCGCCGACCGTCGCCAGCTCCAGCGGCTGCGGCAGGACATCCAGATCGTGTTCCAGGACCCGTATGCGTCGCTGGACCCGCGCATGCGCATCGGAGAGATCCTGGACGAGGGGCTGGCATCGCTCAAGCGCGACATGAGCAGCCAGGCCCGTGAGAAGCACGCGGCCCAGCTCATCGAGCGGGTGGGGCTGCCCGCCAACACGCTGACGCGCTATCCGCATGAATTCTCGGGCGGCCAGCGCCAGCGCATCGCCATCGCGCGCGCGCTGGCCGTCGAACCCAAGGTTCTGATCTGCGACGAGCCCACGTCCGCGCTGGATGTCTCGGTGCAGGCGCAGATCCTGGACCTGCTGCGCGAATTGCAGGCCGAGCTGGGCATCGCCTACCTGTTCATCACGCACAATTTCGGCGTGGTCGAATACCTGGCGGATCGCATCGCGGTCATGGACAAGGGCCGCATCGTCGAACTGGGCCAGGCCGAATCGGTCCTGCTGGCGCCGCGCCAGGAGGTCACGAGGCGGTTGCTGGCCGCGGTGCCGCGGCTGCATTTCGGCCCGCCGGAAACGGCCTGAACGGAACGCCTGGCGTCGTTTCGTCCGACTTCCAGCGGGGCGGGGCGGTTTGCCCGTCGTCGCTGCCGGCGCCGTTTGCCGCCGTTGCGCGGTGGGGCGGTCTGGTGCGGTGGGCTTGCGATTCGGTCTTGTGCTTCGGCCCTGTGCTTCGGTCTTGTTTGAGCATGCGGCCGGCAGCCGGCCGGCCGTCATGCGCCAGATCTTGTATTCTGGATGCAGAACTCCATATTGATGCCATGGCCCTCAAAGTTTTTGACCTCCAGTGCGACCACAACCACGTCTTCGAAGGTTGGTTCGGCTCGCACGAAGACTACGACGCGCAACAGGCGCGTGGCCTCGTCACCTGTCCGGTCTGCGGATCGGCGACCATCACCAAACGCCTGTCCGCCCCGCGCCTGAACGTGGCGCACCTGCACGCGCCCGCCGCGCAGCCCGTCGTGCCCGCCGGCGCTTCGGACGCCGAAAAAATGGCCGCGCTCCAGGCCGCCGTCATGCGGCAGGTGCGCACGCTCATGCGCAACACGGAAAACGTCGGACCGCGCTTCGCCGAGGAAGCCCGTCGCATCCACGAAGGCGACGCCGACGACCGCCCCATCCGCGGCACCGCCACCCGCGAAGAACGCGAATCCCTGGCCGAAGACGGCATCGAGGTCATGGCCGTGCCGGATTTCCTGGACGACGAACGCCTGCAGTAGGGCGTCGGGCGTGGCAATCGGTCGCCTGGCCGCCAGCAGAACGCCACGTTCGATCCCCGGTCCCGCCAGACCCGTGAGACCTGCTTATCCACGGTTTCTTGGTTTTTCGCTGCTCAGCGAATATATGAATTTTGTCGAATATTCGCTATATTCCCGACATTCCCGTCATTCGTGACATTTCCGACGTGCATTGAGCAGAGATTACGGCCCTCATGACGAGATCTATCGTGGCGGGACAGGCGTTGATCGGACAGCTCCTGGAGTCACTCCAGGCGTTGCCTGACGTGCGCGTGGCGTCGACCCGGGCAGCACCTGAGGTGCAAGGCGCCAACCCTGTCGATGCCAGGATCGATCTGCAGGTCGCGGGCAAGTCGGTCGTTCTGCTGATCGAGGTCAAGAAGTCCGTCTATCCCCGGGATGCGCGTCAATGGCTGTGGCAATTGAGGTCGCTACAGCCGGGCCAAAACGCCGATGTCCAGCCTCTGCTGGTGGCGGAGTCGCTATCAAGTGGAGCGAAAGAACTGCTCAGAAGCGAGCGGGTCGGTTACTTCGATAGCGGCGGAAGCCTGTTCCTGCCGGCGGCGGGTGCCTTCATCTACATCGACAGGCCGGCGCCGAAGGTGCTGGACAAGTCGGTTCGGTCGCTGTTCTCGTCGCGGCGTGCCCAGGTCTTGCACGCCCTTCTGGACGATCACGATAAATGGTTTGGCGTTAACGACGTGGCCGGCCGTGCGCAGGTGGCGCCATCTACCGCCTCGGACGTGTTAAGTCAGCTGGAGCGGTTCGACTGGCTGGAGTCGCGTGGGCAAGGGCCCAATAAGACGCGCCATCTCCGCGAGCCGGCTGCGTTGCTCGATGCGTGGGCAAAGCAGGTCGCCACGCAGCCGGCGCCGGCGCAGCGCCGGTATTTTGTGCCCGCTCTGAAGTCCGATGCGTTGATCGAACGGCTCGCTCAGTCTTGCGATGCGCATCGGGTGGCTTACGCGGTGAGCTACGAAGCGGCTGCGCAGCGCTATGCGCCGTTCTTGTCCGGTATTTCCCAGGTGCGCGTTCGACTGCAGCCCGGACCTGGCGCCGAGTTGGCAATGGCCGAGCTGGGCGCGCGTGTCGTCAATGAAGGCGCGAACCTCGCGGTCATCGATTCGACGTCGGCCGGAGCGCTGCTTTTCCGGCGACACGTTGGCGATGTCTGGCTGGCCAGTCCGGTCCAGGTGTATCTCGATCTCCTGCAGGCAGAAGGCCGCGCCAAGGAAATGGCCCAGCACCTGCGCCAGGAGAGGATCGGTTTCTGATGGCAAAGCCCGCGACGTTGGACGGCTATAGCGACCAGTACACGACGGATTGCGAACGTCTCCTTGTGACGTTGCTGCGGGGACTGGGACCGTGGAAAGATTCGATCTATCTGATCGGGGGGCTGACGCCGCGATATCTCGTTGCGGCTCGTCCCCCGGTTGTGCCTGCGCACGCTGGAACGCTGGACGTGGACCTCGTGATCGACCTGCAGATCCTGGCCGACACCGATGCGTATCACACACTCGAAGACAACCTGAAGAAGATGGGCTTCGAGCGAGCCGAGAACGCCGCCGGTGCAAAGTTGTCCTGGCGGTGGCAGACCCGCACTGAACATGGCGCGCTGATGGTGTTGGAGTTGCTGGCGGACGCGCCGGAGATCGCCGGCGGCAAGGTACAGCCATTGCCGACCGATGGCACGATCTCTGCGTTGAACATTCCCTATTCGTCCATTGTTTTCGACCTTCATCAAGTCACCGAGATTCAGGCCGAACTATTGGGCGGCAATGGAATCGCCACAGAACGGATCAAGCATGCGAACCTGGTGAGCTTTACCTGTCTGAAGGTGTTTGCATTCGATCAGCGCTTCGAACGCAAGGATGCCCACGATCTGGTCTATTGCATCGAGCATGCGTCCGAAGGACTGGATGCCGTGGCTGCGGCGTTTCACAAGGAGCGCGAGGGCAGGCATAGGGGCGTTGTGGACGCCTCGTTGGCGATCCTGCGCAGTCGCTTCGCGAGCGATGCGACCGCCGAGGGTTATCGCAAGGACGGTCCCGTGTCGGTCGCCAAGTTCGAGTTGGGTGAGGGCGACCAGCCAGAGCAGCGCGAGGCAAGGATGTTGCGGCAGCGGCAGGCCAGCGACGTGATCGAACGGCTTCTTTCTCGAATCGGCCCGGCACTCACTTAGCGTGGCCGTCCGCCGGCCGAAAAAAAAGCCAGACCGCAAGGTCTGGCTTTTCTGTGCTGGGCCGGATCAGTTGTTGACGCGGCTGCGGTATTCGTTCGTGCGGGTGTCGATTTCGATCTTGTCGCCGATGGCGCAGAACAGCGGCACGTTCAGTTCGTAGCCGGTGTTGATCTTGGCCGGCTTGGTCACCTTGCCCGAAGTGTCGCCACGGACGGCGGGTTCGGTGTAGGTGATTTCGCGAACGATGGTGGTGGGCAGTTCAACCGAGATGGCGCGGCCGTCGTAGAAGACCACTTCCACGGGCATCGCTTCTTCCAGGTAGTTCAGGGCGTCGCCCATGCTTTCGGCTTCGATTTCGTACTGGTTGTACTCTTCGTCCATGAAGACGTACATCGGGTCGCCGAAGTAGGAATACGTGCATTCCTTGCGATCCAGTTGGACGACTTCGAACTTTTCGTCAGCCTTGTAGACCGATTCGCTGGCCGAGGCGGTCAGCAGGTTCTTGAACTTCAGCTTGACGACGGCCGCGTTGCGGCCCGACTTGTTGTATTCGGCCTTCTGGACCACGAGGGGATCCTTGCCGACCATGACCACGTTGCCGACTCGCAATTCCTGAGCGGTTTTCATCGATAAAACTCCGGGGGTGATGGGTGCGCTCGCCGTGTTAGCAAAAGCCGCAATGGACTTGTGCACACCCCGGGAGGCGTCATAGTTGAGGCCCGACAGATTCAGGGCAACTCAGAAAACTCTCTATTCTAGCGTTTCTTGGCCAACTCTGTGCAAAAAACAGCCAGATTTTCGGCCAGGCCGGGCAGCGCCGATTGGCAGGCGTCCCACTGGCGGGCGGCGTCGAGCCAGGCCTGCCACGCCGCCAGCGCCAGCGCGTCGGCGCAGGCTGCCGCGGTGCGGCCGGGCTGGGGCTGGTTCCAGGCCCGGATCAGCGCATGCGCCGGTTCCGGGGCCGGATAGCGGGCGAGCCAGGCGTCCAGCTTCTCCAGGTGGACGTTTTCTTCCTGGGGATAGATCTGCCAGACCAGCGGACGCGCGGCCCAGGCCGCGCGGACGAAGGAGTCTTCGCCGCGCACGAAATTGAGGTCGGCGCACCACAGCAGCCGGTCGTAGTCCGGCTGGGCGATGAAGGGCAGGCGGACCACGCGGGGCGCGCCGGGCGCTCCGCAGGCCGACTCCAGGGCCGGGGCCACGCCCTGCGGGACCAGCAGGACGGTCGGACGCGGGTCGGCCGCCAGGGCCTGGGCCAGTTCGGCGGCCGGGGCGGACGGGTAGCAAAACAGGGACACGGTGCGGGCGCCCGCCTGCCGCAGGGCGAGCGCATCTTCCGGCACACCCACCGCGCGCAGGAAGCTGTCCTGAAGCGGGGCCGACGCCTGCAACGCATCGCGTTCGGCCGACAGCCCGGGCTCGCGCAGCAGGCCGCCGGTGGCGGCCGTGAAGCCAGGAAAGAAGAAATGCTTTACCAGGCCGTCCGGCCGCTGCGACGGGAGCCCGTGGCAGCTTTCGACCCAGGATTCGGCGCTCAGGTATTCCAGGTTGATCCAGACCGGGTGGGTGCGGCGCATCGACTCGATGAAGGTCGCGGGCGGATCGCAGGCGAAGGCTTCGATCACCACGTCGCGCGCGCAGAGCGCCGGATCGGGCGCGTCGGTCCAGTGCAGGACGTCCACGCCGGCCAGCCGCTGGCGGGACGCCGTGGGGACCAGGCCGGGCTGGATGTGCGCGAAGCTTTCCAGGTCATCGACCCACAGGCGCACGTCCCAGCCGCAGTCGCGCGCAAGCTGGCGCGCCAGGCGCCAGCACACGCCGACGTCGCCGTAATTGTCGACGACGCGGCAGAAGATGTCCGCTTGCATGGCCGCTCAGTGAAACTGCGCGGGGGCCGCTTCGGCGTCCTCGGGCAATTCGGCATGCACCAGTTCGCCCAGGGGATTCGGGAAGTAGGGCGCGCCGCAGTCTTCGCAGTACTCGGGCGGCAGCACCCCGGGGATGCGGCGCACGTCGGTGACGCCGTATTCCTTGAGCAGGGCCGCGATTTCGTCGACCACGTCCGGCTGACCTTCGTCCATGACCACGTCTTCCTCGCGGCCGTACAGGGGCCAGACGCAGCCGTAGTACACGTCGTTGCTGTTGCGCGCCGTGAAGCCGATGCGGTATTCGTCGATACGGCCTTCGCCGCAGCCGGCCACGACCGCCCGCAGTTGCGAGGCTTCCAGGTTGACGGCGCCCTCCAGCCAGCTGACCGCCGCGCGCAGCGACAGCGGACGCACCTGGCGATCGGCTTCGCGGTTGCTGACGTAGTAGGCGTCTGGCAGCAGGGTTTCGAAGCCGCAGCCGGGCAGCAGGGCGGCCAGGGTGGGCTGCGCCTGGGCGGCCCATTGCGCGAGGCAGGCGTCGCGGCTTGCCTCGGCGTCGCCCACGTGTTCCTGCCAGCGGAAGATCGGTGCGCCTTCGGCCACGGCCACGGCGCCGACGATGTAGCGCGTGTCGGCCAGCATGTTGGCGGTCTCGGTGTCCGTGTTGAGCGCCGGCTTGGTGGTTTCTGCCCCCAGTGCCTGCGACCCCAGGCGCTGGAGCCATTGCCAGGTTTCGGAGAAGGTGCGCGGCATCTGGTCCACGCTGACCAGCACGGGCATCAGCGCGGTGCGGGCCGTGCTGGAAAGGACGTGTCCGTGCAGTTGCGCCAGCAGGGCTTGCTGGGCGCTGGCGGAAATGGGGCCGGTGGGAATGGCGTAGCGGGTCCAGGCGACGATGGGCGCGACGATCAGCAGCACGTCGTAACGGACGCCGTTTTTCTCGATCTTCATCGATTCGGACAGGGTTTCTGCCTGTTCGATCAAGACCTCGTAGGCGCCCACGTCGCTTTGGGCAAGGTGGTCCAGCGCCGCTTCGAGCGGGGCGTCCTGGCTTGCCTTGAGCAGCTTCGGAATCGCTTCGCCAAGCTGGGTCTCCCAGAACACGTCTTCGACACGGCTGCCCGAGCGGTTCAACGCCTGGGCAAGCGCGACCAGACGAGTGGCCTCACGGGTCATGCGGGGAGCGGATTGGCTGCGGGATCGGGCCATAACTTTCGGGGAACGTCCATTCAGTGTGTAACGACGTAGTTTAACGCCCGGCACCTGCGGCGGGGCGGCCGCCCATCCCATGGCGGATGGCGGGGGGGCTGGCCGGCTGGGTCGCCTCAATCGCGCGGCGGGCACTTGGCGCCTGATTGGTGCTGTATTGATGCTGTGTTGGCAACAGATTATCTCCGTGCCGGGGGTTTATTGCTGGATTGAATCGGCCGAAAATGATGGCATCGATACATTCCTGGAGGCACCGCCATGCGTTGGCCTACGCTTTTCGTTTCCCATGGTTCTCCGATGCTGGCCGTCGAACCCGGCAAGACCGGTCCGGCGCTCGCGGACTGGAGCGCCGCGCAGGGCCGCAAGCCCCGCGCCATCCTGGTGGTCTCGCCGCACTGGATGGGCGAGGGCCTGGCGCTGTCCACCCGCGACCAGCAAGTCGCCTGGCACGATTTTGGCGGCTTTCCGCCCGAACTCTACACGCTGCAATACGCCGCGCCGGGCTCGCCGGAACTGGCCGCGCGCGTGCAGGCCCTGCTGTCGCAATCCGGCATCGCGGCGGACCGGGATCCGCGGCGTCCGCTCGACCACGGCGCCTGGGTGCCGCTGCGATACCTGTATCCGGACGTGGACGTGCCCGTCGTGCAGCTTTCGCTGGACATGGGCCGCGATGCGGCCGGGCAGTTGGAACTGGGCCGCGCGCTCGCGCCCCTGCGCGACGAAGACATCCTGATCATCGGATCGGGGTCGCTGACGCACAACCTGCGCCACATCCGCATGCCGCAGAACGCGCCGGCGGTGGACTACGTGCCGGGCTTTCAGGCATGGTATGCCGAGAAGCTGGCCGGGCATGACGTGCCCGCGCTGCTGGACTGGCAGGCGCAGGCGCCGGGTGCCCTGCAGGCGCATCCGCACGACGACCACCTGATGCCGTTGTACGTGGCGCTGGGGGCGGGCGGGCCGGCGGCAACGCGACTGAACGATGAAGTGTCGTACGGCGCGCTGGCGATGGACGCTTATCAGTTCGATTGATCTTTGAATGGGTGTCTGACACCCGTGGAGATGCTGGGCAAGCTGACGGTCGTCTTTCCTAGGGGTGTCTGACACCCATGAGACGCTGGGCAAGCTGACGGTCATCTCTCCTGGGTGTCAGACACCGGGCAGTGCCATAAATGAAAAACGCCCCGGAACCGCAAGGTCCCGGGGCGCTTGTACTGCGCTGCAACCGTCGAGGATCAGGCCGCGAGCAACTGACGCAGCACGAAGGGCAGGATGCCGCCGTGCTGGTAGTAATCGACCTCGATCGGCGTGTCGATGCGCAGCAGCACGGTCACGTCCTGTTTGGAGCCGTCCTTGCGCGTGATCGTCAGCGTCACGTCCTGCATCGGCTTGATGCCGTTTTCCAGGCCGGAGATGTCGTACGTTTCTTCGCCGGTGATGCCCAGCGACTGGACGCTGTCGCCGCCCTTGAACTGCAGGGGCAGCACGCCCATGCCCACCAGGTTGCTGCGGTGAATGCGCTCGAAGCTGCGGGCGATGACGGCCTTGACGCCCAGCAGTTGGGTGCCCTTGGCGGCCCAGTCGCGCGAGGAGCCGGTGCCGTACTCTTCGCCGCCGAACACCACGGTGGGGGTGCCGGCAGCCACGTACTTCATGGCCGCGTCGTAGATCGACATCTGTTCGCCGGTGGGCTGGAACAGGGTCTCGCCGCCTTCGAAGCGGCTGCCGTCGGGCAGCGACGGGATCATGAGGTTCTTGATGCGCACGTTGGCGAAGGTGCCGCGCATCATGATTTCATGGTTGCCGCGACGCGAACCGTAGCTGTTGAAGTCGGCCTTCATGACGCCGTGCTCCTTCAGCCACTTGCCCGCGGGCGAGGTTTCCTTGATGGAACCGGCCGGCGAGATGTGGTCGGTGGTGACCGAGTCGCCGAAGACGCCCAGCGCGCGCGCGCCCTTGACCGTGGGCATCGCGCCCGGGGTCATGCCGAAGCCTTCGAAGAAGGGCGGTTCGGCGATGTACGTGGAATCGGGCCAGTTGTAGGTATCGCCCGTGACACCCTTGATGTTTTCCCAGAGCTTGCCGGGATTGCTCTTGACCTGGCCGTAGTTGGCCTCGAAGGCTTCGGGATCCAGCGCGTACTTCAGCAGGGCGTTGATTTCCTCGGTGGTCGGCCAGATGTTGCCCAGCCACACGTCGCCGTTCTTGCCGCGGCCGACCGGTTCGGTCATCAGGTCGCGCGTGACGGTGCCAGCCAGCGCATAGGCCACGACCAGCGGCGGCGAGGCCAGGAAGTTGGCCTTGATGTTCGGATGGATGCGGGCCTCGAAGTTGCGGTTGCCCGACAGCACGGCCGAGCAGATCAGGTCGTTGCTGGTGATGGCTTCGTTCAGGTCCGGGGTGAGGTCGCCCGCGTTGCCGATGCAGGTCGTGCAGCCATAGGCCGCCACGTCGAAGCCCAGCTTTTCAAGGTACGGCAGCAGGCCGGTCTTGGTCAGGTACTCGGTGACCACGCGGGAGCCAGGCGCCAGCGAGGTCTTGATGTGCTTGGGCACGGTCAGGCCGGCTTCCACGGCCTTCTTGGCCAAGAGGCCGGCCGCCAGCAGGACGCTGGGGTTGGACGTGTTGGTGCAGGACGTGATGGCGGCGATCAGGATGTCGCCGTTCTTGATCTTGGTGCCGGCGCTGGTGGTGAAGGTCTGGTCCAGCTTTTCGGCGGGCTGGTTGAAGCCGTTTTCCGCAACCGGCTTGGAGAACAGGTCGATGAAGGTGTTCTTGACGTTGCCGATTTCGATGCGGTCCTGCGGGCGCTTGGGGCCGGCCAGCGAGGGCGCGACGGTGGCCAGGTCCAGCGTCAGCAGCTTGGTGAAATTGATGTCCTGCGCCGAGGGAATGCCGAA
This sequence comes from Achromobacter sp. T5-5, assembly GCF_055397965.1. Taxonomy (NCBI): domain Bacteria; kingdom Pseudomonadati; phylum Pseudomonadota; class Betaproteobacteria; order Burkholderiales; family Alcaligenaceae; genus Achromobacter; species Achromobacter sp. T5-5. The sequence continues at coordinate 2,251,005 of NZ_AP027919.1, forward strand.
CATCTTCTGCGCCTTGAAGTAGGCTTCGAAGGCGGCGATTTCCTCTTCGGTGCGGCCGGTGCCGCGGAAGTAGTCGATGGTGCGTTCGTCGACCGGGAAAAAGCCCATGGTCGCGCCGTATTCCGGCGCCATGTTGCCGATGGTGGCGCGTTCGGCCACGGTCAGGCTGGCGGTGCCTTCGCCGCAGAATTCGACGAACTTGCCCACGACCTTTTCACGCCGCAGCATTTCGGTGATGGTCAGCACCAGGTCGGTGGCGGTGACGCCGCCGCGCAACTGGCCCTTGAGCTCGACACCCACCACGTCGGGCGTCAGGAAGTAGACGGGCTGGCCCAGCATGCCGGCTTCGGCTTCGATGCCGCCCACGCCCCAGCCGACCACGCCGATGCCGTTGATCATGGTGGTGTGGCTGTCGGTGCCCACCAGCGAGTCGGGGTAGTAGACGTTGTTCTGCTTGTCCTGGTGCACGCCGCGCGCCAGGTATTCCAGGTTGACCTGGTGAACGATGCCGAAGCCCGGGGGCACGACGCCGAAGGTGTCGAACGCCTGCATGCCCCACTTCATGAACTGGTAGCGCTCTTGGTTGCGCTTGAACTCCAGCTTCATGTTCAGGTCCAGCGCGTTCTTGGTGCCGAAGTAGTCGATCATGACCGAGTGGTCCACCACCAGGTCCACGGGCACAAGGGGCTCGATGCTCTTGGGGCTCTTGCCCATCTTGTCGGCCACCGAACGCATGGCGGCGATGTCGGCCAGCAGCGGCACACCGGTGAAATCCTGCAGCACGACCCGGGCGACCACAAAGGGAATTTCATCTTCGCGCTTGGCGTTGGCCTGCCAGTTGGCGAGCTGCCGGACGTGTTCTTCAGTGACCTTCTTGCCGTCGCAGTTGCGCAGCACGGACTCCAGCACGATGCGGATGGAGACCGGCAGCCGCTGCACGTCGATGCCGAGCGATTTGCCCAGCGCCGGCAGCGAGTAGTACTGACAGGACTTGTTGCCGATCTTGAAATTCTTGAGTGTGTCTAGGGTGTTGTGCGGCATGATGGACTCCGTGGTTTTGCCCAGCTGAAGGCGGCATTTTCAAGCGTTTCGGCGCGTTTGTCATTGTCTCAGGGACAAGTTTGCCGAGGGGCTATATCTTGGTTTGTGTCTTATATCTTATATAAGACTTGTCTGGCGCGTCAAAGTTCCGGCCCTTGGTTTCGCGCCGGCCAGGCCCGGATACGGCGAAGCCCCTACTTTGGCGGACGCGCGCAAAGCCTGCAATACCCCGTGTCCGCAATCGGGGCTCAGGCCAGGCGCGCGGGAAGCTCCGCCGCCGCATATTCCAGGAAGCGCCGCAGCGCCAGCGGCTCGCCGCCGCGCGCCGGCATGACGGCGTGGATGCGTGCGGGCGGCGCGACCCAGGCGGGCAGGACCTGCGCGAGTTCGCCCGAGTCCAATTGGGCGGCGCACAGGTAGCGGGGCACCAGCGCCACGCCCAGGCCCGCGCAGGCCATCGCCCTCAGGGCGTCCATGTTGCTGCTCAGGCACCGCGGCTGGAATTCCACGGACTCGGTCTCACCCGACGGGCCCGTGAAGCGCCACGTCCGCGGGCCGTCCTGCGTGGCGAGCGCCAGGAGGGGCATTGCCGCCAGATCGCGGGGATGCCGGGGCGCGGCGGCTGCCATGGTCGGATTGCAGACCAGCACCAAGGGCGCTGGCGCGACTTCGTGCGCGTTCAGCCGCGAGTCGGTCAGGGACGACGCCTGGGCGCGGAATGCGAGGTCATAGCCTTCGGCGATCAGGTCGATGATCTGATCCCGCGTGTCCAGCAGCACGCGCACGTTGGGGTGGGCGAGACAAAACCGCGCCACGAGGCCGCCGAGCACGGTCACCGCCAGGGGCGAGGGGGCGGTGATGCGCAGAAAGCCGGCGGGCGCGTCGCCCACGGTCGCAGCCAGGTCATAGACGGTGCGCGCTTCCCGGGCCAGGGCCTGCGCATGGGCGTAGACCTGCTCGCCCATCGGCGTCAGCGAGACGCGGCGCGTGTTGCGCTGGAGCAGCCGCAGTCCCAGCCGGGTTTCCAGGTCCGCAACCCGGCGGCTGAGCTTGGAACGTTGCATATTCAACACACGTGCGGCTGCGGAAAAGCCGCCTTTTTCGACGACTTCATTGAATAAAAGCAGGTCATCGACGCGGTGAATGTAGGTAGGCATACAGCGTTTTAATAGGGAAAACGGGGCGGAATCGTGGCAATTGTCCTGTCGGACAGGACAATTATTCCTGAAATCAGCGTCTACTGTCCGATTGTGGGAACGCATAAGCTGTGGCCGCATTCAGCCATTACTCAGGTAGCGTTTTTTTTGACTCTTAAGCTCAGCGCCGTTGTCCCCGGCGCCATCAAGTCCCAGGGCGACTCGTGCGAGATCCGGCAGTTTCGCCATACCGATTTTTCGACGAGCGTGTCGCCGGTCGTGCTGGTGGACCATTTCGTCATGACGGGGCCGGCATTTGGCCCGCACTCGCATGCGGGCATCAGCGCGGCAACGCTGCTGCTGGATGACAGCACGGGCGTCCTGCAGAACCTGGAGGGCGCCGCGGACAGCCGCGACATCCGCGCGGGCGACCTGTACTGGGCGCAGACGGGGCGCGGCCTCGTGCATGCGCAGCGTCCCGTGGGAGAAGCCAGGCTGCACGGTCTGCAGATTTTCATGGACCTGCCGGGTGATCTGAAATCGCAGGCGCCCTCGACTTCGCTGCTGCGCACCGCGGAGATTCCCGTGATCCAGAGCCCTTCCGGGCGCATACGCGTGGTATCGGGCCAGCACGGGGAAAGCGAGTCGCCGCTGCGAACGCCCGCGCCGCTGCTGATCCTGGACGGCCAATTGCGCCCCGGGGCGACCACGCTGGTGCCGTTGCAGCCAGGCTGGAACGCCTGGATCACCGCGATCCACGGCGATCTGGGCGTGCGCGCCAGGCATTGCCGCCGGGGCGCGAATCCCTTGCCCAAGGTGGCGGGCGGCGATCCGGATTTCGCGGTGGTCCGGACGGGCTGGGCAGTGGCCGCCACCGCGCAGCCGGACGGCGAAGAAGGGGTGCTGCTGCTGATGGCGGGATGCGCGCCTTCGCACTTCGTGCTGATCGCGGGCCCGGCGGTCGACCTTCCCGCCGCGGGCCAGGGCATGCCGGCGCAGCAGGGACTGGGGTCGCTGGAGCAGGCGTTGGCGGCTTACCAGGCCGAAGAGGCGCAAGCGCAAGCCGAGATCCAGGCCGAACTGGAGCGCGAGGACGCGGCGGCCTAGCGGTTCGGGCGGCGGGCGCCGCATCCGCCCGCCGGAGCATTGTGTTGTCATGCCGCAACGGGCGAGGGCTGTTTCTTCATAAAAGAATCAATGAGAACGATTCTCTTTTGGTAACATCTGCGGCGTTAGACCTCAAGACCCCAGGGCGAACGGGCTTTGCTGGCGCCGGTTCTTCCGGACGCCACGTCGGTTCAGCGCGGGATTTTGCGGATCTGCCCCGCAACGCGGATCCACTCCGCCCTACCGCGTCCCGTTATGAAAATTCGAACTCTTGCATGCATGGCAGCCGCGCTGCCGTGCTTCGGCGCCGTCCACGCCCAGACCGCACCCCAGACCCCATCCGCCACGACCACCAGCCCGGTGACCTCGATGGACGCCATCCGCGTCGAGGCCAGCGCGGATGCGTCGGCCGGTGGCCTGTCGGCGCCCTTCGCGGGCGGGCAGGTGGCGCGCGGCGGCCGTGTCGGCATTCTGGGCACGGAAGATTTCATGAACACGCCGTTCAGCGTCACTAGCTATACGAACGAACTGATCCAGGACCGTCAGGCCAAGAGCGTGGGGGATGTGCTGCAGAACGACGCGGGCGTGCGCGTGGCGCGCGGCTTCGGCAATTTCCAGGAGTCGTACTTCATTCGCGGCTTCATCCTGAGCTCCGACGATGTGGCCTACAACGGCCTGTACAGCCTGCTGCCGCGCCAGTACATCGCTACCGAGCTGTTCGAGCGCGTGGAAGTGCTGCGCGGCGCGACGGCGTTCCTGACGGGCGCGACGCCCGGCGGCGGCGGTATTGGCGGTGTGATCAACCTGGTACCCAAGCGCGCGCCCAACGAACCACTCACCCGCGTGACCACGGGTGTGTCGAGCGGCGGCCAGTTCCTGTTGTCGACCGACATCGCCCGCCGCTTCGGCCCGGACGACAGCACCGGCATTCGCCTGAACGCAGCGCAGCGCAGCGGCGACACGGGCATCGACGATGAGCATTCCCGCACCAGCGTGGTGTCGCTGGGACTGGACTGGCGGTCGGCGAATACGCGCCTGTCGGCCGACATCGGCTGGCAGGAAAACAAGCTCAAGCGCCCGCGTCCGAACGTGACCCTGGGCGCGGGCGTCACGACGGTGCCCGACGCCCCGGACGCCAGCTCCAATTACGCGCAGCCCTGGTCTTATTCCAATGAGCGCGACGTCTTCGGCACCGTGCGCGCCGAACACGATTTCAGCGACAAGCTGACGGTATATGGCGCCTTCGGCATGCGCCGCAGCGACGAAGCCAACTCGTTGGGCAACATCACGCTCACCAATGGCAGCACCGGCGACGGGACCTTCTACCGCTTCGACAACACGCGCGAAGACAGCGTCAACACCGGTGAATTGGGCCTGCGCGCCAAGGCGCAGACCGGCCCCGTGGGCCACGAGATCGTCGTGTCCGCCTCCTTCTTCGACCTGAAGAAGAAGAACGCGTACGTGATGGACTTTCGCAACACGTTCCCCACGAACATCTACGATCCGATTTCCTACGACAAGCCTGCCTTCAGCGCTTCCGCGCTGCGCGGCAACGACCTGGACAACCCCGCGCTGCAGGGCCGCACGCGCCTGAGCAGCTACGCCATCGGCGACACGATGTCCTTCCTGGACGATAAGGTGCTGTTCACGGCCGGTATCCGCCATCAACGCATGTCGCAGCGCGACTACGCGTACAACACCGGCAATGAAAGCGGCGCCTACGACGCCAGCCACAACTCGCCGGCGTTTGGCCTGGTGGTCAAGGTCGCGCCCAGCGTTTCGCTGTACGCCAACTACATCGAAGCCCTGGTCGCCGGTCCGACCGCGCCCGCGACGGCAGGCGGCAAGCCGGTGCCCAACGTGGGCCAGAGCCTGCCGCCCTTCGTGTCCAAGCAGAAGGAAGTCGGCGTGAAGTTTGAACGGGAAGGCCTGGGCGCCGGCCTGGCGTACTTCTCGACGGACAAGCCGCGCGCGGCCTACAACGCCAACAACGAGCTGACCAATTCGGGCAAGGACCGCCACCAGGGCGTGGAACTGACCGTGTTCGGCGAGCCCGTGCGCAGCGTGCGCCTGCTGGGCGGCCTGACGTGGCTGGACGCCAAGCAGGTTTCGACCGGCACGGCCTCGCTGGACGGCAACCGCGTGATCGGCGTGCCGCGCTTCCAGGCGAACATGGGCGTGGAATGGGATATCCCGGGCGTGGAAGGCCTGGCGATCGATGGCCGCGTGGTCTACACGGGGTCGTCCTATGCGAATGACGCCAACACGCTCAAGGTGCCCGGCTGGACGCGCTTTGACGCCGGTCTGCGCTACATGATGGACGTGGACGGCCACGTCGTGACCCTGCGTGCCCGCGTGGACAACATCGCCAACCGCAACTACTGGTCGTCGGTGGGCGGTTATCCGGGCAACGGCTATCTCGTCCTGGGCGGCCCGCGCACGTTCTCGCTGTCGGCCAGCATGGACTTCTGATCGACGCGGGCCTGGCCCGCACGCATCATCGCTCCACCGATCCCGGCCCCGCGCCGGGATTTTTTTGCGTCGTCAGCGGGGAGAGGCGCGCCTCACCACAACCATCCGCCGCGCGACAGGCTGGCTTCGCAGCTCTTGTACTGCGCCGTGAACTTCTCGGCGCGCGCCTGCACCTTTTGCGACACGGTCTTCAACCACGCCTTGCGGTCGTAGCTGCGGTTGCGGTAGCCGGTCCAGCCTTCGTGGTAGTTCAGGTACTGCCCGTAGGCGTCCCATTTCGAGATGCCGTTGATGCGCTGGGTCTTGGTCATGTACCAGCCCATGAAGTCCAGCGCGTCGGCAAAGTTGTCGCGGCTGGACGTCCAGCCGCCCGCTTCGCGCTTGTAGTCGGCCCAGGTTTCATCCTTGGCCTGCGCATACCCATACGCCGAGCTCACGCGGCCCCACGGGATGATGCCCAGGAAGTAATAGCGCGGCGGCAGCGCGTCATGCTTGAAGGAGGACTCCTGATACATCATGGCGATGGGCACCGGCACCGGCGCGCCCCATTTCTTCTGCACGTTCAGCGCCGCGTCGTGCCATTCCGGCTTTTCGCGGAAGATGGCGCAGATATTGTCGGGATTCGAAGGCGGCGCGGTGGCGCAGCCGGCTAGCGTCAGCAACAGCGTCGGCGGCAATAGCCGGATCATTGGCAGGCTTCCTCCAGGAAAAATGCGCCAGGGCTTCCCCGGCCATGGCGGCCGAGTCGCGGCCGCGTGCGGAGATTGTATTGAAACGTTTCGTTATACAGGCCGCGCGCCGACCCTAAATGCCCGGACAGAGGCAAAAAAAACGGCCCCGGGCGATTGCACCGGGGCCGTCGTCAGGCCGTCAGGCCTGCGATGCGCGCAGCGATCAGACTTCGATCACGTCGGCAACATCCTTGTAGTCGGCGATCTTGTCGAAGTTCAGGTACTGGTAGATCTGGTCGCCGCTCTTGTTGATGACGCCCATGTCGGCCATGTACTCGTCCTTGGTCGGGATGCGGCCAAGCTTGGAGCAGATGGCGGCCAGTTCCGCCGAACCCAGGTACACGTTGGTGTTCTTGCCCAGGCGGTTCGGGAAGTTGCGGGTGCTGGTCGACATGACGGTGGCGCCTTCACGCACCTGCGCCTGGTTGCCCATGCAAAGCGAGCAGCCCGGCATTTCCGTGCGGGCGCCGGCGGTGCCGAAGACGCCGTAGTGGCCTTCCTCGGTCAGTTGCGTGGCGTCCATCTTGGTCGGGGGAGCGACCCACAGCTTGACCGGGATGTCGCGCTTGCCTTCGAGCAGCTTGGAGGCGGCGCGGAAGTGGCCGATGTTGGTCATGCAGCTGCCGATGAACACTTCGTCGATCTTGGCGCCGGCGACTTCCGACAGCGTCTTGACGTCGTCGGGGTCGTTCGGGCAGGCCACGATGGGCTCGTGCACGTCGGCCAGGTCGATCTCGATGACGGCGGCGTATTCGGCGTCGGCGTCCGGTTCCAGCAGCTTGGGATCGGCCAGCCAGGCTTCCATGGCCTTGATGCGGCGGCCCAGCGTGCGCTCGTCTTCGTAGCCGTTGGCGATCATCCACTTGAGCATCACGATGTTGCTGTTGATGTACTCGATGATCGGTTCCTTGTTCAGACGCACCGAGCAGCCGGCGGCCGAACGTTCGGCGGAAGCGTCCGACAGTTCAAAGGCTTGTTCGACCTTCAGGTCGGGCAGGCCTTCGATTTCGAGGATGCGGCCGGAGAAGATGTTCTTCTTGCCCTGCTTGGCAACGGTCAGCAGGCCTTGCTTGATGGCGTACAGCGGAATGGCGTTGACCAGGTCGCGCAGGGTGACGCCGGGTTGCAGCTTGCCCTTGAAGCGGACCAGCACCGATTCCGGCATGTCCAGCGGCATGACGCCGGTGGCGGCGGCGAAGGCCACCAGGCCCGAGCCGGCGGGGAAGGAGATGCCGATGGGGAAGCGGGTGTGCGAGTCGCCGCCGGTGCCGACGGTGTCGGGCAGCAGCATGCGGTTCAGCCACGAGTGGATCACGCCGTCGCCGGGGCGCAGCGACACGCCGCCACGGGTGCTGATGAATTCAGGCAGCGTGTGGTGCGTCTTGACGTCCACGGGCTTGGGGTAGGCGGCGGTGTGGCAGAACGACTGCATCACCAGGTCGGCCGAGAAGCCCAGGCAGGCCAGGTCTTTGAGTTCGTCGCGGGTCATGGGGCCGGTGGTGTCCTGGCTGCCGACCGAGGTCATCTTCGGTTCGCAGTAGGTGCCCGGGCGGATGCCGCGGCCTTCCGGCAGGCCGCAGGCGCGGCCGACCATCTTCTGGGCCAGCGTGAAGCCGCGGCCGGAGTCGACCGGGTCCTTGGGCAGGCGGAACAGCGTGGACGGCGCCAGGCCGAGGGCCTCGCGCGCCTTGGCGGTCAGGCCGCGGCCGATGATCAGCGGAATGCGGCCGCCGGCGCGCACTTCGTCGAACAGCACGTCGGACTTGACTTCGAATTCGGCGATGACTTCACCGTTCTTGAGCGCCTTGCCTTCATAGGGACGCAGCTCGACCACGTCGCCCATTTCCATCTTGGACACGTCGAGTTCGATCGGCAGGGCGCCGGCGTCTTCCATCGTGTTGTAGAAGATCGGGGCGATCTTGTTGCCCAGGCACACGCCGCCAAAGCGCTTGTTCGGGACGAAGGGGATGTCTTCGCCGGTGAACCACAGCACCGAGTTGGTGGCCGACTTGCGCGAGGAGCCGGTGCCGACCACGTCGCCCACGTAGGCGACCAGGTGGCCCTTTTCCTTCAGGGATTCGATGAACTTGACCGGGCCGCGCTTGCCGTCTTCTTCGGGTTCGAATGCGGCGCCGTCGCGCTTGTTCTTGAGCATCGCCAGCGCGTGCATGGGGATGTCGGGACGGGTGGTGGCGTCGGGGGCGGGCGACAGGTCGTCGGTGTTGGTTTCACCGGGGACCTTGAAGACCGTGATGGTCAGGCTTTCCGGCAGTTCCGGACGGCTGGTGAACCATTCGGCGTCGGCCCAGCTTTGCATCACGGACTTGGCGTTGGCGTTGCCCTTGTCGGCCTTTTCCTTGACGTCGTGGAAGGCGTCGAACATCAACAGGGTCTTCTTGAGCGCATCGGCGGCGATGGTGCCGATTTCCGCATCGTCCAGCAGTTCGACCAGCGGGCCAATGTTGTAGCCGCCGAGCATCGTGCCCAGCAGTTCCGTCGCCTTGGCACGGCTGATCAGCGCACAAGCTTCCTTGCCCAGGGCCACGGCGGCCAGGTAGGAAGCCTTGACCTTGGCGGCGTCATCCACGCCGGCCGGCACGCGATGCGTCAGCAGTTCGACCAGGTTCTGTTCTTCGCCGGCGGGCGGGTTCTTCAGCAGTTCGATCAGTTCGGCGGTTTGTTTGGCCGTAAGGGGCAGCGGGGGAATCCCCAGAGCCGCGCGTTCGGCAACGTGTTGGCGGTAAGTATCCAGCATGTGAGGCCTGCTCAAAGTCGGGTTGGAAGAAGGGTTGTCGGCCGGAATTGTAGAAGCAAGTGGGGGCGGCAAGCAAATGTCTTATATCTTATATAAGACTTGCTCGTTGCCGCTGTTGCTCGGGGGCGACGGCGCGGCCAGAGGCGCCGCGCAAAACGGCGGCCGCGCGGGCCGCCGGGGGATCAGGGCGTCCTGACCGATTGGGGGCGGCCGGCCGCTCAGGGCGTGCTGGCGTCGTAGACCACGCCCACGCGGGCGAAATTGCCCCCGTACTGCTTGACGTCGACCTCGAACGGCGCGCTGTCGCCGGGCGGCAGGCGCGGCAGCCGCAGCTCCTTGAACGTGGCGCCTGTGATCTGGTCCTGGGCGTCGTACAGGCTGACCCACACGCGCACGGTGTCGACGTCGTCGGCGCTGTCGTTGCGAACCCGGCCGTGGACGGTCACGTACTTGTAACGGAAGCGGTAGCTGAAGTTCAGCGTGCCGGTGCCGATGCCGGCCTCGGTGTTTTCCACCGTCACGGCAAGCGCGGGGCGGGGGCCGGGCAGGGCCGCGCGCTTGGCCGGCAGCCAGTTCGTCTTGACTTCCGAATAGCGTTCCACGCGCCCGGTCAGCGCCACCGGCACGCGCTCGCCGGGGTACAGGTGGGTGGGCAGGGACCAGGACTGGCGCAGGTCGAGCTGGCGCGACCCGTCGAACACCGCGATCTCGGCGCGGGGCGACAGGGCAACGTACCGGTCGCTGGTGTTGACCAGTTCCGCATACAGGACCGGACGCTCGATTTCGTCGAGCAACCGGCGCGGCGCCGACAGCTTGAGCGCGGCGGCATCGAACAGGGCGAAATCCGGGTCCAGCAGCTCTTCGGTGGTCAGGCGCACGTGGCCGATGACGCGCGTATTGGCGGGGCTGACGCGCACGATGCGGCTGGCGGGCGGCTCGGCCGCCGGCGGTGCGGCGCTGGCCGTGACCGCGGCCCCGGACGGCTGGCGCGCGGGCCCGAGGGCCGTGTACTTCCAGGCGGCGTATCCGCCGGCGGCAAACAGGATCAGCGCCAGGCCGGCCAGGGCGGGCCGCGCCAGGCGCCGGGTCGTGCCGGGGGCAGCGTTCTGGTCAGCTTTCACTTTGCACCATGTAGTCGTAGGAGGCCACCTCGCCGTCGCGCAGCATCTCGCAGCGCACGTCGAAGGACGTCAGCGCGTCCGGGGCCAGGGGGCTGGCCGTGGCGTAGCCGTTGCCCGTGCCGATCAGCCTGCCGTCGGCGCCGTACAGCATCACGGTGATCTGCGTGCTGCCGGCCGGGCTGGCCCCCCGGTTGCGAATCAGGCCGACCAGACGGTAAGTGCCGTCATTGCGGACCAGTTGCACCTTGCTGGCGGCCACGTCATTGTTCCTGCCGCGGGCGGGCGACGGCGTGCCGACCTGCAGGTCGTAGCGGCTGAACGCCTTGGCGGGCGCGGCGATCGTCATGGGGGTGTATTCGCCCGGCTCCAGCGAGCGGGCGGGCGCCGAGCCGGATACCGTCGCCAGCGACAGGTCGCCCTGGAAGAACGACGCCGTGACGCGCGGCACGTCGATCTTCCGGCCGGTCTCGTTGCGCACCATCATGACCAGTTGCGTGCGGCCGCGCGCCTTGATTTCCTGGACGTCGGTCAGCTTGACCCGCGCGGCGTCGATGGGCGGTTCCGCGCTGCGGCCGGGCGAGGGCGCCGGGCGCGAGCCCAGCAACCCGACGGCCAGGGGAACCAGGACGCCGGCCACGATCGCCACCGAGATCGCCGCGACCGCGATGGGCTTCATGGGCGCGGAACGCGGCCTCTGGATGTTGCGCAGGATCTTTTCCAGCCGCTGCGCGACGTTGTCTTCGACCAGCGTGACCGCGTGGCAGTGGCTGCACTGGTATTCGTTGGTGTCCAGCTTGGTGAACTGGGCGCTGCCGCAGGTGGAGCAGGTCAGCGTCACCGTGTTGATCGTGGTCTGTTTGGGCGTCATTCTCGCGGGGCGGGCGTGCGGTCCCCAGGCGCGGGCCGGGATGGCGCGGCGGGGGCGGGCATGTCGGGCTAGCCGGGCGGCAAGGATAGCGGCGTCCCGCTGTGGACGCGGTGCGGGAGCGCATCAACTTGTGACCAAATGTGTGCAATCGCCCCGTCCGTGCAACCCCGACGCGGGGGCAAGGGGGCCTTGCGGTCGGCCCCTGCGGCCAGTGCTATGATGCCCGGCGTCAAAAATCCGTTAACCCGTTAACCCGTTAACCCGTTACCACGCCGTCTCCCGTCGATCCGCTCACTGCCGCCCTGGCGCGCAGCCGGGCCGAGCCGAGGTCTGGCTCCCCCGCATGAGCATCTATCAACATCTGCTGTTTCTGGCTTGCGTGGCGCTTGCCACCTATGCGCAGACGATGACCGGCTTTGCGTTCGGCTTGGTGCTGCTGGGCCTGTCGGGCGTGTTCCAGCTTGCCACCGTGTCCGAAGTGGCCAACGTGGTCAGCGTGCTGTCGCTGGCGAATGCCGCCGTGACGCTGCTGCGCGCCCGGCCGCAAGTGAACTGGTCCTTGCTGACGCCGGCCGCGATCAGCAGCCTGGCGGGTGTCGGGGTGGGCGTGGCCGCGTTGACGTGGATCAGCGGGTCCATGGCGGTGTTGCTGCAGTTGCTCCTGGGCATCACCATCCTGGCTTGCGCCATTTTGCTCGTGGCCCGCACCCAGCCGCTGGCGCAGCTTTCCTCCCGCGCTTCCAGCGTGTTCTTCGGCGGCGTGTCGGGGGTGCTGGGCGGGCTTTTTTCCAGCGCCGGCCCGCCCATGGTCTATCACCTGTACCGCCAGCCGCTGCCGCTGGCCACCATCCGCAACAGCCTGCTCATCCTGTTCTCGCTCAACGCCACGGTGCGCCTGGCGCTAGTGACGGGGCAGGGGGCTTTCACGGCGTCGTCGTTCTGGCTGAGCCTGCAGGCGTTGCCGATCGTCATCGGAGTGACGTGGTTTGCGCGGCGCTACAGCACCGAGAATTCGATGAAGACCGTCAAGCGCATGGTGTTCTTCCTGCTGCTGGCCGCCGGCCTGGGCCTGATCGTGCCGGCGTCGAGGATCTTGACGGCGGGCTAGGTGCGGCGGGGCCCGGCGGGACGCGCAGAGGCGTGCGCCGCCGGCCTTCATGCAGGCAACACGCCAGGCAACACCCCGTCAGCCGCGTTCGCCCGTGATGTAGCGCTCGAGTTCGTGGATGATGAATTTCTGCTCGCTCATCACGTCCTTGACCAGGTCGCCAATGGACAGCAGACCGATGAGCTTGTCGTTCTCGATGACCGGAAGATGGCGAAAGTGCCGTTCGGTCATCATGGCCATACAGTGTTCCCGCGTATCTGTCGGGCTGACGTAATACACCGAGTCGGTCATGATGTCGCGCACCTTGGTCGTGCGCGATGACCGGTCCTGCAGCACGATCTTGCGCGCGTAATCGCGTTCGGTCAGCATGCCCAGCACCACCTCGCCTTCCACCACCACCACCGCCCCGATGCTGCGGTCGGCCATCGTCTTGACGGCGTCGAACACCGACGAGTCCGGCGACACCGTCACGACGGCGTGATTGGCTTTTTCCCTGAGAAGCTCAGCAACTGTCTTCACGATGTGCTCCCGAATCGGTGACGAGGTTCGAACGTCCGCCCCGGCGCCGGACCGGAAATCCGGCCGGTTGCCGCCGCGTGACCATGCTCCATCCTAAGCCTGCCCGCGGCATTGCCGCAAGCGGGGCGGCTATTTCGGGTTTTTGTCGCGAAACGCCAGCCCGGCCATTTCGCGCAGATTGCGCGTGGCGCTGCGCTCGGTGGCGGGATTCCAGGCCAGCGAAATGCCGATGGATGCCCCGGCGGGGAAGTCGGCGAGCGCCTTGTAGACCACGCCGGTGCCGGGATGGCGCCGGCCCCCCGCGGGCACCAGCGCCACGCCCAGTCCGCTCTCGACCAGGCTCAGCAGGGTCTGCACCTGCACCGCCTCCTGCGTGATGCGCGGGGTGAAGCCACGCAACTGGCAGGCATTGATCGCCGCCATGCGCAGTCCCGCGGCTTCGGTGGCCGTGTACATGATGAACGGCTCCTGCGCCAGATCGGTCAGGCGCACGCGGCTGCGCCGCGCCAGCGGGTGCGCTTTGGGCACGGCGAGCGCGAAGGTCTCGGTCGTCAGCGGCGACAGCCGCACGCTCGATCCCATCGCCACCGGCACGCGCACGATGCCGACTTCCAGCGTGTCTTCCTCCAGTTCCTGCATGATGCGGATCGATGTGGCCTCGCGCAGCACCACCGTGACGCCCGGATAGCGTTCGCGAAAGCGCGGCAGGATGCGCGGCAGCACGTCGTGCGTGGCCGACCCCACGAATCCGATGCGCACCGTGCCGCCTTCGCCTGCCGCCCCGGCGCGGGCGGCAAGCCGGAACTGCTCGGCATGGAAGAGGGCGCGGCGCGCCTCATCCAGCGCGGCCAGCCCGGCCTCCGTGAGCTTGACGCCCTGGCGGCCGCGCACGAACAGCGCCGCACCCACCTGCGCTTCGAGCTTGCGGATCGACACCGACAGCGGCGGCTGCGACATATGCAGTTTTTCCGCGGCGCGATGGAAGTTCAGCGTTTCGGCAAGGACGAGGAACTGCTGGAGATGGCGCAAATCCATGGCGGAATTCCAGGCGGGGAAGACGCCGCATGATACGGCGGGGCGGCGGATCCCGATCGGGTCAGGCGATGGCGCCTTGCGCGCGCAGGCGGTCCAGCGCGGCGTCGTCCAGCGCCAGCACGCGCGCCAGCACCGCGTCGGTGTGTTCGCCCAGGCGCGGCGGCGCGGCCGGTTCGCGCGGCGGCGTGCCGAGCAGGCGCAGGGGCGAGCGCAACAGGCGCAGCGTGCCATGGCGGGCGTCCGGCGTGTCGGCCACCAGCCCGCGCGCGGCGATCTCGGGCGCATCCAGCGCCTCGTCCACGCTGCGCACCGCGCCAGCCGGAATGCTGGCCGCGCGCACGGTCCGCAGCCAATGCGCGGTGTCCTCGCCGGCGAAGATGCGTTCCAGCTCCGGGATCAGCCGCTCGCGGTGCAGCACGCGCGCGCGGCTGGTGGCATAGGCTGGATCGTCGCGCCATTCCGGCCGGCCGACCAGGTCGCAAAGCCGGGCGAACTGCGCATCGTTGCCCACCGCCAGGGCGAACGAGCCGTCGCGGGTCGCGAAGATCTGGTAGGGCACGACCGTGGGGTGCGCGTTGCCCAGCCGGCGCGGCGTCTGACCCGCGGCCAGATAGCCCGCGCCGACATTGGCCAGCACGGACACCGCGCCGTCCAGCAGCGCCAGGTCGATGTGCTGCCCGCGCCCGCGCCCGCTGCGCGCACGCGCCAGCAGGGCGGCCAGGATCGCCTGTACGCCGTTCATGCCGGTGACGAGATCCGTGATGGCCACGCCCAGCTTCATCGGCGCGCCGCCCGGCTCGCCGGTGATCGACATCAGTCCGCTTTCGGCCTGGATCACGAAGTCGTAACCCGGCTCGTCCGCGCGCGGCCCGGTCCTGCCGTAGCCGCTGATCGAGCAATACACGAGGCCCGGGTTGAGCGCAGACAGGTCTTCATAGCCCAGGCCAAAGGCGTCCAGGGCGCCGAGCCGGTAGTTCTCGACGAGCACGTCGGCCTCGCGCGCCAGCTCGCGCACGAGGCGCTGGCCTTCCGGGTGCTTCAGGTTGACGGCGATCGACGCCTTGCTGCGGTTGGCGCACATGAAGTAGGTGGATTCGCCATCGACGTCGGGGGGCGACCAGCCGCGCGTGTCGTCGCCCTGGCCGGGCGCTTCGATCTTCCAGATTTCGGCGCCCAGGTCGGCCAGCGTCTGGGTGCACCAGGGACCGGCCAGCACGCGGCTCAGGTCCAGCACGCGGACGCCGGACAGCGGCAGGTCGCCGCGCGGGTCCTGGCCCAGGTCCTGGCCCAGGTCCACGCCGATGTTCAGGCCCATTTCGTCGCGCATTTCGTCCCGAATTTTGTCGCGCATCTCGCCACCTATCTCCGCCCTCATTGCGCTTCCTTGGCGTACAGCGCCGTGCGCAGGTAGGTCAGCGCGTCCGCGTTGCTGGCCAGGGCATCGGCGCCGATGCGTTCGTGCCAATGGGATTCCGATCCGGCCGCAAGACGCCATGCACGCAACCGGCGCGTGTAAAGCTGCAAGTCGTATTCCTCGGTGACGCCGATGGCGCCGTGCACGGCGTGCGCGATGTCGGCGACCAGCGGTACGGCCTGGCTGGCGCGGGCCTTGCCCAGCGCCGCGAGCAGGGGGCGCGGCAGGCCGTCCTCGCCCTGGAAGGCCAGTTGCGCCGCCATGCGCGCGGCCCACACCTGTTCGGCCATGACGCTGATCTGTTGCTGCACCGCCTGGAAGCGTCCGATGGGCTTGCCGAACTGGGCGCGATGGTTGGCGTAGTCCAGCGTCATCGTCAGCACCCGGTCCATGGCGCCGGCGATGAGGCCCGCGCAGGCGGCCGCCGCCAGCGTGTCCAGCGGCGCGGCGCCGTCGATGCGCTCGGCATCGGCCCGCGCCCAGGAAACCTGCGCGTCCAGGCTGCCGTGCACCCCGTCGGGCTCCACGCGCGCCGCCTGCATGGGCAGCAGCCAGGCCTGGCCATCGATGCCGGCCAGTACGTAATCGGCGCAGCGTGCCCAGGGCACGCTGAGGCCGGCGATGCGCTGGCCGTCGATCGCGAGGCCGTGCGGGGCGAGCGCGACGGCGCCCGACGCCTGCGGCCGCCGCGCGCGGGCGAGCCAGGCGCGGGCCAGCAGGGTGTGGGCGATGGGATAGGGGCACAGGTGCTGGCCGGCCGCCAGCACGATGGGCAGGGCGTCGGCCAGGCCCAGTCCGGCGCCGCCCTGTTCCTCAGGCACCAGCGCAGCCGCGAAGCCGGCGTCCTCGCAGGCCTGCCAGGCGGCGGCCTGCGGCTGGCCCTGCTCGGCGCCGCGGATCACGTCCGGCGTGCAGGTCTGGGCGAAGAGGCGTTCGGCGGCGTCGCCAAAAATGTTGTCCATGACGGTCGTCCTTATCGAAGGCCAAGGCCGCGGGCGATGATGCCGCGCAGGATTTCACGGGTGCCGCCGCGCAGCGAGAACGTCGGCGCCACCTGGTCCAGGTACGCCAGCGTGCGCAAGAGCGGCAAGGGCACGGGCCGCTGCGGATGCCGCCCCAGCGTATCGCCGATGAGGCGGGGGATGGCCTGTTCCAGCTCGGTGCCCAGGTCCTTCACCAGCGAGGCTTCCGTGGCGGGGCTGAGGCCCGCCGCCAGCTTGCCCGCCACCGCCAGCGACATGGCGCGCAACACCGCCATCTGCGACAGGATGCTGCCCAGCGCGGCGCGGTCGGCGGCGTCGGCCTCGGCCTCGCGGCAGTGCGCCAGCCAGCATTCCAGCAGCGCGATGCTGGAGTACAGGCGCTCGGGTCCGCTGCGTTCAAAGGCCAGCTCCGCATTGACCTGCGCCCAGCCCGCGCCTTCCTCGCCGATGAGCGCATCGGGGGCCAGCGCGACATCGTCGAAAAAGACCTCGGAAAAATGCGCGTCGCCCGCCAGGTCCTCGATCGGGCGCACCGACACGCCGGGCAGCGACAGGTCCACGATGACCTGCGACAGGCCTTGGTGCCGGTCGTCGGCGGTGCCCGACGTGCGCACGAGCGCGATCATGTAGTGGGAGCGGTGCGCGTTGGTGGTCCAGATCTTGCTGCCGTTGAGGCGCCAGCCGCCGGACACGGGCGTGGCCCGCGTGCGGATGCTGGCCAGGTCCGAGCCGGAGCCCGGTTCGCTCATGCCGATGCAGAAGAACGCCTGCGCGGCGCAGATGCGCGGCAGGTAGAAATCCTTTTGCGCTGGCGTGCCGTATTTCAGGATGAGCGGCGCGCTCTGGCGGTCGGCGATCCAGTGGGCGGACACGGGGGCGCCCGCGCCCAGCAGTTCCTCGGACAGCACGAAGCGCGCGAAGTGGCCGCGCGCCGCGCCGCCGTATTCGCGCGGCAGCGTCAGTCCCAGCCAGCCGCGCTCGGCAAGCTGGCGGCTGAAGCCCGCGTCGAAGCCCATCCACGAGCGGGCGCGTTCGTCGGGTTCCAGGCCGTCCAGCGTATCGGCCAGGAAGGCGCGCACCTCGGCGCGCAAGGCTTCGTCCTCGGGGGGAATGGCGGTGAGTTCCAGCGTATCGATCATCGGGCGCTCCGGGTCGGACAAAGGCGCCGCGACAGGCGCCGGGGCTCACTATCCGGGAGCGCGCTGAAAGCTGTCCAATATTATTTTTTGGATTTGCGATATGTGTTTCGTATCGACGGCGGCGCCCAGGGGCGCGGCGGGGCGCCGATACGGCAGGGATATCACCCGCGCAAAAATTAATATTAGACGTCACCTGCCTGCGTGCCTACGCTTCATGCCACGCCCTGCCGCGCCCCGCGCGGACCGGGCGGCACACAACAAAGGAGACAGCATGAACAAGGTGATACGCCTGGCGGCGCTGGCAGGCGCCGTGTGGCTGGCGCAGCCCGCAACGGTGGCGCTGGCCGCCTACCCCGACAAGCCGATCCGGCTGATCGTGTCGTTCCCGCCGGGCAGCGGGACGGACAGCAACGCGCGCTATGTGGCCAGGAAGATGGAGGAAAAGCTGGGCGTGGCGGTCACGGTGGAGAACCGGCCCGGCGGCAACAGTTTCATCGCCGCGCAGGCCGTGGCCACGGCGCCGGCCGACGGCTACACGCTGCTGCTGGCCAGCAATTCGCCGGTGGCCACGAACGCCGCCATGTACAAGAACCTGCCCTACGACCCGGTCAAGGATTTCGCGCCCGTGGCGCGGCTGGGCTATGGCGCGATGGCGCTGGCGGTGAAGTCCGACGCGCCCTACCAGTCGGTGAAGGATCTGGTCGATGCCGCCCGCCAGCGGCCAGGGGCGTTGAACTATGGCAGCGGCAGCGCCTCGTACCAGATCGCCACGGAGCTGTTCCTGTCGATGGGCGGCGTCAAGGCCAACCACGTGCCGTATCGCGGCGCGGCGCCCGCGCTGACCGACCTGGCGGGCGGGCAGGTGGACTTCGTGTTCGCGGACTATGGCGCCGTGATCCCCTTCGTGCAGAGCGGGCGGATGCGGCTGCTGGCCGTCACCGGGGACAGCCGGCTGAAAAGTTCGCCCGACACGCCGACCTTGCAGGAATCGGGCTTTCCGGGCTACTACATGGTGAACTGGACGGCCGCCTTCGCGCCGGCCAAAACGCCCGCGCCCATCATCGATGCGCTGGCCGACACCTTGCTGGCGATCTATCGCACGCCCGACGCCGCCGAGTTCCTGGCGCGCACCAACTGGGAGGTGTTTCCGGTGGGCCCCAAGGAGCTGGGCGAGTTCCAGCGCCAGGAGATCCGCAAATGGGATGAGGCCGCCCAGCGCGCCGGCATCCCGAAACAGTGATTGTTGCGATTGAAGAAGGAGCAGGCATGGCAGAGCTGGTACAGGTTGAACAGAGCGCCGACGGGGTGGTCACCCTGACTTTGAACGATCCGGCGACCCGCAACGCGCTCACGGGCAGCGCCATGGTCGATGAACTGCTGGCCGAATTCGCGCGCATCGAGCGTGATGACTCGGTGCGCGTGCTGATCGTCACCGCCGCGGGCAGCGTGTTTTCGTCGGGCGGGAACGTCAAGGACATGCAGCGGCAGATCCGCCCCGAGGTGGGCAGCGCGGCGCTGCGCCAGGAATACCGTCACGGCATCCAGCGCCTGCCGCTGGCGCTGTACGCGCTGGAGGTGCCGACCATCGCCGCGGTGAACGGCCCGGCCATCGGCGCGGGCTGCGACCTGGCGTGCATGTGCGATGTGCGCATCGCGGCGCAGGAGGCAACGTTTGCCGAAAGCTTCGTCAAGCTGGGCATCGTGCCGGGCGACGGCGGCGCCTGGTTCCTGCCAC
This sequence comes from Achromobacter sp. T5-5, assembly GCF_055397965.1. Taxonomy (NCBI): domain Bacteria; kingdom Pseudomonadati; phylum Pseudomonadota; class Betaproteobacteria; order Burkholderiales; family Alcaligenaceae; genus Achromobacter; species Achromobacter sp. T5-5. The sequence goes on from NZ_AP027919.1 coordinate 2,270,169, forward strand.
GGCTGATCGGGCAGGCGCGCGCGGCGGAGATGTCCTTTACCGGCGACGCGATCGATGCGGCCACGGCGCTGCAATGGGGGCTTGTATCGCGCGTGGTGCCGTCAGGCGAGCTGCTGCCCGCCGCGCATGCGCTGGCGGCGCGCATGGCGGCCAATTCGCCGGACGCGGTGCGGCTGACCAAGCGGCTGCTGCGCGAAAGCCAGCATGTGCGGCTGGACACCTTGCTGGAACTGTCGGCGGCCTATCAGGCGCTGGCCCACAAGACGCAGGCGCACGCCGACGCCGTGGACCAGTTCATCGCGCGCCGCGCCGCGCGCAAGCCGCAAGGATGAGGCCGACGCGCAAGGGGCGGGCAGTATGATGGAATGCACGTCATCAAATGCATTGCACCATACGAAACGCACCACAAGGAGGAAACACCATGAATGAAGTCATCGTTGCTTCGGCCGTCCGCACCGCCATCGGGGATTTCGGGGGCGCGCTCAAAGACGTGCCGCCCTGCGATCTGGGCGCCACCGTCATCAAGGCCGCGCTCGAGCGCGCGGGCGTCTCGGGCGATGAGGTGGGCCATGTCGCCGTCGGCCACGTCATCAACACGGAGCCGCGCGACATGTATCTCTCGCGCGTGGCCGCCATGAACGCCGGCATCTCCAAGGAAACCCCCGCCTTCAACGTCAACCGCCTGTGCGGCTCGGGGCTGCAGGCCATCGTGTCCGCGGCGCAGACGATCATGCTGGGCGACGCCGAGATCGCGGTGGGCGCGGGCGCCGAAAGCATGAGCCGCGCGCCGTACATCGCGCCGGCCCAGCGCTGGGGCGCGCGGATGGGCGACAGCGTCATGCTGGACATGATGACCGGCGCGCTGTCCGATCCGTTCGGCAAGATGCACATGGGCGTCACGGCCGAGAACGTGGCGGCGCGTTTCGGCATCAATCGCCAGGACCAGGACGCCATGGCCGCCGAATCGCATCGACGCGCCGCCGCGGCGATCGACGCGGGCTACTTCCGCGACCAGATCGTGCCGGTCAAGATCAAGTCGCGCAAGGGCGAGATCGTGTTCGACACCGACGAGCACGTGCGCCGCGACGTCACGGTCGACACCCTGGCCACCCTCAAGCCCGTGTTCCAGAAGGAAAACGGCTCGGTCACGGCAGGCAACGCCTCGGGGCTGAACGATGGCGCGGGCGCGCTGGTCCTGATGAACGCGTCGGTGGCGGCCAAGCGCGGCGTCAAGCCGCTGGCGCGCCTGGTGGCTTACGCGCATGCGGGCGTGGACCCCGACATCATGGGCATCGGCCCCGTGCCGGCCACGCAGGCCGCCCTCAAGCGGGCCGGCCTGACCGTCGACCAGCTTGACGTCATCGAAGCCAACGAAGCATTCGCCGCGCAGGCGTGCGCCGTGTCGCGCGAACTGAAGCTGGACCCGGCCAAGGTGAACCCCAACGGCAGCGGCATCGGCCTGGGCCACCCGATCGGCGCCACCGGCGCCATCATCGCCACCAAGGCCCTGCACGAGCTGCAGCGCGTGGGCGGGCGCTATGCGCTGGTGACCATGTGCATCGGCGGCGGCCAGGGCATCGCCGCGATCTTCGAGCGGATCTGATCCGCGGGGCGCGCATCGGCCCGCGAGGTCCCGGCTGCGGCGCCGGCCCGGACCTGCTGGAGCGCATCTGGGCAGCCGCGGCGTAGCCGCCGGCCCCGGGGCGGCGGGCCTACAATCGCGCCCATGCATAAATCCAACTTTCCCTCCGAACTCGACCAGCCCACGCTTTCCGAAGTGGACGGCGTGCGCTATCTGCACTTCAACACCGAATGGGTGCAGGGCGCGATGCACATCAAGCGCCCGGCCGACCTGGTGCTGGAGTACACCGCCCAGATGATGGCCTGGCTGCTGTTCCTGGAACCGCCCAAGGAAGAGGCCATCGGCATGCTGGGCCTGGGCGCCGGATCGCTCGCGCGCTTTTGCGCCAAGCACACGCGCGTTCCGCTGCTGGCGGTGGAATGGAATCCGCGCGTGACCGCCGCCTGCCACATGTTCTTCCGTCTGCCCGGCGCCAACCGGCTGCAGGTCGAACATGCCGACGCTGGCGCGTGGGTGGCCGATCCGCTCAACGCCGGCCGTTGCCCCGTGTTGATGGTCGACCTGTACGACGCCGCGGCTGAAGGGCCGGTGCGCGACAGCGTGAAGTTCTACCGCGACTGCCGCCGCGTGCTGGGCGAGGTCGGCATCCTGGCCGTGAACCTGTTCGGCCGTCATGAAAGCTTTGGCAAGAACATCGACAACCTGTCCAAGGCGTTCGAGGACCGCATCGTGCTGCTGCCCGAAGTCGAAGCTGGCAACCAGATCGTCCTGGCCTTTTCCGGCCCGCGCCTGGCGATCACGCCGGCGGAGCTGCTGGCCCGCGCGGAGGTGGTGGAGAGCAAGTACGGGCTGCCGGCGCGCCGGTGGGCGCGCTCACTGACGCGCCATGCGGTCGACGGGGTTCTGCACTTCTAGAGGATTTCAGGGGTGCAGGGTCCTGAGCGGCCGCCGGGCAAGCTTGATCTTGAAGTCCTGGCGACTGTCGCAGATAAGGTGGACGTACACCTTGTCTCCCACGACTTCGTAGATAACCCGATTTTTGACGGCAATTATTTGCAGGAAGTGGGTCGCAGGCAGCTCCGGGAGTGGATGCCCCGCTTGCGGGAACTGTTCGAGATTCAGAATCGCCGTCTTGATCTTGGCATAGGAATCCAACCACACCGCATGGGAAAAGTGCTTTCTGACGTAGTGGCGGATTTCGTGCAGATCATCGGCGGCCGATTGCAGAAAGACCACCGTCCGGCTCATTCCGCATCATCCCGGTCCAACGATTCAATCTGCGCGAACACGTCCGTCGCCGGCCTGACGCGTCCTTCTTCGATGTCTTTACGGCCGCCCGCCAGCAGTTGAAGCAGCGCCATGGCCTGCTCCTGCTCCTCGAAGCTCTGCACGTCCATGACGACAAGCTTGGCCTCTCCGTTCTGGGTGATGAGCAGCGGCTCCCGGGTCTCGGTCAACGTGGTCACGATTTCAGCCGCGTGACTCTTGAGGTAGGAGATAGGTTTCACTTGGGTGGAGTATTTCATGGACTGGACTCCGGCATGTTAGGCGAGATCGGACTGAGTTTAGTCTTAATTCAGTCCTACTTCCGCCCGATTTTCAGTATCACGGGTTCTGGGTTGGCGTCTTAACCCCGGATTGTCAGCTTCCTGTTAGGGAAGGTACCGAGGCGCCCGGGGTTTACCTTTCTTCCCGCCCAGGTCTATCATGGCCTTATTCATAATTATGAATTACGGCGTCACCCGCGCCGTCAGCCCATGAGCCTGAGCCATCCCATCGTCCGGCAAGCCTTGTACCTGGAAGTCGCGGACCGCCTGCGCGGCATGATTCATGCGCGCGCGCTCCGAAACGGCGAATGGATCGACGAATTGCGGCTGGCCGGCGAAATGGGCATTTCGCGCACGCCCTTGCGTGAGGCCCTGAAGGTGCTGGCCACCGAAGGCCTGGTCCGGCTGGAACCGCGGCGCGGCTGCTTCGTCAATGAGCTGTCCTTGCAGGATCTTGAAGACATCTTTCCGCTGATGGCCATGCTGGAAGGGCGCTGCGCCTTCGAGGCGGCGCGCAAGGCCAGCGACGCGCAGCTCGCCGAGCTGGAACCGCTGCATGCCGCGCTGGCGGGCCACGCCAAGGCGGGGCGCATCGACGCTTACTACAAAACCAATTACCTGATCCACGAGGCCGTGCAGGCCCTGGCCGGCAATCAATGGCTGTCCGACATGGTGGGCAACCTGCGCAAGGTCCTGAGCCTGTCGCGCCATCGCAGCCTGTCGCGGCCCGGCCGCATCGACGAGTCCTGCGCCGAACATCTCGCCATCTTCGAGGCCCTGAAGGCCCACGACCCCGACGCCGCGCAGGCGCTGGCGCACACGCACTTGATGCGCCAGCTTGAAGCGCTGCGCGCACTAAGCAACGAAGACGCCGCCGATGCGGCGCCGTCCGATCCCATCGTTATCGAGGAGCCCGCCCATGTCCGCACCCGCCAATCTCGCGCCCGCGCGCGGCGCACGCACGCCTGAGCCCGAAGCCGACCTCGTCGACGCCGCTGCCGCGGCCGAAAGCGCCAGCCTCATCACGCGGCTGGGACGGCTGTGGGACCGCGGACGCCTGCCCAGCGAATCCGAAGTGCGGCGCCTGTTCGAGGCCCGCCTGACCGACGTAGCCGCCAACAAGCTGGCGCGCCGCTGGTGCGAGCAATACACCGCCGCCGACGGCAAGGACCGCCGGCTGATGCTGGCCGCGCTGGCGCAGATCCGCGCCACCTACGCCGGCGATGGCGGCGAAGGCGTGCGCCTGTTCAAGCGGTTCAACGCCCAGCCCCAGGGATTGCGTTTCCTGGTCGACCTGCGTGCTGACATGCTGCGCTGGCGCAAGCAGGTGGCGGGCATCCAGGCGCTGGACAAGGAACTGGAAGGGCTGCTCTCGGCCTGGTTTGACGTGGGCCTGCTGGAACTGCGTCCGCTGACCTGGGATTCGCCGGCGTCGCTGCTGGAAAAGCTGATCCTCTACGAGGCCGTCCACGAGATCAAATCCTGGGACGACCTGCGCCACCGCGTGGCGCCCGACCGCCGCTGCTATGCGTACTTCCACCCGCAGATGCCGGGCGTGCCGCTGATCTTCGTGGAAGTGGCCTTCGCCAGCCAGATGGCCGACAACGTGCAGGTGCTGCTGGACAGCACCCTGCCGCCGCAGGACCTGGACAAGGCGCGCTGGGCGATTTTCTATTCCATCTCGAACACGCAGCCCGGCCTGAAGGGCATCAGCTTCGGCAACTTCCTGCTCAAGCGCGTGGTCGAGCAGTTGCTCGAAGAACTGCCCAAGTTGAAGGCGTTCGCCACCTTGTCGCCCATTCCCGGATTCACCGACTGGCTGGGCAAGCTGGATGCGGCAGCGGTGGAGGCCATCGTGCGCGAAGACAAGACGCGCGCCAAGGACAGCAAGCGCGCAGGCGTGCCGGACGGGCAGCGCTGGGTTGCGCGCCTGGCCAAGGCCGCGCAGGGCCAGACGTCCGACGTGGTCAAGCGCGCGGGCTTCCGGCTGGCCGCCACCTATCTGCAATCCATGAAGAACGGACTGCCGGTGGACGCAGTGGCGCGTTTTCACCTGGGCAACGGCGCGCGCATCGAGCGCCTGAACTGGGCGGCGGATACGTCGCCCAAGGGGCTCAAGCAGTCCTGCGCCATGATGGTCAATTACCTGTACGACCTGGACGAGCTGGACACGAATCTTCAGCGCCTGAACGACGGCAAGCCGCAGATCAGCCGCGGCGTGGGGCGCGTGGCCTGACTGCCGGAAACACGGCGGCAGACAATATCAACCACAACAAGGGCAGGGGACATGACGGAGAACGTGGCTGGCCACGGCCAGGTGCGGTTTGAGCGCGAGGGGCCGCTGGCCTGGGTGACGCTATCGCACTCGGGGCGCCTGAATGCGATCACGGTGGGCATGTGGCGCGAACTGCGCGAGGTCTTCACGCGCATCGCGCAGGAGGACGCCTTGCGCTGCGTGATCGTGCGCGGCGAAGGCGGCAACTTCGCCGCCGGCGCCGACATCCGCGAGTTTCCTGCCGTGCGCGCCGACATGGCCGGCGTGCAACGCTACCACCGCGAGATCCTGGCGCCCGCCCTGCAGGCCGTGGCGCAATGCCCGCAACCGGTCATTGCGCAGATCGAGGGCGTGTGCGTGGGCGGCGGGCTGGAAATCGCCAGCCAGTGCGACCTGCGCATCGCCGGCGCGTCGGCCCGCTTCGGCGTGCCGATCAACCGGCTGGGCTTTCCCATGGCGCCCGATGAAATGCGCGGCCTGCTGGCGCTGGCCGGCCGGGCCGCGACGCTGGCCATCCTGCTGGAAGGCCGCGTGTTCGGCGCCGAAGAGGCGCGCGGACTGGGCCTGCTGACCCGTATCGTCGACGACGGCCAGGTGGCCGAGGCGGCCCGCCGCAGCGCCGACCGTATCGCCCAGGGCGCGCCGCTGGCCGCCCGCATCAACAAGCGCTTGTCCGCCAGGCTCGCCACCGGCGCCGCCTTGACCGAGGACGAGTATCGCGATTATTTCTCCTATGCCGAAAGCCGGGACCACAGAGAAGGCGTGCGCGCCTTCCTGGCCGGCGAAGACCCTTCCTTTTCCGGAGACTAGACAGGTGAGCAACGCCAACCTATATGCTGTCCTGCAAGGCGGCTTTCCCAAAGACCGCAGCAAAGTCGCGCTGGAAACGCCCGACCTCCAATACACCTGGGACGACATCGACCGCGCGACCGCGTGCCTGGCGAACCTGCTGGAATCGCTGGACCTGCCCGACGGCGCGCGCGTCGCCGTCCAGGTCGAAAAGTCGCCCGAAGCCCTGCTGCTGTATCTGGCCACGCTGCGCGCGGGCCTGGTGTACCTGCCGCTCAACACGGCCTATCGCGAATCCGAAATCGAATACTTCCTGGGCAACGCCGAGCCCTCGGTGGTGGTCTGCGCCAGCAAGAACCTGGACTGGGTCAAGCGGGCCGCCGACAAGGCCGGTTGCGCGCACGTCTACACGCTGGACGAGGACCGCACCGGCAGCCTGCTCGACGCCGCGGGTGGCCTGTCGCAGACGTTCAAGACCGTGCCGCGCAAGCCGGACGACCTGGCCGCGATCCTGTACACCTCGGGCACCACGGGCCGCAGCAAGGGCGCGATGCTCTCGCATGGCAACCTGGCCGCCAATGCGCGCGTCCTGCATGAGTACTGGGGCTGGCGCGAGGACGACGTGCTGCTGCACATGCTGCCGATCTTCCACGTGCACGGCCTGTTCGTCGCGTCGCACGGCGCGCTGCTGGCGGGCGCGCGGATGATCTGGCTGCCCAAGCTGGATGCCGACCAGGCGCTGCACTACCTGCCGCAAAGCACGGTGATGATGGGCGTGCCCACGTATTACGTGCGCCTTCTGGCCGACCCGCGCTTTAACCGCGAGGTCTGCGCCAACATGCGCCTCTTCATTTCGGGCTCCGCGCCGCTGCTGGCCGAGACGTTCTCGGACTTCAAGGCGCGCAGCGGCCACGCCATCCTGGAACGCTATGGCATGAGCGAAACCGTCATGCTGACCTCCAATCCCTACGATCCCGCGCAGGGCGAACGCCTGGCCGGCACCGTGGGCCGCGCCTTGCCGGGCGTGCAGGTGCGGGTGGTCGACGATGCCGGCGTCGCGCTGGCGCCGGGCGAGATTGGCAATGTGCAGGTGCGCGGTCCCAATGTGTTCTCGGGCTACTGGCGCATGCCGGAAAAGACGCGCGAGGAGTTCACCGACGACGGCTGGTTCAAGACCGGCGACGTGGGCCGCTGGGGCGGCGAGTCGGCCGGCCGCGACGTGCCCGCCGATTACCTGTCCATCGTGGGCCGCAGCAAGGACCTCATCATCTCCGGCGGCTACAACGTCTACCCCAAGGAAATCGAGACGCTGATCGACGACATGCCCGGCGTGGCGGAGTCGGCGGTCATCGGCGTGCCGCACCCGGACTTCGGCGAGGCCGTGGTGGCGGTGGTGGTGCCCAAGGACGGCGCGTCGCTGGACGCGTCGGCCATGCAGGCCGAATTGAAGTCGCGCATCGCCAACTTCAAGGTGCCCAAGCGCGTGCACATCATCGACCAGTTGCCCCGCAACACGATGGGCAAGGTGCAGAAGAACGTGCTGCGCGAGACCTACAAGGCGCTGTAGCCCCGTTCATGCCGGTCCCGCGGGACCGGCATTTTTTCAGTTTTTTTTGCAGCCCGCTTCCCGACGACCCGACGACCCGACGACAGCAAGGAGACCCATCCCCATCCAGTGCCCCGCAAGACCTGCCAGCCGCATTCAACAAGAAAAATATTCCAGCGACGAGACGCCAAAAAACAGGCGCCGTCCCCCGATGCAGCAAGAGGAGACAAAATGAAATATCGCACCACCGCCGCGGCCGTGTTCGCCGTGGCAGCCCTGGGTTTCGGCGGCGTTGCCGCCGCGCAATGGCCCGAGCGGCCCATCACGCTGATCGTTCCGTTCCCCGCGGGCGGCGGCACGGATACCTTCGCCCGTCCGCTGGCCGCGCAGCTCACCACGCAGCTCGGCCAGACGGTGGTCATCGACAACAAGGGCGGCGCGGGTGGAACCGTGGGCGCCGGCGTTGCGGCCAAGGCCAAGCCCGACGGCTACACCTTCTTCATGGGCGGCGCGCACCATGCGCTGGCGCCTTCCCTCTACAAGAACCTGAGCTACAACATCCAGAAGGATTTCGTGCCGGTCGCCCTGGTGGCCCAGCCGCCGCAGGTCGTCGTCATCAACGCGGGCAAGCTGCCGGTCAAGACCCTGCAGGAGTTCATCGACTACGCCAAGAAGCGCCCCGGGGAAATCAACTTCGGCACGGCGGGCAAGGGCAGCACGCACCACCTGGCCGGCGAACTGTTTGCGATGCAGACGGGCATCAAGCTGGTGGACGTGCCGTACCAGGGCGCGGGCCCGATGCTGTCGGCGCTGATCGGCGGGCAGGTGGACCTGGCGTTCGACGGCCTCGGCTCGTCGGCCGGCCACATCCGCGCCGGGGCGATCAAGCCGCTGGCCGTGGCCGCGAAGGAACGCTCGCCCTCGCTGCCCGACGTGCCCACCGCCGCCGAGGCCGGCGTGCCCAACTACACCGTGTCGACCTGGTACGCGATCTGGGCGCCCGCGGGAACGCCCAAGGAAGCGGTCGACAAGATGGCCGCCGAGATCACCAAGGCCCTGAACACGCCCAAGCTGAAGGAGACCTGGGCGGGCAACGGCTCGGGCGTGCCCACGCTGACGGGCGCCGAGTTCGGCAAGTTCGTCGACAGCGAGGTCACGCGCTGGGCCAAGGTGGTCAAGGACTCCGGCGTCACGCTGGACTGATGCCTCAGCGCCACTCGCTGGCCTGGCTGAGCCGGGCCAGCTGGTCATGCGTCAGCGTCAGGCTGGCGGCCTTGACCAGTTCGTCCAGCTGGGCGAGCGAGGTGGCGCTGACGATGGGCGAGGTGATGCCCGGCTGCGCGATCTGCCAGGCCAGCGCGGCCTGCGCGGGCGTGCAGCCGGCGTCCTCGGACACCTCGTCCAGCGCCTTCAGGATGCGGTAGCCGCGGTCGTTCAGGTATTTCTCGACGATCTTCCCGCCGCGCGCGCTCTTGGCCGCGTCATCGGGCCCGCGGTACTTGCCGCTGAGAAAGCCGCTGGCCAACGCGTAGTAATTGATCGTGCCCATCTGCTGCGTCTTCACCAAGCTTTGCAGCCCGGACTCGAAGGGCTCGCGCGTGTACAGGTTGTACTCGGGCTGGATGCTTTCGTAGCGCGGCAGGCTGTGCCGCTCGCTGGCGATCAGCGCTTCGGACAGGCGCACGGCCGTGTAGTTGGACGCGCCGATCGCGCGCACCTTGCCCGCCTCGATCAGCTTGGCGTATTCGCCCAGCGTGTCGGTCAGCGGCGTGTCCGGGTCGTCCTGGTGGGATTGGTAAAGATCCACGTGGTCCGTCTGCAGGCGGGCCAGCGACGCGTCCAGCGAACGTCGGATGTGGGCGGGGGACAGGCCCTTTTCGCCAGGCCCCATCTCCATGCCGACCTTGGTCGCGATCAGGACCTGGTCGCGCTTGCCCGAGCGCTTGAGCCACTTGCCGATCAGCGTTTCGGATTCGCCGCCCCGGTTGCCCGGCACCCAGCGGGAATACACGTCGGCGGTGTCGATGAAATTCAGCCCCGCGTCGACCAGCGCATCCAGCAGCGAAAAGGTGCCGGCCTCGTCGACGGTCCAGCCGAAAACGTTGCCGCCGAAAGTGAGCGGGGGAACCTGCAGGCCGGATCGGCCCAATGCGCGTTTGATCATGGTTGGCCTCGGGATACCGCCGGCGGGCGCGCGAAACGGGATGAACGGCGTTTGACCGGCGGTTTTCAGTATATTCACGCCGCTGACCCATGGCGGGGCGAGCCTGTATGCATGCACCATTACAGGGATTCCCCCCACGCCATTTGGCAGGCGGCACGTTAGACTATACGGCTTTATGGCAGGCCGAACGGATGGCACATTCCGCGGCCGGCCATGAAGATACCGGCACATTCAACAAGCAATACCAGGGTTCAAGGAGCAAACATATGCTGATCGGAAAAAAACATTTTCTGACGGTTGGCGCGATGGCGCTGGCGATGGCTATCGCCGCGCCGGTCGCCGCGCAGCAGAAGTCCGTCGCGGTCACCGCCATCGTCGAGCACCCGGCGCTGGATGCCGTGCGTGACGGCGTGCAGGACGCCCTCAAGCAAGCCGGCTACGAGCCGGGCAAGAACCTGAAGTGGCAGTATCAAAGCGCGCAGGGCAACAACGGCACCGCCGCCCAGATCGCGCGCAAGTTCGTCGGCGACCGTCCCGACGCCATCGTCGCGATCGCCACGCCGTCGGCCCAGGCCGTCGTCGCGGCCACCAAGGACGTGCCGGTGGTGTATTCCGCCGTGACCGACCCGGTCGCCGCGCAGCTCGTGTCCAGCATGGACGCCTCGGGCACCAACGTGACCGGCGTGTCGGACCTGCTGGCGCTGGACAAGCAGGTCGAACTCATCAAGAAGATCGTCCCCAACGCCAAGCGCGTGGGCATCGTCTACAACCCGGGCGAGGCGAACTCGGTCGTGGTCGTCAAGAAGCTGCAGGAAATCCTGCCCAAGTCGGGCATGAGCCTGGTCGAAGCCGCCGCCCCGCGCTCGGTGGACGTGGCTTCCGCCGCGCGCAGCCTGATCGGCAAGGTCGACGTCATCTACACCAACACCGACAACAACGTCGTGTCGGCCTACGAATCGCTGGTCAAGGTGGGCAACGACGCCAAGATCCCGCTGATCGCGTCGGACACCGACAGCGTCAAGCGCGGGGGCATCGCGGCCCTGGGCATCAACTACCGCGACCTGGGCGTGCAGACCGGCAAGGTCGTCGTGCGCATCCTGAAGGGCGAAAAGCCCGGCGCGATTCCGTCTGAAACCAGCTCCAAGCTGGAGCTCTACGTGAATCCGGGCGCCGCCGCCAAGCAGGGCGTCACGCTGCCCGAGGCGCTGATCAAGTCGGCCGCGGTGGTCGTGAAATAATCCGGCGCGACATCCGCCCCGCCATGCCTGACCGGCGTGGCGGGGTTTTTCTTGCGTTTTTCCATGGGAAAGTCCGTGCATCCGCAGGCGCCGCCGGCGCGCGGACGCCTGGGCGGGAAACGGGAGAAAATGCGTTGCGGGAAACGTTTGTTGCGAAAGCTCGGGTAAAACTGACCCTGGAACGCAAGAAATCCCACGTTTCACTTCTTTAATATGCTCGTTTCTTACCTGATTGGATCTGACCCATGTCATTGTTCTCGTTGTTAGGCGCGCTGGAGATCGGGCTGATCTTCAGCCTGGTGGCCTTGGGTGTATTTATCTCCTTTCGCCTGCTGCGCTTTCCGGACCTGACCGTGGACGGCAGCTTCCCGCTGGGCGGCGCGGTCTGTGCGACGCTGATCGCCTCGGGCACCGATCCGTTTTCGGCCACCATCATCGCCACGATCGCCGGCGCGGCCGCGGGGCTGGTCACCGGCTGGCTGAACGTCAAGCTCAAGATCATGGACCTGCTGGCCAGCATCCTGATGATGATCGCCCTGTATTCGATCAACCTGCGCATCATGGGCAAGCCCAACGTGCCGCTCATCACTGAGCCTACCGTCTTCACGATCCTGCAACCGGGCGGGATTGCCGACTACGTCGCCCGCCCGTTGATCCTGATCGTCATCGTCATCCTGTGCAAGCTGGCGCTGGACTGGTTCTTCGCCACGCAGACGGGCCTGGCCGTGCGCGCCACCGGTTCCAACGGCCGCATGGCGCGGGCGCAAGGCGTCAATACCGGCCGCATGATCCTGGGCGGCATGGCGCTGTCGAACGCGCTGGTCGCGCTGGCGGGCGCGCTGTTCGCGCAGACGCAGGGCGGATCGGACATTTCGATGGGCATCGGCACCATCGTGATCGGCCTGGCCGCGGTCATCGTCGGCGAAAGCATCCTGCCGTCGCGCAAGCTGGTGCTGGCGACGCTGGCCGTCATCATCGGCGCCATCGTCTACCGCTTCTTCATCGCCCTGGCGCTCAATAGCGATTTCATCGGCCTGAAGGCCCAGGACCTGAACCTCGTCACCGCGGTGCTCGTCACGATCGCCCTGGTCATCCCGATGCTCAAGCGCCGCCTGGTCGGCAAGAAGGGGCGCTGATATGTTGTCCGCAAAAGACCTGAAAATCACCTTCAACGCGGGTACGCCCATCGAGACCCGCGCGCTGCGCGGCCTGTCGCTGGAGATCCCCTCGGGCCAGTTCGTGACCGTGATCGGTTCCAACGGCGCGGGCAAGTCCACGTTCCTGAACGCCGTGTCGGGCGACCTGCCGGTCGACTCCGGGCGCATCGACATCAACGGCGTGGACGTGACGCGCCAGCCGGTCTGGGCGCGCGCGGGCAGCGTGGCCCGCGTGTTCCAGGACCCCATGGCGGGCACCTGCGAAGACCTGACCATCGAGGAAAACATGGCGCTGGCGCAGATGCGCGGCGCATCGCGCGGCTACAGCCGCGCGGTGAAGGCGTCCATGAAAGACGGTTTTCGCGAGCGTCTGGCCACGCTGGGCCTGGGCCTGGAGAACCGGCTCACCGATCGCATCGGCCTCTTGTCCGGCGGCCAGCGCCAGGCGGTCAGCCTGCTGATGGCGGCATTGCAGCCCTCGCGCATCCTGCTGCTGGACGAACACACCGCCGCGCTCGATCCGCGCACCGCGGACTTCGTGCTGCAGCTCACGGCGCGCATCGTGGCCGAGAACCAGCTCACCACCATGATGGTCACGCACAGCATGCGCCAGGCGCTGGACGTCGGCGACCGCACCGTCATGCTGCACCAGGGCCAGGTCGTGCTGGACGTGTCGGGCGACGAGCGCCGCGGCATGGACGTGCCGGACCTGCTTGCCATGTTCGAGCGGGTGCGGGGCGAGAAGCTGTCGGACGACGCGCTCTTGCTGGGGTGATCGCGCTAGATAAACCGGCCGGGCCGGAACGCGCGATGGCGGTCGCCGCCGCCGCCCCGCATCAGCTCGGCCAGGATTTTCGCGGTTCCCGGCGCCGTGCTGAACCCGATGTGCTGGTGACCCAGCGCCAGCCATAGCCCCGGATGGCGCGGCGCCTCGCCGATCATCGGGCGGCTGTCGGGCAGGGTGGGACGGCGGCCCAGCCAGGCGGCGGCGTCCAGGCGCTCTCCCAATGGCAAGGCTTCGCGCGCGCGCTGTTCCGCCAGGTCCAACTGGACGGGGCGGGCGGGCGCGTCGCAGGCGTCCAGCTCGACCCCCGTGGACAGGCGCAGTCCGCGCGCCATGGGCGACAGCACGTAGCCGCCACCCGTGTCGTACACCGGGCGCGTGACGCGCGCGCCTTCGCGTCCGCTGTAGTGCATGTGATAGCCGCGCTCAAACGCCATCGGCAGGTCGATGCCGGTCGTTTTCAACAAGGCCTTGGACCACGGTCCCAGCGCGACGACGAGGCGGTCGGCCGATACGGATTCGGATGCGTTCGTCCCTTGCACCGTCCAGCCGCCGCCATCGCGGCGGATGGCGCTGGCGGTCAAGCGTTGGAATGCGCCGCCCTCGCGCCGGAACAGGTCGGCGTAGGCCGCAACGACCTCATGCGGATCGTCCACCGAGTACGAGCCCTGTATCCACAGCGCGCGGGGAAAGATGGGCGACAACGCGGGTTCCAGTCCGGCGAGTTCGGCGGGAGCCAGTTCGCGCGTCGGCACTTCGTACTGCGCGAAGGTGCGGCGCGCCAGCGCGCCGGCCTGCCAGGCCGCTTCTTTGCGATAGAGGAAGATCCAGCCGGTATCGCGCAGCCGGTGGCGCGCGCCGCTCTCGTCCAGCAGCTTGATGTGTTCGGGCGCGGACAGCCGGATCAGGCCGTCCAGCGCGCGCGCGGTTTCCTGGAAGACGGACGCCCGCGCGCTTGCCAGGAAGCGCGTCGCCCAACCCAGGTTCGCGGCCAGATACTGCCAGCGATACCTGAACTGGACCGTGTCGTTCTTCAAGAGGCGCGGCAGTTGCCCCCACAGCCCCGGATGATTGAACGGCATCAGCGAACTGCGGGCCAGTACGCCGGCGTTGCCCATTGACGTTTCCATGCCCGGCTCCTGGCGGTCGACCAGTGTGACCGTCATGCCGCGCCGGCGCAGTTCCAGCGCGCAGCAGACGCCGACGATGCCCGCGCCCAGCACGATGACGTGATTGCCCATGTCTTTTTTCATCCTTGTTCTTGGTGCCCCAGGATACGCCGTGCCGCCTGGACGCCCCACCATGAGGCCTCCTCGAAGACCGAATACCCCGACAGGTCGGCGTGCGCGAACAGCACCGGCCCGTCCACGGCCCGCAGCGCGGCCAGCCCTGGATTGGACAGGTAGCCGCAGACCGGCGTAGCCATGGCGTGGCCGCGCACGGTGATCTCCAACTGGCGGGCGTGGCGCCAGAAGTCCTTGCCATACGCCGCGACCAGGTCCACGGCCGCCATGTCGCGCAGCGCCTGCGGGCTGGCGCGGGTCAGCCAGTCGCGCGCGGCGTGCGGCGCCTGGCCGCTCAGCGCGTGATAGGCCGTGAACACGCTGCGCGGGGACCGCGCCACCCGCAGCAACTGATGGGTGGACACCACATAGCCCAGGGCCTCGCCCTGGTAGACCACGTTGTCCCAGGACAGGGGTTCGCCGGGCGCTTCGAGGGGATAGCCTTCCATGACGAAGTTCGACACCATCCAGGCCGCGTGCGGGGCGGCGTGCGCCGCGGGGTCGTATCCATACGCGCGGATGTCCGGCAGCAGGTGCTGCGCCACGAAGAGCGGCATGGCGCAGACCGTCCGGCGGGTCTGGATGGCGTAGGCGCGGGGGGCGCCCTGCGGTCCGGGCGTCAGGCACGTGACCCGCGGACCGGCCGGCAGCTCCTCGACGCGCGCCGCCGTGCCCGGCAGCAGCCAGCCGGCGTGGCCGAGCCGTTGCGTGATGGCGTCGCGCATCCGGTCGGCCAGGACCGCCAGCCCGCCGGGCCAGGTCAGCACGGCGCCTTCGCCGGCGTTGGCCGCATGGCCGTCGCGGCTGGCGAAATAATGCAGCCCGGCCCATGCCGACACCACGTCGTAGCGCGCGCCGTAGTCGTCGCGGCAGCAGTAGTTCAGATACCAGTGCAGGGCGGGCGAGGTATAGCCTTCGCGATCCAGCCACTGCTTGAAGGTCAGGTTGTCCAGCGCCCGCCAGGCCGGATCGCGCGACGACAGGACGAGCGGGATGCTGAACACCTTGCGGCCGTCGCTGCCCATTTGCGTGCGCAGCCGTTCGATGTATTCGAGGAACCGGCGATGCTGCGCGGCGTCGGCTTCGGGCACGCCGGTCATGGGCAGCAGGTGCTCTTCCCAACGGCCGTTGCGCAGCAGCCGTTCCTGCGGCGAATGCACCAGGACGGACTCGTCGTAATACGGACGCACCTCGCCCGCGCCGTGTTCGATGAGGCCAAAGTCCGCCAGCATCTCGCGCACGTGGGAAGACGCCAGCGAGGGCAGCGGCAGGTAATGCGCGCCCAGCGGATAGTCCAGGCCCTCGCGCTGGCCGGCCGCCGCGTTGCCGCCGAATTCCGGGCCCTGCACCACGACGAAATCGGTAAAGCCTTCGCGCGCCAGTTTCCAGGCGCAGGACAGTCCGGCGACCCCGGCGCCCAGTATTGCGACCTCGTGCCGGCGCGTGGCCGACGGCTGCGGCAGGGCGGCGCCATCGCGCAGCGCGTGCCCGGCCTGCATGCCCGGATAGCGTACGTCGGGCGTGGTCTCGACGATGCGCGAGCGCCAATAGCCCACGGACCCCGCGGCCGCGGCCGTGGCGGCGCCCAGCAGGAAGCTGCGGCGCCGCATCAGCGGATCACCTTGCGCCAGTCCTCGTCGAAGTAGCGCACCAGCGATTGCTCATTCAGGCGGTTGGGCGGCATGGCCAACGCCGGCATGTCGGCGGGAAAGTGAAAGAGTTCGCGCACGGTGACCGGGTCGAGGTAGCGCGTGGCCACGGTGAGCGTCTCGGGCGGCGTGTAGTCGCGCCGCTTGCTGGCCAGGATGAAGCCCCAGTCGCCGAACGACGGCACGTACACATGGTACGGCCACGTGTTCAGGCCGGCTTCCTTGAGGGTGGCGTCCACGCTCCAGAACGAGCGCGGCGCGAAGTAGGGCGACGTGGACTGCACGACCAGGTAGCCGTTTTCGGCCAGGTGGCGCGCCATCAGGTGATAGACCGGCACCGAGTACAGGCGCCCGAGGCCGAAGTTGGACGGATCGGGAAAGTCCACCACGATGAAGTCGTAGACCTCGGCATGCGTCTCCAGCCAGCGGCCCGCGTCGTCATTGATGACCGTCACGCGAGGGTCTTTCAAGGCGCCTTCGTTCAGCTTGACCAGCGGCTCGGAGCGCGAGAAGAGATTCGTCATGGCGGGGTCCAGGTCCACCAGCGTGACGTGCTCGATGTGCTTGTACTTCAGGATCTCGCGCACGGCCAGGCCGTCGCCGCCGCCCAGCACCAGCACGTTGCGCGCCCAGGGCAGCGCCTGCAGGCCGGGGTGCACCAGCGATTCGTGATAACGATGTTCGTCGCGCGACGAGAACTGCAGATTGCCGTTGATGTACAGGCGCAGGTCGTCGTGCCAGCGCGTCACGGCCAGGCGCTGGTATTGCGTGGTCTCGGCATGAATGACGTCATCGCCATAGAGTCCCTTCTCGGCCCAGGCCGTCATGCTGCCCGAATACACGAAACCCAGCCCCAGGATGCCGATCACCACGCCGGCGCGCATGGCCTTTTCGCCTGGGCGGGTGACTTCGGCGCGGAACAGCCAGGTCGTCCACAGCGCCACGCTGGCGTTCAGGATGCCGAACAGGAAGCTCGTGCGCAGCAGCCCCAGCTTGGGCGCGAGCAGCAGGGGGAAGATCAGCGACACCGCCAGCGCGCCCAGGTAGTCGAAGGTCAGCACGCGGCTGACGATCTCGCGGAACTCCGCCTTGCGCTGGTTGAAGACGCGCATCACCAGCGGGATCTCCATGCCGACCATCAGGCCGATGATGAAGACGCCGACATACAACGCCGCGCGAAAGGGCGCGGACAGCCACGCGAACACCAGGAAAAGCACCGCGGCGGACACCCCGCCCAGCAGCGCGACCAGCAGCTCCACGTCGATGAAGCGATTCAGAACGTCTTCGTCTCTTACATATTTTGACAACCATGAACCGATGCCCATGGCGAAGAGATAGCACCCGATCACCGACGAGAACTGCAGGATCGAATCCCCCAGTAAATAGCTGGCGAGCGCGCTGCTGATGAGCTCGTAGCCCAAACCGCAGGATGCAACGATTAATACCGAGAGAATGAGAACGCGGTCGCGCATGGAGTGTCCGAGCCGAAAAATGCGTTCGCAGTATATCGAACGCCACGTATATACTGCGCGCAATTGGGAGGCTGGCAATGGGAGAAGCAATGCATCCGGCGGTGACCTATCTGATCTATATCGTTTCGGCGCTCGTCATGCTGGGCGTGTTCACGGCGGTCTACACGGCCGTCACGCGCTACAAGGAATTCGACCTCGTCCGCGAGGGCAACATCGCCGCGGCCATGTCCTACGGCGGCGCGCTGGTCGGTTTCAGCCTCACGCTGGCTTCCAGCATCGCGATCCACGCCAGCTTCGTCATGTTCCTGGTCTGGGGCGTGGCGGCGATGGCGGTGCAGATCGTCGTGTATGTCGTCGTCGCCAACGCCATACGTGGCATGAACGACGCCATCGTGGAAAACAACATCGCCATGGGTGGCCTGCTCGGCGCGATTTCCCTGGCGGCGGGCATCGTCAACGCCGCCTGCCTGACCTGAGGCCGCCGCGCCATCCGATCCGACACAGGAGGACTTTCCATGAGTCTCGGTTCATTCATTCGCAAGCAATTCATCGACATCCTGCAATGGAACGAGGATCGCGACGGCGTGCTCGCCTGGCGCCATCCGATGCAGGATTTTGAAATCCAGTACGGCGCCAGCCTGACCGTCCGCGAATCGCAGATGGCGGTGTTCGTCAACGAAGGCAAGGTGGCCGACGTGTTCGGCCCCGGCATGTACAAGCTGACCACGCAGACGCTGCCGATCCTGACCTACCTGAAGAACTGGGACAAGCTCTTCGAGTCGCCCTTCAAGTCGGACGTGATTTTCTTCAGCACGCGCCTGCAGCTTGGCCGCCGCTGGGGCACGGCCCAGCCGGTGACCCTGCGCGACAGCGAATTCGGCATGGTGCGCCTGCGCGCCTTCGGCGTGTATTCGTACCAGATCTCCGACCCCGGCAAGTTCTACCGCGAAATCAGCGGCACGCGCGACGTCTATACCGTGGATGACCTGGAGGCGCAGCTTCGCAACATGGTGGTGGCCGCCATGACGACCGCGCTGGGCGGCGCCAAAGTGCCGTTCCTGGACATGGCCGCCAACCAGGGCCTGATGTCGCAGAGCATCGCCGAGCAGCTCGCGCCCGTATTCGACCGCTACGGCGTCAAGCTCGACAACTTCACCGTCGAGAACGTGTCGCTGCCCGAAGAACTGCAGAAGGCGCTGGACACCCGGATCTCGATGGGCATGGCCGGCGACCTGGGCAAGTTCACGCAATACCAGACCGCGACGTCCATCCCGCTGGCCGCGCAGAACGAAGGCGGCATCGCGGGCATCGGCGCTGGTCTGGCCGCCGGCGCGGCCCTGGGCCAGACCATGGCGCAGGGGCTGGGCGCGGCGCAGGGCCAGCCGCAGCCCGGGCAGCCGTCCCAACAACCCCAGCCCGCGCAGGCCGACCCCGTGCAGCGCCTGCAGCAGCTCAAGGAATTGCTGGACAAGGGCCTCATCACCGCGGCGGACTACGATACGGCCAAGGCCGACGTGCTGAAGAAACTCACCAGCTAAGGCCCCATGCAGCAGGTTCTGTGTCCGCAGTGCGGCGCCCCAGTCAAGTTCACGTCCGCGGCTTCCGTCATGGCGGTCTGCGGCGCGTGCCGCAGCACCTTGCTCAAGGATGCCGAGTCGGTCAAACGCATCGGCGAGGCGGCCGAGGTCCTGGAAGACTATTCGCCGCTGTGCCTGGGCGCGGCGGGCGTCCACGACGGCAAGCGCTTCGACGTCATCGGCCGCATCCAGTTGCGCTTTGACGAAGGCTTCTGGAACGAGTGGTACCTGTGGTTCGAAGATGGCACCGATGGCTGGCTGTCCGACGCCTCGGGCCAGTACGCCGTCACGCGGCGGCGGCAGGCCAAGACCACGCAAAGCCTGCCGGCGTTCGAGGACATCGCGCCGGGCGACGAGTTCAAGCTGGACGGACAGCGCTTCGTGGCGGCGGACGTGCGCACCAGCCAGGCCGGCGGCGCCCAGGGCGAGCTGCCGTTCGTGCCGGGCGACGGCTGGCAGGCCAAGGTGGCCGACTATCGCAGCCTGGACGCCTTCCTGACGCTGGACTTTTCCGATGGCCCGCAGCCCGAGCTCTACATCGGCAAGGCGTTCGACCTGTCGGCCATGCAGGCCGGGTCGCTGCGCACCAAGGAGCAGGTCGAGGAGACCGCCGGACGCTTCCGCGGCCAGATCAAGGCGCTGGACTGCCCCAATTGCGGCGCGCCGATCACCTTTGTCGCCGCGATGGCCACGAACGTGGTCTGCCCCTCGTGCGCGGCGGCCGTCGATTGCTCGGGCCCCACGGCAGAAGTCATCGAAAAGGCGCGCCGGGTGCAGAAGATCCGGGCCACGCTGGCGCTGGGCTCGGTCGCAAAGATGGAGGGCGTGGACTACACCCTCATCGGCCTCATGAAGTGCGCCGACCCCGATCCCGAAGAGCCCTCCAGCTGGACCGAATACCTGCTGTTCAACCCGGCCAAGGGATTCGTCTGGCTGGTGGAATCCGAAGAGGGGTGGGAGCGCGTGCAGGTCTGCGACACCTGGCCCAGCCACAACAACGCCACCAGCGTGCGCTGGCGCAACCGGCTGTACCAGAAGCTGTACGACTACACCTCGCGCGTGGAAATGGCGCTGGGCGCCTTCAACTGGCGGGTCAAGGTCGGCGACAGCACGCGCATCACCGATTACAAAGTCGGCACGCTGAAGCTCACGCGCGAGCTGGGCGACGAGGAACTGGGGTGGTCGGCGTCGGCGCCGGTGTCGCCGGCGCAACTGGCCCAGTGGTTCAACCGGCCCGAACTCAACCGGCAGAAGGCCATGGCGGGCGCTGCCGCCAAAGCGGCGGGCGGCTACCGGAAATGGGCCAAGGCGGCGCTGATCGCCCTGGTGTTCCTGAACTTTGACAACATCTTCGACGGCCGCTTCATTCCGGTCCTGGTCGGGATGGCGTTTCTCTGGGTGCCGGCCCTCCTGGCCGACACGCTGACAGGGAAGGATGAATAGCATGAAGGGCAAGGTGTTGTATGCCATCTATGCCGTGGTGGTCGTGCTGGCCACCACCAGCGCCAGCGCGCCGGGCTCGCGCCTGGTCGGCGGCGGCAGCGGCAGCAGTTGGGGCGGCGGTTATTCCGGCGGGTCCGGCTGGTCGTCGGGCGGATCCCACAAGTGACGGGGCACGCCACCCCGGGCCGGCACGTGCTGGCGGACTTTCGCGGCGTTGAGCCCGGCCTGCTGGCCGACGCGCCCGCCCTGGAACGGCAGATGACCGCGGCGGCGCGCGCGGCGGGCGCGCAAGTGCTCAGCGCGCATTTCCATCATTTCGGCGAAGGGGCGGGAGTCACGGGCGTGATCCTGCTCAGTGAATCCCACATCAGCATCCATTCCTGGCCGGAGCACCGGTTCGCGGCCCTGGACATCTTCATGTGCGGCGCCGCCCGGCCTGAAGCGGCGCTGGACTTCCTGCGCGCCGCGCTGGCCCCCGAAGCGGTG
The DNA here is from genome assembly GCF_055397965.1 of Achromobacter sp. T5-5. Taxonomy (NCBI): domain Bacteria; kingdom Pseudomonadati; phylum Pseudomonadota; class Betaproteobacteria; order Burkholderiales; family Alcaligenaceae; genus Achromobacter; species Achromobacter sp. T5-5. The sequence continues at coordinate 2,291,161 of NZ_AP027919.1, forward strand.
CGCGTCACTACCGTGGCGCGCGGCTGACATCGCACGGCGCCGTTCGGCCAAACACTGCCCTTGATATTTCGTAAACGCCGCGCCCCTGCAAATTGACTACCGTTATATACCTGGATATATTTCGATCCTGAACCGCCCCTATCCCCTGGAGAACGACATGTTGTACAAACGCCCGCTCGCTGCGCTGACTCTGGCGCTTGCCGCCGCCTGGAGCTCCCATGCCAGCGCCGGGGAGCTGGTGGTATCGGCCGCCGCCAGCCTGACCAACGCGTTCAAGGAAGTGGCGCAGGGTTTTGAGAAAGCGCACGCGGGCACCAAGGTAATCCTGAACTTCGGCGCGTCCGATGTGCTGCTGCAGCAGATCGTGAAGGGGGCGCCGGCGGACGTGTTCGCCTCGGCCGACCAGAAGGCGATGGACAAGGCGGTCGAGGAAAAGGCCGTCAAGCCCGCCTCGCGCGTGGACTTTGCGGCCAACCAGATCGTGCTGATCGTGCCGGCCGACAGCAAGGCCAACATCACGGCGCTCAAGGATCTGGAGCGCGCCGAGGTGAAACGCATCGCCTACGGCAATCCCGCCTCGGTGCCGGTGGGGCGCTACACGCAGGCGGCCTTGCAGGCCGCGGGCCTGTGGGACGCGGTGCAGGCCAAGAGCGTGCTGGCCCAGAACGTGCGCCAGAGCCTGGACTACGTGGCGCGCGGCGAGGTCGACGCCGGCTTCGTCTTTGCGACCGATGCGGCCATCATGCCGGACAAGGTCAAGATCGCCGTGCGCGTGCCCTCGCAAACGCCGGTGACCTATCCCATCGCGTTGACCACGCGCGAGGCCGCGGCCAAGGAAGCCGAAAGCTTTGTCGCTTATGTGCTGTCGCCCGCCGGCCAGGCGATACTGTCGCGCTACGGCTTCCAGAAGCCTTGAGTCCCCGTTCAATCGTAGGCATCGATGAGTGATCCGGTCTGGGTTCCCCTGCTGCTTTCCCTGAAAGTGGCAGGGTGGGCCACCCTATTGGCAGCCATTGCCGGCACGGCCGCGGCCTATGGCCTGTCGCGCTGGCGCTGGCCCGGCCGCGACCTGCTCGATGCCATCCTGACGTTGCCGCTGGTGCTGCCGCCCACCGTGCTGGGCTATTACCTGCTGGTGCTGCTGGGCCGGCGCGGCATCATCGGCGAGACGCTGGCGGGCTGGGGCATCGAGCTGGTCTTCACCTGGCAGGGCGCCGTGATCGCGGCCTCCGTGGTGGCTTTTCCCCTGGTGTTCAAGTCGGCCCGCGCCGCGTTCGAAAACGTCGACGGCCAGCTCGAGAACGCGGCCCGGGTGCTGGGCGTGGGCGAGGCCGGGGTGTTCTTCCGCGTGACGCTGCCGCTGGCCGCCCGCGGCATCGCCGCCGGCGTGCTGCTTGCCTTTGCGCGCGCGCTGGGCGAGTTCGGCGCCACGCTCATGATCGCCGGCAACCTACCGGGCCGCACGCAGACCTTGTCGGTCGCCATCTACGAAGCGGTGCAGGCGGGCGACGATGCCACCGCCAACATGCTGGTGCTGGTCACCTCGGTGACCTGCGTCGTTGTGCTGCTGGCCGCGGGCAAGCTCGTGCCGATCGGCGCCGGCCAGCGCAACGGAGGCGGGCGATGAGCGTGGACATCCAGGTGCGCAAGACCATGGTGTCGGGCGACCGCAGATTCGACCTGGACGTGCAATTCAGTTCGTCCGCCAAGCGCATCGCGCTGTTCGGCCCGTCGGGCGCGGGCAAGAGCCTGACACTGCGGGCCGTGGCCGGGCTGCTGCGTCCGGACGCCGGGCGCATCGAGATCAACGGCCGGGTGCTGTTCGACAGCCAGGCCGGCATCTGCCTGCCGGCCCGGTCGCGCCGCGTGGCTTACCTTTTCCAGGACTATGCGTTGTTTCCCCACCTGACCGTGGCGCAGAACATCGCCTTCGGCCTGCGCCGCGGCTGGCTCAATCCGCGCCGGCGCGAGGCGACGCGCGAGGCGCAGCGCTGGGTGGATGCGTTCGAGCTGGGCGCCATCGTGGGCAGCTATCCCAACGAAATCTCGGGCGGGCAGAAGCAGCGCGTGGCGTTGGCGCGGGCGCTGATGCTGCAGCCCGACATCCTGTTGCTGGACGAGCCCTTTTCCGCGCTGGACTCCCAACTGCGCGGCAAGATGCGCCAGGAACTGGACGCGCTGCAACGGCAGCTGGACGTGCCGATGTTGCTGATCACGCACGATCCGGCGGATGTGGAGGCACTGGCCGACGAGGTGTTCCAGGTGCGCGAGGGCAGGGTGGGCCGCGGCGACGAACGCGTGGGGCTCTGACCGGCCCGGGCGGCGCATGGCCCCCTGGCTGCCCGCGGGAAGAGGCTAGTCCAGCACGCCCAGGATCACGCTGGATGCCTTGAAGATGGCCACGGCCGGCGCGCCGACGTCGAGCTGCAGGTCCGTCGCGCTCTCGTTCGTGACAATGGCCGCCAGCGTGGCGCCGCCGTCCATGTCGATCAGGATTTCGGTGTTGACCGCGCCCGGGCGCAGCTCGGCGATGCGGCCCAGCAACTGGTTGCGGGCCGAGAGCCGCAGGCCCGGGCCGGGGGCGCCGACGATGACCGACGACGCCTTGACCAGCGCAATGGCTTCCTTGCCCACCGCCAGGCCCAGCTCTTTCGTGCTTTCCCGCGTGATGGTGGCCGTGACGGCATGGCCGCCGGCGATGCGCAGCAGCACCTCGTCGTTCACCGCGCCTTCGCGGATCTCGATGACGGTGCCCAGGAACTTGTTGCGTGCACTGGTCTTGAGCATGAATCGCCTCATCAGGTCGATGTCGCCGCTGGCATCCAGCCCCGCGCGCGTCAGGTTGTCCATGAACTTGCGATGCTCGGCCTCGAGCGCCCGGAAGGTCGCGATCAGGCGGCGCGCCCTGTCGGTCAGCCGCGTGCCGCCGCCGCCCTTGCCGCCTGCCGCCCGCAGCACCAGCGGCTCGCCGGCCAGGTTGTTCATGGCGTCGATCGCGTCCCACGCGCCCTTGTAGCTCATGCCCACGGCGCGCGCCGCCGCCGTGATCGAACCGGTGGCGTCGATCTGCGCCAGCAGGTCGATGCGGTTCTTTCCGCCCCAGGTCTGGGCGCCGGAGCGAAACCAAATAGAGCCGTCGAGTTCGAGCATGGTCTTGGGGGTGTCGTTATCCATGGCAGGGAGCGTCGGGAAGTGTAATGGACCGGCGCGAGCGAGGGTGGCCGGGGTGCTCATGAACCGGCCATTTCGCAACCCCTTGCGCGGTGGGCGGGGTTGCGAATGAGATTCTGTTGAAACTTTGGTGGCTTCGCGGCACTATGTTCTCGCCTTGAACTCACGGAGAGATCGACATGAAAGCGTTGAAATTGCTGACGGCGGGTTCCATGACGGCATTACTGGCGGCCTGCGCCTCTGGCCCCACGGTCAAGAGCGATTATGACCACCAGGCTGATTTTGCGCAGTACCGGACTTTCGGCTACATGACGCCGCTGGGTACGGACAAGGCGGGCTACAACACCTTGCTGACCGAACGGTTGAAGAGCGCCACGCGCGGCCAGATGGAAATGCGCGGCTATACATACAGTGCCACCAATCCCGACCTGCTGGTCAATTTTGGCGCCAAGCTCCAGCAACAGACCGAGGTCGTGCCCGGACCCGCGCCCATGGGTCCCTACTACGGCTACCGCGCGGGCTTCTACGGCGGCTGGCCTGGCTACGGGTGGGGCGACGACGTCTATCAATACACCGAAGGCACGCTCAGCATCGATCTCGTGGACGCGCGCCGCCGGCAACTGGTCTGGGAAGGCGTCGCCGTGGGTGAAATCCAGAACCCCTCCAGCGCCGGGTCGTCCGAGAACGTGAACAAGGTCGTGGCGGAAGTCTTTGCCAAGTACCCCTTCCGCGCCGGCGTTGCCGCGCCGCAGGTTCCCGACAAGACCAAACGCTAGACCCGCATCGGATTCCGCGTTGGACCAAGTGTGATAGGACGCCGCATGACTGTACGCCCCAAGGCCCGCAACGAAGACACCAAAGACACCGAAGACGCCAAAGACCCCAAAGACCCCAAAGACCCCCAGGAAATGCCGCACTACGACACCGTTGCGCTCGTGCTGCAGGGCGGCGGGGCGCTCGGGTCGTACCAGGCGGGGGTGTACCAGGGCCTGCACGAGGCCGGCATCCGGCCCACCTGGATTTCCGGGATCTCCATCGGTTCCATCAACGCGGCCATCATCGCCGGTTCGCCGGAAGACGAGCGGGTCGACCGCCTGCGCGGCTTCTGGGAAAGCATCTGCCGGCCCAGCGGGTTTGCGTCGATGCCGTGGGGCGAGTCGCTGGGGCGCATGTTCGAGGGTGTTCCGTTCGGCTTCGGCTCGCCTGCCATGAACGGGCATGTGTCGGCGCTGCAGGCGCTGCTGACGGGCCAGCCGGGCTTTTTCAAGCCGCGCTTTCCGCCTCCCTACATGGTCCGGGGACGCGGGGCTGCCTCCACCAGTTTCTACGACACCTCGCCGCTGGCCGATACCTTGCGCCAGTACGTGGACTTCGATGTGCTCAACAGCGGCGCGGTGAGGGCCAGCTTTGGCGCCGTCAACGTGCAGTCGGGCAATTTCGCGTACTTCGATAGCACCGAGCGCACGCTGGGACCCGAGCACATCATGGCCTCGGGCGCCTTGCCGCCGGGATTTCCGTCCGTGGAGATCGAGGGCCAGCACTACTGGGACGGCGGCGTCGTGTCCAACACGCCGCTCGCGCAGGTGCTGACCACCGAAAACATGCGCGACACCCTGGCCTTCCAGGTGGACCTCTGGCCCGCGCGCGGCGCCCTGCCCACGTCGCTGGAAGAAGTGGCCGAACGGCAAAAGGACATCCAGTATTCCAGCCGCACCCGGCTGGTCACCGACCAGTTGCGGCGCGTGCTCAAGCTGCGCCATGGCCTGCAACGTCTGCTTGAACGCCTGCCCGAAGCCGATCGCAAGGCGCCGGACCTTGCCGACATCCGCAAGCTGTCGCACACGCCGGCCACCAACATCATCAACCTCATCTACGAAGCCAAGCACCTGGAGCGCTACTCCAAGGACTACGAATTCGGCACCGAGGCGATGCGCGAGCACTGGGAATCGGGACTCGCCGACATCCGGCTCACCCTGCAGAAACCGGGCATCCTGGCCCGTCCCACGCAGGACAGCTGTTTCGTCACGCACGATATCCATCGCAACGGCACCAAGCATTCATGACGGCGCGGGGGGCGCCACCGCTTCTTGCGGGCGGTTTGTAGGATTGGTCTGAAAGGTGAGCGTCGGCAGGCTGGGGACCGCGCCTTGGCGGTAGTCTTGCGGGACAAACCGCAACCTTGTTTCGGGACCGTCCGCCACCGCATGCCGGCAGCCGTCCCCTTGGAGAACCGTCTTGGATGCCCCCGTTCTTGCACCCGTTCTTGCCGCCGTTGTTGCGCTCGATGTTGCTCCCGATGTTGCTCTTGATGTTGCTGCCGATCTTGCCCCCGACGTTGCCCCCGGTCTCGCGGGCCCGCGTTCCGCCCGGCGGCACGCGCCCGCCGGCGATGCCTGTCGAATCCAGACGCCAGCCCGCCGGCGGACCGGCGCCGGCCATGACCCCGCCGATGGCTGGTGGAGCCTGCTCTACTGGGGCTGGACCTTGCAGATGCCCAGCGGCGCTCGCCTGGATCTCACCGAGATCGAACGCGCCTGCTTCGCCTGCCTGGTAAAGAACCCGCGCCGCGAACTGGTGCGCGATGAACTCAAAGCCATCCGCAGCGGACTGAACATGCGGTCCCTCAACGTCGCGATCTGCCGGCTGCGCGGCAAGGTGCGGCAGGCCGGTTTGCGGCTGCCGCTGCACACCGTCCATGGGGTCGGCTACGCGTTTCTCGGCAACCTTCGGGAGCTGTCCACCGACTAGAAAATTGTTGCGGAATTACTTCTGAAAGTTCCCCCGAAACGCCCGAAAGTACGTGATTTCCCCAATAACTGAGTTACATTACTGGGCTATTCACGTGTCGTTGGTGACGCTTGGTCATGTTTTGATCCCTGCCTGCCGGCACGATCGAACGGCTGCCATGAGTTGACGCAATTTCACGACGCGGTTCATTTCGCTACGCGGGGGTTTCAATGCGGTTTTCGCCTAAACGATTTTCGGGTCTGGCTTTTTCCGGTGGCGTCCTCGCGCTGATGTTGGCGGGGTGCGGTGAAAGACCCCAAATGAACCCGGGCATGCCACAGGTCAGCGTCATCACCGTGCAGCCCCAGCGCGCGCCCATCGTCTCCGAATTGCCGGGCCGCGTGGACGCCGTGCGCGACGCGCAGATCCGCGCCCGCGTCACTGGCATCGTCCAACGCATCGCGTTCGAGCAGGGCGGCGACGTCAAGGAAAACCAGTTGCTGTTCAAGATCGATCCGGCGCCCTACAAGGCCGCCTACGATCAGGCGACGGCGCAGTTGAAGCAGGCGCAGGCCAACCTGTTCAGCGCCAAGCTGCTGGCCGACCGCTATGCGCCGCTGGTCAAGGCCAACGCCGTCAGCAAGCAGGAATATGACAACGCCGTGGCATCCTATCGCCAAACCGACGCGGCCGTCGCGGCCGCGAAGGCCGCGCAGGACAACGCCGCCATCAACCTCGGCTACACGGACGTCACGTCGCCCATCACCGGACGCATCGGCAAGCCGCTCGTGACCGAAGGCGCGCTGGTCGAATCCACCTCCGCCACGCAGATGGCCACGGTGCAGCAGCTTGACCCCATCTACGTCGACTTCACGCAATCCACCACGGACCTCGCCGCGCTGCGCCGCGCCTTCGCCAGCGGCCGCCTGCAGCAGGTCGGCCAGGATGCGGCCCGCGCAACCGTCGTGCTCGAGGACGGCACTGAATACGACCACCCCGGCAAGCTGCTGTTCACGGGCATCACCGTCGATCCGACCACGGGCCAGGTAAACCTGCGCGCCGAAGTCCCCAATCCCGACGCCATCCTGTTGCCCGGCATGTATGTGCGGGTTCGGTTGGAGCAGGGCTTCGACGACAGCGCGCTGATGGTTCCCCAGCAGGCGCTGCAGCGCACGGCGGATGGCAAGCAGAGCCTGATGCTCGTGCGCGACAACAAGATTGCGCAGGTGCCGGTCACCACCGGCGGCGCCTTGAACAACAACTGGCTGATCACCAGCGGCCTGAAGGCCGGCGATGTGGTCGTGGTGGAAGGGTTCCAGAAGATTCGTCCCGGCGCGCCGGTTCAGGTCAGCCAATGGAACCGGGGAGGCGCGGAACAGGGCGCCAAGCCTGCTGAAGCTGGCGCCAAGCCCGCCGAAGCCGGCGCCAAGCCCGCCGAATCCACCCCGCAGCCCGGCGCCAAGCCGGCCGAGCCTGCCCAGCAGGACAAGGCCGCAGGCCAGAAATCGTAAGCGGCACGCGGCGCAGCAGGCGCCGCGTTCCTCTTTGGTGAGCATCGCTTTCAGAGTCAGCCCACATGCCGCAATTTTTCATCGATCGACCAATTTTCGCCTGGGTAGTTGCCCTATTCATTCTGCTGGCGGGGGTGCTGGCCATCCCGAACATGCCGGTCGCGCAGTATCCCGACGTGGCGCCGCCGGCCATCACGATCACCGCCACCTACCCCGGGGCCTCGGCCAAGGAAGTGGCCGAGTCGGTCACCAGCATCATCGAAGACCAGCTCAACGGCGCCAAGGGCCTGATCTACTACGAGTCCGTCAGCGATTCCTACGGCACCTCGACCATCACCGCCACCTTCGCGCCGGGCACCAATCCCGACCTGGCGCAGGTGGATGTGCAGAACCGCGTGTCCAACGTGATCGCGCAATTGCCCGGCGCGGTGCAGCAGCAGGGCCTGCAGTACGAGCAGACGAGTACCGGCTTCCTGATGATCGTGACGCTGTCGTCCCCCGACGGCTCGCTGGACCAGACGGCGCTGGCCGACTACATCACCCGCAACGTGCAGAACCCGGTTTCGCGCGTGCCGGGCGTGGGCCAGTTCCAGCTCTTCGCCGCGCCGCGCGCGATGCGCATCTGGGTGGACCCGGCCAAGCTGGTGGGCTTCAACCTCAGCATGGCCGAGGTCAACAACGCCATCGCCGGCCAGAACGTGCTGATCTCCGGCGGCAGCATCGGCGCGCCGCCCAATCCGGAATCGCAACGCATCACCGCCACCGTCACGGCCAACGGCCAGCTCAGCACGGTGGACGGATTCGGCAGGATCGTCCTGCGCGCCAATACCGACGGTTCCAAGGTGCTGCTGCGCGACGTCGCCCGGATCGAAGTGGGGGCCGACAACTACCAGTTCGGCGCCCGCCTGAACGGCAAGCCGACGGCGGCCTTCGCCATCGTGCTGTCGCCCAATGCCAACGCGCTGGCCACGGCGCAGGGCGTGCGCCAGCAGATGGAAGAACTGTCCAAGTACTTCCCGGGCAACATCCAGTACTCCGTGCCGTATGACACCGCGCCCTACGTGAAGGTGTCGATCGAGCAGGTGCTGCACACCCTGGCCGAAGCCATGGTGCTGGTGTTCCTGGTGATGTACCTGTTCCTGCAGAACGTGCGCTACACGCTGATCCCGGCACTGGTGGTGCCAGTGGCCATGCTGGGGTCGTTCGCGGTGATGCTGGCGTTCGGGTTCTCGATCAACGTGCTGACCATGTTCGCGATGGTGCTGGCGATCGGGATCCTGGTGGACGACGCCATCGTGGTCGTCGAGAACGTCGAGCGCATCATGGCTACCGAGGGCCTGCCGCCCAAGGAGGCCACCAAGAAAGCGATGCCGCAGATCAGCGGGGCCATCATCGGCATCACGCTGGTGCTGGTGACCGTGTTCCTGCCGCTGGCCTTCATGAGCGGGTCGGTGGGCGTGATTTACCGGCAGTTCTCGGTCGCCATGGCCGTGTCCATCTTCTTTTCGGCGCTGCTGGCGCTGACCTTCACGCCGGCGCTGTGCGCCACGATCCTCAAGCCGGTGCCCAAGGGCCACCACGAGGACAAGAAGGGGTTCTTCGGCTGGTTCAACCGCAAGTTCGATGCCACCACCCACGGCTACCAGAACTGGGTGTCGCGCATCCTGCACAAGGGCGGCCGCATGATGCTGGTCTTCCTGGTGCTGGTCCTGCTGCTGGGCTGGCTGTACCTGCGCCTGCCGTCCTCGTTCCTGCCCGAGGAAGACCAGGGGTATGTGGTCAGCAACATCGAACTGCCCACCGGCGCCAGCGCCAACCGCACCGTCGAGGTCATCGAACAGGTCGAAAAGTACTTCCAGAGCATCCCGGCGGTCGAGAACATCATCGCCGTGCAGGGCTACAGCTTCAACGGCAACGGCCTGAACGCCGCCATCGCGTTCACCACGCTCAAGGACTTCAAGGACCGCAAGGAACGCAAGGATTCCGCCGGCGCGATCGCCTTTACGGCGTTCGAAAAGCAGCTCATGGGCATCCATGACGCGCAGGTGTTCACGCTGGTGCCGCCGGCCATCTCGTCGCTGGGCAACGCCACCGGCTTCGACCTGCGCCTGCAGGATCGCGGTTCGGCCGGCACCGACGCGCTGGCCGCGGCCACGGCCCAGTTGATGGGCGAGGCCATGAAGAGCCCGGTGCTGTCGCAGGTCCGCATCACGGGCCTGGCGGCGGGCACGCAGCTCAGCCTGAACATCGACCGCGACAAGGCGGCCGCCCTGGGCGTGGACTTCAACGAAGCCGCGTCGCTGATCTCCACGGCGGTCGGCTCGGCCTACCTGAGCAAGTTCCCGAACATGGGCCGGATGCAGAACATCTGGGTCCAGGCCGACGCGCCGTACCGCATGCAGCTTTCCGACGTGCTCAAGCTGAACGCGCGCAACACGCAGGGCGGGATGGTGCCGTTGTCCACGTTCGTGACGGCCGAATGGGTCCAGGGCCCGGTGCAGGTCGTGCGCTACAACAGCTACGAGTCGATGCGTATCGGCGGCAGCTCGGCCGCGGGCTACACCACCGGCGAAGCCATGGCGGAAATGGAGCGCCTGGTCGGGCAGTTGCCGCAAGGCTTCGGCTACGAGTGGACGGGCCTGTCCTACCAGGAGCGGCAAGCCGGCAACCAGGCGCCCATCCTGATGGGCCTGTCGCTGCTGGTCGTGTTCCTGGTGCTGGCCGCGCTGTATGAAAGCTGGGCCATTCCCATCTCGGTCATGCTGGTGGTGCCGCTGGGCATGCTGGGCGCGGTGGCGCTGGTCAGCGCGCTGGGCATGTCCAACGACGTGTACTTCCAGGTCGGGATGGTGACCGTGATCGGTCTGGCGGCCAAGAACGCGATTCTTATCGTGGAATTCGCCAAGGACCAGTACGCGCGCGGCATGGGCCTGTACGAATCCGCGGTGGAGGCGGCGCGCCTGCGGTTCCGGCCGATCCTGATGACGTCGCTGGCGTTCATCCTGGGCGTGATTCCGCTGGCGATGGCGACCGGCGCCGGCGCCGCGAGCCAGCGCGCGGTGGGCCTGGGCGTGCTGGGCGGCATGCTGGCCGCCACGCCGTTCGCCGTGATCTTCGTCCCGACGTTCTTTGTGGTCGTGCTGGGCTTGTTCAAGACGCGCCCGCGCCTGCTGGGCGCCGAGCTGCGTGCCTTCGAGGAAGAACAGGCCGCCAAGAAGGCGCAGGCCGAACAGGCCGCGGCCCCCACGACGCCGCAACCCGCACAACCGACCGGTGGCCAGGAGGGCAAGGAATGAAAGCCCTGATGTTCAGACAGACCGCCTTGTCCGCCCTGGTGGCGGTGGCGTTGGCCGGCTGCTCGCTGGCTCCCGATTACAAGCGTCCCGAGGCGCCCATCAGCGCCACGTGGCCCGATCAGCCCAAGGTGCAGTACGGCGCGTACTCGCGTGCGACCACGCTGGGCACGCAGCCGGCCTCCGACGTCGTGCCGGAAGCGGGCACGCCGGCCGCGGACCTGGGCTGGCGCGAGTTCTTCCGCGATCCGCGCCTGCAAGCCCTGATCGAGCTGGCGCTGGTCAACAACCGCGACCTGCGCGTGGCGGTGCAGCGCGTCGAAGAGGCGAGGGCGCAGTACGGCATCCAGCGCGGGGCGCAATGGCCCAGCATCGGCGCCGGCATCCAGGGCCAGCGCCAGCATCTGCCGGCCAACATGCGGCAGGGCGGCGCGGACGCCAGTTCGATCAGCAGTTCGTACCAGGCCGGGATCGGCCTGACCACGTTCGAGATCGACCTGTTCGGCCGCCTGCGCAACCTGTCCGAGGCGGCGTATCAGCAATACCTGTCGACGGAGCAGGCGCAAAAGACCGTGCAGATCTCGCTGGTCGGCTCGGTCGCGCAGTCGTATTTCAACCTGCGCGCGGCCGAGGTCCAGCTCGACCTCACCCAGCGCACGCTGGCGTCGCGCCAGGAATCCTATGACCTGGTCAAGCGCCGCTTCGACGGCGGCGTGGCCTCCGAGCTGGACCTGAACCAGTCCAAGTCCCTGCTGGACACGGCCTCGGCGGACCTGGCGCAACTGGCCCGCGCCCGCGCGCAGGCCATGAACGCGCTGGTGCTGGTGGTGGGCACGCCGTTGCCCGACACGCTGCCTGCGCCTGCCGAATTCGGGCGCGACCAGCTGCTGGCCTCGGTGCCGTCCGGCCTGCCGTCCGACCTGCTGGAACGCCGGCCCGACATCGCCGCGGCCGAAAACCAGCTGCTGTCCGCCAACGCCAACATTGGCGCGGCGCGGGCGGCGTTTTTCCCGACCATCTCGTTGACGGGCCTCTTGGGCGTGGCCAGTCCGTCGCTGGGCGACCTGTTCAAGGGCGGCCAGGGCTACTGGAGCTTCTCGCCGTCCATCACGACGCCGCTCTTTGCGGGCGGCAGCATCCGCGAAGGACTGAGCCTGGCCAAGGCGCGCGACAATATTGCGGTGGCGCAATACGAACAGACCATCCAGCAGGCATTCCGGGAGGTGTCGGACGCGCTGGCGGGCGAGGCCACGTATGGGGCGCAGCTCGACGCCCAGCGCGCGTTGCAGGATTCCTCGGCGCGCACGCTGGAGTTGTCGAATTTGCGGTATACCAACGGTATCGACAGCTACCTGCAGGTCCAGACCGCGCAGGTGGACTTTTTCAACGCCCAACTGTCGCTGGTGCAGACCGGCCTGGCCGCGCTCATCAACCGCGTGGAGCTCTACAAGGCGCTGGGCGGCGGCTGGGAAGAAACAACGAAAGTGCAATGATGGAACTTGGTGTAAACATCGATCACGTCGCCACGCTGCGGCAGCAGCGCCACACGGCGTATCCCGACCCGATCGCCGCCGCGCTGCGCGCCGAAGACGCCGGGGCCGACCTGATCACGCTGCATCTGCGCGAAGACCGGCGCCACATCCAGGACGCCGACGTCTATGCGATTCGCCCGCAGTTGCGCACCCGCATGAACCTCGAATGCGCGGTCACGCCTGAAATGCTGGAAATCGCCTGCGCGGTCAAACCCAGTGACGTCTGCCTGGTGCCCGAAAAGCGCACCGAGCTCACGACCGAGGGCGGGCTGGAAGTGGCGGGCGCCATGGGCCCGGTTTCCGACGCCGTGGCCCTGCTGACCGAAGCCGGCATCCGCGTGTCGCTGTTCATCGATCCGGACCCCGTGCAGATCGCCGCCGCGGCCAAGGCCGGCGCGCCCGTGATCGAGCTGCATACCGGCGCCTATGCCGAAGCCGAAGGCGAGGCCGCCGAGGCGGAACTGCAGCGCATCCGCCTGGCGGTGGCCGAAGGACTGCGCCACGGCCTGCGCGTGAACGCCGGACACGGCCTGCACTACGGCAACGTCAAGCCCGTGGCCGCGGTGGCCGGCATTTCCGAGCTCAATATCGGCCACGCCATCGTGGCGCAGGCGATCTTCGACGGCTGGGAAAAGGCCGTGCGCGACATGAAGGCGCTGATGGTGCAAGCGCGCCTGCAAGCGCTGCGCGGGCTTTGAACGCGGGCCCATGACCCGTTTTGACCGCCAGCCTGCCGACGACGCCCATGCCTGACAACTCCCCCGCCACGCCCGCCGGCGCCATCGCCGGCATCGGCATGGACCTGCTGCGGATCGACCGCATCGAACGCGCCCTCGAACGCCACGGCGACCGCTTCGCCGAAAAGATCCTGGGCGCCGAGGAACTCCAGAAGTTCCACGCCCGCCGCGCGCGCGATCCCGTGCGGGGCCTGCGTTTCCTGGCCACCCGCTTTGCGGCCAAGGAAGCGTTTTCCAAGGCAATCGGGCTGGGCATGCGCATGCCCATGACGTGGCGGCGCGTGCAGACGCTGAACGCGCCGGGCGGCCGTCCGGTGCTGGTGATCGCGCCCGAATTGCTGGCCTGGTATGCCGAGCGATTCGGGGCGGCCCACGTTTCCATTACCGATGAATCCGATATGGCCGCCGCGTACGTGGTGGTCGAACGCAAGCCCTGAGTCCGGGTCCGTCCCGGCCGGCTTGCCGCACACAGACACAAGGACAGCCTCCATGGCCAAGAAGCAAAACAAGGCGGTCCTGCCCCCCGGCCCCGTGATGGTCGATGTGGCGGGATATACGCTCACGAAGGCGGAAAAGAAGCGCCTGCGCCACCCGCTGGTCGGCGGCGTCATCCTCTTTGCCCGCAATTTTGAAAGCCGCGCCCAGCTCACGGAACTGACGCGCCAGATCCACAAGGCCCGCAAGGAGCCGCTGCTGATCCTGGTGGACCACGAAGGCGGCCGCGTGCAGCGGTTCCGCGACGACGGTTTCACCGCCTTGCCGCCGATGCGCGCGCTGGGCGAGTTGTGGGACCGCGATCCGCTGCAGGCGATGCGCCTGGCGACCGAGGCCGGTTACGTCCTGGCCGCCGAACTGCGCGCCTGCGGCGTGGACATGAGCTTCACGCCGGTGCTGGACCTGGACTACGGCGCCAGCAAGGTGATCGGCAACCGCGCCTTCCACCACGATCCGCGTGTGGTGACGATGCTGTCGCGCGCGCTGGTGCAGGGCCTGGCGCTGGCCGGCATGTCGGCCTGCGGCAAACATTTCCCTGGCCATGGCTACGTGGGCGCCGATTCGCACCACGAGATCCCGGTGGACCCGCGCACGCTGGACGAGATCCTGAAGGACGACGCCGCGCCCTACGCCTGGCTGGGCGACGCCGTGCTGCCGTCCGTCATGCCCGCGCACGTGATCTACCCCAAGGTCGACAAGCACCCGGCCGGATTCTCCAAGCGCTGGGTGCAGGAGATCCTGCGCAAGCGCCTGGGCTACGATGGTGTCGTGTTCTCGGACGACCTCACGATGGAAGGCGCATCGGTCGCCGGGGATATCCTGGACCGCGCCAACGCCGCGCTGCGGGCGGGCTGCGACATGGTGCTGGTGTGCAACCGCCCGGACCTGGCGGACGACCTGCTGTCGCGCCTGACGTTCGATCACGCGCCCGAGTCCGTGGCGCGCATCCGGCGCCTGATGCCGCGTTTCGACGCGCCCGACTGGGACACCCTGCAAGCCGAAAGCCGTTACCAGAATGCCCGACGACTTCAATCTCAAATCGTTCCTGTCTGACCTGCCGCATCTGCCGGGCGTATACCGGCACCTGGATGCGGCCGGCGAGGTCATGTATGTCGGCAAGGCGCGCGACCTGAAGAAACGCGTCTCGTCGTATTTCCAGAAGAACCTGTCCAGCCCGCGCATCGCCCAGATGGTGGCGAAGGTGGCGCGGCTGGAAGTGACGGTGACGCGTTCCGAGGCGGAAGCGCTGATCCTGGAAAACAACCTCATCAAGAGCCTGAAGCCGCGCTACAACATCCTGTTCCGCGACGACAAGTCCTATCCGTACCTGCACATCACCGGCCACGACTGGCCGCGCATCGCGTATTACCGCGGCGCCACCAACAAGCGCGGACAGTTCTTCGGCCCGTTTCCCAACGCCTGGGCGGTGCGCGAAACCATCCAGATCCTGCAGAAGGTGTTCCGCCTGCGGACCTGCGAGGACAGCGTCTTCGCCAACCGCTCGCGTCCCTGCCTGCTGCACCAGATCGGGCGCTGTTCGGCGCCCTGCGTGGGCGCGATCGAAGCCGCCGAGTACGAGCGCGACGTGCAACGCGCCGTGCGCTTTCTGAACGGCGAGGCCAAGGACGTCATGGGCGAGATCGAGGCCCGCATGCTGCAGGCGTCCAGCGAACTGCGGTTCGAGGAAGCCGCCGCGCTGCGCGACCAGATGGGTTCGCTGGCGCGCGTGCTGCACCAGCAGACCATGGAAAACGTCAGCGGGGAAGACACGGACATCATTGCGGTGGCCATTGCCGGCGGCAAGGTCTGCGTCAACCTCGCGATGGTGCGCGGCGGCCGCCACCTGGGCGACAAGCCGTTCTTTCCCTCGCACGCCGAGGGCGAGGCCGCGCCGCAGGTGCTGGAAGCCTTCGTGGCGCAGCATTACACCGACAACGCGATGCCCCCCATCCTGGTCTGTTCCCACACTTTGCCCGATCCCGAGTTGATCGCGCTGCTGGTCGAGCAGTCGGGCGGCCGGCCGTCGCGGGTGCTGACGCGGCCGCAGGGCACCCGCCGGTCGTGGCTGGAGCAGGCCACCAAGAACGCCGAGATGGCGCTGGCCCGCGCGCTGACCGAGTCCGGCGCCCGCGCGGCCCGCACGCTGGCGCTGGCCGAAGCCCTGGACCTGGACACGGAT
The DNA here is from genome assembly GCF_055397965.1 of Achromobacter sp. T5-5. Classification (NCBI taxonomy): domain Bacteria; kingdom Pseudomonadati; phylum Pseudomonadota; class Betaproteobacteria; order Burkholderiales; family Alcaligenaceae; genus Achromobacter; species Achromobacter sp. T5-5. Next base: position 2,306,806 of record NZ_AP027919.1, read on the forward strand.
GAAGCCGCGCTCGACGCGCTGCGCATCGAATGCTTTGACATCAGCCACACCGCGGGCGAAGCGACCCAGGCGTCCTGTGTGGTCTTCGAACACCACGACATGCAGCCCTCGCTGTACCGGCGCTACAACATCGCCGGCATCACCCCCGGCGACGACTACGCGGCGATGCGCCAGGTGCTGACGCGCCGCTTCGCCAAGGTGGCGGACGGCGACGCGCAAATGCCCGGGCTTGTCCTCATCGACGGCGGCAAGGGCCAGGTCGAAGTCGCGCGCCAGGTGTTCGCGGAATTGGGCCTGGACATCCAGACGCTGGTGGGCGTGGCCAAGGGGGAAGGGCGCAAGGTCGGCCTGGAAACCCTGGTCTTTGCCGACGGCCGCCCGCCGGTGGCCCTGGGCGGCGAGTCCGCCGCCCTGATGCTGATCGCCCAGGTGCGCGACGAAGCCCACCGCTTCGCCATCACCGGCATGCGCGCCCGCCGCGCCAAGACCCGCAACGTCTCGCGCCTGGAAGAAATCGAAGGCGTCGGCGCCCGCCGCCGCCAACGCCTCCTGGCCCGCTTCGGCGGCTTCTCCGGCGTCGCCCGCGCCAGCATCGAAGACCTGGCGTCGGTGGACGGCATCTCCCAGGACCTGGCCATCCGCATTTACGAGGCGCTGCGCTGAAGCTGGAGCCAACCAAGATGCCGCCACTCCGCGTAACCTCCGCCGTCGATCAATGCCGATGCTGGAACCTGCTTTCACGCCGATACGCTCGGCGTCTTGTCGGCCCTAGCGGTCCGATCCACGTCGACGCCTCTCCAATCCACCCCCATTCAACCACCCGCCCCTACGAGCAATCCGGGCCGCGCGGATCCGGCTCCGCCGGTCCGCAGAGGCGCCCCCTTGAGGGGGAAGCGCCAAAGGCGCTTCGGGGGTGGAAACCCTCTGTTAGCATACGGACACTATGCCAATTAACGTTCCCATAATCCTGACGTGGCTGCGCATCGCCATGATTCCGCTGGTGGTCGGGCTGTTCTACCTGCCCGAAAGCTGGATGGCTGTCCCGACGCGCGACACCCTGGCCGCATGGGCCTTCATCATCGCCGCCCTGACCGACTGGTTCGACGGCTGGCTCGCCCGGCGCTGGAACCAGACGTCGGCATTTGGCGCATTCCTCGACCCGGTGGCCGACAAGCTCATGGTCTGCGCCGCCCTGATCGTGCTGCTCGACCTCAGCCGGGTCGACGCTTTCATCTCCCTGATCATCATCGGCCGCGAAATCACGATTTCCGCCCTGCGCGAATGGATGGCCAAGATCGGCGCCAGCGCCAGCGTGGCCGTGCACCGGCTGGGCAAGTTCAAGACGGCCGCGCAGATGATCGCCATTCCGTGCCTGCTGTACAACCAGTCGATCTACGGCGTCAACACGAAGCTGCTGGGCGACATCCTGATCATCGTCGCGGCGGTGCTGACGGTCTGGTCGATGCTGTATTACCTGCAGCGCGCCTGGCCCGCCATTCGCGAAAAGGCCCTGTAACACCGATCCAAGAGCGATACGCCGGCTCGATCCGGCACGGCGCGCGCGCCGCAATCGCCACGAACACGACGCCCGGGCGCAAGTCCGCGCGTCGCCGGAGACAACCCGCGGTCCGCCCCTGGCGGAGCGCATCCTGCCGCGTCCCCGCGGCTTTTTGCAATGAACACCGCCACCGCCGCCAACACTTTGCTCTCGGATGCCGCCGTACGCCGGCGCGATTGGAAAATCATCCTGCTCATCGGCGTGGCGCATGCCTCGTCCCACTTCTTCCAGCTGGTGCTGCCGTCGCTCTACGGCGCCCTGGGCCTGGAATTCGGGCTGGACTTCGCCCGGCTGGGCTTGCTGGTGTCCACCTTCTACGTGGTGTCCGGCATCGGCCAGGCCTCCTCGGGCTTCGTGGTCGACCGGATCGGCGCGCGCCCGGTGCTGTGGTTCGGCCTGGGCTGCTTCGTGCTGTCGGGCGTGCTGATCGGGTCGGCCACCGGCTACGCCATGCTGATGGCCGCGGCCGTCGTGGGCGGCATCGGCAACTCGGTCTTCCACCCGGCGGACTATTCCATCATCAACCATCGCATCACCGCGCCGCGGCTGGGCCATGCGTTCTCGACGCACGGATTGACCGGCAACCTCGGCTGGGCGCTCACGCCGGTCTTCATCACGACCATCACGCTGCTCGCCAACTGGCGCGTCGCGGCCTATAGCGCCGCCGGCCTGGTGGCGCTGGTGCTGCTGCTGACCGTGCTGGGACGCGACCTGCTGGGCGGCCCGTCGCCGGCCGATGCCCGGGACGACGCCCGGGACTCGGGCAGTGCGGCGAAGCCCGCCGCCAAGCCGCAGGAGGGCGTGCTGGCCACGCTGACCGCGCTGCTGTCCCGCCCCGCGCTTTGGGGCGCCTTCCTGTTCTTTGCCTGCACGTCGATCGCGCTGTCGTCGGTGCAGAACTACACGATTCCGCTGCTGGGCCAGCTTTACGACCTGTCCAAGGTCACCGCCAGCTCCGCACTGTCGGGCTATATGGTCGCCTCGGCCGTGGGCATGGCGGCGGGCGGCTTCCTGGTGTCGGCCAATCCGCGCACCGAGCGCACCGTCATGGTGGCGCTGATCCTGGCGGGCTTGACGCTGGTTGTGCTGGCGCTGGGTATGGTGCCCGCGGTGCTGGCCGCGCCCGTCGTCGGCCTGGCGGGCTTTTGCTCGGGCGTGGCCGCGCCGTCGCGCGACATGCTGATCCGCCGCGTGACGCCCAAAGGGTCGACCGGATCGGTCTACGGCCTGGTGTACTCCGGCATGGACGTGGGCTCGGCCCTGGGGCCGCTGGCCTTTGGCCTGCTGCTGGACGCCGGGCTGCGCCAGGGCCCGTGGGTGGGCGCAGGCGTCGCGTTCGCGGTCGCGGCATTCCTGGCCCAGTGGATCGCGGTGCAGGCGCGCCGCGCCGAACCGCCGGCGCCTGCGGCGATGGCGCGATCCTGACGCCCGACGTCAGGCACCGCACGCCCGACACCCCGCCCCTGACTGCTGACGCCTGACCTCCGCCCGCGCCGCCCGCGCGGGCGTTTTCTTGCGCGCGGTCAAACTTCAGTTTTGCCCGCAGGCGGCGGCCGGCGCGGCTTGACGCCCCGCAAGGCCGCCGCGGCGCTTGCTCGCTGTAATAACCCTGAGCACGAATAGGTTATTCACAGGAGAAGCAAATGAGAAAGCAAAGCATGCTGCTGGCGGCGGGCATCGTCATGGCGCTGTGGGCAGGGCAGGCCTGGAGCGCCTCGCAGGAACCCATCCAGCCAATCCAACCCGCCGTGGTCCAGAACCCGGGCAAGGTCGAACTGGGCAAGAAGCTCTTTTTCGATCCCCGCCTGTCGCGTTCCGGCGCGATCTCCTGTAATTCCTGCCACAACCTCGCCATGGGCGGCTCGGACAACCTGAAGGCGTCCATCGGCCACAAATGGCAGCAGGGCGGCATCAACTCGCCGACCGTGCTCAATGCCAGCCTGAACATCGCCCAGTTCTGGGACGGCCGCGCCAAGGACCTGCGCGAGCAGGCGGGCGGCCCGATCGAGAACCCGATGGAAATGGCCTCGTCGCACGAACTGGCGGTGCAGGTGCTCAACTCCATCCCGGGCTATCGCGCCGAGTTCAAGCAGGTCTTCGGCAAGGACCAGATCACCATCGGCGAGGTGACCAGCGCGCTGGCCGCCTTCGAGGAAACGCTGGTCACGCCGAACTCGCGCTTCGACCAGTGGCTCAAGGGCGACGAGAAAGCGCTGACCGTGCGCGAAGCGGCCGGCTACGCGCTCTTCAAGAACAGCGGCTGCGTGGCCTGCCACAACGGCGTGGCGGTGGGCGGCAACTCGTTCCAGAAGATGGGCGTGGTCACGCCCTACGTCACCGAGAACAAGGCCGAAGGCCGCGCCGGGGTCACCGGCAAGGACGCCGACCGCTTCAACTTCAAGGTGCCGACGCTGCGCAATGTTGCCCTGACCTACCCGTACTTCCACGACGGCGAAGCGGCGACGCTGACGCAGGCCGTGGACGTCATGGGCCGCCTGCAACTGGGCCGCACGTTCACGCCCGAAGAGAACGGCCAGATCGTGGCCTTCCTGAAGACCCTCACGGGCGACCAGCCGGTCATCCAATACCCCGTGCTGCCGCCGTCCGAAGACGACACCCCGCGGCCCGAGCCGTTCCTCAAGTAAAAACAACGCGGCCGCCCTTGTGGGCGGCCGTCTGGCTGGGCGGGGCCTGCGTTACTGGCGGACGGTCCGCCTGTCCGCCGGCGGCGCGGCCTCGAAATTGCTGCGCCACGGGTTGATGTCCAGCCCGCCTCGGCGCGTATAGCGCGCGTACACCGTCAATTGCTCGGGACCGCAGGCCTGCATGATGTCGCTGAAGATGCGTTCGACGCAGTGCTCGTGGAATTCCGCGTGCTGGCGGAACGACACCACGTACCGCAGCAGCGATTCGCGGTCGATCGGGGCGCCGCGGTAGCGGATCTGGACCGTGGCCCAGTCGGGCTGGCCGGTCACGGGACAGTTCGATTTCAGCAGCCGCGAGGCGAGCGTCTCCTCGACCACGTCGCCCGGCCGGGTGCGCAGCAGCTCGGGCGCGGGCTCGTAGGTGTCGATCTCGATATCCAGCTTGTCGATATAGATGCCGTCCATCTCGCCCATCTGCAACTCGGCAAAGCGCTGCGGCAGGAAGAAGTCCAGCCCGACCGGCGCGCCGGCGGCCGCGCTCAGGTCGCGTTCCAGCCGGCCGCGCAGGGCGGCCGAATTCACCAGGCGGGTCTGGTTGAACGAATTCAAATACAGCTTGAACGACTTGGATTCGATGATGTTGGGGCTGTCGGCCGGCACCGAGAACGTCGCCATGGCGACGCGCGGTTTGCCCTTGGCGTCCAGCCACGACAGTTCATAGGCGTTCCACAGATCCACGCCCTGGAAGGGCAGGTTGTCGTCGCGCAGATTCAGCGCCGCGCGATTGTGCGCACGCGCGATGGGAAAAAGCAGCGAGGGATCGTATTGCGAGGCATAGGCCACGCTCTGCCCGAGCGGGCCGTGAGACAGGGTCATAGCAAAGAAGGGGAGTCCGGGAGGATGACGGCATTGTAGGCGCTTGGAAAAGGCCCGAATTTCCGCGATGTGAAATGTAACCCTCGTATTGTGAAAGCGCCTGCTGCGCAGCAGCGCCACGCCATTTCACAAACGACAATCGCGTTTCATTATACAAAATCGTCTTTGCAACCTATTGATTTTTATAGCGAAGATTTTTTGTCTTCTATAAGACTCGCCATCACATTGCTCCGCAGCAGAGGCATAGACTTTCTCCAACGATTCACGCAACGCCAGACGCGAATCGTTTTTGAAGTTCCAAGACGTTCTCTGAAGTTCCAACCGTTCTCACATCACTGACCAGGAGCATCACAATGAGCAATCGCGAAACCGAAATCCGCAACCTGCAAAAAGACTGGGCTGAAAACAGCCGGTGGCAAGGCATCAAGCGCGACTACAGTGCCGAAGACGTCATCCGCCTGCGCGGCTCGATCAGCGTCGAACACACGCTGGCCCGCCGCGGCGCCACCCGCCTCTGGGATTTGCTGCACAGCGAACCTTTCGTGAACTCGCTGGGCGCCCTGACCGGCAACCAGGCCATGCAGCAGGTCAAGGCTGGCCTGAAGGCCATCTACCTGTCCGGTTGGCAGGTCGCCGGTGACGCCAACCTGGCTGGTGAAATGTATCCCGACCAGTCGCTCTATCCCGCCAACTCGGTGCCCCAGGTGGTTCGCCGCATCAACAATTCGCTGACGCGCTGCGACCAGATCCAGTGGATGGAAGGCAAGAACCCCGGCGACGAAGGCTACATCGACTTCTTCGCGCCCATCGTGGCGGACGCAGAAGCCGGCTTTGGCGGCGTGCTCAATGCCTATGAACTGATGAAGGCCATGATCGAGGCCGGCGCCTCGGGCGTGCACTTCGAAGACCAGCTTGCGTCCGTGAAGAAGTGCGGCCACATGGGCGGCAAGGTGCTGGTCCCGACCCGCGAAGCCGTGTCCAAGCTGGTGTCGGCCCGCCTGGCCGCCGACACGATGGGCACGCCGACCGTGCTGCTGGCGCGCACCGACGCCGACGCGGCCGACCTGGTGACCAGCGACGTGGACGAGAACGACCGCCCGTTCATCACCGGCGAGCGCACCGTGGAAGGCTTCTTCCGCACCCGCGCCGGCATCGATCAGGCCATCTCGCGTGGCCTGGCCTACGCGCCGTACGCCGACCTGATCTGGTGCGAAACCTCCACGCCCAACCTGGAATATGCCCGCAAGTTCGCCGACGCCATCCATCGCCAGTTCCCGGGCAAGCTGCTGGCCTACAACTGCTCGCCGTCCTTCAACTGGAAGAAGAACCTGGACGACGGCACCATCGCCAAGTTCCAGCGCGAGCTGGGCGCCATGGGCTACAAGTTCCAGTTCATCACGCTGGCCGGTTTCCACGCGCTGAACTACGGCATGTTCGAGCTGGCCCACGGCTACGCCCGCCGCCAGATGAGCGCTTTCGTGGAACTGCAGCAGAAGGAATTCGCCGCCGCCGAAATGGGCTTCACCGCCGTGAAGCACCAGCGCGAAGTGGGCACGGGCTACTTCGACGCCGTGACCCAGACGATCGAAGGCGGCAAGTCGTCCACGACCGCGCTGACCGGCTCGACGGAAGAAGCGCAGTTTGAACACGGCAAGTCGCAGAAGGCGGCGTAAAGCCGGCGGCGCCCGGCGGCCGGGGCAGGCCGCCCCGGCCCGTTTCGCGGAACGCCGGGCGCCGTTCTTCTGCTGTTGACTGCGGTTTGCAGGTGTGTAGTTGCAGGTGCTGTTGTAGGGTGGATTCAGGGTGCCTGCGGGCACCCTCTTTTTTTCCGCCCGGCCGCGCACCCGCCCGCTACGCCGCGGCGCGCGTGTCTTTCAGGGTCGCCATGTCGATCACGAAGCGGTACTTCACGTCGTTTTTCACCAGGCGCTCGTAGGCCTCGTTGACGGCCTGGATCGGCACGATCTCCACGTCGCTGACGATGCCGTGCTCGGCGCAGAAATCCATCATCTCCTGCGTTTCCGCCATGCCGCCGATCGCCGAGCCGGCCAGCGATTTGCGGCCCATGATCAGGTTGGCGCCAGGGATCGGATCCAGCGGCGTCAGCGCGCCCACCAGCGCCATGGTGCCGTCCAGCGCAAGCAGCGCCATGTAGGGATTGACGTCGTGGCTGACGGGGACGGTGTTCAGCAGGAAGTCGAAGGAGTTGGCGTGGGCCGCCATGGCGTCGGCGTCGCGCGAGACCAGAACCTCGTCCGCGCCCAGGCGTTTCGCGTCGCGCGCCTTGTCGGCGGAGGTGGTGATCATCACGACGTGCGCGCCCATGGCGTGCGCGAACTTCACGCCCATGTGGCCCAGGCCGCCCAGCCCGATGACGCCGACTTTCATGCCGGGGCCGACCTTCCAGTGGCGCAGCGGCGAATACGTGGTGATGCCGGCGCACAGCAGCGGCGCCACGGCCTTGAGGTCCAGGGTGTCGGAGACCTTCACGGCGAAATGCTCGCGCACCACGATCCGGTCGGAATAGCCGCCAAAGGTGAGCTGGTCGCTGCCGCGTGCTTTGTCGTTATAGGTCAGGGTGGCGCCTTCCTCGCAGTACTGCTCCAGGTTCAGGCGGCAGGCCTTGCAGTGGCGGCACGAGTCGACCATGCAGCCCACGCCGGCGTAATCGCCCACCTTGAACCGGGAGACGTTCTTGCCGACCTGCGCGATGCGGCCGACGATCTCGTGGCCCGGCACCATGGGATACATGGAATTGCCCCAGTCGCCGCGCGCCTGGTGCAGGTCCGAATGGCAGATGCCGCTGTACAGGATGTCGATCAGCACATCGTCATCGCCCGGTTCGCGGCGGGTGAAACTGAAGGGGACCAGGGGAGTGTCGGCACTGTGGGCGGCGTAGCCTTGGGCTTGGATCATGACGGCCTCTTGCGAATTTGTTGAGCAGGCGGCAACAATAAATCGGCGCTTGTGGGCGTTCAAGCTAGAATTTCGGCATGATTTATTGAATAAATTTGCATAATCATGCCGCTCGACAACCTGTCCCACCTGGCCGCCTTCGCGGCCGTTGCCCGGCTAGCCAGCTTTCGCAAGGCCGGCGAGGAACTGAGCCTGTCCACGTCGGCGGTCAGCTACGCCATCCGCAACCTGGAAGAACGTCTGGGCGTGAACCTGTTCAACCGGACGACGCGCAGCGTGGCGCTGACCGACGCCGGCCAGCGCCTGGCCGAACGTCTGCAGCCCGTGCTGCATGACCTGGGCGATGCGCTGGACGAAATGAACCACTTCCGCGGCGCGGCCGCCGGCACGCTGCGCATCAATACCTCGCGCGCGGCCTCGTACCTGCTGCTGATGCCCATGGCGGCGCGATTCCTCGCGGCTTATCCGGACATCCGCCTGGAAATTGGCGAAGACGACAGCTTCGTCGATATCGTGGGATCGGGCTATGACGCGGGCGTGCGGCTGCTGGAAGCGGTGCCCGAGGACATGGTGGCGGTGCCCATCGGCCCGCCGCTGCGTTCGGTGGTGGTGGTCTCGCCCGGCTACCTGCAAGGGCGCGAACCGCCGCAGCATCCCGCCGACCTGATGCATCACGAATGCATCCGCTACCGCTTTCCCAGCGGCCGCTATTTCAAGTGGGCGTTCACGAAGGACGGCGAGACGCTGGAATTCGACTTCCCCGGGCGCATCGCCCTGAGCGACGTCCACGCCGAGGTGCGCGCCGCGACCGACGGCATCGGCATCGGCTACGTGCCGGAGAACTACGTGACCGCCCAGCTTGCGGCGGGCACGCTGGTGCGGCTGCTGGACGACTGGTGCCAGACGATCCCCGGCTTCATGCTGTATTACCCGAAGCAGCGCAGGGTGTCGTCGGCGCTGCGGGCGTTCATCGACATGGCGCGGCAGTGAGCGAGCGGGTCCCGGCCTGCCCGGCGTGGCATTTACACCGCGCCGGGGCCTTCCACCCACGCGGGGATGTCCCGTTGCTGATGGAGGATGCGCCAGACATCTATATGGTCCTGGTGTTCCACGTAGAAGACCAGATAGGGGTAGCGAGTCAACGGCCAGGAGCGCAGGCCGGGCAGGTTCAGTTCCAGCGCGTATCGGATGGATCCTGTCGCGGGGTGGCGGGCGAGATGCAGGTACGCCCGTTCCAGGGCCTCGATGAACCCGAGCGTAATCTGCTCGGACGCCGTGCTCAGGTAATACGCTATCGCGGTGTCGATATCCGCGTTCGCCTGCACACGCGGGATGACGGGTTTGGCCTTCACGCTTGGGAGTCGGGGCCCGAATTCTTACTGGCGCGGGCTCGCAGGCCGGCGAAGTAAGCGGCGTCGACCGGGGCAGCCTGTTCGGACGAGGCGCCCGCCAGCAGCAGCCCTCGGAGCTGGAGCCGATCCTGGTCCTTGCGGATGAGTTCGCGGACGTACTCGCTGCTCGTGCTGTAGCCCCGCTCGGTGACCTGTTCGTCAACGAAGGATTTCAGCGAGTCCGGCAAAGAAATGTTCATGGTGCCCATCGCCATAGCTTAGGAGGCTTGGCAAAAATTGGCAAGAACGTAGTTGCCGCAGTCTGCTTGTCGCTGCGCGCTCAACCCGCTTCGGCCGGCGCACCGTCCAGTGCCGCGAGGCAGTCGGCCAGCGGCGCGATGTCCCGCGCCAGCGCGTCCACGGCTTCGGCGTCGACGCGCGGCAGCGGCGGGATCTCGGCCAGCACGCGCACGCCGCCGAAGCGCTCGATCGCTTCCTTGTTGCCCGCCGACGGGGGTCCGCTCATCACCACGCCCAGCACCGGAATGCCGCGCCGCCGGAGCGCTTCCAGGCTGAGCAGGGTGTGGTTGATGGTGCCCAGCCCGCTGCGCGCCGCCAGCACCACCGGCATGCCCAGCCGCGCGATCAGGTCGATCATCATGTGCGTGTCGTCGATGGGGACGTACAGCCCGCCGGCGCCTTCCACGATCAGCGGGGCGCGCGTCGCGGGCGGCACGATGCTGGTGGCGTCGACCACCGTGTCTTCCAGGGTGGCGGCCGCCCAAGGCGACAGCGGCGCCTCCAGCACGTAGGCGGGCAGGTGCAGCCGCTGCGGCGGCAGGCGGGCCAGTTGCGCCACGGTGTCCGTGTCGCCGGGTTCCTCGGCCACGCCGGTCTGCACCGGTTTCCAGTAGTCGGCGTTCCAGGCGCGCGCCAGGATCGCCGACACCAGGGTCTTGCCGATACCGGTGTCGGTGCCGGTCACGAAAACGCCATTGGGCCGTCGCATGGTGTTCTTCCACATACCGTGGGCCCGGTGATACGTCACCGTGGCCCCTTGTTCGTGCACACGCGGCCAGGGCGCGGCGCCCAGGCCTGCCAGGCCCCTCGGTAAATAAATGCGGGGCATCAGAATGATTTTGTATCAGCCGCAAGCCGCGCACGCCACCGGCCAGATCGGTCATGGCCGGACGGATGGGGCGCAGGGACGGATGGGGCGGCGTCCGGGCTCGCGGTGCGTCGACACCCGGTGCGTCGGCCCCCGGTGCATCGGCCCCCGGTGCATCGACCCCCGGTGCATCGACCCCCGGTGCATCGACCCCCGGTGCATCGCCCCCCGGGGCGCCGGCAAATCGCCCCGGGCGCCTTGATTCAGATCAAGACGCCCGGGACCCGGGCTGGCTACCATCGGCACATGCGAGCCAAATCGATTTTCGCCGTCCCGGCCAACCTGCCCGATGCCGACCGCCAGCAGCGCCGCCATGCGCTGGTGCGCCTGTCGCTCGCCTGGCTGGCGATGATGCAGGTCATGATGTTCGCGTGGCCGGGTTATCTGCGCCACGAAAGCATGCCGGCGGATGCGCTCGAGACCCTGGACTGGGCCATCGTCCTCATGAACTGGGCCAGCTTTGCGCTGACGGTGCCGGTCGTGCTGTATTCGGCATGGCCCATCTGGCGCCATGCCGGCGCCAATCTGCGCGCCGGGCGCGCGGGCATGGACGTGCCGGTGGCGCTGGGCATCGTCGCCGCCTTCATTCCCAGCGTCCTCGCCACATGGACCGGCCGGGGCGAAGTCTATTTCGATTCGGTCACGATGTTCGTGGCGTTCCTGCTGACCGCGCGTTACCTCGAACTGTGCGCGCGCCAGTCCTTCGGCGGCGCGGGGGCGGCGGGCCGCCGCCACGCCCGCGTGGAAGAACAACGGCTGCGGCTGGGCGCGCGCGCCGACCGCGTGGCGTCGCGTTTCGTCATGATCCAGGTCGCGTTGGCGCTGGCCGCCGCGGCGGGCTGGGCCTACATCGACCCGGCCCACAGCATCCCCGTGATGGTGGCGCTGCTGGTCATGAGCTGTCCCTGCGCCATGTCCATGGCCGTGCCCACCGCGATGGCCTCCGCGCACAGCGCGCTGGCGGCGCATCCGGACCTGCCGGACGCGGCGCTGGATGCCTTGCTCGCCGAGGCGCGGCGCAAGGCGCGGCAGAACCTGTACGGCTCGCTGGTCTGGCATCTGCTGATGACGCCGCTGGCGCTCGCCGGATGGGTCACGCCCTGGCTGGCCGCGATCACCATGCTGTTGTCGTCGCTGGCGGTTGCCTACAACTCGTGGCGCCTGTGCCGCCGCGACTGGTCGGGCAGCGTGGCGCCGGGCGCCGCGCTCGGGGCGGCGCCGTGACCATACTTTATCTCCTGCTGCCGCTGTCGCTGCTCTTCGTGCTGGCCATCGGCGTGTCGCTGTGGTGGGCGGTTTTCAACGGCCAGTACGACGATACCGAGGATGCCGGCACGGCCATCCTGCGCGACGACGACAGCGCCGCCGCGGGCCGCCGCTGAAGCGTCTGCGCGGCGCCGGAAACGCCGCTGCGCCACCCCGATACCCCTTCAAGCGTTGCGGTTATGCGCCGAAGTTCGGGGCGTCGCATCCCGGTTGATCCAAATCAACGCCGACTCCTGTGACTAGTCCCATCATCGAAGCCTGGAAGTTCTTGTTACTTTAGGGGAAGGGTGATGAACGATTGCGCCGCAATCGCAAGCAAGTCCGATACCTTCAACTACAGGGTCGTGAGGCAGTTCGCGCTCATGACGGTAGTCTGGGGCATAGTCGGCATGGCTGTGGGCGTGTTTCTGGCCGCGCAGCTTATTTGGCCTCAGTTGAATTTCGACACCGCATGGCTCAGCTACGGCCGCCTGCGCCCGCTGCACACCAACGCCGTGATCTTCGCCTTCGGCGGCAGCGCACTTTTCGCGACGTCGTACTACGTCGTGCAGCGCACCTGTCAGGCGCGCCTGTTCTGCGACAAGCTCGCCGCCTTCACGTTCTGGGGCTGGCAGGCCGTCATCGTCGCAGCCGCGATCACCTTGCCCATGGGCTTTACCAGCAGCAAGGAATACGCCGAACTCGAATGGCCCATCGACATCCTGATCACCCTGGTCTGGGTCGCCTACGCCATCGTGTTCTTCGGCACCATCATCAAGCGCCGTTCCAAGCACATCTACGTGGCCAACTGGTTCTTCGGCTCGTACATCCTCACCATCGCCATCCTGCACATCTTCAACAACATCGAGATGCCGGTGACGCTGTGGAAGTCCTACTCCGCCTACGCGGGCGTGCAGGACGCCATGGTGCAATGGTGGTACGGCCACAATGCGGTGGGCTTTTTCCTGACGACCAGCTTCCTGGGCATGATGTATTACTTCGTGCCCAAGCAGGCCGGCCGCCCCATCTACTCGTACCGCCTGTCCATCGTCCACTTCTGGGCGCTGGCCTTCACGTACATGTGGGCGGGTCCGCACCACCTGCTGTACACGTCGCTGCCTGACTGGACCCAGTCGCTGGGCATGACGTTCTCGCTGATCCTGCTGGCGCCGTCGTGGGGCGGCATGATCAACGGCATCATGACCCTGCAGGGCGCCTGGTACAAGCTGCGCACCGATCCCATCCTGAAGTTCATGGTCACCGCGCTGTCGTTCTACGGCATGTCCACCTTCGAAGGCTCGATGATGTCGATCCGCACGGTGAACTCGCTGTCGCACTACACGGACTGGACCATCGGCCACGTGCACTCCGGCGCGCTGGGCTGGGTCGCCATGATCTCCTTCGGCTCGCTCTACTACCTGATCCCGCGCCTGTACGGCCGCGAAAAGATGTACAGCGTCAAGGCCATCGAATTGCACTTCTGGATCGCGACCATCGGCGTGGTGCTGTACATCGCCGCCATGTGGATCGCCGGCGTGCAGCAGGGCCTGATGTGGCGCGACACGGCCTCGGACGGCACCCTGGTCTACAGCTTCGTCGAGGAACTGAAGACGCGCGTTCCGTACTACCTGATCCGTTTGCTGGGTGGAACCCTGTTCTTGTGCGGTGTGTTCGTCATGGCCTGGAACGTGTGGAAGACGGTGCGCGGCGCGCAGTCGGTCAACCCCGCCATTCCGCAAGACGAACCCCAAGCCGCGCGTGCGCCGGTTCCCGCGACCGCCGTGCCGGCCACTGCCTGACGAGGACATCATGGCCAACAAGAATCATGGCTTCTTTTCCCACCAGACCCTCGAGAAGAACATCGGCTGGATGATCATCGCCAGCATCCTGGTGGTCTCCTTCGCGGGCCTGGTCCAGATCATCCCGCTGTTCTTCCAGCACAGCACCACCCAGCCCGTGGCCGGCGTCGAACCCTACAGCCCGCTGCGGCTGATGGGCCGCGACGTCTACATCCGCGAGGGCTGCGTGGGCTGTCACTCGCAGCAGGTGCGTACGCTGGCTGCGGAAGTCCAGCGCTACGGGTCGTACTCGGTCGCCGCGGAATCGGTCTTCGATCACCCCTTCCTGTGGGGCTCCAAGCGTACCGGTCCCGATCTGGCGCGCGTGGGCGAGCGCTATTCCGATGATTGGCACCGCATCCACCTGCGCGATCCGCGCAAGGTGGTGCCGGAATCCAACATGCCCGCCTATCCCTGGCTGGAAAAGACGGTCCTCACGGGCCAGAACGTGGACCAGCGCATGCGCGCCCTGCGCGCCCTGGGCGTGCCGTACACCGACGAGGAAATCGCCGCGGCGCCCAAGGCGATCGAGGGCAAGACGGAAGAAGACGCGCTCGTGGCCTACCTGCAAGGGCTGGGCGTGGGTGTGCGCAAGGCGCAGCTTGCCAAGCAGGCCGAAGAGGCCAAGAAGGCCGAAGAAGCCAAGAAGGCCCGGCAGTCCGCCGTGCAGCCTGCCGCGCAAGCGGCCACGGGAGGCTGACCATGGTCGCCTACCTGAGCGCAATCATCACCGCCATCTCGATGGCAACCTTTTTCGGCATCGTCTGGTGGGCCTGCTCGCGCGGCCGCCAGGGCGCCAACCGCGAATCGGCCATGCTGCCGTTCGCACTGCCCGATGAATTCGGTCAGGCACAACAAGATGGAGCGAATCGGTCATGAGCGATTTCGTCAATAGCTTCTGGGGGTATTTCATCGCGATCGTCGCGGTGGGCGGGGTGGTGTGGTGCTTGTGGCTGCTGTACACGCAGCGCCGCTGGCTCAGCGCGATGCCGGCCAACGGCCAGGTCGAGGACACCGGCCACGTCTGGGACGGCGACCTGACCGAGCTCAACAATCCGGTCCCCACCTGGTGGACCTGGATGTACCTGCTGGCCTGCGTGTTCGCGCTGGGCTATCTGTTCCTGATGCCGGGGCTGGGCGCCTACCAGGGCAAGCTGGGCTTCAGCAGCGCGCAGGAAGTGGCGCAGCAACAGGCCAAGATGGCCGAAGCCGTTCGCCCCATCTATGCGCGCTTCGAGACCATGTCGGTCCCGCAGATCGCGCAGGATCCGGGCGCGCGAGAAATCGGCCAGCGCCTCTTCCTGAACACCTGCGCGCAGTGCCACGGTTCCGATGCCAAGGGCGGCCCCAGCTTTCCCAACCTGGCGGACGGAGACTGGCTGCATGGCGGTTCGCCCGAAACCATCATGCAGACCATCAAGGAAGGGCGCCTTGGCGTGATGCCGCCCTGGAAGGACTCGATCGATCCCAAGATGGCCGGCGACATCGCGCAATACGTGCGTTCGCTGTCGGGCCTGACGGCCGATCCGGTGCGCGTGTTCCGCGGCAAGCGCGAGTTCGCCACCTACTGCGTGGCCTGTCACGGTGTCGATGGCAAGGGCAATCCGCTCATGGGCGCGCCCAACCTGACGGACGACGTCTGGCTGTATGGCAGTTCGGAGGCGACCATCGTCAAGACCATTCTCGACGGCCGCGAAAACCGCATGCCGGCGCACGAACACGTCCTGACGCCGGAGCAGATCAAGATCCTGACGGCTTGGGTCTGGGGTCTTTCCAACAAGGCCGAGCCGCAGAAGCAGGCCGCCGCGGCGCCCGCCGACGCCGCCCAGCAGTGAAACCGCAGCACGTAGGTGGTGGGCCGCGCGGCGGCCCCCCATACCGCCAGCACTTACCGTACGGAGCAGCAAATGAATGATGGGTCAACCGCAAGCGTCGGCGGCAGTTCGCCTGGCGGTGACCCGCCGCCCTGGCGGCCGCATACGCGGCCACCGCGTCCGGGCCAGGAAACCCTGGAACAGACGCTGGCGGGGGTGCGCAGCAAGATCTATCCGCGATCCGTCAGCGGCATCTTCGCCCGCTGGCGCATCGCGTTCGTCTTCCTTACCCAGCTCATTTTCTACGGCTTGCCCTGGCTGCAATGGAACGGCCGCCAGGCCGTCCTGTTCGACCTGGGGGCGCGCAAGTTCTATCTCTTTGGCCTGGTGCTGTGGCCGCAGGACGTCGTGTATCTTGCCGTGCTGCTCGTCATCTCCGCGCTGGCGCTGTTCCTCTTCACCGCCGTGGCCGGCCGTCTGTTCTGCGGCTACGCCTGTCCGCAGACCGTCTACACCGAAATCTTCATGTGGATCGAGCGCAAGGTCGAAGGCGACCGCATCGCGCGCATCCGCCTGGATGAATCGCCCTGGTCCTGGCACAAGTTCCGCCTGAAATTCACCAAGCATTTCCTCTGGATCGCGCTGGCGTGGTGGACGGGCTCGACCTTCATCGGCTATTTCGCGCCCATCCGCGAGCTGGGGCATGAGCTGTTCGCCCTGCAGCTTGGCGGCTGGCAGTGGTTCTGGATGCTGTTCTACGGCTTTGCGACCTGGGGCAACGCCGGCTTCATGCGCGAATCGGTGTGCAAGTACATGTGCCCGTACGCCCGCTTCCAGAGCGTGATGGTCGACCCGGACACCTTCGTGGTCACCTACGACAAGCGCCGCGGCGATCCGCGCGGCAGCCGCTCGCGCAAGGTGGACCACAAGGCCGCGGGGCTGGGCGACTGTGTCGATTGCAGCCTGTGCGTGCAGGTCTGTCCGACCGGCATCGACATCCGCGACGGCCTGCAGTACATGTGCATCGGCTGCGGCGCGTGCATCGATGCCTGTGAGCAGGTGATGGACAAGATGCAGTACGAGCCGGGCCTCATCCGCTATACGTCCGAGCGCGCCATGCTGGATGGCCTGTCCACCAAGAGCGCACGGTCGCACCTGCTGCGGCCGCGCGTCCTGGTCTATGGCACGCTGATCCTGGCGCTGGCGGTGGCCTTCGTGGTGTCGCTGGCCCTGCGCAATCCGCTGCGCGTCGACGTCATCCGGGACCGCGGCGCGCTGGGCCGCGAGGTCGCCGGCGGCCTGATCGAAAACGTCTACCGGCTGCAGATCATCAACACGTCGGACGTGCCGATGCGCCTGCGCCTGTCGGCCGAGGGCATGCCGGACCTGGCCGTGCTGGCGGGCCAGCAGGGGTCGGACGTCGTCGAGGTCGAAGCCGCCGCCAACAAGCTGGTGCCCATGGTCATTCGCGCCCCGGCGGGCTCGACGCCCGGCGCCCATCCCATCACCCTGCGCGCCCGGGGGCAGGACGGCGACAACCAGCCGGTCGAAACCGACGAGCCCGCCAGTTTCTATGTGCCCGAGTAGGGCGGCCCTTAGCCCTGAACGCCACAAGGATATCTACATGAACGCTGCACGAATCACCCTCGACCCCGCGGATGCGGCCCCTCCCGTCAAGCCCTGGTACCGCGAGCCCTGGCCGTGGATCCTGATGGCCGGCCCGTTCGCCGCGATGGTGGGCTGCTTCATCACGATCTATCTGGCCATGGCCCAGTTTGCCGACCAGCCCATCGGCGAGGGCGTGGTCAAGCGCGGACTGGTCATCGAACAGGTCGCGGCCAGCGCGGCCGAGGGCCGGGCGGCGCCGAACGCCAGCCCGGCCGCCGCCAAACCTTGAACCGGGGAGTTCACGCATGGGACTGCGATCTTTGATGTGGATCCTGTGGCCGTCCTTTCTGGCCGCCGCTGTGGGAAGCGCACTGATCTTCGCCCTGATCGACCCGCTGGACGTGACCATCTTCGGACATGTCCCCACGGGCCGGATGGGTTTCTACACCGTGTCGTTCTTTGTCCTGTGGGTGATGGCCGGCCTGTCCAGCGCGCTGACGGCCTACCTGATGCCCAAGGTGCAAGAAGACGAAGACTTCTAGTTTTCTCAAAAACCAAACACACCGTTCCGCCACGTTGAACAAGCGGGGGCTGCGCGGCGGGTAAAATCCTCCGGCTATGGTCAAGTTGGGGGCTCGCGTGCAGCCAGTCATATCGGTACAAGGCTTATCCAAGCAATATGCGTCGGGGTTCCAGGCGCTCAAGAACGTCAGCCTGGACATCCAGCGCGGCGAGATTTTTGCCTTGCTCGGGCCGAACGGCGCGGGCAAGACCACGCTGATCAGCATCATCTGCGGCATCGTCAATCCCACCCACGGCACGGTGCTGGCCGACGGCCACGACATCGTCACGGACTTTCGCGCGGCCCGCTCCAAGATCGGGCTGGTGCCGCAGGAAATCTCCACGGACGCCTTCGAAAGCGTCTGGAACACCGTCACCTTCAGCCGCGGCCTGTTCGGCAAGCCGGCCGATCCCGCCTACATCGAAAAGGTCCTGCGCGACCTGTCGCTCTGGGACAAGAAGGACAGCCGCATCATGGCGCTATCGGGCGGCATGAAGCGGCGCGTCATGATCGCCAAGGCGCTGTCGCACGAACCGGCCATCCTGTTCCTGGACGAACCCACCGCGGGCGTCGATGTGGAGCTGCGGCGCGGCATGTGGGAAATGGTGCGGCGGCTGCGCGAAAGCGGCGTCACCATCATCCTGACCACGCACTACATCGAGGAAGCCCAGGAGATGGCGGATCGGATCGGGGTGATCCGCCGCGGCGAGATCATCCTGGTCGAGGAAAAGAACGCGCTCATGGCCAAGCTGGGCAAGCGCCAGCTCGCGCTGACGTTGAAGGCGCCGCTGCCGGGCATCCCGACGGCGCTGGACGCCTACCAGCTCGACCTGTCCGCCGACGGCTACAAGCTCGTCTATACCTACGACAACGAGCGTGGCGGCGACATCTCGCGGCTGCTGCAGGACCTGAGCCGCCTGAATATCGAATTCGCGGATCTCAACACCTCGGAAAGCTCGCTCGAGGACATCTTCGTCAGCCTGGTGCACGGTCAATCATGAATTTCTACGCCATTCGCGCCATCTACCTCTTTGAAATGGCCCGCGCCTGGCGCACGCTGATGCAAAGCGTGCTCTCGCCGGTGATTTCCACCTCGCTCTACTTCGTCGTGTTCGGGTCGGCCATCGGGTCGCACATGGTCGAGATCGACGGCGTCAGCTACGGCGCGTTCATCGTGCCGGGCATGATCATGCTGTCGCTCCTGACGCAAAGCGTTGCCAACGCCTCGTTCGGCATCTACATGCCGCGCTTTTCCGGCACGATCTACGAGATCCACTCGGCGCCCATTTCCTACGTGGAAATCCTGATGGGCTACGTGGGGGCGGCGGCCAGCAAGTCCATCATCCTGGGCCTCATCATGCTGGCGACCGCAAGGCTGTTCGTCTCGTTCGAGGTGGCGCATCCGCTATGGATGCTGTCCTTCCTGGTGCTGACCGCCGTGACGTTCAGCCTGTTCGGCTTCATCATCGGGATCTGGGCCGACGGCTTTGAAAAGCTGCAGATCATTCCGCTCATGATCATCACGCCGCTGACCTTCCTGGGCGGCACGTTCTATTCCATCAACATGCTGCCGCCGTTCTGGCAGACCGTCACGCTGTTCAATCCGGTCGTGTATCTGGTCAGCGGCTTTCGCTGGGCATTCTTTGGCGTCTCCGACGTCAGCGTCGAGATCAGCGTGGGCATGACGGTGGCGTTTCTGCTGGCCTGCCTGGTGGGCGTGCGCTGGATCTTCAAGACGGGCTATCGGCTCAAGACGTGAAGGGTCAAGACCTGCGGCGTCAAGCCCCGCGGCGTCAAGACCCGCGGCGTGAGGCCTGAGCGCCGCGCGCCGCGCTCAGGCCGCCTGCGCCGCCGGTCTCACCGCCGCGCGGCGCGCCAGCCCGCCGAATGCGTCCAGCAGCCGCTCGCGCCAGGCGTACACCGGGTCGTCCGCGTCCAGCAGCGCCAAGGGGCTGGTGCAACGGGCCCACATGAACATCCCGAAGACCGAATAATCCGCGTACCCGGGCGCGCTGCCTGCCAGATAGGGCTGCTTGCCCAGCGTCTGGCGCAGGGGCAGCAGCGCGGCGCGCAGCTCGGCGATGCGGTCCGCGTAGCCGGCCGGCAGGTCTTCGAGCCGGCCGAATCGCTTCTCGCGCGTCGCACGGAAATAGTCCTTGTCCTTGTCGTGGATCAGGCCGTGGATCTCGGGCAGCAGCAGGCGTGCCAGCACGGGCACCAGCGTGGTGTCGGCCCACGCATTCACGAACTGACTGAGCGGACGGGCGTGATCGCCGCCAAAGAGCGAGGGCCGCTCGGGAAACGTGTCTTCGAGGTAGCAGGCGATCTGCCAGGAGTCGCTCACGACGTGCTCGCCGTGCACCAGCACCGGCACGAGCTTTTGGCCGGAGAAGCCGATGGCTTCCTTTTCGGTGAAGCGCCAGGGGATGGTCTCGGCTGTCAGGCCCTTGTGGGCCAGCGCCATGTGCGTCTTCCAGCAATGCGGGCTGAAGCGCAACGCGGCATCCGCGCCGGCCAGATCGTAGAGGGTGAGTTCCGGGGTCAAGTTGCGGTGCTCCTGGAGGGCGTCCAAACAAGGGTCTGGCGCCTAGGATAACCGCTCGGCCATCGCCGGCAAACGTGTCCCGCCCTGGGCGAGGCGCCGCGTACCCCGGGCAGGCGGTCGCGTCGCCTTGCCGCGGCGGGGCCACGGCGGCGTGTGCAGGCCGCTCAGCGAGGCGCGGGCGTGCCCGGGCCCATTTTCATGAGCCGCTCCCTGAGCTGCGGGTCCTGCTGCACGGCCTGTCCGATGCCGTTGAACTCTTCGACGGTCAGGCCGTCGGCGCGAACCAGCTGCACCATCTTTGCGTCCGCTTCCTGGACGACCTTCTGCTTGGCGTCGTCGGTCTTGGCGGCATCGACCTTGGGGCGGTACTCGGTGACGACGCCCGAGATTTTCTGCGAAGCCGAGGCGAACTTCTGCAATTGCTGGTCCGTGGGCTGCCGCACGGCGGGCGCCATGCCGGGTTGAGCCTGAGTCTGCGCCTGGCTCTGCGCCTGGGGCTGGCTGGCCTGCTGGGCCAGGGCAGGGGCACCGGACAGCGCCGTCGTCAGGATGGCGGCGGACAGGAATCCATAAGTGGAACGCTGCATGAAATCTCCTAGTTCCGGTTGAAAGTCCGACCATGATGACGAGCGGGGCGGGCCGGGCACAAGTTTCGCGATGTGTTTTCCTGTGTCGCCAGGCCACCATTTGCCGGGCAAGCCCTTGCAGGGCGGCCCCAGGACGCGCGTCCGAAACGTTTTGCGCGGTTTGGTAGTCGCTGCTGGCGGCGATGTGTCCGCAGGTTTTTGCGAAAAGGGCGGCTAGAGCGCGATCATGCCGATCATCACGAGGATCAGCAGCAGCACGTAGACGCGTGCGTGCAGGCGGTCGGCAATGCGCGGAATCAGCGGGGCGGCCAGCCGGATGCCGGCCAGCGATCCCAGCGCCAGCGCAGCGAAAGCCAGCAGGTCCACATAACCGACGATCCACGGCGACAGCGCCTGCGGCGCCTGGTGCGCCGCGGCCAGGTAGGCAAGCGTGCCCGCGAGCGCGACCGGCAGGGTCAGCGGGTTGGCCATGGCGGCGGCCTTGGCCATCGGCAAGCCGCGCCGGCGCAGCAATGGAACGGTCATGACGCTGCCGCCCACGCCTAGGAAGGCGGCAATCGCCCCGATGCCCAAGCCGCCGGCCATCGTAGCCGCACGGCCCAGCGCACGCGGCGCCGCGCCTGCGCCCTGCGACATGAAGCCCTGGCGCAACAGGCAATCCAGGATCGTCACGCCCAGGTAGGCGATGAAGGCATGGCGCACGAAGCCGCCGTCGACGCGGGTGGCGGCCCACGCGCCCAGCAGGGCGCCCGCCGCAATGTAGCCCGCCAGCGGCCACACGTAGTCGCGAACGATGTTGCCCGCGCGCAGGTGCCTGTGCGTGGCAGACGCCGAACTGACGATCATGACGCATGTGGAGGTCGCCACGGCGATGTGCATCGCCGACTGGCCGATTGCGTCATCCGCGCCATGCATGGCCGTCAGCAGCCCGTACAGCGCGGGCACCACCACGAAGCCGCCGCCAAAGCCGAAGAGCACCGTGGTGATGCCGCAAAGGCCGCCTATGAAGACCAACGCCAGGTAGAACATGCCGCCATTCCTTGCAGGAAAGCCGCCACGATAGGGGCGCCGCGCCTGGCCCGCTTTCGAGGATGGGACAATGATGTTTTCGTTTCGGCCAAGCCGCCGCCTCGCGAACGCGGCATGCACCATGCGCAACACCCATATCGACCGGCACGACGGCCTCGCACGTCCGGTGGTCGCGATCGGCAACGACTATCCCCGGGGAGAACTGCTGCCCGACCACGCCCATCGGCGGGCGCAGTTGCTCTACGGCGCCACCGGCGTCATGCACGTGGCCACGCGCGACGGCAATTGGGTGGTTCCGCCGCAACGCGCCGTCTGGATTCCGGCAGGCGTGACGCATCGGGTCCGCATGCTGGGCGTCAGTACGCGCAGCGCCTATATCGAGCCGGGCGCGGCGCGCGCGGGCAGCAAGTCCTGCGAGGTGATCGAGGTGTCGCCGCTGCTGCGCGCGCTGCTGCTGGAGGCCGTGGACATGCCCGCCGCCTATGACCCGCGGGGCCGCGACGGGGCGCTGGCTGCCTTGCTGCTGCACGAGGTCGAGCGCGCGGCGGTGCTGCCGCTGCATATCCCCTTGCCGCGCGACAAGCGGCTTGCGCCGCTATGCCGCGCTTTCATCGCGGCGCCCGATGCGCGCCTGCCGCCGCAGGAATGGGCGGACCGCCTGCACATGAGCGCGCGTACGTTCAGCCGGACCTTCCGGCGGCTGACGGGCATGGCGTATTCCGAATGGCGCCAGCGCGCCTGCGTGGTGCTGGCCCTGGCCCGCCTGGCGGAGGGCGAGCCGGTCACGGCGATCGCGCTGGACTTCGGGTATCAGAGCCCTGCGGCGTTTTCCACGATGTTCCGGCGCGTGCTGGGCCGGCCGCCGAAGGAATACCTGCGTCAGGCCGAACCGCGGCAGGGCGGCCTGCCGGGCGCGGGGCCGGGATCGGTGGGTCCGGGATAGGCGGACGGGATAAGCCGACGGGGCAGGCGGACGGGACAGGCGGACGGGATGGACGAACGCGCGGTGGACGGCGTCGCCGAGCGCGTCCCGACGCCCGCCGGATGCGGCGGCCGCGCGTCAGGCGGCGTACCAGAAGACCGCGAAGAAGTGGCAGACCGTGCCCGCCAGCACGAACAGATGCCAGATGAAATGGCTGTAGCGCCAGCGGTTGTCGAACACGAAGAACACCACGCCGCCCGTGTAGGCCAGGCCGCCCGCCACCAGCCACCACAGGCCGCCCGAGGGCACCCGCTCCAGCAAGGGCTTGACGGCGATCACGACGATCCAGCCCATCGCCAGGTACAGCCCGGTGGACAGCGCGGGCCGGTTGAGCCGCTTGCTGGCCTTCAGGCCCACGCCCAGCAGGGCCAGCCCCCAGACCAATCCGAACAGGGTCCAGCCCCAGGGCCCGCGCAACGCGCCCAGCGCAAACGGCGTGTAGGTCCCGGCGATGAGCAGGTAGATGGCCGAGTGGTCCAGCACGTTGAAGATCTGCTTGGCGCGGCAGCGGGGCAGCGCGTGATAGATGGCGGACGCCAGGTACAGCAGGCACATCGAGGCCGCGAACACCGCGGCGCCGGCGATGAAGGCCGCATCGCCCTGGCGCGCGGCCGCCGCGATCAGCAGCGGCGTGCCGGCCAGCGCGCCGGCGGCGCCCAGCCCGTGGCTGATGCTGTTGGCGATTTCTTCGCCCAGGGTCTGGGGACGGTCGTTGGGAAACATATCGGCGCCTGCTTGGAACAAGTCGTCCACCATAGGCCTTTTGCCGCGGGTGCTCAAGGGCGCGCGCGGCCTGGCGTCGACGGATGCGGCGCGGGTTTGATCTGGTGCAAACGGCGCGGGCCGCGGCCGACCGTTCACGGGGCGGCCGGTTAGTTACTCTGTGATACATTTAACACGAGAACGAACTGGCGGCCCACCTGGCGGACCGCCGTGGCACAGACGGCGCCCTGGCTGCATCGCCGGCGCGGCGCCCGCATCCGGCGCCAGGCATCCGCCTTGCGGAGCGGCCTGGCCGCGACGACTGCCGTCCGGCGCCGCGCCCCTTGGCCCGCTGGGCCGTGCGGCAAACAGCATCTACCGAACAGGCCCCAGCCATGGCGCGCAGTTTCAGCAGTCTGTTTTTCAAAGCGGCAAAAAAGATCTCGCGCCTGCAGCGCGCGGCGATGCGCATGGCCACGCCCAAGCCGCCGCGCAAGCGCGCGACGACGGCGCGCAAGACGGCCAAGGCAGTCAAAGCAGTCAAGACGGCCCGTGCGCCCGGGGCGGGGCGGGCGGCAGCGCCTGCCGCGGCCTCGCTGGGCGCCGGGCGTTGGGAAGCCTCGCGCCAATTCTCCGACGGCGCGGGACGCCGTTTGGCCTTCGCCCGCTATACCCCCTTGACGGAAACGCCCGGCGGCCGGCCGCTGGTCGTGATGCTGCACGGCTGCCGGCAGACGTCGTCGGCGTTCGCGCAAGGGTCGCGCATGAACCAGTGGGCAGACGCCGGCGGTTTCATGGTGCTGTATCCGCAGCAGTCCATGACGCGCCAGGTGCAGCGCTGCTGGCGCTGGTTCCAGCCGAACGACGATCACGGCGGCGCCGAGGCCGACCTGATCGCGGCCCTGATCCGCAACGAGGTCGAGCGCCATGGCCTGGACCCCGAGCGGGTCTACGTGGCGGGCCTGTCGGCCGGCGCGGGCATGGCCGCGCTGGTCGCCTTGCGGCATCCCCGCCTGATCGCGGCGGTGGCCATGCACTCGGGACCGGTCGTGGGCGATGCGCACAGCGCGGCGGGCGGGATCGGCACGATGCGCCGGGGCAGCATCAAGCCCTTGGTGCCGCTGTTGGCGTCGGTGGCGGACCCCGCCGTGTTCCAGCTCGGCATGCCCGTGCTGATCCTGCACGGCCAGCTCGATCCGGCCGTCGCCCCGCGCAATGCGAAGCAGCTGTTCGAGCAGTTCCGCGCCGTGAATGCCCCTGACCCGCATGTCTTGCCGATCGAGCGGGTGATGGGATTGGGGACGGAAAAGGCCTACCGCCGGGTGGATCTGATGCGCGGCCGCAAGACGGTGCTGCGCCTGTGCGAGATCACGCGGCTGGAGCATGCGTGGAGCGGCGGCGACCCCGCCGTGCGGTATCACGCGCGCACCGGGCCGGATGCGTCCGCGCTGGTGTGGCGGTTCTTCCAGACCCAGCGCCGCGTGGGCGCGGCGGTCACGGCGGGTGCAGGGATGCCAGGGTGACGGGGTCAGGGGCTTTCCAGCCGGCGCCCGAACGGCCCGGCGCATTGTTCGGACGCGAAGAATGGTCATGTCGACGCTGCCGGTGGCCAGCCAGCCCTGGCGCGGCGTAACATCGCGGCAGTCCCGCGGCGTCCGGAGCGCGGCGCGCCGGGCCCATCACCCTGACGGAAATCATCGCCATGCCCTTGTCCATGTACCAGGCGTCCGTGCCTGTCTTTCTCCGCGGCCTGAATGTGCTGGCCGCGCTGCTCGAAAAAGCCGCCGCGCACGCGCAGGCCGCGGGCATCGATCCTGCCCAGCTCGTGAACGCGCGCCTCGCGCCCGACATGTATCCGCTGTCGGGCCAGATCCAGCGCGCGAGCGACGCCGCGAAATTCGCGGCGCAGCGGTTGTCGCAGGGCGAAGCCCCGAAGTTTCCGGACAACGAGACCACGCTCGCACAACTGCAGCAGCGCATCGCCGACACGGTCGCCTACCTGCAAAGCGTGACGCCGGAACAGATCGAGGGCGCCGAAGGCCGCCGCATCACGCTGAGCTTCGGCGAATTCAAGCCCGAGTTCCAGGGCGATGACTACCTGCTGACGTTCGCGCTGCCGAACTTCTACTTCCACGTGACGACCGCCTACGGCATCCTGCGCCAGGCGGGCGTGCCGATCGGCAAGCTGGATTTCCTGGGCGCGTATCCGCAACCCGCGCCCAAGTAGCTGGCCCTGGGGCAGGCGGGCGGCCGGTCGGCGCGCCGCCTGGCCGGGCCGCCCCGCACGCTTATCGCTTGGCCGGGTCGCCGCAGCCTTCCATTGCGCCCATCTTCGCCATGTTCTGCTGGATTTCCTCGGGCGTGAGGTCCTGCTTGTGGGTGGCGATCGACCAGCGGTGGCCGAACGGATCCACCACCTGCCCATAGCGGTCGCCCCAGAACATGTCGGCCGCGGGCATCGTCACCTGCGCGCCGGCGGCAACGGCCCGCGCGATGGCGGCGTCCGCGTCGGTCACGTACAGGTGCAGGACGGCGGGCGTGCCCTTGAGCGCCTTCGGCCCCAGGCTGCCCCATTCCGGAAAATCATCCATCAGCATGAGGACCGAGTCCCCGATGCGCACGGCCGCGTGCATGATCTTGCCGTTGGGACCGGGCAGCCGCATGAGCTCCTCGGCGTTGAACGCTTTCTTGTAGAAGGCGAGGGCGTCGGACGCGCCCTCGCACACGATGTGCGGCGTCAGCGTGTGCATGCCGTCGGGGATGGGCTTGACTGCTTGGGTGGCCATGATGTGTCTCCAGGTTGTCGCGCGGCCGCGGCGGTGTGCGCGGCGCGGGCCTTGCGTGCGAGTTGTGCTAGTTGCCGACCAGGGTGGCGAATCCGCCCCAGCACATGCGCTTGACGTCGAACACGCCTTCGCAGCACATGTCCGCCAGGCGCGGGTCGGCCATGACCTTGGCGTTGATCCGGTTGCGGTCTTCCTTGCTGGGATACAGGATCCAGGCGAACACCACGACCTCGCCCCCGCGCGCGCCGGCCGCCGCGCTGAACGACGCAAAGCCTTCGCCGTCGATGTCGTCGGCCACGCCTTCGCGGTAGTCCAGCGCGCCGTGTTCGCGCCAGATGCCCTCGGCATGCTGCGCCATTTTCTTGTACGTCTCCAGGTTGGCCTTGGGTACGCACAGCAGGAAACCGTCTATGTATTTGTCCATCGATCACTCCTCACGTCCGTGTTGTTCTGGTTCGAGCCGGGACGCCCGCAAGCCGTCCGGGCCGCCGTCCGGATTTCTGGACCGGCTGGTGCCACTGTATCGGGATCGGCGCCGCTTTCAGATAGGAGATTGCGACAATCTTGCGGGTGGATTGCGTCAGCCTGCGGCGGTATGCTTGGCGACATGAAAAACGTCGCGTTCCTGCTGCCACAAGGGGCCAATATTGCGTCCCTGGAAACCGCGCGCCACGGATTCATGGTGGCCAACGAATACCTGCGCGCCCATGGCCGCGAGCCGCGCTTTCACGTGCGCACGCTGGCCCTGACGCGCGAGGTCAGCCTGGACGAAGGACGCATCAAGGTGGTGGCCGACATGGTGCTGGCCGACGCCACCGACATCGACATCTGCATCGCGCCGCCGCTGCTGGGGTCGGTGTCGGACGCCGTGCTGTCCAATCGCGAACTCATCGAATGGCTGTCGCGCCATCACCGCAACGGGGGCGAGGTCGCCAGCCTCTGCGTCGGCGCCGCGCTGCTCGCGGCGGGCGGCGTGCTCGACGGCCAGCAGGCGGTCGTGCATTGGGTGGCGCAGAACCTCTATGCCAGCCTGTTTCCCTCGGTGCAGTGGACCAGCGACCGCGTGGTGCTGGCCGAAAACGGGGTCTACACCAGCGGCGGCGCGTTTTCGGCGGCGCATCTGGTGCTGCACCTGATCGAGAAATACACCGACCGCGACACCGCGATCTGGTGCGCCAAGTACTTCCAGCTGGACTGGAGCCGCCAGAGCCAGTTGCCGTTTTCCGTCTTCATGGGCCAGAAGTCGCATGCCGATGACATCGTGCGCGCGGTGCAGGAATACATCGAAGGCCGCTATCCGGAAAAGATCACGGTCGAGGAACTGGCCGGCCGCCACGCGCTGGGCCGCCGCACGCTGGAACGCCGGTTCCGCCAGGCCACGGGCAACAGCATCGTCGAATACCTGCAGCGCGTGCGCGTCGAGGCCGCCAAGCAGCGGCTGGAGACCTCGCGCAAGAGCGTCGCAGAGGTCATGTACGAGGTCGGCTACAACGACACCAAGGCCTTTCGCGACATCTTCAACAAGTACTGCGGCATGTCGCCGGTGGGCTATCGCGAACGCTACCAATAGCCGCGGCGGTTCAGCCCTGGTAGCGGTAGACGCGCGTGTCGCGCATCACGAAGCCGGCCGACTCATACAGGTGGTGCGCCGACAGCCGTCCCGGATTGGAGGTCAGGTCCAGCGTGCGGGCCTTCAGTTCGCGGCTCTTGGCAATGGCCGCGCGTGTCAGCGCCATGCCAACCTTCAGCCCACGCGCCTGCGTGTCCACCACCACATCCTCGATCCATGCGCGCACGCCGGTGGGAATGCGAAAGTGCACCAGCGTCAGCGTGCCCACGATGCGCCGGTCAGGTCCCATCGTGGCGATGAACAGGTGATTGCACGGGGCATGGATGATTTCATCCAGGTCCGCCTTGGACAGGGGCGGCGCGCTCTGTGACAACTGGGGCAGCAGGCGCGCGAACGCCTGCACCAGGGTGTCGTCCGCCTGCGTCGCCAGTGCGACATCCACGCCATTTTCCAAGGGTTTCATGCGGGGTCTCCCAGTGCTGCACCGGGCGGTGCGGGACGTTGTGCCGATCTTAGCAATGTCGCCGTGGCGCGCAGGCAGTTGGTTGTCTTTGTCCGAACGCAAACAACCGTCACGCAAATGTTTGCGAAATGTGTCAGGACCAATACACTAGGGTTTTCCCTTGTTCGATGGCCTATGACATTTCCGTGTGCTGGCGCTGTGCCTGATTGCACGGCGATGACTGGAGATCGACGCTCCTGGACGAAAGACCCCATGAAGACCCTCCGCACCTATTTCGTCAACCTGGCCATCGGCTCGCGCCTGGCCCTGGGCTTTGGCGCCGTGCTGGCGCTGTTGCTGGCCCTGGCCGGCGTTTCGCACTACGAGCTCTCACGCATCGGCAACATCAACCGCACGATCACCCAGGAGACCTGGATCAAGGCCAGCGCCATCTCGACGGTCGACGTGACGACGCGCGCCAATGCGCGGCTCAACCTGGAACTGTTCGTCGACGCGAATCCGGCGGCCGCCGACAAGCTGTTCCAGCAGATCGACGCCAACCGCCAGCGCATCGACGAGGCGCTGGCCACGCTGCGCCCCTTGATGAAAACGCCGGACGCCACCGACCGGCTGCGCACGCTGGAAGCGGCGCGGGGCCGCTACGTGAAGTCGTTCCAGTCAGTGGGCGCGATGCTGCGCAGCGGCGAGCGCGAGGCCGCCCGCCAGCGCCTGCTGCAAGAAACCCTGCCCACCCTGGAAAGCCTGCAGGATCACATCATCGCGCTGTCGCGCCAGCAGTCCGCCGACATGGACGAAGCCGGCCTCGCCAGCCGCGCGGTCATCGAGGAGGCCGAGCGCCTGAACCTCGCGCTGTCGGGCCTTGCGCTGGCGCTGGGCGCGCTGTTTGCGTGGCAGGTCAGCCGATCCATCACCCGTCCGCTCGCGCGCGCGGTCAAGGCAGCCGAAACCGTGGCGGGGGGCGACCTGGGCCAGCGCATCGAGGCCGGTTCCAAGGATGAGACCGGGCGCCTGCTCCATGCGCTGCAGGACATGCAGGACAGGCTCGCGGGCGCGGTGCGCGCCATCAGGAATGGGTCTGAAACGATCTCCAGCGCCTCGGGCCAGATCGCCGCGGGCAATGCCGACCTCTCCAGCCGCACGGAAGAACAGGCGGCGTCGCTGGAAGAGACGGCGGCCTCGATGGAGGAACTGGCTTCCACCGTGAAGCAGAACGCCGACAACGCCCGCCAGGCCAACCAGCTTGCGGCCAGCGCATCAGAAATCGCCGTGCGCGGGGGCGCCGCGGTGTCCGCCGTGGTGGGCACCATGCAGGACATTTCTGCCAGTTCGCACAAGATCTCCGACATCGTATCCGTGATCGACGGCATCGCGTTCCAGACCAACATCCTCGCGCTCAATGCGGCGGTCGAAGCGGCCCGCGCGGGCGAGCAGGGCAAGGGCTTCGCGGTCGTGGCGGGCGAGGTCCGCTCGCTGGCCCAGCGCAGCGCCCAGGCCGCGCGCGAGGTCAAGGCCTTGATCGAGGAATCCGCCGGCAAGGTGGGCGAGGGAGCACGCCAGGTCGAAGGCGCCGGCGCCACCATGCAGGAGATCGTCACGGCCGTCCGGCATGTGACCGACATCATGGGTGAGATCGCGGCCGCATCGCACGAACAGGCCAGCGGCATCGACCAGGTGAACCGCGCCGTCGCGCAGATGGACGAGGTGACGCAGCAGAATGCGGCCCTGGTCGAAGAAGCGGCCGCCGCCGCGGGCTCCATGCAGGACCAGGCCCGCGAGCTGGTGCGGGCGGTGGGCGTGTTCCGGCTGGCCGAGGATGGCGCGCGGCGCGGGCAGGACGCGGCGCCGCTGCGCGCGCCCGGCACGCTGAGGCTGGCGTAGGCGGGTTATTTGCCGCAGGCGGCCTGCAATGCCTTCATCTGCGGGCTGCCGTCGGGAAAGCGCACGAATTGCACCTGGCTTTCGTCCAGGCCCTCGTCCTTGATGGCGGCGACCAGGCTTTCGTCCATGTAGTAGCTGGTCGTCGGCAAAAAGCCCACGCGCGACTGGCGGCAATTGAACAGCACGTCCGTCACCGACCGGTTGAAGCGGCCGCGTCCCTTGTCCGCGCCGGGGATGGTCTGGGCGGCGGTGTAGCGCAGTTCCATCTTGCCCCTGGCGTTGCCGGACGCCTGCCGGGTGTCGGGCAGGGCGCCGATCCGGATGGAAACGTTGGGGTGGTCCGGCCGCGGCGGCACGTCGAACCATTGCTGCGCCTGCGCGCCCGCGCTGGCCAATAGCGTGGCCGTTGCGGCGATCGCGGCCATTGCGGGCAGCAGGCGGCGGGCGTTCAAACCCGGGATGCCGGGAGGGCGAGCAAAAACGGCAAACGGTAGGCGCATGGTCGGTCCGTGGTCGAAAGCGGTTTTCTTCTGCCGCCCGCCCGGGGAACGCGGCGGTTGTTGCACACGTCCGGGCAGGGGCCTCAAATGTAGCAAAATGCGGTCTGGCGCCGCGCGCGCGACACATTCCCCGGATTCATCATGCCCCAATTCGATCTCTATCAAGTAGACGCCTTCTCCGCCGCGCCCTTTGGCGGCAACCCCGCGGCGGTCGTGCCGCTGGATGCCTGGCTGCCCGACGACATCCTGCAGCGCATCGCCGAAGAAAATAATCTGTCCGAAACGGCCTACTTCGTTCGCAACGGCGAGGGGTACGAACTGCGCTGGTTCACGCCCGCGGTCGAGGTCGACCTGTGCGGTCACGCGACGCTCGCATCGGCCTATGTGCTCTTCGAGCAACTGAACGCCGGCGAAGACGTGCTGCGCTTTGCCACGCGCAGCGGCGAGCTGCGCGTGCGGCGCGCGGGCGACCGCCTGGCGATGGACTTTCCGGCCAAACAGCCGCAGGCCGAAGAGATCCCGCCCGGACTGCTGCAGGCGCTGGGCCTGCCGGCCGCGCAGGCCCTGTACCGCACCGACGACTACCTGGTAGTGATCGAGGACGAGGCGCTCATCGCCGGCCTGCAGCCGGACTTCGCGGCGCTGGCGGCCTTCGACGTGCGCGGCGTGGCCGTCACCGCGCCGTCGTCGAGTTTCGACTTCGTGTCGCGCTGGTTCGGCCCGCGCGTGGGCGTGAACGAAGACCCCGTGACCGGCTCCGCGCACACCTCGCTCGCACCCTACTGGGCGCAGCGGCTGGGCAAGCGCACGCTTACCGCGCAGCAGGGCGGGGCGCGCAAGGGCCAGCTCGTGTGCGAGGTGCAGGACAACGGGCGCGTGGTCATCAGCGGCCAGGCGGCGCTGTACCTGCGCGGGACTATTCATCTCTGAGCCCCGCCGTGCACCGCGGGGCATTGCCACCTGCCCCGCGTCATGAAACGCCGGTCAGCAGGTGCGGCGCCGCGCCTGAAGCCGCGCGCCGAAAGCGCGAGGGCGAAACGCCCATGTGATCGCGGAAGAACCGCGAAAAATTGCCGGGAGTGGAAAAGCCCAGGTCCATGGCGACCGACGTGAGCGGCTGTTCCTGATGCACAAGCCTGCGTACGGCTTCTTCCACGCGGACCGCGCTCCAGAACACCTGGGGCGTGGTGTTGAGCTGGTCGCGGAACAACGCAAAAAAATGGCCGCGCGACAGGCCGACCTTGGCCGCGATGTCTTCCACTGCAACGGGTTCGTGGACGTTTTCGCGCATGTAGGAGATGGCGCTGCGCAGCCGGTGATCCAGCGTTTGCGGCCGGGGCGCCACGCCGGGCGGCCGTCCGGCCTGCGAGGAGGATTCGATCGCCGCCTGCAGCAGCGCCTGCACCCCGGCGTCGATATCGTCGCGCGTGTGGCCTAGCGGCGCGACGATCTTGTCCAGGAGGCTCCAGCAGCTCTGGCGGACAGCTGCGTCGATGGGCACGCCGGGCGTGGCGAACTGAAACGGCCGGCCGGTGGCGGCGCGGCGTTCGTCCAGCCACGGCCGGGCAATGTACAAGACGAGGAACACCGCAGGCCCCGAGCGATCGAGCAATCGCGCGTCGTGGGATTCATAGGTGTTCGTGCCCAGCGCAAGGTGCTCGTTGTAGCGCACCAGCTTCGACCCGACTCGGGCCTCGGCTCTGGAGCCGCCCAGCCAAAGCGCCAGCTGCACCTCGGCATGCGCGTGGGCGATCAGGTCGCCCCGCAATTCGAGTACGACCGCGCGGCCAAATGCGCCTTCGTGCAAGGCATACGTCTCTTGCATGATTGTCTCCATGGTTTTGGTCGGACGATGAGCGCGTTCATCGCCGTCGGGGAGCCTCGTTGTGCCCCGGCCTTTTTCGGGAATTTTAGGGGCGCTTGACACGTTTTCAGGTACCCGCAGGGGCTAGGTGTATTCACCTAGCACGCCATCTGACTCTGCGATAAGTTCCCGCACTCGACGATAAGCGCCGGCCCCGTGCCGTCTTTACAGTGGTGCCTACCGGTGTGGCGAAAGTCTGCCGACCGATTTTCAAAGGCTTGAAGGAGACTGCGGTGCGCATTGCAAGTTACGTATTCAACGGGGAGCCCGGCGTCGGGCTGGTGTCGGGCGATGGCCTGTCGGTGACGCCGCTGGCGCTTGACAACGCGGCCAGGCAGATCGGCGTGCAGGCCGTGATCGACCTGCTTGCGGCGGGCGGCAGGCTTGCGGAGGCGGGCGCGCCCCTGCCGCTGGCGGACGTGGTCCTGCGCGCGCCCTTGCCCCGTCCGCGGCGCAATCTCTGGTGCGTCGGACGCAACTACCATGCGCATGCCAAGGAGCTCTCCGAGTCGGTTTTCAAGGATAACGATGCGGACCCGCAATCCTGGCCCATCGTGTTCACCAAGGTGCCGGAATGCGTGGTGGGGCCTCGGGCCCAGGTCCTGCTGCCAACCGGCGTGTCGGAACAGATCGACTACGAAGCCGAGCTGGGCGTGGTCATCGGCAAGGCGGGCAAGAACATATCGCGCGGCGCAGCCCTGGACTACGTCTTCGGCTACACCGTCATTAACGATGTCACCGCGCGCGACGTGCAGATGCGGCACCAACAATGGGACATGGGCAAATCGTTCGACACCTTCTGTCCGATGGGCCCCTGGATCGTCACGGCGGATGAGTTCGATGGGACCAGGACGCGCGTGCGCTGCTGGGTCAACGGCGAACTCAGGCAGGACGGCCTTACCGAAAACATGATCTTTGACATTCCCTCCCTGATTGAAACGATTTCGCGCGGCATCACGCTCTATCCGGGCGACGTGATCGCCACCGGGACACCGGCCGGTGTCGGGATGGGCATGAAGCCCGCTCGCTATCTGGCGGCAGGCGATGTAGTGCGGGTGGAGATCGATGGCCTGGGGGCCATCGAAAACGCATTTGTCCAGGAGCAGGCATGACGACGCGCATCATCAATGGCCTCTCGGTCGAAATCGACGGCGCAGGCCCCTCGCTGCTGTGCATCCATGGGCTGGGCGGTTCCTCCAACACCTGGACCCCCCTGATGAGCGCCTTTTCGGGCTTTCAGGTCATCCGCCCGGATCTGCCGGGCAGCGCCCGATCGCCGTTGCCGGGTCGGCCCTTGTCGATCGAGGGCTATGTCGAATCGATGGCACGCGTGATCGATGAACTGGGCGGTGAGCCCGTGCATGTCGCGGCGCACTCGCTGGGCACCATCGTGGCCCAGCATCTTGCCCTGCGGCACCCGGCCAAGGTCCGTTCGCTGGCCCTGTTCGGCCCGCTGACCTCGCCGCCCGATGCGGGCAGGCCCGGCATTCGCGCGCGGGCGGCGTTGGCGCGGGAGGGCGAGGTGGCATTGCAGGAGATCGCCGACGCCATCGTCAAGGGCGCCACCAGCAGCCGCACCAAGGCGCAACAGCCCGCCGTCTTGGCCCTCGTGCGCGAAAGCGTGATGCGCCAGCCGCCGGAGGGGTATGCGCAGAGCTGCGAAGCGCTTGCCGATGCGCAGGCCGCGGACTTCGAACGCCTCGGCATTCCGGCGCTGCTTGTCACGGGCGACGAAGACGGCGTCGCGCCGCCGGTCAACGTGCAGGCCATGGCGGGGCGCATCGCAGGCAGCCGACACACGATCCTGCAAGGCTGCGGCCACTGGACCACGTTTGAGCAGCCCCAGGCCTGCGCTGAGGCATTCGCGGCGTTTCACGCGGCCCGGTCCGGCTAGGGTCTTTTCGGAACATTCCGACGCTCCCCCCCCATAAGAATGCCGGCCCCCGACGGGCCGCGAGGAGACTTTTCATGTCCAGAATTGCGATTACCAACGTTGTCGTCTTCGATGGAAGCGGCGAGGACGTCTTCGACGGCGAAGTCCTGGTGGACGGCACGCGCATCGCCGAGGTCGCGCGCCTGCCCGAGCGGGTCAGCCGCGAGGGCGCACGCGTCGTCGACGGCAAGCGCCGATTCCTCATGCCCGGGATGACCGAGGCGCACACGCATTTTTCCTGGAACGACCAGCCCACGCTGGCGGCCATCCAGTTCATGCCGCCAGAAGAACATATCCTATGGTGCGTGCGGGTGGCCAGGCGCTACCTGGAAATGGGGTGGACTTCGGCAATCGGCGCCGCCGCCGCCAAGCCCCGGCTGGACGTGGTGCTGCGCAACGCGATCGAGGCCGGCGAATGTCCGGGGCCGCGCTACCTGGCCGGCAGCCAGGAGATTACGACCATCGGCGCGCTGGGCGACAACACGCTGCCCCACATGCACTTCGAGGAACTGAGCTTTGGCAGCGTGTGCAGCGGCCCGGAGGAGATCCGCCGGTCGGTCCGCACCTTCATCAAGTACGGCGTCGACCATCTGAAGATCAACCTTTCGGGCGAGTACATCGCCGGCCTGCCGGCCGAGATGTCGCCGTTCGCCGAGGACGAGATCGCCATGCTGGCGAACGAGGCCAAGCGGTACGGCAAACGCGTCGCCGCGCACGCGCGGTCCAGCGAATCGGTCAAGCAATGCGTGCGCCACGGCATCGAGATGATCTATCACGCCAGCTTCGCGGACGACGAGGCGCTGGACATGCTGGAGGCCAACAAGGACAAGCACTTCGTCGCCCCGGGCATCGGCTGGCTGGTGCGCACCGCCTACCACGCGTCCGACTACGGCATCACGCCCGCCGTCGCCGAGCGCATGGGCTACAAGCGCGAGCTCGAGATCGCGGCCGAGAGCCTGCGCAAGATGCACAAACGGGGCATACGCATCCTGCCCGGCGGCGACTACGGTTTTGCCTGGATGCCGCATGGCACGAATGCCAACGATCTCCAGTATTTCGTCGACTACATCGGCATGAGTCCGGTCGAGGCGCTGGTGGCGGCAACGCGACTGGGCGGGCAGATCATGCAGCGGCCGGATGAGCTGGGCATGCTGCGGCCGGGCTACATGGCGGATGTCGTCCTGGTGGATGGCAATCCGCTACAGAACCTTGCGTTGCTGGCCGATCCGGACCGGATCGTCCTGGTCCTGAAGGACGGCAAGGTCTACAAGGACACCGGGGCAGCGGTTCAGGGCGGCGCGGCGGGGTTGGATGCCGCCACCGTCCCGCTTGCCGAGCCTGCGCTGGCGTGAGGCAAGGGTCCGGGCGGCGTTCAGGGCAGGGGGCGTCGCTTCGCCCGCTTTCATGGGGCGCGCGATCAGGGGGGGCTTTGGCGCGGTACGATTCCGCATTGCCGCGCCGCGCGTCCCGCCGGCTGTCTGGCGCCACCCCGAGAACCTTGCATGAACATCCGCAGACACTTCTGCGCCGGCGTCGTCTGCGCCGGCCTGCTTGCCGCCGTGTCCGGCCCGGCCTTCGGGCGCTCCGAACTGCCTTACATCGACAGCGTCATCAACGAGGCGGCCCGCGCGGTCATCCGCCAGCATGACATCGCGGGCATGGTGATCGCCGTCACGCACCAGGGGCGGCAACGCTTCTTCACCTATGGCGTGGAATCGCTGGAGACGCGGCGCGCGGTCAACCGGGACACGTTGTTCGAACTGGGCTCGATCAGCAAGACCTTCACGGCGACGCTGGCCGCCTACGCGCAGGCCAAGGGGCTGCTGGCGCTGACGGACAGTCCGGCCAAGCACCTGCCCGAGCTGGCCGGCACCGACTTTGCCAAGCTGACCCTGCTGAACCTGGCCACGCACACGACGGGCGGGTTTCCCCTGCAGGTGCCGGACGCGGTGCGCGACGACGCGCAGCTGATGCAGTACCTGAAGGCATGGAAGCCCGAAGACGCGCCCGGCACGACGCGCACCTACGCCAATCCCAGCATCGGGATGCTGGGGGTGGCTACCGCGGCAAGCATGAAGCAGCCGTTCGCGCAGGCATTGGAAAAAGACCTCTTTCCGAAGCTGGGCCTGTCCAGCACCTATGTCAATGTGCCCGCGGCCAAGGCGTCGCGGTATGCGCAGGGCTACAACAAGCAGGGCGCGCCCGTGCGCGTGAATCCGGGCGTGCTGGCGGCCGAGGCCTACGGCGTGAAATCCAGCGCGCGCGACATGCTGCGCTACGTCGAGGCCAGCATGGACATGGACGTGCTGGACAAGGACGTGCGCCGCGCCATCGCGGATACCCACGTCGGCTATTACCAGGTGGGCGGGATGACGCAGGACATGGCGTGGGAGCAGTTTCCGTATCCCGTGGCGCTGGATACCCTGCTGACCGCCAACGCCGGCACCCTGAACAGCCAGAGCCATCCGGCCAAGGCCTTGCTGCCGCCCCTGGCGCCGCAGGCCGATACCTGGATCAACAAGACGGGTTCGACCAACGGCTTTGGCGCCTATGTGGCCTTCGTGCCCGCGCGCAAGCTTGGCATCGTCATCCTGGCCAACCGCAACTATCCCAACGAGGCCCGGGTGCGGCTGGCGGCCGAGATCCTGGGGGCGCTGGACAAACCGCCGGCCCCGGGCCGTGCCGCGCGCTGAAGGGGGCGCGGATCCGGCCTGTGGCGATGACGCCCGGCTGGGCAATGGCT
Source organism: Achromobacter sp. T5-5 (assembly GCF_055397965.1). Taxonomy (NCBI): domain Bacteria; kingdom Pseudomonadati; phylum Pseudomonadota; class Betaproteobacteria; order Burkholderiales; family Alcaligenaceae; genus Achromobacter; species Achromobacter sp. T5-5. The sequence continues at coordinate 2,343,949 of NZ_AP027919.1, forward strand.
ATAAAATGACTATTTGTTATAGTCATTTGTTGATAAAATGACCGCCTGAACTGACCATTTTCTGAGAGGGCGCCATGCATAGCCAGCACGTTTCCAAAACCGAGTTCAAAGCGCGTGCGCTTGAACTTTTCCGGCAGGTTGAAGCAACGGGGGAGCCCATTGTCGTGACCGACCACGGCAGGCCTGCCCTTGAAATTCGGCCGTATCGGGCCGTGGCGAAGCGCGATCCGCTGGATGTGCTGCGCGGCTCGGTCATACGGTTTGACGACCCTTTGTCTCCGGTCGGCGACGATGCGTGGGAGGCTGCGCAATGATCGCATTGGACACCCATGCGCTGGTGTGGTGGGCAGCGGGCGACTCGCAGTTGAGTCGCCCCGCACGCGACGCGATCGAAGCTGAGCTGCAGGATGGCGAAATCCTGGTTTCGGCCATCAGCGCATGGGAAGTGGCCATGTTGACCAAGGCGGGACGTCTGGCACTGACCATGGACGCAGAGGCTTGGCTGGATACGGTTGCCCAGGTGCCAGCGATTCGGTTTGTTCCGGTGGATGTGCGAATTTCGGTGCAATCCGTGGACCTGCCCGGGGACTTCCACAAGGATCCCGCCGACCGCATCATTGTGGCGACGGCGCGGCATCATTCGGTGCCTTTGATCTCTGCCGACATGAAGATTCGCGATTACCCGCACGTTCAGACCATCTGGTAAAGCCCCCGGTTCCAAGTAGAAAGGCCGCAAGACGCCGGTATTTGCAAGGCGCTGGTACACAGCCCAGAATCGTGCGCATGCCTGGCCGTGGCGCCGCGGCCGTTTCCCTACCAGGAGTTCACATGAGCCTTGCCCCCGCATCCGAGACCTTGGCCGACCTGCGCATCGATGGCGCGCGCCTGTGGCAGTCCCTGATGGATCTTGCCCGCATCGGGGCGACCGAAAAAGGCGGCGTCTGCCGGCTTGCGCTGACCGATCTGGACCGTCAGGGACGCGACCTCTTCGTGCGCTGGGTGCGCGAGGCCGGCTGTGAGGTCCGCGTGGATGCGATCGGCAATATCTTTGCCCGGCGCCCGGGGCGCAACCCCGCGCTGCCCGCCGTGATGACGGGAAGCCACATCGACACGCAGCCCACGGGCGGCAAGTTCGACGGCAACTATGGCGTCCTGGCGGGCCTGGAGGTGCTGCGCACGCTGAACGACGCCGGCGTGCAGACCGAGGCGCCGCTGGAACTGGCGGTGTGGACCAACGAGGAAGGCTCGCGCTTTGTGCCGGTGATGATGGGGTCCGGGGTCTATGCGGGTGCGTTCACGCTGGCGCACGCGCTGGAACAGCAGGACCGGGAAGGCGTGAGCGTGCGCGACGCGCTGGCCGCGATCGGCTACGACGGCGCGCACGCCGTGCCGCCCGCGCAACCGGGCGGGGTGGGTGCGTATTTCGAGGCGCACATCGAGCAGGGGCCGGTGCTGGAGGCCGCCGACACCGTCATCGGCATCGTGACGGGCGCGCTGGGCCAGCGCTGGTACGACGTGGTGCTGACCGGCGTGGAGGCGCATGCCGGCCCCACGCCGATGCCGCTGCGCCGCGATGCGCTGCTGGCCGCGTCCGACCTGGTGCATGCCGTGAACGAGATCGCGCTGGCGCATGCCCCCGATGCGCGCGGCACGGTGGGCTGGATGGACGTGTTTCCCAATTCCCGCAACGTCATCCCGGGCCGCGTGCGCATGACCGTGGACCTGCGCGCGGCCGACGACGCCACGCTGTCGGCGATGGACGCGGCCCTGCGGGCGGCGGCGGAGAAGGCGGCGCAGGCCCGCGGCGTGGCGGCGCAGGTCGAGCAGGTGGTGCACTTTGCGCCGCAGCCTTTTGCGCCCGCTCTGGTGCAATCCGTGCGCGACGGTGCGCGCGACCTGTCGCTGTCGGCCATGGACGTGGTCAGCGGGGCGGGCCACGACGCGGTCTATCTGGCGCGCGTGGCGCCGACCGCCATGATCTTCGTGCCGTGCAAGGACGGCATCAGCCATAACGAGATCGAGGACGCGCGCCCCGAACACCTGGAAGCGGGATGCAACGTCCTGCTGCGCGCCATGTTGGCGCAGGCCGGCCTCGTTCCCTGATCCGTCAGCCTGCACCAAGGCGGCGCACGGTGCGCCGCCCTGGTGCCGCGGCCGGGTCCGCCCGGCGTTCTGGTATTCCCTGACCCCTTGTCTGCCTTGTCTCGGGGCGCCTGCGGCCTCTTCATATGGCATGGATATTGCTTACACAAACTTTGTGTACTAACTCTGTGCACGTGCGCCGCGCGCTCGCGGGCAGGCGCCGCGCCAGAGTTGGATTCCTCCCACGGCTTTACCCCATGCAAGACATTGGAGAATCACAATGCAGACACGGAGTATCCGCATCAAAACCCTGGCCGCCGCCATCGCGCTGGCCGCCGCAGGCGCCGGGGCGCTCGCGCCCGTCGCGGCGCACGCCGAAAAGGTGCTGCGCATCGGCATGACGGCGGGCGACATCCCCCGCACGCTGGGCCAGCCCGACCAGGGCTTCGAGGGCAATCGCTTTACCGGCATTCCGATGTACGACGGGCTGACCCAATGGGACCTCTCCAAGAAGGATGAGCCCAGCGTGCTCATCCTCGCGCTGGCGGTGTCGTGGGAAGTGGACGGCGCGGACAAGACCAAGTGGGTCTTCAAGCTGCGTCCCGGCGTGAAGTTCCATGACGGCTCCGATTTCAATGCGGACGCCGTGGTGTGGAACGTGGGCAAGGTGCTGGACAAGAGCGCGCCGCAATTCGATCCCAGCCAGGTCGGCGTGACGGCCTCGCGCATGCCGACGCTGAGATCCGCGCGCAAGATCGACGACCTGACGGTGGAGCTGACGACGTCCGAGCCGGATTCGTTCCTGCCCATCAACCTGACCAATCTGTACATGGCCTCGCCGGCGCAATGGAACAAGAAGCTGGCCGAGGTCCCGGCGTCGGTGACCGATGCGGCCGAGCGTTCGCAGAAGGCGTGGGCCGCCTTCGCGGCGGATGCCTCGGGCACGGGTCCGTTCAAGATGTCGAAGTTCGTGCCGCGCGAGCGCCTGGAAGTCGTGAAGTTCGACGGCTACTGGGACGAGAAGCGCCGGCCGAAGATCGACCGCGTGGTGATGCTGCCGCTGCCCGAGGCCAACTCGCGCACCGCGGCGCTGATGTCGGGCCAGGTCGACTGGATCGAGGCGCCCGCGCCGGATGCGTTCGAGGCCATCAAGGGCCGCGGCTTCATCATCTACTCCAACGAACAGCCGCATGTGTGGCCGTGGCAACTGTCGTTCAAGGAAGGCTCGCCCTGGCTGGACGCTCGCGTGCGCAAGGCCGCCAACCTGTGCGTGAACCGCGGCGAGCTCAAGCAGCTGCTGGGCGGCATGATGGGTGAACCCAAGGGCACGGTGCCGCCGGGCCACCCGTGGTGGGGCAATCCCAAGTTCGACATCAAGTACGACCCGGACGCCGCGCGCAAGCTGATGACCGAGGCGGGGTACTCCAAGGCCAAGCCCATCAAGGTCAAGGTGCAGACGTCCGCGTCCGGTTCGGGCCAGATGCAGCCGCTGCCCATGAACGAGTTCGTGCAGCAGAACCTGAAGGACTGCTACTTCGACGTGAGCTTTGACGTGGTGGAGTGGAACACGCTCTTCACCAACTGGCGCAAGGGCGCCAAGGATCCGTCCGCCAATGGCAGCGATGCGATCAACGTCAGCTTCGCGGCCATGGATCCGTTCTTCGCCATCGTGCGTTTCGTCAGCACCAAGACCTTCCCGCCCGCGTCCAACAACTGGGGCTATTTCGGCAATGCCGAGATCGACGGGTTGATCAAGGATGCGCGCACGACCTTCACGCCCGCCGAGCGCGACGCCGCCCTGGCCAAGCTGCATGCGCGCGTGGTGGAAGAGGCGCCCTTCGTCTGGATCGCGCACGACGTGGGTCCGCGCGCCATCTCGCCGAAGGTCAAGGGCGTGGTGCAGCCCAAGAGCTGGTTCATCGACATCGCCACGATGTCCATGGACTGACCTTGAACGCGCCGGACGCCTCGCCACGAGGTGTCCGGCGCATTTTTCCCGGGGGGCCGCGCGCGGCTCCTCCAGCGGTCTTCGGACCCTAGCCGGTGACGCCTATGCTGTCTTACATCTTCCGGCGCGTGGTGTATGCCCTGCCCATCATGGTGGGGGTCGCGCTGCTCTGTTTCCTGCTCATCCACCTGGCGCCCGGCGATCCGTTGGTCTCCATCCTGCCGCCCGATGCGTCGGCGGACCTGCAGCGCCAGCTGATGCAGCTCTACGGCTTCGACCGTCCGCTGGTCGAGCAATTCGCGGGCTGGCTGTGGCGCGCGCTGCATGGCGACCTGGGCACGTCGATCGCCAGCGGCCGGCCGGTGGCCGCCGAAGTCTTCAACGCCGTGGGCAACACCTTGCGGCTCGCCTGTCTGGCGACGCTGCTGGGCTTTGTCGTGGGCGCCTTCCTGGGTTTCGTGGGCGGCTACTACCGCAACTCGCCGTTGGACCGCGTTGCCTCGTTCATGTCGGTCGTCGGCGTCAGCGTGCCGCATTACTGGCTGGGCATGGTGCTGGTCATCGTCTTTTCGACGCAGCTCATGTGGCTGCCGCCAACCGGCGCGGGGCCGGGCGGCTCGGGCGAATGGGTGGCGGACTGGGCGCATTTCAGGCACATGATCCTGCCTGCGGTCACGATGTCCGTGATCCCGATGGGCATCATCGCGCGCACCGTCCGCGCGCTGGTGGCCGAGACCCTGTCGCAGGAATTCGTCGTGGGCCTGCGCGCGCGCGGCCTGACCGACCTGGGCGTGTTCCTGCACGTCGTGAAGAACTGCGCGCCCACGGCGCTGGCCGTGATGGGCCTGCAGTTGGGCTACCTGCTGGGCGGCTCCATCCTGATCGAGACAGTGTTCTCCTGGCCCGGCACGGGCTTTCTGCTGAATGCGGCCATTTTCCAGCGCGACCTGCCGCTCTTGCAGGGCACGATCCTGGTGCTGGCGCTGTTCTTCGTGGTCCTGAACCTGGTGGTCGACATCCTGCAAGGCCTGTTCGACCCGCGCATCGAAAGGAACTGAGATCATGACCGATTCCGTGGCAAGCCTGGCCGCGCCCGCGAACGCGACGCCCATCGCGCGCTCTCCCGGCTACTGGTCCAACGTCGTGCGCCGGTTGCGCCGCGACCCGGTGGCCCTGGCCGCCGGCGCACTCATCCTGGCCCTGATCGTCATGGCGATCCTGGCGCCGTGGATCTCGCCGGCCGATCCCTTCCAGGCATCCATGCTCAAGCGCCTGCGCCCCATCGGCACCGAAGGCTATCCGCTGGGCGCCGACGAACTGGGGCGCGACATGCTCTCGCGCCTGATGCTGGGCGCGCGCCTGTCGCTCTTCATGGGCATCGTCCCGGTCATCGCCGCCTTCGTGGTGGGCAGCGCGATCGGCATCCTGGCGGGGTATGCGGGCGGCTGGACCAACACCCTCATCATGCGCGTGGTGGACGTGTTCTATGCGTTCCCGTCGGTGCTGCTGGCCATCGCGCTGTCCGGCACGCTGGGCGCCGGCATCTTCAACGCGATCCTCTCGCTCACCATCGTGTTCGTGCCGCAGATCGTGCGCGTGGCCGAAAGCGTCACCACGCAGGTGCGGCGCAGCGACTACGTGGATGCGGCCAGGGCCTCCGGCGCGGCGCCGCTGACCATCGTGCGGGCACATGTGCTGTCCAACGTGCTGGGCCCGATCTTCGTGTATTCGACCAGCCTCATTTCCGTGTCGATGATCCTGGCCTCCGGGCTGTCGTTCCTGGGCTTGGGCGTGCGGCCGCCGGAGCCGGAATGGGGGCTGATGCTGAACACCCTGCGCACCGCGATCTACACCCAGCCCTGGGTGGCCGCGCTGCCGGGCGTGATGATCTTCATCACGTCCATGTCCTTCAACCTGCTGTCCGACGGACTGCGCTCCGCCATGGAGGTCAAGGAATGAACGGTTTCATCGACGCGCGGCCTCCCGCGCACCCGGACCTGGGCGGACCGGCGCAGCCGCTGCTCAGCGTGCGCGGCCTGGTCAAGCACTTTCCGCTCAAGCGCGATTTTCTGTCGCGACGCGGCGGCGGCGCCGTGCGCGCGGTCGACGGCGTGGATTTCGACGTGAAGAAGGGCGAAACGCTGGGCGTGGTGGGCGAGTCCGGCTGCGGCAAATCCACCACGGCGCGGCTGGTCATGCAGCTCATCGGGCAGGATCGCGGAGAGCTGGTGTTCGACGGCGTGGCGGTCGGATCGCGCGCGCTGGCGCTGCGCGAATTCCGGCGGCAGACGCAGATGGTGTTCCAGGACAGCTATTCGTCGCTGAATCCGCGCATGACCATCGAGGACTCCATTGCCTTCGGGCCGCGCGTGCACGGCAGCCGCGCGGGCGAGGCCATCACCGCCGCGCGCAGCCTGCTGGGCAGGGTGGGGCTCGACGCGCAGCGCTTTGCGGGCCGATATCCGCACGAGCTGTCCGGCGGGCAGCGCCAGCGGGTCAACATCGCGCGCGCGCTGGCTTTGAACCCGCGCCTCGTGATCCTGGACGAGGCGGTGTCGGCGCTGGACAAGTCCGTGGAAGCGCAGGTGCTGAACCTGCTGCTGGACCTGAAGGACGATTTCGGCCTGACCTATATGTTCATCAGCCACGACCTGAACGTGGTGCGGTACATCTCGGATCGCGTGATGGTCATGTACCTGGGCCAGGTCGTCGAACTGGGGCCGGTGGACCAGGTGTTCGACGCGCCGCGCCATCCCTATACGCAGGCGCTGCTGCGGTCCATGCCATCGACCGAACCCGGCGTGCGCACCGAGACCGCGCCGCTGTCGGGCGATCCGCCCAATCCCATCGATCCGCCCTCGGGCTGCCGCTTCCACACGCGCTGCGCGCAGGCGCGGGCCGCGTGCGCGCGCGAGGCCCCCGTCATGACGCAGAACGACGGCCACGCCGTGCGCTGCCTCATGCATCAGCCCGATTCCGGCTACGCCGCCTCTGGAGCCCTGTCATGACGCCCGCCGCACAACCCCTGGTCAGCATCCGGAACCTGGAGGTCGCCTTCCAGGCGGGCGCCAAGACGGTGCAGGCGCTCAGCGGCGTCAGCCTGGACGTGGCGCGCGGCGAGGCCGTGGCGCTCATCGGCGAGTCCGGCTCCGGCAAGAGCGTCACGCTGCGCGCGCTGATGCGCCTGCATCCGCCACGCCGCACCCGCATGCGCGGCGAGATGATCGTCGACGGACGCGACGTGCTGGGCATGAACGCGCGCGAGCTTGCCGCGATGCGCGGCCCGGTGGTGTCCATGGTCTTTCAGGAGCCCCTGCTGGCGCTGGACCCGGTCTACACGCTGGGCCGGCAGATCGAGGAAATGGTGCGGCGGCACACCGGCAAGAGCGCGGCCGAGGCGCGCGCGCGGGCGCTGTCGCTCTTCGAGCGCGTGCGCATTCCCAGTCCGGAACGGCGGCTGCAGGCCTATCCGCACGAAATGTCCGGCGGCATGCGGCAACGGGCGATGATCGCGCTGGCCTTGTCGTGTTCGCCGAAGGTGCTGCTGGCGGACGAACCCACGACGGCGCTGGACGCCACGGTGCAGATCCAGATCCTGCTGCTGTTGCGGGAACTGCAACGCGAGCTGGGACTGTCCATCGTCTTCGTCACGCATGACATCGGCGCGGCGGCCGAAATCGCCGACCGCGTCGCCGTCATGTACGGCGGGCGCATCGTGGAGCAGGGCACGCTGGCGGACCTGCTGCGTGCGCCGCGCCATCCGTACACGCAGGCCCTGCTGCACGGCCGGGCGCACGGCGCCATGCAAAAGGGCCAACGCCTGCAGACCATTCCGGGGTCGCCGCCCGATCTGGCCGCCTTGCCGCCGGGTTGCGCCTTCGCGCCGCGCTGCGCCTACGCCGAGGCGCGCTGCCGGGAGGCCGTGCCCGGCATCGTGCCGGTCGCGCCGGGACATGAGGTGCGCTGTGTGAGGGTGTGAAACCGACGCCCTGGAATCTGTTTCAACCTGTCTCCAATGCGGCCCGTCCCCAATAACGGGTCCTGTATCCTGGCCCATAATGCACCTCGTTGCCCAGAGCAGGACCCGTCATGCCTCGCGTCACCCGCCGTATTGCCTTTCCCCTGGCCGCCCTTGCGGCGGCCGTCCTGGCCGGATGTTCCACCCCCAAGCCCGTCTATGAGCGCGAGGACTTCGCGCAGAGCGACACCTACTCGCGCAGTTTCTCGGCCGCCAGCAGCGCGGCTTGCGACGCGGGGCGCCGGGCCCTGCTCAGCCAGGGATACAACATCGACAAATACGAACCGAATCGCGTCACGGGCCACAAGAATTTCGAAGGCGAGGACGGGCAGCATACGCAGATCAGCTTCAACGTCGAGTGCGCGTCGGACGCCAGCTCGAACGAGCGCGCGACCGTTTTTGCGAATGCCGTGCAGGACCGCTATTCGATCAAGCGCACGGGCAATTCCGCCAGCGTCGGCGTGAGCGTCCTGGGCCAGGTGTCCATGCCGTTCGGCGGCAGCGACGACTCGTTGGTCAAGACCGCCAGCCAGACGGTGACGCGGCCCAAGTTCTATGACGGGTTCTTCCAGTTGCTGCAGCGTTTCCTGCCGGATGCGCAGGCCGCCGCCGCGCCGCACCAGCCGCCACCCGCCCGCGGCAAGACCGCCGCGCCCAAGCCGACGCCCGCGCCGGCCGAACCCGTCGCGTCGCCGGATGCGCCCGCGGACACGCTGAATCCGGCAGCCGCGGACGGCGAGAAAGCCGCGCCTGCGGCGGCGCCGGCCCCGTCCATTGATGGCGCGGCAAAGGCCGGGTCGCCCGAGGCGGGGGCATCTCCCGCTGCAACGCCTGCCGAGGGGGCGTCAGCCGCGGGGGCGCCTGGTGCAGGAGCGCCTGCCGCAGGGTCGCCTGCCGCAGGATCGCCTGCCGCAGGATCGCCCGAAAATCCGCCTGCCGCGCAGACGGCGAACTGACTGGCGCGCGGTAACGCATTGGCCCGCGCCCGTCGCAGAACGCGCGCGGGTTTGCCGTAGCGCAAGCCGCCCGCGCCGGCCCGGCGCGCCGCCCTGGCCGCGGGCGGCGATAATGCCGGCCATGACCTACCAACTTCTGAAAATGGCCCACGTCGCGGCCGCCGTGGCCTGGCTTGCGGGCTCGCTCTTCGTGTCCATGTTCCTCCTGACCTCGCAGCCGCAGTCCGGCGACGAGGCGCCCAAGGAGCGCAGGATGCTGCACGTCCTGCGCCGCTGGACGCTCTATGTCACCACCCCCGCCATGGTCATCACCTGGCTCATCGGCCTGCACCTGGCCATGACCTTCGGCTGGTTCGCCATGAACTGGATCTGGGTCAAAGTGGCTTTCGCGCTAAGCCTGTCGGCCTTGCTGGGCATGCAAAGCGCATCGCTGCGTCGCATGGCCGGCGGCAGCGACCGCCGCCCGCCCATGCTGGACCTGCACGCGCCGTTCACCGTCCTGGCGGCCGCGGCCATCGTGACGCTGGTGGTGGTCAAGCCTTTCTAGGCGGCGGCGCAAGGCGCGGCGCGCGGCCGGCAGCCCGCGGGGATCAGCGCAGTTGCGCCTGCGGCATGGCAGCCAGGGATTGGGTCGCCAGCCGCTCCTGCTCGCGGGCCATGCGGTTGACGGCGTCCTGGTGCTGATGAAAGCGGCGCAGGTCGTCGTCGCGGCCGAACATCAGCTCGGTCCGGTCCGCATACCAGAACTGCCGGTTGTCATCGAGCAGCGTGATCATCAGGCCGAATTCGCGCAGGATCCGCGTCTCCAGGTCCCAGACGCGGGTGAGTTTCTCGGTACTGGCCGCCCGGGAGTCCTGCAGCGCTTTCAGGATCTTCGCCTTTTCGGAATCGGAAATCGACAGCGAACGCACCAACGCGGGCATGGCGTTCAATATCTCCAGGCTGCGCTGGCGGTAGCCGGGCACGAGCTTTTCCGCCTGTTCCAGGATGAGGCGGCTTTCGATCAGGCCCGAGTCGCGCGCCAGCCGGCTGGCGTCGAAGAGCCGCGGCAGGCCGATCTCCTTCAGTTCCTGCAGATAGGCGCGATGCTGTGCCAGCCGTTCGCCGGCCACGGTCTTCAGGGCCCGCTCCATTTCGCCGTAGGGACCCGAGGCCTTGGGCGCGGGGTCGATGTCGGGCACGTCCTCGGGCGCGCCGCTGCCGCCGCCCGCCTGCAGGCGCAACGCGTCGATGGCTTTGCGGATTTCGGCATTGGCGATGTCGCGCTGCCGGTCCTGGTGATGGCGCTCGGCCAGGGGCGCGGCCACGGCGGCCAGCAGGAACACGCCCGTGCCCAGCACGATGCGCAGCCGGTTGCGCGGCGTGCGAAAGCGCTTCCAGAGAGAAAAGACGCCAAGGACGATGAGCAGGAAGACAGCCACCACGAGCGCGCTGCCCACGGCCAGCATGGCGACCTCCTGCAGGGTGCCGGGACGGCGGCTGTAGACCGTCCACGCCAGCATCCCGGAATAGACCAGACAGGTGGCGGCTTTCAGGAGCCAGCCCGGTTCAGGCGGCTTCGCTGCCGGGGCCGCCGGGCCGGCGGTCGAGGCGGGCGCTTGCGGATGGGTCATGTCGCGCACGAAAACGGGATATGGCCCTTGGACTGTAAAGACTCGTTCCAGCCCCGTCAATCGGCGCCAGCGCGCCGCCAGGCGACCCATTCGCCTTCGCCCTCGAAGTGGCGCGGGCCGCGCGCGGCGGTGGCCAGGCCGGCCCGCAGGACTTCCAAGTCCAGCCCCGGCAGGTTGCGCAGCAGGGCGGGGGGCAGATGGTCGACGTCCAGCACGGCGGCGTCGAAATCCATCCGCATCAGTCCGCCGCCGTCGCTGGGCACGCGCACGAACCACAGGCCTTCCATGTAATCGCCGAACCAGGGGTCCGGATAGATCGCCTGCGTGAACAGGAATCCGAATTCGTGGATGTCGCTCCACGGCCAGAACTCCTGCAGCCCCATGGCGCGCGCGAGTTCGCCCGACCGCGTGAGGCCGGCGTCTTCGAACCGCACGGTTTCGCGCAAGGGATCCTCGGGCGCCGGCGGGCCGGCCAGCCATTTTCTGATGAATGACCACATGGCGGTGCGAACTGAGTGACGAAACGCGCAGTGTAATGGGGGCGGGTCGGTGCAAAAATGTTACAACCATTGATCCCCATCAACGCCGCGCGCCCAGCGGCGCGTTAGGGTTGGAGTTTTGCCTGACGGGTCGCCGGCGACTGGCCGCCCTGGCCGGGCAATCATGCGCAGCAAGGACAGGATCAATGACCGACAAGACATCTCAAGCCCTCGAACAAGACGCCGCCACCGCAGAAAAGCGTGCTGCCGGCACCGCGGGCGCTGCCAAGCGCACGGCGAGCGGCCGCCGCGCGCCCGCCAAGCGTTCCGCGGGGGCCGTGGCCGGGAGCCAAGCGGCCTTGAAAGCCGCCGCGGCGCCTGACGCCGCGCCCGAGGGGCAGCCCGCCGCCGGGACCGTGGCCGACGCCGGGACCGCCGCCAACGCCGCCGCAGAACCCGTCGTCGAAATCCGCAAGCGCGTGGCCGCGCGCCAGGACGCGGCGCGGCAGGAGACCGTGGCGGTGCTGGCCGACATTGCGGGCCGCTATCGGGTCGGCGAGCCCGGGCAGGCCCATGAGGCCCTGCGCAGCGTCATCGACGAGCTGTCTGCCGACGACGCGCAGGCCGTGCATCGCGCGCTGCTCGAGGCCAATAGGCAGGCGCCTCGCTCGCGCCGCAATCCGGACGACGAACTGGCGGTGGATTGGCGCGAAGGCATCTACCCATACCGCCACCGCATGCTGCGCCGCAATTACGAAAAGCAGAAGTACCAGCTGCAAGTCGAGCTGCTCAAGCTCCAGGCCTGGGTCAAGGCCACCGGCCAGCGCGTCGTGATCCTGTTTGAAGGCCGCGACGCGGCAGGCAAGGGCGGCACCATCAAGCGCATGATGGAACACCTGAATCCGCGCGGCGCGCGCGTGGTCGCGCTGGAAAAGCCGTCCGATACCGAAAAGGGCCAGTGGTATTTCCAGCGCTACGTACAGCACCTGCCGACCGCCGGCGAGATCGTCATGTTCGACCGGTCCTGGTACAACCGCGCGGGCGTCGAGCGCGTGATGGGCTTTTGCACGCAGGACGAATACCTTGCGTTCCTGCGGCAGACGCCCGATTTTGAGCGCCACCTGGTCAGCAGCGGCATCATCCTGATCAAGCTGTGGTTTTCGGTCAGCCAGGAAGAGCAGCGCCGCCGCTTCATGCAGCGCAAGGTGCATCCGCTCAAGCAATGGAAACTGAGCCCGGTGGACCTGGCGTCGCTGGACAAGTGGGACGACTACACGCGCGCCAAGGAAGCCATGTTCGCGCATACCGACACTGCGGACGCGCCCTGGATCGTGGTCAAGTCCGACTGCAAGAAGCGCGCGCGGCTGAACGCCATGCGTTATGTGCTGAGCCGCGTGCCGTACGAAGGCAAGAGCGACGATCCGCAGATGGCGATCGATTCGTTGATCGTGGGACGGGCGCTGTAGCGATGCGAGCGCCATAGAGGTATCCGGCCTCCCATTGTGAAGATGAGAGGCCGGGTTCAGTCAGATCTGGTCAGTGGGTCGGTCCCATCTTGGCAGGTGCCGAGCCGTGCCGAAGCTGTTGTCAATAGTTGGGACAAAGACAGTGGCTCTGCGGGGCGTCACGGCGTCGATCTGAATCTCGTCGTCTCCATGGCTCGCGAGCGTCGAGATAAAAGCTCCATCCACAGCCGAATCGCTTTGAAGTTTGCGCTGCATGACAGCGTCGATCTGTTGGCGCTCGACGCTATCGACGAGGTGCGGATAAGAAATGTGCAGTTTTGGCGCATCGTTCGGTGCCACCGTCAAGCGACGTTCGATTTGGCCGAAGTAGCGATCTACCCGACCCACTCGCTGTTCCAGATCTCCGGGCGTCCATGCCAGACCGTAGTGCATCACCCGATCACAATATAGATGCAGGTTCACTCCTTCGCGGATGGTGTCGGTCCCAATCATGACGTAGGGCATGCCGGGGGTGTTGAACTGCTGAATCGCACGCTTATTGCCGCCGCCTCCGCCAGTGATGCCAACGACGGGATCCAGCGCATGGAGGAAATCGAAATCGTCCTGGCCGGCGCGTTGCTGCAAATTACTACTCATTGCCTCGCCTATAGCTGACGAGAAGATCAGTTCATACTGGGTCGTCCATGCATGCCAGATGCCACGCAGGCGCACTGCGTCAATATCTTCGCTGTTCAGCCATCGCACGAAGGCGTCCAACATCGTTCCGCCACGTCTCCGAGCTTGCCTGTCCGCGCAACACAGGTCTAACAGGGTGTCGGTTAGCCGCAGATACTGGCTAAGCACCGAACTGATTACCTGCCTCCATAGGAGCAGCTTGCAGCAAGTCTCCCCCACTTTCGAACCCGGGAGAGCAAGGTTCTCCCCTTGTTCAGACTCCTCCACGCGATCCCAGAGAGACGCAAAGCCCAGCAGATTCTTGTCGACTCGGTCGTCAGTCTTCTCCGTGGCTTCTCCTTGATGCACGGCGATTTCCTTGACGTAAACGTGGCGGAGCACGTCGCGCCAAAAGGCAGCTCTTTCATCCGAGAGCTGAAAGACCGAATCGGCATGCCGGTCCAGGCAATGCCAGACCAGATATCGAAACTGAGCGCGGCGGTGGCGCTTGCCGTTCCGAGTTGCGAAAGCATGAGATTCTTGCCAAAGCGGGCGTGGTATGCGAGCGACGGCGTCGTCCACAGTGACACCGCCCTCGCTGCATAGACGCAAAAACCAGTTTTGTTCGAAAAACAGCGCATGTCTCTGTCCGTCGTCGAACGTCGCCCGGAATTTGTGGAGCCAATTCTGGGTGCGCAGAGCGACCCGAAATTTGTTGGTGTCGTCTTCGTCCTCGCCTGCTTCGGTAGTCTCGTAAGGCATTCCAGCATCTTCGGAATGCTCGTTGACCGGCTCATCAACGGCGGGAAAGCCCGTTTCCCAGTTCAACGGCTCGTTCCACACTGTCGCGCAGCGGGTTTCGATCGACGACAGATACCGTTGCATTATCCGCTGTCGTAGAACCTTTACGCTGCTGATCCGGCGGCAAAACACCAGCGTCTTTACGCCGCCAGCCAGTCCGCTGCTTCTGTCGCCCAACGCGTAAAGTGAAAGATCTTCTTCCACCGCATCCACCTTAGGGTGAGGCAGCGTCAAGTTGAACTGCTTGTGGAAGTCGCCGGCCAGCGCGCTGACAAGTTCCGAATCCGGCGCCGTGGTTTCCTGGGGGCGCACATGTGCTTCGTTGTGAAAGTCCGACTGATGCGCTTCGGGATCCTGCGCCTCGTCCCTCGCCTGGATCGGTGCGCGCTGTTCTGATTGCCGCCGCCGCTTATGATTACGCAGTGACTCTTCCAGGCTCTCGAAGGAGGCCATATATCCGCTGCGGAATCGGTTGCCGCGACCTTCCAACAGATCGACCAGCCGTTTCTGGACCAGCGCGACGGAAAGAATGCCAAGAGGTGACTCGCATGCGATGGCGAGCGACTCTCGGTCTTCGTGGCGGTAGTCCGTTTTGTGAAGCGTCCGTTTGCCAATTTGAAAGGTCCTGGGACGGCGGATCATGTATTGCTTCAAGACTTGTCGCAATGACTTGTAGTTGCCGGCGTCCGCCAGCTTGTCCTGGGTGATCAGTTCGCCTTTTCCCGGATACCTGTTCAGTATCGTCGCAATGTTACCCACTCCGGAGTGCGCCGGAGTAGCGCTCAGGAAGAGCCAATTTTTTCCCCTACCAGCCAGGATATTGTGAAGCACGTCGTTGGTCTGATTCTCGTTGCGTAGGCATTGGGCTTCGTCGACGATGATCAGGTCGAATTCGATGTCTTGTTGCTCCAGCCAGGCATTCACCCGTGTCGCAAATACGGTGTTGAACCGGTAGCTTCGGTCTTCGACGGGACCGCTCGGGACATGTTGTGGAAACGTGTCGATGTGGGTAAGGCCGAGCCTTGCAACTGCGCCGCGCCAGTCGGTCTCGTTTGTCGGAAGGAAGATCGGCCGGGTGAAGCTCGGATGACGCAGCAAGTCGATTCTCGGCAGGCCATCGTCTTCAGATCTCTTAAGGTCTGCCAGCCAGCTACACAGGTTGCCACGCTGCACCATGTGGAGTCTTGGTTCCCCCTTCCACACCAGTTCTCTAAAGCGATCGAACTCTTTTCTCCACCCGTCTTGCACATTTTCGCGCGGAGTTATCACCAAAATCCTTGCGGCGGGATTCTGGTTGATGAACCATGCTGCCACGCCCAGCGCCTGCATGGTCTTGCCAAGGCCCACTTCGTCCGCAAGGTAGGCAACGCCACGCTTGCGCAGGATGTTGCAGAGCGCGGCAACGCCTTCCGTCTGCAGCCTGATCATCGATTCGCCCGCATTGAATTTGCGTTGGCATCCGAAGTCCAGTAGCGCTTCGATGTTTTTAGTTGAGATGATCATGTCGTGCCTACTTCTTCAGTCTCGTCATGTACCAGTCGAGGATGTTGTCGCTATTGTCCGCCAGCTTCCTGACGCGCAATTCATCCTTCAGATCCACAGCGACCTCACGTTGGAGCGCTTTGAATTCGGATTTGAGCGCACGCTCTATTGCAGCGATTGGGATCAGTCGTCGAAATGGTGCGATCAGGGCCAAGCATTCTCCGAGCACAACTAATTTGGCGGCACCCGGGAAACTGCCATTCTGGACGGCTATGGCCAATGCGCGCACGCTGGCAGGTCTTCCCGCCAGCAAGTCGAGAATGCGATCCTGGCGGTCGCCGGCCTCTTCTAGTTCAATTCGAAAGGCCTTGGCTGCTTGGAAGAAGAGGAAGAAATCGAATGTGTCGGCGGACGGATCGGATTCCGCGGCGGAGCCAGACTTTTTTTCCTTTTCATCGTCTTCGTCGCCGGGTTCCTGCGTATCGCCGCCGTCGTCGTGTCCATCGTCGGAAGGATCCGTGCGCGTTTTCCAGGCGTCCAGAATGTCGTTGGTGCTAAGCGGCTTTCCGTATTGGCGCGTGGAGTTGTCCAGGTTGACTTGGGTAACTGCGCCTTCCAGCCGGTGTTCTTGCCAAATGAGGTGAAAGGTATCCGCCTTCAGATCCGCTTTCAATTTTCCTTTGGACTGCTTGGCCGACACGAGCACAGGGGCAAGGTGGCGGGCGAGTTGCAATTCCACGGAGTCTTGCCCTATTTCGCCTTGCAGCTTCCAGGAATACTGGGCGGTCTTCCAGTCATATTGAACGAACACGTAGAAGGGCCACGGTTGGGGGGCGTCTTCATCAGTACTGGTCGGTGGAAGATCTTGGGCGGGCAATGTCTCCGTCGGCGGCCATTCGAACTTGGCAAGATCAAACAGCATGCTTTCCACGTTGCCGACGCGAGCTCCGGCATTGTCCAGCCAGAATTGGCCGCGTTGCGTGAAGTTGCAGGAACCGACGCCGGTGACTATTCCGTGGTGCGTGCAAAGTTCATACAGCTTGAGATGGTAGAAGCGGCCCGCTTTCGCGGTCCATTTCTGCAGGTCCGGACGGTGGTCTTCTTGCGCGAACGCTTGAACGGTATCCTTGCCCAGATTGGTTCGGATAAATTGTTTCGGCGCCGGCGACGCCACTAGTGAAACCGGAATGCCCGCCAACGCCGCCGCACTCGCTTCTGCGTCCCCCCAGTAGGGTGATGCCGCGCGAAGCGAAGATATTGCTCCATATTTTTCGTTGATAAAGCCCCACATTGAACGGTGCATTGGGGAGAAGTAAAGGCTAACGCCCCGCCGGTCAGTCGAATCCGCGCCATCGGCGCCATGCGGAGCCATCTTGCTTCTGCGCGTTTGCAGCCCTTCGAGCGCATGAAGTGCTTGTCCAAGCGGGTCGTTGGCCACTTCATTTCCTACCTGCTCTTTCAACCAGCCGAGGAATTGCTTGGTCGCTTCCGCCGGTTGTTCGCTGTGGGCATGCGCCCAAGTATCAGCGAATCCTTCGCAGTTTCGGCCCCACCCGGACAGGCTGAGGTTGGCGGACGACGATGCGACATATAGCCACCGAGTCCCCGCAGCATCACGTCCTATCAAGAAAATGTTCTTGGGATGAAACAGGCTTCCTGGCACGAGAACAGGGTATTGCGTGTAGCGGAACGGCTCGCGGCTGGCCTTCAATTGGGAAGGGTCGTAAAACACGCCGACCTGTGTCTGCAGCAACCCGCGATGCACCTGCTGGTTACGCGTTGTGCGGGGCACGTGCGGTTCAACGCCGAAAAGCGCGGGAAGTACATTCTGTTCGAAGAAATCGCCGTTGAAATTGAAGCTCGTAAATAGCGCGACTTCGAGCTTTTCAAAGACCTTGGCTACGGAGGCGAGCCTCTCGCGGATCAACAGGCTCATTTTTTTCCCTTGGATACAAGCTGAATATGCAGATCACTGAGCGCGCCCAGATAGTAGGTATATCGCCAAGCCTGGGCGGGAACTAGGTTCCAGTCTGCGGGAGCATCGAGCGACAGACGGCAATCAAGCCTGCCGTTTTCTTCGATGGATATCCAGGGAGCGACGCGTCGGGCTCGGCTGATATTGGCGTGATGTTCGATTAGTGATTTGACAAACTCCAGCTTGCTGTCCAAGTTCAAGCTCAACAGTGCTTCCACGCGCTTTGCGGCGAGGTTCGAATAGGATCCTGACTGGCGGAATAGGTTGCTGGCGGCGCTCAGATGTTTCAGGTTGATCGGGATGTCGGCGGCGACCAGGCGCAAATCGGTGTATTCCGAGCAGCAAATGAATTCAAAGGCGGCGTCGAGGGTCGCCAAGAACTGCTCACAGCGAACAATGTTCGTGAGTGTTTCTTTGTGCTGGGGAAGCTGCGCGATCGCCTGTTTGACGAATTCAGCGATGTCGGTCGCAGGATGGGTGAGCGTAAGCGACGCGACGTCGATAGTTATCTGGGAGTCCGTTGGAGTTACGAATGTGCTCTTGATGAGTCCCCTGAACGGCAGCCGCCTGACGAGTTCAGAAAAACTGACGACGAGGCGATGGTTTTTCCTTATTGCAAGCGACAGGCGCAACCCAGCAGGCGACTGCAATAATTTCGCTATGTCTCTGAAGAGATCTTTGATGAACAGTGAATTACTGCGGATGTCGTGCAGCAGCCTTTCCGAAGCGATGTGATTATCGTCTGTGATCAAGCCAGCCTGCTTCGCGGGCCCTCGATATAAGCCCCAGACGCCGTTGGCGGATTGGTTATCGAGCAGGCGGGCCTCTGGGCCTAAGCCTATCCACAGACCTGGCGCTCCGGAATATAGTCTCTGCCTGCCGGGAAGGAGCCAGTCTATCTCCGCGGTGCGGCACGCCCGTGCAAATGCCTGTTCAAGCAGGATGAAAAAATTGGGCAGATCATTCTTTGAGGCGTTGAATTGCCTTGCGTATTCCGGCCACCACGCAAGTGCAACCAACAGGATATGGAATCCCTCCGCGCGTCGGCTGGCTGCGGTCAGATGGGGAACTACGTCACGAGCGCGGTGCTGCCAGATGGGCTGAGTTCCCAACGGATCGCGGCCGCTAAGAGGGAGGGACAGGTGCTTGTCTTCGTCAGTGATGGTCAGCATCTTATGGTTCTAAGGTTGGTGCAGCCTTGCCCTGATATGCGCTGAACCATTATTCACCGAGTATTTTGAATTAATGAATCTCGATGGATTGCGCGGTTCGCGCCGCACGCGGCAGAGTCGCAGAATTCTACGGATTGCGCGGGAGAATTATTTGGTGGGTAAGCCAGCCGATACTGCCCTTATTCGAGAATTTGTATGGCAGGTGCACGCCATCAATCAACAATTGCGTGTCTTTTTTGTGGGGGCGAAAACGGAGGAGGGGGCGAAAGCGGACAAAAAAAGCCGTCCCGATTCTTGGCAGGAACGAACTCAACTGCGAGCCTGCTTATTTAGGACGACCGCCGCTTGCCTTGCAGGCTGCTGGAGAAACGTGCGCTTGAGTTCTTCTAAAGGCGGACCGGAACTAATGAGACGGTGTAATGTGATAAACCGGCTACGAGCGGGTGGTTTTTTCCGACCCAGCGTCACCCGCCCAGCGCCGCCAGATTCAGCACATGGCTGCGCCCGATCCACACGGCGCAATCGCGGTGGTCCCGCAGCGCATCGCCGGTGTTCGGATGCATGAACACGTCGAGCGCGCCGCGGTTCAGCGTGAGCCAGGTCGCGATCTCGGCCAGGTGTTCCGGCGCAAAGGCGATCTGGTAGCTCCACTGCGGATGCGGGCCCACGGGGCGCTCATGGAAGCGCCCCATTTCCATCTTGCCGCCGAATCTGTCGACCACGCGTTCGCGCAGCGCGAACGCGGCGTCGCGGGTGGCGGCGTCGAAGTACACATGGGCGTGCCAGCTGGCGACATCGGTCACGGGAATATCCATCATCTCGGGTCGTTCCGGTTCAGCCGCCCGCGCGCTTGGCGCGGTGGCCTTGTTTGGCGAGCGCGTCGAGGATGCGGTCGCAGTGGTCGCCCTGCACCTCGATCACGCCGTCCTTGACGGTGCCGCCCGAGCCGCAGGCGGTGCGTAGCTGCTTGCCCAGGGCGTTGAGCGCGTCGGGCGCCAGCGCCAGGCCGCGGACCAGCGTCACGCTCTTGCCGCCCCGGCCCTTGGTTTCGCGGGAAACGCGCGCCACGCCGTCGCCGGCGGGCGTCGCGCGCGCAGCCTCCTGGCACAGGCATTGTGCGATGGGCTGGCGGCACTGCGGGCACATGCGCCCGGACTCGGTGGAATAGACCAGGCCGCCGGCGGCGCTGCGCTTCATCAGCCTTCCCCTCGCATCCGGTCGATGAGCCGGCGGTCCCGTTTGGTGGGGCGCCCGGCCTCGATGCCCAGCGCGGGCTCCGGCGCGAGGCGGCGCATTTCCGCGGCGCGCTCGCGCGCGGCGATGCTTTCCGGGGTTTCCTCGTAGAGCTGGCGCGCGACCGGCGCGGGCCCGCGTACACCGCTGACGGCCACGACGCGCACCTGCACGGCGGGATCTTCCTTGCGCACCGCGACCACGTCGCCCGCGCCGACTTCGCGCGCGGGCTTGGCGGGCTGCCCGTTCACGAACACGCGGCCCTTGCCGATTTCCTGCGAGGCCAGGCTGCGCGTCTTGTAGAAGCGCGCCGCCCAAAGCCATTTGTCGAGCCGGATCTTGTCCATCCTGCGATTTCCTGCGGTAAAGCTGTCCAAGCCGCCATGATAGCCCCGCGCTCGCGGCCCAAAAAAAACGGCGCCCCAAGGAGCGCCGCAAACCGGCTACGCGGTCTCCGGGCCGTGCTGGCCCGGCAGTACTCAATCCAGCTTCAGTCCGGCTTCCTTCACGACGCGCTGCCACTTTTCGATCTCGGCGCGGCGGAACGTGTCCAGTTCGGCGGGGGTGGAGCCGATGGGCTCGGCGCCGATGCCGGCCAGTTGTTCGGCGATGGCGGGGTCCTTCAGGACCTTGGCCAGCGCCTGCGACACCTGGTCCACGATGGCCGGCGGCGTGCCGGCCGGGGCGAACACGGCATTCCATTCATAGGTTTCGTAGCCCGGCACGCCGGACTCGGCGATGGTGGGCAGGTCGGGGGCGGTCTTGGAGCGCTGCGTGCCGCCGACGGCCACGGCGCGCAGCTTGCCGTTCTTCACGTGCTGCCAGGCCGAGCCCATGCTGGCGAACATGACCGGGACCTGGCCCGACATCACGTCGATCATGGCCGGGCCGCCGCCCTTGTAGGCCACGTGCTGCAACTGGGTCTTGGCGAGCAGGTTGAACAGTTCGCCCGCCAGGTGCTGGGCGGAACCGGGCCCCGCGGAGGCGAAGTACACCGGCTCCTTGGCGCCGGGCTGGCCCAGCTTGATCAAGTCGGCCACGGTCTTCACTTCGTACGAGGGCGTGACGACCAGCACGTTGGGCACGCGCAGCAGCAGCGACACGGGCGCAAAGTCCGCCAGCGTGTCGAACTGCATCTTTTTGTGCAGGGCGGGGTTCTGGGCGTGGTTGGACGCATCCAGCATCAGCGTGTAGCCGTCGGGCTTGGCCTTGGCGACCACCGCGCCGCCGATCATGCCGCCCGCGCCGCCGCGGTTTTCAATGACGACGGGCTGGCCGAGTTCGGCCGCGAGCTTCGGGCCGATCAGGCGGGCCACCACGTCCACGGTGCCGCCGGGCGGATAGGTGACCACCAGCGTCACCGCGCGCTCGGGGTAGGCGGCATGCGCGGCGCCGGCCGCGCCGGCCAGCAGGCCCGCCGCGGCGCACAGGGCGCTGCGGCGCGCCAGGCGTTTGAAGAGAGGGTTCATGGTGTGTCTCCTTGGAATTGGAATAGCCGCAACGGCGTGTCGGCAAGCACGGCGCGTCGTTGCGCGGGGTCGTCGATCCAGGCGTCCAGCCACTGCGTGGCCGCGGGGTAGGACGCGAGGTGGCGGTGTTCGGTGTGGGGCCAGTCGCTGCCCCACATCAGTCTTTCAGGGGTGTAGGCGTCCAGGAGCTGCTGCGTGGCAAGCCGGCCCGACGCGGCGCAGGCCGGGGCCGTCCAGTTGCGGTAAGGCGCCGACAGCTTGACCCAGACGCGGCCGCTGTCCGCCTGTTTGAGCAGGTACTGGAAGCCCGCGTCCAGGACGCCGAGCGCCGGATCCGGGCGCCCGAAATGGTCCACCACGATGCGGCAGCCGGCCGCCAGCAGGGCGGGCAGCACGCCGTCCAGGCGCGCCGCCTGCAGGTGCACTTCCACATGCCAGCCCAGCGCGTTGACGCGGGCGAGCAGCGTCTGCCAGGCCGGCGTCTGCAGGGCGGGCAGCTCAAGCCCGATGAGGTTCAGGCGGATGCCGACCACGCCGGCCTCGGACAGGGACTGCAATTCGGATTCGGCAACGTCCGGCGCCACCACGGCCACGCCGCGCAGGCGGGCGGGACAGGCGCGCAGCGCCTCGGTCAGGTGGCGGTTGTCGGTGCCCAGGAAGCTGGGCTGGACCAGCACGCCATGGGTCAGGCCGTACGTATCCAGCAGGCCCAGGTATTCGGCCAGCGTCGCGTCGTAGTCGGGCGTGTGGCGGCGCGCGTCGGCAAGCGCCAGTCCCTGGTGAAAGACGTGCGCGTGGGTGTCGACGGCGCCTGGAATGGGCGAGGGCAAATCGGTCTCCTCGTTCTGCATGCCGGTTCAGAGTCGGCGATGCACTTTGTCATGCTCTTTTGTCGGCATTCTAGGAAGTCGATGTATAGTTTTCCATTCTGGAAAATCGAATTTTATATATTGAAATGATATGGAAACCCGGCACCTGAGGTACTTTCTGGCCGTGGTCGACCACGGCAGCGTCAGCCGCGCATCGGACTGGCTGGGCATCGCGCAGCCCGCGCTGAGCCAGGCGCTGACCCGCATGGAGAAGGACCTGGGCGTGCGGCTGTTCGAGCGTTCGCGCCAGGGCACCACGCCCACGCCCGCCGCGCAGGCCATCCTGGAGGACGTGCGCGCCAGCGTGGCGCGCATCGACGCCGCGGCCCGGCGTGCGCGGGAGATCGGGCGCGGCAGCGCGGGCCAGTTGACGGTCGGACTGGTGTCCTCGGCGCTGTTCGACACCTTGCCCCGCGCGCTGCGCGAGATGCGCAGGCAGGCGCCCGGCGTGCGCATCATCCTGCGCGAGATGAGCAACGCCGAACAGGCCGAAGCCCTGCAGACCGGAGAGATCGACATCGGCTTGATGCACACGCCCGTGGCGGTGGGCGGGCGCATGCGCGAGCGCCAGTTGCTGCGCGACCGGCTGGTCGCGGCGGTGCCCGACGAATTCGAGCTGGGCGCCGACGGCCAGGTGTCCATGGCGCAGATCGCGCAGGCGGGACTGGTGATGTACCCGCAGTCGCAACTGCCCAACTTCTATGCGGAAATCCTGGACGCCATGCGCAAGGGCGGCCACGATGCGCACGTGGCGCAGGAGGCCAACCGCACGCTGACGGTGCTGTCCTGCGTGGCGGGCGGGTGCGGCGTGGCCCTGCTGCCAAGCTGGATCCGGTCGATGGACTTTCGCGGCGTGCGCTTTTGCGAAGTGCGCGACGGCGAACGCCTGCCCAGTTTCGACCTGAGCGCGATCTGGCCCGCGCGCAGCGTGCCCACGCTGGCGGACATGTTTGCCAATCTCGACCTGGGGCAGCGGGGGTGATGCGCCGAACTCCTTTCATCCTGCCTTCAACTTCATTCAAAAAGACTTAAGCCAGGCTTAAGGGCACCCTCCGGCCGGAACTTGGCATGACCATGGGGTCTAACCGGGAACGTCTTGGTGGGGTTCCGGCTCATGGATCTGAATTGGCAGCAGCAACTTGCGGAAAGCGCCTGGTGGCTTGCGCGCGCGTTTGGCATGTCGGCCGTCGCGCTGGCGCTGGCCACTCTGGTGCTGGCGCGCACCACGGTCTGGGGATGCAAGTTCTGGCGCCTGGCCTGGCCCTATTTGACGCCGCGCCGCTCCTGGCGGCCGTTGCTCACGCTGGCGCTGCTGCTGTTCCTGGCGATGTTCGCGGTGCGCATGACCGTGCTGTTTTCGTTCTGGTACAACGGCTTTTACAGTTCGCTGCAGGCGCTGGACCAGGTGGCCTTCTGGCGCTTTCTGGGCATCTTCGCGGTGCTGGCCACCGTGCACGTGGTGCGCAGCCTGGCCGACAGCTACGTGGGCCAGGCCTTCGACATCCATTGGCGGGTCTGGCTGAATGAACGCCTGACGCGCGACTGGCTGGGCAACGGCGCCTACTATCGCGGCCATTTTCTGGACGAGCCCGTCGACAACCCCGACCAGCGGATCGAGCAGGACATTGCCCAGTTCGTGACCGGCTCGCGCACGCTCGCCATCGGCGCGCTCAGCGCCATCGTGTCGCTGGTCGCCTTCACGGCCATCCTGTGGGGCCTGTCCGGGCCGCTGTCCTTGGGCGGCGTGGAAATTCCGCGCGCCATGGTGTTCGTGGTCTACCTCTACGTCATCGTCGCGACCTGGCTCGCGTTCAAGATCGGCCGGCCGCTGATCAAGCTGAACTTCCTGTCCGAGCGCCTGACCGCCAACTTCCGCTATGCGCTGGTGCGCCTGCGCGAAAACGCCGAGAACGTCGCGTTCTATCGCGGCGAGGAAGTCGAGCGCGCCACCTTGTGGACCCGCTTCACGTCCTACATCGCCAACCTGTGGGCCCGCGTGTACCGGGGCTTGAAGTTCGACGGCTTCAACCTGTCGGTCAGCCAGATCGCCGTGGTGTTTCCGTTCATCCTGCAGGCCCCGCGGTTCTTCAGCGGCGCGATCAAGCTGGGCGACGTGATGCAGACCTCGCAGGCATTCGGGCAGGTGCAGGAGTCGCTGTCGTTCTTTCGCAGTTCTTATGACGCGTTCGCGCAGTACCGCGCCACGCTGGACCGCCTGAACGGATTCCTGGATGCCAACGAGGCGGCGCGCGCGCTGCCGCAGGTGCAGACGCAGGCCAAGTCCGACGGCATGGACATCGCAGGCCTGGACGTGTCGCGCCCGGACGGGGCCTCTCTGCTGAAAGACCTGACCCTGCAGCTTCATCCGGGGCAGGCCTTGCTGATCAAGGGGCCGTCGGGCAGCGGCAAGACCACGCTGCTGCGTGCGTTGGCGGGCCTGTGGCCGTATGCGCGGGGTACCGTGCGGCGGCCGCAGGGCGAGTCCGCGCTGTTCCTGTCCCAGCGCCCGTATCTGCCGCTGGGCGACCTGCGCGGCGCGGTCGCGTACCCCGGCCTCGCGCAGCCGGCCGACGACGCGCGCCTGGCCGATGCCCTGCGCCAGGTCAACCTGGGCCACCTGGCCGGGCGACTGGACGAGGTGCAGGACTGGTCGCGCGTGCTGTCGCTGGGCGAGCAGCAGCGCATCGCCTTTGCGCGCGTGCTGGTCAACCGGCCCGCGATCGTGTTCCTGGACGAGGCAACGTCGGCCACCGACGAAGGCCTGGAGCACATGCTGTACAGCCTGCTGCGCGGCGCCTTGCCGGACTGCATGCTGGTCAGCGTGGGGCATCGCAGCACGCTGGATGGGTTTCATACGCACCGGCTGGACCTGCAGGGCGCGGGCCGCTGGCAGGTCGGCCCGATGCCTGCGGCGCGACGAGCCGACGCTTCGGACACCCTGCAGCGCGCGGCGGCCTGAGGGCCGTCGCAGGATGAAACCGGCCGCTTCCCGCGGCCATTTCTACGTCGTGAGCGCGCTCAGGTGCCGACGCGCAGCGGTCCGGTCAGTTTGCGCAGGGCGGCAACGACGCTTTGCGCGGTGATGCGGCCGGTCTTGGGGTTGGCCGACGGGATGTTCTGGATTTCCATCGAGAACGAGGCGGCGTCGGACACGACTTCGACGCGGTGCAGGTTGCGCTCCAGCGAGGGGTCGGCCCAGATTTCCAGCGTGGTGCGGTCCGGCCCGATGCCGGCCAGCGACACGCTGACCGCCACGTTGAGATTGGCCGGAAAGCCCACGGCCGCTTCGCGCGGCGACCCGCGGAAGATCAGGCGCGGCTCGGTGATGCCTTCGATGTCGATGTTGTTGTCGACGAGGTAGGGCGCGCCCAGCAGGCCGCGCACCGGCTTGCGGGTGATCATCGTGACGGAATGGATGACGCCTTCGGCCGCGGCGGTGATGGCATCGAGCCCCAGGATGGCGCCGGACGGCACGATGACCTGGCCGCCATGCTGGCGCGCGAGGTCGATGAGGTCTTCGTGGCGCAGCAGCGCGCCGGAGCTGAGCACCACCATTTTCTTGCCGGCGCGCAGCACGGGTTCGGCGATGTCGCGGAACACGGCGGCCGGGGCGCATTCAACGACAACGTCGCAATGGTCGGCCAGGGCGTCCAGGGTGGTGAACGTAGGCGCGCCGTTGTTCCAGGAGAAGGCGGGCGGGGCGGCGGGATCGCGCACCGCGACGGCGGCGAGCGTCAGGCCGGGCAGCCCGGCATCCAGGGATTGCGCCACGGCCTGGCCGATGGCGCCGAAGCCGGCGATGCCGACACGGTAGCTGTTCATGGGTATCCGGAAAGTTGGGCCGGCGGACGGACCGCAGGCGGTTCGAAAGCGCGGCGCGGCGGGCGCCGCGCGAGGCTGCCGGCCACTGTAGGCGAGCGGCCGGCCGCGCGTCAATGCGGGATGCCCGCAGGACCGCTTGGCGCGCGGCGCTTCCCGTCACTGCAGCCGGATGCCCAGCTCCTTGATGAGCGGCCCCATCTCGGCGCGGTCCGCCGTTATCGTGGCCGCCAGTTCCTCGGGAGAACTGCCGATCGGGATCATGCCCAGGGTTTCCATCTGCGCTTTCATCGCCGGGTCCTTCAGGATATCCGCCACGTCCTTCTGGATCTGCGCGACGCGGTCCCGGGGGATGCCCGCCGGGCCCATCAGGCCGATCCATGGCTGCGGCGCATAGTCCAGGCCAGACTCCTTCAGCGTGGGCGTGTCGGGCAGGCCACCGAAGCGCTGCGGGCTGGTGATCGCCAGGGCGCGCAGGCGCCCGCTGTCGATGAGGCCCCTGGAGCTGGACGGCGCGTCCAGGGCCACGTCGAGCTGCCCGCCAATCAGGTCGTTTTGCGTTTTGCCGGACGACGAGGAGGGCACGTATAGCGCCTTGATGTCGGCGCGGCGCGCCGTCTGCTCCCACACCAGATGAAACGCGGTGCCGATCGAGAAAGAGCCCACGCTGAGGTTGCGCACCCGGCTTTCGCGCACGAAGTCCTCCCAGGTCTTGAGCGGACTGTCCTTGGGCACGATGAAGATGAACGGCGTGCGCGCCACCAGTGAGATCGGCTGAAGGTCCTTTTGCGTGTCGAACGGCAGGCTGTCCACCGCGAAAGGCACGATGGTGACGGACGATGCCACCACCATGCCCAGCGTGTAGCCATCGGGCGCGGATTTCACCAGCGCGCCCGTGCTGATGATGCCCGACGCGCCAGGCCGGTTCTCCACGACCACGGGCTGGCCCCAGGCCGCGCCAAGCTTGCTGGCGAGGACGCGCAGCATGACGTCCACGGGACCGCCGGGTGGATTGGACACGATGATCTTGACGGGTTTTTCGGGATAGGCGGCCGTGGCGGCCAGTGGCATCAGCAGCGCGAGCGTAAGTGCGAATGCGGTTTGCTTGAACATGGAATTCCCCTTGTGTCGTTGTTGAGAAGGCGCGGCGGCAAGGCCGGCGCCTCGGGCTGGCGAGTCGCCTCAGGCCAGGATCTGCAGGTGCGGCGCCTGGGGCCAGTCCGGCGCCTCGCCCCGGATGAACGCCAGCCATGCGGCCTGTGTCCGGTTTTCCAACTGCTCGCCGTGCGCGGCGGACAGGCCGGCCAGCATGGGGGCGTCGGCAAACGCCCGCAAGGAGCCGAACACGAAGGGCAGTTCAATGCAGTGGCAGGCGCCGAAACGGTCCGTGGGCGCAACGTCGAATCGTGCCAGCCAGGCATCGCGGCCCTGGGCGACGGCCTGCCGTGCCCACAGCCGCGATGGCGCGCCGAACACCGCGTCGCCCATTTCATGGCTTGCGGCATCCGTGCCGTGGTCGGGGAAGGCGGCCATCTCGTCCCGCGTGTAGCACGTCAATACGTCGGCGCGGCCCGCAGCCTTCAGCAGCGCCGGTGCGATGTCCTGAGGCAGCACCTGGCCGTCCAGCACTGGGCCGAACAGGCTGCGGCTGCTGCCTTCGTCCCGCAGCGCCTGCACGACCTCGGGCGCCTGCTGCGCCGCCAACAGCGCGGAAACGGGCAGCTCGCGCGCCGCGGCGAGCGAATCGGCGCCGGCGGCGCGCAGAAAGACCTGCCCCAGCGCATCGGCTTGCTGCGCGCTGCGAAAGCCACGGCCCAGCGCGGCGCTCTGCAGGATGGCGCGTGAGAAGCGCGGCGCGCGCGCCAGCATGGCGCAGATCGACGATGCGCCCGCCGATTGGCCCATGACCGTGATGTGCTCGGGATCGCCGCCCAGATCCTGGATGTTGGCGCACACCCAGTCGATCGCCGCTTCCTGGTCGAGCAGGCCGGCATTGGCTGTCTGCCCCGGCACGTAGAGCCAGCCCAGCGCGGCGAGCCGGTAATTGACGGCCACGACGACCACGTCGCCGCGCTGTGCGAGGCGGGAACCGTCGTACCAGTCCAGGGCGCCGCCGCCGCTCTGCCAGGCCCCGCCATGCAGCCACACGACGACCGGGCGGCGCTTGCCATCGGCCGCCGACGTCCAGACCGTGAGGTGCAGGCAGTCTTCGGATTGCTGGGCGTCGAAGTCGCCCATGGCGCCGCGCAGCCGCGACGCAAGCTGAGGCGCGACGGTCCCCGTGCCCGTGGCGTCCAGTTCGCCGCGCCACGCCGCGGGTTGCGGCGGCGCGAAGCGCAGGTCGCCCACCGGCGCCTGCGCATAAGGAATGGCGCCATAGCGGCACACGCCGCCCTCGCGCACGCCGACCAGCGTGCCATCCCGCAGCGTTGCCTTCACGCATTCACGCATGAGCTTCCCCCTTGCATTGTTGTGCATCGTCCGGCCGTGGCGGGCGCCGCAGCCGCCGGACTATGGTAGGGAGGAAAGCGCCGCGCCGGGCATTCCGGTTTTGAACATAGCCATGCGCAATGCGCATGGCTATGCAGGCTATCGGGCGATACGCGCGTCCAGGCTGTTGTCCGCCAGGGCCTGCGCCTGCGCCTGCGACATGCCCAGGTGTTCGTAGAGCGCGTGGAAGTTCTCGTTGACGTAGCCGCCGAAGTAGGCCGGATCGTCGGAGTTGACGGTGACCTTCACGCCCGCGTCCAGCAACGACAGGATGTTGTGCTCGCGCATGTGGCTGAACACGCGCAGGCGGGTATTGGACAGCGGACAGACGGTCAGCGGGATCTGCTCGTCGATGAGCCGCGCGATGAGCTTGGGATCTTCGGCCGCGCGCACGCCGTGGTCGATGCGCAGCACCTTCAGCAGATCCAGCGCTTCCCAGATGTATTCGGGCGGGCCTTCCTCGCCCGCATGCGCCACGGCCGGCAATCCGTGCGCGCGGGCGCGGTCGAAGACGCGCTGGAAGATGCGCGGCGGAAAGCCTTGCTCGCTGCTGTCCAGGCCCACCGCGATGAACGCGTCGCGGTAGGGCAGCGCCTGGTCCAGCGTGCGCATCGCCTGTTCTTCGGGCAGGTGGCGCAGGAAGCTCAGGATCAGGCCGCTGGTCACGCCGAGTTGCTTGCGGCCGTCGTCGAGCGCCTGGCTGATGCCGTTGAGCACGGTCTCGAAGGGGATGCCGCGATCGGTGTGGGTCTGCGGATCGAAGAAGGGCTCGGTATGCACCACGTTCTGTTCGCGGCATTTGAGCAGGTAGGCCCAGGTCAGGTCGTAGAAGTCCTGCTCGGTGCGCAGCACGTCCGCGCCCATGTAGTAGAGATCCAGGAACTCCTGCAGGTTGTTGTAGTTGTACGCGCCGCGCAGGGCCTCGATGTCGGGCCAGGGCAGCGCGACGCCGTTGCGCTGCGCCAGTTTGAATAGCAGCTCGGGTTCGAGCGTGCCCTCCAGGTGCAGGTGCAGTTCCGCCTTGGGCAATGCGTTGAGCCAGTCGTACATGGGAGCTCCGGTAAAAAGAAGGTGCGTGGTCGGAAGACGGCGCGCGGCTCAGGCGGCAAGCGCGATGCCGTCAGCCTGGATGGTGCGTTCGAGCTGGGCTGCGAAGGCGCGCGCCTGGCGCGTGCTGGGGCGGTCGCGCCGCCAGATGGCGGCCAGGGGTGATTTGCGCAGGGCGGGCCGCGCCGGCAGCACGGCGAGTTCGCCGCGCGCCTGCCGGACGGCCGCGACGCTGCCGGGCAGCATCCACAGGTATTGCCCGTCCAGCAGCAGTTCGCGGCCGAATTCCAGCGACAGGACGCCGATCATATCCGGAATCGCCAGGCCAGCCTGGCGCAGGGACAGTTCGAGCTCGCCGCGGATGCGGCTGCCGGGCAGGGCGGTGATCCAGGGGTAGGACACGCAGTCGGCCAGGGTGACGCCGGGTTGCCGGGCGAGCGGATGCTGCGGGGCGCAGGCCAGCACCACGGGATCCTCCAGCAGGGTGGTCGAGCGGTATATCTGCGGATTGACGGTGGACGAAAAGCGGCTGATCAGCACGTCCAGCGCGCCGGTGTCCAGGTCCTCGATCAGGCGCTCGTGCGTGCCGACCTCGATCGTCAGCGTGATGCGCGGATGGGCCTCGCGGTAGTCGCGCGCCGCCTGCGCCACGGGCCAGCCCGCGAACATCGAGAAGCACCCCACCGTCAGGCTGCCTTCATCGCCGCGCGAGACCGCCGCCAGATCGACCTCTGCCTTGCGAAAACCGGTCAGAAGCTGGCGCGCGTGGCGGCACATGGCGTCGCCCAGCGGCGTGCAGGTCGTTCCCTTTGCGGTGCGCTCGAACAGCCGCGCGCCCACCAGTTCCTCGATCTCGGCGATCGCGCGGGACAGGCCCGATTGCGTGCTGTGCAACTGCGCGGCCGCCTTGGACAGGTTGCCCAGTTCGGAGACGGTCAGCACGATTTCCAGGTGACGGATGCGGAGTTTGCCTCGGAACGGTGTCATGGCGCGGGCGACAGGGATGATGTGCCGATTATTCTCCGGTGCCCGCCGCTTGGCAACGCGCCGCCTACCAGGCGTGCTGCGCGTCCACCGGAAACGCGCCTGCCTTGACGTCGTGCACGTAGGCGGCGAACGCGCCCTGGATGCCGTCGGCGCCTTGCGCGAAGTTGCGCACGAACCGGGGCATCTTGCCAAGGTTGAGCCCCAGCATGTCGTGCATGACCAGCACCTGGCCGTCGGTGCCGCAGCCGGCGCCGATGCCGATGGTGGCGCAGGACGTCATCGCGCGCGTGAGTTCGGCGGCCAATCGGGCCGGGATCATTTCCAGCACCAGCATCGAGGCGCCGGCCTGGTCGAGCTCGCCCGCGTCCCGCAAGAGCCGGGCGGCGCCGTCGTCGTCCCGTCCCTGCACGCGGTAGCCTCCCAGCGCGGAAACGGTCTGAGGGGTGAGTCCCAGATGGCCGCATACCGGAACGCCGCGCTCGACCAGGAACCGGACGATCTCGGTGGTCCAGCCGCCGCCCTCGAGCTTGACCATATGGGCGCCCGCCTCCATGAGCCGCACGGCGGAGGCCATCGCCTGGTCGGTCGACTGGTGGTAGGACCCGAAAGGAAGATCCGCCACCAGCAAGGCGTGGCCGTTCGCCTTGTCCAGGCCGCGGGCCACGCACTGCGTGTGATAGGCGATGTCCTGGAGCGACACGCCGACCGTGCTGGTTTTGCCCTGGCAGACCATGCCGAGCGAGTCGCCGACCAGGATGCTGTCGATGCCGGCGGCATCGGCGGCCGCGGCGAAGGTCGCATCGTAGGCGGTCAGCATGGAGATCTTTTCGCCGGCCTGGCGCATGTCGGCGATGGTCCTGACGGTGACCTTCCTGCGGCCGTCCGGCGCGCCGGACCGGGGCGCCGCGCCGTAGGGCGGGGCGGCGGCGTCCTGCGGGGTCGAGGGCGAAGGAACGTTCGGCTGGTTCATGTCTGGTCTCTGGGTTGTCGCAAGGAAGGCCCGGCCGGACGCAGGCGCGGCCAGCCGGTGTTGATGTCTGCGCGCGGATGCCTGGCCCACCGGCCTGGGCGCATGCATGGGCGGTTGGCGCATCGTAGTACAGTCCGGCTTGCCCGGCGCGGACCATGCGCTTTCCGTGTGTCCGGGATTGCGGCGCGGGCCGCGGCATTGCGGGAGTCGGATATAGTTCCTCGCCCGCCGGCCAGCCGGCGATCATGCATCGGTCTGCAACGGGAGGAACAAGCCATGAATGCCAGGATGCGCCGCGCGCAACGTGCAATCCGATGCGCGGGCGCCGTGTTGGCCGCAGCAACGTTGAGCGCATGCGGCGTCTCCCGGGTGGACGGCGTCGCCGTGAAATGGCCACCATTCAAGGAAGGCACGCTGGTGACCCTGCCCGCGGACACGGCGCAATGCCCTGATCTGGCCGGTACCTACCGCGCGCAGGGCGAGCGCCGGTCGGGGGAGGCCGGATCGGCATCGCTTGCCGACCTGCGCGACTTTCTGGCCTACCCCCTGGACCTGCCGGGCCTGCGTGAGACGCCCACGCCCTGGCGCGCGTCGCCACAAGCCACCGTGTCGTTTTCCCGGACCGCGGCGGGCTGGGACGTGCTGGCGCTGGACGGCCAAGGCGCGCGGGCCGTGGGGCGCCTGCCGTTGCGGCAAGCCGGTCCAATCCCGCCCGCGTCGGCGGACGAGGCTGGCCTTCCGTCCCGCGACACGGTCCAGCGCGTGGCGGGCTGCACGCAAGGGCGTCTATGGGTCAGCGTGCGCCAGGACTGGCGGCAGCATGAATCCATCGGCGTGCGCCGCCACGTTGCGATCCTGCGCAAGGAGGCGGGCGGCCTGCTGGTGACCGTGCAGCGCGAGTCCGACACCCTTGGCATGCTGTTGCCCTGGTACACCAACGACAGCGATTTGTTCCAATACTGGTTTGCGCCCGCCGCCGACCCCGCTTGAAATCTTCAACCGCGCAGGCGTGCGCCTGCCATCACCGAGTGCCTCATGACCGCAAAGCGACTTTTCACCTGGACTTTCTTCTTCGCGCTGTTCGTCGTGCTGGTGGCCTTGTTCTGGCGCCAGCTCTTTGACCAGACGCCGCCGTCGCTGCGCGAGCTGGGCGGACATCCGGTGGGCGGCGACGTGCACATCTACGGCGAGTCGCCGCGCCTCGACGGCATGGCCGACCGCGCGCTGCTGGCCGATGCGCAACGCGGCAACCCGGGTGCCCAGTACATGCAGGGCCTCATCATGGAGCACTACGACATGAAGGAGGCGCTGCGCTGGTACGAGGCGGCCGCGGCGCAGGGCTACGAACTGGCGGCGCAGCGTCTTGAGGCGTTGCGGCAGGCGCCCGCGTCCGCGTCCGCGAAATAGCGATTCCCTTTGAACGCGACCGCGCAGCACGCCCGCTTCGTGTCCGGCCCGCTCGGCGGGCACGTCCTCGAGATGGTCCTGACCGGCTGGGCAAGCATGCTGGCCGTGTTTGCCGTGGAATTCCTGTCGCTGCTGTACCTGGGCACGCTGGAGGACGAGGCGGTGCTGGGCGCCGTGGGATTCGGGTCCATGACGCAGTTCACCATCATCGCCGTCTGCATCGGCGTGACGGTGGGCGGCGCGGCCCTGGTGTCGCGGGCGTTGGGCGCGCAGGACGCGGCCCGGGCGCGCACGCTGGCGGGCGCGTCCCTGATCCTGATGGCCGCCACCGCGTTGGCGGCCGGCGCGGTGTTTCTTGCCGCGATCGGTCCGTTTACCGCCGCCAACGGCCTGGCCGAGGACGTGCGCGCGCATCTGCTGTCGTATGTGCTCATCACCACGCCGTTCGCGGTGGTCATGGGCATCGGCATGATGCTGTCCAACCTGCTGCGCGCGGCAGGCCATGGACGGCAATCCATGTGGGTGCTGCTGGCGGGAACCGGCACGGTCGCCGTGCTCGATCCCATCGTCATCTTCGTGCTGGACGGCGGCATGGTGGGCATCGCATGGGCGAGCGGCGCGGGGCGCCTGGCCACCGTGGCGCTGGGCGCCTGGCTGGTGTTTCGCAGGCACCGCCTGGTCGCGTGGCCGGCGGTCGAGCAACTGCGTGAGCACCTGGCCGCGATCGGCGCCATCGCCCTGCCGGCCGCGCTGACCACCTTGGCCACGCCGGCGGCGGTGATCTTTACCGTGTCCACGTATGCCAGCTTCGGCCCCAGCGTGCTGGCGGGCGCCACGGTCGTGGACCGGCTGCTGCAACTCGCGTATTCGCTGTTTTTCGTGCTGCCCGGCGCCATCGGGCCGATCCTCGGGCAGAACCTGGGCGCCGGCCAGTGGGACCGCGTCAGGCAGACCGCCGGCCTGGCGGCGCGCTGGGCGCTGCTGTACGGGTTTTCGGCGGCGGTCGGGCTGGCGATCCTGGCGCCGTGGATGCCGGACATCTTCCGGGTCACCGGACCGGGGCGCGACCTGATCGTCTTCTTCTGCCGCTACGGCAGCTTTGCCTGGGCGTTGAATGCGCTGTTCTTCGTGTCGATCGCCGTGTTCAACAACCTGGGATACGCCACGTATTCAACTGTCATCGGCTGGCTGCGCGCCACGATCGGCACCGTGCCCTTCGTCTGGGTGGGCGCTCGCCTGGGCGGGCCGGAAGGGGTGATGCTGGGGCAGATGGGCGGCTTTGCGCTGTTCAGCCTGATCGCGATGGCGCTGTGCCGGCGCGTGCTGCGCGCGCCGCCCGCGGGATTCGCGCCGGCCTGAGCCGCGCCGGGCCCGGCGCCGGTTCGATTTCGGCCGCCGGTCGCGGTACGATCCCGGCTGACTTCGATTTTTCAGGAAAGCCATGCGCCAGAGTTCCCTACGTCCTCGAATCGACAGCTTTTCCCGCGTGCTGCTGGCCGCTGCGTTGAGCGCCGGCGCCGCGGGCGCCGCGCAGGCGCAGTCGCCCGGGTCGGCGACCGGGTCGCGCGTCCAGACGCCCGCGCCGGAACAGCCGCAGCCGGTCCTCAAGCCCAAGCGCAGCTTCGATGACACCCCGGCCCCGGCCGCTGCGGCTGCGCCCGCAGCCGCAGCCACGCCCGCAACCTCACCGGCAGCCGCGCCTGTAGCGCCCGCTGCGGCCCCCGCGGCTGCGGCCGCCGCGCCCACTGTCATCGTCCCCACCGAACTCGACACCAAGGCGTGCATCGACAAGCTGCGCAAGGGCGCCACGGCCAACGGCCTGACCGTCGCGGACTGGGACAAGTACACCGCCAACGCCACGCTGCTGCCCACGACCGTCGCCTCGGCCAAGGGCCAGCCCGAAGGCCGTGAAAGCTGGTGGGACTACATCGCCAAGACGGTGGACGACGAGCGTGTGCAGGACGGCAAGGCCGTGCTGGGCAAGTACGGCGCCCAGCTTGGCGCCATCAGCCAGCAGTACCAGGTCGATCCCGCCACGCTGGTCGCCATCTTCGGCATCGAAACCAACTACGGCCGCCAGGTCGGCAAGACCGACGTGCTCAACGCGTGGTTGACCCGCGCGTGCACCGAGAACAAGACGCTCTGGGAAAAGAACGCCTACGCCTCCGTGCGCCTGCTGCGCGACGGCACCGTGCCCGCCGACAAGTTCGTCGGTTCCTGGAGCGGCGCCTTCGGCATGACGCAATTCATCCCGACTTCGTTCTACGAACTGGCCGCCGATGGCGACGGCGACGGCCGCATCGATCTCTACAACTCGCTGCCCGATGCGCTGGCCTCCACGGCCAACCACCTGCGCAAGCGCCGCGCCCAGTGGACGCACGGCCTGCCGGCCGTGGTGGAGGTGCGCGTGCCCGCCGAACTGGCCGCCGCGATTCCGCCCGAGCCCGACGCCGAATACGTCGGCTCGCAAGACCGCCGCACCATCGCCCAATGGGCACAGGCTGGCGTCAAGCAGGGCGACGGCTCGGTGCTGAAGCTGCCTTCGGGCAACGACCAGCAGGCGTACCTGTTTGCGCCCACCGGCGCGCGCGGCCCGGTGTTCCTGGCCACCGTGAACTTCGACGCCATCCTGCACTACAACCAGTCGCGCCGCTACGGCCTGGCCGTGTCGCTGCTGCTGAACCGCCTGCAGGGCGGCCCGGCGCTCGCGACCGCCTGGCCCACCGACGATCCCGGCCTGTCGCGGGCGCAGATCAAGGAGCTTCAGGAACAGCTCTACGGCCGCGGCCATGACATCGGCGTGGCCGACGGCATTCCCGGCGCCAAGACGCGCGACGCGGTGCGCGCCGAGCAGGCGCGGCTCAACCTGCCGCAGGATGGCCGCGTCGGCAAGCGCATCCTGGATGCGCTCAAGGCCGACCAGCCCGCGGCCATGCGGGCCTATCCGCCGCAATGAGCGGGCCGCGCGGATGAGGGTTAGGCTGGAGTGCGTGGCGCCGTCCGGGCCGGTATGATCGGCAGGTCCGCCACCGCTCTCGACAACCATGCCGTCCGCCGAGTTTCCCGACGATTTCCAGACCCTGCGCCTGCGCGCCCGCCGCATGTCGCAGGCGCATCTGCCGTTCATGATCGAAATGCACGCCAATGCCGACCTGATGCAGTCCATGGGCGGCACGCGCGACGCTGCGTCCAGCCGCCGCTACGTGGCGCAGAACATCGTGCACTGGACCGAGCACGGCTACGGCATGTACGTGCTGGAAGACCGCGACACCGGCTTGCCCGCGGGCCGGGCGGGACTGAAAGCCTCGACGTCGCCCGGCCGCGCGGGCGTCGAGCTGGCCTATGCGCTGCATCCCGACTGCTGGGGCAAGGGGTTTGCGCCGGAGATTTCCCGCGCGCTGATCGCGCTGGGATTCCGTCTGCTGCCGGTGGATGTGCTGGGCGCCGTGGCGCTGCGGTCCAATGTGGCGTCGCAGCGGGTCATGGAAAAGACCGGGCTGCGCTACGTCGGCATGACTGGCGACACGCCCGAGCCCAAGGTCTGCTACGAAATCCGGCGCGTGGACTGGCGCAGGCTGGAAGGCGTGTGAGCCGCCAGCCGCGCGGCGCTAACATGGCGCGATGAGCACCAGGAAATCCACTGCCGGCAAATCCGGCGCCGGCCGCGCCACGGCAACGCCCGTTGCCGTGCCCGCCGATGACCCGCCGCCCGTTGCGCCCGAGCGCCCCGCGCCCGACGAATGCTGCCACAGCGGCTGCATCCCCTGCGTCTATGACCTCTACGACGAAGCCATGGACCGCTATCGGGACGCATTGAAGGCCTGGCGCGCGCGGCACGAGCCGCAGCAGCCCTGAACGCCCCGAGCGCCCGAACGCCGGGCAGCGATCAGCCCGGCAGCTTCATGTGGATGATGGGAAACGGACGGCCCGCGTCGTCGTAGGCCGAGCGGCCCACGTCCTCGAAGCCGTAGTGCTTGTAGAAGCCGTGCGCCTGCGGATTCTGCTCGTTCACGTCGACCAGCAGCGTGCCGTGCAGCGAGCGCGCGAAATTCAGCAGGCGCCGGCCCGCGCCCTTGCCGCGCTTGTTGGCATCGACGAACAGCATCTCGACCTTGTTGCCGGCCAGGCCCATGAAGCCGGCCACCTCGCCGGCATCGTCCTCGCAGACCCAGACCCTCACCGATGGCAGGTAGGTGTTGAGCACCTGTGGGTACATGGCCTGGATTTCCTTTTCGGAAAGGAAAGTATGGGTGGCACGTACCGAGCGGAGCCAGATATCCACCAAGGCCAGATCGTCGCCGTGGTTGCGTTCTCGGATGTTCATTTCTTATTGATTCTGTAGGTCGTGTGCCGATGGCGGTCCTTGGCCGCTAAAGCCCTGCGCGATAGATGTCGGTGGCCGCCAGGACGGTTTCCATCTGCACAGTATGCGCGAAAACGAAACGGTCGCCGTAGACCGTTTCATCCGGAAACTCCGAAATCAGCGCCATCGGCAGGTCTTCGCGGTCGGTCTCCGTGATCTGCACCGGAATCCCGTTCAGCACGTCAAAGCCCGTTTCGAGCGCATGCGCGTGGAACAGTTCCAGTTGGCGGGCATTGAACCGCACCAGGTCCGGCACGTTGCGGGCCAGGCGCGCGGTGACGCCTTCGATCAGGCGGCGTGCGCGTTCAGCCCATCCCGGATGATGGCGCAGCACCAGGAAAAAGCCCTTGGGAATGGTCCACAGCTCGAAGTGGCGCGGAAGGTAGCCCGACAGCGGGCGCGTCCATTCGTGCGCGGGATAGCCGTGCAGGTTGATGTGAAGCTGCGCGCCGCTGATCGCGTGCGCCTGGTGCCGGCCATCGCGTTCGAAGAACGGCGCGCGCTCGCGGTACGCGATGTCGTCACCCAGCGCGCTGTAGCGCGACGCGTGCAGCATGTGGCGGGGATGCTGTTCGCGCAGACGGTTAAAGAGCGCGTAGCCATCGGGGTTCTCGGACGCGATCAGCGCGAAATGCGCATCGCCGCGCGCGGCCAGGGTCTGCGCCGCACGCAGCGCGCCCACGACGCCCGAGGTCTCGTTGGCGTGCTGCGCGCCGGAAATGAAGACGGCCGGACCCGGGCCGCGCACGTAGGTGCCCAGCACCGGACGGCCCTGGCGGGACATCGCCTGGAAGGTGTCGCCGCCGAATGCCGCCATGCATCCGGCGATCTGCGCGGCCGGCAGCGGTTCGCGCGCCTGCGCCAGCGGCTGCGCGGGCGGCGACGGGATTACGGGCGCCACGGGCGCGAAGGTCTCCACCGACATCTGCACGCGCGCCGCGCCGTCGTGGCGTCGGATGTCGGGAATGATCTGGCCGGGCTGCAGGCCGCGATCGCCGGACGGGCGGCCCGAGTGCTGCTGGAAGTGCTCGAGCAGCGAGAAATAGAGGTCCTCGTGCAGCGCCTCGAAGGTGCTGACGATTTCCTCGTCCACCGGCAGCGCGAAGTCGATGCCCGGCAGGTCCACGCGGATTTCCAGGCGGTCGAAGTAGGGCTCGTGCGCGCCCCACGCATGGTTGCGGACGGTGTCCATGATGCTGCGAAAGAGCAGTTGGTATTCGGTGGCCTGCGCGGCATCGGTCCGCACGACGCCGTCCGCATCGCGCACGCGCAGCCAGCCCGTGGGCGACAGTTCCGGCGTGCCGTCGGGCGCGTGCCCGAGCGCGTTGGGCGCGAACACGCGGGTGTCGACCTTGCGGCCGTCGGCGTAGGCCAGGCTGACGTCGTAGTGCAGGTCGGCGGCGCCGGGCAGCAGGGTCACGCGCACGCCCTGCAGCAGGGCGACCAGCGGATACGCCTCGAGCGTGAAGCGCTTGGCCTGCGCATGTTCGTGCAGTGGATAGCGGATCTCGGCCGACAACAGCCCCTCGCGCTCCACCTCTTCAAGAAAGTAATGCAGCAAGGGCTTGTAGGCGCTGCGAAAGCGCGCCTTGACGCCAGCCTGTTCCAACCGGGCCTGCGCCGCGCGGCGGGCCGCCACGTCCTCGAACAGCCAGCCTTCCACGACCGCGCCGCGCCAGGCCGGCGACAGGTAGGCGTGCGTCCACGCGTCCAGCGTGCGGTCGAATGTCTTTTCCAGCAACGTCATGCTCGGTGTTCCTTCCGGCCGCGCGGGCCGGATCGATATTTCAGACCTTGCCGGTCGGGTCCAGGCGGTCGCGCAGCCAGTCGCCCAGCAGATTCAGGCCCAGCACGGTCAACATGATGGCCAGGCCGGGAAAGACGCTGACCCACCAGGCCGTCTGCATATACGTGCGGCCGTCGGCAAGCATACCGCCCCAGCTCGGGATCATGGGATCGACGCCCAGGCCCAGGAAGGTCAGGCTGCTTTCCAGCAGGATGTTGTTGGCCACGTTCAGGGTCATCAGGATCACGAGCGGCCCCAGCAGGTTCGGCACGATGTGGTGGCGGATCATCGCCAGGTCGCGCACGCCGAAGGCGCGCGCGGCCAGCACGAACTCGCGCTCGCGCAGGGCCAGCACCTGCGCGCGGACCAGCCGGGCGTACTGCACCCATTGCGACACGATCATGAAGAAGATGACGTTGAACAGGCCCCCGCCCAGGATGGCGATGAACGTGATCGCGACCAGGATGAAGGGCAGGGCGAGCTGCACGTCGGCAAAGCGCATGACGATCATGTCCCAGAAACCGCGGTAGTAGCCCGCGATCAGGCCCATGACGATGCCCAGCAGCGCGCCGCCCAGCACGGACGCAAAGCCCACCAGCAGCGAGATCTTGCCGCCGACGATCACGCGCGCCAGCACGTCGCGGCCCAGCGGGTCGGTGCCGAAGGGATGGGCGGCGGACGCGAAAGGCGCCATCAGGCGGCCGGCCAGGTCCATCGATTCGCCGCCATCCGGAAAGAGCCAGCCCGAGGCCAGCACCAGCAGGACCATGACGCCGGTCAACAGCGCGCCCAGCACGAATTCCAGCGAGCGGTAGCGGCTGCGCGGTTTGACGGCCTTCGGGGCGGCGGGGGAAGTGGTTGTCTGCATGATGCTCAGCGCGTGCGGATACGGGGATCGACGATGCCGTAGGCGATGTCGACGATCAGGTTGACCAGGACGATGACGGTGGCCAGCACGGTGACCGTGCCTTGCAGCACCGGATAGTCGCGGCCGGAAATGGCGTCGAATGCCAGCGTGCCCAGCCCCGGCCAGTTGAAGACCATCTCGATCACGACGATGCCGCCGATCAGGCCGCCGAACTGCAGGCCCAGGTACGTGATCAGCGGAATGGCGCAATTGCGCAGCGCGTGCTTGTACAGCACCACGCGTTCCTTCAGGCCCTTGCTGCGCGCCACCATGATGTACTGCGCGGACAGCGTCTCCAGCATCGTCGTGCGCACCAGCCGGATGTTGGTGGCGCTGAGGATGATCGCCATGGTCAGCGACGGCAGCACCAGGCTCGCCGGCCCGCTCCATCCCGAAGGCGGCAGCAGCGGGAACGTGATCGACAGCAGCAGCACCAGCATCAGCGCCAGCCAGAAGTTGGGAAACGACAGTCCCACCAGCGACAGGATGCGGATGGCCTGGTCCGTGGGCTTGCCGCGCTTGATGGCGGCCTGGATGCCCAGCGGCAGCGAGATCAGGATCGACACGATCAGGGACGTGAACGCCAGCATCAGCGTGGCCGGCAGCGCATCGCCAATCAGCTTGGCGACCGACGTGCCGCCCATGAAGCTGCGCCCGAAATCGCCGTGCAAAAGGCCCTGCATGTACGACAGGTACTGCTCGTGGAACGGCCGGTTCAGCCCGAGCGCCTGGCGGATGTTGGCCAGGTCTTGCTCCGTCACGCTGCCCGAACCCTGGCTGAGCATCAGCGCGGGGTCGCCGGTCAGGCGCACGGCATAAGAGACAAGCAGCGTCACGGCCACGATCACGAAGATCGCCTGCAACACGCGTTTGATGAGAAATCCGGTCATAAGGCGCCGCGCCGGCTTACGCCGTCGCGGATCGGTAATGTTAATGCTGTAACGAGCATCGTCAATGCTTCAACGAGGCGCTATCCCAGTGGGATGCCGCGGATCCGGGCTCCGCCGGTCCGCAGGCATGCCCCCTGGGGGGAAGCGCGCAGCGCTTCGGGGGGGGCGTCTCCTTCGCGGATCCGGGCTCCGCCGGTCCGCAGGCATGCCCCCCTGGGGGGGAAGCGCAAAGCGCTTCGGGGGGGGGACTACTCCACACTGGCGTTGACGAAGCGGAAGCGGATGTCTCCCGGAACCTCCAGGTTCTTCACGCGCTTGTTCACGCCCACGATCGTGTTCAGGCTGTACAGCGGCAGCTCCAGCGCCTGATCGGCGACGTACGCGGCGATCTCCTGCAGCATCGCTTCACGCTTCTTCACGTCATAGACCGTGCGCTGCGCTTCCAGCATCTGATTGAGCTTGGCGTCGTTGTCGTACGGGTTCCACTTCTGGCCCGAGTGGTACATCAGGTACGCGGTGTTGTCGTAGTCGTACGTCCAGCCGCCCCACTGGTTCTGCCACATCTCGCCGGTCTTGCCGCCGGGGATGATGTCGTTGAGCAGCACGCCGGTTTCGTAGGGCTTGATGGTGGCGCGCACGCCCACGCCCTGCAGGTAGCCCGACACGGCCTGGGCTACTTCGCGGAAGTTCGAATCGCTGCCGCGCACGTCGATCTGCACCGTGGCGCCCGGCTTCACGCCCGCGGCAGCCAGCAGCTTCTTGGCTTCGGCGGGGTTGAAGGGCAGGGGCTTTTGCTCGGGGTTGTAGCCGAACGACTGCGGGCCCTGGAAGCTGGCGATGGTCTTGGCCTGGCCCAGCAGCAGCTGCTTGACAATGGCGTCGCGATCGACCGCCATGATCAGCGCGCGGCGCACGTCGCGGCTCTGCGTGATGCCGTTCTTGGTGTTGTAGCGCAGCGCGAAGGCCACCGGACCGCCCGTCGAGATAACGTCGGCATTGCCCGACTTCTTCACGGTTTCGATCAGGCCCAGCGGGATCAGCGTGGCGATGTCGATGCGGCCAGCCTGCAGCTCGGCGACCTGCGTGCCGGGCTCGCCGATGAAGCGGTACACCACTTTGTCCAGCTTGGGCTTGCCGCCCCAGTAGTCGTCGTTGCGCGCCAGCGTCACGTTGACCTTGGGCTGATAGCTCTCGAACTTGAACGGGCCGGTGCCGACCGGGTTCGTGTTGAAGAAATCCTCGCCCTTTTCCTTGATGTACTTGGGCGGGACAATCATCGCGCCGTAGCCGGCCAGCTTGGTGAGCAGCACCGGATCGGGCTGCTTCAGGATGAAGTCCACCGTGTACTCGTCCACCACCTTGACCTCGCCGATCGAGTCGTAGTTGGACTTCTGCGGACCCTTGGCGCCTTCCGCGCCCAGCAGGCGCTCGAAGGTGAACTTCACGGCCTCGGCGTTGAAGGGCTCGCCGTTATGGAACTTCACGCCCTCGCGCAGCTTGAAGCGCAGGCGCTTGTTGTCGTCCTGGTATTCCCAGCTCGTGGCCAGGCCCGGCTGCAGCTTCAGGTCCGCGCCGCGCATGGTCAGGCCGTCATACAGGTTGCTGCCGACCGAGCCCCAGAACGTCACGAAGGTGTCGATCGGATCCCAGCTTCCCGGATCCTGGTTGATGGCGACGTTGAGCGTGCCGGCGGCGTGCGCCGTCGAGAAGGGCAGCGCGGCGCCCAGCGCCAGGGTCAGGGCGGTGGCGGTGAAAGTGGTGCGTAGGAACTGCATGGTCGCCTCCAGGGACGGGGAATCGGGTCGGACCGACGGATAAAAAGGGGTTCAGGCGGCGCGTGCGACCTGGTGGCCGGGCGCGACTTCAAAGAGGGGAACGATGGCGGGCTCATCCCCGACGCGGCGCACCGGACTGGGAATCTCGCCTTCGATCAGGGACGTGTCGATGTGGCGGCCGGGCTCGGCCACCGGCACCGCGGCCAGCAGCTTGCGGGTGTAGGCATGCTGCGGCGATTCGAAGATTTGGCGGCGCGTGCCCAGCTCGACGATCTGGCCCAGGTACAGCACCGCCACGCGGTGGCTCACCTTTTCCACGACCGCCATGTCGTGCGTGATGAACAGATAGGACAGTCCGCGGTCCTTCTGCAGATCCATCAAGAGGTTCAGGATCTGGGCCTGGATCGACACGTCCAGCGCCGACACGGACTCGTCCGCGATGATCAGTTTGGGATTGCTGGCCAGCGCGCGCGCGATGCACACCCGCTGGCGCTGGCCGCCGGAGAACTCGTGCGGATAGCGCCGGGCGTGCTCGGGCTTCAGGCCCACCTGCTCCAGCAATTCGCCCACACGCCGCGCAATCGCGTCCTCGCCGGACAGCAGGCCGTGCGTGCGGATCGGCTCGGCGATGCTGAAGGCCACGGTCTTGCGCGGATCCAGCGACGCGTACGGGTCCTGGAAAATGTATTGGATTTCCTGGCGCAGCCGCTGGCGGCCGGCGCTGTCCATCGAGAAAATGTCCTGGCCGTTGTAGCGCACCGCGCCGGACGTGGGCGCCACGAGCTGCTGCAGGGTCTTGCCGATGGTGGACTTGCCGCTGCCCGATTCGCCCACCAGGGCCAGTGTTTCGCCGGGGTAGACGTCAAAGCTCACTTCTTCAACGGCGTGCACG
Organism: Achromobacter sp. T5-5; assembly: GCF_055397965.1. Taxonomy (NCBI): domain Bacteria; kingdom Pseudomonadati; phylum Pseudomonadota; class Betaproteobacteria; order Burkholderiales; family Alcaligenaceae; genus Achromobacter; species Achromobacter sp. T5-5. The sequence goes on from NZ_AP027919.1 coordinate 2,387,499, forward strand.
CGATGCGTGACCCGGCCGAACAGGTTGTGGCCCACGTCAAAGCGCGTGGTCAGCTTGTCGACGCGCAGCACGGGCTCATCGTAGCGGGCCGTGTCCTGCTCGCGGGTTTCGCCCACTTCGCGCAGCGTCTCGCCTTCCAGCACGGTCTGCGGCGTGCGCAGCGGCAGGTCGCGGCCCGTCAGGCTGCCCAGGCGCGGCACGGCAGCCAGCAGCGCGCGCGTATACGGATGCTTGGGCGCCTTGAAAATGTCTTCGACGGTGCCTTGCTCCACCTTCTTGCCGCGCAGCATCACCACCACATCGTCGGCCATCTCGGCCACCACGCCCATGTCATGCGTGATGAAAATGACCGCGGTGCCCAGGTCGCGCTGCAGTTCGCGGATGGTGTTCAGGATCTGCGCCTGGATCGTCACGTCCAGCGCCGTGGTCGGCTCGTCGGCAATCAGCAGGCGCGGCTGGCACGACAGCGCCATCGCGATCATCACGCGCTGGCGCATGCCGCCCGACAACTGGTGTGGATAGCGGTCCAGCAACTGTTCAGCGTCCGGCAGCCGCACTTTCTCCAGCAGCTTGCGAGCCGACTGGCGGGCCGCCGAACGCGACAACTGCTGGTGCAGCATGATGGCCTCGACGATCTGGTCGCCGATGGTGAACACCGGGTTCAGCGACGTCATCGGCTCCTGGAAGATCATCGCGATGTCGTTGCCGCGGATCGCGCGCATCTGCTCGTCGCTGGCCTGGGTCAGGTCCACCTCGCGGTCGTCGCCGTCGCGAAACAGGATCTGTCCCGTCGAGATGCGGCCGCCGCTGTAGTCCGTCAGTCGCATGATCGCCATCGACGTCACCGACTTGCCCGACCCGGACTCGCCGACGATGGCCAGCGTCCTGCCGGGCCGCACATCGAAATCCAGGTTGTCGACGGCGCGGAATTCGCCGGTCTCGGTGGTGAAGTCGACCGAGACGCCCCGCACGGACAGCAGCGGGGCGGTAGAAGAAACAGTAGTGCTAGACAACGTGGATTCTCACAGCGAGGTGGCGGCGCGGGCGGCCTGGTCGTACAGGCCCGAGAGGGCGCGCAGGGTATTGGCCAGTTGATGGCTGGCCTCATCCGCGGCGGGGGAGTCGATGAAGGGCTTGACGAGGCATTGCTCGCGCACTTCGGCATAGCGCTGGATCGCGGCCGCGCCAGCGTCGGTCGTGGTGTAGATCACTTCCTTGCCGGTCTTGGCGCTTTGCACCACGCCCAGCCGTTCCAGCTTCTTCAGCGAATAGTTGACGAGGTGCGTGTCTTCGACATTCAGCGTGAAGCAGATGTCCGCCAGCTTCTTGCCGCGGCCGCGGTGGAACACGTGGTTGAGCACCAGGATGTCCAGCGACGTCAGCTCGGGCAGGCCCGCACAGGCCATGCACCGCACCATCCAGCGATTGAAGGCGTGCGACGCGATGATCAGGCCGAATTCGACTTCGGACAGTTCGGGCGCGGACGAAGCCAGATGGGAAGAGGAAACGATGGCGTCCCGGACGGATACAGGCATGGGGCAGACAGGCGAAAGGACGGATCGACGATAAAACGTTGGCGAATTATTGATGATTTGTTGATTTAGGGGACATACGGGATAACCCGGAGTGGGGCGCATTTTCGGATTGTTCTGATTTTTGTCGGGGTGGGCGGCCGTCTACAAAGCCAGCGGCTCCGGGGGGCGGCATGCGCCAGCACGCAGCTCCATCAAAAAACGTCCGAAGAATGCGTACATGCAACAAATAAAGCGAATCCGATTCGTCGTCGAACAGATAAGACAGATAAGACAGATAAGGCAGATAAAACAGATAAAACAGATAAAACAGATAAGTGGGTTGTGCCTTCGAACAGGGGAATTGGCGAAAGCAGCGTTGCCGGCTGACCGAGCGCCCCGCACGCGGCGCTTCAGCGGATGTTCGGGTGCGCCCTGTCGTGCAGCAAGGCTCTGGCTGTTGCAGTGGACCGCCATGTTGTGTGCGGTGGCGGTCGGCGGGCCCGCAGTGGCGCAGACGGCGCCGGACGCCGTGCTTCGGGCCACGGAACTCCAGCGCCGGCAAGAACAGGAAGTCGATGCCCAGCGCGCCCGAGCCGCCGAGCGCCCCGACGCGCTGTCCTCCTCGCCCGCGCAGCGCGCGCGCGGGCTTGATCTTCCAGCCGAAACCCCTTGCTTCCCTTTGCGCGAAGTCGCCTGGGAAGGCGCTCCGCCTCCCCGCGCGCTGGCCCTGGCTGCCCAGCACGTTGTCGGGCAGTGCGTGGGCGGGCAGCGGTTGCGCGCCCTGCAGGAACACCTGATCGGTCGGCTCATCGACAATGGTCAAGTCACTGCGCGCGTCGTGGTGCCGGAGCAGTCCCTGGCGGCCGGCACCGTCACGCTGCGCTACCTGCCTGGCCGCATTTCGGCCGTCAAGGGGGAGGGAACCGTCGGTTGGTGGCGCACGGCGCTGCCCACGGGACCAGGCGGCGAATTGAACCAGCGCGACCTGGATCAGGCGATCGAGACCATCCGCCGGCTGGGCAGCCAGGCCGATGCCGCCATCGACATCGTGCCCGGTCCCGAGCTGGGCGACTCCGACCTTCTCATCAAACCTGGCACCGGCAAGCGTTGGCACGGCTATCTGGGCGGTGACAACGGCGGGATGGATAGCGTCGGAAAATACCAGATCAACGCCGGGCTGACGCTCGACTCTCCGTTGTTCCTGTATGACCAGTTGTCGGTGTCCTGGAACAGCAATGCGCACTGGCGTGATACGGAATCCCACACGCGCGCGGCCTCCGTCAATTACAGCATTCCCTTCGGCTACTGGACCTTCTTCACGGGTGCCAGCAAGTCCACGTATCGCCAGACCGTCGCGGGCTTCGAAGATCCCATCATCTATGGCGGCACCACCAAGCAGATCCAGGCGGGCGTGTCGGTCGTGCCGTATCGCGGCACGGCCTACAAAGGCAACCTGTCCGTGAGCTTGTTGCGCAAGCGCACAGAAAGCACGTTGAACGACGTTCCCATCGACGTACAGCGCCGCGACGTCACCGGCTACGAGATCGGCTTCGGGCATCGCCACTACGTGGGCCAGGCCGTGCTGGACATCGGTGGTGGCGTGCGGGGCACGCTGCCGCAGTTCTCCGACCAGCCCGGTTACGTCTACGGCGACCCGGACTGGAACGGCCGCAGCACCCTCTACACCGCCAACGCCGGCCTGTACCTGCCCTTCAAGGTGGCGGACCAGCCCTTCGCCTACCAGGCCAACTGGCAGATCCAGCACGCCAAGACCGCCATCGTGCCCGCCGACTACTTCACCATCGGCAACCGCTACGCCGTGCGCGGCTTCGACGGGCAGATGACGCTGGCCGCCGAAGACGGCTGGACATTGCGCAATGAACTGTCGTGGAACCTGGATGCGGTGACCGACCTGCCCGGGCAGCAACTCTACGCCGGCCTGGACGTGGGACGCGTGGGCGGCCCATCCGCCGCCTACCTGTCCGGCCGCACGCTGGTCGGGGCTGTCGTCGGCGTCCGCGGTCGTTTCTCCATTCCCTACGTCAATGCCAGCTATGACCTGTCGGCCGGCTGGCCGCTGAAGAAACCCGAATCGCTCGAAACCGCATCCACCGTCTTCGCGATGGCCGTGATGTTCGAGTTCTAAATCAGATGTTGCTCATCAGGTGCGCATGATGTCCAAGCTCCGTTCGTTGATTGTCTGGTCCCTCGTCTATACGCAGGTCTGGACGCCCGTGCTGGCGCAAACGCTGCCGATCTCGGTCGACAAGGGTGTCCCGGGGCAGAAGCCGATCGTGGGCGTCAGCAATGGCGTTCCTGTCGTGAATATCGCGCCGCCGTCGGCTGGCGGCGTCTCCAACAACCGCTACACCCAGTTCAACGTGGGGCCGTCGGGCGTGGTGCTGAACAACAGCGGCGGCGCCAGCCAGACGCAGCTTGCCGGCCAGGTGGCCGGCAATGTCATGTTGGGCAACCAGCGCGCCACCACCATCCTGAACCAGGTCACCGCGCCCAATCCGTCGCAACTGATGGGCACGCTGGAAGTCGCGGGCAACCGGGCCAACGTCATCGTGGCAAACCCGGCGGGCATTACCTGCAACGGCTGCGGCTTCCTGAACTCGGACCGCGCGACCCTGACCACCGGACGGCCCCATGTCGGGCCTGACGGCAGCATCGCGCTGGAGGTGGCCGCGGGCAAGATCCGCGTCGAAGGCGAAGGCCTGAACGGAACCAGCGCCAGCCAGGTCGACCTGATCGCCCGGACCCTGGAAATCAACGCGGGCGTCTGGGCCGATCGCCTCAACGTGACGGCGGGCGCCGCGCGCGTGGATTATGCGACCGGCGCGGTGTCGGCCCAGGCGGGCGAAGGCCCGGCGCCCGTGGTCGCGCTGGACACCGCCGCGCTGGGCGGCATGTACGCCAACAGCATCCGGCTGATCGGCACCGAGGCCGGCGTGGGCGTCAACATGGGCGGCAACCTGGTGGCCTTGACCGGCGACCTGCATGTCAGCGCGTCGGGTGACGTGCGCATTGCGCCCAGCGCCGCCGTCCAGGCGGCGCGCGATCTGCGCCTGGCGGCCGGGCGCGATCTGGCCGTGGATGGCGTCGCGCAGGCTGCGGGCGGCGTCGCGCTTTCGGCGGGACGCGACGCCCAGATCCAGGGCGCGGTCGGCGCCGGCGGGGCAGTCGATATGGACGCTCTTGGCGACGTGATCGTCGCCGCGCAAGGCGCCCTGCAGACCCAGGGCGCGCTTCGAGTAACGGCCGGGAAGGACCTGACGCTGGGCGGTTCCCTGCTGATGGGCGGCCAGGACGTGCGCATGGAATCCGGACGCCATGTGCGGATCGGCGGCGATGCGTCCACGCCGGGCGCGACGCCGCCGGCCATCGGCGGCTCGGGCTCCGGGCCCGAGGCGGGCGGCGAAACGCCGTCGGGGGGCGCGGGGGCAGGAAGCGGCGCTGGCGCGGGCGGTCCGGTCACGGACGGCGGGGCGTCTGGAGCATCCGGCGGCGCGGCGCAGGCCGGCGCCGATTCGAGCGGGCTGGTGACCGCCAAGGGCGGCATCGCCCTGAAGGCCGGGCGCGACATGACGCTGCCCGCGCAGGTGACGGCAGCCGGCGCGCTGCATGCGCAGGCGGGCGCGGACCTGACCACGGGCGCTACCGCCCAGTTGCAGTCGGGCGGACCGGCGACGATACGCGCCGGCGCGGACCTGCGCGTGGGCGGCCTGGTCGGCGCGCGCGGCGACGTGTCGCTGATGGCGGGACGCGACGCCCAGGTGTCCGGCAAGGGCGCGGTCACGGGCCGCCTCGCCCTGGACGCCGGGCGCGACCTGCGGCTTGACGCGCCCGCGCAATGGGACGCCGAAGGCGCCGTGGCCGCAAATGCCGGCGGCGACATGGCGCTGGCCGGCGCGCTGCGCGCCAACGGCGAGACGGCCCTCACGGCCGGCGGCAAGCTGGCGATCGACGGCGCGGTCTCGGCCGCGTCCGGCGGCATGAACGTCTCCGCAGGCGGCGATGTGTCCGTGGGCGCGCAAGCGCAGGTGGCCGCGGCCGGCCCCGTCGGCCTGAACGCCGCCGGCGATCTGCAGAGCTTCGGCAAGGTCACGTCGCTGAAAGACCTGTCGCTGCAGGCGGCGCGCAACCTTGCGTTGGACGGCGAAACGCTCGCCACCGGCGATCTGCGCTTGCAGGCAGGCCAGGCCCTGGCGGCGTCTTCTGCGTCGCGGCTGCAAGCGGACGGTTCGGTGACGGTTGCCGCGGGCAATGCATCGCTGGCAGGCCTGCTCATTGCGGGCCAATCCGTGCAAGTGAACACGCGGGATGGCCTGCGCGTGGACGGCACGATGCTGGCCGACGCGGGCACGCTCAAGGCCGTCAGCGGCGGCGACATGACGCTGGGCAGCGACAGCGTGCTGCAGGCGGGCCGGCAGTTGGACGCGCAGGCCGGCGGCAAGCTGCTGGCGGACGGCACCATCTCCGGTGAAACAGACATCGGGCTTGCCGCGGGGACCCACGCCGAACTGAACGGCACCACGGTCGCCAACGGCGCCCTGCGCGCCGAAGCCGGCGCGGACCTGACCATCGGACAGGCCGGCCTGGCGCAAGGCAGCAGCAAGCTGTTTCTGGGCGCGGGCCAGGACCTGCGCGTGACGGGCACGGCAGGAACCGCGGACATGGGGCAGGGGGCCGAGGGCTTTCTGCAGGCCCAGGCGGCGCGGGACTTCTTCGTGACCGGCGTCGTGACGGCGGGCACGCCCGCCAGCCTGTCCGCCACGCGCAACCTCGGCATCGACGGCACGGTGGCGGCGCTGGCGGGCGGCCTGACGGCCGACGCCGGCGGGCAGTTGCGCGTCGGCGCAGCGGGCCGCATGCAGGCCGCGCAGAAGCTGACCGCCCGATCCGGCGGCGACCTGGACTCCGACGGCGTCATCGTCGCGGGCGGCGGCCTGACGCTGATGGCCACAGGCGATGCGCGCCTGGGCGGCACCGCGGCCGCGCTGGGCGACGCCGCCGCGGGCAACCTGCTGCTGGGCGGACGCGATCTGACCATCAAGCAGGGCGGGCAGGTGCAGGCCGCGGGAACGCTGAAGGCGCAAGCCCGGCGCGATCTGGTTGCCGCCGGCGCGCTCGCCTCGGTGGAAGACATGATGCTGACCGCCGCGCGCGATGCGCGGGTGGATGGCACGGCGGCCAGCGACGCGAACCTGTCGCTGACCGGCCGCAACGTGGCCGTGGGCGCGGCGGGCCTGGCGCAAGCCGCCGGCACGCTCGCCGCCACGGCGCAAGACACGCTGCTCGCCGCAGGTAGCATGCTGGCCGGCGTCACCCAGACGCTCACGGCCGGCGACGACATGACCGTGGACGGCACCGTCGCGGCATTGCAGGGCGACCTGACGCTGGAAACGCTGCGGGGCAATCTGGTCCTGGGCGCCGCGTCGAACCAGCAGGCGGGCGGGGCGTTGGCCGCCACCGCCGGCGGCGCCCTGCAGGCTTTGGGATCGACCGCCGCCGGGCAAGGCCTGACGCTGCGCGCGGGCTCGGACGCCACGCTGGGCGGCATCGCCGCCGCGCAGGCGGGCAGTGTCACCGTCACCGCCAACCAGAATCTGGCGACCACCGCCGACGCCCGCATCCAGGCCGCCGACGCCATCGACCTGCAGGCAGGCGGCGCGCTGCAGAACGCCGGCATTCTGTCGGCGGCGGGCGCAGCCACGCTGCTGGCGGGAACCACCCTCGACAACACCGGTTCGGTGCTGGCGGGCGGCGACGCCAACGCCACCGCATCGGGTGCGCTCAGCAACGCCGGCCGCTTCATCGCGGGCGTCGGCGAAGACGGCGCGCTCAGCCTGCCCGGCAGCGTCAAGCTGACCGCCGCCTTCATCACCCATCCGGGCATCAGCGCGGCCGGCAAGGACATGACCCTGTCCGCGGGCGGCATGGACCTGTCCGCCGGCAACCTGTCTTCCATCGGCAAACTCGCGCTGGCCTCGCCCGGCGACATCGCCACGCGCAACGCCGTGCTGCACGGCGGCAGCCTCGACATCTCCGCCGCCAACCTGCGCAACCAGGGCGGCAAACTGACGTCCGCCGGCGACGCCGTGCTGAAACTGGGCGGCGAACTCGACAACACCACCGGACTGATCGCCGCCGCCGGCAACGTGCAGATCGAAGCGGCCCGCGTCGGCAACGCCGCTGGCACGCTGGCGGGCGGGGACCTGACCCTGGCCACGGCCGGCGCCGTCGACAACCGCGGCGGCCTCATCCAGGCCGACGAAACCCTGACCCTGAACGCCGCCAGCCTGGACAACAGCGCCACGCTGACCGCCGCTTCCGCGCCGCCCAAGGGCGTGCTGGGCAAGCTGGTCACCATCGTTGCCGACCGCGTCAACAACCAGGGCGGCTCCCTCAGTGCCAGCCAGGACCTCACGATCACCACCGGGGAACTGGACAACGCCGGCGGCGAAGTCGCCGCCCAGCGCTATGCGACGATAGACGCCGCACTGCTCAAGAACAGCCAGGGCAAGGTGATGGCCGGTGAACGCCTCGCCATCATGATCCAGGCCCTGCAAGGCCTGGGCGCCCTGCAATCCGCGCAGGACCTGTCCTTCACCTACACGGGCTCGCTCAACCAGACCGGCGACATCGCCGCCGGCCGCGACCTGAGCATGTCCGTTGGCGGCGCCATGGACAACAGCGCCACCGTCAGCGCCGGCCGCGACCTGACCATCACGGCTGCCTCGCTCAACAACCAGGCCGACGGCGAACTGCTGGCCGGGCGCAACAACACCATCAACGTCACCAACGGCCTGACCAACTCGGGCCTCATCGACGGCGGCGCGACCAACATCACCGCCGGCCGCGTCGACAACTTCGGGCGCATCTACGGCAATACCATCTCGATTCGCGCGGGCGAACTGGTCAACGGCGCGGGCCCCGGCGGCGGCGCCGTCATCGCATCGCGCGGCGACCTGGATCTGGGCATCGGATCGCTCGTCAATCGCGAGCATGGACTGATCTACGCAGGCGCCGACCTGCGCATCGGCGGTGCGCTGGATACGAACGGCCAGGCCATCGGCCAAGCCGTATCGCTGCTGAACGCGTCGGCCACCATCGAGGCAGCGGGCAATGCGGCAATCTCGGCCGCGTCCCTGCAGAACGTCAACACCAACTTCGTCAGCCATACGTTGCCGGTTCTCACGGTCCCCAAACTGTACGTGACCCCGGAGGGGTCGACGGACATGTACGACATGGAAACCAACTGGTTCTGCGACCAGGTAACGCCCATGTGCGGCAAGGTCCCTGAATGGTTGGACGACGATCCCGAGCGCCGCTTCCTGTTGCCGTCGGACAAGTATCCCGCGTCGCGTTATGGGCCGCCGTTCGATTACGTGCCAAACAAGAAAGGCCGGGCTGGCGAGACTGCGCCCATCCCTGTCACCTTCACCCCCCAAACCGTTGCGTGTTCGGGAGGAGACAACGGCGGCGATTGTTCGGACGTTCCCGAGTCGTTCTTCTACAGCAACGATGCGCCAGTTTGGGCCGTTTTTGGCGTAACCCCGCCGTCCGGACCCATGCCGGTGTGGCAACCGCCGCTGCGAGAGTGCTTTGGCACGGAAGCGTGCGCGGCGGAGGCAGCGCGTCGCCAGGCATACGAAGATGCCTATGCTGCATTCCGAGCTCCGCACATCGAGCTGGACCAGCGCATCCGCGAATTCAACGCTGACTTTGACAACCGCCTCGTAGGCACTTTCACCTATTACCAAGTCGAAGAAACCGTCACCGAAACCCGCACGGTGTCATCGGATCCCGCCAAGATTCTGTCGGGCGGGGCCATGACGCTTACCGGCACCGTCAACAACGACAAGAGCCAGATCGCGGCTGGCGGCACATTGTCGGTTAGCGGTCCCGCCATCAACAACATCGGCGCCGCAGGCGAGCGCGTCGTCGTCCGCAACGGCACCGCCACTGTCACCCAGGCCCGCGACAGCGACCGCAAGGAATACGCCAGCGCCTACACGCAAACCCTGGCCGCGGAATCCATCGAACTGCCTGTGGGCACTTCCGGCGGCAACCTGTCTGTTTCACTCAGCGGCGGCGCGCCCGGCGCCAGCGGCGCCACGGCGCCCGGCCCGGTTCTCATCGCCAGCATCGGCTTGCCTGGCGGCAACGTCGTGCGCACGGTCTCCAACCCGGCCACCATCCCGGACAGCCAACTCTTCGCCGTCAATGGCACGCCCGATGCGCCCTACGTCGTCGCCACCGACCCGCGCTTTGTCGGCAACCGCCCGACCGTCTCCAGCGACTACCTGTTCGACCTGCTGCAGCAGCCCGGCGCGCCCGTCGGCAACAGCGGCGCCTCCGGCTCCGTCAACGCCGGCCTGGGCAACAACCCCGGCGGCCTGAACGCCATGATCCCCGCCGGCGCAAAATTCCTCACGCCGTCCGGTCAGCCCCGCCGCCTGGGCGACGGCTTCTACGAACAGAAACTCGTCGCCGACCAGATCCTGGCCACCACCGGCCAGCGCTTCCTGGAAGGCTTCGGCGACAACGACAGCCAGTACAAGCAACTGCTTGCCAACGGCGCCCGGTTCGCCCTGGAAAACGGCATCAAGCTTGGCGTCGCGCTGACCGAAGCCCAGCAGCGCCAGCTCACCACCGACCTCGTCTGGCTGGTCGAGCAGACCGTCACGCTGCCTGACGGCACCACCGAGACCGTGCTGGTCCCGCAGGTCTACCTGTTGGTGCGCGAAGGCGACCTGAAGGGCGACGGCACCCTCATGGCCGGCCGCGACGTCAAGCTTGCGGCTGACGGCGACATCAACAACAGCGGCACCATCGGCGCGCGCGACGCCACCGTGATGACGGCGGCCAACATCGTCAACCAGGCCGGAGGACTGATCCAAGGTTCCATTGTCGACCTGGCCGCGCGCGAAGACCTGATCAATCTGGTGTCGCTGATCAAGGGCGACAACGTTGCGCTGTCCGCGGGTCGCGACATCGCGCTGACCTCCACGTCGGCATCCGAGAACCACGGCGCTTCGTGGGGCTCGTACATCTCCGGGGTATCGCGTGTGGACGCGGGCAACCTGAGCATGCAGGCCGGTCGCGACATCAACCTGACGGCGGCGCAAGTCACCGCCACGGAAGACGCGCGCCTGCAGGCGGGCCGGGATATCAACCTTGCCACGCTTACGCAGAGCCATAACGAATCGCTTGTGCGCAATAGCAAGAACCGCCACGATCTGAGCACCAGCAGCGAAGTCGGGACGGTCATTGCCGCTGACGGCAATCTCACGCTGATTGCGGGGCAGGACTTCAACGCTCGTGCAGCGGATGTCATGGCCGGCAATCAGTTGGGTGTCGTAGCAGGCCGCGACATCAACATCGGCGCCGGAGAAGCCTCGGCCTCCGCCCACGACGAGGTGCACTACAAAACCCGCGGATTTCTCTCCAGCAAGACCACGCATCAGGCCGACTCGATGGCCTGGACTCGAGCGCAAGGGTCGACCTTCAGCGGGGAAGAGGCGGTTCTCCAGGCCGGCAGGGACTTCTCGCTCAACGCCTCGCAGGTTCTTGCCAGCAAGGATCTCATCGTCGACGCGGGCCGCGATCTGTCGGTGACGGCGGGAACCAACGCCTACGGAGAAAGCCACTACGAACGCGTGAAGAAAAGCGGCCTGTCCTCCGGCGGCTTTGGCATTTCATACAAGAGCAGCGATTCCAAGACACTGCAGACCGTCGACGGGATGACGCAGAGCGACGCGCGCAGCCTCCTGGGCACCACGGGCGGAAATGTCATCATGACGGCTGGCCGGGACGTCCTGGTTGCCGGCAGCGACGTCGTGGCGGGCAAGGCTGCAGGCGATATCGCGGGCAGCACGGGCAACATCGATATCCAGAGCGAGAACGTTGCAATCGTGGCCGGCCGCGATGTCGAGAACACCCACAGCGAGTACTCGCTCAAGCAAAGCGGCTTCGGAGTTTCCGTTGTCGGCACCTTGATGGACACCGTCAAGAACGTGTCCGCCGCAGGTTCCGCCAAATCCAAGGCGCAAGAGCTCGGTCACAGCGGGGCTACGACGCCGGGGGTGTCGCTGTCCTACAGCAGCAGCAAGAGCGGCGGCGCGTTCGACTCGTACAGCCAGGTAAGTAGCGGTTCCTCGCTGAGCGCCGCGGGCGATATCGTGATTCGTGCGACCGGGAACGGTTCGCGCGATGCCTCGGGCCGGGCGCAGGATGGCGACATTCTGATCTCCGGTTCCAGCCTGCGCGCCCAGGGCGGTGTCGTACTGGATGCCCAGCGCAACATCGCCGTCGTCGGTTCCGACAATCGTCAAAATCAGACCAGCGAGGAATCGAGCAAGAGCACCAGCTTCTCGATAGGCAGCATGAGCCTGGGCGACATTGGACGCGCGATCGATGGCGGGCCCAATTCCAGCGGCGTCAAGATGTTCCCCTACGGCAGCGAATCGGCGCAGTCCGATGAATTGTCCTCCGGCACGTGGCAGACCTCATCGCTCATCACCGGCAACAGCGTTCATCTGAACAGCCGTGACGGCGACATCCGCATCGCCGGATCGGCCATCGACGCCATCAACAACGTGGGCCTTTTGGCCAACCGCGGATCGATCGTCATCGACACGGGCAGCGCGACGCGCGACCACAGCAGCAGCTATAGCAACAAGACGGTGGGCGATCTGGGGCGTGAGGGCAGCGGCTTTTCCGTTGGGGTGCGCAGCAGCAGCGGCAGCCTGGATGAGCGCAGCAGCACGCCAAGCGCAGCCGGCAGCACCATCACCAGCCATCTGGGTGACGTCTCTATCGTCGCCATGGAGGACGTATTGGTGCGCGGAAGCGATATCCGCGCAGGCCGGGATCTGCTCATGGCCGGTCAGTCAGTCGCCATCGAAGGCAGCTACGACACCAGCGTCTATCGCCAGTTCCAGGAGAGCAGCCAGATCGGCGTAACCATCAGCGCCAGCAATCCGGTCGTCAGCGCCGTGCAGAGCACCAACCGCATGCGCGAGGCCGCCCAGGAGACCAACAATGGCCGCCTCCAGGCCATCGCGGCAGTCGCGGCGGGCCTGGCGGCCAAGAATGCCTACGACGCGGTAGCCAAAGACCCCGCCAAGGTCGGCGGCATCAACATCAACGTCGACCTGGGCGCCAGCAGCGCCAGCCAGACCAGCACCGGCCAAAGCAGTACCGCAAGCGGCGCAGCCATATCAGCGGGCCGCGATATGACGATCATCGCTGCCGGCAAGGGCGACAAGTCCGACATCATCGTGTCGGGCTCTGACCTGGCCGCGGGCCGCAACATTGTCCTGGATGCGCAAGGCGACATCCTGCTCACCGCCCAGCAGAACACCGCCAGCCAAAAGATCGACGGCAAGAGCAGCAGCGCCAGCATTGGCGTGGGCTTCTCGATTGGGGGAACCCAGAACGGCTTCAGCATCAACCTGGGCGCGGGCGGCAGCAAGAGCAAGAGCAATGGCGAGGACCTGACGTGGAACAACACGCACGTGCAGGCCGGCAACGTGCTGACCATGAACTCCGGCGGCGACACGGTCCTGCGCGGCGCGCAAGCGAGCGCCGACCGGATCCTGGCCACGGTGGGCGGTGACCTCACCATCGAAAGCCTGCAGGACATCAGCAACTACACGGCGCGCGACCGCAGCGTGGGCGTGCAGATAAGCCTGTGCATTCCTCCCATCTGCTATGGCGCCAGCTCGGTCAGCGGCAACTACGGCAACACCAAGACCAACAGCCAATACGCCAGCGTTACTGAGCAGTCAGGCCTGTGGGCGGGCGATGGCGGCTTCCAACTCGATGTCGCCAAGAACACCGGCCTGATCGGCGGCGTCATCGCCAGCAGCGACAAAGCGGTCGCCGACGGCAAGAACGTCCTGATCACCGGCACCCTCACCAGCCGCGACATCGAGAATCACGCCAGCTACGAAGGCCAGTCCATCCAACTGGGCGGTGGCGTGAGCTTTGGCGGCGGCAACGACGATGGCCTGGACAAGAGCAACATCGGCACCGACGGCAAGGGCGAAGTCGCGGGCGGAAGCAAGGCCACGCCCAACTCCAACCTGCCCAGCTCGAACGGGGTGAGCATGGGCGCGCCGGTGGTGGCTGGAGCCAGTGGAGAAGCCAGCTCGACCACGCTTAGCGGGATCAGCGGCGGCACGATCGTCATCGCTGACGAGGCGGGGCAGAAGGCGCTGACGGGGCAGACGGTGGCAGAGGTGATTGCGGGGTTGAACCGTGACACCAAGGACACGCTGAACAGCCTGGATCCGATATTTGATGAGAAGGAGATTCGGACGGGGTTTGAGGTTGTTGGGGAGGCTAGTCGGCAGGTCGGGCAGTTCATGGCGAATCGCGCCGAGGAAATCCAAGACGCGAAGGAGCGTTCGGAAGACGAGTCTCTTTCGTACGCGGAGCGCGCTAAAGCGGCTCAGGAATACGCGGATTTGGAAAGCAATTGGGGCGCCCAGGGCACCTACAGCCAGTGGGCGACGGTCATTCTGGGGGCGGCCAGTGGAAATGTGACCGGTGGCACCAGCCAGTTAATCCAGGCCGCCGCGGTCAATTACCTGCAAACACTGGGCGCGGCCAAAGTTAAGGAGTTGAGCGGTGCTCTGGGCGGGGAGGGGTCTATCGGGCATACCGCGCTGCATGCGGTATTGGGCTGCGCAGGAGCGGCTGCGCAAAGCGCATCTTGTGGCGCAGGTGGCGCAGGCGCGCTTTCGGGCGTTGTGCTAAGCAAACTGTTGGAGAGCATGGATGGAGCCAATGGCAAGGACCTGTCTCCTGAGGAAGCACAAGCGCGCGTCAATCTGATAAGCAGCGTCGTCGCAGGCATTGCTGCGTCGATTGATCCCGCAGCAGCGGTGCCGGCTGAGATAGCGGCGCGCATAGAGGTGGAGAACAACAGCCAGTACAGGAACCGCGACAAGGTCGCCCGGATGAAGGCCGAGCTTGTGGGGCGTTTGGAAGGGCAATGCGGCAATGACACGAGCTGCTTGCAGGCAGGTTGGGCTGACGCTGACCGAATGACGGCGTCGTACGACGAAGTGCTTACGCTGGCCCATTATCCCGACCTGACCAAGGAGAAAGGCGACGCGCTTGCGCAGGCGGTGTTAGATTTGGCTCCGGGTGTGTCAAACGCCAGTGCGCTGTATGAACTGGTGACCGGTAAGGCGGCGACAGGAGACGAGGCGAATCGCTATTTTGCTGCGATCGGTCTTGTGCCGGTGGTTGGTGGCATGCTCAAGAAGGGCGGTGAAGCGATACATGTATTCGCGAAGGCGGATAAGGCGCTTGATATTGGGAAGGTGGGTGGTCCAAAAGAGCCAATTCGCTTCATCGATGGCGTTAAGGTCGTTGATCAAAAAACGGGCCAGGTATTCCAAGGGACTGTTGATCTTGGTCCAACCTTGGATAGGATAAAGTCAGGTGGATCGTTCCCGCATCGAAATGATGGTTCTATATTTCAGAATCGCGGTGGAGACTTGCCGAAAAAGCCAGCGGGATATTATACGGAGTACGTACATCCAACTCCTGGTGTCTCGGGCCCAGGCCCTCAGCGAATAGTCGTTGGGAAAGGTGGTGAAATGTATTACACAGCCGATCACTACAAGACATTTATTCCGATAAAAAATTGAGAGTTGTGAAAATGCTGCCATTCAAATTCTTGGATAAATCTCCGTCGTATGATGCGGCGGAAGTTTTCTATGTACGTGTTGATCCAAATCTCTCTATCTCGGATGAACTTTTGAAGTCCCTGTATTACCTTCTTTGGTTTCCGGGGTATTTTGGTTTTAATTGGGATGCCTTGTATGACTGTTTGAGGGATCTCGCATGGATTCCATATCGCAAGCTCGTTCTCGTACATGAGGCTTTGCCAGGCTTGCCAGAAGAAGATTTGAAGGTTTATCTTGAGATATTGCGAGACTCCGCTCTTGATTGGGGCGGCGATCAGGAACACGAGTTCGAGGTTTTCTTCCGGTCTGCTGATAGGAGGAGGGTGGAAAAGTTATTAATTAATTAATGCTAGGTGTTAAAGGAACTGGAGCGGTGGAAGTCGCAGATGACGCAATCAAAGCTCTGCCGGGGCCAAGAAAAATCGAGGCGCCTTAGACATTGGCCTGATTCAAGCTTCTCGAAACTTAGTAAGTTCCAGCTATGTGGATAGGGCGCTGAGATAGGTGAAGGTCTCCCCCCACGGTCCTGGTGGTTATGCTATCGCCTGCAACGCTGGATAGGTCCACGGGACTAATGCCGCGAACCCGCAAGCTTCCACGACTAACATTAATGTCCGTGACGAGATGGCCGGTCAACGTTGCGCAAGACGCAAGCGGCAATCTGGAGCAGGGTTTAGACGGACCCGGCCTCATTCCTCCAGCATCCGCAGATCCGGCGGCCGGTTTTCAATAATGGCCTCCATACTGAAAAACCCCGTCACCGTCGACAACTCGAAGTCCGTGATCAGCTTCTGATAGAAGCGGTCATAGCCCGCCATGCCGCGGCAGACGACTTTGATCAGGTAGTCCCAGTCTCCGCCGATGCGATAGAACTCCGTGACTTCGGGCAGGCGTTCGACGTGCTCGCGGAAGCCGTCGGCCCAGGCCTTGGCGTGGTGGCTGGTGCGGATCATGACGAATACTGTTAGGTCCAGGCCCAGTTCGACCAGGCTGACCTCCGCGCGCGTACCGCGGATGATGCCGCAGGCGTTCAAGCGCTGGAGTCTGCGCCAGCAGGCGTTCTGCGACAGGCCGACCCGATCGGCAAGCTCGCGTTGGGACAGGGATCCGTCTTTTTGCAGGCAGGCGATGATGCTTAGATCAAGTTTGTCTATTTTTTCCATTGCGTCGTTCATTTGACCCGTTTTGGCGGAATTTAAGCAAAAAAACGGTGATGTTTTATCTGGTGCTTCCATCGTATGATAGTTGCGAACTGTTCCTGATGTGATCTCCCCATGAATATGCCTCTCCCCGCGGCTCCGGTGCGCACTTCCGTTTCGCCGTTGCAGCAATTCCAAGACAGCCTGAAAACCCCGGATGTGGCCGCGGCGCTTGCTGACGGATTGATCGGCAAGGACGCCTGCATTGACGGGCCGTTCGGCGCCAAGCCCCTTGTCTATGCGGATTACGTTGCCTCTGGCCGCGCGTTGATGCAGGTGGAGCGCTTCGTGCTTGAACAGGTGCTTCCGTTCTACGCGAACTCGCATACCGAAGCCTCGTACTGCGGCGGCTTCATCACGCGCCTGCGGCGCGAGGCGCGCGCGGCGATCGCGCGGTGCTGTGGCGCGAGCGATGCGCATGCGGTGATTTTCTCGGGATCGGGCGCAACGGCGGGCATCAATCGGCTTGTGCATCTGTTCGGCGTGGACGCGGCGGTGGCCGCGGGCCGGAAGGTGCGGGTCATCATCGGGCCTTATGAGCATCATTCGAACATCCTGCCGTGGCGCGAATGCGGCGCGGACATCGTCGAGCTGGAAGAAAGCCCGGAAGGCGGTCCCGATCTGGCGCAGTTGGCGCAAGCGCTGAAAACGACTGAGGACACGCTGGTCGTTTGTGCGCTGTCGGCGGCGTCGAACGTGACAGGCATCGTGGCGGACGTCGAGGGCATCACGCGGCTCGTGAAGGCCAGTGGCGCGAAGATGCTGTGGGATTATGCGGGCGGCGCGCCGTACCTGCCGGTCCGGATGTCGCCGGCGGCCGATGCGCAGATCGACGCCATCGTGTTTTCACCGCACAAGTTCATCGGCGGTCCCGGCGCGTCGGGCGTGCTCATCGTGCGCCGCGATGCGGTGCGCGACACGACGCCGACCTGGCCCGGCGGCGGCACCGTGAAGTTCGTGTCGCCCGTGGGGCACGATTACAGCGGCAGCCTGGAATCGCGTGAGGAAGCGGGCACGCCGAATGTGGTGGGAGACATCCGCGCCGCGTTGGTCGTCCTGGTGAAGGAAGCGCTGGGCGCCGATTTCATGCAGCAGCGCCATGCGCATTTCGTGCAGCGCGCGCTGGCGGCGTGGCAGGGCGCGGAGCGTCTGGAGCTGCTGGGCTCGCTGACCGCGCATCGTCTGCCGATCTTTTCGTTCCGGGTTCGCGACGGCAAGGGCGGCTTCGTGCATCAACAGCTGGTGACGCGCATGCTGAGCGATCGCTTTGGCATCCAGGCTCGCGGCGGTTGCGCGTGCGCGGGGCCTTATGTGCATCGCCTGCTGGATATCGACGAGGCGCAGTCGCTCCAGATGCGGCAAGCCATCCTGGATGGACGCGAGATCGAAAAGCCCGGCTTTGTGCGGCTGAATTTCAGCGCGCTCCTGTCGGATGACAAGGCGGACTTCATCCTGGAATCGGTGCTCGCGCTGGCGGCCGACGCGCCGGAGTACGAGCATCTGTACGGCTTTGATCCGAGCCGCGCGATCTTCTTTCCGCGCGATGTGGAGAAGAAGGCCGCGTAAAGCGGCGTCGGGCGCTGATCACTGTGGCTGCCTTTGCAGCCGCAGTCGCAACCTTTGCCATCATTCCGCAGCCCCTTTTCGGGCTGCTTCCCGCACCCCGATCAGTCCTTCATCTGCAGGCCGCAGACCCGGATCCACGAGGCCTTCATGTCCGTGAGATCGTCGGAGGCGCCCGTCAGCGTGCGCGTGACCTGATCCGAGAACTGCACGCCTTTGCGCCGGCAAGCCTCGAAGTCGTCGCTTAGCGCAAAACGCGCATCCAGCAGGTCCAGCCGGCCCTGGCACAACTCCCGATTCAGCTCCAGGTTGTTGGCCGCCTCGCGCGTGCGCTGGATGTCCTGCGCCTGATCGATGCGGGCCAATTCCGCGTCTACCCGCGCGATGCAGTCATCGGCGGCAATCGCGGGCGCGCTGGCGCAGACGGCGATGATCAGGAGGGCGGCGAAGGACGGGCGGTGGATTGCGGCCATGCGTATGAAACCTTGGTAGTGCGTGAAAGCGTGGCTTGCATGATAACTGCTGCGAAATGGCCCCGTTGCGCCGGGCGGCACGCGCGCTGCCACTGCATGGAAAACCAGTATGTCCAAACGCGTGAACGCGTCTACCATCGTTGACGGTTCAATCGATCCCAAGATCCAACCCGCAACGGGATTTGGACGTGCATTTGGACCTGTATCCGGCTGAAGTTCTGTTTTATCAACTCGTCACGACGGAGATGAAAGAGAATGACCAACACGCTTATCAGTGTCGATCTGGAACAATCCCCCTACGACAACGAGCAGATCCACAACCGCTGGCATCCGGATATTCCGATGGCCGTGTGGGTGAAGCCGGGGGACGATTTCATTCTGGAAACCTATGACTGGACGGGCGGCGCGATCAAGAACGACGACAGCGCCGACGACGTGCGCGATGTGGATCTGTCCACCGTGCATTTCCTGTCCGGTCCCGTGGGCGTGGAGGGCGCGGAACCCGGCGACCTGCTGGTGGTCGATCTGCTGGATATCGGCGCCAAGCCCGACAGCCTGTGGGGTTTCAATGGCTTTTTCAGCCGCAACAATGGCGGGGGCTTCCTCACCGATCATTTTCCGCACGCGCAGAAATCCATCTGGGATTTCCATGGCATGTTCACGTCGTCGCGGCATATTCCCGGCGTCAGTTTCGCGGGCCTGATCCATCCGGGCCTGATCGGCTGCCTGCCGGACAGGAAGCTGCTGGACGAGTGGAACCGGCGCGAGCAGGCGCTGATCGACACCAATCCGAATCGCGTGCCGCCGCTGGCCAATCCCCCCGCGCCCAAGACGGCGCACATGGGCGCGCTGCAAGGCGTGGACCGCGACAAGGCGGCAGGCGAGGGCGCGCGCACGGTGCCGCCGCGCGAGCATGGCGGCAATTGCGACATCAAGGACCTGTCGCGCGGGGCGCGCGTGTTTTTCCCGGTGTATGTGAAGGGCGGCGGGCTGTCGGTGGGCGATCTGCATTTTTCGCAGGGCGATGGCGAGATCACGTTCTGCGGGGCGATCGAAATGGCTGGCTGGGTGCACATGCGTGTGTCGCTGATCAAGGGCGGCATGGACAAGTACGCCATCAGGAATCCGATCTTCAAGCCCAGCCCGATCACGCCGGCCTACAAGGACTTCCTGATCTTCGAAGGCATTTCGGTCGACGAAGCGGGCAAGCAGCATTACCTGGACGTGAACGTCGCCTACCGTCAGGCGTGCCTGAACGCCATCGAGTACCTGAAGAAGTTCGGCTATTCGGGCGCGCAGGCGTATTCGCTGCTGGGCTGCGCGCCGGTGCAAGGGCACATCAGCGGGGTCGTCGATATTCCCAACTCGTGCGCCACGCTCTGGCTGCCCACGGAGATCTTCGATTTCGATATCCAGCCGTCGGCGTCGGGCCCCGTCAAGCACATCCAGGGCGGCGTGGACATGCCGCTGTCTCGCGACCTTTAGGAGACACGACGATGCCGATGTATGACTATGCGTGCGGGGATTGCGGGGAATTCGCCGCGTTGCGGCCGCTGGCGCAGTGGCGAGATCCGGCGGCGTGTCCGCAGTGCGGTGCGATGGCCGGCCGCATCGTGGGCGGGGCGCCGGCGATTTCGGCGCTGTCCTCCGCGGTCAATCGGGCGCGGGCGGCCAACGAGCGCAGCGCGAACGAGCCGCGCAGCACGCGCGGCGGGCACGGCATGAACTGCGGGTGCTGCACCGGCCCGCGTTCGCGCGGCAAGACCCGGACGTCGGCGGACGGCGCCAAGTCATTCGCGGGCGCGAGGCCGTGGATGATCAGCCACTAGCCTGGCGATCAGTTCGCCGGCAAGCGTGTCGGCAGGCCCCGCGTCGCGCGGGCTTGCCGGCTGCGCTTCGTGGAACCCGTGCCCGCCGCTACTGAGCCTCTTCCTGTCCCACGTCCCGGTCCAGTTGCTGCATATTGTCCAGCAGCTTGAGCAGGTAGTGCAGGGTGTGGCTGAGGTCGCCCATGGAGAATTCCGCCAGCGCGCCTTCGTAGTAGTCGTGGATGCGGGGCGTGGCGTCCTGCGTCCACACCTTGCGGCCGCGTTCGGTCATGGTGACCAGGCGAGAGCGCCGGTCGCGGCCGTCGGGCGCACTGGCAATGTGGCCGTCCCGCTCCATACGGCTGATCAGTCCAGACAGGCTTTGGCGGCTGACCATGAGGTAGCGCGCCAGATCGCCCACACTCATGCCGCCTTCGGCTTCGGGGCGCGACAAGGCGCCCAGCACGGCCCATTGCTGCGTGGTGAGCCCCAGGTGTTCCACTGCGCGGCTTCCCGTTTTATGCAGCATGTTTGCACATTGATACAGTCGGAAGAATAGCCGGTTGGCCAGCTCCATTCGGGCTATTTCGGTGTTTTTATTAGGGTTTGTCATAGGTCTTATTTGCGCGTCCGGTGCTTGATCGCGGGTAGGGCTGCTTCTAATATGCGTAAACATGTTTACGTATATCGGCTTGATTCCGTATCAGTGGGACAAGGATACCAAGCCAGCAACCTGGGCAGAGGAAATCATGCAAAGACTGGCGGGCAAAACGGCAATCGTGACGGGCGGCGGTGGCGGCATCGGCGGGGCTACCTGCCGGCGCTTCGCCCAGGAAGGCGCCGCCGTGGCGGTCCTGGATCTCAACGCAGAGCACGCGCAGCGCGTGGCGGACGACATCGCAGCGGCTGGCGGGCGCGCGTTGGCGATTGCCTGCGACATCACGCAGCGCGCGCAGGTGGATGCCGCCGTCGCGCAAACGGAGTCGGCGCTGGGGCCGGTCGACATCCTGGTCAACAACGCAGGATGGGACGTGTTCAAGCCCTTCACCAAGACCGAGCCCGCGCAATGGGAACGGCTCATCGCGATCAATCTGCTAGGCGCCCTGCACCTGCACCACGCGGTGCTGCCCGGCATGGCCGCACGCAAGGCCGGGCGCATCGTGAACATCGCGTCGGACGCGGCGCGCGTCGGGTCTTCCGGCGAGGCGGTCTATGCCGCCTGCAAGGGAGGCGTCGTGGCGTTTTCCAAGACCATCGCGCGCGAACATGCGCGGCAGGGCATCACCGTGAATGTGGTTTGCCCCGGGCCGACGGATACGGCGCTGTTTGCCGACTACAAGGAGGGCGCGGGCAACCCCGAAAAGCTCGTCGAAGCCTTTACGCGCGCGATTCCGCTGGGCCGTATCGGTCAGCCCGATGATCTGCCCGGCGCAATCCTTTTCTTTGCCAGCGACGACGCGGCCTACGTCACGGGGCAGGTGCTCAGCGTGTCCGGCGGACTGACGATGAACGGCTGAGGCCGCGCGGCCCACCTTCCCTTCATGGAGCCATGATGAACTACGAAGACATTCTGTACGACGTGCGCGGCGGCGCCGCCTGGATCACGATCAACCGCCCCGAAAAAATGAATGCGTTCCGCGGCCGGACCTGCGACGAGCTGATCCACGCCATCAACCGCGCAGGCTATGCGCCCGAGATCGGCGTGATCGTGCTGGCCGGCGCCGGAGAAAAGGCCTTCTGCACGGGGGGGGACCAGTCGGCCCATGCCGGCCAATACGATGGCCGCGGCACCATCGGGCTGCCGATGGAGGAACTGCACAATGCCATCCGCGACGTGCCCAAGCCGGTGATCGCCCGCGTCCAGGGCTATGCCATTGGCGGCGGCAACGTGCTGTGCACCATCTGCGATTTCACGATCGCATCGGAAAAAGCGGTATTCGGACAGGTCGGACCCAAGGTCGGCTCGGTGGACCCGGGCTACGGCACCGCCTACCTGGCGCGCGTGGTCGGCGAAAAGAAGGCGCGCGAGATCTGGTACCTGTGCCGCCGCTATCCCGCGTCCGAGGCCTTGGCCATGGGGCTGGTCAATGCGGTGGTGCCGCATGAGCAGCTCGACGAAGAGATCGGAAGGTGGTGCGCCGAGATCATGGAAAAAAGCCCCACTGCGCTCGCGATCGCCAAGCGGTCTTTCAACATGGACACGGCGCACCAGGCCGGCATCGCCGGCATGGGCATGTATGCGCTCAAGCTCTATTACGACACCGACGAGTCGCGCGAAGGCGTGCGCGCGTTCCAGGAAAAGCGCAAGCCCGATTTCCGCCAGTTCGCGAAGTAGGCGCACCGCGGCCACGCGCCCGTCGTGTACGGGCGAGGAATAACAGCGGGCCGCCCGGAAGGGCGAGCCCGAAGGAGACGGCATGAATCCGTATATCGACGAGGACCTGTCCGCGTTGTCTGAACACGCGGGGCGTTTTGCCGACGGGCGCATCGCGCCGGGTTGCCAGGAGCGTGACCGGACGCGCGTGCTGGATCGCGGCCTGATGCGGGACATGGGCGCCATGGGCTTTATTGCCCCCGAACTGCCCGAGGCTTGCGGCGGGCAAGGCATGGGGTGCCTCGCGGCGGGCGTCATCCATGAAGCGGTGGCGCGCGCTGACCTCAGCATGTCGTACGTGAATCTGCTCGCATCCCTGAACGGGCAGATCCTGGCGCAGCATGGCCGCCCCGACGTCGCCAGGCCCTGGCTGGCACGGTTGACGCAAGGCGAGGCGCTGCTGGCCATTGCGCTGACCGAGCCGCGTGGCGGCTCCGATGCCGCCAATCTGCAGTTGCGCGTGGAGCGTGTTGACGGCCATTACGTGCTGAACGGGGAAAAGGCATCCATTTCCGCGGCCGACCAGGCCGACGCCGCAGTCGTGTTCGGCCGCAGCGGCCCGGCGGACTCGGGCGCGCGCGGCGTGACCGCGGTGCTCGTGCCGCTGGACCTGCCCGGCATCACCCGCAACCGGTACGACTGCCATGGTCAGCGCGCGATCGGGCGCGGGTCGCTGTTCTTTGAGAACGTCCGTGTGCCGGCCGACCACCTGCTGGGCGAGGAGGGCGGGGGCTTTGCGCAGGTGATGCAGGGCTTTGACTACTCGCGGGCGCTCATCGGCTTACAGGTCCTGGCCGTCGCGCGCGCCGCGCTGGACGAGGCTTGGGACTACGCGACGCAGCGCGAGGCGTTCGGCAAGCCGCTGTCCGCGTTCCAGGGTGTGTCGCATCCGCTTGCCGAAGGCGACACGCAGGTCGAGGCGGCGCGGCTGCTGTGCCTGCAGACGCTGTGGCTCAAGGACCGGGGCCAGCCGCACGGGTCGCAGGCCGCCATGTGCAAATGGTGGGCGCCCAAGCTCGCGTATGACGTGGTGCACCAGTGCCTGCTGACGTTCGGTCACGGGGGCTACGACCGCGGCGTGATGGAGCAGCGGCTGCGAGACGTGCTGGGATTTCAGATCGGGGACGGTACCGCGCAGATCATGAAACTCATCATCGCGCGCCATCGGGCTGGACGCGGGGCGGTGCCGGCATAGTGGGGCGGGTGACAGCGGACATCACAACCATAAGGGAGACGTAGCCATGGAATTCGACGCCGTACTGATTGCGCCGCGCCGGGCCGAGAGCATCGCGCGCGGCTGGTGGCCGGACCGCACGATCAACGATCTGCTGGACGATTACGCGGCGTCGCGGCCGGACAAGATTGCCCTGACCGCAGTGCAGGCAGAGCACGGCGTGGCAAGGCAGTTCACCAGCCGCGAGCTGGCGTTGCTTGCCGATCGGGTGGCCGTCGGGCTGGCGCGCCTGGGCGTGGGGCGGGGAGACGTGGTGGCCTGCCAGTTGCCGAACGGCTGGCAGTTCGTTGTCACGTACCTGGCGTGCTCGCGCATCGGCGCGGTCATGAATCCGCTGATGCACATCTTCCGTCAGCGCGAGCTGTCGTTCATGCTGCATCACAGCGAAGCCCGCGTGCTCATCATTCCGGATCGCTTTCGCGGCTTCGATTACCCCGGTATGGTCGAGAGCCTGCGCGCGGCCGTGCCCGCGCTGGAACATGTGATCGTTGTGGGCGGCGCGGGGCCCGACAGCTTCGAGGCCCGGCTGAGCGACCCGGCCTGGGAGCGCGAGCCGGATGCGCACGCCATCCTGACCCGTTCCCGGCCCGGTCCGGACGACGTCACGCAGCTCATGTACACATCGGGCACCACAGGCGAGCCCAAGGGCGTGATGCACACCGCCAACACGTGCCTGTCCAACATCGCCGCCTACGCCGACCGCTTG
The DNA here is from genome assembly GCF_055397965.1 of Achromobacter sp. T5-5. Lineage (NCBI taxonomy): Bacteria > Pseudomonadati > Pseudomonadota > Betaproteobacteria > Burkholderiales > Alcaligenaceae > Achromobacter > Achromobacter sp. T5-5. The sequence continues at coordinate 2,412,085 of NZ_AP027919.1, forward strand.
CGTCTGGGGCCGGACGATGTGGTGCTGATGGGTTCGCCCATGGCTCACCAGACCGGCTTCATGTACGGGCTGATGATGCCTTTCTACCTTCAGGCCAGCGCCGTGACGCTGGATATCTGGAACGCAGCGACGGCCGCGCGGTTGATGCGCGAGCACGGCGTCACCTTCAGCATGGCCTCCACCCCCTTTCTGACCGACATCGCGCGCGAGGTGGCGCAGTCGGGCAATCCGGTGCCGACGCTGCGCACCTTTCTGTGCGCGGGCGCGCCGATACCGGGGCCCCTGGTTGAACAGGCGAGCCGCACGCTGGGCGCCAAGATCATCTCGGCCTGGGGCATGACCGAGAACGGCGCGGTCACGCTGACGCTGCCGGAGGACGCGGACGAGCGCGCCTGCACCACCGACGGCCGGCCGCTGCCCGGGGTGCAGATCAAGGTCACGGACGCGTCGGGGACCGTGCTGCCGGCGGGCCAGGAAGGCTGCCTGTGGTTGAGATCCGCTTCCAACTTCGGCGGCTACCTGAAGCGGCCGCAGCTCAACGCGACGGACGCCGATGGCTGGTTCGACACGGGCGACATGGCGCGCATCGATGCGGACGGGTATCTGCGCATCACGGGCCGCAGCAAGGACGTCATCATCCGCGGGGGCGAGAACATCCCCGTGGTGGAGATCGAATCGCTGCTGTATCGTCATCCGGCGGTGGAAAGCGCCGCCATCGTCGCCTATCCCGATGAGCGGCTGGGCGAGCGGGCGTGCGCCGTCGTCACGTTGAAGCGCGGCCAGCAACTGGAGCTGGCCGCACTGGTGGGCTTTCTGAAGGGGCTTGGCGTCGCGGTCCAGTACATTCCGGAGCGCCTGGAGATCCGGGAGGCCTTGCCCACGACGCCCAGCGGCAAGGTGCAGAAGTTCCGGCTGCGCCAGATGTTGGCTGACGCCTCGCCCGCAGCGGGCGGCTAGGCCTTCGCCTCAGCCTCCACCGGCGCCACGGCGGCGCCCTGGATCTTGTGGCGCGCCAGCGCATCGGCGACGAAGCCCGACTGCTTCATGGCCTCGACAAACGCCGAGAGGTAGGCGCTGGCCTTGACGCCGCGGCGCTTGGGCACGCCCATGGCCTGGCGGATCAGCATGAAATGGCCGTCCAGGAGGCGCAGTCCGCCGAGCCGCCGGGCATCCGCTTCGAGCTGCTGTTTCACGCCCGCGGCCACTTCCATGTTTTCCTGCAGGAAGGTGTCGACCACGGCGGGCGACGTGGGGGCGCGGAAGATCTCGGCCTGCTTGAGTTCGCGGGTCAGATACAGGTCATAGGCGCTGCCCTTGCCCACGACGACGCGCTGGCCCTTGCTGTCGACCTCTTCCCGGCTCTTGATGGGCGAATCCTCGCGCAACAGGTAGGCGCCCTCGATCACGACATACGGCGCGGTGAAGGCGATCTGCTCGCCACGCAGCGGGTCGATCGCGAAAAATCCCACGTCCGCCTGCTCTGCCGCGACGGCGTTGACGGATTCGCCGGCGGATTTGAACACGACAAGTTCCAGCTTCACGTCCAGACGGCGCGCAAGCTCCGTGGCCAGGTCCACCGACACGCCGCCGGGCTGGCCGGTGGCGGGATCGGTGTTGGCGAGGATGGGGTTGCCCAGGTTGATGGACGCGCGCAGCACGCCCGTGGGAGCAAAGGCGGAGAGCATTTCGGATTCGGTCTTCATGGCTTCCTTGCTGGAGGGGACGCGCCGCCGGGCGCGGTCGATGCCAGAGAGGATAGCGCCAAAGCCCTCCGCGGTGCGATGGCCTATTGGGCGCGGCGCAGGATGTATTGCCCGGCGAGCGGGCCGGTGGGGCGCGTGCCGTCGCGGTACAGCATCGTGACCTGGTTCTCGCCGACGAAGAAACGCTGGCTGTCGCCCGCCGCGTCGAGCCGGATCGTGCTGCCGTCGGACTCCCAGCTGAAGGTGCCGGTCACGATCTCCGGTTCGGGCTGGCGGTCCAGGTATTGGGTCAGCTTTTCGTATCGGCCGTCCTTCATGAGCGTCAGGCGCATGCGGATGCCCGGGCAATCGGCGCAGGGCAGGGTGCCGTCGTAGCTGCCCTCCCAGTCCAGGGAGTTGCGCGCGGTGTGATTGTCCACGGGCACCGAGCGGGCGGTGATGGGCTTGGACGGGGCGCAGCCGGCAAGCAACGCAAGACTCAGGGTGCAGGTCAGGGTGGTTTTCATCATGGCGAGCTCCTGTGTGGCGGGTGATTGGCGGCTAGACGCGTATCCACGATACGGACAGTAACCGGGGCGTGCTGAAACGGGATGTAAGGCGACGACGCCACGCCAACCGCTACCGCGCGCCCCGCGCCTGCGCTAAGCTCGGCCTGCTTTGCGCGCACAGGGCGGCATGGGGCCGCCGGCGCGCCGACTGGGACGACAGGCATGAAGGGCGAACACCAATACACCGTTACCGTGGACTGGACCGGCAATACCGGCGCCGGCACGTCCGGCTACGCGGCCTATTCCCGCGACCACCTCATCCAGTCCGCGGGCAAGCCCGATGTGCCGGGGTCATCGGACCCGGCGTTCCGAGGCGACCCGTCGCGCTGGAACCCCGAGGACATGCTCGTGGCCTCGCTCTCGGCCTGCCACAAGCTCTGGTATCTGCACCTGTGCGCGGTCGAGGGCGTGACGGTCGAGGCATACCGCGACGAGGCGCAGGGTGTGATGATCGAAGACCCCGAGCGCGGCGGCGCGTTTTCGCAGGTCACGCTGCGGCCCCAGGTCACGATCCGCGCTGGCGACGACGTCGCGCTGGCGGAAAAACTGCACGAACGCGCGCATCATTTCTGCTTCATCGCCAACTCGGTGAATTTCCCGGTGCGGTGCGAGCCGCGCATTGGTACGGTGGGATGAGCGCATGGAATTCCCCATGACCTCCGCTCTTATCGTCATCGACGTCCAACGCGCGCTTTTCGAAACCTCGCCGCGGTGAATGCGATGGATCCGGAACTGCTGTCCCTGCTGGTGACCCGCGAGATGCCCTTCGGCAAGTACAAGGGGCGGCTGATCGCCGATCTGCCGGGGGCCTATCTGGCGTGGTTCGCGCGCAAGGGATTTCCGCCCGGTGAACTGGGGCGCCTGCTGGCCCTCATGCTTGAACTGGACCACAACGGCCTGTCTTCGCTGCTGGATCCGCTGCGCAAGACCCCGCGCCGGCGCTGATCTGCGTCCCGGAAACGGCAGGAAACATCTGGCGCGCCTCATGTAGCGTCTTGGCACGACGCCCCGGGGCGGCTGGGGCTACCATAAGCGGCGCGCCCTGGGGCCGGCCGTCGGCCCGCCGCCCGGGCGCCGTCTTATCGAACGGAGGTCGCCATGAAAAAACGCCACATCACCGCTTTCCTCCTTGCCGCCCTGTGCGCGGCGGGCGCCGCGCAGGCCCAGAACGCCGCGCCCGCCACGCAGGAAATGCAGTTCCCCTCCCGCGAGGGCAGCCTGTCGCCGCCATCGACGCTGCGCATGACCGTGACGCCGGAGACCCCGCCGGTGGTGATCCGCGACACGCCGGCCAGCCAGGCCGAGTTCCAGCGCTGCCGCCAGGTGTCGGACCGGGCCGCGGTGTCCAACGCGCAGATGCAGGCCGGCGTGGAGCAATGCCTGCGGGAACTGGAGCAGCGTCGCCAGCAGCAATAGCCCCGGGGAAGGCCGGGCGCGGAGCCGAAGCGGGTACACTTGTGCGCCGTTTTGCTTTCAGCGCCTGAATTCCCATGATTCCCACCGCCTGCGGCGTCGACTTCGGCACCTCCAATTCCACCGTCGGCTGGAGCCGTCCCGACCAACACGCGCTCCTGGCGCTGGAGGACGGCAAGACCACCTTGCCGTCGGCCATCTTCTTTCACGACGAGGACGCCGAGGTCAGCTATGGCCGCGCGGCTATCTCCGACTATCTGGCGGGCTATGACGGCCGCCTGATGCGCTCGATGAAGAGCCTCCTGGGCAGTTCGCTCATCGACGGTTCCACGGAAGTGCAGGGCCGCTCGATCCCGTTCCGCGTGCTGCTCACGCGCTTCATCGCCGAATTGAAGGCGCGCGCCGAGACGGCCGCCGGCCGTGGCTTTACACGCGCCGTGCTGGGCCGTCCGGTGTTCTTCGTGGACGACAACCCGGCTGCGGACCAGACCGCCCAGGACACGCTGGAAGAGATAGCGCGCAGCGTGGGATTCACCGACATCGAGTTCCAGTTCGAGCCGCTCGCGGCCGCATTCGACTACGAGTCGCAGATCCGCCGCGAGGAACTGGTGTTGGTGATCGACATCGGCGGGGGGACGTCGGACTTCTCGCTGATCCGCCTGGGACCGGACCGCGCGGCCAAGCCCGATCGCCGCGACGACATCCTGGCCTACGGCGGCGTGCACATCGGCGGGGTCGATTTCGACAAGCAATTGAGCCTGGCGCACGTCATGCCGCTGCTGGGGCTGGGCAGCCAGTTGCGCAGCGGCAAGGATGTGCCGTCGACCCAGTACGGCAACCTGGCCTGCTGGCACACCATCAACCAGGCCTATACGCGCAAGGCGGCCGAACACTTCGCCTATATCCGTGCCGAGGCCGGCGACCGCCAGAAGATCGACCTGCTGCTGAACCTGGTCAAGGAACGGGCGGGGCACTGGGTGGCGGTGCAGGTGGAAGAAGCCAAGATCGCGCTGTCGGACGCGCCGGCCGCGCGCATCGATCTGTCGCGCGTCGCGCCCGAGCTGGGGGTGGAGGTGACGCGCCCGTCGTTCGACGCCTGCGTGGGAAGATTGATCGACAAAGTCGAGACCACCGTGGGCCAGCTTCTGCGCGACGCGGGGGTGTCGACGGCGGACGTGGATACGGTGTTTTTCACGGGCGGCTCCAGCCGCGTGCCGCGCCTGCGCGAAAGCGTGTCCCGGCTGGTGCCCGAGGCGCGCAGCGTCGAGGGTGATCTCTTCGGCAGCATCGGCGCCGGGCTGGCGCTGGACGCGGCGCGAAAGTTCGGCTGAACGGGGTGGGCTGCGCGGCGGTCGGCGGGCCGATGGTAAGCTCGCAGGCGTGCCCGCGCCGGTCCCGCGCATACTCCTGATCCAGACGTCCTCATGACCCGCCCAACCGATACCCATCTCGTCGAAACGCTCCTGAGCAGCGAGGCGCCGTACGACGGCAGCTTCCTGAAGATCCGCCGCGACACCGTCAGCTTGCCCAATGGCCACACCGGCATCCGCGAATACGTGGTGCATCCGGGCGCGGTGGTGGTCATCCCGCTGCTGGACGACGGACGGGTCCTGCTCGAGCGCCAGTTCCGCTATCCCATCGGCCGCGTGATGACCGAATTCCCCGCGGGCAAGCTCGATCCGGGCGAGGACCCGCTGGTGTGCGCCAAGCGCGAGCTGCTTGAGGAAACGGGCTACACCGCCGGCCAGTGGGCCCATGCGGGCGCCTTGCACCTGGCCATCGCCTATTCCACCGAAATCATCCACATTTTCTTTGCGCGCGGCCTGCGGGCGGGAGAGCGCCAGCTCGACCAGGACGAGTTCCTGGACGTGATCAGCACGCGGCCCGAAGATCTGGTCCAGGCTTGCGGCAGGGGCGAGGTCACCGACGCCAAGACGCTGACCTGCGTGCTGTGGATGCAGAATGTGCTGTCCGGCGCCTGGAAGCTGGACTGGCAGGACCACGCCGCCTGAGCGGCGCGCGCCGACACGACGGCCATGGCTTCCCATCCCGTGCTCATCCAGCCGTCCGGCCTGCGCTTTGACGCGCCGGCGGGCACGTCGGTGCTGATGGCGGCGCAGGCGGCCGGGATCAAGTTGCCCAGCTCGTGCCGCAATGGCACGTGCCGGGCCTGCATGTGCCTGATGCTGGAGGGTTCCGTGGCGTACGGCATCGAATGGCCCGGCCTGTCGCGCGACGAGAAAGAAGAAGGCTGGATCCTGCCGTGCGTGGCGCAGGCCACCGGCGCGCTGGAAATCCAGGCGCCGGGCGCCGCGCCCATCGAACCGGCGGTCGCGCCCGTGCGCCCGCTTACCGGCGCCAGGCGCTGAGGGCGCCGACGGGCATCAGGGCGGCGGTCATGCCCGCAACCATGCCCAGCACCATGCCCGCAAAGGGCGACGCGTCCACATTCAGCGCGGTCTGAACGCCCAGACGCGCACCCAGCACCATTCCGATCGCCATGAGGACGGCGCACAGCGCGCGCTCGCCCAGCCTGGCTTGCGAACCGGGCCAAGGCAGCAGGGCGGCCAACGCCATGGCCGCGGAACTCGCCGGCATCAGCGCGGCATGCCGCCACGCAAGCTGCGCCAGCGTGCCGGGCGCGCCGCATTCGCTGGCCAGCAGCGCGGCGGGCGTGCGCCATGTGTCGACCAACAGGCCGGCGGCCATCGCGGCCATGCAGGCCAGCCACAGGCTCGCCATGCCCGCGGCCGGCGCAGCCCCGCGCCTAGGCCTGGTGGCGGCACGTACCGTGCGCGGTTTCGCCGTATCGGTCATGGTGGCGCACCCAGTCGCGCACATCGAAGTACGGGCCGTTTTCGTTGCGGCCCAGCGGCGCGATGTCCAGGTAGTTGTAGGCCCCGGACAGCCGCTCCACGCCGCGTTCGAAGGCTGAGTAGGTATGGAAGATCTCGCCGTCCGGGTCGCGGAAGAAGACGCTGGCGCCGGGGCGCTCCTCCACGGCGCCGTCCGCCTGCGCCACGGACGCCTGGAAGTCGAAGTTGAAATCGCTGCGCTCGGACGAATACCAGTCGAACTTCCAGCCCATGCGCTGCTTGAAGGCCGCCAGCCTGGCCTGCGGGGCGCGCGATATGGCGACCACCGAGACGTCATGGTGGCGCAGGTGCATCAGCGCGCTGTCCAGGTGATCGGCCAGAAACGAGCAGCCCACGCAGCCGTCCTCCCAATCGGGGCTGAACATGAAGTGATAGACGATGAGCTGGCTGTGCCCCTGGAAGAGGTCCGCCAGGCCTTGGGGGCCGTGCGCGCCGTCGAAGGTGTAGGCCGTGTCCATCCTGACCCACGGCAGGGCCATGCGCGAGCGCGTCAGCGCGTCCTCGGCGCGGGTCAGTTCTTTCTCGCGCCGCAGCAGCGCGTCGCGCGCGAGAGTCCATTCGTGGCGGGATACGACGGGATGATCAGTTTGCATCGTACGGCTCCTTTGCGTGTCGGGCCCGGGGCCCGGATAGGCGCGAACGGCGGGCGCGTCAGGGCCTCATGCGAGGCCGGCGACAGACCCGCCTTTCACGGCCGGTGTCAGTCCGCGCCTGCCAGGTGCTCTGCCAGGCGGTCCATGGCGCCCGACCAGCCGTCCTCGTGGCCGTCGCGCGTGGCCTCGTCGACGAATGGGGCCTGCAGGAAGGCGAGCGACGTGCCCGTCCCGTCGACCGTGAATTCCAAGGTGATGAGCGACACTTCCTGCGGCGTGTCGCGCCAGGCCCAGGTGAACACCAGGCGGCGATGGCGCTCCACTTCCTGGTAGCGGCCGCTGGCGTAGTGTTCACCGCCGTCCGCGGTGACGAAGCCCACCTGGTAGGCGCCGCCCACGCTGACGTCGGTCTCGGCCAGCAGCACGCGCTGGGTGCCCGCCGGACCGAACCAGCGCATCAGCGCTTGCGGGTCGGTCCAGGCGCGCCAGACGCGCTCGACGGGGGCGTCGAACCGTCGCTGGAGCCGCAGTTCGAGGGGGGAGATTCGGTTTTCCATGGGTGGACTTCCTCTTCGTGATAGAGATACCGCGCCAGTGAATCCAGTTGTCCGGTCCAGAACTTTTCGTAGCGGCCGAGCCAATCGGCGGCGGCGCGCATGGGTTCGGCCGACAAGGTGCAGCTCACGACCCTGCCATCCTTGGCCCGGGCGATGAGGCCGGCCGCTTCCAGCACCCGCAGGTGCTTCATGAACGCGGGCAGTGACATCGCGTGGGGCTGGGCCAGCGCGCTGACCGACGCCGACCCCCTTTCCAGGTCCGCAAGCACCCGCCGCCGCGTGCCGTCCGCCAGCGCGGAAAAGATGGCATCCAGCTTGTCGTCATTTAACTTAACCATAAGGTTAACTTTTAGGCCTGCAGCGAGCGGGTGTCAAGCCGGCAGGCTCCGGAGTTTCCCTAGGTGATGGCGGCGGCGCTACTGGCCGCGCGGCTTGATGACGTCGCAGGCCGCGGCCGCGCTGCCCGCCTCGGCGTCTTCGCCCAGCAGCGCCCGCACGCCGCAGATCGACCCGAACATGCGCTTGCCGTCGTGGCCGACGCCGCCGACCTCGAAGCTGGTGTGGCGCAGCGCGACCGGCTTGGCGCCGCGCGCCGCCAGCACGTGCTCGTACCTCACGTAGCCCGTGCCCCGGGCCAGGCGCGTCGCGCCCTGGGCTTCGGCGCCGCAGGCCTTGTCCAGCAGCCGGTGTTCCGGGTTGTTGTCGGCGCCGCCCAGCAGGTAGACCACGTCGCGCGCCGCGTAGCGCACGAAGAGCCGCGAATCGTCGGTCTCCCGCGCGTAGGCGGGCAGCTTGTCCGTGCCGTACTTGTACTGGTTGTAGGTGGGGCAGATGCCGCGTTCGTAGCGGGCGTAACCCTTGCCGTCGGGGCGCGGCCGTTCGTTGGTCAGGTACAGGTAGGAGGATGGATTGGCGATGACATAGCGCAGGGCCAGCCCGTCGCGGCGCAGCGATCCGTCCACGTTGTTCAGCACCGCGTAGCGATGCACGAGCTGCGCGCCCGCGGAATGTCCGGCCAGCACCAGGCCAGCCAGGGCAGGCAGGCGCTTGCGGTCGTCCAAGCTGCGCAGCAGGTCGTCGAGCACCTGGAACGAGCTGACCGGCGCGGGCCGGCCGGCGGCCTGGACGCTGTCTTCGCCGTCTTCCCAGCTGGCCTTGCGCCAGGCCGCCATGCCGGCGAATCCGGAGTCGATCGCGCCCGAAAAGCGCGGGGCGAGCACGAGCGTGTCGCGTGCGCGGGCGGGATTGGCGGCGACCAGGGCCGCGGCGGTCTCGAAATATTGGTCGGCGTCGCGCTTGACGCCGTGGATGACGATAAGCACCTGCCGGATGCCGCCCAGGTCGTCCTTGGCGAGGTCCCGGTTGGCGTAGACCGGCATCTTGTAGCGGTGGCCCGGGCGGCCCAGCTCAACCGCCTGCCAACGCAGGGGCGCCGCGCGCCGGGGCGCGGGCGTGGCCTCGTCGTAGTCGTAGGGATCGGGCAGCGGCACCTGCGCGTGCGCCGCGGCGCACGCCAGCAGGGCAACGATCGACAGGGATGCCGCCCGGGCGGCGCGGGAGAGGAACGCGGCGGGCGCGCGGCGCATGGCGCGGCGGCCGCTCAGCAGCCTTCGTGCCCCAGCAGTTGCTTGAGCGCCGGCAGGTCGAGGATGCGGACTTCGCGCTGGTTGATCTTGATGAGGCCGTCGCGCGCAAAGCGCGAGAACAGGCGGCTCACCGTTTCCAGCGTCAGGCCCAGGAAATTGCCGATTTCTTCGCGGCTCATGCGCAGCACGAATTCGGTGGAGGAGTAGCCCAGCGAGGCGTAGCGTTGCGACAGATTCAGCAGGAAGGCGGCCAGGCGCTGCTCGGAGCGCATCGAGCCCAGCGAGGCCAGCATCTGGTGCGAGCGGGTGATCTCGCGGCTCATGAGGCGGCGGAACTGCTGCTGCAGCGACGGCAGGTGCGAGGCGACGCGGTCGACTTCGTTCAGGCGGATGACGCAGACCTCGGAATCTTCGAGCGCCACGGCGGCCGACACGTGCTTGCCATCCAGCATGCCGTCCATGCCGACGATTTCGCCCGGCAGGTGAAAGCCGGTGATCTGGATCTGGCCGGTGGCGTCTTCGAGCTGCGTCTTGAGGCTGCCGAAGCGCACGCCATAGACGGCGTCCAGCGGATGATCCAGCGAATAAAGCGTCTTGCCCTTTTCCACGCGGACACGCTCTTTCACCAGTTCGTCCAGCTTTTCGACTTCGGCGGCTGCCATGCCCACGGGAACGCAGACGTGGCCCAGCATGCACGTGGAACAGTGGGCGGCATCAGGGGCAATGGGTACCCGTTTTTGCATACGATGACCTTTAGAGTGCCCATTGCGCGGCGGGCGCCGGAACGGGTGTGGAGCACGAGACAGGCGTCTATTGTAGTCCGTTGTTACTACGGGTGTCTTACCGGGCCTCGGAGCTGGTCTTAGAAAGCCGGTGGGCGATCCAGTCGTCCCCGAGAATATCGACGGCCAGGGCCCGCCACGCGGGGTCGATGGGGTAGTACTCGCAGGGCAGCAGCCCGGTGTGGCCGGGGCCTTCCAGGCGGGCGCACACCGTCCTGCGCACGAAGCAGCAGGGCTTGCCGGGCTCGTATTCTTCGATCTCGTCCATCAGCGCGACCAGCGCCGGTTCCACCTGGAATACATCGCCCCGGACGCGCCGGCCATCGTCCACCGGGATGAGGCCGGGCCATTCGCCAAAATCGACCAGCATGCCGGGCACGGTGGCCGGGCCGACATGGCGGGCCGGCGGCAGTCCCCGCGCAGCGGCGGCCCGGGCGAGGTCGTTGATTTCGCCCGCGCGTAGGGTTCCGTACACAAAAACGTATATGCTCATTGCTTAGTTCGCTGCTGCACGTCGAAGACGACCATGGGGCGGCCGGGGGTGTTGAAATTGTCTCATCCGGCCGCATATTCAGGTTATCGAGCCAGCCGGCACGTATCGGTCAGGCTCCCCACAAGCCACTACGACCACTATGCGATTCGACAAACTCACCACCAAGTTCCAACAAGCGCTGGCCGACGCGCAAAGTCTGGCCGCCCGCAACGACCACCCCTACATCGAACCCATCCACGTGTTGTCCGCCCTGTTGTCGGATGCCGACAGCGGCGCCGGCAGCCTCCTGGCGCGCGCCGGCGTGGCCGTCAACCGGCTTGGCCCGGCGCTGGAAACGGCCCTCAAGGCCCTGCCGCAGGTGCAAGGCGATGACAACGTGCAGGTCGGCCGCGACCTGCAGGGCGTGCTGACCCGGACCGACAAGGAAGCCGCGCGCCGTGGCGACACGTACATCGCCAGCGAGCTCTTCCTTTTGGCCCTGGCCGACGACAAGGGCGAGGCCGGCCGCATCCTGCGCGACGCGGGCCTGCAGAAGAAGGCCCTGGAAGCCGCGATCGACGCCGTGCGCGGCGGCGAGAACGTCTCCGGCGCGGAAGGCGAGGCCAACCGTGAAGCCCTGGCCAAGTACACCCTGGATCTGACCGAGCGCGCCCGCCAGGGCAAGCTGGATCCGGTCATCGGCCGCGACGACGAAATCCGCCGCACCATCCAGATCCTGCAGCGCCGCACCAAGAACAACCCGGTGCTGATCGGCGAGCCCGGCGTCGGCAAGACCGCCATCGTCGAAGGCCTGGCGCAGCGCATCGTCAACGACGAAGTGCCCGAGACCCTGCGCGGCAAGCGCGTGCTGTCGCTGGACCTGGCCGCGCTGCTTGCGGGCGCCAAGTTCCGCGGCGAATTCGAGGAACGCCTGAAGGCCGTGCTCAAGGAGCTGGGCCAGGACGACGGCCGCAACATCGTGTTCATCGACGAGCTGCACACCATGGTGGGCGCGGGCAAGGCCGAGGGCGCGATGGACGCGGGCAACATGCTCAAGCCGGCGCTGGCGCGCGGCGAGCTGCACTGCATCGGCGCGACCACGCTGGACGAATACCGCAAGTACATCGAAAAGGACGCGGCGCTGGAGCGGCGCTTCCAGAAGGTGCTGGTCGACGAACCCGACGTGGAATCCACCATCGCCATCCTGCGCGGGCTGCAGGAGCGCTATGAAATCCACCACGGCGTCGAGATCACCGACCCGGCCATCGTGGCCGCGGCGGAACTGTCGCACCGCTACATCACCGACCGCTTCCTGCCGGACAAGGCCATCGACCTTATCGACGAGGCCGGCGCGCGCATCCGCATGGAGATCGACTCCAAGCCGGAAGTGATGGACAAGCTGGACCGCCGCATCATCCAGCTCAAGATCGAGCGCGAGGCGGTCAAGAAGGAGACGGACGACGCCTCCAAGCGTCGCCTGGCCGTCATCGAGGACGAGCTGCAAAAGCTGCAGCGCGAGTACAACGACTTCGAGGAAATCTGGAAGGCCGAGAAGGCCGCGGTGCAGGGCACCCAGGCCATCAAGGAAGAGATCGACAGCGTGCGCGCCGAAATGGCGGAGCTGCAGCGCAAGGGCCAGTTCGACAAGCTGGCCGAGCTGCAGTACGGCAAGCTGCCGGATCTTGAAGCGCGCCTGAAGGCCGCCGAAGTGGGCGCCGCCGAGGCTGCGGAGAACGCCGAAGGCGACGAGTCCCGTCCCCGCCTGCTGCGCACGCGCGTCGGCGCCGAGGAAATCGCCGAAGTCGTCTCGCGCGCCACGGGCATTCCCGTGTCCAAGATGATGCAGGGCGAACGCGAAAAGCTGCTGCACATGGAAGAATTCCTGCACAAGCGCGTGGTGGGGCAGGACGAGGCCGTGCGCCTGGTGTCCGACGCCATCCGCCGTTCCCGCGCGGGCCTGGCGGATCCGGCGCGGCCGTATGGCTCGTTCCTCTTCCTGGGCCCGACCGGCGTGGGCAAGACCGAACTCACGCGCGCGCTGGCCGAGTTCCTGTTCGACTCCGAAGAGCACATGATCCGCATCGACATGAGCGAGTTCATGGAGAAGCATTCGGTGGCGCGGCTGATCGGCGCGCCGCCCGGATACGTGGGCTACGAAGAGGGCGGCTACCTGACCGAGGCCGTGCGGCGCAAGCCCTACAGCGTGGTGCTGCTGGACGAAGTCGAAAAGGCGCACCCGGACGTGTTCAACGTGCTGCTGCAAGTGCTCGATGACGGCCGCCTGACCGATGGCCAGGGCCGCACCGTCGACTTCCGCAACACCGTCATCGTCATGACGTCGAACCTGGGGTCGCACCACATCCAGTCCCTGGCGGGGCAGCCTTATGACGTGGTCAAGGAAGTGGTGTGGGACGAGCTCAAGCAGACGCTGCGGCCGGAATTCCTGAACCGCATCGACGAAGTGGTCGTGTTCCATGGCCTGGAAGCGCAGCACATCGAGTCCATTGCCCGCATCCAGCTTCGCCGCCTGGGCGAACGCCTGGAAAAGCAGGAGATGCGGCTGGAAGTCACGGAGCCGGCGCTGGCGGAACTGGCCCGCTCGGGCTTCGATCCGGTGTTCGGCGCGCGCCCCTTGAAGCGCGCGATCCAGCAGCAGATCGAGAACCCGGTGGCGCGCCTCATCCTCGAAGGCCGGTTCGGACCGCGCGATGTGGTGCCGGTGGATTGGCAGGATGGGAAGTTCGTCTTCACGCGCACGCTGCAGTGATCGGGTTGCGCTGAAGCGTTGCCCTGAACAAGACGCCCGGCGTGAGCCGGGCGTTTTTTTGCCTGCGCCGCGGCGCGGCAGCGCCGCGAGCAGCGACGCCGCCGCGCGGCCGTCAGGTCATTGCTCGACCGTCACGAACACCGGGTTCGAATAGAACCACAGGTCGTTGTAGTTGCGGGCATTGATGGCGTTAAAGCGCGCCACGTTGTCGGCCAGGTCGATCTTTGCGTCCGGCAGCGGCTCGCCCGCGGCGGTTTCGCCGGCCACGTCCACGCCAAGATTGGTGCCGCGCAGGCGCAGGTACTGGCTCTTGTCGGCGGTGATGGTGGTCTTGATGACGTTGTAGCCGTCTTCGTCCACCGTCCAGTCGGCGCTGGTGTAGCGGGCCAGCACGCGCGTCGTGGGGTTGGTGTCGCTGTCGTACTCGGCGGTGCCCGGTTCGGCGCGCCCGGTCACGTCGCCCACGATCAGGTCCACGTGGTGCACCGTGGGCTTCACGTAAGTGGGATTGCCGCTTTCGATCGGGTACTCGTAGTTGTTGCGCTCGGGGCTGCGAAAGCGGATGGTGACCTCCACTTCTTCACCCTTGGCCGCCTTGAGTTCGCCGCCCATGTGCGCCGCGCCGGCCGCGCCCTTGGCCTGGAAGTCCAGCGCGTCGATCAGGTCGCCGAATACGCCGAACATGCGGCCGCTCTTCAGGCCCGCCGCCACGGCGGCCATGTCGTCGCCGTCCTTCCAGACGTGCGTCTTGGCGTATTCGCCGGGCGCGTAGCCGCTGCTGTACAGGCCCGAGGCCGTGCGGAAGTGGTAGTCCGAGTCGGCCACGTTCCAGATGCGACGGCCTTCGCCCAGCAGCGCGTCCCAGGTGCCGCCCAGGTGCGCGACCAGGTAGTCGGCGCCGCCGTAGGTGCGGTTGGGCAGGAAGGCGTTGGTGTAGGCGGTGGCGTAGCCGCCGCGGTCCGGCTCCATCTGGTTGCCCACCATGCCCTCGATCGCGAAGAACACGGTCGGGGCCAGGTCGTGCATTTCGCGCAGTTGGGCAACGGTGTACTTGCCCGCATAGCGCGACGGGTGGTTCAGCAGCATGTAGCTGTCGGGATGCTTGTCGCGCAGCCACTTCAGCGCCGCCAGCGAGTCGGCGTGCGTGGTGTAGGCACGCGTTTCACCGGACAGGCGCGAGACCAGCAGCGGGTCGAACAGGTTGGGATCGCGGTTGGTGAAAAGGTACTCGAACTCGGCCACGGCCTCCAGCGACTTGGCCGACTGCGGATCGTCGTAGCCGATGCCGATGTTCACGTGATCGTGCGTGGGCATGTCCCATTCGAACGACGAGAAGATGATCTTGCCGGCATAGCGGCCCGCGGCCTGCGCCTGCTTGATGTAGGGCACTTCGTACTGCGCCATGCCTTGCGAGAACGGGATCGATCCGCCCGCCAGGTTCACGCCGGTGTGGTCGCGTGCGGACAGGCGCAGGTGATTCGAAATCGCGGCCCAGTCCAGCTTGTAGCGGTCGAACGCCTGGTCCAACGCGCTTTCCAGGCTGACCTGCGCGTCGTCCGACTGGTAGGTGTGCACGTGCAGGTCGCCCGTGGACCACGCGCCGGTCTCGACCGGCTTGGGCTGCTCTGCGGGCGGCGTGGGGTCGGTCACCACCGGCGGCGCGGGATCGGGCGCGACCTCGTCGTCGTCATCGCTGCCGCCGCAGGCGCTCAACAAGGTGACGCAAGCCAGCGACAAGGGCATGATGGCCCGCCGCAAGCGGGATACTTCGAACTGCATTTGCAACGCTCCAACGTCATGGCGGCATGCAACACGCAATGCCGCGAAGGGCGCAACTATGCAGACGGGCAATGACGGGGGAATGACAGCGCAGCGCGCCGGGCAACTATTTCTTTTTCGGCGCGGCCTCGGCCAGGGCCTGCTTGATGATGGCGTTGGCGGTCCAGCGGACCACGTCGGTGACCTCGGGCAGATCGAGCTTCCAGATGTCCTTGAGCACCAGGAACACTTCGGTGCCGTAGACCAGCGACAGCGCCTGCGCCACGCGGTCCTGTTGCGCCGGCGTGAGGTCGGCGGCCAGTGGCGCGATGGCGCGCTTCAGGATGTCGACGCGGTGGCCGCGCACCAGCCTGGGTTCGGCGCCGCCCTTGCCGGCGCTGGCCTGCGCGTGCTGCTGCAAGGAAACCAGGATGGCGGCGCGCAGCGGGGCCTCGTGGGCTTCCAGTCGGGGATAGGCAAAGCGCAGCAGTTCATCGACGCGCGCGGCGGCGTCGGGCGCATCGGAGTCCCACGCCAGGATGGGGCCCAGGCTTTCGTCGACCACGGCGGCGATCAGCGCGCTCTGGCTGGGAAAGTAGCGGTACGCCGTGGCCCGCGACACCTGCGCGTGTTCGGCCAGTTCCGCGACCGAGGGCGTGACGCCCTGCGCCATCAATCGATGGGCGGCGTCGAGCAGCGTCTTGCGCATGCGGGCGCGCGGCCCGTGCGGCGGTTCGCCGCTGGCCGCCGCCTGCGGGCTGGCGGGGGCGATCAGCCGTGTGCCGGCGGCCGGGGCGGGCGCCTTTTCGGCGGGTGTTCGGGTTTGACGTGAGACAGGCGTCTCAGTATGATTCTTTCGTCTCATTTCTGTATTCTACGGGCCTTTGGCCTCACATATCGAGGCGCGCACGCAGTGTAGCCGCCCGCGGAGGAGTCATGACGCATACCAGGCAGCGGGTGTTTGTCGCCGCAACCTACGACACCAAGGGCCAAGAGGCCGAGTACGTGGTGGACCTGCTTCGGCGCGAGGGGCTGGACGTGGTGTCGGTGGACGTGTCGACCTCGGCCGCGCCCAGCGCGGCGCAGGTGTCGGCGCAGGAGGTGGCCCGGAGCCACCCCGAGGGCGCCGGCGCGGTCTTCACCGGCGACCGCGGCACCGCCATTGCGGCGATGGCCCTGGCGTTCGAGCGCTACACGGCCAATAACCCGGAAATCGGCGCCTTGCTGGGCCTGGGCGGCTCGGGCGGCACCGCGCTCATCACGCCCGCCATGCGGGCGCTGCCCATCGGCACGCCCAAGGTCATGGTGTCCACGATGGCCTCGGGCAACGTGGCCCCTTATGTGGGCCCGTCGGACATCGCCATGATGTACTCCGTGACCGACGTGGCGGGGCTGAACCGCATTTCGCGCCGCGTCCTGGCCAATGCGGCCGGCGCGATCGGCGGCGCGTTCCGCCAGGCCCAGGCCGCTCCCGACCACGATGACCGGCCCGCGGTGGGCGTCACCATGTTCGGCGTCACCACCGCCTGCGTGCAGCAGGTTGCGCCGCTGCTGGAATCGCGCTTTGACTGCCTGGTCTTTCACGCCACGGGCACGGGCGGCCAGTCCATGGAAAAGCTGCTGGACAGCCGCCTGCTGGCCGGCGTGCTGGACCTGACCACCACCGAAGTCTGCGACTTCCTGTTCGGCGGCGTGCTGGCCTGTACCGACGACCGCTTCGGCGCGGTGGCGCGCACCGGCGCGCCCTATGTCGGGTCGTGCGGCGCGCTGGACATGGTGAACTTCGGCGCGATGGACACCGTGCCCGAGCGCTATCGCGGCCGGCAGTTCTATCCCCACAATCCGCAGGTCACGCTGATGCGCACGACCATCGAGGAAAACGCCCGCCAGGGCGAATGGATCGCCGACCGGCTGAACCGCTGCGACGGGCCGGTGCGCTTTTTGATCCCCGAGGGCGGCGTGTCCGCGCTGGATGCGCCAGGCCAGGCGTTCTGGGACCCGGAGGCCGACGCCGCGCTGTTCGCCGCGCTGGAGGCCAATCTGCGGCAGACGGCCGACCGCCGGCTGATCCGCGTGCCCTGCCATATCAACGACCCGCTGTTCGCCAGAACGGCGGTCGACCACTTTCTTGAAATTGCCGCACATTGAGGATTGCCGCCATGCCGCGTTTTGACCGTCACGAACTGCTGGACACGTTCCGCGCCATGGTGCGCGCCCGCACGCCCATAGTGGGCGGGGGCGCGGGCACCGGGCTGTCGGCCAAGTGCGAGGAAGCGGGCGGCATCGACCTCATCGTGATCTACAACTCGGGCCGCTACCGCATGGCGGGCCGCGGTTCGCTGGCGGGCCTGCTGGCCTACGGCAATGCGAACGAGATCGTCGTGGACATGGGCCGCGAAGTCCTGCCGGTGGTCAAGAAGACGCCGGTGCTGGCCGGCGTGAACGGCACCGACCCCTTCTGCGACTTCGACGTGTTCCTGGACGACCTGAAGCGGCAGGGCTTTGCCGGGGTGCAGAACTTTCCCACGGTGGGGCTCATCGACGGCAATTTCCGCGCCAATCTGGAAGAGACGGGCATGGGCTACGCGCTGGAAGTCGACATGATCCGGCTGGCGCACCAGAAGGACATGCTGACGACGCCTTACGTCTTCAATGAGGACGACGCCGTGGCCATGGCCCAGGCCGGCGCGGACATCATCGTCGCGCACATGGGCCTGACCACCGGCGGGTCCATCGGCGCGGAGACGGCCCTGACCCTGGACGACTGCGTGCGCGCGATCGACCGCATCGCCGACGCGGCGCTGGCGGTGCGCCCGGACATCATCGTGCTGTGCCACGGCGGCCCGATCGCCACGCCGGCCGATGCCGTCCACGTGCTGCGCGCGTGCAGGCATTGCCACGGCTTCTACGGCGCCAGCTCCATGGAGCGCCTGCCGACCGAGCAGGCGCTGACCGCCGCCACGCGCGAATTCAAGAGCCTGACCTTCTGACCCTGTCGCCGCAGTGCCTGTTCGCGCGACACCGATCTGCACGGTGGTGACGCCCGCACACCTAGTGCTTCGGCCGCGCAGCGGGCAGGCGGCGGCAGCCTGCGGGCAGTTGGGCCGTGCGCAGGTAGTCGTGGATGGATGCGATCAATGCCTGTGCGGCCGGGCTCAACGGATATTCCTTGTTGCGAATGATGCATAGCGTGCGCACCACCGTGGGCCGCGCCAGCAGCGCGTAGGCCAGGCCCGGCTCCATCACACGTTGCGCGGCCAGCGCCGGCAGCACGGCCACGCCCATGCCAGCCTTGACCAGCGCCGCTTGCGACGTCGTGCTCGACGCTTCATAGAACGGCGTCGCCGCCTCGATCGGCAAATCGGCGCGGGCGCGCAGCAGCGCCATGATGCCCGTTTCATCCACCACGCCCACCAGCTTGCGCCCGGTCAGGTCGGACCAGCGCATGGCGCCGTCACGTCCTCGGCGCAGGGTGGCGTCGTCCTGCCGGTAGAGCACACCGAAGCGGTCTTCCAGCAGGGCGTCGAATTGCAGGCCGGGGGCGTCGGCCCAGCGGCTGGTCAGGCCGAAATCGACCTCGCGCGCAGCCACCTTGCGTTGGATGCGGCCGGAGTTGTCGTCGCTGAGATAAAGCCGAACCGCCGGATAGTGCGCCGCGAACACAGCGGCAGCCGGCGCGATGAGCTGCGTGATGGCCGACGGTGCGGCCGCCACGCCAACCCGTCCGCGTTCCAGCGCGCCAAAGCGCACCACGTCCTCGATCACGCCGTCAAAATCCGCCAGCAGCCGCATGACGCGCGGCAGGAATTCCTCGCCGGCCGGCGTCAGCAGCACGCGCCGGCTGGTGCGGGCAAAGAGCTGGGTGCTCAGCCCGTCTTCAAGCTGGCGCACCAGGCTGGTGACCGACGATTGCGTCTGGAACAGGCGCTTGGCGGCATGCGTGAAGCTGGATTCCTGGGCCACCGCCACAAAGGCGGTCAGGTGCTTCAAGGTGACGTGCTTGGGCAGGCGATACATTTCAAAACGCGATAGATGGATCAATAAAAACAATTTTTCCAGATTGATCCCGCGGACGATACTAGGGCCTTCATCAAGGCAGGAACACCATGCAGGGGACTTTGGATCTGATCATCGAAGGCGGCTGGCTCATCGACGGGCTGGGCGGCCCGCGGCGGCGCGCCGACGTGGGCGTGGCGGGCGAACGCATCGCGGCCATCGGCGACCTGTCAGCCGTGGCCGCGGTCAGGCGCGTGAACGCGGCCGGCAAGATCGTGGCGCCCGGCTTCATTGACGTGCACGGCCACGACGATCTGATGTTCGTGGAAAAGCCGGATCTGGCCTGGAAGACCAGCCAGGGCATCACCTCGGTCGTGGTGGGCAATTGCGGCGTGAGCGGCGCGCCCGCGCCGCTGGCGGGCAACACCGCCGCCGCGTTGGCGCTGCTGGGCCAGACGCCGCTCTTTGCCAGCATGGCGGCCTATTTCGATGAACTGCGCGAGCGCCAGCCGGTGATCAACGTGGCGGCGCTGGTAGGCCACGCGAACCTGCGCCTGGCGGTGATGCGCGATCCGACGGCCCAACCCTGCGCCGAGGAACAGGAGGCCATGCAGCGCATGCTGGCCGAGGCGCTGGACGCCGGCGCGGTGGGCTTCAGCACGGGCCTGGCTTACCAGCCCGGCGGCGTGGCAAAGCCGCCGGAACTCGAGGGCCTGGCCCGCGTGGCGGCGGCGCGCGGCGCGATGCACACCAGCCATATCCGCAACGAAGGCGACAACGTCGAGGCGGCCGTCGACGAGGTGCTTGCCATTGGCCGCGCCACCGGCTGCGCCACCGTGCTGTCGCATCACAAATGCATGATGCCGCGCAACTGGGGCAAGAGCGCCGCCACGCTGGCCAACGTCGACCGCGCCCGCGCCGAAGGCGTGGACGTGGCGCTGGACATCTATCCCTATCCGGGCAGCTCCACCATCCTGATCCCGGAACGCGCCGAGACGATCGACGACATCCGCATCACATGGTCCACGCCGCATCCCGAGTGCAATGGCGAGTACCTGAGCGACATCGCGGCCCGCTGGGGCTGCGACAAGACCACGGCGGCCGAGCGGCTGTGCCCGGCGGGTGCCATCTACTTCGCCATGGACGAGAACGAAGTGCGCCGCATCTTCCAGCACGAGTGCTGCATGGTGGGCTCCGACGGGCTGCCCAACGACGCGCATCCGCATCCCCGGTTGTGGGGCAGCTTCACGCGGGTGCTGGGCCGCTATGTGCGCGAAGCCCGGCTCGTGACCCTGGAGGCGGCGGTGGCCAAGATGACGGCCTTGCCCGCGCGCGTCTTCGGACTGGCGGACCGCGGCCAGATCAGCGTGGGCGCGTGGGCCGACATCGTGGTGTTCGATGCCGACACGGTCGTAGATCGCGCCACCTGGGAAGCGCCGACGCTGGCTTCGGCCGGCGTGGAACACGTGCTGGTCAATGGCACGCCCGTATTCCCGGCCGCCGCGGACATGCCGCGACCCGGCAGGATCCTTCGCCGCGTCGGGGACGCGGCGCCACCCCTTCGATAACAACAGCAATTTCCAGGAGATCCACCATCATGTTCCGCAAGACTTTCGCCGCCCTGGCGCTGGCCGCCGCGCTGCCGGCCGCCCACGCCGCCTTTCCCGACCGGCCCATCACCCTGATCGTGCCGTTCCCGGCGGGCGGTCCCACCGACATCGTCGGCCGTGTGGCCGCCGCCAAAGCGGGCGAGATCCTGGGCCAGCAGATCGTGGTGGAGAACCGCACGGGCGCTTCGGGCACGATCGGCATGACGGCCACCGCCCGCGCCAAGCCGGACGGCTACACCGTGGGCCTGGCCACCGTCAGCACGCACGGCACGGCGCCGCACCTGTTCCCCAACCTGGCCTACGACCCGGTCAAGGATTTCACACCCATCAGCAACCTGGTGACCAGCCCCAACATTCTCAGCGTGAACCCCGGCTTTCCGGCCAAGACGCTGGCCGAGTTCGTGACCTACGTGCGCGCCAATCCCGGCAAGGACGGGTACGCGAACGCTGGCGCGGGCGGCGTGAACGACCTGGGCATGATCTGGTTTCTGCAGATCATCGGCGGCAAGATGAACAGCATTTCGTATCGCGGCTCGGCGCCCGCGCTGACCGATACGGTGGGCGGCGTGGTGCCGGTGATCTTCGACAACTTCCCGTCGTCGCTGCCCTACGTCAGGAGCAATCACCTGAAGGCGCTGGCGATCACCGGCACAGCGCGCAATCCGCGCCTGCCGGACGTGCCGACCTTCGCTGAACAGGGCTACAAGGATTACGACGTGACGGCCTGGTACGGCGTGGTGGGTCCGGCCGACATGCCGGCCGATGTGCGAGACAAGCTGGCGGACGCCTTCGCGCGCGCCGTGCGCGATCCGGCCACTGCGGCCAAGATGGAAGAGACGGGCGCTTTCCCGCTGGGCAACACGCCGGCGCAGTTCGGCGAGCAGCTCCGCACCGAACGCGACCGATGGAAGGCGGTGATCGAGAAGGCGCAGATCAAGCTGCAGTGATCCCCGCGGCGGCGGCCATGCGGCATTGATCCGGCCGGATCGATCCATCTGCCCGCGCCGGCGCGCCCGTGCGCCGCGTCGCGGGCATGTTCTTTCAGTACACGTCGCGCCGATAGCGGCCGGCTTGCTGCAGGTCCTGCAGACGCTGGGCGCCCAGGATGTCCTGCAGGGCATCGTCCACGCCGCCCGCCATGCCTTGCAGGCTGCCGCACACATACACGGCGGCGCCCGCGTCCACCCAGGCACGCACGGCGTGCGCCTGTTCTCGCAGGCAATCCTGCACGTAGCGGCGCTCGGCCTGGTCGCGCGAAAAGACGGTGTCCACGCGTTCCAGCGTGCCGTCTTGCCGCCACCGTGCGATGTCCTCGCCGCAGAACGCGTCGCAGGCGGCATTGCGTTCGCCAAAGATCAGCCAGTTACGGCGATGGCCGGCGGCGCGGCGCGCCTTGATCAGGGCGCGCAGGCCGGCAAGGCCGGTGCCGTTGCCGACCAGGATCATCGGGCGGTCGTCCGCGGGCGCGTGGAAATTGCGGTTGGCGCGCACGCGCAGGGCGATCTCGTCGCCGGGCTGCGCGATGTGCGTGAGCCAGCCGCTGCCCAGGCCCAGCGCGCCGTCCGGGCCGCGCATCTGGCGCACCAGGAGCTGGATGCCGCCATCTTCGGGCAGCGAGGCGATGGAGTATTCGCGATGCGCCTGCAAGGCGCCGCCGCGTTCCCGCCGGGGGCCGATCTCGGCGATGTCGCCGGCCTGCCACGGGCGCGAGCCTTCGGCAGGCGGCGTCAGTGTGATCAGGAGGCAGGGGCCGCCCTGGCTGCCGGGATTCAGCAGGGTCCTGTCCGCCAGCCGCCAGGATTCGTAGACCGGCGCCTCCCAGTCGGGCAGGTCGCTGCGGCCGGCCAGCAGGCCCAGGTGGTGCTGCCAATGGCGCAGCGCGGCCGGGTCGCCGTTGTCGACCTCGACCAGATCGAAGAGCGGCACCGCGCCTTGCGCGTGCAGCCAGTGGTCCAGATGACGGCCGAAACCGCAGAAGTGCGCGTATTCGCTGTCGCCCAGCGCCAGCACCGCGTACTGCGCGCCCGCCAGCAAGGCGCCGGCGGGGATCTGCTGCATCTGCCCGGCAAAGGCCGCCGCCGCATCCGGGGGATCGCCTTCGCCGTAGGTGCTGACGACGAACAGCATGCGCCGGTAGTCGGCGAGGCGCGCGGCGTCGATCTGGTCCAGCGCGGCGACGCGCACCGTCAGGCCGCCGGCCCGCAGGGATTGCGCGGTCTGCGCGGCCAGGGCTTCGGCGTAGCCGGTCTGGCTGGCGTAGGCCACCAGCAGCGCGTCTGCGGGGGCGGGCGCGTCCAAGGCCTGCTGCGCGCGTGCATGCTGCGCCTGCTGCAGCCGCGCACGGCGCCAGGCCCACAGGCACAGCAGCGCCCAGGTCAGCACCACGCACGCCGCCGCGATCAATCGGGGTTGGGACATAAGGGGTCAGCGCGCGAGCGCCAGGGTTTCGAACGGCGGCGTGGCGACCACGCGCCAGGCGTCGCGCTCGCGCACGATGAACAGCGCCGCGAGCGCGTGGCGGCGGGCATAGGCCAGCCCCTCGGTCTCGCCCAGCACCGTCAGCGCGGTGGCCAGCGCGTCGGCCTGCATGCAGACCGGATGCAGCACCGTGACCGACGCCAGGGCATTGCGCACGGGGTGGCCGGTGCGCGGATCGATCGTGTGGGCGTAGCGCGCATCGCCGTCGCCGGCATGGCGCCGGTAGTCGCCCGACGTGGCGATGCTGCAGTCGGCCAGCGGCAGGGCCAGGGCGTGGGCGTCGCTGGCGTCGGGAACCTCGATGGCCACGCGCCAGGGCTGTCTGTCCGGGCGCTTGCCGCGGGCGCGCAGTTCGCCGCCCACTTCGACGAGGTAGTCCGCGATGCCCAGCGCATCGAGGGCCATCGCGGCGCGGTCCACGCCGTAGCCCTTGGCGATGGAAGACAGGTCCAGGTAAGTGCCGCCGGCCTGGTAGGCGGCCTGGCGGTCTTCGTCCAGCCGCACGCGCCGCCAGCCGCAGCGGTCGCGGGCGGCCTGGATGGCGGCGGCGGAGGGCGGTTCATGCGCGCGCTGGTGCGGCCCGAAGCCCCAGGCGTTGACCAGCGGACCCACCGTGGGATCGTAGGCGCCGCCGCAGTCCTCGGCCAGCCGCAGCGCGTGGCGCAGCACATGGAAGAAACCGTCCGGAAGCGCCTGCCAGCCGGGCCCGGCGCGGTTGTAGCGCGTGATGTCCGAGTCCGCTTCCCAGGTGCTCATCTGCGTGACCACCTCGTCGACCGCGGCCTGGATGGCAAGCCGCGCCGTCGTTTCGGCGACGCCGGCCGGCAAGGCCATGCGCGCGGACCAGGTCGTGCCCATGGTCGCGCCGGCCAGCGCGGCGGCCTGCGCGGCCGGGCGCGCGGGCATGGCGCCATAGGCGACGCGCACGGCCGGGGCGGCCGCGCCGCGCGGGGCGTAGGAAGGGGATGTGGCCACGCGTGCGCCTGCGGTTTAGGGTTGCAGCACTTCCACGGTGCCGGCGTACGACAGGCGGCGTTTCTTGGCCTGCGGCACGCTGACCTTGGCGTCTTCCATGCCGGCTTCGATCCAGTACAGGCCGGGCTGCGGCCACTTCACCGAAAACTTGCCGTCCTTGTCGGTCTTGAGCGCGATCTCGCCGACCTTGTCGCGATAGCGGCTGCCGCCGGGCACGACGTTTACCTCCAGGTCCGCGGCGGGCTTGCCGTCCAGCAGCATCTGGAACGTGGCGGCTTCGTCGGTGAACAGGTCGTTCGGGTGCGTCACGGGCGCCAGCTCCAGGCCGCGGCCCACGGGCTTGACGGCCGACGGCTTGCCGGCCGTCACGAAGGTCTCGACCCGGCCCAGGCTCTGCGAGATTTCCAGTTCGTCCGCCTTGGCGGGCACGGCCTGCGCCAGGCCTTCGGCCTTGCCGAAGTAGCGCTTGTTCTTGCCGTCTTCCTTCCAGCGGGCGAACACGCCGTCGTTGACCACGGCCACGCGGTAGGTGCCGCTCTGCTTGAGCTGCAGGTCGAACGTGCTGCGCAGCTTGCCGCGGTTGACGTTCTCGGCCTCGGCGGCGGAGCCGTCCGGCGCGGTCACGGTCAGGCCGTCCAGGCGCAGCGGGGCGTGGTTGAAGTAGAACTTGTCGTTGCCGACGGCGGCATCCACGGTGATCCAGCTATCGGCGCCCGACAGCACCGTCGAGGACGGCACCATCCAGACGTCATGCGCATGGGCGGCGAAGGGCAGGCTCAGCGCGAGGGCGGCGGCCAGTTTGGCGGCGGATTTCATCGTTGCGTTCCTAGAGGACTGAATGACTGAAGGACTGAAGGACGTGATCAGGGTTTGAGGTCGAGCGCGACCGCGCCCAGTTCGTGTTCGCCGCGCGCCGTCAATTGCTCGGCCTTTTGCGGCGGCCACTGGAAGGGGATGCGCAGCAGCTCGCGGCCGCCGACTTCGCGCGCCGCTTCCACCACCACGGCGTACTGCCCGGGCTTGAGCTGCGACAGCGGCTTGCTGGCCGCGTCAAAGGACAGCGCGTGCTTGCCCACGGGCTTGGTCGCGCCGCTGACGCCGTCCACCGGGAACTGCTGGTTGCGTCCGCTGCGGCGCCACCACTGGCGCATGTCCTTGAGCCATTCGGTGCCTTCGTTGTTCTTCTTGGCCACGTCATACCAGACGGCCAGGTCGGTGGCGACGCTCTGGTCGGGGTTCTCGATCCAGATCGCCACGTAGGGGCGGTGGTATTCGGCCACGTCCAGGCGCGGCACCTCGATGGACAGGCCGATGTCGGCCGCATGGGCCGTCCGGGCGATCAGGCCGGCCAAGAGGGCCGGCAACAGCAGCTTGCGCATGGAAATCTCCAGGGCGTATCGATGGAATCAATGGATGAACAGCAGGGCCAGCACCAGCGGAATCACCAGGCCCAGCCCTACCATGGGCCAGGTCGCGCTGCGGTTGCCGGCGTGCATCTTGAGCAGCACCAGTCCGGTCAGCGAAAACACCAGACAGGCGACGGCGAACACGTCCAGGAACCAGCGCCAGGCCAGGCCCGTGTTGCGGCCCTTGTGCAGGTCGTTCAGGTAGGAAATCCAGCCGCGGTCGGTGCGCTCGTATTCCACGTCGCCGCTGGCGCGGTCGATGGACAGCCAGGCGTCGCCGCCCGCGCGGGGCAGGGAAAGATAGACCTCGTCGGGCGACCACTCGGCGGATTTTCCGGCGGTGGAAGCGTCCAGCGCCTCGTCCAGCCACTCGGCCACGGGCGCGGGCAGGGGCGCCTGCTTTTGCGCGGGCGCCGCGGCAAGCTGGTTCAGGATGGCGTCAGGCAGGCGGGCCTGGCGGCTGGTCACCACGGCCTTCGATTCGATGTGCGAGGCGTTGTTCAGGGTCAGGCCCGTCACGGCGAACAACAGCATCCCCAGCAGACAGAGCGCAGAGCTGATCCAGTGCCACTGATGCAGTGTCTTGAGCCAGTAGGCGCGGCGGCGAGGAACGGATTGGGTGTCCATGGGAAATCGGTCTGGAAGCGGCGGATTCTAGCATTTAATGAGAATTACTCTTAAAAAAGCCGGGCCGCCGCGCGCGCGGAAATTTCAATCGATTTCGGCTCTGAACGACGGCCTGGCGCGGCGCCGCGCCGCATGCGGCGCCGCGCCGCATGCGGCGTGCGCCCGCATCCTTTCCGGGGCTAAGATAGGCCACCCTTTGCAAACACCGGAGGTCGTCATGCTGCAACAGCAAGTGGTGGATCAGATCGGTCGTCATTGGGGATGGGTGGCGCTTCGCGGCGTCGTCGCCATCCTGTTCGGTTTCATGGCCATGTTCATGCCGGCCATCACCTTGTCGGCGCTGGTGCTGGTGTGGGGCGCGTTTGCGCTGGTGGATGGCGTGCTGGCGCTGATCGCGGGGTTTCGCATCCGCGACAACGGCAAGCCGCTTTGGGCGCTGATCGTCGTGGGCCTGCTGGGCGTGGCGGCGGGCATCGTCACCTTCCTGTGGCCCGGGCTCACCGCGCTGATCCTGCTCTACATCATCGCCGTCTGGGCCGTGGTGGCGGGCGTGTTCCAGATCATCGCCGCCGTGCGCTTTCGCAAGGCCATCCGCAACGAATGGCTGCTTGGCCTGGCGGGGCTGGTGTCGGTCGCCTTCGGCGCCATGCTCATCATGCAGCCCGGCGCGGGGGCGCTGGCGCTGGTGTGGGTGATTGGCATCTACGCCGTTTTTTTCGGCATACTCCTGCTGGTCTTTTCCCTGCGTCTCAAACAACACGGCGCCACCTGATGTCGATGTCTGCCTATCAAACGCTGGTACCCCTGAATTTCCTGGCCGTGGGCCTGGGCGCGATGCTGGGCGCCTGGTCCCGCTGGCTGCTCGGCCTTTGGCTCAACGTCGGCTCCTGGCCCTGGGGCACGCTGGCGGTGAATCTGGTGGGCGGCTATCTGATCGGGGTGGCGCTGGCCCTCGTGGCCGGTCATCCCGAATGGCCCGCCTGGGTGCGGCTGGGGGCGATCACGGGGTTCCTGGGCGGACTGACCACGTTCTCCACCTTCTCGGCGGAAACCGTGGCGATGCTGGAACGCGGCGCCTACGCCAGCGCGGTGGGGTATGCCGGCTTCAGCCTGGCCGGCTCGCTGGCGCTGACGGCGGCGGGCCTGGCCACCGTCAGTCTGCTGCGCTAGGCGCCGCTGCTCACTTCTCGTCCTCGGGCGCCGGGGACGCCGCGGGCAGCCAGGTGGGCTGGCCGGGCATGTCGTGTGCCTGCATGTCCATGCGGTATTCGTAGCGGTCGGGGCGGTAGCGGGCGTGCAGCCATTCGACCGGCCGCCCGGATTCGTCGCGCACCACGCGATGCAGACTGAGCAGGGCCGATCCCACCGGCACGTCCAGCAGCTCGGCCACGCCGGGCTCGGCCAGCACGGCCGACATCGATTGCTCGGCACGCGCCACGCGCACGCCCAGATCGCGGAAGATGGCCAGCAGTGGCTTGGAACCGAGATCCTCGCGGCGGATGCGCCGTCCGATGTCGTCCGGCACGAACGTGGTCAGGCAGGAAAACGGCTGCCCTTCGTGGCTGCGCACCCGCACGGCGCGCTGCACGGGGGCGCCCACCGCCAGCTCCAGCCGCGCCGCCACCTGCGGCGTGGCGGGCGTGGTCTCCAGTTCCAGCAGCCGCACCTGGGTGTGCATCCCCATGCGGGCCAGATGCGCCATGAGGGCGTCGATTCCCGCGCCATGCTGCGCGGCGGGAAACTGCGCGGGCTTGGCGGCGAACGTGCCGCGCCCCTGGCGGCGCTCGATCAGCCCGTCGGCCGCCAGCGCATCCAGCGAGCGTCTGATCGTCAGGCGCGACACGCCGTATTCGGCCGCCAGCGCGTTCTCGCCCGGCATGGCCCTGTCCGGGGCGAACCCGCCGGCCTCCAGCCGTTGCTTGAGCAGCAGATAGACCTTGTGATAAAGCGGCAATGGGCTGTCGGACACGGCTTGGGGGCTCCTGGAAGCAAGGTCAGTCGGCCGTCGCGCCGGTGAATTTGACGATCTCGGCATAGCGTTCGATGTCCTGCCGCACGAAAGCGCCCAGTTCTTCCGGACTGCTGCTCACCGCGCTGGCGGCCTCGCGTTCAAGAAGCTGGCGAAATGCGGGGGTGTCGACCGCCTTGCGCGCCGCGGCATTGAGCGCCGCCAGTTTATCGGCCGGCAGCTTGGCCGGCCCGAAGAGCGCGAACCACGCATTCGATTCAAAGCCCTTGATCGTGTCGCCAATCGGCGGCACGCCGGGGAACTGGGGCAGCGCCTGCGGGCTGCTCACGCCCAGCGCCCGCAGCGCGCCGCTCTTGATGTGCGGCAGGGCATTGAGCGAACTGGCGAACATCATGTCCACCTGGCCGCCCAGCAGGTCGGTGATGGCGGGCGCCGTGCCCTTGTACGGCACGTTCAGGATATCCAGGCCCGCCATCATCTTCATGCGCTCGCCAGCCATGTGCAGCGAGGACCCGATGGCGCCCAGCGCCATGGTGTGCTTGCCGGGGCTGGCCTTCACCAGCGACACGAACTCCGGCATGGTGCGGGCCGGGAAGTCCTTGCGCACGACCAGGACGCTGGGCACGTTGGCCAGCATGCTGATGGGCGTGAAATCCGCCACGGGATCGAACGGCAGGTTGCGGTACAGCGTGGCGTTGATGGAAAAGCTGGTGAAGGTGACCAGCAGCGTGTTGCCGTCGGGATTGCTCTTGGCGACGTAGTCGGCGGCAATGTTGCCGCCCGCGCCGGGCTTGTTTTCCACTACCACTGGCCGCTTCAAGTCCACCGCCATGTGCTGGGCGATGCTGCGCGCCACGGTGTCGGTGGTGCCGCCCGGGGGCGCGCCCACGACCAGCCTGATGGCGTCGCCCTGCGCGAGGGCGGGGGTAAGGGGCATGGCCAGCGCAGCCAGCAGCGCGCAGCCCGCGGCGATCCGAAGTCGTCCCGACATGGTTGTCTCCTGATATGTTGTATTGAGGACAATACAAGTATAGGGAAGCCGGGCAAAAGGCGATACGCCAGCGGCGCAACTTACCGGGCCGCCGCGGCGTACTGCGCCATGGCGATGTCGCGGAACGCCTGGATCAGGGCCAGCCGCGGCGATCCCCGGGACCAGATCAGGCCGAAGCGGCGCGGCTCGCAATGCACGGGCAGCGGCAAAGCCAGCAGGCCCAGCCGTTCAATCGCGCCGGTGGTCGACCTGGGCAGGATCGCCACGCCCAGGTCGCGGCTCACCATCACGGCAATGGATTCGATCGCGTTCAGTTCAAAGCGGTCGTGCGGCGTGATGCCGACGCGCCGCAGATAGTCCTCGACGTGGCGTCCGCTCCAGTCGCTGCGCCGATAGCGGATGAAGGGCTCGCCGGTCAGCAGGCTGTGCGCGTCGCGGCCGGCATGGCGCTGCGCCGCCGCCAGCACGTAGGCTTCCTCGCGCAGCAGTTGCCAGCCCAGGCTCTTGGACAGGGGGTAGGGGGCTTCAAGCGCGATGGCCGCATCCAGTTCCCCGCTTTCGATGGCCGGATAGAAGCGCGCCGAATGCCCGGGCTGGATTTCCACGCTGATGAGCGGATGCCGCCGCACCAGGTGTTCCAGGATGGCGGGCACCATGGAGTTGAGCGCCGTGCTGCCCGCGCCCAGCCGCAGTTCTCCCATCATTTCGTCGGATCGGGCCAGATGCCGGATCTTTTCGATCCTCTCCAGGACCTCGCGCATGGGGCCGATCAGTTCGGTGGCCTTGGCGGTCAGGTGCACCGTGCGCCCGGCCCGCGCGACCAGGGGTACGCCCAGTTCCTGCTCCAGCTTGCGCACCTGCTGGGCCACCGCGCCGTGCGTGAGGCCCAGCCGGCGGGCAGCCTGCGCCATGGAGCCGTATTGGGCGACCGCGGCCAGCGTGTTCAGAAAGTCTGTGTTCATGATGATAGAGATTCTATCTTCTTATCGTATGGCGGCTTTCCCCTGGGACGCCTGCTCCGCGACACAATGCGCCCAGGAGACATCAATGAGAAGCAAGCTTTTTGTTCCGGCATCGCGCCCGGAACTGTTCGATAAAGCCATGGCCAGCGAGGCCGATGCGTTGTCCTTCGATCTGGAGGACGCCGTCGCGCCGGCGCGCAAGCAAGCGGCGCGCGAGGCGCTGGCCGCCTGGCTCGCCTCGCCCGCCTTCGAGGCTGGGCAGGCACGACATGCCAAGAAAATTATCGTCCGCGTGAACGCCGACGACTCGCCCCACTTTGCCGGCGATCTGCAGGCCCTGGGCGGACTGCCCATCGACATGATCAATCTGCCCAAGGTCGAGCACGCCGCCGCGCTGCGGGCGTCGGTGGATCAGGCCATCGCGGCGGGCTTTGCGGGTGAATTCCTGGTCACGGTCGAAACGCCGCGCGCGCTCGTCCGGGCGGCCGAGCTGGCCGAGGCGCATCCGCGGGTGGCCGGCCTGCAATTGGGGCTGGCCGACCTGTTCGAGCCGCTCGGCGTCGACCGCTACCAGCCCGAGACGCTGCGGGCGGTGATGCTGTCGCTGCGCCTGGGCGCGGGTTGCGCGGGCAAGTACGCGATGGACGCCGCCTATGCCCGCGTGGGCGATGCCGAAGGCTTTCGCGCCGAGGCGCGGCTGGCGCGCTCGCTCGGTTTTCTGGGCAAATCCTGCGTGCATCCCAGCCAGATCGCCATTGCCAACGAGGTGTTCGGCTTTGACGCCGACGAGGTGGAGCAGGCGCGGCGGATCGTGGCCGCCAGCCGCCGGCACGAGGGCGTGGGCGCCTTTCTGCTGGACGGAAAGATGATCGATGCCCCCTTCGTGCGCCGTGCCGAGGACGTGCTGCGCGCGGTCGGCGCGGCAGCCTGAAACGCGCGGGCTCTGGCGCTGCTTTGCGCGTCAACGGCGCGCCGCAACTGCGCGCCTCAACGTCCCGCCCCAATCAAGTTCAAGTGAATGCCATGATGGAACACGACACCCCACCGCATCTGCCGCTCGCCGGCATCAAAGTTCTGGACCTGAGCGCCTACATCGCAGGGCCGTACGGCTGCGCGCTGCTGGGCGACATGGGCGCGGAAGTGATCAAGGTGGAGCCGCCCGAAGGCGACAACCTGCGCAAGTATCCCTCCACGCTGGCGGCTGAAAGCCGCGCCTTCCTGGGCATCAACCGCAACAAGCAGGGTATCTGCCTGAACCTGAAAGACGCGGCCGGGTACGAGGTGCTCGTGCGCCTGGCGCGCGAGGCCGACGTGCTGGTCCACAATTTCAGGCCCGGCGTGCCGGAGCGGCTGAAGATCGACTTTGCCACGCTCTCGGCCATCAATCCGCGCCTGGTCTACTGCGCCATGACGGGCTATGGGGCGGCGGGGCCGATGGCGCGCCACGCCGGCTACGACCAGGTGCTGCAATCCATGACCGGGATGTGCGCCGCGCAGGCCAAGGCCGATGGACCGCCCGAAGTGCTTTACGGGTCGGTCGTCGACTACTACGGCGCCTCGCTGATCTCCAATAGCGTGTCGGCCGCGCTGTACCGGCGCGAGAAGACCGGACGGGGCCAGGCCATCGAGGTGTCGCTGCTGGGCAGCGCCCTTGCGATGCAGTCGGCGCGGCTGGTGTGGGCCGACGGCGAGCCGCGCCACATCGAGCGGGACATGCGCTCGGGCGGCATCACCGGCATTCATCCGACCCGCGAGGGGCACCTGTACCTGTCCGCGAATACGCCGCACTTCTGGCGCGCCCTGTGCGGCCATCTGGATCTGCCCGAACTGGCCGACCATCCCGATTACGACACCGTGAAAAAGCGCGCGGCCCAGGCGGCCGTGCTGGTGCCGATGGTGCGGCAGGCGCTGGCGCGCGCGTCGGCGCGCGAGTGGGCGGAGCGTTTCGGACAGAGCGTGCCGTGCGCGGAAGTAATGCGCGTCGAGGACATGTTCGACCATCCGCAGGTGCTGGCGATGGGACATCTGCGTCCTTACCGCAGCACGCAGGCCGGCGGGTATCTGGGGCTGGCGCAGTGGGCCCGGTTCGACGCGGGCGACGGCGAGCCGTCATCCGGCGGCGGGCAGGACGTGGCGGCCGCGCCTGGCCGGGGCGCGCCGGGCTTGGGCGAACATAGTCGAGAAATACTGTCCACGCTGGGATACACCGCGGATGAAATCGCACAACTGCTGCAATCGGCCGTGGTGCAATAGCCCGCAACAATAAGTAAAGCAATCGTCCGAGCCGGACGAGGAGACAAGAACCATGCGTCAAGCGCAACGATACGTTCAGCGGCCAGAGGGCTCGAACTGGGGAGATTTCGGGCAAGACGACCAGCTCGGCACGCTCAATTACCTGGACCGCCAGGCGCGCCTTGCGGCCGTGGCCGAGATTCGGGAGGGCATTTCGTTTTCCCTGAGTCTGCCGCTGACGGTGCCGCGCGCGCCCGTGCTCAACCCGCGCCGCAAGGGCCCGGTCATCCAGCCCGCCCAGAAGAATGGCGTCCCGGTTTACCGCTATTGCCTGGGGCGCGACGTACCCGGCGCCACCGACGTGGTGAGCGACGACGCCGTCACGCTGTCGCCGCAGTATTCGACGCAATGGGACGCGCTGGGCCACGTCGGCGCGATGGTCGACGTGCTGGGCGCCGGGCAGGCGCAACCGACGGGCTACAACGGCTTCACGGTCAGCGAGGCGCAGGCGGAAAACTTCGCCGGCACGCGCGACCTGTCGATTGAACCGATGGCACGCCACGGCATCCAGGGGCGCGGCGTCATGGTGGACCTGCGGGCCCGCTACGGCGATGCGCAGCGCAAGGTCTCCTACCGCGACCTGATGGACACGATGCAAGCCGACGGCGTGCAGGTCCGGCCCGGCGATGTGCTGTGCCTGCACACGGGGCTGGCCGATCTGGCGCTGACGCTGGGCGACGACGAGCAGGAGTTGCTCAAGACCCGCTGCTGCGTGCTGGACGGCGCCGACCCCGAACTGCTCGCGTGGATCACGCGCAGCCGCATCGCGGCCATCGCGGCCGACAACCATGCGGTCGAATTGCGCAATCACCACCTGCAGGGCGCCAGCGGGCCGTTGCTGCCCCTGCACGAACACTGCCTGTTCAAGCTGGGGCTGCCGCTGGGCGAGCTCTGGCATCTGACCCCGCTGGCGCAATGGCTGCGCCAGCACCACCGACACGCTTTTTTCCTGACCGCGGCGCCAATGTACGTGCCGGGGCTGGTGGGCGCGCCGGTCAACCCCATCGCGACCGTCTGAATCCTGCGGACGGATCGCGTCACGATCCCTGATCGACCTGAACATCCCCACAGGGGAGACGAGAGGAGCACACATGAAGAAAACCCGTCACGCGGCCGTTGCCGCACTGCGTCCGCTGGCCGCCGCCATCGCCCTGGCCGGCGCGTTTGGCGCGGCCCATGCGGCCGGCTATCCCGACCAGCCCATCACCTTGGTGGTGCCCTATTCGGCGGGCGGTGGCGCCGACAACGCCGCCCGCATCATTGCGCAGGGCATGGGCGAAGTCGCCGGCCAGAGCGTCGTGATCGAAAACAAGGGCGGGGCCAGCGGCGCCATCGGCGCGGCCTATGTGGCGCGCGCCAAGCCGGATGGCTACACGGTGCTCTACGATGCCTCGGCCTTTTCGATCAACCCCGCGCTGCGCAAACTGCCGTACGACGCGAACAAGGACTTCATCCCGGTATCGCAGGCCGTCAGCGTGCCCAACATCCTGGTGGCCGCGCCGGGTTCGCCGTTCAACAACCTGCCTGACTTCATCAAGGCCGCGCGCGCCAACCCGGGCAAGTACACCTACGCGTCGTACGGTCCGGGCAGCCTGGCCCAGATGGCGGGCGAACTGCTCAAGAAGGATGCCGGCGTGGACATCGTGCACGTCCCCTACAAGGGCGGCGCGCCCGCCATCGTCGACGTGATGGGCGGCCAGGTCGACGTCTACTTCGCCAACGCGGCCTCCAGCCTGAACTATGTCAGCGGCGGCAAGCTGAAGGCGCTTGCCGTCTCGTCGGGCAAGCGCATGCCGGAACTGCCCAACGTCGCGACGGTGGGCGAGGGCGGCATCAAGAATTTCGACGTCGTTGAATGGAACGGCTTCTTCCTGCCGGCTGGCACCAGCCCGGAGGTGGTCGCCAAACTGCAGGACCTGGTGCAGAAGGCGCTTGCGCGTCCGGACACCCGCGAGAAGCTCTCCAAGCTGGGTCTGACGCCCGTGGGCAGCAGCGCGGCGGATTTCGCAAAGTTCGTGTCCTCTGAACAGCAGCGCTGGGCGGAAGTCGTGAAAACCAATAGCATCACGGTGAACTGATCTTCCGGCGGGCAGCGGGGGCGGGCTTGGCGGCCCGCCTTCGCGCCCGCCTGGCCCCGTCGAAAGGAGATGCCTCGGATGAGCCGCAAAGACGATTTTGAGCGTGGCCTGGCCAACCGCCGCGCCGTGCTGGGCGATGAATGGGTCCAGCGTTCGCTGGACCGCGCAACCGTGTTTACCGCGGACTACCAGAACATGATCACGCGCTACGCGTGGCACGACATCTGGAGCCGCCCCGGCTTGCCCCACAAGGCAAGGCGGATGATGGTGCTGGCGGTGACCCTGTCGCTGGGCCGCTGGGAAGAGTTCGAGCTGCACGTGCGCGCCGCGCTCACGGCGCCGGACGAATCGCGCCTGACTCCCGATGAACTCAAGGAAGTGCTGCTGCAGAACGCCATCTATGCAGGCGTGCCGGCGGCCAACACCGCCTTCAATCTGGCCCAGGCCATTTTGCGCGAGGTGGCGGCGCAGATCGGCTACGAGCTGGCTCCCGCGGATCCGCGCCAGGCCGATCTGTTCGCCGGACAGGACTGATCCTGTCTGGCGCGCGCCGCCTCCCTCAGTCCGCCCGCGGATTGAGCACGCGCGCGGCCTGCAGGCCGCTGCGCACCGCGCCTTCCAGCACGCCGGGATAACCGGTGTCGGTCCAGTCGCCGGCCAGCGCCAGCGTGGGCCACGGCGTGGTATTCAATGGCCGCGTCAGGCCGGGCACGGCCGCGAAGGTCGCGCGCTTTTCAATGAACAGTTCCGCAGCCGCGACCTCCGGCATCGGCGGCAGCCGCAGCGGGTGGGCAGCGGCCTGCTCGGCCACCTGGTCGATCAGGGCCTCGATCACCTGGCGCCGGTTGCGCTCGCCCATGCCCACGGCGGCGCTGGCCACCACGGCCAGTTCCCCGGCCTTGGCGTTGCCGGCCAGTTGGGCGCGGTCGAACAGCCATTGGCCCGCATGGCCGCGGGCCGCATCTTCGCGCAGCATCATCATGGGCTCGGGCAGGCGCCAGGGATCGGCCAGGCGCACGTTCAGCGTGGCGATGGGCAGGTAGTCAAAGGCCTTGAGCGCATCGAGCAGGCCTGTGGCGCCAGCCTCGCGCAGCGGGGCGTCCAGCAGGCGCGCCGCGAAGGCGGGCGGCACGGCCAGCACGGCGGCGTCAAAGCGTTCCTGGTTGATGTCGATGCCATGGACCGAGGGATGGAGCTGGCGCACCGTGCTGCCGTAGCGCATGGTGACCTGCCGCGCGGCCGCGTCCGGCCACAGCGCCGACAGGTCGGTGCAGGGGAGCAGCAGGTCGCTGTCCTCGCGCGCGCCGGCCAGGCTGTCGCGCAGCACACGGGCGAACAGCACGGCGCTGGCCGTGGCGATCGGCGTGTTCAGCGCGGCCAGGCACAGCGGCTCCCAGACCTGGCGGATCAGCACGTCGGACTGCGCGTGATAGTGCAGCAGCTGCAGCACGGTCCAGTCGCGCGGCGGCATCCATGACATGGTCTTCAGGCCGCGCATCAGGCGCAGCATGGCCAGCCGGTCGGCCCAGGACAGGCCGCGCGCGCGCAGCACGGCCATGGCCATGTGCAGCGGCGCCGGCAGGCGCGGGGCGGACAGGTGGAAGCGGCCGTCCAGGCTGGCGAGCCGCAAGGAGCGCCGCATCAACAGCGCGTCCGGGTTGCGGCCCACGCGGCGCATCAGCGCCAGGGTTTCCTTGTAGGCGCCCGACAGCAGGTGCTGGCCGTTGTCCAGCGGCGCGTCGAAGTCGCCATGAAAGACGCGGCGCGCGCGCCCGCCGGGGGTGTGGCCGGCCTCGAACACCGTGACCTTGGCGCCGGCTTCGCGCAAGGCGACGCTGGCGGCCAGGCCGGCCCAGCCCGCGCCGATGACCGCGGCCTTCACCGCGCCAACCGGCGGACCAGTCCGCGTCCGCCGCCCACCCAGGTTTTCCAGGCAAGCCAGAGTTTGCGCAGGGGCGTGAGCGAAATGCGCTGGTGCAGCACCTGCCAGTTGTCGCGTTCGATCTCGTCGAGCAGCGCGTGGTAGATGGCGGCCATCATGAGTCCGGGGCGCTGGGCGCGGCGGTCGGCCTCGGGCAGGTTGTTCATCGCCTCGCGGTACAGCTCGCGCGCGCGGTCGGCCTGGAATTTCATCAGCGCGCTGAAACGGTCGGAATACTCGCCGTTCAGGATGTCCGATGCCTTGACCTGGAACTGCTGCATGTCGTTGACCGGGATGTAGATGCGGCCCCGGCGCGCGTCGTCGCCCACATCGCGGATGATGTTGGTCATCTGGAACGCCAGGCCCAGCTTCTCGGCGTACACCAGCGTCTTGGGATCGGAATAACCGAACACGCCGGCGGACAGCTCGCCGACCACGCCGGCCGCATGCCAGCAATACTTGCGCAGGCCCGGCCAGTCCAGGTAGCGGGTCTGGTCCAGGTCCATTTCCATGCCGTCGATCACGGCCAGCAGGCGATCGCGGGTGATCGAACAGCTTTCCAGGTGCGGTTGCAGCGCGCGCGTGACGGGATGGTCGGGCTTGCCGTCATACATCTGGTCGACCTGCGTGCGCCACCAGGCGAGCTTGATGCGCGCCAGGGACGGGTCGGTGCATTCGTCGACCACGTCGTCCACTTCGCGGCAGTATGCGTACAGGGCCGTGATGGCGCGCCGGCGATCGGGCGGCAGGAACAGGAAGGAATAGTAGAAGCTGGAGCCGCTTTTGGCGGCTTTCTCCTGGCAATACTCGTCAGGGGTCATTAGGCACGGCCTGTTACTTGATGGAGCGCCACAACATGATGGCCCAGTCTTTGGCGCCCAATTCGGGGCGATTCATGAAAACATCGTAGCCGCTCGCCTCGATCCGCTCCAGGACGCGCAGCCCGCCTTGCACCACCATGCGCAGCTCCAGGCCGATGCGGCCCGGCAGGCGGCGCGCCAGCGGAGCGCCGAAGTGTAGCAGCGCGCGCGTGCGTTCGACCTCGAAGGCCATGAGCTCGCGCCAGGCAGGCGTAAGGCGGCACGCGGCCAGGTCTTCGTCCGAGACGCCGTAACGGCGCAGGTCTTCCTGGGGCAGGTATACCCGGTGCTTGTGCCAGTCCACCCGCACGTCCTGCCAGAAGTTGACCTGCTGCAGCCCGGTGCAGATGGCGTCGGATTCGGCGATGTTCTGCGGGGTGCTGGCCTCGTAAAGGTGGAGCATCAGCCGGCCGACGGGGTTGGCCGACCGCGTGCAGTAGTCCGCCAGGGCGGTGTAGTCCTCGTAGCGCTTGACGGTAATGTCCTGCTCGAAGGCGGACAGCAGGTCGTAGAAGGGCGTGATGGGAAGCTGGTGCCGGGCGATGGTCCGGGCCAGCGGCGCGAAGATGTCGGCCAGCGGGGGCAGCCCCGGGGCGGGCGGCGTGCCGGGTTCGGCGCCGATGCGGTGCAGCTCGGTGCGAAACGCCGCCAGTTGGGCAAGGCGCTCCTCGTCGGTCGCGCTGCCTTCGTCGGCGATGTCGTCCGCGGCGCGGGCGAACCGGTAGATATCGGTCACGGCGCCGCGCAGCCTGCGCGGCAGCAGCAGCGAGGCGACGGGAAAATTCTCGTAGTGATCGATGGACATGGACAGAAGCCTGTTGACAGAACTAGGTCTGTGGATACGGCGCAAAGCGGCGGGTTCGCTTCATTTTAGAGTAAGCATCCCGGCTTGATCCGGCGCGATGCCGCCGACGGCGGCGATCAGTTAGACTTGGACGCCACAGGATCTCACATCATGCCGCGTCCAATTACCGCCACCGTTTCCGTTTCCGCCCTTGCGCACAATCTTGCCACCGTGCGCCGCCACCTCGACCAGACCGCCGCCGCGGCCGGCGGCCTGCCGCCGTCGATCTGGGCGGTCATCAAGGCCAACGCCTACGGCCACGGCATCGAACAGGCGGTTGCCGGCTTTTCCCACGCGCAGGGCCTCGCAATGCTGGACCTGGACGAGGCCGTGCGCTGCCGCGAGGCGGGCTGGGGCGGGCCGATCCTGCTGCTGGAAGGCTTCTTCGATCCGTCCGACCTGGACATCGTCGATCGCTACCACCTCAGCAGCACGGTCCATCATCGCGACCAGCTCGACATGCTGGCGCGCGCTCGGCTGTCGCGCCGGGTCGATATCATGCTGAAACTCAACAGCGGCATGAACCGGCTGGGGTTCAGCCCCGCCTCCTATCCCGCCGCCTACGAGCGCGCGGCGCTGCTGCAGCAGCAGGGCACGCTGGGCTCGGTGGGCAAGATGACCCACTTCGCCTGCGCGGACGGGCCGCAGGGCGTGAACGAGCAACTGAGCGTCTTCAATTCGGTGACGCATAAGCTGCCGGGCGCGGTCAGCGTGTGCAATTCGGCCGCGGCCCTGCGCTTTGCCGACATCGCCGTTGGCTCCGAAAACCAGGCCCATTGGGTGCGGCCCGGCATCTGCCTGTATGGCGCATCGCCCTTTGCCGACGCCGAAGCGTCTTCGTTCGGCCTGAGGCCCGCCATGTCGCTCAACTCGGAAATCATCGCCGTGCAGGAGATCAAGGCGGGCGATTCGGTCGGCTACGGCGCGCTCTTTCGCGCCGAACGCGCCATGCGCATCGGCATCGTCGCCTGCGGCTACGCCGACGGCTATCCGCGCCACGCCACCACCGGCACGCCGGTCGTGGTGGCCGGCATCCGGACCCAGTTGCTTGGCCGGGTGTCCATGGACATGCTGGTCGTCGACCTGGGCCCCGTGCCCGCCGCGGGCGTCGGCTCGCCCGTGTCGCTGTGGGGCGAAGACGGTCCCTCGGTCGACGAGGTCGCCAGCGCCGCCGGCACCATCGGCTATGAACTGCTCTGCGCCCTGGCGCCGCGCGTCCCGGTCACGCGGGACGCCTGAGCCCGGCCCCGTCGCCGGCGGCAAGCCGAGGCGTCCGGAGGGCAAGAATTGCTACGCAATTTACAAGACAGGGGACGCCGGATGGTGTCTACTTTGGAAACCGGGCGCTCAGGCGCCCGTTTTTGACCAAGAAAACAGACTGCGAGGTTTCATCCATGAAGGACAAATGCGTGCTCATTACGGGCGCCACCAAAGGCATAGGCTGGGCGCTTACTCAGCGGCTGTCCGACATGGGCTGTCACGTGGTGGGCATCGCGCGCAACACCACCGATGTCGATTTTCCCGGCTACCTGTACGCCTGTGACCTGGCGGACGCCGGCCGCACCGAAGAAGTCCTGCGCGAAATCCGCGAGAAATTCCCCGTCGATGCCGTCGTCAACAACGTGGGCATCGCCTCGCCCCAGCCGCTCGGCGAGATCGACCTGGCCACCCTGTACAACGTGCTGGACCTGAACGTGCGCGTGGCCGTGCAGGTGACGCAGGCCTTCATCGAATCCATGAAGGTGCGCCGCGCCGGCCGGATCGTCAACGTCGTCAGCCGCGCCATCCACGGCGGCCTGGAGCGCACCGCCTATTCGGCCGCCAAGAGCGCGCTGGTGGGCTGCACCCGCACCTGGGCGCTGGAACTGGCCGAATACGGGGTCACCGCCAACGCGGTCGCGCCGGGTCCCATCGAAACCGAAATGTTCCGCGCCACCCGGCCCGCCGGCAGCGAAAACGAAAAGCGCGCGCTGGCCTCCGTGCCCATGAAGCGCCTGGGCACCCCGGCCGAAGTGGCCGCGGCCATCGCCTTCCTGCTGTCCGACGACGCCGGTTTCATTACCGGGCAGGTGCTGGGCGTGGATGGCGGCGGCAGCCTGGCCGGCCGGTCCTAGGTAATACTGGCGCTACGTCCTGCCGTAGGCCAACGACTCGCCGCGGCAAACGTGACGGCGCGCCTGCGCCGCTCAGTACGGACCCTTGCTTGCGGCGACCGCGCTCAGTTCCTTGAACTCGCCGGCCAGCGCTTCGGCCGCGCGCGCCAGCAGCACCGCGTCCACGCCCACCGCGACGAAGGTGGCGCCCAGCGCCAGATAGTGCTTCGCCTGGGCCATGCCGCCATGCAGGATGCCGGCCGCCTTGCCTGACCGCACGATGCGGCCGATGGCGTCATCGATGGTCTTCTCGACCACTGGGTGTTCCGGCTGGCCCAGATAGCCCATGCTGGCCGACAGGTCCGCCGGACCAATGAAAGCGCCATCCACGCCGTCGACCGCAAGAATCTCGTCCAGCGCCTCGATGCCGCTCGGGGTTTCGATCTGCACCAGCACGCACATCTGGTCGTTGGCGCGTTCCAGGTAATTCGGGATGCGGTTCCAGCGCGACGCGCGCGCCAGCGCGCTGCCCACGCCGCGT
This sequence comes from Achromobacter sp. T5-5, assembly GCF_055397965.1. Taxonomy (NCBI): domain Bacteria; kingdom Pseudomonadati; phylum Pseudomonadota; class Betaproteobacteria; order Burkholderiales; family Alcaligenaceae; genus Achromobacter; species Achromobacter sp. T5-5. The sequence continues at coordinate 2,452,783 of NZ_AP027919.1, forward strand.
ATGCCTTGCGGCGGATAGCGCACGGCCGCGACCGCGGCGGCTGCTTCCGCCGGCGATTGCACCATGGGGACCAGCAGCGTCTGGGCGCCGGTGTCCAGGATCTGCTTGATCTGCACCGCGTCGTTCCAGGCGGGCCGCACCACGGGCGCGACCGGGTAGGGCGCCACCGCCTGCAATTGGGCGAGGGTGGAATCCAGCGTGTTGGGCGCGTGTTCGCCGTCGATCAGCAGCCAGTCGAAGCCGGCGCCCGCAAGGATTTCCGAAGTGTAGGCGCTGGCCAGGCCGGCCCACAGGCCGATCTGGGGCTTGCCGTCGCGCAAGGCCTGCTTGAAGGTATTGGTCAGAAGGTCCATGGGGGGCGGATCGCGTGGAGGGGGGAGGTGTATTGGAGGCCGCGCTTACGGCCGGCCGGCATCGCGCGGGAGGGGACCGTCGCGCTTGATGAGGTCGACCATGGCGTCCACATCACGGTACAGGCGGTCCAGCAGTTCCTTGCCGATCTTCGCTTCGATTTCCTGGTACTTCGCGTCCACCATCGGACGCATGCGGTCGATGAGCTTGTGGCTCTTGGCGGTCAGGGAGATTTCCTGGCGGCGCTGGTCGGCGCTGGAGCGCGTGCGCTTGATCAGCCCTTGTTCTTCCATGCCCGCCAGCATGCGCGTGAGACTGGGGCTCAGGATCTGACAGGCACGCGCGATCTGGTTGGGCTCCAGGGCGCCGACTTCGCTCAGCGTGCGCAGCACGCGCCATTGCTGTTCGGTGACGCCGGCGGCATTGAGCACGGGGCGGAAATGCGCCATCAGCGTCTCGCGCGCATAGAGCAGCAAATGGGGAAGATTGCGGTGGTGGAAGCTCGGACTCATGGCGGCTATGTTAGCAAGAAGCCGCCCGGAAAATGACCAAATCTTCGCGCCCCGGGCAGCCTGCGCGGGCGCGGCGGCGGGGCCGGGCCAGGGCGGACCCTCGCGATTGGCGGGCCCTCGGCAATGCCCGCCGCCCGGACCGTCAGCCCCTCGGCATGGCAGTCCCTGTTAAGCCGGGTTCTGCCGCGACAGCTCCTGCAGGTCGTCCGGCAAGGCGAAGTCGGGCGCGCCTTGCTGCAATTGGCGCAGCGCCTGTACCGCCTCTTCCTCGCGGTCATCCACGATCAGGCCTCGGATCTGGGCCACGCGGGCTTCGATGTCCTGCTCCGTGAAGGCTACGACGGCCTGCATTTCGGCGGCAGGTGCTTGATCTGCCGCCTGGGCAGGTTCCGCCGCGGCGGTCTCGGGCGCGACGGCGGCGGCGGGCGCCATGGCGGGCTGTGCCTGCGCGGGCGCAGACGCGGAGACGGGCTCGGGCTGCAGCGCGATGACGCGGCGCAGCGGCGGCGCATCGTTGGCTGCGGACGGCGGCGGGGCGGTGTCGCCTTGCGCCTTCTCGGTCTCGTGGACGCCAACCAGCTGCATCTGGGATTCCGGTTCGTCCACGGCTTCGCGCATGTCCGTCCAGGCGAACAGGCCGGCGACCATCACGGCGCACACGGCCGCGCCCCAGCCGGGATGCCAGCTATGGCCGGGATGCCATCTGCGCCGCACGGCCGCATCCAGTTCAGGATTGGCGCCGGGGCCCGGCTTGCGATACAGGGCGCGCAGATCCCGTTCGTCGTCTTCGTCAAAAGGGGGGCGATAGGTGATGCTCATGCGCGTACTCCTCGCACATACGCCGGGTGGCACGGCGTATCCGCGTTTGACCTTTTGCGTGCGCCGCGCCGGTGTGCCGGCGTCTCGTCGTGCTGGGGTCGTGTTCCGGTTTGCGCGGCATATCGAAAGACCGCGGATGATGGCGCCGTGATTGCCCGCGCGGCGCGTCACCAGGACGCGCGTCGTGGCGCACGCCGTCCGGTGTGGACGGCAGGCAATCTGTCGCTGCTCCTGGCGATTATGCGCGATTTGAAACGAATCGGGCAGTAAATTTCTTGTCTTTGCATCATGTAACTGCGGCGCGTCCCTGTTTATGCAAGCAGATTGAAAGCTCCCGCCGCGATGTGTCCGAAACGCGCGCCATGACCGGTGATGCGGCGGGCGGGCGGCGCGGGTTGCCGGGTACACTTTCGCGCATGGCCAAAACCCGAACCGTATATGTGTGCGCCGACTGCGGCGGCACCACCCCGAAGTGGCAGGGCAAATGCCCGCATTGCAACGCCTGGAACACGCTGGAAGAAACCGTGGAGTCGTCCGCGCCGGCGGCTTCCGCGCACCGCTACGCGCCGCTGGCGTCATCCAGCCCGGTGCGCAGCCTGTCCGAAATCGAAGCCCGCGAAACCCCGCGCCAGCCCACCGGCCTGGATGAATTCGACCGCGTGCTGGGCGGCGGCCTGGTGGCGGGCGCCGTGGTGCTGATCGGCGGCGATCCCGGCATCGGCAAATCGACGTTGCTGCTGCAGGCCTTGGCCTCGCTGTCCGAAACCACCAACGTGCTGTACGTGACCGGCGAAGAATCGGCCGAACAGGTCGCGCTGCGCGCGCGCCGGCTTGGCCTGCAGACCGGCAACGTCAACCTGCTTGCGGAGATCCGGCTCGAAGCCATCCAGGCCGCGGTATCCGAACAAAAGCCCTCGGTCGCCGTCATCGACTCGATCCAGACCCTGTACAGCGGCGAACTCACCGCCGCGCCCGGTTCGGTGTCGCAGGTGCGCGAATGCGCGGCGCAGCTCACGCGGCTTGCCAAGCAGACGGGCATCGCCATCGTCATGATCGGGCACGTCACCAAGGACGGCGCGCTGGCCGGCCCGCGCGTGCTTGAGCACATCGTGGACACGGTGCTGTATTTCGAAGGCGACACGCATTCGTCGTTCCGCCTGGTGCGCGCCTTCAAGAACCGCTTCGGCGCGGTCAATGAACTGGGCGTGTTCGCGATGACGGACCGCGGCCTGCGGGGCGTGGCCAATCCGTCCGCCTTGTTCCTGTCGCAGCATGAACAACAGGTGGCGGGGTCCTGCGTGATGGCCACGCAAGAGGGCACACGCCCCTTGCTGGTCGAGATCCAGGCGCTGGTGGACAGCTCCCATGCGCCCAATCCGCGCCGCCTGACGGTGGGCCTGGAAGGCAACCGCCTTGCGATGCTGCTGGCGGTCCTGCACCGGCATGCGGGCGTTTCCACGTTCGACCAGGACGTCTTCGTCAATGCGGTGGGCGGCGTGCGCATCACGGAGCCCGCGGCCGATTTGCCGGTGCTGCTTGCCATCATGTCCTCGTTGCGCGACCGGCCCCTGCCGCGCGGACTGATCGCGTTCGGCGAAGTGGGCCTGGCGGGCGAGATCCGGCCCGCGCCCCGCGGCCAGGAGCGCCTGCGCGAGGCTGCCAAGCTGGGCTTCTCGATTGCGCTCATTCCCAAGGCCAATGCCCCGCGCCAGCCCATCGAAGGGCTGGAGATCTGGGCGGTGGACCGGTTGGACGCGGCGCTGGACAAGCTGCGCTGAAGCGCGGCGCCGCTTGCTGGAGCAAACATTGAGTCTGTTCGTTATCGCCGCATGCCTGGCCGCCGGCGGCCTGATTGGTTTCATGGGGGGCGTGCTGGGCATCGGAGGCGGGCTGATCGCCATTCCGGCGCTGGTCCTGCTGATGGGGATGTCTCAGCAGCTTGCGCAGGGCACCGCGCTCATCATGGTCCTGCCGACCATCATGATGGCGGTGCGCAAGTACAACCAGCAGACGCGCATCGACAAGCGCGTCGCGCTGGCGGGCGCCGCCGGCGCCGTGGTGTTCACGTGGGTGGGCGCGCAACTGGCGCTGGGCATCGATTCGACCCTGCTGCGCCGAAGCTTCGCGGTGTTCCTCTTTTTCATCGCCCTGTTCTACGTCTGGCAGACGTGGCGCGCATCGCGCCCGGCCGCACGCCGCGCGCCGCCGGCCACGCATGCCGCGCCCGCCTTCACGCCGCGCCGCGCGAGCGTGCTGGGCATCCTGTGCGGCACGTTGGGCGGATTCTTCGGCGTGGGCGGCGCGGTGCTGGCCGTGCCCATCATCACGTCCGTCTTCCGCCTGCCCCAGACTGCCGCGCAGGCGCTCGCGCTCAGCATGGTGATCCCGGGCTCCACCATCGCGCTCATCACGTATACCTGGGCGGGGCAGGCCAACTGGATGATCGGCGCGCCGCTCGCCATCGGCAGCCTCATCTTCGTGCCCATCGGCGTGCGGCTTGCGTACCGGCTTCCTGAACGCAAGCTGAGAGCCTGCTTCGCGCTCATGCTGTTCGCAACGGTTGCGCTGCTCGCGTTCGAGGGGTGATGGCCGCCCGCTGCCCGGTCCTGTTAGGCCGGGCGGCCGCGTCGGGCAGCAAGCGCGCGCAGCGTCGGGCAACAAATCTTTTCCGCGTTGAACCTTCTGGACCGGCCAGCTTCAAACCGCATACGGGAATTGCGGCAACCTTGCTGCCCCGTATCGGCAAAAGGCCACAGGCCTTCACCAACCAGGAGTACACCAAATGACGACTCACTCCCGCATTGCTGCGTTTCTTTCCACCTCGGCCTTGTGCCTTGGCCTTGCTGCGGCGCCCTCGGCGTTTGCGGCCGGCGCCAAGTCCGGCGAAACCAAGTCCCAGGCGCACCACAAGCATCACAAATCCGACAAGTCTTCCGCCAAGCACGCGGCGGACAAGTCGGGCGCAGCCAGCATGAACAAGTCCGGCGCCATGGCGCCGACGAAGTAAGCGCACCGGGCGGCAACGCCCACGTTCCTTTGCGCAATATGGACTGACCGGACACGCGGGGGCCGGAAAGTCGAAAGCCTCTCGGTATGGGCGCCGAGAGGCTTTTTCGTATCCGCTTCGAGCGCGCCTCCGCGCCGCCGGGGCGGCGACGGATCGGGGCGCGAAGCCGCGCGCGGTTTATTCCACCGGCGTGATCACGCTGCCGGTTTCGAAGAACGACCGCAGATTGTCCAGCATCATGTTTTCCATCGCCAGGCGCGTTTCCTCGGTGGCGCTGCCGATATGCGGCAGCAGCACGGCTTTGTCGCTTTTGATCAGTGCCTCGGGCACCTTGGGCTCATGCTCGAACACGTCGAGCGCGGCGCAGCCCAGCTTGCCGGCTTCCAGGGCGGCGACCAGCGCGGCCTCGTCGATGACCGGCCCGCGCGCGATGTTGACGATGATGCCCTTGGGACCCAGCGCCTCGAGCACCTCGCGGTTCACCAGGTGGCGCGTGCTGGGGCCGCCGACGGTGGCAACGATCAGGAAGTCGGCCCACTTGGCAAGGTCCGTCAGCGACGCTTCGTAGCCGTACGAGACGTCTTCGCGCTTCCTGCGGTTGTGATAACGCACGTCCATGTCGAAACCCATGCCGCGCTTGGCGATGGCTTCGCCTATGCGGCCCAGGCCGACGATGCCCAGCTTCTTGCCGCTGACGCGCAGGCCCAGGGGAATGCTGCCGTGCACCTGCCCCCATTGGCCGGCGCGCACGAAGCGTTCGCCCTGGCCCATGCGGCGGGCGCCCGCGATCAGCAGGCCCCAGGCCAGGTCCGCCACGCAGTCGGTCAGCACGTCGGGGGTATTGCTCACCAGCACGCCGCGCTTGCGCGCCGCCTCGACGTCGATGGTCTCGTAGCCCACGCCCCAGCTGCAGATGGCCTTCAGGTCGGGCAGCGCGTTGATGAGCTCGGCATTGGCGCCGAAATTCGCGGACGTGACGACGGCCGTGACGCCTTTGCCATGCTCGGCCAGGGCGGCCTTGCGATCCGGGTACTTCCACAATTCGATGACGTCGTAGCCGTCGGCCAGACGCTGGTTGGCGGAAGGGGAGCCGGCCAGCGAGCCGACCTGGATGATGCGTTGCTTGGTGGTCATGTTGTCGTACGGTTGGGTGGCGAAGGCTTCATGCTACTTGATTCAAGCGCGAGTCTTGCAGGCCCCGGGCCGCGATCGCAGGCGATCGGACCCGGGGCCGCGCGGACTATCCCACGCTTCATTCCAGCTGGATGTTGGCTTTCTGGATCACGTCCTTCCAGCGCTTGACTTCCGCCTGCTGGAAATCGGCAAACTGCTGCGGCGTGTTGGCCACCACTTCGAAGCCCAGGCCCTGCAGCGTCTGCTCGGTCTTCGGCTCGCGCAGGGCGGTGCGCAGGGCATCGGCCAGCTTGTCCACGACGGCCTGCGGCGTGCCCTTGGGCACGGCAAAACCCTGCCAGGAATACACGACCATGTCCTTGATGCCGGTCTCGGCCAGCGTGGGCACGTCGGGCAGGTCCTTGGCGCGGGTGTCGCCGGTGATCGCCAGCGCCTTGAGCTTGCCCGCCTTGATGTGATTCTGCACCGCGCCCAGGTTCTGGAAGGACACGTTGACCTGTCCGCCGATGAGGTCGGCGATGGCCGCGCCGCCGCCCTTGTAAGGCACGTCGACGCCGGTGCTTTGCGTGCGCTGGCGGAACAGCACGGCCGACAGGTGATCCGACGAACCCGTGCCCGACGAGGCGTACGACACGCGGTTGGGATTCTTCTTTGCGTAGTCGACCAGTTCGGCCACCGTGTTGGCGGGGAAGGACGTGGCCGCGACCAGCACGTTGGGATTGCGGACCGCCTGCGTCAGGTATGTGAAGTCCTTGCTCGGGTTGTAGGCCAGGTTCTTGTACAGGGCCTCATTGATGGCGAAGGTGCCGATGGATCCCACCATCATGGTGTAGCCGTCGGGCGTGGAACGGGCCAGCGCCTGCGCGCCGATGGCGCTGTTGGCGCCGGGCTTGTTCTCGACCACGAAGGTCTGTCCCAGGATCTTCGACAGCGCCGGCGTGACCGAACGCGCGGTGATGTCGGACGACCCGCCGGGCACGAAGGGCACGATCATGGTCACGGGCTTTTCTGGGTAACCGGCAGCGTGGGCTGCCGGCGACCCAAGCACAATGGCGCCCGCCGCGAATACGGCGCTGATCAGTTTGTTCATGGTGTCTCCTGGTTCGCGTAATGATGAAGAGCCCGCCGCTCACGCGTTGCGCACGGGCCCGGATCGGCGCCGGGTCAGTCGACCTTGGCGCCGGATTTCTTCACAACGTCGGCCCACTTGACGGTTTCCTGGGCCATGAACTGCTTGAATTGAGCGGGCGTGTTGCCCGATGGCGTCGCGCCCTGGGCCTGGAGCTGTGCGCGCACGGACTCCTGCTGCAAGGCGGCGGCCACGTCGCCCTGGACCTTCTGGACGATGTCCGGCGGCGTGCCGGCCGGGGCCAGCAGGCCGAACCAGCTCGATGCCTCGTACCCCTTCACGCCGGCCTCGGCCATCGTGGGCACGTCGGGCAGCGCCGGCGACCGCTGGGGCGTGGTCACGGCCAGCGGACGCAGCTTGCCGCCTTTGATGAATCCCATGGAAGACGGAAGATTGTCGAAGATCAGGTCGGCCGACCCGGCCATCACATCGGTCAGCGCGGGACTGCTCCCTTTATAGGGAACATGGGTCATGCGCGTGCCGGTCATGCTCTGGAACAGTTCGCCCGACAGGTGCGTGGACGTGCCATTGCCGGTGGACGCCATGTTGACGCTGCCCGGATTGGCTTTCAGGTATTTGATCAGGTCCGCCACGGTGCGGATATCGTGCTTGTCGGCGAACTTGGGGTTGAGCTCCAGGATGTTGGGTACCGGGATCACCAGCGTCACCGGCACGAAATCCTTGACGGGGTCATAGGGCAGCTTGGCGTAGACGGACTGGTTGATGGCGTGCGTGCTGACCGTGCCCATCAGCAGGGTATAGCCGTCGGGGGCGGCGCGGGCGGCTTCGGCCGTCCCGACGTTGCCGCCCGCGCCGGCCTTGTTGTCCACGACCACGGGCTTGTTCCAGCGCTTGCCCAGTTCCGCCGCCACGACGCGCGCGGCAATGTCCGCCGTGCCGCCCGCGGGGAAGGGCACGACGATCCTGACTTCGCGCTCGGGGTAGTCCGCTAGCGCCGGCGCGGCCGGCAGGACAAAGGCGGTGGCCGTCAGCAGGGCGGCCGCAAAGAACCGGCCTCGCACAGGGGCTGCATGCATGGAATTCGTCTCCTCGGTGTGCGCGTGGCCGCGCATCGTTTCTGGGGGTATTCCGCTCCCGGCGTGCCGGGAGCTTGAAGCCGCATGCGGCCCGCGCCTCATGCGACTGGATGCTGCCGATCAACTTGTAAAACAAATATAGGTATTGAGCTATTGCTTGTCAACCAAGTATACTTTTTTCACCCCACTTATCTGACAAGCGCGATCAACCGGATCCATCCGGATTCACCCGCATCCAACCGCATTCAACCGCATTCACCCCATCAGCCAGGAGCCCGTCCATGAAAACTTCCCCGGTCACCGTCCAGGACCTGCAGCGTTCGGTCATCGCCGTGCCGCCCCTGGCGCGCAACGCCGACCTGTCGCTGAACGAGGCGGCCAACAAGACGCTGCTGGGCCACCTGGAAGCGGGCGGCGTGCGCAACGTCATGTACGGCGGCAACGCCAACTTCTACAACGTGGGCGTGAGCGAATACGCGCGCATCGTGGACATGCTGGCCGGCCTGGCGGGCGCGGACACGTGGATCCTGCCTTCGGTCGGCCCCGACTACGGCAAGATGATGGACCAGGCCGCGATCCTGCGTTCGCGCGCCTTCCCGACGGCGATGCTGCTGCCCATGTCCTTTCCGTACACCGACGCCGGACTGGCCGACGGCGTGCGCCGCTTCACGGATGCATTGGGCAAGCCGGCCGTCGTGTACATCAAGTCGGCCGACTACCTGGCCCCGGAAACCGCGGCGCGCCTCATCGAGGAAGGACGCCTGGTGGCCTTCAAGTACGCGGTCGTGCGCGACGATCCCGCCGAGGATGCCTACCTGTCGGCCCTGTTGCAGGCCGTGGATTCGCGCTGGGTCGTGAGCGGCATCGGCGAGCGCCCCGCCATCGTCCACTACCGCGAATTCGGGCTCAAGAGCTTTACCTCGGGTTCGGTGTGCGTGGCGCCGCGCGGGTCAATGCGTCTGCTGCATCTGCTGCGCGAGGGCCGCTACGATGAAGCGGAGGCCGTGCGCGAGCAGTACCTCGGGCTGGAAGACTGCCGCGACAGCATCAGCCCGATTCGCGTGCTGCACGACGCCGTGACGCTGTCCGGCGTGGCGGACATGGGGCCGATGCTGCCGCTCCTGACTGGCATTTCGAGCACCGAGCGCGAGCGTGTCGCGCCCGTGGCACGCGCGCTCGCCGCCTGGGACCGCGAGGCCGCCACGGCGTGAGCCGACGCGGTGCGGCCTGGCCGCGTCGCGGGCGAGGCGCAATGACGGTACGATGAGCGCCGTCCGCGCGTCGCCGCAGTGCCCAGGGCCTGTTCCCCGCGCGTGGACAGGCCCTACTACCAGGAGGTTACGTGGCTCGACCCAAAGCATCCCCGCAGCCCGCGCCGCACGCGCCCGACGAGCCGGCGCTGCCCGCCGCGCCGGCGCTGGAGCGCGGCCACCGGGTGCGGCTGGCGGACCAGCTTTACGGCCAGATCTTCGAACAGATCGTGTCCGGCGGGCTGAACGTCGGCGACAAGCTGCCGTCCGAAAACGAAATATCCGAACGCCACGGCGTGTCGCGGCCGGTGGTGCGCGAGGCCTTGCTGCGGCTGCGCGCCGATGGCCTCATCACCGCGCATCAGGGCTTGGGCACGTTCGTGAGCCATCAGCCCGCGCCGCGCCTGAAGGCCTTCAATGACGTGCAGAATGTGGGCGCCTACCTGCGCGCCCAGGAAGTCCGCGTGGCGCTCGAAGGCGACGCGGCCCGCCTGGCGGCGTTGCGGCGCACCGACGAACAACTCGCCAGGATCGCCGAGGCCCATGCGGCCTTCGCCGCCACGCTGGCAAGCGGACAGGTGTCCGCGGAAGCGGACCTCGCATTCCACGCCAGCATCGCCGAGGCGAGCGGCAACGACTTCTACCTGGGCGTGCTGGAAAGCATCCATGAATCCATCAGCGGCTTCATGCGGCTCACGCTCAACCTGACGCGCACCGGCTCGCGCCAGCGCGCGCAGCGCGTCGTGGACGAGCACGCCACCATCCTGGACGCCATCCGCGAACAGGACGGCGAGCGCGCGCGCGTCGCCATGCAATTCCATCTGGGCCAGGCCCGGCACAGGCTGGTCGATCGCGACCGAGACTGAGGCCGTTGCCGCAGCCCGCCACCCCACAACGACAACAGGAGACAGACAGTGCCAGGGAACGGAGCAAGCGTCACGGCCGTGCCGGTGGAGCAGGTGCGCGAACAGATTTTGCAGGTGCTGATGGCCTGGGGCATGGCCGAGGACCTGGCCCATACGACGGCGGGCCTGATGGCGCGCACGGATCTTCTGGGCATCGATTCGCACGGCATTTCGATGTTGCCCGCGTACGAGGAAAAGTGGCGCGCGGGCACGCTGCGGCTCGACGCGCGCGCTCGCGTGGTGCGCGACGGCGGCGCCAGCGCGTTGATCGACGGCATGGGCGGACTGGGCTATCCGGTCGCCGCCCAGGCCATGAACCTGGCGGTGGACAAGGCGCTGGAACACGGCGTGGGCGCTGTCTCCGTCTGCAATTCGCATCATTTCGGCGCGGCGGGCGTGTACGCGCGTATCGCCGTGGAACGCGGCGTGGTGGGACTGGTCACCAGCAGCGCCAACGGCGTCATCATGGTGCCCACGCGCGGCGCGATGCCGATGCTGGGCACCAACCCCATCGCCTTCGGCGCGCCGGCCGCCTACAACGAACCCTTCGTGCTGGACATGGCCACCACGACCGTGGCGGCCAACAAGGTCAAGGTCTACGACTTCCTGGGCAAGCCCCTGCCGCCGGGCTGGGCGGTGGACGGGCAGGGCACGCCGGTCACCGACTCGAACGCCGCCATGCAATTCATCTTCAAGCATCCCGAAGGCGGGCTCACGCCGCTGGGCGGCACGTCCGCCATGAGCAGCCACAAAGGCTACGGGCTGGCGATGATGGCGCAGATCCTGGGCGGCACGCTCAGCGGCAGCGCGTTCGCGGCCCGGCGCGCGGCCACGCGCCGTCCCGGCGAACCCGACGACGTCGGCCATTTTTTTCTTGCGCTCAATCCCGATGCCTTCCGCGCCTCGGGTTCCTTCGAATCCGACATGGACGACATGATCGACGCGATGCACGACACGCCTCCGGCCGATCCGTCCGAGCCCGTGCTGGTGGCGGGCGAGCCCGAAGCCGCCGAGCGCGCGCGCCGGCTGCGCGAGGGCATCCCGATTTCCGCGGCATTGGCCGAGCGCCTGCGCGGCATCTGCGAGCGCGCCGGCACGCCGTACCTGCTGGATCCCGCCTGATTCGGCGTCTGATTCGGCGTCTTATGGTATGAACATGCATTGACCCCGCCCAAGAGCAGAGGAAACGAGACATGAGCCATTCCGACAAGCGCAAGAAACCCGAAGACCTGCGCAGCCACCGCTGGTACGGCGTGAAGGACCTGCGGTCCTTCGGCCACCGGTCGCGCACCGCCCAGATGGGCTATCACCGCTCCGATTACGCCGGCAAGCCGGTCATCGCCATCATCAACACCTGGAGCGACATCAACCCCTGTCACAGCCACTTCAAGCAGCGCGTCGAAGAGGTCAAGCGCGGCATCTGGCAGGCGGGCGGCTTTCCGGTGGAAATGCCGGCGATGAGCCTTTCCGAGCCCTTCCAGAAGCCCACGACGATGCTCTACCGCAACCTGCTCGCCATGGAGACCGAGGAGCTGCTGCGCTCGTATCCGGCCGACGGTTGCGTGCTGATGGGCGGCTGCGACAAGACCACGCCCGCGCTCATCATGGGCGCGGTGTCGATGGACCTGCCCACGATCTTCGTGCCGGCCGGCCCCATGCTGCGCGGCAACTGGAATGGCAACACGCTGGGATCGGGCTCCGACACCTGGAAATACTGGGCCGAGTTGCGGGCCGGCAATATCACCGAAGAAGATTGGCAGGGCGTGGAGGACGGCATTGCGCGGTCGCCGGGCCACTGCATGACGATGGGCACGGCGTCCACCATGACGGGTGCGGTCGAGGCCCTCGGCCTGTGCCTGTCGGGCGCCTCGTCGATCCCCGCGCCGGATTCGCGCCATGCCCAGATGGCCAGCCTGACGGGCAAGCGCATCGTCGAGATGGTCTGGGAAGACCTGAAGCCGTCGGACCTGCTGACCGCGGCTTCGTACGACAACGCGGTGCGCACCGTGCTGGCGCTGGCGGGGTCGACCAACGCCGTGGTGCACCTGATCGCCATGGCGCGCCGCAGCGGCTTCGGCCTGGACCTGGATCGTTTCGATCATCTGGCGCGCACCACGCCGGTTCTGGCCAACCTGCGCCCGGCAGGCAAGTACCTGATGGAAGACTTCTACTACGCGGGCGGCCTGCGCGCGCTGCTGGCGCAGCTTGGCGACCTGCTGGACACGACGCAGCGCACGGTGGACGGACGCACGCTGGGCGAGAACATCGCGGGCGCGCGCGTCTTCAACGAAGACGTGATCCGCCCGCGCGCGCAGGCGCTCATCGAACGCGATGGCCTGGCGGTGCTGCGCGGCAATCTCGCGCCCGATGGGGCGGTGATCAAGCCGCCCGCCATGGAAGCGCGCCTGCAGGTGCATACGGGGCGCGCCGTCGTGTTCAAGGACTACAACGACATGGCCGCGCGCATCGACGACCCGGATCTGGACGTGGATGCCGACAGCGTCATCGTGCTGCAGAACGCCGGGCCGCAAGGCGCGCCCGGCATGCCCGAATGGGGGCAGTTGCCGATTCCGCAGAAACTGCTCAAGCAAGGCGTGCGCGACATGGTGCGCATCTCGGATGCGCGCATGAGCGGCACCAGCTACGGCGCCTGTGTGCTGCACGTCGCGCCCGAAGCCTATGTGGGCGGCCCGCTGGCGTTGGTGCGGGACGGGGACCGGATCGCGCTCGACGTGCCCAACCGCCGGCTGGACCTGCTGGTCCCGGACGCGGAACTGGCCGAGCGCCGCGCCGCCTGGCAGGCGCCGCCGCCGCGTTTCGAGCGCGGATATGGCGTCCTGTATCTCAAGCACATCGGCCAGGCGGACACCGGCTGCGACTTCGATTTTCTTCAGTCCGAGGAGCGCGCGGCGCCCGCGGGCGAGCCCGAAATCCACTGACCGGGATGGCCGCACCCCGTCACCGACGGTCCGGCCATCCCATCAGCGGCAATTTTCCTGTTATTCCTGACACGAAGGCGGCAATGAACTCCCCTCTACCCAATCGCTTCCGGCAACGCATCCTGGCCCGCGAGCGCCTCATCGGATTCTGGATGTGCATGTCCAGCCACATCACCGCCGAACTCGTCGGGCTGGCGGATTTCGACTGGCTGCTCCTGGACGGCGAGCATTCGCCCAATGAAGTGCCGATGTTCCTGCAACAGCTCCAGGCCCTGCAGGGCAGCGCCAGCGCCGCCGTCGGACGCCCGTCCTGGAACGACCCGGTCGAGATCAAGCGGCTGCTGGATATCGGGTTCTACAACCTGTTGATTCCCTTCATCGAATCCGAAGAGGACGCGCGCCGCGCGGTGGCTGCCACGCGCTATCCGCCGCAAGGCATGCGCGGCGTCGCGGGCGCGCAGCGCAGCAACCGTTACGGAACGGTGCCCAACTACCTGCAGACGATCAACGACAACATCTGCGTGCTGCTGCAGATCGAAAGCCGGCCGGGGATCGAAGCCGTGGACGAGATCGCCTCGGTCGAAGGCGTGGACGGCGTGTTCATCGGCCCGTCCGACCTGGCCGCGGCGCTGGGCCATATCGGCAATCCGGGCCACCCCGAGGTGCAGGAAACGATCCGTCATCTCTACCAGCGCGTGACGGCGCAGGGCAAGGCCGTGGGCATTCTCGCGCCGGTCCACGCCGACGCGCGCCGCTATCTGGACATGGGCATGCACTTCGTGGCGGTCGGAACCGACCTGGGGGTGTTCAAGCAGGCCACCTTCGCCTTGCGCGAGGCGTTTCCGACCTAGCAGGTCGCGCGCCATGGCGCGCGCCATGGCCCGCGCTGTGGCGGGCGCTGGCGGCAAGCCCCGCGCCCGGCCGGACATTCGACGTGTCCGGCCCTCGGGGCAAGGCGATCGGACGCCTCAGGCTTCCAGCGCCAGCAATTCGGCAATGGTCTGGCGGCGGCGGATCAGCCGCGCCTCGCCCTTGTCCAGCAGCACCTCCGGCGCCAGCGGCCGGCTGTTGTAGTTCGAGGACATCGACGAGCCGTAGGCGCCCGCGTTGTGAAACACCATGAAGTCGCCGATGCGCGGGCGCGGCAGCAATTGGTCGGACATGACGCCGCCTTCATTCTGGGTGAACACGTCGCCGGACTCGCACAGCGGGCCGGCCACCGCGATGCGCGTCTCGGGCGCGTCCTGCGGCACGCTGCCGTCCGGCGCATGCACCGAGATCCTGTGATAGCTGCCATACATGGCCGGCCGCATCAGGTCATTGAAGCCCGCATCGACCAGCGCAAAGTCGCGCTCCGGCCGCCGGTTGATCGCATGCACTTCGGCGACGAGCGCGCCGGATTCGGCGATGAGAAAGCGCCCCGGTTCGATCTCCAGCCGGATGGCGTGGCCAAGATACTGCGCGATGCGCTGGCGTGCGGCATCCCATTGCTCGAAGTAGTGGTCGCAATCGATGCGCGGTTCGCCGTCGCGGTACGGAATCGACAGGCCGCCGCCCGCGGAAATGGCCTCGATGTCGTGGTCCAGCGACTTCACCACGTCCACCATCGCATCGCACACGCTGGACAGGTGGCCGTAGTCGACGCCCGACCCGATATGCATGTGCACGCCGACCAGCTTGAGCCCGTGGCGCCGGACGATGGCGACCGCCTCGGCCACGTCCCCGATCCAGATGCCGTGCTTGCTTTGCGGGCCGCCGGTGTTGGTCTTGTTGCTGTGGCCGTGCCCGAAGCCCGGGTTGATGCGCAGCCAGACGCGATGGCCGGGCGAGGCCTGGCCCACGCGCGACAGCATGTCCAGGGAGCCGGCGTTCACGGTGATGCCGTGCTTGAGCGCGGTCGCCAGCGTGACGTGGTCGATGAGGTCGGCCGTGAAGACGATGCCTTCCGGCTCGCTGCGCGGGTCGAAACCGGCGGCCAGGCTGCGCTCGATTTCGCCAAGGGACACCGCATCCACCACCACGCCTTCCGCGCGCATCAGGCGCAGGATGTGCAGGTTGGAGCACGCCTTCTGGGCGTAGCGGATCGTGTCGAAGCGGCGCAGTTGCGCGATGCGTTCGCGGATGACGGCGGCGTCGTACACCCAGAGCGGCGTGCCATGTTCGGCGGCAAGTTGGGTGAGTTGGCGCGGATCGAAAGCCATGGCGTGTCGGAACCTTGAGGAAATGGAAGCAAAGGCGGCATGATGCCTAAAGCGGCTCATCCAGTAAAATGCTTTGATTTTCCAGATCCATTCATTCCTGATATGGGGTGAGCGATGCTGACGCATCGACACATCGAAGTCTTCCGCGCGGTGATGATCACTGGCAGCGTGACCAAGGCGGCCGACCTGCTCAGCACCTCGCAGCCAACCGTGAGCCGCGAACTGGCCCGCATGGAGCAGACCATCGGCTTTGCGTTGTTCGAGCGCATCGCAGGGCGCCTGCGGCCCACGATGCCGGCGCTGGCGCTCTTTGAAGAGGTGCGACAGTCCTACGCCGGCCTGGAACGGGTGGCATCCGCCGCCGTTCGCCTAAGAGCCTTCCGAGAAGGGCAATTGTCGGTGATCACCTTGCCCGCGTTTTCCCATTCCATCCTGCCCGATGCGTTCCGGCGCTTCCATGGCCGTCATCCCGGCGTGAGCCTGTCCGTGGAAACACAGGAATCGCCGCTGCTGGAAGAGTGGCTGACCGCGCAGCGCTATGACCTGGGCCTCACCGAGCACGATACGGCGCCCGCAGGCACGCGGCTGGAACTGTTGCTGGAGGTGGACGAGGTCTGCGTGCTGCCGGACGGCCATCCGCTTCTGGCCCGGATGGCGCTGGACCTGCAGGATTTCGAAGGCCAGGCCTTCGTCAGCCTGTCCGCCAGCGACCCTTACCGCATCCAGATCGACGAAGCCTTCGGCCAGGCGGGCGTGCTGCCCCGATCCATCGTCGAAACCCCCACCGCGGTGTCCGTCTGCACGTTCGTGCGTCAGGGACTCGGGCTGGCCATCGTGAATCCGCTCACGGCGCTGGATTTTGCCGGGCGCGGGCTGCACATCCGGCCGTTGACGCGTTCGTTTCCGTTCCGCGTCAACGTGGTGTTTCCGGAACACCGGCCAGGCAATCCGCCCGTCGTCGCCTTCATGGCCTCGCTGCGCGAGGCCGCCGCCGCCATCGAAGCCAGGCTCGCGGCAGAGGAGGGTACGTAGCGGGATGGGCAGGGCGGGCGCCGATGGTGCGCCCGCAGCGCGCAGACAGCAAAAAAGGATGCCCGTGGGCATCCTTCTTTATTTGCCGTATTCGTGACGCCCCGAAAGCGGGGCGGCAGAATGGCTTAGGCCAGCGCCTTGATGGCGGCAGCCAGGCGGCTCTTGTGGCGAGCGGCCTTGTTCTTGTGGATGATGTTCTTGTCAGCCACGCGATCGATCACGCTGGTGGCCTTCTGGAACACTTCGCCAGCCGCAGCCTTATCGCCAGCGGCGATGGATTGGCGAACGCGCTTGATGGCGGTGCGCAGCATCGAGCGCAGGCTGGAATTGTGCTTGTTGCGCTCAACGGATTGGCGAGCGCGCTTGCGGGCTTGGGCGGTATTGGCCATGTTGCTTTGTAAGTTGAATTCGGCAAAGTCGAACATTGTAGCAAGTCCCGAGGGGAATGCAAGCTTTTAATGTTGCTTTGACCGATGGAGCGCCCGTCAACCGGGCGGGAGGGCGCTGCTGGGAAGAATTCCCGGGTTGGAGAACCCTTGCGTCTGATCCTCTTGAAACCTTGAGGAAAGTGCGCGGCGCCTACTGGGTAAAAACACTGGATAAAAACACCGTGCGGATTATACAACGGAAGCGGGCCCGGCGGCATGCCGCCCCGCGTTGCCGTTGTCAGGCGGCGACGTTGATCGACACGAACCAGGGTGTAAACCGGCGCACCTGGATGGGCATCTGGTCCTGCAGGCTGTCCAGCGCCGCGTCGGTGTCGTCAAGCGGGAAATGGCCGGACACGGGCAATCCGCCGGCCGCCATGGAGACGCGCAGCGAGCCGCTGCGGTAGGGGCGCAAGGCGGCGACGACCTCGGCCAGCGGACGGCCGCGGGCTTCGACCCAGCCGGATTCCCAGGCGGCCTCGGCCATGAGCTCGGCGCGCGGGGTGTCCATCCGGGCGTTGTCGAAGCGGGCGCCGGTGCCGGCGCGAACGGTGCCGTGCGCGCCCGACATGGTCTCGACCTCGACTTCGTGTTCGTGGACCACCACCACCGTGCGCTGGGCCTGCTGGCGCACCATGTAGCGCGTGCCCAGGGCACGTACCGTGCCCTGCGCGGTCTGGACCAGGAAGGGGCGCCGGGCGTCGGGCGCCACGGACACCGTGACCGCGCCGTCGAGCAGCCGGACCTGCCTGTATGCGGGCGTGAAATCGAGGTTGACGCGGCTGCGGGCGTCCAGCAAGAGTTGGCTGCCGTCCGACAGCAGGTAGCGGCGGCGTTCTCCCGTGGCGGTGGCGGCGTCGGCGGCCACGTTGTTCAGGGGGTAGAAGGCATTGCCGACATAGGCGGCGCAGGCGCCGGTACCGACGAGCGCAAGCGTGCCTGCCAGGAAACGGCGGCGCGGCGGCACGAGGGTCGGCGGAGGAGGGATCAACGGTTGGGGGGCACCCGCCCCGCTGCCGGTGGCGTAGGCGTCGCCAAGCCGGCCAAACGACGATCCCGCCAGAGTGCCGGTCAATTGCTGCCAGGCGTTCTCATGGACAGGGTCGGCCGCTCGCCAAGCCAGAAAGTCGTTGTAGTCTTGGGCCGTCGCCTTGCCGGAGCGCAGCAGCAGCAGCCAATTGATCACCTGGTCCGCCATGGGTTGTCCTTGGGCGTACTTCACTTCATGTTCCCGCAGGCCGGGGGCCGCGGGGGGTCCTCTCAGTGGCAATTTTTAAATAATAAAGGTTTTTTACCAAAGATTACGGCCCGGTTGTCAATTCTTGACGAAATTAATGCGAAAAGCCGGCGTTTGGCCGGCTTTTCAAGCGGAATGTAAGCCGAACGGGCGGAATTACTGCTTTGGACGTCGCCCGAAGTCCCTGGGGCGAAATCCAAACAGTAACAACAATCCGAAGTACACGACGCCGCTGGCGGCCAGCACGCCTGCCAGCAGGGCGGCGCGCTGGCCGGCGTGCGCCTGCAGCGCAATCCAGTCGATCCGCGAGTCCGCGTACCACAGCAGCGCCGCCAGCCCCGCCAGGGCAGGCACCAGGCGCAGGGCGAACGCCAGCCACCCGGCCTGGGGCACATAGACCGCGCGGCGGCGCAGCCCGATCAGCAACGCCAGCGCGTTCAGGCAGGCCCCCAGGCCGATGGCCAGGGCGAGCCCCGCGTGGGCCAGGACCGGCACCAGCGCCAGATTCAGCAACTGCGTCACCACGAGCACCATGATGGCGATCTTCACCGGCGTGCGGATGTCCTGCTTGGCGTAGAACCCGGGCGCCAGGATCTTGACCGACAGCAGGCCGATCAGGCCGGCGGAATACGAAATGACAGCCAGCCGCGTCTGCAGCACGTCCTGCGCGTTGAAGGCGCCATAGTGGAACAGCGTGGCGACCAGTCCGTCGGACAGCATGGCCAGCCCAACCGCGGCGGGCAGGCCCAGCAGCAGCACCAGGCGCAGGCCCCAATCCAGCAGCGCGCTGTACCCGCCATGGTCGTCTCGCGCGTGCGCCGCGGACAGGCTGGGCAGCAGGACCGTGCCCAACGCCACACCCAGGAGCGCGGTGGGAAATTCCATCAGGCGGTCGGCGAACGATAGCCAGGTGACGCTGCCCGGCGTGAGCCAGGTCGCGATGTTGGTGTTGATGAGCAGGGATATCTGCGCCACGGATACGCCCAGCGTGGCGGGCGCCATCTGCTTGAGGATGCGCTGCACGGTGGGGTCGGCCCAGGCCTGGCCGAAACGCAGCGAAAAACGCGGGGTCAGGCCCAGGCGCGCCAGGGCCGCCCATTGCACCGCCAATTGCGCCACGCCGCCTATCATGACGCCGATGGCCAGGGCATAGACCGGCACGTCCATGCGCGGCGCAAGCCAGATGCAGGCGGCGATCATGGACAGGTTCAGCAGCACCGGCGTGAATGCGGGGACGGCGAAGCGGCGCCAGGTGTTGAGCACGCCGGACGCGAAGGCGATCAGGGACATGCAGAGGATGTAGGGAAACATCATCCGCGTCATCCAGACCGCCGCGCCGAATTCGGTGTCGCGCGCCGCGCCGCGCAGGCCGCTGGCCATGGCCGACACCACCCAGGGCGCCGCGACGATGCCGATCAGCGTGACCAGCATCAGAGCGGCGGTCAGCAGCAGGGCCACGCGGTCGAGCAGCGTGCGCACTTCCTCTTCGGATCGGTTGTTGCGCGCGGCGCCCAGGATGGGCACGAAGGCCTGGGCAAAGGCGCCCTCGGCGAACAGGCGCCGCAGCAGGTTGGGAATGCGGAAGGCAACCCAGAAGGCGTCGGTAATGGGGCCGGCGCCAAACGCGCGGGCCACCAGGATGTCGCGGATCAAGCCGGAAATGCGGGACAGCAACGTGAAGCTGCTGACCGTGGCCGCCGAACGAAACAGGCTCATGGATGTACTACTGGAGAAAAGGCGGGCCGGGTCGCCGCGACCAGGGGGACGGAATGCCGGCCGCCCGAAAGGCGGCCCACGATGTGGGCCGGCCTCGGACCTGCATTACTTGGGCGGCATGCGGATGGCGCCGTCCAGACGGATCGTTTCGCCGTTGAGCATGTCATTGGTGATGATGCTGTGGACCAGCTTGGCGTAGTCTTCCGGGCGGCCCAGGCGCGCGGGGAAGGGGATGCTGGCAGCCAGCGAGTCCTGCACTTCCTGCGGCATGCCGAAGATCATCGGCGTGCCGAAGATGCCCGGGGCGATGGTCATGCAGCGGATGCCGGTCTTGGCCAGGTCGCGCGCGATGGGCAGCGTCATGCCGGCCACGCCCGCCTTGGAGGCGGCATAGGCCGCCTGGCCGATCTGGCCGTCGAAAGCGGCGACCGACGCGGTGTTGATCATCACGCCGCGTTCGCCGGTGGGCTCGGGCGCATTGGCGCTCATGGCCTCGGCGGCCAGGCGCATCATGTTGAAGCTGCCGATCAGGTTGATCGACACGACCTTCTGGAACAGGTCCAGGGAATGCGCGCCATTTTTGCCGACGATCTTCGCGGCGGGTGCGACGCCCGCGCAGTTGACCAGGCCGAACAGCGAACCGAGTTCCAGGGCGGCGGCCACGACCTTCTTGCCGTCCGCTTCCTGCGTCACGTCGCAATGCACGTAGCGCTGGCCGAGTTCCTTGGCCAGGGCTTCGCCCGGCTCGTCCTGCAGGTCGGCAATGACGACCTTGGCGCCGTTTTCTACCAGCATGCGCGCGGTGCCGGCGCCCAGGCCGGATGCGCCGCCGGTAACGATGAATACCTTGTTCGCGATTTCCATGTGTGTACCACCAGATCAGTTCAAGGGAAGGAAGGCGGCGCGCCGGGCGCCGGATGCAACAAGGCCTTCGGGCCGGGGCCGGAACGCGCTGCGTCCGGCCGGCGCCGAAGGCCTGTGGGCCATCGAGGCGCCGATCAGCTTTGAACGGCTTCGAACAGGCGCGTCTTGATTTCGTCGACCGCGCCCACGCCCGAGATCTTGCGGTACTTCGGGGCGGCGGCGGAGTCCTGCTGCGCCCAGGCCGAGTAGTAGTCGACCAGGGGGCGCGTCTGCTCGCGGTACACCGACAGGCGGTGGCGCACGGTTTCCTCGCGGTCGTCGTCGCGCTGGATCAGGTCTTCGCCGGTGACGTCGTCTTTGCCTTCGGTCTTGGGCGGGTTGAAGCGCACGTGGTAGCTGCGGCCGCTGGGCTGGTGCACGCGGCGTCCGCTCATGCGTTCGATGATGTCTTCTTCGGGCACGGCGATTTCCACGACGTAGTCCAGCTTGACGCCGGCGCTCTTGAGCGCGTCGGCCTGCGGGATGGTGCGGGGAAAGCCGTCGAAGAGGTAGCCATTGGCGCAGTCGGGCTGCTTCAGGCGGTCTTGCACCAGGCCGATGATGATCTCGTCGGAAACCAGGCCGCCGGCGTCCATGACCTTCTTGGCTTCAATACCCAGCGGGGTGCCCGCCTTCACCGCGGCGCGCAGCATGTCGCCGGTGGAGATCTGGGGAATGCCGAAGTGCTGCGTAAGAAACGCGGCCTGGGTGCCTTTGCCGGCGCCGGGGGGTCCGAGCAAGATGAGACGCATGAGTGCTCCTGAAGGGGTTTATTTTTTGTGATCCGGGGGATTATGCCGCAACGCAGCAGCCAATGCGGGGCTGCGCCATGCGAAATAACCCTTATATCGATTTGCTGTAGATCAAGCGGACGCGCTCCAGGTCCGCCGGGGTATCTACCCCGCCGGCAGGAGGCGTCGACGCCCGGTGTACGACGATGGTGTGACCGTGTTCCATGGCGCGCAGCTGCTCGAGCGACTCGAACCGTTCCAGCGCGCCTTGCGGCAAGGTCGGAAAGCGGCGCAGGAACGACGCGCGGTAGGCGTAAAGGCCGATGTGGTGCCAGGCGGGCAGACCCGGCGCCAGCACGCGTTCGCCGCCAGCCAGCGCATCGCGCGCCCAGGGGATGGGCGCGCGCGAAAAATACAGCGCGCGGTCGTCGGCGGCGCACACCAGCTTGACGACGTTGGGATTGAAGAGCGATTCGGCGTCGGCCAACGGGCACGCGCAGGTGGCGATGTCGGCCTGAGGGTAGGCCTGCAGCTTGGCAGCCACGGCATCGATGAGCTCGGGCTCGATCAGGGGCTCGTCGCCTTGCACGTTGACGACGATCGCGTCGTCCGGAAGGCCGAGCTGCTCGACCGCTTCCGCCAGCCGATCGGTGCCCGTGGGATGGTCGCCGCGGGTCATGAGCGCGTGCAGACCATGCGCCTGGGCGGCCTGCTGGACGCGGATGTCATCGGTGGCGATGTGGATCTGCGAGGCGCGCGACAGGGCGGCACGGTCGGCGGTGCGCACGACCATGGGCTTGCCTGCGATGTCGGCCAGCGGCTTGTCGGGCAGGCGGGTCGAGGCGGTACGCGCCGGGATGATGGCGATGAAGCTCACGATGCGGCGTTCAGCGGGGGGCTGCGGCGTCGTCCAGCGCGCGCGCTTCCGACTCCAGCATGACCGGGATGCCGTCGCGCACGGGGAAGGCCAGCCGGTCTGCACGGCAGATCAGTTCGGCCTGTTGCCGGTCGTGTTCTAGGCGGCCCTTGCACAAGGGGCAAACGAGGATGTCGAGAAGGCGGGATTCCATGACCGCGATTCTAAAACAGTTTTGCGCCTGGACAGCGCCCCGTGCGCGGGCAGGGCCCCGGGCCGCGCGTCAGGCCTGGGACTTGCGCCCACTGTTCCGGCCCTCATTCTGCCTCCCGTTGCCGCCGCGCTTGCACGCTTGCAGGGCCTCGGCCAGCCAGTCGAAGAGGCCCGGATCGGAAAATGCGGCCCGCACCGGGACTTCCCACAAGCGCGCGTCGTTCAGCGCCCCGCATTTGATGGCGTCCTTGGAAGTCACCAAGATCACGTCGGCCGAGAGGCCCTCGAAGGGCGACGTGGCGTAGGCGTGGTGGTCGGGCAGGGGAAGGGTCGCCGACAGCGTGATGCCGGCGGCCCGCAGCGTGGCGAAAAAGCGTTCGGGATTGCCGATTCCCGCCGCGGCCGCGATGCGCGCCTGCCCGGCAAACGCGGACAAGGGCCGCGTGGCGCGTCCGTCCAGATGCCGGGCCTCGCCCGGTTCCAGCCACATGCGCACCTGGCGCGGACGTCCGGCGCCCTGCGGGCCGGGGTTGTCTGGGGGCGTGCCGGTATTCGTCACCACGGCATCCACGTCGGCCAGGCGGCTGGCGGGTTCACGCAGCGGGCCGGCGGGCAGCAGGCGGCTGTTGCCCACGCCGCGCTGGTCCTGCACCACGATTTCGATGTCGCGCGCCAGGGCCAGGTGTTGCAGGCCGTCGTCCGAGACGATGACGTCCACGCGGGGGTGTGCCTGCAGCAGCGCCTGCGCGGCAAGGGCGCGCTTGGGGTGGATGGACACGGGCGCGCCCGTGGCGCGGGCGATCAACGCGGGTTCGTCGCCGAAGCGCGCCGCTTCCAGTTCGCCCAGTCCCACGCGCGGATGCGGGCCGACCTTGACCCCGTAGCCGCGGCTGACCACGCCCGGCGTGTAGCCGCGCGCCCGCAGGCCTTCGACGGTGGCGATCACCATCGGGGTCTTGCCGGTGCCGCCCACGTAGATGTTGCCGATCACGACCACGGGCACCGGCGCCCGGTAAGGGGTCTTGGCGCCGCTGGCATAGCGGGCCCGCTTGCGCGCGACCGCCCAGGCGGTGAGCGCGGAAAGGGGACGCAAGGCGGTGGACAGCCAGCCGCCGCGCTGCCATTGGCGGGCCAGCAGTGATGCGCGTCTGGTTTTCACCGGTTGGTCTGGGCGGCGAAGTTGACGCGGCCGATCCCGGCGAGGCGGGCGGCTTCCATGACGTTGATCACGGACTGGTGGGTGGCCTGGGCGTCGGCGTTGATGATGACGAGCGGCTCGGTCTTGCCGGCTGCGGCCTGGCGCAGGGCGTCGGCGATCTCGGGCGGCGTCGCGACGTCGATGAGGGTGCCGTTCAGGGCGTAGCGGCCATCCTGGCTGACCGCCACTTCCAGGGCCGGGGGCGTGTCCTGTTCGGACGACGCCTGCGGCAGTGTCACCTTCAACTGCGTGAAACGGGTGAAGGACGTCGTGGCCGCCAGGAAGATGAGGATGACCAACAGGACGTCGATGAGCGGAATCAGATTGATGTCGAGCTCGTCGCGGTCGCCCCGGGATCCGCGGAAATTCATGGACGTGCCTCGCGGGGAGCGCGCGCCGGCGCGACGGCGCGAATCAGGCGCGACGCCGCCTGTTCCATGGCGCTGAGGTAGCCGTCCACGCGGCTGCGCAGATAACGGTGGGCGATCATGGCGGGAATGGCGATCAGGATGCCGAAGCCGGTGTTGTAGAGCGCGATCGAGATGCCGCGCGCCAGTTGGGCCGGGTCGCCGCCGCCCGGCGTGTACGAGCCAAAGATTTCGATCATGCCGACCACCGTGCCGAACAGGCCCATGAGCGGCGCGACGACGGCGATGGTGCCGATGGCGGAGATGTAGCGGCTGAGGTCGTGCGCGACGGCGCGGCCGGCGTCCTCGACCACGTTGCGAAGTTCTTCGCGGGGAAGGTGCCGGTGACGCATCACCTCGGCCAGCACGCGGCCCAGCGGCGAATTGCGCTCCAGCCGGTGGATCGCTTCCGGCGTGTCCTGGTGATTGCGCAGCATGTCGGCAACCTGGTCGTTCAGCCCACGCGGCAGGACCAGGTTGCGGCGCAGGGACAGGAAGCGCTCGAAGATCAGCGCCAAGCCCAGCACGGATGTCGCCAGCAGGGGCCAGATGGGCCAGCCGGCCTCGCGCAGAATGGAAAGCAAAGCGGTCAACTCCTGAGGAGCCGAAGGCGCCGTGGAGGCGCGCAGTGGCATCTGAACAAGCCGAAACTGTAACGGCGCCGCGCCCGCGTGGCAAGGCGGGGTGATCCCGAAACTATCCACAGAAACTGTGGATAATTCTGTGTAGAACTCAGCCGGAAGGCTTATGGGCACAGGGCTTGCGCTTGTTTGATTCAAATGCGTGCAGCTTTCATTTGATAAATAACGTATAAAAATCAGATGCTTGCACCGAAAATGCTTGCTTTCGGGACCGTTGCTGCAAATTCCTGGTGACGCGGTATCATTGCGGCCCGCTACGCTTGCCCTGTGGACAGGTTCGCATCGGAAAGCCCCATGACAATTGAATTCTCAGTCACAAACAACGCATTCGCGCGGGATATCCTTACAGTTGCCCAGCTTAATCAAGCAGTGGGGCAGTTGTTGGAGCGGAGCATCCCGGCGCTGTGGGTTCGCGGCGAGATATCCAACTTCACGCAGGCAGCTTCCGGGCATTGGTACTTCACGCTCAAGGACAGCCGCGCCGCCGTGCGGGCCGTCATGTTCCGCAGCCGCGCCAGCGCGGTGGGTTTCGTGCCCCGTGCGGGCGACCAGGTCGAAATCCGGGCGAGAGTGTCGCTGTACGAACCCCGGGGCGACTTCCAGTTGCAGGCTGACGCCATGCGGCGGGCCGGACTAGGGAATCTGTACGAGGCGTTCCTGCGCCTGAAAGAGCAACTGTCGTCCGAGGGCCTGTTCGATCCGGCCCGCAAGCGCGAGCCCGTGCGCCTGCCGCGGGCGATCGGCGTGATCACGTCGCTGCATGCCGCGGCGTTGCGGGACGTCCTTTCCGCGCTGGCCCGGCGCGCGCCCCAGGTGCCCGTCATCATCTACCCGGCTCCGGTGCAGGGGGCGGACGCCGCCGCCCGGCTGGCTGCGCAGGTGCGCATGGCCAATCAGCGGGCCGAGGTGGACACGCTGCTGATCGTGCGCGGCGGGGGCAGCATCGAAGACCTCTGGAGTTTCAACGACGAGGACCTGGCCCGCCAGGTCGCGGTCAGCGAGATTCCCGTCATCAGCGGCGTGGGGCACGAGACCGACTTCACGATCGTGGATTTTGTGTCCGACCTGCGCGCGCCCACGCCTACCGCCGCGGCGGAACTGGCCTGCGCGCCGCGCTCGGAGCTGCTGGGGCAGGTCTTGCAGGCCGCGCAGTCCATGGCGCGCGGCCAGCAGCGGCGGCTGGAGCGCGCCGCGCAGCGGTTGGACCGCGCGGCCGGGCAATTGGTGTCTCCCGCCCAGCGGCTGGAGCATCAACGCGAACGGCTCAACAGCCTGCGGTTCCGGCTGGCGTCGGCCTGGGCGGCGCCGCAAGGCCGGCGCGCCGCGCGCGTCAACCTGCTTGCCCAGCGCCTCGCGCATCGTGTTCCCGACACGGCCCGCGCCGCGGATCGACTGGCGGGCGCCGTGCGGCAATTGGGCCTGGCGCAGGCGCGCCTGCTCACCCAGGGCCGTGTCCGGCTGGCCGCCGCCGGCGCGCAGCTGCGCGCCCTCGATCCGGGCAACACGCTGGCGCGCGGCTACGCCATCGCGCGCGACGCCGAGGGCCGCATCGTTCGCGACGCGGCGACCCTGTCGGCGGGCCAGCCGCTGGACCTGAGCTTCGCCCAAGGCGGCGCCCAGGTGCTCGTGCAGCAGACCCGCAAGACACGCGACGCCGGCTGACGCGCCGGGCGGCCTGGGGCCCGAAAGCGGTGCGTCTTCACGCCGTGTGCCGCGCGAAGCCCTCGTACCAGGCCGCGGCCCGTAGCGTTTGCGAAGACTCGGTCACCGAACGCATAACCATGTGTCCCTTAACCCCGCGCCAGCGCGGGGTTAACACGGTATCCTCATTAGTTGCCGATACAATTGAACGGCTTGATCGTGCTCTCAACAGAAGGAACCCTCACATGGCACATACTCTTCCCCCCCTGCCTTACGAACTCGACGCCCTGGCGCCGCACATCTCCAAGGAAACGCTGGAGTTCCACTACGGCAAGCATCACCAGACGTACGTCACGAATCTGAACAACCTGATCCCGGGCACGGAATTCGAAACGCTGTCGCTGGAAGACATCGTGAAGAAGTCCTCGGGTGGCATTTTCAACAACGCCGCCCAGGTCTGGAACCACACCTTCTACTGGAACAGCCTGGCTCCCAAGGCCGGCGGCGCACCGACGGGCGCATTGGCTGACGCCATCAACGCCAAGTGGGGCAGCTTCGACGCCTTCAAGGAAGCCTTCAACAAGTCGGCCGCCGGCAACTTCGGTTCGGGCTGGACCTGGCTGGTCAAGAAGGCCGATGGCTCGGTCGACATCGTCAACACTAGCAACGCGGCCACCCCGCTCACGACGGCCGACAAGCCGCTGCTGACCTGTGATGTCTGGGAACACGCGTACTACATCGACTACCGCAACGCGCGTCCCAAGTACCTGGAGAATTTCTGGGCCCTGGCGAACTGGGATTTCGCCGCCAAGAACTTTGCCTGAACGGCATTTGCGGACCTCGCCGCGCCGCTGGCGCTGCGTCCCGTGACCAAAACCCCTCGCCCCGGCGAGGGGTTTTTCATTCAGGAGAAATTCAGTTTCGGAAACCCCCCTTGCGTGGTGATTTCATTACAGGGAACTGAACCGGTAACAGGCTTTTCTTCAGGGTTAGCCCTAGGTCAAAGGGTCGATATCTTTGCCGTCGGCCAGCGGCTGCACCTCGGAGCGCATGGCTGCGGCAACGCCGCGACACGCCGGGGTTACCACAGGGAAAGAAAGCATGTTGCGGTTATTTTCGGGGATGCGCATTGGCGCTCGCCTGACGGGCGCGTTTTTACTGGTTGCGGTAATTGGTGGTGCGATCGGCGCCTTCGGCGTCTGGGGGCTGGCGCGCATCAATGCCATGAACGACAGGCTTTACGACACCGAGCTGCGCGGCATCTCGGATCTGAAGGAAGCCAACCTTAACCTCATCTACGCGGGCCGAGCGCGCAACGCCTTTCTGGCCGCGTCCTCCGAGCAGGAGCGGCAGGCGCTGCGCAAGCAGTTCGACGATGCGGTCAGGAACATGGATGCGCTGCGCGACAAGGCTGCCGCCACGTTCGACGCGGAGCAGACCAGGCAATTGCTTGCGCAGTTCGGCGAAACCGAACAGGTGTGGAAGCGCGAGGCCAGCGCCTTTTTCGAGGCGGCCAAGTCGCAGCCCCTGACGCAGAACGACCCGCGCGTGGCCGAGATCGAAAGGCGTTTGATCGCGTCTTCGCAGAAGCTCGACGACCTGATGACCGATCTGGCGGTCAGCAAGGAAAAGTCCGCCGAGGCCTCTGTGCAGGAAGGCACGGAGCTCTACGGCACGGTTCGCGCCATCATGATTGCCCTGGCGGTGGCGGGCGTGGCCATCGGCATGCTGCTGGGCTGGCTGGTGACGCGCGGCATCGTTCGGCCGCTGGGCGAGGCGGTGTCCGCGGCGCGCCAGGTGGCGGCGGGCGACCTGACGGCCGATATCCGCGTCTCCACGCGCGATGAGACCGGCGATCTGATGGGCGCGCTCAAGGCCATGAACGAAAGCCTGGCGCGCATCGTGCGCGACGTGCGCGACGGCTGTGAAAGCATCGCCTCGGCCTCGTCGCAGATCGCGCAGGGCAATGCCGACCTGTCCCAGCGCACCGAGGAGCAGGCGTCTTCGCTGGAAGAGACCGCCGCGTCCATGGAAGAGCTCACCAGCACGGTGCAGCAGAATGCCAACAACGCCAGCGAGGCCGATCGCCTGGTCAATCAGGCATCGAACGTGGCCGTGCGCGGCGGCGAGGTGGTCCAGGGCGTGGTGCAGACCATGAGCGCGATTTCTGACAGCTCGCGCCGTATCGCCGATATCACGGGCGTGATCGACGGCATCGCCTTCCAGACCAACATCCTGGCGCTCAACGCCGCCGTGGAAGCGGCGCGCGCGGGCGAGCAAGGACGCGGCTTTGCCGTCGTGGCGGGCGAGGTGCGCACGCTGGCGCAGCGCTCCGCGGTGGCCGCCAAGGAGATCAAGGCCCTGATCGACGAGTCCGTGACGCGCGTTGAAGGCGGCACGCGCCAGGTCGACGAAGCCGGGCGCACCATGCGCGAAGTGGTCGACAGCGTGCGCCAGGTCGCGACCCTGGTGCGCGAGATCGCGGGCGCGTCGGAGGAGCAGTCGACGGGCATCGGGCAGGTCAATCAGGCCGTTTCGCAGATGGACTCGGTGACCCAGCAGAACGCCGCCCTGGTCGAGGAAGCGGCGGCGGCCGCCGGCAGCATGCAGGAGCAGGCCAACCGGTTGGCGCAGGAGGTGCGCCGCTTCAAGGTGGAAGCGGCTGGCGGCTCCGCGCGGCAGGCCCAGGCGCGGCTGATGCCGGCCGAGCCCATCGCGGCGCCCAAGCCCGCCAAGCCCGCTGCGCGGCCGGCACAGGCCCGGCCCGCGCTGGCGAGCGCGGCACAGGACGACTGGTCGTCCTTCTGACGCCGGGCGGTCCGGACGGGAGCGGGCTTTCGGCTACGGGTCAGGACGGGATGGTAAGGTTAGCAACCTCGTCCCGCACAACCTGCCCAACCGCCGTCCAACCTCCAGCCCATGAATCTGCCCGACCCCGTCCGCCGCCTCATCGCCCGAACGCGCCGGGTGGCGCGCCGCAAGGTGCGCCAGATCAACCGCCTGTCGCGCAAAAGCGTGCAACTGGGACTGCTGCTCGGGGGCGCGGGGCTGGTGGCGCTGATGTCGCTGGGGTTCGCATACCTGGCCGACAAGGCGCTGGCCTGGAACCGGCAATGGGTGGCGTACAACGGCTGGTTGGCGCTACTGGTGCTGCCCTTCGGCTTGGCCGCGTTGCGCTGGCTCACAATGCGCTTTGCGCCCAACGCCTCGGGCAGCGGCATCCCGCAGGTCATCGGCGCGCTGTCGCTGCCGCCGGGCCCCAGCCAGAGCAGCCTGGTGTCGCTGGCGCAAAGTCTCTGGAAGATTCCGCTTGCGTTCTTCGGCATGCTGGCCGGCGCCTCGATCGGCCGCGAAGGGCCGTCCGTGCAGGTCGGCGCGGCGCTCATGCTTGCCTGGGGCGACTTCTGGAAGCGCCGCGGTGTGAAGCTGCGCGGCTTCCATGCAAACGAACTGATCGCGGCCGGCGCGGCGGGCGGGCTTGCGGCGGCGTTCAACGCGCCGCTGGCGGGCGTCATCTTCGCCATCGAGGAGCTCGGACGCGGCACGGTGCTGCGCTGGCAGCGGCTGGTGCTGATCGGCGTGCTGGCCGCCGGTTTTCTGGTCGTGGCGGTGGAGGGAAACAATCCTTACTTCGGCGTGTTCGGCGGCGCCGAGCTGTCGCACAACATGGTGATGTGGATCGTCATCTGCGGCGCGCTCAATGGCGCGCTGGGCGGCGTGTTTGCCCGCTTGCTGGGCAAGGGGCCGGTGGGCGCGGCGCCGCAATCGTGGCGCGCCTGGATCCGCGCCCATCCCATCTGGACGGCGTTCATCATGGGTCTGGCCCTGGCGGTGATCGGCCTTTGCACCGCGGGCAGCGTGTACGGGACCGGCTACGCCGCGGCGGCCGATCTGCTGAACGGCAAGAACTCGGTGCCCGAGGGTTTCGGCATCGCCAAGCTTGCGGCGACAGTCGCTTCCTACTGGGCCGGCATTCCGGGCGGCATCTTCACGCCGGCGTTGACCACCGGCGCGGGCATCGGCCATCACATCTGGGAGCTCGCGGGCGACGGCGTCGACCAGCGCGTGCTCGTGCTGCTGTCGATGGCCGCTTTTCTTGCGGCCGCCACGCAGGCGCCGTTGACGGCCAGCGTCGTGGTGATGGAGATGACGGGCAGCCAGCCCATGCTGTTCTGGCTGCTGCTGGGATCGCTGCTGGCATCCGGGGTGTCGCGCCAGTTCTGCCCGCAGCCTTTCTACCATCTGGCGGCGGGACGGTTCCGCAGGCAGGCGATCGTGGAAGCTGGCCGAGCGGCCAAGTCCACGGCGCACTGAAAGCGGGCGCTGGCGCCCGCTTTCGTGCAGGCATGCGCGCCGCGATGTGAACGTCCATTGGACACTGTCCGTGCTGCGGACATCCCGGCGACGCACCAACTTGGCGCGAAAGCGCTGCGTTAAGATCAGTCGATCCCGAGTTCTTTCACTTCACTCCGAGCTTCCCATGACCGTGAATGCCTTTATCTGTGATGCGATCCGTACCCCCTTTGGCCGCTACGGCGGGGCGCTGGCTTCCGTGCGTCCTGACGACCTGGCTGCCGTAGCCATCAAGGCCCTCGTGGCGCGCAACCCTGGCGTGCGGTGGGAAGAACTCGACGACGCCATCATGGGCTGCGCGAACCAGGCCGGCGAAGACAACCGCAACGTGGCCCGCATGGCGACCCTGCTGGCGGGCCTGCCGATCGAAGTTCCGGGCGCCACCGTCAACCGCCTGTGCGGCTCGGGGCTGGACGCCATCGGCACCGCCGCGCGCGCCATCCGCGCCGGTGAAGCCGGCCTGATGCTGGCCGGCGGCGTCGAAAGCATGAGCCGCGCGCCCTTCGTGATGGGCAAGGCCGACAGCGCCTTCTCGCGCAGCGCCGCCATCTACGACACCACCATCGGCTGGCGTTTCGTCAACAAGTTGATGAAGGCCCAGTACGGCGTGGATTCCATGCCGGAGACCGCCGAGAACGTCGCCGACGATTTCAACGTCAGCCGCGCCGACCAGGATCTGTTCGCGCTGGCCAGCCAGGAAAAGACCGCGCGCGCGCAGAAGGAAGGCTTTTTCGACGCCGAGATCGTGCCCGTGTCGATCGCCCAGAAAAAGGGCGACCCCATTGTCGTCTCCAAGGACGAGCATCCTCGTGAAACGTCGCTGGAATCGCTGGCCAAGCTGAAGGGCGTGGTGCGCGAAGGCGGCAGCGTCACCGCCGGCAACGCGTCGGGCGTGAACGACGGCGCCGCCGCGCTGCTGCTGGCCGACGAAAAGGCCGCCGCCCGCCATGGCCTCACCCCGCGCGCTCGCGTGGTCGGCATGGCGACCGCCGGCGTCGCGCCGCGCATCATGGGCATCGGCCCGGCGCCCGCCACCCGCAAGGTGCTGGCGCAGACCGGCCTGACGCTGGACCAGATGGACGTCATCGAACTGAACGAGGCGTTTGCCGCTCAAGGCCTGGCCGTGCTGCGCCAGCTCGGCATCGCCGACAACGATCCGCGCGTGAACCCCAACGGCGGCGCGATCGCCCTGGGCCACCCGCTGGGCGCCAGCGGTGCGCGCCTGGCCACCACCGCCATCAATCAACTGCATCGCACCGGCGGCCGCTACGCGCTGTGCACGATGTGCATCGGCGTGGGCCAGGGCATCGCGCTCATCGTCGAGCGCGTGTAACCCGCGCCTGCCGCGCCGGAAACGACAAGGGAGCCCTCGGGCTCCCTTTGTCATGGTCCGGGGGCAGGGTCCCGGCCAGGTGTCCAGACGCGGCGGTTCAGGGCAGCCCATCGAGCTTCTTGCCCGCCGCGATGCCATGGGCGGTGAACCAGCCTTGCGACATTTCCAGCGCGTAGCGCACCGGCTTCTTCGCGCAATGCGGATCTTCGGTCTGGGGCGCCATGTCCTCGATGTTGACGATCGTGCCGTCGTCGGCGATAAAGGCAATCGAGAGCGGCAGGAGCGTGTTGCGCATCCAGAAGCACTGCACGTCAGGCCGTTCGAACACGAACAGCATGCCGTCGTTGCCGGGCAGTTCCGTGCGGAACATCAGGCCGTCGCGCCGCGTGGCGTCGGTGTTGGCCACTTCTGCGCGGATAATATGGATGCCGGCCGACAGTTGGGTGATGGGCAGGCGCGGCTGGGCTCGCGTCTGCTGTTGGGCGCCGGCGGGCAAGGGCAGCGCCAGCGCCGCCAGCGCGATGGCCGCGGCAGCCGCTGCCGAAACCGTGCGCCCGGTGGCGCCGCCTGCAGATCCAGCCTTGGTGAATGTTGTTTTGAACAGCGTATGAACAGTGGAAAACAAAACGGCAATCTTCGGCATGGCCCGGCGCAGTAAGTATTAAGGAAATAACAAAGGCGGGGCCCGAAAGCCCCGCCTGGATAATGGCACAACTATACCGTTGCGCTTTAAAGGGTAACTCAGGCAGCCGTAATATTGAGCGCCTGTTTGCCTTTAGGCCCCTGGATAATCTCGAAGGCCACTTTCTGGCCTTCCTTCAGGGTTTTAAAACCATTCATCTGGATGGACGAGAAATGGGCGAACAGATCTTCACCGCCGTCGTCGGGCGTAATGAAGCCAAACCCCTTTGCATCGTTGAACCATTTGACGGTGCCCGTCGATTTGGGATTGTCCCCTTGGACGGCGGTTGCGGTCGTATCAGACATGCGGCCTGCCTCATTGAATCGTATGTTGACAGAAGGGCATCGCGGTCTAGACCTCTGTCCCCCCTCCGGCTTCCTGGCAGATTTTCGGTGAATTGAAAACCCCAGAATGCGTGGATAATGCGCCGCTTTTCTCCGCTGCGTCAAGTATGGATACTACGTATTTCTGCGTGTAATTTTCAGTAAGTTGAGTGGTTGCCGTCCCCAGTTTAAATAGAATACCCGCCCTATGAGTTCTACCTTGGATACCCAGCATGATTTGGTCGTCGAGAAGGCGCCGGCTCGCGCTGCGCCACCGCCGATGTACCAGGTGCTGTTGCTCAATGACGACTACACCCCGATGGAGTTCGTCGTGAAGGTGCTGCAGAAGTTCTTCAATAAGAATCAGGAAGAGGCCACGCGGATCATGCTGCAGGTCCACCACGAAGGACGTGGGGTTTGCGGGGTATACCCGCGCGACCTCGCTGCCACGCGAATTGCCCAGGTCGGGCAGTATGCGCGGGCGCGCCAGCATCCTTTGCAATGTGTGATGGAACCGGTTTGACATCCACAAGAAACAACGCCGCCAGCAATGGCGGCGTTGTGCTGCCGATGGTATCCCGGGTTCCGGGTTGAACGATTTTGCCGTGTACCGGGAAGCGCGCGGCACATGCGGGTCGGCAGCTCCGCCGCTAAGGAGCGTTGCGTTCGAGTAGGCGGGGAGGTTCGCTGTGAGTGGAAAGATCAGCAAGGGCTGGCTGGCGGTAGCCGGCGTCGCGGTGTTGGCCGGCGCCATAGGCGTGGGCTGGTGGATGGGCAAGGAGCGGCAGCCGGCAGGTCCGGCCCCCGTGCCTGCGGCACAGACGGCGACGACGGCGGCCGCGCAGGCGTCCAGCGGCGCGGCGCCCGCGCTGCCCGCCAGCGCGACGGTGGGCGCCGCCGATCCCTTCGCGGCGCTGAATTGCCAGCCCCGCCAGTACAACGATGCCTTGTCCCTGGCCGTGACGTTCACGCAGCCCGTGGATGCCAAGAGCAATCTGGATGCTTTCCTGCAGGTTACCGATACGGGCTCGACCGCCGGCAAGGCGGATGAGGACAGCGAATCGGCTGCCGCCGCGGGACAGCAGCCGGCCTCGGTGCGTCCGGGCGACTCCGCGCCCAAGGGCAAGATCGTCAAGGGCAATTGGGTGGTCGGCGACAATCCTCGCGTCATCTACTTCCCTTATGTGCAGCCGCAGCGCTCCTACGCCATCGCCGTGCGCTCGGGCCTGCCCGGCGCGGGTGAAAAAGTCGCGCTGACCGAAGCCTCGCATTGCGAGGTCAGCACGCAGGCCATGCCGCCGTCGTTCTATTTCGCCAGCCGCGGCGTGGTGCTGCCGGCCGGCCAGAACGGCGGTTTGCCGGTGGCGACGGTGAACGTGCCCGAAGTCGACGTGCAGTTTCTTCGCGTGTCGCCCGAGCGCGTGCCGGAACTCTTCGACACCGTGCTCGGCGTGGGCCGCGGCGCGGCCGCTTCCGATGAGGAAGACGACGGCAACTACGATGAGAACGACTGGCGCTATGCCGGCAACCGCAGCCTGAAGGGCTCGGTCAGCAACTGGGACCTGGACCGTCTGAATTCCCTGACCACCAGCGTCTATCAAGGCCGTTTCGTCACCGACGACAAGCCCAACCGGCGCCACGTCACGTTCCTGCCGGTCGAAGGCATCAAGGAATTGCAGGAGCCGGGCATCTACGTCGCGGTCATGAGCCAGCCGGGGCGTTTCCGCTACGAATACCAGGTCACGTATTTCTACGTCAGCGACATCGGCCTGCATGCGCGCCGCTACAGCGACCGCATCGAGGCCTATTCCGTTTCCCTCAAGACCGGCCAGCCCATTTCCGGCGCGGTCTTCGAGCTGGTCGATGGCGCCGGCAAGGCGCTGGCCAAGGCCGCGGCCGATGGGCAAGGTCATGTCCGTTTCGACGGCAGCTTCGCCAATGCCCGCGTCATCCGCGCCGCGCGCGACAAGGAAATGACCGTGCTCGCGCTGGGCGAACCGGCGCTGGACCTGTCGGAATTCGATACGGGCGGCCATGCGTCGCGCGCCAACAATCTGTTCGTCTACGCGGGCCGCAACCTGTACCGTCCCGGCGAAACCTTCACCGTGTCGGTGCTGCCGCGCGACCTGGACGGCCGCGTGCTGACGCCGTCGCCGCTCACCGCCACCCTCAAGCGTCCCGACGGCCGCACCGTGCAGACCGCGCTCTGGCAGCCCCAGAAGGATCTTCCGGGCTATGTCGAGCGCGCCATCGATCTGCCGCTGGATGCGCAGACCGGCACCTGGCTGCTCGAGCTGCGCGTCGATCCGTCGTCCCGCGCGCCCGACGCATCCTGGAAATTCCAGGTCGAAGAATTCCTGCCCGAACGCATGAAGATGACGTTGACGTCCGGCCAGGACGTGCTGTCGCCCGACGAGGAGTTGACCGTCGACGTGCAGGGCGACTACCTGTACGGCGCGCCCGCGGCGGGCAACCGCCTGCTGGCGACCTTCCAGGTCAAGCGCGACCGTTACGCGCTGGCCCAGCAATGGCCGGGCTTCATCTTCGGCGACGTGGCCGACGACACGCGCCGCAGCTTCGGCGAGCTGCCGGAGTCCGCGCTGGACGAGAAGGGCCGCGCGCAGCTCGAGGTCAATCCCAACGCGGCCGGCACGCATTCGCCGATGAAGGTCCGGGTGTCCGCCAGTCTGCTGGAATCCGGCGGCCGTCCGGTGGTGCGCTCGATCGAGCGCAGCGTCTGGCCCGCCGACAAGCTGATCGCCGTCCGTCCGCAGTTCGACAGCGACGTGGCCCGTGAAAACGCGCCTGCGGCGTTCGAGGTGATCCGCGCCAATGCGCAAGGCAAGATCGAACCGCTGGCCCAGGCCCAGATGCGGCTGTTCCGTGAAGAGCGCCAATACTATTGGCGTTTCGACGACCAGCGCGGCTGGAACAGCGGCTACACCGAAACCGAGGAACTGGTCGATTCGCGCGAGATCGCGCTCACTGACCGCAGCCAGTTGACCGTGCCGGTCAAGTGGGGGCGCTACCGCCTGGAAATCGCCGATCCGGAAACCGGCGAAACGATGCGCTATCGCTTCTATGCCGGCTGGAACGCGCAGGACGCCGATGCCATGGGCAACCGTCCCGATCGCGTGCAGATGAAGCTGGAAGGCGTGCCGGCCAAGCCGGGCGACAGCGTCAAGCTGACGCTCACGCCGCCGCATGATGGGCAGGCGCTCATCACGGTGGAAGGCGATCGCATGCTGTGGTCCAAGTGGGTGGCCGTGAAGGCCACCGGCACCGAGGTCGAGATTCCCGTCGACAAGGAATGGAAGCGTCACGACCTGTACGTGGCCGCGGCGGTGTTCCGCCCGGGCAGCGAAGGCGACCGCGTCACGCCGGCCCGTGCGCTGGGCCTCGCGTTCCTGCCGATCGCCAGCGCCGACCGCAAGCTGGACGTCAAGCTCACCGCCGCACCCAAGGCCGTGCCCGAAACCAAGACGACCGTGCGCGTCAAGGTCGACGGCGCCCAGGGCAAGCAGGCCACGGTGACGCTGTCCGCCGTGGACGTCGGCATCCTGAACATCAACCAGTACGCCACGCCCGATCCGCTGGACTATTTCTTCGGCAAGCACCGCTATGCGCCCGAGCTGCTGGACATGTACGGCAAGCTCATCGAAAAGATGGACGGCACCAAGGGCAAGCTGAAGTGGGGCGGCGACGCCGCGATGCGCGGCGACAGCAAGAGCCTGCCCAAGAAGGTCAAGCTGGTGGACCTGTTCTCGGGCCCGGTCGCGCTCAACGCGCAAGGCGAAGCCGACATCCCGCTGGACCTGCCGGACTTCAACGGCACGCTGCGCCTGATGGCCGTGGCCTTCACGCCGGACAACTACGGCAGCACGGACACCGAAATGGTGGTGGCCGCGCCCATCGTGGCGGAACTGAACACCCCGCGTTTCATCACGCCGGGCGACCAGGCGGCCATCGCGCTGGACGTCACCAACCTGAGCGGCGCCGAGCAGAAGGTGTCGGTCAAGCTGGAGGCGCTGGACCCGCTGGCGATCGTCGACGGTGTGCGCACGGTCACGCTCAAGGACAAGCAGCGCACGACCCTGCGCTTCACTGCTACGACGACGGGCTCGTATGGGCTGGGCCTGATGCGTCTGACCGTGGACGGGCAGGGCGGCGACAAGCCGGTGCATATCGTGCGCGAGTCAGTGCTGCAGGTGCAGCCGGCCCATGCGCCGGAGCGTCAGGTGCGCCGTCTGCGCCTGAATCCGGGCGAGACGCAGTCGCCCCAGGCATCGTGGGTCGCGTCCTACTATCCGGACTCCACGACCGTCAGCCTGACCGTGTCCAACCGTCCTCCGTTCAACGTCAACCGTCTGGTCGAAGGCCTGCTCAACTATCCGTACGGATGCACCGAGCAGACCATCAGCGCGACCCTGCCGTGGGTGATGCTGGACGAGGACACCGCCAAGCAGTTCGGCCTGAAGCCGCGCACGCAGGCCGAGCGCGCCGCGAAGGTGGCAGGCGCCATCGGCCGTCTGTCGGGCATGCGCAATTCCGTCGGTTCCTACAACCTCTGGAGCGGCGCCTCGTCGCGCGACGTGTGGCTGACGGCGTATGCCGTGGGCTTCATGCAGGATGCGCGCGACCGGGGCTTCGAGGTGCCGGACGGCTCGCTGGATCGTTCCCGGACCTGGCTGCTTGAACAGGTGCAGCAGAGCACGGGCGCATTCGGCACCTGGTCGGCCAACCTGCGCCGCAACGTCGAGGCGAACCGCATCGACAGCAGCGACGCCAACATCCTGCGCGAGGACCATCGCCGCTTCGCCGGCCTGGCCACCGCCGCGCTGGCGCTGGCCCGCGACAAGAAGGCCCCGCTGTCGACCGTGCGCCAGCTCTTCGACAACTACCAGGAACGCGCGCGCTCGCCGCTGCCGCTGGTGCAACTGGCTGCCGCCTTCAAGCTGATGGGCGATGAAGCGCGCATGAAGCAGGCGCTCGACCTGGCCATGACGCGCGCCTATGGCATCAACATCAACAACCGCAGCAGCGCCTATTACGACGAGTGGATGGGCGACTACGGCAGCAGTGTGCGCGATTACGCGCTGGCCTACGCGTTGGTCTCGCAGTACGACCTGCGCCATGAGCGCAGTGAAAACCTGCTGACGCAGCTCGCCGGCCGCCTGGGCAATCGTTCCTACCTGTCGACGCAGGAACAGATGGCCCTGCTGCTGGCCGCGCGCGCCGCGGGCGGCAGCAAGAGCACGCCGTGGGAAGCCACGCTGACGGTCAATGGCGAGCGCAAGCCGCTGTCCGGCGGCAAGAGCGACCAGACGGTCGCGCTCACCGCGGCGGACCTGGCGGGCACGCAGCTCCAGAACACGGGCAGCCAGTCGCTCTTTGTCGAGTACGACATCCAGGGCAGCCCGACCGCCACCCCGGCGCCGCGCAACGACATCATCCAGCTCAAGCGCGGCTGGTACCGTCCGGACGGCCGTCCGTGGGACGGCGGCACGTTGCAGACCGGCGACATGCTGGTGGTCTGGGTGCAGGCAAGCGCCAACCAGAACATCCCCGACGGGCTGCTGGTCGACCGCGTGCCGGCGGGTTTCGAAGTCGAAAACCTGAACCTTTCGCAAAGCCCCGAGATGCAGGACTGGACGATCGGCGGACGCCGTGTGGCCGATGCCATGTCGGACTCCAACATCAAGCATCGTGAGTTCCGCGATGACCGCTATGTGGCCGCGGTGTCGCTGGGGCGCGGCAAGGTGGACGTGTTCTATCTGGTGCGCGTCGTGACGCCGGGCCGCTACGCGGTGCCGTCGACGGTGGCCGAGGACATGTACCGGCCCGAAATCCGCGGCGTGGGTGAGCAATGGAGCACGGTCGAAATCCGAGATCGCGGCGCCAAGCGTCCTTGAACGCCGGCGCTCCCCCCGCGGCGGGCGCCTCGCGCGCCCGCCGCTGGCGGCGGCGCGGCATCTTCGCGGCCAGCGCGTTGTCGGCGCTGGCCGCGTTGTTATTCGCGCTGGACCGCCTGTACCCATTGCCGCCCATCGATTCGGGCGGGGCTGCGGTGGTCGTGGCCGCCGACGGCACGCCGCTGCGCAACTATCCCAGCCGCGACGGCATCTGGCGCTATCCGGTGCAGTCCGGCCAGGTATCGCCCCGCTATCTGGAAACCCTGCTCACCTACGAGGACCGCTGGTTCTACTGGCATCCCGGGGTCAACCCCGTGGCGCTCGCGCGCGCGGGCTGGCAATGGGCCACCAACCGGCGCATCGTCTCGGGCGGATCGACGCTGACCATGCAGGTCGCGCGGCTGATCGATCCGGAGCTGGCGGGCAAGCCCTCGCGCACCCTTTCCGCGAAGTTGCGGCAGGCTTGGCGCGCCGTGCAACTTGAAATGCACTACAGCAAGGACGAGATTCTTTCCCTGTACCTGACCCATGCGCCCATGGGCGGCATCGTGGAAGGGGTGGAGATGGGCGCGCGCCTGTGGCTGGGCAAGCCGGCCCGCGACCTGGGGCCGGCCGAGGCCGCGATGCTGACGGCCTTGCCCCAGGCGCCGTCGCGGCTGCGCCCCGACCGCCATCCCGAGGCCGCGCAGGCCGCGCGCGACAAGGTGCTGGACCGCATGGCCGAGCTGGGCCGCTGGACCCCGGCCGAGGTGGCTGACGCAAAGATCGAGACCGTCATCGCGCCGCCGCTGCGCGCGCGCTGGCTGGCGCCCCTGGCTGCGCAGCGCCTGCTGCAGGAAGCGGGCGGCGAGCGCCGCGCGGGCGGGCGCCCGCCCCTGGTAACGTCCACGCTGGACGCGGACATGCAGTTCTCGGTGGAACAAATGTTGCTGGATCGGGTCGATAACCTGCCGCCCAAGGTGTCGATGGCCGTGCTGGTCATGGACAACGACACGCTGGAGGTCAAGGCCTACGCCGGCTCGGCGGATTTTTCCGACGATTCGCGCTATTCCCATGTGGACATGGTGCGCGGGGTGCGCTCGCCGGGTTCGACGCTCAAGCCTTTCCTTTATGCCCAGGCCCTGGACGAGGGACTGATCCATTCGGAAAGCCTGCTGATCGACGCGCCCTTGTCGTTCGGCGGCTACGCGCCGGGCAATTTCCAGGCGGCGTTCTCCGGCCCCGTCAGCGTCGCGCAAGCTTTGCAGCGGTCGCTGAATGTGCCGGCCGTGGACCTGCTGGACCGCGTCGGGCCGGCCAGTTTTGCCTCGGGTATGCTGGCGGGAGGCGTGAAGTTGCGCCTGCCTGCCGGGGCCGAGCCGAACCTGAGCTTGATTTTGGGCGGGGGTGGCACCACATTGGAAGAACTGGTGGGCGCTTATCGCGCGCTGGCCCGGGACGGCGTCTCGGGACGGCCTCGCCTTCGGGCGGAGCAGCCCATGGTCGAGTCCCGTATGATGAGTCCTGGCGCGGCCTGGATCGTTCGGGATATTCTCGAAGGCGGCGGTCATCCCGACCGGCCGTTCTACCAGTCGGGCAGTCCCGGCCGGCAACTGGCCTGGAAAACCGGGACCAGTTTCGGATTCCGGGACGCGTGGGCGGTCGGCGTGACCGACAGATGGACGATCGGCGTATGGGTCGGAAGGCCCGACGGTACGCCGAATCCCGGATTTTTCGGGGCGAATGTGGCGGCGCCGCTACTGCAGGATATCGTGGCGGCATTGCCGGAAGGCGCCCAGCAGGTCCGCGTCAGGCCCGAAACGGTGCAGGCGGTGGTGACATGCTGGCCCTTGGGCTACAGGCTGGGCAGCGTGCCTTCGGGCGCGTGTCCCGAACAGCGGGCAGCCTGGATGCTCAATGACACGGCGCCGCCCTCGTTTGCCGGGTATGCCGACGCCACGCAGGGGCCGCTGCGTCTGGGCGGCGTGGCCAACGGCTCGGTGCTGCGGCCCGTGCCCGGCATGCGGCAGGTAGCCCTGGACGTGGACGTCCAGGGTGCGCAGGGCGAGGTATGGTGGATGCTCGATGGTCGTGTCGCAAGTCATGGCGCCGCGGGTCATCCGTTTAATTTGGTGCTGGCGCACGACGGCCGGTATACGCTAACCGTCATGGATACACATGGCCGCCACGACAGCGTGGTTTTTGAAATCGCTGGCGTTACGCCATGATCGGCATAGAATATGAATCGTGTATTAGCCCGCTTCGATGCGTTACGGAGGAAGCGTGATTTCTCAAGAGCTTGAAGTCAGCCTGCATATGGCTTTTGTCGAGGCCCGTTCGGCCCGGCACGAATTTATCACCGTCGAGCACCTGCTCTTGGCGTTGCTCGACAACGCTTCGGCGGTCGAGGTCCTGCGCGCATGCGCCGCCAACCTGGATGACCTGCGCCGCAACCTGCGCCAGTTCGTATCGGAAAACACGCCGGTGATCCCGAGCGGCGCCGAAGTCGACACGCAGCCGACGCTGGGTTTCCAGCGCGTGATCCAGCGCGCGATCATGCACGTTTCGGCGGGCGGCACGGGCAAGAAGCCCGTCACCGGCGCCAACGTGCTGGTCGCCATTTTCGGTGAAAAGGACTCGCATGCCGTGTACTACCTGCAGCAGCAGGGCGTCACGCGCCTGGACGTCGTCAATTTCCTGTCTCATGGCATCACCAAACAGCCGCAGGTGGAGTCCGCCGCCGTGCAGAAAGAGCAACAACCCAATGGCGAAGAGCAGGGCGATTCCCGTCAGTCGCCGCTGGACCAGTACGCCACCGACCTGAACGCCGCCGCCCTTGCCGGGCGCATCGATCCGCTGATCGGACGCGAACACGAGGTCGAGCGCGTCATCCAGGTGTTGTGCCGCCGCCGCAAGAACAACCCGCTGCTGGTGGGCGAAGCCGGCGTGGGCAAGACCGCCATCGCCGAAGGCCTGGCCTGGCGCATCACGCGCGGCGAAGTGCCGGAAATCCTGCAGGCGGCCCAGGTCTATTCGCTGGACATGGGCGCGCTGCTCGCCGGCACCAAGTACCGCGGCGATTTCGAACAGCGCCTGAAGGGCGTGCTCAAGCAGATCCGCGGCAACCCCGATGCGATCCTGTTCATCGACGAAATCCATACGCTGATCGGTGCCGGTTCGGCATCCGGCGGCACGCTGGATGCGTCCAACCTGCTCAAGCCGGCCCTGTCGTCGGGGCAGTTGAAGTGCATCGGCGCAACCACCTACACCGAGTATCGCGGCGTCTTCGAAAAGGACCATGCGCTGTCGCGCCGGTTCCAGAAGATCGACGTGGCCGAGCCCAGCATCGAGCAGACCGTGCAGATCCTGCGCGGCCTGAAGAGTCGCTTCGAAGAGCACCACAGCGTGCGGTATTCGGCCGCGGCGCTGTCGGCGGCCGCCGAACTGTCGGCCCGCTTCATCAATGACCGCCACCTGCCGGACAAGGCCATCGACGTCATCGACGAGGCCGGTGCCGCGCAGCGCCTGCTGCCGCGTTCGCGCCAGAAGAAGGTCATCGGCAAGGTCGACATCGAGAACATCGTCTCCAAGATCGCGCGCATTCCGCCGCAGTCCGTCTCCAACGACGACCGCAGCAAGCTCGCCACGCTGGACCGCGACCTGAAGACCGTGGTGTTCGGCCAGGACGGCGCCATCGATGCGCTGGCCGCCGCCATCAAGATGGCGCGCTCCGGACTGGGCAAGCCCGAAAAGCCCATCGGCGCCTTCCTGCTGTCCGGTCCCACCGGGGTGGGCAAGACCGAAGTCGCGCGCCAACTGGCGTTCACGCTGGGCGTGGAGCTGCTGCGCTTCGACATGTCCGAATACATGGAGCGTCACGCGGTGTCGCGCCTGATCGGCGCGCCGCCGGGATACGTGGGCTTCGACCAGGGCGGCCTGCTCACCGAAGCCATCACCAAGCAGCCGCATTGCGTGCTGCTGCTCGACGAAATCGAAAAGGCGCATCCGGATGTGTTCAACATCCTGCTGCAGGTCATGGACCACGGCACGCTGACCGACAACAACGGGCGCAAGG
The DNA here is from genome assembly GCF_055397965.1 of Achromobacter sp. T5-5. NCBI lineage: Bacteria > Pseudomonadati > Pseudomonadota > Betaproteobacteria > Burkholderiales > Alcaligenaceae > Achromobacter > Achromobacter sp. T5-5. The sequence continues at coordinate 2,495,727 of NZ_AP027919.1, forward strand.
CAGACTTCCGCAACGTCATCCTCATCATGACGACCAACGCGGGCGCCGAGACCTTGAACCGTCCGTCCATCGGTTTTGCCAATTCGCGGATGGTGGGCGACGAAATGGCGGAAATCCGCCGCATGTTCACGCCCGAGTTCCGCAATCGCCTGGACGCGATCATCCCCTTCGCCGCGCTGGACCACGAGGTCATCATGCGCGTGGTGGACAAGTTCCTCATGCAACTCGAAGACCAGTTGCACGAGCGCCGCGTGGAAGCCGTATTCACCACGCGCCTGCGTGAACACCTTGCCAAGGAGGGGTTCGATCCGCTCATGGGCGCGCGTCCCATGCAACGCCTTATCCAGGACACCATCCGCCGCGCGTTGGCCGACGAACTGCTCTTCGGCAAGCTGGTCGATGGCGGCTCGGTCACGGTGGATCTGGACGAGTCGGGCAAGGTGACGCTGGACTTTGACGACAGCGGCAAGCCGCCTTCGTCGGACGCGCCGGACAAGCAGGAAGTCGAACTCGTCGACTGATGACCGCGGACCGCCAGCCGCTGATCGAGTGCGAGCACTGCGCCAGCATCTATCGCCGACATCAGCTTGAACCTGGCGAGACTGCCAATTGTGCCCGCTGCGGCGCCGTGCTCTGGCGCTACAGCGGGCTTACTTTGTCCAATTGGCTGGCGCTCGCCATCACTGCCCTGATCGTCTTTGGGGTGGCCAACGCCTACCCGGTCGCCTCGATGTCCGTGCAGGGCATGGTCCAGCAGGCTTCACTGCTGGACGCCATTTCCATCACCTGGCGCCAGGGCCATTGGGTGGTCGCCATCATGACCGGCCTGGCCGGTTTTGCGCTGCCGCTGCTGCAGCTCTCGGTGCTGCTGTGGGTGCTGGGGCCGTTGTCCCGGCACCGCGAGCCGGCAGGGTTCCATGGCGCCATGCGCCTCTTGGGCGCGCTGCGGCCGTGGTGCATGATCCCGGTGTTCCTGCTTGGCGTGCTGGTCGCGGTGGTCAAGCTGGCGGGCATGGCCGCGGTGTCGCCGGGTATCGGCCTGATTGCATTCGGCGTGCTGACGGTGCTGCTCACCATGCTGGGCCGGCTGTCGCCCCACGTGTTGTGGCGCTATGCCGAATCCGTGCATGTGGTGCCGGTTCACGTGCCCGAAAGCAATCCTGACTCGGTATTGACCAGCTGCCACGTCTGCGGCCAGGTCCAGGCCCTGCCGCGCGACGCCGACCCGGAGGCGCACCATCACTGCGTGCGCTGCCACGCGGTGGTCCATTACCGCAAGCCCGATCACGTGGCGCGCACCTGGGCGCTGCTGCTCGCGGCCATCGTTTTCTACATCCCCGCCAACGTGCTGCCGGTCATGAAGGTCAGTTCGCTGCTGGGCGACAGCGCGCATACCATCCTGGGCGGCGTCGTGGAGCTCTGGGAAATGGGCTCCTGGGATATCGCACTGATCGTGTTCATCGCCAGCGTGGCGGTGCCGCTGACCAAGCTGCTCGCGCTCATCCTGCTGCTGCTGACCGAGCAATGGCGCAGCACGACCAATCTGCGGCCGCGCACGCGTTTGTATCAGATGGTGGAATTCATCGGCCAATGGTCGATGCTGGATGTATTTGTCGTTATATTGCTGGCGGCCCTGGCCGATTTCCAGGGACTGATGGAGATCAGCGCTGGCGCGGGTGCCGCCGCGTTCGGCGTGGTGGTCATCCTGACGATGCTGGCGGCCATGAGCTTCGACCTGCGCCGCAGCTGGGACCTGGAGGGGCAGGCCGAGATCATTGAATCAGCGCCGGTAGAGGCCCGGCGCGCGCCGGCGCCCGTCGCCGGAACCCCCGTCGCCGGCAAGGAAGTGGGCTAGGAAAGGCCTTCAGCCGTTGTTTTCCGCTCAAAAAAAGGAAAGAGTAGATGTCCGAGCAAGCCCCCGGGTCCAGTGACGAGAAGTTCACGTCGCCCGCGATCTCGCGCAAGAAACAGAGCCGGATCTCCTGGATCTGGCTGGTGCCCGTGGTGGCCGCCCTGATGGGCCTGTCGCTGGTCGTGCGCACCTGGATGCAGGCTGGCCCCGATATTTCCATCTCGTTCAACACCGCCGAGGGGCTGGAGGTTGGCAAGACCCAGCTGCGCTACAAGGACGTGACCATCGGCACGGTCAAGTCCATCGGATTCAACGCCGACCGCAGCAAGGTGGTCGTGCAGGCCGAACTGGCCAAGGAAGTCTCGGACCTTGCCCGTGAAGGCACCAATTTCTGGGTGGTGCGGCCGCGTCTGGACGTGAGCGGCGTATCCGGGCTGGGCACGCTGCTGTCGGGCGCCTACATCGGCGTGGATGCCGAAGAGGGCAAGAACGGCACCAACCGCGCCACCAAGCTGTCCTTCGAGGGCCTGGAAGTCCCGCCCGCCGTCACGCATGACCGCGCGGGCAAGCGCTTCATGCTCAAGGCGTCGGACCTGGGCTCGCTGGATATCGGATCGCCGGTGTACTTCCGCCGGATCAACGTGGGCCGCGTGATCGGCTATGCCCTGGACGAGGACGGCAGCGCCGTCAGCGTCGAGGTCTTCGTGGATGCGCCCAACGACAAGTTCGTCACCAACGGCACGCGCTTCTGGAATGCCAGCGGCGTGGACTTCAGCGTCAACGCCGATGGCCTGAAGGTGCGCACGCAATCGCTCGTGTCCATGGCGGTGGGGGGCGTGGCCTTCGCGCCCGTGCAGACCGCGCGCGACGGGGCCGCGGCCGCGCCGGCCGACGCCGAATTCGACCTGTATCCCACAGAGGCTGCTGCCAAGGCCAATCCGGACGGCGAGGCCTTCCCGATCCGCATGCGCTTTGACCAGTCGATCCGTGGCCTGGCTGTCGGCGCGCCCGTTGATTTCAACGGCATCACGCTGGGCGACGTCACGCAGATCACGCTGGACTTCGATCCGGAGACCAAGCGCTTCTATTCGCTGGTGGACGCGACGCTGTATCCGGAACGCCTGGGCCGCGTGTACGAAGAAGTGCGCGAGCGCGCGCTCAAGGACGGCGACGTGGCGGGCGGCCGCCTGCTCGGCGTGATGATCAAGCATGGCTTGCGCGCGCAACTGCGCACGGCGAACCTGCTCACCGGCCAGCTGTATGTGGTGCTGGACAATGTGCCCAACGCCAAGCCGGTGGAGTTCGAGATGTCGACGCCCGCGATGATCCCGACGGTGCCGGGCAACCTGGATCAGCTCCAGCAGCAGGTCACCAACATCGTTGCGAAGATCGAGAAGATCCCGTTCGACAAGATCGGCGAGGACCTGCGCGCGACCTTGGCCAGCACGTCCAAGCTGATGAACCGCCTGGACAAGCAGGTGGCGCCGGAGGCGCAGAAGGCGCTCAAGCAGGCCAAGGATTCGATGGCCAACATCAATTCGCTGCTGGCTTCGGACGCCTCCTTGCCGGTCAACGCCGAAAAGGCGATGCAGGAACTGAGCCGCGCGGCGCGGTCGTTGCGCGCGCTGGCCGACTTCCTGCAGTCCAACCCTGAAGCCCTGTTGCGCGGCAGGGGCGAAGATCCCATTCCGGGCGCCGGCCCAGTCAGGAACTAGATGCTCATGAATAGCCGACCCTCACACGATGCGCTCCAGGCCCGGGACGGGCTTGCCTTGCGGCGTTCGCGCGCCGCGCTGGCCGTGCTGGCCCTGTCCGGTGCGCTGGCGGCGTGCGGCTCCTCGCCGCCCGTTCACTACTACACGTTGCAGACGCCCGCGGCGTCGCAGCCAGGCGGCCCCGCCGCGGGCTCCGCCTCGTTCCTGCTCGAAGTGCAGCCCGTGTCCCTGTCCATGCAGGCCGACCAGCCGCAGCTCATGGTGCGCACCGGCGACGGAAGCATCTCGGCCCTGTATTCGGAGCGCTGGAGCTCGCCGCTGGGCGATGAACTGCGCAACGCCTTGTCCGATGCGCTCAAGCGCGACCTCGGCGCGCTGGACGTCCAGATGGTCAAGCCTGGTCCCGGCGCTCCCATCTGGCGCGTGCAGACCGACGTACAGCGATTTGAGATGGTGTCGGGCAGCATGGCGCAGCTGGACGCCACGTGGCGCGTGCGGCCCGTCAACGCCAAGGGGACTGGCGTGTTGTGCCGCAGCGTCGTCACCGAGAGCGTTACGGACAGCGAAGTGCCCAGCCTGATCGCCGCGCAGCAGCGCGCGGTCGTCAGCCTGGCGGGCGTCATGGCCGATGCGATCCGGGGTCAGGCGCCCGCCGGTTCGGCCTCCGTCCAGATGATGGGGTGTTCCGCGCTGAAGGAATGACGTGCCCGCGGCGGCATAAGCTTGCGTTCTCAAGTGGTTAACTCAGGGGCAACCTAGGGTTAACCTTAATACAAACGCGGTTGCAACCTGTCTAGCATACGGTCCTACCCCTACTGGGTTTCGATCGAGCCCAGTTACACCTTTGCCATGCGACAGGAAGCAATCTCTTATGGCCAGCACGACCCTCGGCGTCAAAGTCGATGACGCACTCCGCGACCGCCTGAAAGCCGCCGCCCACAAGCTCAACTGCACGCCGCACTGGCTGCACAAGCAGGCGATTCTTTCCTATCTGGACAAGATCGAGCGCGGCCATCTTCCCGCGGAGATGTCCCATCTGGGCGCCGACTCCGCTGGCGACGAAGATGCCGCCGAACTCCATTCCGCGCCTACGCCTCCGTTCTACGAGTTTGGCCAGGACGTGCAGCCGCAGTCCGTGCTGCGCGCGGCCATCACGGCGGCCTACCGCCGCCCGGAGCCCGAATGCGTGCCGCTTCTGCTGGGCCAGGCCCGTGTGCCCAACCTGGAAAAGGTGCATGCGATGGCCGCCGGGCTGGTCAAGAAGCTGCGCGGCAAGCGCAGCGGCGGCGGGGTGGAAGGCCTGATCCAGGAATTCTCGCTGTCCAGCCAGGAAGGCGTGGCGCTGATGTGCCTGGCCGAAGCGCTGCTGCGCATTCCGGACCGCGCCACGCGCGACGCGCTGATCCGCGACAAGGTCGCCCGCGGCGACTGGAAGTCGCACATGGGCGGCTCGCAATCGCTGTTCGTCAACGCCGCCACCTGGGGGCTCATGATCACCGGCAAGCTGGTCGCCGTGAGCAGCGAGCAATCGCTGTCCAAGGCGCTGACGCGCTTGATCGGCAAGGGCGGCGAGCCGCTGGTGCGCAAGGGCGTGAACATGGCCATGCGCATGATGGGCGAGCAGTTCGTGTCGGGCCAGACCATCTCCGAGGCGCTGGCCAACAACCGCAAGATGGAATCGCGCGGTTTCCGCTATTCCTACGACATGCTCGGTGAAGCCGCCACCACGGCGCAGGACGCGGAGCGCTACTACGCATCCTACGAGCAGGCCATCCACGCCATCGGCAAGGCCGCCGCGGGCCGCGGCATCTACGAAGGCCCCGGCATCTCGATCAAGCTGTCTGCCTTGCATCCCCGATACTCGCGTGGCCAGCGCGAGCGCGTCATGGCCGAACTGCTGCCGCGCGTGAAGGCGCTGACCATCCTGGCGCGCAGCTACGACATCGGCCTGAACATCGACGCCGAAGAAGCCGACCGCCTGGAGATCTCGCTGGATCTGCTGGAAGCGCTGTGCTTTACGCCCGAGCTCGAAGGCTGGAGCGGCATCGGCTTCGTCATCCAGGCCTACCAGAAGCGCGCGCCGTTCGTGATCGACTACGTCATCGACCTGGCCCGCCGCAGCCGCCATCGCGTGATGGTGCGCCTGGTGAAGGGCGCCTACTGGGACAGCGAAATCAAGCGCGCGCAGGTCGACGGCCTGGAGGGCTATCCGGTCTACACCCGCAAGGTGTACACGGACGTGGCGTACCTGGCGTGCGCCCGCAAGCTGCTGGCCGCGCCGGAAGCCGTGTATCCGCAGTTCGCCACGCACAATGCCTACACCCTGGCGGCGATCTACCAGCTTGCCGGCCAGAACTATTACCCCGGACAGTACGAGTTCCAGTGCCTGCACGGCATGGGTGAACCGCTGTACGAAGAAGTGGTGGGACCGCTGGCCCAGGGCAAGCTGAATCGTCCCTGCCGCATCTACGCCCCGGTCGGCACGCACGAAACGCTGCTGGCCTACCTGGTGCGCCGCCTGCTCGAAAACGGCGCCAATACGTCGTTCGTGAACCTGATCGGCGACGAAACCATCCCGGTCGAGACGCTGGTCGCCGATCCGGTGGAAGCCGCCTCGCGCATCGTGCCGCTGGGCGCGCCGCATGAAAAGATTCCGCTGCCGCGCGATCTTTACGGCAACCCGCAAGAGGGCGCCCGCGCCAATTCCGCGGGCCTGGACCTGAGCAACGAGCATCGCCTGGGTTCGCTGTCGGCCGCGCTGCTGGCCAGCGCCGGCACGCCGTGGCGCGCCGGCCCGATGTTGGGCGAAGAGGGCGAGCCCTGGGATGCCGCCCGCGCAATCGAGGTGCGCAATCCCGCCAATCTGCGTGACGTGGTGGGCCATGTCATCGAGGCCCAGTCTTCGGACGTGGATCTCGCGCTGCGCGCCGCCGCCAATACCGCGCCGATCTGGCAGTCCACGCCGGTGGCCGAGCGGGCGCAATGCCTGCGCCGCGCCGCGCAACTGCTGGAAGAGCAGATGCAGACCCTGCTGGGCCTGATCGTGCGCGAAGCCGGCAAGTCGCTGCCCAACGCGATCGCCGAAGTGCGCGAGGCCGTGGACTTCCTGCGTTACTACGCCGACCAGGCCGAGCAGGAATTCAGCAACGACACGCATCGCCCGCTGGGCACGGTGCTGTGCATCAGCCCGTGGAACTTCCCGCTGGCCATCTTTACCGGTCAGGTCGCCGCGGCGCTGGCCGCGGGCAATACGGTGCTGGCCAAGCCGGCCGAGCAGACGCCGCTGATCGCGGCGCAGGCCGTGGCCGTCCTGCGCGCGGCGGGCGTGCCCGCCGGCGCCGTGCAGTTGCTGCCGGGCCGCGGCGAGACCATCGGCGCGCAACTGGTCGCCAACGCCGGCGTGCGTGGCGTGATGTTCACCGGGTCCACCGACGTGGCTCGCATCATCGCGCGCACCCTGGCCGACCGCCTGGACGACAACGGCCACACCATTCCGCTGATCGCGGAAACGGGCGGCCAGAACGCGATGGTGGTGGACTCGTCGGCGCTGTCCGAGCAGGTCGTGTTCGACGTGCTCAGCTCCGCTTTCGATTCGGCCGGCCAGCGCTGCTCGGCACTGCGCGTCCTGTGCGTGCAGGAAGACAATGCGGACCACGTGCTGACGATGCTGCGCGGCGCGATGCGCGAGCTGGCCGTGGGCAACCCCGACCGCCTGTCGGTGGACGTGGGCCCGGTCATCGACACCGAAGCGCGCAACGGCGTCCAGCGCCACATCGAATCCATGCGCACCGCCGGCCACCGCATCGATCAGGTCGAACTGAACGGCGAATGCCGCCACGGCACCTTCGTGCCGCCGACCATCATCGAGATCGACCACATCAGCGAACTGACGCGCGAAGTCTTCGGGCCGGTGTTGCACGTGGTGCGCTACAAGCGCGACGAACTGGACGCCTTGCTCGATGCGATCAACGGCACGGGTTATGGGCTGACCTTCGGCGTGCATACCCGTATCGATGAAACCATCGCCCACGTGACCGGCCAGGTCCACGCCGGCAACGTCTACGTCAACCGCAACATCGTGGGCGCCGTGGTGGGCGTGCAGCCCTTCGGCGGCGAATGCCTGTCGGGCACCGGTCCCAAGGCGGGCGGTCCGCTGTACATGTACCGCCTGCTGGGCACGCGCCCCGCGGGTCTGCCGCCGGCCCTGGACGCCGCGGCGCCGCTGCCGCAGCGGATCGCGCTGCCCGGTCCCACGGGCGAGACCAATACGTACATGGTCGAGCCGCGCGGCGCGGTCTATTGCGTGGCGGCCACCGAGGCCGGCGCGCGCGCGCAATGGTCGGCGGCCCGCCTGACGGGCAACCACGCCTGGTTCGCGGACACGCCTGCGGCGCAGGCGCTGCTGGCCACGCTGGACGCCGAGCAGCAGGGCCAGGCGGGCATCCTGGCGGACACCGACGTCGACGATGCGGATTACCAGGCCGTGCTGTTCGAAGGCGACGGCGATGCGCTGAAGGCGCTGAACCAACGCATCGCGCAGCGCCCGGGCGCCATCCTGGCGGTGCATGGCCTGACCTCGGACGCCTTGGCGGCAGGGGCCAGCTATGTCCCCGAGCGCCTGTTGACCGAGCGTTCGATCAGCGTGAATACCGCGGCGGCGGGCGGCAACGCCAGCCTCATGACCATCGGTTGAGCGCGGCCAAGGGGTAACCCTTGGCCACCCAAGGGTTATCTCCAATATCGGGCTAGGTTGCACTGGAACGAAAATCCGGTCGCACCTCTGGCCTGGCTGCCGCAATCCGGCATCCAGGCACTGCAGAAAATGCATGCGCGGGACCCGGCGATCACCGGGCCCGCGGTAGTGAAAAAACCAAAACCCCTGGCTAAAAGCTCAGGTATAACAGGCCTTAGGTCCGACATTCCGGAGGATACCCCCATGAAGTTCCGCACCACTTTGAAGCTTCTTGCCGCCAGCATCGCCGCCGCTGGCATGACCGCGGCCGCGCACGCCGCCGACGTCAAATTCGGCTTTGCAGCCCCGCTCACCGGTCCGCAATCGCATTACGGCGAAGACATGCAGAACGGGCTGAACCTGGCCCTGGAAGAAGCCAACAAAAAGGGCATCAAGGTCGACGGAGAGACGGCCAAGTTCGTGCTCGTGTCGCGCGACGACCAGGCCGACCCGCGCGTGGGCGTGCAGGTGGCGCAGCAGCTCGTCGACCAGGAAGTCGTGGGCATCCTGGGTCACTTCAACTCGGGCACCACCATTCCCGCGTCGCGCGTCTACCACGAAGCCGGCCTGCCGCAGATCGCCATGGCGACGTCGCCCGAATACACCAAGCAGGGCTACGAAACCACGTTCCGCATGATGACCAGCGACACCCAGCAGGGCGCCGCGGTCGGCAAGTTCATCGTGCAGAACCTGAAGGCCAAGAAGGTCGCGATCATCGACGATCGCACCGCCTACGGCCAGGGCCTGGCGGACGAAGTCGAAAAGGCGGTCAAGGCCGCCGGCGGCCAGGTCGTGCGCCGCGAATACACCACCGACAAGGCCAACGACTTCACGGCCATCCTGACCAACATCAAGGGTTCCGCGCCCGACGCCATTTTCTACGGCGGCCTGGACGCGCAGTCGGGCCCGATGAAGCGCCAGTTGGCCACGCTGGGCCTGAAGGCGCCGCTGGTGTCGGGCGAAATGACGCGCAGCGACACCTTCATCAAGCTGGCGGGCGATGCCGCCGACGGCACCTACGCCTCGCTGGCCGGCGTGCCGCTGGACAAGATGGCCGCGGGCAAGGACTTCGAGCAGAAGTACCAGGCGCGCTTCAAGAAGGCGCCCGGCGTCTACGCGCCCTACGCCTACGACGGCGCCTGGAACATGATTACCGCCATCGAGCAGGCCGGTTCCGCCGACCCCGAAAAATACCTGCCCAAGCTGGCCAAGCTGAACCGCAAGGGCGCGACCAGCGAGCACATTTCGTACGACGACAAGGGCGACCTGAAGGAAATCTCGGTCACCATCTACGAAGTCAAGAACGGCAAGTGGGAGATGGTTGAAACGATGGTCAGCCAGGCTAATTAAGCCGGCTTGAACGAGGGCGGACGCTGGCTGCGCCACGGTCCGCCCGCTTCTTCCCGCAGGCGCCGTCCGGCGCCGCGGCGCGCGTTGCGCGGCCAGGCCTTTGCGCCCTGGTTGCCGCCCGCGATTTTCCAGGCTTATTCAGCGGCCCCTATGGATATCTTCATTCAACAACTGATTAACGGCGTCACGCTCGGCAGCGTGTACGCCCTGGTCGCCCTTGGCTACACCATGGTGTACGGCATCATCGGGCTGATCAACTTCGCGCATGGCGACGTCGTCATGATCGGCGCGATGGCGGCCACGACGGTTGCCATTTCGCTGGTGGGCGGCGACCCCGGCGCCTCCGCCTTCGTGGTGCTCGGCGTGGGCCTGCTCGTCTCCGTGCCGCTGTGCATGGCGGTGGGCTGGACGGCCGAGCGCGTGGCCTACCGGCCGCTGCGCCGCGCGCCGCGTCTCGCGGCGCTGATCACGGCCATTGGCGTGTCCATCATCCTGCAGAACCTCGCGATGATGGGCTGGGGGCGCAACTATCTGAACTTCCCGCAGGTGCTGTCGCCGCAGGTGTTCGAGTTTGCCGGCGCGCGCATGAGCACGCTGCAGATCGCCATCGTGGTGATCGCCGCGCTCATCATGGGCGGGCTGCTGGCCGTCGTGCACAAGACCCGCCTGGGCACCGCGATGCGCGCCACCGCGCAGAACCGCGAAGTGGCGGGCCTGATGGGCGTGAACATCAACACGGTGATTTCCGCGGCCTTCCTGATCGGATCGGCGCTGGCCGCCGTGGCGGGCATGATGGTCGCCACCTATTACGGCGTGTCGCAATACACGATGGGCTTCATGCTGGGCCTGAAGGCGTTCACCGCCGCAGTGCTGGGCGGCATCGGCAATCTGGTCGGCGCGATGGCGGGCGGCCTGCTGCTGGGCATCATCGAGTCGCTGGGCGCGGGCTACATCGGAGACCTGACGGGCGGCTTCCTGGGCAGCCATTACCAGGACGTGTTTGCGTTCTTCGTGCTGGTGCTGGTGCTGATCTTCCGTCCCTCCGGCCTGCTGGGCGAACGCGTGGGGGATCGCGCATGAACACGCACCTGAAAAACAGCGGGTTCTCGACCCGCAACCTGATCGGCATCGCCCTCATCGGCATCGTGCTGGCGGTGCTGCCCTTCGTGATCGGCATGGCCGGGCAGAGCTGGGTCCGCATCCTGAACTTCGCGTTGCTTTACGTCATGCTGTCGCTGGGCCTGAACATCGTGGTGGGCTTTGCGGGCCTGCTCGACCTGGGCTATATCGCGTTCTATGCAGTGGGCGCCTACACGTGGGCGCTGCTGGCGTCGCCGCATTTCGGCCTGCACCTGCCGTTCTGGGCCATCCTGCCGATCGCGCTGGCGGTGGCGTGCCTGTTCGGCGTGCTGCTGGGGGCGCCAACGCTCAAGCTGCGAGGCGACTACCTGGCGATCGTGACATTGGGGTTCGGAGAGATCATCCGCATCTTCCTGAACAACCTGAACGCGCCCATCAACATCACCAACGGGCCGCAGGGCATCAACCGCATCGATACGTTCAAGGTGGGCGAGTTTGCGTTTGGACGCACGCAGAGCCTGCTGGGCATCCGCTTCACCGGGCCCGAGAAGTACTACTACCTGCTGCTTGCGCTGACGTTGATCATCATCGTGGTGTGCGTGCGCCTGCAGAACTCGCGCATCGGCCGCGCCTGGGAGGCCATCCGCGAGGATGAGATCGCCGCCAAGGCGATGGGCATCAACACCCGCAACATCAAGCTGCTGGCCTTTGCGATGGGCGCGTCCTTCGGCGGCGTGGCGGGCGCGTTGTTCGCGTCGATGCAGGGCTTCGTCAGCCCCGAGAGCTTCTCGCTCATGGAATCCATTTCGATCCTGTGCATGGTGGTGCTGGGCGGCATGGGCCACATTCCGGGCGTCATCCTGGGCGCGCTGATCCTGGCCGCGCTGCCGGAATTCCTGCGCGCGGTGGTTGAACCCGTCCAGCACATGGTGTTCGGCGAAGTGGTGCTGGATCCGGAAGGCATCCGCATGCTGCTCTTTGGCCTTGCCATGGTGTGCGTCATGCTGTTCCGCCCGGCCGGCCTGTGGCCGTCGGCGGTGCGCAAGCGCGAACTTGCCACCAAGACGCAAGGAGGCGCGGCATGAGCAAACTGCTGCAAGCCCGGGGCCTGGGCAAGCGCTTCGGCGGCCTGCAGGCCTTGTCGGACGTCAGTTTCGACATTGAGCAGGGCGAAATCTACGGGCTCATCGGTCCGAACGGCGCGGGCAAGACCACGTTGTTCAACGTGCTGACGGGTCTGTACATCCCCGAAGAGGGCACGTGCACCTTCAATGGCGAGTCCATGACGGGCAAGAAGCCGCACGAGGTGGCGTATGCGGGTCTGGCGCGCACGTTCCAGAACATCCGCCTCTTCGCCAACCTGAGCGCGATCGAGAACGTGATGATCGGCCGCCACTTGCGCACCCGCGCGGGTGTGCTGGGCGCGGTGCTGCGCACCCGCGCCACGCGCGCCGAAGAGGCCGCCATCGAGGCGCGCGCGCAGGAACTGCTGGACTACGTCGGCATCGGGCACCGCGCCAATGACGTGGCGCGCTCGTTGCCCTACGGGGACCAGCGGCGCCTGGAGATCGCGCGCGCGCTGGCGACGGATCCCAAGCTGCTGGCGCTGGACGAACCCGCCGCGGGCATGAACGCATCGGAAACGGTGGTGCTGCGCAAGCTGGTCGAGAAGATCCGCGCGGACGGCGTGACCGTGCTGCTGATCGAACACGACATGAAGCTCGTCATGGGCCTGTGCGATCGCGTGCTGGTGCTGGAATACGGCAAGGTCCTGGCGATGGGCAAGCCCGCCCAGGTACAGCGCGACCCCAAGGTCATTGAAGCGTATCTGGGCGCCGGGGCCGCCCAGGATCCGAACATCCACAACGAGGGCCAGGCAACATGACGGCATCCCAACCCCTACTGGAGCTGCGGGGCCTGCAGGTGTCCTATGGCGGCATCCGCGCGGTGCGCGGCATCGACCTGTGCGTGGACGAAGGCGAACTGGTCTGCCTGATCGGCGCCAACGGCGCCGGCAAGAGCACGACGCTGCGCGCCATCTGCGGCCTGGTGCCGCTGGCCGGCGGCGAGATCGTCTACGCCGGGCAGTCCATTGGCGGACAGAAGTCGCACGAGCTGGTCCGCAAGGGTCTGGTCATGGTGCCCGAGGGCCGCGGCATCTTCGGACAGCTCACCATCGAGGAAAACCTCGCCATGGGCGGCTATGTCCGCCGCGATGCGGCGCAGATCCGCCAGGACACCGATCGCGTCTTCACGCTGTTTCCGCGCCTGGCCGAGCGGCGCAGGCAGGCCGCGGGCACCTTGTCCGGCGGCGAGCAGCAGATGGTGGCCATGGGGCGCGCCATGATCGCGCGTCCCAAACTGCTGCTGCTGGACGAGCCGTCGATGGGGCTCGCGCCCCTGATGGTGGAAAAGGTGTTCGACGTGGTGCGCACCATCGCCAGCGAAGGCGTGACGATCCTGCTGATCGAGCAGAATGCGCGGCTGGCGCTGGAGAACAGCCACCGCGGCTATGTGATGGAGTCGGGCGAGATCACCTTGTCCGGTCCCGCGCGCGACATGCTGCACGATCCCAAGGTGCGCGCGGCGTACCTGGGCGAAGTCGAGTGATCCCGGGCGGCGCGGGGCGGTCTTTGCCGCCCTGCGCCGCGTCGCTTCAGGCCGGCTGCGCCACCGCGCGCCGTCGGCCGATCATCAGGGCCAGCACGGCGGCGATGATGCCTGTTGCGCCCGAAATCACGAAGGCCATCAGGTAATTGCCCTGCGCCTCGCGCAGCGCGCCCGCCATCCACGCGGCGCTGGCCGCGCCCATCTGGTGGCCCGCCACGATCCAGCCGAACACGATGGAGGCGTCGCGTTCGCCAAAGGCTTCGGTCGTCAGGCGCAGCGTCGGCGGCACTGTGGCGATCCAGTCCAGTCCGAAGAAGATCGCGAAGATCGACAGGCTGTAGAACGAGAAATCGGAATAGGGCAGGTACATCAGCGACAGGCCGCGCAGCGCGTAGTAGACGAAAAGCAGCTTGCGCGGATCGTAGCGGTCGGTAAGCCATCCCGACGCCGTGGTGCCCAGCAGATCGAAGATCCCCATCATGGCCAGCAGGCCCGCCGCCTGGACCTCGGGCATGCCGTGGTCCCCGCAGAGCGCGATCAGATGCGTGCCGACCAGGCCGTTCGTGGTGAAGCCGCACACGAAGAATGTGGCAAAGAGATACCAGAAGGTGCGCGTCCTGGCGGCGCGGGCCAGCGTGCCGAAGGTGGCCGCCAGCATGCCGGTGCGCGGCGCGGCGGCCGCGGGCGGGGCCAGCGGATCGCTGCCGAACGGCGCGACGCCGACGCTGGACGGCCGGTCGGGAACCAGCCACCAGGCCAGCGGCACCAGCGCCGCGGCGGCGCCAGCGACCGTCCAGACTACGCGCGTCCAGTCGCCCGACGAGGCCAGCGCGGCCAGCACGGGCAGGAACACCAGCGTGCCGGTGGCGGCGCTGGCGGTCAGCAAGCCCATCATCAGCCCGCGATGCTTGACGAACCAGCGATTGACCACGGTCGCGCCCATCACAATGGCGACGGCGCCCGAACTGAGGCCCGAGAACACCCCCCAGGTCATGATCAGGTGCCAGGGCTCGGTCATGTACGCGCTGACCGCGCTGGACGCTGACATCAGGATCAGCGCGCCGATCAGCACGCGCCGAAGCCCGAAGCGCTCCATCGCGGCGGCGGCGAAGGGGCCCACCAGGCCGTAGAGAAAGATGCCCAGGGCCGCAGCGAAGGAAATGGTGCTGCGGCTCCAGCCAAAGGCTTCCTCCAGCGGCACCAGCAGCACGCTGGGCGACGACCTCAGCCCGGCGGCCACCAGGAGCGACAGAAAAATCACCCCGACGACGACGAACGCATATTTCTGGCCGGCGTGGCGGAATGGGAAGGGAGGGCGGGCTATACTCATGTTACTGACCGGTACGTATTGCGGTTCGCGCATAGTACGTACCGGTCAGTAACATCGTCAAGCATTTCTTGGCGACCCTGTTTTCGGGCATGCCGCGCGCAGCCCGCAGAAAAGGAGCCGAGCATGGCCAGCAAGACCCAGACCCCCACCTCCGCGCCGGCGACCGGCAAACCGGCTGCCAAGCCACTGCCCGCGGCCGACCGCATCCGCAAAACGGCGCGCGAGATGTTCTACCGCGACGGCATCCGCGCCGTCGGCGTCGATGCGATCGTGACCCAGGCAGGGGTGACCAAGCCCAGCCTGTACCGCAGCTTTTCGTCCAAGGACGAACTGGCGGCAACCTACCTGCGCGACTATGACGCCGAGTTCTGGGCGCGCTTTGACGCGGCCTGCGCTGCCCATCCCGGCGATCCGCGGGCCCAATTGCTGGAGTACCTGAGGGGCATGGCCGGTCGCGCCGTCCAGAACGGCTACCGCGGCTGCGGCCTGACGAACGCGGCGGTCGAGTATCCGGATTCGGACCATCCGGCGCGTGCCGTGGCGGTGGCGCACAAGCAGGAATTGCGCCGCCGGTTGAACGCCATGACGGCCGGGATGGGCGCGTCCGATCCCGAGGCCCTGGCCGACGGTCTGCTGCTGCTGATCGAGGGCGCCTTCGTGTCAAGCCAGCTGTTTGGCCAGGGCGGGCCGGCCGGCAGGGTCGCCGAAATGGCCGATAAGCTGATCCAGGCGCACATGCCAGGCTGATTCTTGGCTTAATCCGCACAAAACCGGTGCGCAAACAGGTGCCGCATGCACCGTTGTGGTGGTGTTTGTACCCATTGCACAACGAAGAAAAAAATGTTTGGCTTTTTTATTGCAACGCAGCATACGCGGATCTAAGATGGATTCACGTTGTTCCACATCGCGCTTTCTCAAGGAGAGAATCATGAGCGATACCGCGTTGAAAAATGCCCGTATGTCGGATGCGCTGGAGCGGTCCTTGATCCGCGAGGCCATCAAGGCGGAAACCCTGTCCGGTTCGTCCACGGCCTCCCGCTGGTTGCGCCTGAAGGTGCGCATGGCCGGTTTCGGCGGCGCCGTCGGCGAGATCCTGCACAACATGGACGCCGGCCGACGCCAGCACCCGGTCGTTTCCGCGTACCACTGAAGTACTACGCCAGAAAAAACGCCAGCTTTGATCGCTGGCGTTTTTTTGTGCCTGGCCGGGCCCGCCCCGGCTTTGTTCAGGCCACGATGTCCAGCAGCAGATACCCATCCAGCACGATGATTCCCACGGTTGCGCCGATGGCCGCCCATGCCCAGGCGCCGCGCAGCACGTAGCGTCCCATCAGGCGCTTGCGGCAGGCCAGGACCACCAGCGGACCCAGCGCGAAGGGCAGGGCCAGGCTCAGGATGACCTGGCTGAGCACCAGCAATCCATCGGGATCCTGGCCGCCCGTCCAGGCCAGCAGGCCCATGGCGGCGGCGCCCGCGATCAGGCGCGTCATGAGCGCGCGGCGCCGGTCCGACCAATTGCTGCCCACCTGGAAACCCTGTGACAGGATGCGGCCGGCGAGCACGCCCGTGATGGTTGAGCTTTGTCCCGCGGCATAGAGCGCCACGGCAAAGACGACGGCGGCTCCGATCCCAAGCGTGTGTCCAATCACCGCATGCGCGTCATCCAGGCTGGACACGACCATGCCGGCACCGGAGAGGGACGCCGCAGCCACGATCATGATGGCCGAATTGATCAGCATGGCCACGCCCAGCGACACGATGGTGTCGTTGCGCGCCACCCGCATCGCCATATCTCGCGCTTGGGGCGGAAGATCCCGCGCCCGCTGCGCCAGCGAGCCGGAATGCAGATAGAGGTTGTGCGGCATGAGGGTGGCGCCCAGGATGCCCAACGCAATCAGGAAGCCCTGCGGGTCGCGCAACGCCTTGCCGGTTTCCGTCACGCCGTGCGCCACTTCCGTCCAGGCCGGATTGGCCTTGAACAGCAGGAACACGAACGACAGCGCCACCACCGACAGCAGCAGCGCGATCACGCGCTCGTGCCGGTCGGCATTGCCGCGCGTCAGGGCCAGCACGGCAAATGTGCCGATGCCCGTGACGGCGACGCCCGCGATCAGCGGCAGATTGAACAGCAGCCGCAGCGCAATCGCGCCGCCGATCAGTTCGGCCAGTGCAGTTGCCAGGATCGCGGCCTCGCCGGCCAGCCAGGCCGTCTTGGCAAGACGCGGCGACAGGTGGCGCGCGGTGAGGGTGGCCAGGTCCTGGCCCGTGGCCAGCGCCAGGCGCGACACCAGCACCTGGAAGCCCAGCGCCAGAAAGGCCGACGTGATGACGACCATGAGCAGGCCGTAGCCGAAGCCGCTGCCTCCCGCGATGTCGGTGGCCCAATTGCCCGGATCTATGTAGCCGACGGCCACCAGGATGCCGGATCCGACCATCCGGCGCAGGTTGGCGGACACCCGCGCATCTTGCGCCAGGACGGCATTGCCGCCGGATATCGCGTAAATGAATCGGGTCATGTGCTGCTCCTGAGAATAGTTCTCATCTTCCGGAAGCAGCCGCGGACCGTCAAATTGATTTTGGCCAAGCCCGGGATAGGGCGGGCCAATGATCCGGCCCCCTCAAAGGCCGGACCCTGTGTGCGCGCGTAGGCGCGGCGATCAGGATTTCAGCTTGGCGTCCATCGAGATCTTTGCGTTCAGCACCTTGGAGACCGGGCAGCCCTTTTCTGCCTTGCGTGCGGCCTCTTCGAAGGCCTCGGCCGACGCGCCGGGGATGACGGCTTCGACGGTGAGGTGGACGGCGGTGATGGAAAAGCCGTCATCGACCTTGTCCAGCGTGACTTCCGCCTTGGTGTCCAGGCTTTGCGCGACCATGCCGGCCTCGGACAGGATGTTGGACAGCGCCATCGTGAAGCAGCCGGCGTGCGCGGCGCCCAGCAGTTCTTCGGGATTGGTGCCGGGGGTGTCGCCGAACCGGGTGTTGAAGCCGTAGGGTTGGCTCTTGAGCGCGCCGCTCTGCGTGGAAATCGTGCCTTTGCCAGTCTTCAGATCGCCGGTCCAGGCGGCGGTTGCGGTCTTCTTCATACGTGACTCCTGGTTGGGACGCGGCCGCGTGCGGGCGCGTCCGGGGTGGGGGACGCGCCATCGCCGGGACGGCGCGCCTTGCCTCAGGCGGCATCGTCGATGATACGGCCCGCCACCCGCCTGGGCGCTGAAAACGCCGGTACGCAACGGCAAGCCGATGTAACGGGGGGCGCGGCCGGCGCCGGGGCCGCCGCAACAGGCCGATCTGGTCAAAAGGCGCCGCTTGCGCATCAGGCAAAATAGCGGCATCTCCTTCACTTCCTCCCAAGAGCCGTAGTCATGCCTCGCATCCTTGCCCGCTACGCCTGCGCCGTCGCGCTGGCCGTTCCCGCCCTGTCCGCACAAGCCGAAATCGTGATCGGCGTGGACGTGTCCACCACGGGCCCCGCCGCCGCCATCGGCATCCAGACCAACAACGCGATCCGGCTCTGGCCCAATACGCTGGGCGGCGAGCCCGCGCGCTATGTGGTGCTGGACGACGGCACCGACGTGAGCCGCGCGGTGAAGAACATGCGCAAGCTGACCTCCGAGGACAAGGTCGATGCCATCGTCGGCCCCAACATCACGGCGTCCGCGCTGGCCGCGCTGGACGTGCTGGCCGAAACCAAGACCCCGATGATCGCCCTTGCCGCGTCCAGCGTCATCGTCGAGCCGCAGTCCGATCCCAAGCGCACCTGGGCCTTCAAGATGCCGCAGAACGACTCGCTGATGGCGACGGTCCTGGTCGAGGACATGAAGAAAAAGGGCCTGAAGAACGTGGCCTTCATCGGCTTTGCGGATTCCTATGGCGACAGCTGGTGGAAGGAATTCTCGGCCGCGGCCGGTTCCGATCTGAAGCTCGTGGCGCAGGAACGCTTCCAGCGCACCGATGCCTCGGTCGTCGGCCAGGTGCTGAAGGTCATCGCGGCCAAGCCGGACGCGGTGCTGATCGCCGGCTCGGGCACGCCGGCGGCGCTGCCGCAGAAGACGCTGCTGGAACGCGGCTACACGGGCGCCATCTACCAGACGCATGGCATCGGCACGCTGGAGTTCCTGCAGGTGGGCGGCAAGGACGTCGAAGGCACCCTGTTCCCGACGGGGCCCGGCGTCGTCGCGCGGGAATTGCCCGATTCCAACCCGGTCAAGAAGGTGGCCGTGGAATTCGCGGACAAGTACGAACAGCAATACGGCCCCAACACCCTGACGCAGTTTGCGGGCGACGCGTACGGCGCCTGGATGCTGCTGGACTCGGCCGTGTCTCGCGCCTTGAAGACGGGCGCCAAGCCCGGCACGCCGGAGTTCCGCCTGGCCCTGCGCGATGCGCTGGAGCAGACGCGCGACCTGGTGGTGCCCAACGGCGTGCTCAACATCACCAAGGACAATCACCAGGGGTTCGACGAGCGCGCCCGCGTCATGGGCACCGTCAAGAACGGGCGGTTCTCCTACGCGCAATAAAGGGTGCCATATACCCCTACAGTTCGTAACATGTCCTGACGCCCCATAGGGCAATGGGCGGCAAAAGCAGGCTTAGGCCTGCTTTTTTTCGGCTATATCATTCGTGTAGAAATCATTTAATAGCGTATTATTTTTAGTGAAGCCATGTACCTAGAAATAAATACGGGAGAAATTTCCATGACCTTGATCCGTTCCAGACGTCTGCTGTTGGCCCTGAGCCTGGGCATTCTTGCGGCTTGCTCCGACTCCGGCGCCGACAAGACCACGGCGGCGGCCGGCGGCGCGGCCGGGACCGGCACCAGCACCCTCGAGGCCGCCAAGGCGGCCGGCAAGATCCGGATCGGTTACGCCAATGAAGCGCCGTTTGCCTACATGGACAGCAAAGAGGCCAAGGTCACCGGCGAATCCGTCGAAATCGCCCGCGTGGTGCTCAAGCGCATGGGCATCAATGAGGTCGAAGGCGTGCTGACGGAATTCGGCTCGCTGATCCCGGGCCTGGCCGCCAAGCGCTTCGACATCATCGCGGCCGGCATGTACGTCACGCCGGAACGCTGCAAACAGGTGGCATTCTCGGACCCGACGTATGGCGTGGGCGAAGCGTTCCTGGTCCAGGAAGGCAATCCGAAAAAACTGCACAGTTATGAAGACGTCGCCAAGAACCCCGACGCCAAGCTGGGCGTGGTGGTCGGCGCCATCGAAGGCGAGTATGCCGAGAAGGTCAAGATCCCCTCGGACCAGGTCGTGGTGTTTCCGGATGCCGTCAGCGCGCTGTCGGGCGTGCAGGCCGGCCGCGCCGACGCCTACGCGGCGACCGCGCTCACCATCAACGACCTGATGGTCAAGACGCAAGAGGGCAGCGGGCTGGAAAAAGCCGATCCGTTTACCGACCCGGTGATCGACGGCAAGGGCGTGCGCGGCTATGGCGCGTATGCCTTCCGCACGGACGACAAGGCGTTTGCCGACGCCTTCAATGCCGAACTGGCCAAGTTCATCGGCACCGACGAGCACAAGAAGCTCGTCGAGCCGTTCGGCTTTACTGCCCAAGAGCTGCCCCAGGGCGTGACCGCAGAAAAGCTCTGCGCCGGAAAGTAAGGGGCGCCGATGTCGTTCTTTTCGGAACCTATCGCGGAGCTCGTCCCGCCGCTCCTTGAGGGGCTGGGCGTCACGCTCCAGATCCTGGCGGGGGCGGTGGTCCTGGCCGTGCCGCTGGCGCTGCTGTCCGGCATGGGACGCCTGTCCTCCGTGCGGCCGGTGCGGTGGCTGGCCTCGGTCTATGTCGAAGTCTTCCGCGGCACCTCCGCCCTGGTGCAGCTCTTCTGGTTTTATTTCGTGCTGCCCCTGTTCGGCATGCAGTTGCCGGCCATGCTGGTGGGCATCGTGGTGCTGGCGCTGAACGCCGGCGCTTATGGCGCGGAAGTGGTGCGGGGCGCCATCCGGGCGGTCCCGCCCGGACAGCGCGAAGCCGGCGTGGCGCTGAACCTGACCCGCCGGCAGATCATGCGGCGCATCGTGCTGCCGCAAGCAGTGCCCGCGATGTTGCCGCCCGCGGGCAACCTGCTGATCGAACTGCTGAAGAACACCGCGCTGGTGTCGCTGATCACGATCACCGACCTGACGTTCCGCGGCCAATTGCTGCGCAGCGAAACCCTGCGCACGACCGAGATCTTCACCTTGATGCTGCTGATGTATTTCGCGGTGGCCCTGCTGATCACCGCGGGCGTGCGCCTGCTTGAGCGGAGGGTCCGGATCCGATGACGCCGATTTTCGATTGGTCTTTCGCACTGGAAATCCTGCCCACGCTGGGGTCGGCGCTAGTCATCACGATCCAGGCCACCGTGCTGGGCATGCTGGTGGCGGTCACGCTGGGCCTGGTGCTTGCGATGCTGCGCCGTTCCCGGCTGCGCCTCGTGTCGCTGCCCACGGCGTTCTTCATCGAGTTCGTGCGCAGCACGCCGCTGCTGGTGCAGATGTATTTCCTGTTCTATGTGCTGCCCCTGACCGGCGTCCAGATGTCGCCGCTCATGACCGGGATCGTGGCGCTGGGCCTGCACTATGCGACCTACTGCGCCGAGGTCTACCGCGCCGGCATCGAAGCCGTGCCGCGTGGCCAATGGGAGGCGGCCACGGCACTGAACATGTCGCGCTGGCGGACTGCGGTGGGCGTGGTGCTGCCCCAGGCGATCCCGCCCGTGGTGCCCGCGCTGGGCAACTACCTGGTGGCGATGTTCAAGGACACGCCGCTGCTGTCGGCCATTACCGTGGTCGAACTGCTGCAGCAAAGCAAGATGATCGGTTCGTCGACGTTCCGGTACACCGAACCCCTGACCCTGGTGGGCCTGCTGTTCCTGGCGCTGAGCCTGGTCGCGGCGTGGGGTGTGCGCGGCCTGGAGGCCCGCCTGCAACGATATGGAGGAAAGCGATGAGCGCCAGCCTGAACATCAGGAATCTGCACAAACGATACGGAGACCTGGAAGTCCTGCGCGGCATCAATCTCGAGATACCCGCCGGCCAGACGGTGGCCGTCATCGGCCCCTCGGGGTCGGGCAAGTCCACCTTGCTGCGCGTGCTGATGACGCTGGACCAGCCCACCAGCGGCGATATCGAGATCGACGGCGAGTCGATGTGGACGGACGCGCAGGGCCGCCCCGTCGGCCCCAATTCCGACCACCTGCGCAAGGTGCGCGGCAAGATCGGCATGGTGTTCCAGCACTTCAACCTGTTTCCGCACATGACGGCGCTGGGCAACGCCATGGAAGCGCCCATGCATGTGCTGGGCATGACCCGCAGCCAGGCGCGCGAACGTGCCGTGGAATACCTGGACATGGTTGGCCTGGGCGACAAGCTGGACGTCTATCCGGCGCAACTGTCCGGGGGGCAGAAGCAGCGCGTGGGCATCGCGCGAGCGCTGGCCATGTGTCCCGAGATCATGCTGTTCGACGAAGTCACGTCCGCGCTGGATCCGGAGCTGGTGGGCGGGATCCTGCAGATCCTGCGCGATCTGTCCGCCCGCCGCAGCATGACGATGATCATCGTCACGCACCAGATGAAATTCGCCGAACGCAGCTCCGACCGGACGCTCTTCTTCGATCAGGGCAACATCGTCGAGGACGCGGAATCGTCGGTGCTGTTCAGCCAGCCCAAGGAGCCGCGCACGCGCCAGTTCCTGGATTCGGTGATCGAGGGGCAGTAGCCGCCCGGTTTAACCCTGCCGGGGGCGTTGGGATTGGCGATGCCGGCTTTCGCGGGCGCTATGCTGTGGCGTCCAACGCTTCGGAGCCCCACGCATGAGTCACCTGTTCAGCCCCACGACCCTCGGCAATGTTTCCCTGCCCAACCGCATCGTCATCGCGCCGATGTGCGAATACTCCGCCGAAGAAGGCTGTGCCACCGATTGGCACATGATCCATCTGGGGAACCTGGCCCTGTCGGGCGCCGGGCTGCTCTTCGTCGAAGCCACCGCGGTGGAGGCCGATGGCCGCATTTCTCCGGGCGACCTCGGCCTGTGGTCCGACGAAACGGAAGCCGCGCTGGGCCGGGTGGTCGCCGCCGTGCGCCGCTATTCGCCGATCAAGCTGGGCATCCAGCTTGGGCACGCCGGCCGCAAGGCGTCCAGCGACGCGCCCTGGAATGGCGGCCAGCTCGTGCCCGAAAGCGCCGGCGGCTGGCTGGGCTGGGCGCCTTCCGCCGTGCCGCATAATGACCAGGAGCCCGCGCCGCGCGCACTGGACGCGGCGGGTCTGGCGCGCGTGCGAGACGCCTATGTCGCCAGCGCGAAGCGCGCGCTGCGCCTGGGATTCGACGCCATCGAGGTGCACGCCGCGCACGGCTATCTGCTGCATCAATTCCTGTCGCCGCTGTCCAACCGGCGCGACGACGCCTATGGCGGCTCGCTGGAAAACCGCATGCGTTTTCCGCTGGAAGTGTTTGAGGCGCTGCGCGAGGTCACGCCGTCGTCCGTGGCGCTGGGCGTGCGCGTCTCGGCGACCGACTGGGTCGAGGGCGGGTGGGACCTGGAGCAGACCCTGGCGTTTGCGCAGGCGCTGAAGGCGCGCGGCTGCGAGTTCATCGACGTGTCCAGCGGCGGCGTGTCGCCGCAGCAGAAGATTCCGGTCGGGCCGAACTACCAGGTGCCCTTCGCCGAGGAGATCAAGCGCCGGATCGGCATGCCGACGATTACGGTGGGCCTGATCACCGAGGCGCAGCAGGCCGAAGACATCCTGGCGCAGGGCAAGGCCGACATGGTCGCGCTGGCGCGCGGCATGCTCTACAACCCGCGCTGGCCGTGGCATGCCGCGGCCCAGCTTGGCGGCCAGGTCGACGCACCGCGCCAGTATTGGCGGTCGCAGCCGCGCGAGTTGAAGTCGTTGTTCGGGGAAACGCGCTTCGGCCAGCGGTAGGCGGGAAGCGCCGGCCCGGATGCGCCGGGCCGAAATGGCGGGAAAAAGGGCGGGCAAAAGGGCAAGCCAAAGCGCCCGCCGACAGCATCCTACAGGCGCGAATACGCCGCTTCCAGCTCGCGATGCAGGACCTCGGCAAAGTCTGGGCTGGCCGGGTCCTGCTGCGACAGCAGGCGGGCCAGGACGACGTTGTCTTCCTCGCCGTTCCAGATCTTGATGTAGGTGCCTTCCTTGTAGCCGTGCTGCTGCCGGAAGATGTTCAGGACGTTCTTGGAAACGTACTGCGTGTAGGCGTCGTTCCAGCTCATCTCGCACGCGCGCATGGTCTGTTCCAGCACCTTGAAGCTGGCGCGTCCGCACACTGCCAGTCCGCCGATGAGCTCGAGCAGCTCGGGCACGTTCAGCGCGTCCAGCGCGTGGGTCTTACCGTCCAGCGCAACGCTGGCGGGCGAGGCCAGATCGGCGACCAGGGCGCGCGCGGCGGCCTCGACGTCTCCGCCAGCTTCGACGATGGTGTGCGACAGGTAGAAGTGCAGGATGTCGACCAGCTCCATCTGCACCTGCGGCAGGTCAATCGTCTGCTTTTTCCACCACTTCCAGCCGTAGTGCTCCAGGGCCTCGGCCGATTCGACGAAGGCGGCGCGCAGGAAGCGGGCGCCGCCGTTGACCCAGTCCGGATTGATCATGCTGTTCAGGTGGCCTTGCAGCTTCAGCATCGTGGCCGCCTGGGCCTGGTTCAATCCGACTACGTTGTTCACTTTCACTCCGGGAGACGTGGGGGCTGTTCAATGGGCGGAAATGTTAGCACCATCGCTTGGCAACCCCGCCTTGCACCACCTCCCGGGCCTCAGCCGCCGTCCTTGCGGTACGACGACGGCGTCAGCGGCGGCAGCTTGTCCAGGGGCGTCTTGCGCGGATTGCGCGCGCCGCTGGCCGCCTTGAACAGCATGAAGGCAAAGAAGGCCAGGAAGAGGGCGGGCATCAGCTCGTCAAATTCGAATTCAGGACTGTGCAGCGCCCGGAAGGCGATGTTCGCGGCGGCCCAGCCCGCCATGATGCCGGCAATCGTCAGCACGACGCCAATCTTGCGCTGGCGCGCGCGCCGGGCGAGCGTGAGCGTGACGTCGTCCGGCTGGCCGGGGACGGACGCCACCGGCGCCTGCGTGGTGCGCGAGTGGGGAGCAGGGGACGCGGTATTGCCCCAGGGGGCATCGGACAGCGAGCCGGGCGTGGCGGACGGCGGCGCCGGGACGGGCGCGGGCGCCTGCTGGGCCGGCCTGCGGCCTTCCCGGCGGGTTGCGATGTGGCCGGGCGACCCGCCCGCGCGGGTCAGCTCTTCGATATAGCGCGCGAAATCGCCGTTCTTGGGCTCGGCATCGATGGCCATGAGGCTCTCCGGATCAATTGCCCCGCCGCACGCGCACCGGTTGGCGGCGCTTGCGCACCATGGCGAGGAGTAGCCCGCATCCTAGCAAAACCGACAGCCCGGCGCCGATCATCATGCCGATCTGCTGGGCGTTCTCCGCCGCACCCAGGCTGCGCGCCGTGATGTAGCCGGGCGCCAGCATCAGCGGCATCCAGAGCACGGCCGACAGCACGTTCGCCAACTGAAAGCGCGCTTGCGTCATGCCCATCACGCCGGCCACGGTGGGAATGGTGGACCGGATGGGGCCCAGGAAGCGGCCGATCAGCACCGACGCAAAGCCGTAGCGGTAAAAGAACAGGCGGGCACGCGCCACGGCGGTCCGCTGCTGCTTGAGGGGCCAGCGCCGCAGCACCCCCGGTCCCGCCCAGCGCCCGAGCCAGTACGACAGGGCATCGCCGACGATGGCGCCCGCGACGCCCCAGGCCACCACGCCCCATGGCGATAAGGTGCCGGAGCCGATGAGGCCGCCGGTGAGCAGCATCAGGGCCGTGGCGGGAATGAACAGGCCCAGGAGTACGATGGACTCGCCCAACGTGAGCAGGAATGTAATCGGCCCGGCCCAGGCCTGATTGGCTTCGATGAACTGGCCGATCTGGGTGATGTATTCATCCATGGATGCAAAGTTGAAAATTAGCTGAACGCAATCGGGTATGTTAACGCCTGCGCGGCCGGCCGAAAGACGCCTCGGCCATATGGCGCAGGCTCAACGTTGGAGAAACATGGATTCAGTTACACAGGCGGTGCTGGGCGCAGGCATTCAGGGCGCGATGCTGGGGCGCGTGCAGGGACGACGGGCTCTCTTCTATGGCGCGGCGCTGGCCACCGTGCCCGATCTGGACGTCCTGATGAGCTACCCGGACCCGGTATCGCTCATGACCTATCACCGGGGGTTTTCGCATTCGGTCTTCGTGCTGACCGCCGTGGCCATCGTGCTGGCCTGGCTGATCCGCAAATTCCGGCCCAACCCGGGCTACAGGGGGCGCCGATTGTTCCTGACGCTATGGCTGGTGCTGGTGACGCATCCCATCCTGGATTCGTTCACGGTGTACGGGACCCAGTTGTTCTGGCCGCTCGCGCTGACGCCGGAAAGCTGGTCGGCCGTCTTCATCATCGATCCGGTCTATACCGTGCCGCTCCTGCTGGGCGTCCTGTTCGCCTTTGCCGTCGGCATGACGCTTACCGCGCGGCGCGTGCTGGTGGCCACGCTTGCATTCAGCACCGCGTACCTGGGGTTCGGACTGGCGGGACGCATGGCGGCCGAGCATCGCGTACGCGACGCGCTGCAGGGACAGGGCATCACCGTGGGGGAATTGCGCGCCATTCCCATGCCGTTCAATACCCTGGTGTGGCGCGTGATCGCCAAGGACGGCAACGGCAGCTATTACGAAGCGGTCAGCAGCCTCTTTGACCGCGGTCCGCCAGAATGGGTGCGCCTGCCTCTGAATCCCGAGACAGGCCGCGCCCTGGCGGGCGTGCCCCTGCATGAACGCCTGCGCTGGTTCACGGACGATTGGCTGCGGTACGACGTGGTGGGCGACGCCCTGGTGGTCTCGGACCTGCGCATGGGCATGGCCGGGCATTACACGTTTCGCTTCAAGATGGCCCAACGCGCGCCGGATGGTGCCTGGACGGCAGTCACGCCTTCCGTCTGGCCGAGCGACCGGGGCGGCTGGAATGAATTCAAGCTGGTCCTGTCCCGCATCCTGGACGCGCAACCGCCGCTGCCCCTGGCGCAATGGGCAGAGCAGGCGACAAAGTAGGCCGCGCCCGCGCCACCCGATGCAGGCCCCCGCGAGTCGGGGGCTTTTTCTTGCGCCGCGCGTATTGACCGGTTTCCAGCGCTTGCATTATTCTTGTTCATTAATAAGGAACTGATGTTCCGTTTTATGGAACAAGAATGAGTATTCTCGATGGCGTCCAGCGAGTGCTTTCGCTCTATGCGGAAGGCGCGGCCGAACTGAGCTTCACCGAAGTCGCGGCGCGCCTGGCCATGCCCAAGAGCACGGCCTCGCGTCTGCTGAACCAGATGCAGCATTACGGGCTGCTCGACCAGGACGCGGCCACGCGCCGCTATCGGCCGGGCGCCATGCTGGCGCAGGCCGTGCGCGCCGGCATGGCCGCCACGCCGCTGGACGAGGCCTGCCGCGCCGTCCTCGCCCGGCTGTCCGACGACAGCGGGCTGACGGCCTATCTCTCCACGCTGAACCAGCGCGAAACCGTCGTGCTGCAGCGGCTGAACGGCTCGCATCCCGTGCAGGTGCTGTCGCCGCCCGGTTCGCGTCGCGCCGCCTCGGGCACGGCGATGGGGCGGGCGTTGCTGTCGCGCCTGACCGACACCGAATTCCAGGCCCTGTATGGCGCGGACCCCGCGCAGCCTCTGCCCGTCGAAGGGCGCGACTGCCCGGCCACCGTCGGCGATCTGGCGCACCGCTTGGCGCGTACGCGCGCGGACCATTGCGCCGTCGCGATCGACGAGGCCATGCCCGGGATCGGCGCCGTGGCCGCGGCGGTCCGTGACCCCGCCACCGGCGAAACGCGCGGCCTGTGCCTGTCGTTCGTGTCGTTCCAGGCCGACGCCGCCCGCGTCGCCGTGCTGCGCGAATCCGTGCTGCAACAGGTGGGGGCGCTGGGCCGCGAGCTCAACGATCCCTACTGGCTCACCTGACGATTCCCGGGACGCGACGGCATCGGCCGCGCCAGCCCGGCTTTCAGGCCGGCTTCCCGCCACCCGCTTCCAGAACCTTTTACCTATCGGACCTTTTCCATGAATCTTCTGCTCCTCAGCAACTCCAGCAGCGATGCCGGCTATCTGGTGCACGCCATGCCCGACATCCGCGAGCTGATCGAATCCCTGCCGCAAGGCGCCCGCGCGGTGTTCGTGCCCTATGCGGGCGTCACGCGCAACTGGGACGACTACACCGCGCTGGTCGCTTCGGCGCTGGCGGACACGGGGCTGGACATCCAGGGCCTGCACCGCGCGCAGGATCCGGTCGCGGCGCTGGAAGCGGCGGCGGTCATCATCGTCGGGGGCGGCAACACGTTCAACCTGCTGGGCCAGTTGCGCCGCCAGGGCCTGCTCGAGGCCGTGGCGCGCCGCGTGCGCGAGGGGGCGGCCTACCTGGGTTGGAGCGCAGGTTCCAACCTGACGTGTCCCACCATCTGCACCACCAATGACATGCCCATCACGGACCCGCAGGGCTTCGATGCGCTGGGCCTCGTGTCCTTCCAGATCAACCCGCACTACACCAATGCCCACCCGCCCGGGCATCGCGGAGAAACCCGCGCCCAGCGCCTGGCGGAGTTCTGCACCCTGAATCCCGCCATGCCCGTGCTCGGCCTGCCCGAAGGCGCCGCGCTGCGCGTGCGCGGCGACAACATCGCCCTGGTCGGCCCGCACGATGCGCCGCTCTTCCTGGGCACGGGCGAACCGCGCGTGTTCCGCCCCGGTCCGGTGGAGATCCCGGCATGAAGCAGGTGATCGACGTCATCGAATTGCTGTCGTCCGCGCATGTCACGGGCGAGGCGGTCGCGCAGGTGCTGCGCGACGCCGGCAATTGCGATGTGCAAGTGACGCGCCTCGAGCGCAACGGATTGTCGACGGACTTCCTGTCCATCGTCATCCCGGGCGCGGACGCGTCGGCGCCGCAACTGGGCATCGTCGGGCGGCTGGGCGGCATCGGCGCGCGCCCCGCCGTGACGGGCCTGGTCTCCGACTGCGACGGCGCCGTGGTCGCGATCGCTGCCGCGCTCAAGCTGATGGCGATGGCACGGCAGGGCGACGTGCTGCCCGGCACGGTCCGCATCCGCACGCACATCTGCCCGCGCGCCGGCACCCGGCCGCATCATCCGGTGCCGATGATGCGCTCGCCGTTTCCCATGCGCGAAATGATGTCGCACGAAGTCGACCCGCGCATGGACGCGATCCTGTCGGTGGACACGACGCGCGGCAACCGGCTCGTCAACAAGCGCGGCGTGGCGCTCACGCCCGTGGCCAAGCAGGGCTATCTGCTGCGTATTCCCGAGACCATGCTGGACGTGATGGGCTGGGTCAGCGGCGAACTGCCGGTGACGCTGCCTTTGACCACGCAGGACATCACGCCCTACGAAAACGGCCTGTGGCACGTGAATTCGCTCATGCAGCCCGCCATCGTCACGGACGCGCCGGTGGTCGGCGTGGCGCTGACGGCGCAGACCACCGTGCCCGGTTGCGCCACCGGCGTCACCAACGCGGTGGACGCGGATGTCGCCATGCGCTTCTGCATCGAGATCGCCAAGCTCTACGGCCAGGGCGCCATGACCTTCTTCGACGACACCGAATGGCGCGCGCTGCAGGCCCGCTACGGGTCGATGGCGCACCTGCAGACCGTGGGCCGCGAAGACGGAGCCACGCCATGAGCGCGCGCGCGCCGCGCCGCGTCGCGTTCTTCACCATCGGCCAATCGCCGCGCAGCGACGTCGTGCCCGAAATGGCGCCCGTGCTGGGCGCGCACGTGCGCATCGACGAGTTCGGTGCGCTGGACGGGCTGGACGCCGCGGGCCTGGCCGCGCTGGCGCCGCGTCCGCGCGAGTACCGTTTCGCCACGCGCATGCGCGACGGCTCCCAGATCGAACTGGACGCGGCCGCCGCCGAGGCGCGCCTGGCGGACGTGATGCGGCAGGCGGACGGCCAGGGCTACGACATCCTGGTGCCGCTGTGCACCGGCACGGCGATCGCGCCGATGCGCACGCTCGTGGTGGAGCCGCAGCAAGTCGTGGACCATCTCGTCGCGGGCCTCGCGCAGCACTGCCGCAAGGTGGGGCTGGTGGTGCCGCTGCAAGCACAGGTCGACGCGTTTCACATGGCCGTGCCGCTGGAATGCGAGACGCAGGTGGTGCATGCCTCGCCCTATGAGCCCGACGCGCAGCAGGCCGCGCGCAACTTCGAGGCCGCGGGCCGGGCTCTGGCGTCGTGCGACCTGATCGTCATGCATTGCATGGGCTATGCGCAGCGCATGCGCCAGGCGGTGGCCGAGGCATCGGGCCGTCCCGTGCTGCTGTCCAACCGCCTGGTCGCGCAGGCGCTTGCGCAACTACTGGAATAACGCCGCCGGACGCAATCCCGAAGCCCCGGCCGCGTCCTTTCGCGCGGTCGGTCCGGGCGAGCGGCGAGAGGAGACGAAGCCGACTTCGTCAATCATTGTTGGGAGTTTTTTCATGTTCAGCCGTACCCTGCACCGCGCCGCTGGCGCACTGTTCGCCGTCACCGCGCTGGCGGCCACCTCCGCCCATGCCGCCGACGCCTGGAAGCCCGCCAAGCCGGTGCGCCTGCTCGTCGGCTTTGCCCCGGGCGGCTCGGCCGATACGCTGGCCCGCCTGCTGGCCGAGCCGCTGTCCGCGCGCCTGGGCCAGCCCGTCGTGGTCGAAAACCTGGCCGGCGCCGGCGGCAACATCATGGCCTACCGCCTGAGCCAGGCGCCCGCCGACGGCTACACCATCGGTATCGCCGCGGCCGGTTCCATGGCCATCACCCATGTCCTCAATCCCAAGGGCACGAACTACAAGCCCGCCGATTTCACGCCGATCACGCTGGCCGCCGTGCAGCCCAACGTCGTCATCGTGAACAAGGACGTGCCGGCCAACAACCTGGCCGAACTGAAGGAGTACTTCCAGAAGACCCCGACCGCCACCTATGGCACCGCGGGCGTCGGCATCTCCAACCACCTGATCGCCGAGACCATGCTGTACAAGCTGGGTGTCAAGGTCCCGCACGCCGCCTACCGTGGCGCGGCGCCCGTGATCACCGACCTGCTCGGCGGCCACATCGCCATGACGATGGACAACATCTCCACCGCCGCGCCGCTGGCCTCGCAAGGCAAGGTGAAAGCCATCGCGGTGGCGTCGATCAAGCGCGCCGCCCAGTTGCCCAACGTCCCCACGCTGGACGAACAGGGCCTGAAGGGCTTCGACATGCCCACGTGGCAAGGCGTGTTCGCGCCGGCCGGCCTGCCCGCCGACGTGCTGGCCGCCTATTACGCGGCCCTGCAGGACGTGCTGAAGCAGCCCGCCGTCGTGGAGAAGATGTCCGGCCTGGGCTCCGAGCCCGTCACCGGCATGTCGCCGGAAAAGTTCTCCGCGTTCCTGGAAAACGACCGCAAGCAGTGGGCGGACATCGTCAAGGCCGCGAACATCAGCCTGGAGCAGTAGGCCTCGCGGGCGGCTTGCAAGCCGCAAGGCAACACGAAGCCTGAATACAAGAGCCCCGGCCGGAATCTCCGTGCCGGGGCTTTTATTCTGTGTAGCAAGTCGCGCGGTCAGCGCAGTTGGCTGGATCGATCCGACCGACCTATCCGAGCAATACTCGCTTCAATGCTTCAAAAAACTCTGGAATGGTATACCCGCCTGCGGCAGGATTGAACGATCCCCAGTTCTCCTTGAATACCGCCGCCGATCTCGGCCCAAACTCGGCGACAAATTTGTCCATCTCAAGACAGGCTTGTACAACCTTTTCGGGACTGGCCTCCTGCTTATAGCAAAGGGCAACGTCCTCTATCGTCTCGCCAAACAGGTCATAGTCTTGATGGAAGTACCCAGCAAGCAGTCCGTTCAGCGCCGAATACTGTTCCAGGTTCACGGTCATTGAAGTTCCAGATAGGCAGTTAACACGAAGTATGGCATTCCGTTGTAGGGCCTTTTTTTCAGTACGATTTTCACAGTGCGACCCTGTACAAGGTTAGTCGCACCCCGGACTAATACGACCCCAAGATTCCCGGACGCTGGCCCAAGCAAATCCAGCGTTTCTCCATCGGGAGCGGTCGCCGCCCATCTGGCCACCCGGTCAGCGTTAACGCGCATTAGTCTGTTAATTGCGGTTTCCGCGTCTTGAACGGAGTGGAAGGTCGACACCTCATCCAGGTAAGGCTGCGTTGTCAACCTAGCTTCCAGGTGCGCCTTCGTTTTTCCTACGTGCCTGGCAATGGTATGACCTCCCAGTCCACCAGCCACGTTGGCCTCGTGCCTGGACAACGAAATGCGCCCGGCGACGATACTCGATACCCGTACGGCCTTGATCGCGCCCGCAAAGCATGCAGGCACGCCGATTTCGGCGGCGATGCCCAGCGCCTGACCCGACCCAGGCGTCGCACCAAGTCTTGAGGCCAGTTCCGCAATGCCGGTCTCTGTTAAGGACCGAGTCTGCTGTCCGGTCCAGAGTTCTCGCAGACCTGTTGATGCGGTGTCTATGCCGTGTCCACCCAACAGCACGCAGCCGGCTTTGGTGAGGCCGGTAGGCTCCGGCACGGCGCATAGCGCTGCGCCGCCCAGCATTTCCGCCACACCCCCCGCCAAGGCAAGGGAGCCCCACAATCTGTTCGATAACGTCGATTCACTGCTGACCGACTCGCCTTGCAACATCGCCGCCAACTGCACTGGCGTGAGCACAATGCGAATGCCTGACTCGTCCATCTGTGCACCTCACTCTTTCGACAGAGCGACAAATGTCACGAGAATCTCAATCGGTGTCGATCAGCACTGTCTGATGTGCACGCTGTCAGCCGCCAGGCATCGACCCGGAATCTGCCATTCCAATGTCACGATTGCCAGTTTGCGCTGGCAAGCAGTCGGCGTGTCTAGCGCGGGCGCCATCATGAACAAACCCTCCGTTTTATGGGAGGGTTTGTCAGTAGCCAGAATATCCGCGCTGGCGCGTTTCGTGTCGTGCGGAACGGTCCCTGCCGGCGCAGTCTAAACCGGCATGCGCGCCGCGATTTCCGCGATGAGGCGGCGCGCGGCGTCCAGCTTGTCGCCGGCCGGCAGCGGGTGCGTGCCCTGCGCGTCGAACAGCACCAGCTCGGTGGTGTCGGCGTCCATGACCTTGTGCGCAAGGTTGCCGACCAGCAGCGGGATGCCCTTGCGCGTGCGCTTGGCTTCCGCGTGTTCCGCCAGCTTTTCGGTTTCGGCCGCAAAGCCCACGCACCACGGGCCGTTTTCGAGCTTGGCGACTTCGGCCAGGATGTCCGGATTGGGTTCGAATTCCATCAACGGCGCGCCGCCGCCTTCGCTGGTTTTCTTCAGCTTTTGCGTGCTGACGTTCTTGACGCGCCAGTCCGCCACCGCGGCCACGGCGATGAAGATGTCGGCGTCGCCGACACTGGCCATGACGGCATCGTGCATCTGGCGGGCGGTGGTGACGGGTAGCGCGGTCACGCCGCGCGGAACGGGCAGGAACGTGGCGCCGGTGATCAGGGTGACGCGGGCGCCGGCCTCGCGCGCGGCGCGCGCCAGGGCGTAGCCTGTCTT
The DNA here is from genome assembly GCF_055397965.1 of Achromobacter sp. T5-5. Taxonomy (NCBI): domain Bacteria; kingdom Pseudomonadati; phylum Pseudomonadota; class Betaproteobacteria; order Burkholderiales; family Alcaligenaceae; genus Achromobacter; species Achromobacter sp. T5-5. Next base: position 2,529,010 of record NZ_AP027919.1, read on the forward strand.
GCCGGAAGACCGATTGCTCAGCACGCGCACGGGGTCCACGGGTTCCGACGTGGGGCCGGCGGTCAGCAGCACGTGGCGGCCGGCCAGCAGCTTGGGCTGGAAGAAGGCGATCAGGTCGGTCAGCAGCTCATGGGCCTCGAGCATCCGGCCGTCGCCGGTTTCGCCGCAGGCCTGTTCGCCCGCCGCGGGGCCCAGCACGGTGACGCCGTCAGCGCGGAGCTGTTCGACGTTGCGCTGCGTGGCCGGGTTGGCCCACATTTCGCGGTTCATGGCGGGCGCCACCAGCAACGGACAGGCGCGCGCCAGGCACAGCGTGGACAGCAGGTCGTCGGCCATGCCGTGCGCCAGCTTGGCCATGAAGTCGGCGCTGGCGGGCGCGATCAACACGGCGTCCGCGCCCCGCGTCAGGTCGATGTGCGCCATGTTGTTGGGCACGCGCGCGTCCCAGGCGTCCACGAACACGGGCCTGCCGGACAACGCCTGCATGGTGACGGGCGTGATGAAGTGCGTGGCCGCCTCGGTCATCACGACGTCGACGGTGGCGCCTTGTTCGGTCATGCGCCGCACGAGCTCGGCGATTTTGTAGCAGGCGATGCCCCCGGTCAGTCCGAGGACGATGCGTTTGCGGGCGAGATCGAGCATGAGGACGGGGCGGCGGGTTCAGCGCCGCGAAATCGAGGAATTGAGGGGGATTTTATTCTGCATTGCCGCATCGCGCCGTTCGTCATGCCTTCAGGGGGCATCAAACCAGACAAAAGCCGCGGGCGGCCGGGCAGGGGGCGCCGGGCCCCCTTGCGCCGTCAGGCTTGCGGTTTGCGGGCGCGCAGCAGTTCGTCCAGCACCAGCAGCACCGCGCCGCAGGTGATGCCGACGTCCGCCAGGTTGAAGGCGGGAAACTGCCAGTCTTTCCAGTAGAACAGCAGAAAGTCCACCACGTGGCCATACACCACGCGGTCGATGACGTTGCCGATGGCGCCGCCCAGGATGAGCGTCAGCGCCAGGCTGAAGCGCGGCTGTCCGTGCGTGCGGCGCAGCATCCAGACGATGACGACCGCCGCCACGCAGCCCAGCCCGGTGAACAGCCAGCGCTGCCAGCCTTCTTCGGACGCCAGGAAGCTGAACGCAGCCCCGCGGTTGAACACCAGCGTGAAGTCGAAAAAAGGCAGGACGTTGACGCGTTCGCCGTACTGGAATGCCGTGTTGAAGTAGACCTTGGTCAACTGGTCCAGCACGATGATCAGCAAGGCCAGCGCCAGCCAGCCGCCCACGCGCGCCGGCGCGGGCCGGGCGGGGGCGGCGCCCGTCACCCCGTGTTCGGAGGGGCGGGCCATGTTCAAGCCTTGTCGCGGGCTTCGCCCGAGCCGAACAGGTTGGACACGCAGCGGCCGCAGATCTCGGGATGATCCGCGTCCTGGCCCACGTCAAGGCGCCAGTGCCAGCAGCGTTCGCACTTCTTGTGGCCCGACGGCGTGACCTCGATGCGGGTCTCGCCTTCGCTCGCGTGCACGGTAGCGCGCGAGACGATCAGCACGAAGCGCAGGTCGTCGCCCAGGCTGGCCAGCAACTGCTGGTCTTCGCCATTTGCGTACAGGTCCACTTCGGCCTGCAGCGACGAACCGATGTCCCCGGCCGTGCGTACTTCCTCCAGCTTGCGCTGGACGTCGGCGCGGATGGCGCGCAGGCGCGTCCACTTGGCCGAAAGGGCTTCGGCGTCGGCAAACGGCGGCAGCGCGTGGTAGACCTCGGTGAAGATCGTCGTGCGGGCCGCGTCGGCCTGATTCTTGAGCGCGGAAGCCACCAGTTCCTTCCAGGCCTCTTCGGCCGTGAACGACAGGATGGGGGCCATCAGCTTGAGCAGCGTCTGCGTGATGTCCAGCAGGGCCGTCTGCGCCGAGCGGCGGGCGCGGCTGTCGGGGGCCGACGTGTAGAGGCGGTCCTTCAGGATGTCCAGGTAGAACGCGCCCAGATCTTCCGAGCAGAACGTCTGCAGGCGCGAGACGGCGGGATGGAAGTCGTAGCGTTCGTAGAAGGCTTGCACTTCGGACTGCATCTGCGCGGTCATGGCGAGCGCATAGCGGTCGATTTCGAAGAGCTCGCCGTAGGGCACGGCCTGCGACACCGCGTCGAAATCAGCCAGGTTGGCCAAGAGGAAGCGCAGCGTGTTGCGGATGCGGCGATAGCCTTCCACCACGCGCTTGAGGATCTCGTCCGAGATGGACAGCTCGCCCGAGTAATCGGTGGACGCCACCCACAGGCGCAGGATTTCCGCGCCCAGCGAGTCGGACACCTTTTGCGGGGCGATCACGTTGCCCACCGACTTGCTCATCTTGCGGCCCTGGCCGTCCACCACGAAGCCGTGCGTCAGCAGGGCCTTGTAGGGCGGCTGGCCATACAGCATGCAGCCGGTCAGCAGCGACGAATGGAACCAGCCGCGATGCTGGTCCGAGCCTTCCAGGTACAGGTCGGCCGGCCAGCCCAGCTCCGCGCCGTGCGAGCCGGCGAATTCGCCGTCCTTGCCGCCCAGCACCGTGGCGTGCGTGCTGCCCGAATCGAACCACACGTCCAGCGTGTCGCGGTTCTTTTCGTACATGTCGGCCTCGTCGCCCAGCAGCTCGCGCGGGTCCAGGCCTTGCCAGGCCTCGATGCCGCCTTGCTCGACGCGCTGCGCCACCTGCTCCAGCAGTTCGGAGGTACGCGGGTGCAGTTCGCCGGTTTCCTTGTGCACGAAGAAGGCCATCGGCACGCCCCACTGGCGCTGGCGCGACAGGGTCCAGTCCGGACGGTTGGCGATCATGGCGTGCAGGCGCGCGCGGCCCCAGGCCGGGTAGAACGCCGTGGCGTCGATGCCGGCCAGCGCCGATTCGCGCAGCGTGGGACCGCCATCCTTGGGGGCCACGTCCATGCCCGCGAACCATTGGCTGGTGGCGCGGTAGATGATCGGCGTCTTGTGGCGCCAGCAGTGCATGTAGCTGTGCTTGTGCTTTTCGACGTGCATCAGCGCGCCGGCTTCCTTCAGGGCCTCGACGATCTTGGGGTTCGCGTCCCAGATCGACAGGCCGCCGAACAGCGCCAGGCTGTCCACGTACTTGCCGTCGCCCATCACCGGGCTGATGAAGTCGGTGTCCTTCATGCCGTGCTCTTTGCACGACACGAAGTCCTCGATACCGTAGGCGGGCGCCGAGTGCACCACACCGGTGCCGGAGTCGGCCGTCACGTAGTCGCCCAGGTAGACGGGCGCCTTGCGATCGTAGGCCGCATTGAACTGCGCCAGCGGATGGCGGAATTCGATGCCCGACAGCGCCTCGCCGGGCGCCGTGGCGATGACTTCGCCTTCCAGCTCCCACGACTTCAGGCAGGCTTCGACGCGTTCCTTGGCGATCAGCAGCAGGGGGCCGAACTTGGGCGCCGGCGACACGCGCACCAGGGCGTATTCGATTTCCGGATGCACGTTCAGCGCCTGGTTGGACGGAATGGTCCAGGGCGTGGTCGTCCAGATGACGATGGCGCCGTCGTCCACCGAGTCCAGGCCGAACGCGCCAGCCAGCTTGGCATGGTCGGCAAACGGGAAGGCGACGTCGACGGCCGGGTCCACGCGGTCCGCGTATTCCACTTCGGCCTCGGCCAGCGCCGAACCACAGTCAAAGCACCAGTTCACGGGCTTCAGGCCGCGGAACACGTAACCCTTGTCCAGGATGCGTCCCAGCGCGCGGATCTCGTCGGCCTCGTTGCTGTAGTTCATCGTCATGTACGGACGATCCCACTCGCCCAGCACACCCAGGCGCTTGAAGTCCTTGCGCTGGCGGTCGATCTGCTCGAGCGCGTAGGCGCGGGCCTTGGACTGCACTTCCGCCACCGGCAGGTGCTTGCCGTACTTCTTTTCGATCTGGATTTCGATGGGCATGCCGTGGCAGTCCCAGCCCGGCACGTAGTGCGCGTCATAGCCGGCCATGTTGCGGCTCTTGACGATGATGTCCTTCAGGATCTTGTTGACCGCGTGGCCGATGTGAATGTCGCCGTTCGCATAGGGCGGGCCGTCGTGCAGCACGAAGCGCGGCCGGCCGCGGCTGGCCGCACGGATCGCCTGGTAGACGTGGTTTTCCTCCCATTGCGAAATCCAGGCGGGCTCGCGCTTGGCGAGGTCGCCCCGCATGGGAAAGGGGGTGTCGGGCAGGTTGAGGGTCTTTTTATAGTCCATGAACGGCAAAATAGGCGCGCGCGTTTCGCGCGTCTTCGGCGATGGCGGCAGTCAGGGAAGGGAGGTCAGGAAATTTTTCTTCGTCCCGCAACTTTTGCAGGAATTCGACGCGTACGAGTTTACCGTATGCATTGAGGGTCTCGCCGAGCAAGTGCGTCTCGAGCAGCACGCGGCCGCGGTCCTCGACCGTCGGGCGCACACCCAGGCTTGCCACGGCGGGCAATGCCCGGTCGGCCAGGCCGTGGACCTGGACCACGTAGATGCCCGAGCGTGCCGCGCATCTTTCGGCCACCCGCAGGTTCATGGTGGGATAGCCCAGCGTGCGGCCCAGCTTCTGGCCGTGGATGACGTGGCCGCTGATATGGAAGGGGTGCCCCAGCAGATGGCGGGCGCGCTCCAGGTCGCCGACCGCCAGCGCGGTGCGCACCTCGGAACTGGAAATGCGATGCCCCTGCCGGTCCGTCACGTCCGCCAGCGTCTGCACCTCGAAGCCGTGCATCATGCCGGCTTCACGCAGCAGGTCGATATCGCCGCTGCGCTTGTGGCCGAAGCGGAAGTCCTCGCCGACCAGCAGCCACTTGGCCTGCAGGCCCTGCACCAGCAGCTGTTCGATGAAGGCGTTGGCGGACATCTCGGCCAGTCGCGAATTGAACCGCTCCACCACGACCTGCGTAATGCCGTAGCGCGCCAGGGCGGACAGCTTGTCGCGTAGGCCGGAAATGCGGGTGGGCGCCAGTTCGGGGCGCTGGTTCAGGGCAGCGAAATATTCCCGCGGGTGCGGTTCGAAGGTCATCACCGCAGGCGCCAGCCCCCGTTCGCGCGCGACCTGGCAGACGCGGGCGAGCATGGCCTGGTGTCCGCGATGGACGCCGTCGAAATTGCCGATTGTCAGCGCGCAAGGGGCGCGCCGGTCAGGCGGGGGAAGGGATCGGTAGATGCGCAGCGATGGTTTCACGAGCGAGAGTTTACAATTTTGGATTACGGGTTTGTTCCTATCCCGCCCGCGCCGGCCGTTCCGCGCGTCCGGCGAACCGCGGCGGACCCGTCCGAATTGCCTTGGAATTGTTCATCTTGCCGGAAATATCTTCTACCAAGCGCCGTCTCGTCATCCTGATTTCGGGACGGGGCAGCAACATGCAGGCGCTGGCCCAGGCCTGTCGCGACGAGGGCTGGCCGGCGGAAATTGCCGCGGTCATCGCCAGCCGTCCCGACGCCGCCGGCCTCGATTGGGCCGCGGGGCAGGGCATCCCCACGGCAGCCCTGTATCACAAGGACTACGCCAGCCGCGAAGCCTTCGACGCCGCGCTCGCCGCCGAAGTCGACCGCTACGCGCCCGATTACGTCATCCTGGCCGGATTCATGCGGGTCCTGACGCCCGGGTTCGTCAATCATTACGCCGGCCGGCTGGTGAACATCCATCCGTCGCTGCTGCCGGCATTTCCGGGCCTGCACACCCATGCGCAGGCCCTGGCGACCGGTGTGCGCGTCCATGGCTGCACCGTCCATTTCGTCACCCCGGTCCTGGACCACGGTCCCATCATCGCCCAGGGCTGCGTGCCGGTGCTGGCGGGGGACACACCGGAATCGCTGGCCGCGCGCGTGCTGGCTGTGGAACATAAGGCTTTTCCGGCAGCCGTGCGCTGGCTGGCCGAAGGGCGGGTTACCCTGACCAGCGACCATCGCGTGGACGTCAAGGGCGACCCAGCCCGCTTATTCTCCTGGTCGCCGGCCGCCTGATCGGCCCAGAATCGCATTTATCGGACGGAACACCTCCGTCCCACTGGAATACACCATGACTAAACCCCAATCCCCGCGTTCCCGCCCGGCCGGTTCCTTCGGAGCAGCCACGGAAGGGCGCGACGGCCGGTCCTTTTTCTCGCGCCCCAAGGGCGATGCCCGCAAACCGGTGTCGCGCGATCTGGCCGAGCCCGCTGGCCGCGCCCGCGAAGAGCGCGGCCAGCGCGGCGACAGCCGCGGCAGCGAGCGCGGCTCGTACGCCCAAGACCGGCGCGAAGGCCAGGGCCGCCCGGATTCCCGCCCATCCTTCGGCGGCCAGCGCGGCGACAGCCGTGGTGACGATCGCGGTTCCTACGGCCAGGATCGCCGCGAAGGCCAGGGCCGCCCGGATTCCCGTTCGTCCTTCGGCGGCCAGCGCGGCGACAACCGCGGGGGCGAGCGCGGTTCCTACAGCCAGGATCGCCGCGAAGGCCAGGGCCGCCCGGATTCCCGTTCTTCCTTCGGCGGCCCGCGCGGCGATAGCCGGGGCAGCGATCGCGGCTCCTACGGCCAAGATCGTCGCGAAGGCCAGGGCCGTCCGGACTCGCGCCCGTCCTTCGGCGGCCAGCGCGGCGATAGCCGTGGGGGCGAGCGCGGTTCCTACAGCCAGGATCGCCGCGAAGGCCAGGGCCGCCCGGATTCCCGCCCGTCCTTCGGTGGCCAGCGCGGCGACAGCCGTGGGGGCGAGCGCGGTTCCTACAGCCAGGATCGCCGCGAAGGCCAGGGCCGCCCGGATTCCCGCTCGTCCTTCGGCGGCCCGCGCGGCGACAGCCGAGGCAGCGACCGCGGCTCCTACGGCCAAGACCGTCGCGAAGGCCAGGGCCGCCCGGATTCCCGCCCGTCCTTCGGCGGCCAGCGCGGCGACAGCCGCGGCACCGACCGCGGTTCCTACGGCCAGGATCGCCGCGAAGGCCACGACCGCCCGGATTCCCGCCAGGCCTTTGCCGGCCAGCGCGGCGAGCATCGTGGCGGCGACCGCGATCACGCGCCGCAAAAAACCCAATTCAACCGTCCCCGCCTGTCCCACGCGGCCATCCGCATCGATCAGGTCCAGCGTGTCCTCGGAGAAATCCTGCAATGGACCTATCCGGCCGACGCGTCGCTGTCGCACTGGCTGCGCCAGCACCCGAACCTTGGCGCGCGCGACCGCTCCGAGGTCGCCGAGGCCGTCTACGACGTGCTGCGCCACCTGCGCCGCTACCGCCAGTATGCGGAAAGCGGCGTCGGCCCGGCCTCGCGCCGTCTGGCCATCCTGGGCTTGAATGCGACGCTGGGCGCCGAAGCCCTGCAAGAGGGCATGGACGGCGCCGAGGCTGAATGGCTCCAGCGTGTTGCGCGGATCGACGTGGCCACCTTGCCCCGCGCGGTGCGCGGCAGTATTCCCGACTGGCTGGATGAGCGCCTGAGCGCCATGGACAGCCCCGAGACGCTGGTCGAGGCGTTGAACCGCCAGGCCTCGCTGGACCTGCGCGTGAATCCGCTCAAGGCCGAGCGCGACGCCATGCTGGCCGAATTGCAGCAAAGCGCGGGCCGCTACGCGCCGACCGCCATGCCGTATTCCCCCTGGGGCATCCGCATGGAAGGCCGTCCTGCCATCAATCGCTGGCCCCAGTTCGAGAACGGCAGCATCGAGGTCCAGGACGAAGGCAGCCAGTTGCTGGCCCTGTTGGTCGCCCCGCGCCGCGGCGAGATGATCATTGATTTCTGCGCGGGCGCGGGCGGCAAGACGCTGCTCCTGGGGGCGTTGATGCGTTCGACGGGCCGACTGTACGCCTTCGACGTGTCGGCGGCCCGCCTGGCGCGCGCCAAGCCGCGCTTTGCGCGCAGCGGTCTGTCGAACGTGGTGCCCGTGGTCATCGACAACGAGAACGATGCCCGCGTCAAGCGCCTGGCCGGCAAGGCCCAGCGTGTGCTGGTCGATGCGCCTTGCAGCGGCATCGGCACGCTGCGCCGCAATCCGGACCTGAAATGGCGCCAGCACCCCGAGGCGCTGGCCGAACTGGGCCAGTTGCAGGAGCGCATCCTGAATAGCGCGGCGCGCTGCGTCGCACCGGGCGGTCGCCTCGTCTACGCCACGTGCAGTCTGCTGGCCGAGGAAAACGAGGTGCAGGCCGAGCGTTTCCTGGCCAGCCACCCGGATTTCGAGCGCCTGGACGCGGCCGAAATCCTGGGCGCCCGTTGCGAGACCTTGAAACTGGAAGGTCCGTACGTGCAACTGCGCCCGGACCTGCACGGCACCGACGGCTTCTTTGCGGCCGTGTTCGAACGCCGGAAAAAGGCTGCCGCAGCAGACGACGGCGCCGCGGCCGAAGTTGAGGCCGAAACTGCCAGCACGGAAGCCGCCGCTGAAGACGAAAGCGGGGTCAAGGACCCGGCGTGACGCCCACGGTGGCGCTGTAACGGCGGGTTCCGATCGTCTTGTTCTGGTACTTCACTTCCCAGGACAGCGTATCGGAGCCCGGCTGGTCCGCCTGGTAGACCACCTGCGCCACCGGCACGGATTTGTATGCGCAACGCCCGGAGTCGTTGGATTGCCCGCGCGTCTGCATGATGCTGGCCTTGCCCAGCGTCGGCATCCGGGTGATCGACACGCGCGGCGCCCGCAGCGCCAGGCAGTCCGATCCGCGAATCTCATAGTAAGAGGCCAGGACCGCCACGTCCCCCGATTTCAGCGTTTGCGCCGAGGCGAGGACCGGCAATGCCAGGCCGAGCGCGGCCAGGGCGGAGAAAAAACAGTGACGCATTGTATTGACAGCCATCAGTGGGACAAATGAGACAGTTTGGCGGGCGAAAGGGGGCCAGTGTGACCCGGTATCGTGGCGTCTTCAAGACTGCCGCCCCGCCTGACAGGAACTTTAATCGCGCAATGTAGCCAAAATAGGGTGCCGATGCGAATGCCCGGGCGTTCCGGGCGGGGCAAAACCCCGTTTGCCTCGGCACTGGCCAAGGTTCCGGGCGCGCTTCCGGCACGCAGAGTGCGGCTTTTTGCTCAAAACCGCGTCTTAGTCCTTGATTTCTCTCAATAACTATTTTGAAACTAGATTGTCATCAGACGGCTAAGGTAAGCTAAACTTTCAGCCACTTCTCAAGCGAGGCTCATAACAGCTATATGGATTACATCCTCTCCTTCATTGCCGGCGGCCTGACCCAAGCGACTTGGTGGCAGATCGTCGTTTTTACTTTGGTCGTGACGCACATCACGATTGTTGCGGTCACGGTATTCCTCCATCGCAGCCAAGCGCACCGCGGTCTGGATTTGCATCCGGCTGTCATGCACTTTTTCCGCTTCTGGCTCTGGATGACGACCGGCATGGTCACCAAGGAATGGGTGGCCATTCACCGCAAGCATCACGCCAAATGCGAAAAGGAAGGTGACCCGCACTCGCCCATGCTGTTCGGCATCTGGAAGGTTCTGTTCCGCGGCGCGGAACTGTACCGCGAAGAATCGAACAACAAGGAAACCATGGCCAAGTTCGGCCACGGCACGCCGGACGACTGGCTCGAGCGCAACGTCTACAGCAAGCACAGCCTGTGGGGCGTGCTGACCATGCTCGCGATCGACATCGCCCTGTTCGGCGCCATCGGCGTCACGGTGTGGGCAGTCCAGATGGCATGGATCCCGTTCTGGGCGGCAGGCGTCGTCAACGGCATCGGCCACTATTGGGGCTACCGCAACTACAACAGCCCGGACACCAGCACCAACGTGTTTCCGTGGGGCATCGTGATCGGCGGCGAAGAACTGCACAACAATCACCACGCCCATGGCACGTCGGCCAAGTTCTCGGCCAAGTGGTACGAATTCGACATCGGCTGGTGCTACATCAGCATCCTGAAGTTCTTCGGCCTGGCCAAGGTCAAGAAGGTCGCGCCCAAGCTCAAGCTGGACGACTCCCGCACGGGCATCGACCTGCGCACGCTGCAAGGTGTCATCACCCACCGCTACGAGGTCATGGCCCGCTATGCGGACGTGATCAAGAGCGCTGCCCGCGAAGAACTGGCCAAGCTCAAGGCCTCGCGCCAGGAAGGCAACGCCGAGTGCGGCTATACCAAGCTGCACCGTGTGCGCCGTGCCATCCACCGCAACGAAGAAATCCTTCAGCCCGAGCAACTGGCCGCCGTGGACAAGGCCATCGCCCAGAACAAGTCGCTGTCGACGCTGGTGCAGATGCGCCGCGAACTCGGCCGCATCTGGGAAAGCTCCAGCGCCAGCAGCGAACAGCTTCTTCACGACCTGCAGGCCTGGTGCCAGCGCGCCCAGCAAAGCGGCATCGCTGGGCTTGAGCAGTTCGCTCAACATCTGCGCCGCTACGCGGCATGATGCTAGAGAAGCTCAACCCTGAACAACGCGCCGCAGTAACGTTAGAACCGCAGCACGCCCTGGTCCTGGCCGGGGCGGGCAGCGGCAAGACCCGGGTGCTCACCACCCGCATGGCCTGGCTGATTCAAACCGGCCAGGCTTCGCCTTTTGGGCTTCTGGCGGTCACGTTCACCAACAAGGCCGCCCGCGAGATGCTGGCGCGCATGTCGGCCATCCTGCCGATCGATACGCGCGGCCTCTGGATCGGCACGTTCCACGGCCTGTGCAACCGCATGCTGCGCGCGCATCATCGCGATGCCGGCCTGCCGCAGAGCTTTCAGATCCTCGACGTCACCGACCAGCTTGCGGCCATCAAGCGTCTCATGAAGGCCAACGGGGTGGACGACGAAAAGTATCCGCCCCGCGATGTGCAGCGCTTCATCAATGGCGCCAAGGAAGAGGGCCTGCGGCCCGGGGACGTCGAAGCCTACGACGCCCATCGCCGGCGCCTGATCGAGATCTACCAGCTCTACGAGGCCCAGTGCCAACGCGAGGGTGTGGTGGACTTCGCCGAGCTGCTGCTGCGCGCCTATGAATTGCTGTCGCGCAACGCGCCGGTGCGCGAGCACTACCAACGCCGATTCCGCCACATCCTCGTCGACGAGTTCCAGGACACCAACACGCTGCAGTACAAGTGGCTGCGGCTGCTGGCGGGCGGCGGGGCGGCCATCTTCGCCGTGGGCGACGATGACCAGTCCATCTATGCGTTCCGCGGCGCGAACGTCGGCAACATGGCCGACTTCGAGCGCGATTACGCGCACGGCACCGTGATCCGCCTGGAGCAGAACTACCGCTCCTACGGGCACATCCTGGATTCGGCCAACGCGCTCATCGGACACAATTCGGGCCGCCTGGGCAAGAATCTCTGGACCGACCAGGGCGAGGGCGAGCCCGTCCGCGTCATCGAGCAGCCCTCCGACGGCATGGAAGCGCAGTGGATCGTGGACGAAATCCGTTCCCTGATCCACGAAGGCAGCGATCGCCGCGAGATCGCCGTGCTGTATCGCAGCAACGCCCAGTCGCGCGTCATCGAGCACGCCATCTTTTCCGCCGGCATTCCCTACAAGGTCTACGGCGGCCTGCGCTTTTTCGAACGCCAGGAAATCAAGCACGCGCTGGCCTACCTGCGCCTGATGGCCAATCCGCACGACGATACGTCGTGGATGCGGGTGGTCAACTTTCCCACGCGTGGGATCGGGGCGCGCACGCTGGAGCAGCTTGCCGATGCCGCGCGGGCGCACGATACCAGCCTGTATGGCGCGGTGGCGTTGGTCGGCGGCAAGGGCGGATCCAATCTCGCGCAGTTCGCGCAGCTGATCCACCGGCTGATCGCAGAAACGCGCGACCTGCCGCTACCCGAAATGGTCGAGCACATGCTCGAGTCCAGCGGCCTGAACGCCCACTACAAGGCCGAGCGCGAAGGCGCCGAGCGGCTGGAAAACCTGAACGAACTGATCACGGCCGCAGCCGTGTTCGCCTCCGAGGAAAACTACGACGGCCTGCCGGCCGGCGTGGTGCCCGACCACGACACCTCGTCCACGCTCATGCCGGGCGTGGTCGATGCGCCGGCGGTGGCGGGCGAGGGCCTGACGCCGCTGGCTGCGTTCCTGTCGCATGCGGCGCTCGAGGCGGGCGACAACCAGGCCCAGCAAGGCCAGGATGCGGTCCAGCTCATGACCGTGCATGCCGCCAAGGGCCTGGAGTTCGACGCCGTGTTCATCACCGGCCTGGAGGAAGGCCTGTTCCCGCACGAGAACAGCATCCTCGAACCCGCGGGGCTCGAAGAAGAACGCCGCCTCATGTACGTGGCGATCACGCGCGCGCGTCAGCGCCTGTACATCAGCCTGGCGCAAAGCCGGATGCTGCATGGCCAGACGCGCTATGCCATGCGTTCGCGCTTCCTGGACGAGATTCCCGAGCAGCACCTGAAGTGGCTGACGCCCAAGGCCGGGCTGGCGCCGGTCAGCGCCACGGGCGCGGGCTGGGGCGGCGGCAATCGCGGCGATGCCTTTGGCCGCAAGCCGACCAACACCATTGCGCCGCGTCAACCCCGTGGGGTCGCGACGGGCGTCACGGTGGGCGACAAGCAGTATCGTGTAGGTCAGGGCGTCCGTCATGCGCGGTTTGGCGACGGCACGATCATCGGCCTGAGCGGCGCGGGACAGGACGCCCAGGCGGAAATCCACTTCCGCGACGTCGGCGCCAAGACCTTGGCGCTGGGCATCGCCAAGCTTGACATTGTTCAGGGGTGACACATATGGCCAACGACGATTCCCCCAAAGCCGAGTTGGCGTCGCTGCGCGCCGAGGTCGACGAGATCGACCAGCAGATCATGCTGTTGCTGGGCGTGCGGTTCCGTTGCACGGACATGATCGGCGAGCTGAAGACGAACCATGGCATGGACCTGGTTGATCCCAAGCGCGAAGCCCAGCAGATCGAGCGCATCCGCCGCCTTGCGGTGGAGGCGGGCGTTCCGCCCGACCTCGGCGAAGCCATCCTGCGCGAAGTGATCGACACCGTGATCGACCACCATACCCGCCTGCGCGAGCGTCCGTACTCGTAATTGCAGGCAGCGCCCGATGCTTGGCGTGCCAGGCATCGGGCGTCGGCGGCCTCTGGACGGCCGCCGTCCCGATCAGGCTTCGCTCTGGTCTATCTCTTCCAGCGAGCCCTGCAGCTCCAGCCACTGCTCTTCCAGTTCCCCCATCCGCTTGCCGTGTTCGCCATGGTCCGACATGACCTTCTGGCGTTCGGCGCGGCGCGCGTCTGAATACAGGTCGGGATCGGCAATGATGGCATCCAGGGCGTGCAGTTTGGCGCGCAGCTTTTCCATTTCGGATTCCACCTTGGCCAGCTTGGATTCCAGGGGCTTGCGAAGGGCGGACAGGCGCTGCCGCTGCTCGGCTTCCGCGCGCCGTTGCGCCTTGCGGTCGACGACGGGCTCGCTGCCGTCGGCGCTTTCGCGCGCTTCCGCGCGCTCATCGGCATTGCGCGCCGCCAGCCAGTCCCGGTAGTCCTCCAGGTCGCCGTCGAACTCGCGCACCGCGCCGTCCGCCACGATCCAGAAGCTGTCCACGGTCGTGCGCAACAGGTGGCGGTCGTGCGACACCAGCAGCATGCTGCCGCCGAAATCGGCCAGCGCCGTGGCCAGCGCCTCGCGCGTTTCCACGTCCAGGTGGTTGCTGGGTTCATCCAGCAGCAGCAGGTTGGGCTTTTGCCAGACGATGAGCGACAGCGCGAGCCGCGCCTTTTCGCCGCCGGACATGGGGCCGACCTTGCTGGTCACCGTATCGCCCGAGAATCCGAATCCCCCGAGGTAATTGCGCAGTTCCTGTTCGCGCGCCTCGGGCGCCAGGCGGGCCAGGTGCGCGATCGGCGTGCTGTCCACGTCCAGCATGTCGAGCTGGTGCTGGTGGAAATAGCCGATCGCCAGGCCCCGCGACGCGCGGCGCTCGCCCGCCTGCACCGGCAGTTCTTCGGCCAGTGTCTTGATCAGCGTGCTCTTGCCGGCCCCGTTGGCGCCCAGCACGCCGACGCGGCTGCCCGCGCGCACCATCAGGGTCACGTCGCGCAGGATGGGCACGGCGTTGCCCTCGGCGTCCGTGTAGCCCGCCGACAGGTGTTCGAGCGTCAGCAGGGGGTCGGGCACCTGTTCGGGCGACGGGATGCGGATGTCGATGCCGGCTTCGGCCTGCAGCGGCGCCAGCACCTGCATGCGCGCCAGCGCCTTGACGCGGCTTTGCGCCTGCTTGGCCTTGGAGGCCTTGGCCTTGAAACGGTCGATGAAGCCTTGCAGCCGGGCCGTTTCGCGCGTCTGGCGTTCGTAGGCGATATTCGATTGGCGCAGGCGCTCGGCGCGCTGCGTCAGGAAGTCGCCGTAGCCGCCCCGATAGCGCGTCAGCTTGGCATGGTCAAAGTGCAGGATGGACCGCGCGACGGCGTCCAGGAATTCGGTGTCGTGCGAGATCAGCATGACGGTGCCTTCATAGGCCGCCAGCCATTTCTCCAACCACAGCATCGCGTCCAGATCCAGGTGGTTGGTGGGCTCGTCCAGCAGCAGCAGTTCGGACGGGGCCATCAACGCGCGGGCCAGCGCGAGGCGCATGCGCCACCCGCCGGAAAAGCTCTCGACCGGCTGCGTCCATTCCGCGGGCTTGAAGCCCAGGCCGGCAAGCAGCTGCTCGGCGCGCGAGGGCGCGCTCCAGGCGCCTGCCTCGACCAGCGCGGATTCCACCTCGGCGATCTGCGTGCCCTGATCGTCCGACAGCGCGGCACGCTGCGCCTGCAGCGCGCGCAGATGCGTGTCGCCGTCGATGACGAATTCGCGGGCAGGGCGGTCGTCGGCATGCAGTTCCTGCTCGACGCTGGCAATGCGCCAGCCGGCGGGCAGCGACAGCGTGCCGGCGTCCGGGTCCAGCGAGCCGGTCAGCAGCGCGAACAGCGAGGACTTGCCCGCGCCATTCTTGCCCACGATCCCCACCCGTTCACCCGGGTTCACGACGAATTCGGCGCCGTCCAGCAGCACCTTCGTGCCGCGGCGCAGGGTCAGTCCAGTAGCGCGTATCACAGGGTCAATTGCTCGCGGGTCAGCAGCAGAAGCTGGTCCGAGGCTTCCTCGGTGTCCAGCCATACCGGCGAAAGCTGCGGGAAGGCAGCCTCGAAGAAATCCCGTTCATGGCCGATTTCCAGCACCAGCACGCCGTTTGGCGTCAGGTATTGCGGCGCCGCGGCCAGGATGCGGCGCACGAGATCCATGCCATCCTCGCCGCCGGCCAGGGCCAGTTGGGGCTCGTGCAGGTATTCCTGCGGCAGCACGTCCATGGAGCCGCTGTTCACGTACGGCGGATTGCAGACAATCACGTCGTACTGGCACGCGGGAAGGCTGTCGAACAGGTTGCTTTCGTGCAGGTCCAGCCGGTCGGCCAGACCATAATCGTCCACGTTGCGGCGCGCCACCTCCAGCGCGTCCGCCGAGACGTCCACGGCATCCACGTGCGCATAGGGGAAGGCCAGCGCCGACAGGATCGCCAGGCAGCCCGAGCCGGTGCACATGTCGAGCACGTTTTCCACGGCCAGTGCGTCCTGCACCCAGGGCGACAAGCCTGTGTCCAACAGTTCCGCAATCGGCGAGCGCGGCACGATCACGCGCTTGTCCACATAGAACCGGTGGCCGCGCAGCCAGGCTTCGTTCGTCAGGTAGGCGGCGGGAACGCGCTCGGTCACGCGCCGGTCCAGCAGGTCCAGCACGCGCTCGCGTTCTTCGCGGACCACGCGGGCGTCCAGGAAGGGATCCAGCGTGTCCAGCGGCAGGTGCAGCGCGTGCAGGGTCAGGTAGACCGCCTCGTCCCAGGCATTGTCGCTGCCGTGCCCGAGCGCCACCTGGGCGCCGTTCAGGCGCGAGACGCCGTAGCGGATCAGGTCGCGCACGGTCTGCAGTTCTTCGCGGGAGGTTGGATTCATATCAGGCATTCGGATCACCGCCCCAGGGGGTAACGGAAAAGCGCCCCCTGGAAAAGGGGGCTGAAAGCGCGCGCGGCGGGCGTTTTCGTCCCGCCGGCGCAGGCATCATGCGGGCAGCAGCAGGTTTTCCAGCGTGCGCCGATAGATGTTTTTGAGCGGGTCCAGCGAAGCGACTTCGATGCGCTCGTTGACCTTGTGGATCGTGGCGTTGCCGGGACCGAATTCGATGACCTGCGGGCAGATCTTGGCGATGAACCGGCCATCGGACGTGCCGCCGGTGGTCGAGAGTTCGGCGGTGACGCCGGTTTCGGCGTGGATCGCCTTCACCAAGGCGTCGGTCAGCGAACCGCGCGGCGTCAGGAAGGGCTCGCCGCCCAATTCCCAGTCCAGTTCATACTCCAGACCGTGCTTGTCCAGCACCGCGTGCACGCGCTGCTTCAGGCTATCCGGCGTGCTTGCCGTCGAAAAGCGGAAGTTGAACAGCGCCACGGCCTCGCCGGGCACCACGTTCGTGGCGCCCGTGCCCGCATTCAGGTTCGACACCTGGAACGTGGTGGGCGGGAAGTACTCGTTGCCCTGGTCCCATTCGATGGCGACGATCTCTGCCAGCGCCGGCGCCAACTGGTGCACCGGGTTGCGCGCCAGGTGGGGGTACGCCACGTGGCCCTGGATGCCCTTGACCGTGAGCTTGCCCGACAAGGAGCCGCGGCGGCCGTTCTTGCACGTGTCGCCCAGCACCTCGCCGGAGGTCGGCTCGCCGACGATGCAGTAGTCGAGCTGTTCGCCGCGCGCCTTCAGCGCGTCGCAGACGATGGCGGTGCCGTCGATGGACGGGCCTTCCTCGTCGGACGTGATCAGCAGGGCGATCGAACCGCCATGCTGCGGATGGGCCGCCACGAATTCCTCGGCCGCCACCACGAAGGCGGCGATCGAGCTTTTCATGTCTGCCGCTCCACGGCCGTACAGCCAGCCGTCGACCTCGGTGGGAACGAACGGGTCACTGTTCCACTTCTCTCGCGGGCCGGGAGGCACCACGTCGGTGTGGCCCGCGAAAACCGTCAGCGGCGCGGCGCTTCCGCGCCGGGCCCACAGGTTGGTCACGCCGCCCTGCGCGATGGTCTCGCACGTAAAGCCTATGCGGTCGAGCCGGGCGGCAATCGCCGCCTGGCAGTCTTCATCCGCCGGCGTCACCGAGGGACGGGCGATCAGGTCCTTGACCAGATCCAGTACGGCCGAATTGCTCATCAAGCCCTCAGCAGGTCGTTGATGCTGGTCTTGGCGCGGGTCTGCGCATCGACACGCTTGACGATGACGGCGCAGGCCAGGCTGTGCGTGCCGTCGGCGGACGGCAGCGAGCCAGGAACGACGACCGAACCCGACGGCACGCGGCCGTAGGTGATCTTGCCCGTGGCGCGGTCATAGATCTTGGTGCTTTGCGACAGGAACACGCCCATGGCCAGCACCGAGTTCTCTTCCACGACCACGCCTTCCACGACTTCCGAGCGCGCGCCGATGAAGCAGTTGTCTTCGATGATGGTGGGGTTGGCCTGCAGCGGCTCCAGCACGCCGCCGATGCCCACGCCGCCCGACAGGTGGACGTTCTTGCCGATCTGGGCGCACGAGCCGACGGTGGCCCAGGTGTCGACCATGGTGCCTTCATCGACGTAGGCGCCGATGTTCACGTAGGAGGGCATCAGCACCACGTTGCGGGCGATGTACGCGCCGCGGCGGGCCACGGCCGGCGGCACCACGCGGTAGCCGCCCTGCTTGAAAGCGTTGTCGCCGAATTCCGAGAACTTGAGCGGTACCTTGTCGTAGAACTGCAGCGGCGCCTGGCCCATGATGGCGTTGTCGTTCAGGCGGAACGACAGCAGCACGGCCTTCTTGATCCACTGGTGCACGACCCAGTCGTCATTGATTTTCTCGGCCACGCGCAGGCGGCCCAGATCCAGCCCGGCGATGGTTTGTTCAACCGCTTCGCGCACTTCCGCGCTGGCGTCGGTGGGCGACAGGTTGCCCCGGTTTTCCCAGGCTTGTTCAATGGTGGTCTGGAGGTCGAGAGTCATAGCGGCTCAGCTTTTAAAGGTTGATCAAACAGAAGTATGTACAAAATGGGCGATGCGCTCGGCCGCCTGCACGCAGTCGGCCAGAGGCGCCACCAGCGCGATGCGGATGCGGCCCTGGCCCGGATTCACGCCGTGTGCTTCCCGCGCCAGGAAACTTCCCGGCAGCACGGTAACACCGGTGCGGCCAAAAAGGTCGCGCACGAAGGCCGTATCCGAACCGGGCGTCGCCGCCCAAAGATAGAACGAGGCCTGCGGCCGCGACACATCCAGCACCTTCTGCAGGATGGGCACGACCGCGTCGAATTTTTCACGGTACTGGCGGCGGTTTTCTTTCACATGCGCCTCGTCCGTCCAGGCCGCGACGCTTGCCGCGGACACCAGCGGGCTCATCGCACTGCCATGATACGTTCGATACAGCAGGAAGCGGCCGATCAGCGCCGCATCGCCCGCGACAAAGCCCGATCGCAGGCCGGGGACGTTGGAGCGCTTGGACAGGCTCGAAAACGCCACGAGGTTGCGGTAGTCGTCGCGGCCCAACCGGCGGGCCGCCTGCAGGCCGCCCAACGGGGGATCGCCCTCGTCCAGGTAGATTTCGGAATAGCACTCGTCCGACGCGATCACGAAGCCATGACGGTCGGACAGCTCGAACAGCATCTCCCATTCGTCCAGCGACATGACGTTGCCCGCCGGATTGCCCGGGGAACACACGAACACCAGGCGCGTCTTCTTCCAGACCTCGTCCGGCACCTGGTTCCAGTCGCTGCCGAAATTTCGCACCGGATCGGCGTTGACGAAGTAGGGCGTGGCGCCCGCCAGCAGCGTGGCGCCCTCGTAAATCTGATAAAACGGATTGGGGCAGATCACCACCGAGCCGGCCGACGGATCGATGACGGTCTGGGTGAAGGCAAACAGCGCCTCGCGCGAGCCCAGCGCGGGCAGCACCTGCGTCTCGGCGTCAGGCGCCGGGATGCTGTAGCGGCGCGCCAGCCACTCCGAGATCGCCCGGCGCAGGGCAGGGTCGCCCTTGGTGGACGGATAGACGGACAGGCCCGCGAGACTGTCGCGGATGGCCTGCGCCACGCGCTCGGGCGCGGCATGTTTGGGCTCGCCGATCGACAGATTGATGGGCGTAAGACCGTCCGGTTGCGAACTGGCAGAAGCCAGCAAAGCCCGCAATTTTTCGAACGGGTAGGGGTGTAGGGCATCGAGGCGCGGATTCATGACGCAAGATTTTAACAAGCAAGCTACAATAGCGGGCTTGGCCTATTGCGAAGGTGGCGAAATTGGTAGACGCACCAGGTTTAGGTCCTGACGCCGTAACAGGTGTAGGGGTTCGAGTCCCCTCCTTCGCACCACCAAACCCCAATAAAATCAATCGCTTAGGTTTTTAGCCTGTCATTGTTTTGGGGCTTTTTGGGGCTGTTTTGGCTACGGAATGACGGCTTAATGCCAGCTTTTCGCCAAACAGATCGACCGCCTTGCCGCCGGCATCTGGATCCGCAGACGGCATCCACTTTCCGTAAACGCGGATGATCATGGCCCAGTCCTTGTGCCCCATCTGCTGTGCCACCCACATGGGGTGTTCGCCCGCTGAAAGCATCATACTGGCGAACGTGTGGCGCATTTGGTAAGGGCGGCGATATCGAACGCCAGCGCGCTTAAGAGCCGTGGCCCAAATCTTCTGGACTGCCTGGCTGCTTGACCATCGTTCGCCTGTTCCTGGATTACGGAACAGCTCCCCGTGGGGCTCGGATCCGACCCATGTGTGGGATTTCTGGTCATTAATCGCCTGAAGTGCTGGCGCCAGCAGCTTCACTTCTCGCCTGCTAGATTTCGTTTTCGGCAGCTCAGCAACGCCTTTCGCCGCTCGGGTGATCGCCTTGCGCACCAGGATGACGCCGCGGGAAAAGTCGATATCGGACCAGTTTAAAGCGATCTGTTCGCTTGGCCGCAGGCCTGTCCACAACGCGACCACCGCATAGTTCCGCGTTTGGTCAGGCAGGCGCGCAAGGATGGCGGCTTGCTCGTCAGGAGTGAAAGGGTCTACCTCATCGTCGTCGCCATCATCCACCGGTTGTTCCTGACGGCTGTAGTGACGTCCTCGCATGCAATTCTCGTCCAACACCTCGTCTTCAACCGCGTCGTTCAGTGCGGAGCGCAAGCAACTCTGGATGTTGGATAGGCGCTTGTTGCTGACCGGCTTGTCGCCGCCGAGGCCTGCCAGCCATGCCTTGATCGCCGACCATTTGAGTTCGCTCAGCATCGCAGAGCCGAATTGGGGAATCAGTAGCCCGTCAACGATGCTTCGATAGCCCTGATATGTGCTGGATTTCAGGGTGGGCCTTCGTGCATCCAGCCACCCGTCCAGATACTTTTCGACCGAAAGCACCTGCGCCGGGCTTTCTGCGTACTGGCCCGCACGCTGACTGTTTGGAAAGGTGGCGGCGTAGTCGAAAACTCCTGTCGCTATCGCATGCAGGATGGCGCCGCGGTGTTGTTCGGCCCGCTTCAGGTTAGCGGGAGTGGGCTTGAGCGGGATACGCTCACGGCACCGCCGACCTTTGTACTGAAACGTGATTTCGATGCTGCTTTCCGAGGCGGCTTTAACACCCCGTCCGTCTCTACCCATTTTTCATATCCTTCCATGTCGATGAGGATTCGGCCGTCTGGGGCTTCAACCCATTCGAGTCCTTCCCGCCAAATGCCGTCGCGCTTTTTGGAGCGGATCGCATCGGGAGAGTATCCGGTAAGCTCGGCCGCCTTTTCAATGGTCACAAACCTTGCCATTGGTGCTCCTTTAATGACGCATTCGACGCGATAATGCTTCATTCATGATGCGATCCCTTCGGATGTTTCGCGCACGGCGGGCGCAGGGGGTCGTCGCCGCTGGGGCAGGAGCATTGCGCCTCGCTGGCCTGGGGCGCGGCATCAAGCAGCGCGAACAGGGCCTCGGCGGCACTGCGCACTTCGTCGCGGTAGGCGATGTTGTGCTCTGCCATGGCCCGCGCGTTACCGAAGCGCTGAATCGCTTCGCGCAGCACTTGGCGGTCCCTGGTCGACGCCTCCCTGGCTACACGGGAGCTTGCCAGAGCGGCAGCCAATTGGTCCCGCCAAGCATCGTCATCATTGCCAGGCTCGTTCTCGAAAATGAAGCGTTCCAGCGCCGTCAACGATTCGCCGCGCGAAGCCTTGGCCGAAATCTGCGCCCATTCCGGCAGCTCATCGGCTACAGGGGCGCTTGCCTGAAGTGCCGCCGGGCTGAGAAACAGCGTGTGCTTGCCCGGCCCGAGTGCGCCGAGGTTATGCCACTGGCGGATAAGCAGGTTTTGGCTTCCGCTGATCGGCTCCAGGTCTATCCAAAAGGCAGGTTGCGCGTTCGGCACAGCGGCCGCGCGTAGCTTGGACAGCGCCTTGTGCGCTTCGTACATGAGCAGCGTCACGGAGTCTTCGCCACCGTGCAGGCCAATCCACTGGTTGAGCCGCGCGATGACGGCCTCCGGGCTTTGGTAACCGTGCCGCTGGGTCACGGCATTGACGTATTCATCGCTCAGCTGGTTCGTGTTTGCCACCGGGGCGACTGGCGTGTGGTTGGTCATGCTGCCTTCCTCAAAAGAAGTTCGTGCGGCGCGTTAGCCTGGATCAGAGCAACGGCCGGCGGTGGGCTTACGCTGTTGCCGACCATGTGCACCTGCTGGGATTTCGTGAACACGCGGCCGTCGTGGCCGTGCGTGATGATGTATTCGGGAGGGAAACCCTGCAGGTCGTACAGTTCGGCCGGCGTAAGCATGCGCAGGCGGATATCCACGATGACGTAAGGCGTGCCTTGGATGTGGACGGTGACGAGCGCCAGGCGGTCGCGGGTGGTAAGCGTGCTGGCCGGTTCGCGCAGGTCGCCCCACTGGCCGCCCTCTCCGTAGTAGCGCATCAGGAACGCCGCGACCTGGAGCGCGCCGGCCTCGTCTTCGGGGGCCAGGTCGTACTGCACCAGGCCGAAGCGCGCAGCGCCCGCCAGGACGGTCTGCGCCGGCTCGCGCATGTCCGATCCGATGACGTTCTGGCTCATCGCAGTCAGGTGCGCGGAAACTAGGCCATGATGGCCTCCCGTCGTGATCGTCGGTGCCGAAGCGTTCAACCGTCGTCCGGCGTGTCCGCTGGTATTCGTCACGAGGTGCGCCGTGATCAGCTGCTGCTGACTGCCGCTGTTCGTGATGGTCGACGCTGCCCGGCGCACGTCGTGGGCCGGTGTGGCGTTGTACCCGCCGTTCGCCTGGACCATGAACGCCGTCGCGGCAGAGAAGCCCCCATTGCTTGCGGTCAGCGTACCCACAGGGTCCGCCGGGTCGTTGCATCCATAGGACCAGCGTCGCGCGCCGGGCTTGCCCTCGCCGTGCCCAGCCTGGACGAGGTAGCCAGACGCCAGGGCGTGCTTGATGCCGCCCGCCGTGACGGTGCCCAACGGCTGCTGCAGATCCAGCGAGCGGGGCGCCTGGCCTTCGCGCTCGCCGTAGCCGGCTTGGATCAGCACCGGGGTGGATAGCATGAACTCGCCGCGGTGGGCTGCGGTAATCGTCTTGGCCGGCTCACCCAGATCGTAAACGCGGTCCGCGCCGTGATGCGTCGCCGGTACGAGCGCGGGCGCCACTACAGCATGCGCGCCACCACGGGGCTTTGCGGTAATGGTGCTGATTGGCTGCCGCGCGGAATGCGACCCATCGCGGCTCCAGTTGGCGATGGGCACGATAAACGGGTCTGCGCTATCCAACACGTACCGCTTCATGCCGCGCGCGATGCGGCGCATTGTGGCGTCCGCAAGCGGCTTCTTTCGGCCGAAGATCGTCTTGCCCTCGATGCTCCAGTCGATGCCGTCAGCGGCCGGGCGCCAGCCGCGCTGACCCTTGGAAGGCTTCTTGTGGTGCGTGGCCTGCGGCCAGGTGATCGGCAGGCCGTCCCGGCGCGCCATCATGAAAAGGCGCGTGCGCGTCGTGCCGGCGCCGTAGTCTGCAGCATTCAGCTCACGCCATTCGACGATGTAGCCCATGCCGCGCAGTATCGCCACCAGGCGGTGCCAGTGCTTGCCCTGTTGCTTGGGATCGGGGACCAGGTATTGCTGCTCAACGGGTACGCGCTCGCCCGGAGCGGCAACCGTGCCATCCAGCTTCACAACGCGGCGCGTGGCAGGATCGCGCTTCGCAATCAGCCGGCCCCACTTCAGGATCTGGACCACATTCTCCAGGCTGATGATGTCTGGCGTGACGGTCCCGGCCCAGCGCACGGTGACCCATGCGAGCGCGCGGATGTTCTTGCGGCGTGGCTGCCCGCCTTTGGCTTGGCTGTGGTCGGTGCAGTCCGGCGACAGGTGCAGCCAGCCCACCGGCATGCCGTCTGTAGCTTGGCGCGGGCAGACTTCCCACACGTCGGCGATGTAGTGCCGGGCCTGCGGGTGGTTCACCTCGTGCATGCTCAGTGCGTCGGGGTTGTGGTTGATGGCGATGTGGACGTGCTGGCCGGTGGCCTGCTCGTAGGCGGTAGACCAGCCACCGCCGCCGGCGAAGATATCAACGACGATCTTGGTGCCCAGGCCGAGGACAAATTGAGGCGTTAGCATGCTGCGGTTTCTCCGGTTTGCTGGGCGGCAATGGCAGCGCGGTCCAGGCGCTCGATTTCGGCCAGGATTAGGGCGCCGGCCTTCACCAGATTTCGGCGGGCATCACTCGGCTTCCACCATTTCCTTGCCCAGGGCCAAGTCTCGATGTATGGGATGTGCAGCGCGTCGCCCTGGGCGCCGGCGGCCTGTAAAGCGGCGTGCTGGGCATAAGCGGCCGCAGCGGCGGCCATTTCCCCCGTGTCGTATCTATCGTCACGTCGAGGTGTCCATCCCTCCACCGAAATCTGTCGTTCGCGCTCAGCCAGCACGTCGCGGGAGGCGTTAGACAACGCCTCGAGGGCGGTGCGCGCCGGATGTCGGTACAGGGGGACTACGGGCCAATCTGATTTGGCGCGCTGTGGATAGCTGTGCTCGATCACCACGCTGAAGCGTCCATCGTTGTCAACGCGACCGAATTCGAATGCGTGGGGCTTGCTCAGATCCGGCTGACCGCTGGGGGCGGGGTGCGACGTTTCGGGCGTTCCCAGGGCGGCGCCCAGGAAACTGCGGAGGGGGGCGTCTGCGGCGTCGAGGGCGTCCCGATAGCGGTGGCGGTCTTCTGGGGTCATCTTGGCAACGATGTCATGGAGGACGCGGGTGGAGAGGGCGGCCAGGTCGACGTCGTCCAGATCGTCAATTTTGTCGGGGGCGTTCATGCGTGGGCATCCTCTGCGGTGGGGATTTCGGCCTGACCGGCTGCTGCAGCGGCTTCGGCCCGACGGCGCTGCTTTTCGGCTTGCTTGGCGCGGACGGTTTCGACGGCGCCGTGGGCCTGGAACAGATCGAGCAGAGCGGCGGCCGGGATGGTGATGGTTTCGGCAGCTACGCGGCCTTCCTGGATGTCCAGAAGGGTTGCTCGCTGGTTGGCGTCGAGGCCTAGCATGAACGTGTCCACGCCGCTGATGAGCGGGGACACGACCTTCCGGGGCAGTGCGCGGCCGTGGATGGTGCTGGGCGTCACGCGGGACTTGCCGGAGGCCTTCGCCTTTTCAAACTCGCCTTGCAGGAATGCGCCAGCACCCTCGCCATGCTTGGCAACGGCCTCAATGGCGGTGGACGCCTTGACTGCGCCGGATCGCACCAGGGCATGCACATCACTGTTGGCGTGGGCCAGCGCGATCATCTTGGCGACCCATTGAGGGGACACGTGTTCCAGGCGGCTGATGCGCTCGTTATCCCACTTGAACCCGGCCAGCTTGGCATAGCCGAAGGCGGTTTCCAGCGGGGTAAGGTGTCGGCCCTGGGCGCTGCTGATAACCCGAGCGGTGCGGTCGGCGTCGTTGCCGACGAAGGCCGTGATGTCGATCCAGACAACGCCGTCCTCATCCTGCAGAGGCGCACCGGCGGCGATGGCACGGCCGATCTGCGCGTGGCGGCGGTGCCCGTCCACGATCCACACACCGGCCTGGGGCCGGGGGCGGACTTCGAGCGGCGGGATCTTGCCACCCGCCATGATGTGTTGAAACAGCGCCTCGTCGTCAGCCTCGGCCTGTTCGCGCTCTTCGCCGTCCAATAGTTCGATAGGGGTGCGCAGGTTGAAACCGGGTTCGACGTGCAGATCCTCATACCGGACCTGCATGGCGTGGGCGCGCTTGATTTCCTTGGAGAGGATCTTCTGCCGGAAGGATACGGGTGCTGTGGAATGATCGGACATGGGAAATCCTCAGTGCAGTACGATTTAGGAGTCGACTGCAGATGGGGTTGTGATGGACAAGGAATTCGTTTACCAGGGGTGCCGTGTTTTTGTCCGAGTGCGTGAGATCTCCGGGGAGATGCTGGCTTTCAGGACCGGGATGTGGCGGGCAAACGTGACCGTGCAGCGTGAAGGCGAAGACTGGGCAGATGTGGGTAACGGGGCCCCTTTCGGGGATCCCGACGCGGCTTATTGGGACGGTGAGGGGAGGGGAAAGGCGTTTGTCGATGCTCTACCTCCTGCCACGGAGCCCAGGCCAACCTAGATCCGGTTTTCTCCACCAAGTGCGTCAACGAGTTCATCCATCATCTTGGCCAGCTCGCCGGTCATAAGAAGCATGTCGGAATCGAACTTCTCGTCGTCGTTCTGCGCGTAGTCCGCTCCTTCCTTCAGCACATCGAGGGGCGAGACGCGACGGATATCCAGGCCTTCGGTAAGCACGAACGAAACGCGGTCGGCCCAGGTCATGGCCAGGCGGGTGCACTGCTTGCCCGACTGGATGTGACGGCGCACGTCATCGGCATCGATGGAGTGCTTGACGTAGCGGATCGCCGCGCCGCTTTCGCCGGACGAGCGCAGTTCGGTGTCCTGGTCGATGGTGAAGTTGGTCGGGGCCTCGTCTTCGGCCAACCAGCCGGTCATGGCCGAGGCGGGCGATTGGGCCACGTACAGATTTTCCAGCGGCAAGGGGTCGACCGTCTTCGCCAGCATCCCGATCACTTCATCCGCCTTGGACGATGAGGCGGTGTCGATAACCAGCCAGCGATTCACCGGGTCTATCCAAACGCGGGTATCGCGGTAGACGCTGAAGGCGCGCGGCAGGAGCTCGTCCGTGACGCGTTCCTTGATTTCCTTCATCTGCTTGCGGCCGGGCTTGTACCCCTGCTGCTCCTCGATTTCCTCGGCCCGCGCCCTGGCGACCTGAGCAATCACGGAGGGCGGCAACAGCTTCTTCTCGGCGCGCAGGCTGAGCAGGAATCGGCCGGCCACAGGGTGAGCGAGTTCGCCGCCTTCTCGGGGGGGGATCCAGCCGAGGGATTGCGTTTCGAGGTTGTTGCCGGGCTGGAAGGCGTGAGCCTCAAGGCCCGCTTTCAGCTTCTCGGCGTATTCGGAAAGGGGAGCGGACAGGCGGTAAATCTTCAGATTTCTGAACCACATAGATGCGACCTTCGATTGGGTTTGAGTGGGGCTGCGGCTACTTGCGCTTCGGCCGGACGGGTATGGGGCGGTGGACAGGAACGGCAGGGCAGCGACCGCTCCAAATGTTGCTGATGGTCTGCGCAGAAACGCCGTAGCAATCGCCCAGCTCCTTCGCAGTAAGGCGGCCCTTCGCGCCCTTGATGAACGCAACTTCCTCGGGGCGCATGGCTTCGCGCTTCGGCGTGGCCCAGCGCAACCGGCGGCGGGGCGCCGGGACCGACGGCGTCCAGCCGGTGCGATCCCTCAGAATGAAGTCGATCCCGTTCATGTGACCGCCCGCAGCAACCAGCCCAGGACCGCCGGGCCGAAGAGGAAGAACGCGGCCAGCGCCAGGCTGGCGGGCCAGGCCCACAGCGGGATATCCGCGTCGTCGTTCCAGTTGCCCTTGCCGGCGTGGTCGCGGGGAGCGATCAGGGCGCCCAGCTTGCGGGCCGCCTGCTTGATCGTGATGGGGTGACGGTGGCGCACCGGGGGCGCGCTTGCGCTGATGGTGTTCATGTCGGGGTCCAGGGATCTGCCGCGGCGTGGCGGCGGGAGAGGTAGTCGCCGAGCGGTGCCAGCACCAGCCGCGCGAACGCGAGCAGGCCCAGGCCCCAGGCGAGGGTTTCAGTCAAGGGCATGGGGATCTGCGCAGATTTGCGCGGCTGTGTTATGGGGTGCCGGTTACGTGTTCCGGCGCCAGTTGGCTTCTGACCGTCTCGTGGGCCTATCCGCGGCTCGCCAAGCCCAACCATAAAGGCGCGGAGGCAATGTGCTTTATCACTCGTCTGCCAGCGAGTCGCGTACACCTGGCGGGTTTGTTGCCGCCAGGGGAGGGCGCAATGTGTCCAGCCCCTCTTCTGGTTCTTCAGCTTCGGAGAGCGGGCCGGTAGCCCGGGTAGATCCTGAAAGTCACTTTCTGCGCCGGTGACGTTGCGGCGCCGGCCCGCTCTCCGAAGCCGCCCCTGGTGCGGGGCTGGCGTGCTGCTACTTGCTGATGTTGCTGCCGAAGTTGAAAACGTCGATCAGTTCTTCGATGAAGCGTACAAGTGCTTCGAGCATGGCATTGCTCCGTGGATTGGTATGGGCATGGTGTCCAGGCAACAGCGCCTGCCGATACCCCGCACGCGGGGCATGAGCCGGGACTGTCAGGCTTCGTCGTGCGTGCCGCGTTGAAACTGTCCGGGCGTCCATCCGTCCCAGAGATCGCTCTGCGGTCGGTACGTTTCCATCGCCACGTAGCACTCGGGGTGCATACGCTCGGATGTGATTTCGCCCTCGCTGATGTAGCTGCGCGCTTGCGCCCGCTCACCTGCTTCGATGCGTTCGGCGCACCAGCCGCAAGAATGCGGCTTGCGCGTCTGTACTTCTTTGTTCGACAGTTCGCGGTAGTCCACGTCATTTCCTCATTGCTGGGGTCAGTCGTCGTGCTGCTCGGCAGCTGCGTACTGCACGGCATCCGGGTCCATGTCCAGTTCCAGGCGGGTGCGGCCGACGTACATGGACATGAGCATTGCGTCGAAATAGCTGATGACGTCCGGCCGGCTCGCCGGTGTGATCTGTTGGTCGCCGAGTCGCAAGGCATAGACGCTGCCGTCCTTTTGAAACGCGAGGTGGTACTTCGCGCTGTACTTTCCCCCGTCAAGTCCGTAGCCCTTGCCGGGCTTTTCGTTTTCGTCCAGGTACAGCCAGCCACCGCCGGAACTCGATCTTTCGAAGAGGGCGTAAAAAGCCTTCCGCTCATCGGAATACAGCATGCCTTCGCGTGCGGCGGTCATCAGCTCCGACATCTTGACGACGGGAGGCACTTCCGGAAGGGCGGCTTTCGCAGCTTCGGCGAGGGCTGCACACACAGCTTCCGAGTTTTGCCCGTGGACCGCCGATTGAAGCGCCGTGTTCAGCACATGCTGGAATTTCGCCACGTCATCGAGACGGAGCCCGTGAGGCATCGCCTCGACCAACTGCGCTTCAACGGCCTCTCTGAACTTGCTGCGATAGCCCGTTGCGTCCTTGATGGCGCTGGTGATTGCTTCGGTGATGTGCTTGTCCAGAATGGGCTGGAGCTTTTCAGGAGCGACAGCCTGGGCGACGGCTGCTTCCAGGTCGATATTGACTTTCAGTTCCATAGGATTCCTTTGCGAGGGCATGCGCTGGATGGGGGAGTGCTTCGGTAAGCGCTGACTCGCAGCGCTGGCCGAAACCCGCTTTTCAGCGGAATCGGAAGAGGCCGGGGTTATCGTCGCCACGCCCGGCTGGGCGTTGCCTGGCTGTGGAAGCCCAAGCACACAGGGTCCGGGGGCGCGCTGGCGCCTGGCCGGTTGTCCTGTTTCGCCCGTCCTCCCTCGCGGGGGCGGGCGGCCTCGGTTGTTAAAGAGCGGTGCTCGCCTTCCCCATCCGACTTCGTGGCGGTACGTCTCCCTCTTAAGGCGATGCCCTGACTGCTGGCTGAGGGTCCGTGGGGGTCTTCTGCTCACCGGTTAGTGACGCGCTGACATCATTAAACACCATGTTTATTTGTTTGGTCAACGCCGTGTTTAATTCTGGACGCAAAAAAGCCCGCGCGAGGCGGGCGGTTGAGGGGAAGGCTTAGTAGGCTGGTGTGGCCCAGAGGGCCAGTAGCACCACTAAGAGCGGGATCAAAATTCGAATCATTGACTGCTCCTGTGCCTAGGTTTTTGGATGACCTAGTACATGGATAGTCATGATCAATTAGAGATAGTCAGGCAACAAAAAAGCCACCCGGGGGTGGCTAATGGTTTCGAATTCAGTTCGGCTATCTCGCGACGACGGCCACATCAGCTTTTGCGTCGAGAATCGACTCGACCCAAGCATGCTTTACCTTGTCGCCGACCACTCTTTTCTGTACGCCAAGCTCAATTGGAGCGCCAGTTTCTACTGCGACCCAGAATCGTCGCAATTGCTCCGGGGTGAACGAATCGGTGTCGGCCAAGTCCATGATTACCGACAGTTCGCCCGCTTCATTCGTCAGCAAGAACCGAGCGACATCTGACCCGACGGCCCGCTTGAATCCGGTGATTCGGAATTCTCCTGAGATGCCCACGGATTCTGGCGATTCGCGATCGGCGCGTTGGGTTATTTCGTTGATCTGAGTTCGGTCAAACTTGGCTTGGCCTATCCGAATTTCGTCTGCATCTGCGGCATTCTTAACCACCGCTTTGGCGCCTTCGGCGCTTGCGTCCCTAAAGCGGCTGAGGGTCGGGTTATTAGCCGCGAGTGCAAGAATCAATTCTGCTTGCTCGCTGTTTCGGCGAACGTCGGCTTCTATTCGTGCTTTTTCTATTTCTAGTCGTTGCGCATCCACCTGAAGTTGCTTGGCAGCGACTTCGGTTTTAGTTCGGTAGTCGAAGTACTGATTCGAGAGGCTGGTCGCGCCCCAGGTTGTCGCAATGATGAGCCCAATCTTCACGACGAGTTTGGCTTTTTCCTCGCTTGTCATACCGGCCATGGCATTGGAAAGAGTCTCCAGGAACTTGTCGATTGGGGCTGTTAGCCAAGAAGAACCTTCTTCGACCTTGAAAACCAAAGTGTACTGTTCGAGCTCTTGCTTGGGAATACGGCGCATGTCGTCCACCCCGTACTTCGCAAAAGCGACTGCGCGATAGAGTTCCTGTTGTAGCTCCCACAAACCGCGCGCCAGATTTCCCGGGACAGTGCCGTGGTAATTTTTGCCGGTGATTTTTATATCTAGAGCTGCCCAGTCACCTGCGATTTCTACGCCCTCGAATTTTGGCGCTCCATCTCCAGCTTGCTGGACTACGAATGCCAAGGCGTCTTCTATTGACTGAAGTTTCAACAAGGTTCTCTACCTAAAGGGGAGTCGATTTCCTGACGCACGCAGGATGATCTTGCGTGCAGCTAAATGGGAGTGCAAAGGGTGAAAAGGGGATGCTGTATCACGACCGCACCCACTGCCCCGCCTCATCGTCGCGCAGCTTAGCTCCGGCCCAGACGACCTGGCCCAGCACGCGGACAGGGTGGCCGTTTTCCAGCGGTATGTCGTAGTAGGCTGGGTTGAACGAGCGCGCAACCCAACGGCCAGTGAGCTTGTCTCTGACGACAGTCTTCACCAGCATCTTGCCGTCGTAATTAATGGCGTAGACGCCGCCGGTCGCAACGTCCTGCAGCGTCAGATTCTCGTTGGGAACGACGAGCAGGGCCGCGCCGTCACGAATGACCGGCTCCATGCTGTCGCCTTTCGCATACACCACACGTGCCTTTCCGTTGTCGGCGCCCACCGCCTTGAGGAATGAGCGGCGGAACTGGATCATGCCGGTCTGGTCTTCGCTGTGGTTCTCGATGCCGTCGCCCGCAGCCAGGCGCACCTCAGCCAGCTCCGGCACTTTCTCGAATCGGTCATTGGCAGCGTGCGGCTCGCCCGGTCCGGCGTTCGCCGTCACGCCTGTTTGCGTGCTGATCCTGATCTTCGGATTGCGCTCGGCCTGGAACGTGGTGTGGCCGCCTTCCCACGGAGCAGGCGGCAGGCCCGCAATGCGCATAGGGAAGGGGTCATCAGCATGGTCCATATCGACTAGGCCGCCGGGCTTGTGAGCCCGCAAAGGAATGACGTTGTTCACGGCGGACGCGGGCGGCGGCGACACCTGGATCCCAAGCTTCATCTGGGCGATCGCAAGCGCAATGGCCCCCTCGAGCGCATTGAGCTGCGACTCGGGCAATGCCCGCAACTGGTCCTCGGGGATCGTGCGGAAGGGCCACGGCTGCGCCTTCGCCGGTTCAGGCTCGGCCGATGCCTTGGCGGGCGCGGACGTCGTGAACATTGCGCCTTCGCCAGTCATCACCCAGGTGGCATTGACTCCCAGGACGTTTTGGGCAGCCAACATCCCTTCCTTCGATGGACCGCGGCGCTCCCAATTGTTGACGTTCTGCTGGGCGACGTTCAACAGCCGCGCCAGATTCGCTTGCTCTGGGCCGCTCACCAGCATCCCCGAGGCTCGGGCAGCCTCGTAGATCCTCGCCATCTGTTCGTGCATTTGCTTCATAGGGCGATTGTTGCCGGGATAAACGCGTTGTTGATACACATCGTGTTGACCCAACAATTAAACATGGTGTTTAATTGGGCGCATATGGAGAAACGAATGGAACAACTTCATCGGGACGCGGCGCGGATAGATGCCTTTGGCGGACCCACAAAGGTTGCCGAGCGGCTCGGCATCGCTGAAGAGCCCGGCGCAGTCCAGCGCGTTAGCAACTGGAAGCGTCGAGGCATCCCGTCGAGCGTCCTGCTGGCGCATGAATGGTTGCGTGCCCCTGCGCCGGTGCAGCAGGAGGCGGCATGACATCAATGCACCGCCTCGGTTTGCGTTCGGCTGTCGCTCGACAGGAGCCCTCCAATGCATAGCCTCTACATCCGCTTCGTGCTGTGGCTGATTCGTGCCGCTGCTGAGCGCATTGCCGACGAGCGTATCGCCGCGGCAATGCAGCCTGGCGGCGCTATTTGGCGCAATCGATCAACTTCGACGCGAGTTGAGCGCGAGCGGATTCGATGATTTTTGCGAGCGTCATTTCCGATGCTTCGCGAAGAGGAATCGAGATCTGCGCCTTTCCGATGAAGTGGGGTGGAACAGCCGTGAAATCCGATTCGAGCATGAACTTCACGTCGACAAACTCCGAATCTTCGGTGGGCTGCACGATGGATACAAACTTCAAAGTCATGGTCGGCCCCCTCCTTACTGGGGCGGGTGTCTTGTGTGAGAGCAACCATTCTAAGGGGCTGACCACCCATTTTCAGGAGAGATCGCATGGATAGCGCGACGACGCCGGCCCAGCCGGCACCGCGGCCGGCGGCACCGGCAAAACCTAGCGACAAGGTCCAGATCGGGCCGTTGGACGTGTAGGGCGCAATTCGTTTTTCCATGCAGCGCATCGTAAGGCCGCTGCTCAGCAATAGATACGTTCAGGAAATTCACATATGAACATCACCACTGCGGCCGATCTGACGGTGCATGACTACAAGGGCGGCAGCGAAGCGTTGGGGGCGGTCATCGGCATGTCGCCGGCCGTGCTGCGCAACAAGGTCAACCCCAACAACACCACGCATCATCTGACGCTGGCCGAGGCCGACCGCATTGTGCGGATGACGGGGGATGTACGCATCCTGGCTGCCTTCGCGCACGGCAATGGCTATCTCCTGGTGAAGGCGCCTGACTCCTGCGGGGATAGCGACATCTCCGTGCTGGAGCAGGTGGCAAGCCTGATGGTCGCCCATGGGACGTTTGGCCGCGAGGTTTACGACGCGCTGGCCGACGGGGGCGTGGACCAGGAAGAGGTGGCGCGCGTCACTGCTGCTGGCCGTGTCGTCATGGAGGCCGTCGCCAATGTGGCGCGCCGGTTGAGCGGGATGGCGGAACAATGATGCAGCGCGGATCATCCGGTGTTCCCGTGAGGGCGCGCGCCGCGTCCACGGCGAGCAAGGGGGCGGCTTTGTCGCGTGCGGCTGCAATGATGTGCAACGGCGCGAAGTTTCAGCGGTGGGTTGTTAGCCGCGTGGGTGCCGCCCCCGATGGCGTGAGCCCGAGCCAGCACGCGGCGCAGTTCGTCCGAGACGCATGCGGAATCACCAGCCGCGCACAGCTGGACCACAACGCCCAAGCGGCTGCCTTGTTCCATGAGGCGGTGCGCAAGCCCTTCGTGAAGTGGAGCGGCATCTATGGCTGACTGCTTGCACATGTTCCGGGGCTACCGCGTGCCGCCTGAGACGGTGGAGCAAGTCAAGCAGGCCATCATCGACACCCGAGGGCGCGTGAACCTGGATGAGCTGCGGGCCATCGTGCAGCCTGCCATGAAGGCTGTTGACCCCTGGTCCAGCACGTCGCGAGCGGAAGCCGCCGCCTGCGCCGTCGATTCGTTCTTGTTCGACGCGGCGAGGGCCGGCCTGGTCAAGCGCCACGCGAACGCCTGGAAGTTCCCGGCCTGGTGGCGCGTGAAGGGGCAGGGAGGGGCGGAATGTCGCTGACGCGCAAGACTCTCCTCAAGCAACGGACACCGCTGAAGCGTGGCGCGCCGATGATGCGCGCGAAGCCCATGCCGCCACCGCGGGCCGCCATGAAGGCTCGCAAGAAGGGCAAGAAGCCGCCCAAGACCGTGTATCGCAACCAGGCGCTGCTGGACCTTGCCAAAGGCGAGGAATGCTTGCTGCGCGTGCCCCGGTACTGCCAGGGCGGCATGGATACCACGGTGGCCTGCCATTCCAACCTGCTGCGCGACGGCAAGGGGAAGGGGATCAAGGCGCACGACTGGGCCATTGCGTTCGGCTGCGGCCCTTGCCACTGGTTCATAGACCAATCGCCAGCACCGCTGGAACAGAAGCTCACCTATTTCATCCCCGGCTTGCGCCTTACGCGCTTGCGAATCCTTGCCATGGGCAAATGGCCCGAGGAAGCGGAGCGCGGATTTCAGGCGCTCTATGGAGTCACCGAATGAACTACTACAGCCACAACATCGGCGACTACGCCCAGGCCACGATGCACTTGAGCCTGGTGGAGGACGCCATATACAGCCGCCTGCTGCGCCGCTACTACGCGGAGGAACAGCCCATCAAGGACGATTTGCCGCTGATCTGCCGCTGGGTGGGGGCGCGCACTGAGGAAGAGCGTGCGGCAGTTCCGATGATCCTGCAGGAGTTCTTCGAGCTTGCGGACGGTGCTTGGCGCAATAAGCGGGCGGATAGCGAGATCGCCACGTATCAAGAGAAGGCAAAAACCAACCGGGTTAACGGAAAGGCAGGCGGAAGGCCGAAGAAGAAACCCAACGAAACCCAGTCGGTTTCCGGTGGGTTGCCAGAAGAAACCCAAGCGGATGCCACGGGAAACCCAGTCGGGGGCCAGGAGAAACCCAGTCGTAACCCTAACCAAGAACCAAGAACCAATAAATATTCCGTTCCTGACGGAACGGGCGGCACGCCGCCAGAGCCGCCTACGGCTGTGGAGCAGATTTTTGCCTTGGGCCTGCCGCTGCTGATCGCTGCTGGCCAGCCCGAGAAACAGGCCCGCTCGATGCTCGGCATGTTCCGCAAAAACCATGACGACGCGGACATCGTGCGAGCCATCCAGCAGTGCGTGGATGACCAGGCGATTGAGCCGGTTGGGTACCTGCAACGCGTCTTGCGCTCGGGGGCGGCACGGGCCGCACGTACTCCGAGTACGGCGCAGCGGCGAGCATCGTGGAACGAGGAAATGGGCGCGGCGGTCGGGTCGCCGGGCGCTGTCCGCGAAATCAACATGGGAGTGATCGATGCAACAACGCACTGACGCGCCGGAAGTGCGCACCCTGGGCGACATGGTGGTTTCCGAACTGCGCCTGCTCTACGGTGCCAAGTTCGCCCAGGCGTGGGAAGGCCTGACCCCGCGCGAGGTGAAAGACAGTTTCAACCAGAAGCTGGCGGGCTTCACAGAAGCGGAGGCCCGTGTCGGTTTGGTCGCGTGCCTGGGCCGTGACTGGCCGCCGACGCTGCCGGAGTTCATGCGCCTCTGCCGTCCCTGGATGGAGCCTGAGACGGCGTTCCATGAGGCCGTTGCCGGCGTGGCCGCCCGCAAGCGCGGCGAGATGGGAGCGTGGTCGCACCCGGCGATTTTCCATGCTGCCCGCGCTGTTGGATCGCACGACCTGCTGAACTGCGGCTATGCGGTCATGAAGCTGCGATGGGAGCGTGCGTTGCGGGACGAGTTCGCCCGGGGCCAGTGGGAGGACGTGCCGACGCCGGCCCCCGCCTTACCCGCTCCTGGTGGCACGCTTGCCACGCGCGAGGACGCAGCCAAGGCTATGGCGAAGATGGGGGCGGAGGGCATCGTAAATCAGACTGGCCGCGATCCGCGCCGCTGGGCAAAGCGCATCCTGGCCGAAGCGCAGAGGGAAGGCGGGCGTTTGCCATCCCCGGCGGTGCTGCGCATGGCCCAGGCTGCCATCAGTGCGCCGATGGACGCCGGGGGCGCGGCATGAGCGCGATGCAGCGGAACAAGGGCGCGGCCTTTGAGCGCAAGGTTGCCAACCTGCTGACTGACGCAACCGGCACGACCTGGCGCCGCCGAGTACGCAACCAGGCCGGCGATAGCGATGTGGTGGCCGATGAGCCTGCGTTTGCGCGGATCACCGTCGAATGTAAGCACGCCAATGTCCTGTGCCTTCCCGCCTGGTGGCGTCAGGCGGTGGAGCAGGCGGGGGCGGAGGGCGTGCCGGTCCTGATCTACAGACAGACGGGGGCGCGCGGCGAAACCGTGATGGTTGACGCGAACGACGTGAACCCGAAGATTTTTCCTATCCGGGGGCGGCACACCGTAACCCTCGGATGGGAAGCAGCAATGCAATGGATGCGGGAAATGCTGCCCGCGAAAGTGACTTATTCCCCGGGGATTATTTGATGACGACGATGACTATTTCGCGCCTGCCCTCAGTGCCGACCGTGGCGGCGAAGGCGGTGCCGCTCTTTTCCAGCGCCCATGCGGCGCTGACGTTCGCGCTGAACTATTCGATGCAGCAGTACGACAGGCCGCTTATGAACAAGGTTGCGTCGGGCGAACTGACGGCCGGGACGAATCCCGGGGGCGGAAAAGGGCTTTCGGGCCTGGACGGGGCAGGGCAGGCGGGCATGATCCGGGCGGAACTGGAGCGGCTCAGCCCGATTGAACAGGCAGTGCTCGTGGCGCACGCCGCACCGCCGCAAATCCCCTGCGGTTGCGGCATCGCGTGCTGCTCGGGCTGGAAGACCAATCCGGAATGGCAGGATGCGATGAGCGTGCTGACAACGGCGGCGGCTTCGGGGGCGCTGCCCGGCTGCGTGTCCAACGGCCGTCTGCGGTCGGCGCTGATCCAACGGCTATTCGGGGCGAAGGTAACGCTGGCTTCACTCGCCGAGCGGTACGAAGTGGACGAAAACACGGTAGGCGCGCACCACGCGAAGCTGAAGCGTTGGCTGTTCGGCGTGGCAGACAAGAAAAACAAGGATGACGCTATGGGTCTCCATCAGCAAGCTTACAGTGCGCTGACCATCAGGCTGAAGGCGTGCAGATGGATCGCCGAGACCGACGAGGCCGAAAAAATTTGACGGATAGGATTTTCTCCCCCAATATACGGCCCTAACAGATACGGTGTATTAGTCCGTTCAAAAGAACCCGCCACGCGAAAGCTGGCGGGTTTCGCATTTTTGGGGTTGGATTGCGGAATCCCCTTGTCGTCAGGAATGGTGTTTGCTGGCCGTGTATTGCCCACTGCGGGCCAACACAAGGAGGAATACCGATGAACGCCATGAATGCAGACATGAAAGGGTGTATAGACGCCTGCCTCGAGTGCTACCGAACATGCCTTCAGGAAGCGATGGGGCATTGCTTGGAAGCCGGCGGCGAACATGTGGAACCTATCCATTTTCGCCATATGC
This sequence comes from Achromobacter sp. T5-5, assembly GCF_055397965.1. Classification (NCBI taxonomy): domain Bacteria; kingdom Pseudomonadati; phylum Pseudomonadota; class Betaproteobacteria; order Burkholderiales; family Alcaligenaceae; genus Achromobacter; species Achromobacter sp. T5-5. The sequence goes on from NZ_AP027919.1 coordinate 2,565,785, forward strand.
TGACGTGCGCCGAAATATGTCGCACGTCAGCACATACGATGCTGGTCGGTGCAGACAATCATCAAGATGTGTGCCGGGCGTGCGCTTCAATATGCAATGACTGCGCGGCGAGCTGCGACCAGATTGAAGGAATGGAAGCATGCGCAAGTATCTGCCGCGAATGCGCCCAGGCGTGCGAGAAGATGCTCTAAACACGACCCTCGCCCGGGGGGTTCATGCCCTGACCGTAAGCAGGTCAGGGCTTTTTTGCTTTTGCGGGCAGGCTCACGGCGAGCCGCCGGCCTTCCAAGCCGCGCAGCGAGGGTTCGATTCCCTCTGTCCGCTCCAGTTTGTGGCGTAGCTCAGGGGTAGAGCGCTTGGTGTGCAGAGTTAAACGAGAACGAAGCACACGATGAGGACGCTGGTTCAATTCCAGCCGCCGCAGCAATCATCGAGGGGCATGAGTCTTCAGCCAGTCCCGAAGTGCTGCGTCTACACGTGTCTGCCAGCCAGCGCCTGTCGAGCGAAACCGCTCCAGCACGTCGGGCGATAGCCGAATGGTGATGCGTTCCTTCGTGATTTCCGCCTTCGGGCGGCCGATCTTCTTCATTTGCTTCAGATCGGCCGCGCCGAGTTCATAGGTGTCCGGATCGGCGGCGATGCCGCGGTTGATGGCCTCATCTTCTTCGCGGGTGGGGACCACCGTCCCCGGCTTAAGCTTCGGCATAAAGATTCACCTCTCTCGAATTTGCCTTACGCAGGCTGATGATGCGCCGTTCGTCGTTGCGGTCCACGTACACGACGCAGTACAGGCGCACATCGATATAGCCCAGGGCGATCATGCGGCGTTCGCCGTACTCGCGGCGCATGTCTTCACGCACCAGGGCGTCATCCCATTCGAACTCTTCGGCTTCGGCCAGCGAAACGCCATGCTTGCGCTGGTTGCTCAGGTCTTTGGCGGGGTCGAATGTGATGTCCATTTAGTTATTGTATGTACATTAAAACCCGCGCGCAAGGACTTTTTGTGCATACGTTTTAACTCTGCTCCCTCTCGCTATCGAGGGTCCGTGCGCTGGGCATGGCGTGCGGGGATAGGGGCATCGCCGCCGGGCGGTGTGCAGTAGATAGCACCCGGCAAGATCACATAGGGAATCGGCGTGAAGCTCACGACACTCAAGCCGCGCCTAGCAATGGCCGGTTCCAGGTTGGCCACAGCGCCGACGCCCAGCGCAAAGCGCATGACGGGCCGCAAGCTGCAAGACCGCCGGTTGCGTGTCTGGTCTGCCGACCCGCATTGCGCCCACTGCGGCGCGCTGACCGTGTACCCATACGGGTTCGAGCTGGACCACAAGGTCAGCCTGAACGATGGTGGAGCTGATACCGACGAGAACTCGCAGGTGCTGTGCGTCTCGCGAGATGCGTACGGTCGCAAGGTCGGCTGCCACGACTCCAAGACGCGCCAGGACATGGGATACAGGAGCCGCACGTAATGGCACCGATCACGGTCAAGCTTTCCCTTCGCGTCGCGTGGTGGGTGCGCTGGTATCTGGCCGGCGTCTAAATCGCGGCACGCCTGACCGGCGCAACGCCGGACGTAACCAAGGTGGCATGGTGGATCAGGCGCGGCCTGTCCGTCCACGCCAGCAGGAAGCCGTAGGGCGCCTCTGCCGCGAGGCCGAGTCCGAGGCTCGCCAGGTCCATCGTCGCGTCCTGTAGGGCCTCTGCGCGGCTCCCGCGGGGCATCGGCAGGGGGGGGCGGGTCGAAAGTCCAGGGCAGCCCGACACCGGAAACCACCTGTTCCCTCACGCACAGAAAATTTCCCCATTTCGGAAAATTGTTAACCCAATTTTGTTAACCAAAACCTATGGCATTAACCGACAAAAAGCGCCGATTCGTCGATGCGCTGCTGTCGGGTCTATCCGGTGCGAAAGCCGCTATCCATGCGGGTTACAGCGAAAACGGGGCGGCCCAAGCAGCCGCCCGACTGATGCGTGACAAGCATGTTCTGGCCGCCGTGGGGCGGATTGCCGAGGTTAACAAATCAGTTAACAAAAATCGGATTAACAAAAAGGCCGAATCACCGAATCCCAAGGAGTCGGATTCACCGGCAAGCGGACCGCAAGACACAGCCGCCGACACTGATCTCATGGACGGAATCGGCCTGAAAGCTCTCGGGCTTACCTCGGATCCGCGGGCTGTTCTCGTGGCGATCATGAACGACGCGGGAGAAGAGCCGAAACTTCGGCTGGAGGCCGCCAAAGCGCTCATGCCGTTCACGCACGGGAAAATTGCGGAGCAGGGCAAGAAGGGCGCGAAGCAGGAGGCGGCAAACAAGGCTGCTACCGGTGGGCGATTCGCGCCGCCACCGCCTCCCACGCATCTACGCGTTGTCGGAAAGGGGTAAACCATGGCCTGGACAACCGCGTGCCCTGATTGGGCCGAACGCCTGCGCACGCGACAGTCGATCATTCCGCCGCCGATCTACCCCGACCAGGCCGAATATGCGCTGGGCATCTTCAAGCAGCTCAAGGTCGTAGATCTGGCGCAGGTCTACGACGAGGCCATCGGGACGTACCGACACCAGACCTTCGGGGAGTGCTCCGAAGAATGGGTATTCGACTTTGTGCGGGCGATCTTCGGCGCATATGACGCCGCCACCGGCAAGCAACGGATCCGGGAATATGGCCTATTGATCAGCAAGAAGAACACGAAATCGACTATTGCCGCCGGCATCATGCTGACGGCGGTAATCATCTGCTGGCGCCAGGAAGAGGAACACTTGATCCTGGCCCCGACCAAGGAAGTCGCAGACAACAGCTTCAAGCCAGCAGCCGCGATGATTCGGGCGGACGAGGAACTGTCCGACATGTTCCACGTTCAGGACCACATCCGCACCATCACTCACCGGACTACGCGCAATAGCCTCAAGGTGGTGGCCGCCGACACCGATACGGTATCGGGCAAGAAGTCCGGCCGCATCTTGGTCGATGAATTGTGGCTATTCGGCAAGCGCGCTAACGCGGTGGCGATGTTCCTGGAGGCGCTCGGCGGCCAAATATCGCGTGATGAAGGCTGGGTAATCTACCTGACCACACAGAGCGACGATCCGCCGGCGGGTGTCTTCAAAGAAAAGCTCGCCTACTGGCGCGACGTGCGAGACGGGCGCGTGGTCGATCCGAAGACGCTGGGCATCCTGTACGAGTTTCCGGAAGAAATGGTCGAGGCAAAAGCCTATCTCGACCCGTCGAACTTCTACATCACCAATCCCAACCTCGGCCGGTCGGTCAGCGCTGAGTGGTTAGGAGATCAGCTCAGGCTACTGCAGTCCAGAACGGACGGAGCATTCCAGCAGTTCCTGGCCAAGCACCTGAATGTCGAAATCGGGCTCAACCTTCGTTCCGACCGTTGGGCAGGTGCTGACCACTGGCAGGCTCAAGCCGACGCATCTCTGCGCCGGTTGGAGGACTTCTTACGGCGGGTGGAAGTGGTGACCGGCGGCATCGACGGCGGCGGCCTGGACGACCTGTTGGGGCTGGGCCTGGTTGGCAGGGAAGTTGGGACCGGGCGGTGGCTCCACTGGGGGCGGGCGTGGGCGCACCCTTCTGTGTTGGAGCGTCGGAAAGAAATCGCACCGCGATTACGGGACTTCGAGCGGGAAGGCGATCTGGTCATTGTGCAAAAGATCGGGGAAGACGTCGCCGAATTGGCGCAGATCATTAGGCGGGTTTTTGATGCTGGCCTGTTCCCTGAAAAGGAAGGTGTGGGCACCGATCCTAGTGGCATCACCTTTGCTGAAGCGTTCTCAGACGCTGAAATTCCCGAGGGGCTGCTTGTTGGCGTATCGCAGGGCTGGCGCCTTGGCGGGACGATAAAGACCGTAGAGAGAAAGCTCGCTGAAGGCTCATTTCTTCATGGGGGGCGGCCGATGATGGCATGGTCAGTCAGCAACGCGCGAATTGAGCAGCGCGCGAACTCCATTCTCATCACGAAGCAAGCCAGCGGCTCGGCAAAGATTGACCCGCTGATGGGCCTTCTCGATGCGGCGCAGCTAATGGCGCTCAACCCACTGGCCGGGCCTAAGAAAATTCAACAGGGATTCGTGGTGATGTGATGGGACTACTTTCCAGATTTTTCGGCTCGGACGGCCAGCCGGCGCAGCCCGCCAGCCGACAGGAGCCGGCAATTGGCAACCTGGCGGACGGTGAGACAGTCTCATCGTCTGATATCCGCATGTTCGAGATCTTCGGCGATCCACGGACCGCGGCGGGTGCGGTGGTCAATGAACAGACCGCTATGCGGGTGTCGGCGGTCTACGCCTGCGTGTCGCTGATCGCGGGGTCCATCGCCCAGTTGCCGCTTCCCGTATTTGAGCGCGTGGGTGGCGCTCGGCAGCAGGTGGACCACGCCTATTGGTGGACGCTCAATGAGCAGTTTTGTCCCACTTGGGTGGCTTCTGCCGCGTGGGAGTTCCTGGTTACGCAGATGCTGTTGAGGGGCGATGGAATTGCATACATCGTTCGAAATCGCGCCGGCATGATGACCAACCTGATCCCCTGGCCGCGCTCTCGGGTGGATATCCGTGAACAGGAGCGCGATAGTGCGCGCGAGCTTCGGCGGCTGCAATACACGTTCTATGACGACAAGGGATTCTTCACTGTCGATCAGGACGACGTGATCCACATTCCGGGCTTCGGTTTCAACGGCATCAGTTCGATGTCGGTGATTCAGTGGGGGGCGCGCAACGGTATTGGCATCGCCATCCAGGGCGACGAGCATGCCGGGAAGTTCTTCAGCGAAGGCGGCAAGCCCGAGGTGGCGATCAAGGCGCCCGCCGCCATGTCTCCGGACATGCAAGAGGATTTTCGCGCCGCTTGGATTGCGAAGTATGGCGGCATTCAGGGTAACCGCCGCATTCCGCTGATTCTGACCGAAGGGTTGGATGTCAAGGAATTGACGATGTCGGCGGTGGACCAGCAATTGCTGGAATCTCGCCAATGGCAGGTGATCGACATTGCGCGAGCCTTCGGCGTCCCGCCGCATATGATCGGCGAAATGACAAAGTCCAGCAGCTGGGGAAGCGGCATCGAACAGATGGGTATCGGCTTTGTGAAATACACGTTGGCCCCTCACTTGAAGCGGATCAAGGGCGAGTTGAATCGAAAGCTGTTCCGCACCGCGCGTTATTTCACCGAGCACAACACAGATGGGCTCATGGCGGGTGATTCCAAAGCCCAAGCGGAATACTTCGCCAAGGCGCTGGGCGGACCAGGTACACAGGGCTGGATGAGCGTGGATGAGGTCCGCCGCGTGAAGAATCTCCAGCCCTTGGGCGGCGATTTTGACCGTCCGACGCGGGCGGGCGCGCAAGCGCAACCCGCGCGCGAGGGCGATAACGATCAAGACAGGGAAACCGAGAATGAAAATTCCGAAACTGCTTCAGCTAGCGCGTGATAACGCCTCTGGATCGAAGCCGCTACGTGCTGAGGCGAACGACGGTGAGCAGACGATCTACCTGCACGGGGTGATTGGGGGCTGGTGGGGCGATATCGACGCCACCGAGTTCGCCAAAGCCCTATCCGCCATCACGGCTGACACGATCCATCTGCGCATCAACTCGCCGGGTGGCGACGTGTTCGACGCCCGCGCGATGATGACTGCTATCCGCCAGCATTCGGCGAAGGTGGTTGCTCACGTGGACGGCTTGGCGGCTTCCGCCGCGACGGACGTCTGCATGGCCTGCGATGAGGTGGAAATCTCGCAGGGGGCTTTCTTCATGATCCATAACGCCTGGACGGTTGCCATCGGCAATAAGGCCGACATGCGGGAAACGGCGGATCTGCTTGAAAAGGTCGACGGCGCGATAACGGCCGACTACGTGGCTCGCTCCGGCCAGTCGGCAGATCAGGTCAGAAACTGGATGGACGCGGAAACCTGGTTCAGCGCCGACGAGGCGCTGGAGCATGGATTTGTCGATCGCGTTGTTGACGCCGCTGCGAAAAAGCCGACCACCGCCAACGCATGGAATCTGGCGGCCTACCAGAACGCGCCCAAAGCCCTGACCGAGCCGAAATCTCCCGTTGTGGATGATGCCCAGGTCAAAGCTCTGCGAAACGATCTTGAGCGGCGGTTTTCGCTGATCGAGGCCACCCCTGCCTAAGCGGCTCCCGCACGCAGGACAACCCACCGCCTTCGGGCGGTTTTTTTTCGACTGAAGGAACCTAGATTATGGCTTTCAATCTTCAAGCCGAGCGGGAGCGCCGCAACGCGCTGGCCAAGGAAACCCGCGCCCTGCTGGACAACAACCCCGGCGCCAACTGGAACGCCGAGCATCAGAAGAAGTACGACGACAACACGGCGGAAATCGAGCGCATCGACGCGGCCATCGGCCGCCATCAGAAGATGATGGATCTGACAGCCGAAAACGACCTACACGACGCCGGCGTGCGCGAACACGACGTGCGCCCCAGCGCCAACAAGGGCCGCCCCGTTGACGTGGCGTTGTTCGACAAGTGGTGCCGTGGTGGCGACAACGCACTGACGGCGGAGGACTGGACGCATGTGCGGAACGCCATGAGCGGCAATCCGGCGGTCAATCCCGAGCAGGGCGGCTATACCGTTCCGACGACGGTCGCGACCTCCATTCTGGACGCGCTCAAGGCGTTCGGCGGGATGCGCGCAGTCGCCAACGTCTTCACGACCGGCGGTGGCGAGCCCATGCAGTATCCGACCAGCGACGGCACCAACGAAGAAGGCGAAATCGTCGCCGAGAATCAGTCGGCCAGCGACCAGGACGTGTCGTTCGGCACCAAGGGCCTGTCGGTGTACAAGTTCAGCTCCAAAGTGGTGACTGTCCCCTGGGAACTGTTGCAGGATAGCTCCTCGGACATCGAGGGCTTCATCCGTCAACGCTTGCAAACGCGCCTTGGCCGGGTCACCAACCGCCATTACACCGTTGGCCCCGGCACGGCTGGCCCGACCGGGGTTGTCACTGCCGCAGTGACGGGCAAGATCGGCGCGGTGTCGGCAACGCCCGTCATCACCTACGACGACCTGGTGGATCTGGAACACAGCGTGGACCCGGCCTATCGCCTGGGCGCCAAGTGGATGTTCCATGACGACATGCTCAAGATGGTGCGCAAGATCAAGGACGACCAAGGCCGCCCGATCTTCGTTCCCGGCTACGAGCAGGGCAACCCCGGGGGGGCGCCGGATCGCCTCCTGAATCGCGACATTCAGATCAACCAGCACATGCCGGTGCCGGCGGCCGCGGCGAAGTCGATCGCCTTCGGCGATTTCAGCCTGTACAAGATCCGCGACGTAATGGCGATCACGCTGTTCCGCTTCAACGACTCGGCTTATGTCAAGAAGGGTCAGGTTGGCTTCCTGGCGTGGATGCGCTCGGGCGGCAACCTGATCGACGTGGGCGGCGCGGTGAAGCTGTTCCAACACGGGGCCGCCGCCTAAGCGGCCATACAGCCAGTGCGCGCCGGCGGAGAAATACCGCCGGCAGAACTTTCCAAGGACGAAATCATGGCACGAAGATCGACGAACCAGGCTCCGGCCGGAGAAGAATCGAACCAGGTCCCCGCGCCGTCCGGGCTTCCTGAAGGGCAAGAGGGTTCTGCCACGGAAGCGGCGGTCGCGGAGGAGGCAGTGAGTGAGACCGCCTCCGCGAAGAACTCTCCCATACCCGACGCCTCACCGCCCGACAGCGAGGCGTCGGGTATGCCTCCGGCGGGCGATCATGGTGACGCCGAGCCAGAGAAGGTCATGGCCCTGGTGCTGCATGACAGCATCTATGGCAAGTGCGGCGAAGTACGCGAATTCGCCGCCGACCAGGTGGATGCGCTCAGGGGCGCCGGCTACATCGACCCGCATCCCAACGCGGTGGCCTCGGCAGGGAGCTGACCATGCTGCGCCTGATCACTGCCGCGGCGGCTGAACCGGTAAGCGTGGCACAGGCAAAGCGGCTCCTGCACATTGACCACGACGCGCTGGACGAGGACATCCCGGGGCTGATCACAGCGGCCCGCGAACTGGTCGAACGCCGGACGGGGTTTGCGTTGGCCGAGGCGTCCTACGAGTGGACGCCAGTAGGGGGGCGGGAAGCCCCGCTGCCCATCTGGCCGGGTGAGACGACCAGCGAGCCGGGGGATTTTCCCGTTCTGTTCACGAGCAAGCCAGGACCTGCTCCGGAGCCCCTGAAGCTCGCCATTGTCATGCTGGTCGGGGACATGATCGAGAATCCCGAGGCGGCGGGTGAAAAGGTACTTCATCAAAACCCCGGATTCGCGCGCCTCGTCTTCCCATATACACGGGTGCTGCCATGACGGCCCGAGCGCGGAATCGTCGCATCCTGGTACAGCGTCGCTCCGGCACGGTGGATGATGCGGGTCAACCGGTGGATGAATGGGTGGACGCCGGTTCCCTTTGGGCGGGCATTGCGAACGAGACGGGCTTGGGGGCGATTCGGTCAAGCCTACAGGGCAATGTGTCCGCGTCCATTGCTCGTTACAGCTTCCTCGTGAGCTTCGAGGCCGCCAGGGCACTGGGTATTGACCCGGGAATGCGGATCCTCCATGACGGCGAGGTATTCGAGGTCAAAGGCATTACCCGCGACTTCAAGGATCGCAGGAATGCGTTCCTGATTTGCGAGCAGGGAGGAAACGATGGCTAAAGGGCTCCAGGCGACTTTCGACACCTCGGGCTGGTCGGAGGGGCTGGATCGGCTGTTGGGCCCCGCGCGGGTCAGCCTGGCGCGCTCCATGGCCGTTGCGGGCGGCGAGGTGCTGCGGGATGAGGCCAAGGCGCGGGTGAATACGCACAACGGCGTTTTGGGCGCTGCCATCTACCTTGCTTTCCGGGAACGGTACTCGACGGATCAAGAAGTCCAGTACGCCGTCACCTGGAATAAGCGTAAGGCGCCTCACGGCCACCTGGTGGAGTTCGGGCACTGGCAGATCTACCCGGTGATCAAGAGGGCCGACGGAACCTATGTGACCGACAAGCGCCGCAAGCTCGCGACACCGAAATGGGTGCCCGCCTATCCGTTCTTGCGGCCGGCGTATGAGGCAGCCGCGGCCCGCGCGCAGGCTGCAATGATTCAGCGCGGCCGGCAACGGTTGCCGGAGCTTTTGGCAGGAGAGGAGGTGCGCGATGTCACTTGAAGCCCAATTGCTCGCAGTGCTGGGGGCGTTGGTCGGCGGGCGTGCCTATCCAGATGTCACCCCGGACAAGCCTGTGTTTCCGTTGATCGTTTACCAAGGCGCTGGCGGGCAAGAACAGTGGTACGTGGAGCGCAAACGCCGCGAGAAGCGGCATCAGCGCGTGCAGGTGTTCGTGTGGGCAGCCACGCGGGCGCAGGCAAGCGACATTGCTGACCAGATCGGCACAGCGTTGTGCGAAAGCGACTTTCCTGTTGTTGAGCCGTATGGCTCGCCCACCAGCCTCTACGAAGAGGCGATCAAGAAATACGGCACCCGCCAGGACTTCGGTATCTGGTTCCTTCCAACCTGACTTTTCCCCGCTTTCACATTGAGCCCGGCCATGCGCCGGGCTTTTCCATTTGAGGAAAACCTATGTCTTCCATTTTTATCAACGGTTCGCAATTCCGGGTATCGAAGTCGGTTGCGCAGGCTGTGGCCATCACTTCGATTGCAAACGGCGTGGACCCGGTGGCGTCCACGACGACGCCGCCCGAGGACGGCGACATCCTGGTCATTGACTCCGGCTGGTCGGCGCTGACGGAATCTGTCTTTCGCGCCCTGGACTCAACTGCCGACGGTTTCAAGTTGGAGGGGGCTGACACCACGGACCTGCGTTTGCACCCCGCTGGCGGCGGGGGGGGCGGCTATCGGGAGGTAGCCGACTGGTTCAGCCTGGACCAGATCACGGACGTGCAAATCACCGGAGGGGAACAGCAATACCACCAGTTTCAGTACGTTGAGGATCCCAGCGCCAAGCAACGGCAGAAGCCGACCGTCAAAAGCCCCACTGTTCTCACTTACACGCTCGACTACGACCTGAACAAGGCGTGGTACGCGGCCCTCATCAAGCTGGACCGCTTGCGCACTCCGGTGGTGTTGGAGACGAAGTATCCGGATGGCGCCATCACCTATTACTACGGCTATCCGTCCTTCAACAAGAATCCGACCGGCGGCCAGAACGTGAACCTGCAGAACACGTTCACGCTGTCGCTTATTGCGGATCCTGTCACTTACGGGGGCGCGTAATGACGTTCCAGATCAAAGCCAACCCGACTATCGATGCGAAGGTGACGATTGTTGGCCAGGGCCGCAAGCAAGAACTGAACGTGACCTTTCGCCACAAGACGGGCAAAGAGTATGAATCGTTGATGAGGCAGTTGGCGGCCGACGAGATCTCGACCGCCGACCTGCTGCTTCTGCTGATCGAGAAATGGGATGCGGACATGCCCGTAAGTAAGGAGGCTTTCGACTTGCTTTGCGAGCATCAGCCCGGTGCCGATCTTGCCATCGCGAGCGCGTTCAACGATTCGATTCGGGTCGAGCGCAAAAAAAACTAACTGAGGCTGTGGCGGCGTTCCTGTGGGAGCCGCCATCAGCCGCGACCTTAGCAAAAGCCGGTTTGAAACCCCGCTATTTTCAACGGCCCACGGTCGAGCTATGGCAGGAGCTCGTGCCGGCATTCAACCTCTTCACCCGCAACTATACGCAGTGGCGCGTAGGGGCAGGAGGGCCGATAGGGCTGGACTACGGGGTCCTGTATCACGATCTGGACCGTCAAGAGCTTCCCCGGGCAGAGCAGCAGGGAATCATGGACGACCTTCGGATCATCGAGCGGGCGGCCCTGGAAATCTTCCATAAGAGTTGAACATGGCACAGGAAAGCATTGGCACCGCGCGGCTAGATATCGTCGTCGATACCTCGCAGTTTGACGCCGCGATCGCTTCGGCCAAGCGCGGCGCCAGCGACATGTCGCAGTCGGCCCAGGCGGACTACGCGAAACTCACGGCTGCCGAGCGCCGCCGTGTTGACGCCCTGGTGAACCAGGCCAACACAATCGGCATGACTCGTAAGGAGCAGATCCTTTACAACGCTGCCCTGCGCGGTGTACCGACGTCGATCCTGGACGAGCTCAAGGCCAAGATGTCGGCGACGGGGGCGGCCGCAGCCGGCGCCACCAAGCAGATGAACCAGTATGGGGTGAGCGCCGCACAGCAGGCCGCAGCGCTTCGCGGCGTCCCGGCACAGATCACCGACATCGTGGTGTCGCTGCAGGGCGGACAGCAACCGCTGACCGTGCTGCTGCAGCAGGGCGGACAGTTGAAGGATATGTTTGGCGGCATCGTGCCAGCGGCGCGGGCTCTCGGCAGCACTATCCTGGGATTGGTGAATCCCTGGACGGTAGCCGCAGCTGCGGTCGCTGTCTTCTCAACTGCTCTCATGTCGGGCAAGGGCGAGCTGCCGGAGTTCACCAAGACGCTAATTCTGAGCGGCAACGCAGCCGGGCAGACTGCCGAAGGTATGTCCAACCTGGCCACGCGCATCGCGGACGTGGCGGGGTCTCGCGGGAAGGCCGTTGATGCGCTCAACCAGATCGCGGCTTCGGGCAAGATTGCCGGGCAGAACTTCGCGGTGGTTGGAGAAGCGGCGGTTGCGGCGAACCGCGCCACCGGAAAGGCCATTGCCGACACGGTGCAGGAGTTCGAAACGCTGCGCGGTAAGCCGGCGGAGGCAATCGCCGCACTGAACGAGCAGCAGCATTTCCTTACGCTGGAGATTTATCAGCAGATCGCAAGCCTGGAGCGGCAGGGGCGCAGCCAGGAAGCGGCGGCACTGGCGCAGCGCACCTATGCGGACGCCGTAAAGCAGCAGGCCGAGGAGGTGCGGCAGAACCTGGGTACGCTGGAAACCGCGTGGGATGCGGTCAAGCAAGGCGCCAGCAACGCCTGGGAGGCGATGAAGAGCCTGGGGCGCGCTCCGAGCTTTGACGATCTCACCAACAAGTTGCGCGCCGTCAACGCCGAGCTGGTTCAGATGCGCGCCAACGCGCCTCCGCAAACGGACGAATCGCAGGCGTTCTTCGGAGACGGCGGCCGCGGTGCGCGCCGGCGCGCACGGCCGCTCGAGCAGGAAAGCAGCCGCCTGATTGCCGAGGCAGCAGCGCTTCAGGATCAGGCCGACCAGGCCGCAATCGTGGGCTGGCAGAAGCGCCAGGAAGCCGAAAAGATCGCCGCCGAGGCCCGCCTGTCATCCCTCGCCAAGGAAACCGAGACAAATCGGCAGAAGCGCGAGCGCGAAATCGCCCAGGTCAAGAAGGACGCCGAGCTTACCGGGGCGACCCTCGAGACGCAAAAGAAGCTGATCGACCAGATCAACGACAAGTACAAGGATCCCGCGGCCAAGGCGTACACGGAGGACGCCGCGACCAAGCTCCTGCAGCAGTACCGCGAGGCCGAAGCATCCCTGCAGGCCCAGATCACCAGCGAGGGGAAGCTGGCCACCTGGGGCCAGAAGCGGGCGGAGTTCGAACAGCAGATCGCAGACCTGAAGGAAAAGAAGGTCCTGACGGCGGATCAAAAGGGCTTGCTTGCTCAGCAGGACCTGCTGCGCCGCCAGCTTGATCTGAATGTAGCGGCTGAGAAGGAGCTACGGACCAAACAGGAAACTGCCAAGGTCGAAGCTCTCCGCACCAGTTTGGCCTCGACTCGGGATCTGGAGCAGCAGCAGTATGCCGACCAGGTGGCGGGTGTGGGGCTGGGTGACCGCGCGCAGGAGGAGCTTCGCGCACGTCAGGCGATCTTGCGGGACTACCAGCGCCAGCAGTCGCAGTTTGACCGCTCGATGGCGTCGGGTCAGATCTCGAAGGAGACCTACCAGAGCCAGACCGCACTCCTTAAAGAACACCTGGATCTGCGCCTGTCGATGCAGCAGCAGTATTTCGACCAGGTGCGCGAGGCGCAGGGCAACTGGAGGAACGGCGCCACCTCTGCGCTCGAGAACTACCAAGATTCGGCGGCCAACGTCGCCGCGCAAACGAAGTCGCTGTTTTCCAACGCATTCCAAGGCATGGAGGACGCAATCGTCCGTTTCGTGACGACCGGGAAACTCTCGTTCAAGGACTTCGCCACTTCCGTAGTTGCTGACTTGACCAGGATTGCGGCCCGCCAGGCGATTGTCGGGATGGTAGGCAACTTTGCCGGATTGCTTGCTGGTTCGGCGACCAGCGGAATATCGACCGGGGCAAGCTACCAGGGCACCGGGATGGCAGCAGTAGGCAACACAGACGGCATGACGGGCTGGAACCTGTCGGGTGGTCGTGCCTCTGGTGGTCCAACGGCAGCGAATTCGCTCTACCGCGTCAGGGAGTTGGGTCCCGAGTTGTACACGGAAGGGGGCCAAACCTATCTGATGAGCGGTGAAAACGGCGGCTATGTCACCCCTCTGAAGAACAGCGTGACTGGCGGCGCTGCTGGTGGTGGGGCCAGTTACCAGATCACCAACCAGGTGATTTTTAACGACGGCGGGCGCGAATCGCGCGTCTCGGGCCAGGACGAAGCAATGGGCCGGGAAATGCTCAAGCAGATGGAAGTGGTCGCCCAGCGAGTTGTTGACCGTTCGCATCGTCAGGGCGGGGTCGCTTGGAGCGCGCGGAATGGGAGAGGCTGATGGCTGAACGATTTACCTGGCGGGCCACGGGCGAGCCCAACGGGACGGTCTCGTTTCGTCGCTTGACCGCGCAGTTCGGAGACGGATACCGCCAAGTGGCCGGTGACGGTATCAACACAGAGGTCCAGTCCTGGCCGCTCACTTTCGCGGGCGGCAAGCAGGAAATGCAAGCTATAGCCGCCTTCCTACGCAGACACGCTGGAATCAGGTCGTTCCATTGGACGCCGCCGCTTGGCGAAGAGGGGCTGTATGAGGCGCCGAGCTTCAACCTGGCCCACATCGGCGGAGACGTTTACACGGTTTCCGCCACCTTCCAGCAAGTATTCAAACCGTAGAGGGAATCGTGGATCCGCTTGTGAAAATCAATATCGGCGCAGCGCCGAATGATGGGACCGGAGATCGGGCCCGTGATGCGTTCCTGAAGCACAACCAGAACATGGACCGCATCGCCAACGCGCTCGGGGCGGCCAGTGGCTTCGCCACGCTGGGCCCGGACGGGAGGCTCCTCCCCGGGCAGGCTCCTGCAGTGCAGACCCTGCCCACCACCTCTCATGATCTCAATAGCTACCAGCTGCCCGGGGCCTATCGCCAAGCATCAACGGCTGGAGCAACCTCTGGCGCAAATTACCCGGTCCAGATTGGCGGGCTGCTGCAGGTGGAAGGGACGGGGGTTGCTGGGCAGACAGTTCAGCGTTACACGGTGGCCTCCACTGGACCGGTAGCGCCAACCAGCGGCCCGCGCCGGTATTGGCGCTTCGCAATCAATACAACGTGGTCGCCCTGGATGGAGGTGGCCACCACTGGCAACGTGCTGCCCTACGTAGGGTCCATGGAGGCCGCCCAGGATCTAAACACCTACACGCAGCGCGGAATATGGGTCGTCACTGCTTCCAGCGTAGCGCAGGGCGGCACCAATTTCCCGGTTGGTCAGTCTGGCGTCCTGCTGGTCTACTCGGCGGGCTACCCGGGGGGCACTGCGGCCACTGGTGCGAATCAGGTTTACATCGCCAGCAATTCAAACCGCCAGTATTTCCGCTCTCTGGTGGGCGGAAACTGGTCTGCGTGGGAGGAGGTTGTCCGCTCGTCGCTGCTGGGCGCGTCGCAGGGCGTGGGCACGCTGGACACCAGTGGACGAAGCCCAATCGCGCAGTATCCCTACAGCGCAGTGGTGGCGGCAGGCACGGACGCTAATACCCTCTGGCTACCGGGCCTGTACTACGTGAATTCGGACGCCCAGGCCACGGCGGCGCTTAACTGGCCGCAGCAGCTTGCCGGCACGCTGGAAGTGGAGGCGGCCGCCGGCGGAAACGCTCAGGTGACGCAGACCTACACCACGCGCAACGGTACCGGCGGAGTTTTGCGCCGCTATGTTCGCGCGCGGTTCGGTACGGGCGGCGGCACCTGGGGCCAGTGGTTTGAGATGGGGCGGTACGATCATGGGCAGTGCCGCTTTAACTACGTTAGCGCCACTGAATGTCGGCTGGTCCCGTTCAACGGTAATGGCCTGATCATCAATGGCCGGCAGTACCGCATCCCCGCCGGCGGCGTGGCGCTGAGCAATTCCCCGCTGGTGGCCAACACGAATTACTACATTTTTGCGCGTGATGACGGCGCGGGCGGTATTGCGCTGGAGGCGAGGTCTACCGTTTCGCACGTCACGCATACGGACGGCGTGGAGATTCTATCGGGTGACGCGGGCCGAACGCTGGTTGGATACATCAGAACCAATGCAAGCGCCCAGTTTGTCCATAGCACCACCTACCGCTGGGTGGCGTCCTGGTTCAATCGAACGCGGTTCGCGTTGCTTGAGGGTCCTACGAATTCCGCAACCTCATCCACCTCTTACGTGCAGCTTACCAGCGGCTTTTCGGCCCTGATATGGGCGCGTGATTTGGTTAGCCTTACCGCGACTGGCGTCGCGTGGTCCACTTCTGCGAATGGTGGCGGATACTGGATTATTGCGGCAAACGGGACAGGCATTGCAGGCGGATATGGCAACAATTTCCCCGTGGCGGGGGCTTTGTATAGCACAGCTATTGCTAGTGTTTACTCCCCAGCCACCGATGCCGCAGTGAGTTTTGCGCCATACGGGCAGACTTCGCTGGCATCAAACCCGGTCGCATTTAAACAGGACTTTGCTGGTCAGGTGCTTCAATGAAAAAAATTGGTCCCTCTTTCGGTCACGAACTCATGGCGACTGGATTGGCCGGGCTTCCCTTTTCCTGGAATTCGGATGGCGAGTTTCGATTCGCCACCGAGCCGAGCGATCTAAACCCCAACCCCATGACGCCCGAGCAGGTGGCGGCGGTGTTGGCGGTCTACGACGCCCACGACCCTGATACACCAGCGCCTCCCCCAGTGCCTACGGTGGTTTCGCGGTTTCAGGGGCGCGAGGCCATGCACCAGACGCCGCATGGTGACGGTTCTTTGTTCGATGCGGCTGAGGCCGCGCTTTCCTCTCCGGACACTCCGGCCATGTACCGGCGCGCCTGGGATGACTTGCAAGAGTTCCACCGCGACAGCGAAATGCTCCGGGCTTTGGCGGACATCCTCGGCCTCAGCGCCTCCGATCTGGACACGCTGTTTATCCTCGCCGGCAGCATCAAGGCCTGACCGGAAAAAGCCTCTGTAGGAACCCCCCCCTCATGAGCATCATTACCGACATCCAGAAACTGGAGCCGGGGGATTCGGTGCGCCTGTTTGAGCTGGACACCAGCAACCAGGGCGGGCCGGTCCTCCGTTTTCACAACTACAACCAGGCCGGCCCGATCTTCTGGAAGGGCCAGGAGTACACGCCCTGGGCGCTTGAAGCGCGCGATTTCCAGCGCACGGGCGAGGCGTCCCAGCCGTCGCCCACCCTTTCCGTGGGAAATATTGGCGTCGGCCCGGATGGAGAGCCCGTCGCCGGCGTCATCGCGTCGCTGTGCCTCGCCATGGACGATCTGGTGGGCTGCGTGCTTACGGTGCGCGAGACGCTGGCCAAGTATCTGGACCCGGCTAACTTCCCGGATGGAAATCCCAACTATGACCCGTCGCAGGAGCTGCCGCTGGAGGTGTGGTTCATTGAGCAGAAGCTGAGTGAATCCCCGGAGGTGGTGGACTTCGAGCTTTCCACTGGACTCGCGTTCGACGGCCGCCAGCTCCCCGGGCGCCAGATCGTTGCGAGCATCTGCCCCTGGAAATGGATTGGTGGGTATCGCGGTCCGTATTGTCAGTACACGGGGTCCGCCTATTTCGACGGTCAGGACAGACCGGTGTCCAGCCCTGACCAGGACAACTGTCCCGGCCTGGTTCGCTCCTGCCAACTCCGCTTTGGCGCTGAGCAAGGCGTTGCGCCTGAAGCGGCGATCATCAACTTTGGCGGTTTCCCCGCCGCGGATCGGGTGCGATAACGTGAAGAAATCGACTTTTGCGGCAATGCGCCGCCACGCCGAGGAGGCGTATCCCGACGAATGCGTGGGCTTCGTGGTGTCCGATCTTGAGGGCCGCGAGATCTACGTACGCGGCCAGAACGTGGCCGATTCCCCGGAGTCCGGGTTCGTGACGCGGCCGGAGGACTGGGCGGCGGCCGAGGACGTGGGCGCAGTGGTGGCCTTCGTGCATTCCCATCCTGACAATACCCCTGCGCCATCGGAGGCGGATCTGGTTGCCTGCGAGGAGATGGCTGAGCGTGTCGGATCTTTGCCCTGGTACATCGTGGAGGTGCGCAAGGACATTGGCCAGGACGCGCCCAAGGCCCTGGCCATAGAGGCTTTCTCCCCGAGCGGCTATCAAGCGCCATTGCTTGGTCGCACGTTCCACCACGGCGTGCTGGACTGCTACAGCGTGATCCGCGATTTTCACGCGCGGGAAATGGGGATCTACCTACCCGACTTTCCCCGAGCGGATGGCTGGTGGGAGGGCGATGAGGAGGTCTACCTGGACAACTTCGCCGCCGCAGGTTTCCGGCCGCTGGGCGCCGGCGAGATTATCCAGCGCGGGGATGTGATCCTCATGAACCATCTGGCGAAGGTCACCAATCACGGCGCGGTATATCTGGGGGACGGCAGGCTTTCCGAGCGCCCGGATCTGTTCCCCATGCAGGGAACCATGCTCCACCACCTGCACGGCCGGCTGTCCACCCGTGAGGTGTATGGCGGCTACTGGCAGGAGATCACGCGCGTGGTGCTGCGTCACAAGGAGGCCCCGAATGGATAACCAGCTCCGCACCATTCGCCTGTACGGCCTGCTGGGCTCGCGGTTCGGCCGCGTACACCGACTGGCGGTACGCAGCGCCGCAGAGGCGGTGCAGGCACTGTGCGCCATCCTGCCCGGATTTGAAAAGGAAATGATCGCTTCCGGGGATCGCGGGGTGCGCTACGCGGTGTTCCTGGGCCGGCGCAACATCGGAGAAGACGGGCTTGAGCATGCCGCTTCGGACGAGGAAGAAATCCGGTTTGCGCCGGTCATCCAAGGGGCCAAGCGCGGGGGCGTTTTTCAGACCATCCTCGGGGCGGCAATGGTTGCCGTGGGCGCAGTGATCAACGTACTTAGCTCGGGCACGATGGCCGCGTTCGGGACTTCGCTCATGAAAATGGGCGCCGTCGTTGCGCTGGGCGGCGTCATTCAATTGGCGAGCCCGACGCAAACGGGGCTTTCCACGAAGGACGGTCCGGACAACGGCGCGTCGTACAACTTCAACGGGCCCGTGAACACGACTGCGCAAGGCAATTGCGTCCCGGTCCACTACGGTGAGGGCTGGGCCGGGAGCGCCGTTGTGTCGGCCGGCATTTATGCCGAAGATCAAGCATAGGGGGGGCGATGCAACGTCTTCTTTCACCCGCCGAGGCCGGCGGGTTTTCTATTGATGGGCCCTTGCGCCATATCGCGCGCGACGGCGGAATTACCATCGTGGGGCGCAAAGGCGGCAAGAGCGGCGGCGGCGCGCGTGCACCGGTGGAGGCTCCGGACAGCCTGCACAGCATCTCATATGCCAAGGTGCTGGACCTGATCAGCGAAGGTCCGATTCATGGCCCCGAGACGGGCGCAAACACCATCCTGCGTAGCATCTACCTGGACGGAACGCCGATTGAAAACGACGACGGCTCCCTGAATTTCCAGGGCGTCCGCGTCGATTTCCGCAATGGCACGCAGTCCCAGGACTATATCCAGGGCTTCCCGGCGGCAGAAAGCACCACCGGCGTGGGTGTGCAGCTCAAGTATGGGACGCCATGGGTTCAGACCATTACGGACCGTACGCTGTCCGCTGTGCGCGTCACGCTGGAGCTTCGCGGGCTCATCCAGGTCAACACCGAGACGGGCGACCGCGACGGCGCGCGCGTCGATTACGCCATCGATATCCAGGCGGATGGCGGCCCGTTCCAGGAGGTCCTGGTTTCGGCGTTCGACGGCAAGACCACGCAGACCTATGCGCGGACCCACCGCATTGATCTGCCCCAGGGCGTTCAGACTGGATGGGTTCTGCGTGTGCGTCGGCTGTCAATTGAGTCCACCTCGGACACGCTGACCAATGCCACATGGATCCAGTCCATCACCACCGTCCTAGATGCAAAGCTGCGCATGCCCATGTCTGCGCTGGTTGGGATCCAGGTGGACGCAAGCCAATTTTCGGCCATCCCTACCCGGGCCTACCGATTCCGCGGCCGCATCATTGCCGTGCCGAGCAACTATGACCCGGAGACGCGCACCTATACCGGCGTTTGGGATGGCACGTTCAAGCAGGCCTGGACCAACAACCCGGCCTGGATCTGGTACGACATGGTGACGAACCAGCGGTATGGCGCCGGCGCGTTCCTGGATCCGGCGCGCGTGTCCATGGCGAAATGGCAGCTCTATCCCATCGGCCAATACTGCGATGAGATGATCCCTGACGGATTTGGGGGCACGGAGCCACGCTTTACCTGCAATGTCTACATTCAACAGGCAGCGGACGCATATCGCGTCATGTCCGATCTAGCCAGCGTCTTTCGTGGCATCGTCTACGAGATGAATGGCGCCGTTGCTACGTCGGCCGATATGCCGTCCGAGCCGGTGTACAACTTCACCAACGCCAACGTGTTGGATGGAAAGTTCGGCTACACCGGCAGCCCGCGGCGCACGCGCTACACGGTCGTTCAGGTTTCGTGGAACGACAACACGAATCAGGGCATCGCGAAAATGGAGGCGGTCGAGGACCGGGACGCGATAGCCCGCTACGGCGTGCGGATGCACCAGCTGACCGCGTTCGGTTGCACGTCGCGAGGCCAGGCTGTCCGAGTAGCGAAATGGGCGCTGCTCACCTCTCAAAGGGAGACACAGGGCGTCACCTTCGGCGTAGGGCTTGAACAGGCGGTGGTGAAGCCGGGTTCTGTGATCCGGATTGCCGACAAGAACCGCGCCGGCCGCCGTATTGGCGGCCGAATTCATTCGGCCACCGCCACAACCATCAAGGTGGACCTGGCTGTCGGGGTGCGAGCTGGCGACCGCCTGATCCTGAATATGCCGAACGGCCTGACGCAAACCCGCATTGTGCAGGGCGCGGTGGGAACCATGATCACCGCAGATCAGACGATCTGGACAGCTGACAGCACCGAGATTACGGCAGACATGATTGGGATCCAGGGGGCGACCCTGGAAATCACCGTCACCCAGCCGTTTACTGAGGTTCCAGAGCCGGAGGCGGTCTGGACCCTGGAATCTGAAGAGTTGTCGACGCAGCTATTCCGCGTCATCAGCGTGGCGCGCGAGGACGTGTTGAACGCGATCATCAGCGCGGTGCAGCACGTCCCGGGCAAGTTCGACGCCGTGGACTATGGCACGCGTCTGGAGAACCCGCCGATCACCGTTATCCCGCCAATGGTGATGCCCGCGCCTCAGAACGTGGCGCTGTCGTCGTATTCGACACTGGACCAGACGATAGCCACCCACAACGCGCTCATTACCTGGGACAAGGTGCAGGACGCAGTGGAGTATCAAGTCCAGTGGCGGCGCAACAACTCGGACTGGATTGAGGCGGGCCGGACGGCCTCCGCGTCCGTCGAAATCCGTGGCATCAGCACCGGGCGTTACCTCGCGCGGGTGCGTGCCATCAACGCCGCGAACATCCCTTCAGCCTGGGGAATGTCGGCGTCCACTGATTTGGAGGGCAACGTCCTGCCGCCGCCGCAGGTGACACACCTGACCGCCCAGGGCATGGTCTTCGGCATCCGGCTCAATTGGGGGTTTCCAGCCGGCAACTACATCATCGAGCGGACGGAAATCTGGTATTCGGAATCGCAGTCGCAGAGCAGCGCCATCAAGCTGGGCGAATTCGCATTTCCGCAGAACACCCATGACATGATGGGCTTGTCCGCCGGCAAGCGCCTGTACTTCTGGGCGCGATTGGTTGATCGCACCGGCATCCCGGGTGACTTCTTTCCTATCGGGAACCCCGGGGTCATCGGCACGTCCAGCAATAGCGCGGACGAGATCCTGGAATACCTCACCGGTCAGATCACCGAAACCCAGCTTGCCCAGGCGTTGCTGGATCGGATCGATGAAGCAGGCGACGCGCAGGTGCAGATCGACGCCATCGTGAACTCCCTGGCGGCGATGTACACCATCAAAACCCAGCTCACGGTGGGGGGCGTTCCATACCTCGCTGGCATCGGTGTGGGCGTCGAGAACAACGATGGTGTCATTACGTCGCAGATCCTGCTGGCGGCGGCGCGCGTCGCCATCCTGGACGAATCCACCGGATCCGTGAAAGCGCCCTTTGTGGTGCAGGGCGGGCAGGTGTTCATGAACGAGGCAATCATCGGCCGCGCCACCATCGGAGCCCTCAACCTCAAGGACAACCTCAGCTCCGATGCTCTCAATCCTAACGGTGTGCCCGTGTTCAACCTGAACATGCGGTCCGGCCTTATGTCGTTCAACGGCACGGAGGCGGACGGTTCGCGCACCGAGATCACCAACAAGGGCATGCGGTACTACTACCCCAATGGCGTGTTGGGCGCGCGATTCGGAGGCTGATATGGCAGTGATGCCCCTTGAATTGTGGTCCTCCTCGGGCGTCCTGCTATTCAGTGCAGGGATGCGCATCGCGCGCCAGCTTGGCGAGTTTTACACGGGAACGACCAGCGGAAGCGTGAACGTGCCGCAGCTTGCGGATACCGCAAACACGTGGTTTCTGGTGACTGCGGCCAGCGGCGGGAACAACTATCCGACCATCAAGAGAAACGGCGCGGTTATTTCCTGGTCCTTTGCCGAGGAGCCCAACACGCAGCGGGCAAACATGCTTGTGATGTGGGGGATGAAGTAATGGCAGATGCAGCATTCGAGCTGTGGGACCAGGCCGGGAACCTGCTTTGCGATAGCCGCAACGTCAATATGTTCCTGCGGTACATGGGCACGGCCAGCGGCGGCTTTACGTTCGCCGCTGTCCGGCCTGTGGTGTTCTTCGTGCCAACCGGCGGCGGGTTCGCCACCATGCGCAGCCTGGTGAACAACGGGAACGGGACCTTCACTGTCACCTTCGTGGGGGTGGCCGTCGAATACTACATTTTCGATTGGCCGTGGGTCACTGGCGGCCCGATGGACATATGGGCGCAGGACGGCAGGCACATTTTCATGAGCACAGCCCGGCCGATGAACGTTTACGGAAACTTGCGCATTCCCCGGTACTGGAATTCGGACGGAACCGGAAGTGGCTACATCAACGGCTTGGAGGTCGGCGGCCTGCCGGCGCGCAAATGGGCCTACTGCCCTTCGTTCAACCGGCGCGGGTATCAGTGCTATCCCGTTCCGGGCGGCGGTTGGAGTTCTGTTCTCTGGGGCGAGAACTATGCCGCGCGCAGCACTGGCGTCTACTCCAAGATCCAGGACCAGGTGGGCACATTCTACGGCTGGGCTCCGCTGTACAACACCCGCTTTGTAAGTGACGCGGAGGAAAACGACATTGCCGTGATCGACGTGACGGGCTGGCAGTAGCTTCGGCCCAGAATCTCTACAACCTGCCCGCGGCCTGCGGGCTTTTTTTCGTCTCAAGGGGACGCGATTGAACATTCAAGACTTCGACGCCCTCGCGGCAAAGTTTGCCGGCGTGCTTGGCGCCGCGGTGTCCATGCGATACCTGCAGGGGAGTTGGCCCGCTCGCATCAGTATGGCAATTAGCGGCTCGCTGGTGGCCTATTACGCCTCGCCATACCTGTCGCTCATGCTGGGCATTCCCGAGGGGCTGGCGGGCTTTTTGATGGGCATGTTCGGCATGGCCATCGTCTCGCGCGCCTGGGAGGCGGTGCAGGCCGCGCCTATTGCCGCCCTTTGGCAGGCAGTGATCGACCGCGTACGCGGCAAGGGGGCATGACATGGACAGCACCATCTATCTGACGCTGTGGGCGGTTCTCGCGTTCGTCTGCTGGCTGGTAGTTGCCGGGGGCGCGGGACTTGCCGTGTTCGCCCGTGCCATCAAAGACACGACGCCGGAGCGAATTGGTCTCTCGGCGGTCTGCCTGGCCGCCACAGGCGCTGCTTGCCGTGTCTTTGTGGCGGGCTGGGCAAGCGCTGGCGATGCTGCGCTGGCCGCGTCTGCCGCCTTCTACGTGGCCGCCGTGACGGCCAAGCACATCAGGAGTTCGAAGCAATGAGCAGATATCAACTGTCGCAGCGCAGCCTTACGCGCCTAGCCGGTGTTCACCCCGACCTCGTCGCGGTCGTGAAGCTGGCTATCAAGCGCACGCGGGTGGATTTCACCGTGGTGGAAGGCGTACGAACGGTCGCACAGCAGCGCGAGTATGTGGCCCGGGGGAGCAGCAAGACCATGGCCAGTTATCACCTGCCGCAGGCGGACGGCTTCGGCCACGCCGTTGACCTGGCGCCGCTGGTGGGCGGCGCAATTCCTTGGAACAACTGGCAGGCGTTTGCCGACCTGGCCGCGGTGGTCAAGGCCTGCGCCGCCGAGCTCGGCGTACTGGTGGAGTGGGGCGGCGACTGGAAGACGTTCAAGGACGGCCCGCATTTCCAGATCCCGCGCGATTGGAAGGGGCCCGCATGATTGTCACTGCCGTCAAGGCTCTGGCTGGCTGGAAGGGCTACCTGGTGGCCGGGCTGGCTGGTGCGGCGGTGCTGGGCGCCGGCGGTGCCGGCATCGCCTGGTACGGCCACAGCCAGCGCGAAGCTGGCCGGGCCGAGTGCCAGGAAGCCCACCGCGTGGCCGGACTGGAAGAGTTCAAGTCCGAAGCCGAACGGCTCACCGGCCTGTCCGGTGAACTGCAGGCCCGCATCTATCAGCTCGCCGCGTCGCGGCCCCAGGTCATCGAGAGGTACACCCGTGAAATCGTTCAGCGCCCTTTGCCTGCTGACTGTGTGCGCGACCCTGGCAGGGTGCGCGCAACCAACGATGCCATCGACGCGGCCAACGCTGCCCGTCAACCTCAGCGCGCCGTGCCCGCCGATTCCGCGCGTTGATTCACCGTCCTGGGACGACTTGGCGCAGGCCCATGCCGCGCTGGCACTCCAGTACGCAGTATGCGCCGCCCGGCATCAGGCGGTGGTAGAAGCCTGGGCCAAGCCCTAGCGCGGCGCCATCCTCTTGCGCAGCTGTCGCGGAAAAAAAGCGCCCCAATTCGGGGCGCTGATCCATACTCAGTTGCGGTGCCGGGCAGTGGCACGTGGGGCATAGCGGACACGACCGCCCGGAGGCGGTAGCCACGAGTTCGTCTCACGCATCCATCCGGATTCCCACGCGTCAACCTTTTCACGCCATTCAGCTATCGATTCGCCGGTGTGGCCGGGCATTTCTACCGCTCGGTAGTAGGGGCAGTCCCACAAGGTCAATCCGTCGCGGGCGGCGCTGGCGCCCAGCTTTTGGATGTCTTCGCGAGTCATTGCAATAGCCTCCAAAAGTTGATGATGGGGGAACCAATTATTGCGCTGTCGGCGTGGTGACTGCAATAGTGTTGCCGCACTCCTGGGCTTCGTTTATTTGCTGATCCACTGCATCCACCACCCCTGGTAGTAGCGGCGTCCGTCGATCTCTTCGAAACCGCAGACCATCATCCCCCTGTCAGAGCAGAACGTCAGTAGCTCCGGCTCGAGCAGGTCGGGTATTGGCCCCTTCTGGGTCGCGCCGAACTTCGCTAAGCCGTCCATGGTCATTACCCGCACGTGGCGTCGCATATCCTCTCGCGTGATGGAGTACATCCGCACGGTGCCGGTGACGGCGGGCGCGGGGTCATTGTCTCGGCGCTTCTGCCCGAGGTAATGGGTTCTGACGACTGAGCAAAGCATGATTCTGTTGCGACATGACTGTATGAATGTACAGTATATTGCGGGAGAATCGGGGTCAGACCATCGGTGTGGCGGTCAGCTTGTGGGAGGGGAAGGGCACGAGGAAGGCGCGGCTTTGATCGGCACCCGCGGTCAGCCAGTCGCCATACACGCCCTCGGGAAGGATCACCACCATGCGTTTTTCTTTGTTGGGCTGGTGGTAGTCGCGGAAGAGGGGATCGTGGTCCGCGTTGATGGTCAGCATCGTATAGCTCTCGTGCCATTGGCCGGCCGTGTCGCGGTAGCGGTCCCACAGCCCGGCGATGCCCAGCGGCGCGCCGTCCGCCCGGGTGAACCGGGTGGCAACCGCTTTGCCGGATCGCCAGTCTGGTTCGAAAATCGCGTCGGCCGGGATGATGCAGTGCTGCGCCCGGCGCCAGGCGTTCCGGAACGTGAAGGCGTTGGCAACGCGGTCGTCGCGGGCGTTGAAGGTGGACAGCTTCTCCGCGCCGGGTAGCGCGTCCGGCCGGGTGGATCCCGAGATCAGGCCCCAGCGGCCGGTGACGGCCTCTAGGCTCGGCACCGCCTCGTCGCCAGCGTCATGCTCCGGTGGCCGGCGGACGAAGAGCCCTTGATACCGCGGCCACATGTCGTACTTGCCGAGGACGCCCGGCCTGGTCACGCCGAACCGCTTTAGCAGCAGCTCGGCGTCTTTCAGCGTTTGGTAGTGACTGCACATGTCTGCACCTTCACGGCGCGGGGGCGACGTATGGTAGCTTTGACGCATCGAGAGGTGGGTAAGCGAGTAGAGCGGCTGCCAACCGGTTTAAATTGCGAGTGGGTTCGGCGACACCGCCAACGATCACAAGGTGATTGAAAACTTCGAACGCCGCCCAATGAAATCGGCCAAATCCAGGGCCTTCAGGGTTTCCAAGAGGGTAGTGCTGTGCGCTCTCGACGTGTTCGATGAACTTATTCATGAGGTTCGCCGTCTTGTCTACCTGTAGCCCATGGGCGAGCGAGACCCTGGCCTTGTTAAGCAGGTTGACCGCACCCCAAATCCAGGGATCGTCTTCACCTGGAAAGGCGGCGCGCGCCAACATTGCTTTAGTAGAGAAGGGCGTGGTTCCTAAATCAAGGCGGTCCGGCTTTAGAAACCTAGACGCGATGAGCGCAATCAACACTTCCTCTACGAGAAGATGACACTTCAGCAACGTCAACTCAAGGTCGCCGTTCGGCGGAAGATGTTCAAAAAAGCGTTTCGTAGGGCTGTGGGTGTAAGTCGCCATGGGCCGGACCCTTCATCTGGGAAACTCCGTTATAACGTAGCCCTTGGTGAACAAGGAAGGGTCACCCGCAACGAGTGGAATAATCTGGGATCGCTGATGGTCCGTCCAGTGAAGGCCAAAGAAAAAGGCCCGCAACGGTGTGCGGGCCTGTCTTGTGAGCGGCAGTCAAAAAGAGCTTTCCGCGTACAATGACAGCCTGACGCCAACATTCGCCCGGAAAGCCGCACAAACATTGACTCTAGTAGGGGTTCGAGTCCCCTCCTTCGCACCAACTTTCTACATCGTTCCAAATCGCCGATCGGGTATCGCCAATACCTCGCACATCAACGATGTGTCTCAGGACGCGGCGATTCGATGTATCGCTAGCTGACATTTGAATATTTAGATCGTTCACGTATTTAAATCGTTCACGTATTTAAATCGTTCACGGCGACCCCATCCCCAGCCCAGGACGACTTCCTGGCGTTCGTATCGCAATTCCACTTCCCCTCGGCGCCCACCGCTCCACAATGACGCGATTGCGCGCGCCGATCCGCGTCCGCCAACTTCAAAACCGTCCTTACGCAACCACCTGCAACCACCGCGCGGCAACACTGGCAAATGTGTCAATTTGAAACTGCTATATCTTTGTCGCAGGTATTCGTCCATAGTGGCTCCAGGGATAATTTTCCCGGTACATCAAGGACTTACATTGAAGATTGAAACTGGTATTGTGAAGTGGTTCAACAACGACAAGGGCTTCGGCTTTATCATGCCGGAGCTGGGTGGCAAAGACCTCTTCGCCCATTACTCTGAGATTCAGGGTGACGGACACAAGTCTCTTGAAGAGAACCAGCGTGTTTCGTTTGTTGCCGGCCAAGGCCAGAAGGGCCCCACGGCGACGATGATCAAAGCGATTTAATAGGCAGGTTGCTCGCGATAGCCGAGCAGCCTGTAGCAGGTAGCAGGGCCGGATCCTTTGAAGCAAAGGATCCGGCCCTTTGGTTTTGGGCGGCCTGACGCCCCCGTCTCCATCATTGCGCGTCGCCCGTTTGCCGGATCGTCCGGACTTTCAAGCGCGGCTATTTTGTTGAGGCCGGCTACGGCCGCTCGCGCATGGCAGACAAGAATCGTCAAGATTATCAATCCTTGACTGTCGCAATACGCGCTTGGCGATACCTTCTAGATTTCGTAATCCAGGAGTAGACATGTACTCGCTATCCAAGCGTTGCGGCGCGGAATTCTTCGGCACGTTCTGGCTGGTGCTGGGCGGTTGCGGGGCGGCCGTGCTGGCTGCAGGCTTTCCCGAACTTGGCATCGGTTTCGCTGGCGTCGCCTTGGCCTTCGGGCTCACGGTGCTGACCATGGCTTTTGCCGTGGGTCATATTTCCGGCGGGCACTTCAATCCCGCCGTCACCATCGGCTTGGTCGCAGGGGGGCGCTTTCCCGCCAAGGAGATCCTGCCCTACGTCATCGTCCAGGTCCTGGGCGCCATCGCGGCGGCCGCGGTGCTGGCGTGCATCGCCAACGGAAAGCTGGGCTTCGACCTGAAAGGCAGCCACTTCGCCGCAAACGGCTATGGCGCATTCTCGCCCGGCAAATATTCGCTGCTGTCCGCGCTGGTGACCGAGGTGGTGCTGACCGCGGGCTTTCTGTTCGTCATCCTGGGATCCACCAGCAAGCGGGCCCCTGCGGGGTTTGCGGCGATCCCGATCGGCCTGGCGCTGACGCTGATCCACCTGATCAGCATTCCGGTCACGAACACCTCGGTGAATCCCGCGCGCTCGACCGGACCCGCGCTGTTCGTGGGCGGGTGGGCACTGGAACAACTGTGGCTGTTCTGGGTCGCGCCGGTGGCGGGCGCGATCATCGGCGCCATCGCGTATCGGCTGGTCAGCGTGCCGGCCGAAGAGCGGGCGTAGGGGGGCGGCCACCGGGCGGCAGATGAGGCAGGGGCGGGGCAGGTTGTACATTACGCACTATCACTTGCCTCATCTTTACAGGATTGCCCATCATGACCGCCCCAGAAGTCGTCATTTCTTCCTCGATCGCCTGCGCGAACGATCGTCCTTTCGTGCTGTTCGGCGGCATCAACGTGCTGGAATCCAAGGACCTTGCCCTGCGTGCCTGCGAGGAATACCAGCGCGTGACCGCCAAGCTCGGCATTCCCTATGTGTTCAAGGCCTCGTTCGACAAGGCCAACCGCTCGTCCATCCATTCGTACCGCGGCCCGGGCCTGGAAGAGGGCATGAAGATCTTCGAGGCCGTAAAAAAGGAGTTCGGCGTTCCCGTCATTACCGACGTGCACGAGCCCTGGCAGGCGGCCCCCGTCGCCGAAGTGGTCGACGTCCTGCAACTGCCGGCGTTCCTGGCTCGGCAGACGGATCTGGTCGTGGCGTTGGCCAAGACGCAGCGCATCGTCAACATCAAGAAGCCGCAATTCCTGAGCCCCACGCAGATGCTCAATATCGTCGAGAAATTCACCGAGGCCGGCAACGACAAGCTGATCCTCTGCGATCGCGGCACCAGCTTCGGCTACGACAATCTCGTGGTGGACATGCTGGGTTTTGGCGTCATGAAAAAAGTGTCCGGCAACCGCCCCCTGATCTTCGACGTGACGCATGCGCTGCAACAGCGTTCGGCGCTGGACGCGGCGTCGGGCGGGCGCCGCGAGCAGGTGGCGGAATTGGCCCGCGCGGGCATGGCGGTCGGCCTGGCGGGCCTGTTCCTGGAAGCCCATCCGGATCCCAAGAACGCAAAATGCGACGGCCCCAGCGCGTTGCCGCTGGACAAGCTCGAACCCTTCCTGACCCAGCTCAAGCAGCTGGACGACCTGGTAAAGTCCTTTGCGCCCATCGACATCGAACCTTGATATCGGCGGTCATCTCGGATACGCCAAGCTGTTATACGATCCAGGCCACACAATAGGGAGGCCTGGATGTCTTTGTATGTGATCGTCGCCGTGCGCAAAGAGGCCGTGAGCGGCCATATCGCCTACGTGCGCTGGGGGCAGGCCGTGCGCGGCGTGCCCGGATGGATTTCGGAACCCACGACCGCCGCGGCTTCCGAAGTCATCGAACTCATCAAGGATGGCGCGGAAGTCGAAACGGCGATCAGCGTGGACGGCCTGACCGTCGCATCGCGCGCGGTGCGCGTGCTGGTGGATGACGGCGGGCGCGAGCACCTGGCGTCGGTGCCGGTGCCCAGCTCCACGCTGCACACGCTGTTCGACCTGCCAGAGTTCTGACCGGCCGCCAGCCCTAGCGGCGGCCCTCGGCGAAATTGCGCAGCGCCTCGCCGGCCATCCGGTAGCGCACCCACTCGTCCTGCGGCAGAGCGCCGATGGATTGGTAGAAGTCGATGGCGGGCTGGTTCCAGTCAAGCACGCTCCATTCCAGCCGCCCGCAGCCATTGGCGACCGCTTCTTGCGCCAAGTGGCGCAACAGGTCGCGGCCGGCCCCGATGCCGCGGTGCTCTGGCGTGACGTACAAATCCTCCAGATAAATGCCGTTCTTTCCCAGCCACGTGGAATAGCTGTAGAAGTAGACGGCATAGCCAATGGCCTTGCCATCCAGCAGGCACATCAGCGCCCGCGCGGGCGCGCCTTCGGCGAACAGGGTGCGCCTGACGTCTTCGGCGCTGGCGATCACCTCGTGGGCCGCGCGTTCGTAAACGGCCAGTTCGGTGATGAAAGCATGGATCTGGGCCGCGTCCGACGGAGCGGCGGGACGGATTTCGATATTCACGGAGCATTCCTGTTTATTGGGATGGCTATCCTACCCGCTATTGGGTGCGAGGGCAGGCCGGCATGTCGGGAATACCCTTGTTGCGCGGCGGGCCACCTGGCGCGACGCTTGATCGGGATTGTGCCTAGAGTCCGGTTCCGCATTCCCGAGGGTTTCCTCAATGCCCGAGATCGCTCCTGCCCCCGGTAAAACGTCCCCGCCTGCCGGGAGCCGCCGGCGGTTTTCCTGGATCTGGCTGGTGCCGATCATTGCGGCGGTTGGCGGCTTGCTGCTCGTGCTGCGGGTCTGGATGGAGGCGGGCCCGCAGGCCACGATCAGCTTCCAGACCGCGGAAGGGCTGGAGTCTGGCAAGACGCAGGTCCGCTACAAAGAAGTGAATGTGGGCATCGTGCAGCGCGTGGCGCTCAATCCGGACCGCACGGGCGTCGTGGCGACGGTACGGCTCAACAAGGAGGCGGCCGGTCTCCTGCAGGAAGGAACCGTGTTCTGGGTGGTGCGTCCGCGCCTTACCCTGAGCGGCGTCTCGGGGCTGAGCACCTTGTTCTCCGGCGCATACATCGGCCTGGATCCGGCTGGCCACAACGCCAAGGACATACCCGAGAAGGCCACCAAGTTTTCCTTCGTCGGGCTGGAGGTCCCGCCCGAAGTGACGCAGGATCGCCCAGGCAAGCGGTTTACCTTGAAGGCCCATGATCTCGGCTCGCTGGACATCGGATCGCCCGTCTATTACCGGCGCATCTCGGTCGGGCAGGTGGTGGGCTATCGCCTGGACAGCAGCGGCAACGGGGTCGACATCCAGGTGTTCGTCGATGCACCCAATGACGCCTATGTCAATGAAGGCACGCGTTTCTGGAACGCGAGCGGCGTGGATTTCTCGGTGGACTCCAGGGGATTGGAAGTGCGGTCGCAATCGCTGCTGTCGGTGATCGTGGGCGGCGTGGCCTTCGATACCATCGACACGCGTCTGCATGCCGCGGCCAAGCCCAATGCCTCCTTCCCGATCTACTCGTCCGAAACGGCTGCGCGTGCGCAGCCAGACGGCTTGCCGCTGCGCATACGCATGCGGTTTGACCAGTCGGTGCGGGGGCTGTCCGTCGGCGCGCCCATTGACGCGTTCGGCGCCCCCGTCGGCCAGGTGGATTCCATCGGCCTGGAGCTCGATCGGACAACCAATCAGTTCTACGCGCTTGTGGGCGCCACCCTCTATCCCGAGCGACTGGGCGCCAAGACGTTTGAAGAAATCCGGGAATTTTCGGGGTCCTCGCTGGAACATCCCAGCGGCAAACTGATGGCGGCCATGATCGATCGCGGCCTGCGCGCGCAGTTGCGCATCGGCAACCTGCTGACGGGCCAGTTGTATGTCGCCATGGCGGTGTTTCCCGATGCCGATCCGGCCACGTTCAAAATGGAAGAAGCGCCCTTCATCCCGACCGTGCCAAACAATCTGGATCAGTTGCAGCTCCAGCTAAACAGCATCCTGACCAAGCTCGACCGGATTCCCTTCGATGGCCTGGGCGCCGAAGTGGGCAACCTGCTGCAGGGGACGTCCAGGCTGGTCAAGCGCCTGGACACGCAGTTGGCGCCCGAGGCGTCCGCCATGTTGCGTCAGGCCGGCAGATCGCTTGCCGTCGTGGGCGGAATGCTCAGTCCCGACGCGGGTCTGCCTGTCAATACGGCCACGCTGCTGCAAGAGCTTGCCCGCACGGCCCGGTCGTTGCGCGAATTGGCCGACTACCTGCAGACCCATCCGGGCTCGTTGTTGCGCGGCCGGGCGCCCGATACCGTGCCGGCGCGCGCCCCCGCTCGCTAGGCGGCCGCGATTGGCCGGGAACGCCACTTGCTGGGAATCCTGGGGAGCCCTCTGCCAGTCTGGATAGGGCGCCGCGTCACAGGGGAGATTCAGCATGGACCATAGTGAAATGATGGCGCGCATGATTACGCTGCCGGTTGCGCCGGGCAGGTTCGACGGATGGGATGGCGTGCTCTCTACCCTGGCGGATTGCCTGTTGCAGGTGCAGGGAAAACTATCCGAAGCCGAAATGAAGCGTTTCCTGGATGTGGGCGCGCTGGTGTACCGGACCTGCTGCCAGGACGAAGCGCGCCAGCGCTGGACCCCCGAGGAAATGGCGGCATATCACCGCAAGGCCCCGCTCGACGCCTGAGGCGCGGGACAAAGGGGGCGAGTCAACTAAGGGGGCGAGTCAATACAGGCACTGCCGCAGCGCGAAGGTCCGGCCGAAGGCTCTGACCTCGTCGCCATCCACCGACGCCGACACATCCCAACGATCGTCGCGGGTGACCAGAATGGACTGGCTGGAGCAGGCGTGGCGCAGCGCGAACTGCCAGAAGGCCGCCTCCGACCCCTCGGGCGCAAGATCGTGCGGCCCGATCTGCAGACGGGAAGGGCGGGGCGTGACGCCCAGCGACCACTTCAAGGCGATGGCTAGGAAAGCGAAGCGCGCCGACATCGAGGCGGGCTGGATGCACAGGACTCGGATCTTGTTGCTCATGGCCATCACCCTGGCTGATCAGGTGAAACCAGCGTAGCAAAGGCGGGCACGCCAATCCATACCGCGTTTGGTCGACGCGCCGCAACCCTGTGTCGATAACGCCTGTTGCTAGAATGGCCCGCCGCGCAACGCCGGCAGTCCAAGGAGCCGATGATGTCCCGAACCGTCGTGAATCCCGATACGGTCTTCAATTCCGTGCAGTACGGCTTCAGCCAGGCCGTCATCGTGACCGGGCAGCGCCGGATGCTGCTGTCGGGCCAGGTCGGCGTCGATGCCAACGAGCGGACGGTTGGCCCAGGCCTGCAGGTGCAGACCGAAGCCGCCCTGGACAACATCGAGCGGGTCCTGGCGGCCGCGGGCGGCAATCTGGCGCAGGTCATCATGCTGCGCATCTACATCTGCGATACGGTCCGCACCGAGCAGGAGGTCGTCGCGCAGGCGCTGCGCGACCGCTTCAAGGTCGACCCGCCCCCGTCTTCGTGGATCATCGTCAGCGGCCTGTCGCTGCCGGAATGGCTGATCGAGATCGAGGCGGAAGCGATGCTGGACTGACCTGCCGCGCCGGCCTGCTAGGCCGACGCCTCCCGCCAGGGCGGCACTGCGAACGCGGCGCGCAGGCACGCCAGGAATCCGGCGGTACGCGCGGACAGCTCCTGCCGCGACTTCACCAGCGCCACCACATTCGCATCAGGCAGGTTCCACTCCGCCAGCAAGGGGACGAGCGCGCGCGTGCGCAGATGTGCGGCCACGTCCCATTCCGACCTTGCCACGATGCCGTGCCCGGCCAGCGCCCATTCCAGCGCCGTCGCGCCCGCATTGCTGGACAGGATCGGCGCAATGCGCACACCCATGGCGGCTCCGTGCGCATGCCTGAACCGCCAAAGCGTCACGTCCTCGTCGTTTTCCCGCAAGGCGATGCAGTCGTGATTGCGCAGGTCTTCCGGCTTGGCTGGCGCACCGCGCCGCGCCAGGTAGGCAGGCGATGCGCACAAGATGCGCCGGTTGGGCGCCAGGGGATGGGCGACGAGGGCGGAATCGCGCAACTCGCCGATATGCACCATGACGTCCCAATCGTCCGAGGCCAGGCGGGGAGGGCCGTCCGACAGCGTGAGGCTCGCCGTAACGTCTTGGCTGGCGGAACGAAAGTCCGCCACCAGCCCGGCAATGAATCGCTGACCGAAACCCAGCGGTGCGACCACACGAAGATGGCCCGCCACCACGCCGCGGCGCCCCGCAAGCTCATCGGCCAGATCGCCCAGCTCGTTGCAGATCTGCCCGGCGCGCATGGCCAGGAGGCGACCCTCATCGGTCAGCGCGATGCCGCGCGCGGACCGGTTGACCAGCCGCACCCCCAGGCGCCTTTCCAGCGCGTGCAGCCGCTGCGTGACGGCTGGCGGCGTCACGTCCAGCGAGCGCGCCGTCTGGGCGAGCGAGCCGGCCGCTGCAAGGCACAGGAAAAAGCGCAGGTCCTCGGTAGTCAGCATTTAGGCAGACCTTAATGGAAGATTAATACTGGATTAAACATGGGAAGCCGTATCCGCGCCATACTCCGTGCTGATTCGCGCGGGCCGTGATGCCCGCCCTTACTGTTTCGTCCAAGAGACTGCCATGAACCTGGAAAGCGCCACGCGCACGCTGGACTCCCTGGAAACGCCTTGCCTGCTGCTCGACGAAGCGCGCATGACGCGCAATATCGAACGCCTGAATGCCCTGATGGCCAGGCACGGCGTCACCTTGCGCCCCCACCTGAAGACGCCCAAATCCATCGAGGTCGCCCGCCGGCTCATGGCAACGCCCCAGGGGCCGGCCGCCGTGTCGACCCTGCAGGAGGCCGAGCAATTTGCCGCCGCGGGCGTCACGGACCTCCTGTATGCGGTCGGCGTGTCGCCCGCCAAGCTGGACCGCGTGGTGGCATTGCGCCAGCGCGGCGTCGACCTGACCGTGGTGGTGGACAGCGTCGAGGCGGCGCGGGCCTTGGCGGCACGATCCAGAGCGGCCGGCCTGTGCATTCCGGCGCTCATCGAAATCGACTGCGACGGGCACCGCGCCGGCGTGCAGCCCAAGGACACAGACCGTCTGCTGGCGATTGCCCGCGCATTGCATGACGACGTCGGCTGCCTGCGTGGCGTCATGACGCACGCTGGTGAGTCCTATGGCTGCCGCAGCGTCGAGGCCATTGCAGACATGGCCGAACAGGAGCGCTGGGCCGCCGTGAGCTGTGCGCAGGCGATCCGTTCAGCGGGCCTGCCGTGCCCGGTCGTGAGCGTCGGATCCACGCCCACCGCGCACTTCGCGCGCCATCTCGACGGCGTGACCGAAGTCCGCGCGGGGGTCTACGTGTTCTTCGATCTGGTCATGGCCGGATTGGGCGTATGCCGCGTCGACGACATCGCCGCCACGGTGTTGACCACCGTGATCGGCCACCAGCCCGAAAAAGGCTGGATCCTGGTCGACGCCGGCTGGATGGCCCTGTCGCGCGACCGGGGCACCGCCAAGCAGCCGGTGGATCAGTTGTATGGGCTGGTATGCGATGTGGATGGCCAGGTCTATCCGGATGTGCTGCTGGCCGAAACCAACCAGGAGCAGGGCATCATCAAGCTGCGCGCCGGCAGCACCGCTGTCCTGCCCGATCTGCCCATCGGCGCCAAATTGCGCATCCTGCCCAATCATGCGTGCGCCACCTGCGCGCAGCACGACGCCTATGACGTCGTGCGGCCGGGGGAGCCGGGCGTGGTGGCGCGTTGGGAGCGGTTCCGCGGCTGGTAGGCCGTCCGCCGGGGGCGGGCGCCGCCTATAATGCGGGCGCCTCAATGCCTTCGGCGGAGACCGTCCCCATGCACTACGAGTATCTGTTCTGGTCCATGGCCGCCCTGGTCGCCGCCGCGCTGGCGGGCGGCGCGTTGTGCGGCCGGCTGCATTCGGTCAAACACCTGGTGATGGGAGTGGTTGCGCTGGCGGCGGCCATCTTCGTGGCGGTGCTGCTGCTGGCGCGCCAGGGCGGCTTCAGCGATCTGGCGGCGATGCTGTCCATCGCCGCCTTCATGTTCAGCCTGGTCATTGCCGCCGCGGCATCGCTGCTCACACGCCGCATCCTGCAACGCCGCCGGGCGGATCGTCCCTAGCGCTGCCCAAGGTCTGAACGGCCCGCTCTCCGCCTGGCGGTCCAGGTGGTCATTCTTCCGCGTCGTAATCCTCGTCCTCTTCGTCGTCTTCGTCCTGCTCGAGGGCGTCGTAGCCCTTCCAGGTGATGCGCCAGCGCGTCGCGCCCGCGGTCGCCGCCGTCTCGCTGATCTGTTTGACCAGGCCGGCATCTTCCAGCAGGTCAAGGTGATGCGCGATGAGTTGCAGGCCTTGTTCTTCGGGATGCGGCGCGAGCGCGGCATTCTTGATGTCGTGGGTGCTCAGGTTGGGGCCCGGCGCGTCGCGCAGAGCCCCCAGGATCGTGACGACCAGATCGAAATCGCGTTGCATGATGTCCACCATGAAGGGATAAAAAGAACACGATGACAATAGCAGACTTCGGCTGCAGCAATAGGACGGCGAGCGCGCCTGCGTTACAGTCCGGGGTTCTCGATAAACCACACTCGAATACACCATGAAAAAACCCGCAGAACGGGACTGCCTGGCAGTCGTCCCCGGCTACACGGGCCAGGCCGCCAAGCTGTTTCTCTCGCGCGGCGAGGATGAGCGCATCGACGGGGTGACCGTCTACGACCTGCTGGGGCACGTCAAGCAGCAAGGCGACGCCGATGCGGCGGCGTCCTGGGTGGGCGAATGGCTCGCCCAAGAGGCCGACAACCGCAAGGCCCGCCGCACACAGCTCCAGGCCCAACTGTTCCTCTGCAAACTGGCGGGCGACGAGAAGGCCGCATTCCTCGCGGCACAGAAGCCGCTGGCCCGCGTCCTGACCGCCGCCGGGGTGCGCTGCCGCAGCGTGGCGGCCACTTCCGGTGCCGCGCGCCCTTCGCTTGGTCCGAATGTCAAGAAACGATAGCCCAAGGCTGTTATAGTCGCGCCTGGGCGTGCGTGTGCACCTGCGCGGTGCGTGCCCAGGCGGGCCAGGCCCGCAAATCAAGGAAGATGGAAATGGAAATACTCAGTCGGCACGTTGCCGACGTAGCGGGCGGCGTAGAGCTGCATACCACGCTGGATGGCGAGAGCATCAGCGCCTATGTCGTCATGGGCGTCACCGATCTCAATGCAATCGCAGACATCGTGCCGCGCGAAAAAGTCGACGCCGGAGCGGACATACACGCTGCTAATGTCGACAATGTTGATAATGCGCAAGAACAGATCGACCAAGTCCTGGAAAATATGAACCCCGGCGACGTGGCGGTTTTCCTTTGCTCGGGCCCCGATGCATTTGGTGCGGCGCTCGACTTGTTGGGTTTACCTATCGAAGAGTAAGCCTGGCGGCAAACCATGGTGTCATCCAAACGGCGTATTGAAGGTTGTGCGCACTTTTGATGGCATTTATATAAGCCCTGTTTGTTTTTTTGGTTGTATGGGTGTTAACACCTATGCAGGGCTTCTTGTTGCCTAAATAAACGTGCGAAATAACTGCGCAGTTTCTCTTTGTTGCATTATTGGCACGTATTTTTTAGGATTATGTTGACTTGTGAGGGGAACATAACGATAGTATCGGCACACGATCACAAGCGTTGCGATTTTCGATCAGTGCCGTGCCTTTTCCGGCTCAGCGTTATTGTTCTACTGTCCCCTCCTTGATTGATTCGTGACCTCCGGGCATTTGCCCATTATCTCTAGGAAATACAGTATGGAAACCGGCGTCGTTAAGTGGTTCAATTCGGAAAAGGGCTATGGCTTCATCACCCCGGAAGCGGGTGGCAAGGATCTGTTCGCTCACTTCTCCGAAATTCAGGGCTCGGGCTTCAAGTCTCTGGAAGAGAACCAGCGCGTCAGCTTTGTGACGGCCAATGGCCCCAAGGGCCCGCAAGCCACGAAGATTCAGGTCCTGTAAGGTTCTGATTTTTCGCAAAAAAGCCCCCTCGTGGGGCTTTTTTTGTTTTTGGTCGATATGCGCGGCGGCCGATCAAAGTGCGCCCCGCGTTGTGCGACCCTCGTTGTTTTTTATCTTGCCTTCAGGACTCGCCGCCTCCATGACCGCCACATCCGACTTGCCTATTGCCACACAGCCACAGGAAGTGGCGCAATTCTGGCTGGATGCCGGCCCCAAGCGGTGGTTCAACAAAAGCGCGCAGTTCGATGCGGAATTCAAAGCCCGCTTCGAGCAAACGCACATGGCGGCCGCGGCGCGCCAGTTGGATGGCTGGCTCGATGAGCCGACGGGCGCCCTGGCGCTGATGATTCTCCTGGACCAGTTCCCCCGAAACGCCTATCGCGATACCGGGCACATGTTCGCGACCGATGCTCTCGCGCTGCATTTTGCCGAGCGAGCGATCGCGGCGGGGCATGACCTCAAGGTGGATGCCGTCGTCCGCCAGTTCTTTTATCTTCCCTTCGAACATGCCGAGAACCTGGCCGCGCAGGACCGTGGCGTCTCCCTGATGGAACCGCTTGGCCCCGAGTCCCTGCGCTGGGCCGTCCTGCATCGCGACATCATCGCGCGCTTCGGGCGCTTCCCGCACCGTAACGCGGCCCTGGGGCGCCAGACGACCCCGGCCGAGCTTGCGTTCCTGGATTCGGGCGGGTTTGCGGGGTAGCCCGCACCGCACGGTATCCACCTGTATCGGTGGGTGGCAAGTTGAAAATTTTCCCCGTCCAACCGCTTGCGGTTTGCCCTGTTTTGCTGGTGCGGAGCGGCTGCGCGCGGGCTAAAGCAGCCTTTCGGCTATTTGACGTTTTTCGACGTTCGCCAATAAACTGATTTCAGCGAGATTCTCAAGCGACGCGGTCTGCGTTCTCCTTGGTCGCCGTCAGTGGTGCCGCGGTTGCTATCCTCTCCCATCCTTGATGATCTGGCGCCCCGCGAGCAATCGCTTTTTTAGGTCAAGGACATCCCCATGGCAACCGGCATCGTCAAATGGTTCAACGCCGAAAAGGGTTATGGCTTCATCATGCCCGACGACGGCAGCAAGGATCTTTTCGCTCACTACTCCGAAATCCGTAGCGAAGGCTATAAGTCGCTTCAAGAGAACCAACGCGTCACGTTCGACGTTGGAACCGGTCCCAAGGGTCCCAGCGCCAAGAACATCAAGGTCGCGGCCTGAGGCCTCCAGGGTCGCGCACCGGGCTCCCAATGTTCTAGCCCTGAATAGAACAATCCCCACTCAGCGCACGGCTTCGTGGGGATCGGGTTGGTTTTCTCGTCAAGCCTCCACCTTTTGCGTGGGGCTTTTTTTTGTCCCGGCTGCTCAGTGCTTGGGGCTGCTGGTCGACAGTTTGTCCACGAGCGCGATGCCGAGGGCGGACAAGATGAAGATGGCGTGGATGATCGTCTGCCACATGACGCCGGCTTCCGTGAAGCGCGCGTTCGGCATGCCGATGGTCCCCGCTTCGATGAAGGTGCGCAGCAGGTGGATCGACGAGATGCCGATGATCGCCATTGCGAGCTTGACCTTCAGCACACTGGCGTTCACGTGGCTAAGCCATTCAGGCTGGTCGGGATGGTTCTGCAGCCGCAGGCGGGACACAAAAGTCTCGTAGCCGCCCACGATCACCATGACCAGCAGGTTGGAGATCATGACGACGTCGATGAGCCCCAGCACGATCAGCATGATCTCCATTTCGCCAAAGCTGGTGGCGTGAGTCACGAGGTGCCACAGTTCCTTGAGGAACAGCAGGACATAGACGCCCTGCGCGACGATCAGGCCCAGGTAGAGCGGTAACTGCAGCCAGCGCGAGCTGAAGATCAGGCTGGGAAGCAGGCCCAGGCGAGGAGGGGAATTCGGGATCATATTGGGTGCGAGCCGATGTTGTTTGCGAAAA
This sequence comes from Achromobacter sp. T5-5, assembly GCF_055397965.1. NCBI lineage: Bacteria > Pseudomonadati > Pseudomonadota > Betaproteobacteria > Burkholderiales > Alcaligenaceae > Achromobacter > Achromobacter sp. T5-5. The sequence continues at coordinate 2,605,070 of NZ_AP027919.1, forward strand.
AAAGCGCGGCGGCAATTCTATCAATGCCACAAGACAGGCGGTCATCTGTTTTAGCTGAACTCCGTCAGCCTCACCAGCTGCCTAGCATGGCTCCCTCGGGATTGCTCGGCTTTTATGTAAGCGAAATTCGCATTTGCGAAACTCTGTGCCGGAATACTTCGAAAGCTTTGGGCGTATATAGAATTGCCGCCTCGTTTGCATAGAACAAGTCAATAGGAGTTTGTTCCCATGAAGATTCGCTACACCGTCGCCGCGCTGGCAGTTGCGCTCGCGCCTTACTCGGCCGCGCAGGCCCTGGACATCGGAGGGCTCGTGGGTGCCGGCGCCAAGGTGGTCCAGGCGGCCACGCTGAGCGATGCCGAGATCAAGACCCTGTCGGACAAGGCGTGCGCGCAGAGCGACTCGCAGGAAAAGATCGCGGCGCCGGGCAGCAAGTACGACGCCCGCCTGCAGAAGATCGCCAAGTCGCTGGGCGGGACGGTCAATGGCCAGAAGGCGAGCTACAAGGTCTACCGGACCAAGGACGTCAACGCGTGGGCCATGGCCAACGGCTGCATCCGCGTGTACAGCGGCCTGATGGACATGATGTCCGATGATGAAGTGATGGGCGTGGTGGGCCATGAAATCGGTCACGTGGCGCTGGGCCACTCGAAAAAGGCCATGCAGACCGCCTACACGGTTTCGGCCGCGCGTGACGCAGCGGGCGCGGCGGGCGGCTCGACGGTCGCGGCGCTCAGCTCCTCGCAGCTCGGCGACCTGACCGAAAAGTTCATCAACGCGCAATTCTCGCAGTCGCAGGAAAGCGCGGCGGACGATTATTCGTTCGATCTGCTGCAATCCAAGAAGCTCAATACCCGCGGCCTGGTGACCGCATTCCAGAAGCTCGCCGAGCTGGATGGCGGCAAGAGCGATATGATGAGCTCGCACCCGTCCTCGGCCAAGCGCGCGCAACACATCGAAGACCGCATCGCCAAGGCCAAGTAACCTCGCAGCCAGGCGTCCGTCCTCGCTTTTTGGGCGAAAAATGGGGCGCGAGCATCCGGGCAAATCCGGGGCTCGCGCCTCTTTGCGTCAGGGTTCCGGAAGTTTCCGGTAAAATGCCGCGTTTATCCGCCCGTAATCTCATCTCTCGGAAAATAGGTCTTTTAATGCAGCCTGTGGTTGAAACCCTCTCCGGCCTGGAGCGCCGTGTTGATCTGGCCGTCTCGGTGGCCGACGTCGAAAAGGAAGTCCAGGCGCAATTGAAGCGCGTGGCTCGCACCGCCAAGGTTCCGGGCTTTCGCCCGGGCAAGGCGCCGCTCGCCATGCTCGAGCGCAGCCATGGCCCCAGCATCCGCTACGACGTGATCAATAGCCAAGTTGGCCGTGCCTTTGAACAAGCCATCGACGGCGCCAAGCTGCGCGTCGCTGGCGCCCCGAATCTCGAACCCAAGACGGAAGGCGTCTCCGACGACACGCTGGCGTTCACCGCCACGTTCGAGGTCTACCCCGAAGTCGCGGTGCCGGACCTGTCCACCCTGGCCGTCACCCGCTACGAAACCGCCGTCACCGACGCCGAAGTGCAGCAGACCCTGGACGTGCTGCGCAAGCAGCGCGCCACGTTCGAAGCCCGTGAAGGCCGTGCCAGCGCCGACGGCGACCGCGTCACGCTGGATTTCGCCGGCACCATCGACGGCGTGCCCTTCGAAGGCGGCAAGGCCGAAGACTTCCCGTTCGTGCTCGGCCAAGGCCGCATGCTGCCGGAATTCGAAGAAGCCGCCCGCGGCCTGAAGGCTGGCGAAACCAAGGTTTTCCAGCTCAAGTTCCCCGATGACTACCAAGGCGTGGAAGTCGCCGGCAAGACCGCCGAATTCACCATCACCATCAAGGAAGTGGCTGAAGGCGTCCTGCCCGAACTGAACAGCGAATTCGCCAAGTCCCTCGGCCAAGCCGAAGGCGACGTCGAAAAGCTCAAGGCCGACATCCGCAGCAACATCGAACGTGAAGTGAAGGTCCGTTCGCAAGGCCGCACCAAGTCCAGCGTCATGGACGCCCTGGTCGAAGCCGGCAAGTTCGATGTGCCGAAGGCCCTGGTCGACAACGACGTGCAAAGCCGTGTCGCCGCTGCCCGCGAAGAGCTCAAGCAGCGCGGCGTGCCGAACGCCGAATCCGTGCCGATCCCGGCCGAAGCCTTCTCGACCGAGTCCGAGCGCCGCGTTCGCCTGGGCCTGCTGGTCTCCGAACTGGTCAAGCAAGCCCAGCTCCAGGCCAAGCCGGAACAGGTCCGCGCGCGCATCGAAGAATTCGCCCAGAACTACGAACAACCCGCCCAGGTTGTCAGCTATTACCTGGCAGACCGCCAGCGTCGTGCTGAAATCGAGGCTATCGTGCTGGAAGACAACGTCGTCGCGCACGTGTTGGAAAAGGCCAAGGTCACCGACGAAAAGGTGCCTTTCGATCAGTTGATGGGGATGGCGTAACACTATGCAGAGATTCACCGATTTCTATGCGGCAATGAATGGCGGGTCTTCGGTGACCCCCACCGGCCTGGGCTACATTCCCATGGTGATCGAGCAGTCGGGGCGCGGCGAGCGCGCCTACGACATCTATTCGCGTCTGCTCCGCGAACGGCTCATTTTCCTGGTGGGGCCGGTGAACGACGCCACGGCCAATCTGGTCGTGGCCCAGTTGCTGTTCCTGGAATCGGAGAATCCTGACAAGGACATTTCCCTGTACATCAACTCGCCCGGCGGGTCGGTGTACGCGGGAATGGCCATCTTTGACACCATGCAGTTCGTCAAGCCGGACGTGTCCACCCTGTGCACCGGCCTTGCGGCCAGCATGGGCGCGTTCCTGCTGGCGGCTGGCAAGAAGGGCAAGCGTTTCACGCTGCCCAACTCGCGCATCATGATTCACCAGCCGTCCGGCGGCGCCCAGGGGCAAGCGTCGGACATCCAGATCCAGGCCCGCGAAATCCTGGACCTGCGCGAGCGCCTGAACCGCATCCTCTCCGCCAACACGGGGCAGAGCATGGAGCGCATCGAGCAGGATACGGAACGTGACAACTTCATGTCGGCCGAAGATGCGGTATCGTATGGACTGGTGGACAAGGTCATGGCCTCCCGGTCCGAAGGCTGACTTCCCGGTTGATTCTGACCCGCTGCCATCATGTTTGAGTAAGCGCATGCGCTAGGTCGTTTGCCCGACCTGGCGCATCTTTACCTGAGATACGAAAGAAATATGCCTGAAAAAAAGGGATCGGCAGACGCTAAGGTGCTGCATTGCTCGTTTTGCAATAAAAGCCAGCACGAAGTCCGCAAGCTGATCGCGGGTCCGTCGGTATTCATCTGCGATGAATGCATAGATTTGTGCAACGACATCATCCGCGAGGAAGCGCAGGCCACTGCGCGCGCGGCGATTCGTTCCGAGCTGCCCACTCCGGCCGAAATCAAGACCTTCCTCGACCAGTACGTCATCGGGCAAACCTCGCCCAAGCGCATGCTGGCCGTGGCCGTCTACAACCACTACAAGCGCATTCGGCACGGCGAAATCAAGGGCGACGAAGTCGAGCTCTCCAAGAGCAACATCATGCTCATCGGGCCCACCGGCTCGGGCAAGACGCTCCTGGCCCAGACGCTGGCTCGCATGCTGAACGTGCCTTTCGTGATGGCCGACGCCACGACACTGACCGAAGCCGGCTACGTGGGTGAAGACGTCGAAAACATCATTCAGAAGTTGCTGCAGAACTGCAACTATGAAGTCGAGAAGGCGCAGCGCGCCATCATCTACATCGATGAAATCGACAAGATTTCCCGCAAGTCCGACAACCCGTCCATCACCCGTGACGTGTCCGGCGAAGGCGTGCAGCAGGCCTTGCTTAAGCTCATCGAAGGCACGGTCGCCTCGGTGCCCCCGCAGGGCGGCCGCAAGCATCCCAACCAGGACTTCGTCCAGGTGGATACCACGAACATCCTGTTCATCGTGGGCGGCGCCTTCGACGGACTGGAAAAGGTCATTCGCGACCGCACGGAAAAGTCCGGCATCGGCTTCTCGGCGTCGGTACGCGCCAAGTCCGAACGCGGCGTGGGCGAGCTCTTCTCCGAAGTCGAGCCCGAAGACCTGATCAAGTTCGGCCTCATCCCTGAACTGGTCGGTCGCCTGCCGGTGGTCGCGACGCTGGACGAACTGGACGAAGCCGCGCTGGTCCAGATCCTGACCGAGCCCAAGAACGCCTTGCTCAAGCAGTTCCAGAAGCTGTTCGCCATGGAAGGCGCCGAGCTCGACGTGCGGCCTGCCGCACTCAAGGCCATCGCCCGCAAGGCGCTTCGCCGCAAGACGGGCGCGCGCGGGCTGCGCTCCATCATCGAGCAGGCACTGCTCGACACCATGTATGACCTGCCGTCCCAAGGCAACGTCAAGCGCGTGGTGCTCGACGAGAACGCCATCGAAGGCGAGGGCAAGCCCCTGCTGATCTACGCGGATGAAAACGCCGCGCCAGAGAAGCCGGAGCGCGGAGAAGTCCGCGACGCCGCTGCCTGATATTTCAAAAAAGCCCGTTCTCGTAACGGGTTTTTTTGCCTAGGGCGCTTCTCCATCCCAAAACACGCTTTTCAGTCGGCTGTCATGGCCGCATACTGGAAGCGCTCCAGGGCCTTATTTGGGGCCTTTTTGGTGATCCAGGCGGCCGAGATCTTGAATTTTCGGCTATTGTTCCCATAACAGACGTAATTGACGAGATTGCTCGGGTATTCCCGGGTGTCCCGTCCCCATACGCCGAGTCATACCGAGGAACCCCATATGTCTGCCAGCCAGACCCTGCCTTCCGACCCGATCGACCTCCCCCTGCTGCCGCTGCGCGATGTCGTAGTGTTCCCGCACATGGTCATCCCGCTGTTCGTCGGCCGTCCGCGCTCCATCCGCGCGCTCGAGGTTGCGATGGAAGCGGGCAAAAGCATCATGCTGGTGGCCCAGAAATCCGCCGGCAAGGATGACCCCACGCCTGAAGACGTCTACGAAATCGGCTGCGTCGCCGGCATCCTGCAGATGCTCAAGCTGCCTGACGGCACCGTGAAGGTGCTGGTCGAAGGCACGCAGCGCGCGCGCATCAACAGCATCGAAGATGCCGATTCGCACTTCACCTGCCAGGTGTCGCCGATCGAGCCGGACGCCATGCAAGGCTCCGAAACCGAAGCCCTGCGCCGCGCCATCGTTGCGCAATTCGAGCAGTACGTAAAACTCAACAAGAAGATCCCCCCGGAGATCCTGACCTCGCTGGCTGGCATCGATGATGCCGGTCGCCTGGCCGACACGATCGCCGCGCATCTTCCCCTCAAGCTCGAGCAGAAGCAAAAGATGCTCGAGATCGTCGGCACCTCCGAACGCCTGGAAGGCCTGCTCACGCAACTCGAAACCGAAATCGACATCCTTCAGGTCGAAAAGCGGATTCGCGGCCGCGTGAAAAAGCAGATGGAAAAGAGCCAGCGCGACTACTACCTGAATGAGCAGGTCAAGGCCATTCAGAAGGAACTGGGCGAAGGCGAAGAGGGCGCGGACATCGAAGAGCTCGAAAAGAAGATCATCGCTGCCCACATGCCCAAAGAGGCGCGCAAGAAGGCCGACGCCGAGCTCAAGAAGCTCAAGCTCATGTCGCCCATGTCGGCCGAGGCCACCGTGGTGCGCAACTACATCGACACGCTCATCAATCTCCCCTGGAGAAAGAAGAGCAAGATCAACAATTCGATCAGCAACGCCGAAACGGTGCTGGACAACGACCACTATGGCCTGGAAAAGGTCAAGGAACGGATCCTGGAATACCTTGCCGTGCAACAGCGCGTGGACAAGGTGAAGGCGCCGATTCTGTGCCTGGTCGGCCCTCCGGGCGTGGGCAAGACCTCGCTCGGCCAGTCGATCGCCAAAGCCACGAACCGCAAGTTCGTCCGCATGGCGCTGGGCGGCGTGCGCGACGAGGCCGAGATTCGCGGCCACCGTCGTACGTACATCGGTTCCATGCCGGGCAAGATCGTGCAGAACATGTCGAAGGTCGGCGTGCGCAATCCGCTGTTCCTGCTGGATGAAATCGACAAGCTGGGCATGGATTTCCGCGGCGATCCCTCGTCGGCGTTGCTCGAAGTGCTGGATCCGGAACAGAACCACACGTTCCAGGACCATTACATCGAAGTCGACTTCGACCTGTCGGACGTCATGTTCGTGGCGACCAGCAACACGCTGAACATTCCGCCGGCGCTGCTCGACCGCATGGAAGTGATCCGCCTGTCGGGTTACACCGAGGAAGAAAAGATCCACATCGCCCGCGACCATCTGCTGCCCAAGCTGATGAAGAACAACGGCGTGAAGGATACCGAGCTGACTGTCGATGACAGCGCGCTGCGCGACATCGTGCGCTACTACACCCGCGAAGCCGGTGTGCGTGCGCTCGAGCGCGAGGTCGGCAAGATCTGCCGCAAGGTCATCAAGCAATTGCTGACCCAGAGCGATCGCGCCAAGGCCGAAGGCAAGGCGCCGGAGGTCAAGGCTGTCAACGTCACGGCAGACAATCTCAGCGATTACCTGGGTGTGCGTCGCTACGCATTCGGCATGGCCGAGAAGGAAAACCAGATCGGCCAGGTTACCGGTCTGGCGTGGACGGAAGTCGGCGGCGACCTGCTGACGATCGAAGTCGCGGACATGCCCGGCAAGGGCGTCATCCAGCGCACGGGCTCGCTCGGCGATGTGATGAAGGAATCGGTCGAAGCCGCGCGCACGGTTGTGCGTTCGCGGGCCCGTCGTCTGGGCTTTGCCGACAGCGTGTTCGAAAAGCACGACATGCACGTGCACGTGCCGGAAGGCGCGACCCCGAAGGACGGTCCGTCCGCGGGTATCGCGATCACCACCGCCATGGTGTCGGCCCTGTCGCGCATCCCGGTGCGCGCCGACGTCGCCATGACCGGCGAGATCACGCTGCGCGGCGAAGTGCTGCCGATCGGCGGCCTGAAGGAAAAGCTGCTGGCGGCACATCGTGGCGGTATCAAGACGGTTCTGATCCCGGAAGAAAACGTCAAGGATTTGGCGGAGATCCCGGACAACGTCAAGAACCACCTCGAGATCGTGCCGGTGCGCTGGATCGACAAGGTGCTGGAGCTTGCCCTGGAGCGTCTGCCCGAACCGCTCGCCGAGGAAGAAGCCGTCAAGGAATCTTTGGTGGCCAAGCCGGCCGATCCGGGGTCGACCGATCCGGTCATGAAGCACTGATCGCAGCTTGAACCCCGGGCGCCTTCGAAAGAGGGCGCCCGATCCAGATCAGGATATCCCGGGCCAGCCCTGGCGTCCCAATACGAAAACCCCGCTCGATGTTTGAGCGGGGTTTGTTTATTTAGGGTGCTGCGCCGACGCGCCTAGTGCAGCGCCTGGGTGCGGATGAGGCCTACGGCAATGCCTTCCAGTGCAAATTCCTGGTCGGGCTTGACCACGATGGTCTCGAAATCGGGGTTTTCGGGCAGGAGTTCGATATGGCCGTTCTGGCGCTGCAAGCGCTTGACGGTGACGTCGTCGCCCAGTCGGGCCACCACGATCTGGCCATTGCGGGCTTCCGAGGCTTTCTTGACGGCCAGTAGGTCGCCTTCCAGGATGCCGGCATCGCGCATGCTCATGCCGCGCACCTTCAGCAGGTAATCTGGCGCCTGGGCGAAAAGGTTGGGATCGACGCCGACTTCGCGTTCGACGTGTTCAGCCGCCAGAATGGGGCTGCCCGCTGCGACACGGCCAACCAGGGGCAGGAGGAGCTGCGCCAGGGCAGGGATGGGCAACGAGGCCTGTGCGGGGGAGGTCGCCGCGTCCTTCAGGCGGATACCGCGGGACGCACCGGCGGTCAGTTCGATGGCGCCTTTGCGGGCCAGCGCCTTCAGATGGTCTTCTGCGGCGTTGGGCGAACGGAAACCCAGGGCTTGGGCGATTTCGGCGCGGGTCGGCGGAAAGCCGGTGCGCGAAACCGTCTGCCTGATGAGATCCAGAATTTGTTGTTGGCGATCAGTAAGTTTGCTGGCCATGGCGATGATCCGTTGTGAGCGGACTGTACATATATACAGCGCCATTCTGGGGGGCGCAGCGCAAAAAAGCAAGCCGAGCCGGGCGCAAATAAAAACGGGACCCCCTGGGTCCCGTTTCTGGCTGCCGCCGGCGTGGCGCCGGCCTGCGGTTTTAAAGCACTGCCGCGATGGCGGCGGCCACCTTGTCGATGTTGCCGCTGTTCAGCGCAGCCACGCAGATCCGGCCGCTGGAGATGGCGTAGACGCCGTGTTCTTCACGCAGGCGGTCGACCTGCGCGGCGCTCAGGCCCGAGTACGAGAACATGCCGCGCTGCTTCAGCACGAAGCTGAAGTCCTGCTTGCCGCCGTGTTCCTTGATCTTGTCGACGAGCTGCTTGCGCATGAGACGGATGCGGTCACGCATTCCGGCCAGTTCTTCTTCCCAGAGGGTAAACAGCTCGGGCGTGTTGAGCACCGTCGAGACCACCGTGCCGCCGTGGGTGGGCGGGTTCGAGTAGTTGGTGCGAATGACGCGCTTGAGCTGGCTCAGCACGCGGGTGGCTTCTTCCTTGCTGCCCGCCACGACCGTCAGCGCGCCGACGCGCTCGCCGTACAGCGAGAACGACTTCGAAAACGACGAGCTGATGAACATGGTCATGTCCATGTCTGCAAAGAGGCGCACGACCGATGCGTCTTCGGTCAGGCCGTCGCCAAACCCTTGGTAGGCGATGTCCAGGAACGGGACCAGGTTGTTTTCCTTGACGACGGCGGCGATCTGCTTCCACTGGTCGGCGGTGGGATCCGCGCCGGTGGGATTGTGGCAGCACGCGTGCAGCACGACGATGGTCTTGGCGGGCGCCGCCTTCAGGTCGGCCAGCATCGCTTCGAAGTTCAAGCCGCGGGTGGTCGCGTCGTAGTAAGCGTAGGTGCCGACTTCAAAGCCGGCTCGCTCGAACAGCGCGCGGTGGTTTTCCCAGCTCGGGTCGCTGATCAGCACCTTGGAGCCCGGGAGAAGCTGGCGCAGGAAGTCGGCGCCGATCTTGAGCGCGCCGGTGCCGCCCAGTGCCTGCGTGGTCAGCACGCGGCCGGCAGCTGCCAGCGCGGAGTCCTTGCCCAGCAGCAGGGCCTGGGCGCCGCTGTTGTAGCCGGCAATGCCTTCGATCGGAAGGTATCCGCGGGCGGCGGCAGCTTCGATGCGGGCGGCCTCGGCCTTGCGCACTGCGCCCAACAGGGGAATGCGTCCCTGATCATCGTAATACACGCCCACGCCCAGGTTGACTTTACCGGGGCGGGTGTCCGCGTTGTATTGTTCGTTCAGACCAAGAATGGGGTCGCGCGGCGCGAGTTCGACGGAATCGAAAAGGGTGCTCATGGGACTCTGATGAGGTGGGTGGACGCAGTACGGAGTGCTGTGGATAATGGGGGGTTTACCCTGGAACAGTCTAGCATGCCTAAGAGCGCAATAGACCCGAGCGCGGGCGCTCCCGCCGCAGGTCCGGGATTCGTCGATTTCCCTGACAGCCCGTTTCATCTTTATCAGCCCTATCCGCCCGCGGGAGACCAGCCCACGGCCATCGAGGGGCTGACGCAGGGTGTCGAAGACGGCCTGATGTTCCAGACCCTGCTGGGTGTGACGGGGTCCGGCAAGACCTACACTATGGCCAACGTCATCGCGCGGCTGGGCCGCCCGGCGCTCGTCCTGGCCCCGAACAAGACGCTGGCCGCGCAGCTCTACGCCGAAATGCGCGAGTTCTTCCCGAAGAACGCGGTCGAGTACTTCGTTTCGTATTACGACTACTACCAGCCCGAAGCCTACGTGCCGACGCGCGACCTTTTCATCGAAAAGGATTCGTCGATCAACGAACACATCGAGCAGATGCGTTTGTCGGCCACCAAGAGCCTGCTGGAGCGCCGCGACACGATCATCGTAGGCACGGTGTCCTGCATCTACGGTATCGGCAATCCGGGCGACTATCACGCGATGGTGCTGATCCTGCGCGCCGGCGACCAGATCGCGCGGCGTGAAATCCTGGCGCGGCTGGTTGCCATGCAATACACGCGCAACGACGCCGAGTTCACGCGCGGGGTATTCCGCGTGCGCGGCGAAACCATCGACATCTTCCCGGCGGAAAGCGCCGAGCTCGCCCTGCGGGTCACGCTGTTCGACGACGAGATCGAAAGCCTGGAGCTCTTTGACCCGTTGACGGGCCGTATACGCCAGAAGCTGCCGCGCTTTACGGTCTACCCCGGGTCGCACTACGTGACGCCCCGCGACACCGTGCTGCGCGCCATCGAAACCATCAAGGAAGAACTGCGCGAACGCGTCAAGCGCTTCGTCGATGACGGCCATCTGGTGGAAGCCCAGCGGCTGGAGCAGCGCACCCGCTTCGACCTGGAAATGCTGCAGGAGCTGGGCTTCTGCAAGGGTATCGAAAACTACTCGCGCCACTTGTCCGGCGCCGCGCCGGGCGAGCCGCCGCCGACACTGATCGACTACTTGCCGTCCGATGCACTGATGTTCATCGACGAAAGCCACGTCACGATCGGCCAGCTCAGCGCCATGTACCGGGGAGACCGGTCTCGCAAGGAAACCCTCGTGCAGTACGGTTTTCGCCTGCCGTCCGCGCTGGACAACCGCCCGCTGAAACTCGAGGAGTTCGAGGCCCGCATGCGCCAGTGCGTCTTCGTTTCGGCGACGCCGGCCGCGTACGAGCAGGAGCACACCGACAATGTCGTGGAGCAGGTCGTGCGGCCCACGGGGCTTGTGGATCCGATCGTGCAGGTGCTGCCCGCGCGCACGCAGGTGGATGACCTGCTGGGCCAGATCAAAACGCGCGTTGCGCAGGGCGACCGTGTGCTGGTCACCACGCTGACCAAGCGCATGGCCGAGGATCTGACCGACTTCCTGAGCGAACATGGCGTGAAGGTGCGCTACCTGCACTCCGACATCGATACCGTTGAGCGCGTCGAGATCCTGCGGGACTTGCGCCTGGGCACCTTCGACGTGCTCGTGGGAATCAACCTGCTGCGCGAAGGGCTCGATATTCCTGAAGTGTCGCTCGTCGCCATCCTGGATGCCGACAAGGAAGGGTTCCTGCGTTCGGAGCGCAGCCTGATCCAGACCATCGGCCGAGCCGCGCGCAACCTCAATGGCCATGCCATCCTCTACGCCGATCGCATCACGGATTCGATGAAGCGCGCCATGGACGAAACCAGCCGCCGCCGGACCAAGCAGCTGCAGTTCAATGAGGATCACGGAATCACCGCGCGCGGCGTGCACAAGGCTGTGCGCGAATTGATCGACGGCATCGTGGCGCCGGCCCAGCACGACACGCTGGAAGCTGCCGTTCCCGCCGAGCTGCTCAAGGACGAGAAGGCGCTGGCGCGCGAAATCAAACGCCTGGAAAAGCTGATGATGGATCATGCCCGCAACCTGGAGTTCGAACAGGCCGCGGCAGCCCGCGATTCGCTTAATGCGTTGAAGCAACGCGTGTTGCTGGATGGGGCAGTCTAGGTCCGTCGGCGTGTTTCAATTCATGTCAAAACGCTGACATCGAGCTGAATCGTGGTGGAAGCTGCTGCGTTGCAATCAGGGTGTAACGATTCCGGATTTTTAACGCCCCATATTTTCAGTGGTTACCTGAACAACACCTTGCAAGTCAATGATTTTCAAGGTGATTGTAAGGTGGCTGGGTTGCTTTGAATCAATTGCGCAGGCGCAAAAAAAGCTTGCCTAATCTCGGGTTTTCCCGCACACTTGCTTCCATGATGACCAAGGTACTTTTCGTTTGCATGGGCAATATCTGTCGCTCGCCGAGCGCAGAGGGCGTGTTTCGCCATTTGGTGAATGACGCGGGTTTGGGCGATGTCGTGCGCATCGACTCCGCGGGCACGCACGCGTTTCATATCGGCGAGGCGCCTGATGCCCGGGCGCAGGCCGCAGCACGCAAGCGCGGCTACGAGATCACCCACTGCGAGGCGCGTCAGGTCACCGCGGAAGACTTCCGCGACTTCGATCTCATCCTTGCCATGGACTGGGACAACCTGTCCGCCATGCAGCAGCAATGCCCCAAGGCTTATCAGCACAAGCTGATGCTGCTGATGCGCTTTGCCAATGAGTTCGAAGAGGCCACCGTGCCGGATCCCTACTATGGCGGCGCGGATGGTTTCGGCAAGGTGCTGGACTATCTGGAAGACGCCTGTCAGGGCGTCCTCGAATTGGTCCGCAAGCGCGCCACCCAGTACCAGGCTGCTTGATTGCATGGGTGTAGGGCCGCCTGCAGAGCGGCTCTCAAGGTACAAGGCAGTGAAAAACCGCGCAGATGCGCGGTTTTTTGTAGCCCGGAGCCATACCAAATTAGTCGGGAATAGGCTATACTTGAGCCAATTACTCGGGTATTGACCGCTGGATTCGCTGGCGGCCATTGCCGAATCACAGGGAATTCACCATGCGGCTAACTACCAAAGGGCGTTTCGCCGTGACTGCCATGATCGATCTGGCTATGCGGCAGCATAGTGGGCCGGTCACTCTTGCGGCCATCAGCCAGCGTCAGAACATTTCGCTTTCCTACCTGGAACAGCTCTTCGGCAAACTGCGTCGCCACGAACTCGTGGACAGCGTGCGCGGTCCGGGTGGCGGTTATTCGCTTGCGCGCCTTGCGCGCAACGTCACGGTCGCCGACATCATTTTCGCCGTCGACGAACCCCTGGACGCCACCAGTTGCGGCGGCAAGCGGGACTGTACGAGCGGCAACGACGGCAAGCCGGGCAAGTGCATGACGCACGAACTCTGGGCCACGTTGAATCGCAAGATGGTGGATTACCTGGATTCGGTGTCGCTGCAGGATCTGGTCGATCAGCAGCGTGTGCGCCAATTGCAGGAAGCCAACAATCAAGCGCAGGCCTGCGCGGTGCGTGTGAATCGGGTGGGAGGCGCGCCTGCCGCCAACGCCCCGACCACCACCGTTGCCGCCAATGCCACCGTATAAGAAGTATCAGGAGTTGTAGAAATGACCACCCGTCCGATCTATCTGGATTATTCGGCCACGACGCCCGTCGACCCCCGCGTCGTGGACAAGATGGTGCCCTGGCTTTATGAAAACTTCGGCAACCCCGCCTCGCGCAGCCACGCGTTCGGTTGGGAATCCGAAGAAGCCGTCGAGCGCGCCCGTGAGGAAGTCGCCAAGCTGGTCAACGCCGACCCGCGCGAAATCGTCTGGACCTCCGGCGCCACCGAATCCGACAACCTGGCCATCAAGGGCGCCGCGAACTTCTATGCCGAACGCGGCAAGCACATCATCACCGTCAAGACCGAGCACAAGGCTGTGCTGGACACCTGTCGCGAGCTGGAACGGCAGGGCTTTGAAGTCACCTACCTGAACGTCAAGGACAACGGCCTGATCGACCTGGACGTCTTCAAGGCGGCGCTGCGTCCTGATACCGTGCTGGTGTCCGTGATGATGGTGAACAACGAAATCGGCGTGATCCAGGACGTGGAAACGCTGGGCGAAATCTGCCGCGAGAAGGGCATCATTTTCCACGTCGACGCCGCGCAGGCGACCGGCAAGGTGGAAATCGACCTGCAAAAGCTGAAGGTCGACCTGATGTCGTTCTCGGCACACAAGACCTACGGCCCCAAGGGCATCGGCGCGCTGTACGTGCGCCGCAAGCCGCGCATCCGCATCGAGGCGCAGATGCACGGCGGTGGCCATGAGCGTGGATTCCGCTCGGGCACGCTGGCCACGCACCAGATTGTCGGCATGGGCGAAGCCTTCCGCCTGGCGCGCGAAGAAATGGGGACCGAAAACGAGCGCATCCGCATGCTGCGCGACCGTCTGTGGAAAGGCCTGTCGGAGATCGAAGAGGTCTACCTGAACGGCGACATGGACCAGCGCGTGCCGCACAACCTGAACGTGAGCTTCAACTACGTCGAAGGCGAGTCCCTGATCATGGCGATCAAGGAACTCGCGGTCTCCAGCGGTTCGGCCTGCACTTCGGCCAGCCTGGAGCCGTCCTACGTGCTGCGCGCCCTGGGCCGCAACGACGAATTGGCGCACAGCTCGATCCGTTTCACGCTGGGTCGCTTCACGACCGAAAAGGAAGTGGATTTCGCCGTCGAACTGATCAAGAGCCGGGTTGGCAAGCTGCGCGATATGTCGCCGCTGTGGGAAATGGCCAAGGAAGGCATCGACTTGAACACCGTGCAGTGGGCCGCGCACTAAGCGCCCGCGCCTGGATATACGTGGAGAATTAACATGTCTTACAGCACCAAAGTTCTGGATCACTACGAAAACCCGCGCAACGTCGGTTCGTTCGACAAGTCGGACGACTCGGTGGGCACCGGCATGGTGGGCGCGCCCGCCTGTGGCGACGTCATGAAGCTGCAGATCAAGGTGAATGAAGCCGGCGTGATCGAAGACGCGCGCTTCAAGACCTACGGCTGCGGTTCGGCCATTGCCTCGAGCTCGCTCGTGACCGAATGGGTCAAGGGCAAGACGCTGGATCAAGCCATGAACATCCGCAACACGCAGATCGCCGAAGAGCTGGCCCTGCCGCCCGTCAAGGTGCACTGTTCCATCCTGGCCGAAGACGCGATCAAGGCCGCGGTGCAGAACTACAAAGAAAAGCACTCGGCCCCGGCCGAAGCTGTGGCGGGCTGATCATGTCCGTTACCCTGACCCAACAGGCTGCCACCCATATCGGCCGCTACTTGCAGAAGCGCGGAAAGGGTATCGGCTTGCGGCTCGGCGTTAGGACGACGGGCTGTTCCGGCATGGCCTACAAGTTGGAATACGTCGACGAGGTGGAGTCGGAAGATGTCGTCTTCGAGAGCTTCGGCGTGAAGGTCTTCATCGACCCCAAGAGCCTGGCGTACCTCGATGGCACGGAGCTGGACTATGCCCGCGAGGGCCTTAACGAAGGCTTCAAGTTCCGCAACCCCAACGAAAAGGCGACCTGCGGCTGCGGCGAGTCGTTCACGGTGTAAGTCTTGGCTGGTGACGACCACTTCAGCCTGTTCGGCTTTCCGGCGCGCTTCGAGCTGGACGCGCAGGCCCTCGAAAAGGCCTGGCGCACCGTCGCCGCGCAGGTGCATCCCGACCGCTACGCCACGGCCAGTCCCGCGGAACGCCGCGTGGCCATGCAGTGGGCGGCGCGTGCCAACGAAGCCTACCGCCAGTTGAAGGATCCGCTGCTGCGCGCGCGCTACCTGTGCGAGCAGGCCGGCGTGGACCTGCAGACCGAAAGCAACACGTCCATGGATGCGTCTTTCCTCATGCAGCAGATGACCTGGCGCGAGATGCTGGACGATGCGCGCGACGACGCCGGCATTCTGGACACGTTGCAGGCCGAACTGGACGAGACGCGCGCCGAGATGCGCGCCACGCTGACGCGCCTGCTGGACGACGAACGCGATTTCGAGGCGGCCGGTCGCAAGGTGCGGGAGTGGATGTTCGTGGAAAAGCTGGCTCAGGAGCTGGCGCACGTGCAGCCCGCGGGATAGCCAACGGCGCGCTGGGGCGTTCCCGAGATGGGCGCCTGCACGGCGCGGCCCATTGACCAGAAAAAGCAGAATCATGGCCTTATTGCAGATATCCGAGCCCGGTGAATCGCCCGCGCCGCACCAGCGCAAGCTGGCGGTCGGGATCGACCTGGGCACTACCAATTCGCTGGTTGCCGCCGTGCGCAGCAGCGTTGCCGAAGTGCTGCCCGACGCCCAAGGCCACGCCTTGCTGCCGTCGGCGGTGCGCTATTTTCCCGGCGGCAAGGTTACGACCGGGCGCGAGCCTTTGGCCCAGCAGGCCGAGGATCCGCTGAACACCGTCGTGTCCGTGAAGCGTTTCATGGGACGCTCGCTGGAAGAGGCGCGCGCCACGCGCGCGCCGTATGAATTCGTGGACGCGCCCGGCATGGTGCGCATCCGCACGGTCCAGGGCGACCTGAGCCCGGTCGAAGTGTCCGCGCAGATCCTGGCGGTGCTGCGCCAGCGCGCCGAAGACGTACTGGGCGACGAGCTGGTGGGCGCGGTCATCACCGTACCGGCGTATTTCGACGACGCCCAGCGGCAGGCGACGCGCGATGCGGCCCGGCTGGCGGGCCTGAACGTCCTGCGACTGCTGAACGAACCGACCGCGGCCGCGATTGCCTACGGCCTGGACCACGCCGCCGAAGGCGTATACGCCGTGTATGACCTGGGCGGCGGCACCTTTGATATTTCCATCCTGCGCCTGACCCAAGGCGTGTTCGAGGTCATTTCCACCGGGGGCGATACGGCGCTTGGCGGAGACGATTTCGACGTGCTGATCGCCGATCACGCGGTGGCCAAGCTGGGCGCCGGAGCGTTGTCGCCGGCTGAACGCCGTGGCTTGCTGATGGCCGCGCGCGCCGCGCGGGAAGCGTTGTCCGATGCCGAAACGTCCAGCTTGAGGCTGACGCTGTCCGGCGGCCGCGAGGTGGATCTGACCCTGACCCGCGCCGAGTTCGAGACGCTTGCCCAGCCGCTGATCGAGCGCACGCTGGACTGCGCGCGCCGCGCGCTGCGCGATGCGTCGCTCAAGCCCGCCGACGTGCGTGGCGTGGTGATGGTGGGTGGCGCGACGCGCATGCCCGTCGTGCGCGCCGCCGTGGCCAAGGTGTTCGGCACGGAGCCGTTGACTGACCTGGATCCTGACCAGGTGGTGGCGCTGGGCGCGGCCCTGCAGGCCAACCTGCTTGCCGGCAACCGCGCCCCGGGCGAGGATTGGCTGCTGCTGGACGTGATCCCGCTGTCGCTGGGCCTGGAAACCATGGGCGGGCTGGTCGAGCGCATCATCCCGCGCAACAGCACCATTCCCGTGGCACGCGCCCAGGAATTCACGACGTTCAAGGACGGCCAGACCGCCATGAGCATTCACGTGGTGCAGGGGGAACGCGATTTGGTGGCGGACTCCCGCTCGCTGGCGCGCTTTGAGCTGCGCGGCATTCCGCCCATGGTGGCAGGCGCCGCCCGCATCCGCGTGACCTTCCAGGTGGATGCGGACGGCTTGCTGAGCGTCACTGCCCGCGAACAGAGCCAGGGCGTCGAAGCCATGGTGTCCGTCAAGCCCTCTTATGGGCTGTCGGACGACGAGATCGCGCGGATGCTGGCCGACAGCGTGGCGCAGGCCGATACCGACGCCAAGGCCCGCATGTTGCGCGAGCAGCAGGTGGACGCGCGCCAACTGGTGGAATCAGTGCAGGCGGCGCTGGCCGTCGACGGCGACCTGCTGGACTCGGAAGAACGCAAGCGTGTCGACGAGTGCCTGCAAGCCGCCATCGCAGCGCAGCAGGCGCAGGACGTGGACACCGTGACGCAAGCGGTGCAGGCGCTGTCCGCTGCCACGGACGAGTTTGCCGCGCGCCGGATGGACCGCAGTATCCGCGCCGCGTTGGCCGGCCGCAAACTTGACGAAATCGCCTGATAAAAAGCTATGCCGAAACTGACTGTATTGCCTCATCCCGATTACTGTCCGGAAGGCGCGGTGATTGAAGACGCGCCCAAGGGCGTGTCGATCTGCCGGGTGCTGCTGGACAACCACATCGACATCGAGCACGCCTGCGAACTGTCCTGCGCCTGCACGACCTGTCACGTGGTGGTCAAGCAGGGCTATTCCTCGCTGGAAGACGCGACCGACGACGAAGAAGACTTGCTGGACAAGGCGTGGGGCCTGACCCCGACGTCGCGCCTGTCGTGCCAGGCGCTGGTGAAAGATGCCGACCTGACGGTCGAGATCCCCAAGTACACGATCAATCACGCCAAAGAGGGCCATTGATGAAGTGGACCGACACCTACGAGATTGCCGCTGCGCTGTACGACGCGCATCCTGATGTCGACCCCCAGACGCTGCGGTTTACGCAGCTTCGCGAATGGGTCATGGCATTGCCGGATTTCAGCGACGATCCCGCGCATTGCGGCGAGAAGATCCTGGAGGCCATCCAGATGGCCTGGATTGACGAGGCCGACTGACCGCCGGCTTGAAATACGAAGAACGCTCCATCCCGGAGCGTTTTTCTTTTTGGGGCCGGGCAAGGAGGCGAGCGCCTTGGCATGTCCTTGGCCGCCTGACATGCCGCCGTCGCGCGGGCCACGGTATCATCGGGTATCCGTACGTTGTCCATTCCCGACCGAGTCTACCGATGCCTGCTGCCCAATTGCGTTTTGGCCTGGCCGCCAATCGCCTGCACCACGAAACCCCCGATGCCGCCTTGTTCACCTGGCTGCGTGCGTGCTCGTCCACCATCCGTGAG
The DNA here is from genome assembly GCF_055397965.1 of Achromobacter sp. T5-5. Lineage (NCBI taxonomy): Bacteria > Pseudomonadati > Pseudomonadota > Betaproteobacteria > Burkholderiales > Alcaligenaceae > Achromobacter > Achromobacter sp. T5-5. The sequence goes on from NZ_AP027919.1 coordinate 2,623,333, forward strand.
CTGGGCGTGCAGTTGCACACGGTGGGGCGCACCCATGACGCCATCGTGCGCGAGGGCATGCTGCAGAGCTACCCCGGCCTGATCCGCTATCCGTATGGCCGCGAGGGCGGTCTGATGAAGCTGGTTGCGCGGGTCACCGAAGGCCGCGATGGGCAGGCGCCGTTCGACGGCGCGATCTACCTGATTGATCCCGTCGACCCGTCTTCGATTTTTCCCGAGGCATTGGCGCTCAAGCGCCAGTGCATCACGCATGGCCGTCCGTTCATCTCGACGCTGGCCGGCGCCATCGAATGGATGGAAGTCGAACGCATCCATGCCGGGCTGGCCCCGGATGCGTCCGTGTCCCGCCATTTCAACTTTGTGGGGCAGACGCTGGCGATGATCGCGCACGATGCGCTCAAGGACGAAATGGTCGCGTTTGCCAGCGAGCACTTCGATGTGTTGTCGCGCTTCGCGCGGCGCGTGGCCACCGGCACGACCGGCGGCCGGCTGAACGAGCTGGCCTGGTCGCGTGGCTGGCCCAAGGACACCCCCTGGGTCCATCGCTACCTGAGCGGGCCGCTGGGTGGCGATGCGCAGATCGCGGAACTGGTGCTGGAGCATCAATGCCAGCGCGTCATCTTCTTTGAGGACCCGCACGTCGCGCGCCAGCACGAGGCCGACATCCAGCTGCTGGAGCGCGCGGTCCGTGTCGTCACCGAGTCCGCCACCTGCGCGACGTCGCCCGCGGTGGCGCGGCGCTGGGCGCAAGCGGTGGAAAAGCGCGTGGTCTGAGCGCTACGCGCGCCTTGCGGCAGGGCCGGCGTCCCCGATGATCCGGGCGACCTGGTCCGCGACGGCCGCCGCCGCCATCGACAGCGGCAATACATCCGAACGACAAAGATATACCGGGCGGGTCAGCCTGGGCCTGCCGATCCGGCGCAGGGTCACCAAGCCGCGTTCGGCCTCCTGGCGCACGGCTTCGTACGAGAGGATTGTGTGCGCGATGCCGGCCTGCGCCAGTTCGATCAACTGGGGAATGGCGTTGGCCTCGGCGATGATGCGGAACTCGACCTGCTCGCGCTGCTGGTATTGATCCAGCAGCCGGCGCAGGCTGTGCGGGTTGCCCGGCAGCACGAGCGGCAGCGCCGAGACGGCGCTCAGGCTGATCGCCGGCAATGCGGCCAGGGTCGATGGCGGCCGTTTGGCGCGCTGTGCGGCCGGCGGCGATACGACCACCAATTCCTCGTCGATCAAGTGCTGGAACCGAAGATCGACCGATGCCTCGTCGCTGAATGTGAGTCCCAGGTCGGCATGGCCGGAACTGACGAAGCCTGGGATGTACCCGGTGCTGGACTCGATGATTTTCAGATAGACGCCAGGCCAGTGCGTCAGGCTGAACCGCAGCAATGGCACGGTCAGCAGCTTGGCCATGGACATCGACATCGCCAGCGATACCGTTCCGCGCGGCGTGCTGATGTCTTCGCGCACGTCGGCGCGGGCCGCGTCGATGCGGCCCAGGATCTCGCGGGCGTGCGCCAGCAGCCGCGCGCCGGCGGCGGTGGGCGTGACGCCGCGGGCGCTGCGATGCAGCAGCACGACACCCAGGTCTTCCTCCAGATTGCGGATGAGCAGGCTCAGCGCGGGTTGCGCCACGTGCAGCGCGCCGGCGGCGCGACTGATCGAACCCGTTGAAACCACGGCGACAAAGCATTGCATCGCGCGTATGGACAGGGACATTAGCGAGCCTCCGGATGCGCCAGGCCATCATTTTTTTGTTATGGCCTGCATATTTAAACGGTATTTCTAATATATCAATACGCTTCGCATAATGAGCGTCATTCCAGACCAAAAACACAGGAGACATCATGACGTTCAACAGAATTCTTGCCGCGTGCCTCGTTTCGGCGACGCTGCCCGCGCCCGCATTTGCGGATACCTGGCCATCCAAACCCATCACGCTGGTCGTGCCGTTTTCCGCGGGCGGACCAACCGATTTCATCGCGCGCCTGGTAGCCGAGCCGCTCTCGCGCGAGCTGGGACAGCAGGTCATCGTGCAGAACAAGCCGGGTGCCAGCGGCAATGTGGGCTATCAGAGCGTGCTGAATGGCCCGGCCGACGGCTACACGCTGATGCACAACACGGTGGCCATGCAGGCCATCAGCCCGCTGATGTATCCCAGCGCCAAGATGCATCCGTCGAAAGACTATGTGCCGGTCGGCACGACCGGGGCCATGCCCAACCTGCTGGTCGTGAACCCGGAGCGCACGCCCGTCAAGACATTGGCCGAACTGGTCGAGCGTGCCCGCAACGCGCCCCGTGGCTTGAGCTACGCCACATTCGGGCCGGGAAGTTCGCCGCACGTGTACGGGGCGTCGCTGCAAAAGCTTGCGAACTTTGAGGCGGTGGGCGTGGCGTACAAGGGTAGCGCCAATGCGGTGACCGACGTGATCGGAGGCCAGGTCGACTTCCTGTTCGACAGCATGTCCACCAGCATCGGCCAGGTGCAGGGCGGACGCCTGAAGGCGTTGGCGATCACGTCCGCGGAGCGTTCGCCGCTGTTGCCGGATGTGCCCACGCTTAAAGAGGCCGGCTATCCCAGCCTGGATCTGAAGTTCTGGTTTGCGCTGCAAACCCCCGCGGGCACGCCGGACGAGGTGGTGCAGAAGTTGCGCACCGCCGTCGCGAACGTCGTGGCGAGCGACGGCTACCGCAAGGCGATGCAGGAGCGCGGCGCGGAAGCCTTCCAGGTGGCGCCGGCCAAGCTGGACGACTTCTTCAAGCAGGAAACCGTCAAGTGGACGCAGGCCGCGAACACCATCGGACTCAAGGCGGAACAGTGAACACGGCAGGCGAAGATCGCATGACTCCATTGAAGAACATCACGGTCCTGGACCTGAGCAAGGTGCTGGCTGGGCCGCTGTGCGGCCAATACCTGGGCGAGCTGGGCGCGCGCGTGATCAAGGTCGAGCCGGTGGGCGCGGGCGATGACACGCGGGCCTGGCTGCCCCAGGATGCGGGCGAATCGGCGACCTTCCTGGCCGTCAACCACAACAAGCGCAGCCTGGCGGTGGACCTGAAAACCGAGGCCGGGCGTGCCGTGGTGCATCGGCTGGCAGCACAGGCCGACGTCGTGCTGCAGGGATTCGGCGGCAGGACCGCCGCGCGGCTGGGTGTGGATTACGAGACGCTGAGCGTCATCAATCCCCGCCTCGTGTATTGCGAGATCTCGGGCTATGGCCGGGAGGGGCCGATGGGCGAGGAGCCGGGCTACGACGTGATGTTGCAGGCCTTCAGCGGCATGATCAGCACCATGGGCGAACCGGGCGGCAACTTCGCGCGCGCCAGCTTTTCGCCGGTGGACCTGGGAACGGGCTCGTTCGCCCTGAGCGGCATTCTTGCCGCGCTCCTGGAGCGCAGCCAGACGGGCCGGGGACAGTACCTGGACGTGTCCCTGCTGGATACGTCGCTGGGGCTGATGTCGTACATGGCGCAGAACTACTGGCGCACCGGCAAGGTGCCGCGCCGCATGGGCACCGGACATCCCGCCATGTGTCCATACCAGGCGTTTCGCGCCGCCGACGGCGACCTCATGCTGGGCGTGGGCAACGACGCGCAGTGGCAGCGCTTCTGCGCGGTCGCGGACCTGGCGGCCGAGGCGAATGCGCCGGCGTTCGCAACCAATGCGGATCGCGTCCGCAATTTTGATGCCACCGTCGCGCTGGTGCAGTCGCGGATCGAGACGCGCACCGTGGCGCAATGGCTGGCTGCGCTCAAGCCGGCAGGGATCGCGTGTTCGGCCATCCATACGCTGGACCAGGCGCTGGCGCACCCGCAGGTCGCTGCGCGCGAGCTCATCGTCACCAGCCAGCATCCCGTCCTGGGCGAAGTGCGAAACGTGGGCCTGCCCGTGCGCTTTGGTCGCCAGCCGCGCAAGGCCGCGTTGCCGGCGCCGATGTTGGGCGAACACAGCCGCGAGATCCTGGCGGGACTGGGTTATGAAGCCTGCGAGATCGATGCGATGCTGTCCGATGGCAGCATTCAGCAGAATGCCCACAACGGAGACGCCGCATGACATCCCTGCGTTATGAAGTGCGCGATCGCATCGCGGAGATTCATCTGTGCCATGCGCCCGTCAACGCGCTGGATGTGGACGTGCTTGACGGGTTGATCAGCGCGCTGGAGCGGGCCAATGCCGATCCGGACGTGCGCGCGGTGCTGTTGGCGAGCGGCCTGCCCGGACGCTTCTGCGCCGGCCTGGATATGAAGAAGTTGTTGCAAAGCACGCCTGCGCGGGTGCACGAATTGCTGACCAAGCTTTACATCAAGCTGTACGACGCGCAATTCAATCTCACCAAACCGTCGATATCCGTAGTGTCAGGCGCGGTTCGCGGTGGGGGCATGACGGTGGCCATTTCCAGCGACATGATCGTGGCCGCGCAGAGCGCGACGTTCGGTTATCCGGAGATAGACGTCGGCGTGCTGCCCGCGATCCACTACGTGCATCTGCCGGGCATCGTGGGCAAGCATCGGGCTTTCGATCTGCTCTTTACCTGCCGCACCTTCAGCGCCCAGGAGGCGCACACGATGGGCCTGGTCACGCGGCTGGCGCCGGAAGGCGGATTGATGGAGCAGGCACGCGCCTTGGCGGGGATGCTGGCCGACAAACCGCCGCAGGTCCTGGCGATGGGCCGGCGCGCCTTCGTCTATGCCAATGACAATGAATACCGGCGCAAGGTGGCCACGGCGGTGGAGGTGTTCTGCAATGCCGCGGCCACGCTCGAAGCGCGGGAAGGCTTGAGCGCTTTCATGCAGAAGCGCGCGCCGGCGTGGGCCAACGCGGGCGATCCGCGCTAGCGTTGTTGGCCAGCAGGCATAGGCCAGTGGTTATCGGCCTGTAAAGCGGGGAGGGCGCTTTTCGCGGAACGCCGCGACGCCTTCGCTGAAGTCTCCGCGCGCGGCCGTGTCCAGGAAGCGCGCCGTTTCTTCGGCCAACTGGGTTTCCAGCGTGGCGTGTGCGGCGCTGCGCAGCAGGCTTTTTGCGCCCGCGATGCCGTGCGGCGCGTGGCGAGCGATGTCTTGCGCATAGGCTTGTGCCGAGGCCGTCAGCTCGCCCGCCGGGGCGGTGCGCGTGATGATGCCCCATGCCAGCGCCTCATCGGCCGTGAACGCGTCGTGTCGCAGCAATAGATCGAGTGCACGCTTGGGACCCACCGCGCGCATGAGGCCATGCGTCATGCCGGCATCGGGCGTGGCGCCCAGCTTCAGGTAGGCCGTCATGAAACGTGCGCCCGCGTCGGCGATGGCGAGGTCGCACGCCAGGACCAGCGACAGGCCCGCGCCCGCCGCGACGCCGTGGATCTGCGCCAGCCAGACCTTGTCCATCCGCGGGATGCGGCCGACAAAATCATTCAAGGGCGTGAACAGGTCGGACAGCGTGGCGCGCACGGTCGCGGGCTCGCCTGTGAACATGCCGATGTCGCCGCCCGCGCAGAACGCCTTGCCCGCGCCGCGCAGCAGCACGACGCGCAGTGCATCGCGCGTTTCGATCCATTGCGCGGCCCGTTGCAGGTCGCGCGCCATGGCGACGTCGATGGCGTTGAGCGCATCCGCGCGGTTGAGCGTGAGGGTGGCGAGTGCGCCGTCGGTCTCCAGCAGCAGCGTCTGGAACGTCGGTAGTTCCTGGTTCATGGCTTGTCTCCGTTTCGGGTAAATACCAACTGTCGATCTAAAAACCGCGATGCTAAGGTCTGAACCGAGCGCTTGCTTGGTTTTGTTTTAAGCACGCTTAGCGTAACGCATAGAACGATTTTCCGGCGCTGTACTGGCGTAGGTAAAGACAGGTTCGTTGCATCTCCTGCCTCGCGGGTTCGCCAGGTTCACCGTCGTAAAAAATGTCCGCCTCAGGCGGCAAGAAAACTTCGCATAACAAGCGGGGAGACAAATGGTGGATCAGTCCGACAGGCCTGCCTTGCTGGAGGCGGATGGGGTGACGCTGGCGTTCGGCGGGGTCAAGGCGCTGACCGGCGTGGGCTTTCGCGTCGCGCCCGGTTCCATCACTACGGTCATCGGCCCGAACGGCGCCGGCAAGACCTCGTTGTTCAACACCATCTCCGGTTTCTACAAGCCCGCTTCCGGGCAGATCCGTTTTGAAGGCCGCGACATCACGCGCATGGCCGCGCCCGAGCGCGCCAGGCTGGGCCTGGCGCGCAGCTTCCAGAACATTGCGCTGTTTCGCGGCATGACGGTGCTGGACAACATCAAGCTGGGCCGCCACGCACACCTGCGCACCAATGTGCTGGATGCGCTGTTTTATCTGGGACGTGCGCGCCGCGAGGAGATGGCGCTGCGCGCCGACATCGAAGAGCGCATCATCGATTTCCTTGAAATCGACCATATCCGCCACGCGCCGGTGGCCGCGCTGTCTTACGGTCTGCAAAAGCGCGTGGAACTGGCGCGGGCGCTGGCGATGCAGCCCAAGGTGCTGATGCTGGACGAGCCCGTGGCGGGCATGAACCGCGAAGAGACGGACGACATGGCGCGCTTCATCCTGGATGCGCGGACGGAGTGGGGCGTGACGGTGCTGATGGTTGAGCACGACATGGGCATGGTGATGGACCTGTCCGATCACGTCGTGGTGCTCAATTTCGGGCAGGTCATTGCCGATGGCACGCCGGCGCAGGTGCAGGCCAATCCGGAGGTCATCAAGGCTTACCTGGGCGCGGGCGATGTCGGCGACCTGCGCCGCCGGTTGCGGGAGGCGGCCTGATGGACTGGCTGTTCTTCCTGGAGGTCTCGCTGGCGGGCCTGGGCAGCGGCGGCCTGTATGCGCTGGCCGCGCTGGCCTTCGTCATCGTCTACAAGGCGACCCGCGTGGTCAATATCGCCATCGGCGAATTCCTGATGCTGGGCGCTTACGTGTTTTATGCGTTCGCCACGGGCATGGCGTGGCCGATCTGGCTGGCGATCGTGGGCGCGGTCGTCGTGTCCGGCGCGCTGGGCGCCGTGGTCGAGCGCCTGACGATACGGCCGATGCTCGGCGAGTCGCCGATCTCCGTTTTCATGATTACCGTGGGCCTGGCGTCCATCCTGGTGGGCGCCGTCGAACTCATCTGGACGGCGGACCAGCGCCGCCTGCCGGAGTTCATGCCGCGCGCGCCTGTCATGGTGGGCGAGGCGTTCGTGGCGCCCAAGGTGTTCTATGGGTTCTGGGTGGCGGTGGTCCTGGCCCTGCTGGTGCTGGTGGTGTTCCGCTACTGGCGCGGCGGGGTCGCGCTGCGGGCCACGGCGTCGGACCAGGGCGCGGCCTATGCCATGGGCATCAATGTGCCGCGCGTTTTTTCGCTGGCCTGGGTGACCGCGGGCGCGATCGCGGCGGTGTCGGGGGTGATCGTGGGCGCCATCGGCGGCATCTCTTCGTCGATGGGGGTGTTTGGCCTGTCGGTGCTGGTGGTCGTGATCGTGGGCGGCCTGGACAGCGTGGCCGGGGCGCTGGTCGGCGGCATCTTCATCGGCCTGCTGGAGGCTTGGGCCGGCGCCTACCTGGGCGGCGAATACAAGCTGCTGGCCACGTTTGTCGTGCTGGTCGTGGTGTTGATGGCCCGGCCCTATGGGCTTTTTGGCACCCGTGAAATCGAGAGGCTCTGATCCATGCGCATCGCGACTGCCAAGCAGACGTACCTGGCCGATGAGGCGCTTTTCGACACGCGCACGCAGCACGTGTGGCTGGCCTTGCTGGCGGCGTCGCTGGTGCTGTTTCCCTTCGTGGCCAATGCCTATTGGCTGTATCTCGCCTGTCTGGTCGCGATCAATATCGCGAGCGCCACGGGGCTGAACATCCTGACGGGGTATACAGGGCTGGTCAGCCTGGGGCAGGCGGCGTTCATGGGACTGGGCGCGTACACCGTGGCGGTGATGGAAATGCGCCTGGGCACGCCGGTCCTCGTCAACCTGCTTGCCGGCGGCGGCGTCGCGATGGTGGGCGGGCTGCTGGTCGGCATTCCTTCGCTGCGGGTCAAGGGGCTGTACCTGGCCATCTCCACGATCGCGGCGTCGTTCATCGCGCACTTCATCTTCGCGAACTGGCAGTTCACGGGCGGCACCAGCGGCCTGCAGGTGCCGCCGGCGCGGATCCTCGGCATGGACCTGGATACCTCGTTCAAGATCTACTGGTTGATCGTGCCCGTGACCGTGCTGATGGTGCTGGGCGCGGCGAATCTGTTCCGCACCCGCATCGGACGGGCCTTCATCGCGATCCGCGACCGGGACATTTCGGCCGAAGTGCTGGGCATCCGGCTGCTGCGCTACAAGCTGCTGTCCTTCGGGCTGTCTTCGTTCTATGCCGGCGTGGCGGGCGGGCTGTGGGCGTACTTCTTCCGCGTGGTCACGCCGGAGAGTTTTCCGCTCATCATGTCGATCTTCTTCCTGGCGGCCATCATCGTGGGCGGCATGGGATCGATTCTGGGATCCATCCTGGGCGCGCTCTTCATGACGATGGTGCCGGAGTTCCTCAAGCTGGTCGTCGGCTGGCTGCCGGTGGGCGGCGACGCGCTGCGGCTGATTTCGCCCGTGCGCACCATTGTTTTCGGCCTGCTGATCGTGGGCTTCCTGATCTTCGAGCCGCACGGGCTCGCGGAAATCTGGCGGCGCGTGCGCCGATTCTTTCACCTATGGCCATTTCGCACGTAGCGCGACGCGCGCGGCGTGACGGCGGCCACCCATAAGACCCAGGAGACAAACCATGAAGCGCATCCGGATAGGCAGCGGTTTATCGAGGTGGTTGGCCCCGTTGGGCCTGGCGGCGGCGTTGTCCGCGGCGCCGGCGGCGCAGGCGGCCGAGGACCTGGTGCTGGGCGGCTCGATTCCGCTGAGCGGCGTGTTCGCCTTCGCCGGGCAGGGCATCCATGCGGGCATCACGGATTACGTGAAGATCGTGAACGATCAGGGCGGGATCAAGGGCCGCAAGTTGCGTTATGTGCCCGAGGACACGGCCTACAAGGTCGACGCGTCGGTCGCGGCGTTCAAGAAGATCACCAGCCAGAACAAGGTGAATTTCTACTACGGGGATTCGACCGGCTTTTCCAAGACCATCAATGCGGAGCTCAACCGCACGGGCGACATCCTGATGACGGGCGCCTCGTTCGCCACCGAGCTGAACGATCCGGCGAAGTACCCCGCGCAGTTCATGCTGGGGCCTGACTACACCGAGATGTTCGGCATCCTGCTGCGCTACATCGCCAAGGAGCAGCCGGGCGCCAAGGTCGCCTTTGTGTATTCGGACACGGAGTTCGGCCGCGATCCGATCGCCAGTTCGCGCGCCGTGGCGGAAAAGCTGGGCTTGAAGGTGGTCACCGAGATCATGACGCCGCCAGGCAGCGTGGACGTGTCGACCGAGGTCATCAAGCTGCGCCGCGCCGATCCGGACTTCACCATCTTCCATGGCTACGTGCTGGCGCCCATTCCCGAGTTCGTGGGGCAAGGCAAGCGCATGGGCCTGAAGACGCGCTACATGGGCACGTTCTGGACGATGGATAACTCGACCGTGATGCAGATGGGCGAGGATGCCGAGGGCTTCATGGGCGTGATGCCTTATCGCTATTACTACGACACGGCGGCCGATGCGCCGATGCTCAAGAAGATCCGCGAAATGCGGCCCCAATACCAGAGCACCGGCTACATGCAGGGTTTCCTGGCCGCCATGCTGTTTTCGGAAGTGGCCAAGCGCACGCTGGACGCCGGCAAGGAGCTGAACGCGGCCAACATGAAGGCCGCGCTGGACGGCATCAAGGATTTCGACACGGGCGGCCTGATCGGCGTGCCGATCTCCATCAAGGGCAATTCGATACCGGTGGGCCGGATCTATCGCGCCGACGTGAAGCAGAAGCAGATGGTGCCCGCTTCCGACTGGATCGTTCTGAAGTGAGGCGGCCGTGAACCCGGGACATGACGCGCGTGCGGACACGAATGCCGCGGCGCCGCCGCAGGCGGTGCTCGACATCAACAACATCGAGGTCGTCTACAACAAGGCGGTGCAGGTGCTGCGCGGCTTGTCCCTGTCGGTGCCGGCCGGCAGCATCGTGGCGCTGCTGGGCAGCAACGGGGCCGGCAAATCCACCACGCTGAAGGCGGTGTCGGGCCTGCTGGGCCTGGAAGATGGCGAGCTGGTGCGCGGCCAGATCGTCTTCGGCGGCGGCGACACCGCGGGCGTCAAGCCGCAGAACCTGGTGCGGTCGGGCCTGGCGCATGTGATGGAAGGGCGCCGGGTGTTCGAGGACCTGACCGTGGAAGAGAACCTGGTGGCCGCGACCTACGCGCTGACTGGCAGGCCTGCGGCGCGCGCGGATTTCGACCTGGTCTACGGCTACTTTCCGCGGCTGTTCGAGCGGCGTCGCGGCCTGGCCGGGTATTTGTCCGGCGGCGAGCAGCAGATGCTGGCCATCGGCCGCGCGCTGATCGCCCAGCCCAGGCTGATGTTGCTGGACGAGCCGTCGCTGGGTCTGTCGCCGATGCTGGTCGAGAGCATTTTCTCGATCATTGCGCGCATCAATATCGAACAGGGGGTGTCGATGCTGCTGGTGGAACAGAACGCATCCGTGGCGCTGGCGGTGGCGCACTACGGCTACATCATGGAGACCGGCAAGGTGGTGATCGACGGGTCGGCCGACCGGCTGGCGGCGGACCCGGACGTGCGCGAGTTCTACCTGGGCGTCGGCGGGTCCGGCGAGGCGCGGGGCTTTCGCGACATCAAGCATTACAAGCGCCGCAAGCGCTGGCTGTCATGATGGACGGCGCCGCAGGCCCGAACGCCGCGCGCGACGCCGCCGCCGGCTGGCCCGCGCTCACGCTGCCGCAGATGCTGCGCGAGCAGGCGCGCCGGCAGCCGTCAGCCGTCGCCATCCGGCAAAAGGATTTCGGCATCTGGAAGCCCCTGTCCTGGGCGGAATATTGGCAGCGCGCGTGCCGCGTCGGCCTGGGACTGCGCGCGCTGGGGCTGAGCCCGGGCGGGCGGGTGGCCATCGTGTCGGACAACCGGGTGGAGTGGCTGCTTGCGCAGATGGGCGCGGGCGCGGTCGGGGGCGTGGCGGTGGGCGTCTATTCCACCAGTCCGGCCGAGGAGATGGGCTACGTGCTGGAACACGCGGACGTCGAACTGGTGATGTGCGAAGACCAGGAGCAGACCGACAAGGTGCTGCAGGTGGCGGACAGGCTGCCGCGCTTGCGGCGCATCGTGATGATAGAGACCAAGGGCCTGCGTTCCTACGCGGCGCAGGACCGCTCGCGTATCGTGACGTTTGCCGAGGTCGAGGCCGGAGGGCGCGAGCGCGAGACCCTGGAACTGGCCGCGCTGAATACGATGCTGGACGGCCAGCGTCTGGACGATACCGGGCTGATGATCTATACGTCCGGGTCCACCGGCAAGCCCAAGGGTGCAATGCTGAGCTACCGCAACATGCGCGGCGTGGCGCCGGGCATCGCCGAGCGCCTGTCCATGGACGCGTCCAGCGTGCACCTGTCGTATCTGCCGCTGTGCCACGTGGCCGAGCAGATGCTGTCCACGTTCGTGCCGATCTACCTGGGCGCGCAGGTGAATTTCGGCGAGTCGATCCGTACCGTGCAGGAGGACCTGCGCGAAGTGGCGCCGACGATTTTCCTGGGCGTGCCGCGTATCTGGGAGAAGCTGCACGCGGCGATCTCCATCAAGATGCAGGAGGCCGGGCGCCTGCAGCAGTGGCTGTACCGCAAGGCGCTGGCGCGGTGCGCGCCGTTCCTGGAGAAGTCCGCCGGGCAGTATGGGGTGGGCGAACGGCTGACGCATTGGCTGTGGTACTGGCTGGTGTTGCGTGCGCTGCAGAATTTCATCGGCCTGCGCCGCGTGCGGGTGGCGATGACGGGCGCCGCGCCGATACCGCCGGACGTGGTGCGGTATTTCCGCACCCTGGGCGTGCCGCTGGTCGAGGTCTACGGGTTGACGGAATCGTCCGGGATGATCTTCGGACAGCATCCGGACCGCGTGAAGGTGGGCACGGTGGGCGAGCCGATCCTGGGCGTGGAATGGCGCATCGGCGATGCTGGCGAGCTGCTGGTGCGCGGCGATATGGTGTTCCAGGGCTACTACAAGAATCCCGATGCGACGGCCGATGCCGTGCGCGACGGCTGGCTGCACACGGGCGACGTCGTGGCGCAGGACGACGGCCGCGTGCGCATCGTCGACCGGCTCAAGGACATCATGATCACGGCGGGCGGCAAGAACCTCACGCCGTCGGAGATCGAGAATGCGGTCAAGGGCAGCCCCTACGTGAAGGAATGCATTGTGATCGCGGACGGCAGGAAGTATGTGTCCGCCTTGATCCAGCTTGAATTCGATACGGTGGGCAAGTGGGCGGAGTCTCGGCGCATTGCCTTCACGCACTTCCGGTCGCTGGCCGAGTGCCCGCAGGTGCGCGAACTGGTGCAGCAGGAGGTGGCGCGCGCCAATGCGGGGCTGGCGCCCGTGGCACAGATCAAGCGCTTTCACCTGTTGACCAAGGAACTGGATCACGACGACGGCGAAGTCACCGCGACGATGAAGGTGCGGCGCGCCAGCATCTACCGCACCTACGCAAACGAAATCGAAATGCTCTACGTTGATGAGGAGACGACGGCATGAACCAAGCCGTGATCCTGGAGGCCGTGCGCACGCCGTTCGGGCGGCGCGGCGGCGGGTGGGCGCAGACGCGGCCGGATACGCTGCTGGCCCGGACCGTGGAGGAATTGCTGGCGCGCGCGGGGCTGCCGGGGGACAAGGTCGAAGACCTGATTGCCGGCTGCGTCAGCCAGGCGGGCGAGCAGGGCGCCAATATCGGCCGGCTGGCGGCGATGCTGGCCGGACTGCCGGAAAGCGTGCCGGGCGTGGCGCTGAACCGTATGTGCGGGTCCAGCCAGCAGGCCGTGCATTTCGGCGCCCAGGCCATTGCCGCGGGCGATATGCGTTATGTGGTCGCGGGCGGGGTCGAGAGCATGAGCCGGGTGCCCATGTTCCTGGACGTGACGCTGGGCCAGTCGGAGTTCCGCGGCTTTGAATCGCTGAATCCGGCCTTGCTGGAACGCTATCCGCTGATCCACCAGATCGAGAGCGCGGAACGCATCGCCAGCCATTGGGGGCTGTCTCAGTCGGAAATGGATCAATGGGCGCGCGAGAGCCACGCCCGCGCCTGGGCGGCTGCCAGCGCCGGCCTGCATGCCGAGCTGCTGGCGGGGCCGCCGGGGGCGCCGCGTCGCGACGAAGGCATCCGCGAGACCACGGACGCGGCCCGCATGGCGGCGATGGCGCCGGCCATGCGCGCACCGGGGCAGGGCGGCGTGACCGCGGCCAACGCGAGCCAGCTTGCGGACGGCGCGGCGGCGGTGCTGCTGGGGGACAAGGATGCGGCGCTCGCCGATGGCCTGCGGCCCCGCGCGCGCTTTCTGGCGCGCGTGGCGGTGGGCTCCGACCCGGTGATGCAGCTCACGGGCGTCATCCCCGCGGCGCGGCAGGCGCTGGCCCGCGCGGGCCTGTCGCTGGACGACATCGACTGGATCGAGATCAACGAGGCCTTCGCAAGCGTGGTGCTGGCCTGGCAGCGCGAGCTGGGCGCAGACCTGGCGCGCGTCAATCCGTGGGGCGGCGCGATTGCACACGGGCATCCGCTGGGCGCCACGGGCGCCGGCTTGATGGCCAAGATGCTGGCGGGGCTGGAGGCCACCGAAGGCGAACTGGGCATGCAGCTCATGTGCATCGGCCACGGCATGGCGACCGCGACCATCATCCAGAGGCTCTGAGCCGCATGGACAAGACCGGGACCCCCGCGTCGCGGGACGATGGCGCGGAGTCGGAACGGCGCCGGGAACTGGTCCTGGCGGCCGGCAGGCTGTTCAGCAGGCACGGCTACGAGCGCACGACGGTGCGCGAGCTGGCCAAGGCCGTGGGGCTGCAGTCGGGCAGCCTCTTTCATCATTTCCGCAGCAAGGAGGAGATCCTGGTCGCGGTCATGAACAATGGCATCCAGGAAGTGATCGACCTTGGCGAGAAGGCGCTGGCCTGCTATGGCGTGCCCGCAGACCGGCTGGCGGCGCTGTTCCGCGTCCACATGTGGAGCATGCTGCACGGCGCCGGCGGCGATGCGATGAACGCCCTGGTCTACGAATGGCGCAGCCTGTCCGCGCCCAGCCAGGCGGCCGTGAAGGTGCTGAGCGACCGCTACGAGGCGATGTGGCAGTCGGTGGTGGCGGGGGCGGTGGAGGCGGGTCTGCTGCGCGGCGATGCGCGCATCATCAAGCGATGCGTGCTGGGCGCGATGAACCTGACGGTGCAATGGTACAAGCCGGGCGGGCGGCTGGCGCCCGCGGAGTTCATCGATGCGATGCTGCAGGCGTCCCTGCCGGCGCTGCCGGCGGGGGCCGGAAAGTGGCCGCTGGGCCCTAGCCCCGCCGCTTGATGAACGCGCCCACGGCGCAGGCGACGGCCAGCGCCAGGAGCGAGCCCGAGACGGGTAGCAGGAAATCGGCCTCGCCGTGATACCCGCCGCCGGTGACGCCGCCCGCGACGCCTCCCATCCAGAGCAGCGCGGTCAGGATGGCGGCGACCAGGGAGATGGCCGTGGCGACGCACAGCACGATGAATGCCGGCCGGCGCGCGGGCACGGACGGGTAAGGGGCGCCGGGCTGGATGCGGCGGGGCTGCTTGATCCAGTAGACCAGCCCCGCCACGACCAGCAGCAGCATCAGGATCTTGAAGATCATGACGCCGTCCGCGGTTTAGTCTTCACGGCGTAGGTGCGGGAAGAGGATGACGTCGCGGATGCTGGGGCTGTCGGTGAGCAGCATGACCAGGCGGTCGATGCCGATGCCGCAGCCGCCCGTCGGAGGCATGCCGTATTCCAGGGCGCGGATGTAGTCCGCGTCGTAGTACATGGCTTCTTCGTCGCCGGCGTCTTTGGCTTCGACCTGCGAGCGGAAGCGTTCGGCCTGGTCTTCGGGGTCGTTCAGCTCGGAGAAGCCGTTGGCGATTTCGCGGCCGGTCATGAAGAGCTCGAAGCGCTCGGTGATGCCGTCGCGCGTGTCGGACGCGCGCGCCAGCGGCGAGACTTCGACCGGGTAGTCGATGATGTAGGTGGGGTTCCAGAGCTTGGCTTCGGCCGTCTCTTCGAAGAGGGCCAGTTGCAGCGCGCCCAGGCCGGCGCGCGACAGCACCGGGCCGTCGGCGTCGGCGCCCAGCTTCTTGAGTTCCGCGCGCACGAAGGCCGGATCGTCCAGTTGGGCCTGGGTGTAGCCGTCCGTGTACTTGAGGATGGCTTCGCAGATGGTCAGGCGGTCGAACGGCTTGGACAGATCCAATTCGCGTTCCTGGTAGGTCAGGACGGCGCTGCCGGTGGCCGAGATGGCGGCCTGGCGGATCAGTTCCTCGGTGAAGTCCATGAGCCAGCGGTAATCCGCGTAGGCTGCGTAGAACTCCATCATCGTGAATTCGGGGTTGTGACGCGGGCTGACGCCTTCGTTGCGGAAGTTGCGGTTGACTTCGAAGACGCGTTCGAAGCCGCCCACGATCAGGCGCTTGAGGTAGAGCTCGGGCGCGATGCGCAGGAACATTTCCATGTCCAGCGCGTTGTGGTGCGTGACGAAGGGCTTGGCCGCCGCGCCGCCCGGGATCGGGTGCAGCATGGGCGTTTCGACTTCGAGGAAGCCCGCGTTCAGCATGAACTGGCGGATGCTGCCCACGGCCTTGCTGCGCGCCTCGAAGGTGCGGCGCGTGGCGTCGGTCATGATGAGGTCGACGTAGCGCTGGCGGTAGCGCAGTTCCTGGTCGGCCACGCCGTGGAACTTGTCGGGCAGCGGGCGCAGCGACTTGGACAGCAGGCGCGCCGAGGCGGCGTGCACCGACAGTTCGCCCTTGTTGGTCTTGAAGACCGACCCTTCGACCGCGATGATGTCGCCGATGTCCCATTGCTTGAACGCCGCGTAGGCGTCTTCGCCCAGCGTGCCGCGGTCCAGGTAGATCTGGATGCGGCCGGTGCTGTCCTGCAGCGTGGCGAAGCTGGCCTTGCCCATGACGCGCTTGAGCATCATGCGGCCGGCGACCTTGACGGTGACGCCGGCGGCGGCGAGGGCTTCCTGCTCCTGGCCGTCGTACTGGTCATGCAGCGCGGCGGCGCGGGCGTCCGGGACGAAATCGTTGGGGTACGCGACCCCGGCTTCGCGCAGTTTGGCCAGCTTGGCGCGCCGTTCGGCGATCAAGCGGTTTTCATCCTGGGCGGGAGCCGGAGTGGTCGAGTGGTCGGTCATGGTCGGGGGGGATCAGTCGTAATTGCGGATGTCGTCGATTGCGGTCGTGCCGAAATCTTCGCGATCCAGGTAGGCGAGGATGCGGGAAGCCACGTTGGCGGGCGAGGACAGCTTGCCGGTGGCGTGGAAGTCCTGGAACTTGGCCAGCGCGGGGAAGCTTTCAGCGGAGCTGGCGCGGATGGCGGCCTGCATGTCGGTGTCGACGATGCCGGGGGCCAGCGCCACGATGCGGGCGCCGTCGGCGCCCTGTTCCTGCTTGACCACGCGGGCGTGCATGTCGAGCGCGGCCTTGGTGGCGCAGTACACGCCCCAGCCGGCGTTCGGATTGCGGCCCGCGCCGGAGGAGATGTTCAGGATGCGGCGGTCAGCCTTGATGTCGGCCACGGCGGCCAGGAAGCGCGCCGTGAGCAGCATGACGGCGGTGACGTTCAGGTTGAACGCGGCGGTGATGGCTGCCGCGTCGGTGAGTTCGTCGGTGCGCGCCACGGGATGCACCGTGCCCGCGTTGTTGATGAGCAGATAGCGCTTGGCGTCGCGCGGCAGCGCGGCGCAGATGCGCTCGGCCGCGGCGGCGGCCGCGCCCAGGTCCGAGAGGTCCACGGACAGTTGTTCCAGTTGCACGTCCTGCGACCGCGCATGGGCGGCGAGTTCGGGGTCTTCGCGGCGCGCCAGGGTGATCAGGCGGGTGCCGGGTTTGGCCAGGCCGCGCGCCATGGCGGCGCCGATGCCGCGCGATGCGCCGGTGAGAATTGCAATGGTGTCGGACATTCGTGGACCTCTGGGTGCGTGAGAGCGGGAAGAATCGCGGAACTTAGACGTTTTGCTTGAGGCTGGCCTGGATGAAGGGATCCAGGTCGCCGTCCAGCACTTTCTGCGTGTTGGAGATTTCGACGTTCGTGCGCAGGTCCTTGATGCGGCTCTGGTCCAGCACGTAGGAACGGATCTGGTGGCCCCAGCCCACGTCGGTCTTGGAGTCTTCCAGCTTCTGCTGTTCGGCCATGCGGTTGCGCATTTCCAGTTCGTAGAGCTTGGACTTCAGCATCTGCATGGCTTCGGCGCGGTTGCGGTGCTGCGAACGGTCGTTCTGGCACTGCACGACGATGCCGGTGGGAATGTGCGTCAGACGTACCGCCGAATCGGTCTTGTTGATGTGCTGGCCGCCCGCGCCCGATGCGCGATAGGTGTCCACGCGCAGGTCGGCGGGGTTCACTTCGACTTCGAAGGACTCGTCGACTTCCGGGTAGACAAAGACGCTGGCGAACGACGTATGGCGGCCGCCCGAGGAGTCGAAGGGGCTCTTGCGGACCAGGCGGTGCACGCCGGTTTCGGTGCGCAGGTAGCCGAAGGCGTATTCGCCTTCGATCTTGATCGTGGCCGACTTGATGCCCGCGACTTCGCCGTCGGATTCTTCGAGGATTTCGGCCTTGAAGCCCTTGCGTTCGGCGTACTTGAGGTACTGGCGCAGCAGCATCGACGCCCAGTCCTGCGCTTCCGTGCCGCCTGCGCCGGCCTGGATGTCCAGGAAGCAGTTCAGGGGGTCGGCCGGATTGGAGAACATGCGGCGGAATTCCAGGGCTTCGAGCCGCGCCTGGAACGCGTCGGCGTCCTGTTCGATGGATTCGAGGGTGGCGCCGTCGTCGTCGGCGGCGGCCAGCTCGAAGAGCTCCAGGGAGTCGGCAACGCCCGAGCCCAGGCTCGTGAGCGTTTCCACCACGTCCTCGAGGGATTTCTTTTCACGGCCCAGGTCCTGGGCGTGTTTGGGGTCGTTCCAGACGGCCGGGTCTTCGAGCTCGGCGTTTACGACCTGGAGGCGTTCAGCTTTGGCATCGTAGTCAAAGATACCTCCGTAGAGCCTGTTCGCGCTCCGCGTAATCGGCGAGGCGGGCTGCGAGCTGGTTCTGACGTTCGGCTTCCATGATGATCCTGTCCTGATGACTTTTGTGCGAAACCTGGCATTTTACCGTGGATGAGCCAAGTTCGCGGGCGCGCGGTGGCAAAGGGGCAGGCCGGTGTCTGACACCCGTGTGAAGTGCACTAGGTATGTAGCGGATCTCACACGGGTGTCAGACACCTTACTTATATAGGGGGACGCGTTCGATTCCGAGGGTCCCGCCTAACCCGCGTGCTCGATGACCAACTGGACGGACACCATCCCGTTCCACACGTTCTGCTCCAGCCGGTATGCCGCCTGGATGCGTTCAGGCAGGGACTGGTCATGCCCGAACCAGATCGCGTCAAAGCGCTGGTGGCCGCGCTCCAGCGACAGTTTCAGGTGCTTTTCGCCGACCAGGCGCTGGTTGCGCACCACGAACTCGTCCAGGAAGAGCGGCGCGGCAAAGCCCGCGCCCCACACCTGCTGCTGCAGCATGCCGGCCACGTCGGCGTTGGCGTAGCCGGATTCCAGCGAGCCGTCGGTCTCGATGACGGGCTCGAAGGTGTCGCGTCCGGTCAGTTCGCGGACTGCGGCGTCGAAGGCGGGCGCGAAGGCCGGAAAGTCGCCGCGGCCCAGGGTCAGGCCGGCCGCCATGGCGTGGCCGCCGAACTTGCGGATCAGGTTGGGATGGCGCTTGGAGACGAGGTCCAGCGCGTCGCGCAGGTGCACGTCGGGGATCGACCGGCCAGAACCGCGGATTTCGTCATCGCCAGCCGGGGCGAACGCCAGGGTGGGGCGCCAGAATTTCTCTTTCAGGCGCGAGGCGACCAGCCCCACGACGCCCTGGTGCCAGCCCGGGTCGAACACGCAGACGGTGGCGCCCGCGGCGGCGTCGGGCGCTTCCATGGCGGCCAGCGCCTGCTCGCGCATCTCGGCTTCGATCGTGCGGCGTTCGCGGTTGATGTTGTCCAGTTCGCGCGCCATTTCCAGCGCCTGCGCTTCGTCGTCGGTGGTCAGGCAGGCGATGCCCAGGCTCATGTCGGCCAGGCGGCCCGCGGCGTTGATGCGCGGACCCAGGGCGAAGCCCAGATCGAAGCCGTTGGCGCTGCGCGGTTCGCGCCCGGCGACGGCAAAGAGCGCGCGCAGGCCCGGTTGCAGCCGGCCGCTGCGCATGCGCTGCAGGCCTTGTGTGACCAGCAGGCGGTTGTTGGCGTCCAGCTTGACCACGTCGGCCACCGTGCCCAGGGCGACCAGGTCGGACAGCGCGTCCAGGCGCGGGCCGCCGTCGGGGGCGTAGACGCCGCGACGGCGCAGTTCGGCGCGCAGCGCCAGCATCATGTAGAAGATGACGCCCACGCCGGCCAGGTTCTTGGACGGAAAGCCGCAGCCTGGCTGGTTGGGGTTCACGATGGCCAGGGCGTCGGGCAGGGTGTCGCCGGGCAGGTGGTGGTCGGTGATGACCACGCCGATGCCGGCCGCGTTGGCCGCGGCGACGCCGTCGACGCTGGCAATGCCGTTATCCACCGTGATGATGATGTCGGGCTTGCCAGCACGGTGCCGGCAGGCCAGTTCGACCACGGCGGGCGACAGGCCGTAGCCGGTCTCGAAGCGGTTGGGCACCAGGAAGTCGACGTCCGCGCCCATGGCGGACAGCGCGCGCAGCCCGACCGCGCAGGCGGTGGCGCCGTCGCAGTCGTAATCGGCCACGATCAGCAGCTTCTTGCCGGCCTGGATGGCGTCGGCCAGGACGCCGGCGGCATGCGCCGAATGCGTCAGGCCGGCGGGGGGCAGCAGCGAGGGCCACGCGAGCCGGGTCTGATCGGGATGCGTCACGCCGCGCGCGGCCCACAGACGGGCCAGCAGGGGGTGGATGCCCGAGGCTTCCAGGACGTGGCAGGCGGCCAGGTCGGCCGGACGGATCGTTAAGCGGGGTGAGACCACCAGGCGCTCCAGTTTTTCTTGGGCGCGGGCAGCAAGCCGAGCAGGCCTCCGCGCGGTTTCAGGTCAAGGGCGACCTTGCGGTCGTCGCCCAGGAGCAGCATCTGCACGGGGGTGGCGGGCAGGCCTTTGCCTGCGGCCAGCGGACGCAGGTGCTGCGCGTCGAGTTCGGCCAGCGCGTCCAGCCAGGCGGCCCAGTCGCCCGCGCGCTGCGGGGCGTCCAGTCCCGTCAGCACCTGCGCGGCGCCTGCCGGGGCCGCCGGCCAGGGGGTGCCGCCGCCGTACAACCAAAGCGCGTTGACGGGCGGCAGGCCGCGGGCCGCGCGGTCGTCGTTGACGGGGTGTTCATGCCACGCCATCTGTATTTCGTTGAGCAGGCGGCGCCACGGGCGCGTTTCCGCATCCTGGCGCCACCAATCGTTCAGGCGTTGTCCGGCCACGGCCATGGGGCTGGCGGTCTGGGGGCGCAGGCCCGCCGGCAGGCGCAGACGCCAACGCTGGGCGGACAGGGGCTCGACCGAGAAGCCGGTGTCTTCGAAGAGGGGACGGGCGGTCTCCAGGAGCGCGGCCGTTTCTTCGTCACGCAGGTCCATGGCGGCGGGGTCCAGGAGCGTCGCCTGATCGGCCCCCAAGGCCAGGTGGATCAGCTCGGCCAGCCAGACCGGCTCGCCGGCCCCCGCGCCATCCTGCTCCCTGGCCAGCAACGGCCCGAGGCCAGCGCCCTGAAGCAGGCCCTGTTCAGGCACGTAGCCCGCGCGTTCGAGTTGCCAGGATTCAAAGGCCGTGCAGCCATGCGCGCGCAGGTCGTAGGCCTGGGGGCGGGCGGTGGCGGCCTGCAGCCAGCCGTGCAGGGTGGGCGCGCGTTCGGGCAGCAGCTTGGCCAGCTCGGCGGCGACGGGAAGGGCGGGCAGGGCGCCCGGAATGACGATCAGCATGGCCGCGATTGTAGTCCGCGGCGGGATGGGGAACTTAGCGCCGAATGGAGCTGCCATACGTTGTCACGCCTGGTCTAGGATCCGCACATCCGCGGGGCGAGACGCGGGCGGTTAATGCAATAATGCGCACGTGCTGAAAATACCCTACGAACTATGGATCGGCGCCCGCTATGCCGGGTTGGCCCGAATCCGCCAGCGACGCGGCCGCCGCGATCGCTTTATCTCCTTCATTGCCGCCAGCTCCATGGCGGGCATCGCGCTGGGCGTCGCCGCCCTGATCGTGGTGCTGTCCGTGATGAACGGGTTCCAGAAGGAAGTGCGCGACCGCATGCTGTCGGTGCTGCCGCACATCGAGCTCTACATCCCCGGCGCATCGCCCGAACGGGTGCTTGAGCAGTGGCAGCAGTTCGCCACCGCCGCCGAGCGCAATCCCGAGGTCAAGGCCGGCGCGCCCTTCGTGGCGGCGCAGGGCATGCTGGTGCGGGGCCAGGCGCTGCGCGGCGTGCAGGTCCGGGGTATCGACCCCGCCACCGAGGGCAACGTGTCCGACCTGCCGCGGCAGATGGTGACGGGCAAGCTGACCGACCTGAAACCTGGTGGCTTTGGCGTGGTGCTGGGCAACGAACTGGCCGACGGCATGGGCGTCAAGGTGGGCGACACGCTGCTGATGATGGCGCCGCAGGGCTCGATCAGCCCCGCCGGTTTCGCGCCGCGCATGCGCCAGTTCACCGTGGTGGGCGTGTTTTCCTCCGGCCACTATGAATACGATTCCTCGCTGGCCTTCGTGGACAACGAAGACGCCGCCCGCGTCTTCCGCGAAAGCGGCACCGCTGGCGTGCGCCTGCGCATCGCCGACATGCAGAAGGCGCCCGAAGTGGCGGCCGAGCTGCGCAACGTGCTGCCGCCCTACGTCATGGCCAGCGACTGGTCGCGCAACAACCGCACCTGGTTTGCGGCGGTGCAGACCGAAAAGCGCATGATGTTCCTGATCCTGGCGCTGATCGTCGCCGTGGCGGCGTTCAACCTGTTGTCCTCGCTGGTCATGGCCGTCAAGGACAAGCAATCCGACATCGCCATCCTGCGCACGCTGGGCGCGGGTCCGGGCGAGGTGGCCCGCATCTTCCTGGTGCAGGGCGCGCTGATCGGCGTGATCGGCACATTGCTGGGCGTGGCGGGCGGCATCGCCATTGCCTACAACGTCGACGTGATCGTGCCGTTCATCGAGCGGATGCTGGGCGTGCACTTCCTGCCGCGCGAAATCTATTTCATTAGCGCGCTGCCGTCCGACCCGCAGGTCGGCGACATCGTCACCATCGGCGTGACCTCGCTGGTGCTGTCGCTGCTGGCAACCTTGTATCCGAGCTGGCGCGCCTCGCGCCTGCAACCCGCACAGGTGCTGCGCCATGATTGATACCCTGACGCAAGACCCCGCGGCCGGGACGACGCCGGCCCTGCAGGCCGAGAACATCGTCAAGGTCTACGACGAGGGCCCCGCCCGGATCGAAGTGCTCAGCAATGTCAGCCTGTCGGTCGCGCGCGGCGAGATGGTCGCCATCGTGGGCGCGTCGGGGTCGGGCAAGAGCACCCTGTTGCACATCCTGGGACTGCTCGACGTCCCCACCAGCGGCTCGGTGTCCGTGGACGGGCAACTGGCCGTCGGGCTGTCCGAGGCGAAAAAGAGCGCCGTGCGCAACCGCAGCCTGGGCTTCGTCTATCAGTTCCACCACCTGCTGGCGGAATTCTCGGCGCTGGACAACGTGGCAATGCCGCTGATCGTGCGCCGCGAGAACCGCGACAAGGCGCGCGAGGCCGCGCGCGAAGTCCTGGGGCTGGTGGGCCTGTCCGCTCGCGAAGGCCACTTCCCGGGGCAGTTGTCGGGCGGCGAGCGGCAGCGCGTGGCGCTGGCGCGCGCGCTGGTGACACGGCCTGTGTGCGTGCTGGCCGACGAACCGACCGGCAATCTCGACCGGCACACCGCCCACAACATGTTCGAACTGCTGACGCGGGTGAACCAGGAATCGGGCACGGCGTTTGCCATCGTGACGCACGATCCTGAACTCGCCGCGCGCGCCGACCGCCAGTTGCTGATGGAAAACGGCCGCCTGGTGTCAGGCTAGGCCTCTGGCCGGTTGGTGGCGGCGGCAGGCAACCCGGCGCTGGTCCGCGCGGGGAGGCGGGCGGATAATCCGCCCATGGAGGATGCGCCCATGCTTATCGATACCCATTGCCACCTGGATGCGGCCGAGTTCGACGCCGACCGCGACGCGGTGGCGAACCACGCTGCCGAGGCGGGCGTAGAGGCCATCGTGATCCCCGCCATCGAGCGGGCCAACTTCACCGTGGTGCGCGACCTGGCCGGCAGCATCTCCGGCGGGGCCTATGCGCTGGGCATCCATCCCCTGTATGTGCAGCGCGCCGACGACGCCGACCTGGACGCGCTGCGCGACGCCGTCAAAGCGGCGCTGGGCGATCCGCGCTTTGTCGCCATCGGCGAGATCGGGCTGGACTTCTTCGTGCCGGAGATCGCCACGGGCGAGCCGCGCGAGCGCCAGGAGCGGTTCTATGCCGCCCAGTTGGACATCGCCGAGGAATTCGGCCTGCCCGTGCTGCTGCATGTGCGCAAGTCCCAGGACATCCTGCTGAAGCATCTGCGCCGCCACGCGCGCATCGGAGGGATCGCGCACGCGTTCAACGGCAGCGCCCAGCAGGCGCAGGCCTTCATCGAGCAGGGCTTTGCGCTGGGAATGGGCGGCGCCATGACCTTCGAGCGGGCGCTGCAGATCCGCCGCCACGCGGTGGACGTGGGGCTGGAACACCTGGTGCTGGAAACCGACGCGCCCGACATCCCGCCGGCCTGGCTGCACGCGCCCGACCGGCGCAACCGTCCTGGCGAACTGGCCCGCATTGCGGCGGTCCTGTCGGAACTGCGCGGCATCACGCCGGAAAAAGTGGCGCACGCCACGTCCGCCAACGCCATGCGTGTGCTGCCGCGACTGCCCGCCGCGATTCTGGCCGATTCGGACTGACTGCGCCTTTCCTGGGCGCCCGCGTGGTCGGCATCGGCTACGCCTGCGGCGCTGCGGGAAGCGGAAGGTCCATGCGCACGCTCAGCCCCTGCGGCGCCACATTGCGCGCCGAGATCGATCCCTTGTGCGCGGCGATCGCCGCCTGCGCGATCGACAGGCCCAGGCCCGCGCCGCCGCCGGGCGCGCTGGCCGCACCGGCCGATCCCGCCCGGTAGAAGGGCTCGAAAAGCGAAGCCAATTCCTGCGTGGCCACGCCCGGGCCGCGATCCTCGATCTCTATGCTGGCTTCGCTGGCGCTGGTCAACAGGCGCACGCGGATGACGCTGTGCGCGGGCGCGAAGCGCAGGGCGTTGCGCAGCACGTTTTCAATGGCGCTGGCCAGGCTGCCGCGATCGCCCGCGATCAAGACGGGCGGCGGCGTATCCCAATCGATGCGCAGGTGCCGGCCTTCGGCTTCATAGCGCGCATCGTCCACCACGCCGGATACGACTTCCGACAGGTCCAGCTTTTCCGAGGGCTCGGGCAGCGCGCCGATGCGCGCCAGCCGCAGCGTATTGCCAACCAGGGCGTCCAGGCGTTCGCACTCGCGCTCGATGCGGTCGAGCTGCAGGTCGCGCCGCTCGTCGTTGCGCCGCGCCAGTTCGGCGGCAAGCCGCAGGCGCGCCAGTGGCGACCGCAGCTCGTGCGCGACGTTGTGCAGCAATTGTTCCCGTGTGTCGAGCAGCGACTTCACGCGCACGGCCATGGCGTCGAAGTCCCGCGCCAGCAGGCCCAGTTCGTCTTTGCGCGTTGCCAGGTTCGTGGGCGTGTGGGTGTCCAGCCGGCCGGCGGCCAGCGCATGCGTGGTCTGGCGCAATTGCGCCAGCGGCGCGGTGATGTGCCGGGTCAACGCCCAGCAGAAGGGCGCCGTCACCGCCAGCGCGAACAGCAGCAGGGCAAGCGCGACGGGCGACAGCGCAAGCACTTCCCAGCGCGAGGAATCGAAAGGCAGGAACAGCATCAGCAATTCCGATCCGTCCGGAAGGATCAGTATTTGAGGCTCCCACCACGAGACGCGTTCGCCCGCGGGATCGGCGGGCACGTAGTCCGTCTGGGGCGGCCTGTCCGGCCCCGCGCGGTAGGCCACCAGCCAGTCGTGCAGGCGGGTGGGCAGGCGACGCCCCAGGATGTCCGTGTCCTGGGCGTCCATGATGTAGATCTTCAGCGCGGAGTAATTGCCGTCCATGGCGCGGACCCAGCGTTCCAGCCCCTCCCGACCCTGGGTCCGGGCGACCTGGGCGGCGTCGCGCGTCAGGTTGCCGGGATTCAGGCCATCGAGCGAATTGAAGCGGTACCAGGCCACCGCGGCGGTCAGCACCATGCCGCACACGAGGATGACGGCCATGGCGCCCCAGAAGGTCAGGAACGCGCGCCAGAAGAGGGACCGGGCCGGCAGGAAGGCCATCACGCGGCGCCCGCCAGCACGTAGCCCAGGCCGCGCAGATTGCGGATGGACAGCGTGTCGGCCTGTTGATCCAGGCGCAGCTTTTTGCGCAGGCTGCTGATGTGCGTGTCGATGCTGCGGTCGTACCGGTCCGGCGCGCGCCCCAGCGCGTACAGGCCGATCTGGTCGCGCGCGATCACCTGGCCCGGGGCGCGCATCAGGATCTCCAGGATGCGTTGCTCGGCGCCCGTCAGCATGACCTCGTCGGCGCCCAGGCGCGCGCGGCCCGTGGACGGGTCCAGCGTCAGCGCGCCCAGGGTCAGCGACGGGCCGGGGAGGGCGGGCGCGTCCTCGAAGCGGCGCAGCACGGCCGTGATGCGGGCCTTGAGCTCGCGCGGACTGAACGGCTTTGCCAGGTAATCGTCGGCGCCGAACTCCAGCCCCAGCACGCGGTCGGTCTCGCCGCCGTGGGCCGTGAACATGATGACCGGGCGGCGCGAACGCTGGCGGTGGCGCTTGAGCAGGTCCAGTCCATTGCCGTCGGGCAGCATCAGGTCGAGCAGCACCAGCTCGAAGTCGTCCTGCGCAAGCAGGGCCTGCCCTTGCTTGGCGGTGTGGGCCAGCGTGAGCTGGCATTGATTGGGTTCCAGGTATTCGCGCAGCATCTGCGCCAGTTCGACGTCGTCGTCGATGAGCAGGATGCGGCGCGCGACCGCTGAGTGAGTGAAAGGCATGCGTGGTGGGCGTCGTGCATCCGGCAGTGTGGCCGAACGCCGCGCGCCGGAGTGTCAAGAAGTGCAAAGAAGATAAAAGTTGCGGAAAGCGTGTTGCCGCGTCCAGCAAGCCCCAATTCTAATATGAGAATGGTTTTCATTAATAAATGAAGAGCCGGGGCGGCGTGGCGCGTGGGGCGCGGCGCGGACCTGGGACGGGAGAAGTTGGAATCATGAGCAGGAAAGAACTGGCCACCGGCCAGCGCATTGGCGCGTCGCGCACGCAACTGGCCACCGCCTTGTGCGCCGCGGGTTTCGGCCTGGGGCCGGCCGCGGTCTGGGCGCAGGCCGCCGACACCGCGACCACGATGGATACCGTCGTCGTGACCGCCAGCGGTTTCGAGCAGCGCATCCAGGATGCGCCGGCCTCGATCAGCGTCATCACCCGCGAAGACCTGGACAAGAAGTTCTACCGCGACCTGAATGACGCGCTGGTGGGCGTGCCCGGCGTCATCGTCACGGGCGGCGGCGACCGCCAGGACATCAGCCTGCGCGGCATGGGGCCCAAGTACACGCTGATCCTGATAGACGGCAAGCGCCAGAGCTCGCGCGAGACCCGCACCAACTCGGACTCGACCGGCGTCGAAGGCGGCTGGACGCCGCCGCTGTCGGCCATCGAGCGCATCGAAGTGGTGCGCGGGCCGATGTCGTCGCTGTACGGCTCGGACGCCATGGGCGGGGTGATCAACATCATCACGCGCAAGGTCCCGACCGAATGGCACGGCGAAATCCGCATGGATACGACGATCCAGGAGAGCAGCAAGTCCGGCGACATCTACCAGGGCAATTTCTACCTGGCCGGCCCGATCAAGAACGACCTGCTTGGCCTGCAGATCTACGGCCAGGCCACGCAGCGGGACGAAGACGACATCTATAACGGCTACCGCAAACGCAATGCCGAAAGCGTGACGGCCAAGCTGGCGCTCACGCCGAATCGCGACCACGACATCGTGCTGGAAGCGACCACGATGCGCCAAAAGTTCCAGGACACGCTGGGCAAGACGGTCGAGCCGCTCCCGCCCGGCACGGCGTGCCCGCGCACGGGTTGCCCGGCATCCTCGGAAACCGATTACCGCAGCAACAAGTGGGCGCTGTCCCACACCGGTCGCTGGGGTTGGGGCGTGTCGGACAGCTATGTCCAGCAGGAAGAATTCGACAACCGTTCGCGCCAGATGAAGATCAAGAACCTGGACATGCAGACGAGTTGGTCGCTGCCGCTGGGCTCGCACATGCTGACGCTGGGCGGCAGCTACCTGAACCAGCGCCTGGACGACCAGACCGGCAACCAGCTTGCCGGCGGCCCGAGCAGGATCGAGCGCTACCAGTGGGCCCTGTTCGCCGAAGACGAATGGCGCCTGACCGAGAGCTTTGCCGTCACCACCGGCCTGCGCATGGACGAGGACGAGAATTTCGGCAGCCACTTCAGCCCGCGCCTGTACGGCGTGTGGCACATGGCCGAGCGCTGGACCCTGAAGGGCGGCGTCTCCACCGGTTTTCGGGCGCCCGACCTGCGCAACACCGTGGCCGGGTGGGGCCAGACCAGCCGCGGCGGCAATATGTACGGCAACCCGGACCTGACGCCCGAGAAGTCGGTGACGCAGGAAATCGGCCTGTTGTATGACGATGGCCAAGGCATGAGCGCCGGCGTCACGCTGTTCAACAACGACTTCAAGGACAAGATCACCCGCGTCGCTTGCCCCATCACGCAGTGCACGGAGGGACCCAACCAGTTCGGCTCGGATCCCACCACGTACATGAACGTGGACAAGGCCGTGTCGCGCGGCGTCGAGGCCAGCCTGAAGCTGCCGCTTTCGACCGACTGGTCCATGACCAGCAGCTACACCTTCACCAAGTCCGAGCAGAAGTCGGGCCAGTACAAGGGCGAGCCGCTGAACCAGTTGCCCAAGCACCTGTTCACCACCACCGTGAACTGGCAGCCGTCCGATGCGCTGCAGGCCTGGGCGCGCGTGAACTTTCGCGGCCGCGAAAGCCAGCCGACCACGGGCCCGTCCTCGGACGCGCTGGTGGCCCCGTCCTACACCTTCGTGGACCTGGGCGGCTCGTACGCCGTGAACAAGACCGTGTCGGTGTACGCCGGCATCTACAACCTGTTCGACAAGCAGGTTGCCTACGACGACTTCGGCTACGTCGAAGACGGCCGGCGCTACTGGCTGGGCGTGGGCGTGAAGTTCTGAGAATGACGGGGCGCCCGGCGCCCCAACACAGAGAGGTATGCATGAACAATGGAAAACAGGTGGGCGCCGCCCGCCGCTGGGCAACCCGGGCCGGCTTGGCCCTGGCGCTGAGCGCCGCGGCCGCGGTGTGCGCCGCGCAGTCCACGGTGTCCGTCAAGCATGCGCGCGGCGAAACCGCCGTGCCGGCCAACCCATCCAAGACCATCGTGCTGGACCTGGCCGTGCTGGACACCTTGCACACGCTGGGCGTGGACCCGGTGGGCGTGCCCAGCGCCGCCAAGCTGCCGCCGCACCTGAGCCAGTACGCCGACAAACGCTATCTCAAGGCGGGCACGATGTTCGAGCCCAATTACGAAGTCATCCACGCGGCCGCGCCGCAGGTGATTTTCGTGGCGGGCCGTTCCGCGCCCAAGTATGACGAGCTGTCCAGGCTGGCGCCCACGGTCGACCTGACCGTCGACGCCAAGGACCTGGTCGGCAGCGTCAGGCGCAACACCGAAACCCTGGCCGCCCTGTACGGCAGGCAGGCGCAGGCCAAGGAAAAGCTGGCGGCGCTGGACGCATCCATCGCGGCCTTGAAGGACAAGGCCGCCGGCGCCGGCACCGCGCTGATCGTGCTGACGACGGGCGGCAAGATGAGCGCCTACGGCCCCGGTTCGCGCTTTGGCGTCATCCACGACGCCTTCGGGGTCAAGCCCGCCGCCACGGACCTGAACGTGTCCAACCACGGACAGGCGATCTCGTTCGAGTTCATCGCCCAGACCGATCCCGACTGGCTGTTCGTGATCGACCGCGACGCCGCCATCGGCCGCGAAGGCGTGTCGGCCCAGCGCATGCTGGACAACGAACTGGTGCGTCCGACCAAGGCGTGGAAGCACCAGCGCGTGGTCTACCTGAATGGCTTTAACTGGTATCTGCTGGGCAGCGCGGGCCTGACGGCCATGCAGCAGAACGTGGACCAGATCGCCGCGGCGCTGGCGCAAGGAAAGTAAGCGGCATGCCAGACGGAAAGGGCCGCCGGTGAACTGGCGGCGCGCGATCAGCGGTTGGGGCGGCCTGGCCGCGGTGTTTGTGGCGTTGCTGCTGCTGTGCGCGGCCAGCATCAGCCTGGGCGCGGGCCAGATGCCCTGGACCGCGCTCTGGAACGGGGGCGAGGAGGGCGAGCGCGCGTGGCGCCTGCTCATGGTGAGCCGCGTTCCGCGGACCCTGGCGCTGCTCCTGGCGGGCATGGCGCTGGCGGTGGCCGGCCTCATCATGCAGATGCTGGTGCGCAACCGCTTTGTGGAGCCCACGACCGCCGGCACGGTGGAATCCGCCA
Organism: Achromobacter sp. T5-5; assembly: GCF_055397965.1. Classification (NCBI taxonomy): domain Bacteria; kingdom Pseudomonadati; phylum Pseudomonadota; class Betaproteobacteria; order Burkholderiales; family Alcaligenaceae; genus Achromobacter; species Achromobacter sp. T5-5. Next base: position 2,653,089 of record NZ_AP027919.1, read on the forward strand.
CGCTGGGCATCCTGGTCGTCACGCTGCTGGCGCCCGACACGCCGGTGATCGGAAAAATGTTGACGGCCACGGCCTTCGCGCTGGCCGGCACCTTGCTGTTCCTGGCGCTGCTGCGCCGGGTGCCGCTGCGCACGCCCTTCATCGTGCCGCTGATCGGGCTGATCCTGGGCGGCGTCATCCACGCCGTCACCACCTTCATGGCGTACCGCTTCGATCTGCTGCAATCGCTGCACGCATGGACCACCGGCGACTTCTCCGGCGTGCTGCGCGGGCGGTATGAGCTGCTGTGGATCGGCTTTGCGCTGGCCTGCGCGGCCTATGCCGCCGCCGACCGCTATACCGTGGCCGGCATGGGGCGCGAGTTCGCCGCGAACCTCGGGTTGAACCATGCGCGGCTGACGCTGGTGGGCCTGTTGATCGTCTCCGCGATTTCGGCCGTGGTCGTCGTGACCGCCGGCGGTATCCCCTTCCTGGGCCTCATCGTCCCCAATGCCGTCAGCCTGGTCCTGGGCGACAACATGCGCCGCGCCATCCCTTGGGTGGCGTTGCTGGGCGGCGTGTTCGTGCTGGCCTGCGACATCATCGGCCGCCTGCTCATCCATCCCTACGAGATTCCCATCGGGACCGTCGTGGGCGTGCTGGGCAGCATCCTGTTCCTGTGGCTGCTGCGCACGCGGAGGAACCGCCTTGGCTGAGACCTCGATTCGCATGGCGGCCGCGCGACCGCCGCAGGCGTGGCGCCTGGCGGCGCTGGGGGCCGTGGCGCTGCTTTGCGCCGTGGCCTTCATGACGCTGGGCGCGAATGGCCAGTGGTCGTTCGTTATTCCCTTTCGCGGCGGCAAGCTGCTGGCCATGCTGCTGGTGGCCTATGCCGTGGCGGTGTCGTCGGTGCTGTTCCAGACCATCACGCACAATCGCATCCTGACGCCGGCCATCATGGGCTTCGATGCCCTGTACCTGCTGATCCAGGCGGTGGTGGTGTTCGGCTTCGGGCAGGCAGCGGCCACGGTCAGCCATCCTGTCGCCGCTTTCCTGCTGGAGGTGTGCGCCATGACGGCGTTTGCCTGCCTGCTGTTTCGCTGGCTGTTTTCCGACGCGGTGCGCAGCCTGCATCTGATGATGCTGGTGGGCATCGTCTTTGGCCTGCTGTTTCGCAGCCTGTCGGGCTTCGTGGTGCGCCTGATCGATCCGAACGAATTCCTGGTGCTGCAGGACCGCATGTTCGCCAATTTCAATTCGGTGCGGGTGGGGCTGCTGCCGATCGCGTTCGCGGCGGTGTGCGCCGCGTCCCTGCTGGTCTGGCGGATGCGGCGCCGCTACGACGTGCTGGCGCTGGGCCGCGACATTGCGCTGAACCTGGGCGTGGACTACCGCCGCACCCTCATGCTGACGCTGGCGGCCATCGCCGTGCTGGTGTCCGTGTCCACGGCGCTGGTCGGGCCCGTGACTTTCTTCGGCTTGCTTGTCAGCAACCTGGCGTACCAGGCCATGGGGTCCGACAGGCACCGCCACACGGTCCCGGCCGCGGCGCTGTTGAGCGTCATCTTCCTGGTGGGCGGCCAGACGCTGCTGGAACGCGTCCTGGGGCTCAATACCACGGTGAGCGTGGTGATCGAATTCGTGGGCGGCGTGATGTTCCTCGTCCTGATCTTGCGCAAGGGGCGCCGATGATAGAAATCCAGAACGTCAGCAAACAATACGGCGACACGGTGGTGATCGACGGCGTCAGCCTGGACCTGCCGGCCGGCGGCGTCACCGCCATCATCGGACCCAACGGGGCGGGCAAGTCCACCTTGCTGTCCATGGTCAGCCGGCTCTTGCCGATGAGCGCGGGGCGGGTCCTGGTCGAAGGCCTGGACGTGACGCGCGCCGACAGCCGGGAACTGGCGCGCCGCCTGGCCATCCTGCGCCAGGACAACCACCTGCCGCTGCGGCTCACGGTGAAGGACCTGGTGGCCTTCGGGCGCTATCCGCACACGGGCGGACGCCTGACGATGGATGACAAGGTCCACATCGACCAGGCCATCGCCTACCTGAACCTGGAGCCGCTGGCCGATCGCTATCTGGACGAGATGTCCGGCGGGCAGCGCCAGCGCGCGTTCGTCGCGATGGTGCTGTGCCAGGACACGCGCTACGTCCTGCTCGACGAGCCGCTGAACAGCCTGGACATGAAGCATGCCGTCGCCATGATGGGCACGCTGCGGCGCGCGGCCGATGAACTGGGCAAGACGGTGGTGCTGGTGCTGCACGACATCAACTTCGCGTCCAGCTACGCGGATCGCATCGTGGCGATGCGGCAGGGGCGCATTGCGCGCCACGGCACGCCGGACGAACTGATCCGGCCGGACGTGCTGAGCGATCTGTACGAGCTGCCGATCGACGTGCACGAGATCGGCGGCAAGCGCATCTGCGTCTACTACCGCTAGCGCGGGGCGTCCCGTTGCAGGACGCCCCGCCGCTTCGGCCGCGTTGCAGACTTACTGGCTGAGGTCGACCGCGTAGCGCGAAAGCTGCGTCGTGGCGTCCGGCGTGGCGTCGTAGACCGACACGTTGGTCACGCCATGCGCGGTGGCCATCGCCAGCGTGCCGGGCACCGACGAGAACACCACCGGTCCGGCCAGCGTGCTGACCTGCTTGAAGCGCCAGCTGCGGTCCAGGCCGAAGGTGGCCAGATCCAGCACCGGGTTCTTCTTGATGTAGCTGATCAGCACGTCGCGGCTTGCGTCGGGAGCCTGCAGCACGATGTCGCCCTTGCCGCCGGCCAGGCCGGGAAAATCGCCGCCGCCGCTGGCGCGGTAGTTGTTGGTGACCACCAGGAATTGCGCGGTCAGATCCAGCGGCGCGCCGTTATACGTCAGCGCCGTGATGCGCGAGCCCTTGGGCTGCGTCACGTCGATTTCATACCGCAGCGCATTGCCCGTCGCGTACAGGACGTCGAAATTGAACGTCGGGAAGCTGGTGTCGATCAGATCCTGCGGCGCGACCTGGGCGGGGTCGATCTGCTTGAACTGTTCGGCCGTCTTTTCCAGCCACTGGCGCACGATGTCGCCGCTGACCCGCACCACCTGCAGCGTGTTGGGGTACAGGTACAGGTCGGCCGCGTTGTTGATGGCGACGTTGCCCTGCTGCACATACGTGAAGTCGCCGGGGCCGTTGCGTCCGCCCTTGAAGGGCGCGGCGGCCGACAGGATCGGCAGTCCTGCATACGACGGGCTGTTCTTCGCGATGTAGTCCGTCAGGTAGTCGATCTGCGCCATGTTCACGATCTGCAGCGCCGACACGTCGCCGGCCAGCGCGTAGTACGTGGCCATGTCGAACTGGCTCTGGCCGATCGGCGTCTTGACGTAGTCGATCGTCGCGGCGTGTTCGGCCTGCACCAGTTGCTGCACGGCGCTGTCCGGCTCCACATACGTGGCGGGCGTGGCGCCGCTCTGCGCCGTCAGGCGCGTCGAGATGCGCTGCACCTGCGTGGCGTCCTTCCGTACCTTCCAGCCTTGGTCGTACGTGAGCTTGAGCGTGATCTGGCCAAGGTTGTTGCCCCACTGGCCGGCCTGCACGGTCGGCACGCCATTGATCAGGCCTTTTTCCAGCTCGACGCCCGGCTGGCCGGCGAATTGCGACTTGGCATTCGTGTCGGGAAACAGCAGATGCTGGTGGCCCGTGATCAGCGCGTCGATGCCGGCCACCTGGGTCAAGTAGGCTGCGCCGTTTTCCATGTCCGGGCTGTACGCCGTCGCGAGGTCGATGCCGCCATGCGCCAGCGCCACCACCAGGTCCGCGCCCGCGGCCTTCATTTCCGGCACGTAGCGCGCCGCCGTCTCCTTCCAGCCCGTGACTTCCACGTGGCCTTCAAGGTTGGCCTTGTCCCACTGCATGATGGGCGGGGGCGCAAAGCCGATCACGCCCACCTTGAGCGGCACGTCGATGGCCTTGCCGCTGGCGTCCGTCGCCTGGAAGGTCTTGTCCAGCAGCACCCACGGCTTGAAGATCGGCTGCTTGGACGCCGCCGACACCACATTGGCGGACACGAAGGGGAACGCCGGCGCCGCGCAGTCCTTCGCGCCCGTCGGGTTGGTCTGCGCCGTGCCCTTGCGGATGCCGTCCAGCCCGAAGTCCACATTGGTGATCTGCGACAGGAAGGGCAGGCCGTAGTTGAACTCGTGGTTGCCCATCGTGGCCGCGTCGTACGACAGCAGCTTCATCTGCTTGTAGATCGCGATCATGTCGGAACACTGCACCGGCGACACCAGCGCCTGGTAGTCCGACAGGGCGGTGCCCTGCACCGTGTCGCCGTTGTCGAACAGCAGCGTGTTCGGATGCTGCTTGCGCGCATTGGCGATCAGCGTGGCCGTGCGGTCCATGCCGTAGCTTTTGTCTTCGGCCAGCTTGTAATAGTCGTAGCCCAGCACGTTGGCGTGCAGGTCGGTGGTGCCCAGGATCGCAACGTCGAGCGTCGCGCCCTGCGGCACGCTCGCCTGCGGCGGTGTCTCGGGGGCGGCGTCGTCGTTATCGTCATCGCCGCCGCAGGCGGACAGGCCGACGACCAGCGCAACGCTGGCCGTCCCTGCAAAGATCTTGCGTAGGTGTGGCTTCACCGTCTTTCCTCCAGGTTGAAGGAAAGAATTTTGGGGACAGTGTGTGACCCATGCGTGACATGCGCGGGGTCAGATCAACGCAGCGGCGACTCGCGGGTCAGGCAATCGTCTTCCAGCGCCGCCAGCGCGTCCAGGAACCGCCATGCGAACGACCCCGGTCCTTCCGCGTGGACGGCGGCGCGCTGGCCCGCGATGGCGAAGCAGGAGAGGGCGGCCACGGCGGCAACGTAGGGATCGTCGCGCGACACGGCGACAAAAGCGCCGACGACCGCGCTCAATGCGCAGCCGGTCGCGGTCACGCGCGGCATCAGCGGCGAACCGCCCGCGATCCGCACCGCGCGCGCGCCGTCCGTGACGTAGTCGACCTCGCCCGTCACCGCCACCACGGTGTGGCGGCGCGCGGCGATGTCCCGGGCCGACTCCTCGGCCTGCGCCACGGCGTCGCGGGCGTCCACGCCCCGGCCGGCGCTGCGGCCGCCCGCCAGCGCAATGATCTCCGAGGCACTGCCGCGGATGATGGCGGGTTCAAGGTCGAGCAGCCGCGCGATGGCGTCGCGCCGGAACGCGGTGGCGTGATGGGCGACGGGATCGAGCACCCAGGGCGTGCCCGCTGCTTTCGCGGCTTGCGCGGTCAGCAGCATGCTTTGCAGCCAGGGCGATGACAGGGTGCCGATATTGATGACCAGCGCGCCGGCGATGCGCGCGAATTCCGGCGCTTCCTCTTCGGCATGCACCATGGCGGGCGACGCGCCGATGGCCAGCACGGCATTGGCCGCGTAGTTCATGGAGACGTAATTGGTCAGGCACTGCACGAGCGGCGCGTCGCGGCGCACGGCGGCGAGGAGGGTTTGGGACGGGAGGGCGAGGGCGTGAAGGTCGTTGGGTGTCATGCCGGGCGTTCCTTGCGCAGGGGACGCGCGCCGCGGGACACGCACCATCCCTACGCCAGTGTTGTCTGGATCAGGTTCGACGGGTCGCCGTGCATTGCCTGCATGCGCAGGCCAACGGATTCTCAGCTTCTTGGCGAAGCTCCCCGGGTGAATGGAGGGTATGTTCCCGGGGGGGAGCGGGAGGTGTCAAGCTCCCGCTTCAAACCAGGCACCCGGGCGCGCCGGTGTGCTGGGTCAAAAGGCCTTGATGATCAGCCGCACTGACCTTGGGTGGCCAGTTTGACCTCTGGCTTGGAAATCACGCGCTTTCCTTCTTCTTCCGGGACTTGTTCAAGGCCGGCCCCGCCGACGAATACGCCCATTTTGATGAACTGCCGCACGAAGTAGTTTTTGCCCGCCTCCATGGTCAGCATGAGATCGTTCGGGGAAAACTCCGATTCGGTCGACACCTTATGCGGTTTGTCGCCTTCGACCTGGGTGTAGAAGAAAACCCGGTCGGCGGTTTCGCCAATGCAGTTTCCATCGACATACACGTCTTTCTTCAGCGCTTTGCCGACGTAGCTGTCCCGATAAACGAATAGTCCGGACTTGCCTTCGTCAGGCGCCGCAAAGGTCTTGGCCTTCTGGTTGCTCTCTTCAGGCGCCAGCGGAACATTGGCGCATCCCGTTGCCGCAAGCAGGGCGCCGCAGGCAACGGCCATTTTCAGCACATTCTTCGGGGTTCGATACATGGTCGGGATATCAATGGATGACTGAGGTTGCGAGCCGCCCGTACTCGGATTTAAGCAGGCGTATCCAAAAATATCAGAGTGTGTCATAAATTGTATCGGACGTCCACGCCCTCGGCTCAGGGCGGTCCAGACCGGCGCGATGCGGCGCGCCCATACCCAATGTGAGGTATGGCCGTTCCTCGCCCTGACCCTAACATCCATGCAGATTCAGGTTGCCGACGCGCATTGCTTGTGGCCCGTTTTTCGCCGCAGCCTTCGGGGAGAGCATGGATGGTCAAGAAAGACGATATCGCCTGGTTCAAGTCGAACTTTTTCAGCAAGATGACCGCGGCGACAAAGGGCACGCCCTTGACTGTCGATTTCCTCACGGCGCTGGCCTGCCAGGAAAGCGGGGAAATCTGGCCCATTGCTCGGAGGCAGATCGCCTCGGTCGATGAGGTGATGGCGCTGTGCGTGGGCGACACGCTTGACGGCCGGGGAGCGTTTCCGAAGACGCGGGCGGAATTGCTGAGCAAGCCTGAAGGACAGCGCATGTTCGATATGGGCCGCGAGGCGCTGGTCAGCATGGCCAACGTCGTGGGGGGCACCTACAAGAAAGTCGCCGGCAACCCCGAGAAGTACTGTCATGCGTTCGGGGTGTATCAGGTGGACATCCAGCATTTCCTGAGAGAGCCCGACTACTTCCTGGAGCGCCAATGGGCAACCTTCGATGGGTCGCTCAGGCGGGCGATGGGCGTGCTGCAGTTCGCCTTGAAGAAGCGGGGCTTCGAGGGCCGGTCCAGTCTTTCGGACTTTGACCTGGCGACGGTGGGCATTGTCTACAACACCGGGGGCTACAAGGAATCCAAGGGCCTGGAACAGGGGTTCCAGCCCGAAGGCGGCAAGCACTACGGGCAGGCGCTCTTCGATCTCATCCGGCTAGCGCACACGGTGCCGGATCCGGGCGCGGACGCGCCCTTGCTGGAAACGCCCGCAGCGGGCCAGGCGTTGATCGCCGCCCCTTCCCCGGTTACGCGCGATGGCACGCCCATGAAGGTGGCCATCACCGACGGCATGCTCAGAGTCCGCAGCGAACCGCGCATCAGCGACCCGCCGCAGGCCAACGTCGTGGCCCATCTGCCCGATGGGCATCCCGTGCGGGCCCTGGCGGGGCCGACCAAAGGGTTTTTCCAGATCGAGACCAGCCTCAATGGCGCCCTGGTCCAGGGATTCTCCTCGGCGAAATTTCTGGTGGCCGGGCCGTCCAACCAGAAGATCGACGTCAGCAGGCCAGCCGACGCAACGGCGGCTTCGCGCGTCGTCGAGGTCAATATGCCCGAGAAGGCCGGGCTGGTGACCCGGCGCAAGGACCGGGCCACGGCACGCTCGCTGAACGAAAAGGGCGCGCCCGGGCGGTCCGGCACCTCGCCTGACGAATTGCGCGCGGAATTGGGCGCCATCGTCGACTACCTGGATGTCGAGAATCCCAACTTCCTGCGATATCAGCCCACCCGGACCGCGACCTTTTGCAATATCTATGCGCATGACTTCTGCCGCCTCGCAGGCGCCTACATACCCAGGGTGTGGTGGTCCGGTCAGGCGTTGATGCAGTTGGCCCAGGGCAAACCGGTGCAGCCCCTGCTGGGTAATACCCTTTTCGAGATGCGGGCGAACGACCTGTTCCGGTGGCTGCGCGAATTCGGGGCGGGGTTTGGATGGCGTCAGACGGGCACGCTGACAAAGCTTCAGACCGAAGCCAACCAGGGGGCCATCGGCGTCATCGTGGCGCGGCGCAGGGAAGACGGAAAGTCCGGCCACATCGTCATCGTGGTGCCGGAAACGGCGGACGTCACCGCCAAACGGGATGCCACCGGCGAGGTGGTCGCGCCTGTGCAGAGCCAGGCGGGGGCCACGAACTTCAAACGGGGCCGGGGGCGGGCGAACTGGTGGAAAGGCGAGGAATTCGCCGAAAGCGCATTTTGGCTACACGCGTGATGGGCGTGTGACGGCCCCCGGCGCCAGTCGGTCGCCGGGGGCCGCCAGACACATCAAGTCGCGGCGCGGTAGCGGTCGCGCAGGTCGCGGATCTGATCGTGGTTGCGCAGCACCCCCTGGTACTGGCGTTCGACCACCGCGCGGATGTTCTCCGGCAGCATTTCCTTCAGCGCCTTGCTGTAGGCGGCTTTTGCCACGTCCTCGCCGCGCTCGCACTCTTCGAGCAGCACAAGGTCCGTGCGGCTTGCGACGGCGGCCTTCAGGTTGGTCCAGCCCCGGTGCATGGCGCCGGACACCGTGCCGCTGTCTTCCGGCTTCTCGCCCAACTGGGCCACCAGGGCCTGCAGCTCGGCAGCGCCCGCCGCGCAATCGCGCGAGCGGTTCCCGAAGAGTTCCCGAAGTTCAGGGGTCTTCGTGTCTTCGGCCGCAGCCGCGAAGCCCTTCTCGCCATCCTTCGAGATTTCGATGAGATCGTTCAACACCTTGGTCACATGGTCGACCATATCGGTCTCCTTGGTTTGGATACCAGGCGGCGGCTACCGCCTGTCAGGAAGGAGACTCAGCAAGCCGCGTGCCTGGGCTGGCCGCCGGCGGGTCAGACGCGCGGGCAGGTCGATCCGGCCTTCAACGCGTTCAGGTCGCCGTCGCTCATGCCCAGGGCCAGCGACGCCATGGCGCAGGTCACCGCCAATGCGTTGCGCAATTCGTCTTCGTGGATGATGCCGGCTACGTCGCCGCGCGACAGGATGTGGCGCACGCGTGACTCGGGCTTTTCGAAACCGGCCACCAGACGCAGCGCGGGAATGCCGTGTTTCGCAAAATTGGCGTGGTCTGAATTGGGCATGAAGGGCAACCAGTGCGACACCGCTACGCCGGCCTGCTCGGCGGCGCCGTCCACCACGCCCGCCAGCGCCGGATAAGCGCTGATCAGCGCGCACAGGGTGTCGTCGCCCGCGACAGTGTCCAGGTTGATGTTGAGCTTCAAGGTGTCGCGTTCCGCAGCCGGCATATCGGCCAGATAGCGGGCCGAACCCGCCAGCGCCCATTCTTCGGCGGTGAAGAAGCAGATGCGCAGGCCTGGCGTGCCGGGGCCCAGCCTGGGCTCCAGGATGCGCGCCGCGGCCAGCGCAACGGCGACGCCGGTGGCATTGTCCAGCGCGCTGCAGCCCAGGTCGTGGCCGTCCATGTGCGCGCTGATGACGATCCGGCTGTCGCGTCCGCCGGGCAGGTCCAGGATGCCGGCGCAGGCCATCGAATCGCGCAGTTCCTCGCCCTGGATGTGCAGGCGCACGCGTGCGCCGGGCTGGGCAGCCAATGCCAGGGCCGCTTCGTGATCGATGTAGGCCGCCGGAATGCCCGCGCCGTCGCGCGGCCGGCCCGAAGACCCGGACAAGGGACCGGCCCCGGGCAGCGGGTTGGCGATCAGGAAAGCGACCGCGCCTTGCGCCACCGCCATGTCGTACTTGCGGCGACGATGCACATGGCCTTGGGAAAACGGATACTCGTGCCGCACGAGCACGATCTTGCCGCGCACGGCATCGCCGGCGCGCTCGAAGTCTTCCGGACGGCCTGCCCCCAGGTCCAGGACCGTGCCTTCCAGTCCTTCCGGCGCGGTGGAGGCCGAACGCAACAGGGGCACGCATTCCAGGTTCGCCGGCTTGCCGCCCTGCAGGGTCAGGCTGCTGGCAAGACAGCGCCAGCCATCGTAGGGCACGCTGACCCGCTGGACATCGGGTCCAATCTCCCGCAGGCGCGTCAGCGCCCATTCCATGGCCGCCTCGTCCTGCCCGGTGCCGGACAGGCGTCCGCCAAAACCGCAAATGGTCTGAAAATCGTTCATCAGGGCCGAGTCGCCGGCCGCCGCCTGTTGCCAGGATGTCATGGGTGTCTCCGGCGCCGCGCATCGCTGGGCGGCGCATACAACGGTGGTTATTCGAACGTGATGTTGGCGCGCTGCACGACGTCGGCCCAGCGCTGGAAATCCTGCGCCAACAACGCCTTCAGGGCAGCGGCGCTCGTATCCGGCGGCAGGTTCATGCCCACGCTGGACAGCCGTTGCTTGACCGCGTCCGATTGCATGACCTTGGCCATCGCGTCCGCCAGCTTTTTCTGCACGTCTGCGGGCGTACCGGACGGCGCCACCAGGCCCCACCAGCTCTGCACGGTCAATCCCGGATAACCCAGTTCCTGAAACGTCGGCACATCGGGCGTGCCGGCCTGGCGCGTGGGCGCAGACACGGCAAGCGGCTTGATTTTTCCGCCCTGGTACAGCGCGACGGCCGTGGGCATGGTGGTGAAGCTGGCCTGGATCTGGCCGCCGGCCAGATCATTGACCGACGCGGAAGCGCCCTTGTAGGGGATGTGGGCGAGCTTGGTCTTGGTGGTCAGCATGAACAGTTCGGCCATCAGGTGGGTCAAGGACCCATTGCCTCCCGATCCGATGGAAATCGTGTCGGGCTTGGCGGTGGCGGCCGCAACCAGCGACGCGACGTCCTGGGCTTCAAATGCGGGATTGACGAACAGGTACGTGGGCGACAGTCCCAAGAGCGTGATCGGCGCGAAATCCTGCTTCGCATCGTATTTCACGCGGTCCTTGTACAGCGCCGGAACGATGGTGAACGGCACGTCGGCCAGCAGCAGGGTGTAGCCGTCGGGCGCCTCGGTGGCCACATAGGCAGTGCCCAGCATCGATCCCGCGCCGGCGCGGTTTTCGACAACGACCGATTGGCCAAGCTGGGCGCCCAGTTGATCGCTGATGGCGCGGGCCACCACGTCCGAACTGCCGCCGGCCGAATAGGGCACGACGATCTTGATCGGCTTATCGGGATAGGCGGCCGAGACGGTTTGCGCGCTGGCCAGGAAGAGGGGAGCGGCCAGGGCGGCCAGGGTGTTTTTCCACTTGAACATGATTTTTATGGTGATCCATGAATAATTTCACGTCATTGTGGTGGGTGCGTGCGGCCCCAGGCAAAGGAAGTATGCGCATGGGATATTCCAAGTTGGAATGCCGCGGACGGGCCGGCCGCGGGGGGCTTGGGGCTGGGGCTTGGGGCTTGGGCTTGGGGCTTGGGCGTCAGGCCAGGCCCGCGTAGCTGCGCGTCCGGGCATTGAGTTCCTGCCCGCGCGCGACGACCCAGTCGCAGAACGCCTGGCAATACGGACCGCCCACATTGGGGCGCGGCTGCATCAGGTGATAGCCGTAGCGGCCTTCCACGGTTTCTTTGAATGGGCGCACCAGTTGGCCAGACTTCAACTGGTCCAGCACCATGCACAGCGGCATGATCCCCGCGCCCAATCCATTCATCACGGCCGGCAGCAGGATCGAAAAGCCTTCGTACTCGGCCGCGGTCGCGGCGGGTCCTGACCACAGGGGCGCGACATCGGCTCGCCATTCGTCCCAGCCATAGCCGCGCTGGGCGCGCTTGAGCAACGGCAACTGCGCGATGTCGTCCACGGATTTGACGGGATGCCGTTGTAGCAACGACGGCGCGGCGACCAGCGTCATCTCGCGGCCGCACAGATACTGCGCGCTCATGCCCGACACATAGCCGGTGTGAAGCTGGATTTCGGCGTCGAACCGCTCCGCGCGGTCACGCCCATGCAACAGGCGCGGACGGATGTTGACGCGGATCTCGGGGTGCGCTTCGAAGAATTCGGACAGACGCGGCAGCAGGAAGAACTGGGCAAAGGACGGTGAGACCGCCACGTTGAGGGCGACGCGCGAGGCGGGATTGGCCACCAGCGCGTCCGCCTCATCGATGAGGCGCACCGCGGCGCTGATGCGTTCAAGGTACAGGGCGCCGGCGTAGGTCAGACGCAGGCCCGCGGGCATGCGCTTGAAGAGGGCCGTGCCGAGGCGGTCTTCCAACGCCGCCACGTGCTTGCTGACCGCGCTTTGGGTCAGGTTCAGCGCTTCGGCGGCGCGGCTGAAATTCAGCGTTTCTGCGGCGGTCAGGAAGATGCGCAGCGAGGATAACGAGTTGCGGGTGCCTTTCATGGGGATCGGGAAGGGGCATGGGGTGGCCGTAATTTACTGCGTGCGCATTTACGGCGTGCGCCCGCAACCCGCGGTTGGCCGACATGGATGAAACCGTTCACCCTGCCGTCCGCGGGGCGCGGTCGCCGCCTACGCTGTGTCCTTTCTGGAGAAAGACATCACGGGCCGGTCGTTCTGCGTTGCGTTCGTGGCGGGTGCGGGCCTGGCACAGATCCTGCCGGCGCTGCCCGGCGCGTTCATCCTGTTGCTGGCGGTGGCGGCCTCCGCCGCGGCCTGTGCGGTCTGCATGCGCGCCCGGCATCCTGGCCTGCGCATCCTCGCCGCGCTGGCGCTGGGATTTTCGGCTGGCCTGCTCAACGCGGCGGTGCAGGCCCAGCTTCGCCTGGACGACGCGCTGGCCGACATGCATCAGGACGAAGTCTCCCGCCTGGTCGTGCGCGTGGCGGCGCTGCCCGAGGGTGATGCACAGCGCCAGCGATTCCTGGCGGAGCTAGACGGCCCTGCGCGTCCTGGTATTCCGTCGCGCATCCAGATCACCTGGCAGGCCGGCGCGGGCGCCAACCAGGCCGTGCCGCAGGTCTTGCCCGGCCAGGTCTGGCGCATGGCGCTGGTGCTGAGGCGGCCGCACGGCTTGCTCAATCCCGCGGGGCCAGACATCGAAGGGCGCCTGTTCGCCGAGGGCGTGCGCGCCGTGGGCACGGTGCGCGGACAGCCCGACCTGCTGGCGGACCGGCCATGGGCCACGCCTGGCATCGCCATCGAGCGGGCGCGGCACCATGTGCGCGAAGGCATGCGGGCGGCGTTGGGTGGGCATCGGTATGCGCCGGTGATGATCGCGCTGGCGATCGGCGACCAGGCCGGCGTGTCGCGCGAGGACTGGCGGATCTTCAACCGCAGCGGCATCACGCACCTTGTCTCGATCAGCGGCATGCACGTCACGTCGATCGCCGGCATTGCGGGACTGATCGCGTCGGCGCTGTGGCGACGCCTGCGCTGGCGCGGCGTGGGCGTGGCGGAGCGGATGCCGGCGCGTGTCGCGGGCGGGTGCGTGGCGGCGATGGTCGCGCTGCTGTACTGCCTGCTCGCGGGCTGGGGCGTGCCCGCCCGGCGCACGTTCTTCATGCTGCTCGTGGTGCTGGCGGCGGCGCTGTCGCGCCTGCCGTTGTCCGGCGACCGGGTGCTGGCCTGCGCGGCCGCGGCGGTGGTTGCGCTCGATCCGTGGGCGCCGGTGTCGGCGGGCTTCTGGCTGTCGTTCGGCGCGGTGGCCGTACTGCTGCGCATCGCGGCCGCGCCCATCGACGCCCAAGCCGGCTGGCGTGCGCGGTGGGCGGCCCGAGCCGGTCAGGCCGTGCGTCTGCAGCTCATGGTCACCGTCGGCCTGATGCCGTTGCTGGCCTTTCTGGTGCACCAAGTGTCGCTCGGGTCGCCTCTGGCCAATGCCGTGGCGATTCCGTCGGTGACCTTCATCGTGACGCCGCTGGCGCTGCTGTGCGCGGCGTTGTCCTGCGTGCCGGGGGCCGACGGGCTCGCCGCGTGGGCGGGGCAGGCCGGGCTGGCGGCCTTTGACCTGACCATGGCGCCGGTGGCCTGGGTGGGCAACGCCAGTTGGGCCAGCGTCCCGGTTGCCGCGGCGGGATGGCCCTGGCTGCTGCTGGCCGTGGCGGGCATGGCCTGGGCGCTGCAGGCGCGAGGCTGGCCGGGCCGCCATCTGGGATGGGCCTGCATGCTGCCCTTGTTGTTCTGGCGGCCGGACAGGCCGGAGCCCGGTTACTGGCGCCTGAGCGCGATGGACGTGGGGCAGGGCAGCGCGATCCTGGTCGAGACCGCAACCACCTCGCTGCTGTTCGACGCCGGTCCCCGCAGCTTCGGCGGCAGCGATGCGGGCGAGCGCGTGGTGGCGCCGTTCCTGCAGGCGCGCGGCGTCACGCGGCTGGACGTTCTGGTGCTATCGCACGCGGACATGGACCACGTCGGCGGAACGCGCGCGGTCCTGGCGGCGGTGCCGGTGGAGCGCAGCTACGCGTCCTTTGACCTGCCCGCCTTTGTGCGCCGCGATGCGAGGATGTGGCCGGATGCCGGTCAACCGCAGCCGGCCCTGCCCAGGCAGATGGAGCGCTGCGAACGAGGGTTGCGTTGGGAGGCGGACGGGGTGGAGTTCACGTTTCTGCATCCCCATGGCGTCAAGGACGCGCGCGCCGAGGACCGCAACGCGGATAGCTGTGTGTTGCGCGTGAAGGGCGCGCGGCATAGCTTGCTGCTGACGGGGGACGTGGGGACGGCGCAGGAGCGGGAAATGGTGGCGCAGGGGTTGGAGCCAGCGGATGTCGTGCTGGCTCCGCATCACGGCTCGGCGTCATCCTCCGGCCGGGAGCTGGTGGAGGCTGTGAATGCGGCGCATGTCATCGCGCAGGCGGGGCATCTGAACCGGTTCCGGCATCCGGCGCGGGCGGTGGAGTTGAGATGGATGCGGGCGGGGGCGCGATTCTGGCGCAGCGACAGGGATGGCGCGGTGATGGCGCAGTCGCGGCCGGAGGGGTTGGAAGTGTGGGGGCAACGGGAGCGGGGCGGGCGGTACTGGCACGGGCGATAGCGGCAGCGTCGTGCATGCCGGTTCGTGACTTGATAAATCCGTACCACGGCATGCGTTTGAAATGGGAGCAAACGTGTCCTCACTAGTCTCCCGGGGGCGGTCAGTCGGCCCGCCTGTTCGAAGTAATCATGAATCAGGCGGACCATCGGCCGGGCCAAGGAGACTGGTTTGCTTCGTGCAAGGCAACAAGAATGACTTCGCCGATGCGCAGGCGATCCGCGAAGCCGCCTCCCACGCGATTATGCGCATCCTTTCTCGCTACTGCCAGCCGGAACTGGCAGGGTCTGGCTGCGGCGCTGTTGGCTCTACACACTCCAGGTGAAACGCTTGGGGGCGTGCTGAACGGCAACGGGTTGCGGCGTGGTGTCATGGTTGTTCCGCCGTCAATACGGCGGTTCGCCTGCCGGCCAGCCACACGTGAACAGACGGCCTTCTGCTCACTCATGCAACTTGTCCGGATGGCGCCGGCTCGGTTTAGGCCAAGGGATGAATCGACGGAGACGCTGGGCATTTGCGCTAAACCGAGCAGCGTGCCAACGGACAAGTTGATCACTGACATCTCGTCCTGCAAACGCATTGCGAGAAAGTGAACGACTTCTAGGGCAATAAAAAATGGTCGCGATCGTAAGTGGAAATAGCCTGGGTTTGAACCTGACGTCTTTGGGCACGTTGGGTACCCGGGGGGTCTTTGGCAACGCTGACCTTGGCCGCAGTTCGGACCAGGCATACGTCAACGTCGTCAATGGCAACCTCGTTTTCCGCACGGTGGACGACCAGTTGGCCGGGCACGGATCCCTGTTCGGGTCCGTGCGCACATACAACAGCCAGGGTAGCCTGGGTGGCTCCCCGTGGTCGGTAGGTGCGGCGCTGAAGTCGGTTCGTCTGGTCGGGCAGTTGAATGCGGCCGGCAGCACGATGGCGCGGGTCGACGAAGACGGCTCCGAACAGATCTATAAATTTGACGCGACGCGCGCGTTGTACGTGTCGTCTGACGGCGAGGGCGCTTACGACACGCTGGCCAAGGATGCGGCGAGCGGACAATACGTGTGGACCGACGGTGGCTCGGGAATAGTCGAAAAGTACGAGGGAAGCGGCGCAGGGCGGTTGCTGAACTCGGTGGACGGTAGCGGCAATACGGTTACGTATACCTACGGCGCCAACGGCAAACTGGCGCGCGTCACTGACGCCAGTGGCGGTATTACCTACTACGACTACAGTGGCAATAATCTGACGCAGATCCGCACAGCCAGCGTGGAGAACGGCGCGCAGGTCATCCAGACCCGTGTGCGGTATGGCTACGATTCGTTGAACCGGCTGACGTCGGTTGCGGTGGATCTGACGCCGAAAGACAACGCTATTGCCGACGGCAAGGTGTTCCAGACTTTCTATACCTACGACGGCACCAGCAATCGGCTGGCCAACGTGTCGCAAACCGACGGCAGCCAGCAGTCGTTCACCTATGTGCAGGACGGCGCCAACTTCCGGGTGGCCACGGTCACGGATGCGCTGGGAAGGGTGACGCGCTACGCCTACGACACCCCGAACCGCAAGACCTCGGTGACCGATGGGCTGGGCGCGGTCACCACATTCGAAAGCGATACCGCGGGTCGCTTGACCATGGTAACCGCGCCGGCGGTCAATGGCGTGTCGCAGGCGACGAGTTACGCCTACGACGGCAATGGAAACGTACTGACCATCGTGGAGCCGAGCGGCAATACGATCAAGATGACTTATGACGCCCGCGGCAACCAACTGAGCCAGCGCGACACGTTGGGCAACACGGTTATTCGAACGTACGACGTGGGCAACCGTGTGTTGACAGAATCGGTCTACACCGTGCCAGCGGCCGGCTCGACCGCAGCTTCGGGTGCGCTGACTCGCCGCTACACCTACGATGCGGTAGGCCGGCTGCGGTTTGCGCTGTCGCCTGAAGGACGAGTCACCGAATACCGCTACCACGCTACCGGCGAGCGCGCCGCGACCCTCCAATACGCGGGGGGCGCCTACGCCGTTTCCGGGCTGGCTGCGACCGCGGTGCCCACAGAGGCGCAACTGGCGGCATGGGGGGCTGCGGCCGACATGAGCCGGGTGTCGCGCACAGACTTTACCTACGACTATCGCGGCATGCTTCAGCAAAGCATCGCTTATGCCCAGGTGACGAGCGCTGGCGTGGGCTTGGCTGACGGCAACGAAGTGCTGACCAAGTACGTCTATGATCAGGCCGGTCGCCTGCTGCTGAAGGTGTCGCCGACCAGCGGCAACACAACCTATGCCTATGATGGCCTGGGCCGTTTGGTGTCCGTGCAGGATGCGGCGGGCAATGTGACGCTGACGCAGTATGACGACGTGGGCAACCGCGCCATCGTCACCCATGCCAACGGCCTGCGCGTGGTCACGGTGTACGACAAGGCTGGGCGGCAGGTCAGCCAGATCCAGCAGAACGCGGCGGGGGTGGCGATTGGTGAGACCCGCTACGCGTATGACGCCAATGGCCGGCTGCTGATGACGACCGATCCGGCTGGCGCGAGGGCTTTTGTTTTGTATGACGCGGCCGGCCGCAAAGTCGCCGACATCAGCCCGCTTGGCGCGCTGACGCAGTATCGGTACGATGCCGCAGGTCGCGTGGCGCAAACGACGCAGTACACGAATGCGGTGAATTTGGCGCTCTTGGTTGATTCGAACGGCGCGGCGCTGAACCCGGATCTGGCTGCGATCGTGCCGGCGGGATCAGCGGGCGATCGCAATACTTGGCAGCTCTACGACACCTCCGGTCGCGTGAGCAAGATCGTCGACCCGACTGGCGCAGTGACCGAAAATCGCTATGACGGCGCGGGGCAATTGGTGGAGGTCATCCGGTACGCGACGCGCGTAGCGACGGCCGCCCTGGGACCCAACACGAAGCCCGAATCGGTCAAGCCAGCAGTTTCGGGGAGCGATGCTCGTTCTTATCGCTATTACACGGCGGACGGCCTGCTGCGTGGCACGATAGACGCCGAAGGAACGGTGGTCGAGTACACCTACGACAATGCCGGCCGCCAGGTCTCGAAAGCCACGTTGTTCAACCGGGTGGTCGCGGTGCCGGCGGGCGGCGGGAAATTCGATGCGTTGAAGCCCGCCTCCGCCGCTGCCGACATCAGCGAATACTGGCTTTACAACAATCTGGGCCAGGTTTCCGGTCACGTCGACGGTGCTGGTTATCTGACGGAATCCGTCTACGACGGCAGCGGCAACCTGACGACGAAAATCCGTTACGCGACGGCCACGACGGGTGCCGGCCCGACCAGTACGTTGGTCGGATTGCGTCCAGTGAGCACGGCGGCAGACCAAGTCTTCACCAATAGCTATACCCAACTGAACCAGGTCTCTTCCGCTCGCAATGCCGAAGGGACGCTGACGCTGTACGTCTACGACGCGATGGGCAAGTTGACGTCGACAGTGGTGGCCGCGGGCACCAACGAGGCGCGCAGCATGCTGGCGCGCTATGACCTGCAAGGCCGGCTGATAGGCGAACTCTCCGGCGAAGGCGCCGCTCGCCTGACGGGTAACCTGACGCAAGCGCAAATCAACGCTATCTGGACGGGCTATGGCACGACTTACGCCTATGATGCGGTCGGTCGGCGCATCTCGTCCACCGACGCAGTGGGTAAGCGAACGCTCTACTACTACGACACGGAGGGGCGGCTCACCCATACAGTCAACGCGCTGGGCTATACGGAAGAACGCATCTACGACAATCTGGGCCAACTGGTCGAGGTGGTCAAGTACAGCGTCGGCATCGCCTTGACGGGTTTGACCGGCGGGTTGGTCAATGACACCTTGCTGACAGCCATCGCTGCCAAGGTCAAGCCTGCCACCGATGTGCGCGAGACCTACACGTACACGGCTGACGGCCGGCGGCTGACCGAGACGGCCGGCGATGGCGGCATGGTGTCGCATGACTACGACGCGTTCGGCAACGAAGTGCTGCGCACAACGAAGCTGACGGCCAGCCTGAACGTGGCGACGCAGTTCTCCTATGACCGTCTGGGTCGCCTGTTGAGTACGACGGCCGATCCGGGCGGCTTGGCGCGCGTCACTCGCCGCGAATACGACGCCTTCGGGCGCGTGATAACCGCCCGCGATGGCAACGGCAACGCAGTTTCCTATCAATACGACAAGCTGGGCCGCACCATCCTGACGCAGAACGCAGATGGATTGAGCACGACGGGGATGGACGCGTTCGGGAACGTCGTTTGGCAGCAGGATGCGCTGGGTCGCCGCACGACGTTTGCCTACAACACCGCGAACCGCAGCGTCACGATGACCACGCCGGACGGTGTGTCGGTGACGACCACTCGCAACCGGCACGGCCAGACGGTCGCGGTGCGGGACGGTAATGGTAACGACACGGTCTACACCTACGATGCGTCGGGCTCGCTGCTGACGACCGAGACAGGCGGCACGGTTGTCAGGAACACCTACGACAAACTGGACCGCCTGGTCGCGACGACGGATGCTCGCGGCGTGCGGACAGTACATGCCTATGACGCGATAGGGCAGCTCTACACCACCACGGTGGATGTGGGCGGCCAGGCGCTAGCGACCAACTACCGCTACAACGCGTTGGGCCAGCGCTATGTGGTGACGGACCCCAATGGCCGGCAGACGTCCTATGCCTTCGACAAGGCTGGCCGGGTGAGGCTTAGCTATCTAGACGCCGCCGGCCTGAAACTGCGTACGCTCTATACGTACGATCTGGCGGGCCGCACGCTGACGCAAACCGATTCCAACGGCACGGTCACGCAATACATCTACGACAACCTGGGCCGTCGCACCCAGGAAGTGGTCGACCCGACCGGCCTGAAGCTGACAACCCGCTATGTCTACGACGCCAACGACAACGTCGTGGCCTCCATCGACCCGAATGGCGGCGTTACACGCTACGTGCTGGATGCGTCGAACCGCGTCATCTTGAAGGTCGATGCCAATGGCGGTGTGACGGAAAGCCGTTACGACGCCGCGGGTCAGGTGACGGGCACTACCCGTTACAGCAATCCGATTGCACTCGCTACGCTGTCGCACGCTCCGACCGAGGCCCAGGTCCGCGCCTTGCTGGTGCCCGTTGCCGCGGATGTGCGCGAATTCCGTTACTACACGGCGGGTGGACGCCTTGCAATGACGGTGGACGCCCTGGGCGCGGTCGTGACCTACCGCTACGACGCCAACGGCAACGTGTTGGAGCGCGTGGCACACGCCAATCGACTGGCCGCCGCCTTGATCGGCGCGGCAGCCAAGCCCAATGCGCCGGCCGTCGACATTGCGCACGACCTGCGCACGCGCACGGTCTACGACGCGCTCAATCGCGCTGTCTACCAGTTGGACGGCACGGGGGCGGTTGTTGAGCAGCGTTACGACAGCAGCGGCAACGTCATCGATCGCATCGCCTATGCGACCCGCCTGCCCAGCGCCACACCGCTGACGCAGTCGGCTGTTGCCGCGGCCATCGTCACCGCCGCAGCGCCAGGGCGCGACCTGCGCACGGTCAACGTCTACGACAACGCTGGGCGTTTGACTCACACCATGAATGGCGTGGGCGCGGTCACCGAGAACATCTACGACAAAGGCGGAAATCTGGTTCGCCAGATCCAATATGCCAAGCTGGTTGCGGCGGGCGCTGGCCCGTTGACGGTCCAGGGCGGACCGGAGGACCGGACCACCGACTGGGTGTACGACGGCGCCAACCGCCAGATCCTGACGGTGGACGCCACCGGGGCAGCCACGCGCAGGGTGCTGGATGCCAACGGCAACGTGATCCAGGTCGTGTCCTATGCGGGCCGCCTGGGCAATGATGTGCCGCGTACCGCTGATGCGATGCTGGCCGCCGTCGTTGCCTCACCGCAAGATCGCGTTCAGACGACCGCCTATGACCGCGCCAACCGCGCGGTGCTGGTGGTGGACGCGCTGATGGGCGTCACCGAAAACCGCTACGACGCGGCGGGTAACCTGGTGGGGGCTACCCGCTACGCAGGCAAGCTCACGGGCGCCGACTTGGCGGGCCAGCCCGCTACCGCGCTGACCTTGACGGCCTTGCTGGCCCGCAAGCCTGCTGTCAACGCGCAGGATCGCACCACGCGCGCGGTGTTCGACGCGACAGGCCGGGCGGTCTACCAAATCGATGCGGGCGGTTACGTCACGCAGTCGGATTACGACACGAGCGGCCGCGTGGTGCTCAGCCGTCGGTACGGCGCCGCGGTAACCTTGGCGGGCCAGCCGACGGCGGCTCAAGTCGCGGCGGCTCTGGTTCCCAATGCGGCAATCGACCGCGTGACAACCACCGTCTACGACACCGCTGGCCGGGTGCTGGGCAGCACGGACACACTGGGCAAGTCGGAGTCCTACACCTATGACGGTGTAGGCAACAAGCGCACGTTCACGAACAAGTTGGGCAGCCTGTGGACGTACGACTACGACGCGGCGGGTCGCCTCCTGACCGAAACCACGCCCAAGGTGGCCGTGGTGGGGCTGAATGCGGATGCGGCGGGCAACCTGACACTGGGTGCCAGCGCGGCGGTCGCCATCGTCACCCGCTATGAATATGATGGCTTGGGCAACCTGGTGGGCCGCACCGAGGCTTATGGGCGGCCGGAGGCGGTCACCACCCGCTATGTCTATGACGCGGCAGGACGGCAGATACGCACGATCTTCTCGCCTGTCTCGGTATACGACCCGGGCGCCGACAACCTGTTGACCAATGGGGCGGCGGGATTGGCCGAGCGCAAGGAAGGCGCGCCGATCGCGCTGACGTCGGACGTACTGTATGACGCCTTCGGCAACGCGGTGGCCGGGCGCAATCAGGCCGGCGCGGTCAGCTACAAGGTGTATGACAAGAGCGGTGCCATGCAGTACGAGGTGAATGCCGAAGGCTACGTCACCGAGTACGAGCGCAACGCCCATGGCGACGTGACGCTGCAATTGCGCTACGCGACCAAGACAGGGCTAACGGGTAATGGCTACATGGGCATCTCCGCGGCTGCGGTGTCGGCCGCTGTCAACGCGGCGGGCGTCGACCACGGTGGCGATCGTGGCGTGGTGTCCACCTATGACCGGCTAGGCCGCGCGGTCGAAGTCAGCCAGTCGCAGATCTACGGTTACGACTCGTCGGCCGCAGCCAACGCGCAGTACTTCGTCAGCAACCGTATCACCCGCAACGAGTTTGATGCTTTCGGGCAGGTCGTGGTGGTGCGTGAACTGGTCAACCCGGTGTCGCAGGTGTGGGCTACCACCACGCAGTACTACGACCGCCTGGGAAATGTCACGGCCAAGGTCGACGCCTTGGGCTACGTGACGACAATGTCCTATGACGGCAACGGCAACAAGACGTCGATGCGAGAATACGCGACGGCTGCGACCGTGTGGAATGCGCAGTCATTCACCTTGCCGGTTGCGCATGCGAACGACCGCGTCACGACCTACGCCTTTGATGCGCTTGGCCGCATGGTGTCCGAGACGCGCGTCGGCGTGGAGTACAGCGGGCAGTCCAGCGCATCGGTGCTGCGTGGCGACCTGAAGACGACGTACGGCTATGACGTGCTGGGCAATCGCACGCGCGTGACCGACGCGAAGGGCGCGTCCACCTATACGTATTACGACGTGCTGGGCCGCGTCGCGGCCATCGCCGAACCCACCCGCAAGGCGGAAGTGGGCGGCGCCGCACTGACGCCATTGACGACGTTCCGGCGCGACGCGCTGGGCAACGCCATCGCGACGATCCAGCACGCCAACGGCACGTCGGTTGTGACTGAGACGCCCACGGGCTTCAAAGCCACCACGAGTGCCCAGGACCGAGCGACCTTTGTGCGATATGACAGTCGCGGCAACAAGATCCAGACGACCGACGGCAACGGCAAGAGCACGTACGCGTCCTTCAACGCAGGCGGGCAGTTGGCCAAACAATGGCGCACGGTCACGGGCAACGACGGCAGCGTCAAGAGCTGGTTCCAGGCGTACGAATATGACAAGCTGGGCCAGCAGACGCGGGTGATTGATCCGGCGTCGACCTCGGTGTTGAAGAGCGGAGTCAAGACCGGGTGGTCGTCTTCGACCAAGGAGTTCCAGGGCTTCTACCGCTACCGCATGACGGGCACAAACACGATCAACGTGAACTGGTCGTCCTTGATCAACGCGAGCGGTGGGTTGGTGCGCGTTCAGGTGTATTACAACACCGTCAGCACCCTGTCGACCGAGACGATAACCGACGAAAATTTTGGCAACGGCGGAGGGGGGGAAGGTGGCGTAACGACGGGCGGAACGACGATGACGTTCGGGTCGCCCAGCGTGGCGACCAGCCGCACCGTGGACGTTGCGGCGGCTGCGGCTGCGTCCGGCGTATCCATCAGTTGGTCGGACAACAAGGTGGAGCAAGGCGGGGTGTCGCAACTGAGCTACATCCGGGTATGGCAACAAGATGCCTCCGGAAACTGGGTCAGCAAGTGGGAAGGCAGCAATGCCGAGGCAAACGGCTCGGGCATCACCGATATATCGCAGGCCAACGCGGGCTGGTCCGATACTGCAACCCAATACAACGCGTTCGGCGAAGTGACCCGGCGCGGCATCGACGGCGGTGCGCAGGAATACTACGAATACGATAATGGCGGCAACGTGGTCCGCACCAATGCCAAGGACGGTCGCGAACAGATCACGCTTTATAACCTGCAAGGGAAAGCCACCGCCAACATGACCAGCGCAGGCATCGGTGGCGGTAACGTGAACGTGGCGGCAATAAAGACGCCGCAGCAAGCAGCGGCAATGTCCAATTTGCGGCGCGACGACACGATCTACGACCTGTTGGGCAATGTGGTCACCACGCGGGGGGCGGTCCGCACCGTTGCCGAGGGCGGTGTGTCCGTGAGCCGCGACTTCACCAGCACCGCCATCACCTCCGCAAAATTGGTCTATCTTCCACATCCGGAAACGGGCGGGGGCAATGGAGAGACTGGCGAGAATGGTGAACCTACTGGCATTCCGACTTGGCAGGGCACTAACAGCGTTCAGTTGACCTGGACCAATCTGGTCAACCTAGGCGACGGAGAAATCCGCGTCACCATGGTGTACGAAAGCATGTCTGGCGTACGCCGAACCATCGCCAAGAACTACACGGGGCAGGGTGCGCGCGGCGGCGTTACCATCAGTTGGGACGGCAACGCCAGCAACACGCTGGACGGCGGCGTTGGCAAGGTCGTTTCTTTGTTGGTGCAGAAGAAGGACGCCGGGGGTGTTTATCGCAGCGTGATCCAGCAACAGGACACGTTCGGCAACACCGGAAACTTCATCGATGTGACCGCGCCGGTGGATCCGTCCACCAAGGTTCGGCTGGAACTGCGCCAACCTAACGGTACCTGGTCCGAAGTGGCCATGGTGAACTACGGCAAGTCGTACCGCTACGATGCCGCCGCCCTTGCGCTGGGGAGCTACGAATACCGCGTGTCCCATATCGGGCGCGATGGCGTCGTCAAAGTGACGGGCAACGGTACCTTGTCGCTGATGGCGCCGGCGTTGTCTTCGATCGGCAGCGCGATGGGGTTCGGCACCGTCAGCCGCGAAGTCTTCAGTTGGCCGTCGTTCGGCGCCGGCGTGAACGCGCAGTTCCGCTATCGGCCTGCTGGGAGCAGCACATGGACGTCGCTTCCGGTCGTAGCACGGACCAAGGGTCACGACGGTGTGGATTGGGCGGCGTTGGGTGCGGGCGCCTTCGACTACGAACTGCTGCTGATCGACAAGCAGACCGGCGCAGCCTATGCGCACGCGACCGGTCGGATCGATAAGTTGGCCGCGGTACCTGATCGCTGGGTGCCTGCGGTGGGCATTGCGCCGATTGCCGAATCCCTGGTGCTGGACTCCAGCAATACCAGTATTACCTGGACAGCGCCCGGTGAGTACACCGGTTCCGCCGTGTTGAAGTATCGCTTGCAGGGTACCGCCGGGTGGTCGCAAGTGAATATGTCCCGCGCGCTGGCGGGCGGTGGCGAAGGGGGGGAGGGCGGCGAAAACGGCAGCCTGGTTACCCGATTCTCAGTGGCGTTCGGTACGCTGCCTGCCGGAAACTACGAATACGATCTGCTGTATACGCCTGCAATCAGCAGCAGCCCCACGCTGCATCGGATCGGTACGATCTCGCAAGGGGCGACGACGCCGGGCTACTACTACACGCGTTACTACACCGTAACGGTGCCCGTATCAGTCTGGGTCCCGCCGGTTCCTGGCTCGGGTGAAGGCGGTGAAGGCGGTCAGCCGGGATACTGGAAGGTTGAGTACCGCCAAGAACAGCGTTCCGAACAGGTCTGGGTGCCGCCGGTCGTGCCGCGCCCGGGTATGACGCAGACTACCGCGCCGTACACCCCGGGCTACACGATCGCGGGTTCCCCTGTCAGGTATGGCTTAACCAGCACCACCGCGTCCAACCCGGGCCCCATTAGCGTGTCGGCATCGGGCAGTCTGGGCGTGGTCGGCACGTGGACGCCAGTCGGCGCAAATAATGGCGGCACGCAAGCCAGCCGCCCCACGGTACAGCGCACCTACGACCGCTGGGGCAACGTTCTGACCGTGACGGACCCGCGTTCGCCCTACTGGGTCACGTCCTACACCTACAACGCCTCCAACCAGATGACGTCAGAAATCCGTCCGAATTCGGACGGTGTGGCGGGGGCCGGTCCAAAGACGTATCTGTACTACGACCAGAACGGCAACAACGTCGCTACGCGCGACGCCAATGGGAATGTCAATGGCATCACCTATGACGCTGGTGGCAATCGCGTCCGTGAAACCCATGCGGATGGCGGTGTCTATCGCTACGACTACAACGCCTTGGGCGACAAGGTTGCGTGGGTCGATGCGCTGGGCAACACGACGAGCTACGCCTACGACAATCTGGCGCGTCTGGTTCTGACTTCGCACGCGGCCGTGTCGGCGTATCGCGTGTCGAACATTGTGAACCTGGTTGCTAACGGAACAAAGACCGTCATAGAACGGGTCACCTATGACGAGTGGGGCAACAAACTTTCGTCTACCAACGGGGCCGGGGAAGCGACTTACTTCCGCTACGACCTGCGCGGCAACGTCACGGGAGTACGTAAGCCAGGTATCGCCACGGAACTGCGCACGGCGTACGACGCCCGCGGCAATAAGACCTTCGAAGCGGACGCCAACGGCAACGCCGCGACTTGGAACTATGACTACTTCGGCCTGCTGTTGTCTCACACTGACATCGGCGGCGCCAAGTACGCCTACACCTACGATTGGGCCCGTCAACTGATCACGCAGACCAACTCGCGCGGGCAATCGCTGACACACGCCTACGATGCCGCGGGGCAGATGACGCGTATCACCGATGGCTCGCTCAACAAGATCACCGACTACGCCTACGATCATGCCGGCAACAAAGTCCGCGAACGTACGACACAAAACTCGATTGCGTACCAGAGCAATGTGATGGCGTACGATGCCTTGGGCCGCCTGCGCGAAGTGTCCGACGGCTACTTGCGCGAGACCATCGACTACGACGCCAACGGCAACCGATCCCGCGTGCAGACGCAATACACGGACGCCGGCCGCACGGTTCGCAACCGGGACCTCTGGTACGGCTACGATGTCATGAACCGGCAGACGACGGTCGACGGCGTTAACGCCAATCTGGAGATCAATGCCAGCCAGGGCCACAAGATCACGTATGACGTGATGGGAAACCGTTTGAGCGATAGGTATTGGGACAAGGCGATATCCAGCAGTGGCAGTACCGCTGCCGGATTCACGACGGAAACTTATTCCTACGACGCGCTCAACCGCTTGAGCACGATCCACCGCGACGGGCTGCTGACCGATCAGCGCTACTACGACGGCGCGGACCGCGTTGTGACGAGCGGCATCGATGGCAGCTATGGCAAGGCGTTCTATGACGCGTCCGGCCTCGTCAACGAGCGCAAGCTCAACGTGTACGACGCGGCAGGGCGGGTATCGAACGTTCGCGTCGTGATGATGGGCAACAGCGGATTCACCAACAAGTACAACAACGCCTACACCGGCTATGACGCCGCCGGCAACGTTACGCAATACAAGACTGAAATGTGGGACGGCTCCCACTACATCAATACCTACAACTACACCCATGCGCGCTACGAAGGCTACCGCGAAGCCACGCTCGCCGGCACCAGCACAATGCTGGACCCCGGCCTGACCACGTACAAGTACGACGTGAACGGCAACCTGATCGGCGTGACGGATTCCAAGAACACGAAGAATAACCAGACGCTGGTCAACGACGCCAACGGCAAGATCCTGCAACGCGTCCAAGACGGAAAAGTCACGCGCACGCTGATCGTGAATGGTGAGTTGATGGGTACTACTGGGCCGACGGTCGGCGGCGATGATTTCTCGCCATCGTTCCGACCGATCGACGGCGGAAACCCGTCGGCGGCGCCGGGGTCTTATCGGATCCAGGCGGGTGACACACTGCAATCTATTGCGCAGCAGGCGTTCGGGGATAGCCGGCTTTGGTATTTGATTGCCGAGGCGAACGGGCTGTCGGGAGATCGGGATCTGCGGGTGGGTGCGACGGTCACCGTGCCGAACCGCGTGACCGGGAATCACAACGACTACAAGACATTCAAGCCGTATGACCCGGGCAAATTGATCGGGGATACGCAACCGACGATGCCGGTTCCGAAGGCGGATGGCGGAGGTGGGTGCGGCGGGATCGGGACGATTATTGTTGCCGTGGTGGCGGTGGTGGCGACGGTGTTAACGGCGGGGGCAATGTTAGCCGCCGCTGCGCCTGCAATAGCTGCCGGGGCCGCAACCGTGGCAGGAACGACCACTGTACTCGGCGGATTTGCGGCCGCAGGGGTGGCGGCGTTGACTGGAGGCGTGGGGGTAGGATTGGGCGTCGGGATCGGCTTGGCGGCGGGAGTGGTCGGGAGTGTCGTCAGTCAGGGTGTCGGCATGGCAATCGGCGCGCAGGACAAGTTCAGTTGGTCGGGCGTGGCTGTGGGTGGTGTAGCCACTGCGGTGACTGCCGGCGTTTCCGCTGGATTTGGCGGGACAGCGACGCTCAGTAACACTACAGGCGCTCGTGCCCTGGAACTCGCGGGACGAGCAATGGTGAGCTCGACGATCACACAGGGCGTTGCGATGGCGACGGGTCTGCAGTCCAAGTTCAGTTGGACGAATGTGGCGGCGGCGGGTATCGGGGCGGGGGTTGGCTCCGCGGTTGGGTCCGAGCTTCTTCCGAACGCTTCATTGTTCAGTGAGCGGTTGACTCGCGGATTTGTGGCGGGCGCGGTAGGAGGTGTTGCGGCATCGGTGCTGTCTGGGGGCAAGGCGGACTATGTGCAGGTTGCGGTGGATGCGTTTGGGAATGCCCTAGGAAACTCCGTTGTCGAGCCGATGCAGAGATCATCTGGCGGAAGTATCACGCCCGGCGAGGCGATGGATCGCGGGCAAGACGACGCTGTCAAAGCAAGGTTCCGCGCCGAAACCATGGCGGATCTTCGGAGGTTGGGCGAGCAAAATCAAGTTTTGGGCGTAGGTCAGTACAACATTGCTTTGGACCAGACAGCCTTCAACGACACAAGCTCCTTGAAGGAGATTGGCCGAGGTTCAAAGGGAGAGATTTATTGGAACAACGACGCCGTGTCTTATCCGGTTGCCGACCGGGAAGGTCTTGTTGGCGTTCCCTTGCCTGATATAAGACCTGCGGACACCTTGCGCGAGATAGGCAAAGTGGAAGGGTTCTTCACCTTCAACAAATTTGGACGCTTCTTGTCGGGGGCTGGCCATGCCGCCAAAGAAATGCCTGGGGCGCTCTTAGGGGCAGCGCAGGAAATTGGCTTTGCTTCGGCTGATGCGACTGGCTATGTCGTCGGGCAGTTGCGCGAGTGGAACGGGGACTCGGGTTACAGAGTCAGTCCGCAGAGCAACTTCTTCAGACAGGTGGAGCAGGAAGGCTTTGGCCTTACAGCAGCAAAGATGGGGCTTGGAATTGTAGATGGGGCTATTGGACGACCGCTGCGTGCAATCGTTGGGGGTTCGCCAGAGCAACTTGGTGAAGCGGCTTTTGGGTGGGCTGCGGGTGGCGCTGGAGGGAAGCTGCTGACCGCAGGCCGTCAATTAACCCCCGTCGCGGCGGAACTGGCGGAGACCGTCTTGCAGAGGCAAGCGCTGGCTCTCAGGGCTATGCCTACCGATTCCAAGTTCATTGCGGGGGGTGATATAGTTCCAAACAGCGAATTGACCATTGCGGCTAATCCCGCGACGGGAAATCCGACCGCCATTGTCCGGGGATTAGGCGCGCTCAATTCGCGTCAGTCGGCGGTGTTGGAGCAATTGCCGGAGTTCGGTTCCAGCACGATTGCGCACAAGTCATTCGGTCAACGTGATCTGTCTGCATTGACCGCTGCGACGGGTGACGAATTCGCCATGTTCTCGGCAGGTGGGCGTCGTCTGATATTCCGAGGCGGTGCCCGCTCGGTGCCGATCAATCCGGATATGGCCAAGCAATTGGCCGGCCAAGGCTGGCGTTGGTCTTCGCACACGCATCCAGGTGACGCGGGAGTGCTGCGTTCGTCTACCGCTGACCGAGCTGTTCTTGATGCGATGGGTGCGCAGCGAAGCGCGATATTCAATTCTATGGGACAACGGAGCATGTTCACCCCCCGAGGCGATAGCCTGGAAGGTTGGAGGCCGTAATGGATAAGAGCAAATTGCTGAAGCTCAAGGAAATGGAAGTCCTCGCAAAGAAGGCTACACACGATGCGTTGCTGCCCTATCCACGGCTCGCGGCGGTCGACTCGGAAAACTTGACGTTAGGTACTCGAGTTACCGATGAGGAAGGAATCTTTGAGCTGTACATCGCCGGGGAGAGGCCTCTCGATGCCAAGGTAATCACCTGTGCACGTGTGGATCGCCGAACGGGAGAAGTCAGTGTCGAGGTCTACCTCGACAAGCCGTACTGATCTCTCCTTAGTCAAAAAAACCTGGCTTCCGCTCGCTTATTGCTGGGCGGTGACTTACAAGGCGATCGCTGATGAGCAGACCACAAATCACGATCCCGCAGCCTCACGGCAGCATCGTCGGGGAAGGTGGTGCGCAGCCGCTTGCCACGGCGCACACCTTGCAGGCTTTGGGCGCGCATCAAGCGTTCGACCGTGCAACGGGCAACCGTCACGCCTTCGCGGTTCAGTTGCCGCCAGACCTTGTCCACACCGTACACGCGATGGTTCTCTTGTCAGACCCGATGGAAATGCGGCGTCAGATGTTCGTCACGCCGAGCACGATCGCTGCGCCGGGACGGATCGCGCAGCCGCACAGCGTGGCGCCGATATGCCGACGGGGCAACCTGCAACACCTTGAAGATCTGCTCGACCCCGCAGACCTCCCGGTGCCGGTCGATGTAGGTGTTTACGACCTCAGCTTGCGGTCGAGTTCCGCCTGCGCGAAAAAAGCGCTGGGCGTGCGCAGAATGTCTTTGGCGCGGCGAAGCTCGCGGTTCTCCCGCTCTAGCTCCTTGATCCGTTCGCGCTCGCTCGTGGTGACGCCTTCGCGCTTCCCGCTGTCGACTTCATGGCGCTTGACCCAGGTCAGCAGCGTCTGCGCCGAGCAGCCTTAGGTGCGATTGACTCGACCGCCACCCACAGCGACGGGTACTCGTTGCGATGATCCTGCACCAAGCGCACCGCGCGTTCGCCCACTTCGGGGGAAAACTTGTTCGCATTGTTCTTGCTCATGGCTCGCATTCTCTCAAGAGCTGGAGACTCCGCGATACCCGGGGCGATTCAAGACTCGCGCGCAATTTCAACAATGGCTCAGTAACCGGGTTGGAACTTTAGTCAATCATCAAGCGTGGAGACGCTAATGGAACTTAGACTGCTTGAGCCCGCGATTGACGAACTCCAATACTGTTGGCTTATTGGTATTGGAAGCCAACTGGTAGGTACGCATGCTGAGTTCCGTTGGTGCACGCGTTCGAATGAAAAGGCGGTCGCGCTCGACTCGGAAGGCAGATTTACTTTGCTTTGGCCGTTGTTAGAACTACCGCCTAGCGATTTCTATGATTTCTTGAATCGGGCGGCCATTGCAAATCCCGTTCATGGTTTGGTGATTATTGCTTTCCTGGAACTTTTTTGTTAAAGCAAGTATTCCACGAATCCTTCTCTGGCTATTGGCCGGATCGAGCCATTGCATGGCTTAAGGCGGACCAAACTAGTTGGTCGGCATTTCGTGAGGAGCTGGGGGCTTTTGTCAAGAACAAGTTGATGCCTCAGTCGTCTCGCCAGCAGGCTCAGAAAATGCTCCGGATGCTTCAGGCGTCATAATTACGCCGGGGGGCGCTCTTTGCGACCATGTTCAGCCGTTCGTTCAATGAACGGCACGGCGTTTGCGCGCCCGGGGCGACAGCTCACCCCCCGCCCGCCGCCAGCTCATCAAACAACCGCTCCCCCCCCATCTGCCCACCCTTAAGCATCAATTCAATCCCGTCCGTCACGGGGTCATCGCTACGTGCGACGCTCACGGTCACCCCCGGCGCCAGGACGCAGCGAAACGCCAGCCCCCAAAGCCCCAGTGCCAGCGTGGCCTGGCTGGACGTGTCGCCGCCGGCGATGCCGATGCGGTTCAGGCGTCGGCCGGCCTGGGCGCTGGCGCGCACGATGTCGGCGACGAGCCGGGCCGTGGCGAGCGCGGTGGCGGCGGTCTGTTCGGCGTTGACGGGGCCCGACGGCTGGTCGGTGTGCGCGAGCACGTTGCGGCCCTGGGCCAGCGTGGCGGCTGCCTGTTGGACCTGTTGCGCGGCGTAGTCGGGATCGGCCAGCAGGCGCTCGGTCACCAATGGTTGGCGGGCATAGCTTTCAGCCGCGGCGATTTGCCGTGCAGTGACGGGCGACAGGCTGCCCGCCACGACCAGCACCGGGCCGTCGGCGGGGGCGAGCGACGTCGGCGGGGTCATGCCTTCGCGCGGGGTTAGCGAGGCGCGGGCCAGCGCCTGTTGTACGCTGCTCGGGCCCACGGCCAGCAGCGGGGCGCGGTCGGCCGCGCGGCGGATCAGGCGGCCGATGACGGCAAGCTGCGATTCGTCCACCAGGTCCAGCAGCAGCGGGCCGTCGGCGTTGTCCAGAAGACGGTCGATCCAGTCGTCGACCGCCATCACCTCCGCGGCCGATGGATAGGCAATGTGCGGCACTGAGCGGATGCCAGCCAACCCCTGCGCCTCCAGATGCCGCCGCAAATCCGCCTCGTGCATCGGGGTCACGGGATGCACGCTCATGACCGGGTGCCGGTCGACCCGGTGGATTTCCGGCGCGGCGCCCGCTCGCGCAAAAAGCTGCGCGAAGCTGCAATAGCGTCCGATGCTGGGCTGCCCGCCCACGATGGGCACGATGGGATTGGGCAGGTGCCGCCGCAATTCCCGCACGGCGGCCCCGATGCTGCCGATGTGCGGCGCGCTGTCGAAGGTGGAACAGCATTTGTAGTGCAGCACGCGCGCGCCGGTGCCCGCCATGAACTCACCGACCGCGCGCAGTTCAGAGGCCATCTCCTCGGGTGCCATGCCGCGCGCGGCGCCAGCGATGCCGATGGCATCCAATGGACCCGCGCGCTCCAGTTGCGCGGAAGAGGGCACGCTCAAGAAGAGCAGGCTGCGCAGCCCCGCGCGAGCGACCTCGGCCAGCGTGTCGGTGGCGCCGGTGAAGTCGTCGCCATACCAGCAGACCTGTGGCGCGGCAGCGCCCGTCATGCGCGGTTTCCGAAGAAGTCCAGGGCGCGCCGCAGCTCGGGCGCGTTGCGGGCGTAGTCTTCCAGCGCCTGGTTGTCGCGCACCGCGTGCCACGCCTGGCGGATGCTCTGCACGCCCGCCGCCGGGCCGTCCGGGTGGGCAAGAATGCCGCCGCCCGACATGAACAGCAGGTCGTCGCTGCGCACGGCGGCCCAGGTGGCGGGCACGGTGCCGGCCCATTGGCCGGACGAGAACGCAGGCATGACGGCGTCGTCGATGCCGGGCGTCAGCGACGCCAGGCAGTCGCGCGCGGAGTCGACGACTTCGCTGTCTTCCTGCGAGAACTTGCCTTGCAGCCCATGCACATGCATATGGTCCACGCCCGCCAGCCGCCACAGCGTCTGATAAGCCTGAAAGCCCATGCCCAACAGCGGATGGCGCGACAGCGCGCCAAAGCCGTTGCGGTGGCCGTGCAATGCCAGCGGCGTGCTGCGGCGCAGGGTCTGGATGGCGGAGTAGCCGCACCAGTTCAGGCTTGCCATGACGCAGGTGCCGCCTTCGCGTTCGATCAAGTCGGCGTGGCGGCGCATGGCGTCGGTCTCGTCGCTGATGTTGAAGGCGACCATGACGTTGCGGCCGGTGCGGTCGCGGTGGGCGCGCACCACGGCCATCACGGCCGCGACGCGCTGGGCGAGCGGGGCGTGGGCCGGGTTGGCGCAGACTTCGTCGTCCTTGATGAAGTCCACGCCGGCTGCGCAGAGCTGGGCGACCAGGTGCGCGGTCTGCTCGGGTGACAGGCCGACGTTGGGCTTGATGATGGTGCCCACGAGCGGACCCTGGTCCACGCCGGTCAGCGCGCGCGTGCCGGCGATGCCGACCTGGGGCAGGTCGAACTGGGCGCGGTAGTTCGCGGGCAGCTCCATGCTTTCCAGCCGCAGGCCGGTGACTTCGCCGAGGTCGTACAGGTTGCCGCCGACCGTGGCCGCCAGCGTGGGCAGGTTGGCGCCGACGTTGGCGACGGGAAACGCGATGCGTACCCGCGCGCGCTGGAATTTGCCCGGCATGCCGTCCGGCTGGCGCGCGAGATAGGCGTTTGGCAGGCTGGGCGCGTCGACGGTTTCCAGGGTTTCGATGGATTCGATGCGCGCGCGCGCACGGGCGCGCAGTTCGTCCGTCTCGCCCTGGACGCGCGTGAAGGTGCCGCAGGATTGCTCGCCGGCCATGACCTCCGCGACCTTGGCGGGGTCGACGGGGGTTTCGATCATGTAGGTGGCGGTAAACGATTGGGAATTCATGGTGGCGATGGGGCGGCAGGGCGGATCAGAGACGGGTCAGGTCGGGGAAGGCGCGGACCGGATCCTTGCCGTCCCAGTTCTGCGAGCTTTCGCGGATCAGGTCGAAGAGGCGGCCCTTGGGTCCGGCCACTTCGGACAGTTCGATGACGGTGCCGGGGTGGTATTCGGTGTCGAAGTAGATGAAGCGGCCTTTTTCGCCGACTTCGCCGCTCATCTTGGGCTTGAAGCCCTGCGCCAGCAGGCGCTCCAGGTCGGCGTCGTAGCTTTCGGTCCAGTAGGCGACGTGCTGCAGGCCGGTGCGGCCCGCCTGCAGGAAGTCGCGGTACATGGAAGGCACGTCGTTGCGGGTCTGGATCAGTTCGACCTGCACGTAGCCCGAGTTGGCCAGGGCCACCGAGTTGTGGGGTTCGTAGCCCACGCCGTCGTATTGGTAATTGACGATGGGCACGCGCGGGTTGTAGTACCAGGGACCCACGCCCAGCGTGGTGCTCCAGTAGTCCATGGCGGCTTCGATGTCATGCACGACATAACCGAGTTGGCGGATCTCGCCCAGGAAACGACTCATGTTGGAATCTTTCTTAAAAGAGGTGGAGTGCGCGGCCCCGCCGGGCGGAGCCGCGTCGCGTCACAGAAAACCGATGGAGAACCAGGGGAAGGCGGCAACCACGATCAGGCCGATCAGCAACGCGCCGATGTAGCCCCAGATCGGGCGGATACCTTCGTTGGGGTCGACGCGGCTGATGGCGCAGGCGCCGTAGTAGCCGACGCCGAAGGGCGGCGCGAAGAGACCGATGCCCATCGCGAAGATCACGACCATCGCGTAGTGGACTTCGTGCACGCCGGCCTGCACCGCGATCGGGAACAGCAGCGGACCGAACAGCACGATGGCGGGGATGCCTTCCAGCACGCTGCCCAGGATGATGAAGGCCACGATGGACACCGCCAGGAAGCCGTAGCTGCCGCCGGGCATGCCGGCCATCAGCTTGGCCAGGTCGCCCGAAAAGCCCGACTGCGTCAGCGCCCACGCCATGGCGGTGGCGCAGCCGACGATCAGCATGATGGCGCCCGACAGCGAGGCGGTCTCGATGAGCATGGGCTTGAGGCGCGCCCAGTCAAAGCGCCGGTAGATCAAGAGACCCACGACGGCGGAATACACGATGCCGATGGTGGAGACTTCGGTGGCGGTCGCCACGCCTTCGACGACGGCGGCGCGGATCACGAAGGGCAGGGCCACCGCGGGCAGCGCGATCATGAAGAAGCGGCCGATCTCCTTGAAGGTGAAGCGCTGCACCAGGCTCAGGTCTTCCTTGCGGTAGCGCCACCAGACCACCGTGCACAGCGCCAGGCCCAGCACCACGGCGGGCAGCAGTCCGCCCGTGAAGAGCGCGGCGATGGATACGCCCGTCACGGAACCGATGGTGATGAGGACGATGGACGGCGGAATCGTCTCGGTCTGCGCACCCGTGGCGGACAGCAGGGCCACCAGGTCGCCGGGCTTGGCGCCGCGCTTTTTCATTTCGGGGAACAGCACCGGCGCAATGGCCGCCATGTCGGCGATCTTGGAGCCCGAGATGCCGGACACCAGGTACATGGCGCCGATCAGCACGTACGACAGCCCGCCGCGCACGTGGCCCAGCAGGCTGGCCAGGAACTGGATCATGGCGCGCGCCATGCCCGTCATTTCGATCAGCGAGCCCAGGAAGATGAAGAGCGGCACCGCCAGCAGCATCAGGTGGGACATGCCTTCGTCCAGGCGGCCCACCATGACGACCATCGGCGTGTTGGTGGTCAGCGCCAGGTACGAAAACGTGGCCAGCGCGAACGAGAACGCGATGGGCACGCCGGAGAACACGGTGGCCGCGACGATGCCCACGAAGAAGATCACCAGATTCAGCTTGCCCAGGCCCGAGAACAGCGGCTGCGCCAGCCAGAACAGGCCCACGATCGCGGCCACGCCGGCCAGCGCCGTCGCCACCTGCGGCAGCGGCTGCGTACGCAGCAGGCGCAGCACGGCGATGACGCCCATCAGCCCCATGCCCACGGGAATCGCGGCGGCGCGCCAGGCGTTGCTCAGCTCCAGCGCGGGGGTGATGATGAAGTGCTCTTCGTGCGCGTACTCGATGGCGGGCGCCAGGATCAGCACCAGGAACGCCAGCGACGCCGCCAGCGCCGCGGTTTCCAGCTGCGCGCGCCGCGCCGGGCTGACGTTGTTCACCAGCGCCGTCATGCGCATGTGTTCGCCGCGCCGCAGCGCCACCACGGCGCCCAGCATGGACAGCCACAGGAACAGAATGGAGGCGAGTTCGTCGGACCAGACCAGCGGGCTGTGGAACACATAGCGCGAGACGACGCCGGCGAAGAGCACCAGGATCTCGATCAGCACGATCGCCGCGGCAACGTGTTCGACCACACTGCCCAGCACGCTGTCGAGCGCGCCGGCCGCCCGGCGCAGGGGATTGGCCGGCAGCGCGGGCGTGGCGGCGTGGGGAGCGGACAGGGAGGACATGGCGCGCGACCTCAGGCCAGCTTGCCGACGGACTGCTCCAGCAAGCCCCAGGCCTCGTTGCCGAACCGGCCCTGCCATTCCTTGTAGAAGCCCGCCGTGCGCAGTTGGTCGCGGAAGCTGTCGGCGGACGGCTGGTTGAACACGAGGCCCTTGGCTTCCAGGTCGGACTGCACCGAGGCGTTGAGCTTCTTGATGTCTTCGCGCTGGGCCAGGCCCGCTTCGTTGATGCCGCGCGCAACGACCGTCTTCAGGTCGGCGGGCAGGCCTTCCCACATGCGGCCGTTGGCGATGAACCAGTAGCCGTCCCAGATGTGGTTGGTCAGCGAGCAGT
This sequence comes from Achromobacter sp. T5-5, assembly GCF_055397965.1. Classification (NCBI taxonomy): domain Bacteria; kingdom Pseudomonadati; phylum Pseudomonadota; class Betaproteobacteria; order Burkholderiales; family Alcaligenaceae; genus Achromobacter; species Achromobacter sp. T5-5. Next base: position 2,689,732 of record NZ_AP027919.1, read on the forward strand.
ATTTCTGCACTTCGTACAGCTTGGCGACCTGGATGATGGGCAGCGGGTTTTCCTGCGCGTCCACCACCTTGGTCTGCAGCGACGAATAGACTTCGCTGAACTGCAGGCTGGCCGGCGCGGCGCCCAGGCCCTTGAACATGGAGATCGGCAGCGAGCTCACCGGCACGCGGATCTTCAGGCCGTCCATGTCGGCGGCGGTGTTGACCGGCGCCTTGCTGCTGGTGGTCTGGCGAAAGCCGTTGTCCCACATCTTTTCAAAGGCGTAGAGCTTGCGCTGCGCGATGGCGGCGCGCACGTGGGCGCCCAGCGCGCCGTCCATGGCCGTCCAGACCTGGCCGTAGTCCTTGAACGCGAAGCCGACGGCGTTGATGGCGGCCACCGGCACCAGCGTGGCGATCACCAGGGCGGACGGCGTGAAGAAGTCGATGCCGCCCGAGCGCACCTGGGCCAGCATGTCGGTGTCGCCGCCGAGCTGGTTGTTCGGGAAGATCTTGATGTCGACGCGGCCGTTGCTTTCCTTGAGGATGCGTTCGGCGGCTTCCTGGGCGCGGATGTTCAGCGGATGCGTCACCGGCAGGTTGTTGCCGTACTTGAGCGAATAATCGGCGGCGCGGGCGATCAGCGGAAAGCCGGTGCCGGCGACGGCAAGGGCGGGAACCGCGCAAAGGCGGCGCAAGGCACTGCGGCGTGTCAGCAGCTTCATGGTTGTCTCCATAGTCGTAGTTATGATGTTTTTTGATGTGCCACAAAACCGCCTGATCCATGCGGCAGAATGGACAATAGTGAATAGGCGCTATCATCGTCAAATCTTATTCATGATGGTTTTTGATGTGAATAATCCCGCCTCCGACCGCAAGCTCGCCCGTCTGGCCGACGTCGCCGCCCGCGCCGGCGTGTCCACCGCCACCGCCGACCGGGTGCTGAACCGCCGACCCGGTGTCCGCCCCGCCACGGCGCAAAAGGTCTTCAAGGCCGCCATCGACCTGGACTACCTGCCCGACGAAGCGGCGTACGCGGCGGCCGCGCCCGAGCCGATGCGGCTGGTGTTCCTGCTGCCGCGCGGCAGCAATCGCTATCTGCGCATGCTGGGCGATACCGTCAGCTACGCGCACGAACACTTCGCCCCGCTGAACGCGAAGTGCCAGGTCGACTACGTGGAAAGCTTCAATCCCGATGCGCTGGCGCAGGCGCTGGCCCGGCATGGCAAGCGGGCCGACGGCATCGCGTTCATGGCGCTGGAGCATCCGGTGGTGCGCGAGGCCGTGAACGCGCTGGCGCAGCAGGGCGTGCCGACCGTGACGCTGATTTCGGATATCGCCAACAGCGCCCGCGTGGCCTATGTGGGCCTGGACAACCGCGCCGCGGGCCGCACGGCCGGCTACCTTATTGCGCGCTTCATCGGCTTGCGCGCGGCGCATGTGGCGCTGATTGCCGGATCACGGCACTACCGGGCGCACGAAGAACGCGAAAGCGGCTTTCTGCAGCTCTATGCGGAGCAGTTCCAGGCGATGCAGGTGGTGGACCTGCGCGAAGGCTATGACGACGCGCAGCGCAACTACGAGCAGACGCGCCAGTTGCTGGAGCAGTATCCGCAGCTTGCCGGCATCTACAACATCGGCGGCGCGTCCGATGGCGTGGCCCGCGCGCTGAAGGAGGCGGGGCAGCAGCACCGGGTTGTTTTCATCGGGCATGGCCTCACGCCCGACACGCGGGCGCTGCTGATCGACGGCACGATGGACGCCGTCATCACGCAGAGCCCCATGGAAGCCTTGATGAGCTGCGTGCGCATCTTCAGCAATCTGCGCGACAAGCGCAGCGCAATGAACGGGGTGGAGCTGGCGCGCAGCCAGGTGATCTTCCGCGAGAACCTGCCGTAGGCGTGGGGCCGCGCCCGGCGGCTCGGCAGCGGCGTCTGAATGCGCCAATCGGAGATTCGCGGGCGTATGATTCCCGCTATGGGCTCGCACCCACTCCGGCAGTGGTCGGCATGCCATTGCCAACCTCAACGCAGGGTTGTTCAACAACGGCCGCCCCGGCGCCCGCCGGCGGACGGCTGTGAAGGCGCTACGCCATGGATCGCTTCCTGTCCGCCGTCCGCATGGCCGGCCCCGCCTCCTGCGAGGCGGGGACCAGGGCGCGGTCACCGGCGGGTGATCACGATTTCCATGTACTCGCTGGGCACCACCATCGTCGAGTCGCCGGACCGGTTGAACTTGTCGATCTGTGCCGTGATGTCGGCCGTGAGCGCCGTCTGCGCCGCGGGCTCCAGCGCGCCGAACGCCTTGAGCAGCGGGCCGTAGTAGGTCTTGAAGACCTGCATCCAGTGGTCGGGCGACCGGTACCGGAAGACGAAGTGGCGGGGTTCGCATTGGATCGACGACGCCTCGGCCCCGACCATCTCTTCGATGCGCGCCTTCGTGCCCCACAAGGCGGGCGATTTCACGCCGGCGGGCGGGGGCAGGTGCTTGCCGATGGTCTTGAAGATCTGCCCGATGAAGCCGTCCGGCGTCCAGTTGGCCAGGCCGATCTTGCCGCCGTGCTTGCACACGCGGGTCAATTCGGCCGCGGCCTTGTCCTGGTCGGCGGTGAACATCACCCCGAAAGTCGACATCACGACGTCGAACGCCGCGTCCGGGAAGGGCAGCGCCTCGGCGTCGGCCTCCTGGAATTCGATCTTCAGGCGTTCGGCGGCGGCGCGTTCGCGGCCGCGGCTCAGCAGCGCGGGGACGTAGTCGGTCGAGGTGACGTCGCACCAGCGGCGCGCGGCCGCCAGCGTCGAATTGCCGTTGCCGGCGGCGACGTCCAGCACCTTCTGGCCGGCGCGCACGTCAAGCGCTTCGCAAAGCTGTTCTCCTACGATCTGCAGCGTGGTGCCGACGACGGCGTAGTCCCCGGAAGACCAGGTGCTCTGCTGGCGGGTTTTCAAGGCGGCCAGGTCAGGCTGTGCGGTGTCGCGCACGTCTCTGGTGGCAAGGGAGGAAATGGACATGGTGTGTCTCCGATAGAGCGTGGGATGCGCGACGGCCTCCATGACCAGCGCGCCGGGGCGGTGCAACCAGCGCCGCGAAGGCTTTCGCGTGCCGTGCGCCCCGGAAACCACGATAGAAACCGCGCGTGGAGGCGAGCGTGGTAGCCGGCGTGGAATCTGCGGTGGAATCCGGCGGCGCGGCCATCCACGTGCGCATGCTGGGGCCGATGGCGATCACGCGCGGGGACGCGCCCGTTGCCTTGCCGCCCTCGCGCAAGCTGCGCGCGCTGATCGCGTACCTGGCGCTGGCGCCCCATGCGGTCATGCGCTCGCACCTGTGCGAATTGCTGTGGGACATTCCGAACGATCCGCGCGGCGAACTGCGCTGGTGCCTGAGCAAGGCGAGGGGCCTGCTGGACGAGCCCGGCAGGCGTCGGGTCGAGACGGCGCAGGACAGCGTGCGCCTGGACCTGTCCGATTGCCGCGTGGACGTCCTCGATATCGACGCGGCGATGCAGGCCGGGATCGATAACGCGAGCCCGGAGCGGCTGCGCGACCTGTCGATGCTGTTCGCGGGCGACTTCCTGGAAGGGCTGGAGATCGGCCGCAGCCCGTTCTTCCATAGCTGGCTGACCGCGCAGCGGCGGCGCCTGCGGGCCTGCCATGCGGCCGTGCTGGCGCGCCGGGCCGCGGCGCTGCCGGCGGGGTCGGAGGACAGCTTCGCGTGCCTGGACCAGTGGCTGCGGCTCGCGCCTTTCGACCCGCAGGCGCACCAGCAGATGCTGGGCGCGTTGGGATTGCGCGGGCAATGGCGCGAAGGCGAAGAACACCTGGCCGCGGCCGTTCGGGCGTTCGAGGCCGAGGGCCTGGACGGGCGGCCGCTGCGCGACGCGTGGCGCGAGGTGCGCGCCCGCCTGGCGGGCGGCGTCCCGTCCGCGGCCGACGCGCCGCCGCCCGGCCAGTCGGACCCTGCCCCGGAACGTCAGGGACGCGCGTCGATCGCCGTCATGCCTTTCGTGGACCGGTCGGCGCAGGCGGGCGTGCGGGGCGGCCTGGCGGACGGGCTGGCCTTCGACATCATTACCCGGCTGGCGAAGCTGCGCAGTCTTTTCGTCATCGCGCAGGGCACCGTGTTCGCGCTGGACCAGCGCAGCGTGGGGCCGGAAGAGGCGGGACGCACGCTCAACGTGGACTACGTCGTGAGCGGATCGCTGCGGCGGCACGACCAGCGCCTGGCCGTCGAGGTGCAGCTCGTCGACTCCCGCACGGCGCGCATCGTCTGGGCCGACGTCCTGGACCACATGTTTGACGACGCCTTGCTGGCCCTGGACGAGATCGGCAATCGCATCGTGGCATCGATCGACATCGAGATCGAGGCCGCCGAGCGCAACCGCGCCATCCTGACGCCGCCCAATTCGCTGGATGCGTGGCAGGCGCATCACCGCGGCCTATGGCACATGTACCGGTTCAACCGCACCGACAACGAGCAGGCGCGGCATTTCTTCGAATTGGCGGTGCGGCTGGATCCGACGTTCTCGCGGGCCTATGCGGGCCTGTCCTTCACCCACTGGCAGACCGCATTCCAGCGCTGGGGCGAGCAGGCGCCGGCCATCGACCTGGCGTTCGAGACCGCCGGACAAAGCCTGATCGCCGACGACCGCGACCCGGCCGCGCATTGGGCAATGGGGCGCGCGCTGTGGCTGCGCGGCAGCCAGGATCCGTCGATCAGCGAACTGCGGATTGCCGTGGACCTGAGCCCGAACTTTGCCCTGGGACATTACACGCTGGGCTTTGTCGACTGCCAGTTGGGCGACGCCGAAGCGGCCATCGGCGCGTCCGACCATTCCCGCCACCTCAGTCCCTTCGATCCGCTGCTGTTCGGCATGCTGGCGGTGCGCGCGCTGGCGCTGGTGCGCCTGGGCCGCATCGAGGAAGCCGCGGGGTGGGCGGTCAAGGCGGCGGCGCGGCCCAACGCCCACGTGCACATCCTGGCCATTGCCGCGTGCTGCCTGGCGATGGCGGGCCGGATTGACGAGGCGCTCGGCTTTCTGCCCGCCATCCGCAAGGCGGCGCCGGCGTACCGCGTGGACGATTTCCTGGGGGCGTTCAGGCTGGCGCCGGACACGCAGGCGCTGTTCCGTGAGGGCGCGCGGCGGATCGGGATAGGGTGAGGCGCGACGGCCCCGCGCGGAAAGCGTAGGCTTGCATGTGCCTGCCTAGGCAGTTAATATGCGTCGATCGATTCCGCCGCGGCGCGGCAGGCCCATCATGCGCAACGATTCCCCTTCCGTTCTGGACGAACTCTGCACCGGCGAACTCGGCTTTCTGGTCACGTCCGTGCGCAATGGCATCCACGAGGCCCTGGACCGCGAACTGGCGCCGCTTCAGATCACCGTGCAGCAGTACGTCGTGCTGAACTGCATCGTCAAGGGGTGGGGCCGCACGCTCAGCGATTTCTGCCGCGTGCTGGCTTACGACTCCGGCGCCATGACCCGTTTGCTGGACCGCATCGCCGCCAAGGGCTTCATCCGCCGCGTGGAAAACGAAGCCGACCGCCGCAGTTACTTGATCGAGCTGACCGAGATGGGCCAGGCGGCCTTTCCGCAGGCGCGGCAGGCGACGGAGGTGGCGTTTCGCCGGTTGTTGGCCGGCTTCTCGGAAGCCGAAGGGGAGATGCTGCACAAGCTGCTGTCGCGCCTGCTGATGAATGCGCGGTCGGACCAAGGGTAGGGAACGCCATCTTCTTTTCCGGGGTCGTTTCCTTTTTTTTATTTATTTATCTGCCTAGGCATATACAGCCTGGGCAAGCTCAGGCTTCTTCAAGCGCTTCCCAGGCGGTTCCATGTCCCCATCCAAACCCCCGCTTTCGCTGCTGCTGGTCATCGGCGCGCTGACATTCATCGACTTCCTGCAGAACGGCATGGCGACGTTCGGCGCCGCGCCCATCATGGGAGAGATCGGCGCCAGCCCCGAGGAATACACCCACATCGCCGTGGTATACGCCTGCGTGGCGGTGGTGATGATCGCCCTGCAGGGGTGGCTGACCCACCGGTTGGGCCTGCGCGCCTATCTGCTGGCGTCGCTGGCCGCCGCGGGCGTCGGCGCGGCGGCGTGCGCGCTGGCGCAAGACCCCGCGGGCTTTCTGCTGGGTCGCGTGCTGATGGCGCTGGGCTGCGGGGCGATGCTCACGTCGTCCCGGCTGACCGTCAACCTGATTGCTCCCGGGCCGGCGCGCTTTCTGGGCATCAAGGCGCTGGCCTCGGGTCTATGTTTGGGCACGGCCCTGGCGCCCTGGCTGGCCGCGATGGCGGTCGAGCACGATGGCTGGCCGTTGATGTTCTGGCTGATCGCCGCGCTGTCGCTGCTGGCGATGGCCCCGGTCATGCTGGCCATGCCGGGCCGCGAAGCCGGCTCGGTGCTGGCCGGCAACGTGCGCCTCCTGCCCGTCGCGGCCCTGGGCGTGGGCAGCTTCCTGGTGCTGCATGCCTTGCAGCGCTCTTACTACGACTTCTTCAGCGACGGCGGCCTGCTGGCGTTGTCGGCCGTGGCGGGCGTGGCGGCGCTGGGCTGGTTCGTGTGGGCGGAGACGCGCAACGGGGCGCCGCTGCTCAGGCTGGGCGGCATGAAAGAGATGCGCTTCCTCTGCGGGTTGGGCCTGTTCATGGCCTGCTACGTGATGCTCGGCGCCAACGGCTACCTGGTGCCGTTGATGCTGCAGCGCGCGCTGGGACTGGCGTGGATCACCGCGGGCGAGTTCTTCGCGATGGGCCTGGGCGCGGGCGTGCTCACCTGGGCCGTGATGTCGCAACTGCTGCCGCGCTGGCCCGCGCCCCGGAAATTCTTCGTGACCGGCTTCCTGGCGCTGGCGGCCTTCGGGCTGCTGATGTCGCGCCTCACGCCGACCGCGAACATGTGGACCGACGTCTTTCCGGCGCTGGCGTGCTATGGCGTGTTCATCATGACGCTCATGCCCACGACCGCGATGCAGACCTTCACCGGCTTGACGCGCGATCCGGCCGTGTTCGCCCATGCGCAGCAGGTCAAGAACATGCTGGCGCAGATCGGGCAGGCGCTGGGCATCATGCTGGCCACTATCGGCCAGCAGTGGTTCGCGTCGCGGCACTACACCGTGCTGCACGCCAGCGTGGCTACCGGCAACGCGCAATTCGAGGCGGCGATGGCGCAGTTGTCGGCCTACTTCGCGACGTCCGTGGGACCGGCGCAGGCGCAACAGCTCGCCATGGCGCAGATCGCGCAATGGCTCAACCAGCAGGCGGTGCTGCTGGCCAGCCTGGATCATTTCCGCATCGTCACGGCCGTGGCGGTCGCCGCGGCTGCCGTCAGCCTGGTGCAGCGGGTGTTCCGATAGGCGCGCCGCGTCAGTGTCCGCTCAACTGCGCGATGATCTGCCGCGCCACGTCCGCCACCGACAGACCGCCGTCCATCGCGGCGCGTTGCAGGCGTTCGTGGGCGGCCTGCTCGGTCAGGCCATAGCGGCTGATCAGCAGCAGCTTGGCGCGGTCGATGCGCTTTCTTTCGTCCAGCGCGCCGCGCACGCTGGTCAGCGCGTCGTCGGCGCGCTGCATGCGCAGGGTCTGCTCGCGCATCATGTCCAGGATGGACCGTTCCAGCTCATTGCCCACGCCGTCCTCGGGCGGTACGTCCAGGATGCGGCTCTGTACGCTGAACACCAGGCTGGGCGCACGGCCGCTGGCGTGGTCGGTGTAGCGGCTGAGCAATAGGCGGCGGTCGTCCAGTTCCTGGCGGGTCTCGGCGATGCGTCGGGCGCACTGCTGCGCCAGTTCCTGCGCCAGCTGCGTCTCGACGTTGCGCATGGCGTCGATGCGCGCGGTGCACAGGTCGAACCACAGCTCGGCCAGGCCGCCGTCGACGCGTTGCGCGTCCGACGTGTGCTGCGCCATGTCGCGCATGCGCTGCACCGGCTGGGCCTGCTGCTGCACCAGGTCCCAGGCCTGGAGCGGCGCGCCTTGCGCGTATTGGGAAAAGACGCTGAAGCTGCGCGCCTGGTTGGCCGCCAGGCCCAGCATGCGCGCCTTGCGCGCTTCGTCGAACCAGCCGGCGGTAAAGCCCATCACGCCGCAGGCGCGCTCCTGGCCGCTCAATTCCTTGCCCTGCATGAAATTCAACAGCGCCACCAGCAGGCGCGTGACGCCCGGGTCCAGCGACGAATCGGCGGCTTCGAACACCACCGCCAGCAGGCTGCCGATGACCTGCGTGAAGCGCACGTCGGCGTCTTCGACCGGCACGCGACGGTCGCGGACCGCGCGGCGCAGGCCGGGCAGTTCGTCCAGGCGCAAGAGCGCGTAGGCGATGCAATTGAGCAGGCGCGCCCGCCCGCTGCCGGCGGCAGGGTCGGCTTCAAGGCCGTCCAGAAAGGCGCGCACGTCGGCTTCCACCGCTTCGGCGTCGCTCGACAGGCTGGCGAGGGCGGGCTGCAGCCGGTCTTCGGCGCTGCACAGGGTCAGGTTGGAATAGCCGCGCTCCTTCTGCAGGGCGTGCACCAGGGCGCTGATGCGCAGCACCAGGTCGCAGGTGGCGGCCAGGGCTTCCAGGCCATGGAGCTCGCTGCGGCGGGCGGCGAGCAGGAAGCGCAGCGGCGGCGGCATGTGGCGTTCAGCCATCGGAATCTCTATGCGGTGAAAAGCGCGATGTCAATCGGAACCTCAGGCCATGCGGCGCGGCAGCGGATCGGCGTCGGCCTTATCGTCCAGGAGGCCGAAGATCCGGCAGGCGGCGACCTCGCCGATGACCAGCACGGCGGGACTGCGCAACCCGAAGGCCTGGGCGTCCCGGGCCATGCCAGCAAGCGTCGATGGACAGAGCCGCTGGCCGGGCAGGGAGGCGCGCTCGATCATGGCCACCGGCGTGTCGGGCGCCATGCCGGCGGCCAGCAATTGGCTGCTCATGTCATGCACCTTCGCCACGCCCATGTACACCACCAGGGTCGTGCCGCTGCGCGCCAGGCCCGACCAGTCGGGCGTCGCGCCGTCCTGGGAATGGGCCGTGATGAGTGTAACGCCCTGGGCCATGCCTCGCTGCGTCAGCGGAATGCCGGCGGACGTGGCCGCGGCCAGCCCGGCGGTAATGCCGTTGACGATCTCGCAGGCGACGCCATGGTCGCTGAGCCATTGGGCTTCTTCGCCGCCGCGGCCGAAGATGCACGGGTCGCCGCCTTTCAGGCGCGCCACGCGCAGGCCCTGGCGCGCGTAGCGCAGCATCAGGCGCTGGATGAAGTCCTGCGGGGTGGAGCGGCAGCCGCCGCGCTTGCCCACGCGCACGATGCGCGCCCGCGGGCAGTGTTGCAGGATCTCCGGGTTGACCAGGTCGTCGACCAGCACGACGTCGGCACGGCCCAGGGCCTTGACCGCCTTGAGGGTCAGCAATTCCGGGTCGCCGGGACCGGCGCCGATCAGGGACACGGTGGGGTTCAGGTCGGGCATGGGCGCCTCGGTTCAGGGGTTGAAGGCAAGGATGACGATCACGATGGCCAGGACCAGGCACAGCCCTTTCCAGAAGGCCACCGGGTTGCGTTCCAGCAGGGGCAGGCGCTCGCCGCCGCGCACGTCCGCCGGATGGCGCAGGGCGTGCGTGAACTCGGAAAGCTCGGGCGTGCGCAGTTGTGGATCGGGGTGCAGGGCGCGGCTGAGGACGCTGTCGACCCAGGCCGGGATCTCCCGGTCGCGGTCCAGCACCGACACGTAAGCCAGGCGCAGTTGCGCGGCGCGGCTGCGCGCGCGGGCCACGTCGGCGCCATAGGGCAGGCGCCCCGACAGCATCTGGTAGAGGATCGCGGCCAGCGAATAGATGTCCGAGCGCGTCGTGCCCGCTTCGCCCAGAAAGTACTCGGGCGCCGCGTATTGCGCGGTGCCCAGCACGGGCATGGGCTCGTCGCCGTCCGCGCCCCGTTCCTGGATCCCGGCGGTGCGGGCCGACCCCAGGTCGATGATCTTGGCCGTGCCGTCCGGCGTGATGAGAATGTTGTCCGGGCGCAGGTCCTGATGCACGATCTCGAGCCGGTGAAAAGCCTGCAGGCCCCGCGCGATCTGCTCCACGATGGCGATTGCCGGCTCCAGCGCCGGGCGCGGGTTGGCGGCCATCCATTGCGTCAGCGTGCAGCCTGCGATGTATTCGCTGACGGTGTAGAGCGAGCGGCGCGTGCGCGTGCGCGGCCAGGCGCGCACCACGTGGCGGCTGTCGATGCGGCGCGCAAGCCATTCCTCGGTCAGGAGACGCTCCAGGTAGGCCGGATCGTGCCGCAGGTCCAGCGACGGGATCTTGATGACCACGGTGTCGCCGCTGTCGAGGTCCTCGGCCAGGTAGACGTGACTGCGGCTGCTGGCGCGCAGTTCGTCCGTGATGCGAAAGCCTTCGAACACCTGGCCCACGTCCAGCAAGGGCGGACAGGGCAGGCTGCCGGAATACTGGGCCATTTCGCCGGCCTGGCGGGCGGGCAGGGCATCGACGCGCACGATCTGCATCGTCAGGTTGTCGTCGCTGCCGCGTTCCAGCGCCAGCTGAACCAGGGCGCGGGCGGCATCGTCCAGGTGGTCGCGGTGGGCGGCGACCGCGTCGCGCAGGTCCTGGTCCGTGACGTGTTCGTACACGCCGTCGGTCGCCAGCAGGAATACGTCGCCTGCTTCCACCGCCTGCGTGTGGTAGTCGATCTCCAGGTGCGGCGCCAGGCCCAGCGCGCGGCCCAGGTAGCTCTTGTCGTGGGCCACCCAGACGCGGTGGTCTTCGGTCAGTTGTTCCACGGCGCCGTCGCGCAGGCGGTAGATGCGCGCATCGCCGATGTGCAGGATGTGCGCGGTGGCGCCCTTGAGCACCATCACGCTCATGGTGCAGACATAGCCGCTGTCCTGGTCCTGCCCATGGCGCTGGCGGCTTTGCGAATGGAGCCACGCGTTGGCCGCGCTCAGCACCTTCTGGGCCGATTTCTTCACGGACCAGGTTTCCGGCGTGCAGTAATAGTCTTCCAGGAAGCTCGCCACGGCGGTCTCGCTGGCGATGTGGCTGACGTTGCTGCTGCTGATGCCGTCGGCCAGCGCGATGGCGATGCCCTTGGCGCCCAGCAGCGGCTCGCCCGGCACGCACAAGCCGTGGAAGTCCTGGTTCACGGACTTGACCCCGGGATCGGTGTGCTGGCCCACCGCCACCTTCAGCGAGGCGGCGGGTGCGATGGGCGTAGGGCTGTCCATGCGCAAGAGGCGATCAGACGAAGCGGCGCTTGGGCGCAGTCTTCATGTGCGTGGTGTAGAGCGTCAGGCCCGTCAGCGAGATGCCGCCGATCAGGTTGCCCAGCACGACCGGGATTTCGTTCCAGATCATGTAGTCCATGATCGAGAAGTTGCCGCCCATGATCATCGCGGACGGGAACAGGAACATGTTGACGATGGAGTGCTCGAAACCCATCGCGAAGAACAGCATGACCGGCATCCACATGGCGATCACCTTGCCGCTGACGGTCGTGGAGATCATGGCCCCGACCACGCCCAGCGACACCATCCAGTTGCACAGCACGCCCCGGATGAAGATGGTCAGCATGCCGCCCGCGCCGTATTCCTTGTAGCCCAGCGTGCGGTTTTCGCCGATGTGCGAGATGACCTGTCCGACCTTGTTGGGCGGCACCGAGAAGCCGTAGGTGAAGACGATGGCCATCAGGACGGCCACGGTCAGCGCACCCAGGAAATTGCCCACGAAGACCAGCCCCCAGTGCTTGAGGATGCCGCCCACCGTGACACCCGGGCGCTTGTCGAAGAGCGCCAGCGGCGTCAGCACGAAAACGCCGGTCAGCAGGTCAAAGCCCATCAGGTACAGGATGCAGAAGCCGACCGGAAAGAGCGCCGCGCCCAGGATGGGCGATTCGGTCTGCACCGTGACGGTGACGGCGAAGACCGCGGCGATCGCCAGGATGGCGCCGGCCATGAAGGCGCGTATCAGGACGTCGCGGGTCGCCATGTAGAGCTTGGATTCGCCCGCATCCACCATCTTGGTGACGAACTCGGAGGGAGCTAGGTAGGACATGTTGTTTCCTGTTGCTGTGCTGATGTTTGAAAAGAATCCGGTGGCGCCCGTCAGGCGAGTTCCACCGCGTCGCCGTTAAAGCGCGCCTGCCACGTCCGCAGGCGTTGGTCCGGGTACTGCACGCAGCTCCCGTCCGCCAGGCGGAAGTGCTGCTTATAGAGAGGGGACGCCACGACCACGTCGCCGGCGAGCTGGCCGACGATGCCCCGGCCGATGACGTTGGCGCCGGATTTCGGATCGCGGTTGGACACGGCGTAAAGGGTCTGGCCTTCGGCGTCCGGCAGGTAGAACAGGGCGACCTGGGCGCCGTCCACCAGCGCGACGACGCCGGAGTTGGCCACCAGGTCCTGGCGGTGGCAGGCGTGGCGCCAGACCTGCGTTTCAGCGTTGTGTGCGGACATCAGGCGATCTCCTCGGCAATCGGGATGACGCGCTGGGCGGCGCGCGCCGGGGCCGGCCGGGGCTGGCCGCGTTCCTGCACGAACTGGATGTCGGGGTCGCCCTGGCTGTCGTTGACGAAGGTGCGGAAGCGCTTGAGCTTTTCGGGGTCGCTCAGGGCGTTGGCCCATTCGCATTCGTAGCGGTCCACCACCAGTTGCATCTGCGCCTCCAGTTCGGCGGCCAGGCCCAGGCTGTCCTCGATCACGACCTGCTTCAGGTAGTCCAGGCCGCCTTCCAGCGATTCGCGCCACACGGACGTGCGCTGCAGCTTGTCGGCCGTGCGGATATAGAACATCAGCAGGCGGTCGATGTAGCGGATAAGGGTGGCGTCGTCCAGGTCGGTGGCGAACAGCTCGGCGTGGCGCGGACGCATGCCGCCGTTGCCGCACACGTACAGGTTCCACCCGTTCTCGGTGGCGATCACGCCGATGTCCTTGCTTTGCGCCTCGGCGCATTCGCGGGTGCAGCCGGACACGGCGAACTTCAGCTTGTGGGGCGCGCGCAGGCCCTTGTAGCGATGCTCGATGTCCAGCGCCATCTTCACGCTGTCCTGCACGCCGTAGCGGCACCACGTGCTGCCGACGCAGGACTTCACGGTGCGCGTGGACTTGCCGTAGGCATGGCCGGTCTCAAAGCCCGCGGCGATCAGTTCCGACCAGATGGACGGCAACTCGTGCAATTGCGCGCCGAAGAGGTCGATGCGCTGGCCGCCGGTGACCTTGACGTACAGCTTGTACTTCTTGGCCACGGCGCCGATCGCGATCAGGCCGTCGGGCGTGACCTCGCCGGCGGGCATGCGCGGCACGACCGAATAGGTGCCGTTCTTCTGCATGTTGGCCATGAACGTGTCGTTGGTGTCCTGCAGCGGCACCAGATGCGGGTCCTGGATGGGGCGGTTCCAGCAGGACGCCAGGATCGAGCCCACGGCGGGTTTGCAGATCTCGCAGCCCACGTGGCCGCGTCCGTGGCTGGCCAGCAGTTCCTCGAAGGTCTCGATACCGCCCACGCGCACGATCGCATACAGCTCCTGGCGGGTATAGGCGAAGTGTTCGCACAGGCTCTTGTCCACCGCGACGCCGCGGCTGGCGAGTTCGTGTTCGACCACCTGCTTGAGCAGGCCGGCGCAGCCGCCGCAGCCCGAGGCCGCCTTGGTGCAGGCCTTGACGCTGCCCAGGTCCGTACAGCCGCCGTCGATGGCGTCGCAGACGGCGCCCTTGCTGACGTTGTGGCAGGAGCAGATGGTGGCGGTGGCGGGCAACGCGTCCACGCCCAGCAGCGGCGCGCCCTGGCCTTGCGGCAGGATCAGGCTGGACGGGTCCGCGGGCGGCGCGATGCCGTTCTGCGCGTATTGCAGCAGGGTGTCGTAGTAGCTGTTGTCGCCCACCAGGACCGCGCCCAGCACGCGCTTGCCGTCGCCGGAGACGACCAGGCGGCGGTAGCTGGAACCGGCCTCGTCGATGTAACGGTAGCTGCGCGAGCCGGGCGTCGCGCCGTGCGCGTCGCCGATCGAACCGACGTCCACGCCCAGCAGCTTGAGCTTGGTGGACATGTCCGCGCCCGAGAAGGGCTGCTCGGGCTCGCCGCAGAGATCGGCGGCGACGATGCGGGCCATCTGGTAGCCGGGGGCGACCAGGCCGAAGATGGTGCCGTTCCACGACGCGCATTCGCCGATGGCGTAGATGTTGGCGTCGCTGGTGAGGCAGCGCTCGTCGATGGCGACGCCGCCGCGCTCGGCCAGCGCCAGCCCGGCCTTGCGCGCCAGGAACACCTGCGGGCGAATGCCGGCCGAAAACACGATCAGGTCGGTTTCCAGCGGCGCGCCTTCGGCAAAGCGCATGCGGTAGCGGTACTGCGTGCCCGGCTTGATGTCCTGGGTGGCGCGCGACAGGTGCACACCCACGCCCAGCGCCTCGATGCGCGCCTTGAGCGCCGCGCCGCCGGCGTCATCCAGTTGCACGGGCATCAGGCGCGGCGCGAATTCCACGACGTGCGCCTCCAGGTTCAGCGACTTGAGCGCATTGGCCGCTTCCAGCCCCAGCAGGCCGCCGCCCACGACCACGCCGCGCCGCGCCCCGTTGGCCGCCTCGCGGATCAGGTCCAGGTCGTCGATGCTGCGGTACACCAGCCGCGACGTGCCCTCGGCGCCCGCGATCGGCGGCACGAAAGGATAGGAGCCCGTCGCCAGCACCAGCTTGTCATAGGCGGTGCGGCCATTGGCGGTGATGACCTCCTGCGCGTGGCGGTCGATCTCCAGCACGGGTTCGCCCAGGCGCAGGCTCACGCCCTCCTGTTCATAGAGCGACGCGTCGCCCAGCGCCATGGATTCGGCGTCGCGGCCGTTGAGATATTCGGACAGGTGGACGCGGTCGTAGGCGCGGCGGGTCTCTTCGCCGAAAACGGTGATGCGATAGCGCTCGAGGGCGCCGCGGGCGATCAATTGCTCGACGCAATGATGGCCCACCATGCCGTTGCCGATGACGATCAGCGTCTGCAAGGAATCGGATGTGGCCGCTGCATTCATGGGATTTCCCCGGGGCTTGGATGTCGGTTTTCAGAAGACAAAAGGCGCCCTGGACCTTGCGGTCGGGGCGCCATTGCCGGTACTGCTCGAATTGTCTTGGCGGGTTTGCACCCGCACACGACATATCAAGCAAAGTCCATGCCAGGAATGTCGAAAGGCGATATTGCGGCCGGGTTTTCCTTGCGATTCATAGGGAAGGACGGGGGCGGCAGCCCCTCAAAGCCCCTTGCGCGGCGGCGGCCGCGGCCCGCTCGGATGCTTCGTATCGGTGCATATCCGTGTGCGGCCTGCACCCGTTTGGCGCACCGCAACATCACGGCGGGCCGCCGTGGCGGCCGGTTTCAGGCAAACGCCGCCTGTACGGCCGCAAACGCGGCGGCAACCAGCGGGTCCTCGCGGCGCGAGGCCTGCGTGATGAACGAGAGCTCGGCCTGGATCGACAGCCCCTTCACCAGTTGCAGGCCGCTGGCCTGCGATTCCCGCAGCGCAATGGCGTCCCGCGCCAGGGACAGCCCGACACCCGAGCGCACCAGGTCCAGCATCGAGGCCTCCTGGTCCACCTCGGCCACCGCATGGGGCGCGATCCCCAGCGCACCGAACTTGTCGGACAGCAGGCGATGGTGCACGGAGTCGGGCGGCGTCCAGATCCAGGGCAGCGCCGCGATGTCAGCCCAACCCCGGCCCGCGACTTGCGCGCTCCAGCCCTTGGGCGCGACCACGTAATAGGCGAACGAGGCCAGCGGTTGCGCATGCAGCCCCGGCGGGTGGCCGCCCCGCGGGTGGCCGTCCCGCGGGTGGCTGTCCCGCGGGTGGCTTTCCCGTGACCTGCCTTCCGGTGCCTGCGGACCCAGGAAAAAGCCCACGTCCAGTTCGCCGGCGCGCACCTGGCGGCCGACCGATCCCGACATCCCGTGGCGCAGCGTCGGGCGGATCTTGGGGTAGTGCTCAACCAGGTATTGCAGCGTGGCGCCTAGCCGCAGAAACTCGGGATCCAGGATGGTGCCCATCCGCAGTTCGCCCTGGACGGTGTCGCGCAGGGCGCCGATGGCGCGCTGGAAATCCTCCAGGGCGTCCAGCACCCGCAGCGCCGGGGGCAGCAGCGCCCGCCCGTCCGCGTTGGGCGCCAAGCCCTGGGCCGTACGTGAGAAAAGCGTCAGGTCCAGCGACTCCTGGAAGTTCTTGAGTTGCAGGCTCAACGCGGGCTGGGTCAGGTGCAGGTGCTCGGCCGCCCGCGTCAGGTTGCCTTCGCGCGCAACGGCGGCGAACGTGCGGATGTGCTTCAGGTCCATGGCGTGTTTTGGTAAGGGGCAGCGGGGGAAGGGAATCGAGCGTTGGGGAATCGAGCCTTGGCATTGCGCCCTGGCAGTCGAGCATTATTAAAGGCGCTTATAAAGCGCTTTTCAACATTTCATTGGACAGCCGCGACAGGCTGCGCCAGAGTCATGGCAGATTCCCGCTGCGCGCCCGGCGCCGCAGCCGGGGCCGGCTCACCGCGCGGACGCCCTGGACAGGCCCGCGACTAGATAAGAAGAGCTTATGGAGACATACGACTACATCATCGTGGGCGCGGGCTCGGCCGGCTGCGTGCTGGCCAACCGGCTGAGCCGCGATCCCGCCGTGCAGGTGCTGCTGCTGGAGGCCGGCGGGCGCGACAACTACCACTGGATCCATATCCCCGTCGGCTATCTGCATTGCATCGGCAACCCGCGCACCGACTGGATGTACCGCACGGCCGAGGAACCGGGGCTTGGCGGCCGGTCCCTCATCTATCCGCGCGGCCGCGTGCTGGGTGGATGCTCGTCGATCAACGGCATGATCTACATGCGCGGCCAGAAGCAGGACTACGAGGACTGGGCCGCGCTGTCGGGCGACCCGGCCTGGAGTTGGGAGCAGGTCCTGCCGGTCTTCAAGCGCAGCGAGGACTACCACCGCGGCGCGGACGAATTCCACGGCGCGGGCGGGGAGTGGCGCGTGGAATCCCAGCGCCTGCGCTGGGACATCCTGGAAGCCTTCGCCGCCGCGGCCGAACAGGAAGGCATTCCACGCGTGCCCGACTTCAATCGCGGCGACAACTTCGGTACCGGCTACTTCGAGGTCAACCAGCGCAGCGGCTGGCGCTGGAACACCTCCAAGGCCTTCCTGCGTCCGGTGAGCAAGCGCCCGAACCTGCACGTCATGACTGGCGCGCTGGCCGAACAGCTTGAATTCGATGCCAAGCGCTGCGTCGGCGTGCGCGTCAACCGAGGCGGCCGCGCCTTGTCGCTGCGCGCGCGGCGCGAGGTCGTGCTGGCCGCCGGCGCGGTGAACTCGCCGCATCTGCTCGAAGTCTCGGGCATCGGCGAGCCCGCGCGCCTGCGCGAAAGCGGCATCACCTTGCGCCACGCCTTGCCGGGCGTGGGGGAGAATCTGCAGGACCACCTGCAATTGCGCGTCATCATCAAGGTGAACGGCGTCAAGACGCTGAACCGCATCGCGTCCACGTGGATGGGCAGGGCGGGCATCGGACTGGAATACCTCGTAAGCCGCAGCGGCCCCATGAGCATGGCGCCATCGCAGTTGGGCGCGTTCGCCAAATCCGATCCTGGCCAGGACCGCGCCAACGTCGAATTCCACGTGCAGCCGCTGTCATTGGGCGCATTCGGCGAGCCCCTGCATGGTTTCGACGCCTTCACCGCCAGCGTCTGCAATCTGCGCCCCACCTCGCGCGGCAGCGTCCATGCGCAAGGGCCCGCGGGCCAGCAGGGCAGCGAAGCACCCGTCATCCGCCCCAACTACCTGAGCACCGAAGAAGACCTGCGGGTCGCGGCGGATTCCATCCGCCTGGTGCGCCGCATCGCCGCCGCGCCCGCCCTGCAGCGCTACCAGCCGCAGGAGTGGCTGCCCGGCCCGGCTTTCCAGACCGAAGCTGAACTACGCCAGGCCGCCGGCAAGATCGGCACCACCATCTTCCATCCCGTCGGCACCTGCGCCATGGGACGGGACCCGGACGGCGGGGCCGTGGTGGACGCGCGGCTGCGGGTCCACGGCCTGCAGGGACTGCGCATCGCCGACGCGTCGATCATGCCGCTGATCACGTCGGGGAACACCAACTCCCCGACAATCATGATCGCGGAGCGGGCGGCGGAGATGATTGGGGAAGAGGCGGGAAGGGGGGCATGATCCGCGTTGTTGGCGCAGGCGCCGCCAAGGCCCGAAGCGCAGGCCCAATTGTTCGGGGCACCCCCGTTCCGGGCACCCCCGTTCCGGGCACCCCCCGCCTCAGCGCAACGACCGATACGTCTCCTGCCGCTGCGGATGCGTCAGCACCACCTGCCAGAGCTGGCCCTCGCGCGACCGGAAGAACCCGGCGCAGCACATCAGGTAGTACTTCCACATCCGGTAGAACCGGGTGCCGTAGCGCGGTTCCAGCGCGGGCCAGGCGCGCTCGAAGCGCTCCCACCAAGCCATCAGGGTGCGGTCGTAGTCGGCGCCGAAGTTGTGCCAGTCTTCGATGATGAAGCGGTTTTCCACGGCGGTCGTGATCTCGCGCGCCGACGGCAGCTTGCCGTTCGGGAAGACGTAGCGGTCGATCCACGGATCGGTGCTCTGGCTGGTGGCGGCGATGCCGATCGTGTGCAGCAGGAATACGCCTTCCGGCGCCATCAGCCGCTGCACATGGGTGAAGTAGGTGTCGTAGTTCTTCGGGCCGACGTGTTCGAACATGCCCACCGAGACCACCTTGTCGAAGCGGCCCTGCAGGTCCCGGTAGTCCTGCAGCAGCAGTTCCACCGGCAGGCCCTTCACGCGTTCCTGCGCCAGGGCAAGCTGCTCCTTGGACACCGTGACGCCCGTGACCTTGACGCCATAGCGCTCGGCCGCGAACTTGGCCAGTCCCCCCCAGCCGCAGCCAATGTCCAGCAGCGTCTCGCCTTCTTTCAGTTGCAGCTTTCGGCAGATCATGTCCAGCTTGGCGACCTGCGCCTCTTCCAGCGTCTGGGCATGTTCCCAGTAGGCGCAGGAGTAGATCATCCGGCTGTCCAGCATGGCTTCGAACACGTCGTTGCCCGCGTCGTAGTGCTGTTCGCCGACTTCGAACGCCCGGTGCTTGGACTGCAGGTTGAACAGCTTGTGGCGCAGGTGTTCGGCAATCAGCTTGATGCGCGCCACGCCCAGGGCCGCCGATCCCATGTCGGCGCGCAGCAGGCGCGTGAACAGTTCGTCCAGCGCGTCGCAGTCCCATTCGCCATCCATGTAGGATTCGCCCAGTCCCAATGACCAGCTGGCGAACACCCGCTCGTACATGTGCTTGTCATGAACCTGCATATCCCACGGCCGCGAGCCGTTGATCTGCACGTCGGCGCGCGCCATCAGGTCCTGCAGGACCTTGGGGGGGGCGGGGGGAGGGGAGGCGGTGCTGGGTTGACCGGCAGGCTGGTCGGTCAGCGGAGAAAGGGGACTGCTTTGCTGCATACGGACTCCATATCAATTTTGGGATGACTGATCTGGCAATGCCTGAAGCTTTTTACTGTGCGCCCTGAAGGGTGTGCAACTCCAATTTAATGATTGCATCGCGCCCATAGCCCAGGGCAATGTCCGGCGCGCTGGGGCCAGCCGGGCGCGGTGCGGTTGCAAGGATCGTAGCCACGACCGGCGCGATAGTCCAGAGCAGTCCGTACCGGGCTCCTATAACATAGCGGCCAGAGCGCGCCGCCGTGCGCAGATCCGTGGAGTCGATAGAAGTGGAAGCCCGCCTGGAACCCCGTTTGGATTTCGTCAACTGCGCCAGCCCGGCCGGCCTGCATCGCATGGCCTATTGGGAGTGGGGCGATCCCGCCAACGACCGCGTGCTGCTCTGCGTGCATGGCCTGACCCGCAGCGGGCGCGATTTCGATGCGCTGGCGCGCCGGCTGGCTGGCCATTACCGCGTGGTCTGCCCCGACGTGGTGGGACGCGGCCGGTCGGACTGGCTGGTCAATCCGGCGTTCTACACCGTGCCGCAGTACGTGGCGGACATGGTGACCCTCATCGCGCGTCTGCGGCCCGCCAACCTGTCCTGGGTGGGTACGTCGATGGGCGGACTGATCGGCATGGCGCTGTCGGGCGCCGCCGCCTTTGCGAAGGCCATGCTGGCGATGCGCCCGCATGCCGGGATGTTGCCGCCCGCCCAGGGCCTGCGGCTGGACAAGATGGTGCTCAACGACGTGGGGCCGCGCCTGGAGAACGGCGCGCTGTCGCGTATCGGCCAATACGTGGGCGCGCCGGGGGAGTTCGCCACGTTCGAAGAGGCGGTGGCCACGATGCGCGCCAACTCCGAAACCTTCGGTCCGCACACCGACGCCCAGTGGGCTGAACTGGCCAGGCACCTGTACCCGGAACAGGGGGGAAAGTGGGTCAAGCATTACGATCTGGCGATCGCCCAGGCTCTGGCGGCGCAGACGCCGGAAGAACTGGCCGCGGGCGAACAGCTCTTGTGGCGGTCCTATGATGCGCTGGATTGCCCGATCCTGGTCGTTCGCGGCGAACTTTCCGATCTGCTGACGCGCGCCACCGTCGACGAAATGCTCAAGCGCAACCCGCGCTCGCGGGCGCACGAGGTGGCCGGCGTGGGCCACGCGCCGACGCTGATCGCGCATGAGCAGGTGGAGCCGGTGGCCGATTTCCTGCTGGGCTGACCGGCGCGCGGCAATGTGGGGACGGCACGGCGCTAGGCGTGCCGCCGGGCCTTCTCTACAATAGCCGCATGAAATCGCCCACCTTGAACATAGACCTGCATTGCCATTCCACCGTCTCGGACGGCGCGCTCGCGCCCCGGGACGTGGCGCAGCGGGCGTTCGCCAATGGCGTCGATGTCTGGGCGTTGACCGACCATGACGAAGTCGGCGGCATCGCCGAGGCCGCTGCCGCGGCGCAGGAACTGGGCATGCGCTTTGCCACGGGGGTCGAGATCTCCGTCACCTGGGCCGGCCTGACCGTGCATATCGTGGGCCTGCGCTTCGATCCCGACAACGCGACGCTCATCGAAGGCCTGCGCAAGACGCGCTCCGGCCGCGCCGAGCGTGCCCGACGCATCGGCGAACGCCTGGCGGACATGGGCATGCCGGGCGCCTACGAAGGCGCGCTGCCCTTCGCCGGCAATCCCGAACTGATCAGCCGCACCCATTTTGCGCGCTACCTGGTGCAAGCCGGCTATTGCCCCGACGTGCAGACCGTTTTCAACAAACACCTGGGCGACGATTGCCCCGGCCATGTGCCCATGCAGTGGGCCACGCTGGCCGATGCCGTCGGCTGGATACGCGGCGCGGGCGGGCAGGCCGTCATTGCGCACCCCGGCCGCTACAAGTACACGCCGCTGCAGTTCGCCGCGTTGTTCGACGAATTCCTGCAGTTGGGCGGCGTGGGCATCGAGGTCAACACGGGCAGCCATACCGTCGAAGAGGCCCGCCAGTACGCCGACGTGGCGCGCCGCTACGGGTTCCTGGCCTCGCGCGGGTCGGACTTCCACAGTCCCAAGGAAAGCCGGATGGACCTGGGCTGCCTGCCGCCCCTGCCATCCGACTTGAAACCGGTCTGGCACGACTGGTTCTGACGCGGGCGGCCCTGGCCGCCCATCCTGCAAGCCATCGACAGTGATCGCGCCATCGCGACGCAACCGCCATGAACAAAGCATTTGTTAAAGAGTCCGACCACGAGGACGACGACGATCTGCCGCAGGCCCAGGCGCTGCCGGCCGGCACCAAGAACTACATGACGCCCGAGGGCTACGAACGCCTGCGCGCTGAGTTGACGCAGCTCATGAACGTGGAGCGTCCGGCTGTCGTGCAGGTGGTGTCGTGGGCCGCGTCCAACGGCGACCGCTCGGAAAACGGCGATTACCTCTACGGCAAGAAGCGCCTGCGCGAGATCGACCGGCGCATGCGCTTTTTGACCAAGCGGCTGGACATTGCCGAGGTCGTCGATCCCAAGGCCCAGCCCAACCGCGACCAGGCCTTCTTCGGCGCAACCGTCGTCTATGTGGACAAGGCGGGCGAGGAACACACCGTCACCATCGTGGGCGTGGACGAAGCCGAACCGCTGGCTGGCAAGATCAGCTGGATTTCGCCGGTGGCGCGCGCGCTGATCAAGGCGCGCGAAGGCGACACGGTCGTGCTGCGCACCCCCGCGGGGATCGACGAACTGGATATCCTGGAAGTCAGGTATCCGGAGTAGGGGGCAAAAAATAACGGGCGCCGGTTTGTGGCCGGCGCCCGTGCGGTGGGCGGGATTCTGGCGTCCCTGCCTCGGTTGGCGGCTTGCGCCGCCGGTTCCCCTGGGGCTTGCTGCGAATCTTGCGCGGGTTTACTTCTTGCGTTCGGCGATGGACTTTTCGGCCTTGTTGACCAGGTCTTCGCCGATCTGCTTTTTCCACTTTTCGTAGACGGGCTTGGTGGCCTTTACGAACGCGTCGTGGTCCGCCTGCGACAGCGTGGTCACGGTGACGCCGTGGCCGGCGATTTCTTTGAGCAGCGACGGATCTTCAGGCGTGACGCCCTTGCGCGCGATCACGATCTGCTGCTTGCCGGCGTCCAGCGCGGCCTGGCGCACGATGTCGCGGTCCTTTTCCGACCAGGAGTTCCAGACTTCGCGGTTGACCACGAAGATCAGCGGATCGGCCACGTAGTTCCACAGCGTCAGGTATTTCTGGCCCACGGTGTAGAGCTTGGACCCGGTATAGATCGACAGCGGGTTCTCCTGGCCGTCCACCGCGCCGCTCGCCAACGCGGGCTGCGCGTCCGCCCAGCTCATCTGCGTGGGATTGGCGCCCAGGGCGGTGAAGGTGTCGATATACAGCGGCGAGCCCACCACGCGCAGCTTCATGCCCTTCATGTCGTCAGGCTGCTTGATCTCCCGCTTGGAGTTGCTGACCTGGCGGTAGCCGTTTTCGCCCCAGGCCAGCGGCACCACGCCCGCCTTTTCGATGAGCTTGAACATGTCCTTGCCCACGTCGCCTTGCACCAGCGCGTCGATCGCCGCGTAATCGGGCATCAGGAAGGGCAAGGAGAAGAGATTGAGCTGCTTGACCTGCGGCGACCAGTTGATGGTCGAACCCACGGCCATGTCGATCACGCCCTGGCGGATCGCCGTGAACTCGCGCGTCTGGTCGCCCTGGACCAGCGAGGTGCCCGGGTAGACCTTGATGTTGATGCGGCCCTCGGTGCGCTCGCGCACCAGATCCGACCAGATCACCGCACCCTGGCCCCACGGGAAAGTGGTGCCCACGACGATGGAGAGCTTGTACTCGGGCTTGTAGTTCTGCGCGTGCGCGGGCGCCATGCCCACCACGGCGGCGGCGCACAGCGCGGCGCCGATCAGGTTGCGGAATTTCATGTTGCGTCTCCTCTCTATGCTTTCTGTTGTTGTCATCCATGGCCGGTCGTCCCGTGCGGGCCGGCCCCGTCCAGCCTCTCTCAATAACCCAGCTTGCGCGGCAGCCACAGCGCCAATTCAGGAAATGCCAGCACCGCCACCAGCACCAGGAACATCGCGCCCAGCAGCCATACCACCCAGCGCACGGTCGATTCCATCGGCACGCGCGCGATGCGGCACGACACCATCAGGTTCACGGCCAGCGGCGGGGTGAACTGGCCCAGCGCCACCTTCAAGGTCAGGATCACGCCAAACCACACCGGGTCCCAGCCGTAGGCATTGGCGATGGGCATGAGCAGCGGCACGAAGATCAGGAAGATCGAGATGCCGTCCAGGAACATCCCCACGGTCATGAGCAGCAGGATCAGCAGCGCCAGCACGCCCCACTCGCCCAGGCCGGAATTGACGATGGCGTGGGTGATCGGGTCGATCACGCTGAGCGTGGACAGCGCCCACGCGAAGATCCCGGCCAGCGTCACCACCAGCATGATCACGGCGGACAGTTCGGCGGCTTCGCGCAGGATGGTGTACAGGTCGCGCAGCTTGATCGTGCGGTGGATGAAACCGCCGACGAATAGGCCATAGAACACCGCGACGACCGCGGCCTCGGTGGGCGTGAACCAGCCCAGCCGCATGCCGCCCAGGATCAGCACCGGCGCGGCCAGGCCCCAGGACGCGTCGCGCAGGCTCTTCCAGAAGGGCGGGCGGGGCAGGTGCGCTTCCAGCGCGCCCATCTTGTACTTGCGCGACAGCCACACGGCCGGAATGATCAGGGCGAAGCCCGCCAGGATGCCGGGCACCATGCCGGCGGCGAACAGGGCCGGCACGGAGGCGCCGGGCACCAGCACGGAATAGATGATGAAGGCCACCGACGGCGGGATCAGGATGTCGGTGGCGGCGCCGGCGGCCACCACCGAGGCCGAGAACGAGCCCGGGTAGCCGGCGCGCGACATGGCGGCGATCATCACCGCGCCGACCGCGGCGGCGCACGCCGGACCCGAGCCCGAGATGCCGCCCAGGAACATCGCCACCGCGATGGACACCAGGGGCAGCATGCCCGGGCCGCGCCCGACGATGGCGATGGCAAAGTCCACCAGCCGCTTGGCCACGCCCGAGCGGTCGAAGATGGAGCCCACCAGCACGAACATGGGAATCGCCAGCAGCGGGTACTTGGCCAGGCCGGCATAGAAATTCTGCGGCACGGTCAGAAGGCCATACCAGGGCGTGTCCAGGTTGGTCAGCACGATCGCCACCGTGCCGCCGATGCCCAGCGCCACGCCGACGGGCACGCCGATCACCATCAGGACGATGAAGACGGCAAAGAGGATGACGGCGATCATCGCAGGGCTTCCTGGCCCGCGCCGCGAGCAAGGCGGCGCAACGTGCCGATCGTGCGTAGCGAGATCGCCGCGGCCATGACCGGCAGCCAGATCGAATACCACCAGGTCGGCACGCCGATGGCCGGCGAGGTTTCCTCGTAGATGTACTCGTCCAGCACCAGTTTCACTGACAGGACGGTCAGCATCACAAAGAAAGCCAGCACGCAGCCATTGGAGATCAGCGCCAGGATGCGCTGGCGGCGCGGCGAACCCGAGTCGGCCACGATCTCGATCCGGATGTGGTGATTGCGCACGAACGCCACGCTGCCGCCGGCCATGGTCAGCACAATCAGCAGGAACACCGAAATCTCTTCGGTCCAGGCGAAGGACTGGTCGGTGAAGTAGCGCACCAGCACATTCAGGAAGGTAATGATCGCCAGCGTCGCCAGCAGGATGACGGCCAGCCAGTCCTCGATGGCCAGCGGCACCTTCACGGCGGGTTCTGTTTCTGCGGGGATGATCGGTTCGACGGGCTCGGCGGGGGCTTCTGAGCGGGACATGTGAGGCAACGGCCAGCGCGCATGGGGCGCTTTTCTTTTGTTGGATAGGGTCGCTGCATCCTACCGTCGCGTCGCCGGGGCCGGTCTTCGTGTTTTCCCGCAATGCGGGGCCGCTGCAACATGCTGCATTGCATCAAGCAGCCGCCGATGAACCGCGACCGCCATGAGGCGGGAAGGGACGAACTTGGCGCCCAAACCTCGATATTGCTTTGCACCATGAGGGTGCAAACGTCCCGGAATTCTTTTGTAACAATGGCCAGATCGGGCCGGCGGGGCCGCCGATGAAACTCGGCTCCGGGAAAACCCCTTAAACGGGTAAAATCCCATCTTTGCACCCCTCTTTATACGGCGCCCGCATCGTGTCCCTAGTTCAGCATCTGCCTGGTTCCTCCGTCCTGTCCTCCTTTCGACGTGATCGCCTCCTGGCGCAATTGAAGGAAGCCGGCCTGCCGGTGGCCGACATATCCGCCCGCTACGAGCACTTCGTCAGCACCGACGCCGCCCTGACGGCCGAACAGCAGCAGCAACTCACCCAACTGCTGGACTACGGCACGCCCAGCACCTCCGAGGCGCCCGCCAAGAGCGTGTCCCTGCTGGTGATTCCGCGCCTGGGCACGATCTCCCCGTGGGCCAGCAAGGCCACCGACATCGCCCACAACTGCGGCCTGTCCTCGGTGCATCGCATCGAACGCGGCGTGCGCTACGTCATCACGCCCGAGCGCGGCCTGCTGGGCGCCAAGTCCCTCGACGACGCCATGCTGGCGCGCGCGGCCGACTGCCTGCATGACCGCATGACCGAAACCGTGGTGGACGCCAGCTTCGACGGCCAGGCGCTGTTCCAGCCGCTGGCCGGCAAGCCGATGCGCACGGTCGACGTGCAGGCGCGCGGCGCCCAGGCCCTGGTTGAAGCCAATACCGCGCTTGGCCTGGCGCTGTCCGACGACGAAATCGAATACCTGGCCAAGTCCTTCACCGACCTGGGCCGCGACCCCACCGATGTCGAACTGATGATGTTCGCGCAGGCCAACAGCGAACACTGCCGCCACAAGATCTTCAACGCCCAGTGGGTGATCGACGGCCAGGAACAGCCCAACACGCTGTTCGGCATGATCCGCGCCACGCACAAGGCGCAGCCTCAGGGCACCGTGGTCGCCTATTCGGACAACGCCGCCATCATGGAGGGCGGCCCCGCGCAGCGCTTCCAGGCCGGCGTGCCGGGCGTGACGGGCGAGGGCGCCGACGGCGCCAAGTACATCCGCCGCGACACCACCGTCCACACGCTGATGAAGGTGGAAACCCACAACCACCCGACCGCCATCGCCCCGTTCCCCGGCGCGTCCACCGGCAACGGCGGCGAAATCCGCGACGAAGGCGCCACCGGCCGCGGTTCCAAGCCCAAGGCGGGCCTCACGGGCTTTACCGTGTCGCACCTGCGCTTCGACGACGCAATGCAGCCCTGGGAAGCCGACCACCACGGCCTGCCCGAGCGCATCGCCTCGCCGCTGTCCATCATGATCGACGGCCCCATCGGCGGCGCCGCGTTCAACAACGAATTCGGCCGTCCCAACCTGCTGGGCTACTTCCGTTCGTTCGAGCAGACCGCCGGCGGCACGCGCTGGGGCTATCACAAGCCCATCATGATCGCGGGCGGCCTGGGCAGCATCGACGCGGGCTTGACCCACAAGGACGTCATTCCGCCCGGCGCGCTGCTGATCCAGTTGGGCGGTCCCGGTTTCCGCATCGGCATGGGCGGCGGCGCCGCGTCCAGCATCAGCATGGGCAGCAACTCGGCCGAACTGGACTTCGACTCCGTCCAGCGCGGCAACCCCGAAATCGAACGCCGCGCCCAGGAAGTCATCGACCGCTGCTGGCAGCAGGCCGAGAACAACCCCATCATCGCGATCCACGACGTGGGCGCGGGCGGCCTGTCCAATGCCTTCCCAGAACTGGTCAACGACGCCGGCCGCGGCGCCATCTTTGATCTGAAGCGCGTGCCGCTCGAAGAGTCGGGCCTGTCGCCCGCCGAGATCTGGAGCAACGAATCCCAGGAACGCTACGTTCTGTCGATCCTGCCGAAGGACCTGGAACGCTTTGACGCCATCGCCCGCCGCGAACGCTGCCCGTACGCGGTGGTGGGCGTGGCCACGGAAGAGCGCCAACTGCGCGTGGTCGACGGCGAAGGCCTGCCCGGCCTGGACACGATCCGCCCGCAAGGCGACGCCGAAGTGCGTCCCGTGGACGTGCCGATCGACGTCATCCTGGGCAAGCCGCCGCGCATGACGCGCGACGTCACCCGCCTGCCCGGCGTGTCCGAGCCCCTGGACCTGGCCGGCATCGATCTCACCGAAGCCGCCTACCGCGTGCTGCGCCACCCCACGGTCGCCAACAAGTCCTTCCTCATCACCATCGGCGACCGCACCGTCGGTGGCCTGTCCAGCCGCGACCAGATGGTCGGTCCGTGGCAGGTGCCGGTGGCCGACTGCGCCGTCACGCTGGCTGACTACGAAGGCTTCCGTGGCGAAGCCATGTCGATGGGCGAACGCACGCCCATCGCCATGCTCGACGCCCCGGCCTCGGGCCGCATGGCCGTGGCCGAAGCCCTGACCAACCTGGCCGCCGCCGACGTGGCGCGCCTTGAAGACATCAAGCTGTCCGCCAACTGGATGGCCGCCTGCGGCGTGGCAGGGCAGGATGCCGCGCTGTACGACACCGTGTCCGCCGTCAGCGAACTCTGCCAGGCCACCGGCCTGTCCATTCCGGTGGGCAAGGATTCGCTGTCCATGAAGACGTCCTGGGAACAGGACGGCGAGCAGCGCCAGGTCGTGGCGCCGGTGTCGCTGGTCATCACGGCGTTCGCGCCCGTGGCCGACGTGCGCGCCAGCCTGACTCCGCAGTTGCGCACCGACGCGGGCGACAGCGTCCTGATCCTGGTCGACCTGGGCCGTGGCCGCCACCGCATGGGCGGCTCGATCCTGGCGCAGACGTACAACCAGGTCGGCCAGACCGTGCCGGACATCGATGCGCCGCAAGACCTGCGCGCGTTCTTCGTTACCATCCGCACGCTGGCCGAAGCCGGCACCATCCTGTCCTACCACGACCGCTCCGACGGCGGCCTGTTCGCCACGCTGGTCGAAATGGCCTTCGCCGGCCGCACCGGCATCTCGGTGAACCTGGACATGCTGACCTTCGATCCGCAATCGGCGGATTGGGGCGACTACAAGATCCGTCCGGAACAAGTCGCCGTGCAGCGCGACGAACTCACCCTCAAGGCCCTGTTCTCGGAAGAGGCGGGCGCCGTGATCCAGGTGCCGGCCTCGCAGCGCGACGCCGTCATGCAAGTGCTGCGCGGCGCCGGCCTGTCGGCCCACTCGCACGTCATCGGCGGCCTGAACGGCGCCGACGAGGTCGAGTTCTACCGCGACGGCAAGAAGGTCTGGAGCCAGCCGCGCGCCGACCTGGGCCGCGCCTGGTCCGAAGTGTCCTACCGCATCATGGCGCGCCGCGACAATCCCGCGTGCGCCCAGGCTGAACTCGACGTCTGGAACGACACCAAGGATCCGGGCATGAGCCCCAACGTGTCCTTCGATCCGCAGGAAGACGTGGCCGCGCCGTTCATCAACACCGGCAAGCGCCCGCGCGTGGCGATCCTGCGCGAGCAGGGCTGCAACAGCCAGGTCGAAATGGCCTGGGCCTTCGACACCTCGGGCTTTGAAGCCATCGACGTCCACATGACCGATCTGCTGTCCGGCCGCGTGGACCTGGCGCAGATGCAGGGCCTGGTCGCTGTCGGCGGCTTCAGCTACGGCGACGTGCTGGGCGCCGGCGAAGGCTGGGCGCGCACCATCCGCTTCAACAGCAAGCTGTCCGACCAGTTCGCCGCGTACTTCGCGCGTCCCGACACCTTCGCGCTGGGCGTGTGCAACGGCTGCCAGATGATGGCCGCGCTTGCCCCGATGATCCCGGGCGCCGAATTCTGGCCGCGCTTCACGCGCAATCAGTCGGAAAAGTACGAGGCGCGCCTGTCCATGGTGGAACTGCCCAAGTCGCCCTCGATCTTCTTTGCCGGCATGGAAGGCGCCCGCGTGCCGGTCGCCGTGGCCCACGGCGAAGGCTATGCCGACTTCTCCCAGCAGGGCGACGCCGGCCGCGTGCTGGTCGCCGCGCGCTTCATCGACAACAACGGCCAAGCCACCGAAGCCTACCCGTTCAACCCGAACGGCAGCCCGGGCGGCCTGACCTCGGTCACCACCGCCGACGGCCGCTTCACGGTCATGATGCCGCACCCGGAACGCGTGACGCGCAACGTCATGATGTCGTGGGCGCCGGAGAAATGGGGCAATGCGGACACGGGCGGCGCGTACAGCCCGTGGATGCGCATCTTCCGCAATGCGCGCGCCTGGTTGAAGTAAGCAAGCCGGCCGCGCGCCGGGGCTGTTTCGCGGCGACGCGGAGCCCACGCCCGACACACCCCGCCACCTGGGCCGACGCCCGGGCGGCGGGGTGTTTTCTTGGGCGCCGCCCACCGCCGCAGGCGGATGTAACCCAATGAGATATTTAACTTTTCATTTCATCGGGCCGTTAAAGGGATAGCGTTATGCAACCCCCGGAGTGGCTCCAATGTTCAAGAATTTAAGTATCCGCGCAATCCTGACGACCGCCCTGGGCGTCTTCTTCGCACTCTTTCTGGTGACCGGCATCGCGGTCTACCAGCAACTCACCTCCAACCGGACCTCCATCGAGGTGATGCTGGACACCAACCTGGTCCGCGCCAACGCGCTGGACGACGCGGCGTCGGACCTGCTGCGCGCCCGCGTGGTGCTGCTGGCGGCGCACAGCGCGCTGCTGGAAGGCAAGAGCCTGGACACCACGGCCAGCAACATGCAGCGCATGGACAGCTACGTCGCCAAGGCCACCAGCCAGATCGACGCCGCGCGCAAGCTGCCGGAAACGTCGCCGCAGGGCAAGCCCCTGTTCGAGGGAGCGCTGGCCGCCTACGACGTCTACACGCGCGAAGCCATCGTCCCGTTGATCGGCGCCATCCGCGCCGGCAACGCCAAGGAGGCCGGCCGCATCAACCAGGAAAAGGTCAGCCCGCTGGGCACCCAGTTCACCCAGGCCATCCAGAAGTATGTCGACTTCGCCGACGAGATCGGCCAGCGCGTGGCCCGCGAATCCGCCGCCCGCATCAACGTCGCGATCGTGGTCCTGATCTGTCTGCTGGCGGTGGTGGCGGCGCTGGTCGTGGGCCTGTACGTGGTCTTCGGCCGCGCGGTCTTCCGTCCGCTGCAGGAAGCCGGACGCCTGTTCGACCGTATCGCCAGCGGCGACCTGACCAACCGCATCGAACAGCGCGGCAATAACGAAATCGGCGTGCTGTACGCGGCCGTCAAGCGCATGCAGGACAGCCTGGCGCGCACCGTCTCGGCCGTGCGCCTGGGCGTCGAGGAAATCCATACCGGTTCGCGCGAGATCGCCGCGGGCAACATCGACCTGTCCTCCCGCACCGAGCAGCAGGCGGCCTCGCTGGAAGAAACCGCCGCCAGCATGGACGAACTGTCGTCCACCGTGAAGAACAACGCCGAAAGCTCGCGCAGTGCGGCGCAACTGGCGATGGCGGCGTCGGAAGTGGCCACGCGCGGCGGCCAGGCCGTGGGTGACGTGGTCGGCACGATGCGCGGCATCGCCGACAGCTCCCACCGCATTTCGGACATTGTCGGCGTGATCGACGGGATCGCCTTCCAGACCAACATCCTGGCGCTGAACGCCGCCGTGGAAGCGGCCCGGGCGGGCGAGCAGGGCAAGGGCTTCGCGGTGGTCGCGAGCGAAGTGCGCGCGCTGGCGCAGCGCAGCGCCGCCGCCGCCAAGGAGATCAAGACGCTGATCGACGATTCCGTGCAGAAGGTCTCGGTGGGTTCGGACCAGGTGGAAGCCGCGGGCGCCACCATGCAGGAAATCGTGGCATCGGTGCGCCGCGTGACGGACATCATCAACGAGATTTCCAGCGCCTCCGAGGAGCAGTCGCAGGGCATCGAGCAGGTGAACCAGGCGGTGTCGCAGATGGACAGCGTCACGCAGCAGAACGCGGCGCTGGTCGAGGAGGCCGCGGCGTCGGCTGCATCGCTGGAAACCCAGGCGCAGCGCCTGCGCGAGGCGGTGGCGGTCTTCAAGGTGCAATCGGGCCGCGTGATCGATGCCGACGCGCCCGCGCTGGAAAGCCGGGCTGGCGAACCGGCGCTCATCGGCGCCTGATCCATTCCATGAAAAAGCCGGCCATGAAGGCCGGCTTGCACATCCCGGGATCCCGGTGTTCCGGGCCCCCCGGCAAAGACCCCGCTGCGCAGCACGCCGGGGTCTTTTGCCTTTGGATTACTGGTCGAGCTGGATCTTGGCGTCGCTGGCGACGTGCTTCCACTTCTTCACGTCGCTGGCGATGACTTGCTGGAAGGCGTCCGACGAGCCGGCCACCACCGTGCCGCCCAGGCTGGCCATCTTGGCCTTCACGTCAGGCGCATTCAGCGCCTTGACCGAGGCGTCGTGCAGCTTCGTCTTCACGTTCTCGGGCAGGCCCTTGGGCGCCAGCAGACCGTTCCAGGCATTGGCTTCGTAGCGCGCCAGGCCGGCTTCCTTGAAGGTCGGCGTGTCCGGCAGTTCCGGTGAGCGCGCGTCGGCGGCGATCGCGATGGGGCGGATCTGCCCGCTCTTGATGTAGGGCAGGGAGGCCGGCACCGGTTCCCAGATCATCGACACCTGGCCGCTGATCACGTCCGTGAACGCCGGGCCTGCGCCGCGGTAGGCGATGTGCATGAGCTTGGCGCCCGTCATCGACTTCATCAGTTCCATCGCCAGGTTACCCAGGCCGCCCGCGCCGGAGGACGCATAGGTGTACTTGTCCGGGTGCGCCTTCGACTCCGCGATCAGGGCGTTCAGGTCGGCGGCGGGGAAGTCCTTGGTCACGCTCAGCACGCCGGGCACGGTCACCAGTTGCGTGATGGGGGTGAAGTCCTGGGACGCATCGTAGGTCAGGGTCTTGTAGACGGCCGGGTTGGTGCCGTGGGTGCTGGAGGAGGCCAGCAGGATGGTGTAGCCGTCGGGGGCGGCATCGGCGACGTAGCGCGTGCCGATGGAGCCGCCGGCGCCGGCCTTGTTCTCGACCACCACCGTGACGCCCAGTTCGGTGCCGAGCTGCGCGGCGAAGACGCGCCCGATGATGTCGGCGGTGCCGCCCGGGGCGAACGGCACGATCATGCGGATCGGCTTGCTCGGGTAGTCGGACTGCTGGGCCGATGCGCCGGCCGCCAGCGTGGCGCCGGTCAGCAACGCCAGCGCGATGGTGGTTTTCTTCAGGGTCATCTCTATCTCCACGAGAAGGTTAGTCGAGGCTGCGGTCCAGCCAATCGACGATCAATCCGGCAATGTGGTCGCTGTTGCGATCCAGCATGCAGAAGTGCGAGTTGCCGGCGATGCCGGCTGCGGGCAGGTCCAGCACGTCGGCGCGTTGGCCGGCCGCGCGCAGGGCATTCCAGTACGCATCGGTCTGGGCGCGATAGCGCTGCCAGGTGTCGTCCGCGTCGAAGTGGTCGCCCCAGACCAGTAGTTGCGGCGGCAACTGCCACGAGGCCTGGGCCGGCGTGCCGGTGGGTTCCACCGCCACGACGGCGCGCACGGTGGCGGCATATTCCTGGGCGAGCTGGGTGGCAAAGCCGCCGCCCTGGCTGTGCCCGATCAGGATGCAAGGCCCCACGAGGTCGAGCAGCGCGCGGTAGGCGTCCAGCGCCATGTCGCCGTGCGTCAGCCAGCGCGGGACGAATTGCTTGGAAAAGGTGTCGAAGGCATCGACCGGGAATTGCTGTCCCGGATACGCGCGCCGCGGTTCGCCCGCCGGCGCATAGCCGGAAGCCGGCCCGATGCGGAACAGGCGCCAGGCCTCCTCCTTGGAGCGGAAGATGGGCGCCGAGTCGTAGACCTGCGGGTACATCGCCCACGAGGCGCGGCCGCGCTCCGGCGCGTCGGACACGAACACGTCATAGCCTGCCTGCAGCAGCCGCCACAGCCAGCCGTCGCGGCCGTCGGGTGTGCTTTCCCATTGGGCGCCCGTCATGCCGCCGCCGTGCCACAGCAGGATGGGGTAGGGGCGGGTGGGCTGGGCCAGCCGGTATTCCTGCACATACAACTGGCCGGCGCTGTAGCCGCCATTCATGTCAATGAGGCGCGGCATCGCGTTGCCGACCACCTTCTGCTGCTGCATCGGCAATTCGCCGGCCACGAACTCGGCGCCGCCCAGGTAATGGCTGCGGATGGACTTGAGCAGGACGGGAGCGTCTGGCATAGGGTTTTCCAGAGGTGGACACGGGGATCTTAGTTGCAAGGTGTTTCCACCTTGTGCAAAATGCGCAATCTCTGTGCTGAATGGGCACAGACGATGAGCCGACGATAAACAGGGATCCAGCCCCGGCAGACAGGTGGCGGACCCGAGGTGGAGGAAGACACGTGGACATCAAATGGCTGGAGGACTTCGTCGCGCTGTCGAAGTCGCGCAACCTGTTCCAGGCCGCGGAGGCGCGCAGCGTGACGCACCCGGCCTTCGGGCGCCGCATCAAGGCGCTGGAGGAATGGGCCGGGGTGCCGCTGGTCGAGCGCGGCCACCAGGTGTCGACGTTGAATGCGGCCGGGCGCAGCCTGCTGGCCGCCGCCATCGACGTGCTGGACATCCTGCGCGAAACGCGCGAAGCGCTGCAAAAGCCGGAGCAGGAACGCGCCCGCAAGATCGTCATCGCGTCAGGCAAGACGCTGGCGCATTCGGTGCTGCCGGGGCTGATGGCCGGTGTGCAGCGGGGCCTGCCGGCGTTCCAGTTGAAGGTGATCACCACCACGCTCAACTACGGCGTCGACATGCTGCAGGACGGCGAGGTCGATTTCCTGCTGTGCCATGCGCACGAGCCGCTGTACGCCAAGATCGACAATCCGAACTACCGGTGCCGGCGCGTGGGCGCCGACAAGCTGGTGGCGGTCAGCGCCCCGGTCGCGCCTGGCGGCCACCATCCCCGGTATGCCGTGCCCAAGCTGGCCTCGGACCCGCCCGTGCCATTCCTGGCCTATGCCGACAGCATGTCGCTTGGCCGCATCCTGCACGACAAGCTGCGCGGACTCTGCGAGGTGCCGCTGCTGCAGACCATGTACGAATCGGACCTGGCCGACGCGCTGCATGCGATGGCGCGCCAGGGCTTCGGCCTGGCGTGGCTGCCGCACACGCTGGTCGATCCGGACCTGCGCGATGGCACGCTGGTGCGCGCCGACGGCGCGCGCAACGACATCCATATGGAGATCCGGCTGTACCAGTCGGTGGGCAACGCCAAGCCGCTGGCGCGCGAGGTCTGGAGCCGCGTCGAGGCCTACGCGGCGCGGTAGCGGCACCGGTTTGGCCGGGGCCGGTCCTTCATGGGGACAAAAGATGCCAGCCGCCCCGCGCAGGCATAAAATAGCCGTTTGCCCCTTTCCCGCACACACAGGAAGCCAGCGCCATGAACGCACGCATCCCCGAAGACGCATTGCCGCCCACCCTCGATCCGAAAGCCCTGCAGGACTTTGTGGACGACAAGTGGGACAACGAGATCATCCCCGCGCTGACCGACTACATCGCCATTCCCGCCAAGAGCCCGGCCTTTGACGCCGACTGGGAAAAGAACGCTTTCATCGAGCGCGTGGTGCGCGATGCGGCGCAATGGGTCGAAGCGCAAAAGGTGTCCGGCCTGAAGCTTGAAGTGGTGCGCCTGCCGGGCCGCACGCCCGTCATCTTCTTTGACGCGCCCGCCACCCGCAGCGACAACGGCGACACCGTGCTGCTCTACGGTCACCTGGACAAGCAGCCCGAGTTCTCGGGCTGGCGCGCGGGCCTGGGCCCGTGGACGCCCAAGTACGAAGACGGCAAGCTCTACGGCCGCGGCGGCGCCGACGACGGCTATGCCGTGTACGCCTCCCTGACCGCCATCATGGCGCTGGACAAGCAGGGCATTCCCCGTCCGCGTTGCGTGGGCATCGTCGAAACCTGTGAAGAGTCGGGCAGCTACGACCTGCTGCCCTATGTGGACGCGCTGCGCGACCGTCTGGGCAACGTGGCCCTGGTGGTCTGCCTGGATTCCGGCGCCGGCAACTACGACCAGCTCTGGATGACCACGTCGCTGCGCGGCATGGTGTCGGGCACGCTGGAAGTCCAGGTGCTGGATGAGGGCGTGCACTCGGGCGACTCCAGCGGCGTGGTGCCGTCGTCGTTCCGCATCCTGCGCCATCTGCTGGACCGCCTGGAAGACAGCGCCACCGGCCGCCTGCTTCCGCAAAGCCTGCATTGCGAGATCCCCGCCGAACGCATCGAGCAGGTGTCCGCCACCGCCCGCATCCTGGGCGACGAAGTCTGGCGCCGGTTCCCCTGGAGCTGCGGCGCCGACGGCGGTTTCGTGCTGCCCATGACCACCGAACCCGAACAGGCGCTCCTGAACCGCACCTGGCGTCCGACCCTGTCGGTGACCGGCGCGGAAGGCCTGCCGCCGCTGTCCAGCGCCGGCAACGTGCTGCGCCCGCGCACGGCGTTCAAGCTGTCGCTGCGCCTGCCGCCGCTGGTGGACGCCGTGGCCGCCTCGCAGGAAATCAAGGAACTGCTGGAAGCCGACGCGCCCTACAACGCCAAGGTCATCTTCAAGGCCAACGAGGGCGCCGCCACCGGCTGGAACGCCCCGGCCACCGTGCCCTGGCTGACGCAGGCGCTGGACGCCGCCTCGCAGCAATACTATGGCGCGCCGTGCGGCTACATCGGGCAGGGCGGCACCATCCCCCTGATGAGCATCCTGCAAAAGGGCTTCCCGCAGGCGCAGTTCATGGTCTGCGGCGTGCTGGGTCCCAAGTCCAACGCGCACGGCCCCAACGAGTTCCTGCACGTGCCCTATGGCAAGAAGTTGACGGCAGCGGTGGCCCAGACCATGGCGGCGATGCCGGCATGATTTCCACCTCTGATGCCTACGCCAATGTGGTCGAGGAAACCCGCCACTGGCTCAACCAGGCGGTGATCGGCCTGAATCTTTGTCCCTTCGCCAAAGCGGTTCAGGTCAAGGACCAGATCCGCTTTGCGGTCAGCGACGCCACCGATGCCGAGGGCGTGCTGACCGACCTGCAGGACGAACTGGCGTTGCTGGCCGAAACCGATCCCGAAAAGATCGACACCACGCTGCTCATCATCCCCGACGCGCTGGACGACTTCCTGGAGTTCAACGACTTCGAAGATCTGTCCGACCGCCTGCTCAAGCGCATGCGCCTGGTGGGCGAGCTGCAGGTGGCCACGTTCCATCCGCAATTCCAGTTCGCCGACACGCAGCCGGACGACATCGAGAACTACACCAACCGCTCGCCGTATCCGATCCTGCACCTGTTGCGCGAGGACAGCATCGACCGCGCCGTGGAGTCCTTTCCGGACGCGGCCGAGATCTACGAGAAGAACATCGGCACGATGAACAAGCTCGGCCTGGATGGCTGGAAAAAGCTGATGACCCGTTCCTGACCGGCCCCGCCCGCGCCGGCCCGCGGGCGGTTTCCGGACACGTTCCCTAAATATTTTCTGGTTATATAGGTACGGATTTTTTATACCGGTGCCGGGCGCTGCCGTGCGCCTGCGCAGCGTCATTCTGAGGGGAATAATGGTGCGCCGAGGCCCTGCTGGTCATACCAGCCATACGGCGCAGAAAAATTTCACGAAACTTACGGCAAGGGTTTTCCCCCTACGTCCCCACCCTGTTTGCCGCTAGCATCCCCCCCGAAAATCAATAAGCGCGACAGTTTGTTACCCGCAGGATCGCGCGTCGGGGCTCCACCAATCCGTCCCGGAATCGAGAGAACTTTACCCAAAGTTGGAGAGACTAGATGCAACGCCGTTCCTTTCTGAAAAAAGCCACCCTGGGCGCTGCCGCCGGCGGCGCGACCCTGGCGGCGCCCGCCATTGCCCAGGAGGCCCCCACCCTGAACTGGCGCCTGGCGTCCAGTTTTCCGCGTAGCGCGGATGCCATCTTTTCCGGTGGCGAAAGCGTCGCCAAGTACGTGTCGGAAGCCACGGGCGGAAAATTTTCCATCCGCGTGTTTCCCGCAGGCGAAATCGTTCCGGCCCTGCAAGTGCTGGACGGCGTCCAGAACGGCACGATCGAATGCGGCCACAGCGCGTCGTACTACTACTACGGCAAGGACCCCGTCCTGAGCTTTGACGCGGCTGTTCCGTTCGGCCTGAACACGCGCCAGATGAATTCGTGGATGCGTCACGGCGACGGCCTGACGCTGATGCGCGAAGTCTTCAAGGCCTACAACATCGTCAACTTCCCCTGCGGCTACACCGGCACGCAGATGGGCGGCTGGTTCCGCAAGGAAATCAAGACCGTCGACGATCTGAAGGGCCTGAAGTTCCGCGTCAGCGCCTTTGCTGGCGCCGTGCTTTCGCGCCTGGGCGTGGTGCCGCAGCAGATCGCCGGCGGCGACATCTACCCGGCGCTGGAAAAGGGCACCATCGACGCGGCCGAATGGATCGGCCCCTACGATGACGAAAAGCTGGGCTTCAACAAGGTTGCCCCGCACTACTACTACCCGGGCTGGTGGGAAGGCACGCTGCAGGTGTCGCTCTACGTCAACCAGGACGCGTACAACAAGCTGCCCAAGCAGTACCAGGCCATCCTGGCACAGGCCTCGGCCGCGGCGACCAACGACATGATCGCCAAGTACGACGCCGAGAACCCGGCCGCGCTGCGCCGCCTGATCGCGCAGGGCGCCAAGCTGCAATCGTTCCCCAAGCCGGTGATGGACGCGTGCTACGCCGAAGCGGTCAAGCTGTACGAAGAAATGGGCGCCAAGAACCCTGCCTTCAAGAAGGTCTACGAAAGCATGAAGAAGTTCCGCGACGACCAGCTTCCCTGGTTCCGCGTCGCCGAAGGCAGCTATGACAGCTACATGGGCACGATCAACCGCGGCAAGTAAGCGGCCACTGGTCTTGCCGGCGCGCGCGGATGTGCCGCATCCGCGCGCGCTTGTCGGTTCTCTCCTCTCCCGAGTTGCATATTGACCGCGCGCCATGCGCCGCGCGGTCCCGGAATCCAACATGAATGCCCTTCTAGCCCTATCCCGGTTGATCGATGCGATCAACACGGTGGTCGGCCGGTGCGTGACGTGGCTGACGCTGGTCGTCGTCGTGGTCAGCGCAGGCAATGCCATCATCCGCAAGACATTCCAGACCAGTTCGAACGCCTGGCTCGAATTGCAGTGGTATCTGTTCGGCGCGATCTTCCTGCTCGCCGCCGGCTACACGCTCCTGCGCAACGAACACGTGCGCGTGGATGTGCTGTCTTCGCGGCTGTCGCGCCGCAAGCAGATCTACATCGACATCTTCGGCGTCATCTTCTTTCTCATGCCGGCCTGCCTGCTGATCACCTATCTGTCCTGGCCGGTGTTCATGGACTCCTTCCTGACCAACGAGCAGTCGTCGAACACCGGCGGGCTGGTGCGCTGGCCGGTGAAGCTGCTGATTCCGGTTGGCTTCGGCCTGCTGGTGCTGGCGGGGTTGTCGCACCTGATCAAGTGCATCGGTTTCCTGATGGGCAAATGCCCGGACCCCGGCGCCCGTCCCACCGAGATGTCGGCCGAGGAAGCCCTGGCCCTGGAGATCGCGGAAGAAGCGCGCCAGCGTGAAGAACGCGCCCTGGGCGCGCACCGCGCGGAAGGGCCCGGCGGCAGCCGCGACAAGAACGGACAGGACGGACGCTGACCATGGAATTTCTGACTGCAAACATGGCCCCCATCATGTTCGCCACGCTTGTGGCGTTCCTGCTGCTGGGCTTTCCGGTGGCGTTCGCGCTGGCCGCCAATGGCATTCTCTTTGCGCTGGTGGGCATCGAACTCGGCCTGCTGAACGTCGCCTTGTTCCAGGCATTGCCGCAACGCATTTTCGGCATCATCGCCAACGACACCTTGCTGGCCGTGCCATTCTTTACCCTCATGGGGCTGGTGCTGGAAAGGTCAGGCATGGCCGAGGACCTGCTGGAGACCATCGGCCAGTTGTTCGGCACCGTGCGGGGAGGGCTGGCGATCGCCGTGGTCTTCGTGGGCGCGATGCTGGCGGCCACCACCGGCGTCGTGTCGGCGTCGGTGATCTCGATGGGCCTGATCTCCCTGCCCATCATGCTGCGCTACGGCTACGACCGCAGGCTGGCAAGCGGCATCATCGCCGCCTCCGGCACGCTGTCCCAGATCATTCCGCCGTCGCTGGTGCTGATCATCCTGGCCGACCAGTTGGGCCGTTCCATCGGCGACATGTACCGCGGCGCCATCGTGCCGGGTTTCATGCTGGCGGGCACGTATGTGCTGTTCGTCGTCATCATGTCGTACATCCGGCCGGGCTCGGCGCCGGCGCTTCCCGAGGAGGCGCGCTCGTTCCGTGAAGACAACGGCACGCGCGGCGGCCGGTCCCTGCTGGTGCTGATGGTGATTTCGGCGCTGTCGGCGTACTTCGTCGGCCAGTACATCGAAACCGACACGGCGCCCGTGGACGAGCAGATCGTGCTGTCGCTCCTGATCTGGGGCCTGACCGCCTTCATCATCGCCGGCGTCAACAAGGTGTTCAAGATCGGCATGCTCTCGGCCCTGGCCGAGCGCGTGACCTTCGTGATGATCCCGCCGCTGTTCCTGATCTTCCTGGTGCTGGGCACGATCTTCATCGGGGTGGCGACGCCCACCGAAGGGGGCGCGATGGGCGCGGTGGGCGCCATCATCATGGCCCTGGTCCGTGGCCGCCTGACGCTGAACCTGCTCAAGCAGGCGATGGACACCACGACCAAGCTGTCGACCTTCGTGGTGTTCATCCTGGTGGGCTCCACGGTCTTCGGCCTGACCTTCCGCGGCGTCAACGGCGATCTGTGGGTCGAGCACCTGCTGGTCAGCCTGCCGGGCGGCGAGCTGGGCTTTCTCATCGCCGTCAGCGTGCTGACGTTCGTGCTGGCGTTCTTCCTGGACTTCTTCGAACTGGCCTTCATCATCGTGCCCCTGCTGGGGCCCGTCGCCGACAAGCTGGGCATCGACCTGATCTGGTTCGGCGTCCTGCTCGCGGTGAACATGCAAACCTCGTTCATGCATCCGCCCTTTGGCTTTGCGCTGTTCTATCTGCGGTCCGTCGCGCCCAAGGACCGGTACAAGGACAAGGTCACGGGCAGGATGATCGAACCCGTGACGACGGGGCAGATCTATCGCGGGTCCATTCCGTTCATCGTCATCCAGCTGGCGATGGTCGTCGCGGTGATGGCGTTCCCCGGACTGGTCATGCACTACAAGAGCGATGAGGTCAAGGTCGATGCGACCAAGGTGAAAATCGAGGTGGACACGTCTTACGGGACCAGCACCTATGGCAACGACGATCCGGGAGCCGGCTTCAAATAGCAGGCGATCCGCGGGCATGCTGCACAGGCATGCCCGATAGGAACGGAAAGCAGGTGTGCACGTCAGGTGTGCACGTCAGGTGCGCACCACAGGGAATGCCGGCAGCGATGCCGGCATTTTCATTTGGGGATATCCCTAAATGGCACCCGCGTTGTATCGCATACAGAATACCGTCACCGTGACGGCATCCGCCCGTCAGGTGGCCTGTGTGCCCGTTGCCTTGTTCGGAGAATCGAATGCGTATGTCCCGCCGCCGCGCCCTGGGCGCGCTCGCCGCCTTGCCGCTGATTTCCCGCCCCGCCTGGGCCCAGCAGAACGCCTTTCCCACGCGCCCGGTGCGGCTGCTGGTGGGCTTTGCGCCCGGCGGCCTGACCGACATCGCCGCCCGCGCGCTGGCCGAGCGCATGGGCAAGACGCTCAAGCAGAACGTCGTCGTCGAGAACCGGCCGGGCGGGCAGGCCATCATCGCCACCGTCGCCGTCGCGCGGGCCGAGCCGGACGGCTACACCCTCGGCTTTGCCGGCACCAACGGCATGATCCTCAATCCCTTGCTTTACAACAACCTGCCGTACCAGCCCTCGGACTTCAAGCAGCTCGGATCGATGGGCAAATCCCCCATGCTGCTGATCGTGCATCCCGAACTGGGCGTGAACAGCGTGCAGGAATTCGTCGCGCTGGCCCGCAAAAAGCCCAACGACATCACCTGCGCGCATGCCGGCCGCGGCGTGATCAACCATCTGGCGCTGCTGCACTTCCAGTCCAAGACCGGCACCCAGTTCCAGGACGTGCCCTACAAGGGCAGCGGTCCCGCGCTGCTGGACCTGATGGCGGGCACCGTGCAAAGCACGTTCGACTTCCCCACGTCGGCGCTGCCCCACATCAAGGCGGGCAAGGTCAAGGTGCTGGCCGTCACCTCGGACAAGCGGCTGTCCAGCCTGCCCGACGTGCCCACCATGAAAGAAGCGGGTGTCGACGACTTCGAGCTTTACACCCGCATGATGATCTCGGGTCCGGCGGCCATGCCCGCCGACGTGGCCAGGACGCTGGAGCACGCCGTGCGCGAGGGCACGCGCGACCCCAGCCTGGTGCAGCAGTTCGCGGAGCAGGGCGTGGCCGTCGAGTTCACCTCGTCGGCGGACCTGGACAAGGTCATCGCCGACGAATCGGCCATGTGGGCCCAGGTCATCAAGGCCAACAACGTGCCCAAGACGGACCTGAAGGCTTGAGGCCGCGGCGGCCAAGGAGACGACTGTGACCCAGCCCCGCATCACGGTAACACCCGAACGCGCGCTGATCGACGTCGAGCGCGACATCCGCATCGAAGGTTTTCCCGCCTACGCCTTCATTACCGTCACGGCCAGCATGCGCATGTGCGGCGCGACGTGGCGCTCGGAGGCCGTCTTCGTGGCCGGGCACGACGGCCGCCTGGACCTGCGCCGCGACTGCCCGGTGTCGGGCTCTTATGCCGAGCCCGCCGCGATGGGCATCGTCTGGTCCATGATGTGCCAGGACATGGACCAGGTGGTGTTTCCGCCCGACAGCACCGACGCGCTCACCGTGCACCTGCACGCGACGAACGGGGCATTGTCGGCCGACGCCACGTTGATCCAGGAGTTCCTGGCGGCCGGCGTCACCCACCGGTCCGTGCGTGAAGAGGTGGACGGCATGATGCTGTCCGGCGAGCTCTACGTCCCGGCCGGTCCCGGCCCGCATCCGGCCGTCATCTACATGAACGGTTCGTCGGGCGGCGTCAATGCGCCGCGCGCCGCGCTCTTTGCCGCCCGCGGTTACCAGTGCCTGGCGCTGGCGATCTTCAACTACGAAGGGCGGCCGAAATACCTGAACGATATGCCGCTCGAATACTTCGAGTCGGCGCTGAAATGGATCCGCAGATCCCTCCAGCCGCGCGATGGCTTCGTGGCGGTGTCGGGGATCAGCCGGGGCGGCGAGACCTCCCTGCTTGTCGCCTCGCATTTTCCCGACCTGGTGAGCGCCGTCGTCGCCTATGTGCCGTCGCCCGTCATGCATGGCGTGGTAAGCGCCGGTTCGCCCGGAACGGGGCGCGACGCCCAGGTCTGGACCCGCCATGGCGAACCGCTTCCGCACCTGTGGCAGGACAACGCCACGGCAGACTGGAACGCCGCGTATGCGTCCGAGCCGCCGTATCGGCAGACCCTGGCGTTCCTGAGCGCCACGCGCGATGCCTCGGCATTCGAGCGGGCGCGCATCCCGGTCGAAAACTATCCCGGTCCGGTCATGCTGGTCAGCGCGTCGGATGACGGCTTCTGGCCCAGCACCGCCTATTCGGAAATGGTGGTGCGCCAGCGCCAGGCGCACGGGCTGCCGACGTTCCACTACGTGTGTGCAGGGGCCGGCCACCACGTCCACTATCCGTGCCTGCCCGCCACGCTGATCAACAAACCGCACGCCATGTCGGGCCTGCTGCTGGATGCGGGCGGCACGCCGTCGGCGAATGCGGCGGGCAATGAGGGGTCGTACCGGGCGGCGCTGGACTTTCTGGCGCAGGCGCGCCAGAGGCAGGGCGCGGTCGAATAGCCCTGGCAGGGCGGCCCGCACCGATCAGTTCCGGCGCACCGCCTCGACCTGGATCTTCAGCTTCACTTCGGGCTTGAAGCCCATGTCCAGCCCGAAGTCCAGGCCGAAATCCTTGCGGCTGAATTCCGTGGAGGCGTCGGCGCCGCAGACCTCGCGCTTGACCATCGGGTGGTCGATGCACTTGAAGTCGTCGATCTCCAGTTTCATCGGGCGCGTGACGCCGCGCAGCGTCAGGTCGCCCGTGGCTTCTTCGGGTTTGTCGCCGTCGAATTTGGTGAACTTGCCCTTGAAGGTGGCGGTGGGGTACTTGGCCGCGTTGAAGATGTCTGGGGCGACCGCATGCTTATTCATCTCGTCATGGCCGAAGTCCACCGAGCCGATGTCCACGGTGACCTCCAACGTGCCCGTGCGCGCCTGGCGGTCCAGCACGACCACGCCGCTCGATTGGTTGAACTTGCCGCGCCAGGTAGACAGGCCGCCGAAGTGGTCGGCCTCGAAGCTGGGGTAGGTGTGCGAGGGATCCAGGTCATAGGTGACCGGCGCGGCGGTTGCGGCGGTCACGGCGGCGGTCAGCGCCAGCGCGCCGGCGCCCAGCAGCAGGGACGGGATCAACTTCATTGCGGCTCCTTGTGGATGGCGTTCAAGCCACGCTGGGGCAGGCCGCCAGCGTGCAGCGAAAGCACGACAATAACATTCAGTGCATTGTCAGGAACCCGGCCTAAATCAAAAAGGCAGGGGGAGCCCGCGTACCCCGTTCCCTCGTATCAATCCGCCTTGCCCAGCCAGGTTGCCTACTCGTCGTTCGCCCATTCGACTTGCACGCCGAGGCTGCGCAGGTTCTCGACAAA
The DNA here is from genome assembly GCF_055397965.1 of Achromobacter sp. T5-5. Lineage (NCBI taxonomy): Bacteria > Pseudomonadati > Pseudomonadota > Betaproteobacteria > Burkholderiales > Alcaligenaceae > Achromobacter > Achromobacter sp. T5-5. The sequence continues at coordinate 2,733,816 of NZ_AP027919.1, forward strand.
TTGCGGATGGGCGCGGCGGATCGGGGTGGCGTTGCGGATTTCGGAGCGGCCTTTGATGCTGCTGGCCACCATGAAGAGCGCGATCGCCACGCGGATGATGTAGGGGCTTTCCACCACCGCGGGCGTCAGCGGATTGCCGCCGAAGGTCACCACGCGGTGCGGGTCCGACGAGAACACGTGCGCGCCAAACTTCGAGAGCTCGCCCGTCCAGCCCAGCGCGCCGTCGTAGACCTTGTTCCAGAACATCGCATTGCCTTCGGCGCACACGCCCAGCGCAATGAAGATCGGCAGCAGGTCCACCGGGAAATACGGCCAGGGCGCCGCCTCGACCTTGGTCAGCACATTGCTGGTGAAGGGCGTCTGCACCTTCAGCGGCCCCGAGCGCAGCGCGCGCGACCATCCGTCCTTGTGCTCGATCGTCACGCCGAACTTGGCGAACGTGCGGTCGATCAGGGGGAAGTTGCCCGGCGTGCTGTTGCGCACCACCACGTCGCCGCCCGTGATCGCGCCCAGCGCGAGGAAGGTCGTGATCTCGTGGAAGTCTTCCTCGAAAGTGAATTCGCCGCCGCCCAGTTGCTTGCCGCCCCGCACCGCCAGGCGCGACGTGCCGATGCCGTCGATCTCGGCGCCCATCATCGCCATGAAGCGGCAGAATTCCTGCACGTGCGGCTCCGAGGCCGCATTGGTCAACGTGGACTCGCCCTCGGCCGCGGCCGCGCAAAGCACGAAATTCTCGGTCGTCGTCACGGACGCATAGTCCAGCCAATGGTGCGTGGGCTTGAGCGGGCCGCCCGCGCGAACCAGCAGCGACCCGCTGGCGCGTTCCACCTCGCCGCCAAACGAGCGGAAGATGTCCACGTGCGGATCGATCTCGCGCACGCCCAGCGTGCAACCCTTGACGTTGTCCTCCAGCCGCGCCACGCCAAAGCGCGCCAATAGCGGCGGTACCAGCATGATCGACGACCGCATCTCCTCGGGCAGCCGGTGCTTGGCCGCGTCGAAAACCGTGTTCTTGTGATGCAGTTCCAGCGTGCGCGTCGCGTCGTCCAGCCGGACGTCGCTGCCCAGCGTGCGGAAGATGTCCAGGATCTTGCGCACATCGGTGATGTCCGGCACCCCATGCAGTTTCAGCGGCTGATCGGTCAACAGCGTGGCGCACAGGATCGGCAGCACCGCGTTCTTGTTGGCCGAGGGGACGACGCGGCCGCGCAGGGGCGTGCCGCCGTGGACGATGAGGTTGGACATGGGGATGGACGCGCCAGGAAAGAAATAGGGGAGAGCGCCGCGATTGTACTGGGGTCTCCCGGGCGCCATTCCCCACCAAACACCCCAAGACATTTCAATCTGAAAGCGCCCGCGGCACCCGGGCGTCTGCGAATGTCGCCGCGCGGCATTGGCCAGCGATCGTCAGGGTCGCGTCGTCGCTGCGGCCAACGGGGACACGGTATTCGGGTTTTCACATATATGGACAAATACGATAATTATAAATATTATTCTTGCACATAAAGCGGAAGGCGTTCCGACGCTGCGATCCGCTGGGCCGTACGGGTGAAACCTCAGCATTACCAGACGAAGGCCTTCACACAGGAGGAGGGGAAATGGAAGCTACCGCAACTGCACCACGTTCTTCATCGATGTCAAAAAGGGACAAGCGCGTCATCGTCGCTGCGTCCCTTGGCACGGTGTTCGAGTTCTACGATTTCTTTCTGATCGGGCTTCTTGCCGCCGAGATCGCTCGCGTGTTTTTCTCGGGGGTGAATCCGACGGCGGGATTCATCTTCACGCTGCTCGGGTTTGCGGCGGGTTTCATGCTTCGCCCGTTCGGCGCCATCGTCTTTGGCCGACTGGGCGACCTGGTGGGGCGCAAGTACACGTTTCTCGTCACCATCGTGCTGATGGGCGGCTCCACGTTCTTGATCGGCGTGCTGCCCTCCTACGAGTCGGCCGGTCTCATCGCGCCAATCGGTTTCGTCGTGATGCGCATGGTCCAGGGCCTGGCGCTGGGCGGGGAATTCGGCGGAGCCATGATCTACGTCGCCGAGCATGCCCCGACGAACAAGCGCGCAACCTGGACGGCGTGGGTGATCCTGACGGCCGCGGTCGGTTTCCTGCTGGCAGTGGCCGTCATCATCCCGCTTCGGCTCACCATGGGACAGGAGACATTCGCCGCATGGGGCTGGCGCATTCCGTTCATCATCTCCATCTTGCTGCTTCTCATCTCGCTGTGGATCCGCCTGAAGCTGGACGAGTCTCCCGAGTTCAAGAAAATGAAGGCGGAAGGCCGCGCGTCGAAGTCCCCGCTTGCCGAGACCTTCGGCACCTGGAAGAACGTACGCCTCATCCTGATCGGCGCGCTGTGCATCCTGCCAGCGCAGGCGGTGCTCTGGTATACGGGCCAGTTCTACTCGCTGTTTTTCCTGACCAAGGTGCTCAAGGTCGAAACGCTGACAGCGAACTTCATGTTGATCGTCGCGACGCTGCTTACCGCGCCACTCTACATTGTCTTTGCCAATCTTTCAGACCGCATCGGCAGACGTCCCGTCTACATCGGCGGTTACGTGCTCGCGGCGTTGCTGACGATTCCGGTTTTCCAGGGGCTGACGCATTTTGCCAACCCCGCGCTGGAACGCGCCCAGCAGGCCGCGCCTATCGTGATCGCGGCAAATCCGGCTGATTGCTCGGTCCAGTTCAACTTGCTGGGAACGAGGAAATTCACGTCGTCATGCGACGTTGCAACCAATGCCATGACGACGCTGGGGCTGAACTATACGAGCACGCCAAACACGAACACGAACCTTGCCGAAATCCGGGTAGGCGACAAGGCGATCGTGTCTTATCGGGGGGACGCCTCGAATGCGGCGCAGGAAAAGCAACGGTTCGATGCCGAGTTGCGCGCCGCGCTTGTCGATAAAGGCTACCCGCTTGGCACCGCCAATCCCCAGGACGTCAATGCCCCCGTCATCGTTGTGCTGCTGATGGTGCTGCTCAGTTTCGGAACCATCACATTTGCCCCGTCCACGACATCGCTGCTGGAAATGTTCCCGTCGCGCATCCGTTACACCGCAATGTCTTTTCCGTACCACCTGAGCGCGGCCTGGTTCGGCGGATTTCTGCCTGCGACGGCCTTCGCGATCGTGGCGGCCACGGGAAACATCTACGCGGGCTTGTACTACCCGGTAGGCATTGCGGCGGCCTGCACGGTGCTGAGCCTGGTGTTCGCGCGCGAAACCAAAGGGACGGACATCTCCCGAGGGTGAAGGCAACGGCCGAATGCCGGATTGCAGACTTACCCAGGACGAGACATAGAGAAGGAGACAACCATGAAAACACGGGAATACAGCCCGCTGATAAGAAGTCGGCTTGCGGACCTCATCAACGCCTACCGGGCAGACGATGCGTGCGCGAGTTACCTGCTGTGCGACCGCCACGACCCGCAGAAAATCGCCTATCGCATCGTGACAAGCGATGGGGAGGCCACCGCCGTCACCTATGGCCGGCTGCGTGAGCGCTCCGAAAGACTGGCCGCAGGCCTGAAAAGCCGGGGCTACGGCGTGGGAGACCGCATTGCGTCGCTGATGTCCAAGGGCGAGGATTACCTCGTCACGCTGCTTGCCATCTGGCGGCTGGGCGCCGTGTACGTACCGCTATTCACCGCGTTTGCAAAGCCAGCCATTGAAATGCGGCTGGCCAGCAGCGGTGCGAAGCTCGTAGTCTGCGACGAGGCCCAGAGGCCGAAGCTCGATGGGCTGGTCGGCGCGCTTCCCGGGCTGGCGCTGGCAATCGCGGGCGCCGGGGGCAGAAGCGACCTCACATTGGCCGACATCGAGATGAGCGGAGAAAGCGAATTTCGAGCTCACCGTACTTCGGGCGACGGCGCCGTGATCGAGGTGTACACGTCCGGCACCACCGGAAAGCCCAAGGGGGTCGTCGTGCCGCTGCGAGCGATCGCGGGCTTTCAGGCATATGGCAAATTCGGTCTTGGCCTCGTCCCAAGCGACATTTTCTGGAATGCCGCTGACCCCGGTTGGGCATATGGCCTCTATTTTGGCGTGCTGGTTTCGCTGTCGACGGGGGTCGAATCCATTATGCATGTCGAGAAATTCACGCCTGACGGCACGCTGGCCGTGCTCAAGCGCGAAGGCGTGACCAACTTTACCGCGGCTCCCACCGTTTACCGCAGCCTGAAGGCGCATGGCGTCCCTGACGGTTATGTCGCCTTACGGTGTGCTTCCAGCGCGGGAGAACCGCTCACCCCGGACGTGAACCAATGGGCGCCAGCCAGTCTGGGCGCGCAGGTTCACGACCACTTCGGCCAGACGGAAGCGGGGATGCTGCTCAACAATCATCACCACCCCGACCTCTCAATGCCAATCAAGCCGGGGTCGATGGGGCGCGCGCTGCCGGGCTGGGACATGACCGTCATCGACCCGGCGACGCATGAAGAACTGGGCCCGGATCAACCCGGATTGCTCGCAGCCCGCCTGTCTGACAGTCCGTTGGCATGGTTTGAGGGATATGCCCATTCTCCCGAAAAGAATGGTGACCGGCTGACGCCCTGCGGGCGGTGGTATCTGACGGGAGATCTTGCTTCGTATGACCCCGAGGGATATTTCCGCTTTTCGTCGCGTGATGATGACGTGATCATCATGGCGGGTTATCGCATCGGGCCGTTCGACGTGGAGTCGGTCATCGCGTCGCATCCCGCAGTGCGCGACGTGGCGGTCGTTGCCGTGCCCGACCAGATCCGAGGCGAAGTGCTCGAAGCGGTCGTCGTCTTGAACCAGGGCTATGCCCCCACTGAGGAACTGTCCGAGGCGCTCAAACAGAAAGTGCGTACGGATTACGCGGCGCATGCCTATCCGCGTCGCATTCACTACCGGGAGGAACTGCCCAAGACACCGTCCGGGAAAACCCAACGTTTCGTATTGCGCAGAGAGCTGCGCGACTGCGCGGAGGTCAAGGCATGATCATTGAAGGTGCGGCTGGAATCGTGACGGGCGCGGCGTCCGGGCTGGGGCGTGCTACCGCGGAGTTGCTGGCGGAGCAGGGCGCCAGGCTGGTCCTGCTGGACATGAATGGGCAGGGGCTTGAGCGCGCCAGATCGGACCTGCCCGGCAATCACCTGGCCCTTCAAACCGACGTATGCAATCCGGAGGAAGTGAAGGCAGCGGTGCAAGCTGGCGCGGCCGCGTTCGGCGAGCTGCGTTTCGTCGTCAATTGCGCCGGCGTGCCGTCGGCTGCCAAGACGGTCTCGCGGGGAGTGGCCCACGACCTGGAGCTATGGAACCGCATCGTTGCCATCAACCTGACGGGATCCTTCAACGTGTTGCGCCTCGCGGCCGAAAAAATGATCCATAACCCCGTCGACGCGCAAGGCGAGCGCGGCGTGATCGTGAACACAAGTTCGATCGCCGCGTTTGACGGACTGAAAGGGCAGGCCGCGTACAGCGCAAGCAAGGCCGCGATTGCCGGCATGACGCTGCCGATTGCACGCGACCTGGCCGAATACGGCATCCGCTGCATGGCAATCGCGCCGGGGGTCTTTGAGACGGAACTCACGATGAATGTGCCGCAAAAGGGCATGGAGGCCATGGAAAAGGGCTTTCTTTGTCCGAAGCGCAGCGGCCTTCCGGCGGAATTTGCCGCAATGGTGCAGACCATCCTGGTCAATTCCTACATCAACGGGACGTGCTATCGGCTGGATGGCGGCACGCGGTTCGCCCCGTGACGGGGCCCTATGCAGGCGCGATAAGAAATGTGGGTGCGGCGCGATGGGGCGCTGCAACGTAAATGCCGATGACGAGTGAGGTGATGTGATGGACAACGCAGGATTGAATGGGAACGGGCATCGGCTGACGCCTATTTGCATCGTGGACGCCGGTATAGCCTGGATCACGCTGAACCGGCCGGAGAAGGCGAACGCGGTGAATTCCGATCTGCTGGATGACGTGCTCGAGGCGCTGGACGCGGCAGAGTCTGCGTCAGACGTGAAGGCGATCGTATTCTGTGGCGCTGGGCGAAATTTCTGTGCGGGCGCGGATCTCGGCGAACTGCTGGAAGGCGGACGAACGGCTGTTCGGGCCTTGCTGGACCGGTTTCGCGAGGTGGGCCGCCGATTCGAGGCGTCTGTATTGCCCGTCGTGGCCATGGTTCAGGGCGCGGTGCGCGCGGGTGGCTTGGAATTGCTGCTGTGTTGCGATGCGGCGATCGCGTCCGACGACGCCACGATTGGAGACGCGCATGCGCTGCGCGAACTGCTCCCCGGCGGCGGCAGCAGTGTCCGGTTGCCGCGATGCATCGGAATGCAAAGAGCCAAATGGATGATCCTGTCCGGCCAGTCCATCACGGCGGCGCAGGCGGTGGATTGGGGAATCCTGCATTCCACCGTGCCCGCAAACCGCTTGAAGCAAGCCGCCGTCGCGCTTGCTGGCGAGATATCGGTCGCCCATCGGGACACGCTTGCAAGGGCAAAGTCGTTGCTCGTCGCGTCTTTTACGCTAGGCAGGGCGGACGCGCTGGAAAACGAGATCAGGACACTGGAAGCGCATGCCAGTACCCCGGCCATGCAGGCGGGACTGGCTCAGTTCATCGGCCGCCGGCACGCGTCAACGCCGCGCAACGCCTCGGACGCAAAACTCGGCAATGTCCCGGACGCGGTCTAGTCGCTGGCGCTCGCCGATGTCGTTGTTTCGAGCAAGCGGTCCCACGAGGGCTTCAAATAGGGATCCGACGATGCACGCCGACGAGACTTCCGGGTTCTGATCGGCAAAGTCGCCGCCGCGGATGCCGCGCTCGATGATGGTCTGGAACACGCGCATCAGCTTGCTCCGGTACTTGAGCCGCTCGATCTCGATTGCCGAATCGACGGGTTCCGCGACCAAGGCATAGCCAAGCTGTTTGGCGCGGATGGCGCGGCTGCCGAAGGTGTAAGCGCATTCTTTCAGCAGATCGGCGGGCGTACCGTCGCCCATTGCAACGCCGGCCACGACATTCACTTCGTGTTGCGAAACATGGGCGACAACCTCCACCAACAGGCTTTCGCGCGACTTGAAGTATCGGTACAGCGTCGCCGGCGACATCCCCGCGTGCTCGGCAATGGCATTGACCTGTGTTTCGCGAAATCCCACGGATGCGACAAGATCGATGGCGGCCGCCAGAAATCGCGCGCGCTTGTCGTGCTGAGGCAGGTTATAGGTGGGCCGCTCCGCGCGCGGGCCGCTCCTCGGTCCCGAGGGTTGCCCCAAAGCGACCGACGGGGCATCTGTCTTGGCCAGATACCAGTTTTCCGCAAAGTGCCGCGCCTGGGTCAGATCGTCAGTCTTGGTGCTGACACGCTGGCTCTTGCCGTCGAAGGTGCCTTGGCATTGCCAGAATCTGCTGTTCGGCCGGCGATAGATGCTGATCCGACCTCCGACAGCAGAATGCCGTTCATCAGCCATGGGGTTAGCGCTCCCTGTGTAAAAGATAAAACCCGGCTCCAATTTTTGCACAATTTGTGTGTCGGCAGGGGGCGCTGGCGCGCCTGTCAATCCGCCGGCTCAACCCGCGTCATGTGAAACTGCTGCCGTAGGCGAAATCCCAGCCGCTCATACAACGCGATCGCGCCGGCGTTACTGCTCAAGACATGCAGGAACGGCGATTCACCGCGTTTCCAGATCTGCGCTTCCAGTCCCTGCACCAAGCGTCCTGCCAGACCCTTGCCGCGCCACGCCGCGTCCACACAGACGGCGCTGATCTCAACGTGTCCGCCTGGATGCATCCGTTCGCCGGCCATCGCGATCAGCCGCCCCTGTGACCGGATGCCGATATACCGGCCCATTTCGTGCGTCCGCTTGCAGAAGGGCCCAGGCTTGGTCATGGAGGCCAGTTCCAGCATTTCGGCCGCATCGGCCGCGCCAAGCGTCACGATGTCGGCGTGGTCTGCAAGGCAGGTATCCCTCGTTGTCGCAACCATCTGATGGATCCTGCCGACCGGCTGCGCGCGTAGCCGGGCAGGTGGCTTGAGGGGGCTGCAGGACAGGAGCGCCACCTGGTCGCCCTCAGACAGCAACTGGGCCAGTGCCAGCCAGGCGTCGGGCGAGGCGTCCGACGCCATCGCGGCAAACGGCGCCACGTCGGGACAGTAGCGGCGGGCAAGCGGCCCGCCTACGCTCAGATGGGCGTGGTGGGTCGTCAGTGCTGTCCAGATCGGGTTGTCCAGACTGTGTGCTTGTTGATCCATGCCGGTTCCAGTTTGATCCGCGCCATGTTGCGCGTGAGGCCAATGTAGACAGGAACGCATGCGGGCTCTATTGTCGCGAGTGACATTTTTGGAGTCATTTCCGCCATGAAACTCTCCGTGCTGGCCCTGGACGGATGCTTCGATACGGGGCTGTCGGCCATCCTGGACGCCTTTACCACCGCCAACGAGCTGGCCGAAATGCAGCAGCCCGGCGCCGGACCGCGTTTTGACATCAGCGTCATCGGCGTGCGGCGCGAGGTGCACACCGGCCTGGGCATGCGCGTGCCGGTCAAGCCGGCGAGCGCGATGGGCAACCCTGATTGGGTGGTGCTGCCGGCCATCGCCACCAAGATGCCGGAGCAGTTGCTGCCGGCGCTGGAACGCCGCGACGTCAAGGACGCGCTGGCCCTGCTGCGCGACGCGCACGCGGGCGGGGCCCGGATCGCGGCGGCCTGCATCGGCACCTTCGTGCTGGCGGAGTCCGGCCTGCTCGACGGCCACGAGGCGACGACGTCGTGGTGGCTGGCGCCGCTGTTTCGCCAGCGCTATCCGCAAATCCAGCTGGACAGTGCGCGGATGATGGTGCCGTCCGGCGACTTCACCACCGCCGGCGCGGCAATGGGGCACCTGGACCTTGCATTGTGGCTGCTGGGCCAGGCGAGCCCCGCGCTCGCGGCCGTGGTCGTGCGATACCTGCTGGTGGATGCGCGCCCATCGCAGGCGCCGTACATGATCCCCGACCACCTGGCGCGCGCAGACCCGCTGGTCGAGCGCTTTGAACGTTGGGCGCGCGAGCGCCTTGCGCAGGGCTTCTCGCTGGACGCCGCCGCGGATGCACTGGCCACCAGCACGCGCACCCTGCAACGCCGCATCGAGGCGGTGCTGGGCAAGTCGCCGCTGTCGTACTTCCAGGATCTGCGGGTGGAGCGCGCGGTGCATCTGCTGCGCACCAGCCATCTGAGCATCGACGCCATCGCCGCGCAGGTGGGCTACGAGGACGGCGCAACGCTGCGAACCTTGCTGCGCCGCCGGCTGGGCAAGGGGGTGAGGGAATTGCGGATGGGGGCAGTCCGGTCCGGACCTGCCGCGCTCAGGCCGCCGGCTTGTCCCGATTCTTCCGAACCAGCACCGCGCCGACGATCGTCAGCAGCAGGCCGCCGCCCAGGTAAGGCAGCCCAAAGATAAGCAGGAAGAAGAACAGCGCGGTGTTGGCATCGCGCGCGTCCGCGCCGCCGCCCGTGTGGAGGGCGGGGTCCATCTGCAGCAGGGCGACCGGCACGGTCAACAGCAAGATCACGCCCAGCACCGCGCAGCCCCAGCCCATCAGCCGCCGCAGGTTGGAAATCCGCGCCAGCACAACGGCCGCGACCACCGCGATTACGCCATATAGGACCGCGCCCGCGATCTGCATGCGTTCCAGCGCGATGGGGTCCAAGGGGACGTACGGCTCGCCGGCGGGTGGGTTCAGTCCGAAGACGACCTGCAGCAACGGGTTGGTGATGCCGAAGCTCGCGCTGCCGATGAGCAGCCCGAACACAATGCTGGCAAGCCACTTGAGCGCGGTAGGAGGCATGGGTCGCGGGAGATCAGTAGTAGATGTCGACGTAGTCCGTCAGGCCGCCGCAGGCTTCCATCTGCTGAAGACGCCAGTACTTGCGCTTGCCGGTGGCCTTGAACTCGTAATCGCCCGTGCGCTCGCAGCGGCGGCCCTTGTCCGGCGCGTCCAGGATCAGGATCGTGCCGCGCAGCACGAAGCGGTCGCGGTCGATCGAGACGACCTCGCCTTTGACCTTCAGCGTGCCTTCGTGGTTGGCCTGCGTGCCCTCCAGGCGCACCACGTCGTTGTCGTCGATCGCGTTCATCTTGCCGCGCTTGGCGGACCACAGCCATTGCAGCGTCACGCCGCTGTTGTTCAGAAGGCGCTCGTAAGCGACCTGATCGTTGATGCGGGTCTTTTGCACGGGCGCGAGCGCGCCGGCGGGGGACTGCTGAGCCGCGGTCGGTTGGGCGGGGGCTTGCTGAGCGGGCGCTTGCTGGACGGGCGCCTGTTGAACCGGCGCCGGGTTGTTTGAACCCGCGCGCGGAGGCAGGATGGCCGCGCCAGGATCCTTGGCCGCCAGGGCGGGCGCGGCGGCGGCAAAGGCCAGGCCCAGCGCGAGAATCAGATTTCCGGACTGGCGTTTGATACCCGAGACGCCGGCTGCGCCGCGATCAACGTTGGTTTGCATGGTCTGTATCAAGAAGGGGAAAGGGGATGCGCCGTCTTTCGATCTTGATGGGACCGGGCCGATTGGCCCTGACCCCGATTTACGGCACGGGCGCCAACTTAGCATGGGCCCGCGCGCAAATAATTGCCGTCTTTCGCACAGGTGTATCGATTCGTGAAACGAAAGACAGATTGCTTCAAATGCCGGCGCCGCGTCCCAATCCCTTCCTGCGGACGTTCTCTTCATGCAGCAGGCGCACCTGTTCGACAAACTCCGGCACCGGCCCCACGGTCTCGATGCCTTCGACGACCTCGGCAATGGGCAAGGACCGCACCGGCGAGGGCGGCACGCCCCAGCCCCGCATCCACGTCGCGTATTGGGCCGACGACACGGCGTAGACGATCCGGCCCAGGCCCACCCAGCCATGCGCCGCCGAGCACATGGCGCAATGCTCGCCCGAGGTATAGACGGTGCACGCCGCGCGTTCGGTCTCGGGCACATGGGCCGCGGCCCAGCGCGCGATCTCGAACTCCGGGTGCCGCGTGCGGTCGCCGGAGGAAACGTGGTTGTGGTCCTCGAACAGCACCCGGCCGTCGCCGGACACCAACACCGATCCAAAAGGCTGGTCTCCGGCGTCGAGCGCCTGCCTGGCCAGCTCGACGCATCGGGCCAGATGCTGCTTGTCCGTTTCGGTAATCACACGCGATCTCCTTGTAAAGAATGGGCCGGCGCCCACCGGTCCCGACCTGCTTATTGGACTACAACACGACAACCGCAGCGGCAGGCGATTCCCCTAGCCTGGCGCAATCGGGTGCCGGCTGGCGTGGGCGTCGTCAAATATAGGCCGCCCCGCACGGTTTAACATCGCGCGATGCTATTCATCCTCTTTCTCTGGATCGCGCTGGCCATCGTGGTCGGCGTCATGGCCAAGGGGCGCGGCCGCAACGGATTCGGCTGGACCGTGCTGGCCGGCCTGATCAGCCCGCCGGTGGCGGGCGTGTTCCTCATGTCGATAGCCAACCGGTCACCGCATGCGAGCCAACCCATCCCGGCCGCGCACATCGATTGCCCCTTGTGCGGCGGGCGCATCCTGCGCGAGGCGCGCGTGTGCCGGCACTGTGGCGGCGACGTGACGCAGGCGTTGAGCCTGACCGATCCTCCGGTTGTGCGCGAGGGCTACTGGTTCGACGACCTTAACCCGTCGGTCGAATTGAAGCGGACCGCGGGCCGCGTGGCCCGGGCGCAAGCGCAGCCGCCCTGGCTGGTAGTGGATCAATCGCTGGATTCCATCGTGATCGGCAGCCGTTGGCCCGGGCAGCTCTGGCGCGTGCGGGTCGTCAAGCTGGGCGACATGTCGGGCCTGGTTGCCGACCCCGGCTACTGGCGCGCCGTGACGGTCGAACTGCTGGACGAGTTGCCCTTGTCCGTCCTGTTCGGGCCGCAGGGCGAGGCCGTGCTGGACATCATCCAGAAGATCGACACGCTGACGCGCGCCCAGGCGCAGGCGCTGGCCGACAACGTGCCGCACGACGCCTGGATGGCCTACAGCCGGGCCTGGATGCGGTGGTCGCGGCACAACGAAGCGGGCGAGCCGGGCGCCGGCGACGCCGACGAATGGCGCGGCGTGCTGGCCGCCAGCCGGCGCGGCGACAAGGCCCGCTCGCCGATCCATTCCGGGTTCCTGCTGATCCACAGCCAGTTGCGGCAGCGCGCCGCGCGCGTGGAGGGCGACGGCGCTTTCATCCTGGTCGAGGAAGACGGCGAGACCGAACAGACGCTCAATCCGCTGTGGCAGGGCGCCTGCGATGCGCTGCTGTTTGCCGCGATGGCGCGGGCCGCGCCGCAGTACGTGTCCGAGGACGACGCGCCGACATTGGCGCAGGCCTGGAACCGGGTGTTCGACGCAGCCCCGCCGCGCGCGTGAGGCTCACCACATTTCTTCGTGCAAGATTTTGCGGGCTCGCTTGAAAGTGACCACCGCCAGCCAGGCCGCCAGGATCAACGCGATCCAGCCGGTCATGTTGTGCTTCACCTTGCGAGACTGGTTCCAGTCATGGACCTGCTTGGCGTCGACCAACGTTTCACCGTTCCTGCGCACCCCATAGACCCGGACGGGTATGGCCATGTTGTACTGAAGCGCGATCTTGCCGTCGGCAAGCTGCGCCTCGTCTTCGAGCACCATGAATTCCACGTGCTCGCCCTCGGTGTACCGGACGTTGTAGGTCGCGTCGAAGAATTTGAACACCATGTAGGGATAGTTGCCCGAATACACGCAAGGCACGCTGTAGGATTGCCACCGTCCGCGTATCCGGGCCTGGGCGTCGCAGCTTGCCACCTTGTCCACCCGCAATTGAATCGTGTGCAGCTTCGCGGGGTCATAGGGCAGGCGGATGTCGCTTGCCGCGTTAAAGCAGTAGATGGCGATGCCGATGAGGACGAGCGCACCCATCGCAGGAAGGCGGCAAGGCCGGAAGGCGCGCTTCCAGTCAGCCAGTTCACTGCTCATGCGGGCTGACTCGGGAACGTTGCGGGCGGTTGCGTGGGCCTTGGTCGATTTTCATGACGCGCGCTGCAGAATTTGCGAGGGCGTATCTTAAGACATGCGCCTTGCCGCCGTTTCCGCCTACGTGGGATCGCAGTGGTTCCGGAACGCTTTCTCGCCCGCGTCGGACACCTCTACCCACTTCTGGTCCGGCGGCGCATCTGGCTCATAGCTGTCGTGCCAGTTCCACCACTTGTAGGTGGGCGTCTGCGGATAGCCTTCCGGAGAATCCTCCCAAAGCTCCTGCCGGCCCAGCGGCGTGATGTCCAGGTAGTTCCACGTGCCGCCCATCTGCTCGTCGCCGCGGTTGTTCAGGAAATACGTGCGGAACAGGCGGTCGCCGTCGCGAAAGAACACATTCGTGCCGTGCCATTCGTCCACCCCGAAGTCGGCGTCGAAACGGTCGGTGATCGTGAACCAAGGCATCGTCCAGCCCATGCGGGCCTTCACGCGTTCGATGTCGGCTTGCGGCGCGCGCGAGACAAAGACCAGTGTCGTGTCGCGCGCATTCAGATGCGCCAGATGCGCGACCTGATCGGCCACCATCGAGCAGCCACGGCACGCGTGATCCGGCCAGCCGAACACGCCCGGTTCGTGGAACGCCCGGTAGACGATGAGCTGGCGGCGGCCGTCGAACAGATCGCGCAGCGTGACTCTGCCGGCCGGCCCTTCAAAGACATATTCCTTGTCCACCGCCGTCCACGGCATGCGGCGGCGTTCCGCGGCCAGGGCGTCGCGGGCGCGGGTGAGGGCTTTTTCCTTGATCAGCAGTTGTTGGCGGGCGGCTTCCCAGTCTTCAGCGGAGACGACCGGGGGCGTCTGCATGGCGGGCCGGGCGCCAAGGCCGCCGGATGCGGGGGGCGTGGTCATGGCTTGATCCTCATGATGGCTTCGATCCCGAGGGCGCAGCGATGCGGCGCGGGGTGTGGGAACAGTGTGGCACCAGGAGGGGCACAGCCAGGAGTAACAAATCTGGCGTGTAAAGGCGTCACGTGCGTCAGCCCGGTCAGGCGGGTATCGGCGCGGCCTCGCGCGGGGTCGCCTGCGCGGTCCACCCTCGCAGGCTTTCGCGCAGCAGCGCGACGGCGGCCTGGCCGCTCTCGTTCAGCCGATGCGCCGCGTACAGCCCAAACTGCGCGCTCAACGGCAGGGCGCCCTCGTCGCCGATCGATATCACGCGCATGGTGTCGGGGCGCAGGCACTCGGTCGTCAGCAGGGCGACACCCAGGCCGTTTTCGACGGCGGCGATCGTGGCGCCCACGTTGTGGCTGGTCAGCGAGACCCGGAAATCACGTCCCGACGCCGTCAGCGCGTCAAACGCCAGCCGGCGCCAGGAGCAGGGTTCGGCGTACACGATCACGTCCAGCGGCTGGTCCGGGTCCACGGTCTCGTCGATGCCGCATGCCCAGTGCAGGTCCACGGTCCACGTTTGGATGGGTTCATCGACGAACCCCACGCAGGCGCCCACGGCCACATCCAGCGTGCCGTCCTGCCAGCGCGCGGCCAGCCGCTCGCCGTCGTCGATCACGACCTCCAGATGCAGATTGGGGCACGAACGCCGAAGCCGCCCCAGCGCGGCCGGCAACGCCGCCACCGCCACGTCTTCGGACAGTCCGATGCGCACGCTGCCCGCCACCGCGCGCTCGCGCAAGCGTGCCGCCGCGGCCTCGCCCAGCGCGAGGATGCGGTTGGCGTAGCTCAGCAGCAATTCCCCCTCGGTCGTGGGCGCCATGCCCCGGCCGGTGCGATGCAGCAGGCGCTTGCCGACCATTTCCTCCAGGCGGCGGATCTGGGTACTGAGCGCCGATTGCGCACGGCCGGCCTGGTCCGCCGCGCGGCTGAGGCTGCCGTAACGGCAGACGGCGACAAAGGTGCGGAGCAGGGCAGGGTCGAAGTCGGCTGACATTATCAATCCATGAAATCTGGTTTACGAGGTATCAGTCTAGTTGTAACTCTCTGGCGTGCCTAGGATGACCCTTGTCGCGAAATGTCCGACTCAATTCAAGGAGCCATCCCCATGACACAACCCCAAAATCAGCGCGTCGTCCTCGCGTCCCGCCCCGTTGGCCGCCCCAAAGCCAGTGATTTCCGCGTCGAGCACGCGCCCATTCCCGAACCGGCCGAAGGCCAGGTGCTGCTGGAAGTCCAGACCCTGTCGCTGGACCCCTACATGCGCTGGCGCGTCAGCGACGAGAAGTCCTATGCCGCGCCCATGGCAATCGGTGACGTCATGGTCGGCGGCACGGTCGCCCGGGTCAAAACGTCCCGCCACCCTGATTGGCGCGAAGGCGACATCGTGCTGTCCGCCGCCGGTTGGCAACGTTACGCGCTGTCCGACGGCAGCGACCTGCGCCGCCTCGATCCCGCCATTGCGCCGCCGTCCACCGCGCTGGGCGTGCTGGGCATGCCCGGCCTCACGGCCTACGTGGGATTGCTGAACATCGGCCGGCCCAAGCGCGGCGAAACCGTCGTCGTCGCGGCCGCCAGCGGCGCGGTGGGTTCGGTCGTCGGCCAGATCGCGCGCATCCAGGGCGCTCGCGTGGTGGGCATTGCCGGCGGGCCGGAGAAGTGCGCCTTCGTCAAGGAAGCGCTGGGCTTTGACGTGGTGGTGGATCACCGCGCTCCCGATTTCGCGCAAAAGCTGGCCGAGGCCTGCCCCGACGGCATCGACGTGTATTTCGAGAACGTCAGCGGCCATGTATGGGATGCCGTGCTGCCGCTCTTGAACGACTTTGCCCGCGTGCCCGTGTGCGGAACGATCGCCAACTACAACGACGGCCCAGCCGACCGAAACGGTCCGGACCGGCTGCCCGCGACCATGCGCGAGATCCTTTCCCGCCGCATCACCATGCAAGGCTTCATCGTGTTCGACTTCCCGAAGGAGCAGGAAGACGAGTTCCTGCGCGTGGCCGGGCAGTGGATCCGCGAAGGCAAGCTGCGCTGGCGCGAGGACGTCGTCGACGGGCTGGAGCGTGCGCCCGAAGCGCTGATCGGTTTGCTGGAAGGGAAGAACTTCGGGAAGCTGGTGGTGCGGGTGGGCGACTGACGCCCGGGGCGCCTTACTGGCCGACGGTGCGCGCCTTGCTGCGCCGCGCCTTCGGCTTGGGCGCCACGCCCAGGCGCGGGTCCCGGGCCACCGCCAATCCGGCCAGCGCGGCCGCGGTCGCTTCGAACGCGTCGTCGGTCTGCGGCAGGTAAAGCCATTTGCCCAGCACAGGATGCGGCACCAGGGACGGCATGTCGGCCATCAAGGCCGCATGCCGTTCCTGCGACGTGCAGACCATCACGCCATTCCAGGGATCGTCGCGGTCCGCGACGATCAGGTACAGCAGGCCATCGAGGTAGGCGGCATCGGCGCCGAACATCTTGCGGTGCATGTAGCCTGCGTCCCGCTCCAGGGGCTCAAGTATCCACACCAGCGAATTCAGGCGCGCGGCGCGCTGCTTGCTGGGCGGGGCGAAGGGATCGGACCTGTTGCGCATAAAAGGCAGTGTAGCCAACGGCCAGCCGGCACGGGCGGGCGGCTATTGCCCAGTGCCCTCGAACAGCGGCGCCAGCGGCATGAGAGGACCGTATTGCTTGAACTTGCGCCAGTTCTCCGCCGCCTGCCGCAGTTCCTCGTTTTTCTGCGCTTCCTCCAGGATCTCCGAGACGCGAGGCGCCAGGGCGACTGCCATATCGATAATGTCGTTTGCCGTGTAGCCGCGCTCCCAGCGCGCGCGCAACGTCATGTCGTCGCCCTTGGCCCGCATCGCGCGCGTCGCCTCCTTGATCATGGCCTTGCGCTGATCGGCGGAAAGACGCTCCGCGAACGAAATGCCCGCCACGAGGCCCTGGATAAAGCCCTTCTCGCGATACCCCGTCGTGGCGGCCACCTGGCTGGCGACGCTGCGGCTGATGACCTTGGGCGCCAGATTGTCGCGAATCCAGCCGCGGCTCAGCCGCAGCAGCCCCGCGCACAGCCCCTGGCCAAACCCCGAACGCATGCCTTCCGCGCGCGCGGCCTCCTGCGCCTCGGCATAGGTCATGGCGAACTGGACCATCAACATGATCGCGTCCTGCGGCCCGGGCATCAGGAAGTCCGCCACCCAGCCCGCGGCGCTGCCGATCTTGCCCAGCGCCGAGGCGGTGCGGCCCGAGACCTTCAGGACCGATGTCGCTTCCTCGGCCACCACGGTGCTGGCGGCGGTGGCGGGCACGGTCGCCGGCGTCTTCCCATAGCGCTGCTCGAATTCCGCCATGCGCGGGGGGCCGGCGCCTACCTTCGGCGGCTCGCCAGGGACGCGCGGCTTGGTGGCCGGCTGTTCGACCGGGAGCTGGGGCAGGGACGTCTTCGGGCGCGGGCGCCCGGCGGTCTCGGGATGCTGGATAAACTTCTCGTCGGGAAGCCCGGCCTGCACGGCCGGTTGCCGCATGCTGGACAGGGATCGGTAATGCCCGGAGCCGTCGTTCCAGGACTTGACCTTGCCCCCCTCGAACTCGACCTGCCCGGCCCAGTTGACGCGTTCGCCCCGGGCGGCCTCGGTGTGGCCGATCGCGCCCATCCTGTTCTTGGCCTTGACAGCGAATATCTCGCCATCCTTCACGACAAAGTCATAGTTGCCGCGCGCCGTCCTGCCATACCGGCCGCCGACCTCTTTCCATGTGCCATTGACGTTCTTGAGCCGGATCACATCGCGCGAAGATCCGAACGCGGGCGCGTCCCTGGGCAGATTGCCGTAGGTTGGGCCGCGCGGCTCGCGCTGCAGCAGCATCGCGCCGCCGGCCGGCAAGGAGGACTGCTGGATGACGTGCACCAGTTCGTGCGCAAGCAGGGCCAGGCCCGCAGGCGTGCCGGGCGCATACTCGTGGTCACCCAGGACGATGTGATGGCCGACGGTGAATGCGCGGGCTTGCACGGCGTCCGTCGACGCGATGGCCCGCTTGTCCGAATGCAGGCGCACGCCGCTGAAATCCGTGCCGAATCGCGATTCCATGAACGACCGCGTGTAGGCATCAAGGGGATGTCCGGGCGACGCCAGGACCTCGCCCAGAAGGGGCGATCCGCTCGCCCATGCCGCGCCGGCCACGTCAACCTGCCGAAGGGAGCGCATCGCACGACCCGGCGCCGGTTCGCCGCGCGGCATGCCCGGCCGCGGATCGGGCGCTTGCATAACCTGCATGGAGAGCCGGTGCGCTTGCTTCTCGGACGGGTCGCCCGCTTGGCTGATCGAGAGGGGCTCGCTCGGCGGATGCACGGATATCCGCTCCAGCGCGTGCACAGGAGGCGCGGCCGTGGACGGCGCGGTGATCGCTTTGCGATCCTCCGAGGCCGCGCCATCAGGCGTACTCCACGCCGCCCTGCTGGCCGCGCTGCCTCGTCCGCCGCGCACGGCCGGTGCGCGGGGGGACGCCTTCGACTGCTGTACGAAAGTGCGCATGATTTCGCTCCGTTCGTTCACACCGCTGATGCCGGGATATTGTCCATCTTTATGGGTGACCCGCCTATCGGGGCGGGTGAATTCCAACGCCCATCATTCACCCCGGCAAGGCGTCCACGGGCCGGCAGGCTGACGGCCCAAGCCGACGGCAACAGCGGAATCAGACCGCAAGAACCGGATGGCTGGGCGGGCAGCCCCCGCAGAGAATGGCGGCTCACTACGCACACCGGAGAGCCAACATGGGCCTGCTGCAGGGAAAAATTGCCATCATCACGGGGGCGTCGTCGGGAATCGGCCGCGCCGCCGCGCTGTTGTTCAGCGCCGAAGGGGCCGCCGTGGTCCTGAATGCCAGGGGCGAATCCGCTTTGGAAGACGTGGCCGCCAGCATTCGCGGCCGGGGTGGAAAGGTACGCACCGTTGCGGGCGACGCCAGCCAGCCCGACACGCACGAGCGCCTGATTGCGGAAGCGGTGGGGGCATTCGGCGGCCTGGATATCGCATTCAACAACGCCGGGGCGACGGGACCCATCGCACCGCTGGCGGACCTGAGCTTCCCCGATTGGCAGGAGACGATCGCCGTGAACTTGCATGCGGCATTCCTTGGCAGCGCGCACCAGATTCCCGCCATGCTGGCGCGCGGGGGCGGCGCGATCCTCTTTACCTCCAGTTTTGTCGGCACGAGCGTGGGACTTCCCGGGATGGCGGCCTATGGCGCCGCCAAGGCAGGATTGATGGGGTTGGTCAAGGGAATCACGGCGGATTATGGCCATCGGGGCATCCGCGCCAACGCGCTCATGCCGGGCGGCGTGGACACAGCCATGGCGGGCGATAGCGCACAGAAGGAATGGGCGGCAGGCCTGCATGCGATGAAGCGGATCGCGCGACCGGACGAGATCGCCAGCGCCGCCTTGTTTCTGGCAAGCCCGATGGCAAGCTTCGTCAGCGGGTCCGCCTTGTTTGCCGACGGGGGGAATTCCGCGGTGAAGTGACGGCTGGCCGTTTCTGCAATACTGCGGACTTCGCCGCCAGGCGGCGCGTCCGTCATCGCGTGACGCCGCGTCGCCGGCTCTTGGGCCCTCGGATAGACCGGTCATGTCTGAACACCACCAATTCATCTTTCCCCGCGACTTCCATTTGCCGCCTCCGGACTGGCCGGCCCTGCAAGCCCGGCTGTTGGAAGGCGGCTATGTGCTGGCCCCGCAAGGCGAAAACATCCCCTACAGCGCCATCCGGGGCGATAGCGCCGACGCGGACGACGCATCCTGGCACAGCCCGCAATACTGCCTTGGCCCCGCGGCCAGACCGTATCTGAGCGAGCAAGTCAGGGCGGACTATGACGCCGATTCCAGAAACTTTCCCCTGCAATTGCTGGCCTACGACGGTCCTCATCCCCGCGTCATGGTTGGCGAAAATCTCTGCGAGCCCCAAGTCCCGGGATCGGGCGAACCCGCGCGTCCGATGGAGTCCGAGTCCTACGTGGACCTCATCGGCCAAGCCCACGAAAACCCGGCGGTGCAATGGCATTGCGAACGGAGCGGGCGGCATTACCGGATCCTTGAGCTGGATTGGCACTACAGCCTGGCGATGGGGTTTCGGATGGTGCGATGCGAGGGGCTGGATCGAGCGAGCGCGGAAGGCCTTGCGTCATTGATCGGCGAGCTGGCGGGGCAGGTCATGGGATGCAGTCATCGGCACTTGTGACGGCGTGCATCGGCGCGAGCGCCGCCGCCCTACAGCCAGAGACAATTTGACACGCCGCGTGGGGCGCAAGCTGTCATCTTGGACCATCCTGGAAAAAATCCCGACACGAGACCGATCACGAAGGAGCGATATGTCGATTCAAATGTTAGGCCGATGCGGTGTCATGCTGTTCCTTGCTGCGCTGAGTGCAGGTTGCTCAACGGTAGCCGGCGAATGCGGATGGCTTCGCAGCAGTTGCATGTATGAAGGGCAGTACGAATCGGGCGAGGAAGACTACGCCGAAGACGAAGCGAAGCGCTTGAATCAAGAATCGTCGGATCGGTTGCGCCGCAGTTCGGGCAATTGATTCGCGGGCGAGCGGCGTGCGCCCGGCACGCCGTCTCCTGCGCAAGAGGTCGTATGCCTACGCCTTGGCTGCGCCCGCAAAGCGCGCCGCCAGCTGATCGCAGTGCCGCGCCAGGACCGCCGCGTCCACGCCCACCGCCGTGTACAGGCTTCCCGCCGCCATGTACCGCCGCGCCAGTGTCTCGTCCGGCGTCAGCACGCCCGGCGCCTTGCCCGCGGCGCGCACGCGGCGAATGGCCTGTTCCACTTCGGCCACGACCTTCGGATGCTGCGGCTCGCCGGGATAGCCCAGGCTGGCCGCCAGGTCCGCCGGCCCGATGAAGACGCCATCCACGCCGTCCACCGCGATGATGGCGTCCAGGTTCTCCAGCGCCTCGCCGGTCTCGGCCTGCATCAGCAGGCACAGTTCTTCTTCGCAACGGCGCATGTAGTCGGGCACCCGGCCGTAGCGCGTGGCGCGCATGGTGCCGCTCACGCCCCGCACGCCGCGCGGCGCGTAGCGCATGCCTGCTACGGCGCTTTCGGCTTCAACGGCGTTCTGCACGTAAGGCAGCAGCAGCGTCTGCGCGCCGATGTCCAGATACTGCTTGATCTGCACCTTGTCATTCCAGGACGGCCGCACGACAGGATGGCTGCCGTACGCGGCCGCCGCCTGCAGCTGCGCCATCACGGTGGGCAGCAGCACGGGCGTGTGCTCGGTGTCCAGCAGCAGCCAGTCAAAGCCGCTGGCCGCGACCAGTTCCGTGCTGTTCGGATGGCCCAGCGTGACCCACAGCCCCGTCTGGTGACGCTGTTCGCGCAGCGCGCGCTTGAACGTATTGATGGGAAGTTCCATGCGGCGTCCTAGGAAAAGTGCACCGAAATGCTGCCGAGCTTGCCGTAGTCGGCATGCAGCGTGTCGCCGCGCTTGACCGCGACGGTGCGGGTGAACGACCCGGCCAGCACGATCTGCCCGGCAGCCAGGCCCGTATCGTGCTGGGCCAGCTTGTTGGCCAGCCACGCGATGCCCAGCGCCGGATGCCCCAGCACCGCGGCCGACACGCCCGATTCCTCGATCACGCCGTTCTTCAGGAGCAGGGCGCCCACCCAGCGCAGATCGATGTCCAGCGGCCGCACCGGTCGGCCGCCCAGCACGATGCCCGCGCAGGCGGCGTTGTCGGCGATGTTGTCCACGATGCGACGCGGATACTGGCTGCGCCCGTCGATCAGTTCCAGCGCCGGCACCACATAGTCGGTCGCGTCCAGCACGTCGAACAGGCTCACGTCGGGCCCGTGCAGCGGCTTGCCCAGCACGAAGGCCAGCTCCACTTCCACGCGCGGCACGATCAGTTTGTCGGTCGGAATGGTCTCGCCATCCTGATAAAACATCGTGTCCAGCAGATGCCCGTAATCCGGCTCGTCGATGCCGACCGTGCTCTGCATGGCCTTGGACGTCAGGCCGATCTTGTGGCCGCGCAGCTTGGCGCCCGCGGCGAGCTTCTGGTCGATGATGCGCTTCTGGATCGCGTAGGCGTCGGCGATCTCGATGCTGGGAAAGGCCTGGTCGAGCTGCGTGGTGGGCACGCCGCTGCGTTCTGCTTCGAGCAGCAGGCCGGCGGCGCGGTCGCGATCGGCTTCATTGAGCATGACGGGGTCCTTGTGCGGGTGTGGCCGTTTCATCGGCCACGGGGTTGGACAGGACGCCGATGCCGGCGACTTCCACCTCGACCACGTCGCCCGGTTTCAGGAAGCGTGGCGGCGTGAAGCGCACGCCGGCGCCTATCGGCGTGCCGGTCGAGATCACGTCGCCCGGCTTGAGCGTGGTCCAGATGGAGATGTAGCGGATCAGTTCGGCGAACGGGAACATCAGGTTGTCGGTGGTGTCCTGCTGGCGCAGTTCCCCGTTCACGCGCGTGCTGACGGTGAGCGGGGCGGCCGGATCGAACTCGTCCGCCGTCACCAGCCACGGCCCCATCGACCCGCTGGCGTCGAAGTTCTTGCCTTGCGTCACATTGAATTTGCCGTGTTTGAGCCAGTCGCGCACCGTGCCTTCGTTCAGGCAGGTCAGGCCCGCGATGTGGCTCCAGGCGTCTTGCGCGGCGATGCGGCGGCCGGCCTTGCCGATCACGATGGCGATTTCACCTTCGTAATCCAGTTGTTCCGATTCCGGCGGGCGCAGCAAGGGTTCGCCATGCCCCACG
Source organism: Achromobacter sp. T5-5 (assembly GCF_055397965.1). Taxonomy (NCBI): domain Bacteria; kingdom Pseudomonadati; phylum Pseudomonadota; class Betaproteobacteria; order Burkholderiales; family Alcaligenaceae; genus Achromobacter; species Achromobacter sp. T5-5. The sequence continues at coordinate 2,756,432 of NZ_AP027919.1, forward strand.
AAAGACCCCGGAAAGCGCGGAAACACGCTGGGATAGGCGGGCGGTGCGCTGCCGTCCTGGTATTCCTCGTTGCGCTTGCCGTAGTTCACGCCCACGCAGATGATTTTTTCAGGGGCGGGGATGGGCGGCAGCAGGCGCACCTGGTCCAGCTTGTGCGTGACGGGCAGCGTCTCGGCCAGGCGTGCCAGCGCGGGCAGGTCGCCCGCTTCCAGGGCGGCACGCAGGCTGTCGTGGCCCTGGCCGTCCAGCGCAACGATCTGGTCCTGGTCGCGCAGCGCGCCAAACCGCGCGCGACTTTCGTGGGTGAAGCTGAGCAGTTTCATTTGTCGAATCCAAAAAGGCGGGCAGGGTTGTCGACCAGGATCTTCTTGAGCGTGGCCTCGTCGCCCGCATAGCGCGCCAGTTGGTCCAGCAGGCGGCCCTCGTTGGGCGTGGATTTCACCGACACCGGGTGCGGCCAGTCGCTGCCCCACACCACGCGGTCCGGGTTTGCGGCGATCAGCGCCTGGGCCAGCGGGATCACATCGTCCCAAGGCTCGCCCGTGCGCGAGATCTTTTCCGTCAGCGACAACATCACCCAGAAATTGCCGCGCTTGAGCAGCGACTCCAGCTTGCGGCGCGTCGGATCGGCGGCGCCCGCCGTCGGGTCCGCGCGGCCCATGTGATCCAGCAGCACCGGAATATCCAGGTTTTCGAACTGCGCCGCCTGCGCCATCATCCCGTCGGGCTCGGGTTGGAACTTGGCGTACCAGCCCAGCTCGCGGATTCGAGCGATCGCGCGGTCGAACACGTCGGGCGCCATACTGATGCCCAGCCCCTGGCGCGTGAAGCGCGCGCCGCGCACGCCCGCGTCGTGTAGCTTCTGGATGTAGGCGTCATCGCGCTCGGCCAGCACCACGGCGTTGGCGCAACCGCGATACGACGGCCCGGCGGCCGCCAGACCGTCCAGCACCACCTGGTGATCCGCGCCGTACGTCGTGGCCTGCACGATCACGCCGCGCTCGATGCCCAGCAGCCGATGCAGACCCAGCGCCGTCTCGATGGTCGCGCTGGGCATCTCATAGGCCGCGCCCGGGCGCACCGGATAGCGGTCAGCCGGGCCGAACACATGGAACTGGCTGTCGCACGCGCGCGGCGGCAGGCGATAGCCCGGCGCGGTCGGATTGGGATTGAAGGGTTGGTATTGCGCCATCGTCAGGCTCCTTTAGCCGATCACGGCCACGAAATCGCACTCGATGAGCTTGTCGCCATCCAGGTCCGCCTGCATGGTGTGGCGCGCCGGACGGTTCTGCGCATCTGGAAACGCGCGCAGCCACACCGCATTCAACGCCGCGCGCTGGCTGCGGTCGCGCATCCACATCGTCATCTTCGCGATGTGATCCAGCGAGCCGCCGCCCGCTTGCACGATGCGGCGCACGTGGTCGAACATCAGTTCGCACTGGCGCTCAAGGGACTCGCCGTAAGCGCCCGTCGCCGGGTCAGTGCCCTGGATGCTGCCGGAATACAGCATGGGGCCGATCCGGCAGGCGGCGGGGATGGGGTTCTTGTGGCTGAAGCCTTCGGCATAGATGCTGCGTCTGCTCATGGGGTCTTCCGTGTGGGGTCGATGTGTCGGGGGAGGGGGCGCGTCGTGTTGCCGCGCCCGGGGATCTGGCTGGTCGCTGTTGTGGCCGCTGTTGTGGCTGATCTCGTGGCTGATCTCGTGGCCATTCAATTGGCCGTGATGCCCGCGCGCTTGATGATCGGCGTCCAGCGCGCGTCCTCGGCGGCCAGGTAGCGCGTGAATTCCTCGGGCGAACTGCCGCGCGCCTGCGCGCCCAGGTCGTCAAAGCGCTGGATGATCGTCGGCTCGGCCAGGATCTTGGTCAGCGCCGCGCTCAGCTTGTCCAACACCTCCTGCGGCGTGCCCTTGGGCGCCAGCAGGCCGGTAAACGTCGCCGCCTCCATGCCCTGCACCCCGGCTTCCGCAAACGTCGGCACGTCCGGCATCGACGGCACGCGCTTGGCCGTCGTCACCGCCAACGCCCGCAGCCGGCCTTCCTTCACGTACGGCAGCGCCACCGAAATCTGGTCGAAATTGAAATCCACCTGGCCGCCCAGCAGATCCGTCGTCGCCGGCGCATTGCCCTTGTATTGCGCCGTCGTCCAGCGCGCGCCCGTCAGCGACTGCAGCAACTCGCTCACCAGATGATTCGTCGTGCCCGCGCCGGGCGAGGCCATGTTGAGCTTGCCCGGCTCCTTCTTTGCCAGCGCCAGCAGCTCGGCCAGGGTCTTCGCCGGCAGCTCAGGACGCACCTGCAACACGAGCGGCGTATAGGACACCGAACTGATCGGCGCGAAGTCCCGGTCCCACTTGTAGGCGTCGCGCTTGAAGATCAGCGGAGAGAAAAGCAGCGGGCCATTCGCCGCCATGAACAGCGTGTACCCATCCGGCTCCGAACGCGCCACCTGTTCACCGGCAATCATCCCGCCCGCGCCCGGCTTGTTCTCCACGATGAACGGCTGCCCCAGCGCCGCCTGCAACCCCGGCGCGATCAGCCGCGCCGCCACATCCACATTCCCGCCGGGCGGGTAGGGCACAACGATCTTCACGGGCTTCTCGGGCCAGGCGGCATGCGCCATCGAGGTAAGTACGGTCAGCGCCACAGTGGCGCAGGCGCGGAGCGCGGTGCGGTTCATGTTTAGTCTCCTGTGCGTGTCATCGCGTTTTGTTTGTTTGATGACACTCTAGGAATTTGCGCGGGTTGGAACAATGGCAATTTCGCGAAAAGTTCCGGATATTGGACTCTTTGGGCCTGTCGATTTTGGTACCACTTTCGGATTGGCCTCGCTAGGCCGGAAAATCAGGCTTGGCGCACTCTGTCCGCATTGATGTGCCCCCAATGTGATGTTCAATATCCGGACTACGGAGCGAGACAACCATGCACTTCCCCGCAAGCGACCTGAACCCCGAACAGACCTACCGCCTGATGAGCGGCATCATCGTGCCGCGCCCCATCGCCTGGATCAGCACCATCAACGCCAACGGCGTCGTCAACCTGGCGCCCTTCAGTTGCTACACCTTCGTGTCCAACCAGCCGCCCATGGTCGGCATCAACATCGGCAGAAAAGCCGGCGAGCGCAAGGACACCGGCCGCAACATCATCGAAAACGGCCACTTCGTCGTAAACATCGCCGACGAGACGCTGCTGGATCCCTTGCATGAAAGCGCCCAGGAACATCCGCCCGAAATCAGCGAGGCCGAATTGCTTGGCCTGGAGGTGCTGGCGGGCGCGGCAATCGCCACCCCGCGTCTGGCTGCTGCGCCCATCAGCCTGGAATGCCGGCTCCATAGCGTCACGCCTTTCGGAAATACCGGTGCGGAGTTTTTTGTAGGCGAAGTCGTCATGTTCCACATCCGCGACGGCCTGATGCAAGACGGCAAGATCGACACCGGAAGGCTGCGCCCCATCTGCCGCATCGGCGGGCCCAACTATGCGTCGCTGGGCGAAATCATCACCAAGCGCGGCATCGCGCAGACACCGAAATCCGTCATGAAACCGGAGGTCGCATGAGCGATCCCGAAGATAAAAGCGCGTCTGGCGCGCAAACCGTTCGGCGAGCATTGGCGCTGCTGCGCCTGATTGCCTGCGGTCAGGAGCGTGGCGTGCGCCTGGTGGATCTGGAACGCATGTCTGGCCTGAACCGCCCAACCGTGCATCGATTGCTGAAAACTTTGGTGCAGGAAGAAGCGGTCGAACAGGATCCGGAAACGCGCCGGTATCTGATCGGGCAGGAAATCACGCTACTCGGACTGGCGCGCACGCGGCGCTTTCCGCTATTGACGCTGGCGGATCCGTATATGGCGGAGCTGGCGGATCAGGTGGGGGATACGGTGTTTCTCAGTATCCGGCATGGGCATGATTCGATTTGCATCGGGCGGCGGACTGGGCGGCATCCGATACAGGTGTTGTCGATTGAAGTGGGGGTTCGCCGGCCGCTCGGGGTGGGGGTGTCCGGCGTGGCGCTGTTAGCCAGTTTGGATGCCGAGGAGAGCGTCCGGCTGGTGCGGAGTAATGCGGCGCGGCTGGAGGTGCTTGGGGAGCGGGTGGAGGATGTGATTGCGCGGGTGGAGGTGGCGCGAAGGGAAGGCTTGGCGCATGCGCCGGCGGGGTTAATGCCGGGGACGAGTGCGGTGGCTGTGCCGATTATGTCGGCGCGAGGGGAGGCATTGGGGGCGATTACCGTGACGGCGATGGCGGAGCGGTTGGGGGTGGAGCGGTTTGAGGGGGTGGTTGAGAGGATGAGGGGGGCGGCGGGGGGGATTGCGGGGAGGTATGCGCAAATTGAAGGGCGGGTAGGCGAGCGTGTTGGGATAGGGTAAGGCCCAATTTCCAAGACGTTGCGCACCGTGATCGGGCGACGCAGGTAAGTTGCGGTTTGCAGCCTGGATTTGTCCGGAATTTTGGGTGCAAAGCGGTGCGGGGCACTGCCGATTTTGTTTTTTGAGGCATTACGTCTCTCGAGTCTATTAAGTTTTTGATTGCATAAGCCGTCATAAATATTCGTGCTATGGAATGAACTTATCATCATGAATAGAAATGACGAGCCCGAAATTGGAAGGCAGGAGGGAGGTTTGCTAGACGGATGTGCTGGCAAATCACCTCAGAAATCAGCGGGAAACACTTTTAACTTCTATGTTAAGAACATTAATCAATGTCTTGACTTAATCTTGAAGCTGAGTCCCGTTTTTATGCTTGGCGCGGGGCTCATGTTGTGGTCGTTCCTGCGAGAGATTGGTTGGGCTCATCTCTTATTGCCAACTGCGTCATCCCCAAGTGGATTAGCTTTTCTCGCGATTAGCGCTGTTGTGTTCGTCGGTGCTGTCATCGTGGTTTTTCTATCTCCTTCGCTTCTCCTTTCTCCTGGCTTTGATCTTTATGAGGGAGGGTCGATTCCTGCACGCGTAAAGTGGATTTTGGTCGGCTTTTCGGTGCTGTGGATGGCCATCTTTGCTGCTATTGAATTACTTGATGGCTTTCTCGAGACTATACGTTGGCATTGCGTATTTGGTGGCATTTATGCGGCAGGAATTGTGGGCTACGCCGCGCCGGGTTTCCGTGCGGCATGCAAAGCATGTGAGGATCTAAGCAGCGCCGGGCTGCGAAATGGAACGAATGACAAGGACATAGACAGGCTGTGGCGTACTACATTTCGCGACCACTGGCTGGCTCCTTGCTCAGGCATTGCGATGCCTGAGCCCGTAGATAAGAAAGGAGAATTTGTTTCCGATAGAGCCTCGCCCCTCCCCGCACGTGATCGCAAGAGTCGCGTGTGCTTTGCGTGGCTGAGACCGTTCTGGGTTGTTTTCATGGCGTTGATCAGCGCGGTAGCAACTAGCTCTCCGCTGCTGGTTCTCATCAAGCTGTGGGGCTACCAATTGGAATCCAATTTGGGAACTGCTCTTGCTCTGACAATCGTCTTGCTATGCGCAGGATTGGCCGTTATTCCTGCATTTATCTATTTGCACGAACGAAGTAAAGACGAGAGCCCCGCAGTGGCCGCCAAGTATGCAAGTTTGGCCGCAGGTGGGTTGGTTTATTTGTGCTTGTTTGCGATGATGTATGCTCCGATTCGCGACAGGGTTTTTCACTTGCTGGACATCCAGAGTTCGCAGGAAGAGTACTTCTTGGTTTCTTCTCCTGTCGCGACGAGCGCGTTGAGCATGCTTGAATTTCCTCTAATCTCAATGCCTACGTCAGTGTCGGGATTGCACAAATGGCGCGCCAGCAAAGAGCAAGATGCGACGAACTTAAAGAATGGAATTGCGGTCGCGGCGCCGGAAGTCCCAATTCGGGATGTTCTAACGACGGACCAACGAACTGGGACAACGCCGGACGGAACCAAACCGCTGAAGGTGTTAGTAGCCCGGGACACGCCAATGATCGTGCGAGCCTGGGTCGGCTATTCCTTTGGTGATACGGTTCTGCTGTGCAAGTGGCGGACGGGGGGGGCGGGAGAAAAACGCGACGTTTCGGTCGATGATGGTCATTCTCGCAACAATGTTTGCTTGCCCTTAGCACGGTCCGAATTAAGACGCCTTCCACCTGTTTGGTCGCAGCAATGACTTTCGCTAATTTGCTGACAGTGTTTGCGCGTGATCTCGAGGGGCACTGTTAATAGGTAAGGCTATCTGAGAATTGATACGGGATCAGGCCCGTTTCTGCCTAGCAAGCGACCGTCGGGGGATCTGTCCAGGATTTTATGTGGAGGGCCAGAGCCCTAAAACTCCCCCAGCATGGTCTGCGCCGCTTACCTAGTTTTTTCTAATTGCTGAGCCCGCGAAAGTACAAATGCCCGCAATCCGAAAATTATGGGCAATATGAGCATCGCGAGCCAGCCCGCCAGCCACGCGGCCCATGCCCAACGATATTGCCAGGAGATGAATTCTGGCGCGCCGTTGTCGTCGTACCAAGGGTCCATGGAGATCAGTATGAGACTCAAGGCATAGCAAAAAACCAAGACAAGGAGCGCCGTGGTGATCGCGGATGGAACCGACTTTACCGAGCGATTCTTCCAGACGTAAGCAAGCCAGAACGCCAGGACGCCAAGGAATACAAGGGGGAAGAAAAGAACCATCATCATGGGATACGCTTGGCCTAGGCCTTATAACTCCCGGAAACTCGGTGCAGTATCGCCTCCGGCTGCGCAACGCGGCTGGAAGCGGAAACTGCCTTGTTAATCGATGCTGTCAGCCAGTCAGAATTCTCTTCAATTCCTCAAAAAACTCAGGGATCGTGTATCCCAACCCTGCGGGTCGGAGCCAACCCCATCGTTGTTTGAAGGCGGTTTCAACCTCAGGGCCGTATTCAGTGATGAATTGGTTCATGTCCAAGCAGACCTGATTTACCCGCTTGCCGTTGACCACATTTTTATAATCTTGGACCACGTCCTCAACGGTATCGCCAAAAGCCGCCCAGTCCTGATGGAACCATCCTGCGATCAGGACTTCGAGCTCGGGATATTTTTCTTGCTGAGTCATCAGAAATCCTACAATGCCCAAGTCCCCACGACGATTTCTCTTAGCGGCAGCCGTTCGCCATTGGACGCAAATTTGGCCCAATTGCCCGCGCGCCTAACCCAGGCCCTAATACTCCCCCAGAAACTCCTCCGGATCATTTTCAATCTCGACAATCGACCCCGTCAGCAGCGCCGCAAAGCTCGGCGCCACCCAAGTGATTTGATCCGGATCATGCGTAAACGCGATGATCTGTCCCATCGTGCCCCCATCCCCCGGCGAGTGGTCGACCATCAGCAGCAGCGTTCCCGCGCCAAAGCTGGCAAAGGGCAGCCAGCCCTGATGAAACCAGCCTTCCCTGATGCGCGCATCTGCCGACGCCGGTTCATCGTAGCCGGCATATCGCGGCGCGCGATCGGCCATGCGCGCCCGTTCGGCAATCGCTTCTTCCAACGACAGAAAATCGTAGCCGGTCAGATAACCCGGCCGCATGAACACCGGCACATCGCTGTCGCCTCCATCGGCCAGGAGCCAAGCCTGCCTGATGTCCGCAGAAATAGGGAAGCCGAGTTGTGCCTCGACCGCTTCCACCGCCGCTTTTTTCGCGCCTGGGTTGAGCTGTAGCACGGATGCATGCGTGTCGTAGACCGCGCGGACACGGTCCAGGTAGTTGGAGAAATTCATTGACGCCTGCGGTCCTTTTGTCAGATCTATGCAGCTTGGGGCAGGAAAAACCGGTCCTTCAATTCCTGCAAGCCAATCCGCTCCAGCATCTCCGTCAGCCGCTCCGCAGGCTTCCTCGTCGGCAGATTCTTGTACTGCGCAATGATCAGCTCATTCTTCATCGAATGCTCCCACCCGACGAGCTCGGTCACGCTGACCTGATACCCGTGCGCTTCCAGTTGCAGACAGCGCAATACGTTGGTGATCTGGCTACCAAACTCCCGCGTATGCAGCGGATGCCGCCAGATTTCCGCCAATGGATCCGCCAAGGCCTTCGCCTTGTTCTTCCTCAACACCGAGGCCACCTCAGCCTGGCAGCAAGGCACCACCACGATGTATTTCGCCTTCTTCTCCAACGCAAAATGAATCGCGTCGTCGGTGGCGGTATTGCAGGCGTGCAGGGCGGTGACGACGTCGATGGACGCGGGCAGTTTGTCCGACGTAATCGACTCCGCAACCGACAGGTTCAAGAACGACATCCCGCCGAAGCCCAGCCGCTTGGCCAGTTCCTCTGACGACTTCACCAGTTCTTCCCGGGTTTCGATGCCGTAGATGTGGGAGCCGTTCTTCAGCGCCTCGGGCTGTTCCTTGAAGAACAGGTCATACAGGATGAACCCCAGATACGACTTCCCCGCGCCGTGGTCGGCCAGGGTGACGGCGCCGCGTTGTTGTTGGACGTCCTTGAGCAGCGGTTCGATGAACTGGAACAGGTGGTAGACCTGCTTGAGTTTGCGGCGGCTGTCCTGGTTCATCTTGCCGTCGCGGGTCAGGATGTGCAGGGCCTTGAGGAGTTCGATCGACTGGCCGGGGCGGATGTCGTGGGTTTTTTCGGACATGGGGAAAGGCAAGCGCCCCGCTGGGGCGGGGCGCGTAGAGGTGCGGAAAGGGGCATTTTACCCCTCCGCGTGTCAGACACCAGGGCGCGTCAGACCGTCACGAGGACCGGTTCGCCAAGATTCAGCATCAAGCGGTTCGCCCACGCAAAGATTGCGTCCGAATGCAGCAGATCCAGGATCTCGCCGTCGTTCAGGCCCACATCCTTCAACGCCTGGATGCTGTCCGCGTTCACGTCGGCCTGCGCCTCGGTGATCTGGATCGAGAACTTGCCGATGGCCTGCTCACGCTTCGTGGTGCCCGCCGTGCGCGGATCCTCGAATACCTGCCCGATCACGTCATTGCGCTTGGCCAGTTGCTCGAACCGCTGCGCATGCACCGATGCGCAGTACACGCAGCCGTTCACGCGCGACACGACGGTGGCGCCCAGCTCGCGCTCGGCGCGCGACATGCCGCCCGGGGCGTACATGATGGCGTTGAAGGCCGTGGAGCGCTGGCGCAGGATTTCGGGCTGGTGGACCAGGAACAGGTAGTAGTCCGAGACCTTGGCCTTGGGGTGGCTTTCTTCCAGGACGGCGATCTGTTCGGGGGTGGCGGTGTCGACGTTCACCACATCCAGCCAGGCCTTCCATTCCAGGACTTCGTTGGTGAAGCCGTGGGCCTTGATGACGGCGCCGGGCTCGGTGTTGCCGGGGTTGATCACGGCGGTCGCGTCGCCGGCGGCGGCACCGGAACGCTGTCCTTCAGCCGCCTTCATCGCGACCAGCCCCGCGACCAGGCGCGTCTGGTACGACAGGAAGGCGATCAGTTGCGACAGGGTGACCACGGCAGGCGTGGAGACGCCGGCGGCGGGCAGCGTCTTCAGCGCGGCTTCGTCGCCTTCGACCGGCTTTTCGATCAGCTTGCGCGTGTATTCCAGCACGGCAGCCAGTTGCGGGTTGGCGGCGTCTGACGGCTTGCCCGATTCGGCGACGGCGATGTCCGCCGCTGCAACTCCCGCTTCCACCGCGCGGGTGCGGTAGTGAGCCGCCAGCAGCGGCGACGGGGTGATGCGCGTGGCATACAGCGCGACCAGCAGGCGGTCGGCCAGCGACAGGCCGGGCAGGGCCGGATCAAACAGGGCGTCGTAACTGCCTTGCGTGGCGGCGGCGACCTTGTCGCGCTTGTGGCGCACGTCGAAAGTGGGGTTGCCGGGCGCAAGGCCCACGAGCTGGTCTACGACGTCCTTGCTGATGTCGTAGACGATGGGTTGTTGTGCCATTGAGGAGGTCTCCTTGAATGTCATTGGGCGGGCGCTGCCGCCGCGCCCTTGGCCTTTACCGCGGCGTCCAGGAACGTCTTCACGCCTTCCCAGGATTCCTGGTCGGCGCGCGCGTTGTCCTTGGGATTGCCGCCGCTGGTGCTGATCTTGCCGGACACCGGATGGGCGTAGACGAGCTGCGTGGTGGGCACGTAGGGGAACAGGATGGAGTGTCCACCGTTCTCGTAATCCAGCCACTGCACCGGATACGGGTGCTGCACCTGAACCAGCTTGTCCTGCACCATCTTCGAGTACAGGCTGGACGGCCACGAGCCGTCGTCGGTGCCGGACAGCAGCATGACCGGGCCTTCGATGTCTTCCACGCGGATGCGGGCGCGGGCGACGGCGTCGGGGTCTTGCAGGGCGGTCAGGATGGCCCTTTCGTGGCGATGGGGCGCGGGGCCTTCATCGAACGGGGCCCAGGTGGCCGTGCGGTTGTTTTCCCAGACGTGGGGAATGGGCTTGCCGCCCAGCAGCCACGTGGGGCCTTCGCGGCCGATCTTGGGGTCGCAGGCGTTCTGGCCGCTGTGGACGACGGCGCCGGGCACGTAGGCGACGACGGCCGACACTTCCTTGGGGAAGGTGGCGCCCAGCAGCAGCACCAGTTCGCCGCCGCGCGACTGGCCGCTGATGGCGACGAAGTCGTGTTTGGGCTGGACCTTCTTGCGCAGCCAGCGCAGGCCGGTCTGGAAGTACTCCAGCGGGGTGTTGGAGATGTAGTCGGACAGGCCCGGCGCCTTGAAGTACGCCAGCGCAAAGGCGGCGTAGCCGCGCGAGGCGTACAGGGCGGCGCGCGGTTCGTTGATGCCGCCGCCGGAGCCGTTGAGGATCATGACGGCGGGATGCGATCCCGGGGCGCTGCCTGCGGGCAGGTAAAGCGTGCCGACCAGGCCTTCCTCGCGGACTTCAACGCGCGTGACGCCGTCGGCTGCCAGGCGCTGCGTGAAGCTGGCGCGCGCCTCGGCGCCTTCGACGCGGGCCACCACGTCGGTGACCAGGGCGTCGGTCACCGGCTGGTTGAAGTATTCGCGGCTCTTGCCGTCCTCGGGGGACTGCGACCAGACCAGGCCCATCGGGGACAGGCCGGCGTAGTCGCCCGAAACGGGCGCGTCGCGGGTCAGGTCGACGACGCCGTCTTCGCCTGCCGTGTAGGTGGCCTGGGCTTGCCAGAGCACACCGTTGCGGCGGGTGAGGGCGGTGATGTCGACGGTCGCGCCGGGCGCGACGTGTTCGACGCGGATCTGGCGCGGGACGTCGATCAGGGCGTCCGCGGGGGCGATGGTCAGGGTCGGCGCCATGGCTTACTTGTCCGAGACCTTGGTGACCATCATGGCGGCCGTGCGGTCGCTGGTCATCGGGGTGACCTTCAGGCCCTTCTTGGTAGCCCAGATGTTCTTGTAGTGGAACAGCGGGATGATGCCGACGTCGTCGGACACGATCTTGACGGAGTCGCGCAGGATGGCTTCACGCTTGGCGACGTCGAATTCCGAGGTGGATTGCTCCAGCGCGGTGTCGACCTTGGGGTTGCTGTAGCGGCCCCAGTTGGACGCGCCCAGGCCCTTCTTGGCGTCGGCGGTGGCCAGGATGTTGACCAGCGCGTAGCTGCCTTCGCCCGTGCCGTTGCCCCACGCCAGCATGCTGACGGCGAATTCGTTCTTGTTGGCGCGGCCCGAATACACGGCCCACGGCACGACTTCCACTTGCGTCTTGACGCCCACGCGGGTCCAGAACTGCGCGACCGCCTGGGCCGTTTCCGGGCCTTGCGGATAGCGGTCGTTGGGCACGTGCATGGTCAGCTTGAAGCCGTCGGGAAAGCCCGCTTCGGCCAGCAGCTTCTTGGCTTGCGCGACGTCGTTGGGGATGTCCTTGACGTCGGGGTTGTAGCCGAAGGTGCCCTTGGGCATCCACTGGTTGGCTTCGGTGGCGGCGCCTTGCAGGATGCGGTCGGCGATGGCCTTGCGGTTGATGGCCAGGTTCAGTGCCTGGCGCACGCGCACGTCCAAGAGCGGGTTCTTGTCCAGCGGCTTGCCGTTGTTGTCGGTGATGTACTGGTTGGGCGCGGGGTTGAAGCTGGGTTGCAGCAGCATGACGCGCAGGCCGTCGTACGGGTAGACCGAGATGTTGGAGGCCTTTTGCAGCTTGGCCAGGTCGGACACCGAGACCTTGTCGATCACGTCCACGTCGCCGGCCAGGAGCGCGGCGGTGCGGGCGGCGGCGTTGTTGATGTAGCGGTAGTTGACCTTGTCCCAGATCTGCTTGTCGCCCCAGTAGGCGTCGTTGCGTTCCATCAGGACGCGGTCACCGGGGGTGTAGGAGACGAACTTGTAGGGGCCGGTGCCGACCATCGCCTTGCCCGAGTTGTAGTCTTCGGTCGAGGACTTTTCGCCGACGTGCTTGCTGACGACGTGGACGGACGCCAGGTTCAGGGGCAGGTCGGGGTTGGGCGCCTTGGTTTTGACGATGAGGGTCAGCGGGTCCTTGGCGGTCATCGTGTCGATGGTGCGCAGGTAGCCGGCGTAGGTGGCGACGCTGCCCGGCACCGCGCGGGCGCGGGTGTAGGAGTAGATCAGGTCGTCGGCGGTGAACGGGGTGCCGTCCTGCCACTTGACGCCTTCACGCAGCTTGAATTCCCAGGTGGTGTTGTCCAGCGGCTTCCAGCTCACGGCCAGGCCCGGCTGCAGCTTGTTCCACTTGTTTTCGATCAGCAGGTCCCAGAAGTGCAGGGCCACCGAGCGGTCGCCGGCGTGGTTGTTCAACTGCGGGTCCAGCGACGACAGCGGGTCGGCGAAGCCGATCGACAGGTTGTCGGCGGAGGCGGCGGCCGAGGCGCCCAGGATGGCGGCGGTCAGGGTCGAGAGAATCAGGCGTTTCATTGTCCGGGGTCCTTGGTATAGGGGGGAACGGTGTGGGTCCAGCGGCTGCGGCGGTGGGGCCGCAGCCATTGATCGTCAGGCCATGTCGTTCAGGTGACAGGCGCTCAGGTGGTTGATGGCGATTCCCTTCAGCGTGGGAACTTCGGTCTTGCAGCGCGGCATCGCATGCGGACATCGCGGATGGAAATGGCAGCCGCCGGGCGGGTTGAGCGGGCTGGGAATCTCGCCCTTGATCGCGGTGAAGGTCTTGTGGCGCGATTTCAGGGTGGGGATCTCGGCCAGCAGCGCCTGCGTGTACGGGTGGTTGGGACGGCGGAAGACTTCTTCCACGGTCGCCGTCTCCACGACGCGGCCCAGGTACATGATGACGACGCGGTCGGACAGGTGTTCGACGACGCCCAGGTCATGGCTGATGAAGAGATAGGTCAGGTTGAGCTCTTCGCGCAGGTCCATGAACAGGTTCAGGATCTGCGCCTGGATCGACACGTCCAGCGCGGCCACGGCCTCGTCGCAGACCAGCATGGACGGCTGCACGGCCAGCGCGCGGGCGATGCCGATGCGCTGGCGCTGGCCGCCGCTGAACTGGTGCGGGTAGCGTTGGCGCAGGGCGGGGTCCAGGCCGGCGCGTTCCAGTTGCGCGCTGACGTAGTCGTCGAAGTCGCCGTTGCCGACCAGGCCGTGGATGCGGGCCGCTTCGCCCACGATCTCGTCCACGCGCAGACGCGGGTTGAGACTGGCGTAGGGGTCCTGGAAGATCATCTGCACTTTCAGGCGCGCGGCGTGGGCCTCGGCGGCATTCATGTCGGCGGGGCGCACGCCATTGACGCGGACCTCGCCGCCCGACGGCGTGAGCAGTCCGGCGGCGATGCGGCCCAGCGTGGACTTGCCGCAGCCGGATTCGCCGACCAGGCCGACGACTTCGCCGGGATTCACGATGAGGTCCACGTGGTCCACCGCGCGCGTGATCGCGGGCGGCTTGGACAGGCCCAGCGACTGCATGGCGCGGCCGGCGGCGCCGATCTTGCGTTCGCCGAAACGCTTGCTGACCTGGCGCAGGTCGATCAGCGGGGTGGGGGCGTGGGCGGTCGCGCTCATGCCGCCACCTCGCGGTGGATCTGGATGGAAGGATGGAAGCAGCGCACGTTGTGTTCGGGTAGGGCTTGGGTGATGCCGGGTTGCTGGCCGCAGGCGGCGGTGGCGCGCGCGCAGCGCGCCGCGAACGCACAGCCGGCCGGCAGGTGCAGCAGGTTCGGCGTCATGCCGGGAATCTGGCGCAGGCGCTGGCCGCGCGCGTTGTTGCTGGGCAGGCTGTCGATCAGCCCCACCGTGTACGGGTGTTGCGGCCGGTCCAGCACGTCGTCGACCTTGCCGTGTTCGACGATGCGCCCGGCATACATGACGGCCACGTCGTCAGCCAGGCCGGCGACGACGGACAGGTCGTGCGTGATCCAGATGAGGCTGGTGCCGTGCTGCTGCGCGAGCTTCTGCACTTCGGACAGGATCTGCGCCTGGATGGTGACGTCTAGCGCGGTGGTCGGCTCGTCGGCGATGATGAGGTCCGGGCGGTGCAGCATGGCAATCGCGATGGCCACGCGCTGACGCATGCCGCCGGACAGTTGATGCGGATAGGCCCGCAGGCGCTCCTCGGGACTGGGAATGCCCATCATGCCCAGCGTGTCGCGCGCCAGGATGCGGGCCTGCTCTTTGCTCATCTTATTGTGGGCGCGCACCGTCTCGATCATCTGCACGTCCACCCGCAGCACGGGGTTCAGCGTCATCATCGGATCCTGGAAGATCATGGCGATGCGGTTGCCCTGCAGACGGCGCAGTTCGCGCGGGGGCAGCTTGGTCAGGTCGCGGCCCTTGAACAGGACTTCGCCGCCGACGATGCGGCCCGGCGCGTCGACCAGACCCATGATGGAAAAGCCCGTCACGGACTTGCCCGAGCCGGACTCGCCGACCAGGCCCAGGATCTTGCCGCGTTCCAGCGTAAAGGAGACGCCGTCCACGGCGGGCAGCACGCCAGCGCGGGTATGGAAATGGGTGCGCAGGTCGCGCACTTCAAGCGTGGCCGGCGCGCCAGCCGAGGCGGAGCGGTCGGTCATTTGTGGGTCCTCGGGTTCAGCACGTCGCGCAGGCGGTCGCCCACCAAGTTGATCGCCACGATGGTGATCAGCAGCGCGATGCCGGGGTAAAAGCTGATCCAGTATTCGCCGGACAGCATGTATTGGAAGCCGTTGGAGATCAGCAGACCCAGCGACGGTTCGGTCACGGGCACGCCCAGGCCCAGGAAGCTCAGCGTGGCTTCCAGCGTGATGGCGCGCGCGATCTGCAGCGTGCCGATGACGATCAGCGGCGGCAGGCAGTTGGGCAGGATGTGCTTGAGCATGATCCGCCAGTTGGGGATGTCCAGGCAGCGGGCGGCTTCGACGTATTCGCGGCGGCGCTCGACCAGGGCCTGGCCGCGCGCGGTGCGGGCGTAATAGGCCCATTCCAGGATCACCAGCGTCAGCACCACGTTGCCCACGCCCTTGCCCAGGTAGGCCAGGATCATCATGGCCACCAGGATCGACGGGAACGACAGGATCAGGTCCACCAGGCGCATGATGAAGGCGTCGACCTTGCCGCCGGCGTAGGCGGCCAACAGGCCCAGCAGCGTGCCGATGACGCCGGCGATCAGCGCCGAGCCCACGCCCACCATCAGGCTGATGCGCAGGCCATACAGGATGCCCGACAGCAGGTCGCGGCCCTGGCCGTCGGTGCCCAGCCAGTAGTGGAAGGTCTCCAGGCCGTTCATGGTGCCGGGCGGCAGGCGCGAATCCAGCACGTCGATCTGCAGCAGGTCATAGGGGTTCTGCGGCGAGATCCAGGGCGCCAGCACGGCGGCCAGGATCAGCAGCGTCGCCACCACCAGGCCCAGCACGGCCGTCTTGGACGACAGGAACTCGGCCAGGTTGCGGCGCCATGGCGACTCGCGGCGCAGGACGGGCGCCTGCGCGGTTTGGGATACGGAACTCATGCCGTGGCCTCCAGCCGCACCCGGGGGTCCAGCACTTTGTACAGAATGTCGACGATCAGGTTCAGCGTCACGAACAGGCACACCACCACGATCAGATAGGCCACGATCACCGGCCGGTCCAGCGCGTTCAGGCTGTCCAGGATCAGCTTGCCGGCGCCGGGCCACGCGAAGATGCTTTCGGTGATGACGGCGAACGCGATGGTCGAGCCCAGTTCCAGGCCCAGCACCGTCACCAGCGGGATCATGGTGTTGCGCAGCACGTGCACACAGACCACGCGCAAGGGCGACAGGCCCTTGGCGCGCGCGAATTTCACGAAGTCCAGCGGCATCACGTCGCGCACGCCGGCGCGGGTCAGGCGGATCACCAGCGAGATCTTGAAGAGCGACAGGTTGAACGCCGGTAGGATCAGGTGGCGCCAGCCGTCGGCCGTCAGCCACGACCACTGGAAGCCCAGGAACTCCACCGTCTGGCCGCGGCCGCTGGCCGGCAGCCAGCCCAGCGACACGCTGAATGCCATGATCAGCATCAGCGCCACCCAGAAGGTGGGCAGCGAGAAGCCGACGATGCTGCCCGCCATGATCGTCTTGGACACGCGGCTGTCGGGATACAGACCGGCGAAAAGGCCCAGCGGCAGGCCGATGATGACGGCGAAGGAAAGCGCGGTGATGGCCAGTTCAAGCGTGGCCGGCAGACGCTGGATCACCAGCTCGATCGCGGGGATGTTGTAGACAAAGCTGTTGCCCAGGTTGCCGTGCAGCGCCCCGTTCAGGAAGGCCAGGTACTGTTGCCACAGGGGCTTGTCCAGGCCGAGTTCGGCGATGATGCGCGCGCGGTCCACCTGGTCCACGTCCTGGCCGATCAGGATGTCCACGGGGTTGCCGATGGCGTGCAGCCCGACGAAGACGATCAGCGTCATCAGGAACACGACCACGGCGGCCTGCGCCACGCGGCGTAGCAGCCATGCGGTCATTGCGCGGTCTCCGCCTGCGCGGCCGGGGCGGGGGCCGGGGTCCACTCGTCGCCGAACACTTCGGGCTCGGAGAACGCTTCCATGTTGGCGTAGTGCGTGGCGACGTCTTCGCGGTAGAAGAGGCCGGCAATGCCTTGCGCCAGGCGCTTGGCGCCTTCGCTGATGGCGGGGATGTCGCCCGAAATGGTGCCTTGCGTCAGCGCGGCGGGGTACGAGAAGCAATGCACCCGATCCAGGCCGGGGCAGGCGCCGGGGACCTTTTCCTGCAGTTCGAAGACCGCGCCCAGGTCGGGCGAGTCATGCAGTTCCTGGTCTTCCTCGCCGGGGGGCGGGGTGTAGCGGTCGCCCCAGGCGCGCACGTGCGGGGCCAGCGGCGCGAATTCCGGGCGCACGGTCCAGTCGATGCGAAAGCCCGTGGAGAAGATCAGGAAGTCCAGCACGAACACGCCTTTGGGCGTGGTGACGTGGATCTCGTCATCGATCAGCGCCAGGTCCTGCACGCCGCAGCCCAGGTTGAAAAAGGCGTTCGGATGGCGCGATACGCGCAGCGTGCTGCCGCGCGGGGGCGGCACCTGCGCGGCGTTGATGTAGTGGCGGATCTTCCACTTCCATTCGTCGGGCAGCGTCAGGTGGCCGTGGGTCAGGCCGGGATTGCCGGCGCCCTTGCCTTTGTTGATGCGGGGAATGTCGTTGCGGCGGATCAAGAGGTCCACGCTGGCGGCGCCGGCTTCCAGCGCGGTCGCGGCGCTGTCCATGGCGGATGCGCCCGCGCCCACGACGCCCACGCGCTTGCCGGCCAGGGTGTTGTAGTCCATCACGTCGGACGAGTGCGCCCAGCGGTCGCGCGGCAGTTTCTTCGCAAAGTCGGGCACGTACGCGCCGCCCAGGCCGTCGCGGCCCGTGGCCAGCACGACGCGGCGGGCCAGCACGGTGCTGCGTCCGGCGGGCGATTCGATGTCCAGCGCGACCAGCCTGTCGGCGCGCGGCTGCACCGACAGGATGCGGTGTTCGTTGCGCACGTCCAGCGCCAGCACGCGGCGGTACCAGCGCAGGTAGTCCATCCATTGCAGGCGCGGGATCTTGTCCAGCGCTTCCCAGGCGTCCAGCCCGAACTGCGCTTCGAACCACGCGCGGAACGTCAGCGCGGGCAGGCCCAGCGCGGGGCCGGTCAACTGCTTGGGCGAGCGCAGCGTTTCCATGCGGGCGGTGGTGGCCCAGGGGCCTTCATAACCTTCGGGCGCCTGGTCGAAGATCGGCGCGTCGATACCCAGGTGCTTGAGCGACGCGGCGGCCGCAAGACCCGCCATGCCGCCGCCGATGATGGCCACGTCCAGCACCTGATTCCCGTCGACCAGGCGGGGCGTCACCCAGTTCTTGGCGGGCAGTTCCAGCCAGGACAGGTCTTGCCGAAGGCGCGCCTCCAGGGCGGGCAGGCCTTGCGGCGGGGTGGCGAGGGGAAGATTCATAGTGCGGGTGTTTCCATGACAGGGGCGTCATCGCCGTAGATCGACTGCAACAGCGCCGAATGCTCGGAGGCATCGTGCAGCACGAAGCCCGGCAGCAGCGCGGCGGCGGCGTCGGCCAGCGCGTCCGCCATGGCCTGGCAGGCCGGCGTCAGCGTTTGCGACTGGGGGGTGATGACCCCGAAAAAGAAGGGGATGTCCAGGTCGATGGGCCGGATCGCCACGCCCGTCATGGGCGAGCCGTAGGCGGTCACGGGTTCCAGCACCGACACGCCCAGGCCGGCGCGTACCGCGGCCAAGGCGTTGATGGACGAATTGGTTTCGATGGTGCCCAGGGCCCGCCCGTTCTGCGCCAGCGCGGCGTCCAGGCGGCGGCGCAGGCGATAGGGGTTGGCCATGGTGATGAGGCGGCGTCCGGCCAGGGCCGACACCGGCACCACGGACTGTTGCGCGACCGGATCGTCGTCGGGCAGGGCGACCACGCAGGGCGCTTGCCCGATCCAATGCACCGTCAGGCCGCGATGCTCCAGCGGCAGGCTGGTCGCGCCCAGTTGGGCGGCGCCTGACAGCACGGCGTGCACCACGCGTTCGGGCGATGCGCTGCGCAATTGGATGCGCGCGGCGCCGACCCGGTCTTCGATGCGTTTGAGCGCGGCCGGCGCCAGTCCCGCGGCCAGGGCGGAGGTGGCGGCCACCAGAAGCGGCTGGGCATGGCCGCGCGCAATTTCTTCCGCGCGGCTGCGGATCTGCTGCAGACTGGCCAGCGCGCGTTCAACGTCGTCATACAGCAGAAAGCCCTGCTCGGTGGGCGTCACGCGGGGACCGCTGCGCGCAAACAGGGGGTAGCCGATCTCGGCCTCCATCTCTTGCAGCAAACGGCTGATCGCGGGCTGGGAGCGTCCAAGCAGCCGTCCCGCGGCGGTGACGCTGCCCGTGGACATGACGGCCGCAAAGGCCTCGAGTTGACGAAGTTCCATGGGTGTTGATTTATGCCAAGGACGAATTCTGGCGGGTCAAGTATGCGCTTTGCAAATAATTAAAGCGCATAAGCAAATTCCCTAATGGGGTTTACCTTAGGGAATTTCATAACGCCGAGTTATTTCAAGCGGCTGGCCGGCCCATGGGTGCCGGCGCGCTGGGGCGGGCTACCCCGGGCGCGTGGCGCAGACCCAGTACTGGCCGCCCAGCGGCAGCCAGCCCAGGTGCTTTTCCATCCAGATGAGGGCCGACAGTTTCGGCGGAATGAAAAGGCAGTACGCCACGGCGTTCAGGTCAAGGTCCGCCTTGCGGATCAGGGACTTAAGCTCGGCGGGCTTGAGCAGGACGGCGTCGGCATCGTAGATGCAGTTATTCACGATGCGCCGCGTCACCGGGTTGTAGGGGTTGTGCTCGAAGACGTAGACCGACCCGCCCGGTTTCAGGCGCTTTGCCAGACTGTTGGTGGCGGCCTGCCGCTCGGACGGGGGGATGTGGTGATAGACGCTGGCAACGAAGATCAAGTCGTAGCCTTCGCCTTCGTACGAACCGTCTTCCAGGAAGAAGGTGTTGTCCGGGTGTTCCTGGCGCGCCATGTCCAGGCTGGCGGGCGACACGTCCGAGCCTTCGATGACGGCGTCCGGAAAATACTGCTTCAGGAAGGGGATGTTGCGGCCGATGCCGCACCCGTATTCCAGAATGCGGGCCGGCGGCGCCGGGATGGCCTTGTGGACCAGTTCGACCTTGTATCGCGCGAAGTACGCGTCGTTTTCCGAAAAGAAGCCGACGCTTTCGCGCAGAAGCTTGTTGTAGTTTTCGGTGTGCTCATCGAAATCAACCTTCCCGCTCATCGCCTGGCGCTCCTTTCGAGGACCTGAAAATGCTACAGCCTCGCCGGGACCCCAGGAATGGGAGTTGTCCCAGGGGCGGGCTATTTCCCCATCAGCATCGCGCGGCCTTTGGCGGTCAGCACCACCACGGACTCCCCGCGCACGGGGCTTTCTTCCTGGGTCATGTCGATGAGTCCGTTGGCGGTGGCGTCCTCCCAGGCCGACAGCCGCGGGCAATTGGTGCGCCACGCCTCCATGGTTTCGGAATAGGTGCGAGGCCGCGCCGCGATCCACAGCAGGAACTGCACCAGGTTGCCCATCTGGGACGCGCCGGGCTCGATGTCTGTGTTCGGGGCTATCGCTGGGGCTATCGCTGGGTTCATCTCCGGGTCTACGTTTGGAACGTCAGGCATGGGGCGCCTCCAAGAAAGGGCCAAGAATGCGTCTTGACGATACTCCTGGATATGCGCGCAAGCCAGTTCTTGCCGCCCGGCCATCGCCGGGATCTGCCCCCACCCGCGCGGGGCCGCCGGGATACGGGAAAGCTAGCGCGGCGCCATCCCCTTGCGCAGCTTGTCCGGTGATTCCATCAGCGAGGCCGTCATGTCGTCGCGTTCAAGCACGCAGGGCTCGGTGCGCAGGTCTTTCATGAATTCGTCGTAGAGTTCGCCCGTGATTCCCGCCGGGCGCTTGAAGTCGCCGGATAGTTGATAGGCGCGCAGCAGCACCGACCGCAGCCGCTTGACCTCCCAGAGCAGGGAGATGACGTCGGTGTTCCAGGGCTGACGTTCGCGGATGAGGCGCAGGTCGGCGTGAGAGAGGGGGGCTTTGAACGGCATGACGGAAAATACTGTTTATATATCCAGTATAGTCCGCCTAAAACGGTGACGTGTCATCAGGGGTTTCGTCAGCTTGCACCCGCCCGCGTCGTGCCCCTCTCGCGGGGCGGCCGTGGCCTGCAAAAACGCCTACACCACCCGCGTCTGCACCTGGCCTTCGCGGAACCACCCGTCCAGGTTCGCGCGCATCAGGTCCGCCATCGCGCGCCGCGTTTCGTGCGTGCCGCTGGCGATGTGCGGCAGCATCACCACGTTGTCCATGCCATTCAATTCAGGGGGCGTGGCGGGTTCATGCTCGAAGACGTCCAGGCCTGCGCCGGCAATGCGCTTTTGCTGCAGCGCGGCCACCAGCGCCGCTTCGTCCACCACCGTGCCGCGGGCGATATTGATCAGCCAGCCGTCGGGGCCCAGCGCGTCCAGCACCTGCGCATTCACCATGTGCCGGGTCGCGCCGCCGCCCGGTACGGCCAGGACCAGGTAGTCGCATTGCGACGCCAGCTCCACGATGTCCGGGCAATAGTGGTAGGACGCGGGCGCATCGGGGCGCGGCTTGCGGTTGGTGTACAGGATTTCCATGTCGAACGCCTGTGCGCGCCGGGCGATCTGCAGCCCGATGTTGCCCAGGCCGACGATGCCGCAGCGCTTGCCGCTCATGCGCGACCCAAGGCCGAATCCCTCGGCGGGCCAGCGGCCGGCGCGCACGAAGCGGTCGGCTTCGGCAATGCGGCGCGAGACCGCCAGCATCAGCGACAGCGCGGTGTCCGCCACGCAGGCGTCCAGCACGCCCGGGGTGTTGGTGACTACGACATCGCGGGCCTTGGCGGCCGCGATGTCGATGGTGTCGTATCCCACGCCGAAGCTGAAAATGCCTTCCAGCGCGGGCAGGGCGTCGATCAGTTCCTTTTTTGCGCCGAAGCGGCCGCTGGTGGCGATGCCGCGGATGGCGGCGCCATGTTCGCGCAGCAGCGCCGCGGTGTCGTCGGCTTCCCAGAGCCGGTGGACGCGGTAGCGGGATTCCAGGTCGGCCGTCAGCTCGGGCAGCAAGGGACCGACCATCAACAGGTCGGCGGCGAAGGCGGGTAGGGATGCGGTCATGGATACGGCTTATAGGGGTAAGAGGAGGCCCGCCGAGGCGGGCCGGACAGCGAGGTCAGTTGGTCTGGATGTTACGGGACTTGATGATCTGCCCATAGCGTTCGCGCTCGCGGGCCGCCAGATCCTGCAATTCCTTTGGCGTGGAGCCATGCGCGACCGCGCCCTGCGATTCAAGCTTGGTCTTGACCGCGGGGTCCGCAGCCACCTCGCGGATCGCCTCGGAAAGCTTGTCGATCACCGCTTGCGGCGTGCCAGCGGGCGCCAGCACCGCCGTCCACGAGCCGCTTTGCGCGTTCTTGACGCCCGCTTCGTCGATCGTGGGGACGTCCGGCATGGCGGGCGAGCGGGTGGCGCCCGTGACCGCCAGCGCGCGCAGCTTGCCAGCCGTCACGTAGGGCATGGTTTCCAGGACCGACGCGAACAGCATGTCGACGCGGCCGGCCATCAGGTCGGTCATCGCCGGGCCGCCGCCCTTGTAAGGCACGTGCACCAGATCCACGCCGGTGGCCTGTTGGAAGATCTCGCCGGACAGGTGCGGCGCGCCGCCGGTGCCCGAGCTGGCAAAGGTGTGCTTGCCCGGCTGGGACTTGGTCAACGAGACCAGTTCCGCAACGTTCTTGGCCGGCAGGCTGGCGGGCACCACCAGCACGAACGGCAGGTCCGAGAACAGCGACACGGGCGCGAACGCCTTGACCGGGTCGGAATGCAGCTTGTAGATCCAGGGGTTGATCGCCAGCATCCCGGAGTTGGCGAACAGCAGCGTGTAGCCATCGGGCTGGGAGCGGGCCACCAGGTCGGCGGCGATCTGGCCGCCGGCGCCCGGCCGGTTGTCCACCACCACCGATGACGAGAATTTTTCACCCAGGGCCGCCGCCAGCAGGCGCGCCGATATGTCGGTGCCTCCGCCCGGCGAGAAGGGCACGATGAGATTGATCGGGCGCTCCGGATAGCCGGCGGCGCTGGCCGCGTGCGGCAGGGCGGCGGTGGCGGCCAGGGCCAGCGCCGCGGCGAGGAGCCGGACGCGGATCCGGGCGGTGTTCTTTGTCTCCATGGATTTTCTCTTTATGGCGTTGATGGCGGCGGGGCCGCAAAAAAGGGTGCTGCGGGGCAGGCTCCTGAGGCGTTGCAGGCCGCATTCCGACCCTGCGGCCGAGTATAGGGAGGTGTGTCCATGGATAGCCGTTCGAGCTATAAATAGCATCAATCAATTCAAGGATTGGATCGATGGAATTCCGCCAGCTCGAATGCTTCATCGCGGTCGCCGAAGAACTGCACTTCGGCCGCGCCGCCGAGCGCCTGTGCATGACGCAGCCGCCGCTGTCGCGCCAGATCCAGTTGCTGGAGCAGGACCTGGGCGTGACGCTCTTCGAGCGCAACAGCCGTCAGGTTCTGCTCAGCGCCGCAGGCCGGCGCTTTCTGCGCGATGCGCGACATCTGCTGGAATTTTCGGCGCAGGCCGCCGCCACCGCGCGCCGCACGTCCGGCGGCGAGGCCGGGCACATCACGCTGGGTTTCACCGCCGTGGCCGCGTATCGGCTGATGCCCTCTCTCATCATGCAGGCGCGCAAGCTGCTCGGGGGCGTGGAGATCCAGCTGCGTGAAACCGTGACCACGGACCTGAGCCGACTGCTGCTGGCACACGAACTGGACGCGATCCTGGCCCGCAGCGTGCCGCAGCAGGCGGGTATCGAATCCCGGCTGGTCGAACGCGAACCGCTCGTGCTGGCGCTGCCTGCGGACTCGCCGTTGTGCGAGCACACGACGGTCCCGCTGCGCTTGCTGCAGGGGCAGCCGTTCGTGCTGTATTCGCCCCGGGAAGGGAAGTACTTCTACGACCGCATCGTCGGCGCTTTCGGTCTGGCCGACGTGCAGCCGCAGTACGTGCAGCGCGCCGGACAGACGCACACGCTGCTGGCGCTGGTCCGGGCGGGCCTGGGCGTGGGCATCGTCCCGGACTCGGCGCGCGAACTGCGCTTTGAAGGGGTGGCGTTCCGGCCCATCGGACAACGCAATCTCTACGCGGACATGTATCTGGCCTGGCATGCGCAGCACGACAATCCCGCGCTGGACGCGTTCCTGCAGCGCGTGGTGAAGGTGGACGGGCCGGGCGCTGTCCGCATCGGCGGACCGGCGTGATGCCGGTCCGGCCCTAGCGGCGCTTCGGGCGGTGTGGCGGGGTCAGCGGCGCGCCAACGTGGCTGGCCAGCCAGTGTTCGATCTTGTCATCCCGGCGGGCGGCCCAGTCCTTGCCGATTTCAAGAATGAGCAGGTTGCGGGTGTCGCCGTAGTCCTGGCCCGGCGCCTTCTGGAACATCTCGCGCCAGATCTCGGAGGCGACCAGTTCCGTCGTCACCAGCACGCCGATTCCCTTGGCGTCTATCCATAAGGGCGCGGCGCGCTCGTCCACGTGGCTCTTGAGGTTCTCAAGGATTTTCTGCGCCAGCGCGGCATTGTCTTTGGACGCCGCGATCAGGACCAGATACTGCCGATGGTCGCCAGCCGGCTCGTCGGCGTCGCCGAATGGATTTTCCATGATGTGTTCCTTTTGGTCTTGGGTGGGCGTTGTGCCTGGACAGACTGTAGTGCATCGGTGAATCCGGGCGGTGATCGGCCGCTGATTTCCCGCTTTGTCGGCCGGTCAAGCCCGCAGGATCGAGGCGGATCTATCAAGTTGAAACATCCATAGACCATCCAAGTGGATGGTTTTATTCTCCGTTCATGCCGCCTCGCACCTCACAACTCGCCTCCGTCCCCAAGCCTGCCGACGAGAAAATCACGATCAACCTGGGTTACGTCGACCTGGGCCAGATCGATCTGCTCGTGCAGGAAGGGTTCTACGCCAACCGGACAGACCTGATCCGCACCGCGATCCGCAACCAACTTGCCACCCACGGCGACGCGGTGCGTCAGGCCGTCAGCCGAAAAACGCTGGTGCTGGGTATCCAGCACTACACCGCCCAGGATCTGCTTGCGGTCCAGGCCGCGGGCGAAATGCTCCAGATCCGCGTATTGGGCCTGGCGACCATCGCGTCCGATGTCACGCCCGAGCTTGCGCTTGCCACCATCGAATCCCTGACGGTATTGGGCGCCCTGCATGCCAGCCCCGCCGTCAAAGCCGCCCTGCGTCAGCGCATCCGCTGATCCCACACGCCGCAAAAAGGACACACCATGCACCCTGAATTCCAGCAACTCATGCATCAGGCCACCCAGCTCACCCGGTCCGGCGATCTGGCGGCAGCCACCGCCGCGATCCAGGCCGCGCTGCGTGGCGGTCCCCCTGCCGTTCTGCGCAGGCAGGACGATGTGGACGTCAGCGACGTCATCGACGTCATCGACGTCGAAGCCTGGGAGGTCCCGGATTCCGCCCGCGCGCCCGACACGGCACGGGACATTCCTGGCGATGCCGCCCGGCCCGCGCCCAAACCCGCCGTCTCGGGTGACACGTTTTCGGCGGGATCCTTCCGCAATTCCTCCGGCCAGCGCGCCTACAAGCTGTACGTGCCGCCCAACCCCAACCCGGATGGCGCGCCGCGTCCGCTGGTGGTCATGCTGCATGGTTGCACGCAGGACGCCGACGATTTCGCGGCGGGCACCGCCATGAACGAGGCCGCGCGCGAGCAGGGCTTCTACGTGCTGTATCCGGTTCAATCGCGCAACGCCAATCCCCAGAAATGCTGGAACTGGTTCAAGCACAACCACCAGCAGCAGGGCCGTGGCGAACCATCCATCCTGGCGGGCATGACGCGCGAGGTCATGGCGGCCCATCCCATCGATCCGGCGCGCGTGTATGTTGCCGGCCTGTCGGCGGGCGGGGCAATGGCCGCGATCCTGGCCGGCGCCTATCCCGAGCTCTATGCGGCGGCGGGTGTGCATTCGGGTCTGGCCGCGGGCGCTGCGTCGGATCTTCCGTCGGCGCTGTCCGCCATGAAGGGCGCGGGCCTGGCGCCCGCCGGGCAAGCGGGCAGCGGCGTGCCGACCATCGTCTTCCACGGCGACCGCGATGCCACCGTGCATCCGGGCAACGCCGAAAGCGTGATCGCGGCCAGCGCGGGGGCGGGGGCGCGCGCCGAGACCCAGCGGGTGGCGGGCGCAACCGGCAAGCGCCACAGCACGCGGCACGTGTACCGCAATGCGGCGGGCGACATCGTCGCCGAACGCTGGGACGTCCATGGCGCAGGCCATGCCTGGGCCGGCGGGACGCCAAACGGCTCCTATACGGACGGCGCCGGTCCGGACGCCACGGCGCAGATGCTGCGATTCTTCTTCGAGCGCGGCTCGGCCGGAAAGCACTGACCCGCTGACCCCGCCACCGCGGCGCGCGGAAACACGCCGCGCCTTCGCCGCGACGGAACCGGCCTAGCGAACCGGCGCGGGCTTGCCGTAGAGCAGCCGGGCGCACGCCAGTCCGGCGACGGCGGCGGGCACGGCGCCCATGTACAGGGGAAATAGCGTCGACGACCAGGACAGGTCGCGTCCGCCGAAGGTCAGCAGAAACGCAAAGGCATAAACCGCGCCAATCGCGCCCATGCGCAGAATGGCCAGCCACGAGGGCGCGAGCGGCTTGAGGGCGCCCGCGGTCAGCCCGCAAAACATGGCCGGCACGATGCCGAAGATATAAGCCCAGGGCAGCCCGAAGATCCCGAACATCAGGCCATCCGAGCTCCAGGCGACGACGGCCATGAACAGGGCAATGACAGCAATGCCCACGGGCGGCCCGACGAACGCAAAGATGGCGGCGCCGGCAGCCATGTCGCGGCCGATGGCGCGGGCCGTATCTCCGTCCCTGCGCTGCCTGCGGCGATAGAGGACGGAACCTAGCGTAAGCGCAAGAAGCACGGCGCCAGTGATGTAGAGCATCGGGTCAATTCCAGATTGAAGGGATACAGAAGCGTTGTCCGCGCATCCCGCGCGGCCGGCACGATGCGCGCATCAGGGCATTTTCTTCTTGCCCAGCAGCGTCAGCGTCAGGCTGCGGCCCGTGCGCATGAAGGGGTAGAGCGCCTTGGACAGACAGGCGTTGCTGAAGATGGCGGCGTTCACGCGGTTGAACAGGTCGTTGTCCGTGCTGAGCAACGCCAGCCGGTGTATGGCTTCCGAGCCCCAGTAATCGTGGCCGTCCAGGTGCAGGATCATGCCCTGGTTCAGGTCATAGCCCTGCGCGCGGTGCCGTGCGGCCAGGTCGGGATGGTCGCGCATGTTCAGCATGGCGATGGGGCCCGCCGCCTTGCGCAACTGCACCATCCGCACGTAGTTCGAGCAGAAGGGGCAATCGCCGTCGTAGAGGAGGTAATTGTCGTCGGACTGCATCATCGGGATCCGTCGGTAGTTGCAGGAACATACCTCATAAATCCGGTTTGACGGTTTGGCAGTCCGGAAAAGGGGCGATTCCGCGTCCCGGAAATCCGGTATTCAGGCAGTTCCAAGGTCTGGAGATACGCGGGCGCCGTGCGTCCCGGGCCCGACGCGCGTGCATCGAGTCCGAAGAAAGCGCACGGCAAATGGCGCGGGCGCTGCGGGCCGCTGGTTATCCGCCCCGGTGTCCGTGATAGCGCGGCGCGGCCACGGCGCGCGTGTTTTCCTTGTGCTGCGAGCCGACCAGCGCCTTGCGGCGCGCGTCTTCATGCTGATGCTCGGCTTTGGCCCGCGCTTTGTCCGCCTGCGGCGGCGCATGGGGGTCGGGCGCGGCGGCAGGCGCTGCATGGCGGGAATCGGGGCGGGAGTCGGGGCGGGGAGTGTTGGGCGTCATGATGCGTACCTGCGAAGGCGACGCGGCATATGCCGCGCTTTCACGTTACGCCCGGTCCTGGGGATTCTCCAGGGATCAATTGCAACAGCCGGACGGGCGGTTCAGGTCCGCGGCCGGCGCGCCGGCGCTTCCTTGTCCTGCGCCCGCCAGCTTTCGCGCAGTTCGGCGATTCGGCGCAGCGCGCTCTGCGACATCTTCCACCAGCCGAACGGCCGCGGGTCGGCCAGCATGCTCATGGCGCGGGCGTAGTCCAGGGTCAGGCCCGGCGTCCAGGCCATGGTCAGGGCGCGCTTGCGGATCTGGGAGGCCACCCACAGCTCCGGCGTCAGCAGCAGCCGGATCAGCACCCGCCAGCCGGCCTCGCCGCCATGCAGGCGGCCCACGACGCCGTCCAGCGCGGCGTCCAGCGCGCCCGACACCGTGCTGGAGCAGTTGCGGTGCGTCAGGTTGTAGGTCGAATTCTTGCGGTATTCCTCCCAGAACGCCGCCAGCTTTTCCGCGTCGTAGTTCCGGATCCGCACGCGGACGGTCGACGGGCACCAGGCCTTGGATTCGGTGGCGTAGTCGGGCTGGTAAACGCCCGGAATGTCGTTTTCGGCGGTGGCGCGCAGCAGGGCGCTGAAATCGTCGGGCGACCGGTCGATCTCTTCTTGCGGATACAGGCTGATGTAGATGCCCTCGGGCGACTCCAGCGCTGCGTGGCCCGTGGAAATGACGCCATTGACGTCCACCGCGGCGATGTAGCGGTCCACTACCGGATAGCTGCGGGTCTGCGTCTTGGCCGAACCGGACGGCGTCCAGACGTGCACCGTCAGCGCCCGTTCGGAATCGGCCGGCGGGCCGTCCCAGACCCGCGGCGCGGCTTGCTCCGGCGCGGTCGGGGCAAAACCCATCGACTGCGTGGCGGCGAAGGCGGGGTTGGAGGAAAGGTGCCGCACGCGACGCGCCAGCCACAGGAGCTTCATGCCCGCAATCCCCAGGAAGAGGCCCAGGCAATACGGCACGGTGCCCAGGTAATTGGTGGGATAGGGCTGGAAAAAGAAGATGGCCAGCAGGATTTCCACCACGCCGCCGGCAAACGCATAGCGCCAGCGCTCATAGCGCACCACGTAGCCGGCGATACACTGCAGCAGCCCGTCCACCAGGAACAGCGCGCCGAAGATCATCGACAGCACGAAGTGGCCGTGGTGATGACCGGCCAGGATCAGGCCGCCCGCCAGCAGGACGAACAGGCCCTTGGCGTAGCGCAGGACGCGCTGCCCGCCCACGCCGCTGGAGGCGATCAGCAGCGTGCCCAGGCCTTCGATGATGAAAAGGATGGCGAAGGCGTTCAGGGGGAAATAGGCCGCGCCGTCCAGCGCGTCGATGAACACGACGATCCCCGCCAGCAGGAAGACCGCGCCCGCGATGGCCAGTGCGCGCCAGCGCTGGCGCAGGTACGTCACTCCCAACAACAGCAGAACCAATTGCGGCATGGCGCGGCCCCGGCAACAGTCGATAACGTGTACATGAAAAATAAAAGCTGCCGGGGGAATGCGTCAATGCGCGCGTGGCTTCCTCGAATCCGGGCAGATCGCCAGCCATGCCGGACATGAACCGATAGGCGGCTTCCTGGCGCTGGCGCTTCGCATCCTGCGCCTCGTTGTCGCGCCGCGCCTGGTCCACCAGCTTGCGCAGCGCCACCGACGCGCCGCCGGGCTGCGAGGCCAGCCAGTCCCAGTGGCGCGGCAGCAGGGTCACTTCGCGCGGCACCACGCCCAGCTTGGGCCGGCCACGGCCGCGGGGGGCGCTTGCCGGCTTAATTAGGGACAGATTCTGGTGCTGCAGGGGCGATAAATTTCAGCCCAAAACCTAGGGTGAACACCTAGTCAAATCAGACTGACGGCGTATAATCTTGCTTTGCGCCCGGAGTTACCCATGCGTCTCGTTCAAAAAGCGCTCACCTTCGACGATGTGTTGTTGGTGCCTGCGTATTCCGAGGTGTTGCCGCGCGACACCTCCCTGGCCACGCGCCTTACCCGCAATATCAGCCTGAACATCCCCCTCGTGTCCGCCGCCATGGACACCGTCACCGAATCGCGTTTGGCCATCGCCATGGCGCAAGAGGGAGGCATCGGGATCATCCACAAGAATCTCTCCGCCGACGCCCAAGCGCGTGAAGTGGCTCGCGTCAAGCGCCACGAGTTCGGCATCGTGATCGATCCGGTCACCGTCACCCCCCAGATGAAAGTGCGCGACGCCATTGCGTTGCAGCGCCAGCATGGCATCTCGGGCCTGCCGGTCGTCGAAGGCCGCAAGCTGGTCGGCATCGTCACCAACCGCGACCTGCGTTTCGAAGAAAACCTGGATCAGCCCCTGCGCAACATCATGACGCCGCAGGAACGCCTGGTCACCATGAAGGAAGGCGCCACGCTCGACGAAGCGCAGGCCCTGATGCACAAGCACCGCCTGGAGCGCGTGCTGATCGTCAACGACGGCTTTGAGCTGCGTGGCCTGGCCACCGTCAAGGACATCGTCAAGAACACCGAACACCCGATGGCCAGCAAGGACGCCCAAGGCCAGTTGCGCGTTGGCGCGGCGGTGGGCGTGGGCGGCAACACCGAAGAGCGCGTGGAAAAGCTGGTCGCCGCTGGCGTCGACGTCCTCATCGTCGACACCGCGCACGGCCACTCCAAGGGCGTGCTGGAAGGCGTGCGCTGGGTCAAGCAGAACTACCCCAAGGTTGAAGTCATCGGCGGCAACATCGCCACCGCGGCTGCCGCGCGCGCGCTCGTCGAGTACGGCGCCGACGGCGTCAAGGTCGGCATCGGCCCCGGCTCCATCTGCACCACGCGTATCGTGGCCGGCGTCGGCGTGCCGCAGATCCACGCCATCTCCGAAGTCGCCAAGGCGCTGGAAGGCACGGGCGTTCCGCTGATCGCCGACGGCGGCATCCGTTACTCGGGCGACGTCGCCAAGGCGCTGGCCGCCGGCGCATTCGCGTGCATGATGGGCGGCATGTTCGCCGGCACCGAAGAAGCCCCGGGTGAAGTCGTGCTGTTCCAGGGCCGCTCGTACAAGTCCTACCGTGGTATGGGCAGCCTGGGCGCCATGACGGACGGCTCGGCCGACCGCTACTTCCAGGATCCGTCCAACAACGCCGACAAGCTCGTGCCCGAAGGCATCGAAGGCCGCGTCCCCTACAAGGGCAGCGTACTCGCCATCATTTACCAACTGGTCGGCGGCATCCGCGCCTCCATGGGGTACTGCGGCGCCGCAACCATCGACGACATGCGCACCAAGGCCGAATTCGTGGAGATCACCTCCGCGGGCGTACGCGAGTCTCACGTGCACGACGTGCAGATCACCAAGGAAGCGCCCAACTACCGCGCCGACTGATCCGCACAGTCAACTACAATGTCATGCATCGCGCACCGGCAGAACCGCAACGAACAGCGGGTCTGCCGGTGCGGTTTTATTTCCAACGGGTAGAGTTTCCATGCACCAGCGCATTCTTATCCTCGACTACGGTTCGCAAGTCACGCAGCTGATCGCCCGCCGCGTCCGCGAGGCCGGCGTCTATTCTGAAGTTCACCCTGGCGACGTCGACGACGCCTTCGTGCGCGAACAGATGGCGCAGGGCCTGAAGGGCATCATCCTGTCCGGCAGCCACGCTTCGGCCTACGAAGAGGGCTCGATGCGCGTGCCGCACGCCGTGTTTGAACTGGGCGTCCCCGTCCTGGGCATCTGCTACGGCATGCAGTCCATGGCGCAACAGCTTGGCGGCGTGGTCAGCTTCTCCGACCACCGCGAATTCGGCTACGCCGAAGTCCGCGCCCACGGCCACACCAAGCTGCTCGAAGGCCTGGAAGACTTCAGCACGCCCGAAGGCCACGGCATGCTCAAGGTCTGGATGAGCCACGGCGACAAGGTCACCGAGCTGCCGCCCGGCTTCAAGCTCATGGCGTCCACGCCGTCCTGCCCCATCGCCGGCATGGCCGACGAAGACCGCCGCTTCTACGCCGTCCAGTTCCACCCCGAAGTCACGCACACCGTCCAGGGCAAGGCCATGCTGGCCCGCTTCGTGAACGAAATCTGCGAATGCTCGGGCGACTGGAACATGCCCGACTACGTGTCCGAGGCCGTCGCCCGCATCCGCGAGCAGGTCGGCACCGACGAAGTCATCCTCGGCCTGTCCGGCGGCGTGGATTCGTCTGTTGCCGCCGCGCTGATCCACAAGGCCATCGGCGACCAGCTCACCTGCGTCTTCGTGGACCACGGCCTCTTGCGCCTGGACGAAGGCAAGCAGGTCATGCAGACCTTCGCCGAAAACATGGGCGTGAAGATCATTCACGTCGACGCCACCGCCCAATTCATGGGCAAGCTGGCCGGCGTCGCCGACCCCGAAGCCAAGCGCAAGATCATCGGCCGCGAATTCGTCGAAGTGTTCCAGGAACAGGCCGGCAAGCAGCAAAGCGCCAAGTGGCTGGCCCAGGGCACCATCTACCCCGACGTCATCGAATCCGCCGGCGCCAAGACGGGCAAGGCCACGTCCATCAAGTCGCACCACAACGTGGGCGGCCTGCCGGACACGCTGAACCTGCAGTTGCTGGAACCCCTGCGCGAACTCTTCAAGGACGAAGTCCGCGAACTGGGCGTGGCGCTTGGATTGCCGCCGCAGATGGTCTACCGCCACCCGTTCCCCGGTCCGGGTCTGGGCGTGCGCATCCTGGGTGAGGTCAAGCACGAGTACGCGGAGCTGCTGCGCCGCGCCGATGCAATCTTCATCGAAGAACTGCGCAACACCAAGGACGAGGCCAGCGGCCTGACCTGGTATGAGCTGACGTCGCAGGCGTTTGCGGTGTTCCTGCCGGTGAAGTCGGTGGGGGTGATGGGTGATGGGCGGACGTATGAGTATGTCGTGGCGCTGCGCGCAGTGCAGACGTTTGACTTCATGACGGCCGATTGGGCGCCGTTGCCGCATCCGTTGCTGGCTCGGGTTTCTTCGCGGATTATTAATGAGGTTCGTGGGATTAACCGGGTGGTGTACGACGTGTCGAGCAAGCCGCCTGCGACGATTGAGTGGGAGTGAGTTGACGTCCTTCGGGGACTATCGCCAGCTATCGAAAAACTGCCGTAACACGTTGATTTTTAAGTGGATACGTCGCGGCAGCTATCGGTGACTATCGCCGGCCAGCAGAACAGGTTGGCGGTGGAAGTGGCGGTAAGAACCGGAGGCCGGATTAAGACCGTCCCGTTCACTATCCAGACCTAAACCGTCTTTGACGGTAAAGGTCTCCTCGGGAAAGCTTGTTTTATGCGGCTTTCCCGGCATCAGCAGGTCTCCTGGCCCCTGACGGTAAAAGCCGTCACGAAACAGGAGAAAAACCTCGATGCTTACCGACACGGCACTGCGCAATCTCAAGCCCAAGTCCAAGATTTATAAGGCTTCAGACCGCGACGGGATGTACGTGACGGTATCGCCTACCGGTACCGTCACCTTCCGCTACGATTACCGTCTCAACGGGCGCCGCGAGACGCTGACCATTGGCCGCTACGGTCCGGCGGGCATTTCGTTGGCATTGGCCCGTGAAAAGCTGATCGACGCCAAGAAGGCCGTCGCTCAGGGCAAGTCCCCTGCGCTGGAGAAGCAGCGCGAGAAGCGCCGGCTGACTGCCGCGAAGACCTTCGGTGACGTGACCGCGAAATGGCTGGAAGGTGCTCGGATGGCCGATAGCACCAAGGCGATGCGCAAGCACATCGTCGATCGGGACATTCTGCCGGTCTTCCAGAACCGACAACTTAACGAAATCACTGCCGATGATCTGCGCGCCCTTTGCAGCAAGGTGAAGGCACGTGGTGCGCCCGCCACTGCGGTACATATCCGCGACATCGTGAAGCAGGTTTATGCCTTCGCCATCCTGCATGGCGAGAGGGTGGACAATCCCGCCGACGGCGTCGGCGCGGCGTCGATCGCGACCTTCGTGCCGAAGGATCGCGCGTTATCGCCACTGGAAATCCGGTTGATGGCACGGCAGATGGAATCGGTGGCGACCTATCCGACGATCCGGCTGGCGCTGCGCATGATCCTGCTGACGCCGGTGCGTAAGAGCGAGTTGATCCAGGCCACTTGGGATGAAGTCGATTTCGAGAGTGCGACCTGGACGATTCCAAAGCAGCGGATGAAGGGTCGCAACCCGCATGTGGTCCATCTCTCTCGTCAGGCGCTAGACATTTTTGTAGCGCTGCACACTTGCGCTGCCGGTTCCAAGTTCGTGCTGCCATCTCGCTACGACGCCGACCGCTGCATGTCGAACGCGACCTTGAATCGCGTCACGCAGATCGTCGCGGAGCGTGCGAAGGCGGCTGGTCTGCCGCTGGAGCCTTTCACCGTCCACGACCTGCGCCGTACCGGATCGACCCTACTCAACGAAATCGGTTTCAACCGCGATTGGATCGAGAAGTGTCTGGCACACGAAGAGGGGCGCTCCTCACGCTCGATCTACAACAAGGCCGAGTACGCCGAGCAGCGGCGCCACATGCTGCAGGAGTGGGCGAACATGGTTGATGCCTGGATCGACGGGCAGACCTACGTGCCGAAGCTGATGCCAGAAAACGTCGTCGTTCCTACGTTGAGCGCAACGGTCTGAAGGGCGGCCAGGTTGTCATTTGACAACCTGGCTGGTCATCCTCATACTGGAGATCATTGATGACCCGTTCCTCTCATCCGAAGAAAGAGGTCGAGGAAGCTCTCAGGCACGCCGAAGGGCAGGGCTGGCGTGTCGAAGTCGGCGGGAGCCACGCCTGGGGGCGGATTTACTGTCCGTACAACGACGAGGAATGCCGCTGCGGTGAGTTTTGTATCACGTCGATATGGAGTACGCCGAAGAGCCCTAGCAACCACGCCCGCGCTTTGCGGCGTGTCGTGGACAAGTGCACCATGCATCGCAAGCAGCGCGAGGCTGATGACGATGTCAAGGAGTAGCGCGATGGAATACACCTTCACCTTGAAATACCAGCTTGCCGACGACGACCACGACCCGGACGTGTTGGTCGAGCGCCTGGGCGAGGCTGGCTGCGACGATGCCCTGGTCGGCATCGGGCAACCAGGTCGATTGGCGCTGGAGTTCATCCGCGAGGCGGTGGATGCGAACGAAGCGGTTCGCAGCGCGCTGGCAGATGTGCGCCGTGCCGTGCCGTTGGCACGGCTGATCGAGGTGGCGCCGGACTTGGTTGGTCTGACCGATGTGGCGGAGATTGTTGGCGTATCGCGGCAGAACATGCGCAAGCTGATGCTGGCCCATCCCGGCAGCTTCCCCGCACCGGTGCATGAAGGAAGTGCGTCGATCTGGCACCTAGCGGATGTGTTGGCTTGGCTGCAGACCAAGGGCAGCTATTCGCTGGCTAAGGATGTGCTGGAGGTGGCACGGGCAGCCCTGCAGGTCAATGTGGCGAAGGAGGGCCGGAGGCTGCCGCGTGCGGCGTCCAAGGAGCTGGAAGCCCTGGTTGGATGAGCGGCGCTCTCGGCCTGCTGGCTGATTAGGGGCGGAAGGATAGGGACGCTTCACCAGCCTCAGAGGTTTGGTTTTCACGCAGAAGGGTCACCCTGAGTGATTCTCTTGCTATTTTGATGAACCGTAATCGGTTTTACGCAGACTGGCGCTTTCCTAACCGCTTTTATGCGCCCGTCATCGAATTTGCATGGGCAGTTCGCTTTTTGCACGTGTCCACGGTCAAAGTAGGGCTATTCACCGCACGGGCCGGAATCGGCGCTGCCTGACGTCCGGGCCAGTATGCACATCGGTCTTCGTGGTTCGTGAGGCCTGTTTCCGGGCTTCGACCCAGGCTTCGACTTCTTCTAGATCCCAGACCACGCAGCGTGGAGTCAGTCGGAAACGCCGGGGGAACTCGCCGCGCTGCTCCATTTCATAAATGGTGGTCTCCGCCAGAGGCACGATCTGATGCAATTCGCGGCGACGGATCGTGCGGCGAAAGGGGAGCGGAGAGCCTTTCGAGAATTGCGGAAGCTGGGCATACTGCTCGGTGCAGGGATGGGGCAGGGAAGCGTTGGATTGCGTTGAGATCATGATCGACTCCGAGTCGGCAGCCATCGTCCAGAATCCATGAGGGTCGTGATGAGCCTCATGGTGACTATCGGCGGCGATCGCGACAACTTGTTGCAGCTAGGTCAGGCGTAGGGCGCGAGCATCCTGCCACCGGGCTCGCGGGCTTATGCCCCGCGCCTCTGCGAGTCGCGGTCATTTGGCTTTGATTCCTGATGCCTCCGAGCCGGAACGCTGGACGGGCTCTGCGCGCTGTGGCATGCCCCTCTTCGACCCTGTGACGGCTTGCGCTGTACCGCGCGGTGTCGTGATGGGAAAGGCCAAGGATGTTCTAGGGCTGGTGGAGGAGCAAGAGTTCCGGCCCTTTTCCGAAAACCTCGCTTCCCGATCCTGGCTGGATTCGTTACAAGGTCGGCGGATCCACTTTTTCGCGCGCCGTGCCAGCTAAGCGTTCCAATTTGGCTGCTTCATCGCACAACTGCTCGTCGGTCATGTCGGCCAGCGCTTGCAGTCCGATCCTTACGACCTCGCTCTGGTTCATGAGCATCCCGTGTGCGGCACAACGAAGTCGGAGTGTCTCTATAAGGCGCGCATCGGA
This sequence comes from Achromobacter sp. T5-5, assembly GCF_055397965.1. Lineage (NCBI taxonomy): Bacteria > Pseudomonadati > Pseudomonadota > Betaproteobacteria > Burkholderiales > Alcaligenaceae > Achromobacter > Achromobacter sp. T5-5. The sequence goes on from NZ_AP027919.1 coordinate 2,792,737, forward strand.
TTCTTGCATCGAGAACGCTCGTCTGACCACTGACTTAGCACGACTCTTCTCGTGGGCTTTCTGGCCTTTGCTGGTACGGGTGGACATGGTCGGCTCCTATCGGCGATCATGCGATAATACCGTGTGTGCAGTATGCGCATACAACAAGTATCGTAGCGCAGGCTAAACTGCGTTCACCACTCTGGAGTTGCCGATGGCCACATCTTCTCGTCGCGTTGTGTCAGCCGAACGTGGCAAGTTGGGCCACGCCAAAAAAGTCGCCGCGAAGAAGCCATCAGCAAAGCCGTCTCCGTACCATCTGCGCATTTCGCGTCTGACCGTAGACAAGCTCGGGGTGAAGCTTTACGACAAAGCGAGCGCCGTTGTTGCGGAACTGATTGCCAACGGCTACGACGCGGACGCTGAAACCGTCACGGTTCGGCTACCTCTAAACCTACAGTTGGCATCCAAAGCGGGTGGTACGCTTACCGATCTTGGATACGTCATCGACGTGGAAGACGACGGCCATGGAATGACGCCCGATGAAGCTATTGGCTTCTACTTGCGGGTTGGGGCAGATCGTCGTAGCCGTAAAGGCCAGGACGGAAGTCGCTCGCGTAAAAAGAAACGTCCAGTGATGGGGCGAAAAGGGATAGGAAAACTCGCGCCATTCGGCATTTGCCGGCGGATTGAGGTTTGGTCTGCTGGTGGTGTGAAAACGGCGAAAGGCTACGCCGTTACTCATTTCTTCATGGACTTTGAAAAGATCGTCACGGATGAGGACGAGGCCGTTCCGTTGGAGGTGGGAGGTGACGATCAAACCTGGAGCAAAAAATCTGGAACTCGGATTCGCTTAACCTCATTTTTGGCTAAACGGGTTCCAGACCTAGATACGTTTTTACGACAACTCGCAGTGCGTTTCACGTTTGCCAAGCCTGACTTCAAAATTCTCATTGTTGACGCAACCAAGGATAGTGAGAAACCAGTGCAGGTCAATCCACTGGAGATTCCACTTCTTCCAGGATCAAAAATTGATCTGTCCAGCCGACCTGTGGTTGACGATGACGGCTCAATTTTGCCCGTCTCCGGCTGGTTAGGTATGGCTAAAGAAGCGTACAAGAACGAGGAAATGATGGGGGTCCGCATCTATGCTCGTGGCAAAATTGCAGGAGTAACCCGCGATTTTAATCAGCCGGCTGGATTTACCGGCGAGTTTGCCATGCGGTCGTACTTGGTAGGACAAGTGGAAGCAGAGTGGCTTGATCTTGATCAGGGGGATGATCTAGTTCGAACGGACCGGCAAGACATTCTGTGGGATTCTGATTACGGACAATTGCTTCGCCGATGGGGGGCAGAGCTGATCAAAGAGATTGCCCGTATTTCGCGAGAACCTCGTCGAACACGCGTGCGTGATGAGTTCTTACGGAAATCCAAGATTGAAGATCGCGCGCGTGAGCGCTTTGGCGACAAACAAGTAGCACGCGTCGCCATAGACTTGGCCAAGAAATTTGGTGGATTTGCAGCAGAAGATGAACTCAACGACGATGTTTACGTTGAGGATTTATCGCAAATTATCCTGTCGGTAGCCCCGCATCAGGCGCTAATGGAAGCCTTCCACGAATTCACGAATCAGGTGATGAAAGGAGAGGCCTCGATGGATCAAATGCTTGACATCTTTAGCAAAGCGCAAATTGCAGAGCTTGCATCGTATGCGCAGATTGCCGCTCAGCGAGTGCGTGTCATTAACGAGTTGCAGCAGATCATCGATGTGTCGATGGATGAGAATCAATTTCAAGGGCTTATTGCGAACGCTCCCTGGTTGATCGAGCCTTCATGGACTGTCATAACCAAGAACCAGAGCTTGAAGAATTTTAAGCATGCTTTTGAGAAATTCTGGAAAAGCAAGCATGGTGCGAAAGTGTCTTTGGCAATTGATTATGAAACCAAGCGTCCTGATTTTACGTTGGTGAGTATTGACGGACTTCTACATATAGTAGAAATAAAGAAAGCGGATCACGCGTTCGATGATGCAGACTTTTCTCGCTTGATCAATTATGTCGATGCTTTTGAGCAGTTTTTTGAAGAAAATAAAGAGACTGTGGCTGAATTCTATCGAGAATGGCGAATTGACTTAGTGGCAGATGGATTGAAACTTAAACAAAGCGCCAATTTACGTACTTTTCATGGACTTGAAGAAAAGAATCGAGTCCGGAGGATGTCATGGCGTGATTTTCTTTCTCGTGCTAAGAAGGTTCATGAGCAGTTTTTGGACGTGCACGATTTGAGCGTGCAAAAACGTCAAGGTAATAGAAAATGAAGAAGCTTCGAGCTGTCAGTCTCTTCTCTAACTGCGGTGCGGGCGACGTTGGTTATCGTGAGGCAGGTTTCTGCTTTGAAGTAATGGCGGAATTAGACCATCGCAGGCTAGAGGTGTGCCTTCTTAATCACCCCGGTGCGGAAGGTGTGCCCGGCGATCTTCGCGAGACCTGGAAGACTGTCGTAAAGAAATATAGAGCTAAAGCAGGGAAAGCACGCCCCGCCTTATTGTGTGCTTGCCCGCCTTGTCAAGGAATGAGTTCAGCGCGCTCGGGGAAGGGTAGTCACGATGACGCTGATGCAGGCTCTAAAGATGAGCGCAATTTGCTGGTTACCGTTGTTGCCAATGTGGCAATGGAGTTGAAGCCCGCATTGTTAGTCGTGGAAAACGTGCCTGCCTTTTTAACTCGAAAGGTGCATCATCCTACGGACAGCAGGCCCGTGTCTGCTGCCAATTATTTAATTACGGCCTTGGCCGATGACTATGTTGCATTTCCCATGGTGGCTGACTTGTGTGACTTCGGTGTCCCACAGTCTCGGAATCGCGCCTTTCTCACGTTCGTAAGAAAGGATCTGCCGGGACTCAAGCAGTTGCTCCGTATCGGCCGTACGCCATTCCCTCGTGCAACGCACGCTTCCGATGTGGGGAACGCAAAACCAATAACACTGTCTGCTGCGTTGGAACGCTTTGCCTTGCCTGCGCTGGACGCTGCCAGCCCAGAAACGGCATCTGCAGACGAATATGCCGGATTTCATGCCGTTCCCGTATGGAATGAGCGCATGTACGCGATGGTAAAGGCGATACCTCCCACAGGGAAAAGTGCATGGGAAAATAACGTTTGTTACCATTGTGGCCCAGTTGAGGCGTCACCCCATACGGTACTATGCCCGTCTTGCAATCAGCCACTACTTCGGCCCATCGTTCAAGAGGCCGATGGCAGTTATCGCTTGGTTAAAGGATTCAAAAGTAGCTATCGGAGGATGCATGGGGATAAGCCTGCTGCAACCGTGACGACGGCTAGTGGGCACATCGGAAGTGACTATACTATTCATCCTACGCAGCACAGACTGCTCAGTCCGCTTGAGTGTGCGTTAATTCAAACTTTTCCAAGAGATTTCCAGTGGGGGGACGCATTAAAGAAGCTTGGTCACTCGAACGTCAGAGAGATGATTGGTGAAGCAGTTCCTCCTGCTTTTACCAAGATGCATGGTGAAGTTCTGCACGGCATCTTGACGCGAGAATGGGAGCGTGCACCAATGGCGCAAAGTGACGAGCGATGCCGCAAAGGGTGGGAAAAACTGTCTTCTGCAGCAAAAAAAGATGGACGCCCAGATCCAGCTACTTACTTCTCGTATTCTAGCGATGTGTTAATTCGTCGACGCGCCAATAGTCATAATTCCACTGCCACTGTTTCAGTCGTGAATGCGGGGAACTGAACTCTAGTCAGATGGGAGGAACTCTTTGAGACGTTTGACAAGTGCTACCTGATCTCTTGTCTCGCACTCCCATACCACTAGTATGTCCCATCCCAAGTCGTGCAAGGCAGAAGTGTTTCTAAGGTCGCGCGCCTGATTGCTTGCGATCTTGGATCTCCAAGTTTCTGAGTTATTAGCCGGTAGCTTGGAGCGCTTGCAATCCATGTGGCCATGCCAAAAGCATCCATGAATCAGTACGATCTTTTTGTACTTCGGAAGAACAATGTCTGGTGATCCAGGTAGTTTCTTGACGTGCAACCGGAACCGATAACCCATCGCATGCAATAGGCGACGAACCCTCAGCTCCGGTGCCGTATCTTCCCCTCGCACTGCTTGCATGCGGCGACGTGTGGCAGCAGATACGTCAATGTATGACAGTGATTTCGCTTTTGCCATTAGATTAGAGAATTTCTCTTAAAAAACTGGTCTCTTAATAGCAGGCCTAGGGCTGGGAATTCGGCCTTGGCGTCCCCGGCACTGGCTTTAGACGATTAACTAAATCACGGAGTGTCGGTTCGCGCTCACTCATTTGGGTAAGAAAATCTTGAACCGCCTGGCCACCTAGCTCACATACCTGCTGTATACGTGCATCGTCTCCTACAGGATCCGTCCCAACTAAGAGTGCCGTCAGTAGATCCATATGCCCCCGTCTAGACCGCAGTAGTACGTCGCTCCATTTTTCGAAATCTATGGCTTCTGAGCGATAACTCGAAAGGTAGGGTGCATGGCCGCCTGATACGAGCAAGCCATAAACCTTGGCACCTTGGAAGCGTGATGCTAGATATAGCACATAAGAATGTAGTTGTTGATATTCCTCGTGCTCGGCAATATCGCCAGGTCCTTTAAGTTCGACGACTAGAATCTCCCTATCTTCAGCTGTTCCGAAAAAGACGAAATCTGGAAGCGTCCGATCTGCTGGGATGGCAGGGAACGGATTGCGCTTAGCAATTAACTCTGCTTCGTCTTTTACAATGTTTGCCAGGCTTTTTCTGTAGACGTATTTCTCATATTTTGAATGCAGTATCCACGGGAAATTTTCGATTAGCTGTTGAAGTTGCGTTTCTTGACCTTTGAGTATGTGACCATGAAGTTGAGTTAAGGCAAAAACACGTAGAGAGAACGCTACGGCTAGCGACAAGCTTTCCGGCACCAATTCATCACTTAGTCTGTTTACGGATGAGACAAAAGCGGACGGTTCGAACGTAGTGACCTGCGTCCAAAGCTCCTTTATCAATTTTCTGGCCGGCTCATGTACCCATGCTTTTGCTGCAGCTTCAATGAGGCGATTCTTTGCATCATTGTCTTTCCCAAGGCGAGGTGTTACGTCACTTATTAGCTCGACCAGATGCCCCTTCTCTGATTCTCTCAGGCGAATGTCCCGGGTGTTATTGAGGAACCCCTCGACTAGTGCTACGTCTTCGATTTTGGAGATTTCTTTTCTGCGTTGCTCGTAGGCTGAAATCCATGTAACTACGGATTGGGCGCCCCAAGAATACAGTGACTCAAGATCAGAGTCCTCCCAGTTGACGCTCGTTCTATCAGTCGAAATAGTGTCTTGTTGTAACTCGTCAATCCAGTCCGCCTCAACTACGGCATACATATATCTTGAGAAAATTTCGCGGCCTTTCACCCCAAAGAAAAATGGCCGATCCTGGGCAATCTTGCCATGAGCATAGACCCCCACTCCAGCTTCCTCTTGAGACCAGCTAGCAGATTTAACGAACCCGACCCAGAATTTAACTGAGCGATTTCCGATAGGTGTATTTAGAACGTGTTCCGACATTCCTTGCTCGGGTATTCGAAGCTCCCACTCTGGGAATACGTCGGCCTCGGTGAGAATTCCGCCATTTACATGAACATTGAAGTCGGGGCGTGCTAGAGTTACAGTGAATCGGCGGCCTAGAGACTCTCGTAGCTGATTCGTTGAGATTTGCTTCTTGATAGTCAATGAGGTTGTATATATCAGCGTCCCCGAGCCGGAGGCTGCAATAGCATCTCTAAACTTTAGAAAAACTCCACTCATGATTGAATCATTTTCAATCAGAACGTCATTAAGTGGGGTTTCGTCAGCTAATATTTCGGGGGCATAAATTGCGGTGGTTGATGCATCCTGCTGCTCTGAAGCGAGCATAGCTGCATAGTCAAATCGGAGCCACATCGCGGTTCCATCATGAACCGTTATTACGTGAACGATCTGGGCAATTCCGAATGGAGCGAGCTTGCCTATCCCTTTTCTTCCCGTAGGATATCGGCCGATTACCTCATGGTTTGCGTCGTTCGGTCTTGGTTTGGGTTGCCCGACCACTAAATAATTTTTAATCAGGCTCTCTTTGCTCATTCCTTGGCCGTCGTCGTAAACGCTGATGGCTGTAGGTGTGCCTTGTTCGGACACGCTTAGATCAATAAAGACGTTGGAAGCCATTGCATCCCACGAATTGGAAACCAATTCTGCTAGGACGTTCGTTGGCTTATTTTGATAAAGCTTCAGGCCGAGATGCTCGATGACGTTATGTGCAAACCGAAGAGTAAGCTGAGGCGAATTAGGCGCTGACTGATTCATGTGGTCCCCTGCGTCGATGGCTCAATCCATTTAGGCCCAGCTACGACGGTATCAATTGCCGTGAAAGTACTTGCGTTATTGCGTTTTCTTATTGTTACATGATTTGAGTATTACGTCTCCCGGTGTTGCCGGGCCGCGCTGTCGTGCTCCGCATCAAGCGGATCATCCTGCCCGACACGTCTTCGCTCACGCTCGACAACTTGGCCGGCACCGACCCGGCTGGTTATGCCGGACTGGAAGACGACGTGGACTATCACTGGGGCCGCATCTTCGCCGGGGCGGCGCTGACGACGCTGCTGGGTGTCGGGGGCGAGCTGGCCGCGCCAGAGAATCGGCAGGACGGCAACCGCATCGTCATCGCAGGGCGCGACAGCGCCCAAGACAGCATCAATCAGGTCGGCCAAGAGATGACCCGGCGAAATATGAACATCCAGCCGACGCTGACCGAACGGCCGGGCCTGCCGGTTCGCATCATCGTCAACCGCGATCTGGTGCTGCGTCCTTACCAGCCACTTTTCTTCAACCGGGGGGCTTCACGATGACGACGCGCAAGCTGCGGCTCGGGCCGCTGCCGAAAACGGAATCCACGAAGCTGACCTTTGTCTGCCCGGCCAGCCTGAAAGCTGACCTCGACCGTTACGCCGCGCTGCACGCGCAGACCTACGGCGAAGCAGTCGATGCCGCGGTGCTGATTCCGCACATGCTGGAAGCCTTCATGGCCGGGGATAGAGGGTTTAAGAGGGCAGGGCAGGGACCATCAAAGCTCTCGTCTAAATGAGGCCTGAGGGAAGACCGATGCTTGATATGTACGGGATCGAAATTGGGGCGTGTTCGAGCGACAGCGTATTGATCTCTAATTGGCGCTGGCTGATTGAGGTGACAAGTCAAGCTGCGTCGGTTGGGGACTTTGTCGGCCCCCATAGCCTTGTCGGTGGTAGATGCGCGAACTCAAGTTCATCTTCAGAACACTTCCCGTGCAGCAAGGATGTCGGTGGATTCCCAGTTGTCGATCTGACGGGTTGTCACGAACTCACGGTCCCAGACGCCCCAGCTCACGGGCAATGGTGCCTGTGCCAGAGGATTGTGAACATAGGTGATCGGCCGAACCTGACGCGAGAGGTTACCAAGGCCAACTCGTGACCAGATCACGCCAGAGATGTCGGCGAAGCGCTCGTCAAGAAACGCCGTGCGCGGGATCGGATTGCGTTGTCGGTGGATCAAGGGCGCGGCGTGAAAGCCTTCTTCGATGACATCGCCTGTATCGCGATTGATTGTGAGGAAAGCGTCGCCGATGGGGAACAGCGTTGTCATGATGAGAGGTAAGGGATGTTCGGGAACATACATTCCGAAGCGGCTGGCGCTGATCGCGACGATGCGAGCGTCTTCCTGCGCGATCACGCCCTGTTCGATATATCTGCTGATCTTCCTTGCCTTGGTCCAGAATGCCCCGGAGGTCCGAAGCTGCGCTTGACGGATTGGCGCGGCGATGAGGCCGCCGCCCTCATTGATCGGCAGAGGTCGCACGATCTGGTCCGGTCCCGGAGCGCCTCCGTCTGGAGCGATAGCTTCAATCCAGATGCGGCGATTCTCGTCGAGCACGCATAGATCGGGCTGGCCGCCTTCGCGCCGCCGGTCGGCGACGGGCAACAACGTGCGTCCCGCCTCAAGAAACATGCAACCCAGATACATTTCCCAGAAGCGTCCATCCACGTCACGCGCGAATCCTTGACGGAAGTCTGGATCGGCATAGGGCTCGTAGCGAGTCCACATCTCCTGCAGAGTGACGCGAAGCTGCTGCTCAATCGGGCTTTCGGCGGCCTTCAGGTTCTCGAACCCCAGATCGAGATTGGCGCCGTCAACGTTGAACAGATCGCTCATAGTTTGGGTGCTTCCATGCTAGTCGTCCTTTCCTCTGGAGCATATTAATGGGTGCAAGCCTGTCTTAAGGGCGACGGTTACAAAAATAATTGAGTCCGATTTTATCGGAAGGAAAGGGGGATTTCATTCGCCTGATATTCTAACGCCTCTTCCGAGGCTGCGTCGCGTTGGACGCAGCCCCAGTAATCGAAATAGCAAAAACCCGGTATGCATTAGGAAAAGATGCCATGGCAGATCATCTTCACACGTTTCGAAGGCAGTTTAGGCTTGATTCGGAGTTGGATCTCGGAACAATAAGAATCGCAGTGAATGCCGTTTACGACGCTCAGGCGATTGGCTTCAGTTTTCTTTCGGATGTCGAACCCCTTAGTCCGGAAGACGGTTTTCGCATTCATGCTTTTCTTAACTTGATGTCCAGAATATATGAGCATGCTCAAGCCATGCTCGTGGCGCTGGCAACTGGCTCACCAGCGAGCTGCGAAGCACTTGGTCGAACTGTGGTGGAGGGCTCGGTCAATCTGATGTATCTCGCGACAGTGGGGAATGCAAGCACCTTGGTTGCTTTCCTGGAATCTTGGGTTCGAGAACACAAGAAGAAGCTCGGTGATTGGGGTGATAGGGTTGATGCTGAGCACGCCGAATCTATCGGAAAGATGATCGCAGAACGGAAGGAGCTGGTGGACGGATATGCTAAGTACCTTTCGCTCGTCCAAATCCAGTGTCAAATCGAAGAGGCTCGGGGATCGTACGTTTGGCCGTCAACGCTTCTGAAACGGTTTGAGCTGCTTGGTCGCCAGACAGATTATTACGAGAGTTATCATCGGTTGAGTGGGGCAAGTCATATCACTGGCGAAGATACACTGACTGCGCTTATGGCGCTGTCGCTTGACGACGGTAGTCGAAATAAGGTGGGTGCCGAGGCGTGGGCCTATTCGACTATGATGAGTCGCCTCGTGTGCGTGTTCTTTGTAGAGGCCGTGGCTTCTTGCGTCATCTGCTACGGCCGTGGTGACAACGAGGACTTGCAGGCTCTGCGTCGAGGGCTTGCAAAAGGCGTTCATGAGTTGGCCGAGGCTGCAGGGGTGCCCCAGGTGTAGGGTGGTCTTCGTATTCGGTCGCAGGCAGGATAAGCGGGTAAAGACGAAGCGCCAAGGGGAGAACTAGTGATACGAAAAATCAAGATTCGAGGCTATCGAATTCACAAGGATCTGACGGTCGAGCCGAACCTAGGGTTTAACCTTATCGTCGGAGCCAATGAATCCGGAAAATCCACCCTCATGGAGGCCGTCGCGCTTGCGTTGACCGGGCGTATCAATGGCCGCAGTGTTGCCGAAGAGCTGAACCCACATTGGTTCAATACAGGCGTTGTGCGGGAGTTTATTGAGAAAAGAGCCAGCGGTATTCCGGTTAGCTTCCCGGAGATATTGATTGAGCTGACGTTCGAAAACCTTTCGGAACTGCAGACGCTTTGTGGGGCCATCAATACGCATGTTCCGACAACTGCCTGTCCAGGCGTGACAATGCGGATCTCCGCGAATCCGGACTACGGGCCAGAGTTGGAGGAGTGGGCAAGGTCGCCGACGACTCTTCTGCCAGTTGAGTACTATCGTTGCGACTGGCGATCCTTCGCGGACAAGGAGTTGACAATACGGCCGAAGGTCCTGGTCACCGCTGTCATCAATTCGCACACGGTTCGAACATCCAGCGGGATTGACTATCACCTGCGTCAAATCCTGGGGGATCAACTCGAGCCGGCGGAGAGGGCTCAGATATCCCTGGAATACCGTCGCGTGAAAGCCTCAATGTCGACGACGGCGTTAAGTGCTGTCAACACAAGGATGAGCTCTGTGCATGCCACCTTGCACAGCCGGCCTATCGCGCTCGCCATGGATCAGAGCGCGAGGACATCTTGGGAAGGGGTCGTAACTCCGCACGTAGGTGATGTGCCGTTCAGCATGTCTGGCCAGGGGCAGCAGTCGGCGATCAAGATCTCGCTGGCGATGAACCGCCACGCCGGACGCGCCAAGTTCGTTATGGTCGAAGAGCCCGAGAACCATCTGACGCACACTAGTCTGACCACACTCCTTTCGAGGATTGAGTCGCTTGCAGGTGACCAACAGCAACTGTTCGTCACTACCCATAGCTCTTTCGTGCTGAACCGCTTGGGGCTTGATGCGCTTCTTTTGATGGGCAAGGATGTCGCGGCCAAACTCTCGATGCTCGATCCGGAAACGGTCCGCTACTTCAAGAGACTCCCAGGATACGACACGTTACGTATTGTTCTCGCGAGCAAAATCGTGTTGGTAGAGGGGCCATCGGACGAGATCATATTTGAAAGAGTCTTCCATGACACGTACGGAAAACGGCCGATGGAGTGCGGCGTCGACGTACTAAGCATGCGTGGACTTTCACTGGCGCGAGGTTTGGAACTGTGTGCCGCCCTCAACAAACCGATAGCTGCGCTTCGTGATAATGACGGCGTTGATCCTGCTGAACTTCGCAGCTCGGTAGATGTATGGCTGAAGAGGGGTGAACGGGAAATCTTCATTGGTGAGACTGTCCACGGCGCGACTTTGGAGCCTCAGTTGATTCACTACAACGGCGAGGCAGTCCTCCGTGAGATTCTCGGCGTCGCTCCTCATGCGGACCTGCTGAAGTGGATGACGCGGGAGAAGACTGAGGCGGCGCTTCGGATCGGAGTGTCCTCCAAGAAAATCGTTCCCCCGGCCTACATTCTCGAAGCGGTCAAGTTTGCCCATGGGTAACCAACTGACGCTCGCCGTCGCCGGCTCCAGAAAAACTCAGAGTATCGTGGAGCGCTGTGCTTCTGCGTCGCACGAGCGCCGAGTATTGGTCGTGACATACACCCAGGCTAACCAAGAGGAGCTGATCAGTCGACTGAAACAGTATGCAGGCGACCACCACCACGTCGAGGTGATGGGGTGGTTTACGTTTCTGCTGCGACATTTCGCGAGGCCATTCCTTCCGTTCAAGTTCCCTGGATGCCGCGTCCTGGGCTTTAACTTCGACGGACGACCCCATCGCATGGCAAAGGGCATCGATCGATTTATGGACAAGAGCGGCGCCGTATATGGGTGTGAACTTGGCCGACTCGCCCGCGAATTGATTGAAGAAAGCAGGGGGGCGCTCTTGAAAAGGCTAGAGTGCATCTACGACGAAATTCTGGTCGATGAAGTGCAAGATCTCAGCGCCTATGACTGGGACATCATCGACGTGCTACTGTGTTCGTCGATAGAGATTCGCATGGTCGGTGATATCCGGCAGTCCGTTCTAGCGACAAATCCGCGTAGCTCCAAGAACTCAAAGTACTCTTATGCCGGAGCCATCAATTGGGCGCGAGAGCGCCAGGCGAAAGGGAGGCTCGAAATCGTGGAAAGCGTGACGACTTGGCGATGTCATCCCGTCGTTGCGAAGTTTTCTGACAGCATCTTTGATCCCTCCTGGGGATTCCCAGAAACCCAATCCGAGAATGAAACGGCGACAGCCCACGATGGCGTATTCCTGGTCGCAACAAAGGACGTCATCGAGTATGTTCGTTCATTTCAACCCCAGTGTCTGCGGTACAACGTACTTTCAGGCCTTGCATTCGATCTCGCCTATCTGAACTTCAAAGTGTCAAAGGGTATGACATACGAACGGGTGCTGATCGTACCGACTGGGCCAATCGCCAAGTTCATTGCGTCTGGGGTCCATTTAGAAGCGAGTTCCGCTTCCAGCTTCTACGTCGCCGTGACCCGAGCAAGACAGAGCGTCGCCATCGTCATGGATAAGCCGGGCAAGTCCGTTTTGCCTTATTGGCGTCCGGCACCGCCATCCCTAGCTGAGTTCGATAACGATTCGGAAGTCTCTAGTTTAGCGACGAATCATCTGTGCATAACCAGGTAAGAGTATATGCAGCCATGTACGTAATAATTTCGTCGAAATGCGCTTCTTTCTTCCGATGAGACTATTGCTGTCAACAATATTATTTGAGTAGTCAGATGAGCAAATTGCACGCGATCAGGACGGAATACGAGGGGCTTGCAAATCTTCCGGTCGACGCTGACGGCAACGCTAAGCGGCGGCGCGGATTTGCTTTTGAGCGCCTATTGAATAGGCTCTTTGTGTACGAGGACCTTGAGCCACGCACTGGCTACCGGCCATCGGGTGAGCAAGTAGACGGCTCCATCTATCTTGATGGCAGGATTTATCTTCTCGAAGCCAAATGGCACGCAGATCCATTGCCGGCGTCCACGCTCTACCAGTTCAAAGGGAAGGTAGACGGAAAGCTTGCCGGCACGATCGGCATTTTCATCTCTATGTCCGGCTATGCGGAAGATGCTGTCGACGCGCTTATTCTTGGAAAGGCGCTGAACATCATTCTTCTTGATCAGCGTGACATGGATGCGGCGATCATCCGTGGCGGAGGCTTCAAGAATGTTTTGAAGCACAAGCTGCGCAAGGCTGCGGAAGAGGGTGCGATCTACTTCCCGGCAGAGGGCGAACTCGTTACCGCCACGAAGACGCGAAGCATCGAGATTGATTTGCTGCGTTTCGACCAGACGACCGGGAGCGTGTTTGACACTCGGCCAGCCGAACCGGCCACGGCTGATCTCCTCATCGTATGCGAGGGGGATTCCGATCGCGTTGTAATTGCCACGCTCGCTGAGCGGATCCTCGCTGCCGCAGGCTCCAGCCGATCAATCAAGATTCTGACCGCCATGGGCAAAATCACCATCCCCCGCGTCGCCAATGCCATGTGGAACACATTCCACTCGGAATCCAAAGTTCTCATCGTCACTGATGGCGACAACGACCCAGCTGGCACGGCTATGATGCTCGCCAATGGCCTAGAATTCGAAAATTGGGTCGCAGCGATCCCGAATCCATCGATCGAGACATGGCTCAACCTTAACAAGTTGCGGCGGCCTGGCAAATCTTGGATCGAGGTCTCTCGGAGCGCCGCTGAAACGCTCGACATCGACGCACTCCGCCAGCAGGACGAGCAATTCGAGAAGTTCTGTGCGGCAATCCTGGGTGGCTGACCTTCTTGGTTGTCCTGCGAAGAACCAACTCCGCTGCGTCCAACTTTTATCCGGCTACTCTATTCGGTATGATTGAAGCCGATTGATGATAGCTTTGCACTCCGTAAATCGTCCCGAATCCGCTTCTCTAAAGCTGCGTTCCGTTGACGGTAAAAGCGACGGTAATGGCCTATCTCAATCGCAGCCAATCCCTTTAACCACGCGGGTTTGGGTGGCCTGTTGATGATGGAGTGGGAGTGATCCTGCGGCAGTTGAGTTCGCGGTAATGAAAAGGCGCTTCGGCGCCTTTTTTTACGGCGTGTATCAGGTTCTTGGCGGCCGCCACAAGGATGATCGTGGGCTGTATGTCAGTACCAGCGGTTTCACCAAGGATGCCCGCTTCAAAACTCACCGGCTTGGTCGACTCGCCTCGAAACTGATGATCCGGTCGCCCTTGCAGGTTTGGCGGCCGTGCTGATAATCACCCGATACCACCACATCCACAAAACCCGCTTCGCGCATTGCGAATGCCAACTCATCGACACCCCACCAGCGCAAGTGAAACAGGTCAATCTCTGCGGACTGCAAAATGCCGCCTTGCCAGTGTTGATAGTGCAGATGGGAGAGCGTCGTTTGTTTGACGTAATCGATCTCGGCCCGGTGACTGGTCAACGTGAGCAGACTGTCGCCGCCCACCGTCCAACTGCGTGCGGCATTTGCCTCTGCGACGATGCTTTCGACGGGGTCGATGTCCATGATGACTCTTCCGCCGGGGAGCAGGTGATCCCAGAACCGCCTGAGTACGGTCATCGCCGAGGCGGTTTGCGTGATCAATTGAAATGATCCAGCGGGCATGATGATGGCCGCGAAACGTTGGTCGTAGCTGAACTGCTCGAATGTCTGAAGTGTAGGGGTATTGAGAAGCCCCCGGTTCCGGCATTCCTGCTGACAATATTCGAGCATGTCTTGTGAGCCGTCGAAGCCTTCGATGGCGAAGCCCATTTCAAGCAAGGGTATGAAAATGCGGCCATTGCCGACCGCCGGCTCCAATATGGGACCTTCACAATCGGTCAGACGCTGCTGGTAGTACTCGAGATCGCCAAAGGAGTGGCCAATGGGCTTATCCAGGTGATAGATCCAAGAGGCGAGTTTTCCGTACCTGTTTTGCATTCTTACTCTCCATGCCGAGTCGGGGATGCTACCTCAAATGCCTTGGGCATACCGCGCATCTGCCGCGATCAACGATGGGGCTGGTGTGGTCGGGAAAGAGGGAGTGGAATAAGGCAGACTTATTGATTGTCACTGCGTCAAGGATCGAGCAGGCGATTATCGGGAGGTGGTCCTGATTCGTCGTAATGGCCTGCGGCCAATCCTGCCCGCTGTGTAAAAAAAGAAAAGGCGCATCAGCGCCTTGTCCTTTTCAGATTTTCAGATCGGCATCAGCCCGCAAGCTCTTTCCGGACGATCTCCGCACCCGCACTCAACGCACTCAGCTTGCCATTCGCCACCCGACGCGACAGCGGCGCCATGCCGCAATTCGTGCACGGATACAGCTTGTCGGCATCCACAAACCTAAGCGCCTTGCGCAAGGTATTGGCCACTTCCTCCGGCGTTTCGATGGTATCGGTCGCCACGTCAATCGCACCCACCATCACCTTCTTGCCACGAATCAGTTCGATCAGATCAATCGGCACATGCGAGTTGTGGCATTCCAGCGAGATGATGTCGATGCTGGATTGCTGCAGCTTGGGGAAGGATTCCTCATACTGGCGCCATTCGGAACCCAGCGTTTTCTTCCAGTCGGTATTGGCCTTGATACCGTAGCCATAGCAAATATGCACGGCGGTTTCGCACTTGAGCCCTTCGATTGCGCGTTCCAGGGTGGCGATACCCCAGTCGTTCACTTCGTCGAAGAAGACATTGAATGCGGGCTCGTCGAATTGGATGATGTCGACGCCGGCAGCCTCCAGTTCGCGGGCTTCCTGGTTCAGGATCTTGGCGAATTCCCAGGCCAGCTTTTCACGGCTCTTGTAGTGGGCGTCGTACAGCGTGTCGATCATCGTCATGGGGCCAGGCAGCGCCCATTTGATGGGCTGCTTGGTCTGCTGGCGCAGGAACTTGGCGTCTTCGACGAAAACCGGCTTTTGGCGGCTGACGGCGCCGACGACGGTGGGGACGCTTGCGTCATAGCGATCGCGGATCCGGACGGTTTCACGCTTTTCGAAATCGACGCCGCTCAAATGCTCGATGAACGTGGTGACGAAGTGCTGACGGGTCTGTTCGCCGTCGCTGACGATGTCGATGCCTGCGTGTTGCTGTTCTTGCAGCGCCAGGCGCAGGGCGTCCTGTTTGCCCTCGACCAGTTCCTCGTCCTGCAGTTTCCAGGGCGACCAGAGTTTTTCGGGCTGGGCCAGCCAGGACGGTTTCGGCAAGCTGCCGGCGGTCGAAGTGGGCAGGAGTTTTTTCATGATCAGTGTTCCGTGTATGTCGAGTGTTTAGAGAGCGGAGTTGGCTGCCCAGGAGTCGAGCACTTTCTTGTAGGGCTTGATGAAGTGCGCTTCCGTGAATTTCCCTTGCTTGACGGCGAGCTGGCTGCGCTCTTCGCGGTCATAGACAATCTGCGTCAAGGAGTAGTCGGGGTTCTTCAGGCTCGGTCGATAGAGCCTGCCTGCCGCGGAATTGGCGTTGTAGATTTCCGGGCGGTAGATCTTCTGGAACGTTTCCATCGTGCTGATCAGGCTGATCAGCTCCAGATTGGTGTAGCTGCCAAGCAGATCGCCCTGGAAATAAAAGGCGAGGGGGGCGGCGCTGCCCGGGGGCATGAAGTAGCGGACCTGCAACCCCATTTTTTCGAAGTACTGATCCGTCGATGAGAACTCATCTTGCCGGTACTCGACGCCCAGGATGGGGTGGTGGTTTTCGGTGCGATGGTAGGTCTTGCTGCTCGACGCGCTGATGCAGATGACAGGCGGCTTGCTGAAGCGCTCTTTATAGGCGCTTGAGTTCACAAAGTGCTTGAACAGCTTGCCATGCAACACCCCGAAATCGTCCGGGGTGCTGAACGTGGATTTGTCGTTGTTGTGCTCCGGCAGAAGCACGCTGAAATCGTAGTCGCGCACGTAAGAGGAGAAATTGTTCCCCACGATGCCCTCGATGCGTTCGTTGCGCTTTTTGTCGACGATATGGGTTTGCAGTATTTCGATCAGCGGAAAGGCGTCGTTGCCGCCTTCGGCGCCCATGTTCATTTCAACGGAAATGATCTCGAGTTCGACCGCGTAGCGGTCCCCGGTCGGGTTGTCCCAATGCGCCAGGTTGTTGAAGCGCCTGTCGATCATCCGCAAGGTGTTGCGCAGATTTTCTTGGCGACTCGCTCCCCTGGCCAGATTGGCGAAGTTGGTCGTGATGCGCGTGCTGTCCGACGGCTGATAGTTCTCGTCGAAATGGATGCTCTTGATATTGAATGTGAACGCGTTGCTCATGGTGGTCTGCTGCGCTGATTTTGCGAAAAGTGTGCGGAGAGTTAAGGCCGTTTTCTGAACGGACGCGACACGCGGGAAGCGCGCCTGCGGTGGGTGCTCAGGGGCATAAGTCGGATTGGAAGACCCTGCAACCTCCGCCGGGGGGAGGCTGCGTGGGCCGGGATGGCTTCAGGCCGCGACCGCTTCCTCGGCGTCGGCCATTGCCGATTGGCGCGCCAATGCGATCAAAGGCATCGCGCGGTGGACTGCGAGTCTGGCCCGCTCGATCAGGGCTGCGTCCTGCAGGCGGTAATCGGCGAAATCCTTGTCGGTCGCGTAGACGCCCAGCGGCAAGGTGCGGGCCTGGAAGAAGCTGAACAGCGGCCGCAGTTGGTGGTCGATCACCAGGGCATGGCGTTCGCTGCCGCCGGTGGCAGCCAGCAGGATCGGCTTGTCGACCAAGGCGTCCTGATGAATGAAGTCGAAGAAGTGCTTGAACAGGCCGGTGTAAGAGCCGCGAAAAACCGGGGTGGTCACCACCAGGACGTCGGCCTGCTCGACCGCCGCAAGTTCGCGCTCCACCGTCTCGGGCAGGTGGGAGCGCCAGACCGCTCCAGCAAGTTGCGGCGCAAGCTGGCCCAGTTCCACCAGGCGTTGTTCGCACGGAAGTTCGTCAGCGATCAGGTCCAGCAGGTGATCCGCCAGGGCTGCGGATTTGGAGGGGCGTTGCAGTCCGCCGGAAACTGCGACTAGACGGAGGGGACGTGTCATTCTGGGCTTCATGAAGATGGATCCACGCGCCGCTGCGGCAATGCCGTATGCGTGTGCGCCGCCGGAAGCGGCGCGGGTGCTCGTGAATTCAAGTCTTGATTAATGGCAAGGTCCGCTTGCAAACATGCGAACGATCAATGGGACGGGATACTAGGGGACGGGAGTGATGAAGTAAAATGGTTTTATTTCACAAATCCATGAGCGGAATTCATCTGAATGCTTGAGCGCATCCATCTCAGCATCGTTCAGCAGGTCGAAAAGCAGGGGTCGTTGACGGCCGCCGCTGGCGTGCTGAGCCTGACCCAGTCGGCCCTGAGCCACAGCATGAAGAAGCTGGAACAGCAGCTGGGCACCGACATCTGGCTGCGAGAAGGGCGAAGCCTTCGCCTGACGCAGGCCGGCCAATATCTATTGGCGGTGGCGAATCGCGTGCTGCCGCAACTGGATCTGGCCGAAGAGCGCCTGGGACAGTTTGCGCAAGGCGAGCGCGGCGCGCTGCGCATCGGCATGGAGTGCCACCCTTGCTACCAATGGCTGCTCAAGGTGGTTTCTCCTTATCTGGCCGCATGGCCCGACGTGGATGTGGACGTCAAGCAGAAGTTTCAGTTCGGCGGGATTGGGGCACTCTTCGGTTTTGAGATCGACCTCCTGGTCACGCCCGATCCGCTGTTCAAACCGGGCCTCAAGTTCGAGCCCGTGTTCGACTACGAGCAGGTGCTGGTCGTGCCCAAGGGCCATCCGCTGGCGTCTGTGGCGTACGTGAGGCCGCAGCAGTTGACCCAGGAAGTGCTCATCAGCTACCCCGTCGACATCGAGCGCCTGGATATCTACAACCAGTTCCTGTTGCCGGCCGGCGTTACGCCCAAGCGTCACAAGGCCATCGAGACCACCGACATCATGGTGCAGATGGTGGCCAGCGGACGCGGCGTGGCAGCGCTGCCGCGCTGGCTGGTCGAGGAATACGCGGCCAGGATGGACGTGGTGCCAGTGAGGCTGGGGGTGCGCGGCATTGCCAAGCAGATCTTCCTGGGCGCGCGCGAGGCGGAGACTGGCATTGACTATGTGCGGGCCTTCATTGAATTGGCTCGCCAGCCGGCAATTGCCCCTGCCATTGCGCAAAAAGCCAATGGATGAGGTCGGCCGTCGAACACCAACCGCCTGCCGAGCCGTTCGGCGTGCCCTTCAGTCATGTCCTTGATTCATCCCAGCACATACCAGTCCCCCGGCAACATCACCGACGCCTATTCGTTGGAAGTCAGCGCGAGGGACATTTCCGCGCTGGCCGCAACGGCGTCGCGGATACCGCCAGGGTCGACCATTTCCATTCCCTACCTGCCAGGCCAGGACAATGACGCGCGACTGGCCGCAGCGCGAGCCGTGCGGGCGCTGGGCTTGGAGCCGATGCCGCACCTTTCCGCGCGCCGTATCGCGTCGCTTACCGAGCTTGATTCGTTCGTCAGGCGCGCGGTCGCTGAGGCTGGCGTTGAGCGCTGCTTCGTGATCGCAGGAGATCCTCCGACGCCGCTGGGGCCGTTTCTCGACAGCACCTCGCTGATCGAAACTGGCGTTTTCGAGCGCGCGGGCATTCAGGTTGTGGGCGTAGGCGGACATCCGGAAGGCCATCCGGTCATGAGCGCGACCGATCGATGGAACGTGCTCGAACGCAAGTGCCATGGCATCGGCATGCGCGGCATGACGCCCCTGATCGTCACGCAGTTTGGTTTTGATGCCGACATCGTGCTGACGTGGTTGAAAACCCTGCGCGAGCGTGGCATTGAACATCCCGTTCGGGTGGGCGTGCCCGGCCCCGCAGGGATCGCGGTGCTTGCTCGCTATGCGGCCTTGTGCGGCGTCAGCGCCTGCGCGTCGATGTGGTCTAAATACGGAATCTCTTTGGGCAAGCTGTTTGGCACGGCGGGGCCCGATGTGTTTGTGGATCGCCTGGCCGCAGGGCTGACGCAAGCACATGGAAACGTGAGCCTGCATTTCTTTCCATTCGGAGGCATCGCGCAGTCCGTGAAATGGATAGAGCAGTACCGCTCTCGCGCCGAGAAGCTGCGCCCCGTCAGCGCAGCCCTGTTATGACAAGGGCGAAGTTCCCATAATTGGAGTGGTATTCTCCCCGGCAGATTGGAGGATGACCAGATTGAATGCTTCATCGGCACCGTGCACACCGTTCAAGGTAAAGACGAACGCATTGTCTGGATGGTCTTGGCTGCGATAGTGATGCCGAAGGCGCCATATCCGGCTGAAAAATTGGTTAACGGGAGATATTCAATGCGCGTAAGGGCTCTTGCACTCGGCCTGTTTTCAGTTTGCTGCACGTCGGTCGCTGCCCAGGACAGCACCAGGACACTACAGCAAGCCTTCCAGCAAGTGCCCCAGGTAGTGTTGACCGCCTCTGACGCGATGCAATTCTTCTTTCTCGACGTTCAAGCCTGGCGAGCCCTGGAGAAGTCCGGGCCAACCGCCGACGGCATGCGCCGGCTCTCCATCGCCCAGGCCATCAGCCCGCTTCAATCCATTGGATACGGGCTGGACCAGTGGGCCGATCACGCCAAGATCCCTTTCGATGAACTGTCCTATTTCGGCGGGTTTGGCCAGTCGCCCGGCAATGTCTCGTATTGGGGGCTGAAGGACAAAGAATCCGCCGCGACGTTGGTGGATCGCCTCGTGCAGTCCGATTTCAAGCCGTTGAATGGCGATGTGGCTGGTCTAATGGCGAACGGCGAGGCCAACAAACCTGACATGACCAAGGCCAGCGGACGAGACCCTTGGCGAGGCACGATGGGTATGCCCACGTTCGTGCTGCCGCTGGACGCGGCCCTGGTCCAGGCGTCATCCCCAACCGGAATGCGGGCGCTGGCCAAAACGTCTCCCTCGGTGGCGGACAGCCAGATGGTTGCCGCTTCGATCGCGGGGCTCAAGCAAGCCGTGCCCTCGGACGGCGCCCGGATTGTGCAAGCGGCCGTCATTTCGCCCGTGCTGGGTCTGCAAGGCGTCGATCCGGCAAAGGTGTTGTTTGCCGATCCCGGCGACATGCAAAGCGCGAAGCAGAAGCTTGAAGCGATCGCGGCATCCAGCGGTCGCGGCATCCCGCCTTACTTTTCAGGAATCATCGCGGACGTGCAGGTCAAGAACGCGCCCGGGGTCGTGATTTCCCTGTCATACGCGGATTGTGGCGCTGCCCAGCAGGCCGTTGACGGCGTAGCCGCCGCCTGGAAGCAAACCATGGCCGGCGCAGTGCAAGCCGACGTAAAGGGAAGCACCGTCCAGGCAGGCAAGCTGTGTGCGGCGGTCGTCAGCCTGACCGCTGCGAAAGCCGAGACTGCGGGCAACCCGATCCTGAGCCAGATCATGACTCGCTATATGCAGCGCGATCTTGCGTTGCTGCAGATCGGCGCGTCGCGCTAAGAACGGATAGGGATCCAAAGACTGAGCGCTGAAGGCATGCTCCGCCGTTCAGGCGGTGGAGCAAATCCTTTCAATAGCGCCGCGCGCATGAGCGATGAACGCCTCGGTTTCGGCGGCATGGCGTGCCGCCAGATCGTCGTCGGCCTGACCAAGATAAATCGCGCGCGCCTTGCTGAGGATCGGGCGGTACGACGCTTCCACTCGCGGCAACAGCCATGCCGCCGCATCCGCCTTGGAAGCGATCTCGCCAGAAACCGCCGTGTACCAGATGCGCGCCAGCGCGAGGATGATGTTGCGCTCATCGCCCGCCCAGTCCTCGGGTCGGGTCCATTGGGCGACCGTATCGAGCAGGGCACGCGTGAGGTCGTGTTGGGGAACGGGGTCAAATACCTGGTGGGCCGGCGGTCCAACGAGCGCAATGCTGTGGCCGCGCGCCTGGGTAAGAATGATGGCGAGGTCGTGGTCGATCATGGGCGGCTCCATGATCCCGGCCGTCAGATCGTCGCGCAGCCATTCACCGAACTGGAGTTCCCGCCGGGCCGGGTGGCGCCACGGGACGACATGTTCGAGCGCCAGTACGGTGACTTCCAGCGCGCGCAGTTTCGGCGATTGGCCCGGGGGCGCCGAGACGGCGAGGAGCGCCGTCGCCAGCGCCCGGAGCGCGGCCTCGCCGGGCGGCTGATCCACGATGACGAGCAGATCGATGTCGCTGTGCGGTTGCAGCCCGCCATCCACCGCTGAGCCGAACAGATGGATGGCGACAAGGCGTGTGCCGAGATGGCGTTCGATGAGGCGTCTGGCCTCGTCGATCTGCACAGCGATCGGGGCAGGTAGCGTGCGGGTCATGCAAGGATGATAGCCTGGCCGTATCGCAGTGGGCAGTCCGTTGACCGTGGCGAGGCGGCCCCTTCCATAACCGTTTTCATCGACGTTTTCATGACCAACTACCCCCAACTATTCAGCCTGAAAGGCAAAACCGCGGTCGTGCTGGGCGCCGCTTCCGGCATCGGCCAGGCATCCGCGCATGCGCTGGGCGCGATGGGCGCCTATGTGACGTGCGCCGACCGCGACGAGGGCGGCGCGCAGGCTACTGCGACGCAGATCGTTGACGCAGGCGGTCCGGCCGGCTGGGCGCAGACCGATGCCGCCAGCGGCGAGTCCATCGCGGCGCTGGCCGCCAAGGTGCTGGACGAACAAGGCAGGATAGACATCGCGGTGGCGACGCCCGCGTTGAACATCCGCAAGCTGATCGTCGACTACACCGAAGAAGAATTCGACCAGGTCGTGAACCTGAACCTGCGCGGCGCTTTCCACTTCATGCGCCACTTCGGCCGGCCGATGATGAAGCAGGGCGCGGGCAGCATGATCCTGTGTTCGTCGATGCGCGCCGTGACGATCGAGCCCGGACTGGGCATCTATGCGGCCACCAAGGCCGGCATAGAACAGATGGTCAAGGCGTTCGCGGCCGAGGTCGGCGGTTACGGCGTGCGCGTCAACGCGGTGATGCCGAGCATCATCGAGACCCGCCTGACCGAGCCGCTGAAGGAGCGTCCGGACATTTACAACACGTACGCCGGGCATACCGTGCTGAACCGCTGGGGCCAGCCGTCCGAGGTGGGCGCGGCGGTGGCGTTTCTGGCGTCGGATGCGGCCAGCTATATTTCGGGCAGCAGCCTGGCGGTGGATGCGGGGTGGACGGCGATTGACGGGCCGCCGACTGGGTTGACGCAGACGCGGCCGTCGGAATAGGCGTCTTGCCTTTCAAAGGCGCGAGCAAGCGCCAGGCGAACGTTCACGTGACCACATCGGTATCGCAAAATGGAAGTACTTCATCCTTGGGGCGAGCCTGTGGCGCGAGGGCATTGGCCGCCGCCTGGTGATCGCCAACGAGGAAAAGCTGGTGCCGCCCGGCATGTACACGATGGACCCGCCAAATGGCGATCCCTCGCAATATTGCGAAAGGGCGCACGTGGTCCACGTGCCGGAAGAAGGCGGAATGCCAAGGGATGCGGCGGATTTGTTATCGTTCCAGCCTGCGTGTCTTGATAGGCAGTTGGCTTGGAGTATTTGGTGGCAAAGCTATGGCATCGGTATTTGTTCTTGGCGAAGACAAAACGCGGCAGATCCGCGACTGGACACTCCACTGGAGCGACAAGCACCAGAACCTGGTGCTGACATGCCATTTTCCCTCGGGCAAGTCGTTCAGCCGCCCGATCAGCGATTGCCGGATCGAACCGACCCGCGAACTGAATGAAATGCTGCGCATGAAGAAGGGAAGCGCGGTAGCCAAGCCCGTCGAGAGGGCGCTGGTCTATGGTGATAAATTCGTCGCCATCGAGTATCCGGGCGCTTCAAGGGTTTATGTGGAGAAGCTCGAAGACATCGAACTTATGCCGCAGGCGCCGTTGCATCGCGCGGATGTCTTCCAGTACTTCGTTTCGGTGGCGAACGGTCGCGAGGGCGCGGCGACTGGGGACCAGAAGAGGGTGGCGGCCAATGTGACTCGGCAGTTGGATCGGTTGCCTCCCCGAGCAGACACCGCGCTGTATGCCTACTGCACAGGACAGAATGCGCGGCGGGGATCCGTCGGCGACCTGATCTTTCCCTTCGGCGTCAATGAAAGTCAGTTGTTGGCAGTGAACCGCGCGTTTGAGGCGCAGGTGAGCGTGATCGAGGGACCGCCCGGGACGGGCAAGACGCAGACCATCCTCAATATCATCGCGAATATCCTCTTGCGGGGCCAAACGGTAGCAATCCTTTCCAACAATAATTCCGCTGTCGGGAACGTCTACGAAAAGCTCGGAAAGTGCGGGCTGGACTACCTGGTGGCTTGCCTCGGAAGCAAACAGAACCGTGAGGACTTTTTTGCGACCCAGCCGGAGGTGCCGACCCAGGAACCGGAATCGCCGCCGACAATGGAGTCACTGCAGAAGATACAAACGGCGCTGAAGCAGTTCCTGACTGCACACAACGCGGCGGCCAGACTCAGGGCGGAAATTGACGACGTGGCGGTGGAGCGGCGGTATTTGAGGCAGTGGCGGGAGGAAAACACAATCCCGCGCGGCGAGCCGTTGCGCAAGCTCAAACTGCCTGCGCAAAAGTTGGCGGATCTGATGGCCTATCTGACGCGGCTTGGCGACGGCCGCATCGGGTTGAGGAATCGGCTTGACCTGTTTCTGAACTTCAAGATACTCCGCGTCCAAGCCTTCGGGGACGGGGAGCGGCGGCGTGCAGCCGTCCAAGCTTTGCAGATGCAGTACTACGACAACTTGCATGACGAGAAGCGCGCTGAGTTGGCGGCCTGCGAAGCGGTGCTGGCCAGCGGCAACTTCCGCGCTTTGCTTGAAGACATGACCAAGGGGTCGATGACGTATCTGAAAGCGCATCTTCATCGGCATGTGCAAGATGCCAAGCCATTCGAACAAGACACGTACCGCCGCGACTTCGACGCCTTCCTGAAGCGCTTTCCGATCCTGACCAGCAGCACGCATTCGATCGTCAATTCCATCGAATCCGGCGCGGTGCTGGACTACGTCATCATCGACGAAGCGTCCCAGCAAGACATCATCCCGGGGATTCTGGCGCTGGGGTGCGCAAAGAACGCCGTCATCGTTGGCGACAGCAAACAGCTGGCGCATATTCCATCGGGTGTTGACATCCCTGCGCCTGCCGCCGAATACGACTGCGAGAAGCACAGCCTCCTGGACTCCAGCATTGGTGTGTTCAAACGATCTTTGTCCAGGACGCTGCTGAAAGAGCACTATCGCTGCCATACGAGGATCATCCAGTTCTGCAATCAGCAGTTCTATGGCAACGAACTCATACCGATGAACAGCGACGCCAGCAATGGCGCGTTAAGGCTTGTCGTCACCGCCAAGGGCAATCACTCGCGCGGCAACGGCAATCTTCGCGAACTGGATTCCCTGATGGCATCACTGGAAGCGCCGGGCTCGGAAGGCGCGTGGCAGGAAGGCGGCAGGGGGTTTATTGCCCCCTTCCGGGCGCAGGTCGTCTTGTCCGGATCGCGTCTGCCTGGCGATTTCGTTCGTGACACCGTGCACAAGTTTCAAGGGCGGGAATGCGACGAGATCGTGTTCTCCACGGTGCTCGACAAAAAGCGCGAGAATCAAAAGCGGATGGATTTTGTCGATGACGCACGCATGGTCAATGTTGCGGTGTCGCGTGCCAAGAATCGGTTCACGTTGGTGACGGGGGATGATGTCTTTACGGCAGGAAATGGCCCCATTGCTGCCCTGATCCGGTACATGGAGTATTACGCGGAAGAAAAGCAGGTCCTGCGTGCGCCCGTGGTGTCGGCTTTTGATCTGTTGTACAGCGAATACGACAGGTCGCTCGATCGGCTTGCCTCGCGATTACAGCAAAAGGATTCGGCGTTCAAGTCTGAACGTATCTTGGCGGCATTGATGCGCGACGCGCTATCCGAACCATCCTGCGGGGCATTGATGTCCCATTCGCAGGTCCCGCTCAATCAGGTCGCGGCAACGTCCAATCCCGCGCTGACGGCCCGCGAACGCGAGTTTATGGGACAGGGCGCCAGCTGCGATTTCGTGGTCTATTTCCGGGTGGGCAAGACGCCCGTGGGCGTGATCGAAGTCGACGGCGGGACGCATGACGCGCCCGAGCAAGCGGAGCGGGACGCGTTGAAGGACAGCATTCTGGAAAAAAGCGGCATCGCCGTGCTGCGGCTCAAGACGGTAGAGAGCCGTATCGAAGAACGGCTTGCGCAGTTTCTTTTGAACTGGGCGGTGCGCGAGGCTGCGTGAGGCAGCCGGCTTGTTGGTTATCCCTGACGCCCCATGATGCTCAGCGCCACCGCCTCCGCAATCTTGATCCCATCCACCCCCGCCGACAGAATCCCACCGGCGTAACCCGCGCCTTCGCCCGCCGGGAACAAGCCCTGCGTGTTGATGCTTTCCAGCGTCTCGTTATCCCGCTTGATGCGAATCGGCGAGGACGTCCGCGTTTCCACGCCTGTCAGCACCGCATCCGGCATGTTGAAGCCCTTGATGGTCTTGTCGAACGCCGGCAGTGCTTCGCGAATCGCGGTGATGGCGAAGTCGGGCAGGGCGGTGGCCAGGTCGGTCAGGTGCACGCCCGGCGTGTACGAGGGCAGCACGGAACCGAACTCGGTCGAGGCCTTGCCTTCCAGGAAGTCGCCCACCAACTGGCCCGGCGCGCTGTAGTCGCGGCCGCCCAATTCGAAGGCCTGCGATTCCCATTTGCGCTGGAAGTCGACGCCGGCGAGGACGTGTTCGGGGTAGTCGACCTCGGGTGAAATACCCACGACGATGCCCGCGTTGGCGTTGCGTTCGTTGCGCGAGTATTGGCTCATGCCGTTGGTGACGACGCGGTTGGGCTCGGACGTGGCCGCGACGACCGTGCCGCCGGGGCACATGCAGAAGCTGTAGACGGAGCGGCCGTTGCTGGCGTGGTGCACCAGCTTGTAGTCGGCGGCGCCCAGGATCGGGTTGCCGGCGTTGGGGCCGAAGCGTGCGCGGTCGATGAGGGATTGCGGGTGTTCGATCCGGAAGCCGATCGAGAACGGCTTGGCTTCCATGAAGACGCCCTGGTCGAGCAGCATCTGGAAGGTGTCGCGGGCGCTGTGGCCGATGGCAAGGACGACGTGGTCGGCTTCGATGTGTTCGCCATTGGAGAGCGTGACGCCGGTGACCTGGCCGTTTTCGCGGTGCAGCGTTTCGACCTTGCTGGAGAAGCGGACCTCGCCGCCCAGCTTGGTGATGGTGTCGCGCATGACTTCGACCATGCCGACCAGGCGGAACGTGCCGATGTGCGGTTTGCTGACGTAGAGGATTTCCTCCGGCGCGCCGGCCAGGACGAATTCCTTGAGCACCTTCTCGCCGTAGTGCTTGGGGTCCTTGATCTGGCTGTAGAGCTTGCCGTCCGAGAACGTACCCGCGCCGCCTTCGCCGAACTGGACGTTGGAGTCGGGGTTCAGGATGCGCTTGCGCCACAGGCCCCAGGTGTCCTTGGTGCGTTCGCGCACGGCCTTGCCGCGTTCCAGGATGATGGGCTTGAAGCCCATTTGCGCCAGCACCAGGCCGGCGAACAGGCCACAGGGGCCGGTGCCGATGACGATGGGCCGCTTGGACAACTGCGCGGGCGCCTGGGCGACGAATTTGTATTCGGTGTCGGGGGAAGGCTTGACGTTGCGGTCGTCGTGAAAGCGCTTGAGCAGCGCGGCTTCGTTGGCGACGTCGACATCCAGCGTGTAGATGAGCAGGATGTTGTGCTTCTTGCGGGCGTCGTAGCTGCGCAGGAAGATGGTGTAGCCGTTCAGGTCGCTGGCCGGAATGCCCAGTTTCTTGAGGATTGCCGCGGGCAGTTCCTCGGGCGTGTGGTTCAACGGCAGCTTGATTTCAGACAGACGCAACATGCTTGGGGTCCAGACAGATGGGCGATCACAACGTCGCCAAACGCGGATTGTACTGGAGCCGCGCGCCGCGAAAGTGGGCGCGGCGGGGCGTGCGACGAGGCGAATGGCATGCGGGGGAGCGGTCCGCGCAGTCTGGACGCCGCCGCCCGCGTGAATCAAGGCTTTTCGTTCATCTGGCTGTCAGAAACCCTGCGTTTTTCCTTGTTCTTACTTTGTCCTTAATGCAAAAGACTTTTCCACGTCAAGAATTTCCATCTGATACGGTCGATTGAGCGGATCAGAAGCGCATAATGCCCGCACCTGCTCTTACGTCCCTTTTCAAAGAGCAGTCTTGATTTTCAGCAAGAAAAGAGCGTGTTGTCTCTAGCTCGGGCAGTTCGTGTTTCCAGGTTTCATGTTCGGTAGCGCGCTAGGACAACTTGGAGTATTCACGGAGATGTCCATGACTGATGACGCAAAGCCGCGCCGGCGGTTTCTGCAGGCGATGGCCATTGTGCCAGCGTCCACGCTGGCGGTCGGCGGCCTGACGGTCGGCTGTACCAACGCCGCCGAGGGCAACGCCGCTCAAGCGGCCAAGCCTTACGAGCCCACCTATTTCACCCAGGCCGAATGGGCCTTCATCGTTGCCGCGGTGGATCACTTGATTCCAGCCGACGAGTACGGTCCTGGCGCCATCGCGGCCGGCGTGCCCGAGTTCATCGATCGGCAGATGGAAACGCCTTTCGGCCACGGCAAGCTCTGGTACATGGATGGGCCGTTCCACACCGACCAGGTGCCGGAACTGGGCTATCAACTGAACCAGAATCCCCGCCAGGTGTATCGCCATGGCATCGAGGCCTGTGACGCCTGGTGCGTGAAGACGCACGGCAAGGTGTACGCGCAGCTCGACAAGGCTTTGCAGGAGCAGATCCTGAAGGACCTGCAGGCCGGCAAGATCGTGTTGGAGTCGGTGCCGTCCAAGACGTTCTTCAGCTTCCTGCTGGCCAACACCAAGGAAGGGTTCTTTGCCGATCCGATCTATGGCGGCAACAAGGGCATGGTCGGCTGGAAGATGGTGGGCTTTCCCGGCGCGCGCGCCGACTTTATGGATTGGGTGGACCAGCCCAATGTGAAGTACCCCTATGGCCCCGTGTCGATTTCTGGGGAGAAGGGTTAATCATGGCGATCAAGAAAGACAAAGTTGATGCAGTGCTGGTCGGGTTCGGCTGGACCGGCGCGATCCTGGGCCAGGAGCTGACCGAGGCGGGCCTGCAGGTGCTGGCGCTGGAGCGTGGCGGTATGCAGGACACGCCCAAGGACGCCGAGTATCCCAAGGTGATCGACGAGCTGAAGTATTCGGTGCGCGGTTATCTGTTCCAGGACCTGTCCAAGGAAACCGTGACGATCCGCCACGGCGTGGACGACGTGGCGGTGCCGTATCGCCAGAATGGTTCGTTCCTGCTGGGAACGGGCGTGGGCGGGGCGGGCTTTCACTGGAACGGCATGCACTACCGTGTGCTGCCGGAAGAGCTGGAGCTGCGCACGCGCTACGAAACGCGCTACGGCAAGAAGTTCATCCCGGAAGGCATGACGATCCAGGACTTCGGCGTGACCTACGACGAGCTGGAGCCGCATTTCACCAAGTTCGAGTACGTCTGTGGCACGTCGGGCAAGGCCGGCAACCTGGATGGCAAGATCGTCGAAGGCGGCAACCCGTTGGAAGGCAAGCGCAGCAAGGAGTTCCCGCTGCCGCCGCTGGCTACTACCTATGGCGCGTCGCTGTTCGAGAAGGCGGCGCGCGAAGTCGGCTTCAATCCCTATCCCACGCCTGCCGCCAACGCATCCGGTCCGTACACCAACCCGTACGGCGTGCGCCTTGGCCCCTGCAATTTCTGTGGCTTCTGCGAGAACTACGGCTGCTACATGTATTCGAAGGCCTCGCCGCAGACGACCATTCTGCCGGTGCTGTTGAAGAAGCCGAATTTCGAGCTGCGCACGCGTTCGCAGGTGATCAAGGTCAATCTGGATTCGACCGGCAAGAAGGCCGTCGGCGTGACCTACATCGACGCGGACGGCAACGAGATCGATCAGCCTGCCGATCTGGTGATCCTGTCGGCCTACCAGATGCACAACGTGCGCCTGTTGCTGCTGTCGGGCATCGGCAAGCCCTATGACCCGAAGACCAATGAAGGCGTGGTTGGCAAGAACTACGCGTACCAGATGAACGGCGGGATCAACGTGCTGCTGCCCAAGGGCACCCAGCTCAACCCCTTCGCCGGCACCGGCGCCGGCGGCGTGGGCATGGACGACCTGAACGGCGACCAGTTCGACCACGGCCCGCTGGGTTTCGTGGGTGGCGCCAGCATTCGCCATGTGCGCACCGGCGGTCGTCCGATCAAGCAGACGCCTACGCCGCCGGGCACCGCGACCTGGGGCACGGCCTGGAAGGCGGGCGTGCAGGACGCCTATCAGCGCTACATGACGATCGGGATTTCCGGTTCGGTTATGTCGTACCGCGACGCCTATCTGTCGCTCGATCCGACCTACAAGGACGCCTTCGGCCAGCCGCTCTTGCGCATGACGTTCGACTGGCATGACAACGAGTTCGACATGCTGGGCTACATGGGCAAGCGCATGGAAACCGTGGCCAAGGCGATGAATCCCGAGAAGTACTTTGTGGGCGTGCGCAAGAAGGGCGCGCGCTACGACACGCGCGTCTACCAGAGCACGCACAACACGGGCGGCGCGATCATGGGCTCCAATCCCAAGGAAAGCGTGGTCAACAAGTACCTGCAGAGCTGGGATGTGCCGAACGTGTTCGTGATGGGCGCCTGCGTGTTCCCGCAGAACATGGGCTACAACCCGACGGGGCTGGTGGGTGCCTTGGCCTATTGGGCCGCGCAGGCGATCCGCGAGCAGTACCTGAAGAACCCCGGCCCGCTGGTCCAGGCTTAAGGAGACGGAACAATGTTGAAGCAGACCATTGTTGCGGCCGTCTCGGCCATGTCGGCCCTGGTTGCCAGTGCGGCGTTCGCGGCCGACGGCACGCCGGCATCGACCGATGCACAGATGATCAAGCAGGGCGAGTACCTGTCCCGCGCCGGCGACTGTATCGCCTGCCACACGGCCAAGGGCGGCAAGCCTTTTGCCGGCGGCCTGGGGATCGATTCGCCGCTGGGCATGATCTATTCCACGAACATCACGCCGGACAAGGAAACGGGGATCGGCAACTATTCGCTCGAGGACTTCGACCAGGCCGTGCGCCACGGCGTGGCCAAGGACGGACATTCGCTGTACCCGGCCATGCCTTACACCGCGTACGCCAAGGTCACGCCCGAAGACGTGAAGGCCTTGTACGCCTACTTCATGCACGGCGTCGAGCCCGTGAAGCAGGAGAACAAGGACACCGATATCGTGTGGCCCATGTCCATGCGCTGGCCGTTGACGGTGTGGCGCTGGATGTTCGCGCCCGACGTGGCGACGGCTCCGGTCACGGTAAACGCCAGCGGCGCCGACAAGCAGGCGCTGCTGCGCGGCCAGTACCTCGTTGAAGGCCTGGGCCATTGCAGCACGTGCCACACGCCTCGCGGCGTGGCCTTGCAGGAGAAGGCGCTGACGGACGCGGACGGTTCCGCATTCCTGTCGGGCGGCGTGGTGGAAGGCTGGCTGGCCAAGAACCTGCGCGGCGACGCCACGGACGGCCTGGGTAGCTGGAGCAAGGAGGACATCGCGACCTTCCTGAAGTCCGGCCGCAACGGCCATTCGGCGGCTTTCGGCGGGATGGCCCAGGTGGTCGAGGAAAGCACGCAGCACCTCACCGACGACGACCTGAACGCCATTGCGGTGTACCTGAAGAGCCTGCCGCCGGTGAACAAGGACGCCACCAAGCCCCTGGCCTATGACGAGACCGTGGCGCAAGCCCTGCGGTCCGGCAAGGACAAGAGCGACGGCGCCATGGCCTTCCTGAACAACTGCGCGGCCTGCCACCGCAGCACGGGCAAGGGCTACACCGAGACCTTCCCGCAGCTGGCGTTGAGCTCGACGGTCAACTCGGCCGATCCGGCCTCGCTGATCCACATCGTGCTCAAGGGCGCGCAGATGCCGGGCACGGCGTCCGCCCCGACCGCGTACGCGATGCCGGGCTTTGACTGGCGCATGACCGACAAGGAGGTCGCCGACGTGGTGAGCTTCGTGCGGTCGAGCTGGGGCAACCAGGGCGCGGCGGTCACCGCGTCCGACGTGGCCAAGGTGCGCAAGGAGATCGGCGCGGCGCCGCAGCCGGTGCGCGCGCAGTGATCTGACGATGCCGTGATTGGCTGTTCCGCCCGGGCGTGGGCGGGACGCAAACGGCGCCGGAGAGCCCAGGCTTTCCGGCGCCGTTTTTCGTGCGCGGTTTGACAAGGGGCGCATGGGCGGGCAAGCTGCGCCTTATGCCCCGGTCACACGCGCCTTTCGCTTTGATTATTGCCACCATCGGTTTGATGGTGGGGTAGCGCGCATCCGGACATATCGCTGCACAAACCCGCCAACGAGGCGGGTTTGTTGTTTCCGCCTCCTGGTTTTCCCACAGGAGCCTTCCATGTCATCCCTCGAATCCTCCCGCTCGGCTGCCACGCCCATGCTGCATTTCCTGTGCGGCAAGATCGGCGCGGGCAAGTCCACGCTGGCCGCACGGCTGGCCGCGCCGCCGCGCACGTTGCTGCTCAGTGAAGACCGCTGGCTGGCGGCGTTGTATCCCGGCGAGATCGTGGACGTGGCCGACTACGGCCGCTGCGCCAGCCGCTTGCGCAACGCCATGGGCGGGCATGTGGCGGCGCTGGTGGCGGCAGGCCTGTCGGTGGTGCTGGACTTTCCCGCCAATACGCGGCGCAGCCGCGAGTGGCTGCTTGCGGTGGCGCAGGAGGCGGGCTGTCCGCACCAACTGCATTACCTGGACGTGCCGGACGCGGTCTGCAAGGCGCGGTTGCACGCGCGCAATGCCTCGGGCACGCATCCTTACAAGACCAGCGATGCGGAGTACGACGCGATCACGGCATATTTCGTCGAGCCGGAGGCGGCGGAAGGGTTGTGCATCATCAGGCATGCATGGCTGGCGGGGGAGGAGGTCTCGCCCGCGGCCGGGCTGTTATTATCACTGGATAAATAAACAGTCTTCCGGCCGTCGCCGATGTTGCCCCCGCACCGTTATTACTACCTGCACAATTTCCAGCGCGCGTTGGCGTGGATTTCGGATCGCTACGCCGACCTGCTGGATGCGGACGATTGTCGTTTCCTGGCCGATTTCGCGGCGCTGCCGCAGGCTCCGCAAGCGCTGCTGGTACGCATGCTGATGCGGCGCGGGCCATGGTTCCGCGCCAGCCGGCTGGTCTACGACGAGATCCCCGGCGTCGAAGAGGCCGCCGCGCCGCTGCAGGCGTTGGGCTGGCTGGATGCGCGGGCGCCGATGACGCTGGACGAGCTGTTCGGGCTGTTGACCAAGCCCGAACTCTGCCGCGTGTTCGCATCACACGCAGTGGCCAGGCCGGCCGCGCGCAAGGCCCACATGCTGGAGGCGCTGCGCGGCGAATTCTCGGATGCGCGGCCCTATGGTTGCTGGCGTCCGGATTCCGCCGAAGCCGTGTGGCGCGTGATGGTGTCGCAACGCTGCGAACGCCTGCGCCTCATGTTCTTCGGCAATCTGCATCAGGACTGGTCGGAGTTCGTGCTGGCGGACCTGGGCGTGTTCCAGTACGAAGCCGTGCCGTTCGACGCCGCGTCGCGGGCATTCCAGACGCGCGAGGACGTCGATTGCTATCTGGCCTTGCATGCCTGCCGCCAGGCGCTGGACGAAGGCGCGGCCGTGGACGAACTGCTGCGCGCCGCGCAGGACTGCGTCAGCGGCAATGCCTGGCTGGAAAAGCGCCGCGCCAAGGTGTTGCTGCGCATCGGACAAGCCTGCGAGCGGGCGCAGGACTGGGAGGCCGCGCAGCGCGCCTATGCGTGTTGCGATTATCCCGGCGCGCGGCATCGGCGCATCCGCGTGTATGAACGGATGCAGCGGTTCGAGGAAGCGATGGCGCTGGCCTTGCAGGCCGGCAGCGCGCCCGAAAGCGAGGAAGAGAGCCAGCGCGTGGCGCGCATGATGGCGCGGCTGCGGCGCGGGCTGGGGCAGGGCGCGGCGGCGCGCATCGCCCCGCCGGTCGTGCCGCGCACCGACCTGTCGCTCGCGCGCCCGGTTCAGCCGTCGTCGGTGGAGTACGTGACGCGCGATCACCTGCATCAGGACGACGCCCCGGTTCATTACGTCGAGAACGCGCTGATCAATTCGCTGTTCGGCCTGCTGTGTTGGCCCGCGGTGTTTGCGCCGTTGCCTGGCGCTTTCTTTCACCCCTTCCAGCGCGGCCCCGCCGATCTTGAATCGCCAGACTTCCACGCGCGTCGGCAGGCGCAGTTCGACGCGTGCCTTGCGCACTTGGATACGCACACCTATCGCGACGTCATCCTTCGGCGATACGCCGACAAGGCTGGCGTGCAATCGCCGTTCGTGTTCTGGGGCGCATTGTCCGAAACCTTGCTGGCGCAGGCGCTGGACTGCGTTCCCGCCGCGCACCTGAAACTGTTTTTCACGCGCATGCTGCGTGACGTCAAGGGCAACCGGACCGGCCTGCCGGATCTGGTGCGCTTCTGGCCGGCCGAGCGCCGCTATGAAATGATCGAGGTGAAGGGGCCTGGCGACAAGTTGCAGGACAACCAGATCCGCTGGCTGCAATACTGCGTCGCGCACGGCATGCCGGTGCGTGTCTGCCACGTGAGCTGGCAGGGGGATGCGGCATGAGCTACGCGGTGGCGGTGCGCGCGCTGTGCGAATTCACGGCCCGGGCGGGCGACCTGGACCTGCGCTTCACGCCCGCGCCCAGCGGCCTGGAGGGCATGGCGGGGCATGCGGTGGTGACGGGGCGGCGGGGCCCCGAATACGAGACCGAGGTTTCCCTGTCCGGCGCTTTTGAAGGCCTGCTGGTGCGCGGCCGCGCCGACGGCTACGACCCCGTGGCCAACCAGTTGGAAGAGATCAAGACCTACCGCGGTCAATTCGACAGCGTGCGCGAGAACCACCGCGTGGTGCATTGGGCGCAGGCGCGCGTTTATGGCCATCTGCTGTGCCAGGCGCGGGGGCTGGCGAGCGTGCGCGTGGCGCTGGTGTACTTCAACGTGGCGACCGAAGAAGAGACGGTGCTGGTGGAAACGCACGACGCGGCGGCGCTTGCCGCCTTCTTTCAGCAGCAATGCGAGCGGTTCCTGGCCTGGGCAAAGACGGAATTGGCGCATCGCCAGACGCGCGACGCGGCGCTGGAAAAGCTGGCGTTCCCGCATGGCGAATTCCGCGCTGGACAGCGCGATCTGGCGGTGGCCGTGTACCGCACGGCGCGGGACGGCCGCTGCCTGATGGCGCAGGCGCCCACGGGCATCGGCAAGACGCTCGGGACGATATTTCCGCTGCTCAAGGCCAGTCCGGGTACCGGCCTGGACAAGGTGTTCTTCCTTGCCGCAAAGGGTTCCGGACGGGGGTTGGCGGTCGAGGCGCTGGACACGATCAACGCGCAGCCTGCTGCGCCCGGCCTGCGCGTCCTGGACCTGCAGGCCCGCGACAAGAGCTGCGTGCATCCCGACCTGGCCTGCCATGGCGATTCCTGCCCGCTGGCGCGAGGCTTCTATGACCGCCTGCCCGACGCGCGCGCCGCGGCGCTGGCGCGTCATACCCGGCTGGACGCGCCGGCCGTGCGCGCCACTGCCCTGG
This sequence comes from Achromobacter sp. T5-5, assembly GCF_055397965.1. NCBI lineage: Bacteria > Pseudomonadati > Pseudomonadota > Betaproteobacteria > Burkholderiales > Alcaligenaceae > Achromobacter > Achromobacter sp. T5-5. The sequence goes on from NZ_AP027919.1 coordinate 2,827,781, forward strand.
AACATGACGTCTGCCCGTATTACCTGTCGCAGGAGCTGATTCGGTGGAGCGACGTGGTGGTGGGCGACTACAACTACTACTACGACGCCACCGCGATGCTTTACGCCCTGACGCAGGCGCATCAATGGAAGGTGGCGGTGCTGGTGGACGAGGCCCACAATCTGGTGGACCGCGCGCGCCGCATGTATACGGGCGAGCTCGACCAGCACCGGCTCACGGCCGCGCGCCACGCCGCGCCCAAGGCTTTGAAGAAGCCGCTGGATGGGCTGCATCGGTCCTGGAATGCGTTGAACAAGAAACAGGCTGAACGCTACCAGGCGTACGAGGCTGCGCCGGCGGGCGTGCTGGCGGCGGTGCAGAAGGCGGTCGCGGCCATCACTGAGCACATCGGCCAGACGCCGCTGCCGCAGGACGATCCGCTGCTCGGCTTCTACTTCGAGGCGCTGCATTTCATGCGGCTGGCGGAGCAGTTCGGTTCGCATGCGCTGTTCGATGTGACGTTGGGCGACGTGGGGTTCGCCGGCGCCAAGACGCCGCCGTCCACGCTGTGCGTGCGCAACGTGATACCTGCCCCGTACCTGGCCGCGCGCTATGCGGGGGCGCACGCCACGGTGCTGTTTTCGGGCACGCTGAGTCCGCAGCAGTTCTATCGCGACACGCTGGGGCTGCCCAAGGACACGCCGTGGATCGACGTGGCCGCGCCGTTCCAGGCGGAACAACTGGCGGTGCGGGTCGTGGGCAATGTGTCCACGCGCTATCGCGACCGCGAGCGCTCGCTGGCGCCCATTGCCGACCTGATCGCGCGCCAATATGCCGAACGGCCCGGCAATTACCTGGGCTTCCTGAGCAGCTTCGACTACCTGAAGCGCGTGGCCGACCTGATGCGCGAGCGCCATCCGCAGGTGCCGATCTGGCTGCAGACGCCGGGCATGGACGAGCCCGGCCGCGCGGCGTTCTTGGCGCGTTTCACGGAAACGGGACAGGGCGTCGGGTTTGCCGTGTTGGGCGGGGCGTTTTCGGAAGGGGTGGACCTGCCGGGCAGGCGGCTGATCGGCGCGTTCATCGCCACGCTGGGCCTGCCGCAGGTCAATCCCGTGAACGAAAACATGAAGCGCGCGATGGACCTGCGCTATGGCGAAGAGAACGGCTACGACTACACCTACCTGTATCCCGGCATGCAGAAGGTGGTGCAGGCGGCGGGCCGGGTCATCCGCACGGAGCACGACGTGGGCACGGTGCATCTCATCGACGATCGTTATCGCCGCCCCAAGGTGCGTGGGCTGCTGCCCGGCTGGTGGCAGGTGGACTGAGCGGGCGTCGCGCTAGGCCGGACGCAGTTCCGTGAGCGGCTGGTTGGGATCGCGCGAGAGCTGGTAGCCGTACCAAAGGCTGCGCGCCATGCGCTTGGCCATTTCCTGCGCGGCGTCGGCCAGCGCGCGGTTGGGCAGGGCGTCGGTGGTTTCCGTGAACAGCACCAGCCAGCGTTCAAAGAGTTCGGCGTTCAGGTTGGGCATGGCCACGTGCTTGGGCATGGGCATGCCCGAAAAGCGCCGGGTGCCCAGCAGCACGGCGGACCAGAAATCCGACAGCGTGGCCAGGTGTTCGTCCCAGTCGTGGATCATGCCGTTGAAGATCGGCCCCAGCGATTCGTCTGCGCGCGCCTTGCCGTAGAAGGTGTGGACCATGTGCCGGATTTCGGCTTCGGTGCAGAGGTCGGCGGTGGCGCTGGTGCTCAAGATGGTCTCCGGACGGGGGCTGGTGCCGATCTTAGGTCGGGGGCCGGGACCGCGGCTTTGACTTGGCTCAAGCGGGATGGGGCTTTTGGGCAATAATGATATCCATTCTTATTATGGTGGGTGGATATGCAACAGATGAAAGTGGCGCGCCATTGCCTGAATCCGGGCGCGTGGGCGCTTGCCTTGGCCATGATGGCGTGCGGTCAGGCGGCGGCGCAGTCGGCGCGGGGCGCGGTGACGCCGCAGGCCGCGGCGCAACAGCGTATCGCGATGCAAAAAGGGGAATTCCTTTCGGGTAAGTGGGCGGCGGACAGCGGTGTGACCCTGGACCTGCTGGATGCGCAAGGGCGCCACGTCCGGCGTTTGAGCGACCGTGAAAAGCCCGCCGGCGTACTGATGCTGGTCGGTCCGGCGGACGGCGAGTACATCGTGCGCGCGCAGGGCCGGGGCGCATACGAATGGTCGGTGGACGAACGGCTGCCGCTGTCCAAACAGCACGCGCCCGCGCCTGCCATCGAGAGCCCGCGCCTGGCTGCGCTGGCGCAGACGCTGGCGCAGGGCGGCACGACGGCCGCGTTCTGGGAAGAGATCCAACGCCAGGGCACGCCGCTGGTGGAGCCCGCGACCGCCACGCACGACCGCATCACCTTCCTGTGGCGGGGCGCGGAGCGCAATGTGCGCCTGTTCGGCGGCCCGTCGACGGACCACGCGCAGTTGGCGCGGCTGGGCGATTCCGATGTCTGGTACGTGAGCTTTGTGGTGCCGAAGACGGCGCGGCTGTCGTACCGGCTGGCGCCCGACGTGCCCGAACTGCCGGGAACGGGCATGGCGCGGCGCCGCGCGATCCTCGCCACGGCGCAGGCCGATCCGCACAATCCCAAGGTCTATCCCGAGCGCGGCATCGACGCCTTCCAGACCTATTCCGTGCTGGAGCTGGCGGATGCGCCGCCGCAGCCCTGGGTGGAGCCGCGCGCGGGCGTGCCCGCCGGCACCGTCCAGGCGCTGGAGCTGCGCAGCGACATCCTGGGCAATACGCGCAAGATCCACGTTTATCGCCCAGCCGGATGGCAGCCTGGCGGCCCGGACAACCACGTGCTCGTGCTGTTCGACGCGGGCGCTTACCTGGGACGAGTGCCCACGCCGACGATCCTGGACAACATGATCGCGGCGGGCGTCATCGCGCCGACGGCCGCGCTGCTGATCGACAACCCCACCGCGGATTCGCGGGCGCGGGAACTGCCGCCGAATACCGACTTCGCCGATTTCCTGGCGCGCGAGCTCATGCCGTGGGCGCGCAAGCAGGGCATCGCCGCGCCCGCGGCGCGCACGGTGATCGGCGGGTCCAGCTATGGCGGTCTTGCCTCGTCGTACGCGGCGTTGCGCCATCCCGAGGTTTTCGGCAATGTGCTCAGCCAGTCCGGTTCGTACTGGTGGGCGCCGCCCGGCGACGAGGACCAGTGGCTGACCCGGCAGTTCGTCGCCGTGCGCAAGCTGCCGGTGCGGTTTTTCCTGGGGGCGGGCCTGTTCGAGTCGGGGCGGGGAGGCCAGCCCGGCATCCTGGAAACCAATCGCCACCTGCGCGACGTGCTGCGCGCCAAGGGCTACTGGGTGACACACCGCGAGGTGGCCGGCGGCCATGACTACCTGAGCTGGCGCGGCACCCTGTCGGACGGGCTGCTGGCGCTGATCGGCACGGGCGCTCAAGCCCGGCAATAGCCGGCGGGTTCGGGGCGGTTTCGCGCCGCGGACGCCGATGCGGATGTGGGCGCCCACCTGGCGCGTCCGCGGCGCGCGGGGCCGGGCGCGTCGCAGCAATTTTGCGTAGTATCGTCGCCATGCGCGCGACGTGCCGCCGCAACGCGCCCACCGACCATACGCGCGCCCGGCGGATTCGCGGCGCGCTTCCAGGAGACGAATGCCCATGACCCCCGCCCCGCTGAACGAAATCGTGGCCATGCCCGCGCACGCGCTGTCGGACGCCATTCGCGGCCGCAAGGTGTCCTGCCGCGAGGTGATGCAGGCGTACCTCGCGCATATCGACCGGGTCAATCCCAAGCTGAACGCCATCGTCGCGCGCCGCGACAGCGACGAACTGCTGCGCGAGGCCGATGATCGGGATGCGCAACTGGCTGCGGGGCAATGGCTGGGCTGGCTGCATGGCATGCCGCAGGCGCCCAAGGACCTGACCGCGGTGCGGGGCATGGTCACGTCGATGGGGTCGCTGGTCTACAAGGACGTGGTGTCGCCGCACGATTCGATCCTGGTGGAGCGCATGCGCGCATCCGGCGCCATCTTCATCGGCCGCACCAATGTGCCCGAATTCGGACTGGGGTCGCACACGTACAACCAGGTCTATGGCGCGACCGGCAACCCCTACGACGCCAGCAAGACGGCCGGTGGCAGCAGCGGCGGCGCGGCCGCGGGGCTGGCCGCCCGCATGCTGCCGGTGGCCGACGGCAGCGATTTCGGCGGCTCGCTGCGCAATCCGGCGGCGTTCTGCAACGTCTACGGGATGCGCCCCTCCGCGGGCCGTGTGCCGTCCGGACCCTCGCCCGAGGTGTTCCTCAAACAGCTTTCTTATGAAGGGCCGATGGGCCGCACGCCGCGCGACGTGGCCCGGCTGCTGTCGGTGATCGCCGGCCACGACCGCCGGGCGCCGCTGTCGCTGACGGACGACCCGTCTCTATACGCGCAGCCGCTGGAGGCAGACCTGTCGGGCAAGCGCGTGGGCTGGCTGGGCGACTGGGGCGGCTACCTGCCGATGGAGCCGGGCATCCTGGACCTGTGCACGCAGGCGCTGCAAGACCTGGAGACGGCGGGCTGCCGCGTGGACGACTACCAGGTGCCGTTCGCGGGCGACCGGCTCTGGCGCATCTGGCTGGCGCATCGCCACCTGATGGTGGGCGGGCAGTTCCATGCCCTGGTCCACGATCCGGAGACCCGCAAGCTGGTCAAGCCAGCCCTGATCTGGGAGGTGGAAGGCCTGGAAGGCATGACGGCGCGCCAGGTGTATCAGGCCACCGAAGAGCGCAGCGCCTGGTATCAGACCGTCCTGCGCATGTTCGACGACGTGGATTACCTGGCCGTGCCGTCGGCGCAGGTGTTTCCGTTCGATGTAACGCTGGACTGGCCCAAGGAGATCGCGGGCCGGCCCATGGACACCTACCATCGCTGGATGGAGACCGTGACGCCCTGGACGCTGGCGGGGTGCCCGGTCATCAGCGTGCCGGTGGGTTTCAACGCGGCGGGCCTGCCGATGGGCATGCAACTCATCGGGCCGCCGCGGGGCGACCTGGCGGTGCTGCAGTTGGCCCACGCCTACGAAGGGGTGCGCGACTGGGTGCGGGCGCGTCCGCCGCAGGCGCTGTGGGCCGACGCCGCGTGACGCGGTTTGCACCTTGCGCTACTCGTGCTACCTGCGCTAACAAATACCGGTTGATTTTTTGTAATAGATATTTGCATTTTTCGGACGAAGTCAGCCATGTTTTGCGTTTTGCCCTGTTTTTCATGGCTGTGATGCGGCACCTTTGTAATAATTATCGATATTTCCCATCTTCCCCACCGATAAGGGCTGTCCGGAATTCCGGACAGCAGGGGAATCACCCCTGGGGCGTCCCGGCAGGACGTCGCAATTCGATACAGTGCAAAGGTCTCCCGGTATGAAGAATGTGACGCTCCGCCAGCGCATCCTGGCCAGTTTCCTGGCCATTCTCGCCATCATGACGCTGATGGTGGTGGTGGACTACCGGCGGCTTCTGCATGTCGAAGCGGAAGTCGAAATGATCAACGCCGACGCCGTGCCGGGCATCTACTACAGCACGTCGATCCGGGCAGCGTGGTTCGCCGGCTTCGTGGCCGTGCAGGACGCCTTCCATGCGCCGACCGAGGCGGACCGCCGCGCGGCGCTGGAAGCCCTGCCGCGCAACGACAAGCAGCTCGACGAGTACGTGGAGTTCTACCTGCGCACCATCGGCCGGCAGGACGACGAACACATGTTCGAGGAGTTCCAGAAGGAGCTGCAGGAATACAAGCGCATCCGCGCCGACATCCTGTCGTCGAGCGTGCAGGCGGATACGTCCCTTGCGCTGATGCGTATCCAGTCAGAATTGCGCCCGTCCTTTTATCGGGGCCGCGACATCCTGGCCAAAATGGTGAGCGCAAACAAGGCGCAGGCCGACGAAGCGGCCGTGAGCATCCGCGAATCCGTGCAAGCAGCCGAGGTCGGCATGCTGGTGTCTCTGGCCATGGCCATCGCCGCGTCCATCGTTTGCGGCTACCTCCTGATGCGCGCCATCGCCAATCCCATGCGCGAAATCGTGAAGACGCTGGAAGCGACGGGCGGAGGCGACCTGAGCCGCCGGCTCAGGCTGTCGCGCAAGGATGAGTTCAATGCCATTGAAATCGGCTTTAACGGCATGGTGGACGAGTTGACCGGCCTGGTCGGCAAGACCCAGCGGTCCGCGGTGCAGGTGGCCACGTCCGTGACCGAGATCGCCGCCACGTCCAAGCAACAGCAGGCCACCGCGTCGGAAGTCGCGGCCACCACCACGGAAATCGGCGCCACCTCGCGCGAGATCTCGGCGACCTCGCGCGAACTGGTGCGCACCATGACCGAGGTTTCCAGCGCCGCCGAACAGACCGCCACGCTGGCGGGCAGCGGGCAGGTGGGCCTTGCGCGCATGGAGGACACCATGCGCAATGTGGTGGGCGCGGCCGGGTCGGTCAACGCCAAACTGGCGGTGCTCAATGAAAAGGCGGGCAACATCACGCAAGTCGTGACGACGATCACGAAGGTGGCTGACCAGACCAACCTGTTGTCGCTGAACGCGGCCATCGAAGCGGAGAAGGCCGGCGAGTACGGCCGCGGCTTCGTGGTGGTCGCCACCGAGATCCGGCGCCTGGCGGACCAGACGGCAGTCGCCACCTACGACATCGAACAGATGGTGCGTGAAATCCAGTCGTCGGTGTCCGCTGGCGTGATGGGCATGGACAAGTTTTCTGAAGAAGTCCGCCGCGGCATGGCGGACATGCAGCAGGTGGGAGACCAGCTTTCGCAGATCATCCAGCAGGTGCAGACGCTGGCGCCGCGCGTGCAGATGGTCAACGAGGGCATGCAGGCCCAGGCCACGGGCGCCGAACAGATCAACCAGGCGCTGCAGCAACTGAGCGACGCGGCGCAGCAGACGGTGGAATCGCTGCGTCAATCCAGCCTTGCCATCGAAGAGCTGACGCTGGTGGCCAATGATCTGCGCAGCGGCGTGTCCCGCTTCAAGGTGTGAACGCTGCCATGACATCTGCCGCCGTCCGCGCACGGACCGCCGCGGGCCATGCCGGCCCCGGGCGCCGGCTCTATCTGCTTTTCCGCATCGGCGCGGACCGCTATGCGCTGGACGCCGGGGACGTCGCCGAAGTCCTGGGGCTGCGCGCGCTTAAACAGGTGCCGGGCGCGCCGCATTGGGTGGCCGGCATGACCGAACGCCGCGGCGTGGCCGTGCCCGTCATCGACATGAGCGCGCTGGCCGGCGCCGGCGCCTGTGCCGCCGTGACCAGCACGCGCCTGGCGCTGGTGCGCTACCGGCCCGGCGCGGGCGCCGCCGAGCGCCTGCTGGGTCTGATCCTGGAACAGGCCACCGAGACCATGCACTATGACCCCGCCGCGTTCCAGCCGCATGCGCTGGACAATACGCAGGCCCGATACCTGGGCCCCGTGCTGGCCGACGCGGGCGGCATGGTCCAGGCCGTCAAGGTCGATGACCTCTTGCCCGCCGCCGTGCGGGCGCTTCTTTTTCCGTCCGGCGATGGCGCGGCGGGCGAGGTGGCTGCATGAGCCTGCTCGAGGAATTCAGCGGCCTGCTCAAGCGCCGGATGGGGCTGGACAGCGGCTCCATCGGCCAGGCCGCCGTCGAACGGGCCGTGCGGCATCGCATGCACGCGGCCGGCGTGGACGACGAACAGGATTACCTGACGCGGGTGCAGGCCTGGCCCGACGAGATGCAGCAGCTCATCGAGGCCGTGATCGTGCCGGAGACCTGGTTTTTCCGGTATCCGGAATCCCAGGTCGCCATGGCGACCCTCGCGCGCGAACGGCTGTTTGCGCCCGGCAGCGAGGGCCGCGTGCTGCGCGTGCTGAGCGTGCCTTGTTCCAGCGGTGAAGAGCCGTATTCCATCGCCATGGCGCTGCTCGACGCGGGCGTGCCGCCGCAGCGTTTCCACGTGGACGCCGTGGATATCAGCGTACGCATGGTGGAATTCGCGCAGCGCGCCGTGTACGGCCGCAATTCGTTCCGCGGCGGCGACCTGGCGTTTCGCGACCGGTATTTCTCGGAAGTGCCCGAGGGCCATCAACTTGCCGCCCGCGTGCGCGGCCAGGTCCGGTTCCAGTCCGGCAATCTGTTCGATCCGAACCTGCTGGCGGGCGCCGCGCCCTATGACTTCGTGTTCTGCCGCAATCTGCTCATCTATTTCGACATGGCTACGCAGGAGCGCGCGGTGCAGGTGCTGCGCAGATTCGCGCGTGAGGACGGCGTGATTTTCGTGGGGCCGGCCGAGACCAGCCTATTGACGGGACGGCGCCTGCCGTCGGTGGCGCTTGCCCGGTCGTTCGCGTTCCGCGCAAAGGCCGCGCCGGCGCCCGCGGCCACGCCTGCGCCACCGCGCCCGCCGCAGTCTGGCCCGCGTCCCATCGTGCATGCCTGGGCGCCGCCGCGGCGTCCGGTCGCGCAGACGCCCGCGCCGCGGCTGCCCGTGCCGCACGCCGCCATCGCCGACACGCCCGCCGCGCCGCCGGAGCCGGCGGCCCAGGCCTCGCTGCGCCATATCGCCGCGCTGGCCGACCAGGGCAGGGTGCGCGATGCCATGGCGCAATGCCGTGCGCACATCGAGCTCCACGGCGCCAGCGCCGACGCGCTGCACCTGCAGGGCCTGCTGCTGGACGCGGATGGCCAGGCGCGGCAGGCGCAGGCCGCCTACCGCAAGGCGCTGTACCTGGACCCGAACCACCGCGAAGCCTTGCTGCACCTTGCCGCGCTGGTGGCCGCGGAAGGTGACCACGACGGCGCCACCCGCCTGCAGGCGCGCGCGGCGCGCCAGGAGGCACGCCGTGGCTGACGCAATGGGGGCGCTGTCCGACGTGGACGATTGCTGGAACCGCATCGGGATACGCGGCGACAAAAGCTGCGGCCAGCTTGCCGCGCACGTGCATTGCCGCAACTGTCCGGTGTACGCCTCGGCGGCCAAACGCATCCTGGACCGCCTGCCGCCGGGCATGGCGGGAGAGGATGAAGCGCCGCCGCCGCCGCAGCACGCGGCCAACCTGTCGTCACTGTTGGTGTTCCGCCTGCAACGCGAATGGCTGGGGCTGCCGACGCGGTCGCTGGACGAGGTGGCGGGCATGCGGGGCATCATCAGCCTGCCGCATCGCCGCGATCCCGCCGTGCTGGGCGTCACCAATGTGCGTGGGACGCTGACGGTATGCGTGTCGCTGGCGCGCCTGCTGGGGCTGGACGGCGCGGCGCCGCAGGCGCGCGAACGCCCAGCCGCGGCGCGCATGCTGATATTCGGCGGCGCGGGCCGGGCGGTGGTGCTGCCCGTGGACGAGGTCGAGGGCATGCACGACGTCGACCTGCAGGCGCTCGATCCGTTGCCGTCGACCGTACAGGGTGCAAGCCTGAAGTATTCCCGCGGCATGGCCCGCTGCGGCGGCCGCGCCATCGGCGTGCTGGATGAAACCCTGCTGATGCAGGCATTGCAACGGAGTCTCGCGTGAATCCCGATCAGATGCGCGACGCCTCGCTCCTCGAACTGTTCCAGATCGAGACCCGCACGCAGGTGCAGGTGCTCAACGACGGCCTGCTGGCCCTGGAAAAGAATCCCACGTCCGCGCCGGACCTCGAAGCCTGCATGCGCGCCGCCCACTCGCTCAAGGGCGCGGCGCGCATCGTGGACCTGCATCCGGCCGTGCGCATCGCGCATGCGATGGAAGATTGTCTCGTCGCGGCGCAGGAAGGCCGCCTGCGCCTGCAGGCCGCCGACATCGACGCCTTGCTGCTGGGCGCGGACCTGCTGCAACGCGTCGCGACGCCCGGCGTGGAGCTGGACACGGAAATCACCGATCTGGTGGCGCGGCTGAGCAACGCGCCCAATGCGCCGCCGGCCCCGCCGCCGCGCGCGCCCCGGCCATCCGACTTCCTGCCGCCGATCGTGCGGCTCGAAGACGAGCCCGCCGCTGCGGGCCCGGCTTTCACGGCGGCGTCGCCCGGACCGACAGGCGCCGTGTCGGGGACCGCGGCATCGACCCCGGCGGCATCGGCCTCCGGGGTATCAACGCCCGGTGCATCAAATGCCGCCGCATCGCCGTCGCGCCGCAGTTCCGACCGCACGGCGGGCGAGGGCGAGCGCGTGCTGCGCGTCACGGCCGACACCTTGAACAAGCTGCTGGGGCTGTCCAGCGAAACACTGGTCGAGTCGCAATGGGTCGGCCCTTTCAGCGCCGCCATGCTGCGGCTGCGGCGCCTGCAGGCGGGGGCGGCGCGTGCGCTGGACGGCGTGCGCGCCGTGCTGGCCGAGCAGCACCTCGATGCGCGCGGCCAGGCGGCGCTGGACGATGCGCAGCGCATCCTCGAACAGTGCCAGCGTGAACTGACGCAGCGCACCAGCGAAGTGGACGACTTCGGCTGGCGCATGAGCCATCTGACGCGGCGCCTCTACGACACCGCGCTGGCCTGCCGCATGCGGCCCTTCAGCGACGGTGTGGGCGGCATGGCGCGCATGGTGCGCGACCTGGGCCGCTCACTGGGCAAGCAGGTGCGCCTGGAGATCGAAGGCGAGCAGACGCAGGTGGACCGCGACATCCTGGAAAAACTGGATGCGCCGCTCACCCACCTGCTGCGCAACGCCGTGGACCACGGCATCGAATCGCCCGCGGCCCGCGAGCGGGCGGGCAAGCCGCCGGAGGGCCTGATCACGCTGTCGGCGCGCCACTCGGCCGGCATGCTGCTGGTCGAGCTGGCCGATGATGGTTCCGGGATCTCGCTGGACCATCTGCGCGGCGAGGTCGTCGAGCGCAAGCTCACCAACGCGGAGACCGCGGCCCGGTTGACCGAGGCCGAGCTGCTGGAATTCCTTTTTCTGTCGGGCTTCAGCACCCGCGACGAAGTGACTGAGATATCCGGGCGCGGCGTGGGGCTGGACGTGGTGCAGACGATGGTGCGGCAACTGCGCGGCGCGGTGCGCGTCCACCAGCAGCAGGGCCGGGGCACGCGGTTCGTGCTGGAGATGCCGCTGTCCCTCTCGGTGGTGCGCAGCCTGCTGGTCGAAGTGCAGGGCGAGATCTACGCGTTTCCGCTGGCCTACGTCAGCCATGCGCTGCAGGTGGACGCCCAGGACATCGAACAGCTCGAAGGCCAGCAGCATTTCCGTTTCATGGACCGCCAGATCGGGCTGGTGTCGGCGCGGCAAATCCTGCGCGCTGGCGAGCCGGCGCCGGCCGCCGATACCTTGTCCGTGGTGGTGGTGGGGGATCACGAGCTGCTCTACGGCATCGCCGTGGACCGCTACGTGGGCGAGCGCACGCTGGTCGTGCAGCCGCTGGATCCCCGGCTGGGCAAGGTGCAGGACGTGATGGCGGGCTCGCTGATGGACGACGGCACGCCGCTGCTGATCCTGGACGTGGAAGACATGCTGGTGTCCGTGCAAAAACTGATCGAAGGCGGCCGGCTGTCGCGCGTCGACAGCGGGGCCGGCGCGACGGCGACGCGGCGCCGCAAGCGCGTCCTGGTCGTCGATGACTCGTTGACGGTTCGCGAGCTTGAGCGCAAGCTGCTGTTGAACCGCGGTTTCGATGTGGCCGTGGCCGTGGACGGCATGGATGGCTGGAACATGTTGCGCAGCGAGGAGTTCGACCTGATCGTGACCGACGTCGACATGCCGCGGATGGACGGCATCGAACTCGTGTCGCGCATCAAGGCCGATCCCAAGCTGCAGAATCTGCCCGTCATGGTGGTGTCGTACAAGGACCGGGAAGAGGACAGGCGGCGCGGGCTGGATGCCGGCGCCGACTATTACCTCGCCAAGGGCAGCTTCCACGACGATGCGCTGCTCGATGCCGTCGAAGACCTCATCGGGAAGGCACGGACGTGAGAATCGGGATCGTCAATGACATGCCCCTCGCGGTCGAGACCCTGCGGCGCGCGATCGCGCTCGAGCCCGGCCTGGAGATTGCCTGGACCGCGGCCGACGGCCTGGAGGCAGTCCAGCAGTGCGAACGCGACCGTCCCGACGTGGTGCTGATGGACCTCATCATGCCCGTCATGGACGGCGTCGAGGCCACGCGCCGCATCATGGCGCAAACGCCTTGCGCCATCGTCGTGGTGACGTCCGACGTCGAGCGCCAGACCGCGCGCGTCTTCGATGCCATGGGCCACGGCGCGCTGGACGCGGTGGACACGCCGGTCGTCGGCGGCTCGGACATGCGCAGTGCGGCGGCGCCGCTGCTGCGCAAGATCCGCAACATCGGCTGGCTGATCGGCCGTTACGGCAATCGCCCGGCACTGACCCCTGTCCCCAGGCCCGCGCCGCCGGCAGGCGCAAGACGGCTGCTGGCGATCGGCGCGTCGGCCGGCGGACCGGCCACGCTCGCCCAATTGCTGCGCGACCTGCCGCTGGACTTTCCGGCGGGCATCGTGCTGGTGCAGCATGTGGACGCCTTGTTTGCCGCCGGCATGGCGGACTGGCTCAACGACCAGGTGCCGCTGCCGGTCCGGCTGGCGCGCCAAGGCGAGCGGCCGCTGCCGGGACAGATCCTGCTGGCGGGCACGGATGACCATCTTGCGCTGCGCGAGGATGGCACCCTTGGATACACCAGTTGCCCCCGTGAAAGCCTGTACCGGCCTTCCATCGACGTGTTTTTTCATAGTGTGGCGCAGCATTGGCGCGGCGTGGCGGTCGGCGTCCTGCTGACGGGCATGGGCCAGGACGGCGCGCGTGGACTCAAGGCGCTGCGCGAGCGCGGTTGCCTGACCATCGCGCAAGATCAGGCCACCAGCGCCGTCTATGGCATGCCCAAGGCGGCCGCGGCCATGCAGGCCGCGGTCGAGATCAGGCCCCTCGAACAAATTGCTTCCCGCGTCATCCAGGCGTTTGCCTGAGCCGCGGCATATGTGCAGAAATCAAGGACTTACTATGCTTGCTTCCTCTGACGACGCGGTCTCTGCGGATCTGAATTCGCATGGGGCGATGGTGTTGCTCGTTGACGACCAGGTCGTGGTGGGAGAAGCCATCCGGCGGGCGCTGGTGCCCGAGGGCAACATCGATTTCCACTATTGCTCGGATCCCTACAAGGCCTTGAGCGTGGCGATCCAGACGCGGCCCACGGTCATCCTGCAAGATCTGGTCCTGCCCGGCGTGGACGGCCTGAGCCTCGTGCGCGAGTACCGTGGCCACCCGGTGACGCGCGACATCCCCATCATCGTGCTGTCCACCAAGGAAGACCCCGCGATCAAGAGCGCGGCGTTTGCCGCGGGCGCCAACGACTACCTCGTGAAGCTGCCGGACTCCATCGAACTGATCGCGCGCATCCGCTACCACTCGCGCTCCTACATGGCGCTGGTGCAGCGCGACGAGGCCTACCAGGCCCTGCGCCAGAGCCAGCAGCAATTGCTGGAAAGCAACATGGAATTGCGCCGCCTCACCAATTCGGACGGCCTGACCGGCCTGGGCAACCGGCGCTATTTCGACGAATACCTCAACGCCGAATGGCTGCGCGCGGGCCGCGACCGGCGCGAGATCAGCATGCTCATGATCGATGTGGACCACTTCAAGTCCTACAACGACACCTACGGCCACATCGCGGGCGACGAGGCCCTCAAGCGCGTGGCCAACACCATCTTTGCAAGCTGCGACCGCTCCACCGACCTGGCGGCGCGCTTCGGCGGCGAAGAGTTCGCGCTGGTGCTGCCCGGCACGCCCGCCGGGAGCGCGCGCCTGGCCGCCGAGAAACTGCGCCGCGCCGTCGAAGCCATGCAGATCCCGCAACGCGACGCGGGCGCCGGTCCCTGGCTCACGGTGAGCGTGGGCCTGGCCACCGCGACGCCGCAGGATGGCCAGCCCTGCACGGAGCTGATCCAGGCGGCGGACCGGGGGTTGTATGAAGCGAAGCGGCAGGGGCGCAACCGGGTGGTGCCGGGGCAGATCTGACCAGCGCCCGGCGCTGGCGATCAGCCCGCCATGACGGGATCGCCGGATAGGTGACCGAGCCGCTGCGACAGGAGACGCGCCGCCTCGCGCAGCGCGGTTGGCACGCTGCCATCCCAATCCGGGGCCAGCCGTTGCGCCTCGCAGGTGGTGGAGATTGCCATCACCATGTTGCCCCCCGCGTCATACACGGGCGCGCTGAAGGCATTGACCTTGACGTGGTGCCGGGGCGAGGCGGCGGTGCCCACGGCCCGTGCCAATCCATGCTGCCGCGCTTCGGCCACGCGCAGGGCGAACTGCCCGTTGTCCGGCTGACCGCTGCGTGCGCGCGCTTGGAGCTCTTCGTCGATGGCCGCCTGCGTCTGCTCGGGTGCCATGAACGCCGCGAAGGCGATTCCGGTGGCCGATTGCGTGAGGCTTACGACCACGCCGGCCTGCAGAAACGGACTGACGGGATGCGCGGACGGCTCCCAACCGACGATGGTGGCGCCCTGGTTGCCCCACACCGCGATGCCCACGGTACGTTGGCCGATGCGCTCGCAGATCGCAGGCAGCGCCTCCATGGCGAGCCGCTGGGCCTTTAGACAGCCCAGGCCGGCCGCGCCGGAAGGGTGGCCGACCTCTCCCAGGTCGTGTGCAAAGGTCCTGAGATATTTGCCGTCGCCGAAGGCCAGTGAATGGTGGCCGCTACGGTTGATCTTTTCCACCTGACCCAGGTAGACGACGTGATCGCCACCGGGGTAGGCGGCGACCTTCACGCATTCCAGATGCGCCGCGCAATCGTCGATGATGGGCACGCCGCCCAGCCCGGCCGTGACCGGGACTTCGCGGAATTTGTCGGCCCCGGACTTTGCAAACTGGTTGGAAATGTGGACCTGGTGGTCGGCCAGGATGTTCACGACGAAGCGCGGGCAGTCGCGGAACGCCGGGTAGCTGCTGGAGGTCGTGGACTGGCTCCACAGGATCAGCGGGGGATCCAGCGAGACCGAGCTGAACGAATTGGCCGTGACCCCGTAGGGCTTGCCCGCTGCATCGCATGTGGTGATCACGGTCACGCCGGTGGGAAACGCGCCGAGCGCGCGTCGGAATTCCTTGCTGTCGAAGGGTGTCATGCTTGCATCCTGATTTCGTGGGAGCCGGCGCCTTGGGGCGGCGGAGTCCGTTCCGCCGCCTTCCCGCCTGGCATGCCGCCAAGTCTAGGAGCGGGGGAAAGCGCCCACAAATTGCGTTCCGGTATGCGTCTATTACGCCCCGTTATGAATGCAGCAGGTCAGACCGGCTCGGCGAGCTGTTCGCGAAAGTGCTTGCGCAGGTAGTCCTTGAACGCCTGGGCGGCGGTCGACAGATCTGCCCGGCGCGACAGGATGCAGCCCCAGTGGCGGGTGGCGTCCAGATCTTGGATCTCGATGAGCACGCGCGATGACTGCGCATTGCGCTGCACCATGGTGCGCGGCAGGAAGGTGACGCAATTGCCTGCGTCGATCATGCCCAGCAACGTCGGCAGGGTCGATGCCGTGGTGTGCTCGAAACGCAATCCCTGCTTGGCGAATTCCTCGGTCAGGTGCTTGCGCAGCGACAGGTAGCGGTCCAGGAACATGATGCGGTAAGGCGCGATCATGGACAGCGTGACGCGGGCGTGCGCGGCCAGGGGGTGCCCGGCGGGGACGACGAGCAGCACCTTTTCTTCGGCCAGCGACTGAAACTGCAGTCCGCGCTGCTTGGTGTCCAGCGCCGCGACGGCGAAATCCGCCGCATCCTGCGTGATTGCCTGCACGACCTGCGCATAGGGCAAGTCGCGCAGCACGACCTGGATATCCGGGTAGCGCTGTTGGTAGTCGTGGATCAGGCGCGGCAGCACCGTCGCCGCCAGCATCGGCGTGCAGGCCACCACGATACGGTTGCGGCCGGTCTCGGCCCCTATCTGGAACTGGCGCATGACATCCCGCAGACCCGCCAGGGCGGCTTCGGCCGCGTCCCGCAGGCGCATGCCCTCCGGCGTGGCGGAGACCTGGCGCGTGGTCCGGTGCAGGAGCTTGGTGCGCAGCTTGTCTTCAAGCCGTTTGACGCGATTGGTGACGGCGGGCTGAGAGAGATGCAGCTTGCGGGCGGCGTCGCTGAAGCTGCCTTCGCTCACGACCCACAGAAAGGTTTCCAGCTCGGAGAGTTCGAGCCGGGTGAGGGCGGGGCGGTCGGTTGATTGATTCATGGTGGTTATAGATGTATCACGCCGCGGAAATTGTGCATATCCGAGTCGACACCAATACTGACGCCACTTCGCCATCACGATGAACCCACCGGAAACCGGAAAAGCAATGAGCACAAACGCCCGTCAAATGGCCCTGGTGGCCTTTCTGCAAGCCCAGAATTGTTCCAACTATGTCGGCTCGTGGAGAAATCCCTCAAGCATGGCCGACTACCTGACCCCGGAGTACTACCAGCGCATCGCGCGCACCCTGGAGGATGGCTGCTTCGACATGGCTTTCTTCGATGACCGCCTGGCAATGCCGGATATCTACGGCGGCGATCACAGGGAAACCGTGCGCCATGGGGTTCGCGCCGTGAAGCTCGAGCCGACGGCGGTCCTGATGGCGATGGCCATGGCCACCCGCCACCTTGGATTGGGCGCCACCTATTCCACGACCTACTACGAACCTTTCCATGTGGCCCGCCTGTTCGCCACGCTGGACCTCATGACGAAGGGCCGGGTGGCCTGGAACGTGGTGACGTCGATGAACAATTCCGAGGCCGCCAACTTCGGCCACACCGAACACCTGGAGCACGACCTGCGCTACGACCGCGCCGACGAGTTCATGGAAGTGGTCATGGGCCATTGGGACACCTGGGAAGACGACATCATCGTCGCCGACAAGGCCGAGGGATTTTTTGCCGATCCGGATAAGGTGCGGCGGCTGGACCACGAAGGCCGATTCTTCCGGTCGCGCGGCCCGCTGACCGTACCGCGTTCGCCGCAGGGCAACCCGGTAATCCTGCAGGCCGGCCAGAGCGGGCGCGGGCTGGCGTTCGCCGCGCGCTGGGCCGAAGTGGTGTTCGCCAAGTACCCCACGCTGGAAGGCGGCATCAAGCAGTACCAGGCGCTCAAGGACGGCGTGGCCAAGGCCGGCCGCAATCCTGACGACCTGAAGGTGGCCGCCGAGGTCAAGATCATCGCTGCCGAAACCGAAAGCCTGGCCCGCGAAAAGCGCGAGATGATCGCTGGCCTGTCGCGGCCCATCGATGGCCTGACGATGATCGGCGAGACGGCCAACATCGACTTCTCGGGCCGGCCCTACGACCAGCCTTTCACCGACGAGGAACTGGCCGCGATGTCCTGGCAGAGCCTGCGTGACAAGGTTGTCCAGGTGAGCGGCAAGAAGAATCCCTCGGTGCGCGACTTCGTCGAAGCCTCGGGGCGCGGCACGCTGAACGATGGACCGGTGTTCTGCGGCACGGGCGAGCAGGTGGCCGACATGATGGAGGAGTGGTTCAGCAAGGGCTGCGACGGCTTCGTGCTGTCGGCGACGGCGGTGCCCGGGACATACGAAGAGATCGTGCGCCTCGTCATTCCCCATCTGCAAAAGCGCGGGCTGGTTCGCAAGGAGTATGGCGGCGGCACGCTGCGCGGGAACCTGGGCCTGCGCCGACCGCGCGCCGGCGACTGGAAGGCCGGCAGCCGCTAAGGACCACGGACATGACCAATAAAAGCGTGCGCATGATGTCGGCCAGCGGCATCCTGGGCTACGGGTTTCCGGAAGCGTCGGTGAAGGCCGCGATGGAACTCAAGCCCCATATGGTCGGCGTGGACGGCGGCTCCAGCGATCCCGGTCCGCATTATCTGGGTTCCGGCAAGACGTTGAATTCGCGGATGGCCATGAAGCGCGACCTGTCGCTGTTGCTGCGGGCGGCCATCGCCAACGGCATTCCCATGATGGTCGGCACTTGCGGCGGCGCAGGCGGCGAGCCGCATCTGCAGGCCTGCGCCGACATCGTGCGCGAGATCGCCCGTGAACATGGCCTGCATTTCAAGATGGCGCTCATCCACGCCGAGCAAGATCCGGCGGTGATCAGGACGGCGCTGGCCGAGGGCCGCATCCGCGCCCTGGGGGCGGCGGGGGCGTTGACGGCCGAAGATGTCGACGAGGCCGTGCGCATTGTCGGCATGATGGGGCCGGAGCCCTACCGCCAGGCCCTGGCCGAGGGCGCGCAGGTGATCCTGGGCGGGCGAGGCACGGACCCGGCGCCGTGGGTGGCGCTGGCCATGCACCACGGCATCCCCGAGGCGCCCGCCTGGTACGCCGGCAAGATGCTCGAATGCGCGTGCAATGCCGCCATTCCCAAGAAGCACGATTGCCTGATGGTCACGGTGGGCGAGGACTACGTGGAGGCCGAGCCGCTCAACCCGGAGCTGCGCTGCACGCCGCTGTCGGTGGCGGTGCAGGCGCTGCACGAGAACGCGAGCCCCGTATTGCGCTATGAGCCGGGTGGTTGCGTCGATACGCGCGACTGCGAGATGCGCGCGGTGTCGGATCGCCGCGTGCGCATCACGGGCATGAAGTGGGAGGCGCAGCCCTACACCATCAAGCTGGAAGGCGTGAAGCGGGCCGGGTTCAGCGCGGTTGCCTTTGCCGCGACGCGCGACCCGGGCCTGATCGGCCAGGCCGCCGGTTTCCTGGACTTCGTGCGCGCGTCCACGGCAACGAAAGTCGCGGCCCTCGGGCTGGCACCGCAGGACTGGCAGCTCGTGCTCAGGGTGTATGGGACGAACGGGGTGATGGGGGACTGGGAGCCTGAACCGGGCTTCAGGCCGCAGGAGCTGGCCATCGTCGCAGAGGTCGTGGGCAGGACGCAGGAGATCGCCAACGCGGCGTTGTCGCTGGCGCGCGTGACGCTGCTGCATTCCGACTTTCCGGGACGCATGTGCCGTGAGGGAAACATGGCCTTTCCGTTTTCGCCCTCGGACATCGAGCGCGGGCCGATCTATGAATTCTTCATGCAGCACGTCATCGAGGTGGCTGACCCGCTCAGCCTGTTTCCCATCGAGTATGAAACCGTCTGAGCGAGGGAGACCGACATGGCCAGACTCAAAGATATCGCCAAGGCTTGCAAGAGCAAGAACGCGGGGCCGTTCGCCATCACGCTGGACATCATGTTCGATGACCCGGCGTTGTTCGAGCGCGTGCGCGCCACGGGTGTCATCAGCCCCGCGCTGATCGCGCGGCTGTACGGCGTGCACGTAGAGGAGGTGCTGTTCACCGAGTACCCGCCGGCCCTGGCATGGAAGGCGACCCTGCCGCGGCCGGTCGCCTCGGGCGCGGTGGGCGATGTAGACGTATACGGTGCGCAGCAGCACGCGCCCCTGCTGGATATCGAAATCCCCCTGTGACGCCGGGTGGCCGTCCGCGGCCGTCCCCAGCGCACGACACCTGTTGTTCACGCACTGACTACACAAAAAAGACAGGAGAGAGACATGAATCGAATTTGCAAGGTGGTGCTGCCCCTGGCGTTGGCGCTGCCCGCCGCAGCCATGGCGCAGGACACGCTGAAGATTGGCGCACTGGTGACGCTGTCCGGCGCAGGCGCCGCGTGGGGCCAGGCGCTGCTGTACGGCGCCGAACTCGCGGCCGACGACGTCAACGCGCAGGGTGGCCTGGAGGTCGGCGGCAAGAAGTACAAGATCAGCGTCATTCCCTATGACGACAAGTACCAGTCGGCCGACGCGGTCACGGCCGCCAACCGCCTGGTCAGCGACGACAAGGTCAAGTACATCATCGGCCCGATGGGGTCCGCGCCAGCGCTGGCCGTGCAGCCGGTCACCGAGCGCGAGAAGGTCATCATCATGACGCTGGGCTTCACCAACAAGGCGCTCAGCCCGGAGAAGCCGTACTCCTTCCGGCCCAACCTGACGACCGAGGAGACGGCCCCGCCGATCATCGCGTGGCTGGTCAAGCGCTTCAATCTGAAGAAGGTGGGCGGACTGTTCCCCAACGACGAGTCCGGCCAGCAGATTTCCAACGACCTGGCCAAGGCCTACGAAAAGGCGGGCGCCGCGCTGTCGAGCAAGGAATTCTTCGAACGCCAGCGGGTGGACATGGTGCCGCTGCTGACCCGGATGATCAGCTCGGGCATCGACGCCATCGAGCTGGACGGCAACTCGCCGGCTACCGCGGGAATGATCGTGCGGCAGGCGCGGGAGCTGGGTTTCAAGGGGCCGATCGTGCGCAATGGCGGGCCAGCCACGCCCGAGATCGTGGCGGTGGCGGGCAAGACGGCGACCGAGGGCATGATGGTCACGTCGCTGCAGGATCCGGACAACAAGGAGGTGGCGCATTACGCCCAGCGCTACCAGGACAAATACAAGAAGAACATGAACGGATTCAGCCCCGCCTTCTACGATGGCACGCACATGCTGTTCAAGGCCATGCAGAACGCCGGCACGGTAACCGACAGCACCAGGGTCCGCGATGAACTCGCCAAGCTGAAGGACTACAAGGGCATCCAGGGCATCGTGAACTGGAGCGGGAAGGCGCGCTACGGCATCGACCATCAGGTCGCATCGCCCTTCTTCATTTCCGAGGTCCGCAACGGCCAGGAAGTCACCGTGGCGCGCTGCGATATCGACAAGTGCGTCGATATCCAGAAATAAGCCGGCGAAAGGGGATTCCATGTCCAACTTGTTAGCCCAGGCGCTGGTTAACGGCGTCATCATCGGCCTGCTTTACCTGCTGATGGCGGTGGGGTTCACGCTGGTGTTCGGCGTGATGCGGGTCGTCAACTTTGCGCACGGCCAGTTCTACATGGTCGGGGCGTTCGCGACCTACGTTCTGATGAGCCACTGGCAGGCGCCGTTCCTCTTGGCGTTGCTGGGCGCCTTCGTCGTGACAGCGGCCCTGGGCTGGCTCGTGGAGTGGGCCGTGCTCAAGCCCTTCCGCCACGATGAGCTCAACGGCATGATTGCAACCATCGGCGTGGGGATGATCCTGCAGTCGGTGGCGCTGGTGGTGTTCGGACCAGACTCGCAGATCATGCCGCAGGTCGCCGAGGGCGTGTTCCACCTTGGCACGGTGATCATCCCGGCGTCGCGGCTGTACGTCGCGGTCTGCTCGGTGATAGTGCTGGCGGTGCTGTATGGGTTCCTGATCCATACCCGGCAGGGCAAGGCCTTGCGCGCTGCCGTGCAGGACATGGAGATCGCGACGGCGCAGGGCGTGCGGGCCAAGCTGATGTACCCGCTGGGCTTCAGCATCGGCGTGGGGCTGGCGGCGATCGCGGGGGCGCTGATGGCGCCGCTGTTTTCCGTGTCGCCCTTTATCGGCAGCACGCCCCTGCTCAAGGCCTTCATCGTGGTGATTCTGGGCGGGCTGGGCAGCGTGCCGGGCGCGGCGGCGGCGAGCCTGCTGCTGGGCGTGGCCGAAAGCCTGGCAAGTTCCTTCATGAGCAACAGCCTCGCGGAGATCCTGATTTTCGCGCTGGTGATGGGCATTCTGGTGATGCGGCCCGCAGGGCTGCTGGGCAAGGCGGAGGCGTGAAATGGATATGAGCAAAGCCGTGTTGCCGTCAATGCCGCCGGGCGCGCCGCAGGCCCTGATCCGCGGGGCCGCCGCTCCGCAGCCGCTGGGGGCGGTGGGCCTGGTGGGCCTCGCGGGACTGGTCTGCATCCCGTTCCTGCTGAATCAGGCTTTCACCTATCACCTGGCCATCTTCATCTGCATCAACACCATCGTCGTGACGTCGCTGTCGGTACTGGCCAGGGCAGGGCAGATCTCGCTGTGCCACGGCGCACTGGCCGGCATCGGGGCCTATGCGTCGGTGTTCTGCGTCAAGGGGCTGGGGCTGCCGTTCGCCGTCGGGATGGTGGCGGCAATGGCCGCCGCGGGTCTCGTCGCCTATCTGCTCGGGCGCATCGTGCTGCGATTGCAGGGCGTGTACTTCGTGCTGGTGACCTTTGCCTTCGGCGAACTGTTGCGCCTGGTGCTGCTGGAATTCGGCGATGTCACGGGGGGCGCCAACGGCATCACCAACATTCCCCCGGCCGCCATCGCCGGGTACGTCTTCCTGGACAAACCGGCGTTCTATGCGCTGGCGGCGGTAATCGCCATTGCCGTGCTGGCGTTCTTTCGCGGGTTTTACGCGTCGCCGGCAGGCGAGGCGGTGGACGCCGTCGGCGAGAACCCGGCGCTGGCCGAGTCCAGCGGCATCGGCGTGCGCCGGACGCAGCTGTTCGCGTTCACGCTTGCCAGCGTCTTCGCCGGGCTGGGGGGCGCGATGCTGGCGCATTACGTCGGCTACATCTCGCCCGAGTCGTTCAACATGCACCTGTCGGTCGCGCTCATCATCATGATGGTGGTCGGCGGGCGCAGATACCTGCTGGGCGGGCTGGTGGGCGCGCTGGTCATGACGCCGCTGCCCGAGCTCTTTCGCGGCGCGGTGGAATCGCAGGACATCCTTTACGGCGTGGCGTTGATTCTGATGTTGCGGTTCCTGCCGCAAGGGCTGGCCGGCATGCGCCTGCCGCGTAAATGGAGGAAGCAGCCATGACGACGTCAACGACTTCGCGGCCCCTGCTTGAGGTCAAGGGCCTGTCCAAACGATTCGGCGGCCTGCAGGCGGTCAGCGGCCTGGACCTGCATGTGGCGCGGGACGAGGTGGTGGGATTGATCGGCCCGAACGGCGCCGGCAAGAGCACCGCCTTCAACCTGATCAGCGGCACGCTGATTCCCACGGCCGGCCAGGTGGTGCTGGAGGGCGCGGACATCACGGGCAAGGCGCCCAGCGCGGTGGTGCGGCGCGGCCTGGCCCGTACGTTCCAGTCGACCTCGGTCTACCAGGGCGCCACGGTGGCTCAGAACCTGCTGCGCGGCGCGCTGTCGACGCTGCCGGGCTCCGTGTGGACGCACACCGTCACCACCCGTGCCCGCAAGGCTGCGTTGCAGCGCGTGGCGCGCGAGGTGGACGAGATTCTGGAACTGTCCGGGTTGGGGCCGTACCGGGACGTGGCGGCGGGCGGGCTGGCCTATGGGCACCAGAAACTGCTGGGCGTGGCGATCGGCTTTGCCACGAATCCCAAGATCCTGCTGCTGGACGAGCCCGCCGCCGGCCTGAATGGCGAGGAGTGCGCCGAACTGGGCCGGCTGTTGCAGCGGCTGCGTACGCATCGCGGCATTTCCGTGCTGTTCGTCGAACACCACATGGCCGTGGTGATGGAACTGTGCCATCGCATCTACGTGCTGGTCCAGGGGCGCAAGATCGCGGAAGGCACCCCGCAACAGATCCAGTCCAACCCCGCCGTGATCGAAGCCTATCTGGGAGCCCCCGACTATGCCCATGCTTGAAGCCCAATCCATTGCCGTGCGCTACGGCCAGCTGGAGGCCGTGCACGACGTGTCGCTGCAGGTCGGCGACGGCGAAATTGTGGCGCTGGTGGGGTCTAACGGCGCCGGCAAATCCACCACGCTCAAGGCGATGATGGGGCTGAAGACGCTGGCGCGCGGGGACTTGCGCTGGGACGGCCAGTCCATCGCCGCCATGCCCGCAGCGGGCCGCGTGGCGCGCGGCATCGCGCTGTCGCCCGAGGGCCGGCGCCTGTTTCCGCGGATGACGGTCATGGACAACCTGGAACTGGGCGCGTACACCACGCGTTGCGCGGCCACACGGCGGCGAACGCTCGACATGATCTATGGGCTGTTTCCGCGCGTGCAGGAACGGCGCGCGCAGATGGCCGGGTCGCTGTCGGGCGGCGAGCAGCAGATGGTGGCGATCGGCCGGGCGCTCATGGCCCAGCCGAAACTGCTGCTGCTGGACGAGCCATCTTTGGGTCTCGCGCCCAAGGTGATCGCGGAAATTGCCCAAGCCGTCGAACGGCTGAACCGGGAATCGGGGCTGTCCATCGTGCTGGTCGAGCAGAACGCCCGGCTTGCCATGCGGCTGTCGCACCGGGCCTACGTGCTGGAGCGCGGCGAAGTCGTGCGCACCGGCACCGGCCAGGAACTGCTTGAAGATGATTTCGTAAGGCAAGCCTATCTTGGCGTATAAGGGCGTAGGAGGCGCCCGGCCATGACCGACAACTTACCCTGCTATGAAGTCTATGCGCTGCGATACGCGCGTATGACCCGTCCGGCCTCGCACAATTTCATCCTGCACGACGCGCACGATGGCACCGTCGAGATGGACTTTTACGTGTGGCTGATCAAGCTGGGCGACACCGCGATTCTGGTGGACACCGGCTTTGGCGAGCGCGGCGCGACGCAGCGCGGACGGCCGCTGGACTGCTGCCCCATCGACGCGCTGCGCCATCTTGGCGTGCGGCCCGAACAGATCCGGGACGTGATCCTGACGCACCTGCATTGGGATCACGCCGGCAACCTGGACAAGCTGCCCAATGCGCGCTTCCACCTGCAGGAGGCCGAAGCGGCGTTTGCGACGGGCCCGTGCATGTGCCAGCCGGTGCTGCGCCGCGCCTTCGCGGTCGAGGACGTCTGCGAATTCGTCCACCGGCTGTACGAAGACCGCGTCGAGTTCCACGATGGCGACGACGTGCTGCAACCCGGCATCGAACTGCTGCGCATCGGCGGCCATACCAAAGGGCTGCAGGCGGTTCGCGTGCATACGGCGCGCGGCTGGGTGGTGCTGGCCTCGGACGCCGCGCACTACTACGACAACGCGACGCTGAAGCTGCCGTTTCCCGTGGTGGTGGATGTGGAGCAGATGCTGGCCGGTCACAAGCGCCTCTTGAAACTGGCGGGCTCGGTCAGCCACTTCGTGCCGGGCCACGACCCGCAAGTGCTCAAACGCTATCCCCGCCTGCCGGGCGACCTGCCCGTGCCGGTCGCCGTGCTGCACGAAAACCCCCTGGATTGAACACCCAAGCGGCGCGCTCGCCGGGCGCGCCGACCCTCACATTGGAACCCTGGTCATCATGCATGCAACCTCCAATCTGCGCGCCCCGTCATCCAGCCTGGCGCTGGGCCTGGCCCGCTTTGCGCGCGGCCTGACGCTGGAATCGCTTCCGGCGGCGGTGCGCGAAAAATCGCTGCTCCACATCATCGACGCCATCGGGCTGGGCATCGCCGCGCATCAGTTCGACTTTTCCGGGCCCGGGCTGGCCGGCATCCGCGCGGCCGGCGCGTCCGGCGACGCCACCGTCATCGGCGGCGGCCCGGCCTTGCAGGCGCGCGACGCCGCCATGGCCAATGGCTACCTGATGCACGGGCTGGATTTCGACGATACGCATCCCGGCGCCATCGTGCACCCGTCGGTGGCCTGCCTGCCCGCGGCGCTGGCGCTGGGCGAAACCCGCGACATGCGCTGGGGCGAGCTGCTGACCGCCTACGCCATCGGCATGGAGACGGCCATACGCCTGGGCAGGTCGGTGAAGGGCGGCTTTCATCAGGGCGGCTACCATGCCACCGGCGTGGTGTCGCACTTCAGCTCGGCACTGGTGGCCGGCAAGCTGCTGGGGCTGACCGAGGAACAGCTTGTGGCGGCGCAGGGCATCGCCGCAAGCACGGCGTCGGGCGTACAGGTATTCCTGGAGGATGGGGCCTGGACCAAGCGCCTGCACCCGGGCTGGGGCGCCTTTGCCGGCATCACCGCGGCGCAGATGGCCCAGGCCGGTTTCTTCGGCCCGCGCCGGCCCTACGAAGGGCAGTTCGGCCTGTACGAGACCCACATGCAGACGCGTGCGGACCAGGTGGACGCCGACTCCGTCATCAGCGCGCTGGGCCACGAGTGGACACTGCTGGAGACGTCCATCAAGCCTTACCCCGTGTGCCATTTCATTCACGGCTGCGCCGAAGCCGCATTGCGCATCCAGGGGCGGATCCTGGACGCGGGCCGCATCCGTTCGGTGGAGTGCGAACTGCCTGCCGCCACGCTGCCCATCGTCGCCGAGCCGGCGCACATCAAGACCCGGCCGCGCAGCGACTACGACGCCAAGTTCAGCGTGCAGTTCGTCGTGGCCGCCTGCCTGGCGCTGGGCCGCTTCACGTTGCAGGAACTCGCGCCTGCCCGGCTGGCGGACAATGCGCTGCTGTCGCTTGCCGGCCGTACCACTTGCCGCGCGCAGGAGGTGACTGCGTTTCCGAAGTACTTCTCGGGCGCGGTGACCGTGACGTTGCACGACGGCACGCAGCTGCGCGAGGACGTGCCTGTCAACCTGGGCAGCGGCGACCGGGCGCTGGATCAGGCCGCCATCGTCGAGAAGTTCAAGGCCAACGCGGGCCTTACGCTGCCCGACGTGCGCACCACCTTGATCCTGGACGCCTTCCTGTCGGCGGATTCCTCCACGCCGGTGCGCGACCTGACGAAACTGCTGGGGTGAGGGCGGCGCCGGCGCCATGTTCAGGATGGGCAAGGACAACGGGGCGCAGTATGCTAGCCGGCCGCCTGCCACAGGGCGGTCCGCAACACTGACCCCAGATAGAAGATGTCATGCCATGGACATGCGCCAATTGCGCTACTTTGTGACGGTTGCCGAGGAGCTCAGTTTCCGGCGGGCGGCTGAACGGCTGAACATCTCCCAGCCGCCCTTGTCGCAGCACGTCAAATCGCTGGAAGAGGAGATGGGGGTGCAGCTTTTCCAGCGCACCCGCCGCGAGGTCCGGCTCACGCCGGCCGGGCAGGCCTTTCTGCGCGAGACGCGCATCCTGCTGGACCAGATGCGCACGGCGGTCAATGCCGCGGTGCGGGCCGGCAACGACGACACGGGTGTGCTGCGCGTGGGGGTGGCCACGTCCGCGTTGTTCCACCTTGTGTCCGTCATCCAGCGCCTGGTGTCCGCCGAGTTTCCGGGCGTGACGCTGTCGCTGGTGGATATGGTGTCGGCCGAACAGGTGAGGGCGGTTTCGTTGGGCCTGCTGGATGCAGGCATCGTCCATGCGAGGCCGGAGCGTACCGACGTGCGGCGCCAGCTCATCCACCGCGAGCCGCTGGTGGCGGTGCTGCCCAGCCGGCATCCGCTGGCTCAGCAAGAGGGCTTCAAGCTGTCCATGCTGTCGGACGAACCCATGGTGGCGCTGCATCGCGAGCACGGGCCCGCGATCTATGACGCCATCTTGGCCTGCTGCCATGAGGCCGGTTTCAGTCCGGAAATCCGGCACATGGCCCGCAGCCCGCTGACCATTTTTCAGATGGTGCGCCTGGGCCTGGGCGTATCGATTGCGCCGGCGTCCTACGCGACCACGGGCTTTGCAGGCGTGGTGTTTCGCGAACTGCCGCAGAGCGCGGGGCAGGTCTGCATGGAATTGATCTGGAGCGACAAGCACGCCAGCGACCTGGCTCGGCGCGTCCTGGGCCACCTGGCGAAACGCATGGCGCTCGACCCCTGACAGCCGTCTTCACGGCCCATGGCAATTCCGGCAGAGCTGCCCGTTCGACCTGATATCGGGGCTCAGACGCGCTCGGGCAGGTCGGCCTTGACGCGGCCATCAATCAGCCGGATGACGGCGGGATGGTAGTTCTGCGCATAGCCCGCGTCGCGCGCCCGGCACATCATGTCGTGCGTGTACGCGCCGATGCGTGGGCTGAAGCCGCCTTCCCGCGCCAGGTCCAGCGCCAGCGAGCAGTCCTTGATGGCGTAGGTCATGGGAAAGGTCTTCTCCGGAAAGTCGTCTTTGGCCAGCGACTTCATGCCATGGTTGCGCAGCACGAAGCTGTCGGCCGACCCTTGCGACAGGAGCGACAGCAGTTTTTCGGCCTCCATGCCGGCCTGGCGGCCGATGGTGATGGCCTCGGACAGCGCGTTGACCGTCATGAACACTATGTAGTTGTTCAGGATCTTGACGATCTGGCCGCAGCCCACCTCGCCGCAATGGAGTACGTCGCTGCCCATGCAGTTGAGGTAAGGCGCTACCCGCGCGAAGTCTTGCTCGGACCCGCCCACGCTGATGAACAGCTTGCCGTCGACGGCGGCCTGCTTGGTGCGGGCCACGGGCGCGTCGGCGAAGGCAATGCCTTCGGCCTTGAGACGCCCGGCCAGCGCGCGCGAGCGCGTGACGTTGCTGGTACTCATGTCCACGATGAGGGACGGACGGCGGGGCGAGGCCAGGATGGCCTCGCAGACCGACTCGACCTGGTCGATGGATGGCAGGGACAGAAAGACGATGTCGGCCTTTTCGGCCACCTGCGCCACGCCGGTTGCCAGTTCGGCGCCCTGGGCGGCGGCCTCGTCGGCGGCGGACGGCGCCGAGTCATACGCGACGACCTTGCGGCCGCCCTTTTTCAGCAGGTTGGCGCACATGGGCCCGCCCATGACGCCCAGGCCGATGAACCCAAGGACTTCCGATTCGTTCTGCTTCATGCGATGTCTCCTTTGCTCAGGTACGGGGAGCGGCGTTGGCGCCGCGGGCCTTGATGGCCCTGATGATCTTCTCGTAGGTCTTGTATTCATTGGCCTGGAAGGCCGCGAATTCCGTTGGGCTGGAGCCCACCGGAATGAAGGAAAGGGCGTCGAACTTTGCCTTGACCGCGGGATGCTGCAGCGCCTGCTGCGTTGCGGCATAGACCTTGTCGATCACGGCCTGTGGCGTGCCGGCGGGGGCCCAGATGCCGTACCAACTGGGCATGTCGAAACCCGCGTAGCCGGCCTCGGCCACGGTGGGAATGTCGGGGATGGAGGCGACGCGCTGGCTGCTGGTTACGGCCAGCGCGCGCAGCTTGCCGTCCCGCACGTGGGGATAGGCCGATGCCATGGGCTCGGTCATCGCGGTGACCTGACCGCCCATCAGGTCCACCAGCGCCGGGCCGCCGCCCCGGTAGGGAATGACCTCCATCTTCACGCCAGCCTGTTCGTTCACCAGTTCGCACGCCAAGTGGCCCGCGGCGCCGTAGGCGGCGATGGCCCAGGTCAGTTCGCCCGGCTTGGCCTTCGCGCCCGCCACCAGATCCTTCAGGGTCTGGTAGGGACTGTCCTTGCGCACCAGGACGAGCTGGGGCTGCGCGCCGATTTCGGTCACGGGCGCGAAGTCTTTGAGCGCGTCGTAGGTGACGGTGTCGAGCAGTAGCGGATTGGCGACCTGCAGCGAGGCGTTGAGCAGCAATGTGTAGCCGTCCGGCTCAGCCTGCTTGACGTAGCGGGCGCCGAGCACGCTGCTGGCGCCCGGCTTGTTCTCAATGATCACGGGCTGACCCAATGCGTCCTGCAGTGCCTGGCCCAGCGTGCGGGCGACGGTGTCGACCGAGCCGCCTGGCGGAAAGGGCACCACCATGCGGATGGGTTGTGCGGGCCATGGCGTGGTGGCGTGCGCGACTTGCCACAAGGGCAGTGCGGCCGTCGCCGCCATGGCGGTGATAGCGGCGCGCAGGAGGCGGCGCCTCGCGGGCCGAGGCTCCAGTTTTCGTGCGTTCATGTCTCTTCCTTTGGCAGGTTGGCCTGGCTCGATCGGCTCAGGTCCGAATGGCGAAGGGGTCACGGACCGCTTCGGAAAAATCGATCATGACGTTACGTGTGGCGAGGAACTCGCGCAGTCCGGCTTCGCCACGCTCGCGGCCGATGCCCGACTGCTTGAAGCCGCCGAAGGGCGCCTGGGCGGCGATGGCGCGGTAGGTATTCACCCAGACCGAACCGGCGCGCATGGCCCGCGACACGCGCATGGCGCGGTTCAGGTCCCGCGTCCACAGGCCGGCCGCCAGGCCATAACGGGTGCCGTTGGCCATGCGGATGGCGTCCTCCTCGGTGTCGAACGGAATGACCGCCAGCACCGGCCCGAAAATCTCTTCCTGCGCCAGCTCGCTGTCGTTGTCGACACCGGCGAAGATGGTCGGCTCGATGAAGTAGCCACGCTCCAGGCCTGGGCCCAGCGCCCGCTTGCCGCCGCAAGCCAGCGTAGCGCCCGCGGTCTGCGCGCGATCAATCGTGGCCAGGATGCGATCGAATTGCGGCCGGTTGGCGACGGTGCCCATCTCGGTCGCCGTATCCAGCGGATTGCCCAGCCGGATCTTGCGCGCCCGGTCGATCAGCGGCGGCAGAACCCGGTCCATCACGCTGCGCTGCACCAGCAACCTTGACCCCGCCACGCAGGTCTGGCCCGTCGCGCCGAAGATGCCGGCCAGCGCACCCACGATCGCCTTGTCGAGGTCCGCGTCCTCGAAGATGATGTTGGGCGACTTGCCGCCCAGTTCCAGTTTCACGGGCGTCAGGCGCCGGCCCGCCATCGAGGCGATCTCGGCGCCCACCGCGGGGCTGCCAGTAAAGCTGACGAGTGCGACGCCGGGGTGCTCGACGAGCGCGCGGCCCGTGTCGGCGCCGCCCGCGACCACATTGAACACCCCGTCCGGAAACCCGGCCGCCTGCACCAGGCTGGCAAACTCCAGCGTCGACGCGGACGCGTGTTCGCTGGGCTTGACCACGACACAATTGCCTGCCGCCAGCGCCGGCGCGAGCTTGTTGGCCAGCAGCGCCAGCGGCGAGTTCCAGGCGGTGATCAAGGCCGCCACGCCGTAGGGTTCCAGGCTCAGGTAGTCCAGCGTGTCGGGTTGGTCCAGCGGAATCTGCTGGCCATAAAGCTTGTCCGCATAGCCAGCGTAATAGCGGAGCTGGCGCCCCACCCACACCATCTGCGGCCGGGTTTCGCGGATGATCTTGCCGTTGTCGGTGGATTCGATGCGTGCCATCCGGTCGGCATTCTGCTCGATCAGTTCCGCCAGGCGCAGCATGCATTGGGCGCGCTTGATGCCGGGCGTGTGACGCCACGTGTGTTCGAAGGCATGTTCCGCCGCCATGACGGCGCGGTCGACGTCCTGGGCGCAGGCGTCAGGGATTTCGGCCCACACTTCTCCGGTGTACGGGTTGTGGGCGGCGATCATGCGTCCCTGCGCGGGCGGGATGCTCTGACCATTGATGAACAAGCCATAACGCTGCATGTGCGCGGTCTCCGATTGGCATGAGGGGATTTTTGTTGCGAAGGGCGGCCGGTGCTGCGTGCGCCGGCCGCTTCGTGCCATGCGCAAAGTCTGGGGCCGCGCCTTGCGCGCGTCCAATACGGAATCACGAATTCTGTGATAGCGATACGTGGCTGTATCGGCGCCGCGGGCCGAAGCAGGGCCGGGCCGCGGGCTGGGAGAAGCGGGAAGGCCGGGATTACCCGCCCGTCTTGCGATCCTTCCGGTGCGTCCGGAACAACAAATGCGTCGCGGCCAGATGAAAGCGCATGGCGAGCTCGGCGCATTCGGCGTCGCGGGCGCGCAGCGCGGCAATGATCTGGCGGTGGTGTTCCACGCTGCGCAGCATGTCGTCGCGGCCGTAGAAATAGAAGGAGCCGATGATGATCGGCATATCCAGCAGGTTTTCCACCAGGGATCGCACCCGCGCCGATTGCGCGGCATCGAGCAGGGCGTGGTGGAACTGGTTGTTGTAGTGCTGGACCTGGGCGACGTGGTCGGGCGCGCCGGCGTTGATGGCGTCCAGCATGCACTGGTTGATGCGCTCGAGTTCGTCGATCTGTTCGGGCGTTGCGCGCTGGGCGGCCGCCTTGGCGGAATAGGGCTCGAGCAGCATGCGCAGCTCGAAGGCTTCGTCGATGTCGCGGTCCTGCCAGCCCAGCACGACGGCGCCGCGCCGGCCTTCGCGGGTGACCAGGCCGTCCGCGATCAGGCGTTCGATGGCGTTGCGCACGGGGGTGCGGCTGACGGAGAGCTGGGTCGCGATGTGTTCTTCGCGCAGCGGTTCGCCGGGCAGGAACGATCCGGCCATCAGGCGCCGGCGCAATTCCCCGTATACGTAATCACTGGCGCTCGACATGAGAGGGCTTGCCCTTGCGGATGTGAAACAGTGGACTATACCAACGGCGCGCGCCGCGACGCTACGCCTTCACGCCGCACTCGGCCAGGCGCGCCAGAAAGCGCGGCCAGACCTCGGGGTTGAGCAAGCGGGCGGGCTTGCGGCCAGCGAGCATGTCCATGATCTGCGTCGCCGAACCTTGCGCCACTTTGCGGCGGCCTTCGTGCGTGACGCCGCCCGTGTGGAAGGCGGCGACCACGTTGGAACGCTGCAGCAGGCCGCTGCCTGGCGGCGGCGGCTCCACCTTCCATACATCCAGTCCGGCGCCGGCCAGGTGGCGGGAATCGAGCGCGGCGAGCAGGGCGTCCTCGTCGTGGATGCCGCCGCGCGCGGTGGAGATGAACAGCGCGCCGCGTTTCATGCGCTGGAAGGCGCTGGCGTCGAACAGGTTCCGGGTGACGCCATCGAGCGGGCAATGTAGGCTGACGATGTCGGCCTGTTCGAGCAGCGCGTCGAAGGTGACGGGCTGGGCGCCGCGCGCGCGAATCTCGTCCGGCGCGACCAGCGGGTCGTAGGCGAGGACGCGCAGCCCGAAGCCCGCCGCGATTGCCGCCACGCGCCGGCCGATTTCACCGATGCCGACGATGCCCAGCACGCGGCCTTCGATTTCGTGGCCCATCAGGGCTTCGCGGCTGACGGCCGTGCCGGCCCGCAGCGCGGCCTCGGACTCGCCCAGCCGC
This sequence comes from Achromobacter sp. T5-5, assembly GCF_055397965.1. Taxonomy (NCBI): domain Bacteria; kingdom Pseudomonadati; phylum Pseudomonadota; class Betaproteobacteria; order Burkholderiales; family Alcaligenaceae; genus Achromobacter; species Achromobacter sp. T5-5. The sequence continues at coordinate 2,860,153 of NZ_AP027919.1, forward strand.
TTGACGAGGGACAGGAGCAGGGCGAAGGTCATTTCCGCGACCGAGGCGGCGTTGGCCCCGGCCTGGTTCACCACGGCCACGCCCGCCCGGGTGCAGGCCGCGACGTCGACCGTGTCGTACCCGGCGCCGCCGGAAGACACGCAGAGCAATTGCGGACAGTGCACCAGCAGGTCGGCTGAGACCTGCCAGCGGGCAGGCACCTCGTCCTTGGCCGCGCTGACGTGGTAGGCGTGAGCGCAGGCCAGGCCGGCCGCCGTCACGGCATCGCCGTTGACCGGCAGCACGCGCAGGTCCAGGGTGTGGTCGCGCGCGATCGCCGCATCGAATGCCGGATCGATCCAGAGATCCAGCCGCGCGACGCGCAACGCGGGCCTGCCGACTGCCGGAACGCTCATGGTCAGACTCCCGAGCAGCCCAGGGCCCGCAGACGGGCGTCGATCCAGGAGGTGTCCAGGGTGCCGGCGGCGATGTCCGCCAGCATTTTGGTTTCCACGTCATGCTTGGCCGCGGCGGCCTGGTAGATGGCCTCCGCCTGCTCGTACGGGACGGCGAGCAACCCGTCGTCGTCGCCGAGGATCAGGTCGCCCGGGGCGATGGTCATGCCGTCGAGCGCGATCACGCCGTTGATTTCGCCGGGGCCGTCCTTGTAGGGGCCGCGATGGGTGACGCCGGCCGCGTAGACCGGAAAGGCGCTGCGGCGGATCGTGCCGCAGTCGCGGATGGCGCCGTTGATGATGATGCCCGCGATGCCGCGCGACTCGGCGTAGGTCGTCATGATTTCGCCGATGATCGCGTTGGTCAGGTCGCCGCCGGCGTCCACCACGATCACGTCGCCCGGCTGCGCCAGGCTCAGGGCCTTGTGCACCAGCAGGTTGTCGCCGGGCCGCGTGCGCACGGTCAGGGCGGGGCCGGCCAACGGAGTGCCGTCGTGCATGGGGCGAAGGCGCGCGCCGCCGGCCGTCATGCGCGACATGCAGTCGCTCACGTTGGCGACCGGCACCTGGCGGAATTTTTCGACGAGTTCCTGGCTGACCGCGCGCTGGCGGGCATGGATTTCAAAGCCTGTCATCACTGCTCCTGATGGGGGATGTATGCCGTAGGGGACTATTGCTTGGGAATGCCGGCTTCCTGCACGACCTTGCCGAAGGCGTCGTGGTCCGCGCGATGCCGGCGCGCCAGATCCTCGGGCGAGCCCTTCAGGACGGTGTAGCCGGCGTCTTCCAGTTTCTTGATCAGTTCGGGGTTGGATTGCACCTTCTGCAGCTCCTTGTTCAGCGCCACGATCACGTCATCGGGCGTCTTGCCCGGCGCCATCAGGCCCCACCAGATCGACTGGTTGATGGTCTTGAAGCCGCTCTCCACGAACGTGGGCACGTCGGGCAGGGCGGGCGAACGTTCATCGGCGACGACGCCCAGCGCGCGCACCTTGCCGCCGCGGATCTGCGGCAGCAGCGACGCGACCGATCCGACATACATGTCGATCCGGCCGCTGGCCAGGTCGGGGAACGCCTGGCTCCAGCCGCGGTACGGCACATGCATGAGTTCCATGTTCGCGGCCTTACGCCACAGATAGCCGGTCAGGTCGCCCGTGCCGCCGATGCCCGGAATTCCCAGCGAAACCAGGTTGGGCTTGGCCTGCGCGGCCTTCACGACGTCGGCGATGGACTTGAACGGGGAATCGGGCAGCACGACGAAGACGCTGGGCGACGAGGCCACCGGGCCCACCGGCTTGAAGTCCTTGAAGGTGTCGTAGCTGAGCTTGCTGTAGAGCCAGGGGTTCAGCACGATGTTGTCGGTCTGCGCCATGACCAGCGTGTGACCGTCCGGCCGGGCGCGCGCCGTCGCATCCAGCGCCAGGTTGCCGCCCGCGCCGGGCTTGTTCTCGACGACGATGTTCCAGCCAGCGTCCTGGCTGATGGCGCTGCCGATCATGCGCGTCAGCGTGTCGGTGCCGCCGCCGGGGGGAAACGGCGAGATCAGCGTGATGGGGGACTTGCCAAGGTCGGCGCCATGCGCGGCGGCGCAGCTCAGTACGAGCGTTGCGGCCAGCAGTTTCTTGAACAGTTTCATTGTCTTCCTCACAGGGGTTTTATTTGGGATCGGGCCCGCGCTCTGCGGCGGGGTCGGTAGTCTGGGTTGGAATTCAGGGCTGGCGGGCCAGCGTGGTCAGCCAGGCAAGCCGGGCTTCGACCGTGTCGGGCGCGGGGGCGTCGCCCTTGGCGCGCGCGGCTTCGATGCCGCGGGTCGTCCGGTCAAAGAGCTGCTCGACGCCATTGAGCACCAAGGGCTCCAGGCCCGCCTCGTGCAGCTGGTCGCGGGCTTCGCGCACCTCTGCCAGCCGGCGCGGGGCATGCAGCACATGCGAACGCACGAACGAGTCCATGAACGCGGTCAGCGGCGTGCGGTCGATGTCGGCCAGCACTTCGTACAGCGATTCGCGCAGACCCATGCGCTCGGCCGCAACGAGGCATTCGACGGCCAGGCTTTCCATGCCTTTGGTCATGATGCTGCGCAAGAGCTTCAGGCGCACCGCGTCGCCGGGCTTGCCTTCGATGATCCGGACCGTTGCGCCCGCGCTTTCGCCCAGTGCCGTCACCACGGCCGCGCCTTCGCCGGCGCATAGCAGTGGCGTCTTTTCGGCCAGCAAGGCGATGGCGCCCATGATGGCCACGTCCATGAAAGGGATGGCGCTCGCGGCGGCGGCCGCGGCCGCTTTCTGCATGTCGGGCGCGCTGGCGGTGGTGAAATCCGCGTAGACGGCGCCGGCGCGCATATGGGGAAAGGCTTGTGCGGCGACTTCCGCCGCGCTGTAGCCGTACACGGCCGAGACCACGACGTCGGCCTCGGCCAGCCAAGGTCCCGGTTCGGCATGCAAGGCCGCCCCTGCGGCCACTGCGCGGTCCGCCATTTCGGCGTCCGATCGCAGATCGCAGATGCCGACGATGCGATGTTCGGCGGCGGTCCAGGCGCGGGCATAGCAGTGTCCGACTTCGCCGCATCCAATGAGTGCAATTTTCATAAAAAAACACATTAAAAAAACAATAAGTGTTTATATATCCGCGGTCCCGCGGATAAAAGCAGGTATTTACCCTAAGTTCTTACGAAAAAAAATACATAAAAAAAACATCAGGCATTGGGCAGGGAAAACTCAGCCGGCGTAGGCCAGGAACGGGCGCCCGTCGAATGCGGGGTGGCGCGCGATGTCCGCGTAGTCTTCCTTGGTGGAGCCGAACCCGTGCAAAAGCAGGATCGGCGCCAGCGGGCCGCCCGCTGGCTCGCGGCGACACGCAGGTCCACCTTGTCCACGCGCAGGGCATGGGCGGTGCGCTGAATTTCAAGCTGCATTGCAATCTGTCCTGGCTTCAACGGGAAAGGGATTGGCAAAAGCCATGGATGGCGTGGCAAGCCTGGCGCAGCGACTCGTCATCGAGCGCGTAGGCGATGCGGAAGTAGGGGCCGAGGCCGAAGGCGCTGCCATGCACGGTGGCGACATTCGCTTCGTCCAGGAGCGCGTTGACGACATCTTCATCGGTATTGAGCTGCGTGCCAGTTGGCGTGGTCTTGCCCAGCAACGCTTCGCACGAGGCGAACACGTAAAAGGCGCCCTGTGGAATTTGCGCATGCAGGCCAGGGGCTTGATTGATGGCGTCGACAACGGCATCGCGGCGACGTTTGAATGCTGTGCGGGACTGCGCGATAAAGTCTTGCGGCCCGGTCAGCGCCGCCAGGGCAGCGTGCTGGGAAATGGTGCTGGCGCCGGAAGTCTGCTGTCCCTGCAGTTTCTCCATGGCATCAATCAGCCAGTCCGGCCCCGTGCCGAACCCGATGCGCCATCCGGTCATGGCGTAAGCCTTGGAAACGCCGTTCATGGTCAATGTTCTGTCGCGAAGGCGCGGCGCGACCTGAGCAATGGTGTGGAAGGGCAGTCCGTCAAACACCAGGTGTTCATAGATGTCGTCCGACAGGATTAGAACGTCGGGGTAGGCCAGAAGTACTTCCGCCAGGACCTGCAATTCAGCCCGGCTGTACACCGCGCCGGTCGGGTTCGAAGGCGAATTCAGGATGATCCAGCGCGTCCGGGGGGTGAGCGCGGCCTGTAGCGCGCCAGGCGTAAGCTTGAAGCCGGCTTCAGCGCCGCAAGTCACGTTGACGGCTGTCGCGCCGCACAACTGGACGATCTCGGGATAGCTGACCCAGTAGGGCGCCGGCACGATGACCTCGTCTCCTTCATTGAGCGTGGCGGCCAGCGCATTAAAAATGACCTGCTTGCCGCCGTTGGCTACCAGCGTGTGGCGCCAGTCGACCTGCAGGCCATTCTCGCGCTGGAACTTCGTCGCGATGGCTTCGCGCAGGGGGCGCAGTCCCGCGACTTGGGTATAACGGGTATGGCCCGCGCGAATCGCGGCGATCCCGGCCTCGCGGATATGTTCAGGGGTGTCGAAGTCTGGCTCACCCGCGCTCAGCGAGATGATGCGGGCGCCAGAACTTAGACGCGCGGCGACGCGATCCATCACCTTGTACGTGGCGGATGGCCGGGCTTGCGCCAGGTGGCGGTTCAGGGGCTGGACTTTGGGATTCATGCCGGAGCGCTTCATTCCTTTCGTTGCAGCAGGTGATAGCCCAACGCGGCGCGCGCTTCGCGGATGGTCGCGCCCTGGCTGATCCGCTCGCGGATCGCGGCCTCCACGGATTCGATCTTGCGCGCGGTCTCGGCGACTTCACGGGCGCGCTCGCGCGGCACGATCACCACGCCGTTGGCGTCGGCCACCACGATGTCACGCGCGGCCACGCGAACGGTGCCCACCGCAACGGTGGTGTTGACTGACTCCACCTCCACCCGGTCCTTGCCGGTGCGCATGAAGCGGCCGGCGCTGAAAACCGGATAGCCGTCGCCCAGCGCCTTGCCCACGTCGCGGCACACGCCGTCAATCACGGTGCCGGCGATGCCGCGCAGGCCGGCGTACTGCGTCATGATGTCGCCCCATACCGTGCAGTCCGTGCGGCCATCGTTGTCGATCACAACGATGTCGCCTTCGGCGACGTCATCGATGAAGTCGCCCACGGTGCCGGCGGGCGTCGCGGCGGGAACGTACTTGATCGTGAAGGCGGGGCCGACAACCGGGCGGGCATAGTTGTCCAGCGGCATGATGCCTAGCGCCTGGCCGTGCAGGCCCAGCTTGTCCATGGCGTCGGACACGCCCGGCGTATCCAGTCCTTCAAACAGGGCGACCAACTCCTGGTCGTGTGCGGCGGCTTTCTTGGGGTTTGTCATCGTCGTTCCTTTGGTGAGAGGGGCAATGAGGGCGCGTCGGATCACTTCGCGTGGATGGCTTCGAATTCCTTGTCGTGCATGACCTCGGCGACCGAGCGGCCCGCGCGCACGGCGGCGACCATCCCATCCTGCCGCCTGGCGATACGCTCTCCCAGGTCCAGCACTGCGTCGATGCGGGCCGCAGGCACGAACACAGTCCCGCAGCGGTCCGCGATGACGTAATCGTCTTCATGCACCGTGACGCCGGCCATCTGCACGGGCTTGCCGGCATCGATCTGGATCACGCGGTTGCGGGCGCTGATCATCGTCACACCGCGTCCATAGACGGGATAGCCGATCGATTCGCTGCCTTCGATGTCGCGGCTCAGGCCGTCGATGACCGAACCTCGCACGTGTTTGGCGCGCGCCGCATTGGCCAGGATGTCGCCCCAGCAGGAAATGCCCTCGGCGCCGCCGGCGATGACCAGCACGCGGTCGCCGGTCTGCACGGCGTCGATGACGGGCGAGATCAGATGCACGGCCGGCTTGGCGTCCGTCTTTGGGCCCAGCTGGATGGTGCTGGCGCGGCCGACGATCTTCGGACAGTCCCACAGCGGCCGCAGGCCGTAGGTGGCGCCGGGCAGTCCCAGAAAGTCCAGGGCGTCCGAGACGGTATTGGTATCCAGCGAGGCAAGGCGGTCGAGCGTGGATGCTTGGGGCATGGGGAAACCTCCTGAGTGAAGGCTTTATTATGGGAACCGCTTCTTGATAGATAAAATCGTTTTCAAGTATCTCTGTGATACGGTTTCAGGATCAGCGCGGAAGCGCGCAGCCAGCAACGAGGGCAGGGCATGAGCACGATCGACTTCAGGCTGATACGGCAGCTTTGGATGTTTCTGGCGGTGGCCGAGGAACGGCATTTCGGACGGGCGGCAGCGCGGCTGGGCATGTCGCAGCCGCCGCTGACCGAGCAGATCAAGGTGTTGGAACAATCGCTGAAACTCCAACTGTTCGAACGGTCGCGCCGTGGCACGCAGCTTTCGGGCGCGGGCGCGGCGATCCTGCCCGCGGTGCGGCAGTTCGCCGGCCAGGTCGAACACCTGGAGCGTGTCGTGCGGGAGGTCGCGTCGGGCCAGTCGGGCGTGCTGCATGTGGGCGCGATCACCTCGGCAATGCTGGACACCGTTCCGCCGCTGCTCAATGAGCTGAAGCGGGCGCACCCTAGCCTGACGGTCTTCGTGCGGGAGATCGACAGTGTCGAGGCGGTGCCGGCGCTGCTGTCGGGGGAACTGGACATGGCGTTCGTGCGCATCGATGGCGACGTCGGCGAGGGCATCTCGACGCTGCCGTTGACTGAGGACCGGCTGGCGGTGGCGCTGCCTGACGATCACAAGCTGGCGGCGCTGCCTCGTGTGCGCCTTCAGGCGTTGGCGGCAGAGCAGCTTGTGATGTCTTCTCGGCAGGTCAGCCCGGTGTATTTCGACATGCTCACCGCGATCTGCCGCGCCCACGGCTTCACCCCCCGCGTGCTGCACGAGGTGCGGTCGGTGGCCTCGCAGGTCGCTTATGTGGGATGCGGCCAGGGCGTCGCGCTGGTGCCGGCGTCCATGAAGAAGCTGGCGCCCGCGAACGTCGTCATCCGGCCGTTGAAGGAAAAGGTCATGGTGGTCACTGCCGCGCTGGCGTGGAATGCGGCGCGCTTTCACCCGCTGGTCGATGTGGCGGTGCAGTGGCTTGAAAAGACGCATCGCAAGCGGCGTCCGGAAGGGTGATGCCAGGCGACGGGGCAAGCGCTGCCTGGCATCAGACGCCTACTTTTTCGCGGCGGCCTCTTGCTGGAAGGCGCGTGTCTGCCGGGCCAGGCTGGCCCGCCATTCCTCACCCGGCTGAAAGGCCAGCACGGCCGCGTCGCGCCCCGATGCCGCGAGGAAGGCGGGATCCTTGAGGGTGTCCTGGAGCGCCTGTTCCAGCTTGTCGCGGATGGCGTCCGGCAAGGTCGCCGGGCCGCCCATGCCGCGCTCGGACGAGTATCGCAGCGCCACCCCGGATTCCGCCGCGGTGGGGATGGCGTTGTGGCGCTTGTCGCTGGCAATGGCGATGGCCTCGAAAGGGCCTTTCGGGTCGATCAGTTCCGGCACCTCGCTCACGGTGATCAGGCCGTAGTCGATGTGATCGCCCAGGATCCCCAGGCGGATGTCGCCGCCGCCCTTGAAGGGCACGCTGGTGCCTTGCACGTTCTGGCTGCGCTCCATGTCCATCAGCGCCAGATGGCCGGTCGTGCCGTCGCCGCTGTGGCCGAAGGACAGCGATTCGGGAGACTGCTTCAGCTTTGTGACGAGCGCGGGCAGGTCATCCGGCGCGTTGGATCCGCGGCGCTTGATGAAGAGCAGCGGGTCGTCGACCAGACGCGCGATGAGCCGGATGTCGTCGGGCTTGTACTTCGCGCCCTTGCTGACGGGCAGGTACACGAAGCCGGGCGCGTTGATCATGCCCAGCGTGTAGCCGTCGGGTTTGGCCGCCGCTACGTAGCGCACGGCGATCTCGCCGCCGGCCCCGGGCTTGTTGATGACGATGATCCGGGTCTTGTCGCCCAGGCGCTTTTCCATGTGCTGGGCCACCAGCCGCGCCATCACGTCCGTGCCGCCGCCGGGTGCGAAACCCACCACCAGTTCGATCGGACGGTCGTCGGGCCAGGCGGCATGTGCCACGTTGGCCGCCAGGGCCAGCGCCCCGGCCACGAGAATCCGCTGAAATGCATTTGCCTTCATGCCTGTCTCCTTGAATGGCTGTCGTGCGCCCTTGCGCGTCAATTGACCTGGATGCCTGCGGACTGGATGAGCTGGCGGTAGCGGTCCAGTTCCTCTGCCCAGAACGCCGTGAACGCCGCGGGCGTACTTTGGCGCAATTCGGCCCCCATGGCGATGAGCCGTTGCGAATAGGCGGGATCGGACATCACGGCGTTCAGGGCGTGGCTCAGTTTGTCCACGATGGGCGCCGGCGTGCCGGCCGGCGCCGCCAGGCCGAACCACGTGGTCAGTTGCATGCCCGCCATGCCCAGTTCCTCGAACGTCGGCACGTCGGGAATGGCCTTGAGCCGGGCGTCGGCGGCAACGGCCAACGCGCGGACGCGCTGGCTCTGGATGTGGCCAATCGCGCCGTTGTCGAACATGTAGTCCAGCCGTCCGCCCATCAGGTCGGTCAAGGCAGGGTTGTTGCCTTTGTAGGGCACATGCGTGACCTCGATCTTGTTGATCGCGCGAAACAGTTCGCCCGACAGATGTCCCGAGTTGCCGGTGCCGCCGGAGCCGTAGGTCAGTTTGCCGGGTTGCTTGCGCGCCGCGGCGACGATGTCGGCCGGACGCTTGAACGGCGAGTTCTCGGGGACGATGAGCACGCTGGGCACCAGCGCGACTTCACCTATCGGCGTGAAGTCCTTGATCGGATCGAAATGCACCTTGGCATACAGGTTGGGCGCCGAGACGTTGGCCGAGCTGCTGGCCAGCAGGAGGGTGTAGCCGTCCGGCGCGGCGCGGGCGAATTGAGTGGTTGCGATGGTGCCGGAAGCGCCCGCCACGTTTTCGACCACGACCGTCGCATTCAGGCGTTTGCCCAAGGCATCGCCCAGCGAGCGGCCAATGGTGTCCGCCGAGCCGCCCGCGGGCCACGGCACGATGAGGCGTATCGGTTTGTCCGGATACGGCGAGGCGGCCATGACGGCCGCGCTGAACGCGGATGCGAGGGCGCCGCACGCCCAACGCTTGATGGGAAAGCGCATGGTTGTCTCCTTGTTGAACCCTCCCTCTTGCTCGGTGGCGTGTCGGGGAGGTGTGAAAAGGCGCCGCGATCAATCTGTACTAGCCGTGGCGGCCTCCTTGGGAAGATACGCAAGGACGAGGGACAGCAGCAGGTCCTGCGAATGGTTGAAAAAGTGATCCGCGCCGGGGATGACGATGATCGGATGGGAGGTGGGCCGTGCCCACGCCAGCAGCGGCGGCAAGGGCGCCTGCGTGTCCAGTTCGCCATGGATCAGCACCACGTCGGCGGGCAAGGGGGGCGTGTCGTAGACCCGGTCGTCCTCGACGGCGCCAACCGGCAGCCCGGCCAGGACGGCGGCCGCAGGCGCGGCGTCCTGGTCGGTCAGCGCGCGAATCGCGTGGGCCAGGGCGTAAGCGCCAAATGAAAAGCCAATGAGCGCCAGTGGCGTATCGGGGGCTTCGGCACGCACGGCATGCACGACGGCGAGAATGTCTTCGGATTCGCCCAGGCCGTGGTCATACACGCCGGCACTGGCGCCTACGCCCCGAAAGCTGGGCCGTATCGCAAGCCATCCCGCATCCCGGACGCCGTGCGCCAGTCTGTGCGGGATCTTGTGGCGCGGCGTGCCGCCCAAGAGCGGTTGCGGATGGGTAACGATGGCCACCCCAACGCGCGGCGTGACGGGGCGGTCGATCAGCAGTTCCAGCGGACCGGCCGGACCGGGGATCAGCCGTGTTTCCGTCCTTGCGCCGGCGGGGAGTGCGGTATCAATCAGGTGGGACATGTCGGCTAGATAGCGCTGTCAGGTGTCCCAGATTAATCCGTTATGAAAAAGCCGAATAAATAGAATTTTGTGATGGGTTTCATCACGGCGGGAGATGGCGCGGCCGGCGGGCGGGGCTATTTGGCCAACCAGCGGGCGGAGGGCCAGCGTGCATTGCGCACCGCGTCGCGGGCGCATTGGATCAATTCGTTCATGACGCAATGCACGGAATTGGCGATGGGACGGGTGGCGGGTTGCGCCAGCACGATGCGCCGCACCAGCAGCGGATCCACGACCGGGGCAGCGGCCAGGATTGCGCGATCCACGTCGTCGGCCACGGCGATCGAGGGCAGGATGGTATAGCCGTGGCCGTCCAGCACCAGGCGCTTCTGCACGCTCATTGCATTGGTCTCGGCCACGATGTGCAGCTCGGTCTCTTGCGTGCGCGCGGCCTGTTCGACCAGCGAGCGCAATCCATGTGGCGCGCCCGGCAGCACAAGGGGCCGGCCGATGATGACGGCCATGCGAACGGGCGTGCGGGTATCGAGTCCGCTGTCTGGCGGACCCACGAACCACAGGCTCTCCTCCAGCAAGGTGCGGAACTTGAGCGCGGGATTCGGCTTGGAGTCGTACAGCAGCGCGATGTCCACGTCGCCGGTCTCCAGCCACGACTGCAGGTGTCCGGCATACCCCGCCGTCAGCCGCAGGCGGATGCCGGGATAGTGGGCCGCCACGGCGGACAGCAGCGCGCTGGACAGCATGTCTGCGGTGCTGGGCAGCAGGCCCACGGTGACGATGCCGCCCACCGTGCCGCTGGACGGCCGGATCTCGGCGCGGGCGCGGTCCAGTTCGTTCAGGGCACGGCGGGCGTAATCCTCGAGCGTCTTGCCGGCGTCGGTCAGTTCCATGCCGAGGCGGCCACGCGTGAAGAGCGGCGTGCCGATATCGTCTTCCAGCAGCTTCAGTTGCCGGGAGACCGCTGGCTGCACGATGTTCAGCAGGCGGGCGGCACTGGTCACGCTGCCGGTCTCGGCCACGGTCACGAACGCCTTCAGTTGCTTCAAGTCCATCTGCGGCTCCGGGTATGCGCAAGGGTGATGAATTCCATCACAAAATTCTATTTAGTTGGTGATTCTATAGCGATATAAGATGCCTCGCAGCACTTAGCCACCGGGAAATTCACTCATGACTACCACCACCACCGAGGCGCCTGCCTGGCAGCAAGCCGTGTTCGACGCGCTCAAAGCCGGCGGCGTCCGCCAGATCGCGTACGTGCCGGACGCCGGCCATTCCTATGCCATCCGGCAGGCGCAGCAAGATCCGGACATCACCGACGTGGTCCTGACCACGGAAGAAGAGGGCGTCGCCGTCGTCAGCGGCGCGTGGCTGGGCGGCCAGCGTGCCGCGCTGCTGATGCAAAGCAGCGGCGTGGGCAATTGCGTGAACATGTTCTCGCTGCTGCGCAGCTGCAACTTTCCCTTTCTCACGCTGGTGACGATGCGGGGCGAGTACGCGGAATTCAATCCCTGGCAGGGGCCGATGGGCAAGACCACCCAGCAGGCGCTTGAACTGATGGGCATCACGGTGCTGCGGGCGTCGAACCCCGAGGAGGTCGGAGAGATCGTCAGTGCCGCTGCCGACTCCGCATTTCTGGCAGGCGAGCAGGTAGCCGTCCTGCTGTCGCAAACCTTGATTGGACGTAAGAAGTGGGAGCGCAACTGATGTCGACCACCTTGAATGCTTCGGGCGCCGTGGACCGCCGCGCCTTCGTGTCGCAACTGATCGCGGCGTCGCCCGACGCGCTGATCGTCTCGGGCCTGGGGTCTCCGTCCTATGACGTTTTTGCCGCGGGCGACCGGGACCAGAATTTCTATCTGTGGGGCGCCATGGGCGGCGCCGTGGCGCTTGGCCTGGGCCTGGCGCTTGCGCAGCCGGACCGGCCCGTGCTTGTCATCACCGGCGACGGCGAACAGTTGATGGGCGTGGGCACGCTGGGCACCGTCGGCGCCAAACAGCCCAGGAACCTGACCATCGTGGTGCTGGACAACGGCCATTTCGGCGAGACCGGCATGCAGCGCAGCCATACCAGCCTCGGCACGGACCTGGTGGCCGTGGCGCAGGGGTTCGGCATCAAGGACGCGTTTGCCGTCAGGGAAGCGGGCCGGGCGGGCGAGGTCGCCGAGCGCGTGATGGCGCGTCGTGGCGTCGCCTTCGCCCAGGTGTTCATCAAGCCGGACGAACCGCCGCGCGCGCTGCCGCCGCGCGACGGTGTGTACGTCAAGAACCGCTTCCGGGCCGCCCTGGGATTTTCGACGTTCTGAGCAGCGGCAGCCCCTTGGGCTGCCATGCTGCATTCAGGCCAGGAGGCTGTGATGAAGACTTACTCAATGCGGATTGCGGGTGCGCCGGCCGCTGCCATCTCGGGCGAATGGTTCGAGACGCAGAACCCCTACACTGGCGAGGCCTGGGCGCGGGTTGCCCGCGGAGCCGCGCAAGACGTCGATGTGGCGGTGCAGGCCGCCCACTTCGCCTTTTCGGAAGGACCGTGGGCGGAACTGACCGCCACCGAGCGCGGCAGGTTGCTGTATCGACTGGCCGATCTCATCGAACGCGATGCGCGCAAGCTCGCGGAAACGGAAGTCCAGGACAACGGCAAGCTGTTCGCCGAGATGTTGGGACAGTTGACCTACCTGCCGCAATGGTTCCGCTACTACGGCGGCCTGGCGGACAAGATCCACGGGTCGACGCTGCCATTGGACAAGAAAGGCTATTTCACCTACACGCGCCACGAGCCGCTGGGCGTGGTGGCGGCGATCACGCCGTGGAATTCGCCCTTGTTGCTGCTGGGCTGGAAGATCGCGCCGGCGTTGGCGGCCGGCTGCACGGTGGTCGTGAAACCGTCGGAGTTCACATCCGCGTCGACGCTTGAGTTCGCCGAACTGTTCGACGAGGCGGGGTTTCCGCCCGGCGTGCTGAACGTGGTGACGGGCTATGGCCAGGAAGTGGGGGCCGCGCTGGTCCAGCATCCGCTGGTGCAGAAAGTCACCTTTACGGGGTCGGACCAGACCGGCCGCCTGATCAACGAGCAGGCCGCGCGTCTGCTCAAGCACTCCTCGCTGGAACTTGGCGGCAAGTCGCCCAACATCGTCTTCGAGGACGCGGACCTGGAACAGGCCGTATTCGGCGCGATCTCGGGCATCTTCGCGGCAAGCGGGCAAACCTGCATCGCCGGTTCGCGCCTGTTGCTCCAGGACAGCATCTACGACACCTTTGTCGAAAAGCTGCTGTCGCTGGCGGCCGCTGCGCGCATGGGGGATCCGATGGATCCAGCCACGCAGGTCGGGCCGGTGACGACGCCGCCCCAATTCCAGAAGGTGCTGGACTACATCCGCATCGCGCGGGACGAGGGGGCAACCCTGCTGCTGGGCGGCAAGGCCGCGCAACGGCCGGAATGCGGCAAGGGGTGGTTCGTGGAACCGACCATCTTCGGCGACGTGCGCAACGACATGCGCATCGCCCAGGAAGAGGTGTTCGGGCCGGTGCTGTCCATCATCCGCTTCAAGGACGAAGCCGAGGCGCTGCGGATCGCCAATGATGTCCGCTTCGGACTGGCCGCCGCGGTGTGGACGCAGGACATCGCCCGCGCGATCCGGATGTCGGAACGGTTGAAGGCCGGCACGGTCTGGGTCAACACGTATCGTGCGGTCAGCTTCATGGCGCCCTTTGGCGGCTACAAGGATTCGGGGCTGGGGCGCGAGAACGGCATGGACGCCGTCAAGGAGTTCCTGCAGGTCAAGAGCGTCTGGCTCAATAGCGGGGCGACCGCCAGCAATCCGTTCGTACTGCGTTGATCCGGCATGGGCGGCCACGGGCCGCGCCTTGCTTGCGTTGTTTCCCGCCCCTGCCGCCTGCTACGTACCAGCCACGCGCGTCGCCTGCGCATCCGACTGGAAGATCTTGCCGAAATCGCACTGTTCCTGTGCCAGCGCCGCGATGGCGGTAATCAGGCTGCTGGGGCGGTCGCCGCGAAAGACCGCCGCATAGGCCGCAGGCGGCAAGGCGGGCGTCACCGTCAGGATCTCGAGCGCGCCCGACTCCACCATGGGCGCCAGAAAGGTCTTGGGCAGGTAGCTGATGCCCATGCCTGAGATCGCCAGACCGATCAATGCCACCAGACTGTTGCTCAGCACGGTCTGCTCGGGCCGCACCCCCACCGAGCGAAACCAGCGGTTGTAGAGCTGGCCGGTGCCGGAGCGTTCGTCCTGCGTCAGCAGCCGGTGCTTGACGAGGTCCTGCACCTTGAGCCGCCGCCGAGGCGCCAGCCCCGGCTTGCACATCCACGAATTGACGACCTGACCGACCCGCCGGGAGACGAAGCGCTGGTCGTCGAACACGTCCGGCACGATCATCAGGTCCACCTCGTCGGCCAGCAGCTTGTCGCGCAGGATGGCGCTGGTATCGACATGGGGCTCGATGATGACCCGGGGATAGCGCGCCTGGATGGCGCTTACCAGTCTGGGCAACCAGGTCATGGCCGTCAGTTCCGTGATGCCGATGCGCACATGGCGCTCCATGACGTCCGGCCGTTGGAACTGCTCGATGGCCGCATCGCGCTGTTCCAGCAGCCGTTTGGCCAGCAGGAACATCTCTTCGCCTTTCTCCGTCAGCCGGGCCGTGCGCAACGTGCGGTCAAAAAGCGGCGTGTCGAAGAGCGCTTCCAGTTCCTGCACGCGCTTGGATACCGCGGACTGCGTGGTGTGCAGCCGGTTGGCCGCCGGTGCAAACCCGCCGAGCTGAACGACCCAATACACGGCTTCGAGCTGCTTGAACGTGATCAACGGCGCCTCCTTTGTGGCCGGAAAACATCTAATTGAGGAATCTGATTGGATTCCAATTTATCGCTTTTTTTGATTTAACGCCGCGATCACAATTTGTGCCTGAGGATTCGAACGCATTGGAGGCGTGCATATGTTTCTCACGGAAGAAGAGTCGGTCATGCTGGCGGGCGGCAAGGGGCCTGCCGTGCAAAAGGCCATGGAAATCCTGGTGGCCCTGGGTGAGAGTTTTGGCGCCAAACGCCTGCTGCAGGTCAGCAACGTCCACATGGCAGGTTCGTCTGTCCTCGTCGCGGAAGAGGCCGGCACGCGCTTTGTCGAAGACATCAAGCGCCAGGGCGGCACGTTCGTCACCCGGGTGACCACGAACCCGACGGCAGTCGATCCGGTGCAGTGGCGCGAGATCGGCATTCCGGAGTCGGACAGCGCGCTGCAAACCCGCCTGACGGACGCCTATGCCGGCATGGGCGCCAACACCTGCAATACCTGTATTCCCTACTTGGTGGGCAACAGTCCGCGATTCGGCGAGCACATGGCGTGGGGCGAGTCGTCTGCTGTGGTGTACGCCAACTCGGTGTGCGGCGCCCGCACCAATCGCGAAGGCGGCCCCAGCGGCTTGGCCACCGCGCTGACGGGACGCACGCCGGAGTACGGATTTCACCTGACGGAGAACCGCTACGGAAAACTGCTGGTCAAGGTCGAGACCACGCTCGACGACATGACCGATTACGGCACGCTGGGCTACTTTGCCGGCCGCATCGCTGGGCAGGACACGCCGGTGTTCACGGGCATCCCCTCCGATCCCACGCTGGAGCAGTTGAAAGCGCTGAGCGCCGCGCTGGCGGCTTCGGGCGCGGTAAGCATGTTCCATGCGGTCGGCGTCACGCCCGAAGCGCCCACGCTTGAGGCGGCATTCGGTGGCCATGAGCCCGAAAAAGTGCTGGTCTTTGACGACGCCGAAAAGAAAAAGGCCGAGGCCGCGCTGAACAAGGAACAATCGGATCACGTGGACTGGATCCTCGTGGGCTGTCCAAATGCGTCGGTGCAGGAGATCCGCGAGGTGGCCGAGGCGCTGGAGGGCAAACGGGTGCATCCGGACGTCGCGCTGTGGGTCACCACGGCCGGCGCCATGTACGCCATGGCCGATCGCATGGGATACATCCAGACGATCAAGGATGCCGGCGGGACGGTGGTGCGCGAAACCTGCCCGTTCCTGGCCCGCAGCCGCGTGATCGCGCCAGCCAAGGGCTATCGCACGCTGACCACCAACTCCGCCAAAATGGCGTTCTACGCGCCCGGCCAGTTCGGCCTGCCCACGCATTACGGCAATCTCAATCGCGTCATGCAGGCCGCCGTCAGCGGCGTCTGGAGGTAAGCGCCATGATCCAAGCCAAACGCGTCCTGACGGGGCGCAAGATCGTCAAGGGCAAGACCAGCGGACAGGCCGTCGTGACGGGAGAGGCGATCAGCTTTAACGGCGGCGTCGACAACATGACGGGTATCGTCACCGAACCCGGGCACGAGCTGGAAGGCGTGAACATCGCCGGCAAGGTGCTGGTCTTTCTGACCGGCAAGGGATCGACCGGCGGCTCTTACAAGATCTACGACATGGTCTCGCGTGGTACGGCGCCGCTGGCGTTCGTGCAGGTGACGCCGGAACCGATCACGACGATCGGCGCGATCATCGGCGCCATCCCCGTCGTGGCCGGGCTGGACGAAGACCCGACCAAGGCCATCGCCACGGGCGACTGGCTGGACGTGGATGCCGACGCCGGCACCGTTGTCGTGACACCGCAATAGCAGTTCGCACGCGGCGCCAGCCGCACTCTTCACCGGCCTTCGGGTAGTTGCGCGCACGACGCAACGCCCGGAACGGCCGCGCTTATTCCAATCAAGGAGACAACCATGACCTCACGAGTACGCATCGCCCTTGTCTTGGGCGCCTGTCTTGGCGCGGGCGCCCCGGCCGCGCACGCGGCCCAGCCCGACGCGGGCGCCGACTGGCCCACGCGCAAGGCCATCACGATGATCGTTCCCTTTGCGGCCGGCGGCAGCACGGATGCGACCGCGCGGCTCCTCGCCGAACATCTGTCCCGGCAACTCAAGCAACAGGTGATCGTGGAGAACCGGGCGGGGGCGGGGAGCAACCTGGGATCGAGCGTGGCGGCGCGCGCAACGCCCGACGGCTACACACTGCTGCTGGCCACCAGCACGATCGCCACCAATGTGACGCTGTACAAGAACATGGGCTTCGACCTGCGCCGTGATCTGATTCCCGTGTCGCAGATCGCGTCGATTCCGAATGTGCTGACCGTGAACAACAGCGTGCCGGCCAAGTCGCTCACGGAGTTCATCACGCTGGTCCAGAAGAAGGACGCGCCGGTGAACTACGGTTCCGCGGGCAACGGGTCGGCCTCACATTTGTCCGGTGCGCTGTTCAACGCGATGGCCAAGGGCGACATGGTCCATGTGGCGTACAAGGGCGGGGCGCCGGCGAACGTGGACCTGATGGGCGGCCAGGTGCAGGCGGTGTTTTCGCCGTTGGTGGAAGTGCTGTCGTACCTGGAAAGTGGCAAGTTGCGCGCATTGGGCGTGACCACCCCGGAGCGCTCGCCGCGCCTGCCCGATGTGCCGGCGGTGGGTGAAGCGCTGCCCGGATTCGACGTATCGCTGTGGAACGGTGTGTTCGTGCCCGCCGGCACGCCGCCCGCCGTTGTCGATGGGCTCGCCCAGGCCCTGAAGTCGGTGACGCAAGACCCAGCGTTCCGCAAGGTGCTGCTGGATCAAGGCTCCGCGCCCACGAGCCAGTCGCCGGCGCAGTTCAAGGCCTTCCTGGACCAGGAAATCGACAAGTGGGCCAAGCTGGTGAAGCTGTCCGGGGCAACGGTGGACTGAGGCCTGGGGCCGCCTCTCCCGGATCCTGCTGTTGCGCGGCGCGCGCACGTCACAACCTGCAATAACTCCCCCGCAGCTCGGCGTTATTGTCTGGAAGATGCGTGACGCGCCCGCCCGGTCGGCTGGAACACCAGAGAGAGGCACTCCATGACTTACTCGAGCTACCACAAGAAGGACATCTTCGGCCGCCCGCTGCATGCCGAAACGCAGATGATGTCCTACGGCTACGATCCCTTCCTGTCGGAAGGCGCCGTCAAGCCGCCGGTGTTCCTCACGTCCACGTTTGCCTTTCGCACGGCGGAGGATGGCGCCGCGTTCTTTGATCTGGTGTCGGGCCGCAAGCCCCTGCCGCAGGGCGAGTCGGCGGGGCTGGTGTACAGCCGCTTCAATCATCCGAACCTGGAGATCGTCGAAGACCGGCTGTCGCTGCTGGATGGCTCGCAGGACGCGGCGGTAACGTCCAGCGGCATGTCCGCGATCAGCGCGGTGCTGATGGCGTTTTTGCGGCCGGGCGATCAACTGGTGCAGTCCGTGCCGCTGTACGGGGGGACCGAGACCCTGATCGGCAAGGTCTTTCCCGAATGGGGCATTGGTTCCCATCCGGTGGCCAATGGGCTGTCGCCCAGCAGCATGCGCGCGGCGCTGGAACAGGCGGCGGCCAAGGGGCCGGTAAAGCTGTTCTACGTGGAGACGCCCGCCAATCCGACGAATGCGCTATTCGACTTCGAGGCCATGAAGAATGAGCTGGACGCGTTCGAGACGCGCCACGGCTACCGTCCGATTTCAGTGTGCGACAACACACTGCTCGGGCCGATCTTCCAGAAGCCGGCCGAGCACGGGGTGGACCTGTCGGTGTATTCGCTGACGAAGTACGTGGGTGGCCACAGCGACCTGGTGGCCGGGGCCGTCACGGGCAGCAAGGAGCTGATCAAGAAGGTGCGCGCGATCCGCAGCGCGTTCGGATCGCAACTGGATCCGCATTCCTGCTGGATGATCACGCGGTCGATGGAGACGGTGGTGCTGCGCATGAAGCAGGCCGCGCGCACGGCCACCAAGGTCACGCAATGGCTGGCGGGTAATCCGCACGAGAAGGTGCAGATATTCCATCCGGAACTGATCGCCGACCGCGCCTACCAAGAGGTGTACAAGCGCCAGTGCACTGGCCCCGGCTCAACCTTTGCCTTCGTGCTGGAGGGCGGCCGCGAGCGCGCGTTCCGCTTCATCAACGCCCTGCATCTGTTCCGCTCGGCGGTCAGCCTGGGCGGCACCGAGACGCTGATTTGCCACCCGGCGTCGACCACGCACTCCGGCGTACCCGCCGCCGAGCGCGACGCGGCGGGCGTGTCCGAAGGCCTGATCCGGGTGTCCATCGGCCTGGAGCACGAGGAAGACCTGATCGCGGACTTGGATCACGCGTTTCGCAACTGTTGAACCGTCAGCCCGGCTACCCCGTGCGCCGGGCGCGATTCAGCAACACGAAGGCGGCGGTGGTCAGCAGCATCAGCGTGGCGGTGGCGATGACCGCCGCGTAGCCGGTCTCGAAGGCGCCGCGGGCCAGCGCCGTCAGGGTGGCCGCAAGCTCCGTGGGCAGGCCGGCGGCGATGACGAGCGCTTCGTCCAGGCTGTCGCGCGCGGCGCTTGTGGCGGCCGCCTCGGCAACCCCGGCCGGCACGGACAGCGTCTGCGCGTAGACGCCCGACAGGATCGAGCCCATCAGGGTCACGCCGAGCGCGCCGCCCAGTTCGTAGGACACCTCTTCGATCGATGCGGCCATGCCGGCGCGCTCGGGCGTGGCGCTCTGCATGATGGTGCTGGACGCGGCCGTCATGGTGGCGCCGATGCCCAGGCCCAGCACGCACAGGCTGATCATCTGCGGCACGACCGCGGCGTCGTAGGTCAGCAGGTAGCCGCCCATGCCCACGCCCGACACTAGCAGCGCCAGGAACAGCATGCGCCGGCTGCCCACGCGCCCCAGCAGCAGTCCGGCCAGCGGCCCGGCCACGAAGGCGGCCAGCGGCAGCGGCAGGATGAAGAGCGCGGACTGGATCGGCGACATGCCCAGCACCAGTTGCAGCCGCTGGCTGAACACCAGTTCCATCCCCAGCAGCGCGGCCGCGGCGAAGAGCGCCGCGGCCACGGCCGAGCTGAACGAGGCGTTGCGGAAGATGGCGAAGTCGATCAGCGGGTGGGGCCGGCGTCGCTGGCGGCGCACGAAGACGGTCAGGATCGCCGCGCCCGCCGCGCAGGCCAGCGCGGCATGCAGCCAGGACGGCGACGCCCGGCCCAGTTCCTTGAGCGCGTAGGCGCACAGGACCATGCCCGCCATCACCTGAAGCGAACCGGTCAGATCCCAGGGCCGCGAGGCGTCCGGCACGCTGGCCGGGATGCAGCGCCACGCCAGCGGCAGCGCCAGCAGCACGATGGGCACGTTGATGAGGAACACCGAGCCCCACCAGAAATGCTCCAGCAGAAGGCCGCCCACCACGGGCCCCAGCGCCGCGCCGCCCGAGGCGACCGAGGCCCAGACGCCGATGGCGACGGCGCGCTCGCGCTCGTCGGCGAAGGCCAGGCGCAGGATGGACAGGGTGGCGGGCATCATCATTGCCGCGCCCACGCCCAGCAGCGCGCGCGCCGCGATCAGGACGGCGGCGCCCGGCGAATAGGCGGCGGCCAGCGAAGCTGCGCCAAACACGGCCAGCCCCATCATGAACAGGCGCTTGTGGCCCAGCCGGTCGCCCAGCGTGCCCATGCCCAGCAACAGGCCGGACACGACCAGCGCGTAGACGTTCACGATCCAGAGCTTGGCCGAGGCAGTGACGCCCAGTTCGTGCGTGAGCCGCGGCAGGGCGGTGTACAGGACCGTCATGTCGACGACGATCAGCAGCAAGGCGCTGGACACGATGGCCAGCACCAGCCAGCGGCCGGGGGCGGACGCGGCGACAGCGTGGGAAGTGCGCTGCATGGTTCTACTCCTTCATAAAGCAGGGATTTGCGCGCGCGCCTGGCGCGCACCGGTCCCTGGGCGCGCATTATCCATCTGGATAATTTCAATTAGAAGTTGGATTCCATCTATAAAATCGATGGGTAAAACGGAATCAACCGGAGCGGACCATGCAATGGACCCTGGATCAATTACGGCAATTCGTGGCGGCGGCAGAGGCGGGCTCGTTTTCGGCGGCGGGCCGGCGCATCGGCCGCGCGCAGTCGGCGGTCAGCACCTCGGTGGGATTGCTGGAGGCGGATCTGGGCGTGGCGCTGTTCGACCGGTCCCGGCGCAATGCGGTGCTGACCCCGGCCGGCGAAGTGATGCTGCTGGAAGCGAGGGAGCTGCTGCGGCAGGCCGGCGGTCTTGCCCAACGCGCGCTGTCGTTCGCCGGCGGGCAAGAGGCGCGGCTGTCCATTGCGCTGGATGAGGCCCTGCCGTATCTCGTGCTGGGCGCGCTGGTGGTGGAATTGGCCGAGCGGTTTCCGGCGCTGGAGCTGACCCAGTTGAACGGCACCGCGACCGAAGTGGCCGATTTCGTTCGGCAGGGCCGGGCGAGCATCGCGTTCCATTTCGACCGGGGCGATCCGGGCAGCGACTTCGCGCACCGGTACCTGGGCACCGTGGCGCAGGGCATTTTCGTGGCGTCGGGCCACCCGCTGGCGGCCTTGCCGAGCGTGTCGCGCAAGGATCTGGC
Source organism: Achromobacter sp. T5-5 (assembly GCF_055397965.1). NCBI lineage: Bacteria > Pseudomonadati > Pseudomonadota > Betaproteobacteria > Burkholderiales > Alcaligenaceae > Achromobacter > Achromobacter sp. T5-5. The sequence goes on from NZ_AP027919.1 coordinate 2,881,333, forward strand.
GCGGCACCGCCAGCTTGTGATGCAGATGGAAGGCGTCGAGGACATGGTGCTGAGCCCGACGTTGTGGCGCACCGACAGCTTCTACAGCATCGCGGGGATGGTGGCCGACGGCCTGGGCTTTGCGATCCTGCCCCTGAACATCGCGGAATACGAAAGCTTTCGCACCACGCTGACCCCGGTGCCCTGCGCGGAACTGGCGTTGCCGATGTTGTCCGTGCGCACGCTGTGGCTGCAGGGCGCGGCGCCGGGTGAAACGGAGTTGTGGTTGCAGCAGCGCATGGAGCAGTTGCTGCGGGCCGATGGGTCTGGGGTGCGGGTCAGCTAGTCCTGCGGCAGGTTCAGGCGAGTTTATTGGGGATGGGACCGGAGGCAACGTGCTCCGGATGCCCTGCCGGCTTGATTATTCTTGCTGGGGGCATTCATCTTTGAGCGGAATCACGCCCGCACGCTGACGCCACGCTGGGAGGCGACGAGCGTGGCGCCGTAAGTCGTCGTATCGTTCAGGACGACACGTGGTTGGTTCATCGCGGTTCCGGCGATTGCCCACAGAGAAAAACGCCGGCGGCAGGCGCACCGGAATACGAGGATGGGGCAGTGCGCGATTCGATATCCATCGCCTCTGGCCACTGCACCTTAGGGGCCAGTCGGGTGATGGGGTTGTAGGTGTCGTTGGCGTCGCGCATCGGGGCGTCGCAGGGTTCGAGCGCTTGCGGGCCTTTTTGCATGTAGGTGCAGATGTAGGCCCACAGTGCGGTCTGCACCGAGCCGGATAGATGGAAGCGGTCGATGACTTGGTTGGTGCCTGGTTTGACGACAGCCAGGGATACGCCTTCGTTGATCACCAAACCGCCGTTGGCCGTCGCGCCGCGTTGCTTCCAGGCTTCGGCGCGCAGGTCGTCCCAGTCGTAGGATTTGGTGGTGACGTACCAGTGAGCAAAGGGGTTCCACCATACGAGCTGAAATCCATAAACGTAGACTTTGCGACGAATGCGGTTAAAGCGGACAGGCTCACTGCGAGGAACTGAAAGATCAATGCGCACCATTGATAGCGATATCAACAGGAAAACAGCGAATGCAAAAAACACAATGAGTTGCGTTGACTCGAAGTTTGCCAGATCACTAACAAAGCCACTGGCAACAAGAGTCCAAAGAACTAGACTCCAGCAGGGTATCGCCATCAACAGTAGAAACCCGCGAATGGCAATTGTGCGGCGGGATATCTCTAAGTACACGTCATTGAGATGATTGGGTGCGCCGAACACGATACAAGGCTCCTCGGCAGGAGGATCATTCGGACCTGGCAGATCGCGCTGCCAGCCCTTGCAGGGTGGCTCGAGCAATGGCTTCGTCACGGCGCCATCTCCTTTAACTCAACTCGGGCGAATCCCTCGATATCGTTTTTGTCGGGCCAGTAACTGAGAACCAGGGCAGCCGACTTGATGCTAGGGAATGCATCCAAGGAAGAGCCGCTGCCGATGAGCCGCAGGTTGCCGGTGGGTACGGCCAAGCGCCGCGTCATTTTGTTGGGGATGCAGCGCATCCGCAGCGGAGTTAGCGCAAAGTTCATGGCGCCGTCCGCGATTCGATATCCATCGCCTCGGGCCATTGCACCTTCGGGGCCAGTCGGGTGATCGGGTTGTAGGTGTCGTTGGCGTCGCGCATGGGAGCGTCGCAGGGCTTGAGCGCTTCTGGGCCCTTTTGCATGTAGGTGCAGATGTAGGCCCACAGTGCGGTTTGCACCGAGCCGGATAGATGGAACCGGTCGATTACCTGGTTGGTGCCTGGTTTGACGACAGCCAGTGATACGCCTTCATTGATCACCAAACCGCCATTGGCTGTCGCGCCGCGTTGCTTCCAGGCTTCGGCACGAAGGTCGTCCCAATCGTAGGATGTGGTAGTGACGGTCCAGCGTGTAAAGGGGTTCCACCATACGAACTGGTATCCGTAGACGTAGGCTTTCCGGCGAAGGCGATTGAAGCGAACCGGTTCGCTCCGGGGAGGAGAAATGTCAAGTCGGAAGAAAATACATGCCGACAAGAAGGTAATAATGGTCGTGCTGAAAACCAGCAAAATGCTGATCACTAGCTCTTCGTCAAGTCGTCCTTTTCGTGACAAATCCTCCAGGAGGAAAGGTATTGATCCGAACATCGAGACTAGGCACCAGACAGTAGAAATTAGCCCGAATCCAATAAAGAGCCCTCTTATGCTAAACGACCGCCGGGACAATTCCAGATAGGTCCCGTCCAGGTGATTGGGCGCCCCGGACACGATGTCGGGAACGTCAGTTGGCGAATCATTCGGACCGGGCAAATCGCGTTGCCAGCCTTGACAGGGCGGATCGAGCAATGGCTTCGTCACGGCGCCATCTCCTTTAATTCAACTCGGGCGAATCCCTCGATATCGTTCTTGTCGGGCCAGTAACTGATCACCAGGGTGGCCGACTTGATGCTGTGGAATGCATCCAAGGAAAAGCCGCCGCTGATGACCGGCTGCTTCTTGGTGGGAGTATTTGAAGTCAGCGCAACGTAATCGGGGATGCGGTGCGGTGATGGTGAAATCGGAGATGCACTGTTGCCGGAGTTGTGCTCTCCGGACGCCAAGGTTTGCGGCGCGACCTCGGTGCTTTTATCGCGCAGCATGTTGCTGCCGCTGCGTAGGCCGAAGCGTTGGACGACCAGTTCAAAGCGGTAACGCGAGACGGCTGGATCGTAGGCAGGCAACACGATGCGATATTTCAGGACGGTGCCTGATTCAAGGGCCCCACCGTTTTTCAGGTCTTCGACCGGCGTCTGCGCCAGAGCCGCATCGTCTTTGGCCCGCAGTTCGCTGTCGAAGCCCAGCGCTATATCCATGCCCAATACGGCGGCGTTGAGTTCGGCGATGGCGGTATCCATATCGGTTGGCAAAAGCCACGCCACTGGCGGTGTTTCCGCGTGATCGCCGAAATAGCAGCGACGTGCCCAGCGTTCCAGAGGGGTGGATTCCAGACTCTTGGCGTATTGCGCGAGGCCATATGCAGCCAAGCCCAGGATGAGCGCCCAGCCCAGAGAGCCCAAACCAAGCAGGCCGCCCAATATCTGACCAGACCCAACTGCACCAGCAACGCCAAACCCAGCTCCCAAGAAGGAAAAGGCGCTGGCTCCTCGATATGCAATCATGGAACTTTTGTCACCTGCAGCGGTTGCTCGCGCCGAAGATAATGCGCTCCCGACCCCATCCGCAATCCCCACCAGCGCCCCAATTACACCGGCAGTCTTAACCAGCTCTCGCCCAACGCCAATAACCCTCCCCAGCACAAGCGGTTCAGCCATCCCCCCACGCTGCAAAAACGCCCTGGCCGCCTCAGCCGGCACCTTCAATCCCAAAGCGGCCACCTCCAATCCCGCACCCATCACGCCGACCGACGCTCCATACATCGCCGTCACGGCTTCAGGGTGGGTGGCGCCCACGGCCTTATCGATCGCCGCCAGATTCTTCTTTAGCGTATCCGCCTGGAAGTACAGCGAAAGTATCGCCAGCCCGCCGTCCGTGCTGCCCCCCGCCAGGCTGCGCAGGCCGGCAAAGCTCCTGCCTGCGAACAGCCGCGCGCTCGCGGCCGAGATCTGTATGTCTTGCAACGCCTGTGCCGCCAGGGGTTCCAGGTTCTTGACACCGGCAACGAGCTTGCGCCAGGTGTTATCGGCGCCCGTGTGGGCGGCGGCGCGCAGGTTGGTCATTTCGGCCTTGACCTGATCGGCGGTTCCTCTGACCCAAAGGGTCACGTCGATCAGCGTGTTGCGCACGGCAGGGCTGGGGATGCTGATCAGTCCGGCAAACAGCATGGCGCGCGCTTGCTTGCCCAGCGCGTGGGCGGCGCGGTTGGCGCTGCCGTGTAGTTGCTCGGAAAGCAGGTTGTAATACTCACCCACGGTCAACTGCACTTTCACCTGGGTGAGCTGCAGGTTCGCATAAAGCAGTGCGGATCCGCTATGGATATGGCTTACCGCGGCCTTGGCGCCCTCACTGAGCTGCTTGTCCAGGCGAGAGGCTGCGTTCTGCATCGCACCGAGCAGCGCATCCACGGCTTCGTGCACATGGTGCTCGCGAAAGGACTTGATTTCGCTGGAGCCCATGATGGCTTTGATGGTGTCGTAGTATTTCTTGCCCGCGTCATTGGGCATGGCGCCCGCGCTCAGGATGGGTGTGAATGCATTGCGCAATGCGGCGTTGCGCGCGAGCAGCGCTGCATAGAGCGGGCTTGCGCCATCCTCGAGCAGGGATTTCCATGCCGCGCTGGTGGGGCTAAGCACTTGCGGCCGGGGGGGCGATCCTGGCGCTGGGGGCGGTGGAAGCGCTTCGCAGGGGCCGCCCGCCAGGGACGCCGCAACGGCCTTGAGGCAGGCGACGGCGGAGTACTTGTCGGTGCCTGCATAGTCGTACCGCACGGCGCATTTCCACGCCACGCCCGTGATCTGGGCGGCCCAGTCCTTGCCATGCGCGTCGATGGCGCGCTGGAATTCCTGCATCTGTTTGTCGTAGGCATCCTGGAACGCCTTGCGTGCGGGTTCGTTGTACCGTTTTTGCAGGCGATCGACCTGCTGGTCGGTCCTGTGCTTGACGACATCGGCGCGTTCCTTGGCGGGGTCGCCAAACACCGGCGGCGAGCCGGACTCGCTAGGCATGTAGTCGAGCACGGGCGTGGAACTGTCGGGAGTCTGCGCATCGGCCTGCCTGGCATAGAGCGCCTTGATGCCGAGCAGGCATTGCGAGGTCAGGTATTGGTAGGGCCGCAGATGCTTGACAGGCTGGCGGTTCAAGCCGGCGCCGACGATGGTGCCGGCTTCGTCCTGTGCCCATAGCTGGCGTTGGGTCTGCACTGCGCGCACCAGTCCATTGAGCTCCTGGGCAAGGCCGATGGGATCGGGCAGCATAAGCCCCGCGACGCCGTTGGTCAGACCGTTGAGCTTTTCCGCCTGGCGCAGGTACATGCGCATGGCCTCGAGACGGCCTGCGCGGGAATGGAACTCATGCACGCTACCGAAATCCTGGTAGCCGTGTGCGTATTCGGCGACCATGTCTTCCAACGCATGGCCGTGTTCCAGCGCCAGCGCGTGTTCGGCCGGCAGCGGCTCGGACTTTAGCTTGGCGAGCGTATAGGTCGTGAACCGCTGGAGATGGCTGGGGTCGAGCTTCTTGCCATCCGCATCGTTTCCGGTCTTGTAGGCGTCCAGCACGCTGACAGGCCAGGGGTCATTGGCGAACGCAATCTGCGCTTGTTTATAGGCGCTGGAGTCGACGTGGATGAACGAGGAACGGATATCGTGCCCCTGGGTCACACATTGTTTCGCCAGGGGCGTGGGCGTTCCGTGCGGCGCCTGGTACGGATTGAACTGGCGAAGGCAGCCCTCCGGGCTGACCTGATAGGCCTGCCACACGCTGCGGTCGAGCAGGACGTACAGGTAGCCGGCCCGCAGTGTGCGCAGGGACAACTGGGTATCAGCGTTGCTGAGCTTGCCCAGCGCGCGCACGGCATTGTTTTTGGGCACCACCGCCCAGCGCAACGGCAGAATGGGCATCCCCACGCGTTCGCAGGTCTTGCAGGCGCCATAAGGCACGGGCGAGGTTTCGCGCACGACTTGCGCCACTTTTTTTGAATAGGCAACCATTGAATCAGCCTCTGGGTTCCGCAGTCAGTTCGTGTATCGCGCGTTGCCATATCCAGTCTTCGATCCGCGCCAACGCGTCGGCCAGCGGTGTTTTGCTCGCGAGGGCCTGGACGATGTGTGGGTGCAGTTGCGGGTGAGTGTCCCAATGGGGATGGACCGTGAGGCTGTGCAAGGCGAAAACGATGCGATCTTCACCGGGAGGCAGGCAGAGCCGGCGGGCTTCCCGCAGATGATGCAGGGCCTTGGCGGCCGCGCCTTCGGGTAAGCCGGGGCCGGCCCAATGCCTCGGCGCCTGCTGCAACAGTCCAGGGCTCATGGTTTGGCTGGATAGCCGCTGCCAGGCCGCGAGTACCGCGGCTACTGCGGAGACGTCGTGCTGCGCGCCCAGGGCTTCCGTGTTCAAGCCGGGCGGGCCGTCGCCATGCGCGCCGCGCAAGCGAAAGACCCCGCCACTGCTGGAGGGAAGGACCCATTCCTTGATGGGCCAGAGCCAGCGGCCTGTGTCCTGCTTCAGGGACACGGCCAGCAGTTCCATCCGCAGCGGCTCAAACATGGGCCAGGTCCGGGCTTGCCCTGCGTGGTTCACCAGACAGCGATTCGCCAGGTGTTCGGCAACCGAAGTGGCATCCTCCGCGGTGACAATCCAGCCGCAGACATAGCGCTTGCCCCCTGGTGCTGCTTCGGCGGCATAGGCGTGGGACGCCGCGAAGAGGTCTGCGTTGAAGGGGTGATCCGGTCGGGCCAAGGTCACGACCAGCGGGCATTCGTGCGGCGCATGGACAAGATCGGCACGCGGCACGATGGAGAGGGCTTCTTCGCCCAGGGCCTCCTGAAGTCGAAGCGCACTGAGCGGATGGTCGTCAAAACATCCGGCCAACGGATCGATGAGCAGGTGCAGGTAGTCGGCGGGGCGGCGTGCCTCTTCAATGTACCGATGCAGGCGCTGCGCGCTCATTTGGCGCGCTCCACGCAATCGGCCTGTTCTCCGGGATTGATAAGGCTGGGCAGGCTGACCGTCCTGCCAGCGTTGCCGCCCGCAAAATCGATGCTGCCGGCCCGAAGTTGCACAGCCGCACCGCGGAATGTCAGCCCCCTGGCGTCCAGCGTGAGAACGCCGCCAGGTGTAGTGAAAGTGATGGATTCCGCATCGACCTGATGCCGCCTCGTCTTGTGCAGGATCGCCTCGCCTGCTTCAAGGCGATGATGGCCCTGCACGGTATGTTCGGCATTGCCACCGATCTCCACCATGTGGTTGGCGGCGGTCTTGTCGCGGCGGTGGTTGCCGACGGTTTCCAGGCGATCCTTGCCGATACTGACCTGTTGCGTACGCTCAACGGCGATCACCTGATCGCGTCCGATGGTCAGGGCCTGGTCATGGCCGATATCCTGAAGGTCGTCGTTGCCGATGGTGTCGTGCCGATCACGGCCAACGCTCAGCGCCTCGTCGCGTTCGACGTTTTCCTTGCGGTCACGGCCGACGAACGTGGTTTCGTCGTGGTTGACGTGAATGTTCTGGTCTTTTTGGGCGTGGACGTAGATCTCTTCCTGATCGAGCTCGTCCTCGAAACGCAGCTCGTTGAATCCATCGCCCTTATGCGATTTGCTCTTGATCGTCATCCGCGTCTTGTGCTGCGGCAGGGGATAGGGCGGCAGATTGGTCGCCCGGTACGTGCGGCCGATGATCACCGGCTGGTCACAATCGCCGTCCAGATAGTGCACGATCACTTCCTGCCCGATGCGCGGAATGGCCATATGGCCCCATGCCTCGCCCGCCCAGTTCTGCGACACGCGTATCCAGCAGGAACTGTGCTCGTCATTCCTGCCCAGTCGATCCCAGGGGAACTGCACCTTGACGCGGCCGAATGCGTCGCAATAGATTTCTTCGTTGGCGGGGCCCACCACTGTCGCGATCTGCGGGCCATCGATGCGTGGTTTGGCGGCCGGTTCGGGTTTCCAGTCCACCCGGTCAGGCACGATGTCGGCGGTATAGCGGTACTGGGTGCCTTGCGATGCGTCGGCGTTTTCCTCTTGCTGGCTTACGTGCTGCACGCCGTGATGCTGCATGCGGACCGGACGCCAGCCGTGGTTCCTGTCTTGCCGGGGGTGCCCGATCAGATCGAAAGCCACGCCTGGCACGAGGCGCGCGTCATCGCCTTCAACACGCGCCATGCGGGCATCGCGGCGTAAGCCCAGAAGGCGGCTTTGCGTGAACGGCTTTCCCGCTTCATCAACCTTGTAGCGTCCGGGATAGCCATAACGCTCGTAGCGGTCGTCCTGATGATCCAGGTCCGCGCCGAGCGCCGACTGCTGCTGGTCATATTGCGGATTAGAGTAGGTATATTCCCTCTGGGTGACCCGGGCAGTCCGCACCTGTTCGGCGTAGGAGAATCTGCGCAAAGCCGGTTCGGGCTGGTCGCCGCCAGGCAAGGGGTTGTAGATGACGGGTCCGCCCTCGATTTCGCCATGCACGTAGATCCTGTCGCCGTGGATAAGGCGATGACCCCGTTCGGTATGCGCGAAGCGATAGAAGAAACCCTCTTCGGCGGCCAGGCGAGCGAGGAACTGAAGATCCGTGTCGCCGGCCTGGACGCAGTATTCGCGCGGCAGGTGTTGCTTGGTCGTGACTTGCTCGTAATCGGTGATGCCGTGCGACGTGATGATTTGTGCAAGGATCTCTGGCACTGACTGCTGCTGGAAGATGCGCCAGTCCGAACACAGGCCCGTACGCGCAAGGGCCGGTTCCACCACTGCCCGATAGCGCGTCCGTCTGAAGCCCGTATCTCCCTGCTCGAAGCTCGTGATAATCCCGTGGACATGTCGCATGGGAGTTTCGGCGCGCCAGATCGTAAATAATGCAGGTTGATCCAGCACCGCGCCAAAATCGATTGCGTCGTCAAAGCTCGACAATTCGAGACGCAGTTGGAAAGTCTCGGACAGCGCTTCGTCGAGCGTGAACTCGACTACCTCGAAATCCAGACCGGCAACGGCCGCGGTAAACGTAAAACGCACATCGGATAGGCGGGGCATGTCGAGATTCTGAGTGGCTGGGGCGTGTGGCAAGCGCTGCGGCTGCCTGGGAATCTCAAAGCGGCCGGGGCTGGCGATTGATCGGCCGTGATTATCTGCTTCAATCGATCCACCAGATTTAGGAATTATTCGAAAGTGCGATGGGCAGGATTCTGGCGCCTCCCTGAGCGGAAGGCGTTATTGACGCATGGGTATACAGAGCGCCAGACCGTGGTGGCGCCGAAGGAAATGGAAGCCGGCGTGCCCGTATGAGCATGCGGCAAACCTCAAACGGATGTTTGCAGACTTGGAGCTGGAGATTGCGGCGGCCGCCGTTTACCTAGACTTAAGACGTCTATGCAGTCAGGCCGGCGCGCGTGGAGGGGCGGCTAATCAGCTCAGCAGCGCAGCCACCAGGTCGCTGCCCGGCTGCCGGTCGCCGGCAAAGTCCAGCGCGGCCAGCACGTGTTCCAGGTGTTCGTCCATCAGGGCGCAGGCGCGTTCGACGTCGCCCGCGCGGGCCGCTTCGATGAAGGCGTGGTGCTCGCGCGAGGAGCAACTGGCGTCGTGCGAGCTCTGGAACAGCACGGTGATGACGGCGCTGCGCGCGGACAGCTCGCGCAGCATGCCCGTCAGCACTGAATTGCCGACGGCTTCGGCCAGCAGGATGTGGAAATGGCTGAGCAGGTGGTTGCGCGCCTGTACGTCGCCGCTTTCGACGGCGCGGCGTTCCTCGGCCAAGTGGGCGTCGATGCGGCGGTAGTCGGCGTCCTGGGCGCACGCGACGAATTCCCGGGCCAGCGCGGCCTCCAGGATGCGGCGCACGGCGTAGACCTCGCGGGCCTCGTTGGCATCGGGTTTGCTGACGAACGCGCCTTTGTCCGGAATGATGTTGATCAGCTTGTCCTTGGACAGCATCAGGAGCGCCGCGCGGATCTTGGTGCGGCTGACCTTGTAGACCCGGGCCAGGGCCTCTTCGCGCAGCCGGGTGCCGGGCGGGAGCTTGTGCGCGACGATGGCGGCGGCCACTTCCTTGGCGATGTCGTCGGCGCTGGGGTCGGGCTGGACTTCCTGGATCATGGGGCGCGGCAGGGGCTGCCGGGTGGGAGAAACCATCGGGCAGCCAGTCTAACAAAAGCCGGGCGGGGCGGCAGACATTTTTTGCATACAAAATCTGTCCGCGCCCCGCCCGTGCCGGGCCCGCGCCCGGGTGCCCGCGGCGGACTACTTCGCCATCAGGCCCAGGTGTTCGATCAGGTCCTTTTCCTTGACGAAGGTGGCCTGTGCCCACGCCTTGTACTCTTCGCTGCTGCGATAGGCGGGCGACTGGTTGAGCTGCTTCATGACATCCATGCTGGCCTGGTCGAACAGCGCCTTCTTGAAGGCGTCGTGCAGGATTTTCACCACCGCCGGGTCCATGCCCTTCGGACCGGCCAGGCCGTAGGGCGAGGTGGACACGACCTTGTAGCCCAGCTCCTGCGCGGTGGGCACGTCAGGCCAGCGGGTGGTGCGCTTGTCGCCGAAGGTGACCAGCAGGCGCATCTTGCCCGAATCCACGAACTGATCCCAGCCGGTGGCGTCGCTCTGCGCCATGACGTGGCCGCCCAGCAGGGCCTGCTGCATGTCGGCGTTGCCCTTGAACGGCACGTGGTTGAGCTTGACGTTCGCGTTGATGGCGATTTCTTCGATGATCAGGTGCGGCGACGAGCCGATGCCGGTGGAGCCGTAGTCGATCCGGCCGGGCGATTTGCGCGCCGCCTCGATGTATTCGTTGAAGGTCTTGAACGGCGAGTCCGAGCGCACGGTAAAGCCGAAGGTGTAGCCGGACAGGCCCACGATGAAGGTGAAGTCGTTGATGGGATCCCAGCTGCTTTTCTGCATGTAGGGCATGCGCAGCATCGCCAGCGTGTACAGGGCGATCGTGTAGCCGTCCGGCTTGGCCGTCTTGGCCATGGTGGCCGTGCCCAGCGTGCCGCCGGCGCCCGGGCGGTTCTCCACGATGACGGGCTGGCCCAGGTACTTGGAGGCGTCCTGCGCGACGATCCGCAGGTGGCGGTCGGTGGAGCCGCCGGCCGGGAAAGGCACGATCAGGGTGATGGGCTTGGTGGGAAAGTCGGTCTGGGCACTGGCTGAAAAAGGCAAGGCGGCGCTTGCCAGAGTGAGCGTCAGGGCGGCGAGGCAGGCGCGTCGCAGGGGCAGTTGGGGCATGTGGGTTGTCTCCTGGTGTGTTGTTATGGGATGCCAGTCAGTCGCGCACGTCGACTTTGACGGGCAGCCGGGACAGCGCCTCGCGCAGCCGTTCCTTCAGCGGCGCGGGCGCACCGGCGCCGGCTTCTACGGCGACATCCGGTTGCGCATCGGCCAGCACGCGAAAGACGGGGTCGTCTTGCGCGAGGCCGGCTTCTTGCAGGGTGCGCGCCACCACGGCCTGGACCGACACGGCGGTCGCCAGGCGGCGCAAATCGGGTTTGTAGATCTTGCCCACGTTGGTCATCGGCATGCTGTCCAGCACGATGACACGCTTGGGCCGCGCCGGGCCTTCGTCCACACGGGCGGCGGCGTGGGCGACAAGTTCGGCTTCGGTCGCGGCGCTGCCTTCGGCCAGCGTGACGAAGGCGATCGGCAGCTCGCCGGCGTAGGCGTCCGGGGCGCCGACCGCGGCGCACAACTGCACCGCGGGGTGCGTGGCGAGCGCGTCCTCGATGGTCTTGGGATCGATGTTGTGGCCGCCGCGGATGATCAGGTCCTTGGCGCGCCCTTGCAGGTGCAGGCGGCCTTCGGCATCCATGTATCCGACGTCGCCGCTGATGAGCCAGCCGTCTTCGGTGAAGGCGCGGGCGGTGTCTTCGGGGTCCAGGAAGCCGGGGATGACGTTGGGCGCCTTGATCAGCACCATGCCCGGCGTGCCGGGGGGCAGGTCGCGCGCGGGCTGGCCTGCGGGCAGGTCCAGGCCGACGATGCGCACCTGCACGTAGGGCAGCGGAAAGCCGACGCAATTGACCGGGAATTCGCAGCCGGGCGGGGAAATCGAGGTGATGCCGGCCATCTCGGTCATGCCCAGGCTCTCGCTGACGTGCAGGCCGAACAGGCGCTTGAACCGCGCCGCCAGTTCCGCTGGCAGGGGCGCCGCGCCGGTGCGGCAGTAGCGCAGCGAGGAGATGTCCGCGCCGTCCAGCGGCACCTCGGCCAGCGCGGCCAGGATGGTCGGCACGCCCTGCAGCGAGGTCGCGCGGTGCTTTTCCACCAGGCGCCAATAGTTGCGCAACACGTCGCGGTTGCGCAGCAGCAGCGTGGTCGGGATGACGGTTTCAACGCCCGACGACAGGGCCGCCAGCGACGCGGGCAGCACGCCCGCCACGTGAAAAAGCGGGTAGCCGTTGATGACCACGTCGCCCGGGCCGGCATTCTGCAATTGCACGGCCGCCCAGGCCGAGAACACCTGGTTGGCGTGCGTATGGATGGCCAGTTTGGGCGCGCCGGTGGTGCCGCCGGTGTGGAAGTACGCGGCCACGTCGCTCGCGCGGATGACGCGCCCGCTCACCAGCCGGTCGGACGGCTGCGCGGCGCGGCTGGCGTCGAAGTCGAGGGCGCCGTCGGGCAGCGCGGGGCGGTCGGCGGCCGTCTCGTGCCACGGCGCCACGCGCAGCAGCGTTTGCAGCGTCGGCACCCGATCCATCAGCCGCAAGGCCTTGGACCAGGAGCCGCATTCGACGTCCGAGCCGTAGGCGATCAGCACCTTGGCGCGCGCCGTCGTCATCAGCGACGCGAGCTTGTCGTCGGTCAGGAGCGGGTTGAGCGGCTGGACGATGCCCGCCGCTTCGCCGCCCCACAGGGCCAGGTGGTACTCCAGGCAGCCGGGCAGCAGCACGCCGACGGCGTCGCCTTCGCGGAGGCCCAGGCTGTGCAGCAGGTTGGCCGTCTGGTGGATGCCGGCCAGCAGTTCGCGATAGGTCCAGCTGATGGCGTCGTCGGCGGGGTCCGCGCTGCGCAGGAAGGTCAGGGCGCGCCGGTCGCCGAAGGCGGCCGCGGAATTGCAGAAGATCTCGTAGGTGCTCTGCACCGTCAGTGTTTCCGCCAGCGGCCGGGCCTGCAGCCGCTGGACGTCCTGCGCGGTGCGCACCGCGAAGGGGGCGGCGAAGGGGGCGGCTAAGGGGCGCGAGAGCGTCGCGGTAGGGGAGTCGATCATGGCCGTGCTTCCGCGCTCATGCCTGGCCCAGCGCAATGTAGCGGCGCAGGTGGTGGTCTTCGTCGCCCAGCTGGTGGTCGATCATGACCAGGCGCTTGGCATAGTGCGCCAGCGGCAGCTCCCAGGTCATGCCGATGCCGCCATGGAGCTGGATGCATTCCTCGGCCACCAGCGTGCCGATGCGGCCGATGGTGGTTTTGGCGGCGGATAGCGCGCGTTCGCGCGTGGCCCGGTCGGGATGGTCGACGGCCGCGGCCGCGTTGATGACCGCCGAGCGCGCCTGTTCGATCTCCAACAGCACGTCGGCCATGCGGTGCTGCAGGGCCTGGAAGCTGCCGATGGGCGTGCCGAACTGGCGCCGAGTGCGCAGGTATTCCAGTGTCGCGTCGCGGGCGCAGTCCATGGCGCCCACGGCCTCGGCGCACAGCGCCAGGATGCCGCGGCCGACGGCGCGCTCTAGCAATGCATGGCCGGCGCCTTCCTGTCCGAGGAGGGCGCCGGGGGCGAGCTGCACCTTGTCCAGAACCAGTTCGGCGGCGCGTCCGCCGTCGATCAGTCCGTATCCGCGCAGCGCCAGGCCGGGCGTGCCCCGGCCGACCAGGAACAGGCTGATGCCTGCTTCGTCGTCCTGGTCGCCGGACGTGCGCGCGGACACCAGGAAGAGGTCGGCATGTTCGCCCGCGTAGACCACCGCCTTGGCGCCGTCGAGCACCCAGCCGTCCGCGATGCGCTGGGCGCGCGTGGCCACGCGGTTCAGGTCGTAGCCGGATTCCGGTTCGGCCTGCGCCAGCGCCGCGGTAAGGCTGCCCGAGATCAGGCCTTCCAGGGCCTCGCGCTGCGCGGGCGTGCCGGCCGCGGCGATCGCGCTGCCCACCATCAGGGCGTCCAGGAAGGGTTCGACGACCAGGCCGCGCCCCAGCGCTTCAAAGACGACGGAAATGTCAAAGCCCGCGCCGCCCAGCCCGCCGTCGTCCTCGGCGAACAGCGCCCCGATCGCGCCCAGCTCGGCATAGCGCCGCCAGAAATCCGGGCTGTAGCCCTGGGGCGATTCCACGTTGCGCATGCGGGTGGTGAAGCCGTATTGCTCGGCGACAAAGCGGCGCAGCATGTCGGAAAGCATGCGGCGGTCTTCGGTGTGTTCGAAATTCATGGCCTGCCCTTACAGTCCGAGGATCATCTTGGAGATGATGTTCTTCTGGATTTCATTGGAGCCGCCGAAGATCGACAGCTTGCGGTTGTTGAAGTACTGCGCGGCGGCGCTGGCGGCGCCCTCGGGGCCGACGGTCGGGGCGTCGTAGCCATCGTGGAGGGCCTCGGGGATGAAGGGGCGGGCATAGGGCCCCATGGCGCGGCGGTTCAGCGCGGTGATTTCCTGGCGGATCTGGGTGCCGCGTATCTTGAGCATCGAGCTTTCCGCGCCCGGCGCGCCGCCGCCCGCCACTGCCGCCACCACGCGCAGATTGGTGGTGCGCATGTTGGCCAGTTCGATCTCCACGCGCGCCAGGCGCGCGGCGAAGTCGGGGTCTTCGGCCAGCGGGCGGCCATGCTTTTTCTGGCGGGCGGCCACGGCCTTCAGGCGTTCCAGCGCGGCCGTGGACTGGCCCACGCCCGCGATGTTGGTGCGTTCGTAGGTCAGCAGGTACTTGGCGCAGGTCCAGCCGCGATTTTCCTCGCCCACCAGGTTCTCCGCGGGCACGCGCACGTCGGAGAAGAAGACTTCGTTGACTTCGTGCTCGCCATCCAGGGTGATGATGGGGCGCACTTCGACGCCGGGGCTGTTCATGTCGATCAGCAGAAAGCTGATGCCTTCCTGGCGCCGGCCTTCCTGCGACGTGCGCACCAGGCAGAAGATCATGTTGGCGTACTGGCCCAGCGTGGTCCAGGTCTTCTGGCCGTTGACGATGTAGCTGTCGCCGTCGCGCACGGCGGTGGTCTTGACGGACGCCAGGTCCGATCCCGCGCCCGGTTCCGAGTAGCCCTGGCACCACCAGTCCGACCCGTCCAGGATGCGCGGCAGCCAGTGGCGGCGCTGCGCCTCGGACCCGTACTTGATCAGCACGGGTCCGAGCATGCTCAGGCCGAAGGGCACGATGCGCGGCGCGCTGGCGAGCGCGCATTCGTTGTCGAAGATGTATTTCTGCGTGGCGCTCCAGCCGGTGCCGCCGTATTCCACGGGCCAGTGCGTGGCCAGCCAGCTTTGGGCGTTCAGGATGGCGTGCCACTCGGTCATGTCGTCGCGCGTCAGCAGCTTGCCGTCGGCGACCTTGTCGGCGAGGCGCCGGGGCAGCTTTGCGTCCAGGAAGGCGCGCACCTCGTCGCGAAAGGCTAGTTCTTCAGGGGTGAATTCCAGATCCATGCGGGGTCTCTCAGTAGATTTCAAACAGGCCGGCCGCGCCCATGCCGCCGCCGATGCACATCGTGACGACGGCATAGCGGGCGCCGCGGCGGCGGCCTTCGATCAGCACGTGGCCGGCCAGCCGCGCGCCGGTGACGCCGAACGGATGGCCCAGCGCGATCGAGCCGCCGTCCACGTTCAGGCGGTCCATGGGGATGCCCAGCTTTTCCTGGCAGTACAGCGCCTGGGACGCAAACGCCTCGTTCAGTTCCCACAGGTCGATGTCCTGCACCTTCAGGCCGTGGCGCGCCAGCAGCTTGGGCACGGCGTAGACCGGGCCGATGCCCATTTCGTCCGGCTCGCAGCCGGCGATGGCAAGGCCGCGGAACGCGCCCAGCGGGCGGATGCCGGCGCGCTGGGCCTCGGCCGCTTCCATCAGCACGCAGGCGGCCGCGCCGTCCGACAATTGCGAGGCGTTGCCCGCCGTGACGAACTGGCCTTCGCCGCGCACGGGCGCCAGGCTTGCCAGCGCCTCGTAGGTGGTGCCGGGACGGTTGCAGGTGTCCTTGTCCACCGTCACCTCGCGTTCGGTGACGGCGCCCGTCGCGCGGTCCGTGACGGACATGGTGGTGGTGACCGGCACGATTTCTTCGCGGTAACGGCCTGCCGCCTGCGCGGCCTCGGTGCGCGCCTGGCTTTGCGCGGCAAAGCGGTCCTGCGCCTCGCGGCTGATGCCGTAGCGCGCGGCCACGATGTCGGCGGTTTCGATCATGGGTAGATAGAGCTGGGGCTTGTTGGCGAGGATCCACGGGTCCATGCCGCTGACGCCGTCGTCGCGCGTGCGGATCTGGGACACCAGCTCCACGCCGCCGGCGATCACGGCGGGGGCGCCGTCCATCACGATGCGGCCCGCGGCCGACGCGATGGCTTGCAGGCCTGACGCGCAATAACGGTTGATCGTGGCGCCGCCGACGCTGACGGGCAGGCCGGCGCGGATGACGGCCTGGCGGCCGACGTTGCGGCCGGTGGCGCCCTCCGGATAGCCGCAGCCGATGAAGGCGTCTTCGATGAGCGCCGGGTCGATGCCGGCCCGATCCACCGCGGCGCGCACGGCGTGCGCGGCCAGCGTGGGGCCCGCGATCAGGTTGAATTCGCCGCGCCCCGCCTTGGTGATGGGGGTGCGGGCGGTTGAGACGATGACGGCTTCGCGCATGGGGATTCCTGTGTAGTGATCGGATCAGGCGGCGTTCAGGCTGCCGAAGGAGCGGCCGGACTCGGCCAGCTGCACGAGCAGCGGCGACGGCTTCCAGAACGCCGGGTCTTCTGCCGCATAGCTGCGGATATCGGCAAGGATGCGGGGCAGGCCCACGCTGTCGGCATAGTGCATCGGCCCGCCGTGGTGGCGCGGAAAGCCATAGCCCGACAGGAACACCACGTCGATGTCGGACGGGCGCAGCGCGATGCCCTGGTGCAGCACGTTGGCCGCTTCATTGACCATCGCGGCCAGGTAGCGGCGCAGGATGTCTTCGTGCGTGAACGTGCGGGCCGTGACGCCGGCGCGGGCGCGTTCCTGGTCGATGATCGCCAGGACCTCGGGGTCCGGCGTGCCTTGCCGCGCGCCATCCGGGTACAGATAGAAACCGCGGCCGGTCTTCTGGCCGAACCAGCCGCGCTCGCAGAGGCGGTCGGGGATCTGCACATAGCGCAGCGCGGGGTCGCGGGTGGCGGCGCGGCGCTTGCGCGTGGCCCAGCCGATGTCGCCGCCGGCCAGGTCGGCCATCTGGTAGGGACCCATCGGGAAGCCGAATTCGCGCACGGCGGCATCGATGTCATAGGGCGAGGCGCCGTCTTCCATCATCATGTCGGCGGCCTGCCGGTACACGGCCAGGACGCGGTTGCCGATAAAGCCGTCGCACACGCCGGCGCGCACCGGAACCTTGCGCAACCGGCGCGCCAGTTCAAAGCCGGTGGCCACCGTGTCCGGGGCGGTGTGCCGGCCCACCACGATTTCCAGCAGCTTCATGATGTTGGCGGGCGAGAAGAAGTGCAGGCCCAGCACGTCGGCCGGTCCGCGCGTCGCTTCGGCGATGCGGTCCACGTCCAGGTACGAGGTATTGGTGGCCAGCACGGCGCCGGGCTTGGCCACGCGGTCAAGCTGCGCGAATACCGCCTGCTTGACGGCCATGTCTTCGAACACGGCCTCGATGATGAGGTCGGCCTCGCCCAGGGCGTCGTAGTCCGTGGCGCCGGTAAAGCGCGCCAGGCGCGCCGCCCGCTCGTCGGCGGTGATCCGGCCTTTCTTGACGAGCAGGTCGTACACCTGTTCGACGCGGGTGCGGCCGCGGGCAAGGGCGGCGTCGTCCTGCTCGACCATGACCACGGGCAGGCCCGCGTCCAGCACCGCCACGGCAATGCCGGCGCCCATGGTGCCGCCGCCCACGATGCCCACGCGCTCCAGGCGACGGGACCGGGCTTCTTTCAGTTCGGGAATCTTGGCCGTTTCGCGCTCGGCGAAAAACGCGTGCACCAGCGCGGCCCGCTGCGGGCTGTCCAGGCACTGCAGGAAGAGCGACCGTTCGGTGCGCAGGCCTTCATCGAAGGGCTGTTCGATGGCGGCGCGCACGGCCTGAACGATCTTGGCCGGCGAATACAGCCCGCGCGCGGTAGCGGCCACGCGCTTGGCGGCCTCGTCCACGGCGGCAAGCTGGGCCTGCGTGTCCGCCAGCGCCTCGGTGGCGTCGCGCGTGCGGCGAGGTCCCGCTTTCAGCGCCAGCAACTGGCGTGTGTAGGTCAGGCCCGCGTCCAGCGGATCCTCGTCGGCGGACAGCGCGTCCACGAGGCGGGCGTCGAGCGCGGATTGGGCCGACAGGTGCTTGCCCGTCAGCATGAGGTCCAGCGCGGCCTGTGCGCCCATCAGCCGGGGCGCGCGCTGGGTGCCGCCGGCGCCCGGCAGGAGCCCCAGGTTCACTTCCGGCAGGCCCAGCCGGGCGCTGGCGAGCGCCACGCGATAATGCGCCGCCAGGGCGATCTCCAGGCCGCCGCCCAGCGTTGCGCCATGCAAGGCCGCCACGACGGGCTTGGCGCTGGCTTCGATCTGGTTGCACAGGTCTGGCAGGAGCGGCGGTTGCGGGGGCTTGCCGAATTCCCGGATATCGGCGCCGGCGATGAAGTTCTTGCCTGCGCCCATGAGCAGGATGGCGCGCACGCGCGTGTCCGCCTGCGCCTGCGCAATCGCGTCCGACAGGTCGCGGCGCACGGCGGCGCTCAGGGCGTTCACGGGGGGATGGTCGATGACGACGACCAGGATGTCCTCGTAGCGGCGCGTCTGGGCGGCGCCGGTGCTTGCGCTGTCTGTCATGGACAGTGTCTCCGATGTGGCTTCCTGCTCGCGCGCCGCGCCGGCGTACCGGTGCGCCGCAGGCTGCGCGGGCGGAGCATGGCGGACCAGGGGCGGCCCGTCTCTTATGGCTTTATTCTTTCCTAGTAAAGATGTCTTGACAATGACATCGATAATTGACACTACGGACAAGAAAATTTGACAATGCACGGCAAGGAGCGTCGATATGGACACCAAATCCCTGACCCTGCTGGTCGAAATCCTGGACGCGGGCAATCTGAGCGAGGCGGCGCGTCGCCTGAAGATGACGCGCGCCAACGTCAGCTATCACCTGAGCCAGCTAGAGCGTTCCGTCGGCATGCAGCTCGTGCGCCGCACGACGCGGCGCGTGGAACCCACCGAAATCGGCCTGAAGCTGTACAAGCACGGGCGCAGCATCCAGGACGAACTGGCGGCCGCGCGCGAATCCGTCGAGACGCTGGGCAAGACGCCGCAGGGCAAGGTGCGGTTGAGCGTGCCCAGCGGCTACGGGGGATTCGTGATGACGCCATGGCTGCTGGAGTTCAAGAAAGCGTACCCCGATATCGTGCTGGATGTGCTGTTTGAAAACAGTGTCGAAGACCTGCTGCGCGACGAGGTGGACATTGCCGTGCGCATCATGTCCGAGCCGCCCCAGCACCTGGTCGCCCGCGAGCTGGGTCAGGTCCGCTACGTGGCATGCGCCTCGCGGGATTTTGCCGAAAGCCGGGGCCTGCCCCAGCGGCCGGAAGACCTGGCGGGCATGCCCGTCATCAGCGCCGCCGTGATCGGCCGGCCGCTGCGCCTGTCGGCCTACTACGGCGGCCAGCCCCGTCAGCACGTCGTGCTCGAGCCTACCGTCATTTCGCGCAACTATGCCTTTCTGCGCGATGCGATCCGGGCGGGGCTGGGCGTGGGCGTGGTGCCGGACTACGTGGTGCATGAGGACATCGCGCGCGGCGAGCTGGTGCCGGCGCTGACGGACTGGCGCCTCAGCATCTTCGGGCGCGGCATGTATATGCTGTACATGCCCAACCGCCATCATCCGCGGGCGCTGGCGATGATGATCGAATTCATCCTGGAACGCGCGCAGCGACGGCACGACGGCGAGCCCGGCCTGCTGGCCGTCAGCCCTGGCTGAACCTCTGGTTGAACCCCCGGCCGAACCCCGGGCACGCTACTTGCTGATGGCCTTCGCTAAATTGGATGCGAGGGGAATGATGGACAGCGCGACACCCGTGGACACCTCGCCGCAGAGGGACGGTCCGGAACCGGCCGTGGACGAGCCCGCCGAAGAGAAAGTCACCGCCCAGGACGCCGGCCTCATCAAGCCGCCCGGGCCCACGCCGCTCGTGCGCGTCAGCGGCTTTTGCCTGGTGACGCTTACGGTGCTGGCCGTGTTGTTTGCCCTGAAGGCGGCCCAGGAGTTCATCGTCCCGGTCGTCATGGCGATCGTGGTGGCCTACACGCTGGACCCCGTCGTGGCGCTGCTCGAGCGCGCCCGCGTGCCGCGGGCGGCGGGCACCATCCTCGTGATGACGGCCATTGCCGTGTTGATCTTCGGCATGTTCTACGTCACGCAGGACCAGGTCAGCGACATCATCAACGCGCTGCCCGAAATATCCAGCAAGCTGTCGCGCACGCTCGGCGGCCTGCTGAGCGGGGACGGATCGTTCCTGGACAAGCTGCGTCGCGCGGCCAGCATCCTGCAGGAGTCCGGCACCCCCCAGACGGGCGGGCGGGTGGTCGTGGCGAAGTCCGATGGGGGATTGAGCGACATCCTGCTGTGGGGATCCAAGGGCCTGGCCACCTTCGTGGGGCAGGCCACCATGTGCGTGTTCCTGGTCTTCTTCCTATTGCTCTCGGGCAACGCCTTCAAGCGCAAGTTCGTGAAAATGGCCGGCAACACCCTGTCGCAGAAGAAGATCAGCGTGCACATGCTGGACCAGATCAACAACTCGATCCACATGTACATGGCGATGATGCTGGTGACCAACGTGGCGCTTGCATTGCTGTCATGGGTGGCGTTCCGGCTGCTGGGCCTGGAGAACGCCGCGACCTGGGCCGTGGTGGCGGGCGCGCTGCACATCATTCCGTATTTTGGCCCGTTGCTGACGGCGGTGGGCACGGGCATCGCGGGCCTGGTGCAGTTCGGCGAACTCGGCCCCGCGCTGGCGGTGTCCCTGAGTTCGGTCGCCATCGCGCTGCTGATGGGCGTGGTGGTCACGACCTGGATGTCGGGCCGCATCGCGCGGATGAACGCCGTGGCGGTATTCATCCTGCTGCTGCTTTTCACGTGGCTGTGGGGGATCTGGGGGACGCTGCTGTCCGTGCCCATCGCGTTCATCGCGAAGGTGGTGGCCGATCATATCGAAGGGCTGGAGGCATTGTCGGAGTTCCTGAGCGAATAGGGGGCGACGCCGCGCCATGATGCAACGGTCCCGCCGTTTCGGATTGGTATGCTGCAGGCTCGATACGTTGGACTCCCCATGACTACCGACAGCCACCACGCCGACCGATTTTCCGCCACCCGCTCCGCGCTGGCCTCCGACGCCCGGCGCGCGCAACTGCGCCGCATGAAGATCGGCGCGCTGGCGCTGCTGGTGGCCATGGTCAGCGGTTTCATCACCAGCCATGTCATGGGCGGGCAGGGCGCGTGGGCCTGGGTGCGGGCCTTCTGCGAAGCGGCCACCGTGGGCGCGCTGGCGGACTGGTTCGCCGTCGTCGCGCTGTTCCGCCGCCCGATGGGCCTGCCCATCCCGCATACCGCCATCATCCCCAGCAACAAGGATCGCATCGGCGACAGCCTTGCGGTGTTCGTGCGCGACCACTTCCTGGACCCGGACACCCTCATCGAGAAACTGCGCGTCTTCGATCCGGCCGCGCGGCTCAGCCGCTGGCTGGCGCGGCCCGCGCAGGCGCGCGCCTTGAGCGATGGCGCGCGCAGGGTGGCGCTGCAGACGCTGGACCTGCTGGACGACCGGGCGGTGCGCGGCGTGATCCAGGAGTTCGTCGTGAGCAACCTGCGGCGCTGGGACGCAGCGGCCACCGCCGGCGACGTGCTGGGCCTGCTGACCCGCGACGGGCGCCACCAGGAATTGCTGGATGCCGCGATGGAGCGGCTGGGCGGTTATCTGGCGCAAGAAGACGTCAAGGAACGCGCCTCGACCCTGCTGGTGAAATTTGCCCGCAAGGAATGGCCGCGCATCATCGCGGCGGTCGACGTGGTCAAGTCCGTGGACAACATCGCCGACAACCTGGCCGACCGGCTGGCGCGCGCGCTGGTGGAAGAGTTGCGCGACGTGCTGTCCGAACCCGATCATCCGGTGCGCCGCGACTACGAGGCGTGGGTGATGAACTACATCGAACGCCTGAAGATCGATCCGGCCTTGGCCGGTCAGGTCGAAGCCCTGAAGCAGCGCGCCATCGACCATCCCAAGGTCCAGGAATATGTCCAGGGCCTGTGGGACGACATCCACGCCGCGCTGCGGCGCGACCTGTCGGACGAACACTCCTCCGCCCTGGCCGCGCACCTGGAACGCGCGCTGCTCGCGCTGGCCCGCAAGCTGGGCGATGACCCGGGGCTGCGCGAAGCCATCAACAACCACGTGCTGGGCGGGGCGCGCCGGCTGACCGGGCGCCTGCGCGTGGGCGTCACCGAGCACATCTCGCGCACGGTCAAGAACTGGGACGAGCGCCATCTGGTGGATGAGCTGGAACTGAGCGTGGGGCGCGACCTCCAGTACATCCGCTTCAACGGCACCCTGGTCGGCGGCCTGATCGGCGTGCTGCTGCACGCGATGGTGCTGCTGGTGAACGGGTAGGCGGCGCGGCATTGCGGCCGGCCCGCGCCGCGTCGCAACCTTGTATCAGGAATGAAGTTTGCTGGCGAAGCGCCCGGCGCGGGTGCTATCTTGATTGGCGCCGCCCGACGTGCGAGGCGGCTTGCGCCGTTGGCCGCCCGCAACCCGCGGGCATCTTTCCAGGAGGCAATTCATGAAGAAATTCTCGATGCTTGTGACGGCTCTGGCATTGGCGGGCGCATCAGGTGCGGCGCTGGCCGAGGAGGTCTCGATGTCGTTCCTGACGCCCGAAGGCGTCGGCAAGAGCGCCGGCACCATCACCCTGAAAGACACCAAGGCGGGGCTGGAGCTGACCCCGCATCTCAAAGGCCTGCCGCCCGGCGAGCGCGGCTTTCACGTCCACGAGAAAGGGTCTTGCGAGCCGGGCATGGTGGGCGGCAAGACGGCGCCGGGCGGCGGCGCGGGCGGTCACCTGGATCCCAAGGGCACGAAGGCCCACAAGGGACCGATGGCCACGGACGGGCATCAGGGCGATTTGCCGTTCCTCACCGTGGCCGCCGACGGCAGCGCGACGAAGGCCGTGGTCGCCCCGCATCTGAAGCTGGCCGACGTGAAGGGCCGCGCGCTCATGATCCACGCGGGCGGCGACAACTACAGCGACAAGCCGGAACCGCTGGGCGGCGGAGGCGGGCGCCTGGTCTGCGGGGTCGTCAAGTAGCGGGGGGGCGCTCAGGCGGAGCCGTTGCGGCCGTATTGCCGATAGCCTTCGCGCTTGGCCAGGCGGTCGTAATAGGCCGCCACGGCCGGCAGCGCCGGCTTGTCGAACGGCGTCTCGAACCAACGGTTCACGGACAGCCCCACGGGAATGTCCGCCAGCGTGAAGGCTTCGCCCGCGACATGCGCGCCCGTTTCGGCCAGCCGCTGGTCCAGGATGCGCATGCAGCGCGTCCAGTCCTGGCAGGACGCCTCGATGGCGCAGGCGTCCTGGTGCGCGGGCGACTGCCGGGCCAGGGCCATGAAGGCATAGCTCCACGAACGGTTCAGGTCGGTCGCCTGCCAATCCATCCATTGATCCACCCGGGCCCGCGATTTGGGCGCGGCGGGATAGAGGTGGCTGCCACCATGCTCGCCCGCCAGATAGCGGATGATGCTGTTGGACTCCCACAGCACGAAATCGCCGTCCCGCAGCACGGGCACCATCGCGTTGGGATTGAGCCGCAGAAAGGCCGGGTCGGTTGTGGCGCGAAAGCCGCTGCCCCAGTCTTCCCGGTCGAACGGCAGGTTGAGTTCGGCGCAGGTCCACAGCACCTTGCGCACGTTGATGGATGAGGCTTTGCCCAGGATTTTCAGCATGGCGCTTCGCGTTGACACGTTACGGGACAGGTTCCGGCGCAGTCTAGCGGGGCCGCGGGCGCCCCGCCAGATACAGATCCGGCGCGCCGGCGCATAACAGAATCCAGGGGACTCGATTGCAGCTTTCCACCAAGGCGTACCTTGCCGACACGTTGGCACTGATCCTGTTCTTCACGACGACCGGCATCATCAACGAACGCTGGATTGCCGGGATGAGCTGGGAACAGGTGGCCCAGGCGCGCCTGATCGGCGGCGCGCTGATGATCCCGGTCGGACGGCCTTATGGCATGTGGCGGGACTGGATGATGCGGCACGCCTCCGCGACCCGGTGGTCCAGGCTGCTCTGGGATAGCCTGGCCCTGATGAGTTTCCAGGTGCCGATCTATGCCGCGATCATCGCCGTGAGCGGGGCGTCGGGAAGCGGGCTGGTGCGCGGGGTGCTGGGTGCGGCGGCGATGATGCTGCTATTGGGACGGCCCTACGGCGCCTTCCTGAACGGCGTCAGGCATCTGTTCGGTCTGCCGCTGGGCGGCGCAAAGCCCATGTCGCTCAACGCGTAGCCGCGCGTGCGCGGCTACAACTGCACATGCTCCGTGCGGTCCCGGCCGTTCTTCTTGGCCGCATAGAGCTGCTGATCCACGGCCTTGATGAAGCCGGCGCGCTCCGCCTTGCCATCCGGCACGATGGTGCCCGCGCCGATGCTGACCGTCACGCGCCTGCCATGGGGCGACAGCGCATGCACGATGGCCTTCTTGTGCAGCAATCGCTGGCAGCGCTCGGCGACCTTGCGGGCCGCGTCGGCATCGGCTTCGGGCAGCAGCACGACGAACTCTTCTCCGCCGAAGCGCGCGACCAGATCGCGAGGGCCGTCCAGCGCCAGGCTCAGTGTCTGGGCGATTTCAACCAGGCATTTGTCGCCCTGCGTGTGTCCGTACAGGTCGTTGTATTGCTTGAAATAGTCCACGTCGAACAACAGAATCGACAGCGGCCGGCACTCGCCGCGCGCACGTTCCCATTCCAGTTCGAAGCTGCTGTCAAAGCGTCGCCGGTTGGCGATGTTCGTCAGGCCATCCTTGAAGGACAGGACCTCCAGCTCTTTTTGCAGGCGGAGCAGTTGTTCTTCGTTCTTCTTGCGTTCGGTGATGTCGAACATGAAGCCGATCAACGCCTCGACCTCGCCGCTGTCATTGCGCACGACGTGCACCACGTCGCGTATCCACACATACCCGTTGTCCTTGGTCAGCGCCCGATAGTCCGCCTCATGGTCGACGCCGGCCTGGGACTGGGACACGCAGAAATTCACGACGTATTCCCGGTCTTCCGGATGCATCCGCATGGCCCAGTCTTCCACGCTTACCCAGCTATCGGCGCTCCAGCCCAGCAACGCTTCGATCTGGGGGCCGATATAGGCGAACTTCATGGTGGCCCAATCGAGCTTCCAGGGGATCGCCTTGGTGGACTCCAGCAGGGTCCGGTACACCGCGTTGTCATCGAGAATCGTGCTTTCTTCGGACATGCCCAATCCTTGGTCGATTGATGGGGACACGGCACTGTACTCGAAGAAAGCCGGCTGCAGCACGGGCAGGGCTATACGGTGCTTGCGGTCACGGTGGCGGGCCTTGGCGGCGCGAGGGAAGCGATTGGAGATTGGCCAGCGACGCGTTGACAAACCCGCCATCGACCACGATGTCCTGCCCATTGACGTAGCGGGAGGCATCGCTGGCAAGAAACGCCACGGCGTCCGCGATGTCCGACGGCAAGCCGATCCGCCTGGCGGGGATATGGGCAATGCGCTGTTGCAGCACGGATTCGTCGCGATAGTGCGGCTCGGACAAGGGGGTGCGGATCATCCCCGGGCTGATGGCGTTCGCGCGGATGCCGAGCGGTCCCCATTCGACGGCCATCTGGCGCGTGAGGGCCTGCAGGGCGGCCTTGGTCGTGCCGTAGGCGCCGACCCGGGTCGGGGTTCGCGCCGAGATCGACGCCACATTGACGATGCTGCCCGCCTGTTGCGCCTGCATCAGGGGAAACACGGCCTGCGCGCAGAGCAGGGCGCCGCGCAGGTTGATGCGGAAGATGCGGTCCCAGAGTTCGAGCGGGAATTGCTCCAGGCCCACGGGCGCCGCGCTGACCGCCGCATTGTTGACCAGCACGTCGCACCGTCCGAAGCGCCTGCGCACCTGGTCGGCCATGTCGGCGACCGAGTCCGGATCGGCGATGTCGCAGCGCACGCTAAGCAGGCCGTCGGTCTCAGCGCCCGCGTCAGCCATGTTGATATCCACCTGGGCCACCGCGGCGCCCATCGAACGCAGGTGCTGGCAAATGGCCAGGCCTATGCCGCCGGTCGCGCCGGTCACCACGGCCACGCGCCCTTGCAGGGCGTCGGGCGCGTAAGCGGGTTTGGAAGACATGTCCATGTGCGCGGCCTATTTGTTCTTCAGGTCGGCGACTTTCGCCAGGCCCTGCCAGATGTCGGCGTCGCGCTTGATCGATGCCGCGAAGTCGCTGGCGGACATGTCTGCGGGAACGATCATGTTCTGTCCTTCGATTTTTTCCCGCACGTCCGGCGTGTGCTGGGCGCGGTAGATTTCCGCGTTGAGGCGGTCGATGATCCCGGGCGGCGTTCCCGCGGGGGCAAAGACGCCGTACCAGCCGTCGGCTTCGAATTTGTAGCCTTGCTCGGCCAGCGTGGGAACGTCCATCGAGGCGGGCCAGCGCCGCGAACCCGTCTGGCCCAGGGCGACCAGTTTGCCGCTGCGCATGTGGGGAATGGGCGAGGCGATGTCCATGAACCCGACGCTGATGTTGTTGGCGATCAGGTCGGTGCTTTCGGTGACCAGCAGTTTGTAGGGCACGTGGGGCATGTCCAGCCCGTAGTGGGCCTTGATGCCTTCCATGGCAAGGTTGCCGGACGAGCCGGTGCCCCAGGAGCCGTAGGCGAGCTTGCCGGGGTTGGCCTTGGCATACGCGACCATGTCCGCCAGGTTCTTGAAGCCGGTGCTGGGATTGGCGACGAGCAATATGCCCGCCGCGCCGACCTGAGCGATCGGAAGCAGGTCCTTTTCCGGATCGTAGGGCAGCGAGGGAAGCACGACGGGATTCAGGAGAATGGCGGAGGACGGCGCGAACAGCAAGGTGTAGCCGTCGGGCGCGGCCTTGGCCACGGTGTCGCAGGCGATCATGCCGTTGGCCCCGGGCTTTGTTTCGACCACCACCGGCTGGTTCAGCGCCTTGGACAGCGGCGCGGCGATCAGGCGCGCGAAGATGTCGCCGCCCGCGCCGGGCGAGCCGGCGACAACCAGCCGGATGGGGCGTTCGGGCCAATCGCCTGGCGCGCCAAAGGCGTTGGCGCCCAGGCTCATCAGCAGGGCGCCGAGCAGCAGGGCGCGGCGGGTGGGAAGAGGGTGGGTCATGTCTGCGTCTCCAGAATTTTTGAATTATTGGAATCTTCAAATTCTAGGTAGCGCGCCCGGATTGGCTATAGCTGAAACCGCAGATCAGAACTGCGCGAACCGACGCAATCACGGACGTGGGCATGGACATTGGCGATGCGCCGGTGCTGCGGTTTTTGCAGGAGACTTCTTCAGGATTGCGGGTAGATCATTGGGGGCGATCCGGGTCTTGAATGCTTGCCTGTGCAATCGTCTTGACCCGCATGGGCGTCTATCCGGACGCCACGGCCTGCGGTTGGCTGCGCAGCCGCAGCACGGGCGACGTGAACAGCACGGCGAACTGGATGAAGAAACCCGCCGTCGACACCCAAAGGCAGGCGTCCACGCCGAACCGGGCCGCCAGCGTCGCGCCGATCAAGGCGCCCACGGGCCGCGCGCCGAAGTTCGCCGTCACGATCACGGACGACACCCGGCCCAGCAAGGCGTTGGGCGTGACCGACTGGCGCAGCGTGGTGGTGGTGATGGTCCAGAGGATCGGCCCCGCGCCGAACAGGAAGAATCCCACCGCGGCCCACGGCCCCGACGGAAACGCCAGCGTCGACAGCAGAATGAGGCTGGCCAGCAGCGCCGACAGCGGTCCGGCGCCGATCATGGCGCCGAATGGCAGGCGGCGGGCGAGCCACGGGGCGGCCAGGGCGCCGGCCAGCATGCCCGCGCCGTACACGCCCAGGGTGATGCCGACGCCGGCGGCAGTCAGGCCCAGGCGATCGACGGCGTAGGCGACGTAGATCGCCAGCAGGATGAACCAGGCGGCGTTGAAAAAGAGCGCGGTCAGCAGCACCGGGCGCAGGAGCGGATGCGTGGCGACGAAGGCCGCGCCTTCGCGCAATTCGGCCAGCGGATGGCGGCGCTGGGCGGGCTTGGGCGTGTCATGCGGCAGGCCGGCAAGAAGCACGGCGGCCAGCAGCGACAGGGTGGTGGCCAGCACATAAGCCGTGGAAGCGCCCATCCAGCCCACCAGCGCGCCGCCGGCCGCGGGGCCGGCAGAGAAGGCGGCGCTGCGGGCCAGTTCCAGCCAGCGGTTGGCGCTGGCCAGCTCGGTCGGCGGGACCAGCCTGGGCACCAGGGCGGGCGCGGCGACGTTGTAGGCCACCGTGCCCACCGCGCCCACGAAGCCCAGCGCCGCCAGCCACGCAAGGCTGAGACCGCCCATCCACAGCAGCGCCAGCAGGCCGATCAGGCTGAGCGCGCGGGCCGCTTCGGCGGCGGTCATCAGCGCGCGGCGCGACATGCGGTCGGCCAGCACGCCCGCGGGCAGGGACAGCAGCAGGAACGGCAGCGTCTGCGCCGTCTGCAGATAGCCGGTCTGCGCGGCATCGGCGCCCAGGGCCAGCACGGCGTACAGCGGCGCGGCGGCAAGGGCGATCTGCTCGGAGAACTGCGCGGCCAGGTTCGAGGCGGCCAGGCGCCGGAAGGCGCCAGCCGGGGCGGACGGGGCGGACGGGGAATAGGCGGGCATGATGAACGCAGCCAGGTGAGCGTAGCGAGGGAAAGGGGGCAAGCGTCGCGCAAACGACAAGGGCACGATCTTGATCGCGCCCTTGCTGTCTTGCACTCCGATCCTTGCGCTGCGGCAGGGACCGGCCCGGTCAGGGTATCGGCGGGTAGTCGCCGAAGCCGTCCGGCCAGGTGGTCAGCACATCGTAGCCGGTCTCGGTGACGACGACCATGTGTTCCCATTGCGCCGACAGGGACCGGTCCTTGGTGACGACGGTCCAACCGTCGGGCAACTGCTTGGTCTGGGGCTTGCCTGCGTTGATCATGGGTTCGATGGTGAACATCATGCCGGGCTGCAGCACCATGCCTTCGCCCGGGCGGCCGTAGTGCAGCACCTGCGGGTCGTCGTGGTAGATCTGGCCGATGCCGTGGCCGCAGTATTCCCGGACGATGCTGAAGTGCTCGCGGTGCGCGACCGTCTGGATGGCGTGGCCGATGTCGCCCAGCGTGGCGCCCGGCTTGACGGCCATGATGCCGGCGCGCATGGCTTCATAGGTGGTGTTGACCAGCCGGCGCGCCAGCGGGCTGGGCTGCCCGACGTAGTACATGCGGCTGGTGTCGCCGAACCAGCCGTCCTTGATGACGGCCACGTCGATGTTCAGGATGTCGCCGTTCTTGAGCACCTTGGCCGACGGGATGCCGTGGCAGATGACGTGGTTGACCGAGGCGCAGATGGTCTTGGGAAAGCCGTGGTAGCCGACGTTGGCGGGCGTGGCCTTGAGCACGTTGACGATGTAGTCGTGACAGACCTTGTCGAGTTCATCGGTGGTGACGCCGGGGCGGACGTGTTCGCCGATCATGTGCAGCACTTCGGCCGCCATGGCGCCCGCCTTGCGGGCCATTTCGATGTCGGCGGCCGATTTGATGGAAACCTTCTTGGCCATTTACGCGGCCTCCTGCTGCGCGGGTTGCGGCCGCCCTTGCGAGAGCGCGGCGATGGTGAAGCCGTCGGCCTGTTCGATGCGGATCAGCAATTGGCAGATGTCGGCGTGGCGCAGTTCGGGATAGAGCTCGGACAGCATGCCGATGCGCATCCAGTGTTCGGCCTGGGAATTGATGGAGCGGCTGAGAGCGCCGCTGGCCACGCGCAGGTTCTCGTGCATTTGCTCGGAAATCTTGACGATGCCCATAGTGGATGTTCCGTATATGGTTTGTATATGGAACGTATGGTACTGCGGCGCGGGGGGCGCGCGCAAATCGCCTTCAGGCGCCGTCCTTGCTTTCCTTGGCTGGCTTGCTTTCCTTGCGGGACTTGCCGCGCGGGGATTTGCGGGCGGCGCTGGCGCGGGGCGCTTCCTTGGCGGCGGGGGCGGAGGCGGCCGTCATCTGTTCCATCCACATCAGCGCGTCGGTGTACGACAGGAACTGCTGCAGGTAGCCGGGCGACAGTTCGCGCATCAGGGACAGCGCGCGGTGCACCAGTTGGTTGGAATTGAGCGGCCCGGCGTTCTTGTGCACCTGCTCCTGCGACTGGCGGACCTGGCGGTCGGCGCTGAAGCGGGACCAGAGCGCCCGGAATTCGTCGAGCAGCGGCAACTCCGGGTAGGCGGCGCGTAACCCGAGCGCGTCGCGCGCGAGGTGGTCGGCGGGACCGGGCAGCTCGGCCTCGGCCGGGGCGGCGCCGGGGGCGGTGTCCGGGCGATCCGCAGGCGCGGGCCGGTCGATGTAGGAGACCAGGCTGGCGAGCGGTCCGGGCTGGGCGGGCGCCGGCAAGGCATCCGGCCCGGCCGCGCCGGTCAGTTCCGCCTCATAGGCCTGGATCAAACCGGCCAGCCGTTCGTCCAGCCGCTGGCGAGCCTGCCCGCCGTAGGCCGCCGCGCGGCGGTCCAGCGCGTCGATCAGGTGAAAGCGCAGGGGATTGACGCGGTCCGCGCCGCTTGCGCGCCAGGCGTCCAGCGCCGCGCGCGCGTCCACGAGGCCCGGGCGGCTGCCGTCACTGCTCACCGGGCTTACCCGCTTCGTTGGACGGTTTGGGGATAGGCGTGATTTCGACGCGGCGGTTCTTCGCGCGGCCTTCCTCGTCGGCGTTGGACGCCACGGGCTGCTCGGCGCCGAAGGCGGCCGCGAACACCATCGAGGACGGCACGCCCTCGTCGATCAGGGCGCGGGTGACGGTGAGCGCGCGCTGGGCGGAAAGGTCCCAGTTGTCGGCAAAGCGCCGGTTGCCTTCGCGCACCTGCTGGTCGTCGGTGAAACCGCTGACCATGAGGATCTCGTTGTGGGTCGTCAGGTAGGCGGACAGCGGTTCGATCAGGCTCTTGAGGATCTCGCGGCCTTCGGGCTGGAGCTGGTCGGAGTTCAGCGCGAACAGCACGCTGCCGCTGATGCCGATGCGCCCGTTGATCAACGTCACGCGGCCGGCGGCCAGCGGGCCGGCCAGCGCCTGCTCCAGGGTTTCGCGGCGCTGCGTCTCTTCCTGGCGCTGCTTGACCGCTTCTTCCAGCCGCGTCGACAGTTGCAGCTGCACCGCGACGACGCTCACCAGGATCAGGACGAAGGCGCCCAGCAGCACCGACATCAGGTCGCCGAAGACGGCCCAGGCGGGCGCCGTGGGCTCCACGCCGCCGTCGATATCGTCGCTCATGCGCTTTCCGCTCCCGCCGTGGCGCGCTGGGCGGCCAGCTGCTGCAGGTTTTCGATGATCTGCTTCTGCGACATCAGGCTCAGGTCCACGACCTCACGGGCCTGCGCGACGTAGTACGAGAGCTGCTCGTCGCCGCGCGCGATGGACTTGTCCAGCGCCGCCTCGATGCGTTGCAGGTGCGCCGTCAGCTTGTCGTTCGATTCGCCGAAGGCCTGCACCGCAACGCCAAAGGCTTCGCCCAGGCTGGCCACTTCGACGGCGCTGCTGGTGACCAGCGACGCTACCTCGGTCAGCTTGCCGGTCTCGGCGTCGACCTTGTCGGTGAATTGCGCGCCCACGCGCTCGAGCATGTCGGCCGACGAGGCGACCAGCGCGTCCACGGCCGTGCGTTGCTCCGCGGCGGTGTGGTTGACGGCGTCCAGCAGGGTGCCCAGCGTTTCCAGCAGGCGGTTGCGCTCCTGCAGCATGTCGTTGTCGCGGACCATGCTGTCCGAGAGCTTCTGGCGCAGTTCGCCGATGACGTCGGCGGCGGCGCGCGGCGCTTCGGACGCCGCCTGCACCAGGCGGCCGATCTCGGCGATGGTTTCGCTGGCATGGGCCTGCGTCTGCGCCGTGATGTCCTGCGCGGTCAGGCCCAGGGTGTCGCAGATATCCTGCTGCAGGCGGGCGGCCCGCGCGCCCGCCTGTTCCCATTCCGAACGCAGCGCGTCGGCCATGGCGGCCAGCTTACCGGTCCAGGCGGCCAGCCGGTCCTCGTCGTTGGCAGCCAGCGCCGTCTGCAGGGCGGTGTGCGATTGCGCCAGCGTCTCCAGCAATTCGGCCGAGTGCGCGCCGAACGCGGCCGATGCCGCTTCCAGCGCCTGGCGGTTGTCGGCGGCGAGCTGCCTGCCAACTTCTTCCTGGCGGGTCTGTGTGTCGGTCCAGGCCTGCGTGACGTGGCCGGCCGCGGTTTCCAGTCGCGCCGACACGCCGTCCAGCAGGGCGGCCTGCTGTTGCGTCTGGGCGGAGATGTCGCGCGCGGTCTGGGTGAGCGCGTCGCTGATTTCGAGCTGGCGCAGGGCGGCCTGAGTGCCGGCCTGTTCCCATTCCTCGCCCAGCTTGGCGGCCATCGCGGTCAGCGACCCGGTCCAGGCGGCAAGGCGCTCCTGGTCGCGCGAGGCCAGCGCGGCCTGCAGGTCGGCGTGCGACTGGTCCAGCGTGCGCAGGAGCGCGTCGGCGTGCTGGCCGAAGGCGGCCGCGGCCGTTTCCAGGGCGCGCTGGTTGTCGGCGGCAAGCTGCCTGCCGACGTCTTCCTGGCGGGCCTGCGCATCGGTCCAGGCTTGCGTGACGCTGCCCGCGGCGGCTTCCAGGCGGGCGGACATGTTCTGCAGCCGTTCGGCCTGCGCCTCGGTCTGGCTGGCGATGCCGCGCGCGGTCTGGGCCAGCGCGTCGTTGATTTCCTGCTGGCGGGCCACGGTGCTGGCGCCGGCCTGTTCCCATTGCTGGCCGAGCTTGGCGGTCATCGCGGCCAGCGTGCCGCTCCAGGCGGCCAGGCGGGCTTCGTCGCGTTCGGCCAGGGCCGTCTGCAGTTCGGCGTGCGACTGGTCCAGCGTGTGCAGCAGCGAGGTGGCATGGCGTTCGAAGGCCGCCGTGGCGGCCTCCAGCGCGGCCTGGTTGCCGGCGGCAAGCTTGCCGCTGGTTTCTTCCTGGCGGGCGAGGGCGCGGGTCCATTGGTCCGACACGCCGTTGGCGGCGGCTTCCAGGCGGGCCGACACGCCATCGAGCAGGGCGGCCTGCGCCGTTGCCTGCGCGGCGACGTCGCGCACAGTCTGCGCGAGCGAGTCGTTGATTTCCTGTTGGCGGGCGGCCGCCTGCGCGCCCGATTGTTCCCATTCCTGGCGCAGCGTGGCGCCCATCGCGCCCAGCGTCTCGGTCCAGGCGGACAGGCGCTGCTGGTCGCGCGAGGCAAGTTCCGATTGCAGGGCGGTGTGCGACGCGTTCAGCGTGCGCAGGAGCGAGGCGGAATGCTGTTCAAAGCTGGCCGCCGCGGCTGTGAGGGCCTGCAGATTGTCGCCGGCCAGCTTTTCGCCGGCCTGCTGCTGGCGCGACAGCGCCTCGGTCCAGGCCAGCGACATATGGCCCGACGACGCCTCCAGGCGCGCCGATACGCTGTCCAGGAGGTCGGCCGAGCGTTGTTCGAAGGTCTGGGCAAAGCGGTCCAGCGAGGCGCGCAAGTCCTGCGCCATGGCTTCGCTGGCGCGCTGCTGGCCAGCCACCGCCTGGCTCCAGATGCCGGCCACGTCCGTGGTCGCGGCCTGCAGGCCCGCCGTCATGCCTTGCAACTGCTGGTGGACCGCCTGGGCGACCGTTTCCTGCAGCGTCGCCGTTTCGCGCGACAGGCTGTCCATGGTGGCTTGCACCACGGGCTGCAGCGCTTCGCCCGCCGAGCGGGCGCTCTGCGCCACGCTGTCCTTCATGGACTGTTCCATGATGGACGCGAGGCGGGCGTATGCCGCTTCGGCCTTGCCCTGGAAGGCGGTCTGGCTGGCGAGCTGGCGCTCATTGAGCGCCTGGTTCTGCTGTTCCATGCCCTTCATCATGGCTTCGAGCTGGCCGACGATGGCGGGCATGGCTTCGGCCTGTCGTTGCATGACCTCGGCCTGGCGCTGGAGCAGCTTGAAGGATTCCTCGCGCTGGTAGCTCTGCGAGTACACGCGCAGCGTGGTCGCGGCCTTGGTGTCCAGATGCTGCGCCGCTTGGACGCGATCGCGCCGGCACAGCGCGGCCAGCAGGCCCAGCATGGCGGAGGCGGCGACGCCGGCGATCGACGTGCCGAAGGCAAAGCCCAGGCCCTTGACGGGGGCGGCCAGCGACGCGCGGATCGCGGCCAGGTCGGTCGAGCTTTCCAGCGCGAGGCCGGTGCCGCGCAGCGTCACGACCATCCCGAGGAACGTGCCCAGCATGCCCAGCAGCACCAGCAGACCGACCAGATAGGGGGTCAGCGACGGTCCGGGCAGGCCCACGCGTTCGCCTTCGATGCGCAGGCGCACCGCGTTGCGCAGGCCGGCGGGCACCTTGTCGAGCCAGGCGCCCAGGCTGCCGGGCGCCTCGTCCAGGTCCGACACGGCGCGCGCGAGGGATGACGTTGCCTGCTGGTAACGCAGCAGCTCCAGCGCGCCGGCCAGGTAGCAGACGGCGATCAGCAGCGTCACGGCCAGGGCCAGCGGGTTCGTTCCCGCATAGCCTGCGCCGATCCAGCCCACAACGGCCAGTCCGGCCAGGAAAACCACGATATTGATCAGAGTCTTGGACATGGTGTCCTAATTAGCTGGTGCGAAGGGCGGCGAGCAGCCCTTCGACCGGTTGTAAACGAACATCCAGCTCGGCAAGCAGGACGGCGCGCATGTCGGCGCGAAACGTGTCCAGCCACGCCCCTGGGGGCGGCGGCGGGGCCGCCGGTTCCGGGCTGGCCGGCGCGGCATCGCTGGCGGGCGCGCCCGGGTCGGCATCGGCCTGCGCGGCGGCGTCCGCCGGATCCGCCAGTTCCGCCGCCTCGGCCTGGGCCGTGGCCCCGGCCCGCGCGGCTTCGTCGGCCTTGCGCAGCCTGTCGAAATGCGTTTGCAGCAGCTTCGGAATCGCGCCCAGCAGGGCCCGCTCCTTGGGCAGCAGCGCGCGGTCCATGATCGCGTCGACCACCGCCAGCCGCGTCCATTCCCCGTTGCGCGCCGCCACCATCCCGCGCAGGCGGCTGCGCAGGTTGCCGATGCTGGTTTCCATCGTGTGCTGCAGCGACAGATATCGCTGGCGGAAACTTGAATAATCGAACTCGTCCTCGGCCAGGACGGCAGCCAGCTTCTTTGACGGCGCCCGCGCGGGGGCGGTCCCGGGCGTGACGCGCCTGGCGGCCGTGGCCGCCGTGTCGCTGGCAATGGCGTCCGCCAAGGTGGTGCGCACGCGCACGCACTCGCGCTCTTCGGCACTGCTGAACAGGCGGGCGCCGGGCGCAATCACGGGCGGACTCGTGTTCAGCGCCGCCGACAGGGCGATCGCGTCCGTCCAGCCAAGCCATTGGCTCAGATGGTCGGATAGCGACTGCCTGGACTGCTGGACATCCGCGTCCGTCAGGCGAGTCAGCAAGCGAATGAGCGTCGGGCCGCTTAAACCTGTGCGCTGGGGGGCTTGCAACATACCACCAGAGTCAAAAAGGGGGGAGTTTACACGCTGGGGCGGGGCGGGAGGGCCGCTCCGGGACGCGCCAGGGCAAGTCCAGGGCGCAAATTGGGGCCGGATTGCGGCCGTGTGTAACACTGTGACGCGCGCGGACCCCGGGGAACCCCTCGCGGGTGCCGTCGTCGAACCTTTCATGGACGCCCGTACGCCCTTGCGACTTGCCCGACGCCTCCTCCTGCTTGCCGCGCTGGCCGGGCTTGCGGTCTGGGCCTGGCCGCGCCTGCCCGACGCGGCGCGCGCGCCGTGGCACATGGCGCGGCTGTCCTGGCTGGACGCGCCCAGCTCGCTGCCCGTGCCGGTCCAGGGCATCGCCCCGCGCCAACTGACCGATACGTGGGGCGCGGCGCGCTCGGGCGGCCGCAGCCATGAAGGCATCGACATCTTCGCCAAGCGCGGCACGCCCGTGCTGTCCGCCACGCAGGGCGTGGTCACGCGCATCGGCGAGAACACCCTGGGCGGCCAGGTGGTCTGGGTGATGGGGCCGGGCCGGCAGATGCATTACTACGCGCACCTGGACGGCTACGCGGACATCCGCCGCGGCCAGCTCGTCGCGCCGGGCGACGTGTTGGGCTTCGTCGGCAATACCGGGAACGCCAAGGGGACGCCGCCGCATCTGCACTACGGCATCTATGCGGCCGGCGGGGCGCTCAACCCCTATCCGTTACTGCGTGCGCCCGCGCCGGCGTTGGCGACCGCGGTCTCCGGCCGGGCGCAGGATGCGGCGCCGTCCAGATAGTCCGCCGGGACGTCGATGAACCGGCGCGTCTTGGCGGGCAGCAGCCGGGCATCAGAAGGCGTAGACCACGCCCACGTTGGCAAAGACGTTTGTCTTCTTTTCGGTCAGGGGACTGTCGCGGGCGTCGCCCACGAGCGTGTTGACGCCCAGCGTGGTGATCGCGCTCCACTTCGCGTCGAAGCGGTGGGCCCACGTGCCGAAGAGCGCGACGGACTTGAAGCCCGCCGACGGCGAGTACGCGTCCAGGCCTTCGCGGCTACGCGCGGCCTGTGACGGCGTGACGCCGAACCAGGTCTGCATCGCGTCGCCGTTGGCCCATTGCGTGCTGGCGCCCACCGAGAGCCGGTTGTTCGCGTCGTGCCAGGCGGCGTAGGTGGCCCGCAACTCCAGCGTTCCGCCGTAGCCGCTGTGCGCGGCCTGGCGGTAGGCGGCCATCAAGGAATAAGGGCCCGGCGACCATTCGACGAATGCCCCGTAGGCGCCGTGGAAATCGATATCGTCCAGGCCGCGCGTGCGGTCGGCGTCGGACGCGTCGCGGCCAAGCTCCATGCCGACAAAGACACCGGCGTTCCAATCTGGCGCCAGATCGGCTTTCAAGCCCATCGCGGGCAGGCCGGCGCGGGGCGAGATGAAGAAGCTGCCCGATTGGTAGTTGATCAGGGGCACCGGCAGCGCGCGGTACTCGCGCGAGCCTTCGTAGACGGGCAGGGCGGCTACCCCCAGTCCGATGAAGTTGTTGCCGCCTTCGTCGGCGCGCGCGCTGCCGGCGGCCGCGGCCAGCACGGCGGCGGCAGCCAGGGGAGCGCTTGTTAAGATACCCAGCTTCATTCCATTCCTTTCTACAGGGATGCGCGAGGGGCGTCATGCCCGCCGCGAACGGTGCGCATTGTGGGCGCCGGGTTTTAAAAAGTTTTTAAAGCGGCGCGGGCATGCTTGCGCCGTTATGCTTTTCTGGAGCTGTCTTGCGTGTCCTGCTAGTTGAAGACGACGCCATGCTGGGCGACGCCTTGCACACCAGCCTGAATCAATCGGGCGCCGACGCGCATTGGGTCCGCAGCGTGTCCGAGGCGCGCCTGGCGCTGGTGGAGCATGGATTTCACGCCGTGCTGCTGGACCTGGGCCTGCCCGACGGGAGCGGCCTGGCGGTGCTCAAGCACCTGCGGTCGCGCTATGACGCCACCCCGGTTCTCATCATTACCGCGCGCGACCGCCTGAGCGAACGGGTGCAGGGACTGGATGCGGGCGCCGACGACTACATCGTCAAGCCCTTTCAGCTCGATGAGCTGCACGCGCGGCTGCGCGCGGTGGTCAGGCGCAGCAGCAATGCCGTCGTTTCCGCGCTGCGCTGCCGCGACATTGCGCTCGACCCGGCCCGGCGCTGCGTGACGCGCGACGGGGTCGAGGTCAGCCTGAGCGCGCATGAGTACCGGACGCTGCTGGCGCTGATGGAGCGCATCGGCCACACCGTCAACCGCGAGCAGCTCGAAACCGCCGTCTACGGTCACAGCGCCGCGCTGGAAAGCAACACGGTGGCCGTGTACATCCATCAACTGCGCCGCAAGCTGGGCGACAAGCTGATCACGACCGTGCATGGCATGGGCTACCGCATCGAGTCGGACCAATGAAAAACCTGCAACGGCAATTGACCGTCACGCTGCTGCTGACGCTGTTGCTGGCCTGGATCTTCGTGTTCGCGTTCCAGCAGTTCGAGACGCGGCGCGCGCAAACAGGCCTGCAAGATCAGGGGCTTTACGACGGGGCGAACCAGCTCCTGACGGCCATGCCCGTCAGCCTGCTGGGCAACGTGGCCCCGGCCGAGCGCTTCGCGTTGCCGCCGACCGTCCAGTTCAACGGCGACCGGGCGAGCTTCCAGGTCTGGTCCCTGCCCGAAAGGCGGCCGTTGCTGCAATCCAGGGAGTCGCCCGCGCAGCCCTTGAATCCGTCGTTTCAAGACGGCTACACGGACAGCGCCGCGGGCGGCGTGAATTGGCGCGTGTATTCGGTCACCGACGCGAGCGGCAAGGTGCAGGTGCAACTGGCGTATTCGCAGAGCGAGCTGCGCGCCAAGATGCTGGCCAATGCGACGCGCGGCCTGGTCATCGTTTCCATCCTGTTCCTGCTGTTGGCCGCGGTGACCTGCGTGGTGATCGGGCGGGCGTTCCGAAAGGTCGACCGCGCGGGCGCGGCCATCGAGCGGCGCGGTCCGTTCGACCTGGCCGCGCTGCCGCTGGCGGGCATGCCGGGCGAACTGCGTCCGTTCATCCGGTCGATCAACCAGTTGCTCCTGCGCGTGAAGGGGGCGCTGGACCGCGAACGGCGCTTCCTCGAAAACGCCGCGCATGAACTGCGCACGCCGCTGGCGGCGCTGAGCGCGCACGCCGAACTGGTCGCGCGCAGCGCGGGCTCGGCCGAATCCACGCAGGCGGCCGAAAAACTGCGCCTGGTCGCGCAGCGGACCACGCGCATCGCAGAGCAGTTGCTGGACCAGGCCCGCATGGACGCCCTGGTCGATAGCGCGCAGGCGCCGGAAAAGGTCGGACTGGACGGGCTGGTCGCCTTGC
Organism: Achromobacter sp. T5-5; assembly: GCF_055397965.1. Lineage (NCBI taxonomy): Bacteria > Pseudomonadati > Pseudomonadota > Betaproteobacteria > Burkholderiales > Alcaligenaceae > Achromobacter > Achromobacter sp. T5-5. The sequence goes on from NZ_AP027919.1 coordinate 2,920,055, forward strand.
TGGCGCGCGATTGGGAAGCCTGCGCCGGCCGGGCGGGGCAGCGGCTGACCCTGGACGTGCGGCCTTGCGCGGTCATGGGCAATCTGGACGCGCTGGGCGTGCTGCTGGGCAACCTGCTGGATAACGCGGTCCGCTATACGCCGGGCGGTGGCCGGATCACGGTGTCCTGCGGTCCCGTGCCGGACGGCGGGGCTTTCCTGCGCGTGGCGGACGACGGCCCGGGCATCGCGCCCGCGGAGCGCCGCAGGGTGTTCGATCGGTTCTATCGCGCCGCCGGCGCGCCGGCCGGGGGCAGCGGCATCGGCCTGTCGCTGGTGGCGCAGATCGCGCGCCAGCACGGCGCGTCCGTGACGGTGAGCGAAGGGCTGGACGGCGCCGGCGTCGGACTGACGGTGGCGTTCCCGCCGGCCTGAAGCGCGCGGCGGGGGGCGGCCGGGCGCGCCGCCGCGCCCGCGGGCGCTTGGTGTAGATTGGATGCCGGACCGGGCAACGGGGTGGGCATTGGCGGATTCCTCATGGACTTTCTGATCGCATCCGCGGCGCGCGCGCTGGCGGCCGGCGATCCCCTGGCCGCGCTGAACCACGTGGCCTTGCGGGACGATGCCCCTGCGCTGGCTCTGCGCGGCATCGCCATGGCGCAACTGGGCGATCTGGCGCGCGCCCGCACGCTGCTGCGCGGCGCCGCCCGCGCCTTCGGCCCGCAGGCGGCCGTTCCCCGGGCCCGCTGCGTCGTCGCGGAAGCGGAGATCGCGCTAGCCGCACGCGATCTGGGCAGCCCCGACAAGAGTCTGGATGCCGCCCGAGCCACCCTGCAGGCGCACGGCGACCTCGTCAACGCGGCGCACGCGCTGCATCTGGCGGCGCGCCGGCAATTGCTGCTGGGGCGGCTGGACGACGCGGACCGCACGCTCGCAGGCATCGAGGCTGCCTCCTTGCCCTGGGCTTCGCGCGCCATCCACGACCTGATCGTGGCCGGCATTGCCATGCGCCGCCAGGAGGCCGGGTTGGCGAGGGCCGCGCTGTCGCGTGCCGAGCGCGCGGCGGGCGAGGCGGGCATTGCGGCGCTGGTGACGGAAGTGCGCAGCGCGGCGCAGGCCATGGAAACGCCGGTCGCGCGGCGCATGGGACGCGACGGCGAGCGGCCCTTGCTGCTGGACGAGGTCGAGGCGCTGCTGGCGTCCGGCGCGCTGGTCGTGGACGGCTGCCGGCATGCCTTGCGCCGCGCGGACGCGTGCGTCGCGCTCGCCGGCCGGCCGGTGCTGTTTGCGCTGGTCCGGGCGCTGGCGCAGGGCTGGCCGCACGACGTGGACCGCGAGACGCTCATCGTGCAGGCGTTTCGCACCCGCTATTTCGACGACACGCACCGCGCGCGCCTGCGCGTGGAAATGGGCCGCCTGCGCGCGGCGGTCCGCGGACTCGCCAGCGTCAGCGCCACCCGTCATGGCTACCTGCTCACGCCCGGCGGCGGGCGCGACGTGGCGGTGCTGGCGCCCGCCGCCGGGGACGTGGACCCGGAGCAGGGCGCGCTGCTCGCCTTCCTGGCCGATGGCGAGGGGTGGTCGAGTTCGGCGCTGGCGCTCGTCATGGGAACCAGCCAGCGCACCGTGCAGCGGGCGCTGGACGCGCTGGCCGCGGCCGGCCGGGTGCAGGCCTACGGCCAGGGGCGCGCCCGGCGCTGGATGCTGCCGCCCGTGCCCGGATTCACGACAAGCTTGTTACTCCCGGCCATCCTGCCGGGCCAGTAGCATGGACGGACCCCTACAAAAGGAAGCCACCATGAAACGATCGCAAGCCCGAATCCTGCGCGAATATGGCCCGTTCCCGGGCGTCGATGCCGTGCATGGACTGACGTACGACGGCGCACAGGTGTGGTTCGCCACCGGCGCCAGCCTGGTCGCCCTTGACCCCGCCACGGGCCAGACCTCGCGCACGCTCGACTTGACCGCCAACGCGGGCACGGCCTTTGACGGCACGCATCTCTACCAGATTGCCGACGGCCGCATCCAGAAGGTCGATCCGCAGACCGGCAAGGTCCTGTCCACCATCCCCGCGCCCGGCGGCGAGGGCGTGTCGGGCATGGCCTGGGCGGAAGGCAGCCTGTGGGTAGGCGCCTATCGCGACCGCAAGATCCACCAGGTCGATCCGGCCACCGGCCAGGTGCTGCGCACCATCGAGTCCAACCGCTACGTCACCGGCGTGACCTGGGTGGATGGCGAACTGTGGCACGGCACCTGGGAAGCGGATGAAAGCGAGTTGCGGCGCGTGGAGCCGCGCACCGGCGAAGTGCTGGAGGCGGTGGAGCTGCCGGCGGGCATCGGCGTGTCGGGGCTGGAATCCGACGGCGGCGCCCGGTTCTACTGCGGCGGCGGAGAAAGCGGCAAGGTGCGCGCCGTCCAGCGTCCGGGCAGGGAGGGTTGAGAAGGCCGGATCCGGGTTGAGGCCGCGGCGAAGCTGCCCCATGACGAAGGCCGAGGCGAAGGGCCGGGCGGCGGGTTCAACCGCGTTCCAGACCTGCCCGCCGCGCCCGGCCCTGTGATAGATTGCCGCGCATGTTCCTGTCCCTGCCTCCCGCCCCGCCGCTTGCCGGCCTTGTGCAGGCCTATTGGTTCGTCCAGGACCTGCCGGGAGTCTTCGCGGGGCAGGCTATCCGCACCAGTCCGATTCCGCTGGCGGTGCTGTCCGTCAATATGGGGCGGCCGAACGCCACGCGCGACGGCGCGCTGGTGCCGCGCGTCTCGATGCTGGGGCTGCAGTCCCGCGTGCGGGAATGGCGTTCCTGGTCCGAGACCTGCTTCATGATGGCGATGCTGACCGTCCCGGGCGTCCTGCGCCTGTTTCCGCATGTGCAGGCCGGCGGCGCGGACTGCCTCGCCGACCTGGGCGCGCTTGCCGGCGACGCAGCCGCGGCATCGCTGGCCGACTGCGTGGACGCGCAGGCCGGACCCGTGCGCATCGCCGCCCAGATCGACCGATGGCTCCTGGCCCGGCTGGACCGCGCCCGGTGCGTGCCGGAAGGCATGCGCGTCGCGGCGGCGCACGCGGTGCTGCGCGCCGGAGGCCGGGTCGAACAGGCCGCCCAGGCTGCGCAGACCGACCGGCGCCAGCTGCAACGGTGGTTCCACCGCCATCTGGGCGTCGGGCCCAAGGAAATGGCCGATCTGGAGCGCCTGCATCGCAGTCTGCGCGACGTGCAGTCCGGACGCGGCGATCCGCTGGCCGGCTTTAGCGACCAGGCGCACCAGATCAGGAACTGGCGGCGCAGGCTGGGCGTGACGCCCGGCAGCTATGCGCGCGGCGGCGGCTCGGCGCTGGCAGCGCAGTTCCGCCCGGATGCGGGAACGCCGGGGCCCGCGTTCTACCTCTAGGCAAGCGTCGCGCTCCCCCTGTCCCATTCGTTCAATACGGCGCCGCGGCGGCCGCCTACGATCGGCCTTCCTTTTTTTCTGGAGAGCCGGCCATGCTGCCTGAACCCCCGCCCGTCCTGCGCGCGCAGGCCATCGACTACACCGACGGCGACCTCACCTTTGAAGGGTATGCGGTCGATCCCGGCCCATCCGCGCGCTTGCGTGCCTGCGTCGTATTGGCGCACGAATGGAGCGGCCTGAACGATCCGACGCGGCGGCTGGCTGAGCGCTATGCGGGATTGGGCTACGTCTGCTTCGCACTGGATGTCTATGGCAAGGGCGTTCGCGGCGACCCGCTGGGCGACAACACCTCGCTGATGAGCCCGCTGCTGGCGGACCGGATGCTGCTGCGGCGCCGCCTGCTGACCGGGTACGCGGCGGCGCGCCGCCTGCCCGGCGTGGACCCGGCGCGGATGGCCGTGGCGGGATATTGCTTCGGCGGACTGTGCGCCCTGGATCTGGCCCGCGCGGCGCCTGCCGATCTGGCCGCCGCCGTCAGCTTTCACGGCGTGCTGCATCCGCCAGCGGGCCTCCCGGCGGGGCGGATCGATGCCCGCGTCCTGCTGCTGCACGGCTGGGAAGATCCGGTGGCGCCGCCCGCCGATGTGCTGGCGATCGCCCGTGAACTGACCGAAGCCGGCGCGGACTGGCAGCTTCACGCCTATGGCCACGCGCGCCACGCGTTCACCTTTCCGGGCGCCCGGTTTCCGGAACGCGGGCTGGTGTATGACCCCCTGGCCGATGCGCGATCCTGGTCGGCGATGCGCGCGCATCTTGCGCACGCGCTGTCCCGCGAGGGCGGGGACTGATACAGGGGCGGGGGTGTCGCAGCAATGGGAAAAAACAACAATACATAGATATGAGAAGGAGTTGCATTTACACTTCGTGCCGATTTGTCATCGCAGACCAACCTGGTAGGAAGTCACTATGCAAGCAGAAAGGCCCGTCGGCCGACGCCCCGTCGTTCACCCTCGTTTCGCACTGCGCCGCACGCCTGCGCTTGTCGTGCTGGCGCTGGCCTCGGCCGCCGCCACGGCCCAGGACGCCGGCGTGGCCACGCTGCCTTCGGTGCAGGTGGTGGGCGACGACGCCAATCCCGCGACCACGGAAGGAACGGGTTCCTACACGCCCCGCGCCACCGCGGCCAGCACGGGCCTGTCCCTGTCGCTGCGCGAGACGCCGCAATCGGTCACCGTCATGACGCGCCAGCGCATGGAAGACGAGGATATGCGGTCGCTCGTGGACGTGATGTCCAGCACGCCGGGCATCTCGGTGCAGAACTTCGACAGCGAGCGCTACACCTTCAATTCGCGCGGCTTCAGCATTACCAACTACATGTACGACGGCGTGCCCACGGCCTTTGACGTGGGCTACGCGGCGGGCGAGTCGTCCGTCGACCCCATCATCTACGACCGCGTGGAAATCGTGCGCGGCGCCACGGGCCTCATGACGGGCGCGGGCAATCCGTCGGCCTCCATCAACCTGGTGCGCAAGCATGCCGACAGCCGCGAGTTCAAGGCAGACCTGAGCGCGGGGGTGGGCAATTGGGACACCTATCGCGTGACGGCCGACCTGTCCTCACCGCTCAACGCCAGCGGCAGCGTGCGCGGGCGCATCGTTTCCGCATACCAGGACAACCACTCGTACCTGGACTACTACCAGAACCAGAAGAAGGTGTTCTACGGCGTGGTGGACGCCGACCTGAGCTCGCGCACCACCCTGAGCGTCGGCTACAACTACCAGGACAACGACCCGCAAGGCAGCAGCTGGGGCGGATTCCCGCTCTGGTACGCGGACGGCGGCCGCACCGACTGGCGCCGTTCGCTGAACACCGGCGCGCGTTGGACCTCGTGGGGCAGCACCACGCAGGGCGCCTTCGCCACCCTGGACCATCGCTTCGACAACGACTGGCGCGTGCAGGCCACGGCGTCCTATTCCAAGAATGAAATGGACGGCAAGCTGCTGTACCTGTATGGCTGGCCCGACCGCGAGACCGGCGAGGGCATGGGTGCGTCGCCCGCGTGGTACCTGGGCGACCGCAAGCAGAATTCGCTGGACCTGAAGGCCAACGGGCCGTTCACGCTGTTCGGCCGACGCCACGAGGCGGTGGTGGGCGCCAGCTTCAGCCGCCAGAAGGGCGACTTCGACTACCGCTCCCCGATCGACGCGGCCGGCGTGGGCAACTTCCTGAACTGGAACGGTTCGTATCCCGAGCCCGACTGGAACGATTCCATCATCGCCAGCCGCTACACCACCACGCAGACCGGCTGGTACGGCGCCCTGCGCCTGAACCTGGCCGACCCGCTCAAGCTCATCGTGGGCGGACGCTACAGCACCTGGAAGACGAACTCGGTCGGCTTCGGCGGCGAAGGCCGCACCGAATTCGACAAGAATGCCTTCACGCCCTACGCGGGCCTGCTTTACGACATCAACGACACCTACACCGCCTACGTCAGCTACACGGGCATCTTCAATCCGCAAACCTATCAGGACCGCGACGCCAACTGGCTCGACCCGCTGGAGGGCAAGTCCTACGAAGCCGGCATCAAGGGCGAGTGGCTGGACGGCCGCCTGAACGGCAGCGCGGCGATCTTCCAGATCGACCAGGACAACGTGGCGCAGGTGGATCCGGGCCAGATCGTGCCCGGCACGACGAACCAGGCCTACACGGCCGCGCAGGGAACGCGCAGCCGCGGCTTCGACCTGGAGCTGTCGGGTGAAGTGACGCCGGGGTGGAACGTGGCGGCCGGCTGGTCGCACTGGACCGCGAGCGATGGCGAAGGCAACGCGATCCAGACCGACCAGCCGCGCAGCCTGGTGCGCGTGTTCACGACCTATCAACTGCCGGGCGACTGGCATCGCCTGACCGTGGGCGGCGGCGTGAACTGGCAAAGCCACGTCTACACCATCGCCAGCGGTCCCAACGGCGATGAACGCGTGGGGCAGGGCAGCTACGCAATCACCAACCTGATGGCCCGCTACCGCTTCAACCGCAGCCTGTCGGCGCAGCTCAACGTGAACAACGTGTTCGACCGCAAGTACTACAGCCAGATCGGCTTCTACAGCCAGGGGGCATGGGCCGCGGGCCGCAGCGCGATGCTGACGATGCGCTACCAGTACTGACCGTCCCGACCGCCCTGGCCGAACTGGCCGTTCAGCGCGTCACGCGGGCCCGTCCTGGCCGGACGGCGCCCGCGCCGCGTCCGCGATGCTGGCGATGAAGGCCTTGGCGGCTTCGGGCAGGATGCGCCCGGCCAGCGTCTGCACCTCGAAATGGCGTTCGTTCATTTCGCGGTCGCGCAATGGCAGGGCGACGATCCTGCCCCACTGCAGGCGATTGCGGATCGCCAGCTCGCCGCAGAAGGCGATGCCGCCGCCCGCGCTGGCAAAGCCGACCAGCGCGTCGATGCTGCGGCTGGTGAACGCCGGCTCGCAACGCAGTTGCTGGCGGCTGCAACTGATGTCGATCAATTGGCGCAGCGTGGAATCCGGCGTTGGCAGCGCCAGCGGGTAGGGGACCAGTTGCGCCAGCGCCAACTCGCGACGCCCGGCCAGCGGATGGTCGGCGGCCAGGATCGCCCGGACCGGGGCGGGCACGCGCATTTCCACCCGGATGTCCCGCTGCGAGGTCAGGCTGAGCGTGACGCCGATGTCGGCCGAGCCGTCCCGGATGCGTTGGGGGATCTCCTGCTGCGAGCAGACGTCGAGCGAGAACCGGATCCCCGCATAGTGCTGGCGGAACGCGGCGATCGCCGCAGGCACGAACTCCGACGCATAGCCTTCCGTGCTGACGATGCGCACGTGGCCCTGCCGCAGGCCGCGTAGCGCCAGGATGTCGCCCGCCACCCGTTCCACGTCCTGTTGCATGCGCTTGGCGTGCGCGGCCAGCAGTTCGCCGGCGGCGTTGGGCACCATGCCGCGCGCGCGGCGCTCGAACAGCAGGGTGCCCAGTTCGCGTTCGACGCGGGCGATCTGGCGGCTGACGGCCGAGGGCGCGACATCCAGGCGTGCGGCGGCTTCGCTGACCGAGCCGGTGCGCACCACTTCCAAAAAATAGCGCAGGGAGATTTCCTGCAGGACGCGAGGGTTCATGGCGGGATCCAAGGTTTGCGGAAAGCGCAAAGAAGAATTCTAACCATTGATATTGCTGCAAACCGCGGAGCGACTCTAGGATGTGGGCATCGATCGTGCCGACAACCGGGTATCACCGCAATGTTTCAATCCGACGTTTCTTCCCCGTCCCCCGTTCTGGAATCGCTCCGGCAGGCAAGGCCGGTGCTGTGGACCGGGCCTGTCGCCTCCGGTTCGGCCGGGGGCCCCGGCGCGCATTTCCTGATGGATCAGGTGCTGTCGGCCCAGGAGCGGTTTGCGCGATTCGCGCCGCTGCTGGCCGAGCTTTTTCCCGAACTGGCCGAGACGAACGGCGTGATCGAGTCGCCGCTGCTGCCCGCCGCCGCCATGCAGGCGGCCATCGGCCTGCCGCACAGCGCGGGACGCCTGTGGATCAAGGCCGACCATGCATTGCCCGTCGCCGGGTCCATCAAGGCCCGGGGCGGCATCCACGAAGTGCTGGAATTTGCCGAATCGCTGGCGCTGCGCGAGGGCCTGCTGCGTCCGGGCGAAGACTACCGCAAGCTGGCGGGCCCCTTGGCGCGCGCCTGCTTCGGCCGCTACCAGGTGGCCGTGGGCTCGACGGGCAACCTGGGTTTGTCCATCGGCGTGATCGCATCGGCGCTGGGTTTCAGGTCGGCCGTGCACATGTCGGCCGACGCCAAGGCCTGGAAGAAGGCGCGGCTGCGCGCACGCGGGGTCGAGGTCGTCGAGCACGCGGGCGACTACGAAAAGGCCGTGGCCGCCGGCCGGGCGCAGGTTGAGGCCGATCCGTATGGCTATTTCGTGGACGACGAGCGCTCCGCGTCCCTGTTCATGGGCTACGCCGCCGCGGCGCTGCACCTGCGCATCCAGCTTGGCGAATCCGGCGTGCGCGTCGACGCCGAGCATCCCCTTTTTGTCTACCTGCCGTGCGGCGTGGGCGGCGCGCCGGGCGGCATCGCCTTCGGACTGACGCAGCTCTATGGCCCGCACGTCCATTGCTTTTTCGCCGAGCCGGTGCAGTCGCCGTGCTTCATGGTGCGCATGATGGCCGGCCACGGCGAATTGCCCGGCGCGCCGGCCAGCGCGTCGGTCTACGACGTGGGGCTCACCAATGTGACCGAAGCCGACGGGCTGGCCGTGCCGACCGCCTCGGAGCTGGCGTATGCGGCGGTGGGCGCCCACCTGCGCGGGGTCTACACCGTGCAGGACGACACGCTCTACGCCGACCTGGCCCGGCTCAAGGACAGCGAGGGCCTGCGCATCGAACCGTCGGCCGCGGCCGGATTCAGCGGGCCGCGTCACCTGTGCGGCACCGACGCCGGCCGGGCGTGGCTGGAGGCGCAGGGGCTCCTGCCGCACCTGCCGCGCGCCACGCACCTGGCCTGGACCACGGGCGGCCTGTTCGTGCCCGACGAAGAATATGACCGTTTCCTGAGCCGCGGGCGATCGCTCGCGGCCGGTACCTAGGCGCCGACAGACGCGCCGCCTTTCCACCACCTCCCTTCGAGCACCGCCATGAAAACCTCGTTTCTTGCAGTCAGTCTCGCCGTCGCCAGCGCCTTCGGCGCCGTTGCCCCCGCCGCGGCCCAGGATGCCTATCCCAGCCGCCCGATCACGCTGGTCGTGCCCTTTCCGCCAGGAGGCGCCACGGATGTGCTGGGCCGCGTGGTGGCGCAGAAGCTGGGCCAGGAATTGGGCCAAACCATCGTGGTGGAAAACCGCGCGGGCGCCGGCACGGTGATCGGCGCCGGGTACGTCGCCAAGGCTGCGCCGGACGGCTACACGCTGCTGGTCAGCTCGGGCACGACCTTCACGGTGAACCCGGCCATCCAGAGCAAGCTGCCGTACGACCCCGTCAAGAGCTTCGAGCCCATCGGCATCGTCGGCCGCACGGGCCTGGCCCTCCTGGCCAATCCCAAGGTCCCGGTCAAGGACCTGAAGGAGTTCGTGGCGTATGTGAAGGATCCGGCCCATGACCAGCCGCCTTACGGCTCGTTCGGCACCGGCACCACGTCGCATTTCGTGGGCGAAGCCTTCATGGCGGCCGCCAATGTGAAGATGACGCACGTGCCGTACAAGGGCAGCGCGCCCGCCATGACCGACCTGATCGGCGGACAGATTCCGTTCTCGGTCGACACCGTGGCCGCGGCCCTGCCGCAAAGCAAGCAGGGCAAGGTGCGGGTGCTGGCCGTCTCCAGCCCCAAGCGCTCGTCGTTCCTGCCGGACGTGCCCACGTTCGCCGAACAGGGCTATCCGTCGGTGGCGATGGATACGTGGCTGATGCTCGCCGCGCCGCGCGGCCTGCCGGCGGACGTGAAGACCCGCCTGGAAAAGGCGCTCAAGGCCACGGTCGAATCGCCCGAGGTGGTCAAGAGCCTGGAGGCGCAGGGCTTCGAAGCCGCCTACTCCAGCGCCGCCGAGGGCGAGGCGCTGATCCAGAAGGAACTGCCCATCATGCGTGAAGTCGCGCAGCGGGCCAACATCAAGGTCGATTGAAGGAACACGACGATGGCATTGGACGACACCCTGGTATCGCTGACCGCGGTTGAACTGCGGCGCATGATCGGCGCGCGGCAGCTTTCGCCGGTGGAATTGCTGGAGGCCTGCATCGCGCGCATCCAGGCCGTCAATCCGTACGTGAACGCCGTCACCGCCACCGCCTATGAGCGGGCGAGGGCGGAGGCGCGCGAGGCGGAGCGCGCGGTGATGGCAGGCGAGCCCCTGGGCCTGCTGCACGGCCTGCCGATGGGGGTCAAGGACCTGGAACCCACCGCGGGCGTCCTGACCACCTACGGCTCGCCGCTCTATCGCGGCTACGTGCCCGACGAGGACATCGAGCTGGTCGCCCGCCTGCGCCGCGCAGGCGCCATCGTCGCCGCCAAGACCAACGTGCCCGAAATGGGCGCGGGCGCCAATTCGCGCAACACCGTGTGGGGCGCGACCGGCAATCCCTTCAACCCCAACCTGAACGCGGGCGGCTCGTCGGGCGGTTCCGCGGCCGCGCTGGCCAGCGACATGCTGCCGGTGTGCACGGGCTCGGATACCGGCGGCTCGCTGCGCATTCCCGCGTCCAAGTGCGGGGTCGTCGGCTTCCGGCCGTCGCCCGGCATCGTGCCCAGCGTGCGCAAGCCGCTGGGCTGGACGCCGATCTCCGTGGTGGGGCCGATGGGCCGCACCGTCGCCGACGCCTGCCTGCAACTGGCCGCCAGCGCGGGGCCGCACGCGGGCGATCCGCTCAGTTATCCGCTGGACCCGCTGCAATTCCTGAACCCAGGCGTTGCGGACCTGGGCTCGCTGCGGGTGGCGTATACGGAAGACTTCGGCGCGTGCGACGTGGATGACGGCATACGCGCCGCCTTCCGGGAAAAGATCGCGGCCATGCGGCATCTGTTCGCCGCCTGCGATCCCATCGAACTGGACGTGGGCGAAGCCCATCGCTGTTTCGACGTGCTGCGCGCCGAGGCCTTCGTGGCCGGCATGCGCGACGCCTACGAAAAAGACCCGTCCAGCCTGGGTCCGAACACCCGCGCCAACTTCGAGATGGGCGCGGCGATGAGCCTGAAGGATTGCGCCTGGGCACAGGCCGAGCAGACGCGCCTGATCAAGCGCTTCCAGCGCGCCTACGACGACTACGATCTCATCCTGTCGCCCACCACGCCGGTCTCGCCGTTTCCGTGGACGCAGCTGTATGCGGACAAGATCAACGGCGTCGCCCAGGAGAACTACTACCGCTGGCTTGCGCTGACCTACGTCGTCACGCTGACCACGCATCCGGCGCTGACGCTGCCGTGCGGACGCGATAAGGCGGGCATGCCGTTCGGGCTGCAGATCGTCGGGCGCTTTCGCGGCGACCGCGAGGTGCTGGCCGCGGCGCAGGCGATGGAGCAGGCGTTCGCGGGCATGGAAGCCTTGCGGCGTCCGCGTCCGGACCTTGCCACGTTGCGTCCGGCCGAGCCGGCGCTGACCTCCATCGTGACCGCGCCGCCGCTGTTGCAGGGCGGTGGCGACGTGGGGGAGGTGTCGGCGGTGTAGCGATCGCGGACATCGTCCGCGTCGGCCATCGGGCCAGCGCCGCGCAATGCGGCCGCTGGCCTTTCGCATTTTTGGGCTAGTTCATCTGCTAGGGTAACTCCTGACCAAAAGCGGATTGTCAGCCGTTAGTCAGGCAGGTTTAATCACTCCAAAGTTGCGCATCAGACGCATCAGACGCATCGTCCGGAACCGGGAAGCCCGCAGCAGGCGTTTCCATCCCGCGCCCATGCAGGAGTAGTAACTACACGCTGGTCCATGTAGTCCACCCCAGGAGACAACAAGCCATGCAACACGTTACAAAGCCCCGCCGCCGCAAATTCATCTCCGGCGCAGCCGCCGCCGGCGCCGCGGCGCTAGGATTTCCCGCCGTCGTCAAGGCGCAGAACGCACCCATCTCCTTCCGGTTCCAGAGCACCTGGCCCGCGAACGACATCTTCCACGAATTCGCGCGCGACTACGCCAACAAGGTCAACGAGATGGCCGGCGGCCAGTTGAAGATCGAGGTCCTGCCCGCGGGCGCCGTGGTCAAGGCCTTCGACCTGCTGGATGCCGTGTCGGCCGGGACGCTGGATGGCGGCCACGGCGTGGTGGCCTACTGGTACGGCAAGAACACCGCCGTGGCGCTGTGGGGCTCGGGTCCCTCGTTCGGGATGGACGCCAACACGCTGCTGGCCTGGCACGAGTACGGCGGCGGCAAGGAACTGCTGGTCGAGATCCAGAAGGCCATGGGCGTGAACGTGCAGTCCCTGATGTACGGGCCGATGCCGACGCAGCCCTTCGGCTGGTTCAAGCGGCCGGTCACCAAGGTCGAGGACGTCAAGGGCGTGAAGTTCCGCACCGTGGGCCTGGCCATCGATATGTACACGGCCATGGGCGCGGCGGTGAACGCGCTGCCCGGCGGCGAGATCGTGCCCGCGCTGGACCGCGGCCTGCTGGACGGCGCGGAATTCAACAACGCCTCGTCCGACCTGGCGCTTGGCTTCCAGGACGTCTCCAAGATCTGCATGCTGCAGAGCTTTCACCAGAGCGCGGAACAGTTCGAGATCCTGTTCAACAAGGCGAAGTACGACGCCTTGCCGGAACACCTGAAGCACATCCTGAGCTATGCGGCCCAGGCATCCAGCGCCGACATGTCCTGGAAGGCGGCTAACCGCTACTCGCAGGACTACATCAAGCTGCAGAAGGATCACAACGTCAAGTTCTACAAGACGCCGGACGCGATCCTGCAGCAACAGCTCAAGATCTGGGACGACATGATCGCCAAGCGGTCGGCCGAGAATCCGCTGTTCAAGAAGGTGCTGGAATCGCAGCGCGCGTTTGCGGAGCGGGTGGGGCGCTGGCAGGGCGACACGACGGTCAATTTCCGCATGGCCTACAACCACTACTTCTCGCGCAGCACCAAGCAGGCCTGACGCAGTCCTGCGCCACTCCCGCGCGCCGCCTGGCCGGCGCGCGGCGCCTCACCATGCGTCCCGGGTCCGCGCGCGCCTACGGCAGGCTTGCCGCGGCGTAAGCGGGCCCGAATCCAGGACCTTCGATGATCCGAATCGTACGTTTCATAGACCGCCTTTCCACCTTTGTCGGCAAGACCTTCGCCTGGTTGATCGTGGTGCTGACGCTGCATGTGTGCTGGGAGGTCGCGGCACGCTACATCCTGAACCAGCCCAGCGCGTGGGCGTTCGACCTGCAGATGATGTACTACGGCATCCTCTTCATGATGGCGGGCGCGTACACGCTGGCCAAGAATGGTCATGTGCGGGGCGACATCCTGTACGGGTTCCTGGCGCCGCGCGTGCAGGCAGGCCTGGACCTGCTGCTTTTCATCGTCTTCTTCTTTCCCGGCGTGATCGCCCTGGTCTGGGCAGGCTGGTACTACGCGGGCTATTCCATCGCGATCCGCGAGCATTCGTCGCTCATGGCCAACGGGCCGCCGATCTATCCCTTCAAGGCCTTCATACCGGCCGCCGGCGCCATCCTGCTGCTGCAGGGCGTGGCCGAAGTCATGCGCTGCATCCTGTGCCTGAAGCAGGGGGCGTGGCCATCGCGTGAAGAGGACGTCGAGGAAGTGGACGTCGACAAGCTCAAGGAGATGGTGCACGTGAAGGACGAAGATATCGCCAAGCTCGATCGCTACGTCAACCACGGGGAGTCCCAGCGATGAAAATCCACAAGGCTTTGTGGTTCGGCCTGTCGTGTATTGCGCTGGTGCTCCTGATGATCGCGTTCCTGACGCCGTGGGACAACCTCACCACGGGCCACATCGGGCTGCTCATGCTGGCGCTGATCGTCGTGGCCATCATGCTGGGCTTTCCGACGGCGTTCACGCTGATGGGCATGGGCGTGCTCTTTACGTTCCTGGCGTATTACATGCAGAGCTCGGACCCCGGACGGTCCCTCGGCCAGACGCTGGACCTGATGGTGCAGCGCACGTACGCCACCATGACGAACGATTCGCTGATCTCGATACCGCTCTTCGTGTTCATGGGGTATCTGGTCGAACGCGCCAACCTGATCGAAAAGCTCTTCAAGTCCTTGCACCTGGCGCTGGCGCGCCTGCCGGGCGCGTTGGCGGTCGCCACGCTGGCCACCTGCGCGATCTTCGCGACGGCGACGGGCATCGTCGGCGCGGTGGTCACGCTGATGGGCCTGTTGGCGATGCCGGCCATGCTGAAAGCGGGCTACAGCGTGCGCCTGACGGCCGGGTCCATCACCGCGGGCGGCTGCCTGGGGATCCTGCTGCCGCCGTCCGTCATGCTGATCGTCTATGGCGCCACCACCGGCGTGTCAGTGGTCCAGCTCTATGCCGGCGCGCTGTTCCCCGGTGTGCTGCTTGCCTTCCTGTACATGCTGTACGTGATTGTCGTGGCGAAGATCCGGCCCGATCTGGCGCCGCCTCTGCCCAAGGAAGAGCGCGGCGTGCCCTTGCCGCCGCCCTCCGCGGCGATGGCCGCGGGACGCTACACGCGCGCGGTCTCGGGCATGCTGGCCGCCATGTTCAAGGGCAGGCGCAACGCCGCGGTGCCGTTCGGCTATCTGACGCGCAACATGGCAATCGCGCTGACCCCGCTGGCGGTCACGGTCTTGATGCTGGGGGTGGTGCATCACGCGCTGACCAAGCCGCCCGTGGTGTACGAGATTCCCGCGGAACTGCGGCTGGGTTCCAGCGGTTTCGATTCCGGCCTGAGCGAGCCGCCCGTGGACGGGCTGGCCGAGCCACCGTCCAACGACCTGCCCGAGCCGCCGTCCAATGATCTGGCCGAGCCGCCGGGCACGCCCGCCGCGTCCGGCCTGAGCGAACCCCCGGGAACGCCAGCCGCGCAACCGCCGGCAGCCGCGCCCGCGCCCGCGCAGGCGGCGCCCGCCGAGGCTGACGGCCGTCTCCCCACGCCCACCGGCTTCTGGATCTTCGCGGGTATCTGCGCGGTGATGCTGGCGGTGTTTTACGCGGCGCTGACCTGGGCGCGGCTGGAAATCTTCAAGATGCTCATGGGGTCGTTCTTCCCGCTGGCGGTGATGATCGCGGCCGTGCTGGGATCGATCGGCTTCGGCCTGGCCACGCCCAGCGAGGCCGCCGCCATGGGCGCCATGGGCGGGGCGCTGCTGGCGTTGGCGTACCGCAGGCTGAACCTGCCGGTGCTGCGCGAATCCGTGTTCCTGACGGCCAAGACCAGCGCGATGGTCTGCTGGCTGTTCGTGGGGTCGTCCATCTTCTCGGCGGCGTTCGCGCTGCTGGGCGGACAGCGCATCATCGAGGAATGGGTGCTGTCGCTAGGCCTGACGCAGATCCAGTTTTTGCTGCTGGCGCAGGTCATCATCTTCCTGCTGGGCTGGCCGCTGGAATGGACCGAGATCATCGTGATCTTCATGCCGATCTTCGTGCCGCTGCTCAACACGTTCGGCATCGATCCGCTGTTCTTCGGGCTGCTCGTGGCGCTGAACCTGCAGACCGCGTTCCTGTCGCCGCCGGTCGCCATGTCGGCCTTCTACCTGAAGGGCGTGTCGCCGCCGCACGTGACGCTGAACCAGATTTTCCTGGGGATGCTTCCGTTCATGGGGATTCAGATCGTTGCGATCTTTCTGCTGTATGTGTTCCCGGGGATTGGGATGTGGCTACCGACGGTGCTGTACCGTTGATGGGGGGGGCCGGCCGCCTTGGAGGCGGCCGGGGCCGGGCGCTCAGGGAGTTGCGGCTCATTGTGTCGCTGTCGACAGCGACACCGAACGACAGCCACATGCAAGAGAAATAAAGTCGGTCGCGCCCCAGGTCTTCCCGCCTTCGACGAAAGATGACTGAACAAAAGTCGGTCGCAGGGAAGGGGTGTTGGAAAGTACAGGCGGCTGAGCTACGTAAAGGGCTGCCTGCCGCTTGGCCCATGCAGCGTTCGTGCCAGGTGACACAGCGCGCCTTCATGGATGCCGGGTGGAATTGGAAGCCGGCGCTGCGCACGATGGCGCTATTGTGAGACGCCTATCGGCCAGAAGCAGTCCTTCAACGGCGTCATCGGTCCGACAACAAAAGGCGGTCTAACCTTGAGAGCGGTCATCGAGACGAGGGAGGAGGGAGTGCCTACAAAGGGGCGAGGAGGGTTTATGTTTGGACGCGAACGTCCGGATTACGAAGCGCCGTGCTTGAATAAATGCCATTGCTTGACCTTACAGAAATCGTCGTGCGGACCGCAGAAACGATTCCGTTAATCTTCTCTCGATTTTCATCGGTCCGAAAGGTTCTGCGTTTCGTTCGCTCCTCTTGCCGGACAAAGCCGACACCGGTGTATGGATTCAGTAGACGGACGCTATCGAACTCACTGCACATGGCCTGAATTTCCTCATTTAACCAGCGCTCCATCTCGTTTATACAAGCGACGCTCTCTAGGCGCAAAGCCTTGTCCGCTGTGTACTCGTCGAAGTGGTCGAAAACATACGTATAGTCTCGCTCTTCGTGACCTTCAAGCTTGTTGCGTATCTGGCTGTGTACCTCGTTGTACGAAAAGTGGTTGCCACATCGGGAGATCAACGGATTGCAGCCTTCGCGATTGTCTCCCGTCTTGCCTACGTAAAGCCGCACGTCCATGTCCGCTTTTGCAATTACAACGTACACCGCAAACTTGCGCTTAAGGCTCTCTTTTTCAATGGAAAAGATAAATGCCATTACTTATAGACCTTCTCTGTTTCCCGCTGGATTGTTCCGGATAGCCGCTTCAGCTTGACGATGACGTGCCTGAAATACGCGTGGTCAACCGTTAATTCATGTCCGATCGTGCCTCTCGCCTTTTCGCCGGCCTTTTCGACATACAGTTTGTTAATCCGGCCGTTGTTGTGAATGATGATGTCCCGTGAGGCCTTGATCTCGAGGAAGTCCGACACTAGGCCCACGTCTAGCGGTATGGCAAGTACTTTCGTGAGCTTTTCGATGTATTCGGACGGCTTCGCGAACATCAGCGCTTCACATTTCAATGCCACGAAGCGGTTGATCACATCCTCGCGGCTTTCGTTTTCCAGGAAAAGGTCCAGCGGAATCCCGCTTTTTTCGGTCAGGAGGCTCAGCTTACCGGGGAATGCGACCGTAGCGATTGCGATGCAATCTTGAATGAAGGCCTCAGTGCGCGATACCAACGAGATAATATTCGTCTCGAATACGCCACGATCATGCTGCGCGAAGAACATGCCGCCCACGTCACTATCCAATCGCATGCTGGAAATATTAGCGTTGCCCTTACTCTTACCGTCTTCCACTGGAACCGAATACGACCTCTTTACTAGGCTCTTCGACGCACGGAGCGATTTGGCTTGTGCATGAAGATGTGGTCGGAGCAATTCGCTGAAAATCCAAGCATCATTCAGAGAACGGAAAAGTCGGATATGCCGTTTGTAAATTGATTTGGAGACCACGCTGTCACGTGCCATTATCTTTAGCCCTTCCTATGGCTGTCCTATTCGCGCCCGCAATCTATCATACAGTTCCTATCCTGGTCATTAGGCTCACATAGTCGCAAAAGTCCGGTAAAACATGATACGCAGGATTCCCCCGTGTCCTGGACTAATCGCCGAAGTACCAAGATTAGGTAGTCCGGCAAGAAGTCCGAAGCACCGCTGAAGCAGTCGTTGAAGTCGCGATGGCCTGAGTGGCTGCTCAGGGTCACAAGCGGGCATTTGCCATACGGCTCAGAGACCGGAACTCAGCCTATCGGCTTCCTGTAACGAGCGTCGACGCGCGAGCAGGCACATGGCCGAGATTTAAAACTGCGGCGCCGGCCAAGCACGGTGACCGAAGCGCGACCGACTTTATCTCTCGTTTTCACGCTCGTGAGCCGCCAAAGGCCAGAACCCACTGCACATCCTCGGCCTCATCCAGACGCCAAGCCAGGCCTGCACAGCACATACACCTTGGTCTCGCGACCGTAATGGCACTCGCGCCCAACGAACGCAAATCCGAGCTTCTCCAGCACGCGCATGGACGCTTCATTGCCTGGCCAGACCACGGCGACAAGCTCCGGGACGACCAGCCTTTGCCACGCATAGTCGCAAAGCTGCGCGCCCGCTCGCGTGGCGATGCCCCGGCCCCACGCAGCTTGGCAAAGGCGGTACGCAAGTTGGAGCCTGCCCGTTGTGCCGAGCTGCGTCAGACTGACCCACCCGACGGCCATGCCATCCGCCACGACCGCCCAATGGCCTATGTCCGTCACCGGTTCATCCAGCCATGCCAGCAGCTCCTGGCGTCTCGCTTCATCGGCCGCCTTTACGCCCGTGCTGTGGCGCATGACTTCCGGGTCGGAT
This sequence comes from Achromobacter sp. T5-5, assembly GCF_055397965.1. Classification (NCBI taxonomy): domain Bacteria; kingdom Pseudomonadati; phylum Pseudomonadota; class Betaproteobacteria; order Burkholderiales; family Alcaligenaceae; genus Achromobacter; species Achromobacter sp. T5-5. Next base: position 2,938,360 of record NZ_AP027919.1, read on the forward strand.
TCCATGGACAGCATCATGGGAATGTCGGCGATCTGGAGGCGGCGCAGTGTGACGGTCGGGGAGTGGGGCATGGAAATCCGCATCAGAAGGGTGGGGTTTCAAAGCTGGCTCATTCCACCGTCCGCGATGATTTCCGTGCCGACGATGAAGGCGGACTCGCGCGCGGCCAAGTGCAATACGGTCGCCGCGATTTCCTGGGGGGTGCCGAAGCGGCCCAGCGGGATCTGCGCCTTGATGCCGGCGGCGGTCTTCTCCAGCGCGGCGCGGTCCAGGCCCAGTTTGTCATAGATTGGCGTGGCGACAGGGCCGGGGCTGACGACGTTGACCCGGATTCCGCGCGGCAGCAGTTCGGCGGACAAGGTCTTGGCCAGTGAAATGAGCGCGGCCTTGGTGGCGGCGTAGATCGACGTGGCCGGCATGCCGATGCGGGCGTTGATGGAACCATTGAGCACGATGGACGCGCCGTCGTTGAGCAGCGGATCCAGCGCCTGGAGCTGGAAATACACGCCCTTCACGTTGGTGCCGAACATGTCGTCCCACATTTCCTCGGTGGCATCGGCCAGCGGGGCGAAGCGGGCGGTGCCGGCGTTCATGAAGGCGGCGTCCAGGCGCACCCCCGCGAAGGCCAGGGCCGCGGCCAGCGCGACCGGCGCCTCGGGCGCGCCCACGACGTTCTGGATGGCAAGCGCCTTGGGGCCGAGGAGGGCGCGTGTCTTCTCCAGCGCGGCGCTGTCGCGCCCGGTCACGATGACGCGGGCGCCCTCGGCGGCGAAGGCCTGGGCGGCGGCCAGGCCGATGCCGCTGGTGCCGCCGGTGACCAGCACGGTTTTGTCTTCGAAGCGGTTCATGTCGGGTTCCTTTTTGCAGGGGAGGCGAGAGGAACAGTCATGTTGCGCCTTTCAGGGCGCGCGCCGCACGATATTTCGCATGAATCTGCCTGAAAGGCGCGACGGCGCCGCCCGTCGCCTGCGCCTCGCCAGCGACGCGGCGGCCATTCGTTGTAGTCTTATCCGCTTGCGGCAGCGCCGGGATCGAGCCGGCCCGACCGCGTACAACAGTCCAAAGGACGATCATGGAAGAGACAAGGCAGGAAACCCCGCTGAACTGGGCGGCGCTGGTCGACGATCTGAACCGGCTGTTGCGGCTGAAGACCACGGTCATCGGCATGAAGCTCTACGAGCACGAGGCGGACATGGCGGGCGTGAAGGGCCTGCGGCGGCCCAGCGCCACCCACACCACCGACCAGATCGTCGGCATGGCGGCGCGGCTGGGCTGGACCGTGGGCATTACCGGGGACGACCTGGTCGGCGCGCAGTGCCGGGCCGTCATTGGATTGGGGCCGCAGGACGAAGCCTGGAAGCGCGGCGAGGACTACGTGGGCGTGTGGCACGCGACGCAGGCGGACGCGCAGGCGCGGCAGGAGGCGCTGTCCTGTGTGCCCGCGGGAAAATATCGCGCCATGGTGGTGTCGCCGCTGGCGTCCGGCCGCCTCGATCCGCCCGACATCTGCCTGGTGTACGCGACGCCCGGCCAGATGATCATCCTGATCAACGGCCTGCAATGGAAGAACTACCGGCGCTTTGACTGGAGCGTGGTGGGCGAGACGGCCTGTGCGGATTCCTGGGGCCGGGCGCTTGCCACCGGGGAGCCCAGCCTGTCTTTGCCCTGTTTCGCCGAGCGCCGCTACGGCGGCGTGCCCGACGAAGAGATGCTGATGGCCTTGCCGCCGCGCTATCTGCCCATTGCCATCGAAGGCATGAAGGCGCTGTCGGCCAATGGGCTGCGCTATCCCATCGCGCCCTATGGCATCCAGAACGACGTGCGCGCGGGCATGGGCGTGAGCTACGCGCAGGCGCCCAGGGCTCAGGGTTGAGCCTGCGCGTGCAGCGCCTCCGCAAGGGCGCGCGCCGCCGGGCCGAGCGGACGGTCGATGCGATGCGCGAGATAGGTCTCGGTGGCGATCTGGCTGTCGCGCCCCAGGCTGGCGGCGGGGACGCGCAGCAGGCGGCCCTCGGCCAGGTCGCGCTCGACCTGCCAGAACGGCAGCCGGCCCCAACCCAGCCCGGCGCGGATCAGCGCGTGCTTGGTGTCCTGCCCGCTGACGCGGCAGGTCTGGGGCGACAGGACCGCGAAATCGCGGCCTTCGGAGAGGGGCGACGGATCGACCTGCACGATCTGCAGATGATCCGCCAGGTCGGCCTCCGCCAATGCGGCGCCGGTGCGCGCCAACCGCGCCAGCGGATGCGCGGCGCCGACGACCGCCACCATCTGCACCGCGCCCAGCGCCTGCACGGCGATGCGGGGATGCCGGAAGTGTTCGCCGGCCAGGATGCCCAGGGTGTGCGTGCCATCCAGCAGGGCCTCGACCGGGCCGCCCAGGGGCAGCACCGACACGCGTATGGCGACCGAGGGATACGCCGCGCGCATCCGGACCAGCGCCGCGCCGGCGTGTTCGATCGGGAACAGCGTATCCACCGCCAGCGACAGCGCCAGTTCCACGCCTTCGCCCAGCCCTTGCGCGCGGGCGCGCAGGGCGTCCACGCGCAGGAGGATGTCGCGGGCATTGGCCAGCAGGGCCTGGCCCTGCGGCGTCATGACGGGGCGATGCCCGCCGCGGTCAAAGAGCGGCACGCCAAGCTGCGCCTCCATGTTGGCAATGGCATGGCTGACGGCCGATTGCACGCGCGACAACCGGCGGGCCGCGGCGCGGAAGCTGCCCGTGTCCGCGACGGCGGCGAACACGCGCAATTGGTCCAGGGTGAGGGCGTCGATCATGGCAGCGGTGGCTGAAGCAGTGATCTATTTTTTCGATCAAGAACGTCAAAAGATTATCACTTCGCAGGATAGGCTCAAGCCGGCATGATGCCGGGATCGTCTGGACATCGAGGTCAGCATGGAAAAAGTCGAATTCGCAATGGCAAGCGGTCCCGCGGCGCAGGTCCGCTGGGGCGCCGTGGCGGCCGTCGTCGGCGCGGGGGTGGTGGCGGCCCTGCAGGTCGGCAAAGTCATCATCGCGGCGCCGCTGCTGCGCAAGGACATGGGACTGGACCTGGCGTCCATCGGCACGCTCACGGCGGTGTTCTCCCTCCTGGGCATGGTCGGGGGCATTGCGGCGGGGGGCGTGATCGCGCGCTTTGGCGCCCGGCGCATGCTGATCCTGGGGCTGGCCGCCACGGCCTGCGGCACGGCGGCGGGCGCGCTGGCCCCCGGTTACGGCGTGCTGCTGGCGACGCGGGTGCTTGAAGGGCTGGGTTTCCTGATGATCACGGTGGCGGGTCCCGCTTTGCTGCAGCGCATTGTCACGGGCGGCCGGCGCGACTTCGCCTTTGCCCTGTGGAGTTGCTATATGCCCGCCGGGATGGCGATTGCGATGCTGGCCTCGCAGGCGTTTTCCGATTGGCACGCCTACTGGTGGTGCGCGGGGATCGCCGCGGGCGTGGCGCTGGTCTGCGTGGCGCTGCTGTCGCCGCCCACGCCGGGCGGGGGCAGGCTGTCCTGGCGTGGCCTGCGCCAGGACACCGCCGATACCCTGGGCGCCGCCGGTCCCGCGCTGCTGGCGCTGTCCTTCACGCTGTACAGCGTGATGTTCTTTGCGTTGTTCACCTTCCTGCCGGTGCTGCTCATGGAGGCGCTGGGATTGACGCTTGCCGCGGCCGGCCTGTACAGCGCGCTGGCCAGCGCCGCCAACGTGATCGGCAACCTGGGCGCCGGGGTGCTGCTGGCGCGCGGGTGGCGGCGGTCCACGCTGATCGCCTGCGCCAGCGCGGCGATGGCGGCCGTGGCGCTGCTGATCTTCGGGTCCGCGCTGCCGGCCATGCCGACCTTTCTGTTGTGCGTGCTGTTTTCGGCAGTGGGCGGGCTGATTCCGGCCACGCTGCTGGGCACCGCGCCGCTGGTGGCGCCGCGCCCGGCGCTCGGCGCGGCGTCGGTGGGGCTGGTCATGCAGGGGAGCAACCTGGGACAGGTGATCGGGCCGGTGGCGGTGGGCGGGGCCATCGACCGCTTTGGCTGGACGTCCGCGTCGTTCATCGTGGCGGCGGCGGGGCTGGCGGGCGTGGCGATCGCGTGGCGCCTGCGGCGGGTCGACGGCGCGCGGCTTTGACCACGCGCGGCGGTGGCGGCGCGGGGCGCTTGCCAGCCGGGCGCGCAGCGGCTGGCATGCCGCGGTAACCCGGCTGGCCTATCATGGCTCGGACGACACGTTGGAGGTTACATGCACACGTCCGCCCCACGCCTGGTCATCTTCGATTGCGACGGCGTCCTTATCGATAGCGAAATCATTGCCGCCCGGGCCCAGTCCCGCGCGCTGGCCGAACATGGCATCACGATCACGCCCGAAGAAGCGGCGTCGCGCTTTGCCGGAATCCCGGATGCGGACATGTGGCGCACGCTGCAGGCGGAAAATGGCTGCGCGCTGCCCGAGGAATTCGCGCGCCAGTACGCCGACCGGCTGGAGCACACTTTCCGCACCGAGCTGCGCGCCTTGCCGCACGTGCATGAAACCTTGACGATCCTGCGCGAACGCGGCCTGGACCTGTGCGTGGCCTCGAGCAGCACGCCGCGCAAGCTGGAAGCGGCGCTCAAAATGGTGGGCCTGTGGGATGCCTTTGCGCCCCACGTGTTCAGCACCGCGCAGGTGGCCAAGGGCAAGCCGGCCCCCGACGTCTTTCTTTACGCCGCGCGGCAGATGCGGGCGGCGGTGCTGGATTGCGTGGTGGTCGAGGACAGCGTGCCGGGCGTGCGCGCCGCCCGCGCGGCGCGCATGCGGGCGGTGGGCTTCGTGGGCGCCTCGCACAACGGGCCGCAGCAGCGGCAGCGCTTGCTGGACGAGGGCGCTTTCGAGGTCATCGACGACCTGCGGCGGCTGCCGGAGATCATCTGAGCCGCCTGCCGGACTACGCCGTCGCGGGCATCTGTCCGTGCAACAGGTAGTCCATCAGTTCGCGCACGGAGCGCATGGCATTGCCGAACGGCAGCTTGGACGCGCCGCGGAAGAAGAGGCCCCGGCTGACCTCGCCGCGCATGGCCGCTGCCAGCTTCAAATCGATGCAGAACTGGCCGAACTTGGCGATGCCGTCGCGCAGGCCGCATTGCGTCAGGCAGTCCATGCGCTGGCTGCAGCGCCGCGGATCGGCGCGCGTATTGGCCTGCAGCGTGCCTTCCTGGCGCAGATAGCGCGTGAGCCAAGGCGTGGCCACCGCGCGCGCGGGCAGGCCGGCCACGCTGGTGAATTCGGCGAGCTGGTCGGGATCGGCGTCGATCAGCACGCGCTTGAAGTTTTCGTGCGCATCGCCTTCGTGGGTGACGGCGAACGCGGTGCCCACCTGCACGCCGTCGGCGCCGTGGGTCAGCCAGTGGCGCACCTGCTCATGGCTGCCGACGCCGCCCGCCACGATCAGCCGCGGCGCATCGCGGCCGAGCTGCAATTCGCTAAAGAGCGAGTGGCAATCGGCCAGCACGCGCTTGAAGTCGAAGCGTTCGCTGTGCAGGTCGTCCAGCCGCGCCGCGCCCAGATGGCCGCCGGCGTAGCCCGGGTGTTCGATGACCACGGCGTCGGCCAGCCGGCCTTTTTTCATCCACTTTTTCAGCACAGCAGCCACGCCGCGCGCTTCGGACAGGATGGGCACCAGGGCCACCTTGGGGAAATCGGCCGTCATCTCGGGCAGGTCCAGGGGCAGGCCCGCGCCCATGACGATGGCTTGCGCGCCGCTTTCGCACGCCTGGCGCACCAGCGCGGGATGGTCGCGCACCGCCTTCATGACGTTCACGGCCACCAGGCCGCGGCCCTGCGCGGTCTCCAGCGCGGCGCGCACCTCGCGGTGCAAGGCCTCGCGGTTGGCGGTGTCGATCGTGTCGCGGTCATTGCATTTTTCGGTCTGCTCCACGAGATCGGCGTGGTGATGGCGCAAATCGACGCTGGCGATGGTGCCTACGCCGTTCTGGCTGGCAACCGCGCCGGCCAGGCGGTGGGCAGATACGCCGACGCCCATGCCGCCCTGCACGATGGGCAGCAACTCGCGTCCGGCGAGGGAGAGTGATTTGAACCACGTCATGATATGAGTCTTTCCTCTGGTCAAGAGACCAGAGGCTAGAGCAAGGCAGGGTGCGCCGCCTTGCGAAGGATCAAGTGGCGCGGCAATGGGGCCAGACCTGGCGGCCGGCGCGCCCGGGGTTTCCAAGGCCCGGCTCCGGCCCCAGATTCGGGCTTTTCTCCTTCCCATCAGACGCGTCCGATGGACAGGGCGGATCGCCAGCGAGGAACATGTCGACAATTCCGTTTCCGCCCAGGTGGGGTATTGCCTGCGTATTCAAGAGACCTGCGCTTCACTTTCGTGCCTGAGCACGGCGGGGCGTTCGAGGTCAATGCGTTCACGTTCGAGGAGGCCCTGTCCGAGCCCTACCGGTTGTGCGTGCAGCTTTCCAGCCTTGACGCTGCGGCGAATGCCGGCGCGCTGCTGGACCAGCCCGCGCTGTTCACGATCTGGCGCGGCGGGCAGCCCATACGGCATATCCATGGCATCGTGTCGGAATGCGAACGGGCCGATACCGGGTGTCGGCGGACATGCTACCGGGCCGTGATGGCGCCGTCGCTGGTCCGCGCGGCCCGCTGTTCCGGCTGGCGCGTCTATCAGTATCTGACGGCGCCCGAGATCATGGCGGACGTCGTCCAGCGCCTGGGCATCGCCGACTACGAGCAACACACCGCCGCCGATCATCCGCGGCGGGCGTATTGCGTGCAGGCCGGCGACACGGACCTGCAGTTCCTGAACCGCCTGGCCGCCGAAGAAGGCTATCTCTACCGCTTTGACCACACCGAGCGCAGTCATCGCCTCATTCATGCCGATCGCATCCACGGCCTGGGCGAAATCCAGGGCGGCCCCGTCGTCTACAACGCCGCCTGCGGCGGCGCGCCGCGCGAACCCGCGTTGCGCCGGTTCACGTTCGCCGTCCGGGTGCGCACCAGCGTGCCGCTCCATCGCGACGCCGCCTACACGAATCTGCGCTACGTCCCGCAGTCCGCCCGCGTCGCCGCCGACCTGGGCATGCATGACGCGCGCCCAGGTCGCTACGTCTACCCCGGGGCATACCAGCGCAACGAGGCCGGCAAGCCGTTCACGCCGTCGCTGCTGCCGGGACTGCGCCGCGATGCGCGCGTGGCTTTCGCGCAGGGCGACGACGCGCGCCTCGTCCCCGGCCTGGCGTTCAATCTGATCGGACATCCGCGGCAAGAATGGAACAAGGCGTGGCGGCCGGTGCGCTTGCGCCATCAAGGCGTGCAGCCCGGCGGCCACGACGAAGCGGGGGCGGGCGGGAAACGCGGCACGCGGTACCACTGCGCCGCCGAACTCATCCCCGAGACGGCCGACTGGAAACCCGAGCCCGGTCCCAAGCCCCGCCCATCCGCCCCGCTGCAGCCAGACCGCTTCAGCCAAACAGCTTGACGATCGCCGGCACGGACAGCACGGCGGTGTAGTAGCCCATGAACTGCACGCCGGTGTTAAAGCCAAAAAGGCGCGACAGCAGGCCGCCGATCAGGCCCATGGTCAGGATGACGAGCAGGCCCAGGAACTGGCCTTCCCACACGCTGATCACGATGATCAACCCGACGAAGGTGGCGATGATGGCCTCGTGGCTGACCTTGCGCGACACGAACAGCGCGGCGCGGCGCGCGAAGTTCATCGCGAAGGGGTAGGACACGACCGCCGCCAGCAGCACGGCCAGCATGCCGTAGCCCAGGAACTCCCAGTGGTTCAGCAGGTTGTGCAGGTTGTGCGTCTGGCCGGTCGCCGCATCCACGGTGAACCGCGGCGGCGCGTTGAACAGCGGCGCCGCAGGACCCGCGGCCACCGGGCTCAGGGGCAGGCCGAAGGCGATCAGCGGAATCAGCGCCTCGGCGATGTAGGTGGCCTCGGTGACGCCGTTGCGCGCGCTGAGCACGGTGGTCAGGCGGTGATAGGCATGCTTGACCCGCGAGCCCACCAGTTCACCCAGGACGACGGTCATGGCGACCGGGCTGAACACGAACGTGGCGCTGGACACGGCGGCGGTGGCGAGCGTCCAGCGGGTCTGCACGCGGTCCATCACCTTGAGCGGGTTGGGGAAGTAGCCCGACCAGCCCTTCACGTCGGGCGCCAGCGAGAACGTGCGCACCTTGTCGCGCAGCATCTTGCCGCGTCCCTGGGGCGAGAGCACGGTGAACAGGTCGGCGATCAGCGGTCCGATGGCGATGCCCAGGAAGTAGCTGATGCTGAGCTTGACGCCGTACTTCGCGGTCAGGCTCTGCAGCGCGATGATGACCATGACGAAGGGCACCAGCAGCGCCACGGCGGCCCAGCGTCCGGCCGAAAAGTACGCGATCAGCAGCGCCGCGGCCAGGAAGATCCACGGCGCGGACTTGGTGATCGCCGCGCCGAACGGCGCCAGCAGCACCGCGAACAGCACCGCCAGGGGCACCGCGACGAAGGCCGCGACAATGGCCCCCGACACCATCTTGCGCAGCGCGATGTGCGGCACGCCCAGCTTGCGCAGCATGTTCGCGTCCTGCAGCAAGGGAGTGGCCATGGTGTCGCCCGGAATGCCCAATAGCGCGGTGGGCACGGCGTGCGTCATGTGCTTGGCGACCGCGCCGGCCAGGAAGAAGGTGAAGACGCCGGCGGGCGGCACTCCCAGCAGCACCACCAGCAGGGTCAGCGGCGCCAGGGTGGTGGTTTCGTCCGTGCCGGACACCAGTCCGATCGCGGCAAACACCACCGCGCCCAGCAGCCCCATCCCGGCGGCCACCATGATTTGTTCAAGCAGCACGGGGTCGCTCATGCCAGCGCCTCCTTGCCGGCGCCGCGCCGCGTCGTTTCCGCGGCGGCGGGCATGGCGGACTGGGCCGCCGGTTGCGCAAAGAGGTCGTACAGGTCCAGCTCTTTCAGTTCGCGCACCACCGCATCGGGCAGGTCGGCCAGCGTGCCCAGGCCGCCAGGCTGCTCGGCCAGTTCGGCCAGCACTTCGGCGCGCCAGGCCGGGTCGTGCGTGGCGCTGTGCTCGAGGACTTCGCGCTTGGGGGGGAACAGGCGGGCGCAGATGACGCCGGCCAGCACGCAGCCCGCCAGTCCGGCCAGCATGGCGTAGGCGTGGGCCAGTTCGGGCGACGCGACCACGCCGCGCAGCCAACGGCTGGCGGCGAAGAATCCGGCCACGCTGACCGAGATGCCGATACCGATTGCCCAGGCCAGGTGCCTGAGGTCCACGGTGTCGCTCCAGACTTCAGCCAGGCGCGCGGAGGGCGCCGGGGGGATGTGTTTCATGTCTCTCTCCTAGGTCTGCGGGCGGCGCGCGGGAATTTCCGGCGCCGCCTCGGTTTCTTGTCCGGCGGAATTATCGGGAAGCGCGCAGTTCCTCCAGCAAAGCCAGCGCGCGGTCGGTGCGGACGTCCTGCTCCGCGGCCATGCGCTTGGCGACCTCGTCGATCTCCGCGCCGGTTGCGCCCGCCACCAGCGCGATGTTGCGGGCATGCAGCGCCATGTGGCCGCGCTGGATGCCTTCGGTGGCCAGTGCGCGCAGCGCGCCCAGGTTTTGCGCCAGGCCGACGGCCACGGCGACTTCGCCCAGTTCCTGCGCCGAGCGGACGTCCATGATCTTGAGCGCCAGGCGCGCCAGCGGATGCGTCTTGGTGGCGCCGCCCACCAGGCCGACGGGCATCGGCATTTCAATGGTGCCGACCAGCGCGCCCGACGTGTCCTTCTCCCAGTGGGTGAGGGACGTGTAGCGGCCCGAGCGGCTGGCGTAGGCATGCGCGCCGGCCTCGACTGCGCGCCAGTCGTTGCCGGTGGCCACGATGATGGGGTCGATGCCGTTCATGATGCCCTTGTTGTGCGTGGCGGCCCGGTACGGGTCGATGGCGGCGAACGTGTACGCGTCCAGCACGCCTTCGATGATCTCGGCGCCGCTGCGGTCCTTCGTGTCCAGCGCCTGCGGCGTCAGGCGCACGCGGGCGCGGGCCAGGCGCAGGTCGGCCAGGTTGGACAGGATGCGCAGGCGCACCGACCCGCCGACGATTTCCTCGACCAGCGGGGCCACGGCCTCGGCCATGGTGTTGACGGTGTTGGCGCCCATGGCGTCGCGCACGTCGACGATCAGGTGCATCACGATCATCGGGCCGCGCGGCGTGTCCGGGAAGACGTGGACCTCGATGTCCTGGCAGCCGCCACCCAGTTCGATCAGCACCTTGTCGCGGCTGTTGGCCCGCGCCAGGATGCGTTCGCGCTCGCGCAGCAGGGCCAGGCGCGCGCCATGCGGGTCGGTCAGGCCCAGGACCTGCACCTGCGCGCGCATCAGCGGTCGGGTGCTGGACGTCTCGAAGCCGCCGCATTCACGCGCCAGCTTGGCCATGTAGGACGCGGCGGCGACCACGGACGGTTCTTCCACCGCCATGGGCACCAGCACGTCGCGCCCGTTGACCTGGAAGTTGCCCGCCACTCCCAACGGCAGCTCGAACGTGCCCAGCACGTTTTCGATCATGCCGTCGGCGCGGGCCAGGCCCAGGGCGCCGGGCGCGGCAAGCAATTGCCGCTCTTCGGCCGTGAGCGAGGCGGCGTCCGCGATGGCGGCGAGACGTTGGGCGGGGGTGAGGGCCCGGAAGTTGGGCAGGCGTGAATCGGCCACGATGGCATGTCTCCGTATAGAAATCGAGTGGCCCGATTCTAGGTAAACTGTACCGCCATTGAGAGGTACAGTTTGGGCAAACAGTACCATCGCACTGCACCAATTTTGGCCATAAACGAACGGGGAATTCGCGTGGAACCAGCCAAACCGCCCGGCAGGCCGCAACGCGCGGCGCCTATCGCCGAGAGCCTGGCCAACCTGATCGGCCAGCAGATTGCCGATGGCGTCTATCGCGCGGGCGACAAGCTGCCCTCCTTGCGCGAGCTGGCGCAACTGCACCGCTATGCCAAGAACACGGTGGTGGTGGCCTTTGAACTGCTGGTGGCGCGCGGGCTAGTGGAGCCCCGGCGCGGTTCGGGCTTTTATGTGCTGGACGTCAAGCATGCGGGCCCGGCGACGGACGAAGAGCCCGGGCAGTTAAGCCGGGCGATGGACATCGTCTGGCTCATGCGCGAACAGCTCAAGACCCAGCCCGACGCGGTGGCGGTGGGCGATGGCTTTCCGCCGGTGGAGTGGCTGGCCGACATGCGCATGGACCGCTATCACCAGAAGGTGGTGCGCACCGGGCTGGGCGCCTTGTTCCGCTACGGAAGCCGCTTCGGCTATGCGCCGCTGCGCGAAAGCCTGGTGCGCAAGCTGGGCGACGTGGGCATCAGCGCGGCGCCCTCGCAGCTCGTGCTCACGCATGGCGCGAACGAGGCGATGGATCTGGTGATCCGGTATTTCCTGCCCCCGGGCTCGACCGTGCTGGTGGACAACCCCGGCTATTACCCGCTCTTTGGCAAACTGAAGCTGGCCGGGGTGAGAATGCTGGGCGTGCCGCGCCTGCCGGACGGTCCCGACCTGGCCGCGCTGGAAGCGTTGTTGCAGCGCGAAAAGCCTCGCCTGTTCTTCACGCAGTCGATCGCGCATAACCCGACCGGCTCGGACATTTCCCCGGCCAAGGCCTACAAGGTCCTGCAGTTGTCCGAGCGCTACAACCTGATGCTGGTCGAAAACGATCCGCTGGCGGATTTCAAGCCGACGTCGTCCGTCCGCCTGTCGGCGCTGGACCAGTTGGAGCGGACGATCTACATCGGCAGCTTCTCGAAGTCCTTCTCGGCGGCGCTGCGCGTGGGGTTCATTGCCTGCAATGCGGCGCTGGCCAGCGACCTGGCGGACCTGAAGGCGCTTGTGCACGTCAGCAGCTCGGAGTATTGCGAGCGCATGGTGGACGTGATGCTGCGCGAAGGCCACTACGAGCGGCATCTGGTGCGCCTGCGCCAGCGGCTGGAGGCCGCGACCGGACAGGCCTTGCAGGTGCTGGACGCGCTGGGCGCGCGCGTGTTCACTCGGCCGACGAGTTCGCTTTATCTGTGGTCGTCGTTTCCGGGCGTGGAAGACTCCTTGACGATGGCCGAGGCGCTGATGCCCGAAAAGGTCATCATGGCGCCGGGGCGTGTGTTCAGCGTCGATCCCACGGCCGTGTCGCCGTGGTCCCGCTGCAATGTCGGCGCCGTGGTGTCGCCGCGGTTCCACGCCACGCTGTCCGCGCACCTGGCTCAGCGATAGGCGAATTCCTGGAAAGCCTGCCGCAACTCGGCCTGCGCGGCGGTGCTCAAGGCCCGCGCGGCCGGCGTGCAGGGGCCGCTGCGCGCCGCCTGCACCGCAAAGCGGCGCACGCCCCGGCGGGCGAGTTCGCGCGCCAATGCCAGGAGGCGCGCTTCGTCCAGCCAGTCGGGATGCCAGGTGATGCGGCACTCGAAGTCGGCCCCGGCCGACAGCAATTGCGTCAGGCATGCCAGCGCCGGGCGCTGCGAATCCCGCCGGCCCGTGATGTCGTCATAGCCTTTGGCATCGGCCTTGATGTCCATGCCCACCCAGTCCAGGTGGCGCAGCACGTCCGCCAGCCGCAGCGGATAGATGCCCGCGGTGTGCAGGCCCACGCGATATCCCATGCGCTTGACGTCGCGGATCATGGCGGGCAGGCGCGGTTCGCTGAGCGGCTCGCCGCCGGAAAACACCACCGCGTCCAGGAGGCCCTTGCGGGTTTCGAGGAACGCACGGACCTCGCGCCAGTCGTAGCGGGCGGCGCGCGTCTGCAGTTCAGTGTTGTGACAGTAGTGGCAGCGCCACGGGCAGCCCGAGATGAACACCACCGCGGCAAGCTGGCCGGGCCAGTCCACGGTGGAAAAGGGCACCAGCCCGCCCACGGCGGCCGAGTGCCGGGGCAGGGGCTGGATGACCGGCTGGGGCGGCGCGGCGTAGGCCGGCCGGTCCGCCAGCCGGCGCACGGCCTGCGTGGCGGGGCCGGCGCCCTTGGGCGAAACGCCTTCAGGCACTGCGTTCGACGAAGAAGCGGCGTTCATTGAATTCGCCCTGTTTGCCGGTGTTGAAAGAAGAGACCGGGCGGTGATAGCCCATCACCCGGGTCCAGACTTCGCAGCGCACGCGCTGGCTGTCGTCCAGCTGGACGGCGGGCGCAGAGGCGGCGATGGGGGCGGTCAAGGTTTGCATAGGATTTCCTCGGTAGGGATGCCGGGCGCAGGTCCGGCGGGATGGAGGCCGGCGCGCGCCGTGAGGGTCGCGCGCCGGCCCGGGTGAAGGCGTGGCTAGGCCGGGGCGCAGCACGCCGATTGCCTGGCCAGCAGTTCCGCATCGCACTTGGGGCAGAACTCGTGATGCCCGGCCAGGTAACCGTGATGGGGGCAGATCGAGAACGTCGGCGTGACCGTGATGTAGGGCAGCCGGAAGTTGCTGAGCGCGCGGCGCACGAGCTGCTTGCAGGCCTGGGCGGACGACACGGCTTCGTTCATGTACAGGTGCAGCACCGTGCCGCCGGTGTACTTGCCTTGCAGCGCTTCCTGCAGTTGCAGCGCGTGGAAGGGATCGTCCGTGTAGCCCACCGGCAACTGGCTGGAGTTGGTGTAGTAGGGCTGGGCGTCGGTGCCGGCCTGCAGGATGCCGGGGTAGCGCTTGCGGTCTTCGCGCGCGAAGCGGTAGGTGGTGCCTTCGGCCGGCGTGGCTTCCAGGTTGTACAGGTGGCCGGTTTCTTCCTGGAACTCGGTCATGCGCTGGCGCACGCGGTCCAGCAGGCGCACGGCGAGTGCGTGGCCGGCTGGCGTGGTGACGTCGTCGGCGTCGCCCGTGAAGTTGCGGATCATTTCGTTGATGCCGTTCACGCCCAGCGTGCTGAAGTGGTTGCGCAGCGTGCCCAGGTAGCGTCGGGTGTAGGGATACAGGCCCTGGTCGATGTAGCGCTGCACCACCTTGCGCTTGGTTTCCAGCACGTCGCGGCCCAGCCCCAGCAGGTAGTCCAGGCGTTCCATCAGCAGCGCCTCGTCGCCCCGGCAGGTGTGGCCCAGGCGGGCGCAGTTCACGGTGACCACGCCGACCGAGCCGGTCTGCTCGGCCGAGCCGAACAGGCCGTTGCCGCGCTTGAGGAGTTCGCGCAGGTCGAGCTGCAGGCGGCAGCACATGGAGCGCACCATGTGCGGCTCCAGGTCGGAATTCAGGAAATTCTGGAAGTAGGGCAGCCCATAGCGCGCCGTCATTTCGAAAAGGCGTTCGGTGTTGGGGTGGTCCCAGTCGAAGTCGGGCGTGATGTTGTAGGTGGGAATCGGGAAGGTGAACACGCGTCCCTTCGCGTCGCCCGCCATCATGACCTCGATGTAGGCGCGGTTGATCATGTCCATCTCAGCCTGCAGCTCGCCGTAGGAGAAGGGCATTTCCTCGCCGCCCACATAGGGGATCTGGTCCTTCAGGTCGGCCGGGCAGGTCCAGTCGAACGTGAGATTGGTGAACGGCGTCTGCGTGCCCCAGCGGCTGGGCACGTTCAGGTTGAAGATCAGTTCCTGGATGGATTGCTTTACGTCCGCGTAGGTCATGGCGTCGCGGCGGATGAAGGGCGCCATGTAGGTGTCGAACGAGCTGAACGCCTGCGCGCCGGCCCATTCGTTCTGCAGCGTGCCCAGGAAGTTCACGATCTGGCCGATGGCGGCCGACATGTGCTTCGGGGGCGTGGACTCGACTTTGCCCGGGATGCCGTTGAAGCCTTCGGTCAGCAACTGGCGCAGCGACCAGCCGGCGCAGTAGCCGCTGAGCATGTCCAGGTCATGGATGTGGATGTCGCCTTCGCGGTGTGCCTGCCCGGCCTCGGGCGTGAAGACGTTCGACAGCCAGTAGTTGGCGGTGACCTTGCCCGCCACGTTCAGGATCAGGCCGCCCAGGCTGTAGCCCTGGTTGGCGTTGGCATTGACGCGCCAGTCGCGCTGCTCCAGGTACTCTTCCATGGCGCTTTCGACGTCCACCAGCGTGTGGCGCAGCGCGCGCAGGCGGGCGTGCTGTTCGCGGTACACGATGTAGGCGCGCGCCGTGCGCCAGTGGCCGGCCTGGACCAGGGCTTCCTCCACGCGGTTCTGGATGGTTTCGACGCCGGGGCAGACGTTGCCGGCCAGCGCCGCGATCACCGGGCCGGTCAGCGCCCGGGCGCCTTCCAGGTCCAACTCCCCCGTGCTCTGGCCCGCCGCCGCCATGGCCTGCGCGATCTTCTCGCTATCGAATGCAACGACGCGGCCGTCGCGCTTGAGGATGTGTTGGATTTTCATTGTTGGCACCATATGTAGTGGAGTGCGAAAACTCTACCACCACATATGGTGCTGAATTCGGAAAGGGATGGGCGGATATGCGCGCGGATTGACCCGCGTCAAACGCCCGCATGCGGCTGCGAAATCGCGCAACACGGCGCGTGCAGGCGCGGCGCGATGGCCGCCGCCCGGTCAAAAACCGATGCCGACGCCCACCAGCGATATCGCCACCGCCAGGGCCGCGGCGGTGGCCGCCGGATGCGGCGCCCACGAGAGCTTGCCGATCCACAGCAGCGCACCCGCCGACAGCCAGCCCAGCCAGGCCACCATGCCGTGCGTGTCGCCCCACAGCCCCACGCAGGGCAGGATGGCCAGGCCCAGGAGCAATACGCCGGCCCCGCGCAGCACGCGCGTGTGGCCGGCGCGGGGATCGCGCGTCCAGACCTGGTCGTAGTGGCGGGGCGCCGCCAGGGCCAGGCAGGCCATGCCGGCGTAGATCAGCAGCAGGGCCATCGCGATGGCGACGAAGTCATTCATGGGCATGCGGCTGCAGTCATGCGCGGGTCTCGGCGCCGGCCGGGTGGGTCGGCGCCCTTGCGCGGTGGTGGGTAATGACCCCGATTCTACGGGAATCGGCGACGCGACCCGGGCGCCGGGACTTTGTATTTTTTTCACGGTGCCTGGCCCGGCGGGCCGGGGCGATGCGCCTGCGGGCGCGCGCGCGGCCGCCGCGGCAAGCAGGAACGGCAGTTGCTGAATACGCGCCTTCAGCCGGGTTGATCGTTGCCATGCCGATTGCCGAAGGTCCGGGCGACGGCCCAGGCGATGAGCCAAGCGATGACCCCGCGATGACCCAACACAAAGGAGCGCCACCATGAAACGCAAAGCCGGAAACGCCGCACAAATCAAGGAACTGCTGTACCAGGCCCTGGAGACGGAAATCGGCGGCCTCGCGATCTACGAGACTGCGGTGACCTGTGCCGTCAATGAAGACCTGAAGAAGGAATGGCTGGGCTATCTGGAAGAAACGCGGACGCATCGCCGCGTGCTGATGACCGTGTTCGAGCAGCTCAAGCTGGACCCGCAAGCCAGTTCGCCGGGCCGCGACGTGGTGCGGCATATGGGCGAATCGCTCGTGCGGGCCATGAAGATGGCGCTGAGCGCGGGCGATGCGCAGGCCGCCCAGCTGGTCGCCACCGAATGCGTGGTGCTGGCCGAAACCAAGGACCACGCCAACTGGTCGCTGATCGGACTGATCGCCGAGCAGCAGTCGGGCGAGCAGGCCAAGATCCTCAAGCAGGCCTATGACGCCGTGGCGACCGACGAGGACCATCACCTCTATCACACGCAGGGCTGGTCTCGCGAGCTGTGGATCGAATCGCTCGGCTTTCCGGCCGTGCTGCCGCCGCCCGAAGAGGTCAAGAAGGTGGAAACCGCCATTGGCGCATCCCGCGCCGAACAGGCGCGCGATTCGATGCTGGCCCATTAAGGAGAACGACTCATGGCAAGCAAGAAGCCAGGCAAGGGTGGATCGGGCGGCGCGCTCGATACCGCATACATGAACACCGACAGCGGCCCCGCCAGCGGGCCGGCCGGCAAGCCCTCGCATCCCGCGCTCAAGCGCGCGGCGGCCGTGGGCGCCACGGCGGGCGCCATGCCCCACAACACGAACAAGGAGGCCGAGTACGGCGAAGAGGCGGCGCGCTGTCCCTACGCGGGCGCGCACGTTGGCGCGGTCGACCCGGCCGTGAGCGCGAGCTCGCTGTCCGAAAGCGAGACCTCGGCCAAGACCGGGGACGCGGCCACGCCCGGCGTGAATCAGGTCGACGGCACGCTGCCCCGCGTGCGCGCGGACGCCAGCGGTCAGGAACTGACCACGAACCAGGGCGTGCGCGTCAGCGACAACCAGCATTCGCTCAAGGCCGGGCTGCGCGGACCCGCGCTGCTCAAGGACTTCATCCTGCGCGAGAAGATCACGCATTTCGACCATGAGCGGATCCCCGAGCGCATCGTGCACGCGCGCGGTTCGGCCGCCCATGGGTACTTCGAGTGCTACAAGCCGCTCACCGACCTGACCGCCGCGTCGCTGTTCGCCGAAGCGGGCAAGCGCACGCCGGTGTTCGTGCGCTTTTCCACGGTGGCCGGGGAACGCGGGTCCAAGGACACCGCGCGCGATGTCCGGGGCTTTGCCGTGAAGTTCTATACGGACGAGGGCAACTGGGATCTGGTGGGCAACAACATGCCGGTGTTCTTCATCCAGGACGCGATGAAGTTCCCGGATCTGGTCCACGCGGTCAAGCCCGAACCGCATCACGGCATGCCGCAGGCGGCGTCCGCGCACGACACCTTCTGGGATTTCGTGTCGCTCATGCCCGAATCGACCCACATGCTGATGTGGGTGATGTCGGACCGGGCGATTCCGCGCAGCTACCGCATGATGCAGGGCTTTGGCGTGCATACCTTCCGCTTTGTGAACGCCCAGGGCGAATCGCGGCTGGTGAAGTTCCATTGGAATCCCATCCTGGGCACGCATTCGCAGGTGTGGAACGAAGCGGTCAAGGTGTCGGGCGCCGATCCCGACTATCACCGGCGCGACCTATGGGAGGCGATCGACGCCGGCCACGGCCCGCAATGGGAGCTTGGCGTCCAGGTGTTTACCGACGACCAGGCGGAAGGTTTCAGTTTCGACGTGCTGGATGCCACCAAGATCGTGCCCGAGGAACTGGTGCCGGTCGTGCCCATCGGGCGCATGGTGCTGGACCGCAATCCCGACAACTTCTTCGCCGAGACCGAGCAGGTGGCGTTCTGCGCCGCGCATGTGGTGCCCGGTGTGGACTTCACCAATGATCCTCTGCTGGCTGGCCGCATCCATTCCTACGTCGACACGCAGATCTCGCGTCTGGGCGGCCCGAACTTCCACGAGATCCCGATCAACGCGCCGCTGGCGCCGGTGCACAACAACCAGCGCGACGGCATGCACCGGCAGACCATCCATCGCGGCCGGGTGGCGTATGAGCCCAATTCCCTGGCCGGCGGCTGTCCGTTCCAGGCGGGCATGGACGGGTTCGTGTCGTTCCCGGAGCCGGTGACGAGCGATGAGCTGCGCGGGCATCCGGAGAAATTCGCCGAGCACTACAACCAGGCCACGCTGTTCTACAACAGCCAGACCGCATGGGAACGGCAGCACATCGTCGATGCCTTTGCGTTTGAACTGAGCAAGGTGACGGTGCCGCAGATCCGGGCGCGCATGGTGTCGTCGCTGCGCAATGTGTCCGACGAGCTGGCGCAGAGCGTGGCGCAGCAACTGGGCATGCCTCTGCCCGATCCGATGCCGCGCGCCATGCCGAATCCGCCCAAGTCCGAAGTCGAGGTGTCGCCGACGCTGTCGTTGACCGCGCGACCCGGGGATGGCGGCGTGGCGACGCGCAAGGTGGCCATCCTGGCGGCCGAAGGCGTGGATGGCAAGGCGGTGTCCGCCGTGGCCGATGCCCTCATCCAGGCGGGCGCCGTCGTTCGGCTGGTGGGCCAGCGCATCGGCCCCGTGCAGGCGGCCGACGGCGGCAGCTTTGACGCGGACGCCTCGCTGGACAATCACCCGTCGGGACTGTTCGACGGCGCGGTCGTGCCCGGCGGGGCGGCGGCCATGGCGAGCCTTGCGGCGGACGGGCGGGCGCTGGAATTCCTGCGCGACGCCTATCGCCACGGCAAGACGCTGATGGGCGTCGGGGACGGCGTGCAGGTGTTCGCCGCGGCGGGCATCGATCCGGACCCGAACGACGGCGGCCTGCTGCTGGGCGGCGAGGCGCCCAAGGCGTTCATTGAAGCGCTGGGCAAGCACCGCCATCCGGAGCGGGAGACGACACCGCCCAAGGTATGAGGGCGCGGCAGCACGGGTAAGGAAGGACCATTGACACCGACGTGGCGGCTGCGAATACTGCGTTGGCAGGTCGGGCGAGCGCAACCGGCGCTCGCCCTCCTTACCCCGGAGGGCCGTATGAACCGTGCGTCCGTGTTGCCTGTGAAGTTTCTGGGCTGGCTTTGCGCCAGCCTTTTGACGTTTTCGGCCCTCGCCTGGGTGTCGCCGCCCGCGCACGCGGCCTCGGCGGCGGAGCTCAGCGCCGATTCGCTGGCCGCGCTGGAGCAGCTCTACGCGCAGGCGCCGCGCACGCGCGAGCTGGGCGAAAAGGCCGTCGGGGTGCTGGTGTTTCCCAGCATCATCAAGGGGGGGCTGCTGGTGGGCGGCGAGCGCGGCGAAGGCGCGCTGATCCGCCGCGGGCAGGTCGAGGGGTATTACTCGATTTCGGCCCTGTCTTTCGGATTCCAGGCCGGCGCGCAGCAGTTCAGCTACGCGCTCTTCTTCATGAACGAGGCGGCGATGGCCTATCTGGACAAGAGCGATGGCTGGTCGCTGGGCGCGGGGCCCAGCCTGGTGGTGGTGGACCAGGGCTATGCCGCCAGCATCACGACCACCACGCTGACGCAGGACGTGTACGCCGTGCCGTTCGGCGAACAGGGCCTGATGGCCGGGATGGGGCTGCAAGGCTCCAAGATCAGCCGCATCAATCCGAACTGAACCCGTTGCCGTCGCCATGACGGCCGGGCCGGGCGGCTGGGCAGGGCTGCGGCCGCGCGCCTCGTGCGCGGGTCAATCCAGCGTAATGCCCGCGCGCGCCGCGACAGCGGTAAAGGTGCCGACCTCCTTGGCGATCTGGTCGCGGAACGCCTTGCCGGGCAGGAACACCGGGTCCAGCGACAGGTCCGACACGGTCTTGCGCACCTGCTCGTCCTGCATGATTTCGGCGACGGCGCGGTTCAGCGTATCCACCACCGGGGCCGGCGTTTGCGCGGGCGCGACCAATCCATACCAGCCGACGAACGCCGCGTCCGCCATGCCGGCCTCGGCAAACGTCGGCACGTCGGGCAGTTGCGGCACGCGGCGATCGCCAGAGACCGCCAGCGCGCGGAGCTTGCCGGCGCGCGCCTGCGGGGCGGCCGAGGACACCGTGTCCACGCCCAGGGCGACCTCGCCGCCGATCAATGCGGTGACGAGTTGCGCGCTGCCCTTGTACGGCACCGGCATCATCTTGGCGCCCGCGGCCTGCGCGAACATCTCGCCGGCCAGGTGGGGGGCCGAGCCGGGGCCGAAGGTGCCGTACATCAGCCCGCCTTTGGCGCTTTGCTCGCGGGCGAGCGCCGCGGCCTCTTGCAGGGTGGTCGCGGGCACCGCGTTCTGCGCCAGCAGCACGATGGGCGCCATGGCGACAATGCCGATGTGTTCAAAGCTGCGCACGGGATCGTAGGGCAGCGACGGCTTGAGCGCCGGCAGCACGGTGTAGGTGGTGCTGCCGGAGAGCATCAGCGTGTAGCCGTCGGGCTTGGCGCGCGCCACCGCGTCGGCGCCGATGACCGTGGACGCGCCAGGGCGGTTTTCCACGATGACGGGCTGGCCCAGCTTGCCCGACAGGCGGGTGGCGAGCAGGCGCGCCACGGCGTCGGTGGCGCCGCCCGGCGTGAAGGGCACGACGATCTTGATGGCCTGGTCCGGGTACGCGGCATGGGCGTCCCCGGGATGGGCGGCGGCGGCAAGCGTGAACGCCAACAGGGCGGTGCAGAATCTAGCGGTCATGGGGGGCTCGGTCAGGGTCAGGCGTTGGCGGAAGAGGAGGCGGCAAGCTCGCGTGCGGAATCGCTTGCCGAATCGCTTGCCGAATCGCGTACGGAATCGCGTACTGAGCTGCCCTGGTCGCCCAGGTCCCAGAAGAGGCCCGCCATGATGGCCAGGCCCTCGCGGGCGACGCTGCCCAGCAGATGCTCGTTGGGCGCATGCTGCGCGCACGCGGGATAGGAGTGGGGCACCCACAGGGTGGGCAGGCCGAGCTGGTCGACGAAGATGTCGTTGGGCAGCGAGCCGCCCAGGTTGGGGAGCAGCGCCGGCCGCTTGCCGGTGGTGCGTTGCAGCGATGCGGCGGCCCAGCGCACCCACGGGCTGTCGGGCGACAGGCGGGTCGCGCCCGCCTGCATGCCAACGCGGATCTCGACATCGTCGAAACCTCCCTGGCGCAGGTGCTCGGCGACGTGGGTGCGCAGCGCGCGCCAGTCGGTGCCCACGACAAAGCGCAACTGGCACCAGGCCACGGCTTCCGGCGGGATGGCGTTGACGGGCTTGGCCGGGTCGCCGGCGCCGAAGGTCAGCACGTCCAGGCTGTTCCAGCCGAACACCTTTTCGGGCGCGGACAGGCCGGGTTCGCCCCACCATGCGTTGATCTCGGGATCGTCTTCGCCGCCGCCCACGTCCAGGTCGGCGAGCGCGGCGGCGACCGCCTCGGGGATGGGCGGCGGGCGCAGTCCGGGCACGGCGATGCGGCCCTGGGCGTCGACCAGCGAGCCGATCGCGTGCATGAGCCGGATGGCCGGATTGGACAGCAGCCCGCCCCAGTTGCCCGAGTGGTAGCCGCGTTCGCGCGCCCGCACTTTCAGTTCGAAATTCACGGCGCCGCGCGAACCCATGAACAGCGTCGGCCGTTCGGCATGCAGGCGCGGTCCGTCGCTGGCGATGAAGACGTCGGCGGCCAGGAGGTCGCGCTGCGCCTCGCAGAAGGCGGCCAGGCCGGGCGAACCGGCTTCTTCTCCGGTCTCGATGAGCCAGGTGGTGTTGAATCCCAACGCGCCGCCGCGCGCGGCGAGCGTCCGGGCCAGGGCCTCCAGGTTGATTGAATGCTGGCCCTTGTTGTCGGCCGTGCCGCGTCCGTACCAGCGGTCGCCGTCGACCTGCAGGCGCCAGGGGTCGCGGCCGTCTGCCCATTTGGCGGCGTTGCCGCGCACCACGTCGCCGTGGCCGTACATCAGGACGGTCGGCAATCCGGGCGCCTCGATGCGGCGCGCCACCAGGATCGGCAGATCGACGCCGGCCGGATTGGCATGGACTTCACAGGCAAAGCCCAGTGCCGACAGCAGCGGGACCAGCTCGTCGTTCAGGTAGGCGTGCTGGGCGGGGGCCTGCTCGGGCACTTCGCTTTCGGTCGCGAAGGCGACGCGGCGCGCCAGCGCGGACTGCAGGGCGCCGCTGTCATAGGCTTGCACGGCTTGGAGGATGGCTTGTTCGCGGGTCACGGCGGTTCTTCGTGCGGTGGGGAGGCACAAAGTTATTACGCTTCGTCGCGTGCCACAATTAGATAATTCGCACTTTAGCGTTGCCATAAAGGCATCCCACACCGAGGCATCCGTGATTTCCCTGAGTCTCAGATATTTCCTGGAAGTGGCCCGCTGCGGCTCGATCGCGGGCGCGGCGGCAGCGCAGCACGTCGCGGCGTCGGCCGTCAGCCGCCAGATCGCCAAGCTGGAGGACAGCCTGGGCATCGTGCTCTTCGAGCGGCAGGCGCGCGGCATGACGCTGAGCGAAGCGGGCCGCCAGCTCGCGGCCTATGCCCAGGCCGCCGCCCTGGAGGCCGAGCGCGTCACCACCGACATCCGGCGGCGCAGCGCCCTGGGCGACGTGACGATCCGGCTGGCCTGCACGGAAGGGTTCGCGCACCGTTTCATGCCGATGTGCATGGCCGATTTCAAGCAGCTTCGCCCCGAGGCGCGCTTTCATCTGCATGTGGAGCGTCCGGACGAGGTCACGCGCCTGATCCTGGAGGGCCTGTCGCAGATCGCGCTGCGCTACACGGTCGGGCAGGACGACCGGCTGAAGACCGAGCTGCTGACCCGCGCGCCGGTGTACGCGGTCATGTGCCGCCAGCACCCGCTCGCCAGCCGGCGCACGATCAGCCTGCGGGATCTCGCGGACGTGCCGCTGTCGCTGGGCGACCAGGGCACCACGGTGCGGCAGCTGTTTGACACGGCCTGCGCCAACGCCGGCCTGCACATTGAGCCCGCCTACGTATCCAATCATTCCGCGGCCTTCCTGCCCATGCTGCCGGGCAGCCGGATCGTCGCGCTGTCCGGCTACCTGACCCTGATGGGCGATCCGCAGGGCGCGGCGCTGGCGGCAGTGCCGTTCAGCAATCCGGAAATGCGCCAGCGCAGCATCCAGGCGGTGACGCTGCAGGGCCGCACCTTGCCGCCGCTGGCCAAGGAGTTCCTGGAATTCATGGCGCGGCGGCTGACCGCCGCGCCGCGGGCGCCGGACCAGGACGGCGGCGGGGCGAGGGGCTAAGCGCAGGGGCTAAGCGCAGGGGCTGCGCGCCAGGGCGGTGCGGGCTCGCGCCGCTACACCGACCGCACGAACAGCGCGCGCAGTTTGCTCCAGAAGTCGCCGCCCAGCACGAAAAAGCTGGCGACCAGCATGGCGTCGCCCAGCAACTGCGCCTGCCACAGATTGGGCCGCAGGCCCGGCCAGATCTGGTCCACGTAGGGTTCCAGCATCGAGGTCAGGAGGGGCAGGATGAACATCACCAGCCCGATGGCGTGGCGCACCGGCCCCACCTTTTGCACGGGCGCGAGCTTTTTCGCGTGGCCGCCGATGATGGCCTTGAGCTGCTGGAATCCCTCTTTGCCCATCACGGCGATGCAGGTGATCAACAGGACTTTGTTGGCGATGAAGATGGCCCCGGTCAGCGCCGCGATACGTGAGCCGGGAATGTCCATGGCGGCACCGACGGGGATCAGGAACCACAGCGCGAACGCCAGGATGAACAATCCGATGCCGCATTTGAAGCGCCAGCCCATCGCCGGCGCGGGTGGGGTGGGCATGTCTTGGGTAGTCATGGCGGGCTCCTCTTGAGTCGTGTGAACGGTCGGCGGAACGAAAAACGGGACTGGCGCGGCGCGTGCGGCCGGGGTTCGAGCAACTGCAGCATCAGGCAGGCATACAGCGTGACGGCGATGAACAGCCCCATGCGCACGGCGAACGCCGTGTAGACGTCCTTGCCGGCGATGCTGTCCTGCACCGACTGGCCCAGCAGGATGATCAGCGTGACCAGCGTGTTCAGCCAGAAGCTGGGCGCATGGGGCGTGGGACTCAGCCGATAGAGCTTGCGCGCGATCACCAGGGCGAACAGCAGCATCCACAGGAAGTACATCCACAGGCTGGGGAAGGGCCGCAGCGCGGCCCAGAACGCCACGGCCAGCACGCCCGCCAGCAGCGTCGATCCCAGGATCTCGCGGGCGGCGCCGTGCGCCGCGGTGACGCAGCTTTGGCGGCCCAGGCCGACCGCTTTCAGGATGATGGGCATGTAGCCCAGCGGATCGGTCAGCGCCAGCAGGAAGGCCGGCAGGACCACCAGCGCCGCGCGCAAGGCCATGCGGGTCGCCTCGGCCGCGGGCAGGACGGGGGCGGGCGGCGGCGCCGGCACGCCGGGCGGCTCGGGAAACAGCCCGTGGCACACGCCCAGCACCAGCGCGGCCAGGAGCAGGCCCTTGACCAGCGCCTCGATCACCGTCACGGCCAGGCCGAAGTCGAAGGTGCCGGCCGCGGAAATCATGGTCAGGCCGATGATGAGAAAGGTGGACACCAGATTGTTGCCGCCGCGCAAGCCATGCCGGAACGCCAGGAACAGGCACAGGCCGACGAGCAGCACGCCGCAGGCCGGGTAGTAGCGCAGCAAGGGGATCAGCAGCAGGCCGGTGCCAGTGGTGAACATCGCCACCAGCGCCAGCCCCAGGCCGGCCTTCAGGGACAGCGGCCGGTTCATCTGCGCCAGCAGGAAGACCCCGAGCACCGGCGCGACCATCGGGATCGGCATGTCCAGGCCGAAACTGACGGCCAGGCAGAGCGCCGTCCCGACCCCCAGGCGCATGGCACGCTGGCCGCGGGGATCGCGGGGAAGGGGCGGGGCGTCAGTAGGCATAGGAAAGCCAGCTCATCAGCCGCAGGTACACGCGGCCCAGCGGGTTGAGCGGATTGCCGGGCCGGGGAAACGCCATGACTTCGGCCTGGCCGCCGACCCGGATGCCGCGCAGGGACGGGAGCTGCCCGGGATCGAGGTCGATGGCGACCGGAAAGCGCTGCGCCGGTCGCAGCCAGTCGCGGCTGTTCTGCACGGTGGGCAGGGTGCCTGGCGGCGTGGCGGCGCCCACGCTCACGCCGTAGCCCACGCTGCGCACCCGGCCTTCGAAGACCCGTCCGGGCAACGCATCCAGGATGATGGCCACGGGCGTGCCCGGTTCGACATGGCCCAGATTGTTCTCCGTCATGTCGGCGTTGATCCACACGTCGTGGATGGCGATCAGCGTCATCACCGGCTTGCCCGCGGACGCGAACTGGCCCGCGTCGGTGCGCAGGTCCGTGACCAGGCCCGCCGCGCGGGCGCGCACCTGCGTGTTGGCCAGATCGAGCTCGGCCTTCTCGACCGCCGCGGCCGCGCTGCGCAGCTTGGCGTTGTCTTCCTCGCTGCCGCCTTCCTGCTCGCGCGCGCGCTGGACCTCGGCGCGCGCCGCCGCGACCTGGGCCACCGCCTGTGCCAGGGTCGCGCGCGCGATCTCCAGCCGGCGCAGCGAGATCGTGCCCCGGTCCTCGCGGTACAGGCGCTCGAGGCGGGTGCTGTCCTGCCGCGCCCGCACCTCATTGGCCTGCGCGGCGCGCAGCGAGGCCTGGGCCGAATCGATGCCCGCCGTGCTGGCGCCGATCTGGCGGCGCGTGGCGTCCAGGTCGGCCCGGGCGCGGTCCAGGGCGATCCGGTACTGCTCCGGGTCGACGTCGAACAGCACCGCGCCCGCCGGCACGTCCTGGTTGTTGCGCACGTGCACCTTGGCGACGCGGCCCGATACCTCCGAGGCCACCGGCACCACGAAAGCCTCCACGCGCGCCTGCTGCGTATAGGGCGTGTAGCGGTCGGCCAGCAGATACCAGACCAGGCTCAGGACGATCACCAGCAACACCCAGCGGATGCCCTTCCTGGCCGGATCCGCGGGCGGCGGCGGGGCGGCGGGCGGTTCGGGCGGGGCGGGTGTGGCGGATCTGGCCGACGAGGGCGCGGACGCCGCGGACCTGGGACTAGTCATGGGGATCGCCTCGGTGTCGGGGGGCGCGTGGAAACGGGCGTTGGCCGTCCGGCGTCGGACAGCAGGTCGCCCCAGTTGGTGCGTTGCTGCATCTGCTCTCGTGTGGCCGGATCCAGCAGCGGCTGGTCGCTGTGCCAGCCGCCGCCCAGGGCCTTGTACAGCGCGATCAGGTCGCGCACGGCATTGCCCCGGTTCACCAGATAGGTGTCCTGCTGCGTGGCCAGGGCGCGCTGGGCATCGAGCACCCGCTGGAAGTCGGAATAGCCCTCGCGGTACAGGGCGTTGGCCAGCGTCAGCGAGCGCTTGGCCGCCAGCGCCGCGTCATACAGGATGCCGTCGCGTTCCAGGGACTTGATCAGCCCCGTGGCCGCATCGTCGGCTTCCCGCGCCGCCTGGCGCACGGCGTCCTGGTAGACGACGATGAGCTGCTGCAACCGGGCGTCCTGCACCCGCACCGTGTTGGTGATCCGGCCGTGGTCGAACACGTTCCAGGTCAGGCTGGGGCCGCCCAGCAGCGCCGAGGCGCCGGAAGTGCCGGCCAGCGACGTGGCGGTCCAGACGATGCTGCCCAACAGGGTCAGCGACGGGTAGAGGTCTGCTTTGGCCACGCCCACCTGCGCCGACTGCGCCGCGATCCGCAGCTCCGCGGCCCGGATGTCGGGACGCCGCAGCAGCAGGTTGGCGGGCACGTCCTGCAGGACCGCCCGGTCGATCAGCGGGATGACCGCTTCCTGCGCCGACAGGTCCGGCAGCTCGGGCATCGGGCCGGGCGGCTTGCCCACCAGCACGGCGAGCGCGTTACGGGTGCGGGCGATCTGGCTTTCGAACTCGGGGATGGTGCCAAGCGTACCGAGATACTGGGTGCGCGCCTGCTGCAGGTCCAATTCGTCGGTTTCGCCGCTGTTGAACAGGCGCTCGGTGATCTCGTAGCTGCGCTTCTGGATGGCCGCGTTGTCGCGGGCGATGCGCAGGCGGGCCTCGGTCGTGCGCAGCGCATAGTAGCTGTCGGCCACCTGCGCGTGCAGCAGCACCAGCACGTCCTCGCGGTTGGCCTCGGACGCGAAGTACGCCGCGTCGGCGGATTCGATGGCGCGGCTGAAGCGGCCCCAGAAATCGAGTTCCCAGCCGATGTCGAACCCCGCGCTGTATTGCCAGAAACTGCTGGGCCGGGGATTGCCCTCGGCGGACCGGGACGAGCGGCGCTGGTAGAACGCATCCGCGCCGATGACCTGGGTTTGCGGATAGGCGCCGCTGCGGGCAATGCCAAGCTGCGCGCGCGCCTCCATGATCTGCAGGCCGGCCACCTGCACGCCGGGATTGTGCGCGTCGGCCTGTGCGATCAGCGATTCGAGGATGGGGTCGTCAAAGATGCGCCACCACTCGCGGGCATCGGGCTGGGCGCCGGCTGCGGTGGCCTGTTGCAGCGCCGGGGTGTCCCATTGGTCGGACCAAGCGACCCGCTGAGGCTCGAAGTCCGGCCCCACTTGCACGCAACCGCCGAGGCAGAGCACGCCGGTCAGCAGCAGTCGATTCGAACCAGTCATCGGCCACATTGGGCACCAGGTCTGTCAAAAGCCTAACTGCAACGACCCAGGTCGGGCGGCCCGATGTTGCCGCGCGGCATGGATGCCGGATTGCCTGGCGCGGGCGCCAAGGCGGCGCCTGTGCCGGCGGGGAAGCGGCCGGTGCGCGCCGGCCCCGCGCGGGATCCGCGAGCGGCCGGGGCGAACGGGCTTGCGTCCGCATGCCAATCGATTCTATTGAGCTTTTTCCGCCGGTGCCAGCAAAACGTTTTTTGGCCAGGCCGCCCGCCGGATCGGGCCGTCGCCGGCGGGCGTGCGGGTCAACGCCGGCCGAAGAGTTTGCGCAGTCGCCAGCCAGGAGACGAGGCGTGGGGCGGCTGCAGCAACGGGGGCGCGCCGTAGCGCGTGGCCAGGACGTCGAGATCGCCCTGCGCGGGCGGGGCGTCCTGCAGCAGTTGGCGCGCCACGTTCACCATGGCGGCTTTCAGTTCCTCGACGTTCAGGGTCCGCACTTGCCAGTCGATGGATGAGAACTCGGCGGGCGTATACACCGGAAGCAGCCGGTCGATCGCCGTAAACCGGTCGTCCCGGTCGCGCCGCGCCAGCACGACCGGAATGCCCATGGCGATGCAGGGACTGGCAACGTGCAGCAGCGGCGTCACGACGATGGACGCCTCGTTCTTGTAGATGTCCAGATAGGACTGCGCCAAATCGTCCATCTTGGCGACCGACGCGTCGCTCAGCGGGATCTCGCTGACCGGTTCGCGCTGGTAGATGAGGCGCGCGCGTTCCAGGATGGGCTTGGGAATGTTCTCGAGCAGCTTTTGCTGCAGCACGCCGGATCCCGCGCCGAACGCGATGACCGGCTTGCCGCCTTCCACGGCATGTTCGCGCCGGTCGAGGGTGAGCGTCGCGCAGCCCGTCACGAAGGCCGCGATGCGATGCTTGTCGAACAGGCGTTTGGTGGCGTTGTCCCGGCAGCCGATGGGTTGGTGCTTGCGAAACAGCGCCTTGTTGTCGGCGACGACCGATTCGCTTTCGGCGTTGAAGCCGAAGAAAACAGGCTCGATCTGGGGGGACAGGGGAAAGCAGCCCTCGTGGAAACAGCCGTTCATGATGAGCTTGACCGGCGCGCCATCGTAGTTGCGCAGGGAATCGCGATCGATGCCGACGATGTTGGCGTCGTCGACGCCCAGGCGCTTGAGCAAGCGTCGTACGGCGATGGACTGGATGCTGTCGCCGACGTTGGCGGTGCGGCGCTTCGGGTTGGCGCCGTATCTGAATTCGAGGTAGCCGATTTTCTGCGTGGTCATAGGTTCTGCGTGGGTGGAGTCCGGACGGTGACCGGTCATCGGTGATTACGTCCGCCACAAATTGTAAATTATTGAGATGTGCGTCCTGGGCGGCGGTTCCGCGCCCGTCGCGCCGGCGCCCGTCAGCGCGGCGCTCGCCGCCGCCACGCCGACCCGAATCGCAGGCGCAGCCGCTCCAGCGCCAGATACACGATCGGCGTCGTGTACAGCGTCAGGAACTGGCTGATCATCAACCCGCCCACGATGGCGACGCCGAGCGGGCGGCGCAGTTCAGAGCCTTCGCCCATGCCCAGCACCAGCGGCAAGGCGCCGAGCAGGCCGGCCAGGTTGGTCATGACGATGGGCCGCAGGCGCAGCAGGGCGGCACGGTGGATGGCCTGTTCGGGGGTCAGGTTTTCGCGGCGCTCCAGGCTGAGGGCGAAGTCGATCATCAGGATGGCGTTTTTCATGACGATGCCAACCAGCAGGAACAGGCCCAGCAGCGCGATCAGGGTGAATTCGATGCCGGCCAGCCGCAACGCCAGCAGCGCGCCCACGCCCGCGGAGGGCAGCGTGGACAGGATGGTCAGCGGATGCAGGGGGCTTTCATACAGGATGCCCAGCACCAGATAGATGGCGACCAGCACGGCCAGGATCAGCCAGGGCTGGTCCTGCAGGCTTTGCTGGAAGTTGCGGGCATCGCCGCCCAGCCGGGTCTGGATGTGCGAGGGCACCATCAGTTTCGCCATGGCGGCGTCGATGGCGGCCAGCCCCTGTTCCAGCGACACGCCCGGGGCCAACGAAAAGCCCACCCACACGGCCGCGAAGAGGCCGTCGTGGTAGACGCGGTCGTTGACCAGCCCGTTGTCGTAGGTGGCAAAGGCGGTCAGCGGGACGCGGCTGCCGTCCGCCGCCACCACATGCACCTGCTCCAGGACTTCGGGGTCTTCGGTGTAGCGCGGGTCCAGCTCCAGCACGACGCGGTACTGGTTCATGGCGTCGTACAGGGTGGCGACCTGGCGCTGGCTGAATGAATTGCTCAGCACGCTGCTGACGGTCTCCATGTCCACCCCCAGCCGCTGTGCGCCGCTGCGGTCGATGTCGATCACGACCTGCTGCGTGGCGCCGTCGCCCTGGGCGTCCACGTCGCGCAGTTCGGGGATGTCCTGCATGGCGCGGGAGATCTTGCGCGACCATTCGCGCAAAGCCGGCACGTCGCTGGCCATGATGGCCAGTTCGTGGTCGCCGGAATTGCCGAGGCCGCCGGGCATGCGCAGGTCCTGGTCCACGTTCAGGAAGAACATCCCGCCTGGCACCGCGGGGGTGTTCATGCGCATCCAGTTGATGACCTCGGTGGAGGACTCCTTGCGTTCGGACGCGGGCTTCAGGCGGATCAGGAAGAGCGAATTGCTGATGCCCAGGCCGCCGCCGTTGTAGCCGATGACGTCCTGCACGGCCGGGTGCTTGAGCACCAGTTGCCGGTATTGGTCGATCTTGGGCTGCATGACCTGGAACGAAAAGCCGTCGTCGCCGCGCACGAAGCCCATGAGCTGGCCGGTGTCCTGGACCGGCAGAAAGCCCTTGGGGGCCTGGACGTACAGATAGACATTCAGGCCGACGACGCCGGCCAGGATCAGCAGCGTCAGCCGGGCATGGCCCAGCACGCGCGCCAACGACGTCCCGTACCAGTGGTGCACGCGGGCAAAGGCCGCCTGCAGGCGCGAAGGCCGCGGCGCGACGTGGCCCGCGGGGCGCAGCCAGCGCGCGCACAGCGCCGGGATGATGGCCACGGACACCACCAGCGAAATCACGGTGGCGGCCACCAGCGTGATGGAGAACTCGCGGAACAGCCGCTCCACCAGCCCGCCCATGAAGAGGATGGACACGAAAACCACGCTCAGCGCCACCGTCATGGCGACCAGGGTGAAGCCCACTTCGCGCACGCCGCGCAGCGCGGCCTTGACCGGGGTGAGCCCGCGTTCGAGGTGGCGCGAGATGTTCTCCAGCACGACGATGGCGTCGTCCACCACCAGCCCCGCCGCCACGATCAGCGCCATCAGCGACAGGTTGTTCAGCGAAAAGCCCCACGCGAACATGACGGCAAACGTGGCGATCAGGCACACGGGAATCGCCACGCTGGGAATCGCGGCGGCGCGGGCGTTGCCCAGGAACAGCCACACCACCAGGATCACCAGCCCGGCGGCCAGCGCCAAGGTGATGTGGGCTTCGCGCAGCGTGGCCTTGATACCCGGCGAACGGTCCAGCGCCACGGTCAGGTCCACGTCGGCGGGCATCAGCTGGCGCAGGCCTGGCAGCGCCTGGTTGATGGCCTCGATGGTTTCAATGATGTTCGAACCCGGCTGGCGGCTGATCGTCAGCACCACCGCCGGATTGCCGTTGTGGAAACCGCTGCTGTAGCGGTTTTCGACCGAGTCGCTGACGCGCGCCACCTGCGACAGCCGGATCACGGCGCCGTTCTGGTAGCGCACGATCAGGCTGTCGTAGTCGCTCGCGCGGCGCGGCTGCTCGGGCGTGCCGACTTCCCAGCGCCGCGCGGCCGAATCGAGCTGGCCTTGCGGGCCCATGGGCGCGGCGTCCGAAATCGCCTCCCGCACGTCGTCCAGCGCCACGCCGTAGTGGGCCAGCGCATTGGGATTGACCTGCACCCGCACCGCGGGCAGCGAGCTGCCGCCCAGGGTCACTTCGCCCACGCCGCCGATCTGCGAAATCTTCTGCGCCAGCACCGTCGACCCCAGGTCGTAGAGCTGGCCGGCGGGCCGGGTGGCGGAGCTGATCGCCAGCGCCATGATGGGCGCCTGCGACGGGTTGACCTTGCGGTAAGTGGGATTGCCGGGCATGCCCGCGGGCAGTTCGGCCCGCGCGGCGTTGATCGCGGCCTGCACGTCGCGCGCGGCTTCGTCGATGTTCCGGTCCAGCTCGAACTGAAGCTGCACGCGGGTCGATCCCTGGTTGCTGGACGAACTCATGGAACTGACGCCCGCGATGCTGCCCAGCGCCCGCTCCAGCGGCGCGGCCACCGTGCTGGCCATGCTCTCGGGGCTGGCGCCCGGCAGGTCGGCCCGCACCTCGATGGTCGGAAAATCCACCTGGGGCAGCGGCGCCACCGGCAGCAGCCGCCAGGCGACGGCGCCAAGCAGGGTCAGCGCCAGCGCCAGGAAAATGCAGGCGACCGGCCGGTGCAGCAGCGCCCGGATCATGGGGCGGGGCCTTCGGCGCCGGGCGCGGGCGTGGCCTGGGCGCGCCGATGGCCCAGACGGTGGAAGAAGAGGTAGACGGCGGGCGTGGTGAACAGCGTCAGGACCTGGCTGACCAGCAGTCCTCCAACCATGACCCAGCCCAGCGGCTGGCGCAGTTCGGCGCCGGAACCCGTCGCCAGCATCAGCGGCAGCGCGCCGAACAGGGCGGCCAGCGTCGTCATCAAGATGGGCCGCAGCCGCAGCAGCGCGGCCTCGCGGATCGCGTCCTGGGGCGCGAGGCCGCGCGTGCGCTCGGCCTCCAGCGCAAAGTCCACCATCATGATGCCGTTCTTCTTGACCAGTCCGATCAGGAGGATGATGCCGATGACGGCGATCAGGTCCAGCGGCCGGCCCGTGATCAGCAGGGCCAGCAGCGCGCCCACGGTGGCCGAGGGCAGGGTGGACAGAATGGTGACCGGATGGATCGCGCTTTCATACAGCATGCCCAGCACCAGGTACATGGTCACCACCGCCGCCAGCATCAGCCACAGCGTGTTGGACAGCGACGCCTGGAAGGCGGACGCCGCGCCCTGCAGGCGCAGCTCCACGCTTTCGGGCATGCCGATCTCTTGCCGGGCCGCCTCGATGGCGGCGATGGTCTGGCCCAGCGAGCCGCCGGGCGGCAGGTTGAACGACAGGTTCACCGCCGGGAACTGGGACAGGTGATTGACCGCCAGCGGCGCGGCGCGCTCGCTCACGGTGGCCAGGGCGGACAGCGGAATGGCCTGCCCGTTTTCCGTCTGCAGATGGATGCGTTCCAGCGCCTCGGGGCTGGTCGCCATCGACCGGTCCACTTCCAGCACCACGCGGTACTGGTTGGACTGGGTGAACAGCGTGGCGACCTGGCGCTGGCCGAAGGCGTTGTAGAGCGCCTGCGCCACGTCGTCCATCGTGACGCCCAGGCGCGCGGCGGCGTCGCGCGAGACCTCCAGATACGCCTGTCGCCCTCCGCCCTGCAGATCGGACGACACATCGGCCAGCTCGGGCGCCTGGGCCAGCCGCTGCATCAGCGCGGCGGTCCAGCGCGACAGCAGCGCGCCGTCGGGCGAGGTCAGGCTGAACTGGTATTGGCCGCGGCTGACGCGGTCTTCGATGTTGAGTTCCTGCACGGGTTGCAGATAGAGCGAAATGCCCTGCACCTCGCGGGCGCGCGCGTCCAGCCGCGCCATGATGTCGGCCAGCGGCGCGCTGCGTTCGTGCCAGGGCTTGAGGTTGACCAGCAGCCGCCCCGTGTTCAGCGTGGCGTTCATGCCGTCGATGCCGATGAAGGACGACAGGGTGGCGACGTCCGGATCGGCCAGCAGGCGCTGCGCCACCGCCTGCTGGCGGCGCGACATGGCGTCGAACGACGTGCTTTGCGCCGACTGGGTCACGCCCTGCAGCACGCCGCCGTCCTGCACCGGGAAGAAGCCCTTGGGCACCGCCAGGTACAGCAGGCCGGTGAGCGCCACGGTTGCCAGCATCGCCAGCAGGGTCAGCCGCTGGTGGCGCAGCGTCACGTCCAGCCATCCGGCATAGCGCGCCTGCAAGCGGTCCAGCAGCCCGGGCCGCGCGGGGGCGTGCGCGGGCAGCAGCCGCGCGCACATCATGGGCGTCAAGGTCAGCGACACCGCCAGCGAGATCAGGATGGCGACGGCCAGGGTGATGGCGAACTCGCGGAACAGCCGGCCCACCACGTCTTCCATGAAGAGCAGCGGAATCAGCACCGCGATCAGCGACAGGGTCAGGGACACCAGCGTAAAGCCGATCTGCCCCGCGCCCTTGAGCGCGGCGGCCATGGGGCTGTGGCCTTGTTCGCGGTAGCGCGCGATGTTCTCCAGCATGACGATGGCGTCGTCCACGACGAAGCCCGCGCCGATCGTCAGCGCCATCAGCGTGAGGTTGTTGGTGGAAAAGCCGGCCAGGTACATGAAGCCGAAGGTGCCGATCAGGGAGAGCGGCACGGCCAGGCTGGGGATCAGGGTGGCGGGCAGGTTGCGCAGGAACAGGAACGTCACCAGCACCACCAGGCCCACGGCGAAGGCCAGCTCCCACTGCACCCCGCGCACCGACGCGCGGATGCTGTCGGTGCGGTCGGTCAGGATGCGGACCTGCACGGCCGCGGGCAGGCTGGCGGTCAGTTGCGGCAGCAGCGCCTTGACCTGGTCGGCCACGGCGATGACGTTGGCGCCGGGCTGGCGCTGGATGTTCACCAGCACGGCGGGCTGGCTGTCGACCCAGGCGGCCAGGTAGCGGTCCTCGGCCCCGTCCTCGACCGTGGCGATCTGGCCCAGGCGAACCGGCGCGCCGTTCTTCCAGGCGACGATCAGCTCGCGGTATTCCTCGGCGCTCTGGAGCTGGTCATTGGCGTCCATGATGACGGACCGCACCGGACCATCGAAGCTGCCCTTGGGCTGGTTGGAATTGGCCTTGGCGATGGCCTCCTGCACGTCTGACAACTGCAGCCCGCGCGCGGCCAGCGCCATCGGATTGACCTGCACGCGCACGGCCGGGCGCTGTCCGCCGGCCAGGCTGACCATGCCCACGCCCGAGAGCTGCGACAGCCGCTGGGTCATGCGCGTGTCGACCAGATCGTAGACCTTGGGCAGGGGCAGGGAATCGGACGTGACCGCCAGCGTCAGGATCGGCACGTCCGCCGGGTTGACCTTGCGGTAGACGGGCGGCGTGGGCAGGTCGTTCGGCAGCAGCGAATCGCTGGCGCTGATGGCCGCCTGCACCTCCTGTTCCGCCACGCCCAGCGGCACGTCCAGGGCGAACTGCAGCGTGATGACCGAGATGCCGCTGCCGCTGGTGGAGGACATCTGCTTGAGGCCCGGGATCTGCCCGAAGCGGCGCTCCAGCGGCGCCGTGACGGCGCGCGCGGTCACGTTGGGACTGGCGCCGGGATACGGCGTGGTCACCTGGATGATGGGGTAGTCGACCTGCGGCAGCGCGGCCACGGGCAGCATGCGCAGGGCCAACAGGCCCGACAGCAGCAGGGCGATCATCAGGAAGGACGTGGCGACCGGGCGCAGGATGAAGGGGCGCGACAGGCTCATGCGGGATTCCTTTTGCTAGCCTTGCGGGTCGATGCGCCGGGCAGCTTGCGGGGCAATTTGCGGGTCGACTTGCGGGTCGATGTGCGGGGCGATGTGCTGGTCGACGACCTGCACGGCGCGGCCATCGTGCAGGCGGTCCACGCCTTCGACCACGACGCGCTCGTCCGGGGCCAGGCCCGCCAGCACGACGATGCGGCCGGCGTTGGCCGGGCCCAGTTCCAGCACCCGGCGCGTCGCCCGGGCATCGTCGCCGATGACGAACACGAACGCGCCTTCGGAACCGTACTGCACCGCGGCGCTCGGGATGGTCACCACGTTGTCCCGCTGCACCACGGCCAGCCGGATGTTCACGAACTGATTGGGAAACAGCGATTCGTCGGCATTGTCGAAGCGGGCGCGCAGCCGCACCGTGCCGCTGGCGGCCTGGATGCGGTTGTCCAGCGCCTCCAGCGTGCCTTCGGCAAGGATCCGGCGGTCATCGGCGTCCCAGGCCTGCACGCGCAGTACCGGGTTGTCGGCCTGGGCTCGTCGCAGGATGTCCAGGCGGGTCTCCGAAATGCTGAACAGGGCCGAGATGGGCGCCATCTGCACCAGGGTGGTCAAGCCGTCGGCGTCGGCCGCGCGCACCTGGTTGCCCGCGTCGACGCGCCGCAGCCCGACACGGCCGGCGTGCGGCGCGACGATGCGGGTCAGGTCCAGAAGGCGCCGGGCATCGGCGACCTGCGCCTGGTGCTTCTGGCGCTGCGCGGCATAGGCGCGCACCTGGGCTTCGGCGGCATCGAGCTGCTGGCCCGCCACGGCCTCCTGGCGCGCCAGCTTGCGGTAACGCCGCAGGTCCGCTTCGGCGTTGTCCAGCAGCGCCTGCGTCTGCGCCAGTTCGCCCTCGGCCGACGCCAGCGCGGTCAGGTACGGGCGCGGATCGATCTCCGCCAGCAACTGGCCCCGGGCCACGGCCTGGCCTTCGGTGTAGTGCAGCCGGATCAGTTCGCCGTCGACCTGGCTGCGTACGGTGACCTGCGCCAGCGGGGTGATGGTGCCCAGCGCGTGCAGGTCGCGCTGCAGCGGGCCGATGCGCGCGGCGGCGACGCTGACCGCGACGGGCAGTTTTCCGTAGTTGGGCAACGGCGGAGCAGCAGAGCCCTTGTCGCCCGCGAGCCAGGCCGCCGCTCCGATCAGCAGGGCCAGCAACAGGGCGGCCGCGATCAGGATCAGGCGGGAGCGTGTAGGGGAGGGGCCCGCAAGGGAGCGCAGGGACATCAGGGCTGCCAGGCAAGGGGGTAGCGGACAGGCGAGATTCTATATTAATAATAATGATTAGCGTTATTAAGGCCGACGATCAAGCAGGGTTTGCGCGTATCGCGCCGGCCTTGGGCGCCGGTATCGTTTAGAGTGGCGGCTGTTTTCAATACCGAGTTTGCAAGGAGTGGGTCCATGGGCGAAAAATCCCTCGAAAGTCCGCGTGAGTTATGCGAGCGCCTGCAGGAAAGGCTGGCGGCCGAGCGCGCCCGGCTGGCGCAGTGGCAGCAGGTCGAATCGGAATACCAGCGCAAGTACACGCAGGCGCTGCGTCCGCTGGAAGAAAAGCTCAATCAGCTGCGCTACAAGCTGGTGCTGTGTTTTGATCACGCGAACAAGGAAATGGGCCTGTCCAAGTCCGAACGCCAGTTCGTGTCCGAACTGGTCACGGAATTCGCGGAAGAGCTGCTGGTGCTGTCGGCCAAGACCGAGCTGCCCGCAGGCTGCGACACGGCGCGGCTCAGGACGCTCTACAAGAAGCACAGCCGCGCCGACTACGATGCGCATCTGGCCGGACTGGTGGAAAGCGCGCGCGACGAGCTGGCCGACGCGCTGGACCTGGACGACGCCGACCTGGACACGCTGTCGCCCATGCAGTTGCTGCAGGTCATTCAGGATCAATACGACGACGAGGACGCGGAAGAATTGCTGGAGTACGCCCGCGCCGTGAAGCTGCCGTCCGTGCCGAACGCCGCGGCCTGGCAGGCGTTGCAGCAGGCCGAACACGACCGGCTGGCCCAGGCCGCGCAGGCCCCCGCGTTGCAGGCCGTCGTGCAGCCTGCCAGCGACATTCCCGACAGCGGGCTGCAGGAGGCCAACGCGGTGCTCGCCGCCCAGCTCGATGAGGTTCTCAGCCAGGTCGAGTTCGCCGAGGAAGGCTTCAAGCTGCGCTATGAACTGGACCCGTTCGCGTCCTTTGACCCGGACACGGTGATGGAAGAGCTGGATGCCGACATCAAGGATGTCCAGGAATACATCCAGGAGCTGGAGCACGAGGTCATGCAGTTCTCGGACGAGTCGCTGCTCAAGGCCTGGGTGAAGGCGATGCGGCGCGAAGTCGCCGCGATGGAGCGCCGCGAAGGGCGGCGTTGACGGGTCCTGCCGTCAATCGGCGCCCTTGGGCCGCGACACCGGCATCACCCGCATGACCGGCGCCGCCGGCCTGGCCGCGGCGTCCGCGCGCGGCCGGATCATCATCGGGAAGAACCGCCACAGGTACAGGCCCAGCGCCAGCGCCCAGGCGGTGGCCGACGCATGCAGCAGGCCCAGCGTGGCGGCCGT
This sequence comes from Achromobacter sp. T5-5, assembly GCF_055397965.1. Taxonomy (NCBI): domain Bacteria; kingdom Pseudomonadati; phylum Pseudomonadota; class Betaproteobacteria; order Burkholderiales; family Alcaligenaceae; genus Achromobacter; species Achromobacter sp. T5-5. Next base: position 2,976,206 of record NZ_AP027919.1, read on the forward strand.
GGGCAGCAAGGCCGCCAGCCGCAGCAGGGCCGCCAGGATCATCAGCGCGTAGCTCACGACCATGCTGCGGTCCGTCTGCAGCGGGCGGCCCAGGTGGCCCAGCGCGGTGCGCGTCACCATACCCAGGATCAGCACCGAGAATCCCGCAACGCCGATGACGTGGGCCGGCCACGCCTGCCGCACAACAAATCCGCCCAGTTGCGCGGCGCCCACCAGCAAGCCGATGCCCAGGCCGAGGTAGCCGGCATAGAGGATCCACAGCAACGGCACGCGGCGCACGGCCCACGGTTTCCATGACACCCACTGGACCAGCGCGACCGCGCCGCTTGCCGCCAGCGCCAGCGCGGCGGCCTGCTGCGCGCCCGCCAGCAGGCAGGCGATGGCGACGATGCCGGCGCCCAATTGCCAATGGCCGCTGCGGGTGTGGGGGGGAATGTCCAGCCCGGCGACGGCGCGCTTGGCGAAAAACGGCATGACGCGGCGCGCGATCAGCAGGGTCAGCACGGCCATGGACAGCAGGCCGGCGTTGAAATAGCGCATCAGCGTCAGGTAGTCGCCCTGGACCGTGGCCCAGAGATACAGCGCGTTGGTCGCGCCCAGCGCCAGCAGCAGGAAGGGCACGCCGTAGTTGCGCTGATTGCGCGTGACGGCGACCGCGCGTCCCAGCGCGCCGGCCGCCCACGCGAAGAACAGCACATCGACCGCCGCGGCGACCAGGAAGGCGGGCCGGCCGGGCACGAGGTAGCCCACGCGCGCCACGATCCACAGTGCGCACAGGACGGCCAGCGGATTGCCGCGCAGCGGGTTCCTACCGGTCCAGTTGGCCCCCGCCGTCAGCAGAAAGCCCACGGCAATCGTCGCCACAAAGCCCCACAGCATTTCGTGCGCGTGCCAGAACATGCCGTTCAGCACGCCCGTCAGGCGCGCGGGCGCATGCACCCACAGCAGCACGGAAATCAGCGCCCAGCAACACCCGGCCAGGTAGAGCGGGCGAAACCCCATTTCGGTGAAAGCGGCCCAGGAGGGCGGCGGGCGGCGCGCGGGCCGTGCGGGTTCTTCGATGGAGAGCAGCGTCGTCATGGTCTGGCCCTTGCGCCATGCCGGCGCGGGGTTGCGGTTTTGAACGTGTATTTGAAATACATATTAACTCCGCGGGCCGGCCGCCGTGTCGGCTGGAATTGATCCAGCGCAAGCCTGGCCGGATCGCCCGCATGACTAGGCACATCGGAAATGCCCCTTTGGCCGGCTGGGGAATGGTGAGCCGTAGGCGGCCTCCTTAGGCTAGCCACATAGGAATTCGTCAGCAAAAGCGAGACTAACCATGGCAGCACATCAATCCTCGGCCGGCGCGCCGATGCGGGTCCTGATATCCAGTACGTTTGCCTTCACCATCTGCTTTGCGGTGTGGATGATCTTCGCCGTGCTGGGCATTCCCATCAAGAACCAGCTCGGCCTGTCCGAAACGCAATTCGGCCTGCTGGCCGCCATGCCGGTCCTGACCGGCTCTCTTGTCCGGGTGCCCCTGGGCATCTGGACCGACCGCTACGGCGGCCGTCCCGTGTTCTTTGTGCTGATGCTGCTGGCGGTGGCGCCGATCTGGCTGCTGTCCTACGCCACCGAGTACTGGCACTTCCTGGTGCTGGCGCTTTTCGTCGGCCTGACCGGCGGTTCGTTCTCGGTGGGTACGCCCTACGTGGCCCGCTGGTTCCCGCGCAACAAGCAGGGCCTGGCGATGGGCGTCTTCGGCGCCGGCAATTCCGGCTCGGCCATCACCAAGTTCGTGGCGCCCGCGCTGATCGCCTCCGCCGGCGGCGCGTGGGTCATCGTGCCGCAGGTGTACGCCGTGGCGCTGCTGGTCACCGCGATCCTCTTCTGGCTGTTTTCGTCGTCCGATCCCTCGCACCGCGTCGCAGGCGGCGCGTCGCTGTCGGCCCAGTTCGCCATGCTCAAGGACCCGCGCGTCTGGCGCTACTGCCAGTACTACTCGGTGGTGTTCGGCGGCTACGTGGCGCTGGCGCTCTGGATGACCAAGTACTACATCGGCGAATACGGCTTCGACATGAAGCTGGCCGCGCTGCTGGCCGCATGTTTCTCGCTGCCCGGCGGCGTGCTGCGCGCCTTGGGCGGCTGGATCTCCGACCGCTACGGCGCCTACAAGACCACCTGGTGGGTGATGTGGGTGTGCTGGGTCGCGTTCTTCATCCTGAGCTACCCGCAAACCGAGTTCACCATTCTGACCGCCGGCGGCCCGCGCTCGTTCGGCATCGCCCTGGGCCCCGTCACGTTCACGATCCTGCTGTTCATCGTGGGCATCGCGATGGCCATCGGCAAGGCCTCGGTCTTCAAGTTCATCTCCGATGAGTTCAGCGGCAACATCGGCGCCGTGTCCGGCATCGTCGGCCTGGCCGGCGGCCTGGGCGGCTTCGTGCTCCCCATCATGTTCGGCGTGCTGCTGGACCTGACGGGCATCCGCTCCAGCGCGTTCATGCTGCTGTACGGCACCGTCTGCGTTTCGCTCGTCTTCATGCATTTCAGTTTCCGGCCCGAAAGCGCGGCCATCGCCCGGCAGCAAGCCGCCTGACCCACCACCCCCACCCCCTGAGAGAATCCCATGTCCACTCATGTTCTTGCGCGCTGGGAACCGGATAATCCCGGTTTCTGGAAACAGACCGGCGCGCGCGTCGCCAACCGCAATCTGTGGATCTCGATCCCGGCGCTGATGCTGGCGTTCAGCATCTGGATGCTGTGGAGCGTGGTCGTGGTCAACCTGGACCGCGCCGGCTTCATGCTGTCCAAGAACCAGCTTTTCTGGCTGACGGCGCTGCCCGCGCTGTCGGGCGCCACGCTGCGTATCTTCTACTCCTTCCTGGTGCCCGTCTTCGGCGGGCGCAAGTGGACCGCCATCTCGACCGCCTCGCTGCTGATTCCGGCGCTGGGCATGGGCTTCGCGCTGCGCGACCCGACCACCTCGTTTCCGACGCTGCTGATCCTGGCGCTCTTGTGCGGCTTGGGCGGCGGCAACTTCAGTTCCAGCATGGCCAACATCAGCTTCTTCTTTCCCAAGGAAAAGAAGGGCCTGGCCACCGGCCTGAACGCGGGGATCGGCAACCTGGGCGTGTCGCTGGTGCAGTTCGTGGTGCCGGTCGTGATCTCGGTGGGCGTCTTCGGCGTGGCCGGCGGCGAGCCCCAGGTCATCACCGCCAACGGCGCGCAGCAGAACCTGTGGCTGCAGAACGCCGGCTTCATCTGGGTGCTGCCCATCGCGCTGGCGTCGATCGCGGCGTGGTTCGGCATGAACGACATCGCCGACGCGCGCGCCTCTTTCGCCGACCAGGCCGTGATCTTCAAGCGCAAGCACAACTGGCTGATGTGCTGGCTGTACGTGGGCACCTTCGGGTCCTTCATCGGCTTCTCGGCGGGTTTCGCCATGCTGACCAAGACCCTGTTCCCGACGGTGAACCCGATGGCCTATGCGTTCCTGGGCCCGCTGGTGGGGTCCCTGACGCGCCCCGTGGGGGGCTGGATCTCGGACAAGCTGGGCGGCGCGCGGGTCACGCTGTTCACCTTCGCCGGGATGATCGCGGCGGTGGCCGGCGTGATGATGTTCCTGCCGGCCGGCGGCCGCGCGGGCGACTTCAATGGCTTCCTGTCGATGTTCATCGTGCTGTTCGCGCTGACCGGCGTGGGCAATGGCTCGACGTTCCGCATGATTCCCGTGATCTTCCTGCGTGAGCGCACGCAGGCCGCCCAGGGCAAGGGGCCGGCCGCGCAAAAGCAGGCCACGGCGGACGCCGCCAAGGAATCGGCGGCGGTGCTGGGCTTCTCGGGCGCCATCGGGGCGTACGGGGGCTTCTTCATTCCGCGCAGCTTCGGCACGTCGCTGGAGATGACGGGCAGCGTGCAGACCGCGCTGTACTGCTTCATCGCCTTCTACGCCACCTGCATGGTCATCACCTGGTGGTACTACGCGCGCCGCAACGCGCCCGTGCCGTGCTGACGGCCGGATGGGGACCGGGACCGGGACCGGCTAGTCCGGCCCGCCCGGGTGTCTAGTCACTCTGCCGACCCCTGGTTGTGCCACCGGCGAATGGTCCGGCGCACGCCCCAGCCCTAAAGTGGTTTCAACAGCATCGATCGCAGTACGCGCCGGGAAGCCCGGCGTTCTTGGAGAAACACAATGAGTCATTTTCTGGACCGGTTGAAGTTCATGTCGCGGGTGAAGTCCACCTTCGCGGACGGTCACGGCGAAACGGTCAACGAAGACCGCAAGTGGGAGAACGCCTACCGCGCCCGCTGGCAGCACGACAAGGTGGTGCGCTCCACGCACGGCGTGAACTGCACCGGCTCCTGCTCCTGGAAGGTGTATGTCAAGAACGGCCTGATCACCTGGGAAACGCAGCAGACGGATTACCCGCGCACGCGGCCCGACCTGCCCAACCACGAGCCGCGCGGCTGTCCCCGCGGCGCGTCGTACAGCTGGTACGTGTACTCGGCGCAACGCGTGAAGTACCCCATGATCCGCGGCCGCCTGATCGAAATGTGGCGCGAGGCCCGCAAGACCATGGACCCGATCGCGGCCTGGGAATGGATCAGCCAGGACCCCAAGCGCGCCAAGCGCTACAAGTCGGTGCGCGGCCTGGGCGGCTTCGTGCGCGCGGACTGGGACACGGCCACGGAGATCATTGCCGCCGCCAACGCGCTCACCATCAAGAAGTACGGTCCGGACCGCGTGATCGGCTTCTCGCCCATCCCCGCCATGTCCATGGTCAGCTACGCCGCCGGCGCCCGCTACCTGAGCCTCTTGGGCGGAGCCTGCCTCAGCTTCTACGACTGGTATTGCGACCTTCCCCCCGCCAGCCCGCAGATCTGGGGCGAGCAGACCGACGTGCCGGAATCGGCCGACTGGTACAACTCGACCTACCTGATGGTGTGGGGCTCGAACGTCCCGCAGACCCGCACGCCGGACGCGCACTTCTACACGGAAGTCCGCTACAAAGGCACCAAGACGGTGGCCGTGTCCAGCGACTTCGGTGAAATGGTCAAGTTCGGCGACATCTGGCTGGCGCCCAAGCAGGGCACCGACGCCGCGCTGGCCATGGCCATGGGCCACGTGATCCTCAAGGAATTCCACCTGTCGGGCAAGTCGGCCTATTTCACGGACTACGTGCGCCGCTACACCGACATGCCGATGCTGGTGCAGCTCAAGCAGCGCGACGGCTTCTACGCGCCGGACCACTTCCTGCGCGCCTCGCAACTGGACAACGCGCTGGGCGAACAGAACAACCCCGACTGGAAGACGCTGGTGCTGGACGAGACCAGCGGCGACCTGGTGGCGCCCAACGGCAGCATCGGCTTCCGCTGGGGCGAGGGCGCCGTGAACGGCGGCGAGAAGGTCGGCCGCTGGAACCTGGAATCGAAGGACGGCGGCACGGGGCGCGAGATCGTCCCGACGCTGACCCTCGTGGGCCAGTCGGACGAGGTGGTCGGCGTGGGCTTCCCGTACTTCGGCAGCGAACACGACGAGCTGCTGGTGCGCAACGTGCCGGCCCGCCGCATCCGCCTGGCCGATGGCAGCGAGGCCCTGGTCGCCACGGTGTACGACCTGCAGATGGCCAACTACGGCCTGGACCGCGGCCTGGGCGGCGGCAACGTCGCGTCCTCGTACGACGATGACGTGCCCTACACCCCGGCCTGGCAGGAAAAGCACACCAGCGTGCCGCGCGCGCAGGTCATCCAGGTGGCGCGCGAGTTCGCGCAGAACGCGCACGACACCGAAGGCAAGTCCATGGTCATCGTCGGCGCCGGCCTGAACCACTGGTACCACATGGACATGATTTACCGCGGCATCATCAACATGCTGATGATGTGCGGTTGCGTGGGCAAGAGCGGCGGCGGCTGGGCACATTACGTCGGCCAGGAAAAGCTGCGTCCGCAGTTCGGCTGGGCGCCGCTTGCCTTTGCCGCGGACTGGGTCCGCCCGCCGCGCCAGATGAATGGCACGTCCTTCTTCTATGCGCACACCAGCCAGTGGCGCCATGAAAAGCTGAACGTGCAGGAAGTGCTTGGCCCCACCGCCGACCGCGCCAAGTACGGCGACCTCAGCATGATCGACCTGAACGCCCGCGCTGAGCGCATGGGCTGGCTGCCGTCGGCCCCGCAGCTGCGCACCAATCCGCTGGACGTGGTGGCGCAGGCCGACAGCCTGGGCAAGGATCCGGTCGCGCACGCCGTCGAGCTGATGAAATCCGGCGAACTGCGCATGTCCTGCGAAAACCCGGACGACCCGGCCAACTTCCCGCGCAACATGTTCGTGTGGCGCTCCAACATCCTGGGCTCCAGCGGCAAGGGCCACGAGTACTTCCTGAAGTACCTGCTGGGCACGCAGAACGCGGTGTTCGGCGACGAAGCCGCCGCCATCAAGCCGACCGAAGTCACCTACGAGGAAGACGCCGCCGAAGGCAAGCTGGACCTGCTGACGGTGCTGGATTTCCGCATGAGCACCACCTGCCTGTACGGCGACATCGTGTTGCCCACGGCCACCTGGTACGAAAAGGACGACCTCAACACGTCCGACATGCACCCGTTCATCCACCCCTTGAGCGAAGCCGTGCAGCCGCTCTGGGAAAGCAAGACCGACTGGGAGATCTACAAGCTGCTGGCCAAGAAGTTCAGCGACATCGGCGGCCCGTACCTGGGCAAGCGCCGCGACCTGGTGCTGACCCCGCTGATGCACGACACCCCGGGAGAACTGGGCCAGGCCTTCGAGCCCAAGGACTGGAAGCTGGGCGAGTGCGACCTGATCCCCGGCAAGACCGCGCCGTCCATGACGGTGGTCGAACGCGACTACAACGACATCTACCGCAAGTTCACGTCGGTGGGGCCGTTGCTGGACAAGCTGGGCAATGGCGGCAAGGGCATCAACTGGAACACCCAGCACGAAGTCCACGAACTGGCCGGCATCAATGAAAGCGTCACCGAAGCCGGCGTCAGCCAGGGCCGTCCGCGCCTGGACACGGCCATCGACGCGGCCGAAATGATCCTGACCTTCGCGCCCGAGACCAACGGCCACGTGTCGGTCAAGGCCTGGGAGGCACTGGGCAAGATCACCGGACGCGACCACACGCACCTGGCCGTCGGCCGCGAGCACGACAAGATCCGTTTCCGCGACATCCAGGCGCAGCCGCGCAAGATCATCTCGGCGCCCACCTGGTCCGGCCTGGAAAGCGAAGAGGTCAGCTACAACGCCGGCTATACCAACGTGCATGAACTGATCCCATGGCGCACGCTGACCGGCCGCCAGCAGTTCTACCAGGATCACCGCTGGATGCTGGACTTTGGCGAGGGCTCGTGCGTGTACAAGCCGGCCATCGACACCAAGACGGTCGCGCCCATGCTGGGCAAGTACCCGAACGGCGAAAAGGAACTGGTCCTGAACTGGATCACGCCGCACCAGAAGTGGGGCATCCACAGCACGTACTCGGACAACCTGCGCATGCTGACGCTGTCGCGCGGCGGTCCCCACGTGTGGGTGTCCGAGGCCGAGGCCAAGCAGGCCGGGCTGGTCGACAACGACTGGGTGGAAGTGTTCAACGTGAACGGCACGCTGACCGCCCGCGTGGTCGTGAGCCAGCGCGTGCCGGTCGGCATGTGCCTGATGTACCACGCGCAGGAAAAGATCGTGAACGTGCCCGGCGCCGAAACCAGCGGCAAGCGCGGCGGGATCCACAACTCGGTCACGCGCACCGTGCTCAAGCCCACGCACATGATCGGCGGCTACGCCCAGCAGGCCTACGGCTTCAACTACTACGGCACCGTGGGCGCCAACCGCGACGAATTCGTGGTCGTGCGCAAGATGAACAAGGTGGACTGGCTGGAAGGCCCGCTCGTCGAAGAACTGCAACAAGAAGAGAAGCAATCATGAGGATACGCGCCCAAATCGGCATGGTGCTGAACCTGGACAAGTGCATCGGCTGCCACACTTGCTCGGTCACCTGCAAGAACGTCTGGACCAGCCGCGACGGTGTCGAATACGCCTGGTTCAACAACGTGGAAACCAAGCCCGGCATCGGCTATCCGAAGGAATGGGAGAACCAGAAAAAGTGGAAGGGCGGCTGGACCCGCACCGCCGCGGGCAAGCTGGAACCGCGCCAGGGCGGCAAGCTGCGCATCCTGGCCAACCTCTTCGCCAACCCGAACCTGCCCGCCATCGACGACTACTACGAGCCGTTCACCTACGACTACGAGCACCTGCAGAACGCGCCGCTGTCGCAGACCCCGCCCACGGCGCGTCCGGTGTCGGTCTTGACCGGCAAGAAGATGGACAAGATCCAGTGGGGCCCGAACTGGGAAGACGACCTGGGCGGCGAATTCAGCGCCCGCAGCCGCGATGCGCTGTTTGAAGGCGTGCAGAAGGAGATGTACTCGACCTTCGAGAACACCTTCATGATGTACCTGCCGCGCCTGTGCGAGCACTGCCTGAACCCGGCCTGTGTCGCGAGCTGCCCGTCCGGTTCCATCTACAAGCGCGAAGACGACGGCATCGTCCTGGTCGACCAGGACAAGTGCCGCGGCTGGCGCATGTGCATCTCGGGCTGCCCGTACAAGAAGATCTACTACAACTGGAGCAGCGGCAAGGCCGAGAAGTGCACGTTCTGCTATCCGCGCATCGAGGCCGGCCAGCCGACCGTGTGCTCGGAAACCTGCGTGGGCCGCATCCGTTACCTGGGCGTGCTGCTGTACGACGCCGACCAGATCGAAAGCGCCGCGTCCACCGCCAGCGAGCAGGACCTGTACGAAGAACAGCTCGGTCTCTTTTTGGATCCGCATTCGCCCGAGGTGATCGCCGCCGCGCGCGAGCAGGGCATCCCGGAATCGTGGCTGGAAGCCGCCCGCAACTCGCCGGTCTACAAGATGGCCGTGCAGTGGAAGGTCGCCTTCCCGCTGCATCCGGAATACCGCACGCTGCCCATGGTCTGGTACATCCCGCCGCTGTCGCCCATCCAGACGGCCGCCGAGGCCGGCAAGATGCCGCAGCGCACCGTGGGCAAAAGCGGCATGATCCCCGACGTGTCGTCGTTGCGCATCCCCGTGCGCTACCTGGCCAACCTGCTGACCGCCGGCAAGGAAGCGCCGGTGCTGCAGGCCCTGGAACGCATGCTGGCCATGCGCGCCTACAAGCGGTCCGAAACCGTCCACGGCGAACGCGACACGGCCCTTTTGGACCAGGTGGGCCTGTCCGAGGAAACCGTGCAGGACATGTATCGCATCATGGCCATCGCCAACTACGAGGACCGCTTCGTCGTGCCCAGCAGCCACAAGGAAGTGGTCGAGGACAGCTTCAACGAAAAGGGCAGTTGCGGCTTCACGTTCGGCAACGGCTGCTCGGGCGGCGTGTCGGAAGGATCCCTGTTCGGCCGCAAGCCGCAAGGCAGCGAAATCTTCATCGAGATGCCCAAGTCCCGCAAGAAGGCCGTGTCGGCCTGAGGAAAGGAGAAAACCATGAGCCTGTACCGCCTGCTTTCCGCCATGCTGTGCTACCCCGAGCCCGAACTGCTGGACCACCTGGGCGAACTGGAAGCCGCCATCGCGGCCTATCCGGACGCCGAGGAAACCCTGCAGCCGCTGGTGGGCTACCTGGCCGCCAACGACCTGATCCCGCTGCAGGAAAACTACGTCGCCACCTTCGACCGCAACCGCTCGCACTCGCTGCACCTGTTCGAACACGTGCACGGCGAAAGCCGCGACCGCGGCCAGGCCATGGTCGACCTGCTGGACACCTACCGCGAGCATGGCTTTGAGCCGATGGTGTCCGAACTGCCGGACCACGTGCCGCTGTTCCTGGAATTCCTGGGGGTCATCGACCCCGACAAGGCGCAGGAACTGCTGGACGAAGCCATCCACGTGCTCGCGGCCATCGGCGCCCGCCTGGCCAAGGGCGACAGCCCCTACGCCTGCATCTTCGCGGTGCTGCGGGCCCAATCCCGCGTGGTCCCGCGCGTGCAGACCGAGGCGCCGGTGCGCGACATGGACGAGGCGATGGAGATCTTCGGCGCCGGCGCGGACGGCGTGGAGCCGCTGCTGCGGCCGTTCTCGGGCGACGGCGCGCAGACCGTGCGCTTCTATCCCCGTTCGCCCGCGACCCATTAACGCTCAGGACGACGCATCATGAATTCCCTGAATCAGTTTCTCTTTGGCATTTATCCCTACATCGCGCTGACGGTCTTCCTGCTGGGCAGCCTGGCGCGCTTCGAGCGCGAGCAGTACACCTGGAAGTCCGACAGCTCGCAGCTGCTGCACCGGGGCCAACTGCGCCTGGGCAACATCCTGTTCCACATCGGCATCCTGGGCCTGTTCTTCGGGCATCTGGTCGGGCTGCTGACGCCGGTCATCGTGTGGGACACGCTGGGCGTGTCGCATTCCCTGAAGCAGATGGTCGCGATGGTGGCCGGCGGCGTAATGGGCGGGCTGTGCCTGATCGGCCTCTTGATCCTGATCCACCGCCGCCTGACGGACCCGCGCATCGCCCGCGCCACCCGGCCGGGCGACAAGCTCCTGCTGCTGTGGATCCTGGTCACGCTGCTGCTGGGCCTGTCCACCATCGTGCTGTCGGCCGGCCACATGGACGGCGAGATGATGGTGCACCTGATGACCTGGGCGCAGCACATCGTCACCTTCCAGGGCGACGCCGCCAGCTATATCGCCGGCGTGCCGCTGCTGTTCAAGGCGCACCTCTTCATGGGCCTGACGCTCTTCGTGATCTTCCCGTTCACCCGCCTGGTGCACGTGTGGAGCGGCTTCGCGTCGGTCGGCTATCTGGGCCGCGCCTGGCAGCTGGTCCGCCCGCGCTGATCCCTCGTCCAAGGAGCCGACCATGCCTGTCATCGTCAATGGCGTCGAACTGAACGACGCGGATCTGGAACGTGAACTGCCCCTGCACGCCGAAGCCGGCAATCCCATGCGCGAGGCCGTCACGGCCCTGGTGCTGCGGCGCGTGCTGCTGGACGAGGCCGGCCGCCAGGGCCTGGACGTCTCGGACGAGGAAAGCGCCATCGGCGCCTTGCTCGCCAGCCAGGCGCCCGCGCCGGAGGCCGACGAGGCGGCCTGCCGCCGCTTCTACCAGATGCACCCCGAGCGTTTCATGGTGGGCGAGCTGGTCGAGGCGGACCACATCCTGTTCCAGGTCACGCCCGACGTGAACCTGGACATGCTGAAAGCGCATGCCAACGTGGTGCTGGCCGACCTGCTGGCGGACCCGTCGCGCTTTGCCGAGGTCGCGCGCGCGCAGTCCAACTGCCCGTCCGCGGCCGTGGGGGGCAACCTGGGACAGCTCGGGCGCGGCGACACCGTGCCGGAATTCGAACGCGCGGTGTTCGCGCTGCCCTCAGGCGGGCTGCTGCCGCAATTGCTGCAGACGCGGCATGGCCTGCACATCGTGCGCGTCACGCGGCGTGTCGAAGGGCGGCTGCTGCCTTTCGAGCAGGTCGCCCGGCAGATCGCCACGGCGCTCACCGCCATGAGCCGCGACACGGCCTGGCGGCAGTACACCAAGCTGCTGGTGGGGCGGGCCAGGATCTCGGGCATCGACCTGGACGACGGCGAACCCGAGCGGGTCTTCGCCGGGAGCGCCGCATGATGGACGAGCCTGCGCCTGCCACCCTGACGGACGGCTTCGGCCGCCGCATCGACTATCTGCGCGTGTCCGTCACCGACCGCTGCGACCTGCGCTGCAGCTACTGCCTGCCCAAGGATTTCAAGGGGTTCGAGACGCCGTCCAACTGGATGTCCCACGACGAAATGGCCCGGCTGGTCGGGCTGTTTGTCGGCCTGGGCGTCGCCAAGGTCCGGCTGACCGGCGGCGAGCCGCTGTTGCGCAAGGGCGTGGCCGGGCTGGCCGCCACCATCGCCGCCATGCCCGGCCTGCGCGACCTGTCCGTGTCCACCAACGCCACGCAACTGGCCCGCCATGCGCAGTCGCTGCGCGCGGCGGGGGTGGACCGCCTGAACATCAGCCTGGACACGCTGGACGCCGCGGCCTTCGCGCAGATCACCGGGCGCGACTGCCTGGCGTCCGTGCTGGCCGGACTGGCGGCGGCGCGGCAGGCCGGCTTTGCCCCGATCAAGCTCAACAGCGTAGTGCACGCCGCCACGCCCGAATCCGACGTGCGGCGCCTGCTGGCGTACGCGATGGAACAGGGCTTCGTGCTGCGCCTCATCGAGCCCATGCCCATGGGCGAATGCGGACGGGGCCACACGCACACCGACCTGAACGCGATGGGCGCGCGGCTGGCGGCGGACGCCGGCCTGGTGCCGTCGCTGGCGCAATCGCGCAACGGTCCGGCGCGGTACTGGACGGGCGGGCAGGGCGCGCCCGTGCTGGGCGTCATCACGCCGATGTCGCGCCATTTCTGCGCCACCTGCAACCGCGTCCGGCTGGGCGTGGACGGCACCCTGTATCTTTGCCTGGGGCAGGAAGACCAGGTCCCGCTGGGACGCCTGCTGCGCGCGGGCGCCAGCGACGCGGACCTCATCCAGGCCATCGTGGCGGGCATCGCCGCCAAGCCGGAGCGCCACGAATTCAACGCCCGTCCCGAACGCATCGTGCGTTTCATGGCGCAGACGGGAGGCTGACATGCAAGACCTCGAACGGCTGGTCGGCGGCTTCCAGCGCTTCCAGCAGCAGTATTACGAAGACGCGCCATCGCTGTACCGCAACCTGCGCGACGGCCAGCATCCCAGCACGCTCCTGATCGGCTGCTGCGATTCCCGGGTGGACCCGGCCATGCTGCTGGGGTGCGACCCCGGCGACATCTTCACCGTGCGCAACGTGGCCAACCTGGTGCCCCCGTCCAGCAAGGACCGCGGCCTGCAGGGCGTGCTGGCGGCCATTCAGTTCGCGGTCGAGCAACTGCAGGTCAGCCGCATCATCGTGCTTGGGCATGCGCAGTGCGGCGGCATCCGTGCGCTGATGGAGCGGGGCATCCGCCGCGATGGCGAAACCGATTATCTCGGGCGCTGGATGGACATCGCCGAACCGGCGCGGGAACAGGTGCTGCGGCAGATGCCGCACGCCTCCCAGGCAGAGCGCCGCCGCGCCTGCGAGCAGGCGTCCATCCTGATCTCGCTGCGCAACCTTGAAGACCTGCCCTTTGTCCGGCGGGCCGTGGACGGCGGCAGCCTGACGCTGCACGGCTGGTATTTCGACCTGGTGGCCGGCGCTTTGCTGGCATACTCCCCGCGTGCGGATACGTTTCTGCCCATCGTTTGCCCTCTGCTGACGGAACCTGCCCTCCCATGACCCCTGTATTCGGCATCGCCGGCCGCTCCGGCAGCGGCAAGACCACCCTGATCGAAGCCATGCTGCCGTTGCTGGGCGCGCGCGGCCTGCGCGTGAACGTCATCAAGCACAGCCATCACGATTTCCAGATGGAGCCGCCCGGCAAGGACAGCGCGCGCTTTCGCACGGCGGGCGCGCAAGAGGTCATGATCGCCTCGCCGTACCGCTACGCCATCGTGCATGAGCTGCGCGACGCGCCCGAACCCACGCTGGACGCGCAACTGGCGCGCCTGTCGCCCGCCGACCTGGTGCTGGTCGAAGGCTTCAAGCAGGCGTCCATTCCGCGCATCGAGGTCTACCGGCCCGCGCTGGGCAAGCCGCCGCTGCACACCGAGGACCCCGGATTTCTCGCGGTCGTGACGGACGCGCCGCAAGGCATCGCCTTGCCCTGCCTGCCACTGAACGAACCCGCCCGGGTCGCGGACTTTCTCTGCCGCGCCCTCGGGCTGGGATGATCGCGCGAACATGGTGTCTGAATGCCAGCGGGAAGGGACTACACTGATGCCCGAATTGCGCTCTTCGCACCGACCACCATGACGCCCGCCGATACCGCCGCCCGTTCCGACGCGCTTCCGTCGCCCCGGCACCGCCTTTCCACGCGCATCGTGGCCAGTTCGCTGCTGGCGCTGGTGGTGGTGCTTGCCATGGTGAGCTGGACGCTCTGGCTGTCGTGGCAGCTCGAAGGCGCGGGCGCGGCCATCAACGACACCGGCAGCCTGCGCATGCGCGCGAACCGCGTGGCGGTGGAACTGATGCGCCCGCAAGCCGGCCGCGACGTGCGGACCGCCGAACAGATCGCCGTGCTGGACGAGACCATCGCGCGCCTGGCGCGCGGCAACCCCGCGCGTCCGCTCTTCATCCCCAACGACCCCGCCATCCGCGCCCAGTGGCAGGACGTGGCGGCCTACTGGCGCGACATCATGAAGCCGGCGGCGCTGCGGGCCATCGCCCAGCCGGACGCCTCGGCGTACCTGGAGACGCTGCCCGAGTTCGTGGCCCGGGCCGACACGCTGGTGCGCATGATCGAACAGGACAACGCCGGCAAGACCACGTCGCTGCGCCTGTCGCAGGGCGTGCTGGCGGCGATCGCCAGCGCCGGGACGCTGGCGATGATCTACCTGCTTTACCTGTGGATCATCTCTCCCGTGCTGCGCCTGCGCGACGGCCTGCAGCGCATGGCCGACCGCGAGTTCAGCACCCGGCTGCCGGTGGAAAGCCAGGACGAGTTCGGCGTGCTGGCGCGCGGCTACAACCGCATGGCCGACGAACTGCAGGACCTGTACACCAGCCTGGAGCAGCGGGTGGAGCAAAAGACCGCGCAGCTGGCGGCGCAGAACCGCGATATCGGCGCGCTGTACGACATGGCGGCGTTCCTGAACCAGCCCAATGAGATCGAAGCCATGTGCGACGGCTTTCTGCGCCGCGTCATGCTGCAATTCGACGCGGACGCCGGCAGCATCCGCGCGCTGGACCCCAACAACGAAAAGCTCAACCTGGTGGTGTCGGTCGGCCTGTCCGACGAACTGGTGCAGGCCGAGCACTGCATGAAAGTGGACGACTGCTACTGCGGCGTGGCGACGCGCCAGGCGGGGGTCATCGTCATTCAGGACTTCCGCCAGTCGCCGCAGGAGCTGGACCTGAACTGCCAGCGCGAGGGCTTCTCCAGCGTGGCCGTGTTCCGCATCGTGACCCGCGACGAGGTATTGGGCTCGTATTCGCTGCATTTCCGCCAGCAGCGCCGCCTGATGGCGTCGGAGTCGCAATTGCTGGAAACGCTGGGCCAGCACCTTGGCGTGGCGCTGGACAACCGGCGCCTGAGCGCGCAGGCCCGCCAGCTTGCCGTCGTGCAGGAGCGCGGACTGGTCGCGCAAGGCCTGCACGACAGCCTGGCCCAGGGGCTGAACTTCCTGAACCTGCAACTGCAGATGCTGGACGCCGCCATCAAGCGCGGCGACGACGAAGAGGTCAGCGAGATCCTGCCGCTCCTGCGCACCGGCGTGGACGAAAGCTACCAGGACGTGCGCGAACTGCTGACCAATTTCCGCAGCAAGCTGTCGCAGGGCGATCTGCAGGCCGCCATCGAGGACACCGTCGCCCGCTTCCGGCGCCAGACAGCCATCGAGACCGAGCTCACCTTCAGCCAGGGCGAGGGCGCGCCGCTGCAGCCCGAGCAGCAGCTCCAGGTGCTGTTCATCCTGCAGGAGGCCCTGTCCAACGTACGCAAGCATTCCGAAGCCAGCCGCGTGCGCATTTCTGTCGAGAACGGCCGCGATTTCACCCTGCAGATCGCCGACGACGGGCAGGGCTACGACCCGGCCGACGTCGCCGAACGCGGCGAATCCCACGTGGGCATGCACATCATGCGCGAGCGCGCCGCGCGCATGCGCGCCGTGATAAAACTCGAATCGCAGCCCGGCGCCGGCACGCGCGTGGCGCTCACCCTGCCTGGCGCTGAACGCCAGGCTGCCTGACCTTCCTGTCCATCATGACCATCCGCATCCTGCTCATCGACGACCACACCCTGTTCCGTTCCGGGGTCCGCCTGCTGTTGCAGCGCCAGCCCGACTTCGAAGTCGTGGCCGAGGCGGGGGACGGGGTGGAGGGCCTGAAGCGCGCCCAGGAGCTCAAGCCCGACGTGGTGCTGCTGGACCTGAACCTGCCCGGGCTGTCGGGGCTGGAAACGCTGCAGCTCCTGACGCAGGACCTGCCCGGGTGCGCAGTCATCATCCTGACGGTCTCCGAAGAGGCCGACGAACTCGGCCAGGCGCTGCGCGATGGCGCCCGCGGCTACCTCGTCAAGAACATCGACGCCGACGCGCTGGTGTCGGCGATCCGCCGCGCCGCCAACGGCGAAGCCGTGATCGCCGACAGCATGACCGCCAAGCTGGTCGAGCAGTTCCGCGGCCAGGCCAGCCAGACGCCGCCGCCGCCCGGGTCCGCCGAACGCCACCGCCTCACCGCGCGCGAGACGCAGATCGTGCAATGGCTGGCGCGCGGCGCCAGCAACAAGGTCATCGCGCGCGAACTGGACGTCAGCGAAAGCACGGTCAAGATCCATGTGCAGAACGTGCTGAAAAAGCTCAATCTGACCAGCCGCGTGCAGGTGGCCGTGTATGCGGTGGAGCGCGGCCTGTATACGGAAGAATAGGCGCCCGCGATTGCGAGCACTTCGGTGTCAGACACCCGAAGGCGCCGCGCCGTTTGATTTTCGACAAGGCCCGGCGCACGGGCGGCCCATAGACTGGCCGTCATGCAAACTCGAACCACTCCCATGGAGCTCGTGGCCCCGGCGGGCAGCCTGGCCGCGCTGAAGGCAGCGATAGAGGCGGGCGCCGACACCGTCTATCTCGGGCTCAAGAACGCCACCAATGCCCGCAATTTCGCCGGGCTCAATTTCACCGAAGCAGACATCCGCGCAGGCGTCGAACTCGCCCATCGCCGCAACCGGCAGGTGCTGTTCGCCATCAACACCTTCGTGCAGGCGGGCCGCATGGCCGAATGGCGGGCGGCGGTGGATGCCGCGCACGACCTGGGCGCCGACGCCGTCATCATGGCCGACCCGGGTCTGCTCGCGTACGCCAGCGACCGCTACCCCGACCTGCGCCTGCATCTGTCCGTGCAGGGCTCAGCCACCCACGCCGACGCCATCGAACTGATGAAGGAACAGTTCGGCATCCGCCGCGTGGTGCTGCCGCGCGTGCTGACGCTGGCGGAGGTGGCTCGCATCTGCGCCAACGTCAGCGTCGAGGTCGAGGTCTTCGGCTTTGGGAGCCTGTGCGTCATGGCCGAAGGCCGCTGCCTGCTGTCCTCGTACGCCACGGGCGATTCCCCCAACAACAAGGGCGTCTGTTCGCCCGCGCACGCGGTGCGCTGGGTGGAAGAGGACGGCCGCATGGATGCGCGCCTGTCGGGCATTCTCATCGACCGCTACGAACCCGGCGAACCCGCCGCCTATCCCACGCTGTGCAAGGGGCGGTTCGACGTGGACGGGCACGCCGACCACGCGCTGGAAGAGCCCACCAGCCTGAACGCCATCGGCCTGTTGCCGCGCCTGGCCGAGATGGGCGTGTCCGCCATCAAGATCGAAGGCCGCCAGCGCAGCCCGGCCTACGTCACGCAGGTGGTGTCCACCTTGCGCGCCGCGCTGGACAGCGTGCACGCGAACGCCGCGCGCTACTCGCCGCGCCCCGAATGGAACGCCATGCTGGCGCGCCATGCCGAGGGCTCCCAAGTCACTCAAGGCGCATTCGAAAGGCCATGGAAATGAACCTGCTCCCATTCCAGATTTCAGTCGGTCCCTTGCTCTACTACTGGCCGCGCCAGCGCACCATGGACTTCTACGCCGCCGTGGCCGACAGCCCCGCCGACATCGTGTACGTGGGCGAAACCGTCTGCAGCCGGCGCCACGAACTGCGCGCCGACGATTGGCTGGGGCTTGCCCGGGACCTGCGCGCCGAGGGCAAGACCGTCGTGCTGTCGGGCCGCACCCTGATCGAAACCGGGGCCGAGGCCAGCGCCCTCAAGAAGCTGTGCGAGCAGCCGGACTTCATGGTGGAAGCCGGCGAACTGGGCGCGGTGCGCCATCTGAGCGGGCGCGGTTTCGTGGCGGGGCCGCACCTGAACGCCTATCACGGCGGCACGCTGGCCTGGCTGGCCAACCGCGGCGCGGTGCGCTTTGTCGCGCCGCTCGAAATGGACGGCCCCACGCTGGCCCGCTTGCTGCAAGAGCGGCCGGCCGGCATGCAGGCCGAAGTCATGGTCTGGGGCAGGATGGCGCTGGCGTTTTCGGCGCGCTGCTTTACGGCGCGCCACTTCCGGCTCAAGAAGGACGACTGCGGGTTTCGCTGCATCGAGCATCCCGACGGGCTGGACATGCGCACGCGCGAATCGCGCGAATTCCTGGGCATCAACGGCATCCAGGTGCAGTCGGCCGCCTGCCTGGACCTGTTGGCCGAAGCCGCGGAACTGGCGGGGATGGGCATCGAGGTGCTGCGCGTCAGCCCCCAATCGGCCGGCACGCTGGAAGCGATCGCCGCGCTGGACGCCACGCGCCGAGGCGGCAAGCCGGACGCCGTGTCGCCGCCGGCCGGCATCGGCCGCTGCAACGGCTATTACTACGGGCAGGCCGGGATCGCGCTGCAGGAGGTTGCCGCATGAGCGCCGCCCTGAATCTGCCGCCGCTGCTGGCCAAGCTGGGCCGGCGCGTGCCGGGGCCCTTCGTCTCGCTGCATTTCGCCGCCGGGCTGGAACTGGCGCGCCGCCTCAAGTGGCTGGAGCCGCCCGCCGAACTGGACGGGCGCAGCTTTGCCATCACGGTCGAAGACCTGGGCCTGCGCAGCCGCTTCATCGTGCGGGACGGGGCTTTCCGGCCGCTCTGGAGCCGCGGCGCGGCCGAGGCGGCCGCCGACCTGGAACTGGGCGCGAAGCTGGCCGACTTTTTGGCGCTGATGCGCGCGCAGACCGACGCCGACACCTTGTTCTTCCAGCGCCGCCTGCGCATCGCGGGCGATACGGAGCTGGGCCTGATCGTGAAGAACTGGCTGGACGCGGCGCCCCGGCCCGCGTGGTTGCAGCGCCTGAGCGGCGGGGTGGGGGGGTGATGGTCCGGGATCGCCGGCTAGTGCCGCGGCGCGCATCGTGGGGTATGGTTACGTGCGCCCGTCCAACGGGCCCAATGACAACCAGGCAGACATAGAAGGCATCCCGCGCGCCGCGCGCGCGTTTGCCGCCTGATCTGAACCCTTGAAAAACGCATTACCCGGAGAGACTCATGACTGAAGCGAAGAAGCCCAACTGGCGCCTGGAAACCGTGGCCGTCCACGGCGGCTACCGCCCCGATCCGACCACGCGCGCGGTAGCGGTGCCGATCTACCAGACGGTGGCCTACGCGTTCGACGACACGCAGCACGGCGCGGACCTCTTCGACCTGAAGGTCGCGGGCAACATCTACACCCGCATCATGAATCCCACCACCGACGTGCTGGAGCAGCGCGTGGCGGCCCTGGAAGGCGGGATCGCCGCGCTGGCGCTGGCGTCGGGCCAGTCGGCCGTCACCTACGCCATCATGACCATCGCCGAGGCCGGCGACAACATCGTTTCGTCCAGCACGCTGTACGGCGGCACCTACAACCTGTTCGCCCACACGCTGCCGCAGTACGGCATCACCACGCGCTTTGCCGACCCCTCGGACCTGGCCGCGTTCGAGGCGCAGATCGACGACCGCACCAAGGCCATCTTCGCGGAGTCGGTCGGCAATCCGCTGGGCAACATCACCGACATCGCCGCGCTGGCCGAGCTGGCCCATCGCCACGGCCTGCCGCTCATCGTCGACAACACCGTGCCCTCGCCGTACCTGCTGCGCCCCATCGAACACGGCGCCGACATCGTGGTGCAGTCCCTGACCAAGTACCTGGGCGGCCACGGCACCAGCCTGGGCGGCGCCATCATCGACTCGGGCAAGTTCCCGTGGGCCGAGCACAAGGCGCGGTTCAAGCGGCTGAACGAGCCCGACGTCAGCTATCACGGCGCGGTCTACACAGAAGCCTTCGGCCCGGCCGCCTACATCGGCCGCGCCCGCGTGGTGCCGCTGCGCAATACCGGTGCGGCCATTTCGCCGTTCAATTCCTTCCAGATCCTGCAGGGCATCGAGACCCTCGCCCTGCGCGTGGACCGCATCGTCGAGAACGCGGTCAAGATCGCCGGGTACCTGAAAGAGCATCCGAAGGTGGAATGGGTGAACTACGCGGGCCTGCCGGACCATCCGGACCACGCGCTCGCCCGCAAGTACCTGGGCGGCAAGGTCCCCGGCCTGTTCACGTTCGGGGTGAAGGGCGGCCGCGAGGCCGGCGCGCGCTTCCAGGATGCGCTGCAGCTCTTCACGCGCCTGGTCAACATTGGCGATTCCAAGTCCCTGGCGACGCATCCGGCATCCACCACGCACCGCCAGCTCAACCCCGAAGAACTGCAAAAGGCCGGCGTGCGCGAGGAAACCGTGCGTCTGTCCATCGGCATCGAGCATATCGACGACCTGATCGCCGACCTGGAGCAGGCGCTGGAACAGGTGTGATCGCCGCGCCGGCGGCCGGCAAGGCGTCCGCTACTTGCGGGCGCTTTTGCCATTTTCAACGCAGATAAGGTCGCGCAGGCGCCGCTGGACCGGGTCGCGCGTGACCGGCGCGTTACGGATGCCCGCCACCGGTATCGATTCCACGATCGCGCCGGTGGCGTCATTGCCGGCGTGGTGCAGGACCTGGGTGACCGTGTAGGTGTTGGCGGCGCAGTTCAGCGTGACCGGCTGGGTGACCGAGCCGTAAGGCTGGCCGTTGGCTTCGGAGATCCGCGGCTGGGCGTAGAACCAGGCCACGGTCACGGCCATCACGGTCGGGTTGTCCGACACGGCCCGGATCGAGTGGGTGTCGTAGAACACCCCCGGCATCGCCTTCGGGTCCACCGGGACCCAGTTGGGATCGTTGGCGGCGGCGTGCGCGCCGGGGCTGCCGTGAGCGGCGACAAACAGGGCCAGGGCGAGGAGGGCGGCGGGAGGCCTTGCGGTCATGGGACGGTTTCCGTGGCGTCGGGGCAGGGGCGCGCGTCCGGCAAGACGTGAGCATGCGTTACGCCAGTATAGAGAACCGGACGCAACGCGCTATAGTTCCGTCCGTTCGATAAATGGCTGGCGGCGGGGGGCTGGCGTATATGCCCAGAATGCCGGGATCCAAGACCATCAGACTGCTGGCCGCAGGCCTTGCGATCGCCGCCGCCGGAGTGCTGGCCTGGGGGATCTACCAGATCATCCCGATGGGCGAGCCCCTGCCGCGTAGCGAGATCGTGGGCGAACTCAACGGACCGGCGCTGGCCTCGTATTCCCGGGTGGCCATTCATCGCTACGGAGAACGCCAGCTCCTCACCGGCCAGCTCCTGGTCACCGCCCGGGACATCGACGGGCTGGCGCAGGCCCCGGTCCTGGACACACAGGTTCCGTCCCTGAAAGAACGCCTGCAGCAGCAGCGCGTGCGGCTGGCGCAGGCCGGCGCCATCACCACCCTGGCGCACGGGACTGGCGACCTGGCCCTGGCCATGCTGCAGACCGGCCGGTCCACCACCGACGCGCGCAATCTCATCTATGGGGGCCGGGGCACCGGCGTATTCGACCTGCTGGGTTCCATCAGCGGCGATACCGGCGTCACGCTCATCGGCGCGCCGGGCGGCCAGCCGCTATTTCTCGTCGCCGGCACCCTGCGCAGCCCGGGCGAAGGCGACCAGCCCGCCGCGTGGGACGCGCTGCGCTCGGACGATCTGGGCACGACCTGGACTTACGATCCCGAGGTGACGCTGGGCGTCCCCCAACAGCACACCACCTTTTTGACGGACCGCCTGGTCATCGCGCTGGAACACCACGAGACCGGCGTGCGGCTGCTCTACAGCTGCGACGGCGCGCGGCGCTGGTCGGCGACGCAGCTCAAGGAACAGGTCTGGCCCGATTCGGCCGCCTTCGAGCGCAAGTTCGCGGCGTCGGCGGAGCGGGACCGCGAAGCCTACGGCGAAGGCCAGCTAGGGTATGGCTGGTCGCTGTACCCGCTGGACGACCGTCGCGCGGTGGGCTGGAGCTGGCGCACGCGCGTGAGGCCCGAGGGCCAGGAAGCGCCCGAGTTGATCGAGACGCGGCGTTTCGAGGTGCAGTTCCAGGAAGACGCCTCGCCCGCGTTCCGCATCACGCCGGACGTGCCCCGGGTGCCCGAGCAGGCGGCCCAGGCGCTCCTGACACGCGACGAGCCGGTGTTCGAGACGGAGGGCGGGGCCATCTACCAGTTGGACAAGGCCGGGTTGTCATGGGTAAAGCGATCGACGTCGCCCGACGTGCGCGGGGCCCGGTCCTGGATCGGGCAGGCGTGGTTCGGCCGCAATGCGTGGGTCATCAAGACCTATGCCGATCACCTGTTCCCCGACAACGAATACACCAAAACCTACTTCTACAGCCGCGACAAAGGCAGGTCCTGGCGGCCGTTCCAACTGTCCTACGAACAGGAGCGCGGGCTGCTGGGCCTGGACCAGACGGGCGACGCCCTCCTGACGCTGGCCGAGCGCGGCGGCAAGACCGTGATCCAGCGCTATCCGCTGGACTGAGACCGCTATCCCGCTACCACGTATTCCGGATAACGCTTGCAGATTTCGTTGACCTGGCTGAGCGTGCCGGACAAGTGCTCGCGCAGCACCTGCTGCGCCCGCGCGGGGTCTTGCGCCGCGATGGCGTCCACCAGCCGCTGGTGGTCGTCCAGGATGCGTTCGGCCTTGCCGGCTTCGGGCAGATGCAGGCGGCGCAGCCGGTCCAGGTGGCCGCTATAGCGCTGCGCCATGTCCCACAGGCTGGCGACGCCGGCGGCCTCGTGCATGTCGCGGTGAAACGCCTGGTCGGCATTGATGAACTGCTGGTATTGGCCGCTGGCGTGGCTGGCGCGCTGCAGGTCGATGCTGGCCTGCAGGCGCTGGAGCAGGAGCGGGTCGGTCCGCTGCGCCAGCAGGTGCACGATTTCCAGTTCGAGCGAGCGACGCAGGAAGTGCGCCTGGCGGGCGGCGGCGATGTCGATGCGGCTGACGACGGTGGTGTGTTGGGGATAGATATCGACCAGGGCTTCCTCGGCCAGCCGCATCAGCGCGTCGCGGATGGGCGTCTGGCTCAGGCCATAGCTGTCGGCGAGCGTGACGCGGGACAGCGGCGCGCCGGGCGCGAGCTCCAATGAAATGATCTGGCGCCGCAGGTGTTCGAAAACCTGGGGCGCCGCGTGGCGGGAGCGGTCCAGTCTGAGCTTCTGGCTTTGCATCGGATACGGTATCGAGATTCCGCGTAGGGAAGGGCGGTGACGAAAACGGCAGTGTAGCGGGTTTCCACCTAGCTGACGCACTAATGTATTAGTGTTTAAATGCCCTGACCGTCACAACGCCTTTCCCTCCTATCCCGATGAAACGACCCTACGAAAGCCTGCGCAGCGCCGCCTGGATGGCCAAGGACGACCTGCGCTCCTTCGGCCACCGTTCCCGCATGATGCAAATGGGCTATGGCCCCGACGATTGGGCCGGGCGCCCGGTCATCGCCATCATCAATACCTGGTCCGACCTGAATCCCTGCCACAGCCATTTCAAGCAGCGCGTCGAGGACGTGAAGCGTGGCGTGTTCCAGGCCGGCGGCTTCCCAGTGGAACTGCCCGCGATCTCGGTGTCGGAATCCTTCGTCAAGCCGACCACCATGCTGTATCGCAACTTTCTGGCCATGGAAACCGAAGAGCTGCTGCGCAGCCACCCGGTGGACGGCGCGGTGCTGATGGGCGGCTGCGACAAGACCACGCCGGGCCTCATCATGGGGGCGATCAGCGCGGGCCTGCCCTGTGTCTACGTGCCCGCCGGCCCCATGCTGCGCGGCAACTGGAAGGGCAAGGTGCTGGGGTCCGGATCGGACGCCTGGAAACTCTGGGACGAACGCCGCGCCGGCAAGATCACGCAGGAACAATGGACCGAGGTGGAGGGCGGCATCGCCCGCAGCTACGGCACCTGCATGACCATGGGCACCGCCAGCACCATGACGGCCATCGCCGAGGCCATCGGCATGACGCTGCCGGGCGCCTCGTCGATTCCCGCCGCCGACGTCAACCACATGCGCATGTCGGCAGAATGCGGCCGCCGCGTGGTGGACATGGTCTGGGACGACCTGACGCCGCAGCGCATCCTGAGCCCCGCGTCGTTCAAGAACGCCATCAACGTCGCCATGGCGATGGGCTGTTCCACCAACGCCATCATCCACCTGGTCGCCATGTCGCGCCGCGCGGGCTGCGCGGTGGGCCTGGACGACTTCGACGCCGCCAGCCGCAAGGTGCCCGTCATCGCCAACATCCGGCCCAGCGGCGACACCTACCTGATGGAAGACTTCTACTACGCGGGCGGCCTGCCCGCGCTGATGTCGCGCCTGCACGGCCACCTGGACCTGTCGGCCATGACGGTCACGGGCAAGACGCTGGGCGAGAACATCGCCGGCGCCGAGGTCTACAACGACGACGTGATCCGCAAGCTGGACGAAGCGATCTACGACGAGGGCGCGCTGGCCGTGCTGCGCGGCAACATCGCGCCCGACGGCTGCGTCATCAAGCCCAGCGCCTGCGCCCCGCAGTACCTGCGCCATACCGGCCCGGCGCTGGTGTTTGACGACTACCCCAGCATGAAAGCCGCCGTCGAGGACGAAAACCTGGACGTCACCGCCGACCACATCATGATCCTGCGCAACGCCGGCCCGCAAGGCGGCCCCGGCATGCCGGAATGGGGCATGCTGCCCATCCCGACCAAGCTGGTCAAACAGGGCGTGCGCGACATGCTGCGCCTGTCGGATGCGCGCATGAGCGGCACCAGCTACGGCGCCTGCATCCTGCACGTCGCGCCCGAAAGCCACGTGGGCGGGCCCCTGGCGCTGGTCAAGACGGGCGACACGATCACCGTGGACGTGCCCGCGCGCACCATCAACCTGAACGTCAGCGACGAGGAACTGGCCGCGCGCCGCGCCGCCTGGACACCGCCGCCGCGGCGCTACGAGCGCGGCTACGGCTGGATGTATTCCCGGCACATCCTGCAGGCCAACGACGGCTGCGACTTCGACTTCCTGGAAACGGAATTCGGCGCGCCCGTGCCCGAGCCCGCCATTTTCTGAACCCGGACTTTTTCCGCAATTCCGTCTACCTACCCGGAGCCATCGTGTCCCCCATGAATCCCGAAACCCGCGCCCGGCTGTCCGGCGTCAGCACCGCCACGCTGTGCACGGCCCTGTTCAAGCGCGGCCTGCGCAACCAGTTCATCCAGGACGTGCGGCCGCTCAACGCCAATCTGCCCAACATGGTCGGCCCGGCCTTCACGCTGCGCTACATCCCCGCGCGCGAAGACCTGAACACCATCAAGGTGTTCGAAGACCGCGCGCATCCGCAGCGCGCCGCCGTAGAAACCTGCCCCGAAGGGGCGGTCTTCGTCATGGACAGCCGCAAGGACGCGCGCGCCGCGTCCGCCGGCTCCATCCTGGTCACCCGCCTGATGAAGCGAGGGGTGGCCGGCGTGGTCACGGACGGGGGCTTTCGCGATTCGCCCGAGATCGCCGAGATGGGCTTTCCCGCCTACCACCAGCGTCCGTCCGCGCCCACCAACCTGACGCTGCACCAGGCGCTGGACATCAACGTGCCCATCGGCTGCGGCGACGTGGCCGTGTGGCCCGGCGACATCGTCGTGGGCGACCGCGAGGGCGTGGTGGTCATTCCGGCCCACCTGGCCGACGAGATAGCGATCGAAGCGGTCGAGATGACCGTCTTCGAGGACTTCGTCACCAGCCAGGTGCAGGCGGGTGCGTCCATCCTGGGGCTGTACCCCCCGACCGATCCCGGCACCAAGGACAAGTTCGCCGCCTGGCGCAAAGAACAGGGCCGCTGAGCCTTGCCGCCGGCGCAGCCGGCACCCCACCCATACCGATAAAGATAGGCAGGAGACAACCATGAACATGCAACGACGCGGCGCGCTGGCCGCGCTGCTGGCCGGCGCCGTCCTCGGCACCCTGGCCATGCCCGCCAGTGCCGCCGATTGGCCGGCGCAAAAGCCGATTTCCTATGTGGTGCCGTTCACCGTGGGCGGCTCGACCGACGTGGTGGGCCGGGTGCTGGCCCAGAAGCTGGGCGACCGCCTTCACCAGAACGTCATCGTCGAGAACAAGCCCGGCGCCGCCGGCGGCATCGGCGCCACCTACGTGGCCAAGGCCGCGCCCGACGGCTACACGCTGTTCGGCGGCACGATCAGCACGCACGCCATCAACGCCAGCCTGTACAAGAACCTGAAGTACGACCCGGTCAAGGACTTCGAACCGGTGTCCCTGATCGCCTTCCTGCCCAACGTGCTGCTGGTTGATCCCAACCTGGGCGTGAATTCGGTGGCCGACCTGATTGCGCTGCTCAAGCGCGACCCCTCCAAGCGCACCTTCGCGTCCTCCGGCGCGGGCACCTCCACGCACCTGGCCGGCGAACTGTTTTCCGGCATGATCGGCGTGCCGCTCACCCACGTGCCCTACAAGGGAACGCCGCCGGCCATGGTGGATGTGTCGTCGGGCGCGGTGACGTTCATGTTCGACCAGATGACGGCGGCCTTGCCGCTGCTGCAGACCGGCAAGCTCAAGCTGCTGGCCGTGACCACCAAGGACCGCATCGCGCTCGCGCCGGACGTGCCGACCATGCAGGAGGCCGGCGTGCCTGGCTTCCAGATGGCGTCATGGCAGGCGGTCTACGCGCCCAAGGGCACGCCCAAGCCCATCCTGGACAAGCTGGCCGCCGAAATCGCCCTGATCCTGAAAGAACCCGACGTCCAGGAAAAGCTGGGCAAGACCATGGGCATGGAGCTGGTCGGCAGCACGCCGGACCAACTGCGCGACCTGATGGCCACGGAAATCCCGCGGTGGGCCGAGGTCGTGAAGAAGTCGGGCGCGTCGGTGGAGTAGGGCAGTATCGGGCGTAGGCCGGGGGCGCGTTGTGGTTCACGCAGCGGCCTTCGGCGCCTGGATCATCCGGCGCCCGGGGCGGCATTGCGCTGCACGGTGACTGACGGCGCCTGCACGCGGGTCGTGTGGGCGAGGCCGCGCGGCAGTAAGCTGAGGCTTATCGGGATCTGGCCCGGCGTCCTGTCCGGCAGTCAGGCTCGCCGTGGAGTCACCTATCGTGAACGATCTCGCCGCCCTCGCAGGGGCCACCATCGCGTTCGATCTGGACGGGACGTTGGTCGAATCGGCCCCCGATCTCATCGGAGCGGTCAACGCCGTGCTGATTGCGCACGGCTATCAGCCCTTGGCTTATGAACGGGGCCGGTCCTACGTCAGCCGGGGGGCGCGCTGGCTGTTACAGCTTGGCCTGGAAAGCGCCGGCGAACCGGAGCCCGCCGCGCGCACGGCTGCGCTGTTCGGCGGCTTCATTGCCTATTACAGCGACCATATCGCGGACGAAACGCGACCGTTCCCCGGCGTCATCGATGCGCTCAAGACCCTTCGGACCGCGGGCGCGGCCTTGGTCGTCTGCACCAACAAACCCACGGACCTCTCGCGCAACCTGCTGACCAAGCTTGGCATGGCGGGTCTTTTCGACGGCGTGGCCGGCATCGACGCCGTGTCTGCGGCCAAGCCCAATCCCGCCCATCTGATCGAGGCGGTGCAGGCCGTGGGCGGCGACCTCGCGCGCACCGTCATGGTGGGCGACGCCGACACCGACGCAGGCGCCGCCCGCAGCGCGGGAACCCCGCTGATCCTGGTGGACTTCGGATACAGCGAGATCCCCGCCGCGGCGCTGGCGCCAGACGTGCTGCTGCATCACTTCGACGACCTGCCGGCCGCCTGCGCCCGCCTGGCAGGGACACCATGACGGAAGCCCGTCTTGCATTGAGGAGATGACATGATCGTCGAAGTCTTCCAGCGCGCCGATGGCAAGTGGGGCTTTCGGGGCATTGCGCTGCTGGGTGTCCAGGAGGATCCGGGCGCCTATCCCACCCGCGAGGACGCGGCCGCGGCGGCGCGCGTCGCCTATCCGGGCGAGTCGATCTCGCAGGTCGATGCGTCCATCGACACGCCGCCGCAGCCGCACTCGGATTGAGCCGGGCGCGCTGCGTGTCGGCCGGCGGGCCGCCGGGCCGCCGGAAGCTACCGGCGGTCGCGCGCCCAGCCCAGCCGGCGCGCGCCCAGCATGATGCCGGTGGCGGAAAGGGCCAGGCCGCCCAGGCTCAGCAGGATGAGCGCCAGGTCCCGGCCCACGCCAGCGTCCAGCAGGGCGGGGAGGTCCCAGCTGTGCAGAAAGTAAAAGAGCCAGCGCCCGACCCGCTGCGCGCGTGAGAGGCTGAGGACCGGTTCGCCCGTGCGCAGGTCCACATAGACGCGATCCGCCGCCGCCGTGTCGAAGTCCAGCCGTAGTACGGGCAGTCCGCGCGGCGCGCCGCCATTCATCGCTTCGGCGTGGCGGGCGTAGTAATAGGCGTCGTAGCTGTCCAGCACTTGCGCGTGGACCGGCGCGTCCGGAAACAGCGCGCGCGCCGCGTTGCGCACGGGCTCCGGTTGCCAGGACGATTGCACCGCGAGCCCGGCCGCGCCCTGCCTGACGATGCGGCTGTCGGCGCTGGCGTCGCGCGCCACCACGTAGGGTTCACCCGCCAGCCAGCGCCACTCCAGTTCAACGGCCAGAAAGCCCGCGCGGCGCAGTGCCTGCAGCACTGGCTGCGGGTCGGCGAGGGAGGCGTCGTGTTCCGGGCCCGCCATGGCGGGGCGATCGGGGCCGGGGCCGGACCCGGAGAAAATCCCGCCCGGATTCATCGACATCAGCCCGCTGAAGATCCACGTGCACACGAAGGCGCTGAAGAGCAGGCCGGCGATGTGGTGCCAGCGCATCCAGGCCTCGCGGTAGGGCGTGCGCGCGCCCGATTTGTAGCGCCCGCGAAAGCGCCAGCGCCACACCCCGACGACCGCGCCGCTGGCCGCCAGCACCGTGCAGAGGCCGGACAGGCCGATCACCATCCAGCTCCAGACCGGATCGACGGAGCGGTCCCTCGCCATGTACAGCCAGTGCAGCCATGCGCCCGCGTAGTTCCAGCGCTGCTGCGCCAGCGGCGCGTCCAGCACGACCTGGCCGGTGGCCGAGGACACGTACAGGACGCCGGCCGGTTCCCCGTCCATGCGGACCTTGTGCAGCGGGCGATGGCGGTCCAGGCCGCGCGAATGGGTCCAACGGTCTTCCTCGACCAGGCCCTCATAGCGCGGTTCGCCGGCAGGCCAGAAGCGCCCGGCCTCGGCGACGGCCATCTGCGCCGTCACCGCGCCGTGGGGCTGGCCCGTGCGCGCGGACCAGGCGCGCGGCCCGTCGGGCGTCGACACCACATAGCTGAACTCGCCGCGCACCGACGTCAGGACGCGTGGGCCCGCCACGTCCGGCGCCGGGTAGGCGTCAGCGGCCAGGACGGGAAGGCGGGCGTAGCGTTCGGCAGGCGTCAGCTTCGGGTAGCCGACGTACAGCATGACGATGCCGCTTAGAAACCACGCAAGCATCAGCACGCAGCCTGCCACGCCCAGCCAGCGATGGACCAGGTAGGTCAGCCTGCGGGCCCGTGCCTTGAGGTCCATGGTCCGGCCCGCCTTCAGAAGCGATGGTTCAGGGTCAGCTCGAAGCGGCGGCTGGGCCCGTACAGCCACTGCGTGTTGGTGTAGTAGGCGGTCGTGTAGTAGGCGCGGTCGAAGACGTTAAAGCCCCGGGCCGTGATGGCGGTGTCCTTGTTCACGTCCCAGCGCAGCGCCAGATCGGTCGTCGTGTAGGACGGCAGTTCCAGCGTATTGGCGCTGTCGGCGTACCGCTTGCCCACATAGCGCAGGCCGCCCATGGCGGTCCAGCCCGGCTGGAAATTCCAGGTCAGCCACAGGTTGGCCAGGCGCTGCGGCACATTGGGCGGGACATTGCCCGCGCGCGACACGGCGGCGCCGCCGACCGATTCGGAGAAGTCGTCGTACTTGGCCCGCAGCATGGTGGCATTGGCCTCGATCGTCCAGCCGGGCGCGAACGCCAGCGACAGCGACGCTTCCAGGCCCCGCGACGATTGCTCGCCCACCTGCACGCGCAGGCTGGGGTCGTCGGCATCGCGCGACAGCAGATTGGTCTTGCGGATCTGATAGGCCGCGAGCGTCCATTCGCCACGGTTGTCCAGGAAATTCTGCTTGAGGCCGACCTCGATCTGCTTGCCCCGCGACATGTCGAACTCGGCATTGGCCGGGCTGATCATCAGCAGGCCGCTGACCGGATCGGCGGCCTCGGCGTACTGCGCGTACACGGCAAGATCCGGCGTAATGTCGTACACCGTGCCGATGCGCCAGCCGACGTCGGAATAGGTCTGGGACAGCGCGCGTTGATCGGTGATCAGGTCATCGCGCGTGACCTTCGCATGGTCGTACCGCAAGCCGCCGATGACGGACCACTTGCTGGTCAACGCCAGGCGATCCTCCATGAAGAGGGCGAACTGGTCCGCCTTGTTCTGGTAGCGCGGGATGAACGGGACGTCGCTCTGGTATTTGCCGTGATCCGGGTCATAGGGGTCCACGGGGCCGGAGCTGCCGGTGTAGGTGTTGTTGGTGTGCTTGAAGGTGGCGTGGTTGACGTCAAAGCCCACCGACACCGTGTTGTCCAGGCCGGCCAGCCTGCCCTTGAACACGGCGCTGGTGGTCAGGCCGGTCTGCGTCTGGTCATGCGTGATCTGGGTGTTGTCGGACCGGTCGATCAGGCTGGTTGCGGGGTTGTAGACGTAGCGCTCGGCATTGCGCCAGTCGCGGTCGCTCTGCACGTGGTAGAGGCGGGTGCGCACCGTGGTGGCGTCGTTCGGCGTCCAGACCGTGTCCAGTTGCGTCCACTGATCCCGGAACCGCATGAAGCCGTCGTCGACGTTGTAGTTCTGCTTGCGCAGCGCCTCGTCCTGCTCGCCGTTGATCATTGGCGTGCCGAAATACCGCATCGGGCGCTGATAGCCATACGCGTAGCTCAGTGTCATGTTCAGGTCCGGCGTCGCGTCCCAGCGCAGCGCGCCCGAGAACGTGGCGTCGCCCGATTGACCGTTGTCCACCCAGCCGTCCGTGTAATTGCCGCTCACGTCCAGGCGATACGACAGCGTATCGCTCAGCGCGCCGCCGCTGCCCAGTCCAAGCCGGGCCGTGTCCTGCGTGCCTATCGTGGCCTGGATCTCGTTCTGGATGGGCCCGCGCGTCGGCCGCTTGGGGATCACGTTGACGACGCCGCCGATGGCGCCGTCGCCATAGATCACCGACGCCGGTCCGCGCAGGACCTCGATGCGCTCCACCGACCACGTGTCGAACGGAAACGTCAGGCCGACGCCACCATATTGGCGCAGCCCGTCGTACAGCCGCATGACCGAGGTGCTGTCCGTGAAGCCGCGCACCGACAGGGCGCTGTTGCCGTTGCCCGGATGGGGCATGGCCGAGAAGCCGGGGGCGCGGGTGATCGCTTCGATCACGCTGGCGTCGCCGCGCGCCGTGATCTGGTCCCGTGAAATGATGTCGACGCTGGCGGGCGTCTGCATGGGCGTGAGCCCCAGGTTGGAGCCGGTGGATGCCTCGGTGGTCAGCGCCGTTTCGGCGCCTCCCATCACGGTGATGGGGGCGAGTGTTGCGGGAGCGGTTTGCGCGGCGGCATTGAATGCGGCCAGGACCAGGGACGTGCCCAGGCACGCGTGCGTACGAACGATGGCCAAAATGACCCCTCTTCTTCAGTGTCTTCGACTGGATCTGCCGCCGGCGTGAATGCCGGCGGGCAATGCGGACGCGAAGAGGGGGACATCACGCGGGCGGCGCCAATGTACTGGCGACGTATCGAGGCATGTTCCGGACGTATCCCTCCCTTCGCTGCCGAGCGCGGCGCAAAGCGCGCGGGCGCGGCAAATCAGGAAGACAGGGAAGGCGGGGCGCGTGGCCCGAGGGGCGGGCCCAGCGCGGGAAGCGGCGGCGCGGCGCGATGGACGGCGGATGCAGGCGCTGCGTAGGCGGCCTGGGCCGAGAGCACGGGCGCCAGACCGGTCTCGGGCAATATCGCATGCGCGGCGAGGGCGCCGAAGACGCAGGCATCGCTCGCGGCATGCTTGGAATCGGGCTGCGACGGCAGATCGAACGTCACATTGAGCGCGACGCCCGCGTCGCACAGCGTCAGCATCAGCGAGGTCGTCGACCGCCCCGCCATGAAGCCGTCCGGGATGAAAGCGCGCAGCACGAACGCGGCCATTGCCAGACAGACGAGCAAACGCCAGGGCAGGCCGCGGGGCTTGATCGCAGAGTCCCGGTCGGTACGCATGGGCGGGATTCTATTACAGAATCTGACGCATTCTCTACGAATCGCAACACGTGCGGCGATCTGTCGCAGGACCTTTACTATCGATCTTGCGGCGCGCCACCGGCGGCCTGCACAGGAGTTCGCCAGCATGATTGATCCTTCCCACGACCGTCCCTCGGATGACGTGCACCCCGATGCGGCGGGCGCCTATCCCCCAGCGCCATGGCACCTGCGCGGCCATGCGCTCATCAGCGCGTGGCGCGTTCCTTTGGCCGATATGCCGCGCCAGCGGGCGCCCGGCGACGCGCGCGTGGTCACCCTGGGACGCCATGCCATCTGCGCCACGGTCTGGACTGCCTATGAACCGGGCGGCACGCTGGCCTACAACGAACTGCTCTTTGCCACGGCCGTGCGCCACGCGGGTTTGCTGGCGCCCGCCTGCACTGTCGGCCCGATCTGGGTGGACGACGATGCCGCCGCCGCCGGAGGCCGGGAGTTGTGGGGCATTCCCAAGCGGATGGGCCGGTTCGAGCCGCTGCGCGCGGAAGGGGCTTCCGGCGTCCCCGGCGAGTTCGGCGCTTCCGGCAATGTCGGCACCGGCACGGCCGCGTGCCGCACGGATGAAGGGCAGTTCGTGGCCAGCCTGCAGTTTCACCCGGGGTTGCGCGTGGCCGTTCCGCTGCGCCTTGCGGTGTGGACGGTTCAGGACGGTCACGCGGGCCCCCTGCGCACCCGCTGCACCCTGCGGGGCAGGGCGCGTTTCGGGTCGGCGCGCTGGCGCGTGGCCGAAGACGGTCCGCTCGGTTTCCTGGCCGCACGCCAGCCGCTGGCCAGCGTGTGGCTGCAGGACATGTCCGTGTCGTTCGGGGTCTAGGGGCGGAGCGGGCGCCCGCCGACCCAGCCCCGCGCCGCTACGCGCGGCGGTCGAACACCATGCACGTCGTGGTGCCGTGTGCGTACAGCTTGCCGTTTTCGTCCTCCACCCGGGCCTGCGCCGTGGCGATCTGTCTGCCGCTGTGTATCAGCGTGGCGGCGGCGCGCAGCGGGCCGCTGGACGGCGTTGCCGGCCGCACGATGTTGACGCTCAGTTCGACGGTCGTGTAGGTGCGGCCTTCCGGCAGCGCGCTCTGGATCGAACACCCCAGCGCCGAATCGAGCAGCGTGGAGAACCAGCCGCCATGGATGGTGCCGAAGGGGTTGCAGTGGCGTAGCTCCGGGATCCCCATGAACACGACCCAGCCCGAATCCGCCTCCACCAACGTCATGTTCATGGTGTCGTTCATCGGCGGGTAGGGCAGCTCGCCGGCCATCATGGCGTGCAGGATCTGCAGCCCCGTCATGCCGCCGATCTGTTCCGCGCTGGCGATAGCGGGCTTGCCCCCGCCGGCAAGGAGCCGCTCGCGCGCTGCCTCGTATTGCGTCAACCAGCAGGCCTGTCGATTGCTGTACATGCGAACCCCTTGAACGTGAAGCCCGCGGCGCGGCGACGGACCGCCGCGCTGCGGGCTTGATGGATAGACCCTGGATCAGCCGGGAACGGCCTCGGGTCTGGCGGCGCCCTGCGCGGAGGCCGGGCGGATCTTGAACCAGATGGCGTACATCGCCGGCAGGAAGACCAGCGTCAGGATCGTGCCGGCGAACGTGCCGCCGATCAGCGTGTAGGCCAGCGTTCCCCAAAACACGGAATGCGTCAATGGGATGAAAGCCAGAATCGCGGCCATCGCCGTCAGGATGACCGGCCGCGCCCGCTGGACCGTCGCCTCCACGACCGCGTCGAACGGAGCCAGGCCGTCGTGCTCGTTCTGGTGGATCTGGCCGATCAGTATCAGCGTGTTGCGCATCAGGATGCCGGACAGCGCGATCAGGCCGACCAGCGCATTGATGCCGAACGGTTGCTGAAAGAGCAGCAATGTCGGCACCACGCCGATCAGGCCAAGGGGACTGGTGGCGAACACCATCACCATGGCCGCAATCGAGCGCACCTGCAGGATGATGATGAGCAGGGTGGCGGCGATCATGATGGGAAAGAGCGGCAACATGGCGGTGCTTGCCTTGCCGGCCTCCTCGATGGAGCCGGCCTGTTCGATGCGATAGCCCGCGGGCAGGGCATCGATGACCGGCTGCAACTGCTTCAGGACGGCCGTGGACACATCCGGCGGCTGCAGCCCTTCGGCGATGTCGCCGCGCACCGTGATCGTCGGTATGCGGTCCCGGCGCCGCAGGATCGGGTCTTCCATGCGCACCTCGACCGTGCCGACCTGCGACAGCGGCACGCGCTGGCCGGCCGCGCCCGCCAGCGTCAACCCGGCGATCCTGGCCGGATCCAGGCGCACGTCGCCAGCGGCCCGGCCGACCACTTCCACCGAGCGGATGTCCTCGCGCACGTTGGTGAGGGGCGCGCCGCTGAGCAGGAACTGCAATTGCTGCGCCACCGAACTGGACGTCAGGCCCACTGCCTGGAGCCGGTCCTGGTCCAGCGTGAAATGCAGGGCCGGGACGCGCGGACCCCAATCCGTGTTGACGGTACGCATCATCGGGTCGGCCTGCATGATGGACTGCACGCGCGCGGCGATCGTGCGCAGCGTGTCGGGATCGGGTCCCATCACGCGGTAAGCCACGGGAAACGGTGAAGGCGGTCCGAACACGATCTGGGTAACGCGGACCTGCGCCTGCGGCGCCAGGCCGTCGGCGATGGCCTGGCGCAGCCGGAACTTGAGCGCTTCGCGCTCCTTGTCATTGCTCGTCAGGACCACGATCTTGGCGAACGAGGGGTCGGGCAGTTCGGGCGCCATGGCCAGGAAGAACCGCGGCGCGCCCTGGCCGACGTAGGCCGTCACGATCCGGGCCTCAGGCTGGCCGGCGAGCCAGGTTTCGACCTGGGCGGCGGCCTGGCTGGTCTGTTCGATCGACGTGCCATACGGCATCTGGACTTCAACCAGCACTTCGGGCCGGTCCGACGTGGGAAAGAACTGCTTGTTGACCATGCCCAAGCCGACGACCGCAAGCGCGAACGCGCCGATGACGGTGCCCGCCACCAGCCACTTTCGGCCGATGACATGACGCAGCAGGCGCCGGAAGCGGTTGTAGTTGCGCGTGTCGTAGATGGCGTGGTGTCCGCCTTCGATCTTCTTGATGTCCGGCAGCATCTTCACGCCCAGGTAGGGGGTGAACACCACCGCCACCACCCAGGATGCGATTAGGGAGATGCCCACGATCCAGAACATGTTGCTGGTGTATTCACCGGCGGTGGAGCGCGCGAAGCCGTTCGGCATGAATCCCACCGCCGTGACCAGCGTGCCCGACAGCATGGGCGCCGCGGTGTGGCTCCACGCATACGCCGACGCGGCGATGCGGCTGTAGCCTTCCTCCATCTTGACCACCATCATTTCGATGGCAATGATGGCGTCGTCCACCAGCAGGCCCAGCGCCAGGATCAGCGAGCCCAGGGTGATGCGGTCGAAGTTCTTGCCGGAGGCCGCCATGACCACGAAGACCGCCGCCAGGGTCAGCGGCACCGCGGCCGCGACC
This sequence comes from Achromobacter sp. T5-5, assembly GCF_055397965.1. NCBI lineage: Bacteria > Pseudomonadati > Pseudomonadota > Betaproteobacteria > Burkholderiales > Alcaligenaceae > Achromobacter > Achromobacter sp. T5-5. The sequence continues at coordinate 3,011,918 of NZ_AP027919.1, forward strand.
ACCAGGCCCACGCGCCACCCCATGCTGATAAAGCACACCAGCATCACGACCAGCAATGCGACGAAGAACTTGACCATGAACTCGTCGACGGCGGCGCTGATGTTGACGGCCTGGTCGGTGACCTTGGTCAGGCTCATGCCCAGGGGCAGCGCCTGGTTGATGCTGGCGACTTCCTTTTCGAGCGCGCGGCCCAGATCCAGCCCGTTCCATTCATCGCGCATGACGACGCCCAGCAGCAACGCCGGCTCGCCGTTGTTGCGCACCAGAAAGGTCGCCGGATCTTCGTAACCCCGTTCCACCGTGGCCACGTCCGACAGTTTCAGCGTGCGGCCCCGCGCCACGATGGGCGTCTGGCGGATCTTGTCGAGGTTGTCGAACGCGCCGTCAACCCGCAGAAACACCCGCGGCCCGTCGGTGTCGATGGACCCGGCGGGCGTGAGCAGGTTCTGGCCGTTGAGCGCGGCAAAGATGTCCTGCGGATCGACGCCGAGCGTGGCCAGGCGGTCATGCGAAAAGGACACGAAGATGCGCTCGGGCTGCTCGCCGATGATGTTGACCTTCTTGACGCCCGGCACGTGCAGCAGTTGCTGGCGCAGCGCCTCCGCGTCGCGCACCAGCAGGCGCTGGGGCTCGCCCTTGGCCTTGAGCGCATACAGGGCGAATGTCACGTCCGCGTATTCGTCGTTGACCAGCGGCCCGATGACGCCGGGAGGCAACTGCTTGGCTTCGTCCGAGAGCTTCTTGCGCGCCTGGTAGAACTCTTCCTGCACTTGCCCTGGCGGCGCGCTGTCTTGCAGGGTGACCATGGTGAACGCCAGGCCCGGCCGCGTATAGGTTTCGGTCCGGTCGTACCACCGCAGTTCCTGCAGCCGCTTTTCCAGCGGATCGGCCACCTGATCCTGCATTTCCTGCGCCGTCGCGCCGGGCCATGCCGTGACGACGGTCATCTGCTTGATGGTGAAGGGCGGGTCTTCGGCCCGGCCCAGCTGGAAGAACGCGAGTATGCCGGCGACAGAGATGAGGAAGATCAGGAACAGTGTGATCGAACGCTCGCGCACAGCGAGCGCGGACAGGTTGAAGTGGCCCTCGCTCATTGATGCGCTCCCGCTGCGGCGACCGCATTCTGGTCGCCGACGCGCACGGGCTGGCCTTCATGCAGCAGATGCGCGCCCAGGGACACGATGCGCTCGCCCGGCTTGAGGTCGCCGCCGACGCGCGCCGCGTCGTCGCTCAGGCTGATCACCTGCACGGACCGCCGCGCCACGTGGGCCGGGCTGCCGTCCACGACCCAGACGCCGGGGCCGGCGCCGGCATCGAACAAGGCGCCGATCGGCACCTGTACCGACGGGGCGCCATCGGACGATTCGGGAATGTCGATCGTGATGGTGGCGCCCAGCGGCGCGCGCGCCAACTCGCCCGACAGCACATACCTGGCCTCGAACGTGCGCGTGACGCGGTCGGCGGCATCGGAAAGCTGCCGCAGCGTGGCGGGCGCGGGCGTCTGGTGGTCGCCGTACAGCCGCGCGCGGGCCGACGACCCCACAGCGGGCCGCAGCGTTTCGGGCAAGTGCACGATGGCTTCGCGCTGGCCCGCTCGCGCCAGCCGCGCCACGGTTTGCCCGGCGCTGACCACCTGTCCCGGTTCGGCCAGCGTCTCCACGACGACGCCATCGGCGTCGGCCAACAGCACGGCATAGCTCGATGCATTCTTCGCGACGTTGGCCTGGGCTTCGGCGGCCTGCAGGTCGGCGCGCGCGGTATCGGCGGCCGCCTTGATCTGCGCATAGGCCGACGCCGACACCGCGCCTTCCGCCACCAGGCCGCGATAGCGCGCTTCGTCATCGGCGGTCTGCTTGGCTCGCGCGCGAGCCGCCGCGACGGCCTCGCGCTGCGCCCGGGCCTGCAGCCCCAGGTCTTCCGGGTCCAGCCGCATGAGCGGCTGGCCTCGCGTCACGGTCTGCCCAGTGTCGACCAACCGTTCCAACACCTTGCCCGACACGCGGAATCCCAGATCGCTCTGGACGCGTGCCGCCACCACGCCGGAGAAGGACCGCGCCGAGGCGGATGCGTCTTGCGCCACGCCGACGCGCACGAGCGGGGGATCGACTCGGGGATCCCGAGGGGGGCTATCGCCGCATGCCGCGAGGGCGAAAGGCAACAGGCAGAGGGCAAACGGAGCAAGCTGACGCCGAAGCATGGGAAACCATCCTCACAAAGAAGGCTCCCATTCTAAACGTGTGACTAAAACAGTCAATGGTCACAATGATATTTTGCGCCAAATTTTTGTGGCACACCGGTTGCGCGCACCGGATTGCCACATTCGCTCATGGTGCCAGACTGCGCAGAATCAGGCCCGACAACTGGATCGTCGCCTGCTCGGCGTTGTCCAGGTTGTGCTGCAGGAGCAGGGGATTCAGGTAGGGCCGCAAGACCAGGTAGATGGCGTCCACGGTTTCGTCGAGCGGCGTCTTGCGCTCGAAGTCGCCGGCCTCGCGGCCTTCACGCACGATCTTGAGGATGAGGTCCTTGACGTGCGCCTCATAGGCCCGCGCGGACGGCCACGACTCGCTGGCCGAGGTCCGCGCGATGTCGTACAGCTTGCTGTCCTGGAAGAAGAGCTGGCTGCCGGCCTCCACAAGGGCCTTGAAGATGCGGCGCAGCCTTTCCGGGGCCGAATGCGCGTCCGCCACGGCGGCGTCCAAGGCCACCGTGATCATGTTCAGCCGGTTCGCGCAGATCACCTCGCCGATGGCCTGCTTGGAATCGAAGAACTTGTAGATGTAGGCCTTGGAAAAGCCGATCGCCTTGGCCAGATCGGACACGGTGGTCTTGTCGTAGCCGTAAAGGCCAAAGTATTCGGTCGCGGCGTCGACGATCTGGTCTCGGACCTCGTGATCGGACGGGCCGCGCGCATGGGGGTCGGGGGATGTTGCTTTGCTCATCCCGGGAGCTTAACCCGCGGACATTGTGTTGACAACAAGTGACCAAACGGTATTATAGTCACCCATCAATCCATTGCTGCTCCCCATTTCAGCCCGTCTTGAAGGATTCCCATGTTCGCCCGTCGTTTTCTTGTTTTGCTATGCGCCAGTGTGACGACCGGGTGCGCGGTAGGGCCTGACTACCGCAAGCCGGAAGCCCCGCTGCCCAGCCATTACACGCAGACCCCGGCCGCGCAGGCCGGGGCCGCGGCCAGCCAGGACCTGACGGCCTGGTGGCGCCAGTTCGACGATCCGATGCTGGCGCGTTTCGTGTCGAAGGCGATCGCGCAGAACCTGGATCTGGCGCAGGCCACGGCGCGCGTCGCGCAGGCCCGGGCCGGGCTGGGCGCGGCCAACGCGGCGTTGCTGCCGTCAGCCCAGGTCCGCGGCCAGGCCGCGCGTGCGTATCAGTCGGTCGAGACGCCGTTGGGACAAGTGCTCAACGCCACGCCGGGATACGACCGGTGGGGGAACGACTACGAGGCGAACCTGGAGGCGAGCTGGGAAGTGGACCTCTTCGGCGGCCTGCGGCGCGGCCGCGAGGCTGCCATTGCGGACCTCCAGGCCGCGGACGCGGCGGCCATGGCGACGCAGCTTGCCGTCGCCGCGCAAACCGCGGACACCTACATCGTCATCCGCAGCCTGCAGGCGCGTCTGGAGATCGCGCGGCGGCAGGTCAGGACGCAACAGGATCTCGTCGCAAAAGTGGGGCTGCTCCACGAGAGAGGGCTGGCGGCCAGATACCAGGTGCAGCAGGCCGACGGCGCGCTGTCGCAGGTCCAGGCCACGGTCCCGGTCTTGCAGGCGGGCCTGGATGCGGCCATGAACGCCCTGGACGTGATGCTCGGCGAGCCCCCCGGCACCCATCGTTCGGAACTGGAAGTTTCCGCGCCCATCCCCGCGACGCCGCGCATTGCGGACATGGGATCGCCCGCCGATCTGCTGCAGCGCCGCCCGGACCTGATCGCGGCCGAACGCCGGCTGGCCGCGGCCAATGCAAGAATCGGCGTCGCCATCGCCGAGTACTACCCCAAGTTCTCGTTGAGCGGCCTGCTGGGCAGCGCGACGACCGTATCCAGCGGCAATCTGTTTTCCAGCGGCGCCAGCCAGTCCGCGGGCGTGCTCGGCCTGCGCTGGCGTCTCTTTGACTTCGGCCGCATCAACGCGCAGATCGACCTGGCCAAGGGGCAAGAGGCGCAGGCCCTGGCCGCGTACCGGCTGGCGGTGCTTCATGCGACGGAGGACGTCGAGAACGCGTTCTCCGCGCTGCTCCGGCGCGCGGAACAGACCGCGGCGCTGACGCGGGGCGAAGATTCCCTGACGCGCGCCCGCGCATCGTCGTTTGCCGCCTATGAGCGCGGCGCCGCCAGCCTGATCGACGTGCTGTATGCGGATGCGTCGCTGCTGCAGGCGTCGGACGACCGGGCATTGGCCCAGGGCGAGTCGGCGCGCGCGGCCGTGGCGGCGTACAAGGCGCTGGGCGGTGGGTGGCAGCCGGGTGTGCCCGCCCAGCCGGCCCAGCACGCCCCGCCCGCCGAGCCTGCGCAGGTCGCGCGGCGCTGATGCCTGGGATGCCGGTCGCCCTTGCGCGACAGGAATGCGGCTTGCTGCGCGACCCGTCACGGGCGCGTGCTTGGGCCCGCATTCCACGAGGCGATCCCAGTGACTCAACTCATCGAAAACCGGTATGCCCTGACCGTGCGGCCCATGCCCGCGGTCTTCCTGGCGGGGATGTTTCCGCTGTATCTCGGCGCCGCGCTGGCGGATGCGGCGTATGCGCAGACCTTTCACATCCAGTGGAATAATTTCGCGTCCTGGCTGCTGGTCGGCGGTCTGGTGTTCGGCGCCGTCGCCCTGTTGTTCGCCCTGATCGATGTCTTCAGGCCGACGCAGCGCGCGCGGGGCATCGTGCCGTATGCGCTGGTGCTGCTGGCCGCATGGCTGGTTGGCGTCCTCAACGCGCTCATGCATGCCCGCGACGCCTGGGCAAGCATGCCCGCCGGCCTGATCCTGTCCGTGGCGGCGACATTGCTGGCGTTCGTGGCCGTCTGCCTGGGATTTCGCACGCCGCACATCAGGGGACCGCTATGAAGAAGCTTCGCTTGCTTGCCGGGATCCCGCTGCTGGCGGCGGCCGGGGTATGCAGCGGCCAGTCCGGGACCGCGCAGGTCGGCCCGACGCCCGAACTGCCGCCGCCCGAACGGGGCCTGCTGCCCGACATGGTGATCGCCAAGCCCGCCCAGTGGGGCGACAAGGCGCCTACCGTCCCCGAGGGATACAGGATTTCGGCCATCGCCACCGATCTGAAAATCCCGCGCCAGACGCTGGTGCTGCCCAACGGCGACATCCTGGTTGCCGAAGGCCGCGGCGGCAGCGCCCCGGACCTCAAGCCCAAGGATGTGATCGCGGGCATCATCAAGGCCCGCGGCACCAGCCCGGTCAAGGGCGGCAACCGCCTGACGCTGCTGCGCGATGCCGAAGGCGACGGCACCTACGAGGCCTCCACGTTCGCCGAGAATCTCAATGCGCCGTACGGGCTGGCGCTGGTCGGGAACCATCTCTACGTCGCCAACCAGGACGCGCTGGTGCGGTTCGACTACCAGCCCGGTCAAACCAAGGCCAGCGGCCCGCCAGTCACGGTTACCCCGTTGCCCGCGCAGATCAACCATCACTGGACCAAGGCCCTGACCGCCAGCGCCGACGGGCAGTATCTGTACGTCGGCATCGGTTCCAACAGCAACATCACCGAGCGCGGCATGACGGCGGAAGTCGATCGCGCCCGCATCTGGCGCGTCAACGCCGCCACGGGCGAATACAAGGCGTACGCCACGGGCCTGCGCAATCCCACCGCGCTCACCATCCAGCCCGACACCGGCCAATTGTGGGCGGTGGTCAACGAGCGCGACGAGCTCGGTCCGGACCTCGTGCCCGACTACCTCACGTCGGTCAAGGAAGGCGCGTTCTACGGCTGGCCTTACAGCTACTGGGGCAAGAACGTGGACGATCGCGTCCGGCCGCAAGACCCCGAGAAGGTCGCCTCGGCCATCGCGCCCGACTACAGCCTGGGCTCGCACGTCGCGGCGCTGGGCGTGGATTTTTCGAACGCCGCGATGGGGGACCGGTACGCCAACGGCGTCTTCGTCGGCGAGCACGGCAGCTGGAACCGCAGCGATCCAGTCGGCTACAAGGTGGTGTTCGTGCCCTTCACCGATGGCCGACCGTCCGGACCGCCCGTGGACTTTGTGGCGGGCTTTCGCGACAGCGACGGCACCACGCGCGGCCGCCCGGTGGGCGTGACGGTCGATCCGAAAGGCGCGCTCATCGTGGCCGACGATCTGTCCAACACGATCTGGCGCGTCACGCCGGCGCCGTCCGCGCCGCCACCCAAGCCCGTCGCCGCGGCGCGACCTTGAATTCCATTCCGGCACGGCAACACGGCCGGCGGGCCGGCGCGGCACTAGACCGGTCGGCGGCGCCAGGGCAGGGCGGCGCTCCGCCCTAACTCCCTAACTAATTAATTCCGCTTTAGCGCAACAGTCACCAGCACCGACGCGTTTTCCAACGCGAAGAGCGAATGTGGCGCCCGGCCCGGCAGATACATCAAACAGCCCGCATCCAGGATATGCGTGGCGCCGCCGGCGGCCACTTCCACGCTGCCCTCCAGGCACTGGAGGGTGATTTCCCCCGCCACGTCGTGCGAGGGCATGCTCTTGCCGGCCAGCAGCACCAGCCGCATGACTTCCAGGTCGCCGGATTTGAAGAGCGCGATCGACTGCTTTTGCGCAAGCGCCGCGCCATAGGGAGAGAGATCGATGACCTGCCCGGGATCCGCGTGTTTCAAGGCCATGATGGCTGTCCTTCGCTGGGATGGGATGAACCAACGATACCCCATCCGCGCGCCGGGCTCGCGCCCGGTTGGCGGCCGGATCAGTTGATCTTGATACCGCGTTCCTTGACCAGATCCTTCCATTGCGCGGTTTCCTTGGCCAGGTGGTCGCGCAGCGCCTCGGGCGTGCTGCCGATGGACTCGGCGCCGATCGAATCCAGCGTCGCTTTCACCTTGGGCTCGGCCAGCGCGGTGCGCATGGCGTCGTTCAGCTTGGCCACCACTTCCGGCGGCGTGCCGGCCGGGGCGAAAGCCGCGAACCAGGGCATCAGCTCGTAGCCCGGCACGCCGGCCTCCTGCAGCGTCGGCACGTTGGGCAGCGCGGGCGAGCGCTTGGCGGTGGTGATGCCCAGCGCGCGCAGCTTACCGCTGTCGATGTGCGGCTTGGCGGACGTGATGCTGTCGAACATGTAGTCGACCTGACCGCCCAGCAGGTCGGCGACGGCGGGGCCGCTGCCCTTGTAGGGCACGTGCAGCATGTCCACGCCCGTCATCGACACGAACATCTCGCCGGCCAGGTGGATCGAGGTGCCCACGCCGGCAGACGCGTACGTGTAGTGCTTGGGCTGGGCCTTGGCCTTGGCGATCACGTCCTGCACGCTGGTCGCGCCGGTGCGTTCGGGATTGGTGACGAGCACGTTGGGCACGACGGCCAGCAGCGAGATCGGGGCGAAATCCTTGGTGGGGTCGTAGTTCAGGCTCTGGTAAAGCGCGGGATTGACCGCCATGCCGTTGGCGACGATCAGGATCGTGTAGCCGTCGGGCTTGGCGCGCGCCACGGCCGCCGCGCCGATATTGCCGCCCGCGCCGGCGCGGTTTTCGACGATGAAGGACGTGTTGAGCTGCTTGCCCATGGACTCGCTCAGGGTGCGTGCGATGCTGTCCATGGCGCCGCCGGGCGGAAAGGGCACGATCCACTTCACCGGCCGGTCGGGATACGCGTCGGCGTGCGCGGCGGTGGCGCCGGCCAGCAGCGTGGCGGCCAGCAACGCGCGGGCAAAGGGTTTGAATACATGGCGCATGCGCATGGTTGTCTCCGTGTTTCTCGAATTATCTGCGGCGCCTGTTCCATTCATACTTTGAATGTCAGGGCCTGAACGCTTAGCGGCAGTATCGCTTGCCTTTTTCCAGGGTGTCCAAGACTATATGGGTTTCGATTGATACCTTCAGGGTCTGAATCAAGATGGAACTCCGGCATCTGCGTTACTTTCAGGCGGTGGCCGAGGCGGGCAGCTTCACGCTGGCGGCCTCGCGCCTGCACATCGCCCAGCCGCCTCTCAGCCGCCAGATCCGCCAGCTTGAAGAGGAGCTGGGCGTGCAGCTCTTCGAGCGCACGACCCGCGCGCTGCGCCTGACCGAGGCGGGCCGCTTCCTGCTCGAACAATCGCGGCTACTGACCGCCCGCCTGGAAGAAGTGCTGGAAGGCACGCGCCGGCTGGGCCAGACCGAGCGCCGCTGGTTCGGCATCGGCTTCGTGCCGTCCACGCTCTATGGGTTCGTGCCCGAGCTGATCCGGCTGCTGCGCAGCGCCGATGATCGGGTCGAGGTCGGCCTGATGGAAATGAACACCCTGCCGCAGCTTGAAGCCCTGAAGGCGGGCCGCATCGATCTGGGCATCGGCCGCATCCTGCTGGATGATCCGGCCATCGAACGCCGCGTGCTCATGACCGAACCGCTGATGGCCGCGGTGCCGCTGCATCACCCGCTTGCGGGACAGGCCAGCGTCTCGGTGGACCGGCTGGCGCGCGAACCCTTCGTGCTCTATCCGGCCCGGCCGCGCCCGAATTACGCCGACCACGTGCTGGGCCTGTTCCGCGCCGCCGGGCACGCCGTGCAGGTGGTGCAGGAAGCCAATGAACTGCAGACCGCCATCGGACTGGTCGCCGCGGGGCTGGGCGTTACCGTGGTGCCGGCCTCCGTGCAGCGGCTGCAGCGCCAGGACGTCGCCCACGTGCGCATCGACGCCGACGCCTTCGTGTCGCCGGTGATCGTCAGCTACCGCAAGGACGACGCCTCCGCGTTTCTGGCGCAGGCGCTGGAACTGGCGGGCGAACTCGCGACAAGGCAGGGATCCGGATCGCGCTGACGCCAGCGCAGCGCCAATGCTGCGCCACAGCAGCACCAATGCTGCGCCAGCGCGGCCGGGCGGCGGTCCGCCACGGTATATTGCCCCCATGAAAAAGCTAGACATCCCAGCGCTGGAAATCTTCGTCGCGGCCGTCGAGGAAAAGAGCCTGTCCAAAGCGGCCGAGCGCGAAAACCTGGTGACGTCCGCGGCCAGCAAGCGCGTGGCCGAACTGGAGCGGCATCTGGGCCGCACGCTGCTGCACCGGCACGGGCGCGGCGTCGAGCCCACGCCGGCGGGCGCATTGCTGTACCAGCGGGCCAAGGCCATCCTGCGCAGCGTGCAGCTCACCGAGCAGGCCATCAACGGCTATACCCTGGACGGCCAGGCGAAGATCCGCCTGGCTTCAAACCCGTCCACCATCCTGCAATTCCTGCCCGGCGTGATGGGGCGCTTTCTGGCCGGCCGCAGCGACGTCAGCGTGGACCTGCTCGAAGGCCACAGCTACGACATACCGCGCATGGTCGCCGAGGCCTCGGTGGACATCGGCATCTATCACGCGGACCACCCGGTGCCCGGCGTCGCTTCGTTTCCCTTCCGGCGCGATCGCGTGGGACTGGTGGTGCCGGTGGGCCATGCGCTGGCGGGCCGTTCCGAGTTGTACCTGGAAGAGGCGCTGGACTACGACCTGCTCGGCTATTTTCCGCGCCATTCGCTCGACCAGTTCCTGGCCTACGCGGGGCAGACGCTGTCGCGGCCGCCGAACGTGAAGCTGCAGGTGTCCAATTTCGAGACGCGCTGCCGCATGATCCGCGAGGGCCTGGGCATCGGCGTGGTGCCCGAAGGCATCGCGCGGCACTACCTGTCTTCGATGGGACTGGCGCTGCTGCGGCTGCGCGATGACTGGGCCGAGCGCCAGTTCTACGTGTGCGTGCGCGATACGAGCCAGCTTGCGCGGCCGGTGGACGACCTGCTCAAGGCGCTGACGGCGCCGCAGTTGCAAGGGGAGTGACCCGGCGCGGTGGTGGCGCAGCCGTCAGCCCGCGCCACGGCCCCGGGAGATCGGACGTACCCGCGCCCGCGCGTCCTCGCGCTATGCGCCCTGTCGCCTGCGCGCCGCCTGCGCCAGCACCGGCCGCAGATAGCCGAGGAACCGGTCCGGGTCCTCGCTCATGGGAAAGTGGCCCATGCCTTCCATGATCTGCCATTGCGATCCGGCGATGCGGCCCGCCAGGAATTCCGTGTCCTGGGGCGTGCAGGAATAGTCGTATTCGCCGGTCAGCAGCCACAGCGGGCAGCGCTGCGTGTCGATGCCGGCCACGCGGTCGCGGATGTCGCCGTCCGCGGTATAGAAGTGCAGGTCCCCCTTGAACACGCCCGGACCGCTCTGCATGTAGTGCCACAAGGTCTCCCAGCGATGCTTCTCGGGGCTGCCCGGCCCGACCAGGCCCGACACGATGCCGGCGCAGACTTCGCCGCCGTGCACGTCCGGCCGGTTCAGCCATTCCAGGTCGTAGTACGGGTCGACGTGCGCGCCGGACTGCAGGCCGATGGCGCCGCCGAAGCGGTCGGCGTGCTCAAGCGCCAGATGCAGCACGATGCGGCCGCCGATGGAGCAGCCCATCACCAGCGGACGGTCCAGCGCCAGCGCGTCGGCCACGGCGATGATCGCCTCGGCGTAGTCCTGCGAGGTCAGCCGGTAGGTTTCTTCCTGCCAGCCCTCGGGCGGGGACGATTTGCCGTGCCACGGCAGGTCGAAGGCGATGACGCGGAAGGATTCCAGGATGGCCGGGTCGTTCATCACCGCGCGGTACTGGCGCGAGTCCGCGCCGGCCGTGTGCAGGCACAGCAGCGGGGTGCCGCTGCCGGCTTCTTCGACGTAAATGCGCTGCGGGCGTCCACCCAGCGGCAGGTGCAGATAGCGGCCGACGATGGGCTCGAAGCGGGCGGGGCTGGCGTTCACAGGGACGCTCCTTTGGCGCGCGGGCAGGCCAGCACGTCCTTGAAGTAAAGCAGGTGGGACATCAGGGGATGGAGGTCGCCTTCGGCGCGCAGGCGGCGGAATTTCACCAGCGCCATCAGGTCATGGAAACCGGGCGCGGGCCTGGGGCTCCAGAACTGCGCCCAGTCGGCCGCGGCCGCGCGCAGCGCGAATTGCCAACGCGGCATGACGAAGGGGCCGCGGCGCACCGATTCGATGCGGCCGGCCTGCACGGCAATGAGATAGGCCGTGTCGCCGCACTCCAGCAGGAACACCGTGTTCAGGTGCCGGCCTCGCCATACCAGCCGCTCCTGCCGGTTCACGGCGTCCGCCAGTCGGTGAAGGATGAAGTCGTCTTCTTGCATTGCGTTGTCCTTGTCACAGGGGCGGAACGTCCAGGCGGTAGATGCCGTCGCCGTCGACGGCGCGTGGATAGCGCTGGGTGACGGCGGGGTCGTGGCCGGGCACGATGTGCGCCTCGGAATCCGCCAGGGTCCGGATGCGCGCATAGCCCTCGAGCATATCGCCCAAGTGGAAGATGGCGGGAAAGGGATTGTTGTCCTGGAAGTTGCGGTAGTAGTGCAGGGCGTCGGACGCCAGCACGACCCAGCCGCGCGCCGTGTGCACGCGCACGACCTGCAGGCCCTGCGTGTGCCCGCCGATGCGGTAGATCTCCAGCCCGGGCGCCAGCCGGGCATCGCCATCGTGAAAGCACACGCGCCCCGCGTACACCTGGCGCACCACCGCCTGCACGTCGTCCACCGAGAAGAAATGCCGCATCGATTCAAAGCACATGTAGCGGCCGGTGGCGTATTGCATCTCGGCGTCCTGCAGATGCACGCGCGCATTCGGATAGGCCTCGACGTTGCCGGCGTGGTCGTAGTGCAGATGCGTCAGGATGAGGTCGCCGATGTCCGCGGGCGCCAGCCCCAGCCGGTCAAGCGCCGCCTCGGGCTGCAGCGTGAAGGCGCGGTTGCGGGCGCGCGCCGAGCAGGCGCTAAAGCCCGTGTCGACCAGCACGTTGCCTTGCGGACCGCGCAGCAGCCAGCAAAAGAAGTCCATCGGCATGGGCCCGTCATGGACGTCGACGCGTGACAGGAAGTTGTCGGCCGCGCGCCGCGTGACGCTGGCGTAGCGGATCGCATAGACCTCGTAGGCCGGCGCGTCGCCGGCCGCTTGCGGCGTGGGAATCATGGTTTGACCAGCTTGCACTGGCTCTCGGACAAGGGCATGAACGCCTGGTCGCCCGGCACCGTGCGCACGATCTTGTAATAGTCCCAGGGCGCTTTGGATTCCTTGGGCGACTTGACCTCCACCACGTAGGTGTCGTGGATGAGCTTGCCGTCCTCGCGCAGGCGGGCGTTGCGTGCGAACGCATCGTGGATGGGCTGGGCCCGCAGCGTTTTCATCACGACGTCCACATTGTCCGACCCCGACTTCTCGACCGCCCGCAGGTAGTTCAGCACCGCGGAATACTGGCCCGCCTGCAGCGCCGTGGGCATCTTGCCCGACGCCTTGTGAAAGCGCTGCGCAAAGGCGCGCGTCTCGTCGTCCATGTCCCAGTAGAAGGTCTCGGCAAAGGTCATGCCCTGGCCGGCGTCCAGGCCCACGCCATGCACGTCGGTAATGCTCATCAGCATGGCGACCAGCTTTTGCTTGCCCGCCAGGCCGAACTCGCGCGCCTGCTTGATCTCGTTCTGCAGGTCCGCGCCCGCGCTGGCGAAGGCGACGGCATCGGCCTTGCTGGACTGCGCCGACAGCAGGAATGACGCGAAATCGTTCCCCGGGAACGGATAGCGCGCCGACCCGGCCACCGTGCCGCCGCCTTCCTTCACAAAGCGCATGCCGTCGTTTTCCAGCGAGTGGCCAAAGGCGTAGTCGGCGGTCACGAAGAACCATTTCTTCGCGCCGGCCTCCACCAGCGGCAACGTGCCCACCTTGGCGAGCGCGTACGTGTCATAGACCCACTGGACATTATTGGGCGAGCAGTCTTCGCCGGTGATGCGGGTGGCGCCGGCGCCGGTCACCATGGTCATGCGGCCTTTTTCGCGGGCGATGTTCATCACGGCCAGCGCGACGGCGCTGTTGCCCAGTTCGGTCACGACGTCGACCTGGTCGCGGTCCATCCATTCGCGCGCGCGGCTGGCGGCGACGTCCGTTTTGTTCAGGTGGTCGGCGGACAGCATTTCGATGGGCTTGCCCAGCACCTTGCCGCCAAACTCCTCGATGGCCAGCCGCGTGGCCAGTACCGAGCCGGGGCCGACGTTGCCGGAATAGGCGCCGGACATGTCCGTCAGCACGCCGATGCGCACGACGCCGTCGGATATGCCTTCGGACGGCTGGGCCTGCGCGGCGCCGGCCAGGGCGGCAACCGCGATCGCGGCGGTGATTCCGGTGATTTTCTTATGCATGGTGTTCTCCTTTGGATGGTGCGGCGGCGCGGTCGGTCGCCGCGCCGCTCGGGTGATGGCTGCGCGCTACATCTGGCTCACGTACTTGACCTGCATGAATTCCTGCAGGCCCTCGACGCCGCCTTCCTTGCCCAGCCCGCTGTCCTTGAATCCGCCGAACGGCGTCTCGGGCAGCGAGGCCTGGCAATGGTTGATGCAGACCACACCGCTGTCGATGCGCTCGGACGCGATGCGGGCCGTTGCGGCGTCGCGCGTGAAGACATACGAGGCCAGCCCGAAAGGCAGCCGGTTGGCCTGTGCCAGGGCCTCGTCCAGCTCGGCAAACGGCTGCACCAGGGCCAGCGGGCCGAAGGGTTCGGTGTTGGCGGCCAGGCATTCGGGGCCCGCGTCGCGCAGCACGGTCGGGGCCCAGAACCACCCGGGAAGATCCAGCCGCTCTCCGCCGGCCGCCAGTTGCGCGCCGTGCTTCAGCGCATCGGCCACCAGGGTTTCCATTGCGGCGAGCCGCCGGGGATTGGCCAGCGGTCCCATCTGCACGCCGGCTTCCAGGCCGTTGCCCACGCGCCAGCCGCGCGCCCGTTCGGCCAGGCGCTCCACGAAGCGTTCGTACACGCTTTCATGCACGTACATGCGGGTGGGCGACGTGCAGATCTGGCCGGAATTGCGCAGCTTGGCCGCCAGCACGGTATCGGCCGCGCCGACGGGATCGGCGTCGCCGAACACCAGCACGGGCGCATGCCCGCCCAGTTCCAGCGTCGCCCGCTTCAGGCCGCCCGCCGCCATCATCGCCAGTTCACGGCCGATGGACGTGGAGCCGGTGAAGGTCACCATGCGGATGACCGGCGAGGCGATGAGACGCCGGGAGATCTCGGCCGGATCGCCGAACACCATGTTCAGCACGCCCGCGGGCAGCCCCGCGTCCGCCAGCGCGCGGCCGATCTCCAGCGCGATGGCCGGTGTTTCCTCGGAGGGCTTGATGACGATGGAGCAGCCCGCGGCCAGGGCCCCGGCGATTTTGCGCGACGGCGTGATCGCCGGCGCGTTCCAGCCCGAGAACGCCGCAACCGGGCCGATGGGTTCCGGGATCGCCATCTGGCGGATGCCGCCCACGCGGCCGGGGATCAGCCGGCCATAGGTGCGCCGCGCTTCCTCGGCGCCCCATTCGAACATCTCGGCGGCGGTGGCGACTTCCTTTTCGGATTCGGCCAGGGGCTTGCCCAGTTCGCGGGTGATCAGCCACGCCAGTTGCGGCGTGCGCTCGCGCATCAGCGCGGCGGCGCGGCGCAGAATCGCCGCCCGGTCCAGCGGCGCCGTGTCGCGCCAGCCCGGAAAGCTGCGGCGCGCGGCCTCCAGGGCCTCGTCGACGTCATCGGCCGAGGCCATCGGCAATCGGCCCAGCACCGCCTGCGTGGCGGGGTCGATCACTTCCAGGCCGGGGCGGGCGCCGGCCGCGACCGCGCGGCCGCCGATGAGCAGGGTCAGTTCGGGGTAGTCCATCTAGTCTGCCTTTGCGATGTGGCTGGTCTGCATGACCTGCGCCCAGCGTTCGGTCTGCGAGCCGATGTGGCGGGCGAAGTCGTCGGGGGTGCCGCGCATCGGGTACTGGCCCAGCTTGAGCAGCGCGTCGCGCGCTTCGCCGGTGCCCATGACCTTGTTGATGGCGGCGTTCAGGCGCTGCGTGACGGCGGGCGGCACGCCGGCCGGCGCCAGCACGCCGTTCCAGGGTTCGGCCGTGAAGCCGGGAATGCCGGCGGCCTGCGCCACTGTCGGCACGCCGGGCGCCACCGAAGACGGCTGCGCGGCGGCGATGCCCAGCGCGCGCAGCTTGCCGGCCTGCACCTGCGGCATGGCGGCGATGGCGCTCAGGAAGGCCATGTCCACGCGCCCGGCCACCAGGTCGGCGATGGCCGCCGAGTCGCCTTTGTAGGGCACATGAGTGATGTCGACCCGGGTGGCGCTCTTGAACCATTCGCCCGCCAGGTGGTTCACCGCGCCGCTGCCGGCCGACGCGAAGGTCAGCGCGCCGGGCTTTTCGCGTGCCCCGGCGATCAGCGCCTGCACGGAGTCGAAGGGCGAACTGGCCGGCACGACCAGCAGGTAGGGATAGCTGGCGACCAGGGCGATGGGCTGGAAGTCCTTGAGCACCTGGTAGTCGACCTTTTGCTTGTAGACGGGTTCGATCGACAGCGTGCCGCTGCTGCCCAGCATCAGGGTGTAGCCGTCGGCGGGCGCGCGCCTGACCGCCTGCACGGCGACCACGCCGTTGGCGCCGGCGCGATTTTCGACCACGACGGTCTGGCCGAGCTCGGTCTCGAGCTGGCGGGCGAGGTAGCGGCCGACGGCGTCCGTCGGGCCGCCGGCGGTAAAGCCGATCACCAGCGTGATCGGGCGGGTGGGATAGTCCGCGGCGGCGGCGTTCATGCCGATCGTGGCGGCGAGCAGGGGCAGGGCCCATCGACGTAGCAGGGGTG
This sequence comes from Achromobacter sp. T5-5, assembly GCF_055397965.1. Classification (NCBI taxonomy): domain Bacteria; kingdom Pseudomonadati; phylum Pseudomonadota; class Betaproteobacteria; order Burkholderiales; family Alcaligenaceae; genus Achromobacter; species Achromobacter sp. T5-5. The sequence continues at coordinate 3,027,713 of NZ_AP027919.1, forward strand.
TCATGGATGTCTCGGACAGGGAATGGGCGGCGCGCGGCGCCGGATGGACGGCTTACGCGTAGCCGCGCTCGATCAGCTTGACCATCACCGGGTAGTACTCCTTGACGTAACCGGCGGCGCGCGTGCGCTCCAGCAGGTCGTGCGTCAGCTTGGCCGCCCGGGCGTCCACGTCGCCCTGGCTGGCCAGTTCGAGGGCCAGCAGGATGTCCTTGATCGCGTATTCGGTCGGAAAGGTCTTTTCCGGGAAGTGGGACGGGGCCAGCGCCTTCTGGCCCGGATTGCGCAGCACGAAACTGTCGGCCGACCCCTTGCTCAGCGCATCCAGCAGCAGGGTGCCGTCCACCCCGGCGCTGCGCCCGATCGTGACGGCTTCGGCCAGGGCGTGCACCGTCATGAAGACCACCATGTTGTTCATGATCTTGACCACCTGACCGTTGCCGATGCCCCCGCACAGCAGCACGTCGGAGCCCATGCAGGACAGATAGGGCAGGACCGTGTCGTAGTCTTCCCGGGTGGCGCCCACCGTGATCATCAGCGTGCCCAGCCGGGCGGCCTCGCGCATGCGCGCCACGGGTGCGTCGATCAGCACGATGCCGTGGCCGCGCAGCACTTCGGCCAACTGGCGGGTGCGCGTGACGTCGCTGGTGCTCATGTCCACCACGATGCGCACCCGGCCCGCGGCCTCGACCAGGCCGCCCGGCCCGGTGCAGACCTGTTCCACCTGCACGATGCTGGGCAGCGACAGGAACACGATCTCGGCGCTTTGCGCCACCTCCACCACCGACGCGCAGGCATGCGCGCCCAATTCGCCGATGCGGGCCACCGGGTCGGGACTGATATCGGTCACGTACACCGGGTGCCCGGATCGACGGACCAGATTGGCGCACATGGGTTCGCCCATCACGCCCAGGCCGATGAAGCCCAGCGGGGTCTTGGTCTCGCTCATTACTTCCTCCTTGGTCATGCGTTGTTTTTCTCGTCTTGCCATGCAGCTTACGGATGCCGCCGGCGCGGCGGTATGAAAAATTGGCAAAGCAACGTTCACCAATTCCGGCCCCTTCCGATCAAGAAGGCTCGTTTTCCTTTTTATCAATCCTCGCGCGGCGCGGCCGCCTAGAGTGATCGGCAGAAGCGAACGGCGCGCAAGCTGCGCCGCACTCACCACGGAGAGACGAATGCTGCTGGACACCATCGCCGCCTATGGCGCGAAAGACGCTGTAGGCCGATTGCCCGAGGAGGTCATCCACTACGCCAAGCGCGCGTTCCTGGATTGGCTGTCGGCGCTGTACCCCGGCACCCGCGCCGCGCCGTGCCAGCAACTGCTGGGCGCGCATGGCGCCGAGCTGGGGTCGGGCGCGTCCAGCCTGCCTGGTTGCGCGACCACGGCCTTTGCCGCGACGGCGGCCTGGATCAACGGCAGCGTGTCGCATGCGGTGGAGTTCGACGACATCTTCCGCGACGCGGTCTATCACCCGGGCTGCCCGACCATCGCCGCGGCGCTTGCCCTGGCCGAAGAGCACGACGCCAGCGGTCTGGCGCTGCTGCAGGCGATCGTGGTGGGCTACGAGATTTCGACGCGCATCGGCGCGGCGGTGCAGCCCGGGCACTACCGCTACTTCCATACGACGGGCACCGTGGGCTGTTTCGGCGGCGCTGCCGCCGCCGCGGCCCTGTGCGCGCCGGGCGATGCGCAGGTCATGCTGCACGCGCTGGCCACCGCCGGCACGCTGGCCAGCGGCCTGCAACAGGCTTTCCGGTCAGACGCCATGAGCAAGGCGCTGCATGCGGGCCATGCCGCCGAGGTCGGCGTGCGGGCCGGGCAGGGCGCCGCGCACGGCATCACGGGTGTGCCGGACATCCTGGAGGGCGAGGTGGGCTTTGGTGCCGCGTTGGCGCGCGACCCCGACTGGCGGCTGGCCGTGGCCGGCCTGGGCGAACGCTACAACATCCTGTCGATCACCCAGAAGAACCACGGCTGCTGCGGCCATACGTTCGCCGCCATCGACGCGGCGCTGGCGTTGCGCGAGCGCGGCCTGCAGCCGGACGATATCGCCGCGTTGCGGGTCGAGACATACCAGACCGCGCTGGACGTGACGGGCAATTTCCAGCCCGCCACCGCGTTCGAGGCGAAGTTCAGCCTGCCGTATGTAGTGGCGCATGCGCTGGTGCACGGATCGGTGCGGCTGGAGGCCTTTGGCGCGGCGCGGCTGCACGATCCCCGCCTGCGCGGGCTGATGCAGCGGCTGGAACTGCGCGCGGCCCCGGACCTGTCGGCGGGCTTTCCGGCGATGCGCGCCGCGCGCCTGTCCGCCACGACGCTCGGCGGCGACGTGCTGGAACACCACGCTCCCTACCGCAAGGGCGACCCCGAGGCGCCGCTGTCGGACGCGGACCTGAACGACAAATTCGCCGAGCTGGCCGGCCCCGTGCTGGGCGGCGCGCGCATGCTGGCGCTGCGCGACGCCGTCTGGCGCCTGGAAGCCATGCCGGTGCGCGCCCTGCGCCTGGCGGCAGACATGCCCAAGCTTTGAACGCCCACTTTCCATGGCCCTTATGACGACTGCCAATTCCATGTCCATTTCTTTCGCTGACGCGCTGCTGTCTCCCCGTGCGGTCGCCCTGGTGGGCGCCTCGGGCGACGCGCGCAAGAACACCGCGCGCCCGCTGCGCTTCATGCGCAAGCACGGCTATGCCGGGTCCATCTATCCCGTCAACGCGGGCCGCGCCGAGATCCTGGGCGAGCGCGCCTATCCGTCGCTGGCCGAGCTGCCCGGGCCGGTGGATCACGTCTTCATCATGATTCCCGGCGACGGCGTGGCCGCCTTGCTGCCCGACTGCGCGCGGGCCGGCGCGCGCGTGGTGACGGTCTATTCCGACGGCTTCGGCGAAGCCGGGCCGCAAGGGCAGGCGCGCCAGGCCGAGCTGGTGCGGCAGGCGCGCGCGCTGGGCCTGCGACTGCTCGGGCCGAACAGCATCGGTCTGGCCGACCTGCACGGCGGCGGCATCCTGTCCGTGAACGCCGCCTTCGAGGCCGACACCCTGCTGGCCGGCGGCATCAGCCTCGTGTCGCAAAGCGGCTCCATGATGGGGTCGCTGCTGTCCCGCGCCGCCGCGCGCGGGTTTGGCTTTGCCAAGTCGGTCTCGGTCGGCAATGAAAGCGACATCACGGTCGGCGAAGTGGTGGACGCGCTGGTGGACGACGCCCGGACCGAGGTGATCCTGCTTTTCCTGGAGACGCTGCGCGCCGCGCCCACGCTGGCGCGCGCGCTTGCCCGGGCGAGCGCGGCCGGCAAGCCGGTCGTGGCCTACAAGCTTGGCCGCTCCGAGCAGGGCGACGCGCTGGCGCAGTCCCATACCGGCGCCATGGCGGGCAACGACGTGGCGGTGGACGCCTTCCTGAAGGCCCATGGCGTCATGCGGGTGCAGCACTTGGAGACCCTGTTCGAGATCGCGCCGCTGGCTGCCCGTTACGCGCGGCCCGCGGGTGGCAGCCGGGCGCGGGAGGGGAATGCGCCGCGCGTGGCGGTCATTACGACCACGGGCGGGGGCGCCGCGACCGTGGTCGACAACCTGGGGCTGCGCGGCCTGGCGGCGGTTGCACCGCCGGCCGCGTTCGTGCGGGAGATCGCGCAGCGCGGCCTGAAGATACGCGAAACGCCGGTCATCGACCTCACCTTGGCGGCGTCCAGCGAGCAATACCGGATGCTGCTCGAAGCGCTGCTGCGCGCCGATTGGTGCGATGCGGTCCTGAGCGTGGTCGGGTCGTCCGCGCAGTTTCATCCTGCCCTGGCCGTCCAGCCCTTGCTCCAGGCCGACAAGCCCGCCGCCAAGCCGCTGGCGGTGTTCCTGGCGCCCGAAGCGCCGGCGTCGCTGGCGTTGCTGCAGGCAGGCGGCATCGCGGCGTTTCGCACGCCCGAAGCCTGCGCTGATGCGCTGGCCGTGTTCTTTGCGCCGGAAGGCCGGCCGCCCGGGCAGGGTGCGCCGCAGCCGTGGCCGGACGGCCTGCCGCGCAGCGGCATGCTCAGCGAGTTCGAAGCCGCGCAGGTGTTCGCGGACCTGGGGGTGCCGGTGACGCAAGGCGAGCTGCTCGCGCCGGACCGGCTGGATCACCGCGTCCCGTACCCGCTCGTGGCCAAGATCTGCTCGCGCGACCTGGCGCACAAGACCGAGCTGGGCGCGGTGCGCATCGGCATCCGCGACGCCCAGGCGCTGGAAGCGGCCGCGCGCGAACTGCGCGAGGCGGTGCGGCTGCGCGCGCCGGATGCCCGGGTCGACGGCATCCTCGTGCAGCCCATGGAAGACCGCCTGATCGAACTGATCCTGGGCTACCGCCACGACCCGCTGGTGGGCCCGACCGTGCTGTTGGGCGCAGGCGGCATCGCCGCCGAGCTGGCGCCGGATTTCGCGGTGCGTCTGGCGCCCGTGGACGTCGACGAGGCCTGGCGCATGATTTTCGAGGTCCGCCAGACCCGTCTGGTCCGCGGCTTTCGCGGCCTGCCCGAAGGCGATTGCGAGGCGCTGGCGCGCGCCATTGCCGCCTTCTCGCGCCTGGCGCTGTGCGATGGCGTGCGCGTCGAAGAGGCCGAAATCAACCCCTTGTTCGTCCGCGCCGATGGCGTGGTCGCCGTCGATGCCCTGGTCCGCCTGGCCTGACCGGCATCCACTTTCCCACTCTTGCATCAGGAACCCTAAGATGGACTTCACCCTCACTCCCGAACAGCGCGACTTCCAGACGGCCGTGCGCCGCTTCGCCGACCGCGAATTGCGCGCCGGCGCCGTGGAGCGCGCGCATTCCGACGACTACCCCTGGGACATCGCGCGCCTGATGGCGGGCCAGGGGCTGCTGGGCATCACGGTGGCGCAGGAGGACGGCGGGATCGGCGGGTCGCTGATGGACGCCGTCATTGCGATCGAGACCGTCGCCGCCGTCTGCCCGCGCAGCGCGGACGTGGTGCAGGCAGGCAACTTCGGCGCCATCCGCGTCCTGGCCGAGTACGGCAGCCCCTTGCAGAAACAGAAGTACCTGACGGGCCTGCTGGCCGGCGAAGGACTCATCTCGGTGGGGATGACCGAACCGGACGCGGGCTCGGCCGTCACGGAGCTCAAGACCAGCGCCACGCGCGCGGACGGCGGCTGGCGCATCAACGGCACGAAGATCTTCACGACGCACGGCCCGCACGCCAGCGTCATCCTGGCCTACGTGCGCTTCGCGCCCGGCACGGCCGGCATCGGGTCGGTGCTGATCGGGACCCGCGACGAAGGCGTCAAGCTTGGCAAGCGGTCCGCCTTCATGTCGGGCGAAGAATGGGTCGAGATCTTCTTTGACAACGTCTTCGTGCCGGACGACATGGTCGTGCTGGGCGAGGGCGGCTTCAAGAAGCAGATCGCGGGATTCAACGTCGAGCGCATCGGCAACACCGCGCGCTCGCTGGCCCTGGGACGTTATGCGTATGAAGAGGCGCGCAACTGGGCCATGCAGCGCAAGCAGTTCGGCCGCCTGCTGTGTGAGTTCCAGGGCCTGCAATGGAAGTTCGCCGACATGCGCATCAAGCTCGATGCCGCCCAACTGCTGCTGTACCGGGCCGCGACCGGCGCGGACACGGGGTTTCCGTCCGCGACGGAGACCGCCATCGCCAAGGCCTATTGCAACCAGGTGGGCTTCGATGTGGCCAACGATGCCTTGCAGGTCCTGGGCGGACTGGGCTACAGCCGCGAGTCCCTGGTCGAATACTGCGTGCGCCGATGCCGCGGCTGGATGATCGCGGGCGGGTCCATCGAGATCCTGAAGAACCGCATCGCCGAAGGGATCTTCGAGCGCAGCTTCCCGCAGCGCCCGCCGCGCTGACAGCGGGATGTCGCGGCGCGCTGGCGGCGTGCCGCCGCCGCGCTACCGGCCCGCCGCCGGGGCGTACGCGCCCATCAGCTCCACGATCCAGTCGATGAACGCGCGCAGCTTGGCGCTGACGTGGCGGTTGGGCGGGAACGCCACGTACAAAGGCATCGGGTCCATCCGCCAGTCCTCGAAGACCGGGACCAGCTCGCCCCGCGCAAGGTGGGGTTCGGACATGTAGTCCGGCAGCCACAGCACGCCCATCCCCGCCAGGCCGGCGGCCAGGTAGGCGTTGCCGTCGTCCACCGCCAGCACGTAGCGGCCCTGCACGTTGATGATCTCGTTGGCGCGCCGCATCGCATAGGGCAGGGCGCGGCCCGTGCGCGCCCACAGAAAGCCCACGATCCGGTGGTGCGAATCTTCCAGCTCGCGCGGGTGGGCGGGCTTGCCCGCCTGCTTCAGGTACGAGGGCGCGGCATAGACGCCCAACCGCAGGTCGCCGACGCGGCGCGCCATCAGCGACTGATCGGTCAGCTCGCCGCCGCGCACGACGCAATCGACGTTCTCGCCGATCAGGTCGACGATGCGGTCGCTCACGCCCATGTCGAGCTGGATGTCGGGGTAGCGGGCGTGAAAGGCCGGCAGGGCGGGCACCAGCACCATGCGCGCAAGGGGGCTGGGCACGTCCACGCGCAGCCGGCCCCGCGGGGCTTCCGATGCGCTGGACAGGCTGGTCTCGGCGTCGTCCATGTCCGCCAGAAGCTTGATCACGCGCTCGTAGTACGCGGCGCCGTCCGCGGTGACGTTGACCTTGCGCGTGGTGCGGTTCAGCAACCGCACGCGCAGGCGCGCCTCCAACTGCTGGACGAGCTGCGTCACGCTGGTCTTGCTCATGTGCAGGGTCTCGGCCGCCTTGGTGAAGCTGCCGGTCTCCACCACGCGCGCAAAGGCGTTCATTGCGTCAAAACGGTCCATGGCGGCTCCAGGGGATTGGTGGAAGTGGGGGAATGGGGGGGATTGTTTGGATTCTACAAATAGTGTGGGAGGGGCTCGCCCGTTTATCCGCAAGTCGCGCGCCGGTAGAGTTTCTCCAGGTTCTTCCCATTCACGACGGGCCGCTTCGGCCCACCTCTGGAGCACGCTCATGAATACTCGCGACGTCGTCTTTCCTCCTCATCGCCATGCGTTGTATGAACGTAACCGTTATTCGCCGGCGGTTCGTTCCAACGGTTTTCTCTTCGTGTCGGGTCAAGTCGGCAGCCGGGACGATGGCTCGCCCGAGCCCGACCTGCGTCAGCAGGTGCGCCTGGCCTTCCAGAACCTGAACGCCATCCTCCAGGAGGCGGGCGGCTCGTTCGACGACGTGGTCGACGTGACCGTGTTCATGGTCGATCCGCAATCGCAGTTCGAGGCCATGTGGGAGGTGGTGCCCGAGTTCTGGGGCGACGCGCCGTACCCCACGATTACGGCGGTGGGCGTCACCTGGCTTTATGGATTCCAGTTCGAAATCAAGGTCATCGCCAGACTGCCGGATGTCGCCGCAGTATGAGCGCAAACCGTCCGGCGCGGCCGGCATCGGCACTGTACCGCGGCCAGAACCGCCCGTAATATCCCTGCATCGACGATTGCGGCCCGCCGTTCATTGCGCCGGGCGGCGCTTCATGCAAAGGAGCGGGTCATGGCCATGCCATTCAAGCAAGTGGACGTATTCACCAGCGAACCCTACCGCGGCAATCCCGTGGCCGTGGTGCTGGACGCGCAAGGCCTGTCGGATGAACAGATGCGGCGCATCGCCAACTGGACGAACCTGTCTGAGACCACATTCGTGCTGCCGGCGACGCAGCCCGGCGCCGATTACCGGGTCCGCATTTTCACGCCGCAGGCCGAGCTGCCGTTCGCGGGGCATCCCACGCTGGGCACCGCGCACGCGCTGGTTGAAGCCGGCATCGTCTCGCCGCGCCAGGGCAGGCTCGTGCAGGAGTGCGAGGCCGGGCCGATCGAACTGACCGTCACGGAGATCCCGGGCAGCAGTCCGCTCATCGCGTTCACGCTGCCGGAGCCCGCGTTCACCACGCTGGATGCCGGCGAGATCGACGAAATGGAGTCGATATTGGGGTCGGCGGTGGTGCACGATCCCGCGCCCAAGCGCGTCGGCGTGGGCCCGGTGTGGACGATTGCGCAATTGCCCAGCGCCCAGGCGGTGCTGACGCTGAGGCCGGATTTTGCGCGCATGGCCGACTTCGACCGCGGCAACGGGGCCGCGGGCATCGTGGTGTACGGCGCGTACGGCGAGGGGGCGGAAGCGGCCGTCGAGGTGCGGGCGTTCGCGCCCAGCCTGGGCGCAAACGAAGACCCCGTGTGCGGCAGCGGCAACGGCGCGGTGGCCGCCTTCATCCGCGATGCGGGGCAGGTGCCGCAGTTCGGAACCGAATATCTCAGCTCGCAGGGCGCGGCCGTGGGTCGGTCGGGACGGCTGAGCATCGCGTTCGACGCGGACGGGGCGATACGCGTGGGCGGGCAATCCGTCACCTGTATCGACGGCCGCATCGCGGCCTGAAGGGGGCCGCGCTGGCGGGCGGGGTTCGCGCGGCGCGGGTCGTGGACTATGCTTGAACGTCGCGCATCGCAGCAAGGGTTGAGCGCATCACTTTCCTGTCCAGGAGGAGCAAGATGGCCAGCAAAAACACGATATGCCTGTGGTATGACGGCGCCGCGCTGGACGCGGCAAGCTTTTACGCCAAGACGTTTCCGGACAGCGCCGTGGGCGCGGTCCATCGCGCGCCCGGCGACTATCCCTCGGGCCGGCAGGGCGACGTCCTGATGGTGGAATTCACCGTCATGGGCATTCCCTGCGTCGGCCTGAACGGCGGCGACGCCTTCACGCACAACGAATCCTTTTCCTTCCAGGTCGCCACCGACGACCAGGCCGAAACCGACCGCCTGTGGAATGCCATCGTCTCGAATGGCGGCCAGGAGAGCGACTGCGGCTGGTGCAAGGACAAATGGGGCGTCTCGTGGCAGATCACGCCCCGCGTGCTGCTCGCGGCGGTCACCGACCTGGACCAGGCGGCGGCCAAGCGCGCGTTCGAGGCGATGATGACCATGAAGAAAATCGACATCGCCACGATCGAGGCGGCCCGCCAGGGGCGATCCGCCTAGCCGGGGACCAGCACGCGCAGCGGGCGCCCGGCGGACGCGGCGACTTGCCCTGATCGGAGGTTGTCCGTTTTGAGGGGCGGATCAGGCCCCACGATCGTCAGGAGAAAGCTAATCCGGGGCCGGATGGCGCGGGCCGGTGCGCGGCCCGGCAGGGCTATCCCGGGCGCGCGGAAACCGGGGAACGAGCCAGTTTTCACCGTAAAATCCGGGCGCTGCCGCGATATTTCGGCGCATTCTCCTCATTTCAGAGATGTACGTCGATCTCCTCACTCTTTACCTGCTGGCCGTCGGCACCCTGCTCGTCAGCGCCGGCCTGATGTTCTGGGAACAGCGGACCAATCCCACGCGCAGCAAGGAATTACGCATCCTGGCATCCGGGTTCGCCACGCTGGCCGCGGGCTGCGCGGCGGCGCTGTACCGCCACGATCTTCCTGGCGTCACCGGATCGGCCTTGAGCAATCTGGTCATCCTGGGCGGCTACCTGCTGGTGCTCAACGGCGTCGCCGCCCTGAGCGGACGGCATTACCTGCGCACCTCCGTGGGCATCCTGGCCGGCATGGGACTGGTCTGGGCCATCGGCGGCGTGCGCTGGCTGGACGTCATGTGGACGTACGTCAGCTCGGTGCCCATTGCGCTCATCAGCGGCCTGACGGCCTGGGAGGTGTGGCGATGCCAGGCGCTCAAGCCGCGGCATTCCCGGTACATCGTCGTCGCGGCCGCCGGGGTGCACACCGCCCTCTACGCCGCCAGGGCGTTCATCCTGCCGTGGTTCGCCACGCAGCCCGGCCAGCAGATCCAGGCGCTGGTCGGCAAGCTGACCATCTACGAAGGCGTGCTGTATTCGGTGGTGTTGCCCATGACGCTGCTCAAGCTGATCCGCGACGAAACGCACCGCCAGTTGCTGCTGGAGTCGCAGACCGACTACCTGACCCGGCTGGGCAACCGGCGCTGGTTCTTCGAGCAGGGCGCGCGCATTCTTGACGGCAAGAAAGGGCGCGGCGCGGTGTCGGTGCTGGCGTTCGACCTGGACCACTTCAAGTCCGTCAATGACCGCTACGGGCACCAGGCGGGCGACAAAGTGCTTAAGTCGTTCGCGGATATTGCGCGGGACGTGCTGGGGCACGACACGATTCTTGCGCGCATCGGCGGCGAGGAGTTCGCCGCGCTGCTGTGGGGCGACGACGCCGAGGGCGCCCACACGCTGGGCAAGGCCATGGCCGAGCGCTTCGCCGTGACGGTCTCGAACCGCATGGATGGCATCGGCATCGCGGCGACGGTCAGCATCGGAATGGCGCGCTTCAATGGCGATGCGCCCGAGATCGTGGAGGCGCTGGCGCAGGCGGACCGGGCGCTTTACCGCGCCAAATCGCTGGGCGGCAACCGCCTGGAGCTGGCGCCGCGTTCGGCGGCCACGGCCTGAGCGGCGGGCAGGACCGCCAGACTGCCCCGCGCCCCGCGCTATCGCGCGACGTACTCCTTGCGCGCCGCGTCGTACGTATAGGCCACCGCGTCGGCAGCGCCCAGCTTGCGGGTCTTGCCCGGCCCGGAGATCGTCGTCCCGGTGAACTGCACGGTCACCTGCGGCAGGTCGGCAACGCCATGGGCGCTGAAGACCAGCTCGCCTTCGCTGCGCGTACAGGGCATGACATCGCCATCCGCGCAGGCGGGGCCGTTGTCTTCGCCGGCAATCACGTTGCCCGCGTAGGCCCACACCTTGTCCCGGCTCTCGTCCTGCCGCTTTTCGGGCGGCGTGAAGACGAGGAGCGTGTACGCGCTGATGGTGATGCCGTTTTCGAACGATTCCGTCGGCACCGCCAGCACCAGTTTGCCGGAGGCGGTGCGGAATTCACGCGGCTTGCGCCGGGGGTCGACTTCGGGGGCGCGTTCGTAGGCGCCGAATTCGCCGATGGCGGGTTCCATGCCGCGAAACTTCCAGGGCTGCTCGGACGACGGATTGTCCAGGATGAACGTGGCTTCGGAAAGGTTGACCGGAGTGGTGGGCGCGATGTCGTCCTCGCCCGGCTTGCCGTAGCGTTCGGCGGTTTCCCAGACGAATCCGGTGTAGTACTGGACGCCTTCCACGTCGAACGCGTGGCCGTACCAATAGGTGGCGAAGCTGCCGTTGGCAACCTCGGCGGCGTCGGCGCCTTTGCTGTCGACCTGGTGGATGGCGTACAGGACGGACGCGGCGTCGGGCGGCGCGACCTCGGCGGCCGCTGTGAACGCCGCCATCAGCGTGGCCGCACACAACGCGGCAGCCGCGGCGCGGGGCCGCAAAACCATTCCATGAGACTTGCGCGACACCGCCATGGTCCTCTCTCTGTGGGTTCGATCCGGGGCGCCAATCGGGGCGCCAGGCTAGGGCGCCAAATCGTTGGCGGCCTAGAACATAGAGGGAGGGTTCCGCGGGTGTCAAGGCAAGGCTTGCCGTGCGCGGGCGCCGGAAAGCGGCGCGGCGCACGGCGGGGCGATGCGTTCAGGGCGCTTGCGACCCGCCGCCGCAGGGCGCCGCAGCGCCCGGACGTCGCAAGCCGCGCGACGCGGGCGGCTAACGTATCGTTACCTTGGCAATACTCGGGGTTACCGCCCCGCGGCGCCAGGGGGCGCGCAAGACCCGCGCGCTAGCCCTGCACGAGATCCCGCGCCCGCGCGTCATGCCGGCCCAGCCGGGCCAGCAGATGGTCCACTTCGCCCCTGGCCTGCGGCGTCAGCGCGCTGCCGGGGCGGCGCTGCGCGGCGCTGGCCAGGATGCCGCGGCGCATCATGACGTACTTGCGCACGGCCAGGCCCACGCCCGGCTGCTGCTCGTAGCGCAGCAACGGCAGGTGCGCGTCGAAAAGGTCGTGCGCGGCCTCGGTGTCGCCCGCGCCCACCATCCTGACGAAATCGCACAGCATGTCCGGGAAGCAATAACCGGTATTGGCGCCATCGGCCCCGCGCGCCATCTCATAGTCGAGAAACAGGCCATTGTTGCCGCACAGGATCGAGATGTGGCGCATCGAGTCGTCGGCCTCGAAGCGGCGCAGCGCCGAGATCTTCTCCAGGCCCGGCCAGTCTTCGTGCTTGAGCATCACGCACGAGGGCAGGTCGGTCACGATGCGGCGGATGACGGACGGCGCCATCTGCACGGAGAACGTCAGGGGATAGTCCTGCAGCACGAACGGCACGTCGTCGCCGATGGCCTCCACGGCCTGGTGGTAGTAGGCGACGATCTGGTCGTCGGTGCGCAGGGTGTTGGGCGGGGCGATCATCACGCCGGCGGCGCCCCGGTCCATCACTTCGCGGGTCAGCGAGCGCATGGACGCGAAGCCCGGGGCGGACACGCCCACCACGATGGGCAAACCGCCCGACCGGGCGATCACGCGGGAGGCGATCTCCAGCGATTCCGAGAAGTCCAGCTTTGGGGCCTCGCCCAGTTGCCCGAGCACGGTCAGGCCGGTGGACCCGCAGGCCAGGTAGAACGCCATCATGCGGTCTATCGAGTCATAGTCCACGGCGCCGTCGTCAAAGAAGGGCGTGGGCGCGATGGGGAATACGCCCTTGGCGTCTGCAGTCAGTTTCATCGTCTATGTCCTTGAAAAAATTAAGAAGACGCCGCGCGGGGCGCGTTCAAATGCTGGCGATCAGGCCGCCGTCCACGCGGATCGTCGACCCCGTGATGTAGCTGGCGCGGGCGCTGGCCAGGAAGGCGACGGCGTCGCCGTATTCGGCGGGGTCGCCGTAGCGGCCCACGGGAATGGAAGCGGTGCTTTCGCGGCTGACGTCCTCGACGCTGCGCCCCTCGCGCTTGGCGCGGGCCTCGTCCAGGAAGGTGATGCGGGCGGTCGCGATGCGGCCCGGCAGCACGATGTTGGACGTGATCCCGTCCTGGCCGACTTCGCGCGCCAGCGTCTTGGACCATCCGACCAGCGACATGCGCAGCGCGTTCGAGATGCCCAGGTTCGGGATCGGCGCGATCACGCCCGACGAGGTGCTGGTGATGACGCGTCCCCAGCCTCGCTCGCGCATGCCGGGCAGGATGCGGTCGGTCAGTTGAACGACGGACAGGACCATGCCTTCGAAATGCTCGCGCCACAAATCGGCCTGCTGGCCGGAGGCGGGCGTGGGCGGCGGGCCGCCGGTGTTGTTGACCAGGATGTCGACGGGACCGGCGTTGGCCTCGATCCAGCCGACCTGCGCGTCGATGGCGTCCAGCGCCCGCAGGTCCCATTGGCGCGCGTGGGCGGTCTGGCCTGTGGCCTTGATCCTGTCGGCCGTGGCCGTGGCCGCTTCGAGGCTTAGATCGGCCACCACCACCTTCACGCCTTCCCGCGCCAGCGATTGCGCGATGGCCCCGCCCAATCCGCCGCCGCCGCCCAGCACCAGCGCCGTCTTGTTCGCGATACCCAGATCCATGCTTGCCTCCAAAAAGAAAAATGCCTGGCTGGCCGGCGCGCCCGTCAGGGGCGCGCCGTGGCCCTGACGGGTATTGTCGGTGTTGCGCCGGCTTGGGGGAAACGGAAAATGCGCGGCTCATGCATTCATTTTGTGAATGATCAATGCCGCGGGCGGCCCGCGTCATGGCGCGTTGCTGTTCAATGTGCGGGCGGTCCACGGTATATTGGGCCGCCCCATCCATGTTCCAAAAGAATGAACCCGCGCCGCCTCACTCCGTCGATGTCCCTGTTGCTGGCGTTCGAAGCCAGCGCGCGCCACCTCAGCTTCACGCGGGCGGCGACCGAGCTGGCGCTGACGCAAAGCGCGGTCAGCCGGCAGGTGCAGGCGCTGGAGGAATTGCTGGAGGTCCCGCTATTTCGGCGCGTGAAGCGCCGCATCGAGCTGACCGAAGCGGGCCGGGGCTACCAGAAGGAACTGGCGGCGGCGCTGCAGCGCATCCGCAGCGCGTCGTTGCAGGCGATTTCCCACCGCAGCGGGCGCGGCGCCTTCCACCTGGCCGCGCTGCCGACATTCACCGCGAAATGGCTGATGCCGCGGCTGAACCGCTTCTATGAACGGCATCCCGGCGTCCTGGTCCACCTGCATTCGCGGGTGACGCGCTTTGACCTGGACCTGGCCGGCATCGACGCCGTGATCGCCGTGGGCGACGGCGATTGGCCGGGGCTGGTGCCGCACCGGCTGCTGGACGAGCAGGTTATCCCGGTGATGAGCGCCGAGATGGCGGCCAGCGATCCCGCCCGCAAGCCTGCCGACCTGGCGCGGCACACGCTCCTGCAGGTGGCCGCGCGGCCCGACGTCTGGCAGCGCTGGTTCGAGGCGCACGGCTTGCCCCTGCGATCCATGCGCTGGGGCGCGCAATTCGAACTGACCACGCACCTGATCCAGGCCGTGGCCTCGGGCATCGGCATCGGCTTGCTGCCCACGTTTCTGGTGCAGGACGAATTGCGGCAAGGGGTGCTGGTGCCCGCGCTGAACGAGACCTTCAGCACGGGCGCGGGGTATTTTTTCCTGGCCTCGCAGGACAAGCTGGCAACCCCGGCGCTGGCTGCGTTCCGCGATTGGCTGCTGGAAGAAAGCGCCGGCGCGCCTGCGTGATTCAGGCCTTGGACCCCGCCGGCCGTCCGGGCGGCTGCGCGTGCAGGTCCCGGGCCGCGCCGCCGCCATAAGGGGCCAGGGGGCGCGGCGTGGGGGGCGAGTTGGAAATCTGGCGCGCCGTTTCCAGCATCATCGGCACGAAGCGCGAGATGGCGCGCTTTGCGGTCCACTTGGTGGCCGACACGGATAGCTGCAATCCTGCGACGACGCGCTGGCTCATGTCGTAGATGGGTACCGCCAGCGCAAGGTCGCCACGGTAGTACTCCTCGAGGCAGCAGGCATAGCCTTGTTCTCGAGCGATTCTTACCTGCGCCATCAGCGCGTCCAGATCGGTCAGCGTGGTGGGGGTGTACTTCACGCGGTCGCAGGCCTGGAGCGTGGCAAGGGCGTCTTCGTCGCTCAGGCCCGCCAGATACACCCGCCCCGTGGATGAGCAGTACATCGGGATGCGGCGGCCCACCGGCATGTGCACCAGAAGGCGCAGCGGACTGGGAAAGCGGCCGATGTAGATCATGTCCTGGCCGGCGGGCTCGGCCAGGTTCACTGTTTCTCCGGCGTTGCGGTTGAGCTCCAGCAGGAAGGCATTGGCGCGGTCCAGCAGCGGATGCGACTCCAGGTAGCGGCAGCCCGCGTCCAGCGTGCGTGACGACAGCGAATAGCGCTTGCTCACCGGATCCTTGTTCAGCAGTCCGAGCGCTTCCAGCGTGAAAGCAAAACGCTGGGCGGCGCTGCGCGTGATGCCGGCCGCCGCGGCGATCTCGGGCAGGCTCATGGATGCCCGTTCGGCGGTGAAGGCGTCCAGCACGGCAATGCCCGTGGCCAGCGATTGAACATACAGCGAAGAAGATTCCGGATTCATGGCGTCGGGCGGCCACGGCCGCCGTGTACAGGATGCGATATGCACAGATTGCATTCCAATGCGAATGAAAGCAAGAAAAAGCAGCCGAGATTACGGAAATGTTTGTGCTGTTTCATCCGTGAGTTTCGGGAAAACCCTTATCAGATAAGGTCTTATGTGTGGGTAGACCCGTGTTGACAGCGGTTCACCGCAGCGCTTATAAAATCTTCATGCGATCTAATCATATCGCTATTCGATACGACAATGCGCGCCATAACGGGACGAAATCGGACGTCCGCAACACGTGCCGGCGCGCGCTTCCGGCTTCCAAGGGGATTCCGATGCTGCACAAAATACTGAAATCGTTGTTGGCGACGGCGCTGTGCGCTGCCGCGGTCTCGGGTGCGCACGCCCAGATCGTCAAGGTGGGCGCCACGCCCACCGCGGTGCCTTTCAACTTCCTGGACCCCAAGACCAACACGCTTAAGGGCGTGATGATCGACATCGCCGACGCGGTCGGCAAAAAGGCCGGATTCACCCCGGAAGTCATGCCCATCCCGTTCGCCTCGCTGGTGCCGGCGCTGCAGACCAGCAAGATCGACATGATCGCCTCGGCGTTCGCCAAGACGCCGCAGCGCGCCGAGGTCGTGGATTTCACCCAGGTCGTGCTCGAGTACGGCGAGGGCCTGATCGTGCCGGACAAGGACAAGACCAACTACCAGACCATCGCCGACCTGAAGGGCAAGACTGTCGGCGTGCAGATCGGCACGCTCTACGTCGAGCCCCTGAAGGCCGCCCAGGGCCTGAAGGAAGTCAAGATGTACGACACCATGGCTGACCTGGTGCGCGACGTTGCGCTGGGCCGCCTGGACGCGGCGTTCGGCGACGGGCCGGTGGTGTCCTACCAGGTCAGGCAGGGCGCGCGCAACGTGCGCTACGTCGACAGCTACAAGCCGTCCATGCCGACCAACATCGCGCTGGCGGTGCGCAAGGGCGACGCCGGCCGCGTCAAGCAGCTCGATGCCGCCATCGACGCGCTCAAGCAGGACGGCACCATCGCGGCCATCATGAAGAAGTGGGGCGTCCAGCAATGATCCCGCGCGCCGCGCGGTCGGACCGTCGCGGCGCACAGCCAAACAGGATTTCCCAAGATGTTCCAATCTTTCTTCAGTGACGCCCAGGAGTTCTTCCCGGTGCTGATGCAGGGGGTGTTGATCACCATCGCCATCACGGCCGCAGCCCTGGTGATCGCCACGGTGCTGGGCTTGTTCTGGGCTCTTTTGCGGGTCAGCGGCGTGGCGCCGCTGTCGCACGCCAGCCGCATCCTGACCAACGTCATCCGCGGTGTTCCGATCATCGTCGTGCTGTTCTACATGTACTTCGTGCTGCCGGAAGCCGGCGTCAGCCTGACCGCCTTTCAGGCGGGCGCGCTGGGCCTGGGCGTGGCGTATTCCTCCTACATGTCCGAAGTGTTCCGGTCGGGCATCGACGCCGTCGATCCCGGCCAGTTCGAGGCGGCCCAGTCGCTGGGCATGTCGCGCGCCAAGCTCATGCGCCGGGTGGTGCTGCCGCAGGCCTTCAAGGTTGCGCTGCCGCCCTATGGCAACAACGTCGTCATGATGCTCAAGGACTCCTCGCAGACGGCGGTCATCACCGTGGTCGAGCTGTCCATGCAGAGCAAGCTGATCGCCTCGGCCACCTTCAAGAGCGCCACCATTTTCACGCTGGTCGCCCTGATGTACCTGGCCATGAGCCTACCCATGATGTATTTCATCGGCCGGCTCGAACGCCGCCTGGGACGCCGCCAATGATCACCATCGAAAACCTCAGCAAGTCGTTCGGCGCCCACCGCGTGCTGGAAGGCATCGACGCCAGCGTCAGCCAAGGCGAAGTGGTGTGCCTGATCGGGCCGTCCGGCTCCGGCAAGTCCACGCTCCTGCGCTGCATCAACGGCCTTGAGCGCTACGACGGCGGCCGGATCACGGTCGACGGCGTCACGGTGGACGCGCGCAAGAAGGACATCCAGAACATCCGGCAGCGGGTGGCCATGGTGTTCCAGCGGTTCAACCTGTTCCCGCACCGCACGGCGCTGCAGAACGTCATCGAAGGTCCCGTGCACGTCAAGGGCGAAAGCCTTGCAATGGCCACCGAGCGGGGCCGGGAGATCCTGGCGTCGGTCGGGCTGGCGGAAAAGATGGACCACTATCCCCAGCAACTGTCCGGCGGGCAGCAGCAGCGGGTCGCCATCGCCCGGGCGCTCGCCATGGAGCCCGAGGCCATCCTGTTCGACGAACCCACGTCCGCGCTGGACCCGGAACTCGTGGGCGAAGTCCTGGCCGTCATGCGCACGCTCGCGGAGAAGGGCATGACTATGGTCATCGTCACGCACGAAATGGATTTCGCGCGCAACGTGTCCGACCGCGTGCTCTTCCTGGAACACGGCCGCATCGCCGAACAGGGCCCGTCGCGCGAGGTCCTGACCCATCCGCGCAACGAACGCATGCGCGAATTCCTGAAACGCGTCACCCACGTCCAATAGCGGCAACCTCCATGAACAACGATCTGTTTCCGGCCACGGCGTCGCTGTGGGCGGCCACGGCGACGCCACGTCCGGCGTCGCCGGCGCTGGCGACCCCGCTGCGTGTCGATGCCGCCGTCGTCGGCGGCGGCGTCACCGGCCTGTCGGCGGCGCTGCACCTGGCCGAGGCGGGCTTTAACGTCGCGCTGTTCGAGGCGCACGAAATCGCCCACCGCGCCTCTGGCCGCAACGGCGGCCAGGTGGTGCCCGGCGTCAAACCCGGCCCCGCGGCCCTGATCCGCCGCTTTGGCGTGGACACCGCAACGCGGATGATGCGCTTTGCGTACGGCGACGCGGACTACCTGTTCGACCTGGTCGAACGCCTGCGCATCGACTGCGCGCCCACACGCACGGGATGGATCCAGGGCGCGTTCTCCGCGGCGTCCAGCGACTACGTCAAGCGCCGCGCGGACGAACTGAACGCGCACGGCGGCGACGTCGAATACCTGGATGCTGCCGGGATGCGCGCCGCCACCGGCTCGTCGTTCTGGCCGGCCGGCCTGCGCGAAAAACGCGCCGGGTCGGTGCATCCGCTGGCGTTTGCGCGCGGGATGGCGCGTGCCGCGGGGCAGGCGGGCGCAACCCTGTTCGACCAGTCCCCGGTATCGGCCATCGCGCCGGCGCCGGACGGGGGCGCGACGCTCACCGTAAATGGCCTTGCGGTCAGCGCGCGCCATGTCGTGCTGGCGACCGATGCCTACACCGACCGGCTGTGGCCTGCGGTTGCGCAGTCCTATGTCAACGTCGCCAGCGCGCAGATCGCCACCGATCCGCTGCCCAAGCCGTTACAGCAGCAATTGATGCCGCTGCGCGCGGGCGTGTCCGAGACGCGCAAGATCACCTATTACTGCCGTATCGACCCCGAGGGCCGCTTCGTCATCGGCGGGCGCGGCCATTCCTCCGACCGCCTGGATTCCTCCACCCGCGAGCAATTGCGCCGCGCGGCGGTGGCGCGCTTTCCGCCGCTTGCCAACATGTCCTGGCCGCACGGCTGGGCCTGCCGCGTGGGCATGACGATGGACGACCTGCCGCGCGTGCACCGGCTGGCGCCCGGCATCTGGACGGCCTATGGCTATTGCGGACGCGGCGTCGCCATGGGCACCGCGCTGGGCCGTGTGCTGACCGACGCCATCCGGGGCGTGCCGGACTCGCAGCTCGATTACCCGGTCACGCCCGTCGCCCGCATGCCGTTCTATCCCGCGCGCCAGCTTGGCGCCGCGCTGGCCATCAACTGGTACCGCCTGCGCGACGCGCTGGGCTACCCCGCATGAACGCCGTCATTCGCCTAACGTCATGACCACTCGAACGCAATTTCCGGCCACCGTGGATGTGGCCATCATCGGCGGCGGCATCATTGGCGTCAGCACGGCGCTGTCGCTCGCGCGGGCCGGCCTGCGCACCGCGCTGTTTGAAAAAGGTACGTTGGCCTGCGAGCAGTCCTCGCGTAATTGGGGCTGGGTGCGCACGCTGGGCCGGGACCTGCCCGAAGTGCCGCTGGCCGTGCGGGCGCACCAGCTCTGGAGCGACATCCAGGCGCGGGTCGAGGTTGGCTACCGCCGCAATGGGCTGGTTTACCTGCACGAAAACGAGGCCGACGCCGCCGCCAACGAGGCCTGGCTGCGCGACACGCGCGCCCACGGTGTCCAGGCGGAAATGCTGGGCCGCGACGCGGCGCTGCGCCTCTTGCCGCGCACGGAGCGCGCCTGGACGGGCGGCATGTACAGCGCGGGCGACGGCGTGGCCGAGCCGCAGATTGCGACGCAGGGCGTGGCGGCCCTGGCGCGCGAGGCCGGGGCGATGATCTACGAGGGCTGCGCAGTGCGCGGCGTGGAAAAGACCGCCGGCCGGGTCGACACGGTCGTCACCGAGCGCGGCGCCGTGCGCGCGCAGGCCGTGCTGGTGGCGGCGGGCGGCTGGTCGCGCCTGTTCTGCGGCAATCTGGGCGTGGACTTCCCGCAGCTCAAGGTGCGCGGCTCGGCGCTGCGCACCGAGCCCTTCGACGCCGGCGTGTCGCTCGCCATCAACGGCAAGGACTTCACCGTGCGCAAGCGCGCCGACGGCGGCTACACCGTGTCGCAGTTCTCGGCCTCGCTGGCCGAGGTCGTGCCGGACAGCTTCCGCCTGATGGGCAAGTTCCTGCGTACCTGGGTCGCCAACAATGCGCTGGTCCGGGTGCGGTTCAGTAAACGGTTCTTTGAAGAACTCGCCATGCCGCGCCGGTTTCCGGCCGACCGCGAGACGCCCTTCGAACGCTGCCGCGTCCTGGACCCGGCGCCGTACGCGCGCGGCATCGACCAGGCCTGGAACCGGCTGTTGCACGCGTTCCCGGTGTTTCGTCAGACGCGCATCGCCCAGTCGTGGGGCGGCTACATCGACGTGACGCCGGATGCCATGCCCGTCATGGCGCCCGTCGACCAGGCGCCTGGGCTGTTCCTGGCGTCGGGCTTCTCGGGCCATGGGTTCGGGATCGGGCCGGCGGTGGGCGAGTCGATGGCGGCGATCATCCAGGGACTGCCGGCGCCGGTGGATGTGCGGCCGTTCCGGCTGGAACGGTATGCATGAAGCGGCGGGGGGCCGCCGTCCGGAGCGGGCCCGCCATCTCTCGTCATTGCTCCGCCTGCAGCGCATTCAGGATCGGGCCCGCCGCGGACGCGAGAGTATGCTCCGGTGCGCCGCGTCCGGTACGACGGACGGCCGTCACTCCGCCGCTATCCCCGCCTCCTTCACCACCTTGCCCCACTTGTCCAGGTCAGACTGGATCAGCGCCGCGTATTCCTGCGGCGTGCCGCCCTGGACTTCGATGCCGGCGGCTTCCAGCTTGGCGCGCACGGCCGGCTGCTTCAAGGCCGCGTTGATCTCGGCGTTGAGCTTGGCGATGATCTCCTTCGGCGTGCCCGCCGGCGCCAGGAAGCCGCCGTTGGTATTGGCGTCATAACCCTTCAGGCCCTGTTCCTGCGCGGTCGGCACGTCGGGCAAAGCCTTGGCGCGTTTCGCGGTGGAGATCGCGACGGCGCGCACGTTGCCGGCCTTGACCTGTTCCTGCATCGCGCTCAGCGTGTCGATGTACAGCACCGTGCGGCCGGCCAGCAGGTCGGGATGGGCGGCGGACGAGCCCTTGTACGGAATCAGCAGCATGGGGGCGCCGCTGACCATGCGGAACATTTCAGCGGCCATCTCCTGCGCGCTGCCGCGACCCGACGTGGCGACCTTGGCGTCGTCGGGATGCGCCTTCATCCAGTCCACGAGTTCGGGCAGGGTCTTGGCGGGGATCTTCGGATACACCGAGAACACCAGCGGGATCGCGTGCGTGTAGACGATGGGCTCGAAGCTCTTTTGCGGGTCCCAGCCCAGGTTTTTGAACAGGTATTTGTTGATGTTGTGGCTGCCGCCCACGATGCCGATGGTGTAGCCGTCAGGCTTGGCGTTGGCGAGCAGGGCGGTGCCCAGGTTGTTGGAGGCGCCCGGCCGGTTGTCGACGATGACGGGCTGGCCCAGCGATGCCGAAAGCTTTTCGCCCACGACGCGCGCGATCATGTCGATCCCGCCGCCCGGCGGCGCGGGCACGATGATGCTGATGGGACGGGACGGATAGTTCTGCGCCGCGGCCAGGCCGGGCGCGGCGGCCAGGGCTGCCAGGGCGGTCGAAAAGGCCAGGGTCCTGGCCAGCGTGGTGAAGGTCATGCTTGTCTCCTAGGGTGGTCAACTTCAGTCAACTCTGTGGGGCGCCCCGGGTGTGCTGCACCCGAAGGCGCGGTGGGGCTTCAGCCACGCCCGGCAAAGGGCATGGCGGTGGCCATGACGGTCATGGTGAGGACGTTGGCGTCCAGGGGCAGCGAGGCCATGTGACGCACGGCATTCGCGACGTGGACGGCGTCCATCATGGGCTCGGGCGCGACCGTGCCATTGGCCTGCAGCACGCCGCGCGTCATGCGTTCGGACAGCTCGGTCAGCGCATTGCCGATGTCGATCTGGCCGGCTGCGATATTGAAGGCGCGGCCGTCCAGCGCCAGCGCCTTGGTCAGGCCCGTCACGGCATGTTTGCTGGCGGTGTAGGGCGCGGTGTAGGGACGCGGCGTGTGCGCGGAGATGGAGCCGTTGTTGATGATGCGGCCGCCTTGCGGCGACTGGCGGCGCATCAGCCCGAACGCCGCGCGGGCGCACAGGAACACGCCGGTCACGTTGGTGTTGATGGCGGCAAACCACTTCTCCAGCGGCAGTTCGTCCATGGGCACGGCGGGCGCGTTCACGCCGGCATTGTTGAACAGCAGGTCCAGTCGGCTGAAGCGGCTTTCGATGGTGTTGAACAGCGCCTCGACGCTTTCGGGCTGGGTGACGTCGGTGGGCACCGCCAGCGCGGTGCGGCCGCGGGCGGCGGCATCGGCTTGCAGCGCCTGCAGCGGGTCCGGACGGCGGCCCGCCAGCACGACGGTCCAGCCGTCGTCCAGCAAGGCATTGGCGGTGACGCGGCCGACGCCGCTGCCTGCGCCGGTGACCAAGGCGATTTTCTGGTTATTGCTTGCGTTCAAGGGGGGCTCCTGGGTGCGGATGGGGGGACACAGTGTCATGAAAACGTGGCGCGCCCTGCGGGGTCTTGGGGTGCCGCGACGGTCAGGGTGAGTTCTCCGATGCGCGCGATGCCTGCGGTCACGACGTCGCCAGGCGCCACGGCGCCGACGCCCGCGGGGGTGCCGGTGTAGACGAGGTCGCCGGGCGCCAGCGCGACCGACCGCGACAGCATCGCAACCAGTTCGGGCACGGACCACAGCAGGCCGGAGAGGTCCGCGCGCTGGCGGTCCACGCCGTTCACGGCCAGCCACAGCGCGCCTGCGCGCGGGTGGCCGCAGGCCGCGGCGGGCACGATGGGCGTACAGGGCGCGGAATGGTCAAAGGCCTTGGCGGGTTCCCACGGACCTCCCGCGCGCTTGGCCTGTTGCTGAAGGTCGCGCCGCGTCATGTCCAGGCCTGCCGCGTAGCCCCAGATGTGCCGCGCTTCGACGTCCTCGGGCGCGATGTCCTTGCCGCCGTGACCTATCGCCACCACCAGTTCGATCTCGTGGCAGTAGTCCGCCGTGTCCGCGGGATAGGGCAGCGCGCCGCTGGCAGCGAAGACCGCGCTGGCGGGCTTCATGAACCACGCCGGCATCGCGCTGGGCTGGGGTTCGTCGGGCAGCCACCGGTAATTGCGGCCAATGCAGAACACCCGCGCAACGGGAAAGCGGGCGGCGCTGCCGGAGATCGGCAGCGTGACCGGGGCAGGGGCGGGAAAGGCCAGTTCCATGATGACGGTCCGTGGGTGGGGCTGGTGGCTCAGGTCGTCAGGCTCATTGCCGGACGCTCGCCCGCGAGGGCCTGCGCAATGCTGTCCAGCACCATCTGGCCCATCGCCGCGCGCGTCTCCCACGTGGCGCTGGCGCGGTGCGCCTGCAGCGTCGTGCGATCCGATTGGCGCAGCGCCGCCGGCACGCGGGGCTCGTCGACGAACACGTCCAGGCCCGCGCCC
Organism: Achromobacter sp. T5-5; assembly: GCF_055397965.1. Classification (NCBI taxonomy): domain Bacteria; kingdom Pseudomonadati; phylum Pseudomonadota; class Betaproteobacteria; order Burkholderiales; family Alcaligenaceae; genus Achromobacter; species Achromobacter sp. T5-5. The sequence continues at coordinate 3,051,150 of NZ_AP027919.1, forward strand.
GCGATGCGGCCGGCGACCAGCGCGTCGGTCAGGTCAGCCTCGTTGACCAGCCGGCCGCGCGCCACATTGACCAGGTAGCCGCGCGGGCCCAGCGCCTCCAGCACGGCGGCATTGACGAGGCCTTCGGCCTTGTCAGCCGCCGCGCTCAGGACCAGCGCGTCCGACGCGCGGGCCAGTGCGATGAGGTCCGCGACGAACTCGTGCGGCACGTCGTCCATGGCGCGCAGATCGGTGTAGCGGATCTGGCACCCGAAAGCCGCGGCCCGCGTGGCAACGGCGCGGCCCACGCGGCCCATGCCGACGATGCCCACGCGCATGCCGCTGAAGCGGCGCGCCAGCGGAATGGCGCTGGGGGAAGGGAATTGCTCCCACAGTCCTTCGCGCACGAAGCGATCGCCCGCGCAGAGGTTGCGGCACGCGGCGATCAGCAGTCCGATCGCCAGGTCCGCCACGTCTTCGGTCAACGCGCCCAGCGTGGCGGTGACGGGCAGCCCGCGGCCGCGGCAGTAGGCCAGGTCCACCGCATCGGTGCCCACGCCATTGACCGCCACGACCTTCACGTGGGGCAACTGCTCCAGCATGGCGCGCGAGATGCCGGTGTGGCCGCCGGTGATGACCGCGTCGATCCGCGCGCCATGCTCGCGCAGCCACGCCGCCTGGTCCGAAATGTCGAAGAACTTGTGCACGTCGTACAGGGACGCCAGTTGATCGTTGACCGCCGGGATCAGGATGGGATTGAGTTGCAGGACCTGAGGCTTCATATCGGTTCGACTCGGAAGGGGGACCGGCTGCGGGTCCGCGTTGAACATGGAAGCCATGGTATTTAATGATTGATTTACTGCGCAATATTGATCTATAAAATCAACATATAAACTTTGCTACAGAACATACGGAACATACGGAACATCATGGGATCGTGGATTTCGATGGCCGAAGCGTGCCGTCAGCTCGGCGTGCGGCCGCAAACCATCTATGCATACGTCAGCCGCGGCAAGCTCGAGGTCATGCCCGATCCGGCCGACACGCGCCGCAGCCTCTATCGCGCGGAAGACGTGGCGGGACTGGCCAAGCGCAAGCAGGCCGGGCGCAAGCACGAAACCCTGGCCACCAACACGCTCTTTGGCGCGGAACCCAGCATTCCCACGTCGATCTCCACCTTTCACCGCCAGCGGCTCTATTACCGCGGCCAGGACGCCGTAACGCTGGCGGGCTCGGCCAGCCTGGAAGAGACCGCGCAGCTTCTATGGAACGCCGGGCAGCCGGCAGACTTCTCGTGCGCGGCGCGCGTGGGCGCGCCCGGCCGCGTCGCGGCCTTTTCCTCACTGGGCGCGCTGGCGGCCACCGGGCACTCCACCCATGGCCGCATGACGCGCGTGCTGCACGGCGAATGCCAGAGCCTCGTCGGGCAACTGGCCAACGCCTTTGGCGCGCAGCACGGCAAGCGCCCGTTGCACCTGCGGTTTGCGCAGGCGTGGAAGCTGTCGCCGCAGGCCGCCGAACTGCTGCGCACCGCAATGGTCCTGCTGGCCGACCACGAGCTGACCAGCTCCGCGTTCGCCGCCCGCATCGCCGCGTCGACGGGCGCGTCGCTGCCGGCCTGCCTGCTGTCGGGCCTGACCACCTTGTCCGGCCCCTTGCACGGCGACGCCTCCGGCCGCGTGAAAGCCTTGTTCAACGACGTGGAACGCCTGGGCGAGGACGAGGTGATGGCGCACTACCTGTCCACCGGCCTGCCGCTGGCCGGCTTCGGACACCACCTCTATCCCGACGGCGATCCGCGCGCCGCTGCGCTGCTGGCCCTTTTCGAGCCCGCCGACGTCATTTCGCGTTTCATCGACAAAGCCACGCAGTTGACCGGCCTGCACCCGAACATCGACGTCGCGCTGGCGGCGCTGGCGGCGCATTGCAAGCTGCCTGACGACGCGGCGTTTGGCCTGTTCGCCACGGCGCGCAGCGTCGGCCTGCTGGCGCATTGCCTGGAGCAACTGAGCGTGGCGCAGGTCATCCGGCCGCGGGGGAGGTATGTGGGGGTGGCGCCTGACGCGGGCGCCGGGGCGGCAATCGGGCGTGGGTGAATCGGCGTACCCAATAATGGGTATGGTTGGGGGGGCTGGTCGTCTGGCATGTTGAATCGTCCTCTACGGATTACCGCGGACTTGGAGATCAACGATGAAGATGCCTTGTGCCATATTTGCCCTCTTGGTCGGCAATGCCGCCATGGCGCAAGCCCCGGTCACCGCGCAGCCTGACGCAAAGTCCGTCGAGAGCGTGAAGCTGCCGTCCGGTTGGATTCTGGTCATTCCTGCGGAGAAGGCCGGAACGACCGGCTATCAGAACTGGGTATTTGATGCACCCAAAGACTCGGAAGTCTGGGCGGCCCAGCGGCCTGGCGGCGTGCCGATCGTGACGGATGATTCTTATTGGTTTTCTCCGGGGCCGAGTCCCGGCACGCAACGCCCGGTTGCCGGACAGACGGTTGAAGATCTGATCGCGAAGCAAACCGCCGCCATCTCCTACCTTGCCGAACGAATTGACAAGCTGGAGGCCAGGCTCAAGGAATTCGAGGCTCGGGAAGGAGCGCAGAAATGACGAAGCCGGTGACGTCGGGCGCCTCCGATCCCATGGCGGCATTGGCGACGGCGCAACGCGCCTTCGATGACGCGAAGGCCGCTGCCGCCAGTTCCAAAGAATTTCTTTTGCATGGCTGGTCGCCGGAACTGGTCAGGTTCCTGGCGCTGTGCCTGTTGGGTTTCACCTTGCTTGCCATCGCCATCGCCGCGGTGCTTCTCTGGCGGTCAAGAGCGACCGCCTACCACGTGCTCCGGACCATCGGCGTGATCAGCATTCTCGGGATTTCTTCGGTGCTCGTGATCGTGGGATACAGCACCGAGCAGCTCACGCCGATCGTCGGTCTGTTCGGCGCGGTTGCGGGTTATCTCCTGGGAAAGGATAGTGCTGGCCCGCCTGTTTCGAGAGATCAAACCAGAACCCCGTCCGCACTGCGAGGCGGCAGGCATCATTGACCTGTCGCCCCTTGGCGCGTCGCGGATTTTCCCGCTGTGCGAGTCTGCGTATTTCAACTCATCGTGGGTATGCTGCGTGAACCGGACAGGAGATCGCCATGACACGAACCCAGAAGCAGAGGATGCTCGCAGGAGAGCTCTACACCGCCGCCGACCCCGAAATCCAGGCGGACCAGCTTGCCGCAAGCGCCTGGATGAGGCGCTACAACGCCCTGTTGGGCGAGCCGCCCGAACAATGGCACGCGGCGCTGCGGGAGCGGTTCGCCAAGGTGGGCGACGGCGCGCTGATCCGTCCGCCGTTCCATTGCGACTACGGCTACAACATCTCGCTGGGCGCGAACGTCTTCATCAACTTCAATTGCGTCATCCTCGATGTCGTGCAGGTCACGATTGGCGAGGGCACGCAGATCGGCCCGGCCGTGCAGATCTACACCGCCGACCACCCGCACGATCCCGAACAACGCCGCGCAATGCTGGAGTTCGGCCGTCCGGTGCATATCGGCAGGCAGGTGTGGATCGGCGGCGGCGCGATCATCCTGCCAGGCGTGACGGTGGGCGATGACGCCATCATCGGGGCCGGCAGCGTGGTGACGCGGGATGTGCCGGCGGGCGCGAAGGTGGTGGGGAATCCGGCGCGGGTGCGCAGCTAACGCCGCGATGCGCCGTCAAGTTCGATGTGCTTGAGCACCGCGGCTACGATGGCTTCCGGGCGATCCTCTTGCACAAGGTGTCCGGCTTCGGCCACGGTAATGAGCGGCAGGTCGGAGATCAGCGACGTCAGCGCAAGCCCGCGCTCGCGGGGAATCCACTGGTCCTGTTCTCCCCACAGCACCTGCACGGGACAATCCATGCGCCCATACCGCTCCTGCACCTCGTCCGTGTACTTCTGGTCCATTTGCGCGATCTGGCGATAGAACGCCGGTTGGCCGACAGGTCCGAGCCACGGATTGCCGTACACGTCCAGCGCTTCTTCGGACAAGGGATTGTGCGCGGCGGTCTGCAAATACGCTTTCAACAGTGCGCGGTGCATGTAATCGGGCATGCCCGAAAACGCGGCTTCGTGCTGGCGGACATGCTGCACGAAGGGCGATCCCCAGGGCGCCAGCGCCACGGCGTCAAAGATCGTCAGCGACCGGTAGCGCAGACCGTCCAGGTAATACGCGCGCAGCGCCGTCGCGCCGCCGAAATCGTGCGCGAGGACGTCGGGACGGTCCAGCTCCCACTCCCTGAACAGCGCCGCGAGTATCCGGTTTTGCACGCCCAGCGACACGTCCTGGCCGTCGCGCATCTCAGACACGCCGTAGCCCGCCAGATCGAAGTAGTAGACCGTCCTGCGATCGGACAGCAGGGGAACGATTCTGCGCCACACCTGCGACGAGAACGGCGTGCCGTGGATGGCGACCAGCGCGGGTCCGTTGCCGAGTCTGCCCCAGCGGATGGCATTGCCTTCAATGGTGGAGGTGTGGGGGAGTTCGAGCATGGCGCCTCTGTGTGGGGAGTGTCCTGACTACGGCGCCGCGCCGGTGACGCCCGACACATATTGCGCCAAGGCCTGCACGTCCGCATCGCTCAATGCGTCGAAGGCCGGCATGACCCCGATCCCGTTGCGCACCGCCTGCTCAACGCGGTTGGCATCCGGCTTCAGTTCATCGAGGTTGGGGCCGATTGTACCCGCAGCACCGGCGTCGGCCAAGGTGTGGCAGACGGCACAGGCTGGGGTCGTCGCTTTCAGGAACAAGGCGCGGCCCGCTTCGGCATTGGGCGGTTCCGCAGCCCAGGCCGAAGCGCTCGCGAACAACCAGAGGCCCGCCAACAAGACCGCACGGACCCGCCACGCAATCAGTCGGCGGGCCGCGGCAGCCCTGTACTTTTCACTGTGATGCATCGATGCCGCCATGGTCAGGACACGTTGATGGCCAGGCCGTGGTCGCGCCAGCTGCTGTTGATGTAGCCAGGCGCGTTCTCGAACCGGTTTTCCACCTGCACATTGCCCTGTGTGTCTTCCACGCGGCTGACCAGCATGTGCGGTCCCGCGGACAGCTCCACCGGCAGCGCGAATTGGCGCCACGCGTATTTGCCGAGGTCGGGGCCGATCAGCGTCGCCTGTTTCCAGGTCTTGCCCCCGTCGATGGACACGTCCACGCGTTTGACCGCATGCATCCCCCCAAAGGCCACGCCGCGAACCACGGCGCGTCCGGCCTTCACCGCCTGACCGTCCGCGCCGGGGGCGTTGATCCAGGACTTGGGCTCCATCGCCCAGACCGACGGTTGGTCCGGGCTGGCTTTGGCGCCCATCGGTGTCAGGCGATAGCCGGTCTGCTGGATCTTGGCGGGGCTTTGTTCGTTGCTGAAGGCCAGCCGCTTGATGTACTTCACATTGTTGACCCCGGTGTAGCCCGGCACGATCAGCCGCAAGGGGCCGCCGTGCGCCAGCGAGAGGGGCTCGTTGTTCATTTCCCATGCCAGCATGGCGTCCTGCATGGCCTCGCGCGGCACCGAGCGCTCCACGAGCAGGGACTTGGGATCCAGGCCCTCGGGCAGGACTTCGCCGCCCGTGCCGGTCATGAAGGCGGGCGTGCCGTCCAGGCCGCCGAGATAGTCGACCACGGCGCGCACGGGAACGCCCGTCCACATGACGCAGCCGGCCGCGCCGACCTGCCAGGGTGTGCCGCTGGGTTTGTGCGGAAAGAAGCCACGCCCGTTGCCGGAGCATTGCAGCACCATGGCCAGCGTTTCCACGCCCAGGGTTTTCAGGTCGGCCACCGTGAGCGTGCGCTGTTGCTTGACGCCCTGGATCTCCACCTTCCAGCCATCCCGGTCATCCAGGATGGACGGGTCGGGCGGTGGCAGATTGTTGCGCACGTAGAGCTGGCGCGCGGGCGTGATGATGCCGTCGCCAAACGCGCTGCGCCGGGTCTCGATCGTGTTGGCGCTGTGCACGATGACGCTGTCTGCGTCTTTCCATGCCGCGTAGGGCGGCAGCGGTTTGGCCGCCGAGGCGGCGGGTTTGGGGGCGGGGTCGGCAGCGCGCGCGATACCGGCGGCGCCCAGGCCAGCGGCGGCCAGGGCGCCGGCGCTGCCGGCCAGCAGGCGGCGCCGCGACGGGTTGAGGGGGGTTGTCTCCATGGCATGCCTCTCTGGTTGCCGCGTCCTGCGGGCCAGGCGCGGTATTTTGCTTATATCGGCCCGGGGGATGCGGCCTGCTTCATCATCGGCAATGCCTTTCTATATGTCAACGTGTTCTAAGGGGCTATAGGTTTTTAGCCTGTTCAGATATAAGGGTTTTGGATATTCCGGGTGTGCGGCCCAGGCTGGCGGCCTGCGCTTGCGTCGTCCGGCGTTGCGCGCGGGGATATGGGGAGCGCCACGTTCCAAGTGACACAAGAGACCGGCCTTGTGCCTGCGTCTGTCACGGCGCTAATCTGGAAGACCCAGGGCCTTGAGTATCCAAGGAGCGCATCATGAACAGGTTCGTTGTCCCTGCCGCCGCCGTTTGTCTGTCCGCCTTCTGCCTGTCCGCCATCGCGCAGCAGGTCACCCCGCTCAAAGGACAATCCCCCGAGACCACCCAGCAAGACATCGCGGCTTGCCAGGCCCAGGCCCAGGCCCAGGCCCAGGCCGGCAGCGCCAGTGCCGATACGCCGAATGCGGGCGGCCGGGCCCGAGGCGCGGCGGCTGGCGCAGCGGCGGGCGCCGCTGTCGCGGGCGCGCGCGGGCGGCAGCATGAAGAGGTGTATGACCGCATGGACGACGACACCAAGCAAGCCTATCGGCAGAACCAGGCGAAGGATGCCGCGGCCGCGGGCATGGTGGTGGGCGGGTCTCGCCAGCGGCAGGAGCGGCGTGAGGACCGCGCGAACGCGCCGCAACAGGACGCCGCCGTGTCGTCCGCCTATGCCAGTTGCATGCAGCAGCGAGGCTATCAGGTGACGCCTTGAGGTCCGCAAGCCGGCCTTGAAGCGGCGGCATCCGCGCGCGGTTGCGCAGGCACCGGTGCGCGCGGCCAGCTGGTCAGTGCGATGAATGCGTTGGCGTTGGCGGCGAGGAGCTCGGCTGGGCCGCCGATTCCAGGCCATTGGCGTCTTCACGACCCAGATAATCATCCACCGCGCTACCCACCGTCGGATGGAACCGATCATCGCTGAACAGCCCCGACAGCTCGAATCGCTTGAGCTTGTCCCGCACCGGATCCTTCATTTCCGCGAAATGCAGCGCGATGCCTTCGCGCGCCAGATGCGCGCACAGTTCGCGCAGCATGTCGGCCGAGGTGACGTCGACGCTGGTGACCGGTTCGGCGGCCACGACGACGCGGCGCACCGGCGTGGGCGATGCGTCGACGGCTTCCAGCAGCCTTTGCTGGAACAGTTCGGCGTTGGCGAAGAAGAGCGGGGCGTCCCAGCGAAAAAGCACCAGCCCGTCGATCAGCGCCGCATGCGGGTAGCGCTTCAGGTCGTGGTAGCCGCGCAGGTTGGGCACGCGTCCCAGCACCGCGAAGTGCGGGCGCCAGCCATCCCACAGGAATTCGATGATGGCAAGGACGACGGCCAGGCAGATGCCGGGGATCGCGCCGAACACGGCGACGGCGGCAAAGCACAGCATCGACAGCCAGAATTCCCATTGCTGGATGCGGTAGATGCGCCGCAGGTCCTTGAATTCGAAAAGTCCGATGGCCGCGGCGATGACGACGGCGGCCAGGGCGCTGTTGGGCAGGTGGCGCAGCAGGTTGGGCGCGGCGATGAGCAGCGCCGCCACGGCCAGCGCGCCGACCACGCCGGTCAGCTGGGTGCGCGAGCCGGCCGCTTCGGCGACCGGCGTGCGCGACGCGCTGCTGCTGATGGGAAAGCCCTGGAAGAACCCCGCCGCGAGGTTGGCCACGCCCAGTCCCACCATTTCCTGGTTGGGGTCCACGCGCGTGTTCGTGCGGGCGGCGTAGGTGCGCGACAGGACGCTCGTGTCGGCAAAGGCGATCAGCGCCACGGCGCAGCCGCCCAGCACGATCTTGACGTAGTCGGCATTGCTGAGCCACGGCCAGGCGAGGCTGGGCAGGCCCTGCGGAATCTCGCCCAGCACCTTGACGCCTTGCTGGTCCAGGCCGAACAGCTTGACCGCGAGCGTGGCCAGAATCACGGCAATCAGGATGCCCGGGATGCGATCGAACCGCTTGAGCAGCAGGATCACCGCGAGGCTGGACGCGCCGACCGCGAGGCTTGGCCAGTGTGTCTGTCCGTCCATGATGGCCAGCGCGAGTTGCTGCATTTCCCGTAGCGGTCCGGCGTCGTCGATGGAAATGTCGTACAGCTTGGGCAACTGGCTAACCAGCACGGTCAGCGCGATGCCGTTCATGTAGCCATAGCGGATGGGCTTGGACAACAGCTCGGTGATGAAGCCCAGCCGCATCAGGCCCAGCACGATGCAGAACAGGCCCGCGACGACGGCCATCATGCTGGCCGCGGCGATGGCGCGCATGGGGTCGCCGCCCGAGACGCTGAGCACGACCGCCAGGATCGGCGCGGCCAGCGCGGAGTCCGGCCCCAGCACCAGGATACGGCTGGGGCCAAAGAGCGCATAGGCCAGCAGCGGGATGATGGTGGCATACAGCCCGTAGACGCCAGGCACGCCGGACGCTTCGGCGTAGGCGATGCCGACCGGCACGAGCATGGTGGTCAGGACCAGGCCGGCCGCGATGTCCTTGGGCAGCCACGCGGCCTGATAGGACTTGAGCAGGGCAAGTCCGGGCAGCCAGCGCAGCCAGTGCGGAGCAGTCTTGTCGTGGGGGCGGGGCGTCGCGGTGGTCATGGAATCCCGTTATGAAGGCGCATGCTTGCAGGGTGCGGGACTGCCCCGCGCGTCATTCGGGCGGCGCGGCGTGGGTCTCGCCCAGCATCTTGCGCAAGCGCGCGCGGCGGCGTTCCAGGTCGGCGATCTGGCGCTCGACCGATGCCAGCCGCTGGCGCTGGACCTCGGAGGTCTCGGGACAGGCCGCCGCGCCTTCGATGAGGCGCATGCAATCGGGAAACCCGCGGATTTCCGCCAGGGTGAAGCCGGACGCAATGAGGCGCTGAATCTGCCGGACCTGCACGACCGCCGCCGCCGGAAAGGTGCGATAGCCGTTGCCGGCCCGGGCGGACGCGAGCAGGCCCTGGTCGTCGTAGTGGCGCAGCGAGCGCAGGCTTGCGCCGGTTTCGCGGGCCAGTTCGCCGATCGACATGGGGCGGGCAGGGGCGGACGTTTTCATGCGGAAAAGCTTAGCAGATCGGCGCTTGACCTTGACATCGGTGTGAGGGTTGAAACTGGCGATTCTTCAACCTTCAGGATGCACCCGCATGCCACGCATTTCATTTCTGAGCCGACCGCGCCAACGGCCCCGACTGCCCCGACTGACCCTCCTGAGCCGCCGGGCCGCGGCAGCCTTGTTGATGATTGCCGGTGTCATGACGTCCACAGTCATGACGTCCTCCGTCATGGCAGCCACCATCACCCCGGCCCAGGCGCCCACGCTGGCCGGGATTGCCCACACCAGGCAGTACACCGTCACCGCGCCCGACGGCCTGCGGCTCGCCGTGCAGGAGGCGGGTAATCCCGACGGCCCGCCGATTGTCTTCGTCCATGGCCTCTTGGGCAGTCATCTCAGTTGGGCGGCGCAGCTTGCCAGCCCCGCGTTGCAGCGATACCGGCTGATCACCTACGACCTGCGCGGCCATGGCCTGTCCGGCAAGCCGGCGGACGCGGCAGCCTATGCCGATGGCCGGCGCTGGGCCAACGATCTCGCCGCCGTGATCGCAGCCTCGGGCGCGCGTCGCCCCGTCGTGGTGGGCTGGTCGCTGGGTGCGGCCGTGACGACGAACTATCTGGCCGCCTACGGCGATGCCGAGATTGCGGGGGCGGTGTACGTGGGCGGGGTGATCGAACTGGACCCGGCGCAGATCGTGCCGCGTCCGCGGATCTACCGCGACATGGTGTCGCCAGACCTGAAGACCCACCTGGATGCGGAGCGTGAGTTCATCGGTCTGTGCTTTGCGCGGCAGCCGGATGCCGCCACGTTCCAGCGGCTGCTGGCCAACGCCGCCCTGGCTTCGTTTGACATGCAGGCCGCAGTGCAGTCCATGACGGTGGACGCAGCCAAGGGGCTGGGCGCGGCGCGCAAACCGATGCTGCTGATCTATGGCGCGCGGGATGCGCTGGTGCAGGCGGCGCCTTCGCTGGACAGAGCCCGGCAATTGAATCCGCGCATCCGCAGCACGGTGTATGCGGCATCCGGGCATGCGCCGTTCCTGGAGGAGGCGGAACGGTTCAACCAGGACCTGGCGGCGTTTGCCGCCAGCGTGTCGCCGGGCTGAGGCATACGGCGGTCGCGTGCGTGGGCAGCAGTGGGTCGATGAGGGCAGCGTCTATTTTTTCGAATTGTTGCTTGTTGCGACACAGCATCGCCTGCTATCTTCGACCCCGACAGGGCCTTTGCCCAGACTTGAACATTGCCCATGCCCGCCAGCCCGCTACTGTCCTCCGACCCGCAACCTTTGCCGTCCACCGACACGCTGGGCTGCTCAGCCAGCAAGCTGGTCCTGAACCAGGAGTTCCACGGAGGCGGGCTGACCTTCTATCGCAAGAGCACGGATAACGCGCATTTCGGCAGCGTGGAGACGCCGGCGTCTGATCGCGGCTTTCTGGTGGGCGTGGCGCTGCGGGGCGGGCATCGGCGCCGCATCATGCATGGCCATCATGCGTCGACCCACGATTTTGACGTGGGCTCGATCTACATCCGCGACTTCAACGACGATTACCGCGCCGACCTGCAAGGCGGGTTCGATTTCATGCTGATCGAACTGTCGCGCGACTTCATCGAGCGGGTCAATGACGAGAAGGGCGGTGCGCGGGTCAGCAGCCTGCTGCCGCGCAATGGCGAGCCGGATCCGGTGCTGGGGCAGCTGTCGCAGGTGCTGGCGAGCGTGGTGGCGAATCCCGCGCAGGCGAGCAGCCTGTTCGTGGATCACCTGAGCCTGGCCATGGGCACGCACCTGCTGGCGCAATACGGCGCCGGCGCGACGACCGGCTGGGCCGACTCGGGCGGGGCGCGCGTGCTGTCGCGCAAGCTGGAGGCGCGGGCCAAGGACATGCTGCTGGCCTCGGTGCGCGAGGAGGCGTCCATCGCCGATATCGCCGACGCCTGCAATCTGTCGCGCAGCTACTTCATCAAGGCCTTTCGCCAGACGGTGGGCACGACGCCGCATCGGTGGCTGCTGGAACAGCGCGTGCAGAAGGCGCAGGCATTGCTGCGGTCGCCGGGCCGGTCCATCACCGAGATTGCGCTGCTGTGCGGCTTTGCCGACCAGGCGCATATGACGCGGGTGTTCACGAGCGTGGTCGGGACGTCTCCCGGCGCCTGGCGCAGGGAAAACGGCGCCTGACTGCGGGCGATCCGCCGCCGGGCATGCGCCGCGCGATCAGCGTTGGTTCCGGCGCCGCCACGCCGCGGGCGGCGCGCCCACCACGCTGGCAAAGACGCGCGTCATATGGGCCTGGTCGGAAAATCCACAGTCCCGCGCGATGTCCGAGACCGGGCATGCAGACGCCAGCAGCAGCGCCTTTGCGCGCTCAATGCGGCACTCGAGCAGCCAGCGATGCGGCGTCGTGCCGACCGTCTGGCGAAAGGCCTTGATGAAGTAGCTGCGCGACAGGCCGCAGCCTTGCGCGACCTCCGAAATGGAAACGTCGCCCAACAGGTCGGCGGCGAGCATTTCCTTGGCCAATGCCTCTTGCCAGCCCGCGAGGCCGCCGCGCGCCGCGAGATGGCTGGCGGGCGGTTCGTCCCCCGGCGCGCCATAGGCCTGGATCATGTGAGCCTGCGCCGCCAGCGCCAGATGATCCACAAACAGCGGATCGGCCTGCGCCGGGTGGGCCAGCGCGGGCAGCAGCGCGTTGCCCAGGCGGGCCAGGACGGGATCGGACCGTCCGGGCGGGCACACGAGGGCGCCGACGCGGCCCGCGCCCAGGTCTTCGGCCACGCGGTCCAGCGACGCGCGCGATACGCGGAAGTACAGGAAATCGAAGGGGTCGTGCAGTTCGGCGCGATAACCGTCGGCCGTGCGCCGGATGGTGATTTCCTCGGCCGCGAGCGGCATGGCGCGGGGCTGGTCCGCGCAATACAGCACACGCTGGGCGCGCGTGAGCGATACGCTGAGCAGGAAGTCGTCGCCGTCCGCCTCGGCGCACGCCGTGCCGAAACCGGGGCGTGGGTAGGCCACGCGGGCGATTTCGAGCGCGGCCTTGCACCCGGGGCTGGTCCGGATGGCCTGGACCGACGCGCCGGGATAGGCGTCGCGCAGGCGGGTAGGCGCTTCGAGCAGGGCAGTCACGGTCAGGGATGAATCTCCAGGGCTTGCGATTGCGCAAACGGCATCGCGCAAGATGGCGTCATGCTAGGCAGGCGCGCACCGGAAGGATTGGACGCAAGTGCGCTGGTTTGCACGAAAGCGCGCTGCGGCCCGGCTTCGAGGCTACAGGATGCCGGGCGGATCACGGTGCGCGCATTACTCTTTCATACAAAGCAGGACGCAAGTGGGCAAGACGGCCCGGCCTCCGCTCGCTACTTTGTTCATATATCCTGCCGCTTTCCTCGGATGACCCGGGAGTTTCCCCCATGATTCGTCTTGCCACCGGCGCCCCGCCGGCCAACCCGCCGCCGGATCTGGCCGCGCTGCACGCGCAGGCCTTCCCGATGCTGGCCCGCGCCATGATCGACCGCGCCGCGCCCTATGGCGAGGAGATGTTGGCCGAGCCCGGCAGCGTGCTGCTCAACAGCGGCGACCGCGAGGGGGCCTTCTACATCCTGCTCCAGGGCTATGTCGAGGTGCTGGAATGCGAAGCCGACGGCGCCCTGCACAGTTTGCTCGTGCATCGTGACGGTGAGTTTACGGGCAGCCTCGATCTGTTCACCGACCGGCCCAACGCCGTCACGGTGCGGGCCGATACGCCGAGCCGGCTGCTGCGCCTGAGCCGCGCGGCGCTGCAGGCGATGATTCTTGCGGAGCGGCCCCTGGCCGAAATCATCCTGCGCGCGTTCATCCTGCGTCGCATCGGCTACCTGCGGCAGCGGCCGTACGGCGGCGCCATTCTCCGGTCGGCCGCCCGGGTCGGCCAGGACGACCCCGTAATGGATCTGGCCGTGATCGGCGGAGGCCCCGCTGGGCTGGCCGCCGCGGCCTACGCCGCGTCCGAGGGACTGCAGACCATGCTGGTGGGCGGCTCGCTGTCCTGCGGCGACGGGTCTGGGCTGGGCGTGCTGAAGGGATTCCCGGGCACCATCACGGGCTTGTGCGAGGGATCGTTGTTGCGCCGCGCCGAAGACCAGAGCAAGCGCTTTGGCGCGCACGTGCTGCCGCGGCGCACGGTCAGCCGCTTCGACGGCGGCTGTTATCCGTACCGCGTGTGGCTGGATGACGGCCGCATGATCGAGGCGCGCAGCCTCATCGTGGCGACGGGCATGCAGGAATCGCTCGCGGGGGAGCCGGCCGTCGACGCCAATACCGCGTGGCTGGACGGCTGGCTGGACACCGACGACCAGGGCTACATCCACACGGGCCGCGCCGCGGCGGGGTCGATGCAGGCCCGGCCCTACGAGAGCTCGCAGCCCGGCGTCTTTGCCGTGGGCGCGGCGCGCGCCGGTTCGGTCAAGCATGTGCTGGCGAGCATCGCCGAAGGCGCGGACGCGGTGCGCGTGGTGCACCGCTTCCTGGACGCCTCCGCGCACTGAGCGCCGCGGCCCGGCTTATCGTGGCCCGGCCTGGCGCATGTCCAGCGCCAGGAAATGATGCACCACAGGCTTGTCCGGCCCGACGTGAAAACGCTGCGCTTCGCCCTGCAGGTCGGCGTCCGCCTGCGACACCCGGTGGTGCTGGCGCAGGTGCTCGGCCCAGGATTCCACCAGGAACCATTCCTGCACCCGTTCCGGGTCGCCCGTGTGTTCGGCGATGCCCCAGGCGTAGGCGCCATCGCGGCGACGTTCCTCGGCCACGGCCTTGAGCGCCTGCAGGAAGGCGGGGCGGTCCGCCACGCGGATGCGATATTCGATCTGCACCATGACGGGGCCGCGATCGTGTTCCACCGGCGCATCCAGCAGCGGTTCCGGCCAGTGGTTGGACGGGTCCAGGTTGGCTTCGCCGCGCGGCAGGCGCATGCGATGCAGCACGAAGCCGGCAACGAGCAGCCCGACGGCTCCGGCCAGCAGCGTCGCGGGCACCCCGATCTGCTCGGCCAGCAGGCCCCAGCCCAGGCTGCCGGCGGCCATCGCGCCGTTAAACACCATCAGGTAAATCGCCAGCCCGCGCCCGCGCACCCAGTTGGGCAGAATGGCCTGCGCCACGCCGTTGAACGTGGTCAGGGCGACGATCCAGCCCATGCCCAGCAGCAACAGCAGCAGCACGGCGGCCCACTGGGGCGGCGCGAACGACAGGGCGGCCATCACGACGGCGGCGGCGGTCGCGGCCGCCAGCACCAGGCCGTCGGCATCGAGCTTCTGGCGCAGCTTGGGCAGGACCAGCGCGCCCAGGATGGCGCCCACGCCCACCGCGCCCAGCAGCAGGCCGTAAAAGCCCGCGGTGCCGCCCAGCATCTTGCGCGCCACCAGGGGCAGCAGCGCCCAGACGGAACTGGCGAAGATGAAGAACACCGCCGCGCGCAGCAGCACGACGTGCAGGTCGCGGCTGGCGCGGGCATAGCGTACGCCGGCCCGGAAGGCGCCGAAGAACTGTTCGGACAGGCCGTCGTCCACCTTTTTGGGCCGCTTCCACCACAGCAGCGCGGCAATCACGAACACGTAGCTCAGCACGTCGGCGCCATAGGCGGCCGCGGCGCCGAAGGCAGCGAGCAGCATGCCGCCCACGGCGGGTCCCAGCGCCCGGGCGATGTTGATGCCCAGCGAGTTCAGGCCCACCGCCGCCTTCAGTTCGGCCTTGGGCACGAGTTCGGGCACGATGGACTGCCAGGTCGGCCCCATGAGCGCCGAGCCCACGCCGCCGATGAAGGTCAGCGCGATCAAGTATTCGACGGTCATCGTGTTGGTCTTGGCCAGCATCAACAGCGTGAAGCTGACGCAGGCGAGCAGCACCTGGATGACGATGAGGAAACGCCGCCGGTCCAGGATGTCGGACAGCACACCCGCCGGGATGGCCAGCAGAAAGACGGGGAGGGTGGCGGCCGTCTGCATCATGGCGACGGCGGCCGGGTTGCTCGACAGGTCGGTGACGAGCCAGGCGCTGGCCACGTCGCGCATGAAGCTGCCGATGTTGCCCAGGATGGTGGCGCCCCACAGCACCGCGAAAAGCGTGTGTTTTAGGGGCGCCATGCCGCCAGTAGCGGGCGGCGGGGTACTGCGGTCAGCTCCGGCCATGCGGGCGCTCCGTTAAATCGTGCCAGGCGACCAGGACCCATGCCCCGGCCAGCCCGAAATGCTCGTAGAAGGCGTTCATCGTCATGAAGCGCGCGTCGGGCGGCGACTCCCAGTAGCGGTTGGCCATCAGCGCCGCGGCGGCGGTGAAGGCCGCCAATGCCAGCGCGCCCAGCCACCGCAGGCGGCCGGACAGCACCAGCGCGCTGGCGCCCAGTTCAAGAAGAATGACGGCCACCGCCGCCAGCGCGGCGGGCTGCAGGCCGAAATGCGCCATCTCGGCCTGGGCGCCGTCGAAGTCCAGCAGCTTGACCAGCCCGCCCTGGATGTAGGCGCCGCACAGCGCCAGCAGGGCGAACCAGCGCACCGCCGGCGCGGTCAACAGCCGGCGCGCCGTCATACCGCCCAGCACGCGCAGCCCAGCGCGCCCCAGAACCCCTTGAGGTCGGACACGGGCAGCTTGCTGGCCCACGCGCCGGCGTGCTGGTGGCCGTGGACGTTGCAGTCGTTGGCGCATGCGCAGGCCGCGGCGGCTTCGCGCAGCGTGGCCTGCAGGGGCTTGCCCTCGCCATCCGCATCGCCCCAGGCCCCGTACCCGCCGAAGAGGCGCGTGGGCGACCAGTCGGGCATGGCGGGCGGCGGCGCGGCCTCGTCGTGCCCGGCAAATTCACCCGCGCCCCAGACCACTTTGCCGCCGACGACGGTGAGCAGGCTGGTGGTGTCGGCGATCTCGGATTCCGGGCACGCGAAGAAGTCGCGGTCGGGCACGACCAGATCGGCAAGCTGGCCCGCGGCGATGCGGCCCTTCTTGCCCTGTTCGTTGGAGAACCAGGTGACGTTCTCGGTCCACATGCGCAGCGCCGCGTCGCGGTCCAGGCAGTTGCGCTGCGGGGTGATGCGCAGGCCGCCTACCGTCTTGCCGGTGATCAGCCAGGACAGCGACACCCACGGGTTGTAGGACGCGACGCGGGTCGCGTCGGTGCCCGCCGACACGTTGACGCCTTTTTCCAGCATGCGCTTGACGGGCGGGGTGGCCTCGGCGGCGCCCGCGCCATAGCGTTCGACGAAGTACTCGCCCTGGTAGGCCATCCGGTGCTGCACGGCCACGCCGCCGCCCAGCGCGGCGATGCGGTCGATGGAGCGTTCCGAGATCGTCTCGGCATGGTCGAAGAACCAGTTCAGGCCGGCCAGCGGCACGTCCTTGTTCACGCGTTCGAAGACGTCCAGCGAACGCGAGATGGTCTCGTCATAGGTGGCGTGCATGCGCCACGGCCAGCGGTTCTGCGCCAGGATGCGCACCACTTCTTCCAGTTCGCCTTCCATCTCGGGGCCCATCTCGGGGCGCGGCTGGCGGAAGTCTTCGAAGTCGGCGGCCGAGAACACGAGCATTTCGCCCGCGCCGTTGTGGCGGAAGTAGTCCGTGCCCTGCTTGTACTGCGAGGTGGCCGTCCAGTTCAGGAAGTCTTCCTTTTCCTGCTTGGGCTTTTGCGTGAAGAGGTTGTAGGCCAGCCGGATCGTAAGCTGATTGGCGTCGGCCAATTGCTGGATGACCTGGTAATCCTCGGGGTAGTTCTGGAAGCCGCCGCCGGCGTCGATGGCCCCGGTCACGCCCAGGCG
Source organism: Achromobacter sp. T5-5 (assembly GCF_055397965.1). NCBI lineage: Bacteria > Pseudomonadati > Pseudomonadota > Betaproteobacteria > Burkholderiales > Alcaligenaceae > Achromobacter > Achromobacter sp. T5-5. Next base: position 3,068,172 of record NZ_AP027919.1, read on the forward strand.
ATTCAGTTCGCGCATGAAGTGGCGCGTGGAATTGAGCTGGTATTCGACCGGCAGCCTTGGGCCCTTGGCCAGCGTGGCGTACAGGATGGACGCGTTGGGCTTGGCGAGCAGCAGGCCGGTCGGATTGCCCGCGCCATCGCGCACGATCTCGCCGCCGGGCGGCGCCGGGGTGTTCTTGTCGTACCCCACGGCGCGCAGGGCCGCGGCGTTGAGCAGGGCGCGGTCGTACAGGTGCAGGATGAACACGGGCGTATCGGGCGCCGCCGCGTTCAGCTCTTCGATGGTCGGCAGGCGCTTTTCGGCGAACTGGTGCTCGGTGAAGCCGCCGACCACGCGCACCCATTGCGGGGCGGGGGTGATGGCGACCTGGCGGCGCAGCATGGCCATGGCATCCGCCAGGCTTCTCACGCCGTCCCAGCGCAGCTCCATGTTGTAGTTCAGCCCGCCGCGGATGATGTGCAGGTGGTTGTCGATCAGGCCGGGCAGCACGCCGCGCCCGCCCAGCGCAATCACGCGCGTGCCGGGACCGGCCAGGGGCAGGATGTCGCTGGCCGCGCCCACGCGCGTGAAGCGGCCGTCCTTGATGGCGACGGCGTCGGCGACGGGATTGGCCGGGTCCAGGGTCGTGAAACGGCCCTGGTGCAGGATGAGGTCGGGGGCGCCTTCGCGCGCGGGGTCCAGGATGTCAGCCATTGCGCTTGTCTCCACATGCATCGGCGGGTTGGCGGGCGGAGTCGGCGGCCGGCTTGGGGCAGCTGGGCAGTTCGCCGAACATATGGGGTTTGACCTGCTCATGGATGAACGACGCGCGGGCCGGCTCGTCCGCAAGCAGGCGCTTGACCAGCGGGGGAATCTGTTCCCCCGCCAGGATGCCGAGCAGGCCTACCAGGGCGATCACCGGGGGCGCCGGCGATCGCACGTTAAAGAGTGCGTAGATGACCCCGACCAGCAGGCCGAGTCCCAGCGAAACGAGGTAGACCTTCATCGGCGTGCTCCCATCAGCCTTCGTGGGCGTTGAACATGGACTTGGCGTAGATGATGCCCAGGCCATAGGCGCCGCCGAACTTCTTGGCGATGCCGGTCGTCATGTCGTAGGTGTCCGTGCGGGCCCAGTCGCGCTGCATTTCCAGCAGGTATTGCAGGGCGGTGATGGGCTGGCCGCCGGCCTGCACGATGCGCTCGACGGCGCGGTTGTGGGCTTCGGCGGACACGTCGCCGCAAGCGTCGGTGATCACATAGACTTCGAAGCCCTGGTCCAGCGCCGACAGGGCCGGGCCGACGATGCAGACGCTGGTCCACAGGCCGGCGAGCACGATGCGCTTCTTGCCGATTTCATTGACCTGCTTGATGACGGCGGCGTCTTCCCAGGTGTTCATGGAGGTGCGGTCCAGCAGGGCCTGGCCGGGGAACGGGGCGGTGACTTCCTCGAACATGGGGCCCGAGAAGCTCTTTTCGGCCACGGTCGTCAGGATGGTGGATGCGCCGAAGCCGGCGGCGGCGTGGGCGACCAGCGCGGCGTTGTTGCGCAGCGTGACGGCGTCGATGGAGTGGGTGGCGAACGCCATCTGCGACTGGAAGTCGATCATGATGAGCGTGTGGTCATTGGGCGACAGCAGCTTGGCGCCGGGGGTGGGGGTCGCGGTGATGGGCATGGATGACTCCGTGGGTTGCCGTGGTGAGGGACCCCCGCAATGTGCCAGCGGGCAGGCGAAACGTATTGAACGATAGTCCGCCGGTTTGAAGATTGTGATTGCGGTGGCCGCGCAATTCAACCAACGCCGCGCGGATCAGGCATCAGGCATCAGGGATAGCCGGTATCGCCACGGGCGGGCGGCTCGGGTAGGCTGCGTAGGTCCGGGTCCAGGGCCGGGACGCTCCCGCTGCGCCGCGCCAACGCTGTCCGCTACCGGAGACTCACCATGGGACTGGCCTTCCAGAACGAATTGCACGACGAGTTCGGCACGCGGCCGGTGGCCTATCTGCCTTATGGCGGGGCGGACCTGGGTGAAATCCTGGCGGTGGGACGGGCCGTGGGGGACGGAGACGACACGGCGTTCTTCCAGGCCTGGATGGCGGCGGGCGACCGCCTTGCCGCCGAGGCGCTCGATGCCGAACGCCGCAACCTGCGGGCCAGCGCCCGCGAACTGCATCTGCGCGCCAGCGCGTTCTATTCGACGGCGTATCGCCCCTTGTACGGCGCGCCCACGGACGCGCGGCTGCTGGCGGCCTTTCGCAAGCAGATGGCCGCCTTCGACCGGGGGCTGGCGCTGTCGCGGCATCCGGTCGAGCCCCTGCGCATCCCGCTGGCGGGCGGGCACATGCCCGCGTACCTGTTGCCGGCCGAAGGCCGCGAGACCGAGGTGCGGCCGCTCGTCATCTTCACCAATGGGTATGACGCCACCGTGACGGATATGTACTTCGCCTGCGCCGTGGCCGCTACCCGCAGGGGCTATCACGCCCTGGTGTTCGATGGCCCCGGCCAGGGCGGCATGCTGTACGAACAGGGCGTGCCCATGCGTCCCGATTGGGAGACGGTGGTGGGGGCCGTGGTCGATCTTGCCGTGGAGTCGCCCATCGTCGATCCGAAACGCATCGCGCTCAGCGGCTGGAGCCTGGGCGGCCATCTGGCGCCGCGCGCCGCGTCGGGCGAGCATCGCCTGGCCGCCTGCATCGCCGATCCCGGCCAATGGAGCATCGCGGGGCTGTTCCGGCCCCTGGCCGTGAAGCTGGGCGCCAGCCCCGACGCCGCGGCCAATCTGGGCGAGCTGGAGCCGCCCGTGCTGGAGCGCCTGTGGCAGTTCGTCATGGCCAACCCCGCGCTGACGTGGAAGATCGTGCAACGCGGCTTCTGGGTGCATGGCGTGGACAACCTGCGCGACTACCTGCGCGCGATCGAGCAGTTCACGATGGATGGCCGGGTCGACGACATTGCGTGCCCGACGCTCATGACGGTCGCCGGAAACGACCCCCTGGCGGCGGACACCGAACAGTTCTTCGACCGCCTGCGCTGCCCCAAGCACTTGCTGCGGTTTTCCGCCGACGAGGGCGCGGGCGACCACTGCGAATCGGCCAACCGGTCGCTGCTGAACCGCCGTGTGCTGGACTGGCTGGACGGTGTGCTGTGAGGGCGGCGCAAGGCCGCGGCGCCAGCGCTGCCTATAATTGCGTCGATTCCCGCGTTTTTTGACGGCAGACCTGCCGTGCCTCATGTCCACCTTGCCTTTGCGCGTGCTGTCGGTGATTCCGCCGATGACGCAGCTGAATACCCCCTATCCGTCCACTGCCTACCTGACCGGCTTCCTGCGTTCTCGCGGCGTGACGTCGTTCCAGGAGGACCTGGCGCTCGCCCTGGTGCTGCGCCTGCTGTCGGCCGATGGCCTGCGGGCCGTCGCGCAGCAGGTGGATGCGCTTCCCCTTGAAAAGCACACCCCGGCGATCCAGGCCTTCGTTGCCATGCAGCCGCGCTATCTGGCCACCATCGGGCCAGTGATCGCCTTCCTGCAAGGCCGCGACTCCACGCTGGCGCACCGCATCGCCGGCCGCAACTATCTGCCTGAAGGCCCGCGCTTCAGTTCGCTGGACGTCTACCTGGACGAGGAAGGCGGCGATCCGTTGGGCTGGGCGTTCGGCGCGCTGGGCCTGCAGGACCGCGCCAAGCACCTGGCCACGCTCTACCTGAACGATCTGGCCGATGTGCTGCGCGACGCCATCGATCCGCGCTTCGAGTTCGTGCGCTACGCCGAATCGCTGGCGGGCAGCCAGCCTACCTTCGATCCGCTGGCCGAGGCGCTGGCCGCGCCTTTGAATCTGGTGGACGAGACGTTGCGGGCGCTGACGATGGACGCGCTGGCGCGCCACAAGCCGACGATGGTCCTGTTGTCGGTGCCGTTCCCTGGCGCGGTGTACGCGGCCTTCCGGATTGCGCAGGCGATCAAGGCGCAGGACCCGGGCATCGTGATCGTGCTGGGCGGCGGCTTCGTCAATACCGAACTGCGTGAACTCAAGGACCCGCGGGTATTCGATTACTTCGATTTCGTGACGCTCGACGCGGGCGAGCGCCCCTTGCTTGCGCTGCTGGAGCACGTGCAGGGCAAGCGCTCGCGCCAGCGCCTGGTGCGCACGTTTCTGCGCGACGCCGACAGCGGCGCCGTGCGTTACGTCAACCTGGTCGAGCCCGACGTCGCGTTCGCGGAAGTGGGTACGCCCACGTGGGATGGCCTGCCGCTGGACCGCTACCTGTCGCTGCTGGACATGCTCAATCCCATGCACCGGCTCTGGAGCGACGGCCGCTGGAACAAGCTGACCGTGGCGCACGGCTGCTACTGGAAGAAGTGCAGCTTCTGCGATGTGGGCCTGGACTACATCGGCCGCTACGAAGGCGCGGAGGCGACCGTGCTGGCCGACCGCATCGAAGCCATCGTGGCTGAAACCGGCCAGACCGGCTTTCACTTCGTGGACGAGGCCGCGCCGCCCAAGGCGTTGAAAGCCCTGGCCACCGAGCTGATCGAACGCAACGCCGGGATTTCGTGGTGGGGCAACATCCGCTTTGAAAAGACCTTCAGCCCCGAGCTTTGCGAACTGCTGGCCGACAGCGGCTGCATCGCCGTGTCGGGCGGCCTGGAGGTGGCGTCCGACCGGCTGCTCAACCTGATGAAGAAGGGCGTGTCGATCGACCAGGTGGCGCGGGTGACGCGCGCTTTCACCGATGCGGGGGTGCTGGTGCATGCCTACCTGATGTATGGCTTTCCGACGCAGACCGTGCAGGACACGGTGGACGCGCTGGAATACGTGCGCCAACTGTTCGAGAACGACTGCATCCAGAGCGGGTTCTTTCACCGCTTCGCCTGTACGGTGCACTCGCCGGTGGGACAGAACCCCGAGGAATACGGCATCCGGCTCAAGCCGCTGCCGGACATCACGTTCGCCAAGAACGACGTCGGTTTCCACGACCCCACGGGCGTGGACCACGATGCGCTGGGCCGGGGGCTGAAGAAGGCCATCTACAACTACATGCACGGCATCGGCCTGGACGAAGACGTGCGCAGCTGGTTCCCGTTCAAGGTGCCGCGCACGACAGTGGCGCGGCAGCGCATCGCGCGCGCGCTGAGCCGGCGCGGCTGAGGCCTAGTTGGCGGGCGGCGCGTCCTGGGCGGCCGACAGGATCGGTTCGGCTGCCTCGGCGCCCGGCACCGCGTTCGTCAGGTCCTCGGTCATTTCGTGGTCCAGCGCGCCCTGGAACAGGTCTTCGGTCACGCGCAGTTCCACGCCCACCGGCGACATCTGCGCGGCGGCGGCAAAGGGGGCCACGGGCGCGGGCGCCGGGCGCTCGTTGCGGCGCCAGACAAAGAAGGTGACCAGGCTCAGATTGAGCAAGGCGAAACACCAGAATAGCCCGGCTTCCCCGAACGTCGCCATCACGGGCGAGATCGCCAGCGGACTCAGCGCCGACCCCAGCGAGTTGATCAGCAGCAATCCCTGGATCATCCGCACCAGCGCATCGGCGGGCGCGCGGTCCGCGGCGTGGCTGACCGCCACCGGGTAGATGGCGAACACGCCGCCGCCCAGAAGAAACAGCAGCGGCATCAACAGCGGCGAGGCCGGCGGCAGCGCCAGGATGAGCAGGCTGAGCAGCGCGCAGAACACGGCCAGGGCGATCAGCACCACCTGGCGGTCGCGCAGGTCGGACCAGCGGCCGACCGGATACTGCAGCACCATCGCGCCCAGGATCACGGCGCCCATCATCTTGCCCACCTCGGCCACGTCCAGGCCGATGCGCTGCAAATACAGCGGCAGCAGGGTGTACACCGCGGCGATCGCCACGCCCGACCCGAAGCAGCCCATCACGCCCGTGGGTGTCATGCGCGCCAGGTGCTGCGGCAGCAGCGGCTCGACGCGTTCCACCAGCGGCGACACGCGCGGAATGATGACCATGGGCAGCACCGACAGCGACGCCAGCAGGCCGGCCACCATGAAGGGCGCCATGTCGCCCAGCCGCGTGATCGCGCCCAGCTCCAGCTGCCCAAGCATGCCGGATCCGTACAGCGCGATCATGTACAGGGCCAGCAGGCGTCCGCGCATGCGGGAGTCGCCCGCCAGCAGCAGCCAGCTTTCGACCACCAGGAACACGCCGACGCTGGCCCAGCCATTGATCAGGCGCAGCACGAACCAGGCTTCGCGGTTGAAGATCAGGCCCTGCAGCAGCACCGTGACGGCGATGAGCGAGGCAAAACTGCTGTAGGCGCGGATATGGCCGATACGCAGGATCAGCCGGTCATTGAAGATGGCGCCCAGCGTCAGGCCGATGAAATACGACGACGAAATGACGCCGATGACGGTGGCCGACTCTCCGGCGGCATCCAATTGCAGGGTCGTGAGGGAAGAGATGAACGCGTTGCCGATGCAGACAACGAACAAGCCAAGCAAGGGCCCGAGCACCAGGCCCAACAACTGCCGAGACATGAAATCCTCGATTTCCAGAACAGCGAAAAGCATCCGGTGAGACCGGACAAACGATCAATGGGGGAGGGGGGAATGCGTCATGGTTCGCCTGGCTTGGGAGGGCAATGCCATGCGCTTGGGCGCGGGCCGGCCGGCGCGGGCGCGCGGGCGCGGCGGGAATCCGGCGCGGATTGTAGCGCCGATTGCGGGACGTTCCGGCAGGCCGGCCCGCCAGGACGTCCGCGCGACTGTTAGGTCAGCGCCATCCCGCCATCGACCCGGATGTTGGCGCCGGCGATCGCGCTGACCAGGATGATGGACGCGCCGTGATTCAGGACGGGCAGGGCCTTGGTGACGCCGAAGAAGACGCCGTCGCGCCGCCCAAAAAAAGGGCCGCATGATCGGCTTTGACGAAGCGCAAATCCCCCCTTTATTGCCCCCAGAACACTGCCTTGTTAACGACAATTGGAGTAGCATAAGCGACTATGATTCGCATTTGCATTAACTACTAGGGGTAGGAAAGTGTCTGGGGAAAGGCCATTTCTTCTCGCGTCGCGGGCAGGGCGGATCGCGCCTTGCGTCGCGTTGAGCATGTTGCTGCCGTGGCCGGCGGCATGGGCGCAGGAGGCGCAGCCGACCACCACGCTGCAGCCGGTGACGGTCACCGGAGGCGCGGTGGACAGCGGAGACCTGCCGCCCGTCTATGCGGGCGGGCAGGTCGCGGAGGGCGCGCGGCTGGGGCTGATGGGCAACCAGTCCGTGATGGACACGCCGTTCAACGTCACGAGCTACACGTCCGAGCTGATCAAGAACCAGCAGGCCCGCACGCTGGCCGACGTCATGGCGAACGACCCGTCGGTGCGCTTCACCACGTCCAGCGGCCATGCGTACGAGAACTTCCGCATTCGCGGGTTCGACGTCAACCAGAATGACGTGGCCATCAATGGGCTGTACGGCCTGGCGCCCATGGGGCGCACGCCCGTGGAATTCGTCGAGCGGGTCGAGGTGCTGAAGGGCCCCAATGCGCTCTTTAGCGGCATGGCGCCCAGCGGCGCGGTGGGCGGCACGGTGAACCTCGTGACCAAGCGCGCGACCGACACGCCCACCGCCACGTTCGGCGTGAACTGGCTGTCCGACGGGCAACTGGGCACCACCATCGACGCCGGCCGGCGTTACGGCGCGAACAACGAATGGGGCGCGCGCGTCAACGGCTCGTTCAGCGACGGCGCGACCACGCTGGACGGCCAGTCCCGCAAGCGCGAGTTCCTGTCCGCCGGGCTGGACTACCGCGGCAGCGCGCTGACGGCGTCGATCGACGCCTATCACAGCCAGGAATCGTTCACCGGCGGCACACCCGCCATGTTCTGGTTTGCCGGCCCCGTGGTGCCGGTCGCGCCCGATCCCCGCATCAACCAGTTCAGCACCGCCTACGGCAGCATCCAGAGCAATGCGGTGATGGGCCAGGCGGAGTACCGCTTCAACGAGCACGTCTCGGCGTTCGCGGGGGTCGGCTGGCGCGACAGTGACCAGTCCGGCCTCATCAACGGCACCCACGCGCGGCAGATCGATGCCAACGGCAACTTCACGGGCCAGATGGTGGGCCAGCGCGCCTACACCGACGCCATGACCGCCGAGGGCGGCCTGCGCTCGCGCTTCAGGACCGGCAGCGTGGGGCATGAGCTCGTCTTGCAGGCCTCGTACCTCAAGCTGGAGGACGGTTCAGCCACCGGCCCTGCCTCGGTGTTCAAGTCCAACATTTACCATCCCATCACGCCGGTCATGCCGGCGGTGCCGGACAGCGCGCCCAAGAGCAGCGAGAACACGCTGACCAGCCTGGCGCTGGTCGACACCATGTCGTTCCTGGACGACAAGCTGCGTCTGACCGCCGGGCTGCGCAACCAGCGCGTAAAGACCAGCAACTTCGACAAGACCGGCAAGACCACGGCGCGCTACGACAAAGACGCGGTGACGCCGGCCGTCGCCCTCGTCGTCAAGCCGTGGGGCCCGGACCTGTCGTTCTATGCCAACTATGTCGAGGGCCTCAGCAAAGGCGACAGCGTCACCGACACCACCGCGACCAACTTCGGACAAGTCTTCGCGCCGTATAAGACCAAGCAGAAGGAACTGGGCGTGAAGTGGAATGCCGGCACCTTCACCAACACGCTGGCGCTGTTCGAGATCGAAAAGCCCATGCTGGTGACCGAAGGGTCGACGTCCAATCCCACCTACGCGGACGGCGGCGAAAAGCGCGTGCGCGGCGTGGAATGGAATACGTTCGGCGAGATCGCGCAAGGCGTGCGCGTGCTGGGCGGCGTGACGTACACGCAGGGCACGCAGGTCAAGACCTCGTATGGCCGCTACGACGGCAACACCGCGGTGGGCGCGCCGCGCTGGCAGGTCAACACGGGACTGGAGTGGGATACGCCCTGGGTGCCGGGCCTGACGCTGTCGGGGCGCATCCAGGCCACGTCGCGCCAATACGCGGACTCGGCCAACAACATCGAGATCCCGGGATGGGGCCAGGTCGACCTGGGCGCGCGCTACGCCACGCAGGTCAATGGCCGCGACGTGGTGCTGCGGCTGAACGTCAACAACGTGTTCAACAAGTACTACTACGCCGGCATCTTCAGCGACACCACGCCGATCGCGACCTTGGGCCCGGCCCGCAGCGTCATGGCATCGGCCACGATCAGCTTCTGAACGCCGCTGCCTGCCGCGCCCGGACCGCTGCATCCGGGCGCGCGGGTACAAAACCCTTGTTCCTCGAATGTCGACCATGCCCGTCTTGATCCTTTCCAGCCTCGCTGCCGTGTTGCTGGGCTGCTTCTGCCTTTATCGTGCTTCGCCGAACCAGCGATGGGGCGCCGCGCCATGGCCCGTCGCGCCCGCGCGGGTGTCGGGCGTGGCGTTACTGGCGCTGGGCGCCTGGGGGTGCCTGGCGGCCCATACGGTGCTGGCGGCGGTGTTCGTGTTCTGCACGGCGCTGATGCTGTTCTTCTGCCTCGTTCCCTACCTCGCCGTGCTGCGGCAATTGCGCCGGGGAGACGCGAATGAAGCCCGCTGATCCGGCCAAGTCCGCCAAGCCCGCGCCCATCCGCCGGGACTGGATCTCCAAGAGCCTGGCGGGCGCGGTGCTGGGCCTGGCCATCGCGCTGGGCGCCAGCGTGCTGCTGGCGGCGCTGACCGCCGGCGTGCCGCTTGCCACGCGATCGCAGCTGGCCATGTGGTTGGTGCCGCCCGTATGGCTGGGCATTCTTTCCACCGTCTATTTCTTTGGCAGCGGCCTGCGCGCCTGGGGCTGGCTGGGCGGCGCATGCCTGGCGCTCTATGGCGGCCTTTACGCCGCTGGCGCGCTCTGATCAGGAGGGCCGCGACCATGCGAGCCGACTACATCCGCATCTACAAATCGGTCCACACCTGGACGGGCATCCTGACCGGGATGGCGCTTTTCATCGCCTTCTACGCGGGCGCGCTGACCGTGTTCAAGGAACCGATCGCCCGCTGGGCCTCGCCGCACGCGGCGGCCGCGCTGGCGCCGCTGGAGTCGGCGCCCGACCTCATCGCCCGGACGCTCGCGGCGCGGCCCGATGTGGCCCAGGGCTTCACCATTCACCTGCAGGACGACGAAAACGTGCCCGCGCGCATGGGCTGGGAAGTGCGCGACCCCCAGGCCGACGACCACGACGAATCGGCCGTGCGGCACTACCTGGCGCGCCTGGACGCGGACGGCGCGGTGCGCATCGAGGAGGCGCACCCCAGCGGGCTGGGCAACTTCATCGACGTGCTGCATCGCGTGGTGGGCCTGCCCGTGGACAGCGACCCGAACCGCTGGTTCATGGGCGTGGTGGCGTCCCTGTACGCGATCGCGCTGGTGTCCGGCGTGATCGTGCTGCTGCCTTCGCTGGTCAAGGACTTCTTTGCGCTGCGCGTGGGCAGGAATCTCAAGCGCATGTGGCTCGACGCGCACAACGTGGTCGGCATCATTTCGCTGCCGTTTCACCTTGTCATGGCGCTCAGCTCGGTCGTCTTCGCGTTTCACGACGGGATCTACGACATCCAGGACCGGCTGATGTACGAAGGCAAGCTGGCGTCGGTGTTCCAGCGGTCCGGGGGACCGGCGGCGGACACCGCGCCGCGCGACCCGTCCGCCATGCTCCCGCCCGCCGAGCTGCTGGCGCGCGCGCGCAGCCTGTCGCCATCGTTCGAGCCCATCGCGCTGCAATACGCCCAGGTCACCTCGCCACGGGCCGTGGTGCGCATCTGGGGCAAGGATCCGGCCGCGGTCTCGCCGCGGGCGCGCGGCGGATTCGTCGCGATCGATCCGTATGGCGGCAAGGTCCTGAACACCGACTACCTGCCCGGGGGACAGGACGCGGCCAACCTGTGGATCAGCAGCTTTTTCGCGCTGCACATGGCGTCGTTCGGCGGGGCAGCGGTGCAGTGGCTGTACTTCTTGCTAGGCCTGGCCGGCGCATGGCTGTTCTACAGCGGCAACCTGCTCTGGATCGAGACGCGCCGCAAGCGCACGGACCGGCGCACGGGAGCGGTGCCGGCGCAGCGGCGGGATACGCGGCTGATGGCGTCGGCGACCGTGGGCGTGTGCCTGGGCAGCGTGTGCGGCATTTCGCTGATGATGATCGCGGCCAAGGCGCTGCACGGACGGGTAGGGGACCTGGATGCCTGGCTGAAGGGCACGTACTACGCGATGTTCTTCGCGGGCATCGCCTGGTCGTTCCTGCGCGGCGGCGCGGCGGCGGGCGTGCATTTGCTGAGGTTGGCCGCGGCCCTGACGCTTGCCATCCCCGCGACGTCGTTGCTGGGCCTGCTCTGGCCCGCGAGCGGGCTGTGGGCACACGCGTCGCCTGCCGCGCTGGGAGTCGACGCGACCGCGCTGGCGGTAGGACTGGGTTTTGCCTGGATGGCGGTGGTGACCCGACGCCGGTTGGCGCGCGGGGATGCGGACAGCGCGTGGGCGCAGCCGCGCCCCGTGCCTCACTTCACCACGTAATTCTTGGCTTCGGCTTCGCCCGCCCATTTGCGCAGGGCGGAGATGAACTCGGGGCAGACATTGCCGTCGACGGAGGTGTCGACGATGAGGCTGTTCTGCATGCGCATCAGCACCGTGCATTCGTAGATGCGGGTGCGGTTGGCATAGTGGCCGGTGGTGTTGGTCTGGAACACCGGCGTGGGCGCGCTGTTCCGGTTGCCGGGGATCATGCCCACGACCTGCTGACTGGAGCTGTCCACGACCCATTCCGAGTACGGGGCGGACTGGTAGTCGGACCATTCCAGCTCCATCGTGTTGCCGACGGGCCGGATGTGGGACGGTTCGCCCAGCGCGGCGATGGCGTCGTCGATGGAACGGCCTTCCATGTTCTTGGCCACGTTCACGCTGGGCGAGAACGAAAGCCCCGATTTGAACACCTGGCTGAGCGAAGGCAGGGTGGAACTGCCGCCCGTGGGCATCGGCGCGCAGCCAGCCACACCCAGCGCGGTCAGAACCCCCGCAAACAAAAAGCGCCGTCCGTGGCGGGGAAGGGGATGCTGTGGCGTGTTCATGCGGGTGTCCAGGCTCCGAGACTGGCCGCCTGCCGCTCTGCACAATGCGAGCGGCGCGGCGCCGTTTGTTTCTGTTCGTGACACGAGAACCGCGCCCTGTCGGCCGGTGCGCAGGTTCGCACGGCCAGTGTGCTGACGGCCGGCTTCAAAAAGTGCCACATTTTTACCGATAAACGGGGGCGGAGTCCGGTCCGGCAGATGTGAAATTTGTTACCTAATATGCCGGGACGGGCGTCTCATAGAGGGACGGAACCGAGGCGCGCTGGGATAAGATTTTCCCGCTCAATTCCACGGACTTCCTGACGATCATGCCCGCTCGCCTATCTGCCTTGCTTCGCGCCGCCTTCGCCACACTCGTCCTGGTGGCGGGACTGGCTTCCCCGGCCGCCCATGCCGCCGAAAAGCTCTACGGCGGCATCGCCACCGACGGCAAGCATTCCAGGATTTTCTGGGTGCTGCCCGAAACCGACGGCAAGGCGGCCGAAGCCGCGGCCCTGGCCCAATGCCGCAAGGCGGGGGGCAAGGAGTGCAAGGTGCTGAGCTGGTTTTCCGACAGTTGCATGGTCTATGCCCGCAATTCCGTGCAGGACCTGTTTCCGGGCAACAGCGTGTCGCCCGAGATGGCCGCCAAGAAGGCCATCCGCCGCTGCACCGCCGCCAGCCCCGACGGAAAGTGCCGCCTTTCGACCATGCCGCTGTGCGTGGGTCCGGGTTACAGCGCGGCCGACCTGCAGGCGCCCGTCAAGGCCACGCCCGCCGACCTGGAAAGCCTGTCGGCGCGGATGGACGAACGAGAGTACTGGGGCGCCATCGCCGAAAAGGAGACCGGCGACCTGGTCTATGCCGACGGCTATCCCCACGAGAAGGACGCGCTGTCGCAATTGCTGGAATGGGACGACTGCCAAGGCTGCAAGAAGGTGCTGACCTACACCGATAGCTGCGTCGGCCTGGCTTGGGCCAAGGGAATCAAGGGCCGGGGCACGAGCTTCACCGCGCTCGACCCCGATCCGAAAGCCGCCCGCGATGCCTCGCGCGCGGCCTGCACCGCAAAAACGGGAAGCCCGGCCTGCGTGGCGATGGTGCGCTGCTCGGGCCGGGCGTACATCGATGGCTATGCGGGCGAGGATCAGAAGGCGAACTGATCAGCTCTTGATGAACGCGAGCAGGTCCGCGTTGATCACGTCGGCATGGGTCGTGAGCATGCCGTGGGGAAAGCCCGGGTAGACCTTCAGGGTGCCGTTCTTGAGCAGCTTCACCGACAGGCGCGACGCGTCGTCGATGGGCACGATCTGGTCGTCGTCGCCGTGCATCACCAGCGTGGGCACGGTGATGGCCTTCAGGTCCTCGGTCTGGTCGGTCTCCGAGAAAGCCTTGATGCCTTCGTAGTGCGCCTTGGCGCCGCCAATCATGCCCTGGCGCCACCAGTTGTTGATCACGCCCTGCGACACCTTGGCGCCATCGCGGTTGAAACCGTAGAACGGGCCCGCGGCGACATCCAGGAAGAACTGCGCGCGGTTGTCGGCCAGCGCCTTGCGAAAGCCATCGAACACTTCGATCGGCGTGCCGCCCGGGTTGGCGTCCGTCTTGACCATGAGGGGAGGCACGGCGCTGACCAGCACGGCCTTGGCGACGCGGCCTTGCGGTTCGCCATGGCGGGCGACATAGCGAGCGACTTCTCCGCCGCCCGTGGAGTGGCCGATGTGCACGGCGTTGCGCAGGTCCAGGTGCTGGGCCACGGCCGCCGCGTCGGCGGCGTAGTGGTCCATGTCGTGGCCGTCGCTGACCTGGCTGGAACGTCCATGTCCGCGCCGGTCGTGCGCGATGACGCGAAAGCCCTGGGCGAGGAAGAACAGCATCTGCGTGTCCCAATCATCGCTGGACAGCGGCCAGCCATGGTGGAACATGATGGGCTGGGCTGTCTTGGGGCCCCAGTCCTTGTAGAAGATTTCAACGCCATCGGGGGTGGTGATCGTGCTCATGTCGGGATTCTCCGGGTTGGTTGGACCGCAGGGATAGACTAGGGCCTTATGCGTTCCCGGAACATCCTACGCTGGGCTTGGCGCGTAATACAAAGGTATAGGCGGGTGTCGCGGGCGGATGTGTCCAATCCTCCGCCTCCCGCCGTTTTCCGCCGCTTCCCGCTAATTCGTCGCGTCGCGTCCGTGCCGCAAGGCATCGGCCACGCACCGGGCCATGGCCTCGCCATCGACGGGCTTGTCCAGGTAGGCACAGGCGCCCAGCGCCAGCAACCGCAGGCGCGCGGCCTCGGTGGGAAAGGCGGTCATGAAGATCAGGGGAAAGCGGCGTCCGGCGGCGATGAGTTCCGCCTGGAGCTGATCGCCCGTCATGGGCGCCATCTGGACGTCCGTGATCATGCAGTCGGGGTCGCCCGCGCCCCGGTCGTTCAGGAAGTCGGGCCCCGACCCGTAGGCCCGGACCTCGTAGCCGAGCGAGCGCAACAGGCTGGACAGCGAGATTCTGACCCCATCGTCATCGTCGACAACCGCGATAGTGGGAGTGTGATTCATGTAGGAAGATCCTTCGGCCCGGACGGATCACATTGCGCATCCGATGCCCGGCAAGTCTCCTTATGAACCTTTGCAACCGCCAGGAAAATCATACAGAGGTTTGTCCCCGGCACAGTCAAGGCGCGGAAATGCCCAGCGCCTCGGCGTGGCGGACCAGGTCGGCGAGCGACCGCACCCCCATTTTGCGCATCACGTGGCCGCGGTGGATCTTGACCGTGATCTCGCTCAGGCCGATCAGCCCGGCCACCTGCTTGTTCATCAGCCCCGACACCACGTGCGCCATGACCTCGCGTTCGCGCGGGGTGAGGGTGTCGTAGCGGGCGCGCAGGCCGTCCATCGCGGCGTCGCGGGAACGGCGCTGGGTGTCGCGTTCGATCGCGGCGGCGACGGCGTCCAGCATGTCCTGTTCGCGAAATGGCTTGGAAAGGAAGTCGACCGCCCCGGCCTTCATGGCGCGCACCGTCATGGGAATGTCGCCATGGCCGGTGAGGAACACGATGGGCAGGTCGATGCCGTGCCGCGCCAGCTGGTCCTGGAAGTCCAGGCCGCTGATGCCGGGCAGCCGCACGTCCAGCACGATGCAGCCCGGCGCGTCCGGGATCGGCGCCTGCAGCAGTTCGGCGGGCGACGCGCACAGCGTGGTGCGCAGGCCGACGGACCGGAACAGGCTGTCGAGCGAGTCGCGGACGCTGGCTTCGTCATCGACCACGATGACCTGCGAGGGCGGGGCGGCGGTGCCGGAAGTCGGTGGGGTTCGGTGGTTCATGCGGAAGGGTTCCCCTGCGTGGCCGCAAGTGTCAGCGTGAATGCCGCGCCTGCGCCCGGCGTGCTGTCGACGGCAAGGCTGCCGCCATGCGCCTGCGCCGTGGTGCGGCAGATCGGCAGGCCCATGCCCATGCCTTGCGGTTTGGTGGTGAAAAACGGATCGAACAGACGCTCCAGGTCGCCCGCGGCGATGCCGGGGCCGGTGTCGGTCACGGTTATCGCGACCATGCCGTCCTCCCGGCGCGCCGCGCGGACGGACAACTGGCGCGGCCGCGTCTGGCCAGCCATGGCCTGGCTGGCGTTGACCATCAGGTTGACCAGCACCTGCTGCAGCTGGATGCGATCGCCCGTGATGGGCGGCAGGCCGGGCGCGATCTCGACCTGCAGCGCCACGCGTTCGCGCGTGAGCTCGTGGGCCACCAGGCGCGTGGCCTCTTCGATGACGGTCCCGATGTCCAGCGGCGCCTGCTGCACCGGCGCCTTGCTCAGGAACGCGCGGATGCGCTTGACGATCTCGCTGGCGCGCCGGCCTTCAGAGACGATGCGCGCCATCGCCAGCTCGACTTCGTGCAGGTCTGGCTGCGGACGGCGCAGCCAGCGCATGCCCGCGTCGCCGCTGGTCACGACCGCCATCAGCGGCTGGTTGACCTCGTGCGCGATGGAGGCGGTCAGTTCGCCCAGCGTCGCCACGCGCGCGGCGTGCGCGAGTTCGGTCTGGGCCAGCAGCAGCGCGTCCTGCGCCTGCCTGCGCTCGGTGTTGTCCACCACGAATACGAGCACGGCGCCGTCCGGGTCATCCGCCGACGGA
The DNA here is from genome assembly GCF_055397965.1 of Achromobacter sp. T5-5. Classification (NCBI taxonomy): domain Bacteria; kingdom Pseudomonadati; phylum Pseudomonadota; class Betaproteobacteria; order Burkholderiales; family Alcaligenaceae; genus Achromobacter; species Achromobacter sp. T5-5. The sequence continues at coordinate 3,084,270 of NZ_AP027919.1, forward strand.
AAGGTGATCGTGAACAGCACCGGCACGCGCGCGCCGTCCGGGCGCACGACCTCGGTCTCGCCTTCGTGGAAGGCCTCGCCCTGCGCGAACGCCAGCAGGGACTGCGCGTACATGCGGTCGTCATCGCATAGGATGTCGTCAACCGACTCCAGCCCGGGCGCCGGGCCGCAGCGGCCGACCATCGCGAGAAACGCCGGGTTCATGTCATCGACCTTCGTCAGCAGGCGCGCCTGGCCGATGAACTCGGGATGGCGGGCCAGGTGCGCGGTGAGGGTGGGGCCGTCCATGATGCCCAGGGCGCTCAGGGCGGCGCGCACGGCGCGCCAGTCCTCCTGGACGACGCCGATCCGGCTGGCGTCGAACATGCGCCGATAGCGCCTTTCGCTGCTGACCAGGGCGGCATAGGCGGCCTTGCGGTCGGTGACGTCACGGTGCGTTTCCATGACGCCCGTCACGCGGCCATGATGGTCGCGCTGCAGCACCCAGCGGCTTTCAAGCACCAGGGTGGCGCCCGCCCGGGTCTTCTGTTCCAGCGTGCCGTCCCAGGCGCCCGTGGCCAGGAGTTCGGCCTCGATGGCCTCGCGGCGATCGGGGTAGCGGGTCTGCAGCAGGGTGTCGGCGATGCGGCCCAGGGCCAGGTTCGCGGGCCACCCGTAGACGTCCTCGGCGGTGCGGTTCCAGAAAGTGATGACGCCGTGATGGTCGCGCACGAAGATCATGTCGTGCGACAGATTGAGCAGGCGGGCCTGCGACGCCAGCCGGCGCGTCGCATGCTGGTTTTGGAGCGCGAGCAGAGCGGTGATGCCGATGGCCGCCAGGCTGACCAGCGCCCGCGCGGTGGGCGAGCCCACGTGGTTCAGCCCGTGCGAGTTCAGATAGGCGGCAATGGTGAGCACAATGCCGGCGGCGCCGGCCACGATGATGTCCAGGCGCCGCGAGGTGCGTGCAGCCAGCAGCACGACCACCACATACAGCACCGCGACCGCGCCGTCGAAGTCGGTGAAGGTGTCGACCAGCGCGATGACCAGCGCCAGGACCAGCGCGGCCGCGCGGAACAGGAACTGCATGCGGCGCGGGCCGGCCGTCTCCGGCGCGTCGGGACGCGACCGCGGCGGCTGGCCAGGCGTGCGGCCGAGTGGTGACGTGAGCAAGATCCACCTCTGGTTGGGAGCGCGCGGATCGGGCGGAAAACCAGGGGCGCGCAATGAGACGCGCACATTATCCGCGAACTTTGCCACGAAACACCCGTATTTTCCGGGTAAACCTTGGTATGAGCCGAGGAAACGATGAGCCGATTTTTCCGGCGCGGGGCCATCGCTATGCTGGTTTCCATCGGAAATCGATGCCCGGTTTCCGCAGCCAACCCGGAGAAATCCATGAACGATCTTTCGCTTCAATCCCGCATGACCGCCCCCCTGCACACGCCCTCCGACCTGGGCGCGCAGGCCAGGATCGACATCGCCGCCGCGCTGACGGCCCTGGTGGCCGACATGTTCGCGCTGTATCTGAAGACCAAGAACTTTCACTGGCACGTCTCGGGCCCGCACTTTCGCGACTACCACCTCATGCTGGATGAGCAGGGCGACGAGATCTTCGCCACGACCGACGCCATCGCCGAGCGCGCCCGCAAGATCGGCGGCACGACGCTGCGTTCGATCGGCCACATCCAGCGCCTGCAGCGCCTGCTCGACAACGACGCCGATTACGTCACGCCCGAGGACATGCTGGCCGAATTGGCCGACGACAACCGCCGCCTGACGGGCTTTCTGCGCGCCACCCACGCCGTGTGCGAGAGCCACAATGACGTCGCCTCGACCAGCCTGATCGAGAACTGGATCGACGAGGCCGAGCGCCGCACCTGGTTCCTCTACGAATCGACCCGGGCTGAACGTTGAACGTTGAACGTTGAAGGCTCCACGCTGAAGGCCGAGCGGGTGGCGTGGTCGATGGCCCAGACGGCGCGCCGTCCGCGCGCCGGGTGCGCCCGCCCTCGGTCTTGAGTCTGGCGAGTCTGGCGGGTTTAAGTCTGGCGGATTGCTGCCGTTACATTTTCCATGGGATCCCGGCCGGGCGCGCACGCATGCCCGCGATTCCCAAGGAGGAAGAGACGTCATGACATCCGTTGCCCCCACCAGCGCCGGCACCACGATCGGCCTGGCGCCGCCGGCAGCCGGCGTGATCCGCGCGGTTCCCCGAGAAGACGTGGCCGTCGTGCCCGCTTCCACGACCGTCACGCTGGGCCAGGGCGCGTCCCCGGCGCTGACCTACACGCCGCTGCCCGTCGCGGCAGGCGTGACGCTGGCGCGCGAAGCGGCGGACGCGGTTTCCACCACCATGGCCAACACGGTCTCGGCCCGCACGCTGGCCGGCCGCGTGGAAGGCGTCGCCGCGGCGCTGCTTGACCGTTTCAAGACCGACGGCGGCAGTTTTTCGCAGTCCGCCACGTTCGCACCGGGCGCTGCCCAGGTGGACGCATTGGGCGCCTTGCAGGCCGGCGCGTCCGCGCAGTCCGAGGATGCCTATACGCTGCGCATCACCACGGCCAGCGGGGTGAAAGTGGAGGTGGGCCTGCGCAGCGGCCCCGATGGCCTGGAGGTGCAGATCGACGTGGCCGAAGGCGAGCTGGCGGAAGCCGAGCGCAACGCCATCGCCGGCCTGTCCAAGGCATTCCAGGATGCCGTGGACGGCCTGGCATCGGTGCCGCCGCGCATGGCCTGGTCCAGCCTGGGCAAGTTCGACACGGCGGTCCTGTCCTCGGTGTCGCTACAGGCCACCACGACCGCCCAAGGCGTCGTGTCGCAGTCTGTCGAATTTGTCGCGGACAGCACGCAGCGGTCGCTGACCGTCAAGAACGCCGAAGGCGTCGTGAAAGTGGACGTCGACGTAAGCAAATCCGCGCTCTTTGGCAACGCGCAGCAGCGCGCCGCGGCAGTGGGCAACTACCTCCAGCAGTTCGAGGCCGCGCGCACCCGGGGCCGCGGCGACGAGGCGCTGATGTCGATCTTCAAGGATGCGTTTGCGCAGTTGCACCAGAGCTACGACGCGGCGGCCGCCCCGTCCAGCCAGGCGCCGCGCATTGCGTCGGCCGGCTACACCTACCGCAGCCTGTTGTCGGGCGTGGCGGACTTCTCGGCCTCGGTCTCGCAGACCATGACGGCCAGCAATCCCTACAAGACCGGCGAGATCGACCAGTTCACCTATCAGGTCTCGCAAAGCAGCAGCGTGAGCGGCCGGCCCCTGTTCGACCTGGGCGTCAGGCAGGAACAACGCGCGAACCTGACCGCCAGCTTCCACACCGCGCTGACGCCGCAGCAAAAGCTCGATCTGACGCAGGACAAGGATTCGCAGTACTACCGCTTCCACCAGATCAAGGACGAAGTCACCAGCCAGACCGGCATCCGCTACGAGCAGGGCCTGCTGGCCGAAGCGACCCTGACGCACACGCGCAACCTGTCCACGCGGGTGCAGGCGTACGTGAAGGGTGAGCTGACGGAAGACACCCTGACGCCGGTGCTTGAGACCCGCACGCGCGACCTGATGTCGCTGGTGCGGTCCGCGGACCTGGAGCCCACGGAACTGGAGCGCCTGCAACGGCGCGATCCGGCCGCGGCGGACGCGATGCTGCTGGGCAAGCATCTGGCGCTGGCCAGCGCGGTGGCGCGAGAGCGCCAGGACTGAGGGCGCGCAAGCGCTGAGGGAATCGGGCGGCGGTTGTCGCCCGGCCCCGCATCGCGTCATCCCACCATTGCGTCATCGCGCCCTCGCGATCAATGACGCCAACGTGCGCTTACTTGAACAGCGCCGCGTTTTCTTCCAGCACGGCCTCGGCGCATTGCGCGTCCAGGTGGCCGCCGGGCGCGCCCGCCACGCCGATGGCGCCGATCACGCCATTGCCAGCCTTGATGGGGACGCCGCCGCCCAGGACCAGAAAGCCCGGGATGTCGGTCAGGGTGGCCGCGCCCGGATTCTTCTGCGTGTTCTCCAGCATGGCGAGCGTCGGCGTCTTGGCCGACGCGGCCGTGAAGGCCTTGGCGCGGCTGGCTTCGATGGTGTGCGGGCCGGCGTTGTCGGCGCGCGCGAATGCCTTGAGCAGGCCGGCGCGGTCCACGACGGCGGCGCTGACGTTGTAGCCCTTGGCCTGGCAGGCGGCGACGGTCGCGGTGGCCAGCTTCTGCGCGTCGGCCATCGACAGGTTGCTTTCGCTCAGCACCGCGGCGTGGGCAGCGCCGGCGCAAGCAACCGTCGAAATCAGGGCGGCGAGGGAACGTTTCATCATGGTGTCTGCATCCTTGTAGGGGTGGTGCGGTAAGGAGCAGACAGTGTGGCCAAAAGGCCGCGCGGGCGGTATACGCCCGACTACGCGCGCGCCTCCGTAGCGTTACGGAGGCCGCTTCAATCCAGCAGGCTCGCGTACTGGCGGATGAGCTGGGCGAGCGAGTCGGCTTCCAGCTTGGCGAAGACATTGGCGCGGTAGGTCTCGACGGTGCGCGGCGAGAGCGCGAATTCGCGGGCGATTTCCTTGTTGCTCATGCCGCGCACGATGCGCGCCAGCACCTCGTGTTCGCGTCCGGACAGGCGCGCGAGGCGGTCCGCCGCCGCCTGCGTCACGGCCAGCCGTTCGCGGCTGGCGATGTGGGTGCGCACGGCGGCCTGCACGGCGTCGAGGAACACGTCGTCGTCGACCGGCTTTTGCAGGAACTCCATGGCGCCGCCCTTGAAGGCGCGGCGGCACAGGTCCACGTTGGCGTGGCCGGTCAGCATGACCACGGGCAGGTCCGACCGCTCGGCAAGCCGCGCCAGCACGTCCAGCCCGCTGATGCCCGGCATGCGGATGTCCAGCACCACGCAGCCGATCGCAGGCTGCGCCAGCGCGTCCAGGAACGCCATCGGATCGCCGAAGCCCGCGCTGCGCAGGCCGACGCTGCGCAGCAAGAGCGCAAGGCCGTCGCGGACCGCGTCGTCGTCGTCCACCAGGTACACCAGGGGGGATTGATCGTTCGGCGTCATGCGGGGATGCCCGCTTGCGGCAGGCTCACGGTGAAGCAGGCGCCCGCCGGGCTGAGATTGCGCGCGGCGATGCGGCCGTCCATGGAGCCGGCCAGCGTGTCGCACAGCGCGAGGCCCAGGCCCATGCCCTGCTCGCGGGTGGTGTAGAACGGGGCGAACAGGCGCGGCAGCGCGTCGGCGGCGATGCCCGGGCCGGTGTCGCTGACGCTGAACTGGTAAGTGCCGTCCACCGCCCGGCCTTCGAGCGCGATGTGGCGCGCCCCCGGGACGCCGGCCAGCGCGTCCGCCGCGTTCTGGACCAGATTGTGCAGGATCTGCTCCAGCGCCACGCGGTCGCCCAGCGGGCGCGCGCCGGGCGTGGCATTGGTCCAGGTCAGGCGGATACCTTGCCTGGCGAGTTCGGGTTCGCGCAGAAAGCGCAGCGACGCGACCAGCGCGTCGGGATCCAGGGCCTCGCGCCGCGCGGGCGGGCTGGGCTGCACCAGCGCGCGCATGCGGCTGATGATGTCGGCGGCGCGCCTGGCCTGTTCGGCGCTGGCCAGCAGGGCGTGGCGCACGGCGGGCCGTTCCTCGTCGTCATCCAGCAGACGCTCGGCGGCGCGCGTCTGCGCCAGGATGGCGGTCAGCGGCTGATTGAGTTCATGGGCGATGCCGGCGGCCATTTCGCCCAGCGTGCTCAGCCGCGCCATCGCCGCGAGACGCGCCTGTTCCTGCTGGCGGCGCGCTTCGGCGCGCGAGCGTTGCCAGGCGGCGGCGCCGGCCACCAGCAGGCCGCTGGCCGCGGCCCAGCCCAGCCAGGCCGTCCACGGCCAGGTGGCGGGGGTGAGCGTGCGGGTGCTGCGCATCGGGAACGGCTGGCTTGCCGCGCCCAGCGGCTTTTGCAGCGCCAGCGTCCAGCCGGGCAGGCCGCCTTCGGACGGCTTGTCCAGCAGGGACAGGGGTTCGCGATCCACCGTCAGGGTCAGGTGGCCGAGGCCGGGCGGAAAGTCGGCTGGGGGCACGAGCTGGCGCGCGTCGATGAGCAGGCTCCACCCGGACGGCGAAACCAGCCAGTAGCGCGCGCCGTCCACGGGCATGGTCACGGGACGGCCAAGCTGTTGCGCGCGCCCCGCCGCGGCGGACAGGCCGGGCGGCTCCGGCTGGCTGCCGGCCCAGACGCCGCCGGGCAGATGGCCCAGCCCCAGCAGTTGGGGCATCGCGGGCTGCAGGCTGGGATAGAGACGCTCCGGAGCGGGCGGGTGCGACAACGCCGCCAGCGTGGCAAGCACGGCTTCATGCTGCACCGTCTTCTGGCTCAGCATGCGCTGGGCAATGCTGGTGCTCTGGAAGAAGCGTTCGTACTGGTCCACGTATTCCTGGCGCGCGATCCAGATCGCGCCCGCACAGAACAGGGCCAGCCAGCAGAAAAGGGCGCGCGTGCGCGAGAGGGGGTTCACGCCCGGAATTATGCCTTGCGGCAAACGCGCGCCGGAATCCGTAGGGCTACGGAGGGTCAGGCCGCCCGCTGGTGCGGGCTGGCGTCGTCCGCGGGCCGGGAATTGGCCGACACCGCCATCTGGTACAGCGCCGCCACCAGATCGGACTGCGTCACCAGTCCCAGCAGCGTGCGCGCCTCGTCCAGCACGGGCACGCAGTGCAGGCTGTCGGACATCGGGCGGGCCAGTTCGATCGCGGGCAGGCCGGGCGTGGCGAAGGGCACTTCGCTACGCATGCAGTCCGCCACCAGCAGATCGGACGCGGGCTGGGCGTCGGCGGCGACCGGCGTCAGCCGGCTCCTGCGCGCCAGCACGTCGCCCTGGGCGACCATCCCGGCATAGCGGCCCGCCGAATCGAGCACGGGCAGGGCCTGCAGGCGGTGCCGGTCGAAGAGGCGGACGGCGTAGTCCAGCGGATCCTGTTCCCTGACCGTGACCACGTCGCGCGACATGATGTCGGCGCAGCGCACGTCGCCAAAGCGCCGCACGCTGGCGCGCAGTTCGGCGTCGAGCACGATTTCCTCCAGGTCTTCCTTGCTGATGTCCAGCAGCTCGCCGCGCTGGCTCAGCGCTGCGTCCAGGTCGGAAAGTGAAAAGCCCAGGCGGGCGCTTGGGATGGGATCGCGCGTGTGGTGGCCGGCGGCCGGCTCCGCATGGCGGCGCGGGTAGTTGCGCTTGAGCGCGCCATTGAAGACCACGGCGATGCACAGGAGGATGGCGGAGTTCAGCGCCACGGGCCACAGCGCGAACCCGAAGCCCAGCTTGGCGACGGCGGGTCCGCCCAGCACGGCGGTCAGCGCGACCGCGCCGCCGGGCGGGTGCAGGCAACGCAGCGAGAACATGGCGCCGATGGCGAGCGCCGCGGCCACGGCCGCGGCTACGCCCGGCGGGGCAATGAACTGGGCGCAGAAGACGCCGATCAGGGCCGACACGAGGTTGCCCGCCATCAGCGACCACGGCTGGGCGAGCGGGCTGGCGGGCGCGGCGAACAGCAGCACGGCGGACGCGCCCATCGGCGCGATGAACCAGGGATTGGCGGCGCCCAGCGCATGGCGGCCCACCCACTCGGTGCAGAACAGGCCGAGCAGCGCGCCCAACACGCCGTAGAGTTTCTCGCGCCCGTTGACGCCCACCGGCGCCGGCGCGAACGAGCCCAGCCAGCGCTTGAATGCAACACCCAAAACAGTCTCTCCTCGCGAGTCAAAGATATATCGCGGGGCGACACTTTATCACGAGGCAGATTGCCGGGCGGCATGGGCTTATGCCCGGCAGGCGGGACAGCGCGCGGGGTGGGGCCGGATCAGGTCGGGCCGGTGTCGGCGCCCATGCGCGCCAGCAGCCGCGTCAGGAGCGGGCGCATGGCGTGCAGTTCTTCCAGGTGCGCGGCGGACAGGTCTTCGAGCGTGCGTTCGCCCTTGGTCGTCAGCACGACCTCCACGCGGCGACCGTCTTCGGGGTCGGCTTCGCGCTGGACCAGGTCCAGCCGCGCCAGGCGCCCCACCAGTTCGGCGGCGGTGTGGGGCCGGATCAGCAGGCGATCGGCGATTTCTCCGACATACAGTCCGCGCCGCCCGGGCGCATTCTTGCGGGTGCCTTTGATGGCCAGCAAGGCCTGGTGCTGCTGCGGCATCAGGTCCAGGGCGGCTGCCGCGCTTTCGCTGAACGCCGCGAACTTGCGCAGCGCATAACGGAAGTCCGCCAGCAGTTCGTAGTCGGCGGCGGACAGTCGGGGAGGAGTCGGAGAGGCGTTCACGGCGCGATTCTAATCTAGGTCGTGCAGCGATATAGATGATTTATCGCAAACGCTCTGCGCCTCTGGGTCTCTGCGTGCGGGCCCGCGCCACGACCGGCCGCGCGTCACGCGGCCATGGCGCGGCCGCCGGAAGCGCGCAGTTCCCACAGCACATCCAGCACATGCTGCGTCGCCTGCTCCACTTGGCCGGCGCGGTGCGCCATGCCCAGCGGGCGCCACAGGGCGGGGCGCACCGGCCGCATGATGACGCGCGGGTCGGGCTGCGGCGCGGTGGCTTCGTGCGGCAGCAGGGTGGCGCCGTAGCCCGCGGCCACCAGGCTCTTGATGGCGTCGTTGTAGTTCAGCTGGATGCGGGCGCGGGGATTGAGCCCGGCGGCGGCGAACCATTCCCCCGTCAGGCGCGACAGCCGCGTGCTGGCGTCGTTCAGGATGAGTGGCCGCTCGGCCAGCCAGGCCGGCGTGAGGCGCGCGGGCGCCTTCCAGGCCGCGGGCAGGAAAGCCATCACCGGGTCGCGGCGCCAGGGGCGCAGCACCAACCCGTCCAGCGGCGGCTGCGGCAGCGCCACCAGTCCCACGTCCAGGGTGCCGTTGGCCAGCCGCAACAAGGTTTCCTGTGACGTCAGCACCGCCACCTGCACGTCGATGCCGGGGTGGTCGCGCCCCAGCGTTTCCAGCGCCTGCGGCAGCAGATGCGCGATGGCGCCGGTCGAGGCGCCCAGGCGCACGCGGCCGGCCAGCCCCTGGACCTGCCGCTGCACGTCATCCAGCGCCTGATCGGCTTCGGCCAGCAGGCGGCGGGCGCGATCCAGCAGCGTTTCGCCGATGGCCGTGGGCCGGACCTGGCCGCGCTTGCGCGTAAGCAGCGGCGCGCCGACCCGGTCTTCCAGGTCCGCCACGTGCAGGCTGACGGTGGGCGGCGCCAGGTGCAGGGCGCGCGCGGCATCGGCGAACGAGCCGAGGTCGGCGATCGCGACCAGGGTGCGCAGGCGGTCCAGGCTGATTTCTCGCATTGCAGATCCGGGTGGCTGGGTGTTGGGGCGCTGGGTCGCTGGGGCATGTATGCCTTGCGCGCCGCTTGTGTCGTTCAGAAAAGCTGTCGTTCAGAAAAGCTGAATTGAATGATCATGATATTCGACTTTTCTTATCGGCATCCTGGATCGAAGATAAAGCCCTTCCTGAGCGCATCAGGCAACCCCGAACCACGCGGACAGCATCATGACCCAACCCCTTGTTTTCATCGACGGCGACCAGGGCACGACCGGCCTGCAGATCCATGAACGGCTGCACGGCCGTACCGATCTGCGCCTGCTCACGCTGCCCGAGGCCGACCGCAAGAACCCGCAGCGCCGCGCCGAGGCGATCAACGCCAGCGACATCGCGATCCTGTGCCTGCCCGACGAACCCGCGCGCCAGGCGGCCGCCTCCGTCGTCAACCCCAAGGTGCGCATCATCGACGCCAGCTCCGCGCACCGCACGGATGACGGCTGGGTGTACGGCTTTCCGGAAATGAGCGAGGGCCAGGCCGAACGCATTGCCCACGCGCAGCGCGTCAGCAATCCCGGCTGCTATCCCACCGGGGCGATTGCGCTGCTGCGTCCGCTGGTCCAGGCTGGCCTGGTCCCCGCGGACTATCCGGCGGTCGTGCACGCCGTGTCGGGGTATTCGGGCGGCGGCCGCGCCAGCGTGCAGGCGTACGAGGACCCGGAAGGCGCGCGCGGCCCCGCATTCCAGGTCTATGGGTTGGGCCTGGCGCACAAGCACACGCCCGAGATCCAGCGCCACGCCGGCCTGTCGCAGCGCCCGGTCTTCGTGCCGTCCTATGGCGCCTTCCGCCAGGGCATCGTCCTGACGGTGCCGCTGCACCTGCGCCTGCTGCCGGCGGGCGTGGACGCCGCGACGCTGCACGGCGTCCTGCAACGCCACTACGCCGGCGCGGCCCATGTGCAGGTGGTGGCGACCGAGGACGCCGCGTCCCATACGCACCTGGATCCGCAGGTCCTGAATGGCACCAACGACCTGCGCCTGGCGGTGTACGGCAATGCGCAGCACGGCCAGGCGCTCCTGACCGCCGTCTTCGACAACCTGGGCAAAGGGGCGTCGGGCGCGGCGGTGCAGAATCTGGACTTGATGCTGGCGGCGCTGCGCTGAGGGCGATTACTTGTCAAGCCACGGCGCGTCTTTCCAAAGCTGCTGAAACTCGGCCTCGCCCGCCGCCAGCTCCTTGGCGTAGTCCGCGGGCGGCAGGTAGCGCAGCGGGGCGAACATCTCCCTGGCCTTGGCCTGGAACTCCGGATCGTCCACGGTGCGCTTCACGGCCGTGACCAGCTTAATGCGCACGTCGTCGGGCAGGCCCTTGGGCGCGGCCAGGCCGCGCAGCGACGCCAGTTCAAAATCGAAGCCCTGTTCCTTGAAGGTGGGCACGTCGGGCAATGCCGCCGAGCGCGTCTTGCCCATCTGCCCGAGGAATCGCAGGGGCGTGCCGCCTTTCTGGTACTGGAGCGCTTCGCCGACGTTGATGGCTCCGATGGTGATTTCGCCGCTTGCCAGCGCGCCGCGCACCTCCCCAGCCCCCTTATAGGGGATGTGGCTGAGCTTGGTGCCCGAGGTGCGCTCGAATCGCAGCATGGCCAGGTGATCGTCCGACCCCGTGCCGGTGGTGCCGACCGTGGCCTTGCCGGGATTCGTCTTGGCATAGGCCGTCAGGTCGGCAAGACTCTTCAGCGGATTGTCCTGCAACACCGTGAACGCGCCGGGATCGTCGATCAGGTTGCCCAGCAGGTCGAAGCTGCGCCACGTAAAGCCGGTCTTGCGTTCGATGGGAATCGTCAGCAGGTTGGGCGTATTGATGAAGCCGATGGTGTAGCCGTCGGGCTGGGCGCGGGCCAGTTCCGCGAAGCCGATGGCGCCGCCCGCGCCGGGGCGGTTCAACACCACGATGCGCGCGTCGCCGCCCAGGTGCTTCTGCAGATACGGGGCCATCATCCGCGCCACCAGGTCGGTGCCGCCGCCGGGGCCGTAGGACACGATCAGATTGATCGGTCGATCGGGATAGCCGGCCGCCTGCGCGGCGCCCGAGCAAAGCGCGGCGCCTGCCAGGAAGGTCGCCAGGATGCGCAGCGTGTGGCGCTTGTGGCGTCGTTGATTGTGCTGTCGTAGATTGTTCTGGTGTTGCATGGTTGTCTCCTTGGGGTTGTGGTGGCGGTCATGGGCCTGCGCCGGCCTTGCGGCGCGGACAGGCGCGCATGCCGCCTTGTTATGTCAGATTGGCAATGCGTTGGGCGGCCCGCGGCCAGACTTCCGGATTGACGAGCTGCGGCGGCCGTTCGCCGCGCAGCATTGCGGCCAATTGGTTCGCGGATGATCGCGCGACGTTGCGCCGCGCTTCGTGCGTCACCCCGGCGGTATGAAACGTCGCCACGACGTTGTCCATCGCCAGCAATGGGGCCGAACGATCGGGCGGTTCCTGTTCCCACACGTCGAGCCCGGCGCCCCGCAGGTGTCCGCTGCGCAGCGCGTCGTGCAGCGCGTTCTCGTCATGGATGCCGCCGCGCGCCGTCGACACGAACACCGCGCCGCGCTTCATCGCCGCGAAGGCCTGCGCGCCGAACAGTCCGCGCGTGGACGCATCCAGGGGGCAATGCAGCGACACGATGTCGGATTGCGCCAGCAACTCGTCCAGCGCCACGGGCTCGGCGCCGCGGCTGCGGATGGTCGCGGCGCCGAGCAGCGGATCGTGCGCAATCACGCGCAGCCCGAAGCCGCGCGCAATGCGCGCCACGCTGGTGCCGATCTTCCCGATGCCTACCAGGCCGATCACGCTGCCGTGGATCTCATGGCCCATCAGGTCTTCCCGGGTAAAACCCGTGTCGTGGCGCAGGCGGTTGTGCGATTCGACCACGCGGCGTTGCACGGCCAGCAGCAGCGCGTAGGTATGCTCGGCCACGGACTCCGCGTTGCCGCCGGCCTGGTTCACGACCGCGATGCCGGCCGCCGTGCAGGCGGCCACGTCGATGGTGTCGTAACCCGCGCCGCCCGAGGACACGCAGACCAATTCCGGACATTGCGCGATCAGTTCGGCGCTGACGAACCACGCGCGAGGCAGCTCGTCCTTGGCCGCGGAGACGTGATAGGCGTGCGCCGTCTTCAGGCCAGCCAGCGTGCGGGCGTCATCGCCCTTGGCCGGCAGCACCGACAAGGACACGCCGGGTGTGGCGCGGATGATCTCGTCGAACACCGGGTTGAGCCAAAGATCCAGGCGGCAGAGCCGCGCGGTCTTGCGGGGCGCGGCCGCGTTCACAGCGCGCCTCGCGCCGTGGGGGCGGCGTCGACCGGGGCGCGGTCCAAGGGGCCGCCATTCGGGCAGTCGTGCAAGGGGAATCCGATTTCCGGCATGGCGCGTTGTCTCCAGAGGTGTATCCGGGGCGACTCTACGCCGGGTGTGTCCGGAGATAAAGCGAATAATTTGCCGTCGAAAGAAACGCTTTTTGGAAACCATTTAGGCGCAATGCCGGGGGCGCAGACGCTAGACCATGCCCGCCGGCGCGTGGAAATCAAGGCAGGCCTGCGCGTGCGCCCGCAGGCTTTCCAGCATGGGCCGGGTATCGTCGCGGCGCCACTGGAAGGTGTAGGTCAGCGGGCGCAGCGGCGCGAAACCCGGCAGCGGCATCAGATCGCCGCGATCGATCAGGATGCGCGCCCACGCCGCGGGCAGAAAGCCGAGCCCCAGGCCCTGGCGCAGCATGGCCGCGATGCCGCCCCAGCTGTTGCAGCATTGATTGCGCCCGGGGGAGACGCGCTGTTCGGTCAGCCAGTCGTCCAGAATGCGGATCGCGCCCGAGCTTTGCGGCAAGGTGATGAGCGTCAGGCCGGGCAGGTCGGCCGGCGTGAGGGTGGCAGGGTCGGGCACGGCCCGGACGGACGCCACCCACTCGAAGTGGGCGCTGCCGATGACGCGCGAGGCCAGTGCGGGGCGCGACGAGGGGCCGGCGATGACGGCGAAGTCGAGCTCGCCTTCTTCCAGCCCCCGCTCCACCAGTTCTCCCACGCCCACGAAGGGTTCGACGAGCAGATCCGGATGGGCTTGCTGGATGACTTCGATCAGGCGCGCCATCCAGGTCAGAGAGGTCAGCTCGCCCGCCCCGAAGCGGCAGCGGCCGGAATAACTGCGGTTGGTGCTGGCCTGCTGCATGAACTGGTCGGCATTGCGCAGCAGGTCCTTGGCGTGCGGCACGAGCTGCTCGCCCAGCGCGGTCAGCGTCGCGCTGCGGGCGCTGCGGCTGAAAAGCTCGGCGCCCAGGGAAGACTCCAGCTCGCCGATGCGCTTGGACAGCGAGGACACGGAAATATTCAGGCGGTTCGCCGCGATGGCGAAGTTCTTGCAGGTGGCGGCCCAATAAAAGGCTTCGAGTTGCTTGAGGGTCATGGCGGCGGGCGGTCGGCGCAAAAGTCGCTAAGAGTGAATAAAAGTGTAAAGAGGGTGATCAATAAAGTCACTTTATTCAAACGGACACCGAGCCTATAGTCATCCGCCGTCACCACGACACCCTGAGACCAGACCACAGCGCGGCGGCTCGCCTTGCGGGCGCTGCGAGGAGCCATCATGCCCGACCCATTGCGCCGCATGCTCAGCCTGCACGACTTCGAAGCCGCCGCCAGGAAGCGTCTGCCCAAGCCCATCCACGCGTACGTATCCGGCGCGGTCGAGGACGGCCAGTCCGAATGGGGCAACCGCGAGGCATTCGCCGGGTATGCGTTCCGGCCGAAGGTGCTGGTGGACGTGTCCGCCCGCAGCACCCGCTGCACCGTGCTGGGACGGGAATACGCCGCGCCCGTGGGCGTGGCGCCCATGGGGATTTCGGCGCTCTCCTGCTACCGCGGGGACATCGTGCTGGCACGGGCGGCCTTCGAGGCCGGCGTGCCGTGCATCATGAGCGGCTCGTCGCTGATCCGTCTGGAAACGGTCATGGAGGCGGCGCCCGGCACCTGGTTCCAGGCGTACCTGCCGGGCGATGAAGCGCAGATCGCGGCCCTGATCGATCGCGTTGCCGCCGCCGGCGTGACCACGCTGGTGCTGACGGTCGACACGCCGGTCGCCGCCAATCGCGAGAACAACGTCCGCGCCGGATTCTCGACGCCGCTGCGGCCCAGCGCGGGCCTTGCATGGCAGGGACTGACGCATCCGCGATGGCTCTTCGGCACCTTTCTGCGCACGCTGGCGCGCCACGGCATGCCGCATTTCGAGAACAACTACGCGACGCGCGGCGCCCCGATACTGTCGGCCAGCGTGCTGCGCGACTTCTCCGACCGCGGCCACCTGAACTGGCGGCACGTGGCGGCCATCCGGCGGCGCTGGCAGGGCCAGATGGTGTTGAAAGGCATCCTGCATCCGGACGACGCGCGGTCCGCCCGCGCGCTGGGCATGGACGCGGTCATCGTGTCCAACCACGGCGGCCGGCAACTGGACGGCAGCATGTCGCCCCTGCATGCCTTGCCGGCGATCCTGGACGCGGCGGGCGATATGGAAGTGATGCTGGACAGCGGCGTCAGGCGCGGGTCGGACGTGCTGAAGGCCATGGCGCTGGGTGCGCGCTGCGTGTTCGTGGGGCGTCCCTTCAACTATGCGGCCGCGGTGGCCGGCCAGCGCGGCGTGGCCCACGCCATCGGCCTGATCACCGAAGAGGTCAAGCGGAACATGGGCCTGTTGGGCGTGGTGGACTTGCGGGAGCTGGACGCGGGCTTTCTGCGGCGGGTGGGGGAGGAGGGCTATCGCGCTTCGTGATGATCCGCCAGCGTGTCCACCACCAACTGGCGCAGCCACGTGGTGCCGGGATCGCTTTCAAAGCGTGCGTGCCAATGCACCGTGACGCACAGCCCCGGCAGCGCAATGGGCAGCGGGCGCACCTCGAACGCGTCGTCATGGTTGAACCAGACGGCGGCACGGTAGGGCAGCGTCACGGTCAGATCCGTGCGGCGGACGATCTCGGCCGCTGCCGAGAAATGCGGTAGCGTCAGGTAGGGCTGGCGATGCAGGCCGGCCTCGGCCAGCACGTCGTCGAGCAGGCGGTGCGCGCTGGCGCGCGAGGCCACCAGGATGTGGTCGAGCCGCTTGTACTGCCCGCGCGTCAGGCCTGTCGCCAGCACGGGATGGCCGCGACGCCCCATGCAGACATAGCGTTCGCTGAAGAGATCGGCATGGCAGGTCTGGCGTCCCAGCCCCGCGAGGTTGCCGATGGCAAGATCCACCGCGCCGTCCTTGAGCGCCTGTGGCAAGTCCTCCAGCGGCACTTCGCGGACCTCGATCCGCAGGCGCGGCGCCTGCGCGTGCACACGCTCCATGATCGGCGGCAGAAACACCATTTCACCGATATCCGACATTGACAGTTGAAACCGGCGCGTGCTGGTGGCGGGCTCAAAGCGCAGGCGCAGGCTGACCGCTTCGGCAAAGCTGTTCATGCCGCGTTCGATGGGGTCGGCCAGCGCAAACGCGATCGGCGTCGGCTGCATGCCGGACGGTGTGCGCAGGAATAGCGGATCGCCGAATTGTTCGCGCAGCCGCCCCAGCGCGTAGCTCACGGCGGGCTGGGTCAGGTTCAGCCGTTGCGCGGCCCGCGTCACGCTGCGCTCTTGCAACACGGTCAGGAAAACCCGCATCAGATTCAGGTCCAGTTCCATGCATGCCCTTGATATCAATGGCGTTTATAAGGCGAATAATACCCATAAATTTGACACATAAATAGTTGATTCCTAGACTAAATCCAGAAGGCTGCGGGGCCGTCTGGCCGCAGCCGCACAACAGGGGAAGCGTCGCCATGCAAGCGTTGACATTGCCGTCGTTGTTGCGGGAACAGGGCGCCCGCCTGGGCGATCGGCTGTGGGTGCAGGCGCCTGGCGGCAGCTTGCGATATGCGGATGCGCCCGCACTGGCGGCGCAGTGGGCGGCGAGCCTGGCGTCGGCCGGGATCCGGCGTGGCGACCGCGTCGGCCTGATGGCCGGGAACCGCATTGAATTCCTGTCGGTGGTGCTGGGCTGCGGCTGGCTGGGCGCCGTGGTGGTGCCGATCAACACCGCGTCGCGGGGCATGCAGTTGCAGCACATCCTGGCCAACAGCGGCTGCACGCTGGTTGTGGCGGACGCCGCAAGCTGTCCTGCCTTGGCGGCGCTGGAAAGTTGGCCCCAGGCCCTGGTCCGCGTCTGGTTGCTGGACGACGGCGCGGATGCCGGGTCGCTGCCCGCAGCGGTGGAGGCGCCGCCCACCGCGCCTGAACAAGGTTTGCCGGCAGCGGACATCCAGCCCGGCGAGACGCTTGCCATCCTCTACACGTCGGGAACCTCTGGCCTGTCCAAGGGCGTGTGCTGCCCGCACGCGCAGTTCTATTGGTGGGGCAGGATCGCGGCGCGCAATCTGGAAATCACGCAGGACGATATTCTCTACACGAGCCTGCCGCTCTTTCACACCAATGCGCTGAACGCCTGTTTCCAGGCGCTGGTGACCGGCGCCAGCATCGTCTGCGACGAACGCTTTTCCGCCAGCCGCTATTTCGACCGGCTGACGGCCTGCGGCGCGACCGTGACCTATCTGCTCGGCGCAATGGTGCCGATGCTGCTGGCCCAGGAGCGGACAGGCGCCGAGCGCCAGCACCGCACGCGCATCGCCCTGGCGCCCGGCGTGCCGGAACGTTTCCATTCAGCCTTCGTCGAGCGCACGGGCATTGCCTTGCTCGAGGGCTACGGATCCACGGAGACCAACTTCGCGCTCGGGGGCACGCTGGCGGAGCAGCGCACCGGCTGCATGGGCCGCGTCGTGCCGGAGTTCGACGCCATGGTGGCCGACGCGCAGGATGCACCGGTGCCGGACGGTCAGCCCGGAGAACTGCTGCTGCGCGCGCGTCCGCCCTTCGCCATCGCGACGGGCTATTTCGGGATGGACGACAAGACCGTGCAAGCCTGGCGCAACCTGTGGTTCCACACGGGCGACAGGGTGCTGCGGGACGCCGACGGCTACTACCGTTTCCTGGATCGCATGAAGGACGCGATCCGCAGGCGGGGCGAGAACATTTCGTCCTTTGAAGTGGAGCAGGTGCTGCAGGCGCATCCCGCCGTGGCCGCCGCCGCCGTGTATGCCGTGCAATCCGAATTGGCCGAGGATGAGGTCATGGCCGCACTCGTCTACAAGACCGGCCAGGCCATCACGCCGCAGGCGCTCCTCGATTTCTGCCAGCCGCGCATGCCGTATTTCGCCGTGCCGCGCTACTTGCGCGTCGTGGACGATCTGCCGCGCACCGAGAATGGCAAGGTCCGCAAGTTCCGCTTGCGGGAGGAAGGCATCACCGGCGACACCTGGGACCGGGACGCCGCCGGTTATCGCGTGGCGCGCTAGGCGCCATTTGATCCATTCAGATAGACAAGGGGCGGCAATGACGATGGCATACAAGGGGACGGCGGTGTCCGCCGGCGAGGATGCGCGCAGAAAGCGCACGCGGCGCGTCGTGATGGCCTCCATCGCGGGCAACGCGATGGAGTGGTACGACTTTTTCATCTACGGCACCGCGGCCGCGCTGGTGTTCGGCGAGCTCTTCTTTCCCAAGGGCACCGACCCGCTGCTGGGCACGATGGGCGCCTTCGCGGGCTTTGCGGTGGGCTTTCTGGCGCGGCCGCTGGGCGGTGTCATCTTCGGCCACATCGGCGACCGCTATGGCCGCAAGCTGGCGCTGGAATGGACCCTGGGCCTGATGGGCGCGGCAACGTTCCTGATCGGGCTGCTGCCGACCTACGAACAGATCGGCGTCTGGGCGCCGGTGGCGATGGTCGTGCTGCGCATCCTGCAGGGCGCGGCGGCCGGCGGAGAGTGGGGCGGCGGCGTGCTGCTGATCAGCGAGGCGGTGGGGGGCAAGCGCCGCGGCTACTTTTCGTCGTTCAGCCAGTTGGGCGTGGCGGGCGGCTTCGTGCTGTCCTCCGGCGTGTTCATGCTGGCGCAGCAACTGCCGCAGGAGGCGTTCATGAGCTGGGGGTGGCGCCTGCCTTTCATCCTGAGCGTGCTGATCTTCGGCGTGGGGCTGTACATCCGCAAGCACATCCCGGAAAGCGAAGAGTTCGTGCAGGCGACCAAGACGGCCAAGCGTGGCATGCCCGCCGTGGAGGTATTCCGGCGCTACCCGCGGCAGGTCTTCACCGCGATGGGCCTGCGTGTCGCGGAAAACGGCGGGTCTTACATCTTTCTGGCCTTTGCCCTGGCATATGGCAAGTTCCTGGGCATCCCCAATGACGTCATGCTGGGCGGCGTGCTGCTCTCCATGTTCATCGAGCTGGGGACCCTGGTGTGGTTCGGCCACCTTTCCGATCGCATCGGACGCCGCACCGTCTATCTGATCGGGTCGGTGGGCTTGATGCTGGTGGCCTTTCCGTTTTTCTGGATGGTGCAGACCAAGGAGCCGTTGTGGATCTTTCTTGCGTTCTTCCTGGGCAATACCCTCTGCCACGCGGCCATGATCGGGACCCAGCCCGCGTACTTCGCGGAACTGTTCCCGGCCGAGGTCCGCTACACGGGGCTGGCCCTGGGCCACGAACTGGCGTCCGTGTTCGCGGGGGGACTGTCGCCGCTGATCGCCATGGCGCTGCTGCGCAAATATGAGTCGGCCACGCCGGTGGCGTGGTTTCTGGTCGGCATGGCGGCCGTCACGGTGGTCACGTTGCTGCTCACGCGTGAACCCAACCGTCAGGCCGAGGCATGAGGGCGGATCCGGATCGCGGTCCCGGCGTGGTCGGCGTGGGCGAAACGCCCTCGCTGCGCCACCCTGGCCCCGATTGCTCCACGGCGGCGCTGATGGCCCAGGCCATCCGGGAGGCGCTGGCCAGCGCCGGTCTTACGCCTGCGCAAGTGGACGGGCTGGGGGTGGCATCCTTCACGCTGCGTCCGGATCGGGCGATCGACCTGGGCTGGCGTCTGGGATTGCGCCTGAAATGGTGCATGCAGGACGAGATGGGCGGAGCCGGCGCGATCAATATGCTGCGCCACGCCTGGCTGGCCTTGCAGGCGGGCCAGGCCGAGACGATAGTGCTGGTGGCTGGCGACCACTTCGCGGAAGCGGATTTTGCGGCGCTCGTGCGCGGATACAACCGCAGCGCCCAGGACTATCTGAGCCCGCTGGGCTGCGCGGGGCCGAACCCGCTTTTCGCGATGGTGACGCAGCGCCAGATGGCCCGCACGGGCCTGCAACGCGAAGACTATGGCCGCCTGTGCGTCGCGCAGCGCGCCTGGGCGTCGGCCAATCCAAACGCGGCGTACAGGCAGCCGCTGACGCTGGCGCAATACCTTGATGCCCCCATGGTGGCGCCGCCGCTGGGGCGGCTGGACTGCGTGCCGGTCGTCAGCGGGGCCAGCGCGCTGGTGCTGCGCGCGCGGCCCGAAGGCGTCCGGGTGCGGCTGCTGGCGAGCGGCGCGCGCTACAACTGGGATCAGCAGGAGGGCGACGGCCTGCAGACGGGCATAGCCGACTTCGCGCAGGCGCTCTGGCGGGAGGCGGGGGTGGGGCCGCAGGACATGGACGTGATCAGCGTCTATGACGACTATCCCGCGATGGCGTTGGCGCAGCTTTGCGATCTGGGCATCGCCAACGCCGGCGACCTTCCGGGTTTCATCGCGCGCCGGATCGCTTCCCGGGCGTTGCCGGTCAACACGGCAGGCGGTCAGTTGTCGGCGGGGCAGGCGGGCACGGCGGGCGGCATGCACGGCCTGGTGGAGGTCGCGCGCCAGTTGCTGGGCCGCGCGCAGGGGCGGCAATTGAACGGCGCGCGGTTTGGCGTTGCGACGGGCTATGGCATGGTGCAACTGCGATATGGCATGTGCGCGAATGCCGCCGTGCTGGCGAGGGAAGAGGCATGAGCGTCCAGATCAGCCAATGCAGCGCCTGCGGACACCGGGTTTTTCCGGCGCGCCTCTGGTGCCCGGCCTGCGGACACGACCGGATGCATTCCGCGCCGGTGCAAGCGGCGCAGATCCAGGCTTGGACGGTGGCTCCGGCGCAGGGCTCGGCGCCGCCTGCCGTCGTCGCGACCGTGCGCGCGTTGCCTGACGGTCCTGTCCTGGTCGTGCGGCTTGAAGCCGCGCCGTCGCGGATCGGACAGCGGGTCGACCTGTTTGAGCGTTCGATTGAGCGCTCGATGCAGGGCCAGCCGCTGCCCTGGGGGCGGGTCTTGCCGGACTGACTTCCTCGGCTACTTGCTGGTCGGCGCGGTGCTGGCCTTCGCCGGTACCGGTTGCCCGCCCGTTGCGCCCAGCGCGTCCAGACGCTGGGCCAGGGTTGCCGCCGACAATTCCCCCACGCGCAGGTCCACCAGCCGTCCGCCGGCATCCAGGAACAGCGTGGCCGGCAGCCCGCGATTGCTGAACTTGCGCGAGGCTTCGCTGGCCGGGTCCCGCAGCACATTCCGAAGGCCGGGGGCATGTTGCCGCAGATACTGCAGGATCTGCGGGCTGGCCTCGCCCTGGTTCAGAAAGACGAAGTGCACGTCGGGGCGGCTGGCCTGCGCCTGCGCGAAAGCGGGCATTTCGCGGCGGCACGGCGGGCACCAGCTTGCCCACAGATTGACGACGACGGGCTTGCCCTGAAAGGCGGCCAGCCCGGCTGGGACGCCGTTCAGGTCCTGGAGCGTCAGCGCCGCGAGCGCGGGCTGCGGCTGGCCCTCGGGGGCCAGCATCCGGCCGCCTGCCAGCCATGCCGCGCTGGCCAGGGCCAGGGCTCCCAGCACGGCCGGGCGGCGAGCGCCGCGCCGCAGCATGGCGACCACCGCATAGATCCAGCCGATCGCCAGGCCCGTCATGCCCGCCCAGCCGCCGTCGCGCACGTCCAGGATGGACAGCGGATCCTGCGCAAACAGGTCCCGGTACTGCCAGACGAACCCCAGCCGGGCGGCCACCAGCCCGGCGATGAGGGCGCGCCACAGGACGCCCGCCGCGTCCGCGCCGGGCCTCTCCCGGGCCGGACGGTCCAGGAGGCGCGCAGCCAGCAGGCCGATGGCCGCCGCGGCGGCGAGCACCGCCAGTTCGGCGGGAAAGACCAGGGGACCAAGACGAATGGCGGGCGACATGCGGACTCCAGGCGGGGAAGGGCGCCAGCCTAGCATGGCGGGCGCGTCCGCCAGGCGGACGCAGCCCGGGCCAGGGCGCGCGCCGGCACTTCCCGGCGAGGAGGCTAAAATACCGCCTCGCGGCTTATGCCCGTCTTTCCGGCATTCTTCACTCCTCGCGCCTGGCGCACCCACAACGATGAAAAAACTGACTGCTGTACTTCTTGTGTCCGCAACCACGCTGCTCACGGCCTGCGGTCCCGGCGACAACGCGCCCGCCGCGGGTGCCCAGGCGCCGGCCACCCCCAAGAAGGTCGTCGTCGGTCTGGACGACAACTTCCCGCCCATGGGATTCCGGGACGCCAGCAACCAGATCGTCGGCTTTGACATCGACATGGCCAAGGAAGCCAGCAAGCGCCTGGGCATCGAAGTGGAATTCAAGCCCATCGACTGGAGCGCCAAGGAAGCCGAACTGAACGGCAAGCGCGTCGATGTGCTGTGGAACGGCCTGACCATCACCGAAGAGCGCAAGAAGAACATCAGCTTCACCGCGCCCTACATGGCCAACCACCAGATCATCATCGTGGGCAACACCTCGCCCATCAAGGTCAAGAATGACCTGGCCGGCAAGGTCATCGGCGCGCAGGACGGCAGCAGCGCCACCGACGCCATCGCCAAGGACCCCGTGGCCGCCCAGATCAAGGAAGTGAAGAAGTTTGGCGACAACGTCACGGCCCTGATGGACCTGGCCGCCGGTCGCCTGGACGCCATCGTCGTCGACGAGGTCGTGGGCCGGTACCTGATCAGCAAGCGCGCGGGCGAATACCGCGTGCTGGAAGAGAACTTCGGCACGGAAGACTACGGCGTCGGCGTGCGCAAGGACGACACCGAACTGCTCGCCAAGCTGGACAAGACGCTGGATTCGATGAAGCAGGACGGCACCGCCGGCCGCATCGCCACCCAGTGGTTCGGCGCCAACATCATCAAGTAAGCGCGAAGGCGCCCGCGGCCAGCCGGCCGGGGCGCCATGGCGTTGCAGTCCGCAGCCCGCCGCCGCGCCGCGAGGCCAGGCGGGCTTGCTCCTGATTTCCACTTGCCCCCGCGGCGCGAACCCACTGCATGGACTACGTACTCTCCCTTCTGGGGCCATTGGCGCAAGGCGCGAAAGTGACCTTGACGCTGTTTTTCATCACGCTGGCGCTCGCCGTGCCGCTGGGCCTGGTGCTGGCCCTGGCGCGCATCTCGAAGTGGCCGCTGCTGAGCCGTGCGGTCAATGGCTATATCTGGCTGATGCGCGGCACGCCGCTCATGCTCCAGATGCTGTTCATCTACTTCGCGCTGCCGTTCGTGCCGGTGATCGGGATCCGGCTGCCCGACTTCCCGGCCGCGGTCGTCGCGTTCGCCCTGAATTACGCGGCGTACTTCGCCGAGATCTTCCGGGCCGGCATCCAGTCGGTGGACCGCGGGCAGTACGAGGGCAGCAAGGTGCTGGGCATGACGTACCTGCAGACGCTGCGCCGCATCGTATTGCCGCAGATGGTCCAGCGCGTGCTGCCGCCCATGAGCAACGAGACCATCACCCTGGTCAAGGACACCTCGCTCATCTACGTGCTGGCGCTCAACGACATCCTGCGCACGGCGCGGGGCATCGTGCAGCGCGATTTCACGACCACGCCGTTCCTCGTCGCCGCCGCCTTCTACCTGTTGATGACGCTGCTCCTGACGTGGTTCTTCCAGCACATGGAAAAGCGCTATGCCAAATATGACCAGTAATTCCCCGGCCGGCGCCATCGCGCGACCCGCCATGATCCAGGCCCGCAACATCGTCAAGTCCTTCGGCGCGAACCGCGTGCTGGATCAGGTGTCGCTGACGCTGGAGCAGGGCGAGGTGGTGGCGGTGATCGGCCCGTCCGGCTCGGGCAAAAGCACCTTCCTGCGGTGCCTGAACCATCTGGAAACCATCGACGAAGGCAGCATCGACATCGAGGGCGAAACCATGGCCGCCGCCGTTCCCGGCGGACGCAGCCAGTACGCCAGCGACGCGGACGTGCGGCGCATCTGCCGCAAGATGGGCATGGTGTTCCAGTCGTTCAACCTGTTTCCGCACATGACGGTGCTGCAGAACATCATCGAGGCGCCCATCACCGTAAAACGCATGGCGCGCGCCGAGATCGTGCCCAAGGCGGAAGAGCTGCTGCGCAAGGTCGGCCTGCTGAACAAACGCGACAACTATCCCACGCGCCTGTCGGGCGGCCAGAAGCAGCGCGTCGCCATTGCCCGCGCGCTGGCCATGGAGCCGGACATCATGCTGTTCGACGAGCCGACCTCGGCGCTGGACCCGGAACTGACCGGCGAAGTGCTGCGCACCATGAAGCAGTTGGCGGATGAGCGCATGACCATGCTGGTCGTGACCCACGAAATGGGATTTGCGCGCGAAGTGGCGCACCGGGTCATTTTCATGGACGAAGGGCGCATCGTCGAGGAAGCGCCTTCGAGCGATTTCTTCGCCGCGCCCCAGCACGCGCGCAGCCGGGAGTTTTTGGCGCACATGCTCTGAGCGGTGCGCTGTCCGGGGGGCGGGGCAGTTGACTCGCAATTTGTAGAGAAGGCCGCCCCGATCCACATCGACAGGGCCGCACTCCATTTTTCGGGTGCAAGACCAAACCTGCAGCAAGTCGCACACAAAAAAAGCCGGCAGCCCCGATTGGGACTGCCGGCTTTTTCCTGCTGGCCCGCTCACGCCGGCCAGCAACGCAGGGCGCTTAGCCGATGGCGGCCAGCACCTTGTTCAGCGTGGCGCTGGGGCGCATGGCCTGGCTGGCCAGGGCTTCGTTCGGCTGGTAGTAGCCGCCGATGTCCACCGGCTTGCCCTGGGCGGCCTTGAGCTCGTCCAGGATCTTGCCTTCGCCTTCCGACAACGCGGCCGCGGCGGGCGCGAACTGCGCGGCCAGGGCGCGGTCTTCGGTCTGGGCGGCCAGGGCCTGGGCCCAGTACATCGCCAGGTAGAAGTGGCTGCCGCGGTTGTCCAGGCCGCCGACCTTGCGCTCGGGCGACTTGTTCTCGTCCAGGAACTTGGCCGTGGCCTGATCCAGCGTCTTGGCCAGGATCTGGGCGGTCGGGTTCTTGTACGTGCGGCCCAGGTGGTCCAGCGACTCGGCCAGCGCCATGAATTCGCCCAGCGAATCCCAGCGCAGGAAGCCTTCTTCCAGGAATTGCTGCACGTGCTTGGGCGCGGAACCGCCGGCGCCCGTCTCGAACAGGCCGCCGCCGGCGACCAGCGGGACGATCGACAGCATCTTGGCGCTGGTGCCCAGCTCCATGATGGGGAACAGGTCGGTCAGGTAGTCGCGCAGGACGTTGCCGGTCACGGAGATGGTGTCCAGGCCTTCGCGGATGCGCTTGACCGAGAACTTGGTGGCTTCGACGGGGTCGAGGATGCGCAGGTCCAGGCCGCTGGTGTCGTGGTCCTTCAGGTACTGCTTGACCTTGGCGATGACCTGGGCGTCGTGGGCGCGCTTTTCGTCCAGCCAGAAGACGGCGGGCGTCTTGGTGGCGCGGGCGCGGGCAACGGCCAGCTTGACCCAGTCCTGGATAGCGGCGTCCTTGGTCTGGCACATGCGCCAGAGGTCGCCGGCTTCGACGGCCTGCTCCAGCAGCACGGTGCCGGCGGCGTCGGTGACGCGCACGGTGCCCGCGGCCGGGATGACGAAGGTCTTGTTGTGCGAACCGTATTCCTCGGCAGCCTGGGCCATCAGGCCGACGTTGGGCACGCTGCCCATCGTGACCGGATTGAAGGCGCCATTGCGCTTGCAGTCGTCGATGACGGCCTGGTAGACGCCGGCGTAGCTGCGGTCGGGAATGACGGCCTTGGCGTCCTGCAGCTTGCCTTCGGCGTTCCACATCTTGCCGGAGTCGCGGATCATGGCGGGCATGGACGCATCGACGATCACGTCGCTGGGTACGTGCAGGTTGGTGATGCCCTTGTCGGAGTTCACCATGGCCAGTTGCGGCAGCGTCTTGTAGGCGGCGTCGATGTCGGCGGTGATGGCGGCCTGCTGGTCGGCGGGCAGCGACTGGATCTTGGCGTACAGGTCGCCAATACCGTTGTTGGGGTCGAAGCCGGCTTGCTTGAGGGCGTCGGCGTGCTTGGCCAGGACGTCCTTGTAGAACACGGAGACCACGTGGCCGAAGATGACGGGGTCCGAGACCTTCATCATGGTGGCCTTCAGGTGCACCGAGAACAGCACGCCGGTGGCGCGCGCGTCGTCGATCTGCGCCTGCAGGAAGGACTTCAGCTTGGCGGTCGACAGCACGGCGGCGTCGATGATCTCGCCAGCCTTGACCGGGGTCTTTTCCTTTAGGACGGTCTTGGTGCCGTCGGCGGCGGTCAGTTCGATCTTCACGTCGCCGGCCTGGGCGATGAGGGCGGACTTCTCGGTGCCGTAGAAATCGCCTTCGCTCATGTGGGCGACGTGCGACTTGGAGTCAGACGACCAGGCGCCCATCTTGTGCGGGTGCTTGCGGGCGTAGTTCTTGACCGACAGCGGAGCGCGGCGGTCGGAGTTGCCTTCGCGCAGGACCGGGTTCACGGCGCTGCCCTTGACCTTGTCGTAGCGGGCCTTGACGTCGCGCTCGGTGTCGTTGGCGGGGGCGTCCGGGTAGTCCGGCAGCTTGTAGCCCTGGTCTTGCAGTTCCTTGATGGCCGCCTTCAGTTGGGGCATCGAGGCGCTGATGTTGGGCAGCTTGATGATGTTGGCTTCCGGCTTGACCGCCAGGGCGCCCAGCTCAGCCAGGGCGTCGGACAGCTTCTGGCTGTCGTCGAGGTAATCCGGGAACAGGGCGATGATGCGGCCAGCCAGCGAAATGTCGCGGGTCTCGACCGTGATGCCTGCGGGTTTGGCGAATGCCTGGACGATGGGCAGCAGCGAACGGGTTGCAAGTGCCGGAGCTTCGTCGGTGAGGGTATAGATAATCTTAGGAGTAAGAGACATGATCCTTGAATCTGTTCGGCTCAGGCGCTGACGCGCAAACCCGAACATGCTATGCGGCGTGAGCCGGTAGATGTTGTCGAGAGTGGGTTCGTATGGGCGGACGCGCAGGCCGAGCGTCCCCCCAACATGACGGCCGCCCGTCCTATTTTTTGACTGGACCGGATCTGCCGAAACGCTGGGCCAAATCCGGGTCCGCCTTGGAAAGTGCGGCTGCCACGAACTTTCCATTGTAATACCGTGCTACGCATTTCGCGGCGGAAATGGTTCTATTTCCTGCTTGGGCTGAAATAAACAGGAATAAGCCGGAATAAGCTAATGGCATTTACCGGGGACGGATAAGGGGCCGGGCGGAACGCGCTGCGGTCTGCCGCCCGGATGACAAGCGGCTGCGGACCCCGCCCGGCGGGCACGCCGATGGCATCCCGCGTTTGACAAAGCCGTCCGTTGAGAGGAAAGTAGCGGGCATGAATTTCCGCGCGGTTCGCATTTCGCTGATTATTACCATCATTCCTGGAATGGTGGGTTAGCGCGCGACCGCAACAGTCACAGCCACCCGCCCCACGAGGCGGGTTTTTTGTGGCCGCCTCTGCCGGGCAAGCCTACCCAAGCAGAGAGTCCATGTCCGCACCATCTCCCACCACGACCCCGGATTTCCAGGCCGGCAACGCCTCGCCCATGGAATACCTTCGTCACATCCTGACCGCGCGGGTCTATGACATCGCCCGTGAAACCGAACTGGACCTGGCGCGCGGCCTGTCCGCGCGGCTCGGCAACACCGTCCACTTCAAGCGCGAAGACAACCAGCCGGTGTTTTCGTTCAAGGTGCGCGGGGCGTACAACAAGATGCGCAATACGCCGCAGGCCGCGCTGGACCGGGGCGTGATCACGGCATCGGCCGGCAATCACGCGCAGGGCGTGGCGATCTCGGCGGCCCGGCTTGGCGTGCGCGCCATCATCGTGGTGCCGCAGACCGCGCCGCAGGTCAAGGTGGATGCCGTGCGGGCCCATGGCGGACCGACCGTCACGGTGGTGCAGGCCGGCGATTCCTACAACGACGCCTACGCCCATGCGCAAAAACTGGCGCGGGAACAGGACCTGACCTTCGTGCCCGCCTTCGATGACCCCTACGTGATCGCGGGGCAGGGCACGGTCGGCATGGAGATCCTGCGCCAGCACCCCGAGCCGCTGCACGCGATCTTCGTGCCCATCGGCGGAGGCAGCCTCGCGGCGGGCGTGTCCACGTATGTCAAGGCGGTCCATCCCGGCGTCAAGGTGATCGGCGTGCAGACCGAGGATTCCTGCGCGATGGCGCAATCGTTGCGCGTGGGCGAGCGTGTCATCCTGGCCGAAGTGGGCCTGTTTTCGGACGGCACGGCCGTCAAGCTGGTCGGCGAGGAAACCTTCCGCCTGTGTCGCGAGTACCTGGACGAGGTGATCCTGGTGGACACGGACGCGGTGTGCGCAGCCATCAAGGACGTGTTCCTGGATACGCGCAGCGTGCTGGAGCCTGCGGGCGCGCTGGCGGTGGCGGGCCTGAAGAAGTACGTGGAGCGGGAGGGCGCACGCGGGCAGTCGCTGGTGGCGATCACTTCGGGCGCCAACATGAACTTCGACCGCATGCGTTTCGTGGCGGACCGCGCCGAGGTGGGCGAGGCGCGCGAGGCCGTGTTTGCCGTGACCATCCCGGAAGAGCGCGGCAGTTTCCGGCGCTTCTGCGGCGTGATCGGCCAGCGCAGCGTGACCGAATTCAACTATCGCATCGCCGATGCGCGCACCGCCCACATTTTCGTGAGCGTGCAGATCGCGCGCCGCGGCGAGGCCGCCGAGATCATGGCCGCGCTGACCACCGAAGGCTTCTCGGCCACCGATCTGACCCACAACGAAGTGTCCAAGCAGCACATCCGCTACATGGTGGGCGGCCGGTCGCCACTGGCGGGCGGAGAGCGCCTATTCCGCTTTGAATTCCCCGAGCGCCCGGGCGCGCTGATGAAATTCCTGTCGGCGATGGCGCCCAACTGGAACATCAGCCTGTTCCATTACCGCAACCAGGGCGCCGATTTCAGTTCGGCGCTGGTGGGCATCCAGGCCCCGGTCGCCGACGACGCGGCGCTGGACGCATTCCTGCGGCAACTGGGCTACGCGCATGCCGAAGAAACGGGCAACGCGGCTTACCGGCAGTTCCTGATGTGACTGCGGCGCGGGTCGGGCCGGTCGAACTCGCGAAGGCGGGCGGGCGCGGAAGAAGGTGCCGCAGTGGATCCTCGCCCTCGGGATAGCGCGGTTGCTCCGACGGCGCTTCCGGTCAGGCGCGCGAGGTGTCGAATGCCAGCAGGTTGCGCTTGACGATGCCGAGCATGTCGGCGAGCTGGTGGCGTTGCGCCGCGCTGAGCCCCTGCAGGATGGCTTCGCTCATCACGTCGCTTTTGACCCGCATGCGCTCAATCATCGCTCGCCCTTCGGGCGTCAGCAGGACCAGCTTGGTGCGCCGGTCCTGCTCGTCGGCGCCGCGCCGCACAAAGCCCAGCGTTTCCAGCCGGTCGACCAGCCCGCCCAACGCGGCGCGCCCCAGGTCCAGCACGTCCGCCAGATCGCTTTGCGACATGCCGTCATGGCGCGACAGGTGCGCCATGACCCACCACTGCGAACGCGTAATGCCTTCGGGCTTCATGACTTCGTCGAACACCTTGCGGCGCAGTCGGGATACGTCGTGCATCAGGAAGCCCAGGCGCTGGTCCCAGTTTTCGGGTCCGGCCGCCTTGCGCTGCGCGTCATGGTCCTCTTTGTCTTGCGTTGGCGTGTGCGCGCGTGCTGCAACCTTCGTGGCCATTCAAGCATCCTCCAGCCGGATCAGGCGTTTGCCCATGTTCTTGCCCTGATAAAGATCGGCGATCGATCCCGGCGCGGCCTCGATGCCATCCAGGATTTCCTCGCGAAAACGTAGTTTGCCTTGCCGCACCAGCGGCGCCAGAACGGAGATGGCTTCCTCGTAGCGGTGCTCGTAGTCCCAGACCAGGAACCCCTGCATGCGGGCCGCCTTGTTGAGCAGATGTCGCTCGACGCGCGGCCCCGTGGGCCAGGGGTCCCAACTGCTGACGGACGCAGTGCCGCAGATCACGATGCGGGCATGCCGGTTGATCTGCGCGATCACGGTGTCGCTGATGCGTCCGGCGGTGTTGTCGAAGTACACGTCAACGCCGTCGGGGCAGGCTTGCGCCAGCGCTTGCGCCATGTCGGGCGCGTGGTAGTCCAGCGCGGCATCGAAGCCGAACGCCTCGACGCACAGGCGCGCCTTTTCCACGCCGCCCGCAATGCCGACGGCGCGGCAGCCCTGCAGTCGCGCCAACTGGCCCACCACGGAACCGACCGCGCCCGCTGCGGTGGACACCACCACGGTCTCGCCCGACCTGGGTTCGCCGCACGCGTTGAGGGCGAAGTAGGCCGTCACGCCGTTCAGGCCCAGGATACCCAACGAGTGCGACAGCGGAAGGTCGGTTTCCAGCACCTGGCGGCGAATCGCCTTGCCGTCCGTGATGGCGTAGTCCTGCCAGCCCAGCAGGCCCATCACCAGGCTGCCCTCCGGGTAGCGCGGGTTGCGCGACGCGATGACTCGTCCTGCGGCGAAGGCGCGCATGACCTCGCCGATGGCCACGGGATCCGAATAGTTGGCGGCGGCGTTCACCCAGCCGCGCATCGCCGGGTCCACCGACAGGAAAAGATTGCGCACCAGCGCCTCGCCGTCCTTCAACTCGGGAACGGCGGCGGTGTGGATTTCAAAGTGTTCGGCCTGTGGAATGCCCAGCGGGCGGGACTTCAGGACGACCTGCCGGTTGGTCGGATTGGCGATGGGCATGGGGGTCTCCTCGGGTTGTTCCCAATATTGTAGGCATGCATACAGTATGTTAGCGTTCAGTTTAACGCAACAGGCATGGATGCCCATGCCCAGACGGGAACAAGATATCCCGCAAGCGCCAAAGGAGACAACGATGGCCGGGTTGTATTTCGAGCAATTCCAAGTCGGGCAGCACTTCACGCACGACGTGCGGCGCACGGTCACCGAGACCGACAACGTGCTGTTCACCACCATGACCCTGAACCCCGCCGCGATCCATCTGGACGCGGAGTATGCCAAGACCACCGAATTCGGCCGCCCGCTGGTGAACAGCGCGTTTACGCTGGGTTTGATGGTGGGCATTTCCGTGGGCGACACCACCCATGGCACCACGGTCGGCAACCTGGGCTGGGACGACGTGCGCTTTCCCGCGCCGGTGTTCGCGGGCGACACGCTGCGGGTTGAATCCGAGGTGCTGGAATTGCGAGAGAGCCGGTCGCGGCCTGAGAACGGCATCGTCGTGTTCGGGCATCGCGCGTACAACCAGCGCGACGAACTGGTGGCGACGTGCCGCCGCGTGGCGCTGATGCTGCGCCAGCCCGCGGCGCGGGCCGCTTGAATGGCGGGTTGCGCGACGCGGTGCGGCGGTTTCCGCGCCCGCTTGTGCAGGTTTTGCTGATTTCCCTGTTTTTAAGGGTTGCCCATGGATTTCGCGCTGACCGAAGAGCAGAACGCCATCCGCCGCGCCGTGCAGGACCTGTGCGCCGGGTTCGATGACGACTATTGGACCCGCAAGGACAAGGAGGGAGGGTTCCCCGAGGATTTCTACGCCGCCATGGCGGGCGCCGGCTGGCTGGGCATCGCGATGCCTGCCGAGTACGGCGGCGCCGGTCTGGGCATCCTCGAGGCGGCGCTGATGATGGAGACCGTGGCGGCGTCCGGGGCCGGCATGTCGGGCGCTTCCGCCATCCACATGAATGTGTTCGGCCTGCACCCGGTGGTGGTCCACGGCAGCGATGCACAGCGCGCGCGCTGGCTGCCGCCCATTATCAGCGGCGAACAGAAAGCCTGCTTTGGCGTCACGGAACCCAATACCGGCTTGAACACGCTCAAGCTGCGCACGCTCGCGGTGCGCCAGGGCGACCGTTACGTCGTCAACGGCCAGAAGATCTGGATCTCCACGGCGCAGGTGGCCAGCAAGATCCTGCTGCTGGCGCGCACCACGCCGCTGGACCAGGTAAAGGAACCGACACAGGGGCTTAGCCTGTTCTATACGGACCTGGACCGCAGCCGCATCAGCGTACGCGAGATCGAAAAGCTGGGGCGCAAGGCGGTGGACTCCAACGAACTCTTCATCGACGGGTTGGAGGTGCCGGTCGAGGACCGCATCGGCGAAGAGGGTCGCGGCTTTTCGTACATCCTGCATGGCCTGAATCCCGAACGGGCCCTGCTGGCGGCGGAGGCTACCGGTCTGGGGCGCGCGGGCTTGAGACGGGCCGCCGCCTACGCGGGCGAGCGCGTGGTGTTCGACCGTCCCATCGGCCAGAACCAGGGCGTGCAGCACCCGCTGGCCGAGCGCTGGGTGGAACTGGAAGCGGCCGAATTGCTGTACCGCCGCGCCGCCTGGATGTACGACCAGGGCCTGCCATGCGGCGCCGAAGCCAACGCGGCCAAGTTCTTCTGCGCCGAAGCCGGCTTTCGCGCCTGCGAGACCGCCGTCCTCACGCATGGGGGTATGGGCTACGCGAAGGAATACCACGTGGAGCGTTATTTCCGCGAAGCCATGCTGCCCCGCATCGCGCCCGTGTCGCCGCAACTGATCCTCTGTTACATCGCCGAGAAGGTGCTGGGCCTGCCCAAATCCTACTGAGCGCGGGCGGCGCCCGGCAGAGGCGCTCCGCGACAACCCGAAGGAGACAATGCATGCGCAAATCCCCGAAGGTCATCATCACGTGCGCCGTCACGGGTTCGATCCATACCCCGTCGATGTCGCCGTACCTGCCCGTCACGCCCAAGGAAATCGAGGACGACGCCGTAGCCGCCGCCGAAGCGGGCGCTGCCATGCTGCATCTGCATGCGCGCGATCCCGAGACGGGCAGGCCGGACCAGGACCCGCGGCTGTTCGCGCAGTTCCTGCCCGAAATCAAGGCGCGCAGCAATGCCATTCTGAACATCACGAC
Organism: Achromobacter sp. T5-5; assembly: GCF_055397965.1. Lineage (NCBI taxonomy): Bacteria > Pseudomonadati > Pseudomonadota > Betaproteobacteria > Burkholderiales > Alcaligenaceae > Achromobacter > Achromobacter sp. T5-5. The sequence continues at coordinate 3,116,568 of NZ_AP027919.1, forward strand.
GGGCGGCGGGCTGGGCATGTCGCTGGACCAGCGGCTTGCGCCGGCCAAATGGGCGCAACCCGAGGTCGCGTCGATGAACATGGGGTCGCTGAACTTCAACATCGCAGGCGCGGGCGAACGAATCAGCGAATTCAGGTACGACTGGGAAAAGCCGTATCTGGAGATGACGCGCGACTTCATCCTGTCCAACACCTTCTCGCAGATTGACCGGGGCCTGCGCGAACTGTCCGAGGTGGGCACGCGCTTCGAATTCGAATGCTATGACGTCGGACACCTGTACAACCTCGCGCACTTCGTCGACCGCGGCCTGGCGAAGCCGCCGTTCTTCCTGCAGTGCATCTTCGGCATTCTGGGCGGCATCGGCGCCGACCATGACAACCTGCTGCACATGCGCACCATCGCCGACCGTCTGTTTGGCGACGACTATTACCTGTCGGTGCTGGCGGCCGGAAAACACCAGATGCCGTTTGTCACCGCCAGCGCGCTGCTGGGCGGCAACGTCCGGGTCGGCCTGGAGGACAGCCTGTACGCGGGTCGAGGCAAGCTGGCGACTTCCAACGCGGAGCAGGTCGCGAAGATCCGCCGGATCCTCGAGGAACTGTCGCTGGAGATTGCCTCGCCCGATGAGGCGCGCGCGATGATCCAGACCAAGGGCGGCGACAACGTCGCGTTCTGAGCCGGCGCTGCCCCAAACATAAAGGAGAAGGACGCGATGGACGCCTTGCAAGGGTTGAGGGTGGTGGATTTTTCGAAGGTGCTGGCCGGGCCGTTGTGCACGCAGTACCTGGGCGACATGGGCGCCGAGGTCATCAAGGTCGAGCCGCTCAAGGGCGACGACACGCGGCGCTGGCCGCCATTTCGCCAGGATGACGGCACGGTGTTCCTGAGCGTGAACCGGAACAAGCGCAGCGTGGCGCTGGACCTGAAGTCGCCTGAAGGCCGCGAGGCAGCACATCGGCTGATCGCCACGGCCGACATCGTGGTCGAGAGTTTCGGCCCCGGGGTGGCGGCGCGCCTGGGCATCGACTACGCCAGTGCCGCCGCGCTGCGTCCCGACGTGGTCTATTGCAGCATCTCGGGCTTTGGCAGCAAGGGACCGCTGAACCGGGGCAAGGGCTACGACGTCATCCTCCAGGCGTTCTGCGGCATGATGTCCATCACCGGCGAAGAAGACGGGCCGGCGATCCGCAGTCCCATCTCTCCCATCGACCAGGCCACGGGCATGCACGCCGCCACCGGCATCCTGGCTGCTGTCGTGCGCCGACTGCGCACGGGCAAGGGCTGCCAGGTGGAGGCGTCGCTCTTCGACACCTCCGTCGGCTTCATGGGCTATGTGATGCAGAGCTACTGGGAGCGCGGCAGCGAGCCGCGGCGGTGGGGGTCAGCCCACGAATCCCTGTGCCCTTACCAAGTATTTGAAGCAAGTGACCGCCCCTTGCTGCTGGGCGTGGCCAACGATTCCCTGTGGCGCACTTTCTGCAATGAGGCTGGCCAGCCCGACCTGGCGAACGACCCGCGCTATGCCACCAACGCAGACCGCGTGCGCAACCGGCCGCAGGTGCTGGCGCGCGTATCGGACATCCTGCGTGAGGACAGCCGCGACGCCTGGATCGCGCGGCTGGCGCGCGCGGGCATCCCGTGCGCGCCGATCCAGGGCGTTGGCGAGGTCCTGGCGCACGAGCACATGGCCGCCAGCGAAATGATCTATCGCTTCGCCGATTCCGCGCACGGCGAATTGAACGTGGTGTCCCAGCCGCTGCGGTTTGACGGCGAACGTCCCAAGCCCGTGTCCCCGCCGCCCAAAGTCGGCGAACACACGCGGCAGGTCCTGGCGGAGCTTGGCTACGACGATGCGACCATCCAGCGCTACCTGGACGCGCTGGCGCCGCCGGTCGGGGAGGTGGCCTGAGATGTCGATCGACTTTCATGTGGAGGACGGCGTGGCGCTGGTCACGATCAACCGCCCTGACAAAAGCAATGCCCTGGACCATGCGCACTACGACGCCCTGTCGCTGGCCTGGCGGCAGGTGCGCGACGACGACGCGATCCGCGTGGCGGTGATCACGGGAGCGGGGGACAAATCATTTTGCGCCGGCGCGGATCTCAAATCCTTCGTGGGCGCGCCGCCCAGCCTTGCGGCGCTGATGAACACCCAGCAGGGGCAACTGCTCAATCGCGGGCTGGAGGTGTGGAAGCCGGTGGTGGCCGCCGTCAATGGTCATTGCCTGGGCGGCGGCATGACGCTGCTGCTGGCCACCGACCTGCGTGTGTGCGTCCCCACAGCCACCTTCGGCCTCACGGAAGTGCAGCGCGGCGTGTTTCCCGCTAACGGGGGCACGCAGCGCATCGCGCAGCAGCTTCCGCACGCCATCGCGATGGAGATGCTGCTGCTTGGTGATGCGATCGACGCCGACACGGCCTCGCGTTGGGGGCTGGTGAACCGGGTGGCGCCGCGCGAGGAACTGCTGCCCGCGGCCCTGTCGTATGCGCGTCGCCTGGCGGCAAATGCCCCGTTGGCCGTGCAGGCGGCCAAGGAACTGGCAATTCGCAGCCGCGATGCCGATCTTGCGACAGGCCTGCGCCTGGAGCAGCTTTTCCTGCGGTTGCTGCAGGATTCGGAAGATGTCGGCGAAGGTAGGCAGGCGTTCGCCGAACGGCGGGCGCCCCGATTTCAAGGACGGTGAGGAGCATGGAAATGGCATTGAGATCGATGTTGTTCGTACCCGGGGACAGCGAACGCAAGCTGGCCAAGGCCCTGGCCAGCGGCGCGGACGCGCTGATCCTGGACCTGGAAGACGCCGTGGACGCCGCGCGGCTGCCGGTGGCGCGTGAAATGGTCCGGGAATACCTGGCGGCGCGGCCAGCGTCGGGCCCCGAACTGTGGGTACGCATCAACCCGCTAGATTCCGGCCTGGCGTTGGACGACCTGGCTGCGGTGGTCAGGGCCCGGCCCGATGCGATCCTGTTGCCCAAGGGGCAGGGCGCGCGCGACATCGTGGTGCTGGACCACTACCTGACCGCGCTGGAGGCGCGCGATGGCCTGCCGGCAGGCGGTATCGGCATCATGCCGGTCGCCACCGAGACCGCGGGCGCTATGTTCAATCTGGGCGGCTACGCCGGTTGTAGCCCCCGGCTGCGTGGGTTGACCTGGGGCGCGGAGGACCTCGCTGCCGTGCTGGGCGCGGCCAGCAACCGGCGCGAGGACGGCGAGCATGACTTCACCTATCAACTCGCCCGGTCGCTGTGCCTGCTGGGCGCGAACGCGGCCGGCGTGCCCGCAATCGACACGATCTGGGGCAATTTCCGGGATGGGGAAGGGCTGCTCAAGGATGCCGCGCGCGCGCGTCGCGCGGGCTTCACGGGCAAGATCGCGATCCACCCGGACCAGGTCGGCCCCATCAACCAGGCGTTCACGCCGGACGCCGCCGATGTGGCGCGGGCGCGGCGCATCGTCCAGGCGTTCGAGGCGGCGCCGGGCGTCGGCACATTGCAGCTCGACGGTGAAATGCTCGATCGTCCGCATCTGAAGCAGGCCCTGCGCATTCTTGCCACGGTGCCCGCCCCGGACTGACCGCGGGCTGCAGCATCCGCGGCAGGCCTGCCGCGGCTACCCCCATGGCGACCACCCGGCACAGGGACGGCGTCGCACCAAGGAGACAGACATGATGCGTACATTGTTCAAGCCGCTATGCGCGGCGGCGCTGCTCGCGTGCAGCCTGGCAGGGCCCGCAGCGCAGTCGGCGGACTATCCCGCTCAGCCTGTGAAGCTGATCACGGCATTCGGCGCGGGCAGCGCCAGCGACATCGTCGCCCGGCTTATCGCCGAGCGCCTGCAGTCCGCGCTGGGGCAACCCGTGATCGTCGAGAACCGGCCGGGCGCCTCGGGCCAGGTCGCCGCCGACCTCGTGGCGCGCTCCCAACCGGATGGTTATACGATCATGCTGGCTACGAACACGACCCACTCATCCAACCCGCATCTGTACAAGAGCCTGCGGTACAACCCTGTGAAGGATTTCACGCCGCTGGTGCAAGTGTGCAATTTTCCCTTCGTGCTGGCGGTCAGTGCCAAGCTGCCCATCGGCAGCGTCGATGACCTGCTGCGTTACGGCAAGGCCAACCCTGGTAGCCTGAATTACGCTTACGGCAACAGCACCGGCCAGATATCTGCCGCTTCATTCGACAAGCTGACCGGGTTGAACGCGACCGCCGTTCCCTACAAGAGCACGCCGCAGGCCATGACTGACATCATCGGCGGACGCGCCACGTTCATGTTCGTGGACCTGGCCTCGGCCGCCGCGCACATCCAGGCGGGCACGCTCAAAGCCTTGGCGGTATCCACGGAAAAGCGCAGCGCGCTGGCGCCGAATCTGCCCAGTGTCTCCGAGGCGCTCAAACAACCCGGTTTTGACCTGGCGGCCTGGGTAGGCATTTTCGGCCCGGCGAAATTGCCTGCGCCCATCGCGAAACGGCTCGGGGATGAGCTCTACAAGATCGTGTCGTCTGAAGACATCAGGCAGAAACTGACACAGATGGGCGCCGAACCCACGCCCGCGCCGGCGTCGGCATTCGGACCCTTTGTCGTGCAGCAGGAAAAGGTGTGGGGAGACAAGGTCCGGCAAGCGGGCATTCAGGCCGAATAGATTGAGACCCGCGTCGGGCAGACGCGGGCAGGCAGACGCATTCCAGTTTCCTCAGGGACAAGCACTCGCCGAATGCGCCAAGGGCCGTCGTCATCGACGGCCCTTTTGCATCAGAAGGGCGCCGAGAGGACAGGACGATCGATCCGGCTCCATTTTTGTCTTGGAATAGTAATGTTATTACATTACTATTCCGCCTTTTTTTCCATTGCGCCGGCCAGGCACGGCCGGTGGCATTTCACATTGCAGTCCCACATTGCAGTCCAACATGGCTTCCCCTATTTCCCAACCCGTCCACGGCAGCGCCCGCCTGCAATCCATCGACGCCCTGCGCGGCCTGGTCATCGTGATCATGCTGCTGGACCACGTGCGCGAAACCTTCTTCCTGCATCATCAGGTCGGCGATCCGATGGACGTGGCGGCCACGCCGCCGGACCTGTTTTTCTCGCGGCTGCTGGCGCACCTGTGCGCGCCGGTGTTCGTCTTCCTGACGGGCCTGTCGGCCTGGTTGTACGGTGCCAAGGCGGGCAGCCGGGGTGCGACCGCCGCGTTCCTCGCCAAGCGGGGCCTCTTTCTCATCGCGCTGGAAGTCATCGTGGTGAATTTCGCCTGGACCTTCCAGTTTCCGCCTACCGTCGTCTACCTGCAGGTCATCTGGGTGATCGGCCTGTCCATGCTGTCGCTGGCGGCATTGCTTTGGCTGCCGCGCTGGGCGCTCGTCGTGACCGGCGTCGTGCTGGTGGCGGGCCACAACGCGTTGGACGGCCTGCATTTTGCGGCCGGCCATGCCATGCACGTGCCGTGGGCGGTGTTGCACGACCGCGGCTGGCTCGAGGTTAGTGAAACGTTGCGCCTGCGCACGTCGTACCCCCTGCTGCCGTGGATCGGCGTGATCGCGCTCGGCTATGCGGCGGGCGCCTGGTTTCAGCCGGGCGTGCAGGCCGGTGTGCGCCAGCGTCGTCTATGGACGGCTGGCTTGGCCGCCGTGGCCGGCTTCGTGGTGTTGAGGATGCTGAACGGCTACGGCCAGTCCCAGCATTGGGGCGTCCAGGACGATGCGCTGCATACGGCAATGAGCTTTCTGAACATCACCAAGTATCCGCCGTCGCTGCTGTTCCTGCTGCTCACGCTGGGCCTGGGCCTGTGCCTGCTGGTGCTGATCGAAAAGGCGAAGTCGGCCGCGTGGGTGCGGGCGCTGTGCGTTTTCGGGGCCGCGCCCATGTTCTTCTACCTGCTGCACCTGTACGTGCTGAAGGCGCTGTACCTTGCGGGCGAGGCCATCTGGGGCCTGAACCAGGGCAAGTATTTCGGCGTGGACGGTATGGGGGCGGTGTGGGCGATCTCGATCCTGCTCGCCGTGGCGCTGTATTGGCCCGTGCGCCGGTTCGGCCGCCTGAAGGCGGCGCGCCGCGACATCGCCTGGCTCAAGTACCTGTGAGGCCGGCGATGGCGGTGCGAAAATTTTCCGCGGGCATCGCGGTTCTGCTGGCCCCGTGCGCGGCCGACGCGCAGCCGGGCGCCGTGACGCTGTACGGCGTCGTCGACCTCAGCGTGGCAGGCTTTTCCACGCAGGAGCGCGGCACGGCGATCAACATGCAGTCGGGCGTGCAGTCCGGCTCGCGTTGGGGGCTGCGCGGCAGCGAAGACCTCGGCAACGGGTTGCGCGCGAATTTCCAGCTCGAAAGCGGCGTCCTTGCCACCAACGGCAAGTCCGCGCAGGGCGGCCGCCTGTTCGGGCGCGCGGCGTGGGTGGGCGTGTCGGGCGGCTTTGGCGACCTGCGGCTGGGCCGGCAGACGTCGGCGTCTTCCGCCACGCTCGCCGACTACGACGCCTTCCTGGCGTCGTACCTGATCACCGGCGCGCAGACGACACTGTTGCCCTACAACGCCAATCGCGCGGACAACACCGTGGCCTACTGGACGCCGTCCGTCGGCGGCTTGCGCGCGGGCGTGGACGCCAGCCTGGACTACGACGGCGGAGGCGGCTTCCAGACCAGCTCCACCAACAAGCTGTACAGCGCCGCGATCGTGTTTGACCGGCCGGGCTATTCGATCGCCGCGACCTACGAAGGCGCGCGCTGGGCCGATGGCACGGCGCAGTCCGCGGCAATGTCAAAGGCCGGCGCCGATCGCCAGCCCTTCGCCTATACGCTCGCGGGCCGCGCCACGGTGGACGCGTTCACGCTCTATGCCGGCTGGTCCGTGATGCGCAATGGGTCCACCATCCCGGCCGTGCAATCGCCCGGCCAGCGCAGCTACTTCCCGGGCAGCACGGTCCACGGCGTGATGGCGGGCGCGACATGGCGCGCGGGGGCGGGCACGGTGATGGCGTCATGGCAGGCCAGCCTGCCGGGCGGTGGTTCCCTTGAACGCGACGACGCCACGCACTCCCAGCAGGTGTATTCGGCGGGCTATGTGTACGACCTGTCCAAGCGCACCAACGTGTACGCGATCTACGGCTACATGCGGGGCGCCTGGGACGATCCGTCGTGGCACCAGGCGCAGTATGCGGTGGGAATGCGGCACCGGTTCTGACCTGGCGCGGCAGGGGGCGTCGGCGGGGCCGCCGGGGTCTCGCGTTTGTTTGGATAGCCACGGCGAAACGGGTGCGCTGCGTCGCGGCTGATCGCGTTCCGACGGGCGCTTCGGGCCAGATTTGACCCGGCCGGGCCAAATCTGGCCCGGTGCGTTTTCTTATTTATCAATGACTTGGAAATAAACGGGCCAAATTTGGCCCGATTTTCCGGCCAAACCGCGGCTTTTCTTGAGCCGCGATGGCGATCGGCGGGCTGATTCGCGCGAGCTTCAGCCTCAAGGCCTTGATGTCGCAGGGGTTTTCTGTGCACCGCTAACCCTGGCACGGATTTCGCATATGTCGCCGCATTCCCGACAACGGGATGCCTCCGGCCTCTTGAAGGCCTTTGTGACGACACCGGACTCCTTCATGCCAACCCCGCCAGGCAGCGCCCCATCTGTTCCAAATCGAATCGCCTCGCCGGTCGACGAGGACTACACCGACGCCGAGTACCAAGAAGCCGAAGCCGAGAACGACGGCATCGAATGGAGCGACGAAAACCTGGACGGCCCGCAAGGCGTGGTCGCCCCGCTGAACACCATTGCCCCCGAAGACGTCGAAGCCGGCCAGAACGCCTTTGACCAGTGGCTGCGCGAGAACAGCGACGGCTGGGTCACCCTGCCGCGCATCAAGGCGGCAGCGGGCGCGGCGCCGGTGCTCGGCAACCTCATGGCGCTGGTGGACGCCATCGGCGACATCACGACATTGGTGGACAGCAATCCCACCCAATTCCTGGACTGGGTGAGCCTGGGCATAAACCTCTTCGGCGTGGTGCCGGTACCGGGCACGGCGGCTGCGCGCATGAGCCTGCGGCCTGCGCTGTTTCTCGTGCAAAAGGAGGTCGCACGCCAGGCCAAGGCGGGCCTGGGTAACGCGATCATCATGGCCTTGGCCGCGCACTTGAGCGAAAACATCGCCGGCGACATCGAAGACTTCGCGCAACAGGCGCAGGCACGGTTGGAAGGGCTGCTGCAGGATGCCGGGGCCAAGGCAGAAGAAATCATCCGGGCGCTGGCCGATGTCCTGGTCAGTCTGACCGTGCCCGCCAACGCGGACGCCTCGTTTGAGAATATGGACGACCTCGCCCGACCCGGACCCGGTGGATGCCATGGCCTGGTATCACTGCGATCACCTGGGCACGCCGCAGGAACTGACCAACGCGCAAGGCGGAATTGCCTGGAGCACGCACTACCACGCGTGGGGCGCGGCGAAAGAAGCCATCAGCGATGCCGCCCGCGCGGCGGGGATAAGTAATCCGATCCGATTCCAGGGGCAGTATCTGGACTGGGAAACGGGCCTGCATTACAACCGGCATCGATACTATGATCCGCAGATCGGGCGGTTCATTGCGAAGGATCCGATCGGGTTTGCTGGGGGGTTAAATGTTTATCAATATGCGCCAAACTCGATTGAATGGATCGACCCGCTCGGACTAACAGGGCAGGACCTATATCGAGCGATGAAAACCGGAAATCATGATCTCCCTATTGCGGAGCCCACTGCGCGTGGACTTGGTGCAAGTCCGGGAGACGACATTCCAGTCGGCTCTGATGGGATGGTTCACCCAGAGACCGGGGGTATCTCGGTTGCGCCAGGGACAGCCGTTAATCTCCCGCCTCATAGGCGTCCGGCAAATATGGGCGGCATTGGAAAGGACTGCCCATGCATGCTGAACACGGCGAGTCTTCCAACTACCCTCAAGTACGTGCAGGATAGCGTCAACCACGGGCCGATTCAGCCTAGTACAAGCATGTCATTGTCTGAATACCAGGCGGCCCTCGCCTCAACTCGAAATAAATGGGTCAAGCAATGAATGTTGAACTGGATAGCGACCTAGATAAAGAATTGCGTGATGCCTTGGCGGAAAATCGAGAAATTGAAGAACTACGGGCGATTCTCGTGAAATACCGGGAAAAAAATTTCCGCTCAGAATCTGTGTATCGGCTCCTGGACGAGTCGAGGATCGGCATGCCGGAAGATATTGAAGACAGGATTTTGGAGTTGATGGATATTGTGTCGGGATTCTGCTCTCTGGATAAGCGAGTGTGGCAGCAAGGAGAGTGAACCAGCGAGAACAATATTGATTGTTTGCATGGAGAAGCTCGTTGCAAAGCTGCTAAATCCGGAGCCTGACACGGTAATAGAAGTTCCGATTCCAGGGCCAATACCTGGCCCCCGAAACTGGCCTGCTCTACAAACGTCATCGCTACTATGATCCGCAGATCGGGCGGTTCGTTACGAAGGACCCGATCGGATTTGCGGGTGGGTTGAATTTTTACCAGTATGCGGACGACCCGGTGGGGTGGGTTGATCCGTGCGGCTTGGCGGTTGGCGACGATGGTCAGCCCACCGGGAAAGACAAGGCTCTGGACATGGGCACATACTTAACCCACCGGGAAATTTCAAATCCGCGCATGGGCTGTACGCGGTGCACCTGGCCCCTGAGAGTGTGCCCGATGGGTGGAGCACTATTCCCGAGGGCCTGATACCTGCGACACCCATAGGAGAATAGGAGTGAGCGATGTGTGAAAGTGTTTTCACGCTACTGAAGCAATTTCACAACTTTGACGATGGCCTATTGCTGTCCTTTTCGTACTCTTACGAAGACGATCAGCCACTAAATGCAAAGATGGTATTTTTTTCCAGGAATCATTCATGCACGGGGAATGTCTGGAATAAGGTGGAAATCGAGGTTCTTGACGTACAAGAGCTGTTTTCAAAGGTCAGCGGGGCTCACGACAACGCCATATGCTCTGGCGTCAAGCTGCTTCGATTCGAAGATTTTGGGTGCCTTGATGTCGATGGAAATTACATCATGGCCGGCAATCCTCAATCGATGGATGAAGTTAGAGAATTCGGGGAATGCTACGTGACAGGCCGCTCCGTGAGAGGCCGGATAATTGAATGAGAGGCGCGGAATGACGCCTTCCGCGCGCCGTCCCTAGGTAGACTCGGTCGAACCTCGATCTCAGTCGCCTTCCGCCCCCGCCCGGCTTGGCATTCGAACGCCTCAGGCCTTCACGCCTAGGCGGCGACTTGTCCGCCCCGGCGCGAAGCGCTCTCCGATCACCCCTCCCACTTCAATGCAGAATCTGACTAAAAAACAGCCTGGTCCGCTCGTTTCGCGGATGATCGAAGAAGTCGTCCGGGTTGTTCTCTTTGGAGATGAAGAATTTCACGGACATGTGCGGTGCTGGTGCGACTTGCATGATACGCACCGCTCCGCATTACAGAGGTCTGGAATGGCTACAAGCAAAGGAAAACTCGGGAGATAGCAGAATGGCGAATCTTTACACCAAATCTGAAATCGAACGTCTGCTTGGGTCCACCGACAGGAGTGTCGTTGCAGATGCATTGCTGAATCTGTGTTTCAACTCGGACGACCCGGAATGGATCCTAGATAAATGCATCCAGGCAATTAAGGATGGCGGAGATGATGAGATAAAAGGGCTGGCTATTACCTGCATTGGGCACGTCGCCAGAATGCATAAGTGGATTGATCGAAACAAGGTGATGCCAATTCTCGACCGTGAACTTGATAACCCGGTGCTGTCGGGAAGAGCGCAAGATGCACTGGACGACATCGACCAGTTCGTTGAATAGTCTGGACGACATCAGAGATGATGCGGTTGCAGATATCAAGCCCCTATGAAAGCCGGGCGCTCGACACACAGGCGGCGACCTCGCTCGCCTGTGCGCGAAGCACACTTCAATCGTTGCCCCGGGCTCAATGCAGAATCTGACTCAAAAACAGCCTGGTCCTTTCATTCCGCGGATGATCGAAGAAGTCGTCCGGGTTGTTCTCTTCGATGATCTCGCCACGATCCATGAATATCACCCGGTTGGCGACTTTGCGCGCGAAGCCCATTTCATGCGTTACGCAGATCATCGTCATGCCGCTTTCCTGCGCCAGCGTGACCATCACGTCCAGCACCTCCTTGACCATTTCGGGATCCAGCGCGGACGTGGGTTCGTCGAACAGCATGACCTTGGGATTCATGCACAACGACCGCGCGATCGCCACGCGCTGCTGCTGGCCGCCGGATAGCTGGCCAGGGAATTTGAGAGCCTGGTCCGGGATGCGCACGCGCTCCAGGTATTTCATGGCCGTGGCTTCGGCCTGGGCGCGGGATTGCTTGAGCACCCACATGGGGCCCAGCGTCAGGTTTTCCAGCACGGTCAGGTGCGGGAACAGGTTGAAATGCTGGAACACCATGCCGACCTCGCGGCGGATGGTCTCGATGTGCTTGAGGTCGCTGGTGAGCTCCGTGCCGTCGACGATGATCTGGCCCTTCTGGTGTTCTTCCAGCCGGTTGATGCAGCGGATCATCGTGGACTTGCCCGAGCCCGAGGGCCCGCACACCACGATGCGTTCGCCCTGGGCGACGTTCAGATTGATGTTGCGCAGGACGTGGAACTGGCCGTACCACTTGTTGACGTCCTGCAGGCGAATGATGGCATCGGACATGCCTGGTCTCCTTCGGGTTTACCGGGCGTGCCCGGTGGCCAGGCGCTGCTCGAGCGCGCGGCTGTATTTGGACATGGAATAGCAAAAGACGAAGTAGATCAGCGAGATGAAGAGATAGGCCTCCACCCCGAAACCTCGCCATGCCGCGTCGGACAGGGCCGCCTTGGCCGCCAGCGTGAGGTCGAAGATGCCGATGATCACGACGAGCGAGGTGTCCTTGAACAGGCTGATGAAGATGCCCACCAGCGGCGGAATCACGATCTTGAGCGCCTGCGGCAGGATAATCTTGCGCATCTGCTGCCAGTAGTTCAGGCCGAGCGAATCCGCGCCTTCGTACTGTCCCTTCGGGATGGCCTGCAAGCCGCCGCGCACCGTTTCGGCGATGTAGGCCGCGGCGAACATGATGATGGCGATCTGCGCCCGCAGGAGCTTGTCGATGGTGAAGCCTTCGGGCAGGAACAGCGGCAGCATCACCGAGGACATGAACAGCAGGCTGATGAGCGGCACGCCGCGGATCAGCTCGATGTACACGACGCACAGCGCCTTGATCGCGGGCATTTTCGACCGGCGTCCCAAGGCCAGCAGCACCCCGACCGGAAAGGCGAAGGCGATGCCGAAGGTGGCCAGGATCAAGGTGAGCGGCAGGCCGCCCCAGCGGGCGTTTTCGACGTAGGTCAGGCCGAAGACGCCGCCCCACATCAACACGGCCACGGCCGTCAGGCCCAGCGTCCAGATGAGCGCCAGCTTGCCGTTCCAGAAACGGCGCATGCCGCTTGCCACGATCACGGCGATGAGGATCACGGTGGCGATCAGCGGCCGCCATTGTTCGTCGAAGGGATACGTGCCGAACAGGATGAGCCGGTGCTTTTCAATGATGAAGGCCCAGCAGGCGCCGCCGGAGGCCCGGCATTCCTGGGCGTTGGCCGCGTCGAAGTTCGCCTTGATGAAGGCCCACTCCACCAGCGCCGGCACCGCCATCAGCAGGCCCCACGCCAGCAGCACGGTGATCAGAAGATTGAGCGGCGACGAGAACAGGCGCGACCGCATCCAGGCCCAGGCGCCGGTCTGCGCGCCGGGCGGGGCGAGGTCCGCGCCCAGGGTTTGCGTAGTGTTGCTCATCTCAACGCTCCACCAGCGCGATGCGCTTGTTGTACCAGTTCATGAATATCGAGATCGACAGGCTGACCGTGAGGTAGGCGCCCATGATGATGAGGATGCCTTCGATGGCCTGGCCGGTCTGGTTCAGCGTGGTGTTCACGACCGACACGATGTCGGGGTAGCCGATGGCCACCGCCAGCGAACTGTTCTTCAACAGGTTCAGGTACTGGCTGGTCATCGGGGGGATGATGACGCGCAGCGCCTGCGGCAGGATCACCAGGCGCAGCACCAGGCGGCGCGGCAGGCCCAGCGAGCCGGCGGCTTCCCACTGGCCGTTGTTGACCGCCTGGATGCCCGAGCGCACCACCTCGGCGATGAAGGCCGAGGTGTAGACGGTCAGGCCCAGGAAGAGGGCGACGAACTCCGGCGTCAGCGTCAGTCCGCCGACGAAGTTAAAGCCCTTGAGCGCCGGCATGTCCAGCGTCAGCGACGCGCCGCTCGCGAGCCAGCCGATGATGGGGAACGCGACCAGCAGGCCGATGGCCGTGCGGCCCAGCTTGAACGGCTGTCCGGTCGCCTCTTGGCGCTTGGTGGCCCAATGCCCCAGGACGACGATCGCCACGATGGCCAGCGCCAGTCCGCCCAGCATCCAGTCCAGCGACGCGCCTTCCAGCCCCGGCACCTTCAGCCCGCGATTGGAGATGAAGACGCCCGGGAGCGGATTGTGCGCCTGCCGCGGACCCGGCATGTTCTCGGTGATGAGCGCGTACCAGAAGAAGAGCTGCAACAGCAACGGGACGTTGCGCATCACTTCGACGTACACGGAGGTGATCTTGTTGACCAGCCAGTTCTTGGACAAGCGGCCTACGCCGATGAAGACGCCCAGGACGGTCGCGGCCACCAGCGCCAGCAGCCCGACGCGCAGCGTGTTCAGCACCCCGGCGAAGATGGCCCGCCCGTAAGTGTCGGCGGGGGAGTAGGCGATGACCGTTTCGCCAATGGCAAAACCCGCCTCGCGGTTCAGGAAGCCGAAACCGGTCGAGATGTTGCGCAGCGACAGGTTGTGCAGCGTGTTGTGCACCAGGAACCAGACGGCGGCCCCGACGAGCGCCAGGGCCAGCGCCTGGTAGACCAGCGCGCGCGTGGCCGGGTCGTTCCAGGAGACCCGGCGCGGCGGCCGCTGCGCCGGGCGTTGAGCGATATGCGGCGCCACGGTTCAGCCCGCCATCAACGCGCTGACCGCAACGGCCAGGCGGTCCATGCCTTGCTCGATGACCTCGGTGGAGGTCGCGAACGAGAAGCGGACATAGGGCGACAGGCCGTACGAACCGCCGTCGATCACGGCCACGCCGGCTTCGCGCAGGAAAAAGAGGCTCACGTCCAGGTCGGTCTTTAGCTCCCCGTCGGGGCCTTTGCGGCCGATCAGGCCCTGCACGTTGGCGTACACGTAGAACGCGCCGTCCGGCATGGCGCACGAAACGCCCGGAATGTCGTTCAGCCGGCGCACGATCAGGTCGCGGCGGGCCTTGAAGATCTGGACCATCTCGGTGACGCTGGACTGGTCGCCTTCCAGGGCGGCCTGGGCCGCGGCCTGCGAGATCGCGCTGGGGCATGACGTGCTTTGCGACATGACCGTGCTCATCGCCTTGATCAGCTCGGCCGGGCCGGCGCCATAGCCGACGCGCCAGCCGGTCATGGCGTAGGACTTGGACATGCCGTTCACCACGAGCGTGCGTTCGATGAGCTGGGGCTCGACCTGCACGGGCGAGGCGTGCGCCTGGCCGCTGTAGGTGAAGGGCGCATAGATCTCGTCGCTCAGGATCCACACGTGCGGATGGCGCAGCAGCACGTCGGTCAGCGCGCGCAGTTCGGCGGCGCTGTAGACGGCGCCGCTGGGATTGCTGGGCGAGTTCAGGATCAGCCAGCGCGTGCGCGGCGTGATGGCCGCTTCCAGCGTCGCTGCGTCCAGCTTGAAACCTTGCGATTCGGGGCCGGTCACCACGACCGGCTTGCCTTCGCCCAGCAGCACCATGTCCGGATACGACACCCAGTACGGCGCGCACACGATGACTTCGTCGCCGGGCTCCAGGCTCGCGGTCAGCGCGGCGGCGATGATCTGCTTGGCGCCCGCGCCCACGGCGATCTGGTCCATGCCGTAGCGCACGCCCAGGGTCTGCTCCAGGCTGTTGGCGATGGCGCGGCGCAGGCCCACCGTGCCGTTGGGGCTGGTGTAGCGGATGTCGCCGCCGGCGATGGCGTCCTGCCCGGCGCGCGCGATGTGCGCCGGCGTGGGCATGTCGGGCTCGCCCAGCGTGAAGTCGGCGATCTCGCGGCCCTGGCGGCGCAGTTCGTCCACGACGATCTTGGCGGCCATGCTGGGCGAGGGTTTGATCTGTTTGAGTCGGGCGTTGACGATGCTGTTCATGGTGTTGCTGCGTAAAGGTGATTCAGGGGCGGGCCGCGCCCGCACGCCAGGAAAAGAGGGCGGCTGCGCGTGAGGCGCAGCCGCGTCATGCCGGGACTTAGCGCACCGGCCAGCCGTACATCAGGCCGCCTTGCGTCCACAGCTTGTTCAGGCCGCGTTCCAGCTTGAGCGGGCTGTTCTTGCCCATCGCGCGGTCGTAGCTTTCGCCGTAGTTGCCGACCTGCTTGATGATGTTGTAGGCCCACTTGTCGTCCAGGCCCAGGTTCTTGCCCATGCCCGGCGTCACGCCCAGGATGCGCTGGACGTTCGGGTTGGTGCTCTTGAGCATTTCATCGACGTTCTTGGACGTGATGCCGTATTCCTCGGCTTCGAGCATGGCGTTGAGCGACCAGCGCACGACGTTGAACCACTGCTCGTCGCCCTGGCGGACCATGGGGCCGAGCGGCTCCTTGGACAGGTTCTCGGCCAGGATCTCCCAGTCGTCCGGGTTGGCCAGGCGCGTGCGCATGTTGGCCGCGGTGTTGGACTTGTCGTTGGTGTAGGCGTCGCAGCGGCCGGATTCCAGCAGGCGGAAGTTCTCGTCGTAGTTCTCGACCAGCACGGGCTTGAAGGTCAGGCCGCGGCTGCGGAAGTAGTCCGACAGGTTCAGTTCGGTGGTGGTGCCGGGCTGCACGCAGATGGTGGCGCCGTCCAGTTCCTTGACGCTTTTGACGTTCATCGCCTTCTTCACGATGAGGCCCTGGGCGTCATAGAAGTTCACGCCCACGCCGATCAAACCCAGCGTGGTGTCGCGGGTCAGCGTCTGGGTGGTGTTGCGCGAGAGCATGTCGATCTCGCCCGATTGCAGCGCGGTGAATTTCGCCTGCGCCGTCAGCACGTTGCCCTTGACCTTGGAGGCGTCGCCGAACATCGCGGCCGCCACGGCGCGGCACATGTCCACGTCCAGGCCGGTCCATTCGCCCTTGCTGTCGAGCACCGAGAAGCCGGGGATGCCGGCAAAACCGCATTGCAGGAAACCCTTTTTCTTGACGGCGTCGAAGGTCACGCCGGCCTGCGCGCCGGAAGCAACGCACAGCAAGGTCGCCGCGACGGCGGAGCTCAGAAACTTGCGCATGGAGATTTCTCCTGGAGATCGAAAGTGCTTGAAAAAGCGGATGGGTCGGAAACGGCCAAGCGTGCGGGGACCGCCCCGGCAAAGCCGGGGATGGCGCGTCGCGCATTCGGACGGGGGTCGAAAAGGGAGGTGAGGCAGGCAGGCCGGCGGGGCCGGTCAAGCGTCGCGCCGGTGCCGGCGCGTGGTGTAGCGGTGGTACGTACTGCGGAGGGTAAGAATGGGGCTCATCGGCGGCACTGGTACGTCATGGGTCTAGTGGCGGCGCGCGGGACGAGGGCCGTTATCGCGGCCGACGCGGTGCGTCACCAATAAGACGTATGATGGCAGCCGTCATACAAGTAGACAAGTAAGGGGATTCCCGTAATTCGACACACGGGAAGGGTCTGGCTTCGGTGTTATTGCGCCGGCGGGTGGGACAGCAGCTTGCGGTAACGCGCAATGCTGTCGCCCAGGTGGCGCGCCATGGCGGCGCGCGCGGCGCCGGGATCACGGCGCATGATGGCGGTCAAAATCGCTTCGTGTTCGCGCACGTTGCGGGTTTCGTACATTTCCAGTTCTTCGGGCGTCTTGCCGCCATGCTTGATGTTCAGGTCCAGCATGACGTCGCGCACCGCGGCCTTGAGCAAGGCGGGAAAGTGCGGATTGTTGGACGCGCGGGCGATCGACAGGTGGAACTCGTAGTCGGCCTTGACGGCCGCTTCCATGTCGCGCGTGGCGCGGTTGAAGGCGTCGAAGGCTTCGACGATGCCGCTCAGGTCCGACGCGCTGCGGCGCTCGGCCGCCAGGCCACAGGCCTCGACTTCCAGGCCGGCGCGCAGCTCCATGATGTGCAGGGCCCAGCGCGGATCGGTGGCGGGTTCGACGACGAAATCGATGGGTTTTTCGCGGTCTTCGGTCACGAAGACGCCGATGCCGGGCTTGCTGACGAGGCGGCCGCTCAGGCGCATGGAGGCGACGGCTTCGCGGATGACCGTGCGGCTGACTTCGAACTCGTCACACAGCGCGTGCTCGGAAGGCAGCTTGTCGCCCGCGCGGTATTGGCGCGCATCCAGGCGCTTGGTCAGTTCATCGATGACGTAGTCGGTGAGGCGCGAGCGGGGAGGCCGGGCAGGAGTTTGCATTGTCTCTCTTATACGGAAATCGCTGCGGGCAGGGCAGGCGGCCCCGCGCGCGCAGCCGCAAGTGTACGCGTTCCCGGGGCGCGCCGCGGGTGTCCGGCCCGGGCGCGGGAGCGCGTCGCCAGGCGGCGCGGTCGCGGGACAGCATTGAGCCATATGACAACATACGGCCCGCGATTCGCCAAATTTTCTTTGCATCAAGAAGCAAAACGCCCTCCGGCGGAGGGCGTTCTGGCGCTTACGCGGGCGCGGGTTTACTCCGCGCCGGACTTCTTGATCAGGGCGGCCAGCATTTCCATCTCTTCGCCGGTCAGGTCGGTCAGGGGTGCGCGCACCGGGCCTGCGTCGTGGCCAACGAGCTTGGCGCCGGCCTTGACGATGCTGACGGCGTAGCCGGCCTTGCGGTTACGGATTTCCAGGTAAGGCAGGAAGAAATCATCCAGCAGGCGGTTGGTGGTGTCGCTGTCGCCGGCGGCGATGGCGTTGTAGAACTCCATGGCCATCTTGGGCACGAAGTTGAAGACGGCCGACGAGTAGACGGGCACGCCCAGCGCGCGGTAAGCGGCGGCGTAGACCTCGGCGGTGGGCAGGCCGCCCAGGTACGAGAAGCGGTCGCCCAGCTTGCGGCGGATGCGGACCATGGATTCGATGTCGCCGATGCCGTCCTTGAAACCGACCAGGTTGGGGCAGCGGTCGGCCAGGCGAGCCAGGCTGTCGGCGGACAGGCGCGACTGGGCGCGGTTGTAGACGATGACGCCGATGTTGACGGACTTGCAGACCTGCTCGACGTGGGCGGCAATGCCGTCCTGCGACGCTTCGGTCAGGTAGTGGGGCAGCAGCAGCACGCCCTTGGCGCCCTGGCGCTCGGCTTCCTGGGCGTAGGCGATGGCGGTGCGAGTGGGGCCGCCAGCGCCGGCCAGGATGGGCACCTTGCCCTTGCAGGTCTGCACGGCGGTGCGGATGACGTCGGAATATTCCTGGGGCGCGAGCGAGAAGAACTCCCCGGTGCCGCCCGCGGCGAACAGGGCGGTGGCGCCGTAGGGGGCCAGCCATTCCAGGCGAGCCGCGTAGCTCTTGGCGTTGAAGTCGCCGTTCTGGTCGAAGTCGGTCACCGGGAAGGAAAGCAATCCTTCCGAAACGATGTCTTTGAGTTCCTGCGGAGTCGTCATGGCTGTCTTCCAAATAGAGGAATGGGATGAGAGGGGATGCCGAAGCGCGGTCGCTGCCGAACCTGCGATGTAAGTCATCGTACAACATACAAGTTGGGATAACAACCGGGTCTTTAGTAAATTGTTGTCGCACAACGTGCCGCCGTAGCGAATGGCGATTTAGGAATTTCCCTAGATTGAATCCCGGCGTAGGCCCAGCTATTCTCCCGCTTCATTGTCGTACGACAACGTACAAGAATGACGACAATTCCATATCCCTAGGAGACAAGCTTGAAGGCATTTCCCGTGTTGCGCCGTCTTTCCGCCGTCCTGGCGCTCGCCGCCGTGTGCGCCGCTCCCGTCCACGCTGCCGACGATTGGCCGTCCGGCAAGGCCATTACCCTGATCGTTCCGTTTGCCGCTGGCGGCACGTCCGACATCCTGGGCCGCCTTATCGCGCAGGAACTGGGCACCACGCTCAAACAGACCGTCGTGGTCGAAAACAAGGGTGGCGCGGGCGGCGTGCTGGGCGCGGATGCCGTGGCGCGTGCCAAGCCGGATGGCTACACGCT
Organism: Achromobacter sp. T5-5; assembly: GCF_055397965.1. Lineage (NCBI taxonomy): Bacteria > Pseudomonadati > Pseudomonadota > Betaproteobacteria > Burkholderiales > Alcaligenaceae > Achromobacter > Achromobacter sp. T5-5. Next base: position 3,135,723 of record NZ_AP027919.1, read on the forward strand.
GCTGCTGGGCACCATCGCCACGCACGCGATCAACCCGTCGCTGCTGCCGAGCATCAACTACAACGCCGCGAAGGACTTTTCGCCGGTGATCCTGCTGGGCAGCATTTCCAACGTGCTGCTGGTGGGCGCGAATCAGCCGTACAAGAGCGTGCAGGACGTGGTCGCGGCGGCCAAGACCAACCCGGACACGATCGCCTTCGGCTCGGCCGGGCAGGGCACGTCGCAGCACCTGTCGGGCGAAGTGTTCAAACAATTGACGGGCGCGCACCTGACGCACGTGCCGTACCGCGGCAGCGCCCCGGCCATCCAGGACCTGATCGGCGGCCAGATTCCCAGCTCGTTCGAGACCGCCCTGGTCGCGCTGCCGTACGTGCAGAGCGGCAAGGTCCGGGCGCTGGCCGTGACGTCGGCCAAGCGGACCGCCGTGCTGCCGGACGTGCCGACCATGCAGGAAGCCGGCGTGTCGGGCTTTGACGTGAGCAGCTGGCAAGCCATCTACGCGCCGGCCAATACGCCGCCCGCCGTGGTCGAGAAGCTGAACAAGACCATCGCCGACATCGTCGCCAAGCCCGAGGTGAGCGCGAAGATGCAGGGACTGGGCCTGGCCTACACGCCGAACACGCCGGCCCAGTTCGCGGACTTCCAGTCCGCCGAGCAGGCGAAGTGGGCAAAGATCATTGCGGACGGCAAGCTCAAGCCGCAGTGATGCGTGGCAGGACATGAAAGCGCGGGGCCGGCTGCGAGCCGGCCCGCGTGCTTTACCGGGAACCGCTGGCCGCCGCCAGCAACACGCCGCAGGCGACCAGCAGGCCGCCGAATACGCGATCGATCCCCTGGCGCGCGGCAAGCAGCCGGTCGCGGACCGCACCCGATGAAAAACACACGGCCACCACGCTGAACCACGCCACGTGCGCCAGCGAGGTGAAGGCGCCATAGCCGATCTGCACCGCCAGCGGCGTGTCGGGCCGCACCACCTGCATGAAGAGGCTCACGATGAAGACCGTGGTCTTGGGATTGAGCGCATTGGTGAGCAACCCGGTGCGCAGGGCCGCCGCATCGGACATCGCCGCCCTGGCGCCGTCGCCGGCCGGGCCGGCGGGCCGGGCGCGCAGCATCGTGATGCCCAGATAGACCAGATAGGCCGCGCCGGCCAGCTTGATGGCATTGAAGAGCCAGATCGACTACTGGATCAGCAGGCCGACGCCCACCAGCGTGTAGCCGACGTGGATCAGGACGCCCAGGCCGATGCCCAGGGCCGTCAGCACGCCCGCGCGCCGAGACAGCATCAAACTGTTGCGTGTGACCATCGCAAAGTCCGGCCCCGGGCTCACGACGGCGAGCATGGTAATTGTGATGACAGCTATCAGTTCGGTCATGGCGTATCCTGGCGAATAAAACACTGAATGGCCAGGATGCTAGCGGCTGGGATCGAAGGCGTATAACGATGTTTTCTGACAATCATGGTGACTTGGACTCACCATCATCCGATGCGCGCCTGCCGTCCTTGCTGGCGCTGCGGTGCTTCGAGGCGGCCGCCCGCCATGAGAATTTCAGCCATGCGGCGGCCGAGCTGCATCTGACGCATGGCGCGGTCAGCCGGGCCGTGCGCCTCGTCGAAGACGAGTTGCAGGTGGCGCTGTTCGATCGGCGCAATCGGCGCGTGTTCCTGACCGACGCCGGCCGCACGCTGGCCCGCGCGGTGGGCAGTGGCCTGGGCCTGATGCGCCAGGCGGTCGGTGAGTTGCGCGCCAGTGCGCGGCTGGGGCGTCGCTGGGTGCTGTCGTGCGAGCCGACGCTGCTGATGCGTTGGCTGATCCCGCGCTGGCCGGATTTCCAGGCGCGGCATCCCGATATCGACGTGCATCTGGTGGCGGGCGGCGGGCCGTTTTCGTTTGCCAGCGGCATCGACCTGGCGATCCGCCGCGATGACTTTGCCTGGCCCGACAGCCATTACGCCGCGCCCTTGTTCGCGGAACGGGTGGGCCCGGTGTGCCATCCCGGCAAGCTGGCCGCGTGGTTCGACCAGAATAATGCGGGCCTGGCGCTGAAGGCGGACGCGCCGCGCCTGCATACGCGCACGCGGCCGGGCGCGTGGCGGGAATGGGCGGCCGCGGCCGGGCAGCCTGCGCCCGATGGGTCGGGGCAGGCCTTCGATCATTTCTATTTCAGCCTGCAGGCCGCGGTGGCGGGCCTGGGGGTGGCGATCGGTCCGTGGCCGCTGGTGCGCGACGACCTGGAGAGCGGCGTGCTGGCCGCCCCGATGGGCTTCGTCGAAGACGGATCCCGGTACTGCCTGCTTGCGCCCCAGCCCGTGCAGCCGGGCAGCCCGCAGGGCGACCTGCTGGCGTGGCTACAGGCGATGGCATAGCCGCAGGCGCCGCATGGCGCGGCGCCTGTGGATCGGACGTCAGGCAATGGCCATCAAGCAATCGCCGTCAAACAATGGCCATCACACCGGCCATCAAGCAACGGCCCTCAAGCAACGGCCAACTTGCCGTCCACCATGCGCGTCAGCCCCAGCGGATTTTCGCGCTTGATGCCGTCGGGCAACAGGGCGTCAGGCAGGTCCTGGTAGCAGACCGGACGCAGGAAGCGGCGGATGGCGGTGGCGCCGACCGAGGTCGAGGCCGGGTTCGAGGTGGCCGGGAAGGGGCCGCCATGGACCATGGCATGGCTCACTTCCACGCCCGTCGGGTAGCCGTTTGCCAGGATGCGGCCGGCCTTGCGCTCCAGCACGGGCAGCAGCGCACGCGCGTCGTCCAGGTCGGCATCGTCCACGAACAGCGTGGCGGTGAGCTGGCCTTCCAGGTGCTCGGCCACGGCGCGGACCTGCGCCGCATCCTTGCAGGCCACGACCAGCGAGGCCGGGCCGAAGACTTCGGCTTCCAGTTCGCGCGACGCCAGGAACTGGTCGGCGCTGGCGCCGAACACCACGGCGCCTGCCGCGTTGCAGGCCGGATTGGACGGTTCGCCACGGCCCACGGTCGATACGCTGGCGTGGCGGGCCAGGGCATCGGCCCCTTGCTCATAGGCCGAGAAGATGCCCGGCGTCAGCATGGTGGCGGCGCCCTTGGCCTTGACGGCGTCGGCGGCGGCCTGGCGGAAGCGGTCCAGCGCCGGGCCCTCGATGCCGATGACCAGGCCCGGGTTGGTGCAGAACTGGCCCACGCCCATTGCCAGCGAGTCCACGAAACCCTTGGCGATGGCTTCGGCGCGCGCTTCCAGCGCGGCCGGCATCAGGAACACGGGGTTGATGCTGGACATTTCCGCGTAGACAGGTATGGGCACCGGGCGGGCGTTGGCGGCGTTCACCAGCGCCAGGCCGCCGCGGCGCGAACCGGTGAAGCCGATGGCCGTAATGGCGGGATGGATCGCCAGCGCCGTGCCGATTTCATTGCCGGCGCCGAACAGCAGCGAGAACGTGCCCTCGGGCAGGCCGTGCTTGGCGACGGCCTGCTGGATCGCGCGGCCGACCAGTTCGGACGTGCCGGGGTGGGCGTTGTGCGCCTTGACGACGACCGGGCAGCCCGCGGCCAGCGCCGAGGCCGTGTCGCCGCCCGCGACCGAGAAGGCCAGCGGAAAGTTGCTGGCCCCGAACACCGCGACCGGACCCAGGGGCACGTTCGCCAGGCGCAGGTCGGCGCGCGGCAGGGGCTGGCGCTCGGGTTGCGCCGGGTCGATGGTGGCGTCCAGGAAATAGCCGTCGCGCACCACGCGGGCGAACAGGCGCAATTGGCCCACGGTGCGGCCGCGTTCGCCCTGCAGGCGGGCGACGGGCAGGCCGGTTTCCTGGTGGGCGCGCTCGATCAGCGCATCGCCCAGGGCCAGGATGCCCTCGGCGATGCTTTCCAGGAACTGGGCGCGCGTCTCCAGCGGCAGGGCGCGGTACGGGTCGAAGGCCGCGCGGGCCAATTCGGCGGCGCGGGACACGTCATCGGACGAGCCGGCGGGGTAGGCGGGTTCCAGGCGTTCGCCCGTGGCGGGATTGATGGCGTATTGGGCAGCGCCCGCGCCCAGGACGGCGGTCGAGCCGATCAACATCTGGCCGGTCAGGTTCATGGTCATCTCCAAAAAAGGGACGCCCGGTCGAAACGACGGGCGGTTTTGCCTGCGGCGGGTCCGGGGAAAAAAATGCCCCCGGACCGGGGGCAGGCACTAAGCGGGTGGCGCGAGGCTTACTCGGCGCCGGACTTCTTGATCAGGGCGGCCAGCATTTCCATTTCTTCGCCGGTCAGGTCGGTTAGGGGTGCACGCACCGGGCCTGCGTCATGGCCGACAAGCTTGGCGCCGGCCTTGACGATGCTGACGGCGTAGCCGGCCTTGCGGTTGCGGATTTCCAGGTAGGGCAGGAAGAAGTCATCCAGCAGGCGGTTGGTGGTGTCGCTGTCGCCGGCGGCGATGGCGTTATAGAACTCCATGGCCATCTTGGGCACGAAGTTGAAGACGGCCGACGAGTAGACGGGCACGCCCAGCGCGCGGTAAGCGGCGGCGTAGACCTCGGCGGTGGGCAGGCCGCCCAGGTACGAGAAGCGGTCGCCCAGCTTGCGGCGGATGCGGACCATGGATTCGATGTCGCCGATGCCGTCCTTGAAACCGACCAGGTTGGGGCAACGGTCGGCCAGGCGGGCCAGGCTGTCGGCGGACAGGCGCGACTGGGCGCGGTTGTAGACGATGACGCCGATGTTGACGGACTTGCAGACCTGCTCGACGTGGGCGGCGATGCCGTCCTGCGAGGCTTCGGTCAGGTAGTGGGGCAGCAGCAGCACGCCCTTGGCGCCCTGGCGCTCGGCTTCCTGGGCGTAGGCGATGGCGGTGCGGGTGGGGCCGCCGGCGCCGGCCAGGATGGGCACCTTGCCCTTGCAGGTCTGCACGGCGGTGCGGATGACGTCGGAGTATTCCTGGGGCGCGAGCGAGAAGAACTCCCCGGTGCCGCCAGCGGCGAACAGGGCGGTGGCGCCGTAGGGGGCCAGCCATTCCAGGCGAGCCGCGTAGCTCTTGGCGTTGAAGTCGCCGTTCTGGTCGAAGTCGGTCACCGGGAAGGAAAGCAATCCTTCCGAAACAATGCCCTTGAGTTCCTGCGGAGTCGTCATGTTGCGCTCATCCCTAAATGGCCGTCGCAGGCGGGAGGGGGTGCTTGCGAACGGGATGCGGTGGTAAAAGGTGAGTCATCGTACAACATCAAATTGCCGGATTCAAGGCATGTCCCCATGAGGTGCACCGTTTACAAGGGGAAACCCGAAATTCCTTTCTGAAGGCTTTCAGCGATATTCTCTTGGTTGTACGATAACGTACGGTGTCCGCAGCGGGACATCCATCAGGCAAAAGGATTCAACATGCAGGTTGCAGTCGAGCAGGCGCCAGTGCTTATCAAGATTCACCCCGACGACAACGTCGCCATCGTGGCCAACGATGGCGGATTGCCCGCGGGAACCGTTCTGCCCGACGGGCTCCAGTTGGTCGACGCGGTGCCGCAAGGGCACAAGGTTGCTTTGGTCGACCTGGCCGAGGGCGACGCGGTGGTGCGCTACAACGTGGTGGTCGGCTACGCGGCCAAGGCCTTGCCGCGCGGCAGCTGGATCAACGAGCGCGTCACGACCATGCCGGCCGCACGCACGCTGGAAGACCTGCCGGTGTCCACCCGCGTCGCGCCGCTGCCTCCGCTGGAGGGCTACACCTTCCAGGGCTACCGCAACGCCGACGGCACGGTGGGCACGCGCAATATCCTGGCCATCAGCACCACGGTGCAGTGCGTGCAGGGCGTCGTGGAGCACGCGGTCGCGCGCATCCGCCGCGAACTGCTGCCGCTGTACCCGAACGTGGACGACGTGGTGGGCATCGAGCATACCTACGGCTGCGGCGTGGCCATCGACGCGCCCGGCGCGGCCATTCCCATCCGCACCCTGCACAACATCGCCCGCAACCCGAATTTCGGCGGCACGTCCATGGTCGTCAGCCTGGGCTGCGAAAAACTGCAGCCCGAGCGCCTGCTGGCGCCCAACGCCATTCCCATCCGGGCGGGCGATGGCATGGCCGGGGAGGGCGTGGACACCATCGTGCTGCAGGACGAAGAGAACATCGGCTTTGAATCGATGATCGCGCTCATCATGCGCACCGCCGAGCGCCATCTGCAAAAACTCAACGCCCGCCAGCGCGAGACCTGCCCCGTGTCCGACCTGACCGTCGGCGTGCAATGCGGCGGCAGCGACGCGTTTTCCGGCGTGACGGCCAATCCGGCCGTGGGCTTTGCGACGGACCTGCTGGTGCGCGCCGGGGGTACCGTGATGTTCTCGGAGAACACCGAAGTGCGAGACGGCATCGACCAGCTCACCGCGCGCGCCGAAACGCCGGAAGTGGCCGAGGCGCTCATCCGCGAAATGGCCTGGTACGACGCCTACCTGCAGCGCGGCATGGCGGACCGCAGCGCCAACACCAGTCCGGGCAACAAGAAGGGCGGCCTGTCGAACATCGTCGAGAAGGCGATGGGCTCGATCGTGAAGTCCGGCTCTTCGCCGATCCATGGCGTGCTGTCGCCGGGCGACCGCCTGACGCGCAAGGGTTTGATCTTTGCGGCCACGCCCGCCAGCGATTTCATCTGCGGCACGCTGCAACTGGCGGCCGGCATGAACCTGCACATTTTCACCACCGGCCGCGGCACGCCCTATGGGCTGGCGCAGGTGCCGGTCATCAAAGTCGCCACGCGCTCGGCGCTGGCACGCCGCTGGCATGACCTGATGGACGTGGACGCCGGCGTCATCGCCACGGGCCAGGCCTCGATCGAACAAGTGGGCTGGCAGCTCTTCCAGATGATGCTGGACGTGGCCAGCGGCAAACAGCAGACCTGTGCGGAAAAACTCAAGCTGCACAACGCCTTGGCGCTGTTCAACCCCGGCCCCGTGACCTGATCGGGGCCCCTTCGATCCGCAGTGCCATCGCAGAATAAAACCACCGAGAGGAGACAGCCGATGGAAATTGACCCCAAAGTCCAGGCCGGCCGGCGCCGGCTGTTGGGCGCCGCGCTTGCGCTGGGACCCGCCAGCCTGGTCCAGGCGCAATCGTTCAGCTTCACCCCGCAGCAGCGGTATCCGGACCCGTCGGTGCGGATCCTGGATCCGGAATTCACCAAGTACCGCATCTACAGCAGCAGCGTCGAACAACTGGCCACCGGCTTTCGCTGGCTGGAAGGCCCGGTCTGGTTCGGCGACGGGCGCTATCTGCTGGTCTCGGATATTCCCAATAACCGCATCCTGCGCTGGGACGAGACCACCGGCCAGGTCAGCGTGTTCCGCCACCCGTCCAATTTCAGCAATGGACTGGCGCGCGACCGCCAGGGCCGGCTGCTGACCTGCGAACACCTCACGCGCCGCGTCACGCGCACGGAATACGACGGCAGCATCACCGTCCTGGCCGACCGCTTCGACGGCAAGCGTTTCAACTCGCCCAACGACATCGTCTGCCAGCGCAACGGCGCCATCTGGTTCACCGATCCCCCGTTCGGCATCGGCGGGCACTGGGAAGGCGAAAAGGCTACCCCGGAACTGCCGCTATCGGTCTATCGCATCGATCCGGCCAACGGCCGGGTGACGCTGGCGATCGGCGACATGGCCGCGCCCAATGGCCTGTGCTTTTCGCCCGACGAAAAAGTGCTTTACGTGGTCGAGTCGCGCCACCAGCCCCACCGCGTGGTCTGGGCCTTCGACGTGGGCGCGGACGGCGCGCTGTCCAACAAGCGCCTGCACATCGACGCCCAGGGACCCGGCGCCCTGGACGGCATCAAGTGCGACGAGGCCGGCAATCTGTGGTGCGGCTGGGGCAGCAACGGCTCGCCCGACGCCAAGCCCGAGGAGCTGGACGGGGTGATGGTCTTCAACCCGGCCGGCAAACCCATCGGCCACATCCGGCTCCCGGAACGCTGCGCCAACCTGTGCTTCGGCGGCGCCAAGCGCAACCGCCTGTTCATGGCCAGCAGCCATTCGCTTTATGCCCTGTACGTGGAGACGCGCGGCGCGGCATAGGCATATCCCCACCGCGGCCTCACGCGGCCGCGGAACACTTCAGCACACATACCAAACCGTGTGGAGACAGCATGAACCCGAGCAAAAGACAGTTCCTGGGCAGCGCCGCCGCGCTTTGCCTGACGCCGCTGGTGCCAGCATGGGCCCAATCGGCCGATTGGCCGACGCGCCCCGTGCGCATCGTCGTGCCTTACCCGCCTGGCGGTTCGTCGGACATCATCGCGCGCATCCTGGCGCCCCGGCTGTCCGAAGCGCTCAAGCAGACCGTGGTCGTCGAAAACAAGCCCGGCGCCAACGGCAACCTGGGCGCGGGATTGGTCGTGCAGTCGGCGCAGGAAGGCCACACGGTGTTGCTGTGCGACGTGGGCGCGCTGGCGATCAGCCCGTCCGTCTACACCAAGCTGACCTTTGACCCGTCCAAGGACCTGCGCGCGGTGGGCATGCTTGCCTACTCGCCGCACGTGCTGGCGGTGCATCCGGACGTGCCGGCCAAGACGTTGCAGGACCTGGTCGAGCTGTCCAAGAAAGAGCGCATCAACTTCGCGGTCACCGCCATCGGCAGCGCGCCGCACCTGGCCGCCGTGGCCGTCCAGCAGGCCACGGGCGCGCAATGGGAGTATGTGCCGTACAAGGGCGGCTCGCAGGCGGTCACCGACACCATCGGCGGCCAGACGCAGATCATCATGAACGGTCTCCTGGCCACGCTGCCGCACATCAAGTCCGGCAAACTGCGCGCCGTTGCGATTTCCAAGAGCGAACGCATGAAGCTGGTGCCGGACATCCCGACCATCTCGGAGCAGGGCGTCAAGGGCTTCGAATCGGGCACCTGGCAGGGCGTGATGGCGCCCTCCACCATGACCGACCCGGTGGCCACGCGCCTGTCCACACTGATGGCGCAGATCATCAGCGAGCCCGAAATCGCCGCGAAACTGAACGAGCAGGGCGCCGAGATCGTCACCAAGAGCCCGGCCGAGCTGGCGCAGTTCTTCAACGGCGAGCGTGCCCGCTGGGCCAAGGTCGTGGCCACCACGGACATCCGCCTGGATTGATCTCCGCGGCTTCGATACACGCTGCAACTCCCCCGCCTTGCGAGGGGCGGGGGAAGGGCGCACACTGGGAATGAACCGGCCCGATCCGGGCGGCCCCGACCGTTGCGGCCGGCGTCGACCCAGCCGGGCCATCCCGGTGGAGCCTACCGATGAAATCCCTGGTCGCCCTGGCGGCGCTGTCGGCTGCGGTCTGGTGCCATCCCGCAATGGCGCGTGATGCGCTGCCTGCCGTTCCCCAGCCGCCCGCATCCGCGCGCACCGTGCCCGACACCTGCCTGGGCACGGACTGTCCGCGCATCGTGGATCCGGGCAAGCTGAACCGCGACTGCCTGGGCACGTCCTGCCCAGGGTCCCGATATCCATCCCCGGCCCAGGCCTCCCCAAGACCGCAGGACCAGCCGGGCTTGAGGGGCGCGCCCAAGTCGTGGCTGCCCCCCATGCCGCCAAGGCCGGGTCAACCGCCCATCGGGCCTCTGACGCCGGCGCCGGCGCTGCCAAGGTAGAAGAACGAACGACAGTCCTCCGGAAAATAAACCGGCAAATAAACCGGAAAAAGAAGGCGAAAGGAAGGATGGCTGTGCAAAAAAAGACTTTAATATCAGAATCTTGCAAACCAATGAATCGGTAGTGAAACCGGCAAAAATGTACGATTCTCCGCATCAGTTCCTGCCCCTGCAACCCGCTGCCCATCTGCTTCAACCCTATCGCGAACGCGCGTCCGCTATCGTAAATGGCGCCGCGGAGCTGGGAGGGCGTGCTCATCCAGCAACACGTGACGCGCTGCGAGAGATGCTGCGGAGCATGAATTCGTATTACAGCAATCGGATTGAAGGACAGAGCACCACGCCCAGGAACATTGATGCAGCCCTGCACCACGACTTTTCGGATCAACCGGAAGTGGCGCGGTTGCAGCGAATCGCTTTAGCGCACATCGACGCGGAGCGCGCGGTCGAGCAGCCGGACGTGGCTGTCGCTCCGCTTGATGCGAAGTTTGTCCAGATTGCGCATGATGCGCTATATGGGCGATTGGCGGCTGCCGACAGAACAACCAAAGATGGGTTGATCGTTGAGCCCGGTGCGCTACGCCGCATCGACGTAAGCGTCGGGCGACACAACCCGCCAACCTGGCAGTCATTGCCCAGGTTCATGGATTTTTTCACCGAGCACTATTCCCGCCTGCAAGCGGCGGAATCCCAACTCATCGCCATCGCTTGCGCGCACCATCGCATGGCTTGGATGCATCCGTTCACCGATGGCAATGGGCGTGCGACCCGCCTCCAGACTCACGCTGCGATGATGCCCATCACGAAGGGGCTCTGGTCGGTTAACCGAGGTTTGGCGCGCGGCGTGCAGCACTACTACGACCATCTGGCTGCCGCAGACGCCCCGAGACAGGGAGATCTGGACGGTCGGGGAAACCTCTCTCAACAGGGGCTGCTCCAGTGGGTCGACTACTTCTTGCGCGCTTGCGAGGACCAATTGGAATATATGGTCCGAATGTTGGCGCTCGATTCAATGAAAGCGAAGATCAAGGCGGCTGTCCAGGTGGAGGCAGCAAAAGGGAGGCTGCGCGAAGAAGTCGCGCTACCGCTATACCACCTGTTTGCGGCAGGCCCCGCCACCCGGGGTGAGTTTATCCAGATGACGGGGTTGGGCGAACGCACGGGGCGGGCAGCACTGTCTGCAGTATTGAAGTGCGGTTTGGCCGCATCCGAAACTTCTCGGGCTCCCGTACGCTTCGCGTTTCCTCTGGATGCTTTGCCGGTGCTGTTTCCCGCCCTGTATGGCGTCGGAGAATAGCGCGCGCCGACGCTCAAACCGCCAGGCTGATCCAGGTCGTCTTCAGGTCCGAGTACTTGTCCAGCGCGTGCAGCGACTTGTCGCGGCCGAATCCCGACTGCTTGACGCCGCCGAACGGCACCGAGATGTCGCCGTCGGCGTAGCAGTTGACCCACACCAGCCCCGCGCGCAGCCGGCGCGACAGGCGGTGGGCGCGTGACAGGTTGGCGGTCCACAGCCCCGCGCCCAGACCGTAGACCGAGTCGTTGGCCAGGCGGATGGCGTCGTCTTCCGACGTGAAGCGCTGGGCCGCCAGCACCGGGCCGAAGATCTCCTCGCGCACCAGCGAACTATCCTGGCCGGCGCAATCGAAGATGGTGGGCTCGATGTAGTAGCCGCCGGTCGCCGCCAATGCCTGGCCGCCGCCCATCCGCAGGCTGGCGCCCTCGGCCTTGCCTGCGGCGATGCGGTCCAGCACGCCGCGCATCTGGCGTTCGTCGACCATGGCGCCCATGGCGGTCGCTGGGTCCAGCGGGTCGCCGGGCTGCAGGCCCGCCGCGAAGGCGGCAACCTTTTCCATGAAGGCATCGTAGATGCCGTCCTGCACATACAGGCGCGATCCCGCGATGCAGACTTCGCCCTGGTTCGAGAAGATCGCCAGTGCGGCGGCCTGTGCGGCCCGGTCCAGGTCGGGGCAGTCGTCGAAGATGATGTGCGGCGACTTGCCGCCGCATTCCAGCCACACGCGCTTCAGGTTCGACTGGCCCGAATACTCCATGAAGCGCTTGCCGGTGGCGGTGGACCCTGTGAACGCAATGCAATCGACGTCCGGATGCCGTCCCAGCGCCTGGCCGGCGACCGCGCCCAGGCCGGGCACGACGTTGAAGACACCGGGCGGAATGCCGGCCTCGCTGGCCAGCGCGGCCAGCCGGATCGCCGACAGCGAGGCCTGTTCGGCCGGCTTCAAGATCACGCTGTTGCCCGCGGCCAGCGCCGGAGCGACCTTCCAGGCCGCCATCATCAGCGGGTAGTTCCACGGCACCACCGCGGCCACGACGCCTAGCGCTTCGCGCGTGATCGTGGCCAGGGCGTCCGGCCCGGTGGGCGCGATCTCGTCGTAGATCTTGTCGATGGCCTCGGCGTACCAGGCGTAGCAGCGCGCGGTTTCCGGCAGGTCGAAGGCCAGCGCGTCGCGGATCGGCTTGCCCATGTCCAGCGTTTCCAGCAGGGCCAGTTCTTCCTGGTTCGCCTCGATCAGCGCGGCCAGGCGCAGCAGGCGTTCCTTGCGCTGGCGCGGGGCCAGCCCGCTCCAGACGCCCGTCTCGAAGGCCCGCCGGGCGGACTGGACCGCCCGGTCCACGTCGGCGGGGCCGCAGGCCGCCACGTCGGCCAGCCTGCGGCCGTCGATGGGGCTGGTGGCGGGGAGCGTGGCGCCGTCGGCGGCGTCGCAATAGGCGCCGTCGATATAGGCCTGGCCGCCGATGGCCAGGGACGCGGCGCGGTCGCGCCAATAGGCGGCGTCGCGGGCGCTCATGCGCGCACCTGCGCGTCGTTGGCGCGCGCCACCATGGCGTCGAGCAGCACGTTGCAGCCGGCTTCCAGATCGGCGGGCTTGGCGTCCTCGATCTCGTTGTGGCTCACGCCGTCCTTGCAGGGGACGAAGATCATGGCGGTGGGCGTGACGCTGGCCATGTAGACCGCGTCGTGGCCGGCGCCGGTCACGATGTCCATCGCGGGCAGGCCGCGGCGGGCCGCGCCGTCGCGCACCTTGCCCACCAGGTCCAGGTCGAAAGGCGTGGGCGGGAAGTACTGCACCTGCTTGACGTCCACCGTCACGCCGTGGCGTTCGGCTACGTCGGCGCAGACGGCGAGCCAGCGTTCGTCCATGCCGGCCAGCGTGGCCTCGTCCTCGTGCCGCAGGTCGACCGTGAAGCGGACCTGGCCCGGGATGACGTTGCGCGAACCCGGATGGGCGTGGATCTCGCCCACCGTGCCGCGCCCGTGGGGCTGGTTGTCGTTGGCGATGCCCACCACGGCCTGCAGCAGGAAGCTGGCGGCATAGAGCGCGTCGCGGCGGATCGGCATCGGGGTCGGACCCGCGTGCATTTCCATGCCGGTCACGCACACGTCGTACCAGCGCACGCCGAGCGAGCCGGTCACCACGCCGACCACCTTTTCCTCGTGTTCCAGGATGGGGCCTTGTTCGATATGCGCCTCGAAATAGGCGCCCACCGGGCGGCCGCCGACCGGGTCGGCGCCGGCATAGCCGATGGCGGCCAGCTCGTCTGCCACCGACTTGCCGTCGTGGTCGCGCGCGGACAGGGCCACTTCCAGCGGGAATTTCCCGGCGAAAACGCCCGAGCCCATCATCACGGGCAGGAAGCGCGAGCCTTCCTCGTTGGTCCAGATGGCGACCTCGAGCGGCGCTTCGGTGACGACGCCGTGGTCGTTCAGGCTGCGCATGACCTCCAGGCCCGCCAGCACGCCATAGCAACCGTCGAACTTGCCGCCGGTGGGCTGGGTGTCGATATGGCTGCCGGTCATGACCGGAGGCAGGTCGTTGTTGCGGCCGGCACGGCGCGCGAAGATGTTGCCCACCTGGTCCACGCGCAGCGTCATGCCTGCCTCGCGCATCCACCCCGTGACCAGGTCGCGGCCCTGGCCGTCCAGCGCCGTCAGCGCCAGCCGGCAGTTGCCGCCCTTGGCCGTGGCGCCGATCCGGGCCAGGTCCATCAGCGACTGCCACAGCCGCTGTCCATTGATAGAAATCGTGGTCGTCATGTCAAAAGGTCCGTGTGTTCATTGGCCCGAGCGGGCGATGCGGGCTTGCGCGGCCTCGCGGATGCCCATGAGGGTTTCGCCGGGCGCGATGCCGTTGGCGTCGTAGCGGATCTCCAGCAACGCGGGCAGGCTCTCGCGTTCGGCGAACGCCAGCGCGCGCTCGAAGGCCGGGCCAAAGTCGGCGGTGTTCTCGACCGCCTCGCCGTAGCCGCCGTAGCCGCGGATGATCTGGGTGAAGTCGGGGTTCTCGAAGCCCAGCGCGATGGCGCGGGCGGGGAACTCGCGTTCCTGATGGGCGCGGATCGTGCCCCAGATGCCGTTGTTGAAGACGAGCACGACCACGCCCAGGCGGTACTGCATGGCTACGCCCAGTTCCTGCATGTTCATCTGGAAGCAGCCGTCGCCCGCGTAGCAGACCGCGGCGCGCTGGCGGTCTTCGAGCTTGGCGGAAATCGCCGCCGGCAGCCCGTAGCCCATCGAACCGACGGTGGGCGTGAGGCTCGTGCCCGGGCCGGCGTAGCGGCGGTAGCGGTGCGGATACAGCGCGTAATTGCCCGCGCCCACGGTGACGCAGGCGTTCGCCGGCAGGTGCGCGTCCACGTAGGCGGCGGCCGCGTCCAGGCTCATCGGGCCGGGCGAGGGCAGCGGCGCCAGGCTGTCGACCAGTTCCTGGTGCGCGGCGCGCACCTTGTCGCCGCGCGGCGCGGCATGGCCGGGCGCCAGGCCCGCCACGGCGGCGGCGAAGCTCGCCACGTCGGCAACGATGGCCTGCGTGGGCGAAAACACGCGGCCCAGTTCGGCGGCGTCGGGATACACGTGGATGAGCTTCTGGCGCGGCAGCGGGCTTTCGAGCAGGGTGTAGCCCTCGGTCGTGGCCTCGCCCAGCCGCGTGCCCACGGCCAGCACCAGGTCGGCGTCGCGCAGGCGCTGGCGCAGCGCGGGCGTCATGGCCCAGCCGACGTGGCCGGCGGCGTTGGGGTGGCGCTGGTCGAAGCACTCCAGGCGGCGCCACGCGGTGCCCACGGGCAATTCGAAGCGTTCGGCGAAACCGGCGATCTGGTCGATGGACGCCTGGCGCCAGCCGTTGCCGCCCACGAGCAGGAAGGGGCGCTCGGCGGCGTCCAGCAGTTCGGTCATGCGCGCCAGGTCGGCGGCGCCGGGGTGGCTGTGCACGCGCGGGTAGCGCGGCAGGTCGGCCACGCGGGCGCGGCCCCACAGCGTGTCTTCGGGCAGCGCCAGCACCACCGGGCCGGGACGGCCGCTGGTGGCCACGGCGAAGGCGCGCGAGATGAACTCGGGGATGCGGTCGGTGCGGTCGATCTGGGCGACCCACTTGGCCATCTGGCCGAACATCCGGCGGTAGTCGATCTCCTGGAAGGCCTCGCGCTCGATGAAGTCGTTGCCGACCTGGCCCACGAACAGGATCATCGGCGTGGAGTCCTGGAACGCGGTGTGCACGCCGATGCTGGCGTTGGTGGCGCCCGGTCCGCGCGTGACAAAGCAGATGCCGGGTTCGCCGGTCAGCTTGCCGTAGGCCTCGGCCATGTAGGCCGCGCCGCTTTCCTGGCGGCAGACGATCGGCTCGATCGCGCCGGTGTGCTCGTTCAGCGCGTCGATGCAGGGCAGATAGCTCTCGCCGGGAATCATGAATACGCGGCGCGCGCCATGGATGCGCAACTGCTGCATCAGGATCTGACCGCCGTTGCGTTCGGGAATTGCTGCTGACGTCATGCGCAGTCTCCTAGTTGCGGGGCGGCCTGCGCGCGGCGCTCGGCGGCCCATTGTTCGAATTGTCGGTGGCGCGCCAGCAGGCGGCGCGCGGTGTTGTAGACGGGCGGGTCGATGCGCTCGGCGTCCTGGCGGCCGGCGCGCTGCGCCTCGAAGCGCGCCACGCAGTCCAGCGCGGCGGAGACCTCGGCGGGCGCGGGGGTGAACATGGCGTGGATCACGGGGATCTGTTCGGCGACCGTGGCGCACTTGGACTTCAGGCCGATCCGGCGCGCCCAGCGCACGTCGGCCTCCAGCGCGGGCAGGTCGCGGTAGTTGTAGGGGCAGTCGATCGGCGCGCAGCCGGCAGCCGTGCAGTCCACCAGGAAGCGGGCGCGCACGTGGTGCAGCTCGATGCCGTCCTTGCCGCGCTCCGCGCCCAGGCTCGCCGTCAGGTCTTCGGCCGCCAGCAGGCAGGCAGACACCCGCGGGCTGGCGGTCAGGATCTCGTAGGCGCGGTGCACGCCCAGGGCGGATTCCAGCGTGGGGACGATCTCGGTGCCGCCGGCGGGCAGGCCCAGCTCCGCTTCGAGCGCGGTGATGGCCTGGTCCAGCGCGGCGATCTGCGCGGGGCCTTCCGCATGCGGCAGAAAGACGGCGTCCGGCGCGCCGGGCATCACGCCCCGCAGGTCCGCCAGGCCGTCCTCTTCCAGCTTGTTGATGCGCACGGCCGCCACCACGCCATGGGCGCGGCAGTCGGCGAACAGCGCGGCGATGCGCGGACGCGCGGCCGGGCGTTCGGCCGGCGCGGTGAACTCTTCCAGGTCGGCGACCAGGGCGTCGGCGCCGCTGGCCAGGCCCGCGGCCTGGGCCGCGGCATCCATGCCAGGCACGAACATCCAGCTACGGCGCAGGGCCGCCGGACGGCGCAGGGAGGAAACAGGGGTCATTGCACGTGCCTCGGCAGGAACAGGACGAGTTCAGGGACAAAGGTCAGCAGCAGCATCACGGCCGTCATGGCCAGCATCATCCACGACAGCGGACGCAGCGTCTGCATCATGTTGATGCCGCCGATCTTGCAGGCGGCCATGAGGTCCACGCCCACCGGCGGCGTATTGGCGCCGATCGCCATGTTGATCGACAGCAGGATGCCGAAGTGGACCGGATCGATGTTGTAGTGGGCCAGCACCGGCATCACGACCGGCGCGACGATGATGATGACGGGGATCGCCTCCATGAAGGTGCCCAGCAGCAACAGCACAACGGTCAGCACCAGCAGCACGGCGACGCGGCTGTCGGTCCATTCGACCAGCAGCGTGGACAGCGCCTGCGGCACCTGTTCGGCCACCAGCACCCAGGCGAACAGCCCCGAGGCGCCGATGAGCAGCAGGATGGAGGCGCTGCTTTCGCCGGTGGACTTCAGGTTTTCCCACAGCGAGCGCAGGCTCAGCGTGCGATACCAGAAAAAGCCGATCAGCACGGCGTAGAGGATGGCGCTGGACGCGGCCTCGGTAGCGGTGAAGATGCCGAAGCGGATGCCGCCGATGATCAGGACGGGCACCATCAGCGCCGGCAGGGCGTCGACCGCGGCGGCGCTCAGCTCTTCCCAGGAGAACGGCTGGCCGCCCGCCCAGTTGTGCTTGCGCGATTGCCAGATGGCCACGCCGATCAGCGACAGCCCCAGCAGGATGCCTGGGATGATGCCGGCCATGAACAGCTTGCCCACCGATGTGTCGGTGATGGTGCCGTAGACGATCAGCACGATGCTGGGCGGGATGATGGTGGACGTGGCGCCCGCGCTGCCCACCAGCGCGCACGAGAACCCCTTGTCGTAGCCGCTGCGCGCCATGGCCGGAAGCAGCAGGCTGCCGATGGCCACCACGTCGGCCACGCCGGATCCGGACAAGGCCCCGAACATCAGGCAGGCCAGCACCGCGACCACGGCCAGGCCGCCCTTGATGTCGCCCACGATGGCGGCGCACAGCCGCACGATGCGCTGGGTCAGCCCGGCGCCGTTCATG
Source organism: Achromobacter sp. T5-5 (assembly GCF_055397965.1). Lineage (NCBI taxonomy): Bacteria > Pseudomonadati > Pseudomonadota > Betaproteobacteria > Burkholderiales > Alcaligenaceae > Achromobacter > Achromobacter sp. T5-5. The sequence continues at coordinate 3,153,072 of NZ_AP027919.1, forward strand.
AGCTGTGCCGCCAGGATGAAGAGCGGAATCGCCAGCAGCGTGAAGCTGTCCAGCCCCACCACGTACTGCTGCGCCGCCACCATCAGCGGCGCGGCATCGTAGACCGCCAGATAGGCCAGGCAGGACAACACCAGGCCGAAGGCAATGGGCATGTCGATCAGCACCGTGATCGTGAACACGCCCATCAGAAAGAGAGCACCCGAAGACATCGTTATTCCTTTACGGCGGGAGCGGGAGTGAACAGTTGCGCAAGGTGCACCACGACGGTGACCGCGCAGGCGAACGGCAACGCCAGGTACACCGCGCCGGCGGACACGTCGAGCGCGGGCAGGGTCTGGTCCATCGTCAGCTCGGCCAGTTGCCAGCCGGCATAGCCCAGCGCCACCAGCCCCACGATGATCAGCACCTGGTTCAGGCGTTCGAACGCGTCGAGCACGCGCGGATTGCGCACCACGAAGGGCAGCAGGCCGGCCATCAGGTGCGAACGCTCGAAGCTGCACACGACCCCGCCGACGAAGGCGGACCACACCAGCACCAGGCGCGGCAGCTCCTCGGCCCAGTGCGGCGTCGTGTGGGTGACGAAGCGGGAAAACACCACGTAGGTGATCAGGATCGCCAGCAAGGCCACCGCCAGGGCGGCGACGGCCTTGCTGATGCCCGACAGGATGGCGGACAGTCGGTTGAGCATTACTTGGCCTCGCGGTACTTCTGGACCAGCGCCATCAGTTCGGGGCCGTAGGTGACCGAGTAGGTCTTCCAGACCGGCTCGACGGCGGCGGCGAAGGCGGCCTTGTCCACGTCATTGACTTGCATGCCCTTGTCCTTGAGCTGGGCGACGAGCTGCTGGTCGCTGTCGCTGATCATCTTGCGCTGGGCATCGCGCCACTTGTCGGCGGCGGCCTGCACGATCTTCTTGTCGTCGGCGGAAATGCGGTTCCAGACCGGCTTGGAAATGATCAGGCTGGCGGGGCCCCAGACGTGGCCGGTCAGCGACAGGTACTTCTGCACTTCAAAAAAGGACGAGGTGTAGATGATCGACAGCGGGTTTTCCTGCGCGTCGAACACCTTCTGCTGCAGGGCGGAGTAGAGCTCGCCGAAGGCCAGCGGGGCGGGGTTGGCGCCCAGCGCGGTGAAGGTGTCCAGGCGCATCTTGTCCGGCGTCACGCGGGTCTTCAGGCCGGACAGATCGGCGGGCTTGCTCACCGCGCCGCGGTTGTTGGTGACGTGGCGAAAGCCGTTTTCCCACCACGAGATGATGGTCAGGTTCTTCTTGTCGGCCAGCTTGGCCAGCGCCGCGCCCAGGTCGCCGTCAAAGGCCTTGTAGGCCTGCTGGGACGTGGACCAGGTGTAGGGCAGCTCGACCACGCCGAACTTGGGCTCGATGGGCTGCAGCGAACCCGAGCCGATGATGGCGGCGCCCTGGCTGCCGATCTGCAGGCCTTCGAGCATGGTTTTTTCATTGCCGAGCTGGCCGCTCGGGAACAGCACGAAGTTGACGCGGCCATCGGTCTTTTCCTTGACCTCGGCGGCAAAGCCTTCGGCGGCCTTGTTCCAGCTATGGCTGGGAGCCAGCACGTGGCCCAGCTTGATGTCCAGGGCGTGGGCGGAAAGCGGGGCAAGGGCGGCGCCGGCGAACAAGGCGGCGCCGAGCAGGGAAGCGAGTTTTCGGTGGGCGAAGGTCATGGCAAGGCTCCAGGATCGGAAGATCGGAAAAGGATGGTGGTGGAGGGTCGGCGGGGTGCGGCCCCGCTCAATACGATTGCCCCCGCATCGAGGCGGGGTGGCCGGGCAGCGCGACGCGCGTCCCGGTGTCGGACAGGCCGTTGTCTCCCACGGCCAGGACCTGCATGCTGGCGTCGAGGAAATTCCCCACGTACAGAAAGCGGCTATCGGGACTGAAGGCGACGCCCTCGGGCAGCGCGCCGACCTCGATGGCGCCGGCGCGCGTCACGCGCAGGCCCTCGATGCGCAACAGCACGATCTGCCCGCGCGGATGATGGAACCAGGCGCTGGACGGATTGTTCGAGCCCTGCACGATGGCGACCGCCGCGTAGCGCCCGTCCGGGCTGATGGCGATGCCCTCGGGGCCGTCCTCGACCATCACGCGGTCCACCACGCGCGGCGGCGTGCTGGAAAGGTCGACCACGCTGACCGAATCGGCGTGGCCGTCCGACGCGGTGGCGCTGCCCATGTCGACCACCAGGGCCAGCGCGCCGTCGGGCGACACCACGAGATTGAAGGGCACCAGGCCGGTGGTCAGGTCTTCGGACGGGTCGTGAGAAACGCGCGGCGTCGGGCCGCTTTCATCGATATGCAGCACGCCCAGCCGGTGCGTGTCGGTCTTGACCACGAAGGCGCGCCTGCCGTCCGCCGCAAAGGACACGGCGACCACCGCCGTGCCCATGTCGACCTCGCCGCACACGTCGGCCCGGCCGCCGGCCAGGCGCAGCACCGATACCGAACGGCCGGCCTTGTTGGCCACCAGCGCCAGCGTGCCGGCGCGGTTGATCGACAGCCCGGAGGGCTGCAGGCCCGCCTGCAACGTCTGCACGACGGCGGGCGGCGTGGCGGCCAGGTCGATCACGTGGACGTCGCGGCCGGGCGTGGGCTGCCAGCCATTGCCGTCCGCGTGGGGCAGCCATTCCATGGAATCGGCGATCAGCGCCAACCGTTGGTCCGGCGCCACCGCCAGGTTGACCGGGGGGCCGAACAGCGAGTTCGGCAGCGCCAGCGTCGCGACAAGCGCCGGCGCCGCGGGGTCGGCGTTGGCATCGAAGATGCTGAGCGTGTCTCGGCCGGGCGCCAGGAAGCGGATCTGGCCGTCGTCCCAGGTGACTTTCTCGTCGTTGCCGACCAAGAGGAAATGCGGGGTGCGCGCGTTCATGCGGCCAGCTCCTGGACTTGCGGCACGGCCAGCGTGGCGCCGATCAGCTGCCGGGTGTAGGGATGCTGGGGCGCGAAATAGACCTGGCCGGCGTCGCCGCGTTCGACCACGCGGCCGCCTTGCAGCACCACGATGTCGTCGGCGATGTGCTGCACCACGGCCAGGTTGTGGCTGATGAAGAGGTAGCCCAGGCCGCGCTCGCGCTGCAGGGCCATGAGCAGGTTCAGGATCTGCGCCTGTACCGACACGTCCAGGGCAGAGGTGGGCTCGTCGCAGATCAGCAGTTGCGGTTCCAGCATCAGGGCGCGGGCGATCGCCACGCGCTGGCGCTGCCCGCCGGAAAGCTCGCGGGGATAGCGGCCGGCAAAGGCCGGCACCAGTCCGACCGCGTCCATCATCCGGCGCACCGAGGCGGCGCGCGAGGCCGCATCGCCGATGCCGTGCACGCGCAGCGGCGCGGTCAGGATCTCGCTGATGGTGCGCCGCGGGTTCAGCGACGAATAGGGGTCCTGGAACACCATCTGGATGCGGCGGGCGCGGGTGCGCGCGGGCATCGCGGCCAGCGGCCCGCCGTCCAGCAGCGCCTGGCCCTGCGTGGGCGCCAGCAGGCCCAGCATCAGCTTGGCGATGGTGGATTTGCCGCTGCCGGACTCGCCCACCAGGCCGACGGTGCGGCCGGGAGGCACGTGCAGGTCGATATCGTGCAGGATCCGGGGCGCCGGACGGCGCGAGAACAGGCTGGCGCGGGCGTACTGGAACGACAGCCCATTCAGGCTGATGCCGGCGTGGTGCGTGGCGGGCTGGCTCATGCGGGGACTCCATGGCGCAGGGCGCCGGGTTTCACGCACAGGCAGCGGTGGCCGTCCTGCTGCTGTTGCGGGAAGGGCTGCGCGCAGCGCGGTTCCGCGACCGGGCAGCGTTCCCGGAAGGCGCAGCCGGTGATCGGGGTGTCCAGGGAGGGCACCGCGCCGGAGATCGTGGCCAGGTCGGTCCGGGGCGTCGTGCGCCCGGGCTGCGGAATGCAGTTGAGCAGCATCGAGGTATACGGATGGCTGGGGCGCTCCAGCACCTCGCGCACCGTGCCGCCTTCGACGATGTCGCCGGCGTACATCACGATGACGTGGTCGGCGATGCGCGCCACCAGGCCCATGTCGTGCGAAATGAACACCATGCCCAGGCCGAATTCGGCCTGGATGTCGCGCAGCAGGTCCAGCAGCTCGGCCTGCACCGTGACGTCCAGCGCCGTGGTGGGTTCGTCGGCGATCAGCAGTTCCGGGCCGCACATCAGCGCCATCGCGATCATCACGCGCTGGCGCAGTCCGCCGGACAGTTCGAACGGGTACTGGCGCATGCGCTCGCCGGGGTTGGCGATGCCGACGCGGCGCAGCAGGTACTCGGCGCGTTCGGCGGCTTCGCGCCGGCTGACGCGCTTGTGGCGGCGGAGCACGTCGATGAGCTGCGTGCCGATGTCGAACACCGGATTGAGCGACGTCATGGGATCCTGGAAGATCATGGCGATGCGCGCGCCGCGCAGCTGCGCCAGCGCGGCGGGCGTCAGCGCCGACAGGTCCTGGCCCGCGAACTCCAGCCGCGCCACGCGGCGGCGCGCTGCGGCCGGCAGCAGGTCCAGCAGGGCCAGCGCGGTCAGCGACTTGCCGCAGCCGGATTCGCCCACGATGCAGAGCGTCTTGCCGCGTTCCAGGGTGAAGTCCACGGCGCGCACCACGTGCTTGGTGTGCGTGGGCGCGTGGATGTCGATGTGCAGGTCCTGGACCCGCAGCAGCGGAGCGTGGGTGGCGGTCATCGGGTCACCCCTTCTTCAGTTGGATGGCGCGCAGGCTTTCGCCGGCGCGGTTCACGCACAGCACCAGCAGGAACAGCACAACGCTGGGAATCACCACCAGCGATGGCTGGAACAGCATGTTTTCCTTGCCCTCGGCGATCATCAGTCCCAGCGAAGGCATCGGCGCCGGCACGCCCAGGCCCAGGAACGACAGGGAGGCTTCCAGCGTGATCGCCATCGCGGCGTCCACCGTGCCGATGATGAGCAGGTTGCCGACCAGATTGGGCAGGATGTCGCGCCAGATGATTTGCAGGTGCGAGCACCCCAGCAGGCGCGAGGCGGTGACGAACTCGGCATTGCGCAGGCCGGCCGCCATGGTGCGCGCGACCAGGGCGTAGCGTTCCCACAGCAGCAGGCCCAGCACCAGCACCACCACGGTGAGCGAGGCGCCCACCACCGACACCACGGCCAGCGCCACCAAGATGATGGGCAGCGCCAGGCGCGCCGTGATCAGGAACGAGACGACGCGGTCCACCGCGCCGCCGAAGTAGCCGGCCATGACGCCCAGCGTGGTGCCGATCAGGCCGCCCATCAACGCCACCGACACGCCGATCAGCGCCGACACGCGCACGCCGTACAGGGCGCGCGCCAGCACGTCGCGGCCGAGCTGGTCGGTGCCCAGGATGTGGTTCCAGTCGCCGCCTTCGGCCCAGACCGGCTCCTGCAAGCGCGCCAGCAGATCCTGCGAGTACGGGTCGTGCGGAATCAGGTAGGGGCCGATCAGGCCGGCCAGCACCAGCAGCGCCAGCGCGGCCAGGCCCGCGTTGCGGCCGAAGCGGGCCAGGCGCGCGCCGCGCGGGGCGGCGGGCAGGGGGGAGGCAAGGGTATTGCTCATGACGCGACTCGCACTCGGGGGTCCAGCCAACCGTTGATGAGGTCGGCCGCCAGGGTCAGGACGATGTAGATCAGCGCAAAGATCAGGATCAGCGCCTGCATCGTGGGGAAGTCGCCGCGCAGGATGGACGTCCAGGCCAGCAGGCCGGCGCCATTGATGGCGAAGACGGTTTCGATCACCACGGAGCCGGCCAGCAGCGTGCCCATCTGCGCGGCCGCCAGCGACACCAGCGGGCGCAGCGCATTGCGCAGGGCGTACTTGCCCACCACGCTAGCGCTGCCCAGGCCCATGGCCCGCGCGGTGCGGATGTAGTCGGTGGCCAGCACCGACTCCATTTCAGACTTCATCAGCCGCAGCATCGCCGGCATGGCGAACAGGCCCAGCGCCACGACCGGCATCACGTAATGCTTCCAGGTGTCGAAGCCGGACGCCGGCAGCCATTGGTTGCGCACGCTGAAGACGATGATCAGCAGGAACGCCAGGCAGAAGGGCGGCATCGCCTGCGCGCAGGCGGACAGCATCATCGTGGCCCGGTCGATCAGCGACCCCTTGCGCAGCCCGGCCAGCACGCCCAGCGGAATCGCCAGCAATAGCGCAAACGCCATTGCGGCCAGGCCCAGCTTGGCGGTCGCCGGGAAATGCTGCGCCAGCAGCTCGGCAACGGGCCGGCTGAAGTACAGGCTGTCGCCGAAGTCGCCGCGCACGACGCCGGCCAGCCAGCGTCCGTACTGCGTCAGGATGGGATCGTCAAAGCCGTGCAGCTGCGACAGGCGGGCGGCGTCGGCCGCGCTGCCTTCGCCGGCCAGGCGCGCGGCGGGGTTGCCGGACGCGAACACCAGCGAAAAGCTGATCAGCGACACGAACACCACCAACAGGGCGGCGACGAACAAGCGGCGGAACAGGAATGCAATCATGGGTCAACCTTTGTCCTCTGGCGCGGGCGCGCAGCGCTCCGCCCGGACGCACGGAACGTCCGGATCGGAAGGGGCAATGCGCGCCGGCGCGGCCGGCAGGCCGTATCAGTTCCAGGCGGCCTTGTAGAAGCGCGGGAACTCGTCGCCGTCGACCGAGAAGTTCAGGTCCTTGGCCTGCACGGCGTTGAGCGAGTGGTTCCACAGCGGTACCCAGTAGGCCTGTTCGGCCACGATCTTCAGGGCCGCCGCGTAGTTCTTCGCGCGCACGTCGCGGTCCACGGTGGTGTCCGCGGTTTGCAGGTGCTTGATGACCTCGGGGTTCCTGGCCTGGTCGTCCGGACCGCCGCGGAAGAAGTTGCTGGTGGACAGCGCGGCGTCGGCGATGCCGTAAGAGCCCCAGTTGGACGACAGCATGGCGATCTTGCCGTCGCGCCAGTTGGTCATGGCGGTGCCGTATTGCTGCTCGACCAGGTTTAGCTTGATGCCGGCCTTGGCCATCTGCGCGGCGGCGGCGTCCAGGATGGCGCGCGGCGGGGCGGAGATCACCAGGTCCAGCGTGACGCCATTGGGATAGCCGGCCTGCGCCAACAATTGTTTGGCGCGGGCGGGATCGAACTTGTAGGCCTGGACGTCGCTCGCGCAGCCGAACTGGGCCGGATTGCAGGCGGCGTTGATGACCTTGGATGCGCCCCCGACCAGCGCCTTGCGGATCGCTTCGCGGTCGATCGCGTAGTTGATCGCCTGGCGGACTTCCTGCTTGGCCAGCGGCGACTTGCCGTCGTCAAAACGCGGATTCAGCGAGATGTAGCTGATGCGCATGATGCTGCTGCTCTTGACCGTGACGGACGGCGTCTTTTCCATGCGCTTGGCCACGTCAGGCGGTACGCGCCAGATCCAGTCCAGGCCGCCCGACAGCAGCTCGGCGTATTGCGTGTTCGCGTCCGGCAGCACCCGCACGACCAGCGTCTTCACGGCGGGCTTGGGGCCGAAGTAGTCCTCGTAGCGCTCGTAGACGTAGCGGCTGCCGGGCTGGCTTTCCACCAGGCGGTAGGGGCCGGTGCCGATGGGCTTGGCGCCCATGTCGGACTGGTTGGCCTCGTAGTACTTGCGCGGGTAGATCGGCAGGTTCTCCGACAGCATCTCCAGCGCCAGCGGGTAGGGCGTCTTCATCTTGATGCGTACCGTGTCGTCCGACGCCTTCTCGGCCTTGGCGATCCACGCGACCTGGTTCTGGAACCGCGCCTTGTAGCCTTCCGAGGACACCAGGTTCAGCGTGTACAGCACGTCGTCGATGGTCAGGAGCGATCCGTCGTGAAACTTCACGTCCTTGCGGATCGGCAGTTCGATGGTCGTGTCGTCGATGAACTTGTAGCCGGTCGCGATGGCCGGCCCGAATTCGCCCGTGTCCTGGTTTTTCTGCAGCAGCCCCGAGAAGACCATGCGCGCGAGCGCCAGGCCGGGACGGTCCGATTCCTTGTACGCGTCCAACGTGGCGGGCGCCGCGTCAAAGGCGATGTTGAGGGAGTTGTCAGCCTTGTTGGCCTGGGCGGCATGGGCGCCTAGCGCCAATAGCGCCGCGCTTACGAGCTTCACGGTACGGGTCAGCTGCATGTTTTCACCTTGATATGTTTTAAGTATGTGTCTGGGACTTCGGGGACTGCGGGGACTGCGGGTGCTGCGGGTGCTGCGGGTGCTGCAAATCGACAGGCAAGCCGCTCCCCTGGCCGCGGGCGGCGCCATCAGGCGCCGGCGGTGCATGCACGGTCGGAGGGGAGGTCGCCGGCGCGTTCGCGCGCCGGGCTGCACAGGGTTAGCGGGGCGTCAGGTCATCGCATGCCGACGCTGCCGAAGTCTTCCCGCAAGCGCGCCAGGATGCCGACCAGATGGTCATGCATGGCGTGACGCGCGCGGATGGGATCACGGTCGACGATGGCCGCGAGAATGCGTTCATGTTCCTTCTGGGCTTCGATCCACACCTTGGTGGTCACGAAGTGTTCTTCCAGGCGATGGAATACCGGGCTCAGCGTGCTGAGATGCCAGATATGCGAAATGGCGGCCGCCAGCGCGGCGTTGCCGCAGGCCGCCGCGATCGCGCCGTGGAAGGCGCGGTCGTGGATGCTGGGCGATTCGGTCAGCGACATGCCTTCGTGCGCGGCGCGGATCGCGGCAATCTGGGCGGGAGAAGCCTTCTGTGCGGCCAGCGCGGCGCATTCGGGTTCGATCAGCAGGCGCGTCTCAAGCAGGTCGAAGGGGCCGATGTCGGTGGCTTCGACGCCATTGACCTCAGGCTGCGCCTCGCGCGTTTCGCGGTACTGGCCGTCTTCGCGCGCCGGGCAGACGAACACGCCCGTACCCACGCGCACCTCGACATAGCCTTGGATCTCAAGCGCAATCAGCGCTTCGCGCACGGACGCGCGGCTTACCTGGAGTTGCTCGGCCAGTTCACGCTCGGCGGGCAACCGGCCGCCCGCGGGGAAGTCGCCCGCCTTGATGCGCGCGGCGATCTGGTCGGCAATCATGCGGTAAAGGCGGGTGGAGGCGACGGCCTGCAGAGATGTCATTGTCTTTGGATGAGGTTGAACTGGGATGTAGAGCGTAATGGGTTCCGGGCCTCGGTGTCTCGCACGGCATTGCAGGATCGGCAAGGTGTCTGGGTGCCTGATGGTCCAGTGGTCAGGCCACTGGACGAAATGTACCGGACGAGAACCGCGTTGGGAACGGGGCAAAAGCGCTTTTCGGCGGTTTTCAGGGAAAACCACTAGCGCCGAATCGGTCCCGGTATGATGAATTCCCTCTAATCACAGAACCCGCGAACGGCGACATTTCGCCGTCCCATTGGAAGCCCCACGCATGACAGACCGCCTGCAACAGACCCTGCGCCGCTTTGACGACTACAACGCCGCCGATCCCAATGCATTCGAATGGGAAGGCCACGCCTGTCCGCAGGAACTGTTTCTTGCGCAGAAGCTGCACGAATGGGTGATGAAGCTGGCGCCGGAGGCTTCCGAAGCGCTGATCCTGGCGTCGCGCTGCCAGCACATCGGCCGCTGGGAGATCGCGCGGGACAGCTATCCCGAAGGCCGCGTGGGCTATCTGACCTGGCGCAAGGCGCTGGCACGGCATCACGCGCACATTGCGCAGGCCATCATGAAAGAGACCGGCTACGCACCCGAGGACTGCGAGCGCGTGACGGCGATCCTGATGAAGCAGGGGATCAAGCAGGATCCGGACGTGCAGGTGATGGAAAACGCGCTGTGCCTCGTGTTCCTGCAGTATCAGTACGAGGCCTTCCATCCGGCCCACAAGGACAAGATCGTCGAGATCCTGCGCAAATCCTTGTTGAAGATGGATGCCGCGGGCCACCAGCAGGCGCTGACGCTGCCGTTTTCGACGGTGGGGATGGGATACCTCAAGCAGGCGATCGCCGCGGTCGAAGCCGGGCGCTAGACGCCGCACCCACGCAAACAGGCCTGCGGCAGGCCGGGATGCGATTCCCGGCCTGCCGCAGGCCTGTCTTGCCGTTGGACCGGCTTATTCGGACGCTTCAGGCGCCGTGTCAGCGGGCGCGGCGGTGGCGGGTGCCTCGTCGGTGGATGCCGGCGCTTCGGCCGCAGCCGCCTGGGCCTTCTTTTCGGCGCGCACGCGCGCGGCGTTGCGCGACGCATTGCGCGATGCCATGCGCTTGGCGTGACGGGCCTCGTTGGCCGTCACGGCGCCGGCGGGTTCGCCGTTCAGATCGACGCGCGGGGCGTTCTCGACCATGCTGGTCCAGTAGCGGCGGCCATCGCACCAGGTCTTGACCGCTTCCTTGATCTGCGCCTCGTCGAGCTGCAATTGTTCAGCATGTTGCACCAGGTCCGCCAGCACGCCGAGCTTGAGCGGAAGCTTGGGCGCGGGGTTCTTGGGGAAGGCCTTGGGAAAGTGGCGCTGCAGGCGCGAGATGGCGACGACGACGGGGTCGACCGGCGTGTCGCGCTTTTCGGGGCGCGGGGCGCGCTGGCCCTTTTCGCCGCCTTGCGCGCGCTGGCTCTTGTCGCCCTTTTGCGGACGCGGACCCTTGGCGGCGCCCTGCGGGCGGCGCGGCTTGTCTGCGTCTTGCGGACGCGATTCTTTCTTGGAGCCCGCCTTGTCAGGCGACTGCTTGATGAGCAATTCCCGGATGGCGGCTAACTGTTCTAGTCCCATGTGCTACACAAAAAAAAGGTTGAAGCCGCGAGCGTGTCCGCTACGCCGCCAGTTGTCGGCCTTCCAGCACCGTTAATGCCGGTACGGCGCTGGATTTCCGCCCAGGAAAACCGCTACCCGGCAACGACCACGAGCAGCGCCAGCGACAGCAAAATGCCGAACGCGGCCAGGGCAAACGGCAGTAGTAGAACATACACGCCGCGTTCCTGCCCCCGGCCATGGGCCAGACCGGCCGCTATCGACATCCGGACCGGCGAAAAAATCCCCATGGACGTGCCCGATACATGCAGCAGCGCGGCCGCTGCAGGCACGCTCAGGCCGGCCTGAAGCGCTAATGATAGCTGGGACGGCATGAAGAGGCTGTTCGGCGCGTTGCCGCTGTTGGCCAGGATGCCGAAGGCGCCGGCCAGGAGCGGCGTGATCAGGATAGTCCAGTCGCGCAGGCTGGAAAATAGGCCGTTGGCATAAGCCTGCGAGATGCCGGCGCCCGCCAGCGCCTCGGCCATCATGGCGAACAGAAAGACCGACAGCACCGCATGGCGCCCCGTCATCCAGGCGGCGCGGGCCTGCGCCGCGAGCGCGCCGCGGCCGGATTGCCATGCCGCCATGGCCAGCGCGCCGGCGATCAGCCAGCTGCCGGCATGCAGGAAGGGCATCCAGGCGGGCAGGTCCGCATACGGGCGCAGGTCGGCCAGGCCGGCAAGGCCGCGATTGAGCGTCGTCACCAGGCGCGTGGCCACCAGCCAGGCAATGAGGACGATGTAAGGCAGCGCGCGGCGCGCCGCAGCCAGCGCCTGCGCGAAGTCGGGCTTGCGGTCGGCCAGAAAGCGCAGCACGATCAGCGGGCCGTATGCCGCCAGCAGGGCCGTTTCCGGTCCCAGCAACGCCGTCGCGGCGGCCAGCGCGGCCAGGCTCGCGGCCATCCAGCCGGCTTCGCGCCCCAGTTCCGAGGCAGGCGCATGCATTCCCGCGCGCTGGGCGGTGCGCCAGTAAAGCGCCATCCAGACCAGCATCAGCAGGGCCACGGGCGCCATGCTGTAGAGGGCGAGCTGCGTCGGCGGAACGCGCGCATAAGCCGATGCGAGCAGCGTGCCGCTGCCCATCGCGCCCCAAGGGATCAGGGTCTGGCTGAGCAGCGCGAACACCATGGTGTCGCGCGGCTTCAGGTCGAGCGGGCGGATCAGCATGACGGTGCCCAGCATGCCCACGCCAAAGCCGGTCGCGGACTCGGCGAACGGCCCGACCAGGAAACAGGCAAAGAACAGCAGCCTGCGGCGCGCGATCGGATCGGGCCGCGCCGCCTCGCCCGGCCCGCCTTGCGGCGCACGTCCTTGCGCCGCCATCTGCCAGAACAGCAGGCCGCCCAGAATGTAGGGGGTAATGATCCACCCGATCCAGAGCCCGCGTTTCAACGCCTGGGCGAGCTGGGGCAGGTCGAACGGCGCGGGCGCGGCGAACAGCGCCACGGGCAGGGTCGCCAACAGGCCCAGCACCGCTGCGATGGTCGTGTTGACGCGCCCGCTGGCGATCGCCGCGATCACGGTCAGCGCGGGAAGGGACCACAGTAGAACCATCATGGAAGTGACGCCTGCATCGCGTTGGGTGGGTTGGCGGCGCAAAGCGTAGCAGTCTACGCCGAGCGCGGGCAGGCGGACAGGCGGATTGGCGGGATGCGGGATGCGGGATGCGTGGGGCGCACGCAAGACTTGGACAAAAAAACGCCGGCTGGCGCTTGTGCGCGAGCCGGCGCGTTGTTGGGGGAAGGAAGCGCGGCGGGTTTCTTACTGATTGGCGCCGCGGATGTTGCCCGCGATACCGCCGGCAGCGCCGCCGATCGCGGCGCCAGTCCATGCGCTGCCGCCCGCGATGGCGGCAATGCCGGCGCCCGCCGCGGCGCCCATCAGGCCGCCCGTGACGGTGCCTTGCTGTTCCTTGGTCATGTTGGTGCAGGCGGCCAGCGATGCCATCGCGATGGCCACGCCTATCGTACGAATCGTTTTCATGGCGGCTCCTAGGGGGTACGTTTCGTCTTCGTGGCGGGCATGACGATCTCGAACCAGATGGTCTCCACGACGGGACGATCCAATTGGCCCGGATTGGCCGCGTACCAGCGGTCCAGCGTGTCTCGTACCGAGTCCAGCGTCTGGTTCTGAAGCCCCATGGAGAACTTCGGCACCAGGGTCTGGGAGTCCGGCACGGCCCTGCGCTGCTGATAGGCCCGTTCGACTTCGAGGACGTTCGCCATGCCAAGCAAATAGGCCTTTTTGAGGTTGGCGTCCGATTCGGTCCAATGCTTGCCGGTGATGATCGGGGCGGGTTCGGAGGGGGCGGCCGTGACAGCAGCCCCGAACAGCATCGAGACGGCCAGGGTTGCTGGGCCAAGCAGGTGTTTTACTCGCATCGCATCGCTCCTTTGGCGGAACAAAAGATAGAAAAACAACCTTCGCGCGCGATCCGGGCGGACGAATCGTGATGGCCGATCGAAAAGCGGTACTGATCAATTTATGCCTGAATGCCTGGGCGTGCAAGACCAGATTGCAGGCCGGCCGGGGGGCTCAGTACGCGGCGGACGCGGCCGGCGCGGGGTCGCCGGGACCGGACGACAGGAAGCTGGCCGCCAGCCGCCGCGCGCTGTTTGCGTAGAGCAGCACGTCCACGCCCACCGCCACAAATGCGCATCCCAGCTCCAGGTAGCGGCGCGCGAGCGCGGGGTCGGACGTCAGCGTGCCGGCCGCCTTGCCGCGCGCGATGATGACCCGCATGGCGCGTTCGATGGCCGCCTGCACCTCGGGATGGCCCGGCCGGCCCCGGTACCCCATCGAGGCCGCCAGGTCGGCGGGGCCGATGAAGACGCCATCCACGCCCGGCACGTCGCAGATCGCCTCCAGGTTGGCCAGGGCCTGCACCGATTCCGCCTGCACCAGCAGGCAGACCTCGTCATCGGCGACCTCCAGGTAGTCCGCGCGGGCGCTCCAGCGCGACGCGCGGCCCACCGCGCTGCCGACGCCGCGCACGCCGTGCGGCGGGTAGCGCGTGGCGGCGACCAGCGCGCGCGCCTGCTCGGCGGTGTCCACCATCGGCACCAGCAGGTTCTTCGCGCCGATGTCCAGCATCTGCTTGATGAGGGCCGTTTCGCCGCTGACCACGCGCACCACGGGCTGCGAGCGGTAGGGCGCCACCGCCTGCAAGGCGGCGAGCGTGCCGCGCAGGTCATTGGGCGCGTGTTCGCCGTCGATGAGCAGCCAGTCAAAGCCCGCGGTCGCGGAGACCTCGGCCAGATAGGGATCGGCCATGGAGAGCCACAGGCCCACCTGGGGCTGGGCAGCGGCCAGGGCTGATTTGAAGGAATTGTGTGCCGGCATGCGGGAGGGTTCCTGATGTGGGATCAACTGACGATGCCCAGGTGCCAGGGCACGAACTCGTGGTTGCCCAGGCCCAGCGCTTCGCTTTTGGTGGGCGCGCCCGACGCGGCGCGCAGGATGTGATCAAAGATGCGCTGCCCCATCTGCCCGATGTCCAGTTCGCCATCGAGCACGGCGCCGCAATTGATGTCCATGTCTTCGTGCAGCCGCGCATACATCGCGCTGTTGCTCGCAAGCTTGAGCGTGGGCGCGGGCTTGGAGCCGAACATCGACCCGCGGCCCGTGGTAAAGCAGATCAGGTTGGCGCCGCTGGCGATCTGGCCGGTGACGGCCACCGGGTCGTAGCCCGGCGAATCCATGAAGACCAGGCCGGCGCGGTCGATCGGTTCGGCGTATTCGTACACGGCCTGCAGCGGCGTGGTGCCGCCTTTCATGGCCGACCCCAGCGATTTTTCGAAGATGTTGGCCAGGCCGCCTTGCTGGTTGCCGTGGCCGACAACGCCGTTGAACTGCGCGTTCTGTCCCGCGGTGTAGGTCTCCCACCAGGCCAGCCGGTCCAGCAGCTTCTGGCCGACTTCCGGCGTGACGGCGCGGCGGGTCAGCATGTATTCCACGCCGTGGATTTCCGGCGTTTCCGACAGGATCGCCGTGCCGCCGTGGCGCACCAGGATATCCATGGCGGCGCCCAGCGCGGGATTGGCCGTAATGGCGGAATATCCGTCGGAACCGCCGCACTCCAGGCCGATCTTCAGATGGCTCGCCGACACGTTGCTGCGCCGGGCCGCATCGGCCTGCGGCAGCAGCTCCTCGATGGCGCGGATGCCGGCCTCGATCGTGGCGCGCGTGCCGCCCGTCTCCTGCATCACCAGCGTGCGCACGCGCGCGTCGTCCGCCAGGTGCTGCGATTCGATCAATGAAGCGACCTGGTTGCGCTCGCAGCCCAGTCCCACGATCAGCACGGCCGCCAGGTTGGGATGGCGCGCATAGCCGGCCAGCGTGCGCCGCAGCACGTCGAAATGCTCGCTGGGCGAAGACATGCCGCAGCCGCTCGTCTGGGCGAACGCCGCCACCCCGTCCACGTTGGGAAAGGCAGCCAGGCGTTCGGGCGTGAAATGCTGCGCGATATGGTGGATCACCGTCGCCGAACAGTTGACCGAGGCCAGGATGCCGATGAAATTGCGCGTTCCCACCCGCCCGTCAGCCCGCACAAAGCCCTGGAACGTGGCACGCTCGGCTTCGGGCAACAGGGCGACTGGCCGCGCGTCGCGGCAGAACGCCGGGTCGCGCTCGAAGTCCGCCAGCGCAAGGTTGTGCGCATGCACGTGGTCGCCGGCTTCGATATCGCGGGCCGCCACGCCGATGATGGCGTCGTACTTGCGCACCGGCGTGCCGGCCGGGATGCGGCAGGCGGCGATCTTGTGGCCGCCCGGCACCTGTGCCCGCACGCGCAGCCCCAGCGCCGGGATGTGCATGCCCAGCGCCAGGGCCTGCCTGGCGACCAGGACATTGTCGTTGGCGTGCAGCCGGATCAAAGGGTTGGGATTCAAAGTGGATCAGCCTTTTTGCAGCATTTCTTTCAGTTTCAGGCGCGCGATCAGCGCGGTCTCCTGCTGGTAGACGGCGGCGATGTAGGCCTGGTAGTCGGGACCGTCCAGGTACATCACCGGCGCATCGATCCGGTCGGCCACCTGCTTGAAGGCGTCGCTCTTGACCGCGGTGCGGAACGCATCGCGCAGCTTTTGCTCGACGGCGGGATCCAGGCCCTTGGGCGCGCCGATGCCGTTCGGCGCCTCGACCACCACGCCGTAGCCCAATTCCTTGAGGGTGGGCGCATCCGGAAAGCGCGCCGTGCGCGACTCGCCCCAGGTCGCCAGCAGGCGCAGCTTGCCGGATTCGACATGCGGCGCCCAAGAACTGGAATCGGCCAGCAGATCGATCTGGCCGCCCAGCACATCCTGCAGCGCCGCCGCGCCGCCCTTGTAGGCAATCGCGTTAAAGCGCACGCCCGCCGCCATGGCGAATTCCTCCATGCCCACATGGGTCGCGCCGCCGATGCCGGCGTGTCCGTAGGTCAGCCTTCCGGGGTTGGCCTTGGCATGCGCCACGACGTCCTTCAAGGTCTTGAAGGGGGATGTGGCCAGCACGGCGATGCCGAAGGTCTGCCCGGAGGTCCGGGCCAGATAGGTGAGTTCGCTGCGGGGATCGAGCTGCAGCAGCCCCAATTGCGAAAAGCGCGTGACCGAGATGGGAATCTGGCCGATGGTGTAGCCGTCGGGCTGGGCCTGCGACAGCGACTTGGTGCCGATCATGCCCGAGGCGCCGGCGCGGTTCTCGACCACGATGGATTGGCCCAGGACGCCGGACGCGACCTGGCACAGGGCGCGCATGGACTGATCGGCCGTGCCGCCCACCGGCCAGGGACAGATGAAGGTGATGGGCCGCTGCGGATAGCCGGCGGCGCGGGCCGCCAAGGGCGTCAGCAGGCCGACGGCGCCGGTGCCGACCGCCGCGCCCAGGCATGCCGCGCTGGCCAGAAGCCTGCGCCTGCGCAGGTCAGGGGTGGGGATGTGCCTCATGGTTTGTCTCCGGGTGTCGTTGTTATGGGGCGCGCCGGCCAGGCTTCAGGGGCGGCCTGAACCTATTCTCGTGAGCTTAAACATAACAATCCAATAGAATTGGCTCATCGCTTGATAACCCTAATGGTATGTATTGGGAGCCTGCATGGCGCACCTGGACCGTGTGTTTCGCTCGAACCTCAAATTGCGGCATCTGCAGCTGGTCGTGGCGCTGGACGAATTCCGGCACCTGGGCAGGACGGCCGAGTTCATGGCCGTCAGCCAGCCGGCCGTCTCGCGCATGCTGTCCGAGGTCGAGTCCATGCTGGGCCTTTCGTTGTTCGACCGGTCCGTGCGCGGCACGGAACCGACGGAAGCGGGCGCCGCGGTGGTGCGCTTTGCGCGCGGCGTGCTGGCGCAGTACGCGCGGACCCGCGATGAGATCGATGCGGCGGCCAGCGGTGCCGCCGGCAAGACGCGGGTAGGGGCGATGGCGGTCGCGCTGCCGGTGCTGCTGGCGCGCGCGGTGCAGGCCCTGAAGGCGCGTTCGGCGCGCGCGACCGTGCAGATCGAGGAGGGGGACCTGACCCACCTGCTGCCCAAGCTGCGGCTCGGCGAGCTGGACCTGTTCGTGGGCCGGCTGGAGCCAGGCTATGCGGCGCCCGACCTGCAGACCGAGGCCCTGTTCGAGGAACCGATGGTGGTTGTCGCCGCGCCGGGCAGCAAGCTGGCGGGCGCGGCCGCGCCGGCATGGGCGGACTTGGCGGCGATGCCCTGCGTAATGCCGCCGCCCTGGGCGTCGTTGCGGGTGAAGCTGGAGCAGCAGTTCCACCGCCATGGCCTGGAGCCGTCGCCCGACCTGATGGAGACCTCGTCCTATCTGGCCACGCTGACTTTCGTGCGCGAGCGCAACGCGGTCGGATTTCTGGCCCGGTCTGCCGCGCGCAGCTTTGAAAGCCAGGGGCTGTGCCGGATTCTGGATGTGCCGTTGACGTTGGGGCTTCCGCCCGTGGGGATCATCACGCTGCGCGAAGCCGGCTTGCCGGCTGGCAGCGCGCAGTTGATCGAATGCCTGAGACAAGCCGCGGCGGACGGCGCCGGATAGCCCGGCGCGCGTCCGCGCATGGCGTCACTTGGACGCCGTGGCGGCGGAAGGCGCCAGGGCCTGGAGCAGGCGCTGCGCGTTGTCCTGCAGGTCGGCGATGGGGTCGGCGCCCTCGGTGGCCAGGACCACCGCCTGCGCGCCGCCTGCCTCGATCGCCTGCCGCAGTTCCGGCGTGGGCTCGCGATGCAGCAGCGCCGCGGCGGCGCCATTGTCCTTGAGCTTGGCGGTCAGCTCCGCCAGCGCTTGCGGCGTCCAGTCCCTGTCGTCGCGTGCGTCGGTGTCGATGAGGTCCAGGTTGAATTCCGCAATCAGGTAAGGCAGGCGCTCGGACAGGCTGATCACCGCCACGTTTTCGGCCTGGGCAAGCCCGGCCTGGCTCTTGGCGTTCAGTTCGACCAGCGTGCGCTTGATCTGGGCCAGGTTGTCGGCGATGCGTTTTTCGTCGGCGGGCGACAGGCGTCCCAGGTCGGCGGCGACGATGTCGGCCATGCGTCCGAGGTTCACGATGCTCAGCCAGGGATAGGCGCTGAACTGGCCGCCGGGCCGCGCATCGCGCTGCAGGGCGATGCCGTTGAGCGCGCCATCCAGCGGACGCGCGGCGTCGATCTCGATGATGCGGATGTTGGCGCGGCGGGCATTGGGGTAGAGCGGATCGTCGGGCCAGATCGAGCGCAGGCCTACCGCCGCGTCCGCCGAGGCGGCCGCCTTATGCAGGGCGGCGCCGCCGCGCCCGCTGAAATAGGACGACAGGCGCGTGGGCGGCAGATTGGCAGGGGCGGCCCGCTCGACGCGGATGTGGGTGTCGCGGGCGAGGTTGCTGGTCAGAGCAAACACCACCGGGTGCGCGGCCAGCACGGTGGCGGCGGCGGGCGTGGCCGCTGCGGCGGACCCGGCTGCCGGCGCCTGTGCCTGTGCCTGTGCCGCGCGCGCCGCACGGCCGGTCGTGGCGGCTTCCTGTGCGTGGGCCGTGAGGGCGGCGCCCAGGGTGGAGGCCACCGCCAGCGCCAGGGCGGCCCGGCGCAAGGTTACGTATCCCGACTTCACACTCATGCTGCATTTCCTTTCAGGCCCGGCACCAGGCTGCGCGCCAGGGCCGAGATGGCAAACAAAATTCCCGCGACCAGGATGATGGCCGCGCCCGAGGGCACCGGCAGTTCCAGCTCGATGGGCAACATGATGCCGGCCAGCGTGCCGATCATCGCGAACAGCACCGACATCGCGAAAAAGCCCTTGAGCGACTGCGCCAGCATCCGGGCCGCCGCCGCCGGAATCACCAGCAGCGCGCCGACCAGGATGGCGCCGATCACCTTGACCGAGGCCACGGTGACCAGGGTCACCAGGATCACGAACAGGTAGTCCATGGCCTTGACGGGCACGCCGCGCACGGCGGCGAGCTGCGGATTGAAGCTGGCCAGCATCAGGCGGTTGTAGTTCGGCAGGGCCAGCGCCAGCGCCAGCAGCGCCACGCACGTCAGGACCGAGAGGTCGTTGCTGTTGACCGTCAACACCGATCCGAACAGCACGTTCTCCAGGATGTGGATGTTGATGCGGCCGGACAGCACCAGCAGCAGGCTCGCGCCCAGCGCCAGCGATACCGACAGGAACACGCCGATCAGCGTGTCGGGCGTGAGGCGCGTGCGGTTGCTCAGGAAATTGAGCAGGATGCCGAAGATCAGGCAATAGCTGAACAGGCTGCCGTAGGGGCCGGTATAGGGCTCGCCCAGCAGGATGCCGATCGCCACGCCGGTCAGCGCGGCATGGCCCACGGCCTCCGAAAAGAAGGCAAAGCGCTTGACCACCACCAGCGTGCCCAGGCCGCCCAACACCGGCCCGATGATCAGGCCGGCCAGCAGGGCATTGACCACGAAGCCATAGGCCAGCGATCCGGGCAGCACGCCGGACTCGGCGGCGCTTTGCACCAGTTGGCGCAGGTTGTCGAACAGGGCGTTCATGCGGCGCGCTCCTGGGTCAGGCTGGCGACGCGCGGCCGCGTGGAGAAGAGGGCCAGCAGGCGGTCCGGCGTCAGCACCTGCGCGGGCGGGCCGTCGCAGAGCACCTGACGGTTCAGGCCCGTGACGCGATCGGCCAGGCGACCGACCGCCTCCAGGTCGTGCTCGATCCACAGCACGGTCACGCGCTGGGCTCGCCAGCCGTCCAGCAGTTCCTCGAACACGCGCACGCCGGCTTCGTCGAGCGCGGACATCGGTTCGTCCAGCACCACCAACGCCGGGCTGGGCACCAGGCCCTGGGCCAGCAGCACGCGCTGGCGCTCGCCGCCGGACAGGGCGCCCATGCGCCGGTTGCGCTTGTCCTGCATGCCCACGCGCTCCAGCGCGTGGGTGATCTCGGCGGCGCGCGCGCGCGACAGGCCCAGGAACGCCGGCTTGCGCTGGCACATCGCGGCCATGAAATCGTTGACCGTCATGGGCAGGCCGCGGTCGAACTCCAGCGCCTGCGGGATATAGCCGATGATGCCAGGCCGCTCGCCCGGCCAGGCCACGCTGAGCTTGCCGCGATGCGGCATCTGGCCCAGCAGCGTCTTTACCAGCGAACTCTTGCCACCGCCATTGGGGCCGACCAGCGCATGCACGCTGCCCGCTGCCACGGTAAAGCCGACGTCGCTCAGGATGTCGGTGCGGCCCAGGGTGAGGCCGATTCGGTCGAAGGTCAGCGTCGGCCCCAGCGCGCCGGCCGAGTGGGCCGCGACGGGGCCGCTCACGCGCCGGCCTCTTCGATGGCGCGCACCACGGTGGCCAGGTTCTGCTTCATTTCCTTTTCAAACTGCTCGGGGCTGTACTCGCCGTACGAAATGTGAGACAGCGCATACAGCTTCACGCCCGTCTCGCGCTGGATTGTCTCCACGTACGAGGACGGGAAGTTCAGTTCCGAGAAAATCACCTTGACGTCCGCGGCGCGCAGTTGCTCGATCGTGCCCTTGAGCTGCGCGGGGCTGGGCTCGATGCCGTGCGCGGGTTCAACGACGGCCGTCACCTCCAGCCCGAACTCGCGCAGCAGGTAATCGTAGGCGCCGTGGATGGTCGCGACGCGCAGGTCCGCGTTGGGCGCCTTGGCAAGCTGGCCCAGCGCGTCGGCGCGCAGCTTGCGCAGGCGCTGGCCGTAGGCGCGCGCATTGGCGGTGTAGGCCTGCGCATTGGCCGGATCGATGCGGCCCAGTTCGCGGGCGATGGTGTTGATCTGCGCAATCGACGCCGTGATCGACAGGAACGTGTGCGGATTGACGACCTTGCCCGAATCGCCGCCGCGCGCGGCCATGCCCACGGCGGCCAGCAGCGGCACCTGCGCGTTCGCTTCGATCACCGGGATCTTCGGCTTTTCGCTGGCGGCGATCATGCGGTCGGCGAAGTCATCGTGGCCGATGCCATTGAGCACCACCACGTCCAGCGTCCCGATGCGCTTGATGTCCTCGGCGCGCGGCTCGTAGGCGTGGGGATTGAAGCCCACCGGAATCAGCGGCACCACGTCGGCCTTGTCGCCGACGATGTTGGCGACGTAGCTGTAATAGGGATGCAGCGTCACGCCGATCTTCAGGCGCTTGGCCTCGTCGGCGTGGGCGGGCGCGGCCAGCGCGCCGGCCAGCAGCGCCAGCGCGGCCAGCGGCGCGGCGCAGCGGCGCAGGATCAGGGACAAAGACGAAAAGGCAGACATAAATCCGTAGGCTCGGGTCGAAGGACGAAGGACGAAGGGCGAAAGGCGGAAGGCGGAAGGCGAGGAAAACGGTCAGGGCTTGTTCTGGCGGGTCACGCCGGCGTCGAACTGCGCGACCACCTGGCGCCAGCCGGCGGCGGCCAGGGCGGCGTCGTCGGCGGGGTCGGGCACGCGGGCCGCGGCATCGCGGGCCAGCCAGACGTCGGGCTGGGCATCGTCCGCCTTGCCGTGGTCGTGGCCATGGTCATGGCCATCCTTGCCGCCCGCGCCTTGCGCGCGCAGCAGGAACGATCCGGCCAGGGCGGCGTCAGCGGTCTGGCCCAGGTACATGGCGTGGCCGGCCTGGCGCTGCAGGCGCCAGGCATGTCCGCCGCGCGCCGCCGTGCTGTTGTCGGCGACAAAGGGAGGAAGCCCCTGCGCGGCCAGGTCGGCCACCGAAGGCAGGGGTTCGCCAGCCTGCACGGCGAACGCGATCTCGTCGTAGGCCACGCGCAGGTCCGCGTAGATGCCTTGTTCGGCGGGCGTCAGGTCGCGCCGCGCGTCGATCTGCGTGGCGGCAAGCGCGGCGCTTTCGGGCGGCGCTTCGCGCAGGCCGATGTAGCCGGCGGCGGCCGCAACGATGGCGAGGCAGGCGCCCAGCACCGCGAGCGTTTCGTGTCCGGCGCCCGCGGGGCGGATGACTTGGGTGTGCATGGTGCGGGAGGGCCGGGGCTTACTGGATGTCGACGTGGTCGATTTCGACGACGTGGCCGGGGCCGGCGTCGAACAGCACGTAGAACTCGCCGTCGGGCCGCTTGAAGGTCATCTTGGAGTCCGCGTCCAGCTTGCCCGGCACGAGGATCTGCTCGTCATAGGAGATCACGTCCATGGTGACGCCCGCGGCGCCGCTGCCGTCGGAGAACCCGCCGGTGCACTGGATCTGTTCCTTGCCCTCGGCCTTGCATTCGGCCATGGGGTTGTGCGCCAGGGCGCTGGCGCTAGCCGTCAGCAGCGCGCCGAGCAGGCCCGCGCGCAGGGCGTTCGCGAAAAATGCATTCATCGGGATGCTCCTTGTTTCTTCAGCCACTCGACCGTGGCGGGGGAGGCCGTGGCAATGGGCCAGGGCGCCTGATGCACCGAGCCGTCCCAGCCTTCCGCCGTGATCCAGAGATCGGCGTCCGGGGCGGTGCGCGGCGGAATCGGCACGGTGGCGAAGGCACGGTGGGGACTGCCAAAGAAGATCGAACCGGCGGCGCGCAGGCTGCGCGGCTTGCCCACGCGCAGGTAGACCGCGCGGATCTGGTCCTGGCAGCCAGCGCACTGGGCCATCGTGAAGGTCTTGACCATGCCGGCCGGATCGGACTTGGGCGGTTCGACCTTCCATTCGGCGAACTGCAGTTTCCAGGGGCCTACCTGCACGTCGCCGGCGGGCCGCTGGCCCAGGCCCATCAGCCCGCGCGACAGCGCCAGGTTCTCGAAGTAGCTCGGGACGTACACGATGGGCACGATGAGCAGCAGCGCGCTCAGGTGGAAGCGCCAGCGGCGCCAGAAGCTGGGCTTGGGAGCGGCCGGAGCCAGGGTAGCGGTCTTGCTCATTCGGTCACCTCGCGTGCGGCGGCGCGGTCGGCGCGGGCAGGGCGCAGGGCCTTGGCCGTGGCCTGCGCGGTGCGCTTGGTCCAGATCAACAGGCCGCTGAGCGACATCATCGTCAGCAGCAGGCCAAAGAAGAACCACACCAGTTTCAGCCAGAAGCCGCCAAAGTCGCCGGTGTGCAGCGGGCGCATGGATTCGGTGAAGAACTCCAGGCCATTGCGGTCAGACAGGCGGCGCAACTCTTCGACCTTGCCGCTGTACGGATTGATCTTGGCGTACTGGAACATCAGCGGATAGGCGCCGCGGCCGGCAATCGTGATCGGGTCGTAAGCGTTGCCCGGGAAGAACACGTGCTGCGTCTCCAGGCCGGGCAGTTCGCGCTCGGCGACCGCGACGATCTCATCCAGCGGCAGGCGCTTGACGGTCTGGCCCGGAGTCACCGTGGGCACTTCGTCGCGCGCCACGACGGCGGGCACGCCCTGTGTGGAGATGGTCGTGGCCGTGTCGGCCAGGACCGCCTGCACCAGGAACCAGATTGCGCTGACCGAGATCAGCAGGATGAACCAGACGGACCACAGGCCCGACAGGCGGTGGAAATCGCCCCAGAAGATTCGCGCGCCCTGGCCGACGCGAAGGCGCGGCTTCTGGAAATAGGCGCGCCAGAAGCGCTTGTAGACGACCAGGCCGGTGACCAGCGAGGCCAGCATCGGCAGCGACAGCAGCGAGACCAGGTACCAGCCCCAGCTATAGCCATTGGTAAACGGGATCAGCAGCCAGCCGTGCAGCGCGCGCATGAACTGGCGCAGGTCGAAGTTCAGGGCAGGGCCTTGCACGGCGCCGGTGTAGGGGTTGACGTAGATGGACGTGAAGCGCGCGCCGGGATAGCCGACGTTGGCGGACAGGGCGAACTGGGATTCCTCGGGCCAGGACAGGCGTTGCACCGAGGCCTCGGGCTCCTGTTTGGCGATGGCGTCCATCAGGGCCTGGTAGCCCATGCGCGGGGTGTCCGCATCGGGTGCCTGCGCGCGCACGGCAGGATTGATGAGCCAGACGATTTCCTGGCTGATGACGGCGATGGTTCCGGTCGCACAGATGAAAAAGAGAAAAATCCAGATTGGCAAGGCGAGCCAACTGTGGACGAGAAACCATAATTTGGAGCGCGATGGCTTTGCCATTCAAAAGCTGTCCGGTGAGCGATGGGAGGGAGCTGGTCCCGTAGATCTGGACCCAATTAAGGGGCGTGTCAGCCGGAATTCTAGCAATAATCGTTCTCAATTGTCTTTCTTGCTCGCGGAGCCGGCGAGGCGCGGCGCAGGGCGGGCCGCCGCGGCGGGATGTATAAAATGCCGGTTCGGCGCCGGAATCGGCCGGCGCCCGGAACGATTGCATGCGCGCTCGACCCTCCTGTCCGCCTTTCCGCCTGGACTGCGCCGCCACGCTGGCGCGGCTGATGCTGCTGGTTCTGCTGGCGGCCCGGGCGTTCGTACCCGTGGGGTATATGCCCGACGCGCAGGCGCTCAAGCAGGGCCGCCTGGCGCTGGGTTTCTGTTCGGCGGGCGGCGGGGCCTTTCCGGGCATGGCCGGTCTGGCCGCGCCGCCCGGGCATGCTGAAGGGCACGCCGACGCCCACGCCGACGGGCTCCACGGCCATTCGGGCCACCACGACCCGTCCCAGCACGTCGGCGCCGGACAGGAATGTCCCTTCGGACTCATCGCGCATCAGGCGCTGGACCTGCCCACCGCCGTCGCGCTGGCGCCCGTGCTGCTGCGCGGGTTCGTCCAGGCGCCCCGGGGGGCCGAAAGCCCGCGCCCGCCCATGCCGGCCGCCGGCCCGCCGCTGGGCCAGCGCGCCCCCCCTCGAATCACCGGATGACCGCCGTCGCCGTGCGCTCCGCGCGCACGATCGCCGCCCCCCGCGGGCGGCCTCCGTTGTTTCGAGATCATCATGTCCACGCAAACCCTGGATAGTCCCGCCGCGTCCGCGCGGCCACGGGCGGCGAGCGGCAGCGCGCTGCTCGCCCTCATCACCCGCCTGCATTTCTACGTCGGCCTGTTCATCGGCCCGTTCATCCTCGTCGCGGCGGTGACCGGCACGCTGTTCGTGCTGACGCCGCAGCTCGAAAGCGTCATCTACGCCGACCAGCTTCGCACCACGTCCACCGGGACGCCGCGGCCGCTGGCGGACCAGGTCGAGGCCGCGCAGCGCCGCATCGGCCCCGGCCCGCGCCTGTTCGCCGTGCGCCCCGCGCCCGGGCCGGGCCAGACGACGCGCGTCATGTTTACGCAACCCGGCATGGGCGATTCCGAAAGCCGCGCCCTGTTCGTGGATCCCGTCACGCTGGAGATCAAGGGTGACATGACCGTCTACGGCACCAGCGGTACGCTGCCGTTCCGGACCAAGCTGGATTACCTGCACCGCAACCTGATGCTGGGCGCCGTGGGCCGCAATTACAGCGAGTTGGCCGCTTCGTGGCTCTGGTTCGCCACGGTGGGCGGCATGGTGCTGTGGTTTGCCCGTCGCGGCCGCGACAAGGCGGCGGCCGCGCGCAGCCCGCGGCTGCGCGCCCGTCGCTGGCACGGACTGCTGGGGCTGTGGGTGGGGATCGGCCTGGTGTTTTTCTCCGCCACCGGATTGACCTGGTCCAACTGGGCCGGCGGGCGCGTGGACCAATTGCGCGCGCAACTGGGGTGGATCACGCCATCGGTGTCGCTCAAGCTGCCGGGGGCCGGCGGCATGGCGATGGCGCCGGGCGGCGAGCACGCGCATCATCATGGCGGCCAGCATGACCCTGCCGCCATGGCGCCGGCGGCGAACAATGTGCCCGCGGGTTTTGACCGCGTGCTGCAGGCGGCGCGCGCGGGCGGCATCGACAGCAGCCAGCTCGAAATCCGGCCGCCGCGCGCGGACGGCCAGGCCTGGCTGGTGCGCGAGGTGGACCGGTCCTGGCCCACGCAGGTCGACACCATCGCCGTGGATCCGGCCAGCTACGCCATCACCAGCCGCGCGGACTTCGACACCTTTCCGCTGATCGCCAAGCTGATCCGGTGGGGCGTCGACATGCATATGGGCATTCTGTTCGGCTGGCCGAACCAACTGCTCATGGCGGCCCTCGGCATCGCGCTCACGGCCATGATCGTCCTGGGCTACCGGATGTGGTGGCTGCGCCGGCCCGCCCCGGGCGCGCCGGGGCAGACGCTCACGCAGGCGTGGCGCGAACTCTCCTGGCCAGGACGCATGACGGCCGTGGGCGTCGCGCTGGCGCTGGGCTGGTGCCTGCCCGTGCTGGGCGTCAGCCTCGCCGTCTTCCTGGTGGTGGACGTCGTGCGCTGGATGGCCGCCAACCGTCATTGACGGACGAAAGGCAACTCAGGAACACGAGGGCAGGGCTTGGGCACGCTACTTGCTGAAGACAGGATGCAAGGTCATTTCTTGTCTTATGGAGAAGCATGATGGAAGAGTTCAAGTACATGTCCACCTCGGCTACCCCCTCGCAACTGAGCAGCGGCGAACGCCGTGCGCTGCGCACCCTTGCGGCGGCGCAGCAACTGCTGCATCCGGAGCGCCCGCCGGCCGTGGTGATGTCCTCTGTCGAGGCCGAGCTGGCCAAGTACGTGCGCGAAGCCTACCGCCCGCGTACCGCGTCCGTGTGGTAACGCCGCAGGGCAGGGCGCCGCTCGGAGGGGGTGGCGCCTGTTTCACTCGATCGGCGCCCGCATGACGAGCGCCGTGACGGTATGGTTCTTCCAGAACACCTGATTGACCCGGGGCAGCAGTGCCTGCAGCGCCGGTTCCGTCGCGCCGTCAAAGGTGACCACGACCGCGGGGCGTGCGCCTTCGCTGGGCACGCGCTTGAACCCGTCGGGGGACGGGAATCCATACTTCATCAGGAAGTTCCGGATGTCCTCGTCGGAAGTCGAATCTTCCACGGGGGTCAGTAGCAGGGCCGCCATCGCCATTCCTCCACAGGTCAGAACTTTTCCGGCACGTACCGGTATGGATGATCGGGTTCCTGGTACCCCTTGGCTTTCTGCCGCTTGGGCAGCTTGATCTTTTCCTTGGGGCCGGCCGTGTAAGGAATATGCTCGAGCAGATGGCTGATGATGTTCAGCCGCACCCGCTTTTTGTTGTCGGAGCGCCCAACAAACCAGGGCGCAATCGCGGTGTCGGACGCCTTGAACATGTCGTCGCGCGCCCGCGAGTAGTCGTACCAGCGGCTGTAGGAATCCAGATCCATCTTGGTCAGCTTCCAGGTCTTGCGCTCGTCCTCGATGCGGGCCTGCAGCCTGCGGGTCTGCTCGGCTTCGCTGACTTCCAGCCAGTACTTGAAAAGCAGGATGCCCGAATCGACCATCACGCGCTCGACCAGCGGGATGGCCTTCAGGAAGGCGTCGACCTGGGCCTGGGTGCAGAACCCCATGACCCGCTCGACGCCCGCCCGGTTGTACCAGCTGCGGTCGAAGATCACGACCTCTCCGGCCGCGGGCAGGTGCGGCAGGTAGCGCTGCATGTACATCTGGGATTTTTCGCGGTCGGTGGGGGCGGGCAGCGCCACCACCCGGAAGATGCGCGGGCTGACGCGCTCCGTGAGGGCCTTGATCGTGCCGCCTTTGCCGGCGCCATCGCGCCCCTCGAACACGACGCATACCTTGGCGCCCGTGGCCACAACCCATTGCTGCAGCTTGACGAGTTCGACATGCAGCAGGGCCAGCTCTTTGTCGTACTCTTTTCGGGACAGGCTGGCGGATTCGGCCGCCTCGGGAGGGGTTTTCTGCTTTTTCTTGTCGGCCATCATCGCTCTCCGGAAATCCCGCGTCACGGATGAAAGGCGCAATCCTGCGCCACCCTGGACTTTGAATATATTGCTGATCGGCCCCTTTTGGGAGCGTGTTACCAATGAAATTAAGGTGCCGGAACCCCACCATTCATGGGCAAGGCACCCGGACGCGCACGTGGCGGGCACGACACTTGCTGTGGGGATTGACGGCCACGTTCCGCTGGCCGCAGCCAACCCCGAGGTGAGAAAAATGGAACCGAAGAATTCCGTTGGGCAGGCACCTTCCCAAGACAACGCCGTCGAAGCGACCTCCACGCCCGATGATCTGCCGGTGCGCCCGGCAGACCACAAGGGCGCTCATGCGCCCATCCGGCCGTCGGACGCCAGCGACAACGCGCAGGGCGACGAAGTCAGTGACGAGGTCAGCGACGAGGATCTCGAACCCTCGGACGCCACCGCCGACGATCCCGTGCCCGGCGACGCCAAGCGCACTTCCTGATTTGCCAAGGAGATTCGCCATGATTGCAAAGACCGCAATGTTGGGTGTGGCCGCCGTGCTGGGCGCGGCCTGCGCCACGTCGCCGGCGTGGGCGCAGGGCGCCCCGCAGTCCGTGACCGAAGTCCGTGTCGATGTCGCCAAAGTCGAGGCGGGCTATCGCGCCTCGAAAATCATCGGGGCGACGGTCTACAACGGCAAGAAGGACAAGCTTGGCACCGTGGACGACCTGATCATGGGCCCGCCGGACTGGGCCCCGTACGCCGTGCTGTCGGTGGGCGGACTGCTGGGCGTGGGCAACCATCTTGTGACGGTGCCCCTGTCGAAGATGCAGGTGGCCGCGGACCAGCTTCAGCTTCCGGATGCGACCAAGGACACGCTCAAGGCGCTGCCCGAATTCAAATACGCGAAATGACAGGAGACGCCATGCAGACAGAACCCGTTGTCGCAACCCCCCAGGCCGAATCCCGTGCGCCGTCGCTCTTGCGGCAGCTTAAGGATATCGACGCGCGCCGGCCGGATTTTCCGGGCGAGCATCTCATCGTGTTTGGCGCCGGCGTGCTGCTGATGCTGGCCGGCATGCGCAGCCGGACGGTCTTGCGCCGCACGGTGATCACAGCCGCAGGCACGGCGCTGGTGGGCCGCGCGGCCAGCGGAACCGGGGGCATCGCCCGCGTCGCCCGCCTGGTCAAGCGCCTGGGCTGAGCCGGGCATCGCGCAGGAGACAGCGATGGCAGCACGAACCATCTGGAAAGGGGCGATCTCCTTCGGACTCGTCCACATCCCCGTGGGCCTGCACACGGCCACGACCGAATCCGGCGTCGATTTCGACTGGCTGGACAAGCGATCAATGGATCCGGTCGGTTACAAGCGCATCAACAAGCGCACGGGCAAGGAGATCGACAAGGACAACATCGTCAAGGGGGTGGAGTACGAGGACGGCCAGTACGTCATCGTGTCGCCCGATGAAATCGCGGATGCCTATCCCCGGACCACCCAGACGATCGAGATCCAGCAGTTCGTCGACGCGCAAGGCGTGCCCTTCGTCTATCTGGAGCGTCCTTATTACGTGGCGCCCATCAACAAGGGCCACAAGGTGTATGCCTTGCTGCGCGACACGCTGGCCAAGACCGGCAAGATCGGGATCGCCAAAGTGGTCATCCAGACCAAACAGCACCTGGCGGCCCTGATTCCGTCCGGCGACGCGCTGGTGCTGAACCTGATGCGTTGGGGCGACGAGGTCAAGTCGCTGGACGGCCTGGACCTGCCCAAATCGGGCGCCCGCAACATGACGCCCAGCGCCGCCGAAATGAAGATGGCCAAGATGCTGGTGGACGACATGTCCGGCGAATGGGATCCGTCGCAATATAAGGACGAATTCAAGGCCGCGGTGATGGATCTGGTGGAAAAGAAGGCACGCGCCGGCAAGACCGAGACCGTCATCGAGCCGCAGGAGGAATCGCCTGCCTACGCCGACAACGTCATCGACCTCACTGAATTGCTGCAGCGCAGCCTGAAGGGCGGCAAGGGCGGCAAGGGCGGCAAGGCGCCCGCCAGCGCCGCGAAGAAGGCCGCCAGGACGCCCGCCAAAAAGACGACGGCGCGGGCCGCCGGCAAGACGGCGAGCAAAAGCGCCAGCAAGACAGCAGGCAAGGCAGCAAGCAAGGCAGCGAGCAAAACCCGCAAGGCGGCGTGACCATGGCCGACCCCCTGAAGAAGTACCGCGAAAAGCGCAACTTCAACGTGACCTCGGAGCCCGCCGGCGGGGGCGAAGAGAATGCGCAGGCACGCGCCTTCGTCGTCCAGAAGCACTGGGCAAGCCGGCTGCACTACGACTTCCGCCTGGAATTGGACGGCGCGATGAAGAGCTGGGCCGTGCCCAAGGGGCCGTGCTACGACCCGGCCGTCAAGCGCATGGCCGTCCAGGTCGAGGACCATCCGATCGCCTACAACCAGTTCGAGGGGCAGATTCCCGAAGGCCAGTACGGGGCGGGCAAGGTCATCATCTGGGACGAGGGCCAGTGGATGCCGGTCGGGGATCCGCGCAAAGGCTATCGCGACGGCCACCTGAAGTTCGACCTGCAGGGCGTCAAGCTGCAGGGGCGGTGGGCCCTCATCCGGCTCAAGGGCAAGGAATCCGAGAAGCAGCCGCCCTGGCTGTTGATCAAGGACCGTGACGATTGGGCGCGGCCCGAGCGCGAGTTCAGCGTGGTGGATGAAATGCCCGACAGTGTCGTGCCGCTGCGGCAGGCGCGGCACGGCGCGCACGGCAAAGCGGCTGAGGCGGCCGAGGCCGCCGAGGAGGAGACCGAGGACGCCGCCGCCCGGCTGCCGGGCGTCGCCTCGGCGCTGCCCGAGCGGCTCAAGCCCCACCTTGCCACGCTGGTGGACGGCGTGCCCCGGCACGCCCCGGACTGGCTGTACGAGATGAAGTTCGACGGCTACCGGCTGCTCGTGCGGATAGAGGGCGACGACGTGCGCCTGTACACCCGCAACGGCCACGATTGGAGCGCAAAGCTGCCGCATCTGGTCCAGGCGTTCAAGGCGCTGACCGCGAAGTGGGCCTGGGTGGACGGCGAAATCGTGATGCTGGACCGCGATGGAATGCCGAATTTCCAGTCGCTGCAGAACGCCTTCGATGGCCAGCGCACCCAGGACATTGTTTTCTATGCCTTCGATCTGCCCTTCATCGGTTGCCGGGACCTGCGCCAGGAGCCGCTGGACGTGCGGCGCGCGCTGCTGCGGCAACTGATGGACACCGCCCGGGACGACTGCCTGCGCTTGAGTGAACCGCTGGACGCCGCGCCCGCGGATCTGGTGGCGACGGCGTGCAAGATGGGACTGGAAGGCATCATGGCCAAGCGCCGGTCCTCGCCCTATGTCTCGCGCCGCAGCGACACCTGGGTCAAGGTCAAGTGCGCGCGGCGCCAGGAGTTCGTCATCGTCGGCTATACCGCGCCCAAGGGCAGCCGGGCCGGACTGGGCGCATTGCTGCTTGCCGTCACGCAGTCCGACGGCAGTCTGCGCTATGCCGGCAAGGTCGGGACAGGATTCGATGACCAGAGCCTCGTTGCCCTGCAAAAGCGCCTGGCGGCCATCGAAACCGAACGCAAGCCTGTGTCGGGCGCGCCCGCCGCGGGCGGCGTGCGCTGGGTCAAGCCGACGCTGCTCGCGGAAGTGTCCTTCGGCGACTGGACCCATGGCGGCCATATCCGCCATGCGGTGTTCCGGGGCCTGCGCCAGGACAAGCCGGTGCGGGCAATTTCCAGGGAGAAGGCCGTGCCGGTCAAGGACATCGAGGACGACGCCGCCATCGGCCAGTCCGCCAAAAAGTCATCGCGCGTTGCAAAAACGGCGCGTCCCAAGGGCGGCAAGCTTACCCACCCGGATCGCGTCATCGACCCGTCCACCCAGCTCACGAAACTGGATCTGGCCCGTTACTACGGGCTGATCGCGCCGCTGATGCTGGAGCACCTGAAGGGCCGCCCGGTGTCGTTCCTGCGCGCGCCGGCCGGCATCGAGGGGGAGTTCTTTTTCCAGAAACACCTGGAAGCCGCCATGCCGGGCGTGAAGGCGCTGCCGGCGCGGCTGGATCCGGATCATCCGCCCTTGCTGGAAGTTCCGACGCAGGAAGCCATCCTGTCGGCCGTCCAGATGAATGTCATCGAATTCCATACCTGGAACGCCGTCAAGACGGCCATCGGCAAGCCCGACCGCATGCTGTTCGACCTGGACCCGGGCGAGGGCGTGGCGTGGCCGACGATGCAGCAGGCCGCCGGCCTGGTGCGCGTGCTGCTGCGGGAAATCGGCCTGCAGGCCTGGCTCAAGACCAGCGGGGGCAAGGGGCTGCACGTGGTTGTGCCGCTGCGCAGGCAATACGGGTGGGACACGGTCAAGGCGTTTTCCCAGGCCATCGTGCAACATCTGGCGCGCACGCTGCCGCAGTTGTTCGTGGCCAAGAGCGGGCCGAAGAACCGGGTGGGCAAGATATTCGCCGACTACCTGCGCAACGGCTTCGGCGCGACGACCGTCTGCGCCTGGTCGGCGCGGGCCCGCCCCGGGCTGGGCGTCTCCGTGCCGGTGGCGTGGGAAGAACTGGACAAGCTGACCGGCGGGGCGCACTGGACCATCCGCGACATTCACGGCCGGCTGGACGTGGGCAACGCGCCCTGGGCCGACTACGCCCCGCAGTCGCTGGGCCGCGCCATGGCCGCGATGGAGTTCAAGCCATGATGCGCGCGCCTGGGGCGACGGCCGCCGCGCAGGCCGCCATTTCAATTCGTTGCATCCGGCCGAGGGGCCGTAGGCAAAATGCGCCAAGCATGATTACCCTTTTGCAGCACCCACGCCGCAAGGAGGCTTCCTATGCCACCCCCTGTCTCTCCCTCGGGCGTCATGGACCGCCCGGACGGCTACGGCGTTGTCAGCCGAAGCCTGCATTGGCTGATGGCCGCGCTGCTGGCCTGGCAGTTCACCAGCGCGGCGGTGCGGCAGCTCCTGCCCGAAACCCCGATCGAGGCGTTTTTCTGGTCCACCCACACCTCGCTGGGGTTCCTGCTGCTGATCCTTGTGCTGCTGCGCGGGGTCTGGGCGCTGGTGAACCTTGGGCGACGGCCGGACAGCGGCCTGCTGGCGGGCCTGGGGCACCTCGTCCTGTACCTGCTGATGATCGCCATTCCCACGCTCGGGATACTGCGTGCGTATGCGCGCGGCCGGGGATATTCCCCGTTCGGCATTCCGGTTTTCAGCCCGCGCGACCAGGAGATCGAACCCCTGGTCGAGCTTGCCAATGCCTGGCACGGGCTCCTGGGCTGGACCCTGCTGGCGCTGATCGTCGGGCACATCGGCATGGCCTTCCTGCATCGCCGGGCGGACGGGCGGCGTGTCTTGACGCACATGACCAAAGGGTCGTGACGGCCGGGCCGCCCCTATGCAAAGGAGGCAATCATGCAGCGCGATGAGCTGTTGGCCCTGATGATTTCGGTTTCCGCGCCCGCGCCCCGGCTGGACGAATGGGACCGGGTGCTGTCGATGTATGCGGGATACCTGGAGGAGGTCGCCCCCAAACTGTCGGAAAAGGAACTGGGCAATTTCATCGGCGCCGGCGCCATGTTCTATCGGACGCTATGCCAGGCCAACGCCTATCGGCAGGAGTCCGTGTGGGGGCGGCGCAAGAAGGAGGGCTAGCGGGGACGGGCGACGCGCAGGGCGGTCGCCCGGGTGGCCTGGCCGCTCATGCGACCAGGCGGTACGCCACGCCCAGGCTGAACAGCAGCGCGGTGCCAAGCGCCCAGAACGCCAGCGACAGCCAGGCGCTCAGGGGGACGCGGGCCGACGGCTCCGCCTCGCCGGGATGGCGCGGCGACGGCGGAATCTCCTCGTTGGCCGCACTCGGGCAGGGCGCGATCGGTGCGGCGCCGGCCGGGCGAGGGGTTCCCAAAGACACCATCATATTTCCGACCTGGGTCGGGGCAAAAACGGGTTCCGGCGAGCTCATGGGGGTCCTCCGTAATCAGGGTTAGGTGACCAAAGGCGCAACCCCTTCAGCAAGCGGCGTGCCCGGCCGGTCGCCGCCATGTGGACGGTCCGGACGCCCGGCACTTCCCGTCTCCCCCTCAAACACTTACGATACCGGCAGGCGTCGGGCGGATTCCGCCGCGCTTGCCCGAATCGACTGACACGTGACGGCCGCATTTCAACCACGGAGCATTCATGAACGGTTACCCAGATACTCTTCTCCTGATCGACAACGAATGGCGCGAGGCCCGCGGCGGCGCGCGCATCGACGTCGTCAACCCCGCCACCGGCCAGAAGATCGGCCAGGTGGCCAGCGCCGGCCGCGAGGACCTCGACCTTGCGCTGGCGGCTGCGCAGCGCGGCTTCGAGACGTGGCGCGACACGTCCGCCCATGAGCGTTGCGCCATCATGCGCAAGGCGGCGGTCCTCCTGCGCGAGCGCGCGGACGACGTGGCGCGCCTGCTGACGCAGGAACAGGGCAAGCCGCTTGTCGAAGCGCGCGGCGAAGTCCTGGCCGGCGCCGACATCATCGACTGGTTCGCCAATGAGGCGCTGCGCGTCTACGGCCGCATCGTGCCGGCGCGCAACCCGGCGGCCCAGCAACTGGTCATCAAGGAGCCGGTCGGCCCCGTCGCCGCGTTCACGCCCTGGAACTTCCCGGTCAACCAGATCGTGCGCAAGCTGGGCGCGGCCCTGGCCACCGGCTGCTCCTTCCTGGTGAAGGCGCCCGAGGAAACTCCGGCCTCGCCGGCGGCGCTGCTCAATTGCTTTGTCGACGCGGGTATCCCGAAGGGCGTGCTGGGCCTGGTGTTCGGTTCGCCGGCCGAGATCTCCAGCTACCTGATCCCGCATCCGGTGATCCGCAAGGTCACCTTCACGGGCTCCACGCCGGTCGGCAAGGAGCTGGCCGCGCTGGCGGGCCGCCACATGAAGCGCGTCACCATGGAACTGGGCGGCCACGCCCCGGTGATCGTGGCCGAAGACGCCGACGTGGAACTGGCCGTCAAGGCCTCGGGCGGCGCGAAATTCCGCAACGCCGGCCAAGTCTGCATTTCGCCGACGCGCTTCCTGGTGCACAAGAACGTCAAGGCGGCGTTCGAGCAGGCGTTCGTCGCCCAAGCCGAAAAGCTCAAGCTGGGCGATGGCCTGACCGAAGGCACCACGCTCGGCCCGCTGGCCAACGACCGCCGCCTGGCGGCCATGGACAAGATCGTCAAGAACGCCAGCGAGAAGGGCGCACGGATCGCCACCGGCGGCAAACGCGTGGGCACCGCGGGCAATTTCTTCGCGCCCACGATTCTCACCGACGTCCCGCTCGAGGCCGATATTTTCAACGAAGAGCCGTTTGGTCCCATCGCGGCGATCCGCAGCTTCGAGACGCTGGATGAAGCCATCCGCGAAGCCAACCGCCTGCCCTACGGCCTGGCCGCCTACGCCTTCACCCGCTCGTTCAAGTCGGTGCACGAGCTGTCGCGCCGCCTCGAAGTGGGCATGGTGTGGATCAACCAGCCCGCCACGCCGTCGGCCGAACTGCCGTTCGGCGGGGTGAAGGATTCGGGCTACGGCTCCGAAGGCGGCCCCGAGGCGCTGGAAGCCTATCTCGTCACCAAGGCGGTGTCGGTCGTCGGCGTCTGACCTCGTGTCAGGCCCGCGCGCCTGACCCGATCCCCCGCCGGGCTGGATCCGGCGGGGGATTCTTTTGGCCGATAGGCGCCCACTTGCGCCTGTCGCAAAATGGCGCAGCCCCTCGCGGCGCTCTCCAATTGATATGGGTGCTTACGCACCGTTGCCGATCCGGCCCTCCCTGCGCAGGTAAGGTCTCCCTGACAATGTCGACCCCGGAGATTCACGCATCGATGCTTTCCTTGCCGCCCACCAAGTCCCTTGCCCGGCACAGAACCTCAACCGGCCCGGCCATGAGCTGGCTGCAAGAACGCAGGCAGTTCGTCAAGGCGCTGCTATCCAATCCCGCGGCCGTGGGGGCGGTGGCCCCTTCGGGCGCGGCGCTTGCGGCGGCCATCACCGAAACGATCCAGCCCCAGGGCGGTAAAGTCCTTGAACTGGGCTGCGGCACTGGCGTGTTCACCCGTGAAATGCTGCGCAAGGGCATCGCGCCGTCCAGTCTGGTCCTGGTCGAGCAGGACTCCGAAATGAGCTCCAGCCTGCGCACCCAGTTTCCCGAGGCGGCCGTGCTGCAGGTGTCCGCGCAGGACCTGTCGCGCGACAGCCATCCGGAACTGCATGGCATCGGCGCCGCCATCTGCGGCCTGCCGCTGCGCAACATGAGCCACGTGCACCATCGCAAGCTGCTCACCGCGGTATTTGAGGCGATGCATCCGGACGGCGCCATGCATTTCTTCACGTATGGCGTGCGGTGCCCCATTTCTGCGCGCGTGCTGGAAGACTGCGGCCTGCACGCCCGGCGGGTGCGGTTTGTCCCGCTCAACCTGCCGCCGGCCTCGGTATACAGCCTCAGCCGGGCGCGATGACGCGGCAAGGACGGCGGATGGCCCGTGAACATCGTTTCGAGCCCGGAAACGCCACGGGTTTAAGGTAAGGATCTGTTGCCGTCCCATGCCCCATCGGGCGGGCAGGGCAGCGAGAGGCCGGCAAGCGTGTCGCCCGCCGGCCTTGCTGCTTGCGGGGCGGCAACCAGGCCGCCGCTGGCTAGGCCAGGAAAGTCAGCATGCCGTTGCTCAGGTCGTACATCGACCCGACGATCTTGATCTTTCCTTCCTTTTCCAGCCCCGCGAGGATGGGGCTGTTCTTGCGGATGGCCTCCACGGTGTGCAGGACGTTGGTCCTGGCCACGGCGTCGACGAACTCGGCATTCTTGCCGCTGCGGTCGCCCGTGTACTTGGTCGCCTCGACTGCCGGCTTGATGACCTCCAGGAGCCCGGTCAGGTGACCTAGTTTCACGTTGTCGATGGCGCCGGCCACCGCGCCGCACGCCGTGTGTCCCATGACCAGGATCACTTTGGCGCCCGCCGCCGCGCAGGCGAACTCCATGCTGCCCAGCAGATCGTTGTTGGAAATGTTGCCCGCGATCCGTCCGTTGAAGGTGTCGCCGATCCCGGTGTCCAGGATGATTTCCGCCGGGGCGCGCGAATCGATGCAGCTCAGGATCACCGCCGCGGGAAACTGCCCCAGGGCGCTCGAGCGCTTCTGCGCGAGGTAGTCGTGCTTCTGGGGCTTGCCTTCGCGAAAACGCGCATTGCCCCGCTTCATCATGTCAATGACCTGATCCGGCGTCATCGCGTCGCGCTCCGCCTGCGTGAGCGACGCGGCTTCAGCCTTGGTGGGCGCAAGCGCCACGCCCGCCATCATCGCGGCCGTCCCTGCGCCGACGCCCGCCTTCAGCCAGACGCGCCGTCCCAAGTCCCGAGGGTGCCCTGCCATGCAACAATCTTTGATCGCTTCCATGAGGTGTCCTCTCTTTACAGCCCATGTAGACAGACCGCGGGACGCGGCTATTCATCGATGGGCCGGCCACAGCTTGCCGTTCGCACGGCGAAGGACATTCTCTTCCTGTTTATCCCGGCCGACAACGTTTGGCCCGCGGGGCGCGGCGCCCTGGCGGCCGGGCGTCCTGCCGCCGGAAATCGCATGCGCCCCGATTTTTTCTTGTTTTCCGCGTGCAGGAGTGGCATAGTTTTTTCGCACGATAAGCCCCCCGGCGGCCTCGGGGCGACTCAGCCAGCAGATACGAAAGGTGCCCCATGAGATACCTGTACATCGTATTAATTGTGTTGCTTACGGCGATCGTTCTCTCGTTCAAGGTCCAGAATTTCGATTCGGTCACCTTGACGCTCTGGACCTCCAGCTTCACCTTGCCTGTCTCGGTCCTGGTCATTGGCGTCTATATCCTGGGCATGTTCACGGGCGGGTTCCTCCTCAGCCTGTTGCGTTCCGCCTTCCGCGGCGCCACCGGCCGCCCGGCCGGCCCGACCACGTAGCAACGCTTCACTGCCCGCCTGGCCAGGCGCGGCGCGCCTTGCGTCCGGGCGCGAACGTACCCCTAGGAGCCTCCCGATGAAACGGCTATTCCTTGTCCTGTCCACCTGCGTGCTGGCCGGTTGCGCCGGCACCGTCGCGACCAAGAGCGATCTGGCCACGTACGGCACGCCGCCCAGCGACGACGACCTCTATCAGTACATGTCCACGCTGCGGGACGCGATGCCCCCGACGCGCTACGTCAGCTACCGCGACAAGGGATATGCGGACTCCGTGAAGAAGGCCACGGTCATCGGCGAAGACGGCAAACCGGTGTCCGGCTGGGAGTACGACTTCGAAGTGGCCGGCTACGACCAGATCGGCCCCGATCAGCCGCAATGGACGGCGCGGCGGGTCCTGTTCTTCAATGGCCGTCCGATAGGCGGCTTCGACGCGAATGGGAAGTTCATGCGTACCAGCGCACAGCCGGCGGCGCCCCAGGCGCCCGCGCCGGCGCAGCCGCGATAGGTCCGTTCCTCCCAACCCGCCGTACCGGAGAGCCATCATGCACAAGCATCTGCAGGCAGCCAAGCGCCGCCACCTCGACATCCTCGCCGCGGGCGCCATCATCGGGCTGGCCGCGGTCCTGGCCGGCTGCGCCAACCCGACGGCCTCATCGCGCGTCTACACCTTCGACCAGGCGCAGCGTGCGCAGACCGTCACCCTGGGGTATGTGATCGGGGTGCGGCCGGTGACGATCCAGGCCAGCCAGACCTCCGGCATGGGCGTCATCGCGGGCGGCGCCCTGGGCGCCGTGACGGGCAGCGCGATAGGCGGCGGCTCCGGCCGGCGCATCACCACGGTCGGCGGCGCGGTCGGCGGCGCCATGGCCGGCAATGCAATCGAGAACGCCAGCACCCGCAGGCAAGGCCTGGAGATCACCATCCGCCTGGACAGCGGCGACGTTCGCGTCATCACCCAGGAAGCGGACGTGCCGATTTCGACGGGACAGCGCGTCCAGGTCGTCACGCAGGGCGGCGTGAGCCGGGTGGTGGGTATTTGAGCGGTATTTCTGCGGTGCGCGTGGCAAGGCTGGGGCAGGGCGGCGGGGCCTCTCGCGGCCTGTTGCGGCCCGTTGCGGCGATTAGACGGCCTATTTACCGCATAATTTGCGGCGAATAGCTTGCTGATGCAGTGATTGGCGCGCATAATCTCCGCATGAAAAGCGGAGATTACCTCTACCTCTGGCAGGACGCGGATTGGCCCCACTGGCGCTTTGACCTCGCCGCGCTCGCCGGGCCGCTGGCCGACGTCAGCCGGGCACAGG
Organism: Achromobacter sp. T5-5; assembly: GCF_055397965.1. Classification (NCBI taxonomy): domain Bacteria; kingdom Pseudomonadati; phylum Pseudomonadota; class Betaproteobacteria; order Burkholderiales; family Alcaligenaceae; genus Achromobacter; species Achromobacter sp. T5-5. The sequence continues at coordinate 3,192,041 of NZ_AP027919.1, forward strand.
GCCTGCTTATGGGCCGCCTGCGCGACGTGGGCATGCCGCTGCGCGATCAGGCCAGCCTCAGCGCCTTGACCGAAGACGTCGTGAAGACCAGCGCCATCGAAGGCGAGGTCCTGAACGTGGAGTCCGTCCGTTCCTCCATTGCGCGCCGCATCGGCGTGGACATCGGCGCGTTGGCGCCCGTGGACCGGCACGTCGAAGGCGTCGTCGAAATGGTCCTGGACGCCACCGCCAACTGCCACTCGCCCGTCACGCGCGACCGCCTGTTCGGCTGGCATGCCGCGCTGTTTCCCACGGGCTACTCCGGCATGTCCAGAATCAGCGTGGGCGCGTGGCGGACAGACGCCGACGGGCCGATGCAGGTCGTTTCCGGTCCGATCGGCCGCCAGCGCGTGCACTTCGAGGCCCCGCCGGCCACGCGCCTGGAGGCCGACACAGGCGCATTCCTGGCATGGCTGAACGGCGCGCCGCACGGCGCCGGCCTGCACGCGATGCCGCCGTTGCTCAGGGCCGGGCTGGCGCATCTGTGGTTTGTCACGCTGCACCCGTTCGACGACGGCAACGGCCGCATCGCCCGGGCCATCGGCGATCTGCTGCTGGCGCGCGCCGACGGCAGTCCGCAGCGCTTCTACAGCCTGTCCGCCCAGATCCAGCGCGAACGCAACGCCTACTACGCCATCCTGGAGCAGACCCAGAAGGGGTCCATGGACGTCACGCAATGGCTGGCGTGGTTCCTCGCCACGCTGCATCTCGCGGTCGATCAGGCGCACGGCGTGCTGGACGGGGTGCTGGCCAAAACCCGTTATTGGCAGCGCTGGGCGGCCGAACCGCTGAACGAGCGCCAGTCGCGGATGTTGAACCGGCTGCTGGATGGCTTCGAGGGCAAGCTCACCACCCGCAAATGGGCCGCCATCGCCAAGTGTTCGCCCGATACCGCGCTGCGCGACATCACCGACCTCCTGAACCGGAATCTCTTGCGCAAGACCGACGCGGGCGGGCGCAGCACCAGCTACCAGTTGGCGGATTGAACCGGGCAGGGCGCGTCTTAAGATTCGCTTCATCCTGTCGCGTATAGTCGGCGCATGCGCATCCTACTGGCCGAAGACGATGTATCCCTGGGCGAGTCGATCGAGTCCTGGCTGGAACTCGACGGCTACGTCGTCGACCGCGTGACGCGCGGCGACCTCGCCGAGACGGCGCTGGCCACGCACGACTATCACTGCGTGCTGATCGACCGGGGCCTGCCCGGGCTGACCGGCGACGACCTCCTGCGCCGGCTGCGCGCGCGGCGCGACACCGTGCCCGCCATCATGATCACCGCCCGCGACGCGGTACCCGATCGCATCGAGGGGCTGGACCTGGGCGCCGACGATTACCTCGTCAAGCCGTTCGACCTGGAAGAGCTGTCGGCGCGCATACGCGCCGCAATGCGCCGCCGCGACGGCCATGCCGAACCCGCGCTCAGCCATGGCGGCGTGACGCTGGACGTGGCGGCCAAGCAGGTCCAGTTCCAGGGGGCGCCCGTGGACCTTACCGCGCACGAGTTCGCCATCCTGCACGCGCTCATCCGCCGTCCCGGCCACATCGTGTCCCGGGCGCAGTTGGAGGAATCGCTCTACGGCTGGGGAGACGAGGTCGAAAGCAACACCATCGAGGTCCACATCTACAACCTGCGGCGCAAGCTGGCCCCCGATCTCATCAAGACGGTGCGGCGCCAGGGCTACCGCCTGGCGGACTGACATGCGACGGCCCAGGACCTTCCGGCCCGCGCGCGGCTATTCGCTGCGCCGGCGGCTGATCACCACGACGCTGGGCTCCAGCATCCTTGTGGGGCTGGTCAGCACCTTGATCGTGCTGGCGATTGCGCGCAACGAGGTCAACGACGCCTACGACGACTGGCTGGAAGAGGGCGCGCGGCTGGTCCTGGCGCTGGGCGAGGGCAGCATCGGCCGCGATGCGGCAGAACCCCGGCCCATCGGCGCCCAACCCGCGCTACGGCTGGACTACCAGCTCGTCTCGCGCAGCGGCGAGGTCCTGCTGCGCGGCGAAGACGCGCCCAAGCGCCCATTCGTGGACCCGGCGCGCCGCGGCGACCGCTATTACGACGTGCGCGCCGACGGCGAAGACTGGCGCGTCTACGTGCGCCACCACGACACGCTGGGCTTTTCGGCGCAGGTGGGACAAGAACGGGACGACCGCAGCGATCTCATCTGGGACATGCTCGAATCGCTGGCGTGGCCGCTGGTCGGCCTGTGGGTGCTGCTCGGGCTGATCAACGGGATCCTGATCCGGCGCCTGCTCAAGCCGCTGCAGCGCATGACGCGCGGCATCGAAGCCCGGTCGCCGTCTGACCTTTCGCCGCTAGCCGACGACAGCCAGGCGATCGAAGTCCGGTCGATCACCGCGGCCCTGAACCAGCTGCTGGGCCGCCTGGACCGTGCGCTGGAGGCCGAGCGCCGCTTCACCGCCGACGCGGCCCACGAACTGCGCACCCCGCTGGCCGCCCTGGCGTCGCGCATCCAGGTGCTGCAACGCAGCCACCCGTCCGACCAGGCGCCCGCGCTCGCGGCCCAGTTGCAGCGCCTGCGCGCCGACATGATGCGCGCCACCGCCCTGGTCGAAAACCTGCTTCAGCTCGCGCGCCTGGACCCGCAATCGGCCGACGCCTTGCCGCGCGAGCGCATCGCCGCGCAGGCGCTGCTGCAGGACGCCGCCGATGCCTGCGCGCAGGCGGCGGCCAAGCGCAACGCCGTCATCACGATCGACGCACGCGAAAGCGTCCTCTACGGCAACCGCGATGCCCTGTACACCGCCCTGCGCAACCTGATCCACAACGCGGTGTCCTATGGGCGCGACGGCGGCCAGGTGCGCGTCGCCGCCCAGCGCGCCGGCCAGCACATCGCGCTGACCGTCAGTGATGACGGCGAGGGCGTGGCGCCGGCGGAACTGGAACGGCTGACGCAGCGTTTTTTCCGGGTTCTGGGCACCAATGTCGCTGGAAATGGCCTGGGATTGTCCATCGTGGCCCGGGTGGCGCAGGTCCACGGGGCCGAATTGCGGTTCGGGCCGGGGCTGAACGGCCGGGGGCTGGGCGTGACGCTGCTTCTGCCGCTGGAAGGCGCGACGACGACCGTGCGCGAAAGCTAAGGTCCGCTTCATCTTCGCGGCGTCAAATGGCGCCATGTTCAACAACGGCGCGCAAATCGCGCAAGGAGCCACGCCATGACCAAGACCCCTCGTCAATCGACCTTCGCTCGCACGTTCCTCGTCAGCGCCGCGCTGGCCGGCGCCCTGCTCGCGGGCGGGGCCCACGCCCAGGGCTACACCGGGCCCAGCACCGGCAAACCGGCGGCCCAAGGGTACAGCGGCCCCAGCACCGTCGCCGTCACCACCGTCAAGGAACTCCTTGCCAACGGGCGCGACGACCAGAACGCCATCCTGCGCGGCCGCATCGTCTCGCACGATGGCGACGACCACTACACCTTCGATGACGGCACCGGCCAGATCCGCGTCGAAATCGATAACGACGACTTCCCGGCCGGCCAGAAGATCGACGACAAAACCCAGGTCGAACTGCGCGGCGAACTCGACCGCGACCGCAACAGCATCGAATTCGACGTAGACAGCGTGCGCGTGATGTAGGGCGCCGACCGGGTCGCGCGAAGGCGGGCGCATACGTTATCCTGTCGGGCTGGCGCAAGCATGGCGCAAACCGGCCTTGTCCCGGGCGGTTCAGCCCATACTTGCACCAGGGCGCCTGATATCCCCATTCAGTCGTCGCGCCCGTCGCCCTCCCGGCGACCCCGATCCGCCACCGAGTGCCTGTTTGTCGTGAACCCCGTTACACCCCAAGCCGCTGCCCCGCAGCCAGAAGCCTCCATCCGCGCCACCGTCCGGCTGCCCATCCGTCTTGCCGACGGTTCCGAGGCGCTCGCGCTGGCCTACAGCTTCCACGGCCTGGCCGATGGCCGCGACCATCTGGCGCTCAAGTTCGGCGAGCCGGGCGCAATGCCGCTCGTGCGCCTGCATTCCGAATGCATGACCGGCGACGTCTTCGGCTCGCTGCGCTGCGACTGCGGGCCGCAACTGCACGAAGCCTTGCGTCTGATGAGCAAAGAAGGCGGCTACCTGCTGTATCTGCGCCAGGAGGGCCGCGGCATCGGCCTTTACTCCAAACTGGACGCCTACCGCCTGCAGGAACTGGGCCACGACACCTACACGGCCAACCTGGAGCTGGGGCATGGCCTGGACGACCGCGACTACACGCCCGCGGCCCAGATGCTCAGGGCGCTGGACGTGAACGATCTGGAACTGCTCACCAACAATCCCGACAAGCGCACGCAACTGGAGCGCATGGGCATCCGGGTCAGCGGCTGCCGCCTGACCGGGGTCTATCCGAACGAACACAACAAGGGCTATCTGCTGGCCAAAGCCTTGCGGACTCAGCATCGGCTGGAGCTTGGGCAGACCGAAGATTGACCTGGTAATCGCCGGCAATGGGCAGTTGATGTCCCTCGGCGTTAATAGCCAGGTAATCAGCATGCTGCGGGCCGCTCAGACGCCATCGGCCCACGCCACGGCGTCGTGAGGATGCAGGCTTTCCAGATGCCGCACGTGGGTGCGGGGGGCTTTGAACCGCGGGCGCAGCGCGGATTGGATCCGGCGGGCGGCATCTTCGACGAACATCAGGTTTTGGCCATTCAAGGCGGCAAACGCCTGTTCGTCCGCCCGCTTGACGGCCGTCTGTACGGGCGTACCCAAGGCGTCCTCGATGGTATCGATCAGCGCCAACAGATTCCAGGTCTGCTCGTCGGGCGTCTGCGTTATCTCGACGCGGGCCTCGCTGCGCTGGCTGTGAGGGGTCGCAATGCTGGCATGCTGGCGCAGCCAGGCGGCCACTGCCTCGGGCGCGATGCTTTCCTGGTTTGCAAAGGCGCCAAGGAACGCTTGCTCAACCAGTTGCCGCGACAGGGCAGCCGAACAAGGGCAGGTAGAAGAGTAGGGGACCGTGACCTGAGTCTCAAGCGCATGGACGCCATCGCGTACCACCGCGCGCAACTGGACCGGGTAGGCCTTCCAGCCTGCCAGACCGTCGGACACCAGGGCGGGGCGGCGAACCAGCAAATCGAACGACAAGCAGACGCGCGCGCCCCGGCTTTCGCAGTCTTGATGGCTTGCCACCATGGCATCCAGCACGTTGCGCAGCGCGGCGGGCGTAAGGTCGTGGGGATCACTCAGGTGGTCCAGCTCCCGGTAGAGTCGCGACATGTGGATTCCCTTGACATGTCGCGCGGGAAGGTCCACTTGGACATCGGCGCGCGCATGGAGTATCCGGCGATAACCCGGCTCTGCCAGGACGACGGGCAGATCGATGCCTTGCATGCCCACCCATTCCAGGGAGCTCAAGCTCGGGGAAGACTCGTTGATTGAAACGTCGGGAAGTACGGTGTCCACAATAATGCTCGGAATTGCGTTGAATTGCCCCCCCACGCCACGCGCGGAGCGGCTAGTAGGTCAGGGCCAGTTTGGAAAGGGGTTCTTCCAGGTCTTCCAGACGTGCGGACCCTGGGCCATCTCTTGATCGGTGAGCAAACAGGCGTCAAAACGGGTTCGCAAGGCAGCCTCGTCCATATCCATGCCTATCACCACCAGCTCCTGGCGCGCGTCGCCTACGCCGTCGACCCAATTCTTGCGGATGATCGCCACGTACTCGGGGTCCTCGGGCCAACGTTCCGGGGGCATGGCAGCCCACCAGTAGCCGGCCGCCCCATGGCGGGCCACCGCGCCGGCCTGCGACCAGGAGCCAGCCATCTCCGGATGGCTGGCCAGCCAGAAATAGCCTTTGGAACGCACAACGCCGGGCCATTCGCTCTCGACATAGGCAAAGAACCGTTCTGGATGGAAGGGGCGACGAGCCCGGTAGACAAAGCTTCGGATCCCATATTCCTCGGTTTCCGGCGTATGTTGCCCCCGCAGTTCGCGTAGCCAGCCCGGCGCCTTGGAGGCCTCATCGAAGTCGAACAACCCGGTGTTCAGCACCCTGTCCAGGGGCACCTTGCCGAACTCGGCCGTTTCAATGCGGGCGCGGGGATTGAGCTTGCGCAGGATGGCCATCAGCCGCTCGCGCTCATCGTCTGCGATCAGATCCACCTTGTTCAGCACGATGACGTCGCAGAACTCGATCTGTTCGACCAGCAGGTCGACCACCGTGCGCTCATCTTCCTCGCCGAGGGATTCTCCGCGCTCCTGCAAGCTTTCGCGTGAGCTGTAGTCGCGCAGGAAGTTGTATGCGTCGACCACGGTCACCATCGTGTCCAATCGGGCAAGTTCACCCAGACAGCGCCCATCCTCGCCCTCGAACGTGAAGGTTTCCGCGACGGGCAAGGGCTCGGAAATTCCGGTGGACTCGATGACCAACTGATCGAAGCGGCCTTCGTTGGCGAGCCGTTCAACTTCGATGAGGAGGTCCTCGCGCAAGGTGCAACAGATACAGCCATTGCTCATCTCGACGAGCTTCTCGTCCGTGCGGGACAGCTCGGCGCCGCCTTCGCGTACGAGCGCGGCATCGATATTGACCTCGGACATATCGTTGACGATCACGGCAACGCGCCGGCCCTCGCGATTGTTCAGGATGTGATTGAGCAGCGTGGTTTTCCCGGCGCCGAGAAAGCCGGAAAGGACCGTGACGGGCAGATGGCGGGCCTTCGCTTGGGGTAATCCGGTATTCATGTTCGATGAAAGCGTCAAAGAGGATGAGTGAGACTGCGGGGGTGTTGGCTCAACGCCGGTGCGCCTTTCCGATAGACATGGGACGACAGGCCAGCAGTCAATAGGATGTTATAACATAACACTAAAAGGCGCATTGGACGTCGGCGATCGCGCATGGACGTTGTGCGTCTCTGCCTGTGTGCTCAGTGGCTAACGAAGAGCACGCGGCCAGGCAAATGATGGGGAGCGAGCGAAAAGATTCCTGAAACGTATGAACAGTGGCGGCACCGCATCGTCATCGAATGCGGCATTCCGCTGGCGGGAAGCTTCCTACACTTCCTCACGGAGAGTGGAGGTATCGCCTCTTACTCCGACCCTGTCGAATCCAACGCATTGGCGCTTAACGCCATGCTATGGCGTTCCGTTTTGATTGAGTCCAGCATGACCCGCTTGTTCTCGCGGCTGCGATACGCATGCTCGCGCATGAGGCTTTCCGCACGCGCTGCTTCACGTCGAGTAATGGCTCTCAGCAAGTCTTCATGGTCCGCTTGCGCGCGAAGGACATAAGGTGTCTCGACCGTAGACGGTGACGACGGCAGGGTCAGTGCGGCCGGTCCGGCCAAAGGCGTTTTGTTGTTGTGCTCCAACGCGGAAAGCAAGGCGCGATTGCCGGCGGCCTCGCAAAGGATCTCGTGGAACTGCTGGTTGATTCTGCCCCAGGCTCTTGCGTCCACGAGGGCGTGGGGGTCATGTACCGCCGGCGCGAGTAACTGACGTCCGGCGTCAACTGCCTGGGTCAGGCGTACGAGAACATCCGGAGATACGCCGCGTTCCGCGAGTAGACGTACTGCCATCCCCTCAAGAACGCCACGCACGTCAACAGCATCCCCGATTTCTTCGACCGTGAAGGCGCGAACCCGAAACCCGCGTGAGGGGAGTCGTTCCAGCAAGCCTTCCTTTTCCAGCTCCGTCATCGCGATGCGCAGCGGTGTACGCGACACCCCAAGCCGGGCCGCGAACTGAAGCTCGACGACTCGCTCTCCAGGTGTCAGCTCGCCCGAGAGAATCATGTCACGCAGCTCTGAGATGACTTTGTCGATTTGTGCGGCCATGGCGGTCCGTCCCTCCTTAGGCCCACAGTGTAGCGGCTCATTGCATGCAATGGTGCTGGCTTCAAAGCAAAAAAACTTGCGAAATCTCAATATTGCATGCAATATAAATAAAAACGGACCAAAGACAGTTGATTTTCAGTGTCTTTGCATGCAAAGGCGTTGAGCCAATGTTTTCGGACGAGACATTGGTCTGACAGGAGGAGACAAGATGAAGCTTCAAAGCTTCTTGCACGCAGGCGTGCCGGCATGGGGTGTACGCGAGGACGACCACGTCCGGCTCATGACCAAGCATTGGCCTGATGTAAGCAGTGCGCTGGCTGCCGGGCCGGATAGCCTCGCGCGAGCGGCGCGGGAACCCGGCGCCGTACTGAAGGTAGCCGGACTGCAATGGTTGCCTCCCGTTGTGGCACCGCGGAAGATACTTTGCGTGGGATTGAACTATGGGCGCCATGTGATGGAGGCGGGCCGGGACGTCCCCAAACACCCATCGGTTTTTGCTCGATACAGCGATTCCCTGGTGGGCCACCAGCAGTCCGTGTGGCGGCCCCGAGTCTCGGAAAAGCTCGATTTCGAAGCCGAGCTGGCTGTCGTTATTGGCCGCGGCGGGCGCCACATCCCCGTCGAACGCGCGCTCGAGCATGTTGCTGGCTACACCTGTATGGCCGAGAACTCGGTGCGCGACTTTCAAAAACACAACGCGCAGGTTACGCCGGGCAAAAACTTCGAGCGGTCAGGCGCGTTGGGGCCGTGGCTGGTCACGGCCGACGAGCTGCCTGATCCGACTGCGTTGCGTGTGCGCTCGTACCTCAACGGCGAGCTGATGCAGGACGGCGCAGTGTCCGACCTGATCTTCTCAATCCCGACACTCATCGCGTACATCAGCACCTTCACGCCACTTGCAGCGGGCGATGTGATCGCCACGGGAACACCCGAAGGCGTCGGGGCCACCCGACAGCCGCCACGCTTTTTGCGCGAGGGGGACGTCTTCGAAGTGGATATCGCCGGTGTCGGCAGGCTATCGAACCCCGTGATTAACGAACCCACCGAGCAAGGCTGAGCCATGACACAAGCGATTCGATATCTTTCCGAAGCCGACGTGGTTAGCGTGCTGGACATGCCGCGTGCGATCGATTCTCTGGCCGCCACGCTGGCGCTCCAGGGCCGTGGCCTCGCCCGCAATGTGCCCAAAGCACTGGCCACCTGGGGCGACGGCAGTTCCATGCATGCTTTGGGCTCAGTTGTGCAAGGGACCGGTGGTGTCTGCGGTTTCAAGAGTTGGGTGCATACCCGCCAAGGTGGCGGTTCGGTGTTCACGCTGTTCGATGCAGAGCGAGGCACCTTGCTGGCCGTGATCGAAGCGCGTGCGCTCGGAATGTTGCGGACGGCGGCAATCACCGGCTTGGCTACGCGCATGTTGGCCCCCGAGACGGCTCAGCATGCGGCACTGATCGGTACGGGACCGCAGGCGGTAACGCAGCTCGCGGCGCTGGCCGCGGTTCGCAACCTGCAGTCCATACGTGTTTACAGCCCGACGCCGGAGAAGCGCGCTGAGTTCGTGCGCCAGGCGCAGGCTCGCTACGAGTTCCCCGTCGTGGAAGCGATCACTTTGGACCGCGCGCTGGCGGGCGCCGAGATCGTGACCTTGATCACGCGCGCCGAACACCCCTTTGTCAATGCGGCCGCCTTGCGCGACTGCCGTCACCTTAACGCTGTGGGGGCGATTCTGCCGGCCAAGGCGGAGTTCACGCAGGACGTCTTCGAGCTTGCCGACCTCGTGGTTGTTGACGATCTTGAGAACGCGCGTCGCGGTTCCCGCGAACTCCGCGAACGCTATGGCGCAGGCGATGACCCGTGGCAGGGCGTGTCGGTGTTGTCCGATCTCCTGGCGGACGGTACGTGCTCGCCACGTCCGGCGGATGCACGAATGACGCTGTTCAAAGGAATGGGAATGGGGCTCTCCGACCTGGCTTTGGCCCGGGTGGTGTATCAGGCCGCGTGTGATCGCGACCTAGGCCAGTGTCTGGCTCCGCAAACACGCGAAAACCTGCTGCTCGCGCGCTGAGGGCAGCCCCCCCAAAAATCAATCCGGCGGACTGAACCTGCCGACAGACGAGGAGAACGAGATGTTCGTGGACGTGAGTGGGGCGGCGCCCCGACAACAGAATATGTGGCCGTCGGTCGTGATAGCCAAGGAAGACATTGATCGGGAAATTGAGCGATTGATCGACGCACCGCGCCCGGCCAACGGTCGCCGCGCCAGCTTGATCGTTCATCCCGAGGCGACCGCGCCGGGTTTGGGCCTGGCGCCGGGAACCGATGTCACGATCAACGTGGTGAATCCGGGAGAAAGCACACTAAACCTGCGCAAGAATTCCAACATGCTGGAGATCTGTATCAGCGGGGAAGGGGTGGCAAAGGTTGGAGGCCGCTCCTTTTCCATCGGCAAGTGGGATGTCTGGAACACCCCCTCAATGCAGATTCATAGCTATCGGAACGAAGGCAAGACACCCTGGGTGCGGTTGTCGTACTCCAATGCCCCGCTGCTCGAGAAGCTCGAGGTGCATTTCGTTGAGGAATTCGAAGGTGAGGTGGCACCATCCGACGCCAACACCACGCGTCGCGAAGGGCCGCCATCGGGAGTCGCTCGTGCGCGCGACCTGGCGCTCAACGCGCCAGTTGGCACCGAGGGTGCGCGGCTGCTGGGCTATGAATGGTTGATCGACATCGACGTGCTTGAATCGAAGGCACTGCATTGGCCCTACGCCAGCGTGGCAGCGCACTTGCCGTCGGTAGAAGACATCGCCAAGGGTTACAACGGCCGCCGTCTGTTCGTGCTCTACAACCCCGCCACCGAGCGGCGCATCGGCACCACCCACAGCTTCTTTGCCACCATTTCGAGTTCACCCCCTGACAACCATCATGTCCCGCATCGCCACAGTTCTTCCGCCATCAACTACTACCTGCGCGGTGAGGGCTATAGCAAGGTCAACGGAGTGCGCCTCGACTGGAAGGCCGGCGATCTGATCTTGTCGGCGCCTGGCTGGGCCATGCATTCCCATCACACCAAAAACAGCACCACATCTTCGCTCACGGTCCAGGACCATCCACTTCAGATCGCGATGGAGTCCCTGATCTGGCAGGAGCGGATGCAAGAACCCATTCTCGCGCTCGGTAGCCAAGGCGGCTTCGAAAGCAACAGGGCCCAGCTCGCCGCGGCGCGCTGATATCAACTGCAAGGATCCGTACTGATATGCCCCATCTCAACGACGTTTCCGCAGCGGCGCTGCGTGCCGAACTGCGTGATCTCTACGAGGATTACGCCTTGTGCCTGGACGAGGGTGAACTTGAAGCCTGGCCGGACTTCTTTACCGAAGATTGCCACTATCGCGTGTTGTCACGCGAGAACCACGACGCCGGCCTGCCGTTGGGCCTGATTTACTGCATGAACAAGAACATGCTGAAGGACCGGGTTACGGCGCTACGTGAGACGACCATGTTCGAACCACGTTCGCTGCGCCACTTCATCAGCGGCGTGAAAGTACGGCAGCAACATGCAGACCGGGTGGTTGCTCAGGCCAACTTCGCCATCATGGAATCGCTCTCGGATCGCGAACCTAGCCTGAATATGGTTGGCCGCTACCTCGACACCTGGAGGCAAACGGACGCGGGCTGGCGACTGGCCAGCCGCGACTGTGTCTACGACAACTACCGCGTGCGCACGTCGCTCATCATTCCCGTCTGAATCTGGAATCCGCCATGACCTGCACTCATACCCACCCCACCGAGGCCTGTTCCTCTCACGCGCCGGCCATCGCCGAGCAACCTATCCATATCGAACGCCGCTGGCCCGAAGAAGGCCACACTCGCATACCGAACTGGGTTTACACCGATCCTGCCGTATTTCAAAAGGAGATGGACGTCTTCTTCAACGGCAAGACCTGGAACTACATTGGATTGGAGTGCGAGGTGCCGGAAGTCGGTTGCTACAAGCGCAACTGGATAGGCACCAGCCCAGTCATCATGGTGCGTACCGACAGCGGCGAGATCGCTGTGCTCGAAAACCGGTGTGCGCACCGTGGTGCGCAAATCTGCTGGCAGAACACCGGCAAGGTGAAAGACTTCACATGCCCCTACCACCAGTGGAACTATGACTTGAACGGCAATCTGCAGGGCGTGCCGTTCCGCCGCGGCGCGATGGGCAAGGGCGGCATGCCACGCGATTTCGATCCCAAGCAGAACGGGATCCGGAAACTCCGCAGCGTCAATCGTGGCGGATCGATCTGGGCGACGTTTTCGGATGAGGCGCCCAGCTTCGAGGAATTCTGCGGGGCCGAGGTGTTGGCAGAAATTGATCACATGCTGCCGGGAAAGAAGCTCAAGTTGCTTGGGTATAGCCGCCAATTGATTCCCAGCAATTGGAAGATGTACCTGGAAAACCTCAAGGATCCCTACCACGCCACGCTGCTGCACACGTTCTATATCACTTTCGGCCTGTGGCGCGCCGATTCCAAATCCGAGTGCATTCCGACCGGCGGCGGCGCGCACAGCGTGATGGTGTCGCACAACGAAGGGAAGAAAGTCACGGAGGCGACTTCCGAGATGAGCCGCTTCCGCAATGACCTGGAACTGCTCGATCTGGAAACCGTAACGCCCAGGCAAGAGTTCAACCGGGGTCGAGTCGGCGGCGCGTGGGTGTTTCCAGCGGCGCAGTTCGGCATCCAGGCCAACTCGCTCAAGACGCGGCACGTGATACCGCGTAGCCCGACTGAACACGAACTGGTCTTCACCTATTACGGCTACGAAGACGACGATGAGGAGATGACGCGATTGCGTCTCAAACATGCCAATTTGCTTGGACCGGCGGGGTTCGTGTCGATGGACGACAGCGAAATGCTCAACCAGGTCCAGATTGGCGTCACCGGCTATCCCGATGCGCGCGGCATCGTGGAGATGGGTGGGCGGGACACGGAACCCGCTGACTACATGGTGACCGAGGTGCTCATCCGGTCGTTCTATCAGTATTACCGCCAGGCAATGGGGTTTTGATCATGGTCGATACCGAACTTTGGAAACCGGTGGCGCTGGTGAAGGACATTTCGCCGGACACCCACACCCTGCGCGTGATGCTGGAAGGGGAGGCCGTCTGTCTCTATGACTTGGACGGAAAGGTTTGTGCGACGCAGGACAAGTGTCCGCACGGCAATGCCAGTCTGGCCGAAGGCTGGGTCGAGGATGGCACAGTCGAATGCCCGTTGCACCAAGGCGTGTTCGAAATCGCCACAGGCAAACATCAGTGTCCGCCCGTGACCTCCGACCTGCGCTGTTATGAAGTCCGGATCGAGGACGGCACCGTGTTCCTACGGTCCGAGGCGGCATGAGCGCGCCCGGCACCATGCTGATCGTTGGCGCGGGCCAGGCGGGTGCGTGGGCGGCGCGTACGCTGCGCGAGAGCGGGCATGCCGGCCGCATCGTGCTGTGCGGCGCGGAAAGACATGCACCGTACGAGCGCCCGCCCTTGTCGAAGGGGCTGATTACTGGCGTCAGCGGCGTGGCGGATTCCGAGGTTCTCGGGCTTGCCGAAATGGAGGATCGAGCGATTGAATTCCTGCCATCTCTGGAAGCCGTGAAGATCGATCCGGCCAGCCGCGTCGTGTTGTTTGGCGATGGGCGACAAATCAGCTACGAAAAGTTGTTGCTGGCCACCGGCGGAAGTCCCTGCCGCCCGCGTCTGCCGGGGCTCGACAGCCCGCGGGTGCACACGTTGCGCACGCTTGACGATGCGTTGGCGCTGCGGCGGGCATTCGCCAAAGCGCCGCGAACCGTAATCATTGGCGGCGGCTGGATTGGGCTGGAGACAGCCGCTACGGCGTGTTCGTTGGGTTGTTCGGTTTCCGTGATCGAGGCCAGCCCACGCCTTTGCGGCCGCAGTCTGATGTCGCCGGTGTCGGAATGGCTACTTGAACGCCACGAGGCCGCCGGCGTCTGCGTACGGCTGGGGCATGGCGTGACAGCGCTCAACGACGATGCCGACGGCATTCGCGTGCGCCTTGACGACGGCAGCGTGATCGTGGCCGATCTGGTGTTGGTGGGCGTGGGCATGCAACCCAACGACGCGCTTGCGCGGGAGGCAGGGTTGGACTGCGGGCAGGGCGTTCGTGTCGATGCCGCTTGCCGGACCTCGGATCCGCACATCTATGCGGCTGGCGATGTGGCGGTGCTGGCGCATCCCCGCGCGCCGCAGGGGCTGCGTCTCGAGTCGTGGCAGAACGCTCAGGATCAGGGCGTCGCGGCAGCGCGCGCCATGCTGGGGCAGACGGTCGCTTACATGCCGGTGCCGCTGCTTTGGTCCGAACAATATGAACACATGATCCAGATCGCAGGTTTCCCGAATCTGGCGCAGCACACAGTGTGGCGCGCCACGCCCGGCGGCGGCAGGCTTTACCTCGGCGTGGATACCAGCGGCGTAACGGTCGCGGCGGTCGGCATCGATGCCGGTCGGGACTTCCGAGCCGCTCGAAAATCGGTCGAGCAGAACGCGCAAGCGCCGCTCGCCGGCTACCAATCCTGTGACGCCTCAGCCCCCGCCGGGTCGTCCGCGAACTCGGAGTTGACGGCATGAACGATAAGACCCCCCCACGCTGCGAGGACGCCGCTGCGCAGGTGCTGAATTTCTTTGAAGCGCTGGACCAGCGGCGTCACGGCGATGTTGCCAAGCTGATGGCCAGCGATGGAACCTGGCACCGGCAAGGGCGCGCGCTGACCGGTCCCGACGAAGTGGCGGCGGCGCTTGCCACACGTGACCCCGCTCGGCAGACGGCGCACATCGTCACCAACCTACAGGCGGAGCTTACCGATCCCGGCCGCGCGCGCGTGCGCTTCTATCTGCTTGCTTACGAGAGCCGAACCGACGGGGGTACGCAGGACGCAGCACCACGTCTGGTCGCGATCCGCTTCTGCACTGACGAGCTTGTGCATGGCGAATCAGGCTGGCGCTTCGCCAGCCGGGTAAGCCACCGCCACCTGCCTCCTGAGGCGCTCGCGCGCTGATACCCGAATCCCTTTCCTAATAGAGGTCATTCATGGCTCTTGACGCCACCCTCATTGATGCCATTGCGCGCCGCCTACACGAGGCGGAACGCTCCCGCACCCAGATCCGACAAATATCGCTCGATCATCCCGAGATGGATATCAACGACGGTTACGCGATTCAACGCCGTTGGGTCGAGCTCAAACTAACCGAAGGCCGCCGACTGGTGGGTCACAAGATCGGGCTTACCTCTCGTGCCATGCAATTGTCGTCGCAGATCGACGAGCCCGATTTCGGCGCGCTGCTCGACGATATGTTGTTTGCTGACGGGGCGGTGATCGACCGTGATCGATTCATCGTGCCGCGGCTGGAGGTCGAACTCGCATTCATTCTGGACAAGCCGCTGCGGGGGCCGAACGTCACGCTGTTCGACGTGCTGGATTCGGTGCGATACGTGATTCCGGCGTTGGAGATCATCGATGCGCGATCTCATCAGATAGACCCCGAATCCCATCGGCCGCGCAAAGTTTTCGACACCATCGCCGATAACGCCGCCAACGCCGGGGTCGTGATGGGTGGTCGTCCGGTCCGCGTCAATGATGTCGACCTGCGCTGGGTTGGCGCCATCCTGTCGCGCAATGCCGTGATTGAGGAGACCGGCCTCGCCGCCGGCGTCCTGAACCATCCCGCGAACGGCGTGGTGTGGTTGGCCAACAGGCTTGCCGGCCACGATGTGGGCCTGGAGCGCGATCAGATCGTGCTGAGCGGGTCCTTCACGCGTCCCGTCTATGCCGAGCGCGGCGACGTCTTTCATGTCGACTACGGCCCGCTGGGTGCCGTGAGCTGCTGCTTCAAGTGATGTCCATGAAAACACCGAACAACACCTTCAAAGCCGCGCTGGCGCGCGGCGACTCTCAAATCGGTCTGTGGCTGGGGCTGGCCAATGGCTATGCCGCGGAAGTGGTGGCGGGTGCTGGTTTCGACTGGCTGCTCATCGATGGCGAACATGCGCCCAATACGTTGGACAGCATTCTGGCGCAGCTGCAGACACTAGCCGCCTATCCATTGGAACCCGTGGTGCGCCCAGCCTGGAATGATCCCGTAGAGATCAAACGCCTACTCGACTTGGGCGCGCGAACGCTGCTGGTGCCGATGATACAGAGCGCCGATGAAGCCGCCGCGGCGGTGGCGGCGATGCGGTATCCGCCGTCCGGTATACGGGGCGTGGGGAGTGCCCTGGCGCGGGCTTCGCGCTGGCAACGACTGCCTGCCTATCTGGATGAGGCTAATGGCGCAATGTGCACGCTCGTTCAGGTCGAAACCCGGCGCGGGATCGAGGCGCTGGACGAAATCTGCGCCGTTGACGGCGTGGACGGCGTTTTCATCGGGCCGGCGGACCTCGCGGCCGACTATGGGTATCTGGGAAGGCCTGGTGATCCGGCAATGCAAGAGGTTATCGAGGCCGCATTGAAGCGCATCCGGCTGCACGGCAAGGCGGCGGGCATCCTGATCAGCGACCAGAAACTCGCAGCACGGTACATCGCATGCGGCAGCCTGTTCACTGCCGTGGGCGTGGACGCCACATTGCTTGCTCGGGCCGCAACCGATTTGGCTGCGGGGTATGGCCGCGCCGCCACCAGCGGCGTGGCGGGCATTTATTGAATCAGAGTCGGCGGACATTTCGCCGAGGATTCTGCACACCGAAAGGCCAGGATAAGGCCATCGGAAAACCTATGGAGACAACGATATGAGTTTCGGCAAGTCGAAAAGGGCCCTGTGGGCCATCAGCATCGCATCCTTAGTCGCATCGGCCGCACCGGTCAGCAGCGCGATCGGTGGCGATTCTTGGCCCAGCCGGCCAATCAACCTGATCGTACCGTTCCCGGCGGGCGGCGGTGGAGACACGCTGGCGCGGCTGATCAGTGAGCCGCTGGCACGCGAACTGGGCCAGACCATCGTGATCGAGAACAAGCCAGGTGCCGGCGGCAATATCGGGACGGCCACTGCGTCTCGCGCGGAACCCAACGGCTATACGCTGGCATACGCTACCAATGGCACGCAGGCGATCAATCACTGGCTCTACAAGACGACAGGATTCTCCCGTGACGATTTCGAACCGATTTCGCGCCTGACCACGATCGCCGCCGCGGTCGTGGTCAATCCTAATGATCCTTACCGCTCGCTTCAAGAACTGCTCGACGCCGCGCGTGCGAAGCCTGGTTCGCTTACCTGTGGATCAGCCGGCAACGGCACAACCTCGCACCTGGCCTGTGAACAGCTTAAGCAGATGGCAGGCGTAAACATTGTTCACATTCCCTATAAAGGAGGAGCGGCGGCAATGACCGACCTGATGGGTGGCCGACTTTCCCTGCTGATCGACGTGATGCCAAACGTCGCACCGCAAATTAAAGCGAACCGCTTACGAGCGCTTGCGGTCACCACCAGCGAGCGAGTAGCCTCCGTGCCTGATATTCCTACCGTGGCCGAGGCGGGCGTTCCGGGGTACTCATTCTTTGCCTGGGATGCACTGTATGCACCCAAAGGGACACCGACTGCGGTACTGGATCGTGTGAACGCCGCCGTGCACAAAATTCTGTCTCAAGCCGAAGTGCGATCCCAATTGGAGGTTAGGGGGGCTCAGCCCGCACCGACGTCTCGCGAAGGACTGAAACAGTTCTCAAATGAAGAGTACGACCGATTGGGCAAGGTCGTTCGTACTGCCGGCGCCATGATCGACTGAGTCATTTACCTGATGCGTTGGCGGCGACTACCAGTTCGCCGTCAACGCCGTATCGAAGCACCGACAGGGGAGGTGACGGCAGTCAGCGTACGGTCAATCGGGCGGCCTGCTGGCGCGAGGACCGCCCGTGCTGCATCAACGTCGCCTTATTTCGATCACAGGGTTCGAGCGTAGAACGGCTTGAGTTGACCGAGCGCGGCATCCACATACTTGGGCACCCAGTAGGTCTCGATATGGGTCGCGCCTTCGATCAGGAACAGTTGCTTGTCGTTGGTACCCGTGGCCTTCGGGAAGGCTTCTTCGGTCATATACAGGCTGTCCGCTTTGCTGCCGGCGATCATCAGCAAGGGCTGGTTGATCAATTCGATCTGTTCGGTTGCATCCCAGCGCATCAGATCCAACAGGCTGCTGGTCGTGTACTTGAAGGTCGAGCCGGGGTGGGCGTGCGTCCTCCAGTAATACTCGTAGCCCTGCCGGTACATTTCGAACGGCAGCGCGGCAATCTGAGCATCTGTCATGTCGGCGTCGCCAGAGTACGGAATCTTTCCTCCCGCCTTTTCCTGAGCGCGTGCTTCGGACGCTTGCTTCAGGCGCTGCTGGATCGTGTTCAGTTGAGAATCGGCGAAGCCATTCCGACGAACCCGGCCGGAGTTGAACATGCTGAGGGTCGCGATCGACTTGAAGCGCTTGTCGGACTTTGCCGCGGACAACGAGTAGCCGCCTCCGCCGCAAATGCCGAGTAGCCCCAGGCGCGTCGCATCAACACCCGGGTACTGAGTGATGAAGTCCGCTGCGCCGTGGATGTCCTCTATGCGGAATTGCGGCTTGTCCGTGCTGCGGGGCTCGCCGCCACTGCCGCCCTGATAGGCGGCATCCATCGCGATCGTAATGTAGCCAAGTTCGGCCAGGTGCTGGGCATACAGGCCAGCGACCTGCTCCTTCACGCCGCCATTGGGATGGGCCACGACGATCGCGGGATATTTTTTCTGCGCATCGTAGTTCGACGGGGTGTAGACGTTGGCAACGATATCCAGGCCGTTCAGCTTGTACTTGACCGGATGAATATTGACCTTGCCCGGTTCATTCTTCGAGAGGGCGCCAGCGTAGACCAGCGTAAAGGGATTCTTCTTGTAGTCGGCTGCGGCGGCGGTGGCGGTGGCGCTCATTATTGGAACTCCTATGATTGCACTGGTGACAGCGAACGCGGATGCGCCGAGAAAATCGCGTCGGGTTCTGCTGATAAATGGATCTTTCATCTCAATTCCCACTATTGTTGATTGCGGCGGCTGGTGTTGCGGTAGCTGGGCGGATTTCCCAATGTCTAGGCGATGCATCAGGCTGCACTTGCGCGCTTGTCAATCCAGACCTTTCGCGGCAAGAAACCGTGACACCAGGTCGGCGATCTGGATGTTGTTCAGGTCGGACATCAGAAAATGCGTGTTGCCCCGAATGCCGACTTCCGGCAGGTGCACGAGTTGCGCGTCGCCACCATGTTTGTTGATGGCAGCGACCCAAAGGCGGGCCATGGCCAGGCGCACCCGCCAGTTGTCCTGTCCGCGCTCCGTGGTCGGCTCGGTCGGAAAGTTGTCGCCGTAATAGATGATGATCGGGATGCGCGTGAGCTTCTCGAAGTCTGCCAGCGGCACACCCTCGGGCGTAAGCGTCCCTGCCGCGCTTGGCATCGCGGGGGGAAGCTCCCCTTCAGGGAAGATGAACCCGCTACCGGGTTCCAAGGCGACGATTCCCTTGACGTTCTTGCTTTTGATCGCGGTCAACCACCCCGGTCCGCCTGCCTGAGAATGCGATATCAGGATGGCGGGCCCCGTCTTTTCGAACAGCGCGGCCATGGCGTCCGAAATCACCCCGGCATCGAAAGGACCGGTATTGGGCGTGACCGAACGGAAGAACTGATCCAGCGTTTCAGGCTTGCGGTCGAACTGCACGTTGTCGAAGTAACGTGGCCATTTGCCGATCCGGAATTGATCGAAGAACAGTTGATCAAAGGGGGAGGGCTCGATCGTGGTTGCCACGGTGCTATTGCCGGCGCGACCGCGGCGAGGCTGATCGACGAGATAAACCGGAAAGCCACGACGCAGAAAGAGGGTCTGAAAACCTTCACGGCCGTCTGACGTCGTTTCCCAGCTACGCGCCGATTGGTAAGCACCATGCAGCATGACCAAAGGCAGCGGTCTGGGGTTCTGCGGGACTTGATAGAAGGCGTAGAGGTGATCGCCGTGGAATGTCTGCCCTTCGGCGGTTGGCTTGTTGTTGTCGTACTGGCCAGGCTTCTGCAGGACGCTTCCGCCGACAGCGAAGCTGCCTTGTTCCTGGATGACAAGCGGACCGCTGGCATTGCGCGGGTTGTCGGGGAGGGCTGTGCAAGCCGTCATCGAGCTCAGCGCGATGCACGCGAACAGGGTTTTGGTGAGGTTCATGTTCAGCGTCCCGAGGTCGCGGCAAGGGCCTGAGTCAAGGCCGCATCCGCACGCTCCGCGGCCTGTTTGTCGCCGCGCTCAGCCAGAACCTGGGTCAACTGGCGCAACTGCGCTGCCGTCAAGCCTACCCGCATGCTGGCCCGCATGTGCGAACGCAACTGCGCTTCCACGCCGGGCGTGGCCGCCAGCGCCCCGACAGTGGCCAATTCGCGGCTCTGCCAGTCGAGGTTGTCGCGCTCGAAGATGTCGCCGAACAAATGAGCTTGCAGGAATTGATTGATGATGGGGGCAAAGTCCATGACGGGGCCGGTCACCGGCGCGCCCGAGATGCGGGTCTGATTGGCCTTGCCTACCGCTATCAGTTCGTCCCCGGTGGGAATGGCGCGGCTGGGTTCGCGTCCCGGTGCGTCTTGAATCCCGCGTTGCTTGCGTGCCTCGACCACCTTCAGGAGTTCGCCGAGCGCGTTAAGGCTTTTAGGAAAGCCGACGTATGCATACAGCTGCACCAGGATTTCCTTGGCCTCGCTGATGGTCATGCCGGCGTCAAGCCCCTGGTTCAAGGCTGTGTTCAATTGGGGCATATCGCTTGCGGCCATGAAGGCGGCGATCAGGGGCACGGCCTGCTGCTTGGCGGACAAGGTATCCGAGGCGGCTTGTGCGGGCATCGCTTGCGTTGCCTCATTTTTTGCAGTGGCATGACCGGATGCGAGCGTTAGCCCGGAAGTCAGTGCCATCACGACGCCCAACGTGCTGATCGCGGGCTTGTAAGCAGGCTTTTTTTGAATCATCGGTGACAGCTCCATCCCGTTGCTCGGTTTGGCCGGCATGCATATCGGCCAGGGGTGGCGGCATGGTGTCGGCGAAAGGCAAAACGCCGGATGAGGGCTTGAGTTTGCCTTTCCTTTCTGGGAGCTGAAATGCTACGGGATGCGGACGCGTCGATTAAGCCCCTGATTCCGCATTCACTACTGAGGTGAACTCATAAATGACGCGGAGCCGCGAACTGGCTATGCGCGATGTCGCAATGCTTCGACAATGACTGCCAAAGCGCCGGAGGACTGGCGCCGGCTTGGGTAATAAAGGTGGTACCCCGGATACGGGCTGCACCAGTCTTGCAGCACACGAATAAGCCGCCCCGCGGCGATATCCTCCAACACCATATCCTCCGGAACGTAGGCCAACCCACAGCCCGCCAAGGCTGCCCGGGCAATGGAGGAACTATTGTTGAACACCCATTGGCCGCTGACGGGGTACTTGGCCTCTTCGCCATCCCGGTCAAGATCCCAAGGAAGGAAGCCTCCGTGCGTCGGAAGTCGCAGCCGGATGCAATCGTGTCGAGTCAGTTCCTGGGGCGAGCGGGGGGTGGACCGTGCGGCGAAGTACTCCGGCGAGCCCACTACCGCCATGCGCAGGTCCGGGCTGATGCGTACAGCGATCATGTCCTTGGCGACTTGGTCTCCCACTCGAACGCCGGCGTCAAAGCGTTGGGAGACGATGTCCGCCATCGTGTAGTCGATGCTGATCTCGACGTTGATGTCGGGATAGTCGCGCATGACCTTGGACAGCTTGGGCCAGAGAACGCTGGTTGCTGCATGTTCGGCGGAAGTGATGCGGATGGTTCCCACCGGCTTGTCGCGTAGATCCTTGACGGCCGCCACCTCGGCATCGATGTCGTCGAAACGAGGCGCCACACTGTTGAACAGGCGTTCGCCCGCTTCGGTGGTCGCAATATTGCGAGTGGTGCGCGTCAGCAGCCGGACGCCCAGCCGGGTTTCGAGGCCGCGAACGGCATGGCTCAAGGCAGAGGGCGATACGCCAAGCAGGGCGGACGCCCGAGTGAAACTGCCTTCACGCACGACATGAACAAAGGCGAGAACATCGCTGAAAGTCTCCAGGGCCATATCAGTCACACCTCTTTCTCGGGGTGACGCAATGCGTCGATCAGCACGGTCATTGCTCGGGACAGATGCCGGCGGCTGGGGTAATAGAGATGGTATCCAGGAAGCGTCGGACACCAATCCGCGAGGACCGTCCGCAGGCGGCCCTTCGCGATATGGGGGGCAGCCATCTCTTCGGTCAGGTATCCAAGGCCAAAGCCGGCCAGCGCCGCCTGAAGGATGGGCTTGGTCCGGTTGAAGACAAGCGGCCCATCGACTCGAACGCTGATCTGCTGTTTTCCCTTCTTGAACTCCCACGCGTAGAGCTCCCCGTGGCTCATCAGGCGCAGATTGATGCAGTCGTGATCGGCCAGCTCCTGCGGTCTCAAGGGAATGGGCCGTTTGGCGAAGTAGGCGGGTGAGCCGACGATCACGAAACGCAAGTCCGGGCTGATGCGTACGGTGGTCATGTCCCGGGCCAGATCGCCGCCAAGGCGCACGCCCATGTCGTAGCGCTCCGCGACGAGATCGACGAAGCGTGATTCCGCGTTGATCTCGACCTTGATCAGGGGGTACTCGGGAAGCACTTTCGCAAGCCTGGGCCAGAGCACGGTGTCGGCAGCGTTCTCGCTGGCAGTGATGCGGATCGTGCCGGCCGGCTTGTCCCGCAGTTCTCCGACAGCCAACAGCTCGGCCTCGATTTCCTGGAAACGGGGAGCGATGTTTTGCATCAATCGTTCCCCGGCCTCTGTCGGCGAAACGCTCCGGGTGGTGCGCGTCAACAGGCGAACGCCCATCTTGGCCTCAAGAGCGCGAATCAGATGGCTCAATGCCGATTGGGAGACGCCGAGTTGCGCCGCGGCACGCGTGAAGCTCTGTTCACGCGCGACCGCAATGAACGCCAAGAGGTCGTTGTAGCTGTTTTTCGCCATCTATGAGTTCACCTCATAAGTATTTGCGGATTTTACTCTCTAGTGCTGGCCAGACATGATGGCTACATTGGCTGAGGTAGCGATGCCGCCAGCTGTCCCGCCGTATGGCGAACTCTGGCGGGTCATATTGGACGGGCGCGTTTGAAGGAGTAAGACATATGCAAAAGCGGAAACTTGGAAATAGCACGTTGGAAGTTTCAGCCCTCGGGTTAGGGTGCATGGGCCTGAGTCACGGTTATGGGCCGGCCACGGACACCCGGCAAGCGGTATCGCTGATTCGCGCCGCAGTCGATCGCGGTGTGACCTTCTTCGATACGGCGGAGGTGTACGGCCCCTACCTTAACGAGGAGGTCGTGGGCGAAGCGCTGGCCCCTGTGCGCGACCAGGTCGTAATCGCCACCAAGTTCGGTTTTACCTTCGGCGACGACAACAAGCAGCAGATCCTCAACAGTCGCCCCGAGCACATCCGTTGGGCCGTCGAAGGTTCTCTCAAGCGCCTGAAGACCGACGTGATCGATTTGCTCTACCAGCATCGCGTCGATCCCGACGTGCCCATTGAGGAAGTCGCTGGCACGGTCAAGGACTTGATCGCCGAAGGCAAGGTCAAGCACTTCGGCCTGTCGGAAGCGGGCGTACAGACGATCCGCCGCGCGCACGCTGTGCAGCCGGTCACCGCCTTGCAGAGCGAGTATTCGCTGTGGTGGCGCGAGCCGGAACAGGAAGTCTTGCCGACCTTGGAAGAGCTTGGCATCGGTTTCGTCCCCTTCAGTCCGTTGGGCAAGGGGTTCCTGACGGGCGCCATCAAGGACGGCGCGACCTTCGGCAGCGACGACTTCCGCAGCAAAGTGCCGCGCTTCTCGCCGGAGGCGATCCGGGCGAACCAGGCCTTGGTGGACCTGCTCGGCCAGATTGCCAGGGACAAGGGCGTAACGGCCGCGCAGATCGCACTTGCCTGGCTGCTGGCCCAAAAGCCCTGGATCGTGCCTATCCCTGGAACCACCAAGCTGCATCGCCTGGAAGAGAACCTGGGCGCCGCCTCCGTCGACCTGTCCGCCACCGATCTTTCCAGGATCGCGCAGGCCTTGGGGGACGTGAAAATTCAAGGCGACCGCTATCCGGCCGCATTACAGGCCCGCGTGGGTCGATGACATCAAGGAGGCTTGGATGACTGTCGCCCATGATTCGACTCGACGTACGGTGATGGCTGCGCTTGTGACACTTCCCCTGGGAGCCGCAGCCACGGCATCGAACGCTCAGGGCGGTGAGATGCGACAGGTGGGCTCGCGGACACTGGTGGTCTATTTTTCACGATCGGGCAATACGCGCGTCGTCGCCGGTCTGATACATCGTGCGCGTAGTACTGACCTGTTCGAGATCCGGCCGGCCAGTGCCTATCCAGAAGACTACGAGCAAACGGTCGAGCAAGCCCGCAAGGAGACCGAGAGCGGCTACAGGCCGCCTCTGGAGGCGACGGTGCCCGCCATCGCGGGCTATGACACGGTGTTCCTCGGCTTTCCCATCTGGGGCACGACCGTGCCCCCAGTGGTCCGTTCTTTCCTGTCCGCGCACGACCTGTCCGGAAAGGCCCTGATCCCCTTCATCACCCACGGCGGCTACGGGCCAGGGAACAGCAAGTCAGTGCTGGCAAGCGATGCGCCGAAGGCGCGGCTGCTCGATGGTTTCGTCATGGAGATGGACCAGGAGCGGCGAACGATGGAGCGCGTGACGAGCTGGCTCGGCGGCGTCCCGAAAACATAGGAGCTAACCATGCAACAAGTCACTTTGAACAATGGCGTCGTGATGCCCATCCTCGGCTATGGCGTTTTCCAGATTCCTGACCCGCAGGAATGCGAGCGCTGCGTGGTCGAGGCCATCGACACCGGCTATCGGCTGATCGACACGGCGGCGTCCTACCTCAACGAGGAAGCGGTGGGCAGGGGCATCAAGAATGCCAGCGTCCCGCGCGCCGACCTCTTCGTGACGACGAAACTCTGGGTGCAAGACACCGGGTACGAGCGTACCCAGCAAGCCATCGACAAATCGCTGCGCCGCTTGCAGCTGGACTATCTTGACCTCTACCTCATCCACCAGCCATTCGGTGACGTGCATGGATCGTGGCGCGCGATGGAAGACGCCCTGAAGGCCGGCAAGGTTCGCGCTATCGGTGTCAGCAACTTCCATCCCGACCGGTTGATGGACATCATCGGCTTCAACGATGTCGTGCCGGCCGTGAACCAGGTGGAGGTCAACCCGTTCCATCAGCAGGAAACTAGCGTGGCCTTCATGCGCGAAAACGGCGTGCAGGCCGAGGCCTGGGCGCCGTTCGCCGAAGGTCGCAACAACCTGTTCCAGAACGAAGCGCTGGTGGACATCGGCCGCAAGCACGGCAAATCGGTGGGGCAGGTCGTGCTGCGCTGGGTGACGCAGCGCGGCATCGTGGCGCTGGCCAAGTCGGTGCGCAAGGAACGGATGCAAGAGAACCTGCAAGTGCTCGACTTCACCCTGGATGAAGCG
The DNA here is from genome assembly GCF_055397965.1 of Achromobacter sp. T5-5. Classification (NCBI taxonomy): domain Bacteria; kingdom Pseudomonadati; phylum Pseudomonadota; class Betaproteobacteria; order Burkholderiales; family Alcaligenaceae; genus Achromobacter; species Achromobacter sp. T5-5. The sequence continues at coordinate 3,217,383 of NZ_AP027919.1, forward strand.
GACATGGCCCGCATCGCCCAGCTTGAGACCGGCGAAAGCAGCTTCTTCTCGCACCGGAATCCGGCCATGGTGAAGTGGATGAGCGAGCGTCAGCTCGACATTTGACGGGCCGTGGTCAGCCCTGTTCTGAAGAAAATGAAATGAACAAGGAAATCAAGCAAACACCATGAACCAATTAAAGAGATTTCAGAAGGGATGAACATGAGACTCCCCGCAGCAGCCCTTGCCTTGTCCCTTGGTGCGTCGGCCGTCTATGCGGCCGAACAGGAGCCGATTAACGTTACGCGGGTCGGTTCCAGCCCAAGCAGCGCGGGTGCGGAGCAAAACTTCACCGGATCTGTGTTTGTAGATTCGCGCTTTCAAGCCGCTGCGCCCGCGCGCGTGGGGGGAGGCGTTGTTACCTTTGCGCCAGGTGCACGCACAGCCTGGCATACGCATCCATTGGGCCAGACGCTGATCGTTACGTCAGGTGTGGGGCGAGTACAGAAATGGGGCGATACCGTGCTGGAGATCCGCCCCGGCGACGTCGTCTGGATTCCTCCTGGCGTCAAGCACTGGCATGGAGCCAGTCCGACGGTGGGTATGAGCCACATTGCAATCTCTGAGTCCCTGGAGGGCAAGTCGGTGGAGTGGATGGAAAAGGTCAGCCAAGAACAGTACGGGCAGTGATTCGCAACGACTGTGCGTGGGGACCCGTGCAGTCAGATGAGAGGAGGGGGAGAGTGTTGCTGTATATAACCTTGACGCTTGGCCGTTTGCACACCAAGGCGTAATCAATGCCTGGGCACGCCGGCCACGCGGGGCGTTGCCAGAATGGAGAAGCTGGGGCTATCGTTAATGCGCATAATGTGTATTATGTAAAGTAATGGATAGGCCAAAGTGCCGGGTATTCGCCCCTACTGCAACGTTTCGACAAGACGCCTCTCCCGGCTGGCACGTCGCGCGCCGCCCAGTACAGCCAAGGCAGCAGACACAAGCCGTTACTGACTTATCTGCCCAACGGGGCTCATGATGGCACCGTAATCGGTCGCGCTTCTGGATTCGCCGCACGCCACAGAACGCCCCGCACGACTCAGACCACAAGAAAACGTTTGCGGTCTTGCCCTCGTATCCAGTTCGGCGGCCTGCCGATGCCGTTCCATGTCTGTCCCGTTTCGGGATGGCGATACCGCACCAAATCGGAAAGATCAGGGCCGAACAACTGACCTTGCGTGATTCCGTATTCCCGAATTTTCTGGCGAATGTCCGCCACGAGCAGCTGCAACGCCTGACGGCGCAAGTGTTCCGCCTCGACTTCGAGGCTGCGTATGCGCTCCTTGACCTGCCAGTAGTCTTGGTCTTGCTTCATGGATTCACCCGGTCTGAAGTTTGCAATCAATAAGAGAACCCGCCCCGTCTGTGGGGGGTTATCCGAAAAGCGAATTCTCCGAGGAGTTTTTGCAATGCCGATTCAAGCCGTCTACATGCAGCACGTCTATGCGGGGCTCGAGCCTTTGCAGGCTTTCGATGTCGTGTATGGCGGCAGCTTCGAGCACCGATTGATCTCGTCCAAGCTCGCGGAAATGGAGCATCAACGATTGACGCTCGGCGAAGTGCGGCTGGAGACAGGCCGCTACGAATTCCCCGTGATCGCCCATGGCACCATGCCCACGGACGGGATCTGTATCGGATTCATGGCGGAAGGCGGCGAATGGACCCGCTGCAATACGGCCGCGATCCACTCCGAAGAGATACAGGTCTATCCGGAAGGCATCGAGCTTCTGTATCACGCCAGAGGACACTCCCGCTGGGTGAACTTCACGGCGCCCGAAGGACGCATGCAGCAGATCGCGATTGCGCGTACCGGCCGGCCCTTGCGGCTGCGCAGGCATGGGCTGCATTCGGTATATCTGCGCCGGGGCGGACGGCTTGCGTTGACCACGCTCACCAGCGATGCGCTGGGGCTGGCGCGGCGGCTTCAGGCCGATGGCGGCATGGCGCCGGCGCTGGCCGTAGAGGTATGCGAGTCGTTGCTGACAGGCTACGTGGACGCCCTCTCCGCGGCGGCGCCGCCAGGCAAGCCGGAGAAAATGGCCGTGGAACAACGCCATTACCATTTGATCGCTGCGTGCGAACGGCTGGTCCTGTCTGGCGAAGCCACCGACGTCGCGCTGACGGACGTGGCCCGGCGCAGCGGCTACACCCTGCGCTCGCTCGAGATGATTTTTCGCCGCAGCGTCGGCATGCCGCCCGGGCGGTGGTTCATGACGGCGCGGCTGAACGGCGCATTGCGCGATCTGCTGACTTGCGGCCCCGACGCCACGGTCTCCGACATCGCCTTGAAGTGGGGTTTTCGGCACATGTCGCGGTTTGCCGAGTACTACCGCAACACGTTCGGCGAGTTGCCCAGCGCCACCCTCGCCCGCTCGAGCCCCCGGCCCTGATTCTGTAGCCCCGTCCATCAGAAGCTCACCGCCAGCCCGACCGAGAAGCCGGACACGTTGTTGCCGAACACGTAGCGGCCCACCAGGCGCGTGCGGGTGATGAACAGGTTGTAGGCGCTTGAATCCAATTCCAGGCCCGCACCCACGGAAGTGAGGCGGTCGAACCCGAGAATTCCTTTTTGATCGCCCAGGAATTCGGAGTGGGTCAGCTCCAGCACGTAGCGCAGCGGCCGCTGCAGCGCGACGATGCCCGTGGGCGCCCGATAGCGCGCCCATAGATTGGCGGATTGCGCGATGGCATTGCCGCTTACCGCCGCGGAGCTGTCAAAGCTGCTCAGGCGGATATCGGAATAGCGCAATTCCACGTCCACCTCGTAGCCCGGCCGGTAGTGTTCGTAATCCAGCATGATGGAACCCCCCAGCCCATACGCGTTCAGGGAGCCCCGGTCCAGGAAGTCGACATCCCTGCCGGTGCGCTGCCCCACATACCAGCTTGCGGCGCGCAGGTCGCTGGTCACATTGCCCAGCGCGATGTTGAAGATGGGACGCAGCTTGAGTTCATCGGTCAGCTTGAAATCCCAGCCGATGCCTCCCGTGGCCGAGACGCTATTCCATTTGGCGGGGATGCGCCGTGTTTCGGCGCCCTGAGAGGCGACGAAGGTCGGATCGTATCGGCTGCCGGCCAGCACGCCTTCCAGATAGATGGGTACGGAATCGGAAATCGTGTCCCCTCCCCCCAGCTGCGTCATGAAGAACTGGGTGGATCCCGAGGTCGAGCCCCCGCCGCTGCCGATGTTGAGCGAGCTGGTCGTGATGTCGGGAACAATCGAGAACGACATCAGCGCCAGCACGCCGTTGGCGCGCTTCTGCAGGTCGTCATTGCTCAGGCGCACGCCCTCCTGGGCCCAGGCGGCGGCTGGCGCGCCGCACGCCGCCGCCAGCGTCCATGCCCCGAAACCTACGGCTGCCCGCTGCGCCAAGCGCTCGCCACCGGTGGCCATGGGCTTCTCCTAGCGCGTGCCGCCGTCGGGATCGACCATGGATTGCCGCTGCGACAGCAGCAAGGCATCGCTCTGGTCGATGCGTATCGTGCCGATACGGGGAAACTCGAAATCGATGATGATGTACAGGGCCGCCGTCATGACGACGGCGTACACCACCTGGTGCAGTAACGTCCCGCGCTTGGAAGCGCCGAGGTTCAGGCCGACCAGGCCGGCCGCCACCAGGGTCAGGAAACCCAGGAAGGCGTAGGTCGCCACGGGAGGATGCACTTTCTGCGCCACGGTCTGGGCGGTGGCGACATCGAACATTTCGTTGACCGCGCCGACGTAGGACGCGGCAAAGGGCGGCAGGCTTGCGCGCGCGGCCTGCATCGACGTGCCCCAGATTTCCTTTTGCAGCGCCCCGACGCGGCCGGCGACGACGTCGCGCTGCGCCAAATCGGCCACGCTGCGATAGTAGTTGATGCGCTCGTCGACATAGCGGCGGAATTGATCGCGCAGCCGCGGCTGGTCGGCCGCGTTGACCATGTCGATGCGCAGCCACGCCGTCCCGATGGCGTTGACCTCCTGGACCAGCAGATCGCGGCGGTCGGCCATCCGCTGGGCGGCGCCCGAGAACGTGAAAGCCACCAGCAAACCCAGCAGCGCGAAGACCGAGCCTTCGACGATGGAGACGCCCGAAGCGCCTTTCTCCTCGTTGCGCCGGCCCACCCATTTCCCGAGCTGCATGGCCGCCAGCAGCAATACGAAGAACGCGACTGCCAATCCGGCAAGAAGAAGCGAGTAGTTCATTCGGTCACCCGGTGCATCGTGATGGTTAACGGCGCAGGTTGCTGCTGGCGCCAGCCCTTTGTATTGCTCATCTGGTGTCGGTCCCTGCCATGAACCAGCGCAGATAGGGATTGTCCCGCGCCCGTTGCGCCAACGCGTCCGCATGCCGGCCCCACTCCTGCCGGTCCCCGCGGTAGGCGGCCAACGCGCTCCGATAGAACAGATCGAGAACGGCGCGTTCCTGCTTGATGTCGGCGGTCAGGGCCGGGGCGCCGCCGCCCAGTGGCGGTTCGCCACGCAGCGCCAGCAAGGCGGGCAGCGTATGCACGATCTCGCGCGGCCGGACCCAGGCGGCGTACTCGATGGCGGGACGATCGTCCGTCACCGGCGGGGTCTGCCCCACAAAGCGCGCCAAACCTTCCCTGTCCGTCACCCACGTCGCCAGCAGCGCGGCGGGCGAACCGACGCCAACGTCCGCAAGGGCCTGGCGTAGCCGCGGGTCGGCCATGCGCCCTGCTATCCGCGCCGCGTCCAGGGGCATTGGCTGCAGGGAGCCGACCAGCAGCATCTCGTGCAATTCCGTCGTCCACAGCGTGGCATGGGGAAACACCGCGATAAAGCTGGCCACCAGTGCCCGGGTGTCGTCCAGGTTCTGCGTGGGAAGCGGCAGCCACTGCGCAACCACCCCTTGAGGATTCAGGCGCGTGGCCGCCAGTTCATAAAAATCCTGCGAATAGAGGTTGACCACGCCCGCGGCCGAGGGCGGCGGCGGTTCAAGCGTGATCAGGTCATAGCGCTCCTGGCTGGTGAGCAATTCGCGCCGTCCGTCGCGCAGACGGCGATCCAGGCCCGGATCGGCTGCCGCGTCATAGCTGCCTTTGAACAGCGCGCCGGCCCGCAGGACGCCGGGCAGCAATTCCGCGACCACACGCCGTTCCAGGCCCGGATATCGCGACAAAGCCCCGGCCGTGATGCCTGTGCCATAGCCGATTACCAGCGCGGAGCGCGGCTCGCCCGCGTGGACGGCGAGCGGCAGCAACGCCTGCAGCCGCATATAGCGCAGCGACGGCATGGCGTCGCCGGAGTTGGAAACGCCCTGGATGTAGAGCCGCCGGAACCGCTGCTCGCCTTCGCCTCGTTCCACGACCGCGACCGTGCCTCCCCGGCTTTCGTCGTAAAAGACCAGCTTGCCGTCTTTGGCCCCCGGCAGCCGCCGCGCCAGGTGATCCGCCGGCAGCGCCCAACCCAGGATCAGCACGGCGCCAAACAGGGCAACCGCCACCGCGCGGGTCATCGGCTCGCCGGTGCGCCAGACCGCCGCGATGCCGACGGCGCAGGCGGCTGCGGCCAGGACGGCGAGCGCGTGCACCGTGCCCAGGCGCGGCAACAGGACGAATGCCACAAGCAGGGTGCCGGCGATCCCGCCCAGCGTATTTCCCGCCAGGACCAGCCCCGCGCCCTGCCCTCGGCGGTCGGCAGGAACCGCGATGCGCAGCACGGCCGGAAAGGCCGCGCCGAGCAGCAGGGTCGGCAACAGCACTACCCAGGAGGCGACGACCGCGAACCGGGCGCTCATGCCGGCCAGGCCGCTGTCGCTCCATTGCCGCACCGCGGCCTCGGCCATCGACTGGGCATCGATGAGCCATGGGCCCAGCAGCACCACTTCCAACAGCGCCACCAGACCCGCGCCGGCGATCAGCAGCGCAAATACCCGCCAGGGGTCGCGCAGGCGATGCTCCCAGCGCGCGTATAACGCCGCGCCCAGCGCCAGTCCGGCCAGATAGACGGCCAGCACCACCGAGAACGCGAAAGCCCGGGTGCTCATGAAAGGCACCACCATCTGGGACCACAGCACTTCATAGCCCATCGCGATGGCGCCCGCCGCGCTGTACAGCCCGATGGCCAGCCAGGCTTCGCCCGACAAGGCCCGGGCAGGCGCGGTGGACGGGGCGCGCGGCGCGGGGGCCGCCGCGCGGCGCTGCAGCGCCCAGGCGCCAGCCGCGGCCGCAAGATTCAAGGCGGCTGCAGCGCACGCCGTGCGCCCGACGCCGTAGGCGGGAATCAGCACGAAGGCAGGCAGCAGCGCGCCGGCAATGGCGCCCGCGGTATTGGCGGCATACAGAATTCCGCCGGCCCTGCCGACCTGGGCCGCGCCGCAGGCCCGCAACAGCACGGGCAGCGTCCCGCCCATCAGCATCGGCGGGATGGCCACCACGGCAAGCAGCGTCAGCCAGGCCCCCCAGGACCAGGCCTGTTCGGCGCGCGCAAACTGCGCCGCGCCATGCGAGAGCGCCCAGGTCACCCCCAGGGCAAGCAAGGCCACGCCCAGTTCGATGCCCGCATACAGCCGCAAGGGGTTGGCGCTGCGGTCAGCCACGCGTCCCAGCCAGGCGCTGCCCACGGCCAGGCCGAAAAAGAAGGCGCTGACGGCAAGGGCGATCGCATGAACTTCCACGCCCACGATCAAGGAGAGCTGTTTGATCCACAGAATCTGGAAGATCAGGGCAGCCATGCCGGAAACGACCAGCAGGACCGCCGGCGCCCACAGGCCCCCGACCGCCCTCGCCCGCGCGCCGGCCGTTGCGTGGACCGGCATCTTTCGCACCGAAGCGTTCATAACCCCTCTGCCCTTCAACGTTGGCGATGCCCGGCGGCGGACATGACCGCCGCCGCGCCCCGTCCTACTTGGCCTGCTTTTTGGCCGCCTCTTCGAACTGTTTTTCGATCGCGCGATCCACTTCCTCCTGGACCTGGTCCACGCTGAACGTGGCAGGCCGCTGGCTGGGCGGATACTCGATGAACGTCTTGAGGAACTCCCCGGCCTTCATCGACGCGATGAGCGGCAGGTAATCGTTCTTCACGAGCCAGTCGTAATACTGGTTGGAGACGACATCCGCGCGTTCATAGGGGTCCATGCGCAGGTTGAAGAGCTTGGGCACACGCAGGCACACGAACGGGTCTTTCCACACCGCGAACCCGCCGGGCGCCTGCTGCTCGCAAAAGACCGCCTTCCAGTTCTGATACCGCATCGCGACCAACATGCCGTCGTCGTTGAAGTAAAAGAAGTCTTCCCGCGCGCTGTCGGGTGCCTTGCCTGTCAGGTAATCAAGCTGGTTGTAGCCGTCGAGGTGCACCTTGTAGCTCCGGCCGGCCCCGTCGGGGGTCCAGCCTTTCAGCAGGCGCTGTTTGACGTCCTGGTCCCCGACTGCCGCGAGCAGCGTGGGAAACCAGTCGAGCCCCGACACAATGCCCGTCTTGACTTCGCCGGCGGGAATGTGACCCGGCCAACGTATCATCGCGGGCACCCGGTACGCCCCTTCCCAGTTCGAGTTCTTCTCGTTGCGGAACGGCGTCGTGGCAGCGTCCGGCCAACTGAACTGATTGGGTCCGTTGTCGGTGGTGTAGATCACGATGGTGTTGTCCGCGATCCCCAGGTCGTCGAGCTTTTTCAGCAGCTTGCCCACGTCCTGGTCATGCTCCCACATGCCGTCGGCATAGTCGTTGCCGGGCATGCCGCTCTTGCCTCGATGCTCCGGGCGGATATGGGTGTAGACGTGCATGCGGGTCGTATTCATCCAGAGGAAGAACGGCTTCTCGGCCTTGCCGTGCTTGTCCAGGTAGTCCAGCGCCGCGCCCACGGTCTCATCGTCGATGGTTTCCATGCGTTTGGCGGTGAGCGCGCCGGTATCCTCGATCTTCCCGTCGGCACTGGCCTTGATGACCCCGCGCGGCTGATAGCTCTTGATGATGGGGTCGTTGGAGTTCTTGGGCCAGTACGGGCGCTCGGGCTCTTCCTCGGCATTCAGGTGATAGAGATTGCCGAAGAATTGATCGAAGCCGTGCTTGGTGGGCAGAAACTCGTCCCGGTCGCCCAGATGATTCTTGCCGAACTGCGCCGTGGCGTAGCCGTGGGATTTCAGCGCCTGTGCGATCGTGATGTCACGATCCTGCAGGCCGACCGGCGCGCCGGGCATACCCACCTTGGAAAGCCCCGTACGACGCGCGACCTGACCGGTGATGAACGTCGAGCGGCCTGCCGTGCAACTGTTCTCGGCGTAGTAGTCCGTGAAGATCAGCCCTTCCTTGGCGATGCGGTCGATATTCGGCGTGGTGTAACCGACCACGCCCTTGCCATAGGCGCTGATGTTCGTCTGACCGACATCATCGCCGAATATGACGAGTATGTTGGGCTTCTTGCCGGAATCCTGGGCTTTGGGCGGCGCGCTCTGGGCATGGACCCCGCCCGCCAGCGCGAGGCTGCTGGCGACCATCAAGGCCGCTCCCCACCATCGTCCTGCTTTCATCGCTGCTCTCCTTGCCCGCGCACGGGCACCTAGTCAACAAAAAATCAAGGTTTTTCAGACGGATAGATTCGCTTCCACTCCTTTTCCATATCAACAATCGTCCAACCCTGGACGCGCGCTGCGTCCAGGGCTTTGTCAAGGCGGCCGACGTGGGATTGGCGGTCATACGCCCATTCGCGCTTGGCGTCGGTGTGATGGACCAGGCCGGCAAAGCGCTTGCCGGGGCCGGCCATGGTCCACTGGAGCATCTGCAGATCGCCATCCGAGTTGCCGAACGCCAGGATCGGCCGGCGTCCGATCTGGCGCTGGATCGCCACCGGCTTGCCGGGGCCGTCGTCGTTGAACTCCAGCTTGGGCTGGCGCATGAGCTGGAACGAGGCCCCGTCGGACACGAAATCGGTAGCGAGAACAGTGCCGATGACCTGTTCCGGCGGGATGCCGTACGCCGCCTGCGTCCAAGGACGCATGAACTCGGTCTCGCCGCCAGAGACGATGTACGTCTTGAAATCGCGGGCGCGCAGGTAGTCCAGCAGCTCCCGCATCGGCAGGTACGTCATGCTGCTGTAGAGCATGCCGGTCTGGGGATGGTGCGCGGTCTGCCGCCAGCGATCGACGCGCTGGCTGAACTGGTCGACGCTCATGCCGGTGTGAGTGGCAACGATGATCTCCATCATGCCGTGCGAGCCCGACTTGGCGAGCGCGGCCTGGTCGTTCTGCAACGCGGCCTTGAACGGCTGGCGCACCTGCCATTCGGGATGGGAAGGCGCCTGCGCGCGGACCTCGTCCAATGCGAACAGCACCTCGAAGTACAAAGGCTGTTCGCTCCAGAGCGTGCCGTCGTTGTCGAAGACGGCGATGCGGGCTTCCGGCGCCACGAAATCCGGACTGCCCGGCTGTGTCACGGCCTTCACGAATTCGACGATGGCGTCGCGCGAGGGGCCGTCCGCCCAGGAAGGCAGGTCGGCATGCGTATGGGATTGCGGCGCCGCGCAGCCGGCCAGCAGGCACAGCGCCAGCAGCCACATCATTGCGAGCCAGCGCCGCACCGGTTCGAGTTCATTGAAACGCCGCATCAGCTTCTCCCCGTGCGCGGATCGCGCCCTTGGTTCACAGGATTGAGTTCCACAGGCAAGGCGTGGCGGGCCGGCGTGGACCGGCGCCAGGCTTTGCGCCATGCGCGGCTGCGCGAGGCCAGGCGAGCCCGCCAGCCGTCCCCGCCTGCGCCCGTTCCGTACACCTGGCGCAGCGTGGCTTGCGCAAACTCGCGGTCCCGCTCGTTCATCGGGGCCAGCGCCGCCCGCAGCGCCACCGCGCCGCCGCTGCGCCGCATCCATCGGTAGAAATCGCTCAGCACGGGGCGCGACGCGCGCGCCTCGCGGCGCCAGGCCCGCCAATAGCACGGTTCGCTTGCCCGCCAGCGTTGCCTGCCGCGCTGGACGGCGGCGCCCAGGGCCCGCGCCTGCCGTTTCCACCAGGACCAGCCCAGCCACAGCGCCAGTCCCACGGCGGCCAGGCCGGCCAGCACGGGCATCGCCCACGCAGGCAGCGCCCAGCGCGCGCCGTGGCGCAGCTTGGCAAGGTCCTCGCTCAGCGAAAAAGGCGGCGGGGCCGCGGGCGCGGCGGCGACGTCCACTTGGCGGCCGGGCAAGGTCTGGCTTTGCGCCGCGCCGCTGCGTCCGTCGGTCCAGTGCAATGTCAGCGGCGGCAACGCGAAGCTGCCCGCCTCCTGCGCCACATAGTCGGCGCGGTCGATCCGTTGCGCGCCCACGAAGCCGCCGCGTCCGTCCGTCAGCGTGATGACCTCGGGCTCGCGCGGATAGCGCTTGAAATGCGGCACGTCCGCCAACGGAGCGGGCGGCAGCAGCATGGGCTGCACGCCGTCGGCGCGCTGCGTGACGCTGCGGGTAATGCGGCCGCCCTGGACGAGGGGATCGGGGGCCAGCGCAAAGGACTGCGTCACGGTCAGTTCCCCGACGACCTTGTCCGGCCGGGCTTCGCCCGAAATCGCGATGGACAGCGGCGCGCTCTCGGCCGTGATGGCGGCGCCGCCCGGGCCCAGGTGGGCCGATACCCGCAAGGCCGGTATGTGCAGGGTGCCGGCGGACTGCGCACTGAGCAGGTAGGTGTAGCGCAAGCCGTTCAAGGCCACGCCGTCCCGCTCGTCGCGCACCAGTTCGCCCTGGCCTGACGGCGGGGTCACCATGACGCCGGGCAGCTCCAGTTTCGGCAACTGGGGCGGTTGGGTGAACCAGGTGCTGGTCATGACTTCGAGATGCAGTTCGACCGTGGCGCCTGTCTGGCCCTGGGCGGGCGCCTGGGCGGTCACACGCAGAACCGCCGTGTCCTGCGCGTGCAGCGGAAGCGGCAGCGCGATTCCCAGCACCAGCACCACCGCCAGCACCAGTGCCATCGACGCCGCCATCCCCGGCAGCAGGCCGCATCGGCGGGCCCGGCGCATCATGGCTGCCTCCCCGCGTCCTGGACCGCGAACTTGCCGCGCAGAAAGCGCGCGGGCGACAGGCTCAGCGTGCGCAGCCAGATGTCTTCCGACGCCGCCTGCTGGACCTGCACGGTGGCAAGTTGGCCTGCCTGGGCGGTCTTGTCGGCGATGGTCTGATCGGGGGGCTCGGCCTGGTCGCCCTGCTGCTCCTCGCTCATCGCGGCGAGCAGGCGCGCCACGATGCCGCGGTTCTCCACCGCTGCCGGCCACCCGGGCCGAAGCGCCAGCGCCCGGTCGTAGGCCGCCAGCGCCGCGTCATACCGGCGCAGCCGCACCTGCGTGTTGCCAACATAGAAATACGCCTCGGGCGTGGTCTGCTGCGAAAAGGCCGCCAGGGCGGCGGCATAATCGCCGGCCGCATAGGCCGCGCGCCCTTTCCAGTAAGGATTCTGGAAATGCCCGGCGGCGGCGCTGAAGTCGCCGCGGTCGAACGCCAGGCGGCCCTGCTGGTCGGGCGTGAGGAACGCGTCGGCCAGCCCGTTGGCGTGGACCTGCGGCGGCGCCGCAAAGGCAAACACGCCCGCCAGCACGCAGGCCTGCCACGGCACCCGCCAGCCGCGCCGCACGGCCAGCAGCGCCAGCAAGGCCAAGGGCCAGCACAGCCAATATCCCGCATCTTTCCAGTGGGACGGACCGGCGCCGGCGTCCTGCACGGACTCGAAGTGCTGTTGCGCGTGCAAGGTGATCCAGTCCAGGTCCTCCGGGGTGGCGGTCAGGCTGCCCAGCGGCGCATCGGCGGCACGGGCCAGGGCGCGCAAGGCGGGCTCGTCGATGCCTCCCTGCGAGTCGGCCCTGCCCACCGCCATGACGAGAATCTGCAGATTGCCGGCGGCCTGCGCCTGCCGGCGGACGGGGTCGGCGGCGGACGCGCCGTCGGTCATCAGGAGCAACGTGCCGCCGGCGCGTTCGGTCGCCAGCACCTGCGCCGCCAGCGCGATGGCGCCCGGCACGTCGCGCCCGTCCCGTTCGATGAGGTCGGTGGACAGCGCCTGGATAAACAGGTCCAGCAGTTCCCGGTCGTCGGTGGGCGGGAGCACCAGGTGGCTGCTGCCGGCGTAGGCGATAAGGCCGGTCTTGGCGCCCGCCCGCCTGGCGGCCAGGTCGCGCAGCGTTTGCTTGGCGGCTTCCAGCCGCGAGGGGGGCACATCCGTGGCGTCCATCGTCGCCGACAGGTCGACCGCGGCGACCAGCGGCGCCACGTTGTCGAGGAAGTCGGGTTCGTCCCGTTGCCAGGCGGGTCCCGCCGCGGCCACCGACCCCAGCGCCAGCATCGCCGCCACCAGGTCCAGCGGCCGAGGACCGCGCGATCCGGCCGACCGCACGGTCAGATAGGGCAACAGATGGGGCGCGATTCCGCTGTCCCCCACCCCGCCCCGGTGCGCGCGGCCGGCCGCCCACAGGGCGATGGCCAGCGCAATGCCCAGCAGGAACCATGGCCGCAGGAAGTGAAAGGCGCTCAGGTCCACGATGCGCTCCCCCTGCCCTTGCCCGCGCCGAGGTGCATTCGCAGGGCCGCGACGGCGTGCCAGAGCGCCAGCAAGGCCAGCGCCGCGGCCAGAGGCGCCCAGAAATACTCGTGCTTGGGCTGATGCCGCAGCGTGTTCACCTCTTGCGGCGTCAGGCGATCCAGTTCGGCGTAGACCTCTTGCAGCGCGGTCAGGTCGCCGGCGCGGAAGAACCGCCCGCCCGTCGCGTTGGCAATGGCCTGCAGCGCATCGAAGTCCACCCGGTCCTCGCCGCTGGCCTGGGGATCGCCAATGCCTATCGTATGCACGACGATGTGGTGCGAGGCGGCAAGCCGGGCCGCGCGCGGCGGCGGCACCGCGCTGGCGGTATCGTTGCCGTCGGTCAGCAGGATCATGACCTTGTCGCGCTCCCGGGCCGCGTCCAGCATGCGGATGCCCAGCCCGATCGCGTCGCCGATGGCGGTATTCGGCCCGGCCATGCCGACGGCGGTCTGGTCCAGCAGCAGGCTCAGGGTTGCATGGTCGCGGGTCAGCGGCGCCTGGGGATAGGCCCCCGTGCCGAACACGATCAGCCCCAGCCGGTCGTCGCCGCGTTTGGCGATGAAATCCGACACCACGTCCCTGACTGCCTGCCAGCGCGTGGCCGGCCTGCCCTGGGCATCGTGGAAATCGGCGCTATCCATGGATTGCGAGATGTCCACCGCCAGCAGGATGTCGCGCACCGGCTCGGTATGGGTCAGGGGCGGCTCGACCCATTGCGGGCGGGCAATCGCTAACAGCAGCAGCAGCCACACCGCCACGTTCAGCCATAGCTGCCCCGCACCGGCCGCCACGCCGGGGCGCGTGGGCGACTTGCCCGTCAGCCTTGCCATGGTGTCGAAGAACGGCGTGCGCAGTGCGCTGCGAGCCTGCACATAAGGCGGCAGCCAGCGATAGGCGGCCCAGGCCAGCGGCGCCGCCGCCAGTAGCCAGGGATACTCAAGCCGCCACATGATGACGCTCCATCCAGTGCCGGGCCGCCGCCAGCAGCCGGCGCACCTCTGCCGGATCCAGGGTGCGCACGGCCGCGTCCGGCCCATAGGCCAGCGTCGCCAGCAGATGCGCGCCATCGCCGGGCAGCGGCGGGCCGTTGCGGGCCAGCCATGCCGCCCAGGCCTCGCCCGTCAGGGGCGCGGCCTTGCCCCCGGGCGCTTGCGCGGCCAGCGCGGTGCGCTTGAGGAGCGCGGGCAGGCCGCGCGCCGCCAGCGGATCGGACGCGGCGGCGGCCTCGATCTGTCCCAACTCGGAAAGCGCCTCGCGCCGGTAGCGGTTCCTGCGCCAGCGCCGCAACCCGCGCAGCGCCAGTCCGCCCGCCACCACCGCCAACAGCAAGGCCAGCACCGCCCAGCCCCAGGTCTGCGGCCAATAGGAAACCGGCGCGGGCAAAGGCAGCTCGCGCAACTGATCCAGGCCGGGCAGTTCGGCGTTCATGGCCGCCCTCCTGTGGCACGCCGGCCCAGCTCGCTGCGCAACTGCGTGGCCTCGTCCTGCGCGGTGTCGATGGTAAGCAAGGGCACGCGGCTGCGGCGCAGCAGCTCGGCCACCTCGCGCAAACGGCCGCTGAAGAAGTTGGCCAGCGGCTGGCGTTCGCGCTGACTTCCCACGGCGATTTCCAGGTGCAGCTCGCCCTGGGTCACCAGCAAATGGCCGCGGGCCGGAATGTTCTGCGCCATCGGGTCGAAGATCAGCGCCGCGACCACGTCGTTGTGCGCCGCCAGCAGACGCAGGCTGCGCAAGGTGTCGTCGTCGGCGCCAGAGAAGTCGCTGACGATGCAGACCAGGCTATCGTGCGGCGCCTGCGCCAGGGCCGCGCGCAGCGCCGCGTTCAGGCCCCCCGTCCGGAGGCGGTCAGGACGCTCGGCCGACAGGCCCTGGTTGGCCCGGACCACTTCCGCCAGGAACGTGCGCACGCGGTCCCGGCTGCGCAGGGGTTTGATGCTGCGCTGGCCGTCATCGTCGAAGACGATGCCGCCGACGCGGTCACCGGCCCGGAACGCCATCCAGGCCGCCATCGCGGCGACCCGCGCGGCGACCGCACACTTGAAGGCCCGCACCGATCCGAAATACATGCTCATGCGCTGGTCCGCCAGCACCAGCGTGGGGCGGTCGCGCTCCTCGGTGTAGGCGCGCACATAGGGTTTGCCGTAGCGCAGCGAGGCCCGCAGGTCCAGTTGGCGCAGGTCGTCGCCGGCCACATAGCGGCGCAGCTCGGCAAAGTCCAGCCCTCGGCCGCGCAGCCGCGAGCCATGCAGGCCGGCCAGCACGCTGCCCAGCGGCTGGGCCGCATGAAAGGACAGCCCGGCGATCGCCCCTTCCAGGGCGACGAGCTCGTGCAGCGGCGGATGGACGGGGTGCGATTCCACGTTGGCGTCCCTTGGGCGGGTCCCTAGGCGGGCACCGCGACCGTGTCCAGCAGACGGTCGATCGCCGCGCCGGGGGTCACGCCATCGGCCACCGCGTCGTAAGACAAATGCAGGCGATGGCACAGCACCGCGTGGGCCACCTCGCGCACGTCGTCGGGCGAGCTGAAGTCCGCGCCCGACAACCAGGCGTGCGCGCGCGCGGCGCGGTCCAGCGCGATGGCGCCGCGCGGACTGGCACCCACCTGGATCCAGCGCGCCAGCTCGGGGTCGCCCGGACGCCGCGTGCTGTTGACCAGGTCGACGATGTAGCGGTCGGTCGCCGCCGACACGTGGACGGCCGCGGCGTCGGCCCGGCAGGCGAACAGCTCTTCCTGGGACAGGCGCGTCGGCGCCGCCTTCGCCTCGCGCGGCTGGCGCAGTAGCGCGAGCATCGCCGCCTCGTCGTCGGCCGCCGGATAATCGAAGCTGATCTTCATCAGGAATCGGTCCATCTGTGCCTCGGGCAAGGGATAGGTGCCCTCCTGCTCGATCGGGTTCTGCGTGGCCAGCACCATGAACAGCGGCGGCATGGCGCGCGTTTCGCCGCCGACCGTGATCTGCCGTTCCTCCATGGCTTCCAGCAGGGCCGACTGGACCTTGGCGGGCGCCCGGTTCACCTCGTCGGCCAGGATGAGATTGCCGAACAGCGGGCCCGGCTGGAAGGCGACCTGGTGCCGCCCTTGCGCGTCCTGCTGCAGGACGTCGGCGCCGGTGATATCCGACGGCAGCAAGTCCGGGGTGAACTGGATGCGGCGCATCTCAGCCGCAAGGTGCGCGGCCAGCGCCTTGACCGACCGCGTCTTGGCCAGGCCAGGCAAGCTTTCAAGGAGGACGTGTCCGTCCGCCAGCAGCGCCAGGATGATCTTGCGGATTACCGGCGCCTGCCCAAGCACTTCCCGGGACACCGCCTGTTCAAGCGCCAGAATGCCGTCACGATTCGCCATGCCTCTTCCCCCCACCAGGATAGGCCGCTCGCAAGGAGCGGATGATCAACGGCTGGCGATGCTGCCCTGCCGGGTCTTGGCCAGCTTCCATTGGTCCGGCGTCATGACGGTGCGAAAGCCCAGGTGCGACATGGGGTTGAGCGGGTCGGTGCCGCGCCGGGCGCTGGCGCGGTAGCTGATGCAATAGGTATCGCTGCAGAGAAACGAGCCGCCGCGGGTCACGCGCTTGGGCGCCGCGGCCGGCACGCTGCGATCGTCGGGGTCGAAGCTGTCGGCCGGTCCCGCAGGGTCCTGCGGGGGCTGGCGGAATTGCGCCTGCACCTGAAAGGCGTCCGCGCGATACCAGTCGGCCGTCCATTGCCAGACATTGCCGGCCATGTCGTACAGGCCGTATCCATTGGGCGCATAGCTGCCGACCGGCGTCGTGCCCACTTGCACCTTCTCATCCTTGACCACGGGAAACGGTTGCTGCTGCCGGGTGTCCCAGATGTTGGCCATGGCCTTGCCGTCGGGCTGCAGTTCATTGCCCCAGCTATAGGTCGCCTGTTCCAGCCCGCCTCGCGCGGCGAACTCCCATTCGGCCTCGGTCGGCAGACGTTTGCCGGCCCATTTGGCATAGGCCTGCGCGTCTTCGTATGACACTTGCACGACCGGGTGTTCATCCTTGCCGTCGATATTGCTGCCGGGCCCCAGCGGATGACGCCAGTTGGCCCCGGGCACGAAGCGCCACCATTGCGAGAAATCGCGCAGCGAGACTTCGGTTTCGGTGCCGATGAAGACCATGCCGCCCGGCACCAGCGCGCTGTCGTCCGGGCGCGGCGTGCCGGGCGGCAATTGCGGACGCAGGTCTTCCCAACGCGGTTTTTGCTCTGCGGTGGTGACATAGCCGGTGGCGTCGACGAAACGGCGGAATTGCGCATTGGTGACGTCGTTAACGTCCATCCAGAAGCCGCTTACCCGCACCTTGTGCGCGGGACGTTCGTTGGGCTGCGACATCTGATGGTCGTTGCCCATCAGGAATTCGTTCCCGGGGATCCAGGCCATGCCTGCCGGGCCGCTTTTGCCGTCGCCCAACTTGGCGACAGTGGCTTGGGGTGTGGTGAAGGTTCCCGCCACATAGGCGCCGATTGCGGCCGAAGCCCCAAGAATCGCCGCCACGGTCAATCCGATCTTCAGCTTCTGTCTCACGTTCGTTCTCCGACATGGGGGGCAAGGCGGACGATGGTGTGTCAGGAATTGAGAAGTCTCTTATTGCGCTGAATCAAAAATAGTTCCTGATTGGGCCAGGCGCTATCCGAAATGCGAAAACCGGGGGAAAGTTTTTTCATGCGGCGTCGATGCACCATCGATACGCCATCGGTGCGCGACCGATATGCCCACAGCCGCGGGACGTCGTGCCCTGCCCGCGCAAACCAGCCTAGGGAAATCCCGGGGCTATTCCGCGCCAAATCCTTCCCCTAGAATTCGCCTTGTCCTCTTCCCCGAGGACCGGCCGGGCAAGTTCCAAAGGCGCAACTGCCAACAAGGCCGCTCAGTTTTTCTCGTCGACAACGGCGTCGACATCCAGCCGACTTCTCGGCACATCCAAACACCTACACACGTCTACGCGACTTTCGGCGTTGGCCCCTGCTCGTCCCTGTCTTTTGCGCCGGGCGTGGGTCCGTGCGCGCCGCAAGCGCTCAAGGGGCCTATTAACATGAGCATGAACCGCCGTCAGTTCCTCTCGTCCACCGCGGCTACCGCCGCCTCCGCCACCCTGATGGGGCTCTCCGGCACGCGCGCGTTTGCGGCCGGCGAGGAAAAAATCAATGTCGCCGCCATCTACGATCTGTCGGGCGGCCTGGACATCTACGGCAAGCCGGTGATGGACGCGCTGCGGTTTGCGGCCGAAGAAATCAACGCCCAGGGCGGCCTCTTGGGCAAGCAGCTCAACTTCATTGCCTACGATGCGCAGTCGAACATGCAGCTGTATGCCCAGTTCGCGCAGCAAGCCGCGCTGCGCGACAAGGCGGCCGTGGTGCACGCGGGCATTACGTCGGCTTCGCGCGAGGTCGTGCGCCCGGTGCTGAACCGCTATCGCACGCTGTACTTCTACGACAACCAGTACGAAGGCGGCGTGTGCGACCGCAACTACTTCGCCGCCGGCGTCACGCCTGCGCAGACCGTGCAGAAGCTCGCGCCCCACGCGGTCAAGAAATGGGGCAAGAAGGTCTACATCGTGGCGGCCGACTACAACTACGGCCAGATCGTGTCCAACTGGGTGCGCAAGTACGCCGCCGACGTGGGAGGCAAGACCGTGGCGACCGAGTTCTTCCCGCTGGACGTCACCGACTTCGGCGCGGCCATCTCGAAGATCCAGGCGGCCTCGCCGGACTTCATCTGGTCGGCGCTGGTGGGCGGTGCGCACATGTCGTTCTATCGCCAATGGAAAGCCACCGGCATGACGGGCAAGATCCCCCTCGCCTCCACGACCTTCGCCGGCGGCAACGAGCACATTGTGTTGTCGCCCGAGGAATGCAACGGCTTCCTGGTCTGCCAGAACTATCTGCAAGAGCTGCCCGGGGCGGTCAACGCCGACTTCGTCAAACGCTTTCATGCCCGCTACGGCGCCGACTATCCCTACATCACGGAACTGGCCATGGGCGCCTACCAGGGCTTCATGCTCTGGGCCGAAGGCGTGCGCAAGGCCGGCTCGGTGGACCGGATGAAGGTCATCGAAGCGCTGGAATCCGGCATTGCCATCGATGCCCCCAGCGGCCGCGTGACGCTGGATCCGGCAACCCACCACTGCACCCTGGACGTGCACATCGCCGAGGTGCGTGACCGCAAGCTCAATCTGGTCGAGAGCTTTCCCCAGCAGCAGCCCGGCGACACGGCCGCCGTCTGCGACCTGATCAAGAACCCGGCGGACAACCGTCAGTACGCCATCAAGTTCTGAGCGATCCATGGATATCGTTGTCATCTATGCCATCGATATCCTGGGTGCGATCGCCATCCTGGCGCTCTTGAGCGTCGGTTTGGCGGTGGTATTCGGGATGATGAAGATCATCAACCTCGCGCATGGCGAGTTCATGATGCTGGGCGGCTATGTCGCCATCCTGGCCACCAATCAATGGGGCGTGCCGATCTGGATTTCCATGCTGGTCCTGGCGCCGCTGGCCGTCGGCCTGTTTGGCGTGCTGGTTGAACACCTGCTGGTGCGTCACCTCTATGGGCGCATGATAGACACCATGCTCGCCACGTGGGGGCTGTCGCTGGCGGTCATCGGCCTGGCCACCATGGTCTTCGGCAACACCACCGTCGGGATATCTTCGCCCTTGGGCGGCGTTGCCATCGGCACGCGCCAGGCCAGCGGCTACACCCTCTTTCTGATCGCGTTGGCCGCGGGCGTCATGGTGGCGCTGTGGTGCTTGCTGCGCTTTACCGACTTCGGCCTGCGTGCCCGCGCCTGCATGCAGAACGCGGCCATGGCCAATGCCCTGGGCATGAACCCCAATGGCGTCTACAAGCTGACCTTCGGCCTGGGCGCGGCCTTGTCCGGCATGGCCGGAGCCGTGCTGGCGCCGTTGACCGGCGTCATCCCGACCATCGGCGCGGCCTATATCGCCAAGGCCTTCATCACGGTGATCAGCGGGGGCAGCGCCGTCATCGCCGGCACGGTAAGCGCCTCGGGCTTTTTCGGCGCCATCAGCCAGGGCGTGACGTTTCTGGCCACGCCGGTCTACGGCCAGGTGGCGCTGCTGCTGGCCGCCATCGTGCTGATCCGTCTGCTGCCGCAAGGCATCACCGGCCGATTCTTCAAGCGAGCAATCTGATGCGTGTACCCGTGATTTCTCTGGGGCTGGGCGCCGTGGCCATCGCGGCCGCGGTGTTCCTGCCCACCGTCGTCGATATGTTCAGCCTGCTGTCCATGACCGTCTACCTGGTCATGGCCCTGCTGGCCTTGAGCCTGGCTTTTGTCTGGGGGCATGGCGGCATCCTGTGCTTTGGACAGGCGGCCTTCTTTGGCCTGGGCGCCTATGCCTGGGCGGTCGGCGCCTTCAACTTCGGGCCGGGCCTGGGGGCCATGGCGCTGGCTGTCGCCGTGCCGGCGGCCTTTGCCGCGCTGCTCGGCTATTTCATGTTCTACGGCAAGATCAGCGACGTGTACCTGGGCGTCATCACGCTGGCCGTGACGCTGATCCTCTTTAACTTGATGAATTCCACGTCGGGCGACAGCTATCGCATCGGCGAGGCCCTGCTGGGCGGCTTCAACGGCATTCCGTCGATCCCGCCGCTGACCTTGCCCGGCGCGGCCGAACCGCTGTCTCCGGAAGGCAGCTTCACGCTGGCTGCCTTGCTCCTGATCGCGGCCTATTTCGGCCTGCGCGCCGTCATGGCGTCGCGCCTTGGACGCGTGGTCGCCGCGGTGCGCGAGAACGAACAGCGCGCCCTGCTGCTGGGCTACGACGCCAGCCTGTACAAGCTGGCCGCCTTTACGCTGGGCGGCGCGCTGGCCGGGCTGGCGGGCATGCTGTACGCGAACTGGGGCGCGTTCGTCAGTCCCGGCGTCTTCGGCCTGTCGCAGTCGGCGCAGATCATCATCTGGGTGATTGTCGGCGGACGCGGCACCCTGATCGGTCCCGTCATCGCGTGCGTGGCGCTGCAAGCCATGGTCACGCAACTGGGCGCACAGCACACCGTGGACACCGGCCTCGTGCTCGGGGTGATCCTCATCCTGTTTGTGCTGTTGATCCCCCGGGGCCTGGCGCCGACGGTGGCCGACGCCGCCCGCCGTCTGTTGCGCTCGCCGAAGGAGCAGGCATGAGTACGCTTTTGTTGGAAACCCAGGGCCTGGGCGTAAGTTTTGGCGGCGTGCACGCGGTGCGTGAAGTCGATTTCCGCCTGGAACTGGGCGAGGTGCGCTGCCTGATCGGTCCCAATGGCGCCGGGAAGAGCACTTTCTTCAAGATGCTGTCGGGACAGTTGCGCCCGACCCACGGCGAGATCCGCTTCAAGGGCCAACCCCTGCGCGGCCTGGCGACGCACGAAGTGGCGCGGCTGGGCATCGGCATCAAGACCCAGGTGCCCAGCGTCTTCGAAGGCCTGGACGTGCGCGAGAACCTGCGGCTGGCGGCCGCGCGGCGCGCCGAGGGTGCGCCGGCCGAGATCGCCGCCCAAGTGCTGGCCGAGATCGGCCTGCAGGCGCAGGCCGCCACGCCCGTCAACGCGCTGGCCCACGGTCAACGCCAGTGGGTCGAGCTGGGCATGATCCTGGCATCGCGGCCCGAACTGGTTCTGCTGGATGAACCGGCGGCCGGCATGACGCACCAGGAAGTGCGCAGGACCGCCGAGGTGATCGCGGCCATCAACCGCCACAGCACCGTCGTCGTGGTCGAGCATGACATGGCCTTCATCCGCCTGATCGCGGGCCGCATCACCGTTTTCAACCAGGGCGAAGTGCTGGCGGAAGGCAGTTTCGACGACATCATGGCGCACGCGGGCGTGCGCGCCGCCTATCTGGGCAAGCAAGGAGAAACGCATGCTCCACGCGCATGATCTGAAAGCCGGCTACGGCCGCATCCCGGTGCTGCATGGCGTCAGTTTCCAGATGGCCGCCGGAGAATTCACCGGCATCCTGGGCCGCAACGGCATGGGCAAGACCACGCTGCTGCGCGCGCTGATGGGCGAACTGCCGCTCACCGGCGGCGAGCTGACGCTGGGCGAACGAAAGATAGGCGCGCTGGCGCCGCACGCGCGGGCCCGCCAGGGCCTGGGCTTCGTGCCCCAGGGGCGGCAGATCTTCCCAGCGCTGAGCGTGGCCGAGAACCTGCGCATGGGCTGCGTGAAGAATCTGCGCGAGGCCGACGCCAGGATCGCTTCGGTGCTGACGGTTTTTCCGCGCCTGCAGCGCCTGCTGGACCGCCCGGGCGGCAGCCTGTCGGGCGGCGAGCAGCAACTGCTGGCGCTGGCCCGCTGCCTGTGCGGCGAGCCCCGGCTCATGCTGCTGGACGAACCCACCGAAGGCATCCAGCCCTCGATCTGCGATGAAATCGTCGAAGCCTTGCAGACCCTGCGCGCCTCGCATGGCATTGCCATCCTGCTGGTCGAACAGGACATCGACTTTCTGTGCGCGTTGTCCGATCGAATCCTGGTGCTGGAAAAAGGCGAGCTGATCGCCGACGTTCCCACCGCCACCACCACTCCCCAAGAGATCGCCCGGCGTTTCGGCGGTCTGCAATCCTGATACGGAATCCGAGATGTCCCTTCCCCGTCCCACTCTGGAAGCGCTGGACCAGGCCGCGCGCCGCATCGGCCTGAATCTGGACGACGCCACACTGCGGGCCTACGACCGCATTCTGGAGGCCACGTTTGCCGACTATGACCAGGTCGATGCCTTGATCGACCAGCCCCCGGTCGTGCGCTATCCGCGCACGCCGGGCGAGCAGCCCGAAGACAACCCGCTCAACGCCTGGTATGTGCGCACCGACATCGATGGCCGCCCCGGCGGCCCGCTGGCCGGTAAGCGCGTGGTGCTCAAGGACAATGTGTGCCTGGCCGGCGTGCCCATGATGAACGGCGCGGCCACGCTGCGCGGCTATGTGCCCGACCAGGACGCGACGGTCGCCACCCGCATCCTGGACGCGGGCGGCCGCATCGTGGGCAAAGCGCACTGCGAGTATTTCTGCGTGTCGGGCAGCAGCCATACCAATGCCGCGGGCCCCGTGCGCAATCCGCGCAACCCCGACCATTCGGCGGGCGGCTCCTCCTCGGGCGCGGCGGCCCTGGTCGGCGCGGGCGAAGCCGACATGGCGATCGGCACCGATCAGGGCGGATCGGTGCGCATTCCCGCCGCGTACTCCGGCATTTATGGCATGAAGCCCACTCATGGCCTCATTCCCTACACCGGCATCATGCCGATTGAAATGACGCTGGACCACGCCGGCATCATGACCGCCACGGTGGCCGACAACGCCTTGCTGCTGGACGCCATCGCGGGCGCCGATGGCCTGGATCCGCGCCAGCAGAACCTGCCGGCCGGGCGCCCCGCCTATTGCGACGCGCTGGGCCAGCCGCTCAAGGGCTTGCGCATCGGGGTGGTGCCCGAAGGCTTTGGCTGGCACAACAGCGAACCCGAGGTCGACGACGGCGTGCGCCGGGCCGCCGCCGAACTGGCCGCGCTGGGCGCCGAGGTCATCGAGCTGCCGGTGCCCCTGCACCGCAAGGGCCACGCGATCTGGACGCCGATCGCCGTCGAAGGCACGACCCAGCAGATGAAGGGCTTCAACTACGGCACCAACTGGAAGGGCCTGTACGTGACCGGCCTGATGCAGGCGCAGCGCCACTGGCGCGACCACGCCGACGAGTTCCCCCACGACGTCAAGACCTGCCTGCTGGCTGGCGAGTATTTCTACGCGCGCTACGGCGGCCAGTACTATGGCAAGGCGCAAAACCTCGCGCGCCGCCTGCGCCAGGCCTATGATCAGGCATTGGCCCGCGTCGACGTGCTGCTGATGCCGACGGTGCCGATGCGCGCGCCGCGCCTCATCGATGCCGGCGCGGCGCCCGACCTCTTCGTGACCCGCGCCCTTGAGATGAACGCCAACACCGCGCCCTTCGACGTCACTGGCCACCCGGCCATTTCCGTGCCCTGCGCCCTGCGCGATGGCCTGCCGGTCGGCATGATGCTGATCGGCCGTCATTTCGACGAATCGACGCTGTACCGCGCCGCCCATGCTTTCGAGCGTTTGCTCGACTGGACGGCGCTGTGAGCCCCGCACACGGTCATCGGGTCGGCCTGCTGTTTTCGCACGAAAGCCTGACGGCGGCCACCGAGGTCACCCAGGAAAACGCCACCCTGCTGGCCATCGACGAGGTCAATGCCGCCGGCGGCATTGCCGGCGTGCCGCTGATCCCGGTGCGCGCCCAGGTCGGCGCGCAGCCGCCCGACTACCGCCAGGCCGCCGAGTGGCTGTGCGACGTGCAGCGCGTGCCGCTGATCTTCGGCACGCATATGTCCAGCACCCGCAAGGCGGTGCTGCCCGTCATCGAAAGCCGCCGCGCGCTGCTGTTCTACGCCACGCTGTACGAAGGCTTCGAGTATTCCCCGAACTGCTTCTACAGCGGCTCGGTGCCCAATCAGAACTCGGTGCAACTGGCCAGCTATGTCATCCGGCACTTTGGCAACCGGGTGTTCTTCATTGGCGGCCAGTATGTCTACCCCCGCGAGTCCAACCGCATCATGCGCGAGCTATATGAACAGGCGGGCGGCGAGGTGGTCGACGAGGTCTATCTGCCGCTGAACGCCCCGCAGGAGGACGTGACCCAGGTGCTAAAGCGCGCGGTGGCGCTTTGCCCGGACGCCATTTACTCGACGATGGTCGGGCGTGACATCGTCAAGCTGTATCGTGCCTACCGCGAACTGGGCCTGGATCCGGCCCGCATGCCCATCGTCAGCCTCGCCACCAACGAGACCGACGTCGCCGCGCTGACCGCCGAACAGGCCGAAGGGCACATCACGGCCGCGCCGTATTTCGCCACCCTGGACACCGAGCCCAGCCGACGCTTTGCCCAGGCCTATCGCGCCCGCTTCGGTGAAGACAGCCCGATCACGGCTGGCGCCGAGGCCGCGTATTTCCAGGTGCATCTGGTTGCCCTGGCCGCGCGCCAGGCCGGCAGCCTGGCCCCGCCCGATCTGGTGCGGGCGCTGGACGGCGCCCAGTTCGAGGCGCCGCAGGGCCTGGTCACCATAGACGGCGACACGCAGCACACCTCGCTCTGGCCACGCATCGCCCGCATCAATGCCCAGCGGCAATTTGAAATCATTTATGCCGCGCGTGCCGCGGTGCGGCCGGTGCCTTACCTGGTTGACCACGCGCTGGACCCTGAGGCCCTGGCGCTACCGTGACCGCTCCCCCGACCCGGCCCGGCCGCAGCACCACGGCGCTGCGTGAACTCAATGGCCTGCGTGTGCTGGTTCTGCACCCGCAAGACGCCGAGTCGCGCCTGTTGATGTCGCATTTGAAGCGGATCGGGTGCGTGCCGACCCAGCAATGGCCGCTGCCCGAAAAGCTTGGCGCCGACGCCGACGTGGTGGTCCTGCCCATCGAGGAAGACCAGCGCGACGCGATCCAGAAGCTGGCCGACGGCTTGAACGAGCTGAGCCCGCCGTTGGTCGGCATCGTCGAATACGAAAACCCGGCCACGTTGCAACTGGTGCTGCAAAGCGGCTGCACCGGCGTCATCGAACGCCCCATCCGGCCCTTCGGTCTCCTGACCCAGCTCCTGCTGGCCCGCACCGCCTGGCGCCAGCAGGCCGCCACGCTGGCCCACGTGCGCAAGCTCGAAGACCGTTACGCCGCCGTCAGCAAGGTCGCCACCGCGAAAACCCTGCTGATCGCCCGCGAGGGCATTACCGAACACGAAGCGCACCGCCGTATCCAGGGCCGCGCCATGGCCACGCGATCCTCGCTGGAAGACGTGGCGCAAACCATCATCAACGAACTCTCCTGATCCCATGTCCGCCTTCTCCTTCCAGACCGTCGCCCACATCCTTGTTGAACCTGGCCTGGCCCGCCGCTTGGGCGCCCTGCTGCGCGAGCGTCATGCCGGCGCGCGAGCCGTGCTGGTAACCGACGCATTTTTGCACCGCAGCGGCGCGCTGGCGCCGGCGCTGGACAGCCTGGCCGACCACGGCTGGCAAACCCTGGTCATCGACGACGTCGTCGCCGACCCGCCCGAAGCCGTGGTCCAGGCCGCCGCCGAGCGCGCGCGCCAGTTCAATGCCGACGTGGTCATCGGCTTTGGCGGCGGTTCGTCGATGGACGTCGCCAAGCTGGTGGCCGTGCTATGCAAGAGCGAGCAGCCCCTGTCGGCCATGTACGGCATCAATCAGGTCACCGGCTCGCGCCTGCCGCTGATCCAGGTGCCGACCACGGCCGGCACCGGCTCGGAAGTCACGCCCATTTCCATCGTGACCACGGGCGCCACCACGAAAAGCGGCGTGGTCGCGCCGCAGTTGTACGCCGATGCGGCCTTCCTGGACGCCGAACTGACCGTCGGCCTGCCGTCTTCGGCCACCGCCGCCACCGGCGTGGACGCCATGGTGCATGCCATCGAGGCCTACACCAGCAAGCGCCTGAAGAACCCCTTGTCCGATCATCTGGCCATCCTGGCCCTGAAACTGCTCTCCGCCAACCTGATTACGGTCTGCCGCGACGGCGCCAATCTGCAGGCGCGTTCGGACATGCTGCTGGGCGCCATGCTGGCGGGCCAGGCCTTCGCCAATGCCCCTGTGGGCGGCGTTCATGCCTTGGCCTATCCGATCGGCGGCATTTTCCATGTGCCGCACGGGCTGTCGAACGCGCTGGTGCTGCCCGCCGTGCTGCATTTCAACGCGCAGGCGGCGGCGCCCCTCTACGCAGAGCTGGGACAGGCCGTGGGCCTGCCGCCCGCCGCCGACGCGGCAGCAGGCGCGGCCGCCTTCATCGCCTTTCTGGAAGACCTGATCCGTCAGGCCGAACTGCCACAGGGCCTGCGCGCCGTCGGTATCGGCGAGGCGGACCTGCCCGGGTTGGCCAGCGCCGCCATGGACCAGCAGCGCCTGCTGATGAACAATCCGCTGCCGATAGACGAGGTCCAGGCCCTGCAAATCTATCGCGCTGCCTATTGACTCGGTTGGCGCGGGCCGGGATCCCGTCCCGCGCCCGCGCTTTTCCATTCGCTAATAATTCAATAATCGTTGTATTATCGACTCATGAACGAAGACCAAGCCATCATGGCGCTCGGCGCCCTAGCCCATCCCCAACGATTGCGGACATTCCGCGCCCTGGTCGTGGCCGGGCCGCCCGGATTGACGCCCAGCGTGTTGGCGGACCAGCTTGAGGTCGCGCGAAACACGCTGTCTTTCCATCTGAAAGAGCTTGCCCACGCCGGCCTGGTCAGCGTCGAGCAACAAGGACGCAATCTGATTTACCGCGCCGATTTCTCGCGCATGAATGGATTGCTCGGCTATCTCACCGAACACTGCTGCCAGGGCGAATCTTGCGAGGCGTCCGCCCCGGGCGCCTGCACGACCTGCTGATCAGGAGCTTTCCATGAAGCGCTTTCACGTTCACCTGCACGTCGATGACCTCTCCGCGAACATCGGTTTCTACTCCCGGCTGTTCGCCTGCGAGCCGGCCCGCGTCGAATCTGATTACGCAAAGTGGATGCTGGACGATCCACCGGTCAATTTTGCGATCTCGACCCGCGGCAATACCCAGGGCGTCGACCATTTCGGCATACAGGCCGACAGCGCCGACGAGCTGGCCGCGCTGAAGTCCCGGGCCAATGCCGCCGCCCTGTCCCTGCAGGACCAGGGTGAAACGGCCTGCTGCTACGCGCGCAGCGAGAAATACTGGATCACCGACCCCCAGGGGCTGGCGTGGGAACACTTCCACACCCTGGGCACGATTCCCGTCTTTGGCGAATCGCACGGCACGGCTGCCAGCCAGCCGCAGACGCCCGCCTGCTGTCCGCCGGCAGCCCCTGCCCGAGTCAAAACCCAAGCGCCGGCTCCGGCCGGTTGCTGCGTCCCCAACCCGAATTCTGCTTCCCCCTGCTGCTAGGACCACCCCATGTCGCACTCCCCTTTCAATGTGCTCTTTCTCTGCACCGGCAACTCCGCACGCTCCATCCTGGCCGAAGGGCTGCTCAATGGCCTGGGCGGCGACCGCTTCCGCGCCTACTCCGCCGGCAGTTCGCCCAAGGGCGAGGTCCATCCCCTGGCCATCGCCACGCTGGGATCGTATTCGCTGCCCACGGCGGGCTATCGCAGTAAAAGCTGGGACGAGTTCGCGGCGCCCGATGCCCCGAAAATGGACTTCATCATCACCGTGTGCGACAACGCCGCGGGCGAAGTCTGCCCGGTATGGCCCGGCCAGCCGATGACCGCGCATTGGGGCGTGTCGGACCCCGCCGCCCATGAAGGCAGCGAAGAAGAACGCCTCAAGGCCTTTCACGATGCGGCCCGCATGCTCAAGCGGCGCATCGAACTCTTCCTGTCCTTGCCGCTGGACCGCCTGGATGCCCTGTCGCTCCAGCACAAGCTGCGCGGCATCGGCCAATCGGGGGAGTGAATCGATGTCGTCCAGCACAAACGCGGGCACAAACGCGAGCACAAACGCGGCATCGGCGCCGGCGCCACGCCAGCGCCCCGGCATGAACGTTTTCGAGCGCTACCTCACGGTATGGGTCTTCCTGTGCATCGTGTCGGGCGTGATCCTCGGCCAGGCCATGCCGACGGTCTTCCAGGCCATCGGGCGCATGGAAGTCGCCCAGGTCAATCTGCCCGTGGGCGTGTTGATCTGGGTGATGATCATTCCGATGCTGCTCAAGGTGGATTTTGGCGCGCTGGGCCAGGTCAGGCAGCACTGGCGAGGCATCGGCGTCACGCTGTTCATCAACTGGGCCGTCAAGCCGTTCTCCATGGCGTTCCTGGGCTGGCTGTTCA
Organism: Achromobacter sp. T5-5; assembly: GCF_055397965.1. Classification (NCBI taxonomy): domain Bacteria; kingdom Pseudomonadati; phylum Pseudomonadota; class Betaproteobacteria; order Burkholderiales; family Alcaligenaceae; genus Achromobacter; species Achromobacter sp. T5-5. The sequence continues at coordinate 3,245,705 of NZ_AP027919.1, forward strand.
TCCGCCAGGTCTTTTCGCCGTGGCTGCCCGCCGACCAGCTGGATAGCTACATCGCGGGCCTGATCCTGCTGGCGGCGGCGCCCTGCACCGCGATGGTCTTCGTCTGGAGCCGGCTGACCGGCGGAGACCCCGTTTTCACGCTCTCTCAGGTGGCGCTGAACGACACGATCATGGTGTTCGCCTTCGCGCCCGTGGTCGGACTGTTGCTGGGCCTGTCCGCCATCACCGTGCCGTGGGACACCTTGCTGGTGTCGGTGGGACTGTACATCGTGATTCCGGTCATCCTTGCCCAGGTCTGGCGCCGGGCGCTGCTGCGTCGCGGCCAGGCGGCGTTCGACGCGGCGTTGGCGCGCATCGGGCCGTTTTCGATGGCGGCCCTGCTGCTGACGCTGGTGCTGCTGTTCGCCTTCCAGGGCGAAGCCATCATCGGCCAGCCGCTGGTGATTGCCATGCTGGCCGTTCCCATCCTCATCCAGGTGTTTTTCAATTCGGGCCTGGCGTACTGGCTCAATCGCCGCGTGGGCGAAAAACACAGCATTGCGTGCCCGTCGGCGCTGATCGGCGCGTCCAACTTTTTCGAACTGGCCGTCGCCGCCGCGATCAGCCTGTTCGGCTTCCAGTCGGGCGCCGCGCTGGCGACCGTGGTCGGCGTGCTCATCGAGGTGCCGGTCATGCTGCTCGTCGTGCGCATCGTCAATCGAAGCAAGGGATGGTACGAGGCCGGTATCCCGCGGCAATGACGCGGAAGGGCCAGCCGCCCTGCCGCGGCATGCGGCCCCCTTTGACATCCATTCCCGCACCCTCAACAGAGACAAGTCATGAGTTCCATCACGATCTATCACAACCCCGCCTGCGGCACGTCGCGCAACGTGCTTGGGCTCATCCGCAATAGCGGCGCGGAACCGACCATCATCGAATACCTGAAAACGCCGCCCGACGCCGATACCTTGCGGTCGCTGCTCCATGCCATGGGAATGCCGGCGCGAGACCTGCTGCGCCAGAAAGGCACGCCGTACGACGAACTCGGGCTCTCGGATCCCGCCTGGACCGAGGATGCGTTGATCGGTTTCATGCTCCAGCATCCGATCCTGATCAATCGCCCCATCGTGACCACCCCGCTGGGCACCCGGCTGTGCCGCCCGTCGGAGACGGTCCTGGACATCCTGCCCCAGCCGCAGCGCGGCGCCTTCAACAAGGAAGACGGCGAGCCGCTCATCGACGCGGAGGGAAACCGTGTCTGAGACGGCGACCGACCTGCCCAATATCGATCCCGCCCTGTTCGCACCGCCCGATACCGGCAAGCTCTACGCCCCGGTGCGCGCCGCGCATGCCCCCCGCATCCTGCTGCTCTACGGGTCCCTGCGCGTGCGGTCCTACAGCCGCCTGGCCGCCGAGGAAGCCGCCAGGCTGGTGCAGGCGCTCGGCGGCGAGGCCCGGTTGTACAACCCCTCCGGGCTGCCGCTGGTGGATGACGCCACCGACGATCATCCCAAGGTCCGGGAACTGCACGAGCTGGTCCAGTGGTCCGAAGGCATGATCTGGAGTTCGCCGGAGCGGCACGGCGCCATGACGGGCCTGATGAAGACGCAGATCGATTGGATACCGTTGTCGGTGGGCGCGTTGCGGCCCACCCAGGGCAAGACCCTTGCCGTCATGCAGGTCTCGGGCGGGTCGCAATCCTTCAACGCCGTGAACCAGATGCGCGTGCTGGGGCGCTGGATGCGCATGCTGACCATTCCCAATCAGTCCTCGGTGGCCAAGGCCTACCAGGAGTTTGACGACGCGGGCCGGATGAAGCCCTCCCCTTACTATGACCGCCTGGTCGACGTCGTGGAGGAGTTGATGAAGTTCACCCTGCTCACGCGGGACGTCGCGCCGTATCTGGTGGACCGCTACAGCGAGCGCAAGGAAACGGCCGCCGCGCTGTCGGGCCGCATGAAACAGGCTTCCCTCTAGGCAGTTGGCGTTTCCCGATGCGTAGATTGACCGGAATCAATATCCGGCGTGCGCGTGCGCTGATACTGGTGGCACGCCCCATCCACCGGAGACCAGCATGTACGAGAGAATCCTTGTTCCCATCGACGGAAGCGACACCTCCCAATTCGGCCTGCAAGAAGCCATCCGGGTGGCCAAGCTGGCGCATGCGCGCATACGCCTGATCCACGTCATCGACGAGCTGTCGTTTGCGCTGACGGTCGACGCCTACAGCTATCACGCCGGCGAGCTGCTGGACCTGATGCGCAAGAACGGCGCCAAGCTGGTGGAAACCGCGCAGAACACGGTCCGCGCCCAAGGCATCGAAGCGGACACGGCCCTGTACGAGAACCTGGACCGGACCGTGCAACAGCGGGTGCTGGACGAAGCCGCCGCCTGGAAAGCCGATCTGATCGTCATCGGCACGCACGGCCGCCGGGGTGCCCGGCGCCTGGTGCTGGGCAGCAGCGCCGAAGGCATCTTGCGGGGAGCGACGGTGCCGGTCCTGCTGGTGCGGTCTCCGGAAGGCACCTCCTGACCTGCCGGGGGGCCGCGCCGTGCCGCGGGTGCAACCCATTTGCGCGCAGGTGCTGGCGGACCGTTATGCGGCGCCCGGGGAGCGGGACGCCTTGCGCATCTATGCGCGCGTGGCGGCGGCGCTCGCCCTCGCCGAGCCCCCCGCGCTGCAGGCCGACCGAGCCAGGCAGTTTCTGGCCAACATGCAGGCCGGCGCGATCGGCGCGGGCCGGATCATGGCGAATGCGGGCACGGACACCTGCGCGACCATGGTGAACTGCTTCGTGCAGCCGGTGGGCGGCGGCCCGGGCGCCCTCTCCTTCGAGGCCGGGCTGGAACAGGCCTGTGCGACATTGGCCATGGGCGGCGGGGTGGGCTATGACTTCTCGGCGCTGGCGCCCGTGGCCGCGGCGGCCGGGACGGCGGCGCCGGCCGTATGCGACGCCATCGACCGCTACGACAGCGCTTGCGCCAGCCTGCAATTCCAGGGCAGCCGGCGCGGAGCGCAGATGGCGGTGCTTTCCTGCGCGCATCCCGACGTGCTGGCGTTTGCCCGGGCCAAGCATGGGCGCCGGCGATGGCGCACCTTCAACGTGTCCGTCGCGGTCACCGATGCATTCCTGGACGCGGTGCAGCGCAACGAGCCCTGGCCCCTGGTGCATCCCGCGCCGCCCGGGCCTCAGGCCATCGCGGCGGGCGCGCTTCTGCGGGACGATGGCCAATGGCAGTATGGCCTGGCGCCCGCCCGTTCGCTTTGGGACGCCATCGTCCAGGAATCGGTGCATAGCGCGGAGCCGGGCCTGCTGTATATCGACACCATCAACCGGCGCAACAACCTGCGCGCGCTCGAAACCCTGCGCGCCACCAACCCCTGCGGCGAACAGCCCTTGCCCGATTACGGGTGCTGCGTGCTGGGCCCCATCGATCTGACTCGCCTGGTCATGCACCCTTTCGGCCTGGGCGGCCGCGCGGAGGTGGACATGGAGAAGCTGGCCGGCCTGGTCCGGACCCAGGTGCGCATGCTGGACAACGTCATCGACCTGACGCGCTGGCCGCTTCCCGCCCAGCGCGCCGAGGCGTTGTCCAAACGGCGGGTCGGCGTCGGCGTGACCGGCCTGGCCGACATGCTCACGATGCTGCAACTGCGCTATGACAGCGAATCCGGCAGGCAGGCCGCAAGCGCCGTCGCGCGGTGCCTGCGGGACAGCGCCTATGCGGCATCGGCCGCATTGGCGGCCGAGCGCAAGCCGTTTCCCCTTTACCGGCCCCGTGACTATCTGACGGCGGGCGCCATCGGCGACGCACTCCCGGTCCGCGTGCGCGCGGCAATCCGGCAACACGGCCTGCGCAACAGCCATCTGGTGTCTTACGCGCCGACGGGCAGCGTCAGCCTGGCCTTCGCGGACAACTGCTCAAACGGCATCGAACCGCCCTATGGCTGGGCATACCGCCGCCGGGTCACGCTGCGCGGAACGCCGGTCGACATGACCGTGGAAAACCACGCCTGGCGGCTCTGGCGCAGCCTGCATCCCCACGCGCCCCTGCCGGCGGGCTTTCGCACCGCGGCGCAGATCGCGCCGGAAGATCATGTGGCCATGCTGGGCGCGCTGCAGCCGTTTGTCGACGCCGCCATCTCCAAGACCGTCCCGGTGCCGACGGATTGCAGCGTCGAGCGGGCGCAGGCCCTGTTCATGTCCGCGTGGCGGCTCGGCCTGAAGGGACTGACGCTGTTCCGGCCCGAGCGCGGGCTGGACGCGGTGCTGGGGGATGCGGAAACGGGGACGCCCGCGCCGTGCGAGGTCTGCTTGTGACGCCGGTGCGAAGGGAGGCCGGCCAGTGAATCAAGACGCTGACCGCACGTACCCCGCCTGGCGCATTCAGGGGACAAGGACCGCCGTCGCCTGGATGCGGCCTTCGCGCAGGTCGTCCAGGGCGCGGTTGGCGTCTTCAAGGCGATAGGTGCGGATGTCGGTGCGCAAATCCCATGCTGCCGCCTTGCCGAGAAACTCCCTGCCGTCTTCGCGCGTGAGGTTGGCGACGGACGAGACGGCGCGCTCGCCCCAGAGCAGGCGATACGGAAACGCCGGAATGTCGGACATGTGGATGCCGGCGCAAACCACCCTGCCCCCGCGTCGCACGGCCTGCAGGGCGCGCGGGACCAGCGCGCCCACGGGGGCAAAAATGATGGCGCCGTCCAGGAGCGCCGGCGGCGCCTGGCTGCTGTCGCCCGCCCAGTCCGCGCCCAGCGCCAGCGCGTGCCGCTGCGCCGGGGCGTCGCCAGGGCGGGTGAACGCATAGACTTCCCGCTGCTGGCGTCGGCACACCTGGGTCACGAGCTGCGCGGCCGATCCGAACCCGTAGATCCCCACGCGGCGCGCGTTGCCGGCGGCGCGCAGCGCCCGCCACCCGATGAGCCCCGCGCAGAGCCATGGCGCCACGTGCGTGGCAACGCCCGCTCGCGGCAATGCAAACAGGTAGTCCGCGTCCGCCAGCATGTGCGTGGCAAAGCCGCCATCTCGGGTGTAGCCGTTGAACAGTGCCTCCTCGCAGAGGTTCTCCTGCCCGGCCAGGCAGAATTCGCAATGGCCGCAGGTGCGCGCCAACCAGGCGGCGCCAACATAGTGGCCCAGCAATGCGGCGTCGGCGCCCGCGCCCACCGCTTCGACGATGCCCGCCACTTCATGGCCGGGGATCCGCGGATAGCTCTGGTCGGGCAATTCGCCATCCACGACGTGCAGGTCCGTTCGGCACACCGCGCACGCCAGCACCCTCAACCGGACCTGGCCGGGGCCTGGCTCGGGCGTCGGGCGTGTTTCCAGCGCCAGCGGCATCCCCGCTTCCCGCAGGACCATCGCCCTCATGGCGTCCGCACCAATAGCACGGGAACGTCCGCGGCCCGCAGCACGCCATGGGCGTTGCTGCCCAGCATCACGCGCTTGACGCCATGGCGCCCGTGCGTGCCCATGACGATCAGGTCGGCCTTGCGGTCCCGGGCGGACTGGACGATCCGCTCTGCCACCGGCGCCGCGCCCGGCTCCAGCAGCACGGCCTCTGCCTGCACCCCGGCTGCGGCCGCGCGGTCGCGGGCCCGGTCCAGCAGGTCCGCCGCGGCCTGTTTCGTGTCTTCGTTCAGCCCGCGCACGTACTCGGCCGCATAGGGATTCGCGCCTATGGCGTCGGCCGGTTCCTCCAGGGCGTGGACGAGGATGAGGCGGCCCCCGGACGCCCGGGCGTTCCCGATGGCTTCGGCCAAGGCGCGTTCGGCGGCGTGACTACTGTCAATGGCCACGAGGATGCGCTGGTACATGGATTCCCCCGTGTCGGAGGCGCGAGGCGTGCGCCTAGTGGGAAAACAGCACAGGCGCCGTCATCGCCTTGAGCAGCGAGCGCGTCGCGCCGCCCATGACCAGTTCGCGCATGCGGCTGTGCCCATACGCGCCCATCACGATGAGGTCGGCGTTGAAGTCCGCGGCCGCCGTCAGGATAGCGTTGCCGATATCGATATCCCGCGTGTCGCGGTCTTCATGCTCGGGCTGCGGAAAGCCGTGGCAGGAGCAGTAGGCGGCAAGGTCCTCAAAGGGAATCTCGCGGTCGCCCCGCGTGTCGGCGCCTTCGTCCAGGGTCAGCACCTGCAAGGCCGCGGCATGGCGCAGCAGCGGCGCCGCATCGGCCAGCGCGCGGGCCGCCTCGCGGCCACGGTCCCAGCAGTACACCACCCGGGTGCCGACCGTGTTGAACGTGCCGGCGAGGGGCAGGACCATGACCGGGCGCCCCGCCGACAGCACGACCTGCTCGACGAAATCGTTGCCGGTGGCGGCTTCGGGATCCTGAGGGTTGGCCTGACCGACAACCAGCATGTCCGAGCAGCGCGCATGCCGGGCGGCGCACTCCGCGGGCGTGCCCGCTTCGCCCTGCCGCCAGGAGGCCGCCACGCCGGCATCCTGGGCCGCCTGGCTGAATGACTTCTGCAAGGCGCTGCGGGCTTTTTCATTGATCTGCACGGCCTTGTCCATGGAGCGGACCCAAAGCCCCGCCTCATCGTAGAAGTAACCCGGCGCGACGTAGCTCGCGTAGATCCCGGTCAGGTGGGCATCGTGCGCCTTCGCGACGCGCAGGCAGAAGTCGATCCGGCGCTGGCAATCGGCGCCATGATCCAAATGGACGGCAATTCGGCGAAACATGGTGACCTCCCGGGGGCATAAGCAGCGGGGCGTTGCTGGGTGCACGCGGTCATTCGATCCGCAGCGACTTGTGCTGGCGTTTTTGCGGCGGTATCGGGCAAGCGCGCCATGGCTGTCTCCGTCGTGGAAATGACCGGATAGCGCCTCCCGCGAATAGCCTCCCGCCTTGAGTCCATCTTGCGCGGTTGAGCCCGGCCAATGTTGACGATTGTCAATGCCAAAACGGGGACGCTGCGATTTGCGCCGACACCCCTGGCTGGCTGAGGCGGCCCGCCGGCCAGATGGATGAGCCCTCGCACGGCAAGGACGGATGCAAACATTGACCGCCGTCAATGGCTGCGGCAAGGTATGCGTCATGATGGAACCGGACAGCCCTGGCTGTCTTCCGAGACACCCCAACCCGCGAGGTCATTGTGAAGAACGTGCTCATCCCCATCGACGGATCCGAAAACTGCCTGCGCGCGGTCAACTACATGATCGAACACGTCCGGGAATACGGTCCCTGCACCATCCATCTCCTGAACGTGCAGATGCCCATCGTGTCGGGGACGGTTCGCGCGTTCATTTCCAAAGAGATGATCCAGGACTACTACGATGATGAGTCCAAGGCCGCGCTCAACGAGGCGAAAGCGGCATTGGACAAGGCAGGCGTCATGTACCAGCCCGCCATGCGCGTGGGGCAGATCGCCACGACCATCACCGCCTACGCCACCGAACAAGGCTGCGACCACATCGTCATGGGATCGCGGGGCCTGGGCGCGGCGGGCAGCCTGCTGCTGGGGTCGGTGGCCTTGAAGGTGCTGCACACCACCCACGTCCCCGTGGTTCTCATCAATTAGGCCGAGGCCGCCATGCGCAAGCGAACTCCTCGCGGCGCATGGCGTTCCAGTGCGGCCGCCTGCGCGCGCCACGTGCTCGGCGCAATCGCGGTATGCCTCGGCGCGGTGCCCGTGCTGGCGCAGGTGTTGCCCGAGGAGGTCGAGCGCGCCTTCCGGCAGGAAGTCTCGCCCGCGCTCGCGCTGCCGGAAGACGAGCAAGCCAGGTACGGCGCCCTGGCCGAACAGTCCCTGCACGCGGCCGGCGTATTACCGCTGGGACCGCAGTACGTCCTGGTCGTCGACCGCAACGTCAAGGTACAGGCGGCGATCCTGTACTGGCTGCGCGTCGGGGAGCCGCCCCATTACGTCGGCGCCGCGCCGGTCTCCACCGGACGGGTCGGACAATTCGATCACTTTGAAACGCCTGCCGGGGTGTTTGCCCACACGCTGTCCAATCCCGACTTCCGCGCCGAGGGCACGCCCAACGCCAAGGGCATCCTGGGCTATGGCGCGAAAGGCATGCGTGTGTACGATTTTGGCTGGCAGGACGCCCGGCAAGGCTGGACGCCGGACGGCGTCAGCACCATGCGCCTGCAGATGCACGCAACCGACCCGCGCGTCCTGGAGCCCCGGCTCGGCACCCCGCAGTCCAAGGGCTGCATTCGCATCCCCGCCACCCTCAACCAGTTGATCGACCGCCTGGGCCTGCTGGATGCGGAATACGAACTCGCCGCCGAGCTGGTCTCTACACCCTGGGTACTGCGGCGGGACCGCACGCCCGTCCTCGGCGCGGGCCGCTACCTGATCGTCGTCGAGACGGTGCGTGACGAGCGGCCGGCCTGGTCGCCCGCGCCGGATCGCCGACGGGACCCGCCATGAGGACAGGGCCGCCAAGGCCCGACCGGTGCCGGACCACAGATCGCCGTACCAGCATGGAGGCTAAGCCCCCTGCCGCGTTCAATCCAGCACCGCGGTCTCCGCCTGCTCGACGGCGTGACAGCGCCAGCCCAGTTCGTCCTTGATGCGCAGGCGCAGCGCATCGGCGGCGTCCGGTTCACCGTGCACGATAAACGTGTGCCTGGGCGCCCTGGAAAACCCGCCCAGCCAGCGCATGATCTCGTCCGCATCCGCGTGCGCCGACAGCATCGACAGATTGTCCACTTCGGCGCGCACGGGCACGTATTCGCCGTGGATCTTGACCATGCGGGCGCCGTCCAGCATCGCCGCGCCCCGGGTGCCCATCGCCTGAAAGCCGGCGAACAGGACCGTATTGCGCGGATCGCTGGCATAGTGCTTCAGATGGTGAATGACGCGCCCGCCCGTCGCCATGCCGCTCGCGGAAAGAATGATCTTCGGCATCGGCGAGCGGTCCAGCGCCTTGGACTGCTCCACGTCGGCCACGCAGGTGGCCACGCCGTACGCGGCCCGGGCGTCGTGGCGCGACAGCCGCTGGTCGGCGCTGTGACGCAGATAGACATCGACGGCGCTGCTCGCCATGGGGCTGTCCAGGTAGATTGGCAGGTCGCGCGGAATGCGCCCCGCCTGCTTGAGTTGCCACAGGTGAAACAGCAGCAGTTGCGCACGACCGACGGCAAACGAGGGAATCACGATGGTGCCGCCCCGTTTGATGGTGCGGCCGATGATGGCCGCCAACGCGTCGGACACGCTTTCCGTACCGTGGCGCCGGTTGCCGTAGGTCGATTCGACGATCAGATAGTCCGAGGCGGCGACGGATTCGGGCGGCGGCATCAGCGGGTCGTCATAGCGGCCCAGGTCTCCCGAAAACGCCAGGCTTGCGCCTGGACAGGCAAATTCGACGATCGCGGCGCCCAGGATATGCCCGGCCCGCGTGAACCGGAATTGCAGGCCGGCCGGAAGCGCCGTCATCTGGCCGAACGGCAGCGGCCGCAGCGCGGCAATGGCGCGGTGGGCATCGGCCACGGTGTAGAGCGGCAGCGCCGGCCGGTGCCGCGACAGCCCGTGCCGGTTCAGGTAGTCGGCGTCGGCCTCCTGCAGATGGGCGCTATCCAGCAGCAGCAGCCGGCACAGGTCCAAGGTGGCTTCCGAACAGTAGATCGGACCGGCGAATCCCTCGCGGACCAGCCGGGGCAGATAGCCCGAATGATCCAGGTGGGCATGCGAGAGCACCACCGCCTCGATCTTTGACGGCGCCACGGGAAACGGCGCCCAGTTGAGCTGCCGCAGCGGCTTGACGCCCTGGAACATCCCGCAATCCAGCAGGATCAATCGACCGGCGGCATCGAGCAGGTGGCGCGAGCCGGTCACCGTGCCGGCGGCGCCGCAAAAGTGCAATCGCAGCTTGTGTGCCATGGGTCATCTCCGGACGTCGTCGCGGGCAGGTTCTTGCTTGACGAAAATCAAGATGGCTGCCGTTCGCAGGGTCACCATATAACGGACTAACGGAACAAAGCACATGCCGGGGTACGCCCCGTCACCCTGGAGAAAGCCATGAAAGCGCGCGACCTCATGACCGCAGCCCCCTATTGCGTATCCGCCAGGACCCCTGTCTCCCAGATTATGCATGCCATGCTGAATCAGGACATCAGCGCGGTGATGGTGACCGGCGACGACGGCGCGCTGCTCGGCGTGGTCAGTGAAGGCGATCTGGTGCGGCGCCAGGACAGTGCGCACCAGAAAAAAATGGACCATTGGCTGTCCCTGCTGGCCGAGGGCGAGGCGTTGAACCTGGAGTTCCTGCACAGCCTGCAACTGGGCGAACAGACGGCGTCCGCCGTGATGAGCAGTCCGGCGATCACCGTCGACGAGTCCGCCGACCTGGCCGAAATCGCGGATGTGCTGCTCAAGCGCGGCATCAAGCGCGTCCCGGTGACCAGCAAGGGAAAACTGGTCGGCGTGGTCAGCCGGCGCGACATACTCCGGGCGCTGCTCGCCCAGGAATCCTGAGGCCGCCATTGCGCCAAGGAGCGATCGCCATGCGGATCGGCATTGTTTTCTATTCGCGCACGGGCACCGGGCGCGCGGTGGCCGAGCGTCTGGCATCGATGACCGGCTGGCCGGCCCATGAAGTGCGGGACGCCAAGCCCCGCGCGGGACTCGCGGGGGATCTGCGCTGCGTCGTCGATTGCTTCCTTAAGCGCAGCCCGGAATTTCGGTTCGACGGCCCTGCCCTGGACCAATACGACCATGTGATCCTGATCGCGCCCGTGTGGCTGCGATCGCTGGCCGCCCCGATGCGCGCATTCCTGCAGGCGCAGGGCCGCTTGATCCGGGCCTACTCCGTCATCTGCGTCATGTCGGGATATGGCGGGTTCCGTGCGGTGGACGACGTCGCGGCCATTGCGGGCTCCAAGCCCAGGACCATCCTGCTCCTGAAACAGTACGACGTGCTGGCCGAGGAGTGCGATGCCGCGCTCTGCCGGTTCCGCGACCAGACCCTCGCGGCGGGATCGGGGGGGACCAGAGACGCCCTGCTGTCCTCGGTGGACTGAATCGCGCGCCATGCCGGCCGCAGGCACGGCGCTGAATGCACGAGCACTAGTGCATTCAGCGGACCATGCCACGCGGCTATCGCTGTTCGCGGAAATGTGTGTTGCAATGATCCATGGCCCGCACGACGGGCCGAACCTGGCACACATATCCTGCAATGACGCTCTCCCCTGGTGCGCCTCCGCTGCTCGATATCATCCAGTCCGCCACCGAACCGATCATCACGGTCGACGAGTTGCAGCGCATCGTGATGTTCAACGCCGCGGCGGAGCGCGTATTCATGTGCACGGCCGCGCAGGCCATAGGCGCCAGCGTGGACATCCTCATCCCCGTGCGCTTCCGCTCCATCCATGCCAAGCACGTCAAGCGCTTCATGGACACCGGCATATCCGAACGCCAGATGGGACTGGGCGCCCCGCTCTGGGGCCTGCGGTCCAATGGCGAAGAGTTCCCGATGGAGGCGTCGATTTCCCAGACGTGCACCGAGTCGGGCGTCTTTCTGACCATCTTCCTGCGCGACATCACCGAGCGCCAGCGCATCGACCAGACGCTGCGCGCCTCGCGCGATGAACTGACCCGCCTGTCCAACGCCTTGCTGCATGTGCGCGAACAGGAAAAAAAGCACATCGCGCGCGAGCTTCACGACGATCTGGGACAGAGCCTGACGGCCTTGACGATGGAACTGTCCCAGCTGGAAGCCGGTCTTGCGCCCGGCGACACCGACGCGCGGGAGCGCGTGCGGGCGATCCGCAAGCTCATCAAAGGCACGTTTGCCTCCTTGCGGCGCATCGCGGCCGACCTGCGGCCCGTCATGCTGGACGACCTGGGGCTGGCCGCGGCGGTCGAATGGCTGGTCGCAAATTTCGTGTCCCGATACGGCATCGACACCGAGACCGACATCCAGATCGGCCCCTCGGAGCCGCCCAAGCAGGTTGCCACGACCCTGTTTCGCGTCGTCCAGGAGGCGCTGACCAATATCGCCAAACACGCCCAGGCCACTACCGTCCACGTTCGGCTGGCCTGCGATGCGACGCATTGCGCGCTCACCGTGCGCGACGACGGCGTGGGCGCCACGCCGGAAAACCTGACCAAGAAGCTGCCGCTCTCGCTCGGTCTGCAAGGCATCCGCGAGCGGGTCCGGCTGCTCAACGGCGAGGTGACGATCCACACGCGCAAGAAAGGCGGATTCCGGCTGGAGGTCTGGATACCGGCCCGAGAGTCCGACACGCCATGGGAGGCCACATGATCACCGTCTTGCTGGCGGATGACCACACGCTGTTGCGCGAAGGCCTGCGCCGCCTGCTGGAGCAGGCCGGAGACATCTGTGTCCAGGGCGAGGCCGGAGACGGGGCCGCAGCGATGAAACTGCTGGGCGAGCGGCAATGGGACCTGCTGGTCCTGGACATGTCCATGCCGGGCCGCGATGGCGTGGACCTGATCCGGCACATAAAAAGCGTGCACCCGAGCGTTCCGATCCTGGTGCTGACGATGCACGGCGAACAGCAGTACGCCGTCCAGGCGATCAAGGCCGGCGCGTCCGGTTACCTGACCAAGGACAGCGCCAGCGAAGAACTGGTCCAGGCGGTGCGCAAAGTCGCGGGCGGCGGACGTTACCTGAGCCAGTCGCTCGCCGAAAGCATTGCCTTTGACCGGCATACGGATGCGGGCGCGCTGCCGCATATGCTGCTGTCGGATCGGGAGCTGTCGGTCTTTCGCCACCTGGCGTCCGGCATGAGCAATTCGGACATCGCAGGCCGGTTGTTCGTCAGCGTGAAGACGGTCAGCACTTACAAGAGCCGGATCCTGATCAAACTGAATCTGCGCAACCAGGCCGATCTGGTGCGCTATGCGATCCGGCACCGCCTGGTCGACGACCAGGATGCGCCGGGCGGCTGACCGCGCCGTGTAGGAATATTCCTACACCTGTCAGCATCCGCGCGCAAAAACTGGCGATCCGCGCTGATAGCCGGACCTGAGCCCGCATCCGATACTACGTTCAGCCAGGCACGAATGGAGGGTTCCTGGCATCAGGCGGGATACCCCCATCATCCAACCCAGTGAGGTGCGGCCATGGACACACCCCTTGTTTTCTCCGGCTCCCGGACATGGCAGGGTACCCTGCCCTCCGGCTGCGAACGATGCGCCCTGGCACGCTTGTGCCACGCGGCCGCCGACGGCCTGTCGACCGCGCCGGCCTCCGCGATACGCTGCCGGCGGCTGGTCCGGCGGGGGGAATCCGTGTTCCGGGCCGGGGATGCGCTGCAGAACCTGTATGAGCTGCGGTCGGGGTCCGTCAAGATGCGCGTCACCAACCGGGCCGGGCTGGAGCAGATCACGGGGTTTCCCTCGGCGGGTGCGCTGCTGGGTATGGACGCCGTGGAAACCGGCACGCACCGTTGCGACGCCATCGCGCTGGAAGACTCGATGGTCTGCATTCTGCCTTTCAGCGACGTGCTGGCGAAGTGCCGCGACGACTTTGTCTTCGCCCAGCAGTTCCACCGGCTCATCGCCCACGACATCGACCAATACCGCAGGCTGCTGCTGACCCTGGGCTGCATGAAGACCGAGGAGCGCGTCGCCGACTTCCTGATCGGCATGTCCGATCAGATGTCGGCCAATGGCTATTCCCCGCACGTCTTCACCCTGAAAATGACGCGCGAGGACATCGCCAACCATCTGGGCATGAAGGTCGAAACCGTCTGCCGCGTGCTGGGGCGTCTGCAGGAAGCTTCGCTGGTCAACGTCCGCAGAAGGCAACTGGAGATCCGGGACGTCGAAGCCCTTCGGCAGATGAGCTGCGGCTGAGCAAACCGCCCGGGGACGCGCAGGCAGTCCCTGCGGAAGTTGAGTTTGGTCAACATCCCGGCGGCTGGACGACCTAACCTGTCTGGATAACGCCTATCGGCGATGCGCATCGTTCGGTAGAACGGCCCGATCGACCTGGAGGATGGTTCCATGCAACCCGACTACGAGCCCTATGTGGCGCTGTACAAGTACGGCCTTCATTCCGCGATGGCCGCGGCAACCGGCTACTTCGAATTCGCGCGGCAACTGCGCGCCCTGCAATTGAAGACCGACAAGGAAATGCTGGCGTTTGCGCAGGAAGTCAACGCCGAGATCGATTCCGCGAACTCGTTCGCGGCGGTCTGCGCCCTGCAGCAGAAATTCGTGACCGATCTGATGAACCGCGAGTTCGGCTATCTGCGCGAAGTGGAGAAAATCACGCGCGAGGCCTCGACCACGACCGCCGCCGCGCTGCGCGACAGCAAGAATCCATGGCAGGAGCGCATGTCGCAGATCGCGGAAAGCACCGCGAAGTTCCTGGCGGACGGCAACGCCAGAAGCGCGATGGCGCGCGCCAGCCATTGATGCCGGCGCATCCACCCCGCCGATGACGCCCGCCAGTGAAGTTTTCCAATGACGTTCTCCAATGACGTTCTCCTGTGAAGCCGGCCTTTGACGTGTGGCTGCCCCGCGAAGCCGGGCAGCCCATTCCCTGCGCGAATGCCGTGCCCGGGACGGATAGTTCCCTGGCGGCGCTGGACTATTTCAGGGCGGCCTTTCTTGCGCAACTGACGGGCGGCATCTCGCCGAACGCCGTTGCGCTCGCGCTGTCCGACTGGCTGCTCCATCTGCACGCGGCCCCTGGCCGGCAACTGGAACTGGCCCTGAAATGGCACGATGCCGTCCAGGAACTGGCCACGCATGCCGCGCTGCTGATGTCCGGGCGCCCGCCCGCGTGCCCGGACGCGCCGTCCGACCGCCGCTGCGCCACGCCCGCCTGGCAAACCGAACCCTTCCAGTTGTGGCAGCATGGCTTTCGGGAAGTCCGGCAGTGGTGGGCCGACGCGACCTGCGGCGTCCCCGGGGTCTCTTCCCATCACACCGACCTCGTTTCGTTCTGCGCCCGCCAATGGTGCGACCTGTTCGCGCCCGCGAACTTTCCCTGGTCGAACCCGGAGGTCTTGGAACGCACGGCTGCCGAGCATGGGCTAAACCTGCTGGCCGGCATGGGCCATCTTGCGGACGATCTCGCGCGCAAGGCCTGGGGCCTGCCGGAACACGGGCTGGAGGACTTCAAGGTCGGCGTCAATGTCGCGGTAACGCCTGGCGCGGTGGTGTTTCGCAACCACCTGATCGAACTCATCCAATATGCGCCGTCCACCGACGAGGTGCGCCCCGAACCCATCCTGATCACGCCGGCCTGGATCATGAAGTACTACGTGCTGGATCTGTCGCCCGGCAATTCCCTGATCCGGTATCTGGTGGCGCAAGGCTTCACGGTCTTCTGTATTTCCTGGCGCAACGTCAGCGCGCGGGACCGGGATCTGTCCCTGGAAGACTACCGCCGGCTGGGTTTCATGGCGGCGCTGGATGCGGTGAACCGCTGCGTACCCGGCCAACGGGTGCATGCGGTGGGCTATTGCCTGGGCGGCACGCTCTTGTCGATCGCGGCGGCGGCCATGGCCAGCCAGACCGACGACCGCCTGGCGACGATCACGTTGCTGGCCGCGCAGACCGACTTCAGCGAACCGGGCGGGCTGGGCCTGTACATCGACGCCAGCGAGGTCCACTTCCTGGAAAGCGTCATGTGGGCGCAGGGCTATCTGTCGGCCGACCAGATGGCGGCCGCCTTCCAGTCCCTGCGGCCCATCGAGGACGTGGCGGGCCGCGCGGTGCGCACCTATCTCCTCGGCGAGCGCGCCCACCCCACGGACCTGGTCGCCTGGAACGCGGATTCGACGCACATGCCCTACAGGATGCACGCCGAGTACCTGCGCAAGCTGTTCCTGGAGAACGAACTGGCCGCCGGCCGCTACGAGGTCGACGGCCGCACGATCGCCCTGCGCAACATCCGCACGCCCATATTCGCCCTGGGCACGGTCAATGATCACATTGCGCCGTGGCGTTCCGTGTTCAAGCTCCACTACCTGACCGATGCCGACATCCGCTTCGTCCTGACCAGCGGCGGCCACAATGCCGGCGTGGTCAGCGAACCGGGGCATCCCGGCCGCTGGCACCGGCTGTGCCCGCGGCCGAAGAACGGACTGCGCGCCGGGCCCGATGACTGGCTGGCCGCGACGAACTTGTGTGGCGGGTCGTGGTGGCCGACGTGGGTGGAATGGCTGGCCCACCGATCGGGAGCGCCCCGCCCCGCCAATCCGAGGCTGGGCGAGCCGGACGCCGATTCGGACGCGCTGATGGCTGCCCCGGGCAGCTACGTCCGCCAGGGCTGACCGCCCGCGGCGGCGCGTCGCATCGACGGCCTACCTGGCCTGGTTCAGCAGGGCCCGCGCTTCGGCCCTGCGGCCCTCATCGGCCGTTTCCCGGCCCGGTCGCGGCGGCGCCTTCAAGGCCTTTTCCAGATAGGGGATCGCCTCGGCCTTGCGATTCCGGTACATCAGGTAGTCGGCATAGAAGTAATTGGCGTCGATGCCGTCCGGATTCACGGCCAGGGCCTGTTTCAGCAGCTCCTCGGCCTTCTTGTTGTCGCCGAACCCCACCGGCCAGCCGGGCACCTTGTAGTACAGGACGCCCAGGCTGTTCAGCGCGGATCCGCCCAGCGCCTTGCTGTCGATCGCAATGGCGGTTTCGTATTCGGCCTTGGCCTGCTTGGCCAGACCAAGCGCCCCAAGCCCGCCCTTGGCGCCTGCCCAGGAGCTGAGGACGATGCCCTCCCAGATGTGCGGTTCCGCACGCCCGGAGAATTGGGCAGTCAGTTCGTGCGCCTGCTTCGATAGCGCTTCGAAGCGCGCGGCGCGCTTGTCTGCGGGGACGGCGTACTGGATCGTGGCCCAGTCCGTCTGCAGCGCCCGGATTCCCTCGTCGAGATCGGGCGCGGGCGAGGCGGCGCCGGCGGAAAATGAGATCGCCAGGCTGGCGAGCATGCCCGCAAGGCCTTGGCGTGCAAGGGTGTTCTGGATCATGAAGAGGCTCCGGAAGGAAATTTCGAGGACGTCAGCGCCCGGCGGTGCTTGGCAAACGCGCCGTCAAGCCATTCGGGGCATATGCCGTTGAGGCGGGCGGCAATCGCCTCCAGCGTGCCCGCATACCGCTGGCGCGACTCGCTTTGCAGCATGCGCGCCACGCAGCGGGCCACGGCTTGCGGCGAGTCGCTGGCCGAACCGGTCGCGCTGTTGAACGCCTGCACCTGCGGCGTATTGAAGCTGGTGTCGATGGCGCGCGGCGCGTAGTACTGGACGCGGATCGCGGAGTCGGCAAGTTCGCGGCGCAACGCTTCGGTGTAGAGGCGCAACGCCGCCTTGCTCGCCCCGTAGACCGCGAATCCGGGGACACCCAGGCTGCCCAATGTCGAGCCGATGTTCAGTATCTGCGCCCGTTCGCGGCTGTGCAGAAGCGGCAACATTCCGGCGGTCAACAACATCGGCGCCACGATGTTGGTCTCGGCGATGCGGCGCGCCACGTCGGGATTCAGGTCTTGCGCGGGGCCAAACGCAGAAATGGCCGCGTTGTTGATCAGGACATTGACCCGCCGGGCCGCGGCGGCGTCGATGATCGCGCGCCGGCCCTCGTCGGTGGTCACGTCCACGACCAGCGCATCCACGCGAGACCGGTCCCCCGCGCCGCCATTCAATGCCCGGGCCAGCGACAGCAAGGGGCCGGGCGTGCGGCCGACCAACAGCAGGCGGGCGCCCTCCTCGAACAGCCGCTGGGCGATGGCGCTGCCCAGGCCGCCGGCGGCCCCGGTCAGCACGACGGAAGCATCCCTGGGGCTCATGCGGCCTCCTCTTGCGGCTGGGCGCGCGGCAAGGCGCGGAAAATCGCGCCGTAAAGGCGATAGAACATGTTGGCGGCGTGGATGACGGCGGACTGGTCTTCGGCGCTGTCCAGCCGGTTCATCAACTCGGCGAAGTGCGCCGTGTGCGCCTGGTCCAGGGTGCCGTGCGAGCGCAGGTAGCTGAACGCCGAGGCAGGCAATGCCAGGGCGCGCTGGATCTGGTCGGCCGCGTTCAGCGCGAGCGTGACGCTGGTGCCCTCCAGCACGTGCACCATGCCGAAGAATCCGACGGGATTGCGCCGCGAGATCGTGTCGTAGGCGTAGGCCACCATGACTTCCGTCTGGGGACCGGGCCCGGCGCGGCGGACGGCATCGGGGTCGTCGCCCAGCGCGCGCAGGTCGTTCAGGATCCAGGCGTCGTGCCCGGTTTCCTCTTCGATGTATTCATCGATCTCTGCCCGCATCCAGGCCAGGCGCTCGGGAATCCGCGCCCGGCAGGCATGCATCAACGGCACGGTGTGGCTGACATGGTGGTAGGCCTCGCGCAGGAACGCGGCATAGGCGGGCAAGGTGACCTTGCCCTGCAGGCAGTCCTGGATGATGGGTATCGTCACCAGCGACTCGCGGCTCTGCCGGGTGCCGTCCAGCAATTGTTCGAAAAAGGTCATGTCGTCTCTACAGGATGGGTTGCGCGGCTTTCCGCGGAAAAAGTTGATCTGCGTGCAAGGCGGAAATGGCGTCGCGGCGCGGGCGTCCATTCGCCGTGGACAGGCCGCTCGCCACCGTGAACTCGTCCCGCGCCAGCATCCAGGGACCGATGCGCGCGTAGTCAGGCAGCGCGCCGTTCGTGCGTTCGATGGCCGCGTGCAGCTGCGCCTCGCCGATGCCGGGCTGCGGCCAGATCACGGCGCCCAGTTCGGCCTGGCCCTCGCCCAGCACCACGGCCTGCGCAATGCAAGCCTGGCTCGTCAGCAGGACTTCTATCCACTCCGGCGACACGTTGCGGCCAAAGCCGGTGATCAGCAGGTTCTTCTTGCGCCCCTGGACGTGCAGGAAGCCCGCGTCGTCCAGGCGGCCCAGGTCGCCGGTCGGCAACCAGCGAGGAAGCGCCGTGTCCTGTCCGAGGTAGCCCAGCGCGGGGCTGCCGGCGACCTGGATTTCGCCATCGGGGGCGATCCGCACTTGCGCGTGCGGCAAGGGGCGGCCTGCGGAGCCCGGGCTATCGTCGCCCGGCAGGTTCAGGGTCTGCACCGAACAGGCCTCGGACAGGCCATACCCTTCGTAGGCCGGCAGCCCCTCTCCGCGAGCGGCGGCCAACAGTTCGCGCCCCACCGCCGCGCCGCCCACCGCCAACAGCCGCAGACCGCTCGGCGCGCGAGCGCCCGTTGTGCGCAGCCATCCGGTATATGCCCGGAGCATCTGGGGCAGGACGATGGCGCTTTGGGCGTCGGACGCGCCCAGCGCGGCGTGGAACATGGCGGGGTCGAAACGCGACGACCCTTGCAGCCCGATCCGAGCCAAGGGCTGCGTGATCATTGCCGCGCCTTCGATCAGGGCGGCATAGACCCCCGCGATGTTTTCCAGCAGGACAGGCAGCGGCAAGGCGGTGAGATGACGGCGCACGTTCAGCGGGCGGGTGGCCGCCGCCAGGCCGCTGGCGACGTTGAGCATTTCCTCGGCGCCCAGGCATACGCCCTTGGGCGCGCCCGTCGAGCCGGACGTGAAGGTGATCTTTACCGTCCGGTCCGGCAACGCCACCGGCGTCGCCGAACGATGGAACAAGGACGGGCTGTCCGGCCGCCCGCTGTTCGCCTCGAAACCCCGTTCGAGCAGGATGGGCGCCAGGGAGTCCGGTCCCGCAACGACGTCCGCGCCCGCTGCGTCGATCGTGGCAAGCCATTGCGCCGGCGTGAAGAACAAGGGCAGCGGCACGTGCACGATTCCCAGTTGCAGGCACGCAAGATCAAGAATGATCCAGTCTGCGCCGTTATCCATGACCGAGGCCAGGACACGGGCCGGGCGCGCCGGACGCGCCGCGATGCGTTCGGCGCACGCATCCACCTGGCGCGCCAGGTCCGCGTAGCTCAAGGATTGCGATGCATCCTGCACCGCCAGGCGGTCCGCCCTGCCGGGTTCGCGCACGAGAGACAGAAATTCCTGCGCGTTCATGCCTCGATCTCCTGGAACCGTTCGACGATGGTGTGCAGGCGGCCGGCAAAGACCTGGGGCGCGTGCGCATAGTAGCTGCCCCAGTCGCTGCGCGTTTTCTCGTCCAGGTGATGCGCCGTGGCCGCCGAGATGGGTTGATGGGCCAAGCCCATCCGGGCGAAAAGATGGTGCAGCTCTCGGGTCAAGGTGCTGACGGCCCAGCTATACCCTTGCTGGTGCAGGTGGCGCGCCAGCAGCGGGACAAGCAGCCTGCCCGCTCCCGGCCGCACCGCGGCGAACTGGCCCGCCTCGACGATAAGGCGGCGCGCAACCGGCGCATCCTCATCGCGCAGATACTGCTCGATGGGCGCCGCAAGGTATCGCTCCAAAAACAGCGGCGTTTCGGCGCCCCGGTAGCCGGCGGCGGCAATGATTTCCCCATTGGTCTGCACGCTGACCAGCGTGGGCAGCCATTCGTTCAGCCTGGCGCCAAACCGTTCCTGGTAGCGCTGGCGGATGTAGGATTCCACCTCTGCGCGCAAGGGGTCGCCGGGCGCGTGGATATGCAGGGTCGACACGGGGGACGGCATCCGCAATGGACTCGCCAGTCGTGTTGGGGGGAGCGAACACTTTGTCAACGGCATGCTGGCGTCCATCTGCTCGGGTTGGTTCATGATGGGGCGCAGCTTAGGCAAGGAACCTTAATGAGAAATTAACGGTCCGGCGGTGCTAATCTGCGTCGAACCTGCCTCAAACGTGTCGCAAAGCTTCACATGCGTATTCTCATCATCGAAGACGACCCCCTGATCGGCGATGGCCTGAAGTCCGGCCTGCGCCTGCTCGGCTATGCCGTCGACTGGTTTGCCAACGGTCGCGATGGCGACCAGGCCATGAACGTGGTGCACTACGATGCGGTCGTGCTGGACCTGGGACTGCCCGGCGAGGACGGCGTCGCCTTGTTGACGCGCTGGCGTAACGCCGGCCGCCACCTTCCAGTCGTCATCCTGACGGCGCGCGAGTCCGTGGACAGCCGCATCGCGGGGCTGGATGCCGGCGCGGATGACTACCTGATCAAGCCCATCACGCTCGATGAATTGGCGGCCCGTCTGCGGGCGGTGACCCGGCGGGTGGCGGGCAAGCCCGAACCGGTGTGGCGTCACGGCGATTTGGAATACCAGCCTGCCCTGCACGAGGTGCGCTGGAAGGGGCACAAGGTGGACCTCACGACGCGGGAGGCCCTGCTGCTGGAGCTGTTTCTCACGCATCCGAACCGCGTGCTCACGCGCGACTTCATCCGCGACAAACTCTACGATTGGGACGCCGATCTGGAGAGCAACGCGCTGGAGGTGTTTGTGCACCATCTACGCAAGAAAATCCATCCCAAGATCGTGCGCACGGTGCGCGGATCGGGATATGCCCTGGGACAGGTGGACGCCGAGCCATGACGCTGCAACGCAGGCTGATTTTCGCGGTGCTGCTCGCAGCGCCCCTGGCTTGGCTGATTGCCATTGCCGGGACCTACTGGCGGGCCTCCCATGAGATCAACGAACTCTACGACACCGACATGCTGCGGCTGGCGCAGCAGACGATCGCCGTGGCGGCACTGATCCCGGCGTCGGCCACCTCGGTGCCGGCGCCGGTGCCAGCGCGCTCGCCCGCCTCAGGCGATTACGGCGACGCGGGCCTGGGCGACCTGTCCGTGGCGATCTGGCGCAACGAAGGCGCACCCCTGGTGCTGGACCCAGAGGCGCTGCAGTTTCCTCGCGCGGCAGAGCGGGAAGGTTTCGTCGACAGCATCGTCAATGGCGTGCCCTGGCGCCTGGTGTATCTGGACGATCCTTCCGGCCAGACGCGCGTTGCCGTCGGCCAGCGCGTGGGCGAACGCAACGATCTCGTCGTGGCCTATATTGCGAGCCAGATCGTGCCGTGGCTGATTGGCCTGCCCGTGCTGATCGTCCTGCTGATCATCGCCGTCCGGCGGGCGATCAAGCCGGTCCACGACCTTTCGCATCAGCTGGAACGCCGCAGCCCGGACGACGCCTCGCAACTGGAGATTGCCGACGTGCCCGGCGAGCTGCGGGGGTTGGTCAAGGCGATGAACGGCCTGCTGGCCCGTGTCGCCGCCCTGATCGAGCAGGAGCGCCGCCTCACCGCGGACGCCGCGCACGAATTGCGCACGCCGCTGGCCGCCTTGCGGGCGCAATGGGACGTGGTCCAGCGCACCGGCGATCCCGCCCAGGCGCAGCTTGCGCGCACCAGCGTGACGCGCGGCATGGAAAGGCTGGATCGGCTCGTTTCGCAACTGTTGACGATGGCCCGGCTGGATTCCACGAACCACAGCGGCTTTGACCGCTCGGTCGATTGGCGGGCCGTGGCCGAGCAGGCGGTGGGCGATTGCCTCTGGATCGCGGACCGGCGCGACATCGACATTGCCATCGAATGGCCCGAGGCCGGCGTGTTGCCGCTGCCGATGGCCGGCGACGAGACGGCGCTGACGATCATGCTCAAGAACATCCTGGACAACGCGATCCGCTACGGCCCTCGCCATTCGCAGGTGCGGCTGAAATTTTCAGCCGCGCAGATCACCGTGGACGATGAAGGCCAGGGCATCGCGCCCGAAATCCTGCCCAGACTGGGAGACCGGTTCCTGCGCGCGGCGGGCAATGAGGAATCGGGCAGCGGCCTGGGCGTGTCGATCGCCCGGCGGATTGCGCGCAATCACGGGATGCTCGTCAGGTTCTCCATGCGTGAAGCCGCGGACGATTTCGGTCCTGGCCTGCGCGTTTCGATCATGCGCGGCGCGTAGCGCGGCGGCCTCGCGGGCCACGCCGCGATACGGCTACAGCGCCGCAGCCCGCGAGGCAAGCTTGCGGTTGCCAGCACTGTTGGGTTTGAACGCCATGCGCTCGGCGGTCAACGCCTTCGCCAGCGAGCGCGCGCCTTCACGCAGGGCCGCCTCGACCAGCGTCAGCGCCAGCACGTCGCGCTGGGCGTGGCTGCCGCCGAAACGATGCGCAATGAGGCGCACGTCCCGCAGCAGGTCCACGGTCAGCGCGTAGTCTTCGCGCACGAAGGCCACCAGCGCATGCGCCACCGGCAGTCCCACGTCGCGCGTCATCATGGAGTTGGTGCCCGCTTCCTGCGCGGCGGCTTCCATGGCCTCGATCAATTGCTGCGCCGCGGCCCCGTCGCCCGAACCCAGGTAGGCCATCAGGGCGTGCACATCGTTGAAGGCGTAATACCCCGTTCCGGCGCGCGCCTGCCACACGTCGGCCAACTGGCGCCAGCGCGGGCCGACGTCGACCCCGCGCAGCAACAGCCGCCACAGCATCGCGGAGGCGTCGATCAGGTCCAGCACCTGCCCGGTGGACGATTCGCGCAGGCGCTTGTCGTAAAGCGCCAGCACCTCGTCGGTCTCGTCCCGGTCCAGATGAAACAGCGCCAGATGCCACCAGTTGTGGATCGACAGCATGTTGTCGGTGGACCAGTCATCGCGGCGGCCGTTCAACCAGGCGATGCCCTCGTCCACCCTGCCCTGCATCTCCAGGACGTGGGCCACGGCATGCACGGCCCACGGATCGCGGGGATTCAGGTCCAGCGCGCGGCGTCCCTGGGCTTCGGCCTTGTCATACAGGTTGGTCTCTTCCAGCCCGAAGGCATACATGCCCAACACATAGCCGAAATCCGGCATGCCCTGGTTCCAGGCGGGCAGGATGCCGGCCACACGGTCGCGCAGCATGGTGGAACGGCCCAGCAGGAAGTCGCCGATATGGCCGACCTGCAGCGCCAACGTGTCGTGGGGATAGTCGATCAGAATGTCGGCGTAGCGCCGCAGGGAATGGGAGAACTCGCCATCCAGCCATGCCCGCGCGGCCGCCGTGTGGCGCCGTTCGCGCTCATTGGCGATGTCGTACAGGCCTTCCGCCGCCTCCACGCTTTCGCGCAGCAGCGGCTCGACGCACTTGTCGCTGGCCGTGATCATCATCCCGGCCCGCAACAGGTGGCCCATGACGAACACGGGGTCGTCGGCCAAGGCCTGGTCGATGATGTCCAAGGGGTCGCCGTAGTAGCCGTGAAACAGGGTCTGCGCCCGTTCGTAGGCGTCCATGGACGCCTGTTCATCCGTCGAAACGGGATTGCCCCGCACGTCGCTCAGCGCCATGGTGCTCTCCTTGGATGCCGCCCCCGCGTAGGGCTCCAAAAATATAAGCATGAACGCGGCCGCCGGGCAAAGCGCAGTCGCGCTAGTGCGCCTGCACCGGATTTGCGCGGCGGCGCAGCGCGGCGCTATGGTTCCAGGGCGCAGAACCAAACGGCGATACCCGGGCAGGCAGGCTGCCGTCACAGGAGGTCCTATGTGGGAACCCAGCGAAAGCTACCCCGATCCGGCCATCACGGTGCTGGATCCCCGATTCCAGGATATCCGGATCGGCAACGCCGCCGTCGAACGCCTGGCGACGGGAATCCGCTATGGCGAAGGCCCGGTCTGGTTCGGGGACGCCAGGTGCCTGCTCTGGAGCGACATCCCCAACAACCGCATCATGCGGTGGGACGACGAAACCGGCGCGGTGTCCGTGTACCGTAAACCGTCCGGCTACGCCAACGGCAACACGCGCGACCGCCAGGGCCGGCTCATCAGTTGCGAACATGGCGAACGCCGCGTGGTGCGCACCGAGTACGACGGCACGTTGACGGTGCTGGCGGACCGTTTCGAGGGCAAACGGCTCAATGCCCCCAATGACGTCATCGTGCGCCGCGACGGGTCGATCTGGTTCTCGGACCCGCTGTTCGGCATTCTCAACAACTATGAGGGCTACCAGGCGCAACCCGAGCTGCCCACGCACGTCTATCGGCTGGACCCGGTCTCGGGGCGGCTGCAGGCCGTGATCCGGGACATCCGGAATCCCAACGGACTTTGCTTTTCGCCGGACGAAAGCCTGCTATACGTCGTCGACAACGGCTCCGCGCCGAACCGGATCCTCGTTTATGGGGTGCGGGACGATGGCGCGCTGGACGACGGACGCGTCTTTGTCCAGGCGCATGGCGACAGCATTCCGGACGGCATACGCTGCGACACGGCGGGCAATGTCTGGGCGGGCTGGGGACCGGGACCGGCCCTGAGCGGGGTGATGGTGTATGCGCCGGACGGCACGGCGATCGGCCGGATCGCCCTGCCCGACCGTTGCGCCAACCTGTGCTTTGGCGGGCCGCGGCGCAATCGCCTCTTCATGGTCACGGGGCAATGCCTGTTCGCGCTGTACGTGAATGCGCAGGGCGCAGCCCACTGCTGAACGGCGTGCGTGGCCGGCGCGTCCCTGCCGCCAGCGCCCGGCCAAGGGGTAGGCTGGCCGCTACAGGAATCCGATCCAACGCCCCGCCACCAGGCACCCGAGCCACAGCGCCAGCGAGGCCGCCGCCTGCACACGCAGCGCACCCGATGGCTGGCGCCCGGCCGCCACGCCGGCCCACGCCCCGCCCCGCCGCACCAGCCAGGCGTTGGCCGCGCCCGCCGCCAGCAGGCCCATCTTCACCCCGAACGCCGGATTCTGCAGGTAATCGAAGGGCCGCACCGAAAACAGCATGGCGCCCGTCAGCACGGCCAGCGCCAGGCCCGTGGCCGCGGTGCGCGCCAGCACGGGCGCCAGGACGGCCAGCGGTCCGGGCTTGAGGATCCCGAGCAATCGCAGGTCCAGCGGCACGATGGAGCCGATCAGCAGGCCGATGGCGCCGATATGGGCGGCATTGACCAGCAGATACAAGGTGCCCGACCGGCGCAGCCACAGCGACGGCGGCACGGATTCAAGCTGTTCGAGCGCGAGCCGCAGCAGTTCTGGCATCGGAACCGGCGCGCGCGCTCAGGGCTTTTTGATGCGGCTGGGATAGATGTCGTAGGTCTTGCCGCCCACCGTCACCTGCACGGCCTTCATGCGCTTGTTGGCGGCGTCCTGGCCGCGGTTGCCCACGGCGGTAATGGCGTCGCCCGGCTTGGCCGATCCCTGGACGAATCCGGCCTCTTTGGTCTGCGAGGGGTTGCCGAGTTCGACGGTCCAGAGCCCGTCCTTGGCCCGGACCTTCAGCGTGGGGTGCGGCGGCGCGATCTGTACCTGCTCGACCGTGCCCTCCAGGGTCATCTGTTCGGATTCGGCCCAATTCCAGCCGTGGTGCGCCATCGCCGAGGGGACGGCCCCGGCCGATGCGCATAGCGCCAGTGCTGCAATGGACGCGCGTGGGGAAAGCTTCATGTCGTGCCTCCTGAAGTTGCGGTCGCCTGCTGTCCTGTCCCGGCCTCGCGCGGACGCGATCGTCGGTCAAAAGAGCATAGCAGTGTGGCGCGGCCAGACAAGGTGCAGGAAACCGCCGCTTTCGGGCACCGGCGGCGATGCGGCGCGCAGGCTCCCCCAGGAAAACCCTGCGGAACTTTCGTCTTTGGGTTACGGTCGCTTTATGTTCAGACAATTGTCAGCATATGCCGATAGTTGCCTCGAATCCTTCGTCGCGCGCCCCCTCCAGGAGAATTGCATGTCACTGCTCCGTCCGCGTCCCCTCGCGAATCCGCCCTCGACCCCGACCGCGCGACCGCCCGACCATTCCCCTTCAGACGGCCTTTCCGTGCGCGCCGCCCCGATTCTCCGGCGCGCACGCTCATGAGCAGCGTTCCCGACACCCTGAACGAACGCGCGCGCGCCGGCCTGTCGGTCATGGACGCGACGGTGGTGCTGGTCGGCGTGGTCGTCGGCATCGGCATCTTCGGATTTCCTCCGCTGGTGGCGCAGCACGCCGCATCCGAGGCCATTTACATCGGCCTCTGGTGCGCCGGCGGACTGGTCATGCTGGTGGGCGCGCTGTGCTATGCGGAACTGGGCTCGGCGTACCCCGGCGCGGGCGGCGAATACCTGTACCTCACCCGGGCATGGGGCGCGCGCGTGGGCCTGATGTTTGCGTGGGCCCGCTGTTCCGTCATCCAGACCGGCGCCATCGCGGTGGTGGCCTTCATTTACGGCGATTATGCGCAACGGCTGCTGCCGCTGGGGTCGCAGGGACCCGCCGTGCATGCGGCAATCTCCGTCGTCCTGCTGACCGGCCTGAACATGGTCGGCACGCGGTATTCCAAGCGCCTGCAATGGTTCTTTACCGTGCTGACCCTCATCGCCCTGGCCGCGGTGCTGCTTGCCAGCCTCACCGCCTCGGGTGGCGGGTCCGTCGATGCGGCGGCGCCGGCCGCCCCCCTGTCGGGCAATGCGGCCGGCCTGCTGGGGATGGGCATGGTTTTCGTGCTGCTGACGTACGGCGGCTGGAACGAGGCCGCCTACCTCAGCGGCGAGTTGCGCGACCCCGCCCGCAACATGAGCCGGGTGCTGCTGATCGGCACCGCCGTGGTGACCGGCGCATACGTGCTGACCAACATCGCGCTGCTCGAAATATTCGGCCTGCAGAAACTGCGCGACACGCCCGCGCTGGGGGCCGAAGTCATGCAACTGGCCGCCGGCCCCTACGCGGCGGCGTTGCTCAGCCTGACCATCTGCGCCTCGGCGCTGAGCACGATCAATGGCACGATCATCACGGGCGCGCGGGTGTACTACGCACTGGGCCGCGACCTCCCGCGGCTGCATGCGCTGGCCGGATGGAACGCGCGCAACGAGGCCCCGGTCAGCGCGCTGCTGATCCAGGGGCTGATCACGCTGGCGCTGGTGGCCCTGGGCGCATTCAGCGAAAACAGCGTGCAAACCATGGTGGCGTACACCGCGCCGGTGTTCTGGATCTTCATGCTGCTGGTGGCGGCATCCGTGTGGCGCCTGCGCCGCATGGACCCCGACCGCCCGCGGCCGTTCCGGGTGCCGCTCTTTCCGTTGCCGCCGCTGCTGCTGGCGCTGACCTGCGCCGGATTGGTGGTCTCCAGCGCCATGTACGCCGGCGCGGGCGCCCTGATCGGCCTGGTCGTCCTGGCCGCCGGCGTGCCTTTGATGCGCCTGCTCAAGCCCGCCTCGGCCGCCAGCTGACACGGTTCATTTCCCCGTCCTCCCCCGTCCAAGGAACCCTCACCATGCAACGCTCTCCCCTGCTACCGAAAGCCGCAACGCGGGTACCCGCCTCCCGCCTACAAGCCGCGATGCTGGCTTCGGCATTGGCGTTCACGCTGCTGGGCGCGGCTGCGGCCATGGCCCAGACCACCGCCGCCCCGCCCGCCAAGGCGGCTGAACAGAAGGCCTATGTGCCCGACGTGGGCCAGCAGGGCAAGGACGTCATCTGGGTGCCGACGCCCCAGGCTCTCGTCGACAAGATGCTCGACATGGCCAAGGTGACGCCCAAGGACCGGCTGATGGACCTGGGTTCCGGCGACGGCCGCACCGTCATCACCGCGGCCCAGCGCGGGCTGACCGCGCAAGGCATCGAATACAACCCCGACATGGTCGAGCTGTCCCGCGAGAACGCCAAGCGCGCGGGGGTGGCCGACCGCGCCACCTTCGTCGCCGCGGATCTCTTCACCACCGACCTGTCCCAGGCTGACGTGATCACGATGTTCCTGCTGTCGACCATTAACGAAAAGCTGCGGCCGAAGATCCTGGATCTGCGGCCCGGCACGCGGATCGTGTCGAACACCTTCCGCATGGGCGACTGGGAGCCGGACGCCTCGGAGACCTTGACCCAGAATTGCCAGACCTACTGCACGGCCCTGCTCTGGATCGTGCCCGCCAAGGTCCAGGGCAAATGGGACCTGGACGGCCAGACCTTGCAGCTGGAACAGCGCTACCAGATGCTGTCCGGCAAGCTGGGCGCCACGCCGATTTCCGACGCGCGGCTCGATGGGACGTCCATCACGTTCACGGCGGACGGCGTGCGCTATGCAGGGGTGGTCAATGGCCGCAACATGACTGGCAACGCGGCGGGCAAGGGGCAATGGCAGGCCAAGCGCATGTAACCGCCTCGCGGCCCGCGTCGGCGCGGGCCGCACCAACTGTGCGCCGTTGACCCGCCGCGTCCTCATGCAATAGCATCTGTTGCATGAGAAGAGACAGCAAGCTATCCGGGGTCCTGCACGTCCTGCTGCACATGGCCGAACACGCTGGCCCCATGACGTCGGACGACCTGGGCCGCGTCATGCAGACCAATCCCGTCGTCATCCGCCGCATCATGGCCGGTCTGCGCGAACAAGGCCTGGTCCGTTCCGAAAAGGGCCACGGCGGCGGGTGGTCGATTTCCTGCGATTTCAACGCGGTGACGCTGCGCGACATCTACGACGCGCTCGGTGCGCCGGAGATCTTCGCCATGGGCAACCGCAGCGAATCGCCGGGATGCCTGGTGGAAGAAGCGGTCAACGCCTCGCTGGACGACGCCTTCGTGCAAGCCCAGGCGCTGCTGCTGGACCGTTTTGGCAAGGTGACGCTGGCCGCGCTGAGCCAGGATTTCCACCGGCGCATGTCGGCGCGCGGGCAGGCCTTCGACCCCCTGGCGGCGCACCAGGCCTGAACGCCCCTACCCGCCGGGCTGGCGCCACGCCATCAATGACGCCTCCACGTGGGCGATCTCGTCGTCGGACATGCCCGCCGCTTCGTAATAGCGCCGCCGGTCGCGCACGACGTCCCGCACGCGGTCGATGATGGACTGCGCCGCCGCTTCCGACCGCAGCCCGAAGCGCCGGTACTCGGTCAGGCAATTGGCGAACGTGCTTTCGCGGCCCGCCGCGCCGATGTGCAGATAGTGCTTGGCCGAGCCCTCCTGCGTGACCACGTCGAACAGCGGCGCCAGCCGGTAGGTCTGCGCCGCTTCGTCCTTCAGGAAGCCCACGTTCTTCAGATGATCGTCCGTGTTGTGCACCGCGACGTTCAGGATCATGCGCGCATATAGCTCCAGCAGGTCCTGGACGGGATGGGATGAAATCCGGCGCGCGACGTCCGCCAGGCGCGCATAGGAATACGTGGCCTTGCCGCGCGGACCGTCCAGCTCGCGTTTGCCGATCTGCACGGAGGGGCTGATCAGCGACGCGCCGCTCAAAAAGTGCCGCCGCGCGATGATGGGGTCCGCGCCATGCTCGGCGGGCAACAATTGCCGGTCGAACCGGTGCGTCAGCAGCACGGCGCCCAGATGTGTCTGCGCCAGGCGGATCTCTGGGACCGACAGGCCGATGGCCTTGGCCATCTGCAGATTGGCGAACTCCACGCGCTGCCGGTCATAGGAATCGCCCTTGCGCGGGAACTTCGCGATCCACATCTCGCCTTCCGCGTCCCGCACGATCGTCTTGGGGCGCGCGCCTCCGATGTCCCACGAGCTTCCCAGGATGTCCCGGTACAGCCCCTTGGGCTTGATGCCCTGGTCGATGTCGGCAAGCAGGTCCGCCAGCGACTCGAGCTGGCTGACTTCGGGCAACCGGTACGTCTTGCGCATGTTGGGCGTCAGTTGCCGGGCGCTGAAAAAAAGCGCGCCCACGCCCATGCCCCGTCCCTTGAGCAGCACCTCGTTTTCGGTCACGCGGGCGCCGGCGTTGTCGATGCGCATCACGTTGCGGCCCCAGGCATCCGGCGCGGCGTCAAAGATGGCGCCCAGGGTTTGATAGCGGCTTTCGGTGCGGAACGTGGTGATGGCGTCCGAGAGCGGCAGGTTGAGCGGGTCCAGCGAAAACGCGCGCGGGTCGTTCACATACGACTGCACGTAGGTGAACTCGGCGAAAAAGTGATTCTCGTCGGTGTCGTCCAGGGTCAGGATGCCCGCCAGCACCGCTTCGCCCCGTATGTCCACGTAGACGAACAGTTCGCTTTCGACGGTTTTGTGTTTTTTGGCAACCACGATGTGGGACGCAGGGTTACAGGCTGGCAGGGTCGGTGCGGTGCGAATGCGGCGCTTTGCGGCTGCCGCGGCTGGGCCGGCGCAGCGCATCCAGGCGTTTGCCCACCCCGTCCGCGTCCGGGTCGCCCAAGGCGAACACCTGATCGCCAAAGCCGTAGAGCAACAGCGCCTCGATGGCAAGCGCAAGCGAAACGCCGCCGTCGCCGCGCTCCAGGCGGTTGATGGTGGCGCGCGAGACACCCATGCGGCTGGCCAGCGTGGCCTCGGTCTCGTTACGGCGCAGGCGCGCCGTGCGGACGTTGGCGCCCAGACGGGCCAGGGCCTCGGCCGCTTCGAAGCTGGGTTCGATCTTCTTTTTCATGAATCGATAATAGCGCGTAAAGCCGTTTAATGCACCATTAATGAGTCATTTGGTAGGGACGCTGGAAGCCCAAGAAACTATTCATTCATCGATCTGTTTATCGATCACAAATCAATTTTATGCACCATTAATAGCGCATTAAATCCACATGACATCCGTATCAAATCCGCATCGAATCCGCGTCGAATCCGCCTCGAATCTCTTAGCCGACGCGTGACGTGGTCACCGCCTGATCCAACCGCAATGCGGCGCGCCGGGTGTCCAGCGTCACGCGCGCACCCAGCGGCAGCGTCAGATTGGGCTCGCCATGCCCGCTGGGCCAGCCGGCCAGGACCGGGATTTCCCGGGCGCCAAACTGCTCCAGCAATAGCGGGTACAGCAGGCTCTGCGCCTGCGCGTCGTCCATGTTCGTGCCCAGAATGCGGGTGAACGTGCCCACCACCACCCCTTTGACGCCGTCGAACTTGCCCGCAGCCGCCAACTGACTGAGCATCCGGTCCACCCTTGGCAATGCCTCGTTGACGTCTTCGAAAAACAGAATGGCGTCACGAGTGTCGATCTCGTGCCTGGAACCCGTCAGCGCGGCGATGAGCGCCAGGTTGCCGCCGACCAGACGGCCGCTGGCCGTGCCCGCGACCACCTCCACCGGCCAGCTGTCGGGCGGCGCCTGAATCCAGGCGCCCTCCCCGATTTGGCCGCCGATCATCGCCAACAGATGCGACTCGGTGGGCTCGCGCTTGCCCGCCAGCAGATCCTGCGCCAGCATCGGCCCATGGAACGTCACAAAGCCCGCATGCCGCTGCATGGCCAGGTGCAGCGCAGTGATGTCGCTATAGCCGATGAAGGGTTTGGGATGCTGGCGCAGCAGGCCGTAATCGAGCTTGTCCAGCAGCCGCCACGACCCAAAGCCGCCCTGCAGGCACCAGACCGCGCCGACGTCCGGGGCGGCAAATGCGGCGTGCAGGTCGTCCAGCCGTTCGGCGTCCGTGCCCGCCAGGTACTCGTACGGCGCCTCGAGCCGTGTGCGCGATGCCGGCATGACCTGCGGCAGAAAGCCGCGATCCTCCAGCCATTGCGCCGCAAGATCGCTCGCATTTGGGGCGGCGGACGCAGGCGCCACGATGGCAACCTTCGCGCCAGGCTTGAGCGCCGGCACGGGTGCGGCCGCCGCCTTGGCATTCGAGGGCGGCGGCGCCGGTTGGCCGGACGGCGCGCCCCGGGGCGAAACTTGCCGGCCCCCTGCGCATCCGCCCAGGGCCAGGCCCGACAGGCACAACGCGCCCGCGTTCAGCAACAGCCGGCGCCGGCCAGCGTCGGGATAGCCGAGCTTGCCACTCGCCATGCCGTCCGTCGCCCGCCAGGACTGGGCGTCAGCAATCGGGGATCTGGACGGCCCGGACATCAGAATCGCTCGTACTCAAGCCGATACCGCCATTGGCCCACGGCAAGACCGGCCATCGGCAGACGGCCGATCCGCAGGCGCCGCAGCGCCAGCAGGCGCAAGCCTGCCGCCGCGCACAGGGCTTCGATGAAGCCGGGCGCCGGCGTCTTCAAGGCAAACCGCAGGTGACCCTCGCTTTGCCAGCTCACCTTCAGGGGCGTGGCGGGCATTCCTTCGTACGCCATGCCTCGCTGCATCCGCGCAAGATCCGCATCGCTCAACTGCCCTTCGACCTGCGCGACATACTCCTGCTCCACGTGGCGGCCCTCCTCCACGAGCTTGCGGGCCACCGGGTACTCCTGCGTGTAGACCACCAGCCCGCTTGCCGCGCGCTCCAGGGGGGTCACCAGTTTCAGGCCGTTG
Organism: Achromobacter sp. T5-5; assembly: GCF_055397965.1. Lineage (NCBI taxonomy): Bacteria > Pseudomonadati > Pseudomonadota > Betaproteobacteria > Burkholderiales > Alcaligenaceae > Achromobacter > Achromobacter sp. T5-5. Next base: position 3,278,493 of record NZ_AP027919.1, read on the forward strand.
AATATGCGCTTGAGGAATCGCTGTCCGGACCGGTCGCCCGGCATCAGGTTCTCGGGCAGGATGAGATCGCGCGCCGAGCCAGGCTGGTCGTCGGCGTACATGCCGGCCGGCTTGTGGATCAATATCGTCACGGGGCGCCCCTCTTCGAGCCGTGCCCCGGGCAGGAGCGCGACGGTCTGGGATGGGCCCACCCGCATTCCCGGTTCCTCCTGCACCTTGCCGTCCACCGCAACCCAGCCGCCTTCGATGTAGCGCTCGGCATCGCCGCGCGAACACGACTGCTCGGCCGCAAGCCGCTTGGCCAGACGCACGGTATCGTCCGCTGCGCGGGGTCTGGCCGGGCGCACCGGTCCGCCAGCCTCTCGGCCTTGCGAGGGTTTCGGCGGTCTGGACGGGGTGGGCGGTCTCGGCGATTTGGGCGACTTGGACGCTTTGGGCGATTCAGACGGACGAGGGCCGCGTCCAGGCGCCGCGGCGCGGGGCGCCCGGGCGCGACCGGTGTCTGCGCTGCCGCTGTCTGCGCTGCGCTTGGCGGGGCGACGCGCAACGGTCAGCGTGCCAGGTTTGGTGGGCCGCACAGGAGTGCTCATCCGGCCACCTCGCGGCGCAAGGACTTGGGGAGAAAAAGGGAAAGATCGGGCGCGCTCGCGGGCGGCGCGAAGAAATGCATCGTCATGGGTGGTGCCGGGTATTGCGAAAAGCGGGCCACATGGCCCGCGCCTTGGAACGGATGTTACGCCCTTTTCCGGTGCGTTCCAGGCGGCGGCTCTCGCTGCAGGGCCAGCGCGTCCGGATCGACCCGTGCGGGCGGCGGCACCTCGTCCACCCACGCGTTCAACAGCGTCGAGGTCACCGCCAGGATCACCGGTCCGATGAACAGCCCGACGATGCCGAACGCGATCATGCCTCCCAGGACGCCGGACAGGATGAGCAGCATCGACAGGTTCACGCCGCGCTTGATGAGTAGCGGCCGCAGCAGGTTGTCCAGCATGCCAACCACGATCGCCCACACCAGCAGGACTGCCGCCGCCAGCTTCATGTCGTGTTGGAACAACCAGGCCACGCCGCCAAGCAGCGGCAGGATCGGCCCGAGCTGGGCCAGGCAAAGCATCAGCATCAGGGCGGTGAGAATGCCGGCGGCTGGCACGCCGGCCATCCACAGTCCGATACCGCCCAGCGCCGACTGCACCACCGCCGTGACCACGATCCCCAGCGCCACGGCGCGGATCGCCGACGCGGCCAGCATGATCGCCGCCACGCCGCGTTGCCCGGCGAGCCGATTCGCAAACCGCCGGACAAATTCCGCAGCCATGTCGCCCTTGGTGTACAGGATGCCCGCAATGATCACGGTGATCAGCATGTGCATCACGAACACCCCGACGATGGCGGCATGGCCCAGCAGCCAGGTGGCGGCCGTGGTCAGGTACGGTTCGATCCGAGCCAGCAGGCCACCGGCGCCCGCGTCCGACAGCGTCTGCCACTCCTGGGCGATTCTCGGCCCCACCAGCGGAAGGCCGCCTATCCACGCAGGCGGCGCAAGCAAGGCATAGTCAGGCAGGCTCTTGACCGCGGCCACGATAGTGCCGCCGTGCTGCGCCAGGGTGGAGATCGCCTGGTACAGCGGCAGCACGATCACGAACAGCAGGATGAGGAGCATTGCCACGGTGGCGATCCACCGCCGCCCGCCGCATCGCCGCTGGATGCCCAGCAGGACCGGCCAGGTGGCCACGACGATGGTCGTCGCCCAGATCAGCCCGGGCAGGAACGGCCGGAGGATGTACAGACTGCCGATCATCAGCGCCAAAAGCATCACGATGACAAGCAGGACCCGGGCTATGTCGACTGACTGGCGTGGTATCACCCGATGCTCCTGGCAGGGCTGCCGCCCTCGTTGCGATGGATGCGGACCGGCGGCGCCCGCCCTGCAAGCCAACGCGATCAGTCGAATGTATCCGAAATCCGCGTGAACCTGAATGGGAAGGTCACGCTTTGCGTCGCGGCAGCGGCGACGTCCCGCGTCGCCCGCCGGCGCCCCTTACGCGGCGCCCAGCATCGCGCGAAGCCGGCCCCGGATCGCACCGGCATACGCCCAGCACCAGACCCCGAGCGCCAGCATGGCCACCGTAAAGTAAGCGCGCGCGCTCTCCGGTATGGGATTCAGGCGGGATAACGTGACAAAAGGCTCGAACCCCAGAAAATCGGTGGCCGCCAGCGTGCTGAAAATCAGGGCCAGGACGGGGCCGGTAAAGTGCGGGCGCTCTCCCCGCGCCTGGGGATCGGCAAGAAAGCGCCAGTGCACCCAGCGTGCAAGCTGGATGCCCACGGCCACCAAGGGAATAAGAAGCGCGCACTGCAGCACCAGCAGCGCCAGAATGACTTGAGTAGGAAGCATGGGCGGATTTTATCGGATCCGTCCAACGGCCCGGGTGCGGCCCGAATGCGACCTGGATGGGGCCCAAGCGGCGAGCCCGCATCCGCGTCGCGCCGTCAAAGCGCAGTAACGCGCCGCACTAGTCCTAGGCCCCCAACTGGAATGCACGCCAGCCCGAACCCGCGGCGGTCAGCCATTCCTGCACGTATTCCAGGCTCAGGGCGATCGACAGGACCTCTCCCTGGAACAGCACGTCAGGCTGCGCGCGCAGCCAGTTGAAGTCTTCGATTCCGCGGATGTCGCAGGCCAGCACTCTGAGGCCCTGGCGCGACGCCTGGCCCAGCAGGCTGAAAAACCGCTCCTGCAAGCCGCGCTGCCTGTTGATGCCCTCGGGGATGCCGACCCGGATGCCCGTGGCGCGCAGCGTGCCGAACGGCATGGATTCGCCGGCCTGCGAACAGGGCAGCAGCCGCACGCGCAGCGCGGGCCGCAGTTCGTTATAGAGATGGAAAAGACTGGAGCCCTCCGCGAGGCGGTCGCTGAGGGGCACGTTGTAGGTGACCTTGGCGCAGGGATAGATGGGCAGGCTGCGATCTTCAGGGGTGGTCTCGCGCAGCAGATCGCCTTCCACGGCGCCAATGCGCAGATCCTGGCACAACTGTTCGGGTAGGCGGATATCGGAGTTGACGTTGAGGGGATGGTCCATCGTGAGCGGCGCCATGCAGCCCGCCGCCCGAAAGACGCGCCCTGCCCGGCGCAAGGCGTCCGCCGAGGCTTCGTTGGTGATGAAGTGCGGGGTTCGGTTCGTCCACCCGCCTACCAGCGCCATTTCGCGCACGACTCCTTTGGCGTCCAGCACTGGTTGAATTTTTAGCGGCTCGCTCAAGAGCGAGGCGGATTCGACCAAATTGATAGCGTTCATATGAGTTGTGTTGTGGACTCGCCAGTCGTGAAGAAACCGGATACCGTGAAGAACCCGGATACAGCGGGCGCGGCGGGGCGAATCTATGGCCGGAAAGTGGCCATGGTCTAGCGATGGCTACGCAGTATAGGAACGGCTATCCCGCACTCCAATAATAAAAATTTGATTTGCGAAAACGCCCGGATAAGCCTGTATTTACGGGCCTGGGCGCCCGCCGGGCTGTCAGCGAAATTTCAGAATATTCTTATATCCACTGCCCGGGGCTCTACCTACGATGGGCGCATGCCCGTTCAGGAACCCATCACTCTCGCGCGCGACGTCCAGCCAGTCCCCCGCGCTCCGACGCTGCTTTTGCATCTGTTCGCCGCCGCGCTGCTTGCCTGCATCGCGGCGGCGGCCGGTTTTTATGTGTACTGGTCGTTCACCGACACCGTTTCCGCGTACCGCCGGCAAATGAACGCCGCCGCGTACAACGCGCAGATCTTCTTCGACCAGCGCGAGTCGCTGGTCCGTTCGCTGGCCTCTTCCTCGGTCCGCAATGCCGATGCCGCCGCGGCTTCCGAAACGCCCCCCTACTTCGGCAACACCCGCCAGATCGAGGTCTTCCCCCTGCACGAAGAGCAAAACGCCTACGACTGGGCCCTGATCCTCACGCCGCGCGACCTCAACGACATTGCCCTCGCGCGTACCCAGTTGCTCTTCAGTTCGGCCCGCAATGGCCAGACTGCCTACATCGCGCCGCGTCCCTCGCAGGCGCCCGCCATCGACGCCGCCAAGCAATCCTGGATCGCACGCTCGCTGGCCGTGGCGGATCCCAGCGTCTCGCAAGGCGGCTACAGCCCCATCGTCTGGCTAAAACCGCCCATGGACGTTGCCAGCGCGCTGTACCTGTACACACCCGTGGATCCCGCCACACCCCGCGCCGGCTGGATCGGTCTTGAAGTCAGCGACATCGATGCGGCGATCGACCTGTCTTCCATGCGCGGCGGCAACTACGCCCTGTACGACCAGAACGACGCGCCGGTCCTGCACAGCCCGGCCGAGGCAAAAGTCGTTGCAGGGCTGGGCAATTACGCCGGCAAGGAGGATTCGTTCGGTTGGTGGGGACCCGGGCTGCTGCCCCGTTTTGTCGTGCTGAACAAATCCGTGGGCGAGGCCGGGTGGCGGCTGGTGTACTACACACCGATCAGCCGGATCCTGGGCGATACCGCCCCTGCCATCCAGGCGGCGCTCGGCGGCGCCGCGCTGCTGTTCGCCATGGTGATCTTGGGCATACGCCACATCAAGAAAAAACTCGTCGCGCCGGCCCTGCGCCAGTACGAAGCCCTGGCCGACAGCGTGGCCCTGAATCGCAAGCTGGTCGAGGTCGCGCCGGTCGGCCTGTGCCTCCTGCGTCGCGCCGATGGCACCCCGCTGCTTTTAAATGAACTTGCGCGGCAATGGCTGCTGGGTGACTCCGAACTGCTAGCCAAGCTGCTGGCAGAGGACGACTTCTGCGCTGAACGTGAATACGTCCTGAGCGACGGACGGTGCGTCTACCTCACCTTCGCCCCGATCACCTTTCATGCCGAGGACGTCGTCCTTTGCGGCATCAACGACATCACCGCATTCAAGCGGGTCGAGCAATCCATTACCCAGGCCAAGCTGCACGCCGACGCCGCCAACCACGCCAAGACGGTCTTCCTGACCACCATGAGCCACGAGATCCGCACGCCCTTGTTCGGCATTCTCGGCACGCTGGAAATGCTGAGCCTGACCGCCATGGACAGCCAGCAGCAGCAATACCTCGAAACCATGCAGCAGTCCTCCGCCACCTTGCTGCGCACCATCAACGATACGCTGGACCTGTCTCGCATCGAAGCGGGTTACCTGACGCTCGAAACGGCCGAATTCTCGCCCGCGGAAATGCTGGACGGCGTAGTCAGCAGCTACGCCGCGCGCGCCGAGGCCAAGGGCCTGCACATCTACGCGCTGGCCGACGTCGCGTCTCCGCCGGTCGTCGTGGGCGATGTCACGCGCGTGCGCCAGATCCTGAACAACCTGGTCAGCAACGCCATCAAGTACACCAGTTCCGGCCAGGTGGTGCTGCGCCTGCAGGCCCTCAGCCAGGACGCGCACTCCGCGACCATGAAATTCCAGGTGGCGGACACCGGCATGGGCATCTCCGCGGAGCATCACGCCCAATTGTTCGAACCCTACTTCCAGGCTGAAAGCGGCTCCACCCAGACCGTTCCCGGCACGGGCCTGGGACTTGCCATCTGCCGGCGGCTGGCCGACATGATGGGCGGCACCCTCAGCGCGGTCAGCGAACCCGGCCTGGGCACCAGCATGTCCCTGGAGCTCACCTTGCCGTTGGCGGGCGACGCGCATTCGGAAATGGGAATACGGCTGGATCCCCGGCCGGTATTCGTGCGGGGCGCCGTCAACGACGTGGTGAACAACCTTTGCCAGTGGCTGCGCCACTGCGGCGCCATGGCCATGCCCTACAAGACGTCGCTTCATGGCCGGCTGGAGGGCGGCGTGCTGGTTGAAACCTGGCCCCGCGACTTGACGCCTGCGCCGTGGACCGGCGCCCGGGTGATCGCGCAACCTCCCGGCGTCCGGCCGCGGCTGGAGGGAGGACGCAACAGCTGGATGGCCAATGCGCATAGCCTGGCCAGCATCGTCGCGGCGGTCCGCCTCGCCCAGGACGGCGTGGCGGCCAAGGTCACGCTCGAACTCAAGGCGTCTCGGGACGCGCTCGACATGCATGTGCTGGTCGTGGAGGACAACCCGATCAGCCGGCAGATATTGCGGGAGCAACTGGAGCACCTGGGATGCACGATTGTCCCGGCCGCCAATGGCAAGGAGGCACTGGAGGTGCCGGACATACCCGGCTTCGATGCCATCTTGACCGACCTGCAGATGCCCGAAATGGACGGCTACGCCCTCACCCGTGCGCTGCGCGGTCAGGGCTATACGCGCCCCATCGTGGGAATCACCGCCAGCGCATTCACGGACGACTTACGGCGCAGCACCGAAGCGGGCATGACGACCGTGCTGCTCAAGCCGCTGCCTATATCCGCGTTGCGTCAGGCCTTAATTGCGCTTAAGGAAGTCATATGATGAAGAAGTTGTCCGACTACAGAATTCTGATCGTGGACGATCATCCGTTTCAATGCGTCCACCTCGCGGATTTGCTGGAGTCGGCAGGGTTCAGCCACGCCGATGTCGCCCCTAGCGCCGAGGCTGCCCTGGAAATGATGGGTCTGCAGGCCTATCACCTTGTGCTGATGGACCTGAACATGGCGGGCATGGACGGCGTGCAATTCATAGACCAGCTCGCCAAGCTGCATCACAACCCGATGCTGGCGATCGTGTCGGCATGCCCCCGGCGCATCATGAACAGCGTTGCCCTGATGGCCAAGGAAAAGGGCCTGGCGGTGCTGGGCACGTTCTCCAAGCCCTTGACTCCTGAACACGCCCGGCATTTGTCCAACCAACTCCGCCAAAGCCGCCCTGAACCCTCAAAGCCCCAATTCCCGACCGAGGCCGGCACGGTATTTGACCGGGGGTCCCTGGAACACGCCCTGAGCCACGGCCATCTGCGGGCCTGGTTTCAGCCCAAGAAAGCGCTCGCCAGCGGCCGGATCGTGAGCGCCGAGGCGCTGGTCCGCTGGCAGCATCCGGAATTCGGCTTCATGCTCCCGGGATCCTTTCTTTCCGCGGTGCGGCGGCATGGCCTGGACAAGGCCCTGCTGCGGCGCATGCTCGAAGACGCCCTTGACGCTCACCTGCATTGGCGGCAGCAGGGATACCGGATGCCGGTGTCGGTCAACCTGCCCACGCAGCTCCTGGACGACCCGGATCTCCCCGACGAGCTGGAGCAGATAGTGGTGGCCAAGGGGGTGGCGACGCAAGAAATCTCGTTCGAACTGCTCGAAGACGAGACAACCACCATACAAGGCCAATACTATATGGGGGCCAGCAGGCTGCGTCTGAAGGGCTTCGGGCTGGCGCAAGACGACTTTGGCAGAGGATACAGCTCCATGTACAGCCTGATTTCCACGCCATTCACCGAGTTGAAGATCGATCGCGCTTTCGTCAGTGGCGCGGCCAATGATGAAGGACGCGCCGCGGCGCTCGTCTCATCCGTGCAGCTTGGCCGCCAGCTCGGGCTCCAGGTCACCGCCGAAGGTGTCGAAACCAGCAAGGACCTCGAATTCCTGCGGCGCATCGGCTGCGACTGCGCGCAAGGCTTCCTCATTTCGGCCGCCGTGGACATCGACGGATTCAGCCAGTTGCTTGCCATGGAGAGGCAGGCCATGGACCCCTTGCAGCAGTAAGAAGCCGCCCATGCGCAAGCAGGACACGCCTTTTGCCAGGATTACGCGAACCTCGCGCTGGCTGAACTTCGCCCTGTTCGGCATCCTGCCTTTTGCGCTGGTGCTGGTCGGGGCGCTCTATTGGGGATTGAACCGCATCGTCGAGCAGGAACGTGACCGCCTGAAGCTCGACTTTTCCATCCTGGTCGGCTACATCCATGCCCAAGAGCAGTTCCTGGGCAGACTGCGCGCGCAGCACTCTTCCCTGCCCGTGGAAAGCCTGGCCAGCACCATCGACCTGCATGCGGCCGACGTGCCGGAGCGCTTCGGAATGCAGGTCTTCGAGGGACAAAACACCTACGCGGAGATGCCATTTTCGCTGGCGTGCGAAGACGCCTCGGACTGCCCCACCGCAGGCCGCCGGCTTGCGAACCTGGGGGGCTTCCTGGCCGATTTTTATTCCAGCTTCTGGGCCGCGTCGTACTTTCCCGCATCCACGATATTCCTGATCAACCAGGCCGACAGCATCAGTCTGAGCGTGCCCGCCGTGGGCGCCGCATCGGGGTATGAACGCCTCAGCCCCACCACGTTCCTGGCGGTGACGGACGCCGTGCGGGCCGAGCTGCGCCGCCTGCAGACGGTCCAACAGCGTCTCATCGATCACGACGTGCCCGGCCACGCGGAGTCCCCCGGGGCCAACCGCGTCCATTGGTTCAGGACCGACGGGCTTCCCGGCAACATGCTGGGCCTGATCTACGCGGACATGCCGCAAGCGGTCTGGACCAGCGGCCAGGGCAAGCCGTCTGCCGTCTATGCGGTGACCCAGTTCAACCACCAGCGGATCAACATCTTCGAGAAGACCCTGCGCAAGCCGCTGCACGGCGGATTCTGGCTGACCCATCGCGAGGAAGGCCTGCTGCTCGGCGACCGACAGGGTCCCGCGCCAACCGAGGACGGGATGCGCTACACGGCCGACGGCATCGTGTTGCGCATAACGGATCCAACCGGGGTGTGGGCCGGGACATACCGGGTCAGCTATGGCGCATTCTTCCAGGACAATCTCTGGCTTCCCGTCATCGCCGGCCTGTTGCTCCTGCTCAGCCTCGGAACCGGCATCGTGTCGTCGCGCTGGTACAGCCGGCGGGTGATCGCGCCCGCGCTGGACGCGCAGCGCGACATCATCGAAAAAGAGGAATTCAGCCGCACGCTGATCGAAACCGCGCCGGTGGCGCTGTGCGTGCTGGCGCGGCCGGTGGGCGCAGTCGTATTCGGCAACAGCCTGGCGCTGCAATGGTTGGGGGCCGAAGCTGGGCGCGAACTGGACAATTCACCGGAAACCAACCTGTTCCTGCGCCACGTCCTTGGCGCCACCGGTCCCGGCACCATTCCCAGCTTCCAGGCCACCGACGGGCGTCCGCTCTATGTCGCCTACGCCCCCACGCGCTACAACCACCAGGACGTCGTGCTTTGCGCGTTTTCCGACATCAGCGCCCGCGCCGTCATCGAACAGACCCTGGCGCAGGCCAAGCGCGAAGCCGACAAGGCGAGCGAAGCCAAATCGACCTTCCTGGCCACGATGAGCCACGAAATCCGCACGCCGCTCTATGGCGTGCTGGGCACGCTGGAGCTGATGAGCCTGACCTCCCTGGACGCCGAACAGCGGCAACACCTGGAACGCATGCAAAGCTCGTCGGCCATCCTGTTGCAGCTCATCAGCGACATCCTGGACATCACCAAGATCGAGACCGGCCAGCTCGTCCTGGAATCCTCGGAGTTCAATCCGCGCGAACTTGTGCAAGGCTGCACCAACGCCTACGCCGCGATGGCCAGCCAGAAGGGCCTGCTGCTCTTTTCCTGCGTGGACCTTGCCGTGCCCGAATGGATGACGGGCGATGCGGTGCGTATCCGTCAGATCCTGAGCAACCTGCTCAGCAACGCCATCAAGTTCAGCGATTCCGGGCATGTGATCGCCCGCCTGACGGTGGCCAAGGTCGAGCCCGACACCACGCACCTGATGCTGCAGGTGGTCGACACAGGGATCGGCATCGCCAAGGAGGAACAGTCGCAGCTCTTCGTTCCCTTCTACCAGATCAACAGCGGTTCCCACACGGTGCGAGGCACCGGCATCGGCCTTTCGATCTGCGCGCGCCTGGCCGGCCTGATGGGCACCGAAATCCGCGTGACCAGCGAGTTGGGACTGGGCAGCAGCTTTTCGCTGGAGCTTCCCCTGCAGGTCGCTTCCGGCCAGCCCGCCAGCCCGCCCGACCTGAGCAATATCAGCGTGTATGTCCGCAGCCCGCATCACGAACTGTCCGACAACATCTGCCAATGGCTAAAGCGCTGGGGCGCGCAGGCGGTTCCCGCGCCCCAGATCCTGCCGGCCGGCGGCCCGGACGACGTCTTGGTCGACGTCCTGTACCCGGGCAACTTCGACGCGATGGAATGGACGGGACATCATGTGCTGGCCAGCGCCACCGCCAAGCCCCCATCCGCACGGACCATCAAGGTCATCAACAGCGTGGAGCACATTGCCGCGGGCATACTGGCCGCCGTGCGCGGGGAGCGCGCATTGATGCCCCCGACCGACATCGGCGCCTTTGCTCCGCTTGGCCTGTCGATACTTGCTGCCGAAGACAACCCCATCAACCAGGCCACGCTCCAGCATCAGCTCGAACAGCTCGGATGCGAGGTCACGCTGGCGTCCGACGGCGCCGAGGCACTGATGCTGTGGGGGCTTGCGCACTACGACGTCGTCCTGACCGACGTCAACATGCCGCGCATGAACGGTTACGAGCTCGCCAGGGAACTTCGGCTGCGCGGCGCCACCATTCCCATCATTGGCGTTACGGCCAACGCCATGCGCGAAGAGGAGCAGCGTTGCCTGGCCGCGGGAATGACGGCTTGGCTCGTCAAGCCCATCGGCCTGGCCACCCTGCGCTGGCACCTGCAGGGCGACGGCGCGACGTCCCCCAGCCAGGCGGACCCGGACACCCAGCCTCGTCCGTCCTGGGACGCCGAGCCCGCGCCGATCGTGCCCGAAAAATACCGGGCGTTGTTTGTCAGCACGATGGAAGCGGACGTTTCCGAAATGGAACGCGCCCTGGACATCAACGACCAGCGGCTGCTCGGACGGACCCTGCACCGAATGCGTGGCGCGCTTAGCGTGATGCAGATGACGGCGCTGACCGAGCGATTGGAAGCCTTGGAGGCCATGCTGCGCAATGGGGGATTGGATTCCGCCGCGCAAGCCGAAGGCCGGGTCGTGGCCAAGCTACTTCGCGATACGCTGGCTGACATTTGAAGCCCTGGTCGCAACGACTTTGCGTCGGCGGTCACGGACAAGCGAGCAGTAGCTGACGCCGTACTGTGCGTCTTATGTAACTCTAATTATCGAAAACTTTCTATATTTTTTTGAATGCCCGACAGTTAGATTGAACGGTTCCCCCTTTCCTGGCGAGCCGGATTGCGTCTGGTGTGCCCGGAGACCCAACCGTCACTTCTAGCCTTTTCAGTAGAATTTGGACATAAAATGGACAACGACGGAAGTACTGAGAATCCTGGCGCCCCCGGCCTGGTAGGGCCAGCCACGAACCTACTTCCCAAGACGGGCGCGCTCGTCGAGCAGGACGGACAACCAGGCTCGATCGATTGCCAATCGGACGGCGAATCCATGAGTAAGCTTCCGGCCGGCCAAAACGTGCGGATTATCCTCGCCGATGACCATCCCGTCATCTCCCTCGCGCTTGCTGACTCCCTGAACGAAATCCCCGGATTCACCGTGATCGCCACGGCGCGGTCCGGGCTTGAACTGATCACGGCGGTGCAAGAGGATCCGTGCCATCTCATCGTCACCGACTTTTCCATGAGTTCAAAGTCCGCGGACGAGGACGGCTTGCGCCTGATTCAGCGATTACAGCGCCTGTTTCCGGATATTCCCATCGTGGTGTTCACGATGCTGTCGAACAGCGGCATTCTGAGCCAGCTGCGCCAGATCGGCGTGGCTGGCATCGTCAGCAAGGAAGAACCCATTGAAGCGCTGGTCGCCATATGCGTACGAGCGCTGACGGAAAAAGGGCCTATCCTGTCCGATAGCATCAGCGCGCGCCTCAGCCACAATGATGTGACGATGGGGCGTGCCAGCCGCACGAAGGGGTTGTCCCCGAAAGAGCTGGAAGTGGTGCGGATGTTTTCGCAGGGGCTTTCGGTGACTGAAATCGCGCGCCGCCTCAACCGATCGGTCGCTACCATCGGCACGCAAAAACAATCCGCCATGCGCAAGCTGAACATCGAAACCAACGCCGAACTGCTCAGGTACGCCGATGAGCAGGGCTTTTCCTGAGCCTGCTCCCTGCGGCAGTCAAGGATTTCCCTGCGAAGACTCAGCCACCGAACATGAGGAATGAAAAATGAAGCCTCATTGCCGGCAGCGGGGAAACCCCGAAAAATCATAGGATTACGAATAAATAGACGCGCGTCTCACGCGTCCACGATGCCCTTCGGGATCAGGGCGCCGGGCTGCTTCTGGAAGGCGGCTTGTCCGTGGAAGCGGAGGCGGCCTCCTGGCTGGCCAGGAGGCGGCGTGCCAGGTCGCCGAATTGGGCGTCCCGCGATTTCAACTGGGCCAGCAGCTCATCGGACTGCGCGGTCGCCGCGGCGAGTCTGCGCATCAGATCCGCTTCGCGTGATTGGACGGCCTGAAGCGCCTGGGCGGCGACGGCGGACTCGATGTCACGCTGGCGCGCGTCCGCGAGCGCCTGTGCCCGCACAAGCTGCGCGTCCTGTTCGGCCGCGCGCTGCTGCTGTTGGGCTTCTGCCAGGGCCTCGCGCAATTGGTCGGCCTGCTGCTGACTTGCCGCCTGCAGGGCTTCCAGACGCGCCTGCAGGCGCTTGACGGAACTGCGTTCGGTATCCAGCTCGTTCAACCAGCGGCGTTCGTGCGCGGCGTGGCGCGCATCCAGTGCAGCCAAGGCCTGCGTGTGACGGTCGCGGGCCAGATCGGCGTCGACCAGCAGTGCCTTGTTGGCGCTGCGCGCATCCGCCAGGCTTTCCTGGGCGACGGCCAGCGCCTTGTCGCGCTGGCGCAGTTGCGCTTCGGCGGCTTGCAGGCGCTCTTCGGTGGCGGCCAATTGCGCGGTGGCGACCTTCAACCCTTCTTGCAGGTCGCGCTCCCGGTTGATCAGTTGGGCCTCGCGCTGCTGGAGCCGTTCGGCCAGGGCCTGGTGGCGTTCCGCTTCCCTTTCGAGGGCGTCGCGGCGTTCCTGGTAGGCCTGGGCCTGTTCGGCACGCGCCGCCGCCAACGCGGCGTCCCAGAAATGCGCGGCCGCCTGGGCGATGGGATCGGGCACCTCGGGTGGCGCGGCGAAGGCACGAGGGTCCTTGATGCGGGCGCCCAGCGCGCGGAACCAGGTTTCCAGGTGGGGGCTGACGGTATTGGGCGAGCCGCGGCCGATTTTCTGGCGTACCCGCTCGATGGTCGGCCGGGCGCCTTCCAGCAGGAGCGCGTCGGCGGCAGTCCAGACGTCTGATTCAGTAATACCCGTGGCCATGATTGATTTCCTGTCGCCGTGCGTAGAATTACCCACGATAATGGAACCTTATCGCGGGTAAAAAGCTTTTTATGTAAGATATCATACAGCATATGTAGTAAACATATAATTTCATCGCATTTCGGCCTTAGGGCGGCGGATCGCGCCCCATGTACCCCGCTACGGCCGCCCGCAGCTACGTCGCGGCCACGCCCGTGGTTCCTTTTCCCTTGATGCCAGAACTCCCCTTGCCAAACCCCCGACCTTTACCGGCCACCCTCCCCGCCCCGGCCTCGCTCCGCCCCCTGGACCCCCAGGCGCTCGATGCACGAGCCGATGCCGCGGTGCGCGGACTCATGCGGGAAGGCAGTTCCGCCAACACGGCTGCAAGCTATCGGGCGGCGATGCGCTACTGGACGGCCTGGTTCGAACTGCGCTATGGCCGTGCGTTCGCCCTGCCCTTGCCCGAGACCGTCGTCATTCAGTTCGTCGTGGATCACGCGCAGCGCTCGACCGAGGACGGACTGGCGTGGGAATTGCCGCTGGCCCTGGATCAGGAGCTGGTGCGGCTGAAAGCCAAGGGCAGGCTGGGAGCGCCCAGCCTGAACACGCTGCTGCAGCGGTTGTCGGTGCTGTCAAAGGCACATGAACTGCTGGGGCACCCAAATCCTTGCCGCGCGGCCACGGTCCGAGAACTGCTGTCGAAGACGCGGCGCGCCTATGCCCGGCGCGGCATTGCGCCCGCCAAGAAAGAGGCGCTGACGCGCGAGCCGCTGCAGGCCATGCTAGACACCTGCGACGATTCCTTGCGCGGCATGCGCGATCGCGCGGTGCTGCTCTTTGCCTGGGCCAGCGGCGGCCGCCGGCGATCCGAGGTGGTGCGCGCCACCATGGAAAACACGCAGCGCACGGCGGACGGCTACCTCTATACGATGGCGCACTCCAAGACCAATCAGACCGGCGCCAGCCGGGCTCAGGACCAGAAACCCATTCTGGGCAAGGCCGCGCAGGCGCTGGACGATTGGCTGGCGGCCAGCGCGATCCGCCAGGGGCCGATCTTCCGGCGGGTGCGGCGCGGCGATGTGATCGGCGAGCCCCTGGCCGCCGCCGCCGTGCGCGAGATCGTGCTGGCGCGCAGCCGGCTGGCGGGATTGGAGGGCGATTTTTCGGCGCACAGCCTGCGCTCCGGCTTTGTCACGGAGGCCGGGCGGCGCAACGTGCCGTTGGGCGACACGATGGCGATGACCGGCCACGCCAGCGTGGCCACGGTGATGGGGTATTTCCGGGCTGGCGCGGCCGCGCTGTCGCCCGCTGCCCGCCTGCTGGACGAACCGCAGGCGCCGGACCTACAGGATGACCGGGACCTGCCGTAATGGTGGCGGTGACATTAAAATCACTGCGCCCCGGACTTCCGGCCCGTCTGACGCCGTCGGATCGTGTTGCCACGGCGGGGCGCCGGCTCGTCCCCTGCCCGTTCCGATCCCATGCAAATCAATCTCCGCGGGCTAGTGCTTGCGCTTACCGTCTTCAGCGCCATCGCGGCCACGGCCAATGCCCTGTATGCCAGCTACCTCGTGCAGCGCGAGCAGTTGATCGAGAACACGCTTGAATCGAACCGCGTGTATGCGGTGAAGCTGGCGGAAAGCGCGGGCGGCTTCCTGAGATCGGCGCAGCAGCAGTTGGCATACAGCGCACGGCACATGCCGGAACGGATCGGGTCGCCCGATCGGCTTGCCGCCGAGGTCATGCGCGTTCAGCAGCAGACAGACAGCTTCAATTCGGTGGGCGTCGTCAGCGCGGATGGCACGATTCTGGCGACGACACAGACGTTCCGCAGCTTCCTGGGCACCCAGATTGATACGCCGGGCAGCCGCGAGGCGCTGCGCACCCGGCAGCCCCTGATCAGCAAGCCCTATGTGTCCATCGCCGGCAACCTGATGATCAATGTCTCCCACCCCATCTACTCGGGCGATGGCGCGTACCTGGGCTACGTCGCCGGCTCGCTCTACCTGCGCAACGAAAGCGCCCTGCACGAGCTGCTGGGCAAGCATCACTACCATGACGGCTCTTATCTGTATGTGGTGGACGGAGATGGGCGGCTCATCTATCACACCGACAGCGAGCGCGTGGGAGAAACGGTGCTGTCCAATCCGGTCGTCGCCGCCGTGGTCAAGGGCGAGGCCGGCGCGATGCGCGTGGTCAATACCAAGGGCGTGGACATGCTGGCGGGCTATGCGCCGGTGCCGACGAGCGGCTGGGGCGTGGTGGCGCAACGCCCCGCGAAGGTCACGCTGGAGCCGATCCATGATCTGATCTGGGCGCTGCTGGGTTATGCAGCGCCGCTGGCCGTGGCGTTCCTGCTGGCCATCTGGTGGTGCGCCCGCATGATCTCGCTGCCCCTGTCGCAACTGGCCACGACGGTGGAACACCAGGACGTGGACGTTGCGATGCAGCGGGTGCAATCGGTGAGGGCCTGGTATTTCGAGGCAGAACGGCTCAAGCGCGCGGTGATCGCCAGTTTCACCAGCCTGCAGGACAAGATCGGCAAGCTGAATCTCGCCAGCATTACGGATCCGCTGACGGGGCTGCGCAATCGCCGCGGCACGCAGGACGCCGTGGAGCTGATGCAGGCCCGCGCCACGCCGTTTTCGGTCGTGGCGCTGGACATCGACCATTTCAAGCAGATCAACGACACCTATGGCCACAATGCCGGCGATGAGGTGATCCGCGACATGGCGCAGATCATGCGCGAGTGCTCGCGGCCCTCGGACGTGCTTTGCCGCAGCGGGGGCGAGGAGTTCCTGATCCTGCTGCCGGGCGTCGGCCCCCGCGAAGCGGCCAATGTCGCCGACAGGCTGCGGGTGCATATCGCCTCGCGGGAATTGCGCGGGGCCAGCCGCGTCACGATCTCGGCCGGCGTGGCCCATTGGACATCGAGCGGGCCCGACGTGGACGAAACGTTCCGGGCCGCCGATGCGGCGCTGTATGCGGCCAAGCAGCAGGGGCGCAATCGCGTGGTGATGCACGGCGCATGAGCGGGGCTGGCGCAGGTGCGCCAGTCACATCAGCAAAGCGGCGTCGATGCAAATTTGCGCAGGAAATTGCAATTAACCGAGTTTCAGCGACATAGTATTGCTGGAATAGATTGAAATGCCGCACGAATTGCTCAAACAGCGTTCGTCGCGTCGGCATTTACAGTATCCTGCGCGGCTTCGACTTCGCATGGATCTGCTTGCCGAGTATGTTGCGCCCCGCCGTCGCGCCCAAATCCCTGGAACGTCATTTCGTCGCGCTGGCCGCAGGCGTGCTGTTGTTGGTGGGGGTGCTGGCCGGCATCCTTCTGTTCCAGAGCTGGCGCTCTTACAGCGCGGCGTCGGAGGCGCGGCAGGCATTCGGATCGGTGCGCGCCACCATCCGGGTCATGGAGTTTACGTCGGCCGAACGCGGACCGATGAACGCCGCCCTGGGCTCGCCCCTGCCCGTGCCGGATTCGGTGCTGGCAAACCTGGGCGCGGCGCGCGCTGGCACCGACAGGCTGGTCGACGCGCTGCTGGCGCTGCATTCCGCGCCCGATGATGAAGGCAAGCGCGCGGAGATCGAGCGGATACGCCGGGCGCTGGCCGACGCACGGCGGGAGATCGATATACGCATCGCCACGCCGCGCGACGCGTTGTCGAGTCAGATGCTTTGGGAGTCGGTCAGCGCCATGGTGCGCATCGTTCCGATGTGGCAGGCGAGTCTGGCCGCCAATGCCGGGCTGGTCATGCGCAGCGAAGCCAATGCACCTAGCCTGCTGTCGCTGGCACTCCTGGCCAGCGAGCTGCGCGAACAAGCGGGCCTGCTGGGGTCCACCTTCACGCCCGCATTGGGCAGGCACCGGAAACTGACTGCCGAGGAACAGTTCCGCATTGAGCGCGTGCTGGGCCGGATCGACGAGTTGCGCGCGCTGATCGATGGCCGCATGGCCAGCTACCGGGATGCGCGGGCGTCCGACGCACAGGCGCGGATGGAACGGCGTTATTTCGGGGAGGGACTGGCGTATCTGGCGTGGGTGCGTGAGGAGGCGTCGCGGCAATCGGAGGCGTCCGTCACGACGCAGGCAGTCGCCACGACGTATGTGCCGCTGATGGGGGCGATCACCGAGTTCCGGGATGTGCTGCTGGACGAGATGGAACGCCACATCGACGCGCATCGTGCGGGCGCGGCGCGGCTGTTGGCGGTGACCCTGGCGGCGACCGCCCTGCTGGCGGCTGCCCTGGCGGTAGCGCTGGTGCAGTTCAGGACGCGGGTGATCCAGCCCTTCGCACTGGCCACGCGCATCATCAGCGCGATTGCGAACGGCCTGGCGCCGGCCCGGATCCCCTCCGGCGGGCACCATGGCGAAGTGCAAGAGGTATTCAATGCCTTGCGGGTGCTCAAGCGGAACGCCGCCGCGCAAATGCGCCTGCAGGCTGAACGGGACCGGCTGATAGAGGACCTGGCCCACATGGCGGAAACAGACTACCTGACGGGGCTGCTGAACCGGCGCGCCTTCGAGACGCGCTTTCAGGCGATACGTGCCCTGTGGGACGAAAACCGGCCAATGCTGGCGTTGGTCCTGTTCGACATCGACCACTTCAAATCCATCAATGACACCCATGGCCACGCAAGCGGCGATCTGGCGTTGAAGGCCGTCGCCGAGCTATGCCGCACGACCTGGCGGCAGCAGGACGTCGTGGCGCGTGTGGGCGGGGAGGAATTTGCGCTGCTGTGCCGCACACGCAGCGCGCAGCAAGCGGTGGAGATGGCTGAGCGCCTGCGCGCCCGCATCTGCGCTTGCGCCGTCACGTCGGAGAACGGCGTCACGTTCAACCTGACGGCCAGCTTTGGCGTGGCCTGCGTATCGTGGAGCCAGGCGGAATCCGCCAGCGGCCTGTTCCGGGCCGCGGACGAACTCCTGTATCTGGCGAAGTTGAATGGGCGCAACCAGGTCCAGCAGCGCACCCTGGGTTGAGCGAGGCTTATGCCTTGTCGTGCGAGGCTTGCGCCTTCTTGGATGTGTCGGCGTCGCGGGACGTGGTGTCGCGGCGGTCAGACTGCTTGTTGGCGTCGGGCGCCTTCCAATTCAGCGGGGGGATCTCGAAGCTTCCCTTCTTGGCAGTCAATTGATGAGACATAAGCATGCTCCTGGACAGGCGCATGGCTTCCCCCGCCGAGCATTGCGCACAGATTCAGGCGGGCCATGAATGCCGCGGACGCGGGGGAGCATTCAGGAACGTGGCGGCGCCGGGAAAGATTGCCATCGGCTGGTTTGCAAAAAGCTTGTTCTTATAATTTTGCCGATAGATAAAAGATTTTAGCACAATGATGGTGAAAATAGCCAGCTTTAATCGTGGCCCGCGTGGAACCCGGGATTGACCTGCGAGATTGAAGGCAGAACGAGCCGCTGCCCCCGAGGGTCAGCAATGGAAAGCCGCGCGGCGGTTCAGAGGTCGGCCTCGGGGGCCGGAGCGGCACCGTGGGCGTCGATGTGGCCCAGCGAGCGGCCCGGGTCGAGCCGGTCGCGCACGCGCTGTTTCAGGACCTTGGCGTCGGGAAAGCCGCCGTCGCGCTTGCGGTCCCAGATGAGATCGCCGTTGTAGGTGATCTGGAAAATGCCGCCGGTGCCGGCCTGCAGCGCGACTTCGCCCAGGTCGGTCGAAAACGTGGAGAGCAGTTCCTGCGCCATCCAGGCGGCGCGCAACAGCCACTGGCACTGTGTGCAATACAGGATGACGATGCGAGGGCGCAAGGCGGGCGGGCTCATGGGACAGGCATTCTACGCCAGCCCGCGCGCGGGCGATCATGGATAATGTCGGGTTTTCCCGGGTCTGCAATGACCCAGAGCCTGCAATGAAGTCTGCCTTGACGCCCCGAGGCCAGCGCTGGCTGATCGGTCTGCTGATGGGACTGGTCACGCTCACGCCGATGGCCATCGACATCTACCTGCCCTCCCTGCCCGCCATGGCGCTCGCTTTTGGCGAGCCGATCGGCGCACTGCAGGCCAGCATCACGCTATTCATCTTTGCGGTGGGCGTGGGACAAGTGCTGATCGGACCGCTGGCCGACCGCTATGGCAGGCGGCCGGTGGCCCTGTGCGGCGCGCTGGCCTATCTGCTGGGCTCCGCGCTGGGCGCGGTCGCGAATTCGCTCGATGTCTTTTACGCGGCGCGCGTCATCCAGGGACTGGGCGCATGTTCGGCGTCGCTGGTGGCGTTTGCCGCCGTGCGCGATTGCTTCAGCCCGGCGGTCGGCGCGCGCGTGTACAGCTATCTGAACGGGGCGCTGTGCTCGGTGCCGGCGCTGGCTCCGATGGTGGGCGGCGTGCTGGCGGTGCATGCCGGGTGGCGCAGCACGTTCGTGTTTATGGCGCTGTTCTCGCTGGCGCTGGCGGCGCTGCTCGCCCTGCGGTTCGAGGAGACCCGCGCCAAGCCGGCGCACCGGCCCGGCGCGCTCTACAGCCTGCCCCGCTATGCGCCCATCGTGGCGAGCGGCCGGTTTCTGTATTTCGCCCTGTTCGGCATGGCGGGCATGGCGATGATCCTGGTGTTCGTGTCGGCTGCGCCAGTGGTGCTGGTGCAGCAGCTCGGCTATTCCGAGCTGGGGTTTTCCGCCTGGTTCGGGGGCAATGCGGCGATCAATATCGCGGCGTTCTTCGTGGCGCCCGCCTTTATCGCGCGCTACGGCCGCTACACCATGGTGCGCGTCGGCATGGCCGCCCTGCTGCTGGCGTCGGCCATGCATGTCTGCGCATGGCTGTGGGCGCCGGTTTCCGCGTGGATCTTCATGCTGCCCGTGTGCGTGCTGACCGTGGGATTCTCGCTCGCGCTGGGGTCGGGCCTGAGCCTGGCGCTGGAGCCCTTTGCAGACCGGGCGGGCACTGCCGCGGCGGTCTACGGGCTGTTCCAGATGAGCGGTTCGGCGGTCATTGCGACCGTGCTGCTGGACAGCGGCATGGCGCCGCAGGCGGCCATGGCCCTGATCGGCGCCGTGATCGTGGCGCCGCTGCTGTTGCTGGCCCCCGCGCTGGGACGGCGCCTGGCGGCCGGTTCCTGAACGCCGGGGCGCGGCCCGCAGGGTGCGCTAGTATCCAGGAACACCCTTTCTGGAGGCGACATGTCCATCGAAAAATCCGCGGACGAACCGCTGCTGCTGTCCACCGCCCAAGCCGGCGTGGTCACGCTGCGCCTGAACCGGCCATCCCAGTTCAATGCCTTGTCCGAGGCGCTGCTGGCGGCCCTGCAACAGGAGATCGACAGGCTGGCGAGGGACCCGGACCTGCGCTGCGTGGTGCTGGAATCTGCCGGGCGTGCGTTTTGCGCGGGCCATGACCTGCGCGAGATGCGCAGCCAGCCCGACCTGGATTACTACCGCGCGCTGTTTCGCCAATGCGGACGCGTCATGCAGGGCTTGCAGGCGCTGCCGGTGCCCGTAATCGCCAAAGTGCACGGCATCGCGACGGCGGCGGGTTGCCAGTTGGTCGCGAGCTGCGATCTGGCGGTCGCCGCCGATACCGCGAAGTTCGCCGTGTCCGGCATCAACGTGGGCCTGTTCTGCGCGACGCCAGCCGTCGCGTTGACGCGCAATGTATCGGCCAAGCGCGCCTTCGAGATGCTGATGACGGCGCGTTTCATCGATGCCGGCCAGGCGGCGGACTGGGGGCTGATCAACGATGCGGTGCCCGAGAGCGAGCTGGACGCACGGGTGCGTGCGCTGGTGGACGACATCCTGTCCAAGAGCCCGACGGCGGTGCGTTACGGCAAGCGCATGTTCTACCAGCAGCGTCAGATGGCGCTGGCCGACGCCTACGACTATGCGGGCGACGTCATGGCCCGCAACATGATGGAGGCCGACGCGTGCGAAGGCATCGACGCCTTCCTGCAAAAGCGCCCCGCCCGCTGGGGCGCATGAGGCCACGCCGGGAGCGGCCGCGCGGCCAGGGCTAGACCAGCCATCCCAGTGTCCAGCCGCTGGCCGCGGCCAGCAGCACCACCCACAGGGGCGACCAACGGGCGTAGACCAGCAGCGCGAACAGGAGCAGCGCAAGGGCGAAGTCGGCCTTGCCGAGGATGGCGCTGGTCCAGACGGGGTCGTACAGCGCGCCCAGCAGGATGCCGACCACGCTGGCGTTCACGCCCGCCACCATGTTGCGCACGCCGGGCCGGCGCCGCAGCGTGTCCCAGAACGGCAGGGCCGCGGTCAGCAGCAAGGCGCCCGGCAGGAAGATGACGCACAGCAGCGTCAGCCCGCCCGCCCAGCCAGACAAGGGGCCCGCCGACAGCGCGCCCAGGAACGCCGCGAAGGTGAACAACGGGCCGGGCACGGCCTGCGCCGCGCCATAACCCGCCAGGAAATCCGCGCTGGACACCATGCCCGACGAGACCGACGCGGTCTCCAGCAGCGGCAGCACCACGTGCCCGCCGCCGAAGACCAGCGCGCCGGCACGGTAGAAGTCCGCGATCTGGCCAGCCAGCGCGCTGTCCGACATCAATGCCCAAAGCGGCAGGCCCGCCATCAGCGCCGCGAAGATGCCCAGCGCGGCCAGGGCCGCGCCGCGCGGCACGCCCGAAGCGCCCTGGGACAGGATGGGCCGCGGCGGCAATTGCAGGAAGACCGCGCCCAGCACCGCGCCCAGCAGAACGGCCGCCATCTGGGCAAACGCGTTGGGCAGCACCACGGTGAGCAGCGCCGCGCCCACCGCGAGGGCGGCGCGGGACCGGTCTGGACACAGGGAGCGCCCCATGCCCCAGACTGCCTGGGCGACGATGGCCACGGCGGCCACCTTCAGCCCCTGTATCGCCGCCGATCCCGATAGCCAGCCATAGTGGGAAAGGCCCATCGCAAAGCCGATCAGCGCCAGCGCGGACGGCAGCGTGAACGCCACCCAGGCGGCCAGCATGCCGGACCAGCCGGCCCGGCGCAGTCCGATCGCCATGCCGACCTGGCTGCTGGCCGGCCCCGGCAGAAATTGGCACAAGGCCACGAGATCCGAGAAGGCGTAGTCGTCCAGCCATCGGCGGCGGTCGACGAACTCGGCGCGGAAGTAGCCCAGGTGGGCGACCGGGCCGCCGAAGGACGTGAAGCCCAGGCGCAGGAACACCAGGAAGACTTCGAGACAGGATCCGCGTCCGCCATGGACGCGGGCGCCTGTCGCCGGTTTGCTGTCGACGTGTTCGTCATGGGGGGATGGATGCGGCATCGGCTCGGGCGTCTTGGACAGGCGGGGTGACGATTTTCAGGCCCCAGATCCAAGCTTATAGCCGGGCCGCGCCGGGGATTCAATCGGATAAATGTCAACGGCGCGCGCCCAAGGCGTGTTTGCCCGGTCGCAACATGGCCCATATCGAAAGCCGCTTCATGGCACTTCCGGCTTGGGCCAACGGGCCGCATCATGCGCCTGTCTCCCCTATCACCGACCTTTCAGAAAGGCATGACCATGACCCAGCGCGTGAATTATTTCCAGGTATCCGAAGTGCTGTCCAAGAAATATCTGGACTTCAGCATGGCGCTCAAGAAGACGGCTGTGGTCCAGGAGCTCGGCCATCTGGTCGACATCCGCGCCTCGCAGATCAACGGCTGCGGATTCTGCCTGGACATGCATGTAAAGGAAGCCACGATCAAGGGCGAACGGGCGCTGCGCCTGCATCATGTCGCGATCTGGCGCGAATCGACGCTCTTTTCGCCGCGCGAACGCGCCGCGCTGGAATGGACCGAGGCGCTGACCGCCTTGGCCCCGCACGGCGTGCCCGACGAGATCTACGAATCCGTCCGCGCCCACTTCTCGGAAAGCGAGTTGTCGGACCTGAGCTTCCTGGTCGTGGCCATCAACGGCTGGAATCGCCTGAATGTGGGCTTTCGCACCGTGCCCGGATCGGCGGACCAGGCCTATGGGCTGGACAAGGCCGGCCTGAACTGAGCCCCGCCGCCCGGCGTTCACCCTTTCCGTTCACCCCTGTCCGCTCACATGAGCGGCAGGATGCGCCGGGCCAGGTCCTGCGCCTGCTGCGCCGACGCGATATTGGTGAAGCTCATGAGCAGGCCGGAGCGGGCATCGGGGGCCGCCGACCAGCGCGACAAGGCGTGCGCGTACAGGCCGTTTTCGAGCATGCGCGCCGCCAGCGCGCGGTCGGTGTGATAGCCCTCCAGGCGCGCCACCAGATGCATGCCGCCCGGCTGGGGATCGATGCGCAGCCGGTTGCCCAGCACGGCGGACAGGGCCGCCGCCGTCGCGTTGCGCCGTTCGCCGTACAGCCGCCGCATGCGCTGGATATGGCGCCCAAAATGGCCCTCGTTGATGAATGAAGCCAGGATCGCCTGCGTCAGTGCGGGCGCGCCGCCGGCCAGCAGCCGGCAGAGGCGATCGAATCGCGGCGCCTGCTCTTCGGGCACGACCAGGTAGGCCAGGCGCAGGCCGGGAAACAGCACTTTGCTGAACGTCCCCGAATACAGCACGCGGCCCTGGCGATCCAGGCTTTTCAAGGCGGGCAATGGACGGCCGACGTAGCGGTACTCGCCGTCGTAGTCGTCCTCGACGATCCACGCGCTGCTGCGCTCGGCCCAATCCAGAAGCGCCTGGCGCCGGGGCAGCGACAGCGACAGGCAAAGCGGGCTCTGGTGCGCGGGCGTCACGACCGCCGCCCTGGCGCGCGGCTCCAGGGCGATGCCCGCCTCCACCACCAGACCCTCGGCGTCCACGCGCACCGGCACCGCCTGCATGCCGGCCTGCGCCAGCAGCGCCCGCGTGGGCGGATAGCCCGGGTCTTCGACCCAGACCGCATCGCCGGGCTTGAACAGCGCCTGCATGATGAGCTGCATGGTGTGGTGGTAGCCGGACGTGATGAACACCTGCATCGGGCTGCACTGGATGCCGCGCGCCACCTGCAGGTAGGCGGCGGTCGCCGTCCTGAGCGCCAGCAGGCCTGCGGGATCGGGATAGCCCAGCTCCGGCGGCTGCATCGCGCGCAGGTGCCGCGCGCCCAGCCGCGCCCAGATCTTGCGCGGAAAGGCGTCCAGCGCGGGCAGCCCCATCTGAAAGGGCATCAGCGCGGCGGGCTGCTGCCAGTTGTCCTCCTGGACCTCGGCGGGCCGGGCCCTGGGCGCGGGCGCGGCGTGCGCCACCGGTTGCAGGTTGGGCGACACGATGGTGCCGGCCTGGCCGCGCGCCTGGATATAGCCTTCGGCCGCGAGCAGCGAATAGGCGACCTCGATGGTGCCGCGCGCCACGCCGATTTCCTTGGCGAGGGCGCGCGCCGACGGAATGCGGTCGCCGGGCTTGAGCGTGCCTTCGGCGATGGCGCCGCGAAAGCGCTCGTAGACCTGGCGGTAGAGCGGGTGGGCGGCGGTTTCGGAAACCGAGTGCAGCCCGTCGGGCGTGGCAGCGATCATGGCATAGTCCAAAAGCATATTTATGGCCCTTCAAATTATGGCATGCGCTTTTTAAGATTCGTACATCTGCTGCAGCGCTTCCTCGCTGCCCCGACTATCGGTACTGATCCATGACCACGCCCACCCCACATCCGGCCTTGCGCCACCTGGAATCCCCGGACGAATGGCGGGCCTGCCTGCCGCTGATGCAGGAACTGCGGCCCCATCTGGCCGACGCGGACGAATTCGTCCAGCGCCTGGCCCGCATGCACCGCGAAAACTATCGCTTGCTGGCCGCGGTAAACGACGGGCGCGCGGTGGCGCTGGCCGGCTACCGCTACCAGGAAAACCTGATCTACGGCCGCTTCCTGTATGTCGACGACCTGGTGGTCGAGTCCTCCGCGCGCGGCAGCCGCTGGGGCGCCCAGTTGCTCGGCGCACTGGACGATCTGGCGCGGGCCACGGACTGCACCCGGCTCGTGCTCGATACCGGGCTGGGCAACGCGCTGGCGCAGCGCTTTTACTTCCGGCAGGGCCTGTTGACCAGCGCCATCCGGTTCAGCAAACCCTTGAAAGGAACCACTTCATGAGCATTCTTCGCATCCGTTGCAGCCCGCGGGGGCTGGACTCGGAAAGCTATCGGCTGTCGCAGCGCATCGTCGAGCGCCTGCTGCAGGCCCGCCCGGCCGGCGGCCTGGACGTGGTCGAGGTCGATGCCACTGCCCTCGCCCATGCGGACAGCGACTATGCAAGCGCCCTGGCCGCGCCCGCGGACCCCGGCGCCGACGTGCTCGGACGCGGGTCGCTGAAGGCGTCCGACGACATGATCCGGATGCTGGAAGACGCCAGCCATATCGTGATCGCCACGCCCATGCACAACTTCACCGTGCCTTCGGCGCTGAAGGCCTGGCTGGACCATGTCGTCCGCGTGCGCAACACGTTCCACATCACGCCGCAGGGCAAGGTGGGCCTGCTGGCGGACCGGCCCGTCTACGTGGCGATTGCCTCCG
This sequence comes from Achromobacter sp. T5-5, assembly GCF_055397965.1. NCBI lineage: Bacteria > Pseudomonadati > Pseudomonadota > Betaproteobacteria > Burkholderiales > Alcaligenaceae > Achromobacter > Achromobacter sp. T5-5. Next base: position 3,304,007 of record NZ_AP027919.1, read on the forward strand.
GTGGCGCGTTCCGTGGCGACGAGGCGCGGCAACCCGACTTCCTGACGCCCTATCTGCGGCACGTGCTGGCCACCATCGGCCTGACGCAGGTGACGTTCCTGGCCGTGGAAGGCACCGCGCGCGGTCCCGAGTGGCTCGCGCAGGCTCGCCGGGAGGCGGCGCTTGCGCTGGACCGCATTCCGTTCGCGGCCGCCGTGCCGGAAATGACCGCCTGAGCGCGTTGCGGCCGCACCGCGCAGTCCGGCTGTCCGCGGATACCAGCCGGATGGCGGCCGCCTGCCCTGCCGCCGGGGGCAGGCGCAACCCATTCTGGCGATACGATCGCGCCGCATTGACACCCACGATTTAGCCGCTCTACGCTAGGCCGCACTTGCGGTCCAACAGGGGTGTCGTCCTGCCCCGGCGCACCACGGTGCGGGAGGCGTGTCATGACGCTGTGCAGGTCAGGAACCATCGCGTGCGCGCTGCTGTGGCTGGGTTTGCTGGTCCCGGCGGCATCGCAGGCGGCATGCAGCGACAAGACCCTGCGCGGGATGGCGGACGCGGGGCGCAGCGTGGCGACGATCGCCAAGCGCTGCGGCATGACGGTTGCGGCCGTGAAGGACCGCCTGGAAACGGGCGAGGCGAAGTCCAAGCGGGCGCAGCCCGAGACCCCGCCGCCCGCCCGCACCCCGCCTGCCGCCGAGGCGCCGCCGTCGCCCGCGGCCTCGTCCGCCAGCGGCTCCAAACCCGCCGCAAAACCGACAGCAAACCCGTCCGCAAACCCGTCCGCAAAGCCGGCCGCCAAGCTTGCGCCAGAACCCCAGCCCCATCCGCCCGGCACCGTGCTGGAACTGTGCGGGTGTTACGGCAACATGCAGTACGGCTTTACCGAGTCGAATGCGCAATGCCTGAGCGGCAAGGCCGTGGCAACGCGGTGCCCGGGGTATTGCCCGGTGAACCGGTCGCCGTGGCGGCGCATCTGCAGCTGAGCATCAATCGGCCGCGCTGGGCTCCGGCTGGCGCGGGCGCGCATGCACCTGGTCGATGCGCAGGCCATCGCGCCGCGTCACTTCAAAGCCCCAATCGCGCAGCATCACGATGTCGCCCGCGTCCGGAATCCGGCCGCCCGCTCGTAGCAGGCAACCGGCAAGCGTGGCATCGGGATAGTCGTCGGCAAGCGCCGGCGCAGCGAGCAGGCGCGCGGCTTCGTCCACCGACAGGCGCCCGCCCAGCAGCCAGGAACCGTCCGACAGCTGCAAGGCCTCGGGCAGGTCTTCCCTGTGTTCGGGCAGGTCGCCCGCCACCGCCGTCAGCACGTCCAGGGGCGTGACCAGGCCCTCGCACACGCCGTGTTCATCCACCACGATCAGCATGTGGTCGCGCGAGGCGCGCAGTTCGTCCAGCACCTTGAGCACGGGCGTGGTCTCCAGCACGTAGCGCGGCTCGCGCGCCAGTTCGACGAGGTCGATCGGCCCCGGGTTCTGCAGCAGCGGCAGCACGTCCTTGAAGTGCAGCACGCCCAGCACGTTGGCCGGATCGCCCGCGCACAGCGGCAGGCGCGAGTGCCCGCTGGAGAATTTGCGGACGATGCGGTCCGGCGTGTCGGTCACGTCGAGCCAGATCACGTCGCCGCGAGGGACCATGATGGCGCGCACGTCGCGGGCGCCGATGGACAGCACGCGCTCGATCATCGAGCTTTCCTCCGGCGCGAACGCGGGCTCGTCGCCCGCCCCGTCGACCAGGGCCACGACATCATCCACCTGCGACATCGGCTGGCCGGCGCGTCCGCCGCGCAACAGGCGCAGCACCGCCTGCGCCGTGCGCTGGCGGCGGCCCAGGGCGTGCGTGCCGCGGGCACGGTTGCGGCGAGCGAGCTGGTTGCAAAGCTCGATCAGGATGGAGAAGCCGATGGCCGCGTACAGATAACCCTTGGGCACATGGAAGCCCAGGCCCTCGGCCACCAGACTGAAGCCGATCATCAGCAGAAGGCCGAGGCACAGGATTACCACCGTCGGGTGCCGGCCGACGAAGGCCATCAAGGGGCGGCTGGCGACCATCATGACGGCCATCGCGACGACCACGGCGATCATCATGATGCTCAGGTCCTGCACCATGCCCACGGCGGTAATGACCGAGTCCAGCGAGAACACGGCGTCCAGCACCACGATCTGCAGAATGACCTGCCAGAAGACGGCGTGCTGGGGCTTTTGCGCCGAGTCATGGCTGGCGCTGCCTTCGACGCGCTCGTGCAGCTCCATCGTGCCCTTGAAGAGCAGAAAAGCCCCGCCCAGGATCAATATCAGGTCCCGTCCGGAAATTTCCGCGCCCAATACCGTAAAGAGCGGCGCCGTCAGGGTCACCACCCAGGCGATGCTGGCGAGCAGTCCCAGGCGCATCACCAGCGCCAGCGTCAGGCCGATCAGGCGCGCGCGGTTGCGCTGTTCGGGCGGCAGCTTGTCCGCCAGGATGGCGATGAACACCAGGTTGTCGATACCCAGCACAATCTCAAGCACGACCAGCGTCGCCAGGCCAAGCCAGGCGGTGGGGTCGGACATCCAGTCGAAAATCATCAGGTTTCCACGGAAAACGTAAGGCCGCGCGCAACGGGGGCGCGACGGCGGAGAAGGGAAATGTCGAATGCGTGCCGCGCAGGCGGCGGCGCCAGCGGGCGCGGCGGCGCGCGGCCGCCCAGGCGCGGGGTGGCCGTCATGGCGGTGAGGGGAACGGCGCGCGGCCAGGCATCGCTTGCCGCGGCAAAATCGGGAGGGGACGTCGGGCGCCGGCAGTCAGGATGCGGCGCCCTGCTAGGAGGGGGGTCGTCGTTCATAAATGGCGGATGGCGCCGGGCTGCCGGGGCAGCACAAGTCCGGACACTCCGCCGTGCTCTCTTGCTTACAGGAAACTGAATACTACCTGAAATCAAAACCCGGCCGCGCGGACCCGGCCGGATCGCCGCCCGAAGGGACGGCCCCGGGCCCGTCGCGCGCGGTGGCGGACAGGGGCGTCAGGTTACGGCGCATCCCTCTTTGCCCTTCGCCACTTTTTCGCGCTGCCCGGCCGGATGGTCCGGTTTGGGCTGGCTGGTCTTGCGGACATCCGCCTCGGCCGTCTTGGTCTGGGCGACCAGCGTTTTCTCGACGGTTTGCGCCGACACGGACGTGGCGAGCAGGCAGGTCAGCGCAGCGGCGCAAAGATACATCTTTCGGTTCTTCATGATGGCTCCTTCATCGGCAACGGTGGCCCGGCGGCGGCCACGCCAGGAGAACCTGGCGCGTCGCCCTGACGCGGGATCGGCAGGCACCCAGGGGCAAGTCGCGTGCCTGAGCCCTGGCTAGGGGATCCTGCAGGACCGGCCGCCGGTCACGCGGACGCTCCCGGCGCGGCGGCGCCTTGGCTGGCACAAGGCAAATACGACGCAGGTACAATCCCGGTCGCCGCATCCGCAACGGATGCGCGGCCGCGACGCCGTCGCGGTGTTGGATGGACCCGGCTTGCCGGGTGGCTCGGCCGGGCGCCTATCCCTCGGACAACCCTCAAGCACTCCAGGGCGCTCGCCCAACCCTGACGCGCACGCCGCGCAGCGCGACCACGCCCCGCTTGCTCAATTCAACTTACCCAAATCCATGACAGTTCTTTCCAGATTGCGCCGTGAATGGATGGCCAATCCGCGCGCGGACATTCTTTCGGGCGTGCTGGTCGCGCTTGCCCTGATCCCGGAAGCCATCGGCTTTTCGATCATCGCGGGCGTGGACCCCGGCGTGGGGCTGTATGCCTCGTTCTCCATCGCGCTCATCATTGCGTTCACGGGCGGACGGCCCGGCATGATTTCGGCGGCGACCGCGGCCGTGGCCGTCCTGGTCGCGCCGCTGGTGCGCGAGCACGGCATCGGCTATCTGTTTGCCGCCACAGTCCTCATGGGGCTGTTGCAGATCGTGGCCGGCTTCCTGCGGCTGGACCTGCTGATGCAGTACGTGTCCCGTTCCGTGGTGACGGGCTTTGTGAACGCGCTGGCCATCCTGATCTTCATGGCGCAGCTTCCGCAGCTGATTGGCGTGACATGGATCACCTACGCCATGGTCGCGGCCGCGCTGGCCGTCATCTACCTGCTGCCCAGGCTTACCACCGCGGTGCCGTCGCCGCTGGTCGCCATCATCGTGATGACCGCCGTGTCCATCTATGCCGGCCTGGACGTCAACAAGGTGGGCGATATGGGCGCCCTGCCCTCCACCCTGCCCGCGTTCATGATTCCGGACGTGCCCTTCACGCTGGAGACGCTGCGCATCATCCTGCCGTACTCGCTGACGATGGCGGCGGTCGGGCTGCTGGAATCGATGATGACGGCGCAGATCGTCGACGACATGACCGATACGCCCAGCGACAAGCGACGCGAATGCAGGGGCCAGGGCATCGCCAACATCGTCACGGGCTTTCTGGGCGGGATGGGCGGATGCGCCATGATCGGGCAGTCCGTCATCAATGTCCGCTCCGGGGGCCGGACCCGCCTGTCCACCTTTGTGGCCGGCGTGTTCCTGCTGTTCCTGATCGTGGCGCTGGGTCCGCTGGTGGCGCAGATTCCCATGCCGGCGCTGGTGGCCGTGATGATCATGGTGTCGATCGGCACGTTCAACTGGCGATCGATCCGCAACCTGGGCTCGCACCCCTGGCAGTCCTCGGTGGTCATGCTGGCCACCGTGGCCGTGGTCGTGTGGACCCACGATCTGGCCCGCGGCGTCCTGGTCGGGGTGGTGCTGAGCGGTCTGTTCTTTGCCAGCAAGGTGAAAGGACTGCTCGCCATCGGCACGTCGCTGTCCGACGATGGCCGCACCCGCACCTACCGGGTCTCGGGGCAGGTCTTCTTTGCGTCGGCGTCCCGGTTTTCCGCGGCGATCGACTTCCATGAGGCCGTGGACCGCGTCGTTATCGACCTGACGGATGCGCATTTCTGGGACATTTCGGCCGTGGGTGAACTGGACAAAGTGTCGCTCAAGCTGCGCCGGGCCGGCCGGCAGGTCGACGTGGTGGGACTGAATCAGGCCAGCGCGACCCTGGTCGGCCGCTACGCGCAGCCGGGCGCCAGCGCGGGACATTAGGCCGGATCCGGGCCGGCCGCGCATCCACGCGCGCGGCCGCAGCCGATCGCGCACATAGTTTGTTACGTGGCGGGCACGCCGCTTGCTCCATCCGGCAGATCGTAACCGCCGGAGTTTTCATGCCCGCTTCGCATTACATCGACGCCACGACGCTGACGGTGCTGTCGGTCAATACCCACAAGGGCTTCACCAGCTTCAACCGCCGCTTCATGCTGCACGATCTGCGTGAAGCGCTGCGCACCGCCGCGCCGGACGTGGTCTTCCTGCAGGAGGTCCTGGGCGAACACCAGACCCACGCGGAAAGGCATGAGTCCTGGCCGGACCAGTCGCAGTACGAATTCCTTGCCGACACGCTGTGGACGGACTACGCCTACGGCCGCAACGCCGTCTATCCCGAAGGCCACCACGGCAACGCCATCCTGTCGCGCTATCCGATCGAAACCCATCAGAACCACGACGTGAGCGTTGATGGCCACGAAGGCCGCGGGCTGTTGCACTGCGTGCTGCGCCCGCCGTCCCTCGCTTCGCCGGTGCACGCGATCTGCGTGCATCTGGGCCTGCTGGAACGCCACCGGGGCGCGCAACTGCGCCAGCTGTGCGAACTGGTCACTCACGGAGTGCCGGAAGACGAGCCGCTGCTCATCGCGGGCGACTTCAACGACTGGCGCCTGCGCGCGGACACGCTGATGCGCGACTGCGGGACGCGCGAGGTGTTCACCTCGCGGCTGGGCCGCCCCGCCCGGACCTTTCCGGCGCGCTGGCCCCTGCTGCGGCTGGACCGCATCTATGTGCGCGGCGTGCGCGACTGGCAGCCGGTGCCGCTGGCGTCTCGCGTGTGGTCGCGCCTTTCCGATCATGTGCCTATCTGCGCGGAGATTGCGCTATGAACCTCGGCTGGCGTGAAAACAACCGATATACCTTGCTGGAAAACGGCACGGAGTACTTTCCTGCCGTCGTGGAGGCCGTCGACGCCGCGCAGAGCGAGGTGCTGGTGGAAACCTTCATCCTGTTCGACGACGCCGTCGGCCAGGAAATCCAGCAAGCCCTGATCCGGGCCGCCCGGCGCGGCGTCAGCGTGGATCTCTTGGTGGATGGTTACGGGTCCGACGAGCTCAGCGACGCCTTCATCGGCGCCATGACCGAGGCCGGCGTGCGCTTTCACGTGTTCGACCCGCGGCCGCGCTTTCTGGGTGTGCGCACGAACGTCTTCCGGCGCATGCACCGCAAGATCGTGGCGGTGGACCGGGAACGCTCTTTCATCGGCGGCATCAATTTTTCGGCGGATCACCTGCCCGAATACGGTCCCGAGGCCAAACAGGACTATGCCGTCCTGGTCGAAGGGCCGCTGGCGGCCGACATCGCCGACTATGCGCGCGCCGCGCTGGGCGAAGGCCGGCGACGGTTGCGGCGGCGCCCGGCGCGGCTGGACCCCCTGCCCGCCGGAGATGGCGGCGGCCGGCTGGTGGTGCGCGACAACGACAGCCATCGCAGCGACATCGAACGCTATTACCGCGCGGGCGTGCGCTCGGCGCGGTCCGACGTGCTCATCGCCAATGCGTATTTCTTTCCCGGCTACCACCTGCTGCGCGATCTGGTCAAAGCGGCCCGGCGCGGCGTGCGCGTGCGGCTGCTGCTGCAGGGCGAACCCGACGTGCTCGTCGCCCGCCTGGCGGCGTCGATGCTCTACGACTACCTGATGGACTCGGGCGTGCAGATCTATGAATACTGCAAGCGCCCGCTGCACGGCAAGGTGGCGTGCGTGGACGACGACTGGTCGACGATAGGCTCCAGCAACCTGGACCCCCTGAGCCTCGCGCTGAACCTGGAGGCGAACGTGGTGGTGCGCGACGCCTCGCTGAACGCCGACCTGCGCCAAAGCCTGGACCGGCTGATCGCGGAGGATTGCCGGCCGGTGGAAATGCCCAAGAACTCGCGGCGCCGGCTGCGCCGCCTGTGGCTGGGCGTGGTGGTGTTCCACTTCCTGCGGCGCTTCCCCGCCTGGGCCGGCAGCCTGCCCGCGCACAAGCCGCACCTGCAGACGGTCACCCCAGACACGGGCCGGGAGACGGCATGAAGATTCTCCATACGTCGCCCATGCGGGCCTTGCGCCGTCGTTGGCCCCGCATCAAGCGCGTCCTGCCCGTGCTGGTGCTGATCGTGGTGGCCGCCCTGCTGTATTACTTCGGCCGCTCGGTGGACTGGCCCCAGGTCTGGGTCGCGATGCGCAAGATCCCGGGCCAGACCATCGCGATCGCGGGCGGGCTGGTCGTCGCGGGTTACCTGGCCTACGGCAGCCTGGACCTGCTGGGCAAAAAGTACACGCGCCACAACCTGCCCGCGCCCAAGGCGCTGGGCGTGGCGATGCTGAGCTACGCGCTGAACCTGAACCTGGGCGTGCTGGTCGGCGGTCTGGGTGCGCGCCTGCGCCTGTACACGCGGCTGGGCTGCCGCAAGTCCGTCGCGACCCGCGTGGCCCTGTTTGCGGCGGCCTCCAACTGGATCGGCTACGCCTGGCTGGCCGGGGCGCTGTTCGCGCTGGGCGTGGTCCCGGTGCCGGAAGGCTGGGAAATCGGTTCGGGCATGCTGCGGCTACTGGGTGTGGGACTGCTTGCCCTGGGTATCGGCTATGTGGCGACCTGCGCGCGGGCGAAGCAGCGCAGCGTGACCTGGATGGGGCACCACATCGCGCTGCCGCGTGCGCGCATGGCGGTGGCCCAGTGCGCCGTGGCGGCGTTGTCCTGGTCCATCATGGGGGCCATCGTCTACGTGTTGCTGCAAGGCAAGGCGAGCTATCCCGCCGTGCTGGGCATCCTGCTGTGCACCAGTTTCGCGTCGGTCATCACGCGCGTGCCGGGCGGGCTGGGCACGACCGAAGCCATTTTCGTGGCCGCGCTGGGTTCGCAGATTCCGCCGACCGAGGTGCTGGGCGCCGCGTTGGCGTACCGCGCGGTGTATGCGTTGGCGCCGCTGTGCCTGGCGCTGGCGGCCTATCCCCTGATCGAGTTGCGGCTGGGCTTGCGGCGGCGCAAGGACGAGGCCGCTCCCCCCACGCAGGCGCGGCGTTCGCTTTGAGGCCCCTATGAGTCATCCGCAAACCCAGGCATCCGGCACGGTCGCCGCCTATCCGCGGCGCGCTGGCGCATCCGAACACGAAATCGCTTCCCAGGAAGCCCTGGCCTTGCGGCTGGCGGCACTGCTGGGCCGGCGTTTCACGCCAGGCTTTCGGCCGACGCGCAACCGCGGCGAGCCCCCGCCCTATTACGTGCCGGACCGCAGCATCACGAGCCTGGCCCGCGCCAGCAAGCTGGGCATCGCGCGCGCCGCCGACCTGTTCGGCGGCGTGACTCCGCACGCCTTCGTGGCCACGAAGACCATCACCCATGGCCTGGTGGACGCCCAGGCCAAGGCGCCGCAGGGCTGGGTCCGCAGCCTGGGCGAGACGCTGAGCGAGGTCGTCCTGCCCGGATTCAGCGCCTTTACGCTGGACGACGCCCATCGGGCCGGCGAACGGCTGCTCAGGCATGGAGCGTTGCGGCTGAAGCCCGCCGACGCCACCGCGGGCCGCGGCCAGATCGTCGTGCGCGACACGCGCGAACTGCAGGCCGCGCTGGCCGGTCAGGACGCCGCGTCGGTGCGCCGGCTGGGCCTGGTGCTGGAAGAAGACCTGGCGCAGATCGAAACCTACAGCGTCGGCTGGGTGCGCGTGGGCAGGCTGGAGGCGTCGTATGTCGGAACGCAGTGCCTGACCCCGGACAACAACGGCGTGCCGGTCTATGGCGGTTCGACGCTGATGCTCGCCCGCGGCGGTTTTGACCAGTTGCGGGCGTTGGACCTGTCCGGCGAGCAACGGCAAGCCGTGGATCTGGCCTGCCGATACGACACGGCGGTGTCCACCGCCTATCCGGCATTTTTTGCGTCGCGCCGCAATTACGACGTCGCCATCGGCCGCAATGCGCAGGGCGCGCCCCGCGCGGGCGTGCTCGAACAATCCTGGCGCGCGGGCGGCGCCAGCATCGCCGAGATCGCCGGGCTGCAGGCCTTCATGCTGTCGCCTTCGCTCAAACATGTCGCGGCGTTCACGCGGGAACGCTACGGGCCAGACGAGCCCGCGCCGACCTCGCAGCACCACGTGTATCGCGGCGAAGATTCCGCCGTCGGTATGATCACCAAATCGGGGGGCATCCTGGAGGAAACCCATGGCCGCATTTAGCGACCCGATCGACATCGAAGTGGCGGACCAGCGCCTGGCCGGCACGTTCCTCACGCCGGAAAGCAAGGTGCCCGGCGTGCTGTTCATACACGGCTGGGGCGGCGACCAGAAATTCGACCTGGCGCGGGCCAAGGGCATCGCGGCCCTGGGCTGCGTGTGCCTGACGTTTGACCTGCGCGGCCACGCCGCCACACAGGCCCAGCAGATGCAGGTCTCGCGCGACGACAACCTGCGCGATGTCATGGCGGCCTACGACCGGCTGGCGTCCCACCCGTCGCTCGACAGCGGCTCGGTGGCGGTGGTGGGCAGCAGCTACGGCGGCTACCTGGCCGCCATCCTGAGCGGGCTGCGCCGCGTGCGCTGGCTGGCGCTGCACGTGCCCGCGCTGTATCGCGACGATGAATGGATGCTGCCCAAGAACCAGCTCAACCGCGAGACGCTGCGCGCCTATCGCAATACCCACATCGAACCCGAAAGCAACCGCGCGCTGGCGTCCTGCGCCACGTTCACGGGCGACGTGCTGATCGTGGAGGCCGAGCATGACATCTACATTCCGCACTCCACGATCATGAGCTATCGGTCGGCGTTCCGGCGCTCGCATTCGCTGACCCACCGCATTCTGGACGGCGCGGACCATGCCTTGAGCGACAAGGCCTCGCAGCAGGCCTACACGTCGATCCTGGTGAACTGGGTGACCGAGATGGTCATGGGCGCGCGCGTCGGGCGGCCCCGGCCGGTGCCTTGAACCGCGCGCCGCGGCGCAGGCGGCTCACGGCTTTTTCTCTGGCGTCGACTTCTCGGGCGTCGACTTCTCGGGCGTCAACAGGTCCGATAGCGCGTTGCCCAGCTCTTTCACCGCACCCGCGACGCCTTCGGCGGCACCCTCCGCGCCCACGCCGATGGCATGCCCGAAGCCTTGCGCGACCTGGGCCGAGAAGCCGCGCGTGACCGAGAACTTTGGATTATCCAGCCGTCCCGACAGCGCGAATTCGAAGCGCACCGTGCCGCTCTTGTCCTTGAGCGCCGCCAACACCGCCTTGCGCGGCAGGCTGAAGAGGCTGCCGTCCCCGCTGAATTTCAGGTTGTGCAGCGCGACGGTGCCCGACGCCTTCAACTCGCGCTCGACGATGGAGGTCTTCATGTCCAGGTCCATCGAGCCGCCCGACAGCGATCCGGCGCCATTCTCGGCCAGGTACGGCGCGGCGTAGCGGATATCCATATTGCGCGCCGCCACGGTCATGTCGGCGTCCGCGCCGCCCACGACGACCTTGCCTTGCGCGCGCACGGTCGCCTCGCCGTTTCGGTTGTCCTGGACGGTGCCGCTGAATGCCATGTCGCTGGCCGAGCCGTCGCCCGGAATCACCAGCGGCTGCAGGCGCGCCTGCACCGCAGTGAAGGGAATGCGGTGCGGGGGCTTTGACACCGCGCCGTCCAGGTATTCCAGGCGCCCGTCGCGCAGGATCAATTCATCGACGTGGACGGGACCATCGCGCCGCGACCTGCCTTCGCCGCCATCGCCCGCGCGAAGCGCGGCCTGCAACGCCGGCGCGATCTGCATGACGCCATCCGGACTGCGCATGACGGCAAAGTCGAAGCCTTCGACGACGATGCGCTTGAACACGGCCTCGCGCCGCAGGAAGGCCGTCCATTCCGGCTCAAGCTCGACGCGGCGCGCGCGCGCGCCCGGCTGGCCGGAGGCGCCAGTCACGGCGACATCGGTCAGCACGACCTGCCGCAGCCCGACCTGCACATTGCCGACCTGGCCGCGCGGCCCGAGGATGCTGGCGATGCGCTGCTCGACCACGCGGGTCGCGGCCAGCGCCAGGACCCCGAGCACCGCGGCGATCAGGAGCAGGATGGCCAGGGCCGTGCCCCAGCGCGACCGGCCGCGCGCGGCGGCTGCATTCGAACTCATTGTGGCTTCCGAAGTTGGGTGGGAAAGCGTTGGGTAGGTAAGCGGCACGATGCGCGCCGCCTTCCCTGCACCATAGCGACGCGCGGCGCGCGGCGCAACCCGAGCATCGTCCGGGATGCGCAATCTTTCATCAATGGCCGAAAAGGATGAGGCCGGCCGCCGCGTTCGGGAGGATCCGGGTCATGCAATCTGGTCTCTCCGCCACGACAGGCGCCAGTAGCGCTCGGAATGGGGCGCCCCTTGCGCCGCGGCCGCCGGCAATGCCGCCTCGTCGATATTGCCCGCCAGGCAGTTCCTTGCCGCCCGCGCGCGGTCTCGCGCGCGGGCCATGTCGACCTGCGCCGCGACGTCGATCGGCGATGCCAGGATATGCCGACGCAGCAACGACGCCAGCCGTTCCTGGACGACACCGGGTTCGCCGTCGGCCACCTCTTCATAAGTAATCCACTCGACGCGCTGGAACAGCGCCCGGATGGTCAGGCAGGCGTCGGATACGCGCACGTGTGCCGCGCGGCCCAGCCCCAGCGGCATCAGGATGACGCGCGGCCGCAGCGCGGAAAGGGCCGCGGCCAGGGCGCCCGTCAGCCGCCCCTCTTCCCCGCTGACCAGGTACTGCCCGTCCAGCAGATCCATCTGCGCACTGCGCACGCCCAGCAGGGACAAGGCTCGATCGCTGAGCGCATGGCGGGCCTGCACGGCCTGGCGGCCGCTCGTGAACCCGCGGCTGCGGTCCGCATCGCTCACATGCCCGGCCAGCAACGGCATGCCCGAATACACCGTGAGCACGGTGCTGTCGGGGCGTGCCGCGAGCAGGCCCGCGCAACTGGCCGCGGCGTCGTTGAAATGAGGGGATACCGCAATCAATCTGCCTTCACGGAGCATGCCAACCTCCCTGTGTCCGGGCCTACCAGTAAGGGGGCTGGTTGTAGTACTGATGAATGCCGCGCGCCCAGGTCTCATCGGCCATGCTAGGCCAATTGTCCTTGTCAAAGCCCTCGGCGTTCTTGAGCACCTCCTTGGCCACATTCAGCACGAAGCACTTGCGGTCGGTATCCAGCGTCAGCGCGCTCCACGGAATGGCGTAGAGCTTGTCGCCGATACCCAGCACGCCGCCGCGCGCCAGCACCGCGTAGGCGATGCGCCCGTGCGGCACGTCCAGCATGATGTCCTGGATGCTGCCCAGCGATTCGCCGGCGGGGTTGTAGACGTCATTGCCTTCCAGCGTGCCGGCCGCCATGATCTGCGGACCCGGGCCGCTCGGATCGCGCTTCGGTCCGCCCACGATCCGGGTCTCGCCCTGCGCCTGACCGGCGCCAGCCATTGTCGGGTTCATCGTCTGGTTCATGGTGTGTCTCCTTGGATGACCGCTTCCCCGCAAGCCATGTGCCATGCCTGTGTCCGTGGCCGGCGGGCAGCGTGTTTGGCTTCTCGTCCCCCAAAACAGGCCGGGGCCGGCCCCGTGCGCTGACGGGACCGGCCCCGGCCGGCCGATTGCGCGCGCCGCGCGCGTCAACGACGCCTGCCGTGGTCGGACATCATGCAGATGCCCGCGAGCACGCCGATCAGCGCCGCGCCGGCAATGCTTTTCCACGCGTTTTCATGGACATACTCGTCCGTGGCGTGCGACACCTCGCGCGCACGGGTCCAGGCGGCGCGCTCCCAGCCGCGGGCATGGTCGCGCGCCGCGTCGAGCTGCTGCTTGAGCTTGTCGCGCGCGGCCTCGATTTCCGTGCCGCTGTAGCTGGCGGTGCTGCGCAGCAGATCCTCGGTGCCCGATATCAGATCGCGCATCGTCCGTGAGGACGTGTCCGACGAGTCAAACATGTCGCGCAGCCTATCTCGCTTGTTCATATGTTCTCCTTTTGAAAAAAAGTGGCGGACCGTTGCCCGGTGGCAAGGCGCTCGGGGGATGCCTCCGCAAGCCGCATGCCATGCCCGGACCGGTCACGCCCGGTCATAGCCGGTCGATGCCCGGCGTCTGCTGCGGGTCCACGCCCGGCATGGGGTTGGGAATGCTGTCGGGGGGCCAGCGGCCCTTGTCGTCCTTGCCCGATCCGGGGGGCTTGGGCTGGGGCTGCTCGGCAGGCGCCTGATCAGGGGCACGCTGCCCGCCCTGCCCGGGTGTTGGGGTGTCCGTCCCTGCGGGGTTTGCCATGATGTGCTCCTGACTTGTGGGTGGCCTGGAATTGCTGCAACACCCCGGCAGCAACCGCCGTTCCCGCCGAGCGTGGCAAATTGGGTGCATGGCCGCGGCTAAAAATTACAAAGCGGCACGGCATTGAAAGGCGGACACGGGCCGCTTCCCCCCTTTGGACGAGCGCCATTCTGCTGCACTGCGCAATTTCTGCGTTCCGGGGCGGTTTGGGCACGCGGCTTGCGTAAGGAAAGGCCTCGGCGTCATCGCGATCGAGTCGCTGTACTCGCGACCGCGGCCAAATCACCTGGAGCAAGGCATGGCAAAGACAAGAACCCTGATCGTGGCGGGAGAAGCCTTCCCCCTGGCCAAAACAGGCGGCCTGGGAGATGCCATTACCGGCATGGCGCGCGCACTGGTAGAAGCGCGGATGCCCCTGACCGTGCTGTTGCCGGCCTATCGGGGCGTGCGGGCCAAACTCAATCGTGTGCGCACCGTGGCAACCCTGCAGGACCTGCCGGGCGGGCCCGCCGTGCTTCTGGAGGGCAAGTGCCCGCAATCGGGGCTGGATTACCTGATCCTGGAAAACGACGCCCTGTATGACCGCGGCGGCCTGTATGCCGACGAGAACGGGCGCGAACACCCGGACAATGGCCTGCGCTTCGCCGCGCTGTCGCATGCCGCGGTGCGCGTGGCCGCGGGCCTGCCCGGCCTGGTGCGCCCCACCCTGGTGCATGCGCACGACTGGCACGCCGGCCTGGTGCCGCTGCTGCTGCGCGCGGCCAACCTGCCCGACGTGAAGAGCGTGGTGACGATCCACAATCTGGCGTTCCAGGGCTTTTTCCCGATGTCGTGCGCGGATGAGTTCGGCGTGCCCGAGTGGGCGCGCAACGACGATGGCGTCCAGGCCTGGGGCCAGATCAATTTCCTGAAGGCCGGCATCCGCTATGCCGACCGCGTCACGACGGTCAGCCACACCTACGCCCGCGAAATCATGACGCCCGCCTTCGGCTGCGGCCTGGACGCGCTGCTGCGCAGCCGCGCCGATGACCTGCTGCCGATTCCCAACGGCATCGACGACGTGCTGTGGAACCCCGCGCGCGACCCGTACCTGCGCAGCCACCGCTATTCGGTGCGCGACATGACGAACAAGATCCACTGCAAGGCGGCGTTGCAGCGCGAATTCGGCCTGCGGCCGGACCCGGGCGCCACCGTGCTGGGCATGGGCAACCGGCTGACCGAGCAGAAGATGGCCGACGTGGCGGTGCATGCGCTGCCCGACGCGCTGGATCGGCACCCCGGATTGCAGATCGTCATCCTGGGCCAGGGCGACCACCGTCTGGAGGAAGCGCTGAAGGACATCGCGCGCCGCTACCCCGGCCGCTGCGGCGTCCACATCGGCTACGACGAAGGCATCGCGCATCGCCTGCACGCCGGGTCGGACATCCTGCTGCACGCCAGCCGCTTCGAGCCCTTCGGCCTGACGCCGCTCTACGCCATGCGCTACGGCACCTTGCCGATCGGATCGCGCGTGGGCGGGATGGCCGACACCATCCAGGACCCGGGCGCGCGCGCGCCGCTGTCCGCCATGGCATCGGCCAACGGCCTGCTGTTCGAAGGCGATACGCCCGAGGCCATGAGCGCCGCCATTGAACGCGCGATCGACCTGCGCGCCCACGGCATCCTCTGGCGGCTGATGCAGCGCAATGCGATGAACGCCGACTTCGGCTGGCGTTCGGCCGTGAGCCTCTACGCCAGCCTCTACCGCTCGCTGGTGGAGCCCGAATACCGCGACGCGGCGCCCGCGCCGGCCGTGCAACCGGCAAGCGTCTCCGCGGTCAACCGCCGCCCGCAGCGCACGAGTGGCGCCATGCCAGCCGCCATCTAAAAAGGAGCGAGCCCGGTGCCCCATCCCACCGTCCCCGCGCCCTCCCGCGCACCCACACGCATCTACCACGCCCGCCAAGGCCTGGATGGCGCACACGCCGCCATCCAGGCCTTGTGCAAGCGGCTTGCGCAGCGCGGCTTCAACGCCGTCCTGCTGCCGGCGCCCTGGCTGACAGGGACGGAACCGGGAACGCAAGCCGCGCCCCTTACCGGCCCCCGGGCCGCGCAGGACGCCGACAAGACACGGGTCGACGGCGCCGAGACACCCATCACGCAATGGTTCACGCAAGTGTCGGCGCAGTTGGCCGAACACGGCCTGGCCCTGTACGTGGACGTGGTCCTGGACCGCAGCGCGCGCGACGCCGTGGAAACCACCGCCGCGCCGGGCTGGTACCGCTCGCTGCATGAAGAGCCGGCGCGCGATCCCCGCGTCAGCGTCGAGGAGCGCGGCGTCATGCATCTGCCCGATGGCCCGCTGCCTCCCGGTTTCCTGGCGTCCTGGACCGAACGGCTGCTTGCCTGGACGGCCAGCGGCGTCAAGGGCCTGGTCTTCCAGGCACCCCACCGCCTGCCCGCGCCGGCCTGGCGGGAGCTGGGGGCCGCGCTGCGCGCGCAGCACCCAGACGTGCGCCTGCTGGCCTGGACGCCCGGACTGCCGGCGGAAAGCCTGGCGGGCCTGCGCGATGCGGCGTTCGACGCCGCGTTCTCGTCCCTGCCGTGGTGGGACTTCAAGTCCTCCTGGCTGGCCGAGGAAGATGCACGCCTGCGCGCCATCGGCGAGGTGGTTGCCGCGCCGCCGCACGCGGGCGCCCTGCGGCCGTCGGAAGACGGCAGGCGCGCGCTGTGGAGCGCCGCCGTGACGGGCGACGGACTCATGCTGTCCGACGAGGACGAGCGCCACCTGCCGGACGTGGAGGCCGCGAATCGCTGGTTCGCCGACTCGCGGCTGCGCGGCCCGCTGCGCATGCTGGGCGGACGCGACGGAAGCTGCACCGCGCTGCTGCGGGACGCGGGCGACGGCGCGACGCTCGCGCTCGCGCTCAACCCGTCCGACACCGGCGAGGCCGCCATGGACTGGGATGCGTTGGCGCCGCTGCTGCCCCCCGCGGATCTCGTCCCCTTCACCCCGCCGGCGGGCTTGCAGGCGCAG
Organism: Achromobacter sp. T5-5; assembly: GCF_055397965.1. Classification (NCBI taxonomy): domain Bacteria; kingdom Pseudomonadati; phylum Pseudomonadota; class Betaproteobacteria; order Burkholderiales; family Alcaligenaceae; genus Achromobacter; species Achromobacter sp. T5-5. Next base: position 3,320,375 of record NZ_AP027919.1, read on the forward strand.
GCCCGGGCGCTGGAAGCCGGCGAGTGCGCCATGCTGTCGTTCCAGTCCACCGAGCCGGTCCGCGAGGCCGTGCGCCACCACCGCACCCGCGCCGACGATCTGGCGACGCAACGCATCGCGCTGGAAAACATCAGCCCGGCGGTCGATGGCGGTGCTTACCCGGTCAAGAGCATTCCGCATGCGCGCATCGTGGTGCAGGCGGACATTTTCATGGATGGCCACGACCAGCTTGCGGCCGAAGTGCGCTGGCGCGCCAAGGACGAGGCGCGCTGGCACAGCGTGCCCATGACCCGCGGCATGAACGACCGCTGGGAGGCAGACTTCCGGCCGCGCCGCGTCGGCGCCCACGAGTTCGTCGTCGCGGCCTGGTTCGACGCCTGGCACACCTTCTGCCACGACATCGAGGTCAAGCACCAGGCGGGCCGCGACCTGAGCCTGGAGATACACGAAGGACTGGCGCTGCTGCGCGACGCGCAGGCGCGCGCGCAGGCCGGAACGCCGGCGGGCGCCGATGCCGGGCCGGTGCACGATGCGCTGGCCGCATTTGCGCACGCCGATCTGGCGCATCCTGAACCGCCCACCCCGGAACAGGTGGCGCTGCTGCTCGATCCGGCGCTGGCGCGGGCGATGCGCGACCTGGACGACCGCCCGTTCGAAGCCGTGACCGCCATCGCCTACCCCATCTGGGTGGACCGCAGCCAGGCCGTCCATTCGGCCTGGTACGAGCTCTTTCCCCGGTCGCAGGCCGCCGAGCCCGGCCGGCACGGCACGTTCGCCGACGTGATCGCCCGCCTGCCCGACGTGCGCGAGATGGGCTTTGACGTGCTGTACCTGCCGCCCATCCATCCGATCGGGCTGCGCAACCGCAAAGGCCGCAATAACAGCCTTCGCGCCGAGCCCGGCGACGTGGGCAGCCCTTACGCGATCGGGGCGCAGAGCGGCGGCCACGACGCCATCGAGCCGCAACTGGGCACCTTGGCCGATTTTCTGGACCTGGTCGAAGCGGCGGCGCGGCATGGCATGGAGCTGGCGCTGGACTTCGCCATCCAATGCTCGCCGGACCACCCCTGGCTGGCGCAGCATCCGGACTGGTTCTCGTGGCGGCCGGACGGGTCGCTGCGCTACGCCGAGAACCCGCCCAAAAAGTACGAGGACATCGTCAACGTCGCGTTCTATGGCGGCCAGAACCGCCGCGCGCGCAAGCTGGGCCTGTGGCGCGCGCTGCGCGACATCGTGCTTTTCTGGGTCAGGCACGGCGTGCGCATCTTCCGCGTCGACAACCCGCACACCAAGCCGCTGCCCTTCTGGCAGTGGCTGATCGGCGAGGTCCACGCCCAGCATCCGGACGTCATATTCCTGTCCGAAGCCTTTACGCGCCCGAAGATGATGTACCGGCTGGCGAAGATCGGATTCACGCAGTCTTACACGTACTTCACCTGGCGCAACGAAAAGGCCGAACTGGAGGAGTACCTGGAGGAGATCTCGTCGCCGCCCGCGGCGGACTTCTTCCGTCCGCACTTTTTCGTGAACACGCCGGACATCAACCCGTTCTTCCTGCAGACCTCGGGGCGGCCGGGCTTTCTGATCCGCGCGGCCCTCGCGGCGCTGGGTTCGGGCCTGTGGGGCATGTACAGCGGCTTTGAACTGTGCGAAGGCGCGCCGCTGCCGGGCAAGGAAGAGTACCTGGACTCCGAGAAGTACGAACTGCGCCAGCGCGACTGGCACGCGCCCGGCAACATCCGGGCCGAGATCACGCGCCTGAACCAGATTCGCCACGCCAATCCCGCGCTGCAGACCCACCGCGGACTGACGCTCACCACCAGCGGCAACGACCGCGTGCTGGCGTTCTACAAGTCCACGCCGGGCCATGGGAATGTCGTGCTGGCGGTCATCAGTTTGGACCCGTTCCAGACGCAGCCGGCGCGCGTCGAGGCGCCCTTCTGGCTGTTCGGCCAGGCCGACGCCGGACCGCTGATCGCCGAAGACCTGCTTACCGAAGGCCGCGAGACCTGGCACGAGAAGCACCGCGCCGTCACGCTGACCCCCGACCAACCCTATCGCGTGTGGCGGCTTTCGCTGCATGGATGACGCCCGCGCCCATAGCCATGATGAGTAAAACCCAACCCCTTCAGGACGATCTGCTCTGGTACAAGGACGCGGTCATCTACCAGTTGCACGTCAAGTCCTTCTTTGACTCGAACGGCGACGGGGTCGGCGACCTGCCGGGCCTGATCTCCAAGCTGGACTACATCGCCAGCCTGGGCGTCAACACGATCTGGCTGCTGCCCTTCTACCCGTCGCCGCGGCGCGATGACGGGTACGACATCGCCGATTACCGCGGCGTGCATCCGGACTACGGCACCGTCGCCGACGTGCGCAAGCTGATCCGCGCGGCGCACGCGCGCGGCCTGCGCATCATCACCGAGCTGGTCGTCAACCACACGTCGGACCAGCATCCCTGGTTCCAGCGGGCACGGGCCGCCAAGCCCGGGTCGGCGGCGCGCAATTTCTATGTCTGGTCGGACAACGACAAAGCCTATGCCGGCACGCGGATCATTTTCTGCGATACCGAGAAGTCCAACTGGACCTGGGATCCGGTGGCCAACGCCTATTTCTGGCATCGCTTCTATTCGCACCAGCCGGATCTGAACTACGACAATCCGCAGGTGCTCAAGGAAGTGCTGTCGGTGATGCGCTACTGGCTGGACATGGGCGTGGACGGGTTGCGCCTGGACGCCGTGCCGTATCTGGTCGAGCGCGAGGGCACCAACAACGAGAACCTGCCCGAGACGCACCAGGTGCTCAAGCAGATCCGCGCCGTGATCGAAGCCGAGTACCCGGGCCGCCTGCTGCTGGCCGAGGCCAATCAATGGCCCGAGGACGCGCAGGAGTATTTCGGCGCCGGGGACGAGTGCCACATGTCCTTCCACTTTCCGCTGATGCCGCGCATGTACATGGCCATCGCGCAGGAAGACCGCTTCCCGATCACCGACATCATCCGCCAGACGCCCGATATCCCGCCCACCTGCCAATGGGCCATCTTCCTGCGCAATCACGACGAATTGACGCTGGAAATGGTGACGAGCCGCGAACGCGATTACCTGTGGAACGTCTATGCCGCCGAGCCGCGCGCCCGCATCAATCTGGGCATCCGGCGCCGGCTGGCGCCGCTGCTGGAACGGGATCGCCGCCGCGTCGAGCTCATGAACAGCTTGCTGCTGTCCATGCCCGGCACGCCGGTGCTGTATTACGGCGATGAGCTGGGTATGGGCGACAACGTGCACCTGGGCGACCGTGACGGCGTGCGCACGCCCATGCAATGGTCGCCGGACCGCAACGGCGGCTTTTCGCGGGCCGACCCCGAGCGCCTGCCGCTGCCCGTGCTGATGGGGCCGCTATATGGCTACGAGGCGGTCAATGTGGAGGCGCAGCAGCGCGATCCGCATTCGCTGCTGAACTGGACCCGGCGCCTGCTGGCCCAGCGCGGCCAGAGCCATGCCTTCGGCCGCGGCACGCTGCAGTTCATTTTTGCCGGCAATCGCAAGATCCTGGCCTACCTGCGGCAATGGGAAGACACGACCATCCTGTGCGTGGCCAACCTGTCCAACGCCGCGCAGCCCGTGGAGCTCCCCATGCAGGAGTTCGCGGGCCGGGTGCCGGTGGAGATGCTGGGCGGCACGCCCTTTCCGGCGATCGGCGAATTGCCCTACCTGCTGACGCTGCCGCCCTACGGCTTTTACTGGATGGACCTGAGCCAGGACGCCGCGCCGCCCGAGTGGCACGCCACCGCGCCGGCCCAGATGCCCGAACTGGTGACGCTGGTGCTCAAGGCGCGCGGCGGCGCGGCGCTGACCGACGCGTCGCGCGCCACGCTGGAACGCGAGATCCTGCCGCAGTACCTGGCGCGCCAGCGCTGGTATCCGGGTTCCGAACCGCCGAAGCGCGCGCGGCTGGCCTACGCCACCCCGTTCGAGTCGGCCGACGGCGAATACTACTGGGCCGAGATCGAACCCGAGGACGGCGTGACCGGCATGCGGGCGCAGGCGCCCTTCGTGCTGGTCTGGGACGAAACCGCCGTCATCCAGTACGCCATCGCCCGCGTGCGCCGCGGCGCCGAGGTCGGCGTGCTGGCCGACGCCTTCCTGCAGCCCGGGTTCGTGCTCAGCACGCTCAAGGCCATGCAGGCCGGCGCGGAGCTGGACGGCCGCAGCGCCGGCAAGCCCGGCGACAAGCCGGGCGTCATCCGCTTCCTGCCGGAAGCGGGCCTGAAGGAGCTGAGCTTCGAGGGCGACGTCGCGCTGCAGTGGCTGTCGGGCGAGCAGTCCAACAGTTCGGTCATCGTGGGCAACGAAGTCATCCTGAAGCTCATCCGCAGCGTGCAGCCGGGCGTGTCGCCCGAGGCGGAAATGACCCGCTACCTGACGCGCGCGGGCTACGGCAACATTCCTCCGCTGCTGGGCGAAGTGCAGCGCGTGGACGCGGACGGTGTCGTGCACACCCTGGCCGTCGCCCATGGCTACGTGCCCAACGAAGGCGACGCCTGGAGCTGGACGCTGGACTACCTGAAGCGCACGCTGGCCAACGCGCTGCTGGTGGGCAACACGCCCGAGGAATTCGAGGAAAGCCTGCAGGGCTATGCCGTCATGGCCACCACCATCGGCGAACGCCTGGGACAGATGCACGCGCTGCTGGCCGCGCCCACGGACGATGCGAACTTCCAGTCGCGCCCGGCCAGCAAGGAAGATCTGCAAGCGCGCACCGACCACGTGCGCGGCCTGCTCGATCGCGCCGAAAAGCACCTGCGCGCCAGCCTGGACAAGCTTGAGGAACCGTCCCGCGCCTGCGCCGAATGGTTCTTCGAACACCACGCGCGCCTGGCGGCGCGGGTGGGCGCCATGGCGCAGGCCGAGGCGGACTCGCCCTGGCTGCGCATCCACGGCGACTTCCATCTGGGCCAGGTGCTGGTCGCGCAGACCGATGCCTACCTGATCGACTTCGAGGGAGAACCGATCAGCAGCCTGGAGACGCGCCGCGCGCTGGCCTCGCCCTACAAGGACGTGGCCGGCATGCTGCGCTCGTTCGACTACGCGGCGGCGTCGATTGCGCGCACCGACCTGATCGGCGGCGCACACCTGGACGCCAATGCCGGCGCCGACGAGAGTCCCGCCCCGACGGTCGCGCCCGCCGAACAGCGCGACGCGCTGCTGGCGCGCTTTCGCCATCAGGCCTCCGACGCCTTCCTGCAAGGCTATCGCGGCGCCCGCGGGGCCGGTCTGGACGCGGCCGGGGACAAGGAACATGCCCTGCTCGCCCTGGCGCAGCTGGAGAAGGCCGCCTATGAAGTCAGCTACGAGGCGGCCCACCGGCCCGACTGGATCTCCATCCCGCTGTGCGCCCTGACCGAACTGGCGCGCAGCATCCTGCTGTCCGCCGCCATCGACGCCGAAGGAAAGACCCAATGAGCGGACCCTACGCTGCCCCCGCCGCCGACCACGACGGCCACATCGACGCGCAGGAGTTGACTGCCCTGGCCCACGGGCTGCACGACAATCCCTTTGGCGTGCTGGGACCGCACGACGGATGGGTCCGCGTCTTCGTGCCGGGCGCCCAGGCCGTCGAGGTGCTGGACGAAGACGACGCCCGCACGCCCCTGCGCGAGCAGGGCCAGGGCCTGTATGTGGGCTCGGCGCCTTACGCCCGGCCCGGCGATGGCGCGTCGTACCGCCTGGCGATCCGCTGGCCCGCGGCCGAACAGGTCACCGCCGACCCCTACGCCTTCGGCCCGCTCATCGACGAAGCCACGCTGCAGCGGCTGGCGCAGGGTTCCTGGCGCGACGCCGGGGACACGCTGGGCGCGCATCTCGTGGAAGTGGACGGGGTGAACGGCCTGCGCTGCGCGGTCTGGGCGCCGAACGCCCGGCGCGTCGCGGTGGTTGGCGACTTCAACGGCTGGGATGCGCGGCGCCACGGCATGCGGCTGCGCCATGCGGCGGGCGTGTGGGAAATCTTCATCCCCGGTGTCCAGCCCGGCGACCGCTACAAATTCGCCATCACCGACCGCTCGGGCAACGTGTTCATGAAGGCCGATCCGATGGCGCGGCGCTGCGAACTGGCGCCCGCCACCGCCTCGATCGTGGACGATCCCGCGCCCTACGCGTGGAACGACGACGCCTGGATGCGCGAACGCGCGGCGCGCCAGTCGCCTACCGCGCCCGTGTCGATCTACGAGGTGCATGTGGGATCGTGGTCGGCCTGCGACGCGGCCCCCTGCGTGTGGGACCAGATGGCCGACAAACTGCCCGCCTACGCACGCGCCATGGGCTTCACGCACCTGGAGCTGATGCCCATCATGGAGCATCCCTTCGGCGGCTCGTGGGGTTACCAGCCGCTCGGCATGTTCGCGCCGACCGCGCGCTACGGGCCGCCGGAGGCGTTCGCCCGCTTCGTGGACCGCTGCCACGCCGCCGGCATCGGGGTCATCCTGGACTGGGTGCCCGCGCATTTTCCGGACGATGCGCACGGGCTGGCCGCCTTCGACGGGACCTCGCTGTACGAATACGAGGACCCGCGCGAGGGCTATCACCCAGACTGGCACACCATGGTCTACAACCTGGGCCGCAACGAAGTGAAGGCGTTCATGATCGCCAGCGCCATCCATTGGCTGCAGCGTTTTCACATCGACGGATTGCGCGTGGACGCCGTGGCGTCGATGCTTTACCGCGACTACAGCCGCCAGCCCGGCGAATGGATCCCCAACCGCTATGGCGGCCGCGAAAACCTGGAGGCGGTGCAGTTCCTGCAGGAACTGAACGACACCGTGCGCGCCGAGGCGCCGGACGCCATCATGGTGGCCGAGGAATCCACCGCCTGGCCCGGCGTGACCGCGCCCGTTTCCGAGGGCGGCCTGGGCTTTCACTACAAATGGAACATGGGCTGGATGCACGACACCCTGCGCTACCTGGCGCAGGACCCCATCCATCGCCGCCACCATCACCACGACATCACCTTCGGGATGGTGTATGCGTACAGCGAGCGCTTCATCCTGCCGCTCTCGCACGACGAAGTCGTGCACGGCAAGGGTTCGCTGCTGGGCAAGATGCCGGGCGATGCGCCTGCCCGGCTGGCCAATCTGCGCGCCTACCTGGGGTTCATGTGGGCGCATCCCGGCAAGAAGCTGCTCTTCATGGGCGGAGAACTCGCCCAGCCCGCCGAGTGGAACCACGATGCCACGCTGGACTGGAACCTGCTGGACCATCCCGGCCACCTGGGCATGCAGCGCCTGGTGGCCGACCTGAACCGGCTCTACCGCGACGTCCCGGCCCTGCACGCGCTGGATGCGGACCCCGCGGGGTTTGCCTGGACGATCATGGACGACCAGGACAACAGCGTGGTCGCCTTCATCCGCACGGACGGCCAGCGGCCCGTGCTGGCGGTGTCGAACTTCACGCCGGTCACCCGGCACGACTACCGCATCGGCGTCCCGCGCGCCGGGCGGTGGACAGAACTGCTGAACACCGATGCATCCCACTACGGCGGTTCCGGCCTGGGCAACCAGGGCGGGGCCACCACCGGCGACATGGCTGCCCATGGGCAGCCCCAGGCCCTGTCGCTCACCCTGCCGCCCCTGGCGACCCTCTACCTGATGCATGAAGGCTGAATCCATGGACCCGTCCCAACTGACACGTATCACCGCCGGACAACCCTACCCGCTGGGGGCCACCAGCGACGGCCTGGGCGTGAATTTCGCCGTCTTCTCCGCGCACGCCACGCGGATGGAGCTGTGCCTGTTCGACCCCAAGGGCCGCAAAGAACTGCGCCGCTTCGACCTGCCCGAATGCACGGACGAGATCTGGCATGGCTATCTGCCGGACGCGGAGCCCGGCCTGCTGTACGGCTACCGCGCCCATGGTCCCTACGATCCCCACAATGGGCATCGCTTCAATCCGAACAAGCTGCTCCTGGACCCCTACGCGCGCCAGTTGAGCGGACCGCTGCATTGGAGCAACGCGCTGTTCGGCTACCGCATGAACCATTCGCGGCTGGACCTGAGCTTTGACCGCCGCGACAGCGCGCCCGCCATGCCCAAGGCGATCGTGGCCGACGCCACCCCGTTCAACTGGGGCAACCACGAGGCGCCCGCGACTTCCTGGAACGACACCACGATCTACGAGGTCCATCTGCGCGGCGCTTCCATGCAGCGCGAGGACCTGCGCCAGCCGCTGCGGGGCACCTGCGGGGCGTTGGCCGACCCGCGCTTCATCGAGCATCTGCAGCGGCTGGGCGTGACCGCCGTGGAACTGCTGCCGGTCTACGCCTTCCTGCAGGACCACTTCCTGACCGAACGCGGGCTGCGCAACTACTGGGGCTATAGCACCCTGTCCTACTTCGCACCCGAGCCGACCTACCTGATGCAGCACCCCAACGAGCTGCGCCAGGCAGTGCGCCGTCTGCACGCGGCCGGCATCGAAGTGATCCTGGACGTGGTCTACAACCACACCTGCGAAGGCAACGAGATGGGGCCCACGCTATCCTGGCGCGGCCTGGACAACGCCAGCTACTACCGCCTGATGCCGGGCGAAGAGCGCTACTACATCAACGACACCGGCTGCGGCAACACGGTGAACATGTCGCACCCGCGCGTGCTGCAGATGGTGACCGACTCGCTGCGCTACTGGGCCACCTCCTACGGCGTGGACGGGTTCCGTTTCGACCTGGGCGTGACGCTGGGACGCGAAGGCAATGGCTACGATCCCGGCTCGGGCTTTTTCGACGTGATCCTGCAGGACCCGGTGCTGTCCCGGCTGAAACTCATCTCGGAGCCCTGGGATATCGGGCCCGACGGCTACCAGCTGGGCAACCACCCTCCCGGGTTCGCGGAATGGAACGACAAGTTTCGCGACACCACGCGCCGCTTCTGGCGCGGCGATGAAGGCATGCGGGGCGACATGGCGGCCCGGCTGTGCGGCTCGCGCGACATCTTTGACCGCCGCCACCGCCGTCCCTGGTCCAGCGTCAATTACGTCGCGTCGCACGACGGCTTCACGCTGGCGGACATCGTCAGCTACGACAACCGCCACAACGAGGCCAACGGCGAAGACGGCAACGACGGCCATTCCGAGAACTTCAGCCACAACTGGGGCGCGGAAGGCCCTACCGACGACCCGCAGATCCTGGAGACGCGCGGCCGCGTCCAGCGCGCGCTGCTCGGCTCGGTGATGCTGTCGGACGGCACGCCGATGCTGCTGGCCGGCGACGAATTCGGCAACAGCCAGGACGGCAACAACAACGCCTACTGCCAGGACAACGCCACGTCATGGCTGGACTGGACGCAGGCGCAGAGCGACGCCGGGCGCGCGCTCAGCCGCTACGTGGGACGCCTGACCGCCCTGCGCCGCGCGCATCCCAGCGTGCGCATCGCCCGCTACGGCGACGCCGGACAGGAGATCCTGCCGGGCATACCGGCCATCTCGTGGTTCGACGCCGCCGGCGCGCAACTGGACGCGCCCGCCTGGGAATCGGAACAGGAGCGCGTGATGGGCCTGCGCCGCGCCGCGCAGCGGCCCGAGGGCGGGGTCGACGTGACCCTGCTGCTGATGAATCCCACGCACGAACCGGTGGACTTCACCCTGCCGGAGCCTGCTCTGCCGTGGTCGCTGGAACTGGACTCGGACCAGCCGGCGCCGCCCCGGCCGTGGGACGATGCGACCGTGACGGTCGCGCCGCACAGCCTGGTCCTGCTGTCCCAGCGCGAGGAATCGGGAGACGCGACATGACGCACGCCTATTCCTTCGGCGCGGTGCCGCTGGACAGCGGCGTGACGCGCTTTCGGCTGTGGGCGCCCAGCGCCCCGGCCGGCCTGGCCCTCGAAGTCCAGGGGCATCCGCCCATCCCGATGCGTCCGGGCCCGGACGGCTACGCGCAGGCGGACGTGGATTGTCCGCCGGGCGCGCGCTACCGCTACCGGCTGGACGCGGACACGGTGGTCCCGGACCCCGCCTCGCGCCTGCAGGACGGCGACGTGCATGGCGACAGCATCGTCGTGGCGCCCGGCGCGTACCGGTGGCGCCATCCGGAATGGACCGGCCGGCCCTGGGAAGAAACCGTCATCTACGAGGTGCATGCGGGCCTGGCGGGCGGCTATGCGGGCCTGGCCGCCCGGCTGCCGGCGCTGGCCGCCATGGGCGTCACCATGCTGGAACTCATGCCCATCGCCGATTTTCCGGGCGAGCGCAACTGGGGCTATGACGGCGTGCTGCCCTATGCGCCCGACACGGCCTACGGCACGCCCGACGAATTGAAGCAGCTGATCGACCAGGCCCATGGCCTGGGCATGGGCGTGATGCTGGACGTGGTCTACAACCACTTCGGCCCGGATGGCAATTACCTGTCGGCCTACGCCGCGCCGTTCTTTCGGACCGACATCGACACGCCCTGGGGCGCCGCCATCGACTTCCGCCAGGAAGCGGTCAGCGCCTTCTTCAAGGAAAACGCGCTGTACTGGCTGACGGAATACCGCTTCGACGGCCTGCGCCTGGACGCCGTGCATGCGATCGCGGGGCACGAATGGCTGCACGAGCTGGCCCGATTCGTGCGCGACGGGGTCTCGGCCGAACGCCACGTGCACCTGGTGGTCGAGAACGACGACAACCGCGCCAGCCTGCTGCGGGGCGACTTCGAGGCGCAGTGGAACGACGATGCCCACCACGTCCTGCACCATTTGCTGACCGGCGAATCGCGGGGCTATTACGCCGACTACGCCGAGGCGCCCGCCCAGGCGCTGGCCCGCTGCCTGGCCGAGGGCTGGCTGTACCAGGGACAGCCCTCGACCTATCGCGGGGGCCAGTTGCGGGGCGAGCCCAGCGCGGACCTGCCGCCGACCGCCTTCGTGCTGTTCCTGCAGAACCACGACCAGACCGGCAACCGCGCGCGCGGCGAACGGCTGACCGCCCTGGTCGACCATCCCGACCGCCTGCGCGCGGCGGTGGCGCTGCAGTTGCTGGCCCCGCAGATTCCCTTGATCTTCATGGGCGAAGAACGCGGCTCGCGCACCCCCTTCCTGTACTTCACCAGCCATACCGATCCGGCCCTGGCGCAGGCGGTGCGCGAAGGCAGGCAGCGCGAGTTCTCCGCGTTTCCCGAGTTCGCGGGCGATACGCCCGCCGCGCAGGTGCCGGACCCGAACGCCGTGGACACCTACCGCGCCAGCGACCCGTGGCAGGCGGACGAGCCGGACGCCCAGGACTGGCTGCGCGACTACACCGCGCTGCTGCAGTTGCGCGCTCGGCTGATCACGCCCCGGCTGGCAGGCGCGGTCAGCCTGGGCGCCGCCGCCGTCGGCGACCGCAGCGCCTATGCGCGATGGGAACTGGCCGACGGCGCCTGTCTCACGGTCTACACCAATCTCGGGCCCCACCCGCAGGCGGTGGCGCCCGCGCTGATGCCCGGCCCGGACGTGCAATCCACGCTGCTGTTCGAATCGCTTCCCGGCGGGCGCGCGCGGCTCGAACAGGGTGAGCTGTGCCCGGACTGCACCGTATGGCTGCTGGAGGAGCGGGCATGAAGCGCGGCGCCGCCAACGCCAGCACCGACTCCGATGGCCTGTCCGCGCTGGCCGCCGAGGCGGGCATCGCGGAACACTGGTCGGACGCCCGCCAGCGTCCCCAGCGCGTGGCGCCCGACACGCTGCGCGCCCTGCTGGCGGCGATGGACCTGCCGGCCGCCACGGCGCGCGACATCCAGGAGAGCCGCCAGCGCCTGGCGGCGCAGTCCGGCGACGCCCTGCCCCCCATGATCGTCACGCGCTGCGGTACCGAAACGGCGCTGCCCGGGGCCGCACGCGGTCCTTACCGCATCCTGTGCGAATCGGGCCGCGTCATCGAGGGCATGATCGAAAAGGGCCGCGATGGCGCGCCCTGCCTCGTCGCGCCCGACGAGCCCGGCTACCACCGCCTTGTCCTGCTCTCCGCGCAGGCCACACTGGCGGTCGCGCCGTTGCAGGCCCCCAGCCTGGCGGACCTGACCGGCGAGAGCCGTCCGCGCTGCTGGGGACTGGCCGCCCAGGTGTACAGCCTGCGCCAGGAGGCGGACGCGTCCCTGCCGCGCACGCATGGGTTCGGCGATTTCGGCGCGCTGCGCGAACTGGCGGTGGCTGCGGCCCGTCAAGGGGCGGACATGCTGGCCATCAGCCCCGTCCACGCCATGTTTACGGCGCAGCCGGAGCGGTCCAGCCCGTATTCGCCGTCCAACCGCCTGTTCCTGAACGTGCTGTACGCCGCGCCCGCGTCGGTGCTGGGCCCGGACGCCATGGCGCGCGCGCTGGGCGGCACCGCACCGGCCGAACTGAGCGCGCTGGACGGCCTGGATCTCATCGACTGGCCGGCCGCGGCCGCCGTGCGGTTGCGGGCGCTGCGCGCCCTGCATGCGGACTTCGCCAGCCACGGCGAGGCCAGCCTGCGCACACGCTACGCGCGGTTCTGCGCCGAACGCGGCCAGACCTTGCGCGACCATGCGGTATTCGAGGCGCTGCACGCCGCCCAGCGCAAGCCGGACGGCACGATCCCGCCCTGGCAAGCCTGGCCCGCGGCCCTGCGCGACCCGGCCTCGCCCCAGGTCGCGCGCTTTGCACAGGACCATACGCTGGAGGTGGACTTCCACCAGTTCGCCCAGTGGCTCGCGGCGGAAAGCCTGGCCGCGGCGCACGACGCGGCCCGCGAGGCCGGGATGCGGCTGGGCCTGCTCGCCGATCTGGCGGTGGGCGCCAGCCCCGACGGCAGCCACGCATGGAGCCGGCAGGCCGACCTGATGGGCCGCATGTCGGTGGGCGCGCCGCCCGACATCTACAACCCGCTGGGACAGAACTGGGGGCTCACCGCGTTCTCCCCGCGCGCGCTGCACACCCAGGGGTATGCCGCCTTCATCGACATGCTGCGCGCCGTGCTGGCGCACACCGGCGGCGTGCGCATCGACCACATCCTGGGCATGGCCCGCCTGTGGCTGGTGCCCGAAGGCGCCTCGCCCGCCGACGGCGCCTACCTGCGCTATCCGCTGCAGGAGCTGCTTGCGCTGACCGCGCTGGAGGCCTGGCGCCACCGGGCCTGCGCCATCGGCGAGAACCTGGGCACCGTGCCCGAGGGCTTTGACCAGCGGCTGGAAGACAACGGCGTGCTCGGCATGAACGTCCTGTGGTTCATGCGTCAGGCCCCCGACGCCCAACCCGGTCCGGATGCCCCGGACGGCTTCACCGCCCCCGCCGACTGGCCCGCGCACGCCGTCGCCATGACCACGACGCACGACCTGCCGACCCTGCGCGGCTGGTGGGAAGAGCGCGACATCGACTGGCGCGTCAAGCTGGACCTGCTGGGCGCCGACGACGACGAGCAGCAACTGCGCGCCGGCCGCGCGGCCGACCGTGAACTGCTCGCCCGCACCGCGGACCCGGACGCCGGCAGCCTGCCCAGGCAGGCGCCGATTCCCGCGCTGCTTCGCTTCGTGTCTTCCAGCCCGTGCCCGCTGCTGCTGGTGCCGATGGAGGACATCGTGGGCATGCTGGACCAGCCCAACCTGCCCGGCACCATCGACACCCATCCCAATTGGCGCCAGCGCTTGCCCCTGAGCATCCGCGCCATCTTTGCCGACCCCGCCACGCAGGCCCGCCTGGATGCCGCGCGCGACGGAAGGAGAAAACCGTGAGCACACCGCAAGCCACCGCCCGGCTGCAACTGCATGCCGGCTTCACGCTCGACGACGCGTGCGCCCAGGTGGACTACTACGCGGACCTGGGGGTCAGCCATCTGTACCTGTCGCCCATCACCCGCGCGCGAGAAGGCTCCACCCACGGCTATGACGTCATCGACCACGCCGTCGTCAGTCCGGAACTGGGCGGCGAGCCCGCCCTGCTTCGCCTGGCCAGCGCCGCGCGGGCGCGGGGGCTGGGCCTGGTGGCCGACATCGTGCCCAACCACATGGCGGCGAACCCCGCCAACGCATGGTGGCGCGATGTGCTGGCCCAGGGCCCCGCCAGCGCCTGGTCGGCGTATTTCGATATCGACTGGCATCCGCCCGCGCCGGCGCTGCGCAACAAGGTCCTGCTGCCCGTGCTCGGCGACCCGTACGGCGTGTCGCTGGAACACGGCGCCATCACGCCGCAATGGGACGACGACGCGCCCGCGCCCGAACTGGAGGTGCATGGACAGCGCTATCCCCTGACGCCGTCCTCCGTGCCGCGCGGCGCCGAGCGGCAGGCCTGGCTGCGCGAACACGACCCCGCGCAACCGGCCGGGCGCCAGCACCTGCACGCACTGCTGGAACGCCAGCACTATCGCCTGGCCTGGTGGCGCACGGCGCCGGACCAGATCAACTGGCGGCGTTTTTTTGAAATCAGCGAACTGGTCGGCGTGCGCGTCGAGGACGAGGCGGTCTTCGACGCCGTGCACGCGCTGGTGCTGCGCCTGGTTGCGCATGGCGTGCTGGACGGCCTGCGGATCGACCACATCGACGGGCTGGCCTCGCCGGGCGGCTACCTGCGCCGCCTGTCGGCGCGCCTTGCCGAAGCCGGCGCCAGCCGGCCGGCGGCGCTGCGCCAAGACCAGCCGTACCTGGTGGTGGAAAAGATCCTGGGGCCTGGCGAAGTGCTGGATCCGCGCTGGCTCACGGATGGCACCACGGGCTACGACTTCATGGACCAGGTGGGCGCCTTGCTGCACGCGCCGCAGGCCGCCGAGCCGCTGCGCGCCTTCTGGCGCGCCCTGACCGACGACGGGCGCGAGCCCGGCGAACAGCTACGCGCGGCGCGCGTGCGCATGCTGGCGCGCCATTTCCCGGCGGAGCGGCAGGCGCTGGTGCGTTGCCTGGAGCAGCTTGCCGCGCGGGACCTGCGCACGCGCGACCTCACCGCCACCGCCATCGACCGCGCGCTCAGCGCGCTGCTGGCCGCCTTTCCCGTTTACCGCACCTACGCCGAGGAAGCGGGCCGCTCGCCCGCGGACGCCCACTGGCGCGCCGTCGCGGTCCGCGGCGCCGCGACGGCGCTGGCCGCGCGCGAGGGGTCTGCCGACGCGGCGCTGCTGGCTCAGCTTGCCCAGTGGCTGGACGGCGACGCGTCCGACCCCACGGTGCTGCGCCGCTTCCAGCAACTGACACCGCCCCTGGCCGCCAAGGCGCTGGAGGACACGCTGTTCTACCGCTACGGCCCGCTGCTGTCGCGCAACGAAGTGGGCGCATCGCCGGACCGCTTCGGGCTGTCGGCCGAAGACTTCTACGACGCCTGCGCCACCCGCGCGCGCACCCATCCGCGCGCCATGCTGGCCACCGCCACGCACGACCACAAGCGGGGCGAGGACACGCGCGCCCGGCTTGCCGTGCTGTCGGAGATGCCCGACCGCTGGCTGGAGCTGGCCGGCGGCTGGATCGACGCGCTGCCGGGCGGCATCACGCGGGCCGACCGCTACATGCTGATCCAGACCCTGATCGGGGCCTGGCCGCCCGCCTGGGGCGCGGACCCGTCCGGCTGGGCGCCCGATGCCTTGCAAGCCTGGCTGGACCGCATCGCGCAGTGGCAGGAAAAGGCCCTGCGCGAAGCCAAGCTGCACACCAGTTGGACCGATCAGGATCCGGCCTACGAGGCCGCGGCCAAGGAATGCCTGACCTGGCTGGGCCAGGATGCCGAGGGGCGCCGGGTGCTCGCCGGCATCGCCGACTTCGCCCTGGAACTGGCCCCGGCCGGCATGGTGAATAGCTTCACCCAGACCCTGCTGCGCAATACCCTGCCCGGCGTGCCGGACCTGTACCAGGGAACGGACCTGTGGGATTTCAGCCTGGTCGATCCGGACAACCGGCGGCCGGTCGACTACGCCCTGCGCGCCGCGCTGCTGGCCGAGGTTTCGCGGGAAGCGGTGATGGACCTGGCGGCCCCGGCCTGGCAGTCGGGCGCGGTCAAGCAGGCACTGATCCACCGGCTGCTGCTGGCCCGCCAACGGACGCCCGCCCCATTCAATGGCGGGGTGTTCCTGCACCTGCGGGCCGAAGGCAGCCAGGCCGGGCACGTGCTGGGCTTCCTGCGCCAGCACGAAGGCCAGACGGCGTTGATCGTGGGATCCCGGCTGTGCGCCCTGCGGGTCCAGGGCTATGCCCGGGGCGAGGCCGAGCAGGCGCGGGCATTCTGGGGCGACACGGCGCTGCGCCTGCCCGAGGGCGGGCCGCGCCTGTCGTTGCACGACGCCCTGACCGGACGCCGTATCCGGGCGGCGGCGGGGGACGTGCTGCCGCTGGCGGACGTGCTGCGCGACGGGCCTGCCGCGCTGTGCCTGTCGGCGTAGGCGGGACGAGGATTCAATCGTCCTGGTTCCGGATTTCCGGAATTCCGGAGTTCCGGAGTTCCGGAAACAGCAAAACGGCCCCGTCCGCGCCACGGAGGAGGCGCGAACGGGGCCGTAAAAAGCTACGCGGCGTCACACGGGCTGGTTACGTGGCGCGCGCAGCCCGCGCGCTCAGCGCTGGGTCTTGTTCTGCTGACCCGGGCTCTGGCCCTGTTGATTGCTGTCTTTTTCCATCTGCTGGCCAGATTGACCGGGTTGCTGGCCCGGCGACTGGTTGCGGTCCCGCGGGTTCTCCTGGGACTGTTGCTTTTGGGGCTGCTTTTGCTGGTCGGGCTGGTTCTGATTGGCCATTACTCGTCTCCTAAGATGCGGAGAGATTCCGCCTGGATAGATGAGCAACCGGCGTGCCCAAACGGCGTCCGCCCGGGGGCCTGGGCAGTGCGGTATCGGGGGACGAAAGCGGCGAGTTTCCCGGCGTCCAATGATCGGTAAAAAGTGCGCTCGGGGGTCGTCCCAGGTGTCGTGGGAGTTCTGAAAGTTCCAGGGCCCTAAAAGAGGGTCCTAATGGGTCCGGATCCAGGGCACTGAACCGGATTCCCGACCCTTCCTACAGCGTCGCGGTGTGATGGGTGGACCGATCCGGTTCCGCGTCCGTCCCGGGGCTGTCGAAGGCGTTCAGCCAGGCCGACGCATAGGCGGCGGGCGCCGCCAGCGGTTCGCCGCCATCGCGCTGCGTGCGCAGCCGCAGGATCAGTTCGTCCAGCGGCATGGGACGGCCAAGCGAAAAGCCCTGCCCGTACCGGCAGCCGGCCGCGCGCAGGGCGGGAATGTCGGCGACGTTCTCGACGCCTTCCGCCACCACGCGCCAGCCCAGCCGCGTGGCCAGTTCCGCGGCGGCGCGCAGCACCTCGAAGGCCACGGCGCTGCGCCGCATGCGCGTGACGAAATACTGGTCGATTTTCACTTCGGACAGCGGAATCGCGGACAACAGTTTCAGGGAGGCATGGCCGGTCCCGAAATCATCCAGGCTGACCTCGCAGCCCGCCTCTTCCAGGCGAAGCAGCGAGGCGCGCAATACATCCAGGTCCCGGATGGGCTGGTCTTCGGTCAGCTCCACGCGCACGAGCGACGGCGGCAGTTCCGCGGCACGGATCCGGTCCAGGAGGAACTCGACCGAGCGCATCTCGGAAAGCGTGGTGGCCGGCGCATTGATCGCCAGCGGGACCGCCAGGCCGGCGCGGCGCAGCGTGAGCAGCGCGTCGATGACCCGCACGCAGACCCGCTCGAACAGCACCCGGTCCAGGCCAAGCCGGTTCACCGCGGGGATGAACTCGGCCGGCATCACGGTGCCCAGACGGGGGTGTTGCCATCGCACCAGGGCCTCGGCCGACACGATGCGGCCCGTCAGCAGGTCCACCTGCGGCTGCAACAGGACGCGCAGTCCATCCCTGCCCGTGATCATCGCGGCAATTTCCGCATCGCCCACCACGGGGTTTTGGCAAGACTCTGGATTCATCATGGCTTGCTCCCGGCGCGCCCCGGCTGCGGGCCTGCGCGTTCCGGGCGCAGGTCGAGGCGCAGTGATTTCGGGCATTCTGCGCCCTTGCCGCCATAAAGTCACACACATGTAACAACACGTGTTAAGGTGCGCGGATTCATGTTTCCGCCCCCCGGGCGGCAAGCCTGCGGGACGCGCCTGCGGGCGTCTTGTCGACATGGTAGGGTTGGCGGCATCCGGCCCGTCCGGCCCCGTCCGGCCCTTACTTTGCTGCTTTCATTCCCGCGTGACTAGTCTGCTTACCCGTTGGCGCGCCGCCGTGCGCAATGTGCTGTGGCTCGACGCCCTGCAAGCCGCCGCCATCAGCGCGGCCCCCGTCATCCTCGCCGTGCTGGTGCACGAACCGCGCCTGGGCTGGACCGCCATCGCGGCGTTCTGGGCATGCTTCGGCGACCCCGGCGGCCCCTTGCGCAAGCGGGCCGGATCCATGCTGGCGCTGGGCCTGATCGGCGCCCTGTTCTGCCTGCTGGCCAGCGCCAGCGCCGCGCATCTGTGGCTGCTGCTGCCGCTCACTTTTGTCTGCTGCACCTTCGGCGGGCTGCTGCGCGTGCTGGGCCCGGCGGCCGCCATCGTCGGCACCCTGCTGTCGGCCGGTTTCGTGGTGGCCGCGGAGCTGCCCGCCCCCACGCTGCTGGAAAGCCTTTGGTACACCCTGTTCTTCCTGGCCGGCGCGGTGTGGGCGATTCTCATGACCGCGCTGGTGTGGCGCCGCCGCCCCTGGAAGGACGCCACCCACGCGGTCGCGCACAGTTATCGCGGCCTGGCCGATTTTGCCGACGCGCTCGCGCGCATGTATTCCGGCCTGGCGCCCGCTGGCGGCCCGCAGGCCTGGAGCGCCGTCGTCCGGCCCCAGCGCAGTGCGCAGCGCGCCGCCCTGGAAGCGGCCCGGGTCCGCATCCGCGAAGTGCTGGACGCCCGCCCGTCGCGCCGCGCCCGCGCCCATCAATTGCTGTACCTGCTGGACAGCGCCGAGGACAGCTTCATCGCGCTGGTCGCCGCCGCCGACCTGCTGGAGTCCAATGCGCCGCGCTGGCTGGGCCGCAGCGCGGGCGCGCACCTGTCGCACGCGCTGCACCGCTACGCCAGCGTCTGCAACGCCATCGCCAGCACCTCCGACGTCAATGACCCCAAACAGGCGGAATGCCTGCGCGAGCGCCTGGCCCATTACAACGCCGGCCTGCGCGACCTGCGCGGCGGCGCCATGGCCTATGCGCCGGATCTGGCCACCGTGGTGCCCGTCCTGGACCGCCTGCTGCACACCGCCCAGGCCGTCATGCACGCGCTGTTCGACCAGGGCCCGCGCCCGCCGCGCCCGCCCAGACCGGCAGCGACGCCAGCGGCGCGCGGCAGGCCTGGCGCACGCTGCGCCAGAACCTGCGCTTCGAGTCCGACGCCTTCCGCCACGCGCTGCGCGTGGGCGTGGGCGCGACCATCGCCGTGGCGCTGTCCAAGACCTTCGCCGTCAACCATGGCTACTGGATGTCGCTGACGCTGGTGTTCATCCTGCAGCCGTATTTCGCGACGACCTGGCAGCGCACCCTCGAGCGCGTCGCCGGCAGCGTGGCGGGCGCCATCGGCGCCTCGCTGCTCGGCCTGTTGCTCAGCACGCCGCTGTCCGTGGCCCTGGCGGTGCTGCCCATCGCGCTGGGCACCTTCGCCGCCCGCACCATCCATTACGCGCTCTTCACCTTTTTCCTGACCTCGCAGTTCGTGCTGGTCAGCCATATCCAGCAACCCGAGATCTACGAGCCCATGCTGGCCGCGCTGCGCGCGTTCAACAGCGTGCTGGGCGGCATCCTGGCGCTGCTGGTGGGCTTTCTGGTGTGGCCAGAAAAAGAGCCCCGCCAGCTCGCCGGCGCCCTGGCCCGCGCGCTGCAGTGCCATGCCGACTACGCGCTTGCCCTCACGCACGAAAAGAGCGGCGCCGGGGCCGCGCGCGACATCGTCGGGTTGCGCAGGCTGGCCTGCCTGTCGGCCGACAACGCCGAGGCGTCTTTGCAGCGGCTGCAGCAAAACCCGGTGCACCGCGACCGGAACGTGGATACCGCCGTGAACCTGCTCAACGCCATGCGCCGCATCACCGCCGCGGGCACGGTGCTGGAAATCCAGCCGGGGCTGCCCGCCGACTCGCCCGCCGCCGCCGCGCTGCGCGACTACGGGACCACGCTGGCGCACGTGCTGCATCCGAACGGGCCGGCCCCTGCAAAGGAAGCCCGCGGCCTGAACGTGCCGACCGCCATCGCCGCGGCCGAGCCGTCGCTGGCCGCGCCCCTGGACCGCATCGGGCAGCAGGCGCGGCAGATCCGGCAATTGCGCCAGCAGGTGCAACGCGAGCAGCCCGCATCCTAGCGCCGGGCATCGCCGGGGGGCGTCGGGTATCGCCGCGCATCGCGGGCGACTTGAGCCGCCTGCGCGAAACTCCGGGCGGCTTGATGCGCATCAATGGGTCTTGGAAGGTTAACGGCAACCATAGGGACATGGCACGCATTTAACCAAGGAGGCCCACCATGTACCGCCGCATTTCCGTCCACCTGGACCACGGTTTCGACTGCTCGCGCCGCACCACGCTGGCGCTGGGCCTGGCCAGGCGCCACAAGGCCGAACTGGTGGGGGTCTACGCCAGCTCCGCACCGCCGCAGTACTACTACGGCGAATCCGTGATGATGTCGCGCACGCTCAACGTCATGAAGGATCTGCAGGCGCAGAACCGCGCCGCGGTGCAGAACGCGTTCCTGGAAGCGGCGGCCAACGCTGACATCCCGGCCATCGTCCGCGCCGGAGAGTCCTCGCCCAGCGCCACCGTCGCCCTGCACGGCCGCGCCACCGACCTCATCATCGTCAGCCAGCAGAACCGCGACGACGTCGAGGCCGCGCACGAGAACGAATTCGTCGAACAGACCCTGCTATCGGCAGGCCGCCCCGTCATGGTCGTGCCCTCCAGCGGCCAGTTCGCGGTCGTGGGCGACCGCGTCCTGCTGTGCTGGGATGGCAGCCGCGAAGCCGCCCGCGCGCTGGCCGACGCCGCGCCGCTCCTGCGCGGGGCCACGCAACTGGTCGTCCTGACCATGGATGAAGGCGCCGCCACCCGCAACGTGGATTCCATCCCGTTCGAAGACCTGGTCACCTATTGCGTCGCGCACGGCATTCCCGCGCCCGACCACGTGCGCCGCGACATCAAGGGCGTGGGCGTGGGCAGCACCATCCTGAACGCCGCCGCGGACTACAGCGCCGACCTGATCGTCATGGGCGCGTACGGGCACAGCAAGTTCCGCGAATGGGCGATGGGCGGCGCCACCGCGTCCATCCTCAAAAGCATGACGGTGCCCATCATGTTCTCGCACTGACGCGGCGCCGGCGGCCGGCGCCGCCTTTGCCGTTCAAGCGGCGGCGGGCTGCGCGTCGCGCACGGGCGTCAGCACGGGCTTGCCCGCGAAATGCGCCCGGGCGTTTCCCAGGAAAAGCGCCACGGTCGCCGCCACGGCCTCGGGCGAACGCCCCGCGCTGTGCGGCGTCAGCACCACGTTGTCCAGGCGCTTGAGCGCGTCCGGAACGGCCGGTTCGCCATCCACCACGTCCAGCCCGGCGCCCGCGATGCGCCGTTCAGACAGCGCGGCGATGAGCGCGTGGGTGTCGACCACGCTGCCGCGCGCGATGTTGATCAGATAGCCCTCGGGCCCCAGCGCCTCCAGCACCGCCGCATCCACCAGATGATGCGTGCCTGCGCCGCCGGGCGTGGCCACCACCAGGAAATCCGATTCGGCGGCCAGCGCGCGCGGGCTGTCGAAGTACGCATACCCCGATTCCGGGCGGGCGCGGCGGTTGAAGTACCCCACGCGCATGCCAAAGCCGTTCGCGCCGCGGCGCGCGATCTCCAGTCCGATGGTGCCCAGGCCCAGGATGCCCAGGCGCTTGCCGGTCACCTGCGGCCCCATGAAGCCGCTCCAGTGCCCCTGCCGGACCCAGGCGTCGGCCTGAGGCAGCCGGCGCGCGGCGCCGAGCAGCAGCGCCATCGCATGGTCGGCGACCGACACCGCGTTGGCGCCCGGTCCGTGCGTGACCACCAGGCCGCGCGCCTGCGCGGCCGCCAGGTCGATGTTTTCATAGCCCACGCCCAGCGAACACACCAGGCTCAGGTGCGGCATGGCCGCCATCTCGTCGGCGCGCAGGCCGGTCGCACCGCGCGTCAGCACGGCGCGGATCTCGGCGCCATGGCGCGCGATGGCCTGGGCACGGGTCTGGTCGGAGGGAGCGAGAATCGGGCGAAAGCCCTGGGCTTCGATGGCGGGAAGATAGTCCTGGACGCTGTCGATCAGGATCAGTAGCGGAATGGGCATGGCGGGGCTGCGAGTGTGTGGGTTGCTGCGGAAAAACCCGCCGATCTTACGCCCGCCCCGGGGTGCGCGCCATCCGGCTGGCCAAGGGATGACCAGCGGATGGGCAACGGCTGGCCGCGCCCAAATGAAAATCCGCCTGGCTGCCGCGGTGGGCGCCAGGCGGATTCGACACGGCTGTCAGGCCGCTATATCCGTCCCATCAACAGCAGCACGATGAGCACGATCACGACAATGCCCAGCAGGCCGCTGGGGTAGTAGCCCCAGCTGCGGCTGTGCGGCCAAGCCGGCACGGCGCCGATAAGCAGCAGGATCAGGATGATCAGGAGGATGGTCGACATGGTGACTCCTTGTCTTTATTGATTTGAGTTGTTGAGGGGGCAGGCATCCATCAGATGTCTTTCGGCGGCACGATTTCCTTGACCGGCGGCGACAAGGGCGGCAGGTCCACGTCCGGTTCGTCCGTGTCCGGATCGACGGGAAGATCTCCCGGCGGCGAGCCGGGCGGTATCGGGTCCGGCTTGGGCGGCACATGTAACTGCAGGACGGTTTGCATTGCACTCTCCTCTGAAGATTCTCTCGAGGCCGGCGCGGCCGGCCCGCTGGGCGGATCAGGCGACGCGATTGCCGACAGCAGCATCAGCAAGCCCCGTGCCCAAACCGCGCCTTCGCGCCATGCCCAGGCATCGGGAACGGCGCATGCTGGGCCCGGGCGCAGCCCGCGCACACGGAGAATGAATGAGCCCTCGCACGCACCCAGAACAGGCACCGCCGCCCATCGAGCCGGCCTCGCTGATCTACGTGGACGACACGCAGGCGGGCTACACGCGCGTGCGCGTCAACGGCCACACCTTCCACTATGTCGACGCGCAAGGCAGGCGCATCGCCGATGACGCCGAAATCCAGCGCATCAATGCGCTGGCGATTCCGCCGGCCTACGAAGACGTGTGGATCTGCCCATCGCCGCGCGGGCATCTGCAGGCCACGGCGCGCGATGCGCGCGGGCGCAAGCAATACCGCTACCACGCCGCCTGGACGGCGGTGCGCGACGCCACCAAATACCAGAACCTGCTGTCCTTCGGCCATGCCCTGCCCCGCATCCGCCGCAAGGTCGAACGCGACATGAAGATCCCGGGACTGACGCAGGACAAGGTGATCGCCGTCCTGGTGCGCCTGCTGGAGATCACGCTGATCCGCATCGGCGGGCGCGAGTACGCCCGCGCCAACAAGTCGTATGGCCTCACGACGCTCAAGCGCCGCCACACCACCGTGGCCGGCAGCCGCTTGCGCTTCCAGTTCCAGGGCAAGAGCGGCGTCGCGCACGACGTGACCGTGACGGACCGCCGCCTGGCACGCGTCATCAAGCAGTGCCGGGACATTCCCGGCCAGCAGCTCTTCCAGTATCTGGACGCCGACGGCGCCCGGCGTCCCATCGACTCGGGCGCCGTCAATGCCTACCTGCGCGAGGCGGGCGGCGGCGAATACACCGCCAAGCACTATCGGACCTGGGCGGGCTCGGTCATGGCCTATGCCGCCCTGCAGGCGCGGCCGTTCGTCGACGAGCGGCAGGCCAAACAGGAAGCGGTGGACGTCATCAAGCAGGTGTCCAAACGGCTGGCAAACACCCCCGCCGTCTGCCGCACCTGTTATGTCCATCCCGCGATTCTGCAGGCCTATCTGACCGGCACGTTGCCGCGCCCCACGGCGGCGCCGCCCGGCCCGCGCGGCTTGGCCGCCGACGAGCGCCGCCTGCTCGCCTTCCTGCACGACCAGGCGGCTGACGATGCGTGATCAGAGAATCGACGACCGGGCGTTCTTGGCGCGAGGCTGCGGCGCGGAGCCGTCGGCCCAATTGGATTCGGTGCGGTTGTCGACCACCTCGCGCTTGTCGCGCGCCGC
This sequence comes from Achromobacter sp. T5-5, assembly GCF_055397965.1. Classification (NCBI taxonomy): domain Bacteria; kingdom Pseudomonadati; phylum Pseudomonadota; class Betaproteobacteria; order Burkholderiales; family Alcaligenaceae; genus Achromobacter; species Achromobacter sp. T5-5. The sequence continues at coordinate 3,344,476 of NZ_AP027919.1, forward strand.
TTCGTCGGGCGTGCTGGCATCGGGTTTATCCGGTTGTTTTGGCACATCGACGGGACCGCGCGGCGGCAGTATCTTAGCGTTGTCCTGCGGGGTCTTGCCGGTGCGCGCCGACGCGGCGGGCTTGAGTTCGGGCGAAGGTTTCATGGTTCTCTCCAGCCAGTTGCGAACCTTCATCCTACGGCGACAGATCCACGGGAAAAACAGTCAAGCCCTTCAAATTGCAAGCGGATGTGCCGGCTGGCGCACCGCCTCTGGCTGTCCGGGCGGCCGCCGCCGCTCACAAGGAGATGCAATGCGAGACCCAAACTTCGAGCAATGTGTGCAAGCCTGCTATGAGTGCGCGGTGGCGTGCGATGCGTGCGCCGCCGCCTGCCTGCAGGAGGACGCGACCGCCATGAAGCAGTGCATCGGACTGTGCACGGATTGCGCCGCGATTTGCCGCCTGTGCGCGGCGATGCTGGGCCGCAATGGCGAGTTTGCCCATGCGCTGTGCACGCCGTGCGCGCAGGTCTGCGATGCCTGTGCCCGGCAATGCGCCGCGCACGACGCCGAACACTGCAAGATCTGCGCCGGCGCCTGCATCGCCTGCACGCTGGCATGCCGAGATATGGTCGAGGCGTAAGCCTCGTCCCGCCTAGCGGCCGCCCCGGGCCGGTCCGCGCTGGCGCATTTTCCGCCCGATGATCAGGAGCTTTCGATGGCCACGACGAATACCCCCATGCCTTCCGACTTCCCCGAGAACGGCCCCGACAATCGTGGCGCCTACAGGCGCTCCCGGCATCCGGAAAGCTGGATCGACGAGCTGGAAGCCACGCTCAGCGATAGTTCGGCGACGGACCTGGAGGCCTTGAAGGCGCGCTTGAGCGATCAGCTCCAGGCCACGCGCAGAAGCCTGCGCGACGCGTCTGACAACGCCCATGACCTGATGCGTGAAACGCTGGATTGCACCGAGGAATACATCCACGCACGCCCCTGGCAGGCGGTCGGGCTGGTTGCCGGCGCGGCCTTTCTGCTGGGCGTGATCGTCGGCCGCCAATAGGCCGCGGGGCGGGCCGCCGGGAACGGCGTTTGCTCGATGCTCCCATGCATGGCGCATCCCGCGCCGCCCAATGGGAGATCACATGAGTACACCCAAAAGCGCCCAGACCGGCGACCGCCCGCACCCCACCCCGCCCATGCCCGGCCAGCACCTGGACGAGCAGCCCGGTGTCGAAGCCGACATGGTGCTCAAACCGCAGTACCAGGCGCCCGGCTACCAGGGCAGCGGCAAGCTGCAGGACAAGATCGCGATCATCACCGGCGGCGATTCCGGCATCGGCCGGGCCGTCGCGGTGCTGTTCGCGCGCGAGGGCGCGGACGTCGCCGTCGCCTACCTGGACGAACATGAAGACGCCCGGGAGACCAGCCAAGCCGTCCAGGCGGAAGGCCGCCAATGCCTGCTGATTCCCGGCGACGTGCAGGACCCGGCGTTCTGCAACGAAGCCGCCGCGCAGGTCGTCAAGCATTTCGGCAAGCTCGACATCCTTGTCAATAACGCGGCCTATCAACAGCACACCGACACGTTGCCGGAGATCACCGACGAAAAATGGGACAGGACGCTGCGCACCAACATCACGGCCTATTTCTACATGGCGCGCGCGGCGCTGCCGCATCTGAAGGCCGGTGACGCGATCATCAACACGGGGTCGGTCACGGGCCTGAACGGCAGCGCCGCCCTGCTGGACTATTCGGCGACCAAGGGCGCCATCCACGCCTTCACGCGATCGCTGGCCGCCAATCTTGCCGGCCAGGGCATCCGGGTGAACGCCGTGGCGCCAGGCCCTGTCTGGACGCCGCTCAATCCGGCGGACCGCAGCGCCGAGGCCATCAAATCATTCGGCGCAAAGACCGACCTGGGCCGGCCCGCCCAACCGGAAGAAATTGCGCCCGCCTATGTGTTTCTGGCCTCGCCGCAATGCGCCAGCTACATCACCGGCATCGTGCTCCCCATCACGGGAAGCGCGGGCGACTGAACGCCCTGCCCGTCCCGGCGGTCCGATTCCGCCGTGCCACCTCGCCGTGCCGCCTATTTTTGCGGCACGACCGAGGCCGGCGCCTCGCGGGAAGCCGGCGAGATCGCGGGCGCCTCGCCCTTGGGCGCGGGCTGGATCTTGTCCCCGTGGCCCGCGGGTTCCCCCATGAGGGTCCGGCTCATGGCGTAGTGGTCCCTCAGCATCGGCAATGTACGGGCCGCGAATTGCCGGACCTGCGCATCCTCCGCTTCCTTGGCCGCCGTGTCGAACAGCCGGTTGGCGATCGCATGCGCGTCCAGCGCCGCTTTTTCGACGTACAGCTGGTCGAACGCGGCGCCCGTCATCCCGCGCAGCCGCTCCAGCGTGGCGCGGTCCGGTTCGGATGGCTCATCCGGAAGCGACACGTTCTTTGCCGCAGCCAGGGCCTTGAGCTCCTGGTTGACGGCCGCATGCTGCGCCCGCATTTTTTCGGCAAACGCGCGCACCTGCACATCCTTGGCGCGCTTTTCAGCCAGCGCCGCGGCCTGCACTTCGAACAGGCCCGAGCCCGCGGCCGCCTGCAGGAATCGCGCATCGGACGCCGCCAGCTCCGCGGCCAGCGAGGTCTGCCCCGCCCCGGCCAGCATGACGGCGGCAACAACCCATGCGGCAATGGAAGATATTCTGAGTCGTTTCATCGTGGTGTCTCCAGGCGTGGCGGGCGGCGAGCCTCATGGGGCCGTCGTCGGCGCCTCGACGGGCCGTGGCGGGTCCAGGGGATCGAAATCCTGCCATTTGCCGTCCTGCCAGCGCCCGTTGGCGCGTTCGATGTCCGTGCCGCCCGCCGCGCGCAGGATCTGGCGCGCCTGCGCCTCGCGGCCCACATCCACATGCAGGGCCAGCATCACGCCGGCCTGACGCACCGGGGGATGCGAGGCGGCCGGTGCGCCCGGCGCGGTCCGCACCCGCTTCTTGCGGCCCACCACCCACATGGCCCCCATCAGCGCGCCGATATAGGCGCCCACGCCCGCGGCGGCAATCGTGATGAAGATGGACGCGGCCAGGCGCGCCGCGATCAACCCGGCCAGCAAGGCGAATACCAGACCCAACAGCGAGGCGCCCGCGACCGCGCCGAAATGGCCGCCCTTGGCGTCCGGATCCGCCAGCCGGTCTCCGCCCAGCGGATAGCGGCCGTGCTCGCCCGCGATGCTGACGTAGAACGTATGGACGTCATCTTCGGTATAGCCCTCGGCGAACAGCCTGCGGGCGGCCAGCGTGGCCTCGTCGAAGGTCTGGAACCGTGCAGCGACAATCAAGGACATGGCAGTCTCCCGCGTGTGAATGTCCTTCAGGGAGCAACTTCCATACCCGGCCCGCCGCGCCCGCGGCACGGCGCTTGCTGCAAAACCGGGGCGAATCGATGGCGCGCGGATCCCGCGAACGCCCGATGCCGTCCCTACCTGGAGACCAGCATGCCCCGTATTCCCAACACCGATTTGCCCGACGACGACAGCGGCCGCCCGGATCTCGGCCCGAGCGATTCGTCGGATTCCGCCAGCGACCTGCCGCGCAACCGCGCCCACACCGACAGCGATGCGCAGGGCACTGGCGAACGCGAAAGCGTGGAGCCGGACCTGCCCGATGAAGACGGCGCCGACGTCGCGCCGGACCGCGTCACCGATGCGGATGAGGCCGGCATTTCGCGGGATGCCCCCGACCCGGTGCGCAACGGCGGACAGGCGGACGATGCGCGTGGCGCCGGCCGGTGAGGCAGGACGATGGAGATTTCCCGCAATGAGGATCCGAGTGCCCAGGACGACGTCCCGGATGCCGAGCCCCAATCCGGCGCCGAGGGGTCGCGGCGCGGCCTTTCCGTGCTGGATTGGTCGGCGCTGATGGCGTTGGTGGCCGGCGGCCTGAACTGCGGCCTCATCGCCGCCGTCAACCTGGACGTGGCCGCCAAGCTCCTGCCGAATCCAACCGCTGCGCGGGTCGTGTACGGCGTGGTCGGGCTGGCGGCGTTGCATTGCGTCGTGCTGCTGTTCCGCCTGGCCGACGAGGCGCGGGATGCGCCAGGCTAGGCGCCCCGCCAGGCTCCCTGCTACACGGGCTTGCGGTTAGGCGCCCCGCTCTACGGACTTTGGGCCAGGCGCCCAAGCTCCCGGCAGCCTGCGCCGCAGCGCAGGCCTGCAACCTTCAGTTCCCGTCCGGCCGCTTGCCCGGGTACTGGCCCCCCTCTTCGAATTCCGCCCCTTTGCGATTGGGCGTCTTGTCCGACTCGCGCTTGTAGGGTTGTTCTCCGGGCGACGGCTTGTCCGCGCCGAATTGGCCGCTCTGGCGGGCCGCCTCGGTGTCGTCCTTGGGCGTATTGGCCTTGGATTTTGCCGGCTGTTGTTCGCTGTGCGTGCTCATGATTCATCTCCTGGATACGCGCCCGGCCGCCACTGCGGCCCGGCGAACCTGCATGCGCAAGCGGCGTGCCTGACGCTCCCTGGCGCTGACCCGCGCTGACCGGCGCGGACAGCCAAAACCCGGCAAACCTCGGTCAACCCGGCCAAGCCAGGCAAATCCAGGCAAACCCAGGCACGCCGCTTGCTCTGTCCCTATCGGGTCCGCGTGCAATCGGACCAACTACCCAAGGAGTCAGTCATGAAGCTGTCCAAAACGATTTGCCCCGCTTTTGCCCTGTGTCTGTCCGCCCTGGCCTTCTCGGCCACCGCCCAAACCGGCGCGGCCGGTGTGCGCACCGACGACCAGATCGACAATCAGTACAAGATGGACAAGAAACAATGCGACGGGATGAAGGGCAACGCGAAGGACGTGTGCCAGCAGCAGGCCGAGGCGACGCGCGACAAGGCCAAGGCGGACGCCAAGGCCGCCAAGGAAAAGGCTGAGGCCTCGCATGACGCGGCCAAGGCGCGCAACGATGCCGACTACAAGGTCGGCAAGGAAAAATGCGACGCCATGTCCGGTAATGCCAAGGACGCCTGTATGGCCGACTTGAAGACCCGCTACAACAAGTAATCAGGCAGCGGCCTGCCAGGCAGGCAGGCCGTTTTTTCAGGCGATTTTTTTAGGCAGATTCCCGGGCGGCGTTGCCCGGCCGGGAATTTTCGCCCGGCAGCGTGTATCCCGCCGCGGCGTACTCTTCCAGGCGGTTGTACAGCGTCTTGGGACTGATGCCCAACACGGCGGCCGCCTGCTTTTTCACGCCATTGCATCGCTCCAGCGTGGCCAGGATCAGGCGCCGGTCCGCTTCGGCCAGGGTCTCGCCGACGGGCACGCTGACCTGACTGCCCGCCGTCTCGCCCGTGGGCGACACCTGCGGCACCAGCATTTCCAGATCCATCACGTCGCCATCGGCCATGATGAAGGCGCGCCGCACGAAGTTCTTCAGCTCGCGCACATTGCCGGGCCATTCGTACTGCCCCAGGGCCGCGGCGGCCTCGGGCGAGAATGCCTTGTTCTTGCCGGATTCCTCGTTCAGCGTCTGCAGGAAGCGTTCCGCCAGAAAGAGGATGTCGCTGCCGCGATCGCGCAAGGCGGGCAATTCAATGGGGAAGACGCTCAGCCGGTAGTACAGATCCTCGCGCAACTTGCCCTCTTGGACGGCCTGCTCCGGGTTGCGGTTGGTGGCGGCAATGACCCGGATGTCGCAGGCAATTTCCCGATTGGTGCCGACGCGCATGAACTGCCCGGTCTCCAGGACGCGCAGCAGCTTGACCTGCAGGTCCAGCGGCATTTCAGTGACTTCGTCCAGGAACAGCGTCCCGCCGTCGGCGCGCTCGAAATAGCCCTTGTGCTGGCGGTCGGCGCCGGTAAAGCTGCCGCGCTCGTGCCCGAACATTTCGCTTTCGATCAGGTTGGGCGAGATCGCCCCGCAGTTGACCGCGATGAACGGCCGCTGGCGGCGTGGACTGAGCTCGTGGATGGCATGCGCAGCCAGCTCCTTGCCGGTGCCGCTTTCGCCGATCAGCAAGGTGGTGACGTTGGTGGGCGCCACGCGCCCGATCTGGCGGTACAGCTCCAGCATGCGTTCGGATTTGCCGAACAGCTTGCCGAAGCGTCCAGGCTCTTCGAACGGGGTGCCGGGCATTTCGCCGCCCGAATTGGCCATGATGCGCTTGAGGATTTCCTCCAGGCGCTCCATGCAGATGGGCTTGACCAGATAGTCCGTCGCGCCCAGGCGCAAGGCCTGGACCGCGTTGTCCACCGTGCCGTGGCCGGTCATCACCACGACCTCGGCGCTGTGCACGGCGACGTTCTTGAAGATGTCCATCCCGCTGCCGCCCGGAAGGCGGACGTCAGTGAGCACCAGATCCGGCGCCTGTCGTTCGAGCTGGATCATGGCGTCCTTGACGCTGGCCGCCAAGGCCACTGTAAACCCGCTCTCGCGGCCGATTTCGGCCAATGTTTCGCGTATCGCGTCGTCGTCGTCAACGATAAGCAGGTGAGGCATGCTATCTCCGTTTCCCTTGCATAACCCTGAGGATAGTCACTATGGGGGCGGCCGGCGCAAATATTTGCCCGTTTCCACCAACGTTTTCGATTACTTGCAACTCGTCGCAATCTGAGCGGGGTCCGCCCTCTACGATGAGCCTGTCACAGGCCCGATTGGGGACTAGGAATCAGCATGGCCACTCGTAACACCGCCACACGAAATACCGCGCCGCCCGCACTTTCTGCTTTTGCCGACACCAGCGGCATGTCGCCGCAGATGCGCAAACTGGGCAACCAGATCGCGCTGGCCGCGGCCACCGACGCAAGCGTGTTCATTATCGGCGAAAGCGGCGCCGGAAAGGAAATCGTCGCCCGCGCCATCCATGAAGCCAGCGAGCGCCGCGACCAGCCTTTCGTTGCGGTCAATTGCGGGGCGATCAGCGGCTCGCTCGCCCATGCGGAACTGTTCGGCCATGAGAAAGGCAGCTTTACCGGCGCGGTGTCCCAGAACGCCGGCTATTTCGAGTACGCAAGCGGGGGCACGCTGTTCCTGGACGAAGTCACGGAAATGCCGCCCGACATGCAGGTCCACTTCCTGCGCGTGCTGGAGGTGGGCACCTATCAGCGCGTGGGCGGCACGGACCTGCTGCGCGCCAACGTGCGCGTCATCTGCGCCAGCAACCGGGACCCGGCGGCGTCGGTCGCCGACGGCAGGCTGCGGCAGGACTTCCTGCATCGCCTGCTGGTGATACCGCTGCGCGTGCCGCCGCTGCGCGAACGCGGCGACGACGTGCTGCTGCTGGCAAACCAGTTCCTGGATACCTTGAACGCGCAGCACGGCACGCAGAAAACCTTTTCCCCGCACATGCTCGAGGCGATCAAGGCGCACGACTGGCCGGGCAACGTCCGTGAATTGCGCAACGTGATCCAGCGCGCCTTCATCATGGCCGACACCCAGCTCGATGCCGACCTGCTCTCGCGCAACCGCGGACCCAACCAGGCCCAGCTGCGCGACGGGTCGCTCAACTTCCCCGTGGGGATGCCGCTGGGCCGCGCGCAGCGCGAATTCATCCTGGCCACCCTGGCCCATCACGCGGGGGATAAGCGCCTGGCGGCGGAAACCCTCGGCGTCAGCCTGAAGACCCTGTACAACCGGCTGGACATCTATGAAAAGGATGAGCCCGAGGCCGCTTGAGCAGTTCTTACCGTCCCCTTGTAATACTGGCCCAGCACGGCGCGTTCCCGACGCGCCGCTGCCCCGAGAGCAGACCTGGCACGATCTTTGCATCTATTGATGGGATGAGCCGCTTTCCGGCGGCTGCCCCTTCAGGAGACTCGATTGGGCCACCCAATGCAAGAACTTCGCCTGCGCCAGCAAATGACGCTTGCGCCGCGTCTGCAGCAATCCGTCAAGCTGCTTCAGATGTCGGCGCTGGAGTTCACCACGGCCGTGCAGCATGCGCTGGCGAACAACCCGTTTCTCGAAGATCCAGACGATTCGGAGCCTGAGGCCGCCCCGGCCGCGCCCGGCGCCCAGGGCGACACCGTCACGTTCGAAAGCCAGCCCGCCGCCGAGCCCGACAGCCCGCCCGAACGCACCGACGCCGATGAGCTCCCGCCCGATGCGCCCGCCTATTCCGGCGACTATCCCACCCATGCGCCCAACGGCGGCGAAAGCGACCTGGGCCAATGGGCCTGCGCCAGCGTCTCCATGCGCGAACGCCTGTCCAACGAGCTGGGTAACTATCACCTGCAGCCGCGCGACCGGATGCTGGCCGAATTCATCATCGACGCGCTGGACGATGACGGCTATCTGCGCATGCCCCTGACCAACCTGTGCCACGCCGCCGATGCGGACATCGACCCGACGCCGGACGAAAGCGAGTGGACCGCCGCCCTGCGCCTGGTGCAGCAACTGGACGCGCCCGGCATCGCCGCCCGCGACCTGCGCGAATGCCTCACCCTGCAACTGGCCGCGCTGCCCGACGAGGACGACGACGACACGCGGGCCCTCGCCCAGCGCATCGTGCAGGAACACCTGGACCGCCTGGCCAAGAACGATTACCAGGGCCTGCGCCGGGTGCTGGGATGCTCCGACGACGCCCTGCGCGAAGCCAGCGCGCTGATCCGCCGGCTGGATCCCAAGCCGGGCGCGCGCTATAGCGGCGAGACCCCCATCTATGTCGTGCCGGATGTATTCGTGGACAAATGGCAGGGGCGCTGGCGCGTGCTGCCCAATCGCAGCGCGATGCCGCGCGCGCGACTGCACAGCGCCTACGCGGACCTCTTTCGCCGCGCCCGCCTGGACGACCGCAGCCCGATGGCGCAGGAACTGCAGGAAGCGCGCTGGCTGGTGCGCAACGTGGAGCAACGCTACACGACCATCCAGCGCGTGGCCGAGGCGATCGTCAAACGCCAGCAGATGTTCTTCGAATACGGCGAGGTGGCCCTGCGTCCGCTGATGCTGCGGGAAGTCGCGGACGATCTGAACATGCACGAATCCACGGTGTCCCGCGCCACCGTCAGCAAATACATGACGACGCCGCGCGGCGTCTTCGAATTCCGCCACTTCTTCTCGCGCGAGCTGGCCACCGAATCGGGCGGCTCGTGTTCGGCCGCGGCCGTGCGCGCGCTGATCAAGGAGATGGTCGAAGCCGAGGACCCCTGCATGCCGCTGTCGGATGTGGCGCTGACGCAGCAGCTCGCGTCCAACGGCATCCTGCTCGCGCGCCGGACGGTGTCCAAGTACCGCGGGCAACTGCGCGTCCCGCCCGCCGAACTGCGCAGGCAGCATTGAGCGGCGCGCGGCGCCCGCATTTCGCGCCGCCGCGGGATCAAAAAAAGGCTTCCTCGCGGAAGCCTTTTTGCTGGCGGGTTGCCCCGCTTGCTGGATTACTTGCTGGATTACTTGCTGCCGCCCGTGTTCGGGTAGCCCGGCGCGGGCGTGGCGCCGGCGGCAGGCGTCGCCGGCACGTTGTCATTGGCTTCGCGCTTGCGATTCGGCATCTCCGATTGATGCTTGCCCGAACTCATGTGGCCGCTCTTGTCCAGCTTGGGCGGCGTCGTGGCCGTATTGGGCGCGGCATTCGGCGCCGGCGGAATCGTGCCCGCAGGCACCTTCGTGTTCGGCGGCACCGCGGTGCCATCGTTCGGGGTGTTCGACGGCGAGGTGGTGACGCTCCCGCCCGTCGATTGGGCCATCGCCCCGCCGGCGGTCGCCAGGCCGGCAATCAATGCAAACGCGCAAGTCATGGCACGGTATTTCATAACAGACCTCCTAGGTTGAATTGCATCCTCCTAGTCGCAAGCCCCGTGCCCGCCTTTGCCTGCCGCCCGCCCCGCGCAGTAGTTCGCGAGGCAGGGCATTTTTTACCTGCCTTTGCAACACTTGACCCCTAGGCCGCCCGTTGCGGCCCGGCGCTCGCCTCCAGCATGCGTTGAACCCGCTCGCCCAGCGCATCCAGCGAGAACGGCTTGACGATGAGCTCCATGCCCTCTTCCAGGAAACCGCGCGTGCTGGCCGCGCTTTCCGCGTACCCCGTCATGAGCAGCACGCGCAGGCCTGGATGCGCCACGCGGGCGGCGTCGGCCAATTGACGGCCGTTCAGGTTGGGCAAGCCCACGTCCGTCACCAGCAGGCTCAGGTTGCGCGTCGACGTGACCAGTTCCAGCCCCGCCTCGCCGTCGGCCGCGGTCAGCACATGCAGGCCCATGTCGACCAGCGACTCCCGAACCATCTCGCGCACGTTCGTGTCGTCCTCCACGACGATGACGAACGCCTGGCCGGGCGAAGCCGCCTGCGCGCCGGTCGCGGACGGCGCCTCGGCCGGCAGTTCGGGCTCGCCCTGATGGCGAGGCAGGTACAGCCGAACCGACGTTCCGACGCCCTCCGCGCTTTCCAGGAGCGCGCTGCCGCCTGCCTGCTTCGCGAACCCGTAGGTCATCGACAGGCCCAGCCCCGTGCCCTCGCCCAGCGGCTTGGTCGTGTAGAAGGGGTCGAAGGCATGCGCCAGCACGTCGGGCGACATGCCGCAGCCCACGTCCGAGACCGACACTTCGACAAACGCCCCGGGGCCGATCCCCGTACGCTGGCGCGATGACGAGTCATCCAGGTGCGCGTTGGCGGCGGCCACGGTCAGCACGCCGCCATTGGGCATCGCATCGCAGGCATTGATGACCAGGTTGAGCATGGCGTTCTCGAACTGGTTCTTGTCGCAGTTGACCGGCCAAAGGCCCGGCTCCAGGTCGAAGACCAGGCTGACGCGCTCGCCGGTATAGCGATGGAACAGATCCGTCATGGAGTGCAGCGCGGCCTCGACGCTGAACGGCTTGGGGTCGATCGGCTGGCGCCGCGAAAACGTGAGCAGGCGCTGCGTAAGATGGGCGGCGCGATTGGCCGAGTCCATGGCCACGGTGATGAAACGCTGCGCCTGTTCCGGCACCCCCGCGGCCAGCTTGCGCTGGATGAGGTACAGGGCGCCGGTGATGCCCTGGAGCATGTTGTTGAAATCGTGCGCGATCCCGCCCGTCAGGCGGCCGACCGCCTCCATTTTCTGCGCCTGGCGCAGCGCATTCTCGGTCTCGGCCAGCGCCTCGGCCTGCGCCTTCAGGTCCGAATCGTCGCGGCCCGCCAGATAAAGGCTGTCCTGCGACCACGACATGCTCCACGTGATCCAGCTGTAGCCGCCCGCGCGCTTGCGCACGCGGTTTTCCAGATGCCGCACGGACTGCGCGCCCGGGGGCCGGTCGGCCAGCGACCAGGCCGCGCGCGTCGCGTCCAGGTCGTCCGGATGGATCAGCTCGGTCAGTCCCATGGACAGGAACTGGTCGGGGCTCCAGCCCAGGATGGGCAGCACGGCCGGGTTGACGCTGACAAAGCGCCCCTTCGTGTCGATGACGGCCAGCAATTCCGGCGACAGGCGCCAGATGCGGTCGCGCTCGGCGATGGCATGCTCCACCCGTTGTTCCAGCATGCGCGAATACTGCGAGCGCTCGACCGCGTCGCACATGCGTTCGGCCACTTCTTCGATGAAGGCCAGGTCGCCCGGCTTGAGCCGGCTGCTGGACAAAGGCCGCACGACCAGCGCGCCGCCTTGCCGCGCCCAGCGGCGCATCGGCACCACGATGGCCGACGGACGGATCTCGCCCCCTTCCTGGGCCAGCAGCGGTTGCAGATAGGTGGTGCGCCCTTGGCGCACCGCCTCGTAGAACTCGTCGCCCAATTGCCCGGGCGCCAACGCGTCCTGCCGCGCCAGGTCGGCGTCGGACCGCCAGCACGTGGACACCACCGGCGCCGCGCCTTCGCCGGCCCAGTCCAGCACGGCGACCAGGCCCAGCGACAGGTGCTGGCCCAAGGCCTCGCACGCCGTCTGCTCGATGGCCGCCTGCAGATGCAGCTCGCGCATCCGGTCGCCCAACGCCAGCAGGAAATTCTTGCGGTGCTGCCCTTCCCAGAGCTCAGACTCGGCGGCCTTGCGCGCGGTCACATCGAGGAACAGCGCCATGATCCGGTCGGCGTCGACCTTGCGGGCCCGCGCTTCGTACCAGGCATCCTTGGGCGCGGGCACGGCAAACTCGAACTGGATGGGGTCACCCGTTTCAACCACCTGCGCGAAGGTGTCCAGAATCTGGCTGGGAACCCCGGGAATCATCTCGCGCAGCGTATGGCCCAGCGTGTCGCCTTCCTGCATGCCGCTTTGGCGTTCGAAGGCCGGATTGACCTCCAGGAAGCGGAAGTCGGTGACGCGGCCCGCGTCGTCGCGCAATGCCTCGGCCAGGAAAAACGCTTCCTGCATGCCGTCGAACATCGCCCGCCACCGTTCGCCGCTGTGCCGGAGCGCAAGATCCATCCGATGCCGTTCGATCGCCAGCGCGGCGCTGCGCGTGACGAGCGCGATCGCGTCGATGTCCTGGGCGGACGGCTGGCGGCATTCTTCGTAGTAGTTCGAGAAGACGCCAAGCAGCCGCCCGTCCGGCGACTTGATCGGCGTGGACCAGCAGGCGCGCAGGCCATGGGCCAGCGCAAGATCGCGCCACGTCGCCCACCGCGGATCGGTGGCGATGTCATCGACGTACACCGGGTTGCCGGCGTGCGCGGCCGCCCCCCACGATCCCGCCAGCGGGCCGACCGGCACCCCGTCCACCGCGGCATTGAAAGCGTCGGGCAGGCTGGGCGCGGCGCCATGCCGCAGCACCATCCCCGGGTCGTCCGCCAGCGCGATGGCCGTGCGCAGTTTCACGCTGGACTGCGCCTCGACGGCGTGCAGCACGTGTTCAAGCACCTGCCGCAGCGGTACGCCAGCGGCGATGCGCTCCAGCATGATGCGTTCATCTTCCAGACGAGCAAGCGTGTCGGTCCAGGGGAGGGACACGCGGTCTTGCTTGGTCAACATGGTTCCCCCTATCGCAGATCAGACTGTACGCGATAGGGACCTACTTGGCGAAACCTCTGTAACGTCAGGCCGGACCGGCGACGCCGGCGGCCGCGTGCCGCCGGCCGGTGCGCCAGGCCAGCCCGGCGCTGATGGACAGCGCCACCGCCAGCAACCCGCCCGCCATCGCCGCCACGCCATCCCAGCCGGCGGCGGTCCAGAAATGTCCGCCCAGCGCCCCCAGCACGCTGGACCCCACGTAATAGACCAGCAGGTACAACGAGGCCGCCAGCGCCTTGAAGCCGCGCGCCATCTGCCCGACCCAGCCGCTCGCGACCGCATGGGCGGCGAAAAAGCCGAACGTGAACACCACGATGCCCGCGATCAGCAGCGGCAGGTAATCCGACAGCGTCAGCAACAGACCCGCCAGGGCCAGGCCTGTGGCCGCCGACAGCATCGCGCCGCGTCCGTGGCGGTCGGCCAGCCGGCCGAAAAACGTCGATGCGAAAATGCCGACCAGATAGACGACAAAGATGAAGCCGATAAAGGTCTGGCTGAGCGAGAACGGCGGCAGCAGGAGACGAAAGCCCACGTAGTTATAGACCGCCACAAAGGCGCCCATCAGGAGCCCGCCCATGGCGAACAGTCCGCACAACGGCCCGTTCTTCAAATGCGCGCCCGCGCCGGCCCGCACGTCGCCCCACACGCCCGCCCATCCCTGCCCGCGCCGCGGCGTGAAACGGCGCGATGCCGGCAGGAGCCACACAAAAAGCATGGCCGCGACGATGCCCAGCAATCCGAGCGTGCCCATGGCCGCGCGCCAGCCGTAGTGGTCGGACACCAGTCCGGTGATGACGCGGCCCGACAGGCCGCCGAATGCGCTGCCGCTGATGTACAGGCCCATCGCGAAACCCAGCGTGCCGGGCTCGACCTCTTCGGCCAGGTAAGCCATGGCCACGGCGGGCACCCCGCCCATTGCCACGCCCTGCAGCGCCCGCAACGCAAGCAGGCTGTGCCAGTCGGGCGCGACGGCGGCGATGGTGCCCAGGATGGCCGAGGCGAAGAGCGACAGCGCCATGACGCGCTTGCGCGGCAGGGCTGCCGAAAACAGGCCCACAAAAAATATCGCGATGGCCAGCAGGCCCGTGCACAGCGACAGCACCAGGCTGCTTTGGGCCGCCGAGACGTTGAACGCCCGGGTGTAGATCGGCATCAGCGGCTGCACGCAATACAGCAGGGAAAAGGTGGAAAAGCCGGCGGCGAACAAGGCCCACTGGGCGCGGCGCAGTCCGGGCGTGCCGCGCGCCAGATACGTCGACGGCGCGGCGTCGCGTTCGGTTGCGGGACTTGAGGAAGGGGTAGACATCAGGATTCTCGAATGACAACGGGCAGCAAGCCCGTAACGACAAGGTAGACTCTTGCCCTGCATATGTCCAATATATGAAACTGCACCTGTGCATATTTAAAAACGATGGACTGTTGAAACGATGGAACTGCGCCACCTGAGATACTTCACCGCCGTCGCAGAGGAACTGCACTTCACGCGCGCCGCCGCCCGCCTGGGGATCGGCCAGCCCCCGCTGAGCCAGCAGATCCAGCAGTTGGAACGCGAGATCGGCACGGCGCTGTTCCTGCGCCTGCCGCGCGGCATCGCGCTGACCGAGGCCGGGGCGCAGTTCCTGGAAGACGCGCGCGCCATCCTGGCCAGCGCCGACCGCGCCGTGGACCTCGCGCGGCGGCTGGGTCGCGGCGAACGGGGCGCCATCACCGTGGGCTTTACCGCGTCGGCGGTGTTCCATCCTTACCTGCCGCGCGCGATCCGCGCCTTCCGCGACCGCTATCCCGACGTGCGCATCACCCTCACCGAAAGCAATACCCTGACGCTGCTGCGCGGCCTGCGCGCGGGCGAGGTGGATGTCGCCTTCGTGCGGCCGCCCTACGTGCTGGACGCCGAGTTCGAGTCCGAACGCGTCCTGGACGAGCCCATGCTGATCGCCCTGCCCCCCGACCACGCGCTCAGCCGCAAGCGCGCCATCCCGATCGCGGCGCTGGCCGCGGAAGACTTCGTGCTGTATCCCCGTCCCATCGGCGCCGGGCTGTATGACGCCATCCAGTCCGCCTGCCAGCGTGCGGGCTTTGCGCCGCGCGTCATCCAGGAGGCGCCGCAGATGGCGTCGATCGTGAGCCTGGTGGCGGCGGGCGTGGGCATCTCCATCGTGCCCGCCGCCATGCGCCACATGGGCGCGCAGGGCATCGAGTACCGCCCGATCAAGGGCGACGCGCCGCACGCGCTGCTCGACATGGCCTACCGCCGCCACGACCGCTCGGCCGCCGCGGAGAACGCCGTCCAAATGCTGCGGCGTCTGGCGCATCCGGAATCCGCCTGAACCGCGCCCCATCCCCCCGCAAGTTGCGGTATCGCCCTGTCGCGTTTGTCATTTTCTGTAAACCGGCCGGACGGGGCCGGCGATAGACTCACGCGCTTGCCGCAATGCGTCCCCGTGGGGACGCTCCCGCCCCCCACTTTTCCAAGGTGCTCCCGTGAGACGTACCCTCCTGGCCCTGGCTTTCGCAACCCTCCCCGGCCTCGGCGGCGCCGCCGCGCTGCCCTCCGCCATCGGCGCGGTCACCGTCTATCAGGACCGCGCGGTCGTCACCCGCGCCGCCAGCAGCGACCTCGCCGCGGGCGAACATGAACTCGTGCTGGAAAACCTGCCGGCGACGCTGCAGGACAACTCCCTGCAGGTATCGGCCCGCAGCACCGGCCAGGCCACGCTGCTGGACGTGAAGGTCCGGGACGCCTACCAGGCGGACGCCGCCAGCGAACGCGTCCGTCAGTTGGAAGCCCAGATCGAGAAACTGGAGGCCCGGCAGGCGGCGCTGGACGACGAAGCGGCCGTGCTGGACAACCAGCGCGAACTCATCCTGATGATGCAGCGCGGGGCGACCGAACCGGCCAAGGATGGCGCCCGCCTCACCCTGGACGAACTCAAGGCGATCCAGGCGCTCAGCGCCGAGACGCTGGGCACGACGCTGGCGGGCCTGCGCGGCGTGGCCGAAAAGCGGGCTGCGCTGGAACGTGAACTGGCCGCCCTGCAAGCCCAGCTCGGCCAGGTGCGCGGGGCGGCGGGCCGGCGCAGCAAGACGGTCGTCCTGCGGGTCGACATGGCCCGAAGCGGCAAGCTGGACCTTGCGTTGTCCTATGCGGTCGCGGGCGCGCGCTGGACGCCGTCCTACGATGCGCGGCTGCGCCCGGCCGATCGCCACGTGGACCTGGGCTACTTCGGCGTCATCCGCCAGAACACGGGCGAGGACTGGAACAACGTGACGCTGACCCTGTCCACCGCGCGGCCGTCGCTGGGCGGTGGCGCGCCCACGCTGCGGCCGTGGATCATCGACGTGGCCGCCCCGCCGCCGCCCATGCCCGCTCCCGCGCCGGCTCCCGCCGCGGTTCAGGCGGAGATGCAGCCGGAGATGCAGGCCAAGCGCGCGCCCCGCGCCCGCGCCATGGCGGACGCGCAGATGGCGGCCGAACCGGCGCCCGAGGCGATCGACGTCGCCACCGCCCAGGTCCAGAACGCCGCGACCAGCGCATCCTTCCAGATCAAGAATCCGGCCACGCTGCCGTCCGACAACACGGCGCAGCGCGTCGCCATCGCCAGCGCCAGGCTGCCCGCCACCTTGCAGTACCAGTCCACGCCGGCCCTGCGCGAGGCCGCGTACCTGACGGCGCAGGCCAGCAACACCACGGCGTTCCCGTTCCTCGCGGGTCCCCTCAATACCTTCCTGGACGATGCCTTCGTCGCCTCGGGCGCCATGAAGGCCGTGATGCCCGGCGAAAAACTGGAACTGGCGCTGGGCGCCGACGACGGCATTTCGATCAAGCGGCAGCTCGTGAACCGCTACACCGAAAGCACCGGCTTCTCGGGCAGCGGCAAGCGCGTCACCTACGAATACAAGATCACGGTCAAGAACAACAAGACCACCCAGGAACAGGTGTCCTTCAAGGACCGCCTGCCGGTCTCGCGCAACGAGAAGATCGTGGTCAAGCTGCTATCGCCCGCCGACCGCGACATCAAGCGCGAAGAAGACGGCAAGGTGGCCTGGGACTGGACGCTCGAACCGGGCAAGTCGCGCGAGACGGTGTTCAAGTTCTCGGTGGATTACCCGGGCGACATCGACGTGTCCGGCCTGTGAACCGGCTAGCGCATCTGGAACGCTTCCTGGTGGAATAGCTGGCGCACCGGCATGCCGCGCCGGTGCAGGCCGTCTTTCAGCGCGTCGGCAAAACCGGTGGGACCGCAGAACCAGACGCTGGGCCAGGGTGCGCCGTCCGGCCGCTCGCGCGCCAGTTCCGCCGCGCGCAAGGGGCGCTGCTCGTCGCTGTAGCGCACGTTCAGCGTCACCTTGGGCACCCGCGCGCACAGCGCCCGCAGCCGGTCCGCGAATGGCGCATCGGCGGCGTTGCGGGCGCAGTAGTAGAGCGTGGTCTGCGGCGCGCTGTCCGGCGCCGCCTGCAAGGCTTCGAGCCAGGAAATGAACGGGGTGACGCCAATGCCCGCCCCGACCCAGATCTGGGGCCGGTCATCGCCCCGGCGGTAATCGAAACAGCCATAGGGACCCTCGACTGTCACGGGCTGTCCCGCCGCCAGGCTGGTTTGCAGGCGGCGCGTGTAATCGCCGAGCGCCTTGATGGAAAACTGCACCCTGCCGGTGCCATCGTCGGCGCCCGACACCGTGAACGGATGCGCGCCTTCCCGGCGATCCGTGGTCAGGAAGGCGAACTGGCCCGCGCGATGGTGCCAATCTCCCTCCACCCGACAGGTCACTCTCAGGATGTCATCCGACAGGTGCTGCACATCCAGCACCGTCGCCCGGTGCCGGCGCGCCTGGCCGACGCGGCCCGTCAGCGCCATCAGCGCGCACACCATGCCCACGCCGGTCGCAATCCCCACCAGCCACCCCGCAGGCTGCCCCCACCAAGCCGCGGGCGTCAGGACGACGCCGTGAAACGCCGCCACGAGGAAAATGACCGCCGCGATGCGATGCACCTGCCGCCACACGTGGTACGGAAACCTGCGCCACAACGTCAGCAGCACCATCGCCACGAGGATCCAGATGGCCCATTCGCCCACGTCCTTGGCCGAGCCCCGGAACACGTCGAGCATGGCGGCCGCGCGGGGCGTCTTGGGCACGGGGTCCACGAACGCCAGCAACAGCGGCTTGCCGAGCTTGATCAGGTAGTGCGCCGCCGCCAGTCCGGTCGCCAGAATGCCGCACCACTTATGCAGCCGGTACATCTTGTCCAGCCCGCCCAAGCGGCGCTCGAGCCACATCGGCCTCACGGAGAGCAGCATGATCAGCGCCATGACCGCATAAGCGGTCAGGCCCGTCAGCAGAATCAGTTGGTCCCGCCACACCCACACGTTGAGTGTGGCGGGCGGTTGCATCCAGAAGGCGGTCGTCCAGGCCAGCATGGAAACCACGAGGACCAAGGTGAGAAGTCTTTGGATCGGCATCGGCATCGCCCCCATTGAACGCCACGAACCCTGCCAAGCAGGCAAGGCTACCGGCCAACAATCGTAGTTTCGCCAACGAACGCCTTTCCTGCCAACCCACCCGATTTTTGACGTGAATCAAACTGCCCAGGCAAAAATGCCCGCGCACGGCCCGCTCAATGCGACCGGCAGAATTCGATGAACTCGTCGGGTTCCAGCGGCACCGAAATCCCGTAGCCCTGCGCGACGTCGCACCCCAGTTCGCGCAGCAGTTGCACGTCGCGCTCCTGCTCGACGCCTTCGGCCACCACGCGACGCCCAAGCACCCGCCCCATTTCGATCGCGGCCGCGACGACCGCGCGCGACGCGGCCTCGCGGTGCATGTGGACGATGAAGTCCCGGTCGATCTTCAGCTCATTGAATGGCATGGCCGAAAACAGCCGCATCGAGGCAATGCCGGCGCCGAAGTCATCCATCGCCAGTTCAAAGCCGCGCACGCGCAACAGATTCAGCGTGGACGAGAGCGCCAGCCAATCGGTCACGGGCTCGTCTTCCGTAAGCTCGACCTTGATCAGCCGGGCCGGCAGGCCGGCCTGCCCGACTTTCTGCTCCAGCAGGCCGGGCAGCTCGCGCGAGCACAGCGTGGACGCGGAGGCATTGATGGCGATCGGCACCGCGATGTCCTCGTCCTGCATCCGCCGCAGCACCTCGATCACCCGGTCCGCCACGCGGCTGAACAGCATCCGGTCCATGCCCAGCCGGTGCGCGGCCGGCACGAAATCGGCCGCGGGGATGGCGCCCAGCTTGGGGTGGACCCAGCGCGACAGCGCCTCGGCCGCGACCACGCGCCCGGTGGACAGGCTGATCTGCGGCTGCAGCACCACGTGCATGCCTTTGCCGGTCGCCAGCGCCTGGCTCAGCGCGGCTTCCATCACCTCGCGCCGCACCGACTTGGGTTTGTGCGGGGACGCCGATTCGTCGTCGATGCTGTGCAGGGCGTTCTTGATGGCCTGCTGCATGGCCGCGCGCGACACGGGCTTGGCCAGCGCCTGCGCCGACGGGCAGCCCGCCTGCAGGGCCAGCCGCACATGGGATTGCAGGAGTTCGTCGCTGAGGCTGCTGATCCAGATGATCGGCGGCATGCTCTTCAGTCGTCCCGCGTCCACCAGCCGGCGCAGGTCATTGGGCAGGCGCGTGCCATCGCCCTCGCCCATCACGATGTCGCTGATCAGGACGTCATAGTATTGGCGCGTCATCGCGCCCACGGCTTCGATGCTGCTTCCCAAGCCCGCCACGCGGCGGTAGCCCAACGCCAGCAGCATGTTCTGCAGATAGGCGCGTTCGACGGGGTGGTCTTCCACGAGAAGAAACCGTCGGGACGCTCCGGCATCGGGTTTGGGCATTGCTGACCGTCCTGGAACCTTTACACACGGAAAGAAGCCTCGATCGGCCCCAGCCTGCGCCTGCCGCAAGCCGGTGAGCCCGGCCCCTTGGGAGCACGGGTCAATGCTAAGGCATCCGCGCAAAGCGTGTCTTTATCGATAACGGGTTAATTCAGCCCGTCGCCGATAGTCGTAGGCGCCCGCGCATCCGCCGTCCGGTCACGTTCCTTGGTGCCTGTCCCCGCCAACCCCGCATCCGCCCCAGCCCATCCGCCTCCACCGTCCGCGGGTGCGATAATGGCGGACTTTCCCGCATCTACGGCACGGAGCTTCCCTTGACCCGCATTGACGACCCCCTGCACGACCGCGAGGTCGGCGCGGCCGACGCCACCCAGGACAACACGCGCACCGACGACACCCGCATCAGCGCGGTGCGTCCGTTGATTTCACCGGCCCTGCTGCAAGACGAACTGCCCGTCTCGACCGAGATCCAGACGCTCGTCGAGCAAAGCCGCGCCGCCATCGCCGACGTGCTGCACGGCCGCGACGACCGCCTGGTGCTGGTGGTGGGCCCCTGCTCCATCCACGACCATGCGCAGGCCATGGAATATGCGCGCCACTTGCGCGCCGCCGCCGACGCGCACAAGGACGACCTGCTGATCGTCATGCGCGTGTACTTCGAAAAGCCCCGCACCACCGTCGGCTGGAAGGGTTATATCAACGATCCGCGTCTGGACGGCAGCTTCCGCATCAACGAAGGGCTGCGCCGCGCGCGCGAGCTGCTGCTGGACATCAGCGGCCTGGGCCTGCCCATCGCCACCGAATTCCTGGATCTGCTCAGCCCGCAATACATCGCCGACCTGATCGCCTGGGGCGCCATCGGCGCACGCACCACCGAAAGCCCCAGCCATCGCCAGCTCAGCTCGGGCCTGAGCTGCCCCCTGGGCTTCAAGAACGGCACCGATGGCGGCGTCCAGATCGCGGCCGACGCCATGGTCGCGGCCAGCGCCAAGCACGCGTTCATGGGCATGACCAAGATGGGCATGGCCGCCATCTTCGAGACCCGCGGCAACCAGGACACCCACGTGATCCTGCGCGGCGGCAAGCAAGGGCCGAACTACGACGCGGCCAGCGTCGACGCCTGTTGCACCGCGCTGCGCGCCGCGGGCCAGCGCGAGCAGGTCATGATCGACTGCTCGCACGCCAACTCCAACAAGTCGCACCTGCGCCAGATCGACGTGGCCAACGACATCGCGGCCCAGATCTCCCAGGGCGACAGCCGCATCACGGGCGTCATGATCGAAAGCCATCTGGAAGAAGGCCGCCAGGACCTCAAGCCCGGCCAGCCGCTGCGCCATGGGGTGTCCATCACCGACGCCTGCCTGGGCTGGGCCCAGACCGAACCGGTGCTCGCCGCGCTGGCGCAGGCCGTGCGCCAGCGCCGGCAGAAGCTCACCGCGGTCGCCTGACGGGTACGCCGATACGTCGATACGCCGGTCCGCCGATACGCCGGTGCACCGCCACGCCGCCTGGCGCGGGCGGCGCGCCGGCGGCAGGTCCTGGCTCGCCGCTTGTCATCGTCCTGCAAAGGTCGGGCCAGATCATCAGCGCTGACCGGCGTCAGCCCCGCGGCGGCATTGCTGCTGTTACAGCACGCTCTTGAAACAATTGGTATCATGCGCGTGGTGTTCAAGTCGGAACCGAGCGACACGTTCGTTCCGCATCCTCCAGGGCCCCGCGCCCTTCCCGCAATTTTCCCGTCAGGTATGGAACGTTCTCGCCTCGTGCCGGCCGCGCCGGCTCAATCCGCCCGCGTGCGCCACAGCATTTTCATCTACACCGAAGAACAGCGCGGCAACCAGATGGTCGAGTCGCTGGTGCTCGGCATGCTGTCCGATATCTCCGGCTCGGAGAAACTCATCGTCGTGCAGGACCCGCATCACGGCTTCAAGTATGTCTACCGCATCGATCACGAAAGCAGCAATCTCGATGCGGCGGCCATCACCGAGCTGGACCCGTCCGTGTTCAACGGCAAGTCCTCGACCGAGATCAACGCCATGTCGTATCGGTTGGGCACGCCCGAGAACGCCATGAAGCTGCTGCGCGGCAAGACCCACTGGATCCAGGACAAGGGCTCGGTGCTGTCGGTCCTGCTGCAGAATGCTGCGGCGCGCAAGACGCGCTTTGCGCCGCCCCGGATTGAACGCGAACGGATGCGCAAAGTGCCTGAGGGCGTGCCGGTCGAACTACTTCCCGCGTAGATCGGACGGTATCCGGGCGGTTTTTTCTTATCCACAGAATTTGTGGATAAGAAAAACCCAAACGCACGGCTGATGGCCTTTCGGGCGACACGAAACGGCCTGCTCAAATATTGACCAGCCCCTTTTTTTACACCATCCGGATGGCGTCCCCGTTCGATGCCGCGCCGCCGCAACGGCCGGGATGATATTCTCCGCGCAAGAACGCAGGTACATCAGACCGAACGCCGTATTGCTCCCGGGGTCCGCGCGCCGCGCGAGCCCGCCCCCTCTAAGAAACCGCAGCATGACCAGAACACACCTGTTCGCACAAGGAGCGCGAGAGCGCGCCGCGCCGTGACGATCATCGTCGTCGACGACCACGGGGACTGGCGCGACTCCATCGCCGAATACATCCAGGACCTGGGCCTGGACAAGGCCATCCTCACGGCCGGCTCGCTGGCCGAGCTGGACGACCTCCTGCTCACCGTCACGCCCGCCATCCTCGTGCTGGACGCCATGCTGCCGGATGGCGACGGGCTTGCGCGCGTCTCCCACCTGCGCACCACCTACCCGTCCATGGGCATCGTCATGCTGACGGGACGGCTCCTGAGCGAAGACAAGGTGTCCGGGCTGAGCCTGGGCGCCGACCATTACCTGACCAAGCCCGTCAACCTGGCCGAACTGGGCGCCACGCTGGTCGCGCTGTCGCGCCGCCTGCGCGTGGTGCCCGCCGCCAACCTCGACGATACGCAGTCCGGCGCGTGGCGCTTCGACCCGGCGCGCCGCACCCTGACATCGCCCGGCCAGGTCAGCGTCGACATCACCGACGCCGAAAGCCGCCTGATCGGCGCGCTGATCCAGGCGGCGCCCCTGCCGCTGACCCGCGCACGCCTCGTCGAAGCCCTGGGCGCCAGCGCGCAGGCCTACGACACGCACCGGCTGGACGCCCACATGCACCGGCTGCGCCGCAAGCTGCGCGCACACACCGGCGAGGACATCGGCATCCGCACCGTGTATGGCGTGGGCTACGTCTGCACCTCGCCCGTCACCATCGTCGGCAGCCTCCCCAACCGCTGAGACCGCAACCATGAACGCCACCCTCCGCCCCCGCCGTTCCGTTCTCTACATGCCCGGCGCCAATGCGCGGGCGCTCGACAAGGCGCGCACGCTCGATGCGGACGCGCTGATCCTGGACCTGGAGGACGCCGTGGCGCCCGACGCCAAGGAACTGGCACGCGCGCAGGTGGCGTCGGCCTTGCGCGAGGGCGGTTTCGGACGGCGCGAGTGCATCGTGCGCGTCAATGCCCTGGACACCCCGTGGGGGCCGGACGACGTGCGCGCCATCGCGCAAGCCGGCGCCGATGCCGTGCTGCTGCCCAAGGTCGAATCGGCGGCGCAGCTTGCCGCGCTGGGCGAGGCGCTGGATGCCGCGGGTGCGCCGGCGGACCTGCCGCTGTGGGCCATGGCCGAGACCCCGATGGGTTTTCTGCGCCTGGACGCCATCGCCGGCGGCCATGCGCGCCTGGCCGCCATCGTCGTCGGCACCTCGGACCTGGTGAAGGACCTGCACGCCCGCCACACGCCCGCGCGCCACGAGACGCTGCTGGCGCGCTCGCTGGCGGTGATGGCGGCGCGCGCGCACGGCCTCGCGGTCCTGGACGGCGTGCACCTGGACCTGAACGATGACGCGGGCCTGCAGGATGCCTGCCGGCAGGGACGCGACCAGGGCTTTGACGGCAAGACCCTGATCCATCCGCGCCAGATCGCGGCGGCCAACGCCGCCTTTGCGCCGACACGCGAGGAACTCGACGGTGCGCGCAAGCGCCTGGACGCCTGGAAAGCGGCCCAGGCTGCGGGCAAGGGCGTGGCGGTCGTGGACGGCGCCCTGGTCGAGAACCTGCATGCGCGGGAGGCCGAGCGCCTGCTGGCGCTGGCTGCGGCGATCGAGACGAAATAACCCGGTCCGCGCCGGCCCGCTACAATGTCGTCCGCAATCGGATAAGGCTCGTTCCCGTCCGCTTCCGCCTTTCGCGCCCCGCGCCCGCTTTTGCGCATGCGCGAACCCGCCCCGGTTCCCTCTTTTTGGCCGCGCCTTGTGGCGGGAGCCTTGCCGCGCGCCTGCCGCGCCATCCAGCCCAACACCCATGATCCGCTTCCAACAAGTTTCACTCATGCGCGGCGTCAAGCCCTTGCTCGACAAGGTCGACCTGCTTCTGAACCCCGGCGACAAGATCGGCCTGATCGGCGCCAACGGCGCCGGCAAATCGAGCCTCTTCGGCCTGCTGCGCGGCACGCTGCACGCGGACCAGGGCGACCTGGACTATCCCGCGAGCTGGCGCGTGGCTCACGTGGCGCAGGAAACGCCCGCGCTGGACCGGCCCGCCATCGAATACGCCATCGACGGCGACGTCACGCTGCGCAAGCTGGAGGCCGAACTCGCGGCGCTCGAAGCCGAACCCGAAAGCGCCGAGAACGGCCTGCGCATGGGCGACATCTACGCCGCCCTGGCCGACGCGGACGCCTACACGGTCCACTCCCGCGCCGAACAGCTGCTGACCGGCCTGGGCTTCTCGCAAGCACAGATGCACCTGCCGCTTACCAGCTTTTCCGGGGGCTGGCGCATGCGCCTGAACCTGGCGCAGGCGCTGATGTGCCCGTCCGACCTGCTGCTGCTCGACGAGCCCACCAACCACCTGGATCTGGACGCGATCATCTGGCTGGAGGACTGGCTCAAGCGCTACCCGGGCACGCTCATCGTCATCTCGCATGACCGCGACTTCCTGGACGGCGTCGTCAACGTGATCGTGCATATCGACGAACGCAAGCTCAAGCGCTACTCGGGCAACTATTCGTCCTTTGAACGTCAGCGCGCGGCCCAACTGGAATTGGCGCAGGGCATGATCGAAAAGCAGATGCGCCAGCGCTCGCACCTGCAATCCTTCATCGACCGCTTCAAGGCGCAGGCCAGCAAGGCCCGCCAGGCGCAGAGCCGCATCAAGGCCCTGGCCCGCATGGAAGAAGTGGCGCCGCTACGCGCGGCCGCCGAGTTCTCGTTCGAATTCCGCGAGCCGCTGCGCGCGCCCAATCCCCTGCTGACGATGGACAAGGTCAGCGCCGGCTATCGCATCGAGGACGAGGCCACCCAAGACGTATCCGACAAGATCATCGTGTCGGGCATCAATTTTTCGCTGCAGGCGGGCCAGCGGATCGGCCTGCTGGGGATCAACGGCGCGGGCAAGTCGACCTTCATCAAGACCATCGCCGGCGAACTCGATTCGCTGGCCGGCGAAACGCAATTCAACAAGGGCCTGTCCATCGGCTACTTCGCCCAGCATCAGGTCGAGATGCTGCGCCATGACGAATCGCCCCTGTGGCACATGACGAAGGCCGCGCCCACCGTGCGCGAACAGGAGCTGCGCAACTTCCTGGGCAGCTTCAACTTCAACGGCAACATGGCGACCAGTTCGATCGCGCCGTTCTCCGGTGGTGAAAAGGCGCGCCTGGCGCTGGCCCTCATCGTGTGGCAGCGCCCCAACCTGCTGCTGCTGGACGAGCCCACCAATCACCTGGACCTGGAAACGCGCGAGGCCCTGACCACGGCGCTGGCGCAGTTCGAGGGCACGCTGGTGCTGGTGTCGCACGACCGCCACCTGCTGCGGGCCACCACCGACCAGTTCATCATCGTGGCCGACGGCAAGGTCAGTCCGTTCGACGGCGACCTGGACGACTACAAGGACTGGCTCTACAAGACCAAGCTGGCAGCCAAGGCGGCCTGAGCGCTCCACGCGGCACCAAGCACGCCGCCGCGCGCCCGGACGCGTTACAATCGCGCCGAATTGCCTGCATCCAGCCTCAACCTGGGCCCGCGCGGCACCTTCAACCACGTCCCGCTGTATGCGGGACGCGTTTTTTAGCGCCATCGATGCCTATCAAAGACCAACTATTTCTTGCCAGCCAGTATCTCGCTCCGCACCACCTGGTGTCGCGCTTTTTCGGATACGCGTCGGACTGCCGCGAACCCGCGGTGAAGAACTGGATGATCTCGCGCTTTGTCCGCAAGTACGGCGTGAACATGAGCGAGGCCCTGCAAGAAGACCCATTGGCCTATGACTGCTTCAATGATTTCTTCACGCGCGCGCTGAAAGACGGCGCGCGTCCGCTGGACGACGAGCCCGGCTCGGTGGTCTGTCCCGCCGATGGCGCCATCAGCCAGATGGGCGCGATCGAACAGGGCCGCATCTTCCAGGCCAAGGGCCACAACTATGGCCTCGTGGACCTGCTGGGCGGCGATGCCGAACGCGCCGCGCCGTTCCAGGGCGGCCAGTTCGCCACCATCTATCTTTCGCCCAAGGACTATCACCGCGTCCACATGCCCGCCGCCGGCACGCTGCGCGAGATGATCCACGTGCCCGGCCGCCTGTTCTCGGTCAACCCGCTGACGGCGCGCAACGTGCCGCGGTTGTTCGCGCGCAATGAACGCGTGGTCTGCATCTTCGACACGGAACACGGTCCGATGGCGGTGGTGCTGGTGGGCGCGATGATCGTGGCCTCGATCGAAACCGTGTGGGCCGGCCTGGTGACGCCGCACAAGCGCCGCATCCGGTCCGTCCGCTACGACCCCGCGGCGCGCGCGCCCATCCATCTTGAAAAAGGCGCCGAAATGGGCCGCTTCAAGCTCGGCTCCACGGCCATCGTGCTGTTCGGACCCGACAAGGTCCGCTGGGCCGACACGCCGTCGGTGCGGGGCCCCGTGCGCATGGGTGAACTGCTGGCGCTGCCCGTCCAGGGCTGACCGGCGCGCTGGCGGCCGCGCTTGGCCGCCACGACGCACGCTCCTTCGCCTGGAGCGAACATGCAATTCGATATTTATTCGCTTTATGCGATGAATCCGGGTTGCTAGATTACGGACTTTTACCGGCCCGCCATGTCTACCACCGCCCTGCCCGCCCCCGCCCGCGCCGCGGCCCGCCCTCTGCCCCGCGCGCTCGGCCGCATCCTGTCCCTGGACGACTTCGAGGCCGCCGCCAGACGGCGCCTGCCGCGCCCGATCTTCGGCTACATCGCCGGGGCGGCGGAAGACAACCAATCCCTCGCCGGCAACCGCGCGGCGTTCGCGCAGATCGCGTTCACGCCGCGCGTCCTGGTCGATGTGTCGCGCCGCACGCAGCAGACCGAACTGTTCGGCCGCACGTACGCATCGCCCTTCGGCATTGCGCCCATGGGCATCAGTGCGCTGTCGGCCTATCGCGGCGACATCGTGCTGGCGCGCACGGCCCGTGAAGAGAACGTGCCCGCCATCCTGAGCGGCACGTCGCTGATCCCCCTTGAAGCCGTCATCGATGAGGCCCCGGGCACCTGGTTCCAGGCGTACCTGCCGGGCGATCCCGCCAAGATCGACGCGCTGATCGACCGCGCCCGCCGCGCCAGCTACGAGACCCTGGTGCTGACCGTGGACATCCCCGTGTCGGCCAACCGCGAAAACAACGTGCGCACCGGCTTTTCCACGCCGCTCAAGCCCAGCCTGCGCCTTGCGCTGGACGGCCTGGCGCGGCCGCGCTGGCTCGCGGGCACCTTTCTGCGCACGCTGCTGGCGCATGGCATGCCGCACTTCGAGAACTCTTTCGCCACGCGCGGCGCGCCCATCGTGTCCGCGTCGGTGCTGCGCGACTTCACCGCGCGCGACCACCTGAACTGGGAGCACGTGGCGCGCATCCGCCGCGCCTGGCCCGGCGCCCTGGTCATCAAGGGCATCCTGCATCCGCGCGACGCGGCGCTGGCGCGCCAGCATGGCGCGGACGGGATCATCGTGTCCAACCACGGCGCGCGCCAGCTCGACGGCGCGATCTCGCCGCTGCGCGTGCTGCCCGGGGTGGTTGCGCAGGCCGGCGCGATGACGGTCATGATGGACAGCGGGGTCCGGCGCGGCGGCGATGTGCTCAAGGCGCTGGCCCTGGGCGCGCGCTGCGTGTTCGTGGGACGCCCGTTCAACTACGCGGCGGCGGTGGGCGGCCAGCAAGGCGTGGCGCACGCCATCGGTCTGTTGCGCGCCGAGGTCGACCGCAACATGGCCATGCTGGGCATCAACCGCCTGAGCGAAATGGACGCCAGCCTCATCTGCCGGGAAGGCGAGCTTCCCGCCTGAAGGCGCGGCGGCGGGCGCAGGCGCGGCGCCCCGGTGTGCCCGGCGGCCCGCGGGGCATAGAATGGCGGTTCCTCCGTTACCCGCGCGCCCGCTCCGGCGCGACCGCCTCCTTCCGTGTCCCTGCGCCAATCCTCATTTTTCCTGCGCTTTCTGACCCTGGGCGCCCTGGCCCATGTGTATGTGGGCGCCCGCCTGATTCCGGACCTGCAGCTTGGCGGCCAAGGCGCCGCCGCCGCCATCCTGGCGCTCGTGCTGTCGTGCGTGCTCATCCCGATGGGCATGCTGGCGCGCTCGTCGGTCCATCCGCCCTGGGGCGACCGCATTGCCTGGGTGGGCCTGCTGGCCATGGGGCTGTTCTCGTCGCTCTTCGTACTGACCGTCCTGCGCGACGGCGCGATGCTGCTGCTGTGGCTGGGCAACCTGGCGGCCGGCGCGGCCGTGCCCTGGACGGCCCTGCGCGGCGCCAGCGCGTGGGCGGTCATCGGCCTGGCGCTGGCGGGAACGCTCGCGGGCTTTTACAACGCCCGCCGCCGCGCGCGCGTTGTCGACGTCGACGTGCCGATCGCGGGACTGCCGCAAGACCTGGACGGCTTCACCATCGTGCAGATCAGCGACATCCATGTCGGTCCGACCATCAAGCGCCGCTACGTCCAGGCCATCGTGGATGCGGTCAACGCGCAGTTGCCGGACATGATCGCCATCACGGGCGACGTGGTCGACGGCAGCGTCGAGCAGCTCGCCGCCCAGGCGCGTCCCCTGGGTGATCTGCGCGCGCCGCACGGCGTCTACCTGGTCACCGGCAACCATGAATACTATTCCGGCGCCGGCCCCTGGATCGCCGAGTTCCGCCGACTGGGCCTGCGCGTGCTGCTCAATGAACATGCCGTGATCCATCCGTCGGGCCTGCCTGTGGTGGTGGCCGGCATCACGGACTACAGCGCCGGCGCCTATGACCCGCACCAGCGCAGCAATCCCACGGCGGCGCTGGCGGGCGCCCCGGCCGACGCGTTTCCGCGGATCCTGCTCGCGCACCAACCGCGCAGCGCCGCCGCGGCTGAGCCGGTGGGCTACACCCTCCAGTTGTCCGGCCATACGCATGGCGGCCAGTTCTTTCCATGGGGATTCTTCGTGCGGTTCCAGCAGCCTTTCACGGCCGGGCTGCACCGGCTGGGGCGGATGTGGGTCTATACCAGCCGCGGCACCGGCTACTGGGGGCCGCCCAAGCGCCTGTGGGCGCCGTCGGAAATCACGCGGCTGCGCCTGCGCGCGGCCCCTGCCCGGTGATGTGTCGCGCGGGCCGCCTTCAGGCCGCCTCGGGCAGCGGACCGCGTTCCAGGTAGCTGGTCAGGGCGATATCGCTGGTGGTGTTGGAGATGCCTTCGATCTGATGGATGCGCGCCAACAGCAGCTCCAGGGCCTGCGTGTCGCGCACGCGCACCTTGAGCAGCATGGCGCTCTTGCCGGTGATGGTGTGGATTTCCTCGACCTCGTTCAGCTCGGCCAGGCCCAGCACCTGCTGCGTGATGGTCCAGTTGATGGTGTCCACGTGCACGAACGCCAGCAAGGGCCGGCCCATCTTCGCGCCGTCCAGCTTGGCGGTAATGCCCTTGATCAGGCCGTCGCGCTTGAGCCGCTTGACCCGCTCGTGCACCGCGGGCGCCGACAGGTTGAGCTGCTTGCCCAGTTCCGCATAGCTGGGCGTGGCGTCGTGGGCCAGCAGCGTCAAGAGTTTCCGGTCGCGGTCATCGAGGTCAGACATGGGAATCAGGTTCGGCCTGCGACGCAGGCCGCCCTTTGATGGAATAAGGGTTAATCGGTGCAAACCCGGATTTTATTCCGTTTGCCCAATCATTCCGTATACCGCTTATTCCGCTTATTCCGCTTGTCCGCTCACCAAGGAAAGGAAATCAGATCCCCGTAGAGCCGCTTGAGCGTGGCCTTCACCTCGGGCGAGTTCTGATAGATGGCGATGAACTTCAGCAGGCGCGGATCCTGCGCCTTTTCCGGCTTGGCGACCCAGCGGATGGCGTATCGGCGGATGCTGTCCGGATCGGTATTGTCGAAGGCCAGGCCGTCCTTTTCGTTCAGGCCCGCCTGCTTGGCAAACGTCGTGTAGGTCACCGAGGCCGTCACGTCATCGAAGGTGCGGGCCGATTGCGACCCTTCGATCTGCACGAACTTGAGCCGCTTCGGGTTGGCCACCACGTCCTGCAGGGTGGCCTGGTGCGCCACGCCCGGCTTGAGCGTGATGAGCCCCATCGTTTGGAGCAGCAGCAAGGCGCGGCCGGTGTTGACCGGGTCGTTGGGCACCGCGATCGTCGCGCCCTCGGGCACCGGATCGCCCTTCTTCAATTTCTTGGAAAACAGTCCGATGGTGGTCGAATAGCCATACGCGATGGGCTGCAGGTTGGCGCCGCGCCGCTGATTGAAGAGTTCGAGAAATGGCGCGTGCTGGAAGAAATTGGCATCCACCGAGCCGTCGGCCACGGCAATGTTGGGCAGCACCCAGTCGTTGAACTCCACCAGCTTGACGTCCAGCCCTTCCTTTTTTGCCTGCGCGATGGCCAGTTCGGTGGCTTCATTGGCGACGCTGGCGATGACGCCGATGCGCAGCGGCTGTTCCTGCGCCGCCGCAGGCGCGACCATGGCCAATCCCAGGGCGGCCACGATGGCCCCGCGCGTCAGTTTCTCAAGCAATTGGTGCAAAAGCATGTCGGCCATCCACAGATTCGGAACGCCGGACGACGGTCCGGCACAGGCGCTATTGTGCAGCACCCCGCCCGCCGCCTCCGGAAAAGCCTTGGTCATGCAATGGCAATGCCAAGCCACGCCGGTGGCGCTAAGATGGCTGCAAAGACCGGGCCGCCATCCATGGCCAGACTTGGCCGCCGAACGCCTTCGGGAGACGCTCATGAGTGCGGTAATGCCCCCTCAGACCGGCGCGCAGTCCGCCGCCAGCCGCCGGGACCATATCGAAGACCAGCTGGGCGCGCACAACTACCACCCGCTGGACGTCGTACTTTCGCGGGCAAGCGGCGTGTGGGTTTATGACGTCGACGGCCGCAAGTACCTGGACTGCCTGGCCGCCTATTCCGCGGTCAACCAGGGCCACTGCCATCCGCGCATCCTGGCCGCGATGGTGGAACAGGCGGGCAAGCTCACGCTGACCTCCCGCGCGTTCCGCCATGACCAGATGGCGGGCTTCTACGAGGACCTGGCGCGCCTGACCGGCGCCCACAAGATCCTGCCCATGAACAGCGGCGCGGAGGCCGTGGAAACCGCCATCAAGGCCGTGCGCAAATGGGGCTACGAGGTGCGCGGGGTGCCCGAGGGCCAGGCCGAAATAATCGTCTGCGCCAACAACTTCCACGGGCGCACGCTGGGCATCGTCGGGTTTTCGACCGACCCCGACGCCTATGGTCACTACGGCCCCTTCGCGCCAGGCTTCAAGATCGTGCCCTTTGGCGATTTCGACGCCTTCGACGCCGCCATCACCGACCGCACGGTGGCCTTCCTGGTCGAGCCGATCCAGGGCGAAGCCGGCGTCGTGCTGCCGCCGCCCGGCTACTTCGCCCGTGTGCGGCAGCGCTGCACGGAAAAAGGCATCACCCTGATCCTCGATGAAATCCAGACCGGCCTGGGCCGCACGGGCAAGCTGCTGGCCGAGGAACACGAGGGCATCGAGGCCGACGTCACGCTCATCGGCAAGGCATTGTCGGGCGGCTTTTATCCCGTGTCCGCCGTCCTGTCCAACGCCGACGTGCTGGGCGTGTTCCAGCCCGGCCAGCACGGCAGCACCTTCGGCGGCAATCCGCTGGCCTGCGCCATCGCGCGCGCCGCGCTGCGCGTGCTGACCGAGGAAGGCATGATCGACAACGCGGCGACGGTCGGCGCCCATTTCCTGGCGCGGCTGCGCGACCTGCCCGGCCCCGTGCGCGAAGTGCGCGGACGCGGCCTGATGCTGGCCGTCGAACTGGAGCCGGACGCGGGCGGCGCCCGCCTGTGGTGCGAACGCCTGCAGGCGCGGGGCTTGCTGGTCAAGGACACGCACGGCCACACGCTGCGGCTATCCCCGCCCCTGGTCGTCACCCGCGACGAAGTCGACTGGGCCTGCGACCAACTGGCGGCGGTGCTGTCCGCCGCCTGATTCCCCCCATTACGACACCCCTTGAACCGCAACACCGGAGCCCACGACTTGACCAACACCCCCGCCTTGCCCGCCGACGTCACCCTGATCGGCGCGCCCACCGACATCGGCGCCGGCGCGCGCGGCGCCTCGATGGGCCCGGAAGCCCTGCGCGTCGCGAACCTGGGCCCGGTCATCGAGGCCCTGGGCTACCAGGTCCGCGACCGCGGCAACCTGTACGGCCCGGCCAACCCCTGGCTGCCGCCCGTGGATGGCTACCGCCACCTTGCGGAAGTGGCCGCCTGGAACCAGGCCGTGCACGACGCCGTCCACGAGGAGCTGGCCCACGGCCGCCTGCCCGTGCTGCTGGGGGGCGACCATAGCCTAGGCATCGGCTCGATCAGCGCCGTGGCGCGCCATTGCCGCGCCACGGGCAAGAAGCTGCGCATCCTGTGGCTGGACGCCCACGCCGACTTCAACACCAACACGCTCACGCCCACCGGCAACCTGCACGGCATGCCGGTGGCCTGCCTGTGCGGCAACGGACCCGCGCCCCTGACCGGCATGTCGGGCGTCTGCCCGGACATCGACCCGGCCTGCATGCGCCAGATCGGCATCCGCAGCGTCGACCCGGGCGAAAAGCGGCTGCTGCACGACGCCGGCATGGAGGTCTTCGACATGCGTTACCTGGACGAAATGGGCATGCGCGCCACCATGCAGGCCGCGCTGGCCGGCCTGGACGCCCAGACCCACCTGCATGTGAGCTTCGACGTGGATTTCCTGGACCCCGAAATCGCGCCGGGCGTGGGCACCACGGTCATGGGCGGCCCCACGTACCGCGAGGCCCAGCTCTGCATGGAGATGATCGCCGACACCGGCCTCATGCGCTCGCTCGACGTGGTCGAACTCAACCCCGCGCTGGATGTGCGCAACCGCACTGCCGAACTGGCCGTGGACCTGATCGAAAGCCTGTTCGGCAAGTCGACGCTGGTGCGCCGCGGCGCCTAGCGCGCGGCCATGTTGCGCGGTGCCGCCCGCTCAGCCTTCGCGGTCGCGCCGGATGGCCTCGGCCGCCGCCTGCATGTGAACCAGTTTTGCCTCATGCTGGCCCCACACCCGCGGCGTGGGCCCGGCCAGGCATAGCGCATACCATTCCCCGCCCAGGTCGAGCGCCACGGCCAGGCCGGTCAGGTCCACCACGCTCTCCCCCACGTTCGACGCCCACCCCCGTTCGGCCGCGCGCGCCACGTCGGCCAGCAGCGCGTCACGCGTCGTCAACGTGCTGTCCGTGTAGCGCGTGTATTGCGCCGCCGCCAGCACGTGCTCGCGCTCGGCGGCCGGCAGGCGGGCCAGGATGGCCTTGGCGACGGAACTGGTGTGCAGCGGCCGCCGCTCGCCCGGCCGGGCCGCGTAATGCACGGGCTGCGTGGATTCCACCACGTCCAGAAAGACCACCGCGCCGTCCTGGATCTTTCCCAGCATCACGGTTTCGTCGACGGCGTCGCGCAGGACGAGCAGGCGCGGGCGCACCCGCTCCAGCCAGGGATCGCCCGCCAGGATCTGCCCGGCCAGCGCGTGCAGCTTGGCGGTCGGGTAGTAGCCCGCGCGGCGCCGCACTTCGTACAGGTAGCCGCGCGCGACCAGCGTGCGCACCAGCGCCAGACAACTGGACATCGGCGCACCCAGGCCCTGGGCCAGCTCCGTCAGCGGCATCGGACGGCGCGTGTGCGCAAACAGCTCGATCAATTCCAGCGTCCGCGCGACTAGCTTGACTTCCACTGCGTCGGCCCTCCTTCGTGGCGTCCGATTTCCCGCGTCCGGACCAAGGGACTACGGGACTACGGGGGCTAGGGAACTAAGGAACTAAGGTGTTCCACCGTGTTGACTTTTCATGGTCAGGTACATAAATTCTTGCACAGGAATTTACATTCACCAATAAGAAATAAATTTCAGCCGGCTGGAGACCGGCGCCGCCTTCCCGTGTTGCCGCGTCATCCATCACATTCAATAAAAACGGCCCGTCCACGGGCTGGGAGACAGACAGATGCGTATCAAACCCGTGTTGGCGGCCCTTGCCGCCGCCCTGGCCGCCTGCGCGGCCCAAGCCCAGTCCGACGTCGTGCGGCTGGGGGTATCCAACGACCGCTCCGGCATCTATTCCGACCTGGGCGGCCTGGGCTCCGAAATGGCCGTGCGCATGGCCGTGGAAGACTTCGGCGGCAAAGTGGCCGGCAAGACCGTGGAGGTCGTCGGCGCGGACAACCAGAACAAGGCCGACGTCGCGTCCGCGCTGGTGCGCCGGTGGTTCGATACGCAGGGCGTGGTGGCGGTCGTCGACGGCGGCGCCAGCTCGGCCGGGCTTGCCGCCCAGGGCGTGGCGCGCGAAAAAGGCGGCACCGCCCTCATCAGCGGCGGCTTTGCCGGCGACTTCAGCGGCAAGCAGTGCAGCAACCTCAGCACCCAGTGGGCGCCCGACACCTATGCGCTGGCCAACGCCGTGGTCAAGAGCGTCGTCGAAAGCGGCGGCAAGAGCTGGTATTTCATCACCACCGATTACGTGTTCGGCAAATCGCTGGAGAGCAACGCGTCGCGCTTTGTCGAGGGCGCGGGCGGCAAGGTCGTGGGCAGCACGCGCCATCCCCTGGGCGCCCTGGACTTCGCCTCGTTCCTGATCCAGGCACAGTCCTCCAAGTCCGACGTGGTCGGGCTGGCCAGCGCCGGCGGCGACCTGGTCAATCTCATCAAGCAGGCGCAGGAGTTCGGCCTGGGCGGCGGCAAGCAGCGCATGCTGACGTTTCTCACCTTCATCAACGACGTGCACGCCATGGGGCTGCCCGTCGCCCAGGGCCTGGCCTTTCCCACGGGCTTTTACTGGGACGCCGACGAGGACACGCGCGCCTGGACCCAGCGCTGGCAAAAGAAGATGGGCGTCACGCGCGCGCCGTCGATCGTCCAGGCCCTGAGCTACGTCGCCACCACCCATTACCTGCAGGCCGCGCAGGCCGCGGGCACCTTCGACGGGGCGGCGGTCAACCAGAAGATGCGCGAGTTGCCCATCACGACCAAGCTGATCAAGAATGCCCGGGTGCGCCCCGAAGATGGCCGCGTCATCATGGACCTGTATCTGGTTGAAGTGAAAAAGCCCGCCGACGCCAAGCATCCGAACGATTACTACCGCATCCTGTCCACGGTGCCGGGCGAAAAGGTCTTCGTGTCGCTCACCGACAGCGAGTGCCCCCTGGTCAAGAAATAGATCCCGCCGGCGCGCCGGGCTCGCGTCCGGCCGCAAGGCGCAGCGAACATACAAAGGAGACATCCATGAAGTGCTATTGCGTCGTCAATTTCCGCGAACCCCTGCAGGAAATGGACCAGCCCACGCCCACCCCGCAAGGGTCGCAAGTGCTGCTGAAGGTGCGCGCGGCCGGCGTATGCCACAGCGACATCCACTTGTGGGAAGGCGGCTATGACCTCGGCCAGGGCCGCACCTTGTCGCTCAAGGACCGCGGCGTGTCCCTGCCCCTGACCATGGGCCACGAAACCGTGGGCGCCGTCGTGGCGGCCGGGCCCGACGCGCAGGGACTCGCCCCCGACCGCAACTATCTCGTGTATCCGTGGATCGGCTGCGGCAAGTGCCCGTCGTGCATGGCCGGCATGGAAAACCACTGCACCGCGCCGGCCTGCCTGGGCGTGCACCGCGCGGGCGGCTACGCCGACCACATCCTGGTGCCGCACCCCCGCTATCTCATCGACATCGGCGACCTCGAACCGGCGCAGATCGCGCCCTATGCCTGCTCGGGCCTGACCACCTACTCCGCGCTGAAAAAGATCGGCGCCGACGTCTACCGCGAACATCCCGTCGTGATCTTCGGCGCGGGCGGACTCGGCCTCATGTGCCTGACCCTCATCAAGGCGCTGGGCGGCGCGGGCGCCATCGTGGTCGACATCGACCCCGCCAAGCGCCAGGCGGCGCTGGACGCGGGCGCGCTGGCCGCCATCGACGGCGCCGCGCCCGACGCGGCGCAACAGATCATCCAGGCGGCCGGCGGCAAGCCCGTGCAGGCCGCGATCGACCTGGTGGGCGCGCCCGCCACCACGTCGCTGGCCTTCGATTTCCTGACCAAGGGCGGCAAGCTCATCATCGTGGGCCTTTTCGGCGGCGGATCCACCTGGCCCATCGCGCTGATCCCGATGAAGGCCCTGTCCATCATCGGCAGCTACGTGGGCAACCTGGCCGAGCTGAAGGAGCTGATGGAACTGGTGCGGGCCGGTAAGGTGCCGCCGATGCCGGTCCATCGCCATGCGCTGGCCGAAGCGGACAGCGTGCTGGCCTCGTTGCGCGCCGGCAAGGTCGTGGGCCGGGCCGTGCTGACGGTGGATTGACGCCGCGGCGCGGATCACGCGGTGGCGCGCTCGACGACGGGCGCGCCCCGGCGCTCAGGCCGGCCGCAGCCGCGGGTCGTAGATGAAGCGTTCCCGCCGCACCACCACGATCTGCTCCGCATCGGGATGCGCGGGATTGATCAGGAAATTGCAGTCCGGAACGCCCCGGTACGGCACGATGGCGCTGGGCAGTTCAAGCAGGGCCGACACGCCGGATGCCACCCAGTTGTCGCCGACCGCCTGCGAGGCCTCGGCGAACGGCACCGCATCCCAGAACGGATAGTCTTCCTGCAACTGGGTCAGGGACAGCGCCTGGCGCGCCTCGAACAGCGCGTGGGGCACCGCCAGTTCGATCAGGTAGCGGTTGGCGTGTTCGGACGCGCGCGCCGCAAAGTGGACCACGGTCTCCAGCACCGCCAGCGCCACGCTCGCGGACGCATACACCACCGGCGTTCCCGGGCTGTTGTAACGCCCGCCCACGGCGGCGGCGCCCGCGCCGCTCAGGTCATCCGCCCGGTACTTGCCCGCCGTCGTGCCGATGCGCCACAACGAGACGAAGTCCGTCATGCGTAGACGCCGGCGGCGGCGCGGGCCAGCGTGTCTTCGACGATGCGGCTGCTGGCGTCGGAGGTCAGCAGGGACAGCGGCTTGACGTTGCCCAGGGCGGGCACGGGCGTGTTCAGCCAGAGCACGGCTTCTTCGTCGCTGCCCAGCACCTGGCGGGCGACGCGCACGACGCGGGCGACACGGGCCAGGCGGTCGGATTCGCCCAGCGGCAGCGCCTGCCCTTCACGCGTCCAGCGCGACAGCGATGCCGCCTTGACCTCGGTGATGGCCATGATTTCGGATTTGGGAACCTGCAGGTAGTCGGCCGCGTCGTCCACCATCTGCGCAGGCAGGCCGCGCCGCACGTCGCGCGCCATGTCGATGAGCGGGCTGTCGATCAGGCCGCGAAAAAGCTGCTTGGCGCGGGCCGTGGGATGGCGCGGCGGACGCTTGGCGCTGGCGCCGCGCTTGGCGGGGGACTTGTCGGCAAGGGCGATGGTCATGGGGGGCTCCTGACGCCGCGAAGGGGACTGCCGGCCCGGGCAGGCGGACGGTCCACCAGCGGCTGGGTTTCCATATTGAATTTATAATATCCCATTTGGAAATACCTGGGCAAGGCCGGGTTGCGCTGGCCAAGGGGCGCATCAAGGGTCCACCCAATGCCCATTCAAGACCCGCCGCCGCCCCCGCCATGCGCCTGTCCGGCCCGAGGTTTCGGCCTATCATAGGCGGCGGCAAATTTCCCCCTCGCATCTCATACAAGGACTGGCAATGACGGACCGGCAGCTCACGATACTCGCGGCGTTGAATCTCATGGTGGCGGTGGGCGCCGGCGCGTTCGGCGCGCACGGGCTCAAGCGGCTGCTGACGCCGGACCTCCTGGCCGTCTGGCAGACCGGCGTGATGTACCACCTGGTCCACGCCCTCGGCCTGTTCATCATCGCGCTGCTGGGCACGCGTTTCGGCTCGCCGCTGCTGTCGGCCGCGGGGCTCGTGATGTTCGTGGGCATCGTGCTGTTTTCCGGCAGCCTGTACGTGCTGTCGCTGACCGGCGTCCGCTGGCTGGGCGCCGTGACGCCATTCGGCGGGACCGCCTTCCTGGCCGCCTGGGCCATGGTCGCGCTGGCCGCCTATCGCGCCCAGGGCTAAGGCCGCTTTCCCGCTTTCCCTCCCCCCGGCGGCAGGAACCGCCGACTTTGCAGGCTTCAGATGTCCCCCTCCACCGCATTACCCGCCGTCCGTGAACACTCCGCCGCCGCTGGCATCGCCTGCGTTGCGGGCGGCATCTTCTTTCTGACGCTCAGCGACGCCAACGCCAAGTGGCTGGGCGCCCACTACAACCCGCTGCAGATCCTGTTCCTGCGGGCGCTGATCGCATTGCCGTTCGTGACCGCGCTGGCGCTCTGGCTGGGCGGACGCCGCGTGCTGCGCACGACGCAGCCCGGCCTGCACCTGACGCGCGGCGCCATCAATGTGGTGTCGGCCTGTTGCTTCTACCTGGGCCTGCAGGCGCTGCCGCTTGCCGAGGCCACGGCCATCGCGTTCGCCGCGCCGCTGTTCGTCACGGCCTTGTCGGTGCTGATCCTGAAAGAACGCGTGGATGGAAAACGATGGCTGGCCGTGCTGGCCGGCTTTGCCGGCGTACTCATCGTGGTACGGCCGGGCACGCAGGCGTTCCAGGCGGCGACGCTGCTGCCCCTGACCACCGCCCTGCTCTACGCGGTCATGATGATCACGGCGCGCGGCATCAACCGCGCCGAAGGCATGCTGACCACCACCTTCTACATCGTGCTGGGTCAGTTGGTGTGCAGCGCGGTCGGGCTGCCGTGGGTCTGGCGCGCGCCGGCCGTCGAAGACCTGCCGTATTTCGGCGCGGTCGCGCTGTTCAGCACGCTGGGACTGGCGCTGATCACGCAGGGATTCCGCATCGGCCCCGCGTCGGTCGTGGCGCCCTTCGACTACACGGGCCTGGTCTGGGCCACGATCCTGGGATGGATCTTCTGGCGGGAGGCGCCCGACGCCTATGCCTACCTGGGCGCCCTCTTCATTGCGGGCAGCGGCGTGTACATCGCCGTGCGCGAGGCGCGGGGCAAGTCGCGCCGGCGGGCCGCAAGCTGACGCCGCGGGCCGCCCGCCCGCGCTATTCGCTGGGCGGGGGAAAGTGCCGCTGCAACACGCTGGCCACGTTCGGTTCCAGCGCCGCTTCGCGCGCCACCGCCGTCAGGGCCGGGCACATGGCGCTGAACCAGGACGGCCCCGGGCGCCAGTGCGTCATGACGGTCACATACAGGTCCAGCGCCGAAAACCGCCGGCCCAGCATGTGCGGCGTGCCGGCCTGCCGTTCCAGTTCCTGCCACAGCACGGCGCGTCGCGTGTGCACGCGCTCGCGCAGCAGATCCACCGCCGGGCCCGGCGTCGTCCACTGCGAAGGATCGTCGCCGTACGTGAAAGTGGGATAGATCGCCGCCACGATGCGCATCAACAAATTCAGGAAGCGCGCCCGTTCCGGCTGCCCCGGCGCGGGCGCAAGACCCGCCTCGGGCGCCACGTCGTTCAGGTGCAGGATCATCGCCGCGCTTTCCGTCAACACCTCGCCGTCGGGCAGGACCAGCGTGGGCACCTGGCCCAGCGGATTGAGCCGCAACAGGCGGTTGCGCTCGGGACCGGGCTTCAGGTAGGGCACGCTCGTCAGCGTGTGGGGCACGTTGGCCAGCACCAGCGCCATTTCGATGATGGCGGAGCCGCAGCCCGCGGACCCGATGAGTTCGTAGGTTTTCATGACGGTCACCCTCCCGTTTCGGCGGGCGCCAACCGCAGCAATTCACCCGGCGAAGCATCCGTCAGCACATACACATAGCCGTCGGGCCCCTGCCGCACGTCGCGTATGCGGCGCTTGCGGTCGTCGAGCAGCGTTTCCTTTTCGATCACGCGGTTGCCGTCGACGGTCAGGCGGATCAGGTTCTGGTTGCCCAGCGCGCCGATGAACACCGAATTGCGCCACGCCGGAAACCGGTCCGCGTCATAGAAGGCCATGCCGCTGATGGCGGGCGACTTCGGCCACCAGAAGACCGGCGGCTCCATGCCCGGCAAGGTCTCGCCCTTGGCCTCGGGAATGGCCAGACCCGAATAGTTGATGCCGTGGGTCGCCAGCGGCCAGCCATAGTTCTTGCCCGGCTGCACCACGTTGATCTCGTCGCCGCCGCGGGGCCCGTGCTCGTTTTCCCAGAGGTCGCCCGTCCACGGATTGAGCGCCATGCCCTGCGGATTGCGATGCCCGTACGACCAGATTTCCGGCCGCGCGCCCTGCCGGCCAACGAAGGGATTGTCCGCGGGCACGGTGCCGTCGACCTTGAGCCGGACGACCTTGCCCTGCAGCTTGTCCAGGTCCTGCGCGGTGGGACGCTGGTTGTTTTCGCCCAGCGCGATGTAAAGGTGACCCTTGCCATCGAACACCAGGCGCGCCCCGAAATGCTGGCCGGACGACAGCTTGGGTTCCTGGCGGAACAACACGCGAAAATCCTCCAGGCCGCTGGCGTCATCGGACAGGCGCCCACGTCCCACGGCCGTCCCGCTCTTGCCGCCGTCCGCTTCCGCATAGGCCAGATAGACATAGCGGTCGGTCGCGAAGTCCGGCGACAGCGCCACATCGAGCAGGCCGCCCTGCCCGCGCGCGGCCACCTTGGGCACGCCGGCCAGCGGCTTGGACAGCCCGCCGGGCGTGCGCAGCAGCCGCAGGTTCCCGGGGCGTTCGGTGATGAGAATGCCGCCATCGGGCAGGAAGGCCATCGACCAGGGATGGTCCAGGCCGCCCACCACGGGCGTTACCCGCGCCGGCGCCGAGGGCGGTTCCTGCGCGGCGCGCGCAATCGCGGGCGCTACGGCGCAGGCCAGCGTCAAGGACAGGAAAAAGGGAATCGCGCGCGTGCTCGCGGCGGTGCGTGACGGCATGGACATCTCCGGCGGCAACAGGTTGGAATGCGGGCGCGGAAGGCATGACAGAGAGGCGCGGGGTGCCGGCGAATGGCGCGCCCGCTTGGCGTACCATAGCGCCCAGCGACGGGAGCTCTCCCGTCCTTCCTGTCAGGAGACTCCATCACATGAAACTGTACTACATGCCCGGCGCGTGCTCGCTCGCTTCCCACATCGTTCTGGAGTGGATCGGCAAGCCGTACGAAACGCACAAGCTCAGCCGCGAAGCCCTCAAAAGCCCCGAGTTTCTGCAGATCAACCCGCTGGGCGCCGTGCCTGCGCTGACGGTGGACGACTGGACCCTCACGCAGAACGTCTCCATCCTGGAATACCTGGCCGAACAGGCTCCGGAAAGCCAGCTGCTCGGCGACGGCACCCCGCGTTCGCGCGCCGAAGTGCGCCGCTGGGTCGGCTTCATCAACTCCGACCTCCACAAGACCTTCTCCCTGCTGTTCGGCGCGCAACGCTACCTGCAGGACGAAAGCGCGCAGAAGGAACTGGCCGCGTCCGCCTCGGCGCTGCTGACGAAGCTGTTTGCGCAACTGGACGCGCAACTGGCCGGCAAGTCCTATCTCGTGGGCAGCGCGCCGTCGATCGCCGATGCCTACCTGTACGTGGTGCTGCGCTGGGCGCGCGCCAAGGAAGTGAACCTGTCGGGCCTGGACAACCTGTCCACGTTCCATGCGCGCATGGAAGCCGACGCCGGCGTCAAGGCTGCGCTGCAGGCCGAAGGGCTGTAACGCACCGCGCTGCCGGGCCGCCTCATCCCGGCGTCACATATCGCGGCGCCACATATCGCGGCGCCACTCATCCCGGCGTCACGCCGGGCAGCACCTGACCTTCCAGCGTCTTTTTCACCGCCGCCAGGAAGCGCCGCGCCAGCAAAGGCGGCGCGGTCAGGTTGGAATGGGTCGCCCAGATTTCGACGCTGGCCTCGGGCTTGATCGGGCGCAGCGCCATGTGCGCGGCCTGGTCCGGCGTCACGCACCACGCGTCCACCAGCGCCGGCCCCAATCCCTGCTGCACGAACGAACAGGCCGTCACGGGAGAATGCACCTCGATGGCGGCCGCGCAGCGCGGACCTTCGCCAAAGAAAGGCTGCAGCGCGCGCCCCAGCGGCGTGTCGCGCGGGTAGCCGATCCACGCCGCCGACGAGAAATCCTCCGGCAGGATCGCATCGTGGCTGGCCAGCGGATGGCCGGGCGGCAGCACGCAAATCACGGGCACCTGCGCGAGACGGACGGAGGTCAGGTTCGGATGGTCGGGCGGCTGCATGGAAATGCCGATGTCCGCCTGGCCGGATAGAAAGTACGCCGCCAGTTCGTCGAAGGTCACGCTGCGGTAATCCACCCGCGCGCCGGCATTGCGGCCGCGGAAGCGCTCCAGCGCCATGGGGATGAGGCGCTGGCCGAAGCTGGCGCTGGCCACGATTTTCAGCATCCCCGCGCCCGACTGACCCAGGCTGGCGGCCAGGTCGTTCACGCGCTGGATGCCGCCGTACACCTGCTCGACCTCGGCATACAGGCGCCGCGCCTCGGCCGTCGGCGACAGCCGGCTCTTCACGCGCTCGAACAGGCGATAGCCCAGGCGGTTCTCCGTCAGGGCCAGCACCCGGCTCACCGCCGGCTGCGACACATGCAGCATGCGCCCCGCCCCGCTGATCGACCCGGCCATCATGATGGCGCGGAACACCTCGATCTGGCGCAGGTTTAGCGGCCGCCCCGCACTCGGACCCACCTCATCGGCATACGCATCCGCTTCCATTTCTTCCCCTTTTCCAATAACGGGGGATTATAGGTTTGAGACATTTTTCGATGACGCAGTGCCGCATGGCCGGGTGTAATCTGCCCGCTCCACAAAACAACATCAGGGGAAATCCACCATGCGCAACACGTTCTTCCGCAGCCTTTCCGTGGCGGCGCTCAGCGTCGCCCTGTGCGGCACGGCCTCGGCGGCCGGCTATCCCGACAAGCCCATCACCTTCGTGGTCCCGTCCGCCGCCGGCGGATCGCCCGACGTGCTGTCGCGCCTGATCACCACCCAGATCGCCCGTGACACCGGCGCCACGATGGTCATCGAAAACCGCCCCGGCGCCGCCGGCAACATCGGCATCGCGCTGATCAAGCGCGCCGCGCCCGATGGCTACACCGTGGGCTACGGCAACATCAACACGCTGGCCGTGAACCGCTCGCTCTTCAAGCGCCTGCCCTACGACGTCGACAAAGACCTGACCCCGGTCGCCCACATGTTCGATCTCTACAACGCGCTGATCGTCCCGGTCGACTCGCCCGTCAAGAGCGTCCAGAACCTGATCGATCGCGCGCGCAAGGAACCGGGCCGCCTGTCGTACGGCGCGTCGGGCGTGGGCACGACGGGCCACATGGGCGGCGAGCTCTTCAAGAGCATGGCCAAGGTGGACGTGATGTTCATCC
The DNA here is from genome assembly GCF_055397965.1 of Achromobacter sp. T5-5. Taxonomy (NCBI): domain Bacteria; kingdom Pseudomonadati; phylum Pseudomonadota; class Betaproteobacteria; order Burkholderiales; family Alcaligenaceae; genus Achromobacter; species Achromobacter sp. T5-5. Next base: position 3,387,993 of record NZ_AP027919.1, read on the forward strand.
CCTACAACGGCGGCCCGGCCGCCATCCAGGACCTGCTCGGCGGCCGCCTGGACTACCTGTTCGTCAACACCTCGGAGGCCGCGCCGCTGGTCAAGAGCGGCAAGGTCCGCGCCATCGGCGTCAGCAGCCTGAAGCGCCTGCCGATGATGCCCGACGTGCCCACGCTGGACGAAGCCGGCCTGAAGGGCTATGAAACCGTCGCCTGGGGCGGCGTGGTGGCGCCCAAGGGCACGCCCGACGACGTGGTGGCCTCGCTGAACGCCGCCGTCCAGAAGGCGCTGCAGGCGCCGGAAGTGCGCCAGGGCCTGGCCACGCTGGGCGCCGAACCGGCCACCGGCTCCCCCGCCGACTTCAAGAAGCTGATCGATCGTGAAACCGCCAAATGGCAGCAGATCATCGACACGGCCGGCATCGAAAAGCTCGACTGAGCCAGCGTCATGACGGCAGACACCTTGCAGGCTGACTTCATCGTCGCGGGCGCAACGCTCATCGACGGATCGGGCGGGCCCGCGCGCCAGGGCGACCTGGCCGTGCGCGGCGGGCGCATCGCGGCGGTGGGCGGCTTCGCCCACCCGGATGGCGTACCGGTCATCGACGGGCGGGGCCAGGTCCTGGCGCCGGGTTTCATCGACTCGCACACCCACGACGATGGTTACCTCCTGGCCCATCCCGACATGCGGCCCAAGGTGTCGCAGGGCATCACCACCGTCGTCACCGGCAATTGCGGGATCAGCCTGGCGCCCCTGTCCCGCACCCAGATCCCGCAGCCGCTGGACCTGCTGGGGCCGCCGGAGCTGTTCCGCTTTGACACCTGCCGCGCCTGGATGGACGCGCTGCGGGCCACGCCCGCGGCCGTCAACGTGATTCCGCTGGTGGGCCACACCACGTTGCGCGTCGCCGTCATGGACGACACCGCGCGCGCGGCCAACGGCGCCGAACGGGCCGCCATGCGCGCGCTGCTGCAGGAAGCGCTGGATGCCGGCGCGTTCGGCGTGTCCACGGGCACGTTCTATCCGCCGGCCAGCGCCGCGCCCACCGACGAGATCGTCGACGTGTGCCTGCCGCTGCGTGGCCGCGCCGGCATCTACGCCACCCACCTGCGCGACGAGGCCGACCACATCGTGCCCGCCATGGAAGAGGCACTGCACATCGGCCGCGAGATCGACTGCCGCGTCGTCTTCTCGCACCACAAGCTGGCGGGCGAACGCAACCACGGCCGCACCCGCGAGACGCTGGACCTCATCAGCCGCGCGGCGGCCTCGCAGCCCGTCTGCCTGGACTGCCATCCCTACCCCGCCACGTCGACCATGCTGCGGCTGGACCGCGCGCGGCTCGCCAGCCGCACGATGATCACGTGGTCCAAGGGCTACCCGGACGCAACCGGCCGCGACTTCAGCGACGTCATGGCCGAGCTGGGCCTGGACGACGAGGCGGCCGTCGCCAGGCTGGCGCCCGCCGGCGCCATCTACTTCCTGATGGACCCCTCCGACGTCAAGCGCATCTTTGCCCATCCGCTGACCATGGTCGGCTCGGACGGCCTGCCCTTCGATCCCCATCCGCACCCGCGCCAATGGGGCACCTTCACCAACGTGCTGCGCACCCTCGTGCGCGAGCAGCAACTGCTGACGCTCGAATCCGCCATCCACAAAATGACCGGGCTGGCGGCCGCCCAATACGGCGTCGCCGGGCGCGGCCTGCTGCGAGAGGGGTATCATGCCGATCTGGTGCTGTTCGATCCCGCCACCGTCACTGACGCGGCCACTTTTTCAGCTCCCATTCAGGCAAGCCGGGGCATCCACGCCGTGTGGGTCAATGGCAGGCAGGTCTGGGACGGGGAACGGACGGGCGCCGAACGCCCGGGCCAGGTCCTGACGCCCGGTGATGCATGAGCACGGAGTACATAAAGTGAAGACGTTTTCCCAGGGCTGCTACCTGGGTGTATTGGGCGGGATGGGGCCCATGGCCGGCGCGGCCTTTGCCCTCCGCCTGGCGGCGCTGACCCCCGCCACGATCGACCAGCAACACATTCCCACGCTGTTGCGCAACGATCCCCGCATTCCCGACCGCTCCAGCGCCTACATGGCGGGCGGCGAGAACCCCCTGCCCCACATGGTGGACGGCGTGCGCTTCCTGGAGCAGGCCGGCGCCCAGCTCATCGCCATCCCGTGCAACACGGCCCATCTGTGGTTCGACGAGATCGCCGCTTCGACGCCGCTGCCGGTGCTGCACATCATCGAAGCCGTCATCGAAGACCTGCGCCGCCTGGGCCTGCCCAGCGGCCGCATCGGCCTGATGGGCACCGCCGCCACGCTCAAGCTCGGCCTCTACCAGCGCCACCTTCTGGCCCAGGGCTACGAATGCATCGTGCCCGATGACGACGAAGTCGAACGCTACTGCATGGGCTCGATCCGCGCCGTCAAAGGCAACCAGCTCGAAGACGCCTTCGCGCCCGCCGCCGAATGCATCGCCCGCCTGAAGGCGCGCGGCGCCGACGCCGTGGTGCTGGGCTGCACCGAGCTGCCCCTCGCCGTCCCGCACGCCCTGCGCGCCAGCCTGGGCGTGACGCTGACCGATTCCATCGACGCCCTCGCCCGCGCCGCGATCGCGCATTACCAGGCCGACCAGCCGGAACAACGCATCGCGGCCTGAAGACGGCGCAATGCCGCCGTCTGGCGAGCCATACGAAAAAAAAGGCGCATCTTCCGATGCGCCTGCTTCCTTCGCGGGGAAGACGTCAACCGCCCAGATACGCCTTGCGGACCTGGTCGTTGACCAGCAAATTCGCGCCGGTGTCCTGCAACACCACGCGCCCGTTTTCCAGCACGTAGCCGCGGTCGGCCACGCCCAATGCCTTGTTCGCGTTCTGCTCGACCAGGAACACGGTCACGCCCTGTTCGCGGATCTCGCGGATGATGTCGAAGATCTGCGCAATGACCAGCGGCGCCAGGCCCAGCGTGGGCTCGTCGAGCAGCAACAGGCGCGGACGGGTCATCAGCGCACGGCCGATCGCCAGCATCTGCTGTTCGCCGCCCGACATCAGGCCCGCGCGCTGGCTGGCACGCTCTTTCAAGCGCGGAAACAGGCCATAGACATGGTCGATGCCCGCCTGGATCTCGTCGCGCTTGGCGAAAAAGCCCCCCATCATCAGGTTCTCGGCGACCGTCAGGTCCTTGAACACGCGCCGGCCTTCAGGCGAAATGGCGATGCCACTGCGCATGATGTGGTGCGTTTCCTTGTGGGTGATGTCCTCGCCCTCGAACGTGATCTTGCCCTCGCGGGCCCGGGGGTTGCCGCAGACCGTCATCAGCAGCGTCGTCTTGCCCGCGCCGTTGGCGCCGATCAGCGTGACGATCTCGCCCTTGTTGACTTCCACCGACACGCCATTGAGCGCCTGGATGGCGCCATAGTAGGTGTGTATGTTTTCCAGCTTGAGCATCATTCCTCCCCCAGATACGCCTTGATGACGCGCTCGTCGTTGCGCACCTGGTCGGGGGTGCCGGTCGTGATGGGCTTGCCATGTTCCATGACCAGGATGCGGTCCGAAATGCCCATGATCAGGCTCATGTCGTGTTCGATCAGCAGCACCGCGACGCCGAACTCGCGCCGCAACTGGTCGATCAGCGATTGCAGGTCCCGCTTTTCCTGGGGATTCAGGCCGGCCGCCGGTTCGTCCAGCATCAGCAGCCGCGGCTTGGTGATCATGCAGCGCGCAATCTCCAGGCGCCGCTGGTGGCCGTACGCCAGGTTGCCGGCTTCGCGGTTGGCGAACTCGCGCAGGCCCATGAAATCGAGCCATTGCGCCGCGCGCGACAGCGCCTCGGCTTCGGACTGCCGGTAGCCCTTGAGCTTGAGCAGGCCGGGCAGCAGCCGCGCCTCCACCTGCGTGTGCTGCGCGACCAGCAGGTTCTCCAGCACGGTGAGCTGCTTGAACAGGCGCACGTTCTGGAACGTGCGCACCAGGCCGTGGCGCGCCACCTTGTGGCTGGCCAGCCCAGTGATGGGCTTGCCGTCCATGATGATTTCGCCCGCCGTGGGCGCGTAGAACCCGCCCACGCAGTTGAACACGGTGGTCTTGCCGGCGCCGTTGGGGCCGATGATGGCGAACACCTCGTCGGACTTGACCTCGAAGGCCACGCTATCGACGGCCAGCAGGCCGCCGAACCGCATGGTCAGGCCGGATACTTTCAGCAATGCCTCGCTCATTTAGACAGCTCCACGTGGGGACGCTTCATGGGCAACAACCCCTGCGGACGCCACATCATCATCAACACCATCACCAGGCCGAACATCAGCATCCGGTACTCGGCGAACTCGCGCGCCAGCTCGGGCAGCACGGTCAGCAGGATGGCCGCAAGGATCACGCCCACCTGCGACCCCATGCCGCCCAGCACCACGATGGCCAGGATCAGCGCGGACTCGATGAAGGTGAAGGATTCCGGGTTGACCATGCCCTGGCGCGCGGCAAAGAACGCGCCGCCAAAGCCCGCGAACATGGCGCCCAGCGTGAACGCGGACAGCTTGATGCGCGTGGGGTTCAGGCCCAGCGAGCGGCAGGCGATCTCGTCCTCGCGCAGCGCCTCCCAGGCGCGGCCCACCGGCATGCGGATCAGGCGCGTGGACACGAACAGCGTCACCAGCGCCAGCAACAGCGCCATCATGTACAGGTAGATCACCAAGTCCTGGTTCTGGAACGTCAGCCCGAAGAAGTCATGGAACGTCTGGTCGCCCTCGGTGCTGGCGCGCCGCGTCATTTCCAGGCCGAAGAACGTGGGCTTGGGAATGCCGGAGATGCCGTCCGGGCCACCCGTCACCGTATTCAGGTTGATGAGCAGCAGGCGGATGATTTCGCCAAAGCCCAGCGTCACGATGGCCAGATAGTCGCCGCGCAGCCGCAGCACGGGAAAGCCCAGGACAAAGCCGAAGAGCGCGGACATTGCGCCCGCGAACGGCAGCGCCTCCCAGAAGCTCCAGCCGCCCCAGTGATACAGCAAGGCGTAGGTATAGGCGCCCACCGCATAAAAGCCCACGAACCCCAGGTCGAGCAGGCCGGCGAAACCGACCACGATGTTCAGGCCCAGGCCCAGCATGACGTAGATCAGCACCAGCGTGGCGATGTCGACCGAACTGCGGCCCGCGAAGAACGGCCAGATCACCGCGATGGCCAACAGCAGGAACATCAGCGGCTTGTGGGTCTTGGCGGGCGCCGCCGACAAGGTCGGCAGCCCGGTCTTGAGCTTTTGGAATGGAATGGCGATCCAGGGCCGCAGTAACTGGAATACGAACACCGCCGCGGCGGCAAGCGCCACCAGCGACCAGTTCGATTCCATGGAGGTGCGAGCCCCCTGCCGGATGAGCTGCAGGCCAAAGACCGGCGTGACGATGACCGCCGTCAACACGGCGGCCACGGTGGCGTTTTTGAGATTGTTGTTCGACATCAGACTTTTTCCACCTCAGGTTTGCCCAGCAGCCCGGTGGGACGGAACAGCAGAATCAGGACCAGCAGCGAGAACGCCACGATGTCCTTGTACTGTGACGAGATATAGGCGGCCGCGAAGGTTTCGGCCAGGCCCAGCAACACGCCGCCCAGCATGGCGCCGGGGATGCTGCCGATGCCGCCCAGCACCGCCGCCGTGAAGGCCTTGATGCCGGCCAGAAAGCCGATGAAGGGATTGAGCTTGCCGATGGTGATGGCGATCAGCACGCCGCCCACCGCCGCCAGGATCGCGCCCATCACGAACGTGAACGAGATCACGCGGTTGGTGTCGATGCCCAGCAGGTTGGCCATGTGCATGTCCTGCGAGCAGGCGCGCGACGCGCGTCCCATGCGGGAATACTTGATGAACAGCGTCAGCGCCACCATCAGCACCACCGTCACGACGATGATCATGATGCGCGAGTACGGCACCGTCACGTCGAAATCGGTACCCATCTGGAACTGCACGGCGCCGGACACCAGCGCGGGCACGGCCATGTCGCGTGCGCCCTGGCCGAGCGCCACCCAATTCTGCAGGAAGATCGACATGCCGATGGCGGAGATCAGCGCCACCAGGCGGGGGCTGCCGCGCACCGGCCGGTACGCAACGCGTTCGACCGAAAAACCGTAGATGCCGGTGACGGCGATGGCCACGAGCAGCATGGTGGCAATGATGAACGGCATGGGCAGGCCGCTGCCGGTGCCGATGGCCGTCAAAGTGACCAGGCCCACGTAGGCGCCGATCATGTAGATTTCGCCGTGGGCGAAGTTGATCATACCGATGATGCCGTAGACCATTGTGTAGCCGATGGCGATCAGCGCATAGATCGCTCCCAGGGACAATCCGTTGAAGAATTGCTGGGTAAGTTGGGGTATGAGGTCAGACATGATTCTCTTGCTCCAAATGGTTCCGGCCCCGGTAGTGAGACCCGGAGCCGGAAACCTGGGCGTATTTCATAAGGGCCTGTGATCGCCGCCTTGCCGGCCGCACAGCGCTTTTGGCGCATCGCTACGCGGATTACGGCAAGACGGAGACGACAGGCCCTACACGCCGGCAACGCGCCGGCGGGATCGCGTGTTTACAGCTGGGTCTTCTTTCCGTTCTTGTCCCACTTGTAGACGGCGAACTCGAAGTCCTTCAGGTCGCCCTTGGCATCGTATTCGACCTTGCCGATGCCGGTGTTGAAGGTGGTCTTGTGCATGTAGTCCGCGACCTTGGCCGGGTCTTCGCCAACGGCGTTGATGCTGTCGACAAGGATCTGGACCGCGGCGTAGGCCGGCATCTGGAAGGCGCCGTCCGGATCGCGCTTGGCGTCCTTGAAGGCCTTGACGATGGCTTCGTTGCCCGGCAGCTTGGTGAAGTCAGCCGGCAGCGTGACCAGCAGGCCATCGATGGCCGGGCCGGCGATGGCCACCAGATCCTGGTTGGCCGTGCCTTCCGGGCCCATGAACTGGACGGTCAGGCCCTGTTCACGCGACTGGCGCAGCAAGAGGCCCAGTTCGGGGTGGTAGCCGCCGAAATAGACCAGGTCCACGCCCGCGGACTTCAGTTTGGTGATGATGGCCGAGTAATCGCTGTCGCCGACGTTGATGCCTTCGAACAGCGCGACGTTGACGTTCTGCTTGGCAAGCGCGTCCTTGACCTGGGTGGCCACGCCCGAACCGTAGGTCTGCTTATCGTGCAGCACGGCGACCTTCTTGGGCTTGAGCGTCTTGGCGATGTAGTTGGCGGCGTACGGACCTTGCTGGTCGTCGCGGCCGATGGTGCGGAAGAAGAAGTGCGGCTTGATGGTGTCGGTGACCAGCGGCGACGTGGCGCCCGGGGTGATGCCGACGATGCCCTCTTCTTCATAGACCTTCACGGCGGCGACCGTCACGCCCGAGCACGCATGGGCCACGGCGAACTTGGCGCCGGAATTGACCACGCGGTTGGCCGCGGGCACGGCCTGCTTGGGTTCGCAGCCGTCGTCGATCAGGATGGGTTCGAGCTTCTTGCCCTTGACGCCGCCCTTGGCATTGATGGTCTCGATGGCGGTCAGCGCGCCGGCCTGGATCTGGTCGCCGTATTGGGTGTTGGGACCGGTCATGGGCTGGGGAATGCCGATCTTGATCGTATCGGCGGCGTGCGCGGCGCCAGCCAAGGCAAGTGCCCCAAGCGCCATGGCTACCGGGGTAAGGCGATTCAGAAACTTCATGCGGAGTTCTCCAGCGAGGTTTTGAGCGGCTCTGTCCAACACGGGTTATCGGGAGAGTACCCCTTTGTCCGCATTGCCCGTCGCCGGCTTCTTGGGCAAAAACACGGTGTGGGCGGTATTCTGAAAGCAAGCCGTCATACTGTCACTGCGTGTAATCCCCAATATTTTGTCAGGGCCTTTTATTCGGGACGGATAGCGGCCGCAAGTCCGTGAATTCGTTGGATAAATCGCAAAAATTCCTGCATCGATGACTGGTGAAAAAACGAGATTTATGCTTGCGTCTTCCGCTTGCGCCATGGGTGGACGAATAAATATACGTAGCTATACGTAGTTATACGCAGTAATTAATACGTCGTTTAATCTCGCATTTAAATACAGTACTTACGCGGGTCTTACACAGCTCTTACCAAGCTCTTCCGAAACCCTTGCACAACGATCGATTTGCAGGGCATCTGCGCGCCCTGTCAGTTCAATCCCGGCGAGCCTGATTAATGCACACGTTAATAATGCAATGCATTTGCCGCGCACAAATATAAAAACGCGCGCCCCGGCATGAAAACATGCCATGGGCGCGCGCATGAACGGCGCCAGACGATACGCGGGCCTAGGCGTTCGCAGGCCGAGCCAGATTCCACATCAGCGCGCGGAACGGCGCCAGCATGCTGATATTGACCGCCAGCTTGATCGCCAGGTCGCCCAGCATCCACGTCACCCAGGGCGCCCCGCTCGCCGCGAACGCCACGCTGAAGAACACCGCCGTGTCCAGGATCGCGCCCAGCACGCCCGAAGCCAGCGGCGCGCGCCACCAGCGCTGGTCGCGCAACCGGTCGAACACCTGGATGTCGACGAGCTGCGCACATAGATAGGCCAGGCCCGAGGCCAGCGCGATGCGCGGCGACGCCACCCAGACCGACACCACCAGCGCGGCCGCAAAGCCGAACCACACCACCCGGCGGGCCGCGGCCGGCCCGAACCGGCGATTCAGCACGTCGGTGACCAGGAACGCCACGGGATATGACAGCCCGCCCCAGGTCAGCCAATCATTGAGCGGCACCTGGACCAGGATGTTGGAGCCCACCACCACGGCCAGCATGCACAGCACCGAGACCCCGAACTGGGTACGGGTCATGGCGGGAAAGCGCGCAACGTCCGCGGTCATTTGCCCGCCCCCCCGGCCAGCGCCGTCCACGCCGCCACGCGGACCGCCAAAGTGTCGTCTTGCCGCGACTGACGCGCGCAAGCCACACCGTCTTCGATGTTCCGTGCAGTGACCGCGAACCTGCGCGCGCGCGAGCGCGCAAGCGCGCTGCCGCGGGCCGCGGCGGCAGCCCTGGCGGCGGCCGTCCAGGCGCTCCGGGCATCCTGGTTTATGTCAATGACATGACGGTCATCGGCGGCGCATACTCTGCCGGGCCGGCCCGCCGCCCGACGGGCCGGGGCGCCGCAGATGCCGCCGTTGCCGCCCTTGCCGATGAACGCAATCGAAAGTTCGTTTTTCATAGGCGGCGATTGTAATCGGTCGAATTCCCGGGCAAAGCGGATACAAAATGTTCGTTCGCGCCTGAAACGCGCAATTTGACAGGCGTTTGTAGGGATGTGAAAGTCACGGTTTTGTCACAAACAATTCATAAGGTGTCGTGTTTCATGCGGCCGGGCACCCCGTTCGCAACACGCCCAACTGGAGAACCCATTTATGCGATCCCACCGTATTGCCCTGACATTTGCCGCCATCATGACGGCTTTCGCCGGCGCTTCCGCGCATGCGGCCACCGAGATCCAGTTCTGGCATTCGATGGAAGGCGCCCTGGGCGACCGCGTCAATGGCCTGGTCGATGAATTCAACAAGAAGAACCCCGACTACCAGGTCAAGGCCATCTACAAGGGCAACTACGGTGAATCCATGAACGCCGGCATCGCCGCGTTCCGCGCCGGCAATGCCCCGGACATCCTGCAGGTCTTCGAAGTCGGCACCGCCACCATGATGTACGCCAAGGGCGCCATCAAGCCGGTGCAGCAGATGTCCGAAGAAGCCGGCAACCCGATCGACCCGAAGGAATTCATCGGCGCCGTGGCCGGTTACTACTCGTCGGCCGACGGCAAGCTGGTGTCGATGCCCTTCAACAGCTCGACCGTGGTCTTCTACTACAACAAGGACGCCTTCAAGAAGGCCGGCCTGGACGCCGACAATCCCCCCAAGACCTGGGAAGAGCTGGCCGCCGCCGGCCAGAAGCTGAAGGCCGCGGGCCAGGAATGCGGCTACACCACGTCCTGGCCGTCGTGGACCCAGCTCGAAACCTTCTCGGCCTGGCATAACGTGCCGTACGCCACCAAGGACAACGGCTTCGGCGGCCTGGATGCGCGCATCGCCATCAACACCCCGCTGCACGTGCGCCACCTGGAAAACCTCGCCAAGCTGGGCAAGGAAGGCATCTTCATGTACGGCGGCCGCGGCGACGAGCCCAACTCGCTCTTCATCAGCGGCAAGTGCGCCATGATCACCGGCTCGTCCGGCCTGCGCGCCAACATCGCCAAGAACGCCAAGTTCGAATTCGGCACCTCCACGCTGCCCTACTACGCCGACGTCAAGGGCGCGCCGCAGAACACCATCATCGGCGGCGCTTCGCTGTGGGTCTTCGCCAACAAGAAGCCCGAGGTCTACAAGGGCGTGACCGAATTCTTCAAGTTCCTGGCCAGCCCGGAAATCGCCGCCCGCTGGCACCAGCAGACCGGCTACGTGCCCGTCACCAAGGCCGCCTATGAGCTGACCAAGAAGGAAGGCTTCTACGACAAGAACCCGGGCACCGAGGTCGGCGTCAAGCAGCTCAACGTCGAAACCACCGCCCAATCGCGCGGCCTGCGCCTGGGCTTCCTGCCGCAGATCCGCGAAATCGAAGACGCCGAAATCGAACGCATCGTTTCGGGCAAGGTCTCGGCCAAGGACGGCGCCGAGAACATCGTCAAGCGCGGCAACGAGTTGCTGGAAAAGTTCGAGAAGAGTGTAAAGTAACGCCCTTTCGCGCGATCTGACCGCCGCCTTGTCAATCGGCATTTTCCATGTCGCGACAAGGACTTACGAGGCTTAAAGCCCTGGTTTTTTTAGGGCTTTAAGCCTATCGTGTTTTTATGAGTGCCGGTGCTTTTCGGGCTCCGGGCGCCTCGCGCGGCACGCGCGCTGGCGGTTTCAGGCGGCGGTTATTCCAACCGCCGCTTTTCTGTACCTTGGGTTCCCCCTATGGAAAAACGCGTTGTATTCGGGCACAAGACCTTGCCCTATCTGCTGCTACTGCCGCAGTTGATCATTACCGTGGTGTTCTTCTTCCTGCCCGCCGGACAAGCCATGTGGCAGTCCATGCGCCTTGAAGACCCCTTCGGCCTTTCCTCGCAGTTCGTTGGCCTGGACAACTTCGTCGAACTGTTCTCGCAACAGAGCTACCTCGATTCCTTCCGCGTCACCGCCGTGTTTTCGGTGCTGGTGGCCGGCGTCGGCCTTGGCGTGTCCCTGGTGCTGGCCGTGATGGCCGACCGCGTGATCCGCGGCGCCGGACTCTACAAGACCCTGCTCATCTGGCCCTACGCCGTCGCGCCCGCCGTGGTCGGCGTGCTGTGGCTGTTTCTGTTCTCGCCTTCCGTCGGCATCCTGGCCGTGGCCCTGCGCAAGTCGGGCGTGGACTGGAACCCTCGTCTGGACGGCAACCAGGCCATGATCCTGGTGATCATCGCGGCCGTCTGGAAGCAGGTCTCCTACAACTTCCTGTTCTTCCTGGCCGGCCTGCAATCGATTCCGCGCTCGCTGATCGAAGCCGCCGCGATCGACGGCGCCAGCCCGGCGCGCCGCTTCTGGACCATCGTCTTCCCGCTGCTGTCGCCCACCACGTTCTTCCTGCTGGTGGTCAACATCATCTACGCCTTCTTCGATACCTTCGCCGTGATCGACACGACGACGCAAGGCGGCCCGGGCACGGCGACCTCGATCCTGGTCTACAAGGTGTACAGCGACGGCTTCCGCGGCCTGGACCTCGGTTCGTCCGCCGCCCAGTCCGTCGTCCTGATGTTCATTGTGGTTGCCTTGACGGTCGTGCAGTTCCGCTACGTCGACCGCAAAGTGCAGTATTGATTTTGTCCGAGGCTGATAACAATGGTTGAACGCCGTCCCTGGCTGGATATTCTGGCCCACGTCATTCTGCTTTGCGGCGTGGCGATGGTGGCATTTCCGCTCTACGTCACTTTCGTCGCGTCCACCCAGACCGCGCAGGAAGTCGCTCAGGCGCCGATGTCCCTGATCCCCGGTCCGCACTTCGTGGACAACTACATGAAAGCCCTGTTCGGCGGATCGTCCGGCGGTTCGTCGGGCGCGCCCGTCGGCCGCATGATGTACGTGAGCCTGATCATGGCGCTGGCGATCTCGCTCGGCAAGATCGCCATCTCGCTGCTGTCGGCATTCGCGGTCGTGTACTTCCGCTTTCCCGGCCGCATGTTCTTTTTCTGGATGATTTTCGTCACGCTGATGCTGCCGGTCGAAGTCCGCATCGCGCCCACCTACAAGGTCGTGGCCGATCTGGGGCTGCTCAACAGCTACGCGGGCCTGACGCTGCCGCTCATCGCGTCGGCCACGGCGACGTTCCTGTTCCGCCAGTTCTTCCTGACGGTGCCGGACGAGCTGATCGAGGCCGCGCGCATCGACGGCGCGGGGCCCGTGCGGTTCTTCCGCGACGTGCTGCTGCCGCTGTCCAAGACCAGCATCGCCGCCCTGTTCGTGATCCAGTTCATCTACGGCTGGAACCAATACCTGTGGCCGCTGCTCGTCACCACCCAGGAAGACATGTACCCCGTCGTCATCGGCATCAAGCGGATGATCAGCGGCGGCGACAGCGTGACCGAATGGAACATCACCATGGCCACCGCCATGCTCGCCATGATCCCGCCGGCGCTGGTCGTCATCCTGATGCAGAAATGGTTCGTCAAGGGCTTGGTCGACACTGAGAAATGACCCCCACGCCGCGCCCATCCGAACACGACTCCGAACACGAATAACTCATGGCTACTCTCAGCTTCCGCAACGTCAAGAAAACCTATGCCGGCAACGTGCCGGTCATCCATGGCATCGACATGGACGTCAAGGACGGTGAATTCATCGTCATCGTCGGCCCGTCGGGCTGCGGCAAATCCACGCTGATGCGCATGGTCGCCGGCCTGGAGACCGTCACCAGCGGCGAAATCGTCATCGATGACAAGGTGGTCAACACCCTGGAACCGGCCGAACGCGACATCGCAATGGTGTTCCAGAACTACGCGCTCTACCCGCACATGACCGTGTTCGAGAACATGGCGTACGGCTTGAAGATCCGCAAGTTCTCCAAGGACGAGATCAAAAAGCGCGTCGACATCGCCGCGCAGATCCTCGAACTGGGCCACCTGCTGGACCGCCGTCCGCGCGCCCTCTCGGGCGGCCAGCGCCAGCGCGTCGCCATGGGCCGCGCCATCGTGCGCGAACCCAAGGTGTTCCTGTTCGACGAGCCGCTGTCCAACCTGGACGCCAAGCTGCGCGTGGCGATGCGCCTCGAAATCATGAAGCTGCATCGCCGCCTGGGCACCACCAGCCTGTACGTCACGCACGACCAGGTCGAGGCCATGACGCTGGCGCATCGCATGATCGTCATGTACCAGGGCGTGCCCGAGCAGATCGGCACCCCCATGGAAGTCTTCGAAAAGCCCGCCTCCACGTTCGTGGCCGGCTTCATCGGCTCGCCCCCGATGAACCTCATGGAAGTGCAGGTGGCCGGCGACGGCACGGTCAAGACGGCCGACGGCAACGATCTCGAAATCTCGCCGCTGCAGGTGCCTTCGCAGGTGCGCGGCCGCAAGGTCATCATGGGCATGCGTCCCGAGCACATGCTGCTCAATACGCAGGGCATTCCCGCCGAAGTCGAAATGGTCGAAACCCTGGGCTCGGAACAGCTCGTCCACTGCCGCTGCGGCAAGAGCACGCTGGTGGTGCGCTGCACGACGCGCCAGTTGTCCGAGTCGTCCGCTAAGGTCGGCGCCCGCGTCAATGTCGGCCCCGACGGCCGCCATCCCCTGCACTGGTTCGAGGCCGACACGGGCCGCCGCGTGCAAGGCTTGTAAGCCGGCAGCGAGACGCCGCGCTTCTTTGCCGCACAAAAAAACCGGGCCGCAAGCGAAACGCTTGCAGCCCGGTTTTTTTTCGGGCGCCAGGCAGGCGCCGCCCGTGCACGGGACGGGCCCCGCAGGACCCGTCGCGCCGCGGTTTACTTGTAGACGGTCTTGGAGCCGTCCTTGTGCCAGACGAACACGTCGAACTGGAAGTTCGTCAGGTCGCCCTGCTTGTTCCACGACACCTTGCCGATCGGCGTGTCGAAGGTGTTCGAATGCAGGTACTTCGCGACCTTGGTGGGATCGTCCGAGCCCGCGCCCTTGATGCCGTCCGCGATGAGCTGGGTGGCCGTGTAGGCGGTCATCTGGAACGCGCCGCCGGCATTGCGCTTCTTGGCTTCAAACGCCTTCACGATGTCGGCGTTGGCGGCGTTCTGGGTAAAGTCCGCCGGCAGCGTCAGCAGCATGCCTTCGACGGCGTCGCCCGCGATGGCATTGATGTCCGGGTTGCCGGTGCCTTCCGGCCCCATCCACTTGGCCTTCACGCCCTGCTCGGCCGACTGGCGCAGCAGCAGCCCCATCTCGGGGTGATAGCCGCCGTAATAGACGAAGTCCACGCCCTGGCTCTTGAGCTTGGTGATGACCGCCGAATAGTCGCTGTCGCCGGCATTGATGCCTTCGAAGACGGCAACGGTCACGCCGCCCTTCTCGAGGTCGTTCTTGACCGCGGTGGCGATGCCCTGGCCATACGACTGCTTGTCGTGCAGCACGGCGACCTTCTTGGGCTTGATCTTTTCGAGGATGAACTTGGCGGCGGCGGGGCCTTGCTGGTCGTCGCGCCCGATGGTGCGGAAGATGAACTCGTAGTTCTTGCCGTCGGTCACGGCCGGCGACGTGGCGGACGGGGTGATCATCACCACGCCTTCGTTGTTGTAGATGTCGGCAGCGGCGATCGTCGCGCCCGAGCACACGTGGCCCACCACGAAACCGATCTTGCTGTTGACCACGCGGTTGGCGGCGACGGGACCCTGCTTGGGCTCGCAGCCGTCGTCGATTACGACGGTTTCCAGCTTCTTGCCATTGACGCCGCCGGCGGCATTGATGCGCTCGACCGCGGTGTCGACCCCTTCACGGACCATATCGCCATACTGCGTGACCGCGCCGGTGGTGGGGCCGACGACGCCGATCTTGATGGTCTGGGCGTGCGCGGCCGCGCCAAACGCCAAACCAGCGGCGACGCCCAGCGCTGCGATGACCGGGGTCAGACGGAATACTGGCTTCATGAGTGGACTCCTCGAATGACTTGTAATCGTTGATCCGTCAACGAGCGGACGGCCGGATATCGTTGATGTCGCGCCCGTGACAGTGCATTTGCACGGCAAGCATACACTGAAATATCGCGGCTTTTGGCCGGTTCCGGGGCGGTTTTGCCGCCGTTCCGTATTGCGCCGCGGCATCGCCGCCGCGCCCCGCTTTATTCCGAACGCCGTATATGCAAAAGACGATTAATTCGTTTGAGTTACTAAAGCGCGGCGGCATCATGTGCCGCATGAGACTCCAACCGATAATCGTCCCGGGCTGGAAAAACTCCGGTCCCGATCACTGGCAATCCCGTTGGCAGGCCGTCATGCCCCATGCCCGGCGCATCGAGCAGCACGATTGGGACAACCCGTGCGCCGCCGATTGGATTTCCAGCCTGACCGCCAGCGTCGACGAAGCACGCAGCCCGGTACTGCTCATCGCGCACAGCCTCGGCTGCCTGATCAGCGCCGCCCTGCCCGTGCCGCTTCGGGCCAAGGTCGCCGGCGCGCTGCTCGTCGCGCCCGCGGACGTCGAACGTCCCGACACCCCGCCATGCCTGCGCGGCTTCGCCCCGGTTCCCCGCCAGCCCCTGCCGTTCCAGAGCGTGGTGGTCGCCAGCGATAACGATCCCTACTGCTCGCTGGACCGCGCCATGGCTTTCGCGGCCGACTGGGGCAGCCGCATCGTCGTCATCCCGGGCGCCGGCCACCTCAATGCGGACAGCGGCCTTGCCGACTGGCCGCAAGGATTGAAACTGCTGGGCGCCCTGCGGCGAAGAGCCTCCTGGCGTATCCCCCCGCCCCCCAAACGCATCCCGCCCATTCCGGTGTACGGACTGTAAGCGATTCTCCCGGCGTCATGCATGCCACGCGACGGCGTCGCCCAGCCGCCGCCAGGCCATACGCACCCCAGCGCCCTCGCGCTGACTGGGGCAATTTCGCCACGCAATTGCATACGATTACACATTTATTCGCAGATACCCTGCAAATCGAAACTGCGCTTCGATATTCGTTAATAAACGCTAGCGATTATCTTTATTCGGCCAAATGAAATGTCCGAATCTGGGCATCATTGAAGTGATTTGTCGAATTTTGCGCCAATGCAGTTACAAGTAGTTGTTATGCTGGCGCCCGCATTGACCGCGTAGAAGCGAATTTGCTGCTATTGCAGGCCCAATCCGGGCGATTACCGCGCTCGCAGCAGAACCCGATTCGGTCGAATTCGATACATATAGTAAAATCGCCTCCTATTTATCCAAATGTCACGGCGTCCGGGCCGCAACACTACCCCGCTTTGCTTGGTATTTAGGTGCGAGCGGCGCAGTCCATACCCCGGCGCAAGACCAGCATCAAAAAATGAATCAGCAGAGCATTACCCTCGCGCCCCGGCTACGGCGCAACTCCCCGCTCCACGGCGACTCCACGCTGCTACCGCATTCCGGACTGGATCGTCCCGTCATCCCCGGCTGAACGGCCCGCGATTGACTGTCGTCGTGGGCTTTCGCCTTTCCGCCAGCCGAGGCGCGCATGACGCGCGCCCCCTGATCGGCGCCCCTGCGATCCCCGTATCCGCTCCACCGCCATTGCTTACTCACCCGCCGCCGCGCTGCGGGGCTTGAAGGACTTCGCATGCGTAAACGCGTCGCCATCATCGGACTTTCGTTCCGGTTTCCCAGCACCACCAATGACAGCTATTGGCCGGCCCTCCTGGAAGGCCGCGATCTGGTGACCCGTGTCGAAAAAGACCGCTGGTCGGCCGACGCCTACCTGCATCCCGCGAAGGACCATCCCGGCACCGCCTACACGTTTGCCGCCGGCTCCATCGGCGACGTTTCCGGATTCGACGCGGCGTTTTTCGGCATTTCTCCGCGCGAAGCCGCACTCATGGATCCTCAGCAGCGGCTGTTGCTGGAAATGAGCTGGGAAGCGCTGGAGCACGCCGGCATCCCGTCTTCCACCCTGCGCGGCTCCGACTGCGGCGTCTACATCGGCATCGCCAGCAGCGACTACGCCTATCGCCTGGCCGAGGACCTGGGGGCCGTCGACGCGTCGATGGCCACCGGCAACACCGCCAGCATCGCCGCAAACCGCCTGTCCTATTTCTTAGACCTGCGTGGTCCCAGCATCGCCATGGACACCGCGTGCTCGTCCTCGCTGGTCGCCTTTCACCAGGCGTGCCGGGCCATCCTGTCGGGCGAATGCACGCAGGCCTTGGCGGGCGGCGTCAGCCTGCACCTGCATCCCTACGGATTCATCACCTTCTCCAAGGCGTCCATGCTGTCCCCGCGCGGCCGCTGCAACGTCTTTGACGCCTCCGGCGACGGCTATGTCCGCTCCGAAGGCGGCGGCATGTTCCTGCTGAAGGATTACGACCAGGCGGTCGCCGACGGCGACAACATCCTGGCGGTGGTGGCAGGCACGGCCGTCAACACCGACGGCCGAAAATCCGGCCTGACCGTGCCCAGCGTCGAGGCCCAGGCCGCGCTGATGCGCCAGGTCTACGAACAGGCCGGCATTGCCCCGTCCGAAATCGACTACCTGGAAGCCCACGGCACCGGCACGGCCGTCGGCGATCCCATCGAAACCCGCGCCATCGGCCTGGCCCTGGCTCAGCAGCGAGACAAGGGAGCCCCCCTGCCGATCGGTTCGGTGAAAAGCAACCTGGGCCACCTGGAGGCGGCCTCCGGGGTCGCCGGGCTGGTCAAGGCGCTGCACGTCCTGCAGCACCGCGAGGTGCCCGCCACCATCGGCATCAAAACCCTCAACCCCAAGATCGAGTTCCAGAACTGGAACCTGGACGTCGTCACGCAGAACCGCAAACTGCGTCCCACCGGAAAGCTGGTGGTCGGGGTCAACTCGTTTGGCTTTGGCGGCGCCAACGCGCACGTCATCCTGGAAAGCGCGCCGCCGCGCAGCCCCGCCGCCGAAGGCAAGATCGTCAAGACCGCCCCGATCCCCGTGCTGGTATCGGGCAAGTCCGTACCCGCCTTGAAAGCCGCGGCCGGCCAGATGGCCGGGGTCCTGCGCGGACAGCCCGCAAGGTTGCTGTACAACGCCGCCTACCATGCGGCCATGCGGCGCGATTGGCACGGCGAACGCGCCGTCGTGTTCGGCACGCAGTGCGATACGGTCGCCGAAGCCCTCCAGCAATTCGCCGACAGCGGCGATCCCAAGGCGGGCGTGGTGACCGGCAGCGCGCTGGCGCACGCGCGCGGCCCGGTGTTCGTCTACTCCGGCAACGGGTCGCAATGGGCCAACATGGGACGCCGCCTGCTGGCCGACCCGGTGTTTGCCACCGCGATCGACGACGTGGACGCGCAATTCGCGCAGTACGCCGACTTCTCGCTGCGCGCGGAACTGGCCGGCGAAAATGGCGATCATCGCTACCAGCGCACCGAATTTGCCCAGCCCGCCCTGTTTGCGCTGCAGGTCGGCATCACCCGGATGCTGGCGCAGCGCGGCGTCGTCCCGGTGGCCGTCATCGGCCACAGCGTCGGTGAAGTCGCGGCCGCCTGGGCTTGCGGCGCCCTGACGCTGCCCGATGCGGTTCGCGTCATCTTCCAGCGCAGCCGCCTTCAAGGGCAGACCAAGGGCCTGGGCCGCATGACCGCCGTGGGCATCAGCGGCGAGCAGGCGCTTGCCCTGATCGCCGAGCATGGACTGGCCCAGCGCGTATGCGTGGCGGGCTTCAACAGCAGCCGCGGCGCCACGGTGGCGGGCGCGCCCGACTCCCTGGCCGTGCTTGAGGCCGCGCTGGCGGAACAATCCGTGTTCTACCGCCGCCTGGACCTGGACTACGCTTTTCACAGCCCCGCGATGGACGCCATCGAGGCAGGCATCCGCGAATCGCTCGCCGACATCCGGCCGCGCACGAGCGACGTTCCGTTCTATTCCACCGTCACGGGCACACCGCTCGACGGGGCCGCACTGAATGCCGCCTATTGGTGGCGCAACGTGCGCGAGGCCGTTCGATTCGAACAGTCCGCCAATCAACTGGCCGCCGACGGCAACAACATCTACGTCGAAATCGGCCCGCACCCCGTGCTGCGTTCGTACCTGAACGACACGCTCAAGACGGCCGACATGCCGGGCAGCGTGCTGAGTACCGCCACGCGTGGCGCCGACGATCCGGAGAAGATCTGGGGCGCCGCCGGACAGGTCATCGTGGCCGGCGGCCAGCTCGACATGGCCTCGCTCTTTCCGTGGGCCGCGCCCGCGGTGGATCTGCCGACCTACCCCTGGCAACGCGAACGCCATTGGCACCCGACCACGCCGGAATCGCTCGGCCTGCTTACGCGCCGCCTGGTGCACCCCCTGCTGGGCTACGCCATGCATCAGCATGAGCACACCTGGGAAAACCAGCTCGACACACACTCGCACCCCTTGCTGGCCGACCACGTCGTCGGCGACGCCGTGGTGTTTCCGGCCACCGGCTTTGCCGAGGTCGCACTGGCCGCCGCGCTGCGCTGGCAAGGTGGCAGCGCCGACTGCGCCGAATTCGAAGAGCTGGAGATCCACAGTCCGCTGCTGCTCGGCGCCGCCCCCAGCAAGGTGCTGCGCATGCAGCTCGACAACAGCGACGGCCGCTTCCGCATCAACGCCAAGGACATCGGCAGCACCGAGCCGTGGGTCAGGCACGCCAGCGGCCGCCTGTTGCGCGAACCCCGCCTGGCTCGCCTGACGCAGCCCGCGCTGACCCTGCCGGCGCGCGCGCCCGACTTCACTCGCGAAAGCCACAACGCGCTGACGTGCGCGGTGGGCCTGGACTACGGTCCGGCCTTCCAGGCCGTCAAGCATGGCTGGATGGAATCCGAGACCAGCGTGCTGGCCGTGCTGGAGGCCGACGCCTGCCTGGACGCCGAGCTGGACGCCACGCACTTGCACCCCGCCCTGCTGGACTGTGCCTTCCAGCTCATCATCCAGTTGCTCAAGAAAGACGCGGCCATGGGCCAGGGCATCGCCTATGTGCCGTCCAAGATCGGGCGCCTGAGCCTGCGCGCCAAGGCTGGCCAGCCGACCGCCGCGCGCGTGCGGCTGGAGCGCCGCGCCCCGCATTCGCTCACGGCCACCTTCGAGCTGTACAACGCCCAGGGCGAGCAGATCGCCGCCGTGGAACAAGCGCGCTTCCGAAGCATCCGCTTGCGCAAGGCGGCGGCCGACCACCTGAGCTTTCTGGACACGGTCGCCGTTCCGCGTCCGCATGCCCCCTTTGGCGCCAACCCGATCGACCACGGCGCCTTGCGCACGGCGCTCGCCAAGGCGATCGACCAATGCAGGACGGGCGGAGCGCATGCCCGCTACGCGGAAGAAGTCGACCCGCTGCTGGAAAGCCTGTGCGACAGCTTCGCGTTGGACGCCCTGCGCGCCCTTGCCCCGGACGGACGGCAGATTCCGCAGGCCCTGCTGGCTGACATGGGCCGACGCACGCCCGGCGCCGCGCCGCTGCTGCAATATCTCGTGGACAGGCTGTCCGCTGCCGGCCATGCCGACGCGCAGGCGTCGGGCATCGCCGTATCCGCCGCCCCCGATGCCGACAGCGGCGCGACCGATATCTGGAACACCTTGCTGCGCGAGTACCCGGACTACGCGCAGATCGTCCACGCCGTCGGCCGCATCGGCCTGCACTTGCCCGCGCTGCTGCGCGGCGAGGCGTCGGTGGAAGAAATCTGCCCGCGCGCGACTTCCCCGGCCACCATCACCCGCAGCCTGCTTGGCACGGCCAGCGGCCAGACCCTGGGCATCGCCCTGCGCAACGTGCTGGAAGCCGCTCAGGCGGCGCGCCTGCCGGGGCAGCGCCTTGCCGTGATGGAGATCGGCCAGGCCACGCCGCTGTTCAACTTCAGCTGCTGCGATGCGCTCGACTTCGACGTGGCGGACTACACCTACGCGTCGACCGACGCGGACGCCCTGGATCACGTCGCCGCCCAACAGGCCGAGCGCTATCCCCACGCCCGCACCGAAAGCATTACCGAGAACGGCGCCGCGCCCGTCGCGCGCCACGACCTGGTCATCTTCCACTGCGACTTCAACACCCTGGACGCCGCCCGCAACGCGCTCCGGCACGCCCGCGGCAGCCTGCGCGATGGCGGCCTGCTGCTGTTCTGCGGCGCGCACCCGGCCGCCTGGGCCGACTTCGTCTTCGGCGCGCGTGCGCAGTGGTGGCAGCGCGGCGAGCACGGCGAACGGCTTTCCACCCAGCAGCCCGCGGCCTTCTGGCAAGAGGAATTGCAGGGCTTGGGCCTGCAATGCGCAGACGTGCTCGATTTTGCCCAGGCCCCGGCAACCGGCGCCTATGTCCTGACCGCCCGCCTGAATGCCGACGCCTGCGCCGAACCCGCCGCGGTCGCGGCCGAGCCGGCGCGTTGGCTGATTCTTGGCGACAAGAACCCCGAGCATGGCTTGAACCTTGCGCATTCGCTCAAGGACGCCCTGGCCGCCGCGGGCCACAAGGTCCGGCTGGAAGCCAATGTCGCACCCCAGGCCCTTGACGCCCTGCTGGCCGGCGACGCCTCGGGTCCGGTGCAGCACATCGTGCACCTGGACGGCCTCGCCTGGGCCGACGCGCACGAGACGCCCGACGAACTGCTCGCCAAGCAGACGCGCCGCTGCGCCGTGGCTGCCGCCGCCATCCAGGCGTGCGAACGCACGCAAGTGCCCGCCACCCTGTGGCTCATCACCGCCGACGCCGCGCAGTACCTGCGCCAAGCGCCGCAAACCGCGGGCATGCACGCCCTGAACGACGCCTCGCTGTGGGGCTACGGCCGCACCCTGGCCAATGAAGCATCCAATTTCCGCGTCCGCATGGTCGACCTGCCGCTGGCCATGGCGGGCCAGATGGCCAACGCCCTGACGCGCGAACTGACGACCCCGGACAACGAGGACGAAATCCTTCTTGCACCGGGCGGCGAGCGCTATGCCCCCCGCATGCGCATCACCCCACGCCCTGCGCTCGCCCAGCCATCCGAAGGCCAGGCCGTGCGCCTGGGCTTCGAATTCCCGGGCCAGTTGCGCAACCTGCGCTGGGAATCCTGCGCGGCGCCCGCCCCGGTCAACGACGAGCTCGAAGTGCGCATCGAAGCCACCGGCTTGAACTTCCGCGACGTCATGTACGCGCTGGGCCTGCTGTCCGACGAAGCCATCGAAAACGGCTTCGCCGGTCCCACCCTGGGCCTGGAATTCTCCGGCACGATTACCCGCGTCGGCCCCGACGCAGGCGGCTACCAGGTGGGCGACGCTGTCGTCGGCTTCGGCCCCGCCAGCTTCGGTGACCGCGTGCTGACGCGGCCCAATGCCATCTCCCACATCCCCGACGGCTTTTCGTTCGAAGCCGCGGCCACGATCCCCAGCACCTTCTTCACCGTCTATTACGCGCTGCACCACCTGGCGCGCGTCGAAGAAGGCGAGAAAATCCTGATCCACGGCGCCGCGGGCGGTGTCGGCATTGCCGCCATCCAATTCGCCCAATGTCTCGGCGCCGAGATCTACGCCACGGCCGGTTCCGACGAAAAGCGCGATCTGCTGCGCCTCTTGGGCGTGCAGCACATCTACGATTCGCGCTCGCTGTCCTACGCCGACGAAATCCTCGCCGACACCGGCGGACGCGGCGTCGACGTCGTGCTGAACTCGCTGGCGGGCGAAGCCATCAACCGCAATCTGCGCGTGCTCAAGCCTTTCGGCCGCTTCCTGGAACTGGGCAAGCGCGATTTCTACGAGAACACCCGCATCGGATTGCGTCCGTTCCGCAACAACATCAGCTACTTCGGCATCGACGCCGACCAGTTGATGAACGAGCGGCCCGACCTGACCCAGCGCCTGTTCGGGCAAATGATGGACCTGTTCCGCCAGGGCGCGCTGCATCCGCTGCCGTATGCCGTCTTCGACGCCAACGACATCGTCGACGCCTTCCGCTACATGCAGCAGGCCCGCCAGATCGGCAAAATCGTCGTCACCTATCGCAATGGCATCAGCGGCGTCCATCACCCACACGCCCGGACGGCACCCGGCCTCGCCCTGCCCGCCGAAGCGACCTACCTCGTCACCGGCGGCCTTGGCGGCTTTGGCCTGCGCACCGCGCAATGGCTGGCTGACCGCGGCGCGCGCAACCTGATCCTCATCAGCCGCAGCGGGCCCGCCACCGAGTCGGCCCAAGCCGCCATCTCCGCGTTCGAAGCCCGCGGCGTACGCGTCCACGCCGCCGCCTGCGACGTCACCGACCGCGCGGCGCTCGCGCGCCTGTTGCAGGAAACGGCGCAAACACTGCCGCCCCTCAAGGGCGTAGTCCACGCCGCCGTCGTCATCGACGACGGACTGGCGCGCAACGCCACCTCGGAACAGATCCAGCGCACACTGGCCGCGAAAGTGCTCGGGGCCCAACACCTGCACGAGCTCACCCGCACGCAGGCCTTGGACCTCTTCATCTGCTATTCGTCAGCCACCACGCTGTTCGGCAACCCCGGCCAAAGCAACTATGTCGCCGCCAACGCCTGGCTGGAACGCCTGGCCGCGCAACGCCGCGCCGAAGGCCTGCCCGCCACCTGCGTGCGCTGGGGCGCCATCGATGACGTCGGCTTCCTTGCTCGCAACGAAAAAATCAAGAACGCCCTCCAAAGCCGCATGGGCGGCGGCGCCCTGGCCTCCCAGGTCGCGCTGGACGCGTTGGACGCCATGCTGGCGGCAGACGCGTCCGGCCTGGGCGTGCTGGAGCTGGATTGGCGCGCCCTCAGCCGCTTCCTGCCCTCCGCCGGCCTGCCCAAATTCTCCGACATCGCCCGCCACGCCGGCGATGCCGCAGACGACGAGACCGGCTCGGACGACATCGCCCACCTGATCGCCACCCTGGACGACGAGGCCCTGCACGACCGCTTCGTCGAAATGCTCCAGGCCGAGATCGGCGAAATCCTGCGCGTCGCACCCGACAAGATCGAACCCACCCGCTCGGTCTACGACCTGGGCCTGGACTCGCTCATGGGCGTGGAACTGGTCGTCGCGCTTGAAAACCGCTTCGGCATCCGCCTGCCCGTCATGGCGCTCAACGAAAGCCCCACCCCCGCCAAGCTCGCCCAGAAGCTCGTCGTGCTGCTGCGCGACGAACACGACAGCGCCGACGACGACACCGTCGCCGCCAGCGTGCAGCAAGTCGTCGCGAGCCACGCCGCGGAGGTCACCTCCATCTCGGTCTCGGAGTTCGTCGACGAGCTCAAGCTCAACGGCAGCTTCTCCAAGCAACGCATGATCCAGTAGACAGAATTGAGCACCGCAAAAAAGCTGCCCGGCCTTGCCGCCGGCATCAAGGACAAACTCATCCAGCAGGCGCTCGAGCGCAAACTGCGCGCGGCCGCCAGCACAGGCGGCCAGGCGCTGTCGCGCCCCGCGGAGAAAAAGGCCGAGATTCCGGAAGAGCATTACCGCTTTCATCTCCATCCGGGCTACCAGCAGCTGCGCATCATCAACGACGGCGCCAGCCGCCTGGGCGTCAAGAACCCCTTCTTCAAGCTGCACGACGGCACCGCCGGCGCCAGCACCCAGATCAGCGGCACCGGCTACATCAACTACGCCAGCTATAACTACCTGGACATGTCAGGCGACCCGGTCGTCGCCGCCGCAGCCAAGGCAGCGATCGACCGTTATGGCACGTCCGTATCGGCCAGCCGCCTGGTCTCCGGCGAACGTCCCATCCACCGCGAACTCGAAACCGAAATCGCCGCGCTGTACGGCGTGGACGATGCGATCACCTTCGTCAGCGGTCACGCCACCAACGTCTCGACCATCGGCTACCTCTTCGGCCCGCGCGACCTGGTCCTGCACGATGAACTGATCCACAACAGCGTGCTGCAAGGCATCCAGCTATCCGGCGCACGCCGCCTGCCCTTCCCCCACAACGACTGGGAAGCGCTGGACACGATCCTGAATGAGCAACGCCACCAGTTCGAACGCGTCCTGATCGTGCTGGAAGGCATCTACAGCATGGACGGGGATTACCCCGACCTGCCCCGCTTCATCGAAGTGAAGCGCCGGCACCGCGCCTTCCTGATGGTCGACGAGGCCCATTCGCTCGGCGTGATGGGCGCGCGAGGCTACGGGATTCGGGAACATTTCGACGTCGCGGGAAAGGATGTCGATATCTGGATGGGGACGTTGAGCAAGACGCTCGCTGGCTGCGGCGGGTATATCGCTGGTGAAACGGCGCTGGTCGAGCATCTGAAGTTTCTGGCACCGGGGTTCCTGTACAGCGTGGGGATGCCGCCGAGCGTCGCGGCAGCGTCGCTGGCCGCATTGCGGCGGATGAAGGAAGTGCCGGAACGCGTGGCGACTTTGCAGGCGCGAGGGAAGTTCTTTCTTGAACAGGCGAAAGCGGCGGGGATTGACACCGGTACGAGTAGCGGGCTGGCGGTGGTGCCGGCGATTACGGGGAGTTCGTTGAAGGCGACGCGCGCGTCGGCAGCCATGTTCAATCAAGGGATCAATGTGCAACCGATTCTCTATCCGGCGGTGCCGGAGAAGTCGGCTCGGCTGCGGTTCTTCATTTCCTGTATGCATACGGAAGAACAGATCCTCTCCACGCTGAAGACACTTCGCCAGCATCTCGCCTAGCATCTGCCATCGACAATAGTGCGGTCCAGGAAATCAGTGGAACTCGGAATGCCTACAATCTTGGATGGGCGCGACGTGATTGGCGCGGCTGTTTTGACAGGACTATGACATGACGGATCACAAGAAGGCCATCGCAATCATCCCGGCTCGAGGTGGAAGCAAGCGGCTGCCACGGAAAAACGTCCTTCCGCTGTGCGGCAAGCCCTTGATCGCATGGACGATCGAAGCAGCCCAAGAATGCGGGCTATTTGACGTAATCCTTGTCACAAGCGACGACCAGGAAGTGCTCGATATTGCGGCAAGCCTTGGCGTATCACCCTTGCTGCGGCCCCCAGAGTTGGCCTCGGACACCGCCAGCACCCTGGACGTCGTCCTGCATGCGCTGCACCACCTGCATGAGGAAGGGCAGGATTTCGGCAGTGTGGCCCTCCTGCAGGCGACATCGCCGATGCGTGACGCACACGACATTCAGGGGGCCTATGCAAAGTACGAACAGGCAAATGCAAACTGCGTGATAAGCGTTTCACCGGTGGAGCACCCTGTGGAATGGACCATGGAGCTTGGCGCGGATGCCAACCTCGACAAGTTCACCGAAACGATACGGCAAGCCAGAAGCCAGGATTTGCCCCAGCGATACCGGCTCAACGGCGCAATCTGCATTACGAATGCAGAACGACTGATGGAAACGAAGAGCTTCATGCCTTCTCCGGCGTTCGCATACAAGATGCCGCCGGAAAAGTCGGTCGATATCGATACGGGCATCGACTTTGAGTTGAGCAGATGCCTGCTTGAACAGAAAATTTGCAGCGCAGGCGGCTAAACCGTTGACCAGATGGCCCGCTCTGTCAACCGCGTTTGGCCAGCCTTTCCAACTGTGAATCCAGAGCGGTCATGACGGGTATGGCGTTTCGGACCGCCATGTCTATGCCGTGCCGGCAATAGAATCCGCCATTGACCTGCGTCGTGTGGATCACGACGTTACGGAAGTCCCGGAACAGCGATTTGTCCGGTGCTTCGATCTTTCGCCAGAAGTCATCCAGCGGCCCCTGAAACGTCAGTCCGGGCATGTCGTACATCGCCCGCCCCAGCGCGATCGTCGGACAATCGTGCACCAGCGCCGAACCACCCACCGTGCTGTTTACAGTCACCACGCCACTCGTGTGCGACAGCAGCGTGGGCAGGTGGCCGGTCTCAAGATAGACAACGCGATCTTCAATGGCAAACTCACGGGCCAGGGATTTGACCAGCGCTTCGTAATCGGTAAAGCCAGGGTCCAACGGATGGTTCTTTATGACGAGAATGGTGTTCTGATGAGCATGTGACGCGAATGACCGCAACGTGGTTTCGAGCACATCCTCCATATCCTTAAATTCCGAATGAAACCTGATCTGCGCATCCGAACTCAATTGCAGCGGCAGCAGGTAATACGGCCGATCTTTAGCCCTCTCCACCACAATACGAATGCTTTCGGCATCAGGCTTCTGGCGGCGCATGACCTTGATGCTCCGCCGCACGTAATGCCAGTACTCGGATGCCGGACTGTACGGAACGTGGCTTACATAGCCTGGATAGAAGAGAGGGTTGAGTCCCGCCCAGAAGTTATACAAGACGTCATGCGTTGCACGAACCCAGAACGGAGATTTGAACTGATCGCCGTTTTTGTACTTGGGAACGCTTCTGGCTGATTCCCGGTACCAGCGCGGATCTTTGGGCAACGACGAATAGGCGTTCACTCCCCCGCGCTCAAGGGTTACCCAGTAAGGCCGGAAATAGCCCTCTTCGAATACGTGAGTGCGAACGCCGCGCACCTTGGCCAGATCCACGGCGGGCCGATGGATCGGCCTACAGTCTCCGAAAAGCACGATATCGGAAACCATGTAACGGTCGAACAATTGCGCATAGTGAGCAGGCAGACCTTCGGCAGTGCGCCGGTATGACCGAGCCCCGCCCGCCGACCATGAGACGGAGTCGCCAATCGTGAAGTTGACTTTATGGACAGCGTGGCCATCCAACCGGAGTGCTTTACCCAGGGTTCGAAAAAAAGGAGAGCACACTCCTTGCAAAAACAAGAAAGATCTTTTCATTCAGTATTTTTTCAACCGGGGTTGGATCTCCGTCATCCCAACAATCATGGCCAACGCGGCCGCGACGCACTGAAGATAAGTCTGGCAAGCTATCCAGCCAGACGAAACTGCGCGCGCAACCACATATGCGTTTTCATCAGGCTACGCGTCCAGGAACGCTGCAGATTCGTGGGAATGCCGGTGGATTCGCGCGCATCGCGCGCCAGCACCAACTGGCGCAATGCGCCTTCGCAACTGGCATAGCCCTTCAGCGTCCAATCCCAATAGATCGGGTAATGCAGCAATGCCCCAGCGACCAGCTCGTCCAAACTGAGTCTGCGAGATCTGCGCTGCATGGGGAGATGGTCATGAGTCAAGCCCCATCCCGCATAGAACGGCCTGCCATAGACGAACACCGGCTTGTCTCGGATCAGGGCATCGAAGCCGCTCAGTGACGTCATCGTATGCAACTCATCTGCCGCATCAATGCAACTTATGACTGAACAGTCGGTTTCCACTGCGTCCGCGAACTCTTCTGCCGCACCTTTCCCGATGTGACCAGTCCGGTTCTTGGCCATCACGTCGGGATGCGGCTTGTAGACGATGTATGCATCCGGGTTAGAGAGGCGGGCCTGCTTCAACAATTGAACGTTCGTGTGTATGCCTTCGCAGCCAAAGCGAATTGACGCATCGTCCTCCACCTGACCGGGAACAAAGATGACCCTCTTTCCCCCAGCGTTCCAACAGGGAGCGTCACGCCTTTCAATGTTGTATTTGGTCAGCCCGTTGTCAACGATGAAGGCGCGCACTGCTGCTGCGCGAGCGCGGTCATCATCACTGAACTGATGTGAGTTGAGCAGGTTCTCCAAACCCGACGGGCCTCGCGGATCGAAATACAGGCCCAGACCGTCAAGCACCAGCGAAAGCGGCCGCACGAAATCCGATCCCAGACCCACGGATCTCACGAAACCATCTTCCATGCGAAGCAGGCTGGCGCCCGTACTCTCTGCAATCGTTCGCAGAGCCGGTGGTGGCTCGGCTCCCCAGCTCACAAGGCGGTCGTCAGGCCGCAGATCCGCAAGCGCCGGTGACGAGGCATCACGAACGAAGATCGGAGGTTGGCCGTCAAACGCGAGCATGGGGGCGATATTGCGCGCTTTCCATCGCCGGTAGCCGACCGCGAAGGTCCGTCCGGCGCCGGCCGCCGCCATATGTCTTTGGCGCGCCAGCCATCCGATGACGTCGAATATGGTTCCCGCGTCGTGCGTGTCCGGATTCAAGTAGCGGGTGTAGTGAAAATAGGCTGCCGCAAAAAGCTCATCCGTACTGCGCCGCATGCTCCGACGGGCGCAGTGTTGCCGATCGTCGGTCACGCCCCACCCTGCATACCATGGCATGCCAAAGCAGGTCACCGGCTTTCCGGCCATCAACGCCTCGAAACCGAGGTGCGAGGTCACGACGTAGACCCGGGATACTTGTTCGAGTAGAAAATGCGGGTTGATCTTGTCGCGTAGCACGACAACTCTGCCGCCACTTTCCAACTCGCTGAAATATCCGCGCTTTCTGCCCTGCAAAACTTCCGGATGCGTCTTGACTAGAACCGTACAGTCCGGATTCTCTGCCAGCGCCGCCTGCAGCATAGCCGCAAATGTCTGCTGTCCAGCCAGGCCGAAGTCGACGCTCTTGTCGCCAAATGTCTGGTCAATCACCAGTACGATCTTCTCGCGCCAAGCGCCGGCCGGCGGTGATTCCGCCGGAAAGTCGTTGTATTTGCTAAGTGAATTCCGCTTTATCAAAACCCGCGCCAAGGCGACTTCATCGGCTCGATCGCCAATCAAGTCTTCACCGCTCTCAAGCATGTGCTCAAGGTCGGACTCCCGGGTCGCGTCATAGTAAATGCCTCGATGATCCACCACCATCGACAAGGGCGGATAAGCACTGCCCGCGGCAAACGACCGGAGGAAGCCGTCTTCCAGACTGATGAACGGCAGCCCCCGCTTTTGCGCCTGCTTCCTGGCGACGGCAGTCGACGGCCTTCTGCCCCATCCCGCTATCGCCGACACCGACGATGGCACCCGCCATGCGGTGCATGGCACCGCAGGCGAATGGAGGAAGACACGCAGGCAAGGAATGTCCAGAATTCCTTTCGAAAAAACGCCGATCATATAACTGAGAAGAATCGCAATTCGAGCACGATGTTGGCTTGGCCGAGCTTAAATTCCGCCCAGGGAAATGAAATCACGTTGAGCGCGCTGAAAATCTTCCAGGCGGCCAATATCCAGCCAATATTCGTTGACAGGAAACTGGCTGACCTTCTTTCCGCTCTTGATCGCTTTCTCCAGCAGGGTCGGCATGTCAATCCTTGTGCCGCGCTTGACACTGCGTACCAGTTCAGGAGAAAGAACATAGATGCCGGCGTTGATATTGAATCGATGCACCGGCTTTTCCACCATGCCCGTAATGTGATGGCCGTCAGCCTCGATGACGCCATACGGAATCTGGTGTTCGTATTCGCGCACGCACATCGTCGCCGCACCATCAAGCTCTTCATGATGCGACAACAGCGCCAGAAAATTCGTCGTCGTAAGCAGATCGCCGTTCATGAGGAACAGCGGGAGATCCACTTCGTCGTGCGGCAGCAAACCCAACGCCCCCCCTGTTCCCAGAGGCTCGGATTCATGCACATAGGTGATCTCCACGCCATGGCCCTTGCCATCACCAAAGTAGTCCCTGATCATTTCCGGCATGTAATGCGTGGAAATGTAAAACCGGTGAAATCCATAGCTCTTGAAGCTCTCGAGAATCAACTCAAGAATCGGCTTTTCGCCGACTTTCAACATCGGCTTCGGGCAATTATTGGTCAGCGGCCGCAAGCGCGTTCCAAAGCCGCCTGCCATCAGAAAGACGGGGTTGTCCTGTGCCGGCCGTTCCAGAAGGTCATGCAGAGTCCGCAGCCCGATGAGCTGGCCTTGCGCGTTGACGACAGGCAATTGCAGCAATTGATGCTTTTCCATCCAGGAAAGCATCCGCATGTCGCTCCAATCACTGGTGGCAACCGAAGGCTCCCTGTGCATCACTTCGGAAACCGGCGTCTCCAGCGCCAGCCTGCGCAGCACCGCGCGCCGGACATCGCCATCGGTCAGCGTACCGACCAAAACTCCTTCATCATCAACAATCAGAACGATCCGCAACGCCTCGCGGTCCATTGCTTCAATTGCATACTGCAGTGTTGCCGTGGGCGAAACAACTGCTTCTTTCCAGTTTTTCATTACTTCTTCCCAATGCTTCGCTATCAACTCAGGTGCCGAGGAATTTCATTCCTGCGGGAACATCTCTTCGAACCGTGATTCCCGCACCGATCACACAGTTTTCGCCAAGCGTGACTCCCTGAATAATGTTGGCCCCGGTGCCCACATGAACGCCGTCGTGAACCGTCACGCCTCCGCATATCGTGACGCCTGGCGCGATGTGGCAATGCCTGCCAACCACGCAATCGTGATCGATGGATGAGCGGGTATTCACGATCGAGTTTTCACCGATAACCGTGTCGGCCTGGATGACCGAGCCAGCCATGACCTGCACGCCGCGCTCCAATCTTGCGTCCGTGCTGACTGCGGAAAATGGATGAATGACCGTCGCAAACGTAAAACCCCTGCTGGCGAACCGTTCGTACAGCCGGAGCCGAACGTTCGCAGCCCCGCCTGGCAACGACCCGATCCCGATCGCCAACAGCACGGCATCGGCTGCAAACGTGAGAACGGCGTCGTCGTCGCCCAGCACTTCCAGGCCACGCCAAGTTGTCATCCCGCGGCCGGTCAATTCGGGAGACACAACCCCGAGAACATCGGCTCCCGAGCCGCGCAACGCCTCGAGCAGGACCTTTGCATGTCCCCCGGCGCCGAGCATGATCACCGGCGCGGCGTTCACAGCGCTTCGCCCGGTTTCAGATCCCGATTCGAAAGCTCGTTCAAAGCATCCCAGAATTCCATGGCCGACCGCCCTTTCCCTGCGCGCGCGGACGCCATGTTTTCAACAGAGAAACGCTCTCCCCGTGTGACGTTCCGCGTGGCTATCAATACCTGCCGACCGACGCCTCGTGTGTCCCATTCGCTGATTTGCGGAGACTTCCAGGGTGCGCCAAGCATTTGCTCCACCGCGCGGATATCCTTCATCATCGAAGCCAGCTCGTGCGGTTCCAGTGAAGCCTTATGGTCAGGCCCTGGCAATGCGCGAGATATCGTGAAGTGCTTTTCGATGACTTTCGCGCCGCGCGCTACTGCTGCGACGGACACGACCGTTCCCTCGGTGTGGTCGGAATAGCCCACGGGCAGATCAAACGCCTGTCCCAATGTATCCATTGCACGCAGGTTGACTTCGGCTAGCGGCGTCGGATACTGCGACGTGCAATGGAGTAAGGTCACGGCGTCGCGCAGTTCGGGAATGCGCGCGATGTGCCATCCCCGCCAGACTTCTTCCATACTGGCGGGCGCCGCGGAATGCGTGCGTCCGTGCAGCACCACGGCAAGCGCCTGCTCAACCTCCCCCAAAGTCGCCATGCCGGTCGACAGGATCAAAGGTTTTCCCGTATTGGCGAAAGCCCAGAGCAGCGGTCCGTTCGTGATCTCTCCGGACGGGATCTTGTAGCAGGGCAGATTCAACGTCTCGAGGAACTCCAGACTGCCCAGATCAAAAGCGGTCGAAAGAAACGTCACGCCCTTCTGACGAGCATAGCCCTGCAATTCAAGATGCCAATCCAGCGGCAGCTCGAGACGTTTGAGCATCGCCAATTGCGATTCCTGCGCATCGGTCCGTTCCTTCTGATACGCCGCTTTCGGCGCAGACGAAGCGACCAATCTTTCCGCGTTGAAGGTCTGAAACTTTACGGCATCGGCGCCCGCGGCCGCGGCAATATCAACCAATTCAAAGGCTTTGTCCTTTTCACCGTTGTGATTGACGCCAGCCTCGGCGATAACAAATACGTTGCTCATAATTAGCGCACTTCCTTCAGAATCATGAACCCCTCCGCAGCTTCACATCCGGCGGTACCCCCGCGGAGCGTAGCCAAAGCACGCAGGCTTCTTTCGCTACGCGGGAAGGGATACTCGCCCATTTCTCCCGCGAACATCTTCATGATCTCGATCTTCCGCTCCATCCACGGAGAAACGTCCACAAACAGATTGGGTCGAAATCCGCCGTCATCCGGCCGAATACCGAATTCCGTTTCGGACAGCGTCTCGTACGCGTACACCGCCCGCACGGACGGGTATCGGAAACTTTTACTGCAAGCCATCGCCGCATCGAATACGGCGGCGTGATCACTGTGAACATCATTCCGGTACGGCACATACACGATGTTCGGCTGCACCGCCTTGATGACGTTGCCCAGCGAACCTACGAGGTCCGATTTCGGCACCTGGTCCAGCTGTGCAGTCGGGAACCCGCCCCGATGCACGCCGGCAAATCCATAGCTGGCTGCAACGTCTTCAATCTCCCGGGCCCGGGAAGCGATTCGCTCCGAGCTGAACCCCCCTTCAGGCGTAACTGCCGTGGCAATGAACCAGTGGACCGAGTCACCCTCTGCGCGGTGCCTGAGCAACGCGCCTCCGCACCCCAACGTCTCATCGTCGGGATGAGGAGCGACACACAGCACTACTTTATTCATGACGATCTCCGACTTGCAGCGGATCTTCCCACTTGACGGCCAGCGCCTCGAGATCCAATCTCTTGATGATGTCGTAAGCCTTGCGAGCGCTTTTTCCGTCTCCGTACGGATTGGCAAGATTCTTGAGCGACGCCTGAAAATTCTCGGAGAGTGCCTCCTCCAACGCAGAGTCGATGGAAGCACGGTCGCCTTCGCAAAAAATCACATTCGACGCGCACAGACGTCCACGTTGCCGCTGTCCGATGTTGATAGCGGGAATGCGCAATGTGGGTGATTCCAGAATTCCAGCGGAGGAATTGCCCACTATGATTTCGACGTGGCGAAACAGATTGATGAATAACGATCGCTCTATGCTGCCATAAACCGTCACGTCGGGCAGCATGCCCAACCGCCTTATGGCGGCCTCGATGTGCGAATTACCTGGATCGGTATTCGGTGAGCCGATGTAGACATGAAAGCCACGGTTGATCAGGGCCTGGACACCATTCATGATGAATTCATCCGCCGTCGATATTTCTTCCGCTATCGGATGAAATATGAACAATGCAGCCCTCTTCCCAATGCCAGCATCTCCGGAACCGATGGCTCTGCGAACTTCGTCGAATTCGATCTCTGGCTCATCCACAAATTTGTCCAGCGCGACACTCCCGATGACATGAATACGGGAGTGCGGCTCGCCGATGGCGGCCAATCTTTGCCGATGTTGTTCGACGCTCGCAAAGCAAAGCGAGGAAAGTTTGGAAGCGGCATGCCTGACCGGGTTGTCGATATGCCCGTCAACCGCATGATCCCCAGCAAAGAAATGCGCTGTCGCGACGCCAAGAAAGCCGCCTATCATCGCAGCAATCAGAACGTCTTCCCGGTCTCCGGCATAGACGATCAGATCAGGCGCAAACGCCTTGACGACGTCAAGGCCGCCGGAAAGCAGATTTGACGCCGTCTTCAAACGCGACGCGCTCGAATCACCGCTGATCAGCGTCTCGATCTCCGCGAGAATTGAGAATCCATCCAGCCTGACGTCCCTCACAGTCATACCCTTCTCAGGAGACAGGTGAGCTCCTGAGACCAGCAAGCGCAGATCAATCTCGGGATCCTCATTCAAGAGGCGATAGAAAGTCGACATCAGATCGTAATCAGACCGTATCGAGGTGAATCCGAGAACTTTCATTTTTTGATCAATCAAAACACATCAGACATTATGAGTTGCCGCTCGACGCGCGAAGGATCGAAATCCTTGCATATGGCCACACCGCCATACTGGTACTCAAACAAGGAGCGAGACTTGTACGCCTGCACGTCGCCTGGCAACAGCACATTAATTAACTTTCCGTCCGGCACATCAGCCAGGCCATCGGGGCCGTCGCAATACACGAGATCGATGGCGGTGCCGAAATCCTTGTACGCAACCCGATCGGTTGAAACGTACTTCACGCCAGGCTTGGCAAGCCGCCATTTCCGCAGAGTTTCGTCGGTCCAGTCAAAACGGACACCAGAGCAGTCAAATAAGCCGTGCTCATTACCCAGGGCCAGAATCTCGTCCTTCTCCAGCGGAGCAACATAGTCAGGTTCCGGCATCTGCCATCCGAGCTTCTTCCTGCGTCCAGGAATGGCCAACTTGTTGGGAAAACCCATGACGAAGTCCACGCCGGCCTGCTTAGCGTCTTCGTACGCCAGCAATCCCAAGCTCGCGAACAGGCCCAACTTGCGATGGCTGGCGGCCACCATAGAAGTGATGGACAGATAACTGTTCAATGCCTGGCCGTGTTCATCGCGGGTGGGCATGGCTATAACCCCATAATGACCAACCGCGCGGTCGCCATCCATGGCCAATGCGACAAACGGCTGGCGTCCAGGTCCATCCACATACAGCCAGCGCCAGAGCTCCACGCTGAGCGGCGCGTTGAAGCATTCTTCGAAAAGCTGCGCAATCGCTGAGTAGTTGTCGCGCAGCTGATCAGGCCTCCGAATAACAAAGGTTTTAATCATTCTTCACTGCCGCTTTCACAGAACTGGGCAAATTGACCACACGGTCCACCAGCCATTCGGCGGAGTCGAGCGGTCCGCGAGGACAATTGGCATACATCGGAAGACGATTCATCAACTGCCAGATCGGGCGGGTCATCACGCCGGCGCCATTGGTAGACGCGAGAATATGATCCCGTTGTTGCTTGTCTTCGCAGATGATGGCGTTGAGCCAATAATTGCTGCGCGCAAATTCCGCTTCTTTGAAAAACTGGAGACCGCTTCCTGCCAACAGCGCTTCATATGCATCCGCCAGCTGGCGCTTCTCTTCAAGGAACGCCGGCAGCATTTCCACCTGCGCGCAGCCCAGCGCAGCATTGAGATTGGGTAGCCGATAGTTGAATCCGAGTTCGTCATGCACGTACTCGTACTGATGAGGCACTTTGGCGGTGGTGGTCATGTGCTTGGCGCGCGCACCGAACTCTTCAGAGGCCAGAATCATTCCGCCACCACCGGTCGTGATGACCTTATTGCCGTTGAAGCTCAACGTGCCAATCTGCCCAAACGTTCCGGTATGCCGGCCCCGGTAGTAGCTACCCAGCGATTCGGCAGCATCTTCAATCAAGGCAAGATTCCATCGCTTGCACACCGCCATCAGTTCTTCCAGCCGGACAGGATGGCCGAATGTGTGCATCGGCATGCACGCACTGATGCGCCGCCCCGACTCGTTGCTTACGCAATTGCCGTCAGCATCGACGGTTGCATTCTCGGACAGCCATGATTCCACTGCGTAGGGAGATAGCCCCATCGTGTCCCGATCGACGTCGATGAACAGGGGGTCGGCGCCGACGTACTTGATGGCATTGCAGGTGGCGACGAAGGTCAATGGTTGCGTGATGACCAGGTCACCCTGCTGCACGCCGCATAGACGCAGCGCCACGTGCAATGCAGCTGTGCCATTGACGGTGGCGACAGCGCGATTGCTACCGGTAAATCGCTCAATATCCCGTTCAAAACGATCCACGTATGCCCCAACGCTCGAAACAAAAGTGGATCGAATCGTGTCCTCGACATAGTCGCGCTCGCTCCCCACAAAAGCCGGCGCATGCAGCGGGATGAAGCCTTTCGACCCGTAATGGCTACGGACAAAATCGACGATTATATTTTCCATAGCGATCAGACGTTGTAAATTCCCGTTTTGTACTTCTTGAGGTTTTCGGCCTTCACAAACCAATCGACCGTCTTCTTCAGGCCTTGGCGGATATCGAAAGCAGGCTCGAAGTTCGTCAGGCTTCGAATGAGGCTGTTATCACCCCAGAGACGGAACACTTCGGATTTTTCTGGCCGCAGACGTTGTTCGTCTACGATGAATTCCACGTCGCGTCCCATCAACTCCCGGATCACTTCAAGCGTGTCGCCAACCGAGATCTCAAAATTTGAGGAGATGTTCACGGTCTTGCCAATGGCCGCGTCGCAGCCAGCCAATGCCATGAATCCGCGGCACGTGTCGGCAACGTAGTTGAAATCGCGCGTCGGACTGACGTCCCCGAGCTTGATGGAGCTCTGACCGCTGGCAATCTGGCCGATGATCGTGGGAATGACGGCCCGCGCGGACTGACGCGGCCCATAAGTATTGAACGGGCGGGCGATCGTGACGGGCAAGCCGAAGGCGTTGAAGAAGCTCATCGCCATCGCATCGGCACCGATTTTCGATGCGCTATAAGGCGATTGCGGCTGCAGTGGGTGCTTCTCGTCTATCGGAACATACTGCGCGGTTCCATAAACTTCGCTGGTGGACGTGTGAATAACGCGCCGGACCCCGTTTTCCTTTGCTGCCTGGCAGATATTGAGGGTGCCCGTGACGTTCGTCGCGACATAGCTGTCCGGAGCAACATAGGAATACGGAATGGCGATTAGCGCGGCCAGGTGATAGACCACATCGATATCCTTCGTGATTTCCTTGCAAAAATGCGGATCACGAATATCCCCCGTCACAACCTCGACTTTATCCAGGCATTCGATATCTTCGAGCCAACCCCAAAAATTGAAGGAGTTGTATTGGGACAAGGCTCTGACCTTGTAACCCTGAGCAACCAGCAGTTCCGTCAGATGCGAGCCAATAAAACCGTCAGCGCCGGTTACCAGAACCTTATCCATTAACTTCTCCAAATTTCCTGCTTTCATTCAACAAAACCTTGAGAGACTCGACAGCATGATCAAGCGATCTCTCGATGTTCTCTTTATGTTCCTCTCCGCCATTTGCCATGTCTCGAGCGACCGTTTCGAAGAAATCTTCGGGTGTCGAGTAGACGCGGTATTCGCCGGACTCGACCTCACGCGCATAATTGCTCTGGGCCGTCTCGCCGCAAAGGAAAACCGTCGCCCCGAAAAGTTTGGCTTCGGCACTGACGGAAGACCCCTCCGAGATGACTGCATCGGTGGCCTGGAGAACAGGCACGAGAAGGGCTGCATCCAGTTCCTTGGAACACAGCACGGTAGCTTCTGTCCTGATGCCTGCAAACGAGCCGGCATCGAACCTTTTCAATGCTTTCGGGTGGTTTCTGACAAGTATCGTGGCGTCGGCCGGAGCCTCCTCTAGGATTTCCTTCAGCCAGGCTGGCATCTCTGTTCCAAGTTGCATGGCGACAAGAATCTTTGGCCCCGGACGGTGCAACGCCGTGCTGATGCCATGCGGCAGCGCAGCACCATACTTCAATTGCCGCGCCAGCCAGGTATGTCCGATCACCAACGGGGTTGCCCAGGGGAACACTCGCGAGATGTTCTCCGCTTCCTTCCGAGACCAGACCATGAAGTATTCGGGTAGCGCCTTGTAGCCTTCCGACGGAGCCTCGTTCCAATCGTTATAGAGTGGATTCCATCCAACCTGGATACCGTGCTGGATATCAACGGTAGAAATACCGAGACTTCGCGCAGCAGAAATCAGGGGCGGGCACATATGAAACGCGGGCACGCAAACAACGCGCGGCTTGAGTTTCTTGAGCAATCGAACGTAGAAATCCCGAGTGCTCATCTCCCAATCGACGACCGCTTCTAGGCTGTCCACGTCGAATTCCACGGAGGGCAGATAGCGAGCAGCGGCCGAGAACAGATGACGGTTGAACTCGAGCCTGTTGCTATAACCATACGAGTACATCGATGGAGAAAAAACCAGCAAAGGTTTGTGATAGTAATCCTTGATCTTCCTAATTCCATGGGAATTTGACCGGATAATTTCGATCTTCTGTGCCGATCCGACCGCTTTCGCGCACTCGTAAACCGAATCCGTTACCCGGAAAAAGTATTTCCCATCCAGTTCAACCTGTTCAGTCGCGTTAGTAAACGTGAAGAAGAGGAAGTCGACGCCCTCGCCGTCCGGAATCTCCTCAAGTTCCTTGACGTCATACTTGGCCGAAAAATGGCTTCGCAGGCTATATGGCAAGTTTTCCGGCCCGCCCATCGACACGCGGGAAGGCGTCAGCATCCTTGCAGCATGCGGATTGCGGCGAGTATTGAGGGCAATATATTGACTGACTAGATGCGAACGCAAATACGGCCAAACAAACTCATCGCCCACCTTTACGGTATTGACGTTGTAGTTGGCCGCGAAATTAGTGATTTCGCTCATATACTGGGGCAGCGTCTTGAAGCTAATTGGCTTCTTGCCCGCTGGATTGGCGGGTCCACCCCGCGCCTTCGATGCCGCAACCTGCCCGGAAGTGGGCACTCCCAGCTTTTTCTTCACCAGATCGGAGAAAAACAAACCCGGCGTCCGGAAGAACTTACTGGTTTTACTCATTCAAATCCTCGACTCGAATCCTCAAACATAAAATCACCTCCGCGGGCCTGTTATTTCAAAAAACCCAGACTGCGCATTACCCACTCCCTCAATCGGCTGGCACGGCCCCGATAAGGCTGAGGGGTGCGCGCAAGCCACGGATTGTTCGTGTAGAAGACACATTTTTTCCGGTAATGCTGGGATTGCAGATCCTGCAATGCCCTTTTGACCGTTTCCCTGGTCTGCGATGCGGAGGCTGGCTCAGGGACATTCAAGGCCCGCCATGCCATCTCTGCTATCTCCCCTCGAATCGGCGTCTTGCCTCGGAGAGACCTAAACAGACCACTCCCAACGAAATACTGATTGCCATAGCTTTTGCCAATGCCGAAATCGTCAATACATACAACCTTCTTGCCTATTGAAATGGCTTCCATCAATGCAGTGGAAGATATCGACCAAACTTCGTCCGCGTTCGCGATGAGCGCTTCTATCGGCCCATCCACAATCCGTATGCGTTCAGCGCCACCGCGTCGCAGACAAGCCTCGGTTTCCTTCGAAGCTGAATATGTTTGCGCTTTGTTCAGCGTCCGCTTCCCCTCGTCCCGCAGCTTGATGCCAATGCTTACTTCCGGATTGCTGCGCTGGTATTCGATGAGGCCATCCACGAGAAATCTGTACGCCTTCAGCGACTTGGGAACACCTGGTTGCTGCACAAAGAGAATATGCCGGTGATCGCCCTTGCGATACGTCCCGACACTTGATGCATAGTCCCGCAGATACCCCGCCACGGCGATGGCAGGCGCATCCACATTCAGATCACGCAGGATCGCGGAAAAGGCAGCCTCGTCCGCAGCGCAATTCAGAAAGACGAGGTCCATTCCGACACGGGTCAAAATTGCATCCGGGTCGTTCCTGTCCGTCACCCCATTGAAGCCGCCGACGATCAATGGCCTCCGCATGCCGTCCGCGCACTTCGCATGAATCGCATACACAGCCTTGACGTTCGCTCTTCCGCCCAGTGCGACAACGATTGCCTGATAACCGGCAAGATCGCGACTGGTCAGCCATGCTATCGGATCGGCCGATTCATAAATGACGGAAACACCGGCCAAATCGGGCTCGCAAGCCTTCCGCTCGACCGGATCAATGAGGATATCGATATCCTCGACGTCCGTAATCCTCTTGGCGAGCGCCATCCCCCACTTGATGCGGGAGTCATAGTCGGAGAGCACAAGGACCTTCAATTGCTCGCCCCTATGCAGGAGAAGCGAAATCGAGCGCCAGGCGAATAGATCACTTCTTCTCAACCACGTTGATACGCCTCAATTCCGGCCTCGACGTCTTCATACTGTTCGATTGCACCCTTCTTTAAGACGAGCACATGATTGCAAATTTTGCGGACCTGGCCCATTCCATGAGAAATCAAAAGCACATTCGCGGTGTCGATCCGCTCCTGAAAGGCCGCCGTAGCCTTTTCGCGAAAATGCGCGTCGCCAACAGACATGGCTTCATCAATCAAATAATAGTCAAAGTCAAATGCCAGGCTCAGACCGAACGCCAGCCTGGCTCGCATGCCTGATGAATATTGCTTGACCGGTTGATCGAAGTATTTTCCGATCTCAGCGAACTCCTCGACCTCGCGGACAACCTCGCTCATCCGCTGGCCTTCAGCGCCGTATACGCGGGCGACAAACTTCACATTTTCGCGGCCCGTCATCGAACCTTGGAAAC
This sequence comes from Achromobacter sp. T5-5, assembly GCF_055397965.1. Classification (NCBI taxonomy): domain Bacteria; kingdom Pseudomonadati; phylum Pseudomonadota; class Betaproteobacteria; order Burkholderiales; family Alcaligenaceae; genus Achromobacter; species Achromobacter sp. T5-5. Next base: position 3,428,856 of record NZ_AP027919.1, read on the forward strand.
CGCCACTCAATCCGACGGGCCATGAGATCGACTTGTTTGTATAGATGCGCCCGCTATCCGGTATGTCAATACCGCCCAGCAGCCTCAATAGAGTGGACTTACCAACCCCGTTATTTCCAAGAATCGCTACGTTCTTACCCTCGGGAATGACCAGAGAAAGATTATCGAAGACAGGCACGCGCCCCGCCTTCGTTCGATACGACTTGCAGACATTTCTGAGCTCAATCATGTCGCGACCAGTTTCAAACGACGCGCTCGGTACAGCGCAACTCCCGCAAACAGGAAGAGCACGGCAACGGAACTCGAATATTGGACGCTGATTCCTTGAATTTTGGGATACACGGCAAATGCGTTTTCACGCATCCCTTCGATGATGTGAAGGTATGGATTCCACAACAACGCATCGAGGAATCGCCCGGGAATCAACCACAGGGGGAGTATGACTCCAGATACGAAATACAGTGGCATGTACGCAAGGCGGATAAACGTCTTCGTTTCGGGAGCAGCTTCACCAATAATGCAGAAAATCAGTGCCAATCCAAACGACAGTACGACACCAATAATCAGATAGCCAAGCCATTCCAACGGACGGACGATTGCCACGTCATACCCACCCCAGAAACCCAGCGCAAACACGACAACCAGATAAATACATGCCATCAGGGCACATTCGACAATCGTTCTTGCCACTATCGTGTCGAATGGCTTGATCTGCCGATACGAGAAAAGTGCCCTGTTGGCACTCACCGCCTCCATACCCTTCAATGCAATGTTCTTGAACAACAAGAATGGGATCACTCCCGAGATCAGGAAAGTCGGCAGATCCACGCCGTAATTGTTGTTTGCTCGAAGAACCGAATAAATCGATATAAGCACGACAATGTGGGCCAATGGCTCGAAAATGAACCAGAATGCGCCCAACCGATTCGCACCGAACTTGCCCTTGATCTCCCGGAGAACAAGCGCAAACGTCACGACGCGAGCTATCTTGAGCGGCGTTCTTTTTTTCATGACAACTTAACGACTGCCTTGTTACTCATCAGAAGCCTGAATTGATAGTTCGACCGAGAACCAGCACCTGCACAATCGGCGAAATGATCTTCTGCCACTCATAGATTGCCGCGTTGGTGACGTAGACGGCATCTTCCGGCTGCACCAGGAACTGACGGGCCAGGAACATGGCGGCCGGCTCCTTCAAATTCAGACGAAAAACTTCCGCCTTCGCCTTCGCCTCGCCAGTAACGGCATCCTTCTCCTCAACCAGACGGAATACAAAGACCCCAGCAGCATCGGCTTTGACTTCATTGAGCCCCTTAACGCTGCCCAACACCTCCAGAAGGCTTGGATTGTTCGACGGCAGATCGTGCAGCCCGGGCTCTCCAACGGAACCCATCGCCACGAATCGTTTGCGCGCGCGCTCCAGCACAATCTCAGCGCCGGGCGGCACAACCTGATTATTGCCGGCCAACAGGTCGTGATAATTGAACTGATAGGACTTGTCTCCTGTTCGCACAACCACCCGAATCAGGTGCGGTTCAAGCACGGGTCCACCGGCGCGATTTATCGCGTCGAGCAACGTCAGCGGTCCCTGAAGCGCAGAAAACCTTCCGGGAGCCTTTACAGCCCCGGCAACAAGCACCGATCCCGACAGGTCTCCAGTCAAAGCGACTTGCACTTGCGCGTCACTTGCCATGCCCCTCAGTTTTCGGCGTATCAAGGCTTCCACCGCGCCGAGGGTTTTACCCGCGACTACCTCTCTACCCACGTAGGGCAAGGAAATCGCGCCTTTGCTATCAATACGCACGTTATCGAAAACGGTCCCGCCGGACGCCAAGGGTGCAAAGACCGCGCCCTCCGTCGCGGAATCCGCGATCATCACCCGCAGCACATCTCCAGACACCAGCCGGATTTCCGGAATCGAGGGCAGCGCGACCGAATGGTTCAGGGGTGGTTCCATCGGCCGCATGTAGGGCGCGATGGTCTCAGCGCTCAAATCGATCAGCGTGTAGTCCTGGGAGCTCTCACTGTTCATCACGGCAAAACGCGACGGCCCAGCCGAAGACAATAAGCTGCCGCAGCCGCTCAGCAGGAGCGACAGGCAAAACACTGAACTACGCACCACCGTGCGAGAAGATAAGACGGTCATTTTTTTTAGCGGGAATTAATCGCGATGGTCTTCGATCGTCGCAATGACGAAGCGGGCGATGCCATACAGCATCAGGAGCGCAAGAAACAGGGTTACCAGGCCGTAGATTCTCTCGGGATAAATAGCCCGATCAGGTACATTGGGCGAGACCACTCTGACCAGACTCCGCAATTTCTTGCTGGCCTCGATGCGAGCAGATTCAACCGAGCTGACGGCAAACTTGTAGGCCTCTTCCGCAATTGCGGCATCGATCGTCAGATTGCGATATCGGGATGCAACCACATTGAGCCGGTCGCCGTCCTTATGCGAAACCAGTCGTTGTGTCTCGGCCGCAAGTTGTTGCTCCAGGGCGCGAATACGATTGCGCTGCTGCCGTACCTGCGGCGTATCGGAGCTCAATGTTCCGGTAAGCCCCTTCAAAGCGGTGCGTTCTTTTGTGAGATTGGCTTCCAACTCCGCAATAATTTCGGCTCGCGCCTTAGCGGTCGCCTCGGCATCCAGCAGATTATTGCTGCTTTGAAATTTCAGCATGTCTTCGCGACGCTCTTCATAGGCTGAGCGAGCTTTCGCCAATTCGCTTTGCGCGAACGCCATCTGCTCCCGGGCCATCCGGTGCGACAGTTCATTCACAAACCTCTCGCTTTCCCCGAGCATAACCTTCAGGGCTTCTTCGGCGAACTTGGGATCAAATGCTTGAACGCGGACACTCAACAGGCCTGTCTGCTCATCAAAATGCGCATCGACCATGCGTTGGTAGTATTCAAGCAGATCCTCGCGTTGCGCGTCCCTGGACAACCAGTAGAACGGATCTTGCCAGCGCCCTGCATAGTGAGAAGACCAATTCAGCTTTTGCTGAAGCACGTTCAGCATATCTTGGGAGGTCAGAAACTCTCGCAAATAAAGCGTTTCCTCCCTGGATGTCGGATTCAGACCACTCAACATGACGGCCAATCCCGGCATCTGGGGTGCTTCATTATTTCCAACCTGCCTTACTGCGACCTGCGCCATGCTCACATAGCGGTCAAGCGCGAAAAAGCTGTAATACGCGACTGCCAGAATGAGGGGTACTCCGACGATCCATAAAAACAGGCGCTTGGATTTTAGTTGTTCGAAATTCATCATCTAATGTTGTAGGGCACTACAAACTGCAGCAAATTATTTTAAAAATATTGCAGGACGCGTGCGTCCACAGGTCATCACTCGACTCAGCGTCAGGATTGTACGCCAACGAGGAAAATGGCCGTTACACACACTGGCTCAAACACGTCCACACTCTGCATTTTATGTCTAAATGTCACTACATATATCTTAATGTATCGCGGCGCCCTTGAGAAGTTTAATAACACCAGGCTTTCGATAAAAACGTGGCTAACCCGCCATGACCTCCGCGATTTTCAGATACGCATTTCCCAGCAGGGCCACATCCTGGGGCGCCGCACTTTGACGTGAAGCAGGTCTGTCTGACCGCCAGATCACGTAGTCAGTGGTGCCGTCCGGCACACCAATCTCCCGATATACGTCTGGCATGATGGGTACGTGATCACCGAAAATGCACAACACAGACGACGCTTTACGCGCCAGCAAACATTCTCGCAAGTCTCCAAACATCGCGTCTGCATTTCGTAGGTGCCGGCAATAGGTCACCAAGTCCTGCCCTCCTGCCGGCATCGAACCTTGAAGCACATCCGCGACCTTGCCTGGAATTACATTTTCCAAATGCAACGGACCATGGTTCTCCATCGTGATCACGTGTAAATAAAGGGGTCGGATCGATTTTTCTTTCAATATGGAAGCAATATGCGCCCCCAACGCCCGATCGCCCACATAAGGGCCATCATGTTTGGAATTTTGAAATGCTTCAATTCCGATAAACTCATCAAAGCCCAATAACGGCAGAGCTTTGTCGCGGCGATAAAAAGACCGATGGTAAGGATGCACGCAGACGGTCCGATACCCGAGCGATTTCAGGTATGACGCCATCGTGGGAAATTCCTGCGCAGCAAGCCTGCGATATGGGTTGTATTGATGAATACCGAGGACATCCATACCCATGCCCGCAAGAAACGCGAATTCTGTGCGCACGGTATTGGCGCCCCAAGCAGCGACTTTCAGTTGCCCATGCATGGAGGCTTCGGACTTGAGCAGGTCGAAATTTGCCAACACATCCTGCCGCATTACGCGTGGATAGGCGCGTCTAGCGTCGAAGAACGACTCGCTTTGGACCACAACAAGGTCAGGCAGCGGATTGGGCAACACGTCTGGGGGTTTGGCCGACGCGAACGGCGCCTGGCCGCGCAAGGCGTCCGTACGCTGCCGCTCGCTACGGCCGTATGCCCAGAGTACGCCCACCATGCCGAGCCGCTGCAAATCCTCCGAGGCATCGAAGGTGACGGGATTGCGGCTGCCAACCACCATGGCGAGGGCCAATCCTGCGGCTGCGAGGCCGAAGGCATGCACAAAAAACAGCACGACCGGCGCCGTAGGATCGAACATATGCTCCTGCGGCAAGTCGGCAAACGACACCAGCCACAGCCCGGCGCCCGCTGTGACCGAGTCTTCCAGCGCCAATCCCGCCCACAACGCGGCACCGTAACCTCCCCCGGCAGCCAGCGCTCGTGCCAAGCCGAAAAAAGGCAGGTACAGCCGCGGATGCTTGATCGCATCGGTGAAGTATTCAAAGTCCGGATAAACGAACGGTTCACGCAATGCGCGGTACTTCGCGTTGCTGACCAGCACAATCAACAGCTGGATGGCTAACACGTTGGCTACGCCGAAGTACGGCCGCCGGAATAGCGCAAGTTCCAAAGCAAACGCCAGCGTCCACACCCCCACATGCACGCCGATCGCGGCCGCAGGCCGGCGCCATGGGGCGACCGGACGCGGCGTCAGCAACGTCTCGACTACCCACGACAGCACCAACCCAATCAAATACGGCGGCAGCAGCGGTATCCAGAAAGCCTCAATCACCGTAACCCAGCCTTCTCAAGATCCATCCAGACACCGCGGGATGGATCACCGACAGCAAAAAGCACCCCAGATTCAAGGGAAACGGGAAGCTGATCCGGGCACGGTTCACCTGCAGTCCACGTCGGATGACTCGGGCTGCCTTTTCCGGCTTCCACAGGAATGGCTTGGGGCCGGGCATGTCGAAGCACATCTGGGACTCGACATACCCCGGCATGATGACGTTGAACCGGACACCTTCAGCGGCCAACGCATCGCGCATGGCCTCGCCGTAGACTTTTACGGCAGCCTTGCTGGCGCTGTAGCTGGGGGTTTCCGGCAGGCCGCGCCAGGCGGCCAGCGAACTGACCAGTGCGATCTGGCCGTGACCGCGCGCGCGCATGGAGGGCAACACGCCGTGCACGGTGGCGAACACGGCCTTGACGTTGACGTCGAGCAGGCGGTGCACGTCCTGCCACGCCTCGCCCTGTTGTTGCTCGCCGGTATTGATGTTGACGCCCGCATTGGCGATGACGAGTTCCGGCATGTCGGCTTCGCAGGCGGCCGACAACCACGTCATCAGCGCCTCGTGGTCGCGCACGTCGAGTTCTTGCGTGACGACACGCGCGCCGTGGGCTTGGCAGGCTGCACTCAACTCGCTCAGGCGCGCAGCGTTGCGGCCCTGCAAAATGAGAGTCCGGGTGCCGCCGGCCGCGTACTCTAACGCCAAGGCCCCGCCTATGCCGCCAGTCGCTCCAGTAATCAGCACACAACTCGGGAAACCAGGTTCACGGACTTCACTGCTACTGCTACTGCTACTGCTACTGCTACTCATGACCTGCCTGGTTGGGGATGAAGGGGCCGCGACGGATGACGGCGCAGCGCGGCCGTGGCGGCGCTTGTGCCGGCTCGCATGTCCGTCAGAGACCGGGCGAAGGCGCGCGGCGACAGGCGGGACTGGGCGCTAGAGGATGGAACGGCTTGGGGGGGTAGGTCTTTGGCTTGCTGCGACAGGATGCACAGCGACGCGCGGAGCCAACGCAACGAATGCGCGGAGCAAGAGATGGTGGCAGAAGATGGCGTCTGGGGCGTTAACTGTGGCACGTCGCATAGACATGGCCGCCTCTCGGCGGCCATTGTCAGTGTTCACAAAGTCCGGTCGTCGCCCTTGACGGGTGCGACGGCCGGCTATTGTAAGCGAACTACGAATTGAATTTACTGCAGCAGGCTGCGCAGCATCCACGCGTTCTTTTCATGCACGTCCAGACGCTGCGTGAGCAGGTCGGCCGTGGGCTGGTCGTTGGCGGCGTCGGCCTTTTCGAAGGCGGCGCGGGCGGTCTTGGCGACCGATTCATTGCCGTCGACCAGCAGGCGCACCATTTCCAGCGCGTCCGGCACGGAGTCCGGCTCGGCGATGGACGACAGCTTGGCGTATTCGCGGTAGGTGCCCGGCGCATAGTGGCCCAGGGCGCGGATGCGCTCGGCGATGCTGTCCAGCGCGTTCCATTCTTCGGTGTACTGCGTCATGAACATCAGATGCAGCGTGTTGAACATGGGGCCGGTGACGTTCCAGTGGAAGTTGTGCGTCATCAGGTACAGCGTGTACGAATCAGCCAGCAGCTTGGACAGTTCGCCTGCGACCGCGGCGCGGTCCTTGTCCGAAATACCGATGTTGATGCGCGGAACGCTCGAGGTCTTCTTGGTGGACTTGGCCATTGCTAGCTCCTATGGAAAAAGGCGGGAATAAGAATACCACTGCAAACACGACAGAACGGGCGTTGTCGCGGGCCCGATCTCAAGATGGCCTGCGACCGTTTGACGCGGCGCAAAAAACCATCGCGCTGACGAATACGGGTGCAGTCACGCGTGGTCAGTCCTGCATGGCCGCGGCTTCGCCAGCCAGCATCTTCACACCCGGCAGCTCGCATTCGTAGACGGCCTGCGCCAGCGCCTCGATCGCGGCCAGGCGCGGGAAGCTGCGGCGCCAGGCAAGCACCACGCGGCGTTCGGGCACCTGGCCGTCGAAAGGCAGGTACCGCAGCAGGCTGTTGGCGGGCGGATGTTCGGGCACGGCGGTGACCGGCAGCACGGTGACGCCGATGCCGGCGGCGACCATGTGGCGGATGGTTTCCAGGGAGGAGCCTTCGAAGGTGCGCTGGATGCCGTCGCTGGCGGCCGAAAAGCGCGACAGCTCGGGACAGACCTCCAGGACCTGGTCGCGGAAGCAATGCCCGCTGCCCAGCAGCAGCATGGTCTGCTGTTTCAGGTCTTGCGCGTCGATGGACTTGCGCTGGGCCAGTTCATGGTCGTTGGGCACGGCGACGACGAAGGGTTCGTCGTAGAGCGGCTGCATGACCAGGCCGGCTTCGGGCAGCGGCAAGGCCATGATGGCGCAGTCGATTTCGCCCTGGCGCAGCAGTTCCACGAGACGGACGGTGAAGTTCTCTTGCAGCAGCAGCGGCATCTGCGGCGTGCGGCTGATCTGCACGGGCACCAGCTTGGGCAGCAGGTAGGGCCCGATGGTGTGGATGACGCCGACGCGCAGCGGGCCGGCCAGCGGGTCGTGGCCCTGCCTGGCGATTTCCTTGATGCTTGCGCTCTCCTCCAGCACCTTCTGCGCCTGCGCGACGATGCGCTGGCCGATGGGCGTTACGCCGACCTCGGAGCCGCCGCGTTCGAACAGCGTCACGCCCAGTTCGTCCTCCAGCTTGCGGATGGCGACCGACAACGTCGGCTGGCTGACGAAACAGGCTTCGGCCGCGCGGCCAAAATGCCGCTCGCGGGCGACGGCGACGATGTACTTCAGTTCGGTGAGAGTCATGGTGGACTGCGCCCCCGGGGTTACGCGCCGGCCCCGTGGCCGGTGCTTGAGGATTCAAGGTGGTGGTCGGGCCGCATGATCAGGTCCGCAGAAAGTCTTCGCGGCCGCGCATCCAGCGGGCCAGATGCGCCTCGACGGCGGCGGGATGTTCTGCGCGCAGCCAGACGGCGGCGTCGCGCGCGTCTTCGGCGATCGCGGCGTCCGTTTCCAGGTCGGCAAAGCGCAGCAGCGCCATGCCCGACTGGCGCGTGCCAAGGAATTCTCCCGGGCCGCGCTGCTCCAGATCGCGCCGCGCGATCTCGAAGCCGTCCGAGGTTTCGAACATGGCGCGCAGACGTTCGCGCGCCACCTGGGACAGCGGCGTCTGGTAGAGCAGGACGCAGACGGACTCTGCCGTGCCGCGCCCTACCCGGCCACGCAACTGATGCAATTGAGCCAGGCCGAAACGCTCGGCGTGTTCGATCACCATCAGCGAGGCGTTCGGGACGTCCACGCCGACTTCGATGACGGTGGTGGCGACGAGCAGGTCGATGTCGCCGTCGCGAAAGGCCTGCATGACCGCGGCCTTCTCGGCCTGCGGCAGGCGGCCATGCACGAGGCCGATCCGCAGGTCCGGCAGGTCGGTTCGCATGCCTTCGTAGGTGTCGACGGCGGTTTGCAGTTCGAGGGCCTCGCTCTCCTCGACCAGCGGACAGACCCAATAGGCCTGCTGCCCGCCGCGCGCGGCCTGGGCGATGTGGGCGATGACTTCTTCGCGGCGCGCGTCGGAGACCAGCTTGGTGACCACGGGGCTGCGTCCGGGCGGCAATTCGTCGATCACGGAGACGTCCAGGTCGGCGAAGAAGGTCATGGCCAGGGTGCGCGGGATGGGGGTGGCGCTCATGTTGAGCTGGTGCGGCACGATGCGGCCGCGCACGGTCTCGCCTTTGCGTGTCAGCGCGAGGCGCTGGCCCACGCCGAAGCGATGCTGTTCGTCCACGATGGACAGGCCAAGCCGATGGAACTCGACATGGTCCTGGATCAGGGCCTGGGTGCCCACCACGAGCTGCACGCTGCCGTCGGCGGCCGCGGCGGCGGCTTCGCGCCGCGCCTTGGCGGTGAGACTGCCGCTCAGCCAGGCGACGTTCACGCCCAGCGGCTGCAGCCAGGACACGAGTTTGCGAAAGTGCTGCTCGGCCAGGATTTCGGTGGGCGCCATCAGCGCGACCTGCGCGCCGCCCGCGATGGCCTGCGCGGCCGCGATGGCCGCTACCACGGTCTTGCCGCTGCCCACGTCGCCCTGCAGGAGGCGATGCATGGGATACGGCTTGGCAAGGTCCGCGGAAATTTCCTGCACGACGCGCTGTTGCGCGCCCGTCAGCTTGAACGGCAGGGCCTCGTAGAGCCGGGCGACCAGGCCGCCGCCCCCCGTCTGCGCGGGCAGCGCCTCTGCTTCCTTGATGCGGCGCGCCGCGCGCGCGGCCGCCAGCGAAAGCTGCTGCGCGAGCAATTCGTCGAACTTGATCCGGCGCCATGCGGGGTGCACGCGGTCGAGCAAGGCCTGTTCCGATTCACCCTGCGCTGGGGTGTGCAATGCGCGGATCGCGGGTTCGAAGGGCGGCAGGTCGTAGAGTGCGCGCGCCTCGTCGGGCAGCGTGTCGGACAGGTCCGCCCGGTCCAGCGCCTGCGCGATGGCGCGGCGCAGGGTCGGCTGGGGCAGCCCTTCGGTGGTGGGATAGACGGGCGTCAGCGCGGTCGGCAGCGGCGAGTCCGCGCTGGTCAGCCGCGGATGGACCATTTCGCGGCCGAAGAGGCCGCCGCGCACTTCGCCGCGGGCGCGCAGCCGCTTGCCCACGGTGACTTGCTTTTGTTGGCTGGGATAGAAGTTCAGCCAGCGCAATTGCAGTTCGCCGCTGTCGTCCACCAGCGTGGCGGTGAGCTGGCGCCGGGGCCGGTACAGGACCTCGGACTTGGTGATTTCGCCTTCGACCTGGCCGGCAAAGCCGGGCCGCAGCGCGCTGATGGGGATGACGCGTGTTTCGTCTTCGTAGCGCAGCGGCAGGTGCAGCACGAAGTCCTCGGGCAGCACCAGGCCCAGGTTACGAAGCTTGCGCTCCGTATCCGTCATCGGTTTGCCGGCGCCGTTCTTGTCGGCGCCGGTGCGTTTGGAGGCCACTGCTGCGGCCGGCATGTAGGAACGAACCCCTGGAATGAAACGTCCGGGCGCGTCTTACAGGACCATGATGGCTTCGACTTCGAACTGCGCGCCCTTGGGCAGGCTGGCCACGCCGATGGTGGAGCGCGCCGGGAACGGCTGAGGGATGATCTCGGCCATGATGGCGTTGGCCGCCGTGAACTTGCCCAGGTCGGTCAAAAACAGCGTGAGCTTGACCACGTTGTCCAGCGTACCGCCTGCTGCCTTGATGACCTCCTGCATGTTGGCGAAAGCCTGACGCACCTGGGCGTCGAAGTTTTCGGATACCAGGTCGCCGGTGCCCGGCTCCAGGCCGATCTGGCCCGAGAGATAGACGGTCTTGGTGCCGCTGACGGCAACCGCTTGCGAGTAAGGGCCGACGGCAGCGGGCGCGGCGTCGGTATGAATGATTTGCTTGCTCATGGGCGGAATCCTTCTGGTGACGGATAGAAGCTACAACTATCGGAGTTTAATCAGCAATAGACGTTTGCGAAAGTGGCGGTTCGCCGTATAGATGGGTTAGGACGGGTCGTGCGCCACGGGCCGATGGCCCGCGCCGCCGATGTCCCCCCGGTGCGCAATCAGCAGGTCGGCGAGCGCCTGCGCCGCCACGGACAGGCTGCGGCCCTTGCGCCGCACGAGGTACAGGGGCCGGGTCAGCGCGCGGCCCGCCAGCGGCACGACGCGCAGGTCCTCGCTGCGGAAATGGAACAGCGTCATGGCGGGCACGACCGATACGCCCAGGCCGGCGCGCACCAATCCGGTGACCGTGGCCAGGTGTTCCACCTCGAAGACCGGCAGCGGGGCCTCGGCGCCCAGCGCTTCGTCCAGATGTTTGCGCACACTGCTGCCGCGCGCAAGCTGGATCAGGGGATGGCGCAGGACGTCGCGCAGCCGCACCCGCGGTTGTTGCGCCAGGGGATGGTCCGCGCGGCAGACCAGGAAATAGCGGTCGGCGTGCAGGAATTCGCTGTCCAGGTCCGTCATATCAGGACGGCGCGAGGCCACGGCAAAGTCGACCACCCCGTTTTGCACCATGTCCAGGCAGGGATCGAGCAAGGCGTCGCGCAGGTCCAGCACGATGCCCGGATGCGCCTGCTTGAAGCGCGCCAGCAGGGTCGGCAGCCAGCCGGCGGCCAGCGAGGGCAGCGCGGCCAGTGTCACCCTGCCCCGGCGGCGGTCGGCCAGGTCGCGCAGGTCGCCCATGGCCAGGTCCATGTCCGCCAGCAGGCGGCGCGCCGAAGCGTCCAGCACCCGTCCTTCGGCGGTCAGTTCGACGTGGCGCGTGCTGCGGTCGAAAAGCCGCAGGCCGGCGCTGTCTTCGAGCGATCGGATCAGCGCGCTGAACGCCGGTTGGGTCAGGTGGCAGCGCTGCGCGGCGCGGGTGAAGTGCTTTTCATCGGCAAGCGCCACGAAGGCACGCAATTGGCGAGAGGATAGATTCATGGCTTTCTTGGATTAATCGATCCGATTTTTCTATTTTACGGATGATCGCGGCTTGCCTATAGTCGTTCCAACCCTGAACGCGTCTGGACCCGCTCATGTCTCAACCTCCCCTGCTCATAGGCTGCGCCTCCGGATTCTCCGGCGACCGCAGCGACGGCGCCGCTGCCGTGGTCCGCACCCTTGCCGCCCGCGGCGGCGGCACCCTGATTTTTGAGACGCTGGCCGAGCGGACGCTGGCGCTGGCGCAACTGGCGCGCAATGACGATCCCAACCGCGGCTATGAGCCGCTGCTGGACGAGCTGGTCGGCCCGATATTGGCCGATTGCCTGCGCCATGGCATCAACATCGTCAGCAATTTCGGCGCGGCCAATCCGCCCGCCGCCGCAAGACGCATCGCCGAACTGGCGCGCGAACAGGGCCTGCCCGTCCCGCGCATCGCGGTCGTGCATGGCGACGCGCTCAATGGGCCCGAACATCGCGCCCTACTCAAAGAGCGCCTGGGCGCCGCGCTGGACGGCCTGGACATCGTGAGCGCCACTGCCTATCTGGGCGCCGCGGAAATTGCGCAGGCCTTGTCCGCCGGCGCGCAGATCGTGGTGGCGGGGCGCGTGGCCGACCCGTCGCTGACCCTGGGACCGGCGCTGGCCCATTTCGGCTGGGATCCCGCCGACTGGCCGCGGCTGGGGCGCGCCACCATGGCGGGCCACATGCTCGAATGCGGCTTGCAGGTCACCGGGGGCTATTTCTGCGTGCCGGGGCTCAAGGAGGTGCCGGACGTGCACGCCGCGGGCTTTCCGATCGCCGAGATCCAGGCCGATGGCGAGTTCGTGATCGGCAAGGCCGAGGGCACGGGCGGCGCTGTCGACGCGCGCACCGTCAAGGAACAACTGCTGTACGAAGTCCATGATCCCGCGCGCTATCTGACGCCGGACGTGGTCGCCGACCTGAGCCAGGCGCGCGTGGTCGAGCTGGGCGGCAACCGCGTCGCGGTCCACGGCATCACGGGCCATGCGCGGCCCGACGAATTGAAGGTCAACGTCTGCTATCGCGGGGGGTGGCTGGCCGAGGCCGAGATCTCGTACGCGGGCGTGCAGGCCGAGGCCCGCGCCCGGCTCGCCGCCGACATCGTGCAAAAGCGCCTGGGCGCCGATTACAAGTTGCGCGCCGACCTGATCGGCGCCATCAGCATCCTGGGCGACGACGCGGGCGCGATGCGGCGCGCAACGCCCGACAGCCACGCCCGCGACGTGCGGCTACGCCTGGCGACGGAAAACGCCGACCGCGCCCAGGCCGAGCGCGTGCTGCGCGAGGTGACCGCGCTCTATACCTGCGGTCCGGCCGGCGGCGGCGGCGTGCGCACCGCCTTGCGCCCGCGTCTGAACATGATGTCCTGCACCATTCCCCGCGAGGCCGTCCGGAGCGGCTGGAATTTCCTGGAGGAAATCGCGCCATGACCCAGACTTTGCTCGCTGTGCCGTTGTACCGGTTGGCCCATGGCCGCTCCGGCGACAAGGGCGACATTTCGAACCTGAGCCTGATCGCCTGGGACGCCGAATGCTATGACGTGCTGGCCGAGCAGGTGACCGAATCGCGCGTGGCGCAATGGTTTGCCTATCGCCATCCGAAGCGGGTCACCCGCTACGCCCTGCCGATGCTGAACGCCATGAATTTCGTGCTGGAGGGCGTCCTGGACGGCGGCGTCAACGATGCCTTGAACCTCGACACGCACGGCAAGAGCCTGTCTTTCAGATTGCTGGACATGACGGTGGAGGTCAGCCCCGAGCTGGCGAGCCGGCTGCCAGACATACCCGGCGACCGCCCCGCGGCCGCCTGACTGCAGTTCCGATAAGAAAACACCACAGGAGACACACATGCGCATTGCTACCAAGGGCCGGCTGGCCCTGCTGCTGGCCGCCGCCCTGCCCCTTTCGGCCATGGCGCAATTCCCCGCCAAGCCCATCACCTTCATCGTGCCGTTCGCGGCGGGCAGCGCCACCGACCAGATCGGTCGGGCCGTCGGCCAGGGCGTCACGGACCAGACCGGCCAGGCCGTCGTCATCGAGAACAAGCCCGGCGCCAGCGCCATGATCGGCGCGGCGGCGGGCGCGCGCGCCACGCCGGACGGCTACACGGTGCTGATCACCACCAACACCACGCACGCCGCCAACGAACATCTCTACAAATCGCTGACCTACGATCCGGTCAAGGACTTTGCCCCCCTCACGTTGCTGGGCAAGGGCGGCCAGATCATGGTGGTCAATCCCAGTTCGTCCGCCAAGACGGTGGGCGAGTTCCTGGCCCTGGCCAAGCAGTCGCCGGGCAAGCTGAGCTTTGGCAGCGGCAGTTCCAGCAGCCGCATCGCGGGTGAGCTGCTGCAGCAGATGGCGAACGTGCAGTTGCTGCACGTGCCCTACAAGAGCAACCCGCTGGCCGTCACGGACCTGCTGGGCGGGCAGATCGACATGATGATCACCGATTCGGCCACCGGCCTGCCCCAGGTCAAGTCCGGCAAGCTGCGCGCGCTTGGCGTGACGGGCCAGGCACGCTCGCCGCTGGCGCCGGACGTACCCACCATCGCCGAAGCCGGCGTGCCAGGCTACGAGATGGGCTATTGGTTCGCCGCCTATGCGCCGGCCGGCACGCCGCCCGATGTGGTCAAGCGCCTGAACGAATTGCTGGTCAACGCCACCAAGGGCAAGGCCGCCCAACAGTTCTACGCCCAGACCGGCACCGAGGCCGCCACGTCGACCCCGGACGAGCTGGCGAAGTTCCAACAAGCCGAATCCAGGAAGTGGGGCGACATCATCAAGAAGGCCGGCATCCAGCCGGAATGAACCCCGCGCCGTGCGCCATCGGCGCACAAGGCAAAAAACAAATGGCAAAAGGCCCATCACGATTGCGATGGGCCTTTTTTTGCGACTGTCGTTGCGACTGACGTCAGGACGTTGTCCGGCCGACGTAGCCGCAGCGAGTTATTTGTCCACGAAGGCGCGTTCGACGACGTAATCGCCCGGCTGACCCACGCCCGGCGACACCACGAAGCCGCGGCTGTCGAGCATGGCGCTGATGTCGGCCAGCATATGCGGGCTGCCGCAGATCATGGCGCGATCGGTTTCGGGGTTGATCTGCGGAATGCCGATATCGGCGCACAGCTTGCCGTTTTCGAGCAGTTCGGTGATTCGGCCCTGGTTGCGGAAGGGCTCGCGCGTGACCGTGGGGTAATAGACCAGCTTGTCGCGCACGACGTCGCCGAAGAACTCGTTGTTCGGCAGCTCGTTTTCGATGTAGTTGGCGTAGGCCAGCTCGCTGACCCAGCGCACGCCGTGCACCAGGATGACCTTGTCGAAGCGTTCGTAGACGTCCGGGTCCTTGATGATGCTCATGAAAGGCGCGAGACCCGTGCCGGTGCCGAACAGGAACAGGTGCTTGCCGGGCTTGAGGTCGTCGACGACCAGCGTACCCACGGGCTTGCGGCTGACGAGGATGGTGTCGCCTTCTTTCAGATGCTGCAGCCGCGAGGTCAGCGGACCGTTCTGCACCTTGATGCTGAGGAATTCAAGGTTTTCTTCGTAGTTGGCGCTGGCGATGCTGTAGGCCCGCAGCAGCGGCTTGCCTTCGACTTCGAGGCCGATCATCACGAAGTGGCCATTGTGGAACCGCAAGGCCGCGTCACGCGTCGTGGTGAAGGAGAACAGGGTGTCGTTCCAGTGGTGCACGCTAAGTACGCGCTCAGTGTTGAAAGCAGCCATGTCGTATTCAGTAAGTGCGGACAGTGGACGGGCATGGCCCGGCTGGCGCCGCGAGGTCATTTCCCGGCCGCGGAAAAGGACGCGGCGGGCATTAGGGTTGACCCTATTCTACAGGGTCTCGATGATAACTGCTCTCATTATTCCGTAATACCCTTATTCCATCTTGATAGGAATCAAGGTCCTGAATCATCGGCTTACGGACAGTTGAACGGCGCATTGCTTCCTGTTATCGTCGCACTCTCACTTGATAATCATTTTCGTTAGCAGACCGTTTTGGCAACGGCGACGGGCAACCGATTCCGCCAAGCCATTTTCGTTTCAGCCTGAGCTGGAGTTCCTTCATGACCAAGCGTCCCCAATTGAATTCGCTGCTGCGCGCCCTGGCGCTCGCCGGCGCCGCCGCCTTCACCGTTTCGGCCAACGCCGCGGAAGAAGTCAGCCTCTACACCACCCGGGAACCCAAGCTGATCCAGCCGCTGCTGGACGCCTTCACCAAGGAAAGCGGCATCAAGGTCAACACCGTTTTCGTCAAGGACGGCCTGTTGGAGCGCGTCAAGGCTGAAGGCGCCAAGTCGCCCGCCGACGTGCTGATGACCGTGGACATCGGCAACCTGCTCGACCTCGTGGACGGCGGCGTCACGCAATCCGTCAAGTCGCAGACGCTGGAATCGGTCATCCCCGCCAACCTGCGCGGCGCCGACGGCAAGTGGTACGCGCTGTCGCTGCGCGACCGCGTGCTGTACGTGGAAAAGGACCTCAAGCTGGAGTCCTTCCGCTACGAAGACCTGGCCGATCCCAAATGGAAGGGCAAAGTCTGCATCCGTTCGGGCCAGCATCCCTACAACACCGCGCTGGTCGCCTCGATGATCGCGCACGACGGCGCCGAAGCCACCGAGAAATGGCTGCGCGGCGTCAAGGCCAACCTGGCCCGCAAGGCCGCCGGCGGCGACCGCGACGTGGCGCGCGACATCCTGGGTGGCATCTGCGACATCGGCCTGGCCAATGCCTACTACGTCGGCCACATGAAGAACGCCGAACCGGGCACCGACGCACGCAAGTGGGGCGACGCCATCAAGGTCATCCGCCCGACCTTCGCCAACGCCAAGAGCGGCGGCACGCACGTGAACATCAGCGGCGCGGCCGTGGCGGCGCATGCGCCCAACAAGGCCAACGCGGTCAAGCTGCTGGACTTCCTGGTGTCCGAGCCGGCGCAGGCCCTGTATGCGCAGGCCAACTATGAATACCCCGTCCGCAAGGGCGTGAAGCTGGATCCGGTCGTCGCAAGCTTCGGCGAACTGAAGGTCGATCCCCTGCCCCTGACCGAGATCGCAAAGCACCGCAAGCAAGCCAGCGAACTTGTGGACAAGGTCGGCTTCGACAACTGATAAGCTGCCGGGCAGCCATGCCCACGGGCATGGCGCAACCCTGCGGCAGTGACACGCAAGCGCCCCGGCAGCGGGGCCACGCGTAGGGCCTGTTCCCGCTTTTCGGGGGAACAGGCCTTGCCTTTGATGCAACCGACTTTGAAGCATGCATACAGATTCCTTGCCCCGGCCGCTGCGGCTGCGCTGGTCTGAACGCGGAACCGGCTGGCTGGCCGGCGCGGCCCTGATCGCGCTGGCGGTGCTTGCGCCGGTATTGACGCTGGGCTGGTGGGCGCTGGGCGGCAGCCTGGAACACTGGCAGCACCTGGCGAGCTACGTGCTGCCCCAAGCCCTCGCGAACACCGCCCTGCTGCTTGCCGGCGTCGGCATCGTGGTGACGCTGCTGGGCACCGGCGCCGCGTGGTTGGTCACGGCGTACGACTTTCCCACGCGCCGGATCCTCACCTGGGCCCTGCTGCTGCCGCTGGCGGTGCCCACCTACATCATCGCCTTCGCCTATCTGGACCTGCTGCATCCCATCGGCCCCATCCAGTCCGCGATCCGCGCGCTGCTGGGCTACGACAGCCCCCGCCAGTTCCGCCTGCCCGACCTGCGCTCGATCTACGGCGCGATCTTCGTGCTGGGCTTCGTGCTGTATCCCTATGTCTACCTGAGCACCCGCGTCATGTTCATGACGCAGGCGGCCAGTCTGCTCGAAGCGGCGCGCACGCTGGGCGCGGGCCGCGTCGCGGTGTTCTGCCGCGTCGCCCTGCCCCTGGCGCGGCCGGCCATCGTGGTCGGCGTGAGCCTTGCGCTGCTGGAGACGCTGAACGACATCGGCGCGTCCGAGTTCCTGGGCGTGCAGACGCTGACCGTCTCCGTCTACACCACCTGGGTCACGCGATCCGACCTGGCGGGCGCGGCGCAGATCGCGCTGACCATGCTGGCCATCGTCATCGGACTGATCCTGCTGGAACGCCATGGCCGCAAGCGGCAGCGCTATGCCAACACGCAGCGCATGCGGCCGATGCAGCCGCGCCGGCTGCACGGCGCGTCCGCCGCGGTCGCGGTCGTGCTGGGCTGGATTCCGGTGCTGCTGGGGTTCGCCGCGCCCGCGCTGTATCTCGTGGTGGAAACCTACAAGCGCCTGCACCTGGTGGGCGGCGTGTCCGACCAGTTGATCCGCGGCCTGAGCAACACCGTGATCGTCGCCTCCAGCGCCACGGTCGTGACCTTGCTGTGCGGCCTGATCGTCGCCTGGGCCGGCCGCAGCCTGCGCGAAAGCGCCAGCTTCAATCCGGGGCGCGCCTGCGCGCGCATCGCCAGCCTGGGCTACGCCGTGCCCGGCACCGTCCTGGCCATTGGCCTGTTGACGCCGTTCGTGTGGATCGACACCGCGGTCGCGCGCCTCTTCGGCGGCACCGGGCTGTTCCTGATGGGTTCCATGGGCGCGCTTGTGTGCGCGTATGCGATCCGCTTCCTGGCCATTTCAACCGGCGCGCTCGAAGCGGGGCTGGCGCGCATTCCGCCTTCGCTGGAGCAGGCTTCCCGCCTGCTGGGCGAGACCTCCGCTGGCACGTTGCGCCGCGTCCACTTGCCGCTGCTGCGCCCCGCGCTGGCCGCCAGCGCGCTGCTGGTGTTCGTCGATGCCATGAAGGAACTGCCCGCGACCCTGCTGCTGCGCCCCATGAACTTCGACACGCTCGCCACCTGGCTCTACGCGGAAGCCGCGCGCGGCACGTATGAGGAAGGCGCCGTGGCGGCCCTGGCCATCGTGCTGGCCGGTCTGTTGCCGGTCATCCTGCTGGCGCGCACCAATCTGAAAATGGGACATTGATCATCGTGCCCGATCTGCTTGAAATCGACCACATCTCCCTGGCCTACGACACGCCTGCCGGCCTGAAGCCGATCGTCCAGGACCTGTCGCTCGGCCTGCCCGCCGGCCACATCGGCTGCCTGCTGGGCGAATCGGGCTGCGGCAAGACCACGGTGCTGCGCGCGATCGCCGGCTTCGAGCCGGTGCGCGCGGGCCGCATCCTGCTGGACGGCGTCGTCATCTCTTCGCCCACCGAACAGGTCGCGCCGGAGCTGCGCCGCGTGGGCATGATGTTCCAGGACTATGCCTTGTTCCCGCACCTCACCGTCGCGCAGAACGTGGCGTTCGGACTGCGCAAGCTGCCGCGTCCCGAGCGCGCGCGCCGCGTCGAGGAAATGCTGGAGCTGGTGGGCCTGGCGCATGCCGCGAACAGCTATCCGCACGAGATCTCCGGCGGCCAGCAGCAGCGCGTGGCGCTGGCCCGTGCGCTGGCGCCCTCGCCCGACCTGCTGCTGCTGGACGAACCGTTTTCCAACCTGGACGTGGACACGCGCGAGCGCCTGGCCTTCGAGGTGCGCGAAATCCTGAAGACGACCGGCCACACCGCGATCCTGGTGACGCACAACCAGGCCGAGGCCTTCGCCATCGCCGACCGCATCGGCATCATGGCCAAGGGCCGCATCGCGCAATGGGACACGCCCTATAACCTGCACCATCATCCTGCCGACGCCTTCGTGCGCGACTTCATCCGTCGCGAGGCGCTGGAAGAGCAGCGGGAACAGGCGCTGGCGCGCGGCCGCTAGCCCCGCCACGGGCGGGACCCTCGGCCGTTGAGCGGCCGGGGTCCCGCCCGCCCATCAGTCCGCCGACAGCTTGACCTTTTGCGACAAGGCCTTGAAGGCCTCGTGCTGGCTTTGCGTCAGGCGCTCGACTTCCTGCGGCGTGGAGCCGTAGGGCATGAACCCGGCCTTTTCCAGCTTGTCCTTCACGTCCGGCATGGCGAGCGCCGCCTGAAAGGCGTCGCTCAGGGCGCGGGTGACCTCGGGCGACATGCCGGCCGGCCCGTAGACCGCGAACCACGGATCCACCACGGCGCCCGAATAGCCCAGCTCGGCCAGCGTCGGCACGTCCGGCAGCGCCGGCGCACGCTTGCTGCCGGTGACGGCCAACGCGCGGACCTTGCCTGCCTGGATGTGCGGCAGCGATGCGGGCAGGTTGTCGAACATCACCGGCAGGTGCCCGCCCAGCAGGTCATTGAGCGCCTGCGCGCTGCCCTTGTAGGGCACGTGCTGCATGCCGGCCCCGGTCTGTTGGTCGAACATCACGCCTGCGAGGTGCATCGAGGTGCCCGTGCCCGGCGTGCCGTAGGCGGTGCCCGGATGCGTCTTGGCGTAGGCGATCAGGTCCTTGACGCTGTCCACCTTGACCGACGGCCCGACCTCCAGGACCACGGACGACGCCCCCAGCATGCTGATGCCGGTGAAATCCCGGGTCGGGTCGAAGGGCATCTTCGGATATACGAAAGGATTCAGCGCGTTCGTGGAGATGGCGCCAAAGCCGATCACGTAGCCGTCCGGGGCCGCCTTGGCCACCGCGTCCATGCCGATATTGCCGCCCGCGCCGGGACGGTTCTCGACGATCACGGGCTGTCCGAGCTTCTCGGCCACTTTCTGGCCCGCAGTGCGCGCGACCAGATCGGTCGTCCCGCCGGCGGTGTACGGCACGATGAAGGTAATGGGCTTGGCCGGGTAGCCCGCGGCGTGCGCCGGCGCGATCTGGCTCAACGCCAGCGCGGCCAGGCCGCGCAGCGCATTCTTGGTGTGGCGATGCATGTTGTCTCCGTCCCGTTTGTCGTTATGCACGGGTAGCGCATCTTATCGCCGGACGGCCCGTTCGCACAGCGGCGAGCGCCGCTTGTTCCGCCAGGTATCAATTCATGTTCCGGCGCGGGCGTTTATCGCCGGCGCGCGCGCTCCTATAGTTCGTCTCACTGTCTGAGCGCGCAGGCACCCTTCACATGCCAGAACCGGAGTATTGAAATGTCCAACAAGACCGTAGTGATCACGGGCGCGTCCAGCGGGATCGGATTCGCCCTGGCGCAGGCCTATCTGCGCCGAGGCGACAACGTGGTGGGCAACGCCCGCAGCCAGGAAGGGCTCGCCGCGGCGGCCGACCGCCTGGGCAATCCCGCCAGCTTTCTTCCCGTCGCCGGCGACATCGCGCTCGCCGGCACGGCCCGCGAGATCGTGCGCCAGGCCATCGCGGGCTTTGGCCGGATCGATGTGCTGATCAACAACGCCGGCATCTTCATCCCCAAGCCCTTGGGCGAGTACACCGACGACGACCTGGACCGCATCATCGACACCAACCTGAAGGGCTTTTTCCATATCACCCAACAGGCGGCGGGCCACATGGCCGAAAACCGCGACGGCCACATCGTGAACATCACGGCCAGCATTGCGCTGCAGCCCAGCATGCGCGTGCCGGCGTTGCTGCCCGTGCTGATCAAGGGCGGCCTGAATCACGCGACGCGGGCGCTGGCAATCGAACTGTCGGACCGGAATATCCGCGTCAATGCGGTGGCGCCCGGCATCATCGAGACGCCGATGCACGATCCCGCCACGTTCGGCTTCCTGAACTCGCTGCAGCCCGCGGGCCGCATGGGCAAGGTGGACGACATCGTCGGGGCGGTCTTATACCTGACGGATTCGGCCTACACCACGGGCGCCATCCTGCCCGTGGACGGCGGCGCCGCGGCCGGCCACTGGTAAACAACGAACCCATCACGAACCCATCACGACCCACTACAGCGGAACGCCTTTCCGGCGTTCCGCGCACCGGGATACCGCCATGTCCATTGAAGCCAGATTGGCCGAACTCGGCCTCAGCCTTCCTCCCGCGCCCCAGCCGCTGGGCCAATACACCGCCGCCAGCCAGGCGGGCGATCTGCTGTTCATCTCGGGGCAATTGCCGCTGCGCGACGGCCGTGTCGTGTGGCAGGGGCAAGTCGGCGCGGCCCTGACCGTCGACCAGGGCCGGCAAGCCGCGGAACTGGCGGCGCTGAATGTGCTGGCGCAGATACGCCAGCACGCCGGCAGTTTCGACCGGCTCGACCACATCGTCCGGGTGGAGGGCTACGTCGCCAGCGCGCCGGGGTTTTTCGACCAGCCCGCGGTGCTCGACGGCGCGTCCGGGCTCTTTGCGCGTGTCCTGGGCGACAAGGCAGGCCATGCGCGTACCGCCAATTCGGTTTCGCAGCAGCCTGCCAATGCGTCGGTCATCCTGGTGGTGATCGCGCAATTGACGCGCGCCTGAGCGCGCTCAGCGCCCCAGCCTGTCGACCAGGAAGTCGACGAACGCCCGCACCCGGCGCGACACATGCCGGGCGTGCGGGTACAGCAACACGAAAGGCCGGGTGCTGCCGCCATGGCGCTGCAGCACCTCGGTCAGTCGGTTTGCGCGCAGGTCTTCCTCGACCACGAAACGGTACGTCTGGAACAGCCCTGCCCCCGCCCGGGCCAGCGACACGCCGCCCAGTACGTCCTCGGCGGTGCCGTAGGGGCCTTCGGTCAGGATGTCGGCGGATTCGCCGTCGCGTTGAAACGTCCACGGTAGGCGGCGCCCGCTGCTGGGCCGGTCGAACTGGATGCAGTCGTGCGCGCCCAGGTCGTCCAGCGACTGGGGCGTGCCGCGCCTGCGCAGGTAGTCGGGCGCGCCGACGACCACCAGCTCCGCGTCTTCCAGCTTGCGCGCGATGAGCGTGGAGTCGTCGGGCGCACGGCCGCGCACCGACAGGTCATAGCCGTCGTCGGCGAAATCGACATTGCGGTTGCTGATGTGGACGTGGACGTCGACGTTGGGATACTGGTCGCGAAACGCCGGCAGCAGCGGCAGGACGCGGTAATGCGCATACGGCGTGGGCAGGCTGATGCGCAACCGCCCGGCCGCGCCCTGCCCGCCCACCTGGCGCTCCGCGTCGACCAGTTGCGCGATCGCGGGACGCACCTGCTCGAAATACGCCAGCCCTTCGTCGCTCAGGCGGATATGCCGGGTGCTGCGCACGAAGAGCCGTATGCCCAGCCGCGCCTCCAGCCGCGACACGCTGCGGCTGACGGCCGCGGGCGTAACCCCAGCGGCATTCGCCGCCGCGGTGAAGCTGCTCAGTTCCGCGGCCAGGCAGAACATCTCGATGCTGCCCAATTGCAGGTCGTCGAAGTGGCGGGTCATGCGGGCTCCTGCAAATAGGCGGGCAGCGTTCCCTGCGGGTCACCCCAGCAGCACGTCGATGATGCGCTGGCCGATGTACTGGCCGTGAGTTTCCAGCGCGAAGTGACCCGTGTCCAGCAGTTCGACGACGGCATCCGGATTGTCGCGGCGGTACGCCTCGGCGCCAGGCGGGATGAAGAACGGATCGTTGCGGCCCCAGATCGCCAGCGTCGGCAGGCGCGATTGGCGGAAGAACGCCTGGAACGCCGGATACCGCTTCAGATTGTTCGCATAGTCCAGGAAGAGATCGAGCTGGATGTCCTTGTTGCCGGGACGTTCCAGCAAAGCCGCGTCCAGGGTGTAGCCCTCCGGGGCGACGCTGTCGGGGTCGGCCACGCCGTGCACGTACTGCCACTTTGTGCCTTCCAGATGCAGGATGGCGTCGTGGATGGTCTGGCGATTTTCGGGCGACGGGTCCTCCCAATAGGCGCGGATCGGCGCCCAGGCATCGCCCAGGCCATCGAGATAGGCGTTGCCGTTCTGGGACACCAGCCCCGTCACCCGCTCGGGGTGCGCGAGCGCCAGGCGCAGGCCGGTCGGCGCGCCGTAATCGAAAAAGTACATGGCGTACCGGGTCAGGCCGAGTTCGTCGACAAAGGCTTCCAGCGACTTGGCCAGGTTGTCGAACGTGTAGCGGTACTGGCGTTCGGCTGGCACATCGGTGAAACCGAAGCCCGGCAGGTCGGGCGCGATGACGCGAAAGCGGCTGGCCAGTTGGGGGATCACATTGCGGAACTGGTGCGACGAGCTGGGAAATCCGTGCAGCAGCAGGAGTACGGGCGCTTGCGGGTCGCCGGCTTCGCGGTAGAAGAATCGCAGGCCATCGGCGTGGGCGTGGCGGTAGTGAACGGTGGGGGTGGCTTGGGCGGTCATATCGGGCTCCGGGATGGGGATAGGGAAAATCGGACTGTGTCGACGCGTCAGAACACAGTCTACGCGCCCTGCGTAACCTGTCAATAGCAGTTTTAACGGTTACTAAATCGCCAACTTGCCGATTCCCCTGGCATTGGCCCCGCGCATGAAAAAACCCGGCACGCGTGCCGGGTTTCGTATCTACCCCTACCGATCAGCGAGGCTTGGCGTTCGCGTCGGCCGCCTCGCGCTGCCGGAATGCCGCGACCTTGTGCCGGTTGCCGCACAACGCCATGCTGCACCAGCGCCGCTTGTGCGAACGCGTGCGGTCGTAGAACCAGAGCGAGCACGCCTCGCTTTCGCATTTGCGCACCAGCCCGAATTCGCCGTTAACCAGCAGGTCGGCGGCCGCCTCGGCGACGGGCAGCAACCATTGGGCCGGGGTCTTGGTCGGGTAACGGCGCGCCAGCGACAGGCCTGCGCCTGGGGTCTCGGACAATTCCAGGTGGCTTCCCCCGGCCGCCAGCGCGCGGTTGAGTTCAGAAAGCGCGAGCGGCGCGCCCGATTTGCGTTGCACCACCAGTTCGCGAACCGTCTCGCGCAGGCTGCGGGCGCTTTCCAGCAGGCCGGCGGGCGCGGCCCCCTGCCCCGCGGCCAGGCCGGACAGCGCAAGCCACGCCGACACGTCCGCGTCGGATTGCCAGCGGTCCAGCGGACCGGCGCCGCCTTGTTCGACGGTATTGATCATGTCCAGGGCGACATGGTCGCCCAGTTGCCTGAATTCGGGTGCGTGGGCTTCGGATGCCTGGACTTCGGGTGCGTGGACTTCGGGTGCGTGCGCGGCGTTCATGGTGACCTCCGAGGACAGTGTAACCCTCAAAAAAACACATTAAAAGTTACACCATCACCGGAGCGAGTGTCATGTCCGTCAGACGCGCGGTTCCGGCAGCGGGATGTATTCGGTCTCGTCGCCCGGCACGACCTGGTCAAAGCGCGTGCGCTGCCAGTCCTGCTTGGCCTGCTCGATGCGGTCCTTGCTGCTGGAAACGAAGTTCCACCACACGAAGCGCGGCCCATCCAGCGGTTCGCCGCCCAGCACGGCAAAGCGCGCAGCGGTCTTCGCGCGGATCTGCACGGGCTTGCCCGGCGCAAACACCACGAGGCGGCCGCTTTCGTAGACCTGGCCCTCGATCTCGACGGTGCCTTGCGCCAGATACGCGGCACGCTCTTCATGTTCGGCCGGCAGCACGGTGGTGGCCCCGGCCTGCAGTTGCAGGTCGCCATAGAACAGGGGCGACAGGGTCTTGACCGACGAGGTCTGTCCGAACAGCGAGCCCGCCACGACCTGGGCGCGCACGCCCTCGCCTTCGACGACAGGCTGCGCGTCCAGACCGTAGTGGGTGAAACCGGGGTCCGTTTCTTCATGGGCCTTGGGCAGGCCGACCCAGATCTGCAGGCCACAGAGCCGCTGCGGCGCAAGACGGCTCTCCGGGGAGGAACGCTCGGAGTGCACGATCCCGCGGCCCGCGGTCATCCAGTTCACCTCGCCGGGCAGGATGGTCTGGGTATGGCCCGCGCCATCGCGGTGCACCATGGAGCCTTCGTACAGATAGGTGACGGTGGACAGGCCGATGTGCGGGTGCGGCCGCACGTCGATGCCGCTGCCGACGTCGAAATCGGCCGGACCCATGTGGTCCAGGAAGACGAACGGGCCGACGCTGCGGCGCTGCGCGGACGGGATGGCGCGGCGGACGGAAAACCCGCCCAGGTCGCTGGTGCGCGGCACCACGATGGTTTCGATCTGGCTTTCGCCGGCTTGGGACAAGGTCGACATGGTGCAATGCTCCGCATGAATTGGCCTGGGGCCATCTTAATGGCCTCGCGGCCGATACAGGGTGAAACCGGGCGGATTACGACATCCGCCCGGCGTTTGGCCTCAGGCCAGGTCGAACACCAGCACTTCGGCGTTCTTGCCGCCCGACAGCTCGACGCTGCTGTCGCCGGTGATGGCCACGGCGTCGCCGGCGGCCAACTCGACGCCGTTGACGGTCAGGCTGCCGCGGGCCACATGGACCCAGGCGCGGCGCCCGGCAGCCAGCGTCAGCGCGGCCGACTCGTCACCGTCGAACAGGCCCGCATACAGCCGGGCATCCTGATGGATCTTCATCGACCCGTCGGCGCCGTCGCCCGTCACCAGGGCTTGCAGCCGGCCGCGCTTTTGCGCGTCGCTGAACGCGCGCTCTTCGTACTCGGGCGCAATCCCGGTCACGTCCGGCTCGATCCAGATCTGCAGCATGTGCGTTTCGGCGTCCGGCAGCGGGTTGAACTCGGAGTGCATGACGCCGCGGCCGGCGCTCATGCGCTGGACGTTGCCCGGGCGGATGGTGGAGCCGCTGCCCATGCTGTCCTTGTGGGCGATGGCGCCGTCGAGCACGTAGGTGATGATCTCCATGTCCCGGTGGCCGTGGGTCCCGAAGCCGCGTCCCGCCGCGATGCGGTCATCGTTGATCACGCGCAGCGCGCCGAAGCCCATGTGAGCCGGGTCGTAGTAGTTGGCAAACGAGAAAGTGTGGAACGAATCGAGCCATCCATGGTTGGCGTGACCCCGTTCGGCAGCGCGGCGGATCGTAAGCATGTTGAACTCCTGTTTCAATAATATGAATGATTAGGGCTGCATCTCGTCTGGCTCTTTGCCGTTCCGTTTGGCTGCAACCCCGGCATGAGTGATATTCTGCGCGTGCTCCGGGCTGCGTTTGGCGCTATATTTTGATGACTTCGTTCAAATTATTTGAATGCCAATTTCCGACGCGATTTCCATGCAACCGATTACGCCCGAACTCCTCATCCTGGTCGACGCCATCGCGCGCCACGGCAGCTTCGCCAAGGCGGCGCGCGAACTGGGCAAGGTGCCCTCCGCCGTCACCTATTCCATCCGCAAGCTGGAGGACGGCCTGGACGTGCTGCTGTTCGACCGCTCGGGACACCGGGCGCTGCTGACGCCGGCGGGCGAGGCGCTGCTCAAGGACGGACGGCACCTGCTGCAGTCGCTGGACGAGCTGGCCAGCCGCGTCAAGCGCATCGCCACGGGCTGGGAAGTGCAGTTGCGCATCGCCGTCAGCGCGGTGCTGCCGTGGCGGCCCATCTATGACCTCATTGACGAATTCCATGCGGTGGGCAGCGCCACGACGCTGCGCTTTTCCACCGAAGTGCTGAGCGGAAACTGGGATGCGCTGACGTCGGGCCGCGCCGACCTCGTCATCGGCGCGGGCGCGGCGGGCGAACCCACCGGGCCGTATCGCACGCAGGCGATCGGCGTGATGCAGTTCGGCTTCTGCGTGGCGGCGAACCATCCGCTGGCGTCGCTGCCCCAGCCGCTCAGTCGCGCCGACATCACGCGCTATTGCGCCGTGGTGATCGCCGATACCTCGCGCAACCTGCCGGTGCAGTCGCGGGGCATCCTGTCGGAACAACCGACGCTGGTGATGCCGTCGATGCAGGCCAAGATCGAGGCGCAGGTGCGCGGCCTGGGCTGCGGCTACCTGCCGCTGACGCTGGCGGCGCCTTACCTGGCGCAGGGACTGCTCGTGGTGTGCGAAACGGATGAAGGCATGTCCCTGACGGAACACGTCGCGTACGCCTGGCGGGCGGAGCCGCCGGGCGAAGCGATGAAGTGGTGGCTGCAGAAGCTGAAATCGCCGCGCCTGTGCGAGAGCTTGCTGGGTCTGTAGGCAGGCAGGCGGGCGGGAATGCACGGCGCGGGCCCGCGAGCCCGGCGCCGGGACGGTTACTCGTCCTCGATCCCCAACTCGCGCAGCTTGCGCGTGATGGTATTGCGGCCGATGCCCAGGCGCGACGCGGCTTCCACGCGCCGGCCGCGGCTGGCGTCCAGCGCGCTTTGCAGCAGGATCTTCTCGAATTGGCGCGTCAGCGTGGCCATCACCGCGGGCTCGCCGCGTTCCAGCCGGTACTGCGCATCGCGCAACAAGGAGTCCTGCCAGTTGCGGGGCGCGCCATCGTCAGCGCTGGCGGCGGCCGGAGCCCCCGCCGGAACGACCGTGCCCACCCCTGCCGTCGGCACGGCAGGCCGCAGCGGCGCGGCGCCCGCGGGCGGCTGGTGTTCCATCGCCCGGATCTCGGGCGGCAGGTCGATGCGGTCCACCGTCTGGCCGGGCGCCATCACCGTCAGCCAGTGGCAGAAGTTCTCGAGCTGGCGCACGTTGCCCGGAAAGTCGAACTTGGTCAGCACGGCCAGCGCCTCGGGCGTGAGGCGCTTGACCGGCACGCCCAGCGTGCGCGCGCTGGCCGTCAGGAAATGCTGCGCCAACGCCGGGATATCCTCGACCCGCTCGCGCAGCGGCGGCAGGCGCAGCCGGATCACATTCAGGCGATGGAAAAGGTCTTCGCGGAACAGGCCCTGCTCGACCCGCTGTTCCAGCGGCTGGTGGGTGGCCGCCACGATGCGCACGTCCACGCGCACGGGCTGCGCGCCGCCGACGCGGTAAAAGCTGCCCTCGGCCAGCACGCGCAACAGGCGCGTCTGCAACTCGATCGGCATGTCGCCGATTTCGTCCAGGAACAAGGTGCCGCCATGCGCCTCTTCGAAGCGGCCGCGGCGCAGGTTGTTGGCGCCGGTGAACGCGCCGCGTTCATGGCCGAAGAGTTCAGCCTCCAGCAGGTCGCGCGGGATGGCCGCGGCGTTCAGCGCCACGAACGGTCCGTTGGCGCGCACGCCGTGGCCGTGCAGCGCCCGGGCGACCAGTTCCTTGCCGGTGCCGGACTCGCCGGTGATCAGCACGGTGACCTTGGATTGCGCCAGGCGCCCGATGGCGCGGAAGACTTCCTGCATCGCGGTGGATGACGACTGCGTCATCATCCAGCGCTCGTTGTTTTGCCCTGCCTCGCCCTGCCCTTCGGGGGCTTCCGGCTGCGCGGACTCCTGCATGGCGCGCTGGATCAGCGCGACGGCTTCGTTCACGTCGAAGGGCTTGGCCAGGTAGTCGAACGCGCCGCCCTGGAAGGCGGAAACGGTGCTGTCCAGGTCGGCAAAGGCGGTCATCACGATGACCGGCAGGCCCGGATGGCGCTCCTTCAGTTGGCGCAACAGCTCAAGGCCGTTGCCGCCAGGCATGCGGATATCGGACACCAGCGCGACGGGCGTTTCGCGCGAAAGCGCTTCCAGCACGTCGGCCGACTGGGAAAAACTGCGGGTGGGGACGCCAGCGCGGGCCAGGGCCTTTTCGAGGACCCAGCGGATGGCCTGGTCGTCGTCGACGATCCATACGGGTTTCATCAGTTTGCGGGCTCCATCGGGAGGACCAGGCGAAACTCGGTGCGCCCCGGTCGGGATTCAAATTCGATGATGCCGCCGTGCTGCTGCACGAAATCCTGCGCCAGGCTCAGGCCCAGGCCGGTACCACCTGCCCTGGCCGTGACCAGCGGATGGAAAATGCGGTCGCGAATGTGGTCCGGCACGCCCGGACCGTTGTCGATGATGGACAGCACCAGCGCCAGGCGGTGCTGCCGGTGCGCCAGCATGACCTGGCGCGCGACGCGCGTGCGCAGGGTGACCACGCCGGGCTCGGTCTGCGGGCCTTGCGGGCGCGCCACCAGTTCCTGCGCGGCGTTGCGCGCCACGTTGAGCACAGCCTGCATCAGGCGGGCGGCGTCGCCCTTCAGGTCGGGCACCGAGGCGTCGTAATCCCGCTGGATCGTGACGTCGTTGCGGAACTCGGCCTGGATGAGCGCGCAGACGCGCTCGCAGATTTCATGGATGTTCACCGGCCGCGCGTTCAGCGGCACACGTTGCGGACCGCTCAGGCGGTCCACCAGCGCCTGCAGGCGGTCGGCTTCGGAAATGATGACCTGGGTGTATTCGGCCAGGGCCGCGCTGGGCAGCTCGGCTTCCAGCAACTGCGCGGCGCCGCGCAGGCCGCCCAGGGGATTCTTGACTTCATGCGCCAGATTGCGCAGCAATTCGCGGTGGGCTTCTATCTCGTCCACCAGCCGGTGGTTGCGATCGGCCAGGACGCGCTGCTCGATTTCGCGCGTCTCGATCAGCACCGGCCAACGCTGGCCGGTCAGGCCGACGGTCGTCACGGCGACTTCCACGGATTCGGCGGCGCGGCGCAGCGAGGCCAATTGCCTCACGTCCGCGTACCGGCCGCCCGCGGCGCGGTCGATCGATGACTGGATATTCTCTGGATTGTCGAACAGGGTGGCGGCGGACTGCCCGCCCAGTTGCTTGCGCGAGCGGCCGAAAAGGTCCTCGGCGGCTGCGTTGGCGTATTCGATGTGGCCGCGCTCGTTGACCAGGAAAACTGACGTGGCTAGCAGATCGAGAGCTTCTACATTCATTTTCAACGTACCCGAATGGACAGGGGAAAGCGGAACGCGTCCGCGACGGGGGCGCCGGGCCGGCGTCCTGCCCGCCGGCGCGGGCCGGACAGGCAGTTCGTCGGACGGCGACCTGGTGGTGCGCATGGTGTGGGCCCTGGTTTCTGCCTACATCATCGCGCTCCCCCCAGCCACGGCCTCAATGCATCAGAGGCTGTAGTACATGTCGAATTCGACCGGGTGCGTCGTCATGCGCAGACGCGTCACATCGGCCATCTTCAGGTCGATGTAGGCGTTGATCATGTCGTTGCTGAACACGCCGCCACGGGTCAGGAACTCGCGGTCCTTGTCCAGGGCTTCCAGCGCTTCTTCCAGCGAGGCGCAAACGGTCGGGATCTTCGCGTCTTCTTCCGGCGGCAGGTCGTACAGGTTCTTGTCGGCCGGATCGCCCGGGTGGATCTTGTTCTGGATGCCGTCCAGGCCGGCCATCATCAGGGCCGAGAACGCCAGGTACGGGTTGGCCAGGGGATCCGGGAAGCGCGTTTCGATACGACGGCCCTTCGGGTTGCCCACGTAGGGGATGCGGATCGAGGCCGAACGGTTGCGGGCCGAGTAGGCCAGCTTGACGGGCGCTTCGAAGTGCGGGACCAGGCGCTTGTACGAGTTCGTGCCGGGGTTGGTGATGGCGTTCAGGGCACGCGCGTGCTTGATGATGCCGCCGATGTAGTACAGGGCGAATTCGGACAGGCCGGCGTAGCCGTTGCCCGCGAACAGGTTCTGGCCGTCCTTCCAGATGGACTGGTGGACGTGCATGCCGGAGCCGTTGTCACCGACGACGGGCTTGGGCATGAACGTGGCGGTCTTGCCGTAGGCGTGGGCCACGTTGTGCACGATGTACTTGACGATCTGCGTCCAGTCGGCGCGCTGGACCAGCGTGCTGAACTTGGTGCCGATTTCGAGCTGGCCGGGGGCAGCCACTTCGTGGTGGTGCACTTCAACCGGCACGCCCATCTGTTCCATCAGCAGGCACATTTCCGAGCGCATGTCCTGGAACGAATCGACCGGCGGGACGGGGAAGTAGCCGCCCTTCACGCCCGGACGATGGCCGGTGTTGCCGCCTTCGAATTCCAGGCCGGTGGACCAGGGCGCTTCTTCGGACTTGATCTTGACGAACGTGCCCGACATGTCGGTGTTCCAGGTCACGCCGTCGAACACGAAGAATTCGGGTTCCGGACCGAAGTAGGCGGTGTCGCCCAGGCCGGAGGACTTCAGGTAGGCTTCGGCGCGCTTGGCCAGCGAACGCGGGTCGCGGTCATAGCCCTTCAGGTCCGACGGTTCGACCACGTCGCACGACAGGATCAGGGTCGGCTCTTCGCGGAACGGATCCATGTTCGCGGTGGAGCAGTCGGGGATGAGGAGCATGTCGGAGGCTTCGATGCCCTTCCAGCCCGGGATCGACGAACCGTCGAAAGCCTGCCCGCTTTCCAGCTTGTCTTCATCGATAGCAGTGGTGGGCACGGAAACGTGGTGCTCACGGCCAACCGTATCGGTAAAGCGGAAATCCACGAATTTCACTTCGTTATCGGCGATCTGTTTCAGGACGTCTTTCGGGCTTGCCATGTCATCTCCATTAGATAAAAGGGTCGAGGGCTTTGCCCGTCGACTGGCATAAAAGAAGGAAGCAATATGCGTGCCAGGTTTATCCCCCGGTATTCCCGGGGGGAGGCGGTGCGGGTTTGGGGAAATGTAGCACCGTTATGGTGCAAAAGATGGGGCACGATCGCCCCATCCTGGTGCTTGCACCTTACAGGAACATTTCCTGCAGGTCATTGAGGAATCGCCAGCCCAAGGGCGTGGCCCGCAGGCGGGTGGGATCGGCGTCCAGCAGGCCCCGTTTCGAGGCTGCCTCCAATTGGTGCGCGATGACGGCAAGCGACAAGCCGGTGCGTTCATGGAAGGCGGTGGCCGCCACGCCCTCTTTCAGGCGCAGCGCATTGAGCATGAACTCAAACGGCAGCTCGTCCGGCCCGACCTGGCGGCTTTCGGCCAGATGGCTGCCGTCGCGCGCCATGGCCGCCTGCATCCAGGAGTCCGGGTTGCGCAGCCGGGCCTCGCGCACGATGCGGTCGTGAAACGACAGCTTGCCGTGCGCGCCGGGACCGATGCCCAGGTAGTCGCCGAATTCCCAGTAATTCATGT
The DNA here is from genome assembly GCF_055397965.1 of Achromobacter sp. T5-5. Taxonomy (NCBI): domain Bacteria; kingdom Pseudomonadati; phylum Pseudomonadota; class Betaproteobacteria; order Burkholderiales; family Alcaligenaceae; genus Achromobacter; species Achromobacter sp. T5-5. The sequence continues at coordinate 3,460,964 of NZ_AP027919.1, forward strand.
TGTGCCGGCAACGGGCGCCCGGCTTGGCGTAAGCCGACACCTCATAGCGCGCCAGCCCCGCCGCGGCCAGCTCCGCTTCCACCGCGTCCTGCATGGCGGCGCTGGTGTCGTCGTCGGGCAGGTCTTCGGGCGGGAACTTCGCGAAGACCGTATTGGGCTCCATGGTCAGGTGATACAGCGACAGATGCTCGGTGCCGAAGGCAATGGCCTGCCGCAGATCGGTCCTACAGGCGTCCAGCGTCTGGCCGGGCAAGGCGAACATCATGTCCAGGTTGACCCGCGGCGCGGCGCGCTGGGCCATGTCGATCGCGGCGCGGGCCTGGGCGGCGTCGTGGATGCGGCCCAGCTTCTTGAGCTGCGCGTCGTCAAAGCTCTGGATGCCCAACGAAAAGCGCGTGACGCCGCTGGCCGCGTAGTCCCTGAAGCGGTCCGCCTCGGCCGTGCCGGGGTTGGCCTCCATCGTGATCTCGGCGTCCGGCCACAGATTCAAATAGGCCCGAAGCATGGCCAGCAGTTCGTCCAGCCCGGCGGCGGACAGCAGGCTGGGCGTGCCGCCGCCAATGAAGACGGAAATCACCTGGCGGCCCCAGATCGACGGCAACGACTGCTCCAGGTCGCTGCGCAGGGCATCCAGATAAGCGCGTTCCGGGATTTCGCCCGGCGCGGCGTGTGAATTGAAGTCGCAATAAGGACACTTGCGCACGCACCAGGGCACGTGGACGTAGACCGACAGCGGCGGCAGGCTGGTCAGCGTGGCGCCCGCGGGCACGACCAGTCGCGACGCGGGTGCGCCCATGTCATTGCGGATGGGTATGGTGATGGACATGCAAAATTCCTGGCGCCCCGGGGGCGCCTTGGTCAGGCCTGGCTCAGCTTGCTGAGCAGCTCGCGCAGCGCCCGGGCGCGGTGGCTGACCCGGTTCTTTTCGTCGGGATCCAGCGACGCGGCGGTCAGCGCCATGTCGGGCAGGTAGAAATGCGGATCGTAGCCAAAGCCGTTGGCGCCTTCGGGCACGTCGATGATCTCGCCGTGCCACAGGCCTTCGCCGATGAGCGGGCGCGGATCGTTTTCGGATCGCACCAGGGCCAGAACGGCCACGTACCAGGCGCTGCGGTCGGCTACGTCCGCCAGGTTGCGCACCAGCAGCGCGTTGTTGGCCGCATCGGACTTTTCTCCGCCGTGCATCTTGGCATAGCGCGCCGAATAGACGCCGGGCGCCCCGTCCAACGCAGCCACGCACAGGCCGGAGTCATCGGCCAGCGCCGGCAACCCGGTGAGGCGGCTGGCGTGGCGCGCCTTGGCCAGCGCGTTTTCGACGAACGTGACGTGCGGCTCTTCGGCTTCAGGCACGCCCAGGTCGCCTTGCGGAACCAGTTCAATGCCCAGGGGCGCGAACAAGGCGGAAAACTCACGCAGCTTGCCGGCATTGTTGGACGCCAGGACGACGCGGCGCAGGGTATCGGGAATCTTGGGGGAAGTCATAGCGCGGATTGTATAGGCCCCGGCCCCCTGCGGGCGCGCATCCCACGATGCAGGCGCGGGTACCGCCGGGGACCGCAAATGCCGGTTGACACTTCTGTAACAGCGACTGAATATTGCACGTCACGATTCGGCGCAACAATGCGACGCAACAGCGCGGCGCAACAACGCAGACATATTTTGTCGTCAATATGACCCATCTTGTCACTGATCGTATCTCAATGCCCCGGCGATGAACTCACTTCACGCTTTGCCAAGGCCGGCCGCGTCCCGCGCGCTCCTCAACCCAGCCCACGGAGCGCCCGCCCATGCCAGCCTGGCCGGCATCCTGCGCGAAAGATTGTTGCGCCCCCGCTTCCAGCCGGTGGTCGACCTGTCACACAGCCGCATCTATGGCCACGAAAGCCTGATCCGCGGCCCCGCCGACACTCCCCTGCACTTTCCCGATGCCCTGTTCGCCGAGGCGCGCCGCCAGGGGCTGCATCCGCAGCTCGAACTGGCCAGCTTCCGCGCCGGGGCGCGCGGGTTTGAACAGAACGACGCCGCCGGCAAGCTGTTCCTCAACCTGTCCGGATCGGCCCTGCTCCATTACTGGACGCTGTGGGGCCACGACATGCCGGCCCGGCTGCTCAAGGATTGCGCGCTCGAACCGGGCAGCATCATCGTCGAACTCACCGAACAGGACCCGCTGTCGGACCGCATGGGCGAATTGCACGACGCATTCGCCTGCCTGCGCGAGGCCGGCATGCGCATCGCGCTCGACGACTACGGCGTCGGCAATTCCAATCTGCAACTCTGGGCTGAAACCCAGCCCGAGCTGGTCAAGATCGACCGTTATTTCTTTGACGGCATCGGCCACGACGAGCGCAAGCAGAACATGGTGCGCGCCATTCTGAAGGTCGCGCAGCACCTGGGCACCTCCGTCGTTGCCGAAGGCATCGAAACCGCTGCGGACCTGGCGGTGGTGCGCGAGCTGGACATCCGCTACGCGCAGGGCTGGTTCCTGGGCATGCCCGACGAGACGCTGTTGACCGAACTGACGCCACCGCTGCGCGATTCGCTGCGCTCGCGCTCGTCGGCCCCGGTGTCGCAACGCTCGGCGGGCGGTACCGCGGCCAGCCTGCGGGTCGAGGCGCCGGCCGCCCTGCTGACCAAGCACACCAACGACGACGTGCACCGGCTGTTCATCGAACACAAGAACCTGCACGCCGTGGCGGTGATCGACGGCGACAACCGGCCGGTCGGCATCATCAACCGGCGGGATTTCTCGGAACACTACGCCCAGCGCTACACGCGCGAGCTGTTCGGGCGCGATGCCTGCTCGACCTTCATGAATGCCGAGCCCGTGCTGGTGGACGTGAACGTGTCCATCGACCAGTTGAGCCATGTGCTGATCTCCGAAGACCAGCGCTACCTGATGGACGGGCTGATCATCACCCGCGAGGGCCGCTACGACGGCCTGGCCACGGGCGAGACGCTGGTGCGCTCGGTGACCGAAATGCGCATCGAGGCCGCACGCTACGCCAATCCGCTCACCTCGCTGCCGGGCAACATTCCCATCAGCCGGCACATCGCCACGCTGCTGGAAGACGCCGCCGACTTCACCATCTGCTACGGCGACCTGAACAACTTCAAGCCGTTCAATGACGTCTACGGCTATTGGCGCGGCGACGACATGATCATGCTCACCGCCGAGGTCATCAAACGCCACTGCGATCCGCAGCGCGATTTCGTGGGACACGTGGGCGGCGACGACTTCGTCGTGCTGCTGCGCAGCGCGGACTGGATGGCGCGCATCGAGCGCATCATCGCGGAGTTCAACGAGGCGGCGGTGGCCCTGTACGACGAACAGGGCCGCCGCAACGGCGGCATCGAAGCCGAGGACCGCTACGGCGTGCCACGCTTCTTTCCCTTCGTGACGCTGGGCGTGGGCGCCCTGACCGTCACGCCCTCGCTATGCGAGCGCATCCGCCCGGAGGACATCGCGTCGGCTGCCGCGCATGTCAAGCACAAGGTCAAGCACGGGAACCTGTCGCTGGTGGCCGAGCGCTACGCCGGGGCCATGCTGCCGCAACTCACCGGCTAGGGCCTGGACGCCGGCGGGCTGCGCCCCCTGGGCGATCTGGAACTTGGCCACGGCGCGGCGCAATCCCTGCGCCTGCGATTCCAGCGCGGCCGCTGCCGCCGCCGTCTGCTCGACCATGGCGGCAGTTTCCTGCGTGGAGCGCTCGATGTCGGCCACGGCATCGTTCACCGACGCAATGCCCGCGGCCTGTTCGGCCGTGGCGCTGGAAATCTCGGCCACGATCTGCGTAACGCTGTCCACGGACGCGACCATGTCGCGCATGGTCTCGCCCGCCAGCTTCACGTGGCGCACGCCGGCGTCCACCCGCCCGGCCGAGTCTTCGATCAGGCCCTTGATCTCGCGGGCCGCCTGCGCGCTGCGCTGGGCGAGCGACCGCACCTCGCCCGCCACCACGGCAAATCCCTTGCCCTGCTCGCCGGCGCGCGCCGCTTCCACCGCCGCGTTGAGCGCAAGAATGTTGGTCTGGAAGGCGATGCTGTCCACCACGCCCACGATCTCGCCGATGCGCCGCGCGCTGTCCGCGATGCCCTGCATGCTGTGCACGACTTCATCGACCGCCTGGCCGCCGCGCTGCGCCAGTTGCGTGGCGCTCAGCGCCTGGCGGCTTGCCAGGTCGGCATTGCCGGCGGTCAGCTGCACGGTATGCGCAAGCTGCGTCATGTTGGCCGCCGCTTCCTGCAGCGACCCGGCCTGGCGCGCCGCGCGGTCCGACATGTCGGCGCCCCCGGCCGCGATCTCGCCGGACCCCGTGTGGATTTCCTCGACGCCCTGGCGCACCGACGCCACCGCGGCCGACAGCCCCGTCTGCATGCGCCGCATTGCCGAATACAGCACCCCGATCTCGTTGTCGCCGCGCAGGGCGATCGCGCCGGTCAGGTCCCCGTCCGCAATGCGGTCAAAGTGCGCCCCGGCCTCGTTGAGCGGGCGCAGGATGCTGCGGCGAAATGCCAGGCGGATCAACACCGCCAGGATCAGCACAAAACCCAGCACGCCCGCCGCGACCAGGATCACCCGCTCCAGGGTGCGGCTTGCGCCGGCCACCGCCTGCTGGCCCTGCTCGCGGGCATAGGTTTGATAGGCCTCGGCCTGCCGGACGTAGGCCGCACCGCTCGTGGGCAAGGCCTTGTCCGTCAGGCGGTTGACCTCGATGCCGTTCCAGCCCTGGATCGCCTTGTGCATCGGCACCAGGGTCTGGTCCGCGAAGGCGGCATAGGCCGCCAGCACCTGCCCGAAAAGCGGCGCGCCCTGCGCACTGTCGTCCGGATTGGCGCGCAGCCGCGCCAGGCTGGCCGTGGCCTGCTTGAGCAAGGCGTCGGCCTGCGCGAGCGACGCGTTGCGCGCCTCTTCAAGGCCGCCCTCCATGGCGGTCTTGGCGTCCGTCAGGGCCGCGCGCGCCTGGAACAGCCGGCTGGTCATGTCCGCGAGGTCGCTGGCCCTTTCGATGCTGCCGCGGCCCAAGGCCTCGATATCCGCGCGGTTGTCGCGCAATACCGTGATGCCCGCCGCCGCGGCGACCGCGAACAGCACGACGAACAAGGCAAGAATGGCCGACAGCGCCGTCGTGACCCTCAGATTTTTCCGCATATGAATCCGTGTGTAGCCTCGCCGCCTGCGCGGCAGTGCTGCGGATTATGGCCACCCAGTTTGGCAATTTCTTGACACAACCTCGGAACCGCATGTCGCACTGCCGTCATGAAGGCGCGCTTTTGCGATCAGGAACCCCGTATTAATGAATTGTGAATTGGCACGTCTGCCGCGTTGCGGCACATTCGATGCTGAATCGAACCATCCCACCCACCCGATAAGCAGCCCTATGCCCCAAGCCTCCCACGCCTACCAGGACATCCGTGAAGCCGTGCGCGACCTCTGCGCCCAGTTCCCTGCCGACTACTTCCGCAAGATCGACGAGGCGCGCGGCTACCCCGAGGATTTCGTCCGCGCCCTCACCGAAGCCGGCTGGCTGGCCGCCCTGATCCCGCAGGAATACGGCGGCTCGGGCCTGGGACTGACCGAGGCCTCGGTCATCATGGAAGAAATCAACCGCAGCGGCGGCAACTCCGGCGCCTGCCACGGCCAGATGTACAACATGGGCACGCTGCTGCGCCACGGCTCCGAAGCCCAGAAGCGCGAATACCTGCCCCGCATCGCCGCCGGCGAACTGCGCCTGCAGTCCATGGGCGTGACCGAACCTACCACTGGCACCGACACCACCAAGATCAAGACCACCGCGGTCAAGCGCGGCGACCGGTACGTCATCAACGGCCAGAAGGTCTGGATCTCGCGCGTGCAGCATTCGGACCTGATGATCCTGCTGGCGCGCACCACGCCGCTCGACCAGGTGACGCGCAAGTCCGAAGGCATGTCGATCTTCCTGGTCGACCTGCACCACGCGGTCAAGCACGGCATGTCGATCCGCCCCATCCCCAACATGGTCAACCACGAGACCAACGAGCTCTTCTTCGACAACCTGGAAATCCCCGAAGAAAACCTGATCGGCGAAGAAGGCAAGGGCTTCAAATACATCCTGGACGGCCTGAACGCCGAGCGCACGCTGATCGCCGCCGAGTGCATCGGCGATGGCTACTGGTTTGTCGACAAGGTCACCGCCTACGCCAAAGAGCGCGTGGTGTTCGGCCGCCCCATCGGGCAGAACCAGGGCGTGCAGTTCCCCATCGCCCGCGCCCACATCAACGTCGAGGCCGCCAGCCTGATGCGCTACGAGGCCTGCCGCCTGTTCGACGCCCACGAGCCGTGCGGCGCCCAGGCCAACATGGCCAAGCTGCTGGCCGCCGACGCGTCCTGGGAGGCGGCCAATGCCTGCCTGCAGTTCCACGGCGGCTTCGGCTTTGCCAACGAGTACGACGTCGAACGCAAGTTCCGCGAAACCCGTCTTTACCAGGTCGCGCCCATCTCGACCAACCTGATCCTGTCGTACGTCGCCGAACACATCCTGGGCCTGCCCCGCTCCTTCTGACACGCCACCCTTGCCCATGAACGCTGACCAAGACACCCCGCACCTGAGCGCCCAACTCGCGGCCTTTGCCGCCAACCTGCGCTATGAAGACATCCCGGCGCCGGTGCTGCGCCGCGCCGAAGACCTGCTGCTCGATTGCCTGGCCTCGATCCTGGCCGGGGCCTCCGCCCGCGCCGTCCAGGCCATCGACCGCTACGCCGCGGCGATGGGCCCGGCGGACGGTCCCAGCGAAGTCCTGATCACCCGCCGCCGCACGACGCCGCTGTTTGCGGCCATGGTGAACGCCGCCGCCGCGCATGTGGTCGAACAGGACGACGTGCACAACGGGTCGGTCTTCCACCCCGCCGCGGTCGTGTTCCCCCCTGCCCTGGCCGTCGCCCAGGCCTTGGGCGCGTCGGGCCGCGACCTGCTCACCGCCGCCGTGGCGGGCTACGAGGTCGGCATCCGCGTGGGCGAATTCCTGGGCCGGTCCCACTACAAGATCTTCCACACCACGGGGACGGCGGGCACGTTGGCCGCCGCCGTCACCACCGGCCGCTTGCTGGGCCTGACGCCCGAGCAAATGCTGCACGCGCTGGGTTCGGCCGGCACGCAGGCGGCCGGACTCTGGGAGTTCCTGCGCGACGCCGCCGATTCCAAGCAGCTTCACACCGCCAAGGCGGCGGCCGACGGCATCACCGCGGCCTACCTGGCCCGGGAAGGTTTCACGGGCGCCCGGCACATCCTCGAAGGTCCGCAGGGCATGGCCGCCGGCATGTCCACGGACGCTGATCCCAGCCGCCTGTGCGACCGCCTGGGCCAGCGCTGGGCGCTGGCCGAAACCTCGTTCAAGTTCCACGCGTCATGCCGGCACACGCATCCGGCGGCCGACGCCCTGCAGCAGGTCCTGCGCGACAACGGCCTCACCGAAGCCGACGTCGAGCGCGTCGTGGCGCACGTCCACCAGGGCGCCATCGATGTGCTGGGCCCCGTCGTCAACCCGCAGACGGTGCACCAGTCCAAGTTCTCGATGGGAACGGTGCTGGCGCTAATCGCCCGCAAAGGTCGCGCCGGGCTGGCGGAATTCGACGCCGGCCTGGATGACCCAGGCGTCGCGGCCTTCCGCGGCAAGGTGGAAATGGTGCTGGACGACGAAGTCGATGGCGCCTATCCGCAGCGCTGGATCGGCAAAGTCACGGTGTATACCCGCGACGGTCGCACGCTGCATGGACGGGTGGACGAACCCAAGGGCGATCCTGGCAATACCCTGAGCCGCGCGGAGATCGAGGACAAGACGCTCAGCCTGGGCCGCTATGCGGACGCCGCGACCGAACCCGAACTTCGCGGCTTGATCGCCACGATCTGGGCACTGGAGAACCGGGGCAAGGTGGACGCGCTGCTGCCCCGGCAATCCGCCTGACCGGCCGCTACGCCAGGGCGGCGCGCTGGGCCTGCACCAGGTTGGCGATGCCGTTCTCGGCCAGCACCAGCATCGTATCCAGTTCGGCACGCGTGAAGGTCGCCCCTTCGCCCGTGCCCTGCACCTCCACGAAGGCGCCGCTGCCGGTCATGATGACGTTCACGTCGGCGTCGCAGGCGGAATCTTCCTGATAGTCCAGATCCAGCACCGCCTGCCCGCCCACCAGCCCCACGGACACCGCGGCCACCGCGTCGCGGATGGGATTGGCCGTCAGGTCGCCCCGTTTCATCAGCAGCGCGACCGCATCGGCCGCCGCCACCCAGGCGCCGGTGATGCTGGCGCACCGCGTTCCGCCGTCGGCTTGCAGCACGTCGCAGTCCAGGTGGAGCGTGCGCTCGCCCAGCGCCTTCATGTCGAACACGGCGCGCAGGCTGCGGCCGATCAGGCGCTGGATTTCCTGCGTGCGGCCGCTCTGCTTGCCGCGCGCCGCCTCGCGGTCGCCGCGCGTGTGGGTGGCGCGCGGCAACATGCCGTATTCCGCCGTCACCCAGCCTTCGCCCTTGCCCTTGAGGAAAGGCGGCACCTTGTCCAGGACGCTTGCCGTGCACAACACGTGGGTATCGCCCGCCTTCACCAGCACCGCCCCTTCGGCGTAGCGCGTGAAGCCGCGCTCCAGGCTGAAAGGACGCAGTTGGTCGACGGCGCGGCCCGAGGGCCGGGCAAGGGTGGATAGAGTGGTCACAGCAGGCTCCAGACGTGGCTTCGATTCGCGGCATTGTACGGGCAGGCGCCACGGGAACAGCGCGCTTGGAGTATCCTGCCGCGATGCATCCGGTTGAAAACACAGACCCGCTGCCCACGACCTGGGCGCCGCGGGCCCCGGCGCAACCGGCTTCCACCCCAAGAATCACCAGGACACGCCCATCATGATCCGCAGCATGACCGCCTTCGGCAACGCCCGAGCAGACCTAGAACAAGGCACGCTTGCCATAGAACTGCGCAGCGTCAACAGCCGCTTTCTCGACCTGTATTTCCGCCTGCCCGACGAGCTGCGCCACGTCGAAACGCCGCTGCGCGAACTGCTGACGGCCAACCTGGCCCGCGGCAAGGTGGAGATCCGCGTGTCCTATACCCGCGCCGCCAGCGCGGACCTGTCCAAGCTGGACCCTGCCTGGCTCGAAAGCCTGGCCGAACAGCTCCAGGCCGCCCGCCGCATCATCCCCGACATCGCCTCGCCGCGCCTGGCCGAGCTGTTCAACTGGCCCGGCCAGCGTGGCAATGACGCGCTCGATCCGCAGATCTGGGGCGCCGCCTGCCTGCAGGCCGCCCAGCAGGCCCTGACGCAATTGCAGGAAGGCCGCGAACGCGAAGGCGAACGCCTCGCCGGCATGATGCGCGAATGCGCCGACGGCGTCGCCCGCGTGGTCGACATCGTGCAGGCCCACCTGCCGCAACTCCTGGCCGACCACCGCGACCGGCAGGCCGCCAAGCTGCGCGAAAGCGTGGAATCGGCCTTCCCCGGCGGTTTTGCCCATATCTCCGGCGCCGAATTGTCCGAACGCCTGTCCCAGGAAGCCAACCTGTTCGCCTTGCGCATCGACGTGGCCGAAGAGCTGTCCCGTCTGCGCTCGCACCTGGAAGAACTGCGGCACCTGCTCACGGACGGCGGCGGCAAGCCGTCCGCCGGCAAGAAGAACGCCGGCAGCGCCGGCAAGCGCCTGGACTTCCTGTTCCAGGAAATGAACCGCGAAGCCAACACGCTGGGCTCCAAGGCCGGCAGCATGGAAGTCACCCGCGCCGCGATGGACCTGAAGCTGCTGATCGAGCAGATGCGCGAACAGGCGCAGAACATCGAGTGATGCGGATCCGGGGAGCCCCTACTCCACGCGAGAGCGAGGAAATGGGGGTGCCCACCAGAAAGCAGACTGAACCTGGCCGGGTTCGTAGATATATTGGTGAACATCTGGAAAGGACGAACGAAATCATGAGCACCGCATTCACCAACATCAAGCAAGGCTTGCAAGAAGCAATTGCCCACGCCAAGGGTGATCTGCCAGGTGTGCCTATGCACCGCCCTCGCGTGGTCAATGTGAAGGCCGTGCGGGCCAAAGTAGGCATGACTCAAGAGCAGTTCGCCGCCCGGTTTGGTTTCTCCACTGCGACATTGCGACACTGGGAGCGTGGCGATCGGTCCCCGAGAGGACCGGCGCTGGTTTTGCTTAACGTGATAGAACGCAATCCCGAAGCAGTCATCGAGGCATTGGACTAACCGTCAGTCCTGACCTCGAATCGATCAATCCTTGGCACCGATCCGTCGCGGGATAAACTGAGCCGACAGCGCGATGCGAGCGCAGATCAGTGCCTTCGGGAGACTCGGACGAAGCGCATTTCTCAAGGCATGCACCCGTCCTCTTTCAGCGGATCTCGCCCGTGGCCGGCTCGCCCCGCAACGCCGAATCCAGATAATCCCTGCGGGCGCGCGCATCCGGGAAGCGCATGTCGCGATAGTTGACAACGCGCGACCCGCGCGCCAGCCGGTAGCCCGCCCAGATCAGCAGGAAGAGCGGAATGCCGATATACGTGGCCACCACCCCGCCCCAGTCGATCCGGTCCTGCAGGAAGGCCTGGTAGTTCTGGCCCAGCGTGATGACCAGGCACAGCACGAACGCGAAGATCGGACCGAAGGGAAAGAACGGGGACACATAGGGCAGATCGGCCAGGCTGTTGCCCTGCTTCACGTAGCCCCGGCGGAAACGGTAGTGGCTGATGGCGATGCCCAGCCACGCGATGAAGCCGGTCATCCCCGACGTGTTGAGCAGCCAGATATAGACGGCGTTGGGGCTGAAGATGAACGTGAAGAAGCACAGCGCCGCGACGGCCGTGGTGGCCAGCAACGCCCACAGCGGCACGCCGCTATGCGAAATGCGCCCGAAAATGCGCGGCGCCTTGCCTTCGCGCGCCAGGCTGTACAGCATGCGCGTCGCCGCGTACATGCCCGAGTTGCCGGCCGACAGCACCGAGGTCAGCACGACGGCATTCATGACCGATGCCGCCCCCAAGAGGCCGGCCCGCTCGAAAATCAGCGCGAACGGGCTGACGCTGATGTCCTCGACATCGTTGCGCAGCAGATGGGGATCGGTATAGGGAATCAGCAGGCCGATGACCAGGATCGCCGCCACGTAGAACAGCAGAATGCGCCAGAACACCTGGCGCACCGCGCGCGGCAGGTTGCGCGCCGGGTCCTTGGATTCGCCCGCGGCGATACCGATAAGTTCGGTGCCCTGGAACGAAAAGCCCACCACCATCGCCACGCCGATCAGCGCGGCGAACCCGCCGGCGAAAGGCGCGTCGCCCACGGTCCAGTTGGCAAGGCCACCGGTCTCGCCGCCGCGGATGATGCCCAGCAGCATCATCACGCCCATGACGACGAAAGCCAGCACGGCGATCACCTTGATGAGGGCGAACCAGAATTCCGCCTCGCCGAACCCTCGGGCTGACAGGGCGTTCAGCCCAAAAGTGACCGCCAGGAACAAGGCGCTCCAGTAGAACCCGGGTACGTCCGGAAACCAATACGCCATGACAAGCTGCGCCGCCACCAGGTCCACCGCGACCGTGACGGCCCAGTTGTACCAATAGTTCCAGCCCAGCGCGAAGCCGAAACCGTCTTCGACGTAGCGTGCGCCGTACGTGGAAAACGAGCCGGACACCGGCATCGCGGCCGCCAGTTCGCCCAGGCTGGTCATCAGGAAATAGACCATGATGCCGATCAGCACGTACCCCAGCAGCGCGCCGCCGGGGCCGGCCTTGGCGATGGTCGCGCCCGACGCCACGAACAGCCCGGTGCCGATCGACCCGCCCACGGCGATCATCGTCAGGTGGCGCGCGGACAGCGTGCGCCGCAGTTCGGACGGCCTGCCCGCCTCCGATTTGCGCGTGCCGCCTGAGCGGCGATCATCGTGTTCCGATGGAGCCAAAATGCATTCCTTCACGTCTGCAGGCCTCGCGCAACGCAGCGCGTAGGCCCTGGGAAATCCGAGCAACGCGCGAGAATAGCGCAATCGGCCCCGACATGAAAAATGACCCGCGGCGGGGGACGGATCAACCGTCCTGGCGCCCCGCCCGCCTCGCATTTATTGAAACGCTGTTTCCATGAACGTGCGCAACTTGCGCGAATGCAGCCGCTCCGGCGGCATGTCCCGCAGGCGCTCCAGCGCCCGGATGCCGATTTCCAGATGCTGGTTGACCTGGCGCCGATAGAACGCGCTGGCCATGCCCGGCAGCTTCAGTTCGCCGTGCAGGGGTTTGTCCGACACGCACAACAGGGTTCCGTAAGGCACCCGGAACCGGAAGCCGTTCGCCGCGATCGTGGCGGACTCCATGTCCAGGGCGATCGCGCGCGACTGCGCGAAGCGTTCCACCAGATCGACGTGATCGCGCAATTCCCAGTTCCGGTTGTCGATGGTCGCCACCGTGCCTGTGCGCATGATGCGCTTCAAGTCCCACCCGGACAGCCCGGCCACCTCTTCCACCGCCTGCTCCAGCGCAACCTGCACCTCGGCAAGCGCCGGCACCGGCACCCAGGTGGGCAGGTCGTCGTCCAGCACGTGGTCTTCGCGCACGTAGCCATGCGCCAGCACGTAGTCGCCCAGCCGCTGCGAATCCCGCAGGCCGGCGCAGTGCCCGAGCATGAGCCAGGCGTGCGGGCGCAGCACGGCGATGTGGTCCGTGATCGTCTTGGCGTTGGACGGCCCGACGCCGATATTCACCAGGGTGATGCCGGAATGGTCGCCGCGTACCAGGTGGTACGCGGGCATTTGCGGCAGGCGCACCGGCTGGACCTCATCGCCCGGGCCGCTTTCGCCGCGGCGGGTGATGCGATTGCCCGGCTCGACGAGCATCTCGTAGTCTTCGTTGCCGCTGGACATGAGCGCGCGGGCGCGCGCGCAGAACTCGTCCACATAAAACTGGTAATTGGTGAACAGCACGAAATTCTGGAAGTGCGCCGGCGCGGTCGAGGTGTAGTGCTGCAGCCGGTGCAGCGAATAGTCCACCCGCTGCGCCGTGAACGGCGCGAGCGGCCGGGGCTCGCCTTCCTTGCCCCGCCAGGAGCCGTTGACGATGGCGTCGTCCGTGACCGCCAGGTCCGGCACGTCGAACAGGTCGCGCAGGGGCCGCTTGAGCGCCTCCAGGTGCTCGCCTTCCACGTAGGCGCCCTCGGGAAAGGCGAAGTGCAGCGGAATCGGCGAATCGGATTCGCCCACTTCAACCGCCACCCGATGGTTCTGCAACAACTGGCCGACCTGCTCGATCAGGTAATCGCGAAACAGCGCCGGCTGCGTGATGGTCGTCTGGTAGATGCCCGGTTCGGCGACATGGCCGTACGAAAGCCGGGTGTCGATGGGGTCGTAGGTCTCCACGACGATGCGGATGGCTGGGTAATAGGCCCTGAAACGGGCGGCGCCATTGCCGGGGTCCTTCAAGACCTCACGAAAGGCAGTACGCAAAAAGGCCGTGTTGCGCGCATAGATTTCAGCCAGCCGGTCCACCGCGGACTGTGCGTCCTGGAAGGGTTCGAAGGGCAACGCCTCGGGCCGGTTGAAGGACGACAAAAGGTGTACTGCGTTCATCATTGAGCTTTACTCCGCCTTCTTATCTGTCTTGCTCGAATCCCTTGCCGCGCGCGGCGGCGCCGCGGGGAGCCGATGCAGTCGATTATGCCCGAGGCGGTGCGCGATCACGTGACAGGCCCGCACGCGGATGGGGATATCCGCGCATCCTTGCCGCATCCGGGATCGCCAGGGGGGCGTCCTGTTACGGCAGCCGGTGGAAAGGCCGTAACAGCGGGCGGCCGATAATGCTGCATTGCACTACAAATGTAATGAAACATTATTACATTATAATCGTGAGGCGTTCCGGGTGTTCCGCCTGCGAACCGCTCCCTTTTCCGCCGGCTTGCCATCCCAGGCAAAGCCATGCCGCCCACTCCGATTCTTGAAGTGACGTAATGACTCCGCCCACGCGAAAAGTCCGCTTTTCCTTTTTCCGCATTCCCGCATTCCTGTCAGCGCCGCTGTTGGCCCTGACCCTGTCCTGGACCCCCGGCGCCGCCCACGCATCGCTGGCTTCCGATCAGGCCCGCCCCACCCTCAGCGGCCTGCGCCTGGCGCAAGAGCCCACGGTGCCCACGCTGCGCGAACGCGTCGTGCAGGCCGGCCTGGAAGCCATCGGCACGCCGTACAGCTGGGGCGGCGACGACGCCGACGGTTTTGATTGCAGCGGCCTCGTTCTATATGTCTTCCGCGAAATCGCCGGACTTGAACTGCCCCGCACCGCCCGCGCGCAGCGCTCCGAGGGGCACAACGTTGCCGCCAAAAAGGAACTGCGTCCTGGCGACCTGGTGTTTTTCGCCACCCGCGGACGGGGCGTGACCTCGCACGTGGGCATTTACATCGGCCAGAACAAGTTCGTGCACGCGCCGCGCCGAGGCACGAAGGTGCGGGTGGACGACATGAAATCCGCGTACTGGTCCAAGCGCTACCTCGGCGCCCGCGCCTACCTGGACACGCCGCCCAAGCAAATGTTGGCCCAAGCCTCTCGCTGAACCGGCAAGCACGTTACGGGCTGGCGCCCTGGGGGACGTATGGGCGCATGACCGCAGGCCGTGCGCCCAATGCCCGCTGCCGGACCGGAAGCGTCAGCCCCGGCCCACGAACGGCATGTTCGTGGCCATCAGCGTCATGAACTGTACGTTGGCGTCCAGCGGCAGGCGAGCCATGGCGGCCACGGCCTGCGCCACGTGGGCCACGTCCATGCGCGGCTCCACCTTGGTGCTGCCATCGGCCTGCAGGATGCCGGCGGCCATGCGCTCGGTCATTTCGGTCGCGGCGTTGCCGATGTCGATCTGGCCGCAGGCGATGTTGTACGGCCGGCAATCCAGCGAAATCGACTTGGTCAGGCCGGTCACGGCATGCTTGGTGGCCGTGTAGGCGATCGAGAACGGACGCGGCGCGTGCGAGGAGATCGAGCCATTGTTGATGATGCGTCCGCCGCGCGGGTTCTGCGCCTTCATGATGCGTATCGCGGCCTGGGCGCACAGAAACATGCCGGTCAGATTGGTGTCGACCACGTCGCGCCAGACGGACACCGGCAATTCCTCGATCGGCACCGCCGGCGCGCCGCGCCCGGCGTTGTTGAAGAGCACGTCGAGGCGGCCGTATTCGCGCTGGGCGGTGTCGAAGAGATCGCGGACCGCCTGCTCGTCCGAGACGTCCGTGGGCACCACCAGCGCCCGCAATCCGTCTTCGCCCGCGGCGGTGCGCGTGGCTTCGAGCGGCTCGCGCCGGCGGCCGGCCAGCACGACCCGATAGCCCTGCGCCAGGAATTCCAGGGCAACCGCGCGCCCTATGCCGGTGCCGGCGCCGGTTACCAAGGCCACGCGGGGCGGGTCGATCTCGTTCGTCGTCATCGGATTCTCCTGCTTATGGATGCGCGAAATCCTACCCGAATCGTCCCGCGGATGCTGCAAGCGAAGGTTCCAAGCGCAACACACTTTCAACAGCCGCGCCGCGCGATTTGCTATTCTTCGAGTCTTAGCATCACACGCCGGTCACATTCATTCATGCACGCCACTCCCGGAAACGTCTTCATGGTCGTCGCGCCCAGCGGCGCCGGCAAGTCCAGCCTCGTGAAGGCCCTGCTCGCCCAGGATCCTTCCATCCTGCTTTCCATTTCGTGCACCACGCGCGCGCCCCGCCCGGGCGAAGCAGACGGCCGTGAATACCGGTTCGTGTCGGCCGACGAATTCAAGCGCATGCGCGAAGCCCAGAACCTGCTGGAATGGGCCGAAGTCCACGGCAATTTCTACGGCACCCCCCGCGATCGCATCGACGAGGCCACCAGCCAGGGCCGCGACGTGCTGCTTGAAATCGACTGGCAAGGCGCGCGCCAGGTGAAGCAGCGTTTCCCCGGCGCGATCGGCATTTTTGTGCTGCCGCCCTCCATCGACGAACTCGAAAGCCGGCTCAAGGCGCGCGGCCAGGATGCGCCGCAGGTCATCGCCCGCCGGCTGATGGCCGCGGGCGGCGAAATCGCCCACGCGCCTGAATGCGAATATGTTATTATTAATCAAGAATTTAGCGTAGCCTTGTCGGAACTGACCCAAATTGTCAGCGCCGCGCGGCTACGCTTTTCGTCTCAGGCCGCCCGGCACGCCGACTTGTTTGCCCAACTTGGCATCCCGGCCGAACACTGAGCCGAACGCATTCTCCCTATCTTCCATCAGCACCAGGTGTCCTAATGGCTCGCATTACCGTCGAAGACTGTCTGAATCAAATCCCCAACCGTTTCAAGCTCACGCTGGCCGCGACGTACCGTGCCCGTGAATTGGCGCAAGGCCATGCCCCGCGCCTGGACAGCAAAGACAAGCCCACGGTCACTGCACTGCGCGAAATCGCGGGCGGCCTCACCGGCGTGGAAATGCTGCGTAAAGTTCCCACCTGATCACTGCCGGGGGGCTGCTAGCATGGCTTTTCCCGGGCTGAAGTACGCTTCATCTGGTCTGCTTGCCGCACTGCGTGCCGGCTCCCGTCTCGGGCGCCGCACGGGCAAGAAAGATAAGAACTCCCCCACGCCACCGTCCGTCGCCGCGCAAGAAGCGGCGGACGCGACCGGATCCCCGGTCGCCTCGCTGGCGCCGCTGACCGAAATCATCGGCAGCTATCTCGACAAGAACGATGTAGAGCGCGTGCGCGAAGCCTATCGCTTCGCGGACCAGGCGCACCTGGGCCAGTTCCGCGCCAGCGGCTCGCCCTACATCTCGCATCCCATCGCCGTCACGGAAATCTGCGCGGGCTGGAAGCTCGACGTCAACGCGCTGTCTGCCGCCCTGCTGCACGACGTGATGGAAGACCAGGGCATCGCCAAGCACGAGCTGGCCGAACGATTCGGCCCCGAAGTCGCGGAACTGGTCGACGGCCTGTCCAAGCTGGACCGCCTGGATTTCGCCACCAAGGCCGAACAACAGGCTGAAAGCTTCCGGAAAATGCTGCTGGCGATGGCGCGCGACGTGCGCGTCATCCTCATCAAGCTGGCCGACCGGCTGCACAACATGCGCACGCTGGACGCGGTCAACCCCGAAAAGCGGCGCCGCATCGCCCGCGAGACCCTGGACATCTACGCGCCCATCGCGCACCGGCTGGGCCTGAACCTGCTGTTCCGCGAACTGCAGGACCTGTGCTTTGCCGCGATGTACCCCAACCGCTACCAGGTGCTGTACAAGGCCGTGCTGGCCGCGCGCGGCAATCGTCGCGAGGTCATCACCAAGATCGCCGATTCCGTGCGCGCCGCCCTGCCCGCCGCGGGCATCGAAGCCGAGGTCAGCGGCCGCGAAAAGACCCTGTTCGGCATCTACCGCAAGATGGTCGACCAGAAGAAGTCGTTCTCGGACGTGCTGGACATCTACGGTTTCCGCGTCGTGGTCCATACGCTGCCCGAGTGCTATCTGGCGCTGGGTACGCTGCACCAGTTGTTCCGCCCGGTGCCCGGCAAGTTCAAGGACTACATCGCCATCCCCAAGGTGAACGGCTACCAGTCCCTGCACACCACGCTGGTCGGTCCCTACGGCACGCCGGTTGAATTCCAGTTCCGCACGCGCGACATGCATCATGTCGCGGAAGAAGGCGTGGCCTCGCACTGGCTGTACAAGGGCGCGGACCTGACGCTCAACGACCTGCAGAAGCGCACCCACCAGTGGCTGCAATCGCTGCTGGACATCCAGAGCCAGACCGGCGATTCCGGCGAATTCCTCGAACACGTCAAGGTCGACCTGTTTCCGGATGCCGTCTACGTGTTCACGCCGCGCGGCAAGATCATTTCGCTGCCCCGGGGCGCCACGCCGGTGGATTTCGCCTATGCGATCCACACCGACATCGGCAACCAGGCGGTGGCGGCCAAGGTCAACGGCGAGTTCGTGCCCCTGCGCACCGAACTGAGCAGCGGCGACACCGTGGAAATCGTCACGTCCCCGGCCTCGCGTCCCAACGCACAGTGGCTCAATTACGTACGCACCGGCCGGGCGCGCTCCGAGATCCGGCACTATCTGCGCACGGTCAAGTACGAGGAGTCGGTTGCCTTTGGCGAGCGGCTGCTCGCCCAGGCGATGCAGGAGCTGCACATGCCCCTGCCCGCCACGGACGACCCGGCATGGCAGAAGCTGGCGCGCAGCACCGGAGCCAGCTCGCGCGAGGAAATCCTGGCCGACATCGGCCTGGGCAAGCGGCTGGCGGCGGTCGTCGCGCGCCGCTTCGCACCCGAGCACCAGCTTGTCGCCACCACCGCCGCCGCGGTGGACGAGCTGACCTCGGCGCGCAGCGCGCCCATCCTGATCCAGGGCAACGAAGGCCAGGCGGTGCAACTTGCTCCTTGCTGCGGTCCGCTGCCCGGCGACCCCATCGTGGCCGGGATGCGCATGGGCCATGGCCTGGTGGTGCATACCGCCGACTGCCCCGTGGCGATGCGCCAACGCCTGCGCGAACCCGAACGCTGGATCAGCGTGGGTTGGGACGCGCAGACCGCCAAGCACCTGGCCACGCGCCTGGACATCGTCACGCGCAATGAACGCGGCGTACTGGGGCGGCTGGCAGCCGAAGTCACCGCCGCCGACGCCAACATCGTCCACGTCACGATGCACGATGATGCGGTCGCCACCGTGTCGCTGCATCTGACGATCCAGGTCGACAGCCGCAAGCACCTGGCCCAGGTCATCCGCGCGATCCGGCATGTGCCGCAGGTGCAGAAGATCGTCCGGGTTAAGGGCTGAGGCACTGCAATCCCGAAGGCGTCCGGCAGAACCGGACGCCTTTTTTCATGTCTGCGCCGGCCGCGCGGCCGCGCTCACCTCATCATCGGTAGTATCGCGGCAACCAGATAGCCGCACATGAGAGGAGCCTCGTCACTTCAGACTGCGCATGGCGCGCTCGCAGATGCGGCGGGTGGCGTCGGCAGGCGTGGGCTGTAACCATTGGGCGCAGAGATCGCGCACCCAGGCGGGCTGATCCTTGGCGGCATCATTGAGCCAGTTGGCCACCGAGTCCTGCACGTAGACGGAAGGATCGGCGCGCAATGGCGACAGAATCGGTAGCGCCTGTGCCGGCTCGTGCTTGAGGGCTGCGATATGTGCACACCAAACGCCGCGCGGCCGAAGCGCTTCGCTGGCGAAGCGGCGCAACCGTTCGGAAGGCGATGACGTCCATTGCGCCAAAAGGGCGATGGACACATTCAGCGCCTCCGCCAAATGTGGGCGTACCGCCATCCAGGCCCACTCGCGCACGCCGAAATGGTCGTCGTCCGCCAACGGCCGGATAGCGGACAGGCGCGCAGACAGAGGCAGATCGGGTTGGGCGCCGATCATGAAGCAGGCCCAGCCACGCACGGTATCGGCGCCATGCGCCCGGCAGACTTCGATGCCGTCGGGGCCCAGTGCATCCAGCAACACCGCGCCGATGCGGCCCATGCGTTTCAGAACACCGAGTTCGCAAGCCGAATCGACATCTTTCAGCACCTTGGGCGGCAGCTCCGGAAAAACCACGCGCATGAGTGTCGCTTGATCAAGCGCCATGCATTCGGCCAAGGTTGCGCTCTGCATCTCGCCGCGCGACAGGGCCTGCAAGACGTCGGCAGGAATATCGGCAGCTCGGGTGGCACCTTTTCGGGGAGCAGTCACGACGCCGCCCCCCCCAGATTGCCCGCAATCTTTTCCAACAGGGCGGCCAGTTGTTTGCGCTCTGGCGTAGAAAGGTTGCCGTACAGGCCGGCGATCCAGCGGCCGTGTTGCTCGAACACCTGCTTGGCAATCCGCTTTCCCTTGCGCGTGAGCCGTATGCACAGGGCGCGACGATCGTTGGCGTCTGCATGGCGCTCGATCAGTGCTTCCCGCTCCAGGCCGTCGAGCAAACCCGTGACGGTGGCTCGGGTGATGCCGGCGCGTTCGGCCAGCGCATTGGGAGCCAGGCCATCAGGCGCGGCATCAAGCAAAAACAGCAGGACGAAGCGCCCTTCCGACAGGCCATGCGGCGCCAGTAGCGCGGCGCAGTCGCGGTCGATTTTGGCAGCCAGCGAAAGCGTCTGAAAGCATAGAAAAATGCCCTCTACGTCGGGCGTGTTGCGTCGTTGCGCTTCCTGAATGAGCGCACGGTACTTCTGCTCAAGTTCCAATTTAAAAGCCACCATACTATACGGTGGCTAATTATATGCCAGCCACACCAAAAACCGTGCGGCCGCGTGGCCCTCTGCACGTGACAACGGACCGTTTCACGTCACATGCTGCAGAAAGTCCTTCAGGCGCTGGCTGGGAGGATTGTTCAGCAGTTCCTCTGGCGGACCGTCGTGCGCGATCTTGCCGGCGTCGATGAAAATGAGCCGGCTGCCGACCTTGCGCGCGAATTCCATTTCGTGCGTGACGACCACCATGGTCATGCCCTCCTCGGCCAGGTCGCGCATGACCTGCAGCACCTCATGGCGCAGTTCGGGATCCAGCGCGGAGGTGGGCTCGTCGAACAGCATCAGCTTGGGCATGATCGCCAGCGCGCGCGCGATCGCCACGCGCTGCTGCTGGCCGCCCGAAAGTTCGGCCGGATAGTGGTTCATGCGTTCGGCCAGCCCGACCTTGGCAAGCAACTCCCCGGCTAGCTTGCGCGCTTCCGCCCGGCTCTGGCCCCGGGTGTGCACCGGCCCGAACATGACGTTTTCCAGCGCCGTCATCTGCGGAAACAGATTGAACTGCTGGAACACCATGCCCGCCTCGCGCCGTATCTCGCGGATTTGCGCCGGATCCCCCTTCACGCTGAGGCCATCGACCAGCAGGTCGCCCTCGTTGATGGTCTCCAGCACGTTGATGCAGCGCAGGAATGTGGACTTGCCGGAGCCGGACGGCCCCACCACCACCACGACCTCGCCCGCATCGATGTTCAACGAGATGCCATTTAGCACCGTCGAGTCGCCAAAGCGCTTGGTGACGTTATGGAATTCGATCATGCTCATAGGATGCGCATCCTCTTTTCGACCAGATGCAGGGTCAGCGCCATCAGGCCCGTGAGTATCAGGTAGATGATCGCGACGGCCGACCAGATTTCGACCGCGCGGAAATTGCTGGCCATGATTTCCTGTCCCTGCCGGGTCAGTTCGGCCACGCCGATCACGATGAAGAGCGACGAGTCTTTCAGGCTGATGATGCACTGATTGCCCAGCGGGGGGATCATCCGCCGGAATGCGACCGGCCCGATGATGTGCAGCAGGATCTTGTGGAAAGGCAGCCCCATGGCCTGCCCCGCTTCCTTCAGCCCCTTGTGGACCGACAGCAGCGACCCGCGCACGATTTCCGAGATGTAGGCGCCCGAATTGATGATGAGGGTGACGATGGCCGCCCATTCGGCGTCCACCCGGATGTCCGCCAGCAAGGGCAGCGCGAAATAGATGAACATGACCTGCACCACGATCGGCGTGCCGCGGATGACCGCGACATAGACCTGCGCAATGCCCGAGAGAATCGCGTTCCCGTAGGCCCGCGTCACGCCCGACAGCGCGCCCAGCAGGAAACCGCCCGCCAGGCCCCAGAACGTGATCTTGATGGTCATGAGCGTACCCGTCAGCAGATTGGGTAGCGCATCGTTGATTACAGCCCAGTCGAACTCCACGATCTTCCCCCCTGGCGCGCGATGGCGCGCCCCTATCATGGCGCGGGCAACCGCGTAAGCGCGAAGACGGTGCCTGCGCCGGAAGCCGGCATTGCGGCCGGCGCCGGCATGGTCCCGTCCCGCCTAGGCGGCGCGCCCGCGAAAAGTGCGGCTATCCGGGCCCGTCAGGGCTTCTTGCCGAACCACTTGGTGTAGATCGCGTCGTACTGGCCGTTGGCCTTGAGCGTGGCGAGCGCCTTGTTCACCTCGGGCACCAGCGGGCTGCCCTTGGGGAAGGCGATGCCGTAGAAGTCGCCGCTCTTGACCGACCCGATCACCTTCACGCGGCCCTTGCCGGCCGTGTTGGCGTAATACTGCACGTTGGGCGTGTCGTGCACCGCGGCGTCCACGCGGCCGGTCGCCAGTTCCAGGTAGGCGTTGTCGATATTGGGGAACAGCTTGAGCTTGGCGTCGGGGACCTGGGACCGCAGGAAGTCGACCGTGGCGGTGCCGGTTTTGACGGCCACGGTCTTGCCGGCCAGCGAGGCAGCGTCCTTGATGTCGGTGTTCTTATCACCCACCAGGATGGCCAGGCCGCTTTCGTAGTAGGGATCGGAGAAATCGATGACCTTCTTGCGATCGTCGCGTATCGTGATGCCAGCCAGCGCAGCGTCGATGTTCTTGGTCTGCAGGCCGGGGATGATGCCGGCGAAGTCCATCGGTTGCAGCTTGTACTTGAGGTTGAGTTCCTTGGCGATGGCCGCCCAAAGATCGACGTCGAATCCGGTATAGGTATTGCCCTGCTTGAATTCGAACGGCACGAAAGCGGTATCGGTGGCGACCACCAATTCCTTGCCCTGGGCCTGGACGGCCGAAGCGCCGGTCAGGGTGAGGGACAGGCCGACCAGTGCGGCGGCGACTTTACGCTTGATCATGAAACTCTCCTCTTGGGGAGCGCCAGGCACCCCGGGGCTGTTGTAAGGGCATGATTCCTGGGCTGAGCCGGGTTCGCCGGGCCAGCTTATCGACGATCTTAACGCATCAGTCCCCGCCGGGCGGGCGGGAGAAAACTTACAATCCGCGAGACATCCGGAGGATTCCCATGGCTTACAAGTACCTACGTATCACCGGAAACCGCCGCCAGGTCGGTCAGGCGCTGGGCAGGCTGGCCCGCCCGATCATGGCGACCTACCTGGAGCAGAGCGGAACCTGGGAAGCGCTGCGGCCATGGCGCGGGCATCCCTTCGTGGACGACCTGGCGCAACAGACGCAGGCCGCCCTGCCGCTGATCTGGGAAGAACTCGAGGGAATGGCCGAAGGCCTGCGCATGCCGATCAAGGACGTGCTGCTGTGGCACTGCCGCGGAGATCTGCTCCACAGCGCCACGGACGGCTGCACCTCGGTGGCCTTGCGCACCGCCGATGGCGCGCGCTGGATCGGCCACAACGAAGACGGCGATCCGTATCTGTATGGCCGTTGCCATCTGGTGGACGTCGCGCTGGACGACGCGCCGGGCTATCTCAGCTTCTACTACCCTGGCTCGCTGCCCGGGCACACCTTTGCCGCAAACCGGGCGGGGCTGGTGCAGACCATCAACAATCTGCGCACGCGGCAGCGGCACACGGGCGTGCCGCGCATGTTCCTTGCGCGCGCGGTCCTGGACTGCGCGACCCTGGACGAAGCGGTGGCGCTGCTGCGCGACCTGCCCCATGCCGGCGGCTTTCACCACACGCTGGGCGCGGCCACGGACGCGCGCCTGCTGAGCGCCGAAGTCACCCCCGGCTCGGTGTCGATACTGGAAATCGGCCGACGCTACGGGCACGCCAACCATATGGTGCACGCCGACACGCGCGGCCAGCCGCAGATCGTCACCGATTCGTCTCGGGCCCGGCAGAACCGGATCGAAGGCCTGGTGGATGGGTGGTCCCCGGAGTCGGGCAGCGCCGACATGCTTGCCGCGCTGCTCGACACCGAGGGCGCCCTGCCGATCCTGCGGACCGCGCGGGATGATCCCGACGACGAGAACACCCTGGCGACCGCCCTGTTCGAGATCACGGACGACGCCGTGGTCCTGCGCGTGCACGACCGCAAGGCGCGCGCCGATATCGCGCTGGACGTGATGTCCGATCCCGACTGAACGGGACCCGACACCCGCCCGGATCACAGCGTGCCGTAACCCCCGCCTCCCGGCGTTTCGACGACGAACACATCGCCCGGGTGCAGTTGCGCGCTGTCCTGCGGGCCGAGTTCCTCGATGGTGCCGTCCACGCGCTCGACCGAGTTGCGCCCCATCGCGCCGGGCTGCCCGCCGGCCAGGCCGAACGGCGCGTAACGCCGGTTGTTCGACAGGATGGCCGCGGTCATGTCTTCCAGGAAACGGATGCGGCGCACGCCGCCGTCGCCCCCCGGATACCGGCCCTTGCCGCCCGAGCCCTTGCGGATCTCGTAGGATTCCAGCCGCACCGGGAAGCGGAACTCCAGCACTTCGGGATCGGTCAGGCGCGAGTTCGTCATGTGTGCCTGGACCACCGACGTGCCGGCAAAGCCCTCGTCATGCGGACCGGCCGCGTCGATGCGCACCGGGCCCGCGCCCGTGCCGCCCGAGATGGTCTCGTAGTACTGATGGCGCGCGTTGCCGAACGTGAAGTTGTTCATCGTGCCCTGGCTGGCCGCCAGCACGCCCAGCGCGCCATACAGCGCGTTGACGATGCACATGGACGTTTCCACGTTGCCCGCGACCACCGATGCCGGCGGGTTCGGACGGAGCATCGAGCCTTCCGGCAGGATGATGGACAGCGGCACCAGGCAGCCGTCGTTCAGCGGGATGTCGTCGTTGACCATGGTGCGGAAGACGTACAGCACCGCCGCCACCGCGATCGCCCCGGGCGCGTTGAAGTTGTTGTCCAACTGCGGCGACGTGCCGGTGAAGTCGACCACGGCGCTGCGCGCCTCGGTGTCCACGCGCACGGCCACCCGGATGACCGCGCCGTTGTCCAGCGGGTATTCGTAGCTGCCGTCCTTGAGCACCGAGATCACGCGGCGCACCGCCTCTTCCGCGTTGTCCTGCACGTGCCCCATGTAGGCGCGCACGACGTCCAGGCCAAAGTGGTCGCACATGCGCAGAAGCTCCTGCACGCCCTTTTCGTTGGCGGCGATCTGCGCATGCATGTCGGCGATGTTCTGGTCCGGATTGCGCGCCGGCCAGCGGCCCGACCCCAGGATCTGGCGGGCGGCCTCTTCCCGGAACTCGCCGTTCTTGACGAGCTGGAAATTGGTGAACAGCACGCCCTCGTCTTCAACGGTCTTGGAATCCGGCGGCATGGAGCCCGGCGTGGTCCCGCCGATGTCGGCGTGGTGGCCGCGCGAGCCCACGTAAAACAGGATCTCGCGCCCCGCCTTGTCGAACACGGGCGTAATGACCGTGACGTCCGGCAGGTGCGTGCCCCCGTGGTACGGGTCGTTCACGACGTAGGCGTCGCCCGGCATCATGCGGCCGGCGTTGGCGTTCATGACCGTGCGCACCGATTCGCCCATGGAACCCAGGTGCACCGGCATGTGGGGCGCATTGGCGATCAGCCGCGCCTGCGCATCGAAGATGGCGCAGGAAAAGTCCAGGCGCTCCTTGATGTTGACCGAGTACGCCGTGTTCTGCAGGCGGTAGCCCATCTGCTCGGCGATCGACATGAAGAGGTTGTTGAAGACCTCCAGCATGACGGGGTCGGCCTGCGTTCCGACCTTGCGGCGCTCGGGACGCGCTTCCACGCGGCGGATCACGAAGTGGTCCTGCGCGGTCAGCTCGGCCTGCCAGCCGGGTTCCACGACCGTGGTCTGGTTGGGCTCGGAAATAATGGCCGGGCCCGGAACCACGTCGCCACCTGCCATGTCTTCGCGCACGTACAGCGGCGTATCGCGCCAGGCGCCCGCGCTGTACATGCTGACCACGCGGCGGGACTGCAGCGCGCCGTCGCGGGCGCGCGCCGTCGCTGCCTCGCCCACGCGTTCGCCCCCACCCGTCGCCTCGACCGAAATGGTCTCGACCACGAGTTCGCGGTTGGGCATCAGGAACGAATAGCGCTGGCGATAGGCGGCCTCGAAGTCGTGGCGGGCCTGCGCGAGGTCGGTGAACGCCACTTCCAGCGCCGTATCCGTGCCGCGGTACTTCAGGTGCAGGCGGCGCTGCACGCCGATGTCGGCCTCGGCCACATGCTGGCGGCGCAGTTCGCCGACAGCCTGGCTTGCCAGGACGTCCAGCTCTTCCTTCAGCTCGCTCATCAGGGCCGCGTCCAGCACCTTTTCGACCGTCTTCTGGCGCATGTCCGTCTGGTCGGCCAGGCCCATGCCATAAGCCGACAGCACGCCGCCCAGCGGGTGGGCAAAGACGGTCGTCATGCCGAGCGCGTCGGCCACCAGGCAGGCATGCTGCCCGCCGGCGCCGCCGAACACGGTCAGCGCGTATTCGGTGACGTCATGGCCACGCTGCACCGAGATGCGCTTGATGGCTTCGGCCATGTTGCCCACCGCGATCTCGAGGAAGCCCTCGGCCAGCTGTTCGGGCGACATCTCACGGCCCGTGGCGGCGCGGACCTCGGCGGCCATCGCGGAAAAACGTTCGACCACGGCGTCGCGGTCCAGGGGCTCGTTGGCCTCGGGTCCGAACACCTTGGGGAAGAAATCGGGCTGGATCTTGCCCAGCAGGACATTGCAGTCCGTCACCGCGAGCGGACCGCCCCGGCGATAGCAGGCCGGACCGGGATTGGCGCCTGCCGAATCCGGCCCGACGCGCAGCCGCGCGCCGTCGAAATGCAGGATGGAGCCGCCGCCGGCCGCGACCGTATGGATGCTCATCATGGGCGCGCGCATGCGCACGCCGGCCACCTGGGTTTCGAACTCGCGCTCGAACTCGCCCGCGTAATGCGACACGTCGGTCGACGTGCCGCCCATGTCAAAGCCGATCACCTTCGGGAAACCGGCGATCTCGCTGGTGCGCACCATGCCGACGATGCCGCCCGCCGGACCCGACAGGATCGCGTCCTTGCCGCGGAAACGATGCGCGTCGGTCAAGCCGCCGCTGGATTGCATGAACATCAGGCGGATGCCCGGCAGCTCGCCAGCCACCTGGTCCACATAGCGCTTGAGGATGGGCGACAGGTAGGCGTCCACCACGGTCGTGTCGCCGCGCGAGACGAACTTGATCAGCGGGCTGACCTCGTGCGAGACGGACACCTGCGTGAAGCCGATGTCGTGCGCGATGCGCGCGGCCTGCTGTTCGTGGCCGGTGGCGTGCCAGGCATGCATGAAGACGATGGCGACGGCGCGGATGCCGCTGTCGTACGCGGCCTGCATGTCCTTGCGCAGACCGGCTTCATCCAGCGGACGGATCACCTCGCCGTCGGCCGCGACGCGCTCGTCCGCCTCGATGACGGATTCGTACAGCATCTCGGGCAGCAGCACATTGCGGTCGAAGAGCCGCGGGCGGTTCTGGTAGGCGATGCGCAGCGCATCGCGAAAGCCCCGCGTGGTCACGAGCAAGGTGCGCTCGCCCTTGCGCTCGAGCAGTGCGTTGGTGGCCACGGTGGTGCCCATCTTCACGCACTCGACCTGATCGGCGGGCACCGGCTGGCCGGGCGCGATGCCCAGCAGCTTGCGTATGCCCGCGACTGCGGCGTCGCGATACTGCTCGGGGTTTTCCGACAGCATCTTCGCCGTGGTGGTCGTGCCATCGGGGCGGCGCGCCACGATGTCGGTGAAGGTGCCCCCACGGTCAATCCAGAATTGCCACTTCATAGGTATCCTCGAAAACAAGAGGCCGCCGGGGCGCGCTCGGCCACGGTCGGGTTGCGGATGGATCGGGGCCTTGCCCCGCGTATTGGAATCAGAGAGAGGTCGCGGCACGCGCCGCCTGGTCATACAGTCCGGACAACGCGCGCAGCGTGTGCGCCAACTGGCGGCTGAATTCCAGCCCGCCCCCGCCTGGCGCGTCCAGGCCGGCGGTCAGGCACTGCTCGCGGATTTCTCCGTAGCGCTTGAGGATCGCCGCGCCCTCCGGTGTGACGCTGTAGAAGACTTCCTTGCTGCTGCGCTCGCCGCGCACCACGCCCAGCCGGTCCAGCTTTTTCAGCGCATAGCTGACGACGTGGGTGTCTTCCACGTTGAGCGTGAAACAGATGTCGGCCAGCTTCTTGGGCCGCTGACGGTGGTAGACGTGGTGGAACACCATGACGTCGGTAGGCGTCAGGTCCGGCAGGCCGGCAGCCGCCATGCAACGCACGGTCCAGCGATCGAACGCATGGCCGGCGATCATCAGGCCGAATTCCACTTCGGAAAGATCTGGCGCGCTACCGCCAGCCAGATGAGCCGATGACGCAATCAACGCAGAGGACATAGGAGCCAGGACCCGAAAGCCAAGTTTATCTGGATGAAATACTAATAATTTATCCATATTTCATCAATAAAAAATAAGGCGTGGCCGTAAAAAATCCCTCGCTTCGAGGGAATACCCCTAGGTGGAATCGACCTGCCGGCCTTCAGGGCATCGGTCCCTCAGGGCACGGAGGCACCGGGCTCGGGCCATACGGCTCAGGCCGTCAGGGCGCGGTCCAGCCCATGGGCAGGTTCGCCCGGATCAGCCAGCCGGCAATCGAAATGCGGGCCGCGATCTCGGGCATGGCGTCGCCCGGGCCGAACCAGCGGGCGTCGACAATCTCATCTTCCTGGACACGGATGTCGCCCGACACGTAGTCCGCCGTGAACGCCACCATCAGCGAGTGCGGGAACGGCCAGGGCTGGCTGCCGAAGTACTGCAGGTTGCCGACCTTCAGGCCCACCTCTTCGAAGACTTCGCGATGAACGGTCTGCTCGATGCTTTCGCCCGGCTCGACAAAGCCGGCCAGCGCCGTGTAGCGGGCCGTGGGCGCGTTGGCGTGGCGCGCCAGCAATATGCTGTCGCCCTTGCGGATCAGCACCATCATCGCCGGCGCGATGCGCGGATACGCCGACAGCCCGCAGGCGGGGCAGCGCAGGCAGAATTCGTGCGCCACGCGCTCGGCGCGGGTGCCGCAGGCGCCGCAGAAGCGATGGGTGCGCGCCCATTCGGCGATCTGGTAGGCGCGGCCCGCCAATGCCATCGCCTCGTCATCGAACACGCCGAACAGCGACCGCAGCTTCTTGAATGCGTAGCCTTCCGGGGCTTCGATGCCGGGCTCGACGCACACCGTCCGATACGGCGAATCCGCCTGCACCCAGACGGGCAGCAAGGCCGCGGCAGTCAGGCCGATGCGTTCGCACAACGCCGAATCCGGCAACACGCTGGACGATGTCTCGACCAGCAACTCATCACGGCGAAAAACGAAATTCACACGACCCTCTGCGCTGCGTAGGCAATGGCGCAATCTTAGAAGAAAAACCGTGCGCCGATAACGCCTCGGCGGTCATGGACCGCAAACATTGAACCTTCAATCAATGAACGACAGGCAGCCTTAGGAATTACCCGTAAAACGGCGATTTACCGCGCTTTGTTACCGCACAGCAACATAGAATGGCACGGCGCTCAGGCGGCGCGACGCCGCGCCGCGCAATCTTTTTCCGCACTGCCTATCGGGAAAGACCCGTCTTCACCATTCGCAAAGAAGGACCACCATGTACAAGAAAATCTCGCTGCTGACCGGCAGCATCGTCCTGGCATTCAGCGCGGGCGCACAGGCCCAGACCAAGTGGGACCTCCCCAGCGCCTACCCGGCGAGCAACTTCCACGTCGAGAACCTGACCACCTTCATCAAGGACGTGGACACGCTGTCGGATGGCAAGCTCAAGATCACGCTGCACAACAACGCCTCGCTCTACAAGGCGCCCGAGATCAAGCGCGCGGTGCAAGGCAACCAGGCGCAGATCGGCGAGATCCTGCTGACCAACTTCGCCAACGAAGACCCGGTCTACGAACTGGACGGCCTGCCCTTCCTGGCCACCGGCTACGACGCCTCGTTCAAGCTGTACCAGGCGCAAAAGCCCTTCCTGGAAAAGAAGCTGGCCTCGCAGGGCATGACCCTGCTGTACGCCGTGGCGTGGCCGCCCCAGGGCATCTTCGCCAACAAGGACATCAAGCAGATCAGCGACATGAAGGGCCTGAAGTGGCGCGCCTACAGCCCGGTGACGGCCAAGATCGCCGAACTGGTCGGTGCGCAGCCCGTGACCGTGCAGCAGGCCGAACTGGCCCAGGCGCTGGCCACCGGCGTGATCGATTCCTACATGTCCTCCGCGTCCACGGGTTACG
Organism: Achromobacter sp. T5-5; assembly: GCF_055397965.1. Classification (NCBI taxonomy): domain Bacteria; kingdom Pseudomonadati; phylum Pseudomonadota; class Betaproteobacteria; order Burkholderiales; family Alcaligenaceae; genus Achromobacter; species Achromobacter sp. T5-5. The sequence continues at coordinate 3,490,835 of NZ_AP027919.1, forward strand.
ACACCAAGACCTACGAGTACATCAAGAAGTTCTACGACACGCAGGCCTGGCTGCCCAAGAACGCCATCATCGTGAACAAGAAGGCGTTCGACGCGCTGGATCCGGCCACGCAGGAAGCCCTGAAAAAGGCCGCCGCGCAAGCCGAGGAACGCGGCTGGAAGCTGTCGCAGGAAAAGAACAAGTGGTATCAGGCCGAGCTGGCCAAGAACGGCATGGAAACCATCAAGCCCACGGTCGAACTCAAGGAAGGCCTGAGCGTGATCGGCAAGCGCATGCTTGACGACTGGCTCAAGAAGGCCGGCGCGGACGGCCAGGCCATGATCGACGCCTACAAGAAGCAGTAATTCCGACATGCGCCGTTTTCTAGATTCCCTGTACGGCGCGGCCGGCCTGCTGGCCGGCCTGTGCACGATAGGCGTACTTGTTTCAGTGCTGGCGGCGATCATCTCCCGCCAGCTCAGTTTCAACATTCCCGGCACGGATGCCTATGCCGGGTATTTCATGGCCGCGGCGGGATTCCTGGCGCTGGCCAGCACGTTCAAGCACGGCGAGCACATCCGCGTGACGCTGTTGCTCAATTCGCTGGCGCCCGCGGGCAGCCGCCGGCTCGACATCTTCGCCCTGGCCGTCGGCTGCCTGCTGGCCGCCGCCTTCGCGTTTTTCAGCGTCAAGCTCACGTACGACTCCTGGCTGTTCAACGACATCTCCACGTCGAACGACGCCACGCCGCTCTGGATCCCGCAGACGACCATGGCCGTCGGCACGATCCTGTTCTTCGTCGCCCTCGTCGATGAACTGATCCGCCGTTCGCGCGGCCTCTCCGCCGCCACATCGCAGCAAACTCATGAATGAACTTCTCGTCATTACCCTACTGGTCGTTTCGATCTTCGTCCTGCTTGGCTGCGGGGTGTGGGTCGGCCTGACGCTGGCGGGCACGGCCTGGATCGGCATGGAGATCTTCTCCAGCCGCCCCGCGGGCGACGCCATGGCCGTCACGATCTGGGGCGCCTCGTCCAGCTGGACGCTGACCGCCCTGCCGCTTTTCCTGTGGATGGGCGAAATCCTGTTCCGCACCCGGTTGTCGGAAGACCTGTTCAAGGGGCTTGCGCCCTGGCTGAACCGGGTGCCCGGCCGCCTGCTGCACACGAACGTGATCGGCTGCGCGATCTTCGCGGCGGTGTCCGGCTCATCGGCGGCCACCTGCGCGACGGTCGGCAAGATGACCATCCCCGAGCTCACGCGCCGCGGCTACCCCGAGGACAAGATCCTTGGCACGCTGTCGGGCGCCGGCACGCTGGGCCTGCTCATCCCGCCCTCGATCATCATGATCGTGTACGGCGTGGCGGCGGACGTGTCCATCGCCAAGCTGTTCATCGCGGGCATCGTGCCGGGCATCGTGCTGGCGCTGCTCTTTAGCGGCTACATCGCCTGGTGGGCCATCCGCAATCCGGACCAGGTTCCGGCGGCGGACCCCGGCCTGTCCTTCATGGAAAAGCTGGGCCGCTCGCGGCACCTGATTCCGGTGCTTCTGCTGATCGGCGCGGTGCTGGGCTCCATCTACACCGGCATCGCCACCGCGACGGAAGCCGCGGCGGTCGGCGTGGTGGGCGCGCTGTTCCTGTCGGCGCTGCAAGGGTCGCTGAACCGCAGCAGCTTCATGCAGTCCCTGCTGGGCGCCACCCGGCTGTACTGCATGATTGCGCTGATTCTGGCGGGCGCGCAGTTCCTTACCCTGGCGATGGGGTACATCGGGCTGCCGCGCGCGCTGGCAGAATGGATCGGCGGCCTGGGCCTGCCCCAGTTCGGCCTGATCATGGCGCTGATGGTGTTCTTCATCGTGCTGGGCTGCTTCCTGGACGGCATCTCGATCGTGGTGCTGACCATGGGCGTGCTGCTGCCGACCGTGCAGGCGGCCGGCATCGACCTGATCTGGTTCGGCATCTTCGTCGTGTTCGTGGTGGAAATGGCACAGATCACACCGCCGGTGGGCTTCAACCTGTTCGTGCTGTCGGGCATGAGCGGGCGGGAACTGCCCTACATCGCCCGCGCTTCGCTGCCGATGTTCATCCTGATGACGGTGGCCGTGCTGCTGCTCTATGTGATTCCCGGCATCGCGACCTGGCTGCCGCTGCACATGACGCTGTAGCGCCCGCGCAAGCGTCGCCCAGGCCCCGTGCCCTCCAAACCCCGTTCTTCGAACGGGGTTTTTTCTTTTCCGTCGGTCTGTTTTTTCTGCTTGGGGACCTGTCGCGGTCGCCTCAGGCTGTAAACCCGGGAAAACGCCGAAGTTTTTCGATGTTCCGGCCGCGCCAACTTTCTTAGAATCCCCAGGCGCGCGGCCAACCGCCGGGCGCGACCCGCCAAGCCAAAAGCGCGGCGCAACCACAAATCAGCTACACCTGGAGGAGTCTCAAGTGAAACGCATCACCCTCACGCTGGCCGCGGCCGGCATGGGCCTGGCCGCCGGTACGGCCAGCGCCGAAACCAGCGTCACCCTGTACGGCATCGCCGACGTCAGCATCCGCTACCTGAGCACCAGTTCAGGCGCCGTGGGCGAAGACGGCAGCCGCGTCTCCATGGAAAACGGCGCCATCTCCAACAGCCGCTGGGGCCTGCGCGGCTCGGAAGACCTGGGCAACGGCAACCGCGCCTTCTTCCGCCTGGAAAACGGCGTCAACCTGCAGAACGGCCGCGGGTCGGATACGTCCAAGGCCTTCAGCCGCCTGGCCTACGTCGGCCTGGATGGCGGCAACATCGGCACGCTGACGCTGGGCCTGCAGAACACGCCCATGTTCGACCTGCTGGCCGATTATTTCGACCCGTTGACCGTCGGCAATTACGAGCAGAACGCCTGGCTGCCCGCCGCCATGTCGCGCGTGCGCACCAACAACATGACCAAATACGCCAACACCTTCGGCAACCTGGCCGTGGTGGCCTCGTGGGCCAACGGCGACGACTGGGACGACCGCAAGGCCGGCCAGCAATATGGCGCCAGCCTGCGCTACACCGTGGGCCAGCTCGGCCTGGGCGCGGCCTGGCAACAGACCTACGCCGCCGCCGACTCCGACCAGCGCCAGCGCGCCTGGAACCTGAACGCCTCCTACCAGTTCGAGTCCGCCAAGGTCTTCGCGGGCTACTTCAATGGCCGCGACGAAACGGGCTGGGTCAACGGCGTCATGGGCGGCACCACCACCGCCAGCCTCGATCGCAAGGACAACGGCTATTTCGCCGGCGTGACCTGGCAGGCCACACCGCGCTGGGCCATCACGGGCGCGGCCTACTACGACCGCAGCGAGAACGTGGTCGAGGAAGGCGACAAGGGCAAGCGCTACGCGCTGGTCGCCGTGGCCGAATACGCGCTGTCCAAGCGCACGCAACTGTACGGCACCATCGACTGGAACAAGGTCAGCGACGCCGCCAGCGGCGAAATCGCCGGTCAGAGCCACCAGCTCGGCGCCGCCGTAGGCATGCGCCACATCTTCTGACGCCCCAAGCGCCGGCCCCCGCCGGGCCGGCGCGTGTCAAAACGAGCTGTCTGGCATCCGTGTGAAATGGTCTTCCTTCCGAGACCGTGCCCCAAGGGTGTCAGACACCCCCCCTTCCCCCTTGATCGTCGCCATGACCACGGCGACAATCCACGCGTGCCTTCGCCGTTTGCAGTGGTATGACGGTGGCGCTTCGCGTGACGCTCCCGGCGCCTGCGCAGCGCCCATCCCCACCAACCTGAACCGGGCCCACCGCATGAGCCTCCTGCGTGCCTGCGCGTCTGCGTCACCGAGCCATCCGCTGCGGGTTGTCCTGACGGCCCTGCTGGCGGCAGCCATGGCGTTGCTGGCGGCCTGCTCCTCGCCCGTGCAGTTGATGCCCACGCCGCTCAAGTTCACGACCGGCCACGTGGATCCCTTCGAGCACAAGGACGCGGCGCTCGACAGCACCTCGATCCCCCTGTTGTACGCCACCAACCGCGCCGTGTTCATTGGGTCGCGCCAGCCGTTCTATTCCATTTTCCCCAGCGACACGCTGCGCCTGGGCATCGCGAAGGTGCAGATCGGCGACGGCACGCTGGACTGGGATCAACTGCGGCAGCTTTCCACCTCGGGCAGCCAGCGCGGCCGGCCGGTGCTCAGCCTGGAGCGCATGGACGAGCTGGTCGCGCTGCCCCTGCAAAGCGACGTGCAAGCCTCGCCCGAGGCGCGGGCGTACTTCGACCTCATCAACGACGCCCTGGCGGTCAGCCGGCACCGCGACCTGATCATCTACGTGCACGGGTTCAACAACGCCGTGTGGCGCGGCACCGCGCAGGCCGCCCAGTTCCATCATTTCACGGGCCGCCAGGCCGTCGTGCTGGCCTTCCTGTGGCCCTCGGCGGGCAGTCTGCTGTCCTATGCCACCGATGTCCGCGCCGCGCGCGCGTCGGTGCCCGCGTTTGCGCGGCTGATAGAACTGCTGGCGAGCAACACGAATGCCGAACACATCAACGTGCTCGCCTTCAGCGCGGGCGCGCGGATCGCGAGCGAAGGGCTGGCCACGCTGGCCCAGCCGCGGGACGGCGAAAGCCGCGAGCAGTTGCGTGCGCGGCTGCGCCTGGGGCAGATCTATTTTGCGGCGCCCGACGAGGACACCTATCGGTTCGTGACGGACCTGCGCCAGTACATCGACCTGACCGAACGCGTAAGCCTGGGCGCCAACCTGGACGATCGCGCCCTGGGCTTCGCGGCGCGCCATCAGCGCGCGTCCCGGGCCGGCCGCCCCAGCGCGGACGACCTGACGCCGGAACAGGTGGAATTCGTGAACGCGGCTTCCCAGCAGTTGAACTTCGACATGATCTGGGTCGATCCGCGCGCCATCCCCGACATGCACCGCCGCGCGCACAGTTTCTGGTTCGGCAACAGCTGGGTCAGCAGCGACGTGCTGATGCAGTTCCTGTACCACAAGGCGCCAGCCGACCGCGGGCTGCAGGAAGGCTACACGCAGCAAGGCATGCGCTTCTGGACCTTCCCGCCCGACTACGACCAGCGCGTCGAAGCACTCATGCGCAAGCGTTGAAGCCTGCGCAGCGCCCGGTCAGAACACCGCCATGCGGCTGTTGATGAGGTCCGTGACCAGCATGTGGCCCGGCGCGTGCGTGATGCAGAACTCGGGCCGCACGGCCGCCACGACCGACTGCGGCGTGACGCCGCAGGCCCAGAACACGGGCATTTCCCCGGCGCGGATCTCCACCGGATCGCCGTAGTCGGGACGGTCGATGTCAGCGATGCCGATGAGCGACGGATCGCCGATGTGGACCGGCGCGCCGTGCACGGACGGAAAGCGCGACGTCACCTGGATCGCGCGTATCGCGTCCGCCGCCTTGAGCGGGCGCATGGACACCACCAGCGGACCGCCGAAGACGCCGGCGGGCTGCGTGGGGATGTTGGTGCGGTACATCGGCACATTGCTGCCCTGTTCGATGTGACGCACGGGCAGCCCGTTGTCCAGCATGGCCTCTTCAAACGAAAACGAGCAGCCGATCAGGAACGAGACGAGGTCGTCACGCCAGAGGTCGCGCACGTCCGTCGGTTCGGCGACCAGCACGCCGTCCTTCCAGACCCGGTAGCGCGGAATGTCGGTGCGGATATCGATGTCCGCGCCCAGTTCCGGCAACGACGGGTCGCCCGGTTCGGACATGGCCAGCAAGGGGCAAGGCTTGGGATTGCGCTGGCAGAAGTGCAGGAAATCCGCCGCCAGCGCGCGCGGCAGGATGGCCAGGTTGGCCTGCACGTGCCCCGGCGCCAGATTGGCCGTGGGTCCGGTCAGGCGCCCGCTGCGCGCGTCCAGCCGCGCCTGCCGGGCAAGCGCGAGGCTGGTTCGAACGTTATCGGCGTCAGGCATGAAAGTTCTCTTGTTGCAGGTTGCTTGAAATGCCGGTCAGCGGCCGGCGAACAGGTCTTCGACGGACAGGCCGATGCCCAGGATCCGGCGATCCGCGCCGTTGCTGCCGGCGATCATCAGGCCGACCGGCGCGGTGCCCGCCGCATGGCACGGCAGCGACAGCGCGCAGCCGTCCAGGAAGTTGATGAGCGTCGGATTGCGCAGGATCAGGCCGTTGGCGGCGTAGTAGGCCTCGTCGGCGGCCTGCAGGTCCGCCACGGGCGGCGCCACGATGGGCGTGGTGGGCATGATGAGCGCGTCATAGCCCGCGATGCGGTGATCCACGGCGGCGACCCAGGCTTCGCGCGCATCCAGCAGATCCAGGTAATCCGCCGCCGACATGTCCTGTCCGCGCATGATGCGCGACACCACGCGCGGGTCGTAGCGCTTGCCCGCGCGCGCGATCAGGTCGCGGTGCCAGGCCCAGGCTTCCGCGGCGGTGAAGCCGCCCTTGCTGTTGATGGACGCCAGTTCAGCGAATTCGGGAATCTCGATCCGGTCAATCAGCGCGCCGGCCGCTTCCAGCCGCTGCACCGCCGCCGCGAAGCTGTCCGACACATGCTTGTCCATGGCGTCCAGCGCCAGCGTGGTCGGAATGGCCAGGCGCAGGCCGCGCACGGGCAATGCCTGCGGCAGCGGTCCCGCGTCGCCCGACAGGATGGCGTCCAGCTCGGCGCAGCAGCGCACGCTGGCGGCGATGGGACCGATGGAGTCCAGGTTGGCCGACAGCGGCAGCACGCCCTGCATGGACACGCGCCAAGCGCTGGGCTTGAATCCCGTCAGGCCGCACAGGGCGGCCGGGATGCGCACGGAGCCGCCCGTGTCCGAACCGATGCCCGCGACAGCCATGCCATCCGCGACCGAAACGGCGGCGCCGGAGGACGATCCGCCGGGAATGCGGCCGGTGGCGCGGTCGTAGGGGTTGAGGGGCGTGCCGTAGTGCGGATTGATGCCCAGGCCCGAATACGCGAATTCGGTCATGTTGGTGCGGCCGATGATGACGGCGCCGGCGGCGATCAGGCGCTGCACGACTTCGGCGTTCGCCTCGGCCGCGGGCTCGCCTTCGCGCGCCACCGAACCGGCCATCGTGGTTTCGCCCTCGATGTCGAACAGGTCCTTGATGCTGATGGGCAGGCCGTCGATCGCGGATCGCACGATGCCCGCCGCGCGCAGCGTGTCGGACGCGCGCGCCTGGGCCAGCGCCGATTCGGCATACAGCTTGGTGAACGCGCGGGCGCCCTCGCCCGCCGGATCCTGGGCCCGCGCCAGCGCGGCTTCGGTCAGCGCAACGGAGGTGCTGCGGCCCTCGCGCAGGGCCGTGGTCAGATCATTCAGGGTCGAAACCATCATTGTCCTCATGCCGCCGGGCGGCGTGAATGTGCGAACGGACGCATCCGCAGGAATGCGCCCGGTTAATCAGTGCCGGGAATGGCAGGTGTCAGGCCACCACGGGAAGCGATTCGACATGATAGCGGTGGCGCAACGTGCGCTGCAGGCGCGGATCGTGCAGTTCCATCGTGAAATCCGCCGCCGCGCGGATGCCGCCGATGGCGCCCACGGTGCCGCAGGTCATGCCCGCGCCTTGCGGCAGCACGGCAGCGCCGCCGGTGTAGCCCGCGATCAGGTCCTGCGGCGTGCGCAGCGTGGACAGCGGACCTTCCTGGTACAGCACCTTTTCGCCGTTCTCGACGATATAGGAGCGGATGACCAGCTCGTCCCAGTGGTCCGCCACGTCGGCAAGGCGCCAGGCCTCGGTGGCCACGGGCTTGACGCAGACCTGCTTGGACATGGCCACGCTGACCGTTTCCAGCTTGCGGTCGGTGTGGTCGGAAGCGATGCTGACGTACATCTCGCCGTCCACGGCAAAGACGAACGTCTCGACTTCGCCCGACGACTCCTCGCCCAGCGCCTGCACGTTGGCGGCCTGGGTCAACTGGTTCTCCGCGATGCGGTAGTACAGCGGCACGCTGCTCGGACGCGGCACGCCGATGGCGGCCAATTCTTCGATGTGATGCTCGATGGCGGCCATGTCGCGGCCGGCCCAGCCCGCCACGATCACGGTGTTGAAATCCACTTCCACCTGACGGGGATTGGCGTCGTCGATCTTGAATACGGCTTTCATGTCTGTCCTGCGAAGAAGGGGGTGAAGAACGGCGCGGCATCGGGCCGCGCCGGGATCAAAGGGAAATCAGCCAAAGACGCGCGGCAGCCACAGCGCGATGTCGGGCCAGAACGCCAGCAGCGCCAGCATCACGAACATGGCTGCGACGAACGGCAGGCTGCCGACGATGACCGCGCTCATGGAACCGCTCTTGCGCAGGCTCTGCACGACGAACAGGTTCAATCCGACGGGCGGCGTGATCAGGGCGGCCTCGACCAGGATGATGATCACGATGCCGAGCCAGATGGGGTCGTAGCCCAGCGCGATCATGATGGGCGCGACGATGGGAATCGTCGTGATCATCATGGACAGGGTTTCCATGAAGCAGCCGAGCACCAGATAGAAAATCACCACGATCAGCAACATCCAGCCGGGCGACAAGCCGAGCCCGGTGATGGACTTGGTCAATGCATCCGTCAAGCCCGTGGCCGACATGATGAAGTTCAGGAAGCTCGCCGCGATGACGATCAGCATGATCATCGCCGTGGAGCGCATCGTGCCCTCCATCACCTCGCGCAGCATCGACCAGCTCAGGCGGCGGAACCACGCTGCCAGGATGAAGGCGCCCAGCACGCCCAGCGCCGCGGCTTCAGTCGGCGTCGCCAGGCCCGCATAGATGGAGCCCACCACCAGGAAGAAGATCCCCATGGGCGGCGCCAGGTGCACGAGGCTGGCCAGGCGCTGGCCCCACGTCGCGCTGATCTTCTTGCCGCCCCACGACGGCTTGGCGACGCAGGCGACGACCACCGTCAGCATGAACAGCATCGCCATCGCGAAGCCGGGAATGATGCCGGCCAGGTACAGCTTGGGCACCGACGAGTTCGTCAGCACGCCATAGATGACCAGGTTGATCGAGGGCGGGATAAGAATGCCCAGCGTGCCGCCCGCGGCAAGACTGCCCAGGAACAGCGGTTCGTTGTAGCCGTACTTGCGGATCTGCGGAATGGCGACGGTGCCCACGGTGGCCGCGGTGGCCACGCTGGAGCCGGAGGTCGCCGAAAACAGGGTCGACGCGCCGATATTGGCATGCATCAGCCCGCCCGGCAGCCACGACAGCCACAGGCTCATGGCGCCGTACATGCGCTCGGCAAAGCCGGCGCGCAGCAAGACCTCGCCCAGCATGATGAACAGCGGAATCGCCACCAGGAGGAACTCGTTGTTCGAGCTCCAGGAAATCTCGCCGATGGCGCGCGTCAGCGGCAGCATCGAGAACATCGGGTCCAGGATCAGGCCCAGCACGCCCAGCGCGGCGCCCACGGGGATGGACAGGCCGATGAGCACCAGCAATAGTGTCAACGCGGTGGCAATCATGCGGATTCTCCCTTGACCATGCGCTCGCCGGCGGCGGCTTCTTCTTCGGCCTCTTCCTGCGCGGAGCGCACGCCGCAGATCTGCTTGACCAGTTCGATGTCGCCCGTGACCAGGGCAGCGGAGGCGCGCGCCAGCATCAGCGCGACGGTGATGCACATCCAGCCCAGGCCCAGCATCCACAGGCCCTGCGGAATCCACAGCGGCGTGGCCAGCGGCGTGTTGGCGGTGGACTTCTGGGTCCAGGACGTCACCACCACGTCGTAGGCGTAGTAGGTCAGGAACACCATGAAGACGGCCAGCGCCACAATGGAAAGCCAGTCCAGCACGGCCGACAGTCGGACGGGCAGGTGTTGGTACAGCACGTCGACGCGCACGTTGGCGCGTTGCAGCGTCGCAAAGGCCAGCGCCCAGGACGTGCTGATCGCGAAGGCGTAGCTGGACAGTTCGTCCGCGCCGCCGGTCGTGAAGCCCAGGAATTTACGGGCCAGCACGTCAAAGGAGATCAGCAGCACGCTGGCGACCGTCAGGGCGCCGCCGGCCCATACGGCCGCGCGCGAAAAGCTCTCGGCGCGCCGCAACAGGCCGCCGAGCAGGCGGAAGTGTTCGGTTTGAGTCATGAATGGAACCTCGGGTGGCTCGGCCTGGCATCACAGGCGGATGGCGCAGGCCGGTATCGCAAGCCGGTATTGCAAGCCCGTGTCGCGGGCGGGTACAGCAGGCCGGCGCGTTGGCCGGCGGACGCGCCGGCCCGCGGGCTGGCGCGTCCTGGCGTTTACTTGCTGGCGGTCAGGTTCAGGGTCTTGCCGACGGTGGCGTTCCAGTCCTTCACGCACTGCGCCGAGCAACGGGCGGCCCACTTGGGCAGCACGGCCTCTTGCGCCACCTTCTTCAGCAGGGCGCGGTCGGCATCGGAGGGTTGCACCAGAACCATCTTGCCCTTGACGGGGAACGGGCATGCGGCAGCGCCCGTGTTGCAGTCATAGCCTTCCTGCGTCTGGCGGGCGGCGGCGTCCCAGATGTTGTCGACCAGCGTGGTGATGTTGGTCTGCAGGAACGTGCGCACCTTCGGATCCAGCTTGTCCCAGGCCTTCTGGTTGACGGCATGGATCTGCTGGTTCCAGTTGATCGGCAGCGCGACCAGGTGGGTCGACACTTCATACCACTTGGCCGAATAGCCCGACAGCGAACCCGTGATGGCGCAGTCCACAACCTTGTTCTGCAGCGCGGGGACCACTTCGCCGAAGGCCATCGTCACGCTCGAACCGCCCAGCGCTTCCACGAATTCGGCCGTGGTGCGGCTGCTGGTACGGACCTTCTTGCCCTTGATGTCGGCCAGGCCCTTGATCTCGGCATTGCAGAACAGCACCTGCGCCGGATAGGTGGAAATGCCCAGCAGCTTGACGTTGTTGCCTTCGCCGTAGAGCTTGGCGTAGACGGGCTCGAATGCGTCGGTCACGGCGCGCGCGGTCTTGACGTCCGGCGCCAGGCCGGCCAGGTCGATGGCTTCGTTGATGGGATTGTCGCTGGCGAAGTACGACAGCGTGGCGGTGCCGAATTCGATCACGCCCTGCGACATCAGGCGCAGCAGCTCAGGCCCCTTCAGGCCCATTTCGTTGAAGCCCTTGATCTCCGCCGTGACCTGTCCCTTGGACAGCTCGGGAATGGTCTTGGTCCAGAACGGCTTCTCGTAGTCGTTGTAAGCGGTCAGGTTGGACAGGCCGCCCACGACCTTCAGGTTGGTCTTGGGCAGGTCCTGGGCCTGGACGGCGCCGGCCAACAGGCTGGCGGCGACGGCGGCGAAAGCAAGAGACTTCTTCATGGACAAAACTCCTGGCTGGCGGGATCGTCTGTCGCGCGCGGGATCCCGTTATCCTGGTCGCGCGCCGTTAAGAATCGGGTGTCAGGGATGCAAGGCAGGGACAGGAAATGCGTCAGGTCCGACGTGCAACTGATGCCTATTCATGGTTTTCCCCCGCACTGTGTATCCAGGCGCTACTTATTTCTGTAGCGCCATTGCATCGCCAGGGGCGGCGACCGTCCAATCGTATGTTGCGATGTGGGGGTATAAATTTTTTTTGGGTCTCGCCGCGCAATTTGCCGCCGTTTTTCGCAAACGACGCATCGGCGCGGCTTTGCGGCAGATGCCGCACTGCGCAAACCGGCGCGGCATGCGCGCCGGCCACGGGTGGCGCGGCGCCCCATCTGGGGAAAACACCTACGGCCATTTGGCCGTTCAGGCCTGCGCCGCGACCTTCTGCGCCATCTGCGCGATGATGCGCACGGCGTGGCTGTCCGGCCCCTGCACCCAGGTGGCGGTAAAGCTCAGCTCGGGCAGCGGATCGGCCTGCACCTGCAGGATCCGCAGTTCGCCGCGGGCCAGTTCCTTGCCCAGGAACACGGGCGCGATCACGCTGGTGCCAATTGCATCCTGCGTCATCCGCACCACCATGGACATCGACGCGCTGCCATACATGCGCGGCGACGCGATCCCCGCCCGCGTGAGCATGTCGCGCACCACGCGGTACGGCGAACTGTTGGACGGATACGTGATGATCGGCAGCTTGCCGATCGTCGCCAGCGTCAGGGGCTCCGGCCCCAGGTCCAGCAACGGGCTCGCCACCCACGCCAGCGGATACGTGCACAGCGGCAGGTTCTCGACCCGGGCCTCCAGCACCGGCCCCATCAGGAACGCCAGGTCGATCTGCCGCGACATCAGGTGCGAGCGCAGCACATGCGTGGTGTCCACCTCGATCTCGAGCACCAGCGCCGGATACGTCGCATGGATCAGTTCGATGAGGGCTGGCAGCCAGGTCTGCACGATGGTCTCGGCCACGCCGATGCGCACCGTGCCGGACATGACGTTCTGCTCGCGCGCGGCCTCGAACATGTCGCGCCGCACCTGCAGCATGCGCTCCGCGTGCGACAGCAGTTCATGCCCCTTGGCCGTCAGCTTGACGCCGCGCGCATCGCGGTCGAACAGCTTGACGCCCAGGTCCGCCTCGAGCGAGGCGATGCGCTGCGAGACCGCGGGCTGCGTGGTGTTGAGCTTGTCCGACGCGGCGCGAAAGCTGCCCAGCGTGGCGACCCAGAAAAAAGTTTCGACGTTTCGTAGTTCTATCATTGGCCTGTTCCCCTGCCGGGATGAGCGTATCATGTCAGCCGCCCAGCGCCGCGTCGCCTGCATCAGTCCGATGGCGCGACGGTCCCTTCATCCAGAACAGGAGCCCTGTCCATGTCCCCGGCCGATAACGGTCGCCCGCGCCCCGGCGCGTCCGCCGCGCGCGGCCCGATGATCGGTGTGCTGCTGCTGGTGCTGTCGATGTGGACCCTGTCCTGCCTGGACGCCAGCGGCAAGTGGGTCATGGATGCGGGCGTACCGCTCCTGGTGCTGTCCTGGTTCCGTTATGCCATTCACCTGGTGCTGGTGCTGGCACTGGTCCTGCCGGCCCGCGGCACGGCCGTGCTGCGCAGCAAGAAGCCGCGCGAGCAGCTCGTGCGCGGCGGCTCGATGTTCCTGGCCACGCTCATGTTCTTTACGACGCTGAGCTACATCCCGCAGGCCGAGGCCACGTCCATCAACTTCCTGGCGCCGCTGCTGGTGCTGTCGCTGGCGCCCTGGATCCTGAACGAACCCGCGCGCCTGTCGCGCTTCGTCGCCGCGGGCATTGCCTTCGTCGGCGTGCTCATCGTCATCCGTCCCGGCGGCGGGCTGCACCCCATCGGAACGATCTTCGGGCTGTTGACGGCCTGTTGCTTTACCGCGCAATTCATCGCCACGCGCCGCGTGGCGGGCGACGACCCGTTCACGTCCCTGATCTGGAGCGGCGCGGTGGGCACTGTGTGCCTGACGGTCACCCTGCCCTTCATCCTGCCGCCCGCCCTGCCCGTGCTGCAGGGCCTGTCCACGCTGGACTGGATCGTGCTGATCTCGACCGGCCTCACCGGCGGCCTGGGCCACCTGTTCCAGATCGCCGCCTACCGCCGCGCGCCGGCCTCCACGCTGGCCCCGTTCATCTACCTGCAGATCATCAGCGCGGCGTCGGTCGGCTGGCTGGTGTGGGGCCACTTCCCCGACCCGCTGACCTGGCTGGGCATCGCGATCATCTGCGCCAGCGGCATGGGCATCGGCCTGGTCGAATGGCGACGCAGCCGCGCCCAGGGCGCCGTCCCGGCCGGTTCCGCCTCCGGCAAGACGGCCGCTCGCTGAACGGCGGCCGGCCCGCCGCCGCGGGCCGACCGCCTCCCGTACAATGCGCTTCGCCTTTTGCCCTATGCGGCATCGGCCCCTGGCGTATCCCCAACAAGAGGCCCTCATGATCATCAAGCCCCGCGTGCGCGGTTTCATCTGCGTCACCACCCATCCCGTCGGCTGCGAGGCCAACGTCAAGAACCAGATCGACTACGTGAAGGCGCAGGGAGCGGTGCCCGGGGGGCCCAAGCGCGTGCTGGTGCTGGGCGCATCGACCGGTTACGGACTGGCCGCGCGCATCACCGCGGCATTCGGCTGTGGCGCGCAGACGCTGGGCGTCTTCTACGAACGCCCGGGCGAAGCCAGCAAGGCGGGCACGCCGGGCTGGTACAACAGCGCCGCCTTCCACAAGTTCGCCGAGGCCGAAGGCCTGACCGCGCAAAGCATCAATGGCGATGCGTTCTCCGACGAGATCAAGCAAAAGACCATCGCCGCCATCAAGGCGGGCATGGGTCAGGTCGACCAGGTCATCTACAGCCTGGCCGCCCCGCGCCGCACGCATCCGAAGACCGGGCAGGTCTACAACTCCACCCTCAAGCCCATCGGCAAGTCCGTGACCCTGCGCGGCCTGGACACCGACAAGGAACTCATCAAGGACGGCGTGCTGGAACCGGCCTCGCAAGCCGAGATCGACGCCACCGTCGCCGTGATGGGCGGCGAGGACTGGCAGATGTGGATCGATGCGCTGCAGGCGGCCGGCGTGCTGGCCGAAGGCGCCACCACCACCGCCTTTACGTATCTGGGCGAAAAGATCACGCACGACATCTACTGGAACGGCTCGATCGGCGCCGCCAAGAAAGACCTGGACCAGAAGGTGCTGGACATCCGCGCAAAGCTGGCGGCCCATGGCGGCGACGCGCGCGTGTCGGTGCTCAAGGCCGTCGTGACGCAGGCCAGCTCGGCCATTCCGATGATGCCGCTGTACCTGTCGCTGCTCTTCAAGGTCATGAAGGAAGACGGCACCCATGAAGGCTGCATCGAGCAGGTGTATGGCCTCTACCGCGACAGCCTCTGCGGCCCCTCGCCCATCATGGATGAGGAAGGACGCCTGCGCGCCGATCGCAAGGAACTGGCTCCGCACGTACAGGCGCAAGTACAGGCCCTATGGAACCAGGTCGACACCGGCAGCCTTTATACGCTGACCGATTTTGCGGGCTACAAGCGCGAATTCCTGCGCCTCTTCGGCTTTGAAATCGACGGCGTGGATTATGACGCCGACGTCGATCCCGTCGTGGAAATGCGCGGACTGATCTGACCAGCCGCGGGGCCCGCGGGCCTCGCGTGCCTGGCTGCCCCGGCCAGCCGGGGCGCCGCCTCGGTCAGATGTATTCCAACGTGACCACGTACCGTTTGGACGCGGCGCGCGCTGCCTGAGGGCCTTCCGCAGGCACCTGCACCACACTCGTCTTGACGCGTAGCGCCGGATCGAACGTGCCTTGGCCGCGGACCGGGGCGCAGGCGACCGTGGGACGCGCGGCAGGATTGGCGTGCGTCACGCGGGGCATGCAACTACTGGGTTCTACGACTGCACCGACGAAGCGGATGACTCCGCCGTCCGCGCTGGCGACCGCCGGGGCCAGCAAAGCAACAAACAAGGATGCATGGATTGACGAACGTATAGACATGGCAACTCCTTGGCGTGGGTAAGAACAAGAACGGCACTGCATTCTTCATTCCTATTACGGCGCTTTTGCGCAAAAGCTAAGGCCGCACCAAGTAATCCATCCGACCTGCCGCATCTGCGCGGGTATTCAATGCCAACTTCGTCGTTGAAAAGAGCCTACTCCGGTTGTTTTTACGCAGCAATTCGATTTTTTAATAATTTTTCGATTGACGCTGCACAGGCGCAACATTGCAGGTCGAACTGCAAACGCAGATTGCAGATATGATTTTTTGAGGACGCGGGCCTGCCGCACTGACGCGCGACAAGGCCTTCGCAAGACAAAAAGCGCCGCGAGCGCGGCGCAAGAATGGCGTCAGGCGCCCTGAACCATGCGGCCCGCGGCCAGCACGAGTTGCCGTCCGCAGCGCGCGGCCAGTTGAGCATCGTGGGTCACCAGCACCAGCGTGGTGCCGTGTTCGCGGTGCAGGTCGAACATCAGGTCGATGACCGTCACGCCCGTGGCGGCGTCCAGGCTGCCGGTGGGCTCGTCCGCGAACAACAGATCGGGCTGCACCACGAAGGCCCGGGCCAGCGACACGCGCTGCTGCTCGCCGCCCGACAGGGTGCGCGGATAGTGGTGCAGGCGCGCACCCAGCCCGACCCGCTCAAGCATGGCCTGCGCGGCCTCGCGCGCCGCCTGGCCGGCCAGCTCCAGCGGCAGCATCACGTTTTCCAGCGCCGTCAGGTTGGGCAGGAGCTGGAACGACTGGAACACGAAACCGACATGATTGGCTCGCAGGCGCGCACGGCCGTCCTCGTCTAGCGCGAACAGGTCCTGCCCCGCCAGGTGTACGCTGCCCATGCTGGGAACATCCAGGCCGGCCAGGAGTCCCAGCAAGGTGGACTTGCCCGAGCCGGAGCTGCCCGTGATGGCCACGGCGCTGCCCGCGGCGACCGTAAAATCAATGCCTTCCAGGATAGAGAGCGTCCCGCCGGCATCGGCCACCCGCTTGCCCAGCCCTTTCACCACGATCGAGTTATTGCTATCCATGCGCCTATTTTCCCGTCTGCTTCTTGTGACTGCCTTCGCGACCGCCTCGGCGACGCCCGCCCTCGCTCAGACCGCCGCGGCAGCCCAGGGTTCCGCCCCGCGCACCGTGCTGGTGGTGGGCGACAGCCTGTCCGCCGAATACGGCATCAAGCGCGGCACCGGCTGGGTGCCCTTGCTGTCGGCGAGGATCTCCGAACAATACCCGAAGTTCCAGGTCGTCAACGCCAGCATCAGCGGCGACACGACCAGCGGCGGCGTTGCGCGCCTGCCTGCCCTGCTGCGCCAGCATGCGCCGGCCGTGGTGGTGCTGGAGCTGGGCGCCAATGACGCCCTGCGCGGCCTGCCCCTGAACATGACCGAGCAGAATCTGCGCACCATGGCCCAGGCGGCCCGCAAGGCGGATGCCGACGTGCTGATCGTCGGCATGCAGATCCCGCCCAATTACGGCCGGGATTACGCGCAGCGCTTCGCGGCCGTGTTTTCCAAGGTCGCCAAAGACGAAAAAGCCCGGCTCGTGCCCTTCCTGATGGAAGGTATTGCAACGAACCGGGCGATGTTCCAAGCTGACGGCATCCATCCGAACGAGGATGCCCAACCTCAACTGCTGGACAACGTGTGGCCGGCGCTGCGGCCCCTGTTGAACTGAACCTGCGCCGGGGCGGTCAGCCCGCGGCCTGGGCCTGATCGCCGCGGATGACCTCGGCGGCGGACGGCAGCACATTGACCTTGTACTGCTCGCGCAGCATGCGGATCATGGCCTCGGTCTCGGCCTGGCCCCAGGCGCCCGACAATTGCTGCGCCAGGCGCTCCTTGCCGGCGGCGTCGGCGTTGCCGGCCTCCACCTTTTCCAGGCGCACCAGCGTGTAATCGACGCCGGACTGCACGCCCGCGTAGGCCGGCAGCGTGGACGACGGCAGGCGCATCACGGCATCCAGCACCGGGCGCGACAGGTCCTTCGGATCCTGGCGCGACACGGTGATGGCGGGGCCGAAGCCTTCGGGCGCGGCAGCCGGGTTGGCCTTGTCGGCCGCCAGGGCCGCTTCGCCAGCCTTGCGGGCGGCTTCGGCCGAGCGCTCATCGAGCAGCTTGCCACGGATGACTTCGCTGACCTTGTCCAGCGGCGGCACGTGCGCGGGCTCGACCGCGGCCACACGCACGGCCAGCATCGTGTCGGGCGCCAGTTCGATCACGCCGGAGTTCTGCTTTTCACGCAGGACGTCAGGCGAAAACAGCACCTGGCGCACGCGCGGGTTGTCCAGCAGCGCGGCGTCCGGACTGTCGGCAGCCGAACCGGGGCCTGCCTTGTCGGCGGGCAGCAGACCTTCACGCGTGACGCCGGAAGCGGTGCGCAGTTTCAGGCCGACGGCATCGGCGGCCGGCTGCAGGCTGTCGCGCTGGTCGTAGACCTGCTTGTTCAACTGGCTGGCCATTTCGGAGAAGCGCTCCGCGGCGATCTGCTTGCGGACTTCGGCGGTGATCTGGTCCTTGACCTCGGCCAGCGGCTTGATGGCGGCGGGACTGATCTCGGTGACCTTGAGGATGTGCAGGCCGAACGGGCTTTCGACCACGCCGGACACCTGATTCAGGCCCAGGCCGAAGATGGCCTTGTCCAGCGCGCCAGCCTGCGCGCCCGGGGCGATCCAGCCCAGGTCGCCGCCCTTGGCGGCCGAGCCCGAGTCCTGCGAATTCTTGGCCGCCAGTTCAGCGAACTTGGCGGGATCGGCGGCGGCCTGCTTGGCGATGTCTTCCGCCTTGGCGCGCGCGGCCTTGCGGGCCTCTTCCGAAGCGCCGGACGGCAGTTCGATGAAGATGTGGCTGGCGCGGCGGCGTTCCGGCTGGCCAAAGCGGCTCTTGTTCTGTTCGTAGTAGGCAGCCAGGTCCTCGTCCTTGACCTGCACGCCCTGCGTGGCGGCGGCTTCGTCCAGCACGATGTACTGGACCTGCACCTGCTCGGGCACCTGCAATTGCTGCTTGTTGGCGTCGTACCAGGCCTGGATGTCGGCCGGCGTCACGCTGACCTGCGAGCGGTAGTCCGCCGCCGAGAAGCTGCGCAACTGGACCGTGCGGGTCTGCGTCAGCGCCGCCTCCAGGGCGGACACGACTTCGGCGGGCGCGCGGGCCGACTGGCCCACGGGTTCGAGCACGCGCGCAATCGCCAGATCACGGCGCAGGCCGGCTTCGAACGAGGTCGGCGACATGCCCTGGGCCGCCAGCACCTGGCGGTAGCGCTCGGGCGAGAAGCGGCCGTTGTCCTGGACTTCGGGGATGGCGGCGATGGTGTTGCGCAGCGTCTCGTCCGACACCGAGAAACGGTTGTCGGCGGCCACATTGGCCAACAGGCGCTGGTTGATCAGCTGGTTCAGCAGGCTTTCGCGCAGCGCCGGCGTGTCGATCACTGCCGGGTCGAACTGCGCGCCCAGGCGCTGGCGGAACTGCTCGAGCTGGTTGCGGTGCGCCTGGTCGAACTCGGCGCGGGAAATCGGCTGGCCCGCGACGGTGGCCAACTCGGGCTCCTGGCGCATGAAGCTGTCATAGCCTTGAATCCCGACCAGGAAGAAGGACGGCACAATCAGAATCAGCAGGATGAACTGCATCCAGCGCCGATGGCTGCGAATAAATTCGAACATGGAATCCCTGTTGCCGCGCTCCGAGGGTAGACGCCCGGGGGCCGCACAAAAACGCATAAAAAAAGGCGAAGTCGATTCGCCCTATTCCCATACCGGCTATACCGGAATCAGCGGGCGGATTTTAGCATTTCTCATTCATTACGGAGGCAAACGGCCCCAAACGGCCGCTTTGTTGAGATGCGCGGCCCGGCGCGGCCCGTTTCGCCCGGGTTCCAGGGCCCCGCCGGGCGCGGGGCGCAGGTGACACCCGCGAAGACAAGGTATCCTTGCAAGCTGTTCCAGAAGAATCCAACCGCAGCACCCAAATGACCGCAAATCTTCCCTCCTGGCCCTATTCCCGTTACATCGCGCACCGCGGCGGCGGCCGTCTGGCGCCGGAGAACACGCTGGCCGCCATGCGCGTCGGCGCAGAACATGGCTTCACGATGTTCGAATACGACGTGAAGCTGAGCCGCGACAACGTGCTGGTCCTGATGCACGACGACGACGTCGACCGCACCTCCAACGGCAAGGGGCCCGCCGCGGCCAAGACCTACGCCGAGCTTGCCCAGCTTGACTTCGGCAGTTGGCATTCGGCCGCCTACGCCGGCGAGCCGCTGCCCACCCTGGCCGCCGTCGCGCGGTATACGGTGGCCAACGGCATCGCCAGCAATGTCGAGATCAAGCCCTGCCCTGGCCGCGAGGCCGAGACCGGACGCGCCGTCGCCCTGGCCGCCCGCGAGCTGTGGCAAGGCGCGGACACCGCGCCCCTGTTGTCTTCGTTTGCCGAAGACGCCCTGGCGGCGGCCCGCGACGCGGCGCCCGAGCTACCGCGCGCCCTGCTGGTGGAAAAGGTGCCGGCCGACTGGCGCGAACGCCTCGCCAAATATGACTGCGTGGCCCTGAACATCAACCAGAAGGACGCCACCCGCGAACTGATCGACGCCGTGCATGCCGCCGGCTACCGAATCGCGGCCTGGACCGTCAATGACCCCGAACGCGCGCGCCTGCTGCTCGACTGGGGCATCGACGGCATTTTCACCGACGAGCTGGCCGCCATCCGGCCGGCCGCCTGAGGCAGACCGCCCGTGTTCAGCTACCGCCACGCCTTCCACGCCGGCAACCACGCCGACGTGCTCAAGCACGCCATCCTGGTCCACACCCTGGACTACTTCAACAAGAAAGACGCCCCCTACTGGGTCATCGACACGCATGCGGGCGCCGGCCTGTACAGCCTGGACAGCGACTGGGCGGCCAAGACCTCGGAATTCGCCGACGGCATCGGCCGGCTGTGGGAAGCGCAGGACCTGCCGCCCATCCTGGCCGATTACGTCGCCCGCATCCGCAGCTACAACACCAACGGCCGGCTGCGGCGCTATCCCGGATCGCCCTGGCTGGCGCTGGACGCGCTGCGCCCGTCCGACCGCCTGCGGCTGTTCGAGATGCACCCCACCGAGATCGACACGCTGGTCGGCAACCTGGAACACCAGGGCCGCGCCGCGCAGCGCCAAACCACGATCTACGGCGACGACGGCTTCGAGGGCGTCAAGGCGCTGCTGCCGCCGCCTACGCGCCGCGGCCTGGTGCTGATCGACCCCTCGTACGAGGACAAGCACGACTATCGCCGCACCCTGCTCACCGTGAAAGAGTGCATCAAGCGCTTTGCCACGGGCACCTACGCCATCTGGTATCCGCTGGTGCAACGCCGCGAGGCCAGCGAAATGGCGCGCCATTTCGAGAACCTGAAGGTCAAGAGCTGGCTGCACGCGACGCTGACGGTCAAGAAGGCCACCATTGACGGTTACGGCCTGCACGGCAGCGGCATGTTCCTCATCAATCCGCCCTGGACGCTGCACGACGCGCTCAAGCAGGCCATGCCCTATCTGGCGCGCGAACTGGGGCAGGACGAGCGGGCGGGCTTCACGCTGCAATACCGCGAGAATCCGTTCCCGGTCGCCAAGAAGCACTCGGACGACTGAGGCGGCGCCGCGCCCCCGGGGCGCGGCAAGCATGCAAACGGCAGGGGCCGCGCCTGGTAGGCGCGGCCCCTGCCGCATTGCGCCGCCTTCAGACTGTTTCGACGTCGGCCTGGCGCAGCGCGTCCTGCGCCTGGGCCAGCTTCGATGCCGCGTCGCGCAACGCGGTGCGCAGGCCTTCCTCGATCACGGGATGGTAGAACGGCATTTCCAGCATGCGCGCCACCGTGAGTTCCTGCTGGACGGCCCACGCCAGCAGATGGCCGATGTGTTCGGCACTCGGACCGATCATTTCGGCGCCAAGGAAGCGGCCGGTCTCGATATCCGCATACACATGCAGCATGCCGCGGTTCTTCAGCATGACGCGCGAGCGTCCCTGGTCGCTGAAGTCAACGGCCCCCGTGACGAAGGTGCCGGGCACGAGTTTCGCGTGCCCCGCCCCCACCAGCGCGATCTGCGGATCCGAGAACACCACGCCCAGCGGCGCACGGCGCAAGCCCTGGCGCATTTCGGGGAAACGCGCCGCGTTTTCGCCCGCGATCCGGCCTTCGTCGGCCGCCTCGTGCAGCAGCGGCGCGTCGGCATTGGCGTCGCCCGCAATGAAAATGGGCGCGTCGCCGGCCTGCATGGTCAGGCGGTCGAACACCGGCACGCCCTGGGCGTTCAGCGTGAGCGACGTGTTTTCCAGTCCCAGGCCGTCCACGTTCGGACGGCGGCCCGTGGCGACCAGCGCGTAGTCGAAACGTTCCGTGCGCTCGGTGTTGTCCAGCGCCACATAGCGCACCTGCACTTCGTCGCCGACGCGGGAGGTTTCCAGCACGCGGGCGTCCGTGTCCAGGTAGAACTCGCGCTGGAAGATCTTGCGCGCGGTCTGGCGCACCTGCGGGTCGCTGATGCCGCCCAGGCTGCCGCTCATGCCGAAGACGCGCACTTCCACGCCCAGGCGAGCCAGGGCCTGGCCCAGTTCCAGCCCAATCACGCCCGGCCCGAAGACCGCGACGCGGTTCGGCAGATCGTCCCACTCGAACACGTCATCATTTACGACGAGGCGGTCGCCCAGCTCGCGCAACGGCTGCGGAACGGACGGGCGCGAGCCCGTAGCGATCACCACGCGCGACGCATGGATTTCGGTGTGGTCATCCACGCGCAGCACGGTGTCCGACACGAACCTGGCGTAGCCGCGCAGCTTGTCTTGCGCCGGGATGCTCTCCACGCCGTCGACCACGAACCCCACAAAGCGGTCGCGTTCGCGCTTGACGCGGTCCATCACCAGGGCGCCGTCAACCGTGACTTCGCCGCCGATATGCACGCCGAATGCCTCCGTGTGCGCGGCGGCATGCGCGGCCTCGGCGGCCGCGATCAGCAGCTTCGAGGGCATGCAGCCCACACGGGCGCAGGTAGTGCCATAGGGCCCGCCTTCGATGAGCAGCGCGCGCTTGCCCGCCGCTTTGGCCGCGCGGTAGGCGGCCAGGCCTGCGGTGCCGGCGCCGATGACAGCAATATCGGTATGCAGAGTTTTCATGGTTGGAGATCCCCCGGTGTAGCGTGATGTTCAGGATGGCTGGTGGCGCCGGTGCCGCGCGACGACCAACGTCGCGCGGCACCGGGCTGGCCGGACGGGGATCGCGTCCCCTGCCCGGTCATGCGTCCGCCGATCAGGCGAAGTGCGCCTTCAGGTCTTCCAGGCCGCCGATGAGGGCGCCGTTGATGAACACCTGGGGAGCCGTGCCCTTGCCGGACACCGCGCCGATCACGCGGCCGCGGACCTTGTTTTCAAGCGGGATCTCGATCGGGGCGTAGCCCTTGCTGTCCAGCAGCGCCTTGGCCTCGACGCAGAACGGGCAGCCCGGCTTGGAGAACACCACGACCTGGTCGGGCTTCTTGGCCGACGGCGCGACGTGGGCCAGCATGGTGTCGGCGTCCGACACTTCGAACGGGTCGCCTTCCTTTTCGGGCTCGATGAACATCTTCTGGACCACGCCGTCCTTGACCAGCATCGAGTAGCGCCAGCTACGCTTGCCAAAGCCCAGGTCGCTCTTGTCGACCAGCATGCCCATGCCTTCGGTGAAGGCGCCGTTGCCGTCCGGCAGCAGCGTGATGTTGGCCGATTCCTGGTCCTTGGCCCATTCGTTCATGACGAAGGTGTCGTTGACCGAGACGCACACGATGCTGTCCACGCCGGCGGCAAAGAACGCCGGGGCCAGTTCGTTGTAGCGCGGCAGGTGGGTCGACGAGCAGGTCGGCGTGAAGGCGCCGGGAAGCGAGAAGACCACGACCGTCTTGTTCTTGAACAGGTCGTCGGTCGTGACCTTCTTCCACGTGTTGTCCTCGCGGACGGGGAACGTTACGTTGGGAACACGTTGGCCTTCGCGGTTTTGCAGCATTCGAATTTCTCCTTGGTGGCTTGGGGTGGCGGATTGACGACCCGCCATGAACAGAATCATAAATCCCAGCTATCAATTAAACCAATTTAATAAATTCAATTGATCGATAGTTTCAGGCAATCGAATATTCACAGCCTTAAAGACCGAAACTATCACAACCTCGCCCCAGGGGGATGCTGCGTCAGACCCGCGCCGGCTCGTAGCCCGCCTCCCGGATGGCGGCTTCCACCTTGTCGGCCTGGTCCGTGCCCGTCACCGTCACCCGGTGCGTGGGCAGGTCGACGGCCACGACGGCGCCCGGAACGGCCTGGTTGACGGCCCCGGTGATGGTCTTCACACAGTGGCCGCAGGTCATGTCGGGGACTTGGAACGCGATGCTCATGTTTTTCTCCAAAGGATTGAGGGTGGACTGGCTCAGCCACCGCACCGGCAGCTTAGACCTTCCTATCGTGGGAAGGTCAAGTCTAGAATGACGCTTGACCTTCCCACGATGGGAAGGATGAAACTGGGTGTTCCCATCCAGACAGAGACTGCCATGAGCGTTGCCCCTCCCTCCTCTTTTTCCGAACTGGAACTCGCCATCGAAGGGATGACCTGCGCATCCTGCGTCAAGCGCGTGGAAAAGGCCCTGACCAATGTCCCGGGCGTCGCGCGGGCGCAAGTCAACCTCGCGACCGAACGCGCCCTGGTGTCCTTCGACCCGGCCGCCGCCCAGCCGCAGGCGCTGGTCGCCGCGGTGGGCAAGATGGGCTACGAGGCGCATCCCATCGCGGCCCAGGACGACCATGCCGAGCGGCAGTCGCAGGCGCGCGACGCCGAGGCGCAGCGGCTGCAGCACGCCTTCATCGCCGCGCTGCTGCTCACGCTACCGGTATTCGCCCTGGAAATGGGATCGCACCTGATCCCGGCCATGCACCACTGGGTGCTGGACACGATCGGCAGGCAGAACAGCTGGCTGCTGCAATTCGCGCTGACCACCGCCGTGCTGGCATGGCCGGGCCGGCAGTTCTTCACCAAGGGCTTTGAGGCGCTGTGGCGCCGCGCGCCGGAAATGAATTCGCTGGTGGCGCTGGGCGCCGGCGCGGCCTGGGGTTATTCGGTGGTGGCGACGTTCGCGCCGGGCTGGCTGCCGGACGCCGCGCGCAACGTCTATTTCGAGGCCGCCGCGGTCATCGTGACGCTGATCCTGCTGGGCCGCATGCTGGAAGCGCGGGCCAAGGGCAAGACGGGCGCGGCCATCAAGCGGCTGATCGGATTGCAGCCGCGCACGGCGCGTGTGGTGCGCGATGGCCAGGCGCAGGACGTCGAGATCGAACGCGTGCGCACCGGCGACATCGTCATGGTGCGCCCCGGCGAGAAAATCCCGCTGGACGGCGACATCATCGAAGGCAGCTCCTACGTCGACGAATCCATGCTGACGGGCGAGCCCGTGCCGGTGGAAAAGCAGCCGGGGATGCAAGCCACCGGCGGCACGCTGAACACCTCGGGCAGCTTCACGCTGCGCGTCACGCACACCGGGGCGGACACCATGCTGGCCCGGATCATCCGCATGGTGGAAGCGGCCCAGGGCGCCCGCCTGCCGATCCAGGCGATGGTGGACCAGGTGACCGCCTGGTTCGTGCCGGCCGTGATGGCGGCCGCCCTGCTCACCTTCCTGGTGTGGTTCTTCCTGGGGCCCCAACCCGCGCTGTCGCAGGCGCTGGTCCATGCGGTGGCGGTGCTGATCATTGCCTGCCCGTGCGCCATGGGGCTGGCGACGCCCACGTCCATCATGGTGGGCACCGGACGGGCCGCCGAGATGGGCGTGCTGTTCCGCCAGGGCGACGCGCTGCAGACGCTGCGCGACGTGGACGTGGTGGCCTTCGACAAGACCGGCACGCTGACGCTGGGCAAGCCGACCATGACCGAACTGGAACCCGCACCCGGCCATGACGCGCAGCAGGTGCTGCAGTGGGTCGCCTCGGTGCAGGCGCGCTCCGAGCATCCCATTGCGCTGGCCATCGTGGCCGCGGCGGCCGAACGCAAGATCGAATTGCTGGCGACCGATGGCTTTGCCGCCATCACCGGCGCCGGGGTCCAAGCCACGGTTGACGGCCGCCAGGTGCTGGCCGGCGCCGCCCGCCTGATGGCCGAGCGCGGCGTCGACGTCGGCGCGTTCGGCGCGCGTGCCGCCGACTGGGGCGCCGATGGCAAGACGCCGATCTATGTGGCCGTCGACGGCCGCGCGGCCGCCATGATGGCCGTGACGGACCCGGTCAAGCCGTCTGCCGTGTCCGCGATCGCCGCGCTCCATGCCCAAGGCCTGAAGACGGCCATGATCACGGGCGACAACCGGCACACCGCGCAGGCCGTCGCGCGCCAGCTGGGTATCGACGAAGTGCGCGCAGAGGTGTTGCCCGACGGCAAGGTGCAGGCCATCGCCACGCTGCGCGAAGGCGGCCGCAAGGTGGCTTTCGTGGGCGACGGCATCAACGACGCGCCCGCGCTGGCAGCGGCCGACACGGGCATCGCCATCGGCACCGGCACGGACGTGGCCATCGAGGCGGCATCCGTCGTGCTGATGTCCGACGATCTGCACGGGGTGCCCAACGCCATCGCGCTCAGCCGGGCCACGCTGGCCAACATCCGGCAGAACCTGTTCTGGGCGTTCGCCTACAACGCGGCGCTGATTCCGCTGGCCGCGGGCGCGCTGTATCCGGCGTTCGGCCTGTCGCTCTCGCCCATCTTTGCGGCAGGCGCCATGGCCCTGTCCAGCGTCTTCGTGCTGGGCAACGCGCTGCGCCTGAAGACATTCCGACCCCATGGGAGCCCGGCATGAACATCGGACAAGCCGCCAGGCAGTCTGGCATTTCGGCCAAGATGATCCGCTATTACGAAAGCATCGGACTGATCGGGCCGGCCGTGCGCACCGACTCGGGTTACCGCGTCTATAGCGACCAGGACCTGCATACGCTGCGCTTTGTGCGCCGCGCGCGCGACCTGGGGTTTTCCGTGGAGCAGATGAACGAGCTGCTGGCGCTGTGGAAGGATCGCAGCCGCGCCAGCGCGGACGTCAAGCGCATCGCGCTGGAACATGTCCAGGAACTGGAGCGCAAGGCCGAGGCGCTGCGCGACATGGCCGCCACGCTCAAGCACCTGGCGCAGCACTGCCATGGCGACGACCGGCCCGATTGCCCCATCCTGGAGAACCTGGGCTGCGCCCCTTGAGCATGGCGCCCGGCCCAGCGCGGCGCGGACCGGTGCGTGGGCCGGAATGCGGCGCCCGCCGCCCTTTCCGGCTTTGCCCCGCGGACCGATCCCGACGGGGCGGGCAGGTTTACTGTCCGCTCTGCGCCTCGGCGGCGACCCGGGCCTCGTAGGCTTCGGTGGCGGCCTGTTTGGCGGCCGCCTTTTCGGCGGCGGCAGCCAGGCGGGCCTCTTCCGCCGCCAAGGCGTCGGCGGCTGCCTGCACCGCGCGCTGGCGGGCCCGTTCCTTCGCGTCAATCACGCCTTGCGCATCGAGCGATTCGAACACGGCGATCGATTCCACATGCCCCGTATGCGGGAACATGTTGATCACGCCAGCGGCCTTGAGCACGTAGCCGCCTTCGTGGACGAGAATGGCCGCGTCGCGCGCCAGGGTGGCCGGATTACAGGACACGTAGACGATGCGGCGGGGACGCTCTTCGTACGACAGTTCCGACAAGGCCTGCGACACCGCATGGGCGCCTTCGCGCGGCGGATCGATGAGCATGCGGTCGAAGTAGCCCAGGCTGCGCAGCCAGGTCACGTCGACCTCGAAGAGGTTCAGGGTGGCAAAGCGGGTGCGGTCGCCCAGGCCATGGCGCGAGGCCGCGTCAAAGGCGCGGTCGGTCAGCGCCTTGCTGCCTTCGACGCCCACGGCTTCGCGGGCCTGGGTCGCCAGGGGCAAGGTGAAATTGCCCAGCCCGCAGAACAGATCGGCCACGCGGTCGGTGGGCTGAACGTCCAGCAGCTTGAGCGCGCGCGACACCATCGCGCGGTTGATGGCGTGGTTCACCTGCGTGAAATCGGTGGGCCGGTACGGCATCCGCAGGCCGAATTCCGGCATGGTGTAGGACAGCGCGTCGTTATGCTCGCGCTCCAGGGCGTGCACCGTGTCCGGGCCCTTGGGCTGCAGCCACCATTGCACGTCGTGCCGGGCCGCGAAGGCGCGCAGGATGGCGATGTCGCCGTCGGTCAGGGGCAACAGATGGCGCAGCACGAGCGCGGTCACGCCTTCGCCGAGCGCCACTTCGATCTGCGGCATGCGGTCCGGCGCGGACATCGACGAGATCATCTCGCGCAGCGGGATCAGCAGGTCGCTGACGTGACGCGGCAGCACATGGCATTCGCGCATGTCGGCCACGTAGCTGCTCTTGCGTTCATGGAACCCGACGAGCACGCCGCCCTTCTTGGGCACCACGCGCACGGACAGGCGCGCCCGGTAGCGGTAGCCCCAGGTCGGGCCCTGCAGCGGCGCCAGGATCAGCGCCGGGCGCAGCTTGCCCACATGCCAGAACGTGTCTTCCAGCGCGCGCTGCTTGATGGCCACCTGCGTGGTGGGCTCCAGGTGCTGCATGGCACAGCCCCCACAGACGCCGAAATGCGGACAGCGCGGCCGGACGCGTTGCGACGAGGGACGCAGCACCTCGTCCACGCGCGCGGTTTCATAGGAAGGCTTACGGCGCAGCGTCACCGCGGTGACCCGCTCGCCGGGCAAGGCGCCTTCCACGAAAATGACTTTCCCGTCGCGGCGGGCGATCCCCCTGGCTTCCAGGTCCAGGGATTCGATACTCAAAACGTCAGACATCTCACGCAGTCCAGAATTGCACGCAACCCGTGATTGTAAAAGGACTTCGCGCATTCCCGGAAATGGATCCGATGGGGCCGGAACGTAAAAAAAGGGGCTTGCCGGACGCCGCCCTGGCCGGGCGGAATCCCGCAAACCCCAAAAGCCGGCGCTGTTCAGGGCGCCGCCACGGATTTCAGAATGAACGCGCCACCGAGAAGACGGCGCCGATGCGGCCCGACGGGTGGCCGTATTTGGTGGGCAGCCAGTTGTCCTTGGTGGCGCCGACCGCCGCCAGCCCCAGGATCCACCCCTTCAGGTCCTTGGTCACGCCGACCTTGTAGTCGACATAGTGGCCGATGGAATCCCCGTCCATGTTGGTCTGGTTCTTGAGCTTCTGGTAGCCCAGATGACCCACCAGGCCCCAGCCTTCGCCCAGGTCGAAGGTAGCCGTGCCGTCCAGGTACCACGTGCCCTTGCTGTCCGGCGTGCTGAAGAAGTCGCTGGGCGTGTACGAGTACTTGAGGCTGTAGTTGCCGTAGGACGCACCCAGGTACAGGTCGGTGTTGTTGTAGTTGCCGCCTTTGGGCGAACTGGAGCCGGGATAGTAGTAATGCAGCACGCCCGCATCCAGCGTGAAGCCGCCGCCGACGTCGCCCTTCCAGCCGCCGTAGAAGTCCATTTCCAGGTTGCCGTCGGTGAAGACGAAGCTGGAGACGTTGGAGTTCCAGTTGCCCAGATAGAAGCCCGAACTATGGTTCAGGTCAAAGCCCAACTGCACGGCGGGACGAAAATCGGTCTGGGAGTAGCCCCGAAACCGGTAGTCGCTGACTATGGTTGCGTTACCGCTGAGTGAAAAGCCGCCTCCGAGATCGGTGGGTTCGGCCTGCGCCAGACCTGCAAAGCAAACGGCAAGCGCGAAGGGCAAGGCTAGCAACGTCTTCTTCATGGTGCGGAAGTCCTGATCGGATTTACGAGAAAGCGGACAGCGCATGGCGCATCCGGCTGACCGGCCCTGCTGCAAGGGTATTGCCGGCTCAAATTCCATGAAGCAATGTCCATGCCAGGTCTGGCCATGCACACAAACGCATGGCCGGCGCGCGGCGGCGGGCCTGACGCACCAGTTTGGTGCCCCGCTTTGGGGCGCGTTGGCGGCGCATGCGTCATAACGGGGAGCGACGCGTCCACCTACACGAACAAAACCCCGGCACGCGCGGGGCGTCCGGGGTTTGAAGCAGCCGGCGGGGCTTGCCCCCGCCCTGCGGCAGGGGCCGGGCCGTGGGGTCAAGCCGGGGATGGCAGGCTTAGTTGGCCTGAGGCGGCGGCGGCGGGGGCACGTCGCCGGCGGGCGGAGGCGGCGGCATGCCGGCGCGGCCCTTGCCATGACGACCTTCCATCTTGGCGTGACGCTCGGCCATGCGGGCTTCGCGTTCCTTGACGATCTTGGTGACCTGGCCCCGCTGGGTCTCGTTCAGGCTGTCCCAGACGGCCAGCCATTGGTCTCGCACCTGCTTGGCCTGATCGCCGAACTGGTCGCGGCGCTTTTCGGATTGCTCGATCAGGGCGCGGGGATCCAGCTTGCCGCTGTCCAGTTGCGCCTTCAGCAGATCGTGGCGCTTGCCGCCGGCGGCGCGCATCGCTTCGTGCAGGCTGCGCTGGCTTTCCTGGGCGGTCTTGAACAGGGCTTCCTGCTTGGCGTCGAGCTTCAGTTCGGCGACCTGGGCCTTGGACACGGGGCCCAGGCCGGGGATGAAGAGGCCGTCGCGCATGCCCTTGTGGAAACCGCCGCCGCGGTGACCTTCGTGCATGGCGGCCGGACCGCCATCGGCGGGAGGCGGCGGCGCAGCCATCGCGGTGCCGGCCGCGAAACCGCTGGAAGCGGCGACGATTGCAAGGGCAACCAGATTGGAGCGGATAGCGAATCGGGACATGTGTGTCTCCTGAAAGTGAAGAAAGCGAGGCCATTGTGCGATCCCGCTGGTTTCATCCAGGTTTCGCGCGCGCCCGTCTTGTTTCAGTCGATTGCTTACCTGCCGACGCAAGAACGGGGCCCTGCAGGCCCCGTCCGTCTTGCGGCTTGCGTCGCGACGCAAGCGCATCCGATGCGGCAGGCGTCGCGGCTAGCCCGCGTCCCAGGCCGCCATGTATTCCTTCCAGTGCGGCGCGTCGCTGGCGCCGAGGGTATCGCGCACCAGCGCGACCTCGGCCTCGTAAGCCGCGCGGTCAAGTTCACCCCGCAGAAAGCGAAAGCGGCAATACACCAGCCACGTATTGACCACGTCGGTCTCGCAATACGCCCGCACCTCGTCGGCGCGGCCGCTGCTCCAGGCCTCCCAGACCTTGCTGCCGTCCATGCCCAGCTTGCCCGGAAAGCCGCAGAGCTTGGCCAGTTCATCGAGCGGCGCATTGGCGCGGCCGTTGTACTTGGCCAGCACGTCCATGAGGTCGACGTGGCGCGTGTGGTAGCGCGAGATGTAGTTGTTGAACTTGAAGTCGCGGTCTTCTTCGCCCATGTCCCAATACCGCGGCGCGGGCACGCCCTGGATCAGGCTGCGGTAATGCAGCACCGGCAGGTCGAAGCCCGAGCCATTCCAGCTCACGAGCCGCGGGGTGTAGCGTTCGATGGTCTTGAAGAAACCCGCGAGCAAGGCCGCTTCGGGATCGTCCGGCTGGCCCAGCGTCTTGACGCGAAAGCCCTGGTCGTCGCGGAACACGCACCCCACCACCGCGACCTTGTGCAGGTGCAGGGGCAGGAAGTCGTGACCCACGGCCTCACGCCGCGCGGTGAGCGCGCGTTCGACGACTTCCTGGTCGGGCACGTCGGCGCCCCAGCCATTGAGCTTGCGCAGCCCATCGGCATCGGGGATGGTTTCGAGGTCGAATACCAGGGTGGGCGTCATTTGGGCGGCAGGTACTGCATCGGGTCGACGGGCGTGCCCTGGCGACGGATCTCGAAATGCAGGCGCGGCGACGTGGTGTCGCTCTGGCCGAGTTCGGCGATCTTGGCGCCGCGCTTGACCGTCTGGCCCGTCTTCACGAGCAGCGCGCGATTGTGCGCATAGGCGGTGATGAAGCCGTTCTGGTGCTCGACGATGATGAGGTTGCCCAGCCCGCGCACGCCGTTGCCGCTGTACTTGACCAGGCCGTCGGCCGCGGCGGTGATCGGGTCGCCCAGCGCGCCGGCAATGTCGATGCCCTTGCTGCTGGTGTTGAACCCCTGCACGATCTGGCCGCTGGCCGGCCAGGCCCAGTTGATGACGCCCGCGTCAGCCGCGCGCGTGGCCGGCTTGGTGTCCACGGGAGCCGGCGCCGGCGTGGGCGTGGCCTCGGGCTCCGGCGTGCTTGCCGCGGGGGTTTCGGGCTGGTCCAGCGGACGGGGCTGCGGCTTGGCCCCCGAGACCGGCGCGGTTTGCGCGCCGCCGCCTGCGCCTGCCGACATGCGCAGCACCTGCCCCACCGAGATCTGGTTGGGGTCGCTGATGTTGTTCCAGCGCTTGATGTTTTCGATGTCGACGTTGTTGGCGCGGGCGATCTTGTAGAGTGTGTCGCCCGGCTTGACCACATAGCTGCCTGACGTGGCCGTCGGCGCGGGTTGCCCGCCGGTCATGTCGACCACCGGGGCACGGGTACCTTTGGATGCGCAGCCGGCCAGGATGGCGAGGCTGAGGACCCCCACTGCGAAGAGCGGGCGGCGCAGGCGCGTCAAAGACGCGCCCCTATTCATATCGGTCAGTTGCAACTGCCCGTTGAGCATACGTTTCTCCTGTCGCTCAAGATTGTATTCCGGACCGTAGCGGCACAAAGCGCACGGCCTCTAGTTCAGTACGTTTCCAGCTGGCCGCGCCTGTGCGTTCGATAAGAACCAGGCGCTGGTTGGAGCCCCCTTCCGGAGCGATCAGGCGACCGCCCGGCGCAAGCTGCGTAAGCAGCGCTTGCGGGATGGCCAGACCAGCGGCAGCCACAACAATAGCATCGAACGGCGCCACGCCGGGCAGCCCCAAGGTGCCGTCGCCATAGATCAGCCGGATCCGGGTGGTCAGCCGCAAGGCGCGCAAATGCTCGCGCGCAAGCTCGTACAGTCCACGTATGCGTTCGATGGTGTGGACATCGCGCACGAACTGGGCAAGCACCGCGGCCTGGTACCCGCAGCCCGCGCCGACCTCGAGCACCCGCGTGGGTGCGCGGTCTTCGCAGGCAGCCGCGATCATACGCGCCACGACCCACGGCTGTGAAATAGTCTGCGAATGGCCGATGGGCAACGCGGCATCTTCATAGGCGCGGCTGGCCAGGGCCTCGTCCACGAATAGGTGCCGCGGCACCGCGGCCATGGCGTTCAGGACGCGCTCGTCGGTAATGCCCTGCGTCCTCAAGCGCTGCACCATGGCCTGGCGCAAGCGTTCGGAGTTCAGGCCCAGGTTGCTGCCCGCCTGCGGCAGCGGCGCCTGCGATTGCCGCTGCAAGGTGGCGGCGGAAATGCGGGTGTTGCTGTTGGCCGGCGTATAGCCCGGTCCGAGGCGTCCGGAGTCGGGGCGCGCCGGGCTGGCGCGGCCGGCGGCGCCCGGCGTGAGGTCCGGCTGGCTTATCCGTTTGCGCATAGCGGCTCCGCCCAGGTGCGGATCTCGTCAAGCTGGCTGTGCTGGGTCAGGTCCAGGCGCAGCGGCGTGACCGACACGATGCCCTGCTCGACCGCATGGAAGTCCGTGCCGGGCGTGGCGTCCGCGGCCAGGCCCACCGGTCCGATCCAGTAGACCGTGTCGCCGTAGGGCGTGGTGGTGCGCACGACCGGCTGCGACGGATGCCGCTTGCCCAGGCGCGTGACCGCAAACCCGTGCATGTCTTCGAAACGGCGGTTGGGGATGTTGACGTTGAGCAGCACCGGCGCCGCGAGCGGCTGGGCCAGATGGCGCTCGACCACCTTGCGCGCCGCGCGCGCGGCGGAGTCGATGTGTTCCCAGCCCTTTTCGGCCAGCGAGAAGGCAATGGCGGGAATGCCGAACAGATAGCCTTCGCTGGCGGCGGCGACGGTGCCCGAATACAGGGTGTCGTCGCCCATGTTGGCGCCATTGTTGATGCCCGACACGACCAGGTCGGGGCGCGCGTCCATCAGGCCGGTGAGCGCGACGTGCACGCAATCCGACGGCGTGCCGTTGACCGCGATGAAGCCGTTGGAGGCGGTCCGCACCGACAGCGGCCGGTTCAGCGTGAGCGAGTTGGAGGCGCCGCTGTGGTTGGTTTCGGGCGCGACGACGGTCAGGTCGCCCAGGCCTTCCAGCGCCGCTACCAGCGCCTCAAGCCCGGGGGCCGAGTAACCATCGTCGTTCGAAACCAGAATTCGCATTGTGCATCCGAAAGAAAATAAAACGCGGGTGACGTTGCGGATTGTACCGTCCGCCGACCCGTCGCGGCTGCCCGGCGACGCGTCCCGGATTCGCGGCGCCCGCTCGATAACCCGAACCCCGCGCCTGCCCGGGCGCGGTAGAATCCGCAGCCATTACTACAACAACGGACTCCCTTTCCATGGCGATAACCGAACCCTCCCTGGCGTTTTCCGTCGCGCTCGTCGTGCTGGCCTACCTGATCGGCTCCGTGCCGTTCGCCGTGGTGGTCAGCAAGGTCATGGGCCTGCAGGACCCCCGCAGCTACGGTTCCAAGAACCCCGGCGCCACCAATGTCCTGCGCACCGGCAACAAGACCGCCGCCGCGCTGACGCTGCTGGGCGACGCAGCCAAGGGATGGTTCGCGATCTGGCTGGCCGAACGGCTGGCGCCGGGCATCGGCCCCGTCGCACTGGCCTGCGTGGCGCTGGCCGTCTTCATCGGCCACCTGTACCCCGTGTTCCTGGGCTTCAAGGGCGGCAAGGGCGTGGCCACCGCGCTGGGGGTGCTGGTGGCGATCCAGCCGTGGCTTGCCGTCGCCACCGCCGCCACGTGGCTGATCATCGCCATTTTCTTCCGCTATTCGTCGCTGGCTGCGCTGGTGGCCGCGTTCTTTGCGCCGGTTTATTACGTGTTTGGATCGGGCCTGGCCTGGCAGGCGCAGCCCGCGCTGGGCGTGGCGCTGGCGATCATCGGCGTGCTGCTTTTCTACCGCCACCGCGCCAACATCGCCCGCCTGATCCAGGGCACCGAAAGCCGTCTCGGCAGCAAGAAGAAGTAAATCCAGGCCTGATGCCGGGTTTTGCGGGCGGCCCTGGCCGCCCGCGTCGTTTCAGGCGATATCGGCCAGGTCCCAGCGCGGCTTCACGGTGAAGCTGTGCGCGCTGGCGTCCAGCGTCGCCAATCCCGCCTTGACCCGTTCGGCGGCCGCAAACGCAATCATCGCCCCGTTGTCCGTGCAGAGTTCCAGCGGCGGAAAGTATGCGCGCGCCTTCAGGGGCCTGAGCGCGGCGTCGAGCTTGGCGCGCAGGAGCTGGTTGGCCCCCACCCCGCCCGCGACGACCAGCCGGCGCAAGCCTGTCTGCTTCAACGCGCGGATGGCCTTGGCCGCCAGCACTTCCACGATGGCCGCCTGCGTGGCGGCGGCCAGATCGGCGCGGGTCTGCTCGTCCAGGCCGCCATCGCGTTCGGCCGCCTTGACGCGCGTCAGCACGGCCGTCTTCAGGCCGCTGAAGCTGAAATCCAGGTCTCCACTGTGCAACATGGGGCGCGGCAGATCGAAGCGCGAGGCGTCGCCGCTGGCGGCCAGCCGGGACAGCGCCGGTCCGCCCGGATAGCCGAGGCCCATCAGCTTGGCGGACTTGTCGAAGGCTTCGCCCGCGGCGTCGTCCAGCGTCTCGCCCAGCAATTCGTAGCGGCCCACGCCGTCCACGCGCATGAGCTGGGTATGCCCGCCCGAGACGAGCAAGGCGATGAAGGGAAACTCAGGCCGCGGATCGGCCAGCATCGGCGACAGCAGATGGCCTTCGAGGTGATGGATGCCGATGGCCGGCAGGCCGCGGGACCAGGCAAACGACTGCGCCACGCTCGCGCCCACGAGCAGCGCGCCGGCCAGGCCAGGCCCCGCCGTGTAGGCGACCGCGCCGATGTCGGACATCTGGATGCCCGCCTCTTGCAGCACCTGGCGAGTCAACGGCACGACGCGGCGTATGTGGTCGCGCGAGGCGAGTTCCGGCACCACGCCCCCGTATTCCTGGTGCATGGCGATCTGGGTGTGCAACGCGTGCGCGAGCAGGCCGCGTTCCGTGCAGACGGCTGCGACGCCGGTTTCGTCGCAGGAGCTTTCAAAGCCGAGAATAATCATGGCGGCAGAGTTTACAACTGATGCGAAAATACGCCTGTTCATGAACGGGGCGCGGTGTCCGGCCACGCCCGACACAATCTTAAAATCCTGCAAAAACCCTGGGGACTCGAATGCTGGAGAAGCTTTTCAAGCTGCGTGAGCACGGCACGACCGCAAGAACGGAAATCGTGGCGGGCCTGACGACATTCCTGACGATGTCGTACATCATCTTCGTCAATCCGGACATCCTGTCCTCGACGGGGATGGACCGCGACGCGGTGTTCGTCGCCACCTGCCTGGCCGCCGCGCTGGGCTCGCTGGTGATGGCGTTCATCGCGAACTGGCCGATCGGCATGGCGCCCGGCATGGGCCTGAACGCCTTTTTCGCCTTCACCGTGGTCAAGACCATGGGCTACACCTGGGAGCAGGCGCTGGGCGCCGTGTTCATTTCGGGCATCATCTTCCTGTTCCTGACCATATCCGGCATCCGGGTCTGGCTGGTCAAGGGGATTCCGCATTCGCTGCGCAGCGCCATCGCGGCCGGCATCGGGCTGTTCCTGGCCATTATCGCGCTATCCAGCGCCGGCATCGTGGTCGCGCATCCGGTCACCAAGGTCACGCTGGGCAACCTGACCTCGCATGGCCCGCTCTTCGCCATATTGGGCTTCTTCGTGATCGCGTCGCTGGACGCGCTGCGGGTGCGCGGCGCCATCCTGATCGGCATCATCGTCGTCACGGTGCTGTCCATGGTGCTGGGCTACAACGAATTCAAGGGCATCTTTTCGGCGCCGCCCAGCCTGTCGCCCACGCTGTTCAAGCTGGACATCCTGGGCGCGCTGCACACGGGCTTCGTGCACGTGATCCTGGTTTTCGTCCTGGTCGAAGTGTTCGACGCCACCGGCACGCTGGTGGGCGTGGCCAAGCGCGCCGGGCTGGTTCCCGAAGATCGTCCCAACCGCCTGGGCCGCGCGCTCTTTGCCGACAGCACCGCCATCGTCGCGGGCTCCATGCTGGGCACCAGCAGCACCACGGCCTACGTCGAAAGCGCATCCGGCGTGCAGGCCGGCGGCCGCACGGGCATGACCGCGCTGGTCGTGGGCCTGCTGTTCCTGGCCGCCCTGTTCATTTCGCCGCTCGCGGGCGCCGTCCCGGCCTATGCCACCGCACCCGCCCTGCTCTACGTCGCCGGGCTGATGATGCGCGAGCTCATCGACATCGACTGGAACGACGTCTGCGAAGCCACGCCGGCCGCGTTGACCGCGCTGGTCATGCCGTTCACGTACTCGATCGCCAACGGCATCGCGTTCGGCTTCATCAGCTACGTGGTGCTCAAGACCGCCACCGGCAAGATGCGCGACGTGCACCCGGCCACGTGGCTCGTGGCGGTGCTGTTCGTCATCCGCTACGCATTCTTCCCGGAATAGGCGGCCTTATCCGCTGTTCGTTTCAAGCCGCCGCAGGTCATGCCCTGCGGCGGTTTTTCATTTGGCCGCGGTCCACACCGCCAGTTCGTAGCCATCCGGATCCGTGAAATGGAAGCGGCTGCCACCCGGGAACGTGAACGCCTCCCGGCTGATGCGCCCGCCGGCTGCCTTGATACGCTGCTGGGTTGCGGCCAGGTCATCGCCGTACAGGATCACCAGCGGACCGCCCGGGCGCACGGCTTCCCCCGTCGTGAAGCCGCCCGTCAGGCGGCCATCGGTGAATTCGCAATAGGTGGGCCCGTAATCCGTGAAGGTCCACCCGAAGACCTCGCCATAGAAGCGCTTGCTGCGCGCGATGTCGGCAACGTTGAATTCGATGTTGTCGATCTGGTTGTCCTTGCCTCTGGCACCCATGCGCGTCTCCTTGGTGGCGGATGATTGAAAGCGGCCCGAACGGCCGCGTTTGCCCGTTCGCTATTGTAGGGATCGGAAAATTCAATCAACCCGGCCAAGGGCATGGTTGCTGACGGGTGCGGTTGAATTCGCCGATACACTCCTCATGTAGATCAGCATATGGAGTACATTTTGCGCCCTTCCCGTTTCATTCCCGCGCGGCCCGCCTGTCCCCACGCCGCGGAGGCGCACGCATGAGCGCCCTGGCCACCATCCCCTTTTCCGTGCTGGACCTGGCCCCGATTGTGCAGGGGCGCGATGCCGCGGACGCCTTCCGCAATACGGTTGCGCTGGCGCAGCATGTCGAGCAGCTGGGCTACAACCGCTTCTGGCTGGCCGAACACCACAACATCAATGGCGTGGCCAGCAGCGCGACGGCCGTGCTGATCGGTCACGTGGCCGGCCACACCAAGACCCTGCGCGTCGGCTCGGGCGGCATCATGCTGCCCAACCACGCGCCGCTGATCATCGCCGAGCAATTCGGCACGCTGGAGACCCTGTACCCCGGGCGCATCGACCTGGGCCTGGGCCGCGCGCCCGGCAGCGACGGCGCGACGCAGCAGGCGCTGCGCCGCAGTCCGCGCAGCGGCCTGGAGTTTCCGGCGCTGGTC
Organism: Achromobacter sp. T5-5; assembly: GCF_055397965.1. Taxonomy (NCBI): domain Bacteria; kingdom Pseudomonadati; phylum Pseudomonadota; class Betaproteobacteria; order Burkholderiales; family Alcaligenaceae; genus Achromobacter; species Achromobacter sp. T5-5. The sequence continues at coordinate 3,528,581 of NZ_AP027919.1, forward strand.
GAGGAACTGCGCGCCTTCCTGGCGCCTTCGCGCCCCGGCCAGCCGGTGCGCGCCATTCCCGGCGAAGGCCTGGACATTCCGATCTGGCTGCTGGGTTCCAGCGATTTCAGCGCGCGCATGGCGGCCGAACTGGGCCTGCCCTTTTCGTTCGCGGGCCATTTTTCTCCCGAGGGCATGGCCGCGATGCGCCTGTATCGCCACCTCTTCAAACCCTCCGAGACCCTGTCGCGCCCGTATTCGATGATCGGCGTGCCGGTGATCGCCGCGGAAACGGACGAGGCCGCCCGTTTCCAGTCCACCACGCAGCAATTGAAGTTCCTGTCGCTGGTGCGCGGCCACCGCCTGCAATTGCAGCCGCCCGTCGACAGCATGGACGGCTTGTGGAACGAATGGGAGCGCGAAGCGGTCAATCAGAGACTGGGCGCCTCCATCGTGGGCGGGCCGGATACCGTCAAGCGCGAACTCGAAGCCCTGGTCGCGGAAACCCAGGCCGACGAGGCCATGATCGTGTCCGACTTCTATGACATCGCGGACCGCCTGCGCTCTTTCGAAATCGTCGCCTCGTTGAAGAACGGCGCCGGCGTCTCCACCAAAACCGCGGCCTGAGGGCCGCCGACTGCGCTTGCGCACAGCGCCAACCATTGCGACGCAGCGGTGACCGGCTCTACTATTGGTCATCGGGCCTTTGGCAACCATGCGTCGCCGCCGCACGCCGGGGCGTAAACCGGGGGTCTTCGCCACTGCTTTTGCTTTTCGCCGCCCGCGCGGCAAGGATTTCATATGAGTATTGTTGAACTCACCAAAGACAGCTTCCAGGAAGCCATCACGCCCGACGGCACCCTGATCGTCGACTTCTGGGCGCCCTGGTGCGGCCCGTGCCGCGGCTTCGCGCCGGTCTTCGAGCAGGCGGCCACCGAACATCCGGACGTCACGTTCGCCAAGGTGAATACCGATGTGGAGCAGGAACTGGCCGGCGCGCTGGGCATCCGCTCGATCCCCACGTTGATGGTATTCCGCGAAAAAGTCCTGCTGTTCTCGCAACCGGGCGCATTGTCCGGCGGACAGCTCAATGAGCTGCTGGCCAAGATCAAGGAAGTGGACATGGAACAAGTCCACAAGGAAATCGCGGCGGCCCAGGACGGCCAGGACGCGTGAATGAGCAAGGGGCCCGGTTGGGCCCCTTCTTTTTGCACTGGCGCTGGACGACTCCCTGTGCGCCTTGTGCACACCGTGCGTCCTGCGTCGGGCTAGGAAATGACCTCCCACGCCGAACGGCCGCGCGTGATGTTCGCCACGGTGACTTCCAGTTCGGGCACGGCGGCGCGCGGCACCGCAAATAGCAGCGTCACGCCATCAGCGTCGTAGTCTTCCTGCCGGATCGCCGCGCCCGCCTGCGACAGGCGGGATTTCAGCAGCGCCATTTCCGCGAATCCGCACGCGCAGCGTACGGTTGCCAGGTCGACGATCTCGGTCCTTTCGGCCAGCCGCAGGCAATTGGCCGCGCAGCCGCCGTAGGCGCGCACCAGTCCCCCCGCACCCAGCTTGATTCCCCCGTACCAACGCACCACGAGGACCGCCACGCGATCCATGTCCTGGCCTTCGATGGCCTGCAGGATCGGCCTGCCCGCCGTGCCGCCGGGCTCGCCATCGTCGTTGAAGCGGTATTCCTGGCCGATGCGGTAGGCCCAGCAGTTGTGCGTGGCCTCGGGGTCGCTGTGTTCGGCAAAGAAACGCATGGCGTCTTCGATCGCCGCCACGGGCGCCGCGTACGCGACGAAGCGGCTCTTCTTGATGTCTTCCTGGTACGTGCAGGGCGCGGTCAACGTGTACGTCATGCCCGGCATTGTAAGTGCGTGGACCGGCGGCGCTAGCCGTGGCAGTCGGGCACTTCCTGGTCCAGGTAGACGTCGAACGCGACGTCGCGCGCCCACTTCGACGCCATGGCCTTCCAGGCGCCGGCGCGGTCCCACGCGCGCATTTCCTGGCCCAGCCAGGCACGGGAGGCGTCGTCGCCCGCCCGCAGCAACCAGACCCGCTCCTGGCGCGCGCCGTCCGGCGTCAGCGTGGACGAGAATTTCTTCCATTCGGGAAAGCGCATCAGCGGCTCCCACACCGCGTCGTCGACCAGGCCGATGTCGCAGGCCCCTTCGCGCACCGCGACCAGCGCGTCGGACGGCACGCGGTAGGTCTTGACGACCGCGCCCCAGCCCTGCGCCAGGGCCTGCGCGTGGGCGGCGGCCTCGGCCATGCAGACCGTGCGCCCCTTCGCGTCGGCGGGTTTGCGCAAAGGCGTGTCGCTGCGGATCACCGCCTTGGGGCGCGCGGCGTAGCCGGTGGGCTGCGCCGCCACCGATGCGGGCTGGCCGTTCGCGCGCTCGGCCAGCACCAGATCGACCTGGCCGGAAGCCAGCGCCGTGGCGGCCTGCCCCGCCGGCAACTGCACCAGGCGCACAGGCAGTTTCAGGCTGGCGGCCAGCTTGTCGGCGATGGCCGCGTCCAGGCCTTCCGGGGTGCGGATCTTGGCGCCGGCGGCGGGCGGCGGCGGCAGGTACGGCACGCCCACGACCAGTTCGCCGCGGGCGCGCGCCGCCGGGAAGGTCTCGGGCTGCGCCAGCGCGAGGCCCGCCAGCGCCAGGCTGGCGGCAAGGACGAATGGACGCAACCGCGACATCATGGCTTGCTCCGCGGCCTCAGACGTATTGATAGCGCAACAGGCGGTGCTTGAGGTTTTCAAGCACGAACTGGTCGATCAGCGCGGCCAGCACGGCGATGACCAGGATGTTGGTCATGACGCCCGTCATGTCGGCGATTTCGCCCGAATAGGCCAGCGAACGTCCCAGCCCCTTGCCGAAGCCGATCAGCATTTCGGCCGAGATCAGCGCGCGCCAGGCGTTGCCGAACGCGAGCTGCGCGCCGGTGATGAGCTCGGGCATGACGGCGGGCAGGTACACCCGCTTGACCAGACCCCAGCGCGTGGCGCCCATGACGCGCGCCGCCGACACGTGCACGCGCTGCACGGATTCGGTGGCGTTCATGACGCTGAGCGCGGCCGGAAAGAACGCGGACAGCGCGACGACCACGATGATGGGCGTGTTGCCGAAGCCCATCACGATCAGGAACAGCGGCACCCAGGCGATGGACGGGATCGATTGCAGGATGACGATGGCGCTGCGCAGGACTTCGCGAAAGAAGAACAGCACGGCGGCCACCAGGCCGAAGCCGACGCCGGCCGCGAGCGCCAGGCCGTAGCCCGCGCCCAGGCGTCCCAGCGTGCCCATTAGGCTCTGGTGGAACGACTGCTTGCCCAGGTCTTCGAACAGGCGCTCGACCACCGCGGGCACGCCCGGCATGAGGAAGTCGGGGAGCGCGAACGCGGCCAGTTGCCAAAGGGCCAGGATGAACAGGACACCCAAAACGCCCGCAATGTGCTTGCGGGCGCCGGTCACACGAGTCGATGCGCTCAAAGCTTGCGAGCCTCTTGCCAGGACAGGTCGACGATGCTGGAGACGTCGTACGGCTTGCCGTCACGCGTCTTGAGCGATCCCTGGGCCTGCAGGATGTCTGCGATCTCCTGCATGCGGGCCGTGTCCTTGTCCGTCAGCTTGGGCGTGAACACCTGGGTGCTGATGGCCTCGGCGATGACCGTTTCGCGCGGAAGTTCGCCGCGCGAGAGCGTCTTGAGCGTGGGCTCGGCGATGAAGTAGGAGGCGATGAGCTTGGAGGCCTGCGCGGGTTCCTTCTGCAGCAGCGTAATGGCCTGGTTCTGCGCGTCCAGCGCCTTCCAGACGTCGTCCTTGCGCTTGGCGAGGGTCTCGCCGGACGTGATGACGACCATGCACGGGAAAGGCCAGGCCTGGCCGACTTCGTAGATCTGCTTGACCGGCGCGACCAGCTGCGCGATGCGGTCGTAGGGCTCGAACAGGAAGGCCGCATCCACGCGCTTGCCCACCAGCGACTGCACGGCGACCGCCGGGCTCACGCCCATGACGTTGACGTCGTCGGCCGACAGGTTGCCCTGCTTGAGCACGACGCCCTTCAGGACCACGTCCGCGGTGCTGCCCTCGGCTTGCGAAGCCAGGGTCTTGCCCTTCAGGCCGGCGATGTCCTTGATGCCGGAATCGTCGCGCACGACCAGCGAGTGATAGCCCTGCTGCGCGCCGCCCACGACCTTCAGGTCCGCGCCCTTGGAGGCCCAGGCCACGGCGTTGGTGAACCCCAGCACGCCGATGTCGAGCTGGCCGCCGACGATGGCCTTGATGAGGTCGGTGCCCGACTTGAATTCGATCAGTTCGGAATCCAGGCCGGCTTTCTTGTAGTAGCCGCCCTCTTGCGCGACGATGGCCTGCGCATCGTCCATCACGCGCAGATAGCCCACGCGGAATTTCTCGGCGGCCATCGCGGGGGCCGCCGCCAGCAGCGCCGCGGCCAGCGGCAGGGACAACCATTGCTTCAGTTTCATCAGGAGCTCCAGGGAATTCACAATCGGGCGGCGCCAGGGCGCCGCCGCGGGAAATGTCAGAAAGCGGGTCAGGCGGCCAGCGCCATGTCCGAGTGCGCGCCCGAGCCGTCGACCGCGATGCCCAACAGGCGCAGGATCTCGCGCTTTTCGGCGGCCAGGTCGGCCAGGTCGTGGGTCTTGACGCGGTGGGCCAGGTTGAATTCGCGCAGCACGCGCGCCGGGCGCGGGCTGAAAACGACGATGCGGTCGGCCAGGAACAGGGCCTCGTCGACGTCATGCGTGACCAGCAGCACGGTGGGCTTTTCCTGCGCGATGAGCTGGCGCAGCACGTCCTGCAGGCTCAGGCGGGTCAACGCGTCCAGGGCGCCGAAGGGTTCATCCATCAGCATGGTCTGGGGCTGCGCGATGAACGCGCGGGCCAGCGCCGCGCGCTGGCGCATGCCACCAGACACCTGGTGCGGATAGTAGTGTTCAAAACCCGCCAGGCTGACCCGGGCAAGCCATTCGCGCGCGGCTACGCGGGCGCGCTTCTTGGGGGTGTTCTGGAATTCCAGGGCCAGCGCCACGTTGTCTTCGAGCGTCAGCCAGGGATAGAGGGCGTGCTCCTGGAACACCAGCGTGCGGCTGGGATGCGGACCGGCGACCGGCTTGCCGTCCGCCAGCACGCGGCCTTGCGTGGGCATTTCGAGGCCCGCGGCCAGGTGCAGCAAGGTGGATTTTCCGCAGCCGGACGGTCCGACCAGCGCAACCAGTTCGCCGGTCTTGAATTCGCTGGTGAAGCCATCCACGACGGGCAGGTCGCCGAAGTGCTTGTGGACGTGATCGAAGGTCAGATTCATGGAAACGGATCGTGGGCGCGCGTGAAAAACGAGCCTCAAATCTAACAATTCGTTATATGAATCCAAACGATTGATATCGAATGTCTTTACTGCTTCCGGTAATAACGCATCAGATCGGCGCCGATTGGGCCTGCTGCCGGCTGGCGGCGCGCTGCAACCCGAAGGCGATCGCCAGGCCCACCAGCACGGACAGCGAGGCCGCCAGGAAGATCGCCGGATAGCCGAAGCCGCTGGAGATATAGCCGGCGACCGGTCCGGTCACGCCCAGCGCGAGGTCCAGGAAGGCCGAATAGGCGCCCAGTGCCGCGCCCCGGCTGCCGGCCGGCACGCGCGCCACGGCCTCGACGCCGATGGCCGGGAACACCAGCGCAAAGCCGCAGCCGGTCAGCGCGGCGCCCATCAGCGCCAGGCCGGGATTGGGCGCGAGCCACAGGAGCAACAGCCCCGCCGCTTCGACCAGGAAGGACACCTGCGCGACCCGGAAGCCGCCAAAGCGGGTGATGGTGCCGGCAAACAGCAGGCGCACGCCGATGAACGCGCCGCCGAAGGCGCTGAGCGCGTGGGCCGCGCCTTCCCACGAGCGGCTGGCGTAGTACAGCGCCACGAAGGCGGCCAGGGTGCCAAAGCCTACCGACCCCAGGCCCAGCGCCATGCCGTGCGGAAAGACGCGCAGCACCACGCTCTTGAACGCCATGCGGTGCCCGCCCACGATGGCGACCGCGGCCCGGGCCATGGCCAGTCCCAGACCGGCCAGCCCCAGCAACAGCACCGCCCCGCCCAGCGCGCCCATGCTCCAGTGCTTTTCAAGCTGCACGCCCAGCGGCGCGCCCAGCGCCAGCGCGCCGTAGGTGGCGATGCCGTTCCAGGAAATCACGCGGGCCGTGTGCAGCGGCCCTACCCGCGAGATCGCCCAGGTGGCCGCCCCGGTGCCCACCCAGCTTTCACCAAAGCCCAGCGCCAGGCGGCTGAGGATGATCGCCGTCAGGCTCAGCCAGTCGGTCCGTTCGAAGGCATACGCCAGCAGCAGGAAGATCCCGCTGACCGCGCATGCCGCCATGCCGATGACGACGGTCTGCTTCGGACCGACCGTGTCGGCCATGCGCCCGGCGTGCGAGCGGCTGAGCAGCGTGGCCAGGTATTGGACGCTGATCGCCAGGCCCGCCAGCACGGAGCCATAGCCCAGGTTGCCGTGCACGTAGCCCGGCAGCACGGCGAGCGGCAGGCCGATCGCCAGATAGCAGATGAAAGTGAAGAAAGCGATGGCGACGATGCGGGCCGTCAGCGTGAACGTGCCGATCTGCGCGCCATCGGGCGCGGCATGCTGGGAGGGAGACATTGGGAAAACAGGAGAATGCCTGGCCGGACACCGGCCAGGAACGGGCCGGATGATAGCGCGCGCGGGTTTCGTCGGGCTGAACAGAAACAAGAAACGGCGCACCCGACCGGGTGCGCCGTTTCATGGAAGGCCGTGCGGGATCAGGCCTCGATGCCGCGCGAGGACAAGTAGTCTTCGTAGCCGCCGCGATAGTCGACAATCTCGCCGGAAGGCAGGATTTCGATCACGCGCGTGGCCAGGCCGGACACGAACTCGCGGTCATGGGAGACGAACACCAGGGTGCCTTCGTACTTTTCCAGCGCGAATTGCAGCGACTCGATCGATTCCATGTCCAGGTGGTTGGTGGGCTCGTCGAGCAGCATGACGTTGTGCCGGCCCAGCATCAGGCGGCCGAAGGTCATGCGGTTCTTTTCGCCCCCGGACAGCACCTTGGGCGCCTTGGGCAGGTCGTCCGCCGAAAACAGCAGGCGGCCCAGCACCGAACGGATCGACTGGTCGTCGTCGCCCGGCTGGCGATGGTTGCCCATCCAGTCCAACAGGTTGATGTCGGTCTGCAGGAAGTGGTCGGACACGTCCTGGGCCATGTAGCCCAGGTCGGCGTTGTCGGACCACTTCACCGTGCCCGAATCGGGTTGCAGGTCCAGGGCCAGCAGGCGCAGCAGCGTCGTCTTGCCGACGCCGTTGGCGCCGATGATCGCGATCTTCTCGCCGGCGTCGACCATGGCCGAGAACTTCGTGATGACCGGCGCGTCGTAGGCCTTGGTCAGGTTTTCGACGGTGACGGCCAGGCGGTGCATGACCTTGCTCTGCTCGAAGCGGATGTACGGGTTCTGGCGCGACGAGGGCTTGACCACGACCTGGTCGGCCTTGATGCGGTCGATCTGCTTCAGGCGCGAGGTGGCCTGGCGCGACTTGGACTTGTTGGCCGCGAAGCGGCGCACGAAGTCCTGCAGTTCGGCCACGCGTTCCTTGGCCTTGGCGTTGTTGGCCACCAGGCGTTCGCGGGCCTGGGTGGAGGCCAGCATGTAGTCGTCGTAGTTGCCGGCGTAGATGCGGATCTCGCCGTAGTCCACGTCGGCCATGTGCGTGCACACCTGGTTCAGGAAGTGGCGATCGTGGCTGATGATGATCATCGTGCTCTGGTAGCCGTTGAGCACGTTTTCCAGCCAGCGGATGGTGTTGATGTCCAGGTTGTTGGTGGGCTCGTCCAGCAGCAGCACGTCGGGATTCGAGAACAGCGCCTGCGCCAGCAGCACGCGCAGCTTCCAGCCCGGCGCCACTTCGCGCATGGGCAGGTTGTGCAGGTCCACGGCGATTTCCAGGCCCAGCAGCAGCTCGCCCGCGCGGGCTTCGGCGGTGTAGCCGTCGTATTCCGCGAACTTGGCCTCCAGGTCGGCCGCGCGCATGTAGTCGTCTTCGGTCGCTTCCGGGTTGGCGTAGATGGCGTCGCGCTCGGACATGGCGGCCCACATCTCGGTGTGGCCCATCATCACGACATCCAGCACACGCAAGTCTTCAAACGCGAACTGGTCCTGGCGCAGCTTGCCAAGGCGCACCCCGGGCTCGAGCGAAACGTTGCCGGCGGAGGGTTCGAGGTCGCCGCCGATGATCTTCATGAACGTGGACTTGCCCGACCCATTGGCCCCGATCAGCCCGTAACGGTTGCCTTCCCCGAACTTGACGCTGACGTTCTCGAAAAGGGGTTTGGGACCGAACTGGATGGTGAGATTGGCGGTGGATATCACGGTGTATTTGCGTTTGAAGGCGCCCGAAGGCGCATGCGGGGAAACCGGCTAGTGTAGCAAAGGAGCTGCGGCCCCAATTTGGGCCGCCCCGGCGCCCGCGCCGCCCGGATCAGTGGTGATGCTCGTCCAGCACCAGGTGCGCGAGACCTTTTTCGGTGGCGATGCCCACCTTCTGGCCGATCGGCAAGGTGGCCTTGGTGGCGACGTGGCCGTAAGGCAGGCCGGTGATGACCGGCACCTTGACCGTCTTGCGCAGCCAGGCCACGACCTCGTGCAGATCGTACCCCTTGTCGTGGGGCGCCAGGCGGTATTCCGTGAAGCGGCCCAGCACGATCGCCTTCTGCCTGGCCAGGATGCCGGCCTGCCAGAGCTGGATCAGCATGCGTTCGACGCGATAGGGATGCTCGGCCACGTCTTCCAGAAAGAGGATGCCGCCGCGGATCTTGGGCATGTAGGGCGTGCCCAGCAGCGAGGCCACCATGGCGAGGTTGCCGCCCCACAGGATGCCGCGGGCGTCGACAGGGTCGGCGTCCTGCGTTTCGAAGCTGAGAATTTCCAGTTCGCCGCGCATCAGTTCGCCGAACAGGGCTTCGGTCAGGTCGTCGACCTTCTTTCCGCCGAAATCCTGGACGGCCGTGGCGCCCGAATAGCTGACCGCGCCGGTCTGCGCCAGCAGGGCCAGGTTGAACGCGGTGAAATCGCTCATGCCGACAAAGCGCTTGCCGCTGTCGGCCATGGCCTTCCAGTCGATCGCGTGCAGCAGGCGGCCCAGGCCGTAGCCGCCGCGCGTCACCATGACGATGGGCAGTTTCTGCTTGGCGGCGCGCGTCAGGCTGGCGAGGCGCTGCGCGTCGGTGCCGGCGAATCGCTGGTGTTCGGCCAGCGCGGTGCGGTCCAGGGCGGTCTTGAAGCCCTGCCCCTCCAGCCGCTCGCGCGCCAGCGCCACGGTGGCCGGGTCGCGCACGGCCGAGGATGGCGAAATCAGGTAGATGCCGCGGGCGTCCGGCAGGGGGCCGTGGGCATGGCCGTGATCGTGGCCGCAGTCGTCGCCGCAGTCCGGGCCGTGATCGTGCGGGTGATCGTGGGCCGGGACGGCGGCGGCCCGGGCGCGGCGCGCCTTGGCGGCGGGCTTGGCGGCAGGCTTGGCGGCTTTGGGGGTGCTCATGCGATGGATTCCTTGGCGCGGCGTTCGCGGAAGAACCGGCGCAGCAGGTCGCCGCAGGGTTCCGCCAGCACGCCGCCGGTGACTGAAGTGTGATGATTGAGCTTGGGCACGGACCCGACGTCCAGCACGCTGCCGCAGGCCCCGGTCTTGGGATCGTAGGCGCCGAACACCACGCGGGCCAGGCGCGCGTGCAGCATGGCGCCGATGCACATGACGCAGGGCTCCAGCGTCACATAGACCGTGATGCCGGGCAGCCGGTAGTTTTCGAGCTGGCGCGCGGCGCCGCGCAAGGCGACGATCTCCGCGTGCGCGGTCGGGTCGTGGTCGATGATGGTGCGGTTAAAGCCCCGGCCCAGGATCTCGCCCTGGGCGGACACGACCAGCGCGCCCACGGGCACCTCGCCGATGTCGTAGGCGGCCTGGGCCTGTTCCAGGGCCAAACTCATGAATCGGGCGTCTTGTTCGGTCCAGGGCGGGACCGCCGCCATGGCGACCGGCTCAACCACGGTACACCCGCGATTTCAGGGCGGTGCGGCCGGCCAGGCTGGTGACGGCCTCTTCCAGCCATTGGTAGAGTTCGGCCTGCTCGTCATAGCGGGCCTGATTCAGGTTGGACACGCGGCCTTCTTCGATGAAGCCCCAGGCCCGGCTGCGCTTGTCGCGGTGCTTGGGATCCCAGACGCCGAAGGCAAAGCCGCCGGCGCGGCGGATCAGCGAAAAGCAGGGAATGTCGGTGTAGCCGTCGCCCACGAAGACCATCTGGTCGAACGGCACGCGCAACCGGTCCTCGGGCACCTTGCGGTTGACCTCGAACGGCTTGTTGCGGAATTCGCGGCCGATGATGCCCTTCTGGATATGGAAGAGATACCGGGTCTTGTCGGTGAAGCTGACGATGCGGCGGGGGAACGCGATGCCGCCGTCGTCGCCGTAGACGAATTCGGACGCCCAGATCTCGGTGAATTCGTGCGCGATCGGGGTGGCGCGGACCACGTCGCCGATGCCGCTGGAAATCAGGTAGAACTCCAGTTGCACCTGCGGATGCTCGGCGCGCACGGCGGCGCGCAGGCGCTGAAACAGCGTGGACACGCCGTCGTGCAGGTCCAGCCGCGCGCCCCAGTCTTTCAGGCGCTGCTGCGTGATGAGGCCGTGCTGCCCCGCCTGCGACAACTGGATCATCTTGTAGAGGTAGGCGGGCACGGGGTCCCAGTCCTGCTGGAACAGCAGCGGGTCGACCTGTTCCTTCCAGAAGGCGGCCGTGTCCACCCCGATGCTGTCCAGGAAACCGGACGTGCTGTCCGAAGCCAGCGTGTCGTCGAAATCGAAAATCAGGGCGATGACGTCGGACATGAATATGCGTGAAATAAGGCGACAGCCGCCATTTTGCCTGAATGCGGCAGCGGCTGCGCCCTCACGCACTGCCCTACTGGCGGATGGGCGAGCTCATCGTGCCCGTGCCCGGCGCAGGCGCCATGCCCGGAGCGGGCGCCATGCCCGGCGTGGTGCCGGCCGGCGCCATGGTGTCGGCGGGCACCTGGATCACGGTCTCGCGCAGCACGCCGCCGCCCTGCACGCTGCCTCGCACGTTGGTGGGCGAGGTCATCTGCGTGATGCAATTCTGGCGCTGCGCTTCCGGCAGGCGATTGCAGCGGGCCAGCATGTTCTGCTGGAGTTGGTCAGGACTGCCTTCCTGCAGATTCTGGCGGCTACGCTCCTGGCGCGCGGCGCCGGCCTCGCGCAGGCACGCATCCAGCGATTGCCCGGTGGTGCCGCTCTTGCAGGCCGCAACGTCCTGCTGGTAGCGGGATTGCGACGAGCCGTTGGTGTCGGCGGCGCTGGCGGCGCCGGACGCCAGCATCAAGCCGGCCGTACAGAGAATCGCAGCAAGACGCTTCGAGGGCATGGAAACAGGTTTCATGGTCAGCTCCTTTAGAAGAGATTGAACCCGGGCGGCGCGTCGTTGCGTTGCGCTGCCCACTGACCTCACTATCCCATGACGGCGCGGTGGGGGACATGTCCAGCGACGTGAATTCGTAAGGTTACGTTTCAGCGCCAAAAAATGGGGACGCAATAGATCAACGAGCGTCCTTGTCCGCTTCGGCCTTGGTCAAGCGGCTGCGATAGGTGGCGGCGCGCATCAGCAGCATGGCCGTGACCGGGGACGACACAATCAGCAGCAGCGTGATGATGACCTCATGAAACACCGGCCGCGCGGACATCGCCGAAAACACCAGGATGGAGGCCGCCAGCACGCAGGCGCAACCCAGGGTATTGCCCAGCGTCGGCGCGTGGATGCGCGACTGGAAATCGCGGAAGCGCAGCAGACCGGCCGAGCCGGTCACGGCAAGCAGGCCGCCCAGCACCAGCAGGATGCTGGCGGGAATGGAGGCCCACAGCGGAAGGTCGAACTCCATCATGGCTCGATGACCTCGCCGCGCAGCAGGAAACGCGCCATCGCGGTGGATCCCACGAAGCCAAAGAGCGCGATCAAGAGCGCGATGTCGAAATAGACGGACGTGCCGGAACGGATGCCGAACACCAGCATCGTCAGCATGCCGTTGATATACAGCGTGTCCAGGGCCAGGACGCGGTCCTGGGCGGTGGGACCGCGCAGCAAACGGATGGTGGCAAGCACCATGCCCAGCGCAAAACACAGCAAGGCAAAGGATGCCGCCCAATACAGTACGGAATTCATTCAAACATCTCCATCAACGGGCGCTCGTAGCGCTGTTGCACCAGCTCGAACCAGTGGTCTTCGTTCTGCAGGTCCAGCACATGCAGCTTCAGGCTGTGGTCCTCGGTCAGGTCCACCCAGACCGTGCCGGGCGTATACGTGACGATGCAGGCCAGCAATGCCAGGCCATGCGGGTCGCGCATGGTCAGGGGGATCTTGATGAACCCGGGCGAAAACTCGTTGGGACGCGGATTGAGGATCAGCTTTGCCACCGCGATGTTGGACCGGATGATGTCCAGCGTCACGCGCAGCATGAGCGGAACCGCCTTCCACAGCCGGCGCGGCCGCGCGTGCAAGGGGCGCAGGCGCGCGGCGGCCCACGTGAACCACAGCGCCAGCGCGAGGCCCAGCGCGATCTGTCCGGGCGAAACGCTTTCGTTCAGAACCAGCCACAGGACGAACAGGAGCGTGGGCAGGATCAGGAAGTAAAGTCGGCGCATCAGCTTCCTCCCATGGCGCCGCGCACGGTCTGCGCGGACATGACGGCGTCGATATAGGATGCGGGCTGGTCCAGCGACCGGGCGGCATCGTCCAGGTAGGCGGATACCGGTCCGGCGCCCGCGGCCAGGCCCACGCACAGCAGCACCAGCACCGCCACCGGGCCGGCCTCGATGAGGCGCAGGCGCGGCGTGCTGCGGTCGTCGCTGGCCCAGAACACGCGGATGCCGGTGCGGCCCAGGCCGATCAGGCCAGCCAGTCCCGACACCAGCACCGCCGCCACGAGCAGCCAGGCGTCCCGCGGCGGCGCCGATTCGGTCGCGGCGGAGACGGCCGCCGACAGCAGCGAGAACTTTGCCACAAAGCCCGACAGCGGCGGCAGCCCGGTCACGAGCAAGGCGCAGGAGATGAAGGCCAGGCCCAGGAAGGCCATGGCAGCGGGAATCGCCACGCCCACCACGTCGTCGGACCGGTTTACCGAGGCGGGGTCGTCCAGGTCGAAGGCATCCAGGGTGACCGCCAGCACGTTGGCGCCGAAGCTGCGCGTGCGTTCGATCAGTTCGGCCAGCATGAAGAACGCGCCCGTCGTCAGCACCGAGCTGATCAGATAGAACAGCGCGGGCCCCGTCAGCGTGACGCCCGGCATGCCCAGCGCGGTCAGCAGCGTACCGGCGGACACGATCACGCAGTAGCCGACCATTTTTTCCAGTTGCTGGGTGGCCAAAAGGCCCACCGCGCCGAACAGCAGCGTGGCCATCCCCGCGGCGAACATCCAGTCCAGGCTGAAGGCCGCGGGCGCGCCCGTGGGCAGCAGCAGCGACCCGATGCGCAGCAGCGCGTAGATGCCAACTTTGGTCATGATCGAAAACATGGCCGCGATCGGCGCGCCCGCCGAGCCATATCCCTTGACCAGCCAGAAGTTCAGCGGCCAGGCCCCCGCCTTGACCAGGAAGGCCACGCCCAGGATGGCGGCGCCCGCTTCGAACAGCATGCGGTCCACGCCGGCCAGGTTGCCGGCGCGCAGCGCCAGGTCGGCCATGTTGAGCGTGCCCGTCACGCCGTAGATCAGCGCGATGCTGATGAGCAGCAGGAACGAGGCCACCAGGTTCACGGCGATGTACTGCAGGCCCGCGCTGACGCGCGCCACGCCGGACCCGTGCAGCAAGAGGCCGTACGAGGCCGCGAGCAGTACTTCGAAGAACACGAACAGGTTGAACAGGTCGCCCGTCAGGAAGGCGCCGTTCAGGCCCATCAGCAGAAACTGGAACAGCGAATGGAAATGCACGCCGGCGCGGTCCCAGCGGGCCAACGCGTAGATCAGCGTGGCCAGTCCGAGCACGGCGGTCAGCGTCAGCATGACCGCCGCCAGGCGGTCCACCACCAGCACGATGCCGAACGGCGCGGGCCAGTCGCCCACCAGGTAGGCCCCTACCCCGTTCGGCCAGACGTCCGGCACGCCGCCGCCGGCGACGAACAGCAAGGCGAGCGCGGCGGCCAGTTGGGCCAGGGTAGACACCAGCGCGATGCCGCCGCGCGCGTAGCGGCTGGTGTCCGCAAGCAGCAGCATGGCCGCGCCCGCGACCAGCGGGATGATGATGGGCAGGACAGGAAGATGTTGAAGCCAGAAACTCAAGATTGGGACTCCCGTCCATCGACGTGGTCGGTGCCCGTGAGGCCACGCGAGGCCAGCAGCACCACCAGGAACAGCGCGGTGGTGGCAAAGCCGATGACGATGGCGGTCAGCACCAGCGCCTGCGGCAGCGGATCGGCATACCAGGAAGGATCATGCGCCGAGGCGGGGTCCACCACCGGCGGACGGCCGGAGGTCAACCGGCCCATGCCGAAGATGAACAGGTTCACCGCATAAGAGACCAGCGACAGGCCCATGATGAACTGGAACGTCCGGGGCCGCAGCAGCAGCCAGACGCCCGAGCCCGCCAGCACGCCGATCGCGGCAGCGTATATCAATTCCATCAGGCTTCTCCTGTTTGAGCGGCGGCCGCCTGGAGTTCGGCGGCGGCCTTGCGTTGCGCGCGCAGCGATTGGTGGGCCAGCGCCACCAGCACCAGCACGGTGGATCCCACGACCAGCATGTACACGCCCAGGTCAAAGAGCAGCACGCTGGACACATGCACGTGGCCGATCAACGGCAGCGCGACATCCCAGGCGAGCGCGGAAAGGAACGGCTTGTAGGCCAGCCACGCGCTTACCGCCGCGATGCCCGCGCACAGCAGCCCGATGCCGATCCAGTTCTGGGGGTTCAGCCGGCTGCGCGATTCGACCCAATACACGCCGCCCACCATGTACTGCAGGATCACGGACGTGGCAAAGACCAGGCCGCCCACGAAGCCGCCTCCCGGCTGGTTGTGGCCGCGCAGGAGGAAGTACACGGAGATCAGCGCGCCGACCGGCAGCAGCAGGCGAACCAGCACCGCGGGCACCATCATCGACCCGGGCGGCAGCAGCGACTTGATGTCGGGCGCGTCCGGAATGCCGCCGTCCTGCTCTTTCTGCTGGCGCGGCAGGTCGGCGCTTTCGGCGGCCGGGCGGAAGCGGCGCAGCAGCGCGTAGACCGTGAGCGCCACGATGCCCAGCACCGTGATTTCGCCGAAGGTATCGAACCCGCGGAAGTCCACCAGGATCACGTTGACCACGTTGGTGCCGCCGCCATCGGGCAGCGCCCGGTCGACAAAATAGGAGGAAATGGGATTGGTTTGGGGCCGCGCCAGCACCGCGTAGGCCAGCGCCGCCATGCCGGTGCCGGCCGCCACGGCCAGCGCCAGGTCGCGCAGGCGGCGACCGCGCGCCATCAGCGTGGCCTTGAGGCTTTCTTCGTCGTCCTGCTCGATGCGCCGCGGCAGCCAGCGCAGCCCGAGGAGCAGCAGCACCAGGGTCACGACCTCGACCGACAACTGCGTCAGGGCCAGGTCGGGCGCGGAAAACCAGACGAACGTCAGGCAGGTGATCAGGCCCGCCCCGCCCGCCAGCGCCAACGACGCCAGGCGGTGGTACTTGGCCTGGAACGCCGCGGCCAGCGCGCAGGTGCCGCCGACCAGCCACAGCAGCGCGAATACCGGGTCGACCGGCGTCAGGCGCATCGCGCCGTCCAGCCAGCCCCCTGCCCGCAGCGGCAGCCACGCCACGAACAGCGTGCCCACGACGATCAGCACCATCTGCACCTGCAGGCGCGGGGACGACCCCCAGCGCAGCAGCCACGAGGCCGCGACGCTGGAGCCCTCCAGCAGCGCCTCGAAGGTGCGGCGGCCATCGAGGCGGTAGATGAACGGCACGCGCCCGGGATTGGCGCGCTGATGGGCGCGCAGGGCCAGGTACAGAAGCACCCCCGCCGTCGTCGCGACCAGGCTCATGGCCAGCGGCAGGTTGAAGCCATGCCAGACAGCCAGGCTGTATTCGGGCATGTTTTCGCCCAGGATGCTCTGCGCGGCGGTGGCCAGGAAAGGCCCGACGGTCAGGCTGGGCACGATGCCCACCAGCAGGCACATGAACACCAGCAGCGCGCTGGGCAGCAGCATCCAGCGCGGCGGCTCGTGCGGCGCGCGCGGCAGGTCGGTGGCCGGCGGGCCGAAGAACACCTGCAGGATGAAGCGCAGCGAGTAGGCGACGCTGAAAGCGCCCGCGATCGTGGCGAGCAGCGGCAGGCCGAGCTGCACGTACCGGTCGCCGCTGACGAAGGTGGTCTCGGCGAAGAACATTTCCTTGGACAGGAAGCCGTTCAGGAGCGGCACGCCCGCCATCGAGGCCGCGGCCACCATCGCCAGCGTGGCCGTGATGGGCATGGCCTTGTAAAGGCCGGACAACCGGGTCAGGTCGCGCGTGCCGGTTTCGTGGTCGACCACGCCGGCCGCCATGAAGAGCGAGGCCTTGAACGTGGCATGGTTCATCATGTGGAAGATGGCGGCCACCAGCGCCAGGGTGCTGTTCAGCCCCAGCAGCAGCGTGATGAGGCCCAGGTGGCTGATCGTGGAGTAGGCCAGGACGCCTTTCATGTCCTGCTGGAAGATCGCCGCGTAGGCGCCCAGCACCAGCGTGATCAGACCGAGGCCGCCGATGATCCAGAACCACTCGTCGGTGCCCGACAGCACCGGCCAGAAGCGCGCCAGCAGGAAGACGCCTGCCTTCACCATCGTGGCCGAATGCAGATAGGCCGACACCGGCGTCGGGGCGGCCATGGCGTTGGGAAGCCAGAAATGGAACGGGAACTGGGCGCTCTTGGTCAGCGCGCCCAGCGCCACCAGGATCAGCACGGCCGGATACCAGGGATCGGCCCGGACCAGATCGCCCGCCGCCAGCACGCGGTCCATGTCGTAGCTGCCCACGATATGGCCCAGGATCAGCACTCCGGCCAGCAGACACAGCCCGCCCGCCCCCGTGACGGTCAGCGCCATGCGCGCGCCGCGGCGCGCGTCCAGGCGATGGTGCCAATAGGCGATCAGCATGAACGACGCCAGGCTGGTCATTTCCCAGAACAGCACGAGCTGGATCAGGTTGCCCGAGAGCACCACGCCCAGCATGGCGCCCATGAAGGCCTGGAAGAACGAGAAAAAGCGCGGCACCGGGTCTTCCGGCGACATGTAATAGCGCGCATACAGCACGACCAGCGCGCCCATGCCCGACACGATCAGCGCGAACAGCCACGCGTAGCCGTCCATGCGCAGCGTGAACTGGAGCCCCAGCGCGGGCGCCCAGGGCATGTCCGCCCGGATCACCCCGCCGTCGGCGACGTCGGGATACAGCGTAGCGACCAGAACCACGCAGGCAAGGGCGATGAGTCCAGCCAACCACGCCTCGGCGTTGCGGGCGTTGGACGGCAGCAGCGCGGCGCACAGGCTGCCGATGAACGGCAGAGCGAGGATCAGGATCAGCGACATGGCGTTCCGAGAATGTCCGGGCCCCCTCCCGCCAGCACGAGGCAGCAAGAGACGAAACAGACCGGGGATTGAAAGACGGACGGAACCCTGGCCCGGTGCGTCGCTGCACTACACGTTGCCCCGCGGGGACATCAACCAACGCCATTGAACGGCGCAGACAGAAACAAACGCAATAGCTTTCTTGCAAGACCGGGCAAGAATCTCACCCGAAAAATATCAGATTCTTGTAAGTTATGCAGAGATTTATGCATTTACCCGGCTAATGACAGCACGATGACTGCGCAATCAATGCGCAACAGAAGCCGCTCAAATTGTGTTCTGGCGGATTTCACCGGGTGTAACGGGGGCTCAACCGACCGTCAGACAGTCTTTTTCCTGCAAATGCCGGCATTTCCGCCGAATTCACCGATCCACGATTGGATTTGAGATTCGTCATGGCAGGGACAATCCCGAGTTGACCCTGGGGGCATACCTGTGTGGAATTGCGCCCACGAGGCGTAGTCTTGCCGCACCCCGGCAATGCGCGCCTCACCGAAGCCGGTCCAAGAAGCCGGCCGGCTCGGAACAACAATATGGAGAAGACTCTTGAACGTGTTGTCACATGCCAAGGCCGTCCTGGCCGCCGCCGTCGCCGGCCTCTGCTTGACCTCCGCCGCCCAGGCCGCCGACCCCTACCCCAATAAGCCGATCCGGCTGATCGTCCCCTTTGCCGCGGGCGGCACCACCGATATCGTCGCCCGTATCGTGGCCGAAGGGCTGGGCCGTGAACTCGGCCAGCCCGTCGTCGTGGAAAACCGCGGCGGCGGCGGCGGCTCCATCGGCGCCGACGCCGTGGTGCGCGCCGAGCCCGACGGTTACACGCTGGGCGTCGCCACGGTCAGCACCATGGCGACCAATCCGGCCACCAACCCCAAGAACCCGTACAACCCGCTCAAGGACTTTGCGCCCATCACCAACCTGGTGAACGTGCCCAACGTCATGACGGTGAACCCGAGCGTACCCGCCAAGACGCTGGCCGAGTTCATCGCCCTGCTCAAGGCCAATCCGGGCAAGTACAGCTACGCCTCGTCGGGCGCGGGCGGCATCAGCCACCTGGACGGCGAACTGTTCAAGTCCCTGACCAAGACCGACATGGTGCACGTGCCGTACCGCGGATCGGGTCCGGCGCTGAACGACGTGATCGCCGGCCAGGTGAACGCGCAGTTCGACAACCTGCCCTCGTCCATCCCGCACATCCAGGCCGGCAAGCTGCGCGCCCTGGCCGTGGCCGCGCCCAAGCGCCTGCCCGCCCTGCCGGACGTGCCGACCTTCGCCGAAGGCGGCCTGCCCGACATGGATAACATGGCCTGGTATGGCCTGGTGGCTCCCGCCGGCACCCCGCAGGCTGTGATCGACCGCGTCCACGCCGCGGCGGTCAAGGCCCTGAAGGATCCGAAGATCGCCCAGCGCCTGGCGGACGGCGGTTCGCTGGTGGACGGCAACACGCCCGCCCAGTACGCCGCGCAGATCAAGCATGAACTCGAACTGCGCCAGCGCATCGCCAAGGACCGCAACATCGTCCTGACGAACTGACCGACGCCGGCGAAGGGGCGCTTGCCGGGTGCAAGCGCCCTTTTTGCCCCGCCGCGCAGTGTTGCCGGCTTGACTGCAAATGCCCGGGTGGTAGCATCTGCCCCCGTGCGATCCGACATTTCCCCCCTTCCCTGCGTCACCTGCGCCCTCTGCGCCCTGCGCTCAACGATGTTGAGCTCGCAGGAGGTCGCCGCGCGTTCCGCTTACGCGCGGTCCAAGCCCGGCTAATCGCCCGCACTTCCCCTTTCTGACTCACTGCTCCGGCCCGTGGCCGGCTGCCTGCGCACATCCACGCGCCTTGCAGCCCGCACCCGGCCGGCGGGCGCACTGCCGCGTGGCGCGCGCCCGCATTCCCCTTCGCCTGCGCCAGCCCACGACGGCTCGCGGGCGGCCACGCACCGTTTTCGTTCAAGCGCCATGCAACTCACCAAGAAATTCGTCAAAGCCAAGAACCCCTGCGCGGGCGGCTACAAATGGTTTATCCGCGACCACAACGGCCAGGGGGACTACCAGGCCGTGCTCGATGCCCTGGTCGCCGATGGCCGCGTCGGCGACGCCTGCTGGCTGCTGGACCAGTTCGGCCCCACCGATGCGGTGCTGCGGCTGGACAGCCTGGATGCCAACGCCATCGTGTTCGCCGGCACGCTGGAAGTGCGCATGGGCATCAGCGTGGACACGGTGGTGCGCGCGGGCCGCAGCATCGTCACGGGCGGCGGAATCCGAGCGGGCGAATCGATCGTCGCCGGCGAGAACATCACGGCCGGCGGCAACATCGCCAGCGGCGGCAACCTGCGCGCGGGCGGCGACGTGGCCGCCGATTGGGGCATCGAGACCGCCACGCGCCTGGACTGCGGCGGCAACGTGCGCGCCAAATGGGATATCTGCGCCGGACAGGACCTGGCCGTGACGGGCCACCTGCACGCGGGCCAGGACATCGCCACGCAAGGCGCCATCAAGTGCGGGCAAGGCATCAAGGCCGGCGGCGCGGTGCGCGCCGAGAAGGAAATCCATGCCGCCTGCGGCATCCAGGCGGGCGGGGCAATCGAGTGCGGCGACCATCTCGCCTGCGGCTGGGGCCTGATCGCGGGCGAGGACATCCGCGCCGAGGGCGCCATCCGGGCAGGCGAAGGCGTGCAGGCCGCCGGGGTCATCCAGGCCGGCTCGGGCCATGGCGTGTACGCCGGCCTGAGCGTGCGGCTGGACGCCTGGGACGTGTGCGCGCGCGTGGTCGCGCAAACGCGGCCGTCCCAGCTCGTGAGCGGGCACTGGGCGGGGCCCGACGACACCGGCCGCGTTGGCAGCGCGCCGGACGGCCAGCCCTGGAGCGGTTGGCTGGACGTGGGCGCGGCGCGCAGCGCCGGGCCCGCGCGCTAGCCGATCCTGCGCTGCTCCACGCCCATGTCGCGCCACGCCTCGCCGTGGCAGGTGAACATGAGGATCTGGTGCCGCGTTGCGGCGTCGAACAGCGCGCGCTTCATGAAGTCGCGCCGCGCGTCGTCGGTGTGCACCAGCGCGTCGTCCAGCAGCAGCAAGGTGGGCCGGCCCGCCTCGCGCAGCAGGTCCGCATAGGCAAAGCGCGCCAGGATGCCCAGTTGTTCGCGCGTGCCGAAGCTCAACGCGTCGAGCAGGTCTTCGCCGTTGCCGCGGCGCAGCGCCGTGGGCAGGAGCGCGTCGTCTAGGCGCAGCGCCGCGTCCGGAAACAATAGCGCCAGGTAGTGATTCAGCCGGCGGGCCAGCGGCGCCTGCAGGCGCTGCGTGGCCGCGGCGCGTTTGTCGGCCAGCAGCTTTTGCAGCAGATCCAGGGCGGCCGCGCGCCGCGCGAATTCGTCCCGGCGCCGTTGCAGGCGCTCGCACGCCGCCTGGGCTTCGGAGAGGCGTTCGCCCAGCCCCTGCGCGCCGGCCTGATCCAGCTTGCCCTGCAATTGGAGGATCTCGCCGTGGCGCTTGAGTTGCGCCTCGCGCTCGATGGCTGCGGACTTCTCGAAGCGTTGCATGTCCTGTTCGGCAAGGTCCGGCCGGTGTTCGGCCAGCGCCGCCTGGGCGGCGCGCACCCGCTGTTCGAGCTGGTCGTGGCCGCTGCGCACTTCGGCAAGGCGTCCGGCGCGGGCCTGCCGCTGCGCGGCCCGCTCGGGCGACTGCAATTCCGCGCCGCGCGCCTGCGCCTGCCCTTCCAGCACATGGGCGCGGGCCGCGTCAGCGTCAAGGGCGCGCTGCGCATCGACGAGCGCCTGCTCCGCCTGGACCGCCACGGCCTCGGCTTCGCGCAGCGCCTGGACGGCGGCGGGCAGATCGTCGTCGGGCGTGTCCGAGTCCGCCGCCGGGACGCCGGCCGCCAGTTCGCCGGCCGTCAGCTCCGGCGCCGCCGGCAGCTTGGACAGGCGCTCCTGCAATTGCGACCTGCGGGCCAGCGCCTCGTCGCGTTGGGTCCGCAGCGCATCCACGCCCCGTGGCGCGTGGATGGCCAGGGTCTTGCGCATGGCGTCCAGTTCCCGTTGCAGGGCGCCATAGCGCGCGTGGCGCTGCTCCGCTTCGGCCAGGGTTTCGACGTCCGCGCGTTTGAGCAAGGCGGCGAAGGCGGCCTCGACGCGCGCCAGATCGCGCTGCAGGGCTGGCAGGTCCTGGCCTCCGGGCTCGATCTGGAACCGGCCCACGCCCGGGAGATCCAGCTCGGCGGCGGCGGTGATGAGGACCTCGCCGGCACCGTCGACCGGCTTGCCATCCAGCAGGGCATGGCGGCCGGCATCGAGCCGATAGCGCAGGCGCGTGGCGACGGACTGCTGCTGCAACTGCAGGTTGCCGACCTCGCGCCCCGCCTTGCGCAGCGCCTCGATCTCGGCGTCCGACATCTCAAGGCGGACCGCCTCGGCCTTCAGGGCCGACCCCTCGGCGATCAATTGCGCCACCGCGTTCAGGGCGCCGTCCAGGCGTTCGATCTCGGGACTGAGCTGGGCCAACTGGCGGTCCAGGTCGCGGCGGTCGGCCAGGGCCTGCAACTGCGTCACGCGCCGGCGGGCGGACTCGAGCGCCGCGGCACGGGCCTGGCGCTGCTGCTGCGCGCGGGCCAGCGGCTCCTGCGCGGCCTGCACATGGGCGCGGGCGGCGCGCGCGTCGCGCAGCAGCGCCTGATAGTCGGTGTCGTCTTGTTGGTCGCGCCGGACCTGGTCCTGCAACAGGGCGAGCGTCTGGGCGGCCTGGGCCTGCTCGCGCTGCAGGCTTTCGAACGCCTCGCGCTCCTTGGCCAGCGCCGCCAGGCGCGCGCGGGCCTGGGCGGCCTTGGCCTCGAAGTCCTTCCAGGGCTGCGTCGCCTGCGCGCTCTCGTGCTCGCGCCGCAGCACGGCCAGGCGGTCGACGTCCGCATTGAGCTGGGCCATGGCCTGTTCGCACTCGTCGCGTTCGGCGGCGGCGCGGACGAAGGCGTCTTCGGCCTCTTTGTAACTGCCCTTGGGACGGCCGTTGCGCGCATCCAGCAGCGCGGCGCGCTCCGCGGACACGCGCTCGAACAGGCGGTCGCCGTCGCCGGAGGCCAGCTCGCCGGACAGTTGGGTCAAGGCGTCGCGCAGATGCGCGCCCGCGTGGCTGGCGGCCTCCTGGAGGTTCTGGCCGTCGCCCTGGCGTATCCAGAGCAGGCCCGGAACGCCGGCCAGGTCCGGTTTGCTCTGGCCGCGTCCGGGCAGTTCGAAGCCGAGCAACGCGGCCAGCGCGTTCTCGGCTTCTTCGCCGTCCAGCCGCTGCGCGCCGTCGTCGATGACGAGTTCACAGCGGGCCCGCGACAGGAACTGCTTCTTCAGCACGTACGCGTGATCCGCGTGGGTGAAGGCCAGTTCGACGGTGGGGCGCGCGCCCGACTCGCCGCGCGGCGCCAGGTCGGCGACCTTGCTGGTGCTGTAGCGTTCAAGAAACGCGGCCCGGATGGCGGCGGCCACGGTGCTCTTGCCCGCCTCGTTGGGACCGACGAACAGGTTCAGGCCGTCCTGCAGCCCTTCCAGGGACAGCGGCTGGCGGAACTTGCGGAATTCTTCGAGGAAGATGCGCGACAGTTTCATTTTGCGGCTCCCGGCGCAAGCGTCTCGCGCTGGAACCGCAGCAACAGCCGCAGGGCCTCGCCGGCCACGGCGGATTGCTCCTCGTCCGCCTGCAATGCCTGCAACTGGGCAGCGACCTCGCCCACGTAACCGCTGGCGCGCAGCTCCGCCAGGTCGGCCTCGTCGGGCTCCAGGCGCAGGCCCGACAGGTCGGGCAGCAACGCCCTCACCTGCGCGGCGGCCTGGTCCACCGCCTGTTGCAGCGCGTCCCAGGTTTCCAGGTTGACGTGGCCCTGCACGTCCAGGCGCAGGACGTCTTCGGCCCGCAGCGCGGCCATGCGCTCAGCCAGCGCCTGGGCATCGGTGGGCAGGCTGAGGGTTTCGGTCCAGGCGGACCAGCGGTACTTGCCGGTGGCGATGCGCTCGACCACGGGCACGGCGCCAGCCTCGGCGATGCGCACGTCCAGCACGTAGCCGGGCTCGTTGCCACGAAATCGGTCCTGTTCGGGCGTGCCGGCATACCAGGTGCGCTCGTCGATGGACAGGCAGCCGTGCCAATCGCCCAGCGCCAGATAGTCCAGCCGGGCGCGCGCCGCGCGGTCCGGTGCAATGGGGTTGGTGGCATCGACCGTGTCGGGCAGGCGGCCTGCGACGCTGCCGTGCGCCAGGCCCACGCGCAAGCGGCCGGGCGCGGACGCCAGCGCGTCGAACGCCTGGGTGACGTCGTCGTAGGTGTGGCGCTGCGTGAGCGGCGCGGCAAGGACGGCCAGATTGGCGTCCGGCAGATCCACCACGCCTGTGGCGAGCGGAACGTGGACATTCGCGGGGATGCAGCCCAGCTGCATGGCGCGGCTCCAGACGCTGTCCGCCAGCGCCGCGTCGTGGTTGCCGGCGATCATTACCCATGGCCCGGTGTAGCCCGCCATGGCGGCAAAGAGACGCCGGATCGTGCGGTCCGACACGCCTTGCGTGTCGAAGACGTCTCCGGCGACCAGCACCGCGTCCACGCGGCGCTCGGCGGCCAGGGCGGCGATGCGGGCGACGACGTCGAAGCGGGCCTCGGCCAGCATGGCGGCATCGTCGGTTTCGAACTGGCCGTACTGTCGGCCGATCTGCCAGTCGGCAGTGTGCAGGAAATGGGTCATGCGGCGATTTTGGCACAAAGAAACGGACGCTCCCGCCGCTGCCCGCGCGCATTTGTCCACCCAAAAAGCAACGGGCCGCGTTGGCGCGGCCCGTGGGCATTTGCGTTCGCGCCCGCGGCGCGAATGGGTTGAACCGTCACGGAGCGACGGGGTGGACCGTCCCGGAGCGACGGGGTGAACAGTGCCAGGGCGTCAGGCGCCCTTGCCGCCCAGCACGAGCGGCTGGCTGGACGCGGCCTTGCGGTCGTAGCGCGACAACCCGAGGCCGTCGGTGCTGATCGCGGGCCGCTGGCCCATCACCAGGTCGGCCACCAGCTTGCCGGAGCCGCACGCCATGGTCCAGCCCAGCGTGCCATGACCGGTATTCAGATAGAGGTTGCCGTAGCGCGTGGGGCCGACGACCGGCGTGCTGTCCGGCGTCATGGGGCGCAGGCCGGTCCAGAATTCGGCTTGGGCCACGTGCCCGCTGCCGGGGAACAGGTCGTTCACCACCAGTTCCAGCGTCTTGCGGCGGGCGTCCTTGAGTCGCAGATCGAAACCGGACAGTTCCGCCATGCCGCCCACGCGGATCCGCTTGTCAAAGCGCGTGACCGCGATCTTGTAGGTTTCGTCCAGGATGGTGGACACCGGCGCGGCGGCTTCGTTTTTCATGGGGATGGTCAGCGAATAACCCTTGACCGGGTACACCGGCAGGTCCAGCCCCAGGGGCTCCAGGAACCCGCGCGTGTAGCTGCCGAAGGCCGCCACGTACCGGTCGGCGGTCAAGACCTCGTTGCCGACGCGCACGCCGGCGATCTGGCCGCCCGCCGTGTCCAGGCCCGCGACGGCCTGGCCGAAGCGGAATTCCACGCCCAGGGCGGCGGCCATATCGGCCAGCCGGCGGGTAAAGAGCTGGCAGTCGCCGGTCTCGTCGTTGGGCAGCCGCAGGCCGCCGGAGAGCTTGTGGACGGAATTGGCCAGCGCGGGCTCCGCCGTCACGAGGCGGTGGCGGTCCAGCAGTTCGTAAGGGACGCCCACTTCTTCCAGCACGGCGATGTCGCGGCGGGCGGCTTCCATCTGGGCGTCGGTGCGAAACAGCTGCAGCGTGCCGCGCGTGCGCTCTTCATAGTGGATGCCGGTGGAGGCGCGCAATTCGCGCAGGCAGTCGCGGCTGTACTCGGCCAGGCGCAGCATGCGCTCCTTGTTGACCGCGTAGCGGTCGGCCGAGCAGTTGGCCAGCATGGCCGCCATCCACTTCAATTGGTACAGGCTGCCGTCCAGGCGGATCGCCAGCGGCGCATGCTTCTGGAACAGCCACTTGAAGGCCTTGAGCGGGATGCCGGGCGCGGCCCAGGGGGTCGAATAGCCGGGCGACACCTGCCCGGCGTTCGCGTAGCTGGTTTCCTGCGCCGCGGCGGGCTGGCGGTCCAGCACGGTCACTTTGGCGCCCTGACGGGCCAGATAGTAGGCGGTGGTGGTGCCGATGACGCCGCTGCCAAGGACGATCACATGCATGATGCTTTCCAGTGTTTGGTTTTGTACGGGAATTTCGGTAGTCTATGAGCCCCTAAGCAGTGAAAAGCACTGAAGATTTTGTTTTGCCAGGGCTTTTTCTCGGCAAGATCGGGTTTTCTGACCGGCAAAAGTGAAATGCGCGAACTCGACCGAATCGACCTCAAAATCCTGGATATCCTGCAGCGCGAAGGCCGCATTTCGGTCACCGATCTGGCCGAGCGCGTGAACCTGTCCGCCACCCCCTGCTCCGACCGCGTCAAGCGCATGGAACGCGAAGGCGTCATCACGGGTTACCATGCGCGCGTCAATCCTGCGGCGCTGGGCAAGAACCTGCTGGTGTTCCTGGAAATCAAGCTGTCGGCCAAGTCGGGCGATGTTTTCGACAAGGTCAAGAAAGAGCTGCTGTACGTGCCCGAGGTCATGGAGTGCCACCTGGTGTCGGGCGATTTCGACTACCTGGTCAAGGCCCGCCTGACCGAAATGAATGAATACCGCCGCCTCCTGGGTGAAATCCTCAAGCGTCTGCCCGCGTCCGCCGAATCGCGCAGCTATGTCGTCATGGAGGAGATCAAGGAGACGCTGTTCCTGCCGGTGGACCGCTAGGGCCGGTTCACACTAAAAGAAGACATGTCCCATAAAACATGACCCGGGCCGAGCCTGGTCCGGCCGGTCTTGTTACCGGAAAATCCGGCGACGGCTGCTATGCTGCGGCCCTCCCGGCGCGCCATCACATTCGTCCGCCCCCATTTTTTGCTCTTGCCTATGACTCGCCTCTATAAATACTTTTTCCGTGGCCTGATCACCGTCCTGCCGCTGGCGCTGACGATCTACCTGCTGTATCTCTTCCTCGCCTGGACCGAAGGCGTCGCGCTGACCTTCCTGCGCCCGTTCATCGGCGGCTTCTATGTGCCGGGCATGGGATTGCTGCTGGGCATCCTGGGGATCCTGGCCATCGGCTACCTCGTCTCCAAGGAGCGCGTGCAGCGCTTCCTGACGCTGGTGGAAATGCCCTTTACCAACCTGCCGGTGGTTAAGAGCATCTATTCGTCGCTCAAGAGCTTTGCCGATTACTTTTCGCCAAGTTCCAAGAACACCGCCCAACAGGTCGTCATCCTGCGCATTCCGGGCCAGCAGCTCGAACTGGTGGGCCTGGTGACCCGGCGCGGCATGGACGGCCTGCCCGAAGGCTTCACGCAGGGCGAGCGCGTCGCGGTCTACCTGCCCATGGGCTACATGATCGGCGGCTATACGGTCTTCGTGCCGCAAGAGTGGGTGCAGCCCATCGAGATGTCGGTCGAGGAAGCCATGCGCTCGTCCTTGATCGCCTGGATGGCGCGGTCCGAAACCGGCAACGGCCGTCCGGTGCCGCCCGCCGGACCGCCGGCGCCCGCCGCCCAGCCGCCGGCCGAGGCCGCCCATCCGGCCAATGCAGCCAGCGCGGCCAATACCGCCAATGCCGCCAATCCGGCCAGTTCCGCCAACCCCGCCAACCCCGGCGCCCCGGGCAGCGGTCCCGCCTGACCCCTCGCCCCCACGGATTCACCCAGTATGCGCATCATCGAATTCACGCTTGCCGCCGGCAGCCCCTATATTGAAATCAACCAGCTCCTGAAGGCCACGGGCGTTTGCGACAGCGGCGGCGCGGGCAAGATGCTCGTGGCCGACGGCCAGGTCCGCGTTGGCGGCGAGGTCGAAACGCGCAAGACGGCCAAGATCCGCGACGGCCAGATCGTGACCTGCGGCGACGTGCGCATCGTGGTGCGCGCGCCCGACGCCGGCGGCCAAGCCTGATTACCCGTTGAACCTGACACGCCGCGAGCCGCCATGAAACTCAAGATGTCCCAGAACTCCATCTTCGCCGTGCTGCTGCGCTCGCCGTGGTGGATGGCCGCCGGCGTGGCCGTGCTGCTGAGCGCGGGCGGCTTTGCCGCGTTGCCGCTGGAGTACGCCGCCATGGGCGTCTTCGCCGCCGTGCCGTTTGCCGTGATCGCCATCATGGCGGCCTACAAGCAGTTGCGCGCGCCGTCCGGCGCCCGCGTGCAGGCCGTGACCCAGGCCGTCGCCGCGATGTCGTGGGCGGAGTTTTCGCGGGTCGTCGAAGCGGGATTCCGGCGCGATGGCTGCGAGGTCGAGCGCATCCAGGCGCCCGGCGCCGATTTCGCGCTGAGCAAGGACGGCCATGTGGCCATCGTCGGCGCCAAGCGCTGGAAAGCCGCCAGGCATGGCGTGGAACCGCTGCGCGAGCTGCAGGCCGTGCGCGAGCGGCGCGGCGCACGCGAAGCCATCTACATCGCGCTGGGCGACGTGTCCGACAATGCCCGGCAATATGCCAAGGCCCAGGGCGTGTCGCTGATGACGGCGCCCGAACTCACCAAGCTCCTGCGGGACCTGAAAACCTGACGGCCCGGCCGGGGCCTGGATCTCCCTCACCGAACCCTGGGCGTTTTCTCCGATGATCTATCGCATCCTTGCCGACCTGGTGCTGGTCGTGCATGGCCTCTTTGTCGCATTCGTGATGTTCGGCGGCCTGCTGGCCCTGTGGAAGCCGCGGGCCGCCTATTGGCATCTGCCGGCGCTGGCCTGGGGCGCGCTGGTGATCGGCATGGGCTGGATCTGTCCGCTGACGCCGCTGGAAGTGTCGCTGCGCGAACGCGCGGGACAGGAAGGCTATGCGGGCGGCTTCATCGAACACTACGTGCTGGGCATCATCTACCCCGAGGGCATCACCCGGACCACGCAGATGCTGCTGGCCGCGTTGCTGATCGTGGGCAATATCGTGGTGTACGCCGTGTGGGCCCGCCGGCGGGCCGGCGCCCGGCACGCGGCGGCCGCGGCGCGCAGGTAGCGCCCGCCGCCCCGCCCGGCCCTGCCTACAGGTTGCGCGCGATCACCAGGCGCTGGATGTCGCTGGTGCCTTCATAGATCTGGCAGACGCGCACGTCCCGGTAAATGCGCTCGACCGGGAAATCCTTCAGGTAGCCATAGCCGCCCAGGGTCTGGATCGCCGCCGAGCAGACCTTCTCGGCCATCTCCGAGGCAAACAGCTTGGCCATGGAAGCTTCCGTCAACGCGGGCCGGCCGGCTTCGCGCAGGGCAGCGGCATGCAACACCATCTGGCGCGCCGCATGGATCTGCGTGGCCATGTCCGCCAGCCTGAACGACACCGCCTGGTGCTCGATGATGGGCTTGCCGAAGGCCTGGCGGTCGCGGGCGTAGTCGCGCGCGCACTCGAAGGCGGCGCGCGCCATGCCCACCGATTGCGCGGCGATGCCGATGCGCCCGCCCTCCAGGTTGGAAAGCGCGATCTTGTAGCCCTCGCCCTCTTCGCCCAGGCGCCAGGCGGCGGGAATTCGCATGTCTTCGAACGCGATCTGGCAGGTGTCGGACGCATGCTGGCCCAGCTTGTCCTCGACCCGCAGCACCTTGTAGCCCGGGGTATCGGTAGGCACGATGAAGGCGGAAATGCCGCGCTTGCCCGCGTCGGGATCGGTCACCGCGAAGACGATCACCGTCTGGCCGTTGCGCCCGGAGGTGATGAACTGCTTGGCGCCATTGAGGATGTAGTCCTCGCCGTCGCGCCGGGCGCGGGTGTGCAGGCTGCTGGCGTCGGAGCCCGCCTGCGGCTCGGTCAGCGCAAATGCGCCGATATGCTCGCCCCGCGCCAGCGGGCGCAGGAACTGCGCCTTCTGCGCGTCATTGCCGAATTTCAGGATGGGCATGCAGCCCACCGAGTTGTGCACGCTCATGATGGTGGAGCAGGCGCCGCTGCCCGCGGCGATCTCTTCCAGCGCCACCGCGTACGCGAGGTAGCCGCTGTCGTTGCCGTCCCACGCCTCGGGCACCAGCATGCCGAAAAAGCCCAGTTGCGCCATCTCGGCGATGGCGTCGGCCGGATAGTGGTGCTCGCGATCCCAGCGCTCGGCATTGGGCGCGAGGCGCTCCTGCGCAAACCGGCGCGCCATCTCCTGGACGCTTTGCTGTTCATCGGTCAAAAGCATGCTTGTCTCTCCTGGTGCAGGGGCCCGCGCGCGGCGGGCGCCGCGGCGGTCTCTCGATGTTGTGTGCGGGCGGCGATGAACGGACCGGGCCGCCTGATTGCGAGAATACACCGGCCCGGATCCGGCTACGCGCGCGGCGCGTCCTGCTCGGCCCGCTGTTGCGCGGGCCCCATGGCGCGGCTCAGGTTGTAGGCGGTGTTCACCAGGCCGATGTGCGAGAAGCCCTGCGGAAAGTTGCCGATCAATCGCCGCCGCACGACGTCGTACTCTTCCGACAACAGACCCAGATCGTTGCGCAGCGACAGCAGCCGGTCGAACAGCCTTTCCGCATCGCCCAGCCGGCCCAGCATCACGTAGGCGTCCGCCAGCCAGAAACTGCACGCAAGAAACACGCCCTCCTCGCCCTCCAGCCCGTCGTCGGTGTGCTCGACCGAGTAGCGGCGCAGCAGCCCGCCATGCATGAGCTCGCTTTCAATGGCGTGCACGGTGCCCGCCACGCGCGGATCGTTGGGCGGCAGGAACCCCACCTGCGGGATCAGCAGCAGGCTCGCGTCCAGCGCCGGCGAACCATAGCTTTGCACGAAGCAGCCCCGCGCACGGTCGTAACCGCGGTCGCAGATGTCCTTGCGGATCCGCTCGCGCAGCCGCCGCCAGTCGTCCACCGGGCCTTTCAGGCCCCATCGCTCGCAGGCCTTCACCGCCCGGTCGAACGCCACCCAGCACATCAGCCGGGAATGGGTGAAGGCGCGCCGCTCGCCCCTGACTTCCCAGATGCCGTGGTCCAGTTCGCGCCAGCGCGTTTCCAGCGGCTTGAGCAGCACGTTCTGCAGGCGCCAGGCTTCGGCCAGGGGCGCCAGGTCCGCCACGCGGGCGGCATACAGGGTTTCGATGAGTTCGCCATAGATGTCGAGCTGGCTCTGTCCCGCCGCGCCGTTGCCCCGGCGCACCGGCCGGCTGCCCTCATAGCCGGGCAGCCAGGGGATTTCCAGCTCGGGGAGCCAGCGCTCGCCCGCGATGCCGTACATGATCTGCAACTGGTCCGGATGCCCGGCCACCGCGCGCAGCAGCCATTGGCGCCACGCCTCCGCCTCTTCGCGATAGCCGGCGTTGAGCAAGGCGTACAGCGTCAGGGCCGAATCGCGCAGCCAGCAATGGCGGTAATCCCAGTTGCGGCTGCCGCCCAGCAATTCGGGCAGCGAGGTCGTCGGCGCCGCGATGATGCCGCCGGTCGGGTGGAAGGTCAGCAGCTTCAGGGTGATGAGCGAGCGCACCACGGCATCGCGGCGTCCGTCCAGCGCGCCTTCCCAGTGGCAGCGCTTGGACCACTCCTGCCACCACGAGACCGTGCGGTCCATGCTTTCGACGCGGTCCGGCACGAATCGGGGGG
The DNA here is from genome assembly GCF_055397965.1 of Achromobacter sp. T5-5. Taxonomy (NCBI): domain Bacteria; kingdom Pseudomonadati; phylum Pseudomonadota; class Betaproteobacteria; order Burkholderiales; family Alcaligenaceae; genus Achromobacter; species Achromobacter sp. T5-5. The sequence continues at coordinate 3,559,801 of NZ_AP027919.1, forward strand.
TGCGGTGCGAGCGGTGATACGACAGGGTGAACGGCACGACGCGTCCCGGGTGCACGGAAAAGCGCGCCGTCGTCTTCATGTCGTGGCCTTCGAGCTCGACGGGGGTGTGCAGCTCGATCGCGTCCGGCCCGGCGATGGCATTCAGGCCGTAGTCCCGCCGCCGGACCCAGGGCACGCTCTGGCCGTAGTTAAAGCGCAGGATGAGCTCCATGTCCATCTGCACGTGCCCGGATTCGCCGCGCACGATGCGCACGACGTCCGCGCGCTCGTCGTCGTCGCTGAGGGGCATGAAGTCGTACAGCAGCACCGAGCCTGTCCGGGTCTCGAAGCGCGTTTCCAGGACCGCCGTGTCGGGCACGTAACGGCGCGAGGTCGCCCGGACCTTGCCGTGCGGCGCGATGAGCCAGCGCCCGTGATTCTGGTCGCCCAGCAGCGCGGCAAAGCACGCCGGCGAATCGAAATGCGGCAGGCACAGCCAGTCGATCGACCCGTCGCGCGCCACCAGCGCGGCGGACAGCATGTTGCCGATGAGCCCGTAGTCTTCCAGGGGTTTGGACATGCCGGCCTCAGCCCGCGCCGCGGAATTCGGGGTACAGCGTCATGCCGCCATCCACGAAGAGCGTCGTGCCGGTCACGTAATCGGACGCATCGCCGGCCAGCCAGACGGCCGCCTGCGCAATGTCCTCCGGTTCGCCGATCCGGCCATAGGGAATGAGTTCCAGCAGCTTGGCCAAGGCTTGCGGCGTGTCCCACGCCGGCTGGTTGATGGCGGTGCGGATGGCGCCGGGCGCGATGGAATTGACGCGGATGCGGTCCGGCGCCAGCTCTTGCGCCAGCGACTTCATCAGCAGCGAAATGCCGCCCTTGGACGCCGCGTAGTTCACCTGGAACGCCCACGGGATCACTTCATGCACCGAGCTGATGAAGAGGATGTTGCCCACCGAGAGGTTCTGCCGCGCCGGGTCCGGCGGCTGCGACTTGAAGGCCCGGGCTGCCGCGCGGGCGCACAGGAAATGGCCAGTGAGGTTCACGTCGATGACCCGCTGCCAGTCGGCCAGCGTCATGTCGGCGATCGGCGATGGATGCTCGACGCCGGCATTGTTGACCAGGATGTCCACCCGGCCGAAGTGCTGCGCCGCCTGCGCGAACAGATGATCGACGTCGGCTTCGCGGCTGATGTCGGCCGCCGCGGCCACCGCCGTGCCGCCGTCGCGCTGGATCGCTTCCACCACGGCCGCGCCGCGGGCCTGGGAATCGCCGCCCGCGCGGTGATTCACCACCACCCGCGCCCCCGCCTGCGCCAGGCCGATCGCCGTGGCCCGTCCGATGCCGGAGGACGCTCCCGTCACCACGGCCACCCGGCCGCGTAACCCAGTCGTCTGCTGCATGCCAGTCTCCTTGGCGGCCGGCTCTTGGGGTCGGCCGCCGGTGTAGAGGGTTCCAGGGTAGTCCTGGCCCGGGGGCCGGCGCAACCCGCCCGCGGCTGGCGCTCGTTCGAGCAAGCGGCGTTCCCGAAGGGCGGCATGGACGCGGCAAGACATGCGTCAGATATGCGCAAGACATGCGCAAGACATGCACAGGGCATGCATATGAAACATCATAAGTTGCGTAAAACGTCGAGGCTGCCTATCATGCAACTTATAAAGTATCGAGACTCCCCACCTTGAAAGGATCACCCATGCAATACGACGTCATCATCGTCGGCGGCAGCTTCGCCGGCCTTTCCGCCGCCCTGCAACTGGCGCGCGCGCGCCGGCAGGTTTTGCTGGTCGACGCCGCGCGCCCCCGCAACCGCTACGCCGCGCACGCCCACGGCTTCCTCGGGCAGGACGGCGTGCCGCCGCAGGAGATCGTGGCGCGCGCCCGCGAGCAGCTTGCCCGGTATCCGACCGTCGCATTCCTGGACGGCGAGGCGCTCCAGGCCGCGCCCGTGGACGGCGGGTTCGAGCTTGTCCTGGCCGCCGGCCAGCGCGTACGCGGCGCGCGCCTCATCCTGGCCACGGGCATGCGCGACGAATTGCCGTCCTTGCCCGGCCTGCAGGAACGCTGGGGCCAGACGGTGCTGCATTGCCCGTATTGCCATGGCTATGAAGTGGCGGGAGAACCGCTGGGCGTCCTGGCCGCACATCCGATGTCCGCGCACCAGGCCTTGCTGCTGCCCGACTGGGGGCCGACCACCTACTTCACGCAGGGTCAGTACGAGCCCTCGCCGGAAGAAGCGCGGCACCTTGCCGCGCGCGGCGTCCGGCTGGAACGCACGCCGGTCGTGCGCCTGCTGGGCGAAGCGCCCGCGCTGCGCGGCGTGGCGCTGGCCGACGGCCGCCAGGTGCCGATCCATGCGCTTTTCGTGGCGAGCAGGACGCACATGGCCAGCCCGCTCGCCGGGCAACTCGGGTGCGCGTTCGACGAGGGGCCGCTGGGACCCGTGATCCGCGTGGACGAGCTCAAGCAGACCACGGTGCCGGGCGTCTTCGCCGCGGGCGACGCGGCCACGCCGATGTCCAACGCCACGCTGGCCAGCGCCTCGGGCGTGATGGCGGGCATCTGCGCGCACCGTTCGCTCGTGATGGCCTAGCGCCCTGGCACGGCCCGCGCGCGTGCATAATGCCGGATGGCCGGCCCGCTCTGCTTGCAGAGTCCGGGCCGAAAGTTCATCCGACCATGCATCCAGGAGCAGCCGTGCTGGATCCCATCCTCGCCGAACTGTCGACTACCCTGCCCGCCGCCAAGTCGGTCGAGCAATTGACCCGCCCCCTGCTGGACATGCTGGGCGCCGTCACCGGACTTGAATCGACGTACCTGACCTCGATCGACCTGCAGGCCGACCTGCAGCACGTGCGCTACGCGCGCAACGTGGGTCAACTGCAGATACCCGAAGGGCTGTCCGTGCAGTGGGGCGACACGCTCTGCAAGCGCGCGCTGGACGAAGGCCGCATGTGCACCAGCGACGTTGCGCGGTGCTGGCCCGACTCCGCAGCGGCGCGGCAGCTTGGCATACAGACCTACGTCAGCGCGCCGGTGCGCGCCGAGGACGGCGTGCTGTACGGAACGCTGTGCGCGGCCAGCGCCAGGCGCCACGACATTGATCCGCAGGCCGAGTCGGTGCTCAAGCTCTTTTCCAGCGTGATCGCCAGCTTCATCGAACGCGAGATGCTGGTCGAGCAGTTGCATGCCGCCAACGTCCGGCTCATGTCGTACGCGCTGACCGATACGCTGACGGGCCTGCCCAACCGCCGCGCGCTCTACGAAGCGCTGGACCGCCTGATGGCGCGCGCCGTGCGCGAGCACGGCAGCGTGCTGGTGGGCGTAATCGACCTGGACGGATTCAAGGGCATCAACGACACCCATGGACACCAGGCCGGCGACGTCTTCCTGCAGGAAGTCTCGCGCCGGATTGCCGCCGCGCTGCGCTCGTCGGACATGCTGGGGCGGCTGGGCGGCGACGAGTTCGTGCTGATCGGCCCGGGGCCGGCGCTGCCTCGCAAGCACGCGGAAGCGGGCGGCGTGACGCACCACGCCGAAGCCGAGGAAGCCGCGCGCGCCATGGAAGAACGCGTCCTGTCCGCGACGCTGGGCCGCTATGCACTGGGCGAAGCCTCGGTCGCCTACGAAGGCGCCAGCGCCGGCGTCGTGGCGCTGGACCCCGCCGGACTGGACGCCGAGGCCGCCGTCCAGCTGGCCGACGCGCGGATGTATGAGATCAAGCACGCGCGCCGCGCGGCGCGCACCATCCATTGAGGCGCGGTCAGGCGTTCATCGCAGTTGGGCCTTGAAGAACCCCACGATGCGGGCGTTCAGGTCGCGGTGAAACGACTGGCGGTCGAATCCCTCGCCATCGCGGCAGATCCCGGGCAGCGATGAGGCCTGGTCGGTCGAGCACGGCGCCAGGAACGCGAAATGCCCCGCGCCCGCGGCGACCTGGTAGTCCGGCGCGGCGCCCAGTCCCTGGCGCACCGATTCCACGCTGGCAGGGCTGACCCCGTCACCGCCCCTCTCCGAGACCCACAGCTGGATCGGCACGGCCACGCGCTTGAGCGCGTCGCCGGGAAACACATTGAGCGGATCGGCGATCACCGCCGCCTTGATGCGCGCATCCGCGGGGTACGGCTGCTGCGGCACCTTCCCCGCCGCGATGTCACGGCACATCGGCAGCGAGGGCGAGTCGGCGCAGGTCGCCAGGCCCGCGCGCAGATCCGGCACGGCGCCGGCCAGCACCAACCCGGTGTAGCCGCCGCGCGAAAAACCGAAAAAGCCGATCTTTTCCGCATCCAGTCCCGCCCGGTCCGGCCAGGCGACCGTCATGTAGTCGATCAGCCGCCGCATCTCCCGGGGCCGCGTCGAGAAGATGGACAGATACCCCTGGCGCGACCGGTCCTGCGCGTTGTCGCCCACGTGGTTGATCGCCGCCACCACGAAGCCCGCGTCGGCCAGCGCCGCCGCGGTGTCATGGTGGCTGAGGTATGAGCCGCCCGATCCATGGGACATGACGATGAGCGGGTAGCGGCCGGCGGGCATCTTGCAACCCTGCACGCCCGCGATGATGCTGCGCCCCACCTTGATCTCACCCGCCGGCTCGGCGCAGGGCGTCCAGACCGCCCCTTGCAGACCCGGGCCGTTCTGGTCCATCGGCAGGTTCAGCCGCTGGAAACCGGCGGCATGGCACAGGCTGGCGGACAGCGCCAGGGCGGCGGGAACCAGGGACAACAGGCGTTTGGAAAAAATGGTCATGCGGGCGCGGGAAAACGGAAGGTGGCGGGGAAGCGGCGCGCGGCCAGCGGCCAGCGTGATTGTGACATGTGCGCCGCCGCGCCCCGCCGCAGGCGTGCCATCCGCCCGCCCTCCGCGCGCCCGCCAAAACAAACGCCACAGTCAGCCTGTGGCGTTCGTTCCCTGCCGGCGCGCGCGTTACCTCACCTTCCCTTCCTTCCAGGCCGACAGCAGTTGTTCGTAGGGAATCGTCTCCCCCTTGGGCTTCTCGTTGGCCAGTTTTTTCCACGGCGCGTGCTGGTCGGACAGCCACTTGCCGGGATCGCTCTTGGGATTGAGCTTGGGCGCGCACTGCGCCATGCCCGCGCGCTCCAGCCGCGCCATGACCTGATCCATTTCGTTGGCCAGGTTGTCCATGGCCGCCTGCGGGGTCTTTTCGCCCGTGACGGCGGTGGCCACGTTCTTCCACCAGAGCTGCGCCAGCTTCGGATAATCCGGCACGTTGGTGCCGGTCGGGGTCCACGCCACCCGCGCCGGGCTGCGGTAGAACTCGATCAGGCCGCCGTAGTTGGCCGCGTTCTTGGTGAAGAACTCGCTGTTGATGTCGCTGTCGCGGATAAAGGTAAGACCCGTGATCGACTTCTTGAGCGACACCGTCTTGGACGTGACGAACTGCGCGTACAGCCATGCCGCCGCCATTTTGTCCGGATTGGTGGACTTGAAGAACGTCCACGAGCCCACGTCCTGGTAGCCGTTCTGCATGCCGTCCTTCCAGTAGGGGCCGTAGGGCGACGGGGCCATGCGCCACTTCGGCGTGCCGTCGTCGTTCACGACCGGCAGGCCCTTCTTGGTCATGTCGGCCGTGAAGGCCGTGTACCAGAAGATCTGCTGTGCGATCTGGCCCTGCGCGGGCACCGGACCGGCTTCGGAGAACGTCATGCCCATGGCCTGCTGCGGCGCGAATTTCTTCATCCAGTCGATGTACTTGGTCAGCGCGTACACGGCGGCCGGACTGTTGGTGGCCCCGCCGCGCGATACCGACGCGCCGACCGGCGTGCATTTGTCGTCGGCGACGCGGATGCCCCATTCGTCCACCGGCATGCCGTTGGGCAGGCCCTTGTCGGCCGCGCCCGCCATGGACAGCCACGCATCGGTGAAGCGCCATCCCAGCGACGGGTCCTTCTTGCCGTAGTCCATATGGCCGTAGACGCGCTTGCCGTCGATCTCCTTGACGTCATCGGAGAAGAACGCGGCAATGTCTTCATAGGCGGACCAGTTCGTCGGCACGCCCAGTTCATAGCCGTACTTGGCCTTGAACTTTTCCTTCAGGTCCGGGCGGGCGAACCAGTCGGCGCGGAACCAGTACACGTTGGCGAACTGCTGGTCCGGCAACTGGTACAGCTTGCCGTCCGGCGCCGTGGTGAACTTGGTGCCGATGAAATCCTTCAGATCCAGTTGCGGATTGGTCCATTCCTTGCCGGCCCCGGCCATGTAGTCCGACAGCGGCAGGATGGCGCCGTAGCGATAGTGCGTGCCGATCAGGTCGGAATCGGAGATCCAGCCGTCATAGATGGACTTGCCGGACTGCATGGACGTCTGCAGTTTTTCGACGACGTCGCCTTCCTGGATGAGGTCGTGATTGACCTTGATGCCCGTGATGTCGGCAAAGGCCTTGGCCAGCACCTTGGACTCGTACTCGTGCGTGGTGATGGTTTCGGACACCACGCTGACTTCATTCACGCCCTTGGCCTTGAGCTTGGCCGCGGCGTCGATGAACCATTTCATTTCGGCCATCTGCTGGTCCTTGGACAGCGACGAGGGCTGGAACTCCGAATCGACCCATTTCTTTGCCTCCGGCTCGCCGGCCCAAGCCCCTGACGTTCCGATCAGGGCGATGGCGGCCGCCATGGCGTGCATGCGCAATTTCATGACCTGTCTCCTCGATGAGTCTTCCCCTATCGTGCTGCGGACCGCGGGCCGGGGAAGACGCTGGCCGATAGTCCTTTCTGACTGCCCGAATCCGACAAGGGGTCTGCGCCCCTTTTTGACCCTTTTTCACCCTATTTTTCACCCTTTTTTCATGATGAACGCCAGCAGCAGCATGGACACCACGAAGCTGATCCACACCGATGGCGGCTCGTCCAGCGAAAACCACGCCATCGCCTTCTGGCCCAGACCCAGGAACGCCAGATTGACCCAGGCCGCGGCCATCAGGCCGATGAACAGGCGGTCGCCGCGCGTGGTGGGCAGGGGCAGGAACCCCTTGCGCTCCTGCGTGGGCGACTTCAGTTCCCAGATCGTCATGCCGATCAGCATCAGGACGATGCAGGTGAAAAACACGGCGACCGGGGTGGTCCACACCATCCAGCTGAACATGGCGCCCCCCTCCTACACGCGGCCCATCGCGAAACCCTTCGCGATGTAGTGCCGCACGAACCAGATGACGATGCCGCCCGGCACGATGGTCAGCACGCCCGCCGCCGCCAGCACGCCCCAATCCATGCCGGAGGCCGACACGGTGCGCGTCATGGTGGCGACGATGGGCTTGGCGTTGACCGAGGTCAGCGTGCGGGCGAGCAGCAGCTCCACCCAGCTGAACATAAAGCAGAAAAACGCCGCCACGCCCACGCCGGACTTGATCAGCGGCAGGAAGATCGTCAGGAAGAAACGCGGAAACGAGTAGCCATCGACATAGGCGGTCTCGTCGATCTCGCGCGGCACGCCGGACATGAAGCCCTCCAGGATCCACACCGCCAGCGGCACGTTGAACACCAGATGCGCCAGCGCCACCGCCAGGTGGGTGTCCATCAGCCCGAGCGAACTGTAGAGCTGGAAGAACGGCAAGAGGAACACGGCGGGCGGCGTCATGCGGTTGGTGAGCAGCCAGAAGAACACGTGCTTGTCGCCGATGAAGCGGTAGCGCGAGAAGGCGTAGGCGGCCGGCAACGCCACGCCCAGCGACACGACCGTATTGATGACCACGTAGATCAGCGAATTGATGTAGCCCGAATACCACGCCGGATCGGTGAAGATGGTGCGGTAGTGCTCGAAGGTGAAATCGCGCGGCCAGAGCGTCAGCGTGCTGACGATCTCGGTGTTCGACTTGAACGACATGTTCAGCATCCAGTACAGCGGCAGGATGGCGAACACCAGGTACAGCGTCAGGAAGGCGCCCCGCCACCAGGTGGTTTTCTCACGCATTTGCCCGCTCCTCGTCGAAGCCGCCGGTGGTGCCCGCGCGCTGCATCCAGTTGTAGAGGATGAAGCACAACAGCAGGATGATCAGGAAATAGATGATCGAGAACGCCGCGGCAGGCCCCAGGTCGAACTGCCCGACCGCCTTCTGCGTCAGGTACTGCGACAGAAAGGTGGTGGCGTTGCCCGGCCCGCCGCCCGTCAGCACGAAGGGCTCGGTGTAGATCATGAAGCTGTCCATGAAGCGCAGCAGCACCGCGATCATCAGGACGCCGCGCATCTTGGGCAACTGGATGTAGCGGAACACGGCAAAGCGCGAGGCGCCGTCGATCCGCGCCGCCTGGTAATACGCGTCGGGAATCGCGCGCAGCCCCGCGTAGCACAGCAGCGCGACCAGCGGCGTCCAGTGCCACACGTCCATGATCAGCACCGTGATCCAGGCGTCGAAATCATTGCCGGTGTAGTTGTAGTCCACGCCCAGCCACGACAGCGTGGCGCCCAGGAGGCCGATGTCGGTGCGCCCGAAGACCTGCCAGATGGTGCCCACGACGTTCCAGGGAATCAGCAGCGACAACGCGATGATCACCAGCACCGCGGATGCGCGCCAGCCGCTGGCCGGCATGGACAGCGCCAGCAGGATGCCCAGCGGGATCTGGATGAGCAGCACCGCGAACGAGAATCCGATCTGGCGCAGCAGCGCCCCATGCAGCTCGTCGTCCTGCAGCACGGCGGCAAACCATTCCGTGCCGACGAACACCCGCCGGTCCGGCGAAATGATGTCCTGCACCGAATAGTTGACGATGGTCATCAGCGGCAGGATGGCCGAGAACGCCACGCACAGCACGACTGGCATGACCAGGAACCAGGCCCGGTGATCGGTGGGTTTCATGGGATCAGCGCCTCGTCGCGATAAAAGCAGGTGTGCGGATTGACCACCGACAGCCACACGTCGCCGCCATGGCCGGGGGGGACGACATCGCTGCCCAGCCGCGCGCGCACCGGCGTGCCGTCGAAATCGGCCACCAGCAGCGTGTAGGTGCCCACGTCCTGCACGCGGTCCACGCGCAGGGGCACCGCGCCGGGCGCGCCGGCCTGCGTCACCCGCAGGTATTCGGGGCGCACGCCGAGCTTGACCGGACCGGCGCCCGCCAGCTTGGCGGCCAGCGACTCCGGCAGGCCGTCCAGACGGTGCCGGCCCACCATCAGCGCGCCGTCGCGCCACTCGGCCGGCAGGAAGTTCATGCCGGGCGAGCCGATGAAATGGCCCACGAAAGTGTGCGCGGGCCGCTCGAACAGATCGTCCGCGCTGCCCACCTGCACGGCGCGGCCCCGCGCCATGACCATCACCTGGTCGGCGAAGGTCAACGCCTCGGTCTGGTCGTGCGTCACGTAGATCAGCGTCAGCTTGAACTCGTGGTGGATTTCCTTGAGCTTGCGCCGCAGTTCCCACTTGAGCTGCGGGTCGATCACCGTGAGCGGTTCGTCGAACAGGATGGCCGACACGTCGCTGCGCACCAGGCCCCGGCCCAGCGAGATCTTCTGCTTGGCGTCGGCCGTCAGGCCGCTGGCCCGGCGGTCCAGGACATGGGACATTTCGAGCATTTCGGCGATGCGGCCGACGCGCTCGCGGATGCGGTCGGGCGCGACGCCCCGGTTGCGCAGCGGAAAGGCCAGATTCTGGGCCACCGTCATCGTGTCGTACACCACCGGAAACTGGAACACCTGGGCGATGTTGCGCGCCTGCGGGCTCTTGTCGGTGACGTCCTGGCCATCGAACAGGATGCGCCCCTGCGACGGCCGCAGCAGGCCCGACACGCAGTTCAGCAGCGTCGTCTTGCCGCAGCCCGACGGCCCGAGCAGGGCATAGGCCCCGCCGTCGCGGAACGTGAACCGCAGCGGCAGCAGCGCATAGTCTTCGTCCGACCGGGGCTGGGGCACGTACGAATGGGACAGGTCCAGCTCGATCTGCGCCATCAGGCCGCCCCCCCCACGCTGGCCGGCCGGCGCGGCGCGGTCAAGAGCGCGCCGTCCGCGCCGAAGGCATAGGTCTGCGCCGGATCGAAGTAGAGCGCCACGCGCTCGTCCAGGCTGTAGCGGTGCACCCCGGGCAGTTGCGCCACGACGTCGCCGGCGGCCGTGGCGGCGTGCACGAAGGTATCGGACCCGGAGATCTCGGCCAGCGTCACCCGCCCGGGCAAGGCGACATAACCCGGGCGCGGCGTCACGTCCAGGGCGCCGGCGCGCAGGCCGGCGGTGATGTCGGCATCGGCGCCCGGCGGCAGCGCGAGTTCCACCGCCACGTCGCCCTGCAACACGAAACCGCCATTGTGGCGCCGGGCGGCAAACAGGTTCATGGGCGGATCGCTGAAGGCCCGCGCCACGCGGATCGAATTGGGCCGGTGAAAGACCTCGGCCGTGGGGCCGTATTGCAGCAGCTCTCCGGCGTCCAGCACGGCGGTGTGGCCGCCCAGCAGCAGCGCCTCTCCGGGTTCCGTGGTCGCATAGACCACCGTGGACCGCCCTTCCGCAAACAGTTCGGACAGCTCATCGCGCAATTCTTCGCGCAGCTTGTAGTCCAGGTTGACCAGCGGTTCATCCAGCAGGATCAGCGGCGCTTCCTTGGCCAGCGCGCGCGCCAGCGCCACCCGCTGCTGCTGCCCGCCGGACAGTTCGGACGGATACCGGTCCAGCAAATGGTCGATGTGCAGCCGCGCGGCCATGGCGTGGACCTTTTCGCGCGTGTCGCGCGCGCCGCGCAACTTGAGCGGCGAGGCGATGTTGTCGTAGACCGACATGGAGGGATAGTTGATGAACTGCTGGTAGACCATCGCCACGTTGCGCTGGCGCACCGGCACGCCGGTGACGTCGACCCCGTCGACCCGCACGCGGCCCTCGGTGGGACGGTCCAGCCCGGCCATGATGCGCATCAGCGAGGTCTTGCCGGCCAGGGTCGCCCCCAGCAGGACGGTCATGGCGCCCGCAACCGGGGCTAGGCTCATGGGATACAGATGCGTCTGCGAGCCGGCCCGCAACACGATCCCGTCCAAGGTCAGCTGCATCTAGTCTCCTCAACCTACTTATATGTCCCTGTTTTTGTGGACTTCGGTATTCGGTACAGCGCCCTGCTCCGTGCGCCGGCGCGCGCACGCGCCGGGACAACACGATGAGCATACTCTTTCAGATGGCTTTCGTTTTTTGTGCGTTTTACTCAAGAAGCGAACAAAAAACAATCTTGCGGTGCGTCATTATTTTTCGCTTTTGTTGTTTTATCATGCGAACATGACACTGAATCCACGCCAGAGCGCGCTGATCGAAATGGTCCGGGCCCAGGGCTCCGCCTCGATCGAAGCGCTTGCCAAACACTTCGACGTCACGCTGCAGACCGTGCGGCGGGACGTCAACATCCTGTCCGAAGCCGGCCTGCTGTCGCGCTTTCATGGCGGCGTCCGCATCGAAGCCTCGACCATCGAGAACATCGCCTACCGCAAGCGGCAGGGGCTGCACGCCGCGGGCAAGCAGCGCATCGCCGAAGCCGTGGCGCGCGCCGTGCCCGACGGCTGTTCGCTGATCCTGAACATCGGCACCACCACCGAGGCCATCGCGCGCGCGCTGCTGCGCCACCGCGGGCTGCGCGTCATCACGAACAACCTGCACGTGGCCGACATCCTGTCCGACAACCCGGACTGCGAAGTCATCGTGGCGGGCGGCGTGGTGCGCTCGCGCGACCGCGGCATCGTCGGCGAGGCCACGATGGACTTCATCCGCCAGTTCAAGGTCGACATCGGCCTGATCGGCATTTCCGGCATCGAGGCCGACGGCACCCTGCGCGACTATGACTTTCGCGAGGTGCGCGTGGCCCGCACCATCATCGAACAATCGCGCGAGGTCTGGCTGGCCGCCGACAGCAGCAAATTCAAGCGCCAGGCCATGGTGGAACTGGCGCATATTTCGCAGATCGACCGGTTCTTCACCGACGCCCACCCGCAGGAGCCGCTAGCCCAGGTGCTGCTGGACGCCGGCGTGCGCTGCGACGTCGCCGCGGCGCCGAACACCCTGAAACCCACACCCTGACCGCGCGCGCCCGAGCGGGCCCGTTGTCCGCTGCCGGGCCGCCGACGCGACCACCGACGCATTTACCTCGCGGCCCCGCCGCCATCAAAGAACATGAACCGACCCCTCGCCTCCGTCACCCCGCCCGACCGCAGCCGACTTCTGAACACGCTGGACAACACGCACTCCTGGGACGTCATCGTCATCGGCGGCGGCGCGACCGGCCTGGGCACCGCGGTCGATGCCGCCTCGCGCGGCTACCGCACGCTGCTGATCGAAGGCGCCGACTTTGCCAAGGGCACGTCCAGCAAGGCGACCAAGCTGGTGCACGGCGGCGTGCGCTATCTGGCGCAAGGCAATGTCAGCCTGGTGCGCGAGGCCCTGCACGAACGCGGCCTGCTCAACCGCAACGCGCCGCACCTGGTGTGGCCCCTGGGCTTCGTGGTGCCTGCCTACAGCATGCTGGACCAGCCTTTCTACGGCATCGGCCTGAAGATGTACGACATGCTGGCCGGCAAGCTGAACCTGTCGCCCAGCCGCTGGCTGTCGCGCCGCGAGACGCTGGCCAATGCGCCGACGCTGGCCGAAAGCGTGAATGGCCGCAGCCTGAAGGGCGGCGTCCTGTACTACGACGGCCAGTTTGACGACGCGCGCCTGGCGGTGAGCCTGATGCGCACCCTCTTCGACCTGGGCGGCACGGCCGTGAACTACGTGCGCGCCACCGGCCTGACCACCACGAGCGGCAAGGTGGACGGCGTGACCGCGCAGGACGTGATCGGCGGTTCGACCTTCACGCTGCGCGCGCGCTGCGTCGTCAACGCCACCGGCGTCTGGGTGGATGCCGTGCGCCGCATGGAAGACAAGAACGCGCAAAGCATGGTCGCGCCCAGCCAGGGTGTGCACCTGACGCTGCCGCAGGATTTCCTGCCCGGCAAGCGGGCCGTCCTGATTCCCAAGACCGACGACGGCCGCGTGCTATTCGTGGTGCCGTGGAACGGCCACACCATCGTGGGCACGACCGACACGCCGCGCCAGGACCTGCCGCTGGACCCCGACGCCGGCGAACAGGACGTGGACTTCATCCTGAACACCGCGGCGCGCTACCTGAGCCGCAAGCCCACGCGCGCCGACGTCACCAGCGTCTGGGCCGGGCTGCGTCCGCTGGTCAAGGCCACCGGGGAAGCCTCCACCAAGAAGCTGTCGCGTGAACACACCATCCTGGTGTCCAAGGCCGGGCTGGTCACGGTGACCGGCGGCAAGTGGACCACCTACCGCCGCATGGCGCAGGACGTGGTGGACACCGCGATCCAGCACCAGTTGCTGACGCAGGCCTCGTGCCGCACCGAATCGCTGCCGCTGCACGGCGCCAGCGGCCTGGCCCCCTCGCAGGAACACGCCGGCACGCCCGACAGCTATTACGGCAGCGACCTGCCGACGCTGCAGGCCCTGCCCGGCGCGCAGCGCATGCTGGTCAAGGCGAGCGGGCTTTCGGAAGCGCACGTCCGTTTCGCGGCGCGATTCGAACTGGCGCGCAGCGCCGAAGACGTGCTGGCGCGCCGCAATCGCGCGCTGTTCCTGGATGCCGAGGCCGCGATGCTGGCCGCCCCCGAAGTTGCGCGCATCCTGGCCGAGGAACTGGGCCACGACGCGGCCTGGCAGCAGCGCACGCTGCAGGACCTGGCCGCCGTCGCGGCGCACTATCGGTTGAAGTAGACGGGTTGAAGTAGACCCCGCTACGGCACGCGCAGCCGGCTTTCCCCGATCATCGATTCGAACACGCGAAGCAGGTCGGGATCGCATTTGGATCCGCGCTCCTGGTTCAGGATGCGCATGATCTGCGCATGGGTGCGCGCCGGATGGTAGGGCCGCGCGTCGCCCAGCGCGTCGTAGGAATCGGCCACCGAAATGATGCGCGCGTGCAGCGGAATGGCATGCCCGGCCAGTCCGTCCGGGTAGCCGGAGCCGTCGAAGTGCTCATGGTGGTGCCGCACCGCCAGCGCAATGGCCTCGCGCTGCGGCATCGCGGTCTGCATGATGAGGGCGGCGCCCGCCGCGGCGTGCCCCTTCATGATTTCCCAATCTTCGTTTTCCAGGCGGTGCGGGTGATGCAGCACGCGATCGGGCGTGCCGATCTTGCCCACGTCGTGCAGCCGCGCGGCCGGGGCGATCACCTCCAGTTCCGCCTCGGCCAGCCCGCAGGCCCGGGCCAGCGCAACGCTCAGCGCAACGACTCTGTTGCAATGCCGGCCGGTGGCCGGGTCACGCGCCTGCATCGCGGCGAACAGCACCGCTTCGTAGGATCCTGCTGGGTTTTCGGGAACGTCGGAAGGCATGGGAAAGCGTGCGCGCCGCCACACCGGGGCGACGCGCAAATATCGAAAAGCCGCGATTCTGACACAAGGCGAGGCGGTTTCCGGCCGCCCGGCGCGCCCCCGGCGGCCGGGCCCGCGCGCGGTTCGGCGTCAGGCCGGCGCCGCCAGGTCCTTCAGGCGTTTGAGCAGCGCCTCGGCCACGCCCACCGAGGACGCGGGATTCTGGCCCGTGATGAGCAGCCCGTCGCAGACCACGTGCGGCTGCCAATCCGGCCCGCTGCTGTACTGGCCACCCAGCTTTTTCAGTTCGTCCTCGACCAGGAACGGCACCACGTCGGTCAGTTCCACAGCGGCTTCCTCCGCGTTGGAAAAGCCCGTGACCTGCCTGCCCTGCACCAGCGGCTTGCCGTCCGCGGTTTTCGCATGGCGCAGCACGCCCGGCGCATGGCACACGGCCGACACCGGCTTGCCCGCCGCCAGCATGGTCTCGATCAGCGCGACCGACTTGACGTCTTCCGCCAGGTCCCACAGCGGACCGTGGCCGCCCGGATAGAACACCGCGTCGAAATCCGACGCCTGCATCTCGGACAGCCGGTGCGTGGACGCCAGCAGGCGCTGCGCCTGCTCGTCCTGGCGAAAGCGCCGCGTATCGTCGGTCTGGGCGTCGGGGTCGTCGCTCTTGGGGTCCAGCGGCGGCTGGCCGCCCAGCGGCGAGGCCAGCGTGACCTTGGCGCCCGCGTCCACGAAGGCGTAATACGGCGCCGCGAACTCCTCCAGCCAGAAGCCGGTCTTGCGCCCCGTATTGCCCAGCGTGTCGTGGGAAGTCAGCACGATCAGTATGTTCATGTTGCGCTCCATTCGTCAGGACCGACCCGCACGATGCGTTTGCCGGCGTTTTCGCCCTTGAGCAGCCCGATCAGTCCGCGCGGGGCGTTTTCCAGGCCGTCGACCACGTCTTCACGATACTTGATGCGGCCTTGCTTGATGAGGTCCTGCATCGCGTCGCGGAATTCGCCGTAGCGGTGCGCGTATTCGTTGAAGATGATGAAGCCCTGCATCCGCAGGCGCTTGGTCAGGATGGTGCGCATCAGGAGCGCCAGGCGGTCCGGGCCCTCGGGCTGGCTGGTGGCGTTGTAGGCCGAGATCAGCCCGCAAACCGGGATGCGGGCGCGCGGGTTCAGCAGCGGCAGCACCGCGTCAAAGACGGCGCCGCCCACGTTCTCGAAGTAGACGTCGATGCCTTGCGGCACGGCTTTGGCCAGGCGCCCGGGCAGGTCGGGCTGCCGGTGGTCCAGGCAGTCGTCAAAGCCCAGCTCCTCGACCACGTACCGGCACTTGTCCGGTCCGCCCGCAATGCCCACAACCTTGCAGCCGTGAATTTTGGCGATCTGGCCCACCACCGCGCCCACCGCGCCGCTGGCCGCCGCCACGACGACGGTCTCGCCGGCCTTGGGCTGGCCGATGTCCAGCAGGCCCATGTAGCCGGTGAAGCCGGGCATGCCCAGCACGCCCAGCGACCAGGACGGGTGCTCCGGGTTGGGGCCCAGGCGCAGCAGCCCGGCGCCGTCGGACACGGCATAGTCCTGCCAGCCCGATTGCGCCAGCACCCATTCACCCACCTGGAACTGCGGATGATTCGAGGCCTGCACGCGCGTGACCGTGCCGCCCACCATCACCTCGCCGATCCGGACCGGCTCGGCGTAGGACGGCGCATCGCTCATGCGGCCGCGCATGTAGGGGTCGAGCGACAGGTAGACCGTGCGCAGCAGCACCTGGCCCGGGCCGGGCTGCGGCACCTCGCCCGTTTCGAGACGGAAGTCGTTGTCGGCGGGTTCGCCTTGCGGACGCGCGGCCAGCACGATCCGGCGGTTGGTCGAAGAGGATTGCGGCATGACGTGCGGTCTCCTTGTAAAGGCCGGCTGGCGCGGTGATGGCGTGCGGCCGGCGGGACGGGGAACCGGTCCATTACACCATCCACGCCCCGTCCCCCGGGCTTGAAACCCTGATGATCGCGCCCCTTTTAATTAATTAATTCTTTAATTAGAATCTGCCGCATGTCTTCCGCACCCTCCGCTCCCGCCCGCCGCCCCGGCCGCCCGCCGCGCCCGGACAACGCCGCCGCCCGCGCCAACCTGCTGGACCTGGCGACGCAACTGTTCGCCGCCCAGGGCGTCGCCGCGACCACCATCGCCAGCATCGCCCAGCGGGCTGGCGTCACGCCGGCGATGCTGCATTACTACTTCAAGAGCCGCGACCAGCTGATCGACGCCGTGGTCCTGGAACGGATCGTGCCGGTGATCGGCTTCGTGTGGGCGCCCGTGCCGCTGGACGTCGCCGCTGCCGACGCGCCGCAGGACCCGGCCGCGTCGGCGCGGCGCTACATCACCGAGATCGTGGGCCGCGTGGTCCAGAGCGCCACCGACAAGCCCTGGTTGCCGTCCCTGTGGATGCACGAGGTCGTTAACGAAGGCGGCCAGTTGCGCGACCGCGTGCTGCGCCACCTGCCTTCGGACCGGCTGCAGGCCTTTGCCGGCCTGATCGCCGACTGCCAGCGCCGCGGCGCAATCACGCCGGGCGTCGAACCGCGGCTGGTGTTTCTTTCCATCCTGGGCCTGACCCTGCTGCCGCTGGCCACATCCACA
This sequence comes from Achromobacter sp. T5-5, assembly GCF_055397965.1. Lineage (NCBI taxonomy): Bacteria > Pseudomonadati > Pseudomonadota > Betaproteobacteria > Burkholderiales > Alcaligenaceae > Achromobacter > Achromobacter sp. T5-5. The sequence goes on from NZ_AP027919.1 coordinate 3,576,707, forward strand.
CTGTGGCGCCGGATCTGGCAGGACGACCCGGTGGCGCAGTCCATCGACAACGAGGCGATCGCGGCCCACGCCATCGCCATGCTGACGGGTGGCCTATTCACGCCGCCCGGCCTTTCCCCGGCCCCGCCCTCAGGACGCTGACCATGCGCACCCGCCTCCCCCTGCCCGCCGCCCTGGCCCTGCTGTCCCTGTCCGGCTGCGGCAACCATGAACCGGCCTTCTACCAGGGTTACGTAGAGGGCGATTACGTGTATGTGGCCTCGTCCGAGGCCGGCCGCCTGGACTCCCTGGCGGTGCGGCGCGGCCAGCTCGTGGACGCAGCCCAGCCCCTGTACACGCTGGACGCCACGCGCGAGGCCGCGGCGCGCGATCAGGCGCGTGCGGAACTGGCGGCGGCGCGCGCGCAACTGGAGGACATCGCCACCGGCAAGCGGCCGCCCGAAGTCGACGTCAGCCTGGCGCAACTGGCGCAGGCGCAAGCCGCCAGCCGGCGGTCCGCCGCGCAACTGCAGCGCGACATCGCGCAATTCCGCATCGGCGGCATCGCACGCTCGCAACTGGACGACAGCCGCGAACAGGCGCAGTCGGATGCCGCCCGCGTGCGCGAGCTGCAGGCACAGGTCGAAGTCAACCGCCTGCCCGGCCGCGACGAGGCGCGGCGCGCGCAGGCGTCGCAGGTCCAGGCCGCCGACGCGGCGCTGGCGCAGGCCGAATGGACGCTGGCCCAGAAGCAGCTCGCGGCCCCCGCGGCCGGCCGCGTGTTCGACACGATGTACCGCGTGGGCGAATGGGTCCCCGCCGGCAGCCCGGTCGTCAGCCTGCTGCCGCCGGGCAACGTCAAGGTGCGTTTCTTCGTGCCGGAGACGGTCGTGGGATCGCTCAAGATCGGCCAGGAGGCCACGCTGCGCTGCGACGGCTGCGGCGACCCGATACCCGTGCGCATCGACTACGTCTCGGACCAGGCGGAATACACCCCGCCGGTGATCTACAGCCGCGAAAGCCGCAGCAAGCTGGTCTACATGGTCGAGGCCCGCCCCGCGCCCGACGCGGCGGCGCGGCTGCATCCCGGCCAGCCCGTGGAGGCGACCCTGCCATGAGCGCAACCGACGCCGGCGGCTACGTCATCGACGTCCACGGCCTGAACAAGCACTTCGGCAGCAAGCACGTCGTGAACGACGTGACGCTGCAGGTGCGCAAGGGCGAGATCTTCGGCTTTCTGGGCCCCAACGGCAGCGGCAAGACGACCTGCATCCGCCTCATGTGCGGCCTGCTCACGCCGGATTCGGGCAGCGGCACCTGCCTGGGCTACGACATCCTGCGCGACAGCGCGCAGATCAAGCGCAACGTGGGCTACATGACGCAGAAGTTCTCGTATTGGGAGGACCTGACCATCCGCGAGAACCTGGACTTCGTGGCGCGCATGTACGGCATGGCCCAGCGCAAGGAGGCGGTGGACCGCGCCCTGCAGGACCTCGGCCTGCAAAGCCGCGCCGGGCAACTGACCGGATCGCTGTCGGGCGGATGGAAGCAGCGGCTGGCGCTGGCCGCCTGCCTGCTGCACCAGCCCAGGCTGCTGCTGCTGGACGAGCCCACGGCCGGGGTGGACCCCACGGCGCGGCGCGACTTCTGGGAACAGCTCCACGAGCTGGCCGCGCGCGGCATCTCGGTGCTGGTCAGCACCCACTACATGGACGAGGCCGAACGCTGCCACAAGCTGGCCTACATTTCCTACGGCAAGCTGCTGACCCAGGGCACCGCCGATGAGGTCATCGCCGAACAGGGCCTGACCACCTGGGCGATCCACGGGCAGAACCTGGTGCCGCTGGGCCAGCAACTGCGCGGCGCGCCGGGCGTGGACCAGACGGTGGCCTTCGGCTCGGCGCTGCACGTCAGCGGCCGGGATGCGGCATTGCTGGAGCGCACGCTGCGCGCCGCCATCGACGGCCAGGACCTGCGCCTGGAACGCATCGACACCAGCCTGGAGGACGTCTTCATCTACCTGATGAACCGGTCCACCGACAACTTTGCGAGCGCCCCATGAGCCTGCGCCTGAACGGATTTTCCTGGTCGCGCTGGTGGAGCATGGTGCTCAAGGAGTTCCTGCAGCTGCGCCGCGACCGCATCACTTTCGGCATGATCGTGGGACTGCCCATCATGCAACTGGCGCTCTTTGGCTACGCCATCAACACCGATCCGCGGCAGATGCCCACCGCCGTCATCGCGTCGGACCACAGCCCCTTCACGCGCAGTTTCATCGCGGCGATGCGCTCGTCGGACTACTTTCACATCGTCGAGGAACTGGACAACGAAGAGGCGGGACGCGCCGCGCTGGCTCAGGGGCGCGTGCTGTTCGTCGTGACGATTCCGCCGGATTTCACCCGCAGCCTGTTGCGCGGCGAGCGCCCGGCCCTGCTGATCGAGGCTGACGCCACCGACCCCATGGCGACCGGCATGGCGCTGGGCGCGGCCACGCAGTTGACCCAGGCCGTCGCGCAAAAGGACCTGACCGGACCGCTCGCCAGCCTGGCGGGCGGCCAGCCGCCTTTCGACGTGCGCATCCACCAGCTCTACAACGAAGAGCAGATCTCGCAATACAACACCGTGCCGGGCCTGATGGGCGTGATCCTGACGATGACGCTCGTGATGATGACCGGGCTGGCCATGACCCGCGAGCGCGAACGGGGCACCATGGAAAACCTGCTGGCGATGCCAGTGCGGCCGATCGAGGTGATGACCGGCAAGATCGTGCCCTATATCGCCATCGGCCTGATCCAGGCCAGCATCATCCTGGCGGCCGCGCATTTCGTGTTTCACGTGCCCATCATGGGCAGCCTGCTGTCGGTCTACCTGGCCGCGCTGCTGTTCGTGGCGGCCAACCTGACGGTGGGCATCACCCTGTCGTCGCTGGCGCAGAACCAGCTTCAGGCCATGCAGCTCACCATGTTCTATTTCCTGCCCAACATGCTGCTGTCGGGATTCATGTTCCCGTTCCAGGGCATGCCGATGTGGGCGCAGCACCTGGGCAACCTGCTGCCGCTGACGTATTTCAACCGGCTGATCCGCGGCATCCTGCTCAAAGGCAACGGCTGGTGGGACCTGTGGCCGAACATCTGGCCGCTGATGGTCTTTACCGTCATCGTCATGACCGCCGCCGTGAAGTTCTACCGCCGCACCCTGGATTGATGCCCATGCGCCGCCCCGCCCGCCTGTCCGCTCCCCGCCCCCTCGCCACGCTCGCGCTGAGCGCGCTGTTGTCCGCCTGCGCGGTCGGCCCCGACTTTCCGCAGCCTGCCGCGCCGGACGTGGCGTCCTACACCCCGCAGGGACAGGATGCGCTGCCCGCGGGCGACCAGCGCCTGCAGCCGGGCGCGGACATTCCCGCGCAGTGGTGGCAGCTTTTCCGGTCGGAGGAACTGGACCGGCTGGTGCGCCAGGCGCTCGCCGCCAGTCCCACGCTGGAAGAAGCGCGCGCCCGCCTGCGGCAGGCGCGCGAGGACCTGTCCGCCGAGACCGGCGGCCGCACGCTGCCCTCGGTGGACGGCAATCTGTCGGTCGCCCGGCAAAAGGTGGATCCGGCGGCCTACGGCGTGCCGGTGGCCGAGCCGCCCCCGCCTTTCACGCTCTACAACGCCTCCATCGACGTGTCTTACACGCTGGACGTGTTCGGCGCCAACCAGCGCGTGCTGGAGGGCCTGGCCGCGCAGATGGACTACCAGGCGCACGAACTGCAGGCCGCGCGCATGTCGCTGGCGGCCAACGTCGTGACCGCCGCGATCCGCCAGGCGGACCTGGCCGAGCGGCTGGCGGCCACGGACGCGCTGCTGGCGGCGCAGGTCAGCCAGCAGGAAATCATGCAAAAGCGCCTGGACGCGGGCGGCATCGCGCTGGCCGATCTGCGCAACCAGGAACTGCTGGTCGCCCAGACCCGGGCTACCGTGCCGCCGCTGCAATACCAGTTGGCGCAGGTCACCCATCAACTGGCCACCTACCTGGGCGTGGCGCCCGCCGCCCTGCAGTCGCCGCCACTGCGCCTGGCGGACCTGACGCTGCCGCCGGACGTTCCCACGGGCGTGCCCTCCGCCCTGACGCGCCAGCGGCCCGACATCCTGGCCGCCGAGGCCCTGTGGCACAAGGCGTCGGCGGACGTGGGCGTGGCCACGGCCAACCTGTATCCGCAGTTCACCCTGACCGCCAGTTTCGGGTCGCAACGCACGGGCGTGAACGAGCTGTCCGATGGCGTGAACGTGTGGAATCTGGGGCTTGGACTGGTCCAGCCGCTTTTTCATGGCGGCGAGCTGCGCGCGCGCAAGCGCTCGGCCGAGGCGGCCTATGACGCGGCCGCCGCGTCCTACCGGCAGACGGTGCTGGACGGATTCCGCCAGGTGGCCGACGCGCTGCGCGCCGTGCAGACGGACAGCGAGGCCTTCGCGGCCTATGACGACGCGTGGCGCCGCGCCGACGAGGCCGGCCGCATCGCGGCGGGACGTTTCCAGGCGGGCGGCATCAGCCATCTGAGCCTGCTGGACAGCCAGCGCCAGGTGTTACAGACGCGGATTTCGCGCATCCAGGCCGATGCGGCGCGCTACACCGACACGGCCGCTTTGTTACAAGCGCTGGGCGGCGGCTGGTGGAATGAGGTCTCCGGCGACGCTCCCTGACGCCGCGAAAGGCTTATCTCGCGGCCATGGCCGAGAATTCGGGTAGGAAAGTGTCGTTGTGCGCGGTTTGGGAAACCGTTGTAACCGATGCATCATGCAAGCGCTCAAGCTGCATGATGTTCACAACGATTCATGAATGACCTATTAGACCTGATCGTCTTCGCTCCCGACGCCAGCCAGCGCGTGCGCCGCAGCGACGAACTGGCCGAAATGGGGTTCTCGCCGCGTCCTTGCGAAGACTCCAACGGACTGTTCCGCCTGTTCCAGGCCCGCCGCACCCCGCTGCTCGTGATGCAAGCCGAATTTACCGATCTTTGCATGGCCGTCGCAGGTCTGCGCGCCATGGACACCACCGCCGGCATCGTCGCCGTTTCCGCCTTCGACACCCCTGAGAACCGCATTCTCGGCCTGCACTGCGGCGCCGACGCCTGCTTTTCGCCCGAGGTGGCCACCGCCGAGATCGCGGCCGCCCTGCAGGCGCTGGTGCGCCGCGTGCCCGCCGCCGCCAGCCGCCGCGCCCCCGAGGCCGACACGCGACCCGCGGCGCCCTCGGCGCCCGCCGTGCTCACCGGCAAGTGGCAATTCCTGGATGCCGCCTGGACCCTGGTCAGCCCGCAGGGCACGCGCCTGGCGCTGACCCAGGCCGAGCGGGAGTTCCTGCTGAAACTGACCGGATCGCCCGACAAGCGCATGCCGCGCGGCGACCCGCCCGGCCTGGATCCGCATTCGGGCCGCGAGTCGATGCGCCGCACGGACGTCGTCGTCAGCCGCCTGCGGCGCAAGGCGCAGGATGTCAACGTCGAGCTGCCGATACGCACGGTCTGGGGCTGGGGCTACGCCTTCACCGGGGAAATCTAGCGCCGCGCGGGCGTATGATTCCGCGTACGAGGCCGACTCCCGGCCCGCCCCATTCCCGTCGCCCCCATGGAAGTCTTTGAACGCCTGCAAGCCCTGCTTACCCAGCACCAGGCCCGCTATCGCCTGCTTGAACACGCCGCGGCGGGTCGGTCCGTCGAAGTCGCCGCCGTGCGCGGCACCGAAGTCAGCCAGGGCGCCAAGGCGCTGGTCTGCCGGGTGAAGATCTCGTCCAATCTGCGCAAGAACGTGCTCGCGGTGTTTCCGGCCGACAAGCAGGCCGATCTGGACGCGATCGCGCGCGCCGCGGGCGGCAAGAAAGCCTCGCTCGCGTCGCGCGACCTCGCGCGCGAGCTCACCGGCTGCGAGATCGGCGCCATCCCGCCCTTCAGCTTCAATCCGGACCTGTGCTTGCTGGTGGATCCCAGCCTGCGCGAGCGGCACGAGGAAATCGTCTTCAACGCCGGACGCCTGGACGCGTCCATCCTCCTGAACACCGAAGACTACTTCCGCCTGGCGGCGCCCGACGAGGCGCCGCTGACCAGAGCCTGAGCACCGTCCCATGAGGCCGCCTTGTCCCGCCGCCCATCGATGAGCCACCCGCACGCGTCCAACATGCGCTGGCTGATGAGCCTGGCGCACCTGGAGCCTTCGCCGGTCAACCCCTGGGTGATGCTGCGCGCCGCCCTGGCCATCGGACTGCCGACGGCCGCGGGGCTGGTCCTGGACCAGGGCCCGGCGGCCGCGCTGGTGGCGCTGGGCGCGCTGCCCGCCATCACGGGCGACAACGGCGGCCCCTACCGCAACCGCGCGCTGTCCATCGGCGCCACGGTGTTCGGCGGCGCGCTGGGCTATCTGCTGGGAAGCCTGATGGCCGGCCACGGACTCTGGACCGCCGCCGGCATGATGCTGCTGGTCCTGGCGGCCAGTTTGGTCGGCACGTTCAACACCATCGCGGCCGTCGCCACGTTGCAGTTCGCCACCTACGTGATCGTCGGTTCCAGCCTGGCCTCGACCCTGCCGCCGTGGCTGCCGCCCGCGCTGGTGGGCGTGGGCGGGCTGTTCGGCCTGGCGCTCACGCTGTCCGGCTGGGTCGTCAATCCCATCGCGCCAGAGCGGGCCGCGGTGGCGCAGGCCTACCGCAAGCTGGCCGCGATGTTCGCGGCCACCGGCACCTCGCGCGTCATGGCCGCGCGCCGCGAGATGGAAGGCGCCATGGCCACCGCCTACGACACCGTCCTGGCCGCGCGGGGCCGGTCGGCGGGCCCGTCGCCGCGGCTGGCGCGCCTGGTCGCCCAACTGCAGGCCTGCACGCCGCTCACCAACGCCGCGCTGGCGCTGGCGCGCGCCGGGCGCGTGCTGCCGGCCGAATGCGCCCGGGTCATGAACCATCTGGCCGACCGCGTCGAAAATGACGCCGAGCCGGACGCGCGCGACGACATCGCCGCGCTGCGCCGCGCCGGCATGCCGCAGCTTGCGGACGCGCTGGAGCAGGCGCAGCCGCTGCTGAACGGCACGCGGGCCACGCCAGCCGATGACGGCGCCGACCTGCCGCCCGCGCCCGCGCGCACGCCTTGGCGCGTGCTGGTCCGGACCTACCGCCCCGGGCCGACCACCGTGCGGTATCTGGTGCGTCTGGGGCTCTGCCTGCTTGCCGCCGAGGCGGTCGCCCTGGCCACCGCCTTGCCCCGGTCCTACTGGGTGCCGCTGATCGTCGTGGTGGTGTTCAAGCCCAATTTCGGGTCGGTCTTTGCCCGCGCGCTGCAAAGCTGCGCGGGCAGCGTGGTGGGCGTCGCGATCAGCGCCACCGTGCTGGCGCTGGACCGCGGCGGCGTCGCGAGCCTGCTCACGGTCGCCGGGCTGGCGGCGCTGCTGCCCTGGTCGATACGGCGCAACTACGGGCTGTTCTCGGCCATATTGGTGCCCATCCTCATGCTGCTGATCGGCGCGCTGCAACCCGGAAGCTGGTCCATCGCGCTGGCGCGGCTGGTGGACGTGGGGGTCGCGTCGGCCATCGTGCTGCTGGTGGGCTACCTGCCCTGGATTCGCATCGAACGCAGCAACCTGGACCATGCCGTGTCCGCCGCCACCTCGACGCTGGCCGCCTACCTGAACACCGTGTTCCAGGCCGATCCCGGCAGCCGGCACGACCTGCGCGCGCGCGCCTACGCGCGGCTGTCCGACCTGCGCATCGCGCTGCAGCGCGGACTGTCCGAACCGCGGCTCGTCAGCCGCCGCGCCCTGGCCTGGTGGCCCGTGGAAGTGGCGCTGGAACGCGTGGCCAACGCCATCTCCGACACCGTGTGGTCGCTGCCCGCCGGCCAGCCCGCGCCCCCTGCCGCGCAGGTCGCCCAACTGGCCGCCGCCCTGGACCGCATTGCCGCCGCCGTCAACCAGGGCCAGCCCGTGCCCCCGGACGCCATCGAGGCGCCGTCGCCCCTGCTGCGGGACGTCGCCGCCGAAATCGAATCGTTGCGCGCCACCCTGGCCGGCCCCGACTTCACCGCGGCGCCCGGGCGTCCCGCCCCCCCTTCCCCTCTTCATCAGGTCTGAATCATGTGTCTTGCCGTACTGGCCCTGCACACCTTGCCGGGCATCCCCGTGCTGATCGCCGCGAATCGCGACGAATTCCACGCGCGCCCCACCCTGCCCGCCGCGCAATGGCCCGACGCCCCCGGCATCTATGCCGGGCGCGACGGCCTGGCGGGCGGCACCTGGATGGGGGTGACGGCGCACGGGCGTTATGCGCTGGTGACCAATTTCCGCGAACCGGGCCGGCATTTGGACAACGCGCCGTCGCGCGGCGCGCTGGTCGAGGACTTCCTGCGCGGGGACATCGCCCCGCAGGCGTACCTGGAGGACGTGCATCGCCGGGACCAGGCCTACAACGGGTTCAACCTGATCGTGGGCGATGCCGCGCAGGCCTGGTACCTGAGCAACCGCGATGGCGGACCGCGGCGCCTCGCGCCCGGCGTGTACGCGCTGTCCAATCACCTGCTGGACACGCCCTGGCCCAAGCTGGCGCGGACCAAGGCCGCCTTCACGGCCGTGCTGGAGAGCCATCCGCAGCCCGACCTGCCCGCGTTGTTCGCGGCGCTTGCCGATCCCCTGCCCGCGGACGACGCCGACCTGCCCGCCACGGGCCTGCCCCTGGACCGCGAAAAGCTGCTCAGCAGCCCGTTCATCGTCAGCCCGGACTACGGCACCCGCAGCTCCAGCGTGATGGCGCTGCACGGCGACGGCGCGGGCGAACTGCACGAACGGCGATTCGCGCCGGACGGCTCGGTCAGCGGCGAGAGCCAGCTGACCTTCACCTGGCACGCGGCAGCTACCATGACGCGTAATCCGTAATGCGTGATGCGAGATGCGTGATGCGGACGTCTGCCAGGCGCGCTCAAGAAAAAAGCGGCTGATACAAACGGTTGATTTCCGAGCCGAGACGACGCGAACTCGGTTCCGGCGACCGGATCGAACGAAGTGCAATCGTCCGGTGGACGCGAGCGACCGCTCGGCCGCGCCGGACCTACCCGCAGGAGAATTCCATGAACAAACGTTTTGAACGCTGCACGATGGCCGCCGCCATGGCGGTGGGCAGCATGGCCATCGCCGGCATTCTTTCCACGGCCCAGGCCGGGATGCCGCCCGTCAAGCATCAAGGCTCGGTGGAATACGTCAGCGGCGGCATCGGCATCGACGAATCCGAAGCCATGAAGGCCGCCTCCGGCAACTACCCGCTGGCGCTCACCTTCGCCGCCCAGCGCGGCGGCAAGGCCGATTACGTCGCCGACGTCGCCGTCGTCATCCGGGACGCGCAGGGCAAATCGGTGTTGCAGGTCACTGCCGAAGGCCCTTACATGCTGGTCAAGCTGCCGGCCGGCAGCTACCGGATCTCGGCCACCTTCGACGGCAAGGCGCAGGAACGCCAGGTCTCGGTGCAGGATTCCGGCACCGCGCGCGCCATGTTCGAATGGAAGTGACGCGGCGCGGCGGCTGCCGATAGCGCCGCCGCCACGATCCGGCGCGGGCCTCAGACGCCCGCGAAAAGGATCGCGATCACGAAGCCCACCCCCGCCGTCCAGACCAGCGAGCGCAGCGCGCCCCAATTGGCCAGGTACATCGCCACGTAACCCAGCCGCGTCCCCAACCAGCACGCCATGAGCGTGGCCACGTGCTCGGCGGGCGCCTGGTTGTAAAGCGCGAACAGCACGGCGGCGTAAAAGAACGGCAGGGCCTCGAAGGTGTTTGCCTGGGCGGCGTTGGCGCGGGCGCGCCATCCCTCCTGCCGCCCCAGCCACGTCCGTGGATCGTTGTTGTCGAACTGCTTGCCGCCGGCCTTGGCGATGATGGTGCACACGAACGGCAGCAGCGCCGCCGCCAACATCAACCACGCGATACTCTTCATCCCTGACTCCCTGGATGGCGGTTCCCGGCCCGCCGGACACGCGGGGCGTCTGCCGCCGCTGCCGCATGGTCGCCTGAAAATGCACGCAAGGCAAAAGCGGCGCCCGGCGCAGGCCGCGCTTACACTCTGGCGTTCGCCCGAATCCCCGCCCGCCGATGCCTCACGACCTGCCCTGGTCCGCCCTGTTTTTGGCCGCAGCTATGCTGTGGCCGCCCTGCACGCGCCGCTGGGCCCTGGCCCCTCTGGCGGTGGCGTGGGCCTGGGCCTTGGCCCAGGGCGTCGCCGACCCGGTCGCGCTGGCGTGGCCGGCGCTGCTGCTCGGTGCCGCGGTGCTGGCGCGTTCGCAGGCGTGCCCGGCCGCGCGCGCGGCCGGGCACGCGTTGTTCGTGGCCGTGGCCGTGCTGCTCTTTGCGCATCTGCTGCCCGGCTTTCACAACCTGCGCGTGATCGAACCCGCCCCGCTCAGTCCTGGCGCCGTGCCGTTCGGCATGTTCCTGAACCTGGACAAACCGCTGGTGGCGTTCTGGGTGGTGCTGGCGATGGCGCCGCCGATGGCCGCGGCCAGTGCGCGCCTCACCCTGTCGGCGGCGTTGCTGGCCTGCGGGGCCGCGGTGGCGGCATGCCTGGGCCTGGCGCTGGCGCTGGACGTGGTGCAGTGGGCGCCCAAGTGGCCGCCGTCGGGCTGGATCTGGCTGATCAACAATGCGCTGCTGGTGACGCTGGCCGAAGAGGCGCTGTTTCGCGGGTATGTGCAAGAGCGCCTGTCGCAGCGTTGGCGTAGCCGCGCGTGGGGCGGCTGGGCGGCGCTGGCCGTGGCGGCCGTGCTGTTCGGGCTGGCCCATTTTGCGGGCGGATGGCAATGGATGCTGCTGGCCGGGCTGGCCGGCGCGGCCTATGGCCTGGCTTACCGGTACGGCGGCCTTTCCGCCGCCGTGCTGGCGCACCTGGGCCTGAACGCGGCGCACTTCGGGCTGTTCACCTATCCGATGCGCGCCGCGCTGTGAAAGCAAAAGGCCCGCCGAGGGCGGGCCATTGCTTCAGGGGGTGGCTGCAGGGGGTGGCTTCAAGCAGCAACGTCAAGCTGCAACTTCAAGCAGCAACTTCAAGCCGCCAGTGCCGGATAGTCCGTATACCCTTCCGCGCCGGAAGCGTAGAAGGTCGCCGGGTTCGGCGTGTTGAGCGGCGCGTTGCGCTGAAGGCGCTCGGCCAGGTCGGGCGTGGCGATGTAGGGTACGCCAAACGCCACGGCGTCGGCCCTGCCAGCGGCCACGGCGGCTTCGGCGCTCTCGCGCGTGTAGCCCTCGTTGCCGATATACACGCCGCCGAACGCGGCCTTCAGCACCGGCCCCAGGCTGTCCGGGCCTTCATGTTCGCGCACGCACAGGAATGCGATGCCGCGCTTGCCGAGTTCACGCGCCACATATGTGAACAGGCCCGCCCGGTCCGAATCGCCCATGTCGTGCGCATCGCCGCGCGGCGACAGGTGCACGCCGACGCGCCCCGGGCCCCAGACGGCCACGCAGGCGTCGACCACTTCCATCAGCAGGCGCGCACGGTTTTCGACCGAACCGCCGTACTGGTCGGTGCGGTGGTTGGTGCTGTCCTGCAGGAACTGGTCCAGCAGGTAGCCGTTGGCGGCATGCACTTCCACGCCGTCGAAGCCGGCTTCCATCGCCATCTGCGCACCGTGGCGGTAGGCCTGCACCACGCCCGGGATCTCGTCGGTCTCGAGCGCGCGCGGCGTCACGTAGGCGCGCTTGGGGCGCACGTGGCTGACGTGGCCCTTGGCGGCGATGGCGCTGGGCGCGACGGGCAGTTCGCCGTCCAGGAACATCGGATCGGAAATGCGGCCCACGTGCCAGAGCTGCGCCACGATCAGGCTGCCCTTGTCGTGCACGGCGGACGTCACCTTGCGCCAGCCCTTGACCTGTTCCGGCGACCACAACCCGGGCGTATCGGCATAGCCGACGCCCTGCGGCGTGACCGCGGTGGCTTCGGTCAGGATCAGGCCGGCGCCGGCGCGCTGGGTGTAGTACTCGACCATCAGGTCGTTGGGGACGCGGCCGGCGCTGGCGCGCTGGCGGGTCAAAGGCGCCATGACCACGCGGTTGCGCAGCGTCAGGTCGCCAACTTTCAGCGGTTCAAACAAGGGGTTCATGCAAAGTCCTTTCGTCCCGGCAATGGGGCTACATATCCTGGTTCAACTGCCGCAGAAACGCGGCAATCACGGGCTCGTTGCGACGGAAAAAGACCCACTGCCCCACCTTCGTGGCCGAAATCAGGCCCGCGCGCTGCAAAACGGCCAGATGCGACGACACCGTCGACTGGGACAGCCCGCAGCGGTCATCGATGTGGCCCGCGCACACCCCGTGTTCGAAGGTGTGGCCGGGGCGCTCCTCGAAGTACGCATGCGGCGTCTTCAGCCAGGCCAGGATGTCGCGCCGCACCGGATTGGCCAGCGCCTTGAGGATGGCGTCGGCGTCGATGGCGGGCTGCGCGATGTTCTGGTCGGAGGGTGAGGGAGTTGCGGTCATATTGGTATATCGCAATTTATCGAATCATATATCGTGTTTGTCCGATATATAGAAATGCCCCTGCGGGCATCAAGGACTATCGGCCTGCCGCCGTCGCGCGGGTTTGAGGCTGTCGGCCCAATCGCGGGCCAGATCGCGCTGCGCCTTCCAGTTGACCAGCGCGGTCACGGTCATGGCGATGACCGCGCCCAGCGCCGCCAGCGCCATGTCTTTCTGGGCGTCCCAGATGTCGCCCTGCGTGCCGAGATAGGCTGCGCCCAGGTCGCCGCCGAAGAACTCCGCGGCGCCCCACTCGATCAGCTCGTAGAGCGCCGAGGTGGACAGCGTCACGTCCAGGGGCAGGAAATACGCCCAGAACCCGCGCACCTCGGCCACGCGCAGGAAGATCTCGCGGATCGGATAGGCCAGGAGCAGCCCGTAGGAAAAGTGCACGACCCGGTCGAAGTTGTTGCGCTCCCAGCCCAGCAGGCTGTTCAGGCTGTGACCGGTCAGGGCGCGCCACCACTCGTCGTACGGAACCAGCGAATAGGTGTAATGCGCCCCCACGGTGTGCAGGCACAGGAACAGGAAGATCAGCGTGTACGACGCGCGCGAAAACACAAACGCGTGCCGCGTGGCGAACAGCACGGCGCCCAGGGCCAGCACCAGCGCGTTTTCCAGCGCCCAGGCCGAGCGGTCGTGCGGATTGATAGCCAAAGCCGTCCAGATGACGGCGAACACCCCGGCCAGCGTAAGCAGATAGCGGCGGCGCGCGTCTGACATGATCCCCTCCTATTCGCCCTGCACCCGTCCGCGCAGCCGCTTGACCTCGCCGTGCAGCACCTTGCGCTGCACGCGCCGGCGCTGCGAGGCCCGCGTCGGCTTGGTGGCCCGACGCGGCTTGTCGACCCGGATCGCCGCGCGGACCATGGCCACCAGGCGCTCGATGGCCTCGGCCCGGTTTTTTTCCTGGCTGCGGAACGCCTGCGACTTGATGACGATCACCCCCTCCTTGGAGATGCGATGGTCGCTCAGCACGCACAGCGCGTCCTGCACCTCGGGCGGCAGACGGGAAGCGCGCACATCAAAGCGCAGATGGACGGCGCTGGACACCTTGTTGACGTTCTGCCCGCCCGCGCCCTGGGCGCGGATCATGGAGAAGGTCAGGTCGCGTTCGTCGATGAAAAGCGAGTCTTGGACGTGAAACATAGGCGGGAAGTCTACAGGGCCGCCACGCTTCCTGCACGACGTGGGCCGGCGGGTCGCGGGGCCGGCGAATGCTGCGGACGCGGGGCGGAGCGGGCCGGGGCGCCGGCGGCTCGCGCGGCTGCGCCGAACCCCCGCCCAGCAGGGTCTTTCGGCGCATATCCGCCGCGCCAAGTAAAATAGCGCGCTTTTGCTCGAATCGCGCGGCGCCCGGCCGCCCGCCCCCCTATGACTTACACCGCCAAAGAAATCTTCAAGACCCTGCAAGGCGAAGGCGCCCACGCAGGCCGCGCGGCGGTATTCTGCCGGTTCGCGGGCTGCAACCTGTGGTCCGGCCGCGAGAGCGACCGCGCCAGCGCCGCCTGTACCTTCTGCGACACCGACTTCATCGGCACCGATGGCGACGGCGGCGGCAAGTTCGCCTCGGCCGACCTCCTGGCCGACGCCATCGCCGCGGCCTGGGGTCCGGACACGCACAACCGCTACGTGGTCTTCACGGGCGGCGAGCCGCTGCTGCAACTGGACGCGCCGCTGCTGGACGCCATCCATGCCCGCGGCTTTACCGTCGCCATCGAAACCAACGGCACGATCAAGCCGCCCGCGGGGATCGACTGGATCTGCGTCAGTCCCAAAGGCACGGCGCCGGTCGTGGTCGAGCGCGGCAACGAGCTCAAGCTGGTCTACCCCCAGCTCAATGCCCTGCCCGACGCCTTCGCGCACCTCGATTTCGAACACTTCTTCCTGCAACCCATGGACGGACCCGCGCGCGCGGCCAACACCGAGCAGGCCGTCCAGTACTGCATGCAGCACCCGCAATGGCGGCTCAGCCTGCAAACCCACAAATACATAGGCATTCCATGATTCACCCCCACGCCGTGCGGAGCGCGCGATGATTTCCGTGACCCGCAGGCTCGAGTTCGACGCCGGCCACCGCATCCCCGACCACCGCAGCCAGTGCCGCAACCTGCACGGCCATCGCTACGTGCTGGAGATCACCCTGACGGGCGACGTGGTGCAGGCGCCCGGCGAGTCCGACAACGGCATGGTGATGGACTTCTCCGAGATCAAGCACATCGCCAAGACGCACATCGTGGACGTCTGGGACCACGCGTTCCTGGTCTATGAAGGCGATGCCGCCGTGCGCGGATTCCTGGACTCCCTGCCCGGCCACAAGACCGTCGTGCTGGACCGCATCCCCACCGCGGAAAACCTGGCGGCCATCGTCTTCGAAACGCTGGCCCCGCACTATCACGGCCACTACGGCGCCGAACTGCGCCTGACGCGCGTGCGCCTCTACGAAACGCCGAACTGCTGGGCCGACTGCAACGGTTGACCGGATAGGCCGGCCGCTGTCGCGCCGGCCGGTCGCAGTTTCGTCCCCGGTTTTCCATCCATGGAAAACCGCTCCCCTATTTTTCCAATTGAAAAGATCTATCGAGATAGTCGTCATTTTCAATCATTAGTAAGCTAATAGATAGGATACAATCTATTCCATGCCTACTCCTTCCGACTCCCAGCTCATGGCCACCACCGCCAACCTCATGGTGCTGTCGCGCGCCTATCGCGGCGCCGCCGACAAGGCGCTCGTCGACTACGGCCTGTCGCAGGCCACCGCCTGGCCCGTCATCCTGGCCGGCCGGCTGGGCGACGGGGTGCGCCAGGGCGCGCTGGCCGAGGCACTGGGCGTCGAAGGCCCCTCGCTGGTGCGCGTGCTGGACCAACTGGTCGCCGCCGGGCTGATGGAACGCCGCGAAGACCCCCACGACCGCCGCGCCCGCACCCTGCACCTCACCGAGGCCGGCCACGCGCTGCGCGCCCAGGTCGAAGACGTGCTGGTCGAACTGCGCCGCCGCATCTTCAACGGCATCAGCGAGTCCGACCTCGAAGCGTGCCTGCGCGTCTTCGACGCCATGAAGGTGTCGCTGGGCCGCAGCGGCGCCGGGGCGCAAGAGGACGCGCGGCCATGAAAGTGAATCTGCCCAACGTCCGCGAAACGGTCTTCTCGCTCAAGAGCTACCTGAGCGCCATCATGGCGCTCTACCTGGCCTACAGCATCGGTTTGCCGCGTCCGTTCTGGGCCATGACCACCGCCTATGTCGTGGCCCAGCCCTGGTCGGGCGCCGTGCGCTCCAAGGCGCTGTATCGCCTGGTGGGCACCTTCTTCGGGTCGGCCGCCACCGTCTACATGGTGCCCCGGCTGTCGAATTCGCCGGTCGTCATGACCGGGGCGATGGTGCTGTGGGTGGGCGCCTGCCTGTACATGTCGGTGCTGGACCGCACGCCGCGGTCCTACCTGTTCATGCTGGCGGGCTACACCGCGGCGATGATCGGCTTTCCCAGCGTCACCGACCCTTCCCTCGTCTTCGACACGGCGCTTGCGCGCGTCGAGGAGATCAGCCTGGGCATCGTGTGCGCCACGCTGATCCACAGCATCATCCTGCCGCGCGGCCTTGCCCCCGCGCTGACGCTGCAACTGGACAAGGCGGTGCGCGACGCGCGCAACTGGATGCATGACACCTTGAGCGGCAAGAACGCCGAACAGCGCGACAAGGACCGCCGCGTGCTGGCCAACGACATCACGCAGTTGCGCCTGCTGTCCACCCATGTTCCCTTCGACACCAGCAACCTGCGCTGGACCGCCGGCGCCGTGCGCGCCATGCAGGACCAGATCGCCGCGCTGACGCCCGCCGTATCGGCCGTCGAGGACCGCATGCGCGCCTTGCAGGCCAACGGCCAGGACCTGCCCGAGCCGGTGCAGTCGCTGCTGTCCGATATTTCGGAATGGATCAACGCCGGCGCGCAGGCCTCGCATGAGACCGCGGTGCGGCTGCGCGCCGCTGTCACCCGGCTGACGCCCGGCATCGACAGCCGTTCGACCTGGCGCGATGCGCTCCTGGCCAGCCTGATGACGCGGCTGCGCGAGCTGATCGACACCTATGACGAATGCCTCGCCCTGCGCCGCGACATCCACGCGGGATTGGCAGGCGCGCCGGTGCGGGCCCCGCGCGCGGCCCGCGATCCCAATTCGGCGCTGCACCGCGATCACGGGCTGGCGCTGCTGTCCGCGCTGGCCGCGGGCGTGGCCATCTCGGTCTGCTGCGCCTTCTGGATCGGCACAGCCTGGAGCAATGGCGCCACCGCCGCGCTGATGGCCGCGATCTTCAGCTGCTTCTTCGCCTCGCAGGACAATCCCGTGCCGGGCATCATGCAGTTCCTGACCTACACGGTGTATTCGATCCCGCTGTCGGCGCTGTATCTGCTGGGCATCATGCCGGCCATCCACTCGTTCGAAATGCTGGCGCTGTCCATGCTGCCGACGGCCTTCGTGCTGGGCATCTTCATCGCCCGGCCGGCCAGCACCGGCAAAGGCATGGCCATGCTGTTCGGCTTTCTGGGCACCATGGCCCTGCAGGACACCAACACCGCCAATGTCGTTTCCTTCATCGACACGCAGGTCGCGCAGTGCATGGGCGTGGCCACGGCCGCGATCATCGCCGCGATCTTCCGCACCGTCAGCGCCGACTGGAGCGCGCGCCGCATCCAGGCCGCCAACTGGAAAGAGCTGGCGACGCTGGCCAGCTCGCCGCGCGCGCCTTCACGCCATACGTACACCGCCCGCATGCTGGACCGCATCGGCCTCTTGCAGCCGCGGCTGGCGCTGGCCAGGCGGCCCGACGACCTGGTCGCGGCCGACGCGCTGAAAGACCTGCGCGTGGGGCGCGACATCACCGAACTGCAACGGGCCCGCCGGCACCTGCCGATGGCCGACGCCACGATCGGGCCGGTGCTCGACAGCCTGGCGCAGTTTTTCCGGGTCCGTTCATCGGGGCGCGTGCAGGACAAGACGCCCGAGTTCCTGGCGCAGATCGACCGCGCGCTGGGCAGCGTCGCCGCCACGCCGCACGGCCCTCACGCGCGCGACCGCGCCGTGGTGGCGCTGGTCGGCATCCGCCGCGCGTTCTTCCCCGAGGCGCCCGACTACCAACCCGCTCATCCCACGCTGGAGAGCCAAGCATCATGATCGGCGAATTCAATCTCTACGGCATCTATTTCCCCTGGCTGCTGGTGCTGGGCGTCATCACCCTGGGCGTGGCCTGGGCGGTGCGCCGCGTGCTCGCCCGCGCCGGACTCTACCGCCTGGTGTGGCACCCCGCGCTCTTTGACCTGGCGCTCTTTGTGGTGCTGCTGTACGGCGTCTCCCTCATTTCCCCCTATTTTCTGCAAAGACCGGTATGAAACTCCCCAATGCCCTTCGTCCTGCTGCCATCGGCAAGTTCGCGGTCACGGCCGTCGTCGTCGCCGCCGCCGCTTACGCCGGCTGGCAGCTCTGGGACCACTATGAAGTCGAACCCTGGACGCGCGACGGCCGCGTCAAGGCCTATGTCGTGCAAGTCGCGCCCGACGTCTCCGGACTGGTTACCCGCGTGCCCGTGCACGACAACCAGGACGTGAAGGCCGGCGACCTGTTGTTCGAGATCGACCGCGCCCGCTTCCAGCTTGCGTACGACCAGGCCGAGGCCGCCGTGCGCTCGCAGCAGGTCGCCCACGACCAGGCGCTGCGCGACGCCAAGCGCAACCGGTCGCTCGGACAGCTCGTCGCGGCCGAAACGCTGGAACAAAGCCAGACCAAGGTGCAGCAGACCGAAGCGGCGCTGGCGCAGGCGCAGGTGCAACTGAACACCGCGCGGCTGAACCTGGAACGCAGCCGCGTCGTCGCCGCCAGCGACGGCCGCGTCACCAACCTGGACCTGCGCGCGGGCTCCTACGCCACGGCCGGCCATGGCGTGATGGCGCTGGTGGACGCCGGCTCCTTCTACGTCGAAGGCTACTTCGAGGAAACCAAGCTGCCCGGCATCCACGAAGGCGATCCCGTGACCGTGACCCTGATGGGCGAATCGCGCCACATCCGCGGCCACGTCGAGAGCATCGCCATGGGCATCGCCGACCGCGACCGCAGCACGGGCGCCAACCTGCTTCCCAACGTGAACCCCACCTTCAACTGGGTCCGCCTGGCGCAGCGCATTCCCGTGCGCGTGAAGATCGACGACGTGCCCGACGGCGTGCGCCTGGTCGCCGGCCAGACCGCCACCGTCTCCGTCGACGACCGCCCCGCCCAGGCCGCGGCCGCCGCGCCCCACGCCTCCTGACGCGAGCGCACGCCGCACGCCTTTTCGAAACCCTCAACTTCCTATCGACGCCAAGCCGTACCTGCCATGAAAACCAGACTTCTCCTCCCGCTGACGCTGGCCCTCGCGCTGGCCGGATGCGCCTCCGTGGGCCCCGACTACAAGGTGCCGCCGGAGTCGGTGTCCCAGCGGCCGAGCGCGCAATCGTCCTTCGTAGAAGCGCAGGACGATGTGTACCGGCAAGAGGCGGTGCCCGGCCACTGGTGGCGCCTGTACAACGACCCCATGCTGGACGGCCTGGTGGAAAAGGCCCTGGCCGCCAACACCGACCTGCGCGTCGCCAGCGCCAACCTCGAGCGCGCCCAGGCCGCCCTGCAGGAGACCCGCGCCCAGCAGCAGCCCACCCTCGGCGTCAACGCGTCGCCCACCTTCGGCCACGTGTCCGGCCTGCAGGAACTGCAACCCGGCATCGATCCTCCCAACCGCTGGTCGTATTCCACCGGCGCCAGCGTGTCGTATCAACTCGACCTTTTCGGCCAGATCCGCCGCGCCGTGGAAGCCTCCACCGATGACGCACAGGCCGCGCAGGCCGCCTACGACGCCACCCGCGTCACCGTCGCCGCCGAGACCGCGCGTGCCTACGCCAACCTGTGTGCCGCGGGCATGCAGCTCGCCTCGGCGCAGCACTCCGTGCAGGTCCAGAAGGAATCCCTCGACGCCGTCAGCCGCCTGCAGCGCGCCGGCCGCGGCACCACGCTGGACGTCACCCGCGCGCGCAGCCAGCTCGAACAATTGCAGGCCAACCTGCCGCCCTTCCAGGCCCAGCAGCGCACCGCGCTGTACCGCCTGGCCGCGCTGACCGGCCAGACGCCGCACGAGATCTCCCCGGCGCTGCTGCAATGCGCCACCGCGCCGAAACTGACCGAAACCATCCCGGTCGGCGACGGGGCAGAACTGCTGCGCCGCCGCCCGGACATCCGCCAGGCC
This sequence comes from Achromobacter sp. T5-5, assembly GCF_055397965.1. Taxonomy (NCBI): domain Bacteria; kingdom Pseudomonadati; phylum Pseudomonadota; class Betaproteobacteria; order Burkholderiales; family Alcaligenaceae; genus Achromobacter; species Achromobacter sp. T5-5. Next base: position 3,596,454 of record NZ_AP027919.1, read on the forward strand.
GAGCGCACCCTGGCCGCCTCCACCGCGCGCATCGGCGTGGCCACGGCCGACCTCTATCCCAAGATCACACTGGGCCTGTCGGCCGCGTCGGGCGGCCCGGCCACCATGTTCGGCGACCGCGGCACCTTCAGTTGGAGCGTCGGCCCTCTCATCTCCTGGACCATCCCCAACACCGGCGCCGCGCAAGCGCGCATCGCGCAAGCCGAAGCCAACACCAAGGCCGCCGCCGCGCGCTTTGACGCCACCGTGCTGAACGCCCTGCGCGAAACCGAGAGCGCGCTGGTCGTCTACGCCCGCCAGCTCGACCGCGACACCGCCCTGCGCGCCGCCCGCGACCAGAGCGCCGAAGCCGCGTCGCAGGCTCGGCGCTTGTTCCAGTACGGCAAGACCGACTACCTGACCGTGCTGGACGCCGAACGCACGCTGGCCAGCAACGAAAGCGCGCTGGCGGCGTCACAGGCCGAGCTGAGCAGCGACCAGATTGCGTTGTTTCTGGCGTTGGGCGGGGGGTGGGAGAAGTAAGGCGGGCCAGATTTGACCCACCCGGGCCAAAATTGGCCCACTGCATTTTCTTATTAATCAAAGGGTTATGAAAAACCGGGTCAAATTTGGCCCGGTTTTTTTCGTTTGGAAATGGGCTTTTGCAGCAGTTGGACTCGCCCGACTGGGATGCATACACCGCCCTTTTTTCCTAGCGCATTGATTTCACTAAGGATTATTCAGGCTTTCCAAACCTGGCACGGATTTCGCATATGTCGCTGCGTCTGCACCAGGACGCTTCCGGCCCCATCGGGTCTCACAACGACACACGAATCCATCATGCCTCCCCCCGCCTGCATCAGCGTCACCAACCAGACCGTAGGCAGGCTCCTCTGGCCAAGTCACGGAGTCGCCGCAATCGGTAACTCCGTCTTCTTCTTGTAAATCTGCAGCTGGAACGGATTGCCGTCACCGAAGCGGCTGCGCAGGATACCGAGATGCCACATTCATCCGATATGCGATTTACGTTCTCGCCGGCCGCCGCCGGCGTGGACTTCGACGTCATCGAGTTCACGCTGGACGAAGCCTTGTCCGAGACCTTTCTATTGCGCGTGGAGTTATCCAGCTTCGATGCGGCCGTGGACTTCGGCGCGCTGCTGGACCAGCCCGCGCTCTTCACGATCTGGCGCGGGGATGTGCCGGTGCGCCACGTGCACGGCATCGTCACGGAGTTTGAACAAGGCGACACCGGTTTCCGGCGCACCCGCTACCGCGCCGTGGTGGAACCGGCGCTGGCGCGCGCGTCGCTGTGCTCCGACTGGCGCATCTTCCAGCAGCAGTCGGTGCCGGAGATCCTGGATCAGGTCATCAAGTCCCACGGCATTACGAATTACGAACAGGTCACGACCCACGAACACCTGCCGCGCGAGTATTGCGTGCAGGCGGGCGACACGGACCTGCAGTTCCTCGATCGGCTCGCGGCCGAAGAGGGATTCTTCTACCGTTTTGAACACACCGACAAGGGCCACCGACTGATCCACGGCGATCGGATCTACGTGCATGGCGCGATCGATGGCGGCCCGGTCACCTACAACCCAACGCCCGGCGGCGATCAACCCGAACCGGCCCTGCGCCGCTTCACCTATGCCGAACACGTGCGCACCGCGCGCCAGACGCAGCGCGACTACACCTACACCCACCCACAGTACGACCAGGAGCATTCGGCTTTAGCGCGCGAACTGGATCACCAGGATTCCCGCTACGAACGCTACGACTACCCCGGCCGCTACAAACGCGACGAAGCCGGCAAGCCCTTCACCCACAGCCGCCTCCTCGGCCTGCGCCGAGACGCCCGCATGGCGCGCGTCGAAGGCGACGACGCGCGCCTCATTCCCGGCGTGGCGTTCGACCTGACCGGCCACCCGCGGGAAGACTGGAACCACGGCTGGCGCCCGGTGCGCATGCAGCACCACGGCATCCAGCACACCAGCCAGCAGGAAGAAGGCGCCGACGCCGCGCAAGGCACCCAATACCGCTACACCGCCGACATCGTGCCGGACAAGGTCGACTGGAAGCCGGCGCCTGCCCCAAAGCCCCGCATCGACGGCCCGCAGATCGCCTCGGTCGTGGGACCTGCCAACGAAGAGATCTACTGCGATGCATACGGCCGCGTGAAGGTCCAGTTCCCCTGGGACCGATTGGGCCGCAATGACGAACACAGCTCCTGCTGGATCCGCGTCTCGCAGAACTGGGCGGGCGCGGCCTGGGGCCACATGGCCATACCGCGCATCGGCCAGGAAGTGATCGTGGACTTCCTGGACGGCGATTGCGACCAGCCCATCATCACGGGGCGCACCTATCGGGCGATCAACCTGCCGCCTTATGAACTGCCGCAGCACAAGACCCGGATGACGATCAAGAGCAAGTCGCACAAGGGCGATGGGTTCAATGAACTGCGCTTCGAGGATGAACTGAATCGCGAGGAGATCTACGTCCACGCGCAGAAAGATCAGAACATTCATGTCAACCACGATGAGACCACCTTCGTGGGTAACGACCGCAGCGAAAGGATAGGCCGCGATGAAATGCTAACGGTCGGGCAAGACCGGCAAGAAAAGATCGTACGAGACGAACGAATCGACATTGGCCAGGACCAGTCCGTAACCATCAAGCGCGATCAAACGCTGGTCATCGAACGTAGTCAACACATATCCATCGACAAAGACCGAGTAGAAGAAATAGGTAACCACCGGATAGATCGCATCGCCGCAAACCATACTGCGGTCGTGGGAGGACATCTCGAACTACAGGTCGAAGGACATCATCGGATGCGGGCCGCTCAACGCGTGTCGGTCACAACCAAGGAATACGAAGTCAGCGCAGAGTCGATGCGTTGGAGCACACCGGGCGGCGTTCTGACGCTGGATTCTGGCGGGCTGAAATTCAACGGCGCCGCGGTCAACTTCAGGGCGGGCAACATTGACTTTAGCGGCGGACGAGGGGGCGTTCCTCTAAACGTTCATGGCGAGCCAGAAGTCGGCGAGCCCGTGTGTGTAGGCTGCTGGATCAAGGCTGCGATGGAGCACAGCGCAGTGGTGAAAGCATGACTACGCTGTTACGGAAACTGATCACCGACTTGATGGTGCCCGGGGCGCCGCGGCACCTGATTGCGGTCAGTGATATAGCCGGTCTGGACGAGACGCTGCGCAGTGCCGTGTCCGAACAGTTTTCCGGCCGCTCCCATCCGCTGCTGCGGCAGGAACAATGGCTTGCATTGCGCCCGTATTCGCCACTTCTGCTTGCTGCCCGATCCGCGGAAATCGCCGACTGTGGCAGCTTGGTCGAGGAATTCCAAGGTCGCCTTCACAATGCCCTGCACGGCTGGATCATAAGCACGCTGCCGCCCGCCGAGTTGGCCTCGCACCTGAGCCATGCAACGCTAGCGCAGGGGGCGGACGGTGGCACTTATCTGCTGCGGCACTACGATCCTTTTGTTCTGCCAGTGCTGCACCAGACTGCAGATCCGGCCTGGTGGAAAGCCTTTATCGCGCCAGTTGTCTCCTGGTGGATTCCAAGGGCGGATTCGGAGCGCCGACTGTGGGGTCGTGTCCCAGGAAATGGCATGCACGCGAGGAACCCGCTGCCACCGCCGACGCTAATCATGGACGCCCACCTTTGGAACGCGCTGTCTGCGGACCCCTTTCCTCATCGCCTGCTCAGGGAAGCGGAGGAGCACGAGCCATCCTTGTTCGATACCGATTGTCGCAATGTGCGTCTTGCGCGCGTAATGGCTCATCTGGACGCTGCCAGGAGTCTGGGCCTGTCCTCGTCCGAGAGCCTTCATGACTACGTCTTCATGGCGCTAAGCAGGCCTGCGCAGCAACTGCATAACGACCGTCATTGGCAACATGCTGTCCAAGCCGCAGCCTCCGGCAATGGACGATTGGGCAATCTTTATCTTGCCTTGCTGAGCCGAGCGGCTTGATCTTCCCAAGACTAAGCGATCCACATGCCCAATTCGTTCGACCACATCCAAAACTTGTTTTCATCCAGCGGCAACGCCGCCAGCCGGAACCCCGTCGCCCCCCCGAACGGTCCTTGCGGCGGCTGCAAACGCTCTGTAAAGATACTTCCGCTTCGTTATGGCATCATTGCCAGCGCCGACCACGACGCCGCGATGATCCTGGCGCCAGACCTTCCCAAAAACCTGGGACGGCAACTCACGCCGAAACTGAATTCCACTCGCTATGCCATACGCTGGCTTCGAGAAGGATACGTGTACGTTTTCACGAAACGGATAGGACGCCCCTTTACGTGCGAGGCAGCCTATCAGGCGCATGCAACCGGCCTGCTTCGACCCATCTGGCCGGGCGATCCGGGTGCGCACATGACCGGAATGGCCGCTCTTGGCGCTTGGACCATTACGATCGGAGACCCCGAGGACATCGAGGAATCCCGACTGCTTTTTGCGCGCGATCCTCTTAGCCCTGCCGCGTTGGAACGCTATCGCGACATCAGTTTGTTCCGTAATCGCCTGCAGAAGTTCGATATTCGGGGGCTCGTTCAACGATGCAGCATTTCTGACGACGTCCTCGATCCGCCTGAGATTTCGACCAGGGTTGCCGAGTATCTTGCGGCCTCCAGCCCAGCCGCGCGCAACGCGCTCGAGGACCAGGCATTCCCACCCTTCCGCAGCGGACTCAGACCGGGCACCGATCCTGTGAGCATGGGCTCGATATTGGCCAGCGTTCAACGGGAACTGGCTGCCGATCAGGGATTTGCCGTAGTCCTGGATGATGCCATCGGCATTGCTCAAGAGCTCAATGCCTGGCGCAACGATGCGATCGAGAAAATGCGGCCTTGGCTGGAAACGAAGGACCATGAAGGCATCAGCAATGAGCGTCGCTATGCCGTCGCCCAGGCGCTCGACAACATAAAGACCGCCATGCAAAAAGGTCACCTCGACCGCGCGGTGAAGCGTGGCGAGCGATTGCTGGGGCAGGCCTTGCATGCCAACGCCGGCTACACGCTGAGTCCGCACTTGAACAAACAGTACGAGAATCTCTATACGCCAGAGCGCGTGCAGGAGCTTGCTGCCAAAGAATCTCTGACTGCCTTCGACAGATACCAGAAGCTGTTGAACTGGGACGATGCCAAAGCAGGCATTCAGCGAGAATTCCGGCGACGCGACGAACAGGTTCAGCAGGTAATGGACATACGGAGCGCCGATCATCTGGCATGGATGACGAGCCCGGTGATGGACACCGCTTTAGACTTATATGACCGTCACGATCCGGTATGGGGGTTGGCGTTCGCCGAACAAGTCGGCTTGTGCGTGATAGGCATGAACGGGTGTCCCAACGGAAACGCGCAGCTCGAGGGCTGGTGGACCGACATCGAGATCGGCAAACGGAATCTTGGGTTGCGCGCGCTGACCCGGAACCAGGTCGACATCGAAGCTCAAACCCGGGTTGCATTGGCGAAGACAAAAGCCGAAGACACGCTTACCGTTGACAATACCGTGACTCTGCTGGGCAAGGCGGACGAACGCTTCAAGAACGTCGTCGATTTGATCGCGAAGGCGGACAGTGCCGTAGATGCGGCCCGGAAAGCGGGCACGCACACATGGTTCACCGACCGGCCGTTGGGCCACGTGCTAGCGCTTTTCGCGCAACTCAATCAATTCGTCCTGAAACAGGTGCCCGGCAACGCGGTTGATCGCCGATTGCTGGTGCCCCTTATGGGGTTGATGCATGCCCAACTCGGTCGCGCTGCGACAGGCATCCGGCTACAGGATCTGGCGCTGGCAGGCCAGGCGGCCAGCGACGCGCGCGTGGCCGGGCAATTGAACGCCCATATAGGACGCGTTCGCGGTGCGCTTGCGCAGGAGTTCCAGCGCGGAGGCAGCGGCGAGTTCTACAAGATTCGGGGTGGTGCAATCATCGCCCTGCTTGAGGCCGTGTTGCTGTTGACCAAAGGCAGCGCCTCGGACAAGGAGGCCAGACAATGGGCGGAATTCACCGCGGCGGGATTGACGACGGCGGCGGCGGGGTTCGAGTTGGCGGCGACGAGTGTGGAATCTGTAGCAGCGAGATATGGCGCTAACACGGTCGTCGGTAGAGGAACGTCAATTGCATTGGGCGGATTGAAGTTGTCTGGCGGCGCATTAGCGGCGCTTGGAGGAGCGCATCATGGTGGCACTGGACGTGTCGGATATGCGAAAAGCCTTCGCCCAAGATCACCGGGCATTGGGTTTTGCGTATCTCGCACATGCCGTGGTCGCGTTAGGAATTACAGGGCTCTCTACAGCCATTTCATTCTCTACGTCCGGGCCTCTTTTACGTTGGATACTACAAAACACAGAGAGGCAGTTCCTTCGAGCAGCGTTGCCTGCTCTCATTCGTCAGGCAGAAGGTCTCGCTGTCGCCCGCATATCTGCCTTGCTTGGATTGGCGTTGGGCTGGGGCACGGCTATAGGCTTGTTGATCACGGTAACTATCTGGGTATTAGAGCCAGACGAAATGGAAACTTGGTGTGCCCATTGCTGTTTCGGGATTCGATCGCCAAATGGCTTTTTCAAGCCCTTTAAAGATGAGTCGACCGAACTGCAAAAATTGTTCGAAGCTTTCAATGCGGTGAAGTAAATGTATTTCATTGAAGAGCAAGCCTGGACGGTGCAGACCATCGCAAATCTACGTAGGGGCTTTGACGATGCCACCAAGGTGGCGCTAGCCACTGAAAGCGAAAGCTTGGCTAAAACCGGGAAACGATTCAGTGGAGAAATCGGAATTCGCGATCGTGTTAGTGAGCATCCCAGCGCGGAAGGATCGTTATACGCGTTTAACGATACCTACATCGAACTCCGGGCCGGCGCGCTTCAAGAAAAGCGGGGTTTCATCACACTATTCACTGTGCCGTTGCTCTATCTGACTTGGTCGCTGTTCGCGCTGAGCGCCGCCTTCAGCACGGTGTGGTGGACTCACGTGTATCCGTGGTCAAGCAGGCCGGCAGATATGGGCGACTACGTTGCTGCGCTCGCAACGCCACTGATAACCGTTGGGCTGGTTCTGGTTATTCGCCGGTTCATATGGCGCTGGCTCCGCTTGGAAAACTTCGTCCAACGCCGCCTCCTCATCCGCTTCAACCGCATCACACGGCAGGTATATCTGCATCGTCCTCGTTACGCCGGCGGCATCGCCGTTCTCGCGTGGGACCTGGTCTCGCCCGAAGCAGCCGCAGGAAAACCGGAGATGGCCGGCACGGGCACCCAGCTTTTACTGGCGTGGACGCAGGACATGACCGGCCTGCCCCACAATCACCTCATGTTCGTGGGCAAGACCGCCGATGGAACCAGCGATCTGGTCAATCTCTGGGAATTCATCCGGCGTTACATGGAAGAAGGCCCCAACGCTGTGCCTCGCCCCCGCAAGCTACTGACTAAAGTGCCTTGGCCGTGGTTGTCGTTTGCCGCACCCTGGAGTTTTCTCAAGCCTCTCTGGCGCGCCGACCAGCGCCGGCTCGTGGTCTTGCTGTCGGTACTGCTGTCTCCCGTAATCTTGATCCATGCGACCGGGCACTGGCTATCGTTGCTCTTGGGATGGGAACCGCGTTGGCCCAGGATCATTCGTCAGGCGGGACTGCCCGGCCACCCCACTCCGTCCTTGTCGGTCGCAACTGACTGGCCGCCGCTTCGGGCACCTGAGCATGAAACGAGGCCATCAGCGTGCGAAGGCGGCGCGGCGTCCCCAAGCGGTATCAACACGCATGGCTAACCATGCTGGCGGCCCGAGGCCAGACGCTGGATACACGTCAGCTCAATGCACCGTCGTCCCATCCGGCGGCGTCTGGTTCAGCCCCAGCGCCGCTTCCCAGCTGCGCAGCGGCACGCAGGTCTGCAGGCGCACGATGGCGCGCTGGATCAGGGCGGGATGCAGTTCATGGCCGACGTGGGAGGCGATGTCGATGGTGGAGTCGCCATGCAGTTCGGCCAGCCGGGCCTGCGCCGCCTGGGCGTTGGCCACGGCCATGACGGGATCGTTGGCGCCGTGCAGCAGATGAATGGTGGTGTATTGCGGCGCGGTCTTGGGCAGTTGCGCGTAGCGGCCCGAAAACGCGAGGACGCGGCCGGCCATGCCGTCGTGGGCCTGCACCAGTTCCAGCGCCATGATGGCGCCTTGCGAAAAACCGGCCAGCGCGGTGTCGGATTGCAGCAAGCCGAAGCGCGCCTGCGCGTCGCGCACGTAGGCTTCCAGGGGCGGCATTGCCTGGGCCACGCGGTCGGCGCGGTTTTCCTCGGTGACCCCGCGCACGGAGAACCACTGCCGGCCGGCGCCGCCGCCGTCGAATGGTTCGAAGCCTTCGGGGATCAGCACGGCCGCGCTCGGGAAGGCGGCGCGCAGCGCCTGGGCCAGAGGCGCCAGGTTGTCGGGTGACCCGCCCACGCCGTGCAGCAGGATGAAGAGCTGGCGCACGTCGACGCCCGGATCGGGAAGAAATTCGATAGAACTGGAAGACGCCATGAAACCGCTCCGTACTGGCTTGGGGACGTCAAACGGCGCCCCGATTGCCGCATTGTAAAAGGCGCGCCGCCTGGGAGCCTGCCCGGGTTTGCTGCGCGCCGCCCGGCGCGTCACCTGGCCATGATAGCGCCGGGACGAGCCCTGGGCACCGGCCCGTTCGTGGCCCGCGGCGCGGCACATGGCGATACGTCCGGCGGGTCTAAGTCTGGCCCCGAAGCCCGGCGCCAAAGCCCGGTACAATACTGTATATTCATACAGTCATTTACCACCAGGCGTCCCCGCCATGCAGTCCCCCGAACGTATCCATCCCGCGCTGTGGCGCGCCACGCAGTTGGCCCAGGGCGCCGCACGCACCCTGCCTACCGGGCATGCGGCGCTCTCGGCCGAACTGCCCGACGGCGGCTGGCCGCTGGGATCGCTCGTCGAACTGCTGACCCCGCACCCCGGCATTGGAGAAATCCGCCTGCTGCGTCCCGCCCTTGCCCAGCTGGAAACACGCCGTCCCATTGCCCTGGTGCAGCCGCCGCATGTCCCCCACATCGCCAGCTGGATGAGCTGGCGGCTGGATCCCCGGCAATTGCTCTGGGTGGCGCCCGAAAAGCCGGTCGACGCCCTGTGGGCCACCGAACAGATCCTGAAAAACGGCAGTTGCGGCGCGCTGATCTGCTGGCTGCCCAATGTGCGCCCCGAATCCCTGCGCCGCCTGCACCTGGCCGCCCAGGCCAGCGACCTGCTGTTCATCGCCGTGCGCCCGTCCCGCGCCGCGCAGAACGCCACGCCCGCCGCCCTGCGGCTGGCGCTGGCGCCCGCGCCGGGCGGCTTGTCCGTGCACATACTCAAGCGCCGGGGGCCTGTCTGCGACACCCCGCTGTACGTGGGCCTGGAGCCCGGCGCCCTTACCCCTTCCACTCCCCGCCATGCGCCTCTGGATCGCCGCCTGCCTGCGCTGCCTGCCGCTGGACGTCATACGCCCGCACTGGCCGCATGAACAGGAGGCGTTCGCCGTTCTGGACCAGGAACGGGTCGCCGCCCTGACTCCCGCCGCCCGCCAGGCCGGCGTGACGCCCGGCATGCGCCGCGCGGGCGCGGCGGCCATCGCCCCCGGCGTGGAACTGCTGCCGCGCAATGCGCAGGCCGAAGCCGAGGCCCTGCAGGGCGCGGCGCTGGCCTTGCTGCAGTACACCCCTGAAATCGCGCTGGCCGACGGCGACACCGTGCTGCTGAACGTGGGCGCCAGCCTGATGTTCTTCCGCGGGCCGCGCGCGCTGGCACGGCGGGTGGCCGCGACGCTGCGCGCGCTGGACCTGCGCATGACCCTGGGCATGGCGCCCACCGCCACGGGCGCCTGGCTGCTGGCGCGGCGTGCCGGCCGGGGCGTCCCCCGGCGCACGCTGAAGCTGTCCACCCTGGCGCGGCGGCTCGATGCCCTGCCCCTGTCGCTGCTGCCCCAGGCGCACGACCGCCGGCACTGGCTGGACGACATCGGCTGCCACACGCTGGCGCACCTGCGCGCCCTGCCGCGCGCGGGCCTGCAGCGGCGCAGCGCGCCCGACCTGCTGCAGGCCCTGGACGCCGCCTACGGCCAGGCGCCCGAACTCCACCGCTGGATCGAACCGCCGCATCGGTTTTCGCGGCGCATCGAACTCATGGACTATATGGAGCACACCGACGCGGTGCTGGCCGTCGCGGGCCGCCTGGCCGAACAATTGGGCGGCTGGCTGGCCGCCCGGCAATTGGCCGTCCAGCGCGTGGTGCTCAGCATGGACCACGAACGCGGCCGCCACGCCCGGCCGCCCACCGAACTGGAGCTGGCCCTCGCGCAGCCCGTCTGGCAGGCGCGGCAGCTCCTGCCGCTGCTGCGCGAAAAACTGAACCACTTCACGCTGGAAGCCCCCGTCATCGCCGTCACGCTGCAGGCGCCCGACACGGTCGAGCAGCCCGCCGCCAGCACCACCCTGTTTCCCGAGCCGGGCGGCACCGCCGCCGACCACGCGCGGCTCCTGGACCTGCTGGTGGCGCGCCTGGGCCGCGACCGGGTGCGCCACGCCCGGCCCGTCGCCGACCACCGCCCCGAGACCGCCAATGCCTGGGGCGACGCGCTGGCCGCGCCCCAGCGCCCCGACCCGCTGCCGCCCCTGCTCGAACGCCCCTTCTGGCTGCTGGAAACCCCGCAGCCCCTGAAGCTGTCCGGCCATCGCCCCCAATACGGCGGGCAGGCGCTGCGGCTGATGCGCGGTCCCGAACGCATCGAAAGCGGCTGGTGGGATCCGGTCCTGACCGTGCGCGATTACTTCGTCGCCGAAGACGCGGCCGGCGCGCGCTACTGGATCTACCGCGAGCGCGATGCCGAGGACGCCCGCTGGTTCCTGCACGGACTGTACGCCTGACATGCGCACGGACGACGACGCCCCCGATCCGCTGGACCCGGCTGAAACCCTGGCCGGCTTGCCCGGTTATGCCGAGCTGCAATGCCAGTCCAATTTTTCCTTCCTGCAGGGCGCCTCGCACCCCGAGGAACTGGCCGCGCGCGCCGCCGAACTCGGCTACGCCGCGCTGGCCCTGACCGACGAATGCTCGCTGGCGGGCGTGGTGCGCGCCCACACCGAGGCCAAGACCCTGAAACTGCCGCTGATCGTCGGCGCCACGTTCCAGTTGCGCGCCGCGCCCGATGCCGCGCCGCTGGGCCTGACCCTGCTGGCGCAGACCCGCGAAGGCTACGGCAACCTCTCCGAACTCATCACGCTGGCCCGCACCCGGGCGCCCAAGGGCGAGTACCGGCTCTCCCCGCAAGACCTCGCCGATCCGCCCGGCGGCTACGCGCATCTGCGCAGCCTGCCGGAATGCCTGGCCATCCTGACGCCCGCCTACGGCACCGACGCCGACCGCATGGCCGACCAGGCGTGCTGGCTGGCGCGCCTTTTTCCCGGCCGCGCCTGGGTGGGACTGACCCTGCTGCACCAGTCGCGCGACGACCTGCACCGCGCCGCCGTCGAACATGCGGCCCAGGCGTCGCAACTGCCCGTGGTGGCGGTCGGGCAGGTCCAGATGCATGTCCGCTCGCGCAAGCCGCTACACGATACGCTGACCGGCATCCGCACCCGCCGGCAGGTGTCGCAATGCGGCTACGAACTGTCCGGCAATGCCGAACAACACCTGCGCAGCCGCATGCGGCTGGCCAGCCTGTACCCGCCCGACGCCCTGGCGCAGACCCTGGCCGTGGCGCGCCGCTGCACGTTTTCGCTGGACGAGCTGCGCTATGAATATCCCGACGAGATCGTGCCGCCCGGCCATACGCCGGCCAGCTACCTGCGCCAGGAGGCGCTGGCCGGCGCCCGCCGGCGCTTTCCGGCGGGCGTGCCGGACAACGTGGCCGCGCAGATCGAAAAGGAACTGGAGCTGATCGCCGAGCTGGGCTACGAGGCCTACTTCCTGACGGTCTACGACATCGTCCAGCATGCCCGCAGCATCGGCATCCTGTGCCAGGGCCGGGGTTCGGCCGCCAACTCCGCCGTGTGCTATTGCCTGGGAATCACCGCGGTGGACCCGCAGCGCGGCAACAACCTGTTCGAACGCTTCATCAGCAAAGAGCGCAACGAACCGCCCGACATCGACGTGGACTTCGAACACCAGCGCCGCGAAGAAGTCATCCAGTACATCTACGGCAAGTATGGCCGCGAACGCGCCGCCCTGACCGCGGTGGTCATCTCGTACCGGCCGCGCAGCGTGCTGCGCGATACCGGGCGCGCGCTGGGGGTGGACCCGGGCGTCGTCGATGCCGTGGCCCGCGCCCACCAGTGGTGGGACGGCAAAAAAGAAATGCTGCGCACGCTGGGCGCCTGCGGCCTGGACCCCGAATCCCGGGTGGCGCGCCAGTGGGCGTCGCTGGCGCAGACCATGATGGGCTTTCCGCGCCACCTGTCGCAGCATCCGGGCGGTTTCGTGATCTCGCGCGGCAAGCTCTCGCGCCTGGTGCCCATCGAGAACGCCGCCATGCAGGACCGCAGCGTCGTGCAATGGGACAAGGACGACCTGGACGCCCTGAAGCTGCTGAAGGTGGACGTGCTGGCGCTGGGCATGCTGTCGGCCTTGCGCCGCACGCTGGAACTGGCCAGCCAGCGCCGGGGCCGGCCGCTGACCCTGCAGGACATCCCCGAAGGCGACGCGCCCACCTACGACATGATCTGCGATGCCGACACCATCGGCGTGTTCCAGATCGAATCGCGCGCCCAGATGACCATGCTGCCGCGCCTGCGCCCGCGCGAATACTACGACCTGGTGGTGCAGGTGGCCATCGTGCGCCCCGGACCGATCCAGGGCGGGATGGTCCACCCCTACCTGCGGCGCCGCCAGAAGAAAGAGCCCGAAACCTACCCCAGCGAAAGGGTGCGCGGCGTGCTCAGCCGGACCATGGGCGTGCCCATCTTCCAGGAACAGGTCATGCAGATCGCGGTGGTGGCGGCCGGCTTCTCGCCCGGCGAGGCCGACCAGTTGCGCCGGTCCATGGCCGCGTGGCGGCGCAAGGGCGGCGTGGACAAGTTCCGCGTCAAGCTGGTGGGCGGGCTGCTGGCGCACGGCTACACGCTGGAGTTCGCCGAGGCCCTGTTCCGGCAGGTGGAGGGGTTCGGCGAATACGGTTTTCCGGAAAGCCATGCCGCCAGCTTCGCCCTGCTGGCCTACGCCAGCTCCTGGCTCAAGCGCCACGAACCGGAAGCCTTCCTCGCGGCGCTGCTCAATTCCCAGCCCATGGGCTTTTACGCGCCCGCGCAACTGGTGCAGGACGCCCGGCGCCACGGGGTCTGCATCCTGCCCGCCGACGTCACCGTCAGCGGCTGGGACGCCGCGCTGGAAGAACCGCCTCCCGGCCATCCGGGCGCCGCGCGCCGCGCGCACGCCCACGCGCCGCCGCCCGAGCCGCCCCGCCCCGCCGTGCGGCTGGGCCTGGGCCTGATCCAGGGCATGCGCGAGGACGCCGTCCGCCGCATCGAGGCCGCCCGGGCCGACGCGCCCTTTGCCAACACGGCCGACCTGGCCCGGCGCGCCGGGCTCAACCGGCACGACCTGAACGCGCTGGCCGCCGGCGACGCCCTGCGCACGCTGGCGGGCCACCGGCGCCAGGCCAGTTGGGAGGCCGCCGCCAGCGTGCAAAGCCGCGACCTGCTGCGCGATGCCGAGATCGTGGATGCCCAGGCCCCGCAACTGTCCGCCCCGACCGAAAGCCAGACCGTGGCCGCCGATTACCGCAGCGTGGGCCTGACGCTGCACAGCCATCCCGTGGCGCTGCTGCGCCCCCAACTGGCCGCGCGCAATTTCCAGCCGGCCTCGGTGCTGAACGGCTACCCCAACAAGCGCGTCGCGCGCGCCTGCGGCATCGTCACGGTGCGCCAGCGCCCCCAGACCTCCAAGGGCGTCATCTTCGTGACGCTCGAAGACGAGACGGGCCCCGTCAACGTGGTGGTGCGCCCCGAACTGATCGAACGCCAGCGCCGCGAACTGCTGGGCGCTACGCTCTTGGGCGTGTTCGGCGCCTGGCAGAGCGTCGATGGCGTGCGCCACCTGATCGCGCAGCGGCTGGTGGACATGTCCGACCTGCTGGGCGGACTGGCGGCGCACAGCCGCAACTTTCACTGAGGTTTTCCGACCCGCCCCCTTTTCGGGGCCCCCGGCCCGCCGCGGACCGTTGCAGGGCGTGCACGCGCCCGGCGCGCCCTAAGCACAGCGCCTCGCCGCTGGTCTATCATGGCTTTTTGTCCGCTCGTTGTAAGGAGTCCTACATGATCCGCAAGCTGATCCCCTTCCTGCTGGTTGCCAGCCTGGCCGCGTGCGCCAATACCGGCGGCTCGCGCACGTCCAGCGCGCCGGCCTCCAGCTCCTCGGATGCGTCCTCGAGCATCGGCGCCGGGACTTCCTACGGTTCGTCGTCAGCCATGCCCGGCAGCACCAGCGGCAAGACCTGCGACGCGGGCCCGCTGCAGTCGCAGATCGGCCAGAAGGCAACACCCTCGGTCATGGAAGACCTGCGCACGCGCAGCGGCAGCACCACCGCGCGCATGCTGCGCCCGGGCCAGGTGGTCACGATGGAATACAACAACACCCGCCTGAACCTCATCGTGGACGACAAGGACGTCATGACCGCGATCCGCTGCGGCTAGGCCACTCCGGCGGCGGGCGGCACATGGGGCAGGAACGCCCCCGCCACTTCGAACGCGCACTCTTCGCGCGCAATATCGATCACCCGGGAGACCACCGGGTTGACGATGTTCTTCTTATGGACCGCGTAGTAATTGATGGTCGGCAGGTCCGGCTGCACATTCAACTGACAAAGCGCCCCGCGCGCGACCAAGGGCGCGAAATACGCGCCCGGCAGGTAGCTGATGCCCAGGCCCAGCATCGTCAGCTGGGCCATCATTCCCAGGCTGTTGCACGTCAGCACGCGCTTGACCGGCATCCCCTGCTCCGCGAACCAGGCGTCATACAGGTGCGAGAGCGCGGAATTCGTGGGTTGGGAAATCACCGGATAGGGCGCCAGGTCCTGCGGCGTCAGGTTCGCCGAGACATCGATATCCAGCGCCGGACTGGCCATCCAGACATTGGTGACCGCGCCCAGGTGGGTGCAATCGTACTGGTAGCCCCAGAACGGCCCCGGCATGATCGCCAGGTCCAGTTCGTCCTTTTCCAGCCGCTCGTACAGCGTGATGCCGCCGTCGATCTCGGGCATCAGCTGCACGCGCGGGTAGCGCTGGCTGATCTGCTTGATCAGCCCCGCCAGCCAGGTCATGCCGACCAGTTCCGTCACGCCCAGCCGCACCACGCCCTCGAAGCTGGCCGGATCGGCCATGTTCTGGACGATGCGGCTGTTCAGTTCCAGCATCTGGCCCGCCAGCTCGAAGAGCTTGCGGCCCTGCGGCGTCATGAGCAGCTTCTTGGCCCGCCGCTCGAACAAGGGCGAGCCGGCAAAGGCCTCCAGTTCCCCCACCCGCTTGGCCACGGCCGATTGGGTGGTGTGCAGCTTGCGCGACGACGCGCTGAAGCTGCCCAGTTCGGAACTCCAGTAGAAAGCCTCTAGCTGTTTGAGGGTGTACATCGCCGCGGAGGAAGAAAAGCGCATGGAAACCCTCACATTATCCTCGCGGCCGCGCGGCCCCGGGAGTTCAGCCGCGCGGATGCAGGATGTCCGCCAGGAAACGCTGGGCGCGCGGATGCGCCGGGGCGCTGAAGAAGCGCTCGGGCGTGTCCACTTCCAGGATCTCGCCCGCGTCCATGAACACCACGCGATCGCACACGTCGCGCGCGAAGCCCATTTCGTGGGTCACGCACACCATCGTCATGCCGTCCTTGGCCAGGCCCTTCATCACCTGCAGCACCTCGCCCACCATCTCCGGGTCCAGCGCGCTGGTCGGCTCATCGAACAGCATCACCGGCGGCTGCAAGGCCAGCGCCCGCGCGATCGCCACGCGCTGCTGCTGGCCGCCCGACAGCGATCCCGGATAGGCGTCGATCTTGTGCGCCAGCCCCACGCGGTCGAGCAGGCCGCGCGCCAGGTCCACCGCCTGCTTGCGCGGCTGCTTGCGGATGTTGACGGGCGCAAAGATCACGTTCTCCAGCACGCTCATGTGCGGGAACAGATTGAACTGCTGGAACACGAAGCCGATCTTCTGGCGCAGCGCGTTCAGGTTGGCGCCCTTCTCGTAGATATCGGCGCCGTCGATCAGGATGCGGCCCTTTTCGATGGGCTCCAGCCGGTTGACCGTGCGGATCATGGTGGACTTGCCCGACCCCGACGGGCCGCACACCACCACGACCTCGCCCCGCGCCACCGCCAGGTCCACGTCCTTGAGCACATGATGCTCGCCGTACCACTTGTTGACTTTCTCGAGTTTGATCATGTTTTGTTCCTTTAGGCCATGGCGCGCGAGCGGCGGATGCGCAGGTCCAGCCAGCTCACGCCGCGGCTCAGGCTGAAGCACACCACGAAGTAGATGATGGCCAGGATGCCGAACACCTGCAGCGGCTGGGTCAGCACCAGGTTGTTGACCTGATTGGCGGCAAAGGTCAGTTCGTTGACGCTGATGACATAGCCCAGCGACGTTTCCTTGATGGTGGAGACGAACTGGCTGGTCATGCTGGGCAGCACGTTAAAGAGCGCCTGCGGCAGCACCACCTTGCGCATCGTCGTCCAGTAGCCCACGCCCAGCGAGCGCGAGGCCTCGATCTGCCCGCGCGGCACCGCCTCGATGCCGGAGCGGATCACCTCGGACAGATAGGCGCTTTCATATACCACCAGCGCGAAGATCAGCGTCCAGAAGCCGCTGACCACCTGGCCGGTGAGCTTGGGCACGACGAAATACGCCCAGAAGATCAGCATCAGCAGCGGCATCCCGCGCACCACATTGACGAGCGCCTTGCTCGCCGTGCGCAGCCAGCCGTAGGGGCTGACGCGGGCCAGCGCGATCAAAAGCGCCAGCGGCAGCGACATGGCCAGGCCCAGGGCCGCCAGGATCAGCGTCAGCGCCAGTCCGCCGAGCGGACCGTTCGGGTATTGGCCCACGAGCAGCGTGGGCCAGTATTGCATCAGGAGATCAAGCACCATGGCCTCCGCGGTTCAGACGATAACGGGCGTAGAGGCGCGATCCCAATGCCATGATCAGGAACGATCCCAGCAGGTACATGATCGTCGCCGCGCCAAAGGTGGCGAAGGTGCGATAGGTCTCGTTTTCGATCTCCCGGGCCTGGTAGGTCAGCTCCATCACCCCGATCGCCATCGCCACACTGGTGTTCTTGAACAGCAGCAGCGCGCGGCCGACCAGCGGCGGAATCGAGATGCGCACCGCCTGCGGCACGATCACGAAGCGCATGCATTGCAGATAGCTCGCGCCCAGCGCCCGCGCGGCCTCGAACTGGGTGCCCGGAATGGCGCGCAGCCCGCTGCGGATGTCTTCGGCGATGTAGGCGGCCGACCCCAGCGCCAGCGCGATCGCCGCCAGCGACATCTCGGCGTTGTGCGCGTACAGCCACATGCGAAAGCCTTCCGGCAGCAGCTCGGGCATGCCGAAATACCAGAACAGCACCTGCACCAGCAGCGGCACGTTGCGGTGGTATTCGACATAGGCGTCGACCAGCCAGCGGCACGGGGCCAGGTTGGTGGCGCGCACCACCACCAGCGTCACCGCGATGGAAAACGCCATGACCCAGGCGACCAGGAAAAGCTGCACGGTGACGGCCATGCCGCTGAGCAGTAGCTGGTATTGGGAAGCGTCTAGAAAGCTCATAAAACTATCAATCTCCTGCGATCGGGCACTCGACGCCAAGCGTCACGGCTCCCCGCGCGTTGCCTGGCGTTGCCTTGCAAGACGCGGGAAGCCGTGACGGGGACTGGCGAAAGACAGCGCTGCGGTCCGCGCCCTCAGCCGGCAATCGGGCCGATCTTGAAGCTGCGTTCCAGCTTGTAGGGCGTTTCCGGACCGAACCACTTGTCGAACAGCTTGCCGGCCGCGCCCGAGGCCTCGGCCTCATCCAGCGCCTGGTTCACCGTTTGCAGGAAGCGCGGTTCGGACTTGCGCACGCCCAGGCCCCAGGGCTCGTCGAACACCGCCTTCGGAATCACGCTGACCGGCGCCGTCGGCGGGCTTTGCAGCACCAGGCGCACCAGGACCAGCTCGGAGGCGAACTGCGCGTCCACCTTCTTCTGCTGCAGGGCCAGGTACGTGGCCGAGCTGTCGCCATAGCCGATGACCTGCGACTTGTCGAGGATGCGCTTGATTTCGCGCTCGGAGCTGGAGCCCTTGGTCGCGCCGATGCGGCGGCCGTTCAGGGCTTCGATCGAATCCAGGCCCGAATCCTTGCGCACCAGCAGCTTTTGCGGGCTGACGTAATAGGCGTGGCTGAAGGCGATCTGCTGGGCGCGGTCGGGCGAATAGCCCAGGTTGGCCGCCAGGATGTCGACGCGCCCTTCGTTCAGTTCAGGCACGCGCGCGGCCACGGACAGCAGCTTGTAGTTGATCTTGACGCCCAGCTTGTCTGCGACGAGCTTGCAGACGTCCACGTCGTAGCCCACGAGCTGGCGCGTCGCGCCATCCTGGAAGCTGAACGGCTGCGAGGTGCCCAGCGTGCCGCAGATCAGCTCGCCGCGCGCCTTGATGTCGTCCACCTGGTCGGCATGGGCAAGTCCGGCCAGGCCCAGCGAGGCCAAGCCGAGGCAGGCGGCAAATAGAGTGTGACGCTTCATTGTTGATTCCCCTTGAATGGTTGTGTGGTGAACAGACTGGTTGTGGCGCTGAATGAATCGATCCGGCGGGCGTCAGGCCAGCCTGGCGCAGGCCTCGCGGATGGCGGCGCATCCCTGGCGGATATCGTCCAGCGATGCGGCGAACGACAGCCGGAACGTGCCCGGCGCGCCGTAGGCGTGGCCGTCGATGACGGCCACGCCGGCTTCGCGCAGCAGGTAGTGCGTGAAATCGGTATCGGTGGCGATCACATCGCCGGCCGGCGTCTTCTTGCCCAACAGGCCCGAGCAGTCCGGAAAGACATAGAAAGCGCCCTGCGGCACGACGATGTCCAGGCCCGGCGCGCCGGACAGTTCGGCGATCGCCAGGTCGCGGCGTTCGCGGAACACCTTGGCAAACTCGACCACGCAGTCCTGCGGGCCGGTCAGGGCTTCGAGCGCGGCCGCCTGGCTGACCGACGAGGCGCCCGACGTGCTTTGCGATTGCAGGATCGCCATCGCCTTGATGAGTTCGTCCGGACCGGCGCCATAGCCGATGCGCCAGCCGGTCATGGCATAGGCCTTGGACACGCCGTTGACCACCAGCGTGCGCGCGGCCAGTTCCGGCGCCACCTGCAACGGGTGCACCGTCGGCTCGCCGGTGAAGTTCAGGCGCGCGTAGATGTCGTCGGTCATCAGCCAGACGTGCGGATGGCGCTGAAGGACCTCGGCCAGGCCGCGCAGCTCGTCCGCGCTGTAGACCGATCCGGTGGGATTGCTGGGCGCATTCATCATGAGCCACTTGGTGCGCGGCGTGATGGCGCGTTCCAGCGCTTGCGGCGTCACCTTGTAGTCCGTGGCGGGCGACGTTTCCACGGCAACGGGCACGCCGCCGTTGACCAGCACCATGTCCGGATACGACACCCAGAACGGCGCCGGGATCAGGACTTCGTCGCCGTCGTTCAGCGTGGCGGCCAGGCCGTTGAAGATCACCTGCTTGGCGCCCGTGCTGACGATGACGCGCGCGGCCGGGTATTCCACGCCGGTGGCTTCCCGCAGATGAGCGGCCGCGGCCTTGCGCAGGGCGACCGTGCCCTGCGCCGGCGGATACTTGGTCTCGCCGCGGTTCATGGCGGCGGTGGCCGCCTGGCGGATGTGTTCGGGCGTGGAGAAATCCGGTTCGCCGATGGTCAGGTCGATGATGCGGCGGCCCTGCTCGCGCAGTTCGGCAATGATGGCGCGCGCGGCCACGCTGGGCGACAGCTTGATGCGCTTGATGCGGTCGGCGACGATGCTCATTGGGCCGCCCCCGTCTTTTCGGCCAGGGTCTTTTCCAGCCACGGCTTGGTGTACGTGCCGGCGCGCAGCTTTTCCTTGGCCACGGCTTCGTCGGCTTCCTTCTTCAGGGCCAGGGCCAGCACCGCGCTGGCATGTTCGGCCGGGATCACCACCACGCCATCGGCGTCGCCCACGACCACGTCGCCGGGCTGGACCACCTGGCCGCCCACCGACACGGGCACGTTGATCTCGCCGGGGCCGTCCTTGTAGGGACCCTTGTGCGACACGGCGCGCGCAAAGCAGCCGAACTCGCCCTGCGCGAACACGTCCGCGTCGCGCACGGCGCCGTCGATCACAAAGCCTTCGATGCCGCGCGACTGCGCGTCCATCATCATCAGTTCGCCGACGAGCGCGTTGCTGGTGTCGCCCGCCCCGTCCACGACGATCACGTCGCCCGCGCCACCCAGCGAAATCGCCTTGTGGATCATCAGGTTATCGCCCGGACGGGTCTTGACGGTGAGCGCCAGGCCGACCGTGCGGCGCGTGCCGCCGTGCAGCGGCCGCAGGCCCGACACGCCGTACAGGCGGTTCATGCAGTCGCTGATCTGGGCCGAGCCGATGCTGGCGAAGCCGGCCAGCACGTCGGCGGCGACGGCCGGCCCGGGCCGGGAAAGTATGCGATATCCGATGGGATTCATAAGGGAAGTCAGGTGTGAATGCGGGATGCGTTAAAGCGAACCTGCATTACAAAGCCGCACAAGCCTTTCCTCAAAACGATATAAATTCCCATTGATCCACGAATTTTTTTCGTGGATTTCGGGCTTTAAGGGTTATCCCTTATTCGTGCATCCGGGTGCGGACGGCCTTGGACATCGCCGTCAGTCACCGCTTTGGATCACCCGCCGCCGTCCATCGTCGCCGTCAATCATCCCCACCGGCCGCGCTGCGCGCCTCGGACAAGGCCACCGTCAGATGCATGACCTTCTTCTTCAACTGGTCGCGCTCGTCGGTCAGCTTGGCCAGCAACTGCCGCAGCCGCGCAATTTCGGCGGGCATGTCCTCGATGCTGTCGATCGGCACCTCGGGCGGCGCCTCGCGCGGCGCCGGCGCCTTGGCCTGGCGCACTTCCCTGGCGGCCTGCTGCAGTTCCTTGCGCCCGCCAGCCACGGCCGCGGCCTGGCGTTCGGCGGGCAGCGACGCCACCGCCGCCGCGGCGTTGATGGAAATCGCGCCCGCTTTCACGGCGCGCACCAATTCGGGCGCCGCGCTCTTCTGGATTTTCTCGATCTGGCCCAGCGTATTGCTGCTGATGCGGGCGGCGCGCGCCAGCGCCTGGCGGCTGGGCACGGCCGGCTTCCAGTTCGTGTTGGCGGGCATGCGGGGCGCGGCGCCTTCCTGCGCCGGAGCGTCCTCATCCCAGGGCGGAGATCCGTCATCGGGCGGTCCGTCCTGCGGCGCCCCCTCGGCCGGCGCTTCCTCGGCGTCGGTCCGCGCCTGCAGGATTTCCTTTTTGCGCAGCGCCAGCACGCCGCGCTGGAAGTCCGACACGCTGCGCCGGCCCAGGTGGTTTTCGATCATCCACAGATGCACGTCGTCCATGGACTTGAAGTGCGTGTTCTGCGTCGTGCGGAACGGGATGCCGTGCTTCATGCACAGCGCATAGCGGTTGTGGCCGTCGATCAGCAGGTCGCCCCACAGGACGAGGGCGTCGCGGCAGCCTTCGGCCAGCAGGCTGCGCTCCAGCGCGGCGTGCTCGTCTTCGGTCAGCGGGTCTATATAGGCGCGCAGGCCTTCATCTATCCTGATATCCATGGTGTCCAAATCGTGTACGGCCTCGCCCTACGCCAGCCCCTGCCCGCGCAGCACGTCCTGGATCGCCGCCAGGCGCGCGACCGGGTCGGTCAGCCCCAGCAGCGTGGCCTTGTCGTCCGGCGGCAGAGGCAGCAGTTCGCACCAGCGGTTCGCCACCCAGCCGCAATCGTCCAGCCGGAACGGCGGCGCCAGCGGCATCTTCCGGGCGGGCACGCCTTCCTGCTGCCACTGGGCCACCAGCCGGCCCAGCGCATCGGCGCTGCCCTGCATGGCCGCCGGCACGGGGGTGGGCGGGTCATCGGGAATGGGCTCGGTCTCGCCCATCCAAAGCCCGTATTTTGCCACCTCGCTGGACCGCAGCCGGAAGCGCGTGGTGCCCATGCAGCGGATTTCCAGCAGGGCCGGCATGGGCGCTTCCCAGGTATCCACGCGCGCCATGGTGCCCACCGGAGACAGCGTCTCCACGCCTTCCGGAGAGCGCACCTCGCTGCCCGCCAGCAGCCCCACGATGCCGAACTCGGCGCCCTGCGCGATGCTGCGGCGGATCATGTCCAGATAGCGCACCTCGAAGATGCGCAGATGGACGACGCCGCCCGGAAACAGCGGATTGGATAGCGGAAACAAGGGAATCAGCGACATGGCCGCCTCCAGTTCATGTCACGAGGAAGACATCTTCCACGGGCACCTGCAGGTGAAAAAACACGTTACGCCGCCGCCGTTTCGCGGCAGACTCACATCATAGGCCCGATTCGCGGCTCGCCTTGGCCAGGCGCGCGCACCGGCCCCCATCCCGCACGGAGACATCATGCCCCAGCTATCCGCCTACCTCAGTTTCGACGGCAATTGCGCCGAGGCCATGCGCTTTTATGAACGTGTGCTGGGCGGCCGCCTGGACGCCCTGGTCCGCTATGCGGATGCGCCCGCGGACGCCGCCATGCCCGTGCTGTCCGACGAAGACGCCGCGCGCGTCATGTATGCGCGACTGACGCTGGACGAGCAGACGCTGCTGGCCAGCGACGCCACCGCCGGCCACCCGTATCCGGGCAAACAGGGCGTGGCGCTGGCGCTGGTCTATCCCACGGTGTCCGACGCGCACCGCGTGTTCGACCAGTTGGCCGAGGGCGGCAGCGTCACCCTGCCCCTGCAAAAGACCTTCTGGGCGGAAGCCTACGGCGCCCTGATCGACCGTTACGGCACCCGCTGGATGGTGAGCGGCGGACGCCTGAGCCACTGAGGGCGCGGGCGGCCAGCCCCGGGCGACCGGCCCGGTCGACCGGCCCGGCGCTCAGGGCCGCGCTTCGCCCTGGCCGCCCGGCCGGTGCGCCGCCAGCACCTCGTGCAGCGACTGCGCCGCCCCCTGCAGCACCGGCACCGCGCGCAGCAGATCGTCCAGCATGACCCGCGCCGTGGGCGCATGGCAGGCCACCGCCGCGACCACGCGGTCCTCGCCGTCGCGCACCGGCACCGCCACCGCGCTCATGCCGCGCACGAATTCCTCGTTGTCGATGCCGATGCCGCGCGCGGCCAGGCGCTCCAGTTCCGCTTCCAGCCGGGCCGGATCGGTCAGCGTGCGCGGCGTATTGCGCGTGAGCGGCAGCCGCGCCAGCACGCGGCTGCGCTCCAGCCGGTTCATCGACGCCAGGAACAGCTTGCCGCTCGCGGTGCAATGCATGGGCACGTGGCTGCCCACCGCGAAAAACAGGCGCAGCGGCTCCGACGTCTCGACGCGTTCCATATAGACGACCCGGTCGCCGTCCGGCGCGGTGAGGTTGCAGGTTTCGCCCAGCGTGCCCACCAGCTTGGTCAGCACCGCGCGGCAGGCGCGCGTGAAGGCGCAGGCGCGCAAGGTGGCAAGCGCGAGCGAGGTCGCCTGCGGTCCGGGCACGAAACCGTTTTCGGTGGGCGTGGCCGCCACGTAGCCGGCGCGCTGCATGGCGGCGAGCAGCCGCATCAGCGTGGTCTTGGGCATGTCCAGCCGCTGCGCAAGCTGCGCAAGCGTGGGCGGATGCTGGGCGCGGGCCAGGTGATCCAGCACCAGCAGCGCCCGCAGCGAACGCGCGGCCTCCTGCTGCCCGCCTGCGTCGTCGGCGCGGCCATCGGCCGCCTGATCCGATGCTGCACTGCGATTTTGAAACCGAAGCTGCATGTTCTGTTCCATTTCTCCGCCCCTGCGCGTGTTGTGCTTTGTTCTGTGCGCGCGCTTCCTAGAATCGCCTCAGATGCCCGCCCGGTCCGCATGGCGTAGCGCGGACCGCGGCCCTGCCGGACAAATATAAGGGAGACCGCGTGGAAATGTCCGATACCGTCGATTACATCGTGGTGGGCGCCGGCTCGGCCGGATGCGTGATGGCGAACCGGTTGAGCGCGGACGGCGCGCATGCCGTCTGCCTGCTGGAAGCCGGCCCCCAGGATACCTATCCGTGGATTCATATCCCCATCGGCTACGGCAAGACGATGTTCCACAAGGTCGTGAACTGGGGCTTCTACACCGACCCCGATCCGAACATGCTGGGCCGCCGCATCTACTGGCCGCGCGGACGCACGCTGGGCGGCTCCAGCGCCATCAATGGCCTCATCTACATCCGCGGCCAGCAGGGCGATTACGACGCCTGGGCCGACGCCGGCAATCCGGGCTGGAGCTGGGACGACTGCCTGCCCTGGTTCCGCAAGCTCGAAAACAACGACCTGGGCCCCGGCCCGACCCGCGGCACGCAAGGCCCGCTGAACGCCACGTCCATCAAGACGCCCCACCCGCTGGTCGAAGCGCTGATCGGCGCCGCCGGGAAACTGGGCATCCCGCACCTGCGCGACTTCAATACCGGCGATCAGGAGGGCGTGGGCTACTACCAGCTCACCACGCGCCGCGGCCGCCGCTGCTCCACCGCCGTGGCCTACCTGCGTCCGGCGCAGGACCGGCCCAACCTGCGCATCGAGACCGACGCGCACGCCATGGCCGTGCTGTTCGAGGGCACCCGCGCCTGCGGCGTGCGCTACCGCCAGGGTGGCCAGGTGCGCACGCTGCGCGCGCGGCGCGAAGTGGTGCTGTGCGCCGGGGCGCTGCAATCGCCGCAATTGCTGCAGCTTTCGGGCGTGGGCCCGGCCGGCCTGCTGCGCGAATTCGGCATCGGCGTGGTGCGCGACCTGCCCGGCGTGGGCGAAAACCTGCAGGACCACCTGCAGATCCGCCTGATCTACGAGACCACCCGGCCCATCACCACCAATGACCAGTTGCGCACGCTGACCGGACGCCTGCGCATGGGGCTGCAATGGCTGCTGCTGCGCAGCGGCCCGCTGGCCGTGGGCATCAACCAGGGCGGCCTGTTCTGCCGGGTCGATCCGGCCAGCCGCACGCCCGACACCCAGTTCCATTTTGCGACCCTGTCGGCCGACATGGCCGGCGGCAAGGTGCATCCGTTCTCGGGCTGCACCTATTCCGTATGCCAGCTACGCCCGACCTCGCGCGGACGCGTGCGCCTGCGCAGCGCGGATCCGTTCGAGGCGCCGTCGATGCAGCCCAACTACCTGTCGACGGACCTGGACCGCCGCATGGCCGTCGCCGCCGTGCGCTATGCGCGCCGGCTGGCCGCGACCGAGCCGCTGGCCGGCCTGATGAAACGCGAGTTCCGCCCCGGCGCGGACATGCGTTCGGACGACGAGATCCTGCATTTCTGCCGCGAATACGGCGCCACCATCTTCCACCCGTCGGGCACGGCCAAGATGGGGCCGCGCAGCGATCCCATGGCCGTGGTCGACGCGCGGCTGCGCGTGCACGGCGTGTCGGCGCTGCGCGTGGTGGATTGCTCGATCATGCCCACGCTGGTGTCGGGCAACACCAACGCGCCCGTCGTGATGCTGGCCGAGCGCGCGGCGGATTTCATGCTGCAAGACGCGCGCCAGGCGCGTGCGCAGGCCGTGCGCACGCCGGCCCGCATGGCAATGACGGACCCAGGATAGGAATCGCATATCGCATATCGCAGACAGACCCGGTCCGCGGCAACGCAGATTGCCCGGCCGACCCACCAAAGGAGACTAGACATGGCCAAGCAAAACGAAGCGGCGGTGCGCAAAGTCGTCACCGCCTCGCTGATCGGCGCCACCATCGAGTGGTACGACTTTTTCCTGTATGGCGTCGTCGCCGGCATCGTATTCAACAAGCTGTACTTTCCGGCAGGCGACCCGCTGGTTTCCACCATGCTGGCCTATACGACCTTTGCCGTCGGCTTCGTCACGCGGCCATTGGGCGGGCTGATCTTCGGCCATTTCGGCGACCGCATCGGCAGAAAGAGCATGCTGGTGATGACGCTGATGATCATGGGCGTGGCCACTTTCCTGATCGGCCTGGTGCCCACCTACGAGACCATCGGCGTCTGGGCGCCCATTCTTCTGCTCCTGCTGCGCGTGTTCCAGGGCATCGGGCTGGGCGGCGAATGGGGCGGCGCGGTGCTCATGGCGTATGAATACGCCCCGCCCGACAAGAAAGGCTTCTACGCGTCGCTGCCGCAGATCGGCCTGGCCATCGGGCTGTGCCTGGCGTCCGGCACCGTGGCGCTGCTGTCCGTCTTGCTGACCGACGAGCAGTTCATGGCCTGGGGCTGGCGCGTCGCGTTCCTGGTGTCGGCCGTCATGGTGGCCGTGGGCATGTACATCCGGCTGAACATCAAGGAAACGCCGGAGTTCTCGGCGGTCAAGGCGCAGAACGCCGAGAGCCGCATCCCCTTCATGGACATGATGCGGCGCTATCCGGGCAACGTGGTCAAGGGCATGGGCGCGCGCTACATCGACGGCGTGTTCTTCAACGTGTTCGGCGTGTTCTCGATCTCGTTCCTGACGCAGACCGTGCAGATCACGCGGACCGAGGCGCTGATCGGGGTGATGGCCGCGGCGCTGGTCATGTGCTTTTTCATCCCGTTCTTTGGCCGGCTGTCCGACCGCATCGGGCGCACCCGCGTGTATTTCTGGGGCTCGCTCATCACCGCGGCCGCGTCCTTTCCGGGGTTCTGGATGATGATCAACAGCGGCGGCAACGTGATGCTGATCTGGCTGGCCATCATCATCCCGTTCGGCATCCTGTACGCCGCCGTCTACGGGCCGGAGGCCGCGCTGTTCTGCGAGCTTTTCGACGCCAAGGTGCGCTACACCGGCATTTCCTTCGTCTACCAGTTCTCCGGCATCTTCGCCTCCGGGATCACGCCCATCATCGCCACGGCGCTGCTCAAGACAGGCGGCGGCCAGCCCTGGCTGATCTGCCTGTACGTGATGTTCGCGGGCGTGGTGTCGGCGGTGTGCGCCTGGCTGATCGGCCGCGGCAGGCAGCCGGCCGAGCTGGACGGCGCCAACCAGCCGTCCATGCAGGCGGCCGGTCTGCGCAAGGCGTAGCCGGAAGGCCGGCCGCGCCTCAGTCCCGCGCGGCCTGCGGCGGCTGCTGGGCCGGCCAGCCGCCGCCCAGCGCCTTGAACAGGGTCGCCAGCGCCGCCTGGCGCTGCGCACTGACGTCGATGTAGGCGATCTGGTCCGTGTACGCGCTGCGCTGCGCGTCCAGATAGCGCAGATGGCTGTCCACGCCGCCCCGGTAGCGCGCCTCCGACAGGCGCATCGCGACCAGGCTGGACTGCGCCAGCGCGCGGCGCGAGGCCTCTTCGCGCCGCAGCGTTTCGGTGGCCACCAGCGCGTCGGACACCTCCCTGAACGCCGTCTGGATGGTCTTTTCGTACTCGGCCACGGCGATGTCCTTGCGCACGGTCGCCAGATCCAGATTGGCGACGTTGCGCCCGCCGGCAAAGATCGGCAGCGTGATCTGCGGCGTGAACGACCAGGCGCGCTGGCCCGAGTCGAACAGGCCCGACAGGTCCGCGCTGGAACTGCCGAACAGGCCGGTCAGCGAAATGCTGGGAAAGAACGCCGCCCGCGCCGCGCCGATGCTGGCATTGCGCGCCTGCAACTGACGCTCGGCGGCCAGGATGTCCGGCCGGTTCTCCAGCAGGTCCGACGGCGCACCCGCCGCGATCTCCTGCACCAGCATGGGCGCATCCGCCGTGCGCGCGGGCAGATAGGGAGACAGGTCGCGCACGCCCACCAGCAGGCCCAGCGCGTTGCCGGCCTGCCGGACCTCGCGGTCCATGCGTTCCAGTTCGGCGCGCGACTGTTCGGTCAGGCCCAGCGCCTCCTGGTAGTCCAGGGCGGTGGCCGTGCCCGCCTGGCGGCGCTTGACGATCAGTTCCAGCGACGCCTCGCGGCTGGCGAGCGTCTGGCGCGTGACGTCCAGGCGCCGCTGCGCGCTGTCGCGGGCCACGTAGGCCTGGATCACCTCGGCCACCAGGCTGATCTGCGCGCTGCGCGCGGTGGCCTCGGTCGCCAGGAACTCCTGCAGGGCCGCATCGGACAGGCTGCGCACCCGCCCGAACAGGTCGATCTCGAACGCCGTGAGGCCCACGCCGGCCTGGTAACTGCTTTGCACGCCGGACGTGCCGGTGGTGTTCAGGTCGCCCGGCACGCGCTGGCGCGTGCCCGTGCCCTGCGCGTCCAGGGTCGGCAGCCGGTCCGCGCGCGTGATCTGGTACTGCGCGCGGGCCGCTTCGATATTGAGCAGCGACTGGCGCAGGTCGCGGTTGTTCTCCAGCGCCAGTTCCACCAGCTTGCGCAAGGCCTCGTCGGTGACAAAGGACTGCCAGCCGAGCGTCGCCGCGGCCGAGGGCCCGGGGCCGGACGTGGCGTTGCCCCAGTGCTCGCTTACCGGCGAGGCCGGGCGTTCGTAGACCGGGGCCATCGAACAACCGGCCAGCGCCGCGGCAAGGACCAGCGCGGAAATCCGCAAGGGAAAGAAGGTCTGCATCATGGATTACTCCTGCACCGTGCGCGGCGCGGCGGCGGATGCCGGCGAGGACTTGCCCCGCCAGCGCTGCACCAGCGACAGCACCCACACGAAGAAGATGGGGACGAAGATCACGCCCAGCAGCGTGGCGGTCAGCATCCCGCCGATCACGCCCACGCCCAGCGCGCGCTGGCTGGCCGCGCCCGCGCCGGTGGCCAGCGCCAGCGGCACCACGCCCAGGATGAACGCCAGCGACGTCATCACGATGGGCCGAAAGCGCAGCTTGGCGGCCTGGATGGCGGCGTCGGCCAGCGTGTGGCCCTGTTCGCGCAGGCTCTTGGCAAACTCCACGATCAGGATGGCGTTCTTGGCCGCCAGGCCGATGATGGTGATGAGGCCCACCTTGAAGTACACGTCATTCGACATGCCCAGCAAGGTCACCGCCAGCACCGAGCCCAGGGCGCCGATGGGCACGATCAGCATCACGGAAGCCGGAATCGCCCAGCTTTCGTACAGCGCAACCATCAGCAAAAACACCACCAGGAACGCCAGCGCGAACAGCATGGGCGCCTGCGAACCGGCGAACTTCTCCTGGTACGACAGGCCCGTCCACTCGTAGCCGATGCCCTCGGGCAGTCCGGCCACGATGCGCTCGATTTCGGCCATCGCCTCGCCGGTGCTGCTGCCCGGCATCGCGTCGCCCGCGATCTTGAAGGCCGGATAGCCGTTGTAGCGCGAGATCTGCACCGGCCCGGTCTCCCAGTCCGTCTTGACGAACGCGCTGAGCGGCACCATCCCGCCCGTCTTGTTCGGCACGTTCAGCTGCAGGATGCTTTCGGGCGTCATGCGGTCGCGCACGTCGGCCTGCACCACCACGCGCTGCAGGCGGCCGGCATTGGCGAAGTCATTGATCGTGGCCGACCCGTAAGCGGACGAGATCGCCGTGCTGATCACGTCGAACCCCACGCCCAGCGCCTCGGCCTTTTCGCGGTCGATGTCCAGCCGCAGTTGCGGCGCATCCGCCAGGCCTTCCATCATGGCGTAGGCGATCACGGGCGAACTGTTGGCCTGCGCCAGCAACTGGTTGCGGGCGTCGGTCAGCGCCGCGCGACCCAGGCCGCCGCGGTCCTGCAGCCGCAGCGCGAAGCCGCCCGAATTGCCCAGCCCGTCGATGGGCGGCGGATTGACGGCCATGACCGCGCCGTCGTCGATCGCCGCGAAGCGCGCGTTCACGCTGTCGGCCACGTCGGTGGCCGATTGGCCCTCGCCGCGCTCGGACCAGTCCTTGAGCGTCGGGAACGCGATGCCCGCGTTCTGGCCGGTGCCCGAAAAGCTGAATCCCATCACGGTGAAGGCGTCGCCCATGGCGTCCAGCGACAACAGGTGCTGCTCCACGTCCGCCACCACCTTGTCGGTGCGCATGTGGGTCGCGCCCGGCGGCAACTGCACGTCGACGATGACATACCCCTGGTCTTCCGGCGGCACGAAGGATTCCGGCACGCGCACGTACAGCACGGCCAGCACCGCGACAATGGCGACGTAGATGACCATGTAGCGGCCGGTGCGGCGCACCAGCCGCGAGTTCAGCGCCTCGAAGCGGCCCGTCAGGCGGTTGAAGACGCGGTTGAACCCGCCGAAGAACCCCTTCTTTTCCTCGTGATGGCCCTTCGGGATAGGCTTGAGGAACGTGGCGCACAGCGCGGGCGTGAACGTCAGCGCCAGGAACCCCGAGAACAGGATCGACACCGCCAGCGACAGCGAGAACTGCTGGTAGATGACGCCGACCGACCCGCTCATGAACGCCAGCGGCAGGAATACCGCCGACAGCACCAGCGTGATGCCGACGATGGCGCCGGACACCTGCTCCATGGCCTTGACCGTGGCCTCGCGGGGCGACAGCCCCTCCTCGGCCATGATCCGCTCCACGTTCTCGACCACCACGATGGCGTCGTCCACCAGGATGCCGATGGCCAGCACCATGCCGAACATCGTCATCATGTTCACCGAGAAGCCCAGCACCGACATCACCGCAAACGTGCCCAGCAGGCACACCGGCACCACGATGGTCGGGATCAGCGTGTAGCGGAAGTTCTGCAGGAACAGGAACATCACCAGGAACACCAGCACCATCGCTTCCAGCAGCGTGTGCACCACCTTCGTGATCGCCACGCTGACGAACTTGGAGGTGTCGAACGGCACCGAATAGGCCACGTCCTCGGGGAACGAAGCCGACAGTTCCTGCAACCGGGCCTTCACCGCCTTGACGGTGTCGATGGCGTTGGCGCCCGGCGCAAGCTGGACCGCCGCGCCGACCGACTTCCTGCCGTTCAGGCGCGTTTCGAAGTCATAGCTCTGCCGGCCGACTTCCAGCCGCGCCACGTCTGCCAGCCGCACGGACGAGCCGTCCGGATTCGCGCGCAGCACGATGCGGCCGAACTCCTCGGGATTGTCCAGCGTGCCCTTGACGGCCAGGGTCGCGGTCAGCTCCTGTTCGGGCGCGCCGGGACGGCTGCCGAAGCTGCCGGCCGGCACCTGCACGTTCTGCGCGGCGATGGCCGCGTTGACGTCCGCCACGGACAGGCCCAGGCCCAGCAGCTTCTGCGGGTCGATCCAGACGCGCATGGCGGCTTCGGCCCCGAAGAACTGCACCTTGCCCACGCCGTCGACGCGGCGGATCTCGTTGTTGATGTGGCGCGCGGCGTAGTCGGACAGCCCCACCACGTCCTTGTTCGCGTCATCGCCCTTGTACGTCAGGGCATAGATCATCAGGAAGTTGGAACTGGCCTGCTCGACCTGCAGGCCCTGCTGCGTCACGGCCGTGGGCAGGCGCGCCTCGGCCTTCTTGATGCGATTCTGCACGTCCACCTGCGCCAGGTCCGGATCGGTGCCTGGCTCGAACGTGACGGTGATTTCCGCGCTGCCGCTGGAACTGCTGGACGACTCGTAGTACAGCATGTTCTTCGCGCCGTTCAGCTCCTCTTCGATGACGCTGGTCACCGAATCGACCAGCACGGTCGCGGACGCGCCGGGATAGGTGGCCGCGATGGTCACCTGCGGCGGGGCCACCACCGGAAACTGCGACACCGGCAGCGACGGAATCGCCAGCAGGCCGGCGAGCGAAATGAAAATGGCCACCACCCAGGCGAAATTGGGGCGGCCAATGAAAAACTTGGACATGTTCTACCTTCGGGTTTGCGCGCGATGCATCACAGGCTGCTTACACAGGCCGATCAAATAGCCGATCAAACAGAGGCCGATCACACAGCCCGCTCATTGCGCGGCAGGCACTGCGGCATCGCGGGCGGCGGCCAGCTTTGCCGGGTTCACGGGCGTCACGCTGACCTTCTGGCCGGGGACGGCGCCGCTCGCGCCCCCGACGATGACGCGGTCGCCCGGCGCCAGTCCCTCGGTGATGTGCCAATCGCCGCCGCGCATCGTGCCGGTCTGCACCGCGCGGCTCTCCACGACGTCATCCGCCCCCACCACCAGCACCTGCGGCTTGCCATCGGTGCTGCGCGTGACGGCGCGCTGGGGCACCAGGATCGCTTCGGGGTCCACGCCCTGCTGCGTGCGCACGCGCACGTACATGCCGGGCAACAGCAACACGTCGGGATTGGCGAACTCGCCCCGCAACGCGACCTGGCCCGTGCCGCGGTCCACGGCGATGTCCGAGAACAGCAGACGGCCTTCGCGCTGCTGGTCGGTGCCGTCGATGGTGATGGAGATGCTGGCGCCCTCGCCCGCGCCCAGGCGGCCGTCCTGCATGGCGGCGCGCATGCGCAGCATGTCGGCCACGGGCTGGTTGAAGTCCACGTAGACCGGATCGAGCTGCTGGATCGTCGCCATCACGGTGGCTTCGTTCTGGCCCACGAGCGCGCCCTCGGTCACCTGCGCGCGCCCGATGCGGCCCGAGATGGGCGCCTTCACGGTGGCGTAGTCCAGGTTCAGCCGCGCGGTCTCGACGTCGGCCTGGGCCGAGCGGCGGGCCGCCAGCGCGCTCTTGAGCGTGGTGTTGGCGGTATCGAAGTCCTGCTGGCTGACGGCTTCGATCTTGACCAGCGGCGCGTAGCGCCTGACGACGGCCTGCGCGTCGGACACGGCGGCCTCGGCCTTGGCCAGCTCGCCCTGCGCGCGCGACAACGCGGCCTTGAACGGCGCCGGGTCGATGCGGAACAGCACGTCGCCCGCCTTCACGTCGGCGCCTTGCTCGAAATCCCGGCTGAGTACGATGCCGGCCACGCGGGCGCGGACTTCGGCCACGCGCATGGGCTCGACCCGGCCGGGCAGTTCGCTGGTCAGTGCGTAACGCTGGGGCTGCACCGCCAGCGCCTTCACCGGACGCGGTCCGGCCGCCTGCGGCTCGCCGCCCTCCTTCCCGCCGCACGCGGCCAGAAAGGTTGCCGCCGCCAACGCCGCCAGGGGCAGTCGCCATGCCTTGTTCCACATCATTCACATCCCCCGCGCACCGCGTCTTGAATTCAAAGAGACGCCGATGCTACCTTAAAGGATGATTTGAATCAATAATGATTCATTTGCGGCTATGTAGACTTATTTTGACCAATAACAAGTCTTTACTTGATCAAATGACCAAAGTTTGTACAAAGTGAATCGACCATGATCCAATACCGGCCCAAGGGATAAGCACAAACGGGGAGGAAGCAATGTCTGAAGAAGCCGGCCACGAACGGCTGCTCGTCGCGCTGGCGCTTGCCATGGTGGACCAGCCGCGCGCGACGCTGCAGGAACTGGCCAAGGCGGTCGGCGTCAGCAAGGCGACCTTGTACCGGTTCTGCAAGACACGGGACCAATTGGTGTTGCGGCTCATGACGCACTGCGCGCACGTCATGAAGCAGGCGCTGGCGGATTCGCATCTGGAGACCGCCCCGCCGCGCGCGGCGCTGCGCAGCCTGATCGAACAGCATCTGGCGCACAAGGAGCTGACCGCGTTCCTGATCTACAACTGGAAGCCCGACACCGAACTGGAGCCGGACATCATGAACAGCTGGTCCGGGTATCAGGAAACGCTGGACGCGTTTTTCCTGCGAGGCCAGCGCGAAGGCGTCTTCCGCGTGGACATGACCGCCGCCGCGCTCAGCGAACTTTTGATTGCCGTCATCACCAGCATGGTGGACGCCGAGCGGCGCGGGCGCATCGCCCGCATGGGGATCGCCCAGGTCGCCGAACAGATGATGCTGCACGGCATCGCCGCCGAGCCCTCGGCGGCGCGGGGCTGATCGCGGGGTTGACCGCTACACAGCCGTCACCGGACGCCCATAAAACGGATAGTTCGGATCGTTGTAGCCGTGCGCGGACGCGTGGCCCGGCGTCACCCAGTCGTTCACCACGGTCTCGTCCTCGGGCGTGATCGTCACGTCCAGCGCCGCGTAGTAGTCGTCCATCTGCGCCAGCGTGCGCGGGCCGGCGATGACGGCCGTGACGACGGGATTGGCCAGCACCCAGGCGG
The DNA here is from genome assembly GCF_055397965.1 of Achromobacter sp. T5-5. NCBI lineage: Bacteria > Pseudomonadati > Pseudomonadota > Betaproteobacteria > Burkholderiales > Alcaligenaceae > Achromobacter > Achromobacter sp. T5-5. The sequence continues at coordinate 3,630,512 of NZ_AP027919.1, forward strand.
TGGCGAAATGCCCCGGCTGCACGCCGCGCGCGGCACTGTGCTGGACGAGCTTTTGCGCGATCTGCAGCGACTCCTCGCGGAATTCGGTGGCCAGGATGCGGCGGTCGCCGCGCCCGGCGCGCGTATCCGCCGCGGGGGCCTGGCCCGGCAGGTACTTGCCCGTGAGCACGCCGCGCGCGATCGGGCTGTACGGCACCACGCCCAGCCCGTAATGCTTGCAGGCCGGCAGGATCTCGACCTCCGGTCCGCGGTTCAGCATGTTGTAGTAAGGCTGGCACACCACCGGCTGCGGCACGCCGAGTTTTTCGCACAGGCGCATCACTTCGGCGATGCGCCAGCCCCGGAAGTTCGACAGGCCGAAGCTGCGCAGCTTGCCCGCGCGGATCAGGTCGCCCAGCGCCCACAGCGCCTCTTCGAGGTTTTCCTCGTGGTAGTCGCGGTGCAGGTACAGGATGTCCATGAAATCCGTGCCCATGCGCGACAGGCTCTGCTCCACCCCGCGGATCAGCCACTGGCGCGAGTAATGCGCCAGGTTCGGCCCCTTGCCGACGGGATTGCCGATCTTGCTGGCCAGCACCCAGTCGTGGCGCTGGCCCTTGAGCAGCTTGCCAACCACCTCTTCCGAACGGCCCTCGTTGTAGACATCGGCCGTGTCGATGAAATTGAGCCCATGGTCGCGCGCCGACGCGACGATGCGCGCGGCCTCGTCATCGGGCGTCTGCTCTCCGAACATCATGGTGCCCAGGCAGAGCGGCGATACCCGGAGATTGCTGGTTCCCAGTCGGCGGTAATTCATGGCGTGTTCCTTGATCGGATGAAGAGGTCAGGCGTGGCCGCGCCGCAGCGCGGCCGAACGCCACATCTTGCCCGAAAAATCCTGACACGCCGCAAAACCCGCGCGGCGCGCCGGGCTTTGCGAGGTGTCAGACCCCCGCGCCAGCATCCACCGCGGCAAGGATCTTGCCGAAGAGCGCATCCGCATGCGCCGAGTTGAGCCAGCGCACGATCACCACCATCTTGCGCTCCGGCTCCACCCACGTGAAGGAACTGCCCGCGCCGACCCCGAAGAAGCTGGACGACGGCACGCTGGGAAACACCTTGCCCTCGTGGTTCAGCCAGATCAGGTAGCCGTAGTACGGCGCGATGTCGCACGGCGTGCGCATGGCCTGCAGCCATTCGCGCGACAGGATCTGCTGCCCATTGGCCTGGCCGTCGTTCAGCAGCATCTGGCCGATCAGCGCCTGGTCGTTGGCGCTGATGGACATGCCGCCGCCCCAGTGCGACCCGCCCGGCACGGACGGCATGCGCTGGCCGTCGATCTCGACCCAGGCGTTGTCGTAGCCCACCCACTGCCAGTCTTCGCTGCAGCCGATGGGGCGCGTGACCGCCTCGCGGAAGACCTCCGGCAGCGGCTTCCTGAACAGGTGCAGCAGCGCATACGACAGCTGGTTGATGCGCACGTCGTTGTATTCCCAGTACGTGCCGGGCGTCTGCAACGGGCGCGCATCGCCCTTCTTGCCGTCGGGCGGCACGCCGAAGGTGACGGCGCGGTAGCGGTCCGCCTGGTCCGACACGCCGAAGCGTTCGCCTTCCCACTCGCTGGTCTGCTGCAACAGGTGACGCCAGGTGATGGACGCGTTGCGGCCTTCGTCAAAGCCGATGCCCGGCACGCGCTTGCCCACGGGTTCGTCCACGTCGGGCAGCAGGCCGCGGTCATGGGCCACGCCCGCCAGGATGGCCAGGTACAGCTTGGCGACGCTGAAGGTCAGGTCGGCGCGGTCGGGCTCGCCCCAGGCGGCCACCGTCTTGCCGTCCACCACGACCACGCCGGACACCGGCCCGCGGTCATGGATGGGGCCGAGCAGGCGGTTCCAGGGCGGCGGATCATTCAGGTGCACGCCGAAATTGCCCTTGACGCTGCGGTCCCAGGGCGATTCGTGGTCATTGGCGAACTGGATCGCCTGCTGCATGAGCGTATTCATCGGTTCCCTCGTAGTGATTGGTTCAGCCCGCCGCGCGTTCCGGCGCGCGGGACAAGAATTCCATGGCCGCCTGCAGCCCGCCCGGGCGGTGCGGGACGCCGGCCGCGGCCAGCCCCATCTCCACCCCGGCCAGCGTGCCGCACAGCGTCAGATCGTTGAAATGGCCCAGGTGGCCAATGCGGAAGATGCGGTCGGAGAGTTTGCCCAGCCCCTGCCCCAGCGACATGTCGTAGCGGTCCAGGATCACCTTGCGCAGCGCGTCCGCGCCATGGCCCTCGGGCATCAGCACGGCGGTCAGCGCCGGACTGTGCGCGGCCGGGTCCAGGCTCAGCAGCTCCAGCCCCCAGGCCGCCACCGCCAGCCGCGTGGCGCGGGCGTGGCGCTCGTGGCGGGCGAACACGCTCGGCAGGCCTTCGGCGTGCAGCATCGCCAGCGCTTCGTGCAGGCCATACAGCAGGTTGGTCGACGGCGTGTAGGGGAAATAGCCCTTCTCGTTGGGTCCCAGCATCTCGCGCCAATCCCAGTAGGACCGCGGCAAACGGGCGGTCTCGGCCGCCGCCAGCGCGCGCGGCCCCACCGCGTTGAACGACAGGCCGGGCGGCAGCATCAGCCCCTTCTGCGAGCCCGCCACCGTGACGTCCACGCCCCATTCGTCGTGGCGGTAGTCGATGGAGCCCAGCGACGAAATCGTGTCCACCATCAGCAGCGCCGGGTGCCCGGTCTGGTCCATGGCGGCGCGCACCGCGGCGATGTCGCTGGTGACACCGGTGGACGTCTCGTTGTGCACCACGCAGACTGCCTTGATGCGGTGCTGGGCGTCGTCGGCCAGGCGGGCGCGGATGGCGTCCGGGTCCACCGGATGGCGCCAGTCGCCTTCGATGTTGTCGACGTCCAGGCCCAGGCGCCCGGCAAGCTTGCGCCACAGGCTGGCGAAATGGCCGGTCTCGACCATCAGCACGCGATCGCCGGGCGACAGCGTATTGACCAGCGCCGCCTCCCACGCCCCGGTGCCCGAGGCCGGAAAGATGACGACGGGGCCGTCGGTCTGGAAGACTTGCCTGATGCCCGCCAGCACCGCCCGCCCCAATGCCCCGAACTCGGGTCCGCGGTGATCGATGGTGGGCTGGTCGATGGCGCGCAGCACCCGGTCCGGCACGTTGGTGGGTCCGGGAATCTGCAGGAAATGCCGGCCAGACGGATGGGTGTTCAGCGTGAGCATGCGTGGCCCCAAAATGGATGTTTTGTATACCAGCCAGTGTGACGCGGCAGGCGAACCGCGCGCTGCCGGCAGGCGGATATGCGGCATGCGCCACTCTATCCCATTGTTTTTGCCCGCATAACCTAGGGTATGCACCCATCAGAGGGAAGACGAAGTCGGGTTTATAGTCTGCGAAAACAAGGGGAATTTTTGTATACCAATGCGCAGCGATCCTAGCCTGTTGCCGGATCACGCGATGGCCGATGCCTCGCCCGATCCCGCGCCGCAACCGGCGGCCCGTGCCGCCGGCGACGGCCGCACCCTGGCGGGCACGGCGGCGGGCGCGCTGCGCGAACGCATCATCCAGGGCGAGTTCCCGCCAGGCACACGGCTTAACGAACGCGCGCTGTGCGACCTGCTCGGCGTGTCGCGCACGCCGCTGCGCGAGGCGTTCCGCCTGCTGGCCGCCGAAGGCCTGGTGCAGATCGAACCCAACCGCGGCGCGCAGGTGGTGGCGCTGTCGCTGGCCAACATCCGCGAGATCTTCGAAGTCATCGGCGGCCTGGAAGCCATGTCTTGCCGGCTGGCCTGCGAACGCGCCTCGGTCGTGGAGATCGCGGAGATCCGCGCGCTGACCTTCGAAATGATGGCCAGCCATGCCCGCCACGATCTGCCGACGTACTTCCGGATCAACCGGGAAATCCACGAACGCATCAGCCTGGCTGCCCACAACAGCCTGCTGAAACAGCTTTACGACGCGCAGAACGCACGAATTCAGAACCTGCGCTTCGTGTCGAATGAAAACCGCCAGAAATGGGATCTGGCGATGCGCGAACACATAGAAATGGCAGAGGCCCTGGCCGCGCGTGACGCGGACCGGCTGGCAGCCATCATGCGGCAGCACCTGCAGCGCAAATGCGAGGCGGCGCTCAAAAGCCGGAGCGAGACGATAGATACGCAACACATGTAGTGTCTTCAAGAGGAGCCTTCACCATGGCTGATTGTCGCTTCACACCTTATCGCTTCACCCCCGCTGCACCCGCGCTGTCCTCCCGCCGCATCCCTGCGCTCAAGTCCCTGGCCGCCGCCCTGCTTGCCTGCGCCGCCCTGGCCACCCAGCCGGCGCTTGCCGGCAAGAAAGACGACACCTTGCGCATGGCCTACGACCAGGCGCCGGAAAGCGTCGATCCCTACTTCAACAACGTGCGCATCGGCGTCATCATCGCGGCCAACGTGTGGGACACCCTGCTCTACCGCGATCCCGTCACCAATGAGTACAAGGGCCAGCTTGCCAAGAGCTGGAAGCAGATCGACGACAAGACCATGGAATTCGAGCTGCGCCAAGGCGTCAAATTCCACAACGGCGAGGAGTTCGACGCCGACTCGGTCGTGTACACGCTGAACTTCGTGGCCGACCCCAAGAACAAGGCGGTCACGCAGCAGAACGTGTCGTGGATCGACAAGGTCGAGAAGATCGACAAATACACGGTGCGCCTGACCACCAAGCAGCCCTTCCCCGGCGCCAAGGAATACCTGTCCACCACGGCCGCCATCCATCCCGCCAAGTACTACCAGGAAGTCGGCCCCAAGGGCATGAACGCCAAGCCGGTCGGATCGGGTCCCTACAAGGTGGTGGACTACCAGCCCGGCAAGTCCATCACCCTGGAACGCAATGCCGACTATTTCAAGGACTCGCCCAAGGCGCAGCCCAAGATCGGCAAGGTGGTCATCCGCTTCATCCCCGACCGCCAGACGCAGATGGCGGAAGTGATCTCGGGCGGCGAAGACCTGATCATGAGCGTGCCCAAGGACCAGGCCGAACAGCTGGGCGGCATGCCCAACCTGCAGATGGTCACGGGCAACACCATGCGCATCGTGTTCATGCAGATGAACATCCTGGAGGGCACGCCCGCGCCGCAGCTCAAGGACGAGCGCGTGCGCCGCGCCATCATCCACGCGATCGACCGCGAATCCATGCTCAAGAACATCGTGGGCGAAGGCGGCGGGCTCATCAATACCATCTGCACGCCCTCGCAGGTCGGCTGCACGCAGGAAGGCGCGCCGACCTACAAGTACGATCCGGCGCAGGCCAAGAAGCTGCTGGCCGAGGCGGGCTATCCCAATGGCTTTGACATCGACATCGTGGCCTACCGCGAGCGCAACCAGACCGAGGCCATCATCAATTACCTGCAGGCCGTCGGCATCCGGGCCAAGCTGAACTTCCTGCAGTACGCCGCCATGCGCGACATGATCCGCGCCAACAAGGCGTCGCTCACGCACCAGACCTGGGGCTCGAACCTGGTCAACGACGTGTCCGCGTCCACGCCGGTGTACTTCGCCTTCGGCAACGACGACATCACCCGCGATCCCAAGGTGCGCGACCTGCTCAACAAGGGCGACCACACGATCGATCTCGCGCCGCGCAAGGCAGCCTACAAAGAGGCGCTGGACATCATCGCGGAAAAGGCCTACGCGGTGCCGCTGTGGACGCTGCCCGCCTACTACGTCGCCACCAAGGACGTGAACTTCAAGCCCTACTCGGATGAGCTGGTGCGCTTCTGGGACATGAGCTGGAAGTAAGGCGCGGTCCGCGCCGGGCCGGCCCCATGCCTGCCCGGCGCTGCTGAACAGAGAGGTAGTCCTATGCTTTATTTCACGCTGAGGCGCCTGGGCCTGGCGGCCCTGGTGGCGCTGACCGTGTCCGTCCTGGCGTTCCTGCTGCTGCACCTGTCGGGCGATCCGGCGCTGGCCCTGGCCGGCGAAGGCGCGCGGCAGGCCGACATCGACTTGATCCGCAAGACCTACGGGCTGGACCGGCCCATCATCGTCCAGTACGCCGACTGGCTCTGGCACATCCTGCAGGGCGACTTCGGCACCTCGGTGTACTTCAAGACCGAGGCCGGACCGCTGATCCTGTCCAAGCTGGCCACCACGCTCAAGCTGGGCATGGCCGCGCTGGCCTTCGCGCTCCTGATCTCGATTCCGCTGGGCGTGCTGGCCGCGCTGTACAAGGGCAGCCTGATCGACCGCTTGTGCCTGGCCATCGCCGTGCTGGGCCAGGCGCTGCCGAATTTCTTCTTCGCGCTGATCCTGATCATGCTGTTCTCCATTTCGCTGCGCATCCTGCCGGTGTCGGGCAGCGGCACGTGGCAGCACTTCGTCATGCCGGCGATCGCGCTGGGCTACTACGTGGCGCCGGCCTTCATGCGCCTGATCCGCGCGGGGATGATCGAGGTGCTGGGCGCCGACTACATCCGCACCGCGCGGGCCAAGGGCCTGCCGGCCAGGAAGATCATCTTCAAGCACGCCCTGCGCAATGCCATCGTCCCGGTCGTGGCGCTGGCCGCGGTGCAACTGGGCTACCTGCTGGGCGGCTCGGTCGTCATCGAGACCATCTTCGCGCTGGACGGCCTGGGGTACCTCGCCTACCAGAGCATCACGTACAAGGACTACCCGGTCATGCAGCTCATCGTGCTGCTGCTGTCGGTGCTGTACGTGTTGCTGACGCTCGCCAGCGACGTGGCCAACGCGTGGCTCGATCCGCGCATCCGGGTGTCCTGACATGAACACGCCTATCCTCACTCCTTCCGCGCCCGGCGCGCCCGCCCCGGCGCCGCTGGAACTGTCCGCCTCCGCGCTGCGCTGGCGCCGGCTGCGCCGCAACAAGGCGCTTTTGGCCGGCGGCGGCATCCTGCTCGTCATCGTGCTGATCGCGCTGCTGGCGCCATGGATCTCGCCGCACGATCCCTACTTCCAGGACCTGGCCTACCGTACCGCGCCGCCCGTCTGGTATGAAAAAGGCACCTGGCTGCACCCGCTGGGCACCGACCAGCTCGGGCGCGACTACATGTCGCGGCTCTTCTACGGTGCGCGCATTTCGCTCCTGATCGGCATCAGCGTGGCGCTCATCTCGGGGCTCATCGGCACCGCGATGGGCATGGCCGCCGGCTACTTCGGCGGCAAGGTCGACATGGCCGTGTCGTTCCTCATCACCACGCGCCTGTCCATGCCGGTGATCCTGGTGGCGCTGGCCACCGTGGCCATCGTCGGCGGATCGCTGTGGGTGGTGATCCTGGTGCTGGGCCTGCTCAAATGGGACCGCTACGCCGTGGTGATGCGCAGCGCCACGCAGCAGGTGCGCTCGCTGGAATACGTGGCCGCGGCGCAGGCCGCGGGCGCCAGCACCTGGCGCATCGTCTGGGGCGAGGTCCTGCCCAACGTGGTGCCGCAGCTCATCGTGATCGCCACCCTGGAAGCGGCCAGCGCCATCCTGCTTGAGGCGTCGCTGTCGTTCCTGGGCCTGGGCGTGCAACCGCCGCTGCCGTCCTGGGGCCTGATGATCTCCGAAGCCAAGGCCTACATGTTCTTCTCGTTCTGGCTGATCGCCATCCCGGGATCGGCCCTGGCGCTCCTGATCTTCGCGATCAACCTGGCCGGCGACGGCCTGCATCAACTCCTGACGCCTGAAGAGAGGGCCTGAGCATGAACAGCACGGATATCGTCCTGGACGTCCAGGGCCTGACGGTCGACATCGCCACGCCGCGCGGCGCGCTGCACGCGGTGCGCGACGTGTCCTTCCAGGTCCGCCGCGGCGAAACGCTGTGCCTCGTGGGGGAATCGGGCTGCGGCAAGTCCATGACCTCGCTGGCCATCATGGGCCTCTTGCCCAAGGCCGCCCGGCGCAGCACGCGCCGGCTGGCGGTGCTGGGCGAGGACCTGTCCACGGCGCGCGGCCGGCGCATCAACGCGCTGCGCGGCAGCAAGATGGCAATGATCTTCCAGGAGCCCATGACGGCGCTCAACCCCGCCTACGCCATCGGCGAACAGCTCACCGAACACTACATCCACCACCGCAAGGCGAGCAGCCAGCAGGCGCGCGACCGGGCCGTGGAGCTGCTGGAGAAGGTCGGCATCGCGTCGGCCGGCCAGCGCCTGGGGCAGTATCCGCACCAGTTGTCGGGCGGGCTGCGCCAGCGCGTCATGATCGCGATGGCGCTGATGTGCGGTCCGGAGCTCCTGATCGCCGACGAGCCCAGCACCGCGCTGGACGTCACCATCCAGGCGCAGATCCTGCGGCTGCTGGCCGACCTGCAGGCCGAACTGGGCATCGCGATGGTGCTGATCACGCACGATCTGGGCGTGGTGGCGCGCATCGCGCGGCAGGTGGCGGTGATGTACGCGGGGCAGATCGTCGAGGAAGGCCCCGTGGCCGACATCTTCGCCACGCCGCACCACCCCTACACGCAGGGGCTCCTGGGCTGTATTCCCGTTCCCGGTCGCACGGCGCCCGGCCAGGCGCTGGGCACCATTCCCGGCGTCGTGCCGTCGCTGGTGGGCGAGCTGCGCGGGTGCGCCTTCGCCGACCGTTGCCCGCATGCCCAGCCGCAATGCAGGCAAGCGGTTCCCGTCCACGGCCAGGCGACTGGCCAGCAATGGCGCTGCATCCTGGGCGCCGAAGGAGTGCCGGCATGAGCGCGCTGCTGCAAGCCGACGCCGTCAGCCGGCAATTCACCGTCCGCGCGGGGATGTTCCGCCCGCGCGCCACCCTGCACGCGGTCAATGGCGTGGACCTGGCCGTGGACCGCGGCGCGGTGCTGGGCATCGTGGGCGAGTCCGGCTGCGGCAAGTCCACGCTGGCGCGCATGCTGCTGGGCCTGACCCCACCGAGCGAAGGCGCCATCCGCCTGGAAGGCCAGGACATCCGCCAGATAGACCGGCGCGCGCTGGCCCGGCGCGTGCAGCCCATCTTCCAGGATCCGTATTCGTCGCTCAACCCGCGCCGCTCCATCGCCTCCATCGTGTCCCTGCCGCTGGAGGTGCATGGCATCCCCAATCCCAAGATGCACAAGGCCATCGACATGCTGGAGCGCGTGGGCCTGCCGCCCCGGCTGGCCCACAACACGCCGGGCCAACTGTCCGGCGGACAGCGCCAGCGCGTGGCGATCGCGCGCGCGCTGGTGATGCAACCCGAGATCGTGATCTGCGACGAGCCGACCTCCGCGCTGGACGTGTCGGTGCAGGCGCAGATCATGAACCTGCTGATGGATCTGCGGCGCGACTTCAACCTGACCTATGTCTTCATCAGCCACAACCTGGCGGTGGTCGAGCACATCGCCACCCACGTAGCCGTGATGTACCTGGGCCGCGTGGTGGAATCGGCCCCCACCGCCCGCCTCTTCCATGACCCGCGCCACCCCTACACGCAGGCGCTGCTGGCGTCGGTGCTGACGCCCGAGCCCGGCCTGGGCATTCCCGACATGGGCCTGGGCCTGTCGTTCCCCGATCCGCTGCACCCGCCTTCCGGCTGCCCTTTCCATCCGCGCTGCCAGCACGCCATGGCGCAATGCAAGACCGAGCGCCCCGCGCTGGCCGAGCGCGACGGCGCGCTCGTCGCCTGCCACCTCTATCCGTCCGTCACCCCCACTTCCCAGGGAGTTACCCAGCCATGACCCGCGCACACGCCATCGCCCAGGCGGAACAATGCTTTGATTCCGGCGCCTTCCGCGCATTGCTGGCGCGCCGGCTGGCGCTGCCCACCGAAAGCCAGAACCCGGAACGCGCCGCCGTGCTGGCGGACTACCTCGAGTCCGAGATCCGCCCGGCCTTCGAGGCCCTGGGCTTTACCTGCCGCACCCTCACGCATCCGAAGGCGCTGGCGCCCTTTCTCTATGCCGAGCGCATCGAGGATCCCGCCCTGCCCACCGTGCTGGGCTACGGGCATGGCGACGTCATCCGGGGCCTGGAACGCGAATGGAAGGAAGGCCTGTCGCCGTGGGCGCTGACCGAGGCCGAAGGCCGCTGGTACGGCCGCGGCATCGCCGACAACAAGGGCCAGCACACCATCAACATGGAGGCCCTGCGGCTGGTGCTGGAAACGCGCGGCGCGCTGGGCTTTAACGCCAAGTACCTGATCGAGATGGGCGAGGAAACCGGCTCCATGGGCCTGCGCGAACTGTGCGCCGAGCATCGGGACCTGCTGGCGGCCGATCTGCTGATCGCCTCGGACGGCCCGCGCCTGAGCGCCAATCGGCCCACCATTTTCCTGGGCGCGCGCGGCAGCCTGAATTTCGACCTCACGATCGAGGCGCGCGCCGGCGGCCATCATTCCGGCAACTGGGGCGGACTGATTTCCAACCCCGGCCTGCAGCTTGCCCACGCGATCGCCAGCATCGCCTCGCCCACCGGCAAGATCCTCATCCCCGAGTGGGTGCCCAAGGCGCTGCCGGCCGCCGTGCGGCGCGCGCTCGCCGACTGCGAAGTCGACGGCGGCGCGGACGGCCCCGACATCGAGCCCGACTGGGGCGAACCGGGCCTGTCGCCCGCCGAGCGCGTGTTCGGCTGGTGCTCGTTCGAGGTGCTGGCCTACAAGACCGGCAACCCCGACACGCCCGTCAATGCCATCCCGCCGCGCGCCTGGGCGCGCTGCCAGTTGCGCTTCGTGGTGGGCGTGGACCCCGACGACCTCATCCCCGCCCTGCGCCGGCACCTGGACAGCCACGGCTTTCCGATGGTCAAGATCTCCCTGACCCGCGAATCCATGTTCCGCGCGACGCGCATCGATCCCGACGACGCCTGGGTGCGCTGGGCCGTGGAATCGCTGGAACGCACGTCGGGCCAGAAGGCCGCGCTGCTGCCCAACCTGGGCGGCTCGCTGCCCAACGACATCTTCACCGACGTGCTGGGCCTGCGCACGATCTGGGTGCCCCACTCCTATCCCGGCTGCTCGCAGCACGCGCCCAACGAACACCTGCCGCCGGCACTGCTGCGGCAGGCGCTCAGCCTGATGACCGGGCTGTACTGGGATCTGGGCGCGGGGAATACGCCCGCGATCAGTAGTCCCAGATGACCGGAACCCAGCGGAACGCATCGCCTTCCACCGCCACCCGTCCCACGGACGGGAACGGCAGGTGCGCCGCCACGAGCAGGCCCTTGTTTTCGGCCAGTTCGTTAAAGAGCGCAAAGCGCACACGGGCCGATTCCACCGGGTCGTGCTCGAAGCCGTTGTGCCATTCGGGATGGTCAAAGCCCACGGGGAACACGGCGTCGCCGGCAAACGTCAGGCGCTCGCCGCCCGAGACCAGGTCCACCACGCAGTGGCCGGGCGTGTGCCCGCCGGTCAGGCGCACGGTCACGCCCGGGGCCACTTCGTGGCGGTCCTCGAAGACGCGGATCCGGTCGCGGTACGTCTCGTAGAAGCTCGTCGCGGTCGAGCGCAGCACCGCGGGCACCGGCTTGGGCATGACCGTCTGAGAAAAGTCCGGCGAGGTCCAGAACGCGACCTCGGTCGCATTCACATGGATGCGCACATCGGGGCGCAGGCGCTCCTTGACGCCGGGGACCAGCAGCCCGCCCACGTGATCCATGTGCATGTGCGTAATGATCACGTCCGTCACGGTTTCGAGCGGGATGCCGGCCGAGGCCAGCCGTTGCGGGAACATGCCCGCGCGCGGAAAGCCCGGGAACTGGCCGCCCAGCCCCGCGTCGATAAGAATGGTCTGGTCGCCGCTGCGCGCCACCATCACGTTCAGCGGCCAGTCGAAGGCGTCCGGCGGCATGAACATATGATCCAGCCAGACGGCCAGGTCAGCGGGATCGGCGTTGGTCGCCATGGTTGAGGTGGGCAGCGGCAGCACGCCGTCGCTGACGACCAGCGCGTCGATGTCGCCGATCTGCACGGCGTAGCGGGACGGGACCCGGTCGATGGGTTCCTGGGTGATGGAATCCTGGGTGTCTGCGGAATACATGGCGAAAGCTCCTTGATGGCGGGCGAACAGGCCGTGCGGCACCCCGGGGTCGCATGCATCCTTGATGGGGGCCTCAGGCAGGGAAGAGACAGTGAGGGCATCGTAGGACCGGGGCCGTGCGCGCGGTAGACACGGCGCCGGAAGCACGATGTTGTGCGATGCGCACCAATGCGCGCGGGCAAGCCGTGATCACGTCGCGCAATCTCGGTTACGCTTGCGGCCTTTCACCATCCGCCGAACCTTCATGAAATCGCTTTCCCTCGCACTCGCCGCCGCGGCCTGCGCCCTGCAGCCTTCGCTGGCCCACGCCGCCTACACGCCCAGCGCCAAAGAAAAAGCCGTGCTCGAATACGCCATCCGTGAAGAGCACGATGGCTTGCTCCTGGCCGAGCGCCGCCTGCTGGGCCGCCAAATGGACCTGGCCCGCGTCGATGCCGAGGTCGTCTCCGACATGTACGCGACGGGCCCCAAAAAGCAATTGCCGGCCGTGATCGAAGAAGCCTTCGTGCTGAAGGCCAAGATCGATGCCGCCGCGGCGCAGGCCGGGGTGCTCACTTTCGCCGGCACCAGCGGCGCCACGGTGCGCGTCGCCCTGCCCGCGGGCGTCGCGCCCGCCGAGGCGATGCTCCTGTGCCGCAAGCTGGCGTGGGCCGAGGGCGTGGTGACGTTCTCGCAATGCCAGGACTGGAAGACCGTCGCTGAAAAGACCGTCGCGACGTTCCGCGCCGACATCGCCGGCTTTCTGCAAGGCAAGCCCACCAACAAGCACGTCGCGCAGTTCGTCATCGACTACTTCGTGGTCGCGGGCGACATGCCGGCAAAGTCCGGCTGCCCCGACGACCGCGCGGCGTGCGACCAGGCCATCCGCAAGACCGACATGACGCAGGCCGGATACCAGGCCGTCGAAAAACGCCTGCGGGCCGCAGGCGTCAAGGTCATCGACTGAAGACCGTCACGACGTCCGGGCGGGTGCCGCGTCGGGCTCCTCCCGCGCCTCCAGCTCATTGCCCAGCACCTCGGCCGAATCCTCGCCGGCCGCCTCCGGCTTGAGCCGGCGGCGCGTATGGCCCGCGGCGCGGGCGTCGTCGCCCTCGTCCGCGCGTTCAGTCTGCAAGGCCACGTTGGCAGGCGGCGCGTAACCGCGCTTGTCCTGCCCGAAGTAAACCACCGTGTGCGGGTACGGCAGCTCGATGCCGGCGGCGTCGAAATGCTTCTTGAGCAGCCGGTTGTAGCCGCGCTGCACCGCCCACTGCATGCCGGGCGTGGTCTTGATCAGGATGCGTATCGTCACGCCCTTGTCGTTGACCGCCGTGACGCCGGCCACCGTCATCTCTTCCAGGATCTCCGGTCCCAGCACCGAATCCGTCATCAGCTCGGCAAAGGCCGCGCGCAGATGCTCGATCGCGTCGTCGATGCTTTCGCGGTGCGCAATGGTGTATTCGCCCAGGTGGTAAGAGAAGTCGCGCATATGGTTGGCCACCACATCCACCGACGAGAACGGCACGAGGTGATAACCGCCATCCAGCGTGCGGATGCCGACAGAGCGGATGGTCATCTTCTCGACGGTGCCGAACACGCCCGCCACCTGCACCACGTCGTTCTCGTTCATCCCGTTCTCAAGCTGGATGAAAACGCCGGTGATGATGTCCTGCACCAGCTTCTGCGCACCAAACCCGATGGCCAGGCCGACCACGCCGGCGCCGGCGATCAGCGGACCGACGTCGATGCCGATCTGCGACAGCAGCACCATCAACGTCATCGTCACGATGACGATCAGCGCCGCGTTGCGGAACAGCGCCAGCAGCGTGCGTTCGCGCGCGCTGGGCATGCCGCGCTCTTCGCTCTGGCTCAGGCGATGCTCGATGATGCTGGCGATGACGGTCCAGGCCAGCGTGGCGATCAGCAGCACGATGACGATGTTCAGCACCACCTTGATCGCGGCGGCCCCGGCGTCCGAGGCCAGCCAGCGCGACAGGTCGAAGGCCTGCCACGCATCCAGGATCAGCAGCACGATGACGATGCGGATGATCCAGCCGACCCCTTTCAGCGTGGCCGGCACGTAGGCGTTGACGCGCGCCTCCAGCAGCGGCAGGCGCCGCCGCAGGTCGTCCGACAGTCGGATGGGCTTGGCCAGCACGGTATTGAGCAGCAGGATCAGCAGGCTGCCCACGCCGATGACCAGCAGGGTCTGCGCCGTGGCGCGGGCCATGAACGGCAGCGCGTTGGTCGGATCGACCTGGCTGACCACCAGCAGGATCGTGAAATAGCCGATCCCCAACACGTGCCAGACGCGCGACAGGAAACGCAGCCTCGATCCCATGAACGTGGCCGCCCCCGCGGCGCGCCGGTCCAGGCGCTCGCGCACGGCCCGGCGGTTCTGCCAGATGACGCGCACGGCATAGATGTACACCGCCAGCATGATGAGCATGGTCGCCAGCCGCCCCAGCGCCGGCGATAGCGTCGCCGCCATCACGGGACCGACCAGCAGCGTGCCGTAGCCGGCCATCGCCGCAATGCGCAACAGCCAGCCGCACCAGTACCTGGCCAGTTCATCCGACATGGGCAGCAGCCGCAGGTGCGGATGGCGGACGGCGAACACCGTGCGGATCAGCACCTTGACGATCTCCACCGCCACGAACGCCTGCAGGAACACGGCCGCCAGCGCATCCAGCGCGCCGCGCCCGGGCGTGCCCCACAGCGCCGCGGCGCCGCCCGCCATGACGGCCAGCATCACGACAACCACGTCGATCGCCAGCGCCCCCACGATCGCGCCCGCCCGGCGGGCCAGCACGCGCATGGACGCGGGCGCGCCCCGTGCGGGTGACGCCGCCGCGCCGCAGCCCAGCTCGGCCACCCAATGGTCGATCCGGGTGTAGATGCGCATGGCGATCATGCGCAGCAGGAGGAACGCGACGAGCGTGACCACGGCGGCCAATGCCAGCGGCAGCAGCGCGGCGCCCGCGGTGCCGCTGTCCAGGCGCAGGCTGCGGCCCGAGGCCAGCGCGCGCATGTCGTCGACGCCCTGCCCCATGTCGGCGGCCACGCCGGTCAGGAAGCGTTGCACGCCGTCGGTCATGCGCTCAAGCAGCGTGGGTTCGGCCGGCTCGGCAGGCGGCGCCTGCGATGACGCGGTCCGCACCGGCGCCGTTCCGCCAGCCGCCGGCTTGTCCCCGGCCGCCTGCGCACGCAACTGGTCGATCAGGGCCTGGCGAGCCTCGGGATTGTCCAGCAGGTCGGCCAGCGCGGCGGGCGTCAGCGCCGGAGACGCGGCCGCGGGTTCCTGTGTCTGGGTCTGTGACAGCAGCGGAAGCGCGGCCTTGGCGGGTGCGTGCCAGAGCAACGACAGGCAACTCAGCATCGCCCCCAGCAGCAGGACCGCCAGCCAGGGCCTCTCCCGTCTGCGCCGCCAGGAAATGGCGGCGTGATGGCGGGTGGGAAGGGATAGGGATGCTGTCGTTGAGGATCGAACCACTAATGAATCTCCTCTGCGATCAGGGCATGAATGTCAGGCAATAAAGCGGGCACGCGAACAAGGTCGCGTGCTTGGGCACAGGGCACATGATAAAGCCCATGGGTCTGTCCCCGAGGGCGCGGGCGGTGTGGTGCGAGGGGGAGCATGGGCTGGGGCGCCGGGTTCGCGGGATCTGGCGTGACGTCGGCGCCGCCAACTGAGTCACCGTCACGCGTCGTCGCTCCATTCCTGCAGCGCAAAAACACGCGCCATCGCAAGCTGACACGCGAAACGGCCCTATCCTGGCCGCCTGCGCATCCCATCCAGCAGCAGATCCGTGATGAATTCCGCCAGCGCCTGCTGGCGGGCGGCGTCGGGGGATTGGCGGGTGAAGCGTTCGATGATGCCCATGAGGGACTGGCCGAACCACTCGGGCGATATTTCGGGGCGGAACAGGCCGGCCTGCTGCTCGGCGCGCACGTTGTCGGCGATCATGGCGACCAGTTCGTCCTTGAGCGCCTCGGCGGCGTCGGCCTGGAAGAAGCCGATGCGGGTGAGGTTGGGATCTTCCTGCAAGATGGCGAGCAGGCTGCCCACGCCCTGGCGGATTCGGGCGGCCAGTTCGGCGCCGTGCAGGTCGCCAGGCAGCCGCGCCTGGCTGATCGCGTGACGCAGGCGCTGGGCGAACAGGCCCACCAGTTCGTCGTAGGCCGCCTGTTTGCTGGCGAAGTATTGGTAGAACACGGGCTGGGTCACGCCGGCGCGGGCGACGATGTCGCTGACCCGGGTGTACTGGAATCCCCGCTCGGCGAACTCTGCCGCGGCGACGGCCAATAGCAGCAGCCGCGTACGCTCACCCTTGGTGAGACGCTTGTCTTGCGATGCCGAAATGGGTAGTGCCGTGTTCATCGCGAGAAAGTACTACCTATCCCCCCTTTACGCCACACGCGGCAGGACGGTTTGGCCACGCGTCGGCCACTGCGAGCAACCCGTTCCCGGCCTCGGTCACGCGCCTGAAATCACTTGAAATCCCCGTATCGCTTGCGACAACTTATTGCGGCGACGGAGCAGTAAAGTAAGGCTGTCGTCCGCGCCGTGCACGGTGCCGGCTCCGGGCGGCCGAGGAGCAAGATCATGAAGCGGTTTTCAGGCCGGGTGGCCATGGCGGCATTGGCGCTGGCGGTGGCCAGCGCGCCGGCGGTGGCTGGCGGGCGTGGCGGATATTGGGGCGGCGGCCATGGCGGCGGCTATCACCACCATCACGGTGGCGGCGGCAGCAGTTCGGACGGCTGGTGGATCGGCGGCGCATTTGCGCTGGCGACGGTCGGGCTGCTGCTGGCGGCCAATTCGGGGCCTTCCTACGTGCAGACCGGGGTGTATTCGTCCGGCGTGGGGTACACGAGCCCTCCCCTCTATGCGGCGCCGGCGTATGGCGCCCCGGTTTATGAAGCGGCGCCGGTGTATGAAACGCCCCCCGTTGCCTATTCGACGCCCGTGCCGCAATACGCGCCGGTGCAGTATGAACCGGCCCCCGCGGTCAATACCGCCCAGGCGAACGCCACGACCGACTGCCGGCGCTGGGCCATGAACCAGAGCGGGTACGATCCGGCCACCATCAACGCCTGGACCACCCAGATCATGGTGGACACCTACAACCGAGCGTTGGATTCCTGCATGACCAGCCGCGGGTATCGCGCCAACTGACGCACCGCGCGATCAGCGCCGCCAGCCGCGCCGGGCGTACAAGAGGCCCAGGATCAACAGCGCGGCGGCCGGCAACACCCAGACGAACCCTGCGTCCGTATAGACCACCTGGTCGACCGGATCGTAGTAGCGGCCCAGTTCGTTGAAGTCCCATTTCAGGTACTGCGCGTACCAGGCGTAGAAGAAGAATGCGGACAAGGCCAGGCAAAAAAGCGCCGCCACGCGCGCAATCGCACGGCTGCGGCCGGCGCGCGCCGCGCTTTTCCATGCCGCATAGGCGCATGCGGCCACGCCCAGCAGGACCAGCCAGTCACCGGCCTCACTCAGCATCGCCCGCCTCCAGCGCCGCGAGACAGGCGGCGGCTTCGCCCCATTGCTTTTCGCTGAAGACCTGCAGGCCCGCGCGGCGCAGCAATTCAGCGGTCACCCCCACGCCGGGCTGGCGGCGGCCGGCGAAATGGCCGTCGTACACATAGCCGCTGCCGCAGGACGGGCTGCCTTCTTTCAGCACGGCGATGCGGATGCCGCGCGCCTGCGCCGCCGCGAGCGCCTCGTGGGCGCCGCGCACGAACGCCTGCGTGACGTCGTCGCCCGTCACCGCCACGACGCGCGCCCGGCCGGCCAGCACCGCGGCCGCGTCCTTGCCCGGCTCGATCTCGGCGGGCGGCCGGGGGATCGGCATGCCGCCCGCCACCTCGGGACAGACGGCGACGACCCGGCCTTCCTGCAGCCACCGGTCCAGCACGGCATCGCCTTGCTGCACGCTGCGGCCGTCGTAGCGCACGGGATTGCCCAACAGGCAGGAGCTGACCAGAACGTAATGCATGCAGGACCGGGAAATGGGGAGTCGGTGGAGGCGGACGGTGGATTTGGGCTGCTCGGGCCGGGAATCCGGGGCCGAACGTACAGACCGGCGTCCGAGGCTCGAATCATAGAACACGAATGCGGGCATGCCCCTTGCCCGCGGAACCGGTCCGCTAGTTGCCCGGCAACGCCTGCATCCAGTCCCGAAGCGCCGGATCGCGCACCTGGAGTATGTCGAACAGGCCCAGCGCCCGCAGGGCGGGCATCGCGTCCTGGATGTCCCGCCGCGCGTCGGCGACGGCCTCGGGCGGCGCCGCCGGATCGACGCACACGCGGGCATTGGCCAGAAACGCGCCGACCGTGCCTTTGCGCACCGCCACCCCATGGAAGATGCCTTGGTCCTTGCCGTCCGGCAGCACATCCTGGGCTTTCATGATTGACTCCTGAGGGTTGGGTACAGGCGCTACGATAAGCCCTATCTTTCGGCATAACTGCGTCAGTCTGGCCAATGAATACCGCGTTTCAGCCACCCGCTTCGCGCACCGGCGTCCGCCCCGGTCCGGCGCCCGCTTCTTCCTGCGCCCCGGGCGCGCCGCTGCTGGCTCCCGAGCGCGCCCGCGCGCGTGGGGGCCCGCGGCTCATCGCCGTCGCCCGGCAGGACGGTGCGCTTCGGCACACGGCCATGCACGAGCACGCGCGGGGTCAATTGCTGGGCGCGTGGCAAGGCCTGCTGACCGTCTACGCGGCAGACCAGCAGTGGGTCGTCCCGTCGCAGCATGCCGTCTGGATTCCTCCCGGTCACCCGCATGGGCTGCGCTCGCACGGTCCCTACGCCGGCTACAGCGCCTATCTCAGCCCCGCGGCCTGCGCAGGCCTGCCGCAACGGCCGTGCGTATTGCAGGCCTCGTCTTTGCTGTTGGCCGCGATCGAACGCGCGGCAAGCTGGGGAGAAGACGCCGACACCGCCGATCCGGCGCGCCGGCGTATCGTCGAGGTGATTCGAGACGAGATCCGTAGCCTGCCGCACGCCGGGGTCGCGCTCGTGCTGCCGCGCGATGCGCGCTTGCAGCAGTTGGCGCTGGCGTTGTCGGACCACCCCGCGGACACGCGGCCGCTGCAGGCATGGGCGGCCGCCGTCGGCATGGCCCCGCGCACGCTGGCGCGCCGTTTTCTTGCCGAGACGGGATTGCCGGTGGGCGCATGGCGGCAGCGCGCGCGCCTGATGCGCGCCCAGGAAATGCTGGCGGCGGGGGCTGCGGTGACCACGGTGGCGCTGGAGCTGGGTTATGACAACGTCAGCGCGTTCATCGCCATGTTCAAGCGGGAACTGGGCGCCACGCCGGGCCGGTTCAGGCCACGGGCGGACCGCCAGGCGGATTAAGCACTGGCACCCCGCCCGAGCGCGCTCAACCCTCCTGGGCCGCCTTCTTGGCGGCGCGCGGCGCGGTCTTGCGGGCCGTCTTGCGCGCCGGCTTGGCGGGCGTCGCGGCCTCTGCCGCCGGCTCGGCCGCGGACCTCGCGGGCGCGGATTTCCCTGCGGCAGGCTTGGCCTCGCTCTGCGCGCCGTCTTCGGCCTTCGCGGCGGTCTTGCGCGCACCGCGTCCTCGCTTGGCGGCGGGTGCGGGTTCGGCGGCCGGGCTGGCTGCGGGGCCGGTGATCGGATCGGCCGCCTTCGCCGGGCGTTCGCGTTCGGCCTGGACAGGCGGCGTGACGAAGGTCCATTCGCCCACGTTCACGACTGGCGGCGGCATGGGCACGAGCGCCGATTGCGGCAGGGGTTGCGGGGGCCGGCCGAAGGACGGCGCGGGGACCGCCGGGGCCTGGGGTGCGTCGGACGGCACACGGTCGCCCGCGGGCGCCGCGTCCGGCTGGCTGGGTGCGTCGGCCTGCGCCTCGTCCCGCGCCCGCCGCGCACCGCCTGCCGGCCTGGCGCCGCGCGAACGCCGGTCCGCCTGCCGCGCATTGCGGGGCGGACGTCCTTCGTCCTGATCGTGACTGCGGGCCTGGCCGGCATCCTCCGGTTGATCGGCGCCCGCCATCTGCCCCGCAAGCGCGGGCGCGTCGACGACCGTGCCGCCTTCGGTCTGGCGGGGCGCATCGGGTTGTTTCCAGGCGTCCGGCTCGCCGGCATGATCCGCGGACGGCGAAGCGCCATCGTCCCGGTCCGCGCCGCCCTGTTGGCCCGCCGTCCGCCCGCCCGCCGACTTGCGGCCGCCGCGGGATTTGCGCGAATTCCTGCCGCCGCCGGCCTGCGCGTCCGCGTGGTCGGCCACGCCTTCCGGCGCGGATTCGGCCGGCGCATCGCCGCCCGCGACGCGCTCGCCGCCCGTGCTGTCGCGGTAGACATAGGTGCCGGACTTTTCCTCGCGGCCGACCTCCAGGAAGCCGCGCGACTGCGCCTCTTCCAGCAGGTTGCCGAACGCGCGGAACCCGTAGTAGGACTCGTTGAAATCCGGCTTGCGGCGCTTGAGGGCGTCTTTCAGGGCCGAGGCCCAGATCTTGCCGCTGTCGCCGCGTTCGGCCACCAGGGCCTCGAACGTCTCGACGACCATCTCGACGGCGCGGGTCTTGCGGGCTTCCTGCTCTTCCTTGCGGCGGCGTTCCTCGTCCGGCGAGCGGCGCTGGACGCTGGCGCCGCGGGTGTCTCGCCGTGCGTCGGCGGTGCGCTGGCCTTCGCGCGCCAGGTCGTCATAAAAGATGAATTCATCGCAGTTGGCGATGAGCAGGTCCGAGGTGGACTGCTTGACGCCCACGCCGATGACCTTCTTGTCGTTCTCGCGCAGCTTGGACACGAGCGGCGAAAAATCGGAATCGCCACTGATGATCACGAAGGTGTTGACGTGGGATTTGGTGTAGCAGAAGTCCAGCGCATCCACGACCAGCCGGATGTCGGCCGAGTTCTTTCCCGACTGCCGCACATGCGGAATTTCGATGAGCTCGAAGTTGGCCTCGTGCATGGGCGCCTTGAATTCCTTGTAGCGCTCCCAGTCGCAGTAGGCCTTCTTGACGACGATGCTGCCCTTGAGCAGCAGGCGCTCGAGCACCGGCCGGATGTCGAACTTCTGGTATTTGGTGTCGCGCACGCCCAGCGCCACGTTCTCGAAGTCGCAGAAAAGCGCCATGCTGACGTTTTCGTTGGGGTTGTTCATGTTCTCTCCAATTCCGCGGCCGCCCACGCCAAGCCTGGGCCAAGCCAGGCGATACGCCGCCACAATCCGCCCATGATATACATTTCCGATTGACCTCTCCGGCCTCCCAGTCCGCTACCGCCATGCCCGACGCCGCTCCGCCTCCTGAACTGACCACCGCTCGACTGCTGCTGCGGCCCCTGTGCCTGGCGGACGCGGACGCCATCCAGCGCATCTTTGCCCAATGGGACGTCGTGCGATTCCTGGCCGACCAGGTGCCCTGGCCGTACCCCGACGATGGGGCGCGCCAGTACATCGAGCAGGCCGCCCTGCCCGCCGTGCGCCGCGGGACGCAGTGGCATTGGTCGATCCGCACGCGCGCGCAGCCGGACCAGCTGATCGGCGTCATCAGCCTGATGAACGACGACCCCGGCAACAACCGGGGGTTCTGGCTGGATCCGGCCCAGCAGGGCCTGGGCTACATGACCGAAGCCTGCGCCGCCGCCACGGCCTACTGGTTCGGCGTGCTGGGCAAGCCCGTGCTGCGCGCGCCCAAGGCCATCGCCAACACGGCCTCGCGCCGGATATCGGAAAGCAGCGGCATGCGCTGCGTGGCCACCGAGGAACGCGGCCTGGTCAGCGGCCGCCATGCCTGCGAGATCTGGGAGATCACCCGCGACGAATGGATGGCGCGCCAGGCCGGCTCCCCCGAAGCCGAGTTCGTCCCCGATTAAGACGGGCGTCTCGGCCGGCCGCCTGGCCGGTCAACCCGGCGCTTATCGCCTATTTCGCCCCGCTTTCCGGCCGATTGACCTGGGCCCGCGCTGGCTAGAATTCCCGAAAATCCGGCATTCCGCGCGTGGGATGCCTTGTCATCGGGCAACATCCATGAATCCGTCTACCGTCATCGGCGCCGTTGTCGGCCTGCTCACCCTGGTCATCGTCGTGGCGCTGTCCGCCAACGACTCCAGCCTGTACTTCAATCTGCCGGGCCTGGCGATCGTGCTGGGCGGCACCTGCGCGGCGCTGTTCATCGCGTATCCGCTGCAGGAAGTCGTGCGCGTCTTCAAGCTGGTGCGCACCGTGTTCCGCAATGACCAGCACGACCAGCAGCGCGACATCGAAGAACTGGTCGGGATGGCCCAGCTCTGGATGAACACCGACGTCCACAAGGTTGAGCACGAGCTCAAGAAAGTCTCGAATCCGTTCCTGCGCACGGGCGTGCAGCTCATCATCGACAACACGCCCGAAGAGCAGATCATCGAGCTGTTGAAGTGGCGCGTGGCCCGCCTGCGCGCCCGCGAGCAGGCCGAAGCCCAGATGTTCCGCGTCATGGCCACGTTTGCGCCGGCCTTCGGGATGCTGGGCACGCTGGTCGGCCTGATCAACCTGATGGCCGTGCTGGGCGATGGCAGCATGCAGACCATCGGCCAGCAGCTGGCCATCGGCCTGATGACCACGTTTTACGGCATCCTGCTCGCCAACCTGGTCTGCAAGCCGATCGCACTGAAGCTGGAACGCCGCACGGCGCGCCGCGTGGAGTCCATGAACATGGTGCTGCAGGGCATCTCGATGATGTGCGAGAAGCGCGGCCCGGCCATGGTGCGCGAGACCCTGAATTCCTTCGTGATGCACGTCGAAGACGAAATCTACGATGGCGGCGCCGACGCCCGGCCCAAGGCCAAGCCGGAAGGCCAGGGCAAGCCGGCGCCCGCCGCCGCGGCAGGCAATGCCGCCGGCGCTCCCGCCACCCTCGTCCGCCCGGCAGCCGCGCGTCAATGAGCCTGATTTCCCCTTCCCTCGCCCAGCGGATCGAGCAGGCCCGCCAGGCGCAGCTACGCGCACAGAAGGCGGCCGCCAATAGCGGCTGGCGGCCCAGCGAAAGCGACCGCCAGGACCGCTACGCGCGCTGGCACGTCGAGGAATCCGTCGAACAGGATTCTGAAAACTGGCTGCTGAGCTATCTGGATCTCATCACGCTGCTGCTCGCCATGCTCGTCGTCATGTTGGCCATTGCGCTACACGGCGGCGGCTACGGCAAGTCCGATCAAGCGGTGGAAGTCGTCGGCACCCTGGCCGCGGCCGGACTGCCCGCCTACGACGGCGAGTATTCCGAGTTCGACAGCGTGGCCATCCCCGCCAGCTGGAAGGAACTACCTGCTCCCCCCGCTCCGGTCGTCGCGTCGTCCGCGCCCCCCGCGGCCGACGACGAGGTCGTGGTGGCCGAGGCCGCCAAGCCGCTGACCGCCCCGTCCAAGGAGTCGCTGGGCCTGGCGGACCTGGGCAATTCGGTGGATGTGATCGTCAATGAACAGTCGGTGAGCTTTCGCATCAGCAACGAGCTGCTGTTCGCCTCGGGCCAGGCCACGCTCAGCAACGCAGGCCTGGACGTGATCAAGCGCCTGGCGGGCATCCTGAACAAAAATGCGTACCAGGTGTCGGTCGAAGGCCACAGCGATCCGGTGCCCATCCTGACCAAACAGTTCGCCTCCAACTGGGAGCTGTCCAGCAGCCGCGCGACCAGCGTGCTGCGGGAACTGGTGCGCGACGGCGTGGACCCGCAGCGCCTGCGCGCGGTGGGCTATGCGGAAACGCGCCCCATCGAGTCGAACGACACGGCTGCCGGGCGCGCCGCCAACCGTCGCGTCGAACTGATCATGGACATCACGCCGCAGCAGGCCACCAAAGCGGCCGCCACCCCGCAGGCGACCGATGCCGGCAAGCCGGCGTCGCGCCCCGACGCGGCGGCCAAAGCCGCCGAGACCGCCGCCAAGGCGCCGGCCCGGTCCTGATCGCGATCCCCTTCGGAAACCGGCGCAAGCCGGTTTTTTATTGCCGTTCGATTGGGCGGCGGGCCTGTGCATGGCCTGCGCCCCGCGCCCCGCGTCCTGCGTCCTGCGTCCTGCGTCCTGCGTGCAAAGACTGGCTGAAGCGCACACCCGAAGATGTAAAGGACCCTTGACACACCCCAACCGCCCCGCCAGAATATCAAGCACGCTTTACATCCACACAGGCATTCCCATGAGTCAAAACCAGGCAAAGCGCCGCTATTTCAAGGAACTGGGCATCGCGTTCGCCCTCTACATCGTGCTGCTGGTGGGCGCCCTGCGCCTCAGCCTGGACATGCCGGCAGGCGCCTTGCGCACCGCCGTGCTGCTCACGCCCATGCTCGCCTTCTTGCTGGCGTTGCGCGCCGTCGTGCGCGCGGTCCGCAGTTCGGACGAGTTCATTCGCAAGACCACGCTGGAACATCTGGCCATCGCCGCCGCGGTCACGGCCGGCGTCACGTTCACCTATGGCTTCCTGGAAATCGCGGGCTTTCCGAAGCTGAGCATGTTCGTGGTCTGGCCGCTGATGGGCGGGGTCTGGGCATGCACGACCCTCGTCCAAACGCTGCGCCATCGATGAAAAACCGCATCCGCGAATTGCGCGCCGAACGCGGCTGGAGCCAGGCCGCGCTGGCCGAGCGTCTGGACGTGTCGCGCCAGACGGTCAATGCCATCGAAACGGGCCGCTACGATCCGAGCCTGCCGCTCGCGTTCGCCATCGCCCGCGTGTTCGACACCGCGATCGAATCGATCTTCCAGGAAGAATGACGCCGCTGCGCCTCGGCGCCGTGGCGCGCACGCGGGGATCGGCGTTAACCTAGCGGACCCGCCGCTCGCGGCGTCCGCAGTCCGCCCCGGGAGTCCCCATGTCTTACCTGCTTCTGATCGTAGAACCGGTGGGCCAGCGCGCCCAGCGCACGCCCGAAGAAGGCCGCGAGGCCTATGCGCAGATGCTGCGTTACGCCGAATCCCTGCAATCGCGCGGCCTGCTCGCCCGCGCCGAATCCCTGAAATCCGAGGCCGAAGGCGCGCGCCTGCGCGTGCGCGACGGAGAACGGCAGATCGTGGACGGCCCCTATGCCGAGGCCAAGGAGATGATTGGCGGATTCTTCCTCCTGACCTGCGACTCGCGCGAAGAGGCGCTGGCCCTGGCCGCCGAATGCCCGGCGGCGCAATGGGCCACGGTCGAGGTCAGGGAGCTGGGGCCCTGCTTCCTGTAGTGGCTGTGGCGCGATGCCAGCCCGGCGTCACCACGCGGACACGCGGCTGCTTCAGCAATTGCCCTTCTTGGCCTGTCCGGGCGGACAGAAGCCCCCGCGGCCGCCGCCATCATGCGGGTCGACGACGACAGACCCTTGCGGCGTATACACGGCACAGCCGGACAACAAGGAGGCAACAAGGGCAAGGCTGCACAGGACTTTCATATCGTGGCTTCAGGCGTTTGGAAAGCTTGCGAGTGTAGGGAAGGTGCCTGCAACAAGGGCTGGATCTTCGTAACCAACTGCGAAGCGCCCCCGTTTGACCTAGTGTTTACCCTGGGGTCACAAAAACCTTGTCGATCCGCAGCCGCGCCGTTCGTCGATGCAATACAAGTCCCCCTTCCGGGACTTGCCCATCGATCCAGGAGATCACACCGATGCGATTCATGATCCTCGTTCGGGCCACGCCCGACAGCGAAGCCGGCAAGATGCCGGACGACAGCCTGCTCGCCGCGATGGCGACCTACCACGAAGCCCTGGTCAAGGCCGGCGTGCTGCTGGACGCCAATGGACTGCAGCCCACGTCCAAGGGCTGGCGCGTGCGCTATGACGGCGGCGGCGAACGCCGGCTTATCGACGGGCCATTCGCCGAGACCAAGGAACTGATCGCCGGCTACACCATGATCCAGGTGCGCTCGCGCGAAGAGGCGATGCAATGGGCGATGCGCTTTCCGTCGCCCTTCCCCGGCCAGGCATGCGAGATCGAGGTGCGCCAGGTGTTCGAGCTGGAGGATTTCGAGCCCAGCCCGCAGGTCGAGCGCTTCCGCCAGATGCCCTCGCCCAGCCACTGAAGCCGCCATCCCCCGCGCAACGCAGAGCCAGACCCGAACGCCCCCCCCACACAAAGCGAGACACGCCATGCACAAGCAGATTTTCGTCAACCTTCCCATCGCCGACATGCAGAAGTCCCAGGCATTCTTCCGGAAACTGGGCTACGACTTCAATCCCGATTTCACCAACGACCAGGGCGCCTGCATGGTCGTCGGCGACAACCTCTACGTCATGCTGCTGGTGAAGGATTTCTTCCAGGGCTTCACCGGCAAGCCGGTGGCCGATGCCACCCAAAGCACGGAAGTGCTGGTCTGCCTGTCCTGCGAGAGCCGGGCCGAGGTCGACGACCTGGTCGCGCGCGCGGTGGCGGCGGGCGGCACGGCGCCGCGCGCGCCGCAGGACCACGGCTTCATGTACGCGCACGGCTTCGAGGACCTGGACGGGCACATCTGGGAACTGGCGTACATGGTCCCGGGCGAAGCGGCTGGCGCATGACGCAGGCGGCCACGCATCGCGCCATCGAGGCGGTCTGGCGGATCGAGGCCGCCAGCGTCATCGCGGGCGTTGCGCGCCTCGTGCGCGACGTGGGACTGGCCGAAGAACTGGCGCAGGACGCCCTGGTCGCGGCGCTGGAACGCTGGCCGCAGACGGGCGTGCCGGACAATCCCGGAGCATGGCTGATGACCACCGCGAAGAACCGCGCGCGCGACCGCCTGCGGCTGGATGCGCTGCACGCCCGCAAGCACGCGCAGATCGGCCACGAACTGGAGGCCTTGCAGGCCGACGTGGAGCCCGATTTCGTCGACGCGCTGGATGCGGCGCGTCAGGACGACATCGGCGACGACCTGCTGCGGCTGGTCTTCACCGCCTGCCACCCGCTGCTGTCCACGGAGGCCCGCGTGGCGCTGACGCTGCGGCTGCTGGGCGGGCTGACCACGGCCGAGATCGCGCGCGCTTTCCTGGCGTCGGAATCGACCATCGCCCAGCGCATCGTGCGGGCCAAGCGCACGCTGTCCGCGGCCAATGTGCCCTTCGAGGTGCCCAAGGCCGCGGACCGGGCGCCCCGCCTGGCCTCGGTGCTGGAGGTCATCTACCTGATCTTCAACGAAGGCTATTCGGCAACGTCGGGCGAGGACTGGATGCGCCCCGGCCTGTGCGACGAAGCGCTGCGCCTGGGCCGCATCCTGGCAGAGCTGACGCCCGACGAGGCCGACGTGCACGGGCTGGTCGCGCTGATGGAGCTGCAGGCGTCGCGCCTGCATGCGCGCACCGATGCCGCGGGCCGGCCGGTGCTGCTGATGGACCAGGACCGCCGGCGCTGGGATCCGCTGCTGATCCGGCGCGGGCTGGCGGCGCTGGCGCGCGTCGAGGCGCTGGGCGGCGCGCGCGGCCCCTATGCCCTGCAGGCCGAACTGGCCGCCTGCCACGCCCGCGCCCGCACGCCCGCGGAAACGGACTGGCCGCGCATCGTGGCCCTGTACGATGCGCTCGCCCAGGCCGCGCCGTCGCCGGTGGTGGCGCTGAACCGCGCCGTCGCCGTCGGCATGGCATACGGCCCGCAGGCCGGACTGGATCTGGCCGACGCGCTGGCGGCGGACCCGTCACTCGCCAACTATCACTGGCTGCCCAGCGTGCGCGCCGACCTGCTGGCCCGGCTGGGCCGCAAGGCCGAAGCCCGCGACGAATTCGAGCGCGCGGCCGGCATGACGCGCAACGCCCGCGAGCGCGAACTGCTGCTGGCGCGGGCCCGCGACATGTCCCGGGAACCCGACCCGACTCCGGACGAATGAGGGGCCGGACGCGGCGTGCTTAAATCCCAGGCATGCCACGCGCCGCCGCCACGCCTGATCCCGCCGCGCCGCCCCTCACGGGCGTGCCGGCGGCGTTCGACCATCCCGGTGACCGCGCGCAGTTTCGCCGCGCGGCCCACCAGCCCGGGGTGGAGCTGTACCGCGCCCACATCGTCCGCCACGCCTTCGAACCGCATACCCATGAGGCGTTCGGACTGGGCGCCATCGAATCCGGCGTCGAACGCTTCCGCTACCGCGGCGCCGACCACCTGGCGCCCCCCGGCTCGCTGGTGACGATGAACCCCGACGAATTGCACACCGGACGCGCCGAAACCGAAGGCGGCTGGCGCTACCGCATGGCCTACATCGATCCGGACGTCGCCGCGCGGGTGACCGGGGAGACCGGCTGGTGGTTCGGCGCCGCCGTGGGCCGCGATGCCGCCGGCGCGCAGCGCGTCACCGCGCTGCTCGATACGCTGTGGCACGCATCCGAGCCGCTGGCCTTCGACAGCGCGCTGTTCGCGCTGCTGGGCGAATTCCGCCGCCACGCTGGCGTGCCGCGTCCCGCCGCGGCCGAAGGCGCGCCCCGCTTCGCACCGGTCATCGACTACCTGCACGCGAACCTGTCGCGCCGCCTGACGCTGGACGAACTGGCCGCGGTGGCCGGGCTGAGCCCCTTCCATTTCCTGCGCAGCTTCCAGGCGCATCACCACGCCACGCCGCAGCAGATGCTGATGGCGCTGCGGCTGTACGAGGCCAAGCGCCTGCTGGCGGCAGGCGTGGCGCCGGCCCAGGTGGCGCTGGCGGCCGGGCTGACCGACCAGGCGCATCTCACGCGCGCGTTTTCGCGCCGCTATGGCGTCACGCCGTCGCGCTATCAGAAACAGGTGCGCGGGTAAAAGGTGCGCGGGTAATGGGCACGTGCCTGCCGGTGCGCGCCTCGCCGCCGCCGGCGTCGCAATCTGGTACAAGATTCGGCCCCGCGCTCCTGGCTAGACTGGCGGCATTCAAGACCTGGAGTGCGATGTATGTGGGCTGGAACCCTTTACGCCCTGGCCGCCGGCCTGATGTGGGGGCTGGTGTTCATCGGTCCGCTGCTGCTGCCGGAGTATCCGGCCGCGCTGCAATCCGTGGCGCGCTACCTCGCGTTCGGCCTCATCGCCCTGCCGCTCGCCTGGCTGGACCGCCGCAACCTGCGCCTCTTGACGCGCGCGGACTGGATCGAGGCGCTCAAGCTCGCCGCCATCGGCAACCTGCTGTATTACCTGTGCCTGGCCAGCGCCATCCAGCGCGCCGGCGGACCGGTGCCGACCATGATCATCGGCACCCTGCCCGTGGTCATCGCCATCAGCGCCAACCTGCGCAATGCGCGCCGCGACGGCCGGTTGCCGTGGCGGCGGCTGGCCCCGTCGCTGGGCCTCATCGCGCTCGGCATCGCCTGCGTCAACCAGGTGGAGTTGCAGGCGCTGCGCCAGGAGGCGGATGCCGACATGTCGCGCCACGCGATCGGCGCCTTGCTCGCGCTGGGCGCGGTGGCGTGCTGGACGTGGTATCCGCTGCGCAATGCCGACTGGCTGCGCAACCATCCCGGCCGCAGTCCGCGCACCTGGGCCACCGCGCAGGGCGTGGCCACGCTGCCGCTGGCGCTGGCGGGCTACGGCCTGCTGTGGATCGGCATGGCGGCCGCCGGCAGCGGGTTCGACATGCCGCTGGGACCTCGCCCCGACGTGTTTCTGGGGTTGATGATCGCCATCGGCCTGTTCGCGTCCTGGCTGGGCACCCTGTGCTGGAACGAAGCCAGCCAGCGGCTGCCCACGGCGCTGGCCGGCCAGCTCATCGTGTTCGAAACCCTGGCGGCGCTGGCCTATGCGTTCATCCTGCGCGGGAGCATGCCGGCGCCGCTGACGCTGGTGGGCATTGCTTGCCTGGTGGTGGGCGTGCTGCGGGCCGTGCGGGTGAAGCCGCAGGCGGTGGCGGCGGCCGCGTGAAGCGGCGCCTGCGGGGGCCGCCCGTTACCACCCGGTGCGACGGCCCACCGCCGGCGGGCACCTCGTCAATTATTGGACGACGTATAATTTTCTACGCCGTCTAATCATTGGATCCGCCATGCCCGACGCCATCCCTGTTTTTCCCGACGCCGACGCCGCCGACACCAGCCGCCGCGAGCGCAAGCGCCAGCAGACCCTGTCTCATCTGACCCAGACCGCGTGGCGCCTGTTCGAAACGCTGGGCTACGACGCGGTGACGATGGAACAGATTGCGGCGCAGGCGGACGTGTCCAAGGGCACCCTCTACAACCATTTCCCCGTCAAGGAAGCCCTGCTGGCGCACCGCTTCCACGGCGAACTGGCGGCGTCGCTGGCCGGCCTGGGGCCCGCATTGAAAGCGCTCCCCACGCTTGCCGCGCGGCTCACGCGCCTGCTGCATGCCTCGGCGCACTGGTCCGAATCGCATCGCGCCTACCTGGGCCCCTATCTGCGCTACCGCCTTGCCACGGTGCAGCCGGGCGGACGCGGCGACGCGCGCTCCCCCCGCAGCGGCATGCAGGCCGTCTTCGCCGCCTTGATCCAGGACGCGCAGGCTGCGGGCCAGGCGCGGTCCGACCTGGCCGCGGATCTGCTGGCTCACCACCTGCAGTTTCTCTACCTGGGCGCCCTGCTGCGCTGGCTGGACCAGCCCGGCGCGTCGCTCAAGACGGAGTTCGACGCCGCGATCGCCCTTTTCATGGACGGCGTCGACCGGCGCGCGGCATGACCGCCCTGGTGCTGGACTGGGCGGCGGCGGCCCACGCCGGCCCGCAAGCGGCGGGCGGCAAAGGATGGCAGTTGGGCCGCATGGCCCAATTCGGCGTGCCTGTGCCCGACGGCTTCGTGCTGGCGGCGCAGGCCAGCCACGCGCATCGGCCCGGCCAGGACCTGCCGCCCGGCGTCGCGCAGGTTTTGCTGGAGGCCTTGCACGCCCGCGGCTGGCTGGACCGTCCGCTGGCGTTGCGCTCGTCGGCGCCACAGGAGGATTCCGCGGGCGCGTCGTTCGCCGGCATCCATCTCTCGTGCCTGAATGTGCGCGGACCGGACGCGGCGCAGGAGGCGCTGCGGCGCATCTGGGATTCGCGGTGGACGCCCCAGGCCCAGGCCTACCGCCAGCGCCTCGGCCTGACCGACAGCGACGCGGATGGCATGGCCGTGGTGGTGATGCCGATGATCGAGGCGGCGGCCTCGGGCATCATCTTCACCATCGATCCCGCCACCGGCCGCCACGACGAGATGATCATCCACGCCAACTGGGGCTTGGGCGAATCCCTCGTGAACGGCCAGGCCGAGGGCGACGAGTACCGCCTGCGTGAACACACCCTGCGCCAGGCCTGGCCGCTGGTGGCCCGGCGCATCGGCGCCAAGCGCCACGCGACGCAGCCTGTCCCGCGCGGCGCGGGCACCCGCCTGGCCGCCACGCCCGACGCGGTCGCCGCGCGGGCCGTGCTGACGGACGCGCAGGCCGAGGCCCTGGGCGACATCGCCCGCGACGCCGCCCGCGCGCTGGACTACGGCGGCGGGGGCTACGACATCGAGTGGGCCTGGGACGGCGAGCGGTTCTGGATCGTCCAGGCCCGGCCGGTCACCGCCTCCGCCCGCCGCACCTATCCCGCGCTGCAAAACCAGCCCGATTACTGGTCGCGCGGCAACACCCGCGAGGTGCTGCCGCAGGCCATGTCGGCCCTGGAATGGGACGCGGGCCGCGTCATGGCGCAGCGCATGCTCACCTGCGGTTTTGAATTGAGCGGCTACGGCACGCTGCCCGGCGTGCGGCTCGCGGCACTGTTCCAGGGCCGCGCCTACCTGAACGCGTCGGTCATCCAATGGGTGGGCTACGACGCGCTCGGGGTCAAGCCGCGCGACATGAATGCCTTGCTGGGCGGCCCGCAGCCCGAGATCCGCGTGCCGCCCCTGACCGCTGCGCAGCGCCTGCGCCATGGTCTGCGCCTCGTGCGCTATCTGCGCCGGGCCGCCCCGTTGCGCCGCCAGGCCGCTGCCGACCTGCCCCGGTTCATGGCGCGCGCGCAGGCATGGCTGGATGCGCCGCTGCCCGCTTCCAACGCCGCCCTGGGCGCCCAACTGCGCGAACAGTTCCAGACCGTGCTGGCCGCCGATGAGCTGTTTTTCCTGCAGGGTTCGGGCGGCGGCGCGCTATCCAAGCTGCTGGAAATGGTGGAGCGCGCCGCCCCCGGCGAAGGCCACGCGCTGACCGCCGCCCTGATGGCGGGCGGCGATCCCAGCGTGACCGCCGAGCAGGGCTACGCGCTCATGCGGCTGGCGCAACTGGCCGCGGACGACGCCGCGGCGCTTGCCTGGCTGCGTGCGCCTGGGCGCGACAGCGCCGCGTGGCTGGCTGCCCTCCCGGACGGCAGCCCGTTCAAGACGGCCTTTGCGGACTTTCTGCGCCGCTATGGCCACCGCGCCGTCTACGAGACGTATCTACGCAATCCGCGCTGGCGCGAGGCCCCGGGCTACCTGCTGGACAGCGTGCTGAACCTGATCGGCGCCGACCCCGCCGCGCTGCGCGCACGGCAGGCCGACGCGGCGCGGCAGGCATGGCAGCGCGTGCGCCGCGCCTTGCCCTTCTGGCAACGGCCGTTGGCCGCCAAACTGCTGGCCGCGTCCCGCCTGGAAGGCAACCAGCGCGAGGCCGCGCGCAGCGTGCTCGTGGCCTATCTGGCCGTGGCCCGCAGAATCGCGCGGGAACTGGGCCGGCGCACCGCCGGCCCGGACGGGCTGGCCGTCCCGGACGACATCTTCCATCTGAACGCCGCCGAAATCTTCGCGCTGGCGGACGGCCGGATATCCGCCGCCGCCCTGGGCCGGCGGGCGGCGGCACGACGCGAGCAACTGCAGGCCTGGGCCGCGCTGCCGGACCCCGATGTCATCACCGAATACGCCACCGGCGACGCGGCGGTTGGCGTGCGGGTTGGCGTGCGGGTTGGCGTGCCAGTAGGCGCGCCGCAAACGCCCCCGGCCGGGGCAGCGCCCGGCGATTCGTGGCGCGGCACGCCGGTGGCGGGCGGACACGCTCGCGGCCGCGCGTTCGTCGCCCGCACGCCGGAAGAGGGCCTGGCCATGCCTGCCGGTGGCATCCTGGTCGCGGCGTCGTCCGACCCTGCGTGGACGCCCCTTTTCCTGCGCGCGGGCGCGGTGGTGATGGAAGCCGGCGGCTACCTGTCGCACGCCGCCATCGTGGCGCGCGA
Source organism: Achromobacter sp. T5-5 (assembly GCF_055397965.1). Taxonomy (NCBI): domain Bacteria; kingdom Pseudomonadati; phylum Pseudomonadota; class Betaproteobacteria; order Burkholderiales; family Alcaligenaceae; genus Achromobacter; species Achromobacter sp. T5-5. Next base: position 3,663,407 of record NZ_AP027919.1, read on the forward strand.
ATTCGGCGTTCCGGCCGTGGTGAACGTGCAGGGAATTCTGGAAGGCGTCGCCACGGGGGACATGCTGGCGGTGGACGCCGTGCGCGGCGTGGTCCGGCGCGTGCCGGACGACATGCCCTAGGCCGGGTTTCCCGCCGCCAGGTCGAACTGGAACACCGCGCCGCCGGCCGCCCCGTCGACCAGCCGGATCTCGCTCTGATGCAGTTGCAGGATGCGCTGCACGATCACCAGGCCCAGCCCGCCAGCGTCGCCAGGCCCCCTGTTCAGCGCCGACGCGCGCGTGAACAGCCCCGCGCGCAGTTCCTCCGGGATGCCCGTGCCGGAATCGCTGACCTGGACCTGCACCCGGTTGCGGGACACGCCAAGCTGCAATTCGATCCGCCCGCCCGGCGGGCTGTGGCGGATGGCGTTGTCCAGCAGATTGGTCAGCACGCGCTCGATCAGCCCCAGGTCCGCGCGCACCGGCGGCAGCGCCTGCGCGATGGCCGTCGTCAGCCGCTGGCCGCGCGCCTCGGCGGCCAGTTCGAACTTCTGGATCACGTCCTGCACCAGTTCGGGCAGCGAGAACGTCTCGGGCTCCAGCCGCACCAGCCCCGACTCCAGCCGCGCCAGTTCGAAGAGCTCCTGCGCCAGCCGGCCGACCTTGCGGCTTTGCGCCAGCGCGATGTCCAGGTAGCGGCGGCGCTCGGCCGGGTCCAGCGACTCGTCCTTCAGGCGCAGCGTCTCCAGATAACCATGAAGGGACGTGAGCGGCGTGCGCAGGTCGTGCGAAATATTGGCGACCAGGTCGCGCCGCTGCTGGTCCTGGCGCGTCAGTTCGCGCCACTGCTCGGAGATCCGCTGCCCCATCTGCGCAAACGTGCGCCGCAGCACCGCGATCTCGTCGCCGCCGCGCGCCGCCAGCTCGTCCGGCGGCGCCAGCGCGGCCAGCGCCTGGCCTTCGTCGCCATCGAAGGCGCGCACCGCGCGCGTCAGGGCGCGCAACGGCCGCGTGATCAGCGCAAACGCGGCCAGGCCCGCCACCAGTCCCAGCAGGGCCACCAGCGCGATCGACCACAGCGTCGTGCGCAGCACCGAGCTGCGCGACACATCCATCGCCAGCGCATCATGCGCCTGGCCCTGCAGCACCACGTAGACGTAGCCTTGCTCGCGGCCGTCCACGCGCACCGGCGCGGCGCTGAACACTTTCTGCGCGTCCAGGCTGCGCGGGTCGTCGCCGGCGATGGGCAGCATCCCCCCGGCCAGAAGGCGCTGCACCGGGCCCAGATCCACCCGGTCGCGCCTGATCTGCCCGGGCGGCGCGGCGTCGGCCACGATGCGTCCGTCGCTGGCCAGCAGGTAGACCTCGACGGCCGGATTCACCGCCATCAGCATGTCGAACAGCGACCGCACGGCGCCGGGCTTCCAGCCGCCGGCGTCCATCAGCTCGGTGGACCCGGCAATGTGCTGGGCCAGCCCGCTCGACAGCCGCTGCACGACCTCCTGTTCGTAGCGCGAATTGGCGGCGATCTGCAGCCAGGCCGACGCCCCGCAGCACGCCAGCAGCAGCAAGGCGAAGACGCCGGACAGGCGCTGGGTCAGCGTGAAACGCTTCATGACTGTCCCCCCGGGGCCGCCGAAAATTTGTACCCTCGCCCCCACACGGTCAGGATGCGCTGCGGGTTGGACGGGTCGGCCTCGATCTTGGTGCGCAGCCGGTTGATGTGCGTGTTGACCGTGTGTTCGTAGCCCTCGTGCTGATAGCCCCACACCTGGTTCAACAGGTCCATGCGCGAAAACACCTTGTCCGGATGCCGCGCAAAGAAATGCAGCAGGTCGAACTCGCGGGGCGTGAGGTCCAGGCGGCGCGCGTCCACGTCCACCGTGCGGGCGATCGGATCGATCGACACGCCATGGACGGCCAGGCTGCCGGCATCCAGGCGCGCATTGCGCTCGATGGCGTCGCTGCGGCGCAGCAGCGCGCGCACCCGCGCCACCAGCTCCAGCATCGAAAACGGCTTGGCCAGATAGTCGTCCGCGCCCAGCTCCAGGCCCAGGATGCGGTGGACTTCGCTGGACCGCGCGCTGGTGATGATGATGGGCGTATAGCGCGCCATCGCGCGCGCGCGCTTGCAGATTTCCAGCCCGTCGATGCCGGGCAGCATCAGATCCAGGACCAGCGCGTCCCAGCCGCCCTCTTCCAGCATGCGCATGCCCGCGTCGCCGTCGGCCGCGTGCTCGACGTCATAGCCCTCGTCGCGCAGGTGCAGGCGCAGCAGTTCCGCGATGTGGGCGTCGTCTTCAACTATCAGTACGCGGCGGGGCGTATCCATGGGGCTACCTGGGGCGTGATCGATGCGCCTATTGTCGCCAATCGGCGGGGGTGAAAGTTCACATTTAATTTAACTTTGCGTGAGGACTTCGATATTGGCGCGGGGCAAGAATGCCTCCAACGACAGCCCCCCCACCGGAGACCGCCATGCTGGCTCGACCCGCAATCGACGACTTGCCGCCACAGAACGCGCCCATCCACCCCGCCTGGCTGCGGGTGTCGCATTGGCTGAATGCGCTGGCCGTGGTCATCATGGTGATGAGCGGCTGGCGCATCTACAACGCCGCGCCCTTCTTCGCGTTCACGTTTCCCAACGGCATCACGCTGGGCGGATGGCTGGGCGGCGCGCTGCAGTGGCACTTTGCCGGCATGTGGCTGCTGTTCTTCAATGGCCTGTTCTACCTGGCGATGAACATCGCCACCGGCCGCCTGTGGCGCAAGTTCCTGCCCGTCAGCGCGGGCGGCGTGGCGCGCGACCTGGTCTCGGCCCTGCGCGGCAGGCTGTCCCACGCGGATCCGCGCCGCTACAACCAGGTGCAGCGCCTGGCCTATCTGTTTGTCATGGCCGATATCGCCGTGCTGATCCTGTCCGGGCTGGTGCTGTGGAAATCCGTGCAATTCGACCTTTTGCGCGAGCTGATGGGCGGCTACGAAGCCGCGCGCCGCGTGCACTTCGTCGCGATGGCGTTGCTGGTGGCGTTCGTCGCTGTCCACCTGGCGATGGTCGCGCTGGTGCCCCGCAGCCTGCTCGCCATGATCCGCGGCAAATAAGGAGCCATTCATGAGCGAAAAGCGACGCCCCCCGCTGCCGGGCCTGGACGGCCCCGCCATCCTGCGCGAAGCCGGAAAACTGTTGGACAAACGCGTGGAGCAGCCCGCGCGACGCGCCTTCCTGCGGCGCGGGCTGACGCTGGGCGGCCTGGCCATGCTGTCCGGATGCTCGCTGTCCGACGACGAACACGTCGAGCAGGCGCTCTCGGCCGTGTCCCGCTTCAACGACCGCGTGCAAGGCTGGATCTTCGATCCGAACAAGCTCGCGCCGACCTACCCGGAATCCATGATCACGCGGCCCTTTCCCTTCAATGCCTTCTACGGCATCGACGACGTGCCGCAGGTGGACGAGGACTCGTTCCGCCTGGAAGTCACCGGCCTGGTCGCCGACAAGCGCCGCTGGCGCCTGGACGAACTGCGCGCCATGGCGCAGGTGGACCAGGTCACGCGGCACATCTGCGTCGAAGGCTGGAGCGCCATCGGCAAATGGGGCGGTGTGCCGTTTTCGGACTTCCTCAAGCGCGTGGGCGCGGACCTGTCCGCCAGGTACGTCGGCTTCAAGTGCGCCGACGACTACTACACCAGCATCGACATGCCCACCGCGCTGCACCCGCAGACCATCCTGGCCCTCATCTACGACGGCCGGACCTTGCCCCCTGAATACGGCTTCCCCATGAAGCTGCGCATGCCCACCAAGCTTGGCTACAAAAACCCCAAGCACATCCAGGCGATTTTCGTCACCAACACCTACCCGGGCGGTTACTGGGAGGACCAGGGCTACAACTGGTTCGGCGGAAGCTAGGTGAATTCTGTCTTTTTCCCACTGTCAAAAGGAAAGCATCATGAAGAAACTGACCACCGCCGCTCTGTCCCTGTGCCTGGCCTTCGGCGCCGCGGCCGCCCACGCCGCCGACACCATGAGCAAGGACGGCATGACCAAGAACGGCATGTCGAAAGAAGCGCCCGCGCAGGACGGCATGAAGAAGGACTCGATGTCGCGCGACGGGATGTCTAAGGGGTCGATGTCGAAGGATTCGATGTCGAAGGATTCGATGTCCAAGGATTCGATGTCCAAGGGGTCGATGTCCAAGGATTCCATGTCCAAGGATTCCATGTCGAAAGGCACGATGGGCAAGGACGGCATGTCCAAGGATGGCATGCAGAAGTGATCCAGGGCGGGGGCCGCCCTTGCAGGCCCCCGCCTGAACGCAACCCGCACGGAAATCGCCATGAACTTGAACCGCAGACATTTCCTGGGTCTGGGCGGCGCGGCCGCTGCCGCCGCCGGCCTGGCTCCGCTGCTGGCCGCGCGCAGCGGTCTGGCGCAAGCGGCTGCCCCGGCCGCGACCTTTCCCTACACGCTCACCGACGCGCAATGGCGCGAACGGCTGACGCAGGCGCAGTACCAGGTGCTGCGCCGCGACGGCACGGAACGCCCCTACTCCAGCCCGCTCAATGACGAGCACCGCCCAGGCACCTTCGCCTGCGCGGGCTGCGCGCACCCCTTGTTCTCCTCGTCCACCAAGTTCGACAGCGGCACCGGCTGGCCCAGCTTCTGGCAACCCCTGCCCGGCGCGGTCGGCGAGACGCGCGACCGCAGCTTCGGCATGGTCCGCACCGCCGTGCATTGCGCCAACTGCGGCGGCCATCTGGGCCACGTATTCGATGACGGCCCACGCCCGACCGGCCTGCGCTATTGCATGAACGGCGTGGCCATGACCTTCGCCCCGCAGGCCTGACCCGCGGCCCGCAACCTACACAGGATCCCCGCACCATGTCCAAGCATCCCACGATCCGCCGCCTCTGCGCGGCGCTGGCCGCCACCGCCGGCCTGCTGGCCTCGGCCCCCGCGCCCGCCGCGGAACGCGCCTTCATCATTCCCCCGCCCGCCGCGGACCTGACCGCGGCTCCCGCGGGCCAGGCCGCCACGCAAGAAAAGGCCATCCTCGCCGGCGGCTGCTTTTGGGGCGTGCAGGCCGTCTTCCAGCACGTCAAAGGCGTCAGCAACGCCGTCTCCGGCTACGCCGGCGGCCAGGCCGCCACGGCCAACTACAACGCCGTCAGCGGCGGACGCAGCGGCCACGCCGAAGCCGTCGAGATCACCTACGACCCGCGCCAGATCAGCTATGGCCAGCTGCTGCAGATCTATTTCTCGGTCGCCCACGACCCGACCCAGCTCAATCGCCAGGGCCCGGACTACGGCCCCCAATACCGTTCCGCGGTATTCCCCGCCAACGACAGCCAGCGCAAGGTGGCCGAAGCCTACATCGCCCAGCTCAATAAGTCGGGGGTCTACCCCAAGGCGCTGGCGACCACGCTGGAACCGCTGCAGGCGTTCTACCCTGCCGAGGACTACCACCAGGATTATCTGGTGCGCAACCCGAACAGCCTGTACATCGTGATCAATGACATTCCGAAGGTGGAGAATCTGGCCAAGACGTTTCCGGAGCGGTATCGGGAGAAGCCGGTGCTGGTGGCTGAGCACAATCGATAACCAGGCTTCGCCGTGAGTTGCTCAGAGGGTCGACGTCTGGCTCGGCAGCCAGAGCGCCAGTTGTGGGACGGCCAGCAGCAACACGATCATCAGCAACAGCATGGCGAGGAATGGCAGCACGCCCACCACGACGTCCATGAACCTGCCCTGGCCGCGCACACTGTGCACCACGAACAGATTCATGCCGAAGGGTGGCGTAAGCTGGCCCATTTCGCACAACACGATCAGCATCACGCCAAACCAAACCGGGTCGTAACCCAGCGCCACCACGATGGGCACCGTGAGCGGCGCGGTGGTGACCAGCATGGCGAGCGTGTCCATGAAGCAGCCGAGCAGGATGTGGAAGAGGATGATGGCCAGCATCATGCCCAGCGGCGGCAGGTCCAGGCTGGTCATGGCATTCACCAGCAAGGTGGTGAGGCCGATCGAGGACAGCACGAAGTTCAGGAAGAACGCCGCCAGCGTGATCAAGATGATCATGCCGGTAGTGCGCAGCGTGGCTTCGAAGGCGCGGCCCAACATCGCCCAACTTAGCACCCGTTTGCAGGCGCACAGCACGGTGGCGGCCACCACCCCGAGCGCGGCCGACTCGCTGGCTGTGGCGATGCCGCCGTAGATCACGCCGATCACGAGCGCGAAGATCGCGAGCGGTGGCAGCAGGTGCGGCAACGCGGCGATGCGCTCATTCCAACTCACCGTTGGGCGCTTGCCGGCCAGGCCCGGCCGCCACACGCACAGGCCCACGATCAGCCCGACGAACAGCAGGGTGAGCAGCACGCCCGGCAGCGTGGCGGCCAGATAGAGCTTGGGCACCGACACGTTTGCGATCAGCGCATACACGATCATGTTGATCGACGGCGGGATCAGGATGCCCAGCGTACCGCCTGCCGCGATCGAACCCAGGAAAAGCGGCGCGTTGTAGCCCGCCTTGCGCTGCTCCGGCAGCGCCAGCGTGGAGATCGTGGCGGAGGTGGCGACGCTCGATCCGCTGGTGGCCGAGAACAGGGCCGAGGCGCCGATGTTGGCGTTCATCAGCCCGCCCGGCAGCCACGACACCCACTTGGACACGGCGCCATACATGCGGCCTGCCACGCCGGAATGCACCAGCAGCTCGCCCATCAGCACATAGAGCGGAATCGCCACCAGCAGGAATTCGGCGCTGGTGCCCCAGGCCAGTTCCCCGATGGCGTTGCTCAGTTTCAGGGGCGAATACGCGCCGGCCAGGCTCATACCCAGCAGGCCCACAGTGGCCGCCGCCGTCACGCTCAGCGCCAGCAGGCCGAGCAGCATGGAAATCGTCATTATCAACATGGATCAGTCCTGGGGTTGTGTGCGCGCCGGCACGAGTGCGTCGGCGGTTTCTTCTTCAATACCCTCTTGCACCGAATGGATGCCGATCAGCGCATTGACCGCCTGCCAGCGGCCGCGCATCACGCGGCCCAGCGCGCTGGCGCCAAGGACCACGATGGTGAGCAGGAAGAACGCGTAGCCGGCGAACCAGAGCGACTGCGGAATCCACTGCGGCACCTGCAGCGGCGTGTTGGACACCGACTGGAAGGCGATGGAATCGGCCAGCACGAACCATGCGTGCCAGGTCAGCGTGCCCACGAACACGCCCAGGCACGCCAGCGCAAACAGATCGAGCACGACGCGCGCCTTGGCGGGCAGATGGGTGTAGACCACGTCGACCCGAATGTGCGAGCGGCGCAGCAAGGTGATGGGAAAAGCCCAGGCACTCGCCACCGCCAGCGTGTAGCCAGCCAGTTCGTCCGCCCCACCGAGCGAGAAGCCCGCGACTTTGCGCGCGATCAAGTCGATCACGATGAGCCAAGACACGAGCAGCAGCCCGAGACCGCCTATCCAGGCGCCGATGCGGGCCACCCGTTCGAGAATGCGAAGCGAACCATGCGTTTCTGTCGTCATGAGATGTCCTTGAAGATCAGCGTAGCGTCACGCCCAGGGCTTTGCCCACGGACGCGCTCCAGTTGGCGGCGCATTCCTCGCCGCAGCGCCGCGCCCAGCGGCTGGCCATGTCCGTCGCAACCTCGCGCAGCGTGGCGCGCTCGGCTTCGGTGGGCGCCGTGGCCTGCATGTCAGCCTGGGTGTGGATGCGGCATTCGCCCTGCCCGGTGTTGCAAGCCAGCGCATAGTCGCCCTCGCGGCCGGTCTCGTCCCACAGGCGCTGCTCCAGCACCTTCGCCTCCTCGAGCATGAACTGCTGCACCGCGGGATCGAGCTTCTGCCAGCGGCGTTCGGCAATGGCGTAGAAGCCGATGGACCAGTCGATCGGCAACAGATACAGGTTCTTGGCCACGTCATACCATTTCGCGGCGTTGCCCGAGCCAATGCCGGTGACGGCGCAATCGACCACGCCCGTCTGCAAGGCGGGTATGACCTCGGCGAACGGAATTGTCACCGGCGCGGCGCCCAGCGTGCGCACGTATTCGGCCATGTTGCTGCCGCGCGTGCGCACCTTGCGCCCCTTCAGGTCCGCCAGGCTATTCACCGGCGCGCGGCAGAAGAACACCTGGGCCGTATAGGGCACGGTGGCCAGGAGCCGCACGCCGTGGCGCTTGAGCATGCGCTGCTCCAGCACGGGCCGGTAGGCGGCGACCATCTTGCGCGCGGTGGCGAAATCGGTCGCCATGCCCGGCAGGTCCACCCCTTCGAAAGTCGGGTCGTCGCCGCTCACGAAGGCAAACACGCCCATTCCCACGTCGAGCGCGCCGGCGCGCAACAGCCGCACGATCTCCGGGCCCTTTAGACCGCTCTCCGACAGGCCGATCAGCTCGGCCGTGACCTTGCCGCCTGACGCTTGGGGCACAGTCTTCTCCCAAAACGGCCTTTCGACGGCTGTGAAGGTGTAGTTGTGGCTACCGCCACCGACCACCGCGAAGTGGGTCGCGGGCAAGGCGCCCGACTGGGCGCTGGCTGATCCGGCCGCGGCAAATGAGGTCGCGACGGCCGCCAGCAGCGCCGCCAAAGTGCTGCATTTCATAATTCCCCCTGTTTTCGAGAAGGGCCGCGCGCAGCGCGTGCCCGAGTGCGGCGGCGTGTCAGTCCGCGTTCGCCGGCGCCCGCGCCTCGGCGCGCTCGCGATGCCAATCCGAATGACGCTGGAACACCTCGGCAAGGTACAGCGCAAGCCGGTCTTCGCCGCCGGGGCAAAGAATCTGCAGGCCGGTGGGCAGGCCGGCGTCGTCGCGGCCGTTGGGTACCGATATCCCGCACATCTGCAGCAGGTTGCCGATGCGGGTGTAATGCACCGGCGCATTGCCATGATCGACCTCGGTAAGCGGCAGCGCGGTGGTGAGCGTGGTGGGCGTGAGCAAACCGGCCACGCCCCGCAGGCGCCCATGCATCTCCGCCTGCAGCCGGTCGCGCTCGCGCAGCGCAGCCAGATACCGCACCGCCGGCACGTCCAGCCCTACCAGCAGGCGCGGGCGCACCGACTCATCCACCGGCAACGAGAAATCAGTCATCTCGCGCTCGAACGAGGCCACGCCCTCGGTCATCATGATGTCCCCGGTCACGGCCTTGAACTCAGCCAACGTCGCGGGGGGCGTGATCTCCACGATCTGCGCGCCCAGGCTTTGATAAAGCGCGATCGATTCCTCATAGGCGCGTCGCACGGCCGTCGTAACGTCGGCGAGGAACGCCTCCGGCAGCCGGCCGAGCGTAGCGCCAGCGATGCCAAAGCGCGAAGCGTCGAGCGGCTCGCGCCATTCGCCGGGTGCGGCCGGCACTAGCGCGTCGAACACCAGGCGCGCGTCCGCGGCACTGTGGGCGAAAATGCCAACGCTGTCGAGGGTCTGGCTCAGCGTAACGACACCCTGCGTCGATATGCGGCCCACGGTCGGCTTGAGGCCCGTGATGCCGCAGTAACTGGCCGGCACACGCACCGAGCCACCGGTGTCGGTGCCGATCGCGGCCGGCGCCAGGCGGCCAGCCACCGCCACCGCCGAGCCGCTGCTCGATCCACCCGGGATGCGGTGCACATCATCGTCCCAGGGATTGCGCGGCGTGCCCATATGCTGATTGGGGCCCCATGCGCCCATGGCGAATTGCACCATGTGCGTTTTGCCCAAAATGATGGCGCCGGCCTGCTGCAGTTGCCTGACCAGCGTCGCGGTGCGCGTGGCGATGGTCTCGGCATGGATCGGCGAGCCGATGGTGGTTGGCCGGCCTGCGATGTCGATCAGGTCTTTCAGTGCGATCGGCACGCCGTGCAGCGGGCCGAGCCAGATGCCCCGATCCATCTGGAGATCGGCGGCGCGCGCCGCGTCCAGCGCCTCGTCCGGATAGACCGCCACGTAGGCGTGCAGCCAGGGGTCGAGCGCGCGGATGCGAGCCAGATAGTCGCCCACCAGCGCTTCGGCGCGCAGTTCGCGGCGGTGCAGCCGCTGGGCGAGTTCGGTGATGTCGAGGTCGATGCTCATTTTCACACTCCTTGGACAGCCGCGATGGCGCGTTCGATCAGCGCGCGCGAGCCCACGATATCGGGAAATTTCTCACCGGCGCGCAAGCGCGCCAGCGTGGTCTGCTCCTGAGCCTGGAAGTCGATCGCGCGCTGGGCTGCGGCGCGCACGGCGCCGCGCTCAAGCACCAGCACGCCGTTTTCGTCAGCCAGCACGGCGGCCCCAGCACACACCGTGACGCCGCCGCAATGGATCGTCCCGCAGAACTCGCCTTCATGGCCGAGCAACCTGGTGGTGATCACCGACGGTCCCCTGGACCAAACCGGCATGCCATGCTGGCGCAGCTCGCCCAGGTCGGTGACCACCCCATCCACGATGATGCCGGCCACGCCCGCCTGTCTGGCGGCGTACGCCATGGCGCCGCCGAAAGCGGCAGTAACAGTCTCACCGCAGCGGTCGATCACCAACACGTCCCCCGGCCGCACGCATGCCATGGCATGGTGCAGAATGCCGCCATCGCTGCCCGGCATGCGAACCGTCACCGCGGTCCCTGCGATGCGCACGTCACGCTGGTGCGCGCGAATATCGTTGCGCATGAAACCCGTGGTCTGGAAATGGCCGATGGTGGCCGGCTCAGCCTTCTGCAGCAGCGCCAGATCGTCGCTTGGCAGCGCATCGGGCAAGGAATGAATCAGATACATCGTGTGTCTTCACTACAATGAGATGGGCCGAAACCCGTTGGAAAAAAGGTATCACGCAGACTTTCCTGCCCAATAATCAAAGTTTCGGCGCTGTTTGAAAAAGACTCCTTATCATGCGGATAACCCTAAGCCAGCTCGAGGCCTTCTACTGGACTGCGAAGCTGGGCAGCATCCACGCGGCCGCGCGCCATTTGCACGTGACGCAGCCCGCCGTATCGGCACGCATCCGCGAGCTCGAGGGCGCGCTGGACGTGCAGCTCTTCGACCGCTCGCGCCAGCGCGTGAGCCTCACCGACGTGGGACAGTCGGCGTTGCGCCACGCCGAAAGCGCGCTGCACAGCACACGCCAGCTCGAACATTTCGGCAAGGATCGCAGCCTGGGCGGAAAGCTGCGGCTGGGCGCGGATGAGTGTTCGGCCAACGTCGGGCTGACCGCGGTGATCGCGCAACTCAAGGAGCACTACCCCTCGCTGGCATTGGAGATGACGGTGGACGTGGGCTCGGTGCTCAACAGCAAGCTCAATGCGGGCGAGCTCGACATGGCGCTGCTCACCAACCCGGCCACGGGCGACACCGTCACCGACGTATTCATCGGCTGGATGACGTTTCATTGGGTAGCCTCGCCCACTTTGCACATCACGGCCGATCCATTCCGCGCTGAGCATGCGCGCGGCCATCACATCGCCACGCACTCGCCGCCGTCCACCCTCTATACCGTGGTCGAAAACTGGCTGGCCTCGGGCGGCGTCGACATGTCGGGCCCCAGCACCACCAATTCGCTTGCGCTCATCTCGCGCCTGATCGCAGCCGGCCACGCCATCGGCATCCTGCCTGTACCGCTGCTGCAGGACATGCTGAACATGGGGGTGCTGCGCGCCCTGCCCGCCGATCCTCCGATCCCCCCAGCGCGCTTCTATATCTCGTACCTCACGGCTTCGCATGGCGCCCACATCGACTCGATCGTGGACATCACGCGCGACACGCTCACGCGCCTGAACTTCCTGGCGCCTATCGAAGCCACGCCCGCGCACGCCGACAAGGCATGAAAAAGGGGCCGCGTGAGCGTCCCCCGATCTTGCTTCCTGTCATCGCGCCCGGCACGGCTGACCCGAACCGCGGGGCGGCCGGCTCAATCGATACGCGCGCCCGACACCCGCACGACCTCGCCCCATTTCCGCACTTCGGCGTCCACCAGCGTCACGAACTGCTTGCCATCGGTGAGCGGCGGAATCACCAGGCCCACCGCGCCGAGCTTTTCCTGAATGGCGGGCGACTGCATCGCGGTGCGGGTAGCCTGGAACAATTGCTGGAACACCGGTGCCGGCAAGCCAGCCGGCGCGCTCAGGCCGAACCAGTACTCCGACGAGAAGCCCGGATAGCCGCTCTCGGCCACGGTGGGCGTATCAGGATAGGTGGGATTGCGCTGGGCGCTGCCAATGGCTAACGCGCGCAGCTTGCCAGCGCGGACATGCGGCAACGCCGTGTCCTGGTTCACGAACAGCACGTCGACGCGGCCCGCCAGCACATCATTGATCGCGGCCGAACCGCCGTTATAGGGCACATGCATGATATCGAGCTTGGCGCGCTGCTTGAGCATTTCCATGCCCAGGTGGCCGGTGGTGCCGTTGCCCGATGAGGCATAGGAGTACTTCCCGGGCTGCTTGCGCACCAGGTCGACGAACTGGGCCAGCGTCTGCGCCGGGAAATCGGGCGCGGTCACGAGCACATCCGCGCCGAAGGCGAGGATGGCGATCTGGTCTAGCTGGTCAAGCTTGTAGGGCAGCTTGCTGTAGAGGCCCTGATTGGTGGCGATCCCCACGCCCGACACCAGCAACGTGTGGCCGTCGGGCCGGGCCTGGGTCACGTAGGCTGTGCCGATATTGCTGTTGGCGCCGCCCTTGTTCTCGACCACGATCGTGGTCTTGAGCGCCTTGCCCAGCTCCGACGCCAACAGGCGGCCGATGAAGTCGGTACCGCCGCCGGCGGGGAACGGCACGACCAGGCTGATCGGCTTGTCGCCCGGAAAATCCGCGGCCCGCGCCGGCGCGGCGGCCGCGCCGAGGACCATGCCAGCGATCAGCGCCGGCGCCATCAACTTCAGAAACGTGCTGCGAACGGACGATGCCATCCCTGCCTTGCGGCATGCTTTACCCACGGCGTGCATGGTGTGATTCCCCTGTGTGTGATGAAGCGATCTTCGAACTGCAGGGAAAAATTAGCATGCGGGTTCGGGCCGCCAGTAATCACAAATGCCCGCTGAATTGAGAGATTTTTCTTATTACGGGTAATCCCGGCGTCGAGGGGTGGAAGGCCGGATGCCGCGCAACGCGGCGCCTAACGCTCTCGGATCAGCGTCGTCGAAAACTCGTAGCGGCCCGCCGGATGGTAGGAGCACGACACTTCGACGATGCTCCCGGCGTGGTCCTTGTAATGCCGCAGGATGAACAGGCCCGGGGATTCCGGCGGCGCTTCCAGTTCCCGGGCGACCGCCGGCGGCAAGGCGCAGGCGGAAATCGTCTGCTCGACCGACGCGATACGCCGGCCGTAATGTTCTTCGATCAAATCCGACACCAGGCGGTCGGGATGCTCACGCGCCAGTTTGCGCACGCCCTTGTAGTGGGCATCGACATACAGCTCGGTCCAGACCACGGACGGCTGTCCTTCCGCGCCGCGCGTGGACGAAAACTTCAACCAGCGCGTCCCGGGACCCACGCCCAGGCGCGCGGCCAGATCCACATCCACCACCACTTCCTGCACCTGCCGGATGCTGCGCGGCGTGCGGGCGGCAAGCTGCACCAGGTCTTCCAGGGACCGCAGCGACTGGCTGAACCCTGCCTTGGGGCGCGTGGCCATGACGACCGTGCCGCTGCCCCGGCGACGCGCGATCAGGCCCAAGTCCTGCAACTGACGCAAGGCGGCGCGCACGGTGTGACGGCTGGCGTCGAACTCCTCGGCCAGGGCGTTTTCGGCAGGCAGCGCGGCGCCCACGGGATACACCTCGGCGGCGATGCGGCGCGCCAGTTCTTCCGAGATGCGGGTATACAGCGTGATGGACATGGCAGGGTGCGGATTGGCGACTCCCGCATTCTATCTGCTGGCGCCCGCCGCGCAGCGCCTACGGGTAATCCCCGGCGTTGACGTCCCGGTTTGCGCCTGCTTAAATGTACGTACAACTTTTTAAGAGCGTACATTTATGCCAGTCTCCGTCCTCGAATCCGCCCTGTTCAAAGACATGTTCGGCACCGCCGCGATGCGCGCCGTCTTCGACGACGCCGCCACCGTGCGGCGCTATGTCGACACCGAAGTGGCGCTCGCCCGCGTGCAGGGCCGGTTGGGCATCATTCCGCCCGAAGCCGCCCGCGCCATCGAGGCCCGTGCCGATGCCGCCGCCATCGACATGGACGAACTGCGGGTCGAGACCGAGATCGTCGGCTACCCCATCCTGCCGCTCGTGCACCAGTTGTCCAGGATGTGCGGTCCCGAAGGGGAATACCTGCACTGGGGCGCCACCACGCAGGACATCATGGACACCGCCACGGTGCTGCAGGTGCGCGATGCGCTGGCGATCATCGACGACGACCTCGCCGCACTGGATGGCATCCTGGACGCCCTGGCCCTGCGCTATCGCGATGCGCCCATGGCCGGGCGCACCCATTTGCAGCATGCGCTGCCGATCACCTTCGGCTACAAGGCCGCCGTTTGGCTGCTGATGGTGCGCCGCCATCGCGAACGGCTGGCCCAATTGCGCCCGCGCGTGCTGATCGGGCAGTTCGGCGGGGCCGCCGGCACCCTGGCGTCCCTGGGAGACGAGGGGCTGGCCGTGCATGCCGCGCTGATGCAGGAGCTGGATCTGGGCGCCACCCCCATCACCTGGCACGTCGCCCGCGACGGACTGGCCGAGACCGTGCAGTTCCTGGCGCTGGTGGCCGGATCGCTGGGCAAGATCGCCGTGGACATCATGTTGATGATGACGAATGAACTGGGCGAAGCCTTCGAACCCTTCGTGAAGGGCCGCGGCGCCTCCAGCACCATGCCGCAGAAGCGCAATCCGATTTCCTGCGAGTTGATGTGGAGCGCGTCCAAGACCGTCCGCCAACACGCGGGGCTCGCGCTGGACGCCATGCTGCAGGACTTCGAGCGCGCCACGGGACCCTGGCACATCGAATGGTCGGCCGTGCCGGAAGCCTTCGTCCTGACTGCGGGCGCGCTGCACCAGGCCCGGTTCATGTTGGGCGGGCTGGAAGTGGACACGGCGCGCATGGCGCGCAACCTGGACCTGTCGGGCGGACTGATCGTGGCCGAAGCCGTGATGATGGGGCTGGCGCCGCACATCGGCCGCCAGACCGCGCACGACGTCGTGTACGACGCGTGCCGCAACGCGGCCACGTCGCGTCGCCGCCTGGCCGAGGTGCTGCAAGAGGATGGACGGGTGACGCAGCGCCTGGACGGCGCCGCCATCGAGCGCCTGTGCGATCCCGCCAATTACCTGGGGGCTGCCCCCGCCATGGTGGACCGCGTGCGGGCCCACCCCTATCCCGGGCAGGCCTGACCGGCGGCCCATCCCTTACCAGAAAACACCACAACAGGACGGAGACAATTCATGAAGAACTGGATGGCGGCACTGACCGTCGCGGGCGCGTTCGCCCTGCCGATGGGCGCGCAAGCACAAGACAACTACCCTGCGCGGGCGATCACCTGGATCGTCCCGTTCGCGGCCGGCGGCCCGACCGACGCCATGGCGCGCAACGTCGCGAACCGTGTCTCGCAGGAACTGAAGCAGACGATCCTGATCGAGAACGTGGGAGGCGCCGGCGGCACCATCGGCACGGCCAAGGCCGCCAAGTCCGCGCCCGACGGATACACGTTCCTGGTGGGCCACATCGGGTACATGGCGGCGGCGCCGTCCCTCTATGCCCGCCTGCCCTATGACCCGACCCGGGACTTCCAGGCCGTGTTCCGCTTTCCCGACACGCCGCTGGTGCTACTGGTGGGAGAATCGTCGCCCTACAAGACGGTCCCCGATCTCATCGCTTACGGCAAGCAGCACCCGGGCAAGCTGAACTTCAGCAACGCCGGCGTCGGGTCCACGTCACATCTGGTCGCTGCCATGTTCGCCAACCAGGCTGGCATCGACATCACGCCCGTCGCCTACAAGGGCGCCGGGCCGGCCCTGAACGACCTGATGGGCAATCAGGTGGACGCCATGTTCGACCAGACCAACACAGCGCTGCCGCAGACCAAGGGCGGCAAGGTCCGCGCGCTGGGGCTGACCTCCTCCGAGCGCATGGCGCAATTTCCCGACGTGCCGACGATGGCGGAAAAGGCGATCCCGAACTTCCAGGTGTCCACCTGGTATGGCCTCTACGCCCCCAAGGGCACGCCGGACAACGTGGTGCAAACGCTCTACCAGGCCTGGCAGAAGGCGCTGGCGGACGACGCCTTCACCGGCAAGATGGTCGAACAAGGCATCCAGCTTCTGCCGCCTGACCAGTACGCCCCGGCCGCTTTCCAGCAGTTCACCGCGGACGAAGGCCAGCGCTGGGCAAAGGTCATCAAGCAAGCCGGCATCACCCTGCAATAGGAACCGTCCACCATGCGCGACGTCTCCGCCGGCCACCTCGAAACCAGCATCGCGGATGCGCTGCAGGCCATCAGCCACACGCATCCCGCTGATTTCGTGCAAGCGCTGAAAGCGGCCCACGAGGCCGAAACGCATGCGCCCGCCCGGCAGGCCCTGCTGCAACTGCTGATCAACAGCAAGCTCAGCGCGCAGGCAAGGCGGCCCGTCTGCCAGGATACGGGCGTCGTGCACGTGTATGTGCGCATGGGCATGGACGTGCGCATCCGGCGCGACGGCGCCGGGCCCACGCCCAGCCTGCAAACCCTGGCGAACCGCGCAGTCGCGCGCGCCTACGGATTCCCGTCCAATCCGTTGCGCGCCTCGATGGTGCTGGACCCCCTGGGTTCCCGCCGCAATACGCGCGACAACACGCCTGCCATCGTGCAGGTGGAGCTGGTGGAGGGCGACGGCCTGGACCTGACCGTCGTCGCCAAGGGCGGCGGCGGCGACGTAAAAGCGCGCTACGCGATGTTGAACCCCAGCGACTCCGTCGCCGACTGGGTCGTGTCGCAGTTGCCCGGCATGGGCGCGGGCTGGTGCCCCCCGGGCGTGCTGGGACTGGGCGTGGGTGGCACGCCCGAACAGGCCATGGCCCTGGCCAAGCGCGCCCTGTTCACCCCCATCGACATGCCTGCCCTGCTCCAGCGCGGCGCGGATACGCCCGAGGAACGCTTGCGCGCCGACGTCTACCAGCGCGTCAATGCGCTAGGCATCGGCGCGCAAGGACTGGGCGGCGATACGACCGTGCTGGACGTGAAGGTGGCCACGGCGCCCTCGCACGCGGCGCTTCTGCCGGTGGCGCTCGTGCCCAACTGCGCCGCCACGCGGTTCGTCTCTTTCAGCATGCCGGCGGACGGCCCTGCGCATTTTCCGCCTGCCGATCCCGGCCTCTGGGACGGCATTCCCGACACCCTGCCCGCGCAAGCCGGCCGGCCCGTCGACCTGGATACGCTGACGTCCGCGGAAGTCGCCACCTGGACGGCCGGCGACACCTTGCTGCTCTCGGGCAAGCTCCTGACCGGCCGCGATGCGGCGCACAAACGCATGGCGGACCTGCTGGATAGCGGCCAGCCCCTGCCGGTGCCGCTACGCGGCCGGACGCTGTACTACGTGGGACCCGTCGATCCCGTGGCGGGCGAGGCCGTCGGTCCGGCCGGCCCCACCACCGCGACCCGCATGGACAAATTCCTGCCGCAATTGCTGGCGCAGACCGGCCTGCTCGTCACCATCGGCAAGGCCGAACGCGGCAAGCTCGCCATGGAGGCCATCAAACGGCACGGCGCGGCCTACTTGACCGCCGTGGGCGGCGCCGCCTATCTGGTGTCGCGCACGATCCAATCGTCGCGCGTCGTGGCATTTGCCGACCTGGGCATGGAAGCCATCTACGAATTCGAGGTGCGCGACATGCCGGTCACGGTAGCGGTGGATGCGGCGGGCCGGACGACCCACGCGTTTTTCAGGATCAAGGCGGCGTAGTCGACGGGTTCAGCCTGCCGAGCTGGCACCCACAGCCTCAAAGAAAGAAAAGCATCGCCGCCGCAATGGCCGTGGGCCCCAACGCAGCCATCAGCAACCCCAGCATACTCACCGCGCCATTGGCGAACCCTCCTCGAAGCAGCGCCACGCCCGCGGGGTTGGGCGCATTGGCGATGACGGTCAGCCCCCCGCCGGCGACCGCGCCGGCCACCAGCATGTACTGCGCCTGGCTGGAGATTCCGTCGATGAGCGAGCCCAGGTAGGTCAGCGCGGCGTTGTCGGTGATCGCCGTCAGCGCCAGGGCGCCGATGAACAGCACGTCGGGCTCGAGGCCGCTGACGATGGGTTGCAGCCACCACTGCTGCATGCCGCCCAGCACCACCAGGCCGGCCAGGAAAAAGCCCACCAGCAACGCTTCTTTGATGATGAGCGGGCTCTGGTGCGCTTTATAGGCCTGGGTATAGCCGATGAAAAACAGGAAAAGGCCCAGGAAGATGATCGGATGATGCGCGCTGAGTACGACGGCGGCCAGGAAAAACAGGTGCACGGCGATAACGACCGGCGACATGGGCGGGGCGGATGCCTTCAGCGAGAGCACATCGCCCGAACGCAGGTAGGGGCGCAACACCAGGGTCACGAGCGTGGCATTGATCAGGACGGCGAGCGCCGCCTTCCAGCCAAAATGGCTGAACATGAAGGCGCTGTCCCATCCCCAGGTCGAGGCCACCATCAAGACGGGCGGGGCCGCGTACGACGTCAGCGTTCCGCCGACCGAGATATTGACGAACAGGACACCCAGCGCCAGGTACTTCAGCCGTTCCGGCATCTCGCGGTGAAACACCTGCGGGGCCAGCATCATCGCGGCAATCGTCATCGCGGCCGGCTCGGTGACCAGCGATCCGGCCAGGGGCACCAGGGCCAGGCACAGCCAGGCCTTGGCCGTCTGGTCGCGTACCGGAAGCAGGCGCGCCAGGCGCTCGACCAGGCGCATCACGACCGTCAGCACGGGCAGCGACGCCGCGATGACCATCACCACGAACACGAAGGCGGGTTCGGTGTAATTGCGCGACTCGGCGTAGGCCATGGCCGTCTCGCCGGATGCCGCCAACGCCATCAGGATCAGCAGTATTGCCGCCCAGAATCCGAACACGACTTCGACTTCGCCCAACAGATGCAGCAGTCCGCCATGGCGCTTGCTACGGTGCGCCAGGCGCAGAAACACCGGCGCCGAAAAGGTGTGCAGCAAGGCAATGGCAAAAACAATGGCGGCGATGATTTCAAGCCCGGACTCTGTCACGTGTCTATTCCTGCTTCAGTTTCTGATGAGAGGGAAGGATCCGCGCAAGTCAGATCCGAGAGGAAGATACCCGCGCGACGTCGACCCACAGGCGTGTCATGACGACCCGCCGGACCAGGTCGAAGAGATGCGCGGGAGCGCTGGCGGGCACCAGAACGCGCCGAATGAGTGTCTGCAAGTCTACCCGCACGCAAGGTTCCGGCGCCGCGCGCCCGCGTTGCCGCGATAGCGCGCGCAGACGCACCCGGCTTTCAGACGGCATGTCGATGCTGAGTTCGGCGTTGTCGGGGGCCAATACGGCCTGATGCAGGGCATCGAGCGTGGTGCAGACATAGACGGACCCGGGTTGCGCCGATTCCTCCCGGATGTCACGCAGCCATTCCTGAGAACCGACCAGCGTCGTCGTCGAGCCGTGCTCGGGCAGGTCGAAACGCAGGTGGCTGAATTCAAGCAGCTCGATGAATTCCACAAAAGGCAGCGCGCGAACGACGGTCTGCGCGCCGTACGGCCCATCGCCTTCTCGATGCGGCGTCAATGATTCCATGAGGCCCTCCCGTCAATGAGAAAAGGGGGAACCAGACTGCGGTCCCCCCGTTCAATACCGGACCCGAGCGCGATCAGGCCCCGGCCTGCGCCTGGGTCCGCTCAAGTTCGCGAACCTTTTTGCGGTTGCACACGGTCGAGAACACCAGCCAGACGGCAAGCGCGAGGATGGCGTAGACGAATCCGGCGCTGATCGGACGATCGATGAACACGCTCATGCTGCCGCGCGACAGCAGGAGCGCCCGGCGGAAGTTCTCTTCGACCATCGGTCCCAGGACGAAACCCAGCAGCAGGGGCGCCGGCGAAAACCGCAGCTTCAGGAACAGATACCCCACCAGGCCCAGCACCAGCACCATGCCCACGTCGAACAGGTTGTTGTTCGTGCTGTAGACGCCCACGCACACGAAGAACAGCGCGGACGGGAACAGATACTTGTAGGGCACCTTCAGCAATCTTGCCCACATCCCGATCAGCGGCAGGTTCATGACGACCAGCATGACGTTGCCGATCCAGAAGCTGGCGATCAGCCCCCAGAACAGATCCGCGTGTTCGGTCACCATCTGCGGACCCGGCTGAATGCCGTGGATGATCAGCGCGCCCAGCATCAGGGCCATCACCGAGTCGCCGGGAATGCCCAGACTCATCGTGGGGATGAAGCTGGTCTGCGCCGCCGAGTTGTTGGCCGCTTCGGGACCCGCCACGCCTTCGATGGCGCCGTTGCCAAAGCGCTTGGGCGTTTTCGAGACGCGCTTTTCGACCGCGTAGGACATGAACGACGCAATGGTCGCGCCCGTTCCGGGCAGGATGCCCAGGACCGCGCCGATGGCGCTGCCCCGCGCGACCGGCATGGCCGACTTCCTGATGTCGCCCGGTTCCGGCCGCACCGACATCTTGGGACCGGCGCCCACGGTCGTGGCCTTGCCGATGCGATTGACGTTGGCAAAGAAGTCCGCCAGGCCGAACAGGCCCATGGCCAGCGCCACCAGCGGTATGCCATCGCTCAGTTCGATGATGCCGAAGCCGTAGCGGATGGTGCCCGTGTTGACATCCGTGCCCACCACGCCCAGCAGCAGGCCAAGAAAGACCATGGCGATGCCCTTGATGGCGGAGCCCTTGGCAAGCGTGGCGCCGGCGAACAGGCCCAGCATCATCATCGAGAAATACTCGGCCGGCCCGAACTGAAACGCCACTTCAACCAGCAAGGGCGAAAACAGGATCATGATGACGATGCCCACGCTGGCGCCGACGAACGAGGCCATGACCAGCATGAACAGCGCCGATCCGGACTTGCCTTGCCGGGCCAGCGGATTGCCGTCCAGGCACGTCACCGCGTGCGACGGCGTGCCGGGCAGGTTGAGCAGGATGCAGGTGATGCCGCCGCCGTATTGCGCGCCGTAGTAAATGCCGGCCAGCATCATCAGTGCGGCCACCGGCGTCATCGCGTAGGTCAGCGGCAGCAGGATCGAAATGGCCGCCAGCACCCCCATGCCCGGCAGCACGCCGATCATGTTGCCCATGAAGACGCCGAACAGCGACCACAGCAGGTTTTCCCACTGCAACGCCACGGAAAAGCCGTGCAGTACGTTGTCGAACAAATCCATTTTCTACCCCCAGCGCAGCATCGGAAACTGCAATTGCAGCGCCCAGGAAAACACCACCGCGCCGAACACGGTCATCGCAAGCGCGAGGATGGCGGCGGACTTGACGGAGTTGGACGTGTCGCCCAGCGCCGAAACAAACACCAGCGCGAACGTGGCGGGCAGAAATCCCAGATAGCTTCCCAGGACGATGAAGAGCGCGATGCCGGCCGCGATGCAGGCCATGCCGCGCACGCGCTCGTGGCGCGTGGGCTGAGGCATGTGCTCTTCGATCAGTTCTTCCTGCACTTCATCCGGATCCGGGCTGAGCGGAATCAGGATGCCCAGCGCGACGAGAAAGCAGCCGACCATCAGCGGAAAGTAGCCCGGGCCCATCCGGGCGAGCTCTCCGATGTTGTACGACGTTGCTTGAAGAATGGTGAGCGCGCCGCATAGGGCGACGAATGCACCGCCCCACAGATCACGCTTCCTGGAAAATATGGTGCTGCCCACGGCCTGCCCCCCTGTTCGTTATCGACATGCTCCGGCCGCGCTCGATGCCGCGAGCCGAAGGAGGGGCACTTTAAGGATGACGCCTTGCAATCTGCTTTCACAGCCCACGGCGCGTCCTTCGGGAAAACCAGCAGCCCGGCGAAGGGCTGTTCACACGGCTGAACAGGCCCGCGCAACGCTTAACACCCGATGTTCACTTTTGTGAACAACACGGGCGCGATTTCCCCCTGAAAAGGCAGTTGGCACGGTTATTTCCCGCGCGCGTGGCGCTTTCCATTTCTTGCAAATCCCGCGCCCGGCGGGCCAAGGCATAATCGCGTCTTTGTGGTTTTGAACGCGCCGCCATGCTACGTCTGCCCCTCACCGTGCGTATTCCCCTTGCGGTGTCGCTGCTGTTCCTGGTGATTTCCGCCGCGCTCATTTCCTTGGCGCTGCATGGCGTGTCCCGGCAGTTCGACAGGCAGGTCCGCGATCTGGGACAGGTGTACCTGGATGGATTGTCGGCCGCGATCCTGCCATCGGTGCGCGCCCGGGACGAGGCGCAGATGATCGACGTGCTCAACCGGGCGCTGGACACGCATCTGGGCGTGATCGACCGCACGCTTGCCGTCGTCACCCCGGACCACCGCATGGTCGCGCACGTGGCACGCTATCCCGAGGTGGAACCGATTCCGCTGGCCTTGTTGACGGCTCCCTCCGGCACGCTCGTCAGCCTGCAATCCGCGGGCGTGTGGACCTGGCGCCCGCTGGATGACGAACGGCCCGCGCTGGGCATGCTGGTGGCCAATCTCGATGTCAGCGACTTTCTGCGGCAGCGCGAGGCGCTGGCCTGGGAGCTGGGCCTGGTGGGATTGGCGATCAGCCTGATCGGGGCCGGACTGTGTTTTGGCATGGCGCGGCGCCTTCAGCGCCCGATCATTTCGCTGACCGACGCGCTGCGCGCAGGACCGGACGATCGCATGCGCCCGATGCGGCTGACAACGTCAGACCCGGAAATCGCGGAATTGCTGTCGGCCTACAACGGGATGGCTGAAAGCGTGCTGCAGCGCGAGGCGCTCACCGAACGCAATGCGCGCATCGAGCGCGAGGCCCTGTTGGGGCGGATGTCGGCGGCGCTTGCCCACGAAGTCCGCAATCCGCTGGGCGGCCTGCGAACCGCCGTGCAGACGCTGAGGCAGTTCGGCGAGCGCGGCGACGTGCGCGCCGAATCGCTGGACTTCATCGAACGCGGCGTTGAAGCCTTGCAGACCGTGGTGGACGCCAGCCTGCGCACCTTTCGCCCGGGCGCCGCCTTGTTGCGCGAAGCAGATATCGCGGATATCCGCCTGATGGCGGGAGCCCAGGCCGATCGCGGCGGCGTGCGCGTCGAACTGCATTGCGAAGGCCTGGGCGACCGGCACCTGGCGCTTCCGGCCGGCGCCGTCCGGCAGATGCTGCTCAATCTGGTGCTCAACGCGATCCAGGCCTCGCCGCCGGGCGCGCTGGTGCGGGTCGTTGCGCGTGCGCGCGCCGATGCGTTGATACTGCATGTGGCCGATGCGGGCAGCGGCTTGCCGGCGGCCGCGGAACGGGCATTGACCGGCGGGCAGACCGATGGCGACGGGATGGGATTGGGTATCGTGGCGGATCTGATCAAAGCCACGCAGGGACGCCTGCGCGTCACGCGCATGGCAATCGGCACGTGCATTACCGTGCGCCTGCCCTTCGGTGTACAGGAAGAAGCGCGTTGAACGACAACCAGGTATTGCTGATCGAAGACGACGAACTGCTGGGCGGCGCGTTGCTGCAGCGCTTGCGGCTTGAAGGCATTTCCACGCAGTGGGTGCAAAGCTGCGGGCAGGCCGTCGAACTGTTTCGCCGGACGCGCCTGCGGCCGGCATTCCTGCTGGCCGATATCCGGCTTCCGGATGGCTCGGGCGAAGATCTGTATCGACGCCTGATCCCGCACCTGGCCAGCACGACCGTGGTGTTCGCGACGGCCTACGGCGACATCGCCCAGGCCGTCCGCCTGGTCTCGGCGGGCGCGAACGACTACTTGACCAAGCCTTACGACACCGACGCGCTGGTGGCGCGCATCCGGTCCGTCATCGCCGCGCAGCCCGCCGCGCAGCACGACGCGGTGCTTGAAAACCCCTACGCGCTCAACGACGAGACCCATGCGCTGGCGCAGGAGCTTGAACGGCTTGCCGCCAGCACCTTGCCGGTGCTGCTCGAAGGCGAGACCGGCTCGGGAAAAGACCGCGCCGCCCGCTATCTGCACGCGCGCTCGCCCTACCGTGACGGCCCGTTCGTCGCGGTCAATTGCGCGACGCTGGCGACGGACCTTGTGGAGAGCCTGCTGTTCGGCCATCTGAAAGGGGCATTCAGCGGCGCCAGCGCGGCGCGCGAGGGCCTGTTTTCGCAGGCGGCCGGCGGCACGCTGTATCTGGACGAAGTGGCGGAACTGACGCCCCGGGCGCAGGCCGCGCTATTGGGCGTGCTGGAAAACGGCCAGTACCGCCCGCTGGGCGACAGCACCGCGCGCCAGACGCATTGCCGGGTATTGGCCAGCACGTGCACGGATTTGCAGGCCGCGATGGCGCAAGGCAGTTTTCGGGCGGATCTGTTCTATCGGCTGGCCGTGGCCAGACTCGCGACGCCGCCGCTGCGGCATCGCCCCGGCGCATTGCCCGTCCTGGCGCGGGCCATCCTGGCCGAGCAATCCGCCACGCAGGCGTCGCTGTCGTCCGACGCCCTCCAGGCCCTGCAGAAGTACGCCTGGCCCGGCAACGTGCGGGAGTTGAAGAATCGTATTGCGCGCGCCGTCGTCATGGCGGATGGCGCCCTGCTGCAAAGCAGCGACCTCTTCCCCGAGCAGAAGCTCGTCGACAAACCAGACTTGGCGGCCACCCGGCTTGACGCCGAACAGCGCGCCATCCAGCAAGCCATTTCCGAATCCGGCGGCCATATGGGCCAGGCGGCCCGGCTGCTTGGCATTTCGCGCACAACGTTGTGGAAGAAGCTGAAAACAGGGCGCAACGAGTCCGGCGCGGATTGACCGGCCGCAGGCTCTTCGGGCCTGCTGCCGGCCGCCGCCGTGGAATCGCGCCAGGCGACGCCGCCGGGCGCCGCACCGCCGACGCCGCTGCCAACTGCGCTACCTATTCCGCCGCCGATTCCGCCGCCGCCCTCCCCGCGCTTTCCGCCTGGGCGCACAGCCAATCCGCGACCGCCGTGACAGGCCCGGAGGGCGTCCGCTCCCCGGACATGGCCAGACGATACGTGTGCCCGTCGATCTCGGGCCCGAACGGCCGCACCAGGTGGCCCGCTTTCAGTTCCTCATCGACCAGCGCCAGACTGACCAACGCAATCCCGTGCCCCGCCACGGCCGCCTGGATCGCATGCCCTTCGTCGGAAAAGCGTAGCTGGCCGCCCAGCGGCGGCGGTTGCCGTCCGGCGACGGCGAACCAACGCTCCCAGGTGGGATTCTCCGGCTGAGCCCGCTTCCAGTCGAAGCGTATCAACGGCACGCGGCCCAGATCATCGGGCGAGGCCACCCCCAGGCGCGGATTGGCCACGGGCGCAAAGCGGTCGGTGAACAGCGTCCGGGTCACCAGTCCGGGATACGGCCCCCGCCCGTAGCGGATGGCGATATCGACCGAGGCCGAACGCAGATCGGCGAGGTCGTCGCTGGCCTGCAGCTGCAAGTCGATGTCAGGATGCCGCCGCCGGAAGTCCGCCATGCGCGGCACCAGCCACTTCACGGTGAACGCATTGGTCGCGGAAATGCTGACCTGCGCGCGCGTGCGCCGCTGCGTCAGCCGCGCCAACGTGGCCTCGAAGGTATCGAAGCCGTCGCGCAGCACCGGGTACAGCTGCGCCCCTGCCTCGGTGAGCGTCACCTTGCGTACCTGGCGATCGAACAGGACCAGGCCCGTGCCGGCCTCCAGGGCGCGGATCTGGTGGCTGACCGCGGTGGGCGTGACGGCCAGCTCCTCGGCCGCGGCCTTGAAGCTGCCCAGGCGGGCAGCCGCCTCGAACGCGCGCAGCGCGGAAAGCGGGAGGGATCGTCGTTGCATGGCGGGCGGCTCTTATAGATGAGTTTTTCTCGCCTTATAGCTGACAAACGAACCTTTGTCACGCGTCCCTGGCCCTCATACATTGGCGACATCGGCCGACGTTCTACCCACACACCCCCCACCCCACCCCCGGCCGGACATAGATGAAGGAATTCGCACCATGCTCAAACAGATCATCACCCAGCCCGACCACTACGCCCCCTTTCTGCTGTCGCAGGGCATCCAGTTCGGCAACCTGCTTTTCATCTCCGGCCAGGCAGGCGCCGGCGACGACGGCAAGATCGTCGACGGCGGCTTTGCGGCCCAGGGCGAGCAGGCCTTCCTGAACCTGCAGCGCGCCCTGCAAGCGGGCGGCTCCAGCCTGAAGGACGTCATCAAGGTCACCATCTTCGTGACCGACATGGGGCATTTCGACGACGTGGTCGCGCTGCGGCGGCGCTTCTTTGCGGCGCCCTACCCGGCCGACACCATCGCGGAAATCAAGGCGCTGTACGATCCCGCCGCGATGATCGAGATCGAAGCGATTGCCGCCATCCCGCAGGAGGGCCGCTGACATGGGCACGCCCGCCAATCGTCCGGAAAGCGCCGCGCCCGGGCCGCACGCCGGCCTGTTCGCGCCGCTGCAGGTGGGCGGACTGCGCCTGCCCAACCGCCTTGCCGTCGCGCCCATGACGCGGGTCAGCGCCACCGCGCACGGCCACGCCACCGCGCAGATGGCCGACTACTATGCGGCCTTCGCCGCGGGCGGATTCGGCCTGGTGATCACCGAAGGCATCTACACGGACCAGGCCCATGCGCAGGGCTACCTTTACCAGCCCGGCCTGGCCGACGACGCCCAGCGCGAGGCATGGCGGCCCGTGGTCGAGCGCGTGCAGGCGCAAGGCGGGCGCATCGTCGCGCAGCTCATGCATGCGGGCGCGTTGTCGCAGGGCAATCCCTACCGCAGCACCAACAAGGCCCCGTCGGCCGTGATGCCGGCCGGACAGCAGATGACGTTCTACCGAGGCGCGGGCCCCTATCCGATGCCCGAGCCGATGACCCGCGACGACATCGCCCAGGCGGTCGAAGGATTCGCGCAAGCTGCGCGCCGGGCGCAGGCGGCCGGATTCGACGGCGTCGAGATCCACGGCGCCAACGGGTATCTGCTGGACCAGTTCCTCACCGCGCACACCAATCTGCGCGATGACGACTATGGAGGCAGCCTCGACAACCGGCTGCGCCTGACCGTGGAGGTGATCCAGGCGGTCCGCCAATCGACCACCGGCCGCTTCGCCGTCGGCGTGCGCGTCTCGCAAGGCAAGGTCAACGACTTCACGCACAAGTGGCAAGGCGGCGCGAACGAGGCCGCACGAATCTTCGGCACGCTCGGCCGTCAGCCGATCGATTACCTGCATACGACGGAATTCGAGGCCTGGCGACCCGCCTTCGGTGACGACGGTCCCAGTCTCGCGGCGCTGGCGCGCGGGCACGTCGCGGTGCCGGTGTTGGCCAACGGTTCGCTGCATGATCCGGCGCAGGCCGCGGGCATGCTGGCCAGGCAGGAGGCGGACTTCGTATCGCTGGGCCGCGGCGCGCTCACGCATGCGGACTGGCCGGACAGGCTGCGCGCCGGCGCGCGGCATGAGGCTTTCGACCGCGGGCTGCTTGCGCCGATCGCCGACCTGGCCAATGCCGCCCGCCGGCGGGCGGCGCATCAGGCGGCTTGCCGCGAGGCCTGAAGCAGCCACGCCCCGATGGCGGTGATCGCGGCATCGCCGTGCGGCATGCCCATCACTTGCAGTCCCAGCGGCAAGCCGTCGACGGCCATCAAGGGGACGTTGATCGCGGGCGCTCCCAGAAGCGACGACGCGCAGGCGAAGGAGACGTCGCCGGTGGGGTATTTGCTGTCGCGGATATCCGCCGCCACCGGCGCCGCGCCGCACGCGTTCAGGCTCACCAGCGCGTCGCATTGTGTGGCCAGGGCCGCCAGGCGCTGGCGGGCGTGTTCGCGCAGCAACAGGCATTCGCGGTAATCCGCCAGGGTCATGCCGCGACCGCTCTCAAGCTGCCGCACCAGGCTGGGCCCGAGCGTGTCGGGATGGTTGTCGACAAGGTTGGCCAGCGACCAGCGTTGCTCCCAGGAGATGAGCCTGAGTGACAGGGGCGCGGCCTGCGCGATGGCGCGTTCCAGCGCCTCGACCAGCGGGGAGTCGGCGCGCCGGATGATCGACACGCCCTGGCGGGACAGGTCGTCGAGGCAGGCCTCGAACGCTTGGCGGGCGTTCGGCTCGGCGCGTTCCCAGCCCTCGGTTTCCAGCGCGACCAGGCGGGCGGGCTTGCGGGCGGCGGGCGGATGCAGCGGTCCATACAGCCCCGGATGGCCAGGATCGCCCCCGGCGCGCAGGGCGATTTCCGCGGCCGCCGTCCACATGTCCTCGACGCTATTGGCATGGATGCCGATATGGGCCTGGCTCAGTCCCAGCCGCTCGCCGCGGTTGAGGGCGCCGAACGTCGGCTTCAAGGCCCAATTGGCGTTGAAGCTGGCCGGTCGCAGGACGGAGCCCACGAGTTGCGAGCCGATGGCCATGGGCACCATGTTGGCGCCCACGACGGCGGCCGAGCCGCTGGACGAGCCGCCCGGCGTGCGCAGGGGATCGAACGCATTGGTCGTCGGACCGGGATCCAGAAACCCCAGCGCCGTGGTGACGGTCTTGCCCAGGACGATCGCGCCGGCGTCGCGCAGGGCGCGCACCACGGCGCTGTCGTTCTTGGGGAAGTTGCCGTCGAAGGCGGCGCAGCCCATCTGCGTGGGCATGTCGCGCGTTTCGATCAGGTCCTTGATGCCGACCGGCATGCCGTCGATGGCCGACAGCGGGCGCCCGTCGCGATAGCGCTGGGCGCTGGCGTCGGCGGCGGCGCGCGCGCCGGCTTCATTCAGGACGACCCAGCCCTTGAGCTCGCCCTCCCGCCTGCCGATCACGTCCAGGCAGCGTTCCAGGTAGTCCCGCGGCGTGTCGCGGCGTTCGGCAAAGCGGGCGCGCGTGTCATGGAAAGTCAGGGCGGCGTGGGTGCGTGGGTCGTAGGTCAAGGCGTGGCTCCGGTGGGCTTGTTCAGTCATTCATTGCTTTTGATGCCGAGGGTCCGAATCAAGCCGCTCCATCGGGCATATTCGGCGCGGAAGAACGTGTCGAAGTCCGAGGGCGAGCCGGTCTGCACCTGCAGATTGATCCCCTTCAAGCGTTCGCGGATCGCCGGCTCGGCCAGGACGTCGTTCAGGTCACGGTTGATTTTCTGCGCAAGATCGTCGGGCAGTCCGGCCGGCGCGAAGAGCCCATACCAGGCCTCCAGCCGCAGTTCAGGCAGGCCCGCCTCGGCGGCGGCGGGCACGGCGGGCAAGGCTTCCAGGCGCTGCGGCGAAGCCACGGCGTAGGCCTTGAGCTTGCCGCCCTTCACATGGTTGATGACATTGCCCGAGGCGAACTGCACCAGCAGGTCGACCTCGCCGCCGATGGCCGCCATCGAGGCCTCCAGCGCGCCCCGGTAAGGCACGTGCATCACATCCACGCCGGCCTCGCGCTTGAAAATCTCGGTGAACAGCTGCAGCGATGACCCCGAGCCATTCGAGGCGTAGGTGTATTGGCCGGGATTGGCGCGAAAACGCGCGATCAGCGCGGGCAGGCCGGGATCGTCGATGCCCGGTCGTGTCAGCACCAGGACGGGCAGGCTGCCGATCTTGCCGACACGCGCCAGGCCATTTTCGACATCCAGCCTGACATTGGGATTCAGGGCGGGCAGCGTGGCCAGCTCATTGAAGGTCAACATCAAGGTGTAGCCGTCGGGCTTGGCCCGGGCCACGTAGTCGGAACCGATGAGCGTGCCCGCACCCGGCTTGTTTTCCACCACGACGGCCTGCCCCCAGCGCTCCGCGAGCCGGGGCCCGATCAGGCGGGCAAGGATGTCGGCGGTTCCGCCGGGCGTGGTCGGCACCACGATGCTGACGGGGCGCTGCGGATAGTCGGCCGCAAAAGCGGGTCCGGCCAGCGCCGCGGCGCCGCAGAAGGCGGCAATTCCAATCCGTCGAGCCAACGTTCTGAACATGGATTTCCCCTTATGGCTGTTCTTGGCCGCGAAGTCGAGCGGCCGTGCCATCTTGGGCGCTTGCGCGGCCGGGTTCAAACGACTTTATCTATGGCACACTTAACTTTTTGTTAACCGAACCACCGACATGACCGCCCTGCCCCCGCTCAATGCGCTGCGCTGTTTCGAGGTCGTGGGCCGCTTGGGCAGCATCACCGGCGCGGCCGAGGAACTCAGCGTCACGCCCGCCGCCGTCAGCCGCCAGGTCCGCCTGCTTGAAGAACACCTGGGGCTGAAGTTGTTCCTGCGCCAGCACCGCCGCATCGTGCTCACCGCCATGGGCGCGGGGTATCACGCCGATATCGCGCGCTGGTTCGGCGGGCTGCAGCGCGCGACGTCGGAACTGGGCGAGCGTTCGCGCCGCCGGCAGTTCGTCATCAAGGCGCCCCACAGCGTCGCCATGCGCTGGCTGCTGCCGCGCCTGTCCGGGTTTCACCGCCAGTACCCCGACATCGACGTCAAGCTCCATACCGCCGTGGATCCGCCCGATTTCGAGCGCGAGGAAGTCGATGCCGGCATCTGCATGGGCAATGGGCACTGGCGCGGGTTGATCAGCCACAAGCTGATGGTCAACGAACTGCTGCCGGTCTGCGTCCCCGACAAATGCGCGCGGCTGCGCACGCCCGCCGACCTGAAGGGCGAGATCCTGCTGCATACGCTGGCGCGGCCCGACTACTGGGAAATCTGGCTGCGGGCGGCCGGCCTGACGCAGATCGACGTCTCGCGCGGTTTGCGCTACGAGTCGTCGGCTCTGGCCTACGAGGCCGCGCTCGAAGGCTATGGCGTGGCCATCGCGCAAAAGCCCCTGGTGCAGAAGGAACTGGATGAAGGCCGCCTGGTCGCGCCGTTCGATCTGACGGTGGACCTGGGCGCCCAGAGCTATTACTTTGTACTGCCGCCGGAGGACTACCGGCGGCCCTCGCCCGAGCTGACGCAGTTTCGCGCCTGGGCGGCGTCCTGCGCGGTGTAGCGCCGCGCGTCTTGCGCCAGGCGCTGGCGCGCCGGGCGCAGGGCCTTTAATCTCGTACCCACGCCCGTTGCTCAACCAAGGAGCCCGCGATGGCGACCCAAGCGCATTCCAGCGACACGGCGATCGACGAGATTGCCCCCCGCATCTACCGCATATCCACCCCGGTCGAGATTCCCGGCGCCGGCGGCTTTTCCTTCAACCAATACCTCATCGACGACGATGCGCCGCTGCTGTTCCATACCGGCCTGCGCAAGCTGTTCCCCGTCGTCAGCGCCGCGGTCGCGCGGATCTTGCCCATCGATCAGTTGCGCTACATCGGCTTTTCGCATTTCGAGGCCGACGAGTGCGGCGCGCTCAATGCGTTTCTTGCCGTCGCGCCGCGCGCGGAACCGCTGTGCGGCCAGGTGGCGGCAATGGTCTCCGTGGGAGACTTCGCCGACAGACCGCCGCGCGCGCTGAAAGACGACGAGACGCTCTCGCTCGGTCAGCATTGCGTGCGCTGGCTGGATACGCCGCATCTGCCCCATGCGTGGGAATGCGGGTTTCTGATGGAGACCGCGACCGCCACGCTGCTCTGCGGCGACTTGTTCACCCAGGGCGGCGCGCACACCCCCGCGCTGACCGAAAGCGACATCCTCGCGCCGAGCGAGGCGTTCCGCCGCCAGATGGACTATTTCTCCCACACCAAGCATGCCCGCGCCATGCTGGAACGCCTGGCGGCCTTGCAGCCGGCCACGCTGGCCTGCATGCACGGCAGCGCGTGGCGCGGCGATGGCGGGGCCCTGTTGCGCGCGCTGGCCGACAGCGTCGAGCAAGACGAGGACCGGCCCTGACGGCGCCCGGACGTCCGGGACGGCCAGGCGCGCCGTAGGCTACAGTGCGGGTGGCCCGGCAAGTCCGCGCCGCCCATTCTTCAGGAGCAGTACGCAGTGAACGACACCCTCATGCCGGATAGCGGCATTTCCGAAGCGCCCAAGGAACAGCACGCCACGCTCTGGCGCGACGACGGCTGGACGGCACGCATCATCAAGAACGAAGACGACGACGGCTGGGCGGTCGAGATGACCAAGGACGGCCAGGCCGAGCCCGCCCTTGTGGGTCCCTGGACCATGGGCCGCGACAAGAAGAACCCCAAGCCGCTCGATTCACCGGCCTTCATCACGCTGGTCAAGACGGCCAATGAAGTCCTGCGCCGCCATGAACAGCAATTGCATGCCACGCTGCACAAGAGCGTGAAGATCGATACCGACGACGGCCGCCTGACCGTCAAGCTGGACATCGTCCCCGATGAGGACGAGCCCTATGCCGTGCTGAGCGCCTATGACGAATTCGGGGAATCGCTGGCCGAAATCCGCGTGCCGCCGACCTATAAGCTGAACGTGGATCGCGCGTCGGCGTGGGCCGCGGGCGGGTTCGGCAAGCAAGGCTGACGCGGGCCCTGCCGCCCCCCTTGTCGCATTTGGGATGCCCGCGCTGTCGCATCCTGGTTTGGCCCACGCAACCGCGGTCCCTAGACTTGGGTTTGCCGTTTGATCCGGCGAACCTGCTTTCCGCTGCCATCGCTTCCGACCGCACCGCCACGGCGCGCGTTCCCGGAACATCACGCCCCGCACGTTCACCCCGGATCTACGGTCCCGGCTTCACCAAGAAAGCCGTGTATCGCTCAGATTGCAAAGAAGGGGAAACATGCAAACCACCGAGTACGAGGGCCTGGACGGCCTTGCCCTGGCCGAATTGCTTGAGCGCGGCGAAGTCACCTGCGCCGAGCTCATGGATTGCGCCATCGAATTGGCCGAGCAGCGCAATCCCGTCCTGAACGCCATCACCTATCCCCGCTACGAGGAATCGCGCGGCATCGCCGCCGGATGGACGCCGCGCGGACCATTCCGCGGCATTCCATTCCTGCTGAAGGACTCGGGGTTCGCGCATACGCGCTTTCCGTCGAGCATCGGGTCAGCGCTGTTCAACGATTCGACCTACGCTTACTGCGCAACGGTCGCCGACCGGTTCGAGTCGGCCGGCTTCATCCCCTTCGCGCGCACCACGGTGCCCGAATTGTGCATGGCCGGCACGACCGAAGCTGTCCGCAACGGCGGCGCCACGCCCAATCCATGGGACCGGACGCGCTCCGCGGGCGGCTCCAGCGGCGGCGCGGCCGCCGCCGTCGCGGCACGCATCGTGCCCGTGGCCCACGGCAGCGATGGCGGCGGATCCATCCGGATTCCGGCGGCCTGCTGCGGCGTGTTCGGACTGAAGCCCTCGCGCGGCCGCGTCCCGATGGGACCGGCGCGCGGCGAAGGATGGGGCGGCATGGCGACCGACGGCGTATTGAGCATGTCCGTGCGCGATACGGCGGCGGCCCTGGACATGATCTGCGGCGACGAAGCCGGCGCCCCCTATGCCGCGCCGCCCAAGCCGCGCGCATTCCTCGATGCCGTGCGCGAATCCGCACCGCGGCCATTGCGCGTGGGCCTGCTGCGCACGGGCTGGAACGGCATCACCATCGCACCCGAGTGCGATGCCGCGGTCTCGCACACGGCATCGCTGCTTGAATCCCTGGGCCATGACGTGTTCGAGGCCGCGCTGCCGGCCATCGACTATGACGGGTTCGTGCACGCCCACGGCAGCATCCTGGCCAGCAATATCGTCGTGGCGGTGGAGGGCCGGCTCCGGACCCTGGGCCGCGACCTGCAAGCGGGCGACCTGGAACCGGTCATCCACGATGGCTATCTCGTCGGCAAAGGGCTGGACGCGGCGTCGTACATCGACGCGGTGGCGCGGCTGCACGCCGTGGGCCGCGCCTTTGCGGCCGCCATGCGGGACCTGGACGTCCTGCTCACCCCAACGCTGGCGCAGCTTCCGTGCAAGCTCGACTACCTGGCGCTGAACACCTCCGACGGCCTGGGTTTCCGCGAGTACCGCGCGCGCGCCTCCACCTATTCCACCTTTCTTCCGGTCGTCAATGGCGCCGGCCTGCCCGCGGCAAGCCTGCCTCTGTCGTGGACGGACGCGGGCCTGCCCGTGGCCACCCAACTGATCGGCCACTTCGGGCGCGAGGACATTCTGCTCGAACTCTCGGCGCAGCTTGAACGACTGGCCCCGTGGGCCGCGCGCCGACCGCTGCTTGGCTGACCGGCAGGCTCGCGGCCGAGCCTTGCCCTCCTTTTCGCCTGTTTCACCCTCACTCTGAAGGTACCGGTATGAAAACCACGTTTCCCGGACTGGGACGCCTCTGCGCGCCCGCCGTTCTCGCTCCCGCCCTCTTCTGCGCCATCGGACTGGCGCCTGCCAGCCCGCTGCTCGCCGAAACCACCGCCAGGATCGTCATGCAGGCGCCGCTGCGCGTGGTCGACCCCATCCTGACCAACGCCTACATCACGCGCAACCACGGCTACATGGTGTTCGACACGCTATTCGCACTGGATGCGGCCGGAAAGCCGCAGCCGGAAATGGTGGAAAGCTGGCAGGAAAGCGCGGACCGGCTCACCGTCACCCTGACGCTGCGCAAGGGGTTGAAGTTCCATGATGGCGCGCCGGTCACGGGCGAAGACGTCGTCGCATCGCTCAAGCGCTGGGCCCAACGCGACGTCCTGGGCCTGCGCCTGATGGCCGCGACCCGCAGCCTGGAAAGCCCCGACGCCCAGACGGTCGTGTTCCAGCTTAAGCAGCCGTTCGGCATGCTGATCGAGGCGCTGGCCAAGCCCGCCTCACCGGTGCCTTTCATCATGCCCCAGCGCATCGCCGCCGTGCCGGTGTCGCAGCCGATCAAGGAGGTGGTCGGCTCGGGCCCCTACCGGTTCGTGGCGGCCGACTTCCAGCCCGGCGTGAAGGCGACGTATGTGAAGTTCACCGATTATGTGCCGCGCAAGGAGCCGGCCAGCGGCTTTGCCGGCGCCAAGGTGGCGGTCGCCGACCGGATCGAGCTGGTCAGCATCTCGGACGCGCAGACCGCCGTCAACGCCTTGCGCCTCGGCGAGGTCGACTTCGTGGAGGACGTGCCGCCGGATCTGATGCCGCAACTCAAGGACGTCAAGAACGTTGCGCTCAAGTCCTATGGCGACAGCACGAACATCTTCACGATGCGCATGAACTGGCTGCAGCCGCCGTTCGACAATCCCAAGGTGCGCCGCGCCGTGCTCGCCGCCGTCTACCAGGGCGACTACCTCGCCGCGCAGATCGGCGACGAAAAAATGTACCGCCTGTGCGGCGCCGTCCTGAGCTGCAATTCGCCGTATGCCTCCGAAGCCGGCGCCACGCAGACGCAGCAGCCCGACCTGGCGCACGCCAAGGCGCTGCTGAAGGAAAGCGGCTATGACGGCAGCAAGGTCGTCATCCTGCATCCGACCGACCTGCCCGTGCTCTCCAGCCTGGCGTCCGTGACCGCGCAGGCGCTCAAGACGATCGGCATGAATGTCGAGATCCAGTCCATGGACTGGGCCACGCTGCTGTCGCGCTATTCGAAGAAAGACCCCGTGGCCCAAGGCGGCTGGAGCATTTTCCAGACGGGTTTCACCAGCCTGGACCTGATGAACCCGCTTACCAACCCCAATCTGGATGGGCGCGGCGAGGCGGGCTACATCGGCTGGTCCAAGAGCGACGACATGGAGCGCCTGCGCGACGAGTTCGCCGAGACCGCCGACCCGGCCCGGAGAAAGGAAATCGCCCTGGCCATCCAGAAACTCAACTACGAGCAGGTGTTCTTCATTCCGTTGGGCACCTATTCCAAGGTGAAGGGATACAACCCCGCCAAGCTGGGCCGCATGACGGACGCGCAGATTCCCCTCTTCTGGTAGCCCAGGAAGTCTCAGCCCGGCCGGCCGCCGCATGGTCCGGCCGCGCAACGGATAGGCATATTCATGATTGAACTCATCATCAAGCGCCTGCTGGCGGCGATTCCCGTGATGCTCATCGTCGCCACGGTGGTGTTCCTACTGCTCAGGATGGCGCCGGGCGATCCCGCCCGCGTCATCGCGGGCGACATGGCGAGCGAGGAATCCATCGCCCAGATCCGCACGGAAATGGGCCTGGACCAATCCCTGGGCACGCAATACCTGCGCTGGATGGGCGCGCTGGTGCAAGGCGACCTGGGTCATTCGATCCAATCCCGGCAGCCCGTGACCGCCCTCATCAAGGCGCGGCTGGGCCCGACGTTTTCACTGGCGGCCTGGGCCATCCTGCTGACCATCGCGACCGCGATTCCGCTTGGGGTGCTGGCCGCCTGGCGGCACCGGGGCCTGGCGGACCGCGGCATCATGGCCGGCGCCGTGCTGGCATTTTCCATGCCCGTGTTCGTCGTCGCGTATCTGTTGATCCTGGCGTTTTCCGTCCACCTGAACTGGCTGCCGGTGCAGGGCTATTCGCCGCTGGAAGACGGCGTGGGACCGTATGCCCGGCACCTGGCGCTGCCGACCGTGACGCTGGCCATGGTGTTTGTGGCGCTGATCACGCGCATTACGCGGGCCAGCCTGCTGGACGTGCTTGGCGAAGACTTCGTGCGCACCGCCAGGGCCAAAGGCGTCACCGAGCGCTTCGTGCTGTTTCGCCATGCGCTGCGCAATGCGGCGATTCCCATCGTCACCATCGTCGGGGTGGCGCTGACCACGCTGATCAGCGGCGTCGTGGTCACTGAGACCATCTTCAACATCGCCGGCGTCGGCCGCCTGATCGTCGATTCGGTGCTTGCCCGGGACTACCCCGTGGTGCAGGGAACCATCCTGTTCTTCTCGTTCATCTACGTCTTCGTCAATCTGCTGATCGACATGGCCTACGTGGTCCTCGATCCCCGGATCCGCTATTGAACCGCCGACGCCCCGGAGCTGCCTGATGCCCCCCTCCTCTCCCGCCACCCTCCTGCCCGCGGCACGGCCGCCCTCGCGGCTGCGCCAGGCCATTGCCGCCGTGATCCACGATCCGGTGATGCTGGGATCGCTGCTGCTGCTCGTGCTGCTGGTCGCGCTCACTGCCGGCGCGCCCTGGCTCACCGCCCACGATCCGGCCGCGCTGGCGCCGCGCGCGCGGCTGCAGCCCTCTTCCGACACGTATTGGCTGGGCACCGACTCCCTGGGGCGAGACCTGCTGTCGCGCGTGCTCTACGGCGGCCGCCTGTCCATCACCCTCGCGGCGCTGGTGAGCGCCATCGCCATCGTGGCGGGGCTCTGCATTGGCCTGGCCGCCGGCTATGTGCGCCGGCTGGACGCGCCCATAATGCGCCTGATGGACGGCATCATGGCGATCCCCGGCCTGCTCCTGGCCGTGGCGATGGTCGCGCTGGGCGGCGCCAACATCGCGACCATGGTCATTGCCATTTCGATTCCCGAGATACCCCGCGTGGCGCGGCTGGCGCGCAGCGTCGTGCTGTCGGTGCGCGAGGAACCCTATGTCGAAGCCTCTGTCGGCTCCGGCACGCCAGCCCTGAAGGTACTGTGGCGGCACATCCTGCCCAGCACGATCAATCCGCTGGTGGTGCAAGCGACCTTCGTCTGCGCGGCCGCCATTCTCACCGAAGCCGTGCTGGGTTTCCTGGGACTGGGTTTCCCGCCCGAGATCCCCAGCCTGGGAAGCATCATCGCCGAGGGCCGCCCGTTCTTTCAGAGAGCGCCCTGGATCGTGCTGTACCCGGGCGTGTTTCTCGCGCTCCTCATCCTGGCCGTGAACATGTTCGGCGACGCCTTGCGCGACCGCCTGGACCCCCGACTTTCCCGCAAAACCAAGGGCTGACGCCATGAACCCCGCTTTCCGGCCACAGGCCGCGCCGGCCTCCTGCGCCCCTCCCATCCTGGATATCCGCAATCTCAAGGTGCGCCTGCCCGGCGGCGGCGACCGCCGTTACGCCGTGGACGACGTGTCGTTCACCGTCCATGCCCGCGAAATCGTCTGCATCGTGGGCGAATCCGGGTCGGGCAAGTCCGTGACATCCAGCGCCGTCATGGGCCTGCTGCCCAAGGGGACGCTCACCCTGGAAAGCGGCCAGATCCTGCTGGCCGGCCGCGACATCACGCATGCCGGTCGGGACGCGTTGCAGAAGCTGCGCGGCAACCGCATGGCCATGATCTTCCAGGAGCCGATGACGGCGCTCAATCCGCTCATGCGCGTGGGCGACCAGATCGCGGAGGTGTTCGAGTTCCATGCCAAAGACCTTGGCCGGGAGGAGGTGGCCAGCCGTGTGCTCGCCTTGTTGTCCGACGTGCGCCTGCCCCATCCGGAGAAGCTCCGGCACGCCTA
The DNA here is from genome assembly GCF_055397965.1 of Achromobacter sp. T5-5. Classification (NCBI taxonomy): domain Bacteria; kingdom Pseudomonadati; phylum Pseudomonadota; class Betaproteobacteria; order Burkholderiales; family Alcaligenaceae; genus Achromobacter; species Achromobacter sp. T5-5. Next base: position 3,701,493 of record NZ_AP027919.1, read on the forward strand.
CCCGCACCAGTTGTCGGGCGGCCAGCGCCAGCGCGTGATGATCGCCATGGCGTTGGCGATGGAGCCGGGCCTGATCATCGCGGACGAGCCGACCACGGCCCTGGACGTGACGTCGCAGGCACAGGTCCTGCGCCTGCTCAACGAGCTGCGGGGCCGCCACGACAATGGCGTCCTGTTCATCACGCACGACTTCGACGTGGTCGCGGAGATTGCCGATCGCGTCGTGGTGATGCAGGCGGGCCGTATCGTCGAACAGGGTCAGGCCGCCGACGTGCTGGAAAATCCCCGCCACCCCTATACGCAGCGCCTGCTGGCCGCCCGTCCCCGCGGCGATTTCCGCGCCAAGGCGCTGGATCCCGCGGGCGCGCCGGCCCTGGAAGTGCGCGACCTCGCCCTGCGCTTTGAAACCCGGTCGCTATTCAGATCCAGGCGGCGCAGCGTCGATGCGCTCGGCGGGGTGTCGCTGCAACTGGCGCGCGGCGAGACGCTGGGCATCGTCGGCGAGTCGGGCTCGGGAAAGACCACGCTGGGCCGCTGCCTGGCCCGCTTCGCCGTGCCGACCGCGGGCGAGATGCTGATCGACGGCCAACCGGTCGGCAGGCTGTCCGGACAGGAGGCGCGCGCCTATCGCAAACGAGTGCAGATGGTGTTCCAGGACCCCTTTCGCTCCTTCAACCCGCGCCGCAAGATCGGCCGCACCCTGGCGGAAGGCCCGATGAACTTCGGCGCGGACGCCCGGCAGGTGCACGCCCGCATGGCCGAGATGCTGGAGCTGGTCAGCATGGACCGGAGCGCGCTGGAACGTTATCCGCACGAATTCTCGGGCGGACAACGGCAGCGGCTGTCGATCGCCCGCGCGCTCATGATGGAGCCGGAAATCCTGATTGCCGACGAGGCGGTGTCGGCGCTGGACGTCTCGGTGCAGGCGCAGATCCTGGATCTGCTGGAATCGGTCCGCGACCGGCTGGGCGTCAGCATCCTGTTCATTACGCACGACCTGCGGGTCGCGGCGCGGCTGTGCCATCGCATCGCGGTCATGCAGCGCGGCAAGGTGGTGGAGATCGGCACGGCGCGGGACGTCTTCCTTCAGCCGTCCAGCGACTACACGCGCGAGTTAATTGCTTCCATTCCAGGCCATGCGCCGGCCAGGGACGGCGCAAAGAAGGCGTTTTTCCAGTCCGGCAGTGGCGCCGCCGGCGATGCCGGGCAGGTCAGGCCGGCGCGTTGACGCCGGGAATCGACGCGGGATCCACCGCGCGCAGCAGCCGGCCCAGGTGTCCGCTGCTGGAGAATCCCAATTCCGAGCTGACCCTGGCTGCGGACTCCCCCATCGCAAGCCGCTGGCGCGCGGCCTGCGCCAGGACCATGCGGCGCAATGCGATGGGAGACTGGCCATACGCCTCCATGCAGGCGCGCTGCAACGTGCGGGTGGTGGCGCCCAGCACGCTGGCCGACTCGGCGATTGCCGGCAGCGGTTGCCCTTCTTCCAGTCGTTCCCGCAGCAGCGCCATCCATTGGCGCGCCAGGGGCAATGGCGCCTGCAGCGCGTTGGCCCGCGCCTGGGCCCGGTGACTGACATCAAGCTGGGTGATCAGCGCCGCCACCAGCATCGGCAGCGCAGCGGCCGACAGCGCGGGTTTCCAGAGTGCGTCCAGCATGGCCTGCGCCGCGCCATCCAGTTGCAACACGCCCCCCGCCCGGCAAGCCCGCAACAGTTCGGGGGACAGATACAGTTCGCCATGCTGCTGCGAAACGCTCTCGGCGCGCGTGCTGTGCTCGACATGCGACGGCAGCAATAGCGCCTGCCCGCGGATGAGCCGGCAGCGGCGGCGCGCCCCAGCCTCATCCCGCCAGGCGCTGTCGAGGGCGCCCGCCCGCGGCCAAAGCAGCATGGCGCAGTCATGCTCATGCCAATGAAACGCATAGCGCGGCTGCCGGCTGGCGGCAAGGGCAAAACCTGTCTGGGCGATCAGGTCCTGTTTGGAGGAAAGCGGGACGGAACGCGACATAAGGAGGTGCGAGGCATGTTCTGCGCCGGGGCGTGCCCGGCGGCGGCAGGAATGGGCGTGGGGCCAGTATCGGCGCGCTGCGGCTTTCGTGCAAGCCCGGTGCTCCGTCGGCGCTTCCGCTGTCGCGCCTGGGATCAGATACTGTCGCGCCGTGGTTCGCCGCCACCCCGGCCGCTCTCTACGATTTGGGCATTCAACCAACACACAAGGGGAACACCATGATTCGCGCATTGCCGACCGCTTTGCTATCCGCGGCCATCCTGGCCTTGCCGCCGGGCAGCGCCCTGGCCGAGGCCGCCTGGCCAGACAAGCCGATCACCCTGATCGTGCCCTTCCCGGCCGGAGGCGGCACGGACCTGGTGGTGCGCACGCTGCAACCGGCCCTGTCGCGCCAATTGCAGCAGACCGTGATCATCCAGAATGCCGGCGGCGCCGGCGGAACGGTGGGGTCGGGCCAGGCGGCCCGCGCCAAGCCCGACGGCCATACCGCGCTCGCCGTGACGACCAGCACCACCGCGCTGGCCGCCAAGCTCTACAAGAACCTGCCGTACAACCCGGAAAAGGATTTCGAATACGTGGGCTTCATCGGCACCTCGCCCTATGTCCTCGCGGTGCAGCCCGCGCTGAAGGCAACCACGGTCCCCGAAGTGGTCGACGCGCTGAAGGCGCGCCGCGTCGGCACGTATGCCTCGGTGGGCGCCGGCACGGTGTCGCATCTGCTGGGTGAAATGTTCAAGAAGGACAAGCAGCTGGACCTGACGCATGTGCCCTACCGCGGGGCGGCGCCCGCCTACACGGACCTGATCGGCGGCCAGGTCGACATCATGTTCGACAACCCCGTCGGCCTGGCTCCCTTCGTGCAAAGCGGCAAGCTGATCGCCGTGGCCACCACCCGGGCGACCCCCATTCTGCCGGGCGTCCCCACGTTCGCGGCACAGGGCATGCCGGCCTACACGCAATCCCTCTGGTATGGACTGGCCTTTCCCAAGGGCACGCCGCCAGCCATCGTGCAGAAGATGAATCTTGCGCTGAACGCGGCGCTGCGGGATCCGGCCATTGCGGCGGACCTGGCCGCCAAGGGGGTCGATGTCCGTCCCGACACGCCCGAGGCCATGACCCGCACCGTCTCCCAAGACCTCGCTTTCTGGAGCGATCTCATCACCACGACTGGAGTCCAGTTTGACTGACCTACACCCCATCGGCCTCCCCGCCGAGCCCGCTGCCGGCCAAGCGGCGCTGCTGCGTGTCTTTGTCGATTCCACGCAGCCCCTGCAAGGCGGAAACCCCGTGCCGCTGGTGCTTGACGCGCGTGGCATGCAGGCAAGCGACATGCAGGCCCTGGCCGCGCATTACGGCCACGAGTCTTCCTTTGTCGTGCCGGCCGGTTTGGATGACCACCTGTGCCGGCTTCGCTTCTTCGTCCCCGGCCACGAAATGGAAATGTGCGGCCACGCGACCGTCGGGACGCTCTGGGCCCTGCGCCAGTGGGGGCGGTGGACGACGCCGCATGCGCGCGTTCAGACCTTGAGCGGCAGCGTGGACATCGCGTGGGACGAGGCCGGAAACCGCGCCTGGGTGTCGCAACCCGCCGTCGCCACGTCGGCCATGACGCCCGCCCAATGCCGCGCGGTCGCCGCCGTGCTGCGCATTGATCCGGCGCTGCCGGGACTGCATATGATCAACGCCAGCACGAGCCGCGTGAAAACCTTGGTCAGGCTTCCGACCGTGGCGGCCCTGAACGCCTTGGCGCCCGACTTCGACGCCGTGCGCGACGTGTGCGAGGCCATCGGCTCGACCGGCCTGTACCCTTATGCGCTGACCGGAGACGGCGCCAGCGCGCGGCAGTTTCCCAAGGCGTCCGGCTACCCCGAGGACGCCGCCACCGGCATTGCGGCAGCGGCCTTGTGGGGCTACTTGAACGAAACCGGCAGCGTGTCGCCCGACCAGGTGTATACGGTTCGTCAGGGCGTGGCCATGGGCTCGCCGTCGGCGATCCAGCTGCGCCGGCGCGGCGACGCGCCCGGATGCTGGCTGAGCGGCGAAACGCAATGGATGACTTGAACGGCCCCGACGCGGCAGCGTCGCGGCTGGCCGCGGCCGGCTGGCGTTTGCCCGCGCCGCCGGTTCCGCGCGGCGCCTATGCTCCTTATCATCTGGCGTCGTTGCACGGCGCCACGCTGGTCTGCGTGAGCGGCCAGGCCAGCCGCCGGGATGGCATGCCCATCGTCGGGGTCTGTCGGCCAGGCGCCGATCTGGCCATGGCGCGCACGGCTTGCGCGCAAGCGGCGCTGAGCGCATTGAGCGCGCTGCGCCTGGCGTGCGCGGGCGATTTAGGCCGGATCCGCGCCATCCTGCAATTGCGCGGCTATCTGCGCAGCGAGGCGGATTTCGAAGAACACAGCGCGGTGCTGGACGGCGCGTCGCAAGTGCTGGAAGCCGCGTTTCCGCACATGCCGCGTCCGGCCCGCAGCGCGATCGGCGTGACGAGCCTGCCGGGCCGTTGCTGGGCCGAAATCGAAATCAGCGCGCTGCTGGAGGATTGCGCGTTGCCAAGGGAAGCGGGCGCCGCCAAGGAGTAAGCTACGCCGCTTCGCATCCCCCTCTGATCCCTCTTGCACCATGCGCGGCAATCCCGACGCCAGGCAAGGCGCCATCGCTTTGCACGGGTTTTACTTTCTGTACTACGGCCTGCAGGGCGTGAGCATCCCGTTCCTGCCTTTGTGGTTCGCCAGCCGAGGCCTGGACCCGGCGCTGATCGGGCTGATCGTCGCCACGTCGTTCCTGCCCAAGATTCTGTCGACGCCGGTGGTGGCCCACGTGGCGGACCAGACCGGCCGCGCGCATGGGCTGATTGCGTCGGCGCTGGCGGCATCGCTGATTCTCTTCATCTGCTATCCGTTCAGCCAGACGCCGGCCTGGCTGCTGGCGGTGACGCTGCTCTTGAACGCCGTGTTCCCGGCCGTGCTGCCGCTGATGGACCGCATGGCGATCGCCAGCGGGCGCGGACAGGGCAATTCCTATACGGTGATGCGCGCGTGCGGGTCGCTGGGGTTTGCGACGGTGACGGTGGCGGGCGGGTATCTGATCAAGACGTTCGATGCGGATTGGGTGATGTGGCTGTCGATCCTGTTGATCGTGGCTTGCCTGGCCTGCGTGCGCTTCTTGCCGCACGCGGCGCGACCGGCGGGTGCGGAGCTTCGGGTTGACGCGTCCCGGGTTGACGCGCCGGCGCCCGATCCAGTCCGGTTTCCGATGCGGGAGGTGCTGCGCGATCGCCCCCTTCTGATGTGCATCGCGGCGGCGTCGCTGGTGCAGGCGAGCAATGGGTTTCTGTATTCCTATTCGACGCTTCATTGGACGGCGAGCGGGCTGTCCACGGCGCAGATTTCCCTGTTGTGGGTGGTGGGGGTGACGAGCGAGGTGGTGTTCTTTTTCCTGGCGCCGCGCATCCTGGCGCGCACGGGAGCCCAATGGCTGATCCTGACGTCGGCCATCATGACCGCCCTCCGCTGGGCCGGGCTGTCCGCGTCGACGGACCCTGCCGTCATCGGCGGACTGCAGTTGCTGCAGTGCTTCACGCTGGCCGGCAACAACGCCGCGATCATGTGGTACATCACGCGCCACGTCCCGGCCGCGTGCAAGACCTCTGCCATCGCCCTGTACGCCCTGCTTTCTGGCGGCGTGTTCATGTTCGCCAGTATCCAGCTGGGCGGGGCGGTGTATCGCAGCTATGCGCCGGGAGGGTTTCTTGTCATGGCGGTGTGTGCGGTGGGGGCGGTGCCGTTGGTGGTGTATTCGGATCGGTTGCGGCGGGGGTTGGGGGGGTGATGGGATTATCTCTATCGTGATTTTTTTTGCTACTACTGTGATTTTGTTGCGGGTATGGCTAAGGGCTTGCGGGCTTTTGAGTTCTTTTGACGCCCGGCGCGGCGTGGGCCTGGGGCGGGCGGGGCTCCGGTTGCGGTCCGGAGCCTTCGCTCCGGACTGCCCCGTGCTCATCCTCGTTGCCGCCTCCGGCGGCTGCCTTCGGATTCCGCCGGGCGCACCTAAACGCCCCGCCCACCCCAGGCCCACGCCACACCGGGCTCGGGTGGTTTCAGCTTTGCCGGCGCTGGGACGGGTGGGGTTCTTTAGGTTCTTGCCTGCGTTGGTTGGGTGTTGGAGCGTCTTGCGGGGCCCGCCCCCGGCCGGCCGCGCGGGCGGCCTTTGGGGGCTTACGCGGTGTCTTGCGTCGTTGCTATGACGCTTCGCGTGTGGGTGCGCTGTGTCTGGGTGCTTGGCGATGCTTGCGTCCGTATGGGCACGCATCTTCGGGTGTCGCATCTTCCGGTCGCTTCCGGTGTCTGACACCCGCCAGAAGCGCACTTGGTATGTAGCCGATCTTACGCTCGGTGTCAGACACCGGAAGCGACCAGAAGCGCGCAGTCGCCACCATTCGTCATTTCAAATCCAGTGCCCGATGGGCGGCGCGTACAGGTCGACAAGCTGAAGACGCACGTCGCCGCGCCGCCCATCACCACCTCCCCCCACCCGACGGGCGCCATCAGCAAGACCGTCTGCGCCAGCGCGCAAGCGCACACGGCCTCGACGTCCAGACGTCCAAATGCCGGCGAGCCGCCGCCCGCGCGGCAGCTCGTCGGCGACCCCGCAAATCCCCTTCCCTGACCACAGGTCTTGTAGCGCCCCATACCCAGACGCTCGCAGCACGGCGTCGCGGTCGCCGGGGACGCGAGCGCCGTCGATGCGCCCGAGGGAATCTGAAGGGAAGGCCGAAGGCCTGGACGAAGATGACGAAGGGGCAGTCCGGAGCGAAGGCTCCGGACCGCAATCGTGGGCGCTCGCGGCCCCGGCGACCGCGGCGTCGGGCGACCTACGAAGATCTGATGCAACGGCCCCGAACAAGCAGACCTACGAAAATCCAAAACAGACACGCAACCAAAACTCCAACAACCCAAAAAAAAGGCCTCGCACCAGCAAGGCCTTCAACTTCAATCAGCAGCACCCGATCCGTTTCTTCCCCCCGTACCGCGCCTCTTGGCGCTCCCGGAAGAAATCCTCGTAGCTCATCGGCTCCTGGTCAGGATGCGTGCGCCGCATGTGTTCCACATACGTCTCGTAATCCGGCACGCCGACCATCAACCGGAGCGTCTGCCCCAGGTACCGGCCGGCGGCGCCGGCTGCCGAAGTCATGTTGCTGAACAGCATGCGGCCTCTCCTGGTGGACGATCAGTCGGCGCCGGCAGCGGCGGCTGCGGGCAGGGACTCGTAGGGCGTCTCGCGGGACGTCGGCTTGTTTTCGTCGCGGGCGCGTTGCACGGACTTCAGGCCGAACACCACAATGCTGACGACCACAAAGATGAAGATCGCGCACAGGCCGGCGTTGATGTAGTCGTTCATCACGACACGCGACATCTCGCCCAGCGATTTGGCGGGCGCCAGCACCTTGCCTTCGGCGATCGCCGCGTTGTACTTGTCCGCGTGGGCCAGGAAGCTCACGCGCGGGTCCGAATGGAACAGCTTCTGCAGGCCGGCGGTCAGCGTGCACGCCAGCAGCCACAGGGTCGGCAGCACCGTCACCCAGGCGTAGCGGTCGCGCTTCATCTTGAACAGGACCACCGTGCCCAGCGTCAGCGCAATCGCGGCCAGCATCTGGTTGGCGATGCCAAAGAGCGGCCACAGCGTGTTGATGCCGCCCAGCGGATCGACCACGCCCTGATACAGAAAGTAGCCCCACGCCGCCACGCACAGGCCGGTGGCGATCAGGTTGGCGGGCAGCGAGTCCGTGCGCTTGAGCGACGGAGCGAAGGTGCCCAGCAGGTCCTGCAGCATGAAGCGGCCCGCGCGGGTGCCGGCGTCGACGGCGGTCAGGATGAAGAGTGCCTCGAACAGGATGGCGAAGTGGTACCAGAACGCCATCATGCCCGGGCCGCCCATCGCCTGGTGCAGGATGTGGGCCATGCCCACGGCCAGCGTCGGCGCGCCGCCGGCGCGCGAGATGATGGTGCTTTCGCCCACGTCCTTGGCGGTCTGGACCAGTTCCGCCGGGGTGATGACAAAGCCCCAGCTCGACACTACCTGGGCCACCTGGTCCGGCGTCGTGCCGATCACGGCGGCCGGGCTGTTCATGGCGTAGTAGATGCCTGGCTCGATGACGCAGGCGGCCACCAGCGCCATGATGGCGACGAACGATTCCATCAGCATGCCGCCGTAACCGATGTAGCGGGCCTGGGTTTCGTTTTCGATCAGCTTGGGCGTGGTGCCCGAGGAGATCAGCGCGTGAAAGCCCGACACCGCGCCGCAGGCGATGGTGATGAAGAGGAACGGGAACAGGTTGCCCGACCACACCGGCCCGGAGCCGTCGACGAATTGCGTCAGCGCGGGCATCTTCAGCTCGGGCGCCACGACCACGATGCCGATCGCCAGACCCACGATGGTGCCGATCTTCAGGAAGGTCGACAGGTAGTCGCGCGGGGCCAGCAGCAGCCACACGGGCAGCACGGAGGCGATGAAGCCGTAGACGATCAGGATCCAGGTCAGGCCCTTGCCGTCGAAGTCGAACATCGGGCCGATGACCGGGTGCGCGGCCACGTCCTGGCCGAAGGTGATGGCCGCCATCAGGCCCAGGAAGCCGATGACGGACACTTCGCCGATCTTGCCCGGACGGATGTAGCGCAGGTACACGCCCATGAAGAGCGCGATGGGAATGGTGGCGGCCACCGTGAACGTGCCCCACGGCGAATGCGTCAGCGCCTTCACGACGATCAGCGCCAGCACGGCCAGGATGATGACCATGATCATGAACGCGCCGAACAGCGCGATCACGCCCGGGATCTTGCCCAGTTCCGACTTGACCAGGTCGCCCAGCGAGCGGCCGTCGCGGCGGGTGGAGATGAAGAGGATGGTGAAGTCCTGCACGGCGCCGGCGAACACCACGCCGGCCAGGATCCACAGCATGCCCGGCAGATAGCCCATCTGCGCGGCCAGCACCGGGCCGACCAGGGGACCGGCGCCGGCGATGGCGGCGAAATGGTGGCCGAACAGCACGTGCTTGTTGGTGGGCACGTAGTCCAGGCCGTCGTTGTACTTCCAGGCCGGCGTCATCCGCGTGGGGTCAAGCTGGAAGACCTTGCGCGCGATGAACCGGCTGTAGTAGCGGTAGGCGATGAGATAGACGCAGACGGCGGCGATCACCACCCATAGCGCATTGATGGTCTCCCCTCTGGCCAGCGCCACGGTGCCCAGCGCGAACGCGCCCAGTACCGCAACCGCCAGCCAGACCAGGTGCTGACCCAGTCCCTTACTGCTGGTATGCATAAGTGCTCCTCTTGCCTCCCGCCATGCTCTTGGCGTGAAACGCTTTTTTCGTCCCGCGGAAGGCAGACTCATTGTTGTGGGGTGGCGGACGCGCACGTCCGCACTGCGTCCCGTCGACGCGGGCGCCAGTATTCCGCCGCGGCGCCACCCCAACAAGCGCGGAACTACGCAAGCCGGCTACGTGTTACTACGCCGTGCGGCGCAGCAAAATTTCCTGAAAAACGTAAAATCCCACGGGAATTTCCGCGTTTCCTACCGGCGCTCCGTCCCTGACGCGCCGCAGCAATCCCAGCCCGCGCTGATACAAATCCTTATGAAGCTGCGCCTCAAAATCCTGCTGCTCGCGGCGGTCCCCCTGCTGGCGGCCGTCGCCGCCATCACGGTCGCTGTGTACGTGCAGGGACTGCAGCTTGCGCAGCGCGAAAAACAGGTGGTGGAAACCGCCTGGCTGGCCAGCAAGGAAGGCGAGCTGCGCCACTACGTGAACCTGGCCTACAGCGCCATCGCGCCCCTGCAGGCGTCGGGCGACGACGAGGCCACCCGCCAGCGGGCGCTGGACCTGCTGGCGCAGATGGAGTTCGGCCACGACGGCTATTTCTTCGTCTACGACCTGCACGGCCGCAACCTGATGCATCCGCGCCAGCCCGAACTGGTCGGCCAGGACCTCTGGAATCTGCGTGACACGAAGGGCCAGGCGGTCATCCAGAATCTGCTGACGGCCGCGCGGCGCGGCGGCCAGCAGGGCGAAGTGGTGCATTACCTGTGGGAAAAGCCCTCCACCCACCGCACCGTCGAGAAGCTGGGCTACGTGGTGGTGCTGGAGCGCTGGGGCTGGATGCTGGGCACCGGCATTTACCTGGACGACGTGGAGCAGGCCCTGGTGCGCATCGACGCCGCCGCGCAGGCCAACATCCGCGACATGTTCGCCTGGGTGGCGGGCATCGCGGCCGTGTCCATCCTGGGCGTGGCGGCCTGCGGCCTGGCCCTCAATATCAGCGACCACCGCCAGTCCGACGCCAAGCTGCGCCTGATGGCCCGGCAGGTCGTGCGTTCGCAGGAAGACGAGCGCGCCCGCCTGTCGCGCGAGTTGCATGACGGGATCAGCCAGGTGCTGGTGTCCGTCAAGCTGTCGCTCGAGGCCGCGCGCGAACGGTTGCGCCAGGCGCATTCGGACAATCCGCGCGCGCTCGCGCACATCGACACGCCGCTGGGCGGCGCCCTGGACCGCCTGAACACGGCGGTGGGCGAGGTCCGGCGCATTTCGCACAACCTGCGCCCCACCCTGCTTGACGACCTGGGCCTGCCCGCCGCGCTGGAACACCTGGGCCGGGAATTCGCCATCCGCGCCGAGGACGGCGCGCCGCCGCTGGCGGTGGCGCTGCGCACCACCGGGCAGCCCGTCAAGCTGCCCGACGCCTACGCCACCGCGCTGTTCCGCGTGACCCAGGAGGCGCTGACCAACGTCCTGCGCCACGCCGGCGCGACCCGCGCCGACCTGACGCTGGCCTATTCCGCGCGCGATCTGCGCCTGACCATCAGCGACGACGGCCGCGGCTTCGACGACGCCGAGGTGCAGCAGGACCCCCACCGCGGCATCGGCCTGCGCAATATGCGCGAACGCATGAACGCGCTGGCCGGCACCCTGACCTTCCATTCCACCGCCCAAGGCACGACCTTGCAGGCGTGGCTACCGCTGCCGCCCGCCGGCGCCCCTCTTGCGAATCCCCAAGCATGACCGACCTGCCCGACACCGTCCGCCTCCTGCTGATCGACGATCACCCCCTGGTGCGCGACGGCCTGCGCCTGCGCCTGGAAACGGTGCCGCAGTTGCGGGTCGTGGGCGAAGCGGGCAACGCCGCCGCGGCCCAGGCCTTCCTGGCTGCCTGCCTGGCCGAGGATCCTATGGGCGGCACGCTGCCGCACCTGGCGCTCATGGACCTGAACATGCCGGGGGTGGGCGGGCTTGAGCTGACCGAGCTGCTGCATGAGCGCTATCCCCAGATCGCGGTCCTGGTGCTGTCCATGCACGACAATCCGGAATACATGGTGCAGGCCGTGAAGGCCGGCGCGCGCGGCTACCTGCTCAAGGATGAACCGGCGCAGGAAATCATCACCGCCATCGAGGCGGTCATGGCCGGCCGCAGCTACTTCAGCGCGGCGGCGGCGGTCCGGCTGTCGCAGGCCAGCGCCCTGGCGACCCTGCTGACCCACCGCGAACGCGACGTGCTGCGCCACATTGCCGACGGCTACGCCAACAAGCAGATCGCCCATCTGCTGGGATTGTCGGTGCGCACGGTCGAAACGCACCGCCTGAACATCAAGCGCAAGCTGGGCATCGACGGCCAGGCCGAGCTCATCAAGTATGCAGTCGAAAACCGAGGGGTCTGAATGCCGGCAATACCCCCACATGCCGCCGGACCGCCCGCAGACTGCCTGCCCCGCTGAGGTAGACTTGCGTTCACCGACGCATCACCACTCGCCACAATACGCATCACCCGCGCCAAAGGGCGCGCGCAGCCAGGAGTCCCCCATGTCATTGGAAAAGCATTACACCGCCATTCTTGAAGCACTAGGGGAAGATCCGTCCCGCGAAGGGCTGGCCGATACGCCCGCGCGCGCCGCCAAGGCCATGCGCCACCTGTGCCGCGGCTACGGCCAGGACCTGGACGAAATCGTCAACGGCGCCCTGTTCACGTCCGACACGCGCGAGATCGTGCTGGTCAAGAACATCGAGCTGTACTCGCTGTGCGAGCACCACATGCTGCCCTTCATCGGCAAGGCGCACGTCGCCTATCTGCCGGCCGGCAAGGTGCTGGGCCTGTCCAAGGTGGCCCGCATCGTCGAGATGTACGCCCGCCGCCTGCAGATCCAGGAGAACCTCAGCCGCCAGGTCGCCGAGGCGATCCAAAGCGTCACCGGCGCGGCCGGCGTGGCGGTGGTCATCGAAGCGCAGCACATGTGCATGATGATGCGCGGCGTCGAAAAGCAGAATTCCTCCATGGTCACCTCGGTGATGCTGGGCGAATTCCACGACAACCCCTCCACCCGCGCCGAATTCCTCAGCCTGATCCGCTGATGGGTAACGGTGTCTGACACCGTCCCTCATCCTTTTGGCGCATATCGCGGGCCCGCCCGCTGCGACGACGATGCCGTTTCCGGCGCCGCCGGCGCGGCAGGCGGGCCCGGCCGTTTTGGGCTCCTGCGTTTTGGGCTTGATTAAGGCCTGCGCGTTTGGCTCCTACTGATCCGGACATCTGGCCCTAGCGTTCTGGTCCCATCCGGGCACACTGGAACCAGCAAGCCGGTCGCGCCGGGGCGCGGCCGTTCTCTCCCGGAGATCTCCATGAACGCGATATACCGCCTGATACGCCGCTGCACCCTGGCCGGCCTGGCCGCCGCGCTGACCGCCGCGCCAGCTTATGCGCAGACCAAGCTCGTGGTCGGCTACCAGCTCATCGTAGGGCCTTTCCTGTCCGCGATCGCGGATGGCAGTTTCGACAAGGCGGTCAAAGAGGCCGGCTACCAGGTGGACTGGCGCCAGTTCACGTCCGGCGGCGACATCTCAACCGCCCTCGCCTCCGGCAACGTGCCGGTCGGCGTGCTGGGCTCGACCGGCATCACGTCCGGCGTGACGCGCGGCGTGGACATGCAGCTTTTCTGGATCCTGGACAACATCGGCAAATCCGAGGCGCTGGTGGCGCGCAACGGGTCCGGCATCAACAGCACCGCCGACCTGAAGGGCAAGCGTGTCGCCACGCCCTTCGTGTCCACCTCGCACTTTCACCTGCTGGTCGGGCTGGAGCAGGTCTGGAAGGTGCCGCCCCGCGACGTGCGCATCCTGAACATGCAGCCGCCGCAGATCGTGGCCGCCTGGACGCGCGGCGACATCGACGCCGCCTACGTCTGGCCGCCCGCCCTGACCGAGATCGCCAAGACCGGCAAGATCATCGCCGACTCCGAGCAGATCGGCGCCGCCAGCGTGCCCACGTTCGACGGCATCGTGGTCGACAAAGCCTGGGCGCAGAAACACCCGAAGTTCATGGCCGCCTTTACCGGCGTGCTGGCCAAGTCCTATGCCGACTATCGCGCCAATGGCGCCAAGTGGACGGCGGATTCCCCGCAGGTCAAGGGCATCGTGAAGCTGATCGGCGGCAAGCCGGAAGACATCGTCGAGGCGCTGGGCCTGCTGGTCTTCCCGACCGTCGAGGAACAGGCCTCCACGACCTGGCTGGGCGGCGGCAAGGAATCGGGCGCCGCGCGCGCCTTCGCGGCCAGCGCCAAATTCCTGAAGGACCAGAAGCAGATCGACAAGGCGCTGGACGACTACAGCCCCTTCGTCACCGACCAGTACGCAAAAGCGGCCGCCGGCAAGTAGGGCCACGCGCTTGCGGCGGCGCCGCCTGTCCCGCCGCGGACGGCGTCCCACAGAACAGGGGGAACGGCATGACCATGCAGTCCACAACCGCCGCGCAGCGCCTGTGCGCGCAAGGCGTCGGTGTCACCTATCCCGGCCTGCACGACAGCGGCCCGGTCATCGCGCTGCAAGGCGTCAACCTGACCATCCAGCCGGGCGAGTTCGTCGTCGCGCTGGGCGCGTCGGGCTGCGGCAAGACCACCCTGCTCAGCCTGCTGGCCGGCTTTCTGTCCCCCACCGAAGGCGAGATCACGCTGGGCGGCAAGCCCATCGTCGGTCCGGGCGCGGACCGGGGCGTCGTGTTCCAGAAGCATGCGCTGCTGCCCTGGCTGAACGTGCTGGAGAACACGGAATTCGGGCTCAAGCTGCAAGGCGTGGACAAGGCGACGCGCCGCGCCCGCGCCCGCCGCAACCTGGAGCTGGTGGGCCTGCAGGACTTCCACCGCCACATGATCTACCAGTTGTCGGGCGGCATGCAGCAGCGCGTGGGGATCGCGCGCGCGCTGACCTGCGACCCGGCCATGCTGCTGATGGACGAGCCCATGGCCGCGCTGGACGCGCTGACCCGGGAGACCATCCAGGAACTGCTGCTGGACATCTGGCGGCAGACCGACAAGATGTTTTTCTTCATCACCCACAGCGTGGAAGAAGCCCTCTTCCTGGGTTCCCGGCTGATCGTCATGTCGCCGCGCCCGGGCCGGATCACGCACACGTTCGAGCCGGCCTTCAACCGGCGCTACCTGGAGACCCGCGATGGCCGTGGCATCAAATCCAGTCCCGACTTCATCGCCATGCGCGAACAAGTCCTCGGCATCATCTACGGGGACGAGCGCGCCGCCGCCCCGCACGCCCTCCATGCCTGAGCGCCGCCCCGGCCACACGCCCGCGGCGCCCGGCAAGGTCTACGGGGCGCCGGGCGCGGGCTATAGCGGCCACATCAGCCTGCTCACCAGCCTGGCGCTGATCGCGATCTGGTTCCTGGTCACCAGCGCCGGCTGGGTGCGGCCGCTGTTCCTACCCTCGCCCATCGCCGTGTACGACAAGTTCGTCTTCGCCATGACCGAGGGCGTGGCCAACTCCACGCTGACCGAGCACGCGCTCGCCAGCCTGGGCCGCGTGTTCGGCGCGTTCTTCCTGGCCTGCGCCACCGCCATCCCCGTCGGCATCCTGATGGGCGTGAACCGGTACGCACGCGGCGTCTTCGACCCGCCGATCGAGTTCTACCGCCCGCTGCCGCCGCTGGCCTATCTGCCGCTCATCATCATCTGGTTCGGCATCGGCGAGTTCCCGAAGATCCTGCTGATCTACCTGGCGATCTTCGCGCCCATGGCGATCGCCGCGCGCGCGGGCGTGCGCTCGGTGTCCATCGAACAGATCCACGCCGCCTACGCCATGGGCGGCACCAGCCGCCAGATCGTCTGGCACGTGATCCTGAAGGCGGCCATGCCGGAGATCTTCACGGGCATGCGCATCGGCATCGGGGTGGGCTGGACCACGCTGGTCGCCGCCGAGATGGTCGCGGCGGACCGGGGCCTGGGCTTCATGGTGCTGAACGCCGCCCAGTTCCTGGCCAGCGACACCGTCATCATGGGCATCATCGTGATCGGGCTCTTCGCGTTCGCCTTCGATCTGCTGGTGCGCTACCTGGAACGCTTCGCCATCCCCTGGAAGGGGCGCGTCTGACCGGGCAATCCCGCATTCCTTCCCCCATCCGGCTCCTTTATCCTGAGGCAGGAACACCGGGCGCGGCAGCGCGCGTCCATTCGTGCCGCAGTCACAAGGAGCCATCCATGTCCAGCCAGGCCTCGATGCTCAAGCCTGTGTTGTGGGAACGCCTGTTCGAAAAAGCCAGCGCGCCCAACCTCAGCCTGCAGGGGCGCGTGCGCCAGATGCTGGTGTCGGCCATCCTCAGCGGCCACCTGCCGCCCGGCATGCCGGTGCCTTCCAGCCGCTATCTGGCCGACCAGCTTCGCATCGCGCGCAACACCGTCGTGTTCGCCTACCAGCAGCTCGTGTGCGAAGGCTATCTGGTGTCGCGCGAGCGCAGCGGCCACTTCGTCAGCGACAGCGTCATGCAGGGCCACTCCGGCCCGGCCGCCGAAGCCGCGCCCGCGCACGCCAGCGAGGCCGGCGGCGTGCGCTGGAACGAGCGCCTGCGTTTCCGGCCCTCGCGCCAGCGCAACATCACCAAGCCGCGCGACTGGCAGAAGCAGCCCTACCCCTTCGTCTACGGCCAGTTCGACCAGGACCTCTTTCCCACCGCCGAATGGCGCGAATGCTGCATCAAGGCCCTGTCGGTGCTGGACATCCGGAGCTGGGCGCCCGACCTCATCACGCATGACGACCCCGCGCTGATCGAACAGATCCGCACGCAGGTGCTGCCGCGCCGCGGCGTCTGGGCCGATGCCGAAGAAATCGTCATCACCGTGGGCGCGCAGCATGCGCTCTATCTGCTGGCCGACCTGCTGGTGAACGAGGACACGGTGGTCGGCATGGAAGATCCGGGCTACCCGGACGCGCGCAACATCTTTGCCAGCCACACGCGCCACCTGCTGCCCCTGCCCGTGGACGAACAGGGCCTGCGCACCGGTACGCACCTGCTGGGCTGCGACTACCTCTTCGTGACGCCGGGGCACCAGTGCCCCACCACCGTCACGCTGTCCATGGAACGCCGCGCCGCCCTGCTGGCGCTGGCGCGGCAGGCCGACAGCCTGGTCATCGAGGATGATTTCGAAAGCGAAAGCCGCTGGGGCGAAGGCGCGATTCCCGCGCTGAAAAGCCTGGACCGCGACGGCCGCGTCATCTACGTGGGCAGCCTGGCCAAATCCTTCGCGCCCGGGCTGCGCATCGGCTACATCGTCGCGCCGCGCGAGCTGACCGCCGAACTGCGCGCGCTGCGCCGCCTGATGCTGCGCCATCCCTCGGCCTACATCCAGCGCGCGTTCTCGCTCTTTATCTCGCTGGGACACCACCATTCGCTGCTGCGCCGCCAGTCGCAGGCCTACCAGAAGCGCGGCACCGTGCTGGCCCAGGCCCTGGCCCGGCACCTGCCGGATTTCAAGGCCATCCCCATCACCGGGTCCTCCTCGTGCTGGCTGCAGGGCCCGCCATGGCTCGATGCCGTCGCCTTGTCCGAGGCGGCGCTGGCCGAAGGCGTCGTCGTCGAGCCGGGCGACGTGTTTTTCATGGACGGCGCGAATGCGCCCCGCAATTTCCTGCGCGTGGGCTTCACGTCCATCCGTCCGGAACACATCGAGCCCGGCATTGCCCGGCTGGCCAGGGTGGTGGACGGCCAGCGCCGCGCCGCGCAAGACCTGGCCGCCTGTCCGACCGGCTGAAACCCTCTGACACCGGCCCCGCTACAGCAACTCGTCCCGCAAGTAGTACCACCGATACAGCAGCCCCTGGCCTATCCGGCGGAACGGCGCAAACAGGTGCCCTGGCAGCGGCGTGTCGTAGATCGGCAGGTTCCATGAAATGCCGTCCTGGCCCATCATCCGCTGCGCCAGCCGCCGGCCCGCGTGGGCCGAGAACGCCACCCCATTGCCGCCATAGCCAAAGGCGTAATACACCTGCTGCGCCGGATCGGGCTGCGTCACGCGCGGCATCATGTCGTGGCTGACGTCCACCCAGCCCCACCACGAATAGGCCACGTCCACGCCGCGCAGCGCCGGGAACTTGCGCGCCAGCCCCTCGCGCAGCAGCGCAAGGTGACGGGGGTTCTCGGCATCCGCCCCGCGCAGCGCGCTGCGGCTGCCGATCTGCATGCGGCCGTCGGGCAGCAGTCGGTAATAGAAGCGCAAGGTCCGGGTGTCGGTGATGAACACCGTGCTCTTTAACCCCGCCGCCTCGCGCTCGGCGGGCGACAGCACCCGCGTCACCATGGAATTGGACAGGACCGGCATGATCCGGTTGTCCAGCAGCGGGTTCACTCCCTGCGCGGTGTAGCCGCCGGTGGCGAACGCCACGCGCCGCGCGCGCACCGTGCCGGCGGGGGTCTGCAGCCGCACCATGCCGTTTTCCATGCGCCAGCCCAGCACCGGGCTGGACGGATGGATGCGCACGCCCAGCGCCCGCGCCTGGCGCAGATAACCGTAGGCGAGCTTGAGCGGATGCACGCCCACGCCGTCCGGCTCGTGCATCGCGCCCACCGCCTCGCGATCGTCCACATAGCGTTCGCGCAGTTCGGCGCGGGTCAGCATCTTCACGTCGTAGCCGAAGGTCTCGCGCATCACGCGGGCTTCGTTTTCCAGGAAGGCCATTTTCTTCTGGCGATGCGCCGTGTACAGATGGCCGCCGGGCTGCGCATCGCAGTCCACCTGCGCCACCAGGCTCTTCCAGTATTCGAAGCCCTCGCGGATCTCCGCATCCAGCCGCTTGGCGGTGTCCAGGCCCCAGCGCGCGATCCACTGCGAGCGGTACAGCCGCCCGGACGCATTCTGACCCTGGCCGCCGTTGCGGCTGGTGCAGCCCCACACGGCGCGGTTCGCCTCCAGCACCACGGCCTTCACGCCGAAGTCGCGCGCCAGCGTCAGCGCCGCCGACAGGCCCGTAAAGCCCGAGCCGACGATCACCACGTCGGCGTCGATGTCTCCGTTGATGGGCCCGTCGTCCTCGGGCGGCGCGCCGGCCGTCGCCACCCAATAGGTGGGCGCGTAGTCCTGGCCCTGGCCGGGCGGCGACACCAGCGGGTCGTAGGCCGGGTCATAGGCCGGCGCGTAGGCCGGGTTGCATGCGTTGTGGGCGGCGCCGGGCGCGGGCGCCGGGCGGGGAATGCCGGCCGACATTTGCGTATCCATGGCGTCGTCTAGGTCCGGGCAGGCAAGGCCGGACGCTGCTTGCGGAAGGCGTTCTTCACGCGGATCCTGCCGTCCTTGAAGGTGAAGACATCGACCATGTCAGCCTCGATCCGCGATCCGTCCGCCGCCGTGCCGCGGAACGTGGATTCGGACACGCCGCGGTCGCCGGCCACCCAGTGCCGGCCGTTCTCCCATTGCGCATCCGGGAAATTCTTCCAGGCCGCGGCAAACGCCGCGCGCACCGCTTCCGGTCCCGAATAGCGGCTGCCGTACTGTTCGGGTCCGCCCACGGTCTCGAACACGCAGTCGTCGCTCATGAACGACATCAGGGCGTCGATGTCGTGCCGGTTCCAGGCGGCCGCAAACTCGGCCAGCATGTCCACGGTGACGGTCTTTTGCATTGCCTACCCTCCTTCTCTGGCGCGGCGCGAGATGCGTCCACGCTGAACCCTCAAGGTACGTGCGGGGCATGCCGGGGACTAGGACCAGACGCGGGGAATCGCTTGCACCAGAAACCGGCGCTAGCGCGCGTGCGCGGCCTCCGGCATCGCAGCCGGAGCGAGCGACGCGGCGATGCAATCCAGATCGATTCCCCCGCGCATGCCGATCAGCACCAGCGACGGTGCCTGCACGCCAGCCGGCCTGCGCGCCTGCGTGTCAAAGCGCACGCGCCGTCCGGCCAGTTGCACCAGCACCCAGCCGTGGCGGTCGGTGCGGACCCAACCCTTGGCGCGCAGCACGTCGCGCGGCAGTCGCCGCAGGCGCGCGGCCAGCGCGTCGGCATCCAGCAGCGCGGGCGCGCGCCATAACCAGCCCTGGAACGGATGCGCCGGCGCGGTCGGATCGAGCCGCGGCGCCGCATGCGCGCACCGCCCATCGCAGACGTGGTCCGCGCCGCCGTGTCCCGCATCCGGAGCCTCGGCCTCGCCGCTCAGATACCGCAGGTCAATCCGCCCCTCGCGGGTCTCGACGACGGGCGCGCCACCGCTCGCCTCGCGCAGCCAGGCGCGCAACGCCGCCAGGTCGGCGGGCGAGGCCAGGTCGGTCTTGTTCAGCACCAGCAGGTCCGCTGCCCGCAGTTGCCGCTGCACGGTATCGGCCAGCAGGGGATCGTCCGCCGCGTCGCGGATGCCGCCGGCGTCCGCCAGCACCACCACGCCTTCCAGTTGCAGCATCGGGTCGGCCATGCCGACCTGCGCGATGCGCCCCGGGTCGGACACGCCGCTCGCCTCGATGACGATCCACTCCGGCAAGGGGTCCAGCGCCAGCACGCGCGCCAGCGCATCGTCCAGCCCGCCCGCCATCGAGCAGCACACGCAGCCGTTGGCCAGCCGGATCACGTCGTCGGCGCGATCTGCGATGAGACCCGCGTCGATGTCCACCGGCCCGAAATCGTTGACCAGCACCGCCGCGCGCCGCGCACTGGCCGCCAGCACATGGTTCAGCAAGGTGGTCTTGCCCGCGCCCAGGAAGCCGCCCACCACGGTCAGCGGAATGCGCGCCATCTCACGCTTCCCGCAGTGGCAGCGGATGCCCGCCGATGACCGTGCCCAGCACCTCCAGGTCCTTCAGGTCCCTGGGCGCCACGGCCGTGGGATCGTCCCGCAGCACGCAGAAGTCCGCATGCTTGCCGACTTCGATGGATCCGACCAGATGGTCCATGTGCAGCGTATAGGCGGCGCCCAGCGTGATGGCGTGCAGCGCCGCGTCGACGCCAATGCGCTCGGATTCGCCCAGCACGCGGCCCGAGGCCGTCTGCCGGTTTACGGCGCACCAGGCGGTGAAGAGCGGTCCCAGCGGCGTGATGGGCGCGTCCGAATGGATGGCGTACGGGACGCCGGCGCGCGCGGCCGATGCGCAGGCGTCCATGCGGTTGGCGCGGTCCGGCCCCATGGTCAGCGCATAGTGCGCGTCGCCCCAGTAATAGATGTGGTTGGCAAAGAGGTTGACGCACATGCCCAGGCTGGCCATGCGGCGGAACTGGGCGGCGTCGGCCATCTGGCAGTGCTGCAGCGTGTGGCGGTGGTCGCGGCGCGGGGTGCGTTGCAGCGCGCGGTCCACGGCCTCGATGGCAAGCTGCGTGGCCTCGTCGCCATTGGTGTGGATGTGGAGCTGCGCGCCCGCGTCGTGATAGGCCTGCACCATCGCATCCAGCTCCGAGGGCGCGATGACCCAGATGCCGTTGGGCGCGCCGTTGTAGTAACCGGGCCAGCGCACCCGGGCCGTGAACCCCTGGATCGATCCGTCGACCACCAGCTTGACCATGCCCAGGCGCAGCTTGCCGTGGTTCAGGCGCCGCGCCGCCGCCAGCTTCTCCAGGCAGCGCGCGGGGTCGCCCGCATAGGTCAGCGCGGACGCCGCGGGCACGATGCGCACCGGATAGTCCGGCTCGGCCGTGACTCGCGCCAGCGTCGCCAGCCCGTCGTCGTTCAGTTCATTCACCAGGTCGGTGGCGGTGGTCACGCCCGCCCACTGCGCCACCTTGCCGAACATCCGCAGGCCCTCTTCGGTCAGGCCCACCGTGCGAAACGGGCTGCCGATCAGCCGCATGACCGGGAACATGGCCGCGAACTCGCAAAGCTCGCCGCTGGGGCGCCCGTCCGACAGCCGCGCCACGCCTTCGATGTCGGTGTCGCGGTCGATGCCCGCGCGCGCCAGCATGGGCGTGTTGACGTTCATCAGGTGCATGCTGGCGTGCATCACCACCACGGGCCGTTCGGCCGAAACGGCATCCAGGTGGCGGATGCTCATGCGGTCGCCGCCGAAGAAGATGGGATCGAAGCCCCAGCCAATCAGCGTCTCGCCCGGCGCCAGCGACCGCTCGGCCTCGCGCAGGCGGCCCGCCACCTCCGTGAAGCTTTTCAGGCCCGGCCACAGCGTGCCGTCCGGCCCGCGCCGGTCGTAATAGCCGACGTAGACGAACTTCCACATGCCGCCTTCGGGCAGGTGGCAGTGCCCCTCCACCAGTCCCGGCATCAGCACGCTGTCCGCAAACTGGTCGTCGATCCGCGCCGGCCCCCAGCCGGCCAGGTCCTCGCGGCTGCCCAAGCCCAGGATGCGCCCGTCCCGCACGGCGACGTGGGTCGCGCGCGGCTGCGCGGGGTTCATGGTGAGGATGGATCGTGCGACGTAGAGGGTGGTCTGGCCGGAGGGCGGATTCATCGGGTTTCCTTGGCGGTATGGGGACCTGGGGGTCGGGAGGCGGGGCGATCTGCGGGCCAGACGGTTCGCATGGCCGGTTCAGCCCTGCAGCGGCGATACCGTCACGCCGTCCCGCGTCTCGACGAAATGGCAGGCCACGTGATGCGCCGGCGCGACTTCCCGCAACTCGGGTTCGCGCGTGGCGCACAGCGGCTGCGCGGCCGGGCAGCGGCCGGCGAAGCGGCAGCCCGGCGGCGGGTTGACCGGGCTGGGCGGATCGCCCGACAGCCTGACCCGGCGCGCGGCCGTTTCGCGGCCGCCCTTGACGGTGGGCACGGCGGACATCAGCGCCACGCTGTACGGATGCAGCGGCCGCGAGAAAAACGCGCGGCGCGAGGCCCGTTCGATGATCTTGCCCAGGTACATGACCGCGATGTCGTCGCACACATGCTCCACCACCGCCATGTCGTGCGAGATGAAGAGAAACGACTGGCCCTGCTCGCGCTGGATCCGGCGCAACAGGTTCAGGATCTGCGCGCGGATGGCGATATCCAGCGCGGACACGGGTTCATCGCAGACGATCAGGTCCGGCGCGCTGGCCAGCGCCCGGGCAATGTTCAAGCGCTGGCGCTGGCCGCCGGAGAACTGGTGCGGAAACAACTGGCGCTGCTCGGGCCGCAGCCCCACCAGCTCGAACATCAGCGCCACGCGCGCCTCGCGCCCGCCGGGCGGATCGATGCCCATCAGGTCCAGCGGCGTGCGCACGATCTCCTCCGCGCGCTGGCGCGGGTTGAGCGACGAGTACGGGTCCTGGAAGACAAGCTGCAGGCGCCGCCGCATCCGGCGCAGCGCCGACCCGCGCATCGCGGTCAGGTCGCTCCCGTCGAAATGGATGCTGCCGCCCGTGGGGTCCGCCAGCCGCAGCACCGACAGCGCCGTGGTGGTCTTGCCCGAACCGGACTCCCCCACGATGGCCAGCGTGCGGCCGCGTTCAAGCTCGAACGACACGCCGTCCACGGCCCGCACGACCACCGGCTTGCCGTCGCGCCCGCGGCCGCCCACCGGGAAATGCACCGACAGGTCGCGCACCGACAACAGGGATGATGATTGCGCCTGGCTCATTGCGATGCCTCCGGGTAAAGCCAGCAGGACACGCCCTGGCCGCCGTCCAGCACGGTCATGGGCGGAAACTCGCGGCTGCAGCGCGCCATGGCGTGGTTGCACCGGTCGACGAAGGGACAGCCCAGGCCGCGCTCCCAGACCGACGGCACGACGCCGGGAATCTCGGGCAGGTCGGGCCGCTCGTCGCCGGGCTCGCGGTCCAGTTCCGGCAGGCAGGCGATCAGGCCCTGCGTGTACGGATGGCGCGGATGCGCCAGGATCTGGCCGACGCTGCCCTGCTCCACCACGCGCCCGCCGTACATGACCACCACGCGATCCGCCATCTCGGACACGGCGCCCATGTCGTGCGTGATCAGCAGCACGGCCGTGCCGCGCCGCGCCTGCTGTTCACGCAGCAGGTCGAAGATCTGCGCCTGCACCGTCACGTCCAGCGCCGTCGTCGGCTCGTCGGCGATGAGCACGTCCGGGTCGCAGGCCAGCGCAATCGCGATCATCACCCGTTGCCGCATGCCGCCCGACAGCTGGTGCGGGTAATCGTCCACGCGCCGCTCCGGCAGCGGAATGCCGACCGACTTGAGCATGTCGATGGCGCGTGCGCGCGCCTGCGGCCGGGTCAGCCCCTGGTGCAGGCGCAGCGGTTCCGCGATCTGGTCGCCCACCGTGTACACCGGATTGAGCGCGGTCATGGGCTCCTGGAAGATCATGGAGATGTTGTTGCCGCGAACCCGGCGCATCGCCTCGTCATCGTGCATGGCCAGATCCGCGCCGCGCAGCCGCACCCGGCCCGCGCCGATCCGCGCCAGCGGCGGAATCAGCCGCATGATGGCCAGCGCCGTCATGCTCTTGCCGCAACCGGACTCGCCGACCAGGCACAGCGTTTCGCCCGGCCGCAGCGCAAAGCTCACGTCGCTCAGCACCTCGGCCGCGCGGCCGCGCGTGTGAAACGCCAGGCTGAGGCCGTCCACTTCCAGTACGGGGGCCATGTCGGCGGCGTTCATGCCCGCCCCCGGGAGTTCGGATTGAGGGCGTCGTTCAGCCCGTCGCCGATCAGGCTGACGGCCAGCACGGTCAGGAAAATGGCCGCGCCGGGCAAGGTCACCGCCCACCATGCGGTCAGGATGTAGGGGCGGTTGCTGCCGATCATCAGCCCCCAGCTCATCACGTTGGGATCGCCCAGCCCCAGGAACGACAGGCCCGCCTCGAACAGGATCGCGGTGCCGATGGCCAGCGTGGCCGACACGATCAGCGGCGCCAGCGCGTTGGGCAGGATCACGCGCCAGATGATGCGCGCGTCCCCGGCGCCGATCACCCTCTCCGCCAGAACGTACTCGCGCCGCTTGAGCCGCAGGAACTCGCCGCGGGCAAGGCGCGCGGTGCCCGTCCAGCTGACCACGCCGATGGCGACCGCGATGGTAGCCAGCGACGGTGTGAACAGCGTCACCAGCACCATGGCAAAGAGCAAAGTGGGCAGCACCTGGAAGAATTCCGTGATGCGCATCAGCGTTTCGTCGATCCAGCCGCCGTAGTAGCCCGCCAGCGCGCCGATGGTAATGCCGATGGCCATGGACAGCACCGCGGCCACCACGCCCACCAGCAGCGTCGCGCGCCCGCCGTAGATCATGCCGGTCAGCACGTCGCGCCCCAGGTAGTCCGACCCCAACAGCATCTCGCCGCCGGGCGGCTCCATGGGCGCGGCGGCAATCTCGAACGGATCGGCCTGCATCGCCATCGGGCCGAAGATCGTCAGCGCCAGGATCGCCGCCAGGAGAAGCACCCCGGCCAGCGCGCTGGGGTTGCGCGCAAAGACGCGCAGCGCCTCGTAGGACGGCCGGGGCGGCGGCTTGGGCCGGGCGTCGTTGCGGGCAGCGGCGGGCATGGCAATGGGTGCGGGTCTCATGATGTCTTGATCCGGGGATCGATCAGGCGGTAGGCCAGATCGGTGAGCTGGTTCATCACCACGACCAGCAACGAGGCAAAGAGCAGGATGCCGAGCAGGGTCGGATAGTCGCGGCGCAGCACCGAGTCGAACGCCAGGCGTCCCAGCCCCGGCCAGTTGAAGACCGTCTCCACCAGGATCGCTCCGGCCAGCACGTTGCCGAACTGCAGGCCCAGCATGGTCACCACCGGCAGCACGCCGTTGCGCAGCGCGTGCTTGTAGAGGACGGTGCTTTCGGGCAGGCCCTTGGCGTGCGCGGTGCGGATGTAGTCGGCCGACAGCGCCTCCATGACGCTGGCGCGCGCCAGCCGGCTGTACTGCGCCAGGTAGACGAAGGCCAGGGTGAAGGCCGGCAGCACCAGGTGGTGCAGCACGTCCAGGACGCCCGCCCACCCGTCCTGCGGACCGCCCGCCGATCGCATGTCGGACACCGGAAAGATCGGCAGCATCGAGGCGAACAGGATGATGAGGATGATGCCCGTCCAGAACACCGGCGCGGAATAGCCCACCACCGACAGCAGCGTGATGCCCTGCGACAGCACGCCGTTGGGCTTGCGGGCGGCCAGCGTGCCCAGCAGCGTGCCGACCAGGAAGGCGGCGGTCACCGACGTCACCACCAGCAGCAGCGTGGCGGGCACGCGGTCCCAGATCAGCTGGGCGACGGACACATTGAAGAAGTAGGAATAGCCCAGGTCGCCCCGCAGCACCTGCGACAGGTAGATGCCGAGCTGCGTGAGGAAAGGCTTGTCCAACCCGTACTGCACGCGCAACTGGGCGCGCAGGTCTTCGCTGATGCCGCCCATGGACCCCGCGATGGTCTCCACGGGGTCGCCCGGCGAAATGTGGATGAGCAGGAAATTCAGCGTCACCACGGCCAGCAGCAGGATCGCGGCGTAGGCCAGGCGGCGCGCGAGATATCGCAGCATGACGGCTCCCGCTACTGCACGGTGGTCTCATCCAGCGGCGACAGCATGCCCCATATGCCGGTGGGCAGGCCGTGCACCTTCTTGGACGACAGCGTGTGGTACGGAATGACGGTCAGGAAGTCGATGGGCACATCCTCGGTGACCAGGCGCTGGAACTCGGCATACAGCGCGCGGCGCTTTTCCAGGTCGGTCTCGGTGCCCGCCTGTTCCAGCAGGGCGTCGACCTTCGGGTTCTTGTACGACTGCGTGTTGGTCCAGATGATGTCGCGGATGTTGGACGACATGTAGGTGCGGTGCACGCCGATGACCGGATCGCCCCAGTTGAAGACGATGTCGGTGGTCATGTCGAAATCCTTGCCGGCGATGCGCTTGGCCCAGGTCGGGAAGTCCGGCGACGCGCGCACCTGCACGTTGATGCCCACCTTCTTCAACTGGCTGCGCAGGTACTCCGCGACGTTCTTGCCCTGCACGTCGCTGCCCGGCATGTAGTCCACCGTCAGCGTCATGCGCTCGCCCTTGTCGTCCTTCTTGAAGCCGGCCTCGTCCAGCAATTGGCCGGCGCGTTTCAGGTCCAGCGGATACTTCTTGACGTCGTCGCTGGCAAACGGGCTGGTGCCCACGATGGGGCCATGGGCCGGCGCGGCAAACCCCGCGTTCAACGCCTTGGTGATGAAGCCCTTGTCCGTGGCATAGGCAATGGCCTGCCGAACCCGCACGTCGTCCAGCGGCTTGCGCGCCGTGTTGAATGCCAGCCAGCTCAGCGCGCCGATGCCCTCATAGCCTTTGCTGGTCATGACGATGGACGGGTTGTCCTTGGCGCGCCGCAGGATGGTTGGCTCGGTCATGAAGGGCAGCGCGCCGATGTCGCCCCGCTCCAGGCCGATCAGCAGATTGGTCGCATCGGGATTGATCTTGACCACCACGCGGTCCAGCAGCGGCTTGCCCTTCAGGAAGAACTTGTCGAAGCGTTCCAGCACGATCTCCTGGCCCGGCTTGAATTCCTTGAAGATGAACGGCCCCGAGCCCACCACGTCCGCGGAGTTCCTCGGGTGCGTCTTCAGGTCCTGGCCGTCGCCGTAGATGTGCTTGGGCAGCACCGGCATCAGCGCGGGCGACAGCGCCAGCAGGATCGCCGGATGGGGCTTGCTCATGCGCAGCACGGCGGTGCGCGCGTCCGGCGTGTCCACGCGCTCGACGGGCGCGAACATCGTCTGGAAGGGATGGTTCTGCTTGACCGCCATGATGGAGAACGCGACGTCCTCGGACGTTACGGGCTTGCCGTCGTGGAACACCGCGTCGCCGCGCAGGTGCAGGGTCAGCGACTTGCCGTCCGGCGCCAGCTCCCAGGACTCGGCCAGATAGGGCTGCGGCTTCCAGTCCGCGTCGTAGCGCAGCGGGCTGGCAAAGAGCTGCGAACTGGGCAGCGCCGTGGCGGTGCCCGACTGCACCGCGCCGTTCAGGTGCCGCGGCACCTGGGTGGAACCGATGACCAGCGTGCCGCCCGGCTTGGGCGCGTCCGCCGCGGCGGCGCCTCCCGCCATCGCGAACACCGACAGAATCGTGGCCAGGCCGAGTCTTGCGCTGCGCATGTGCTACCCCTTTGATGTATAGGCGTGGACCATTCATGGATGGCTTGCGGACTAGCGTAGTCATCCCCTGGATGCGCGCTTAGTACCAAACCGCCGGACTTGGTGGTGCCAGGACCGTTCGCGGTCAACCGGCAAGCGCGCGGGCGTACAGCGCGGCAACGGCGCAGCTGTTGACGCGCGCCTCCATGGAATCGGAGCGGCTGGTCAGCAGCACCGGCACGCGCGTGCCCAGCACCAGGCCCGCCGCGCCCGCGCCCGCCAGCCACGTGAGCTCCTTGTAGAGCATGTTGCCGGCCTCGATGTCGGGCGCCAGCAGGATGTCGGCGTCGCCCGCCACGCGCGACACGATGCCCTTCTGGGCCGCCGCCTCGCGCGAGATGGCGTTGTCGAAGGCCAGCGGCCCGTCGATGTCGCCGCCGCGGATCTGCAACCGGTCCGCCATCTTGGACAAGGCCGCCGCGTCCAGCGTGGCCGGCATGGCGGGGTTCACGGATTCGGTGGCGCACAGCACGGCCACCTTGGGCCGCTCCACGCCCAGCGCGCGGGCCAGGTCGATGGCGTTCTGCGCGATGTCCGCCTTTTCCTGCAGCGAGGGCGCGATGTTGACGGCGGCGTCTGTCAGGATCAGCAGCTTGGGATAGGCGGCCACGGCCATCACGAAGGCATGGCTGATGCGCCGGCCCGTGCGCAGGCCCGATTCGCGCGTCACGACCGCCGCCATGAAATGGTCGGTGTGCAGGCTGCCCTTCATCAGCATGCTGACGGCGCCGTCGCGCGCCAGCGCGGCGGCGGCGCGGGCGGTCTGTAGCTCATCGTCCGGGGCGTCGACGATCTCCATCGATCCGGGGCGCATGCCTTCCTGCGCCATCAACGCCGCCACGCGGTCCGCCGGCCCAACCAGCACGGGCTCGATATAGCCTGCCTCGCCGGCCTGCGCGGCGGCGCGCAGGCTCACGGGGCACAGCGGGTACGCCACCGCGGTGCGCAAGCGCCCCGCCGCCAGCGCGGCGACGCGCAGCGGCTCGAACAAACGGTCGAATGCCATGTCTTGGCTCCTGCCGCGGGCGCGCACGTGGCGGCCCGGTGGATGACCGGCGCGGCCGGGCGCCCGATGCTACGCCCCGGGCCGCGCCGCGCGCCGGTCAGCGTCCGGCCGGCTCGATCGAGAGCGGCACCTCGCCGGCCTGGAACGGCTGGTTCACGTACTTGCGGTACTTGTCCAGGAACCGCACCGGCTGCTTCAGGGCGTCGCGGCGGAACGGGTCGCCCAGCTCCTGGCTGACCATCATTTCCAGCACGGTGGTCTTGCCTTCCAGCTGCGCCTGGCAGGCGGCCTGCAGCGCGGCGCCGACCTGATCGGCGTGTTCCACGCGGATGCCCTCGGCGCCCATGGCGCGCGCCAGCTCCGAGAAGTTCGGATTGCGCAGATTGCTGCCCACGAAACGCCGGCCGTAGAAGTCGACCTGGTTCTTTTTCTCGGCGCCCCATTGGCCGTTGTGGAACACCACCGCGGTCACCGGAATCTGTTCGCGCACGCAGGTCAGCAGCTCCTGAAAGCTCATGCACCATGCGCCATCGCCCACATAGGCCACCGCCGGCCGGTCGGGCCTGCCCAGCTTGGCGCCGATCAGCGCGGGCAGCGCATAGCCGCAATTGCCGAAGCTCATGGCGGCCAGCATGGAATTCGGCTCGTCAAAGCGCAGATAGCTATTGGACACCGAGCAGATGTTGCCGATGTCGGTGGACACCATCACGTGCTTGGGCATCGCGCGTTCCAGCTCGCGCAGCATGCGGCGCGGATGCATGCGGCCGCCGCCCTGCTCGATGATGTCCAGGCTCCAGTCGTCGCGCTCGTGCGACCAGCCGTCCAGCTCCTGTTCCCACTCGGACTTCTGCGCGGCGATTTCGCGGGCGCGCTGGTCCTTGGTGCGGACGCAGGCCACGTCCCGCGCCTGCAGCCTGGCCGTCAGGGCGGCGGCGGCGGGTTTGGCGTCGCCGCAGATGCCCACCGACACCGGGCGCACCAGGCCCAGCATCCGGTGGTCCGCGTCGACCTGGATGATGCGGGCGTTCTGCGGCCAATATTCCAGGCCATGCTGCGGCAAGGTGCCAAAAGGCCCCAGCCGCGTGCCCAGCGCCAGCACCACGTCCGCCTGCGACAGCAGCTTCATGCCGGCTTTGGCGCCCTGGTATCCCAACGGGCCGCACCACAGCGGATGGCTGGCCGGGAACGCGTCGTTGTGCAGGTAGCTGGTCACTACAGGCGCGCCCAGCAATTCGGCCAGCGCCACGCATTCGGCCTGCCCGTCAGAAAACAGCACGCCGCCGCCCGCCACGATGACCGGGAATTTCGCCTCGGCCAGCATGCGCGCCGCCGCTTCCAGGTCCTCTTCCGACCCTGGGCCGCGGCGCACGCGGCGCGGTTCGGGGATGGCCACGTCGATCTCGCCGTAGAAATAATCGCGCGGGATATTGAGCTGCGCGGGACCGCGTTCGGCCATCGCGTTGTCGAACGCCTTGGCCGTGAATTCCGCGATGCGGTCCGGACGGTTCACGTGCGCCTGATACTTGGTGATGCGCGAAAAGATGGGCAGTTGCTCGGTCTCCTGGAAGCCGCCCAGGCCCATGCCCGAAGTGCCCGTCTCGGGCGTGATCGCCACCACCGGGCTGTGCGCCCAGTACGCGGCGGCCACGCCGGTCACAAAATTGGTGATGCCGGGGCCGTTTTGCGCGATGCACACGCCGTGCCTGCCGGTCACGCGCGAATAGCCGTCGGCCATGTGCGCCGCGCCCTGCTCGTGCACCGTCGGCACGAAGCGGATGCCGGCCGCGGGAAACAGGTCCAGCGCGTCCATGAAGGCCGAACCGACGATGCCGAAAACATCCTTGACGCCCTGCGCGACCAGCGTCTCGACAAACGCTTCGCTGGGGGTCATGTGTTGCTTGCTGCTCATGGTCTCTCTCCTGGCGGGCCGGCGCTCGTCCGATTGCTCATTGGCCGGTGTGATCCGATACTGCGCCAGAAATCCGCGGGTTCCCACCCCTCGCCGTTTCATTTTCTGCATTTTCTGTGCGAGGATGGGCAGCCATTCGCCGAATCTTCAAATATTGAAAGATGAAAGACGAGTCCTCCGCCGCGCTGCGCGCGCTGACCCTGCTGGAACAGGTGGCCCGCTCCGCCCAGCCCGTCTCGCTGGCCGAGCTGACCGACGCCACCGGCCTGCCCAAACCCTCGGTGCTGCGCATCCTGTCGCGCCTGGTCGACGCCGGCATGCTGCTGCGCGAACCCGTGGGCAAAAGCTATGTCAGCGGCCCGCGCCTGGGCGCCCTGGCCCGCGACACGCTGCTGAACTCGCCGCTGCGGGGCGAGCGCCACCGCATCCTGGACAGCCTGGTCGACGAAATCGGCGAAACCTGCAACTGCACCATGCTCGACGGCGACGAGGTCATCTACCTGGACCGCGTGGAAACCGCCTGGCCCCTGCGCGTCAACCTGCAATCGGGTTCGCGCGTGCCCCTGCACTGTTCGGCCAGCGGCAAGCTGTTCCTGGCCTACATGCGCCGCGAAACGCGCCAGCGGCTGCTCGCGGCGGCCGCGCTGCCGCGCTACACGCCCAATACCCTGTGCGATGTGGCGGCGCTGGAAGAGGAACTGCGCGTCATCAGGAAAGAAGGCGCCAGCTTCGACCGGGAAGAATTTTTATTGGGGATCGTCTGCATGGCGGTGCCCATCCTGCACGGGACGCGGGCCATCGCGGCGGTGGCGCTGCATGCGCCGGTCGCCAGGCTGACCATCGACGGCGCGCGGGCATGGCTGCCGCGGATGCAGGAGGCGGCGCGGGCCTTGGCGGGGACGTATCAGGCCAAGGACTAGGCGGCCGTCCCCGATACGCCGCCCGTTGGCCAGGAGGCAGCGGTCAACGGCCGGGATTCACGCGCCGAGCAAAATTCCAAGCCGGCTGTTCCACGTATCGCCATAACCCTTGCCCACCACGGGAATACGGATCAGGGGTCTCTTGAGATCGTTGGTGGAAAAATCGAAGTGGACATTCTCGAACGACAGCGAGTTGTTGCCGGACTTCTCCGTCCACTTCAGTTGCCAACGCCGGATATACGAAAACTCGAACACTTCGCCTGGATCTTTCGCCCCCGAAACCATGCAGATCTTCTGAGTTTGCGGATCGAACGCGATGACAAACTTCTTGTTCTTGTCGCTCAGGATCAGTTCGCTATCGACGCTGGTTTCGGGAAAAGAGGTGCCCAGCCGTTGGTTGTGTTCGCGGAACTTCGCAAGCAGGGCTTTGTGCCGCTTTTGCTGCCGGTGAATGGCCCAGGCGATCAAGGCGACGATCGTCAGGATGATGGAGATGACATTGAACATAGCGATGCCTATTGGGTGGCTTATGAAAGCTGCATCGGCATTAACGACTGGCGGGAGCAGAACTTTAATCAGCCGCCCTTAATCAGCCGGTTTAAGCCCCCCTCGCCGCCGAATCAGGTCCTGGCACCCCGCAGGGCTTAAACTATCTCCCTATTCAGCCTTCCCCCGATCCCCCCGGGATCCGCCCCCCCGTGACCGACACCGCCTTCTCCACCCTCCCCCTCCTGCCCGCCCTGCTCGACAATCTGCAGAGCCTGGGTTTCGAGCAGATGACGCCCATCCAGGCGCAAGCCCTGCCCCTGATCCTGGAGCGCCGCGACCTGATCGCCCAGGCCAAGACCGGCAGCGGCAAGACCGCGGCGTTCGGGCTGGGCGTGCTCCAGAACCTGGACGTGAACCGCCTGGCGCCGCAAGGGTTGGTCGTCTGCCCCACGCGCGAACTGGCCGACCAGGTGGCGCAGGAGCTGCGTCGGCTGGCGCGCCTGATTCCCAACGTGAAGATCCTGACGCTGTGCGGCGGCGCCGCGGCGCGGCCGCAGGCCGAATCGCTGGCGCGCGGCGCGCACCTGGTGGTGGGCACGCCCGGCCGCATCCAGGACCACCTGGCACGCGGCAGCCTGGATCTGGCGGGCCTGAACACGCTGGTGCTGGACGAAGCCGACCGCATGGTGGACATGGGCTTTTACGACGACATCGTCGCCATCGCCTCGCACTGCCCCACCAAGCGCCAGACGCTGCTGTTTTCGGCCACCTACCCCGACAACATCCGCAAGCTCAGCGCGCGCTTTCTGCGCAACCCGGCCGAGGTCAAGGTAGAGGCGCAGCACGACGCCAGCCGCATCGAGCAGATCTTCTACGAGATCCGCGAAGACGAGCGGCTGGACGCCGTGGTGCGGCTGCTGGCGCATTTCCGGCCGGCGTCCACGCTGGCCTTCTGCAACACCAAGATCCGCAGCCATGACCTGGTCGAACGCCTGCAGGCCGAAGGCATCAGCGCGCAGGCGCTCAATGGCGATCTGGAACAGCGCGAGCGCGACGAGATCCTGATCCAGTTCGCCAACCAGAGCTGCGCCGTGCTGGTCGCCACCGACGTGGCCGCCCGCGGCCTGGACATCCAGAACCTGGGCGCCGTCATCAATGTGGACGTGACCAAGGACACCGAAGTCCACGTCCACCGCATCGGCCGCAGCGGCCGTGGCGACCAGAAGGGCCTGGCGCTCAGCCTGTGCTCGCCCGAAGAAATGCGCTGGGCCAACCTGATCGAGCAATACCAGGGGTCCCCGCTGGTGTGGGGCGACCTCAAATCGCTGCGTCCCAAGGCCGACCGGCCCCTGCGCGCGCCCATGATCACGCTGAGCATCCAGGGCGGCAAGAAGGACAAGCTGCGTCCGGGCGACCTGCTGGGCGCGCTGACCGGCGACGGCGGCCTGACCTTTGAACAGGTCGGGAAAATCAACATCACCGAATTCACGTCCTACGTGGCGCTGGACCGCCAGATCGCCAAGCAGGCGTTTGCGCGGGTCTCGAACAGCAACATCAAGGGCCGCCGGTTCCGCATGCGGTTCCTGGAAGAATTCTGATGCCGTGGGTGCGGCCCGCCATGGCCGCGCCCGCGCGCAACGCTTGATGGTTTCACTCGGGCTTTGCCATAATGGCGCGCCTGCACGCCGGTAAGCTGCCATTCAGCTTGCCGGCGGGCGCGGAACCAAAGGCAAGCGGCGCGCTCCAAGCAGCGCGCTGTCCCCCTTAACCATCACAAGAGAAACTCACCATGATCAAGTCCGACGACACCGGCAAGCTGATCCTGCGCCTGACCCTCGGTATCCTGATTCTGCTCCACGGACTGGCCAAACTGACCGGCGGCGGCGTCGGCGGCATCAGCGGCATGCTGTCCTCCCACGGCGTGCCGGGGTTCCTGGCCTACGGCGTCTACGTGGGCGAGATCATCGCTCCCGTCCTGCTGATCATCGGCGTCTACACCCGCCTGGGCGGCCTGATCATCGCCATCAACATGCTCGTCGCGATCCTGCTCGCCCACAGCGGCCAGATCGGCAGCATGACCAACAACGGCGGCTGGGCCCTGGAACTGCAAGGCATGTTTCTCTTCACCGGCCTGGCGATCGCCTTCATGGGCGCCGGCCGCTTCAGCCTGGCCGGCAACGGCGGCCGCTGGAACTGAGGCCTGGCCCCGTCCCGCCTGCGGCGCAACGCCGCGGGCGCAAAGTCGCCTCCACGCAGGGACCGCATACAGCGGTCCCTTTTTTTTACAGCATTGATACGAACGACATCGACCGTCACGCCGACGCAAACATCGGTCACGCGAAAGCTGTTTCGGAACGATTACAGTCCCGAACTCGCGGTCGCGGCTGTGGCCTAATCCCCATGAGCGCAATGTAGGCGTGCCTCGCGCCTGGCGCCTGGCGGGAGCCGCGAAATGAAGAAGACTGTGTTGTTGTTGATGGCGATGGCAAGTGCCCTGAGCGGTTGCGTGGTCGTGCCGGCGCGGCCCGCCTACTACCGGCCAGCCCCGGTCTATTACACGCCGCACTATTACTACTATCCGGCCCCCCACTATTACTACCGCGGCTATTGATCCGCGGACCTGCTGCGTCAAGGACATCCCCATGAGCCCTTCCCTCCAGATTGCCCGATGGCGGCCGCTGGCCACCGCAGCCCTCCTGGCGGCCAGCGCGGCGGCTAGTGCGCAAACCGTCTACTCCACGCAGCAGGTGGCGGCCCCTTCCGCCTATGAGCCTGTCTACGACGACGCCGACCCGGCCAATGCGAATCTGGCGCTGGTCGACCGCAGTCCGGAACCGCCGCCGCCCCTGCCGGTCTACGTGCAGCCGCCGGCCCCGGCCAATGGCTACCTGTGGGTGCCGGGCTACTGGAGCCGCAACCGCGTCGGCTATTTCTGGGTGCCCGGCGCCTGGGTCCCGGCGCCGTATCCCGGCGCGCTCTGGACGCCCGGATACTGGGCATTTTCCAATGGCCTCTATCTCTGGAACCCGGGCTACTGGGGCCCGCACGTCGGCTTCTACGGCGGCATCAACTACGGCTTCGGCTACACGGGACTGGGTTATGTGGGTGGCTACTGGAAGCGCGACCGCTTCTACTACAACCGCTCCATCACCAATGTGAACGTCACCCGCGTAACCAACGTCTACAACCGGAACATCGTCATCAACGACGTGGACAACCGGCGCGTCAGCTATCACGGCGGGCCTCACGGCATCCGCCGCCAGGCCGACCCGCGCGAGCTGGCCGCGCGCCACGACCGCCATTCCCCGCCGACCGACGTGCAGCGCCGGTATGTGCGCGACGCGGGGCGCGACCGCGGACAGTTCTACGAGCACAACAAGGGCCGCCCGCCACAGGCGTATCTGGATCATGCCGACGACGGCAAGCGAGGCCGGCCGGACGGCGGCCGCGATGGGCGGGATAACGGGCGGGAAAACGGACGGGATAACGGGCCCGGCAACGGACGGGACAACCGGCCGGGCGGCAACATGTCCGCGCAGGCGGGCCCCGGCTCGCAGCCAGACCCGCGCCCCCGCGATCCCTCGGCGCGCCAGGACCGGCCGCAGCAGGACCGCCAGCAGCACGACCGCCAGCAGCAAGTGCGCGACCAGCAAGCGCGCGACCAGCTGAAAGCCGACCAGCAGCGCCAGCAGCAGGCCCGGGAGCAACAGGCGCGCGGCCAGCAGGCGCGAGAGCGCCAGCAGAACGACGCCCAGGCCCAGCAGCAGATGCGCCAGCAACAGGTGCGCGACCAGCAGGCGCGGCAGCAACTGCAACGCGACCAGCAGACCCAGCAAGAACTGCGCGACCGGCGCCAGCAGGAACAACAGGCGCGCCAGCAGCGGGACCGTGACGAGCGGCGGCAACAGATGGACCGCGATCGCCAGGCGCATGAGCAGCAGGCCCGCCAGCGGCAGCAGCGGCAGCAGCAGCAGCAGCAGCAGCAGCAGCAGCAGCAGCAGCAGCAGCGCGACCGGCAGGCGCAGCAGGCCCGTCAGCAACAACAGCAGCAACGCGACCAACAGGCGCAGCAGGCCCGCCAGCAACAACAGCAACAGCGCGACCAACCCAAGGGCAACGGCCGCGGCGGGCCCGACCGCGACTGAACTGGACCATCGACCGCCCCGCCGCTACAGTAGGCAACTTGCCGCGCCCCGTGCGCAGCGCCCGAATTTAGGAGACTCCGATGAAGCGCCTTGCCCCCTGGTTCCTGGTATGCGGCCTGTTGGCCGGCACGTCGGCGCAAGCCGCGCTGACCGTGGGCGCCCCCGCGCCGGACTTCAGCGCGCCCGCCTCGCTGGGCGGCAACGAATTCACGTTCAAGCTGAAAGAGGCGCTCAAGCAGGGGCCGGTGGTGCTGTATTTCTTTCCGGCGGCCTTCACGCAAGGCTGCACCATCGAAGCGCACAACTTCGCCGAGGCCACGGACGAATACAAGACGCTGGGCGCCACCGTCCTCGGCGTCTCGACCGACGATATCGCCACGCTCAAGAAGTTTTCCGTCAGCGAGTGCCGCAACAAATTTGCCGTCGCCGCGGACAGCGACGGCAAGATCATGAAAGCGTACGACGCCGTGCACGACAGGCGTCCGGAATATGCGCAGCGCGTGTCTTATGTGATCTCGCCCGAGGGCAAGATCCTGTATGAATACACGGACATGAGCCCCGAGCAGCACGTCGCCAACACCATGCGGGCATTGCGCGACTGGAAGGCTGGAAAGTGAAGCACCAGGCGGCCCATCGCGGGCCGCCCCGCCCGGCCGTCAATTGAACGGCCAGACCGTCGGATGCGTGCCCGGAGGACTGGACGGGCGCGTCCATTGCGCCGGCGTTTCCGAAAAGCGCGCGGCGTGCCGCATGGCGACCAGTTCGCCAAATCCCGACGGCACGGTTTCCATCAGGCCGTCAAAGCCAGGCATCGCACAGCCCAGCCCGCCCTCCACGCGCCCCATACCCCGCAGCCAGTGCGCCGTCTGGGCGAGCGACACACGCACATGCCAGCTCCCGCCCTCGGTCGCCTGCCGCGCCAGCGCCACCTGCGCACCGAACGCCATGAGATAGCCCGAGGCGTGGTCCAGGATCTGCATCGGCATTGGCTTGGGGGCTTCCTGGCCCGCCGCCTGCGCTTCCGCGTGGTTAAACCCCGTGGCCGTCTGCACCAGCGAGTCGAAGCCCCGGCGGTTGGCCCAGGGTCCGGTCGTGCCGTAGGCGGTCAGCGACACATACACGATGCCGGGGCGGATGCGCGCCGCATCCTGCGGTCCGAAGCCCAGCGCGGACATGCCGCCGGGGCGGTAGCCTTGCACGAAAACGTGCGCGCTGCGCAGCAGGTTGCCAAGCGCGATGCGGCCGTCGGCCGTGTCCAGGTCGGCCAGCACCGACAATTTGCCGCGGCTGGTGTCGATGATGTTGTCGATATTGGGAAGCTGCGGGCTGTTGACCAGCATGACGTCGGCGCCGTAGGCCGCCAGCGCGCGGCCGCAGACCGGGCCGGCGATGATGCGCGTCAGGTCCAGCACGCGGATGTCCGTGAGCGGACGGGCGTCGTGCGCATATTTGGGCAAAGGGCGAGGATCAGCCTCGCCGATGCGTTCGATGGTCAGCAGCGGCTGCGCGGCCACGGCCTGGCCTTGGGGATGGCGGTCCCATTCCTCGAAAGAGCGCATCGCCGACACCACCATGCCGGCATCAGCGGCCACCTGTTCGAAGTCCAGCGCCTTCCAGCGGCTCAGCGCGCGCTCCACGGCCTCGCGCGTGGCCCCGTCGCCGGTCGGGCAGCCCAGCAGCGCCAGCGCCCCGTCGCGGTGATGCGCGAAATTGGCATGGATCCGCACCCAGCCCCCATCGCCGCAGCGATAGACGCCGGTGATGGGATCCCAGATATCGGGGGTGACGCCGTTGATCGTGAAGTGGCTGCGGCATTCCTGCGCGGCGTGCAGCATGTCCACGCTGACCTGCTGCCGGGCCCCGCCACGCAGGTGGCGGACCTCTGCGGCGGCCAGCGCGGCGGCCGCCATGCTGGCCTGCGCCGCCGTGCCCACGGCAAAAGATGAAGGAAGGACGGGGTCGGCGCCCGTCAGAACCACGTGCTCCAGCGATTCGTCCGGCAAGTCGACCGAACGCCAGAGTTTCTGCAAGACATCCCGGGACGTCGTGCCGGCGGGGGGGCGTCCCTTCAGAAAGGACGGGCGGAGGTCCATCAGATTTCCCATAGCGTTTGTCTGCTTTAGTCGTTTTCTGCCATTACATGGCGGGGTCCCCCCCGCGTCAATACGCGCCGCGCGCCAGCGTGTTTCATGGTTTGACGGCAGCGTCCCGGCCTGCCGGCGCCCGAGCGCCCGCTCGCCTCTCCCCCCGTCCATGACGCGGCCCCGCGCGGTGCACTGCAGCACCCGTCACATCTCCTCGTAGTTTTTACATCGTCTTCCAGACGCCGGCCAGCCGGCCCGCCCCGCGGCTCGGATAGAATCGCAGCCTCTGCGGCCCGCCTGGCGAGCCCCCTGCCCCTGGAAACCCCATGAATACGCTGCTATGGCTGCGCACCGACCTGCGCATGCACGACAACGCCGCGCTGGCCGCGGCCGCCGAGGCCGGCACGGTCACCGCGCTTTTCCTGGCCGCGCCGGGCCAATGGCGCCAGCATGGCGACGCGCCGGCGAAGGTGGACTTCTGGCTGCGCAACCTGCGCGAGCTCTCCAAGGATCTGGCGCAGGCCGGCATCCCCCTGCGACTGCTGACCGTGGACGATTGGCGCGCCGCGCCGCGGGCCATTGCCCGGTTCTGCCAGGAACACGCCATCGAGCAGGTCCACGCCAACGCCGAATGGGCGATCAACGAACGCCGCCGCGACGAGGCGGTCGGCGCCGCGCTGGAAGAGATCGGCGTCGAATGGACCTTGCACCACGGCGCAACGCTGCTGCGCCCCGGCACCATCCTGACCGGCAAGGGCGACTGCTATCGGGTCTACACGCCGTATGCGCGCGCCTGCCGCGAACGCCTGCGCAGCGCGCCGATACGCCCCATTCCGGCCCCGCGCGCCCAGACGCCGCCCCGCTGGAAGGCCGATCCGCTGCCGGACGCGTTTGACGGTTTCGAGCCCCCCGGCGATGCCGTGCGCGCGCTCTGGCCCGCCGGCGAATCCGCCGCCGGCGACCGGCTTGCCGCGTTCACCGACGACGCAATCTACGCCTACAAGGACGAACGGGATTTTCCGTCGCTGCCCGCGACGAGCTGCCTGTCGCCCTACCTGGCCGCCGGCGTGCTGTCGCCCGGCCAGGCGCTGCGCGCCGCGCTGGCCGCCAACCACGGCGAAATCGACAGCGGCAAGGCGGGCGCCGCCACCTGGATCAACGAGCTGCTGTGGCGCGAGTTCTACCAGCACCTGCTGGCCGCCTATCCGTCCTTGTCCATGCACCAGCCCATGAAGCCGGAAACGGTCGCCGTGCCCTGGCGCGACGCGCCCGATGACCTGGCCGCCTGGCAGCAGGGCAAGACCGGCATCCCGATCGTGGACGCGGCCATGCGCCAGATGCTGGCGCTGGGCTGGATGCACAACCGGCTGCGCATGGTGACGGCCATGTTCCTGTCCAAGAACCTGCTCATCGACTGGCGCCTCGGCGAGGCCTGGTTCATGGCGCATCTGGTGGACGGCGACCTGGCGGCCAACAATGGTGGCTGGCAATGGAGCGCCTCCACGGGCGCCGACGCCGTGCCCTACTTCCGCGTCTTCAATCCCCTGACGCAGTCGCGCAGGTTCGATCCGCGCGGCGTCTTCCTGCGCGAGTGGCTGCCGGAGCTGGCCCACCTGGACGACAAGTCGATCCACGATCCCAATCCGATGGAACGCGCGGCCGCCGGCTATCCGGAACCGATCGTCGACCTGGCGCAGAGCCGCCTGCGCGCGCTGGAAGCCTTCGGCAACCTGCCTGCCGCGTAAGGCGCGCAACGTCCGGGCGGCTTGACCTACGTCAACGCCGCCCCCGCGCCGGTCCCTGATGATGCCCACGGCCATCACAGGACGAACGACGCATGCGCAACAACCAGCCGGTACACGACACGGAATATCTCCTGCGCGACGATCACTTCCTGATCTCCCGCACCGATTCCCAAGGCCGGATCATCTACGCAAACCCGGCGTTCATCGAGGTCAGCGGGTTCTCGCGCGAGGAGCTGGTCGGCGCGGCGCACAACATCGTGCGCCATCCCGACATGCCGCAGGCGGCCTTCGAGGACCTGTGGCGCACGCTCGGGCGCGGCGAGCCGTGGACGGGCATGGTCAAGAATCGGCGCAAGGACGGGGGATTCTATTGGGTGCTGGCCAACGTCACGCCCATCACGGAACGGGGCGTGACGGTCTGCTATGCGTCGGTGCGCGTCAAGCCGTCGCGGGCGCAGGTGCAGGCCGCCGAACAGGCCTATGCGCGGTTGCGCCAGGGCGCGACCCGCAGCGTCCGGCTGCGAGGCGGACAGGTCCAGCCCACGGGCGTGCGCGCCGCGCTGGCTCGCTGGCGGCCGGAGGGCGTGCGGGCCCGCCTGCTGGCCTGGGCGGCGTTGGCCGCGTCGCTGTTCCTTGGCACCGCCGGCGCGGCGGTGTACGGCATGCGCGACACCCTGACCGCGCAATCGCTGGCCATCGCCACGGCGCTGATCGCGGCGGGCGTCGCCGTGATCCTTGCATCGGGCTGGCATCTGGCGCGATCCATCACCCATCAGCTGGCCCACGCCGCCGACTTCACGCGCCAGATTGCGGCTGGCAATCTCAGCACGGCATTGCCGGGCGGCGCGGCCCAGGATGACATCGGCGAATTGGCGTTCTCGCTGGAAATCATGCGCAAAAGCCTCGTCAGCATGGCCCTGGACGTGCATGCCGGCATCGACCACACCTTTAACGGCGCCCGCGACGCCGCGGACGGCGATGCCAGCCCATCGGGCCGCAGCGCCGGCCCGGCCAGGCAAGCCCAGCGCGCGCAAGGCGCGCACTTGAGGCAAGCCATCGACGTGTTCCGCATCGCGGCCCGGCCGCCGCGCGACCTGCCGGCCCCACCGCGCCGCGGCCCTGAAAAGCCCTAGCATGCCGCGCCCCCGCGACACCGCGCGACGCGCCCGGCGCGCGGCCGGTCACGCGCCGGCGGCCGCCTCTTTGTCCAGGCGCTTGATGAACACCTGCAACTCCTTGACCACCTGCTGGTCGCCCCGGGCCTGGGCCGCCTGCAGCCCCGATTCCCAGGCGGCGCGCGCGCCGGACTTGTCGCCCAGCCCCAAACACGCCTTGCCCAGCCACTTCCAGGCCACGGAGTACGTGGGGTCGAACGCCAGCGCCGCGCGCAGATGGACCTCGGCCTTTCCAAACGCGCCCTGCTCCGCGTAGGCCTTGCCCAGCGAAAAGCGCAATAGCATGTTGTCCGTGCCCTTGCCCAGCATCGCTTCCAGGCGCTCGGTCATTCCTTCCATCGTTGGCTCCTTTCAATTCGGGCGGGATCGGCGATAACGCATCATAGGACCGGCGTGGCGGATCCGCGCGAAAGCCCCCACGTCCTCCCCCGGCGCTACACTCGCAAGTCTGCCCCACGCCGGCGCGCCCCGCGCCCGCGCGCCCGACTCCAGGAGCCCGCATGAGCACGATCCATGATTTCTCGCCCCGCGCCATCGACGGCACGGAACAGTCCCTCGGCACTTACCGCGGCCGCGTGCTGCTGGTGGTGAACGTCGCCTCCAAGTGCGGGTTCACGCCGCAATACGCGGGCCTGGAGGAGCTGTACCGGTCCTTCCACGACGACGGGCTGACCGTGCTGGGCTTTCCGTGCGACCAGTTCGGCCACCAGGAACCCGGCGACGAGGCCGAGATCCGCAACTTCTGCAGCACCCAGTACGACGTCACGTTCCCGATGTTCGCCAAGATCAACGTCAACGGCCCCGATGCCCACCCGCTCTACCAATGGCTCAAGGGCGAAAAGCCCGGCGTCTTCGGCACCGAAGGCATCAAATGGAACTTCACCAAGTTCCTGGTGGGCCGCGACGGGCGCGTCATCAAGCGCTACGCGCCCACCGATACGCCCGCCAGCCTGCGCGACGACATTGCCAAGGCCCTGTCCGCGCCTGTCTAACGCAGCGGCGGCAGGCGCCGGCGCACGGTGTGCGCCTTGACGATGGCGGTATTGGTCTCGGCGTATTCGGTGACGCGTTCCAGAATGCCGTCCAGATGCGAAATCGACCTGAGCACCATGCGGGCGATGAAGCAATCGTCGCCCGTCACCTTGTCGCATTCCACGAATTCCGGGATCTCCTGGATCAGGCCCTCCACGTGGCGCAACTGCCCGGGCAAGGGCCGGATGCGCACGATGGCCTCCAGCGCATACCCCAGCGCGACCGGATCCACGTCCAGCGTGTAGGCGCGGATCACCCCCGACTCTTCCAGCCGCCGCATGCGATCCGAGACGCTCGGCGCGGACATGCCGACCTGCCGCGCCAGGTCGGCCGTGGTGGTGCGGGCGTTGGCCGACAGCATCTCCACCAGGCGGCGGTCGATGCCGTCCAATACCGGACTTTCATTCTTTAGGTCGTTGTTCATAAATTCCACCCAAAAGAAGGCTGAATAACGAAAGTGCCACGACAACATCATATAAGCAGAAAGAACCGCCTGGGATAATTTCTCCATCGCATTGACGGCCTCACGGCCTTCGGAGAACCATCATGATCCCCTCGACCGAACGCGCCGGCCTGGCGCAGATGGCGGCAGCCATGACCCTGTCGGGCACCCTGGGCGTTTTCGTCCTGGAGTCCGGGCAAAGCGCCTGGAACGTCGTCTTCTTCCGCTGTGTGTTCGGCGCGCTGTCGCTGCTGCTGTACTGCTGGGCGCGCGGCCTGCTCAAGCCCGGCCTGTTCACCCCGAAAACCCTGGCCCTGGCGCTGGTCGCGGGCGCGGCCCTGGTCCTGAACTGGGTGCTGCTGTTTTCGGCCTATCGCCTGGCCTCCATCTCGCTGGCCACCGCGGTCTACAACGTGCAGCCGTTCTTCCTGATCGGCTTGGGCGTGCTGTTCCTGGGCGAACGTCCCTCGCGCGGGAAGGTCGCGTGGTCCCTCGTCGCGTTCGCCGGATTGCTGCTGGTGCTGCGCCTGGGCAGTCCCGGCGCGGCGGGCGGCGGCGCCTATCTGTCCGGGCTGATGCTGGGCCTGGGCGCG
Organism: Achromobacter sp. T5-5; assembly: GCF_055397965.1. NCBI lineage: Bacteria > Pseudomonadati > Pseudomonadota > Betaproteobacteria > Burkholderiales > Alcaligenaceae > Achromobacter > Achromobacter sp. T5-5. The sequence continues at coordinate 3,744,322 of NZ_AP027919.1, forward strand.
GCCGCGCTCTACGCCGTGACCGCCATCATCGTAAAGCGCCTGAAGGGCATTGCGCCCCAGGTGCTGGCGCTGGTGCAGGTCACGCTGGGCGCCGTGATGCTGCTGCCCATGGCCGACTTCAACGCCCTGCCTGCCCAGCCCGCGCAATGGGGCTGCCTGGTGGCGCTGGGGCTCATCCACACCTGCCTCATGTACATCCTGATGTACTCGGCCATCCAGAAGCTGCCCACCACGTCCACCGCCGCGCTCAGCTTCATCTATCCCGCGGTCGCCATCCTGCTGGACTTCGTGGTCTACGGCCACCGGATGGACGCGTTGCAGGTGGCGGGCGTGGCGCTGATCTTCCTGGCCGCCGCGGCCGTCAGCCTGAACTGGAACTGGCGCCTGCCGCGCAGCCCGCGGCCTGGCGCGGTGTAAGGACCCGGACGGGCGCGATGGGCGCAGCGGCGCTGGCGCCCGCGGGCAAACCCGCACCCGATTTCCGGTTATTCAGGCGCGCGTCCGGTCCGCGCCGCTATCATGGCCCTTCCGTCCACGGGCTCCGGTCCGTGGCGCCATGACGAACAGGACCCCTCATGATCGATCTCTACTACTGGACGACCCCCAACGGACACAAGATCACGCTGTTCCTCGAAGAAGCCGGCCTGCCTTACCAGATCCACCCGGTGAACATCGGCCGGGGCGAGCAGTTCAAGCCCGAGTTCCTGGCCATCGCCCCCAACAACCGCATTCCCGCCATCGTGGACCAGGCCCCCGCCGACGGCGGCGAGCCGATTTCGCTGTTCGAATCGGGCGCGATCCTGCTGTATCTGGCCGAGAAGACCGGCAAGTTCCTGCCCGCCGACGTGCGCGGCCGCGCCGACGTCTCGCAATGGCTGTTCTGGCAGATGGGCGGTTTGGGCCCCATGGCCGGCCAGAACCATCACTTTTCGGCCTACGCGCAAGAGCGCATCCCCTACGCCATCGACCGCTACGTCAAGGAAACCAACCGGCTCTACGGCGTGCTGAACAAGCGTCTGGCCGACCGTGAATTCGTCGCGGGCGACTATTCCATCGCGGACATGGCGGCCTATCCGTGGATCGTGCCGCACGCCAGGCAGGGCCAGGACCTGAACGACTTTCCGCACCTGAAACGCTGGTTCGACGCCATCCGCGCGCGTCCGGCCACGCAGCGCGCCTACGCGCTGGCCGAGACGATCAACACCACCCCGTCCGTCAGCGACGAGGAATCGCGCCGCATCCTGTTCGGCCAGACCGCCCAGCAAGTGGCCCGCTGAAAGGAAGCCGCCATGACCGAACCGCACCGGACCTTTCGCCGCGCGCGCGCGGCGGATCTCCCGGCCATCGTGGCGATGCTGGCCGACGACGCGCTGGGCGCCGCCCGCGAGGACACGTCCGTCCCGCTGAACCCGCGCTACAGTGCCGCATTCGAGGCGATCCAGCAGGATCCCAACCAGTTCCTGGCGGTCGTGGAGCAGGATGCTGAACTGGTGGGCTGTTTGCAGTTATCGTTCATACCCGGCCTGTCGCGGCTGGGCCTGTGGCGCGGCCAGATCGAAAGCGTGCGCATCGCGTCGTCATACCGCGGCGCGGGCCTGGGCCGCGCCATGTTCGAGTGGGCCATCGACCAATGCCGCCGCCAGGGCTGCGGCCTGGTCCAGCTCACCACCGACCGCGCGCGTCCCGATGCGCGCCGGTTCTATGAAAGCCTGGGCTTCACCGCCAGCCACGACGGCATGAAGCTCAGCCTGTAACGTCTGATTCTGATTTGAATGGAGCGCCCTATGCCTTTGCATGGCGAATACAAAGTCCCCGGCGGCAAACTGGTCGTCGCCGACCTGGAAGTGCGCGACGGCCGTCTGGCCGACGTGCGTATCAGCGGCGACTTTTTCCTTGAACCGCCCGAAGCCCTGGAAGCGATCAACCGCGGCCTGAACGGCATGCCCGCCGACGCCGGCGAACTGGAACTGGCGGTGGCCGTGCAATCGGCCCTGCCCTCCAACGCAGAAATGTTCGGCTTCTCGGCCGAGGCCATCGCCGTGGTGCTGCGGAGGGCGCTTGCATGAGCCGCACCGACTGGAACGACTACGACTGGCAACTGATCCATGAAGGCCCGCAGCCGCCCGCGCTGCACATGGCGCTGGACGCGGTCATCACCGACGAAGTCGGCGCCGGCCAGCGGCCGCCCACGCTGCGCATCTGGGAGTGGTCCGCGCCTGCCGTCGTCATCGGCCGGTTCCAATCCCTGAAAAACGAAGTCGATCCCGATGGCGCGGCGCGCCACGGCATCGAGGTCGTGCGCCGCGTGAGCGGCGGCGGCGCAATGTTCATCGAGCCCGGCAATTCCATCACCTATTCGCTCAGCGCGCCCCAGGCGCTGGTCCACGGCATGAGCTTCCAGGAGTCCTATGCCTTCCTGGACGCGTGGGTGCTGACCGCATTGCAGGGGCTGGGCATCAAGGCCTGGTACCAGCCGCTCAACGACATCGCCTCGGACATCGGCAAGATCGGCGGCGCCGCCCAGGCCCGCCGCGCGGGCGCCGTGCTCCACCATGTCACCATGTCCTACGACATCGACGCCGACAAGATGGTCGAGGTCCTGCGCATCGGACGCGAAAAGCTGTCCGACAAGGGCACGACCAGCGCCAAAAAGCGCGTCGATCCCCTGCGCACCCAGACCGGACTGGCGCGCGAGGTCATCATCGACCGCATGGTGGAAACTTTCGCGGGCCTGCATCGTCTGACTCCGGGACAGGTGGGCAGCGACACGCTGGCGCGCGCGCAGGCGCAGGCGGACGAAAAGTTCTCCACCGCGGATTGGACGGGTGTGGTGCCCTGACGGCGCCCCGGTTTACGGAGGTATTCGAATGCGTCGCACATTCACGCCGCAAGGCGCGATAAGCGGTCTGATATTGGGCGCGGCCCTGCTGGCCCTGGCCGGCTGCGGCACCACGCCGCCCGCGGACATCACCCTGGCGTCGCCCGGCGCCCATTCCCAGGCCACCCAGGAAAAACTGGGCGACCTGTCCATCGAGCGCATCAAGTGGGCCGCCAGCAAGCCCGGCTGCGAAGGCGACTGCCCGCGCATCGAGATCGACAGCGTGGCGTTTCCCGGCATCCCAAAGCTGACCGCCCTGGTGGACCACGTGCTGGCCTACATGACCGGCACCGACGCGAACCGCCGCGGCCCCTACGACACGTTGTCGGAATACACGCAGTACTTCTGGTCCACCGCGCGCCCCCGCGATGCGACCTACTTCAAGGCCAGCGTGAAGGACACGGTAGGCGACATCGTCTCCATCGAACTGCACACCGAACAGTTCCTGACCGGCGCCGCCCATGGCATCCCGGCCACGCAGTACCTGAACTGGGAACGCAGCCGCGGCCGCGTGATGAGCCTGGACGAAGCCCTGATCCCGGGCCGCCGCGCCGAATATGTAGCCGCCCTGCAGCGCGCCCACGCGAAATGGCTGGCGGCGAACCCCGACGCCAAGCGCGACCCGGCGGCCTACAACAAGATGTGGCCCTTCCAGGAAAGCGACAACTTCGCGCTCACGCGCGACGGCATCGTGGTCAAGTACGACGCGTATTCCATTGCGCCGTATTCGCACGGCGAGCCTGAACTGGCGATTTCGTATCAGGACCTGCGGGGGATTTTGAAGCCGGAGCTGGTGCCGGCTTCGTAGGCGGGAGAGTTTTTCGTGGTGAAACGCAAGGGACCCGAGTCGCGCCAAGTCACCCGGTGATCCCACCCAGAGTAGCGATTGTGAGATCAGAATCTGCATCAACTGCAGGGTGACCTTTCCTGGATTGAAAGCAGCAGGACCAACCTGAACGTGCGGAATTCTTCATCGCCCAAGATACACGAGGGCTGCTAATGCGGCACAGTTATTCATTCCCTCAGTCGAAAACTCACGCCACTTCCCATGATCTGCAAATCTTCGATTTCAACTCGATCCTCGCGAGGAAACGGACCAACAAGATTGAAGCCCAGGGCTGCGATCTCGCGTTCCAACCGATCTATTTCTAGAAAAAGCTGATCGTTTGCTGCTTGCTCGAACTCTTGGAATAGTTGTTCATACAAGCGGAAGTGCGGTGCGGGCGTAAAACCTCCTAGCATGCGTGCCTCGTCAGAGAGGCTCGCCGTGACCTCTCCCACTAAATTTCCATCGCAATCCATCAGAGAGAACTTCATCATCGTGGGCACCGTTTGGCTGTCCCGAGTGCTTCGGAAAGCCCCTTAAGGTTTTCATCATTGAATCCATCTGCACCATCAGGGTGAGTGATTCGAGCGTGATTTGGAAATTTGTTCGTCGGATCTGCAATTACATCAAAGCCAGCACTCCGGACAGAATCTGCCGTGCCCGATCCCACGATTTCGGTTGCCTTCAGCAATCCTGTTGCCTTCGGAAAGGCGCTTCTCATCTGTTGGGCTGCGTCGCACGGACAACAGCTATGCAAGACGGAGATCCCCGGAGGATCAAGCTTCTTTTCTGGTTCTTTCAAACGAAGGTTATCGATTGCACTACCACCGATCCGATTGACCCTCGTTGGCCCGGGCAGCCGGCTGCCTGACAGCCCCAGCGGATCAATCCAGCTAACCGGATTATCTGCGTATTGAAATACATTCAACCCACCCGCAAACCCAATCGGATCCTTCGCAATAAATCGTCCGATCTCCGGATCATAGTACCGGTGCCGGTTGTAATGCAGCCCCGTCTCACGATCCCAATACTGCCCCTGAAATCGGATCGGATTACGTATTCCCGCCGCCTGCGCCGCGGTTGAGATCACCTCCTTGGCCACGCCCCAGGCCTTGTACTGCGCGCTCCAGACGATCTCGCCTTGCGTATCCGTCAGTTCCTGCGGCGTGCCCAGGTGATCGCACTGGTACCACGCCAGCGCATCCACGGCGTCCGGCTCGGGCGAGGTCGTCCACAGCGGGTCCTGGTCAATGTCATATCCGCCCACGTAGACGGGCTGCTGGTGCAGCAGCACGGGCTTCCTGCTGACCGCCTGGGCCAGTGGCACAAAGCTCCCCGGTTCATACAGGTAATGGGTGGTTTGATCGTCTCGGCCCTCCCAGGCCAGGTTGTCGCCGTCCCAGCCGTACAGCGTCGCGCCACACCCTAGCGCGCGGTTCAAGCGCGTTTTCTCTTCCCGGATCTGCACAGGTGTCATGCCTGGGCGTTCGCGCCATTGGGCTTCGGACTGCTTGATCAGGCGACGCCCCAACGCGTCGTATTGATAATCCACACGCAGCGCGTCGTTGCGATAGCCCGTCAGGCGATTGAACAGGTCCCACTCGAAGTGCGAACGCTTGCCGTTGTGCAGTTTCTCGATCAGGTTGCCGCGAGCGTCATAGTGGTAATGCGTGCCCGCGTACTCGCGCAACAGATTGTCCAGTCGCGCCGAGCGGTGACGATAGGTATAGACCGGGCCTCCCATGCCCAACGTGCTCTCGTTCCCCTCGGCGCTCGTTGGATCCAGCAGGTTGCTGGCCGGATCAAAGGCAAACGTCTCCTTGCCCAAGCTGCTGGTCGCTTCAAGCAACCGTCCTACCGGGTCATAGCGATAGGCCAGGGGGCCGCGCCGGCTGTCCTGAATCGCCTCCAATTGACCCGCCGCGTCGTAACGATAGCTCCGTTGCAGCAGGCGTTGAGGACGTCCACCCAGGTCGGCGCCTACGCCAACACCCGCGATCGTGCCTGAGGCTCCTGGCATTCCAGGCATTCGCGCCACGCTCTGTTGACTCAACCGCCCCATCGCGTCCCACGATTGGGTCTGGACCAGGCGGTTACCCTGATGGCGCTCCACTTCCCGGTGCAGGTCATCGCGCTCGAAGTTCGCGAGTTCGTGCTCGTCGAACATCATGCCGTGCACATGGCCCGAGCCATACGTCAACCAACTGACGCGATGGCCGTCCGGGCGCAGCGTGGCGATACGCTGGTTCAGTTCGTCGTAGTCGTGCTTCCATACCGCCGTGACCGGTGTCGACAGGCTTTGGTAGTGCTGATGTTCACGCGTCAGGTTGCCGGCCGCATCGTAGAACCATTGCAGACGGCTGGCGGGGTTTTCCGCCAGGATCAGGCGGCCGTTACCGTCATAGGCGTAGCGTTCAGTCTGCGATCCAGCCGCGCTGGTTTGCGAACCCGCTTGCGTCGGCGCACCCGCGTTGGCGGCATGGAGGCGCGCATGACGCTGCGCCACGCGACCCATCGCATCAAACTTGAGCTCGATGACGCGATCACCGTCTTGCGTGGACAGCAGCGTGCCGCTGGCCTGGTCATAGCGGTAGTGCGTGGCCTGACCGTCAAAGCCTCGCTGCTCCAGCAACCGCCCGACCGGGTCGTATACAAAGCGGGCCTGCCGGTCGTTCTCGTTGGCCAGCGCCGTCAGTTGACCCAGCTTGTCCCATTGATAGTGCAACGTGCGGCCGGCGGCATCCCTGCGTTGCGCGATCAGCCCCGCTGCGGTATAGGTCCACTGCGTGCGGCGCCCCAGCGCATCGGTGTGCGCAAGCAGCCGGCCTTCGGCGTCGCGCTCGAAATGTTCCTCCGTCTGATCGGGGCGCGTGATGCGGATCAGTTGCCCTGCTGCGTAGGCGTAACGCGTGGTGTTGCCAGCCGCGTCGGTGAACTCGCCTAATTGGCCCTGATCGTCATACCGCCAGACGCTCGTCTTGCCCGAACAATCCGTGTACTGCGTAATCTGGCCCGCCGCGTTGTAGGCCAGTCGCTTCTGACCGCCCCGGGCATCCTGGATCGCGACCGGATTGCCCGCGGTGTCATAGGCATACTCGGTCTTGTTGCCGAGCGGATCGATGCTCTCGATCAGGTAACCCCGTGGGCTGTAGTCGCGCTGCCACAAGCCGCCTTCGGCGTCACGGATCTTGAAAAGCTGGTCCCGGTCGTCGTAGGCATAATGTTCAACGCTGCCATCCGGACGAGTGTGTTCCAACAAGTTGCCACGATCATCGTAGGCATAGCGATCGATGCTGGCATCGGTGTGCACATGCTGGATGACGTTCTTGGTCTCGTCCCGATAGAGCCATTCGGACAGGCCGTCGGGATGCACGATACGGTAGGGATAACCCAGGATGTCGTAGTAGTACGCGGACCGGTGGCCATGGGCGTCGGTCACCGTGGTCAGGCGGATGTTCTCCGACCACTCCAGGTTCAGTTCATAGGTCCCGTCATCCGCCCATTCGCGTATTGCACGCGCGGTGGGGGTATTGCCATCCCACTCCAGGTTCATGCCGCGATCGGTGCGGTCCGTATAGCGCGTCAGCAGGTGATGCTGGTATTGGTAGACCCACTGCCCGCCGTGTTCGTCCTGGGCGCGCACCAAGTCGCCTGCCCCATCGTACTGATAGACCGCCAGTTGGCGCCCCGGCTTTCCGTCGGCAATCTGCCAGAGGGCCATGATGCGGCCGGCTTCATCCAGCTGGGTGCCCAGGTGGGAGTGGAAGTCATCATCCTGGTAGGTCAGCAGGTCCGACAGGACCTGGCGACCACCCACTCGGTGTTCGTAGTGCAATACGACGCGAGCGCCGCCCTGCAGCGCGATCTCCCTGAGCCGGAATATCGCGCCATCGCGCCGATATGTCTCCTGGCGGCGGTGGCCTTGGGCCAGCGTCAGTTCGTCACGCGAGATGCGCACCAGCGTGAGGTTTTCGATCGGATCGTAGTGGAACTTTCCGGGCGTCGGCAGCGGATAGTCGTGACTGCGGCCATCAGCAGCGTGATAGCGCAGTTGCCCGCCTTCGGGCGGTTCGAACAGCACATCCAGGCGGGTGGTGAATTCATTGATCCAGCGCGCCCCGCCCGGCCCTGCATCATAGGCGTCCAGATCCGAACGATATGTGCGTACCCAACGCAGCGGAAACGGGCCGGGCAACACCGCGTCCGTATGAGTCAGGGTTTCTGCGCCGCGCGCGAACGTGATGCTGTTGCATGAGCTGCAACCGCTGCCGGGCTTCGGATCCGCTTTGGCCGGGTGCTGTCTTTTGATGGCGTCGCTTTCCGCCCCGGACGCCTGATGCTTGGCCTGACTGGTCTGCGACGGATGAACGTTGCTGGGCTGGGAATGCGCAAGCTTGCGCTTTGCGACGACCGCCAGCATCAGTTGCTCCAGCATCCAGCCTATGCTTTGCTGGACCTTCGGGTCCTTCAGCGTAAGGATTTGCGCCTTGACTTGCGGGGCAAGCATCTTTAACTGCGCCGCGACGTCAAGGACATGCTTCTTGATGGGCTCGGGCAAGACCTGTCGTGCGCCCCAACTGGCCGCGTCCTTGGCCTGCCCAACCATGATGCTGCCCAATGCGCTCCAAAAATTCGGATGCGTGACCAATTCCAGCGTGCTGACCGACCCGTTGTTTTCTTGTAGCACCGCCTGCAGCTTCTGGTCGGCAGCCTGGTAGTTTTCCGTCGATCCCAGGTCCGCATTGGCCAAGCTGATCAGGCCATTGGCCAGGCTATTGACAACTCGTTCCCCCATGTCCGCGGCCACGATCAGGATTTCTTCAAGCTTTGCAATGGCATCCTTGAGGAAAGTCTCCAGATCGCCCTTGAAGCTGGCGCTCAGGTTGTTGGCGAGCGTGCTGATCAGCACCTCGCTCACGCCCGCCAGGCCGCGTGACATGAATTCGGCGCGGGCAGCGTGCAAGGCAACGCGCAAATTGCCCCGTATCGCACCGTAGCCCACGGCTGCGGGCACCACACCGATCAGATCGACCCCCAGCCCGACCCAATCCAGGGCCATCACCTCTTTCTTGGACATCATCTCGGTGATGTCATTGATCACGTCCACCAAAGCGATGACGTTGGTGACGATGGGAATCGCAGAGGCGAAGCTCTTGAGCCGTTCAAGCGTGATGAGATCGTTGCTGATGCTGCGCAGCCATCTATCGAATGCGGCGGCGCCTTCTCGAACGTCTTCTCGCACAATCGTGTTGCGAGGAGCGACGACTGCGCGCGCGACAATTCCGCCGATCAGCGCGTATCGGGCTACCTGAATACTGGTCCTGCCAACCTCGGAACTCCTGAATCTCTGCCATTCGGCGGGAATACGGTCCCACCCGTCCGAAATGGTCTTCCAAGAAGTCGCAACAACGGCTTCCCATTCTTTATCGGTGTAGCGCGTCGGGTAATTCAACGTGGCTGGCGTGCGGGACGGCTGAGACATGACTGATGTTTCACTTGTGCAGGTAAGCGGGGGACGCAGCGGCGCGGTCAATGACCGATGACAGAACTGGGCAAGAGGCGCGTTCCGCTATCCCGTCAGCGACTTGGCGAGGGCCGGAGTAGCCTGATCTCGGGGCATGGCGTTCGCGCCAAGCAGCCCCCTGTGCGCCTGACCGACACCTGCCGTGCGCAGCAGGCCGGCGGGGCTGGCCTGGACCGCCGCTGCCACCTCCTGCCCCGATTGGCCGGCAACCTGTGCCGCCCGCAGGGCGTCCTGAATCCCTGCGGCTTTGGCTTGCAGTTCATCGGCCAATGCTCGAACCTGCGCTGGAACGGCCGTCGCCATCTGGGCGGGCCAGGGCTTCGAACCCATAAAGCTGCTTTGCTCCCAAGGGTTGTTCGGATCCTTGCCAAAGCTGACGCTTGCCGGACCTGGGGCCGCGCCTGGCACGGCCGCAAACCCTTGGGCATCGAGCGTGCCCTTGAAAACACGCCCCAATGCATCCTCGACTTCGAACGCAGCGTTCGGAATCCCTGTGCCATTGAGATACCTGTTGAACAATTCCAGGTTCCCCTTGGATGGCTTGGGCTCATCCGGAAACGTCCCGGCCTGGCTCTTGGGCCCGGTGAACCGTGCTCCCGCCGAATGCACCTTGTACGCGCCACCGGTCGCATGCGTGATGCCGCCCGCGTTGTAGGTCGTGCCGCTGCCGCCGGCATTGATCACGATTTCTTCCTTGGCGCTGATCGTGATGCGGGTGGCGCTGACGGTGACGTTCAGCTTGGCCAGCACGTTGATGCTGTCCTTGAGCGCCTTGATGTCGATGTCGCCGGCCGCGGCGATCAGGCGGTATCCCAGGCTCTGCACGAAGAAGCGCATGCCGCGGCTGGCGCTGGCCAGCAGCCGCTTGCCCGCCGAGACGCTGGTGTGGCCGGTGCTGGAGAGCGCGATGTGTTCGCCGCTGGCGATGTGCGTGCAGCCCGGCGTGCTGGTGGCGATGCCGGCCGGACTGGCGAGCACCAGGTGCGGCGCGCTGAGTTCGGGGTAGTGGTTGGCCTGCGGATTGGCGGGGCCTTGCCCCTGTATCTGCGCGTGCTGCGCCAGTAAGGCGCTGGCCACGCCATCCTGGTCGCCGGGCTCCTGCGCCATCACGTCGCGCGCCAGCGTGGCGAAGGTGTCCTGCTGCTCGCGCGCGACGGACAGCCGCTCGGCGGTCTCGGGCAGGTCCTTGTGATGTTCGCCGGCGTTGGCGCGCATCTCGGTGGTGAGCAGCATGCCGCCGCCCGCGCGCAACACGCCGTGCGCATCCGTACGCAACTCGAAGCCTTGGCCGCGCGGCACGCCGCCCGACGGCCTGGGGTGGGTGAGATAGCCAAGGTTGAGCGCCGTGGCCGCGTGGTCGCTCATCAGCGTGGCGCTGATCTGGCCCGAGGTGTCGTCCAGGCGCAGTTCGTTGGCCCGGCTGCCCTTGTGCTCCTTGGTCTTGACGGTGTTCAGGATGTTGTGGCGGGGCAGCGCGTAGGGCGGCAGGTTGGTCGCCCGATACGTCCTGCCCGTGATGATGGGCTGGTCGCAGTCGCCATCCAGGAAGTCGACGATCACTTCCTGGCCGATGCGCGGGATGGCCATGTGGCCCCAGGCCGCGCCCGCCCAGTTCTGCGAGACGCGGATCCAGCAGGAGCTGTGCTCGTCATTGCGGCCCAATCGGTCCCAGGGGAACTGGACCTTCACGCGACCAAATTCATCGCAATAGATCTCTTCATTGGCCGGGCCCACGACCGAGGCGATCTGCGGGCCGTCAATGCGGGGCTTGGGGGCAGGCTCAGGCTTCCAGTCCACCTTGTCCGGCACGATGTCGGCGGTGTAGCGGTATTGCGTGCCTTGCGCGGCGTCGGCGCCTTCTTCCTGCTGGCTGGTGTGCTGGATGCCGTGGTGCTGCATGCGCACCGGGCGCCAGCCGTGGTTCCAGTCTTCGCGCGGGTGGCCGGTCAGGTCGAAGGCCACGCCGGGAATGAGGCGCGGGTCGTCGCCTTCGACGCGGGCCATGCGGGCGTCGCGCCGCAGGCCGAGGAGGCGGCTGTGGGTGAAGGGTTTGCCGGCTTCGTCGCGTTTGTAGCGGCCGGGGTAGTCGTAGCGTTCGTAGCGGGCGTCCTGGTGGTCCAGCTCGCGCGCCAACGCTGAATGCTCTTGGTCGTATTGCGGGTGAGTGTAGGTGTAGTCGCGTTGCGTCTGGCGTGCGGTGCGCACGTGTTCGGCGTACGTGAATCGGCGCAGGGCCGGTTCGGGTTGATCGCCGCCGGGTGTGGGGTTGTAGATGACCGGGCCGCCATCGATCGCGCCATGGACGTAGATGCGATCACCGTGGATCAGGCGGTGGCCCTTGTCGGTGTGTTCGAAGCGGTAGAAGAATCCTTCCTCGGCCGCGAGCCGGTCGAGGAACTGCAGGTCCGTGTCGCCCGCCTGCACGCAATACTCGCGCGGCAGGTGTTCGTGGGTCGTGACCTGTTCATAGTCCGTGATGCCGTGGGACTTGATGACCTGATCCAGGATCTCCGGCACCGATTGCTGCTGGAAGATGCGCCAGTCGGAGCACAGCGACGCGCGCGCCAGCGCAGGTTCGACGACGGCCCGGTAGCGGGTGCGGCGAAAGCCCGTGTCGCCCTGTTCAAACCCCGTGGCGATGCCGTGCACGTGGCGCACCGGCGCATCCCCGCGCCAGATCGTGAAGAGCGCGGGCTGGTCCAGCAGCGCGCCGAAGTCCACGGCCGCATCGAAGCTGGACAACGCCACGCGCAGCACAAAGGTCTCGGAGAGGGCTTCGTCCAGCGTGAACTCGATGACGTCGAAGTCCACACCGGCGGCCGCCGGCGAGAACGTGAATCGCAGATCGGATAAACGGGTCATCTCGGTATCCTGCGCAGCCGCAACGTTGCGAGCAATCGTTGCGGCTGCCGATGGTCAAGAAGAAGACGGAATCACCGCTGGCGGCGACTCCGAGGGCTGGATTGAGCAATGAGGCAAGAGGAGCCGGCGCGCGACGAATCGGGCCGGCTCATCTGGCTCATCCCGCTCAGCTCTCCAGCGGCTTGCGCCAGTCGTCCGAGGCTTCCGTGCCCGCGATCGCGTGGGTCCAGGTGATCTTGCGATACGCCATGGCCACCTTGATCAACTGCGTGTAATCGGCGTTGCCCGGGTCCTGCGCGTGCGGCAGGACGCTGGTGATGTCCACGATCGTGGCGTCTTCCAGTTCGGTGGTGAAGAAGTGTTCCTGCTTGCCATCGATGGACGTGCGGTACCACTTCACTTCGACCTTGGGCAGCATTTCGCCGGCGGCCAGGGCCTGGTACATGAGCGGCGTGGCCTTGTTCAGCGCGCTGGTGAAGATGAACGGCTTGTGCACGCGCTGGCCCGAAGGCTGGCCGCTTTGCGGATCGGTCGGGGTGTTGACGCGGTGCTCGATCTCTTGGACCAGGATCTGGTCTTCGTGGCCTTCCACGTAGACGTTGCCGACCGAGTCGGCGGTGAAGGCGCCCTGGGTGATGTTGCCCTGGGTCTTGCCGGTGATGCTGATATAGGCGGGAGTAGGCATTGACGGATTCCTTGTCGTCGTGAGGCCCGGTGGGGCCGAAGCATCCCGAAGGTGGGATGCGGCGACATATGCGAAATCCGTGCCAGGTGGGTTAGCGCGGGAGAAACATGTGAAGAATCAATGGGCTACGAGCAATTTGGCGGGATGCCATAAGGAATGCCGCAGGCGCGGCGCCGCGCAAGACCGGGTTTTGACCGAGAAATCGGGCCAAATTTGACTCGCTGCGTCATAAGCCCTTGATAACTAAGCACTCTGAGTGGGCCATTTTTGGCCCGGGCGGGTCAAATCTGGCCCGGCGCATTTTTTCATGACGAGCCAGCGATGCGGCATCCGGGGCGCAGCGCAACACACTGCCTCACCTGACAGCCCTTCACGCCAGCCCGGTCGGCAACGTATCGTCTTGCCAGAAAAAATCCCTACGAAGCGCAATGCGCCTGGTAGGGATCGGTCGAGCTTGGTAATTGATGCCTGAGGATCGAAACCCATCCCGCAAGGGATGCCGTTCGACGCCAGGCAGTTTCCCGCGATTTGTCTCTCTCCGCCTCCTCGGCATTGCACCCCGTGGGCGCAATGCCGATTCAGTCTTTACGGATACAGGCCGCGCACCTGGCGCGCTTGCAGGATGCGCGTGCAAGCCACGATGAACGCGGCAGTACGCAGCGTCACCTTGTGCTCGCGCGACACCTGCGCCACCGACGCGTAGGCTTCGCGCATGAGGCGTTCGAGGCGTTGGTTGATTTCCTCTTCGCTCCAGAAGAAGCTGGAGAAGTCCTGCACCCATTCGAAGTAGCTGACCGTCACGCCGCCGGCGTTGGCCAGCACGTCCGGCACGACATAGACGCCGTTCTCGGCCAGGATGTCGTCCGCTTCGGGGGTAGTCGGGCCGTTGGCGCCTTCGACCACGATCTTGGCGCGGACCTTGGCAGCGTTGTCGACCGTGATCTGGCTTTCCAGGGCCGCCGGGATCAGGAATTCGGTTTCCAGCGTCCAGAACTCGTTCTTGTCCAGCGCCTGGCCGCCCGAGAAGCCGCCCACGCCGCCGGTCTGCGACACGTGCGACAGCAGCTTGTGCACGTCCAGGCCGGCCGGATTGTGCACGGTGCCGGTGTGATCCTGCGCGGCGATGACCTTGGCGCCGGCTTCATGGAACAGGCGGGCGGCGGTGCCGCCCACGTTGCCGAAGCCCTGCACGACGACGCGCGCGCCGGCGACGTCGATGTTCTGGTCGCGGGCGGCTTCGCACGCCACGACGAACACGCCGCGGCCGGTGGCTTCGACGCGGCCCAGGCTGCCGCCCAGCGCGATCGGCTTGCCGGTGACCACGCCGGTGGCGGTGGCGCCTTCGTTCATGGAGTACGTGTCCATCATCCAGGCCATGGTCTGGGCGTTGGTGTTCACGTCAGGCGCGGGGATGTCCTTGGAGGGTCCGATGATGACGCCGATCTCGCTGGTGTAGCGGCGCGTCATGCGTTCGAGTTCCGACTGGGAGAGCTTGCGCGGATCGACGCGGATGCCGCCCTTGGCGCCGCCGTACGGCAGGTTGACCGCGGCGTTCTTGACCGACATCCAGGCAGCCAGCGCCATCACTTCGGAGAGCGTGACGTCCTGGTGGAAGCGCACGCCGCCCTTGCCCGGGCCGCGCGACACGTTGTGCTGCACGCGATAGCCCTCGAAGTGGGCGATGGTGCCGTTGTCCAGTTCGATCGGCACGTCGACGATCAGCGAGCGCTTCGGACGCTTCAGCGTCTCGACCCACCGGCTCAGGGAACCGAGGTACGGCGTGACCCGGTCGACTTGTTGCAGGTAATTACCCCAGGGGCCGAGGTCATCGGCATTCAGATAAGACGGCAAGGCATGGGTGGGAGTGTGAGACATGAGCATGCTCTCCTGACAAAGTTGCGCCATTTTATCCACGAAACTTATAGCGTCCCCATTTAAAGTTTAAATATTTTTAATAGGGACGCATAGCCGTTGCGGATACCGAACGGGTCGCAGGCGGGCCCGGAAGCTGCACCTATCCTAAGCCGCGATGGCGCCCCCGTCCAGCCTGCGCGCGCCGGCGCCAGACGGCAAAAGGGGCGGCCCCGTGAAGAGAACCACCCCAGAATCTCCTGCCCGCGCGGGTGCGCGCAACATCAGGCCCCGAGCCCAAGCGGCGCACCGGTATCTGACACCCCCTGCCCCACTGCAGCCAGGGTGTCAGACACCGAATGGAATCACGCCGCCATCAACTGCCACGCCAGACGCGCAGCCGCGCGCGCGCCGTGGCCGTCGATGTCGAACTTGGGATTGAACTCCGCCATGTCGGCCAGGCGGAGCTTGCCGCTGGCCTTGACCCGCAGGACGATCTCCTCGATCACGGACATCGGCACGCCATACGGCGCGGGCGCGGAAACGCCCGGCATCACGCCGGCGGGCAGCACGTCCAGGTCGATCGTCAGGTACACGTGTTGCGCCTTGGCCAGCAGCGCGTCCACATCGGCGAGCCGCAACGCCAGGTGACGCTCCTGCATCTCCCGGTCTTCGATCCATACGGCCCCGATCTCGGCCGCGCGGGCGTAAAGCGCCGGCGTATTGGCCAGCCGCGAAACGCCCAGGCAGGCGTACCGCACGTCGCGCCCGCGCGCCTGGCTGTCCCGCGCGATCTGGTCGAACGGCGTGCCGGAGCTGCCCGGACGTCCCGTACGCAGATCGAAGTGCGCGTCCAGGTTCAGGACCAGCACGGCGCCGGCATCGCCGCGCGCATCCAGCCAACGGGCCAGGCCCTGGAAACTGCCCCACGCGATCTCATGGCCGCCGCCCAGCACGACCGGTCGCGCCCCTTGCCCCATCAGTTCGGCAATTCGCAGGCCCAGGCGCTCCTGGGCCGCTTCCAGCTTGTCGCCGTGGCAGTCGATGTCGCCCGCATCCAGCAGGCGCGTCAGGCCGTGCGCGGGCAGGCCCGCCAGGTACTTGCGGATGCCCGCCGGACCTGAGGCCGCGCCGACCCGGCCCTGGTTGCGGGCCACGCCGGCGTCGCACGCAAAGCCCAGCAGCACGGCCTCGCCCATGTCGGCCTGCCCTGCTTCGGCTTCGACGATGTGCGCCAGCCGGCGGGTGTCGCCCTGCTCGGCGCTGTCGTCGCGCGCCTTCCACAGGCTCATATCGAGTGTCGACGCGCTCATGCCGCCGCCCCCGGACCCGCGCTCAGGACCGCCTGCAGGAACTCGCGGGTGCGCGCTTCGCGCGGCGCGCTGAAGATCACGTCCGGCGAACCGGATTCCAGGATGACGCCGCCGTCCATCACGGCCACGACGTCGGCCACGTCGCGGGCAAAGCCCATTTCGTGGGTGACGACCATCATGGTCATGCCTTCGCGGGCGAGCAGCTTCATGACCTGCAGCACTTCGCCCACCAGCTCCGGGTCCAGCGCCGAGGTCGGCTCGTCAAACAGCATGACCTGCGGCTGCATGGCCAGCGCGCGCGCGATGGCCACGCGCTGCTTCTGCCCGCCCGACAAGCTGGCCGGCATGGCCGAGACCTTCTGCGACAGGCCAACCTTGTTCAGCAGGTCGGCCGCCAGGGCGTTGGCTTGCTCGCGTCCCAGGCCGAGCAGCTTGCGCGGCCCGACGGTCACGTTGTCCAGCACCGACAGGTGCGGGAACAGGTTAAAGCCCTGGAACACCATGCCCACCTGCGTGCGCAACTGGTTCAGCTCGGCCTCCGGCAGCATCGCGCCGTTGTCCTGCAGCGTCTGCCCGCAGATTTCCACGGTGCCGCGCTGCGCCACTTCCAGGCCGTTGCAGCAGCGCAGCAAGGTGCTCTTGCCCGAACCGCTGGGGCCGATCACCACCACCACCTGCGACTGCAGCACATCGAAGTCGATGCCGCGCAGGACGGCGTGGTCGCCGTAGGACTTGTGCAGGCCGCGGATGCGGATCATTTCCTGCCCTTCGATGACGAGGCTCATTGCACCATCCCTCCGGCGCGCAGGCGATGCTCGACCTTGCGCAAAATCACCATGGCCACCGTGGTCAGAACCAGATAGATCAAAGCCACCACCAGGTAGGTTTCCAGCGAGCGATATGACACGCTGATGATCTTCTGCCCTTCGTGCATCAGATCGTGAATGGTCAACAGCGACACCAGCGCGGAATTCTTGATCAGCGCGATGAACTCGTTGCCCAGCGGCGGGATCATGCGCACCACGGCCTGCGGCAGGATGATGATGCGCATGGCCTGGCCCGACGACATGCCGAGCGAGCGCGCCGCTTCCGTCTGGCCGCGGTCCACCGACTGGATCGCGCCCCGCACGATTTCCGACACGTAGGCGCCGGAATACATGCCCAGGCCCAGCACGCCGCAGGCGAAGGCCGGCAGCGTCACCCCGAACTGGGGCAGCCCGAAGAACCAGATGAAAAGCTGCACCAGCAGCGGCGTGCCACGGAAGAACAGCAGGTAGGTGCTGCACAGGTGATAGATGACGCGGCGTTGCGGGTTGAGCCGCCCCACGCCCACCAGCAGCCCCATCACGCAGCCCAGCAGCAAGGCGCCGGCAGTCACCTCGATGGTGACCGCCGCGCCCCGCAGCAGCGCGTCGAAGTCGGCGAAGACGGGAGAAAAATCCAGGTTCATTTCGCGGGCGCCTCGAACCACTTGTTCACGATGGTTTGATAGGTGCCATCGGCCTTCAGCTTCTGCAGCGCGGCGTTCAGCTCGCGCGTGAGTTCAGGCTTGTTCTTGGGCACGGCGATGCCGTAGTCCTCGGTGGTCACCTGCTCGCCCAGCACGGTCAGGCCGTTGGTGCTCTGCGCGAACAGCTTGGCGGCGGGCTTGCCCGTCACCGCGGCGTCGGCGCGGCCGATCTGCACCAGGTTGAACATTTCCTGGTTCTTTTCGACTTCCACGCGCTGCACCTTGGGGAAGTGTTCCTTCAGGTAGTTGACGGACTTCGTGCCGACCTGCACCGACACCTTGCGGCCGTCCAGGTCCTTGATGCTCTTGATGGGGCCGTCGGCCTTGGTCAGCACCACCAGGCCGCCCGCGTAGTACGGGTCGGTGAAGTCGACGACCTTGCTGCGCTCGGGCGTGATGTAGATGGCGGACACGGCGATATCGGCGCGGCCGGCCTGCAGGGCCGGAATCAGGCCCTTGAAGTCGATGTCGATCCATTCGATCTTCTTGCCCATCGCGCCGGCCAGCGCTTCGACCAGCTCGATGTCAAAACCGGTGCGCTTGCCGTCCTTGACGAACTCCATCGGGGGGAAGGTGGCGTCGGTGACGGCGCGGATCGTTTCCTGGGCGTGCGCGGAACCAGCGGCCCAGGCGAGGCTCAGGGTCAGGGCGGCGGAAAGCAGGGTGCGGCGAGTGGTCATGGTGGGTCCTATGCGTGTGGATACGGCGGTGGGTACGGCGATCGTTGAAACCAGGAACGGACTAAGGGGTGCAGCATGTAATTCGGTTAGGCAAAGCTTGCGGCCATGCGGGCCTTCATCAGGTCGCCTTCAATCGGGCCGAAATGCGGCGGGCGGCCGCGACGGTCATGTCGATCAGGGCGTTCGGGCGTTGCGCGGCGCGGGTGGATGGCGCCATGAGCGTGATCGACGCCACGGCCTGGTTGGCCCGCTGGAAGATCGGCACGCTCACGCCCCAGACGCCGGCGTCGACCTCGCTGTCGGTCACGGCATAGCCCTGGTCGCGGATGGCCTCCAGTTCGCTTGCCAGGCGCGCGACATCCACGCCGGCCTCGTTGGCCAGGTAGGCCAGCGCCCCCTGCAGCCGGGCTTGGGGCATGAACGCCAGCAGCGACTTGGCCGAGGCGCCGCGCGCCAGCGGCAGCCCGCGGCCTTTGGTGAACGAGCAGCGCAGCGGATGCTGGCTTTCCACCATGTCCAGGCAGACCGCCTGATCCTTGACCGCGACCAGCAGGCCGATGGTTTCGCCGGACGACGCGGCCAGCGCCGCCATGTCGGGCTGCGCTTCGTGGATCAGGTACGACGATTGGTCAAAGCCCCAGGCCAACTGCACACAGAGCGGGCCGGGGCCGTACTCGCCCTCGTGTTCGGCGACGAATCCCCAGCGCTTGAGCAGCGCGATCTGCCGGTACAGCGTGCTTTGGGCAAGGCCGGTCTTTTCGGCCAGCGCGGCAATGCTGAGCGGGCCGTCGTGACGCGCCAACGTGGCCAGCACATACAGGACGCGATCCGCGCCCGCCCCTACGGACGTTTCCGACATGACAACTCGACTCCCAGCAATATGGCGGCGAGATTATCAATTTGTGGTTGACGAGCTTTGATTTTTTCCCACCCGCTGAGAATCGCAAGGGAAAACCCCGAAATCCGGACGCAAAAAAGCCCGCCGAGGCGGGCTTTCGCGGCGGCGGGCGGGGTTCAGGGCGCGGCCGGCTTGTCGTAGTCCGACAGCCCCACCCCGGAAACGCCCTTCACGCCGTCCTTGCCCGGCGCCGTCTCGGCCGCCGTTGCGGATGCGGGCGGCGGCGCCTGGTCCGGGGCCGGCACACCGGCCGATTGCGTGGCGTCCGCCTCCTGCGGAGCGCCCTGCGCCGCGGCGCGGCGCTTGCGCTTGGCGTCTTCCTGCTGCTGGATCATGGCCGTCAGCTCGGCCGCAAGCGCCTCCGACTTGCCCGTCGCCGCCCATGCGGCGGCGTCCTGGCCTTTGGTGTCCTGCGTGGTGACGTCGGCCCCGGCCCGGATCAGCAATTCCACCATGGGCTTGCGGCCGGACAGCGCCGCCATCATCAGGGGCGTCTCGCCGTTGGGCGCGGGCGCGTTGACCATGGCCTTGTTCGCCAGCAGCAAGCGGGCCATCTCCATCTGCCCCTTGGACGCGGCGTAATGCAGCGGGGTCCACCCCAGCCGGTTGACCTGGGCGCCGCGCGCGATCAGCTTTTTGGCGCGTTCGGTCTGACCAGCGATGGCCAGGTACATCAGCGGCGTCTCGCCCGCCGGGTTTTCGGCGTTGACGTCCGTGCGCTTGTCGGCGGCGAGCACGTCGAAGACTTTCCAGGCGTTGTCCACGACGGCCCGCATGATGGCTGGTTGGCCGTTCTTGTAGCGCACGTTGGGGTCCGAGCCCTGCGCAAGCAGCGCCCGGATGTCGTCGGGGTAATCGTTGGCGACGTAGACCCACCAGTCGCCGGCATTGGCGGCCTGGGCGGCCGGCGCGGCCAGGCCCAAGGCCAGGGCAAGCAGGCCGGCGCGGCCGCATGACAAAAGGGCTTTCTGGGCGGAGGCGAAGCGGATGGCCATGGCAGTCCTAGGGATGCAGGTTCAATGAATCGGATCGGGCTATTTCTTGATCTTGCTGAACAGCCGGAAGAAATTGTCGGTGGACGCCTGCGCCACCTCGGCCGCAGTGATGCCGCGCAGGTCCGCGATCTTCTCGGCCACGTGGATCACCTTGGACGGATCGTTCAGCTTGCCCCGGTACGGCACGGGCGCAAGGTATGGCGAATCGGTTTCGATCAGCAGCCGGTCCAGCGGCACCTTGGCCGCCACTTCGTGCACGATCTGCGCGTTCTTGAAGGTCACGATGCCGGACAGCGAGATGTAGAAGTTCTGCTCCAGCGCGGCCTGGGCGATTTCCCAGGTTTCGGTGAAACAGTGCATCACGCCGCCCACCTCGGCCGCTTTCTCTTCGCGCAACATGCGCACGGTGTCCTCGGCGGACGACCGCGTGTGCACGATGAGCGGCAGGCCGGCGTCGCGCGCGGCGCGGATGTGGCGGCGGAAACGCTCGCGCTGCCAGTCCAGCGGCTCGGACAGCCGGTAGTAGTCGAGCCCCGTCTCGCCGATGGCCACGACCTTGGGGTGTTCGGCCAGGCGCACCAGTTCTTCGGGCGTCGGGTCCGGCGTGTCTTCGTAGTCAGGGTGCACGCCCACCGAGGCCCAGAGCCGCGGTTGCGGTTCCACCAGCGCCATCAGGCCGGGCCATTCCGGCATGTTGACGCTGACGACCAGCGCGTGGGTGACCTGGTTGGCGGTCATGCGGTCGAGAATGGCCGGCAGATCGTTCGCCAGCTCGGGAAAGTTCAGGTGACAGTGTGAATCGACGTACATGGTGAGTCTGGTGTGGGGAGCCGTGGCGCTCCGCCCCGATGCCGGGCAAAGCGCCGCCGGATCAAGGGCTTACGCCTGGCAGGATAGCACCACGCGCTGCAGGGTGGCGTGGGCGAAGAGCTTGGCGTTCAAGGGGTGGGTGGCCAGCGCGCGCTGGCGGGTCAGCCAGCGCGCCGCCTCCGCCACGCGCGCGGGATGCATGCGGAACGCCACCTGCGCCACGCCCGCCGCCAGCGACGGAAAGTAGCGCACCGGGGCGCCGGCGCTGGCCAGCATCAGGTCGGTGTACAGCCGTTGCAGGGCATCGATCCATTCGGGCGCGGCCACTTTTTCCAGGGCTTCGGCCAGCGTGCCCACATCGGGGGCCTGCCCCTTGGCCAGCGGGTTGACCAGTTGGACCAGCCAGGCCGGACAGGGGGACTCCCCGGACTGCGCCAGGCGCAGCGCCGCCAGCGGCGCGCCGCCCGCGGCTGCCAGCCATTCGCGCGCCGGCTCCACGTTCTGGTCCCGCAGCCACTGCAGCGCCGTGTCGGCGTCCGGGGCGGGCAGCGGCAGGCGGCGGCACCGCGACACCAGCGTGGGCAGCAGCCGGTCCGGCGCATCGGCCACCAGCAGGAACACGGTATGGGGCGGCGGCTCCTCCAGCACCTTGAGCAAGGCGTTGGACGACACGACGTTCAAGGCATGGGCCGGATAAAGCAGCGCCACGCGCCAGCCGCCCCGGTGCGTCGCGGTATTGAACCAGGACTCCAGCGAGCGGATCTGGTCGATGCGGATTTCCTTGGAGGGCGCGCGCTTGGCGGCGCCCGTCGCCGGCTCGGCGTCTTCCTGCTGTTCAGCCGCGTCCGCGCCCTCTTCCACGGCCACCGCCTCGGGGCGGATGCGCCGCAGATCGGGATGGTTGCCGCTGGCGAACCAGGCGCACGCCGCGCAGTGGCCGCAGGCGAGCCCGTTTTCAGGCGCCTCGCACAGCAGGCTCGCCGCCGCGGCGACGGCGAAATCCAGCTTGCCGATGCCGGCCAGCCCATGCACCAGCCAGGCATGGGCGAAGCGGTCGCGATTGCCCAGCCACGCGCGTGCCGTGTCCAGTTGCCAGGGCAGGAACTGGGGCGCGCTCATGCCGCGACGGCCAGCAGCTCGCGCAGGCCGGCTTCGAGGTCGGTGCGGATCTGGGCGATGGAGCGGGTGGAGTCCACCACGCGGATGCGGTCGGGGTCGGCCTTTGCGCGGGCATGATAGGCCTCGCGGGTGCGCTCGAAGAACGCCGCGCCCTCGCGCTCGAAGCGGTCGGGCTCGCGGGCATCGGCCAGCCGCGCCCGGGCGACTTCCAGGGGCACGTCAAAAAGCCAGGTGCGGTCCGGGCGGCCCGCCTGCATCCAGTTTTCCAGGATCGCCACGCGCTCCGCCCCGAGGCCGCGGCCGCCGCCCTGGTAGGCGTAGCTCGCATCGGTGTAGCGGTCGCAGACGACCCAGGCGCCACGCGCCAGCGCCGGCTCGATCACTTGGCGGACGTGCTCGCAGCGGGCGGCAAACATCAGCAAGGTCTCGGTGTCCAGCCCCATCGGATCATTCAGGACCAGCGTGCGCAGCTTTTCGCCCAGCGGCGTGCCGCCGGGCTCGCGGGTGGACACCACCTCCAGTCCCTGTCCGCGCAGGAAATCGGCGATCCAGGCCGTGTGCGTGCTCTTGCCCGCGCCGTCCACGCCCTCCAGCGTGATGAAGCGTCCGCGTGAGGTCATTGATCTTGTCCTTGTGCTGATTCGGGGGCGGGATCTGCCGCCTCGGCGGGTGCGTCGGCGGGCGCGGGGGCCGGAGCGGGGGTCGACGCCGGCGTGGGCGTCGAGCGCTGGCCGAGGATGTAGCGGGCGACGTTGCGGTTGTGCTCGGACAGGTTGGCCGAGAATTCGCTGGTGCCGTTGCCCCGGGAGACGAAATACAGGAATTTGTGCTGTTCGGGCTGCACGGCCGCCAGCAAGGCCGCCCGGCCCGGCGCCGCGATGGGCGTGGGCGGCAGACCGGGACGCGTGTACGTATTCCAGGGCGTGTCGGTCTGCAGGTCGCGCTTGCGGATGCGGCCCTGGTAGGCCTCGCCCATGCCGTAGATCACGGTGGGATCGGTTTGCAGCAGCATGCCGATCTTGAGCCGGTTGGTGAACACGCCCGACACGCGGCGGCGCTCCGGACCGTGGCCGGTTTCCTTTTCGATGATGGACGCCAGCACCAGCGCCTCGTAGGGCGTGGACACGGCCACGCCGTCCTGACGCTTGTCCCAGGTGTCGTTCAGGATGCGCTGGCCTTCCTGATAGGCGCGGCGCAGCAGGTCGAAATCGGTGCTGCCGGGCGTGAACACGTAGGTATCCGGGAAGAACAGGCCTTCCGGATGCTTGATGTCCGATCCCAGGCGCGCCAGCAGTTCTTCATCGCTGACCCCGTCCAGCGTCTGCTTGACGTCGGGATTCTCGCGCAGCGCCTGGCGGATCTGGCGGTAGGTCCAGCCTTCCAGGAACGTGATCTGCCGCTGGGTCATGTCGCCGCGCGCCAGGCGCTCGAGCAGCAGCCAGGGCGTGTCGCCATTGATGGCCTGGTAGCCGCCCGCCTTGATCAGCTTGTCGCGTTCGGACAGCCGGGCCATCCACACGAAGCCGGGCTCCCACACCGGCACGCCGGCCGCATTGAGCGCGCGCGCGACGGTGCGCGGACTGCTGCCCGGATCCACCACAAAGTCGATCTTGTCGGACGCCAGCGTAAGCGGGCGGTGCATCCAGGTATAGGCGGCACCCACCGCGCCGCCCACGGCCAGGACGACGAGAAGCAGGAACCACAGGACGAAATTTCGGAGTCGCATCTTCATAAGTGTCGGAAGTTTAATGGATCGCGGGGCCAAGCCGGGCCACAACGGGGGCCGGATCGCGCGACCCGCCCCTTTACGCGTCGGGGGCATGGCCGGGTCAGCCGGAGAACGCGGCTATCATCAGCACTTTGATGACGCGATAACCCCCGCCGACATGCACGCCTTTTATTCTTCGATTCCTGTCCGCGCCGAAGGTTGCGCGCAATGCGCGCCGCTGCCGGACCTGACGGTCTTCAGCGCCGCGGGCGCCGATGCCCTCTCCTTCCTGCATGGCCAATTCACGCAGGACGTCACGGGACTGCCTTCCGACGCCGCCCGCCTGGCCGGCTACTGCACCGCCAAGGGCCGCCTGCTTGCCACGATGGTGATGTGGCGCGGCACGGACGCCGCGGACGACGCCCCGCAGCTCTACGGCATGGTCCGCCAGGACCTGTCCCAGGCCCTGCTCAAGCGCCTGTCCATGTTCGTGCTGCGCGCCAAGGTCAAGCTGGCGCCCGCGCCGCTGCAGGTGGCTGGCGTGCAGGCCACGCCGGAACAGGCTGCCGCGCTGGAAGCCGTCGCGGGCGCCCTGCCCCGCGCCACCTGGCAGCGCGCGGATCTGCCGTCCGGCACCTGGATCGTCGCGCCGTCGGCCGACGACCGCCTGCGCTGGTGGTGGATCGCCTCCGACGCGCAACTGGAACAGTCCGCCGCGCTGGTCCCGGCGCTGGGGCTGGCGCCGGCCGCGTCCTGGCAAGCGGCCGAACTGGCGGCCGGCATACCCTGGATCGCGGCCGCGACGCAGGATGTCTTCATCCCGCAAACGGTCAACCTGGACCTGATCCAGGGCGTCAGCTTCACCAAGGGCTGTTATCCGGGGCAGGAAGTCGTCGCGCGCAGCCACTACCGCGGCACGGTCAAGCGGCGCATGGCCTTCGGCACCGTCGCCGACGCCACCCTGCAGGGACCGGCGCTGACGGGCGTGGATGTGTTCGACGCGGCGCAGCCCGGCGAGGCCATCGGCCGCGTCGTCCAGGCCGCGAGCGACCAGGGCGTGGTGTCGGTGCTGTTTGAAACCACCCTGGCCGCGCTGCCCGACGGCGACCTGCGCCTGGCCAGCGTGGACGGCCCGCGCATCGCCACGGCGCCGCTGCCGTACTCGATCAACCCGTGAGCCGGTCAGGCCTGCACGCCGGAAAATCCCCGCGCGCGCAGGCCGTGATGTTTCAGACCGCCACCCCGAACAGCGCCCCCACGCCCGCCGTCACGGCCATCGCCGCGGCGCCCAGCACGGTGACGCGCAGCGCGGCCGGCGCGATGGGCGCGCCCCCGGCCTTCGCGGCCATCGCGCCCAGCGATGCCAGACAACAGACGGACGCGCCGATGACCCAGCCGATGAGATGCGGTCCAGGCGAGACAACCGCCACGGCCAGCGGCACGGCGGCGCCCGCCGCGAACGACGCCGCGGAGGCCAGTGCCGCCTGAACCGGCTGCGCGCGGTTGTGCAGGGAAATGCCCAGCTCGTCCCGGGCGTGCGCGTCCAGCGCGTCATGGCTGGTGAGCTGGCGCGCCACCTGCTCGGCCAGTTCGCGCGTCAGTCCCCGCGCCACATAGATATCGACCAGTTCGGCCAGTTCTTCGCCGGAATTGCGGCGCAGCGAGCGCTGCTCCAGCCGCAGGTCGGCGGCTTCTGTATCGGCCTGGCTGCGCACCGAGACATATTCGCCTGCCGCCATCGACAGCGCGCCGGCCACCAGGCCGGCCAGTCCCGAGGTGAGAATCGCCCCGTGCGTAGCCTGGGCCGCCGCGACGCCGGTGATGAGGCTGGCCGTCGAGACGATGCCGTCGTTCGCGCCCAGGACCGCGGCGCGCAGCCAGTTGCTGCGAAAAATCCGATGATGTTCTTTTGCTGGCATTGCCGGAAAACCCATGCGACGCGCGACAGGCGCACGGCGCGCCGGGCACAGGACCCGGACGCGCCGCGCGCGAAGTTCATCGCGGCGTCACGCGCACCGCGGTGAGCAAGCCTATCACGCACAGCGTGGCTTGTTCACCGTCGTAGGCATGCATCTCCACCTGGCAGACCGAAAGACGCTTGCCGGGCTTGACCACGCGCCCCGTGGCAAGGAACCGGTCGCCCTTGGCGGGGGCCAGGAAGTTCATCTTGAACTCCGAGGTCAGCACGTCCTCGCCCGGCCCGAACAGCGTGAACGCGGCATAGCCGCCGGCGCTGTCGGCAATGGTGGTGGAAATGCCCGCGTGCAAAAAGCCGTTCTGCTGGCAGAGGTCGGCCCGGTAAGGCAGGACGATGTCCACCCTGCCCGGCTCCACCGCGCCCAGCCGGGCGCCCAGCAGCGCCATGATGCTTTGCTGGCCGAAACTGGCCTGGACCCGCGCGGCCGGGTCCACGGATGTCTGCAGGTCGGCCATGTCAGTCCTGCTCACGCTTGACCAGGTTGACGATGCTGGAGAAATCCAGCTTGCCCGAGCCGCCCGCGCTGTGCAGCGAATACAGGTTGCGCGCCAGTTCGCCCAGCGGGATCGATGCGCGCGCCGACAGCGCGGCCTCGGCGGCCAGGCCCAGGTCCTTGAGCATCAGGTCCACGCCGAAACCGCCCGCGTAGCCCTTGGAGGCCGGCGCGTGTTCCATGACACCCGGCCAGGGGTTGTAGAGCTCGGTCGCCCAGTTGCGGCCGGAGCTCTTGGCGATGATGTCCGACAGCACCTTGGGATCCAGTCCGTTGGCCACGCCCAGCGCCAGCGCCTCGGACGTGCCGGCCATCAGGATGCCGAGCAGCATGTTGTTGCAGATCTTGGCCACTTGGCCGGCGCCCGCAGGACCTGCATGGAAAATGTTCTTGCCCATCTTCTCCAGCACGGGACGGGCGCGCTCCAACGACGCTGCGGCGCCCCCCACGATGAAGGTCAGCGTGCCCGCGGCCGCGCCGCCCGTGCCGCCCGAGACCGGGGCGTCGATCATGGCGATGCCGCGCACCTCCGCGGCCTGGGCCACCTTGCGCGCCGAATCCGGCGCGATGGTGCTGCATTCGATCACCAGCGCGCTGGACGCGATCTTGCCCAGCAGATCCTGGTCCAGGTACAGGCCCTCGACGTGCTTGCTGGCCGGCAGCATCGAGATCACGACCTCGGCCCCCTCGACCGCCTCGGATGCGGATGCCGCCGCGGTGGCGCCGGCGTCGGTCAGCAGCTTGATGGCCGCCGGCATCAGGTCGAAGACCTTCAGGCTGTGGCCGGCCTTGACCAGATTCAATGCCATGGGCGCACCCATGTTGCCCAAACCGATAAACGCGATGCTGCTCATGATGTCTTGTCTCCTGTTGCTATTGCTGTAGGTATGGATTCATCGTGATCTGCGTGGCGCCGGGGCCGGCCGAGGGACCGGCCGAGGGATCAGCGCCCTTCCTGTCCCAGGTCGGCAAGCGGATGCGGCTCGCCCTCGGGCCAGGGTTCCTCAAAGAATTTCTGCACCCAGGCGTCGGTAGCCATGTCGATCACGGCCGGATTCCAACGCGGGTTCTTGTCCTTGTCGACCAGCAGCGCGCGGATGCCCTCGGCAAAATCGCCATGCGCGGTGCAGGCCAGCGCGGCGATGTACTCGACGCGGAACACATCGTCCAGCGACCGCAGCCGCGTGCGCTGCTGCAACGCGAAGGCCAGCCGCACCGATCCCGGCGAGCCCGCGAGCATGGTCTTGGCCGCGCGCGACAGCCACGGGTCTTCGTGGTCTTTCAGGTACGACAGCTCCTCGTAGATGTCGTCCAGGCGGTTGCCGTTGCACAGATTGTTGATCACGAACGAGTGCTGGCGCAGCGGCCCGGCTTCGAGCGGCGTGGGCGGCTCCAGCGCGGCCAGCGCGCGGCGCAGCAACCCGTCGTTGATGGACCGCGGCGGGATGGCGTCTTCGGCCGCGCCGCTGGCCTGTCCGGCCCACGGCTGCTCTTGCAGCGAGGACAGCAAAGCCGGCCAGTCCGCGCTGTTCAGGCGGAAATCGGCAAGGCCGGCGAAGAACGCATCGGACGTGTTCAATTGCGCGCCCGTGAGCGCCAGGAACACGCCGCTGCGGCCCGGCATGCGATTGAGCAGCCAGCTTCCGCCCACGTCCGGGAAGAGCCCGATCGACACCTCGGGCATGGCCAGGCGCGAGGTCTCGCTGACGACGCGATGGCTGGCGCCCATCATCAGCCCGATGCCGCCGCCCATGACGATGCCGTGGCCCCAGCACAGCACGGGCTTGGGATAGGTATGGATGCGGTAATCCAGCCGGTATTCGTGCTCGAAGAAGCGGCGCGCGTAGGTGTTGCTCCAGCTCGGCTTGCCCGCGTTCTCGGTCATGCTGCGGTACAGGCCATGCAGATCGCCGCCCGCGCAGAACGCCTTGTCGCCCGCCCCTTGCAGCACGACGAGCGCAACACCGGGATCGCGAGCCCATGCGTCCAGACGGTCCGCCAGGAGATCGACCATCTCCAGCGACAGGCCGTTGAGCGTCTGCGGCGCGTTCAGCGTCGCAATGCCGAAACGCATTCCATTGGCGGCGGATCTTTCTTCGAACAACACCGGTGCATTCATCTTATGTCGGCTCCTTTTTCCAACAATTGGCGGGCAATGATCACGCGCATGATCTCGTTGGTGCCCTCCAGAATCTGATGAACGCGAGTATCGCGCACCAGACGCTCCAAGGGATAGTCTTTAAGGTAACCATAGCCGCCATGGATCTGTTGCGCGTCCAGGCAGATCTGAAAGCCCATGTCGGTGGCGAACCGCTTGGCCATCGCGCAATACGTGGACGCGTCGGGCGCGCCGGCGTCCAGCTTGCAGGCGGCCAGCCGCACCATCTGGCGCGAGGCCACGAGATGCGTGGCCATGTCCGCCAACTTGAATTGCAGGGCCTGGAACTCCGCCAACCGGCGATTGAACTGCCGACGTTCGTCCATGTAGCGGCGGGCGGCGTCCAGCGCGCCTTGCGCGGCGCCGACCGAGCAGGTGCCGATGTTGATGCGGCCGCCGTCCAGGCCCTTCATGGCGATCTTAAAGCCCTCGCCCTCCTGCCCCAGCATGTTGCCGGCCGGCACGCGCACGTTCTCGAAGGTGATGGGACGAGTGGACTGGCTGTTCCAGCCCATCTTCTCTTCCTTGCGGCCGTAGCCGATGCCCTCGCTGTCCGCCGGAATGGCGAACGCGCTGATGCCGCCGGCGCCTTCGCCCCCGGTGCGCGCCATCACGACCAGCAGGTCGGTGTCGCCGCCGCCGGAAATGAAGGCCTTCGCGCCATTGATGACGTAATCGTCGCCGACGCGTTGCGCGCGCGTGGACAACGATGCCGCGTCGGAGCCCGCGCCGGGTTCGGTCAGGCAGTAGGAAGCCAGCTTTTCGCCGCTGGCCAGCAAGGGTCCCCAGGCTTCGCGCAACGCCGGCTGGCCCCACTTGCCGACCATCCACGTCGCCATGTTGTGGATGGTCAGGAACGCCGTGGTGGACGGATCCACCGCTGCCATTTCCTCGAACACCAGCGTGGCGTCCAGGCGCGGCAGGCCCAGGCCGCCGATGTCCTCGCTGGCGTAGATGGCGCAAAAGCCCATCTCGCCCGCGCGGGCGAACGCCTCGCGCGGAAAAATGCCCTCGGCGTCCCAGCGCGCGGCGTGGGGGGCCAGTTCGCCCTCGGCGTAATCACGCGCGGCCTGCGCGAACGCGCGCTGCTCGTCGGTCAGTTCCAAGTCCACGGCCTGTCTCCTGTTGTAGTCAGTATTGTCGGGTGGCGTTGCTGCCGTCTCGTGAACGCCAGCCGGTCGATTTTGACATGACGTTGACGTAAACGTAAGCGGGAAACTGGCTTTATGTTACGCCCGAAGCGCTTGGGCGCTTTGTCGTATTTATGACAATGTGAAGGGGCTATCTGAGAGGCCGGGGCGATGGGCGCTCAGGATGGGCGCTCAGGATGCCACGCCTACAACAGCCCGGCCGGCCGGACCCGCCCGTTCTTGGCCGTCTTGGCCCGGCGGTGCTCGGCGCGGCGGCGGCGGGACTCCTTGGGGTCGAAGGTCAGCCCGCGGTAGATTTCCACGCGATCGCCATCGGCCAGACGCGCCGCCGGTTCGGTGGCGCGGCCGAAGATGCCCACGCCCCGTTCCCACGGCTTGACGACCGGAAACGCCTGCGCAAACCCGCTGGCCGCCAGCGCGTCCTCGACGGTCGCGCCCTCGGGCAGGCGCACGTCGCGCTGCCACGCGTGGCCGGGCAAGGCGTAGCAGACGATGACGCCGATCTGCCCCGCCGCGGACGGCTCATTCGCCATACTTGGCCTGCGCGCGCTTGGTGAACGAATCGATGAAGCTGGTGGCGATGCGGTTAAAGACCGGGCCCACCACCATCTCGAGCGGACGGTTCGAGAACGCGTACTCCATGGTGAAGAGGACCTTGCAGGCGTCTTCGGCCAGCGGCTGGAACACCCAATGCCCGACCAGGCTGGAGAAAGGACCATCCACCAGTTCCAGGTCGATCCGCTCGGGATAGACGTGGGTATTGCGGGTGGTGAAGCGCTGCTTCATCCCTGCGAAGGAAATCAGGATGGAGGCCTGCATGCCGTGTTCGTCGCGGGTCTGCACCTCGGCGCCGCCACACCACGGCATGAACTCGGGGTACTTCTCCACGTCGGCAACCAGGTCGAACATCTGGGCGGCGCTGTAAGGCACCAGGACGGATCGTTGTACTTTGTGCATCGACTATCGCAAATGGCTAGAATGGCAAGATTTTACCGGCACAGTGCGTTGTGGGCCTAACGCCGCCCCAGAACGACCCCTGCAAGAAGGCTTTATGAGCATTATCGACAATCGCAAGGCCACGCACGACTATTTCATCGAAGACCGCTACGAGGCCGGCCTCGTCCTGCAAGGCTGGGAAGTGAAGGCGATCCGCGACGGCCGCGTGCAGCTCAAGGAAAGCTACGTCATCGTGCGCGATGGCGAGCTGTACCTGCTTGGCATGCACGTCAGCCCGCTTCCCACGGCGTCCACGCACATCCATCCCGATGCCATGCGCACCCGCAAGCTGCTGCTCAAGGCCGAGGAAATCAGCAAGCTCATCGGCAAGGTCGAGCAGCGCGGCTACACGCTCGTGCCGCTGAACCTGCATTACAAGAACGGGCGCATCAAGCTCGACTTCGCACTGGGCCGCGGCAAGAAGCTGTTCGACAAGCGCGACACGGCGCGCGAGAAGGACTGGGCGCGCGAAAAGGAACGCATCATGAAGCACGACACCCGCGCGCCGCGCCGGAGCAAGGACGACTGATTCAGGCCGCCGCCGGCAGCAGCGGCCGCTCGGCCTCCTGCCCGGCCCCAACGACGCGGTTGCGCCCCGCCGACTTGGCGGCGTAGAGCTTGCGGTCGGCGCGCTCGAAAAGCACCTGCAGATTCTCGCCGGGTATCCAGTCCTCGACCCCGGCGCTGAAGGTGTACGAAATCGTGCTGCCACCATGGGCGCAGGGTGTGCGCCGCACCGAATCCAGCAGGCGCTCCGCCACTTCCAGCACCGCATCGCTGCGCATGTCGGCAAACAGCACGGCGAACTCCTCGCCGCCCACCCTGCCCACATGATCGCCAGTGCGCAGCGTGGCGGTCGCCAGCAGCCCGAAATGGCGCAGCACCGCGTCGCCAGCCGCATGGCCATGCGTATCGTTGATGCGTTTGAAATGGTCGATGTCCAGCAGCAGCAGGGTCAGCGGACGGCGCATGCGCAGCGCCTGCGCGCAGTAGCGCTCGGCCTGCAGCCACCATGCCTTGCGCGACATCAGGCCGGTCAGGAAATCGGTGTTGGCCTCCTGTTCCCGGTCCGCCAGCATGCGGTCATGGATGATCATGATGGTGCCCAGCGTCAGGCAAGGCATGATGAGCACACCCAGCGTCAGGAAGGCCACGCCCCACACGGTGGGCTCCAGGAAGGCTGAAACCGAGTCGAACCCGCTCAGGTACACCAGCGCGCGCAACGCGCAGACCACGGCGGAGATCAGCGTCACCACCCACACGAACCGGTAGCTGTAGCGCGACCGGTGCGTGGGCATGTTGCGCTGGATGACGACGGCGACGGCCAGCATGAACCCCATCTGCAGCAGCGACATTGCCACGATGCGCGGACCGACCTGCCAATCCACATAGGTGTAGACCGCCACCACCGACAGCGCCGCAAGGCAGCCCAACGTCATGAGGTGCCGCGGCACGGCCAGCCCCAGCAGCCGGCGCACGCCCGCGTAGTACGCGCACAGCGCCAGCGCGATGGCCGCGTTGGGCACCAGGATCGACGCCCACAGCGGGGCCTGGGTGTTCTGCAGCGCAAAGCCGGAAAACGCCACCAGCGTCAGCAGGTTGGCGCGTATGGTCTCGCGGATGCCCGCCATGCCGCTGCGCGCCAGGGACCCCAGGACGCAAAGGGAAAGTACCCCCGCCAGCGCTGCTATCAGAAGCAAATTAACGGGAGCGATCATGGGGCGGGCGCCGCGGGGCGCAGTATCAGCTGTTGCGCGTGGACTTCACGATGGTCATGGCGGAGGCGATCATGCCGCCCACGTCGGACAGATTGGCGGGCAGGATCAGCGTATTGCCTTCCTTGGCCACGTTGCCGAAGGCCTCGACGTAACGCTCGGCGACCTTCAGGTTGACGGCCTCCATGCCGCCCGGCTGGCGGACCGCGTCGGCCACCTGCGTGATGGCCTTGGCGGTGGCTTCGGCAATCGCCAGCACCGCCGCGGCCTCGCCCTGCGCCTGGTTGATCTGCGCCTGCTTCTCGCCCTCGGAACGCGCGATGGCGGCCTCGCGCTCGCCGGTGGCGATATTGATCTGTTCCTGGCGGCGCCCTTCGGACGCGGCGATCAGCGCGCGCTTCTCGCGTTCGGCGGTGATCTGCGCCTGCATCGACCGCAGGATCTCGTTGGGCGGCGTCAGGTCCTTGATTTCATAGCGCAGCACCTTCACGCCCCAGTTCAGCGCCGCCTCGTCCAGCGACGAAACGATGTTGCTGTTGATGGAATCGCGCTCTTCGAACGTGCGGTCCAGTTCCATCTTGCCGATGACCGAGCGCAGGGTGGTCTGGGCAAGCTGGGTGATGGCCGAGATGTAGTTGGACGACCCGTACGACGCGCGCATCGGATCGGTGACCTGGAAGTACAGCACGCCGTCGACCTGGAGCTGCGTGTTGTCGCGCGTGATGCAGACCTGGCTTGGCACGTCCAGCGGGATTTCCTTGAGCGAATGCTTGTAGGCCACGCGCTCGATGAACGGAATCACGAAGCCGGCGCCCGGCGACAGGACACGGTCGAACTTGCCCAGGCGCTCGACCACCCAGGCATGCTGCTGCGGCACGATGGCAATGGCCTTGATGACGATCAGGATCGCCAGCGCGACGATGACGAGCAGCACGATAGTGGAAGTATCGATCATGATGGAAAGCCTCTTTTCGGGTAAATGCGCTGGCCTGTCCTGCCGCGCGGGCCAGGGTTCAGCGGTGGCCCGCGGCGCGCGCGGGCCGGTCTGCTATGCCGACCCGGCGCTCTTGGGGGTGAGCACCAGGGTCGAACCGCGCAATTCTGTGATGATGTGTTCGCCGCCCTGGGGCGCGTGCCCCTCGGCCAGCTCGGCCTGCCAGTGCGCGCCCCGGTACCAGATGCGCGTGGTGCGGTTGTCGGACCAGGCCTCGACCATGACGGTCTGGCCGATATCCAGGTTGACGTCGGCATTGCGGGCGGAATCGACTTCGCGCTTTTTCAGCACGCGGGTCTTGCGCAACACCAGCAGCCCCAGCAGCAGCACCACGCCGCAGGCCACCAGCTCCCATTGCAGGCCCGCGTTCAGCCAGGCGGCAATACCGCCGGCCGCCAACCCCAGCGCGACCAGCAGCAAGTAGAAGGTTCCCGTCGCCAGTTCCCCGATGAGGGCGAGCGCGGCCAATCCCAGCCAGATCCACATAGTCTCAAGATCGCCTGTAAGGATGATTATCTGAGCGGATTGTACGTATTTCCGGGACGGAGCGGGAGGACGCCGCGCTCCCTCGGAAACAATGGCGCTGGATTATGATGTGCGCTGGCGCGCCCGGTCCCCGGACCCGGCGCGCCGCCCTCATCCACGAACAAGCTTTTATGACCGCCGCAACGCCTTCTGCTCTTCCCGTCCTGATCCTGCACACCGGCGATCCGGACGACACGCTCAAAAGCCAGTTCGGCGGCTATGCCGAACAAATCATGCGGGCCGCCGGCCTGGAGGCCAGCGCCGTCGACATCGTCGCCGTCTACGCGGGCCAGCGCCCGCAGGCGCCCGCCTGCTACCGCGCCGCACTGATCACCGGATCGCCGGCCATGGTTTCCGACAAGGAGCCCTGGAGCGAAGACACGGCCGCCTGGCTGCGTGAGGCGGTGGCCGCGGACCTGCCCATGTTCGGGGTCTGCTACGGCCACCAGTTGCTGGCGCACGCGCTGGGCGGCAAGGTCGGCTACAACCCGGCCGGGCGCGAAGTCGGCACCCAGACGGTCGAACTGATGCCCACCGCGGCGGGCGATCCGCTCATGGCCGGCGTCCCTTCCACCTTCCCCGCCCAGATGCTGCATGCCCAGACCGTGCTGCAGCCGCCGCAGGGCGCCGCCGTGCTGGCGCGGTCCGACCTGGACGAGCACCAGATGATCCGCATCGGCCGCAACGTCTTCTCGACCCAGTTCCATCCCGAGTTCGGACCGGATTTCATTCGGGCGCACCTCGAACGCTATGGCCGCCGCTACGCCGCCGAGAACCTCGACGTGCCCGGGCTGACCGCCAACGTGCGCGCCACGCCCGTGGCCGGCGACCTGCTGCGCCGCTTCCTGGAGACCTACGCGCCCGGCGCCTGACGCCCCGACCTCCCGCACAGGACGCCCCCGGGGAACATCGCGGGCAGCGCCGCCGGGACGGTCGCAACAAGCGGAGTGCAGCGGCCGGCCACCCTTGAGACCATAGCGCCAAGCGTACCCAATCACGCGCAATGCCAGGAGTCCCCGATGAGCCCCGCCGCCGCCCCCTTGAACAAACAGCACGCTGCCGCCGTGGAACGCGCCTGCCGCGCCCTGGAAGCCGAGCAGCCGCCCGATCTGTCGACGCTGGCCGAACAGGCCGGCATGAGCCGCTTTCATTTCCACCGTGTCTTCAAGGCCGCCACCGGCATCACCCCCAAGGCCTACGCGAACGCCCTGCGCGCCAGCCGCGCGCGCCAGCGCCTGGAAGACAGCGCCAGCGTCACCGACGCCATGTATGACGCCGGCTTCAATTCCAGCGGGCGCTTCTATGAGGCCGCCCCCGCCATCCTGGGCATGACGCCCACCGCCTTTCGCAAAAATGGCGAAGGCGTGGACATCCGGTTCGCGGTTGCACAGTGTTCGCTCGGCGCCCTGTTGGTCGCGGCCAGCACCACCGGCATCTGCGAGATCGCGCTGGACGAGGACCCGGACCGGCTGGTGAGAAACCTGCAGGACCGCTTCAAGGCCGCCCGCCTCATCGGCGCCGATCCCCGCTTCGAACGCTGGGTCGCCGACGTGGTGGGTTTCGTCGAAGACCCCTCGCGCGGGCTGGACCTGCCGCTGGACGTGCGCGGCACGGCCTTCCAACGCAAGGTCTGGGAGGCGCTGCGCGAGATCCCGCTGGGCGCCACCGCGACCTACGCGCAGGTGGCCGAACGGATCGGCGCGCCCGGCGCCGTGCGCGCCGTGGCCCGCGCCTGCGCGACCAACCACATCGCCCTGGCGATCCCCTGCCACCGGGTGGTCCGCACCGACGGCGGACTGGCCGGGTATCGATGGGGCATCGACCGCAAGCGCGAACTCATCGCCCGCGAGGCGCTCGCCGCCTGACACGCGTGCGGACCAGGCCGGGCCGCCGCGGCATCCCACCGCCCCGCACAGCCGAAAAAAAGCCCCGCATCCCAGTAGGATGCGGGGCTTTCTATTTCAGGCGGCCAATCAGTTCTTGGCCAGGCGCTGCCAGGTGTCGACAACGGTATCCGGATTCAGCGACATCGACAGGATGCCTTCATCCTTCAGCCACTGCGCGAAGTCCGGGTGGTCGCTGGGGCCCTGGCCGCAGATCCCCACGTACTTCTTGGCGGCCAGGCAGGCCTTGATCGCACGGCGCAGCATGAACTTGACGGCCTCGTCGCGCTCGTCGAAGTCGGCGGCCAGCAGCTCCATGCCCGAATCGCGGTCCAGGCCCAGGGTGAGCTGGGTCATGTCGTTGGAACCGATCGAGAAGCCGTCGAAGTACTGCAGGAACTCGTCGGCCAGGATGGCGTTGGACGGGACTTCGCACATCATGATCAGCTTCAGGCCGTTTTCGCCGCGCGCCAGGCCGTGCTTGGCGAGCAGGTTCACGACCTTTTCGGCCTGGCCCAGGGTGCGGACGAACGGCACCATGATCTCGACGTTGGTCAGGCCCATTTCATCGCGCACCTTCTTGAGGGCTTCGCATTCCATGCGGAAGCACTCGGCGAAGTCCTCGGCGATGTAGCGCGACGCGCCGCGGAAGCCCAGCATGGGGTTCTCTTCCTCGGGCTCGTAGCGCGAACCGCCGACCAGCTTGCGGTATTCGTTGGACTTGAAGTCCGACATGCGCACGATGACGGGCTTCGGGTAGAAAGCGGCCGCGATGGTGGCGACGCCTTCGGCCATCTTCTCGACGAAGAAGGCGCGCGGGCTGGCGTGGCCGCGGGCGGCCGATTCCACGGCCTTCTTCAGCTCGCCGTCCACGTTCGGGTAGTCCAGGACTGCCTTCGGGTGGATGCCGATGTTGTTGTTGATGATGAATTCCAGGCGCGCCAGGCCGACGCCGCCGTTGGGGATCTGGGCAAAGTCGAACGCCAGTTGCGGGTTGCCCACGTTCATCATGATCTTCAGATCGATGGCGGGCATTTCGCCGCGGCGCACTTCCTCGACTTCGGTTTCGATCAGGCCGTCATAAATGCGGCCTTCGTCGCCCTCGGCGCACGACACGGTGACAGCCTGGCCTTCCTTCAGCAGGTCGGTCGCGTTGCCGCAACCCACGACAGCCGGAATGCCCAGTTCGCGCGCGATGATCGCGGCGTGGCAGGTGCGGCCGCCGCGGTTCGTCACGATGGCCGACGCGCGCTTCATCACGGGCTCCCAGTTGGGGTCCGTCATGTCGGTGACCAGCACGTCGCCCGGCTGGACCTTGTCCATGTCGGAGATGTCGCCCACCACGCGCACGGGGCCCGAACCGATCTTCTGGCCGATCGCGCGGCCGGTGATCAGGACCTGGCCGGTGGCCTTCAGGCGATAGCGCTGCTGCACGTCGTTGGCGCCCTGCTGCGACTTCACCGTCTCGGGACGCGCCTGCAGGATGTAGATCTTGCCGTCGACGCCGTCGCGGCCCCACTCGATGTCCATCGGGCGGCCGTAGTGCTTTTCGATGATGACGGCGTAGCGGGCCAGTTCGTTGACTTCGTCGTCGGTCAGCGAGTAGCGGTTGCGCTCGGACACCGGCACGTCCACCGTGCGCACGGCACGGCCTTCGGGACGCTCGGGATCGAATTCCATCTTGATCAGCTTGGAGCCGATGCGGCGGCCGACGATGGGATAGTGGCCCTGGGCCAGCGTGGGCTTGAAGACGTAGAACTCGTCGGGGTTGACGGCGCCCTGCACGACGGTTTCGCCCAGGCCGTACGACGACGTGATGAAGACCACGTCCTGGAAGCCCGATTCGGTGTCGATGGTGAACATGACGCCGGCGCTGCCCTTGTCGGAACGCACCATGCGCTGGATGCCGGCCGACAAGGCGACGTCGGCGTGGGCGTAGCCCTTGTGCACGCGATAGGAAATGGCGCGGTCGTTGTACAGCGACGCGAACACGTGGCGGATCTTATCCAGCACGTCGTCGATGCCCACGACGTTCAGGAAGGTTTCCTGCTGGCCGGCGAACGAGGCGTCGGGCAGGTCTTCGGCGGTGGCGGACGAGCGCACGGCAAACGAGCCCTTGCCGTCGGCATCGAGCTTGGCGAAGGCGTCGCGGATCTGCTTTTCGAATTCCGGCGAGAACGGCGCTTCGACGATCCATTGGCGGATCTGCGAGCCCGCGGCAGCCAGTTCGCGCACGTCTTCGGGGTTCAGCGTGGTAAGGCGTTCAGCGATCCGCTTGTCCAGGCCCGAGGCCTTCAGGAAATCGCGGAAGGCATCCGCGGTCGTGGCGAAGCCGCCCGGCACGCGGACTCCCGCGCCAGACAGCTGGCTGATCATTTCGCCAAGTGATGCGTTCTTGCCTCCTACCGAGTCCACGTCCGTCATGCGGAGCTGCTCGAACAAAACAACATACGACATTGAAGTCACCTTTTACAATGGAATGAAAGCGAGTTTGGTCAATGCATGAAAAGCGCTGTCTTGGCTGCCGCAGGAAGACTGTTTCCGGGCCTGCGCAGGCACGCTTTCAGACGCTGACCAAACTGGCCTTGGACCGCCCTTGGGGTGACTTATAGGGGCCTGATTGTACTCGGTGGAGTACGTCCGGCCATCCGCCTGGTTGGAATTTTTTACACATGACATCTACCCCTATCGTACGCACGGTATACATCGTTTCCGACAGTACCGGCATCACCGCGGAAACGTTCAGCCAGTCAGTACTTTCGCAGTTCGAGGAGGTCAATTTCAAGCCTATCCGCCTGCCTTTCGTGGACACCCTCGAAAAGGCCGCGGAAGTCGCCATGCGGATCGACCGCAGCGCCCTGGACGCGGGGGTTCCTCCCATTGTCTTCAGCACCCTGGTCAATCCTGAAATCCTGGCCCGCGTTCGCCAGGCGAACGGCGTGTTCCTGGATCTGTTCGGCACCTTCGTCAGCCACATCGAGCAGGCGCTGGGCTTGAAATCAAGCCATTCCATCGGCCGCTCGCACATGCAGGCCAACTCCGAAAAATACCGGAACCGGATCGACGCCATCAACTTCAGCCTGGCGCACGACGACGGACAGTTCGTGAACCAGCTCGACCAAGCCGACGTGATCCTCGTTGGCGTCTCCCGTTGCGGCAAGACGCCCACCAGCCTGTACCTGGCCATGCAATACGCCATCAAGGCGGCCAACTTCCCGCTGACGCCCGACGATTTCGAGCGCGGCACCCTGCCCTCCACCATCGCGCCGCACCGCGGCAAGCTGTTCGGCCTGTCCATCCAGCCCGAACGCCTGGCCGAAGTGCGCAACGAGCGCCGTCCGAACAGCCGCTACGCGCAACTGGAGCAATGCCGCTACGAAGTGGCCGAAGCCGAGCGCATGATGCGCCGGGAAGGCATTTCCTGGCTGTCCAGCACCACCAAGTCGATCGAGGAGATCGCGACCACGGTGCTGCAGGAAGTCGGGCTGGATCGGGGCTGAAAACGACCAGGGCGCGCCGCGGCGCGCCCTGGTCTGGCAAGCAGGAAATCAGGGGCACAGCATCCGCGCGTTTGCGCAAATCCGCGCCCCGGGCGGAACCCGTTACAGGCCGGGAACCCGCTCGGGCGTCGCTGCGCCCCAATAGCGCAAGCGCAGCATCTCGGCTTCGGCGCGCTCCGGCGGATCGACCAGTTCCATCGACAGGTTGCCGACCGCGCCCGTGCTGCCCAGCGACTCGGCGGTGACACGCACATAGCGCGTCTGGCCCGCGTCGAGCATGAAGCTCACGCCCTCGCCCGTCCAGTACAGGTTGGTCACGACATAGCTGCCGGCCGGCCGATCCACGAAGAAGAAGCTGCCCGGCTTGTTGCGGCCCACCACATCCTGGTTGACGCGCAGTTTCTGCTGGGCGGCCGCCACGGGCGTGGTTTGCGGCTGGTAGAAGTAAATGCGTCCGTTGCCTTGCGCAATCGGCGGAATGCGGCCCTGCAGCGATTGATACTGCGGGCCGGCGCAGCCTGCCAGCGCCACGGCGGTCGCGGCAACCGCCGCCAGTTTCATCAGCCAAACCTTCATTGACGCATCTCCACCGGCAGCGTGACGGGGCGATTCAAGGACAAGTAAGCCGATTCGCCCGGCAAGTAAAAGCCGACGAGCTTTCCGGACGACGCCACGACATAGGCTTCGGCCTGGCGCCGCGTCTGGATGGTGAACAGCCCGCTGAGCGACCGGTAGGCGTCGCCCTGGGGCAAGGCGCCAACCCGTTGCCATTGCGACCCCGCGGACAGGGTGACAAGGCTGTCATTGGACAATTGGGCGCTGACCATGCGCGACAACTGGATCACGCTTACCGGGTCTGCCGCCGCAACGGGGACCAACGCGACGCGTTGCGTCGGCACGGACATGCACGCTCCCAAGAGCAGCGCGCCCGCACCGGCCATGGCTGCGAGTTTTCCCACGCGGACCGCACCCGCCATTTTCTGCACCACCGACGACGCCATGGATACCTCGGCTAGGAATAAAGTGCGTAAGTATATGGGTGCGTCAGAAATCTACAAAACGTGACGCCGCATCAATAGCGCAGCGGCTCGCGCTCCCGCCGGCCGGCGCCCCAGTACCGCAGTTCCGCCAGGGCCTGCTGGGCCGCCTCGGCCGACCCTTCCAGCTGCAGGACCTGTTTGCCGCCCTCGATGTCCACCCTGACGTACTGCGTCTGGCCCGGCGCGAGCGGAACGGTGATCGGCGCCTTTTGCTCCTTGCGGTCCGTCGCGGTTGTGACCTCAAGGGTGCCGGCCGACCGGTCCACGAAGAAGAAGTGGCCCATCTTGGATTTGCCGACCCGCGTGCCGTCCACCAGGATCGCGGGGTGCTGGGTCTTGCCGCCGTTGGCGGTCTTGGGCTGGTAGAAGTAGATGCGCCCTTCGCCCGGCTGCAGCGCGGAAATCCGCGCCGACACATCGGCATAACGCGGGCCCGCGCAGCCTGCCAGCAGCGTCGCGGCGCCCAGCGCGGCAATACTCAGTTTGATCCAATTCTTCACGCGTCGCCTCCCAGGTCGAAATGCGCGTGACGCCCGCCTCCACGGCGGCGTCCTGCGCGGACGCGGCAGTATAAGGCGGGTCTGCGGCCCTCAATAGGCGGAAAAGCGGGGAATCCTGAAGCAGATCAACCGGCGCGCGGGGCGCTGGCCTGCCTGCGCTGTTCGAACAGGCAGATCGCCGCCGCCGCGCCGACGTTCAGCGACTCCACCGCGCCGGCGTCATGCGGGATGCGGACCTTCAGGGTCGCGGCCGCGAGCAGCGCCGGGGCCACCCCCTGGCCTTCGTGGCCGAACACCCATGCGCACCGCTCGGGAAGCCTGCCCGCGTAGAGGTCACGCGCCCCGTCCAGGGCGGTGGCAACCAGGGGAACGCGCAATCGGGGCAGCAAGGCCTCCAGGTCCACATGCTCGTGGATGGCTAGGGCGAAATGGGCGCCCTGGCCGCTGCGCAGCACCTTCGGGGACCACGCGGCGGCGGTGCCGGTCGCCAGGAACACCCGTTTCACCCCCGCCGCGGCGCACGTGCGCAAGAGCGTGCCCACATTGCCGGGGTCCTGGATGCGGTCAAAAAGCACGCAGGTTTCGTCGACCTGCTCCGGCGGCGCCGGCACAGGCGGCGTCACCACGAAGGCGACGCCCTGCCCGCTTTCCACCGCGGCAAGCGTGTGCATCAGCCGGGCATCCAGCGCCAGGCTGATGCGGTCGGAAACGCCCGCGGCGAGGGCCGCGATGTCGGGATGGGACAGGCGCTCGACATCGAAGATCGCCTGATCGGGCGCGCCATGATGCTGCAGCCATGCCTGGCACAGGTGCACGCCGTCCAGCAGCACCGGGGCGCCGCGCTTGCCCGCCGTGCCGGCCAGCTTGGCCAGCGCCTTGACCGCGGGGTTGTCGCGGGAACTGATGTGCTTCATGAGGCCAGGCCGAATGCCTTGATGGGCGCAAAGCTGCGCCGGTGTTCGGCGCAAGGGCCGTGTTCGCGCAGCCGTTGCAGGTGCAGCGGCGTGCCGTAGCCCTTGTGCTGATCGAACGCATACTGGGGATACAGCGCATGCAGCCGCAGCAGGTCCGCGTCGCGCGCCGTCTTGGCGAGAATGGACGCGGCCGAGATCGCCGGCACGAGCGCATCGCCCTTGATGACCGTCTGCACGGTGCAGCGCAGCTTGGGCGCCTGGTTGCCGTCCACCAGGGCCAATTGCGGCGCGGTGGCCAGGCCCTGCACGGCGCGCTGCATCGCCAGCAGCGTGGCGCGCAGGATGTTCAGGCTGTCGATCTCGGCGACGGTGGCGCTGGCGATGCACCAGGCCAGCGCCCGCTCCCTGATCTGCTCGGCGAGCGCCTCGCGCCGCAGCGCGGTCAGGGCCTTGGAGTCCGCGAGCCCATCGATGTGCCGCGACGGGTCCAGAATGACGGCCGCCGCGTAAACCTGGCCGGCGAGCGGACCGCGGCCCGCCTCGTCCACGCCCGCCGTCAGCAAGGCGGGCTGCTCGGGCGCCACGAACAGATCAGGCTGCTCCATCGGCCACCTCCAGGATCGCCTGCGCGGCCAACGCCGGCGTGTCTCGCAACAGGTCCTGATGCATGGCGGTGAACCGGGACTCCACGCGCGCGATCAGCGCGTCGTCGGTCAATGCCTGCCAGGTCGCTTCGGCCAGTTTATCGGGCGTGGCATCGTCCTGCAAAAGCTCCGGCACGACGAAGTCGCGCAGCAGCACATTGGGCAGCCCCACCCACGGCAGATAGGGGCGCTGCTGACCCGATTTCCAGGACATGATGCGCCGCATCCAGGGCGACAGCACGTACGAAATCACCATGGGACGCTTGAACAGCGCCGTCTCCAGCGTGGCGGTGCCGCTGGCCACGAGCACCGCCGTGGCGGCCTCCATCACGGACCAGGCCACCGGCGCCTTGCGGTCACCGCCT
Source organism: Achromobacter sp. T5-5 (assembly GCF_055397965.1). Taxonomy (NCBI): domain Bacteria; kingdom Pseudomonadati; phylum Pseudomonadota; class Betaproteobacteria; order Burkholderiales; family Alcaligenaceae; genus Achromobacter; species Achromobacter sp. T5-5. Next base: position 3,786,837 of record NZ_AP027919.1, read on the forward strand.
TCGCCGTGCAGATCGTGGGCAGTGACGCAGCGCAGCCCGGGCACCGGGTACTGAGCCAGGATCTCCAGGAATTCCGCCCGCCGCTGGTCGTTGACCATGGGGACGATGCATTGCAGCGCGGGATCTTTCTTCAGCAATTGCTGCGCGGCCTGCAGGAAACGCGGCGCCAGGAGGCGGATCTCCGACGAGCGGCTGCCGGGCAGGATCGCCAGCACGCGCGCGCCCTGGTCGATGCCCAGGCGTTCCCGGGCCGCGGCGCGGTCGGGCTGCATCGGCACCGCGCCGGCCAGCGGATGGCCCACATAGGTGACGGGAATGCCTTCCTTGCGGTAAATCTCTTCCTCGAACGGAAACAGCACCAGCATGTGCGAAACCGATTCGCGGATCTTGTGGATGCGCTCGTAGCGCCAGGCCCAGATCGAGGGGCCGACGAAATGCACCGTCGGCGTGCCGGCCTGCCGCAGTTGGTGTTCCAGCCGCAGGTTGAAGTCGGGCGCGTCGATGCCGACGAACACCGAGGGCGGCTGGGCGAGCCAGCGACGCTTGACGTCGCGATACGTGGCCAACAGGCTGGGCAGGCGCTTGAGCGCGTCCACGTACCCGAACACCGTCAGCGCATGCATCGGATGCCAGGCTTCGAAGTCGTGGGCCTGCATCTGGGGGCCGCCGATGCCCTCGCAATGGACGCTGCCGTCGCGCGCTTGCAGACCGGCAATGATGCGCCCGGCCAGCAGGTCGCCCGAAGGCTCGCCGGCCACCATGCCGATCCGCGAGCTCATGGGCGGATGATGCCGCGGGACGCGACGTCCAGGAAATCCAGCAATGTCTGCAGATGCTCGGCGGCTTCGGGGACGGCCTGCTGGCGTTCGCGCAATTCGGCGCGCGCCTCGTCCAGGGGCAGGCCCCGGCGGTAGATGATCTTGTAGGCTTCGCGCAGGGCCGAGATGGCGGCCGGCGTAAAGCCGCGGCGCTTCAGGCCTTCGACGTTGATCCCCACCGGACGGCAGGGGTTGCCCGCGGCCAGCACGAACGGCGGCGTGTCCTGCATGAGCGAACTGTTGCCGCCCGTCATGGTGTGCGCGCCGACCCGAGAAAATTGATGCACGCCGGTCAGGCCGCCGATGATGGCCCAGTCGCCCACATGGACGTGGCCGCCCAGTTGGACCGAGTTCGCCAGGATCGTATGGCTGCCGATGTGGCAATCGTGTGCGACGTGGACATAGGCCATGATCCAGTTGTCGTCGCCCAGCGTGGTCTCGCCGCCATCTTGCGTCGTGCCGGTATTCAGCGTGACGAATTCGCGAACCGTGTTGCGATCGCCGATCGTCAGGCGGGTGGCCTCGCCCGCGTACTTCTTGTCCTGCGGCATGCCCCCGATGGAGCAATACCGGTAGAAGCGGTTGTCGCGACCGATCGTGGTCACGCCGTCGACCATGCAGTAAGGACCGATCTCGGTACCCGCACCGATGGTCACATCGGGCCCCACCACTGCGAACGGGCCGATGACCGCGGTCGGGTCGATTTTTGCCGCCGGATCGACGACAGCGGTGGGATGGATGTTTCCTGCCATTTACTCTTCCAGGCTGCGAATCGCGCACATCAGCTTGGCCGACGCCACTTCCTGGCCGTCGACCGTCGCACGTGCTTGATACTTACAGATGCTGCGGCTCAGGCGCTCGGCTTCGACCTCGATGCGCAGTTGATCGCCCGGGACGACGGGGCGGCGGAAGCGCGCGCCGTCAATGCCGACCAGATAATAGGCCGTCTTGGAACCTTCGCACTTGAGCCCGCCGTTTTCATCCGTGAAGGAAAACAGCGCCGAAGCCTGCGCCATGGCTTCAACGATGAGCACGCCCGGCATCACCGGATGGTGAGGAAAGTGACCGGTGAAGAACGGCTCGTTGATCGAGACGTTCTTGATGCCGACGATGGACTTGCCAGGCACCATTTCAACAACACGGTCAATCAGCAGCATCGGGTAGCGATGCGGCAGCCTCTCCATGATCCCCTTGATGTCGAGTTCCATTTTTCTATGCGTTCCTGCGAAATTAAATAATGTGGCGGCGCGCGCGCGCCAGGGCGGCGACAGCGCCCTAGTCCTTTTCCAGCGTGCGCACGCGGCGGCGCAATTGCGCCAACTGTTGTATCACGGCGGCATTGCGCTGCCAGTCGCCATGCTCCGCATACGGGAAGACCCCGGTATAGCGGCCCGGCTTGGAAATATTGGACGTCACTGCCGTGCCGCCCGAAATGTGTACGTCATCGCCCAGGACCAGGTGGCCCGAGAGCATCGCGGCGCCGCCGATGGTGCAGCGTTCGCCGATGGTGGTCGAACCCGCCACGCCCACGCACGCCGCCATTGCGGTATGCGCGCCGATGCGACAGTTGTGGCCGACCATGATCTGGTTGTCCAGCTTGACGCCGTCCGCCAGCACGGTGTCTTCGAGCGCGCCGCGGTCGACGGTGGTGTTGGCGCCGATCTCGACGTCATCGCCCAGCGACACGCCGCCGAACTGCGGGATCTTGCCCCAGGCGCCCTTGCCCAGCGAGGGATCGGGCGCGAACCCGAAGCCGTCGGCGCCCAGCACCGCACCGCTGTGCAGAATGACCCGCGCGCCGATCTTCACGCCTTCATAGAGCGTGACATTGGCATGCAGGCGCCCGTCAGACCCGATGGACGACCCTGCGCCGATGACGCAACCGGGACCCAGCACCGTGCCGCGGCCGATGCGTGCACCGGACTCGACGACGCAATTGGGGCCAATGCGCACGCCCTCTTCGATGATCGCGTCGGGCGCGACCACGGCGGAGGGATGGGTTTCAGCGGGCAGCGCGGGCCTGCGGGCAGTGTCGAACCACTGCGCAATGCGCGCGTAGAGCAGATAGGGATGTTTGCAGACGACCAGCGCGAAAGGCGGCCGGTCACTGCCCTGGGCTTCGAGGGCCTCGGCGACCTCGGGCGAGACGATGACCGCCCCGGCTCCGGTTGCGCCAAGCTGGCTTTGATAGCGGGGATTGGACAGGAACGAGAGTTCCTGGCGGCCGGCCGAAGCCAGGGTTCCGATGCCGCAGACCCGCATGGGGTCTGCGCCGGACACCTCACTGATGCGCCAGTCCATACCCTGGGTATTGGCGGCGCTCAACAGGGCTTCAAGCGTTGGCGCGCGGGCAAGATCCAGTAAAACCGGCATGGCTAGACGGGTATCGCTTACTTGCCCAGGCTCTGGATCACCTTGTCGGTGATGTCGATGCGCGGGTTGACCGTCACCGCGTCCTGGATGATCAGGTCGTAGCTTTCTTGCTCGGCGATGCGCTTGATGGCGTCATTGGCCTTGGACACGATCGTGGAGAATTCTTCGTTGCGGCGGCGGTTGAAGTCCTCCTGGAACTCGCGGCGCTTGCGCTGCAGGTCGGTATCCAGGTTGGCCAGTTCGCGCTGGCGCTTGACGCGGTCGGATTCCGACAGGACGGGTGCGTCCTTGTCGAATTTCTCGGCTTGCGAGCGCAGGCTGTTGTTCAGGCGTTGGAGTTCGTCGTCGCGCTTCTTGAATTCGGCTTCGATCTTGCTTTGCGCAGTCTTGGCCGGACCCGATTCGCGCAGGATGCGTTCGGTATTGACGAAACCGATCTTGGTGCCTTGCGCTTGCGCGGGGATCGCGGCAGCCGAACCGAGAATGAGCGCACCCACCAGGGCAATGGAGCCGCCCAGCTTGCCACGGCGCTTGGCGCCCAGCGTCTTCGATGATTTAAGTGCGAAATCAGACATCATGAAAATCTCACCTTCCAGTAAGGCAAAGCCAAAGTGTGTATTGTGCCACTAAACAGCAAGGACGCCGGGCCAGGAGGCCGCGCCCTTGTTTTCAAGAGTAACGCCTCGCTCAGAATCCGGTTCCGATCTGGAACTGGAAGCTTTGCTTGTCGTCGCCCTGCTTGGCGTTGAGCGGCCGCGCATACGACAGTTGCAGCGGACCCATCGGCGACTGCCACGACAGGCCGATACCCGCCGAGAAACGCCAGCCGCACGGATCCTCGACCTCGGTGTTGTCGCGCCCGCGGGTGCAGCTCAGGCCGCTGCCCGCCGACACCTGACCGGCATCGCTGAAAACGAACCAGCGCAGCGTGCGGTCCTTGGACGCGCCCGGGAACGGCAGGTAAAGCTGGGCGTTGGCCACGATGCGGCGCGTGCCGCCCAGGTAATCGCCCGTCTTGACGTCGCGCGGACCCAGCGACGAGCCTTCGTAGCCGCGGACGGTGCCGATACCGCCGGCGTACACGTTCTTGATGACCGGGTAATCCTTGCTGCCGTAGCTCTGGCCCCAGTCCACCATGCCGTTCAGCGCCAGCGTGTACGAGCCGCCCAGCGGCACGTAGTACTGCTGCTGCGCCGTCAGCATGGTGTATTGCAGATCAATGGTCGACAGGTCGGCCTTCAGGCGGGTGTACGAACCCTTGGTCGGCGCCAGGGCGCTGTCGCGCGTGTCCTTGGACCAGCCGGCGCTGAAGATCACCGCGTTCGTCGAATCGCCGTACTGGTCGACGAAGTCCTCGTAGGCCGCCGGCGAGTTGTCGTACAGGTCGATCTGGTTGCGTTCGAAGTTGCCGCCCAGGAAGATGCGGTCGTACTCCGAGATCGGGATACCGAAGTTCATACCCAGGCCCATGGCCTTGACGCGGTAGTCGCCGTCGTTGTTGTTCCAGGGCTCGGTCACGCGGTAGTACGCGGACGTCGTGCGGCTGATGCCATCCTTGGTCCAGTACGGATCGGTGTGCGACAGCACCACGGCGCGGTTCGTCTTGCTGGTATTCAGTTGGAGCGTCAGGTTCGTGCCGCTGCCGAAGACGTTGTCTTCGCTGATGCCGGCCGACAGAATGGCCTTTTCGGACGAGCCGTAGCCCACGCCCAGGTTGATCATGCCGGTGGGCTTTTCCTTCACGTCGACGTTGACGTCGACCTGGTCGGGCGAGCCCGGGACCGGGTCGGTCTTGACGTTGACGTCGCTGAAGTAACCCAGGCGGTCGACGCGGTCGCGTGAGGTCTTGATGTCACCGGCGTCGTACCAGGCAGCTTCCTGCTGGCGCATTTCGCGGCGCACGACTTCGTCGCGGGTGCGGGTGTTGCCGCCGATCTGGATGCGGCGCACGTAGACGCGGCGGCTGGGATCGACGTAGAAGGTCAGGTCGGCTTCATGCTTGGCACGGTCGAGCTGCGGGTTCGGGTTGACGTTGGCGAACGCGTAGCCCAGTTCACCCAGATAGTCGGTGATCGCCTTGGCCGAATCGTTGGTCTTGGCGGCCGAGAAGGTCTCGCCCGCCTTGATCTGCACCAGATCGTTGATTTCCTTGTCCAGGCCCAGCAGGTTGCCGGCCAGCTTCACGCTGCGCACCTTGTAGGGTTCGCCTTCGTGGATGGTGATCGTGATGCGGATGTCCTGGCGGTCCGGGGAGATCGTGACCTGCGGCGGCTCCACGGAAAATTCCAGGTAACCCTGGTCCAGATAGAACGAGCGCAGGCGCTCCAGGTCGCCTTCGAGCTTTTCGCGCGAATATTTGTCGGTATCGGTATACCAGGTAAGCCAGCCCGGGGTCGTGAGCTTGAATTCGTCGAGCAGGTCGCTTTCGGAAAACGCCTTGTTGCCGACGAAACGGATTTCCTGGATGCGGGCGACCGAGCCCTCGAACACGTCGAAACTCACGCCGACGCGATTGCGCGGCAGCGGCGTCACGGTGGAGGTCACTTCGACGCCGTATTTGCCCTTGGACAGATACTGCTGCTTGAGTTCGTATTCGGCGCGCTCGAGCATGGAGCGGTCGAAAATGCGGCCCTCGGCAAAACCCACCTGCGCGAGCGAGGTGGTAATGGCCTTGGAATCGAATTCGCGCATGCCGTTGAAATTGACGGATGCGATGGTGGGACGTTCCTGCACGACCACGACGACGACATTATCGTCGGTCTGGATCTGAACGTCGGTGAAAAACCCCGTGCCATACAAACGGCGAATGGCTTCGGTGGCTTCTTCTTCGGTGAATTTTTCACCGACCTTGACGGGGAGATAACCAAAGACGGTGCCGGCGTCGGTTCGTTGGATACCCTCTACGCGGATATCCCGCACGACAAAGGGTTCGAAGGCATGGGCCAGGGCCGGCAACAGCAATGCGGCTACGAGACCCGGCAGTACACCCTTTTTGTGATGAAACATCCGGCGAAAAGACATCCTTGAGTATCCTCGGTCGTGCAAATGGCGGGGGATTTTATGCTAAATCGCGTTCAAGTGAACAAACGCGTGAAATCGTTGAACAGCGCAAGCCCCATGAGGCTTGCCAATATACCTATGCCGGCGCGTTGTCCGATGTCGATCCACTTCGCTGGCGGCGGGCTACCCCGCACGATTTCGACGAGATAGTACAGCAGATGGCCACCATCCAGCATAGGAATGGGAAGCAAATTTAAAACGCCAAGGCTGATGCTGATCAATGCGATATAGGCGATATACGCAACAATACCGATCCGCGCGGTCTGGCCGGCATAGTCGGCAATGGTGACCGGACCGCTGACATTGCGCCACGAGACGTCGCCCGTGACCATGCGTCCCATCATGCGCAGCGAGAACCAGGCGGTGTCCCACGTGCGCACCGCGCCGCGCCACAGGCTGTCGAACACGCCATAGCGCACCGTCACCATCGGCACATTGCCGCCAAGCTGCACGCCCAGTCGGCCGATTTCCTGGCCGTTGACGACTTCCGGGCGGGGCGTGACGTTCAGGGTGACATTGGCGCCATCACGCGCGACCGTCAGCGCCAGCGTCTTGCCGGCGTTTTCCTGGATCTGCCTGACCAGCGCGCCGGTATCGGGGGCCGGCTGGCCGTTCACGGCCACGACCTGGTCGCCGGCGCGCAGGCCCGCGGCCTGCCCTTCCCCGCCGTCGATCACGGCACGCACCGCCGGCTTGGGCTGGGCCAACCGGATGCCGGCGGCGGCGAGCGGATCGCCGGCGTCCGGATCCATCGTATTGGGAGGAAGCTGGAGTTCGCGCTGCTGGACCGCTCCGGTGGGCGTACTGACCTCGATGCGGGCGGTGCCGCCCGTGGACATGACGTCCATCAGGCGCCAGCGCGCGTCGGACCACGAGGCGACTTCCTCACCGTCGATGGCGAGGATACGGTCGCCGGCCAGCAGGCCGGCGCGCGCGGCGGGCGTATCGGCGGTCGGCGGCGCAATGACGGCCACCGGCTCTTCGGTACCGGCCATGTTCAGGCCCGCGTACAGGAAGACCGCAAGAATCAGGTTGAAAATGGGGCCGGCAGCCACGATGGCGATGCGCTGGCCCACAGGCTTGGTGTTGAAGGCGCCAGCCGCCAGCGCCGGGCTGGCCCCCGGCGGCGCGTCGTCCAGCATCTTGACGTAGCCGCCCAGCGGCAAGGCGGAGACCGCCCACTCGGTGCCGTGGCGGTCGGTGCGGCGCAGGATGACCTTGCCAAACCCCACCGAAAACCGCAGCACCTTCACGCCGCACAGGCGGGCAACCCAATAGTGCCCCAGCTCATGGAAAATGATCAGTGAGCCAAGCGCTACGGCAAAGGCCAGCAGGGTGAAAAGCATGGGGTCGGAATCTAGGAAATCAGAGGCAGGCGCGGCCCGCGATCAGGCCAGTCCGAGGTTGCCCGCAAAGGCGCGCGCCTCGGCGTCAAGAGCAAGTACGTCTTCAAGACTGCTGAGCGTAACAGATGCCTGACGCGCTTGCCACTCGAGGGCGGCCTCGATCACCCGCGGAATCCAGGTATACGCCAGCCGGCCGTCCAGGAATGCGTCGACGGCGACCTCGTTGGCGGCATTGAGCGCCACGCACGCGGCCTGGCCCGCGCGCAGCGCGGCGAACGAATGCGCCAGGCACGGAAACCGGGACAGATCGGGTTTTTCGAAATCCAGGCGGCCATGCCGGGTCAGGTCAAGCGGCCCCACGCCGCTTTCAATGCGATCGGGAAATCCCAGGCCGTAGGCAATGGGCGTGCGCATGTCGGGCTGGCCCAGTTGCGCGAGCACCGAGCCATCGTCGTATTCGACCATGGAGTGCACGACGCTTTGCGGATGCACCACCACCTCGATGCGATCGGCAGGCATGGCGAAGAGCCAGTGCGCCTCGATGACTTCCAGGCCCTTGTTCAGCATGGTGGCCGAATCGACGGAAATCTTGCGGCCCATGCTCCAGTTGGGGTGGGCGCAGGCCTGTGCGGGGGTGATGTCGTGCAGGTCTTCGAGATCGCGGCCGCGGAACGGACCACCCGACGCCGTCAGCAGCAGCCGGCGCACGCCCCGGGCGGGATGCTGCGGCGCGGCGGCCCGCCCCTGATGCGGCAGGCACTGGAAGATGGCATTGTGTTCGCTGTCGATGGGCAGCAGTTCGGCCCCGTTGTCGCGAATCGCCTGCATGAACAGGGAGCCGGCCGCGACCAGCGCTTCCTTGTTGGCGAGGAGCACGCGCTTGCCGGCGCGCGCGGCGGCCAGCGCGGCAGGGAGTCCGGCGGCGCCGACGATGGCGGCCATGACGGCATCGCACTGCGCGTCGGCGGCGGTGTCCGCAAGCGCCTGCGCGCCCACGCGGATCTCGGGCATGGCCTGCGTGCCCGGCCAGGCCTCGATGAATTTCTGCCGGGCGGCGGCGTCCGGCACCACCACGACCGCGGCCCGGCTGGCCAGCGCCTGTTCGGCCAGGCGCTGCATCCTGCTGTGCGCGGACAGCGCATAAACCGCCAGTCGTTCAGGATGGCGGGCGATCACGTCCAGCGTGCTTTCACCAATCGAACCGGTCGATCCCAGTACGACGACACGTTGAAAAGCCGTCAAAACAAAACTCCAGACAAAAGTAGCGCGAACGGCGCGACGGGAAGAATCGCGTCGATGCGGTCATAGACGCCGCCATGGCCCGGCAGGAGCGTGCTGGAATCCTTGCGGCCCGCGCGGCGCTTGAGCAGCGATTCGAACAGGTCTCCGACGATGGACAGCATGCCGAGCGCCGCGGCGATCGGCAACGTCAGCCAGAAGGACCAGCGTTGCACCAGCGCGTGGCCGAACGTGCCGTCCCAGAGACTGGACAAGCCGATCCACACCACCGCGCCCAGAACGCCGGCGATGGCGCCTTCAACCGTCTTGCCCGGGCTGACCCGCGGAGCAAGTTTACGCTTGCCGAAGGCCCGGCCGGCAAAATACGCGGCGATATCGGCCACCCAGACGAGGGCCAGCAAGGACACGACGAACACCGCGCCGCGCGCGATGTACATCTGCGCCAGCACGGCCCAGGCCGCCAGGGCCGCGGGGACCGAAAATACCGACCAGGCCAGACTCGCGGGCGGCGCATCGGAACGGCCGCGCACCACGGCGGCGACGCCCGCAAACAGCCAGACGGCCGACACGGCCGGCACGAGGTAGCGCAGTATCCAGCCGGGATCGCCGGCGCCCGCGCGATCGCCCGCCAGCCACGCGGACGTCAGCACCAGCATGCCCGCCAGGAGCAGCACGGCGACGCCGATGGAAATCAGGGGGGATGGCGGTTGCGGCAGCGTCAGGCGCAGCCACTCCCAGTTGGCGCAGGCGGCCGCCAGGGCCAGCAGGGCGACGAACCACCAGGGATTGGCGCTCGCCATGGCGGCGGCCAGAATGGCCAACAACACGACGGCGGTAACGATACGCTGGCCCAACATATGACGGTCTCCTCTTGTGCAGCCTGGAAAGACGCGCGTCGCGCTCAGCCTACTTCGCGGCGCTTTCGCTGACTTGAGCGCTGGTGCGGCCAAAGCGGCGCTCGCGCGTGCGGTACCAATCGAAGGCGGCCATGAGTTCGTTGGCGCCAAAGTCCGGCCAGAAGCGGTCCGTGAAGTAGAACTCCGCGTAGGCCATCTGCCAGATCAGGAAATTGGAAATGCGCTGTTCGCCGCCTGTGCGGATGAACAGATCGGGCTCGGGAGCCCATGCCATGGAAAGATGCCTGGAAAGGCGCTCTTCGTCCACCCGTTCGGGATGCGCCGCCAGCTCGGGCTCGGCCGCCAGCATCGCGCGCGTGGCCTGCAGGATGTCCCAGCGGCCGCCGTAGTTGGCAGCCACCGTCAGGTGGAGGCGATCGTTGTGCGCGGTGCGTTCCTGGGCGGCGTCGATGAGTTCGCGCAGGCGCGGCTCGAAGGCGCTCAGGTCGCCGATGACGTGCAGGCGCACGCCCTGCTCTTCCAGCTTGCCGACCTCGCGCTCCAGGGCCTGCACGAACAGGCGCATCAGCAGGGAGACCTCTTCGGCCGGACGGCGCCAGTTCTCGGAACTGAACGCGAACAGCGTCAGGTAACGCACGCCGGCGCGTCCGCAGGCCTCGACCACGCGCCGGACCGCCTGAACGCCCTTGGCATGCCCGGCGGTACGAGGCAGCAGCCGCCTTGTCGCCCAGCGGCCGTTGCCATCCATGATGATGGCGACGTGCTCGGGGATGTCGCGAGTATCGGGGACCGCCTGAGTCGAACTGGTTGCCATTAGTGTGGGGACTGTGCGCGGTGGGCCGGTGATAGACACGAATACGGGAAAAAACCTGCGCCGTCGTTTCCATCGCTACGTGGATGTACCGCGAGGCAATGGACAGGACGGCGCATAGGCAGGGAACTCCTGGCGCCAGGACCGCCGGCATAGCCGGAAGCCCTGAAGCGTGCCAGGATTATACGGTCATGATTTCCGCTTCTTTCTGGACGACCATCTTGTCGATATCCGCGACGGCACGGTCCGTCAGCTTCTGGACGTCGTCCTGGGCGCGGCGCTCGTCGTCCTCGGAGATTTCCTTGTCCTTGACGAGCTTCTTGAGCGATTCGTTGGCCTCGCGGCGCAGGTTGCGCACCGCGATCTTGGCGTCTTCGCCCTCGCTGCGCACGACCTTGGTCAGGTCGCGGCGGCGTTCTTCGGTCAGCGCCGGCATCGGAACGCGGATCGTGTCGCCCATGGAGATGGGGTTCAGCCCCAGGTCCGATTCACGGATCGCCTTTTCGATCGGGCCCGCCATGTGCTTTTCGTACGGCTGCAGGCTGATGGTGCGAGCATCGACCAGGTTCACGTTGGCGACCTGGCCGACCGGCACGGGCGAGCCGTAGTATTCGACCTGCACGTGGTCCAGGATGCCGGTATGGGCGCGGCCCGTGCGGATCTTGGCCAGGTTGGTCTTGAGCGTATCAAGCGACTTGGCCATTCTGGCCTCGGCGGATTTGCGGATTTCTGCTGCGCTCATGGAATTTCCTTTTCTTTAAACGTGTACCAACGTGCCTTCGTCCTCGCCGCTCACGACTCGCTTGAGCGCGCCGGACTTGTTGATCGAAAACACCTTGATCGGCAGTTTCTGGTCGCGGCACAGCGCGAAGGCGGTGGCGTCCATGACTTCCAGACGGCGGACGATCGCTTCGTCGAAGCTGATGCGCGCATAGCGCGTGGCAGTGGGATCCTTGTTGGGATCCGCGCTGTAGATGCCATCCACCTTGGTGGCCTTCAGCACGATCTCGGCGCCGATTTCGGCGCCGCGCAACGCGGCGGCGGTATCGGTGGTGAAGAAAGGGTTGCCGGTGCCCGCGGCGAAGATGACGACCTTGCCTTCTTCGAGGTAACGCAGCGCCTTCGGCCGGATGTAGGGCTCGACGACCTGATCGATGTTCAGCGCGGATTGTACCCGGGTGTCGATACCCTTGTGCTTGAGCGCGTCCTGCAGCGCAAGCGCGTTCATGATGGTGGCCATCATGCCCATGTAGTCGGCGGTCGCGCGGTCCATGCCCTGCGCACCCGGGGCGACGCCACGGAAGATGTTGCCTCCGCCGATGACGATGGCCAGTTCGACGCCCGCGGCGGCGACCTCGGCGATCTCATCGGTCATACGGACGATGGTGGAGCGATTGATGCCGAATGCATCTTCGCCCATCAGCGCCTCGCCGGAAAGTTTGAGAAGAACCCGTTTGTATGCCCTGCTGCTCATAGGTGATATCCCGAAGAACAATCCGACGAAAGTGTAAGTCAAGAATGGGGTTGCCCCCAGCGCCGCACCCGCCAGGCGGGCCGGCTGCCCCCCAGGCAAACGCCCTCGGGGGGTCCATGCGGCGAAAAGGCCGGACTAGAATTTAATCTAGCGCCGGCCTTTAAGCACTACCTAGAGGTCAGGCGGCGCCGGCGGCGGCAGCGGCAACCTCAGCGGCAAAGTCGCTGGTCTTCTTCTCGATACCTTCGCCGACGACGAACAGCACGAACTTGCTGATCGAGGCGCCCTTTTCCTTCAGGTACTGCTCGACCGTGTGCTTGTCGCTCTTGACGAACGGCTGCGACAGCAGGGTCACTTCCTTCAGGTACTTGGCAACCGAGCCTTCCACCATCTTGGCGACGATGTCGGCGGGCTTGCCGGATTCGGCGGCCTTCTGCTCGGCGACCGAACGCTCCGTGGCGATATCGGCGGCATCCACGCCGTCGGCGTTCAGGGCCTTGGGCTTGGTGGCGGCGATGTGCATCGCCAGGTCCTTGCCCACGTCGTCCGAACCGGTGTATTCAACCAGCACGCCGATCTTGCCGCCGTGCACGTAGCTGGCCAGCGAGTTGGCGGTCTCGATGCGCTCGAAGCGGCGGATCGAGATGTTTTCGCCGATCTTGCCGATCAGGGCGGTGCGGGTCGTTTCGACGGTGCCTTCACCGTACGGCAGCGCGGACAGCGCGGCCACGTCGGCCGGATTCTGCGTGGCGACCAGTTCGGCCAGCTTGTTCACGAAGCCGACGAAGTCGTCGTTCTTGGCGACGAAGTCGGTTTCGCAGTTGATTTCGATGACGGCGCCCTTCTTGGCGTCGGCGGAGATGAACAGACCGATCAGGCCTTCGGCGGTGACGCGGGCGGCGGCCTTGCTGGCCTTGTTGCCCAGCTTGACGCGCAGGATTTCTTCAGCGCGGGCCAGGTCGCCTTCGGCTTCCGTCAGGGCCTTCTTGCATTCCATCATGGGCGCGTCAGTCTTTTCGCGCAGTTCCTTGACCAGGGCAGCGGTAATTTCAGCCATGTTTGCTCCAAATTTTGCTAAGACACGCCCCGGCGGGCCGGGGCTGTGATTTGATTCGATGGGACGCCCGCGCTAGGCGGGCCTGGAAGATGGGAGCCCAGCTTCGCAGCGCCGGCGAGGGCGGAAGCGGTCCGTTTCGGCGCCGCTTCCAGACCTTACCCGCCGGACATGACAACAGGCTTAGGCCTGGTTGTCTTGCACTTCGACGAACTCTTCCTGACCTTCGCCCAGTTCTTCGACCAGACCGTTCAGGTTTTGCTCGCGACCTTCCAGGACGGCGTCGGCGATGCCCTTGGCGTACAGCGCGATGGCCTTGGCCGAGTCGTCGTTGCCGGGGATGACGTAGTCGATGCCTTCGGGCGAGTGGTTGGTGTCAACCACGGCGACCACGGGGATGCCCAGGGTCTTGGCTTCGGCGATGGCGATCTTGTGGTAGCCGACGTCGATCACGAACATGGCATCGGGCAGGCCGTTCATGTCCTTGATGCCGCCGATCGACTTGTTCAGCTTGTCCAGTTCGCGTTGGAACAGCAGGCCTTCCTTCTTGATCATGCGCTCGGCGCCGCCTTCGGCGACAACGGCTTCCATGTCCTTCAGGCGCTTGACCGAGGTCTTGACCGTCTTGAAGTTGGTCAGCATGCCGCCGAGCCAGCGGGCGTCGACGTAGGGCATGCCGCAACGGGCGGCTTCGGAAGCGACCAGCTCGCGAGCGGCGCGCTTGGTGCCAACGAACAGGATGTTGCCACCGCGAGCAGCCAGCTGCTTCACGAACTTGGTGGCTTCCTGGTACTTATCAACCGTCTTTTCCAGGTTGATGATGTGAATCTTGTTGCGGTGACCGAAGATGTACTGAGCCATCTTGGGGTTCCAGTAACGGGTCTGGTGACCAAAGTGGACACCCGCTTCCAGCATTTCGCGCATCAAAGACATGTAATTCTCCAAGGGTTGGTTTCTTGCGCCGCACCTGCATCAGCATCTTGCTGACACCCTGGGTGGTGTTGCGCGCGATTTCCCGCCAATGCGGGATGAAAAGATTTTAACCGGGCCGGCCGATCACTGCCGCAATAACTACGACGCTCCAGGCGTACTGCCTGGAACGGCTCGCCTTGGACCTGCTGCGCCTGCTAACTACTACGCTGCCGCGATAAACCCAGACGGCCGCCACCCACAAGACACTTGCATCGCGCCTGCCCGACACTCCAGGAATTTCCTGGAAGTTTCTTCGAGGCGCACCCGGAATTGTTTTGTTGGCGGCGAAATCCAGCTCTTCGCTTGCATGGCCGCTAGGCCTGCCCGCGCATCAGGCCGCTGTGGCAGTTCTTCAGGAATTTCCCTTTCAGGATGGATTCCAAGAACTTAATCCAGCGCCCATACCGAACCTGCATCGCCGCTCGAAAACACTTCCGGGCTTGCAAGAACGCCGTGCCCAGCCGGCATCGACATCCGCGTCCCCAGCGCATCCAGCCGGATTCCGCATGATGCGCGCCCTGCCCTGGACCCCACGACCTGCCCGAACTCGCTCCACAACCTTCGCTTGCGGTGAAACTTCAGGGCTTGCCGCCGATCTCAAGTAAGAACCGCGCAAAACCAGGACTCCTGCCGGGTGGCTTTGGACCCAAAGGCCTGCACCCGCCGGGTTTGGCTTTACACCAGCGCATCGTTTGGCCGCTTTGCCGTGAGGCGTAGCGCCAAATTCCGCTCTGTTGCTCTTGCCGGTAACCCGATTGCTCCCCAAATTTTTAGGGAAGCCTATAATTCTACTATTCTTTCAAGCTGACATTCAAGCGACAGATCGCAAGCTTTCCATGGGCACAATCACCAATCCGGCCGACCTGGCCAAAATGCGCGCCGCCTGCCAGGACGCCGCCAAAGTTCTCGATTTCATCACCCCGCACGTCAAGCCGGGCGTCACCACCGGAGAACTGGACCGACTCTGCCTCGAGTACCTGACCGACGAGCTGAAGGTGAAGTCCGCCACGGTCGGCTACGCGCCGCCCGGCTATCCGCCCTTTCCCGGCGCCATCTGCACCTCGGTGAACCATCAGGTCTGCCACGGCATCCCGGGCGACAAGTTGCTGAAAAACGGGGACTCATTGAACATCGACGTCACCATCATCAAGGATGGCTGGTTTGGCGACACCAGCCGGATGTACGCGGTGGGCGAACAATCCATCCTGTCCCGGCGCCTCTCCGACATCACGTTCGAGTGCATGTGGAAAGGCATTCAGCAGGTCAAAAACGGCGCCACCCTGGGCGACATCGGCAATGCCATCCAGAAGCACGCCGAGGCTAACGGCTTTTCGGTGGTGCGCGAATTCTGTGGCCACGGCATCGGCCAGCAGTTCCACGAAGACCCGCAGGTCCTGCACTACGGCAAGCCCGGCACGGGCGTGACGCTGACGACCGGCATGCTGTTCACCATCGAACCGATGATCAACGCCGGCCGCCGCGAGATCCGCCAGCTTGCCGACGGCTGGACCGTCGTCACCCGCGACCACAGCCTGTCCGCCCAGTGGGAGCACGCCGTCTGCGTGACCGAAACCGGTTACGAAGTCCTGACCCTGTCGCCCGGCATGCCGCAACCGCCGGCATTCATTACCGAACCCATCGTCATTCCCGCCGTCTGAAGCGCCGCTGCCAGCCATGACCGCCGAAATCCTCACCAAGCTGCGCGAACGCATCCAGGAATCCCGGCGGGCCGCGGTTGCGCAATTCCGGGACCATGAACGACCGGACATCCTGCTGACCGAGCTGCGGCGGATCGTCGACGCCGCCCTGCGCGACCTGGTCAAGCACTATCCGCTGCCGGTTGGCGCCACGCTGGCGGCCGTCGGCGGCTACGGCCGCGGCGAGCTATACCCCCATTCCGACGTCGATCTGCTCATCCTGCTGCCCCACGCGCCCACGGCCGAGGACGAAACCGCGATCGAGCAGCTGGTGGCTTCGCTGTGGGACCTGGGGCTGGAACCCGGCCACAGCGTGCGCACCATCGAGGACTGCGAGCGCGAGGCCGACGCCGACATCACGGTGGAAACCGCGCTGCTGGAATCGCGCTGGCTGGCCGGCAGCCGGGTGCTGATGCGCAAATTCGATGCCGCGACCAAGTCGCGGCTGGACCCCCAGGCCTTCTTTCTGGCCAAGCGCGTCGAAATGCAGCAACGCCACGGGCGCTATCACGACACGCCCTACGCGCTGGAGCCCAATTGCAAGGAATCGCCGGGCGGGCTGCGCGACCTGCAGGTCATCCTGTGGATGGCGCGGGCGGCGGGTTTCGGGAACAACTGGCGGTCGGTGGCGCAGGCGGGCCTGTTGACCTCGTCCGAGGCGCGCGACCTTCGCAAGGCCGAGCAGGCCTTCAAGCGCCTGCGCATCGAGCTGCACCTGCTGTCGAACCGGCGCGAGGACCGCGTGCTGTTCGACCTGCAGCCCGCGCTGGCCGAAGTCTATGGCATCCATGCGACCGCCACGCGGCGCGGCAGCGAATTGCTGATGCAGCGCTACTACTGGGCGGCGCGGCTCGTGACCCAGCTGAACGGCATCCTGGTGCAGAACATCGAGGAGCGGCTGTTTCCGCGCCCCGACAGCGACGCGCGCGACATCGACGACGATTTCCGCAACCTGCGGGACCGCCTGGACATCATTCGCGACGACGGCTTCGAACGCAATCCCACGCTGCTGCTGCGCGCCTTCCTGGTGATGCAGCAACACCCCGAACTGACCGGCATGTCGGCCCGCACGCTGCGCGCCATCTGGCATTCGCGCCACCGCATCGACGCGCAGTTTCGCCGCAATCCGGTAAACCGCAAGCTGTTCCTGCAGATCCTGCAGCAGCCGCGCGGCATCGTGCACGAACTGCGGCGCATGACCATGCTGAACATCCTGCCGCGCTACCTGCCGGTGTTCCGCCGCATCGTGGGCCAGATGCAGCACGACCTCTTCCACGCCTACACGGTGGACCAGCACACGCTGGCGGTCGTGCGCAACCTGCGGCGCTTCACCATGCCCGAGCACGCGCAGGAGTATCCGCTCGCCAGCCAGCTCATCGCGGGCCTGGACCGGCACTGGCTGCTGTACGTGGCGGCGCTGTTCCACGACATCGCCAAGGGCCGCGGCGGCGACCATTCCGAACTGGGCGCTCGCGACGTGCGCAAGTTCGCGCAGGACCACGGCATGGACCCGGAAGACGCCAAGTTGGTGGAATTCCTGGTGCGCCAGCACCTGTTGATGTCGGCGGTGGCGCAGAAGCGCGACCTGTCCGATCCCGAGGTGATCAAGGAGTTTGCCGCCACCGTCAAGGACGAGCGCCATCTCACTGCCCTGTATCTGCTGACGGTCGCCGATATCCGGGGCACCAGCCCCAAGGTCTGGAACGCCTGGAAGGGCAAGCTGCTGGAAGACCTGTACAAACTGACGCTGGCGGCGCTGGGCGGCGCCCACGCCGACGCCCACACGGTCCTGGCCGAACGCAAGGAAGAAGCGGCGCGGCTGACGCGGCTGGCGGGCCTGCGCGACGACGCGCGCGAAGCCTTCTGGAACCAGCTCGACGTGGCGTATTTCCTGCGCCACGACGCCTCCGACATCGCCTGGCACACGCGCCACCTGTACCACCAGGTCGCGCCCACGCGGGCTGTCGTCAAGGCCCGGCCCACCGAACAGGGCGAAGGGCTGCAGATTATGGTCTACACCCGCGACGCGCCCGATCTCTTCGTCGCGATCTGCGGCTATTTCGACGCCAAGTCGCTGTCCATCCAGGACGCGCGCATCCACACGACCCGCCATGGCTGGGCGCTGGACAGCTTCATCGTCCTGCTGCCGGAAGGGGCGAGCGACCTGCGGGCGCAGGCCACGCTGGTCGAACACGAGCTGGCCGAACGCCTGAAGGACCCGCAGGCCGCCGCCCAGGCGCAGCCGGCCCGCGGCGGCTGGTATGGGCGCGGCCGCCAGTCGCGTGTCTCGCGCGTGTTTCCGGTCATGCCGCAGGCCGAGCTGCAGCCCGACGAACGCAGCACCTCGTGGCGCCTGTCCGTCACGGCGACCGACCGGCCGGGACTGCTGCACGCCCTGGCGCGCGTCTTCGCCCGCCACGCGGTCAACCTGCTCATGGCCAAGATCATGACGCTGGGCGACCGGGTGGAGGACGTGTTCATCGTGGACGGCTCGGCGCTGGCGCGCCCCCGCAGCCAGATGCAGTTCGAACGCGACATCCTGGACGCGCTGTCGGGCGACGACGCCCAGCAGCGCGCCGCCTGAGCCGGCATCGCCAGACCCGGCCCGGAACGCATACAATCCGGGTTTTCGGCCAGGCGATGCTTGCTCCCATGCAGCTCAATGACTATCTGCGCGTTTTCGGTGGCAGCTTTTTCTTCGCGTTGGCCACGCTGCTGCCGTTCCTGAATCCGCCGGCGATCGCCCCCATCTTCCTGTCGCTCACCGAAGGCGCCTCGTCCGCCACGCGCGTCGTGCTGGCCAAGCGGGTCGCCATCAATGTGTGCCTGATGCTGATCGTGGCCATGGTGGCCGGCAACGTGCTGCTGAGCTTCTTCGGCATCTCGCTGTCGATCGTGCGGGTGGGCGGCGGCATGCTGGTGATTGCCAGCGCGTGGCGCCTGGTGAATTCGCCGGACGCCGACACGGAACGCGTGGCCCGCATGGCCGAGTCGTTCACCCCCGAGATGGCCAAGGCCCGCGCCTTCTATCCGCTGACCTTTCCGATCAGCTGCGGCCCGGGCTCCATCGCGGCGGCCATCACGGTGGGCGTCTCGCTGCGCGACCAGAACCACGCGCTGAGCCTGGTACGGCTGGGAGGCTCCATTCCGGGCATCGTCGTCGTCTCGCTGACGCTCTACATCTGCCTGCGCTTTGCGGCCCAGATGCTGCATCGCCTGGGCGACAATGGCACGGCGGTCTTCATGCGGCTGTCGGCCTTCATCATGCTGTGCCTGGGGGTGCAGATTTTCTGGGAAGGCGCGCGCGACCTCCTGCTGGGCGTCCTGACCCAGGTGATGCAACCTATTCCGGTCCCGAAGGCCTAAGCATGGCTGGCCGCCGCGCCGGCCCCGTCCAACCCTTACCAACGCAACAATGACCTCTCGTTCCGAACGCCTGCTTCGCCTCGTCGCCCTCTTCTGCTTCGGCGCCGTCGGCATCGCCCTCGTCTCCCAGCACGTCTTCGACATGCCGCCCTGCGCCTGGTGCGTGATGCAGCGCCTGATCTACCTGGTGATCGGCGTCATCGCCCTGGTCGGCGGCTTTGGCGGCGGGCGCGCGCTGACGCGTGTCTGCGGCGTCCTGACCGCGGCGCTGTCGCTGTCCGGCATCGTGGCCGCCTGGTACCAGTACAGCGTCGCCGCGAACATGCTGTCCTGCGACCAGACCTTTGCCGACCGCTTCATGACCGGCATCGGCCTGGAAAGCGCCATCCCGCCGCTCTTCGGCATCTACGCCACCTGCATGGACGCCAAGGTGCCGGTGCTGGGCATCGAATATGCCTTGTGGAGCCTGGCGCTCTTCGTGATCCTGTTCTTCATGGCCTTGCCCGTCGTGTTCCGGCGCGGCCGCGCCTGAGCGCGGTTTCGCCCGCCCGGCCCATATCGTGCAAACCCTGAAATTCCTGTCCGGCTATCCCGAAGCCCTGCTGGCGCAGGCGCGCAAGCTGCTCGACCAGGACAAGCTGGGCGCCGCCCTGCTGGCCCGGTACCCGGGCGGCGCGCACGGCGTGCGCACCGACAAGGCGCTCTACCAGTATGTGACGGAACTGAAGAACGCGCACATGCGCAATGGCGACCAGATCAACAAGGTGGCCTTCGACAGCAAGATCCATGTGATCCAGCACGCGCTGGGCCAGCACACCTATATTTCGCGCGTGCAGGGCGGCAAGCTGAAGGCCAAGCATGAGATCCGGGTGGCGACGCTGTTCAAGCACGTGCCCGCGGAATTCCTGAAGATGATCACGGTGCATGAGCTGGCGCACCTGAAGGAAAAAGACCACAACAAGGCCTTCTACAACATGTGCCTGCGCATGGAGCCGCACTACCACCAGTACGAGTTCGACCTGCGCCTGTATCTGACGCACCTGGAGGCCACGCGCACGCCGCTGTGGGAAGCGCCGGGCTAGGCGCTTGCGCCCCCCCCGGTTGCAAAAAGAATGCCGTCCACGAGGGACGGCATTCTTGTCTGGGCGGGACGCCGACGGGGATCAGGCGTCGTCGGAGGTGTAGCCCATGTTGAAGCGCAGACCGCCCGCGTCTTCGTCCTTGCCGGGCTCGGAGCGCGACTGGCCCAGGCGGGCCAGGTAATCGGGCGTGATGTCGCCCGTGATGTACTGGCCGTCGAAGCAGGAAGCCTCGAAGCGCGTCAGCTTGGGGTTGATGTCGCGGACCGCCTGCTGCATGTCGTGCAGGTCCTGGTAGACCAGGCTGTCGGCGCCGATGGCGCGGGCGATTTCCTCGTCCGTGCGGCCGGTGGCGATCAGTTCGCTCTGCGTGGGCATGTCGATGCCGTACACGTTGGGGAAGCGCACCGGAGGCGCGGCCGAGGCAAAGTACACCTTGTTGGCGCCGGCGGCGCGCGCCATGTCGACGATCTCGCGGCTGGTCGTGCCGCGCACGATGGAGTCATCGACCAGCAGCACATTCTTGCCCTTGAACTCCATGCCGATGGCATTGAGCTTCTGGCGCACAGATTTGCGGCGCACGGCCTGGCCCGGCATGATGAACGTGCGGCCCACGTAGCGGTTCTTGATGAGTCCTTCGCGATAATCCAGGTTCAGGCGCGCGGCAAGCTGCATCGCGGCGGGACGCGAGGAATCGGGAATCGGCATGACGACGTCAATGTCGCCCAGCCGCATGTTGCGCGCGACCTTGTCCGCCAGGTATTCACCCATGCGCAGGCGGGCGTCGTACACCGACACGCCGTCGATCATGGAATCGGGACGGGCGAAGTAGACGTATTCGAAGATGCACGGCACGAGCTGCGGGTTGTCGGCGCACTGGCGGGCGACCAGGCGGCCGTCCAGGTCGATGAACACCGCTTCGCCCGGATCGACGTCGCGCACGAAGGTGAAGCCGCTGCCTTCCAGCGCCACGGATTCCGAGGCAACCATCCACTCCACGCCCTCTTCGGTTTCCTGGCGGCCGATGCACAGCGGACGGATGCCGTTGGGATCGCGGAAGGCGAGCAGGCCGTAGCCGGAAATCTGGGCCACGACGGCATAGGCGCCGCGCACGCGCTTGTGCAGGGCGGAGACCGCGCGGAACATGGATTCTTCGTCGAGCGACACGCCGTTGGCGGCCGATTGCAGCTCGTGCGCCAGCACATTGAGCAGGACTTCGGAATCGGAGTTCGTGTTGATGTGG
This sequence comes from Achromobacter sp. T5-5, assembly GCF_055397965.1. Lineage (NCBI taxonomy): Bacteria > Pseudomonadati > Pseudomonadota > Betaproteobacteria > Burkholderiales > Alcaligenaceae > Achromobacter > Achromobacter sp. T5-5. The sequence goes on from NZ_AP027919.1 coordinate 3,808,226, forward strand.
CGGCGGTCGACGCGATAGAGCGATTCGCGCAGTTCACGCCAGTTGGTCAGGTTGCCGTTGTGGGACAACATGATGCCGAACGGGGCGTTGACGTAGAAGGGCTGGGCTTCTTCTTCGCTGGCGCTGGAGCCGGCGGTCGGATAGCGGACCTGGCCGACGCCCGACGTGCCGGGCAGCGCCCGCATGTTGCGCGTGCGGAAGACGTCGCGCACCAGGCCGTGGGCCTTGTACATATTGAACTGGTTGCCTTGCGACGTCGCAATGCCCGCGGCGTCCTGCCCGCGATGCTGCAACAGCAGCAAGCTGTCATAGAGCAGCTGGTTGACCGGCCCGCGCCCGATGACCCCTACGATTCCACACATGGTGAGATTTCCTGGTTGATTTGAAGCTAATCAATACGGCAGCCACGTCGCCAGGGATGGCGGCAGCCACGTCTTGATATGTTTGATGGCCTCGATGGCCGAATGCGAAAACATGGCGTCCTGCCACCACGGTTCTTGGGGCAGCGGCGTATAGCCTGCGGCGGCGACCAGCGCCAGCACGATCAACAGACCACGGGCCAGCCCGAACATTCCCCCGAGGCCGTGGTCGGCCGGGCTCAGTCCGGTGCTGCGGATCAGGGCGGCAAGCGTCATATTGACCAACCCCACGCCGAGCAACACGATGATGAACACTGCTGCGTACGAGACTCCCATGCGCAGCACCGTCGTTTCGATATAGGGCTCCAGCCAGGTATAGACCGTGGGGCCCCACCAGATCGCGGCCACGAAGGCCAGCAGATAGGCGACCAGCGACAGCACCTCTTTGAGCAGGCCGCGCACCAGGCCCAGCACACCCGAAACCGCCAGGATGGCCAGCACGACGAAGTCGAAGCCGGTCACTATTGGGCGGCGATGAAACCATTGTCATAGCCCAGCGTGCGCAACCGCGCCTGGGCCGCCTGGGCCGCCTCACGCGAGGGGAATGGCCCCACCCGCAGACGGAACTGCTGCTTGCCGTTGATCGTGGCCTGCTCGACGAATGCGTTCGTGACGCCGGCCTGGTGCAGCTTGCCCCGGCGCGACTGGGCGTCTTCGGACGTGGTGTAGGCGGCGATCTGCAGCACGAAATTGCCTTTGGCGGCAGCCGGCTTGGGCGCGGCCGGCTTGGGCGCGGAGGCCGGCGCGTTGCGGCCTTCGAGCAGCGCCAGCGCGCGGGCGCCATCGTCCGAACGGACTTCGGGCTTGGCCGGCGTGGCCGGTTTGGGCTGTTCGGGCTTGGGTTTGGCGTCGGGTTTGGCTGGCGTGGCCGGCGGCGTCGCGGGCGGGCTGGCCTGCGGCGCGGCGGGCGCGGCGGCCACGGCTGGGGGCACGGATGTCACGGGAGGCGGCGTGGGAACGGCTGCGGGTTCGGTGGGCGCAGCGGCGGGCGACTCCGCGGGCGCTGCCGCCTGCGGTTCGGAAACCTGAGGCTGGAAAGGCGTGTTGCGATCCGGCACCTTGATGGGAATGTTGTCATCCACCGGCGCGGGCTGCGAATCCAGCACCATGGGCAGGATGATGACCGCGGCCAGCACCAGCGCCACGGCGCCCGCAAGCCTGCGCCGCGCACGACCGCGCAACTCGGCGGCCTGGACCTCACTGGGCACGGCGGCCCGTTTGGAGGCCTGCGCCTGGTCGGCAGGATCTTTGCGTTTGAAAAAGCCCATGGAAGAGAATCCTTGCGGCGCCTTGCGGCATTGCGGCGGCGGGCCGCCCTGATGCCTATGGCCCGATTTGCCTATGCCTTGCGACCCAGAGCCTGCAAAACGGAGGCTACGGTGAGAAACGATCCGAACACCGCGATTCTATCATTCTCCCCTGCCCGTTCGCGCGCCGCGGCAAAGGCCTGGGCGGGATCGGCGTAGGCCTGGATGCCAGGACTTTCGCTGCCGGCGGGAAGCGCGGGAAGCGCCGCGGCCACCTGGTCCGCGAGCGCCTGGCCGGAGGTGCCGCGCGGTCCGGGCAGGCCCGCGCAATACCAATAGTCGACGCGGGAACCCAGCTTGGCGACCACGCCGGCGAGGTCCTTGTCGTTCAGCATGCCGAACACCGCATGCGTGTACGGATGAAAACCCATGTTGTCCAGGTTCTGGGCCAGCACCGCCGCGGCGTGCGGGTTGTGCGCCACGTCCAGAATCACGGTGGGCTGACCCGGCAGGATCTGGAAGCGGCCAGGCAGCGAGGCCTGCAGCAGCCCCAGGCGCACGGCCTGTTGCTGCACGGGGAGGCGGTCGCGCACGGATTCCAGCGCGGCCAGCGCGGCCGAGGCGTTCAGGAGCTGGTTGGCCCCGCGCAGGGCCGGATAGGCCATCGCGCTGCGGCGCTGCTCGCGCCCGCCGTACGCCCACTGCTGGCGGTCGCCCGAATAGTTGTAGTCGCGGCCGAAGAGCCACAGGTCCGCGCCGATGGCCTCGACGTGGTCCAGCAGCGATTGCGGGGGCACGGGGTCGCTGCAGATGGCGGGACGGCCGCTGCGGTAGATGTGGGCTTTTTCGAAGCCGATCTTTTCGCGCGTGTCGCCCAGCCAGTCGGTGTGATCGAGGTCGACGCTGGTGACGATGGCGCAGTCCGCGTCCACGATGTTGACCGCGTCCAGGCGGCCGCCCAGCCCGACTTCCAGAACCACGGCATCGAGCCGGGACTGCGAGAAGAGGCGCAGAATGGCCAGGGTGGTGAATTCAAAGTAGGTCAGCGACACGTCGCCGCGCGCCGCCTCGACCACCTGGAACTGGGCGATCAGGTCTGCGTCCGAGGCGATCTGGCCATTGACGCGGGCGCGCTCGTTGAAGTCGATGAGATGGGGCGAGGTGTACAGCCCGACCTTGTAGCCGGCGGCCAGGAGGATGGCTTCCAGCATGGCACAGGTGGAACCCTTGCCGTTGGTGCCGCCAACCACGAATTTCACGCCCGGCAGCGCCAGCTCCATGCGCTGCGCCACCGCGCGCACCCGGTCCAGGCCCATGTCGATCGCGGTGGCGTGGATGGACTCCAGGTACTGCAGCCAGTCGGACAAGGTGGCGGCGGCGTCAGGCGTACGGACAGAAGACATGGGGCGGATTCGCGATAGACAGATAGACAATCAGCCGGCGATTTTAGCAGTCCGCGCCCGGTGTTTTCCCTAATCCCCTAGGGCGCGCCACGTTATCGCAGACCAAAAAAGGCTTGCCCATGTTTTTTTCATACGTGAAAATAAATTCATGTATGAAAAACAATAGGAAGAGACATGACGCAGCAACATACCCCCCGCTGGCTAGTGCGTGAAGCCGACGTGCCCGGCTACCACCCGGCCAACCATACCGGCACCCTGAACCGCCGGCTGATCGGGCCGGACACCGTCGGCGCGCGCGGCGTGGAGGTGCTGCTGGGCGTAATCGACAAGGGCAAGGGCGCGCTACCGCACGCGCACCCGGGCATCGAACAGGTCTGCTACCTGATCTCGGGCACCGCCCGCGCGCAGGTGCAGGACGAATGGGCCGACATGGGCCCCGGCGACTGCTGCTATTTCCCTCCCGACATTCCCCATGTTTTCACGGTGACGAGCGATGAACCGGCCCGGCTGCTGGTGATCTACACGCCGCCGTACGAAGAATCCCCCGATCGCGTGATCCGGGACTTTCCGGCGCCCCCCTCCGCCGCCTGACGCGGCGCTTTACCGGCAGCGGCCGCAGAGCCGCGCCGCATTCCATAGAACCAGGAGACACACCCATGCAATCCCTACGCCTGCTAGGCGCCGCGCTCGTCACGGGCGCGGCCTTGATGGCCGCTGGCCCCGCCCACGCCGCCGATTACCCCACCAAGCCCATCACGCTGGTCGTGCCCTTCCCCGCCGGATCGGGAACGGACGCCGTGGGGCGGATCTTCGGCTCCGAGCTCTCGACCATCCTGGGCCAGCAGGTGGTGGTGGAGAACAAGCCGGGCGCCAACGCGACCATCGCGGCCAACTACGTGGCGCGGGCCAAGCCGGACGGCTACACGCTGTTCGTCACGACGAACACCTCGCATTCGGCCGCCCCGTGGCTGATGAAGAACGTGCCTTACGACCCGGTCAAGGATTTCACCCCGATCGCGCGCGGCGGCAACCTGCCCTTCATCCTGGTGGTGAACCCGAAGCGTCCCTGGAAAACCGTGGCTGACCTGGTGGCCGACGCCAAGAAGAATCCGGGCCGCATCACCTACGCCAGCGGCAACAGCACCGGCATCGTCGCCGGCGCCACGCTGGCCAACCGCGCCAAGATCGACATCCTGCACGTGCCGTACAAAGGCACGCCGCAGAGCCTGACGGACGTCGTGGGCGGCCAGGTGGACTTCATGTTCACCGACCTGGCCTCGGGCCTGCCCTTCGTGCAATCGGGCCAGTTACGCGCGCTGGCCGTGTCCACCGCCGAACGCAGCACCATCGTTCCCGACCTGCCGTCGATGGCCGAAGCGGGCGTGCCGGATTTCGACCTGAACTCCTGGAACGGCTACTTCGGTCCAGCCGGCATGCCGCCGGAGATCGTCGCCAAGCTGAACGCGGCCATCAACCAGATCGTCGCCAATCCCGACGTGAAAAAGCGCCTGGCCGGGCTGGGTTTCGACGCCTTTTCCAGCACGCCCGAGGCCTTTGGGCAGTTCGTGGGTGAACAGCGCGACCTCTGGGGCAAGCTGATTCGCGACGCGGGGATCGAGCAGCAATGATCGACCAGCCCCTGCCCGACACGCCCATCGCCGGGCCGCTTGCCGGCGTGCGCATCCTGGACCTGAGTTCGGTGGTGATGGGGCCGTACGCCACCCAGGTCCTGGCGGACCTGGGCGCGGACGTGATCAAGGTGGAGTCGCCGGCCGGGGACAACATGCGGGCCGTCGGCCCCATGCGCAACCCCGGCATGGGGCACCTCTACCTGCACCTGAACCGCAACAAGCGCTCTATCGTCCTGGACCTGAAGACGCCCGAGGGGCTGGAGGCCTGCCTGAAACTGGCCGAACGCTGCGACGCCGTGCTCTACAACATCCGTCCCCAGGCCATGGCGCGGCTGGGGCTGTCGTACGAGGCGGTGGCGGCGCGCAATCCGCGCATTGTCTACGTGGGCGCCTACGGCTTTGGCGAAGCCGGCCCCTACGCCGGCCGCCCCGCCTACGACGACCTGATCCAGGGCCAGACCGGCATCGCCGCCCTGTCGGCGCAGCAGAGCGGCGACGTGCCGCGCTATGCCCCCCTGACCCTGGCCGACCGGGCCGTCGGGCTGCACGTGGGCATCGCGCTGGTGTCCGCCGTGCTGAGCGCGCGGACGCTGGGACGAGGACAGCAGGTGGAGATTCCCATGTTCGAGGGCATGGCGCACCTGGTCCTGGGCGATCACCTGGGCGGCGCGACCTTCGAGCCGCCGATGGGGCCCACCGGCTACGCGCGCCTGCTGGCGCCGCACCGCCGGCCGTACGCCACCGCCGACGGCTACATCTGCCTGCTGATCTACAACGACAAGCACTGGCGCAATTTCTTCGACCTGATCGGCCGGCCCGAACTGTCGCGGGACCCGCGCTTCTGCACCCATGGCGCGCGCGCCGCGCACATCAGCGAGGTCTACGCCTTCGTGGCCGAAGTGATCGCCACGCGGCCCAGCCAGGACTGGCTGGACGCCCTGGCGCGGGCGGACATTCCCGCCTCGCAGCTCTACACCATCGACGGCCTGCTGCAGGACGAACATCTGGCCGCCACGGGCTTCATCCACGAAATGGACCACCCCTCGGAGGGCCGCATCCGCACCACCGCCCCGCTCGGGCGCTACGCGGGCACACCGACCTCCATACGCCGCCCCGCCCCGCGGCTGGGTCAGCACAGCCGCGAGGTGCTGGCCGAGGCGGGCTTTGGGCCGGAACAGATCGACGCCATGCTCGCGCGTGGCATTACCCAGGACGGAAACAACGATGGATTTTGAGTTCACCTCCGAGCAACTGGCGCTGCGCGACGCCGTCTCCCGCATCTGCGAGCGCTATCCCGACGAATATTGGCTGGAACGCGATCGCGACGGCGGCTTTCCGCACGCCCTGCACGCCGACCTGGCGCGCGACGGATGGCTGGGAATCGCGATGCCGCAGGAATACGGCGGCGCCGGCCTGGGCATGACCGAGGCCGCGCTGATGATGCAGACCATCTCCGCCTCGGGAGCCGGCTTTGCCGGCGCCTCGGCCGTCCACATGAACATCTTCGGGCTCAATCCGGTGGTGGTGTTCGGCACCGACGAACAGCGCGGACGCTGGCTGGAACCGCTGATCGCCGGCCGCGAAAAGGCCTGCTTCGCGGTCACCGAGCCCGACGCGGGGCTGGACACGACCAAGCTGAGCACCCGGGCCGTGCGCCAGGGCGACGAATACATCGTGCATGGCCGCAAGATCTGGATCTCCACGGCGCAGGTGGCCAGCAAGATGCTGCTGCTGGCTCGCACCACGCCGCTGTCCGACGTGGAAAAGCCCACGCAGGGCCTGTCGCTTTTCTATACCGATCTGGACCGCGACAAGATCGAAGTCCGCGAGATCGAGAAAATGGGCCGCAAGGCCGTGGACTCGAACATGCTGTTCATCGACGGCCTGCGGATTCCGGTGGCCGACCGCATCGGCGAGGAAGGCCGCGGTTTCGAATACATCCTGCACGGCCTGAATCCCGAGCGCATCCTGATCGCGGCCGAGGCGGTGGGCATCGGCCGCGCGGCGCTGGACCGGGCCGTCAAGTACGCCGGCGAGCGGACGGTCTTCGGGCGCCCCATCGGCCAGAACCAGGGCATCCAGCATCCCCTGGCCCAGGCCTGGATGCAACTGGAGGCCGCGGACCTGATGGTGTTCAAGGCGGCCAGCCTGTATGACGCCGGCAAACCCTGCGGCCCTGCCGCGAACGCCGCGAAGTACCTGGCGGCCGAGGCCGGCTACAACGCCTGCCAGACGGCGGTGATGACGCTGGGCGGCATGGGGTACGCCAAGGAGTACCACGTGGAGCGGCTGCTGCGCGAGAGCTTCATCCCGCGCATCGCGCCGGTGAGCCCGCAGCTCATCATGTGCTTCATCGCGGAAAAGGTGCTGGGCCTGCCCAAGTCTTACTGACACTACACACTACATAAATAGGCACTGCCTGAGAAACCGTAACCGGGCGGCGGGCTGCGGCCCGACGCGCCAGGGACGGATCAGGCCTGCTGTTCCAGCCCCGTGCAGGCCGCCCGCAGAATGCGGGCATAGGTCTCCTGCTCCGGCTCGATGCGGTAGATGGGGCCGCCCACCGAAATGGCGTAGTGCTCGCCCGACAGCGTGACCGGCCAGGCGATCGCGCCCACGTCCGCGATCGACTCGCCGCTGTTCATGAACCAGCCCCGCTGCCGCGACGCCTCGATATCGGCCAGCAACGCGTCGCGCGTGACGAGCGTGCGCTCGTTGTAGCGCGTCATGGGCAAGGCCGCGAGCATGGCGTCCCGCGCGGACGGGTCCAGCAGCGAAAGCAGCGCCTTTCCCAGCGAATTGGCGTGTACGTCCTTGAACTCGCCGGCAACGGGGGCATAACGGATCGTATGTGGCGAATCCAGCACATCCAGGTACACGACGCGGCCGTCCGGCGACAGCTTGGCGAACACGATGGTTTCGCGCGTGGCTTCCCTTAATTCGGTGAGGCTGGGATAGACCCGGTCCAGGACCGGGTCGGCCCGCGCGATGCGCTGGGCCATGGCGAGCAGGCGGCCGGTCGGGTAATAGCCCTGGCGCCGCCCCGTCTCATAGAGATAGCCCAGGCCGGTCAGCGTGCGGATGAGCGCCAGGCAACTGGAGACGGGCACGTCCAGCAGGCGGGCCAGTTCCGACAGGGGCAGCGCGCGTTTCTCGCGGGCGTAGGTTTCGATGATTTCGATAACTCGCAACGCCGTCTTGACACTCATTGCCCGATCCAGACCATTAGCACGTGAACCACCTGTTTGCGCGGGGCTAAAGTTCCCTGCGAGGGTGTCGTTATGGTAACTGAGAATTTCCTGAAATCAGCGCGTTCCTCCCAGACGCCCCCGCCGTTGGAGTGATCATGGCCGTAACCCCGTTAGCCCCCGCAGCCTTCGCGTCGTTACCGGTTTCGACCGCGATCGCCACGCCGGACCCCGCAGCAACCGCCACCCCCGCCCCCGCCAGCACCAATAGCGGCGCTTCCGACAGCGCGACGTCGGACCAGTCGAAAGCGCAGAAGCTGCCGCTCGACAAGGCGCTGGACGAGATCAACGAACAGATGAAGGCCTGGTCGACGCAGCTTCAGTTCGAAATCGACCCCAATGTGCATCAGGTGGTCGTGTCGGTGATCGACGCGGAGTCCGGGGACGTCATTCGCACCATCCCCAGCGAAGCGGTGCTCAAAATCGCCAAAATGATCGTGAACATGCAGGGAAATGGCATTAAGACCTCTGCATGATCCGGCACCTGAAACACGGTTCGCCCCCATGTCTGGCGGGCCGGCGTTGAAAGAAGCCTCGAATTAGGCCCGCCTTATGCCTTTGCCCGGCCGATAGCCGGAACCCCATTTTTGTCAGAATTGCATCGCTAGGAAGGAATTTCACATGGCCACCATCACTAACCTCGGTTCGACTTCAGGCTTGCCCCTGGAGGACATCCTCACGAAGCTGGAAGCTGCCGAGGAAAAGAAGCTGGAGCTGTACACCGTACGGCAGACCAGCTACGAAACCCGTGTTACGGCATACGGCCAACTGAAGAGCGCCGTGGAAGCCGTGCAGAAGGCCGCCGCCGTGCTGGGCAAGGCCGAGACGCTGGGCGCCGTGAAAGGCAGCGTGACCGGCGGTGAAGCCCTGACCGCGACCGTGGCCGCCGAAGGCGCCGTGGCCGGCCAGTACACGATCAATGTGACGACGGTCGCCACTTCCCAGACCCTGCAATCGGGAGCCGTGGCGGATCGCAAGGCCTCCAATGGCACCACCGGCTCGTTTGAAATCGAACTGGCCGATGGCACCAAGAAGACCGTCGACCTGAAGGACGACACCTCGCTGAACGGCATCGTCAAGGCGGTCAACGCCGACGACACGCTGGGCGTGCGCGCCACCGTCATCACCGACGGCGACGGCAAGAGCTACCTGATGCTGAGCGCCAAGGACACCGGCGTGCAGGCCTCGGTGAAGTCCATCACCGTGACGGGCGACCAGTCCCTCAAGGACGTCCTGAACTACAACACGGATGCGGGCGACACCAGCACCAAGATGACGGCCACCGCCGCCGTCGACGCCGAGATCGACATCAACGGCATCACGGTCAAGAGCGGCTCCAACAATATTTCGACCGCCATCGACGGCGTCACGCTGAACCTGTCGACCACGACGGAAGCCGGCAAGCCGATCACGCTGAAGCTGGAAAGCGATCCCTCGGTGGCCAGCAAGGCCATCCAGAGCTTCGTGACCGCCTACAACACGCTGCAGACGACGATCAAGAACCTGACCGCCTTCGACGCCACGGCCGCCACCAACCAGCCGCTGACCGGCGACGGCACGACGCGCGCCATCCAGTCCTCGATGGCCAGCGCGCTGCAAGTCCTGTCGGGTGAAGGCTCGCTGCGGTCGCTGGCCGACCTGGGCATCACGACCAACCCGCAGACGCGCCAGTTGACGCTGGACCAGTCCAAGCTGGACAAGGCGCTGGCCTCCAACGGCGCGGACGTCTCGCGCCTGCTGACCGGCGAGAACGGACTGGCCGCCAACTTCGAAAAGGCCACCAAAGACATCCTCAGCGACACCGGCTCGATCAAGACCAAGACCGACGGCCTTGCCAAGTCGATCGAGAACGTGAAGGCCCAGTACACCCGCGCCAAGGCCGCCGGCGAAGCCTCGCTCGAGCTCATGCGCGCCCAGTTCGTCCAGTTGGACAAGTTCGTTTCGCAGCAGTCGGTCACGGCAAGCTACCTGACCCAGCAGTTCGCCGCGATGAACAAGTCGACGAGTTGATAACCGAGAAGATGCATTAAATGACGTACGCCGCGCGCCGCCCCACAGGCTCATACTCCGTCCGCTCCTACGCCGATATCGGCCTGGAAACGCAAGTGATGAGCGCCACGCCGGAAAGGCTGATCACCCTGCTCTACCAGGGTGCGCGCGCGGCAATCGGCCAGGCGCGGCTGCATCTGCAGGAAGGCCGTGTGGCCGAACGCGGCACGGCCATCACCAAGGCGATCAAGATCGTCGACGAAGGCCTGAAGATGGGCCTGAACATGGAAGCAGGCGGCGACATCGCCGCCAACCTGAGCCGGCTCTACGATTACATCGTCCGCACCCTGCTCATGGCTAACCTGAAAGCGGACGTCGAGCAGCTCGACATCGCCGACCGCCTGCTGGCGGACCTGGCCGAAGCCTGGCAGACATCCATCGATCGGCCTGCCCCGGGCGCACAGCTTTGATGGCCCCCACAACGAATTCAGACAGCCATCGAACGCCCGAGATTTCTATGACGTCCCTCACCCAGTACTCCGCCATCCTGGAACACTATCAGGACATCGCCATTTCCACGGGCGAGATGTTGACCGCCGCCCAGGCCGGCGACTGGGACACCGCGCTCGTGCACGGTCAGCAGTATTGCGAACAGGTCGAGCGCCTGCGCCATGCCGAGTCGACCAGTCCGCTGGACGAAGCCGGCCGCAGCATGAAGTACGACCTGCTCGTGCGCATCCTGGAAAACGACGCGATGACGCGCGACCTGGCGCTGCCGCAACTGGCCCGGCTGGGCGAACTGCTGGGACGCATGAAGCGCCAGCAGACGCTGCTGTCCACCTACGGCAACCAGGCTCCTGAAGAATGAGCATCGGCCCCGCCGCGCTTGGCAACGTCCTGGTGCAGCGGCTGGACGCCGTGCTTGGCACGACGATGTCCGCCGCGAGCGCCAACCAGGTATCGGGCGCGCGGCCCGACGCGGTCAGCCAGCCCGGCAGCCCGGAGAAAGCCGGGCCCTCGGACGGCTCGGCCCGCGACCCCCGGCAAGGCATACAGACTGGCGGCGCCCGAGGCGACCGCCAGAATACTGTTGTCGACCCCAAAACCGCCGCCGCGCTGGCGCTGGCCGCGCGCGGCCTGGTCACCAGCAGCGACACCACCGCCTCGGCGCCGACCACGCTGGGCACGACCGCCCGCACCATCCTGGCCCTGCTCGCCCAGTTCCCCGAAGCCGCGCCGCCCGTGCAAGGGCGCGCGCCGCTCTGGAGCGCCGACGCGCAGGGCGGGACGCAGCCCGGCCAGGCGGGCGGCGCCGGTAACGGCCAGCCGGCCCCTGCCCAGCCCGGCCAGCCCGCGCAGGCGGGACAAGCCGGACTACAAGCCGGACTACAACCCGGCCAGCCCGCGCCTGCCCCGGCGGCCCCGGCGGCTCCGCCTTCTGCTTCCGCGCCCCTGCCTGCGGCGACGCCTGCCGCCGGCGCGGCCGCCGATGCCGCGACGGCCCGGCCGGCCACGCACCCCGGTGGGCAGGCGGGCGGCGCGAAAGGCCCCGAAGGCGCGTCCCACGCCTCGCTCGCCACAGGCGGCCCGTCCGCGCGTGCGCTGGGACAGGCCTTGCGCACCGCCCTCCAAACCAGCGGCCTGTTCTACGAATCGCACCTGACCGACATGGTCTTTGGCCGCAAGAATCCCGCCTCGCTGCAGAACGAGCCGCAGGCCCGGCTGACGCGCGAATCCGCCGCGCACGCCAGTTCTCAGCCGCGCGGCCGCGGCGACACCGCGAGCGCCGGCCGGTCCGGCGCGGGCGCCGACGCGCCCGCGCCGGTAGGCACCTCGACATCGTCCACGCCCGGCGCGCCCGTGAGCGGCATCCACCAGGACCTCACCGTGCTGGTCCGTCAGCAGCTCGATGTCCTGGCCAACCAGACCCTCGCCTGGCAGGGCGAAGCCTGGCCCGGCACGCCGATGGAATGGGAAGTGGAACGCGATCCCTACGGCGCCGACCGCGAATCGGCCGTCCCCACCTGGGCGACCCGCGTGAAGCTGGACCTGCCGCGCCTGGGGCTGGTGGACGCCCGGCTGAACCTGGCGGGCGACCAGATCGTGCTGCAGCTGATCGCCCCGCACAGCGCGGGCGAGATCAATGACGCCTCGGACATGCTACGCTCGCGCCTCCTGGCCGCCGGCCTGACCCTGAGCAATCTGACCGTGAGCGTGGTGGAACCGCGTCCCGTCATTCCGACCGATTTCTGATGAGCACTCCCACCCTCCCCGCGGACGCCGGCCCCAACGCCAACCGCAACGCGGCGGTCGCCATCTCCTATGACGAAAGCGACGGCGCGCCGCGCGTCGTCGCCAAGGGCTACGGCCAGCTTGCGGACACGATCGTGCGCGCGGCCGAGGAAAACGGGTTGTACGTGCACGAATCGCGCGAACTGGTGGGCTTGCTCATGCAGGTGGACCTGGACGCGCATATTCCTCCCCAACTCTACGTCGCGGTGGCAGAATTGCTCGCGTGGCTGTACCGTCTGGAATCGCGCGAAATCCCCGACGCCGCGCGGCCCGAAATCTCACCCTAAGGACTAACAACGTGTTGGATGCCGCCGACCCGGAATTCCTGCTGACCCGGCCGGAAGACATGCGCTCAGCCCTCTTTGAGCTGACGCACCCCGACAGCCACATCCTGGTGCGCGACGCCGCCGACCGCGAGATCGCCGTGCTGATCCTGGGCGCCGACAAGCAGACGCGCCAGTTCTTCTGGCGGCCGCGCGACTACGATGGCGCCGACTTCGAACAGTCCGACAGCATGGGACTGCTCAGCGGCACGACCTTCCATTTCAATGCCACCGCCTACGGCGGCGTGCAGATCCGCTTTCGCGTGCAGCGCCCCGAGATCATCCACTTCGATGACGGCAGCGCGGCCCTGATGTCTCCCTTTCCCGACCATCTTGCCCGCATCCAGCGGCGCAAGATGTTCCGCGCCTCGATGATCTCAAGCGCCAACCGCTGCCTGGCCACCTGGCAGCCGGCGCCGGCGGACAAGCCGGTCGGATTCACCGTGCGCGACATCTCCGTGGATGGCGTGGGGCTGCGCGTGGGCCTGGCGGTGGGCGAGCTGCCCGCGCGCGGCGCGATCATGGAAGACGTGGAACTGGACTTCGGCGAATTGGGCAAGCTCAGCGCCGACCTGGAAGTGCGCAACGTCTATCCGGTGTCCGGCCAGCCCATGGCCGCGTCCGAAAGCGTCGATGGCGAAGCGCCCAAGCACGTGTCGCTCACCGGCGAGCCGCCGGTCAGCCATGTGGGCGCCTTGTTCATGAATCTGAATGCACGCCAGGAAAACTGGCTGCAGCAGGTCGTGTGGCGCCTGGAAAAAAGCGCGCAGCGCAACTGATCCGACCAGCGTGACGAACCAGCAAGACCCACCAGCGGCACCAGTGAAAACAGCGCCTGCGAAGAGGCGCTATTGAACTGCCGGGCAGGCGCTGCGCCTGCCCGCGGGACGTCCCAGGAACCGCTTCGCGGCCTCAGACGGCCATCGAGGACACTTCCTTGTAGGCCGCAACCAGCTTGTTGCGCACCTGGACCGCGGTCTGGAAGCCGATGCTGGCCTTCTGCATGTCGATCATGACGTCATTCAACGAAATATCGGGAGCGCCCAGCTCGAAGGCCTTGGCCTGATTGCTGGCGGCGTTCTGCGCGGCCGTCACGCGGCGGATGGAGCGCTGCAGTTCCGCGGCGAACCCATCGGGCTGGGCCACGGCTTCGCCCGCGGCCAGATTGCCGGTTTCCGCCTTGCTCACGACCGAGCGCATCTGCTGGAGCATGCCTTCGATGCCGGACAAGCCTGATACAGCCATTACCTTTTCCTTGCTGGTGAGGGATTACGCCAAATTGCCTTCGCAGCGTAACCCCTGCCGCGCCAGTCCATAGCGGACAAGAACCGCCAAAAAACCCGACATTTCGATGAATGGCCGCATCCCTTCCCGCGGATGTGGCCCCGCTTTGCGTCCCGTCATCGACATAGGGCTTAAGTAACGCCAAAAAACGGCTGTTTTCATCGATTGGGATTGCTGTCTCAGGGGCAATAATCCACGCTCTCCCCAGACCAGAAGCACGTTGCATGTGTAATCGGCCCTACCCAGACATGAAGTCATTTTCCTTGCTCCGCGAAGCCAGCGGGAGCCGTCAATGAATCAGCAGGCTACCCTGAGCTCGTCGCTTCTGGCCAAGTTCCCCGTGCTGGAACGGGTCCGCGCGCTTCCCAAGCCCATCCTGATCGGCGCCGCCGCCGCCCTGGTCGCTGTGATCGTCGCCGTGGCCATGTGGAGCAGCGAACCCCAGTACAAGGTCCTGTTCTCCAACCTGGACGACCGCGATGGCGGCGCCATCGTGACGGCTCTGGGCACGATGAACGTGCCCTACCGCTACAACGAAACCGGCACCGCGCTGCTCGTGCCCGCCGACCGCGTCTACGACGCCCGGTTGCAGCTCGCCTCGCAAGGCCTGCCGCGCGGCGGCTCCGTCGGCTTCGAGCTGATGGACAACGCCCGCTTCGGCGCCAGCCAGTTCGCCGAACAGATCAACTACCAGCGCGGTCTGGAGGGTGAGCTGGCTCGGTCGATCGAAGCGATGAACACGGTGCAGCATGCGCGCGTCCATCTGGCCATGCCGCGCCAGTCGCTGTTCGTGCGCGAACGCCAGGCGCCCACCGCCTCGGTGCTGCTGAACCTGTATCCCGGCCGCAGCCTGAGCGACGCGCAGGTTTCCGCGATTTCCTGGCTGGTCGCCTCCAGCGTGCCCGAACTGACCGCCGAAAGCGTGTCCATCGTCGACCAGAACGGCCGCCTGCTGTCCGCCCCGCTGGGCGAAGGCCGCGGCATGGACGCCGACCAGCTCCGCTTCGTGCGCGAAATCGAACAGCGCACCGTCGAACGCATCCTCACCATCCTCAATCCCCTGGTCGGCCCCGGCAACGTCCACGCCCAGGCCACCGCCGACGTCGACTTCGCCCGCCGCGAAGAGACGTCCGAGGTCTACCGTCCCAACCAGGAACCCGGCCAGGCCGCCGTGCGCAGCCAGCAGACCAGCGATTCGACACAGCGCGGCGTCGGTCCCGCCCAGGGCGTGCCCGGCGCGCTGTCGAACCAGGCGCCCGCCGAAGCGCAGGCGCCCATCGCCAATCCGCCGCAGCAACAGCCGCCCCGCCCCGGCCAGCCGCAGCAGCCGGCCAACGCGCAACAGCAACAACAGCAGCAGACCGGCACCCAGGCCGCCACGGGCAACCTGAACGAACGCCGCGACGCCACCACCAACTACGAAGTCGACCGCACCATCAGCCACATCAAGCAGCCGGTGGGCAACCTCAAGCGCATGTCGGTCGCCGTCGTGGTGAATTACGTGCGCGACAAGGACGGCGAGCCGCAGGCCCTGCCGCCCGAAGAACTGAGCAAGCTCACCAACCTGGTGCGCGAAGCCATGGGCTATTCCGAGACCCGCGGCGACTCGCTCAACCTGGTCAACAGCCAGTTCAACGACGGTCCTCCGCCGCTGCCGATGTGGCGCGATCCGGAAATGATCTCGCTGTTCAAGACGATCCTGGCGTGGCTGGTCGGCGGTGTCCTGGCGCTGTGGCTGTATCGCAAGCTGCGCCGCACGGTGACCGAATACCTGTACCCGCCGGTGGATCCTGAACAGGCCGAAGCCGAGCGCGCCGAAGCCGCCCGCGAGGCCCAGGACCTGGCCCGCGCCAAGGAAACGGACCGCTACCAGGACAACCTGGAGCGCGCCCGCACCATGGCCAACAAGGATCCGCGCGCCGTCGCGATGGTCCTGCGCACCTGGATGAGCAAAGATGAAAAATGATTCCCTCCCCATGGACGGCATGACGCGCAGCGCCGTCCTGATGATGTCGCTGGGCGAAGACGCCGCGGCCGAGGTCTTCAAGTACCTCAGCGCCCGTGAGGTCCAGCAGGTCGGCGCCGCGATGGCGAGCCTGAAGCAGGTCACGCGCAACGACGTCGCCGTCGTGCTGGAAGAGTTCCGCCAGGAAGCCGACCAGTTCATGGCCGTGACGCTGGGCTCGGACGACTACATCCGCAGCGTGCTGACCAAGGCCCTGGGCAGCGACCGCGCCGCCGGCCTGATCGAGGACATCCTGGAAGCCGGCGACGGCGGCAGCGGCATCGACGCGCTGAACTGGCTGGACCCGAACACCGTGGCCGAGCTGATCGGCGACGAACACCCGCAGATCATCGCAACCATCCTGGTCCACCTGGAGCGCGACCGCGCGGCTGGCGTGCTGGCCCTGCTGACGGACCGCCTGCGCAACGACGTGATGCTGCGCATCGCCACCTTTGGCGGCGTGCAGCCCGCGGCGCTGTCGGAACTGACCGAAGTGCTCAATTCCGTGCTGGCCGGCCAGGGCGCCAAGCGCAGCAAGATGGGCGGCGTGCGCACCGCGGCCGAGATCCTGAACATGATGAATTCGACGCAGGAAGAGACCGTGGTCGCCAGCCTGCGCGAACGCGACAACGACCTGGCGCAGAAGATCATCGACGAGATGTTCGTCTTCGACAACCTGCTCGACGTCGAGGACCGCGCCATCCAGCTCATCCTCAAGGAAATCGACAACGACACGCTCATGGTCGCGCTCAAGGGCGCCCAGGAAGAGCTGCGCGCCAAGTTCCTGCGCAACATGTCCAGCCGCGCTGCCGAAATGCTGCGCGAGGACCTGGAAGCCCAGGGGCCGATCCGCATGTCGAAGGTCGAGACGGAACAGAAGAAGATCCTCCAGATCGCCCGCCGCCTGGCCGAAAGCGGCCAGATCGTGCTGGGCAATTCCGGAGACGACGCGTATGTCTGAAGCGGACAACGGCGCGACGACGCTCATCTCGCGCAGCGCCGCCTGGCGGCGCTGGCAGATGCTGTCGTTCGACGAGCCGGCGCCCGTCGAAGTCGAGCCCGAACCGGAACCCGATCCGGGGCCCGATCCCGCCGTGGTGATGGCGCAGCTTCGCGCCCAGGCCATCGCGGAAGGACACGAAGAAGGCTTGGCGCGCGGCCATGCCGCGGGCCACGAAGCGGGCCAGCAGGCCGGCTACGAGGCGGGCCTGGCCGCCGGCCGCGAGGCCGGCTATGCGGAAGGCCTGGCCCAGGGCCGCGAGCAGGCCGCCGCCGAAGCGCAGCGCCTGCACGCCTTGGTGCAGGCCTGCGCCGAGTCGATCGGCGCGCTGGAAGAAAAGATGGGCCAGAGCCTGCTGACGCTGGCGCTGGATATCGCGCAGCAGGTGGTGCGCACCACCCTGGCCGAACAGCCCGAAACGGTCGTGAGCGCCGTGCGCGACGTGCTGCACATCAATCCCACCGCCGGCGGCCAGATGCGGCTGTGGGCCAATCCCGACGACATCGAACTGATCCGCCTGCACCTGGCCGACGAGCTCAAGGAAGGCCATTGGCGCGTGCTGGCCGATGAATCCATCTCGCGCGGCGGCTGCCGCGCCGAGACGCCCTTCGGCGACATCGACGCCACCCTGCAGACCCGCTGGCGCCGCGTGGCCGCGTCGCTGGGCCGCAACGCATCCTGGGAGGAACCGGTGTGAGCGCCAATCCGGTCTCCGCGCAGCCTGGCCAGGCCGGCGCGCCCCTGGCGGGCGCCCCGGCCCCAGTTGCTGCCGCGCCGGTCCTGGACCGCTGGCAGACACAGCTCCAGATCGGCTCGATCCGCGCCGCCTCCACCGATCCCTGGCTGGTCAGCGGCAAGATCACGCGGGCCACCGGCCTGGTGCTGCACGCGACCGGACTGCGCCTGCCCGTGGGCGCCGCCGCCCGCATCGAAATCGCGCGCGGCCATGACCACTGGGCCGACGCCGAAGTCGTGGGCTTTGACGGCCACACCCTGTACCTGATGCCGCAGGCCGACATTTCCGGCCTGCCGCCGGGCGCGCGCGTAGTGCCGGGCGAACCGCCCGTGCAGCGCCAGATTCCGCTGCCGCGCAAGGCCGAACTCAACGGCAATGCCAAGCCCCAGCTGGGCCGCCACCTGCCGGTCGGCAACGCGCTGCTGGGCCGCGTGCTCGACGGCGCCGGCCGCCCGCTGGACGGACTGGGCCCGCTGACGGGCGCCGAACTCGCGCCCCTGTCGGCCCAACCCATCAACCCGCTGTCTCGCGCGCCCATCGACACGGTGCTGGACACCGGCGTGCGCGCCATCAACGGCCTCTTGACGGTCGGGCGCGGCCAGCGCATGGGCCTGTTCGCAGGTTCCGGCGTCGGCAAGTCCGTGCTGCTGGGGATGATGGCCCGCTACACCAAGGCCGACGTGATCGTCGTGGGCCTGATCGGCGAGCGGGGCCGCGAAGTCAAGGAATTTATCGAGCACAACCTGGGCCCCGAGGGCCTTGCGCGCTCCGTGGTCGTAGCCGCACCCGCCGACGTCTCGGCGCTGCTGCGCCTGCAGGGCGCCGCCTACGCCACGCGCCTCGCGGAGCACTTCCGCGACCAGGGCCTGGACGTGCTGCTCATCATGGATTCGCTGACCCGCTACGCCATGGCGCAACGGGAGATCGCGCTGGCCATCGGCGAACCGCCCGCGACCAAGGGCTATCCGCCGTCTGTCTTCGCCAAGCTGCCCACCCTGGTGGAACGCGCGGGCATGGGCGCGCCCGGCCCGTCCGGCAAGGCCGGCTCCATCACGGCGTTCTACACCGTGCTGGCTGAAGGCGACGACCAGCAGGACCCCATCGCCGATTCGGCGCGCGCGATCCTTGACGGACACGTGGTGTTGTCGCGCCACCTGGCCGAATCCGGTCATTACCCCGCCATCGACATCGAAGCCTCGATCTCGCGGGCGATGACCTCGCTCATCACGCCGCAACAGTTTTCGATCGTGCGCCGCTTCAAGCAGACCCTGTCGCGCTACCAGCGCAACCGGGACCTCATCGCCGTGGGCGCGTACGCCGCCGGCAACGACCCGCAACTGGATGACGCCATCGCGCGCTATCCCCGTCTGGAAGCCTTCCTGCAGCAGGATATCGGCGAGAACGTCGGCTATGAAGACGCCGTCAACCAGTTGCGAGCCAGTTTCGAAATACGGGACACCTATGCCTAGCCAATTGCCCCTGGACATGCTGATCAACCTGGCCAAGGAGAGCACGGATGAAGCCGCGCGCCTGCTGGGCCGGTTGACCGCCGAACGCAGCAATGCGGAACGCCAGCTGGTCATGCTGCACGACTACCGCCAGGACTATCTGGAGCGCCTGCAGCAGGCAATGACCAGCGGCATGGCGGCGAGCGATTGCCACAACTACCAGCGCTTCATCGGCACCCTGGACGACGCGATCGGCCAGCAGCAAGGCGTGCTGCGCCAGGCGGACGAGAACCTGTCCAAGGGACGGCTCTACTGGCAGCAGGAAAAGCGCAAGCTCAACTCCTATGACGCCCTGGCGCAGCGCGAACAGCGCGCCCAGGCCGTCTTGGAATCGCGCCGCGAACAGCGCGCCAGCGACGAATACTCCGCCCGCCTGGTCCAGCGCCAGGCCGGCGGCATGCATTAAGCAATACCTCACAGGAAGCCCAAGATGACCGCTCCCCTGCCCTTGCCTTCGATCACGCCGGCCGCGCCGTCGTCGGTCGCCGATGCGCTTGGCGCCAAATCCGCGCCGCCGGAAAAGAAAGGCCCTTCCTTCTCGGACGTGCTGGCCCAGCAACGTCCCGCGCAGCAGCGGCCGAACCAGGCCGCCGACGCCCGTCCCGCCAAGACTGACGGCAAGACGCCATCCAAGGATCCGAACGCCGGCGACCCGGCCAGCACGGCGGAAAGCGCCGCGGCGGGCGCCATCGACGCCGCGGTGCAGACGGCCGCGCAGGCTGAAGCCGGCGCCCTCGCCGTCGCCGCGCAGCAACCCATCGCGCCGGCCGACCTGCCGCAACAGGCATTGGAAATCGCCACGCAGGCCGCCGAGCAGGTGCAGCTCGCCCGCGGCAACGCCGCCGCCGCGGCCACCGCCATGAGCCAGGGCGCCGCCGTGCTGAAGGCCGCGCTCAACGCCGCCGACACCCTGGCGCCGCAGACCGCCCAAGCCTCCCAGGCGCCCGTCGTCGCGACGGCCGGCCAGGCGCAGGCCGCCGCCGCGCAGCTCGCCCGCGATGCCGAAGCCGCGCTGCCGGTCGTCACCGCCGCCGTCAAGCCGGGTTCCGCCCCGGTCGCGCAGGCGCCCGTCGACCCCAAGGCCACGGCCAAGCTCGACGCGAAGCCCGCCACGCCGGACCTGCCGCTGCCGCGCGTGGCGCGCGAGGCGCGTCCCGAAACGGCCGAAACGGCAACCGCCTTGCCCGCCCACGTGGCCGACGAAGATCAGCCGGCGCTGCTGGCCGCCTCCACGCCGCAGTTCCAGGCGCCCCAGCATGGCGCCAGCCCGCAGGATGCGCTTGCCCACGCCCTGGCCGCCGCCACGCAGCGCCAGGCCGCGCCCATCGTCAACCAGGCCGCGGTCTCGCAGCCTGTCGTGCCGGTCGTGCTGCAGGTGGCCACCCCGGTCGGCGCCACCCACTGGGGCACCGAGCTGGGCCAACAGATGGTCATGATGAGCACCAACGCGCGCCAAGGCATGCAGACCGCCGAATTGCGGCTGGATCCGCCCGACCTCGGCCCGCTGCGCGTCAGCCTGAACCTGGCCGATGGCGTGGCCAGCGCCTCGTTCGTGTCCGCGCATGCCTCGGTGCGCCAGGCGATCGAAGTCGCGCTTCCGCAGTTGCAGCAGGCGCTTGCGCAGGCCGGCATCTCCTTGGGCCAGACGAGCGTCGGCGAACAGGCCGCGCAGCAGGAATTCGCGCAGCAGAACGGCAACGGATCGCAGCGTCAGCAAGGCGGCGGTGCCGCCGTGGCGGACGGCGCGGCCGATGCCGCGCAGCCCGCGGTGACGGTGGCGCGCAACGCCAACGCGCTGGTCGACACGTTCGCGTAGTGATTCAGCTGCCCGCCGCCAGCAACGGCTGCGGGCAGTGCAGCAATAGCTTGAGATACGCGGCTTTCGCCCTGTTTTTCGCCTCCAAGCCGAGGCGGGATTTCGGGCAGAATGCTTTCATCCACTAAGAATCCGTTTTCACCAGCGGCAAACACGCATCGAAATCCAGATGGCGACAATCAAACCCATTCCCGCACCGGCGCGCGGCGCGTCGACTTCCGGCGGCATCGGCCGCATCCTTCGCCCGCTGCTGGCGATCCTGGTGCTGCTGATCGTTGCGGCTGCCAGCGCGGGCGCGACCTGGTTCATCACCCAGCGCATGCAGCAGCCGCAAGGCGGCGCGCCGGTGCAGCTCGGCGTGGGCCAGGCGCCCGCCGGCCAACCCGTGCAGCCGGGCCAGGCCGGCCAAGCCGGACAAGGCCCCCAGGCCACGCCGACGACCTTCGTCGCGCCGTCCGCCACTCCCATCGCCGTGCCCGCCCCGATCTTCGTGCCGATCGAAGCCTTCACGGTCACGCTGCAGAACGCGGAGACCGAGCGCATCATGCACGTCGGCCTGACCCTGCGCGTGAGCGACGAACAGACCCGCACGCGCCTGGAAAAGTACATGCCCGAAGTGCGCAGCCGCATCCTGATGGTGCTGTCGTCGCAGTCGCCCACCGCCGTGCAGACGCAACAGGGCAAGAACGACATGGTCGCGGCCATCAAGCAGGCCGTGAACCGCCCCTTCTCGCCCCTGCCTGACGGCCAGTACGTCACCGACGTGCTGTTCACGGCGTTCGTGGTGCAATAAGCATGGCCTACGAGGCGTTTCTTTCGCAGGACGAAGTCGATGCGCTGCTGGCCGGCGTCACCGGCGAGAGCGATAGCAAGAAGGAATCCGAGGGCCAGAACGCCGGCGCGCGCGCCTACGACCTGAGCTCGCCCGAGCGCGTCGTCCGGCGCCGCATGCAGACGCTGGAGCTCATCAACGAACGGTTTGCGCGCAACATGCGCAACGTGTTGCTGAACTTCATGCGCCGCAGCGCCGACATCACCGTCGGCTCGATCAAGATCCAGAAGTACGCGGACTTCGAGCGCAACCTGCCGGTTCCCAGCAATCTGAACATGATTCAGATGAAGCCGCTGCGCGGCACGGCGCTCTTCACGTATGACCCGAACCTGGTGTTCCTGGTCATCGACAGCCTGTTCGGCGGCGATGGCCGCTACCACACGCGCGTCGAGGGCCGCGACTTCACCACCACCGAACAGCGCATCATCCGGCGCCTGCTCAACCTGACCCTGGAAAGCTACGGCAAGTCCTGGGACCCCGTCTATCCGATCGAGTTCGAATACGTCCGCTCGGAGATGCACACCAAGTTCGCCAGCATCACCGGCAACAACGAAGTGGTGGTCGTCTCCTCGTTCCATATCGAATTCGGCGCGACCGGCGGCGACCTGAACATCTGCCTGCCCTACTCCATGATCGAGCCGGTGCGCGACCTGCTGACGCGCCCGCTGCAGGAGACCACGCTCGAAGAGGTCGATCAGCGCTGGTCGCAACAGCTTTCGCGCCAGGTGCGCAGCGCCGACATCGACGTGGTCGCGGAATTCGCCCGCATCCCCTCGTCGATCCGCGAACTGATGAGCCTGAAGGTCGGCGACGTCCTTCCGGTCGACGTGCCCGAAACCGTCATCGCCCACGTCGACGGCGTGCCGCTGATGGAATGCGGCTACGGCGTTTTCAACGGCCAATACGCCCTGCGCGTACAGAACCTGTTTACCCACGATACAGAACCCAACGAGGCCTCTGACCATGACTGACAAGAACGAGCCCGGCACTGGCTCGTCCCCGGCCGACGACTGGGCCGACGCGCTCGCCGAACAATCCCGCGCCAACCCGCCCACGCAAGCCGACGGTCTGAAGCCGCAGGATGACTGGGCGGCCGCCATGGCCGAACAGGCTGCCACACCCGCGCCGGCCGCCGCAGCACCCGCTGCGCCCGCTGCCCCGGCCCCGGCCGCCGCGGCACCGGCCGCCGCGCAATCGGCGTCGCAATCCGTGTTCAAGCCGCTGGCCGGCACCGCGCCCGGCCAGGGCACCGATATCGACCTGATCATGGACGTGCCCGTCCAGTTGACGGTCGAACTGGGCCGCACCCGCCTGACCATCAAGAACCTGCTCCAACTGGGCCAGGGCTCCGTGGTCGAACTCGACGGCCTGGCCGGCGAGCCGATGGACATCTTCGTCAACGGCTACCTGATCGCCCAGGGAGAAGTCGTGGTCGTCGAAGAAAAGTACGGCATCCGCCTGACCGACATCATTACCCCGTCCGAGCGGATCAACCGCTTGAACAACCGTCGTTGACGTCCGGCGCCATGACCGAATCTGCCCTGCTGCGCGTCATCATCGGCCTCGTGCTGGTGGTGGCCGCCATCCTGGTGGCGGCGTGGCTGGCGAAACGCGCCGGACTGGTGCAGCGCGGCGGGGGCAACCTGCTGCGGCACGTCGCCAGCCTGCCGGTCGGTCCGCGCCAAAGCGTCGTCGTCGTCGAGATCGAAGACACCTGGCTGGTGGTGGGCGTCGGCCCGAACCAGCTCACCACCCTGCATACCCTGCCCGCCGGCCAGTTGCCGGAGGGTTCGCCTCTGCCCGCGGCCGCCTTTGCGGCCAAGCTGGGCCAGGCCCTCAAGCGCCGCTAGGGCCACACGCCCCGGCGCGATTCAAGCGATACCCATGAGTTTGCCCACCCGCACGACTTGCTCCCGCGCCGGCCATCGCGCGCTGCCCATGCTGGCCGCCGCCGCGGTCCTGGGGCTGGCCTTCTTCCCGACCGGGGTGGTGGCGCAAGCCACCCTGCCCGCGCTGACGGCCACGCCGGGCGCGGACGGTTCGCAGACGTATTCGCTCAGCATGCAGACCATGCTGCTGATGACGTCGCTGTCGTTCCTGCCGGCGGCGCTGCTGATGATGACGGGCTTCACGCGCATCATCATCGTGCTGGGCCTCTTGCGCAGCGCCATGGGCACGGCCATGTCGCCGCCCAACCACGTCCTGATCGGCCTGTCGCTGTTCCTGACCTTCTATACGATGTCCCCGGTGTTCGACAAGATCTACACCGACGCCTACAAGCCGCTGTCGGAAGGGTCGATCCAGTTCGAAGCCGCGGTCGAACGCGCCGCGGCCCCGCTGCGCACCTTCATGCTGCACCAGACGCGCGAGAACGACCTGTCGCTTTTTGCCAATCTGGCCAAACAGCCCGCGCTGGAAGACCCCTCACAGGTGCCCATGCGCATCCTGGTGCCCGCCTTCATCACCAGCGAACTGAAGACCGCGTTCCAGATCGGCTTCACCATCTTCATTCCGTTCCTCATCATCGACCTGGTGGTCGCCAGCGTGCTGATGGCGCTGGGCATGATGATGGTGCCGCCCGTCACCGTGGCGCTGCCCTTCAAGCTGATGCTGTTCGTGCTGGCCGACGGCTGGAACCTGCTCATGGGCTCGCTGGCCCAGAGCTTCTACCAGTAACGCCGCAAGGAGATCGCCATGACCGCCGAAACCGTCATGACCATGACCTACCAGGCGATGAAGATCGTCCTGGCGATGGCCGGTCCCCTCCTGCTCGTCACGCTGGTGGTGGGCCTGGTCATCAGCATTTTCCAGGCCGCCACGCAGATCAATGAAATGACGCTGTCGTTCATTCCGAAGCTGCTGGCCATGTGCGGCGTGCTGGTGCTGCTTGGCCCCTGGCTGATCGGCGTGATGGTCGACTACATCCGGCAGCTCATCGGCCAGATCCCCATGCTGGTGTCCTGAGCGGCGCCCGCCGCCGGACCCTGGCCGTTCCGCCATGATCGCCTTCACGCTTGAGCAGCTCAACGGCTGGATCGGCCAGTTCCTCTGGCCGTTCGTGCGTATCCTGGCGCTCGTGGGCACCGCACCGCTGTTTTCCGAGTCGCTGATTCCCATCAAGGTGAAGGTGGGACTGTCCTTCGTCCTGGCCGTGGCGATCAGCCCCGCACTGGACCCCATGCCGCCCGTGGCGCCCGGCTCCTATGCCGGCCTCTGGATGGTGATGCAGCAGGTGCTGATCGGCATCGCCATGGGCTTTACCATGCGGCTGGTGTTCGCCGCCGTGCAGACGGCGGGGGAATTCGTCGGCCTGCAGATGGGCCTGTCGTTCGCGTCCTTCTTCGATCCCAGCTCGGGCGCGAACACCGCCGTGCTGTCGCGCCTGTTCAACATCGTCGCGATGCTGACCTTTCTGGCGCTGGACGGGCACCTGCTGGTGCTGGCGGCGCTGGTGCGGTCCTTTGACACGCTGCCCATCGCGATGATCCAGCTGCACCAGAATGGCTGGGGCACGGTGGTGGAATGGGGCAAGACCGTGTTCGTCTCCGGCCTGCTGCTGGCGCTGCCGCTGATTTGCGCCCTGTTGACCATCAACCTGGCGATGGGCATCCTGAACCGCGCCGCCCAGCAGCTTTCCGTGTTTTCGGTGGGCTTTCCCGTCACCCTCATCATTGGCGTGACCGTGCTGACCATCGTGCTGCCGCATGCCGGCCCGTTCCTGGAATCGCTGTTCGAATCGGGGCTGACGGCGATGAGCCGCGTCGTGGACGCGCTGGCGGGAAGGTAGCCCGCGCCAGCCCCGAACGGGGCACGACTTCCGGCTGACGAAACAACGGCCGCATGTTGCGGCCGATTTTTGGTCTGATTCGCGCTCTGAGTGCATCGTACACAACTCAGTGCGTAGGCAGCGTTTCACACGGCGGGTTCGGGCCCCTGA
This sequence comes from Achromobacter sp. T5-5, assembly GCF_055397965.1. Lineage (NCBI taxonomy): Bacteria > Pseudomonadati > Pseudomonadota > Betaproteobacteria > Burkholderiales > Alcaligenaceae > Achromobacter > Achromobacter sp. T5-5. Next base: position 3,833,896 of record NZ_AP027919.1, read on the forward strand.
AACGGTCAAAAAACCCATGACGTATTTCTACCCTTGCAATCTTCGCATCGGGCCCGATACAGACGTCTATCCGCCTAAATGGTTTGGTGATTTCGAGCGAATCAGAACTTTGACCGGGGAACGTGAGTAGCAGCCACATATCAGGTTTAGGGAACATTGCGGTGTAGCGGGCCACGGTCTGCCCAGGGCGCATCTCGAATTTCGATGTGTCATGGTTGTCATTGAAAAACACGCCAATTTGCTCCGTCGCCGTCTTGGAGTAGTGAAGCAACACCATCGGTGAGAAGGTTCCCCAAAGCGCCACGGAGGTCCAAAGCAGGACCAAGAAGCCAACAATACAGCCTAATAACTTAAGTAAACGAGGCATTGGGTCTTTTCATTCAGCGGTTGCAGGTATGCGGCTCTTTCGCCGAATTTCGGCCAGTCCCCCAAGGTATTGGCACCCCGTCGACCCATTGAAGCAGTGTCGCTGTCGTCAACTCGTGAGGTTTGGCATCGGCGTAGAGGTCGCAACCGAGCTTGATGGAAATGTGGTCCGGGACATCATCGGCGCTCGCGGGCCAAGGTCCATTTTCAGGATGGTGCTGCATCGTCGGCCATCGCTTATCCATTGCGGCTTGGTATGAATCGAGTAGCGCCTGCGCCAGGCCCGCGGAGTTGACGAGCTCGGCAGCAGTAAAACCGAGGGCAACGCCAACATATCCATAGTGGATGTTGGACCAGATGTCATAGTAATAGTCGAAATCGCCAAGCTTTTGCCATCCATTATTGAAGTCTTTTCCCAACATCTTCTTCAAAACGGGTTTGTGATCCCAGGGGCGGCCCGGCCCGATGATATCGGCGAAAAGTGTATACGCCCAAAGCTTTTGCTCGGCAAGCGCCTGCAAATAGGTTTTCCTGCCTGAGAGCTTGCTATACCACGGTGCGAGCTCCCACGCATCGCTGTATGCCTTGAGGTCATAGCTGTTTGCGTCATGGATTTGCCGGCCCACGATCGAGAATGGGTTGGTCTTCATTTCTCGAACGATAAAATCAGCCAGCGGGATGGCCGTGTTGGTGTGATCGCAATCGGCCTGGCGAAGGCTCTCGTAAAGCGGCGCTTTCTGCTTGGCTGCACCTCCTGTCAAGCCATTAGCCAATGTCGTGGCATCATCTGATGCCTGAATATTGCCCCCGGTACCGTACTCAACTTTGGCGAATTGTTGACTAGCGATCAGCGTTGCGCCACAAGATGTCTTCATCCCCTCGATGGCGACGTAGCTGTTATCGATGCCGAGGGCTAAGACGCCCTCAACAATGGGAAAGGCGCCCTTACATCGCGGACAGCTCACCATGTGCCCCATCCCGGCGGCAGGTCGCCCGAAGACGATGTAGCTAGGAAACCCCTGCACGACCGTCCCTCCGTGAGAAGTCGTGTCGCCGATTCGAATGATGGATCTGGCCGTCATATGCCTTTCCAAAGATTGATGTAATCGCCGAGTTTAATTTTGGGGACTGGCGTTTTGTATCGGTCGCCGCAAGAATCATAAAAGTACGATTGGTATTACCAGGCTGTCGTTCCGAGGCGCCAGCGCCGCGCAGGTAGACCCTGCGCCAGCATGTCCCCCACAGGTCACTGGCACATAAAAGCCGTCCCCGTCCGCCAACTTGCGGGAAGGCATACGCGCACGCTGGGCGCACACGAAACAACGGCCGCTTTTCGCGGCCGTCATCGTTTGCGCCTGGCTAGCTTGCCGGCCCCTGAACCCAACCGGCACGTTTCGCCATGCCGGCCTATCCATGGGACAGTCGGCTAGTGCTGGCCGACCACCCGGAACACCCGGATGGTCTCGCGCAGCGCACCCGACTGGTTGCCCAGTTGCGTCACCGCGCCGCCCAATTCCTGCACCAGCGCCGTGTTCTGCACGGTCATCACATCCATCTGCGAGACGGCGGTGTCCACCTGCTCGATACCGGTGGACTGCTCCTGCGAGGCGCGCGAGATCTCGCCGATGATGTCGGTGACGCGGTGCACCGCCGCCACGATCTCCTGCATCGTGGCGCCGGCCTGCTCGGCCTGCGCGGAGCCTTCCGTGACCCGGTCGACCGAATCCTCGATCAGCGCCTTGACCTCCTTGGCGGCCTGGGCGCTCTTTTGCGCCAGGCTGCGGACTTCGCCGGCGACCACCGCGAAGCCCTTGCCGGACTCGCCCGCGCGCGCGGCCTCGACCGCGGCATTGAGCGCCAGGATGTTGGTCTGGAAGGCAATGCCTTCGATGATGGTGACGATGTCGGCGATCTTGCGCGAGCTGTCCGAAATGCCATGCATGGTGTTCACCACCTGCCCGACGGCCACGCCGCCGCGCCGCGCCACGTCCATGCTGCTGGCCGCCAGCTCGTTGGCCTGCCGCGCGTTGTCGGCGTTCTGGCGCACCGTGGACGTCAGCTGCTGCATGCTGGCGGCGGTCTGCTGCAGCGAGGCGGCCTGCCCTTCCGTGCGTCCGGCCAGTTCCTGGTTGCCGCGCGCGATGTGCACGGCGGCATGCGTCGTGCCCTCGATGCCGCGATAGACGTCCTGCGCAATGCCGATCAGGCTCTTGCGCATGACTTCCAGCGAGAACTTCAGGCTGCCCACTTCATCGTCCGACTCCGGCACGATCTGCGTCGTGAGGTTGCCGGCGGCCACCTGGCGCGCCATGTTGGCGGCATCGAGCATCGGCTCCAATAGCGAACGCGACAGGCTCCAGCCCATCGCGAAGATGGCCACGATGCCCAGCCCGATGGCGCCGCAACCCAGCGCCGCGCCCCACGGGCTCAGGCTGGCCCAGTTGGCGTGCATTCCATACCCGCCAGCGGCCGCCACGATGGCGGACGACAGCGTGGCATGGCGCAGCATCCGGCTGCGCACGCTGTTGCGGAACGGAAAGGCCAGCACATCCAGGCCGCGGCGCCAACCGGCGCGCACCGGCCGGCCGCGCAGGATGCGCACGCCCGTGGCCGTGCCCTCGCGCATGCGGGCATAGAGCGCCTCGGCCATTTCGATCTGTTCGTCGGAAGGGCGCACCCGGACCGAGGAATAGGCCACCACCTCGCCGTTCTCGACGATGGGCGTGGCGTTGGCCAGCACCCAGTAGTAGCCCCCGTCCTTGCGGCGATTCTTGACCACGCCCAGCCAGGACTCGCCGGCCTCGAGCGTCTCCCACAGGTCCGCGTAGGCTTCCGGCGGCATGTCGGGATGGCGCACGACGTTGTGGGGCTTGCCGATGAGTTCCTCCCGCGTGAAGCCGCTGACTTCGACGAACGCGGGGTTGGCGTAGACGATGCGTCCCTTGGTGTCCGTGCGCGAGATCAGGTACTGATCCTCGCGCAGCTTGGTTTCTGCATTGGTGACGGGTAAGTTGACGCGCACGACTTTGTCTCCGGTTACAACATATACGACAGTAGCTTCTGACGGCGTTCAACCGGGTCCGGACACGACGCCCCGCATCGATCCGCTGCTGCACGCTTCGTCTGGCTCCCGAATTCCGGGCTGCCATCGAACACTGTGTTCTTGGCCTGAACGGTCAGGCACTCATACGTTTACGGTCATCTGAATGAAAACTTAACGTGCTTATTACTTTTTAACTTTTTTAAGCCGTAGTTTTTATAACTTATGGGCATATAAAACACCCCGGACCCGGGCGCCAGACGAAAAAAGCCGCGCCGACCCCGCAAACGCGGGATCGGGCGCGGCCCGGGATGACGCGGAGATCAGTTCAGCGACGGCGCGGAGTACCCGCCAAGCTGATGCGCCGGCACTTCGATCACTTCGCCCGCATTGATCTTGAACACCGCCACCGCTTCGGCCAGGCGCTGCGCCTGTTCCTGCAGCGAGCCGGCGGCGGCCGCGGCCTCTTCCACCAGCGCCGCGTTCTGCTGCGTCACCTCGTCCATCTGCGACACCGCGCGGTTCACCTGGTCGATGCCGCTGGACTGTTCCTCGGACGCCGCCGAGATCTCGCCCATGATGTCCGTCACGCGCTTCACCGAGGCCACGATTTCCTGCATCGTCGCGCCGGCGCGTTCCACCTGCTGCGAACCCGCGCCCACCTTGGACACCGAATCCTCGATCAGGCCCTTGATTTCCTTGGCCGCTTGCGCGCTGCGCTGCGCCAGCGAGCGCACTTCGCCCGCCACCACCGCAAAGCCCTTGCCCTGCTCGCCCGCACGGGCCGCTTCCACCGCCGCGTTCAGCGCCAGGATGTTGGTCTGGAACGCGATGCCGTCGATGACCGACACGATTTCCGAGATCTTGCGCGAGCTGGCCGAAATGCCTTCCATGGTGTGCACCACTTCCGACACCGCCGAACCGCCGCGCTCGGCCACGTCCGACGCGCTGGCGGCCAGTTGATTGGCCTGGCGCGCGTTGTCCGCGTTCTGCTTCACGGTCGAGGCCAGCTCCTCCATGGAGGCAGCGGTCTCTTCCAGCGAAGCGGCCTGCTCTTCGGTGCGGCTGGACAGGTCGGTGTTGCCGGCCGAAATTTCGCGCGAGCCCACCGTGATTTCGTCCACGCCGCGGCGCACCGTCGACACGGTGCGGGTCAGGCTTTCCTGCATGCGCTTGAGCGCCGCGAAAAGCTGGCCGATTTCGTTATGCGACCGCACTTCCACGCGGCCGGTCAGGTCGCCCGCGGCGATCTTGTCGAAATGCTGGCCGGCTTCGACCAAGGGGCGCACCACCAGGCGGCCAAACAGGATGCGGGCAAGAATCATCAGCAGCAGCGCCAGCCCGACGGCAATGCCGACCGCCACCATGGCCAGGTTGAAGTTCGCTTCGGCCTGGTCGATCGTGGCGCGCTGCTGGTCGTTGATGTACTTGTCGAACTGGGCGATCGCCTCGATGAAGGCGGCGCTGCGCGGCGTGCCGTATTCGTTGTTCACCATGTAGAACGTCGAATAGTCTTCGCTGCGCAGGGCTTCCACCATCGTGTCCACCCCGTCATCGATGTACGAGCGGTAGCGGCGCACGAGGTTCATCGACAACTGGCGGCCAGTGTCGTCCTCGAGCATGTTCTTCTGGAAATCGGAGAAGCGGCTGCGCACGCCGGTCAGCAGATCCGTCGCGCCCTTGAGCGCCGCGGCCGCGTCGCGCGCCGAATTCTCGCCGCTGCCCCAGCCGGACTCCTGCAGGTGGCGCGCCGCCACCATCAGGCTCACGCGGGCGCGCAGCATGTCGCTGTTGATGATCTCGACCTGCTTGGCGCGCTCGGTCAGCGAATTGACCTCGCGGATCGATTGATAGTTGCTTTGCAGGAAGTAGGCCGCCAGGCCGCCCACCGCCGCGATCAGCAGTGCGAAGAACGCCATCACCCACAGCAGCATCGTGCCGACGCGGGCGTCGCGCAGCCTCAGTTTGCGCTTGACCTTGGGTGCGCGCGCGGCTTTTTTCTTGCCGGCCTTGCCGGGCTTTGCACCGGATTCGAGACTCGCTTCCATTTATTTCCCCATCCCTCAGGAACTGCTCTGACCAAATGAAAAACCACCCTGTGGACATGCCCTGTTACACAGGGTATGCACTCAGGGCGACGACCATCGGGCCTGAGGCCCGATGTCTTCTGCCGAACTGCAGGGCTATTTGCCCTGAGGCGCCAGACCGGCCGGTTCGCCCGGACCCGGAATGTAGATCGTTTGCACCTCGGGCTCTGTCGCCGGCCGAGCCCAGTCCTGAGTCGTCTCAGGCGCGGGGGCCGGTCCCAGCAATTTCTGGCGTTCCCAAGGTTCCAGCAGAATATTGGTGCTGTCGACGAGCCGCATCAGGCGGCCATCAGGGCCGAACTGCAGCAGCGCATCCTTGCGGCTGTAGAGGCCATCGTTGACAAAACTTATCTTGAAGGACCAGAGCGCCAGCAAGGTGCCGTCGCTCTGTTTGAATTGTTGGGCAGGCGGCGCGGTCAGCGCGCGCGCCGCGTCTTCCAGCGTCGTCTGCCCCGGCGTCAGGGTCGACAGCTTGCTCGGATCGAAGTTGTGACCCGTCGCCGCGCAGCCAGCGAGAAAGGCCGCAAACGCGGCCGCCGCCAGAAGATGTAGATAACCTCGCATACCCCTGCCTATATGCCGGCGATGCCGGCGTCAGAAAGATTCCCAATCATCGTCCGAAGGCGCCTGGCGTCGGCTGGAGGCCGGTGCGGAAGCAGGCTTCGGATCGGGCTTGGCCGCGGGCCCCGGACGCGTCGCGGGCCGGCGCGGCGGACGCGCAGCCGTGGCGCCTGCGGCGGGTTCCGGCTTGGCGCGGGCCGAGTGCGTCAGGCGCACGGCGGCCGGCTTCGCGGCGGGCGCAGCGGGCTGCGGCTCGGCCTCGGGCGCCGGCGCGGCCACGCGGGCGGCGGGACGGTGCTGTTGCGCCAACTGGCGCGCCGGCACTTCGATCACTTCGCCCGCATTGATCTTGAACACCGCCACCGCTTCGGCCAGGCGCTGCGCCTGTTCCTGCAGCGAGCCGGCGGCGGCCGCGGCCTCTTCCACCAGCGCCGCGTTCTGCTGCGTCACTTCGTCCATCTGCGACACCGCGCGGTTCACCTGGTCGATGCCGCTGGACTGCTCCTCGGACGCCGCCGAGATCTCGCCCATGATGTCCGTCACGCGCTTCACCGACGCCACGATTTCCTGCATGGTGGAGCCCGCGCGTTCGACCTGCTGCGAACCCGCGCCCACCTTGGACACCGAATCCTCGATCAGGCCCTTGATTTCCTTGGCCGCTTGCGCGCTGCGCTGCGCCAGCGAGCGCACTTCGCCCGCCACCACCGCAAAGCCCTTGCCCTGCTCGCCCGCGCGCGCCGCTTCCACCGCGGCGTTCAGCGCCAAGATGTTGGTCTGGAACGCGATGCCGTCAATGACCGACACGATTTCCGAGATCTTGCGCGAGCTGGCCGAAATGCCTTCCATGGTGGTGACCACTTCCGACACCGCCGAACCGCCGCGCTCGGCCACGTCCGACGCGCTGGCGGCCAGTTGATTGGCCTGGCGCGCGTTGTCCGCGTTCTGCTTCACGGTCGAGGCCAGTTGCTCCATCGAGGCGGCCGTTTCTTCCAGCGAAGCGGCCTGCTCTTCGGTGCGGCTGGACAGGTCGGTGTTGCCGGCCGAGATTTCGCGCGAACCGACGTTGATCTCGTCCACGCCCCGGCGCACCGCGCTCACGGTGCGCGCCAGGCTTTCCTGCATGCGCTTGACGGCGGCCATCAGCGCGCCGATTTCGTTGGTGGAATTGACGTCCACACGCACGGTCAGGTCGCCGGCGGCGATCTTGTCGAAGCTCTCGCCCACGGCGCGCAGCGGACGCAGCACGACGCGGTTCATGAAGAGGAACGCGCCCAGCGAGACCGCCAGGATCAGCACAGCCAGTGCGATATAGACATAGGCCATCACCGAGGCCTGGGTGCGCGCCGAGGCCACCAATTCCTGGCTGTACTTGTTGATGTTGTCCGCGAACTCGCCAAGCTGCTTGGAAAAGAGCCCGCTCGCGGCGCCCGTCTTGGTGTTCTTCAACGTCAGGTAGGTCGCCGAGTCGCCCTTGTCGAGCGCGGCCATCATGCTTTGCAGGGAATCGGCGAAGCCATTGAACGCAGCCAGCAGTTCGCCTTCCGAACGCTTGCCCAGGTCGCTCTGCTTCGGCGTGGCCTTGAACGCCTCCATCTTCGTCTTGGCGTCGGCGATGAGCTGCTGGACGATGCGCGAGTTCTCGGCGGCGCCGTTCGCGTCGCCCGCGGCGCGCTGCGCGGCGGCGATGTCGGCACGAATGGTCGCGCGCAGCATCTGCGTATAGGAATCCTTGATCAGATTGCTCTGCTGGACGCTCAGAGAATCCAAAGCGTTGATCGCCCGGGTGTTGGACTGCATGCTGTTCCAACCGAGGACGATGGCAACGAGCGCGGCCAGAGCAACTGCCAATTGGGCAAGCATCAAGCCTGTGCGCACCTTCAGATTGCTAAACATTTCCGTAGTTCCGGTAGTCGTCCTGGCGGCGCTCCCCGCGCCGCCGGGCCGTAAAGGGGATGTTCTCTACTTCCTGTTCACTGCACTGGCGGAACGATCCGTCAGAAAGACTCCCAATCGTCATCCGAGGGCGGCGCACGGCGCGCGGCGGGAGCCTTGGGGGCCGCCGCGGCAACGTCCGCCGCATCGGTGGCGCGCGGGGCCGGCCGGCGCACGGGGCGCGCGGCGGTCGCGCCCGCCGGCTTGGGCCGGGCAACCTGCGTCAGACGGGGCGCGGCCTTGGGCGCCGGTTCGGGCTGCTCCGCCGGCTGGGCGGGCGCATGCTCCGGCGCCGCCTGCGGTGCCGCCACGCGGGCGGCCGGACGGTGCTGCTGCGCCAACTGGCGCGCCGGCACGTCGATCACTTCGCCTGCGTTGATCTTGAACACCGACACGGCTTCGGCCAGGCGCTGCGCCTGTTCCTGCAGCGAACCGGCGGCGGCCGCGGCCTCTTCCACCAGCGCCGCGTTCTGCTGCGTCACTTCGTCCATCTGCGATACCGCGCGGTTCACCTGGTCGATGCCGCTGGACTGTTCCTCGGACGCCGCCGAGATCTCGCCCATGATGTCCGTCACGCGCTTCACCGACGCCACGATTTCCTGCATGGTGGAGCCCGCGCGTTCGACCTGCTGCGAACCCGCGCCCACCTTGGACACGGAATCCTCGATCAGGCCCTTGATTTCCTTGGCCGCTTGCGCGCTGCGCTGCGCCAGCGATCGCACTTCGCCCGCCACCACCGCGAAACCCTTGCCCTGCTCGCCCGCACGCGCCGCTTCCACCGCGGCGTTCAGCGCCAGGATGTTGGTCTGGAACGCGATGCCGTCGATCACCGACACGATTTCCGAGATCTTGCGCGAGCTGGCCGAGATGGCCTGCATGGTGCTGACCACTTCCGATACCGCCGAACCGCCGCGCTCGGCCACGTCCGACGCGCTGGCGGCCAGTTGATTGGCCTGGCGCGCGTTGTCCGCGTTCTGCTTCACGGTCGAGGCCAGCTCTTCCATCGAGGCAGCGGTCTCTTCCAGCGAGGCGGCCTGCTGCTCGGTGCGGCTGGACAGGTCCGTGTTGCCGGCCGAGATTTCACGCGCGCCCAGGTTGATCTCGTCCACGCCGCGGCGCACCGTCGACACGGTGCGGGTCAGGCTTTCCTGCATGCGCTTGATGGCGCCGAACAGGTGGCCGATTTCGTTGGTGCTGCGCACTTCGATGCGGCCGGTGAAATCGCCCGCCGAGATCTTCTCGAAATGGTCGCCAGCTTCGTGCAGCGGACGCAGCACGGTGCGGTTGATGAAGATCCAGCAGCCGACGGCCAGCACCAGCGCGATGGCCAGCATCACGATGGTGACGATGCGCGAGATGTCGTGATCGTCCTGCGCCTGCGCGGCCAATTCGTTGGTGCGCGTGTCGACGAACTGCAGCACGTTGTTGACGGCTTCGCGGAACGCGGTGTTCGCGGCGCTGCCTGCGTCGTTCAGGTCCAGGTATTGCTGGATGGCAAGATTCTTCAGGGCGGAGGACTGGCGCTGGTAGACGTCGTCGAACTGCTTGTAGGCCGCCTCGAGCTTCTGCACCAGGTCTTCCGAGCCGGCCATGCGCGGGGCCTTGCGGAATTCATTCAGCGTCTTCACGCCTTCGGCCATCAGCGCATCGGCGCGCTGGGCCTGCGAGGTGGACTGCTCGGTCTTGCCCTGCTGCATGTCCATCAACGACGTTGCAAGCAGCAGACGGCCGCGCAGGAAGATGCTGTAGGCGCGCTGGAGCTGCGTCGCCTGGTCGGAATAGGCGGCGTTGATCTGTCCCAGCTTGTCATTGCTGGAATTCAATCCCATCCACGCCACGCCGTTCGAGATGAACATGGCGCCCGAGAAGAGCAACAGCACCAGGATGATACAGGTGCGAACTTTCAAATTACCAAGCATGAAATATCCGAGCGTTGAGCAACGAAAAACGACACTACCTACCCTACACGCACCACGGACGCCCCGGCCCCTGGCCGGCAGCGTCCGAAAGGTGCGCCACGCGCAGCGCCATGAACCGGCGCGGCGCCGAAACTTATCGCATCACTTGCGGCTGAACAGGCTGGACCCCTGGATCGTCATGAACGCGGCCGAGGCCGCCTGCAAGGCCACCTGCCGCAGCGCGAGCTGGCTGGCGCCGGCGTAGTAGTCCAGGTCTTCCAGGTCCGACAGCGACTTCGAGTACGACAGGCCCTTTTGCGTGCCGGTGGCGTCCAGCGCCTCCAGCTCGTTCAGGCGCGCGCCCACCGAGGCGCCGACCGTCAGGACGTTGTCGTAGTTCGAGGCCAGCTTCTTGTTGGCCGTGGCCAGTTCATTGTTCAGGCGAGCCAGCGCCTTCTCGTCGCCCGCGATGGGCGAGTCGAGCACCTTGATCAGGCTGTCCAGCGTGGCGAACATGTCCAGGTCGGCCGACTGGATGTTTTCGACGTCGATCACGTCGCCATTCTGCGGCGTGCCCTTGACCACCACGGCGACGCCGCCGAAGTCGATGCTGGTGCCCGGCGTGTACGCCGTCGGACCGGCCGGCGGCGCGGGGCTGATCACCGGCGGGACGGGCGGGGTCGCATTCGGTTCCGTCGTGATGACGCGGTAACCCATGTTGCCCGTCGCGGGATCGGATTCGAACTGCAGGCTGAAATTCTTGCCGATGTTGGCGCTGTTCGGGGTGACCGACACGGTGCCGAACTCGGCGGTGCCGGCGTTGGCCGGCGATGCGGTGGCGACATACGCCTGCGAACCCGGGTTGGCGCGATTGAAGATGTCGCTGCCCAGGTCGCTGGTGGAAAGCTGGCGCGACTGGTCGACCTGCACCGTGCGTTCGCCGGTGGCGCCGCTGTAGACGATCTTGCCGGTGGCATCCTGGGCGTACGGCACGACGCTGCCCTCGTAACCCGAGAACAGGTACTGGCCGTTGCCGTCCGTGCTGTTGGCCAGGCCCAGCAGCGCGTCGCGGGCGCTCTTGAGCGCCGTCGACAACGCCTGGCGGTCGCTGTCGGCGAAGGTGCCGTTGCCGGCCTGCACGACGCGCGTGCGCACATCCTGCAATGCGGTCGTGATCGAGTCCAGGACGTTGGCTTCCTGCCCGAGGTTGGTCTTGGCCGTGTTGCGGTTCAGTCCATACGTCGAGTTCATGCTCTGCGTCTGCGCGACGCCGATCGACAGCGACGCCGCCAGCGGATCGTCCGCCGGGCTCAGGAACTTGCGGCCGCTGCCGACCTGCTCAACCAGGCGATTCATGTCGGATTCCTGGGCGAGCACGCCGCTCAGGCCGTTCGTGTACATCATCGTGGTGCTCAGACGCATGGTGCAGCTCCGAAATGCTTTCTAGTATTCACAATCAACGTTCTGATCAGCCGCGCAGGCCCAACAGCGTGTCAAAAATGGTGCTCGCCACATCGATGATGCGGGCGCTGGCCTGGTATTGCTCCTGGTAGAGCGACAGGCTCACGTACTCTTCGTTCAGGTTGACGCCCGACACCGCCTGCTGCGCCGCCGTGGTCTGCTTGATCAGGTTGACCTGCGCGGTGGCGGCGGTCTTGATCTGCTGCGTCTGCACGCCGACCGTGTTCACGACCTGCGCGAACATGTCGTTGATGCTCATGGTGCCGTGTCCCAGCAGCTTGGTGTTCTGCAGTTGGGCCAGCTTCAGCGCGTTCTTGCCGTTGGCGTCGCCACCCTCCGCGTCGGCCGCGGCGACCTTGTCCGGATCCGTGATCACGACTTCGATGTCGCGGGCGGCGTCGCGCGTGGGCGACAGCGACCACTTGTCGCCGGCCTGGGGCGGCGCGTTGATCGTCAGCGTCACGCCCATCTCGTTTTCGAGGTTCAGCGTGGCGGTGGGCGGCGTGCCCGTGGCCGGGCCGTTGTAGACCTGCGCGCCTTCCGGCAAGCGCACGACCTGGTAATTGGCGCCGTCGAACGAGATCTCGTAGTCCTTGGCGTTGATGTTCGCCAGGTTGGTGAATTCACCGGAGATCTGTGCGTTGCTCTTGTTCTGCGTGTTCGGCACGCCCTGGGGCGAGCCGATGCTGAAGAAATCCGTGCCCGGATTGCCGCTCTGGTCCAGGCCCTGGTTGTGCTGTTCGTTGAACGACAGCGCCAGGCCGACGGCCATCTGGCCGAGCTGGTTCTGCATGACGTCCAGGGACGACGCGCGGAACTGCAGCAGGCCGCCCAGCTTGCCGCCGGTAACGTCGGCATCCTTCATCTCGACCGCGACGGTCTTGCCCGTGCCCGCCGGCAGCGTGTAAGCCAGGACGGTGCGGCCCGCGTCGGACGACGACGGCACGGCCTGCAGCGGATAGATGGAGTTGCCCGAGAGCAGCGACTGGCCGCCCTTGGTGAGCGAAATGCTGATCTTGTCGCCCTGCTCGTAGGTCGTGATGCCGATGAGCTGGTTCAGTTCCATGACGGCCTGGTCGCGCTGGTCGAGCAGGTCGTTCGGGGGGCTGCCGCCGGCCTTGCCGGACGCCAGCGAAATCTGCTGGTTCAGGTCGTCGATGCGGGTCAGGTAGCTGTTGACCTGGTCCACCGTCGTGGAGATCTGGGAATTCAGGCCTTCGCGCTGGTTCTGCATCTCCTGGTAGGCCGAGCGGATCTGGGTCGTCAGGCTGTTGGCCTGGCCGATCAGGTCGGCGCGCGCCGCGGGATCCGCGGGCTTGCTGGCCACCGTGTTCATGCTGGTGAAGAAATTGGTCAGGCCCGGGGCGATGCCCACGGTGCGGTCCGAGAACAGGTTGTTGATCTGCGAGACCTGGTCGAGCTGCGCCTGGAGCTGGGCGCCGCTGCCCTGCGCGCCGACGAGCTGCTTGTACAGGAAGCTGTCGTAGCTGCGTTCGACGGTATCAACCTGGACGCCGCGGCCGATGTATCCATTGGTCGTCGCCTGGGCACCCGCGGTGGAGGTCATCACGCGCTGGCGGTTGTAGCCGACCGTGGTGGCATTGTTGATGTTATGACCGGTCGTGGCCAGGCCAGCCTGCGCCACGTTCAACCCGCCCAATGCCGTTTTGTACAAATTCATGCTGACAATGCCCCGTATGTAACCGCAGCTGTTATCTCTGGATACTCCATTTACGGCAGGAGCTCAGCCAAATTTAGAGTCCTTCCAGCATCCGCCGTGAATTTTCCACGCTGGATGCGGCGCCCCGGAGCTGCCCCATGATGCCGATCAGCTTCTGGGCGTAGCGCGGGTCCGTCGCGTAGCCGGCATCCTGGATCCGCCGGGCCGCCTCGATCTCGTTGCGGGCCGTCGTCACGCTCTCGTAGCGCGGACTGTTGCCGATCAGGCGGGCGTAATCGGCGAACGATTCCTCGTAGGAGGAGTACGCACGGAACGGCTGGGTCACCTTCTTGGCGACGCCATCCTCGTATTCCGTGGTCAGCACGTTGACGACCTTGCCCTTCCAGCTTGCGCCGGCCTTGATCCCGAAGAGGTTGAAGCTGGTGCTGCCGTCCTCGTGCTTGATTTCGCGCTTGCCCCAACCGGATTCCAGCGCCGCCTGGCCCATGATGAGACGGGCCGGCACGCCGCTTTGCTGCGACGCCAGATTGGCCGCGCGCGACATCCGGGACACAAAGTCCACCACATGATCGGGCGCCCCTTCCGCCGCGGCCAACGCACGGTCGGCGGGACGGTTGTTGCGCATCACGTTCAGCAGCGCCGACACCTCGCGCGAACCGCCCGTGCCGAAATCCAGGTCGCCGCCCTGGCCGATGCTCTTGATGGCCTCGTCCGACATCTCGCCGGGCTTGCCCTGCTGCATCTGCGCCAGGATCGCCTGCGACAGCCCGATCCCCGGCGAGGCCAGGTGCAGCGCAAGCTGCTCGTCCGCCATGGACTGCAGCATCTGGGTCTGCTGGGAATCGAACAGGCCTTCCTTGGGCGTGGCCTCGCGCATGCGCTTGAGCATCATCTGCAGGAACAGGGCCTCGAACTGCTTGGCCACCTGCTTCTGCTGCTCGGTCCCGGCGGGGTCCTGCTTGACGTCCCGCTTCAGGTCCGACAGGCGGCCCATGTCGAAGACCGAATCCTGCCTGGCGCTGCCGCTGGCCGCATCGTGGGTGTATGCCATGGCCGTCAGATGATTTCCAGTTCGGCGCGCAAGGCGCCCGCGCTCTTCATCGCCTGCAGGATGGCCAGCAGGTCCTGCGGCGTGGCGCCCAGGGCGTTCAGACCCTTGACCACGTCAGCCAGGTTGGCGCTGGTGCTGACGCGCTGCAGCGAGCCATTGTCCTGGCGCACCTCGATCTGGGTGTTGGGCACCACCACCGTCTGTCCTTGCGTGAACGGCGTGTCCGGTTGGACGACCTCGTTCTGGCGGTTGATGATGACGGACAGGTTGCCGTGCGCCACCGCGGCCTCTTCGATCATGACCGTGCGGTTCATGACGACCGAGCCGGTGCGCGCATTGATGATGACCTTGGCGACGGTGGGCGCGCGGGTGACCTGCAGGTCCTCGACCTGCGACAGGAAGCGGGCCTGCGAAGCCTGCTCCATGGGCGTGCGGACCTGGATGACCCGGCCATCCAGCGCCGTGGCCGTGCCCTGCCCGAAGCGGCGATTCAAGGCCGTGGCCACGTTCTGCGCCGTGCCAAAATCGGTGCTGTTCAGCTCGACGTGAATGTAGCCGTCGCGCGAGAACGTGGTGGGCACGCCGCGTTCGACGATGGCGCCCGCGCTGATGCGGCCGCCGTTCAACTGGTTGATCTGCACGCTGGAGCCGCCGGACGACGCGCCCGCGCCGCCGACCAGGATATTGCCCTGCGCGATGGCGTAGACCTGGCTGTCCGCACCCTTGAGCGGCGTCATCAGCAGCGTGCCGCCGCGCAGGCTCTTGGCGTTGCCCATGGAGGACACCACCACGTCCAGCGTCTGGCCCGGCCGCGCGAACGCCGGCAGGGTCGTCGTGACCATGACGGCCGCCACGTTCTTCAACTGCATGTTGCTGCCGGCGGGCACGGTGATGCCCAGCTGCGACAGCATGTTGGTCAGGCTCTGCTGCGTGAAGGGCGTCTGGCGCACCTGGTCGCCGCTGCCGTCCAGGCCCACGACCAGACCGTAGCCGATGAGCTGGTTGCCCCGGACGCCCTGGATGCTTGCCAGATCCTTGAGCCGATCGGCGTGCGCCGCGCCGGCGCCCGCGGCCAGCCCGACGGCGACGCACACCCGTGCCAACAGGGACAGCAATGCGGATATCGGAGTCGGTTGTTTCATGATTTAGAACGGCGAAGCGATCAGGAAGAAGCGTTGCAGCCAGCCCATGGTCTGGACTTCGTCCATGACGCCCTTGCTGCGGTACTCGATGCGGGCGTCGGCCACCTGGGTGGACGAGACAGTATTCGTGCCCGTGATGGAGCGCGGATCCACCACCCCGGCAAAGCGCACGTATTCGCTGCCGCGGTTGATGGCGATCTGCTTTTCGCCGGCGATCTGCAGGTTGCCGTTGGACATCACGCCGACCACCGTGGTGGTGATGGTGCCGGTGAAGGCGTTGTTGGCCGTGCTGTCGCCCCTGCCCTGCAACACGTTGGCGCCCTCGGCTTCGGTGTTCAGGTTGGCGTTGGCCCAGCTGTCCATGAACGAAGGCGCCGCGGCAATGCCCAGGCTGGCCGAGCCGCTGCGGTTGGTGTTCGTCGCCACGTTCTTGGACGCATTGGTGCGCTCGTTCAGGACGATGGTGACGATGTCGCCGACGTTGCGCGGCCGGCGGTCTTCGAACAGGGGGTAATTGCCGTAAGTCGTGGGCTGGTAGATGGAGCCCGTGGGCTGCGCCAGCGGCATAGGCGGCGGCGGCGGCGCCGCCGTCGTCGGCCCGGTCACGATGGGCTCGGGCGGAATCATGGCGCAGCCAGCCGCCAGCAGGGCCAGCGCGGACGCAAATACCAGGCGCAGGACAGACATGAGCATCACAGTTGGGTCAGGCGGGCCAGCATTTCATCCGACGTCTTGACGGCCTTGCTGTTCATTTCGTAGGCGCGCTGCGTGGTGATCATGTTGACCAGTTCTTCGGCCACGTTGACGTTGGACGTCTCGACGTAGTTCTGCATGATCGAGCCCGCGCCGTCCACGCCCGGCTGCAGCAGGTTGGCCGGACCCGACGAGTCGGTTTCCAGGTACAGGTTTTCGCCGACGCTCTGCAGGCCGGTCGGGTTGATGAACGTGGCGATCTGCAACTGGCCGATCTGCACGTTCACGCCGGCGGCGCCCGGCTGGGTCACGGACACCATGCCGTCGCTGCCGATGGTGATGGACAGGGCGTTGTCCGGCACGTTGATCGGCGGCTGGATGACGTAGCCGCTGACCGTGACGAGCTGGCCGTTCTGGTCGCGCTGCAGCGCGCCGTCGCGCGTGTAGGCCTGCGTGCCGTCGGGCAGTTCGACCTGCAGGAAGCCGCGGCCGTTGATGGCGACGTCCATTTCGCTGCCGGTGTTGTTCAGGTTGCCGGTGGTGTGGATGCGCTCGGTGGCGGCCACGCGCGCGCCGGTGCCCAGCTGCAGACCCGACGGAAGCTGGGTGGCGTCGCCCACCTGGGCGCCCGGCTGGCGCAGGGTCTGGTACATCAGGTCCTGGAACACCGCGCGGCCGCGCTTGAAGCCGTTGGTGGAGACGTTGGCCAGGTTATTGGAAATCACGTCCATGGAGGTCTGCTGACCTTCCAGGCCCGTCTTGGCGATCCACAGCGAACGCATCATGATGAAGTACTCCGGTGCCGCGGCTCGGCCGCGAGCGAAATGTTATTTAAATCAGGCGCTTACCGACAGAATGCCGTTGGCGCGTTCCGCGTTGCGGTCCGACTGCTGGATCACCTGCATCTGTTGCTCGAAGCGGCGGGCGTTTTCGATCATGCCCACCATCGACGCCATGGGATTGGTGTTGCTGCCTTCCAGCACGCCCGACAGCAGGCGCAGGCCGGGGTCGGCCGGCAGCGGCGGCGCGGGCTGGCCGTTGACCGGCGCCATGCGGAAGACGCCGTCATCGCCGTGCACGAGCTGGGCGTTGTCGGGGTTGACGAGCTTGAGCCGGCCCAGGTTCAGGATGTTGTTCGGCGGGTCGCCCGCGCCGATGGCCGTGATGGTGCCGTCCGACGTGATCGTCAGCGAAGCCTGGTCGGGCACGTCGATGGGGCCGCCCTGGTCCGACATGACGGGCTGGCCCAGCGAAGTCTGCAGGAGGCCGTTGATGCCGACCTGCAGGCTGCCGGCGCGCGTGTAGGCCTCGCCCTGCGGCGTCTGCACGGCGATCCAGCCATTTTCGCTGGACAGCGCCACGTCCAGGTCGCGGCCCGTGGTCTGCATGGTGCCCATCTGGAAGCTGTTGCCGGGCGTGGACGCCACCGTCGACACACGCGTAGGCAGGCTCACCCCGTCCGTCACCGGAACCGAGCGGTACAGCGCGATCTGCTCGCGAAAGCCCGCCGTGTTCACGTTGGCCATATTGTTGGAGAGCGCGGCCTGGTGCTCCGTGATCCGCGCTGCGCCATTCATGGCGGTGTAGATGATTCGATCCATTGCCTATTCCGTCGGTGTCGTCGGTGTCGTCACTTGCCCTGCGGGCTTTACTTCAGGTTCATCAGGACTTGCATGATTTCGTCCTGGGTCTTGATGGTCTGCGAGTTGGCCTGGTAGGTGCGCTGGGCGATGATCATGTTGACCAGCTCCTTGCTCATGTCCACGTTGGACGCTTCGGTCGCCTGACCGACCACCGTCGACATGCTGTTGGTGCCGGGCTGGCCCAGGATCGGCTGGCCGGAAGCCGCCGTTTCCTTCCAGGCGTTGTTGCCCACGGGCTGCAGGCCCTGCAGGTTGGAGAAGTCGGCCAGCACGAGGGTGCCGACGACCTGGGTTTCGCCGTTGGTGTAGCTGGCGACCAGGCTGCCGTCGGTGCTGATGTTGATGCCGCTGAATTCGCCGGAGGTGTAGCCGTCGGGCTTGGCAACCAGCTTGTAGTTGCTGCCGTACTGGGTCGTGCCGGTGTAGTTGATCGCGACGTTCAGCGGATCGGCCGGGGTGGCGGTGCCGCCGGGCTGGGCGAAGGTCAGGTTGACCACCGGTG
Organism: Achromobacter sp. T5-5; assembly: GCF_055397965.1. Classification (NCBI taxonomy): domain Bacteria; kingdom Pseudomonadati; phylum Pseudomonadota; class Betaproteobacteria; order Burkholderiales; family Alcaligenaceae; genus Achromobacter; species Achromobacter sp. T5-5. The sequence goes on from NZ_AP027919.1 coordinate 3,851,953, forward strand.
CGCTGGTCAGCGTGCCGGCGTTGTTGAACGTGAACTGCTGGGGGTTGCCCCAGACGCCGCCCGCCTCGGTCGTGGGCGCCATGGCCTGGCCGTCCATCGTGTAGTACACGTCGTACACGCTGGTGCCGCCGACGGCCGGACGCTTGACGAAGTACTGCATGACCTGGTGCGAATTGCCCAGCGAATCGAACACCGTCATGGGCGAGGCGTTCGTGTAGGTGTCGGAGAGCTTGGGGTCGAAGGGCCGGCCGAGTTCGGTGACGGCGGCGGTGTAGTCGACGTAGCCGGCAACCTGGGTAAGGTCGCCCGCCGTCACCGCGCCAGTTCCGTCAACCGTGATGACATTGGGCGCCGTGCCGTAATCGCCGGCGGGCGGCGCGTTGACCCACACGATATTGCCCACGGCGTCGCGCGTGAACTCATAGGTATCGGCGGGCAGCGGCGGCGTCGTGCCGGTCATCGTCACGGAACCGTTGACGGCAGGCGAGGTCACCGTGTCGGTCAGGTAGATGACCTTGGCATTCGCATCCAGGTTGGCCACGGTCGTGGCGCTGGTGGTGGCCAGGGGCGCCACGTTGGCCGTGGGCAGTTGAAGTTCCACCGGGTTCGCGCCGACGGCGCCGGGCGGGTAGCCGGTCAGGCGGTAGCCCTGGGCGTTGACGATGAAGTTGTTCTTGTCGACGAGGAACTCGCCGTTGCGCGTATACATGACCGCGCCGGCCTGGTCCGTCACGCGGAACATGCCCTTGGCGCCGTCGATGGCGATGTCGTATTCGCCGCCGCCGCCCGTCACGGAGCCGACCGTGAAGCGCTGGTTGATCGCCGAGACCTTGACGCCCAGGCCCACGCGCGAGCTGGCGTAGACGTCAGCGAACGAAGCGGTCGCCGACTTGAAGCCGACGGTGCCGGAGTTGGCAATGTTGTTGCCGATGACGTCCAGGTTCTGCGCAGCGGCGTTCAAGCCGCTCAATCCTTGTCCGAAGCCCATGTTTACTCTCGCTAATCGCTAATTCTTTAGTGGAAAAGCCGCCGCCCGTGCGCCGGCACCGATTCATATCCGCCTGATTCAGGCGCCGACCACCTTGCGCACGTCCAGCATGCTGGTCTGGCCGTCCAGGCCCAGGTCCAGACGCAGGCCGTTGGTGGAGTACGCCACGCTCTTGACCATGCCGTAGCTCAACACTTCCGAATTGACCTTCGTGCCCTCGGCGTCGGTCGCCAGCACGGACACGTTGTACGCGCCCGCCTCCAGCGCCACGCCGGCGTCGTTCTTGCCGTCCCATTCCAGCGTGTACACGCCGGTCTTCTGCTCGCCCAGCTCGATGGTGCGCACGACGGCGCCATTCGAATCCGAGATGCGAACCTGCACCTTGGTGGCATCGCCCTGCAGGTCCAGACCGTACGGCGTGACCACGCGGTCCGCCGGATTGACGCTATCGACGCCGACCTTGACCTTGGTGCCCGGGATCAGGACGCCCTTGCCGATCATCGACACGGCATTCATCGACTGGGATACGTCGATCTGCCCGCTGATGGCCAGCATGGTGTTCTTGAGATTGGTGATGCCTTCCACCGTGGAGATCTGCGCCAGCTGCGACGTCAGTTCCGCGTTCTGCATCGGGTTCAACGGATCCTGGTTCTGGAGCTGCGTGACCAGCAGCTTCAGGAACTGGTCCTGCAGGCCCTGCGCGGTGCTGGTGCTGGCGGCGCCGGTTTGCGCCAGGCCCATGGCCGTGGTGCTCGTGGATTGATCGACGGTGGTCATGGATACGCTCTGGCTGGAAATTAGGATTGACCGATGGTCAGGGTTTTCTGCATCAACGCCTTGGCGGTGTTCAACACCTCGACGTTGGCCTGGTAGGACCGCGATGCCGCAATCATGTTGACCGTTTCGGCCACGGGGTCGACGTTGGGCATGCTGACGTAGCCCTGGGCGTCGGCCATGGGATGCTTGGGGTCGTAGACCTGCTTGAGCGGCGACTGGTCCTGGACCACGCCGGCCACGCGCACGCCGCCGATTTCCTGCCCGAGCGCCTGGCCCGCGGCGGGGTTGACCTGGAACACGACCTGACGGGCGCGATAAGGCTGGCCGTCCGGCCCCACCACGCTGTCGGCGTTGGCCATGTTGCTGGCCGCCACGTTCATGCGCTGCGACTGCGCGCTCAGCGCCGAACCGGCGATATCGAAAATGCTCAACAAGGACATTGCCTGTCGCTCCTGTTAAAGATCAATCCTGGATGGCGGTCTGCAGGCCCCGGATGCGGCTGGAGATCAGTTGCATCGTGCTCTGGTAATGCAGGGTGTTGTCGGCGAACTGCACGCGCTCGATGTCCATGTCCACCGTGTTGCCATCCATGCTGGGCTGGTACGGCAGGCGGTACAGCAGGTCCGTCGGACCCTGCGACACGGCCTTGGCCGGAATGTGGCGGGCGGACGTCAGCGTGAGCGACGTATCGGGCAGGCGCTTGGACCCTTCAAGGGCGTTCTGCATCGCCGCCTTGAAGTCGATGTCGCGCGCCTTGTAATGCGGCGTATCGGCGTTGGCGATGTTTGAGGACAGCACCTCCTGGCGCTGGGCGCGCAGTCCCAGTGCAGTCTGGTAGAACCGGAAATCTTCGTTGAGCCTGTCGAGCATCGTGACGCCTTCAATACGTTGCTTTGGGTCCGCACGGGGCCTGTCCAGCACACCGTTATCCCATTGGATGACGGCATGATAGGGGCCGGACCCTGAACACAATCAGCCAAATAACCCGTCATTTCTCATCCAATTCACGTATTGCCGAACGCCGCCCACTTCTACAATTCATCCATCATGAAAATCTCCGCAAGACTCCTACACGCGCGCGCCTGCCTTGCCGCCCTGCTGCTGGCCACGGCCGCCGCCGCCCAGGCGCAGGACGCGTCGGCCGCCCAGGCGCCCGAAGCAGTCGTCATTGCGGCGCAGACCTATCTGCAGGAACGGCTGGCCTCCCTGCCCGGCGAAGCGGCCATTGCCATCGACCCGCCGCGCACCGACCGCCTGACGCCCTGCGAGACTTTGTCCCCATTTCTTCCGTCGGGCATGCGGCTGCGCTCCCGGATGACCGTGGGCGTGCGCTGCAACGCGCCCAAGCCCTGGACCGCCTATGTGCAGGCGACGGTCAGCGTGTCCGGCCACTACTACGTGGCCTCGCGGCTGATCGCCAAGGGCCAGGCCCTGACGCCCGCGGACCTGGACGCGCGCGAAGGCGACCTGATCACCCTGCCCCCCGGCGCCATCACCGACCCGCAGGCGGTCGCCGGGATGACGGCCGCGTTCCGGATCAACGCCGGCCAGCCCATCCGCAGTTCATCGTTGCGCAACGCCCAGTCGGTAATGCGCGGCACCAACGTGCGCATCAACGCGCGAGGCAACGGTTTCATGGTCAGCAGCGAAGGCGAGGCCCTGGACAATGCGGCGCCCGGCGCCGTCGTCCAGGTGCGCACCGCAGGCGGTCAAGTGGTCAGCGGCATCGTCCGCAACGCCACCCTGGTCGAAGTACAGCTATAGATAATGTTACAAATCGCGTTTGCGACGGGTGTGCGTATACCCTAAAGTTCCTTCGGCCCTTGTCGTTACAGAGACATAAGTAGGCGGATCCGTCGCAAACCGACCCAGGACGCCCTGCGGAGAAAACCTTGAAAATCAATTCGACCACTAACCGGCCCCTGTCGGCCGACGCCGTCGGTGCCCGCGCCGAGACCGCGGTTAGCCAGGCCTATGGCGCCGGCAGCGCCACGGGCTCGAGCAGCTCGCAAGTGGCGCTGAGTTCGGCATCGCGCAAGATGCTGGCCCTGCAAGACGGCTCGAACGACATCAACGTCGAGCGCGTCGCGGCCATCCGTGCCGCCATCGCGTCCGGGCAGCTCAAGATCGACACCGGCCGCATCGCCGACAGCCTGATCGCCAGCGCCCGCGACCTGCTGAAGTAATTCTTTCACCTTCTGTATTGAGCAGCCCGTCATGAGCCTTGTCGATGCCCTGCAATCCTGCATGAAGCAGGAAGACGCCCTGATCACCGAATTTTCCTCGATCCTCGAGGAAGAAACCGAGGTCCTGGTCGGACAGGGCAGCGTCGAGGCGCTGAACCTCATCACCGAGCGCAAGCGCGGCGTCGCCCAGCAACTGGTCGACCTGAGCCAGACGCGCGACAACCTGCTCAGCGAGATCGGCCTGCCCGCCGGCCATGCCGGCACCGAACAGGCGGCGGTGCAGTATCCGCAGCTTTCCGGCGTGTGGCAGGCCCTGTTGACCAAATCGGCCTCGGCCAGCGAAATCAACCTGCGCAATGGCGCGCTCATCGACGTGCACCTGCGCTATACCCAGCAGTCGCTGGACGCCCTGCGCAACGTCGGCGTCGGCAGCGCATCGACCTATGACGCCCAGGGCCGCGGCGCCCGCAGCGCGCCGGGGCGCAAGCCCATCGTGGCGGGCTGACGCCTTCCTGTCCTGATAAAAAAAGCGGCGTGCATGGCACGCCGCTTTTTTTTGCTCGATGGCGCGCGGGCGCCGGGTCGGTCACGCCCCGCCCGTCATCTCCAGCAGCGCGAACATCTTGAGCAGCGCCACCGGCAGCATCTTGCCCGACAGCTTGCGCTCGGATCCGACGCCGACGATGCCCGACAACGGGCCGCGCACGACCTCCGCGGCGGGGGAATGGGCGAGCTGCCAGCACGCCGCGCCGAGCTGCCCCGCCATCAGCGACTGGCGCGCCAGCGTATGGGCGCCATCGACCGCCGGCAACGCCTGCCAGGCGTTGGCCATGTAGCGGAAGGCCGCCTTGGCCTCGTCCTGTAGGACCAGCCAGCGTGCAATCGTCGCGGCGTCGGCCTGTGACGCGGGTAGATTCGTGGCGCCGAACAACTGGCCCGCCACCTCGCCGCTGACCGTGTCGATCAGCCGCGCGCAGACCAGGCGCACGCTGGCGCCCTGCCCCTTGGCCGGCAGCACGACTTCGGTGCCGGACGCCCACAGCGCCAACGGCACGGTCTTGCCGTCGCGCACCAGGCGCAGGCCCGGCATGTCGCCCGGCTGGCCCACCGGCAGGTAACCCACGCTCTTGCCGACGGCGTTCAGGTTGGTGGGGCATTCATCCTGGGACACGCGCAGGCCGCCCGGGCAGCGCGCCACCCACGACACGCCCTGGTCGCTGAACGACTGCCACAGCGCGGCCGTGCCCGCCTCGAGCATATGGACGAGCGGCAGCGACGGCAGGCGTTCGCCCAGCCAGCGCACGCGCGCCGCCAGCGCCGCGGCCGGGTCCGGCTGCGCCGGGGCCGCGGGCGCGAAGGAAGTCAGCATCCCGTGCGGCAGCACGAGCTGCTGCGCCGGCGCGGCCAGCGCCGCGCCGCGGTCGCTCATCAGGACCGCGCCCAGCAGCGTGCCGCCAGGCAAGGCCTCGCCCTTCATGGCCGTCTTGCCGTGCATCACAAGCAGATTGCGGCTGCAGGCCGCGGAGAACTCGCGGCGCGCCATCGCCAGCGGCTCGTCGCCCAGCGCGGCCAGGCTCGCGCCCGCGCCGTCGCCGACATACTCGCGCCAGGCGGTGCGCGCCTGCAGGCAGGCCGCATCGTTGTCCAGCCAGGCAATGGTGTCGTCCAGGCGCTGCGCGGCGGCGATCGACGCCGCCCCGCCCTGCTGCGGCAGGATGGCCGAGGCCAGCAACTGCCGGCGGCGCACGGGATCCACGGCGTCGGGCTCGCGCGACGAGGACACCAGTGATGCCAGGTCGGCTTCGCTGGGGGTGTACAGCGCGCGGGCGCGTTCCACCATAGAGAACGCGCGGTCGATCAGCACGTCCGGGCGGGCCAGCTCCATGTGCTCGGGCACCTTCTGCCCGACCGACATGTAATGGATGGGCAGGCGGTGGCGAATCGCGGTGTCCAGGGCCGCGCCCAGGCGGGTGGCCTCGTCCAGCTTGGTGATGATGCAGCCGGCCACGTCCTCGCCCACGCCGTTGCGGTAGGCGTGCGCCACCTCGTCCAGGGTATCGCCCTGGCTGGCGGCGTTCAGCACCAGCAGGCGGCGCACGGGCTTGCCTGCGTTGCACAGCATGGAGGCCTGCTCGGCCACCAGGCGATCGCGCTGGCTGATGCCGGTGGTATCGATCAGCACGATCTTGCGGTTGCCCAGCTCGGCCAGGATGCGGCGCAGCTCGCCCGCGTCACGCACCGAATGCGCGGGCACGCCCATCAGGCGGCCATAGATCTGCAATTGTTCCAGCGCGCCGATCCGGAACAGGTCGGTCGTCAGCATCGCGACCTGTTCGCGCCCTTCGCGGGCGACGCAGCGGGCCGCCAGCTTGGCCAGCGTGGTGGTCTTGCCCACCCCGGTCGGGCCGACCAGCGCATACACGCCGCCGGCCAGGAATTCGTCTTCGGACCGCAGCACAGGCAGGTGCGTCACCAGCTCGTTGCGCGCCCAGCTCAGCGCGGCCTCGGCGCCCAGGCCTTGCGGCAGGCGTTCGACCAGCGTGCGGACCAGCTTCGTGCTAAAGCCCGCGTCCAGCAGGCTGCGGAACAGCGCGGCGCCGGCCGGTTCGCGGCCCGGCCCCTGGCGGCCGCCCCACAGCAGGCCATCCATGCGGCTTTCGAGCGCGCCGCGCAAGGCGCTGATCGCGTCCTGCAGGCCGGCGGCCGTATCGCCGGGCAGGCTGGCGGGCGGGGTGCCGTGCGGCGGGCGCACCGGCGCGTCCGGCGTGCGCGCCATGGCGGGCGGCGCGGGCGGTTGTGATGGCGCGGGCGGCACGTCGGCCGCGCGCGTCGCGGGCGCGGGCGGCGCGGGCGGCGCGGCGTAGTGGCGGGATTCCTGGTAGGCGGTGGCGGGCGCGGTGGCCATGTGGGCCGAGGGCGCAGCGGTCATGGGGGCCGCCGGCGCGGCCGATGAGGCCATGTGCACGGACGGCGCGGCGGCCGCGGCCATGCGGGCGACAGGCGCCGACGCGGGCGCAAGCGCGGGAAGTTCGACCCGCACCGCGGCGCCCGGCATCGGCGTTGCCGGGGCGGCCGGCATCGGCGTTGCCGGGACCGCCGGCGCGGCCGGGGCGCGATTCGCCGCCAGGGCGCCTGGGTTCGTCACGGACGGGGCCGGCTGCGACACGGGCGGGACAGGCTGCGATGCGGGCGGCGCGAACGACGCCGGCGCCGTCGACGGTTCGTCCGCCGGCAGGGCTGACGCGGCGTACGCGGATTGATAAGCGGCGATAGACCGCGCGGGCGCCACGTATGCCGGCGCCGGCATCGCGGCGGGCGGCTGGAAGGACGGCATTGCCGCAGGCGCGGCGGGCGGGCGCTCGGCCCCGGCCGGCGCGGCAAACGGCGAACTCGCGGGCTGGCGCTCCTGGGGCGGCTGGGGGTAAGACGGCTGCGCGTAACCCGGCTGCGGCTGGGGCTGCGGGGTGTGCGGCTGCGGGGTGTGCGGCTGCGGGGTGTGCGGCTGCTGGGTGTGAGCCGGCTGCGCCAGGCCCGGCCGCGCCTGACCCGGCGACTCCTGCGGCGGCGTCTGCGCGGGCGCCTCGTCGAACGCGCCATCGACGGTGGCCAGCACCTCGATGCCGCCCTCGACGCTGCGGTTCGACACGATCAACGCGTCCGGTCCCAGGGCCTCGCGCACCTGGCGCATCACGTCACGGGTGTTTGCCCCGTAAAAACGGCTGATCTTCATTGCCCGTTGCTCCCGCCGATCAGCGCCGTCACGCGGACGATGCGCTCATCGGGAATTTCCGTGTTCGACAAGACGCCAAGCTGCGGCAGGTGATGCCGCAGGAAGCGCGACAGCGGCGCGCGCAAGACCGGCGACACCAGCAGCACCGGCGCATTGCCTTGCGATTCCTGCTTTTCGACCGCCAGTTGCGCCTCGCGCAGCAGCGTGTCGGCCAGGCCGGGCTCCAGGCCCCCGCTGGTCGTCATGGCCTGCGACAGCACGCGTTCGAGCTTCACATCCAGGCCGATGACCCGCAGTTCCCCTTCGCCGGGGAACCACTGCTGCGTGATGGCCCGGCCCAGCGCGCGGCGGGTCAGCGCGATCAGCTCGTTGATGTCGGGCTGGCCGCCCGAGCCGGCCGCCAGCGCCGCCAGGCGCGGACCATGCTCGGAAAGCGTGTCGATGATGGTGCGCATGTCGCGGATGGGCACCTCTTCCGACAACAGGCCCTGCAGCACCTTCTGCAGCGCGGTGAGCGACAGCGTCTTGGGCACCAGGTCCTCCACCAGCTTGGGCGCATCGCGGCCGATGCGGTCCAGCAGCTGCTGCACTTCCTGGCGGCCCAGCAGGTTCGAGCCGTGGCGGTGCATCAAGTGGTTCAAGTGCGTGGCCACGACCGTGCCGGCGTCCACCACGGTGTAACCCGCCACCTGGGCCTGATCCCGCAGCGAGCCGTCGATCCACAGCGCGGGCAGGCCGAAGGCCGGATCGGTGGTGGGCGTACCCTTGATCTGCATCGTCACGCCGCCCGGATCGATGGCCAGCCACTGGCCCGGCATGGCGACGCCGTTGCCGACCTCGACGCCGGACAGCAGGATGCGGTAATCGTTCGGCTTGAGCTCCAGGTTGTCGCGGATGTGCACCACAGGCGGCAGGAAGCCCACGTCCTGCGCGAACTTCTTGCGCAGGCTGCGGATCCGGTGCAGCAATTCGCCGTTCTGGGCGTGGTCGACCAGGGGAATCAGGCGGTAGCCGACCTCCAGCCCCAACTGGTCCACCATGGATACGTCTTCCCAACTGGCCTCGGCGGCGGCGGCTTGCGCCTGGGTGATCGCCTGCGGCGGCACCTCCTCGGCCGCCACGGCCGCGGCCAGCGCGCGCTTGCGCAGCATCCAGCCGCCCCAGCCCAGCGCGCCGGCCAGCGTCAGGAACGCGACGTGCGGCATGTTGGGGATCAGGCCCATGATGCCGATGATGCCGGCGGTCAGGAACAGGACGCTGGGGTTGGAGAAAAGCTGGCTGATGATCTGCTGGCCGATGTCCTGGTCCGTGGACACGCGCGACACGACCACGCCGGCGGCGGTGGAGATCACCAGCGCCGGGATCTGCGCGACCAGGCCGTCGCCGATGGTCAACAGCGTGTAGACGCGCGCCGAGTCGCCCATCGACATGTCATGTTGGGCCACGCCCACGATCAGGCCGCCGATGATGTTGATCGCCATGATGAGCAGGCCGGCGATGGCGTCGCCGCGCACGAACTTGCTGGCGCCATCCATCGAGCCGAAGAAGTCCGATTCCTGCGAGACCTCCGAGCGGCGCTTGCGCGCCTCGTCCTCGCCGATCAGGCCGGCGTTCAGGTCGGCGTCGATGGCCATCTGCTTGCCGGGCATGGCGTCCAGGGTGAAGCGCGCGCCGACTTCCGCGATACGGCCCGCACCCTTGGTGATGACGATGAAGTTGATGATGGTCAGGATGATGAAGACGATGATCCCGACGGTGAAGTTGCCCCCCACCAGGAAGTGCCCGAAAGCCTCGATCACCTTGCCCGCGGCGTCCGGACCCGTATGCCCGTTCAGCAGCACGACGCGCGTGGACGCCACGTTCAGCGACAGGCGCAGCAAGGTGGCAAACAGCAGCACGGCCGGGAACGCGGCAAAATCCAGCGGCTTGCGCGTGAACATGGCCACCAGCAGGATCATCACGGACAACGCAATGTTGAAGGTGAACAGCAGGTCCAGCAGGAACGTGGGCAGGGGCAGCACCATCATGCCCAGCACCATCACGATCAGGATGGGACCCGCCAGCAGCCGCGCATGCGCGGCGCCGTTACTCTTGAACATGGTGAGCAGTGCGCTCATTCCTTAAACTCCTTGTGCTGCGGTTTTTGCCTGCGGGTCCAGTTCGGCTGGCACGTTCAGTCTGGTGGGGGCTGTCGGTTCATGCCCCCAGCCCGAGCGCCAGGATCGTAGCTGGAAAACCCATGCCAGCACTTCCGCCACCGCGGTATACAGCTCGGCCGGGATTTCCTGCCCCAGCTCGACGTGTTGATGCAATGCGCGCGCCAGCGGCGGCGCCTCCAATGTGGGAATCCGGTTCTCGGCGGCCAGCTCGCGGATCTTGGCGGCGATGATGCCCGTTCCCTTGGCCAGCACGACCGGCGCGCCGCCCTTCGATTCGTCGTACTTCAGCGCCACCGCGTAATGCGTGGGGTTGGTCACCACCACGTCGGCCTTGGGCACCTCGGACATCATGCGCCGGCGCGCCGCCTGGCGCTGCTGCTGGCGGATGCGGGCCTTGACGTGCGGATCGCCTTCGCTTTCCTTGTGCTCCTGGCGCACGTCTTCCTTGGACATCCGCAGCTTCTTCAGGTGGCTGAAAATCTGCCAGGGCACGTCCAGCATCACGATGATCAGCAGGGACGCGACGATGAAGGCGCAGCACATCGCCACCAGGCTCAGCGCCTTGGTCAGCGCGGCCGACGGCGCCACGTGCATCAGGCCCAGCATGTCGTCGTGATAGCGCCAGATTACCCAGACCGCCACGCCGCCCACCAGCAATGCCTTGGCCAGCGCCTTGACCAGTTCCACGACGGTCTGCGCCGAAAACATGCGTTTCAGGCCGGCCAGCGGGCTGAGCTTGGAAAAGTTGGGCTGCAGGGGCTTGGTCGAAATGATGATCCCGCCCAGCACGACGCTGGACAGCACGGCGATCACCGCGAGCAGGCCGAAGATCGGCAGCAGCGTCAGCAGGGCATGGCCAAAGCCGCTGACCGCCTGCTCGACCATCACGCCCGGGTCCAGCGCCACGCGCTGGTCGAACGCCAGCCCGCTGCGCAGCACGCCGCTCAGGCCCTCGTACAGCGATCCGCCGCTCGCCCAGATGGCGCCGACCCCGACCGCCAGCATCATGAACGTCCCCAATTCCCGGGAACGCGCAATCTGCCCCTCCTCGCGCGCCTTTTCCAGGCGCCTGGGAGAGGCGGCTTCGGTTTTCTCGAGGTCGCTTTCTTCGGACATGCTCTACGGGATCGTTGCGGCTCGCTGACGTGGAAATGCAAGCCGCCCGCCGAGATTCTAGGAGGCGGCGGGCCTGAGCGATATGCCAAGAAGCGGGAAGAAAGCGGCGCTATTCCCCAATGCGCCGCCGCCGGCCGCGCCGCCCCTCCCGGGCGGGGCGGTTCAGCCTGCCGCCTGCGCCACCGGGTCGCCGGCGCCCTGCCCGTCCAGGACGGCCTGGAAGCGGGCATAGTCCAACCCGATGCGCACCGCGCCCCAGTGTTCCGGCCCCAGATAAATGGGCAGGGAGATGTCGTTGACGATCTCGCCCGTGTCGCGCGAATACGTCTGGAACAATTGCGCGCCGGTATTGGCGGCCAGCCGCGCGCCGACGGGGTCGTCGAAGATCCGCTTGTTCCGGACCCGGGCGATGTCGACCTTGGGGTCGCCGGTCGGCGCGTGCGAGAAGCGGCTGTTGTGGGCGGGCGCGTAGCCCCGGTTGTCCACCAGGATGGTGTAGATGGCGCCGGGCACGGCCTCCAGCACGCTGTCTAGCAGGCGCGTGAGGGGCTCCTCGATGGTCCGGTCATAGGCGGTGTGGTAGCGCGGCGGCTCGCTGCCGGGAATGCGCTGGTAGTGGCGGTCGAACACGTCGAGCCCGCGCCGCCGGGCTTCCTGCAACAGGCTGCCCGCCGCGTCGGCAAAGGCCTCCAGCGAATCGGACAGGCTGTCGAACGCCGTGTCGCCCGTGCGCATGTCGGCCAGCACCTCTTGCACGCTTTCGGTCTGCCGGCGGATGCGGTCGATCTCGCCGGACATGCTGCCCACCCGCTCCAGCACGTCCGCGCTCAGGGCCGCGATGCGCCCCACTTCCTGGCTCATGCCGTGATTGGTGGCGTCGACCTCGCCGATCGCCTGGACCACGTCGCCGACCTGCCGGTTCATGCTGTCGAAATCCCGCACGAAGCGTTCAAAGCCGCCGCAGGTGCGGTCCAGCACCGCGCCTGAAGCGTCCACGTCATCGCGCAGCGTGCCGGTCTGGCGCTGCGTGGACGACACCAGATCCAGCATCTGCGTCGTGTGGCGGCCGATGTCGCTGGTGGCGGTGTTGACGCGCTCGGCCAGCCGGCCGACCTCGCTGGCCACCACGGCAAAGCCCCGCCCCGCGTCCCCTGCCCTGGCCGCCTCCACGCCCGCGTTCAAGGCCAGCAACTGGGTCTGCAGCGCAATGTCCTTGATCACCTTGCTGATGTCGCCGACCGACTGCGCGCGCGCCGCCAACTGCCCCACCACCTCGGTGAAGGCCGCCATCTCCCGCGTCATGCGGTCGACCCGCTCCTTGACGTCGGTCAGATCGGCCAGCGCCTGCTGCGCGGCATGCAGGTTCTGGCCGGAGACCGCCGCGATCTCGCGGGCGTGCGTGGAAGTCGAGGCGGACAGGTCGGCGATCTGGGCGCCGCTGGCCGCCAGCGCCTCGGCCGCCCGCGCCTGCTCGCGCGCCAGCAGCGAACAGCGGCCCGCCTGGAACTGCGTGCGCGCCGCATTGAGCGCGATCTCGATACTGGATTGGCGCACCGTCATGACCCGCACGCGGATCTGCGCCAGGAAACGGTACAGCGGCCATGCGGCCGGACTGATGGACAGGGCGCGCTCGGACAGCATCGCGTCGCCGCGGTTGAGCCGTCGCAACAAGCCCCACATGCCGCCCAGGCGGAATACGGATCTGGCCACAATGAACCTCCTTTCCCTGGCCCGGACCGCCTTCTGCGGGCATCCATGGCCTGGCGCGCGTGGGCGCGCCTTGTCTCGCGCTGCAAGGCCCCGATTATTGTTGGCAGGAGTCTATCGGCCGGGCGGCGTTTGCGCCCTTAGGGAATACGTCAGGAGGCGGATGTCCGGCACCTCTGGAGCGTGCGGGCGGCAAGACCTGCGTCTTGCGCCCATGCCGGACATCGCGGCCGGGCTCAGAAGCCCAGGCTGGCCAGCAGGTCGTCGACCTGGTCCTGGCTGGTGACCACGTCGGTCTTGCCCTGCGGGTTGATCTGCGGGCCGTTGAGCAGGCTGTTGGCTTCGTCGCGGCGCTCTTGCGGCACGTTGTCCAGCAGCACCTGCAGCAGCTCGCGCTCGATCGCACCCACCACGTCCATCATGCGCATGATGACCTGGCCCGTCAGGTCCTGGAAGTCCTGCGCCATGATGATTTCCATGAGCTTGGACTGGGTCTGCTGCGTCTGATTCGGGACGTCGGCCAGGAAGGCCCGCGTGTCCTTCACCAGTTCGCGCGCCTCGGGCATTTCCAGCGGCTGGTCGTACCACTGCTGCCAGCGGCTATCCAGCGCCTGCGCCGAACGCGCCATGTTGTCCTGGATCGGACCGGCCTGTTCGGTGGCATTGAGCACCCGGTTGGCCGCCTGCTCGGTCATCTGCGCCACATAACGCAGACGGTCACGCGCGTCGGGAATGGCATTGGCCGCGTCCTTGATCGCCTGATCCAGGCCAAGCTCGCGCATGCTGTCGCGCAGCATGCGGGTGAGCGAGGCGATGCGATGGATCAGGTCGGGCGACTCTGTCGGGTCAACTGTTTCCGTTGAGCTCATCACACACCTCAGCCGCCAATTTTTTCGAAGATCTTGTTCAGCTTTTCTTCCAGCGTCGCCGCGGTGAAAGGCTTGACCACGTAACCGTTGGCGCCGGCCTGGGCCGCCGCAACGATGTTTTCCTTTTTGGCTTCCGCCGTCACCATCAGCACCGGCAACGAGGCCAGCGACGCATCGGCGCGGATCTGCTTGAGCATCTCCAGCCCGTCCAGGTTGGGCATGTTCCAGTCGGACACCACGAACTGGAAGCCGCCGTTGCGCAGCTTCTCCAGGCCAATGGCGCCGTCCTCGGCCTCATCCACGTTTTCGAAACCCAGCTCTTTGAGCAGGTTGCGGATGATCCGCCGCATAGTGGGGAAGTCATCCACCACCAGAATCTTCAGGCCCTTGTCTACCATCTTTCACTCCAGAAAAAATTTGCTTGAGATCGATCGTGGCGTCAGTCCGCGTCAAACGCGGTGCCCACGGTCGCCCAGGCGAGTCAGAATGCGTTCGCTCATCGCCGACAACGGCACCACTTCAGAAGCAGCCCCGATGGCGATGGCCTCGCGGGGCATGCCGAAGACCACGCAGCTCGCTTCGTCCTGCGCGATCGTGTGCGCGCCCGCCCGGTGCATGGCCAGCATGCCGGCGGCGCCGTCCTTGCCCATCCCCGTCAGGATCACGCCGATGGCGTTCTTGCCGGCCGCGACGGCTGCGGAGTTGAACAGCACGTCCACCGACGGGCGGTGGCGGTTGACGGGTTCGCTGGCTTCCAGCTCGATCACGTAGTTGGCGCCGCTGCGGCCCAGCCGCATGTGCGTTTCGCCGCCCGGCGCCAGATACACGTGCCCGGGCAGTACCCGTTCGCCATGCACGGCCTCGCGCACGGTCACGGCGCACAGGGCGTCCAGGCGCTGCGCGAACGAGCGCGTGAAGCCGGCCGGCATGTGCTGCGTAATCAGGATGGCGGGGCTGTCGGGCGGCAGCGGCTGCAGCACTTCGCGGATGGCCTCGGTGCCGCCCGTCGACGAGCCCACGATGACCAGCTTTTCCGAGCTGGACAGCGGACGCCGCAGCATGGCCGCGGGCGCGGCCGGCGCCGCATGGGGCGTGGGCGCGCGCAGCTTGGCGCGCGAAGCGGCGCGGATCTTGTCGGCGATGAGTTCGGTGTATTCGAGCAGGCCGTCGCGGATGCCCAGCTTGGGCTTGGTGACGAAATCGATGGCGCCCAGTTCCAGCGCGCGCAGGGTGATTTCCCCGCCGCGCTCGGTCAGCGACGACACCATCACCACCGGCATGGGGCGCAGGCGCATCAGCTTTTCCAGGAAATCCAGCCCGTCCATGCGGGGCATTTCCACGTCCAGCGTCAGCACGTCCGGGTTGTGCCGCTTGATCAGCTCACGCGCGACCAGCGGATCGGGGGCCGTGGCGACCACTTCCATATCCGGCTGGCTATTGATGATTTCGGTCATCAAGCCGCGCACGAGCGCCGAGTCGTCCACACACAAAACACTGATTTTCTTCATATTCTTTGCTGCCCTGGCCCGGTCAGGCCTTATTTGCGCATTCGTAGACCGTCTGCCCGCGCAGGCGGAAATCGCGGCTGATGTACGTAAAGTTCTCCGAGTGGCCGGCGAACAGCAGGCCGCCCGGCTTCATCAGCGGCACGAACCGCTCCAGGATCTTGGCCTGGGTCGGCTTGTCGAAATAGATCATGATGTTGCGGCAGAAGATCACGTCGAATTTTTCCGTGATCCCCCACGAAGGCGACAGCAGGTTCAGCGTCTCGTAGCGCACCATGTCGGCGATCTCGGGTCGCACCCGCACGTGCCCTTCGTTCGCGCCGCGCCCCTTCAGGAAGAACCGGCGCAGGCGGTCGGCTTCCATCTTCGCGACGCGCTCGTACGGATAGACGCCGCTACGCGCCTTGTTCAGCACGTTGGTGTCGATGTCCGTCGCCAGCACGGTCGAGCCCGCGGCGCGCGGGCCCAGGGCTTCGGTCAGCGTGATCGCGATGGAATACGGCTCTTCGCCCGTGGACGCCGCACAGCACCAGACCGACACCGGTCCGCCGCGCTTCTTGGCAAAGTCCGCCAGGATCGGGAAGTGGTGCGACTCGCGGAAGAACGCCGTCAGGTTCGTCGTGAGCGCATTGATGAAGTCTTCCCACTCCGCTGCGTCCGGCTCGTTTTCCAGGCTGTCGAGATAGCTGGCGAAGTCCTGCCCGCCCAGGGCGCGCAGCCGCCGCGCCAGACGGCTGTAGACCATCTCGCGCTTGTGCGTGCCCAGCGAAATGCCGGCGCGCGCGTGGATCATCTTGCGGACGCGGGAAAAGTCCGCGTCCCGGAAGTCAAACTGGCGGTCCACCGGAATGGACGGGGCCGTATTCGCCGAAGTTGCCACGCGTATCCTCAGCGTCCCAGCGCAGGCGCATCGGGCGCTTGCAGGCGGGCATCGTCATAAGTGGCGTGCACCGAAGACAGGCGATGCGCCGGCACTTCGATGACTTCGCCCGTGTTGATCTTGAACACCGCGACCGCTTCGGCCAGGCGCTGCGCCTGTTCCTGCAGCGAGCCGGCGGCGGCCGCGGCCTCTTCCACCAGCGCCGCGTTCTGCTGCGTCACTTCGTCCATCTGCGACACCGCGCGGTTCACCTGGTCGATGCCGCTGGACTGCTCCTCGGACGCCGCCGAGATCTCGCCCATGATGTCCGTCACGCGCTTCACCGAGGCCACGATTTCCTGCATCGTCGCGCCGGCGCGTTCGACCTGCTGCGAACCCGCGCCCACCTTGGACACCGAATCCTCGATCAGGCCCTTGATTTCTTTGGCGGCCTGCGCGCTGCGCTGCGCCAGCGAGCGCACTTCGCCCGCCACCACCGCAAAACCCTTGCCCTGCTCGCCCGCGCGCGCCGCTTCCACCGCGGCGTTCAGCGCCAGGATGTTGGTCTGGAACGCGATGCCGTCGATGACCGACACGATTTCCGAGATCTTGCGCGAGCTGGCCGAAATGCCTTCCATGGTGTGCACCACTTCCGACACCGCCGAACCGCCGCGCTCGGCCACGTCCGATGCGCTGGCGGCCAGTTGATTGGCCTGGCGCGCGTTGTCGGCGTTCTGCTTCACGGTCGAGGCCAGCTCTTCCATCGAGGCAGCGGTCTCTTCCAGCGAGGCGGCCTGCTGCTCGGTGCGGCTGGACAGGTCGGTGTTGCCGGCCGCGATCTCGTGCGACCCGACGTTGATTTCGTCCACGCCGCGGCGCACCGAGGCAACCGTGCGCGTCAGGCTTTCCTGCATGCGCTTGAGCGCCGCAAAGAGCTGGCCGATTTCGTTGGTGTTGCTGACCTCCACGCGGGCCGTCAGGTCGCCGCCCGCAATGCGGTCGAAGTGGTGGCCGGCTTCCTTCAACGGCTGCAGCACGCGGCGGCGCAGGAAAACATAGGTAGCAAAGACCAGCAGCGCGGCGATGATGCCGCCGGCGCCGACGGCCATCAAGACGAACTGGTAGCGCACCTGCGCCACGTCGAACGCGTCCATCATCTTGCTGGCGCGCCAGAAATCGAAGCCTTCGACGGCGCGCGCGAAACGGCCTTCCAGCGCGTCCTGCACCTTCTGGACCTGCGTCTGGTAGGCCGTCATGTCCGCCTTCTCCAGCGCGCCGACCAGCGGGGTGAGGCCCTGCTGCACGAGGACCGCGTAGGAGTCCTCGATTTCCTTGAGCGCCTCGGCCGCTTCGGGGGGCCGGGGCAGCGTCTTGAAGAAGTCGAACTCGGCCTGCCCCTTGTTGAGCGACGCCTTCGCGCGCTCCAGCAGGCCGGCCGCCTCGCTCGACAGCCCTTGCGTCAACAGGGCCGGCTGGCCCACGCTGCGCACGATGTCCGCGTAGTTCGCCGACGCGGCGCGGCCCAGGCCGTTCAACGTGTCCTTGTAGCTCGACACGACGCGGCTGACGGCGTCATCCAGTTCCTGCGATTGCTTGATTTCAGCCAGCGTCCCGTTGCTGACGCGCAGCGACAGCACACCCAGCGCGGCTCCGATCACCAACATGAATGAGAAAAACGCCAGCACCCACAACAGGCTGCTGCGTATCGTCATGTTCGCGAAAAACTTGCGCATCACAAGACCATCCCTAGACTGCAATCGTTAAAGGAAAGCGCCACATCGCGATCAATATGGCGCCTCTACCCCGCATTCCGGCCGGACTCCGATCAGGAGGCGACCTTCTCCACCAACGCCATTTCGTCGCTGGTCATCAGCTTTTCGATATCCACCAGGATCAGCATCCGCTCATCCACCGTGCCCAGGCCGGTGAGATATTCGGTCGACAGCGTGGCGCCGAATTCGGGCGCCGGACGGATCTGGCCCGAATTGAGCATCAGCACGTCGGACACACCGTCCACCACGATGCCGACGACGCGGCGGTCCAGGTTCAGGATGATGACGACGGTCTGCTCGTTGTATTCGACGCGGCCCAGGTTGAACTTGATGCGCAGGTCCACGATCGGCACGATGATGCCGCGCAGGTTCGTCACGCCCTTGATGAACGGGGGAACGTTTGCGATGCGGGTAACCGTGTCGGCGTCGTAGCCGCGGATTTCCTGCACCTTCAGGATGTCGATGCCGTATTCTTCGTCGCCCAGCGTGAAGACCAGGAACTCGCTGCCGACATCTTCGTTGCGCGCGGCTTGCGCATGCGGTTTGGCTGCCATGATTTTTAGTGCTCCATCAATTCAGAACGGCTTCGGGCTGCGACCAGCGTTCCCGGTTGGCGCGCGCGAGCGCAAATACGTCGACAATCAGGGCCACGCTGCCATCGCCAAGAATGGTGGCGGCGGAAATGCCCGGGACCTTGCGGTAATTCGATTCCAGATTCTTCACGACCACCTGGTGCTGCCCGATCAGATGATCGACCAGCAGCGCAAAGCGGCGGTCTTCGGCCTGCATGATGACGGCGATCGCCTGCGTGGGATCGGTCTGGGCCTCGCCCACCGAGAACACGCGGTGCATCTCCACCAGCGGCAGGTATTCGCCGCGCACGTGCATGACGCGCTCGTTGCCCGCCACCGAATAGATCTGGTCGTTCGTGGGCTGCAGCGACTCGGTGACGTGATTCAGCGGCAGGATGAAGGTTTCCTCGCCCACGCGCACCGACATCCCGTCCAGGATCGCCAGCGTCAGCGGCAGCACGATGCGCGTCGTGGTGCCGTGGCCCGGTTCGCACGACAGCTGCACGTGGCCGCCCATGTCCTGGATGTTCCGGCGCACCACGTCCATGCCGACGCCGCGGCCGGAAATGTCCGTGACCTTTTCCGCGGTCGAGAAGCCCGGCGCGAAAATGAGCTGCCAGATCTCGTCGTCAGGCGAATTCTCGTTCACGGCCAGGCCCTGCGCCATGGCCTTTTTCAGGATCTTTTCGCGGTTCAGGCCGCCACCGTCGTCGCTGACTTCGATGACGATGTTGCCGCCGTTGTGCTGCGCGGACAAGACGAGCTGCCCGACCGGATCCTTGCCCGCGGCGATACGCTTTTCGGGCGTTTCGATGCCGTGGTCCAGGCTGTTGCGCACCAGGTGGGTCAGCGGGTCGATGATGCGCTCGATCAGGCTCTTGTCCAGCTCAGTCGCGCGGCCGTAGGTCTGCAGTTCGATCTGCTTGCCCATCTTGCCGGCGATGTCGCGCACCAGGCGCGGGAAGCGGCTGAACACGTAATCCATCGGCATCATGCGAATGGACATGACCGCTTCCTGCAGGTCGCGGGCGTTGCGCTCAAGCTGTTCCATGCCATTGAGCAGGCGGTCGTGCAGCACCGGATCCAGCGTCGAGGCGGTCTGGGCCAGCATGGCCTGCGTGATGACCAGTTCGCCCACCAGGTTGATCACCTGGTCGACTTTTTCCACGCCGACGCGGATCGACGTCGATTCCTTGTCCGCGTGGGCAGGTGCGGCGGCGGCCGGCCGGGCGGCCGCGCGGGCAGCCGGGGCATCGGCGGCAGCAGCCGATTCGGCCACGGGCGCTTCCGGCACAGGCGCGGCAACCGGCGCGGGGGCCGGCTGCGCGGCCGGCGCGGCTTCGGCTACCGCAGGCGCGGCGTCGCCGCTGGCGGGAGCCGCCTCACGGGTAATGCTGAGCTGGTCGCCGTCGACGATGAAGCAGCACACGGCCTCGATGTCGTCGGGCGTGCAGGTGCTCTCGACCCACACGGTCAGCGCGCCGTTGCTACGGTCGCTCGCCTTGACGGTGCCGAGATTGCCCATTTCTTCGAGCAGGGACGCGGCGTCCTTGTCCGATACCTTGGTGATGCGCACGCGCAGCGGCAGGCCGCCGGCCTGCGCGCCCGATTCCGCGGCCGCGGCGGCGGGCGCGGCAGGCGCCACGGGTTCGGGCTGGGGCTGGGGCGCCTGCTGCACCGGGGCGGGTGCCGGGGCCGGGGCGGCGGGCGCCGGGGCAGCGGCCGCCGCGGGATCCTTATGCTCCAGCGCAAGCTGCCTCAACACGGCGCAGATACGCTCAAACACGGCATCATCGGGCTCTTCGGAGGCCCGATAGGCATCCAGTTGGCTTTTGAGCACGTCTTTCGTTTCCAAGAAAATATCAATCATGTCCGTGCGCAGCGCCATTTCGCCGCGACGGATCGCGTCCAGAAGGTTTTCAAGCAGATGGGTCGTGCCCGCCAGCTGCGTGAAACAGCCGAACGTCGCCGCGCCCCCCTTGATCGAATGGGCCGCGCGGAAAATGGCGTTGAGCTGCTCGATGTCGGGCGCACCCACATCGAGCTCGAGCAGGAGCTGCTCCATTTGCGCGAGCAGCTCGTCCGCCTCGTCGAAAAAGGTCTCGTAAAACTGACTGAGGTCCAAACCAGAACTCATGACCCGTACGCCTTCCTAAATGAACCTGCTTACGCGCCGGCCTGCTCATCGAGCAGTTCGGTCGCCAATTCAACCAGCACATCGGGATCCACCGGCTTGGAAAGCCAGCCGCATACACCCAGATCCCGGGCCGCCATCTTGCTGTCCACGTCGTCTTCGGTGGTCAGCACCAGCACCGGCACATCCATGTACCGGTCCGCTTCGCGCAGCCCCTGGATCAACTCCAGCCCGCCCTTGACGGGCATGTTCCAGTCGCTGACGACCAGGTCCACCGGGTTGGCCATCGCCACCTCCAGCGCTTCCTGGCCGTTGCAGGCCGTCAGCACCTTCCAGCCCGCGCCGGTCAGCGTCGCCTGCACGATCATCCGCATCGTTGCAGAGTCGTCCGCCACGAGTATCGTTGCCGCCATTGCTATCGAACCCCTTCAGCGGGCGGGGTGTTCTCCGCCTCGCCCTGCTTGGTTGCCGTTGCGGCCTGGCCGGCGGCTTGCACCGCCTGCACGGCCGTCCCCACCTCGCGCGCATCCTTGGCGCTCACGTCCGCGGCTGCGGCGTTCTCGCTTTCGATGCGCTTCTGGGTGCTTTGGTTGAGCACCACCAGGCTGATGCGTCTATTAACGGCTGCATACGGATCATCTTTAACCAGGCTCATGCTGGAAGACAGACCCTGGATGCGCATGACCTTGCTTTCGTTCATGCCGCCCGCCACCAATTCCTGGCGCGAGGCGTTCGCCCGGTCGGCCGAGAGCTCCCAATTGCTGTAGGCGCGCTCGCCGCGCGCATACTGCGACGCGTCGGTATGGCCCGAGATGCTGACCTTGTTGGGCAGTTCGTTCAGGACCGGACCCAGCTCGCGCAGGATGTCTCGCATGTACGGCTGCACTTCGGCGCGGCCGGTCGCGAACATCGGGCGGTTCTGGTTGTCGATGATCTGGATGCGCAGGCCCTCGGTCGTCAGGTCGATCAAGAGCTGCGGCCGGAAGGACTTCAGGACGGGGCTGGACTCGATGACGTTTTCGAGGCGCCGCTTGAGGTTTTCGAGGCGATGCTGCTCGCGGCGCTCGGCGTCGCCCATGGGCTGGGACTCGACCCGGTTGCCCTGGCCGCGGCGCACGTCGCCCTCGCTGCGCAGCGGGTCCTGCCCGCCGCCGGGAACGGCGCTGGTCTCGGCCGAACTGCTGGGCCCGCCGGTGATGGCGACGCGCAGCGGCATGCGGAAGTATTCCGCGATGCCCTTCAGTTCCTCGCGCGGCACGATGCTGATCAGCCACATCACCAGAAAGAACGCCATCATTGCCGTGATGAAGTCGGCGTACGCGATCTTCCAGCTTCCCCCGTGATGACCGCCGCCCTTGACCTTCTTGCGGCGGATCACCACACGGTGATTGTTTACCGTGCTCATGGCCCGCTCCGTCAGGCCTTGCCGGTCGACTTGGTCTGCCGGACGTGCTCTTCCAGCTCACCGAAGGTCGGACGCACCGACGAGAACAGCACCTTGCGGCCGAATTCCACCGCCAGTTGGGGCGGATACCCGTTCATGCTGGCAAGCAGCGTGGTCTTGATGCATTCCAGCACTTTCATGGCTTCGTCCGTGCGGCGCTCGACGCGGGATGCCAGCGGACCGACAAAGCCGTACGCCAGCAGAATGCCCAGGAACGTGCCGACCATGGCCTTGGAGATCAGGTCGCCCAGGATGGCGGGCGGCTGGTCCACGGCGGCCAGCGCCTTGATCACGCCCAGCACCGCCGCGACGATACCGAACGCGGGCAGGCCGTCGGCCATCTGCTGCAGCGCATGGGCCGGGACTTCGCGCTCGTGGCGGTAGGTTTCGATTTCCTCGTCCATGAGCGTCTCGATCTCGAACGAGCTCATGTTGCCGCTGATCATGATGCGCAGGTAGTCCGTGATGAACTCCATGAGCTTCTCGTCTTTGGCGATGCGGGGATATTCGCTGAAGATCGGGCTGGAGCCCGGATCCTCGATGTGCGATTCGATGGCCATCAGGCCCTCGCGGCGCGCCTTGTTCAGCAACACATACAGGAGCGCCATCAGCTCCATGTACACGTCTTTGCTGTAGCGCGAGCTCTTGAGGGCATCGGGAAGCGCCTTTTTGACCAGCCCCAGCGACTTCTTGCTGTTGCCCGCCAGGAACGCGCCAAAGGCCGCCCCAAAGATCAGCGTCAGCTCGAAGGGCTGGTAAAGCGCGCCCAAGTGGCCGCCCAGCGCTATGAAGCTGCCGACGACCGACACGATCACCACGAGAAAACCGATAACAATCAACACAACGGGCCCCTGCCAACGAAGTCTATAACTTGCGTCAATGATCCCCTGTCCCCCCTGCCCCAAAAAGGCGGGTTAGGGGGTGTTTTCCAGGGCTTTTGATGTATTTGGACGCCCGATCAGGCCGGCGCGACGGTCGCGGCGGGTGCGGGACGGCTGCCCGCCCGCGCCTTGGCCGCCGCGCGCGTCTTGCCCGCACGGGGTGGCGGCCGGCAGATGGCGCACACAAAATCCGACTGGGGATCATGGGCATGGGCGATGAAATGGCCGCCGCATTGACGGCACGCCGATAGC
Source organism: Achromobacter sp. T5-5 (assembly GCF_055397965.1). Taxonomy (NCBI): domain Bacteria; kingdom Pseudomonadati; phylum Pseudomonadota; class Betaproteobacteria; order Burkholderiales; family Alcaligenaceae; genus Achromobacter; species Achromobacter sp. T5-5. The sequence continues at coordinate 3,874,904 of NZ_AP027919.1, forward strand.
TGCAGCATGCCGCTGTCGAAGAATCGCACCAGCATCCACGCCCGGGTGAAGCTGAGGACAGGCTCACCGGAATCCGTGGCTTCCTGCCCCGCGTTTTCGAGATACAGGCGATAGGCGTCGATGGTGGCGCGTATGCCTTTGCTGGTGGTGCGCGTATTCAGGAACGAATACACGTTGTAGAAGAGCGACGAGTGGATGTTCGGGAGCCAGGTCATGAACCAGTCAACCGAAAAAGGCAGCATGCCCTTGGGTGGCGAGCAGCCGCGGATTTCGCGATACAGGCGGGCGAGGCGATCGTGGCTGAGGCTGGTTTCAGCCTCCAGCACCTGAAGGCGCGCGCCCAGGGTGATCATGGAACTGGCGAGCAGAATGTCGTCCGCTTCTTGGGAAACGCTCTTGGAGGCCATGACAGGTGTGTCCGAGTGGGATTCTCAGGCCGTCAGGCCAGTTCTTCGACGGGTTGTTTGGCGAGCAGGATGGTTGCATGCGCTTGCTGCAGCGCACCACCCAACACGTCGTGGGTCAGCGCGGACAGCAGGCTGTAATCGTCGAAACGGAAACGGCACAACAGCGAGCTGGAGCTGGCCAGCTTCACGAGCTGTGCAGGCGAGAGGCGCATGAGGATGTCAGCGACCTCGTTGCTGAAACCCAGTCGGAACATCGATGCCGCGTAATCATCACGCAACATCCGCTGAGCCAGTAACAGATATGACAGATTCACTTCGCGAATATCTGCCAGCAAAGAATTTTCTACTTGTTGCACGCCGTACTCCCTATCCCTATCCCACCCGAGGGGCTTGATTACCGATAGCGCAGGCAACGTCTGTTACCTGTCCGCTCGCTGCATCCTGTTTTAATGCGAAATGTATCATTTGTTCGCAATTTAAGTAAAATTTACCACAGGTCATGTCATTTTCTATGACTTATATGACAAATCTTTGTTGATGTTGCGCAACGTGCCTTTCTAGATACACCTTGACATAGAAGTTCGTGACAAATTTTCGTCAATTTGCCAAATAAGCATTCAAAAAGTTGCGTACTTCCTGAAATGAAAGGCCCTCGAGTGCCGACAATGGCATCTTGCCGACGCTTCAGATTCGTCCGCTTTACCGTAGCCGCGCTTGTCGACAATGTCGCAAATTGACAACAACGACCGCGCTTCACGATGGACTCCGCCAGAATTCCCGCAATGCCCCACGCAGATGACAGCCTGGTCGAATATGCGCCACTAGTTCGGAAGCTGGCCCTGCAATTGCTTGCCCGGCTTCCCGCGAGCGTTGAACTCGACGACCTGATACAAGCCGGCATGATCGGCCTGCTCGACGCCGTCCGCCGCTACCAGGAAACCGCGGACGCCCAATTCGAGACCTACGCCACGACCCGCATTCGTGGCGCGATGCTGGATGAATTGCGCGGCCAGGATTGGCTGCCCCGCAGCGTGCGCACCAAGGCACGCAAGATTGAACAGGCAATCCAGCTTCTTGAACAGCGTTTAATGCGAGCGCCCACCGAGACCGAGATCGCCGCCCAGCTCGATATCCCGCTGAGCGATTACCAGACGCTCCTGCACGACGCGCAAGGCGTGCAGATCGTCCATTACGAAGATTTCACGACCGAACCCGACTCGTCTTCCAGCCAGGCCGACTGGTCCGCCACCCTGAATCACGGCTCGGCAGGCGGCAACCCGCTGGACGCGCTGCTGGCCGGGGATTTCCGCCAGGCGTTGGTCCACGCGATCGATGCCCTGCCCGACCGCGAAAAGCTGCTGCTGTCGCTGTGTTACGAGCAGGGGCTGAACCTGAAGGAAATCGGGGCGATCATGAATGTGACCGAGGCGCGGGTTTGTCAGCTGCGGTCGCAGGCAACGGCGCGGATCCGGGCGAGGTTGAAGGATCAGGCTTGGCAGGAGTTGCCGGTTGAGGGGCAGATCGCGCAGATCATCTAAGGACGGCCGTCACACGCGCTGACGGCCGGCCTGCATGCCGGAATCCCCTGCAATTCCGGCGCTATTCCCCGCATTTGCAGCCCGACGCCGCTGCTAGGCTATCGCCACCATTCATCTAGGTACCGACGGTTTCCGCAATGTCGCCGGTACAGCCCTCCTTCCGCCCTGGAATCCGTTATGAATCAAACAGACGACATCGTGCAGGCGCTTTCCGACGCCTACGACGAAACGCCATACGAATCCTATGCCTTCCCGCTGACCGCGCCTGGCCATTTGCGCGCCGTCGCCTCGCTGTACGGATTGCAGGCGCCCGCCATCGAAACGGCGCGCATCCTGGAACTGGGTTGCGCGGCCGGCGGCAACCTGCTGCCCTTTGCAGCCGCCCATCCGGGCGCGCACGCCACGGGCGTCGACCTGTCGGCGCAGCAGGTCGAATCCGGGCAGGCCGTCATCAAGGCCATGGGGCTGAAGAATATCGACTTGCGCGCGATGAGCATCACCGACATCAGCAAGGATTTCGGTCAGTTCGATTACATCATCGTGCACGGGGTATTCAGCTGGGTGCCGCCGGTCGTCCGGGACGCCATCCTGCGCGTGTGCCGCGAAAACCTTTCGCCCAACGGCATCGCGTACATCAGCTACAACACCTATCCAGGCTGGAAGGCGTCGGACGTGGTGCGCGATGCCATGATTCTGAACAGCCACGGCGCCCAAACCGCGCAGGAACGCCTGTCGCGCGCGAAAGACATGCTGAGCATGCTGGAAAATGGGCTTGCCGAGGGCAATCCGCTGCGCTCCGCGCTGCAACACGCGGCCCGCCAATTGCGCAGGCATTCCGACTATTACCTGGTCCACGAATATCTGGAAGCGGTTAATTCGCCCTGCTATTTCCTGGAGTTTGCGGCGGCGGCGCAGCAAGCGGGCCTGGCTTATCTGACGGACGCAGAACCGCAATCCTGCATGGCCAGCAATTATGGAAACAATGTTGCCGTACTGCATAACGCGCTTTCGGCCGACGCCCCCAAGGAAATGCGCGAGCAATATCTGGACTTCGCGGTGGGACGCCAATTCCGCAAGAGCTTGCTCGTCCACCAGGAACGCGCACCGGAGATTCTGGAAACGCCTGAAGTCAATGTGTTCGAGAAAATGCACTTCGGCGCGAATCTGACCGCAGCCAAGGCGCCCGCCGGCGCACCGTCCAAGGAACGGCATTACCGCACCGCGCGCGGCAAAGGCATCGCCAGCATCGAGCCCACCTTTGTTGCCGTCGCCGAAGCGCTGCGACTCGCCTGGCCCCGCGCCCTGCCCTTTGCCGAGCTGATGGACGCTGCCCGCTCCAAGGCCAAAAAGGGGATATCGCAAGACGAATTGGCGGAACTGGTGCTGACCCACCTGGTGCTGATCCTCAACGTCAGCGCGCTGGAGTACCGCATCGAATCGACGGGCTATCTTCCCCCCGCGGCCAAACCCCAGTGGATTCCCGGCCTGGAGTGCCTGCAGCGGCTGGCCAGCAGCGACACACTGCCGGTGGGTATCTACAACTTGTGGCACCACCACGTCCAGTTGCCCGCCGACGAGGTCAGCAAGTTCGTCGTCCGGCACATCGACGGCCAGACCGCGATCACGGACCTGCGCACCCTGCTGCGCGATGCGCTGGCGAGCGGCGAAGTCAGCCACCCGTCGGGCAAGTCGCTAAAGCGGGTGCGCAATCTCGATTCCACGGCACAGACGCTGCTTTCCGATGCGATCGGCGTCCTGAGGTCGCGAGGCGTCCTGCTGTAGCCCACGGTTGTTGATAGGCAATACGTGCCTGCGCCCCCCGCTATGCGCGGGCACGTCATCAAGGGATTCCCTGGCGGCCCGCCTCCCGAGAAATGCAAATATTCGCCGATATCGAAAATTTGCCCTAAAGATTGATTTGGCCCTGTCGTTATCCTGGCAACGGAAGAGATTCAGCAAGCAAGTCGATACCTCACCGTTACAGTTTGGGCGGCCTAGCTGCCCGGTTTGAAGAAGCCTTTCTCTCTTGGGAGCCTAAACATGGCTGCAGTCATCAATACCAACTACTTGTCGCTCGTTGCTCAGAACAACCTGAACAAGTCGCAATCTTCCCTGGGCACCGCCATCGAGCGCCTGTCGTCGGGCCTGCGCATCAACAGCGCCAAGGACGACGCCGCCGGTATGGCCATTGCCAACCGCTTCACCGCCAACGTCCGCGGCCTGACGCAAGCTGCTCGTAACGCCAACGACGGTATCTCGCTGGCCCAGACGACGGAAGGCGCCGCCTCCGAAGTCAACACCCACCTGCAGCGTATCCGCGAACTGACCGTGCAGGCTTCGAACGGCAGCTACTCGCAAGAACAGCTGGATTCGGTCCAAGGCGAAATCAACCAGCGCCTGGCCGACATCGACCGCATCTCGGAACAAACCGACTTCAACGGCGTGAAGGTCCTGTCCGACTCCGCCAAGCCCCTGACGCTGCAAGTCGGCGCCAATGACGGCGAAACCATCACCCTGAACCTGTCGGAAATCAGCGTCAAGACGCTGGGTCTGGACGGCTTCAACGTGAACGGCAAGGGCGTGACGCAAAACCGCTCGGCCACCGTGACCGACGTGATCGCTCAAGGCGGCGCCCTGCAAGGCGACGGCACCTACAAGGCCACCACGACGTTCAACGCTGCCTCCGCTGAAACCGTGCTGAGCAAGATGGAAGACGGCAACACCGTCGCTGTCGGCGGCGGCGCCACCTACACGTACGATGCCGCCAAGGGCAACTTCACGTACACGAAGACTGTCGATACGACCGTCGGCGCTGACGTGACGGCTCTGGCCAACAAGATCAAGCCCAGCAGCGGCACGATTTCGGGCACCTACGAAATCTCGACGGGCAAGAGCGCCTCGTTCGACGTCGACGCAGCCGGCAAGATCACGATCGGCGGCAACGCTGCATTCCTGAACGCAGCGGGCGAACTGACCACCAACGACGCCAGCGGCGCCCTCACGCAAGCCACGCTGGACGACGTCCTGACCTCGGTCGGTACCGAAGCCAACAGCTCGGTCACCATCGGCGGCACCAAGTACAGCCACAGCGCTGCCGACGAACTGTCGTACACCGCTGTCGCCACGACCGCTGACGTCCTGAGCGCCCTGGGCTCCTCGACCGCTGCTTCGACCGTGACCCTCGGCTCGGGCATCACGTCCGCCGCCGTGACGTTCGCCACCGCCACCACCGACTCGAACAACACCTGGGTCGACAACAAGGGCGAACTGACCGACATCCAAACGTTCGACACGTCGTACAAGATCAACGCTGACACCGGTGAAGTCACCGTCGTCGGTGACAACAGCGCGACCGCCGGCCAATACGCTTCGGCTGATGGCGCCAAGGTCCTGGTCGGTTCGGATGGCAAGCTGACGACCGAAACCACCAGCGCCGGTGACAAGACCACCGATCCGCTGAAGACCCTGGACGCTGCCTTCACCAAGCTGGACAAGCTGACCGGTGAACTGGGTGCCGTGCAGAACCGTCTGGAATCGACGATCGCCAACCTGAACAACGTCGTGAACAACCTGTCGTCGGCCCGCTCGCGTATTCAAGACGCGGACTACGCCACGGAAGTGTCGAACATGTCCAAGGCTCAGATCCTGCAACAGGCTGGCACCTCGGTTCTGGCCCAGGCCAACCAAGTGCCGCAAACCGTTCTGTCGCTGCTGCGTTAATCACGCCGCAACGCCCGACGGTTGGGCGGGAAGCTCGCAAGACGCTCCTGCCCTCCTCATCGCACCGGGTGCTTCGCACCTGGTCGAACAAACAAGCCGGCAGCCGCCGGCTTGTTTCTTTTTGCGCCCGTGTCTCTTGCACGCATTTCGTTTGCGCGCATTTCTGTTGTGGCTCGCAGGGACATCCTCCCGCACCGCGGCGCATTGCCCCCGCCGGAGAGCGCGCATGCGCGTCGTCCCGGCTCAGGAACGATAGCCCCTGTCCGGTTTTTCCCGGTAGGTTCGATTCCTCGCCAAGCCGCCCTTTTCCGTCGCTATTCGCCCATTGGCTGCCTGGTCGCTTGCCCCATAATTGCCTCCGCACGTTTGTATCCGTATTTTTCACCCAATGACCGCCACGCCTCCCGATCCACTCGCTACGCAGCACGACGGCACTCCGGATCACGATGACCAGGGGCCCGTGGACTCGCAGACCCGGCGTCTGCGCGAAGAAAACCGCGCCTTGCGCGAGCTGCTGGCCGCCCAGGTGCATGCCTCGCTGCCCCGGCAGGAGCCCGGCTGGTTCAAGCGGCTGTGCTGGTGGCTGATTTCGGCACCGGGCGCGGCGCTGGTCGGGTGGCGCAGTCTGCTCGGACGCGATGAGGCCGAACCCATGACGCGCCGCCGTGTGGGGTGCGCGACGTTGACCGTGCTCTATACGCTGGCCATCTATGCCGCCCTGGTGCTGCTCGTGGTGTCATGGAATTCGCCCAGCACCCCGAACTCGGGCGCGACCGCCGCCAGCCCGGTGCGCGTGCCGCTGGCGCCGTCGCCGCCGCTGCCCATGCCCCCGGAGCCCGATGTGGGCAGCAAGGGTGCGGACGCGACGCCTGATGGCGCGACACAGGACGAGCCGTCCCGATCCGCGTCGCCGGCGGCCGACACTGCGCCCTCCGCCCCGGCAATGCAGCCTGCTCCTGCCATGCCGGACACCGCGGACAGCGCTTCCGCCGCGCCAGCGCCTGCGGCTTCTGCCGCGCAGGACCGGCAGGCCACCGCCGAATCGCCGCACGCTCCTTCGGCCCCGCACCCCACCCTGCGCATCACCGAAATCCCCGCCCCCGACCCGATGGCCTGGGTTGCCGCGCTCGACGGCGAGTTGGCGCGTTGCGCGGAACTCGGATTTTTCGAGCGTCCCGACTGCGCATGGACGGCGCGCAAGCAGTATTGCGAGGCCAACAACGGCTGGGGCGTCGTGAAGGAATGCCCGGCGCAGCCTTGATGCATCGGGCCGTCCGTGTCACATGCCAGCCACGAACCCGCGCCACAATGCACCGCAGCCCGCAATCATTGCGAAATGTTTTGCATCATTCCAAGGGCGTGCCGCATAATGCCACTTGCTTCGGCCAATGAATCGGCCTCACATCACCAGGACACCTAGACCATGGATGCTTCCGTCAACAACACCGTCAATTCCGCCTTGGCCCTGCGCGACGCGAACCTCATGATGGAGGTTCAGGCCAGCGTAACGAAGAAGGCAATCAATGCGCAGGCCGATTCGGTGGCGACCTTGATGCAATCGCTGCCGGTCCTGGCGATCGACGGCACGCTGGGTTCGCGCATCAATACGCACGCCTGAACCCGCATCGCGCGGCGACAGGCCGCGTGGTCCCGAATGAAAGATCAGCCGCCCGCATGGGGCGGCTTTTTTGTGTCGGGCGGGCGGTGTCCGGACGTCCTGCCGATGCCTCGACTCGCACCCACACCCACCCCCGCCTCCGCGCCCAGCCCCCCGTCAATCCGCCGGTTTTGCCGCCAACCCCACGATCAGTTTGGCCAGCAGCGCATCCAGTTGCCCCTGCTCCTTCTGCGTCAAGTACGACAGCGCCTGCTGCTCGTTCGCGACGTGCAGCGGCAGCACCTTGTCGATGAGCGCCAGGCCGGCCGGCGTCAGCCGTACCAGGGTGCTGCGCCGGTCGTTGGGGGAAGGCACGCGTTCGATGAGCCCCTTGCGCTCGAGCCGGTCGAGCCGGCTGGTCATCGCGCCTGACGACAGCATCAAGCCTTCATGCAGCTCGGTGGGCGTCATGGCATAGGGGTGGCCCGAGCGCCGCAGCGTGGCGATGACGTCGAACTCGCCTTGATGCAGCTCGAACTGCGCGGCCAGCGGCAGGAACCAGTGGCGCTCCAGCAGGTGCGTGGCTTCCAGCAGCCGTCCCACCAACGCCATCACGTTGGCGTCGATGTCTGGCCGTTCGCGCTGCCATTCTTCCCGGGCACGCCTTGCGCGGTCTTTCATGGTTGCCTTTATATGAAGCTATTTGGGATGGAAGCAATGATATCCCGTTGCCGGACGTGCAACCCCATCTATATACTTCGATATCAAATAACTTTATGTCGAGATAGTTTATGCGGAGCCTGCCGTTTCGCCCCCTGCTGGTCGTCGTCGCCATTGTGGCGGTGGCGCTGAATCTGCGTCCCGCCTTGGCGGCGATCGGGCCGCTGCTGGACATGATCCAGGCGGCCACGGGCGCGACCCACACGCAGGCCAGCCTGCTGACCACCTTGCCCGTGTTCGTGATGGGCCTTTGCGCGCTGGCCGGGCGGCACGTCACCGGCCGGTTGAGCGAACGCGGCGGAATCGGCCTGGGACTTGCACTGGTGGCCCTCGCCTGCCTGGCCCGGTACGTGGCGGTGGACACCTATGGGCTGTTGCTGACGGCAGCGGTGGCGGGCGTGGGCATCGCGTTGGTGCAGACCTTGCTTCCGGCATTCATCAAGCGCCATTTCGCGCATGAGGTGGGACGGGTTTTCGGGCTTTACACCACCGGCATCATGGCGGGCGCGGCCATCGCGGCGGCGGGCGCCGCGGGGCTGGCCGGCCAGATGGGCTGGCCAGCCGCGTTGGCATTCTGGAGCCTGCCCGCGGTGGTGGCGCTGCCCCTGTGGCTGAACGCGGCGCGCGGCCAGTCGGCCCGCCGCGCATCGCCACGCCTGCCCGCTTCGCGCCCGGCGCCGCACAGTTTCTGGCGCAACTTGCGGGCGTGGGAGCTGATGCTGTTTTTCGGCATCGGCACCGGCGCCTACACGCTGGTGCTGGCGTGGTTGCCGCCGTTCTACACCAGTCTGGGTTGGGCGCCTTCCGCCGCAGGCTTTCTGCTGGGCGGCCTGACGTTGGCGGAAGTCATGGCCGGCCTTGCCGTCTCGGCCTGGATCGGCAGGTTTCCCGATCGCCGCACACCGCTTGCGGCGGTCCTCGTCATCCTGATCTGCGGGCTGGTGTGCCTGATCCTTGCCCCGCTCAAACTGGCGCTGCTTGCCTGCCTGCTATTGGGCGTGGGCATCGGCGCGCTCTTTCCGCTGTCGCTGATCGTGGCGATGGACCATGTGGACGATCCGGCCCAGGCCGGGATGCTGGCGGCGTTTGTGCAGGGCGGGGGCTATGTGATCGCGAGTTTCATGCCGCTGCTGGCGGGCGTGCTGCGCGACCGGTTTTCCAGCCTGAGCCAGGCCTGGGTCGTGATGCTTGGCGGCGCCATTGTCCTGTTGGCGCTTGCCCTGCGGTTTTCGCCCGCCTCGTACCGTCGGATCGCCGCATGAAATCGTCGCAATAAAAAAAGCGCCGCGCCCTCGCAAGGGCCGGCGCTTTTCGGGTGGCGGTCGCGGCAAGCCGCGGCGCGTCACCGTTGCACGTTACTTCTTTTTCATCGGCGGCAAATCCGTGCAGACGCCTTCGGCGACTTCCGCGGCCATGCCCACCGATTCGCCCAGGGTCGGGTGCGGGTGGATGGTCTTGGCGATGTCGACGACGTCGGCGCCCATTTCCACGGCCAGGGCCAGCTCGCTGATCAGGTCGCCCGCGTGGGTGCCCACGATGCTGCCGCCCAGGATGCGATGCGTTTCGGCGTCGAAGATGAGCTTGGTGAAGCCTTCGTCGCGGCCGTTGGCGATGGCGCGGCCGGAGGCGGCCCACGGGAAGACGCCCTTCTCGATCTTGATGCCCTGCTTCTTGGCTTCGTCTTCGGTCAGGCCGACCCACGCCACTTCCGGATCGGTGTAGGCCACCGACGGAATGACGCGCGCGTCGAAGAAGGACTTCTGGCCGGCGGCGGCTTCGGCGGCGACGTGGCCTTCATGCACGGCCTTGTGGGCCAGCATGGGTTGGCCGACGATGTCGCCGATGGCGTAGATGTGCGGCACGTTGGTGCGCATCTGGCGGTCGACTTCGATGAAACCGCGGTCGGTGACGGCGATGCCCGCCTTGTCGGCGCCGATCTTCTTGCCGTTGGGGCTGCGGCCCACGGCCTGCAGGACCAGGTCGTAGCGCTGCGGTTCCTTGGGCGCGCCCTCGCCTTCAAAGCTGACGTAGATGCCGTCCTTCTTGGCTTCAGCGCCCACGGTCTTGGTCTTCAACATGATGTTGTCGAAGCGGTAGGCGTTCTTCTTCTGCCACACCTTGACCAGGTCGCGGTCGGCGCCCTGCATCAGGCCGTCCAGCATTTCCACCACGTCCAGGCGCGCGCCCAGCGTGGAGTACACCGTGCCCATTTCCAGGCCGATGATGCCGCCGCCGATGATGAGCATCTTCTTGGGCACTTCACGCAGCAGCAAGGCGCCGGTGGAGTCGACGATGCGGTCGTCTTCGGGCAGGAACGGCAGCTTCACCGACTGGCTGCCGGCGGCGATGATGGCCTGCTTGAAGCGCAGGGTCTGGGTCTTGCCGTCGGCGGACTTGACGGTCAGGTGATTGGCGTCGGCGAATTCGCCCACGCCGGTGACCACGGTGACCTTGCGCGCCTTGGCCATGCCCGCGAGGCCGCCGGTCAGCTTGGCGACCACGCTGTCCTTGTAGCCGCGCAGCTTGTCCAGGTCGATCTTGGGCTCGCCAAAGCTGATGCCGTGGGCGGCCAGTTCGCGGGCTTCGTCGATGATAGCGGCGTTGTGCAGCAGCGCCTTGGACGGGATGCAGCCCACGTTCAGGCAGACGCCGCCCAGCGTGCTGTAGCGTTCGACCAGGACCACGGACAGGCCCAGGTCGGCGGCGCGGAAGGCGGCGGAGTAGCCGCCGGGGCCCGCGCCCAGGACCAGCATGTCGTATTCGGCGTCGGCCGAGCCGCTGTAGGTGGCGGCGGCAGGCGCGGCAGCCTTGGCGGCGGGCGCTTCAGACTTGGAAGCGTCCTTCGCGGCCGCCTTGGCGTCGGACTTGGCATCCGCCTTGGGGGCTTCTTCCTTGGCAGCTCCGGCCGCTTCCACTTCCAGCACGACGGCGCCTTCGGCAACCTTGTCGCCGACCTTCACGGCGATGGACTTCACCACGCCGCCCTGCGACGCGGGGATTTCCATCGAGGCCTTGTCGGATTCGACCGTGATCAGGCTTTGTTCGGCCTTGATCGTGTCGCCCACGGCCACCAGCACCTCGATGACTTCCACTTCCTTGAAGTCGCCGATGTCCGGCACTTTGATTTGAACGGTATTGCTCATAGGGCTCCCCGTTTACAGCGCGATGCGGCGGAAGTCGGCCAGCAAGGCGCCCAGATAGGCGTTGAAGCGGGCAGCCGAGGCGCCGTCGATGACGCGGTGGTCGTAGGACAGCGACAGCGGCACCATCAGGCGCGGCACGAACTGCTTGCCGTCCCACACGGGCTTGTGCGCGGAGCGCGACACGCCCAGGATGGCGACTTCAGGCGCGTTGATGATGGGCGTGAACGAGGTGCCGCCAATGCCGCCGAGCGACGAGATCGAGAAGCAGCCGCCCTGCATTTCGGCGGGCGAGATCTTGCCGTCGCGGGCCTTCTTGGACAGGTCGGTCATTTCCTGGGCGATCTGCAGGATGCCCTTCTTGTCGGCATCGCGGATCACCGGCACCACCAGCCCGTTGGGCGTGTCGGCCGCAAAGCCGATGTGGTAGTACTGCTTGAGCACCAGGTTGTCGCCGTCCAGGGACGCGTTGAACTCGGGGAACTTCTTCAGGGCCGCGACCACGGCCTTGATCAGGAAGGCCAGCATCGTGACCTTGATGCCCGACTTCTCGTTTTCCTTGTTCAGCGTGACGCGCAGCGCTTCCAGGTCGGTGATGTCCGCTTCGTCGTTGTTGGTGACGTGCGGGATCATGACCCAGTTGCGGTGCAGGTTGGCGCCCGAGATCTTCTTGATGCGCGACAGCGGCTTGGCTTCGATCGGGCCGAACTTGGTGAAGTCGACCTTCGGCCACGGCAGGAGGCCCAGCGCGGCGCCATCGGCCGAGCCGCCGGCAGCGGCGGCCGCCGGGGCTGCGGACAGGGCCTGCTTGACGAACCCGCGGACGTCGTCGGCGGTGATGCGTTCCTTGGGACCCGTGCCCTTGACCTTGGAAAGGTTCACGCCCAGTTCGCGCGCGAACTTGCGCACGGACGGCGAGGCGTGGGGCAACTGGCCGGGCTTGAGGTTGGCGTCTTCGAGCGCGGCGGCGGGGGCCGGGCGAGCGGCAGGCGCAGCGGCGGGCGCGGCTTCAGCTTTGGCTTCGGCCTTGGCTTCCGACTTGGCAGCCGGCGCGGCTTCGGCCTTGGCTGCGGGCGCCGCGCCTTGCTGCGCGCCGCCTTCCACCACCACCACGACCGAACCCTTGGCGACCTTGTCGCCGACCTTGACCTTCACTTCCTTGACCACACCGCCCTGCGAGGCCGGGATCTCCATCGAGGCCTTGTCGGACTCGACGGTGATCAGGCTCTGCTCGGCCTTGATGGTGTCGCCGACGGCGACCATGACTTCGATGACTTCCACTTCCTTGAAGTCGCCAATGTCCGGCACTTCGATCTCGACCGGGCCCGTGGAGGCGGCCGGGGACGGGGCCGACGCTTCCGCCTTGGGTGCGGCGGCGGCGGCCTGCTTGGGCTCTTCCTTGGCAGCCGGCTTGGACTCGGCCTTGGGAGCCTCTTCCTTGGCGGCGCCGGCGTCGGCGGCTTCCACTTCCAGCACGACCGCGCCTTCGGCGACCTTGTCGCCGACCTTCACGGCGATGGACTTCACGACGCCGCCCTGCGACGCCGGGATTTCCATCGAGGCCTTGTCGGATTCGACCGTGATCAGGCTCTGTTCCGCCTTGATCGTGTCGCCCACGGCAACCAGCACTTCAATGACTTCCACTTCCTTGAAGTCGCCGATGTCGGGAACCTTGATTTGCACGATGTTGCTCATGTCTCTTTACCCTCAGGCGTATTGCGGGTTGGCTTTGTTCGGATTGATGCCGTACTTCTTGATGGCTTCGGCCACCTTGGCGACCGGCACCTTGCCTTCGTCGGCCAGCGCGCGCAGGGCAGCGACCACGACGAAGTGGCGGTCCACCTCGAAGTGCTCGCGCAGCTTGGCGCGGAAATCCGAGCGGCCGAAACCATCGGTGCCCAGCACCTTGTATTCGCGGCCCTTGGGCACGAACGGACGGATCTGGTCCGCAAAGAGCTTCATGTAGTCGGTCGATGCGATGATCGGGCCTTCCGTCTTGGCCAGCTGTTCCGTGACGTAAGCGACCTGCGGCTTCTTCTCGTCGGGGTGCAGCATGTTGTGGCGTTCGACGTCCAGGCCGTTGCGGCGCAGCTCGGTGAAGCTGGTGACGCTCCAGAGGTCCGATGCAACATCCCAATCGGAAGCCAGCAGTTCCTGCGCGGCCATGACTTCGCGCAGGATGGTGCCCGAGCCCATGAGCTGCACGCGGTTCTTGCCCTTGCCGTGCGACTTGAGCTTGTACATGCCCTTGATGATGCCTTCCTCGTCGCCCTTGGTCAGACCGGGCTGCGGGTAGTTTTCGTTCATCACCGTCAGGTAGTAATAGACGTTTTCCTGGTCTTCCACCATGCGCTTGAGGCCATGCTGGATGATCACGGCGAGCTCGTGGCCGAACGTCGGGTCGTAGGACACGCAGTTCGGGATGGTCGAGGCCAGGATGTGGCTGTGGCCGTCTTCGTGCTGCAGGCCTTCGCCGTTCAGCGTCGTGCGGCCGGCGGTGCCGCCCAGGAGGAAGCCGCGCGCCTGCATGTCGCCGGCGGCCCAGGCCAGGTCGCCGATGCGCTGGAACCCGAACATCGAGTAGTAGATGAAGAACGGGATCATGATGCGGTTGTTCGAGGAGTACGACGTGGCCGCCGCAATCCACGAGCTCATCGCGCCCGCTTCGTTGATGCCTTCCTGCAGGAGCTGGCCGTCGGCCGACTCCTTGTAGTACATGACCTGGTCCTTGTCGACCGGGACGTACTTCTGGCCTTCCGGCGCGTAGATGCCGATCTGGCGGAACAGGCCTTCCATGCCGAAGGTGCGCGATTCGTCGGCCAGGATCGGCACGACGCGCGGACCCAGTTCCTTGTCGCGCAGCACCTGGTTCAGGATGCGCACGAAAGCCTGGGTGGTGGAGATCTCACGGCCTTCGGCGGTGGGTTCCAGCACGGCCTTGAAGGCGTCCAGCGCGGGGGCCTTCAGTTGCTCGTCGGCCTTGGCGCGGCGGCGCGGCAGGTAGCCGCCCAGCGCGGCGCGGCGCTCGTGCAGGTACTTCATTTCGGGCGAGTCTTCGGCCGGCTTGAAGTACGGCAGGTCGGCCAGCTTGTCGTCCGGGATGGGGATGCCGAAGCGGTCGCGGAATTCGCGGATGGAGTCCAGCTCCAGCTTCTTCTGCTGGTGGGTCGGGTTCTTGGCCTGGCCCACGTGGCCCATGCCGTAGCCCTTGATGGTCTTGGCCAGGATGACGGTCGGCTGGCCGGTGTGGTCGCTGGCCGACTTGAAGGCGGCGTACACCTTGTGGGGATCATGGCCGCCGCGGTTCAGGCGCCAGATGTCCTCGTCGCTCATGCGCGACACGGCTTCCAAGAGCTTCGGATGCTTGCCGAAGAAGTGTTCGCGGACGAACTTGCCGTCGTTGGCCTTGTACGCCTGGTACTCGCCGTCGACGGTTTCTTCCATGATCTGGCGCAGGATGCCTTCCTTGTCATGGGCCAGCAGCGGATCCCAGTAGCCGCCCCAGATCAGCTTGATGACGTTCCAGCCCGAACCGCGGAAGTCGCCTTCCAGTTCCTGGATGATCTTGCCGTTGCCGCGCACCGGGCCGTCCAGGCGCTGCAGGTTGCAGTTGATGACGAAGATCAGGTTGTCGAGCTTTTCGCGGGCCGCCAGGGCGATGGCGCCCAGGGACTCGGGTTCGTCCATTTCGCCGTCGCCGCAGAACACCCAGACCTTGCGGTTGCTGGTGTCGGCGATGCCGCGGGCGTGCAGGTACTTCAGGAAGCGGGCCTGGTAGATGGCCATCAGCGGGCCCAGGCCCATCGACACGGTCGGGAACTGCCAGAAGTCCGGCATCAGCTTCGGATGCGGGTACGAGGACAGGCCCTTGCCGTCGACTTCCTGGCGGAAGTGGTTCAGCTGTTCTTCGGTCAGGCGGCCTTCGAGGTAGGCGCGGCCATACATGCCGGGCGAGGTGTGGCCCTGGAAGTAGACCAGGTCGCCGCCGTGGCCTTCGTCTTCAGCGTGCCAGAAGTGGTTCTGGCCGCAGCCGATCATGGTGGCCAGCGAGGCGAACGACGCGATGTGGCCGCCCAGGTCGCCGCCATCGGGCGGGTTGTGCTTGTTGGCCTTGACCACCATGGCCATGGCGTTCCAGCGCACGTACGAGCGGATGCGCGATTCCAGTTCCAGGTTGCCGGGATGCGCCGGCTCCAGGCCGGGCGGAATCGTGTTGACGTAAGCGGTGTTGGGCGAGAACGGGATGTGGGCGCCGGAGCGACGGGCTTCGTCGATCAGGCGTTCCAGCAGGTAATGGGCGCGCTGCGGTCCTTCGCGGTCGAGGACTGCCGCCAGGGCTTCGAGCCACTCCTGGGTTTCAAGGGTGTCTTCGTCGTTGGCGGCCTGCACGGCGCCAGCCTGGGCGTTAGAGGACATCGTGTGTCTCCTGTTGGGGTTCGTCGTGACCACACACCCGCTTATTTATCTACTCGCGGACATTGCATGGTAGCCGGGATCATCCGGGCTACCATGTGATGCATGGGGTCGGGGTGTTCTAAGGACCTGCCAGGGCCGGTTTCCCTATCAGGCGGCATTCTAAGAAAGAAGATTAACCGGTCGCAAGGAAAATTTCATGTTGCGGTACGGCATTTCATAATACGGAAAGTTGACCCGAAGCTGAATGCCGGAACGCCATACTTTTTATGGCCTAGCCCGAACGCAGGGCTTGATTCCCGGCAATTCCCTTCCAACACGCACTAAAATGCGCGGTCTATCCGGCCCGAATTCCATGTCCAGCGCGCCCAAGTCCAACATTCCTACGCCTTTCCACGACCACGCCCGTACCCGGCGGCGCGGGGTGTACTGGGTCACGCCCGCAATGGTGCTGATCCTCTATATCTGTGTGATGGGCGTCTTCTTCTGGCTGCAGCGCATCCATGACGACAGCGTCATGTTTGTCACGATAGACCAGGAACTGCGCCAGCAACGCCTGATCTGGGTGGTGCTGGCGCTGTCCTGCGTCATCGTCATCAGCCTGCTGATGCTCTGGCGCTATACCCGCTTCCGGTCCACCGCCGAGGCCGCGCTCATCGCCGAAACCGGTTTCCGGCGCGCCATGGAGAACTCCATGTCCACGGGCATGCGCGTGCTCGACATGGAGGGCCGCATCGCCTACGTGAACCCCGCCTTCTGCCGGATGATCGGCTGGAACGAAGCCGACCTGATCGGCCGCAGCCCGCCCTTCCCTTATTGGGTGCCGGGCCGCCACGAGCAGCACCAGCACACGCTGGACGTGCTGATGTCGGGCAAGACGCCCAGCAGCGGCCTGGAGGTCGAGGCGCAGCGCCGCGACGGCTCGCGCTTCACTGCGCGCATGTATGTGTCGCCGCTGCTGGACCCCAACGGCAACCAGATCGGCTGGATGACGTCCATGACCGACATCACCGAGCCCAAGCGCATCCGCGAGGCCCTGACCGCCGCGCACGAACGCTTCATGACCGTGCTGGAAGGCCTGGACGACGCCATTTCCGTCACCGCCGACACCCACGACGGGCTGGAGCTGCTGTTCGCCAACCGCACGTACCGTCGCGTGTTCGGCGCGCAGACGGGCGGCCACGATGAACTCCTGGCCGGCCGCCGCGGCCGCTTCACCGACGAATCGGTCGAAGTCTTCGCGCCGTCCGTGCAGCGCTGGTTTGAAGTGCACCACCGCATGCTGGCCTGGACGGACGGGCGCCGCGTGCGCATGCAGGTGGCGCGCGACATCACCGAACGCCGCGGCCACGAGGAAGCGTCGCGCGTGCAACAGGAAAAGATCCAGCTCACCAGCCGCCTCACCACCATGGGCGAGATGGCCTCGTCGCTGGCGCACGAACTGAACCAGCCGCTGACGGCCATCGCCAACTACAGCATGGGCGCTGTGGCCCTGGTCAAGGCCGGCCACACCAGCCCCAACATGCTGCTGCCGGCGCTGGAAAAAGCCGCTTCGCAGGCCGAGCGCGCCGGCAAGATCATCAGCCGCATCCGCGAATTCGTGAAGCGCAGCGAGCCGCGCCGCCAGCGCGTGGCGATCGGCCGCATCGTCGACAACGCCATCGGCTTTGCCGAAATCGACGCCCGCAAGCGCCGCATCCGCATCGACAGCTTCGTGCCGTCCAACGCCCCGGACGTCCTGGCCGACCCCATCCTGATTGAACAAGTCCTGCTGAACCTGCTCAAGAATGGCCTGGAAGCCATGGAAAAGAGCGAGTCCGACGAGCTTAAGGTTGCCGTAATTCTGCACGAGCAGCATATCGAGGTGGCCGTGGTGGACCGCGGCCATGGCCTGGCCGAGCCCGAGCGCCTGTTCGAACCCTTCTTCAGCACCAAGTCCCAAGGCCTGGGCATGGGGCTGAACATCTGCCGTACCATTATTGAATCGCACCACGGCCGCCTGTGGGCCGACCCGAATCCCGCCGGCGGTACTATCTTCCGCTTTACCCTGCCCTGCGCTGCGACCCAGACGCAGGCCCAGAACGATCAGTCCGAGGAGTTGCACGCATGAACACGCCCCACCTGTCGAGCACGGTATTCATTGTTGACGACGACGAAGCGGTCCGCGATTCGCTGCGCTGGCTGCTGGAAGCCAACGGATATCGCGTTCGCGCCTACGCCAGCGGCGAATCTTTCCTGGAAGATTACGACGCCAGCCAGGTTGGCGTGCTGATCGCCGACGTGCGCATGCCCGGCATGAGCGGCCTGGAACTCCAGGAGCAGCTCATCGCCCGCAATGCGCCGCTGCCCATCGTGTTCATCACGGGCCACGGCGACGTGCCCATGGCCGTGTCGACCATGAAGAAAGGCGCCGTCGACTTCCTGGAAAAGCCGTTCAACGAATCCGACCTGCGCGAGATCGTGGCGCGCATGCTGGAGCAGGCCACGCAGCGCGTGAGCAAGCACCAGGCCCAGAAGGACCACGAAGCCATGCTGGCGCGCCTGACCGCGCGCGAGCAGCAGGTGCTGGAGCGCATCGTCGCCGGCCGCTTGAACAAGCAGATCGCCGACGACCTGGGCATCAGCATCAAGACCGTCGAGGCGCACCGCGCCAACATTATGGAAAAACTGGAAGTGACTACCGTTGCTGATTTGATGAAAGTGGCCTTGGCCAAACCTGAGGCACATGCATGACCGCTAGGATTATTGACGGCGCGGCCCTGTCGCAGCGCATTCGCGAAGAAGTCGCCCAACGTGTTTCGGTCCTGGCCGACAAGGGCACCCGCCCCGGCCTGGCCGTGGTGCTGGTGGGCGCGGACCCCGCGTCGCAGGTGTATGTGCGCAACAAGGTCGCAGCCTGCGAGAAGGCCGGCCTGCACTCCGTGAAAGAGCAGTACCCCGCCGAGATGACCGAGGCCGAACTGCTGGCCCGCATCGAGGTCCTGAACCAGGATCCTTCCATTCACGGCATCCTGGTGCAGTTGCCCCTGCCCAAGCACATGGACGCCCACAAGGTCATCGAGGCCATCGCGGCCGAGAAGGACGTGGACGGCTTCCATGTCAGCAATGCGGGCCTGCTGATGACCGGCCAGCCGCTGTTCCGTCCCTGCACGCCGTATGGCGTGATGAAGATGCTGGAAGCCGAAGGCGTGGCGCTGCGCGGCGCCGAGGCCGTCATCGTGGGCGCCAGCAATATCGTGGGCAAGCCCATGGCGATGCTGCTGCTGCAGGCGGGCGCCACCATCACCATCTGCAATTCCAAGACGCGCGACCTGGCGGCACAGACCCGCCGCGCCGACGTGCTGGTCGTGGCCACCGGCAAGCCCGGCATGATCGACGGCTCGATGATCAAGCCCGGCGCCGTCGTCATCGACGTGGGCATCAACCGCGGCGCGGACGGCAAGCTGTGCGGCGACGTGGACTTCGCCTCCGCCAAGGAAGTGGCCGGCGCGATCACGCCCGTGCCGGGCGGCGTGGGTCCCATGACCATCGCCATGCTGCTGGTCAATACGGTCGAAGCGGCTGAACGGGCCGCTGGCTGAAGGCACGGGGGGGGGGCCGCGCGGTGTCTGACACCGCGTGAGATGCGTTCCAGCCCGAACCATCGTTTCCCGGTGTCAGACACCGGCACCTGCCGATTTGCTGCAACTCGGTGCCTGACACCCGCCCCGAAACCCACCCCGACACCCGCCCCGGCGCGGCCGTCAGTCCGCACCTTGCGTTTGGCCGGATCGCCCCTACCTGATCCTTATCTCCTTTGCCGGCGCGCCGACCGCGCCGCCCGCCACCCTATAAGCCGGTAACACCATGACCCAGAACCCCCTGCTCGCTCCCGTTTCCGAACTGGTCGATTACGCGGCCGTCAAGCCCGGGCATATCGTGCCTGCCGTCGAGGAACTGCTGGGCATTGCCCGCCAGGCCGTCGACCAGGCCGCCGATCCCGCGCTCGCGCCCACCTGGGAGGCCGTGGTGGAGCCGCTGGATACCGCCTCCGAGCGGCTGTGGCGCGCCTGGTCGGTCGCCGGGCACCTGAACGCCGTCGTCAACACGCCCGAGCTGCGCGAAGCCTATAACGCCGCCCTGCCCCTGGTCACCGAATTCTCGACCTGGGTCGGGCTGCACGAAGGCCTGTACAAGCAATACCAGCGCCTGGCCGCCGCCCCCGATTTCGCGTCCTGGACGCCGGTGCGCCGCCGCATCGTGGAAATGGCCCTGCGCGATTTCCGCCTGAGCGGCGTCGAACTGCAGGGCGCGGACCGCGAACGCTATGCCGCGATCTCTGACCGAGAAGCCCAGGCCTCGCAGAAATTCTCGGAAAACGTGCTCGATTCCATCGACGCCTGGTCGCTGTTGGTCGAAGACGAAGCCCGCCTGGCCGGCATTCCGGCTGACGTGCGCGCTGCCGCCCGCGCCGCCGCCGAGGAAGACGGCAAGGCCGGCTGGAAGCTCACGCTCAAGATGCCCTGCTACCTGCCCGTCATGCAGTACGCGCAGGACCGGTCGTTGCGCGAGGCGCTGTACCGCGGCTACGGCACTGTCGCCTCCGAGCAGGGCGACGCCAAGTTCGACAACTCCCCGCTGATCGAAGAACTGCTGGCGCTGCGCGCCGAGGAATCCGGCCTGCTGGGCCTGGGCACCTTTGCCGCGCTGCGCCTGCAGACGCGCATGGCCCGCGACGCCCAGGAAGTCACCGTCTTCCTGCGCGACCTGGCGGCGCGCGCCAAGCCGTTCGCGCAGCGCGACCTGGCGGAACTGACGGCCTACGCGACCGGCGAGCTGGGCCTGGACAGCCTGCAGCCCTGGGACGTGGCGTATGCCTCCGAGCGCCTGCGCGAGTCGCGCTACGCGTACTCGGAAGACGAGGTCAAGCAGTACTTCACCGAGCCCCGCGTGCTGGCGGGCCTGTTCGAGGTCATCGAGACCCTGTTCGGCGTGCGCCTGGCGGAAACGCCCGTGTCCTCGTGGCACGGCGACGTGCGCGGCGTGCGGGTGGAAAGCCCCGACGGCGCGCTCATCGGCCACCTGTACCTGGACCTGTACGCGCGCGCCGGCAAGCAGAACGGCGCCTGGGTGGACAGCGAACGCACGCGCCGCGTCGTGGCCGGCAAGGTGCAGACGCCCATCGCCTACCTGACGTGCAATTTCTCGCGTCCCAATGGCGACCGTCCCGCCGTGCTGACGCACGACGACGTCATCACCCTCTTCCATGAAACCGGCCACGCGCTGCATGCGCTGCTGTCCGAAGTGGACGAGCCCGGCGCCGCCGCGTTCGCCAGCGTGGAGTGGGATGCCATCGAGCTGCCCTCGCAGTTCATGGAGAACTTCTGCTGGGAATGGGCCGTGGTGCAGAAGCTGTCGGCGCATGTGGACACCGGCGAGCCGCTGCCGCGCGCGCTCTACGACCGCCTCGTTGCCGCGCGCAACTACCAGAGCGGCATGCAGACCGTGCGCCAGATCGAATTCGCCCTCTTCGACATGCTGATGCACGACCGCAGCAAGGGCGCGTCGATTTCCGAAGTGCTGGCCCTGCTGCAGGAAGTGCGCCAGGAAGTGGCGGTGCTGTTCCCGCCCGCCTGGCATCGCCTGCCGCACGCCTTCTCGCACCTGTTCGCGGGCGGCTATGGCGCGGGCTACTACAGCTACAAGTGGGCGGAAGTGCTGTCGGCCGACGCCTACGAGGCCTTCGAGGAGGCTGCCGCAAAACAGGCCGGCAACGCCCTGGGCACGCTGGACCCGGAAACCGGCGCGCGTTTCCGCCGCGAAGTGCTGGCCGTGGGCGGCTCACGCCCGGCGGCCGAGTCCTTCGCCGCGTTCCGCGGCCGCGCGCCGCGCATCGACGCGCTGCTGCGCCACAGCGGCATGACAGCGGGCTGACGACTGACTGCTGACTGCTGACTGCTGACTGCTGACGGCTGACGGCGGTCCGCGGTGTCAGACACCGACTGATACGGCCCGCCCACGCGCGGGCCGTTTTTTCGACCGGCCCTTGCGCCCGCACAAGCCGACGCGCCGCCCGCTGCGCCCGCGTGGACCCCAGCGGGTAGAATCCGGGAGGTTTACCCCTTTCCGGCTACTGGACCCATGCGACACCTGATTACCGGCCGCGCCTTTCGCGGACTGCTGTTGGCCTTGTGTGTGTTTCTCGCCGCCTGCGGCGACAGGAACGTGGACTGGACGCTCTATAACGTGAAGGGGCATCTGCCGGACCTGAAGTTCTCGCTGCCCGGCGCGGGCGGCAAGACGGTCAGCAGCGAAGACCTCAAGGGCAAGACGGTGCTGCTGTTTTTTGGCTACGCCAGTTGCCCGGACATCTGCCCCACGACCATGGCGCAGCTGACCGCGGTGCTGCAGAACCTGGGCGACAAGGCCAAGGACGTGCGCATCCTCTTCGTCAGCGTGGATCCGCACCGCGACACGCCGGACATCCTGCAGGCCTACGTCAATGCCTTCAACAACAACGCCATCGGCGTGACCGGCGACGAACGGCAGATCGCCGACCTGGCGCGCCGCTACCGCGTGGCCTACCAGATCGAAAAGCCCCGCCCCGGCGACGACGCCGACATGTACGAAGTGACGCACAGCCGCGGCGTGTACATTTTCGACAAGGACGGCCATGCGCGCCTGCTGGCGTCGGACACCGACAGCATCGAGGCGCTGACCAAGGACGTGCGCCAGCTCATCGACCTCACCTCCTGACCGGGCACGGCGCGAACCGGCCCAGGCACGGTCTGCACACCAGTTGTTACAGCGACGGCGCGCGGGGCGTGGGTATCATCAGGCCACATCGCCCCCTTTTTTCCCTAACAGGAGTACGCGCATGAGCATCATCATCATGATCATCGTCGGGTTCATCGTGGGCCTGATCGCCCGCGCCATCATGCCCGGGGACCAGAACATGGGGATCATCATGACCACCATTCTGGGCATCGTCGGCGCCGTCGTCGCCGGCTTCCTGGGCCAGTCGCTCGGCTGGTATCAACCCGGCGAGCCCGCAGGCTGGATCGCATCCGTCGTGGGCGCGATCATCGTGCTGTTCGTGGTGGGCCTGATCGCCAAGAAGCGCACCTGACGTCCGCCGCCAGGCGGACAAAAAAAACGGGCCGATCCTTGCGATCGGCCCGTTTTTTGTTGCTTGCGCATTTTGCTGCTTGCGCACCAAGCGCCGGGGATCAGCCCGCAGTCGCAGCTGGCGCGGTTGGCGTGGCCGGCATCGCCGGCAGCCCGGCATTTGCCTCGGTGCGCTCGGTCCAGCCGCCGCCCAGCACCTTATACAGCGTGACCAGGTTGGACAGGCGCGCCAGGCGCGTGTCCACCAGCGCCTGTTGCGACGAGTACAGCGAGCGCTGCGAATCCAGCACGCTCAGGTAATCGTCGATGCCCTGGCGAAAGCGCTGCTCCGAGGCGTCGTAGGCGCGCTGGTTGGCGTCCACGAGCAGGCGCTGGGCCTGGATCTGCTCGTCCAGCGTGCCGCGGCCCGCCAGCGCATCGGCGACTTCGCGGAATCCCGTCTGGATGGCTTTCTCGTACTGCGCCACCTGGATGTTCTTCTGCACCTTCGCCAGATCCAGCCCCGCCAGCAGCGAGCCGCCCGCGAAGATCGGCACGGTGATCTGGGGCACGAAACTCCACGCCCCCGAACCGCCCTCGAACAGGCCGCCCAGGCTGGCGCTGGCGGTGCCGGCCGAGCCCGTCAGGCTGATGGTCGGAAAGAACGCCGCGCGCGCCGCGCCGATGTTGGCGTTGGCGCCCTTGAGCTGATGTTCGGCCGCGCGGATGTCCGGGCGGCGCGCCAGCAGGTCCGACGGCAGGCCGGCGGGCAGCGCGGTCGGCAGCATGCCGTCGTCCAGCGTGGTCGCGCCGTCCAGCGCCGCCGTCATCTCGGGAGACAGGGGCTGGCCCACCAGCAGCACCAGCGCGTTGCGGTCCTGCGCCGCCTGGCGCGTGTACTGCGACAGGTTGCGCTGCGCCGTGCGCAGCGACACCTCGGCCTGGCTCAGGTCCAGCGCCGTGGACAGGCCCTGGTCGTAGCTCTGCTTGGTGAGCTGGTAGGAATCTTCCTGGCTCTTGAGCGTTTCGCGCGTCAGGCTCAGCAGTTCCTGGTCCGCGCGCAGCGTCAGGTAGGCGTTGGCGACCTCGGCGATCAGCGTGAGCTGCGTGGCCGTGCGGGTCTCGTCCAGCGCCAGGTAGGATTCCAGCGCCTGCTCGCTCAGGCTGCGGATGCGGCCGAAGAGGTCGAGTTCCCACGCGGACATCGCGGCGCCGACCTGGTAGCTGTGGCTGGTGCTGGCCTGGCCGCTGGGCGACAGGTCGGCCGGCGTGCGCTGGGCCGAGTTCTGGCCCGCCACGCCGATGCTGGGCGCAAGGTCTGCCCGCTGGATGCGGTACTGCGCGCGCGCCGCCTCGACGTTCAGCGCCGCCACGCGCAGGTCGCGGTTGTTGGCGAGCGATTGCTCGATGAGCTGTTGCAGCAGCGGATCGCCGAAGAAGTCGCGCCAGCCGATGTCGGCCACCGCCCGTCCGCCCGGCGCGGCCACCTGGGCTGCGTTGTAGGCGGCGCCCGTGGGATAGGCCGCGTCGATGGGCGCGTCGGGACGCTCATACGTGGGGGCCAGCGAGCAGCCCGCCAGGGCCGCCGCCAGGGATACAGACAGCAAGGTTCTCATCTGGAGTTTCATTACGGTTGACCCTCCGCCGGCACGTCGTGCGCGGCCTTGGCGCTGGTGTCGTGCTTGTCGACGTTTTCGCTCATGCGCTTGACCTTGAACACGCGCAGCATGATCACGAAGAAGGCCGGGACGAAGAAGATGGCCAGGAAGGTGCCGGTCAGCATGCCGCCGATCACGCCCGTGCCGATGGCGTTCTGGCTGCCCGACCCCGCGCCGGACGAAATGGCCAGCGGGGTCACGCCCAGGATGAACGCCAGGGACGTCATCAGGATGGGACGCAGGCGCTGGCGTGCGGCATGGATGGCCGATTCCGTCAGGCTGGCGCCCGCCTCGTAGTGCTCCTTGGCGAATTCCACGATCAGGATGGCGTTCTTGGCCGCCAACCCGATGGTCGTCAAGAGCCCCACCTGGAAGAACACGTCGTTGGACAAGCCCCGCAGCATCGTGGCAAGCAGCGCCCCGATGATCCCCAGCGGCACCACCAGCATGACCGCGGACGGAATGGTCCAGCTTTCATACAACGCGGCCAGGCACAGGAACACGACGATCAGCGAGATCGCGTACAGCGCGGGCGCCTGGGCGCCGGACAGGCGCTCTTCGAAGGACAGGCCCGTCCACTCGAAGCCCACGCCCACGGGCAGCTTGGCCGCCAGGCGTTCCATTTCCTCCATCGCCGCGCCCGAGCTATAGCCCGGCGCCGCCTGGCCCTGGATGTTGTAGGACGGCACGCCGTTGTAGCGGTTCAGCTTCTGGGGGCCGAAGCTCCAGGTCGCCTTGGAGAAGGCCGAGAACGGCACCATGTCGCCGGCGCTATTGCGCACGTACCACTTGTTCAGGTCTTCCGGCAGCATGCGCGAGGACGCCTCGCCCTGCGCGAACACCTTCTTCACACGGCCGCGGTCGATGAAGTCGTTGACGTACGACGAACCCCAAGCGGTGGCGAGCGTGCTGTTGATGTCCGAGACGGCCACGCCCAGGGCGCGCGCCTTTTCGCGGTCGATGTCCAGCTGGTATTGCGGCGCGTCCTCGATGCCGTTGGGACGCACGCCCGCCAGCACCGGACTCTTGGCGGCCTCGCCCAGCAACTGATTGCGCGCGGCAAGCAGCTTTTCGTGGCCCACGCCGGCGCGGTCCATGAGCTGGAAGTCAAAGCCGGTGACGTTGCCCAGTTCCATCACGGAGGGCGGCGGCACGACGAACAGTTTCGCGCGGCGCTCGGTCTTGGCGAAGTGCGCGTTGGCGCGGTCCGCCACGGCGCCGGCCTTCAGGCTGGCGTCGCCGCGTTCTTCCCAGTCGCGCAGCTTGATGAACAGGATGGACGCGTTCTGGCCGCGGCCGCCGAAGTTGAAGCCGTTGACCGCGAACACCGACGTGACGGCGTCCTTTTCCTCGGTCAGCAGGTAGTTGGTCGCGTCGTCGATGACGGCCTTGGTGGCTTCGGCGGTGGCGCCGGCGGGCGTCTGAATCTGGGCAAACAGGATGCCCTGGTCTTCGGCCGGCAGGAACGCGGTCGGGATGCGGGTGAACATCCAGCCCATCGCGATGACCAGCGCCAGGTACACCACCATCAGCCGCTTGGTGCGGTTCAGGCCGCGCGCCACGGTGTTGGCGTAGCCGTTGCTGCTGCGCTCGAACGTGCGGTTGAACCAGCCGAAAAAGCCCTTCTTGGCGCCGTGGTGGCCCTTGGGGATGGGCTTGAGCATCGTCGCGCACAGGGCCGGCGTGAAGACGATGGCCACGATCACCGACAGCACCATGGACGACACGATGGTGATGGAAAACTGGCGGTAGATCACGCCGGTGGAGCCGCCGAAGAACGCCATGGGGATGAACACGGCGGCCAGCACCATGGCGATGCCGATCAGCGCGCCGGTGATCTGGCTCATGGACTTGCGGGTGGCCTGCTTGGGGGATAGCCCCTCCTCGGCCATGACCCGCTCGACGTTTTCCACGACCACGATGGCATCGTCCACCAGGAGGCCGATGGCCAGCACCATCCCGAACATGGTCAGGGTGTTGATGGAGTAGCCGAACGCCGCCAGCACGCCGAACGTGCCCAGCAGCACCACGGGCACGGCCAGCGTGGGGATGAGCGTGGCGCGGAAGTTCTGCAGGAAGAGGTACATCACCAGGAACACCAGGATGATGGCTTCGACCAGCGTCTTGAACACTTCATGGATCGACAGGCTGACGAACGGCGTCGTGTCGTACGGATAGACGACGTCCATGCCCGGCGGGAAATACGGCTTCAGGTTGTTGATGGTGTCGCGCACCGCCTGCGCCGTGTCCAGCGCATTGGCGCCCGGCGCCAGCTTGATCGCCAGGCCGGAGGCGGGCTTGCCGTTGTAGAAGCTGTCGATGGCGTAGGTCTGGCCGCCGAGTTCGATCTTGGCGACATCGGCCAGGCGCACCTGCGAGCCGTCCGTGTTGACCTTGAGCAGGATGCGGCCGAAATCCTCGGCCGTTTCCAGGCGCGACGGCCCGATGATGGTGGCGTTGAGCTGCTGGCCGCGCACGGACGGCAGGCCGCCCAACTGCCCAGAGGACACCTGGACGTTCTGCTCCTTGATCGCGGTGGTGACGTCGACCGTGGTCAGCCCGTAATTGACGAGCTTGGCCGGGTCCAGCCAGATGCGCATCGCGTACTGCGAGCCAAACAGCTGGAAGTCGCCCACGCCCTGCGTGCGGCTGATGGGATCCTGGACGTACGACGCGACGTAGTCGGCCAGGTCGTCCTTGGTCATCGTGCCGTCGGTGGACACGAAGCCCGCCACGATCAGGAAGTTCTTGGTGGCCTTGGTGACGCGGATGCCCTGCTGCTGCACTTCCTGCGGCAGGAGCGGCTGCGCCAGCGCAAGCTTGTTCTGGACCTGCACCTGGGCGGTGTCGGGGTTGGTGCCCTGCTTGAAGGTCAGCGTGATGGACATGCTGCCGTCGGAGTTGCTTTCCGACGAGATGTACTGCAGGCCGTCAAGGCCGTTCATCTGCTGTTCGATCACCTGCACCACGGTGTCCTGCACGGTCTGCGCGGATGCGCCCGGGTAGGTCACCGCGATGCCGATGGCGGGCGGGGCGATGTTGGGGTACTGGGCGACCGGCAACTGCAGGATGGACAGCGCGCCGGCCATCATCAGCACGATCGCGATCACCCAGGCAAATACCGGCCTGTCGATAAAAAACTTTGCCATGCATGGCTCCCTGATTACTGCTTGGCCGGCGCGGCATTGGCCGCGCCATTGGCGGCCTGCTGCTGCGGCTGCTGCTGCGGCTGGGCGCTGGCCTCGGTGGCGACCACTTCGACGCCGGGACGGACCATCTGCAGGCCTTCCACGATGACTCGGTCGCCGGCGGCCAGGCCCTCGGTGACGAGCCACTTGTCGCCGATGGCGCGGTCGGTCTTCAGGTCACGCAGTTCGACCTGGTTCTTGGCGTTGACCACCAGCGCCGTCGGCAGACCGCGCTGGTTGCGGGTCACGCCGCGTTGCGGCACCAGCAGGCCGTCGGCGGCAACGCCATCGGCCAGGCGGGCGCGCACGAACATGCCCGGCAGCAGGCGGCGGTCCGGATTGGGGAACACCGCGCGCAGCGTGATCGAGCCCGTGCCCTGATCCACGGTCACTTCCGAGAACTGGAGCTTGCCGGTCTCTTTGTATTGCGAGCCGTCTTCCAGGGTCAGCGTGACCAGCGCGGCCTGCTCGCCGTCCGCCTTCTTCAACTGGCCGCTGGCCAGGGCGTCCTGCAGGCGCAGGAGCTGTACGCTGGACTGGGTGACGTCGACGTAGATCGGGTCGATTTGCTGCACCGCAGCCAATGCGTTGGTCTGGTTGGCCGTGACCAGCGCGCCTTCGGTGACCGCCGAGCGGCCGATGATGCCGGCGATTGGCGACAGCACCTTGGTGTAGACCAGGTTGATGCGCGCCGTATCGAGCGCCGCCTTGGCCGCCAGCACGTCGGCGGCCGCCTGGTCGCGCGAGGCGACGGCGTTGTCGTAGGTCTGCTGGCTGACCGCGCGGGTCGCAACCAGCGGCTTGTAGCGCTCGGCCAGGAGGGCCGCCGTCTTCTGCTGGGCCTGGGCCCGCGCCAGCGCGGCCTTCTGGCTGTCGAAATCGGCCTGGTAGAGGGCGGGATCGATTTGATAGAGCTGCTGCCCGGCCTTGACCTCGCCGCCCTCGGTGAAGAGACGCTTCTGGACGATGCCGTTGACCTGCGGACGCACTTCCGCCACACGGAATGGCGACGTGCGGCCCGGCAGTTCGGTGGTGAGGGAAACGGGTTGCGTCGCCAACGTGACGACCGTCACTTGCGGCTTGCCCGCCTGGGGCGCCTCTTGCTTCTTGCCGCAAGCGGCCAGTGTGAGAGCCGATGCCGTCAGCGCAAAAACAGCCGCGCCGCGCCACATAGCGCTTTTCTTATTCATAGATTGCATTCCCGATTTCAATAAAAGTAGCCCCACGCGGCGCATGCGCCGCGTGCCCGGTTGCCCTGGACGGGCCTGATCAGTTGGGGCGGTCCTGCGAAGAACATCAGCCCGTCAGACCGCTTTGACGCGGACCGCGTGGCTCGGCTTTGGTGGAGTCGCGTTGAACACGCAAGGCTGTACGCTTATCGCATTGCTGCATTGCAGAACTCGCATTCTGAGTTATCCCGCTTTAGAAACAAAGTGGCATGTTGAGAAAACATCATTCCATTTATGGGACAATCTGGAACTCCCCCTACTGTGACAAAATGCCGACATGAAACGCCTACAGGGTATGGAACTCTTCGTCGAGGTCGCCAAGACGCACAGTTTTAGCCGCGCTGCGGCAACGCTGGGCGTGCCGAAGTCGACCTTGTCTCGCCAGGTGGCCGAATTGGAGCGATCGGTGGGGCTGCGGCTGCTGAGCCGCACCACGCGCAAAGTGGAGCTCACCGATGCCGGCCGGCTGTATTTCGAGCGCTGCCAGCGCATCGTGGCCGAGGCGCAGATCGCCCATGAAGAACTGCAGAAGCTGGTCGATACGCCGACCGGACCGCTGCGGGTGAACATGCCCGCGGACTTCGGCACGGACTTCCTGGCTGAGTCATTCATGGAGTTTTCCCGGCGCTATCCCGATGTGACGTTTTTCCTTGACCTCGCCAATCCGGACCACGCCTCGCGCGTGTTCCAGACCTGCGATGTGTCGATCGAAATCGGCGACCTGCCCGATTCGACCCAGATTGCACGACTGCTGGGCATGCTGCCCGCCTACCTGTACGCCTCGCGCGAGTACCTGGAAAAGCACGGCGAACCGAAGCATCCCAGCGACTTGACCCGCCACGAGTGCATCGAGTTCCGCGCGGAAGGCGCCGGCCGCGTGACGCGCTGGCCGCTGACCAATGGCCAGCAGCACATCGAGTTCACGCCGGGCAATCGGTTTTCCGTGAACGGCGTCGCCATGGCGCGCCGCCTGGCCATGCTGGGCGCGGGCATCGCGGTGCTGGTCGGGGGGCAGCTGGCGGAGCAGCAATCCGGCCAGTTGCAGCGCGTGTTGCCGGACTGGCAGCTAGGGCCGTTTCCGGTCCATGCCGTCACCGAGACGCGGCTGCTGCCCGCCAAGACGCGGATCTTCATTGAGTTCCTGATGGAGCGACTGGGCAGTCACTGGCAGGCGAAGGATACCCCTGTTTTCATGCGGTCCGTCTGAGCCCGAAACCGACTGAAAAATCCAGAAGCCGCCGACATCAGATGTCGGGAGAAATGACCAATGCCTGAGCCTGGGGTCGTGTCAGACACCGGCTCAGAACGATTCGTCCTCGCGCAGGTAGCGCCATTGGCCCAGCGGCAGGTCGCCCAGGGCCACGCGGCCGATGCGCACGCGCTTCAGGCCCACCACCTTCAGCCCGACCAGTTCGCACATGCGGCGGATCTGGCGCTTCTTGCCTTCTCGCAGCACGAAACGCAACTGGTCGTGGTTCTGCCAACGCACCTGCGCCGGCTTGAGCGCCTTGCCGTCCAGCGACAGGCCATGATTGAGCAGGGCCAGGCCGTTGTCGGACAGGTCGCCCTGCACGCGGACCAGGTATTCCTTGTCGATCGTGGAATCCTCGCCGATCAATTGCTTGGCGACGCGGCCGTCCTGCGTGAGCACCAGCAGGCCCTGCGAATCGATGTCCAGGCGACCCGCCACCGCCAGCCCATCCAGGTGCGCGCGTTCAAAGCGCTGGGGCGCGCGGTCTCCGGCGAAGCGCGAGCGCGCGTCGATCAGGGCCACGGCGGGCGTGTAGCCCTTTTCGGCCTGGCCGGACACATAGCCGACCGGCTTGTTGATCAGGATGGTGACGCGGGACGTCTGGCGCGCATGCGCGGCGCGCTCCAGGGTGATGACCTGGTCGGGATAGGCCCGCGCGCCCAGTTCGGACACGACGACGCCGTCGACGCGGACCCAGCCGCGCTCGATATAGCTGTCCGCCTCGCGGCGGGAACAGAGTCCGCGCTCGGACATGAGCTTGGAGATACGTACTTTTTCCATGGGCCGTATTGTATGCGCAGGGCTCGTGCGCCCCGCCCTGCGGCACTGCGACGCAGACGGCCGGCCCCCGGGGCTTGGCATAATACGCAGCCATGACGACACCCGCAGCCCATCGCCCCCCTCTCGCCGCCGGCTGGCTGGCGCACGCCCCGGCCATTCTGTCCCCTGCCCAACGACACTGGCTGTTCCGTCCGGGCGCGCTCACCGCGGGCCTGCGCCAGGTCGGCCAGGTGCGGCTGCGGGTGCTGGCAGAGTACGCCGACGGCGCCCCGGCCGACGAGGCGCGGGCGATGCATATCGATCCGGGTTCGCCCGTGTGGATCCGCGAGGTGCTGATGTCGGTGAACAGCATTGACAGCGTGCCGGCGCGCAGCCTGACCCCGCTGACGGCCTCGCACGGCGCCTGGCAAGGCATGCGCCGCCTGTTGACCCGGCCGCTGGCCGACATGCTGTACCACGACAGCACCGTCATCCGCTCGCCCTTTGCCTGCCGCCGCCTGGCCTCGCCCGTGCCGTTTCACGCCACCGCCTCGGGCGTGCTGGCCCCCGAACGGTGCGCCCTGGAGGCCGGCCGCATCTGGGCGCGCCGCTCGGTGTTCTGGCGCCAGGGCCAGCCCCTGCTGGTGGCCGAGGCGTTTCTGCCGGGCTTCTGGGATTTGATCGCCGGCCAGCCCGTGCCACCGCTCGTGCCGCACCAACGCACGCCGCGCTGACGACGGCGACCGGGGTGGCGTGGCAGGCGTCACGTCACGGATACGGGCTCCGCAACCCAGCGGTGTCTGACACCCGGGTGAGACGAACTTCATCATGCGCGGGCGGTTCATGGGTGTCAGACACCCATGAGAGACGCCGAACCCTCCAACTGATCAGCCCTCGTAGCGCCGCCCCTGTTCCAGCAGCTCGGGCGTCCCGATCACGTCATTCAGCCCATCGAAGTCCAGCATCCGGTCCTTCCAGGGCCCCGTCGTGCCGTGCTCTCGCAGGCTGCCGTAATACCCCTGCAGCGTGTGCGCGACGGCGCGCGCGGTGCCGCCCGGAAAGATGACGATGCGAAACCCCAGGCCCGACAGCGCCTGCGCGTCCTGCACCGGCGTCTTGCCGCCCTCCACCATATTGGCCAGCAGCGGCACGCGCGCCGCGAAGCGGTCGCAGGCCGCGCGCATCTGGTCCGGCGTGCGCAGGGCTTCGATGAAGAGCGCGTCCGCCCCGGCCTCCAGGTAGGATTCGGCGCGGTCCAGCGCCGCCTCCAGGCCTTCGGACGCCAGGGCGTCGGTGCGCGCCAGGATCAGCGTGGACGCGTTCACGCGGGCGTCGACGGCGGCGCGCAGCTTGCCGCACATCTCGGTAGCCGGAATCACCGATTTGCCGTCCAGGTGGCCGCAGCGTTTGGGAAAGGTCTGGTCTTCGAGCTGGATCATCGCCGCCCCGGCGCGCTCGAAGCCGCGCACCGTGCGTTGCGTGTTCAGCGCGTTGCCAAAGCCCGTGTCGGCATCGACGATGACGGCGGCCGACACGCGCTCGGCGATGCGGGCCAGCGTGTCTTGCACCTCGGTGTATGTGGTCAGCCCGATGTCCGAGCGGCCCAGCCGCGTGTAGGCAATGGACGCGCCCGACAGGTACAGCGCGGAAAAGCCCGCCTGCTCGGCCACCAGCGCGGACAGGGCGTCGTAGACGCCGGGGGCCAGCACCGGGCCGGCCGCCAATTGCGCTTTCAGGTTCTGTGTCTGCATCGTGTGTTCCTAATCCAGGCGGCGCCCAAGCAGCGCCGCCGCGGTCGCCACGGCGATATGGCCGCCCGCGACCGCACTGAGCAAGCCGTTGCCGGACAGGTAGCCCGACACGTCGTTGCCCGAAACGCCGCGGGCGGCGCCGCCCGCGGCCAGCAGGTTGGGCAGCGCCCGACCCGCGGTGTCCAGGACGCGGCAATGCGCGTCGATATCCAGTCCGCCCTGCGTGTGAAAGAGCGCGCCGGTGACCTTGACCGCGTAATACGGCGCCTGCAGCGTCCGTTCGAAGCGGCGGCCCAGCGGGTCCGGTTCGTCAGGCCGGACCGCGTCCAGCGTCTGGCGCAGCGCGTCCGGATCGCAGCCGATCAGCGCGGCCAGCGCCGTCACGTCGGCGCAGGTCTTGAGCGCGTGGCCCGCCTCGGCCTGCACGAAATCGGGGAACCCGCGCGCCAGCGCCAGGGTGCGGTCGTCGAACACGTTCCAGGCCACCGAGCCCGGCTGCGCCAGCACGTGGACCGCCGCCTCGGAATACCCGTGGGTCTCGTCGTGAAAGCGCCGGCCGTCGCGGTTGATCTGCACGCCGCCGTCCATCATCACGGCCCAGGAGATCAATGCGCCCTGGGGCGTGGCCCAGGACCCGTGGCCCTGGTAGCCGCCCAGGTCGGCCAGCCGGGCGCCGAGCTGCGTGCCCCACTGGATGGCGCTGCCGTCGTTGCCGACGTGTCCGCCGTAGACCGCCTCGCGCATGGCGGGCAGGTACTGGCCCACCATCGCGGCATTGCCGCCGAAGCCGTTGCAGGCCAGGATCAGCGCGTCGCACCCGATCACGTCGACCGAGCCGTCGGGACGTTCGCAGCCCACGGCGGTCACGCGGCCTTCGGCGTCGGTCCAGAGTTCGCGGGCCAGCGCGCGCGTCAGCAGATAGGCGCCCGCCTCGGTGGCCGCGCGTTCCAGGGCCGCCACCAGCGCCGCGCCCGTGCGTTCGGGCAGCGTGTGCATGCGCCGCGCGGTGTGGCCCGGGTACAGGAATCCGTCCAGCACTTCGAACCGCAGGCCGTGCCGCGCCAGCGCGTCCATGGCCTCGGCGGCGGCGCCCGTGTAGGCGGCCACCAGTTCGGGCGACGCCGTGCCCCCCGCCTTGGCCTGGATGTCGGCGGCAAAGCGCGCCGCGTCGTCCTCGATGCCGGCGGCGCGCTGCACCGCAGAGCCGGCCGCGGGAATGAAGCCCGAGGACAGCGCCGTCGAGCCGCTGGGCGCCGCGTCGCGTTCGATCAGCACCGTCTCGATGCCGGCGCTGGCCAGCCGCAGCGCGGCGGTCAGGCCGCAGGCGCCCGCGCCGATGATGACCACCGGCACGTGCATCGCGTCCGCGCCGGGCGCGGCGCCGCTTCTGACGACCGGCGCGCTCACGGCGCCAGCCTGTCCAGCAGGTCCTGGCACGACACCACGTCGGCCACCGTGCGCAGGTCCGCCAGCGCGGCATCGTGCATGGCGGGCGTGGGCGCGGCGCAGCCGTCGGCCAGCACCGTCACGTGGTAGTCGCGCATGTGGGCGTCGCGCACCGTGCTGGCGACCCCGCCGTTGGTGACGATGCCCGCCACCACGACGCTGGAGATGCCCGCGCGCCGCAGCACCCAGTCGAGCTGCGTGTTGAAGAATGCCGAATACGCGACCTTCCAGACCGACACGTCGACCAGCCCGTCCAGCTCGGCCACATTGGCCTGGCCGGGCGAACCGGCCACGAAGTCGCCCTTGCGAAGAAACGGGCGCAACTGCTTGAGATGCGGCGAGATCATGGGCTCGCCGTGCGCATCGGGCCACAGCGTGAACTGGCTGGCGGCCACGAAGCCGCCCTGCGCCTTGAGCGCGCGGGCCACCGGCGCCACGCGCGCCGGCAGCGCCCGCGCCTGCGGGCTGACCGCGCCGCCGCGGTCATAGGCGCCGCCCGGCGCCAGGAAGTCGTTCTGCAGGTCGATGATGACCAGCGCGGTGGTGCGGGGATCGAAGGAATGCATGGTCCGCTCCTACGAATCGGTCCGGGCGATCAGCAGATTGCCCAGGGAATCGACCCGGCCGGCAAAGCCCGGCTCGATCCAGATGGTGGTGTCCGGCTGCTCCAGGATGGCGGGGCCCGCCACCTCGGCGCCGACCGGCAGGTCCAGGCGCGCAAAGCGCACGGCCTCGCGCCATTGCCCCGCGTGAAAGACCCGCTGCGTGCCCAGCGAGGCCGGCATGTCCTTGCCCGTGGGCGCCAGCAGCGCGAGGTCGAACTTGGGGCGCTGGCCGATGCGGGCATAGCGCAGGTTCAGGATGCGCACGGCGATGCCGGTCAGGCTGCGGCCAAAGGCGGCGCGATAGGCGCGGTCGAACGCGGCGGCGATGCCGTCGCGGTGCAGGTCCGCGCGGGACACTTCCACGCGCACGGTGTGGCTCTGGCCCACGTACAGCATGTCGAGTTCGATGCTCTCGCGGATGCCTTCGAACGACACGCCGGCCGAATCCAGCCGTTCCTGGCAGGCGTGCGCCAGCGCGTCGATGCGCGCCAGCAGGTCGGCGGCGTCCAGCGCGTCCAGCGCGACGTTCAGGGTCTGCACCCCGTCATGGCGCATGTCGGCCATGACGCAGCCCAGCGCCGAGGTCACGCCCGGATAACGCGGGACGATGCCATGCGCGGCGTCCACTTCGTTCATCATGGCGCACACGTGCAAGGCGCCGCCGCCGCCGAACGGCATGTAGGCGAACTTGCGCGGATCGTGGCCGCGTTCGATGGAGACCACGCGGATCGCGCCCGCCATCTTGGCGTTGGCGACGGTCAGGATGGCCTCGGCCGCCGCGTGCACGTCCAGCCCCAGCGGGCGGGCCACGTGTTCCTCGATGGCGGCGCGCGCCAGTTCCACATCCATCTTGGCCAGCAGGCCGCCGCCCAGCGGGCGCTCGGCCGCGATGCGGCCCAGCAGCACGTTCGCGTCGGTGACCGTGGGGCGCGTGTTGCCGCGGCCGTAGCAGGCGGGGCCGGGGATACTGCCGGCGGACTCGGGTCCGACCTGCAGCAGGCCGCCCGCGTCCACGCTGGCGATCGAC
The DNA here is from genome assembly GCF_055397965.1 of Achromobacter sp. T5-5. NCBI lineage: Bacteria > Pseudomonadati > Pseudomonadota > Betaproteobacteria > Burkholderiales > Alcaligenaceae > Achromobacter > Achromobacter sp. T5-5. The sequence continues at coordinate 3,910,440 of NZ_AP027919.1, forward strand.
CCGCCGCCCGCGCCGATGGTTTCGATCTGGATCATCGGCGCGCGCACCACCATGCCGAAGTCGATGGCGGTCTGCGCCGACAGCGAGGCCTCGCCCTCGGCCACCAGCGACACATCGAACGAGGTTCCGCCCATGTCGCCCGTGACCACATTGGGAAAGCCCGCGGCGCGCGCGATGGCCGCGCAGGCGATCACGCCGGCCGCAGGCCCCGACAGGGCCGTGCGCACGGGCACGTCGCAAGCCGTCTGGCGCGACATCACGCCGCCGTTGCTCTGCACCACCAGCAGCTCGCCCTCGAATCCATGCTGCTGCAGGTCCGATTCCAGCCGCGTCAGGTAGCTGCCCACCACGGGCTGCAGCGCCGCGTTCAGCACGGCCGTCGAGCAGCGCTCGAATTCCCGGATCTCGGGCAGCACCTCGGTCGCCGCCGTGACATTGCCGTTCGGCCAGATCGCGCGCACGCGCGCCGCGGCCTGGGCTTCGTTGACCGGGTTGGCGTAGGCATTGACGAAGAACACGCAGACCGCATCGCAGCCCTGCTCCAGCAGCCTGCGCGCGGCGGCCTCGACCTGGTCCAGGTCCACCGGCGTGTGCAGCGCGCCATCGGCCAGCACGCGTTCGCGCACTTCCAGCCGCAGGTCGCGCGGCACCACCGGTTCATAGTTGCCGCGCAGGCCCCAGGTCTGGGGCCGGTCGCGCCGGCGCATTTCCAGCACGTCGCGGAAACCCTCCGTCGTGATGATGCCGGTGCGCGCCACCTTGCGCTCCAGGAGCGCATTGGTGCCTACCGTGGTGCCGTGCACGATGGTCGCAATGTCGCCCGCGCCGTCGGCCACCCGGGCGATGCCGTTCATGAAGCCGCGCGCCTCCTCGCCGCGGGTCGACGGCACCTTGACGACGCGCGCGCTGCCGCCCGCCTCGTCCAGCACGAAAAGATCCGTGAACGTGCCGCCCACGTCCACTCCCACCACCAATCCTTGCGCCGCGCTCATGCCGACTGCTCCTTCTGAATATCGCTGACATAGCCCATCTTGCGGTCGTGCTCGCGGGCCGCCGGATCGCGCCGCGCGGGCTCGCCGTAGCCGCCTCCGCCCGGCGTTTCCAGGCGCACGCGGTCGCCGCGTTGCAGCCGGATGCCCAGCATCTTGGAACTCATGGGCGGGGACAGCCACTGGCCGTCCTGCTGGTAACGGAAGACATTCAGCGCGGCCTGGCCGCCGCCCGCGATGCCCTTGGGCGCGCTGCGGCCGCGTTCGCCGAAGATGAAGGCTTCGGCGCTGTCTTCCAGCAATTCGATTTCATAGATGGCGCCCAGGCCGCCGCGGTGCGTGCCGTCGCCGGCCGAATCCGGGCGCAGCGCCCATTGCGTGAAGCGCACCGGGTAGGCCGCCTCCAGGATTTCCAGCGGCGGGATGGTGGCGGTGGAGATGGGCGCGTTGCCGTGGCTCAGCCCGTCGCCGTCCGAATGCCCGCCGTGGCCGCCGCCGAAGAAGCTGAACATCACCCAGCGCTGGCCCTTGCGGGCGGCATCGCTGCGGTAGCCGGCGATGGACAGCGCGTTGATGGTGCCGTAGGCCTGGGCCATGGCGCGTTCCGGCGCGGCCTGGGCCATGGCGCAGAAGATCACGTCGATCATGCGCAGGATGGTCTCGGTATAGCCGCCCACCGGGCGCGGCCGGTCGGCCGAAATCACCAGGCCGTCGGGCAGGACCACATCCACCGCGTCCAGCACCCCGGCATTGGCCGGCACGTCCGGGAACAGGTGTTTCAGCGCCACGTAGCAGGCCGCGATGGCCGTGGCGCGCGAGATATTGACCGGGCCGGCGCAGGCGGGCGACGTGCCGGTGAAGTCCAGCGACAGGCGGTCGCCGGCAATGGACAGCTTGAGCGCGATGCGCAGCGGCGCGTCGCGCACGCCGTCGTTGTCCAGCATGTCCTCAAAGACGTATTCGCCGTCCGGCAGGCTGGCGATATGGTCGCGCATCAGGCGACGCGCCCGCTCGCGCAGCGTGTCCAGGGATTCCAGCACCGTGGCATCGCCGTATTCGTCCAGCAGCCCGTCCAACCGGCGCGCGCCCAGTTCCAGCGCCGCGAGCTGGCCGTTCAGGTCGCCCCACAGGCTGTCGGGCAGGCGCGTGTTGGCCTTCAGGATGGCCAGCACGTCCTGGTCCAGGACGCCCGCGCGCACGATGCGCACCGGCGGGATCTGCACCGCTTCCTGCCAGCATTCCGTGGCGGCCGGGTTGTAGTTGCCGGGCACCGCGCCGCCCACGTCGTGCCAGTGGGCCGCCGACGCCAGGAAGCAGAACAGGCTGCCGCCGCGAAACACCGGCTTGACCAGCTTGAAGTCGTTGGCGTGCGTGCCGCCTTCGTACGGATCGTTAAAGAGCCACACATCGCCGTCCACCATGCCGCCGCGCTCGGACGCGGCCTTGGCCGCAGCCTTCACCGCGAACGCCATCGCGCCCACGAAGACGGGCAGGCCCGACTTGCCCTGGATCAGCGTGGCGCCGGTGGCGGCGTCGTACATGCCGTGGCAGGCGTCGTGGGCCTCGGCAATGATGGGATTGAATGCGCTGCGGTACAGCGTCGCGTCCATTTCGTCGGCGATCTGTTCCAGGCGGCCCTTCAGGACCGCCAGGGTGACGGGGTCGAGCATGATGTGATTCCTAAGAGGTTTGACGCTGTTTCAGCAGATTCAGCAGTCCGCCGGCCTGCACCATGTCAAGGAGGAAGCCGGGCACGGTCTCGCAGTGCAATGCATCCGGCGCGCCGCCCGGCCGGCCGATGCGGCCGGCGACGGGGTCCAGCGTGACGCGCTCGCCTTCGGCCAGCGTCCCGGCCTGTTCGCAGGTCAGGAGCAGCAGGCCCACGTTGAAGGCATTGCGGAAATACAGGCCGTTGAAGGACGGGGCGATCACCGCGGCCACGCCCAGCCGCACCAGCGCCGCGGCGGCCTGTTCGCGCGACGAGCCGATGCCGAAGTTGGGGCCGGCCACCAGCACGTCGCCGGGCTGGACCTGGCTGGCGAATTCGGGCCGCACGCGTTGCAGGCAATGGCGGGCGATCTCGTCGATGCCGAATTTCATGTAGGCGCCGGGCGCCAGCGCGTCGGTGTCGATGTCCGCGCCCACGCGCCAGACGCGGTGCGTCGTGGTCTGATCGTTCATGCCAGGAACTCCCGGGGATCGGCGACGCGGCCGGCCACGGCCGAGGCCGCGACCGTGTAGGGCGACGCCAGGTAGACCTGGGCCGTCTCGGAGCCCATGCGCCCCTTGAAATTGCGGGCCGTGGTGGAGATGACGCTGGCGCCATCCGGGATGGAGCCGCCGTAGCCCGCACAGGCGCCGCACGAGGTGGCCAGCACCTGCGCGCCGGCGTCGCGCAGCACCTGCATGACGCCTTCGCGGTCCGCCTGTTCCTGGTCCTGCCGGCTGGCCGGCGCCACCATCAACTGCATGCCGTCGGCCAGGCAGCGGCCGCGCAGCACGCGGGCCGCGGCCCGCAGGTCCTCCAGCTTGGCGCCCGTGCAGGCGCCGATGTAGGCCACCTGCAGCGGCACGTCCGGGTATTCGTCCACGGCGCGCGCGTTGGCGGGGCTGTGCGGGGCGGCGACCTGCGGCGCCAGCGCGGCCGCGTCGAAGTCGTGCCACTCGGCGTCGGCGTTCGCGTCGCCCTGCCAGCGCGCCAGGTCCAGTTCCGCCGTGACGCCCGCCGCCCGCAGATAGGCAGCGGTGGTCTCGTCCGGGGCGATCAGGCCCACCTGCGAGCCCAGCTCGGCGCTCATGTTCGACAGCGTCATACGCTCCTGCATGGACAGCGCGCGCACGGCTTCGCCGCAGAACTCCACGGCCTGGTAGCGTCCGCCATTCATGCCGTAGCGGCCGATCATGTGCAGCATCATGTCCTTGGCCGTGACGCCGTCGGCCAGGCGGCCGCGCCAATCCATCATCAGCGTCTTGGGCACCTTGACCCAGATCTGGCCGGTGACCGCCACACCCAGCATCTCGGTGCTGCCGATGCCGAACATGTAGGCGCCGAATGCCCCGCCCGTGGGCGAATGCGAGTCGCCGCCCACGCAGAACATGCCGGGCCGGATGTGGCCGTGCTGCGGCACCACCACATGGCAGATGCCGACGGAGTCGTACACGTTGGGCAACTGCTTTTCCGCGGCCCAGTCGCGCGCGATGCGCACGATGCGGCGCGATTCGTCGTCGGACTCCGGCACGTAGTGGTCGATGACCAGCACGACCTTGGCCGGATCCCACAGCGTGGCGCCCAGCTCCTGCAGCATGGGCTGCAGCCGGCGCGGACCGCTGGAATCGTGGAACATCGCCAGGTCCACCGCGCAGGTCACGATTTCGCCCTCGGCCACCGCCTCGCGCCCGCAGGCGGCGGCGATCAGCTTCTGGGCCAGGGTTTGAGGCTGGGCCATGATCACATCCCCAGATAGGCGCGGCGCACGTCGTCGCTGGCCAAGAGGTCGGAACAGGCGCCGCTGTAGCGCACGGCGCCGTTCTCCAGCACATAGGCGCGCTGTCCGGTTTCCAGCGACTGGCCCACGTTCTGCTCGACCAGCAGGATGGCCAGGCCGTCGCCGTGCAGCCGCTTGATGAGGCTGAACAATTCCTCGACCATCAACGGCGACAGCCCGAGCGAGGGCTCGTCCAGGATCAGCAGGCGCGGCTCGGCCATGAGGCCGCGGCCGATGGCCAGCATCTGCTGTTCGCCGCCCGACATGGTGCCGGCCAGTTGTTCGAGGCGTTCGCGCAGCCGCGGAAAGATGTCCAGCACCTTGTCCAGGTTCTGCGCCCGGCGCTCGCGCGCCCGGGTGAACGACCCCAGTTCCAGGTTCTCGCGCACGCTCAGGTTGGGGAAGATGCGGCGCCCTTCGGGCACCTGGATGAGGCCGGCCTGCACCACCTGGCGGTAGTGGCGGCCGGTCAGGTCCTGGCCCTCGAAGCGCACGGCGCCCCCCCACGGCCGGTACAGTCCGCACACCGTGTTGTTCAGGGTGGACTTGCCGGCGCCGTTGCTGCCCAGCAGCACCACGATCTCGCCCGCGCCCACCTCCAGGTCCACGCCGCGCAACACTTCCATGCGCCCGTAGCCTGCCCGCAGGCCCTTGACCTCCAGCAGCGCGCTCATGCCGGCGCTCCCTGCGCGGCCAGCCGCGCCGCCGCGCCGTGGCCCAGATAGGCCTCGACCACCTTGGAATCGCGCGTGACTTCGCCGGGCGTGCCCGAGGCAATCAGGCGCCCCTGCGCCAGCACCCACACGTGCTCGGCCAGGCTCATCACCGCGCGCATCACGTGTTCGATCATCAGCACGGTGACGCCATCGTCCACCAGCTTTTTCACCACCGGAATCATCTCGTCGATCTCACTGGGATTGAGCCCCGCCAGCACCTCGTCCAGCAGCAGCAGGCGCGGCCGCGTGGCCAGCGCGCGCGCCAGTTCCAAGCGCTTGCGTCCCGCCACCGTCAGGTCGGCGGCCGGCTTGTCCAGCGAGGCCTGCAGGTTGACGCGCGCGGCCACGGCCTCGGCGGCGGCCAGCGCCTCCTGCCGGTCCGCCAGGCGCAGGTGCGCGCCCACGGCGATGTTCTGGCGCACGGTCTGCGCGCCGAACGGCTGCACGATCTGGAAAGTGCGGGTCAGGCCCAGCCGCGCGGATTCGTGCGGCGCCATGCCGGTGATGTCCTGGCCCGCGAAATGCACGGTGCCCGAACCGGGCTTGAGAAAGCCCGACAACAGGCCGAACAGCGTGGTCTTGCCCGCGCCGTTGGGGCCCACCAGCGCGGTGAGCGAGCCTTGCGGCACGTCCAGGCTCACGTCCTGCACGGCCTTCAGGCCGCCGAAGGTGATGGACAGATTGCGCGCTTGCAGCAGGATGTCAGACACGGGCGCGCTCCTTCATTCCAAACAGGCGGCCCAGCGACTGCCCGCCGCCGGTGATGCCGCGCGGCATGAACATCACGATGAGGATCAGCACCACGCCGTAGATCACCATGCTGATGCCCGGCAGTTCGCCGAACAGGTTGCGGGTCAGGTCGGCCAGCGCATGCAGCGTGACCGCGCCCAGCAGCGGGCCCCACAGGGTGCCCATGCCGCCGACGATGGCGCCCACCAGGGCCTCCACCGACACGGCCGAGCCGAAGGCGATGCCCGGGTCGATGTACTGGAAGACCTGCACGTAGAAAGCTCCGGCCACGCTCATGAACGCCGCGGACAGCGCGATGCCGCCCAGCTTCACGCGCAGCGGATTCACGCCGATGGCGCGCGCCGCGTCCTCGTTGTCGCGCACGGCCTGCAGGTAGGCGCCGAAGCGCGAATGGCGCAGCCACGCCGTCACCAGCAGCGCCAGCAGCACAAAGCCCAGCAGCAGGTAGATGTAGCCGCGGCGCGAGCCGAACTGCATGTTCGCCACGCCTTCCTGCAGCGGCACCATCAGCCCCACCCCGCCCCCGGTGAAGGACACGGACAGCGCCAGGATGCGGAACACTTCGGCGAACGCCAGCGTCACCAGCGCGAAATACGAACCCTTGAGCCCGTAGCGGAACGTCAGCCCGCCCACCGCCAGCCCGACCAGCGCGCCCAGGGCGATCGCCATCGGCAGCACCAGCCAGGGATTCAGGCCCAGGTTGAGCTGGCCCAGCGCCTGCGCATACGCGCCCACGCCAAAGAACAGCGCATGCCCGAACGACAACTGGCCGCCGTATCCGCCCAGGATGTTCCAGGCCTGCGACAGCAGGGCCGCATACAGCGACATCATCACGAAGGTCAGCAGCACGCCCGACTGGGCGAACGTGGCCACGGCCGCCAGGGCCACGGCAAAGAGCGCGATTGCGCAGAGATCCCGTTTCATGCTCAGCCCCTCGCCCCGAACAGCCCCTGCGGGCGAAACAGCAGCACCGCGATGAAGATCGCGAAGATGCCCATCTGGCCCAGCGAGTCGCCCAGGAACAGGCCCCCGATGGACTCCACCACGCCGATCAGCAGACCGCCCACCAGCGCCCCCACGAAACTGCCCATGCCGCCCAGCACCACGATGGTGAAGGCGACCAGCACGAAGCCGCTGCCCACCTGCGGGTTGACGTAATACGCGGGCAGCAGGAAGCAGGCCGCGGCGCCCAGACAGGCCATGCCGATGCCGAACGACACCGCATAGACTTTCTCGACGTCGATGCCCATCAGCTTGGCGCCCTGCTTTTCCCGGGCCACGGCCCGGATCGCGCGGCCCAGGTCGGTGCTGCGGATGATCCAGAACAGCACCGCCGCCACCGCCAGCGCGCCAAAGAACGCGATGATCTTGGGCAGCGCGATCAGGGCGGGCCCGATCTCGACCGTGGACAGCGTGTACGCGGTGTCGATGCTGCGCGTGTCGGACTTGAACCAGACCAGCGCCAGGTTCTCCAGCACGATGGCCAGGCCCAGCGTCACCAGCAGGATGTTCTCGTCCTTGCCATGGCTGGCGCGGTTGATGACAAAGCGCTGCAGGGCATAGCCCAGCGCAAACATCCCGGGCACCACCAGCGGCAGGGCCGCGTACGGGTCGATGCCCAGGCGGTCCTTGAGCAGGTATACGGCGTACAGCGCCACCATGAGCGCCGCCCCATGGGCGAAGTTGATGATGTGCAGCACCCCGTAGATCAGGGTCAGGCCCAGGGCGATGAGCGCGTACACCGCGCCCGTCGTCAGGCCGTTCAGCACCGAGGAAAAGAGGATGGCGGGATCGAGCATGGGTCGGATCAGGCCTTCAGCGGGAAGACGGCGTCGGCCTGGCGGAACTCGGCCGGGAAGATCACCTTGATGTCGCCCCCGATCACCTGCGTGAGCAGCGGCTGGGCGCCGGTGTTCTGGCCGTTGACGAACTTGGTCGGGCCGTAGGGCATCAGGTTGTCCTGGAACGTGCTGGACGCCAGCGCCTCGATGATGGCGGCGCGGTCGGCGGACTTGGCGCGCTCCAGCGCGTCGGCCAGCAGCAGCATCGCCGTGTAGGTCATGAAGACCTCGTAGCTGAAGTAAGCGCCCTTCTCTTCGACGCGGGCCTTGAGCGGCGCCACGCGCGCATCCTTGGGGTTGAACCAGTGGTTGCAGTCGATGATGCCGTTGGCGATGTCCGGGAATTCCTTCAGGAACTTGTAGCTGGACGCCGCTCCGCCCAGGACCGAGTAGATGGCCTTGGGCTGCACTTTCTGCTGCTTCATGGCACGCAGCAGCAAGGCGTATTCGTTGTAGTAGTTGGCCGGAATGACGATGTCGGGATTGACCGACCGCATGCGCAGCACGATGTTGTTGAAGTCGCGCGTCGGGTTCGGGTGCTTGACCACCTCTTTCACCTCGAAACCATGCTGCGGCAGCGACTTGGACAAGAGGGCCGCCGTGCCGGTGCCAAAGAGCGAGTCCTCGTGCACGATCATCACGGTCTTGGCCGGCTTGCCGGCGGCGTCGTTCAGCGCCGCCAGGTCCAGGATGGCGCGTTCGCTGCAGGCGCGGTAGCCCGGCCCGAAGCGGAAGGTGTTCTTCAGGCCGCGCTCGACGATCTGGTCGGCCACGCCCACGTCCACCACATGGGGCAGGTTGTACTTGGCGGCCGTCTGCGTCGTGGCCAGACAGATTGCCGACGCATAGGCGCCCACGATGGCCGCCACACCCGCCTCGTTCATCTTCTCGACTTCGGCCGAGCCCGCCTCGGGACGCGACTGCGCATCGCCCAGCACGGCCTGCAGCGGCGCGCCGCCCAGCGACTTGATGCCGCCCGCCTTGTTGATGTCTTCGATCGCCAGCAGCGCGCCCAGGCGGCATTGCTGGCCGGAATACGCCAGCGCGCCGGTCACCGGGTGCAGCACGCCGACCTTGATGGGCGTGGCGCCCTGCGACCGGGCCACCCAGGGCGCGGACACGAGGGCCGCCGCGGCGGCGGATTGATAGAGGAAAGTGCGGCGCGAATTCATGGGGGGATCTCCGACGGGGTTCAATGAAATTGGGCCGACAGCTCTTCGCTGACCCAGACCTTGGCGTCGATGCTGCCGACGCGCGATAGCTGCAACTGATATTGATAGCGATCGGGGCGGTACAGGCCCTGCAGCAACTGCACGGGCCGGTCATCGACGTCGCGCACCAGGCGCGTCACCGCCAGCAGCGCCGACCCGACCGATACGTCCAGGTGGCGCGCCACCTGTGCATCGGCCAGCCGCGCCGAAATGGTCTGCGTGGCGCCGCCGAATTCCACGCCGGCCGCTTCCAGCAGCATCAGGAGCGGCTCGCGTTCGAGGTCCTCGCGCGTGAAGTCGGCCACGGATTGCGGCACGTAGGTCGTGATGTGGGATAGCGGCCCGGCCTCGGTGCTGCGCACCCGCAGGCTCTTGTGCACGGGCGTGCCTGTCGCGATATGCAGCGCCTCGGCCACGGCGGGCGGCGCGTACACCAGCGTGCTGTCCAGCACCTGCACCGAGGTGCGCAGGCCCATGTTCACGATGTTTTCGAGCAGGCCGGTCAGGTGCGCCTTCTGCTGCGCGGTGGGCGCCGCGGCGCTCTGGGCGCTGGGCGCGCCGCGCAGGGGCCAGGTGCCCAGGCCCGGCCGGCGCGACACCAGGCCGTCGGCCACCAGCATCTCCATCGCCTTGCGGATGGTGATGCGCGCCACGTCGAACTGGTCGGCCAGCGCGTGTTCGCCGGGCACGCCGTCCTGGTCAAACCGCCCCTCCTGCAGCTGTTCGCGCAGGACGAGATAGATCTGGTGGTATTTCGGAAGCGGTAATGAGGTTCCCATGACGGGAACTCTAGGGGTGTCCTAATGTACCGTCAATGGAACAAATGACCGGGCGGGTTGTTCTATCGGGAAAACACTGACGGCATCACGCGCGAAACCTGGGCGGCGGGGATCGACGCGGACGCTGGCGATGAGGGGCTGGAGTGTTTGTTTTAAGGTGTCAGACTGCAATATCACCTGGGAATTGCAGTCTGCCCCCCTATTTCCTGCACCCTATGTCCTCAATACCGCCAGCGCGCGTTCAACGACCCCGCGTGTTCGCGATTTCCGCCGCCGTACTGTCCGCTGTAGTTCAAGCCCAGTGACGCATTCTTGGACACCGCCACTTCCGCGCCCAGCTCGGCAACCGCCGCGTTACGCGCAATCGGTGCACCCGACACCGTGAACGCCTGGCCGCCATCAAACGCCATGGTGGATTGCGGCAACACATCGCCAAACGCATGGCGCCAGCCCAGCGTGGCTTGCAAGCGGCCTTCGGCGCCCCTGACCGTGAAGTCCGTTTGTGCGCGCATGCCCAGCGTGCTGCTGGTTTGCTTGTCGCTGCTGCTTTGGCCGCTCAACGCCGCCGAACCGCCCGATTCCTTGAAGCTGCGGCTGCGCAGGTCGCTCCAGGCCAGCCCCACGAAGGGCTCAAGCGTGGCGCGGTCTGACAAGGGCATGGCATAGCCCAGTTCGGTGAAGAGCTGGGTGGTGCTGGCGCCGTAGTCGGCGGTCAGCTTTTGCGATGCGCCGGCCACGGTGGCGTAGCGTTCGGTGCTGACGTCGTGCCAGGTGTACGACGTGCCGACCAGCAGGTTCAGCTTGCCCGCACCCGCCTCAAACGATTTGCCGCCATAGATGGCCGCGCTGTAGCCGGACACGTCGGCGTTCGACGAGCGATCGTCAACGCGGATCTTGCTGTCGGTGTAGCCGACGGCCCCGCCCACACGCCAGCCGTTGCCCACGGCATGATCGGCGCCAACGAAGACGCCGCCGGTGTGCTGACGGACTTGCGCGGTGTTGTCCGTGGCGTTCTGCGTTTGCCAGTTGCCGACCAGCTCGGCCCACGCGGGCCGGGCATTCGACGACGGCAAGGCGGACGCGGACAGCGTGCCGCCCGCTTGCGCCGTGGGCGCGCCCGGACGCATGCCAGCGTTCAGGTTCGCCCGCAGGTACGACAGCGGTAGCGTGCGCGTAATGCTGCTGGAACCCATCAAGCTGGACGCGACGCTGGCGTGCGCTTCGCCGGACAGGCTGTTGAAGGCAGCAGGCGGCGCGCCTTCGGGCAAGGTCAGGATGTATTGGTGCAGTGCATTGTCGGCCGGCAGGCTGTCCAGCGCATTGGCGACGGCGCGTTGGTTGCCGGTGCGCGCGGCGTCGGCAAAGGCGATGGGGCGAGAGGGCGTGCCAGGCTCTGCCGGCACCTGCTTGCGCCCGAGTTGCAGCGTGACATCCTGCGCGCCGTAGCGCAGGGCTGGCGCCACGAAGGCGTAGTTCGACGACACGTTGTCGAACTGGCCGTTGATGGCGTTGGCGCTCAGGATGGTGTACTGGCGTGTGGTTTCAAAGCCGCCTTCCGGCCCGACGTGCACCACGGAGCCCGCCAGATTGGCAACGCCGCTGACGGCCACGCGGGCGCTGTCGGATGACGCCGGATCGGCCGCCACTTGATAGATGGACCCCGGCATGAAGGTCAGATTGCCCGCCACGTTCAAGGTGCCGTTGACCTTGCCCGGCGCCAGAATGGCGCCGCTTTGCAGCGTGGTCGTGCCGACTTGGCCCTCGCCTTGCAACAGCGTGCCGCTGGCCAAGGTCAAGGCGCCGCCGAGCTTGCCGGTCGATGCAAGGTTCAACGCGCCTTCCTGCACCCGCATGCTGCCGGTGTAGCCGCTGCCGTCACCCGCCACGGTAAGCACGCCCGCCCCTGCCTTGCTCAAGTCACCGCTGCCGCTGATCGCGCCGGACAAGCCGAGCGTGGTGCCGGGCGACACATCGATGCCGCTCGCCTGCGTCAGCGTGATGGCGCGGTTTGTCGTGAAGCTGGCCGTCGTGGCCAGCACGCCGCCGCTCAGCGTCACACCGCCCGTGGCCGCGCCCAGGTTGGCGTCCCTGGACACCGACAACGTGCCCAGGCGCACATCCGTGCCGCCGGTGTAGGTGTTGTCGGCGGTCAGCACCAGGCGGCCGTAATCGGCCTTGGCCAGCTTGCTGGCGCCGGTCAGGGTTGAGGCAATGGTGCCCGTCATGCTGGCGTCCGCCGACGACCCCGCCCCCACTCGGATGATGCTCTCACCGCCCGCGCCTTGCAGCGCGATGGCGTCGCCTTCAATGCGATAGCCATCGGTGGCAATCTGCATGCCGGTGATGCCGATCGCGCCGGCCGAGGCGTCCACCCTGACCGTTCCCGCCCGCGCCTGGAAGACCGCGAAGGTGGGGTTGGGTTGGAACGGACCGTTCAGCGTGCCGTTCGTGTTGGCCCAGTTGCGGCCATCGGCGCGCCAGGTGCCCGCGCCGCCGTCGATGGCGCCGTTATCGTGGCGGGCAATGTCGTCGCCGTCCCAGAAGCCCAGCGTTACGCCGGATATCGAGGCCAGGTTCACTTGTCCGCCCACCGCCGTCTGCACGGCCAACGTGCTGGCATCGATACCAGCGGGCGTGGCGCCCACGGTCAGGCCGTTGTTGACCAAGCTGCCACCGTAGTCGAACAAGCGATAAACGCCAGCGCCAAAGCCGCCTTGGTCCGTCACGTTCAGCGTGCCGGCCAGGGTCAGGTTGCCGCCAACATCAAACAGCGCGTTGTTCGACGCCCGGTCCAGCGTCACGTTGACCTGGCTGGTGCCGGACAGCGACAAGTCGCCACCAATGGTCAGTGTCTGTCCCTGCACGCCTTCCAGCACGCCGCCCGCAAGCGTGGCGTTGCCATCAACGCGGCCGATGCCAGACAGGATGCCCGCGCCGCTTACGGTGACGTCGCCGCCCAGCATGCCCGACAGCCACAGCATCCCGGATTGGACCTGCGTCTGGCCGGCAAAGGCGCTGCTGTCGCCCAACAGTTGCAGCGTGCCCGCGCCTTGCTTGGCCATCGTGCCCGTGCCCGACACAATGCCCGCGTAGGCAGCATCGGTAGCCTGGTTGAACACGACAGCGCCGTTGTTCAGCAGATTGCCCCGAATCGACGCCGCATTGCCCACCAAGGTACCCGTGCGGACTTCGGTGCCGCCCGTATAAGCGTTGGCGCCCGTCAGCACCAGCGTGCCGTAGTCGGCCTTCACAAGCTTGCTTGCCCCGGTCAGGTTCGACGCGATGGTGCCGGTGATGGCCGCGCCGGACACATCGCCCGAGCCCACGCGCACGATGGTTTCCGCGCCGCCAGCCAGCGCAATCGAATCGCCTTCAATGCGGTAACCGTTCGACGCGATCTGCATGCCCGTCACGCTCACCGCACCCGCCGTGTCGTCCACCGTCACGGTGCCTGCCTGGCCCTGGAACACGGCAAAGGTGGGGTTGGGCTGGAAGCGGCCGTTCAGGGTGCCGTCGGCGTTGGTCCAGTTCATGCCATCGGTGCGCCAGGCACCCGAGCCACCATCAATAGCGCTGTTGTCACGCTGCGCGCCATTGCTGCCGTCCCAGAAGCTCAGCGTGGCGCCGGCGCTGGACATCAGGTTGACCTGGCCGTTGACGGCCGTCTGGATGCGCAGGTCAGCGGCCGTAACACCTGTGGGTGCGGCGCCGATGGCCAGCGTGTTCGCGGTCAGCGTGCCGCCATAGTCGAACAGGCGGTAGACGCCGGGGCCAAACCCGCCATCGTCGGTGACGTTCAGCGTGCCGGCCAAGGCCAGGTTGCCCTGCACATCGAACAGCGCGTTGGACGGGGCATTGCCCAACGCCACATTGACCTGGCTGGCATTGTCCAGCGTGAGATCGCCGCTGATGGTCAGCGTGCCGCCTTGCGCGCCTTGCAGCGTGCCGCCCGTCAGCGTGACGTTCTGGCCGATGGTGCCGGTGCCCGACAGGATGGCGGTATTGCCGATCGCGGCATTGCCGCTTAGCGCGCCCGTCACATGCAGGCGGCCACCCACCACGTCCGCATTGCCGCCCAGTTGATTGGCCACGGTCAGCATGCCGGCCTGCACGCGCGTCGTGCCGGTGTAGGCGCTGTTGTCCGCACTGAGGGTCAGTGCGCCCGCGCCGGTTTTCTCGAAGATGCCGCTGCCGGAGATCTGGCCGGCGTAGCTGCCGTTGGCCGCTTGCGCAAAGCGCAGCGTGCCCGCGGCGCCGATGGTGGCGTTGCCGCCATAGCGCGAGGCCTCGCTGGCAAGCGTGCCTTGTTCGATGTTCCAGTTCAGCGCGTTCGTGCCGGCCAGGGTCAGGACGCCCGCCCCACGCTTGGTATTGCTGCCGGTGCCTGACATCGAACCCGCGGCGCTGCCGTCCACGCCCTGGTCGAAGACGACCGAGCCATTGTTGAGCAAGTCGCCACGGATCGACGCGATGTTGCCGATCAGGGTGCCGGCCAGCACCTGCGTGCTGGCATGCGTGTTGATGCCCGATAGCGTCAGCGTGCCGGCGCCGTCCTTGACGAAAGCACCCGTGCCCGAGACCGTGCCGGTCAAGCCCAGTTCCGTGCCGTTTGCCACATTGAATGTGCCGTTCTGCGCCAAGGAGACGTTGCGATTCGTGTCGAAGCTGTCGGTCGTAGCCAGCGTGCCACCGGCCATCTCCAGGTTGCCGATGGCCGCGCCCAGACTGACGTCGGCCGATACCGACAGCGTGCCGCCCTGGATAACGGTGCCGCCCGAATACGTGTTGGCGCCGGACAGCGTCAACGTGCCCGCGCCGGTTTTGGTGAGCTGACCGGTGCCGTCCAGCACCGTCGAGGTGCCCACGTCGAAGCCGTTGGAATCCAGGTACATGCCGCCCGCGCCCAGCGTGATATCGCCGGCGGTGAAGCCCTGGAAGAGGTTGGTTTGCGAGGCTGTCGCCCGCAGCACACCGCCATTGAAGTCGACGGTGCTTATCGGGGTGCCGGCATGTCTTTCAACGTACGCTGTCTGCAGAACCCCTCGGCCGGTCGCGTCCGAACCGTTGATTTCCGCAGATCCGCCCATACCGGTGATCTCTACCTGCTGGGCGCTCAATGTGGCGCCCCCGTCCACGATCACCGAGCCCGTCCCGCCTGCTCCGCTGCCCAGGATCAACCCGAATTGGCTGTCCCATCGTGAATTTGCGCCAGAGACCAGGGCGCTCCCGTTTGCACCACTGCCGACGAAGCTCTTCACGGCCGATAGCTGAGCGCCGTTTATGACTTGCAACGAGCCATCCCCGCCCAAGGCCCCACCTATCTCAAAGTAGTTGGCCGACCACGTCGAATCTGCTCCCGTAACGGTTGCGTCACCGCCATACGAAGAGGAAGCGACGCGCACGTCGTGGGACGTCAATTGAGCGCCGTTGCTAACAATCAATTGCGCAGCGGCGTCCGCACCGACGTATACATCGGACGTCACACTTCCCAACCGCGCCGAAGCGCCCGTCAACTCCATGCCGCCTTTGGAAACAATGATCTGACCTGTCGCGGTGCTTGCACCCGACAGCCGCAGCAGGCCGGTCCCAAGGTTGATCAACGAACCAGAGCCGCTGATGTTGCCGGCGTAGTCGATAGTGCCGATTCTGTTGAAACCGACCGACGAGTTGTTGACGATATCGCCCGCGATTGAGCCCGTGATGCCGCCCTGGCCGATGTACAGGGTGCCCGCGGATACGGTCGTTCCGCCCGTATACGTGTTAGTGCCGGTAAGCACCCCCCCGCTGCTGCTGTTGACCACCAAGGAACCAGAACCTGTGATGTCCATGCCCAGCGCGTAGTACCCGGACTGGTTGAAGTTGATCGTTCCGTTGTTGATCAGGGGGGCCAGGAAGCTGATCGTGCCGCCCGTCGCTGCGTTGGGCGACGCGTTTCCGATATTGAGGGTGCCATTGGCGTTAATGGTGAACGTCCCACTATTCATGAAGCTCAGGCCCCCCTGACCCAGGTTCAGCACGCCGGCTCCGCCACCGGTTCCGCCGCCTACCACCAGCACCCTCCCCGCGCCGAGGAATTGCAGGGTGGAATTGCCGTCTACAGTCACCGTGCCGTTGCCGCCTTGGCCGCCTGTCGGCACGGACGCCGAGCCACCGCCGCCAGCGCCGCCGATCTGTAGCGCCCCATTCTGAATAACCAGCATGGAGCCTGTCAGCGTCAGTTCGCCGTCTCCGCCGCGGCCACCGGTGGCTCCCAGACTGTTACCTCCGCCCGCCCCGCCCACCAGTACTGAGCGGGATGCGAACAACACCGTACCGTTGGCCGTCAGGCTGCCCGCCGTGCCGTCCCCACCATCCGCGAATGTACCGGCACCGCCGCCCCCTCCACCAATACCGATGTAGTCGTACAGTGGGGGTAGCGGGTTGAGAGCGCCCGAGGAAGCCGCTTGGGCGCCCTGGCCTGCCGTACCCGTAAAAGACGTTCCGTCGAGGCGGACAATAGCGCCGCCATCGGCGCCAGCCCCACCGGTGCCCACGCCGCCGCCAGCCCCCAGCGCGCCACCGCCGCTGCCGCCGCCTCCAGAACCGTCCGTTGGGCCGCCTGCGCCGCCGCCGCCACCAACGCCGCTCTGCCCGCCTGAGGTGCCAGATGCGCCGCCAGCGCCACCGTCGGTACCACCGCTGCTTGCGCCGCTCGAGCCATCACCCACTGTCCCATCGCCACCGCGCGCCAAACCACCCCCCGCGCCGCCGCTGGCGGCAGCCCCGCCGCCGCCGCCGCCGCCACCAATACCACCGCCTCCACCGCTGCCAGCGGGAGAAGCGCCAGCCGCCACGCCGCCATTGCCACCGTTGCCCACCAGCAGGCTGTCCGCGAACGACGGGGTTACAGCAAGAGGCATGCAGGTTGCAGCGGCAAGCGCCAGATAGCCGGGGCTAAGTCTCAGCTTGCGGGCGGCAGAGGGGGTACGCATGGGCAATGTCTCACGTGAGAGGGTTGTTGTTGTTGACGTAAGCAAGCCCGGCATACAAGGTTTATTGTTAGCCGGGATATTCAATCGGACGTGCCACTACAGGCGAAGCAAACATGGGGGGATGCGGCAAGGCCGTCAGTGCGGCCTGCCGGGCGCCGCTGTTCTTGTTCAATCAGCGCGGCTAATTCCGATCCGTGGAAATTGCCGGATTGATGACAAAACCGTGCGCCGACTACCCCTGTTATCGGCGGGTCAGCGCGAAAATTTAGGGATGCTTCAGATTTATTGTTGTCTGCGTCCCTATTAAGTAGGCTGCCCAGCTATTTACTCGAAATCACCTCACCTGTTCAAGAATTTCCCGACAAGGGATAACCCCAACAGGGAATAACGTCAGGAGACGATTCATGCCAACGTTCATCACCATCGGGTATGGGGATCAAGCGGGTTATGACCGCACCCCGCACAACGTAAGAAACGCCGCTCACGCGCATGACAAGCAATTGCAGGATGATGGCGTGTTGATGGGCATTGCGGGCGCCCCGGTCCAGGTGCGCAACACCGACGCGGTTCGGGTGGAAACGATGAACGAGCCGTATATGAGATCAGCCTTGCCGGTGGCCGGCTTTGCCATTATCGAAGCCGCGGACTTGGCCGAGGCGATAGCGCTGGCGTCTCGCACGCCGTGCGCCGTTGCCCACGGCGTGGTTGAAGTGTGGCCGCTGGAACAGCCGTAGCAAGGCAACCACGCCAGGATCATCGGAAAAACACGGATTCGATCCGGTTGCGCCCTCGTTGCTTGGCGTAATAGAGCGCGCGGTCGCTGCGGCTGAGCGCCAGCTCCGCGTCGTCGTCCTTCGTATGCAGCGTGGAAATGCCAATGCTGACCGTCAGCGGTATGTCCCGCCCGCCCGACGAATACGGGGTATCCGCGATGCGGCGCTGCACGTTGCGAGCGAATACGTGCGCGCGCGCGATGTCGGTGTCGGGCAGCACGACGGCGAACTCCTCGCCGCCGATGCGCCCGACCAGGTCGATCTCGCGCAACTGCGTGCGCAGCATGGCCGCGAAATGCTGCAGCACACCATCGCCGATCGCGTGGCCCCACGTGTCGTTGATGTGCTTGAAGTGGTCCAGGTCGCACATCAGCACCGCCGATCCCGGGCCGCCGTGGCCCTTGAGCCGCGCCAGCTCCGCGGCGATGCGCGTCATGAAATGGCGGCGGTTGGGCAAGGTGGTCAGCGCATCGGTGGCCGCCAGTTCGCGCAGTTCGAGTTCGGCGCGCTTGCGATCCGTGATGTCGGTGACGAACCCATGCCAGACCACGCCGTTGTCCGCGTCGCGCCGCGGGCTGGCATCGCCCTGCCGCCAGCGCACGCCCTGCAGCGGCAGGCATACGCGGAATTCCAGGTGCCAGGGCGCCTGCGCCGCCGCCGCGGCCTGCAATGACGACAGGTAGGCAGGCAGGTCCTCGGGATGGATGCGCTGCTCGATGGCGGTGGTGCGGGCGCGCACGTCGTCGGCGGTGAGCTCGAACATGTCCCAGATGCCCGCGCTGACGTACGAGAACCACGACCCGCCCTCGGGCACCGGGCGGCACTGGAAGACCAGGCCGGGCACGGCGTCGGTCAGGTTGACGACGAGGTCCGCCGTGCGCTGCAGGCGCTCGGACATGGCGCGCACCGCGCTGATGTCGGTCGTGGTGCCCATCATGCGCAGCGCCCTGCCCGACTCGTCGCGGCTGATCACCTTGCCGCGGCTGCATATCCACTTGTAGCTGCCGTCCTTGCAGCGGATGCGGTGCTCGACCTCGTAGCTGTCGGTCTTGCCGTCGAAGTGGTCCTGCATGGCCGCGCAGACGTACGCCAGGTCGTCCGGATGCAGGCGGGTGTAGGCGTCCTCGATGCGTGTCGAGAGTTCGGATTCGCCGTAGCCGAGCAGCGCCTTCCAGCCGGGCGAATAGGTGATTTCGCCCGTCACCACATTGCGGTCCCACACGCCCGTGCCGCTGCCGGCGATGGCCAGGGACAGCTTGCGGGCCTCGTCGCGCCAGGTGTCTTCGTCGGCGCGTTCGCAGGCCAGGGCATGGCGCTTTTCGACGGCGGTGGCGGCCAGGCTGGCCAGATCCTGCAGCGCCTGCCGGTCCTCGTCGGTGACCTCACGCGGCTTTCCGTGCAGCAGCCGGAAAGCGCCCAGCAGACGGCCATCGGCGGCGCGCACGGGGCATTCGAGGGACCAGGGGAGTTCCGCCGTCACGGAGGGCAGCGCGCCGGACACCGCCTGCCACACGCCATCGGCGTCGGTGCAGGCCACCCGCGCCATGTCCACGCCAAACAGGCGCCGCGCCAGGCGCGCCAGCTTGTCCAACGGGCCGTCCGCTTCAGGCTGCGCGCCGTCCGCGTCGTCGACACGCGCAGGGGATGGAGACGCGTCACCGGTAGCGGGCATTTCGGGACCTGATCAATACGGGATTCATCAATACGGCCGAGCTGAGCGTGGCTGACATTCTGTCACGTTCCGCACCAAAATTGCATCATTTTGATGGTGCGCCGGTACGATCGTTCCCGTCCCAAACGGCGTTTCAGAGCCATCCCTGGCGCGAGGCCATGCGCCTGCGCCAGTCCCGTCTAGCTGTCCCCGAAAGCGACCGCAAGAAGGGCCGCCGGCGCGCCGATCAGGAATCGCGCCGGCCCGCCCGCATTGCCACCGCGTTCAGGCCGCCTTCGGCCGCGTGTCCACCGGCAGGCACAGCAGCGCCGTCAGCAGCGCCAGCGCCACGTGCCCGGCATAGATCAGCGAGAAATCGGCGTGGCTGGCCGCCCCCTGCCCCAGCAACAACACCGTGATCGCCACGCCCAGCACCCCGCCGATCTGGCGCGTGGCCTGATTCACCGCGCTGCCCACCGCGTAATGCCGGGCCGGCAGCCGGTTCACCGCCGCGCCGGACAGCGACGGCAGCACCATGCCCACGCCGATGCCGCTCAGCACCAGTCCGGGGAGCCATTCGCGCAGGTACGCCGGTTCCGCGCCGGGCACGAGCAGGAACCACAACCCGCTGGCCGCATACACCAGCGCGCCGCCCACCAGGAACGGGCGATGGCCCATCCGCGCGGCCAGACGTCCGGTAATGATCGCCGTGGGCATCACCAGCAGCGGCCCGGGCGTGACCGCCAGCCCCGCGCGCGGCAGGCTGTAATGCCACACGCCCGTCATGTAGAAAAAGAACGCGAAGAACATCATGGCGAACGCAATGCCGAAGCTGAACGTCGCCAGAT
Organism: Achromobacter sp. T5-5; assembly: GCF_055397965.1. Classification (NCBI taxonomy): domain Bacteria; kingdom Pseudomonadati; phylum Pseudomonadota; class Betaproteobacteria; order Burkholderiales; family Alcaligenaceae; genus Achromobacter; species Achromobacter sp. T5-5. The sequence continues at coordinate 3,930,454 of NZ_AP027919.1, forward strand.
TCACGTAGCGGTACGTCCGGTGCTGAAAGAGCGCCAGGTCCACCAGCGGGTGCGGCGTGGCGCGGGCCCATGCAACGAAGGCGATCATAGAAATCACGCCCACCGCGGCCGCCACCGCCAGCTCGCCGCGCTGCCATGACGGCGATTCCGACTGCACGATGGCCAGCGCCAACGCGCCCACGCCCACGATCAACAGCGCCATGCCCACGCCGTCCACGCGGCGGCGCGCCTCGGGCTTGACCGACTCCCGAAGCAGCCCCGCGCCAAACCACAGCGACACCGCGCCCAGCGGCAGGTTGATGTAGAACGCCCACGGCCAGCCCGCCACGTCCACCACGAAGGCCCCCAGGCTGGGCCCGACCGCCGCCGCCAGCCCGCCCACGGCGCCCCACAGGCTGACCGCGACCGCACGCTGCGACGCCGGAAACGCCGCCAGCACGATCGACAGCGAGGCCGGCGTCAGCAGCGCCGCGCCAACCGCCTGCAGCACCCGCGCGGCGATGAGCCACTGCTCGGTGCCGGCCAGCCCGCAGGCGGCCGACGCCGCCAGGAACAGCAGCACCCCGCCCATGAACATGCGCTTGCGGCCATGGGTATCGGCCAGTCCCCCCGCCGGGATCAGCATGGCGGCATACACCACCGTATAGGCATTGAGCACCCAGGACATGTCGGCGGCCGACGCCTGCGGAAACCCCTCGCGCAGCGCGCCGAACGCCGCGTACAGCATCGTGCTGTCCAGCGACACCAGGAACACCGCGATGCTGGCGACCCAGAACACAGGCCAGGGAGACGCGGCGGGCGGCGCGGTCGCGGCGCTGTCGCCGGCGCCAGGAAGGGAAGCGGTCGAAGTCGAATGGGCACGCATGATGGCCGATGGCTCCCGATCAAAGATAAACGGCCGGATTGGCGGACAGGCCCTGCTTGACCTGGCGGGTCCGCTCGTCGGCCAGCACCTCCTCGTCACCCGCTTCCAGCGCGTCCAGCGCCTGCGCCACGATGGCCTGCGGCGTGGACTTCGGCGCGTCGATCTCCTTGGTCATTTCCGTGTCCACGAACCCCATGTGCAGGCCCAGCACCTGGGTGCCCTGACCGCGCAGCTCATGACGCAGGCCGTTCGTCAACGCCCAGGCGGCCGACTTGCTCAGGCCGTACGCGCCCAGCACCGGATTGTTGGTCCAGCTTGCGATCGACAGCACGTTCAGCATCGCGCCGCCGCCGTTCGCCGCCAGCACCGGCGCAAACGCCTGCGCCACGAGCAGCGGGCCAAACAGATTGACGTCCAGATGGCGCCGCACCGACGCCACGCTGCCGGGCGCAAGGAATCCGCCCATCTCCGCAATGCCCGCATTGTTGATGACCAGCGTCACATCCCCGGCCTGCTCGGCCGCGGCGGCCACGTCCTCGGCGCGGGTCACGTCCAGCTTGACCGGCACCACCCCTTCCAGCGTGATGCCAGACGGATCGCGCGCGGCGGCGTAGACCTTGCGGGCGCCTCGGGCGAGCGCCTCGCGGGCAAAAGTCAGCCCCAGGCCGCGATTGGCCCCGGTGATGAAAACAACGGCGTTCTTGAGTTCCATGATGTCAGTCCTGATCGGTGGTGTAAGCGGATGATGGGGGTGGACTATCCACAAATATGATGATCATCATATTTGTGGATGAAAGAAAGGCCGCGCATGCGGCCAATGGATAAGCAATCAGTGGGAGTCGGCGGGACCCTCGTGGTCGTACTGGTCCAGAATCGATTGGCGGGCCGACGCCAGCACCGCGCGGCCGCGGTCGTTGTCGCCCAGCGCGCGGGCCAGTTGCAACGCGCCGACCAGCGTGCTGAGCACCGCCGCCGCCGCGTGTTCGCCAGCGCTGGCCGGCAGCAGCCGCCGGATAGTGTCGAGCAGGCGCTCGACGCGCCCCGCGGCGGCCTCGCGCACGCCTTCGGATTGACGCGGAATCTCCGAGGCCAGCGCGGCCAGCGGACAGCCGGTTTCGCAACCCGCCAGATGCGCGGGCCCCAGATAGGACTCCACCCAGGCGCGTAGCGCACTGGCGCCTTCGGCACGGCGGCGCGCCATGGCTTGGTTCAGGCGCTCGGCGCCATCCTGACCGGCGCGCTCCATCGCCGCGGCCAGCAACGCATCGCGCGACGGGAAATGCGCATAAAAGCCGCCGTGCGTCAGCCCGGCCTCCTTCATGATGTCCGCGACGCCCACCCCCGCATACCCGCCACGCCGAATGGCGCGCGCGGCCGCATCGACGATGCGTTCGTGGGATTGTTCCTTGCGGCGGGAAGTGGCCATGATCGGGGCAATCAAAATATGATGATCATCATATTAAGCGTGCCCGCGCCCGCCGCGCAACCCCCGGCCCCAATTTCAGCGCCAGGCCTCCGGCTCGATGCTGACCTCGCCCTTTTCCGCCGAAAAATACACCACGCCGTCCGAGATATTGGCGTTCAACTGCATCGTGCGCTCGGCCAGCTTGCCCAGCGCCCGCGTCTGCTCCGCCGGCAGATTCACCACCTTCAGATTGCGCGTGCGCTCCAGCTTGTTGCGCACCCCGTCCCACCAGATCTTGCTGGCCGAACCGCCATAGCAATACACGATCACCTCGTCAGCACGCCCGCAGGCACGCAGGATGCGGCGCTCTTCCGGCTGGCCCACCTCGATCCACAGCTTGACCTCTCCGGTCAGATCCTTCACCCACAGATCCGGTTCATCCGTGTCGCTCAGCCCCTTGGTGAACGAAAGCTCTTCCTGCGCATGCAAGGCAAACGCCAGCAGGCGGACCATCATCCGTTCATCCGTTTCAGAAGGATGACGCGCCACCGTCAGCCCGTGGCTGCCGTAATAGTGACGGTCGGTATCGGCGACATTCAGGTCGGCCTTGTAGATGGTGGCGCGCAGGGCCATGGCGAGAGTCCGTTCAAAAAAGCGAATTTCGGGAAGGCCGCCATGATAACCGCCCGCCCCCGGCGCCAAGGCGGCCGGGCACACCACCGCCAACGGTGTCTGACACCCGGGAATGCCTGCGGCGGATTGACGGAGATCACAAGGGCGTCAGACCCCGAAAAAGGCGCGCAGCGTCATCACCACGACGCAAGACGCCCAAACGCCAAAGAAGGCCGCCCGCGCGGCCGATTTTGGCGACCCCGCAAGACCTTCCCTAAACACCCCGACCGCCGCCAGAACGCCAAGCAAACAACTCGCCCCGCCAGCCTGCGCCCGCAATCGACGGAGCGGTCGGTGACGGGTCGGGCGTGAGCGAGGGGCGTCGATGCGCCCAAGGGAATCCGAAGGCCGCCGCCGCAGGCGGCAACGAGGATGACGCAGGGTCCGTCCGGAGCGAAGGCTCCGGACCGCAATCGTGGCCCCTCGCTCGCGCCCGGCCCGGCGCCGGCCGCGGCCCAAGAACCACCCCCGCCACCAGCAAAGCCAGCAAAGCCATCAGAGACATCAAAGCCAGCAATGACAGCAACCCAGCCCTACCGCCTCAATAAACCCCAATGGCATGCCGAGCCACAAAATGCCCATCCCCCACCGCAACCAGAGGCTCGACCAGCGGATCATCCCCCACCCGGCGCACCGGACTGGGAATCTCATCCACCAGCAGCGACCGCTCCCGATGCCGCCGCTGCGGATCCGCGATCGGCACCGCCGCCATCAGCTTCTTCGTATAAGGATGCTGCGGATTTTCAAAGATCGCCCGCCGCGGCCCGATCTCCACGATCTGGCCCAGGTACATCACCGCAACCCGGTGGCTCACCCGCTCCACCACCGCCATATCGTGCGAAATGAACAGGAACGACACCCCCAGCTCGCGCTGCAGATCCAGCAGCAGATTCACGATCTGCGCCTGGATCGACACATCCAGCGCCGACACCGACTCATCCGCAATCACCACCTTGGGATTTAACGCCAGCGCCCGCGCAATGCAGATCCGCTGCCGCTGCCCGCCTGAAAACTCGTGCGGATACCGGTCGATCATTTCCGGCAGCAGCCCGCACTTGTCCATCAGCCAGCGCACGCGCTCCTGCGCCTCCTTGCCGCGCGCCACCTTGTGGATCAGCAGCGGCTCCATGATCGAATAGCCCACCGTCATCCGCGGATCCAGCGACGCGAACGGGTCCTGGAAAATGAACTGCATGTGCTGGCGCAGCGTCTGCATCGCGCTGCCGCGCAGCGCGCCCAGATTCTTGCCGTCGAATTCAATCGACCCGCTCTTGCTCTTGACCAGTTGCAGCAGCGAGCGGCCCGTCGTCGTCTTGCCGCAGCCCGACTCGCCCACCAGCGACAGCGTCTCGCCCGGGTACAGATCGAAGCTGACCTTTTCAACCGCGTGCACGCGCTTCTGCACCCGGCCCAGGATGCCGCCCGGGATATCGAAGCTGGTCGTCAGATCGCGCACCTTGAGCACCGGACCGTTTTCGCGGCGCACCGTGGACGGCTCGGCCACGGGCGTGTCCACCAGCCCGGCCGGATCCAGCACCCGCGCGGCCTCGTCCACCTTCAACAGCGGAAACGGCGCCGGCTCGTCCGTGCCCTGCATCGCGCCCAGGCGCGGCACGGCCGACAGCAAAGCGCGCGTGTAGGCATGCTGCGGCCGCGCGAAGATCTCGTCCGAACCGCCCTCTTCCACCTTGTCGCCGCGGTACATCACCAGCACCCGGTCGGCCACTTCGGCCACCACGCCCATATCGTGCGTGATGAAAATCACGCCCATGTCCATTTCTTCCTGGAGCTGGCGGATGAGCTGCAGGATCTGCGCCTGGATCGTCACGTCCAGCGCCGTCGTCGGCTCGTCGGCGATCAGCAGTTGCGGCTTGCACGACAGCGCCATCGCGATCATCACGCGCTGGCGCATGCCGCCCGACAACTGGTGCGGATAGCGGTCCAGGATGGCGCGCGCCTCCGGAATCCGCACGCGCTCCAGCATGCGCAGCGTCTCAGCCCGCGCCGCCGCCGCGTCCAGTCCCTGGTGCAGCTGCAGGGCCTCGGCGATCTGGTTGCCCGCCGTGAAGCTGGGATTCAGCGACGTCATCGGCTCCTGGAAGATCATGGCCACGTCGGCGCCACGCACGCGCTGCAACGTGGAATCGGGCGCATTGCCCAGGTCCAGCACGTCGCCGCTGCGCCTGCGCAGCAGCATGCCGCCATTGACGATCTGCCCGCCGCCATACTCCACCAGGCGCATCAGCGCCAGCGACGTCACCGACTTGCCCGAACCGGATTCGCCCACGATGGCCAGGGTTTCGCCGCGGTCGACGTGGAAAGAAACATTGCGCACCGCTTCCACAATGCGTTCGGGCGTCTTGAATCGCACCGTCAGGTCGTTGACCTGCACGACGCGTTTGGGGTCCATGGTTGCCATAGTGATTACTTTTCCTGACGCGGATCGAGCGCGTCGCGCAACCCGTCGCCCAGCAGATTGAAGCCCAGCACCACCAGGAAAATGGCCGATCCGGGAAAGATCGACATCCAGGGCGCCTGGGTCATGAAGTTCTTGGCCGTGTTCAGCATCGAGCCCCACGACGGCGTCGGCGGCTGCAGGCCCAGGCCCAGAAAGGACAGGCTGGCCTCGGCGATGATGGCCGTGGCGATCGTGATGGTGGCCTGCACGATCAGCGGCGGCATCACGTTGGGAAACACATGCCGCCCGATGATGCGCAGGTCGGACGCGCCCAGCGCGCGGGCGCTCTGGACGTAGTCTTCGTTCTTGACCGCCAGCACCTGCCCGCGCGTCAGCCGGATGAACTTGGGCGCGGCCGACACGCCGATGGCGATCATCGCGTTGGTCAGGCTGGGCCCCAGGAAAGCGGCCAGCGCAATGGCCAGGATCAGGAAGGGAATCGCCAGCAGCGCCTCGGTGGCGCGCGAAATCACGCTGTCGGTCCAGCCGCCGAAGTAGCCCGCGGCCAGGCCGAACGGCACGCCCACGATCAGCGCGATCAGCACCGACACCAGGCCGGCCATCAGCGAGGCGCGCGCGCCATACACCATGCGGCTGAAGATGTCGCGTCCGAGCTCATCCGTGCCCAGCCAGTGGGCCGCCGAGGGCGCCTTGCGGATGGTGGTGAAGCTGGTCTGCAGCGGATCGTGATTGACGATCAAGGGGGCCAGCACGGCCACCACCACGAAGAACAGCACGATGCCCAGGCCGAGCATCGCGATGCGGTTGCGTTTGAACTTGCCCCACGCGCGATTGCGGCTGCGGGGCGGCGTGACGGCTGCGGCCGTTGCAGGAATTGCGCTCATGAGTGCCTCAGGCGGGGATTGACCAGGATGTACAGGATGTCGGCCAGCAGGTTCATCAGGATGAAGCCCACCGCCACGCAGAGCACCACGCCCTGCACCACCGCGTAGTCGCGGGTGAACACCGCGTCGACCACCAGCTTGCCGAAGCCCGGGATCGTAAAGACCTGTTCCGTCAGCACGGCGCCCGCCAGCAGTTCGCCGAACAGCAGCGTCACCAGCGTGACAATCGGCATCAGCGCGTTGCGCAGCGCATGGCGCAGCACCACGCCGCGCGGCGACACGCCCTTGGCGCGGGCCGTGCGCACGTAATCGGCGGACAGCGCCTCCAGCATGGACGAACGCGTGTGCCGCATGAGATACGCCGCGATCGCGGTGGACAGCACCAGCGACGGCATCAGCATGGTCTTGATCGACAGCCAGAAGTCTTCGGATGGCGACACGTAGCCCGAGGCCGGCAGCAGCTTCCACTGCACCGACACCACCATGATCAGGATGATGCCCAGCCAGAAGTTGGGAATGGACATGCCCGAGAGCGCCGCGATGTTGGCGCCCATTTCAACGGGCTTGCCCTTGCGCACGGCGGCGATGATGCCCATGGGGATCCCCACCAGCAGCGCAAAGAACATGGCCATGGCGGCCAGTTGCAGGGTCACGGGCAGCTTCTGCGCGATCAGCGTGGTGACAGGCACGTCGGTGCGCAGGGACTTGCCCAGGTCGCCTTGCAAAACCTGTCCGGCCCAGGCCGCGTATTGCATCGGCAAGGGGTCGTTCAGGCGGTATTTGTCGCGCAGGTAGTCCAGCACGGCCGGATCGCGCTCTTCGCCGGCCAGGGTCAGCACGGGGTCGCCGGGCAGGATTTTCTGCAGCATGAAGACGATCATCGACACCAGTATCAGTGTCGGGATCGCGACGATCACGCGGCGCAAGATGAGTTTAAGCATGTGGGAAACCGTAAAACAGGAACGGCGGACGGCGCCGGACGGATCGGGCGCGGCACGCGGGCGCCGCAAAACAACAGCCGGACGCGCAAGCGCGTCCGGCGGGCGCGGCGGGCAATCGCCGCGCCAACATCAATTCCGGGCGAACGTCACGCCCTTCAGGCGGATCATGCCGTCCGGATAGGGCGTGAAGCCCTTGACCTTCTTGCTCATCACAAAGGGCCACGGCTGGTAGTAGTTGTACACGCCGGGCAGCTCGTCCTGGATGATGGTCTGCGCCTGCTCGTAAATCGCCTTGCGCTTGGTTTCGTCGGGCACGGTGCGGGCCTGGTTCAGGAGCTTGTCCACTTCCGGGTTGCAGTAGTGGCCGTCGTTCAGGGCGCCCTTGCAGGTCACGAAGGCATGGATGTTGCCGTCGGGATCGACCCGGCCGGACCAGCCCAGCATCACGATCTGGAAGTTGCCGCCCGAGGCTTCCTTTTGCAGCGCGGCGTATTCCGTGGGACGCAGCGACAGGTCGAAGCCCGCCTCGGACGCCATCGCCTGGACGATCTCGGCGATGGACGAGGTGGTGGTGTTGTTGCCGAACACCAGCTCGGCCTTCACGCGGTCAAAGCCCGCCTGCTTGAGCAGCGCCTTGGACTTGGCCACGTCGCGCTTGGTCACGGGGAACTTGTCGCTGTGATAGGGGCTGGCGGGCGGGAACGGCTGCTGCGCCGGCTCGAAGATGCCGCCGCCGGCCACTTCGTTGATGGCGTTGCGGTCCAGCGCAAACTGGAACGCCTGGCGCACCAGCTTGTTCTTGAACGGGTTGTCCTGGGCGCGCTTGCCGTTGTCCACGTTGAACATGAACTGCTGGAAGCCCAGGCCCGCGACCGGCGCGAACGTCAGGCTGGCGTCTTCCTTGACCTGCGGCGCGTCCGACGGATTCAGGCGTTCCAGCATGTCCAGGTCGCCGGCGCGCAGGTTGGACAGGCGCACGGTGGTGTCGGGAATGGGCAGGAAGGTCACGCGCTTGAAGACGTAGTCCTTCGCGCCGTAGTACTGGTCGAATTTTTCCAGCACGATGCGGTCATTCTGGATGCGCTCGACGAACTTGTACGGGCCGGAGCAGACCGGCTTGCGGCCCACGGCGGCGACGTCGTCCGAGAAGGTCTTGGGCGAGAGCATCATGCCGGCGCGGTCGGACAGTTGCGCAAGCAGCGTGGCGTCCGGTTCCTTGAGGGTCAGCACTAGCGTGGTGGCGTCGGGCGCGTCGACCTTGGCCACCGAGCGCAGCTCGCCCTTGCGCAGGCTGTCGGGCAGGCTCATGGCGCGTTCGAGGTTGGCCTTGGCCGCGGCGGCGTCGAACTTCGAGCCGTCGTGGAACAGCGCGTCATCGCGCAGCTTGAAGGTCAGCACCTTGTTGTCTTCGCTGAACGACCAGGAGGTCGCCAGTTGCGGCACGAAGTGCAGCTTGGGATCGATGTCCACCAGCTTGTCGCAGAGCGACGTGAACACGATGCGGCCCACGTAGGTGCGGGCGCGGTGCGGATCCAGCACGTCCGGGTCTTCCTGCAGGCCGATGCGGATGTTCTGGGCGCTGGCGGCGCCGGCGGCCAGCGCCAGCAGGCTGGCGCCGAAAGTCAAGGCAAAGCGTTTCATATGTGTTTTTTCCCCTTGTGGCTGCATGCCGGTTGATTAGAAGCCCACCGCCTGGCCGTCGCGACGGCTGTCGCTGGCGGCGACGTAGCCCAGTTCGTTGTCGTTCTCGGACATGCGCCAGATGAATTGGCCGGCGCCGAAGTCCATGTAGGGATCGTCAACGGATTTCAAAGCATGCCCGAGGTCCTTCAGTCCCGCAATCGTAGATGCCGTCATGTTGGTCTCGATGTCGAGCGTGAAATCGCGGTTGACCTTCCAGCGCGGCGCGCAGCAGGCGGCCTGCGGGTTCTGGTGGTAGTCGATCATGCGGACCACGGTCTGCATGTGGCCCTGCGGCTGCATGTCGCCGCCCATCACGCCGAAGCTCATGACCGGCTTGCCGCCGCGCGTCAGGAAACCCGGGATGATGGTGTGGAAGGGCCGCTTGCCGCCCTCGACCACGTTGGCCGACTTGGGATCCATCGAGAAGCCCACGCCGCGGTTCTGCATGCTGATGCCCGTGCCCGGCACGACCACGCCCGACCCGAAGCCCATGTAGTTGGACTGGATGAACGAAATCATCATGCCGTTTTCGTCGGCGGCGGTCAGGTAGATGGTGCCGCCAGCGTGCGGACGGCCGGCCTCGAAATGCGTGGCCTGGTCCAAGCGGATCAGCTTGGCGCGGCTGTCCAGGTAGGCGTCCGACAGCATCTGTTCCGGCGTGACCTGCATGGCGCGCGGGTCGGCCACGTACTTGTACAGGTCGGCGAAGGCCAGCTTCATGGCCTCGATCTGGATGTGCTGCGATTGCACCGAGTCCACGGGAATGTCGGCCATGTCGAAGCGTTCGACGATGCCCAGCGCGATCAGCGCGGCGATGCCCTGCCCGTTCGGCGGGATCTCGTGCAGCTCGTAGCCGCGGTAGGACTTGGAGATGGGCTTGACCCATTCCGGACGGTAGTTGCGCAGGTCCTCCTGCGTCATCGCGCCGCCGCATTCCTTGCTGAAGGCGGCGATGCGTTCGGCCAGTTCGCCTTCGTAGAAGTCGCGGCCCTTGGACGCGGCGATGCGGCGCAGCGTGTTGGCGGCGTCGGGGAAGCGGAAGTGTTCGCCCACCTTGGGCGCGCGGCCCTCGGGCAGGAAGGCCTGGGCGTAGCCCGGCTGCGACTTCAGTTCGTCGGCCGCGGCGGCCCACTTGTGCGCCACCACGGGCGGCACGGCATAGCCGCGCTCGGCGATCTCGATGGCGGGCTCGAACAGTTGCTCGAACGGCAGCTTGCCCAGCTTTTCATGCAGCGCGGCCCAGCCGGCGACCACGCCGGGCACGGTGACCGCGTCCCAGCCGCGCTTGGGCTGGATGGCCAGGCCGTCGGGGCCCGTGCCGTACTTGCGCTTGAAGTATTCGGTGCTCCAGGCCGCGGGCGCGACGCCCGACGAATTCAGCCCGTGCAGTTCCTTGCCGTCCCACACGATGGCGAAGCAGTCGCCGCCCAGGCCGCAGGAAACCGGTTCGACCAGGACGATGGTGGCCGCGGCCGCAATGGCGGCGTCCACGGCGTTGCCGCCCTTGAGCAGCATGCGCAGCCCCGCCTGGGCCGCCAGCGGATGCGACGTGGAGACCACGTTGCGGGCAAACAGCGGGATGCGAACGGAAGGATACGGGTTGCCCCAGTCGAAGGATTTCATGTGGCGGGTCTCTTAAGGCATATGGTTAAGCGGGCGAAGTTACTCTCGTGCTTTAATTAAATCAATTTGATTTTTTGTTCCGTCATAAAAGAATTTTTTATGAGTACGATCCGCTTCATGCGCACCTTTCTGGCGGTCGCGCACCACGGCTCCTTCTCCGAAGCCGCCGAGCAGGTGGCGCTGACGCAGGCGGCCGTGAGCTTCCAGATGCGGTCGCTGGAGGCCGAGCTGGGACGCGAACTTTTCGACCGCAGCGGGCGCCTGGCCATGCTGAACGCAGCCGGCCGGGAATTGCTTCCTGAAATCAAGCACTTGCTGGATTTATACGACAAACTGAGGCGGCCAAGCACGGCGCCCGGCGAACTGGCGGGCTCGGTCTCGGTCGGCAGCATCGTGTCCTGCATGGGCACGCTGTCCAAGGTGATCTCGGGCCTGAAGAAAGCCCATCCCAAGCTGGACGTGCGCATCCTGTCGGGCAAGGCCAGCGAGCTGGCGGGCAAGGTGGAAGACGGCGAGCTGGACGCGGCCTTCCTGGTGGAAGCCGGCCGCAAGATGGCCAGCACGCGCTGGACCCCGCTCTATGAAGAACAGATGGTGGTGATCGCGCCGCGCTCGGCGGCCGGCGATGACGCCCGTCAGGTGCTGGCAGGCAATCCCTTCCTGCGCTTTGACCGCACCCAGCGCACCGGCCTGCAGATCGACCGGCTGCTGCGCCGCATGGCGGTGCCGGTGAACGATTTCCTGGAATTGAACGCCATCGAGACGCTGGTGGAGCTGGTGCGCCAGGAGGTCGGCGTGACCCTGCTGCCGCTCATCAACGGCGCGAACTGGCAGCACAGCCCGGAATTGCGGATCCTGCACCTGCCCGCGGACCTGGGACCGCTGTCGCGCTCTATCGGCATGCTGGAACGGCGCGAGCATGCCCGCCAGGGCATCACGGCGGCGATCTGCGAGGCGTGCGCGAAGGCCTTTCGCGCACGCGAACCGCACGCCGCCGCCTGAGGCTTACTCGGCCATCGCCGGGTCGGTCACCGACGCCTTGCCGGTTTCGACGCGGCCGGCAAAGCGGCGCAGCCACGACGGATCCTCGGCCAGCCGCACCGTGAAGTCGTACCACGCATGGCTGGCCGCCAGCGCCCAGTGCTGCTCGACCTGGCCGCCCGCCGGCACCGTGAACGTCCAGCGTTCGTGGTTGGCGTAGTAGGCGTTGGGCGTCACTTCAAAGGTGCACGGCGTCTTGCCGGCGTTGATGAAGCTGACGTAGACGTCGCCGTTGGCGATGTCGTAGCAGACGCGGATCTCGGCATCTTGCTGCGCCGTGCGGTCCTGCGCCAGGTCGCCCGCGAAGTGGCGGTGCCAGCCGTTGGGACCCAGCACCCACAGGTCGTACTTGCCGCCGTCGGCCGCCGTGTCCCAGTTGCCTTCGAGCTGCTTGTCGGGTTCCACCGTGTAGCGGCGCGGCAGGCGGTCCAGGTGCAGGCGGTCATAGACGTGGAACACCGCGGCCTGCTTGCCCGTGTTGGAGAACACCAGCCACATGTTGCCGGTCTCGGGCTGGCTGCGGCCGCTCGTGTGCAGCTCGTACGGCAAGGGACGCGAATAGCGCACGCCCTTCTCCTGCACGCCCTTGGCCTGCGTGGACGGATCGGGCAGCGGCACCGCGGTCAGCGCTTGCTGCGCGGCGCGTTCCTGGTCGGCGCCGGATCGGGTCAGCAGGTTCAGGTCCGGCAGCGTCTCGTCGTTCGGCGTGGCAAAGTTGAAGGCCGAGGTCAGGTCGCCCAGCACCGCGCGGCGCCACGGGCTGATGTTCTCTTCCTTCACACCGAAGCGCGCTTCCAGGAAGCGCAGCACCGACGTGTGGTCGAACGCCTGGGAATTGACCCAGCCGCCGCGGCTCCACGGCGACACCACGTACATGGGCACGCGCGGGCCCGGACCGTAGACGCGGTTGTCGGCGGCATCCTGGGCGGACGCGTGGGTGTGGCGCTCCAGGTCGGTATTGACGGTGGAGGCGCCGGCCATCGACCCATCGGCATTGAGCGACGGCGCGGCGGGCGGCGGCACGTGGTCGAAGTAGCCGTCGTTCTCGTCGAAGTTGATGAGCAGGACCGTCTTGCTCCAGACGTCCGGGTTGGCCGTCAGCGCGTCCAGCGTTTCCTGGATGTACCAGGCGCCCTGCACGGGGCTGGACGGGCCGGGGTGCTCCGAATACGTCGCGGGCGCCACGATCCACGACACCTGCGGCAGCGTGCCGTTCAACGCGTCGTCGCGCAGGGCCTGCAGGAAGCCGCCGTCCGGCATGGTGTTGGCCGTGCCCTTGTACAGCGGGTTGGCGGCGTCCATGCTGGGCGTCCAGGCCGGATAAGGCGAGCCGTTGCTGCCGTTGCCCGCCAGTTCATTGGCGCGGCGGTATTGCTGGAAGCCGGCCAGCGGGTTGTCGCCGAAGTTCTCGGGCAGGTTCTGGTAGACCTTCCAGGTCACGCCGTTTTCCTGCAGGCGTTCCGGATACGTCTTCCAGGTCCAGCCGGTCGACGAGGCGCCCAGGCTGTCCCACTGGTTGCGGGTGGACGGGCCGTTGCCCTGCGCCAGCGGATCGTTGGTGCCGGTCCAGTGGAACAGGCGGTTGGTGTTGGTGCCGCCGTGCGTGGAACAGTGATAGGCGTCGCACAGCGTGAAGGCGTCGGCCAGCATGAACTGGAACTCCACCTCTTTCTGGCGGTAATAGCCCATCGACTGGTTCTGCTTGTAGCGCGGCCACTGGTCCATGCGGCCGCCGTCCCAGGCCATCTGCGCGTCCACGTAGTCGTGGGGCGTGCCGGCCACGCGCTGGGCGTTGCCCTGCGTGCTGTCCAGGTGGTACGGCATCACGACACGCGTGCCGTTGGTCTGCTCCCAGACCGAGCGATTGTCCGGCAGCGGAATGGTGATGCGGTCGCCAAAGCCGCGCACGCCCTTGAACGTGCCGAAGTACATGTCGAACGAGCGGTTCTCCTGCATCAGGATGACCACGTGCTCGACGTCGTTGATGGTGCCGGTGCGGTTGTTGGCGGGAATGGCCAGCGCGCGGCGGATGGCCGGCGGGAACATCGACAGCGCGGTCAGCCCCGCGGTAGAGGCGGCGGCGTTGCGCAGGAAGCGGCGTTTGCCGGCGTGGATCGTGTCTTTTTCGGACTTCACGGATTGTTTTCCTATGGGTCTACAGAGGGCGCGGCTCAGGGCGCGCAACGCAGTTCGGGCTTGGCCGGCGTGGGCGGCGTCGTGGGCGTCTCGGGCTGGGTGGGGTTGCCCGGGGTGCCGGCGTCATCGTCGCCGCCGTCGTCGCCGCCGCAGGCGGCCAGGGTGGCGGTCAGCATCAGCACCGCGCTGGCCCGCAGGAAACCGCGCAGAATCATGGACTTGCTCATGGGGTGTCTATCCTTGGACATCAGGGAAACAGTTCGGAGACGGACTTGCCGGACATGGCCAGGGACTTCACTTCTTCCTCGGTCAAGGCTCGCGACCAGAACGCCAGGTCATCAAAAATCATCGTGTAGGGGCCCCTGGTGCCGGCGCAGCAGATGCCGTAGGTGCCCTTGCCGTCTTCGTTCAGGCCGATGTGCGGACCGAAGATGCCCGCCACCGCGGTCAGGTCGACGCCCGGCGTGGCCGTGGACGTGACGGTGCGCACGAAGCCCAGCTCGCTGTCGTAGCGGTAGGCCGTCATCGTCTTGGCCGTCTTGTCGATGGTCATCGCGATGTAGACCGGCTTGTTGGCCGTGAACTTCACGCCGTTGATATCCGCACGCTTGCCGCCGCCCGCGATGTTGAAACGCAGCTCGGGGCCGGCCCACTGGGCGATGGTGATGCCGGGGTTGCCGCCGGAGTTGTAGTCCTTGTTGCCCACGATGGAGCGGTCGTTCGCCGTGCCGTCGGACTGATACCAGAAGCCGATGGTGAAGGCCTGAACGCTGTCCAGCAGGCCCGCCGGATAGTCCAGCTTGAACGCGCCCAGGGCGGCCGCGCTGCGCTCGTTCTGGAAGCTCTTGCCGAACACGCCGGGGTCGGCATAGGCCGGCGCCTGCGTGCCGTCGTACGGCGTGATCGCGCCGCCGCCCGCGGCCTTGTCGGCCACGTCGCCCTCGAACGGGAAGAACATCGTCAGGCCGGTGCGCAGCGAGGCCAGCAGCGGCACGGGCTTGGCGTAGACCACCGTGGCGCGCGCGGCGCTGACCGCCCGGCCGGCCGACACGCTGTAATGCAGCGCGTGCACGCCTTCGGTGTCGAACGTGAAGCCGGTGTCGACGTATTCCGTGGCGGTGCCGGGCAGGCGCGCCACCTCCACGCCGTCGCGGCTGACCACGATGTCGCCCTCGGGCTCGCCGACGCGCACCCAGGTCACGGTCACGCTCTTGTTGTCCATGGACGTGGTGGTGGCGACGCGGCGCAGCGCCAGCGGTTCGCTGAGCGAGGTGCCGGCCATGTCGTAGGCGTCGGCAGCGGGCAGCGCGCCCAGGTGCGACAAAACCGTGGGCGCCACGTCGGCGGCGCTGGGCAGCGCGTACCAGTTGGTGTCCCACAAGCCGTCGAACGACGCATCGTCGGCGCTGCCGCCCAACAAGGCGGGCTGGTTGGCCGCCAGCAGGATGGTCTTGTTGGTCGAGAACGGCAGGCCGTCGCTGCCGCCGGTCTTGTCCAGCCCGTGGCTGGACGCCACCACCATCAGCCAGTTTTCGCCGGGATGATCGGCGCGGCGGTCGGCAAGCTGCTTGGCCAGCACGCCGATCGCGGCGTCGGTCTGGCGGATGACGGCTTCGTAGGTCGTGCCGAAGCCGCTCTCGGCGGCGGCGCGTTCCGGCGCGCCGAACTGCGCCACCACCACGTCATAGCCCTCGGCGATGCGGTCCCGGGCCTGCGAGGCGACGCAGTCGTCCACGCCGGCGCAGTCCGTCACCACCTGCACGTAGCCCGCGTCGCGGTCCACGCCCAGCAGGCCGGCCAGCAGCGGCGAGTTGAAGGCGCCGGCAATGCGCGCCTCGGGCTGCGCGGTCTTGACGCGCTGGAACAGGCTGGGCGCCTTCATGGCCTGGCCCTGCGCATTGGAGCGCACGCCATGCACATCGGCCCATTGCCCGGTCAGCAAGGTGGCCCAGCCCGGCGCGGCCAGCGTGGGCTGCTGCGTCACCGTGCCCGTCACCCCGCCCGTCCAGGCGCGCGTGGCGGTGAGCTGGCCGATGTTGGGCAGGGTCTTGTCGGTCATGCCGCGGCGCAGCGCGTCGTAAGTCAGGCCGTCGACGCCCACGAACAGCACTTTGTCGACGCTCGCCTCGCCGGGCGAAGTCACGGGCGGCTGCGTCGGCGGGGCCACGGGCTCCTCGTCGTCGTCATCGCCGCCTCCACAGCCGGCCAATGCGCTGGTCGCCAGCAACATGGCGCACCATCTTCTCCAATTCAATGTCTGCATTGCTTCTCTTCTCGGTTTATGAAGGGGGTCTTGCGCTGGCCGACATGGTGGCGGTCCAAGGTGAAAGACCCGTGAAACAAAGAAGAGAAACGTTGATCGTTGGATCAGGATTCTTTTGCGCAAGACGCAAGGCCGGGACGCCGCACGCGCGATCCGTTTGCGCGCAACGCAAGGCAGCGGGCGCGGTCAAGCGCTTGTCCGGGCAGGCCCGCGAGCGCGCTTGCCACGCGGCGGCCCGCCATTGCATGGCTGTCATGAAACGCCGCTATAGTCGGCCGCGTCGTTTCGTTCGCCATCGATTGCCATGCCCCTGTCCCTGCGCCTGCCCCTGCCCTCCGCACCCACCGCGTTGCGTGTCCTTGCCGTGCTGGCCTTTGCGGCGGGCGTGGGCGTGTGGGCCTCGGTCCTCCTCGCGCCGCGGCCCGGCCCGTTGCCACCCGCCGTCTCGGCCGCCGCGCCGCGCGCGGCCGACAATACACCGGTCGCGCAGTGGTTCGGCAAAGACGAAGCCATGCGCACGCAGATCACCGTGCTGGGCGTGATCGCGGCCGGCCCCGACGGCGCGGCGGTGCTGAGCGTGGACGGCGGCCCGCCGCTGGCCTGGCGCACCGGCGCGGAAGTGGCGCCGGGCATCGTGCTGCGCGACATCGCGGCTGACGCCGTCACGGTCGAGCAGTCGGGCCGCGCGAGCCGCCTGGCGGCGCCGGCGGCGCAGGACGCGCCGGGCGGCATCACCCGCGAAAAGTAGGAAGGCGCGCGCACCGCGCGTTGCGCAGGCGTCCGGCTGCGTGCGCATTACTGTCATATTTCATGTCCACAATCCCGGGCTTCTACAGAATGACCGGAGTCGGAAAGTGCGTCAGTTACCGCGCGGGCTTGCCCGCCAGCAGGGCTTCACCCTGATCGAGATCATGGTGGTCATTGTGATCATGGGCATCCTGGCCGCGCTGGTGGTGCCGCGCGTCCTGGACCGCCCCGACCAGGCCCGGCAGGCCGCGGCGCGTCAGGACATCGGCGGCATCATGCAGGCGCTCAAGCTCTACCGCCTGGACAACGGCCGCTATCCCACCACCGCCCAGGGCCTGCGCGCGCTGGCGCAAAAGCCGGACGGCGTCGCCAACTGGCGCGGCTACCTGGACAAGCTGCCCAACGATCCGTGGGGCCACCCCTATCAATACCTGAGCCCCGGCGTCAAAGGCGACGTCGACGTGTTCTCGTTCGGCGCCGACACCAAGCCCGGCGGAGAAAACGGCGATGCCGACATCGGTTCGTGGGAACTCTGAACGCGGCTTCACGCTGGTCGAAGTCCTGGTGGTGCTGGTGATCGTGGCCATCGCCGCCAGCATGGTGAGCCTGTCCATCGGCCGCGGCGACAACCGCCTGCGCGGCGACGCCGAGCGCCTGGCCGACGCGTTCACCGTGGCGCAGAGCGAGGCGCGCAGCGACGGGCGATCCATCCGCTGGCTGGCCAACGGCCAGGGCTGGTCGTTCGAGCGTGCGGGCCGGCCGCCCGGCCCGACGGCGCAGGACGACATCCCCGTGGCCGCCGACCGGTTCGACCATGACGAGGTGCTGCGGCCGCAAGCGTGGTCGGCAGCCCCCGTGCAGTGGCGGCTGGACCCCGACCGGCCGCTGGTATTCAACACGGAGTGGGTCGCCGCGCCCATGACACTGAACCTGAGCGCGGGAGACGCGCACGTCACGCTGCAGCGCGACGCCGCCGGACGCTATGACATCCGCTGAGGCATCCCCGGACGATTCCACGGTCGCGTTCCCCGCTGCGTCCCGGCGCGAGCGCGGCTTCACGCTGATCGAAGTGCTGGTGGCGCTTGCCATCATCGCCGTGGCGATGGGCGCGGCCCTGCGCGCCACGGGCGTCATGGCCGCGAACAACCGGGCCCTGCAGGACAAGACGCTGGCGCTGCTGGCCGCGCAGAACGCGCTGACGCAGCTGCGGCTGGAACAGGCCTTGCCGCGCGCCGGCTCGCAGACCGTGCCCTGTCCGCAAGGCGGCCTGGCCCTGCAATGCGAACTGGTCTTCACCAACTCCATGAACCGCAGCTTTCGCCAGGTGGCCGTCAAGGTCCACGACGCGGCGTCCGCGCGCGAAGGCGCGATCCTGCTGCAGCTCGACGGGCTGCTATCCAGCCTGCGATGACGATGCGCCGTTCCCCCAGATCCCAGGCCGGCTTCACGCTGATCGAAGTGCTGGTCGCGTTGGCCCTGATGGCGCTGGTCAGCCTGATGGCCTGGCGCGGCCTGGCCAGCGTGTCGGGCGCGCGCGACCTCATCGCCGCGCAGGCCGAGGACACCGACGCCATCGTCCGCACGCTGGGCCAGATGGCGCGCGACGTGGAGCTGTCCTACACCGGCCCGGCCTTCGATTCCCCGGGCCTGGATGCGGTGGCGTTCACGACCGGGCTGCGCCTGCTGCCGCGCGCGGCGGGCGGCCAGACCCTGGAAATCCTGCGTCCCGACCCCGACGGCAACGGCCTGTGGCAGCGCGTCCACTGGCAGGTGCGGGCAGACGGCCTGTGGCGCGCCAGCGGCCCGTCCGCGCCGCGCAGTCCCCTGCCCGCGGCCAACGCGGGCGTGCTGCTGCTGCCCGGCGTGCGCACCCTTGCGCTGCGCGCGTGGGTGCCGGGCGTGGGCTGGGTGGACGCCAACGCCTCGTTCGCGGCGGCGCCCACGGGCCTGGAGATCGCCTTCGAACGCGGCGTGCCGGGCGACCTGCGGCGCTACACGCGCATCCTGGAGCTGCCATGAGGCCGGCCCTCGCCCGCGCGCCCACCACGCCTGGAAACACGGCCCGCGAACGCGGCGCGGCCGTGGTCAGCGCGCTCATCATCGTGGCGATCGTGGCCGCGCTGACCACCAGCCTCTTCCAGCGGCAGACCGCCAGCACCCGCCGCGTGGAGAACGAAATGGCCCGCGTGCAGGCGCGCGCGATGCTGGCGGGCGGCATCGACTGGGCCCGGCTGGTCGTGCGCGACCACGGCCGGCGCGAACCCATCACGCGCGGCGACCAGATCTGGGCCACGCCCGTGCTGGACACCCGCATCGAGCGCCCGGACGACGACCGCGTGGCGGTGTTTTCAGGCGCCGTGCAGGACGAACAGGGCAAATACAACCTCTATAACCTCGCGCGCAATGGCGTGCCCCAGCCCGAGCAGGAAGAGATCCTGCGCCGCCTGCTGGCCACGCTGGAACTACCCGATACGCTGGCCGCCCGCATCGTCGACATCGTCGCGTCCGCGCAGCCGCCCGCCCTGGCGGCGGACGCGCCGACCAATCCGGCGCGCCCCGCGCCCCAGGCCCGCGCACCGCTGCCGCGCGGCATGGACGAAGTGGCGGCGCTGCTGGCACTGGAGCCGCCGATGCGCAATGCGCTGCGCCGCACGATGACGCTGTTGCCGGCGGCCACCAACGTCAACGTCAACACGGCGCCCGCGGAGGTCATCGCCGCGCTGGTGCCCGGACTGTCGCTGGCCCAGGCGCGCGCCATGGCCGGCGAGCGCGACCGCGGCAACTGGTTCAACAACCCCGGCGACTTCGCCAACCGGCTGACGGGCACGGGCATCAAGACGCCCGCGCCGTCGGTCGCCACCAACAGCGGCTGGTTCCTGGCCAGCGGCACCGTGGTCTACGAACGGGCGCGCGTCTCCATGCAGGCGCTGCTGCGCAGCGTCCCGCCGGCCGCTCCCGAAACGATCTGGACAAGAGACTCACCGTGAAGAACACCCTGCGCATCGCGTTGCCCCTGCTTGAGGAATTCGGCGCCGATTCGCCCCTGCCCTATGCCTGGTTCGACCGGCGTGGCCGCTGCGTGCGGCAAGGCGAGCTGGCGCTGCGCGCCCTCGGCCACGCCTGGCCGCAGGCCCTGTGCGAGGCCGTGCTGCACCCCGCCGACGTCATCGCGGCCACCGTGCAGATTCCGGCGGTGGCGCGCGCGCATTTCGGCGCCGCCGTGCGCGGCGCCCTGGAACCGCTGGTGCTGAGCGATCTGGAAGGATTGGCGGTAGGCCACGGCACGCGCACGGCCGATGGATCCGTGGCGCTGGCCTGGTCCCCGCGCGAGCCCGTGCGGCGCGCCTGGGGCCTGCTCAGCGCCCAGGGCCTGCGCGTGCGCGCGCTGATCGCGCCCCAGACGCTGGCGCCGGCGACGGACGCGCCTTTGCGCGATCCGGCCGATCCGCGCTGGCTTGCGCCCTCGCCCCCCTGGTCGCTGGCCATGCCGCAGCTTGCGCCGGCCAGCGTGTCGCGCTGGCGGCCGGTCTGGCGCTGGGGCGCGCTGGCCGCCGTCGTGTGGATCGCGGGCCTGAACCTGCATGCCGCGCAACTGCGTGGCGAAGCCGATGCCCTGAAGAACGGCATGCGCGACCAGGTGCTGGCCGCCTTTCCCAACCTGCCCGTGGTGCTGGACCCCGCGCGCCAGGCGCAGCAAGGCCTGGACGCGCTGCTGGCCAATCGCGGCGCGGCCAGCGCCGGCGACTTCCTGCCGCTTGCGCGCGCGGCGGCCCAGGCCCTGCCCTTCGCCGCCGACAAGGTCGCGCACCTGACCTACGCCGACCAGGCGCTCACGCTGCAGCTCGCCGACGCCGGCCCGCAAGCGCAGCGCGTCGCCGAAACCCCCGCGCTGATCCAGCAGGCCGCCGCCCTGGGGCTGAAGCTGGAACGCGGCGACACCGACAACACCTGGCGCATCGTGCGCAGCCAACCATGAAACCGCTCGATCGACTGCACAACGCGTGGCAAGCCGCCCGCAAACCCCTGGATCCGGCGCTGGCGCGCGCCCGGCAGCGCTACGGCGCGATGGCGCCGCGCGAACGCCGCCTCGTCACCGGCGCGGCCCTGCTGCTGGGCGCGGCGATCGTCTTCGTCGGCCTCATCGAACCCGCCCTGAAGACGATGCGCACGCTGCAGGCAGAGTTGCCCGGGCTGCGCGCGCAGGCCGCCACCGTCGCCGACCTGACGGCGCAGGCCACGGTCCTACGCCAGCGCAGCGCCGCGCCCGCCGCATCCATGCCCGCCCGGACGGAACTGGCGGCCAGCCTGGAACGGGCGGGCTTGCCCGCGGGGCTGTGGACGCTGTCGGATGGCGAGGCGGGCGGCGTGGAACTGATGCTGGACCAGGCGCCGTCATCCGCGCTCATGCGCTGGCTGGACGGCGCGGGGCGCGACTGGGGCCTGGCCATTGCGCAGGTGGACCTGACGCGGGCCGCCAACCCCAATGGACGCCCGCTGCCGGGCCTGGTCAACGGCAAGGTCGTCCTCTTGCCGCCGCAGGCGGCAGGGAGCCGCTGATGCGCTGGAGACTTCCCTTCCCGCGCAGCGCCGGGCTGTGGCTGGCCGGCGCGCTGTGCGCCGCGGCGGCAGGCGCGGCCGTGCTGCCCGCGCGCTGGGCGCTGGCGCTACTGCCCGACGACGCGCCGGTCACGCTGGCCGACGCCAGCGGCACCCTGTGGCGCGGCAGCGCATGGATCGCGCTCGGCCCGCCCGGCACCCGCCGGGTGCTGCCGCAGCCCGTGCAATGGCAATGGCGCTGGGACGCCATGGCGCTGGACCTTTCCCACCCCTGGCTGCAAGGCACGCTGCGCGCGCGGCCCGGATGGAACGGGCTGGCGGTCCCGGCGCAATCCCTGCGCGTGCCCGCCACGGTGCTGCCCGCGCTGGGCGCGCCGTGGAACACGCTGGCCCCGCAGGGCATGCTGGAAATCAACTGGCAGCCGCTGCGCCTGGGCGCCCCGCTGCCGCCGGGACCAGCCGTGGACCTGCGCTGGCGCAACGCCGGCACCGCGCTCACGCCGGTGACGCCGGTAGGGACTTACCTGCTGCGCGTGCAGGGCGGCGGCAAGTCCGGCGCCACGCTGGTCCTCAGCACGGAGAGCGGACTGCTGGATGTGAAGGGCCAGGGCAGCGCGGGCGGCCGTGGGTTGAGCTTTCACGGAGAAGCGACGTTCGCCAAATCGGCGAACGAAGCCGATCGCGCCGCCCTGGACGGCCTGATGTCCACGCTGGGCCGGCGGTCAGGCGACACGGTGACGTTCGGGACGGGTGCCTCCGCGCGATAGGCGGGACAGCCTCACTACCGTTCTCTGCCGTCACGCTTGTCGCACAAACTCCACGAAAGCCTCTGCGCTCAACGGGCGGCTAACCAGATAACCCTGAATGGAGTCGCAGCCGGCGTCCTTTAACTCGTCGGCCTGATGTTGGTGCTCGACACCTTCGGCGATCGTTTTCATGCCCAGCGAACGAGCAAGACCAACGACGCCTCGAATTACCGCCGAGGCCTTCTCCGACGCCGCCAGCCCGCGGACAAAGGACCTGTCGATCTTGAGCGTGTCGATAGGCAGTCGGACTAAATAGCTCAAACTTGAGTATCCCGCACCGAAGTCGTCGAGCGACGTGGATAGCCCGGCGCGTTTCAGGGTGGCGAGGACTGACGTCGCCCTATCTATATCGCTTACCAGGCAGTCTTCCGTGATTTCCACATCGAGCATCGCGGCGGAGATGTCGTGTTTACTGACGGCAGAGTGAATCCGATCCACGAGCCCCATATCGAGAAGTTGCCGAGCCGATAGGTTCAGGCTGATACGCGGTACGGCGACGCCCATCCGTTGCCATGAGGCGATCTGCAGGCAAACCGCATTGAGCAGCCATTCGACCAGCGCGCCTTCATAGGGCGACTCAAGCAGCAGAGCCAGGAATGCGTCAGGTGTCAGCAGGCCCCGGTCGGGATGACGCCAGCGAAGAAGCGCCTCAGCACCGATCAGGGAGGCATCCGCGAGTGATATCTGGGGCTGGAAATGGAGCTCGAACTGGTTCTGCGCAAACGCCGCACGGAGGTCGGAGCGCAACGCGACACGGTTGCGCACGCCCCTGTCCAGGATCACGTCATACGTACGTACTTGAAGCCCGCCAGCAGACTTGGCTGCGTACATGGCCGTATCGGCCTGACTCAGCAGTGTCTCGGCGGTTTCGGGGTCTTCTCCCATTAGCGCAATACCAATGCTGGCGGACAGAGAGATCGCTCGGCCGCAAATTTCAAACGGCATCGCAAGCGCGTTGAGCACCGCAGATGCGCACGCTTCCACCGCGCTTTTTGTGGTGTTGCGCAACAGCAGAACAAACTCGTCGCCGCCGACGCGGGCTGCAAAAAAGGCAGGCCCGAGACTTGCCTTCAGCCTTACCGCGAAACTACGCAGCAGTTCGTCACCGGCAACATGGCCGAACGCGTCATTGACTTCCTTGAGATGGTCCAAGTCGATAAACAGCACCGCGACAGAGACGCCATCCGGCCCGCTTGGCAAGGCAGCGTCTGCTACTGCACGAGACAGCGCTTCCATGCAACTGCGTCGATTCGCCAACCCCGTCAGATAATCGTGACTCGCTTCAAACGCTAACTGGGCGGCGTGCTCGTGTTCGCGCGTGACGTCGCGAAAAAGTACCGTAATGCCTTCATCGTGGCGAAATGAGCGGGCTTCAAACCAAGTTCGAAGCGGGGCGTAATAGCCTGTGTGGCAGCCGGGACGCCCTGTCGCCGCTGTGTGCCGGTAGATTTGGTAGTAGCCGGAGTTCACCAAGTCCGGGTAACACTGCCAGATTTCGCGTCCGAGGAGGTTTTTCCGCGCCTGCTGCAAATACCGCTCGGCGGTATTGTTGAGATACGTGAAGCGCCAAGACTTGTCTAGCGACATGAATCCGTCGCTAAGGCTGTCAAGCATTTCCGCCAGATGAGCCGGTGCAGGCTGGTGGGCCTCAGCAGCCCGTGGATGGTGCGTATGTCGAGCCATTTTTCGGACCTATGTCCCCGTGCACTTTAGAGCCGTTGTCGGCCCGCAAACGGTGGTTCCGAATATTCTAACGGCCTGTGCTGCCCCTGTAGAACAAGGGGCAGGCCATACAAATTGCAATTGTTCATGATTTCGAAACTGCGGTGTCGCGGGCATGATGAGCGTGACGGAGACCGGCGCCTTGAGCGCCGACGTCGGCCGCCCCGCTGACGCCATGCGCCCTACGCGTCCCGCGTCACCCTCAGAATTTCCTCCGGCGAGGTCTGCCCGCCATCCACCCAGCGCTGCCCGTCCTCGCGCATGCTCCGCATGCCCGACGCAGCCGCAGCCCGGCGCAGTTCGCGCTCATCACGCCCTTCGTGGATCAGCCGGCGCGCCTCGTCATCCACCGTGAACAACTCATGGATGCCCGAGCGGCCGCTGTAGCCGGTGTGGTTGCATGCCTCGCAGCCCACGGGATGGAACACCTGCACGCCGTCCAGCATCGACGGCGCCTTGCAGGCCGGGCACAGTTTGCGCACCAGGCGCTGTGCCAGCACGCCCAGCAAGGACGAGGCCAGCAGGAAGGGTTCGACGCCCATGTCCGTCAGGCGCGTGACCGCGGACACCGAATCGTTGGTGTGCAGCGTGGCGAGGACCAGGTGGCCGGTCAGCGACGCCTGCACCGCGATCTGCGCGGTTTCCAGGTCGCGGATTTCGCCGATCATGATCACGTCCGGGTCCTGGCGCAGGATGGCGCGCAGGGCCAGCGCGAAGCTCATGTCGATCTTGGCGTTGACCTGCGTCTGGCTGATGCCGGGCAGGTCGTATTCGATGGGGTCTTCCACGGTGAGGATGTTGCTGGTGGAGGCATCCAGGCGGCTCAGCGCCGCGTACAGCGTGGTGGTCTTGCCGCTGCCGGTGGGCCCGGTCACCAGCACGATGCCATGCGGCTGGCGGATCAGGCGATCCAGCCGTTCCAGCACGCCGGGGCTCATGCCCAGCTTTTCCAGCTGCAGGCGGCCGGCCTCCTTGTCCAGCAGGCGCAGCACGGCGCGCTCGCCATGACCGGTTGGCAAGGTGGACACGCGCACGTCGATGGGTCGACCGCCCACGCGCAGCGCGATGCGGCCGTCCTGCGGCAGGCGCTTTTCGGCGATATCCAGGTGCGCCATGATCTTGATGCGCGAGATCAGCGCCGCATGCAGCGCCTTGCGCGGGGACACCACGTCGCGCAGCGTGCCGTCCACGCGGTAGCGCACCACGGAATGGGTTTCGAAGGGTTCGATGTGGATGTCGCTGGCGCCGTCGCGCGCGGCCTGGGCGAAGAGCGCATTGATCATGCGGATCACGGGCGCGTCGTCCTGGGCCTCCAGCAGGTCCGCCACCTCGGGCATGTCCTGCAGCAGCCGGTCCAGGTCGATTTCGTTTTCGGCCACGCCCATCACCGACGCGGCATCCTCCGAATGGCTGTAGGCCGCGGTCAGCAGCGTTTCGAGTTGCTCGTCGTCGACCTGCGCGAGCGCGATGTCGCCGTGGCACCGGCGGATCTCGCGCACGGCCCAGTCGGGCGTGCGCGGGCTGACCGTCAACTGTGCCTGCCCGCCGCGCAGCGACAGCACCGCGCGCTGCGCGCGGGCCCAGGCATAGGGCAACGGGTGGGCGCTCATCGCAGTTTCTCGGGGTCCACCGCCACCGTCATCATCACGGGATGCGGCGCGCGGATGGGCTGCTGCGCGGGCGCGGGCGCCATGCCGGGATACTGGCGCACGGCAAAGGTCTCCACCGTCGTGGGCGGAGGGCGGCGCAGCGTCGCCGCCTGCTGTTCGGGCCGCAAGTCATAGGCGTTGTTGGACACCGACGGGGCCGATCCCGGCAGCGGCAGCATGGGCGCCTGCATGTCCGGCAACGCCCAATGCTCGCGCGGCTGCACCACGCCCTGCGCGCGGCGCATGTAATCGTAGCGGTCCATGGTGACGCTGGCGCTGCGGTTCGCGTCGCGCACGACGTAGGGGCGCAGGAACACCATCAAGTTGGTCTTGGTGCGCTTGCGGGTGTCGTAGCGGAACAGCGAGCCGATCACGGGCAGCGAGCCCAGGCCGGGCACGCTGTTGGAGGTGAGCGTCACGTTGTCTTCCAGCAGGCCGCCAAGCACGATGATCTGGCCGTCGTCGATCAGCACGCTGGTGTCGATGGCGCGCTTGTTGGTGACGATGCCGGTGGTGGAATTCGAGCGGCTTTCGTCGATGCTGCTGACTTCCTGGTAGATGTCGAGCTTGACCGCCCCGCCCTCGGAAATCTGCGGACGGATGTTCAGCTTCAGGCCGACGTCCTCGCGTTCGATGGTCTGGAACGGGTTGGAGCTGCCGTTGCTGCCCGAGGTCACGTACTGCCCGGTCACGAACGGCACGGTCTTGCCGACCAGGATGCTGGCCGACTGGTTGTCCAGGGTCAGCAGGTTGGGCGTGGACAGGATGTTGGCTTCGCCCGTGTTCTGCATGGCGCGCGCCAGCACGCCCAGGTTGATGACCTCGTTGCCCAGCACGTCCACCGTGCCCTTGACCACGCCCAGGCTCAGGCCGCCGCCCAGCGCGTCGATCGAGGTCGGTCCGTTGCCGGTAATGCCGCTGCCGCCCAGGTTGGTGCCGCCGACGAAGCTGGTGCCATTGCCGTTGAGGCTGCCCGCGCCCGTCATCCACTGGATGCCGAACTCGGCGGCCTTTTCTTCGCTGACCTCCACGATCAGGCTTTCGACCAGCACCTGCGCCCGGCGCTGGTCGAGCTGGTCGATCACTTCGCGCAGGCTGCGGTACAGCGGTTCGGGCGCGGAGATGATGAGCGAATTGGTCGACGGGTCGGCCTGGATGGTGGCGCCGCCCGCGGAGTACGACACCGCCTGCGAGGAATTGTCTTCGCGCGCGATGCGCTCCTGTTCGCCGGACAGGCCACCGCTCGACGACCCCGACGAACTGGACATGCCCAGCCCGGCCTTGTTGCTGGTGCTGTTGGCGGTGTTCTGCGTGCGCGCGCCGCCTTGCGTCGTGCCGCTGCTGCTTGCGCCCGGCGCCGCGCCGGGCGCGGAATTGGCCTGGCCCGTCAGCAGCCCGCCCAGCACCTCGGCGATGCGCGTGGCCTGCGCGTTGCGCATGTAGACCACGTGCAGATTGCCGGCGCGGTTCTGCTGTGCGTCCAGCTTTTGGATCAGGTCGCGGGCCAGGCGCGTGCGCGCGGGGCTGCCCGACCGCACCAGCACGCTGTTGCTGCGCGGGTCGGCGACGACTGCGATGCGCTGGGTCGGATCGCTGCTCTGCGTGTCGAGCAACTGCGAGGCCAGGATGGCGATGTCGGTCGCGATCCCGGACTGCACCGGCACCACGTCCGTGTCCATCGAACTGGGCACGTCGATGCGCGCGATGACGGCCGCGATGCGCTCCAGGTTGTCCGCATAGTCCGTGACGACCAGCGTGTTGTTGCCGGGATAGGCGTTGATTGGATTGTTGGGCGGCACCATGGGGCGCAGCACCGGCACGAGATTCGCGGCGTTTTCGTACTTGAGCGGGAACACGCGCGTCAGCATCTCGCCGCTGTTGCCGCCGCCATTTTTGGCGAAGGCCGACACCGGCACGGGCGCCCTGCTCGCGGCCGTCGCGCCGGATGCGGGCCTGGCCCCGCCCACCACCGCGCTGCCTTGCAGTTTGGCGTCGGCTTCGGGCACCACGCGCGTCACGCCGTCCACGTCGACGATCGCAAAGCCCTGCAGCCGCAGCGCCCCCGTCAGCATGGACAGCGCCTGCGCGCTATCGACGGGACGGTCCGAGACGAGCGTGAGCTTGCCCTTGACGCGAGGATCCACCAGGAAGTTGCGCTGCGTGAACAGGGACAGCGCACGCAGCACGGCGGGAATGTCCGTGTCGACGAAATTCAGGCTGACGCGGTTGTCCGCCTGTTGTGCGTGGGCCGTGCTGGCGGCCGGTCCGAGTTGGGTTGCGGCAAGCAGGAATGCAAGACTGAAACGCGCGATGTGACGCATGACGAGATAGGTGCCCGAGACGTGAAGTCGTATGAAAAAACGTGAAAGCGCGTCGGAGTATACGGGGTGTGACTGCAACATCCCGGTCATATTTCCAAGGCAAGGTAACGCCCTGGAAACCCTTTAAATTCGGGGCTCCTGGCGATTTCGGCAGGTGCTTCCGCTTTATTACAGTCATGCCTTCCTTCCGTTATGAAGCCACCGACGCGCTCGGGAAAATCGTGCGCGGCACGATCGACGCCGACTCCGAGCGCGGCGCCAGAAACCAGTTGCGTGGACGGGGCCTGCTGCCGCTGTCGACCTCGCTGGCGGCGCGTGCCGAAGGCATGGGCGCGGCCCTGCGCACGCGCCTGTCGGATGCGGACCTCGCGTGGCTGACGCGCCAGCTTGCCAGCCTGCTCGCCGCGCGCCTGCCGCTGGATGCCGCGCTCAGCGCCACGCTGGAACAGGCCGAAAAAAAGCACATCGCGGCCACACTGGGCGGCGTGCGCGACGACGTGCGCGCCGGCCACCGGCTGTCCGCCGCGCTGGCCTCGCGGCCGCGCGACTTTCCCGAGATCTATCGCGCGCTGATCGGCGCGGGCGAGGAATCGGGCGACCTCGCGCAGGTGATGGAAAAGCTGGCGGACTACATCGAGGAACGCAACACCTTGCGCAGCAAGGTCATGACCGCGTTCATCTATCCGGCGGTGGTGGCGAGCGTCTCGGTGATCATCGTCATCTTCCTGCTGGGCTATGTCGTGCCGCAGGTGGTGTCGGCGTTCAGCCAGGCCAAGCAGGAACTGCCGATGCTGACGCAGATCATGCTGGGGCTGTCGGACTATGTGCGCGAATGGGGCGCGGTGACGGGCGCAGGCGTGGTGGCGGCGATTGCGCTGTGGCGCTACACGCTGCGCGCGCCGGCCGCGCGCCGGGCCTGGCATGCGCGCGTGCTGCGGCTGCCGCTGGCCGGACGCTTTGTGCTGGGCGTGAACGCCGCGCGCTTTGCGTCCACGCTGGCCATCCTGTGCGGCAGCGGCGTGGCGCTGCTGACCGCCCTGGAGGCGGCGCGCCGCACGCTCGGCAACGACGTGCTGCGCCTGGCGGTGGACGAGGCCGCGGCCCGCGTGCGCGAAGGCGCGGCGCTATCGGCGTCGCTGGGCGCGCAAAAGGTCTTTCCGTCGCTGCTGGTGCACCTGATCGCCAGCGGCGAAAAGACCGGGCGCCTGCCCGAGCTGCTGGACCGGGGCGCGCAGAACCTCTCGCGCGACCTGGAGCGGCGCGCGATGGCCATGACGGCCCTCTTGGAGCCGGCGCTGATATTGCTGATGGGGGGATTCGTCCTGCTGATCGTGCTGGCCGTGATGATGCCGATCCTGGAGATGAACCAGTTGATCAGGTAGGCGCGCGGGCCGCGTTGGACGGCGGCCCGCGAAAAGCGAGGATCAGAGCGCCTCTTCGTCGCTCTCGCCGGTGCGGATGCGGATGGCCTGTTCAACCGGCGTCACGAAGATCTTGCCGTCGCCGATCTTGCCGGTGCGGGCGGCCTTGACGACGGCCTCGATGGCGGCTTCGACCTGGTCATCGGGCAGGACCACTTCGACGCGGATCTTGGGCAGGAAGTCCACGACGTATTCCGCGCCGCGATAGAGTTCGGTGTGGCCCTTCTGGCGGCCGAAACCCTTGACTTCGGTGACCGTCAGGCCGCTGACGCCGACTTCCGCCAGCGCCTCGCGGACTTCGTCGAGCTTGAAGGGTTTGATGATGGCGGTGACTTGTTTCACGTTGGTCGTCCTGGGTTTTTAATGTGTTGCGTCGCCCTGCCGCGCCGCCCGCAATCCTGCCGGACGGGCGCCGGGCGCAATGGATAAGAGAATAACACCGCACAGCGGCGGACGCGGCTACGGGGAAACGCGCGCCAGGCCTGCCTGCGGCGCGCATTCACGCGGCCGCCCCAACTTGGTGCGCGGCGCCGCCGGTCAGGTGTTGGGCGCCTCGTCGGGAATGCCGTCGGCCTCGCGCATCCACACCACCGATTCCGAATCGCTGGGCGCGCGCCAGTCGCCGCGCGGCGAGAGCGAGCCGCCCGAACCGACCTTGGGCGCGTTGGGGATGCAGGTGCGCTTGAACTGGCTGAGGCGGAAGAACTTGTCCAGGAAGATCTTCAGGTTGCGCTTGATGGCAGCCAGGTCGTACTGGTTGCGGGCGACGTGGCCGCCCTCGGGCCAGGCGCCGGCCTCGCGGTCGCGCCACGCCGTCCAGGACAGGAAGGCGACCTTGCTCGGCGCAAAGCCATAGCGCAGCGTGTAGTACAGGTTGAAGTCCTGCAGTTCGTACGGGCCGATGGAGGCCTCGCTTTTCTGCTCGGGCTTGTCGTCCGCCCCGCCGGGCACGAGTTCCGGGCTGACGTCCGTGCCCAGCACGTCCAGCAGCACCTGCGCGCCGTCGTCGCCCAGGCGGCCGGATTCGGCCACCCAGCGCACCAGATGCGTGATCAGCGTCTTGGGCACGCTGGCGTTGACGCTGTAGTGCGACATGTGATCGCCCACGCCGTACGTGCACCAACCCAGTGCAAGCTCGCTGAGGTCGCCGGTGCCGATGACGATGGCGTTGCTGAAGTTGGCCAGGCGGAACAGATGGTTGGTGCGCTCGCCGGCCTGCACGTTTTCAAAAGTGATGTCGTAGACCGGCTCGCCGTCCGCATAGGGATGGCCCAGGTCCTTGAGCATCTGCAGGCAGCTCGGCCGGATGTCGATTTCGGACGCGGTGCAGCCCACCACCGCCATCAGGCGGCGCGCCTGCTGCAAGGTGCGGGTGCTGGTGGCAAAGCCCGGCATCGTGACCGCCAGGATGTTGGAACGCGGCAGGTCCAGGGCGTCCATGGCCTTGGCGCAGACCAGCAGCGCGTGCGTGGAATCGAGCCCGCCCGAGATGCCGATGACCACCTTCTTCATGCCGCTGGCCGACAGGCGCTGCGCCAGCGCCTGCACCTGGATGTTGTAGACCTCTTTGCAGCGCGCATCGCGGCGCTGCGGATCGGCCGGCACATACGGAAAGCGCGCCACGCGCCGCTCCAGCGGCAGCTCGGCGTCTTCCAGCGGGGGATTCACCGGCACCGCCACGCGGCGGAACCGGCGCACCTCGTCCTGGTGACGGCGCACGGATTGGCCGAAGGTGCTCTGGCGCATGCGCTCGCGCGACAGGCGTTCCAGGTCCACGTCCGAGAACAGCAGATGGGAGTGACTCAGGAAGCGTTCGGATTCGGCCAGCAGCTCGCCGTTTTCGTAGATGAGGGCCTGGCCGTCCCAGGCCAGGTCGGTCGACGATTCGCCCCGACCGGCCGACGTGTACATGTAGGCCGACAGGCAGCGCGCCGACTGCTGCGACACGAGCTGGTGGCGGTATTCGGCCTTGCCGACGACGATATTGGAGGCGGACAGGTTGACCAGCACCGTGGCCCCCGCCAGCGCGGCATAGGACGACGGGGGAATCGGCACCCAGACGTCTTCGCAGATTTCGACGTGGAACTGAAACAGCGGCAGCTTTTCCATCTGGAACAGCAGCTCCGCGCCGAAGGGCACGGTCTGGCCCAGCAGGGTGATCTCGGGATCGATGGCGCAATCGGCGGCGCTGAACTGGCGGGCTTCGTAGAACTCGCCGTAATTGGGCAGGTAGGTCTTGGGCACCACGCCCAGGATGCGCCCGCCCGCCGCGACCACGGCGCAGTTGAACAACTGGTGGGACACGCGCAGCGGCGCTCCCACGATGAGGGCGATGTCCAGTTCGGCCGTGGCCTCGACCACGCGGGCCAGCGCGGCCTCGCAGGCGTCCAGCAGGGCCTTCTGGTGAAAGAGGTCGTCGCAGGTGTAGGCCGACAGGCCCAGCTCGGGGAAGGCCGCCAGCACCGCGCCGCCCTGGGCGGCCTGCTGCGCCAGCGCGATGGTCTGCGCGGCGTTGAACGCGGGATCGGCGACCCGGCACTCGGGCACGCCGACCGCGACCCGGGCGAAGCCGTGGGAATACAGGTTGAAGAACGGGTTCGACATCGGGTTTTCGCCTGGGGGTTCGCGGGGTGTTTGCCTGGTGTTAAGAGGCCCTGGAATCAACCGCCGGATTATCTCACGGGCTCCGGAACGCGGCCTTGCCTGCCGGCCTAGCGCGGCATCTTGCTGTCGGTCAGGCCCCGCTCGAACGGCAGCGCCGGGTCGCCGTCCACGACGTGGCCTTGCCTGTCGCGCTCGGCCGTCAGCGCGGCCTGGATGGCGCTGTCGCGCAGGTAGCTGCCCATCGCGCCGATGTCCGCCCCGGACGGCTGCTGGTACAGGCGCAGGCCCAGCTCCGGCAGGATCGCGAGCAGGTGGTCGAAGACGTCGCCCTGGATGCGTTCGTACTCGACCCACGCGGTTACGGCGGTAAAGCAATAGACCTCGA
Source organism: Achromobacter sp. T5-5 (assembly GCF_055397965.1). Taxonomy (NCBI): domain Bacteria; kingdom Pseudomonadati; phylum Pseudomonadota; class Betaproteobacteria; order Burkholderiales; family Alcaligenaceae; genus Achromobacter; species Achromobacter sp. T5-5. The sequence continues at coordinate 3,962,598 of NZ_AP027919.1, forward strand.
CCGGAATGCCCTCGGAGGTGGGCTCCATCATGCGCACCATCATCGCCATATCCTGGCGGATCTCCGGGTTCTGCTTCAGAAAGGCCAGCGCGTAGGCGCGCAGGGTGCCGATGTTGGTCAGGCGGCGCCGGTTGGCCGGCACGCTGGCCAGCTCGCCCAAGGTCTGGTTGGCCTGCACGATGTCCTGCGTCTTGGTCTGCAGGTAATCGTGCAGCAGCCGGAACTTCATCAGGCGCTGCGCCTCGTCGTCGGTCAGGAAGCGCACGCTGGCGGCGTCGATGCGGATGGTGCGCTTGATGCGCCGGCCGCCCGATTCGAACATGTGGCGGTAGTTGCGGTAGCTTTCCGAGAACAGCTTGTAGGTCGGCACCGTGGTCACGGTGTTGTCCCAGTTCTGCACCTTCACGGTGTGCAGCGCGATGTCCTTGACGAAGCCGTCGGCGTTGCACTGCGGCATCTCGATCCAGTCGCCGATGCGCAGCATGTCGTTGCTGGTGAGCTGGGTGCTGGCCACCAGCGACAGCAGCGTGTCCTTGAACACCAGCAGCAACACCGCCGACAGCGCGCCCAGGCCGGAGATCATCCACAGCGGCGAGCGGTCGATCAGGATGGACAGCACCAGCACGGTGCAGACCGCCGCTAGGACCAGCTTGCCAATCTGGATGTAGCCCTTGATGGAGCGGGTCTGCGCGCGGGTGGTGGCCGAATAGGTGTCCTGCCAGGCGCTCAGCACCCCCGAAACCGCCACGAACACGCAGATCCAGGCGCCCGCGTGCGCCAGGCGGCCCACGATGGTGACCACGCTTTCCGCGTGGGGCACCAGGCCGATGCCCATCGACACCACCGCGAACGGCACCGCGTACCAGAGGTTCTGGTACGCGCGGCGGCGCTGCAGCGCCTTGTCCCAGTCCCCATGCCCGCTGACGACCAGCAGCCGGTGCGCCAGCAGCAGCACGACCCGGGCCACGACCCACTGCACGAACAGCGCGGCCAGGATGAGCGCGCCGATGCCGATCAGCGTCTGCGCCCAGATCTCGCGCGGCAGGTGGGCATCAAATTGGGTGACTAGCTCTTCCCATTCCAGGGGCATGGATCCGTACTCGCTTCTCAGATCATTGAAACCAAGCGGGGATTATCCGCCAACTCGCCCCGGCTGCGGGTTCCGGCCCCGCGAAACCGGGGCCGCCTGCGCCCGGTGCGCCGCGAGGCCCTATAATCCCGCCCATCATGGCAAAGACTCCCTCCCCCGATCAAAACCAGTTCGCCAACAAGGCGCAGGCCTGGTCCGCCCGGTTCTCCGAGCCGGTTTCCGAACTCGTCAAACGCTACACGGCGTCCGTGGATTTCGACAAGCGCCTGGCGCGCCACGACATCCAGGGCTCGCTCGCGCACGCGGACATGCTGGCCGCCCAGGGCATCATCGGCGCCCAGGACCTGGCCGACATCCAGCGCGGCATGACCCAGATCCTGTCCGAAATCGACGCCGGCAGCTTCCAGTGGCTGCTCGACCTCGAAGACGTCCACCTGAATATCGAAAAGCGTCTCGTGGAACTGGTGGGCGACGCGGGCAAGCGCCTGCACACCGGCCGTTCGCGCAACGACCAGGTCGCCACCGACATCCGCCTGTGGCTGCGCGACGAGATCGACACCCTGCAGGTGCTCTTGCGCCAGCTGCGCCACGCGCTGGCCACGGTGGCGCTGGAAAACGCCGCCACCATCATGCCGGGCTTCACGCACCTGCAGGTGGCCCAGCCCGTCACTTTCGGCCACCACCTGCTGGCCTACGCCGAAATGTTCGGCCGCGACGCCGAGCGCCTGGCCGACTGCCGCCGCCGCGTGAACCGCCTGCCGCTGGGCGCCGCCGCCCTGGCCGGCACGTCGTTCCCCATCGACCGCGAGCGCGTCGCCAAGACCCTGGGGTTTGAAGGCGTGTGCCGCAACTCGCTGGACGCCGTGTCCGACCGCGACTTCGCCATCGAATTCTGCGCCGCCGGCGCGCTGATCATGACGCACGTCTCGCGCCTGTCCGAAGAGCTGGTGCTCTGGATGAGCCCGCGCGTGGGCTTCATCGACCTGGCCGACCGCTTCTGCACCGGCAGCTCGATCATGCCGCAAAAGAAGAACCCCGACGTGCCCGAACTGGCCCGCGGCAAGACCGGACGCGTCAACGGCAACCTGGTCGCCCTGCTGACCCTGATGAAGGGCCAGCCGCTGGCCTACAACAAGGACAACCAGGAAGACAAGGAAGGCCTGTTCGACACGGCGGACACGCTGCGCGACACGCTCACGATCTTCGCGGACATGGCCGGCGGCATCAAGGTCAAGGCCGACAACATGCGCGCCGCCGCCTTGCAGGGCTTTGCCACCGCCACCGACCTGGCCGACTACCTGGTCAAGCGCGGCGTGCCCTTCCGCGACGCCCACGAAGTCGTGGCCCACGCCGTGCGCGACTGCGAACAGCGCGGCTGCGACCTGGCCGACCTGTCTACCGCCGAACTGACCGCCTACCACGCCAGCATCGGCGAAGACGTCCACCAAGTGCTGACCCTGGAAGGCTCGGTCGCCGCGCGCAAGCACGTGGGCGGCACCGCCCCCGAGCGCGTGGCCGAGGAAGCCCGCCGCGTGCTGGCGGAGACGGCCGAAGGCTGATTCCGTCCTTGGTGCGCGCCGCTCCTGCAAGGCCCCCTTTCCGGGGGCCTCGTTGTTTCTAGCCCGCCAAATAGGCGTCCAGCTCCCGGGCCAGCGCATCGAATACACCCGCCACCCGCTTCACCCGCCGCAGGTCTCCGTGCATGGCAATCCACACGTCGACGTCAAAGCCGATTTCCTGCTCCAGGACGGGCACCAGCCCCAACGGCCGCGCAAGCTGGCCCGGACAGACACCGAAGCCCAGCCCCGCCTTCAGGGCGGCGAACTGTGCCACGTGGTGGTCGCAGGCCACGGCAAAGGCCTGGTCGGGATCGATCACGCCGTGCTCGGCCAGCATGCGGCGGTCAGAGAGGCGACGATCCGGTCCGATCATCGGCAGACCGCGAAGCTGCGCGCGCGATTGCGGCAGCCCATAGGCGCGGATGCAGCCGGGCGCGGCGTACAGCCCCACCCGCAAGGCGCCGGTGCGCCGCGCGACCACGTTCGCTTCGCTGGGGCGCTGCAGCCTTACCGCGATGTCGGCCTCCTGCCGGGGCAAGGCCTCCAGCCGGTCCTGCACGCTCAATTCCAGCCGCACCCCGGGCATGGCCTGGCGGACCCCCAGGAGCATCGTCGGCAGCACCTCGACGCCCAGCAGTTCACTGCTGGTGACGCGCACCACCCCTTCGGCCGCGTCCGCGCCAGTCCCCGCCCGCCGGCTGAAGGCGCGAGCCGCCACATCCATGGCTTCGACGTGGTCGCTCAGTTCGCGGGCCGCGTCCGTGGGCTGCAGGCCGGCGGGCGTGCGCAGGAACAGGCTCACGCCTACACTGGCCTCCAGCTTTTCGATGCGACGGCGCGCCGTCGCCTGGGCGATGTTCAACAGCCGCGCCGCCCCGGACAGGCTGCCGCTACGCAGGACGGCAAGAAAAACGCGCTGGCTTTCCCATTCAAGAGAATCGATGCTCATACAAAACCTGCTAACGGATGGTTCATTCTGGCGGTTCCCGGCGGCCGGCATCCAGGGCATCCTGTGGCGCCCCCTTCAAGGAACCCATCCATGACCCTCACTGGCCAATGCCGCTGCGCCGCCTTGCGCTATACCGTCGAGCCGGCCGGCAAGCCGCTCGTCTACGCCTGCCACTGCCTGAACTGCCAGCGCTGGAGCGGCAGCGCCTTCGGGCTGCACATGCTGCTGTCGGAAACGGCGATGAGCATAACCGGTGCGCTAGCCGAGTACCGCCATGAACACGCCGGCCTGCAATCGCGCCAGTACCTCTGCGCGCAGTGCCATACCCGCATCTTCAACACGACGGACGCCGCGCCCGGCATGCGCGTGCTGCGCGCGGGCACGCTGGACGAGGCGGCCGCGCTGGCGCCCGTGGCGCACATCTGGACCCGCCGCAAGCACGCCTGGCTGGAAGTGCCGCCTGATGTGCCCAGCTGGCCCGAAAGCCCCTCGCCCGAGGCGTTCGCCAGCGCCGTCATGGGCCGATAGGAGCCGTCGGGCAAGGGGCAAGGGGCAAGGTCCGATATCATTGCGCCTTTACGGACCTGTCCCCAAAACCATGTCCCTCATGCGCGCGTCGCTCAAGCCCCTTGCACCGCTGTGCATGTCCCTTGCCGCCGTGTCCGCGTCTTGCCTTCTGGCGGGCGCAATCTCTCCGGTGGCCCAGGCACAGAGTGCCCGCAAGCCTTCGCCCTACGAAAACGGCCGCCCCCTGCGCCCTGACGAGGTCGAAGCGCGCAAGACCGAGGACACGCGCTGGGGCGGCCCCCGCTTCCTGGAGCAGATCCGCACCCAGGCCGAATTCCAGCAACTAGCCCGCGTCTACAACGCCGGCACCCCGCTGGAGATTCCGCACGTGCTGTTCGTGATCGACCGCCAACGCGCCAACCGCATCTATTACCTTCACACGCCGCGCTACGCGCTGCACGAGACCTTCGCGCGCGAGCGGCGACTGCTGTCCGGCGACAAGGCCGCGCTGATCGCCCAGTACAAGGCCCCGGACCGGCGCCTGCTGTTCGGCACGCTGAGCTGGCAGAACGGCCTGCCGGGCTATACCTATGAATTCTGGGAAGGCGACCTGCTGACGCCGGAACTGCTGGCGCTGACCCGCGACAAGCTGGCCGCCACCTTCTACGAGCCGCTGCGCTTCAAGAGCAATTCCACACTGCAGGAACAGACGGCGCGCAACGCCGGCATCGACTTCGTCACCCAGGAAGCGCTGCTGCGCGAACAGGCCTTCCTGCCGCTGAACACTGGACGCGCGCAAGGCCGGCTGCGCATCGTGAAGTCCGTGGACGACACGCCGGACCTGTCGCCCACCGATATCGTGGTGCTGGACGAAGTGCCCGTGGCGCTGACGCCCGTCGCGGGCCTGGTCACGCAGCGGCCATCCACCCTGCTGTCGCACGTGAACCTGCTGGCCAAAGGCTGGCGCATTCCCAATGCCTACGTGCGCGACGCGGTGGCGACCCTGCGCGAGCATGACGGGCAGTGGGTCGAGCTGACTGTCTCCAGCAACGGCTACCAGGTGCAGCGCATCGCCCAGCCCGCGGCGACCGCGCCCAAGGCGGCCGGCGCGCCGCTGCCCAAGCCCGACCTGTCGGTGCGCGCCATCAAGCCGCTGACCGGCATGACAACGCGCGACAGCCGCCATTGCGGCGTGAAGGCGGCCAACCTGGGCGCGCTGAAGGCCGTCCTGCCACCGGCGGCCAGCGTGCCCGACGGTTTTTGCATTCCGTTCGCCCAGTACGCGGCGTTCATGGACCGGTTGGACGTGCCCGCGCGCGTGGCGGCGCTGGAGCGACGCCCCGACTTCGCCAGCGACGCCAACGTGCGCCGCGCCGAACTGGCCGCCTTGCGCCAGCAGATCATCGACGCGCAGCCCGACCCGGCGCAGGCCGCCGCGTGGCGCGACCACTGGCAGACGCAGCTGCAGGGCCGCGGCGTCTTCGTGCGCAGCTCGTCCAACTCCGAAGACCTGCCCGGGTTCAGCGGCGCGGGGCTGTACACCACCGTGCCGAACGTCACGCATGCCGACGCGCTGGCGCGGGCGGTGCAGACGGTCTGGGCCTCGGTCTACAACTTCGAGGCCTACGAGGCGCGCCGCGCGGCCGGCATCGGCGCGGCCGGCGTGGTGATGGCGGTGCTGGTGCAGCAGGCGGCGGCCTCGGACAGTTCCGGCGTCATGATCACGCGCGACCCGTTCGACGCCTCGCGCCGCCACGTGACCTACCTGTCGGCCAAGCGCGGGCTGGGCATCAAGGTGGTGGAAGGCAAACGCCAGGCTGAACAGGTGATGTATTCGAGCTGGTCCAAGGCCGTGCAGGTGCTCAGCCGCTCGGCCGAAGACACGCAGTTGGTGGCCGCGTCCGGCGGCGGCGTGCGCGAAGTGCCGATCGACGGCGCCCGCCAGGTGCTGGACGACGCGCTGGTCGCACGCCTGGCCGCCGTGGGGCGGCAGGTCAAGAAGCGGCTGGGAAATGGGGACCAGGACATCGAATGGGCCGTGCAGGGGGACAAGGTCCTGATCCTGCAGGCGCGGCCCTATATCGACGGCAGCCGGTAAGGCGCGGGCGTATCGGCTGAAAAAGGCGGGGACGCGGCCGGAGAATGGCCAGCGAACCGCGATGAATGGCGCGGGCCATTGCGGCCCGCGCCTGCTGCCTCAGATATGCAGCGCGTGCCCCAGCGCCTTGAGCGCCGCTTCCTGCACGGCCTCGCCCAGCGTGGGATGCGCGTGGATGGTGCCCGCCACGTCTTCCAGCGTGGCGCCCATCTCGAGCGACTGGCCGAAGGCGGTCGACAGTTCAGACACCCCGCGCCCCACCGCCTGCCAGCCCACGATCAGGTGGTTGTCGCGCCGGGCCACCACGCGGACGAAGCCGTCGGTGGATTCCAGCGTCATGGCGCGGCCGTTGGCGGCGAAGGGGAACGAGGCGGTCAGGCAGTCCAGCCCGGCGCCTTCGGCCTCCAGCGGAGACAGTCCCGCCACGACCACTTCCGGATCGGTGAAGCACACGGCGGGAATCGCCGCGGGCTGGAAGTGGCGGCGCTTGCCGGCCACCAACTCGGCCACCATCTCGCCCTGCGCCATCGCGCGGTGCGCCAGCATGGGCTCGCCGGCAATGTCGCCGATGGCCCAGACGTCGCGCATGGACGTGCGGCACTGGTCGTCGATGCGCAGCGCGTTGCCCTTGCGGTCGAGCTGCAGGTTTTCCAGGCCCCAGCCCTGCGTGCGCGGACGGCGGCCCACCGAGATCAGCACGCGGTCGGCGGGCAGCAGGGTTTCGGCGCCGCTGGCGTCCTGCACGCGGACCGCGTTGCCCGCGCCGTTCAACCCCATCACCTTGCGTCCCAGGTGCAGCGCCACGCCCATTTTGGCCAGCGCGGCCGCCACCGGCTTGGTGAGTTCCGCGTCGTAGGTGGGCAGGATGCGGTCCTGCGCCTCGACCACGGCGACCTCGGCGCCCAGCTTGCGGTACACGGTGCCCAGCTCCAGGCCGATGTAGCCGCCGCCCACCACCACGAGCTGCTTCGGGATGCTGTCGGGCGACAACGCCTCGGTGGAGGACACCACCTTCCCGCCGAACGGCATGGACGGCAGCGGCGTGGGCTCGGAGCCCGCCGCCAGCAGCAGGTGCTCGCACTGGATGCGGATGCGGCCCGCATCGGGCGTGTCGACTTCCGCCGTCTTGCCATCCAGCAGCGTGGCCCAGCCGCGCACGACTTCCACGCCGTTCTTCTTGAGCAGCGCGCCCACGCCGCCCGTGAGCTTGCCGACGATGCCGTCCTTCCAGGCCACGGTCTTGGCGATGTCGATGCGCGGCGCGTCCACGGCGATGCCCAGGGCCGATTCGCCGGCGTAGTGGCGCGCCTTGTCGAATTCCTCGGCCGCATGGATCAGGGCCTTGGACGGGATGCAGCCGATGTTCAGGCAGGTGCCGCCCAACTGCGCGCCCTCGACCAGGATGGTCGGCACGCCAAGCTGCCCGGCGCGGATGGCGGCCACGTAGCCGCCGGGGCCGCCGCCGATCACCAGCAATGTCGTTGTCTTTGTGATCTGGCTCATGCTTACTCCACGAAAAGCAGCGCGGGTTGTTCCAGCAGCGCGCGCACGGCCTGGATGAAGCGCGCCGCGTCCATGCCGTCCACCACGCGGTGGTCGAAGGACGAAGACAGATTCATCAGCTTGCGCGCCACCACGGCGCCATTGCGGAAGGCGGGCCGCTCGACGATGCGGTTCACGCCTACGATGCCGACCTCGGGATGGTTGATCACCGGCGTGGTGACGATGCCGCCCAGGGGGCCCAGGCTGGTGATGGTGATGGTCGAACCGGACAGCTCGTCGCGCCCGGCGGATCCGCTGCGCACCGCCTGCGCCAGCCGCCCGATCTCGGCCGCCATGGACCAGACGTCGCGCGCCTCGGCGTGACGCATCACCGGCACCATCAGGCCGCCGTCGCTCTGCGTGGCGATGCCGATGTGCACCGCGCCGTAGCGCGTCACCACGCCAGCCTCGTCGTCGTAGCGCGCGTTGATCTGCGGAAAATCACGCAGCGCCACCACCATGGCCCGGGCCAGCAGCGGCAGCAGCGTGAGCTTGCCGCGCGACTCGCCCCACTTGGCGTTGAGCTGCACGCGCAGGTCTTCCAGTTCGGTCACGTCGATTTCCTCGACGTAGCTGAAATGCGGGATGCGGCGCTTGGACTCTGCCATCTTCTGCGCGATTTTCCGGCGCAGCCCGATGACGGGCACGGCGTCTTCATCGTTGCGTTCGGCATAGGCCGAGCCGGCGCGGGCGTTGCTGGCCGAGCCCTGCCCTTGCAGCCAGGCGTCCAGGTCTTCGTGCAGGATGCGCCCGGCCGGGCCGCTGCCCTGCACAAAGCGCAGTTCCACGCCCAGGTCCCACGCGCGCTTGCGCACGGCGGGCGAAGCCAGCGGCTTTTCGCCCGGCTGGCGGGACGCGGCGGGCGCGCCGCCCGACTGGCGCGAGGCCGGCGTCCGGGACGGCGCCGACGCTGCGGCCGGCTGCGGCGCGGATACCGCCGGTGCGGCCTTTTCGGATGGCGCCTTCTCAGAACCTGCCTTTTCAGGCGCCGCCGTTTCGGGCGCCGCCTTTTCAGCCGCCTTTCCGGGCGCGGCCGGCGCGGGCGCAGCCGCCCCGGCCTTCACATTGCCCTCGCCCTCGACCTCCAGGCGGATCAGCTCTCCGCCCACCGCCATGACCTGGCCGACGTCGCCGCCCAGCGAAATCACCTTGCCAACCACCGGCGACGGAATCTCGACCGTGGCCTTGTCGGTCATCACGTCGGCCAGCGGCTGGTCCTCGGCGACGGTGTCGCCCACCTTGACGTGCCAGCCCACCAGTTCGACTTCCGCGATGCCTTCGCCGATGTCGGGCATCTTGATGATATGAATCCCCATGTCATGCCTCCATCGCGCGTTTGAACGCTTCGCCGACCCGGCGCGGGCCGGGGAAGTACGCCCATTCCTGCGCATGCGGATACGGCGTGTCCCAGCCGGTCACGCGCTCGACGGGCGCCTCCAGATGATGGAAGCAGTGTTCCTGCACCAGGGCGATCAGCTCCGCCCCGAAGCCGCAGGTGCGGGTGGCCTCGTGGACCACCACGCAGCGCCCCGTCTTCTTCACGGAGTTGACGATGGCGTCCAGATCCAGCGGCCACAGGCTGCGCAGGTCGATGACCTCGGCGTCGATGCCGGTCTCTTCGGCCGCGGTCAGCGACACGTGCACCGTGGTGCCGTAGGTCAGCACCGTCAGTTCCGACCCTGGCCGCACGATGGCGGCCGATTCCAGCGGCACGGTGTAGTAGCCGGTGGGCACGACGCTGCCCGGCCGGCCCGTCCAGGGCGTGACGGGCCGGTCATGGTGCCCGTCGAACGGCCCGTTGTAGAGCCGCTTGGGCTCCAGGAAGATCACCGGGTCGTCGTTTTCGATGGCGGCGATCAAGAGGCCCTTCGCGTCGTACGGGTTGGACGGCATCACCGTGCGCAGCCCGCAGACCTGCGTGAACATCGCCTCGGGGCTCTGGCTGTGCGTCTGCCCGCCGTAGATGCCGCCGCCGCAAGGCATGCGAATCGTCATGGGCGCGATGAATTCGCCCACCGAGCGGTAGCGCAGGCGCGCCGCCTCGGACACGATCTGGTCGGAAGCCGGATAGAAGTAGTCGGCGAACTGGATCTCGCACACGGGGCGCAAGCCATACGCGCCCATGCCGACCGCCACGCCGACGATGCCGCCTTCGGAAATGGGCGTGTCGAACACGCGCGAGCTGCCGTACTTGGCCTGCAGGCCCTCGGTGCAGCGGAACACGCCGCCGAAGTAGCCGACGTCCTGCCCGAACACCACCACGTTGTTGTCGCGCTCCAGCATTACATCCATGGCCGAGCGCAATGCCTGGATCATGGTCATCGGCGCCGAGGCCGGACCAGCGTTGTTATCGATTGCCATGGTCAGACTCCGAGCTGCTGGCGCTGCCGGCGCAGGTGCTCCGGCATGTCCTTGTAGACGTCTTCAAAAATGCTGGCGGCGCTGGGGACGTGACCGTCCACCAGGGTGCCGTAGCTCTCTGCTTCCTTCTGGGCCGCCAGGATCTCGGCGTCGAGCTCGGCGCGGACCGCGTCGTGCTCGGCGTCGGACCAGATGCCCAACAGGATGAGGTGTTTCTTGAAGCGCTCGATGGGATCGCCCAGCGGGAAGTGGCTCCAGTCATCGCCGGGGCGGTACTTGGAGGGGTCGTCCGACGTGGAGTGCGGGCCGGCGCGGTAGGTCACCCATTCGATCAGCGTCGGACCGAGGTTGCGGCGGGCGCGCTCGGCGGCCCAGCGCGAGGCGGAATAGACCGCCAGGAAATCGTTGCCGTCCACCCGCAGCGACGCAATGCCGCAGCCCACGCCACGGCCCGCGAAGGTCGCGCCCTCGCCGCCGGCGATTGCCTGGAAGGTGGAAATGGCCCACTGGTTGTTGACGACGTTCAGGATGACCGGCGCGCGGTAGACGTGCGCGAAGGTCAGCGCGGTATGGAAATCGGCTTCGGCGGTGGCGCCGTCGCCGATCCAGGCGGATGCGATGCGGGTATCGCCCTTGATGGCCGAGGCCATGGCCCAGCCCACCGCCTGGATGAACTGCGTGGCCAGATTGCCCGAAATCGTGAAAAAGCCGTTTTCGCGGTCGGAATACATGACCGGAAGCTGGCGGCCCTTGAGCGGGTCGCGCTCGTTGGACATGAGCTGGCACATCATGGTGACCAGCGACACGTCGCGCGACAGCAGGATGCTTTGCTGGCGATAGGTGGGAAAGCACATGTCCCCCTTCTCCAGCGCCATCGCGTGGGCGGTGCCGATGGCTTCCTCGCCCAGGCTCTGCATGTAGAACGAAATCTTCTTCTTGCGCTGCGCGGTCAGCATGCGCCCGTCGAAGATGCGCGTCTTGAGCATCGCCCGCATGCCGGCGCGCAGCATCTCGTGGCTGATCTCGGGCGCCCAGGGCCCGACCGCGCGGCCGTCGTCGTCGATCACCCGGACCAGGCTGTACGCCAGGGGGCCGGTGTCAACGGCGGCAACATCAATGGGGGGTTTGGGCACCTCGCCGGGCGGCGAAAGATGCAGATAGGAAAAGTCTGTCTTGCAACCCGGTCGCCCTGTCGGCTCGGGGACGTGCAACTTCAGCGGCCCATATTGGCTCATGTATTGTCTCCACGCTTGATCGTGTCATGCGTTTTCTTCCTACCAAGGCGTTGCCAGAGGCGTGTGACCTCGGACGCTGCCGTCGTCGGCCGTTGCCCGGGGATACTTGGGCGCGGCCGTTGACGAGAGTAGCACAGGGGACAGGGCGGATGAGCGGGCCCGGCGGGCTGGCGGGCCCTTGTGGCACTACGGGTTTTCCTTAGGCGGCGCCGGTCCACTCCGTGACGAATTCACGGTAGTCCGGGCGCTTGGCGGGCGGGACCGCGCACGCAGGCGTGCCCACGGCCAAAAAGCCCAGGAAGCGGTAATCCAGCGAGTCAAAGCCCAACGCGTTCTGCACGTCTTCGACGTACGTGCCCACGCCCGTGCTCCAGAAGGCGCCGTAGCCCAGCATGTGCACCGCGTTCAGGATGTTCATCACCGAGCAACCGGTGGCCAGCAGCTGCTCCTGCTCGGGGATCTTGGTGTTGTCGTGGGCGATCTTCTGCGCCACGCCGATAAACAGCGGCACATCGGCCATCCACGCCCGCACCGATTTTTCCTTTTCCGGCGTCATGCGCGGATCGCCGCTGCGCTTAACGGCCTCCAGCGCCACGTCCGCCAGCTTGCCGATGGCCTCGCCCTGGATCACGACGAAGCGCCACGGGCGCAGGGCGCCGTGGTCGGGCGCCGACATGGCGGCCTGCAGGATCTGCTGGAGTTCGTCGGGCTTGGGCGCGGGCGCGCGCAGGAACTTGGTGGAGCGGCGCGTGGTCAGGGCGTGGATCGGGGCGGCGGTCTGGTTTTCGGTCATTGATTCGTGCGCAAATGGGAAAGAAACAGATTCTCATATTAAGCGATGAGGCCGGCCGGGGCGGCCATCCCCCGGCCTGCAGCAAGGATATCGACGCCGCGCCCTCACCCCAGGTGCGTATGCCGCTCCTGCCGCTCTTCGACCTGCATTTCGCTCAGGCCGTGCAGGATGCCGCAATCGTCCGTGTCGGGCCGCGCGGAGACGCAGCGCTGGCGCAATTCGGTCAACTGGGCTTTCAACTGCATCAGTTCGGAGATGCGCGCATCGACGTGCGAGATGTGCGCGTCGAACAGTTCATTGATGGGGCCGCATCCGGTCCGGTGGTTGTCGGCCACGGACAGGATGGCGCGGATTTCGTCCTGCGTCATGTCCAGCGCCCGGCAATTGCGGATCAGCCGCAGGCGCTCCAGGTGCGTCTGGCCGTAGCTGCGGTAATTGTTCAGTCCCCGCTCCGGCGCGGGCAGCAGCCCTTCCTTTTCGTAGTACCTGACGGTTTCGACCGTGGTGCCGGCCGCCGTGGCCAATTCTCCGATACGCATGGCTGCCTCCCGGATCAAATCCGATGGTTGGGGGTTGACCCTATAGTAACTCCAAGGTGTGGAATTGCGTCACCAGCTTATTTGAAGGGTCAAGCAGATGTCTTTACCGCCGGTCAAACAACGCGAACATCAGCCCGCCGAGCGCGGTGGCGCCTGCTGCGGCGGCCCCGCGCGCGAAGCGAAGGCGTGCGAAGCGCAGCGCCGCGCGGACGGCCCTGCGCCCGACCACGACCACGACCACGGCCATGATCATGGCCACGCCGGCTGCGGCGGCGGACAACGCCACGACCCGGCGCCTGACGCCGGGCACCGCCACGCGCATGCCGACGCGCCGTGCTGCGGCCACGACCATCCCCCCGCCAGCCTGGACGCCGCCGACCCCGCCCCCAGCGCCCTGTCGGCCGGCCCCGGCCAGCGGCTGGCGCGCCTGCGCATCGGCCAGATGGACTGCCCCACCGAGGAAACGCTGATCCGCAAAAAGCTGGCCGGCGTGGACGGGGTGCATGCGCTGGACTTCAACCTGATGCAGCGCGTGCTGACGGTGGTCCACGCCGACGGCGCGCTGGACCGCATCGTCACCGCCATCAAGTCGCTCGACATGACGCCCGAGCCGCTGGCCGACGGCGCGGCGCCCTCCCCCGCGCCCGCCGCCAAGGCGGTGAACTGGTGGCTGATCGGCAGCGCAGGCGTGCTGGCCGCGCTGTCCGAGTTCTCGCACTTCGCCGGCGGCCCCCTGCTGCTGACCGCGGCGCTGGCCGTGGCGGCCATCCTGGCATGCGGTGTCAGCACCTACCGCAAGGGCTGGATCGCCGTGCGCAACGGCAACCTGAACATCAACGCCCTCATGAGCATCGCCGTCACCGGCGCGGTCCTGATCGGCCAATGGCCCGAGGCCGCCATGGTGATGTTCCTGTTCAACGTGGCCGAGCTGATCGAAGCGCGGTCGCTGGACCGGGCGCGCAACGCCGTGCGCGGCCTGCTGGACCTCGCCCCCGAAACCGCCACGGTGCGACAGCCCGACGGCAATTGGACCGAGGTGCCCGCCGCCTCCCTGCAACCGGGCGACATCGTGCGCGTGCGCCCCGGCGAGCGCATCGCGGCGGACGGCATCATCGTCAGCGGCAGCTCGGCCGTGGACCAGTCCCCCATCACCGGCGAAAGCCTGCCGGTCGAAAAGGCCCAGGACGACCCCGTCTTCGCCGCCACCGTCAACGCGGCCGGCTCCTTCGACTATCGCGTGACCGCCGCGGCGGGCAACACCACGCTGGCGCGCATCATCCACGCCGTGGAGCAGGCGCAGGGCGCGCGCGCGCCGACCCAGCGCTTCATCGACCGCTTCTCGCGCGTCTACACGCCCGCCGTGGTCGCCGTCGCGCTGGCGGTGGCGGTGCTGCCGCCGCTGCTGTGGGCACAGCCCTGGTTCGACGCCATCTACCGCGCGCTGGCGCTGCTGATCATCGCCTGCCCGTGCGCCCTGGTGATCTCCACGCCCGTCAGCATCGTCAGCGGCCTGACCGCGGCCTCGCGCCGCGGCATCCTGGTCAAGGGCGGCGTGTATCTCGAAGAAGGCCGCAACCTGAAATGGCTGGCGCTGGACAAGACCGGCACGCTGACGCATGGCAAGCCGGTGCAGACCGACATCCAGGACTGGGAGGCCGCCGAACCGGGCCGCCCCCCCGCCGCCCTGGTCGCGGCCAGCCTGGCCGCCCGGTCGGATCACCCCGTGTCGCTCGCGGTGGCCACCGCCGCGCGCGAGGCTGGCAGCGCGCTGCGGGACGTGGACGCCTTCACCGCCCTGCCCGGCCGCGGCGTCAGCGCGCGGCTCGACGGCGTGACGTACCAGTTGGGCAACCGCCGCCTGATGCGCGAACTGGGCGTGTCCAGCGACCGGCTGGAAGCCCGCCTGGATGAACTGGAAAGCCAGGGCAAGAGCGCCATCGCGCTGACCGATGGCCGCCGCGTGCTGGCGCTGGCCGCCGTGGCCGACACGGTCAAGCCCACCAGCGCCCAGGCCATCGCGGACCTGCACGGACTGGGCGTGCGCACGCTGATGCTGACCGGCGACAACACCCCGACCGCGCAGGCCATCGCGCGCCAGGTCGGCATCGACGAAGCGCGCGGCGACCAGTTGCCCGAAGACAAGCTGGCCGCCATCGAAAGCAAGCTGGCCCCGGACATCCGCGTCGGCATGGTGGGCGACGGCATCAACGACGCGCCCGCGCTGGCCCGTGCCGACATCGGCTTTGCCATGGGCGCGGCCGGCACCGGCACGGCGATCGAGACCGCCGACGTTGCCCTCATGGACGACGACCTGCGCAAGATCGGCACCTTCCTGCGCCTGTCGCGCGCCACGCATCGCGTGCTGGTCCAGAACATCGCGCTGGCCCTGGGCATCAAGGCGGTATTCCTGGCCCTGGCGGTGACCGGGCACGCGACGCTGTGGATGGCGGTGTTTGCGGACGTGGGCGCCAGTCTGCTGGTGGTGGCCAACGGCCTGCGGCTGCTGCGCGCCGCGCGGTGACCTCGGAGATTGCCTATATGATGGCGAAAAACAGAGCCGCCCCGCGCGCCGTCAAGGAGACTCCGCTTGTCCGCAGGTACGCATTCGCCCTCCCCGGAGACGTTTCCCACCTTTGAATCGTCCGATTTCTCGGGAGAGGGTTCCTTCTACTTCGATCTCGTGCGCCTGCAGGACCACGACGACATCCCGCGCGGCTTTCTGCACCGGCACCGCTATTACCACCTGCTCTGGATGACCCATGCGCATGGCTCGCACATGCTGGACTTCGAACAGCACGAGGTGCGCGACCATTCGGTGTTCTTCCTGTCGCCCGGCCAGATCCACGCCTGGACGTCGTCGGTCAAGCCGAGCGGCTACGTCATGAACATCAGCACGGAGTTCTTCGCGCAGATGTTTCCGCGCGCGGACGACATCGCCAAGTTTCCGTTCTTTCACCTGGCGGGCGGCTCGCCGGTCATTTACCTGACCCGCGACCAGCACGACGCCATGCTGCCGCTGCTGGGCGAGATCGAACGCGAAACCCGCGACCGCCAGACGGGGCGCTTCGACGTGGTGCGCTCCTACCTGCTGATCCTCCTGACGCAGCTTCGCCGCCTGTACCCGGCCGACGAACGGGAGACCGCCGCCGGCCCCAGCTATTCGCTGGCCAAGCGGTTCACCATGCTGATCGAAGAGCACTACCTGGACTTCACCGCCATCCGCCAGTACGCCGATGCCCTGTGCGTCAGCGAACGCCAGCTCAACGACGCCGTCAAGCGCAACGTGGGGCGCACCGCCAGCCGGCTCGTCCAGGAACGCATCGCGCTGGAAGCCAAGCGGCTCCTGTGCAATACCGATCTGAGCATCGCCGAGATCGGATTCCAGCTGAACATCGAAGACCCCGCGTACTTCGCCCGCTTCTTCAAAAAGCATACCGGCTGCCCGCCGGGCGACTTTCGCAAGAAGTACTACCGCCCCGTCGAATGACGTCCTCGTCGGCGGCCACGCTGCCGGCCACCCCGGGCCGGGCCGCAAAAAAGTGCAAAACAAGCTCTGATCTGTCCTAACGCGCCCCGGCCGGGGCTGCGTACAGTTCATCCAGACTCAACCCGCCGCGCTGCGGCCTGATTGAAACGGCGATGAACTGAAACGGCGATGAACGACACTTCAACTTTGATGACGGGCGGCCAGCATGTGGTGCGGGCCTTGCTGGAACACGGCGTGGATACGGTTTTCGGTGTCCCCGGCGAAAGCTACCTGGACGTATTGGACGCCCTGTACACGGCGGGCGACCGGATCCGCCTGGTGTCCTGCCGCCATGAAGGCGCGGCCGCCTTCATGGCCGAGGCGCACGGCAAACTGACCGGCCGCCCGGGCATCTGCATGGTCACGCGCGGCCCCGGCGCCACCAACGCCAGCATCGGCGTGCAGACCGCGTTCCAGGACTCCACGCCGCTCATCGTGCTGGTCGGGCAGGTCGGCAGCGACATGGTCGAGCGCGAGGCGTTCCAGGAGATCGACTACCGCCGCATGTTCGGCCAGTTCACCAAGTGGGTGGCGCAGATCGACAGCCCCGCGCGCGTCACCGAATACATGAACCGCGCGTTTTCCGTCGCGACCTCCGGCCGCCCCGGCCCGGTCGTCCTGGCGCTGCCCGAGGACATGCTGACCGACGTGGCCCCGGCCCTGCCCTGCGGGTCGATCCAGGTGCCGCAGGCCTACCCGGCGCCCGAGGCGCTGGCCGACATGCGCGCGCTGCTGGCCGGCGCGCAGCGCCCCCTCATGATCGTGGGCGGCTCCGGGTGGACCGACGCGGGGCTGGCGAACCTGACCCGCTTTGCCACCCTGAACGGTCTGCCGGTGGCGGCCTCGTTCCGCCGCCAGGACCTGTTCGACAACCGCCACGCGCAGTACGTGGGCGAAGTCGGCATCGGCGTGAACCCGGCACTGGCCGAGGCGGTGCGCAGCGCCGACGTCATCCTGGCCGTGGGCGCGCGGCTGGGAGAGATGGTGACGGGCGGCTACACGCTGCTGCAATCGCCGGTGCCCTCCCAGACGCTGATCCATGTGCTGGCCAGCGCGGAAGAACTGGGCCGCGTCTACCAGCCGGCGCTCAAGATCCAGTCGGGCATGGACGCCTTCGCCCGCATGTCCGCGGAACTGGAGCCCCTGGATGCGGCGCCCTGGCGCGGCTGGGCGAGCGGCCTGCGCGACAACTACCTGCGCTACACGGAACCGCCCGCCTCGACGGCGCGGCTGGACCCCGCGCGCGTCATGCTGACGCTGCGCGACACGCTGGAACCCAACGCGATCCTGACCAATGGCGCGGGCAACTACAGCGCCTGGGCGCATCGCTACTACCGCTTCAGCCAGCCCCGCACCCAGCTTGCGCCCACCAGCGGCGCCATGGGTTACGGCGTGCCGGCGGCCATTGCGGCCAAGCTGCGCCACCCCGACCGCCAGGTGATCTGCCTGGCCGGCGACGGCTGCTTCCTGATGACCTCGCAGGAACTGGCCACCGTGAAACAGCATCGGCTGGGAATCGTATTCGTTGTGTTCAACAACGGCATGTACGGCACGATCCGCATGCACCAGGAGATCCATTACCCCGGCCGCACCATCGGCACGGACCTGTGCAACCCCGATTTCGTGGCGTACGCGCAGTCGTTCGGCCTGACCGCCGAACGCGTGGCCAGCCATGAGGACTTCGCCCCGGCCCTGGCGCGTGCGCTGGACAGCGGCTCCCCTTATCTCATCGAACTCAGTCTGGACCCCGAGGTGATCACGCCCCGGGCCACCCTGACGAGCCTGCGCGACAAGGCGCGCGCCGCCAGGACCTGACGCACGCCGGTCCGGCACCCCCATAAAAAAATCCAACACTGGAGAGAGACATGACGAATTCCCTGACCCGCGCGCGGCGCCTCGCCGGCGCCGCCATGCTGGCCGCCGCCTCGCTGGGCGCGGTGGCCACGCCCGCCGCGGCGGATTACCCCGACCGCCCCCTGCGCATCATCGTGCCCTTCGCGGCCGGCGGCGCCACCGACGTGATCGCACGCACCGTCGCGCAATCCATGTCCACCCGCCTGGGGCAGCCCGTGGTGGTGGAAAACAAGGCGGGCGCCAACGGCAATATCGGCGCCGTCATGGCCGCGCGCGCCGAGCCCGACGGCTACACCTTGCTGATGGCCACCTCCAGCCATGCCATCAACGCCACGCTTTACCACAAGCTGGACTACAACCTGACGCGCGACTTCGCGGGCCTGTCCAACCTGGCGTCGGTGCCCCTGCTGCTGGTGGTGAACCCCTCGGTGCCGGCCAAGACGCCGCAGGAGCTGGCCGCCTACGCCAAGGCCAACGGCAACCGCGTCAACTATGCGTCCGGCGGCACCGGCACCGCGTCGCACCTGGCCGGCGCGCAATTCAATTCGCTGGCGGACGCGCAGATGACGCACGTGCCGTACAAGGGCGGCGCGCAGGCGCTCAATGACCTGATGGGCGGCCAGGTGCAGATCATGTTCGCCAACCTGCCCGAAGTGCTGTCGCAGGTGCAGGCGGGCCGCCTCACGCCCATCGCCGTCACCGGCACGCAGCGCCACGCCGCCCTGCCCGACGTGCCCGCGTTTTCCGAAACGCCCTACACGGCCATGAACGCGCGCTCCTGGTTTGGCCTGTTCGTCCCCGCGGCCACGCCCGCGCCGGTGGTCGAAAAGTTGTCCAAGGCCATCACCGACGGCGTCGCGGACCCCGCGGTGCAGGACAAGCTCAAGGGCCTGGGCGCCGATCCCGTGGGCGACGGCCATGCCGCCTTCCAGCAATACGTGAACAACGAAGTCAAACGCTGGAGCGCGCTGGTCAAGCAGTCCGGCGCCACGGCCGACTAGCAGGCTTTTACGCAACATTCATCGAGGATGCACCATGCTTTACGACGTACGTACCTACACTTGCCGCGCCGGCACCATCAAGAAGCACCTGGCGCTCTACGCCGAGCACGGCTACGAGGTGCAGAGCCGCCATCTGGGCAAGCCGCTCGCCTACATGCAGACCGAGACGGGCAACGTCAACACCTACATGCACATCTGGGTCTATGACAGCGCCGCCGACCGCGAAGCCAAGCGCCAGGCGTTGCAGAAGGACCCGGACTGGGCCACCTACCTGACCAAGAGCGCGGACGCCGGATACCTGATCAGCCAGGAAAACCGCCTGATGACGCCCACGGCGTTCTTCAAGCCCTGAGCGGGCGGCGGGCGTCAGCCCGCCTGCTCTTCCTGCGGCCAGTCGCGCAGCACGGGCGCATCCGGCGCGCCCGGCCCGACGTCGCGCAAATGCTCGTGCTGCAGCAGCGCCATCCGGTAGGCGTCGCGGTACGCGCCGTTGGAAAAGAACTCTTCCTTCAGCAGGCCTTCGATCTGGAAACCGCAGCGCTCGTAGACGTGCACGGCCGCGGTATTGTCCTTGTCGACCACCAGATACACCTTGTGCAGGTTCAGCACGCGAAACGCATAGCCCACGGCAATGCGGGTCGCGGCCTTGGCGTAGCCCCTGCCCTGGTAGCTGGGCGCGATGATGATCTGGAATTCGGCGCGGCGGTGGATGTAATCGATCTCCACCAGTTCGACCAGCCCCGCGGGCTGCCCGGTGTCGTGCTCGATGATGAAGCGCCGCTCGTTCTGGTCATGCAGATGGCGGTCGTACAGGGCGACCAGTTCGTCATAGGCCTCGTAGGGCTCTTCGAACCAGTAGCGCATGATGACGTCGTTATTGTTGATCTTGTGCACGAAGTGCAGGTCGCCGCGCTCGAGGGGGCGAATCTTGATATCGGATGTGACCGACATGATGACCTCGGTATGGCCGCTGATGTAGGGCATTCTATGCCAATCGGCCTGCCGCGCACGGTCTCGCCGGTAAGCACACAAGTATCTATAGGAAATACTTAAGAACCTTTATAAAATCCCTGGGTTCCTATCTGAGCGGGCGACCCATCGCCCTGGAAGCGATATCCATGAGCCGTCCCGACCCCCTGTTCGTTCAATCCCTGGCCAAAGGCTTCGAGCTGCTCGAAGCCTTCGCCCAGCGCCCGTCGACCATGAGCATGAATGAACTCATGGAGATTACGGGATTCGACCGCAGCACCACGCAGCGCATGACGCACACCCTGGTCACGCTGGGCTACCTGGAACGCGGCGCGGGCGGCAAGGGCTACACGCCCGGCAAGAAGATCCTGCAGCGCAGCTTCGACTACATGCGCAGCGTGCCGCTGCTTGAACGCGCCACCCCGCTCATCGCCGAAATGCAGCGCGAAACCAACGAACGCGTCGAGCTGAGCCTGTTCGACGACCTCTACATCATTTTTGCGCTGCGCCGCCAGACCAAGCGCCAGACCTTCAGCAGCACGCTGGCCGGCCGCGCCTTGCCGATGGTGCAAACGGCCGGCGGGCGCGCCATCATGTCCCACCTGCCCGCCGAAGAGGTCGAAGACATCCTGGCCCGGTCGGCGCAGATGCCGCTTGCCGCCATCCCGACCACGCCCAAGACCGACAACGATCCGGACCGTATCCGCGCCCTGGTCGAGCAGGCGCGCCAGGACGGGTATGCCATTGCCATCGAGGAAAGCATGCTCGGCGAACTGAACCTGGCCGCCGCCATCCTGGACCATCGCCATCGCCCGGTGGCGGCAATTCAGATCGCGGGGCTGGTGTCCGAATGGGCCACGCCGGCGGAATTCGCGCGGCGCTATTCGCCGCTGCTGCTGACCGCGGCGCGCGGCCTGAGCGGCAAGGTCGGCTTGTCCTGAACGCCGGCCCGCCCGTCCAGGTTGGCCAGGCCGTCTTTCATTCGACCGTCTCCAAGTCCGGCTCCAGCAGGCGCCGGGCCGCGGTCCATACCCGCTGCGTGTAGATCGGGGCGGTCGGCCGTTCGTACTGGCTCGCGGTGCGCTCGCACACCGCCTCCGACGGGAACACCAGGGGCGCGCCGGTCGATTGCGCCTTGACCTGCGCCTGGCAGGCGCGCTCCAGGTAATAGATGTTGACGAAGGCCTCCGCCACCGACGAACCGGCCGCGAGCAGGCCGTGGTTGCGCAGGATCATGGCCTTGTGGGGCCCAAGGCTGGCGACCAGGCTTTCACGCTCTTCCAGATCCAGCGCGATGCCCTGGTAGTCGTGATAGCCCAGCCGCTTGTAAAAGCGCAGCGCATGCTGCGTAATCGGCAACAGGCCGTCGCGCTGGCATGCCACCGCAATGCCATCGGCCGTGTGCGTATGCACCACGCAGGCCAGGTCATGGCGCGCGGCATGCACCGCCGAATGAATGGTGAACCCCGCCGCATTGACCATCTGGCTTTCGGCGTCGCCGGGATCGACCGGATTGCCCTCCAGGTCGATCTTCACCAGATCCTGCGGACGCATTTCATGGAACAGCACGCCGTAGCGGTTGATCAGGAAATGGTTATCCGTGCCCGGCACCCGCGCACTGATGTGGGTGTCGATCAGGTCGGTCATGCGGAAGTGGGCGACAAGGCGGTACAGCGCGGCCAGTTCGTCGCGCACGCGCGCTTCGTTTGCATCATGAATCATGAGGGACTCCGGTTGTGGTCAGGCTGGGCCGGCCGCCTGCGCCGCCAGATCAGGCTGGGCACGGATCAGTCGGGCAATGGCCAGACTGCCAGTGTCGCCCAGGCGCTCCAGTTCGCGTATCACCCCGAGGCGGTCGGCCACCGATTTGTCCTGATTCAGCTTCATCTTTCCTTCCAGCGTGCCGATGGGGATCTCCAGCGCCGCGATCGCCTGCAGGCGCGGCGCCGTCAGGGATTCGGGCATGGACGGGAAGGTCCACTCGCCGCCCAGCGGCGCGTCGTAGCGCGCGACCGTCTCGGAGAGCACCGCGCGGATGGCCTCGGGCGCCTCGATCAGGCGCGGCGCGCCGCGCACATGGACCGCCGTGTAGTTCCAGGTGGGAAACGTCTGGCGATTGACGTACCAGCTGGGCGAAATGAATGCGTGCGGTCCCTGGAACAGCACCAGCGCCTGCGCGCCGCCCTGCAAGTCCCGCCATTGCGGGTTGGCGCGGGCCAGGTGGGTGACCAGGACGCCCCGCCCGCCGTCGTCGCGCAGCAGGAACGGCAGATGCGTGGCATTCGCGCCTTCCGCGCCCACGGTCACCAGGGTGGCGAAACTGTGCGCACGGATGAACGCGTGCAGCACGCCGATATCGGTTTCGGCATAGGCCGGCGGGGTATACATCGCGCGCTCCTAGGCCTTGGCGTGCAGCCAGCTCGCCGTGTCGTCGAACGCCTCGCCGGCCACCGCCGCGATCGATACGGCCTCCAGGAAGCTATGCGCGGTGCCGGGGTAGACCTTGGACGCGACGTCCACGCCGGCTTCGCGCAGCTTGCGCTCCAGCTCGATGCTGTCGTCGTGCAGCGGATCGCATTCGGTCACCACCAGCCACGCCGGCGGCAGGCCCGTCAGGTCGGCGCGCAGGATATCCACCCGGGGATCGAAGAAGTCCTTGCCGTGGCGGATATGCATGCCGCGGAACCAGATCATCATGTGCAGCGACAGCCCATATTCCCCCGCGCCGTAGCGGACGACGGAATTGCGGAACAGGTTGCTGCCGAAGCCGCCGTAGTTCAGCACCAGCCCCTTGATGAGCGGGGTGCCCTCGTCGCGCAGCGTCAGCGCCGTGCCCATGGACAGATTGGCGCCGGCGGAATCGCCGCCCACGAAGAGCTGGCCCGCGTCGATGTCCAGGTCGGATGCCGACGCGGCGATCCAGCGCAGCACGTCCACGCACTCCTCCAGCGGCTGGGGAAACTTGGCTTCCGGCGCGCGGGTGTAGTCCACGCCGACGACCACGATCCCGGCCCGCTCGGCGTACTCGCGCATCACGCGGTCATGCGTGTCGATGCTGAACAGCACGAAGCCGCCGCCGTGGATGTACATGAAGGCGCCCGGCAGCCGGCGCTGCGCCGGGTAATAGACGCGCACGCGCACCTGGCCGTGCCGCGTCGTGACTTGGCGCTCATCGGTGCGCGCCATGGCGGGACCGCCCTGGGCCCACGGCAGCCGCACCTTCTCGGCGTTGGCGCGGCCCTGCTCGATGGACAGGGTGTCGCGGCGCGGATACTGGGAAGCGTCCGCCGCCATGCGCTTCAGGAATTCTGCGATCTGCGGGTCCAGGGGCGCGGGCGCGCCGGTCGGAATGGTGAACGCGGGGTCATCAAAATACATGGAAGTTTCTCGTCTAGGGTTGGCAATCGGATAACGGGCTGGGCTGATGGGCTGATGGGCTGATGGGCTGATGGGCTGATGGACTGTCGGAGTCAGTAGCCGCGCGTCAGGTCCACCGCGTTGGCCAGGGCTTCGCCCTGCCCGAGGCGGCGGATATTGGCCACGACCTGCTCGGCCACGGTGGCGGGCGCCGGCATGGTGGCCATGTGCGGGGTCACGATCACGCCGGGCGTGGACCACAGCGGATTGGCCGAATCCAGCGGCTCCTTGGCAAACACGTCCAGGACCGCCCCGCGCAATTGCCCGCGGGCCAGCGCGTCGATCAGGTCCGCCTCGACCAGGTGTTCGCCGCGGCCGCAATTGACCACCGCCGCGCCTTGCGGCAGGGCGTCGAACGTGCGCCGGTTCAGGATGCCGCGGGTGGCGCGGGTCAGCGGCACCAGGCACACCAATATGTCGGTGTTGGCAAGAAACGCCTCGAACGCGCCCTCGCCCGCATAGACGCGCACGCCCTCGATCTGCCGGGGCGTGCGCGACCACCCATTGACGGCATAGCCCAGCCCCGGCAGCACGGCGGCGATGGCGCCGCCCAGCTCGCCCAGGCCCATCAGGCCGACCCGGCATTGCGAAGCGGGTGTCTGCGCGGGACGGTGCCAGCGCGCGGCGCGCTGGTTGGACAGCGCCAGATCCAGTCTGCGATGGAACGTCAGCACGCACCACAGCACGTACTGCAGCATCCCCTGCGCCAGTTGCGGATCCACCACGCGGCAGACCGGCAGCCCGCGCGTGCGCTGGCCGTCCAGCAGGTTGTCCACGCCGGCGGCGATGCTGTGGATCAGTTTCAGGTTGGGCATGTCGTCGTACACGCCCTCGGGCGGATTCCAGCACACCGCCACGTCGGCCTGCAGGCTGCGCGGGTCGGGCCAGACGGCAACGTCCAGCTCGGGCGCCAGGCCCTGCAACAGGGGCTGGAAGTAGGAAAGATTGGCCGACCGGCTCAATAAGGCAACGCGTGTCATCGGCGTCTCCTTCAAGCGCCGGCCAGGGCCAGCCCGGGCGCGCAGCGGCTGCCCAGCCCTTCCTTGCCGGGGATGGCGGCCAGCAGTTCCTGGGTATAGGCGCTGTCCGGCCGCGTGAAGATCTGTTCGGCGGGGCCGATCTCCATGACGCGGCCGCGCTGCATCACCGCAATGCGATGGCACAGCCTGGCCGCCACGCGCAGGTCGTGGGTGATGAAGATCATGCTCAGGTTCAGCTGCGCGCGGATCCGTTCCAGCAGATCCAGGATCTGGGCCTGCACCGACACGTCCAGCGCCGACACCGCCTCGTCGGCAATCAGGATCTCGGGCTCCATCATCAGCGCCCGCGCGATCGAAATCCGCTGGCGCTGGCCCCCGGAGAATTCGTGCGGGTATCGCTGGAGCGCGCTGTCGTCGATGCTGACCAGCGCCAGCATGTCGCGCATCCGCGCCTGCACGCGCGCCGGATCCTCGCCGTAGTTCAGCGGTCCCTCCGAGAGCGTCGCTTCGATGGTCAGACGCGGATTGAACGAGCGGTAAGGGTCCTGGAACACCATCTGGATGCGTTTGCACCACTGCCGCCAGGCCGCGCGGGACAGGTGCGACACATCTTCGCCGTTCATGACGATGCGCCCGGACGTGGGGCGCGCGAAGTGCGCCAGGCAACGCCCCAGCGTGGTCTTGCCCGACCCCGATTCGCCGACGATGCCCAGCGTTTCGCCACGGGCCAGCGACAGCGAGACGCCGTCCAGCGCGTTGACCTCGCGGCGTTTGGCGCGCAACAGGCTGGACGTCACGAAGCGCATGCCCAGGTTCTCGACCGACATGACGGGGTCGCCGTCGGGCAGGGGCGCGCCGGCGCCGAACTGCCCCCGGGGCACGGCGTCGATCAGCTTGCGGGTATAGGGATGCTGGGGATTGGCCAGCACCTCGTCGGCGGCGCCGGTTTCGACGATGCGGCCGTGCTGCATCACGATCACCCGGTCCGCGATCTCGGCCACCACGTCGAAGTCGTGCGTGATGAACAGGATGCCGGTGTCGTGGCGCTCGCGCAGGCCGTGCAGCAGGCGCAGCACCTGGGCCTGGGACGTCACGTCCAGGGCGGTGGTCGGTTCGTCGGCAATGATCAGCGCCGGCTCCATCGCCAGCGCCATGGCGATCATCACGCGCTGGCGCTGCCCCCCCGACAACTGGTGCGGAAAGGCGTGGCGCAGCGTTTCGGGCGAAGGCAGCCGCATGTCGGCCAGCAGGGCCAGCACGCGCTGGTCGACGTCCCGGCGCGACAGCGACGGACCATGGAACTGGAAGATCTCGGCGATCTGGTCGCCCACCTGCATCAGCGGGTTCAGGGCCGTCATCGGCTCCTGGAAGATCATTGCCATCCGGTCGCCCCGCAGGGCGCGCAGTTCGGCCAGGGAGGCGTGCGTGATGTCCCGGCCGGACAGGAGGATCTGGCCACTTTCGAGCGTCAGCGCGTTCTTGGGCAGCAGGCCCATGACGGCGCTGGCCGTGACGGATTTGCCAGAGCCGGATTCGCCGACGATGCATACGATTTCGCGCGGGTTGACGGTAAGCGCGATGCCCTCGGCGGCATACCGCCGGTCGCCGGCGCCGGGCAGTCTGACCTTCAGGTCGCGGATTTCCAGGATGGGTGTGGAAGACATCGGCTTCAGCCCTTGCGTTGGCGCGCCATGCGCGGGTCCAGGCGGTCGCGCAGCGCGTCGCCGAACAGGTTCACGGACAGGATCAGCAGCGCCAGGAAGACACCCGGAAACAGGACGATCCACGGCGCGCGCTGGAAGAACGCGCGACCCTCGGAAATGATGCTGCCCAGGCTGGGGATCTCGGGCGGAAAGCCCAGTCCCAGAAATCCCAGCACGGCTTCGATCAGGATGGCCGAGGCGCAAATGAACGTGGCCTGCACCACCAGCGGATTGATCGTGCTGGGCAGGACGTGGCGCCACAGCACGCGCCATGTCGGGGTGCCCATGCCAAGCGAGGCTTCGACATAGGGCTCCTCGCGCACCGACAGCACCACGCTGCGCACCAGCCGGGCCACGCGCGGAATCTCCGGAATGGCGATGGCCGTCACCATGGTCGGGATGGTCGCCCCGCCCAGGGCCACCATGGCAATGGCCAGCAGCAGGCCGGGAATGGCCATGATGCCGTCGATGATGCGCATGACCACCGCGTCGAGCCTGCGGAAGTAGCCTGCCAGCAGGCCGAGCAACAGACCGGCGCACACCGAGATCACGCTGACCAGGGCGGCCAGCGTGATCGACAGGCGTCCGCCGTACAGCACGCGCGAGAACAGGTCGCGGCCCAGCGAATCGGTGCCCAGCAGGTATTCCAGGCTGACCGGCTTGAGCCGCATCCGGGGAGCCAGCGTGGCCGGATCGTGCCAGGTGATGAGGGGCGCCAGCATCGCCAGCCCTACCAGGGCCACCAGCAGCGCGAGGCCGGTGAACATCAGCGGATCGCGCGTCAGCGCGGGCCAGAACGAGCGGGGTCGGTCCAAAACGGTTGTGTTCATGTCCGGCCTCAATAGCGGATGCGCGGATCGAGGACCACATAAAGCAGGTCGATCGCCAGGTTGATGAAGACATACACGAACGAAAAGAACAGGATCGTGCCCTGCACCACCGGATAGTCGCGCGCCAGCACGGCGTCGACGATCAGGCGCCCGACGCCCGGAATGTTGAAGATGGTTTCGGTGACGACCACGCCGCTGATGAGCGTGGTGAGCGCCAGGCCGATGACGGTCACGATGGGCACCGCGGCGTTGCGCAAGGCGTGGCGGTACAGGACATAGCGTTCGGGCACCCCCTTGGCGCGCGCCGTGCGCACGAAGTCCTCGCCCAGCACTTCCAGCATGCTGCCCCGCGTAATGCGGGTGATCAGCGCCACGAACACCGTCGCCAGCGTGATGGTCGGCAGGGCCATGTGGTACAGAAACGTGCCAAAGCCCGAGGCCAGCTCCGCGTAGCCTTGCACCGGCAGCCAATTGAGCTTCACCGAAAACACCAGGATCAGCAGATAGCCGACCACGAACGCCGGCACCGAGAACGCCAGCACCGTCAACGCCAGGGTGATGCGGTCGAACAGGCCCTTGTGCCACCACGCCGAGAAGACCCCCAGCGGAATCGCGGCGCAGATGGTCAGCAGGATCGCGCAGATCGCCAGCGCCATCGTCGGGCCCAGCCGCTGGCCGATCAGGGTCGCCACCGGGTCCTTGGAAATGATCGAGGAACCCAGGTCGCCCTTGAGCAATGCGCCCATGGCCAGCAGGTACTGCGTGGGCAGCGGTCGATCCAGGCCCATTTCGGCGCGGACCTCCGCCACGGCCTGCTCGCTGGCCATGTCGCCGGCGATGACGCGGGCGGGGTCGCCCGGCGCCAGCCGCAACAGCAGGAACACCACGGTGGCCACCACCAGCATCACGGGGATGGCGGCCAGCACGCGCTTGAAGATCAGGTTGAGCATGATGGAGATCCCCTTGCGCTACTTGGGCGAGGTCCAGAAGAGCGGAATCGGCGCGTCGACCAGATCGGCGAACTTGGCGTTGTATCCCTTGAACTTGGAATACCCGCCCAGCGGCACATACATCACCTGCTCGTAGTTGCGGCGCTGGATCGCCAGGGCCAGTTCGCGGCGCTCGTCCTCGCTGCGGGCGGCGGCGAAGCGGTTGCGCAGGGAGTCCATGACCTCGTCGTGGGTCCAGCCGGGATAGGTGGTGCCGGCGCGCCCGTCCAGGTTGGGATTGCCCACGGCCGAGATCAGGTCCAGGCTGGACATGTTGGACTGGAAGATGCTCCAGCCGCCATCGTCCACGCCCTCCTTTTTGCTGCGGCGGCTGAGCAGCGTGGCCCAGTCCATCGACTGGATCTCGACGTTCATGCCGATGCTGCGCAGGGCCTGCGCCGTGACGGGCGCGATGTTGGCGAAGATGGGCAGGTCGGTCGGATGCAGCACCACGACCTTTTCGCCGGCGTAACCGCTTTCCTTCAGCAGCTTGCGGGCATGCGCCAGGTCCGGCGCCTTGATCTGCGTGGCGCCTGCCTCGGACGCATAGGGCGACACGCAGGTCAGGACCGCGCCGCACACCTGGTAGACCTCGGGGTCACCGATCTGCGCATCCAGGTAATCCTGCTGGTACAGGGCCGCCAGCGCCGCCCGCCGCACCTTCACGTTATTGAACGGCGCCTGCAGCCAATTCATCCTCAGGGTGAACATGTTGGAGTTCTTGCCATAGGACTTCAACGCGATGCCCTTGGCGTCCTTCAACTGCGGCATCAGGTCGGGCGGCACATCCTCCAGGAAGTCGATCTCGCCGTTACGCAGGGCGTTCACCGCTGTCTGGCTATCCGGGATGTTCACCAACTCCAGCCGGTCGACCTTGGCGACCTTGCCGCCCGCGAACGCGCTTGCGGGTTCCTTGCGCGGCACGTAGCCGGAGAACTTCACATAGGTGGCCTTTACCCCAGCCTGGAAGTCAGCCTGCACGAATCGATACGGGCCCGATCCCACGGTTTCGGTAATTGCCTGGGAGGCGGGCGCGGAGGCGATGCGCTTGGGCATGATGAAAGGCACCGGCGAGCTTTCCTTTGCCAGCGACTCCAGCACCAGGCCATAAGGGGTCTTGAGCTTCAGCGTGAAGGTGTCCGCGCCCGACGCGGCCAGCTCCGCCGTGGCGTTCTTGAGCCGATTGCCGATCGTGGCATCGCCGGCCTCCCAGCGCTGCAGGGACGCGACCACGTCGTCGGCCGTCACCGGCGCGCCGTCGTGGAAGACCAGCCCCGGACGCAACTTGAAGGTATAGGCCATGCCGTCTTCAGATACCTTCCACGACTCCACCATCTGCGGCTGCGGACGGCCCGCGGCATCCATGGAGAACAGCGTGTCGTACACCAGATAGCCGTGGTTGCGCGTTACGTAGGCCGAGGTCAGGATCGGGTCCAGCACGCGCAGCGGCGCATGCATCACGAACTTGGCGGAGGTCTCGGCCTGGCTGGCGGTGGGCGCCGCAGCCAGCGGGCCCGCCACGGCCAGGAACATGGCTGCGGAAAACATAAAGGATCGTTTCATTTCTTCCCCTTGTGTGATTTGGTACGGCGCCGCCGGATCGTGCCGGCGGACCGCGATGCCGATCAGGGCAGCAAGATCTGCCGCCCCGCCCACGGAGCGGCCCGCTCCAGCTCGGCTGCCATGCGCAGGACCTGGTCCTCGCGCCCGAAGTGCCCGATCAACTGGCTTGCCACAGGCACTCCCGATTCCGTCCAGTCAAGCGGCAGGCTGGCTGCCGGCTGGCCCGACGCATTGATCACCGCCAGAAAGGTCGCGTAGCGCGACACCTTTTCGCGGAACGCCCAGAACTCCCCTTCCAGCGCCAGGTCGCCCAGCTTGGCGGGCAGTTGCGCCAGCGTGGGCGTCAGCACCAGGTCGAAGCCGGTCATGGCCGACTCGATGGCGCGTCCGATCGCGTGGAAGCGGTTGATCGAATCCACGTATTGCGTGGAAGACAACTCGCGTCCGACCGACAGGCCATCGCGGATGACCGGTTCCAGGTCGTCGTCGCGCAAGGTGCGGCCGCGGATGGCCAGCCTGGCCTGCACGGCCAGCACGATATTGGTGGCCAGCACCGTGCCATGGGCGCGGACGAATCCGGAATAGTCCAGGTCGGGCAACGGCGCTTCCACGACCTCGTGCCCCAGTTCCTGGCACAGGCGGGCCGTCCGCTCGACGGCGGCAAGGCATTCCGGGGCAATGGGAATGCCATTCCAGGCCTGTCGCCACAACGCGATGCGCAGCGGCTCGCGGCGCTGCTCGCGCACCGAATCCAGATAGGAACCCGGCGCGGGCGGCGCGGCGTAGGGCGCGCCCGGGGCGTAGCCGCCGATGCCATCCATGGCGGCCGCGGTATCGCGCACGCTGCGGGTCAGCACGCCTTCGCAGGCCATGCCGCCCCACCCTTCGCCACGCGCCGGCCCCATGGGCACGCGCCCGCGGCTGGGCTTGAGTCCGAACACGCCGCAGCAAGCCGCCGGAATGCGGATCGAACCGCCGCCGTCGCTGCCATGGGCCACCGGCACGATGCCCGCCGCCACCGCGGCCGCCGCGCCGCCGCTCGAACCGCCCACCGACCGGTCGAGCGCGCGCGGATTCAGCGTGGGTCCGCCGTTGCGGCGCGCTTCCGTGGACGGTCCCATGCACAGTTCAGAGACGGTGGTGCGGGCGAAGGGGATCAGCCCCAGCGCCTCGAAACGCTCGGCCAGCGTCGCGTCGAACCCATACTCGGTGTCGTCGAACAACGCCGAGCCCAGGCTGGACGGAAAGCGCCGGCTGGGCAGGCCCGAATCCTTCAGCAAGAAAGGAATGCCGCGGAACAGGCCGCGTTCGTTCCATCGTTCCGCCAGGCGGCGGCCGGTGTCGGGCTGCGCGTAGGTCAGCGCGTTCAGCGGCGAGCCGCGTTCCTCGGCCAACTGCAGCGCGCATTCCATCAGTTCCGCCGGCGTCGCCTGCCTGCGCGCAAGCAGCGCCGCCAGGTCCAACCCATCCAGCTTTTCGTATTCGTCTATCCGCATGACTTCCCTGCAAATTTGATGCGCCTGAGCGGCGGGCGCGACATGGCGCATCCGGTTCGATGCGCCATCACGGGTCAACTTTTAAGTATTGATTAGCAATACCTACGTAGTTCATAAAAATATTCTAAGCGAGCAACTTCGCGGCGTGCAACGCAGGATTGATCAGGGATTTCCCGCGATAACGGGCGTGGGCGGCCATGGGAGGACCTATGCGGCACTGGCGGTATTGCTGAAGGCTGCGCCGCCCCCAATAATTCCCGGACCCTTGAATTCACGCCCCATCGGCGAGGAAAACGAAAATGCACATCCTGGTTGCAGGCTTCCAGCACGAAACCAACACCTTCGCGCCGTCCAAGGCGGGCTACGAGAACTTCGTCCGCGGCGAGGGCTTTCCCGCGATGGTGCGCGGTGCGGACGTGCTGGGGCTGCGCGAGGTCAACATTCCGGCGGGCGGCTTCATCAATGCCGTGGCGGCCGAAGGCCACACCGTCAAGACCGTGATCTGGGCCGGCGCGAGTCCGTCGGCCCATGTGACGCAGGACGCCTACGAGCGCATCGCCGGCGAGATCCTGGACGCGGTCCGGGCGGGCGGCTTTGACGCCATCTACCTGGACCTGCACGGCGCGATGGTCACCGAGCATCTGGACGACGGCGAAGGCGAGCTCCTGGCCCGCGTGCGCGAGATCGTGGGGCCGGACGTGCCGGTGGTCGCCAGCCTTGACCTGCACGCGAACGTCACCGCGCGCATGCTGCAGATGGCGGACGGACTGGTCGCGTTCCGCACCTATCCGCACGTGGACATGGCCGACACCGGCGAGCGGGCCGCGCGCCTGCTGGCCGCCCGCATCCAGGCCGGCGAGCAATGGACGCGCAGCGAACGCCGGCTGCCCTTCCTGATTCCGATCAACGGCATGTGCACCATGCTCCAACCCTCGCAGGGCGTGTACGAACTGCTGGCGGAACTGGAACAGGCGCCCGGGATCGCGTCGATCTCGTTCGCGCCGGGCTTTCCGGCGGCGGATTTTCCGGAGTGCGGGCCGGTGGTGTGGGCCTACGGCACGGACGCCGCGGCAGTGACACAGGCGGTGGAATCGCTGTACGCCCGCGTGCAGGCGCTGGAGCCCGAATGGTCGCCCGATTTCCTGGAGCCGGCCGAAGCCGTGCGGCGCGCGCAGGCCCTGGCCGCCAGCGCCACGCGGCCCGTGGTCATCGCGGACACGCAGGACAATCCCGGCGCGGGCGGCGACGCGAACACGACGGGCATGCTGCGCGCGCTGGTGCAGGCCGACGCGCAGAACGCGGCGTTGGGGCTGCTTTATGACCCCGAGGCGGTGCGCCAGGCGACGAACGCAGGCGTTGGCGCCACCGTCAGGCTCAGCCTGGGCGGACAATCCGGCGTGGCGGGCGATGCGCCGTTCGAAGGCGAATTCGAGGTCGAGGCGCTGTCAGACGGCAAGCTGCGTTTTGACGGGCCGATGATGAACGGCATGGACGTGGACCTGGGCGCGGTCGCCACGCTGCGCATCGGCGGCGTGCGCGTCGTGGTCAGCGCCGGGAAGGCGCAGATGCTGGACCGCAACCTGTTCCGCGTCGGCGGCGTGCAGCCCGAGGAGATGAGGATGCTGGTGGTGAAAAGCTCGGTGCACTTCCGCGCCGATTTCCAGCCCATCGCGCACGAAGTGTTGGTCGCCAAGGCGCCCGGCCCGATGCAGGCCGACCCGGCGGACCTGCCCTGGACCCGACTGGCGCCGGGCATGCGGGTGCGGCCGCAGGGGCAGCCGTTCGCGGCGAAGTGAGGGCGACGCGGTCTGGCGGGTCGGCAGCGGCCCGCCGGGCGGCCGGGCGGCCGGATTACTTCAGCTTGCCCTGCGGGCTGACGAAGTCTTCCAGCGTCAACCCCTTTTCCTTCAGGATCGCCTCAAGCAGCGGCTGCAGCTTGCCCAGGCTTTCCTGGACGGTCTCGCGCACGGTGTCGACGATGACCTGGGTGCTGCGCTCGATCTCGATATTGACCGTGTCGCCCACCTGCTTGTCCTCGAAGACCGTCATGCGGCGCGTCTCGGGGATCAGCCAGACCTCGAACCAGCCTTCGGTCCGGTTCACTTCCGACACGGTGAGGCTGGCGCCGTTGATGGCGATGTAGCCCTTGGCGAACACGTACTTGCGAAACGCCTCGGGGATGCTGAACCGCATCAGGCGATTGGTGTCGGAGGACTTCACCATCAGCACTTCCGACGTGAAATCGACGTGGCCCGACAGCGGATGGCCGCCGATCTCGGCGCCATCCTTGGCCGCGCGCTCGACGTTGGCGCGGTCGCCCTCGGCGTAGCGGCCCAGCGTGGTGATGGCCAGGCTTTGCAGCATGACATCGAAGGTGGCCTGGCTTTCCGACAGGATTTCAGTGACGGTCAGGCACACGCCGTCCGTCGATACGCTGGCGCCGATGGCCAGGTCGGTGCAGAAGCCCGGGGGGAAATCCAGCGTGAACGTGCGCAGGCCCTCGCGATCCGCGATCTTTGCGATCTTCGCGGTGCCTTGAACAATACCGGTGAACATACGGATCCTGAATGCGGGGCGGCGCGCCCCGGAAGCAAAACATCAACGTTAACCGATATTTTGCCCGGGGCCGCCGCCCGTCCCGCGATCCGTAACGCGATCAGTGGCGGATCGCGATGGTCTTCAGGGAGGTGAAGCCGTAAAGCGCCTCGAAGCCCTTTTCGCGGCCATAGCCCGACTGGCGCGATCCGCCGAACGGCAGCTCCACACCGCCGCCCGCGCCGTAGTTGTTGATGAACACCTGGCCGGCGCGCAGCTTGCGCGCAAGACGCATCTGGCGGCCGCCGTCGCGGGTCCACACGCCGGCCACCAGGCCATAGAGCGTGCCATTGGCGATTTCCAGCGCTTCTTCCTCGGTGTCGAACACCATGGCGGCCAGCACCGGACCGAAGACCTCTTCCTGCGCCAGGCGGCTATCCGGCGGCACGTCGCGGAACAGGACGGGCGGCTGGTAGAAGCCCGCTTCCGGCGTGCCGTCCTTCAGCTTGCCGCGCGCGGCCACTTTCATGCCTTGCGCTTCGGCCTCGGCCAGGAAACCGCGCACGCGGTCCTGCTGGCGCGCGTTGATCAGCGGGCCGACGTCCAGGTCGGCGGCGGCCGGGCCGGTCACCGTGGCCGCGAACGCGTCCGACAGGCGCTTGAGCACGGTTTCATACACGCCGCGCTGGATCAGCACGCGGCTGCCGGCCGAGCACGTCTGGCCCGCGTTCTGGATGATGGCGCCCAGCAGCACGGGCATCGCGGCGTCCAGGTCGGCATCGTCGAACACGATCTGCGGCGACTTGCCGCCCAGTTCCAGCGTGACGGGCACGTGGTTTTCCGCGGCGGCGTGGGCCACCATCTTGCCCGTCTGCGGCGAGCCGGTGAACGAGATGTGGTCGATGCCGGGGTGCGCGGACAGCGCGGCGCCCGCTTCGTGGCCGTAGCCGGTGACGATGTTCAGCGCGCCCGCGGGCAGCCCGACCTCGGCGGCGATCTCGGCCAGCTTCAGCAGCGACAGGCAGGCGTCCTCGGCAGGCTTGACCACGCAGGCATTGCCCGCGGCCAGCGCCGCGCCGACGCTACGCCCGAAGATCTGCAGGGGGTAGTTCCAGGGCACGATGTGGCCGGTGACGCCGTGCGGCTCGCGCACCGTCAGGACGGTGAAGCCCGGCGTGTAGGGAATGGTCTCGCCGTGCAGCTTGTCGACCGCGCCGGCGTAGAACTCGAAGTAACGCGCCACGGCGGCGGCGTCGGCGCGAGCCTGCTTGATGGGCTTGCCGGTGTCGGCCGATTCAAGCTGGGCCAGTTCTTCCTGGCGGTCCAGCAGGGCAAACGCGATCTTCATCAGCAGGCGGCTGCGAACGGCGGGCGCCATCTGGCCCCACTCGCCCTCGAAGGCCTGGCGCGCGGCCTGCACGGCGCGGTCCACGTCGGCTTCGTTCGAGCGGGCCAGCGCCTCGAACGGCTTGCCATCGGACGGGTTCAGGACGGGAATGGTTTCACCGGTGGCAGCGGCCACCCATTGGTTGGCGATAAAGTTCTTCTGAGTCACGATGTGCGGAGTAAAGTAGCGGCCGAACGGCCGGTTGGGGGGATCTGCGTGTCTCCAGGCGCTTCCCGGCGGCTGGGCCGGTTGCGCCGCCGGCGCGTCGTGCGCGCGGGCGTTGTGGTTTGATGGCAAGGTACGGGAGCCCCCCGCAACTTGTCAATTGGAATGACAGCTTTTATCCCAAGCTTCGGGACATTTTTCTGAATGATCGGGTTATCCCTAATATTTCAGGGGCTTAGCGCCCCACGGGTTAGTCATGAAGGATGACAACCCGTCCCCCATCCTCAAGGAGCGCGCCTGATGAGCAACGTGCGTGACCCGCAGCTCGAATCGCTGTTGGCCGCGGCCACCCGCCCCCGTCCCGAACTGGACGTGCTGGCGGAAGTGGCGTCCGGCCTGGGCTACGTCCGCGCCGAGCGCTTTGCCGAGCGCGTCTACGAAAGCCTCTTCTACGCGATCGCCACCGGCAAGATCGCGCCCGGCAACAAGCTGCCCACGGAGCTGGAACTGGCTGCGCTATTCGAAGTGTCGCGCCCCGTCGTGCGGCAGGCGCTGGACCGGCTGCGCGAAGACCAGCTCGTGGATTCCATCCGGGGATCGGGCACCTACGTGAAGTCCAAGCCGGACCTGATGGGCGGCATGCCGGCGGTCGACCCCGCGCGCCGGGTCGGCCACATCCTCGAAGGCCTGGAACTACGCATGGTGATCGAACCCGAATGCGCCCACCTCGCCGCGCTGCGCCGCACCCCCGAGGATCTGCAGGAAATGGACCGCATGCTGACCGGCTACGAAGAAGCCGACGCGTCCGGCGCCATCGCCCACCATCACGACTACGGCTTTCACCGCGCGATTGCGTCCGCCACCGGCAACCAGCGCTTCGTGCAGGTGCTCAAGTCACTGGAGTACGACGTCAGCCACGCCGTGAACGTCATGCGCCATCTGGTGCACAGTGAACCCTGGAAGCGCACGCGCGCCGCCATCGACGAACACCGCCACATCTACACCCTGATCCGCGACCAGGACGCCGACGGCGCGCGCAACGTCATGCGCGCCCACATCGAAAAAGCCCGCAGCCGCATGCTCAACAGCGGCTCCGAACACTAAGCAGGAAACCGTTTACCCATGTCATCGCAACGCCCGCAACTGAACCTGGACCAGCAACTGGTCATCGTCACCGGCGCCAGCCGCGGCCTGGGCGCCGCCATCGCCCAAGCCTTCCTGCGTGAAGGCGCCCGGGTCGTCATCAACTATCTGAACAGCGCCGATCGCGCGCAGGCGCTCGCGGCGTCCGCCCCGGACCGCGCCCTGGCCGTGCAGGCCGACGTGCGCGACCCGGCCGCCGTGGCCGCGATGGTCGCGCGCGCCAGCGAGCATTTCGGCCAGCCGGTCCACACCATCGTCAACAACGCCCTGCCCGCCTTCCAGTTCAACGGCGACGCCCGCCCCCACGCCGACACGCTGGACTGGGCGCAGATGAACGCCCAGCTCGAAGGCAGCGTGCGCGCCGCCCTGAACACCACGCAGGCCGCCCTGCCCGGCATGCGCGCCGCCGGCGGCGGACGCATCATCAACGTCGGCACCAACCTGGTCCAGAACCCGGTCGTGCCCTACCACGACTACACCGCCGCCAAGGCCGCCCTGCTCGCTTTCACCCGCACCCTGTCGCACGAGCTGGGCGCGGACGGCATCACCGTCAACATGGTGTCCGGCGGCCTGCTGCGCACCACCGACGCCTCGGCCGCCACGCCCGACGCCGTCTTCGACATGATCGCCGCCGGCACCCCGCTGCGCGAAGTCACCACGCCCGAACAGTTCGCCGACGCGGTGCTGTTCTTCGCCAGCCCGTGGTCGCGGGCGGTGACGGGACAGAATCTGATTGTCGATGGGGGGCTGGTGAAGGGGTGATGGCGGAGGTGACAGCGCCATTCGGCTCGCCGCCCGGCTGAGGCCGACCGATGCATCGTGTGTTACGGTGGAACGGCAGATCCACCAAAACTCAGGAGACACGATGAAGACGCAGATCACCTACCGAAAGCTCGACGGCGGCGAGGGCGTGGCCCTCGTGAATGGCGGAATTTCCGAACTGCATCAAGCCAAGCAGGATCTTGCAAACTGGCTGGACTTGCCCGAGACGGATAGCTCGGCCGCAGACCACGAGGATGTGGACGGCAGGCTGCGGCGCGGCGGAATCGAGCCGGGGTCGGTACGATTCAATCACATCAGCGAGTAGCAACAACCGGACAGCCCCGATTTTTATCTGGGCTGTGCTCGTGCGACGCTGGAGCCTGCGAAACCGAACTACGGGACAGGCGTCTTGCACCGACGCAAACCGCGCACGGCAATCCAGATCAGCGCGGTCGCCAGAACCACGGTCATCGCTGCAGCGGTAAAAACCACAAGGTATTCGACGTCGGCGGCCTCTTCGCAGCAGCGAATCTCTACGTGCCGGTTCACTTGCTCCCAGACCCACTGCGGAATGGGGGCCCACAAACTCGGGTCACGAATCCAAAGTAGCGTCAACCCGATCGTCGACACGATAAGCCAAAGAGCCAGAAGAAAGTAACGCAAAAGCCTGCGCATCAAAGACCCCTTGCGCATCGCACGTTCACGATGCCGTAAGCCTTGAGTACGGATCCGGGAATAGCGGTACCTTCGCTCCCCAAAAGCGTCCTGCGCACAGCCGCAAAGTCCGAGGCGCTATCGATGGTTATGCACCCTTCGCTGATTCCCCTCCGGCCTTTGGGATGTAGCCGGAAATTTCCGCGCTCAACTTCATGGCAGAAAACCCAATCGTCCACTTTACTGTCTTGAGCATAGAGAGCAAACCAATCCCATCGGCCGCCTATCCACGTATTGATCGCACTTCGCAGGCCACTGGTCGGCCGATCCACAATGTAATACTTGCCGGCTGGAATTGGCCCCACATTGCGTAGGCAGGCGGACTCACACTGGTTGAAGTGGCCCTCCTTTCCTGAGAAGGCATTCACGGACAGCCCACGGCCTTTTAGCTTGCTCATGGGTTGGCTGTTGAGCAGGAAATCCCATTCGAACATCGGCGGCTCCAAAATGTGATCGACGGTGCCAGGGTGCGCTATTCGTCCAAATAGGTGAATAGGCGTGGTCCGATAGATTTGCCTTTCATGGGCTCCAATCGTAAGCAGGTATCATCTGGCCTTGTCCTTCGCACCGGCTGCCTGTACCCCGGATCGTAGCCAGATGTGCAGCTAGACCGGTCCTTGAACGGCAGCGCCGACAATCGCAATAATCACCGGTCTACCAACAACATGAAACTCGCCACCTGGAACGTCAACTCCCTGAACGTGCGCCTGCAACAGGTCCTTGACTGGCTCGCCGCCAACCCCGTCGACGTGCTGTGCATCCAGGAACTCAAGCTCACCGACGACAAGTTCCCCGAAGCGGCGTTCAAGGAAGCCGGCTACCACGCGGTCTGGGCCGGCCAGAAGACCTACAACGGCGTCGCGATCATTTCGCGCGTGCCCGGCACGACCATGGTGCGCAACATCCCCGGCTATGAAGACGCCCAGCAGCGCGTGCTGGCCCTGACCTTCCCCAGCCCCGAGGGCGACGTGCGCGTCGTGTGCGCCTATTGCCCCAATGGCCAGTCGGTCGGGTCGGACAAGTACACCTACAAGCTGGAATGGTTCGAGGCCATGCGCAACTGGCTGGCCGACGAGATCAAGCAGTTCCCGCGCCTTGCCGTGCTGGGCGACTACAACGTCGCGCCGGCCGACGAGGACGTGCACAACCCCGAGAAGTGGGAAGGCCAGGTCCTGGTGTCCGAGCCGGAGCGCCAGGCGCTGCGCTCCCTGCTGGACCTGGGTCTGACCGACTCGTTCCGCCTGTTCGAGCAGCCGGAAAAGTCGTTCAGCTGGTGGGATTACCGCCAATTCGCCTTCCGCCGCAACGCCGGCCTGCGCATCGACCACGTGCTGCTGTCCGCCCCGCTGGTCAAGCGCTGCGTCGCCTGCGTCATCGACAAGGAACCCCGCCGCAACGAGCAGCCGTCCGACCACGCGCCGGTCATTGCGACGCTCGAGTTCGCCTGACGCGGCGGTGCGCCGGAACGTGTTGCGCAGGCCTACTGAATTCCTGTATATTTCTGGTCTTGCTTGATTTGGGGCGGTAGCTCAGCTGGGAGAGCGTCGCGTTCGCAATGCGAAGGTCGGGAGTTCGATCCTCCTCCGCTCCACCAAATTCCAGACGGAAAAGCCTTGGACCTTGTGGTCCAGGGCTTTTTTGTTTTATGCGGCCCATCGGGGCCGCGTACTTCTCAGACCTTTAGACCCTGTCCTGATCCAGCCTGCGCACCGCCGCGCTCAGCGTCGCGAAATCGAATTCCTTGCGCCCGCGCAGCACCAGACGGATCAATACCGTCACCACCACCGGCACAAATGCCGCCAGCAGGAACGATTCCAAGAGG
The DNA here is from genome assembly GCF_055397965.1 of Achromobacter sp. T5-5. NCBI lineage: Bacteria > Pseudomonadati > Pseudomonadota > Betaproteobacteria > Burkholderiales > Alcaligenaceae > Achromobacter > Achromobacter sp. T5-5. Next base: position 4,002,127 of record NZ_AP027919.1, read on the forward strand.
AATACCGGCTTGTCCCCCGGCGCGGGAAAGAAGAACAGCCCGGCGATCAGGCCCGCGATCGTGGCGGCCGTGGCGGTGAAGCCGTCGTGCTTGCGGCTGAACAGGCCGTAGAAGACGGGGAAGGCGGCGGCCGAGCACAGCAGGTCGGCCAGCAGGAACAGGTACAGCACGCTGTAGCCCTGCGAGGCCACGATCATGACGGGAATCGCCATCAGCAGCACCAGCCAGCGCGCCAGGCGCTTCATGGTCGCGCCCTGGGCATGGGGCATCAGGCGGCGCAGGTCGACCGCGATGATGCTCGTCACGGCGCTGATCGCGGTATCGGCGGTGCTCATGACCAGGGCCAGCCCCAGGGGAATCAGGGCGATGACGAACCAGACCGGGGCGTTCGGCATGATGACGCTGAACAGCGCGATCGAACTGTCGCCCGCGGGCGCGAGCGCGACGAACGCCAGGCCAAAGAGGCCCATCAGGAAAATGAACGGCGCCACCAGCGCGCCGCCCAGCAGGAAGCCGTTACGCATGGTGCGCGCATCGCGCGCGGCGTAGATGCGCTGCCAGTTGCCCTGGTGGAAGATGCCGGTCAGGAGGATGGCGACGAAGAACGTCAGCCCCGCCTTCACGCCGACCGGATCGGTCAGGTCCAGCAATTGCGGGGCCTTGGCCTGCAGCGCCTCGATGGTGGGCGTGGCGCCCCCCGCCACCTGCCAGCCGAAGAAGCACAGGATCACCAGCAACGGCACGATGATCATCATTTGCACCTGATCGGTGAAGATGGACGACCGCAGCCCGCCATAGGTGGTGTAGAGCAAGGTCGTGCCCATCACGATCGCGGCCGTTGCCCACAGCGGCACGGGGGCCAGCATGGCAACCAGCTTGGCGATGGCCGTGATCTCGGCCGACAGCGCGATGAACAGGTAAAAGAGCATGATGAAGAGCGCCAGCCCGTACATCGGCCGGCCGTAGCGCGCCATCAGGAATTCGGTCAGCGTGTGACCGTGCGGAATCAGTTCGCGCATGCGCCGTCCCAGCGGGATCATGACCAGGCGCGGCGACATCGATCCCAGCGCGTAGCCGATGACCGCCGCCAGCCCGCCCCACGTGGCCGCCTGGGCGGGCGAAAAGAGAATCCAGGCGCCCAATGTGGAGGCCATCAGGGTCAGGATCGTGCCGAAGGACCCCTGGCTATTGCGCGCCACGATGTAGTCCTCCAGCGTCCCGCGCTTGCGGCGCGTATAGAGCACGCTGGCGATGGCAAAGCCGCCGGAAAACAGCAGCAGCCACATCAGGGCGGTGGTTTGGGTCAGCATGAAAGTCGGTCCTCCCGCGGACGGCCTGGAGCCGGACGCGCAACGCGGCGGCCCGCCGTGCGGAGGGCCGAATGATGAATGGAATCAGGGAGGGCGCGCGAGACTTGCGGAGTCCTTCCCTTCGCCGGCATTACCCGGATCAGGTTCAAAGGGTTACCGCGTTGGCGCGGAATCTCAGCCCGTACAGAGCTCCCCCAGGAATTGCCGCAAGGTTAGGAGAGCGGCGCGACGATGTCAACGCGGCCCGCCCGGGGCGCGTGGCCGCTGGCGCACGCCCACCTGGCGGTTTTATGCTAAGTTCGCCCGCTTGCGGCGCCCGAGGGCGGGCAGGAAAACGCCCAGGCGCCCAGGCGCCACGCCCCCGCCATCGCTGCCGCCCCGACGACGCAACCGACGAGCCGATCGCCATGATGCACCTGAACCTGTTCATTTTCGGCTGCGGCCATCACCGCGCGGCCTGGCGCCACCCCGACTCGGCGGCCGAGCGCCTGGGCGACATCCGCTACTACGAGGAACTGGCCCGCACGGCCGAGCGCGGCAAGCTCGACGCCATTTTCTTTGCCGACGGGCAGTCGATGGACAACATCGGCGATGGACCGCGCTGGTATCTGGAACCGCTGACCACCATGGCGGCCATCGCACGCGCCACCACGCACATTGGCCTGATCAGCACGGTCTCCAGCACCTTCTTCACGCCCTTTCACGCGGCGCGCATGGTCGCCTCGCTGGACCACATCTCGGGCGGCCGCATGGGCTGGAACGTGGTGACGTCGATGTTCGACGCCGAGGCGCGCAATCACGGCTACGAATCCATGCCGGGCCACGACTGGCGCTACGCCCGCGCCGAGGAATTCGTCGACGTCGCGCTGCGCCTGTTCGATTCCTGGGAAGACGACGCGCTGGCCATTGATCGCGCGGGCTTCTATGGCGTGCCCGACCGCCTGCACAAGATCCATCACCATGGCGCGCATTTCCTGGTCGACGGCCCCCTGACCGTGCCGCGCCCGCCTCAGGGCCACCCGGTGCTGTTCCAGGCCGGCGCCTCGGACCAGGGCCGCGATCTGGCAGCGCGGCGCGCCGAAGCCATCTACGCGGTGGCCTACGACCTGGCCGCGGCGCAGTCTTATTACCGCGACATCAAGCAGCGCGTGCGCGCCGCGGGCCGCGATGCCTTCGTGCCCATCATGCCGGGACTGGTGACCTACGTGGGCTCGACCGAAGCCGAGGCCCGCGCCAAGCAGCGCGAACTGGACGAACTGCTGCCCAGCGACGCCTCGCTGCGCCAGTTGGGCATGTTCGTGCTGCAGGACTGCAACGGCTGGGAACTGGATGCGCCCGTGCCGCCCCTGCCCCCCTTGGCCGAATTCACCGGCCCCAAGGGCCGCTACGCCACCATCCTGCGCATCATCGAAACCGAACAGCCCACCGTGCGCCAGTTGCTGGGCCGGCTGGCGGCCGGCGGAGGCCACTGCACGATGGTGGGCACGCCCGAGCAGATTGCGGACCGGATGGAGCAATGGTTCAGGAACGAAGGCGCCGACGGCTTCAACCTGATGCCGCCGTCATTGCCGGGCGGGATCGACGACTTCGTGGAGCAGGTGGTGCCCGTGCTGCAACGGCGCGGGCTGTTCCGCACCGAATATGAACATCGCACGCTGCGCGGCCACTTGGGGCTGGAAAGGCCGCAACGCTGAGCCGTGGCCCGGCCTTCATTGTTGCCGTTCCAGCAATAGATCGACCCACCAGGCCCCATATTTGTATCGCCGCGCGGTCGCTAGAATCGTCCGGGCGGCGACGCGGGGTTCGGCTCAGGCGTTGCGTCCGCTACCCCACAGTCGTATCCCTGGTTTTTTGAATGCAATCCTTCCTGGAATTTCTTGCGCACGGCCTGTTTCATTTCAGCATCTGGCAGATCGTCCTCTTCACGCTCGCGGCTACGCACATCACGATTGCGGGCACCACCCTCTACCTGCATCGCAGCCAGACCCATCGCGGCGTGGATTTCCATCCCGCGGTCGCCCACTTCTTCCGCTTCTGGCTCTGGCTGACCAGCGGCATGAAGACCCGCGAATGGGTCGCGGTCCACCGCAAGCACCACGCCAAATGCGAACGCGAAGGCGATCCGCATTCGCCCGCGGTGTATGGCGTGATGCGCGTGTTCCTGCGCGGCGCCGACCTGTACCGCGTCGAGGCGTCGATGGCGTCCACGCTGGAACGCTACGGCCGCGGCACGCCGGACGACTGGCTGGAGCGCAATGTCTACACCCCCCACAGCACCTGGGGCATCCTCATCATGCTCGTCATCGACCTGCTGGCGTTCGGCGCCCTGGGCCTGACGGTGTGGGCCGTTCAGATGGCGTGGATCCCCTTTTGGGCGGCGGGCGTGGTCAATGGGCTGGGGCACTTCGTCGGCTACCGCAATTTTTCCAGTCCGGACGCCAGCACCAACCTGTCGCCCCTGGGCCTGGTGATTGGCGGCGAAGAGCTGCACAACAACCATCATGCGCATGCGACCTCGGCCAAGTTCTCCAGCAAGTGGTATGAGTTCGACCTGGGCTGGATGTATATCCGCATTCTCCAGGCGCTGGGCCTGGCCAAGGTGCGCCGCGTGGCGCCCAAGCGCGTGCTGCGCGACCGCACGCAGGCCGGCCTTGCGGCGGACCTGCGCACGCTGGAGGCGGTGCAGACCCACCGTTACGACGTGATGCGCCGCTTTGGCGCGCTGCTCAAGCAGACTGCCTTGCGCGAACTGCGCGAGCGCAGGAAGGTGGACGCGCGCGCCACGCTCAAATGGCGCCGGTCGGTGCTGCGCAAGTTTCTGTTGCGCCAGGAAGCGCTGCTGAGCGAGCCCCAGCGCAGCCAGCTGGACTCCGCGCTCAGCGGGATGGAGCAGTTGCAGCGGCTGGTGGACATGCGGCAGGCGCTGGCCCGACTGTGGGAAAGCTCGTCCGCAAGCAGCGACCAGTTGCTGCAGCAACTGCGCGCGTGGCTGGCACAGGCCAGCGGCAGCGGCATCACTGGCCTGTCCCGATTTGCGCGGGACCTGTCGCGCTACGCCTGAGCGCCGCCGCTGGCGGGCCGGCGCGGCACAGGCAGCCCGTCAGCCGGCCTGGGTGGCCGGCTTGGGCGCCTTGCCGTCAGGCTGCGTCTGGTCAGCGGTTGCCGGCCTGCGGGCCCGCGTGGCGAACCAGTCGTAGAGCACAACGCCGGGACGGCGCACCAGCGCCATGACGAAACCCATGGCCGCCAAGGCGCCGACGACCCAGAATACCCAGGCCGTCATCGCGGCCTCCGGCACGGGCAGGCGCGCGCGCAGGCCGTGCGACGGCTGCCGGCAGCGGCGGTCACGGAAGCAATGCAAAAGGCGTAACTGGAGGGATGCGACAAGTCAGGATGCAACATCGGCCCGGGGCTGGTCCCCGCGTCCGACTGAACGAGGTAAGCAGTCATGATTCGGTCTTGCAAGACCGCTGCAACGCGTAGCCAGGCAGCCACGCCATTGCGAAATGAGTTTCAACACCGCAATGTACTCCACATTACCTTGTTACAGCAGCCAGCCAAGCCCGTTTCGGACCTTTTCGGACAAAAGTCAGGGGCTGTTCACACGTTCGGATATTTGCCGATGATTTCGAGCACGCCGTTAATGACGAACTGGACTCCCATGCACACCAGCAGGAAGCCCATGACGCGCGAAATGGCTTCGACGCCGCTCTTGCCGATCACCGCCACGATTCGGCCCGCCCAATGCAGGCAGACCCAGAACAGCACGCCCAGCAGCGAGAACACGATGATCGGCGTCACGGCCACGACCCACCTGGCGTAATCGGGCGCGATGGCGGTATCCACCGACGCCGCGCCGCTGATGATCATGGCGATGGTGCCCGGCCCCGCCGTGCCTGGCAGCGCCAGGGGCACGAACGCGATGTTGGGGCTCTGGCGCTCGAGCGCGTCGGCCGCCGCCTCGGCTTCCAGCGCACGCGGCTGGTCCGAGGGGAACAGCATGCTGAAGCCGATGGTCACCACGATGAGGCCGCCCGCGATGCGCAGGCCCGGAATGGAGATGCCAAAGGTATTCATCAGCAGCGCGCCGGCGTAGTACGTCACCAGCATGATGCCGACCACGTAGAACGCCGCCTGGGTGACCTGGCGCTGCCGCTCCTTGAAGGGAATCTGCTGGCCCAGCGACAACAGGAGCGTCATGGAGGTCAGCGGATTGGCCAGCGGCAGCATCAGCGCGAGGCCCAGGCTGACCAGCTTGGCCAGTTGGATCAGTTCATCGGTCATGGAGGCTCGCTAGAGTGGGCGCGGCACGCGCCCGCACAATCGGACCCCGGCCGGCGAGGCGGCCGGCGGGGTGCGCCACGCGCCTCTACCTTACCAGCCTTTGCGCGTCATTCCCCCAGCGGATGCCAGCGGCGCGCCGCCAGCGCCAGCAAGGCCTCGTCGGCGCCTGCCGCCGCAACCAGCTGCAGGCCGACAGGCAGGCCGTTCACCCGGCCCGCGGGCAGGCTGATGGCCGGCAGCCCCAGCACATTCCACGGATTGGTCAGGCCCAGCAGGGTCTCGCGCACGCCGGCGCTGCCCGGACCGGCCACGCTGCGCTGCTGCAGCGCGGGCGCGGTGATGGCGACAGTGGGCAGGGCCAGGACGTCGAATTCCTGGAACAGGCGCGCGAACTCCGCCTGCAGCCGGGTTCTTTCCTTCATGGCGCGTACGTATTCCCAGCCCAGCACCCCGCGCGACGCGCGCAGGCGCTCCAGCACTTCCGGGTCGAATTTCTCCGGCTGGCTGTCGACGCGTTCGGCGTGCACTTCGTAGGCTTCGGCGCGCTGGATGGCGCCCAGCGCGGTTTGCAGCGCGCGCGCATGGCGGGTGACCTGCGGGGCCTCGTTCAGCGGGCCGCCGGCCAGGCGCTGCGCCGCCGCGCGCACGCAGGCCGTGACCGCCGCATCGTCCATCGCGAATGGCGCGTTGGGCACCCAGGCCACGCGCGGCGCGTCATCGCCGCCAGCCGTTGGGGCCATGGCGCCCGCGCTCAGCGCCAGCATGAACATTTGCGCGTCCTGCACGGAATTGGCCAGCACGCCGGGATCTTCCAGCGTGGGCGACAGCGGGAACACGCCCTCGGACGCAATGCGGTCATGCGTGGGCTTGAAGCCGACCAGGCCGCACAGCGCGGATGGCACGCGCACCGAGCCGCCGGTGTCGGTGCCCAGCGCCACCGGCACCATGCCCGCGGCCACGGCGGCGGCGCTGCCCGCGCTGGAGCCGCCGGTGATCTGGCTGGTCCGCCAGGGATTGCGCGAGGCGCCCTGCACGCTGCGGTCGCCAGTGGGACCGTAGGCGAATTCGTGGGTCAGCGTCTTGCCCACGACGATGGCGCCGGCCTCGCGCAGCAGCGCCACGCAACGCGCGTCCGCCCCCGGACGGTGGCCCAGGAAGTGGGCCGCCCCCATCGTGGTGGGCATGTCCGCCGTATCGACGTTGTCCTTGATGGCGACCGGAATGCCGTGCAGGGGCCCGCGGACCCTACCCTGCGCCCGTTCGGCGTCGCGATCGCGCGCCGCGGCCAGCGCGGCATCGATGTCCACGTGGACGAAGGCGTTCAGCTGCGGATTGAGCCGTTCGATCGCCGCGCCGGCGTGGCGCACCAGATCCTGCGCGGTGAGCCCGCCGTCGGCCATGGCCTGCTGCAGTTCGGCGATGGAGCGGCCACGGAAGAAGCCGGGCTCGACGGCCAGCGGAGGGACGGAAACACTGCGGTCGGTCATTTGGCGGCTCCAGGTTGCAGCGTCGGGCGGGCGGGCATGCGGGGCCCGACGCCGGGACGCACCTGAAGCATAGCGAACATGCCGACCGCGGTGGCGACCGATGCCGCAATGAACATCACCGAATAACCGTGGCGGGCGGTCAGGTAGCCGGTCAGCGTGGGCGCCAGGATGGACGCGATATTGGCAAAAAAGTGCATCAGGCCGCTGAAGGTGCCGACGCGGTTGGAGGGCGCGGTGTCGATCACCACGGCCCAGTAGACCGAGTTGGGCAAGGCGTTCAGCGCATTGGCCAGCGTCATGAGGGCGATCACGGCGAACACCGACTGCGCCTGCGACACCAGCAGGAAGCACAGCGTGGTGGCCAGCAGGCACCCCGCGGCGAACCAGCTGCGCGCGACTTTCAGGCTGCCCGTGCGCTTGAACAGCAGGTCCGAAATGCGGCCGCCCAGCAGCACCGTGAAGCAGGCGCCCACCCACGGAATCATGCCCATGTACCAGAGCGAGGACAGGCTGTAGCCGAAGTTGTCCTGCAGGTACTTGGGCGTCCAGGTCAGCAGCAGGAAATTCACGTACATGAACGAGAAATAGCCCAGCGTGTTCAGCACCAGCGTCTTGCTGCGGAAAAAGCTCCACCAGGGCAGCGCCGGCGCGCCGGGGGCCTCGGCGGCGGCGGCCGACTGCGCGCGCGACGCCTGGATCTCTGCCAGTTCCTGCGGGGAAACGCGGGGATTGGTTTCGGGGCGGTCGGTGAAGATGCGCATGAAGAACACCAGCACGACCAGCCCTGCCCCGCCCAGCACGAAGAACATGGCGCGCCAGCTGTCGGTCAGCGTCAGCAGGCCCACGGCCACCGGCGCGGTCAGCAAGGCGCCCAGCGGCGTGCTCAGCAGGCCAAAGCCCACCACGAAGCCGCGTTCGCGCGTCGTGGCCCAGTTGGCGATGGTCTTGTTGATGATCGAATACGCCGGTCCCTCGGCGGCGCCGAACAGGATGCGGATGGTGGCAAAGCCCGCCAGCGCGGACCCGCCCAGGAAGGCCAGGCCGAAGTCCCCCGCCCAGGCGGTGGCGATTTCGAAGAGCGACCATGCGATGCCGGCCACGATCCAGACCTTGCGCGGGCCGTAGCGGTCGGACAGCATGCCGCCGAACAGCGCGCCGACCATGTAGCCGTAACCGAAGTAACCCAGCACCGAGCCCCACTCGCCCCGGTCCAGGCCGTATTCCCCGGTGATGTGCGCGGCGGCATAGGACATGGCGCCGCGGTCGATGTAGTTGATCAGCGCCAGCAGCACGACCATGGTGAAGATCCGGTACCTGAACCGGGAGTTCTGGCTTTCAGTTGTCATAGCGTTTCGATCCAATCGGTTTACCCAAACGTTTGGGTCGGGCAATGCTACGGGGTAAAAAACCAAAAATCGATTCGGTGTAAACCCTAGGTTGCCGCCATGCGCGCCCCTGCGCTATTTCCGCGTGTATCCTCCAGCCCCATGAACAAAACGCGCCCCGTCACCCTGCAAAGCCTGGCGCGGCAGCTCGGTTTGAACGTTTCGACCGTGTCGCGGGTCCTGAACGGATCCGAAGACGACGCGCGCGGCGCCGCCGCGCCGGACACCGTGAAACGCATCCGGGCGCTTGCCGCCGAGTTGCACTATCAGACCAATCCCCACGCGGCCAGCCTGAAAACGCGGCGTAGCCGCACCATCGGCGTGCTGGTGCCCCGGCTGTCCGACATGGTGCTGGCCACCATCTACGAAGGCATCGACGAAGCCGCGGCCGAACACGGCTACCTGACCTTCGTGTCGAACACCCAGGACGTGCCCGACAAGCAGCGCAAGCTCATCGACATGGCCGTCGCGCGCCGCGTCGATGGCCTGATCCTGGGCGACGCGCACAGCGGTCCGGACGACGCGCCGCCCAATCCGCTGCTGGCCGACCTGGCGGCCCGCGACGTCCCGTTCGTGCTGGTCAGCCGCCACGCCGGCAGCCATTGCGCCGTCACCTGCGACGACATCGAGGGCGGACGCCTGGCTGCCGAACACCTGCTGGCCATGGGCCACCGGCGCATCGCCGTCATGATGGGCGAGCCCTTCGCCAGCACGGGCCGGGACCGGTCCAATGGCTTCCTGGACTACTGCTCGCGCCACGGCGTGGAGGTTCCGGCGCACTGGCGCATCGCCAGCCCCTTCGACACCGATGCGGGCCGGGCGCTGGGCGCCCGGCTGCTGGACACGGCCGACCGCCCCACCGCCATCTTCGCCGTCAACGACTTCCTGGCCGTTGGCGTGATGGGCGCCGCGCGCGACCACGGCCTGGAGGCGGGCCGCGACGTCGCCATCGTGGGCTACAACGACACGCCGCTGGCGGGCGCCCTGCCCATCGGCCTGACCACCATTCATTCGCCGATGCACCAGATGGGCCGGCTGGGGCTGGAGCTGCTGCTGCAGAAGCTGGCCGGCGGCCAGCCGCCAAGCCAGCGGCTGGCGCCTTGGCTGGTGGTGCGCGACAGCAGCAACCGCAGGATTGCGGGCTGACGCGCGCCGGGGCTCCCCCGCCCATTGCATCAGCGGGGCTGATCATCAACATCCATTAAACTGATGCAAAACGCGCGGCGGGCCGTGCTGCCTAGCATACGAACGTCCGCCGTCCGCGGCGGTGCCGCGGCGCATCGCCCTTGCCATTGCCCTTGCCACCCCGGAGTTTCCCTTGAGCGACCTCTATCACTTCAGCCGCGGCGCCGCGCCGCTGCTGATCTCCATTCCCCATCTCGGCAGCCAGATTCCCGACGCGCAGCGCCCGCAGATGACGCCGCTGGCCCTGCAGTCCGGCGACACCGACTGGCACCTGGACACGCTGTACCGCTTTGCCGAGGCGCTGGGCGCGTCCGTGTTGGGCGCGCGCTACTCGCGCTATGTGGTGGACCTGAACCGCCCGCCCAACGATGAAAGCCTGTACCCCGGCCAGACCAAGACCGGCCTGTGCCCCACCCAGACGTTTCGCGGCGAGGCGCTGTACCAGGACGAGGCCGTGCTGACGGACGCGGAACGCGCGCACCGCCTGGACGCCTACTGGAAGCCCTACCACGCCAAGCTGCGCGAAGAACTGGACCGCATCAAGGCCGAGCACGGCACCGTGCTGCTGTGGGAAGCGCATTCCATCGCCAGCGTGCTGCCGCGCCTGTTCGAGGGCAAGCTGCCCGACCTGAACATCGGCACGTCCGACGGCGCCGCCTGCGCGCCCGACATCCTGGCCGCCGTGCAGGCCCGGCTGGACGATTGCAAGGACTACACCTGGGCCGTCAACGGCCGCTTCAAGGGCGGCTACATCACGCGCCATTACGGCGCGCCGGCCGACAACGTGCACGCCATCCAGCTTGAGATGTGCCAGTCCACCTACATGGACGAGACCTACCCGTACGGCTATCGCCCCGACCTGGCCGACAAGGTCATTCCGGTGGTCGAAGGCATGGTGACGGCCGCCCTGCGCCAGACCGTCGCGCGTCCGCGCTGACACCCCGCGCTGACACCGATTGCGCGCCGCGAGCAGGACGCCGCCATGAACCGCTTTTCGTTCAGCACCACGGAAAACTATCCCGAGTGGAGCCTGCTGCTGACCTGGGTGGCGGTGGTCGAAGCCGCCTCGGTCTCGGGCGCGGCGCGTCTGCTGGGGTTTTCGCAGGCAGCGGTGTCGCAGCGGATCAAGCAGCTCGAGGCCGCCATGTCGACCGAGCTTCTGGATCGCAGCACCCGCCCGGCGCGGCCCACGCCCGCGGGCGAGCTGCTGTTCGAACACGCCGCGCGCCTGCTGGCGCAGGCGGGCGACATGACCGAGAGCGTGCGCAATCTCAGCCGGGCCAAGCGCAACATCGTGCGGTTCGGCTGCGTGGACTCGTTCGCGGGCACGCTGGGGCCGACGCTGATCCACGGGCTGTCCGGCGCGTCGCGCCAGATCCGCCTGTGGTCCGGCATCACCCCGGTGCTGGACAAGCAGTTGGAAGACCGTCAGCTCGACCTGGTGGTGACCACCAGCGCGTCGGCCGGCAAGCCCACGATCCGCAAGTACAGCCTGTTCAGCGAACCCTATGTGCTGATCGTGCCGCGGTCGATGAACATGGACCGGCTCGATACGCTCAAGGAACTGGGCAAACGCGCCCAGTTCATCCGCTACAGCGCCCGCTCGTTCATCGGCGCCGAAATCGACCGGCTGGTCGAATCGCACGGCGTGATGATCGAGCGCACCTACGAATTCGACAACACCGATCCGTTGCTCAGCCTGGTCACGGCCGGCCTGGGATTCGGCATCAGCACCCCGCTGTGCATCTGGCAGTCGCGCCACTTCCTGGATCAGTTGCGCGTGCTGCCGCTGGCGCCCTACCTGGGCGCCACGCGCGCGGACGATCCCAGCCTGTCGCGCACGCTGTACCTGGCCGCGCGCCAGCAGGAAGTGGGCAAGCTGCCCGCCGAGGCGCGGGACGTGATCCTGATGGCGATGGAACGCCTGATCCACAAGGAGCTCGCCCCGGCCCTCGGCCTGCCGCCGGCCACGCTCTGGCGCAGCCTGCGGCGCTAGGCGCGCGGTTCAGGGCAGCGAGGACGTCAGGGCCGGCACGGCCTCGAACAGGTCGCCGACCAGGCCGTAGTCCGCCACGCCGAAGATCGGCGCGTCGCCGTCCTTGTTGATCGCGACGATGACCTTGGAATCCTTCATGCCCGCCAGATGCTGGATGGCCCCCGAGATCCCGACCGCGACGTACAGGTCGGGCGCAACGATCTTGCCCGTCTGCCCGACCTGCCAGTCGTTCGGCGCGTAGCCCGCGTCGACGGCGGCGCGCGAGGCGCCCAGGGCCGCGCCCAGCTTCTCGGCCAGCGGATCCAGCAGCTTGAAGTTGTCGGCGCTGCCCAGGCCCCGGCCGCCCGACACCACGGCGCGGGCGCTGCCCAGGTCGGGGCGTTCGGACACCGCGATCTCGCGGCTGACGAAACGCGACAGCCCGGCCCCGGCCACGGCCTCGATGGCTTCCACCGCCGCGTTGCCGCCCTCGGCGGCGGCCGGGTCGAAGGCCGTGGGCCGTATGGTGGCCACGATCACCGGGTAGCCGCTCTTTACCGTGGCGATGGCGTTACCGGCGTAGATGGGACGCTTGAACGTGTCGGGCGCCAGCACCTCGATCACGTCCGAGACCTGCGCCACGTCCAGCAAGGCGGCAACGCGCGGCGCCACGCCCTTGCCCTGCGCCGTGGCGGCGAGGAACACGTGCGAGTAGCCCGCGGCCACGGCGGCCGCCTGCGCGGCCAGGTTCTCCGCAAGGCCGTCCGCAAGCTGCGGCGCCTGCGCCAGCAATACCTTGTCGACGCCGGCGACCCGCGCGGCGGCCTCGGCCGCCGCGCCGGCCTCTGCGCCCGCGACCAGCACATGCACCGGCATGGCCAGCGTCGCGGCCGCGGCGATGGCGTTGAGCGTGGCGCCGTTGAGCGCCCGATTGTCGTGTTCGGCAATAACTAGGACTGTCATCAGATCACCTTGGCTTCGTTCTTCAGTTTGTCGACCAGCGCGGCCACGTCGGCGACCTTGACGCCGGGCGCGCGCGCCGCGGGCTCCTCGACGCGCAGCGTTTCCAGGCGGGACACGGGGTCCACGCCCAGGGCCTGCGGCGTTTCGACGTCCACCGGCTTTTTCTTGGCCTTCATGATGTTGGGCAGGGTGACGTAGCGCGGTTCGTTCAGGCGCAGGTCCGCCGTGACGATGGCCGGCAGCGTCAGTTCCACCACTTCCAGGCCGCCGTCGACCTCGCGCGTGACGCGCGCCGTGCCGGCGCCGATCTCGATAGAGCTGGCATTGGTGGCCTGCGGCCAGCCCAGCAGGGCCGCCAGCATCTGGCCGGTCTGGCAGGCGTCGTCGTCGATGGCCTGCTTGCCCAGGATCACCAGCGCGGGCGCTTCCTTCTGCACGACGGCGCGCAGCAGCTTGGCCACTTCCAGCGGTTGCAGCGCCACGTCGGTCTGCACCAGCACGCCCCGGTCGGCGCCGATGGCCAGCGCGGTGCGCAAGGTCTCCTGCGATTGCGCCGTGCCGCAAGACACGGCCACCACCTCGGCCGCAATGCCCTGCTCTTTCAGACGCACAGCCGCCTCGACGGCGATTTCATCGAACGGGTTCATCGACATCTTGACGTTGCCGATGTCCACGCCGCTCTGGTCGGCCTTGACGCGCACGTTGACGTTGTAGTCAACCACGCGCTTGACCGCGGCAAGTACCTTCATGGGATCACTCCTGGGTAAATGAGATCAATGAGGAATCAATGAGAAATCAATGAGGAATCAATGAGAAATCAAGGCCCGCCCTCCGCCTGGCGGATGGGCGTCGCCGGGTCAGCCAGCGCCACGCGCGTGGACCGCGATGTCCAGGCCCACGGCGAACGGGGCGTCCGGGGCGGGGGCACAGGCCAGGCCGGGCGGCGCCATGGGATCGGCTTCCGAAGCCGGCGCCCACGCCGAGTCCCAAGCCGCCCCCCACGCCGCGCCGATGTCCGTGTCCCACGCATAGTCCCCGCCGTCCAGCACCCAAGGCGCGCCCCCGGGCGCCCCCGGGAAGCGGCCGGCGTCCACCGCCACGACGATCCGCGTCACCCGCCGCCCGCCCGCGCCCGCCAGCGAACCCGCCCTGCACGCCGGGCCCGCCGCGCATTCCACCCGCCCCTCGGCCGAGCCGCGCAGCACGAAGAGGTTCAGCACCCTCACCGGCCCGCGGACCAGGCGCGACTGCAGCACCTCGTCCCCGGCAAACACGGTGGGCGACCGGGGCCGCAGCGCCACGGCAACACCCTCGCCTTGCAGCGCCACACCCTCGCCCGACAGCACGACCGACACGCGGTCGTAGCCGGGAAAGCGCGAATACGGTCCGTCCTGCCCGATGTCGGCGATGCTGACGCGCCAGCGCCCGGCCGGGTCGGCGGCCAGCGTGCGCGTGACGCCCCCGCCGTTCTTCCAGGGCTCGGGCGGCAGCGCCAGCCAGCTCGCGCGCACCGGGGCGCGCGGATCAGGAGACCGCGCCAAGGCCGTACTTCCCGGTCAGCAGCGCGCCGCGCTGGAAGCGGTCCAGTTCATAAGGCGTGAGCGAGACGTCGGTCGGCAGTCCCAGCGCCTCTTGCGCCAGCACGCGGCCCACGGTGGGCGACAGCTTGAAGCCGTGCCCGGAGAAACCGAAGCCCACGATCAGCCCCTGGACGCCGGGCACGCGGCCCAGCACCGGGTTCCAGTCCGGCGTCACGTCGTACACGCCGGTCCAGGACGAGGCCAGGCCCGCGGTCTCATAGGCCGGGAACCGGTCCGCCACCTGCGCGCCCACTTCGGCCACGTAGTCCAGCGGAATATCGCCCTGTTCGGCGTCGCTGTTCTGCAGCGCTTCGCCCACGACGCCTTCGCTCACCAGCATCTGGTTGCCGCCGTAGCTGCGGCAATACAGCATGCCGGGCGAGGCCAGGTCCTTGAAGACCGGCATCGAATACGTATAGGGCGCCGCGTCGCATTCCAGCGCCAGCACGGCGTGGCGCTCCGGCACCACCGGCATGGAAACGCCGGTCCAGCCGGCGAGCTCCGGCGTCCAGATGTTCTGGGTGCTGATGACCAGCGGGGCGGCGTAGTCGCCCTCGGACGTGGACACGCCCGTCACGCGGCCGTTGTCGATGAGCAGGCGCTGGACGTTGACGTTCTCCCGGATGGTGACGCCGCGGCGGCGGGCGCCGCGCGCAAAGCTGGTGGCCACCAGATACGCGTCGGCAAAGCCCGCCTCGGGCTCATAGCCGATCAGCGCGGCATTGTCGAAGGAGGCAATGGGCAGCAGCTCGCGGGCCTGCGCGGCGTCCAGCAGTTCCAGCGCGATGCCCTGCGCCTGCTGCTGCGCCAACGCGCCGCGCAGGGGCTCCAGCTTGTCGTCATCGGCCGCGGTAATGAGGTAACCGCACTTGACCAGGCCGCAGGAGGCCTCTTCGTCGCCGAGATAGCTGGCGAAGTTGTTGAACACGCTCCACGACCGCTGCGCCAGCTCCACGTTCTCGCGCACGGAATAGTGCGTGCGCAGGATGCCGGACGACTGCGACGTGGTGCCCGCGCCGATGGTCGCGCGGTCCAGCACCAGTACGTTCTTCGCGCCGAGCTCGGCCAGGTGAAAGGCCACCGAACTGCCGATCACGCCGGCACCAATCACGATCACGTCATAACTTTTCACGACAAGGCTCCAAGGACAAGTGCCGCGAGTGTGGACCCGGCATTTCGGAGCCGCCGCAATATAAGCGCCGCGAATACTTAATAAAAGCGCGCCGTGCAGCGCGGCGCGCCCCGGCTGCGCTCAGGCCGCCGCGCCGACGGCGCCGCGTATCGCCTCGGCGTCCTTGCCGGGCGGCAGGCCGAACATCCGGCGGTACTCGCGGGTGAACTGCTGGACGCTCTCATAGCCCACCGCAAACGCCGCGCTGCTGGCCGAGGCGCCTTCCACGGTCATGCGCCGGCGCGCCTCGATGAGGCGCAACTGCTTCTGGAACTGCAGCGGCGACAGCGACGTGGCCGCGCGGAAGTGCTGGTGGAACGACGAAGGGCTCATCCCGGCCACGGCCGCCAGCCGCTCGACCGGCAGCGGCTGCGCGAACTCGGCCCGCAGCAGCGCGACGGCGCGCGCGATGCGCTGGGTCCCGCTGCCGGGCCAGCCCAGCTGGCGGATCGCCTGCCCGTGCCGGCCCACCAGCAGCCAATAGTGCATTTCGCGCACAAGCTGGGCCTGCAGCACGGGCAGCGCCGCCGGCCGCTCGAGCAGGCGCATCAGGCGCAGCGCGGCGTCGGCCACCTCGATGTCGGTCTGTTCCATCCGCACCGGCGCGCCGGGGTCCTCGGGCCCCAGCTTCATCTCCAGGGCCAGCTCGGACATCACCGCCAGATCCAGTTCCAGGACCAGCGAAAAATAGGGCTGCACGACGCTGGCGCGCGTGATCTGGCTGACGGTGGGCACATCGGCCGTGATCAGCAGCGAATCGCCCGCCGTGAAATCGAAGGACTGGGCCCCCAGCGCCACGCGCTTGGCGCCCTGCAGCACCAGGCAGGCGAGCGGCCGCGATATCGCATGGTCCAGGCCGCTGGGCTGCAGCGCCCGGATGACGGCCAGGCCCGCGATGGGCGTCAGCGCCACGCCGTCCGGACCGGCATGCGCCTGGAGATAGCGGCTGACGGCGGCGAGCAAGGTGTCGTTCATGGGCAGAAATGGCAAGGATTTTCCACGAGGCCATCGTAATGGGTTCTGGTCCGTCCGCACGCACATTTGGAGGATCAGGCCAACAACGCCAACGTTCAGGCAAAGGAGATCCGCCGCCCGCGCCGCAGAATCAAGCCTCCCCCCACCGATCACCAAGGAGCCGATCTATGAGCAAGATTTCTCTCGTCACGGGTTCAAGCCGGGGCCTGGGCCGCAACGCCGCCCTGGCCATCGCCCGCAAGGGCGACGACGTCGTCATCACCTACCAGAGCCGCGAGGCGCAAGCCCAGGAGGTCGTCGCCGAGATCGAGCGGCTCGGCCGCAAGGCCGTGGCGCTGCAGCTCGACGCGGGCAATGTCGCCGCCTTTCCCGACTTCGTGGCGCGCCTGAAGGCCGCGCTGGCCCAAACCTGGCGGCGCGACACCTTCGATCACCTCGTCAACAATGCCGGGCACGGCGACATGGCGCCGATCGCCGACATGAGCGTGCAGGCCTTCGACAAGCTGATCGACGTGCATTTCAAGGGCGTGTTCTTCCTGACCCAGAGCCTGCTGCCGCTGCTGGCCGACGGCGGCCGCATCGTGAACCTGTCCAGCGGCCTGACGCGCGTGTCGGCGCCAGGCTGGGCGGCGTATGCCGCGGCCAAGGGCGCGGTCGAGGTACTGACGGTCTACATGGCCAAGGAACTCGGCCCGCGCAGGATCGCCGTCAACGCCGTTGCGCCCGGCGCCATCGAGACCGACTTCCTGGGCGGCGCCGTGCGCGACACGCCCGAATTCAACCGCGCCTTTGCGGACATGACCGCGCTGGGCCGCGTCGGTGTGGCCGACGACATCGGGCCGATGATCGCCAGCCTGCTGTCCAAAGACAACCGGTGGGTCAACGCCCAGCGCATCGAAGTGTCCGGCGGGCAAGGCATCTGACGCCTGCCGGCCGCGGACGGGCCGCGCCGTGCGGCCCGCCATCCCCCCCCCTGCGAAGGCATGCGCCTCTTAAGCGCTGCTGATGTTGACCATCGCCGCTCCTTATATTCACGCCGCCGCCAGGCGCTCGGGCGAAAGTCTCGTCTGCCGCACCCCAGAGTGCTGGCGACATGGAATCTATCGGTCAATCTACATTCAAGTAGGGGAAAAATATGAACATGAATCGCCGCGCCATGCTGGTGCGCACCGCCGCGCTCGCAGGCGCAAGCGCCCTGGGCTTCCCGATGATCGGCCGCGCCGCGGGCGCGACCTACACCTATGGCGGCTCCGCGTGGCTGGGCCATTACTCCGCCTACATCGCGCTGAAGACGGGGCTCTTCGCCAAGCAGGGCCTGGACATCAAGTGGCAGAGTTTCGCCACGTCGTCGGACCGCATGAGCGCGGTGATGGCGGGCAACATCGACCTGGCCGGCACCGGCGTGGTGTCCTCGCTGGCGCTGATGGCGGCGGGTGCGCGCCAGTTCCAGGTCATCGCCACCCCGAACAACTTCGGCCGCGCCGAGGGCGTGCTGGTGCGCGACGACGTCAAGTCGGTCGCCGACCTGAAGGGCAAGAAGATCGGCGTCACGTATGCATCCAGCGCGCATGTGCTGCTGCTGGACGTGCTGCGCCAGGCGGGCATGAACCCGGACCGCGACGTCTCCATCATCAACCTGCCGGCCACCAACCTGCTGTCGGCCTACCAGGGCGGCCAGATCGACGCGGCCGTGGCCTGGACGCCGGCCTTCGACCGCATCAAGGCCGTGCCGGGCACCCGCGTCCTGCTGGACGACACCGCGTTCTCGCTCTACAAGCAATACGCCATCACCCCCGGCCCCGACGTGCTGCTGACCCATGCGAAGCTGGGCAAGGAGAATCCGGAAGCGGTGCGCAAGTTCCTGGCGGCGGTGTTCCAGGCCAACGCCATGCTGAGCAACCAGCCCGAGGAAGCCGCCGCGGTGCTGCTGGAACTGACCGGCCTGTCCAAGGACGAGCAGCTTGCCGTCATCAAGCAGACGCAGTGGTACTCGGCCGAAGACCAGAAAGCATTGATGGTGGACCCGGGCAACTTCGTCAACGGCATGCAGAAGCTGGCCGACATGCTGGTGTCGCTCAAGCAGATCGACCGCGCGCCCGCCGTCAGGGACTGGGTCCAGTCCTCGTACCTCTGAACCCCGGACAGCCTGCCTATGTCCTCGCGTTCGTCTTCACGGGAAACACGCCTGCTCTGGGTCAGCGTGTTTTCCCTGCTCAGCTTTCTCTTGCTGTGGGAAGGCCTGTGCCGCGCCGGCGCGGTCGATCCCATTTTCCTGCCCGCGCCGTCCCAGGTCCTGGCGCGGGCGCTGTCCATGTCGGACCAGGGCACGCTGTTCTACAACGTGCTGGCCTCGACGCGCCGGGTCATGGTCGGGTTCCTGGCCGCGGTGATGGTCGCCATCCCGCTGGGCATCCTGCTCGGCACGTCGAAGGTGGCGCGCGCGGTCTTCGACCCCATCATCTCGTTCCTGCGCCCACTGCCGTCCATGAGCTGGATTCCGCTGTCGCTGCTGTGGTTCGGCATCACCGAAACGCAGAAGTACAGCATCGTGTTCATGGGTTCGTTCGTGCCCGCGCTGCTGTATGTGATGGAGGCCTCGCGCAGCATCGATCCGGTGCTGGTGCGCGCGGCGCGCAACCTGGGCGCCAATCGCTGGCAGGTCATGCGCGAGGTGCTCTTCCCGGGCTGTCTGCCGCAGATCCTGTCGGGCATGAAGATCATCCTGGGCCTGTCCTGGACCTGCGTCATCTCCGCCGAGCTGGTGGCCTCCAAGGAAGGCCTGGGCTTCATGATCATGAACGGCAAGGAATTCTTCCAGACCGACACCGTGGTGCTGGGCATGGTGCTGATCAGTTTCACCGTGCTGGTGACCGATCTGTGTTTGCGGCTTCTTGAACGATGGGTGCTGGCATGGCAGCGATGAACGACACGATGATCCGGCTGACGGACGTCTCCAAGGCCTACGGCGAGGTGACCGTGCTGGACAAGGTCAACCTCGAGGTCAAGCGCGGGGAATTCCTGGTCCTGCTGGGCGCCTCGGGATGCGGCAAGTCGACACTGCTGAACCTGATGGCGGGCTTCATCACGCCCAACACGGGGTCGGTGGAAATCAACGGCAAGCAGGTCACCGACGTGACCGCCGCCTGCGGCATGGTGTTCCAGCAGTACGCGCTGTTTCCGTGGCGCACGGTGCAGGAAAACGTGGAATTCGGCCTGAAGATGCGCGGCATGTCGCGCCAGGAACGCGCGCCGATCGCCCGCAAGTTCATCGAGATGGTGGGCCTGAAGCACGCCGCGGACAAATATCCGCACGCGCTGTCGGGCGGGATGAAGCAGCGCGTGTCCATCGCGCGCGTGCTGGCCAACGACCCGGACGTGATGCTGTTCGACGAGCCCTTCGCCGCGCTGGACGCCATGACGCGGCAGGTGCTGCAGGACCAGCTGCTGTCCATCTACGAGCAGAGCGGCAAGACCATCGTTTTCATCACGCACTCCATCGACGAGGCACTGACCCTGTCCACGCGCATGGCGGTCATGGGTTCCAAGCCGGGACGCATCGTGCAGGACATCCAGAACGACCTGCCGCATCCGCGCAGCGCCGACGTGCAGTTGTCGCCGCGTTTCGTGGACCTGAAGCGCGCGATCTGGGAACGCGTGCAGGAAGAGGTCACGCGCAGCATGGAGCTGACCGCCGACTAGGCGCGCCTGGCGGGGCGGCCTGCCGGGCGCGCCCCGCTAGGTGCGCCCCACTCGGCGTGCCCCACTAAACCCGGCGGCCTTCCTCGGCCAGGAATTCCACCAGCGCGGGCAGGGACGGGTCCATCGGCCGGTTGGCGTGGATGCGCATCACATACCCCCATGACCCGGCCATGCGCAGGTGCGGCACCAGCGGCACCAGCCGGCCGCTCGCCAGGTCTTCGTCGATCAGCGGGGCGCGGCCCAGCGCGATGCCCACGCCCGCCGCGGCGGCGGCCACCACGGTGCTCAGCCCGCTCAGCACCATCGGATCCTGCCAGTCGGCATCCGCCAGGCCCAGCCGCGGGCTCCAGGTGCGCCAGTCGGTCTCCGGGCTGTCGATGTGCTTCTCTTCCAGCCAGCGATGGCGCGCGAAAACCCGGGGGTCGTTCCGGTCGGCCGGGGCGACCAGCGCCGGGCTGCAGACCGGCACGACCGTCTCGGTCATGAGCGGGATGTCGCCGGGCTCGGCGGTGTGCGGCCCCCGCGCCCGCACGTGCAGGAAGGCCAGATCGATGTCCTGGGTTTTCCAGGCCGGATCCTGGCTGGCGTGCAGGTAGACCTGGATGTCGATGTCCGGATGCAATTCGATGAAGCGGCCGATGCGCGGCGCGAGCCACAGCGCGGCCAGCGACGGGTTGGCGGACACATTCAGCGTGTAGCGGCGCTTGCCGCGCGCGGAGGCCCGGACGTTGCGGCAGGCGGTTTCCAAAAGGGTCAAGGCCTGTTGTACGGAAGCCAGCAGGGCGGCCCCGGCTTCGGTGGTCTGCGCCCGGCGCACCGTGCCGCCGCGCAGCAACAGCGGCGTCCCCAGATCCGCCTCCAGCGCGCGCAACTGATGACTGACGGCGCTTTTCGTGACGTTCAGCTCCGCGGCGGCGCGGCTCAGGCTGCCCAATCGGGCGACGGCTTCGAACGCGCGCAAGGCGGCAAGGGGCGGAGTGCGGTAAGGGGTGTCGGGCATCGGTTGAGTTTATCTCAACCCAAGATTGAAAAATCATCGCTTTCGCGCGCGCGCCGGATCGGGGACCATGCAGGCTCTGGATGGAGTAATGGCTATGTATTTCGATTCGAGGCTGTGGCGCCTGACCGAGGGTCTGCGCGCCGGCATGGCGGGCGGCATATTCCTGGGTCTGTTGGCCCTGGCGGCCGGCATTGCGCGCTACGTGTTCCTGGGACAGTTGCTCGCGCGCGTGTTTGACGGCGCGCCCTGGCAGGACTGGATGGCGCCGGCGCTGTGCGTGGCGGCCATGGTGCTGTTGCGCGCGTTCTTCGACGACTGGCGCACGGTGCAGGCCAATCGCACGTCCGCCGCCATCCAGCACACGCTGCGGGCGCGGCTGTACGACCGCATCGTCGCGCTGGGGCCGGCGTGGTTCGCCAACCAGCGCACGGGCGGCGTCATGCTCACCGTGGTGGACGGCGTGGAACAGTTGCAGACCTTCTTTGGGCAATACCTGCCGCAAGTGGCCATTGCCGCGGCCGCGCCCTTCGCCATCTTCGCGGTCATTGCGTTCTGGGACGTGCCGACCGCGCTGGTCTTGCTGGCCGCGGCGCTTTTTGCGCTGTTCGGGCCGATGGCGGTGCACATGCTGGACCGGCGCGCCAGCCTGGCGCGCACGCGGTCGCTCAATGATTTCGGCGAAGAATTCCTGGACGCCGTGCAGGGCCTGCCCACCCTCAAGTCCTATGGCCAGGGCAAGGCCTGGGGCCAGCGGCTGGCCGCCCGCGCGCGCGCCCTGTCGGACAACACGTTCTGGGTGCTGTCCGTCAGCCTGCTGACGCGCGGCATCAGCGACCTGGGCGTGGCGCTGGGCGCAGCGCTGGCGTTGACGCTGGGCGCCTGGCGCGTGGCCTCGGGCGACATGAGCATCGAGGCGCTGCTGATCGTGCTGATGGCGGGAACCGAAATCTTCCGCCCGCTGCGCGACCTGCGCGCGGTGCTGCACCGGGGCATGCTGGGGCAGTCGGCCGCCGCCAGCATCCACGCGCTGATGGATGCGCAGCCGCTGACGCCCGCGCCGGATGCGCGCGCCGCGCAATCGGCTCCCGCCCGTCTCGCGCCGACCATCGCGTTCGACGGCGTCACCTTCTCGTACACGCCCGAGCGGCGCGCCCACCAGGGCCTGGACTTGCACATCGCGGCGGGCGAGCGGGTCGGCATCGTCGGACCCAGCGGCGCGGGCAAGTCCACCATCGTGCGGCTGCTGCTGCGCGAATGCGTGCCGCAGGCGGGGACCGTGCGCGTCGGCGGGCACGACATCAACACGCTGGACACGCAGGCGCTGCTGTCGCACATTGCGCTGGTCAGCCAGGACATCACCCTGTTCCACGGCACCATCGACGACAACCTGCGCCTGGGCCGTCCGGACGCCACCCATGAACAGGTGCGCGCCGCCGCGCGCGCCGCCAACATCGATGACTTCATCATGGCGCTGCCCGAGGGCTACGCCACGCGCATCGGCGAACGCGGCCTGCAACTGTCGGGCGGTCAGCGCCAGCGCGTGGCCATCGCCCGCGCCCTGCTGCGCGATGCGCCCATCCTGATTCTGGACGAGGCGCTGTCGTCCGTGGACACCGAAAACGAAGCGCTGATCCAGCAGGCGCTGGACCGCCTCATGGCAGGCCGCACGACGCTGATACTGGCGCACCGGCTGGCCAGCGTGATCGGCGCCGACCGCATCCTGGTGCTGGACCAAGGCCGCGTGGCCGAAGCCGGTCCGCATGCCGACCTGATGCGCCAGGGCGGGCTGTACTACCGCCTGATGCACGAGCAGGCCGCGGCGCACCGCAATCCGGCCGCCGGGCAGCCCGTGGCGGCGCAGCGGCCGGACGCCACGGCCACGCCCGTCGGCGACGGCGGCCAGGGCCCTGCCCTGCGCCCGCTGGACGCCGACGCCGGCCAGGTCGGCTGGCGCGCCACGCTAGGCACCCTGCTGTCGGTGGTGCGGCCCTGGCGCGGCACGCTCATCGCAACCATTCTGCTGGGCGTGGCGCGCGTGGCCGCGTTCATCGGCGTGGGCGTGTTCAGCGCGCTGATCGTCGCGGCCATTCGCGACGGCCGCGACACGTCCGCCCTGATCGCCGGCCTGCTGATCGCGGCGCCGCTGGCCGCGCTCTTTCATTGGCTGGAATCCTGGCTGGCGCACGCCATGGCCTATCAGTTGCTCGCCGACATGCGCGTCAAGCTCTACGACAAGCTGGAGCGGCTGGCGCCCGCGTATCTGCTGCAGCGCCGCTCGGGCGACCTGGTCGCGCTGGCCACGCAGGACGTGGAGATGGTGGAGTATTTCTACGCGCACACCATCGCGCCCGCCATCGTGTCGGTGCTGGTGCCGCTGTCCGTGCTGGGTTTCCTGGGCGTCTACAGTTGGCCCGTGGCGCTGGCGCTGCTGCCGTTCCTGGCTTATGCGCTCGTCTCGCCGGTGCGCGGCCGACGCCGCGTCGACGCCCTGGGCGACAAGGCGCGCGGGGCCCTGGGCGACATGAGCGCCCACACCACCGACACCATCCAGGGCCTGGCCGACCTGACCGCCTTCCAGGCCACCGGCCGCCGCCGCGACCAGTTCCTGAAGGTCGCCGACCAGTACCGCGCGCGGCGCCTGGAGATCCTGCGCGACCTGTCGCGCCAGACCGCCTGGTTCGAGACTGCGATGGGCCTGGGCGGCCTGGCCGTGGCCGTCGTGGGCGCCCTGCAGGTGCAGGCGGGCGCGCTGGCCGCCGGCATGCTGCCCTTGCTGGTGCTGATCGCCCTGGCGACGTTCCTGCCGGTGTCGGAGATTTCGCAGGTCAGCCGGCAACTGGCCGACACCATCGCGGCCACGCGCCGCCTGCACGTGGTGGCCAACGAACCCGAGCCGGTCGTGGACGGCCCCCTGCCCGCCCCGGTTGCCGCGAACGGCCTGTCGCTCGCGTTCGAGCATGTCAGCTTCGCCTACCCGGGCAAGACCGAGGACACGCTGCGCGACCTCAGCTTCACGGCGCCCGCCGGCGCCACCGTCGCCATCGTGGGCGCCTCGGGGGCCGGCAAGAGCACGGTCGCCAGCCTGCTGCTGCGCTTCTGGGATCCGCGCGCGGGCGCCGTCAAGCTGGACGGCATGGACGTGCGCCAGCTCAAGCTGGACGGACTGCGCGAGCGCGTGGCGCTGGTCACGCAGGACACCTACCTCTTTAACGACACGCTGGAAGGCAACATCCGGCTGGCGCGCCCCGAGGCCAGCCCCGAGGACCTGGCGCGCGCGCTGGAACAGGCGGCGCTGACGGACTTCGTCAAGAGCCTGCCCGACGGACTGGCGACGCGCGTGGGCGAACGCGGCATGCAGCTTTCGGGCGGCCAGCGCCAGCGCATTTCGATTGCGCGGGCCTTCCTGAAGAACGCGCCCGTGCTGATCCTGGACGAAGCCACGTCGCACCTGGACACCTTGTCCGAGATGCAGGTGCGCGGCGCGCTCGACGTCTTGATGCGCCACCGCACCACGCTCGTCATCGCGCACCGCCTGTCCACCATCCGCGACGCCGACCTGATCCTGGTGCTGGACCGCGGCACGCTGGCGGAGGCCGGCACGCACGACCAGTTGCTGCGCAGGCAAGGCGTGTATGCGCGCCTGGCCAGCCATCAGGGCGGCTACGCATCCGCGGGCGCGGCGTCGTTGCGCGGCTAGCCGCGTCGACAAAAACCGACAGCGCCCGCCGTCGCCCGCGCAAGGCCCGTTGATTCGCCCGGACCGCTTCGCTAGAATCGGCAGTTCGGGCCTTCGCCCTTCTTTTTTCCCTCACCCACCGACAGGGAGGCTGCATGATGTACCCCATGCCGAACGCCGTCCCGCGCGTGTCCCCGCGACGCCATTAAGTCGTCGCCCGCGCGGCTTCCTCGCCAGTTCCCTATCTGGCGACGGGTCCGCCGCGCCCATCTGAACCCTTGAACGCAGTTGCCGACGCCAGACAGGCGCGCGGCATGTTTTCCCTCCTTTCTTACAAGGAACCTGGCGCGTCTCCTGGCGCCGGGCCATGCCAATGGCTAGAAAAAAAATCGACTTTCGAGGACAGGCCTTCAAGGATGTCCTGGGCTTTACCTTCCGTTATTGGGGCCGGCAACCCCTGCGCATCGCGCTCATCGTGGCGCTGGCGCTGCTGTCCGCCGTGGCCGACGTGCTGACCCCGATGTACGCCGGCCGCCTGGTCGACGCGGTGGCGTCGGGCGCGGCCGGCGACACGCTGGCGTGGGACGCGGCCATCGCGGCCTTCTGGCTGCTGGTCGCGCTGGGCGTGGGCGGCACCTTGCTGCGCCAGGCCGTGTTCCAGAACATCATCACGTTCACCTTGAAGATGATGAACGGCATCGCCTCCAATGCCTTCTACCGCGTGCAGCGCTTTTCGACCGACTGGCATGCCAACAGCTTCGCCGGCTCCACGGTGCGCAAGATCACGCGCGGCATGTGGGCGGTGGACCTCCTGAACGACACGCTGCTGGTGGCGCTGCTGCCGTCCGTCGTCATGCTGGTGGGCGCCACCGCCCTGCTGGGCGCGTACTGGCCCCTGATGGGACTGGTGGTGGGCCTGGGCTCGGTGCTGTATATCGCCGTCACGACGGCCCTGTCGCTGGCTTACGTCGCGCCCGCCGCAAGGCTGGGCAATGCCTGGGACACGCGCATGGGCGGCGCGCTGGCCGATGCCGTGAGCTGCAACGCCGTGGTCAAGGCCTTTGGCGCGGAGACGCGCGAAGAGGCCCGCCTGGAGCGCGTGATCGACAAGTGGCGCCGGCGCACGCGCCGCACCTGGATCCGGGGCACGCTCAACGGCGGCATCCAGGGCGCGATGCTGGTGGCCATGCAGGCGGCCATCCTGGGCGCATCGCTGCTGCTGTGGTCGCGCAACCAGGCCAGCGTGGGCGACATCACGTTCACGCTGACCATGTTCTTCGTCCTGCAAGGCTATCTGCGCGACGTGGGCATGCACATCCGCAACCTGCAGCGCTCGGTCAACGACATGGAGGAACTGGTGTCGCTGGAAAAGCAGCCGCTGGGCGTGGAGGACCGGCCGGGCGCGGGCGACATCGCGGTGACGGCGGGCGAGATCCGTTTCGAGGACGTGACGTTCCGCTATGGCGCGCACGAGACGGCGCTGTACGAGCGGTTCTCGGCGCGGATCGCGCCGGGCGAACGGGTGGGTCTGGTGGGCCACTCGGGATCGGGCAAGACGACATTCATCAAGCTCATCCAGCGCCTGTACGACGTGAACGGCGGGCGCATCACCATCGACGGGCAGGACATCGCGCAGGTGAAGCAGGCGTCGTTGCGCAGCCAGATCGCCATCGTGCAGCAGGAGCCGGTGCTGTTTCACCGGACGCTGGCGGAGAACATCGCCTATGCCCGGCCCGGCGCCACGCAGGCGCAGATCGAGCAGGCGGCCCGGCTGGCCAGCGCGCACGACTTCATCGTGGCGCTGCCCAAGGGCTACAACACGCTGGTGGGCGAACGCGGCGTGAAACTGTCGGGCGGCGAACGCCAGCGCGTGGCGATTGCGCGGGCGTTCCTGGCGGACGCGCCCATCCTGATCCTGGACGAAGCCACCTCCAGCCTGGACAGCGAAAGCGAAGTCCTGATCCAGCGCGCGATGGACCGCCTGATGCAAGGCCGCACGACGCTGGTCGTGGCGCACCGCCTGTCGACGGTCCGGGCGCTGGACCGCCTGCTGGTGATGGACCATGGCCGCGTCATCGAAGAAGGCAGCCACGACGCGCTGATCCGGCTCAAGGGCGGCCTGTACCGGCGCCTGTTCGAGCGCCAGGCGCTGGAGCTGACCAAGGGCCTGGACCCCGCCGAACTGCTGGAAGACGGGGCCGCGCCGCCGCCTGACAGGACGCAGGAGGAGGACGCCTCGTCTTATGCCTTCGGCAAGTGAAGCCGGCGCGCCAAGCGCAAAATGCCTGGCGCAAGCGGCAGCCGCTCTCCGGTGTTGCACTGTCCAATTTGCGGGGCAAGGTCAGAGGCCTTCGGGCTCTACTTCGGGCTTTAGCTTCTGACCTTCCAAGTTCCGAGGGTCAATTCATACGCGCCAGGCCTTTTTTGCGCCGCGCAGGCTGGCTTCAGGCCGGACGGTTGGCGAAGGTCAGGCGCAGCCCGAAGCCGATCAGCGCGGTGCCGAACACCATGCCCTGGATCCTCTGCGCACGCGGGCTGGCCGCCATCCAGCGGCCCACCGCGCCGCCTGCCAGCGCGCACAACACGTCGAAGGTCAGGCCCAGGCCGACGAGGATGACGCCCAGCACCGCGAACTGCTGGCCGATCGGGCCCTGCCCGGGCGACACGAACTGCGGCAGGAGCACCGAGCAGAACAGCAGCGCCTTGGGATTGAGCACGTTGGTCAGCACCCCGCTCATCAGCGCCGCCCCCCAGCCCGCATGCCGCGCCGCGCCCTCGCCCACCACGGCCGGCGCCGCGGGCGGCGCGCGCAGCAGGCGCACGCCCAGCCACACCAGGTAGCAGCCCCCCACCGTGCGCGCGGCGTCGAAGGCCCAGGGATGGGTCTTGAAGAGGGCCGCCAGCCCAAGCGCCGCCAGCGTCACGTGCGCCGCACGCGCGATCGCCAACCCCGCGGCCACGGCCAGGGCCTGGCCGCGGCCGCGCAACAGGCCGGTTTCCAGCAGCAGGATCATGTCCGGCCCCGGCACTACGTAGACAATCAGCAAGGCTCCCAGAAACAACGCCATATCGGCCATGACCGCGCTCCCACGCAATATTTCAATGGCGGGATTCTAGGAAAAAGGGGCTGGCATGTGCTTGCTATTACTGCTAACTCAATTACCATTTCTGGCATATCAAGCCAATCCTTCCCCACTTAATAGATATTCATGCCAAACCGCCAGCTTGACGCCTACGACCGCCGAATTCTGGAGGCCCTCCAGAAGAACGGCCGGCTTACGAATGTGGAACTGGCCGAGCAGATCGGCCTGTCGCCATCGCCCTGCCTGCGGCGGGTGCGAATGTTGGAAGAAGCCGGCGTCATCCAGGGCTACGAAGCGCGGCTGGATCCGCACGAGGTCGGGCTGGGTCTGACGGTGTTCGTGGGCGTGAAGGTCGAGCGCCACCACGAGCGGGACGCCGAGCTGTTCCGCCAGGAGGTCAGCGCGCTGCCGGAAGTGATCGCCGCCCACCTCGTGTCCGGCGAGTCCGACTTCCTGTTGCAGGTAGTGGTGCCGGACCTGCGGGGGTACGAGCATTTCCTGCTGCATACCTTGCTGAAGCTGCCGGGGGTGAAAGACATCCGCAGCAACTTCGCGATCCAGACCGTCAAGCCCCAAAGCCCGCTGCCGCTGGACCACCTGGGCCGATAAGGCCGGCCTTCAAGGCATGGCCGCCGCCGCCCGGTCCACCGCCGCGCTACGCCGGTCGAAGCGCGCCTGCGACATCGCCAGGTAGCGCTCGACGATGGCCGGCTCCGAGGTCTTGGGCGTGCCGCCGGGAAACGGCGGCTTCGGGTCATATTCGAT
The DNA here is from genome assembly GCF_055397965.1 of Achromobacter sp. T5-5. Lineage (NCBI taxonomy): Bacteria > Pseudomonadati > Pseudomonadota > Betaproteobacteria > Burkholderiales > Alcaligenaceae > Achromobacter > Achromobacter sp. T5-5. Next base: position 4,030,665 of record NZ_AP027919.1, read on the forward strand.
CTGTAGCTGGATGAGCTTGGCCACGTCGTCACCGCACAGCGCCGCCACCACCTTCAGGCCCATGTCGATGCCCGAGGTCACGCCGCCCGCCGTGAACACATTGCCGTCCACGCACAGGCGCTCATCGCTCGGCGTCGCCCCGAAGCGGGCCAGCAGTTCGCGCGCGCGCCAATGGCTGGACGCCCGCTTGCCCCGCAGCAGCCCGGCCGCCCCCAGCAGCAGCGACCCCGTGCAGATACCGAACAGGTATTTCGCGCCCAGCCCCTGGCGGCGCGTGAACGCCACCCAGTCCGGGTCGACGATGGCGTCGTCCGTGCCGGGGCCTCCCGGCACGACGAGCAGGTCGCAAGGCGGGGCGGACGCCAGCGTCTGGGTGGGCACGAAACGCAGCCCCCGGTCGCAGCGCACCGGCTCCGCCGTTTTTGCGACAAAGTCCACGGTAAAGCCCGGCGCGTTCGCCAGCACCTCGTAGGGTCCGGTCATGTCGAGCTGGGTCAATCCTTCGAACAAGACGAAATTCACATGCATGACGATGCTCCGTTGAAAACGCCAGCGTCCAGCATAGGCGAGCGCGGCCCCAAGCACACGGCGCATTGCGCGGGGCCGGCCCCGTGCTACCCCGCCAATCCCACCGACATCCCCCCGCACACATACAGCACCTGCCCCGTCACGAAGCCCGCCCGCGGATCCAGGAACATCGCCACCGTGTGCGCCACCTCGTCGGGCCGGCCGACGCGGCGCATCGGAATCGATGCTTCCAGCGCCACCGTCCTGGGCTCGCCCGGCGGATTGGACTGATTGAAGAGTTCGGTGGCGACCGGCCCCGGCGCCACGGTATTCACCGTGATGCCGTCGCCCGCCAGCTCCAGCGCCCAGGTCCGGGTCATGCCCGCCAGCCCGGCCTTGGATGCGCCATACACGGAGCGGCCACCCTTGCCCAGCGCGGCCCGGCTGCCGATGTTCACGACGCGCCCGTATTTCGCCTGGCGCATGCCGGGCAGCAACGCCTGCAACAGCAGGATGGGCGCCACGAGGTTCAGCGCCATCGTCCGCGCCAGCGCTTCCTGCGTGATGTCCTCGATGTTGGCGACCTGGATCATCCCGGCGTTGTTGACCAGGTTCAGCACGGGCTGCTGCGCCGCGAGTTCGCGCGCGGCGGCGGTCGTCGACGCCGCATCGCCCAGGTCGACCGAGCGGAACGTTTCGCCGCGCAGCAACGCCTCGGGCGCCGTGCGGCTGAAGTTGACGACCTGATAGCCGTCTTCGATGAGCCGTGCCACGATGGCGCGGCCGATGCCCCGGCTGCCGCCGGTGACGAGAGCGATGGGCGTGTTCATTGCGCTTTGATCCCCTGGTCCTTGATGAGTCCGCCCCATTTCTTGCGCTCGGTGGTTTCGAACGCGGCAAGGTCCGCGCCAAACAGCGTGCCGGGCTTGGCGCCCATGGTGGCGAAGCTGGCGGCGATGGCCGGCGTCTGCAGCCCGCTGCGGGCGGCGGCGATCAGTTGCTCGACGACCGGCGCGGGCGTATTGCGCGGCGCGTACAGGGCGAACCAGGCAGTAACGTCGAAGCCCGGCAGGCCGGATTCCGCGACGGTGGGCAGGTCGGGCACCGACGGATCGCGCGCGGCCGAGGTCACGGCCACGCCGCGCACCAGGTTGCCGTCCTTGATCTGCGCCAGCGCGCCAGGCAGGTTGTCGAACAGCAGGTCGACCTGCCCGCCCGCCACCGCCGGCAGCGACGCCGATGAGCCCTTGAAGGGCACGTGCAGCATCGTCACCCCGGCCATGGCCTCGAAGTAGGCCCCCGTCAGGTGCACCGACGACCCGATGCCGGGCGATGCGTAGGTCAGCTTCTTGTCCTTGGACTGCTTGGCCGCTTTGATCACGTCCGCGACCGATTTGTACGGCGATTTCGCGCTAACGGCGATGACATTGGGCGTGGTCGATACCAGCGCGATGGGAACCAGATCGCGCTCGGGATCGAAGGGCATGTTGCCGTACAGAAACTGGTTGATGGTCTGCGTGCCGATCGTGCCCAGTCCCAGCGTATAGCCGTCGGGCTTGGCGCGCGCCACGTAGGCCATGCCGATGTTGCCGCCCGCGCCGGGCTTGTTCTCGACCAGCACGGTCTGTTTCAGGCCGGGTTGCAGCGCGTTGGCGATGGCCCGGCCGAAGAGGTCGGCGCCGCCGCCCGGCGGATACGGCACGACGACCGTCACCGGGTGGTCGGGATACCCCGCCGCGTGGGCGGCGGGCAGCGCCAGAACGGCCAGCGCGGCGAAGGCGATGCGCCAGCCGGCGCGCGGATGCTGCGGTTGCGTCATGGTCTTGTCTCCTATCGAACCCGCTGAATGCGGATTTCTTTTATGGGGCTTTCTTTTATGGGGTATTTCTTTAAAGTACGTAAATACGTACTATGCTCACAAGCGCATCCATAAGAACATACAAAACCGACAGGAGACAAGCAGATGAAACGCTGGACGCAACGCCCCGAAGGTTCCACGTGGGGCGACTTCGGCCCGGACGACGAACTCGGCCGCCTGAACCTGCTGACCGAGGAAAAGGTGCTGCAGGCGGTGCGCGAAGTCCGCGCCGGCAAGGTCTTCTGCCTGTCGCTGCCGCTGGATCTTCCCGGCGGCAACGTGCTCAATCCCCGCCGCCACGCGCCCACGCTCAAGCCCACCTTCCGCGAAGGCACGCCCTACCTGAACTTCGCCATGTCGCAGGTGCAGCCCGAGGCCATCGACGTGCTGTCGGACGACCAGGTCACGCTTTCCATGCAGTACTCCACGCAATGGGACGGCCTGTGCCACGTGGGTGCGATGTTCGACATCCAGGGCGACGGGCAGGCGCGCCGCGTCTATTACAACGGCTACGCGGCGGGCGTCGATGTGTTCGGCGGCGCGGATACGGACAACGCGGTGGATGCCTGCTGCCCGCCGGGCGGGTCGTATGCGCGCAAGCTCAGCGTCAGCCGCTACGCCGAAAAAGGCATGCAGGGACGCGGCGTGCTGGTCGATCTGGCGCGCGCCTTCGGCCCGGGACGCACGGTGGTGGGCCACGACCAGTTGCAGGCCGCGATGCGGGAGCAGGACGCCGTGCCCGAAGCCGGCGACATGCTGGTGCTGCGCACGGGCTTTGCCGAAGCCGTCGTGGCCATGGGGGGCAAGCCCGACCCGCACCGCCTCGAAGAGACGGGCGCGGTGCTGGACGGCGCCGACCCGGCGCTGCTGGACTGGATCACGCAATCGGGCATTGCCGCGATCTGCGCCGACAACTATGCGGTGGAGTCCTATCCGGCGCGCACGTCCGGCCCCGGCCATTCCATCCTGCCGCTGCATCATCACTGCCTTTTCAAGCTGGGCGTGCCGCTCGCCGAGCTGTGGTATCTGAAGGACCTGGCCGGCTGGCTGCACGAACACGGCCGCAGCCGGTTCCTGCTGACCGCCCCGCCCTTGCGCATGCCCGGCGCGGTGGGGTCGCCCGTGACGCCCATCGCCACGGTGTAAGCCATGCCCCTGCCGTACTCGACGTTTTCCGAACACCTGGACGCGCTGGCCGCCCGCCAGCCCGGCGCCGCCGCGCTGATCGACCAGGACCAGCCCATTTCCGTCGCAAACCTGCGCGCGCGCAGCCGGGCGCTGGCCGCGGGCCTGGCCCGCCTCGGCGTGCAGCCCGGCCATCGCGTGGCCGTCTGGCTGCCCAATTGCGCGGCATGGGTCGAATCCTTTCTGGCCTGCGCGCACCTGGGCGCGCTGGTGCTGGCCGTCAACACGCGTTTTCGCGCGCTGGAAGTGGCCGACATCCTGGGCCGCGGCCGGGCCGACTGGCTGGTGTACTGGCCTGGCTTCAAGGGCATCGACTTCCAGGGCATCCTGGACGGGGTGGCGCCCGAGGACCTGGCGCGGCTGCAGGGCGCGGTCGCCCTGTCCGGCGCGAACGAGCTCTCTCCCGCCGCCGTGCACGGCAAGCCCGTGCACCGGTATGACGCCCTGCTGGCCTGCGCCGACCCGGCCCCCGCCGCGCAAGGCAACGCGGGCGTGCTGTGCTTCACCACGTCCGGCACCACGTCCAAGCCCAAGTTTGTGCTGCACGATCAAAAGACCCTGCTGCGGCACGGCGCGATGGTGGCGCGGGCCTTCGGCTACGGCGACGACGCCTGCGTGCTGGCCAGCGCGCCATTCTGCGGCGCCTTCGGCTTTGCGACGCTGGTGGGCGGCCTGGCGCGCGGCGTGCCCGTCGTCTGCGCGCCCGTGTTCGATGCGGCGCAATCGGCCCAGGCCGCCGCCCGCCACGCCGTCACCCACACCTATGCAAACAACGAAGCCCTGGTCGGCATGATGCAGGCCGCCGCGCCCGGCGCGTTCTCCCGCGCGCAGTTGTTCGGTTTCGCCAGCTTCACGCCCGCGCTGGACAATCTGCTGGACCTGGCGGGCGAGGCGGGGGTGCCGCTGACGGGCCTGTACGGCTCCAGCGAACTGATCGCGCTGGTGGCCGGCCAACCGCGCGATCCCGCCGAGGGCGACGTGTCGGCCCGCCACCAGCCCGGCGGCACGCTGATCTACCCCGATGCCCGCGTGCGGGCCCGCGACCCCGAAACCGGCCAGATCCTGCCGCATGGCCAGTCCGGCGAAATCGAGATCCGCTCGCCCAGCCTGATGCAGGGCTACCTGGACAATCCCGAGGCCACCCGGGCGGCCCTCACGGACGACGGCTATTTCAAGACCGGCGACCTGGGCTATACGCTGACCGAGCGCCAGTTCGTGTTCCAGACCCGGATGGGAGACTCGCTGCGGCTGTCGGGCTTTCTGGTCAATCCGGTCGAAATCGAACAGGTCGTCGAGACGCTGCCTGGCGTGCGCGCCTGCCAGGTGGTCGGCGCGACGCGCCAGGGCCGGATCGTGCCCTACGCCTTCGTCCTGCTGCACGCGGGTGCGCAGGCGGACCCCGCCGGCTGGACGGCCGCCTGCAAGGCGGCGATGGCGGGATTCAAGGCGCCCGCGGGCTTTACCGTGCTGGAGGCCTTTCCGTCGGTCGAGAGCGCCAATTCGGTCAAGATCCAGAAGCACCGCCTGCGCGAGATGGCAGACGCCATACTCTCGGATTGCGCTTCGTAGCCCCACGCCTCGCCATGACCGCCCGCAAGCTTTTCTCGCACAGCCCCCAGCCTCTCTACCTGCAGGCCGCGGCGCTGTTTCGCAGCCATATCCAGAACCGCACCTGGCGCCCCGGACAGCAGATCCCGCCGCTGGAATCGCTGATGCAGACCTACGGCATCTCGCGCGCGACCATCCGCCAGGCATTCGGCCTGCTGGAAGAAGACGGCCTGATCCGGCGCTCGCGCGGCTCGGGCACCTTCGTCAACGCCGAGCTGCCGGAAACTCCGACCCTGCTCATCCCCAAGACCTGGGCCGAAACCGTCGAACTGAGCAACCAGCTCGGCACGGTGTCGCTGGTGGAGTCCAGCGCCGATTCGCCGCTGCCCGACACGCTGGGCATGCCTTGCCAGGCGGACCGCAGCGGCAGCTTCCAGTACCTGCGCCGCGTCCACACCACCGACGCCGGGCCGTTCTGCTATAGCGAGGTCTTCCTCGAAAGCGGCCTGTTTCGCAAGCATCGCGCCCGCATCCGCAAGAGCACCGTGGCGCCGGTGCTCGACCAGTTCTACGGCGCGCGCATCTCCGAGGCGCGCCAGGTTCTCAACGTAATCGAAGCGGGCCAGGAGTCGGCCGAATCGCTGCAGATTCCGGTGTCCTCGCCCGTGGCCGAGCTGCGCCGCTACGCCTGCATCGACGGCCGCGTGGTGTATTTCGCGCGGCTGGAATTCCCGTTCCGCAAAGTGCGCATGGAATTCGACCTGCTCGGCAGCCGCTGAGCGCATTGCCCACCCCACCAAGGAGACGATCGCCACCCCACGCCATCACCGCCGTCCGACCCCACATGGCGCATCCTCAAAACAGAACAAGCGCCCGCAACATCCGAAAAGAATCCGGCATACAGGGAGACAACCATGAGACATGCCGACAGGACCCGGATTTCATTGCAGTGCCGCAGCACGATCGCCCGATTGTTCGCCACCGCGGCGTTCGCCGCCTCGGCCGGTGCGCAAGCGCAGGCCCAGGCGCCCTCGCCCGCCATTTCCGACGACGTGGTCCGGCTTGGCCTGATCCTGGACATGAGCGGCGTCTACGCCGACGTGACAGGCAAGGGCAGCGCCACCGCCGCCGAAATGGCGATCGCCGACTTCGGCGGCAGCGTGCTGGGCAAAAAGGTGGACTTGCTGGTGGTGGACCACCAGAACAAGGCCGACATCGCCGCCGCCAAGGCGCGCGAGTGGTTCGACACCCAGAAGGTGGACGCCATCATGGACGTGGCGGCTTCCGCGCCCGCGCTGGCGGTGCTGGAAGTGGCGCGGGAAAAGAAAAAAATCGTGGTCTTCAGCGGCCCCGGCACCGAGCGCATCACCAACGACCTGTGCTCGCCGTATTCCGTGCACTACACCTACGACACCTGGTCGCTGGCCAACACCACCGCGCGCGCCACCGTCGAGCAAGGCGGCAAGAGCTGGTACTTCCTGACGGCCGACTACGCCTTCGGCCACACGCTGCAGGCATCGGCCACGGAGGTCGTGAAAGCCAACGGCGGCACGGTCTTGGGCGCATCGCGGCATCCGCTGGGGTCGGCCGACTTCGCCTCGTACCTGCTGCAGGCCCAGGCGAGCAAGGCGCAGATCGTGGGACTGGCCAACGCAGGGGGCGATACGGTCAACGCCATCAAGGCGGCCAGCGAATTCGGGCTGACCAAGGGCGGACAGAAGATGGCCGGCCTGCTCCTGTACATCAACGACATCCACGCCATCGGCCTGGACGCGGCGGCGGGCCTGACGCTCACGGAAGCCTTCTACTGGGACATGAACGACCAGACCCGGGCGTGGTCCAAGCGCTACTACGACAAGCTCAAGAAAATGCCCAACATGAGCCAGGCCGGCACGTACTCTTCCGTGATGCACTATCTGAAGGCGGTGCAGGCGGCGGGCACGGACGAGCCCACCGCGGTCATGAAGCAGATGAAGGCCACGCCCATCAACGACTTCTTCGCCACCAATGGCCGCATCCGCGAAGACGGTCGCATGGTCCATGACATGTACCTGTTCGAGGTCAAGAAGCCGTCGGAATCGAAGGGGCCGTGGGACTACTACAAGCTGGTGGCAACGCTGCCGGGCGACCAGGCCTTCATGCCGCTGTCCCGGTCCACCTGCCCGCTGGTCAAGAAGTAGCGCGCGCAGCACGGGGCGCCTGCGACCAAGCGGCGTGGCCGGACCGGCGTATTCTTGCGGGGTGAACGACACCCCCAAGGAAACCCGCATGACCACGCCCGCTTCGCGCCCCATCGCCGCCACCATCGCCGCCGTTGTGCGCGACGGCCACGTGCTGCTGGTGCGCCGCGCCAACCCGCCCGACCAGGACCGCTGGGCATTCCCGGGCGGCAAGATCGACGCGGGAGAAAGCCTGCAGGCCGCCGCCGCGCGGGAATTGCGGGAAGAAACCGGTGTGACGGCCGAACCGCTGCACGTCTTTGACGCCGTCGACGTGTTCGACCGCGACGAGGCGGGCGCCCTGCGCCGCCACTTCATCCTGATCGCGGTGCTGTGCCGCTGGCAATCCGGCGAACCGGTCGCGGGCGACGATGCGCGCGATGCGCGCTGGGTGTCCCTGGCCGACCTGGACGCCCATGCGCTGGCGACCAGCTTCGGCGTGGCGGAACTGGCGCACAAGGCGGCGGACCTGATGAGGGAAAGCCTGCCAGGGGAATGACGCGCTATCAGTGCCAAGCTGCCAAAGCATCACTTGGCGTCGCCCGAGCTCTCAACCGGACTCAACGCCCGCCGCGCCGCCGATTCTCTGGCGCACGCCCCGGGCGCAACGCCCAGCGGTGGGCATTGGCCAGCAATTGCACCTGCACATCTGGCGGATAGTCTTCCACGGTCGTAAAGGCCGGCACCGGCTTGCCCGGCTGCCCGGCCTCGCGGATGATGCGCGGCCAACGGGGACGCCAGCACAGCAGCAGCGATGCCCAGTGCGACAAACCGAGGATGACGAAGGCCGGCGAGATCAGCAGGCAACCCAGCCATACGACAGGGCCGCTGTTGCGCAGGAATGGCCCCAGGGCGTCGAACTGCGCGGTGAAGGCCGGCCACGGCAAAGGCAGTTGCGAGCTGATGCGCGGTTTCTCGACAGCCTGGACGCCGCCCTCGTCCATGTAGCGCCGGATGAATTCCCATTCGGATTGCAGGTCGGATAGACGACTGCTTTGCCTGCCAATGAAGACCAATGTGGGAAAGGGCAAGTCTGTGCTGTCGCCGGGAAACCAACCCATCGTGAGGCTGAATCCGGCGACTTCCTCTGTAAGCACCCCGTCCCAAGGCAGGACAAGGATGCCGCCGCAACTTGCCGGTCGATGAAGAAAGACCTGGCGCGTCATTCGGTTGAAGCGGATGAGCAGATGACGCGATGTCAGAAGTTCCAGGCGACTGAAGCGGAACGCATATTTGAAGTACAGCCAGAGCGCGCCCCCCGTAAGGCTGGTTCCAACCAGAAACATGAACAGGTCTCCGATGGAAAGTGCTCGGCCATACACGGTTCCCGAACCGGAAATGACCGCCCAGACAAGTCTTCCATCAAAATCGATCCATGAACCAACAAGGAAGAACATCAACACTATCGTAAGGAGCGAAATGAATCCCCTTTTGTCCTCCATGCCGCCGCAGCGCAGTTCCAGGTATGTGTCGTTGCATGCATAGACAGGTCCCCTGGATCGGGCATGCTGGAACCGCTTTGCCGCCTGGCGCGCCCGGTCTTCCACGATGCTGTCCTCATAGGCGGGCTGGATGATTGGCGTCGCCGGATTCTTATACTCATCCAGGTTCTTCCTGAACCAGGAATCGGATTTCAGGCAACTTAACCACATGACCCACTCTGCGACGTACATCAGATAACCTCCGACAACGCGCCATACAAGGCGCCCAGTTCTTGTGGCGCATCATCAAACGCCTTTTCATCCTTGAATTTCGGACCGCGATAGAGTGTGCGCTTGCACCATTTTTCTAAGGCGTCGTCATCAAAGATCACAATGACCGCTGTAACGGCGATCGTTATCAACGTTCCACGAAGCAACACCTGCCTCAAGAAGAGCATCACCGCTCTTTGGGCCAACAGCGCCGAGATTCGAGCGAATAGGTTGAAGAAGGTGCCAAATTTGCTCAGCACCGCACGCTCGGCCAGTATCTTGAACATGGGGCTCGCAGCCGCAATTGCCAAACTGGCTTGACTGGCTGTCATCGCAGCTGCCGCAAAAAAGCGAATCCGGTATGCGACGCCGAGTACAGTGCGATCGACCTTGAACGCCGCCGTACCATCCCTCCACTCGTGAATCAGCAGCACCACGCTGCCCGCCGTTGCCAACACCCCACCCCATAACTTCAGCCTCCCCAAAAACACCGTCGCACCCACCCCCGTCGTGCTCGCGGCGTTAAAGTGCCGCAGCACCAATTCCGTGCCGCAGGCCAGCACCTCCATCCCGGCCGCGCCCGCCGCCAAGACCGCGGCGGCCAGCTCCGCGCGTTGCCTGTCATCTTTCGGCAGGCTGCGCATCCTCAAACTGAGCAACCCTGCCTCCAGCAACAGCAGCCACCCGCTGGCGCGCACCTTGTAGAACTCGCTCGAACGCGCGTCCACCAGTTCTGTCGCAAAGGCGAGTTGGACGTTCCTATTGATCTGGCCACGCATGGTCGCCCGATCAGCGCTGCGGCCGACGGCCTGCAATTCCTCAAGGCGAAGGTTGACCGCGCCCTTGCCGATGCTGGCGGCCAGCCAGGCGCGGGTGGCGCCGTGGACGAACCACTCTCCCCCTTTTGGCGCGTGGCGCAGCGTCTGGCGGCCGAGGCTGCTGTACCAGGCCAGGATGCCGCCGGACAATCCCGCTCGGCCGGCTCTCTCCAGCTCTTCAAACACGCCGTTGGCCTTGTCAAAAAGCTCTGCAAGCGTCTTTGCCTTTTCCAGGCCCGTCTTCGTGTACTGGTAGATGGCTTCGGCATCGACGGGAAGCGGTTGGGACCGGGCCGCTTCCAGCGTGCGATGCATCTCGGCCAGGATGGTCTTCTGGTTCAACCCGAAACTGCGCAGGGCCAGGTTATTGCGGTCTTGTGGGCGGCCCTGCCACCACCTCTGGATGAGGTCGGCGCTGCTCTCGCACCCTTCCGCGCCAAACACGCACAGCCCGGTCTGGCCCGCAAACTGCCAGCCATTTGCCAGGTCTGCATCGTCATAGACCTCCAACCCGTCCAGCAATTGCGTGCTTTGCAGCCATGCCTCATAGGGCCGCGCACGCCGTTCGGCTTCCGTCTGGGCGGCCTGGCACCGCGCGTCAAAATCCGCCAGCGCCGCCTTCATGGCGCCCACCTGCAGGGCGGCTTGCGGATCCGGTGGCGTGACGTATTTGCTTTCGAAACGATTGCGGTATTCGCCGCTGTCGAGCTTGGCCTGGACGCGCGCCCGTATCGTCGCTTCATAGGCGCGCACGTGCTGCGCGGCCGCCTCGTCCCAGCGCCTCTGCTCCTCATCATTGAGAATCCAGTTGCGCGCCTGGGCCATCTCGGGATTGAACACCTTGTCGCGCTCGATCTCGATGTAGTGCTGCGCCTCCAGGGCGGCAGACTTTTCTTCGAACTGGCGCCTGACGTCCTCGAACGCCTGCGCCACCAGGATCTTGCGCTCGTTGCTGATGCCCTTGTTCGCCGCCCCTTTGTTCAGGTGGGCCCGCAACGTCTCCACGGCCTCGTTGCGCCAGGCATTGAGCTGCTGGGTAATGCCGATGGGATCGTGCAATACGATCGCGGCGCCGCGGGCGCGCGTCGTCGTTTCCTTCAGGTCCGACGCGATCAGTTGCGGCGCGTGGTGGTAATCCGGATCGGCGTAAAGCTGGTTGGCAAGCACCGGCGCCAGGTGCTTGTTGGCTGCGGCGATGTCCTCGGCGACGCTACTGGCTGGCGTTGCGGTATCCAGCACATCCGCGGCGAACGAACAGCTCTTGGCGATCTCTCGGATGTCGAAGGCCTGGAGCTTGTTGCGCAGCGCGTCGGTATCGCGCAGCTTGTCCAGCATGCGTTCAGTCAAGGGATCAGGCGTGAACAGCAGGCGCGCTTCGTCGATGGCTTCAGGCGCCTTGAACAGGAGGGTCCAGGCGCCAAGCCCGAGCAGACGGCTCTGGTCCGGCGCATAGGGCAGAGTCGGCGCGTAGGGCCAGATCGGCGAGAACACCCCCGTCCCCGTGGCGCGCCATGCGCTCTCGCAAGTCCAGTTTCCGAGGCGCTTGATGAACGCGTACAGATAGCCCTGACGCATGGCGCGCACGGCGTATCGCACGCCCGCCGCTTCCAGCGGGGGCAGTCCCCGGCCAAGGTTAGCGGCAAGATCCGGCGTCAGGGCAGCAAGGGCTTGCGGGTCATCGCTGGTCACCACGGCATAGCGCAGCGGCAGGAGGGCGACTTCGGATTTGCAATCGACGCAAGGGCTCGCGGGCTCGTCCCGGCGGGTGCTGCGCGCGATATCGAGCGCCTGTGATAGCAGTTGGTCGAGGGAAATCGGCTTCATGACCGCGCCCCTCGGTCTTGGGGTATCGAAAGTCGGGCAAGCGATTCGTGCAGCGGCTCGTGCAGCGATTCATACAGCGGCTCGCCGCCGGCGACGGCGCCAACGGCAAAAGAAAAGCGCGGATCGGATAGGGCATGCACGCGGCGCTCCTGCAGCGGCGGCCCTGTGCGTCAGCATCCGCGTCCGGGCCATGTGGGGAATGAGCATCCACTGCCGCGCGCGGGCGTACGCGATATTCGCCTCTGACAGCAATGGACGTCCAAGAACTTGGGTCCAGATCGTGCATGCCAGATTCCGCCGCGTACATAAGAAGGTTCTTATTTACGCTTGCGATACTGATGGGCAGACGCTGGGTAGTGCCGACCCGGTATCGACCCTCGCCATCTTGCCTGGCCGTCCGCGCCGCGCAACGAAACCGCCGGGACGATGCGTTAAGGTGTAGCCCCACACCCCTTGTCACGTCATTCCTGGAGTACTGAATGACCGGATTGTTCATCGTGGTGGCGGCGCTGGCGTTTCTGATGCTGGCGGCGTATCGAGGCTATAGCGTGATCCTGTGCGCGCCCATTGCAGCCATGGGCGCGGTGCTGCTGACGGACCCGTCGGCGCTGGCGCCCGTGTTCTCGGGCATCTTCATGGAGCGCATGGCGGGCTTTGCCAAGCTCTATTTCCCCGTGTTCCTGCTGGGCGCCGTGTTCGGCAAGCTCATCGAGCTGTCGGGCTTTTCACGCGCCATCGTGCGGGCCGTGCTGCGCCTGATCGGCGCCGAGCGCGCGATCGTCGCCATCGTGCTGGTATGCGCGTTGCTGACCTACGGCGGCGTGTCGCTGTTCGTCGTGGTGTTCGCGGTGTACCCGTTTGCCGCGGAGATGTTCCGCCAGGGCGGCATTCCCAAGCGCCTGATGCCGGGCGCGATTGCGCTGGGCGCCTTCACCTTCACCATGACGGCGCTGCCCGGCACGCCCCAGATCCAGAACATCATCCCCACGACGTTCTTCGAGACCACGACCTGGGCCGCTCCCTGGCTGGGCCTGATCGGTTCGGCGTTCACGCTGTGCGCCGGCATCGCCTACCTGGAATGGCGCCGCAAGCGCGCCGCCGCGGCCGGCGAAACCTACGGCACGGACCTGCGCAACGAGCCCGCGACGCCGACCGGCGAACGCGACCATCATCCGTTGATCGCGCTGCTGCCGCTGGTGGTGGTGGGCGTGATGAACTTCCTGCTGACGCGCTGGATCCCGGGGTGGTATCCGGCGGGTTCCGAAGTCGTCCTGCCCGGCCTGCCCAAGCCCCTGCCTGTCAACGCGGACGAACAGGTCGCGCTGTGGGCCGTCATGGGCGCGTTGATCGCAGGGATCGTCACCATCCTGCTGTTTTCGTTCCGGGCCATCAAGTCGCATTTCGCCGAAGGCAGCAAAAGCGCCGTGTCGGGCGCGCTGCTGGCCTCTATGAACACGGCGGCCGAGTACGGCTTTGGCGGCGTCATCGCGGCGCTGCCGGGCTTTCTGCTGGTGGCCCAGGCCTTGAAGGCCATCCCCGATCCACTGGTGGGCGAAGCGGTGGCGGTGACGACGCTGGCCGGCATCACGGGTTCGGCCTCGGGCGGCATGAGCATCGCGCTGGCCGCGATGTCGCAGACCTTCATCGACGGCGCGCTGGCGGCCGGCATTCCCATGGAGGTGCTGCACCGCGTGGCCGCCATGGCGAGCGGCGGGATGGACACGCTGCCGCACAACGGGGCGGTCATCACGCTGCTGGCCGTCACTGGCCTGACGCACCGCCAGTCCTACGGCGACATCTTCGCCATCACGCTGATATCGACCCTGTCGGTGTTCGTGGTGATCGGCGTCTTCTACCTGACCGGCATCGTCTGATCGAAAGCGGCGGCGAAGACGCCCGCCAGCCACTGCGTGAAGACGCGCACCCGCGCCGACACCTGCCGGTTCTGGGGATACAGAACCGATACGGGCATGGGCGCGGGCGGCGCGTGGGGCAGCACGATGCGCAGATGCCCCGCCGCCAGTTCGCGCTCGATCCGGTAGCGCGGCACCTGCGCCAGTCCCAGCCCCGCCAGCGCGGCGCTGGTGTAGAGTTCGGCGCCCGTCACGCTGACGACGGAACGCGGGCGCACCTGCACGCTGCGGCCCTCCACCATGAAATCCAGCGGCACGGCGCGGCCCGTGGCGCTGGACACGTAATCCACGGCCCGGTGCCGCTCCAGCTCCTGCAGGCTGGCGGGCACGCCATGGCGCGCCAGGTAGGCGGGACTGGCCACCGTCACCTGCGGCATCTGGGCGATTTGCCGGCCGGCCAGGGTGGAATCCTGCAGGACGCCCGCGCGCAGCACGCAATCCACGCCTTCCCGGACCAGGTCCACCAGCCGGTCGTCTTCGCCCAGGTGCAGCACGATGTCGGGATAGCGCTGCAGGAAGTCCGGCAGGCCCGGCATCACGAAGAACCGGGCAAGCGTGCCCTGCGCGTTGACCCGCAACAGGCCCTTGGGCGCGGTGTCGAGAAAGGCGCCGTCGGCTTCTTCCAGGTCGGCCAGCAGGCGTACGCAGCGCTGGTAATGCGCCTCGCCGTCGTGCGTCAGGCGCACCTGGCGCGTCGTGCGATCGAGCAGGCGCGCGCCCAACCGGGCCTCCATGCGCTTGATCAGGTTGGTCACCGTGGCCCGCGGAATGCGCAGGTCCTCCGACGCCTTGGAAAAACTGCCGCGCTCCGCGATGCGCACGAACACCTGCATTTCCTGGAAGCGATCCATGCCTATTGCCGCCCGTTGTCCATGGTCTTTGGTCTGAAATCTGAGGTGTGGGGCCTGAGATCCGGAGCCGTAGATCCGGAGCCGTAGATCCGGGGTCGTAGATCCGGGGTCTGAGATCCGGGGTCGTAGATCCGATCCCATTGTTAAAGCAAATGAAATTATCTTAGCAAAGCAAAGGTAATTATCTTTGCTCAGGAATAGTCGATCATACGTCCCACCCCTTTCGACGGAGAGTTTCCATGAACGACCAAGCCCCCCAGCGCGTTGCCCTCGTCACCGGCGGATCGCGCGGCATCGGCGCCGCCATCGTGCGGCGCCTGGCAAACGACGGCTTTGCCGTCGCCATCAACTGCGCCGCGAGCGAAGCCGAGGCGCAGGCCCTGGCCGCCGAGATCCGCCAGGCTGGCGGACGCGCCCTGGCCGTGCGCGCCGACGTATCCAAGGCGGCCGAGGTCCGCGCCCTGTTCGACGCCGTGCTGGCCGAATTCGGCCGGATCGATGTGCTGGTCAACAGCGCCGGCGTCCTGCAGGTGCTGCCGCTGGCCGAGACCAGCGACGAGCTCTACGACAGGACCTTCGACATCAACACCCGCGGCACCTTCAATACGCTGCGCGAAGCCGCCACGCGATTGGCCGATGGCGGCAGCATCGTCAATGTGTCCAGCACTACCGTCGCGCTCAACCTGCCCGGCTACTCGGTCTACATCGCCAGCAAAGCCGCGGTCGAAAGCCTGACGCAGGTCTTCGCCAAGGAACTGCGCGGGCGCCAGATCCGGGTCAACGCGGTGGCGCCCGGCCCGGTCGCCACCGAGCTCTTCTTCAAGGGCAAGAGCCCCGAGCTCATCGAGCACTACGCCAAGATGCCACCCCTGGAACGCCTGGGCCAGCCGGATGATATTGCGGGCATCGTCTCGTTCCTGGCGGGGCGGGACAGCGGCTGGGTCAACGGGCAGATCGTGCGCGCCAACGGCGGCGTGGCCTGAACAGGTGCCCGCGACGCGGCCTGGCCTATTTCGGCATCGCGTAGCCCAGGTCGCGCAGGTATTTGGTCACGACGGGCTGCCACTTCTGCGGTGAACGGGTAAACAGCAGATGGCCGTTGTTGCCATCGGGCCCCATCCCCATGAAGGTGGCGGCACCACCCGCGGCGTTATAGGCGTCCACCCACCGCGTGGGCCAGTCCGCCCCCCAGAAGAGGTCGTTCTCGGCGTAGATCCAGAGCGTGGGCAGGCGGGAAGTCTTGCCATAGGCCGCAAAGGTCTGCTGCAGCCGTTCGGGTCCGCAGGGTTGGCCCGGCGACTTGGCATCCCCGCCCGCGCCCCCCGCGAAGTTGATGGCGGTACTGACGCCGGGCGGATTCTGCGCCGCCAATGCGATGACGGCGGCCCCGCCCACCGACTGGCCCACCAGCACGACGCGGGAGGGCTCCACGGCCGGGTGCTGCTGCAGCGCCTTGACCACCTGGCCGATCTGGCTGGCGACCCGGTCGAACATCGGCGTGAACTGCCGGTCGTCGCAAGGTCCGCTGTCTTCCAGGTCGGGGCCGCCCGTTTCTCCATAGCCCAGCCGCTGCGGCACGGCGACCACGAAGCCGGCGTCGGTGAAGAATTTGACCGCCTGCGGATACGGCGTGCGGTTCATCTTCGCCCGCTCTGCCGCGCTCGCGCCACGGCCATGGTTGAGGACCAGCAGCGGATGCTTGCCCGCCGCCGCGGGCACATGCACGCTCACCACCAATTCCCCCGTGACGACGCCGCTGTCCGTGGGCACCGATACGGGCACCTTCTGCACGCTTGTGCCGCCGCCCGTACCCGTTGATGTGGACGCACAAGCCGTAACCAGCCCGGCCAGGCAGACAAGCGCGATTCGTTCGAGCAAGTTCATGTCGTTCCGCCTTCTGGATAGGACCACCGTTCAGGGTGCGCAACACGTTACGCCCTCCATCTGGCCTGGACCAGTCGCACGTGCACGGGTGCGGACGGACGATTTCACGACCCGCGCGGCGCGCTGGGACCGCAGACGCACCGCAGACGAAACGCAGACCCCTCATCCCTACGCATGAACGCGGCGCCCTTGCCGGTTGCGCGCGGCATCGCCCGGACCGCCACGGATTTGCTGGCCCCCCTCATCCGTTCTACCCATGCGGCCATCCCCTGATGGGGTGAGGCGTCACCGCCAGTTTTGAATTTTTTGATTTGCGCGACCCGGACTTTGAATTACGGAAAAGTCTGGCCAGTTGGACGAGGTTTGCATGAGACGGAGTCCGTAAGCCGTGGTTTAGCCTGACCCGGCAGTACTCCGACTCACCTTGATCGATTGGACGAAAGCAATGAATCAACTCATTCATCCGGACTGCCACCCCTTTACCGCAGCAGGCAATCTGAAGCAGATCTCCGCGTTCTACGAGGAGGGACGCCGTGTCATGTGGATGATGCTGCGCGCGCAACCGCGCCCGTGCTTTAACCATGAACTGATCGACGAGATCATGACCCTGGCGCGCGCCGCCAAGGATTCCGGCCTGCCCATCGACTTCTGGGTCACGGGCTCGCTGGTGCCGCAGATCTACAACGTCGGCGGCGACCTGAATTTCTTCGCCGAGGCCATCCGCACCGGCAAGCGCGAAGCGCTGCGGGCCTATGCCCGCGCCTGCGTCGACTGCGTGCACGCCGCGACGCGCGGCTTTGACACCGGCGCCATTTCGCTGGCCATGATCGAAGGCACCGCGCTGGGCGGCGGCTTCGAGGCCGCGCTGGCCCACCACTTCGTGCTGGCGCAGAACAATGCGCGGATGGGCTTTCCCGAGATGGCATTCAACCTGTTCCCCGGCATGGGCGGCTATTCGCTGGTCGCGCGCCGCTCGGGCATGAAGCTGGCCGAAGAGCTGATCGGCACGGGCGAATCGCACACCGCCGAGTGGTTCCACGGCCGGGGCCTGGTGGACGTGCTGTTCGAGCCGGGCGAGGCCTACAAGGCCACCCGCACCTTCATCGACGTAATGCGGCCCAAGCTCAACGGCATGCGCGCCATGCTGCGCGCCCGCCAGCGCGTGCTGAGCCTGACGCGCTCGGAGCTGATGGACATCACCGAGGACTGGGTGGAGGCTGCGTTCTCCATCGACCCGAAGGACCGCGCCTACATGGAGCGGCTGGTGATGGCGCAGAACCGCCGCACGGCGAGCAGTTCGGAGGCCACCGAAGTGGCGACCATGCACTGATCCGGCGATGCGTCGCCGGTTGCATCACGCGATGAGATGCAGCCGGCGGCGCTTGGCCAGCCAGGCGGTGAACTCCTCCGCGGGCATCGGCTTGGCGTACAGATAGCCCTGCTTGGCGTCCACGCCCAGGGTGTCCAGGAAAGCCGTTTCTTCCTGGGTCTCCACGCCCTCGGCGATGACCTTGAGCTCGAGCGTGCGCGCCACCGCGACGATGGCGCGCGCCAGCGCCTGCGACACCGGATTCTCGTTCACGCCGCGAACGAAGCTGGCGTCGAGCTTGATCGCGTCCAGCGGAATGCGCGCAAGCTGCGACAGCGACGAGTAGCCGGTGCCGAAGTCGTCCAGGTGGACGCGGGCGCCGAGCTGGCGGAACTGCTTGATCAGTTCGATGGCGGCGTCTTCATCGTCGATCAGGCAGCTCTCGGTCAGTTCGATGTCGAGCAGGCAGGGATCGAGGTTCGCATCGTTGATGGCCCGCATGAAATCGCTGACCACGCCCTTGTCGTCGAGCTGGCGGGCAGACATGTTGATGGCGATGCGCAGGTTCAGGCCATCGCGCTTCCAGGCCGCCGCCTGCCGGGCGGCTTCGCGCATGACCCAGACGCCCAGCGGCGAAATGAGGCCCGATTCCTCGGCGTACGGGATGAAGGTGTCGGGGCCCACCATGCCGCGCTCCGGCGAGCGCCAGCGCACCAGGGCCTCCACGCCGTCGACCTCGCCCGTGCGGCCCACCAGCTTGGGTTGGTAGTAGAGCATCAGGTGGTTCTCGGCCAGCGCCTTGCGCAGATTGGTGTCCAGCCATACGTAGTCCGCGTTGCGGCGGTCCATCTCGCTCTGGAACACGCGGTACGTATGGCGGCCCGCTTCCTTGGCGACATACATGGCGATGTCGGCGCTGCGCACCACGCTATCCAGGTCGGCCCCGTGGTCGGGATACATCGCAATGCCGATGGAGCAGCTGGTGTAGACCTCGATGAGGCCCTGGCGGAAGGGCTCGCGCAACCGTTCGATGATGCGCTGCGCGGTGGCCTCGAGCTGCCAGGCCTGGGCCTCTTCCTGCAGGACGATGAATTCGTCGCCGCCCAGGCGGGCCAGGGTCTGGCCTTCGGACAGGCAGTTCGAAATGGCGACCGCCACCGCCTTGAGCAGCCGGTCGCCGAAGCCGTGGCCGTAGTGGTCGTTGATGCGCTTGAAATTGTCCAGGTCCAGGAACAGCACCCCGCCGCGCCCTTCCTTGCCGGCCGCCAGCGCGCCCTTGAGCCGCGAGGTGATCGCGTGGCGGTTGGGCAGGTTTGTCAGCATGTCGGTGTTGGCGAGCACGCGCAGGCGCTCCTGCGCCTGGCGTTCCTCGGTGATGTCGGTGCCCGAGCAGATCAGGTAGACCCGCTTTTCGCCGCTGCCGCTGGTGACGAACTTGTTGCGGAACAGGAACAGGCGCGGCCCCTTGACCGTGTTGATGGTGCGCTCGACCTCGTACGACTGGCCCCGCTTGTAGAACTCGGCGATATTGCGGCGCGACGCGACGGCCTCTTCGCGCGTCATGAACATATCGAAGACGCTGCGGCCCACAATGTCCTGTTCGCGCTTGCCGGTGTATTCCTCGCAGAGCTTGTTGAAGCGCTGCACGCGGCCATTCTGGTCCACGATGGCGATGACCGAATTGGCTTCGGACACGACCGTTTCCGCGAACGACAGGCCTTCGACGAGGTCCTTGGCGACGGAATCGGTGTCAGTGTAGGCGGACGCGGTGCCGGCCCATTCGTTGGGGTTGATCTTGCGCCCGACCAGGTGCAGGTGCAGCAGGTCGCCATACAGCATGATGTCGATGCGCACGCTGGACGTGATGCCCGTCAGGCTGCGCACGGCATCGGCCTGGTCCGGACGCAAGGCCATCGCGATATTGGTGGCGCCTTTGACCGCGGCGAGCTCAATGGCATCGCTATCGGCGGACAAGCGCCAATATGGGCTATACGTACCGAAATGCGTATGCAGGATCGACTTTTCGTCCTGGTTCTCAGTCATTGGTATCCCCCCCGCCGTCCTAAGGCCCGCAAAGCACATTACGGGCTACTGAATTTGGGGTCAACCACCCCCGCGGTGCGTTCCGAGGCGATTATTGCGATTTATTGCATAGCGGTCGGCTCGGGTATTGCAACTCTCTGAAATACAGGATTTGTCCCGGCGCACGGGCGGCGGACGGGGAATCGATTATTTCGGTTCTTTTCCGTTGCCATAAAAACGACAACGCCGGAAATCCGTGTCGGATCTCCGGCGCAAGGCGTAAATGGCGCGCAACGCGCCGGACGGGGCGGCTTACTCGCCCTTCACGCCGGCTTCGTCGATCACCTTGGTCCAGCGGGCCACCTCGGCCGACACGCGCGCGCCGGCGTCCGCGGGCGTGGTCCAGGTGGCGACGGCGCCCTGGTTCAGCAACGATGCCTTCACCTCGGGCTTGGCCAGGATCTTCTTGAGCTCGGCGTTGAGCCGCTCGATGACCGGCGCGGGGGTGTTGGCGGGCGCCACGATGCCGAACATCGAGCTGACCTCGAAGTCCTTCAGGCCGGCTTCGGCCGCGGTGGGCACATCGGGCAGCGCATCGACGCGCTGCGGCGAGGTCACCGCCAGCGCGCGCAGCTTGCCGGCCTTGATGTTGGCCTGCGCCGCGGGCACGGTCTCGATCATGCTGAGCACCTGTCCGCCCATCAGGTCGGTCATTGCGGGGCCGCTGCCCTTGTAGGGCACGTGCAGGATGTCGACGCCCGCGGTGCGCTTGAACATTTCGCCAGCCAGATGCTGGGGCGAACCGTTGCCGGCCGAGGCCATGGTCACGTAGCCGGGCTTGGACTTGGCCAGCGCGATGAATTCGGACAGCGTCTTGGCCTGCACCGAGGGATTCACCACGAATACCAGCGGCACCGTGCCCACGATGGCCACCGGCGCGAAGCTCTTTTCCACGTCGTAGGTGACGCGGCCGCGGTACAGCGCCGCGTTGATGGAGTGGCTGGTCAGCGCACCCATCAGCAGCGTGTAGCCGTCGGGCTGGGCCTTGGCCACCTGGTCGGCGCCGATGTTGCCGGCGGCGCCGGCCCGGTTCTCGACCACCACGGTCTGGCCCAGCGCGCCGGTCAGTTCCTGCGCGAGCACGCGGCCGATCACGTCGGTGGCGCCCCCGGGCGGATACGGCACGATGAGGCGCACGGGCTTGTCGGGATAGGCGTCGGCGGACAACGCCGGGGCGGACATGCCGGCGCACAGGGCCAGCAGGGAAAAGAGCACGGCGCGGCGCGGCCGCAGACGCAGGTCTGACATATCAGTCTCTCCAGCCGGGATGGGTATAGGAATGATCGGACGCCCGGTTCGTCAACCGCGCCAGTGTAGGGGGCCATGCTTGATTGAAGAATCACCATTTTTCTATCGACTGATCTTCCAAACAGATCAATCCCAACCCGCTGGATAAACCGCTTGCGGGCCTCGCCACGGGCTGGATATGATGTCGGCCCAGGATTATCAATAATATTATCGGGACTGAAAATGACGGATGAGACCAAGGGCGGCAAGCCCGCCAAGGGCCCCTTTGACAGCGACGGCGCCACCGCGCAGGGCGTCGCCCGCGGGCTCACGAACTACGGCGACAAGGGCTTTTCGCTGTTCCTGCGCAAGGCCTTCATCAAGGGCGCCGGCCTGTCGGACGACGCGCTGGCCCGTCCCATCATCGGCATCGTCAACACCGGCAGCAGCTACAACCCCTGCCACGGCAACGCGCCGCAGCTCATCGAGGCGGTCAAGCGCGGCGTCATGCTGGCGGGCGGCCTGCCGATGGACTTCCCGACCATCTCGGTGCACGAAAGCTTCTCGCAGCCCACCAGCATGTACCTGCGCAACCTGATGTCCATGGACACCGAGGAAATGATCCGCGCGCAGCCCATGGACGCGGTCGTGCTGATCGGCGGCTGCGACAAGACCGTGCCGGCGCAACTGATGGGCGCCGCCTCGGCCGGCGTGCCCGCCATCCAGCTCGTCACCGGCTCGATGCTGACCGGCTCGCACCGCGGCGAGCGCGTGGGCGCCTGCACCGACTGCCGCCGCTACTGGGGCCGCTACCGCGCCGAGGAAATCGACGCCGTCGAGATCGCCGACGTCAACAACCAGCTCGTCGCCAGCGTGGGCACCTGTTCCGTGATGGGCACGGCCAGCACCATGGCCTGCATCACCGAGGCCCTGGGCATGATGGTGGCGGGCGGCGCGTCCGCCCCGGCCGTCACCGCCGACCGCGTGCGCGTGGCCGAGCGCACCGGCGCCACGGCCGTCGCCATGGCGGCGTCGCGCCTGACGCCCGACCGGATCCTGACCGGCAAATCCATCGAGAACGCCCTGCGCGTGCTGCTCGCCATCGGCGGATCCACCAACGGCATCGTCCACCTGACCGCCATCGCCGGCCGCCTGGGCATCGACATCGACCTGGCGGGCCTGGACCGCATCAGCCGCGAGACGCCCGTGCTGGTCGACCTGAAGCCCTCGGGCCAGCACTACATGGAAGACTTCCACGACGCGGGCGGCATGCCCGCCCTGCTGCGCGAGCTGCGCCCCTTCCTGCACCTGGACGCGCTCACCGTGTCCGGCCGCACGCTGGGCGAAGAACTGGACGACGCGCCCCCGCCTTTCAAGCAGGACGTCATCCGCAGCGCCGCCGCGCCCATCTATCCGGTGGGCGGCCTGGCCGTGCTGCGCGGCAACCTGGCCCCGGGCGGCGCCATCATCAAGCAGTCGGCGGCCAATCCCGACCTGATGGAGCACGAAGGCCGCGCCGTGGTGTTCGAGGACGCCGAGGACATGGCGCGCCGCATCGACGACGACGCGCTGGACGTGACCGCCGACGATATCCTGGTGCTCAAGCGCATCGGACCGACCGGCGCGCCGGGCATGCCCGAAGCGGGCTACATGCCCATCCCCAAGAAGCTGGCGCGCGCCGGCGTCAAGGACATGGTGCGGATCTCGGACGGCCGCATGAGCGGCACCGCGGCCGGCACCATCGTGCTGCACGTGACGCCCGAGGCGGCCATCGGCGGACCGCTGGCCTACGTGCAAAATGGCGACCGCATCCGCCTGTCGGTGGCCCGGCGCGAAATCGCGCTGCTGGTCGATGACGCCGAACTGGCCCGCCGCGCCGCCGCCCAGCCCATTACCCGGCCCGCCGCCGACCGCGGCTACCGCAAGCTGTTCCTGCAATCCGTGACGCAGGCCGACCAGGGCGTCGACTTCGACTTCCTGCGCGCGGGCGTCACGCACGACACCGTTCCCAAGAAGTAAGCCATTCTCAGTAAGCCATTCTCGACACGCCCTGCCTCGCCATGAACGCCATCACGCCCGCCGCCCTGCAGGAACCCGCCGCCGACGCCGTCCAGGCGGCCGTGGCCGCGCTGGAAGAAGACATTGTCTTCGGCCGGCTGCACCCCCGCGAACGCCTGACCGAAGACGAGCTCATGGCCCGCTTCGGCATGAAGCGGCATGCGGTGCGCCAGGTGCTGGTCGACCTGGAACTGCTGGGCGTGGTCGAGAAAAAGCGCAATGTCGGCGCGGTGGTGCGCGCGTTTTCGGTGCGCGAGGTGATGGAGTTGTACGCGCTGCGTGAAGTGCTGGAAGTGCACGCCGCCCGCCAGATGCCGCTGCCCGTGCCCGAAGCGCGGCTGGCCGCGCTGGTGGCGGTGCAGCGCGAGCACGACGCGGCGGTGGCCGCGGGCGACGCGCGCCGCGTGTTCCGCAGCAACCAGCGCTTTCACCGCGAATTCTTCGGGCTGCTGGACAACGCGGTGCTGGGCCAGGCCATCGAGGAATACGCGCGCCGCACCCACCCGATCCGCTTCGGCTCGCTGGTGACGGCGGGCCATCGCGAACGCGCGCGCCAGGAGCACTGGACGATGATCCAGGCCTTGCGCGACGGCGACCGGCAGGCGCTGATGACGGTCTGCCGCGACCACCTGATCCCCTCGCGCGACGCCTATCTGGCGTCGCAGCAGGCGTACGCCCAGACCCACGGCGCGACCCTCGCCGCCAGCGCCGCCTTCTGACATCGGCGCAACGCCGCGCGCCCGCGCCGGCAACAATTTGACAAGACCCGCCCCGAATCGGTAATAATAACAATTACTATTTCCCGTAATTCGCATGAGCAGTTGGCCCGCCTCGGCCTGCGAGGCGCCGGCGGCTTGATCAAAAGGTTGGATCTTGAGTACGCCGGGATGCGCCTTCCCCTCCTCCATCGAAACGCTCTATAGCGACCACCACTCGTGGCTGCGCGGCTGGTTGCGCCGCCGCCTGGGCAACGCCGACCAGGCCGAAGACCTGGCCCACGACACCTTCATCCGCCTCTTGAGCAGCGAACGCGTCCCGGCCACGCTGGCCGAACCGCGCGCCTTCCTCACCACCGTTGCCCAGCATCTCGTGTCCAACCACTGGCGCCGCGAAAAGCTGGAGCGCGCGTACCTCGAGGCGCTGGCCCAGGCGCCGCAGGCGGTGTACTGGTCGCCCGAAGACCGGGCCATCGTGCTGGAAACGCTGCTGGAGCTGGACCGCCTGCTCGACGGCCTGCCGGCCCCGGTGCGGCGCGCCTTCCTGCTGTCGCAACTGGAGGGGCGCACCCATGCCCAGGTGGCCGAGACGCTGGGCATCTCGATCCCCACGGTCAAGCGTTACCTCGTCAAGGCCTTGCAGCGCTGCTGCTTTGCCGACCTTACCTTTACCCGATGAGCCGCATGGCCGCCTCGCCCTGGTACCGGAGCACGCGCGATGCCAGCGCCCTCTCGCCCGCCGTGGCGCAACGCGCGCTGGAATGGCTGGTGGAACTGCAGGGCGACGCGGTCGCCCCGGAAACGGTGCGCGAATGGGCGTCCTGGCGCGCCGCGCACCCGGACCATGAACGGGCCTGGCTGCGCATCGAATCCGTCCAGGGCACGCTGCAGCCGCTCGCCGGCGCGGCCGGCGCCGCCATCGCGCAGGCCGCGCTTGCCGCGCCCGCCTGTGCGCAGCGCCGGCGGGCGCTGAAGGCCATGAGCGTCCTGGCGATCACGAGCGGCGCGGCCTGGGGCGTCGGCCAGGTCACGCCCTGGCGCGAATGGACATCGGACCACCGCACGGCCGTGGGCGAACGCCGCGGCCTGACCCTGCCGGACGGCACGCGCGTCGTGCTGAACACGGACAGCGCCATCGACGTGCGCTACGACGCCCTGCAGCGCCGCGTGGCGCTCATCGCGGGCGAGATCCTGATCGCGACCGCGCCCGACACGGCCGGGCCGGCGCGCCCCTTCCTCGTCGAAACCCCCCATGGCACGGCGCGCGCGCTGGGCACCGAATACACCGTGCGGCTGCTGGGCGCATCGACCGAGGTCAGCGTCTTCCAGGGCGCGGTCCAGATCCAGCCGCGCAACGACGCCAACCCCGGACTGACCCTGCAGGCGGGCCTGCGCGCGCATTATTGGGCGCGCGGCGTCGACCAGCCGGCCGCGGCCGAGGAAAACCAGATCGCCTGGAAGGACGGCTTCATCGTCGCGCGCGGCATGCGGCTCGATGACTTCATCGCCGAGCTGGGACGGTATTGCCGGGACACGCTCAGTTGCGATGCCGCCATCTC
The DNA here is from genome assembly GCF_055397965.1 of Achromobacter sp. T5-5. Taxonomy (NCBI): domain Bacteria; kingdom Pseudomonadati; phylum Pseudomonadota; class Betaproteobacteria; order Burkholderiales; family Alcaligenaceae; genus Achromobacter; species Achromobacter sp. T5-5. The sequence goes on from NZ_AP027919.1 coordinate 4,055,914, forward strand.
GGGTCTTCGGCTGTCGGGCTCGTTTCCCGTCAACGACGTGGACAAGGTGCTGGCCGCGCTCAGCGCCACCCTGAACATCCGCGTGCAAGCGGAAACCCGCCTGTGGCGCGGGCGGCGCCTGCACCTGATCGCCGGACTCGAGACGGCACGCCCATCGTCGCTGTTACAAAAAAGCTGATCCGTTTTGCGATCTGGGGGGTCATGACAGGTGAGCACACAGCAACCTCACCTCTCTGAAAGGCCAGTACATGACCCACGTCCGGGCGCCCAAGCGCCAGTCCCCTCGATTCCTGCGGCGCGCCGCCACGGCGCGCCTGGCCGGACGCATTGCCACCGCCTCGCTGCTGGCGGCGCCGGTCCTCGGCGTTCCAACCGCGGCCCACGCGCAGGCCGCCGCGACCCGCAGCTATGACATTCCCGCGGGCACGCTCGAGGACGCGCTGGGCCGCTACGGACGCGAAGCCGGCATCGTGCTGTCGTTCCGGCCCGATGTGACCGCCGGCCTGCAAAGCAACGGCCTGCGGGGCAACTACGGCGTGCGCGGCGGACTGGACGCGCTGCTGGCCGGCACCGGCATCCGGGTGCTGCCGCAGGCGAACGGCAGCTATGTGCTGGACCGTCCCGCGGGCGCGGGGATCGCGACCACGCAACTGCCCGCCGTGACGGTGACCGCCTCGGCCGCCGATCCCGCCCTGCCCGCGCCCTTTGCGGGCGGCCAGGTGGCGCGCGGCGGCGGCCTGGGCGTGCTGGGCACGGCCGACATCATGGACACACCGTTCAGCACCACCAATTACACCGCGCAGATGATCGAGAACCAGCAGGCCCGCACGCTGGCCGACGTGGTGATCAACGAGTCGTCGGTGCGCACCACGACCTCCAGCGGCGGCTTTTCCGACGAGTTCCAGATCCGCGGCTTTTCCGTGTCCGCCGGCGACGTGGGCCTGAACGGCCTGTACGGCCTGGCCTCCGCCAGCCGCATGCCCGCCGCCATGATGGAGCGCGTGGAAGTCCTGAAGGGCCCCGGCACGCTGATGAACGGCATCGGCCCCAGCGGCAGCATCGGCGGCGGCATCAACATCGTCACCAAGCGCGCGGGCGACGAGCCCCTGACCCGGCTGACCACCACGTACCAGAGCAAGTCGCAGCTGGGCGGCCAGCTCGACATGGGCCGGCGCTTTGGCGAGAACAACGAATGGGGCATCCGCGTCAACGGCGTGTACAGCAACGGCGACACGACCATCGACGAGGGCAAGCAGGAGCAAGGCGTGGGCGCGCTGGCGCTGGACTATCGCGGCGCGCGGCTGCGCTGGTCGCTGGACGCCTATACGCAGCACGAGGACATCGACAATTTCCGGCCGCAGATCGGGTTCCAGTCGAACGTGACTTCGCTGCCCTCCCCGCCGTCGGGCCACCGCAATTTCTACCCCGGCACCGAGCTCACGCTCAACGATTCCACCGTCGCCACGCGTCTTGAATACGACATCAACGACCACCTGATGGTCTATGGCGCGACCGGCTACCGCTATGGCACCGCCGAGCAGACTTTCCCGTCCGGCCCCGCCGACGCGCTGGGCAACTTCACGGTGACGAACGCCTACTACGATTCGTACTCGCGCACCTGGACCGGCGACGTCGGCCTGCGCGCGCGCTTTGACACCTGGGGCGTCGGCCACACCCTGACCCTGTCCGCCACGCGCCTGGACCAGGAATCCGGCAACGCCTACGTCACGTCCGGCACCTCGGTGCCGTCCAGCATCTTCCGTCCCGCGCCGCTGCCCCCGGTCACCGCCGACCGCGGCGCGCCGCAGAAGGCGTCCAAGACCGAGCTGACCAGCTACACCCTGACCGACACGCTGTCCTTCGCCGACGACACCCTGCTGATCACGGGCGGCCTGCGCAATCAGCGCGTGGCCCTGGACAACTATTCGACGGCCACCGGCGCGCGCACCAGCTCGTATGACGAAAGCGCGATCTCGCCGGTCGCGGGCATCGTGTTCAAGCCCATTTCCAACGTCTCGCTGTACGGCAACTTCACCTCGGGCCTGACCCGCGGCGGCATCGCGCCGGCCACCGCGGCGAACGCCGGCCAGGTCTTCGCGCCGTACAAGTCCAAGCAGTACGAAGCGGGCGTCAAGGTCGACTGGGGCAAGGTCATCACCAGCGCCTCGGTGTTCCAGATCACGCGTCCCAACTCGATGACCGACCCGGACACCCGGATCTACAGCTTCGACGGCGAACAGCGCAACCGCGGCCTGGAATTGTCGGCCTTCGGCGAAGCCATGCCGGGCCTGCGCATGATGGCCAGCGCCACGTTCTACGACGCGACGCTCAAGCGCACCGCGGGCGGGGTGAACGACGGCAACGAGGCCAACGGCGTGCCGAAGAACACCTTCAACCTGGGCGTGGACTGGGACACGCCGTGGGTGCGCGGCCTGAGCCTGAACGCGCGCGTGATCCACACCTCGTCGATGTATTTCAACGCGGCCAACACGCTGACCCTGCCCTCGTGGACCCGCTACGACATCGGCGCGCGCTACAACACCGAGATCCTGGGCCGCGCGGTGGTGTTCCGCGCCAACATCGAGAACCTTTTCAACAAGGACTACTGGCTGGCCAGCGGCTCCTACGCCACGGTCGCCGCGCCGCGCACGTTCCTGCTGTCGGCGCAGATCGACTTCTAGGCGCCACGGACCTCCAGCGGCGAACCGCGGCCGGCGCCGCGGATTGCCCAGCTTGCGCCAACGACAGCCGGCCCCTGCACAGGGGCCGGTTTTTCATTGGCGCGGCGGGGCCGCCACGTATTCCCGCAGGGTCTGCACGAGCGCCACGGCGGCGGGCGACAGGCTGCGGTTGCGCGCGGTCACCAGGCCGATGGAGCGTTCGGCCACCGGTCCGGTCAGGCGCCGCTGCACGATGCCGTTCTGCGCCACCGCCCCCGCGGCGATCTCGGGCAGCGCCGCGACCCCGAATCCGCATTCCACCATCGCCACGATGGTGGTCAGGTGCTCGGCCTCGAAGGCGGGCGCAAAGCGGATGCGGTTCTGCAGGAAGGCCCATTCCGTGTACTGGCGCACGCTGCTCGGATGCACCATGGACACGTGCTCGGCGCCCGCCGTATCGGCCCAGCGCAGCGGCCCCTTGGACCGCGCCAGCGGGTGCGCCTCGGGAATCAGCAGGATGAAACTGTCGGACATCAACGGCACGTAATGCAGGTCCGCATGCTGCGGATCGGCCGCGGTCAGCGCAAAGTCCACCTCGCCGGCGCGGACCAGGTCGAACGCCGGGCCGGACAGCGTATCGCGCACCTTGAGCGCGACGTGCGGATGCGCCTGGCGATAGGCCATCAGCACGCGCGGCAGCAGCCGCGCCGCAAGGGACGGCAGCGCCGCCACCGACACCTGCCCCTGCTCCGCGCTGGAAATGCCGCCCACGGCGGCAATGGCGTCGCGAAACGCCGCCTGCAGGGTCGCGGCCTGCTGCAGGAAGACCTCGCCCGCGGCCGTCAGGCGCACCGTGCGCGTGGTGCGGTCGAACAGGCGCACGCCCAGCGCGTCCTCGATCCGCTGGACCTGCGTGGACAGCGCGGACTGCGACAGATGAAGCTGGCCGGCGGCCTGCCGGAAATTGAGGGTGCGGCCCAGCACCAGCGTCGTGTCGATGTCGCGCATCGATAGATTGATCTGCATGATTCGTCCCCCACCTCAAGCATGGATTTATTGATCTGATTGGCCGATCATTCTATTCAAAAATTCTGATTCATCAATCAACCGCGCTTCTCTACACTCGCCCCCAAGCAGGGTTTCAGAACCAGGAGAACAGCATGCAGAAGGACGCAAAGGCGCTGCCCAACCCGGGCGCGGCGCATGCGGTGGTGGTGGGCGGCGGCACGATGGGCGCCGATGTCGCGGTGGTGTTGACCCGCGCGGCCTGCCGCACGACCGTGATCGAATCGAATGCCGACAGGGCGGCCGGCCTGCCCGCGCGGGTGGCCGAAAACCTGAAGACCATCGGGCGCGAGGCGAACGCCGCCCTGCTGGCCACCGCGCCCTCGCTGGACGAAGTGGACTGGTCCACGGTGGATCTGGTCATCGAATGCATCCCCGAGCGCCTGGACATCAAGCAGGCGCTGTTTGCCGACCTGGCGCGACGCGCCCGGCCCGACGCCATCCTGGCCAGCAACAGCTCCAGCTTTCCGATCAGCGCGATCAGCCAGGGCCTGGACACCCGGGGCCGTATGCTGGGCCTGCACTTTTTCATGCCGGCCCACCTGGTGCCGCTCGTCGAGGTGGTGCTGGGCGAGGCCAGCGACGACGCCTGCGCCGACACGCTGATCGCCTTCATGCGGCGCTGCGGCAGCGTGCCGGTCAAGGTCAAGCAGGACCTGCCGGGCTTTCTGGCGAACCGCCTGCAGCACGCGCTGTCGCGCGAAGCCTTCGACCTCATCGACCGCGGCATCGCGTCGCCGGAGGACGTGGACGCCGCCGTGCGCTTCGGTTTCGGCTTCCGGTTCCTGGCCGCCGGCCCCGTCATGCAGCGCGACCACGCCGGCATCGACGTGCACGCCGCGGCCGGCGCGACCATGTACCCGACATTCTGCAACGCCGACCACCCGGCGCGCTGCCTGACCGAACGCGCGGCCGACGGCCGCCACGGCATGAAAACCGGCGAAGGCTTCTATGCCTGGACGCCGGAAACCATCGCGGCCGAACGCGCCCGCTACGACAGGCTGCTGCGCGCCGGCCTGGACCTGATCGCTCCCGAACTGCCGGAGATCCAGCCTTGAACGCTTCCGTCCCGCCGCGCACCGCGCTGGCCGATTCCCCCGTCATCATCACCGTCGCGCCCAACGGCGCCTACAAGAAGGCCGCCGACCACCCGGCCGTGCCGCTGACCGCGGCCGCGCTGGCGTCGGAAGCGCGCGCCTGCCTGGAGGCCGGCGCCGCGATGATGCACATGCACGTCAGAAAGCCCGACGGCAGCCATCTGCTGGACGCGCAGGCCTATCGCGATGCGCTTGCCGCGGTGCACAAGGCGGTCGGCGACGAGCTGCTGGTGCAGGTGACCAGCGAAGCCGCCGGCGTCTACCAGGCCGCCGAACAGATCGCGATGGTGCGCGAGCTGCAGCCCGAGGCGGTCTCCATCGGCCTGCGCGAGATCGCCGTGCCCGGCATTGCCGAGGCGGACCTCGCCGCGTTCTTCGCGTGGCTGGCCGAACGCCGCGTGATGACGCAGATCATCCTGTACGACGACGCCGACGTGCGCCGCTGGCTGGCGCTGCGCGCGCGCGGGCTGGTTCCGCCCGGCGCGTGGTCGGTGCTGTTCGTGCTGGGCCGCTACAGCGCGGGCCAGACGTCGTCCGCCTACGACCTGCTGCCTTTTCTCGCGGCCTATGACCACGCGCTGCCCTGGGCCATCTGCGCCTTCGGCCCCGAGGAAAACGCCTGCGTCACGACCGCCGCGGCTTTCGGCGGCCATATGCGGGTCGGGTTCGAAAACAACCTGAAGCTGCGCGACGGCACGATTGCACCGCACAATGCCGCGCTGGTGGCGCAGGCCGCGCAGGGCGCGCGCGCGCTGGGCCGGCCGCTTGCCACCGCCGCCGACGCGCGGCGGATCTACGGGGCCATCGGCTGACCTGCCCGCCCTGTGACGCCGGGCGTTGCGCCCGCCCGGCGTCCCTGCGTCCATTTCCCTGCACCGGGCGCATTGCGCCGTGATGACAGTTTTTCGCTGTGCCGCAACATTGACGCTGCGCAAAGTCCTCTGCTAAAAGTTCCGCATCCACACGTTCTACGCAATACCCCTGAAAGTTCCAACTGAGAGGTGGTGTGTGCAAAACGAGTCTGATGGCTATACAAAAGCCCAGGAACTCCGAAGTTTCCTGTTCCTGGCGGCAGTCATGGCCCCGGTGTTGGCGGTTCTCATCGTGGCCGGCTACGGTTTTGCCGTCTGGATCTACCAGATGTTCGCAGGCCCCCCGGGAAGCTGATGCAGCCCCTGCGCCCCCCCTCCCCCCAAGCTCAGCCTTCCTCCGCATCTTGTAGCGCGGCGCCCGAGCTGCATATCGCCAGCATGGTGGTGCACGCCATGCCGCGCCGGCTGACCGACGTGCGCGCCGCGATCCAGGCGATCGCGGGCGCGGAAATCCATGGCGCTTCCGACACCGGCAAACTGGTGGTCACCCTGGAAGCCCCCTCCACCGACGACATGATGGCGCAGATCTCCGCGATCCAGCGCCTGGATGGCGTGCTGGCGTCGGCGCTGGTCTTCCAGGCCGCGGATACGCTGGACGCGATGAATCAGGAGATCGACGATGGCCATCGCCCGTAGGGAATTCATCAAGCAGTCCGCCGTTGCCGCCGCAGCCACCGTGGCCGGCATCCCGATCGTGGGCTACACGCAGAACATCGTCACCGAATCCGAGGCCGCCAAGCTGAAATGGTCCAAGGCGCCCTGTAGGTTCTGCGGGACCGGCTGCGGCGTGAACGTCGCGGTCAAGGACAACCAGGTCGTGGCCACGCACGGCGATTTCAACGCCGAGGTCAACAAGGGCCTGAACTGCGTGAAGGGCTATTTCCTGTCCAAGATCATGTACGGCAATGACCGGCTGACCACGCCGCTCTTGCGCATGAAGGACGGCAAGTACGCCAAGGACGGCGAATTCGCGCCCGTGTCCTGGGACACCGCGTTCGACGTGATGGCCGAGCAGTTCAAGCGGGTGCTGAAGGACAAGGGCCCCACCGCGGTCGGCATGTTCGGATCGGGCCAGTGGACCGTCTGGGAAGGCTATGCCGCGCTCAAGCTGATGAAGGCGGGCTTTCGGTCCAACAACCTGGATCCCAACGCGCGCCATTGCATGGCGTCCGCGGCAGTGGGCTTCATGCGCACCTTCGGGGCGGACGAGCCCATGGGCTGTTACGACGACATCGAGAACGCCGACGCCTTCGTGCTGTGGGGGTCGAACATGGCCGAGATGCACCCCATCCTGTGGACGCGCGTCACCGACCGGCGGCTGTCCGCGCCCAAGACCAAGGTGGCGGTGCTGTCCACCTTCGAGCACCGCTCGTATGAGCTGGCCGACCTGACGCTGACCTTCACCCCCCAGACCGACCTGGCGATCCTGAACTACATCGCCAACCACATCATCCAGACCAAGCGGGTGAACCGCGAATTCGTGGACAAGCACACCGTGTTCCGCGAAGGCAACACCGACATCGGCTACGGGCTGCGTCCGGACCATCCCCTGCAGAAGGCGGCCAAGAATGCCGACAAGGCGGGCGGGTCCAAGCCGATCACCTACGAGGAATTCGCCAAGTTCGTCTCCAGTTACGACCTGGACTACACCGCCAAGCTGACGGGCGTGCCGAAGAAGCAGCTCCAGGACCTGGCCGAGCTCTACGCGGACCCCAAGGTGCGCGTCACCTCGTTCTGGACCATGGGGTTCAACCAGCACACCCGCGGCGTGTGGGCCAACAACATGGTCTACAACATCCACCTGCTGACGGGCAAGATCTCGACGCCGGGCAACAGCCCGTTCTCGCTGACCGGCCAGCCCTCGGCCTGCGGCACGGCGCGCGAGGTCGGGACGTTCTCGCACCGCCTGCCCGCCGACCTGGTCGTCACCAATCCCAAGCACCGCGCGCATGCCGAAGAGATCTGGCAACTGCCCGCGGGCACCATCCCCGACAAGGTCGGCGCCCATGCCGTGCTGCAGAACCGCATGCTCAAGGACGGCACGATCAACGCCTATTGGGTGATGGTCAACAACAACATGCAGGCGGCCGCGAACCTCATGAACGAAGGGTTGCCGGGCTATCGCAATCCCGACAACTTCATCGTGGTGTCGGACGCCTACCCCACCGTCACGACCATTTCGGCCGACCTGATCCTGCCGGCCGCCATGTGGGTGGAAAAGGAAGGCGCCTACGGCAACGCCGAACGCCGCACCCAGTTCTGGCATCAGCTCGTCAATGCGCCGGGCGACGCGCGCTCGGACCTGTGGCAGTTGATGGAGTTCTCCAAGCGCTTCAAGGTCGAGGAAGTGTGGCCGGCCGACCTGCTGGCCAAGAAGCCCGAGTACCGGGGCAAGACCCTGTTCGACGTGCTGTTCGCCAATGGCAAGGTCAACAAGTTCCCCAATACCGAGCTCAATGCCGACTATGAGAATCAAGAGGCCAAGGCCTTCGGCTTCTATGCGCAAAAGGGCCTGTTCGAGGAATACGCGGAGTTCGGCCGCGGCCACGGCCACGACCTTGCGCCCTTCGACACGTACCACGAGGTCCGTGGCCTGCGCTGGCCCGTGGTCAACGGCAAGGAGACGCTCTGGCGCTACCGCGAAGGCAGCGACCCGTACGTGAAGGCGGGCGCGGGCTTCGAGTTCTATGGCAACCCGGACGGCCGCGCCGTGATCTACGCCTTGCCCTACGAGCCGCCCCCGGAGTCGCCGGACGAGGAATATCCGTTCTGGCTGTCCACCGGCCGGGTCCTGGAGCACTGGCATTCGGGATCGATGACGCGGCGCGTTCCCGAACTGTACAAGGCGTTTCCCAATGCGGTCTGTTTCATGCACCCGGACGACGCCCAGGCCATGGGACTGCGCCGGGGCGTGGAGGTCGAAGTCGTCTCGCGGCGCGGCCGGATGCGCACGCGGCTGGAAACGCGGGGACGCGACAAGCCGCCGCGCGGCCTGGTCTTCGTGCCCTGGTTCGACGCCGGTCAGCTCATCAACAAGGTCACCCTGGACGCCACCGATCCGATCTCGTTCCAGACCGACTTCAAGAAATGCGCCGTGAAGATCGTCAAGGTCTGAGCCCGGGAGACAGCCATGAAGAATCGCGTCACCGCAATCGCGCTTTGCGCCCTGGTCGGCTCGGCCGCCTGGGCGGCCCCGCCCTTCGAGGTGATGGATCCGATGCGCGGCCCCACGCCCGTGGCGGACGAGACCGACCCGCCGCTCATCAGCCCCATCGAGAACAAGGACATCAAGCGGATGCGCACGTACTCCATGCAGCCGCCCACCATCCCGCACAAGATCGATGGCTATCAGATCGACAAGAACTTCAATCGCTGCCTGACCTGCCACGCGCGCGTCAACACGGAAGAGACGCAGGCCCCGCCGCTCAGCGTCACGCACTACATGGACCGCGACAGCAACGTGCTGGCCGAAGTGTCGCCGCGGCGCTATTTCTGCGTGCAATGCCACGTGCCGCAGGCCGAAGCCAAGCCGCTCGTGGCCAATGACTACCAGGACATCGACGTGATCCTCAAGCGCCTGACCGCTCCGGCGTCCGACAAGAAGTAAGGGACAGGAGCCCGTCATGGTCAAGCTCATCAAGCGATACTGGAACATCATCCGCCGGCCCAGCGTGCATTTCAGCCTGGGGTTTCTGACCGTGGGCGGATTCATTGGCGGCATCCTGTTCTGGGGCGCGTTCAACACCGCCATGGAGCTGACGAACACCGAGAAGTTCTGCACCGGCTGCCACGAAATGCGCGACAACGTCTACGCGGAACTCAAGGGCACCATCCACTTCACCAACCGCTCGGGGGTGCGGGCGCTGTGTTCGGACTGCCACGTGCCGCACAACTGGACCGACAAGATCGCGCGCAAGATGCAGGCGTCCAAGGAGGTCTGGGGCAAGATCTTCGGCACCATCGACACGCGCGAGAAGTTCGTCGACAAGCGGCTGGAGCTGGCCCAGCACGAGTGGGCGCGCTTCAAGGCAAACGACTCGCTGGAATGCCGCAATTGCCACAACTACGAATACATGGACTTCACCCGCCAGAGCGTGCGGGCGCAGAACATGCATTCCACGTACCTGGCCGACAAGTCCAAGACCTGCATCGACTGCCACAAGGGCATCGCCCACACGCTGCCGCACATTCCGCCTGGCCAGACCTCCCAAGCGACGCCGCCGGCCAGGGCGTCCCAAGAGGTGGCCAATGCGGCCCGCTGACGCGCCGTCGCCGGTTCTCTGCGCGCGCGGACTGGTCAGCCGGCGCGGCGGACCGGGCGGGCCTGCCCCCCTGGATTTCGACCTGCACGCCGGCCAGTTGCTGCACGTGCAGGGGGCCAACGGCAGCGGCAAGACCAGCCTGCTGCGCATGCTGGCGGGCCTGCTGCGGCCGCTGGCGGGCGCCGTGTTCAACGCGGACGGCGACGTCCGGCGCGATCCGGCCGCGCACTACGCGCGCACCGCCTACCTGGGCCATGGCAACGGCCTGTCCGGCGACCTGACCGCGCTGGAGAACCTGCGCTGCGCCCTGCACGTGGCCGGCACGCCGCACGCCGACGCCGAGATCGCCGCCTGCCTGCGCACGTGGCGGCTGGACGCCTGCCTGCATGCGCCCGCCGCCCGGCTGTCGCAGGGCCAAGGCCGCCGCCTGGCGCTGGCTGCCGTGGTGCTGGGGGCCAAGCCCCTGTGGCTGCTGGACGAGCCCGACGCGGGCCTGGACGCAGCCAGCCTGGAGCAACTGCGGCAGGCCCTGGAGGCGCACCTGGCGGCGGGCGGCGCGGCTGTCGTCGCCTCGCACCGGGCGCCGGCCACCTGCGCCTCCCATACCCAAACCCTGAACATGGATGACTACGCGGATGCTGGCTACGCTGTCTCAGTTGGCGCTGCGTGAGATCCGGCTGGCCTGGCGGCGACCGGCCGACACGCTGGGCGCGACGCTGTTCTTCATCGTCACGGGTTCCCTGTTCCCGCTGGCGGTGGGGCCCGAGCCCGCGCTGCTGCTGGCGATGGGACCGGGCGTGCTGTGGGTCTGCGCCCTGCTCGGCATCCTGCTCAGCCTGCAACGCCCCTTTGCGCAGGACTACGACAGCGGCGCGTTGGAACAGTTGCTGGTGTCGCCGCATCCGCTGCCGCTGCTGGTGGGCGTGAAGCTGGGCGCGCACTGGTTCAGCACCTGCCTGCCGCTGATTCTTGCCAGCCCGGTGCTGGCCCTGCAGTTCGGCCTGGCGCCGCACGCCATCGGCATCCTCGTGCTGTCCCTGCTGCTGGGAACGCCCACGCTGGCGCTGGTGGGCGGCCTGGGCGCGGCGTTGACGCTGGGACTGCGCGGCGGCGCGCTGCTGCCGCTCGTGGTGCTGCCGCTGTACGTGCCGGTGCTGATCTTCGGCGCGGGCGCCGTGTCGGCCACGCACGCCGGTTTGAGCGCGGGACCGCAGCTCTCGTTGCTGGGCGCGGGCCTGTGCCTGGCGATCCTGCTCTGCCCCTGGAGCGCATCGGCGGCGCTGCGCGTGGCGCTGGACTGAGGGTTCCATGCACATCCCCCCATCCGCCTTCGGCTCCCCCCGCTCCGCCCCACCTCGCGCGCGCTGGCTGCGCTACGCCTCGCCCGCGGTGTTTTACCCGCTGGCCGGCCGGATGATTCCGTTCCTTGCCGTGGGCGCCGCCCTGCTCGCGGCCGCCGGGCTGTACACGGGCCTCGTGGCCGCGCCCGTGGACAGCCAGCAGGGCGAGGTCTATCGCATCCTATTCATCCACGTGGCGGCGGCGTGGATGTCCATGTTCCTGTACCTGGTCATGGCGGGCTACGCCGCGCTGGGGCTCATCTTCAACACGCGGCTGTCGTTCATGATGATGCGCGCGTTGGCGCCCACCGGCGCGCTGTTCACGTTCCTGACCCTGTGGACGGGCGCGCTGTGGGGCAAGCCGACGTGGGGCGCATGGTGGGTGTGGGATGCGCGGCTGACGTCCGAGCTGATCCTGCTGTTCCTGTATCTGGGGTTCATGGCCCTGCAGGCCGCCACCGACGACACGCAGCGCGCGGACCGGGGCGGCGCGATCCTGCTGCTGGCGGGGGTGGTCAACGTACCCATCATCTACTTCTCGGTGCAGTGGTGGAGCACGCTGCATCAGGGCGCGTCCATCAGCCTGACTGCCGCGCCCAGCATGGCGCGGATCATGGTCACCGCCATGCTGCTGATGGTCGCCGCCTTCTGGCTGTACAGCGCGGCGGTGGCGCTGGCGCGCGTGCGCGGCATCATCCTGGAGCGCGAGCCCGGCGCCGTGCAGGCGGGCGGCGACATGGCAGCGGGACAGACCGGCCCGCGCGGCGCGCGCACGGAGGCGAAATGAGCTGGGAAACCCTGTTTTCGCTGCAAGGCCACGGCCCGTACATCCTGGGCGCCTACGGCGTCACCATCCTGCTGATGGGGTGGGAGGCGCTGTCGCTATGGCGGCGCGCGCGCCGCGCCCGGCGGCATCGGGACGAATCCGGCAGTCTCGCCGGCAGGACCCGTCCATGAGCCCGCGCAAGCGCCGCGCGCTCGCCGTCCTGGGCGGTCTCGCCCTGCTGGGACTGGCCACCGCGCTGGTGCTCAACGCCCTGCAATCCAATCTGGTGTTCTTCTTCAGCCCGACGCAGGTGGCGGCCCGCGAGGCGCCCAGCCTGGGGAGCTTTCGCGTGGGCGGCCTGGTTGAACAGGGTTCGCTGCGCCGCGAGGCCGACGGCCTGACCCTGCGCTTTGCCGTGACCGACACGGCCCACGCCGTGCCCGTCGCCTACCAGGGGCTGCTGCCCGACCTGTTCCGCGAAGGCAAGGGCGTGGTCGTGGCCGGCAAGATGGGCGGTGACGGCGTATTCCGCGCCACCGAGGTGCTGGCCAAGCACGACGAGAACTACATGCCGCCGGAAGCCGCCGCGGCGATCAAGCAGGCGGAGGCGCGATGATTCCCGAGATCGGTCTCTTCAGCCTGATCCTCGCGCTGCTGGTGGCGCTGGCGCAGGGCATCCTGCCGCTCATCGGCGCGGCCGCCGGCTGGCAGGCGGGGCTGCGCGTGGCGCGGCCTGCCGCCATGGGCCAGTTCGCCCTTACGGCGCTGGCCTTCGCCTGTCTGGCATGGTCCTTCGTGCACAACGACTTTTCCGTGCTGTACGTGGCCGCGAACTCGCACGCCGACCTGCCGCCCGCATACCGCTTCGCGGCAGTCTGGGGCGGGCACGAAGGGTCGCTCCTGCTGTGGCAGACCCTGCTGACGGCCTGGACGCTGGCCGTGGCGCTGTGCAGCCGGCGGCTGCCTCTGGCCTTCGCCGGCCGCGTGCTGGCGGTGATGGGCTGGATCAGCGTGGGCCTGCTGCTGTTCATGCTGTTCCTGTCCAACCCGTTCGAACGCCTGATTCCGCCCGCCATGGCGGGCCGCGACCTGAATCCGCTGCTGCAGGACCCGGGCATGATCGTGCATCCGCCCATGCTGTATATGGGCTATGTGGGCTTCTCGGTGGCGTTCGCCTTCGCCATCGCCGCGCTCCTGTCGGGCGAACTGGACGCGCTGTGGGCGCGCTGGGTGCGCCCCTGGACCCTGGCCGCGTGGACGTTCCTCACCATCGGCATCCTGCTGGGCAGCGCCTGGGCCTATTACGTCCTGGGCTGGGGCGGCTGGTGGTTCTGGGACCCGGTCGAAAACGCCTCCTTCATGCCCTGGCTGGCGGGCACGGCGCTGATCCATTCGCTCATCGTCACCGAGCGGCGCGGCGCGTTCCGAAGCTGGACGGTGCTGCTGGCCATCTGCACGTTCTCGCTCAGCATCCTGGGCACCTTCCTGGTGCGCTCAGGCGTGCTGACGTCGGTGCACGCCTTCGCGGTGGACCCGGGCCGGGGCCTGTACATCCTTGCCTTCATGACGGTGATCGTGGGCGGATCGCTTGCGCTGTATGCCTGGCGCGCGCCCTCGGTCGGGCTGGGCGGCGGCTTTTCGCTGCTGTCGCGCGAATCGCTGCTGCTGTCGAACAACGTGGTGCTGACGGTCGCGGCGGGCTCGGTGCTGCTGGGCACGCTGTATCCGGTCGTGCTGGACGTCCTGGCCTGGGGCAAGATCTCCATCGGCCCGCCCTATTTCGAAGCCGTGTTCGTGCCGCTGATGACGCCTGCCCTCTTCCTGATGGGCGTGGGCCCGGTCGCGCGCTGGAAGCAGGCCGAGATCCCCGACCTCGCCAGGCGGCTGAAGGCGGCGTTCGGGGTCAGCGTGCTGACGGCGGTGCTGGCGCCGCTGGCCATGCCCGGGCCGCCGCGCTTCGGATCGCCGATGATCGTGCTGGGCCTGTGGCTGGCCGCCTGGTCCATCGCCAGCGCCGCCGCGCACGCGTGGCAGCGCATTACGGATGGCGAAGGCGAGGTGCTGCGGCGGCTGGCGCGCCAGCCGCGCTCCTGGTACGGAATGCTGCTGGCGCACGCGGGCGTGGGCGTCTTCATCGCGGGCGTCACGCTGGCCAACGGCTACGAAGTCAAGCGCGAGCTGCGGCTGGAGGTGGGCGCGTCCCACGAAGCGGGCGGCTACGGCTTCACGTTCGCCGGCATCGGCCCGGCAGCCGGACCCAACTACAGCGCCCAACGCGCCGTCTTTCGCGTCACGCGCGACGGCGGGCCGGTGGTCACGCTGTATCCCGAAAAGCGCCTGTATACCGTGCAGGACATGGCGCTCAGCCAGGCCGACATCGACAGCGGCTTTTCGCGCGACCTCTTCGTGGCCCTGGGCGAACCGGTGGGCGAGAACGCCTGGACCGTGCGCATCCAGGTCAAGCCCTTCATGACCTGGATCTGGACGGGGTGCATCCTGATGGCGCTGGGCGGGCTGCTGGCGGCAGGCGACGGCCGCTACCGGCGTACGCAGCAGGCCGGCGCCGCCGTCCCGCAGGCCCGTGGCGCGGCTGCCGGGCGCGCCGCACGGGAGGGCTATTGATGCTGCGCTATCTGCTGCCGCTGGCCGCGTTCCTGGCGATGGCCGTGTTCCTGGCGATGGGCCTGTCGCGCGACCCGCGCGCGGTGCCGTCGGCGATGATCGACAAGCCCGCCCCCGCCATCGGGCTGCCCGACCTGCTGGAACCGGGCCGCACGCTGGACGTGGAGTCCCTGCGCGGCAAGGTCTGGCTGCTGAACGTGTGGGCGTCCTGGTGCGGTCCCTGCAAGGACGAGCTGCCCGTGCTGCGCGAGGCCGCGCAGCGCCACGGCATCGCGCTCTACGGACTGAACTACAAGGACAAGCCCGACGAGGCGCGCGCATGGCTGGCGCGCAACGGCAATCCGTACCTCGCGTCCGCCAGCGACGCCGACGGGCGGGTGGGCATCGAATATGGCGTCTACGGGGTGCCCGAGACCTTTGTGATCGACGGCGACGGCCGCATCCGCTACAAGCACCTGGGCCTCATCACGCCCGAGCTGTGGCGCACGCGCCTGCAACCCGTCATCGAGGCGCTGCAATGACCGCGCCACGTATCCTGCCCCACGCGCCACTGCTGCGCCTGCCGTCGGCCGCGTTGCTGATCGCCGTGGCGACCGCGCTGCTGGGCATGCTCCTGGCCCCGGCGGCCCTGCACGCCGAGCCCGCGCCTGTCCCTGTACTGTCCGCCGACCAGGAACAGCGGGCCGACCGGCTGGCGCACGGCCTGCGCTGCCTGGTCTGCCAGAACCAGACCCTGGCCGAATCCAATGCGCCGCTCGCGCTGGACATGCGCAGGCTCATCCGCGACCAGCTTGCCGAGGGCAAGACCGACGCGCAGATCATGCGCTTCTTCCAGGACCGCTATGGCGACTTCGTCCGCTACGACCCGCCCTTCAAGCCGGCCACCTGGCTGCTCTGGCTGGGCCCGTTCGCGCTGCTGGCGCTGGGCTTTCTGGTCCTGGCCCGCACGCTCAAGCGGCGCGCCGGCATGCGCGCGCCGCTGACCGCCGACGAACGCGAGCGCGCCGCCCGCTTCCTGGATTCCGGCTCATGACCACGCTGTGGCTCGTCGTCCTGGCCCTGCTGCTGGCCACGCTGTTCTGCCTGGTGCCCCCGCTGCTGCGCCGCCCGCCGGGTTCGGACGACGCCCCGGGCTTCCCCCCGGAGGACGCGTCGGACGCCGGCGTGCGAGCGTTCTATCTGGCCCAACGCGACCAGTTGCGTCGCGACCTGAACGACGGCGCCCTGACGCCGCAGGCGCACGCCCGTGCCGACGAGGAGCTGCAGCGCGAACTGCTGCAGGACCTCGCCCTGCGCAGCGGTCCCGGCGCGCGCCGGGGCGGACAGCGTGCGGGCATCGCCGCGGCCTGCCTGCTCACCGTGGCCGTCCCGGTCGCCGCCGTGCTGCTGTACGGACAGCTCGGCAATCCCCGCGCGGCGGCCATGTTCGCGCTGCCGCAAGCGGCCGAGCCGCACGCGGCGCAGGCGGGCAACGACATGGCGCTGGCCATCAACGCTTTGGCCCAGCGCCTGCGCGCCGCGCCCGACGATGTCGATGGCTGGTACATGCTGGCCCGCTCCTACGAGACGCTGGGCCGCTACAACGATGCGGTGGCCGCCTACCAGCAGGTGCTGCGGCGGGTGCCCGGCCAGCCTGCCGTGCTGGCCGACCTGGCCGACGCGCTGCTGTCGGCGCGGCAGGGTCGGCCCGACGAGGATTCCATCGCCGCCGTCGCGCAGGCGCTGGAGGCGGAACCCGACCAGCCCAAGGCGCTGGCGCTCGCCGGCATGATGGCGTTGCGGCGGGGCGACGCCGCCGAGGCCCTGACGCACTGGGAGCGGCTGCAAGCCCTGCTGCCGCCGGATTCCGAGGCCGCGCGCCAGATCCAGACCAATATCTCGCAGGCGCGTGCCATGGCATCGGCGCCGGGCGCGCCGGGGTCCCCCCCGGCGACCTCGCCCTCCGCTGCGCCAGCGGCCACCGCCGCCACCGCCACCACTGCCGCCACCACCGCCACCACGCCCGCCGCGCCCGCCCGCATCAGCGGCCAGGCCCGCATCGCCGAGGCGCTGCGCGGACAGGTCCGACCGGCCGACACCGTCTTCATCCTGGCGCGGCCGGTGGACGGCCCGCGCATGCCCGTCGCCATCCTGCGGATGCGCGTGGCCGACCTGCCGCGCGCCTTCGTGCTGGACGACACCACGGCGATGTCGCCGGACGCCACCTTGTCGAAGGCGGGCACCGTGCGGGTGGAGATCCGCGTCAGCGCGTCCGGCAACGCCGCCGCCCAGGCCGGCGACCTGAGCGGCGTGCTCAATGACGTGGCCACGCGCGCCGAAGGCCTGGAACTGGTGGCCGACACCGTCGTGCGCTAGCGGCCGCGCCATTGCCGGCGCCGGCCGCGCCGTGCGATCAGGCCCGCTCGATCCGCGCCGGCAGGCCCTGCCGCACCGCCGCGCCCGACACCCAGTCGATCCACACGTTGGCATGCGCGCCGCGCGTGGCGTCGGCAAAGCCCAGGTCGTTCAGGTTGACGCCCGCCCCCAGCGCCGGATCGTGCGGCATCGGCTTGCCGTCCACCACGTGCGCGCGGGCGCCCAGCTCGGTATGGCCGTAGCCATGCTCGATCCCCACCGCGCCCGGCTGCACGCCGTCTCGCAGCAGCGCCAGCCCCGTCACCGAACCGCCCGGCGTGACGATGCGCACCGCGTCGCCGTTGCGGATGCCCAGCCGTTCGCCGTCCTGCCGGTTGATCGACACCGGGTTGTGCGGATGCACCTGGCGCAGGCGGTTCACCCCGATCGACAAAGAGCTCATCAGGTTGGACTTGAACGAGCTCAGCAGGAAAGGCCAATCGTCGCGCGGATACTCGTCCCGCACGTCGCGCCCGTCCGCCAGCCGCGTGGGATACCAGGTCGGACAGCCGCTGTAGCGCTCGCCCGTCATCGCATGACGAAAGCCCGCCAGTTCCTCGCTCCACACATGCAGCGGCCTGGCGTAGGCGGCGCGCGTGCGGCGCCCCTGCCCTGCGTCCTGCGTCCACGCGTCATCCATCCGGTCAAAGCGACCTCCGCGGCTCATCAGCATGGCCACCTGCCGCCACTCGCCCGGCTTCAGCATGCTCTGCAGCAGCTCGCGATGGCGGTCCACGCCGGTCAGCGCCATGTCGTCGTCGCTGGCCTCGCCCACCGGGCGTCCCGCCGCGAACGCAATATTGGCCATGCCGCGCAGGAAGAAGTCCTCGGGCGTGTCCAGCGCATACTTGGCGCCTTCCTTGTCGGAGATGGCGCCCGCGCCAAAGCCCGGCATGCCCAGCCGCTTGGCGCAGGCGATGAGAAAGGTCTCCAGGCACACCGGCTCGCCGCTGGCCGTGCGCGCCACGCGCGGTTGCACGGCGGGCCAGCGCACAGTGGACGCCTTCGCCACCACGTCCGCCCAGGGCGCCGACACGCCCCAGCTTTCATAGGTGACCGTGTCCGGCACGATGTAATCGGCCAGCGCATTGGTCTCGTTGATGAAGGGGTTGATCGACACCGCCAGCGGCAGCACGGCCGGATCCTTCAACTTCTCCAGCGCCACCTGCTTGAACCCCGCAATGCCGTAGACCGGGTTGCTCATGTGGTTGAACCAGACCTTGGCGCGGTACGGGTAGCCCGCCAGCGCGGACGCCAGCATCTCGGAACTGAGCCCCCCGGTGGCCGGATACCAGGGCGCGGCCGCCGGATACGCCGGCTGGCCGGCCGCCTTCTTGCGCTTGAACTCGCTGGATTTCTCGTACGGAAAGCGATTGCGCGACAACGACACGCCCTTGGGCGTCGCCTTGTTGGCAAAGCCGGCGATGTTGTAGCGCGGCCCCGCGCCGTAAGGCGGGAACGGACCGGCGTCCAGCACCAGGCCGCCCTCCACGTTCAGGTTGCCCACCAGCGTGTTCAACATGGCGATGGCGTAGGCGGTGTAGAAGCCCGCGCCGCTCATGGTCCCGCCGTGCGCATCGGCCACCGCGCGCTTGCCATGGCTGGTAAAGCGCTCGGCCAGCGACGCGATCTTGGCTGCGGGGACGCCGCACAGCGCGGCGTATTCCTCCAGCGTCTTGCGGCGCGATTCCTCGCGCAGCAGCGTCAGCGACGAGCACACGCGCAGCGATTCGGGCGCGCCCGCCATGCCCGGGGCGGCGATGGCCTCGTCCACGAAAAGCGCCGCCGGCGTCGTGCCCGTGTGCGGCGCCAGCGTGCCGTCCGCCAGGCGCACGACGTACACGTCTTCCCATTTCTCGTCCGCGTCGACGGGGCGCGCCCAGCCCAGGTCCGCACCGCGCAGGAACGCGCCCTGCCGCGGATGGCCGGGTTCGGCCACCACCAGGTGCGTCGCATTGGTCCACGCCGCCTCGCCCGCCGCCTGCATGGCCTGCGGCCCCGGTTGCGCCAGCATGCGCGCGTCGAAACGTTCGTTGTCCAGAATCCAGCGGATCAGGCCCATGGCCAACGCCAGGTCGCTGGCCGGATTGACGGGCACCCATTCATTGCCCGACCCGGCCGACAGGCTGGACGAGGCCGGCAGCACCGGCGACACGACCACGTAGGTGAAACCGGATTCCTGCGGCCGCACGCGCGCTTCGGCCAGTTGCCGCGCCTGGCGCTGAAACGGATTGCCCGCCTGCGCCGGCGCGGCGCCGATGAACAGCCCGAAGCGCGCGTTGTCCCAGTCCGGCTTGCCGTGCGGCATGCCTTTCAGGTCGCCCAGCGCCGCGCCCGCGCCCACGCGGAAGCTCTGCCCGCAATAGGAACCGTGATTGCTGAAATTGACCGTGCCGAAGGACTGCCCGGCAAAGCGCTGGATCAGCGGCGTGCGCCCTTCGTTGGAAGCGTCGGTGAAAAGAAACTGGTTCACCTTCGCGCCGTACTCCGGATTGTCCGGGTCCAGCGGCGTCTCGCGGTCGAAGATGGCGCGCAGGCCATCGACATGGCCTTCGCCGAACAGGTCGCCGCCTTCGCAGACCTCCTGGACCAGTTGTTCGAAGGTGATGGTCTGCCACTTGCCCTCGCCCCGCTTGCCGACGCGCTTCATGGGCTGCAGCACGCGAAACGGGCTGTCCAATTGCTCCAGCATGGCCGAGCCGCGCGCGCACGAGGTGGCCCGCCCCTCCAGGCCGTTGTCGCCGCCCAACTGCGCGTAGACGTCGCGCACCGGCGTCTCCATGGCCGCGGGCCGCGTCGTGGCCAGCGGATGATACGGATTGCCAGCGACGCGCAGGATGCGATTCTGGGTCGTGTCGACCCGCAGGCGCACACCGCACTGCGTCCAGCAGCCCAGGCAGCTCGACGGGCTGACGATCTGGCCCGGTTGCGCGTCGAACGCGCCCGTCAGCGGATCGATGCGGAACTCCGGCGTGAGCGAGTTGCCCCGCACGGCATGCGCGGTCGGTACGCCGGCGCTGCCCTGCGACAGACCCTTGACCGCCTTCACGACGGTCTCGCCATACCCCGCGGCAAAGGCCGCCATGCCGCCGGCCACCATGCCGCCGCGCATCACCAGCTTGCGCCGGGCCTCATCGTGCGGCACGTCCGGGCCATCGTCCGCCGGGCGGCGCTTGTCGTCTTCGTGTTGCTTGTCCATTGCTTTCTTTTCCATGTTCTTGCGTATCGCCGCCCGTTCAGGCGGCCACGGCGCGGGCGCGGGCCGGAAGGATTTCCATGGCCCACGTCACGGCGGTGACCAGCGCCACGCACAGGCCCAGCACGCCCACCATGCCCAGCAGCCCGTCGCTGCCCCAGGGCATCTCGTACAGATACAGTCCCGCGCCGTACTTGGGCACGCCCTGCACGCTCATGAAGACGACCCAGCGGAAGATCCACGCCGCGCCCAGCATCGTCAGCGCCAGCGCGGCGGACGGCAGAGGCGCGGCCAGCGTGCGCGACGGACGCTGCAACAGCGCGACGATGCAGAACGCAGTGATCACCGCGCCGGCCAGGCTGAGACGCCAGACCGGGAACGCCGCGAACAACCGGAGCGCCGCGTCGAACGACGCATCCAGCCCCAGCATTCCCAGCACCGCCCAGGCGCCCGCCCCCAGCGCGATCATCGCCACCGCCGTCACGCTCAGCCTGCGCAGCGCGTCCACCGGCAGCGCCCGCAGTCCGCCCGGCAGCCAGCGGCCCACCAGGAACATCGCGCCCAGCGCGCCCAGCCACGCCGTCAGCGCAAAGTTCAGCGGCAGGAACACGGTGTGCCACAGCGGCCGCGAGCGCAGCACCATCACCTCGGCGCCCGTGTAGACCAGGATGGACAGGGCCGACAGCGCCAGCGCCGCCGCCACCACCCGCAGCCATCCCATCCGCCCCCACCACCAGACCGCGCAGAACAGCAGCGCCAGCGATACGAAGACCGGCAGCAGCAAGGCGCCCAGCCACATCCACGACCACGGCGTGATGTGCGCATAGAAGTGCCAGAAACGCCCGGGCTGATGCAGGTCGGCCAGAAGCGACACCGGCGCGGCGATGGCGCTGACCAGCAGCACCGTCACCGCCGCCGGCAACAGCCGGCGCGCGTCGGAATCCGGCCGGCCAAAGGACGCTAAGGCGGCGGTCAGCGCGGTGGTGGCGCTGATGCCGATCAGGAAGAAATACTGCACGGCCCAGGGCAGCCAGGCGGCGTCGTAGACCGGCGTGAGCAATTCGGAGATTTGCATGAGAGTCCTCGTCGATGGCTCAATGGCCGCCGGCCAGGCGCACGCCGGCCTGGCCGTCCACCTGGTGCACGAACGCGTCGGGCAGGCCGATGTAATAGACGTGGGGATCAGTCTTCATCTCGGGCTTGAGCACCTTGATATCGGCCTTGTGCTCGGCCAGCAGGCGCGAGATGGCGCTGTCGGGATCGTTCATGTCGCCGATCACACGCGCGCCGCCCACGCAGCTTTCCACGCAGGCCGGCAGCAGCCCGGCTTCCAGGCGGTGCTCGCAGAACGTGCACTTGTCCGCCGTCTGCGTCTCGTGATTGATGAAGCGCGCGTCGTAGGGACAGGCCTGCACGCAATAGCCGCAGCCCACGCAGCGCGCGTTGTCGACCAGCACGATGCCGTCTTCCCGCTGGAAGGTCGCCTGCACCGGACAGACCGGCACACAGGGCGGCTTGTCGCAGTGGTTGCACAGGCGCGGCAGCATGACCATCGAACACGGCCCGCCCGCATCGGGCGTGACCTCGTACTGCAGGACGGTGGTGCGGAACTGCCCGATGGGCGGCACGTTCTCCAGCGAACAGCTCACCGTACAGGACTGGCACCCGATGCATTTGCGCATGTCCACGACCATGCCGAAGCGCTTGCCGGCCATGCCTGGGCGGCGCGGCGGCTGGCCGTTCAAGCCGGGCGCCGCTTGCGCATGGATGGGAATGACGGTGGCGGCGGCGCCCAGGCCAAGCAGCCCTTTCAGGAAGCCACGCTTGCCCGGGAGAGGCGTTTCCGGGGGGCTCGTGGGGGTGTGCATCGTTAAACTCCGAAACATTTAGCTGTTACGGGAATTAACTTATCACTCGCAGTTATATAGAGCCTTGATATCTGTCAATTCGGGGACAGAGTGTGCCGGATCAGGGTGGACTGAACGCCTCGCGTCGGCGACGGCGGGACCGCCGGATCGCCGCCGTCAGGCTATCGGCAGGGTCAGTGCCGGCCGCCACGCCGCCAGTTTCTGCTCGAAGCTGGCCGCCGCATGCGCCGGACTCGTCGATGGCAATTCGATGCATTCCAGGTCCGCCCGCGCCAACGCCGGCAACACGTGGCGCCGGAACATCGCCGCGGCCTTGCCGCCGTTCAGGCAGACGCGGACGATGGACGGATGGCGGGCAAGGAACGCCGGGAAATCGTTCGGCACCAGCGTCTCGCGCCGGATATCCGCGTCCAGGCTGCCCGGCCGTTCGCAGGCTTGCAGGACATCCCAGAGCGCCACGCCCCGGGCCTGCAGCGCCCGCAGGCGGGCGTCGTACTCCAGGCCCGCGTCAAAACCGAGGATGCGCGCGGCCAGGGGCCAGAATGCGTTGCGCGGATGCGCGTAATACTGCCCTTGCCGCAGCGACGCCACGCCGGGCATCGATCCCAGCACCAGCACGCGCGCGCCCTGCCCCACCACCGGCGCAAACCCCCAAACCTGTTCCTCGCGCCGCGCGGCGGCGCCATTCCTCTGCTTGTCCATGCCGGGGAGCATACCGCCGAATCTCCGCCGCCCGCTGGGCCCGCCCCATCGTCCGACAAATGGAACAGTGCTTATCGCAAGCGGGGTCTACCGGAATCGGCGTTCCGCCCTTATCTTCCTTTCTATGACGAACGGCGCCGATGGCGCCGCGCAACAGGAAACCTCATCATGAAGAAGATCCTCGGCCTGCACGCCAGTCCCCGTCCCCACTGGGTGGGCGACGGCTTTCCGGTGCGCTCCCTGTTCTCGTACAACGACAAGGGCCGCGACACCAGCCCCTTCCTGCTGCTGGACTACGCCGGCCCCGCCGAATTCGGCCCGGCCAGCCAGCCCCGCGGCGTCGGCCAGCATCCCCATCGCGGCTTTGAAACGGTCACCATCGTCTACAGCGGCGAAGTCGAGCACCGCGACTCCACCGGCAACGGCGGCGTCATCGGCCCCGGCGACGTGCAATGGATGACGGCGGCCTCCGGCATCCTGCACGAGGAATTCCACTCCCATGCCTTCACCCGCACGGGCGGAAAGCTGGAAATGGTGCAGCTCTGGGTCAACCTGCCCGCCAAGGACAAAAAGGCGGCGCCGGGCTACCAGGGCATCCTCAGCACGGACATCCCCGTGGTGGCCCTGCCCGACGGCGCCGGCACGCTGCGCGTGATCGCAGGCGCCTACGCGGGCCAGACAGGCCCGGCGCGCACCTTCACGCCGATGGACGTGTGGGACGTAAAGCTGGCGGCTGGCAAGTCGGCCACCTTCCCCATCCCCGCGGGCCGCAACAGCATGCTCGTCATGCTGCGTGGAACGGTGCTGGTGAACGGCGAATCGGTCGCGCGCGACGCGCAACTGGCGCTGTTCTCGCGCGACGGCGAAGACATCACCGTCGAGGCCAACAACGACGCGGTGTTTTTGGTCCTGAGCGGAGAGCCGATCGATGAGCCGGTGGTGGGGTATGGGCCCTTCGTGATGAACTCGCAGGAGGAAATCGTGGAAGCGATCCAGGATTTCAATGCCGGGCGGTATGGGCAGATGCATTGAGGACGCCGAGGGTATGAAGAAAAAGCCGCGCGAATTGCGCGGTTTTCTCTGCCCACGGGGCGCAAACTGTCGCCTAAATCGGCCGAAGGCCATCTCGGACGCCTGCTTCCGACGAAATACGCGCTTCGCGATCATGGCACGCAGATCGAAAGGCGAGGCCATCGCCTGCCGAATTGTTTGGAGTCCACACGATGCATGAACGTCGCGACACTGGCCTGGCGAGGGTTATGCCGAACTAACAATCCGAACAAGTCATTCAAGCCGTGCGGCGCTATGACCTTTATCGACTCATCGCTTTCCAGATAAACCCCCACGCAGGTGGCGAATTCGGGCCACGTACCGAGCCCATCTTCCAACGAGGTGAGCGGGGGAACTGCCTGCCCTGATTCACCGACCAGCCACTCATGCACTTTTGCTTGATTCGTCACATCCCAGGCTATATGAGGGGCCAACAAGGAAAGCCGCTCTTGAAGTTCCGCCTCCTGGTCCAGACCCGCGTCCGCATCAAAATATGCGACATCCACGTCCGCCACTTTGGAAAGATCCTGAAAACCGTGCAACGCGTCCCATACCAAGGACCTGATGACGCCCGCGCCAATGCACCAAGATGACAGTCCGAGCGAGCGTACGGTACGCAGCAAGCCCATCAGTTGGCCAGACGCGGCCACCAAGTTGCAAAGTCGTTGTTCATTGCTTGTCTGCAGGTCTGTCACGATCTGTATTTGCACCGAGCCGCCGAAAACGGGATTGTGCGGCCCGCGAGCGGTTGGCGCAATTCGCGGCGCAGTCGTGTATGGCCGTATTGCGACACAGCGACCATCATCCACAACACCTCGATAATCGCGCCACCGTGGATCGACACCGATCTCATCAAAAAGAGCGGCGATCCGCGCGCTATGCCGCTGGAGGCCTTCATCGCCGAACCCATGAAAGGGCTGGCAACCGACGCGCCGGAAGTGTTCGTCGAGGCGATACGCGCCCTGCGCGATAACCCCGACAGCGGCGAACATGCGCTGGTCGATGGCTTCAACGCTGAGAACGCGGCCAATCCCATCCCCGTATAAAGCAAGCGGATCGAAGCGTCCGCGTTGGCGCGGACTGCATTTTCAGAAGTGCCCGGATTGGCCGCGCAGAGGCGGACAGCCGGAGACAGCCAGACCGGTAGCCCGCGGCGGCCGTCCGTGCCCGGCGACGCGTTTGACCTAGAATGCCGGCATCGCTTTCATGCGGCGCCGCCGCCAACGACGTTGTGCCTGTTCCTACGAAGACCGTTCCGCCGGGCCGCCGCCGCTCCCGGGTTTGCACAAGCGTCGCGCTGGCGCTGACGCTATCGATGACGCCTGCCGCCCAGGCGCAGCGGGCGGCCCCCGCATCAGCCTCTGTCCAGGCCACCCAACCGCCAGGCGGCGCCTTTGAACTGGAAGGCCAGCCGAATTCGAACCTTTACCGAATCAAGTACCGCGGCAAGCCGTACCGGCCGCTGAACGCATACCAGTTCATCCACGTCAGGGCGCTGGGCCCGACCCAGGGCGGCCAGCCGATGCTGCTGGCGGTGTCGAACGATTTCATGGGCGTGGGCACGATCCTGATCGCGGTGCAGAACGACACGCCCCTTGCGCGCGTCCTGAGTCCCACCGTCGATGTGCGCGACCCGGACATGGGCCTGGCGCAGCCCGGGCGTCAGGACCTGCTGCTGTTCACCGCGGGTTCGCGGGCCTTGGTGACGTCGACCGGGCAGGTGCTGTGGTTCGAGCACCTGCTGCCCAAGGAGTACCAGCGCTCCAGCCCGCTGCTGGTGTCCGTGTCGCCGGACAATCGCCATGGCGCCCTGCTGCTCGACAACGAGATCCGGCTCAGTGTGGCGGGCGAAGGCCCCTACGCCAGCGTCCCGTTCACCAGGGCGATGCAGCGCGAGGCCTTCAAGCCGGCGTGGGATCAGAGCCGTGCGCGTGCGCGCGCGGCGCTGGACGAAGGCAAGCACATTGACCAGCGCCGCCTCCACGACAACCTGAAGGCGGAATGGATCAACCGCAATTTCCGATGGCAACAAGGCAAGGACGGCTGGCAATTCATCGGCCAGGGCCTGAAGCCCGCCGCGCTTCCCCTGCAATCGAAGAAGGAGCAATGAGATGAGGCCGATTCCCGCGTTTCATTGCTGGCGCTGGCTGGCGCTCGGGTGCGCCGCCGCGCTTGCCGGCTGCGCAACCAACGCCGACATATATGAACGGCACGTTCGCGCCGAAGACGCCAACCCCGCGGACGTGGTGCTGACGCTGGACGTGGCGTTTGCTCAGGCGCCCGACTACGATCCTCAGACGATCGAGTACGGATCGAAGGTAAAGGTGGTGGAATACGCCGGCTATCCCAGCATCGACGTTCCGTTCTACCAGAAGGGCATGGGCCTGGACCTGGGCGTGCTGGGCGATCCGCGGACGTTGCTGGCCTTGCCGTATCCGTCGCCCACGACGCGGACCACGTCCGCGCAACTGAAGATCTTCGGCGAACGCCTGGACGCCACGCACTACCGGTTCGTCGTCTTGCCCCGGCCGGGGTGGACCAGCACGAATAGCTTCCAGGTGGAGTTCGCCATCAACGGCCGGCGCGAGGGCATGACGTTCGCCTACAGCACGAAGACAGTGTGCGAAAGCCGCTTCGACGTGACCACGCCGACGTACGGGTTCGGGATGTCGGTCGCGGCGAGCTTCCCGGGCGGCAAGCCCGGCTGCTTGAAGGCCTGCGACGCGCGGCCCGGCTACCCGGGGCATTGCGCCTTCTTTTCCGGCGTCGAATAAACCTGAATCGACCCACGCGTCGCGGGCCTTAGTCCGATATGCAGCGTTCCGGCCCGGCCGTAACGGCACGGCGCCGTTAACGCAGACAGGGGTTCAACTCTCCTCTTTCGTCGTGGCGATCCCCAATTCAGAGGCATACCCCGCCAGTTGCTCGCCAACGTGCTGTCTCAAGGCATCGATGAAGAGCTTGATTTTTGCATCGACGAATTGTCGCGACGGATACAGCGCATACACGTTGCGCTGGTTCGTGTAATACCCCGGCAAGACGCGCACCAGTGTGCCTCGGCGCAGATCCTCAATGGCGGAGAATCCCGCAAGCAGCCCGATACCGGCGCCATCGCGCAGCGCCGTCGCCATGGCGTCCATATCGTTCACGCCAAGATGCCCGCCCGATGGACGGTGGATAAACGCGCCGCCGTCGCCTTCCAGATGCCACTCGTCCGGCGCGTAGTCGACCGTGGTCAGCAAAATGCAATCGTGCCGGGCAAGGTCCTCGGGGGTGCGTACGGGGGGATGCCGCTCCAGGTACTCAGGCGACGCCGCCAGGATGCAGTGGCTGACGCCGATCTTCTGGCTGACGTAGGTGGAATCCGGCAAGGTGCGTGCGATCACGATGCCGACATCGAGCTGTTCTTCAAGCAGATTCGGCATGCGCTGCGACAGCAGCAGGTCCACCGAGACGTCGGGGTAGGTCTTTCTATACGCCAAGGCTGCGCGGGCGACCAGCGTGCGCCCCAGACCGGGTACGGCATGAACGCGCAATACCCCCCGGGGCGAGACCGTTGCGTGGCTCGCTTCGGCCTCCGCTTGCTCGACGTCGCCCAGGATCGCGATGCAGCGGTCATAGAAACGATGTCCCACATCGGTCACGACCAAACGGCGGGTGGAGCGCTGGATCAGCCGGGCATTCAGACCCTCTTCCAGCACCGTGACAGCACGCGAAATATTGCCGACCGTGGTGGAAAGATGGTTGGCCACGGCAGTGAAGCTGCCCATTTCCACCACTTTCGCAAAAACCGCCATGTTGTAAAGCTTGTCCATCGTGGGTCCGTGGTGGGTCCAGTGTGTTTGCTGCGACTTTTCCTCTGGCAGGGAAAGTCATTCTTCCGTACGGGGCTAAATCCGCGCGCCCCTCGCGCCTAGACTTCGTTCCATGGTCAGGCCCCTGATCCCGCGCTTGGCGAACGCAAGCGTGCTTCGTCCCGATGGCTATCTCCCCTTCCCTGCGGGTTGAGCCCATCTGGCGGAAATGGAGCCGGCTGGTATCGAACAATCTTATCGGAGTTTGCAACCATGAACGGCAATTATGATCCGCTTTACCTCTTCATCAACGGCGAATGGATAGGGGCGAGCGAACGCGACACGGCCAGCGTGGTCAATCCTGCCACGCGCAAGGAGCTGGGCCGGGTCCCCCTTGCGACGACGGCGGACATGGACCGCGCGCTGTCCGCGACGCAGCCGGCCTTTGACGTCTGGCGCAAGACGTTTCCCAACGAGCGTGCTCGCGTTCTCAATCGCGCCGCGGCATTGATGCGCGAACGCGCCGAGCACATTGCCACGCAGATGACGCTGGAAGAAGGAAAGCCCCTGGCTGAAAGCCGCGATGAAGTGCTGCGCGCCGCCGAGTACTTTGAATGGTTTGCCGAAGAAGCCAAGCGGATTGACGGCCGTGTCGTGCCCGCCAACCGCCCGGGGGTGCAGCAACTGGTCAAGCGGCAGGCGATCGGCCCGGTGGCCGCGTTCACACCCTGGAATTTCCCTGCGATCACGCCGGCGCGCAAACTTGCCGCCGCGCTGGCCGCCGGTTGCAGTGTCATCATCAAGCCCGGTGAGGAAAGCCCGGGCACCGCGCTGGCCCTGGCCCGCGCGCTGGACGATGCGGGTTTGCCCAAAGGGGTGCTGCAAGTGATATTTGGCGTCCCCGACGACGTGTCCCGGCACCTGATCGCATCGCCGGTGATCCGCAAGGTGACTTTCACGGGGTCCGTGCCCATCGGCCGGCTGCTGTCGGCGCGCGCCGCCGAAGGCGTAAAGCCCATCACGCTGGAACTGGGCGGGCATGGGCCGGTCCTGGTGTTTGACGATGCCGACGTCCAGCGCGCCGCGGTGGAGGGCGCTGCCAACCGCTTTCGCGGCACCGGCCAGGTCTGCATCTCGTCCACGCGCTTTCTGATCCAGCGCGGGGTCTATGACGAGTTCCGCGAACACTTCGTCAAGGCCGCCCGCGCGCTGAAGGTCGGAAACGGCCTTGATCCGGATACCCAGGTCGGCCCGTTGGCGAACCCGCGCCAGCTGGAAAAAATGCAGGCGTTGATTGCCGACGCGCTGGCCTGCGGCGGCAAGGTGTTGACGGGGGGCAAGCCCATCGAGGGCGAAGGCTATTTCTTCGAGCCGACGGTGCTGGCGGATGTGCCGATGCACGCCCGAATCATGCACGAAGAGCCGTTCGGGCCGATCGCGGTGCTGATGCCCTTCGATGCGCTGGCGGATGGCTTGCAGGAGGCCAATCGGTTGCCCTATGGCTTGTCGGCCTATGCGTTCACAACCAATGCCCGCACGGCGATCGACGTGGCCGACGGCCTGGAAGCCGGAATGATCGGCATCAACCAATACCGGATCGTCGCCACGGAGTTGCCCTTCGGCGGGATGAAGGAAAGCGGTCACGGTTCGGAGGGCGGCGTGGAAGGCATCGAGTACTACCTCACGCACAAATTCATCAGCCAGGCTTGAACCAGGAGCACATCATGTCGAATATCGATTTCAGCCGTCCCCGCGAAGCGGCGCGCGCCTTCACCCCGGCCCTGTCTGCCTTTGTCGACAACACGCTGTACCCCGATTTCTGGAACGATCCGGCGTTGGCGCCCCGAGACCGCAGCCTGATCACAGTGGCCGCCCTGATTGCCGCGGGGCATACCGACGAATTGCCCGCGCATCTGCGCCGAGCCGTTGGAAATGGGCTGACGCAGGCCGAACTGTCGGCCGTCATCACGCACCTGGCGTTCTACGTCGGATTTCCCGCCGCAATTACGGCCTCGGCGATTGCGCAAGCCACCTTGGCCGAGTCACATCACAACGACCTGAAGGATAAGAAATGAAAGCGATCGTTTTTGAACAGTTTGGCGAAGCCGATGTGCTCCAGGTGGCCGACGTGCCCCGGCCCGACATGCGTCCCGACGATCTGATCGTCCGTGTCCATGCCGCCGGCGTGAACCGCGCCGACCTCACCCACCGCCGCGGCGGCTACGGCCGCCCGAACTTCGGCGACTCGACCATCATGGGCCTGGAGATCGCGGGCGAAGTGCTGCAAGCCGGCAGCGCCGTGCGCGGCTTCAAGACCGGCGACCGCGTAATGGGCGTGGTGGGCGGCGGCGCGTACGCGGAAATCGCCAGATTGGACTGGCGCATGGCCTTGCCCATTCCCGAGGAACTGGACTACGTCCACGCCGCCGCGATCCCGGAAGTGTTCGTCACCGCACACGAAGCCATGCTGCATCTCGGCCGCCTGAAAGCGGGTGATTCCGTGCTGATCCACGCGGCGGCCGGCGGCGTGGGGTCGGCGGCGGTCCAGCTTGCCCGGGCAACGGGCGCCACCGTGTACGCCACGGCCGAGGCCGGCAAACTGGAGCAGGTCCTGCGGCTGGGCGCCGATCACGCAATCGACTACCGCACCCAGGACTTTTCGCAGGTCGTGGCCGAGCGGACCTCGAACCGTGGCGTGGACGTGGTGATCGACTTTATCGGCGCGCCCAACTTTACGCGCAACATCGCCTCGCTGGCCAACGGCGGGCGGCTGGTCCAGGTGGGTATCCTGGGCGGCGGCGGCCAGGTCAGTATTGCGTTGGAGGACATCCTGTACCGCCATCTGCAGATATTTGGCACGGTCATGAAGTCGCGGCCGCAGGCGGAAAAGCATGCGATGGTCCAGCGTTTTCGCGCGCACTGGCTGGACCGCTTCTCCAGCGGCGCTGGCCTGGTGCCTGTCGTGGACAGCACCTATCCGCTGGAACGCGCCTCGGACGCCCATCGCCGGATGGAATCGGCCCAGAACGTGGGAAAAATCATTCTGACGATGACCGCTTGACCTGGCGGCCTGGCCTCACGTCCGCATGCCGATCACGGCATGCGGACGCGGGCCACGCATCACCCCTTCGGGGCGGGCAATGCCTTGAGCAGCGCTTCGTTGAACCGCGTCGAATCCTGCACCTGCGGGGAATGGCCGAGGTCGGGCCAGACGACGAGGGTGGCATTGGGGATGGCTTTGGCGGCCTTGGGCGCCAGCGCGGCGTAGTTGCCCAGGCGCTTGGCCACTTCGGGTGGGGCGGCGTCCTTGCCGGGAGCCGTGTTGTCCTTTTCGCCGATGAGCAGCGTGGTGGGCACGGCGATCTGGCCGAATTCATGGACGACCGGCTGGGTATACAACATGTCGTAAGTGAGGGCCTGGTTCCAGGCGACGCGCTCGCGCCCTTCGCCCTGCAGCATGCCAGCGGCCATGAGAACCCACTTGTCGTAGTCGTCGCGCCATTGGCCGGCGTAGTAAGTGCCGAGCTGGTACTTCTTCATGCCGTCGAAGTTGGCTTTGAGCTCGCGCTGGTACCAGTCGTCGATGCTGCGGTACGGCACCCCTTCCTGTTTCCAGTCTTCGAGACCGATGGGGTTGACGAGCACCAGGGCTTCGGTTTGCGGGCCGTACATGAGCGCATAGCGCGCAGCCAGCATGCCGCCCATGGAGTGGCCGACGATGCTCGCGCGATCGATTTTCAAATGGTCGAGCAGCGCGTGCGTGTTGGCGGCCAGTTGGTGAAACGAAAACTGATAGGCCTGCGGCTTGTCGGATTTGCAAAAGCCGATCTGGTCGGGCACCACGACGCGATAGCCGGCCTGGCTCAGTGCGGCGATGCTGGTCTCCCAGGTGGCGCCGCAGAAGTTCTTGCCATGCATGAGCACAACGGTCTTGCCATTGGGCTTGGCGGCGGCCACGTCCATGTAGGCCATCGAGAGCTTCTGGCCCTGCGTGTCCAGCGAGAGGCGCTTGACCTCGTGCGGATACGCGAAACGCTCCAGATTGGGGCCGTAGTCAGGCACCTTGGGCGCGTCCGCCGCGATGGCGCTGCCCGCAAGCGCGACACCGGCGCAGAACGCAGCCAGCCGAAGAGGTTGTGATCGTGTCATGCGTGTGACTCCTGTTATGGCGCCGGCCCGCTGCCAGCGCTGTACAAGAGGGACAGCAAGAACGGGACCTGGGTTCCTTAGGGGTGTGCGCCGGCCAGTTCGATGTCGGCCACTGGCATGCCGTGAGACGCGGTTGCCAGCTCCACCCGGTTGCGCCCCGCGGCCTTTCCTGTATAGAGCGCGGAATCGGCCTGTCGAAGCGCCTCGTCCAGGCCCTGCGCGCCGTGAAAGCGGGATGACACACCGATCGTGACCGTGCAGCGCAGCGGTTCATCAATGCCCGCGACGTTGATCGGCTGGTCTTCGACGCTGGCACGCAACCGCTCGGCCAGTTGCATCACATCCGCGACATCCGCTTCCAGGATGATGGCGACAAATTCCTCTCCCCCAAACCGGCCTGTCAGGTCGCCGCGACGCACGGTGGCGCGCAGCAGATTGGCGACGTGGCGGATCACCTCGTCGCCCGCCTGGTGACCATGACTGTCATTGATCCGCTTGAAATGGTCGACGTCCAATTCCAGCAGATAGACGGGTGCGGCATTGCGGCCGTTGAAGTATTGGGTCAAGGCCTCGGAGAGTCCTCTGCGATTGAACAGGTCCGTCAGGGGATCGCGCGCCGCCATATTGCGCAGGCTGTCGGTCAGCCGGCGCAGGACGAGCCAGACAATGGAGGGCGGCACGATGGTGGCAAGGGTCGACATGTAGATGTAGAAAATCATCTGGAAGCGGCTGTCCATGTGCAGCGCGTCCAGGCCGCCGTCCACGATCTTCAGGAATTTCAATGCGTTCAGAACACAGATTCCGCCGATCAGCAACGCGAAAAAGATCATCTCGCCGAACAAGTCTCTGGCGAACGTGCGCCCGCCGTAGAGCACGGTGACGGTCATCGCAAAGAAAAGCAGCGTCGCCGACGCCGCAAGCATGGCGTAGCGCGCCTCCGGCCCGCTCTGCGCTTGAACACACCACTGGGCAACGCCATAAACCACGCAGAACACAATCAAAGGCCGCCATAACCGAACCTGATGCCCGAAGAACCGCATGGCGCCAAGCACGTAGGCAATGGGGGCCGCCAGCGTCAGGCAGTGATTGACGACGCTCATCGCACTCCAGGCGGGGCCGCCTTCAACCAGCTGCAGAATATAGGCCCCCGCCAGCAGCAGATTGCCCACGGCAAAGACATCCATCCCCATCCTGTTGCCAGGCAGGCGACGGCTGATAAGCAAAAACATGCCGGAAAAGCACAACAGGTGTGCGCACAGCATGCCGACTAGCGTGGAGGCAACCATGAGATGAACGTCGAGAGGGAGGCAGATTTCCAGTACCGGCACGATCAGGCCGTGCCAAGCGAAGCATTAACCGAGGAAATGTCAGCCAGGTCAAGGGGAGCTTTTGAATTGGCGAATGCTGGGTGCGCCGGACGTTATCCGGAAGAATTGTGCCGGAAGAATGTCGACGCCTTTCCGTCAGGACGGCCAGAAACATGCCAACCAACCTGCGTGCATCCGGCTCGGGTTTCCCGCAGTTGGGCCCAACACATTAATCTTGCCGTCGCCTCGACCGGAAGGTCGCCCATCGCATTCCCAAGCCGATCACGGCCGTTACCAACAGCATCGTAAGAACGGCCGCCCCAAGCACGACGGAATATTCCACGTCGGCAGCCTGTTCACAGCAACCGATTTCAACATTTCGCTCTACTTGCTCCCAGATCCAACGAGGGATGGGATTCCAGGCATCGGGGCTGCGAATCCAAACGTAGGCCAATGCCAGACTGGATAGGGTCAACCACACCAGCAGCGCCAGGCATTGCAGAAGTCGTCGCATTAATTCACTCCGCCACATCGGACATTTACGATTCCATAGGCCTTCAAACTGCTCCCCGCAATGGCAGTCCCGCCAGCTTCCAGGACCAGTCTACGCACCGCAGCGAAATCTGAAGCTCGCTCCAGCGTAATACAACCTTCGCTGATCCCTCGCGGCCCTCTGGGATGGAGGCGGAAACTGCCTCTTTCAACGTCGTTGCAGAAGACCCAATCATCAACTTTGCTATCGACGGCAAACAGTCCAAACCAGTCCCAGCGCCTGCCAATCCAAGTATTGAAGGTTCCTCTCAATCCACCGGTGGGCCTATCCACTATGTAGTACTTCCCCACAGGAATAGGACCAAGGTTTCGCAAGCAGGCGGATTCGCATCTATTGAAATGGCCTTCCCTTCCTGAAAAAGCGTCGACTGAAAGCCCCCGCCCCTTCAGCTTGCTCATCGGCTGGTTATTCAACACGAACTCCCATTCAATCATTTGTCGCTCCACGATAGTTTGTGGGGCGTTAGCTTGCCTGGCAGATGGCGCCGAAAATATCAGTGCCGTCCGAAAAGCCAACACTGCGTCATTCCGACGTACGCTGAGAAGTGTTATGGGCGTCCGTCACGCCCGCAGCCGCATTCACGCCATGAGGATCAAAATCATGCCCACCACCCTGCGCGCCCTGCGCTCCGACATTACAAAACTCCACGTCGACGCCATCGTCAACGCCGCCAACTCCTCGCTGCTAGGCGGCGGTGGCGTCGATGGCGCCATCCATCGCGCCGCGGGGCCGGATCTGGTGCATGAGTGCCGGCTGCTGGGGGGCTGCAAGACGGGCGATGCGAAGGTGACCGGCGCCTATCGGCTGTCGGCTCGCTACATCATTCATACCGTGGGGCCGGTCTGGAGAGGCGGCGACAGCGGGGAGCCGGCGTTGCTGGCAAGCTGCTATCGCCGGTGCATCGATCTGGCGCAAGACAGGGCGGTCGCCTCGATTGCCTTTCCCAGCATCAGCACGGGCATATATGGCTATCCCATCGATCTGGCGGCGCAGGTGGCGTTCAACACCATCCGCGAAAGCCTGTCGCGGGATTCGCCTGTGCAGGAGGTCATCTTTTGCTGTTTCTCGACCGAAGACCTGCTGCACTATGAGCGCCTGTTGAACGCCCCGCTTGCCTGACGCGTCCCTAGTCCAGGCGCCGCCACACGCTCGCCAGCCAGGGCTGCTGTTCGCGCGGCAGGCCGTCGGGCCGGTAGTAATGCTCAAGCTCCTCGAATCCGGCCGCTTCCATCAAGGCGCGCCAGCCGTCCAGGTCGTGATAGGCCCCATAGCGCCCACGATTCCATCCTTCCTGATTGCCGCCCCGGGGGTTGGAGCTGAACAGCACGCCGCGCGGCCGCAACGCCGCGCGCAGTTCGCGCAGCACGCGGGGAAGCTCCTGCCCGGGCACATGAAATAGCACGGCGTTGGCGAAGATCCCGTCGAACCGGGCCGCCGGAAGCTGGAGTTGCAGGAAGTCCTGCTCCCAGACCTCGCATCCGCTTGCCGCGCGCGCCATCTGCACGAACCGCGGCGTGCCGTCCACGCCCACGGGCCGATGCCCCATGGCCAGGAAGGTTTTCAGGTCGCGCCCCGGACCGCAGCCCAGGTCCAGGATGTCGTAGGGCGGCTGCCCTTCGATGTGCCGCAGCAAGGCCGCGATGTTCTGGCTGACATCGTGGTCCCGCGTGCCGGCTTCGAACGACTCGGCGTTCTCTTCGTAGTGGGCCAGCGTCAGGGAGGTAATCTTGGCGAGGTCTTCGGGGTCCAGGTGCATGGGGCGATTGTGCATGAAATGGCGTGGGCCGGCGAGGCGGCGGGCGTCATTCAGGGGAACCGCGACTGCCGGAAAGACGGCCGTCCCAGCTCAGGGAAACGGCCGCGCCTTGATGAAATCGATCAGGGCCTTGAGCGGCGAAGGCACCAGGCGGCGCCCGGAGTAGTAAAGAAACGGCCCCGAAAACCGCGGCCACCACGGCTGCAGCACCGGCTCCAGCGCCCCGCTTTCGAAGTGCGGACGCAGCCAGTCCTCGAACAGATACATGACGCCCACGCCGGCAATGGCCGCATCCACGGCGAGGTCCACCGCGCCGCCGATCTGCACGACCAGCGGCCCCGTGGCGTCGATGCGCACCGATTCCCCGTCCCGCTCGAATTCCCAGGCCGGCATGGCCCCGCTGGGAAAGCGGCCGCGCAGGCAGGCGTGCTGCATCAGGTCGCCGGGATGCGCGGGACGCCCTCGCCGGTCCAGGTACGCAGGCGAGGCGCCGGCCGCAAAGCGCTGGACGCGCGGACCGATGGGCACCGCGATCATGTCCTGTTCCAGCCGGTCGTCGTAGCGGATGCCGGCGTCGCAGCCCGCGGCCAGCACGTCGACAAAGCTCTCTTCGGCCACGACTTCCAGGCGGATGTCGGGATAGGCCGCCAGGAAGTCGGGAACGAGGGACGGCAGCACCAGCCGCGACGCGCTCAGCGGCACGTTGAGCCTGAGCGTGCCCGCCGGCTTGTCGCGAAAGCCGTTGACGGCGTCCAGCGCCGCCTCCACTTCCGTCAGCGCAGGCGCCAGCCGGCTCAACAGTTCCTGCCCCGCTTGCGTCAGCGCCACGGAGCGCGTCGTCCGGTTGAACAGGCGCACGCCAAGCTGCGCCTCCAGCCGGCGCACCGTGTCGCTGAGCCGCGAGGCGCTGGTGCCCGTGGTCCGGGCCGCCCCCCGGAAACCCTGGGCGCGCGCCACGGCGACGAAGGCATGGAGGTCATCGAGATCGGTCGACATTGTTCAGAATTCCGTACAAGCCGTCCGGATTGTATTGGCTTATCAGCGCATGCCGGAAGTTCTATCGTGTGTCCGTACCCACATTTCACCGGAACAGGAACCCCACATGTCCCACCTCCAAGACAGCGGCACTTACCCCCTGGGCTCGCGCCAGGTCCATCGGCTCGGCTATGGCGCGATGCAGCTCGCCGGCCCCGGCGTCTTCGGACCGCCCAAGGATCGCGATGCGGCGATCGCCGTGCTGCGCGAGGCCGTGGCCGCCGGGGTCGACCATATCGACACCAGCGACTTCTACGGCCCGCACATCACCAATCAGCTCATCAAGGAGGCGCTCGCCCCCTACCCCGACGACCTGGTGATCGTGACCAAGGTGGGCGCGGTGCGCGGGGACGATGCCTCCTGGAATCCCGCCTTCTCGCCCGAGCAACTGACCCGCGCGGTCCATGACAACCTGCGCAACCTGGGCCGCGACGTGCTGGACGTGGTCAACCTGCGCGCCATGTTCGACGTGCACGGGCCGGCCGAAGGTTCCATCGAGGAGCCGCTGTCCGTGCTGGCCGGCCTGCAGCAGCAAGGGCTCATCCGCCACATCGGCCTGAGCAACGTCACGCCGACCCAGGTGGCCGAGGGCCGCCGGATCTGCGAAATCGTCTGCGTGCAGAACCAGTACAACGTGGCCCACCGGGGCGACGATGCCCTGATCGACGACCTGGCCCGCGAGGGAATCGCCTACGTGCCGTTCTTTCCGCTGGGCGGCTTCAGCCCATTGCAGTCGTCCATTCTCAACGATGCGGCAGCGCGGATCGGCGCGACACCCATGCAGACGGCGCTGGCGTGGCTGTTGCGGCGGTCCCCGAATATCTTGCTGATACCGGGCACGTCATCGACCGGCCATCTGCGGGAGAATATGGCGGCGGGGTCGTTGCGGTTGCCGGAGGATGTGGCGAGGGCGCTGGATGGGATCGGCGCGAGCGAGCCGGCTTAAATCGGGCCACGCGCAAAGCAACCGCCTCCCGTAGTTTTCTGGAAATCCAATTCTGCGGGCGCGGAGTGCCGTTGGCTGGCGCCGGGTCAATAGACAGTCGTTGCCTCAGTGCGCGAGCATCAGACCAAGGCGGACGCCAATCCAAACTCAATGGACTTGGTAGGTTAGCGGATCGAGAAAGCTCGTCAGACCAGAATCCATGCCTCCTCATCGTCGCAAATTCTACGTAGCAGCCCGGCGACTTCCATACCTTTCAGAAGCCTTGTGCATTCCACATACACGTCGGATTCGCTATCAACCTCAGGCTTCTTAGAAATCAAATATTCGGAAATTCTGTGGGCGTCCACCACTCCTCTCAAAGCAATGTGATTATGGACATCAATAACAAGCCCTCGCTCGCTCTCAAATCTTATCCCCACACCGT
This sequence comes from Achromobacter sp. T5-5, assembly GCF_055397965.1. Classification (NCBI taxonomy): domain Bacteria; kingdom Pseudomonadati; phylum Pseudomonadota; class Betaproteobacteria; order Burkholderiales; family Alcaligenaceae; genus Achromobacter; species Achromobacter sp. T5-5. The sequence goes on from NZ_AP027919.1 coordinate 4,093,772, forward strand.
GGCGTCTATATATCCAATTTTCCTCCGCCGCACCAAGGACACCGTTCCGAGGACAGTCCGTCAAAAATTTCCAATCAGTTATTTTTGAGTTTTTCTTGAAAAACTCGCATTGCAATGTTGACTGGTACGAAACATACTCTTTGACCAGTTCAACGAATTCCTGGCAGATCATCATCGACATCGGTTTACCCTCTCGGCTCTCGCCATTTCGGCCTCATACTTCAATTGTTCCGCTTCCTCAGGAGACACCACAGTGATGTGTACCGGAGTCGTTGATACGCCCGCCTTGATTGCGGCTTCCGCTCTGTGATGTCCATCGATGATTACCAGCGCACCGTCTCCCAAATCCGCGACCTCGATAGGAGGAAACGAACCGAATCCGCCTTGAGCACGCATCGCCGACGCATATCGCTTAACCTTATTTCCCGTCATTTCGCTCGGTCCTTGGCGTGACTGCAATTGCCTCGGATTTACCAGTGTCGAACATCGGCTGCTTAGCCCGAACGGATCAACCCAGCCCACCGGGTTATCCGCATATTGGTAAACATTCAACCCACCCGCAAACCCGATCGGATCCTTCGATATGAACCGCCCGATCTGCGGATCATAGTAGCGATGGCGGTTGTAGTGCAGGTCCGTTTCCGGGTCCAGATACTGCCCCTGGAATCGGATCGGATTACGGATTCCCGCCGCGCGGGCGGCATCGGTGATGGCTTCTTTTGCGGCGCCCCACGCGTGGTAGTGCGCGCTCCACGCAATCTCGCCCTGCGCGTCGGTCAGTTCCTGCGGCGTGCCCAGGTGGTCGCAGTGATACCAGGCCAGGGCATCCACCGGGTCCGGGTCGGGCGAGGTTGTCCATAGCGGATCGCGGTCGATGTCATAGGCTCCGGCGTACGCCGGTTGCTGGTGCAGGAGAATGGGCTTGCGGCTGATCGCCTGGGCCAGCGGCACGAAACTTCCGGGTTCGTAGAGGTAGTGCGTGGTCTGGTCGTCGCGGCCTTCCCATGCCAGGGTGTCGCCATCCCAGCCGTAGAGGGTCGTGCTGCAGCCCATCGCGCGATTCGCGCGCGCTTGTTCTTCCTGGCGCTGCGCGGGCGTCATGCCGGGCCGACCGCGCCAGTGCGCTTCGGACTGCTTGAGCAAGCGGCGGCCCAGTGCGTCGTACTGGTAGCTCACTTGCAGGCGGTCGTTGCTGTAGCCCGTCAGGCGATTGAAGAGATCCCATTCGAAGCGCAAGCGCTGGCCGTTGTGCAGCTTCTCGACGAGGTTGCCGCGCGCGTCGTAGGTGTAGTGGGTGCCGGCGTATTCGCGCAGCAGGTTGTCCAGGCGCGCGGAGCGCTGGCGGTAGGTGTAGACGGGGCCCGCCATGCCTAGCGTGCTGGCGTGGGCCGGGTCGCTGGACGGGTCGAGGAGATTGCTTGCCGGATCGAAGGCGAAGGTTTCCTTGCCGAGGCTGCTGGTGGCCTCCAATAGGCGTCCTACCGGGTCATAGCGGTATGCCAAGGGGCCTCGGCGGCTGTCCTGGATTGCTTCCAACTGGCCCGCAGCATCGTAGCGGTAGCCGCGGTGGATCAGGCGCTGCGCGCCCCGCCGCGCGATGCTCTGTGCATTCAGGCGCCCCATCGCGTCCCATGATTGCGTCTGCGCCAGGCCATTGCCTTGTACGCGCTTGGTCTCGCGGTGCAGGTCGTCGCGTTCGATGCTGACGAGTTCATGGTCGTCGAACATCAGGCCGTGCACGTGGCCCGAGCCATAAGTCAGCACGCTGACGCGATGGCCATCGGGGCGGTGCGTGGCGATGCGTTGGTTCAGCTCGTTGTACTCGTGCTTCCAGACCGCCACGACCGGTTGCGCCAGGCGCAAATAGTGCTGGTGTTCGCGAGTCAGGTTGCCGGCGGCGTCGTGGAACCATTGGAGCCGGCAGGCGGTGTTCTCGGCGAGGGTCAAGCGGCCGTTGCCGTCGTAGGCGTAGCGCTCTGTCTGCGCCTCGACGCGAACCGGTGCTGAGCGTGTGGACGCGGGTGCTGACGTTTGCGTGGCCGTTTGCGCCGACGTACGCGCTGCCGCTTGCGCCGACGGCGCATACGGCCGCGCCAGCCGCTGTGTCACGCGCCCCAATGCGTCGAACGTGAACTCGATTACCCGGTCACCATCCTGCGCAGACAGCAACGTGCCGCTGTCCGGGTCGTAGCGATAGCGTGTGGCCACGTCATCGAAGCCTCGCTCCTCCAGCAGTCTCCCGACCGGGTCATAGACGAATCTCGCCTGCCGGTCGTTCTCGTTGGCCAGCGCGGTGAGCCGACCCAGCCTGTCCCATTCGTATTGGAGCGTCCGGCCCGCCGCGTCTAGGCGCTGGGCGAGGAGCCCCGCGCCGTTATAGGTCCACTGCGTGCGCCGGCCCAGTGCGTCGGTGTGGGCCATCAACCGCCCTTCGGCGTCGCGCTCGAAGTGTTCGACCGTCTGGTCCGGGTGCGTGACCAGGGCCAGATGCCCGGCCTCGTACCCGTAGCGCGTGACGTTGCCCGCTGCATCCGTGAAGGAGGTCAACTGTCCCGCCTCGTCATACGCCCACGCGCTGCGCTTGCCCGAGCAATCCGTGTACTGCGTTATCTGGCCCGCGGCGTTATAGGCCAGCAACTTCTGGCCGCCTCGGGCGTCCCGGATCGCAACCGGATTGCCCGCCGCGTCATAGGCATATTCGGTCTTGTGACCCAGCGGATCGATCGTCTCGGTCAGATACCCACGCGGGCTGTAGTCGCGCTGCCACAGGCCGCCTTCGGCGTCGCGGATCTTGAAGAGCTGGTCCTGGTCGTCGTAGGCGTAGTGGACTGACGTGCCATCCGCGCGCAGGTGTTCGAGCAGATTGCTGCGCTCGTCGTAGGCGTAGCTGTCGATGTTGCCGTCGGGGTGGATGTGCGTGACCACGTTCTTGGCGTCGTCGCGATATAACCATTCCGACAGGCCGTCCGGGTGCACGATGCGGTAGGTGTAGCCGTCGATGTCGTAGTAGTGCTCCGTGACATGCCCGAGCGCATCGGTGACGTAGGTCAGGCGGATCTCGGGGTGCCAGCGCAGGCGCGTGTCGAAGCTGCCGTCGTCGGCCCATTCGCGCACGGCGCGCGCCTTGGGGCCTGAACCCTCCCACTCCAGGTTCATGCCGCGTCCGGTGCGGTCGGTGTAGCGGGTGATGAGGTGCTGCCGGTAGTGGTAGTCCCACTGGGCGCCGTGTTCGTCCCGCGCCCGCAGGAGGTCCCCTTGCTCGTCGTAGTCGTAGCCGGCCAATTGCCGCTGCGGCTCTCCGTCCTTGAGTTGCCAGAGCGCCACGATGCGGCCGGCGGCATCGATCTGCGTGCCGACGTGCGTGTGGGGGACATCGTCCAGATACGTCACGAGGTCGGACAGAACGCTGCGCCGTCCCACGACATGCCGATAGTGCAACGCGACGCGCGCGCCGTTGCGCAGGTGGATGCCCGTCAGCCGAAACCGCCGGCCCTCGCGTTGATAGGTCGCGCGCCGCTCGTATCCTTGCGCCACGGTCAGTTCGCTGTCGGAGGTGCGCACTACCGTCAGGTTCTCGACGGGGTCGTAGTGGAACTTGCCGACCGCCGGTAGCGGCCAGGCGTGCGTGCGCCCGTCCTCGGCGTGATAGCGCAGGGTTTCGCGGTCCGCGCCTGCCGTCTTGATGTCGATGCGCGAGGTGTACTCGTTGATCCAGCGTGCGCCGATGACGCCGTTGTCGTACGCAGCCAGGTCCGAGGAATACGTTCGCGCCCAGCGCAGCGCAAAGGGCCCTGGCAACGAGAAATCCACATGCGTGATCCGCTCAGTCCCCATCGCAAAGCTGATGCTGTGGCAGGTGGCCGGACACGCGCCATTCTTGTCTTTATTGGCATTCCGCCGCGCGCGGGCCTGGCGGCGGATGCGCGCCAGGCGCATCGAACGCGCCATCTGCCGGGCCTTGCTCGCCACGGCCGGTCGCACGTTCGCGCCGATCGCGTACCCCTTGCGCTGGCGCCACAGCACCACGGCCACCGACAGTTGCATGAGCAGCGACGCGATGCTGTTGACGTTGTTCTCGTCGGCCAGCGATTGCATGCTGTCATTGACTTGCGGCGCCAGGGCGTTCAGGCGCTGGGCGGAGCGCAGCATCAAGTCGCGCGCCTTGGCGGGCAGCAGGTCCTTGGCGGCGTTGCCGACCGACTGCTTGCTGCCGCGTACGCCGCTACCGAGGCCATCCCAGAGGTCGCGCGCCGCGCCCAGCGGCGAGTCCCACTTCTTGTCCCACGCGGACGAGAGCTGCTCGCCCGCCTTCTCAAACGAGGCGTCCGCGTTTGCCGGCACGGTCAGGCTGACCAGGACATCGGCCAGCGCCCGGATGATTTCTTCTGCCTTGGCCCCCGCATCCTGCAGCAGCCCTTCCAACCGTGCCTGCGCCTGTTGCGCGAAGTCTTCGATGTCGCCGGCGATGTTCTCGCTCAAGTGCGCGGCCAGGGCCATGATGATGGCGTTGCCCAGGCCCGCCTTGGCCTGGCGCGCGACCTCCTTTTGCACGAGAAACAGCGCGGGCCGAAGGCTCATGCGCGCAGCCGCCGTGCCGGGCACGGGCACCACGCCGAACAGGTTGATGCCCAGGCTCACCCAGTCCAGGAATTGGGTGGGATTGCTGTCGACCAATGTCGTGATGTCGCCGATGGCGTCGACCAGCGCCATGAGGTTGCCCAGCACCGGCACCGCGCCCGCGGCCGCCTTGATGCGCGGCAGCGTGACCCAGCCGTCGCTGTTTTCGCGCAGCCATTGGTCAAAGGCGTTCTGGCCAGCCTCGACGTCTTCGGGGGCAATGGTGTTCAGCGGAGCGACGACGCCTTGTGGGCCGTCCAGGTCTTCGTCGCTCCATTGGATGCCGTCGTTCTCGGCTTCGGCTTCCTGGTATTCGGCTTCGGTGTAGTCCTCGTCGACTGCAGGGGCGATTCGGTTTGGAACGGAGGGGGCAGCGCCTGGCGGGGTTGGCATGACGGAGTCCGGTGTCGTCGCAAAGGCCTTCAAGAGGCCGGAGGCATCCCGTTGCGGGAATGCGGCGACATATGCGAAATCCGTGCCAGGGTTAGCGGTGCAAAGAAAACCCCTGCAACATCAAGGCCTTGAAGCTGAATCTCGCGCGAATCAGCCAGCCGATCGCCATCGCGGCGCCTGAAAAGCCGCGATTTGGCCGGAAAATCGGGACAAATTTGGCCCGTTTATTTCCAAGTTATTGATAAATAAGAAAACGCACCGGGCCAGATTTGACCCGGTCGGGTCAAATCTGGCCCGATTGATTTGCCGATTCCCCGTCAGCCGGCGATACGGTGCCCCGATAGCCGCAAAAAAATCAGCCCGACCTCCACGCAGCGTAACGCTGCGCGGAAATCGGGCTGACTCTCTCACAGACCGGCGCATTGACCGCCCACGGTCCCTCCGCAGGCGATCCTTCAGGGACGAACCTGAGCAGCCTCAGGCCGCCAGCCGGCCCTCGATCTCGGTCTTGGTCGAGCGCAGCTCTTCGGGCAGGCCCTGGGCCAACTGGCCGAACAGCTCATGGTGCAGCGCCAGTTCCTCGCGCCAGGCGGCTTCGTCCACCGACATGACCTGCTCGAACTTGTCCGGGCTGAATTCCAGGCCGGTCCAGTCGATGTCCTGGTAGGTGGGCGACACGCCGAAGACCTGGTCCACGCCCTTGGACTGGCCGTCGATGCGGCCCAGCATCCAACGCAGCACGCGCATGTTGTCGCCAAAGCCCGGCCAGACGAACTTGCCGTCCGGGCCCTTGCGGAACCAGTTCACGCAATAGATGCGCGGCAGGGTCGCGCCGGCCGCTTCGAGCTGCTTGCCGAGCTTGAGCCAGTGGCCGAAGTAGTCGCTCATGTTGTAGCCGCAGAACGGCAGCATGGCGAAGGGATCGCGGCGCACCACGCCTTGCTGGCCGGCGGCCGCGGCGGTGGTTTCCGAACCCATGGTGGCGGCCATGTAGACGCCTTCGACCCAGTTACGGGCTTCGGTGACGAGCGGCACGGTGGTGGAGCGGCGGCCGCCGAAGATGAAGGCGTCGATGACCACGCCCTTGGGGTTTTCCCATTCGGGGTCGATGGACGGGCACTGCGAGGCCGGCGCGGTGAAGCGCGCATTCGGGTGCGCGGCCTTACGGCCGGTTTCGCGCGCGATCTCGGGCGTCCAGTCCTTGCCCTGCCAGTCGACCAGGTGCGCAGGCGGCGTATCCGTCATGCCTTCCCACCAGACGTCGCCGTCGTCGGTCAGCGCGACGTTGGTGAAGATGACGTTGGCCTTCAGTGTGGCCATGGCGTTGAAATTGGTCTGCTCGCTGGTGCCCGGGGCCACGCCGAAATAACCGGCCTCGGGGTTGATGGCGTGCAGGCGGCCGTCCGGGCCGGGCTTGATCCAGGCGATGTCGTCGCCGATGGTGGTGACCTTCCAGCCGTCCATGCCCTGCGGCGGGATCAGCATGGCGAAGTTGGTCTTGCCGCAGGCCGACGGGAACGCGGCGGCGACGTGGTATTTGCGGCCCTTGGGCGAGGTGACGCCCAGGATCAGCATGTGTTCGGCCAGCCAGCCCTGGTCGCGGCCCATGGTGGACGCGATGCGCAGCGCGAAGCACTTCTTGCCCAGCAGCGCGTTGCCGCCGTAGCCCGAGCCGTAGCTCCAGATTTCGCGGGTCTTGGGGAAATGGACGATGTATTTGGTGGGGTTGCAGGGCCAGGCCACGTCGGCCTCGCCGTCGGCCAGCGGTTTGCCCACCGAATGCAGGCACGGCACGAAGTCGCCATCGGTGCCCAGCACGTCATAGACCTGCTTGCCCATGCGCGTCATGATGCGCATGTTGACGGCCACGTAAGGGCTGTCGGACAGTTCGACGCCGATGTGCGCGATGTCCGAGCCCAGCGGGCCCATCGAGAACGGCACCACGTACAGCGTGCGGCCGCGCATGGCGCCGTCGAACAGGCCGTTGAGCGTATCGCGCATTTCGGCGGGATCGGCCCAGTTGTTCGTGGGGCCGGCGTCTTCGGCGCGGTCCGAGCAGATGAAGGTGCGGTCTTCCACGCGCGCGACGTCGGAGGGATCGGACCAGGCCAGATAGGAATTGGGGCGCTTGGCGGGGTTGAGCCGGCGCAGGGTGCCCGACTGGACCATCTGCTCGCACAGGCGGTCGTACTCTTCCTGCGAGCCGTCGCACCACACCACGCGATCGGGTTTGGCCAGCGCGACAAAACTGGCGACCCAGTCGATCAGTCCGCGATGCTTGACGTACGCGGGCACGTTCAAGGCTGCCAATCCCCCGTCCAAAGGCTTATTCATTGGGGTTATCTCCATACTTTGGCTAAAGGTGATACGGCCCCAATTGAGGGGGCCGTATCCAGTTTGCGCAATCATACTTGCAGCGCCGGGCAACCCGTCAACCCATCCTCATGGGGGAGATTGTCACCGGGTGAGACGGTCATCCCGGGTATCCGGCGCGCAGCTCCCTGCGGATAATCTTGCCGGTGGCGGTGGTCGGCAAACTGGTTACAAAGCGGATCGCGCGCGGGTATTCGTGGGCCGCAAGACGGGTCCGCACGTGGGCCTGCAGCGCCTTGACCAGCGCTTCGTCGCCTTCGACGCCTTCATTCAGCACCACATACGCCACCACGATTTCGGTGCGCTCGGCATCCGGCATGCCCACCACCGCCGCCATGCGGACGGCGGGGTGGCCGATCAGGCAGTCTTCGATCGGCCCCGGGCCGATCCGGTAGCCGGCACTGGTGATGACGTCATCGTTGCGGCCGACGAAGCGGATGAACCCCTGCGCGTCGCGCACGCCGATGTCGCCGGTCAACAGATAATCGCCCGCGAATTTCTCGGCGGTCGCATCGGGATTGTTCCAGTAGCCCAGGAACATGACCGGATCGGGGCGCAATACGCCGATGTTGCCCTCCTGTCCATCGGCCACTTCGACGCCGGCGTCGTCCACAATAGCGACGCGGTGTCCGGGCGCGGCCCGGCCGATGGCGCCGATGCAGGGGTCGAATAGCGACGAGCACGACGACACGATCATGTTGCACTCGGTCTGGCCGTAGAACTCGTTGATGGTCACGCCCAGGACGCGGCGGCCCCAGTCGATGAGTTCCGCGCCCAGCGACTCGCCCCCGCTGGCCACCGAGCGCAGGGCGCGCGGCCCGGCCTCGCCGGGCCAGTCGCAGCCGCGCATCATCTTCAGCGCGGTGGGCGGCAGGAAGGTGTGCGTCACGCCGTGGCGGGCCATGAGTTCCAGCGCCGAGGCGCCATCGAATTTTTCGAAGCGCCGCGCCAGCACGGGCACGCCGTGATGCCAGGACGGCAGCAGCACGTCCAGCAGCCCGCCGATCCAGGCCCAGTCGGCCGGCGTCCACATCAGGGCGGCGTTTTTCGGGAAGAACTCGTGCGACATCTCCACGCCGGGCAGATGGCCCAGCAGGACGCGATGCGCGTGTAGCGCGCCCTTGGGCTTGCCGGTGGTGCCGGACGTATAGATGATGACGGCCGGGTCGTCGGCCGCAGTGGGCGCCGGGTCGTAGACGTCGGATTCCAGGGCGAGGCTGCGGTGGAACGGCAATGCATCGACCTGGGCCGGGGCGCCGGAAGCGGCGGACGACGCCTCGGCGCCGTCATGCCCTTCGCCATCGATGCAATAGATCACTTTCAGGGCGGGCAGGCTGTCGCGGATCTCGCGCAGCTTGCGGCAGCCGTCCGCGTCGGTCACGAGGGCCGCCGCGCCGCTGTCGGCCAGCCGGTACTGGATGGCGTCCACCCCGAACAGCGTGAATAGCGGCACCGCGACCGCGCCCAGCTTGTAGGCCGCGACGTGCGCGATCGCCGTTTCCGGCGCCTGCGGCAGGTAGATGGCCACGCGGTCGCCGCGCCGGATGCCATGGCGCGCCAGGCTGTTGGCCAGCTGGTTGGACTGCGCCTTGATCTCATCGAACGTGTAGCGCGTCTGCGCGCCATCGCTCTTTTCGTAGATCAGCGCCAGCCGGCCGCTGCCGTCGGCCCATTTGTCGCACACGTCCACGCCGATGTTGTAGGCGGCGGGCACCTGCCACTGGAACGTGGACACGAGTTGATCGTAGGAATCTGCGCTGTGCAGCATGGTCTGTCTCTGGTGTTGTTATGGATGCGGGCCGGCTCCGGCGCGGCGCGGGGCATGTGCGCCGCCTTGCCTGGAAGTTGACCCTGGCTCAATAATAGGCCCTCGCGCGGCGGCCCGGCAGGCTGGCCGCCCCCTCCCTCCGCTTTCTGCCTGTATGGAAAAGACCCCACCCGTTCCCATGCGCCGCCCGCCGGCCAGCGCCAAATCCGAGCAACGCATCCGGGACATCCTGCGCGTCGCGCGCCAGGTGTTTTCCGAAGCCGGCTTCCAGGCGGCGACCACCACCGAGATCGCGCAGCGCCTGGGCGTGTCGGAGGCCACCGTGTTCACGTATTTCGGCGGCAAGCGCGAACTCTGCGTGCGCGTGATCAGCGACTGGTACGACGAAATCATCGCCAAGGTGGAGGACCACCTGCCGCATATCCACGGCGCGCGCGCCCAACTGCATTACCTCGTGCACACGCACCTGCGCCACCTGCTGGCCGAGGGGCCGGGCCTGTGCGCGTTCATTCTTTCCGAGGGCCGCGCGCGCAATGACGACTTCGGCGAGATCTACGCCGACCTGCAGCGCCGCTATACCGCACCGCTGATGCGCATCCTGGCGCAGGGCCAGGCCGACGGCGACATCCGCCAGGACATGCCGCTGCGGCTGTTGCGCTCGGCGGTCTACGGCCCGATGGAGCACGTGCTGTGGGACGCGATCCTGCGGGGCGCGGGCGCCGACGTGGCCGCCACCGCCGACCATCTGGTCGGCTTCCTGTGGCAGGCCCTGCAGCCGCCGCGCCGGGACGCCCTGGCACTGGCGCAGTTTCGCGGCGAAGTCCAGGACGCGCTGCATCGTCTTCAGTCGTCCGAGAAGAGCGAAGGCGGCACGTACTGAGGAAAGCCGTTGTAGGTCTCGCCGCGTTCGGCGGGCTGCAGCGCCCATGAATGGCGGGCGTTGGGCACGCCGCCATCGACGCGTATCACGCTCCCATTGATGAACGCCGCCGCGGGCGATAGCAGGAAGACCACGGCCGCGGCCAGTTCGGCCTCGGTGCCGAAGCGCTGCAGCGGCACCTTGGTCTTCAATTCGCGCAACACGCTGCGGTAGTGTTCGTCGTAGCTGTCCATGCCGCTGGAGGCGATCCACCCCGGCGCCACGGCATTGACGCGCACGCCCGCGTGGGCCCATTCGCAGGCGGCGGTCTCGGTCAGGTTCCATGCCCCGGCGCGCGCCGCGCCGGAATGGCCCATCCCCGGCATGCCGCCCCAGATGTCGGCCAGCATGTTGACGATGGCGCCGCCGTGCTGGCGCATGTGCTGCGTATAGACCTCGCGCGATACCAGGAAGGTGCCGTGCAGGTTGTTCTGCACCACGGCGTTCCAGCCGTTCAGGCTGATGCGGTCCAGCGGCGCGGGAAACTGGCCGCCCGCGCAGTTGAAGAGGCCGTCCATTCCGCCATGCGCGGCCAGCGCATCGGCGACGACGGCGCGCACGCCGGCCTCGTCGCGGATGTCGCAGGCGTGCTGGCTGATGCGCCCCGCCGCCTCGGGATAGATGCGGGCGATTTCATCGGCCGCCGTCCGCAGCTTGTCGGGATTGCGCCCGACCAGCGCCAGGCGGGCGCCCAGGGAGGCGAGTTCGTGCGCGGTGCAACGGCCCAGGCCGCTACCACCGCCGGTCACCATTACGGTCTTGCCCTCGAACAGTCCGGGCCGGAATACGGATGCGTAGCGTTGATCGGCGGCTGCGCCGCCTGCCTGCTGGGTCATGTCTCACTCCTTTTTTTGTTGAGCATAACTCAATAATTGGAAAGGAAGGGTCGCCGTTTTGGTCTTTTGCCAATAGAATCAGTCCACCAGATGACAGCATTCATTGAGCCACCATCAATAAAACCGGAGACTACTCATGACGCCGAACACCCCCCTGGACGTCGCCCTGGACGGCGCCATCGCCCGGCTGACGCTGAACCGGCCGGACATGCGCAACGCTTTCGACGATACGCTGATTGCCGCACTCACGGCGGCGGTCCGGTCGGCCGCGGACGATCCTAAGGTGCGGGTGCTGTTGCTGACGGGCGCGGGCAAGGCGTTCTGCGCGGGCGGCGACCTGAACTGGATGCGCAAAATGGGCACGCTGACCGCCGCGGACAACCGCCAGGACGCCACGCGGCTGGCGGACATGCTGAATGCGGTCTGGACCTGCTCGAAGCCCGTCGTGGCCTGCGTCAACGGCGATGCGTATGCCGGCGGCATGGGCCTGGTGGCGGCCTGCGACATCGCCGTCGCGGCGGACAGCGCGCATTTCTGCCTGTCGGAAACCCGCCTGGGCCTGCTGCCCGCCACCATCAGCCCCTATGTGATCCGCGCGATGGGCGAGCGCGCGGCCAACCGCTATTTCCTGACCGCCGAACGGTTCGACGCCGCCACGGCGCTGCGGCTCGGTCTGGTCCACGAGGTGGTGCCGCTGGCGCAGGCGCTCGAGGCCGCCGAAGCCCTTTGCCGCACGCTGTGCGCCAACGGTCCGGGCGCCGTGCAGGCGAGCAAGCGGCTGGTGCGGGACTTTGCGGGCCGGCCCCTGGACGCCGCCCTGATCGCCGATACGGTCGAACGCATCGCGGCCATCCGCAGCACCGATGAAGCCCGCGAGGGCGTGACGGCGTTCCTGGAAAAGCGCGAGCCGGCCTGGCGCAGCACCCCGTGAGCCGCGCCCCGGAGCCGCCGCGCCATTGATGCCATAATCCCGGGCGGATCTTCTGGAAGCCTCATGCCGCACGTCACACCGCCCGCCTTGCCTCCCCTGAACGCCGAACGCCTGTGGGCGCGGGTCGAAACCCTGTCCCGGTTCACCCTGCCCGACGTGCCCTGGACGCGCCGCGCCTTTTCGCCGTTGTTCGATGACGCGCGCGCCTGGCTGCGCAGCGAGTTCGAGGCCGCCGGCCTGGTCACCCGACTGGATGCGGGCGGCAACCTGGTCGGCACGCGCGCGGGGCGCGACGCATCGCGCAAGCCCATCGCCACCGGATCGCATTGCGACACCGTGATGAGCGGCGGCCGCTTCGACGGCATCATCGGCGTGCTGGCCGGCATCGAAGTCGCGCACACGATGCACGAACACGGCATCACGCTCGACCACCCCTTCGAAGTCATTGATTTCCTGTCCGAAGAACCCAGCGACTACGGCATCTCCTGCGTGGGCAGCCGCGCGCTGTGCGGCCAGCTCACCGCCGACATGCTGGCGGCGCGCAATCCGCAGGGCGAGACGCTGGCGCAGGGGATCGCCCGCATCGGCGGCGATCCGGCCGCGCTGGGCGCGCCGCTGCGCCGCGCGGGCGAAACCGCCGCCTTCGTCGAACTGCACATCGAACAGGGCCCCGTCCTGGAAAGCCGCAAGCTGCCGATCGGCGTGGTCACCAACATCGTCGGCATCCGCCGCGTGCAGATCGTGGTCGAGGGGCAACCCGACCACGCGGGCACCACGCCCATGGACATCCGCCGCGACGCGCTGGTGGGCGCGGCCCGCATCATCGACGCCGCCCATCGCCAGGCCAGCGCCGCCAGCGGCAACCCGCATTACGTGGTTGCCACGGTGGGCCGGCTGTCCCTGACGCCCAACGCGGCCAACGCGGTGCCCGGCCGGGTCGAGATGACGCTGGAAATGCGCAGCGACAGCAACGCCGTGCTGGATGCCTTCCCGGAAACCCTGATGGCCGGGGTGGCCGACGACCTGAAGGCGCTGCGCCTGACCGCCGGCTTCACGCAGCTCAGCCGCGCGCAGCCCACCGACTGTTCGCCGCTGGTCATGGACGCCGTCAAGGCCGCCGCCGACCAGCTGGGCTATGCGTCGATGCGCCTGCCCAGCGGCGCCGGGCACGACGCGGTCTACATGGCGCCCACCGGCCCCATCGGCATGATCTTCATCCCCTGCCTGAACGGCCGCAGCCACTGCCCCGAAGAATGGATCGAACCCGCGCAACTGCTGGACGGCACCCGCGTGCTGTACCAGTCGGTGCTGGAACTGGACCGCGCGCTGCGCGGCGCTTGAGTCTCACGACCCCATGGAACAGATCGAACTCAACGACAGCACCGCCGACCGCTTTCTGCTGGACGCGCGCGGCCTGTCGCTCATCGTTTTTCACAGCCGCACCTGCGGCACCTGCCGCGTGGCGCGCGAGCAGCTTCCCGCCGTGGAACTGCCCGTGGAGCGTCTCTGCTGGATCGACGCCGGCGACAACCGCGGCCTGGTCGAGCGCTACGAAGTCTTCCACCTGCCCGCCATGTTCGTCGCCCGCGACGGCGCCTTCTACGGACCGGTGCAGTCCACGCTGGCGGAATGGGACCTGCGCCAGCAGATCGGCCTGGCGCTGGACAGCTACCCCGCCGAATTGCCGTGAGCATCGCCACGGCAACACCGCGGCGCCTGCCCCTGGACGCGCTGGCCACCGGCGCCATGCTGCTGCTGTGCGTGTGCTGGGGCTTCCAGCAGATCGCCATCAAGCTGGTGGCGGACGACGTGGCCCCGATCATGCAGATCGGTTTGCGGTCGACCTTCGCGGCCCTGGTCCTGGCCGTGGTGGTGTGGCGCGGCGAAGGCCGGCGCGCCTTCACGGACGGCACCATCCTGCCCGGCCTGATCGTGGGCCTGCTGTTCGCGGGTGAATTCCTGTTCGTGGCCCAGGGCCTGGTCCACACCACGGCCTCGCACATGTCGGTGTTTCTGTACACCGCGCCGATTTTCGCGGCGCTGGGCCTACATTGGCTGCTGCCCGAAGAGCGCATGAAGCCGCTGCAGTGGCTGGGCGTGGCGATCGCCTTCTGCGGCATCGCGGTCGCGTTCCTGGTCAAGGACAGCCAGCCAGCCGCGCCGGGCGGCGCAGCAGGCAACATGCTGCTGGGCGACGCCATGGGCCTGCTGGCCGGCCTGCTGTGGGGCGCCACGACGGTGGCGATCCGCAAGACCTCGCTGTCCGAGGCCGCGCCCGCCAAGACCCTGTTCTACCAGATGGCGGTGGCCTCGGTGGGCCTGCTGGCGTTCGCGGCGGCCACTGGCCAGCACGGCATCCGCTACACCCCGGCGGCGATGCTGAGCGTCGGCTTCCAGTCGGTGGTGGTGGCGCTGTCCAGCTACCTGGCCTGGTTCTGGCTGCTGCGCCGCTATCTCGCGTCGCGCCTGTCCATCCTGTCGTTCATGACGCCGCTCTTTGGCGTGAGCTTCGGCGTGCTGATCCTGGACGAGCCGCTGGATGCGGGCTTCGTGATCGGCGCCGCGATGGTGCTGGCGGGGATCACCCTGGTCAGCGGCGCGGAAATGGTCAGGCAATTGCTGCGCCGACGCTAGGCGCAGCGCCCCGCGGCGCCTGGCGCCATGGCCGGTAGCCTCATGGTTATCTCGGCTGGCGCCGGGAATGCCGACCGGATATAACCAAGGGTCTTTCCCACAGCCCGGCCGGCCGGTCCGGCGCGCGGCCACGGCGCGGAGCCCTCCAATGCAACCCTGGCACAGCGACAACCCGGCGCTTGCAGGCGCCTTTGCCCCCGTCTTCGACGAGCGCGACGACACGGACCTTCCGGTAGAGGGCGCGCTGCCCGCCGGCCTGTCCGGCGTCTTCATGCGCAACGGTCCCAATCCGCAGTTCGAGCCCGGGCCCGGCTACGCCTACCCCTACGACGGCACGGGCATGATCCACGCGCTGTACCTGGACGCCGGCCGGGCGCGCTACCGCAATCGCTGGGTGCTGACGCGTGAACTGCAGGAAGAGCGGGACGCCGGCCGCCGCCTCTACAACCCCACTTTCGGACCGCCGCCGCAAGCCAATCTGGCCAATACCAACGTGCTGCGCCACGCCGGCCGAATATTTGCGCTGTACGAAGGCGGATGCCCTTACGTCATCGATGACACGCTGGCGACGCTGGGACCGGACGCGTTCCAGGGCAGGCTTGCCGGCGCCTTCTCCGCGCATCCCAAGGTCGATCCCCTGACCGGGGAAATGGTGGCGATCAATTACGACCTCATGGCGGGCACGCTCGAATACCTGCGCCTGGACGCCAGCGGCCAGGTGGACCGCCAGGTGCGGTTTGCGTCGCCCTGGCCGGCGCTGGTCCACGACATCGGGCTGACCGCCACCCACGCGGTGGCTTTCGTGTGCCCGCTGGTCTTCGACTTCAGCCGCGGGCCGGCCGCGCCTGCGTGGGAACCGAAGCGCGGCACACAGGTGCTGCTGGTGCCGCGCGACTGCACCGACGCGGCGCAGATCCGGTGGATCGAGGCGGCCCCCTTCTTCAACTGGCACGTCGCCAACGCCTGCGTGGAGGGCGACACGATCGAGGCGGTGATGCCCTGGCACGACGGCTTTGGGCCGGACTCACGCAAGCGGCTGGAACTGCACCGGCTGCGCATCGACCTTGCCAGCGGGCAGGTCGATGACCAGATGCTGGACGACCAGCCCTGCGAGTTCGGCCGGATCAACGACGCCTGGCTGGGCCGGCGCGCGCGGTACTGCTATGCCGGCCTGCGCGACCCGCGCCCGGGCGAGACGCCGCAACCGGGCGCCTTCGAGGCCTTTGCCCGCTACGACCTGGAAACGGGCGCAAAGACAGTGTTCCGGCTGCCCGCCGGCCATACCGCGTGCGAACCGGTGTTCGCCGCCGACCCGGCCGCAAACCCGGCCGCCAACCCGGCCGTCGCCGACGAGGCGGACGGCTATCTCCTGAGCTTCGTGCATGCCGAAAACGACGCGGGCGGGCGATTCATCGTGCTGGACGCCCGCGACCTGGCCGCCGGCCCGGTCGCGACGATCCGCCTGCCGCGCCGCGTCCCCGCCGGCCTGCATGGGTCATGGATGCCGGCACCGCCCGCGGGCGCGGATCAGGCGCGCCGCTGACCCAGGTTCAGGACGATCAGCCCTGCCCCGGCCATCACGAACGCAAAGCCCCACCAATCCGACGCGCCCGGCCGGTCCCCCACCAGCGCCATCGCGCCCAGCACGCCGACCACGGGCACCATCAGGGTGGTCAGCGCGGCGACCGTGGCGCTGACGCGCTCGCTCAGCACGAACCACAGCCAATACGCCACGGCGGTGCCCAGGATGATGTGGAACGAGAGCGCGCCGGCGACGCTGGCGGTCCAGCCGCGCGTGGGAAAGGATTCTCCGGCGATCAACGCCCCGGCCAGGGCGCAGCTTGCCCCCACGACCAGTTGCCAGGCCGTGATGACGATGCGGTCGCCCGCCACGGGCCAGCGCTTCAGGTAGACGGTGCCGGCCGCCCAGCCAAACGCCGCCACCAGCGGGAACACCAGGCCCTTGGCGGCCGCCACGTCGTTGCCGGCGAATACCGCGTGCAGCACGGGCCAGGCCAGCACCGCGACGCCGCAGGCGCCCAGCAGCAGCGCCAGGCCGCGCCGGCGGTCCAGGCGTTCGCCCAGCACCAGCCACGCGAGCAGCGCCGACATCATCGGCATGGTGAAAGTCAGCACTGCCGCGCGCGACGTGCTGGTGCTGAGCTGCGCCCAGGCCACGGCCAGGTTGAAGACCGCGACCGCCAGGATGCCGCCCACCGCGATGCCGGGCCACGCACTGCGCGGCGGCAGAAGCGGCAGCCGCTTGGCCCCCGCCAGCAGCAACAGCAGCAGCGCGCCGCTGCCCAGTCCCAGCACGCGCAGCGTGAACGGCGGGAAGATCGACAGGATGATCTTCACCGCCGGCCAGTTCAGGCCCCAGAACAGGGCCAGGGCCACCGGGATCAGGCGCACGCGGCGTGTTCTCCCGGGGAGTCTGCCCTTTCGGCGCCCGCAAGGTCGGCCAATCCGCGGCGCTGGTTGCCTTCGGCGTCGAAGTTGTCCGGGCTCAGCCAGCGTTCGTAGGCCGCGCGCAGGGCCGGCCATTCGCTGTCGATGATGGAAAACCACGCCGTGTCGCGGCTGCGGCCCTTGTAGACCGTGGCCTGCCGGAATACGCCCTCGAACGTGAAGCCCAGGCGCCGCGCCGCGGCGCGCGAGGGCGCATTCAGGCTATCGCACTTCCATTCGTAGCGGCGGTAGCCCAGTTCGTCGAAGGCGCGGCGCATCAGCAGGAATTGCGCTTCGGTGGCGATGCGGGTGCGCTTGAGCTGGCGCGAATAGCACACGAAGCCCACCTCGATGACGCCGTTGGCCGGATCGATGCGCATCAGGGCCAGCGTCCCGATGGCGCGGCCCGTGGCCAGATCGATGATGGCGTGGTGCATCGGATCCTGGCCCGCCTGCACGGATTCCGCGAAGGCCCGGTATTGCGCCTCGTCGGCGAACGGTCCGATGCCCATGTAGGTCCAGTCGCTGCCGTCGGGCGCCTGGCTGAAGGCGTGGTACAGGTCGGCCGCGTGGCGTTCGGCCGACAGGGGTTCCAGCCGGCAGTAGCGGCCGATGGCGGGTTCCAGCGGGGGACGCGGACGCGGGGTCCAGCCGGGCAGCGCCGGGCCGATCGGTTGTTGGAAAGCGTTGGTGCGGGGTTGCATGCGACGGTGCCTCGGGTCGGTTCAGGGAGCGCCGCCGAGCGTGGCGGGCGCGACATCCAGGCCCTCACGATATCGGAACCGTGGCATCATAAAAAGCGCCACGAACCTCTTGTTTAATAGGGCCATGATCAACACCACTTTGAGCGATTCCGCCGGCGTATCGTTGCTGTCCAGCCCGCTGGCGCGCGGCCCCGGCGCGCTGCCGCGCCAGCGCCAGCTCATCCAGCGGCTGAAGCAGGCCATCCTGGCCGGCCGGCTGCCGGCCGGCGGCAGGCTGCCCTCGTCGCGCGCGCTGTCCGAGGAACTGGAGATCTCCCGCAACACGGTGCTGATCGCCTACGAGCAACTGACGGCCGAAGGCTACGTGATCGCCGACCGCCAGGGCACGCGCGTGGCGCCCCTGTCGGCCGCCGCCCGCAGCGCGGCCCGCCACGCCGCCCCGGCCAACGACCGGCCGCCCGCCACCGCGCGCCGCCTGGCCCGCATCGTCTCCGCGCGCCAGGCGCAAGACGGATCGCTGCCGATGACGCCCGGCACGCCGGCCCTGACCCAGTTTCCCCTCAATGCCTGGCGCCGCGCGCAGGACCGCGCGCTGCAGTCGGCCCCGGCCGCCGCGCTGGGCTATGGCGATCCGGCGGGCGAGCCGGCCCTGCGCGAGGCCATCGCCCAGTACCTGCGGGTGTCGCGCGGGGTGCATTGCGACGCGTCGCGCATCGTCATCACCGAAGGCGCCCAGGGCGCGCTGGCGCTGTGCGTGCAATTGCTGACCAACCCCGGCGACACGGCGTGGCTGGAAGATCCGGGCTACCGCGGCGCCAAGTCCGCGTTCCATGGCGGCGACCTGAACGTGGTGGCCATGCGCGTGGACGCCGACGGCATCGTCATCCCGGAAAGCGCGTGGACCAGCCAGCCGCCGCGCCTGATCCAGACAACGCCGTCGCACCAGTACCCAACAGGCGCCGTGCTGTCGCTGACCCGCCGGCTGGACCTGCTGGAACGCGCCCGCCGCGCGGGCGCATGGATCATCGAGGACGACTACGACAGCGAGTTCCGGCACCAGGGCGAACCCATCGCCGCCATGCAGGGCCTGCTGCCCGACGCGCCGGTCCTCTACGTCGGCACGTTCAGCAAGACCATGTTCCCCGCCCTGCGCCTGGGATTCCTGGTGCTGCCGCAGGCGATCGCCGACCGGGCCATGCCGTCCATCATCGAGATGCAGCGCGGCGGCCATCGGCTGGAACAGCTCACCATGGCCGCCTTCATCGAAAACGGCCAGTTCTCGCGCCACCTGGGCCGCATGCGCCGCCTGTACCGCGAGCGGCAGGCCGCCTTGCGGGAGGCGCTGGCAACGCATCTGGGCATCGAGCACGAGGTCCTGGGCGGACATTGCGGCCTGCACCTGACAGTGCGGCTCGCGCCGGCCTATTCCGACGTGGACATCGTGGCGCAGGCGCGCAAGCTGGGGATGAATCCCGCGGCGCTGTCGTCCTTTGCACTGAACCCGCGCGAAGAAGACAACGGGCTGGTGATCGGCTACGGCAATACCGGCGCGGAGCGGTTTCCCGCGCTGGTGCGCCGGCTGCACGAGGTGGCGGCCGGCCTGAAGGCGGCTTAATCCACCAGCCCGCCCAGCACCAGCAGCGTCATGAACAGCCAGAACAGGAATCCGAGGATGGAGCGCCGCAGCAGCGCCTTCACCGCGCCCCACAGGAACATGAGGCCCAGCGCCAGCAGCACCAGGTTGAAGATCGACGGGCTCATGCCCATCGCGCCGGCCAGGCCGGCGTAAAAGTCCGCCAGCGCGCCGCCCAGCCCGCCCAGCAGCCATTTGATCCCTGCCACGATGGCGCGCAGGCCCTCGCCAAGCATGCCGCCCAGCGTTGCGAAAAAACCGTCCTGGGCCGGCATCAGCGACGCGTATCCGCAAGCATGCGCACGGCCAGGCCGGCCAGCACGGTGCCCATCAGCCAGCGCTGCGCCACCATCCACAGCGGGCGGCCCGCCAGGAACCCGGCGATGGACCCGGCCATGACGGCGATGAGCGCGTTCACCGACAGGCTGATCACCACCTGCGTCATCCCCAGCGCCAGCGACTGGGTGAAGACGCTGCCGTGGTCGGGCTGGATGAACTGCGGCAGCAGCGACACGTACATGACGGCGATCTTGGGATTGAGCAGGTTGGTCAGCAGCCCCATCGTGAACAACTGGCGCGGGCTGCTCTTGGGCAGGTCACGGACCTGGAACGGCGACCGTCCGCCCGGCCGGATCGCCTGCCAGGCCATGTAGAGCAGATAGAGGGCGCCGGCGATGCGCAGCGCGTCGTAGGCGTAGGGCACGGCCATCAGCAAGGCGGTGATGCCGAACGCCGCGCAGGCCACGTAGAAGATGAATCCGACCGCCACGCCGCCCAGCGAGATCAGGCCGGCCTGCGGCCCTTGGGAGATGGAGCGCGACACCAGGTAGATCATGTTGGGCCCGGGCGTGAGCACCATGCCCAGCGCTACCAGGGCGAACGTCAGCAAATGAGTCAGGTCGGGCATGATGAGCCGGCGCGCGCCGGTCGGAAGTCGGAGGTCGGAAGTCGGATCGTGAACGCACACCTTAGCCCAAAACTGTACCGAAACAGCGGATTTTTCCGGCGGGGTTGGCGGCAGGTCGCGCTGGCGATACAGTTTGCCGGTCGTTCACCCCGATGGAGCCCCGGCATGCCGAAACGCCATTCGTCCCCGGAAGCCCGCCCCGCCGCGATCCGCGTCGGCATAGGCGGCTGGACCTACGAGCCGTGGCGCGGCGCTTTCTACCCCGAAGACCTGCCGCACGCGCGCGAGCTGGAATACGCCAGCCGGCAATTGACCGCCATCGAAATCAACGGCACCTACTACGGCACCCAGAAACCCGCCACCTTCGCCAAGTGGCGCGACGACACGCCGGACGATTTCGTGTTTACGCTCAAGGCCTCGCGCTACGCAACCAACCGCCGCGAACTGGCGGGCGCCAAGGAATCCATCGACCGCTTCGTCAAGAGCGGCATCGCCGAACTGGGCCCGAAGCTCGGCCCCATCGTCTGGCAGTTCGCCCCGACCAAGCCGTTCGACCCGCGGGACTTCGGCGCCTTCCTGGCATTGCTGCCGGACAGCATCGAGGGCCTGCCCCTGCGCCATGCGCTGGACGTGCGCCATCCCAGCTTCGCCTGCGAGGAATACGTGGAACTGGCGCGCAAGCACCGCGCCGCAACCGTCCATACCGACAGCGACGACTACCCTTCCCTGGCCGACCAGACGGGCGACTTCGTGTATGCGCGGCTGATGCGCGCCAGCGCGAGGTTCAAGGCGGGCTATGCGCCCAAGGCGCTGGACGCCTGGGCCGACCGGCTGCGCGCGTGGTCGGCCGGTGCGGACCCGGACGGCCTGCCGCACGCCGGTGAGCCCGCGAAGACCGCCAAGGCGCGGCCGCGGGACGTCTATGCGTATTTCATCAACGGGGCCAAGGAACGCGCGCCGGCGGCGGCGCGCGCCCTGATCGAGCGGCTGTAAAGGCTTACTGCGCCACCGGCGTGCGCATCGTCACGAACTCTTCGGCCGCCGTCGGATGGATGCCGATGGTGTCGTCAAACACCGCCTTGGTCGCGCCCGCCTTCAGCGCCACCGCAAGGCCCTGCACGATCTCGCCCGCGTCCGGACCGACCATGTGCACGCCCAGCACCCGGTCGGTCTGCGCGTCGACGATCACCTTCATCAGCGTGCGTTCCTGCGATTCGGTCAGCGTCAGCTTCATGGGCCGGAAGCGGCTTTCGAAGAGCTGCAGTTCGTAGCCGGCTTCGCGCGCCTCTTCGGTCGTCATGCCGACCGTGCCGATGTTGGGCAGGCTGAACACCGCGGTGGGGATCAGCTTGTAGTCCACCGTGCGGTATTCCTGCGGACGGAACAGGCGCCGCGCCACGGCCATGCCTTCTGCCAGCGCCACGGGCGTAAGCGGCACGCGGCCGATCACGTCGCCGATGGCGAGGATGGACGGTTCGGCCGTCCGGTATTCGTCATCGACCTCGATGAAGCCATCCTCGCGCAGCTTGACGCCGGTGTTTTCCAGCCCCAGGTTGTCGAGCATGGGGCGGCGGCCCGTGGCGTAGAACACGCAGTCGGTCTCGATGACGGCCCCGTCCTTGCAGGTGGCGGCCAGCGTGCCGTCCTCGCGCTTGTCGATGCGCACGACCTCGGTGTTCATGCGCAGGTCGATGCCTTTCTTGGTGAGCTCGTCGCGCAGGTGCTCGCGCACGCCCAGGTCAAAGCCGCGCAGGAACAGCGGGCCGCGGTAGGACTGCACGGTCTGCGCGCCCATGCCGTTGAAAATGGACGCGAACTCCACGGCGATGTAGCCCCCGCCCACCACCAGCACGCGGCGCGGCAACTCCTTCAGGAAGAAGGCCTCGTTGGAGGTGATGGCGTGTTCCTTGCCCGGGATGTCGGGCACCTGGGGCCAGCCGCCCGTCGCCACCAGGATGTGCGCGGCGCTGTAGGTCTTGCCGTTGATCTCGACCTTGTGCGGATCGACGATGCGGGCGTGGCCTTCCAGCAGCGTCACGCCGCTGTTGACCAGCAGGTTGCGGTAGATGCCGTTCAGGCGTTCGATCTCGCGGTTCTTGTTGGCGATCAGCGTGGGCCAGTCGAACTTCGGCGCCTGGGCGGACCAGCCGAAGCCGTGCGCCTGCTCGAAGTCTTCGCTGTAGTGCGCGCCGTAGACCAGCAGCTTCTTGGGCACACAGCCCACGTTCACGCACGTGCCTCCCAGGTAGCGGCTTTCGGCCACCGCCACGCGCGCGCCGAAGCTGGCCGAAAAGCGCGCCGCGCGGACGCCGCCGGAGCCCGCGCCGATCACAAACAGATCAAAATCAAATGCCATGTCGTTTCCTTCGCGCGGCCTGGCGGCCGGCGTTCACTGTCCGGGAAAGCTGTATTTAACACCACTGCGTCCCGGGCCGCCGGCTCCGCCTCATCGCGTCCGCCCGCCGCGCCCAGCCATCGCACGCGCCACCGGTCGCGCCCTGCCGTCCGCCCGGTTTCCACGCGGCGAAGGTTGGGATACAGTGGGCGCAGCCGGCCCCGCAGGCCGGCACTTCATCCGGAGCGCATCCCATGTCTCTCGAAACCTGGCTGGCCTTCCTGGGCGCCTCGGCGCTGCTCGTCATGCTGCCTGGCCCCACCATCCTCACCGTCATCAGCTATTCGCTCACCCACGGCAAGCGCGCCCGCCTGCCGCTGGTGCTGGCCGTGGCGCTGGGCGATTCGACCGCGCTGGTGCTGTCGCTGCTGGGACTGGGCGCGCTGCTCGCCGCCTCGGCGTTCTGGTTCACGGTGGTCAAGACCGTCGGCGGGCTGTATCTGCTGTACCTCGGCTACCGGCTGCTGCGCGCCGGCGTCTCGCCGGCCACGCTGCCCGCGGCGACGGCCACGGGATCGCGCTGGAAGCTGTTCGCCAACACCTACCTGGTCACCGCGCTGAACCCCAAGGGCATGATCTTCTTCGTGGCTTTCCTGCCGCAATTCATCGACCCAGCGGGCGACGTGACGCGGCAGCTCTGGATGCTGTCGGCGACCTTTGTCGCCTGTGCCGGCATCAACGCCGCCGCCTACGCCGTGTTCGCAGGCTCGGCCCGGCGCATGCTGGCGTCGCCGCGCGCGCAGCGCGGCTTCAATCTGGGCGGCGGCGCGCTGCTGTCGGCCGCCGGCATCTGGGCCATGCTGGCCCGCCGCGCCTAGCGCAGCCAAGGCGCCGCCGGAGCGCTGTCGCGCTACCGCGCCGCGGCCATCATGTATTCCACCGCGGCGCGCAGCGTCGCCTCGTCGGCGGCCGAGCCGCCGCGGGGCGGCATGGCGCCCTTGCCTTTCAGCACGGTGACCATGAGCGCATCCGGGCCTTGCGCCAGGAACGGCGTCCAGGCCGCTTTGTCGCCCAGCTTGGGCGCGTTGGCCACGCCGCTGGCATGGCAGACGACGCAGGCCGATTTGTAGAGCTTTTCGCCGGCGGGGTTGACGGCGGCCGGGGTGTCCGCCGACGCCTGTTGCGCGGGCAGGCTGGCCAGGGCCAGGGCGAATGCAAGTCGGGCAAAGTGAAGCATGGCTGGGGTTCTCGTCTACGGGGTGGGAATGAAGCGGCAAGGCGCGCGGCGCGCGCCCTGCCCGGCGTCGATCAGCGCGGGATCGGACCCGGCGCCTTGATCTGCTTCATCAGGTCGTCATTCCACTTGCCCTCGACCTTGATGTGCCCCGCCGCGCCCAGCTCGAAGGCTTCGATCAGGTTGTGGTTCAGGTACGCGTACACGCCCGGCTGCTTGAAGGTGTAGAGCGCGGCGCCGGCCGATCCGCCGCGGATGAACCAGGTTTCCAGGTCCTTTTCGGGCGGATTGTTGAACTTGCCGGTTTCCCAGACCCAGTCGCCATGGCCGCCGATCAGGTGCGGACGCGTGTCGCGGTTGGCCTGCGAATGGATCAGCAGCACGGTTTCGCCGACCTTGGCGGTCAGCGCGTTGTCGCCGGTCAGCGCGCCGACCTTGCCATTGAAGACGATGTGGGACGGGGTCAGCTTGCGCATGACTTCGACCGTGTCGCCATAGCTCTCGGCCAGGGTCGCGAAATCCTTGTACTTGCCGTTGGCGTCCTTCGGGATATACAGATCGAATTCGCCGATCGTGTAGACGCGGTCGTAGTGCAGCGGCTTGCCCTGCGGGTCTTTCAGGCCCTCGCGCGGCAGCACCATGATCGTGCCGCTCATGCCGGACACCACGTGCCAGGGCACCATGCCTTCCGGGGCACAGTGATAGACGAAGGTGCCGGCGCGGTCGGCCTTGAAGCGCATCGTGGCCTGTTCACCGGGATTCACGTTGGTGAGCTTGGCGCCGCCCAGCGCGCCCGTCGCGGCATGGAAGTCCACGTTGTGCGGCATGGCGTTGGACTTGGGATTGACCAGGGTCAGCTCTACGTAATCGCCCTCGTGCACGACCATCGTCGGGCCGGGCATGGAGCCGTTGAAGGTCATGGCCTGCAGGGTGGTGCCCTTGCCGTCGATGACCATCTTCTTTTCCTCGATGGTCATGGTGAATTCGACGACCTTGGGGCCGGACTTGGCCACCTGCTCATGCGGGTGGACCATGGGCGGGGCAACCAGCGTGACCTTGGCGCGCGGCAGCGTGTCGGCATCCTGGGCGTGGGCCAGACCTCCGGCCATCGTGAGAACCAGGGCGGCGGCAAGCAAGGTGGGGCGCAACGCGTTCATGTGCTACTCCTCTTTCGGTTTCTTCAACGCCGAGTCTGTCGGCAGCCCCATTGAAGAACCGCGGGCCAATGCGTTCTTTGTCGTAGCGCAAATTCGGGATAACCCTGCGGCCGTCCGCGCATTGTCAGTGCCACCCCCAGGTGTCACCATCGGACCGTGGAATTCCTCCACGGCCACACGCGGACCGCCATGCCATCGCCTTTATGCCATGCCCTGCTGCGCAACCTGGATGTCTTCAGGCCCTTGTCCGACGCGCAGCTCGATGCCGCGCTCCGGGACGCCGTTCCCTGCCGTCTTGAAGCGGGCGAAGTCGCCTACCGGCAAGGCGCCGACGGCGCCCACTTCTTCGTGTTGCTGCACGGCTGCCTCAAGGTCACTCAACTTACATCGGAAGGCGATCAAGTTGTCGTGAGATATGTCAATCCGGGCGATATGTTCGGGCTGGCGTGCGCGATGCGGCAGTCCTGTTATCCGGCCACCGTGCTGGCCGTGCAGGAAAGCGTCTGCCTGGCGTGGCCGGCGTCGGCATGGGAAGGCTTTATCGCCAGCCATCCGCAATTGGGCGCCATCGCGCTCCAGACCATGGGCCAACGCCTGCAGGACGCGCACCTGCGCATCCAGGAGCTTTCCACCGACGACGTCGAACAGCGCGTGGCGCGCGCGATCCTGCGGCTGGTGCAGCAGTCCGGCCAGCCCATGCAGGACGGCATCGGCATCGGCTTTCCCATCACGCGCCAGGACGTGGCCGAGATGACCGGCACCACGCTGCACACCGTCAGCCGCCTGCTCAGCGACTGGAAGCAGCGCGGCATCGTGGCCAGCGGCCGCAAACGCATCGTGCTGCGTTCGCCCGCCGCGCTGGCCCGCCTGTCCGAAAGCGCGCAGCCGGGGTTGAACTGCGCGTCGTGCCTGTCGTGCCGGGATGGTTCGCCGGCGGCCGCGCCGCGCGGCTAGCCTTCTTCCAGCACCAGCCGCAGCCCCAGGTTCGCCGGCGGCACACCCACCGAGCAGGCCCCGCTCTTGGGGTCGCGGATGAAGTCGGGCAGGTAGGCGATATGCCGGCCCGCCGCGACCCGGATGCCGCAGTTGCGGCTGAGCGCCGCGTCCGCGGGCGCATCCAGCACGCGCAGCGAATGGCAGTCCGACGTCCAGTCCCACACGCTGCCCGCCATGTCCTGCAATCCCGCCGCGTTGACGCCATAGCCGCCGAACGGACGCACCGACGTATCGGCGCCCTCCCCGCCCCGGCGGCTCTGCTGTTCGTATTCCGCCAGCCAGCGCTGCGCGGGATCGCCCGCGTCCTGGCCGCCGTTCTGCGGGTCGGACAGCGTCTCTTCGCGATAGGCTTCGCCCGCCGCATAGATCCATTCCGCGTAACGGGGCAGCCGATAGCGCTGGCCCGTGGAGCCCGACAGCCATGCGGCGTAGGCGGTGGCGTCCGACCAGCTGATGCCCGTGGCCGGCAGGTCGGGCGACGCGTCCTGGCGATGCGCGGCATCCAGGGGCTTGCACGCGGCGGCGGCCACGCACGCCGCGTATTCCGCCTGGCTGACCTGGCGCGTCATGATCGCCACGCCGCGGGCATGGCGCGTGGTGACCGGCGCCTGCGACACCGGATAGCCGTTGCGCAGCGCCTCGCCGGGCGGTTGATGGGTGGCTTCGCCGGGCGGCAGCCGCGTCAGGTCCGGCAAGGCAAGAGGGGCCCGGTCTGCGGGCCCGCATGCGGTCAACGATAAGCAAAGGATGGCGGCAAGAGGCAGGAAGCGCATGCGGAGTTTCTCCGAAGCGCCCGCGCCGGTCGGGCGCGGGCTTGGCTTGCATTGGACCCGCCGCGAGGGTCCGCGACGTTGCGCTGGCGCAAAGTCGCCCACGTGCGCGGATCAGCCGCGCGCCGCCTTGGGCGTCAGGCGCGGTTCCACCAGTGCGGGCTTGCTGCTCAACAGGCCCAGGATCACCTGCATGACCATGGCCAGCGCCCCCAGCAGGAACACCACGTCGCCAAACGTGCGGCCCCAGCGCAGGGTCTTGAGCAGGTCCTGCTGCATGAAGGCTTCGCTGCGGGCGTACCACATGCCTTCGCTGACGCTGGCATGGAACTGGATCAGGCCCACCGGCAACAGGCTGGTGAAGATCATCAGCACCAGGCCGATGTTCATGCCCCAGAACGCCAGCTTCATCAGCCCGGGGTTCAGCGCGTACTGCGGACGGATGTAGCGCAGCACCAGCAGGGTGAAACCCAGCGCCAGGAAGCCGTACACCCCGAACAGCGCGGCGTGCGCGTGCACCGGCGTGGTGTTCAGGCCCTGGATGTAATACAGCGAGATCGGCGGGTTGATCATGAAGCCGAAGACACCCGCGCCCAGCATGTTCCAGAAGGCCACGGCCACGAAGCACATCAGCGGCCACTTCAGGTTGTCCATCCAGGCGGCGCGCGTCTTCAGGCGCCAGTTTTCCCAGGCTTCGTAGCCCAGCACGATCAGCGGCACCACTTCCAGCGCCGAGAAACTGGCGCCCACCGCCATCACGGGCGTGGTCGTGCCCGCGAAGTACAGGTGGTGGAACGTGCCGGGAATGCCGCCCAGCATGAAGAGCGAGGCCGAGGCCAGGCTGGCCGTGGTGGCCATGCGGCGCGACACGAGACCCAAGGTCGAGAAGATGAAGGCCAGCGCGGTGGTGGCGAACACTTCGAAGAAGCCTTCGACCCACAGGTGGACGATCCACCAGCGCCAGTACTCCATGATGGTCAGGTGCGTGCGTTCGCCATAGAAAAAGCCGGCGCCGTAGAACAGGCCGATCGCGCCGACCGAAGCCGTCAACAGCGCCAGCAGGTTCTTGTCGCCACCGGGCGTGCGCAGCGCCGGCACGATGCCGCGCAGCATCAGCACCAGCCAGAAGCAGATGCCCGCGAACTTGCCGATCTGCCACAGGCGGCCCAGGTCCACGTACTCATAGCCCTGGTGGCCCAGCCAGAAGTTCAGCTCGGGCGGCATGATCTGCGCGATCGCCAGATAGTTGCCGGCGAACGAGCCGACCACCACCAGCACCAGCGCCCAGAACAGGATGTCGACCCCGGCCTTCTGGAACTTCGGATCGCGTCCGCCGTTGATCAACGGAGCCAGGAAAAGGCCGGCGGCCAGGAACCCGGTGGCGATCCAGAACAGCGCGCTCTGGATGTGCCAGGTGCGCACCAGCGAATACGGGAACCACTGGGACACGTCCATGCCATAGAACTTCTGTCCTTCAACCGTGTAGTGCGCGGTGAAGCCGCCCAGCAGCACCTGGAAGCCAAACAGCGCCACGACCAGGAACAGGTATTTGCCCAGGGCGCGCTGCGAGGGCGTCAGGGCGAAGGCCGTGAGCGGATCGCGCGCGGGCGCTTGCGGCTCCACTTCTTCCTGGCCGCGCAGGAAGGCCCAGGCCCAGACCAGGAAGCCGATGCCCGCCAGCAGCACGACGACGCTGATGATGGACCACATCACGTTTTCGGCGCTGGGCTGATTGCCGATCAGCGGTTCGTGCGGCCAGTTGTTGGTGTAGGTGACCGGCATGCCTTCGCGTTCGGTCGCCGCGGCCCAGGCCGTCCAGAAGAAAAAGCGCGTGAGCTGCGTGCGGCGCGCGGCGTCGGGCAGCGTGTTCTCCTTCATGGCGAAGCTCTCGCGGCTGCCGTGCAAGGCCGGCGCGTCGGAGAACAACTGGTCGTAGTAGGCCGCGGTCTGCTCGATGGCTGTTGCGCGGCGCGGCGTGATCGTCAGCGTGTCGGTCGCGGCGTCGCTGCGGTTGGCGCGGTACTCGGCCTTGAGCGCTTCACGCAGCGCGGCCTGCTGCGGCGCGGGAAGCTGCGCATAGGCCTGGCCGTGCTCGTCGCGCGCGGCCAGGTCCAGCCAGGCCGTCAACTCGCGATGCAGCCAGTCGGCCGTCCAGTCGGGCGCCTGATACGCGCCGTGGCCCCAGATCGAACCGAGCTGCATGCCCCCGACGGATTGCCAGGCGGTCTGCCCATCCAGGATGTCGTCGCGGCCGAACAGCGCACGGCCGTCGGACGTCACCACGTGGCCGGGAATGGGCGGCGCCTGCCGGTAGACCTCGCCGCCGTAGAAGCCGAGCAGTGCAAAGGTGATCGCCACCACGGCGATCAGCGTGAACCATAATTTCCGATACGGACCCATGATGGGAACGCCCTCCTGTGTTGCGGTTGGTTGGGGTACCTGTCCCCATGCGAAATCCATGCCAGAAAAAAACCGTTCGGAATCAATGCACTGTGAAGGGCGTGGTGTTTTTTACTGTGGCGCCGGCAGGTATAAATCACCATCACGGGGTGAATTCCACCGCGCGGCGCCGGCCCCCATCCCCTTGCCATCACTACAATGGGCGTGGCATCTGCCCGCCCTACGCCCTGGTCCCACCGCCCGCCCCACACGCGAGGAATCGCCCGGATGAACACCGCGCCGCTGCACATCGGAATCGTCGCCTGCTCCGCCGAGGGCGCCGCGCTCTGCTACCGCACCCTGTGCGCCGAAGGCGCGCGCCGCATGGGCCCGCACGCCCACCCCGAGATTTCGCTGCACACGCATTCGCTGGCCGATTACGTGGCCTGCCTGGACCGGGGCGACCTGGACGGCGTGGCCGCCCTGATGCTGTCGTCCGCCGACAAGCTGGCGCGCGCCGGCGCGGATTTCCTGATCTGCCCGGACAACACCATCCACCAGGCGCTGGACCGCATCGTGGCGCACGCGCCGCGGCCCTGGCTGCACATCGCGGCCGAAGTGGCCGCCGTGGCGTCGGCGCGCGGCTACCGGCGGATCGGCATCCTGGGCACGCACTGGCTGGTGGACAGCGGCGTCTACCCCGGCAAGCTGGGCGAACGGGGCCTGGACTACGCGCGCCCCGCGCAGGAAGACCGCCAGTTGCTCGGCCGCATCATCATGGACGAGCTGGTCTACGGCGTATTCGAGCCGGCGTCGGTGGCGCGGCTGCAGGGCATCGTCGACCGGCTGAAAGACGACGGCTGCGACGCCGTCGTGCTGGGCTGCACCGAACTGCCGCTGGTGCTGAACGACAACAACTGCGCCCTGCCCACGCTGGATTCGACCCGCATCCTGGCGCGCGCCGCGCTGGATCGCGCGATCAACGGCCGGACGCCCTGACGCCGCTCAGATCTGGTCCAGCCCGTACTGACGCAGGCGGGCCAGGTCCCGCACCTGGATCTGGTTGTAGGCCAGCGCCAGGATGCCCAGGTCGGCCAGGGTCTGCAGGGCCTGGTTGACCCGCTGGCGCGACAGGCCGGTCAGATAGCCCAGCTCTTCCTGCGAGATCGCCAGGGTCAGGTCGGTGGACGGATACAGCTGCGGGTTGAACAATTGCGCCAGCGACTGCGCCACCCGCGCGTCGGCATCCAGCAGGCGGTGGTTCTGGATGGACGCGATGAACTCGCCCATGCGGTCGTTCAATTGGCCGATGACGAAATGCGAAAAGGGCAGGCTTGCCGACAGCAGCCCATGGAACGTGGCGGCCGGCACCAGCATCACCAACGACGGCTGGATCGCCACTACATCGTATTTGCGCAGCTCGCGCTTGATGACGCTACCCTCGCCGAACCAACCGCCCGGCGGCACCCCCGAAAACGTGCAGCTGCGGCCCGATTCGTTGTAGATCGCCAGTTTCAGCAGCCCCTTGCTCACCCCGAGCCAGTAGTCCGACGGCGCGTTGCGCCGCGCGATCCACGCCCCGCTGCCCACGTGTTCGGCGCGCGAGGTCGCCAGCACCAGGTCCTGGTGCGCCGCGTCCAGGGCGCCGAACCAGCGACAGGCGCGAAAGAGCCCCGGCAGTTCGTCGGAGGAAACTGTGTTTGAAACATCGGACATGGGAAGAACCGTGTAAAACTGGGGGGTGCGCGGCCGGCCGTCTGTCGCGCAGGCGACAGACGCCATTTTCCGGCGGGCCATAAGCTAGGGCAAGCGACGGGGATCAAACTTCCCCGCAGACACATAAGAGGCGTACGCGCCCCAATTGGAGACCAAGCATGACCGGCATGTTCGACCACGGCCTTGCGCGCCGCGAGGCCAATTACGAAGCCCTGACCCCCGTGGATTTCATCGCCCGGGCCGCGCAGGTCTACGGCCACCGGCTGGCCATCGTCCACGGCAAGGTCCGCCGCACCTGGGCCCAGACCTACGAACGCGCGCAGCGCCTGGCCGGCGCGCTGGCGCAGGCCGGCATCCAGCGCGGCGACACGGTCGCCGTCATGCTGCCCAACATTCCGGCCATGGTCGAGGCGCACTTCGGCGTCCCCATGCTGGGCGCCGTGCTCAACACGCTGAACACCCGCCTGGACACGCCCAGCGTGCTGTTCATGCTGGGCCACGGCGAAGCCCGCGCGCTGATCGTCGACACCGAATACGCCGACCTCGCCCAGCGCGCCCGGGCAGAGTTTCCGCATCTCAAGGTCATTTCGGTCCACGACCTGGACGGCGCCCCCGCCACCCTGCCCGGCGCCACCGACTACGAGGACTTCCTGGCCGCCGCCCCGGCCGCCTTCGACTGGAAGCCGCCCGCCGACGAATGGGATGCCATCGCCCTGAACTACACGTCCGGCACCACGGGCGATCCCAAGGGCGTCGTCTACCACTATCGCGGCGCCTACCTGAACGCGCTGAGCAACATCCTCGAATGGGACATGCCCAAGCACCCCGTCTATCTGTGGACGCTGCCCCTGTTCCATTGCAACGGCTGGTGCTTCGCGTGGACGGTCGCCGCGCGCGCGGGCGTGAACGTATGCCTGCGCAAGTTCGACCCCAAGACGGTGTTCGACCTGATCCGCGACGAAGGCGTCACGCATTATTGCGGCGCGCCCATCGTGCAGAGCGCGCTTGCCAACGCGCCGGCCGAGATGCGCGCGGGCATCGCGCATACCGTGCGCACCATGGTGGCGGGCGCCGCCCCCGCGCCCGCGGTCATCGACAAGATGCGCGAGATCGGCTTTGAGCTGACCCACGTGTACGGCCTGACCGAAGTCTACGGCCCGGCCGCCGTGTGCGCCCACCAGGACGCCTGGGACGCGCTCGACCCCGAACGCCGCGCGCTGCTGACCGCGCGCCAGGGCGTGCGCTATCACCTGCAGGCCGGCGTATCGGTGCGCGATCCTGAATCCATGCAGGAGGTGCCGGCCGACGAAGCCACCATCGGCGAGGTCATGTTCCGCGGCAACATCTGCATGAAGGGCTACCTGAAGAACGAACGCGCGACCGAGGACGCCTTCGCCGGCGGCTGGTTCCATACCGGGGACCTGGGCGTGATGACGGCCGACGGCTATGTCCGCATCAAGGACCGCAGCAAGGACATCATCATCTCGGGCGGCGAGAACATCTCCAGCATCGAGGTCGAGGACGCGCTGTACCGGCATCCGGCTGTGGCCGCCGTCGCCGTGGTGGCCATGCCGGACCCCAAATGGGGCGAGACGCCCTGCGCCTTCGTCGAGCTCAAACCCGGCTGCACCGCCACCGCCGACGAAATCATCGCGCATTGCAAGCTGCTGCTGCCCGGCTTCAAGGTGCCGCGCGCGGTGCGCTTTGGCGAATTGCCCAAGACGTCCACCGGCAAGATCCAGAAGTTCGAGCTGCGCGCCGCCGTCGGCGCCACGTCGGCGATCGACGTGGCCAAGCCCGGCAAGCCGGACTGACCCGCTGGCCCTTGCCCCTTTCCTACGATCACTCGCTGAAAAATTACCCGCTGAATCCAGGAGCGCTTACGCCATGACGTACCAAGCCCCCGTGAAAGACATGCTGTTCGTGATGAACCACCTGGCCGGCCTGCCCCAGGTGGCCGCCCTGCCCGGCTTCGAGGAAGCCACGCCCGACACCGCGCAAGCCGTGCTGGAAGAGTCCGCCCACTTCGCCGCCGAGGTGCTGGCGCCGCTGAACCACCCCGCGGACCGCGAGCCCAGCGCCTGGCACGACGGCGCGGTCACCACCGCGCCCGGCTTCAAGCAGGCGTTTCGCCAGTACGCCGACGCCGGCTGGCAGGGCATGACCCACCCCGTGGAATACGGCGGCCAGGGACTGCCCGGCCTGATCGGGTCGCCCTGCTCCGAAATGCTGAACGCCGCGAACCTGTCGTTCGCCCTCTGCCCCCTGCTCACCAACGGCGCCATCGAGGCCCTGATGACGGCCGGCTCGCCCGAATTGCGCCAGCGCTTCATCGGCCCGATGATCTCCGGGCAATGGACCGGCACCATGAACCTGACCGAGCCGCAGGCGGGTTCGGACCTCGCCATGATCCGCACCCGCGCCCAGCCGATGGGCGACGGCACTTACCGACTGTCGGGCACCAAGATTTTCATCACCTACGGCGAACATGACCTCGCCGAAAACATCCTGCACCTGGTCCTGGCCCGGCTGCCCGACGCGCCGGAGGGCGTGAAGGGCATTTCGCTTTTCCTGGTGCCCAAGTTCCTGGTCAACGAAGACGGCACCCTGGGCGCGCGCAACGACGTCGCGTGCGTCTCCATCGAACACAAGCTGGGCATCAAGGCCAGCCCCACGGCCACGCTGCAGTTCGGCGACGCGGGCGGCGCGGTCGGCTATCTGGTCGGCCAGGAAAACCGCGGCCTGGACGCGATGTTCATCATGATGAACGCCGCCCGCTACGCCGTCGGCGTGCAGGGCATCGCCATCGCCGACCGCGCCTATCAGCACGCGCTGGCCTATGCCGCCGACCGCGTGCAGAGCCGTCCGGTGGACGGTTCCTCGCGCGAGGCCGTGCCCATCATCCAGCATCCGGACGTGCGCCGCATGCTTGGCACCATGCGCGCCCTGACCGAAGCCGGCCGCGCGCTGGCCTACGTCACCGCCGGCCACGCCGACCTGGCCCATGCCAGCCCGGACGCCGACGCGCGCAAGCGCCACCTCGCCATCCAGGAATTCCTGGTGCCCATCGTCAAGGGCTGGTGCACCGAAATGTCGATCGACGTCGCCAGCCTGGGCGTGCAGGTCCATGGCGGCATGGGGTTCATCGAGGAGACCGGCGCCGCGCAGTATTACCGCGACGCCCGCATCCTCACCATCTACGAAGGCACGACCGCCATCCAGGCCAACGACCTCGTCGGCCGCAAGACCCTGCGCGACGGCGGCGCGGTCGCGCGCGCGCTGCTGGAGGCCGTGCGCCAGACCGAAGCCGACCTCGCCGCCCGCAGCGAGCCCGCCGCCCAACGCATGGTCAAGCCGCTGCGCGAGGCGCGCGAAGCGCTGGCCAGCGCCGTCGAATTCATCCTGGCCAATGCAGCCGGCAATCCCAACGCGGTGTTCGGCGCCGCCGTGCCCTACCTGCTGCTGGCGGGCACCACCTTCGCCGGCTGGCAGATGGCCCGCGCCCTGCTCGTCAGCCTGGACCTGCGGGCCGAAGACCCGGCCTTCCATGACGCCAAGATCGCCACCGCGCAGTGCTACGCCCTGCACAAGCTGACCCAGGCGCCCGGCATGGCGGCGGTCGTGCTGGGCACGGCGGAATACGAGGTCCAGCCGTAACCTCGGCGGCGGGCGCAGCCGGCTAGGTGCGCGCCCGCCCGTCCGCGGGACAGGCGGCGCGCGCCGCGCGCGGCGCCGTCGCTGCCCAGAACAGCAAGGCCGCCACGCTGATGCCCGCGCCCAGCACGCAGACGCCCAGCCAGCCGGCCCGCGCGTACACGGCCGTCGCCGCGATCGACCCCAGTCCGCTGCCCACCGCGTAGAACAACATGTAGCCCGCCACCAGGCGGCTGTGCGCCTGCGCGCTGATGCTGAAGATCATGGCCTGGTTGGTCACATGCAGCGCCTGCAGGGCGAGGTCCAGCGCCAGCACGCCGACCGCGAGCAGCCACAGGCTGCGGTCCAGGAAAGCGATGGGCACCCAGGCCAGGCACAGCAACGCCAGGCCCATCGCGGTGGTGCGCTGGCCATGACCGGCATCCGCCGACCGTCCGGCGCGCGCCGCCATCAGCACGCCCACCACCCCCACCAGCCCGAACGCGCCCACCGCGGTGTGCGACAAGGCATGCGGCGGCGCGCTCAGCGGCAGCACCAGCGCGGTCCAGAAGGCGCTGAACGCGGCGAACATCAACAGCGCGATCATGCCGCGCACGCGCAGGACGCGCTCGGTCGCCAGCAAGGTGAACACCGAGCGCAGCAGCGCGCCGTAACGCAGGCCCGCGGCGGGCAGGCGCCGCCGCGGCAGCCAGCGGGCCAGCGCCACGGCCAGCAACGCCGACAGGCCGGCCGAGGCCACGTACACCGCGCGCCAGCCCCACAGGTCCGCCAGCACGCCGGCCAGCGTGCGCGCCAGCAGCAGGCCGATCACCACCCCGCCCTGCGCGGCGCCCACGACGCGCCCGCGCTCGGACGGAGCCGCCAGCGCCGCGGACAGCGCCAGCAGGCCCTGCGTCATCGCGGTGCCCAGCAGGCCAAGGGCCACCATGCCCGCCAGCAGCCATGGCGGATTCGCCGCGCTCGCCACCGCGCCCAGGGCCAGCACCAGCAGGCCCAATTGCCACAGCATCAGCCGGCGGCGGTCCAGCAGGTCGCCCAGCGGCACCACGAAGAACAGGGCCAGCGCGCAGCCGATCTGGGTGGCGGTGACGACGATGCCAATTGCCGCCTCGTCCAGGTGGAATTCCCGTCCGATGGCGTCCAGCAGGGGCTGCGCGTAGTACACGTTCGCCACGCTCAGGGCGCAGGCCGCGGCCAGTAGCAAGACCAGCAGGGCGGGCATAGCGGGCGCGTTGCCGTCCGGCGAGGGAGAGGGTTTCATGGCAATCCAGTTTTATTACGAAACCAGAATGCTAGGCGACTAGGTTTTATAATGCAACCAAATTTCGGCCGGCGCGACCGGCCGCCGGCCCAGATCCAGAGCCAGTCCCAGACCCAGCCCCAGACCCAGCAAGGAACCCGACATGGTCAAACGCACCAGCCTTGAAGGCGCCGCCTGCCCCGTGGCGCGCTCGCTCGACGCCATCGGCGACTGGTGGTCGCTGCTCATCGTGCGCGACGCGTTCGACGGGCTGCGCCGCTTTGGCGAATTCCAGAAGAACCTGGGCATGGCCAAGAACATCCTCAGCGACCGCCTGCGCACGCTGGTCGCGCACGGAATCCTGCAGGTCGCGCCCGCCTCGGACGGAAGCGCCTACCAGGAGTACGTGCTCTCCAGTAAGGGCGAGGCGCTGTTTCCGGTGATCGTGGGGCTGCGCCAATGGGGCGAAGACCATTACTACGGCCCTGACGAAGCGCATTCGGCCCTCATCGACCGCCAGCGCGGCCAGCCGGTGCGGCGCCTGGAGATCCGCGCGCAGGACGGCCGCGTGCTGGCGCCGGGCGACACGGTCGTGCGCAAGGTGGCGCCGTCCGCACCGGATCCGCAGGGCGGCGCCGCACGCTGATGCGCAGGGCCGGCCACGGCCGGCCAGCATCCCCGCCCTAGGCCGCCGCGGGCCAGTGGCCGGTCGCGAGCGCCGTCGGCGACCACGACTCGAAGCGCCAGCGCAAGGCCAGTGCCCCCGGCCGCCGCACCACCCGGCGCACATGGACGCGCCACAGGCGTTCGGCGCCCTCGAATTGCGCGATCTCGGGGCCGTCCAGGACCACTTCCGCCCGCCCGGTCAGTTGCAGCACGTCGCCGCGCTCGAAGTCGATGAAGAGCAGTCCGGCCACGGGATTGGCCACGAGGTTGCCCAAGGTGTTGAAAAAGCGGTTGCCCGAAAAATCCGGAATCGTCAGCACGTCGCCGTCCACCCGCACGAAGCCGGGCTTGCCGCCGCGATGCGAGACATCCACGCTCCGGCCGCCGTCGCCGTCCTCGCGGTCGACGTAGCTGGCGACGAAGAAGGTGTCGGACGCCGCGATCAGCGCGCGCGCCGCCGCGTCCAGTCCGGCCTGTCCGGGCAGCGCCGCGGCAAAGCGCAGCGACGGCGAGCGCGAGAAATAGAAGTCGCGCGACTGGATGTACTGCGGGCAATTGCCGAAGGATTGCGCCACCACCACGTCGAAACGCTTGCCATC
The DNA here is from genome assembly GCF_055397965.1 of Achromobacter sp. T5-5. Classification (NCBI taxonomy): domain Bacteria; kingdom Pseudomonadati; phylum Pseudomonadota; class Betaproteobacteria; order Burkholderiales; family Alcaligenaceae; genus Achromobacter; species Achromobacter sp. T5-5. Next base: position 4,130,681 of record NZ_AP027919.1, read on the forward strand.
CCAGGCCTGGATGCGGCCGTTCATGCGGTTGCGCCGGCGCGTATGCAGCTCGATGCCCAGGAGCCCCACCGCCTTGCCCGGCCCCAGTCCGGCGCGCAGCGGATCGTCCGTGTCGGGCATCGCGGCGATGCGCAGCGTGTGCGGGTCGGGCGACGCGGCAAAACCGGGCTCCCCTTCCAGGATGCCGGCCCAGGGATCGCCCTGCGCATCGACGGCGCCCGCCACCAGGAATGGAAGCTGCGCGAAGAACTCGCGGTGCTGGTCGGGCATGTAGTCGCGGATGACCTTGCGTCCGACCAGGTCCATGCGCGCGGCCACGCCCGTGTGGTCCTGCAATTGGCGTTCGCCGGCGTGCCACGGCGAGGGTGCGGGGGTTTCGGAAGAATTCATGATGGTCTCCTTGCGGCGGGCGCCCGGCCTCAGGCCGCGAGCAGTCCCACGGCGGACGACGCCATGGGCACGAAGCGCGGCAGATGCTCGATCCGGTCGAGCCACGCGCGGATATGCGGATAGTCCGCCAGCGACACGTTGCCTTCCGGCGCATGCGCCACGTAGGCATAGCAGGCCACGTCGGCAATCGTCGGAGCATCGCCCGCCAGGAAATCGCGCTGGCGCAGTTCGCCTTCCATGACGGCAAGCAGCGCATGCGCGCGCGCCAGCGTGGCGTCCGCGTCGAGCGGCGCGCCGAACAGCGTCACCAGGCGCGCCGACGCAGGGCCGGCGGCCAGCGGCCCGGACGCCACCGACAGCCAGCGCTGGACCGCGGCCGCCCCCACGGGATCCTGCGGCAACCAGGCCTGCCCGCCATAGCGCTTGGCCAGGTACACCAGGATGGCGGTCGAATCGGCGACCACGACGCCGTTGTCATCGATCACCGGGACCTGCCCGAAGGCATTGAGCGCCAGGAATTCGGGCCGCTTCTGCTCGCGCTGGCGCAGGTTCACGTCGACGGCCTCATGCGGCACGTCGAGCAGGGACAGCATCAGCTCGACGCGATGCGCGTGGCCGGACAAGGGGTAACGGTAGAACTTCAGGGGGGTGGACGGCACGGCGGGCTCCCAGGTGGATTCAGGGCTCCATCTTGGGGCGCGCCGGCCGGATCGGGAACGGCCGGCGCCGGCAAGACACTCTTGCCGTACATGAAATAAAGCCCGTCAGGCCGGCAGTGCGTCCAGGTCCCGGCGCAGGGCCTGGACGCAGAATTCCACGAAGCTGCGCACCTTGGCCGAGCTTTTGCGCCCTTCCGGATACACCACGTGGACCGGCACCGGCGGCATCTCGAATTCACGCAGCACCACCTGCAGCGCGCCGCTGGCCAGGTGCGGCGCCACCTGGTAGGACATCACCTGCGTCAGGCCCCAGCCCTCGCGGGCGGCCATGACCGCCGCCTGGAACGAGGTGACGGTGAGCTGGGACTGCACGTTGAGCCGCTGGATCTGGTTGTCCTGCACGAAACGCCACTGCGGCCCCCTGCCCTCCATCGCCGCGGTGATCGTGCAAAAGCGATGCAGGGCGTCCGGGGTTTCGGGCACGCCGCGCTCGCGCAGGAAATCCGGCGATGCGCAGACCACGCGGCGCACGTGGCCGACCGGCACCGCGGTCAGCGAGGAATCCGGCAGCGCACCGATGCGCACGGCCACGTCGATGTCCTCGTCCACGAGATTGACCACGCGATCCACCAGCAGCGCACGTACCGAAACCTGGCGATGCTCGCGCAGATAGCCCAGCACGGCCGGCATGACGTGCAGTTCGCCGAACAGCGCGGGCGCCGTGATGGCGAGCGCGCCGCGCGGCGCGGCCATGGCCCCCGCCGCCGCGTCGTCCGCCTGTTCGACGTCGTCCAGAATGCGGCGGCAGTCGGCCGCATAACGCTGGCCCGCTTCGGTCAGGCGCAGGCTGCGCGTCGTGCGCACCAGCAGCAACGCGCCCAGGCGGCGCTCCAGCGCGGCGACGCTGCGCGTCACGGTGGGCGCCGACATCTGCATGCGCCGCGCCGCCGCGGCAAAGCTGCCCGCGTCGGCCACGGCAAGAAATACCGTCATCTCATGGAATCGGTTCACAGCGGGACGGGCTCCGTAGTCTTGTCATGCGTGGTGGCGTCGCGTCTCGCGCCGTTGCCTGCAATTTACCCGCGAGCGTCCGCCTTGTCCTGCCCGCCGCGCAGCGCCTGGCCGCGGAACTCCTTGCGCAGCCACGCCAGAAACGCCTTGACAGGCGGGTGACGCTCGCGCCCCGGGGCGCACAGCGCGGTGTAGGCCGAGCCCGCGACGCGGATCTCCGGCCGGAACGGCACCAGGGTGCCGGCAGCCACGCTGTCGGACACCATCACCGAACTGGCCAGCACCAGTCCCTGCCCGGCGATGGCGGCCTGCAAGGCGTAGTGTTCCTCGGTATAGGCATGCTCGGCGGCCGGGCGGCGCCATGCCGGCAGGCCCGCCGCGTCGCACCACGCCTGCCACCCCTGCTCATAGAGTGGCGAATCGCGCCAGCGCACCGTCACCAGCGCGGGCGCTCGCCGTCCTGCCTGCGCGATGCGGGCCGGCGCGCCGTACACGCCGAACCACTCCGGCAGCGCGCAAGCCGCGTGCAGCGCGGGATAGCGCTCGAGGCTGTAGCGGATGGCCACGTCCACGCTGGCGTCCTGGAGCAGGTCGACGGGGTCGGGCGTCGCGTCCAGGCGCAGTTGGTATTGGGGATGCGCCTGATGGAAACGCCCCAGCCGGGGCACCAGCCAGAGCGCGGCGAAGGAGTGCGTGGTGGAGACGGTCAGCGCGCCCGACGCCGGCGCGGGGCGCAATGCGTCCAGCGCCTGCGCCACATCGAGCAGGGCGCCATGCACGCCCGCAAACAGGCGCGCGCCCTTGTCGGTCAGGCGCACGCCGCGCGGCACGCGATCGAACAGCGCGCACCCCACGTGGCGCTCCAGCGCCTTGACCTGATGGGAGACGGCGGTAGGCGTGACCGACAGCTCGTTCGCGGCCAGCTTGAAACTGCGCAGGCGCGCGGCAGCCTCGAAGGTGCGTAGTGCGGTGACGGGAAGCGTGGCAAACATCGGCGGCATACCTGGATGAATTTGATTCAGCTTAATCCAGGAATGGTCATTTGTCGCGGCGGCGGCTTGCGGCCAACATAGCCTGCAACATGGCCTGAAACATGGCCATGAAGATCGTTTCCAATCACTCTTGCGGGAGCCAAGCATGAATTCAAATCAGCAATCGAACCGGCTGCTCATTCTGGTGGGCAGTCCGCGCCGCGATGGCAACAGCGCCGCGCTGGGCAAGGCCGCCCTGCGCGGGGCCGAGGCCGCCGGCACCGCCGCCACCCTGCTCTTTCTCGATGACTACATTCACGGCTTCCTGCCGGACCTGCGGCACGCCCGCGCGCCGGCGGACCGTTACGCCGAACTCTTCCTGGAACACTTTCTGCCCGCCGACGGCATGCTGCTCTGCACGCCCGTCTATTGGTATGGAATGTCGGCGCAGGCCAAGGCATTCTTCGACCGGTCGTTCAGCCATTACGCCGGGTCGGGCCCCGAGCCGCAGCGCGTCATGGCGCGCATGACCGGCAAGCGGCTGGGCCTGGCGGTCGCCTCGGAAGAAACCTATCCCGGCGCGGCGCTGGGCATCGTGCACCAGGTCCAGGAATATGCGCGCTACACCCATTCCGACTTTGTCGGCTACGTGCACGGCGCGGGCAACAAGCGCGGCGAGATCGCGCGCGATCCGCGCCAGCCCCTGGCGGCCGCGCAGACATTGGGCGCCGAGTTCTTCACCCGCAAATACTCCGACTACCGGATCGAGACGCCCCGCCGTCACAACGTCTGGGAGCCCGCGCCCGCCTTGAGCAGCACGCCGGGCGGGCTGCCATAGACCTGCTTGAACACGCGCGTCAGATGCGCCTGGTCCGCAAAGCCCACCGCCTGCGCGGCGTCGGCCAGCGGCAGGCCGCCGCGCAGCAACGCGCGGGCGCGCGCCACCCGCCAGTTGCGCAGCCACGCCTGCGGCGGCAGGCCATAGCGCCGCGCGAACTGCTTGACCAGCGTGGTGCGGTGCCGGTCCTGCGCCTGCGCCAGCGCCTCCAGGTCCGGCGCGCAGGCCGGATCGGCGGCCATGCGTTCGCGCAGCAAGGCGCACACGTCGGCCATGTCGGCCAGGTCGGCGACGCCGGCAGGGTCGCCCGACGCTACACAGCCGCCCTCGTTGCCGCCGTCCGGCGTCCGGCCATGCGCGGCCAGCAGGCCGAACACGGCCGCCGACATGCGCGCGCGGCGCTGCGCGGCGGGAATCTCGTCGGCTGTCAGCGCATTCAGCCAGGTTGCGCACAGCGCGGCATCGGCGATCACCGGCCCGGCCCGCCGCACGCCATGCGCATCCAGCGCCCGCTCGTGGTCCTGGAACCAGGCGGGGTCGAGATAGGCCATGCGGTACGCCAGCGACCCGGCAGCCGTGCCGCCGGTGTGCACCTGTCCCGGGGCGATCACCACGAGCTCGCCTGCCCGCGCGGTGTAGGGCGCGCCTTGCACCGTGAATTCGCAGCAGCCCTGCTCGACCGCGCCGATGGCCCAGGCGTCATGGAAATGCGGCGCGTAGCGATAGGCACGCAGGTCCGCGATCAGCACGTCGCCGGGCAGGCCCGCGCCGCAATGCCAGATGTGTTGAGAAACCGCCATGGGTAGAGGGTCAGCCGTCTCGCGGCTATCCGAAGTAGCGACCATCCGACGTCAGGGATCGGGCCAGCAGCCACGCGTTGCGAGGGTTTTCTCCGACGCGCCGGATGGCATACGGCCACCAGTCCGCGCCGAACGGGAGATAGACCCTGACGTTATAGCCCAATCCGCGCAGCGCCAGTTGCCAGTCCGGGCGCACGCCGTAGAGCATTTCAAATTCGAAGTCGGCGGGGGACCAGCCACGTTCGCGCGCCAGGTCGATGATGGCGCCCGCCAGCCGGTCGTCGTGCGTGCCGAAGACCGGGTAGAAGCCCGAGTCCCGCGCCTCGCGCGACAGCATGATGGCGGCCGCGTCCAGATAGGCCAGGTCGATGCGCGCGCGCCCCGCGTGATCCAGCGCCCGCTCCGGGAACGCGCCCTTCACCAGCCGCAGCGAGGTCCGCTGGCGAATCGCCCAGGCCAGGTCTTCCGGCGTGCGGCGGCGCCGCGCCTGCAGCGTGAGCCCGGCGGGGACGCCCGCTTCCAGCAAGTGGCGATGCAGCGCGCAGGTGCGGTCGCGGATGGCGGAATCTTCCATATCCAGCATCAGGCAGCCGCGTCCCCCGCGTGCGGCGCCTTGCGCCGCCATGCCGATGCGCCGCGCGTTGTCCTCGCCCAGCTCGTCATCGCGCATGTAGCCGATGGCGGTGGGGTCGACGGACACGTGCACGTCCAGGCCGGCGTCGGCCAACGCCTTGCATGCGCCGATGGCCTGATCGACGTTGTGCGCGATGGCGGCCCGGTCCGCGACGTACTCGCCCAGGTAGAAGAGCGATGCGCGGATGCCATGCGCCTCGCGCAGCCTCACGGCCGTGCGCACGGCCTCGTGCACGTCGGCGCCGCCGACGAACCGGCGGGCCAGCGAGGTCCGGGCGGCCATCGCCCGCATCGCCTGCCCGACCGCCGGGCTGCGCGCCAACGCAATCGTGGTTCTCTGGAAAATGCTCATCGCCTCACCGCGCAAAGCGGCCACTATGCAGCGACGGCGAAAGGCTGTCTTGAACGCCCGTGAACGGACGCCGGGACATGCCGGGATTCCGATCAGGCCTGGATCAGGGCCGGAACGGCGCGGGATCCAGCGGCAGCTCCAGCCCGCCCATCTGGGCGGTCAGCAGCGCCGCGCTGCCGCAGGCCAGGGTGAAGCCCAGCGCGCCCTGGCCGACGTTCAGCCAGAGATTGTCGGCGGCGTGACTGCGGCCGATCAGCGGCTTGCCGGTGGGCGTGGCCGGCCGCAGTCCGGCCCACGGGATGGCCTGGCTCAGGTCCAGTTGCGGGAAGGCTTCGCGCACCTGGCGCTTGAGCAGGCCGATGCGCGCCGGGTCGATGTCGGCGTTGTTGCTGCCGATGTCCACCATGGCCGCGATCCGCAGCACCCTGCCCACGCGGGCATAGACGATGCGCCGCTCGTAATCGGTCACGCTGATGCGCGGCGCCACGTTGTCGTCATCGGCCAGCGGGACGGTCAGGCTGTAGCCCTTCAGGGGGTACAGCGGCACGTCGTGGCCCAGCGGATTGAGCAAGGCGCGCGTGCCGATGCCGGTGGCCAGCACCACGGCGTCGGCGCCGATATCGCCATCGCGCGTGTTGACCGCGACGATGCGGCGGCCTTCGCGCTGCAGGCCGGACACGGGATTGGCCATGGCGCACTCGACGTTGCCCAGGGTCTGCAGGCGATCGAACAGCGCCTCGGTGAACTGTCGGCAGTCGCCGGCTTCTTCGCTAGGCGTATAGATGGCGCCCGCCAGGCTGGCGCCCATGCCGGCAAGCGCCGGCTCGCGCGCCACGGTCTGGGCGGCGTCCAGCACCTGCTGGTCCGCGCCGTGCGCGGCCTGGTAGGCCACCAGCGCGCGCGCCTTATCGAGCAGTTCAGCGCTGCGGTACGCAATGAGCTTGCCGTTCTTCAGGTGCCCGAAGGCCAGGTCTTCCTGTTCGAGCAGGGAATGCATCACGTCCCGGCTGAGGTAGGACAGCGTCAGCATCTGCGCCGTGGACGCCTTGGCCACCGACGCGCGGCAGGCCAGCGCGAACTGCAGGCACCAGCGCCATTGGTGCGGATCCAGCCGGGGCCGGAAACGCAGCGGCGAATCCTGGCGCAGCAGCCAGCCCGGCACGCTGGGCAGCACGCCGGGGCCGGCCAGCGGCGCCACATAGCTGTAGCTGAGCTGACCGCCGTTGGCATAGCTGGAGACTTCCGCCGGACGGGGCTGGCTGTCGACCAGCACCACTTCATGACCCTGGCGCGCCAGGAAATAGGCCGACGTCACACCGACGACGCCCGCGCCAATCACGCAAACGCGCATACCGTTATCCAAAAAAGACCGCGAACCGGTCCATTCTGTAACGGGGTCCCCCGCGCCGGCAAATGCCAAACGCCGCAGGGGCCATAACCAAACTTCATGCCCTGGGATCAGGCGATCCGGTGCAGCTTGATGATGGCGGCGGCGGTCGGCTCGCGCACCAGATCGGCCAGCGTGTAGGCATTGAGCGCGTCGTAGAACGCCTGCAGCGTTTGCGCCAGCACGCCCGCCAGCCGGCACACGCCGTCCAGCGCACAGGGCGGCTCGCGGCAGTCGATGAGCGGTCCCTGCTGTTCCAGCTCGCGCACCAGGTCGCCGACCCGGTAGTGGGTGGCCGGATGCGCCAGCGCAAGGCCCCCGCCCTTGCCGCGCGAGGTGCTGACCCAGCCGCGCTGCGACATGAAATGCACCACCTTCACCAGATGGTTGCGCGACAAGGCGAAGCGGTCCGCGATCTCGGGGATCGTGACGGCGGCGGGCCGGTCGCGGCATTGCGTCAGGTACATCAGGACGCGCAGGCCGAAGTCGGTGAATCGGGTCAGTTGCATGGCTGTGGGGCGGAGACCGGGCGGCCCGGAAACATCAGGCCGCCAGGATACACCGCTCAGGCGGCGACGCCGCCGGTGCCGAATGCCTCGGCGTGGATGCGGTCTTCGGCCACGCCCAGGCCCAGCAGCGCCTCGCGCTGCGCCCGCATGAAAGCAGCCGGGCCGCACAGGTAGTAATCGGCGCCCGGCACGATGGCCTCCTCGCGGATGGCGTGCAGGTCGACCCGCCCCTTGTGGTCGTAATCGCGGCCAGGCTGGTCGCCATGGGCCACCTCTTCGTAGAACACCGCCTTGCGCACATTGGCGCGCGACGCGGCGATATCGTTCACGTGGTCGCGCATGGCATGCACCGACCGGTTGCGGCAGCCGTGCACGAAGCGGATCTGCCGATCGTCGTTGGCCCGCACCAGATGGTTCAGGATCGACACCATCGGCGTCAGCCCCACGCCCCCGCTCAGCAGCACGACCGGCGCGTCGCCGTCTTCGCGCAGGTGGAAATCGCCCTGCGGCGGCGCCACGTCCAGCACGCCGCCCTCTTCCAGGCGGTCGTGCAGCGCATTGGACACGCGCCCCGCCGGCGTCTGGTCGCCCGCGGGTTCGCGCTTGACCGAGATGCGCAGGCGATCCTGCCCCGGCGCGTCCGACAGGCTGTACTGGCGCGGCTGCATCAGTCCCAGTTCCGGCACATAGACGCGCACCGACACGTACTGCCCCGGCCGGTACGCCGGCACCGTGCCGCCATCGGCCGGCGCCAGATAGAAGGAGGTGATCTCGGCGCTTTCCGGCTGTTTGCCCACCACGCGGAACGCGCGCCAGCCGGTCCAGCCGCCCGGCTTGTTGGCCGATTCCGCGTACAGGCGCGCCTCTTCGGCAATCAGCAGATCGGCCAACTGCCCGTAGGCGGCGGCCCACGCATCCACCAGTTCGTCCGTGGCGGCGGCGCCCAGCACTTCGCGGATGGACGCCAGCAGATGCTTGCCCACGATGGCGTAGTGCTCGGGCCGGATACCCAGGCTGACGTGCTTGTGCACGATGCGCGTCACCACCGGCATCAGCACGGAGGGATCGTCGATGTGCTCCGCATAGGCGGTTACCGCGCCGGCCAGCGCATGCTGCTGCGCGCCGCCGGCCTGGTGGGCCTGGTTGAACACGTGCTTGAGTTCCGGATTGTGCTGGAACATGCGCGCGTAAAAGTGCTTCGTCAGGGCCACGCCATGGACCTTCAGGACAGGGGCGGTGGCCTTGACCAGCTCGCGGACTTGGGGACTCAACATCTACGGCTCCTTGAATGGCGATCGTGCTCGCCTTTAAACATATATTCATAATACATCTTTAAGGGCGGACAGAAAAATCGCAGCTAGGATCAGTCTGAATCGGAGCGCCAGCGGCCAAACGGCTCGGGCGGCGGCAAGGTGCAAGCGGGCAGGCAGATCCATTGCGGCGCCACCGCGTCCGCGGCTCGATCCTGCGGGGCCTGCCACACCACCGAGGCCACCCAATCGCTTCCGATGCGGTAGGAACACGCCTGCCACGCGCCCCCGGGCGCGCGCAGCAGCGGGCTTTCCGGCGACCCGGACAAGCCCACGCAGGCCATGTCCGCGGGAAAATCCAGCCCCGCTCCTTTAATGAAGGCTTCTTTTAGTGTCCAGAGCCGATAGAAGTGTTGCAGGCGCGCTTCGCCCTGCAAGTCGGCCAATGCCTCGCGTTCGCCTGGCGAACAGACCCACTGCGCAAGCCCGTCCACGTTGCGTGGCCGGATGGCCTCCAGGTCGATGCCGATCTTCCAGCCGGGCGGCGCCGTCGCGCAAACAGCATGTCCGCCACTGTGGCTCAGGGACGTTGCCCCGGGAACCGGCCCTGCGCGGCGCAGGTGCTGCAGCAGCGCGCGGCTGACTTTCCAGTCTTGCATCGCCTTGCCGCTACGGATCGCCGCCGCCCGCCGGAGGTCGTCCGCAGACAGGTGTTCAACCCGGTATTGAGAGGCGGCGCTTTGATCTGCCCACCAGATTAAAAGTTCCTGAACGCTCACGGCTTAAAAGTAACTTTTGGATAAAATTATCGGTAATATGGGTTATTTTGTGTAATTTGTAACTGTTTAAATCGTTTCAGGCCGTATTCGCCATAGTAGAATCGCGCGCTATGTTGACGTTCTCAATCGCGCACTGGCAAGGTTGGACGCACGGATTTCAAGACCCGAGCCGTTGGCAGCACTGGGCCGAACACCCCTACTGCCCCCTCGGAGATCAAAGCGCCCCCCGCCTCGACTTCCTGCCCCCCATGCAACGCCGCCGCCTCAGCCCCCTGGCCCGCGGCGTCTTTGCTTGCGCCTGGCCGCTGGCCGACGGATATCCGGACATGCCGTTCGTATTCGCCTCGCGCCACGGAGAAACGTCGCGCAACTTCGGGCTGCTGGAATCGCTGGCGGCGGACGAACCGCTGTCCCCCACCGCATTCGGACTGTCGGTCCACAATGCGATCGCCGCGCAGTGGTCGATCATACGCCGCGACACCGCCGAGTCCGTCGCGATTGCCGTCGAGGACGACGGCCTGGAACACGCCTTTATTGAAGCGGCCATGCTGTTCGATCAAGGCCATGACAACGTGCTCGTGGTGCTGGCCGAAGAACAACCGCCCCGCCCCTACGCCCCGTGGGTGGACGATGTGCCGTTCTCTTACGCCGCCGCCTTCCGGCTGCGCCCGGGCACGGACTGGGCGCTCGCGCCCAGCCCCGCCACCCCCGGCGACGCTGCGCCGCAGATCTGGCCCAATCCCTTGAACCTCCTTCGCCATCTCGCGCTGCGGACCCCAAGCTGGCGGCACGCCAACCGCACCCGCCAATGGACCTGGACACGCAACGCATGAACACCACGGCACAAGTCCGCCAGGATTTCTGGCTCTGGCGCCTGGTCGCCACCGGCATGGCCTTCACCCTGTTCGGCCTGGGCGGCGTGCTGCTGCGCCTGATGGTGTTCCCGCCTCAACGGCTGTTGCCGGGCGACCGCCACGACCGGCAGCGCCGGGCACGCTGGGCGCTGCATGGCACCTTCAGGCTGTTCATCCGCTTCATGGTGCGCGTGGGCATCCTGACCGTGGAATTCAAGGGCGCCGAACGCCTGGGCCGTCCGGGCCAGATGATTCTTGCCAATCATCCGTCGCTGCTGGACGTGGTGTTCCTGGTCGGGCACGTCAAGAACGCCAATTGCATCGTCAAGCACGGCCTGGCGACCAATCCCTTTACCCGCGGGCCAGTGGCAAGCGCGGGCTACATCACCAATGACGAAAGCTTCGACATGTTCGATCGCGCCGCGGACGTGCTGCGCAATGGCGAAACGCTGATCGTATTTCCCGAGGGCACGCGCACGCCGCCCCGCGCCCTGCCGCAGTTCCATCGCGGGGCCTGCGCGATTGCCTTGCGCGGCGCGCGGGTCGTGACGCCGGTCGTCATCCGCATGAATCCGCGCAGCCTGACCAAGGGCGAGCCCTGGTACCGCATTCCGCCTTCCCGCATGCGCTATGTCATCGAGGTCGGCGAGGACATCGATCCGACGACCTGGAGCGCCGTGCATCCGCTGCCCATCGCCGGCCGCAAGATGAATGCCTATCTGCATGCCTATTTCGAAGCCGAACTGGCGCGCAGCGCGCCGGACGGCGCCTCAATGAACGCGCTGTCGCCCCAGACGGTGGAAGTGGAGTCAAAGCTGGATGAATCAACTGGAACTTGAGCTGAAAACGCTCGTCATCGAGTCCCTGGGACTGGAAGACATCACCCCCGACGACATCGACCGCGAGGCCGCGCTGTTCGGCGACGGGCTGGGCCTGGATTCGGTCGATGCGCTGGAGCTGGGCCTGGCGCTGCAAAAGCGCTACGCCATCACCATGGATCCCGAAACGCGCAACATGCGCGAGCATTTCGCCAGCATTGCCAGCCTGGCGGCATTTGTCACAGCGCAACGCCGCGACTGACGCACACGGAGTCACGATGCATACCCGCGAAGAAATATTCAATACGCTGCGCGGCGCGCTGGTCGAACTGTTCGAGATCGAACCGGAACGGATCACGCCCGACGCTCACCTGTACACCGACCTGGAAATCGACAGCATCGACGCGATCGACCTCATCGACCACGTCCGCCGGCAGACCGGCCGCAAGCTGGACGCCAATGATTTCCGCACGGTCCGCACCGTCGAGGACGTGGTCCAGGCGATGTGGCAAAAGCAGGATCCCGCCGCATGAAACGTGGCGTCGCGGCCGCGCTGGCCGCCGCCGCCGTGGCCTACCCGTTCCTCGTCTATGCGACGCTGGACAGGGTCAGCGCCGCCTGGCTCGCGTTGCCGCTGGCGCTGCTTTGGCTGGCGCGCGCGCTCACGGCGCGCGCCACGCAGCCCGGCGACCGCCTCCTGCCGGCCGTCGCCCTGGTCTTCTGCCTGATCCTCGCCATCTCCGATTCGCAAAGCTGGCTGCGCTGGTATCCCGTGCTGGTCAATGGCCTGATGCTGGCCATCTTCGGCATGAGCCTGCGCGGCCCGCAGCCCGTCGTCGAACGCCTGGCGCGATTGCGCCATCCGGCGCTGCCGCCCGAAGGCGTGCGCTATACCCGGAACGTCACCCGCGCATGGTGCGTCTTTTTCGCGCTGAATGGCTCGATCGCGGCCGCGCTGGCGGTCTGGGGGCCCTGGAGCTGGTGGGTGGCCTACAACGGCTGCGTCAGCTATGTGCTGATGGGATTGATGGCCGCCGGCGAGTGGCTGCTGCGCCCGGCCATGGCCAAGGCGGCCTGAACCATGGCCTGGACGCCCCTGCCCCGCCTGCTGTTGCCGGCCATGCCCGGCGACGGCAACGCCCCGGTCGCCGATTCGCCCCTGCTGACCCGTGACGCCTTCGCCCAGGCCAGCCTGCGCATCGCGGGCACGCTGCGCGCCCGCTCGCTGCGGCGCGCGGCGCTCTGGTTCGACGACGCGGCCGAACTCGCCTGCGCGCTGTTCGCCTGCTGGCGCGCGGGCGTGGTGGCCGTGCTGCCGGGCGACCGCCAGGCCCAGACCTGCCAGGGCCTGGACGTCACCGTCGACGCGTGGCTGACCGACACCGCACTGCCCTTGCCCGCCGCCCGCCAGTGGCGGCTGGCCGACCTGCATGAACATCCGCCCCTCGAACCGGCGGAACTGGATGCGTCGCAGACCCTGGTGCTGTGCACCTCCGGTTCCAGCGGCACGCCCAAGCACATTGCCAAGACCTGGGGCCAACTGGCGCAGGAAGTGCAGGCGCTGCAGCAGCAATGGCCCGACCCGCAGGCGCCCGTGCTGGGCAGCGTGTCGGCGCAGCACATGTACGGCCTGCCCTTCCGCGTCTTGTGGCCGCTGTGCGCGGGCCGGCAGATCGACCGGCCGCAGCGCCTCTACCCCGAAGACCTGCAGCAGGCCAGCCTGCGCCATCCCTCCTTCACCTGGATCGCCAGCCCGGCCCTGCTGCGGCGTCTGGGCCAGCGCCTGGACTGGGCGCAGTTGCGCGGCAAGCTGACCCGCATCCACTCGTCGGGCGGCGCCTTGCAGCGGGACGTGTCCGATGACATCGCGCGGTCGCTCGGCCTGCGTCCCACGGAAATCTACGGCAGCTCGGAAACCGGCGCGGTGGCCTGGCGCACCGGCGATGCGGACTGGCAGCCGCTGCCCGGCGTGACCGTGGACGTGAACGGCGACGGCGCCCTGCGCGTCGCATCGCCATGGGTCCATGCCGACGACCGCCAGACCGCGGACGGCGCCGAGCTCACGGCCGGCGGCTTCCGGCTGCTGGGCCGCCTGGACCGCATCGTGAAGATCGAAGAAAAGCGTGTGTCGCTGCCCATGCTGGAACACGCACTGACTGAACACGCCTACGTCGCCGACGTGCGCGTGGGCAAGGCGGCCGGCGCGCCGCGCCTGACGGCGCTGGTGGCGCTGACGGCCCATGGCCTGCATGCGCTGCGCAACCAGGGCCGCGCAGCCGTGGTCGATGCCTTGCGGGCCCATTTGGCCACGCGCTTCGAATCGCTGGCGGTGCCCCGCGGCTGGAGATTCTTCCGGGATCTGCCCGCCAACGCGCAAGGCAAGCTGCCGCAAGCCGAGTTCGACGCCGCGGCCGGCCCGCGCCCGCTGGCGCCCGTCGCCATCCCCACGGACGTAGCGGCCTTGCCGGACAACGAGCGGCGCTACACGCTCGACATTCCCTATGACCTGGCGTACTTCAGCGGTCACTTTCCGGTCGCGCCCGTGGTGCCGGGCGTGGCCCAGATCAGTTGGGCCATGTCGCTTGCCCAGCGCGACCTGAAGCCGGAACTGAGCTTTGCCGGCATGGAGGCGCTGAAGTTCCAGCGTCTCCTGCGCCCGGGCGACACCGCCGCCCTGGCGCTGAAATGGGATGCGGACCGGCAAAAGCTGTATTTCGCGTTCACGGTGGACGGCTCGCCCTGCTCGTCGGGACGCATTCTCCAAGGGGCGGACCATGGCGCCGCATAAGCTGTGCGCCGTCATCCCCGTGTTCAACCACGGCGGCACCGTGTCCGCGGTGGTGGCGCAACTGACGGCGCAGGGCCTGCCCTGCGTGCTGGTCGATGACGGCTCGGACCCGGCGTGCGCGGCGGTGCTGGACCAGTTGGCCGCGCAGCCCGGTATGCGGGCCGACATACGGCTCGTGCGCCGCCCGGTCAATGGCGGCAAAGGCGCGGCGGTCCAGGACGGATTGCGCGCCGCCCGCGCGCTGGGCTACACGCATGCGCTGCAGGTGGACGCCGACGGCCAGCACGCGCTGCAGGACGTGACGGCATTTTCCAGCGCCTCGCGCGCCAGGCCGGACGCGGTGATCTGCGGCGCGCCGGTGTACGGCGACGACGTGCCCCGCAGCCGCCTCTACGGCCGCTGGCTGACCCGCGTCTGGGTATGGATCAACACCTTGTCGTTCGACATCCCCGACGCCATGTGCGGCTTTCGCATCTATCCGCTGGCCGGCGTCCTGCCCGTGATCGACGGCGCCCATGTCGGCCGGCGCATGGATTTCGACATCGCCATCCTGGTGCGGCTGCATTGGCGCGGCATGCCCATGGCGTGGCTGCCGACGCGCGTCGTCTATCCCGAAGGCGGCATCTCGCATTTCAAGGGGCTGCAGGACAACCTGCTGATCAGCCGCATGCATGCGCGGCTGTTTTTCGGGATGCTGGCCCGATCGCCAGCCCTGCTGTGGCGCCGCCTGACCGGGAGCGTCCGTCCATGAGCGCCCCCGACAGCCATTGGGCGGGGCAGCGGGAACGCGGCCATCCGGCGCTGATGCGCCTGACGGCCTGGGCCGCGCGCAGGCTGGGCCGGCGCACCGTCGCGCCCGTGGTCTGGCTCGTCGTGCTGTATTTCTATGCCTTCGGCGCACGCGCCCGTCGCGCGATCGCGGCGTATCAGCGGCGCCTGGTGAACGCCGGCGGCCCCGTCGCGCCGCTGCCTCGCGCCTTTCCTGTCTACCGGCAATACCTGGCCTTCGCCACCGCCATGCTCGACAAGCTGGACGTCTGGCAGGGCAGGATCACCATGGCCCAACTGGACATCGCCGACCCGGATGGCCTGCACGGCCAGATGGGCCATGGCCGCGGCCAGATCCTGGTGGGTTCGCACCTGGGCAACCTTGAGATCTGCCGCGCGCTTGCCGAGCAGACCGGCGCGCTCAGATTGAACGTGCTGGTCCACAGCAAACATGCCGTCCACTTCAACCGCCTGCTCGATGAAGCCGGCGGCGGGCTGCGCATGATCCAGGTCAGCGAGCTGGACGCGGCCGTCATGCTCGATCTGGCGCAACGCCTCGATCGGGGCGAATGGCTGGCCATCGCCGGCGACCGCGTGCCCCTGCAGGGCGACCGCACGGTGCCGGTGCAATTCCTGGGCGCCGCCGCGCGACTGCCCCAGGGCCCCTGGCTGCTGGCCGGGTTGCTGGGCTGCCCGGTGAATCTGCTGTTCTGCACCCGCCAGGGCGACCGATACCGCGTGTCGATGGAGCGCCTGTCGGACGGCATCGCCTGGACGCGCGCGACGCGCCAGCAACGGATCGCCGACTGGGCGCAGCGCTATGCCGACCGCCTCGCGGCGCACTGCCGACTGGCCCCGCTGCAGTGGTTCAACTTCTACCCCTTCTGGAAAGACGATGCGTAAACGCGGCGCCATCGGCGCGGAAGTCGAAATTCGCGTGCCCTTTTTCGACGTCGATTCGATCAATGTCGTCTGGCATGGTCACTACGTGAAATACCTGGAGCAGGCGCGCTGCGAGCTGCTGGACAGCCTTGGCCACAATTACGGCGCCATGCGCGCCAGCGGCTATGTGTGGCCGGTGATCGACCTGCACCTGCGTTACGCCCAGCCGGCGCAGTTCGGCCAACGGCTGGTTGTGCGCGCCGAACTGGTGGAATGGGAACATCGGCTCAAGATCAACTACCTGATCCAGGACGCGGACACCGGCCAGCGGCTGACGCGCGCCACGTCGGAGCAGGTGGCGGTCTGCCTGGCCAGCGGCGAGATGCAACTGGCCTCGCCCGAGGTCTTCGTCGCCGCGGTCCGAAGCAAGCTCCAGTCCCTGGAGGCCGGCACATGATGCGCATTCCCACCCCCCGCCCGTTCTGGAAGCGGCTCGCCTGCCTGCTGGCGCTGGCCCTGCTGCCCCTGACGGCCGCGGCCTTCGACCTGGACGACCTGCGGGCACAACTGCGCGCCACGCCGATCGTGCGCGGCCAGTTCGTGCAGCAGAAATTCCTGCGCTCGCTGCCCCAGCCCCTGACCAGCCGCGGCGACTTCACGCTGGCGGCCGGAAAAGGCCTGCTATGGCTGCTGCGCACGCCCATCGCGCAGGACCTGCGCATCGATGCCAACGGCATCTCGCGCCGGGACGAGTCCGGCGCCTGGATAAAGCTCCCCCAGCAGACGGGCGGCGGCCGCGAGAACCAGCTCTTTCTTTCCGTGCTGGCCGGCGACACCCGCGCGCTGCAGGAAAACTTCGACCTGGCGCTGACGGGCGAGTCCACCGACTGGCATTTGACCCTGACACCGCGCTCGGCGCTGCTGCGCCAGATCTTCGACACCATCCGGATCGATGGCGGCGCGCTCGTTGACCGCATCGAACTGCGTGAAACCCAAGGCGACCGCAGCGTGCTGCAGATGACCGGCGCCGTCGCCGCGCAAGCCTTGACCCCCGAGGAAGAGCGTGCGTTCGCGGACTGAACGCTGGCTGCCCCGCCTGTTCAAGCTGGGGCTGCTGCTGGTGCTGCTGGCCGGCGCCTGGCAGTGCCGCAACGGCTGGCCGGTTTCCGCCAATCTGATGGAGCTGGTGCCGCAGGCGTCCGTTGACGCCACGCGGCGGCTGGCCGAGAGCCGCATCCAGGAACCGCTGTCGCGCCAGCTCATTGCGCTGGTCGCCGCGCGCGACGGCGCCGATCCTGTGCCACCGGCGCGTCTGCTGGCAAAGCGGTGGACGGACAGCGGCCTGTTCTCCCAGGTGCAGGTGGACCTGAACGTCGACCTGGCCGCCCTGCGCGAGCACCTCCTGGCGGGCCGCCTGGCCATGCTCCCGCTGGCGGACCGCCAGCAACTGGAAAACGACCCCGCGGCCTACGCGCAGCGCCGTGCCCGCGAGCTGTCCGATCCCTTCTCCTCGTCGGGCCTGGTGCCCGCCGATCAGGACTGGCTGGGGCTGACGCGCCGCGCCGAACAGGCGCTGCGGCCCGGCGGACTGGTGCATTTCGACATGGGTTCGGGCACGTTGCAGGCCGAACAGGGCGGCCGGCGCTGGGTGCTCGTGCGCGCCGATACGCGCGGCGACGCCTTCGACGCCGACGCGCCGCAACGCATTGCGGCGCAGATCGACCAGGATCAAGCGGTCTTGGGCGCGGCGGGCGCCGAGCTGCTGGTGGCGGGCGGCCCCCTGTATGCCGCGGCCGGCAAGGCCCAGGCCGTCGCCGAAAGCGGCTGGATCGGAACCGGCGCCGCCATCGGCATCGTGTTGGTGCTGCTGCTGGCGATGCGCCGCTGGCGCGTGCTGCTGGCGTTCGTGCCCGTGGCCGTGGGGCTGGTGACCGGCGTGGTCGCGTGCGTCGCCGTATTTGGCTCCATCCACGTCCTCACGCTCGTCATCGGCGCCAGCCTGATCGGCGTGGCCGTGGACTTCCCCATGCATTGGCTGGGAAAGAGCTTTGGGATGCCGGACTGGCAAGCCTGGCCGGCCTTGCGCCGGGTGCTCCCCGGCCTGACCATCAGCCTGGCCGCCAGCCTGGTGGGCTACCTCGCGCTGGCGTTCACGCCGTTCCCGGCGCTGACCCAGACCGCCGTGTTCTCGGCGGCCGGCCTGCTGGGCGCTTATGCATGCACCGTGTGCCAGCTTCCTGCCTGGATGCGCGGCTGGCGGCCACGCCCCTGGCTGCCCCTGCTGGGCTTTGCCCAGCGTGCGCTGCGCACGCGCGAACGGCTGGCCGCCCGGCGCGGCGTCCTGTGGATCGGCGCGGCCCTGGTGGCGGCGGGCGTCGCGGGCGGCATTGCGCGGCTTGGCATCCAGGACGACCTGCGCCAGTGGCTGAGCCTGCCGGCGCCCCTGATGGAGCAGGCCAGGCAGATCGGCGACATCACCGGCGTCGTGCCCACCAGCCAGTTCTTCCTGGTGCGCGCCCGCGATCCCGATGAACTGTTGCGCCGACAGGCGCGCGTCGCCCAGCGGCTCGATGCGCTGGTGCGCGACGGCGGACTGGCCTCGTACAACGCACTGAGCCAGCTCGTGTCGCCGGCCGCCGAGCAGGAGGCCCTGCGCGGCAGGCTGGCCGCCCTGGCCGCACAACCGCAGACCTGGAAAGCCATGACCGACCTCGGCATTCCTTTCGAGGTCATCGCGCAAGCGCTGCAGTCGCTCGCGGCGCTGCCCCCGCTCACGATCGACGACGCGCTGCGCGGCCCCCAGGCCGAACGCTGGCGCGCGCTGTGGCTGGGCCAACATGGCGGCGAATACGCGGGCATGATCACCCTGCTCGGCCTGCGCGACCCGGCGGCCCTGGCCGCCGTGGCGCAGGACGCGCCGGGCGTCAGCCTGGTCGACCGCAGCGGCGAACTCAACCGCATGTTCGCCGCCACCCGGATCGAAGCCGCCGAACTCAAGCTCATTTCCTATGTGGCCGCCGCGGTGCTGCTGCTGCTGACGCTGGGCCGCGCGGCGACCTGGCGCATCCTGGCCGTGCCCCTGGCGGCCACTGCCTGCAGCCTCGCCGCGCTGGGCTATCTTGGCCAGCCCCTGACGCTGTTCAGCCTGTTCGGCCTGCTGCTGGTGTCCGCCATCGGGGTGGATTACGCGATCTTCATGTTCGAGCGCGTCGCGGGCGCGGCCGCCAGCCTGGTGGGTATTCTCCTGGGCGCGGTCACGACGCTGCTGTCGTTCGGACTGCTCGCCCTCAGCCAGACCCCCGCCATTGCCAACTTCGGGCTGGCCGTGGCGCTTGGCGTGGCCTTTTCGCTGCTGTGGGCGCCGTGGATCGGCCCGCCCCGCGGGCGCTGACGCTTTCCTCTCATCACGCATCGCAACATGGAAACATCCAGCATGGAACATCGGGAAGTCGTGGTCATCGGGGCGGGCCCGGCCGGCGCGGTCGCCGCGGCCTTGCTCAAACGGCAGGGCCACGACGTCCTGATTCTTGAACGCCAGCAATTTCCGCGCTTTTCCATCGGCGAAAGCCTGCTGGCGCACTGCCTGGAATACCTGGACGAGGCAGGCATGATGCCCGCCGTCCAGGCCGCCGGCTTCCAGGTCAAGAACGGCGCCGCATTCGCCTGTGGCGACGCCTACACCTACTTCGACTTTCGCGACAAGTTCACCGCCGGGCCGGGCACGACCTTCCAGGTGCAGCGCGCGCACTTCGACCAAGTGCTCGCCGACGACGCGGCCCGCCAAGGCGTCGAGGTGCGCTACCGGCAGGAAGTCACCGCGGCCGACTTCGGCAACGACGGCCCGCTGCTGGACGTGCGCACCGCCGAAGGCGATAGCTATCAGGTCAAGAGCCGGTTCGTGCTGGACGCCAGCGGCTACGGCCGCGTCCTGGCGCGCATGCTGGACCTGGAACGCCCGTCGTCCATGCCGCCGCGCAAGGCCATCTTCACCCACATCGAGGACCGCATCGACGATCCCGGCTTTGACCGCGAAAAGATCCTGATCACGGTGCATCCCGAACAACGGGGCATCTGGTACTGGCTGATTCCCTTCTCCAACGGCCGCTGCTCGTTCGGCGTCGTCGGCGGCGAGGACCTTTTCGGCGCCCCCGGTGTAGACCTGATGACCACCTTGCGCGCCATGGCGCAGGCCGCGCCCAACCTGAAGCGCGTCTTGAAGAACGCGGTCTGGGATACGCCCGCCAACACGATAGGCGGCTACTCGGCCAGCGTGACGCGCCTGCATGGCCCGGGCTACGCCTTGCTGGGCAACGCCGCGGAGTTCCTGGATCCGGTGTTTTCGTCCGGGGTCACCATCGCGCTGCGCTCGTCCAAGCTGGCGGCCGATGCGCTGCACCGGCAACTGGGCGGCGCCCAGGTGGACTGGCAAGCCGAATTCGCCGACCCGCTGATGGTGGGCGTCGAGACGTTCCGCGCCTATGTCCAGGGCTGGTACAGCGGCGAATTCCAGGACGTCGTGTTCTACCCGCGCGCGCAACCGGAAATACGCCGCATGATCAGCGCCATCCTGGCCGGCTACGCGTGGGACACCCGCAACCCCTTTGTCGCCAACCCGCAGCGCCGCCTGCGCATGCTGAGCGAACTCTGCCGCGCGGGCGCCCCGCTTGCGCAGCCCGCCTGAGCCGCCCCATGAACGCCGCTGCCGTCCTCTTCCCGACCGTACGCCGAAGCCTGGCGCTTGCGCTGCTGGCGTTGGCCGGTTGCGCCGGCGCGCCGCCCCTGCCCGCCCACGATGCCGGCTTTGCGCTGCCGCGCCAGTTGCATGTGGCGCAGACGGCGCCCGGCCAGCCCGCCGCCGACCTGCTCCTCGTGGTCCAGCGCGAAGGCGCCGCCATGCGGTGGTCATTGTTCGATCCCTTGGGGGTTCCGCAGGCGCGGCAGATGCTGGAGCGGGGCCAATGGCGCAATGACGGCTTCATGCGCCCCAATGCGCAGGCGCGCGAGCTGTTCGCCGCGCTGATGTTCGCCTGGACGCCGCAAGCGGATCTGGACGCCGAGTACGGCGCCGGGTCGTGGCGCGCCGTCGGGCCTGCCGGCGGCGCAACGCAGCGCGTTCTGCTCGGGCAGGGCAAGGCGCGCTGGACCGTCACCTGGCCCGGCGATGCGCAAGGTCAGGCGTTTTCCATCCGGACCGCCGACGACGTGACGTGGCGGATCACCCCCTTGAAGGAGCAGCCATGATGACCTGGCTAGGCACCCCCGGCGTGGTGTGCGCGCTTGGCGCCGGCGTCGAGGCCGTCGGCCGCGCCGCGTTCGCCGGCGACACGACCGGCATGCGCGCCCAGGCCGGCTGGGTCAATGGCCGCGTCCTGACGCTGGGGGCCTGCTCGGGCGCGCTGCCCGCCCTGCCCCGGGAACTGCCCGCGCATCACCACAGCCGCAACAATCAGCTGCTGCTGGCGGCCGCGGCGCAGATCGAGGCGCCGCTGCGCGCCGCCATCGCCCGCTATGGCGCGGACCGCATCGCCGTGGTGCTGGGCACCAGCACGTCCGGCGTCAATGACAACGCGCCCGCATTCCGCGACTTGCGCCAGCATGGCGCCTGGCCCGCCACCTACGACTACCGCCGGCAGGCCCTGTCGTCCCCCGGCTCGTTCCTCGCCGACTGGCTGGGCACGACGGGACCGGCCTACACGCTTTCCACGGCCTGCACGTCCAGCGCCCGCGCCCTGCTGTCGGCGCAGCGCCTGCTGCGGCTGGGCCTGTGCGACGCCGTGGTCTGCGGCGGCGCCGACACGCTGTGCCGCCTGACCATCAACGGCTTCGCCACGCTCGAAGCCGTCGACGACGCGCTATGCACGCCGTTTTCGGTCCATCGCCGCGGCATCAATATCGGCGAGGCGGGGGTCCTCTTTTTGATGGAGCGCGACCCCGCCGATGCGAATGCCGTGGCGCTGCTCGGCGGCGGCGCCAGCTCGGACGCCTGGCACATGTCCGCGCCCGACCCGACCGGCGAAGGCGCCCGCCGGGCCATGCTGGCCGCCCTGCGGTCGGCGGACGTGGACGCCGCCAGCATCGGGTGGCTCAACCTGCACGGCACCGGCACCCCTCACAACGACGCGATGGAAAGCCGCGCCACGAACGCCGTGTTTCCGAACGGCGTGCCCTGCGCATCGACCAAAGCCCTGACCGGCCACACGCTGGGCGCGGCAGGCGCACTGGAAGCCGCGCTGGCCTGGATCACCCTGTCCGCGTCCAACGCCGAAGGCCGGCTCATGCCCCATGTCTGGGACGGCCATCCCGATCCGGCGCTGCCCGCGCTGGAATTCAGCACCCCCGCGCATCGCTATGCCGCGGGCCGGCGCCGCATGGCGATGAGCAACTCCTTCGCCTTCGGCGGCAACAATGCCAGCCTCGTATTCGGAGGTCATCCATGATTCCATGGCCGGTGGCCAGCCTGCTGCCGCACGCGGGCAACATGATCCTGATCGACACGGTCAGCCACTACGACGCGGACAGCCTCACCGCGCATGCCGTCATCCGGCCGGGCCCCTACTCGCTGGCGGACGGTTCGCTGCCGCCGTGGCTCGGGATGGAACTCATGGCGCAGGCCGTGGGCGCCTGGGCGGGATGCCAGGCGCGGCAGGCGAACGAAGCCGTCAAGCTGGGTTTCCTGCTTGGCACGCGGCGCTATGAATGCCATGCGGCCTCGCTACCCGCGGGCGCCGCCGTCACCATCCATGTCCGGCGCGGCCTGATCGACGCCAGCGGCATGAGCGTCTTTGAATGTGAACTGCGCGACCCGTCCCGCTTGCTGGCCGAAGCCCGCCTGAACGTCTATCAGCCCAGCGACCCGCAAACCTTTATGCAGGAAGAAGCCCCCCAATGAGCGCCGACCCCATCCTCGTCACCGGCTCGAGCCGCGGCATAGGCCGCGCCATCGCGCTGGCCCTGGCCGACGCCGGCCACGATCTGGTGCTGCACTGCCGCCAGCAGCGCGCCCAGGCCGAAGCCGTCCAGGCCGAAGTGCAGGCACGCGGCCGCCAGGCCCGCGTGCTGCAATTCGACGTGGCCGACCGCGCGCAGTGCGCCGCCGCGCTGCAGGCGGACATCGAGGCCCACGGGGCCTACTACGGCGTCGTCCTGAACGCCGGCCTGACACGCGACGGCGCATTTCCCGCCCTCACCGGCGATGACTGGGACCAGGTCCTGCGGACCAACCTCGATGGCTTCTACAACGTGCTCAGCCCGCTGGCCATGCCCATGATCCGGCGCCGCGCGCCGGGGCGCGTGGTATGCATGGCGTCCGTTTCCGGACTGGTCGGCAACCGCGGCCAGGTGAACTACAGCGCCTCCAAGGCCGGCCTGATCGGCGCGGCCAAGGCCCTGGCCGTGGAACTGGCCAAGCGCCAGATCACCGTGAACTGCGTCGCGCCGGGGCTGATCGACACCGACATGATCGACGAACATGTGCCCGTGGATGAAATCCTCAAGGCCGTCCCCGCCCAACGCATGGGCAAGCCCGAAGAAGTGGCCGCGACCGTGGCATTCCTGATGTCCCCCGGCGCCGCGTACATCACGCGCCAGGTCATCGCCGTCAATGGAGGACTGTGCTGATGAAGCGGGTCGTCATCACCGGCATGGCCGGCATCAGCGCGCTGGGATCGGACTGGCCGCGCATCCAGCAGGCTTTCCAGGCAGGCCGCAGCGCCATCCGCGTCATGCCGGACTGGTCGCGCTACGCGGAACTGAACACCCGCCTGGGCGGGCCGGTCGAGGATTTCCAGGCCCCGTCGCACTGGACGCGCAAGCAATTGCGCAGCATGGGCCGCGTCTCGCAGCTTGCGGTGCGGGCCGCGGAAATCGCGCTGGCCGACGCGGGACTGCTTGGCGATCGCAGCATCACCGACGGGCGCATGGGCGTGGCCTGCGGGTCGTCCGTCGGCAGCACGGCGGAAATCCGCGCCTTCGGCAACATGCTGCTCAATGGCGTGACCGACGACCTGAACGCGAACTCCTATGTGCGCATGATGCCGCACACCACCGCCGCCAATATCGGCATCTTCTTCGAACTGAAGGGCCGGATCATCCCGACCTCCAGCGCCTGCACCTCCGGCAGCCAGGGGATCGGCTACGCCTACGAAGCCATCCGCTACGGCCGCCAGGACCTGATGCTGGCCGGCGGCGCCGAAGAGCTGTGCCCCAGCGAGGCGCTGGTGTTCGACGCGCTGTACGCGACCAGCCAGAAGAACGACACGCCGGAACTGACGCCCCGGCCCTACGACCGCGACCGGGACGGACTGGTCATCGGCGAGGGCAGCGGCATGCTGGTGCTGGAATCGCTGGAACACGCGCAGGCTCGCGGCGCGCACATCCACGCGGAAATCGTCGGCTTTGGCAGCAATTCGGATGGCACGCACATTACCCGCCCGGAAGCGGCCACCATGCGCGTCGCCATGGAGATGGCGCTGGCCGATGCCGGCCTGCCGCCCGACGCGATCGGCTACGTGAACGGCCACGGCACGGCCACCGAGCAGGGCGACGTGGCCGAGACCCAGGCCACCGCCCGGCTCTTCGGCAACCGCATGCCCATCAGCTCCCAGAAAAGCTACCTCGGCCACACGCTGGGCGCCTGCGGCGCGCTGGAATCCTGGTTCAGCATCGAGATGCTCAGGAACGACTGGTACGCCCCGACGTTGAACCTGCGGCATGTCGACCCGCTATGCGGCGACCTGGACTACCTGACGGGCGAAGGCCGGCGCATGAACAACGAATTCGTCATGAACAACAATTTCGCGTTCGGCGGCATCAACACGTCCCTGATCTTCCGGCGCTGGCCCTGACGCTGGCCCCAGGCCGGCCCGGCACCGTTCCAATCCACTTTTTCACTGTCTTCCCAAGGAATGCAAATCATGAACCTTCACTGCAAGCTCGCTGGCGCGCTGGCCCTGTCGTTCGCTTTCTCGGCGCCTGTCCTGGCCGCGGATCGCACCGTCCACCTTCCCATGCAGGCCGCCATCGAGGCCGCGCAGGCGGCCGGCAAGATCGACGGCAGTGTGAAGTTCTACCTGGCCGGCACAGGCCCCAAGGGCAAAGTGCTGGAAGCCGGCGTGATCACCAACCGCAAAACGAATGCCTTCGCCAAGAAGGACGAAGATGCCTGCCTGTGGGTGGCGCAATCGGCCGTGATCGCCCTGCATGAAGCCGCCAAGAAGGCGGGCGCCAATGCCGTCACCAATATCGTCAGCTACTACCGCAAGAACGAATACCGCAGCACCACCGACTACGAATGCCACGCCGGCGCGATGGTTGCGGGCGTGGCCTTGCGCGGCGACCTCGCCACCGTGAAGTAAGCCCGGGGCGGGGCAGCCTGCCCGCCCCCGCCCGGTTTAAACTTCCCGTTTACCGCAACACCACAAAGGTTTACCCATGAGCACTGCTACGCTCAAGACCCGCCTGTCCGACTCCGTCAAGGACGCGATGCGCGCCAAGGCCGCCGAGCGCCTGACCACGCTGCGTTTCCTGCTGGCCGCCGTCAAGCAGAAGGAAGTGGACGAACGCCGCGACCTGTCCGACGCGGAAATCACCGCCATCATCGAAAAACAGGTCAAGCAGCGCCGCGAGTCGATCGCCGCGTTCGAGCAGGCCGGCCGCACCGAAACCGCGGAACAGGAAAAGGCCGAACTGGCCGTGTTGCAAGAATTCCTGCCCCAGGCCGCCACGCCCGAGGAAGTGACCGCCGCCATCGACGCCGCGCTGGCCGAAGTGGCCGCGCAAGGCGTGACCGGCGCGCCCGCGATGGGCAAGGTCATGGGTATCCTCAAGCAGGCCCTGGCCGGACGCGCGGACATGACCGCGCTGTCGCAGCAGGTAAAGGCCCGCCTCGCCTAAAACGCGCCGCCAAACAGGTCCGGCTGGCGCGACTGCTGCGCCGGATCCGCGAAGTTGCTCATGCCCACGCCCGCCAGCCGGTACAGGGTTTCCGGCGGCAGTTCGACGCGTTCGCACAGCAACCTGGCCAGGGCTGCCAGTTCCGCCGCCGACGCCGGCGGCTGGGCGCTGGTCTGGCTGCGCGTCAGGATGCGAAAGCGGTCGGTCTTCAACTTGAGCACCACCGTGCGGCCCAGGGCGCCCTTCTTCAGCGCCTGGTCCCACACTTTTTCCGCCATGCGGTCCAGCGCCTCGCCCACGGCGTCCAGCCGGACGTCCTGCGAAAACGTGGTTTCGGCCGACACCTGCTGCAAGGGCTGGTCGGTCTGGACCTCGCGCTCGTCGATGCCGCGCGCCAGCTCATACAGGCGGCGGCCGTAGCGGCCAAAATAATGCTCCAGTTCCTGCGCGCTGTGCGTGGCCAGGTCGCCCACCGTCTGGATGCCTAGCTGCTCCAGCCGCGCCTGCGTGACCTTGCCCACGCCCGGCACCTTGCGCACGGGCAAGGGCTCCAGGAACGCCAGCACCTTGTTGGGACGCACCACGAACAGGCCGTCGGGCTTGTTCCAGTCGGACGCGATCTTGGCCAGGAATTTGTTCGGCGCCACGCCGGCCGACGCCGTCAGGCCGGTTTCCTCGCGGAT
Organism: Achromobacter sp. T5-5; assembly: GCF_055397965.1. Lineage (NCBI taxonomy): Bacteria > Pseudomonadati > Pseudomonadota > Betaproteobacteria > Burkholderiales > Alcaligenaceae > Achromobacter > Achromobacter sp. T5-5. The sequence continues at coordinate 4,156,944 of NZ_AP027919.1, forward strand.
CTGCTGGCGAATCACCTGCGCGACCTCGGTGGCCGAAGGCAGCCCGCACTTGTTGAGCGTGACGTCCAGATAGGCCTCGTCGAGCGACAGGGGCTCGATCAGGTCGGTATGGCGGGCGAAGATCTGCCGGACCTGGCGCGACACGGCCCGGTAGCGGTTGAAATCGGGCGGCACGTAGATCGCGTGCGGACAGAGGCGCTCCGCCTTGATGGCGGACATCGCTGAATGGATGCCGTAGCGCCGCGCCTCATAAGAGGCCGCGCACACGACCGAGCGCGGTCCGGTCCAGGCCACCACCACCGGCTTGCCGCGCAGTTCGGGGTTGTCGCGCTGCTCCACCGACGCATAGAAGGCGTCCATGTCCACATGCACGATCTTGCGCTGGGAACGCGCAGTCTCCTGCCCCGTCATGGCCTCAATCCCGTGGCAAAAACATATATTATGACCGGCGACAATCCGCCACCCATTCCCGCACACGACGGTTCCATGACTGCATCCGCCCCCACAACCGACTACTTCGGCCTGACGATTCCCTTCATGCATTTCATTGGCCTGGTGCCCGAAAGCATCGCGCCGGCCTATGCCCGCACGACGCTGCCCTGGCGCGAAGACCTCACCAACAGCCGCGGCGACGTGCACGGCGGCACGCTGATGAGCGTCCTGGATTTCACGTTGAGCGCCGCGGCGCGCGGGTCCGCGGACGCCACCGAAGGCATGGCCACGATCGACATGAACACCACCTTCCTGTCCCCGGGCACGGGCGACCTGGTGATCGAGGCGCGCTGCCTGCGCCGCGGCGCGTCCATCGCCTTCTGCGAGGGCGACATCCGGCGCGCCGACGGCGAACTGGTGGCGCGCGCCACCGCCACCTTCAAGATCATCCGCCGCCGCCCGGGCGGCGACTGACTCAGACTGACCCAGTGCGCGCGCCTTACTTCGGCAGGTCGCGCGAAGGCTTGACGGGCGGACGCGGGTCCAGCGGCATGTAGGTGCTGCACGACACCAGGCCGTAATACACCGCGTCCTGCATCGCGCGCATGGCGGCCGCGTCCCAGGTGCCCTTGCCCCACATCACGATGCGCACGTCCGTGGATTTTGCCCCCAGCGACTTCAGGTCGACGCGCGACATCTCGCGGTCGGAATAAGGGGCCAGCACGCGCACCACGCCGGACTGCGCGCTCTCGTTCAGGTCGGAAACCACGCGGTAGGCATTGTCGGTGCTGCGCAGGCAGGCGTTGGACTGGCGGATGACCGCATCGTAGGCGTCCTTGAAGGCCACCGGCGCCTTGAATTCGCTGTGCGGCGACGAGCCGTCCTGCGAAATGCCCATCGAGCAGCCAGCCAGCCCCAGGGCCAGCGCCGATGCCGCGACCAGATTCCTGTACATGTAAATCTCCAGAAGAATTGCCGCGATTATCCCGCAAACGGCCTGGCGGGATAAGTGGGGCCGGTTCGACACCCTTTGCGCGGCTATGGCATTATCGACGAGCCGCCGGGACCGGCCCGCCGCAGCGCCGCCACTGGCGCGCGTGCGTCCCTTCGTCCCGCGCGTCCCCTGCAACGCGGATCGTCACCACGGAGGTTTTCCCTTGTTCTCATTCCTGCGCACCGTCCTGACCGCCGGCATCGTCGGCGCCACCCTGGGTGCCTGCGCCACGCAGCCGCCTCCCCGCGCCTATCCCCTGAAAGACTTCTTCCGCAACCCGGAACGCGGATTTTTCCGGCTGTCCGACGACGGCCAGACGCTGGCCTTCATGCAGCCCACCAGCGTGGACGGCTATCCCGCCCGCATGAACATCTATGTGCAGCCCCTGCAGGGCAGCCAGCTCGTGGGCGAACCGCGGCAACTGACCCGCGAGACCGCGCGCGACATCAGCGCCTACTTCTGGAAGGGCGCGGACGTGGTGCTCTACCAGAAGGACTTCGGCGGAGACGAGAACTTCCACGTGCTGGCCGTCGACGCGAAGACGGGCAAGATCACCGACCTGACCCCCTACGAGGGCGTGCGCGCGGGCATCGAGGACGACCTCGAAGACGATCCCGACCACGTGCTGATCAGCCACAACCAGCGCAACCCCGAGGTGTTCGACGTCTACCGCGTCAACGTGCACACCGGCGCGGCCGTGCTGGTGGCCCAGAACCCCGGCAACATCGTGGGCTGGCAGACGGACCACGCAGGCAAGGTGCGCGCCGCCATCGCAAGCGACGGCCTGAACACCACCCTGCTCTACCGCAACGACGAAGCGTCCGAGTTCCGCCCCCTCATCACCACCGACTACCGCACCAGCGTCAGCCCGGCCTTCTTCACCTTCGACGACAAGAAGTTCTACGCCCTGAGCAATCGCGGGCGCGACAAGCTGTCCCTGGTCATCATCGACCCCGCCAATCCGGACGCCGAGGAAGTCATCTTCACGCCGGCCGAGGTCGACCTGGACGGCGCGGCGTTCTCGCGCAAGCGCCGCGTGCTGACCGTGGCGTCCTACCAGACGGACAAGCCGCAGTACCGCTTCTTCGACGCCGAGACCGAGGCCCTGTACCGCACCCTGTCCGAGCGCCTGGATGGCTATGACATCGCCATCCAGGGCGGCAACCGCGACGAGAACAAATTCATCGTCGCCGCGTACAACGACCGCACGCCCGGCGCGCGCTACATCTACGACGCCGTGGCCGGCACGCTGACCAAGCTGGCCGACCTGAATCCCGCCATCCCCGAGAAAGACATGTCGCGGGTGCAGCCCATCAGCTACCAGAGCCGCGACGGCAGGACCATCCATGGCTACCTGACGCTGCCGGCGGGCCGCCCGCCCAAGAACCTGGCCTGCGTCGTGAACCCGCACGGCGGACCCTGGGCGCGCGACGGCTGGGGCTACAACCCCGAAGTGCAGTTCCTCGCCAACCGCGGGTTCTGCGTGCTGCAGATGAACTTCCGCGGCTCCACGGGCTACGGGCGCGACTTCTGGGAGGCCGGCTTCGGGCAATGGGGCCTGAAGATGCAGGACGACATCACGGACGGCGTGCAATGGCTGGTCGAGCAAGGCATCGCCGACCCCGCGCGCATCGGCATCTATGGCGCAAGCTACGGCGGCTATGCGACGCTGGCGGGCGTCGCGTTCACGCCGGATCTGTACGCGGCGGCGGTCGACTACGTGGGCGTGTCCAACCTCTTCACGTTCATGAAGTCCATTCCGCCTTACTGGAAGCCGATGCTGGACAAGATGCAGGACATGGTCGGAGACCCCGTGCGCGATCGCGACCGCCTGACCGCGACCTCGCCCGCGCTGCACGCGGACCGCATCAAGACGCCGCTCTTCGTGGCGCAGGGCGCCAAGGACCCGCGCGTGAACAAGGACGAAAGCGACCAGATGGTGTCCGCGCTAAAGGCCCGCGGGGTGGACGTGGAATACATGGTCAAGGACAACGAAGGCCACGGCTTTCACAACGACGAGAACAAGTTCGAGTTCTACGAGGCCATGGAGAAGTTCCTGACGGAACACCTCAAGCCGTAGTCCCTGCCGTTTCCTCGTTCAGGGCCAGCGGGGCGGCGGCCATCTGGCCGCTGCCCGCGCGGACCTGGCCGCGACCGCTCCAGGCCATTTCCACCCGATCGCGCCCCTGCGCCTTGGCCTGGTACAGCGCCAGGTCGGCCCGCGCCAGGATGCCGTCGGCGCTGTCGCCCGGCTGGTAGGACGCCAGCCCGCCGCTCGTGGTCATCTGCACTTCCAGCCCCTGCAGGTACAAGGGCGTGTCGCGCAAGGCATCGCACACGCGCTGCGCCTGCACCAGCGCCCGCGCCGGGTCGCAGTCGTACATCAACAATACGAATTCCTCGCCGCCCAGCCGGCCGAAGCGGTCGCTCGAACGCACCGCGTTCTGCACCACCTGCGCGAAGTGGCGCAGCGCGGTGTCGCCCGCCGCGTGGCCATAGCGGTCGTTGATGGACTTGAAGTGGTCGATGTCCAGCACCAGCACGGCCAGCTTGCCGCCGGTGCGCTCGGCGCGCAGGAGCTCGCGCTCCAGCTCGTCCATGATGCTGCGGCGGGAGTACGCGTGCGTCAGGCTGTCGAACGTCAGCGCGGCCTGCATTTTTTCCGCCTGGCTCGTCTGGATCATGAAGAGCAGTGCGAGGAACAGGCCCGGCACCGTCACCGACCCGCAGACGATGAAAAAGAGTCCCCAGGCCGACGGCTGCAGCAGCGACACGGCCGTGTCCACGCCGGCGCCATACACATACACGCGCACGGCATGCAGCCCCACCAGTCCGAAGAACGCCAGCAACAGGTAGAGCACCACGCCGCGCGCCTGGAACTGGCGGCGCTGACGGAAAATGACCACGCCCGTCGCCGACATCAGCACGCAGGTATAGACCGAATACAGCAACATCCGCAGCACCAGGCTGTCGTTTCGGTACAGCAGCAGCGCAAAGCCGACCGTGCTGAGCGAGCACAGCACGGTCGTGCGCAACACATGCGGGCGCAGGCCGAAAAACTGCCGCACGCCCACGTACACGAGCGCGGCGGAACAGGCCCAGGCCGCGTTCGACACCATCACATAGGCTGCGGGCGGAATGATGTCGGCGGATGCGTAGGCCAGCAGGGACAGCACGGCAAGCGCGTTGGCCGCCATGAACGCGGGCACGCCGTCGACGCCGCGGCCGTGGAACGGAAGCAGCAACGGAAGCGCCAAGGCCGTCGCCAGGCCCCACATCAGGAAAAACAGGCTAGTCGTCATGGTGTATGCCGGCCCAGGCCTTCTGGGCCTGCCCCGCCTTTGGGAACTGCTGTTGCACTGGGTTCGCACTAGAAAACGCGTTACAAGCAAGCATTTTTGATGCTTTTTGTTACCAGAACGGCGAAAAGACGACCACGCGCGCTCACCCTGGGCGGCGCGCGTCTATTCGTCTGGAACCTTTACAGCCCGCGCCAGGACGATCGCACGGCTTGCAACAAAGAATACGCCAAGCCGATGGCTTGGAGACGGCCACTTTGCAGTAATTGACAGTTAACTTGCGCAAAAAACCGCAAATTTTGCAGGGCGACGGCGTTGGCCTACCGGAAAACCCGCATTCAGGCGCGCGGGCGCGCGCCCCGCGGCAGCAGGATGGCCACCGCGCCCAGCAGCGGCAGATAGGCGCAGACCTGGTAGACATAGGCGATGCTGGTGGCGTCGGCCAGCTTGCCCAGCGCGGCCGCGCCCAGGCCGCCCATGCCGAAGGCGAAGCCAAAGAAAAGCCCCGCGATCATGCCGACCTTGCCCGGAACCAGCTCCTGGGCATAGACCACGATCGCGGAAAACGCCGACGCCAGCACCACGCCGATGATCACGACCAGCACGCCCGTCCAGAAAAGGTCGGCGTGCGGCAGCAGCAGCGTGAAGGGCGCGACGCCCAGGATCGACACCCAGATGACGATCTTGCGGCCGATGCGGTCGCCGACCGGTCCGCCCACCACCGTGCCCACCGCCACGGCGGCCAGGAACAGGAAAAGATAAAGCTGCGCCTCGCGCACCGACAGCGCGAACTTGTCGATCAGGTAGAACGTGAAATAGCTGTTCAGGCTGGCCAGGTAGAAGTACTTGGAAAACACCAGCACGCCCAGGACGCCCAAGGCGCCCAGCACCCGGTTGCGCGACAGCCCGTTATCCGCGCCGTCGCGGCGCCCGCGCGGCTTGAGCAGCACGCGGTTGGCGGCATACCAGCGCCCGATCCGCATCAACACCACGATCCCGAACAGCGCCGCCAGCGAGAACCACGCCACGCTGCCCTGGCCGTGCGGAATGATGAAAAGCGCCGCCAGCAGCGGCCCCAGCGCCGACCCCACATTGCCGCCCACCTGGAACAGCGACTGCGCCAGACCGTGCCGCCCCCCCGAGGCCATGCGCGCCACGCGCGAGGACTCCGGATGGAACACCGACGAGCCCGTGCCCACCAGCACCGCCGCCGCCAGCAGCCAGCCGAAGGACGGCGCCATCGACAGCATCAGCAACCCCGCCAGCGTAAAGCCCATGCCCACGGGCAGCGAGTACGGCTTGGGATGCCGGTCGGTGTAGAAGCCGATGAACGGCTGCAGCAACGAGGCGGCGAGCTGGTAGACCAGCGTGATCAGCCCGATCTGCGTGAACGTCAGGCTGAACGAATCCTTGAGCATGGGATAGATGGCGAGCAGGATCGACTGGATCATGTCGTTCATCAGGTGCGCCACGCTGATCGCGCCCAGCACCTTGAAGGCCGTGGACGGATCGGATGCGGGAGCGGCGGCGGCAGGGGCGGCGGGGATGGCGGCGGCGGGATTCTGGGCGGAGTTCATGGAGCGCCTGCGAGAGGTATGGGCCAGCGGGGATGAATCACCGGGGGACGGACCAGCCGGCCGCCCCCGGAATCAGCCGTCAGTGTAGAAATCCGGTCGCAAAGCGATCTGCCAATTTCCGTCGGCAAAGTGACAAAATAGGCCAGCCGCACTTTCAGGCACCCCGCTCATCCTTTCGTCGGAAGTGACATCATGGCCGTCCGCCCCGCCCTCGTGCGCGATCCTGCCCGCAGCATTGACGCGCAGGACTACCAGCACCGCCCCCGCGTGGTCACCGCGATGGCCAAGGAGTTTGCCGCCGGCGCGCAGACCGGCTCGCACTCGCACCCGCGCGCCCAGCTCATCTATGCGGTCGAGGGCGTCATGCGGGTCACCACGCCCAGCGGCTTCTGGGCGCTGCCGCCGCTGCGCGCACTCTGGGTGCCGGCTGGCGTGCCGCATGGCGTGGACATGGTGGGCGCGGTCTCCATGCGTTCGCTCTACATCCAGGCCGACGAGGCCCGGGATTATTGGCCGCAATGCCAGGTGATCGAGGTCAGCGGCCTGCTGCGCGAGCTGATCCTGGCGCTGACCGCCGAACCCATCGACTACCCGTTGGGGGGACGGAGCGAACAGATCGCCGCGCTGATCCTCGCGGAACTGGCGGCCGTGCGCGTCGTGCCCATCCAGATACCCTGGCCGCGCGACCGGCGCCTGCAGGCCATCTGCGCGGCCATCCTGGACCAGCCCGGCCTGCAGCGCGGCATCGAAGACTGGGGTAGCGAGGTCGGCGCCAGCGCCCGCACGCTGATCCGCCTGTTCCAGTCCGAGCTGGGCCTCAATTACCGGCAATGGGTGCAGCAGGTGCGGCTGGCCGATGCGGTCTGCCGGCTGTCGCTGGGCGTGCCGGTGGCGCGCATCGCGTCGGACCTGGGCTACCGCAGCGCCAGCGCATTCTCGGCCATGTTCCACCGTGCGCTGGGCGCCCCGCCCCACCGCTACCTGCAATCCGTCCCCGGCGTGACCAGAAACCTGAACGAAAGCTGAACCCCTCGGGCGCAGCCAGATTTCGTTACCGAAACCTTATCGGGCCCTGGGCGGTCTATAGCGTTCTGCCCTAGAATCGCCTGCAATGAGCAATCCCCAGCAATCCTCCGCCACCCCGGGCGGCAAATCGGGCCTTCCCTGGAAACCTCTCCTGGTCAAAGCGGGCATCGCCGCGGCCGGCGCAGCCCTGTGCGGCGCCGTCCTGCTCGGCCTCGCGCTCGCCCTGGCGTGGCCCAGCCTGCCCGACCTGCACGCGATGACCGACTACCGGCCGCGCGTGCCGCTGCGCGTCTATACCGCCGACAAGGTGCTGATCGGCGAGTACGGCGAAGAACACCGCAACGTGCTGCGCTTCGATGAAATTCCCCCCGTGATGCGGCAGGCCGTGCTGGCGGCCGAGGACGACCGTTTCTACAGCCATGGCGGCGTCGATTGGATGGGCGTGGCGCGCGCCGTGCTGACCAACATCGTCAAGGGCTCCAAGTCCCAGGGCGGCAGCACGATCACCATGCAGGTCGCGCGCAACTTCTACCTGTCGTCCGAAAAGACGTATTCGCGCAAGTTCTACGAACTGCTGCTGACGTTCAAGATCGAATCGGAGCTCACCAAGGATCAGATCCTCGAGCTCTATATGAACCAGATCTACCTGGGCCATCGGGCCTATGGATTCGCGGCCGCCTCGCGCACGTACTTCGGCAAGCCGTTGTCCGAGGTCACCCCGGCCGAAGCCGCCATGCTGGCCGGCATTCCGAAAGCGCCTTCGCGCTTCAATCCCATCACCAACTTCCCGCGCGCGGAGATCCGCCAGCACTACGTGCTGGGCCGCATGAAGACGCTGGGTTACCTGACGCCGGAGCAGACCGACGAGGCCCTGAAACAGCGCCTCACGATCCGCGGCACCGAGGGCGGCAGCGCGCGCGGCTTCGCGGTGCACGGCGACTATCCGGCCGAGCTGGCCCGCCAGCTGATGTACGGCATCTTCCAGGAAGACACCTACTCCAAGGGCATCGACGTCTACACCACCATCGATTCCAAGGCCCAGGAGGCCGCCTACCGCGCCGTGCGCGACGGCATCATCGACTACACGCGCCGCGCCGTCTATCCGGGCCCGGAAGAACAGATCGACCTGCCCGACGGCGTGGAAAAGGACGCGCAGGCGCTCGACGAGATCCTGGATGGCGTGCAGGAAAAGTCCCCCGACAGCGAAGACCTGCTCTCCGCCGTCGTGCTGGCCGCCAGCCCCACCGAAGTCACCGTCGCGCGCAGCGGGCGCGACATCATCACGATTTCGGACAAGAAGGCCCTGGCGGTCGTCGCCCGCGCGCTCAATCCCAAGGCCAGCGACAGCCAGCGCATCCGCCGCGGTTCCGTGGTCTACATCCACAAAAACGGCGACAACTGGGAAATCATCAACATGCCCGCGCTGCAGGCGGCGCTGGTGTCGATGGTGCCGCAGGATGGCGCCATCCGCGCCATGATCGGCGGGTTCGACTTCAACCGCGGCCATTTCAACCGCGTCACGCAGGCATGGCGCCAGCCGGGCTCCAACATCAAGCCCTTCGTCTATGCGGCCGCGCTGGAACGCGGCCTCACGCCCGCCACGCAGATCTCGGACCAGCCCTTCATGCTGACGGCCGAGCAGACCGGCTCCAAGGCGTGGCAGCCCAAGAACGACGGCAACAAGTACGAACCCATGCTGACCCTGCGCCAGGGGCTGATGCGTTCCAAGAACATGGTGTCGATCCGCATCCTGCAGGCCATTTCGCCGCAGTACGCGCAGGACTACCTGACGCGCTTCGGCTTTGACAAGTCGCGCTGGCCGGCCGTGCTGCCGCTCGCCCTGGGCGCGGGCGGCGCCACGCCGCTGCAGGTCGCCAACGGCTACAGCGTCTTTGCCAATGGCGGCTACCGCGTCACGCCCTATCTCATCGACCACGTCACCGACCGCTCCGGCAACGTGCTGATGCAGGCGCAGCCCGTCGTGGCCGGCGACGCCCAGGCGCGCGCCATCGACCCGCGCACCGCCTGGGTCATGGACGACATCCTGCGCGACGTCACCGTCAACGGCACGGCCGCGCGCGCGCACCAGGTGCTCAAGCGCAACGACATCGGCGGCAAGACCGGCACCACGAACGACGCCGTGGACGTCTGGTTCTCGGGCTTCACGCCCACCCTGGCCACCACCGTGTGGATGGGCTTTGACCAGCCCAAGTCGCTGGGCACCAATGAATTCGGCAGCGGCCTGGCGCTGAGCACCTGGCTGGATTACATGCAACCGGTCCTCAAGGGCGTGCCCGAAGCCAAGCCCGCGCCGCGCCCCGACGGCCTGCTGGTCGACAACGGCGAGTACTACTTCTCCGAGTTCCCGCCCGGCCAGGCGGTCGCCTCGCTGGACCTCTCCTCGGGCGACGCGCTGACCGACTTCCTGAACAACAACCGTTCGACCGACGGCGTCGACACCTCGGTCAAGCCGCTGCCCCCCGGCGGCGCCGCCGCGCCCCAGGACAGCCCCATCCAGCCGCCCTTGATGCCGATCCCCGTGCCGCGCGCCGACAACACCCTCGCCGCGCCGCCTGCCCAGGCCATCCCCGCTGGCGGCGGCGCCCCGGCGCAGGCCATCCCGGCCGCGGGCGCGCCCGCCGATCCGGACGGCGCACGCGCCAGCGCGGTCACCAGCCCGGGCACGGTGACGGCCCGGCCGCTTTAATAGCGCCGCGCAACACGCAAAACGGGCGCCTCGGCGCCCGTTTTTTTTACTTCTGCCCCGCCGCCTCATCCGGCGGGTGCGGGGTCCGTCACGACCTCACGCGGCCACGCGCGCAGGGATTCGAGGTCCAGGAAGGTGAAGTAGCCTTCGTTCCAGCCTTCCGTGTCGATGTGGTAGACGTTGCCCAGCGCCAGCGGCGAAGGCACCGGGGTATGCCCCGCCACCACGGCCCGCACGCCCAGGATGCCCGTGCGGTCCATCTGCCGCAGGCGGTCTCGCGACCACTGACAGGCCGCGCTGGTGCGCTTGTAGCGGTCCTGCAGCGCGGATTCGAGCCGGGGCCAGAACAGCACGGGGCAATCGGCGTGCAGCAGCCCCACCGCGCCCGCCGAGGTCTCCACCTCGATGGCGATGGGAAGCCGGGTGAACGCCTCGGCAAACACCGCCTGCCGCTCGGCAGGCAGATCCAGAAACCAGCCGCCGCCATAACCGCGCCAGTTCATCACGTCCACCTCGCCGGTGCGCACGTGGCGGATCGCGTAGTCCTCATGATTGCCCTGCACGGCGTGGAACCAGGGCTGCGCCAGCCACTCCAGCGCCGCCTCGCTCTCGGGGCCGCGGTCGACCAGGTCGCCCACGGAAAACAGCCGGTCGCAGGCGGGGTCGAACCCCAATTCGTCCAGCGCGCGCTGCAGGCGCGAAAAATGTCCGTGCACGTCGCCCACCGCGAAATCGCGGCCGGACGCGTTGCGCGGGACCTTCAGAAAGCGTTGCTCCATGGTGTTTCGGGTTGCCGCAAGGAAAAAACTGACCCTTCTTTTTAACCCGCTTTTCCGCGCTCCCGGCATAGGCCCGGTTGCCGAAAGGGTCATACGCACAACGGGTAAATGAACAACGGGCGAATGGACAATAGGCAAATAGCGATACGAGAATCGCTCTTGTTCGTGATAATGTGGGCTCCTTCCCGTTCTGCCCTGCAAGGAATCGGCGCAAGCCGCCTTCCCGCCGTCGCCATGACCGCCGCATCCACCATCAAAACCTGGTATCTGGTCCATAAATGGACCAGCCTGGTCTGTACGATCTTCCTGCTCATCATCTGCCTGACCGGGCTGCCGCTCGTGTTCCACCACGAAATCGAGCACTGGCTGGATGACGCCAAGCCGCTATCGCAGGTGCCGGCCGGCACGCCCCCGGCCAACCTCGACACCCTGGTAGCCAACGCACGCGCCATGTACCCGAACGAGGTCGTGGATTACCTCTTCTTCGACCCCGACGAGCCCCAGGTCTTCGTCGGCATGGCCAAGACGCCGGGCGACGGCCAGGCCTCGGGCCACGCCATCCGCATGGACGCCCGCACGGGTGACGTGCTGCTGGACGGCCCGCTGTATACCGAGGACAAGTTTTCCTTCATGGGCGTCATGCTTGCGCTGCACGTGGATCTGTTCGCGGGCCTGGCCGGCGAACTGTTCCTTGGGTTCATGGGCCTGCTGTTCTGCGTGGCCATCGTGTCCGGCGTCGTGCTTTACGGCCCCTTCATGAAGAAGCTGGAGTTCGGCACCGTGCGCGCCGCGCGGTCGACGCGCCTGAAATGGCTGGACCTGCACAATCTGCTGGGCATCGTCACGCTGGTGTGGGCGCTAGTCGTGGGCATCACGGGCGTCATCAACGAGCTGTCCACGCCGCTGTTCCGGCTGTGGCAATCCACCGAGCTGCCGCGCGTCCTGGAGCCCTACAAGGGCCAGCCCATCCCCACGCAACTGGCGTCGGCGCAGCTTGCCGCGGACACCGCGCGCAAGGCCATGCCCGGCAATGAGGTGTCGTTCATTTCCTTCCCCGGCAACGCCTTTGGCAGTCCGCAGCATTTCATCGCCTGGATGCGCGGCGACTCGCCCCTGACCTCCAAGCTGAACACGCCCGTGCTGGTGGACGGCCGGACCGGCGAACTCACGACCGTGGCCCGCATGCCGTGGTACCTGACCGCGCTGGAAGTGTCGCGCCCGCTGCATTTCGGCGATTACGGCGGCCTGCCGCTCAAGATCATCTGGGCCCTGCTCGACCTGGTCACCATCGTCGTGCTGGTCAGCGGACTGTATCTGTGGCTGGCGCGCCGCCGCGCCACCGAAGCGCGCATCAACGAACTCATCAAGAAACACCAGGCCGCCGCCGCCCCGCAAAGGACGCCCGCATGACCCCTACGCCAGGCAAGCGCGGCCGCGGTTTCCTGTTTGTCTGGGGCGCGCCCATCGTGCTGGGTGTCCTCAGCATTTTCGGCCTGCTGGCGGCGCTGCTGGGCACGGGCGCCTGGCATTGGGCGTCCTGGACCACCCTGAGCCTGCTGCTCGTGGTCATCGTGCGCTATTGGGCCTTTCCACCCAAGCGCTAGCGAGCCCCCCGGCCGGCCCCGCGGCCCCGCGCGCCGCGGCAGCCATCCGGGATCGCGCTATGCGAACTTCTGCGGGTCCGGCCCCAGCCGCGGGCCTTCCTTGATGCCGTCGATGGCCGCCATGTCCTCGGACGACAGCTCGAAATCGAACACGTCGATATTCTCGCGGATGCGGGCCGGCGTGACGGACTTCGGAATCACAACCAGGCCATGCTGCAAATGCCAGCGCAGCGTCACCTGGGCGGGCGACTTGCCGTGCTTCTGCGCCAGGTCCAGGATCACCTTTTCCTGGGTGATGCGGCCCTGCGCCAGCGGGCTCCAGGACTCGGTCACGATGCCGTGCTTCGCATGAAAGGCCCGCAATGCGGTCTGCGTGAAACCCGGGTGCAGTTCGATCTGGTTGACCGCGGGCGCAACGCCGGACGCATCCATCAGGCGCTCCAGGTTGGACTGCGTGAAATTGGACACGCCGATCGCGCGCGCGCGGCCGTCTTCCTTCATCTCGACCATGGCGCGCCAGGCGTCCAGGAACTTCTCGCTGCCGGCGACCGGCCAGTGGATGAGGTACAGGTCCACATAGGCCAGGCCCAGCTTCTCCAGGCTCTCGTCCATGGCCTTGTGCGCATCGTCGTAGCCGTGCTTGTCGTTCCAGAGCTTGGTCGTGATGAACAGGTCCTTGCGCGCCACGCCGGCCGAACGCAGGCCGACGCCCACGCCCGCTTCGTTGCCATAGATGGCCGCCGTGTCCACCGACCGGTAACCTGCCGCCAGCGCTTCCTTCACGCTGGAGGCCGCCTGATCGTCCGGCACCTGCCAGACCCCCAGGCCCAACTGCGGAATCTTGCCCCCGTCGTTCAATTTCACTGTGGGTACCTTCGCCATAAGACCCTCCGTAGCTTGCGACACGACGCCCGCGCGGCGAATACGCGCCAGGTCGCGCAACCAGGGATGCAGCCGGACGGATCCCTGGATGAAAGAGAAAAATCGGGCCCGACGCGCTGCGCCCGTGCCGAAATACCGCCTTGATCGCCCCCGGTCCAGGACCTTCCGGCCCAGGGGTTATCCCTCGAATAGTACCGCCGGTGCTCCATAATGCCCTCCAAACGGTGTAACTCCCCTGGCGCAGGCGCCCTCAACCACGGCATTGCGAGCATGAATCCTTCAGAAACGCCGCCCCGCAAGGGCGGTGGCTTTTCCACGCTTCGGACCCTCTTTCCCTACCTGTGGCCGCCCGGCAAGACCGGCCTGAAAGCGCGCGTCGTGGCCGCGCTGCTGTGCCTGTTCGCCGCCAAGGCCGCGACCGTCTATGTGCCGTTGCTATACAAGCAGGCGGTGGACGAACTGGGCAAGGGCGCGCCCGGCACCGTGACCGTGCCGCTGGGCCTGATCCTGGCCTACGGCACCGCGCGGGTGCTGTCGCTGCTGTTCTCCGAGCTGCGCGACGCCCTCTTCGCGCGTGTCGGCCAGCACGCGATCCGCTCGGTCGGCATGCAGATCTTTCGCCACCTGCACGGCCTGGCGCTGCGTTTTCACCTGGCCCGCCAGACCGGCGGCCTGAACCGCGCCATCGAACGCGGCACCAAGGGCATCCAGACGCTGCTGTCGTTCCTGCTCTTCAACATCCTGCCGACCTTCTTCGAGATCGGCCTGGTCTGCGTCGTGCTGTGGAAGATGTTCGACGGCTGGCTGGCGCTGGCCACGGGCGCCACGGTCACGCTCTACATGGCCTACACGCTGGCCGTCACGGAATGGCGCACCAAGTTCCGGCGCCAGATGAACGAGACGGACTCCGAAGCCAACACCAAGGCCATCGAAAGCCTGCTGAACTACGAGACCGTCAAATACTTCGGCAACGAGGAACACGAAGCGCGGCGCTACGACGCCTCGCTGACCCGCTACGAACGCGCGGCCGTGCGCAGCCAGGTCAGCCTCTCGATCCTGAACGTGGGCCAGGCCGTCATCATTTCCGTGGGGCTGACCCTGGTCATGTGGATGGCGGCCAACGGCATCGCCGAAGGCCGCTACACGCTGGGCGACTTCGTGCTGGTCAACACCTACCTGCTGCAGCTCTACACGCCGCTCAGCTTCTTTGGCTTCATCTACCGCGAAATCAAGCAGGCGCTGATCGACATGGAACGCATGTTCGAACTGCTGGGCCAGGACCGCGAGGTGGCCGACCGCCCGGGCGCCCTGCCGCTGCGGGTGGCGGGCGGCGCGGTCGAATTCCGCGACGTGCATTTCGGCTATGACCCGCGCCGGTCCATCCTGAAGGGCGTGAACTTCACCATTCCCGCCGGCAAGACGGTGGCCGTCGTCGGCACGTCCGGCGCGGGCAAGTCCACGATCGCGCGCCTGCTGTTCCGCTTTTACGACGCCGACCGCGGCGCCATCCTGATCGACGGCCAGGACGTGCGCGACGTCACGCAGGCCAGCGTCAGGGCCGCGATCGGCGTCGTGCCGCAGGACACCGTGCTTTTCAACGACACCATCCGCTACAACATCGGCTACGGCCGGCCCGGCGCCACGGATGCAGAGATCGAGGCCGCCGCGCGGCTGGCGCACATCCACGACCTCATCCTGACGATGCCGGACGGCTACGAGACCAAAGTGGGAGAGCGCGGCCTGAAGCTGTCGGGCGGCGAAAAGCAGCGCGTGGCCATCGCCCGCACGATCCTCAAGAACCCGGCCGTCTTCCTCTTCGACGAAGCCACCAGCGCGCTGGACACCCATACGGAACGCGAGATCCAGGCCAACCTGCGCGAGGTCAGCCAGGGCCGTAGTACGCTGATCATCGCGCACCGTCTGTCCACGGTGGCGGACGCGGACGAGATCATCGTGCTGGCCGACGGCCGCATCGTCGAACGCGGACGCCATCCGCAATTGCTGGCCCAGGGCGGCATCTACGCCGGCATGTGGACCCGCCAGCAGGAAAGCGCGCAGGCGGCGCCGGCCGATTGACAAGCCGCGCGCCCTGTCCGAACATCGCACCCTTTGCTTGCCAGGCCTTCCATGCAGGAATCTCCCTCCCTACCCGAAGTGCGCGTCTGCGCCGCGGCCGACCTGGTCAACGGCGGCCTGGGCGTCAAGGTGCCCGTCACCGACGGCGCGGGCCGCACCACCGCCTTCTTCGTGCGCTACCAGGACCGCGTGCACGGCTACCTGAACCGCTGCGCCCATGTCGGCGTCGAACTGGATTGGGAAGGCAGCTTCTTCACGCGCGCGGGCGACCTCATCATGTGCGCGCGCCACGGCGCCACCTATCAGCCCGACACCGGCCTGTGCGTGGGCGGTCCCTGCAAGAACGGGCGCCTGACCGCCCTGGCCGTGCAGGAGCGCGACGGCAGCGTGTTCTGGCTGCCCGCAGGCAAGATCCGCCCCCTGGAGGCGGACAACGGTTGACCCCGCATGGCGGCGCGCGGCCTACGCCCGGGCCACCGCCGCGGCCTGCGCCGGTTCGGCGCGTTCGGCATAGCGCCGCGCCAGCACCGCGCAGACCATGAGCTGCATCTGGTGATAGAGCATCAGCGGCAGCAACACCACCCCCATCTGCGACGTGCCGAACAGCACGGTGGCGAGCGGAATGCCGGACGCCAGCGACTTCTTCGATCCGCAGAAGACCAGCGTGATTTCGTTTTCCTTGGATAGCCCCAGCTTGCGGCTGCCCCAGGTCGTGATCAGCAGCACCGATCCCAGCAACAGCGCATTCACCAGCACCATGGTCGCCAGGTCGATGGCCGGGAACGCGTGCCAGATCCCTTGCGCAACCGCCTCGCTGAACGCGGTATAGACCGCCAGCAGGATCGAACTGCGATCCACCTTGGCCAGCGTGCGGCTGTTGCGCTGCGCCCATGCGCCGATCCACGGCCGCAGCAGGCTGCCCACCGCGAACGGCAACAGCAGTTGCAGCAGGATGCGGCCGGCATCGGCCAACCCATGGCCGCCGCCCTGGCGATGCAGCAGCAGCGCGACGAGCAGCGGCGTCACCACGGTGCCCAGCAGATTGGAGGCGGTCGCCGCGCAGATGGCACCCGGCACATTGCCGCGCGCCATGGAGGTGAACGCAATCGAGGACTGCACGGTCGAGGACAGCGTGCAGACGAACAGCACGCCCAGCCACAGCGACGGCACCAGCAAGCCGGGGAACAGGGCCCGCAGGGCCAGCCCCAGCGCGGGAAACAGCAGGAAGGTGCACGCCAGGATCAGCGCATGCAGCCGCACGTCCTTTACGCCGGCCACGATGGCGTCCGTGGACAGCCGCGCCCCATGCAGAAAGAACAGCAGCGAAATGGCCACGTTGCTCGCCACCATCATGAAGGTCGCGCCCTTGCCCACGGCGGGGAAGAAACTGGCGAATACGACGGTGGCGATCAGGATGAGCGTGAATTGGTCAGGCAGGAAGCGGCGCATGGCAAGAGAATGTCCAGAAAGTTGCGCCCACTATAGGTGCGCCTCTTGCCATCGTGAAGGCCACTGGGTACTTTAACTGTCATCGGCATTTCCTATGACAAGCCCCTGCCCATGCTCAATCCCCTGTGGCTCCAGACCTTTGCCGCGGCCGCCGGCGCGCCGAGCTTCACCGAGGCCGCCCGGCGCCTCGGCCTGACCCAGCCCACCGTCAGCGAACACATCCGGCAGCTCGAACAGGCCGTGAACCGGCGCCTCTTCCAGCGCGACACGCATTCGCTCGCCCTGACCAGCGATGGCCGCAGCCTGCTGGTGCATGCCGAGATCATCCTGGCCGCCCACGAAAAGGCCGAGCGCCTGTTCGACGCCCCGCGCCTGCGCGGCCGCATCCGGCTGGGCACGTCAGACGACCTGGCGATGGGCCCGCTGCCCGATGTCCTGGCCGCGTTCCGGATCGCGCATCCCGAGGTCGAACTGGACTTGACCATCGGCGTCACCAGCGAACTCTACAAGCTGCTGGACGACAACCGCCTGGACGTGATGATCGGCAAGCGCCGGCGCGGCGACCGCCGCGGCCAGACGCTGCACAAGGAGGCGCTGCTGTGGCGGGCCAAGGAAGGCCTGCGGGTCGTGCCCGACGAGCCCCTGCCGCTGATCCTGCTGCGCGAGCCCAGCGTGACCCGCACGCTGACGCTCGATGCGCTGGCCCGCGCCGGCCGGAGCTGGCAGATCGTGTGCACCAGCACCAGCTACGCGGGCTGCCAGGCCGCCGCGCGCGCGGGCCTGGGCATCACCGTGCAACCTTCGCACCTGTCGACGGCCGGCCTGTCGGCGCCGGCGGGCGCGGCGCACCTGCCCGCCCTCCCCCAGGTCGAACTCATCGTGATCTCGGCCCCGGCGCCCAACAAACCGACGCGCGCGCTGACGGAGATCCTGATGCGCAGCACCCTGGTCTGAGGCGCCTGGTCTGAAGCGCCCTGGCCTGAGGCACAGACACCGGCCCGGCTCGCCTGCGCGCCGCTGTCCTGGCGCGACGGCCGCTACTCGGGCAGCGGGTCCGGCACGCCATCCGCATCGACGGACTTCACGCGGTCCAGCGCGTTGCGCGCCGCGGACATGGCTTCGATCGTGCTGCGAAAGCGCCGGCTAAGAAAGATCTCGAAAGCCTGGCTCTGGGGCTCCGGCGGGGCCTGTGCCGCGTCCGGTTCCGCGCCTTCGGCCGTTGCGTCAGCCGCCGCGGCGCCTTTCACGGGCAGGCGACGCGTTTCGAGAAACGCGCGCGGCGGGATGCGCCCCTCAGGTTGCGTCGCGTACGCGACCACTGAAAATCCACTGATGATCTTCTCGGACATTCCGGTTTCCTTGGGCGCATACGTGCGGACGCACCGACACGATCCACAACGGCCCGCCGCCAGAAAACTTAAACGGGGAAACCCATCCGGCCCACGCGCCGGTGCGCAGTCGATTCTATTTTGTCGACGCTGCGGCCTGCGCGCGCACGCGCACGTAGGCCGCCACCTGCTCCAGCACCTGCGACAGGTCCGCGCGCAGCGACTCGAAGCCCGCATTGCGTTCGCGCGTCGCCTCGTCCATGTAAAGCGGACGGCGGATCTCGACCTGCAGGCTGTGCCGGTTGCGCGCCGGCTGGCCGATCTGCGCGATCAGTTGCACGCCTTTGTAGGGATCGTTGCGGGCCACGGTGTAGCCCTTGTCGCGCAGCGCCGTCTCGATCAGCGCGATGAACTCCGGCTCGCACGTGGTGCCGTCGCGATCGCCCAGCACGAAATCGGCCAGCGGGTGTTCGCTCTGGCGGCCCAGCCGCTCGTAGGCGTCATTGGGCATGGAATGCAGGTTCAAGTGCCAGACCGCGCCAAAGCGCTGCTCGACCTGCCGGATCGCCCCCGCCAGCGCGGCGTGATAGGGCTCGTAGTACGCCTGGATGCGGTGGCGCACCTGCGCCAGCGTGAGCCGGCGGTCGTAGATCGGCGTCGCCTTGTCCATGCGGCGCCAGATCAGGCCCTTGCCCAGGCGCGTCTTCTCGCCGGGATCCAGCGGCTCGGGCCAGGGTTCGGCCAGCAGTTCCGGATCCAGGTCCTGCAGGGTGCGGTTCGGATCGATGTAGACCCGCGGGAAATTTGCCGCGATCAGCGTGGCGCCCAGCGCCGGCGCCGCCGACCACAACGCGTCCACGTGCGTGTCCTCGCCCTGGCGCAATTGCGCAAGCGTCGCCGCCGCCCCGAAATCCTCGGGATAGCGCTCGCCGCTATGCGGCGAGTCGCAGACCAGCGGCAACGCCGGTCCAGTCGGTTCATGCACGGAAACTGCGGGGAAGTCGGCGGTCGTCATCGTCAGTCAGCCTTGATGTCGGCGGCCTTGGCCACTTTTGCGTAGCGGGCCAGGGCCTGGTCGATCTGCACCTGGAATTCCTGAGGCGTCGTGGGCATCAGCGTACCACCCACCTCCTCGGCCTTCTTGCGGAACTCCGGATTGTCCATCGCCGCGCGCACGGCCTTGTTCAGGCGCTCCACCACGGCTTGCGGCGTGCCGGCCGGCGCCACCAGGCCGAACCAGCCGCCGGTGCCCATGTCGGGATACCCCAGCTCGATATAGGTCGGCACGTCGGGCAGCAGCGGCGAGCGCTCGGCGCCCAGCACCGCCAGCGGACGCAGCTTGCCGCCCAGCACCTGCGGCAGCGTCGACGACAGGTTGTCCGTGATCGCGTCCACCTGCCCGCCCATCACGTCGTTCAAGGCCGGGCCGGCGCCGCGATAAGGCACGTGCAGCAGCTTGATGCCGGACAGCATCATAAAGTTCTCGATATTCACATGGCCCAGCGATCCCACGCCCGGCGACGCAAAGCTGTAGCGTTCCGGCGCGCTCTTGGCCAGCGCGACAAACTCCGCCATGTTCTTGGCCGGCACGTTCGGATTGATCGCGAAGATGCTCGGGACGGCCAGCACATTGGCCACCGGCACGAAGTCCTTGACTGGGTCGTAGTTCATCTTGCGGAACACGGCCGGATTCGAGCCGTGCGTGCTCATGGTCGCCATGCCGATCGTGTAGCCGTCCGGCGTCGCGCGGGCAACTTGTTCCATGCCCAGCGAACCGCCGGCGCCGGCCTTGTTCTCGACCACGATGGTCTGCTTCAGGTCGCGGCCGGCGTATTCGGCCACCAGGCGCGCGACGATGTCCGTCGAGCCGCCGGCGGCGAACGGCACCACCAGCTTGATGGGACGGGCGGGGTAATCGGCGGCCTGCGCGATACCGGCGAAGGACAGCGTGGCAAACATGCCGGCGAGCGCAAAGCGCGCGGACCGGCCAAAAAGACGGCGTGACATGTGGCGACTCCTGAGGTTGTTGTTCTGAAGGCCGCCAGTGTCCGAACTTTACGATCCCCTTTCAAACGACTATATTGCACTCCTTCATTACCAAAGGTCATGCTCAATGCGGCTGCACTCGCCGTCCATGTCCGAGCTGCACGCCTTCGTGACGGCGGCGCGGCTGGGCAGCTTCACCCAGGCGGCCCAGGTGCTGTGCGTGACGCAGGGCGCCATCAGCCGCGCCATCTCCCGTCTGGAAGCGCATTTCGGCCAGCCCCTCATGCACCGCAACGCCCACGGTCTCACCCTGACCGAGACCGGCCGCAAGCTCTACGACGGCGCGCAATCGCCCTTGCAAGCCATCGAGGCGCTGAGCGCCGGGCTGCGCGCCGACGACCGGCGCCTGCGCCTGACCCTGTCGTCCGTGCCCACGCTGGCCAGCGCCTGGCTCGTCCCGCGCCTGCCGGACTTCCACCAGCGCCACCCGGACATCCAGCTCGGTTTCTCCGCCTACCGCCGCAACGAGGACTTCTCCGGCGCCACGCCGGACGCAAGCATCCTGTCGGGCACGCCGGCCCAATGGCCCGGCTGGCAGGCCGATTACGTGATCGGACGCGAGATGGTGGTGATCTGCCATCCAGGCCGCCTGGCGGCGCGTCAGGCGCGGGGCCAGTGGGCCACGCCGCAAGGCCTGCTGGGCGAGCCGCTGCTGTACCACACCAACGGCATGGACAACTGGGCGCAATGGTTCGCCGCGGCCGGCGTTCCGCGCGGCAACGTCGCGTTGTCGAACGGGTTTGACCAGGTGTCCATCCTGATACGCGCCGTCATGGCCGACATGGGCATTGCGGTGCTGCAGCGCTGCCTGGTGCGCGACGAACTGCTGGCCGGCCGGGTCGCCGCACCCTTCCCCGAACTGGCCATCCGCATCGACCGCGGCTACCACCTGTGCGCGCCAGCGCAGCGGCGCGATCACTATGCGCTCGCCTGTTTTCGGCAATGGCTGCTGGAAACCGCCAGCCTCGATCCCGACGTCGTGGCGGCCGGCGCGCCCGCCTGAGGGGCGGGCCGGGGTCGCCCCAACCGGTGGCGCTGGCCCCGGTCACCACGCGCGGATCGCCCAAAATGCAACGGGCCCCGATTGGGGCCCGTGTCGTGCGAGTGGCAGTGGGAACGTTCAGGGCGCGAGCTTGAAGCCCAGGTCCACGCCCCATTTGTCGGTTTCGCGCAGCCATTTGGCGCCGCAGTTCAGGCAGCGGAAGTGGTCTTCGCGGCTTTCCTCCCGTCCCTTCTGCGTTGGGTTGGTAAATCCTTGATGTCCCAGGTGCGAATGCGGCGCGACGCCTGCAAGTCCCGGGTTAATGCGTTGGCAAGCCAAGCACATAACGCTCATTGATGCTTCCCCACAAACAGTGTTAGCAAATTGTAAGGGATTTCACCAATGTCTTTCTATTAAAAACACTTCACAGGCGAACAAAAATTGTTAACGTGATCAAGATACAACGTTTTGTAACGCCGCCAGGCAGGTTGCCAGATGGTAGGGGGACGTCGACGGCATGTCGGTCCGCGTCACCGCGCCCTTGGCGTCCAGACACTCGTACCACCCGCCGGGGTGCAGGAACCGGGCGCGAAACGCGGCCAGGGCCGGCTGCAACGCGCCCAAGTCGCCCATGACGGCCAACACCCGCAGATACTCGGTCTGCGCCCAGATGCGACGCGTGTCGTCCACCACCGCGCCGGACTCGTCCAGCGCCGCCTTCACGCCGCCACCATCCACGCCATGATCCCTGGACCATTGCACGGCGCGCGGCAGCGATTCGGCCAGATCCAGGCCTTCGAACACCTGCGCGGCGTCCTGCACGAGCGACAGCCATTCGAACTGATGGCCCGGCTCAAGACGGTTATCCACGCTGCCCTGCAACGATTCGGCCACGCACTGCGTCGGCGCATGCACGAAGCGCTGGCTGATGCCCTGCGCCAGCTCGCGCAGATGTTGCGCGAACAACGCCGGCTCGGCGACCTGCGCCGCCGCCAGGTAGGCTTCGGTCAGATGCATCATGGGATTTTGCGCGGGGGGTTTCAGCGGCCGGGAAAAGTCCGCACTGAGCGCCGCGTGGTACAGCGAATCGGCGGTCTTGAATCGCGCTTCGATCGTGTGCGCCGTCGCAAGCATGAGCTTGCGCGCCTGCGCATTGCGGCTGCGTTGAAAATACGCCGCGCACGCCAGCACGATGAACGCGTGCGTATAGAGATCCTGCGTGTCGTCCAGCGGACGCGCCTGCGCGTCCACGCTGTAGCGCCAGCCGCCATGCGTATCGTGAAACACGCACGTCAAGGATTCAAAGAGGCGGTCGGCATGCTGCGCGGCCGCCATGCCCGGGGCCTGCGAAAAGACATACAACTGGCGCGCACAGGCCATCGCGCGATAACGCACCGGCGCCAATGGCTGACCGCCAGCGCCATCCAATGATTCGAAAGGCAGGCCGAGCATGTCGTTGAAACCGCGGTCCAGCCACATGGGCAACACCACCGCATCATAATGCTCGCGCAGCGCGCGGATATCGTCCGCTAGTGAGGAGTTGGTCTGTGCGGCAGCCATTTTGGAACGTCGCGAACCCGGTGCGGGCCCCATGTTTTGGAGCAGCAACGATAACCGAAATCGTCGTCGCCATTCTCTGAGAGTCCACCAAGGTTTCATGCGCGCACAGACCGGTTGTGCCGGCCAGCTCCTTCCAGGGCCGAAGCCCTATCGGAAGATATTTTCCTCTACCCAGTTTTGCGCGAAGATTTCCGCGCGATCACGTGCTTCGTCCAACGAAGCGCAGTTACCCAAGTGGGAAAATGCGGCATCCACTTCGGTGCCGCCCTCGGCCGTTACCGTCAGCAATACGCCATATCCGCCGGTGTCCATGGCCGCTGTGGAAACGTCGATCAGTACTTCCTGGTCACGATGCTGCATGTGCTACCTCCCAGTCGGTTACTTATACGCGCGAACCACGCGTGACGCTGCGCCAGAACAAATGTTCCCGCGCAAATGAATAGACCCGCAACCGTCACGCAAGTTCATCTTACCGGCGCGGCGCGGGGCCGGATACGTCCGAAAGATGTCAATTCGCACATTCCGTCTCAAGAATTTCCCGGTGACCTCGGGAAGACGGCATGTCGGGCGAAATACCGCGAAAACATTCGCAACTATGCCGTAATCATCGGCGTCCCCTCGGCCGAGGGAATCAACGCGAATGGCGCAAGCCTGGTCTGATCGGGGCGCGCGACGAAAAAAATGGCCTAGCGCAAATGGATGGCGCCGGGCTCTTCCATGCGCAGCGACAGCCTGCCTTTGTCCGTGATGACCCAACGCCCGTCGGCGCCGGATTCGATGCAGCGCAGGGTTTCCAGCGCCTGGGCGACGTGCGCGGGCACGTCGGTCTGGACCGCGCCGGGCTCGTTGTTGTCGGCCACGACGCGCAGCCAGTGTCCAAGTTCGCCCTTTTCGAAACGATGCAATGCCATGCGTGGTTCTCTCTTGAATGGCTCAACGATAGCATGCCGGCCGCCACCGCCCGCCGGCATAGGGCTCGCCGTCAGGCCAGCAGCTTCGGCACGGAAGCGGCGAGCAGCGCAACGCCCGACAACGTCAACAGGCCGAGCACGACGCGGCGAAAGGTGACGTCGCTGATGCCGACATAGACACGCGTGCCCCACAACGTGGGCAACAGCATCGCGGGAACGATCAACGCAAACAGGGGCAGCATGTCGCGCGTCACCACGCCGGTCAGCACATAGCCCGCCATCGTCACCATCAGCATCGACAAATTGAAGTTCTGGATCACCGCGCGCTGCACGTCTCGATCGAACCCGCGCAAGGTGCACCACAAGGTCGGGATGACGCCCGTGAAACCACCAAGCCCGCCCATGACCCCGCCGATCGCGCCCGCGACGCCATCGGCCACCTTGCCGCCCACCGTGATGCGCGGGATGCGCGCCGCAAACAGCATGATCGGACACCAGATTGCGAGCAGCCCGCCGATAAAGGCTTTGAACACCAATGGATCCAGATGCGGCAGCACCTTCACGCCCAGCGGAATGCCCAGCAATCCCCCCACGACGAACGGCAGCAGGTGGGCCGCCGCAAAACCGCGGCGCACGGTGAACGCCGCCAGCAACTGGCCGGTCAGCGCGCCGAAGACGGCCATCGCCGCCGCGAGCCGCGGGTCAATGGTCCAGGCCCAGAACGACATGGCCACCATGCCGAAGCCGAAGCCCGACAAGCCCTGAACAAAGCCGGCCGCCATGGCGCCCACCGCGACCACAATGTATAAGGAATCCATATCCGCTGCGCTTTGCGCGTGAAGTGCCGGCACCATTGCGGCGCACGCCATTCTAGAGCCTTCTACGAAACCCGCAGCGCCAGCGGACGCCGCAGCCGCGCGGCCAATGCCGAAGCCGCCACGCTCGCCGCGATCAGCGCAAGGCCAAGGGCCAGATCGGGCGAGATGCGCTCGTGGAAAACGACGGACGACACGATCAATCCGATCACCGGCACACAAAGCATCGCGATGGACGTCGCGGCCGGCGCGAGTTTTTGCGTCATGCCCAGCACGACGATGAACGTCAACGCGGTGGCTAGCGGTCCGGTATACAGGATCAGCGGCCAGGCCTGCGCGTCGCCCAGAAACGTGGGCGCACCGTCGCGCATCCATGCCAGCGCGGCCAGCGGTATCGTGGCCATCGCGGTCTGCCACGGAATCATGTCCGCACCCAGCCGAACGTGGCGGTTGGCGCGCAACTGGATGATGTTGCAGGCCCACGCAAACGAGGCGCCCAGCAACATGGCCAGACCGATGACGGTATGCGCCTGCCAAGGACTGAAGGCCGGCGCCACGATGACGCCGATACCCGCATAGCTCAGCGCCGTCGCAAGCCATTGTCCGATCGACAAGCGCTCCTTCAGGACCAACGACGACAGCGGAATCACCCAGATGGACGTCGCATAGGCAATGACCGATGCGCGTCCCGGCGCCACATACTGCAGCGCCCACAACGCCAGCGCCGTGAAGGCGCCCATCTGCAGCAACGCAACGCCAGCCACCAACGGCCATTCCTGGCGTGTCGGCAGGCGCAGGCGTCCCAGCATCCCGAGCACCAGCACGCTGATCAGCGCGGCTGATCCGAACCGGCTGGCGGCCAGCCACAGCGGACTCATGTGCGCCAGGCCCAATTTCATGACGGGCCAGTTTCCACCCCAGATGGCAACCGCGCCGGCAAGCGGCAAGAACGTGCGAAGACTGCTTGGCTGACTCATACCGACTGGACCTACCGCTACTTATTCTGCATTTCGGCCCCATGGCCGAACGACAGCAAAGTCTATAGGGTAAACCCCAGCATTTTTCACTGCTTTCCAGCCCAAGAGACGGCATACTCAGCACAGATACACTGCAAACCCGCCATCGCTAGGTGACTTATGCCGGAAATCAACCTGGATGCCACCGACATCCGCATCCTGAATGAACTTCAACGCGACGCCCGGCTCACGAACGTGGAGCTGGCCGCGCGCGTGAACCTGTCCGCCTCCCCCTGCCTGGCGCGCGTGCGGCGCCTGGAGACCGAGGGCCTCATCCATCGGCGCGTCACGCTGCTGAACGCCCGCAAGTTGGGCCTCAAAGTCAACGTCTTCATCCAGATCTCGCTCGACAAACAACGCAAGGCGGCGCTGGACGTGTTTGAACGCGAAATCGCAGTGCTGCCCGAGATCATGGAGTGCTACCTGATGTCGGGCGACGCGGACTACCTGATCCGCGCCCTGGTGCCGGACGTCGACGCGCTCGAACGCCTGATCGTCGAGCACATTACGCGCATCCCGGGCGTGGCAAGCATACGCTCCAGCTTTGCGCTCAAGCAGGTTCTCTACACCACTGCCGTACCGCTTGCCTGACACCGCATCGGCGCCCATCCAGCACTTGCGGGATCGCGGCCGCAAGCCCACAATGAATGCGCCTGGCGCCGGCTTGTCCTGATCGGCGCCAGCATCCCTCCCATCGCTTAGCAAGGAGCAAACCATGCCCGAAACCGAATGGTTCCCCGGCAGTACGCTACCCGATCGTCAGGGTTACTTTGAAGTGGAGTTCGCCACGGGCGAAACTGAAATCACGCGCTACGGCATGCTGGGCTGGGAGCCCGAGGAAGAGCGCGGCCACATCGTTCGCTGGCGCGGCCTGGATCCGAAGATCGAACAAGCCGAGATCGATCGCGAAGCAGCCATCCGCAAAAGCAGCGACGGCGTGATCGGCTGACCGGCCGGCACAATCCGGCGAGGCAGTGCCCTCCTGCCTCGCAAAAAAAAACGCCGCGGACATAATCGTCCGCGGCGTTTTTACTGGCACTGGGCCGATCAGGGTTCGAGCTTCGAGATCTTGGTGCCCGCCAGCGACACGCCCGCCATCAGGCCGCCATTGTTCATCACGAATCCGACCACCGGCTGCTGCGCCGTGTTGGTGTCGATACGGCCGTTAGCGCCAATATTGACCACCGCCACCGTGGCATCGGCGCCAACCGTCCAGCCGCTGCTGTTGCGGAATTTGTTCAGCGCGTCGTCCGTCATGAACAGCAGGACCATCGCCTTGGACTGCGCGCCGGCCTGGAAGCCGATCGAGCCCGCGGTCGTGCTGTAGTAGCCCGCGTTCGCGCCATTCACGCGCAGCACACCCTTGCCATGCTCAGCCCCGACAATAAAGCTGCCGCTCAAGACATCCGGGAACACCAGCACACCCTTGGCCCGGGCCACCAGATCCTTGGACTGCGGCGAAGCTTCATACAGTTTGGTGAGGGTCGCATTGGCCGCGCTGTTCAGCGACTGCCGCTGCTCGGCCGTCGAGGCGGCCGGCGACTTGGACGGCGTGGTCGTTGTACATCCCGCAAACAGCAGGCCCGCGGCGCCCAGCGTGATTGCCATGCCGGTACGGCGCAGAGCAGGAAAAGTGTCGAACATGGAACTCTCCTTTGTTGTCGTCCAGTGACAACTTTACCGGTCATTCCTCATCCGACAAGACACACGAATGTGATAAACGAAACAAAAAACTAGCGGCGGATATGCGGCTCTACAGAATGCCGTAGCGAGGCTCGCCAGTAAATTCGTCCACCGACACGATGCCCGACAGCACCAGTTCCGCGTGCCGGCGCGCGACCGCGGGATCATTGAACGTCACGAACCGCGGCAACGACCAACGCTGCCGACCCGCTCCGTCGCCATTGCGGCTGACGGTTATTTCAATGGCCAATACACCGGGATTCAGGTTGACGACTTCGCACTCCACTTGAAACCCGTTGATATGACGCTGCGGCCACCCGCCCATTCTGCACCTGTGAAAATCTGCTTGCCCGGCCGCAATATGCCAAAAACAAACTGGCTTGCAAAGCACTGTTTTCAAGGGGTTAAACCATACTAATGGGGGTAGTATCGTCGCATCTTGAATACTGCAAAATAGTCTGAAAACAAGGCTATTTTCAGGGGTGCCGCACATTTTTTTCTGGCGATTATTCTGGCGTCGCAACCTGGGCAATCGACGCTCGGCGCAATCGTCAACGCATGGCAATGCTTATCGTTTTTTTCCAGCCGTCCGGACGAACCAGCGGATCGCGGCCATAATGTCCGGGCGCCCGCCCCATTTTCCTGACAGGCGATCGCGTCGGCCCACGCTTAAACAGCCCATGACACCCATGAACAAATCCGCCTTCGAACCTGACACCGCTCCCTTGGAGATCCTGCCTCGCGACCTGTCCGCCTACCGCGAGGGCAACACCGGCATACCGTACGTCCATCGCTTCGATTCCGGCAAGCCCGGCCCGCATGTGCTGATCAACGCCATCACCCATGGCAACGAGATCTGCGGCATGGTGGCCGCCACGCATTTGCTGGACACCGGCGTGCGTCCGAAGATCGGCACGCTGACGGTCAGCTTTGCGCATGTGGAAGCCTACGAGGCCTTCGACATCGACAGGCCGTACGACAATCGCCAGCTCGTCCACAACCTGAACCGCATCTGGTCCGCAGCCATGCTCGACGGCCCAGAAGACAGCCCGGAATTGCGCCGCGCCCGCGAAATGCGCCCCGTGCTGGACGCCGCCGACTTCGTGCTGGATATCCACTCCACCCGCGCGCCCGTGCAGCCATTCTGGGTCTACAACGAAATGGATCGCAACACCGCCCTGGCCGCCGCAGTGGGCGCGCCACAGGTGCATCTGGTCATGCCGCAGGACAAGTTTCCCGGCACCGGCGTCATGGGCTATGGCCACCACGGCGACCCCATGTCGGACAGCGGCGGCGCGCTCGTCGTGGAATGCGGGCAGCATTTCGCCCGCTCCGCAGCCGAACTGGCGACCGACGTGACGATGCGGTTCCTGGCACACCTGGGTCTCATCGATACGCCGGCCGACGCCGCGCCGCCGCCCATCCCGCAGCGCTATCGCCTGCTGGAGGTCCACATGGTGAAGTCTGAAGACTTCGCCTTCACGCGCCCCGTCATCGGCTTCGAAACGTTCGACAAGGGCGAACTGATCGCCATGAACGGCGCCGAGGAAATCCGCTCGCCGTGCGACCAGTGCACGATCTTCATGCCCACGCGCATGCCCATCGTCGGCCGCGAGGCCGTGTATTTGACGCAAGCGATCTGACGCATTCCCAGGGACGCGGCGCGGTGGCGCTCCATCAAGGAGCGCGACCGCAGCCGCGTCCCGAAGCGGACCTCCATCGGCGCCGCGCCGGTGCGTCCGCCACGGCGTTCAACGATCCGGAATCAAACGCTTTCCCATGCTGATCACCGCATCCTGCTCAAAGCCCAGGCTGTCGTAGAAACGTTTGACCGCCACATTCTCCGAGCGGATCAGCAGATTGATCTTCGGACACCCCATCGCCAACAACTTGCGCTCCACCGCGCGCATCAGCGCCGTGGCGTAATTGCGCCGCCGATGCGCGGGCGACACCGCCAGATAGTTGATCCACCCACGATGACCGTCATAGCCGCCCATCAGCGTTGCGACGATGACGCCATCCACCGTGCCGACCAGGAACAGATCGGACTGGACCGAAAGCTTGCGCGCAACGTCCTTGCGAGGATCGTTCCACGGCCGCGTCAATCCGCAGGCGTGCCACAACGCAATGATCGCCGTCTCGTCGGACGGATGGAAAGGCCGGATGGCGAGGTCTTGAAGGGTCATGCTTGATTCCTTTCTCTGGAAAAGCGAAGACCTTGCGATACGCCTCGGGCGGGGGTCGACCCTGCAAACAAAAGGCCACGAGGATATCGTGGCCTTCTGGGAAGAGCGCCGCAAGAACGGCGCCCGAACGCGACTGACCACTCAACGTAGACGTCGAGTGATTCGTCGAAAATCTGCGCGGCATGCGGCAGCGGCTGGCGATGCGTTCATGCGTCAGAGCATACACGAGACGCCAGCCGGCACGCTACGTCGCGTGTGGCGGCGGTGTGCCCGTCAATGACCGGCCGGCGCGGGCAGCGTGCCTTCCATCACCACCACCGCCTGCCCCGCCACCTTGGCCCATACACCGTCGTCCCGCGGCTGCGCCTCGGCCAGCAACAGGCTGGCGCGCCCCATGTCCACGCCCTGCCCCACACGCAAGCGCAAGTCGCCCTTGCCCGCGATCAATGCCCGCAGCGCCGTGACCGCAGCCGTCGCACTGCCCGTGGCGGGATCCTCGGTCATCCGGCCGGTCAACATGCGCGCCTGGATATCGGTGGGCGCGTCCGTCGTGTCGCCGGCCGTATCGGTCGTGTACGCATAAATCGACTTGGCGCCGAGCTGCGGCATCAAGGCTGCATAGCCGCCAGAATCCGGCGCCGCCCGCCGCAAGGCCTCGCGGCTGGCAAGCTGCACGACGAGAAACGGCAAGCCGACCGATACCACCATGGGCGCGTGTTCGGACACCGCGATGTCGGCGGGCGCCAGCCGTAGCGCGCGCGCCACCGCATCCACCGGCGCCTCGCTGACGCGGGACAACGGCTGCGGCGCAAGCAGTTGCGCGCCCTGCAGACCGCGCTCGCCGTAAACCAGCGCAATACGCACCAGGCCGGCCTCCTCTTCGAACACGAACGCTTGCGGCGCTGGCCGCCCCGCCGCAATCTGCTCGCGCGCCAGCACCACGGCCGTGCCGACGTTCGGATGACCGGCAAACGGCACCTCGCGATCCGGCGTAAAGATGCGCACCCGCGCCGTATGGGCCGGATCGCGAGCGGGCATTACAAAACTGGTTTCCGAATAATTGAATTCACGTGCGATCCGCTGCATCTGGCTTGCATCGAGCCCCTGGGCATCGAGCACGACGGCCAGCGGGTTGCCAAGATAAGCATGGCCAGTGAACACATCGGCGGTGACATAGCGGTAGCGCATACAGGCGTCCTCCAGATCCGCCCGGTCCGGGCGGGGAGCGAAGATTGTGCGTGTCGCGGCATGCGCGCAACAGGCACAGTCGCGAGAAATTTCGCGCATAACAGCCTATGCGACGGCGTTGAAGTGCGAAGCGCCTCGCGCGCCACGGCGCACGCCGAAGCCGGCGAGCGCCCAGAAGTGACGCCGGCACTGGAGCATGTGGTGCGCCGTCACTATTGAAAACCGCAGGGGTCTGCGGAATACTTTGCGTCCCGAGCCTCCACTTTGGAGGAGATTGCGATGCAACGCGAAGACATTCAAAAGCTGGGCGCCCAAGCGGCCCGCGACGGACTGACCTGTTGGGACTGCCCGTACTATCGCGCGGCCGCCATGCCTGGCCACACAGGCGAATCGATCGCCGAATGGCATAACAAGGTTCAAGCGTGGGAAGCCGGATGGCGTGAGGCCTGCGGCGCCGGCAAGCCGTTGCCGGAGGGCCGGTGCCGCTACGAATCGCGCGCCTTGGCGCGCCTGTGCAATTGAACCACCGGCCGACTCATTCTTCCCGCAGAATGCCGCCCGTGGTCCGCGCGGTGCGCTCGCCAAGGCCGCCGTGCGCCATGGGACCTTTCGCTTGCACAGCGCATTGCATACCGCGGCATGCGTGCTCCCCGAAACACCCCGTCAGCGCGTGATCGCGGCCACCCGTCAGTCGCTTCCAGCGCCCTCTCCAGAATCCGTACAGACGCACGACCTTGACCCGCTCATTCGGCACGCGCCCTTCCAGCGCACCGTGGCGCACGTAATGATGATCCGGCGATATCGGCGAACGGGCGACGTCGGGGTACTCCCGCAAGTAGAAGCCGCCGTCCACCTGATGCGTGCCTTCCCGGATCCATCTCCACAGCAGTCCTATCATCCCGACCCCGTTACCAGCGGCGCGTTGTCGCGCAGAGGCTGCCAGCTTAGGCGGGGCAGTCATCGACCTCCATCAGAAACTTTCGAACTTGCGAAGGATGAGGCAAGCATCGGGCAGGCGTGAGGGCGCTGTAAGGCAGGCATGACGCGCCTGATGGAACGGATCGGACTGATCCGGACTGATCCATCCCGCTATTTCTTCGCGTAACTTTTCTGGACTTGGATGGCGATCGCGCTCATCTTTTGGCTTAGGACCTATCCCCCCAGGAGGCGCGAAATGGATGACCCAATCCACAGAGCCGGCCAGGAAGCCGCCAGATATGGCGTACCGCTTTCGGCTTGTCCCCTCATGAAGGCGATGAACATGCCGGACCACACCGGCGAACCCCTACCCACATGGCGCGCCAGGCTGGCCTCCTGGGAAGCCGGCTGGCGCGAAGAAACCGCCGCGCGGCTTGCTGAATTGCATCGACGCAGAGTGCTGCAGCAATCGGTGGATTAACGCGCTCGGCTGCATGGGTCATGCATGCGCGGTGCCAGAATGAGATTGGCACGGAAATGAGAAAGGCCCGGAAATGAGAAAGGCCGTTAGTGAGATCACTCACTAACGGCCTTGGAACTGCTGGTCGGGACGGCGGGATTCGAACTCGCGACCCCTTGCACCCCATGCAAGTGCGCTACCAGGCTGCGCTACGCCCCGAAAGAAAAAGAGTATAGCAGAACTAAAAAATGTTTGCACGCATTGGTGCAAAAAAAAGCTGAATACTCGAAATTTTTTTGCTTCGCCTCGCCGCATGCCGAGCCATTCCTGGCGAACCAGCGCGCGCGAGACGATAGGTACTAAAGATGGCAACGCGCGCCGCCATAAGGGCCAGCGCGCGTTGCGGATACTGCGATCAATCTTGGAATATCAAATGACGCGCTTGCGCTGCGCGCGCGTCACGCGGCGGGAGCCGCTTGCGTTGCGGTTGCGGCAGACGCCGGCGCGGCCGCCGGATTGCCCAGCGCCTCGGCGAGCATCGCGGACACGTTGGTGAGTTCGCTGCGCAGCGACTGGATCTCGGTGCCCGACAGGCGCACGGCGGCGTCCTGGTCGTGCGGCACGTCGCGCGCGTCGCCCAGGCGATTGCGCGCGCCGCTGATCGTGAAGCCTTGCTCGTAGAGCAAGGAGCGGATGCGGCGGATCAGCAGCACTTCGTGGTGCTGGTAATAGCGGCGGTTGCCGCGGCGCTTCACGGGCTTGAGCTGCGTGAATTCCTGTTCCCAGTACCGCAATACATGAGGCTTGACGCCACACAGGTCGCTGACTTCGCCGATGGTGAAGTAACGCTTGGCGGGAATGGGCGGTAAGGTAACGGTGGATTCAGTACGTGTCATAAGCGGATTTTATGCGCGCGCAACGTGGGGCGCCGATAACAATTACCGACAAAGCGTATCACTCCGCGGCGTCGGGCGCTGCGGGGACCGCCTGCTCAACCACGCTCTTGAGTTTCTGGCTGGCGTGGAACGTAACCACGCGCCGCGCGGCGATGGGAATGGTCTCTCCGGTCTTCGGATTGCGGCCTGGGCGCGGCGGTTTGTCGCGCACCTGGAAATTGCCAAAACCCGACAGCTTCACGGAATCTCCGCGCGCCAGGGCGTCGCGGATTTCCTCGAAGAACGTATCGACGATGTCCTTGGCCTCGCGCTTGTTCAGGCCGACCCGCTCGAAGAGCAGTTCGGCCAGCTCGGCCTTGGTGAGGGTGCGTTGCTCGGCAAGCATACTGGTCCCCTTGGTTCAGGCACGCTGGCGCGCGCCGTGCGCAGCGACCAAGGCATCCTTGATGCGCGCCAGGCAATCCGCCACGCGGGCTTCGTCCAATGTGACTTCAGTGTCCTGTAGCCAGAAACGGAAAGCAAGGCTTTTCTCGGCGACGGGCTCGCTGCCCTGGGCCTTGTCGCGCCACACGTCGAACACGCGCGCATCCTGCACGACCGCCAGTTGCGCATCGCCCTTGACGGCTGCGGCAACGGTGTCCAGCATGGATTGGACCGTCACGTGTTCGTCCACCCACAACGCCAGATCGCGCACCACCACGGGCTGGCGCGAGAGTTCGCGCACCTGCGGCAGTTCGCCTTCCGACAGCGCCTCCACGTCCAGCTCGAAGACCACCGGCGCATGCGCCAGGTCGGCCTGCTGCGCCCAGCGCGGATGGAGTTCGCCGATCCAGCCGACTTCCTTGCCGTCCAGCATGACGCGCGCGCCACGACCGGGGTGCAGCGCCGGATGCGAAGCCGCTTCGAAACGCAGGCGACGGCCACGGGCGCCGAACAGCGACTCCACGTCCATCTTCACGTCAAAGAAGTCCACCTGGCGCGTGGGCACGCCCCACTGCTCTTCAGCCGCCGGGCCCCAGGCCGCGCCTGCGAGCTTCATGGGCTGGCGCACGCCCGCCACTTCCAGCGGACCATCCTGGGCCGACGCGTCGCGCATGAACACGCGGCCCAGCTCGAACAGGCGCACGCGCGATTGCTTGCGGTTGGCGTTGTGGCGGATATTGGCCACCAGCCCGCCGATCAGGCTGGAACGCATGACCGACAGATGGCTGGCGATGGGGTTGACCAGGCGCACCGGATTGTCGTTGCCGGCGTAGTCGCGTTCCCAATCCGCTTCCACGAAGCTGTAGTTGACGACTTCCTGGTAGTCCTGCGCGGCAGTCAGGCGACGCAGCGCATGCGCGCCGCGGCGCACCTCGGGTTGCGAGAACATCTTGGCGCGCGCCATGGGCGGCACGTCGGGGATGCTTTCGAAGCCGTAGATGCGCGCCACTTCTTCGATCAGGTCTTCCTCGATTTCCAGATCGAAGCGGTACGACGGCGGGTTGACGATGAAATCGTCTCCCTCGACCGCGTACTCCAGGCCCAGGCTGCCGAAGATCGTGGCGACCTGTTCGCGCGTGACCGGCACGCCCAGAACGCGATGGCAGCGCGCCAGGCGCATGCGCACCGGCGGACGCTGGGGCAGATTGACGATCTGATCGTCGATGGGCCCCACCTGTCCGCCGCAAATGTCGACGATGAGGCGGGTGATGAATTCCAGATGCTCGGGAATGCTGGCGTAGTCCACGCCGCGCTCGAAGCGGTGGCTGGCTTCCGAGCTGAACTTGAAGCGGCGCGCGCGGCCGGCAATGGCTTGCGGCCACCAGAACGCGGCTTCGAGATAGATGTTCTGCGTGTCCAGCGTCACGGAGGTGGCTTCGCCGCCCATGATGCCGGCCAGGCTTTCGACCTGCTCGCCAGCAACGACCACGCCGACCTTCGGGTCCAGCGTGACGGTCTGGCCGTTGAGCAGTTCGAGCGTTTCGCCTTCGCGCGCCCAGCGCACGCTGATGTCGCCGCCGATCTTGTCCAGATCGAAGACGTGCGACGGGCGGCCCAGTTCGAGCATCACATAGTTGGAGATGTCCACCAGCGCCGACAGCGAGCGTTGGCCGGCGCGCTCCAGGCGCGTCTTCATCCACCCGGGCGTCGCGGCGCGGGCGTTGACGCCGCGGATGACGCGGCCGCCAAAGCGGCCGCAGAGGTCAGGGGCCTCGATCTTGACGGGCAGGCGCTCATCCAGGGTGACGGGCACGGCGGCTGCGGTGGGAACCGACAGCGGCACGCCGGTCAACGCGGCCACTTCGCGCGCCACGCCCAGGATCGACAGGCAGTCGGCGCGATTGGGCGTGAGCTTGAGCGTGAAGAGCGTGTCGTCCAGGTCCAGGGCTTCCCGGATGGACTGGCCCGGAACCATGTCCGCCGGCAATTCCAGCAGGCCTGCATGGTCCTGCGACAGGCCCAGCTCGCGGGCCGAGCACAGCATGCCGGACGACTGGACGCCGCGCATCTTGGCAACGCCGATCTTCATGCCGCCGGGCAGTTCCGCGCCCACGCGGGCGAGCGGCACCTTAAGGCCGGCCGCGGCGTTCGGCGCGCCGCACACGATCTGCAGACGCTCGCCCGAGCCGTCGTCCACCTGGCAGACGCGCAGCTTGTCGGCGTCAGGGTGTGGGGCGATTTCGACGATGTGCGCCACGACCACGCCCGTGAACGCCGGTGCGGCGGGCGCGGTCTCTTCGACTTCCAGGCCGGCCATGGTGAGCCGGTGCGCGAGTTCATCGGTTGCGATCGGAGGATTGACCAGCGTACGCAGCCAGGATTCGGGAAATTGCATGATCAGCCGTCTGTTATTCGTTGAACTGGCGCAGGAAGCGCAAATCGCCTTCGTAGAACTGGCGCAGATCGTTGACGCCGTAGCGCAACATCGTCAGGCGCTCGAGTCCGGAACCGAAGGCAAAGCCGATGTAGCGCTCGGGATCCAGCCCGAAGTTGCGCACGACCTGCGGATGCACCTGACCGGATCCGGAGATTTCCAGCCAGCGGCCGCGATTGGGACCCGAGGTGAACATCATGTCGATCTCGGCGGATGGCTCCGTGAACGGGAAGAACGACGGCCGGAAACGCACGACCAGGTCGTCGCTTTCAAAGAAGCAACGCAGGAAATCGGTGTACACGCCCTTCAGGTCGGCAAACGAGATGTCCTCGGCGATCCAGAGCCCTTCCACCTGGTGGAACATGGGCGAGTGCGTGGCGTCGCTGTCGACGCGATAGGTGCGCCCGGGCGCGATGACCTTGATGGGCGGCTTGTTCATGCGGGCGTAGCGCACCTGCATGGGGCTGGTGTGCGTGCGCAGCAACAGCGGCAGGCCGTCCGCGTCGTTCATGTCGACGTAGAACGTGTCCTGCATGGAACGCGCCGGATGATCCAGCGGGTTGTTCAATGCGGTGAAATTGGTCCAGTCGTTTTCCACTTCGGGGCCGTCGGCCACGTCGAAGCCGATGGAGCGGAAGATCTCTTCCACGCGCTCCCAGGTCCGGATCACCGGATGGATGCCGCCCGGCGCGCGACCACGGCCCGGCAGGGTGACGTCAATGGTTTCGGATGCCAGACGGGCATCCAGCTCCGCCTGCGCCAGCGCGGCGCGGCGCGAGTTCAGAAGCTCTTCGATCTTCTGCTTGGCCTGGTTGATCCGAGCGCCCGCCTCTCGCTTCTGCTCGGGATCGAGCTTGCCCAGCCCCTTGAGCAGCACCGTCAGGGCGCCTTCCTTGCCCAGGAAACGAGCTTTTGCGTTCTCGAGCGCGGCGGCATCCGTTGCCGCGGCGAACCGTTCTTGCGCCTGGTCTACCAGGTCGTCAACCAATCGAGTCATGAAATCCAGCCTTCAAAACGCAAACGGGGCCATTACAGCCCCGTTTGCAGCGATGCGCGATGAGTTAAAGCGCGCGATCAGGCAGCCAAGGCAGCCTTGGCTTGCTGCACGATGGCGGCAAAGCCGGCCTTGTCGCGCACGGCCAGATCGGCCAGGACCTTGCGGTCGAGTTCGATCGAAGCCTTCTTCAGGCCAGCGATGAACACGCTGTAGCTCACGCCATGCTCACGGACGGCGGCGTTGATACGCGTGATCCAGAGAGCGCGGAACGTGCGCTTCTTGTTGCGGCGGTCGCGGTAGGCGTATTGGCCAGCGCGCATGACCGCTTGCTTGGCAATGCGGAACACATTACCGCGGCGGCCACGGTAACCCTTGGCGGCGGCAATGACTTTCTTGTGACGTGCGCGGGCGGTAACGCCGCGTTTGACGCGAGGCATAGTAGATCTCCCTTAGATCAAGCGAAAGGCATCATGGCCTTGACGGAGGCCACGTTGGTTTCATGAACCGCCGCCGAACCG
Source organism: Achromobacter sp. T5-5 (assembly GCF_055397965.1). Taxonomy (NCBI): domain Bacteria; kingdom Pseudomonadati; phylum Pseudomonadota; class Betaproteobacteria; order Burkholderiales; family Alcaligenaceae; genus Achromobacter; species Achromobacter sp. T5-5. Next base: position 4,194,130 of record NZ_AP027919.1, read on the forward strand.
CGCAGTTGGCGCTTGTTCTTGGTGGTCTTCTTGGTCAGGATGTGACGCTTGAACGCCTGACCACGCTTGATGGAGCCGCTGCCGCGCACCTTAAAGCGCTTCGAGGCGCTTTTCTTGGTTTTCATCTTGGGCATGATGATTCCCTAAACTAAAACACGCATTGTTGATTTACATGACGCCAGGTGCTTGACGAGGAAGGTTCGAGCCTGAAGGCTTAACGCCTACGGGGCCCCTTTTCAGGGGTTACCTTAGGAGTTACCTTTTCAAGGGCTACTACCATTCCTGCGGCAAAACTTGTAGACCTGTTGCCACTTCTGGAGGTAACGCGCAAATTGCTGCGGCCAACTGCACCGCGTTCATTTACGCGTTTCTTCCCAGAGCCAGGCAAAAAAGGCGGCCCAGATCCGGGAAAGCCTTTGATTATATGGTGATTTCCTGCGCTTTGTCGAGTCGGGAGCACACCGCGAACCCGGGCGACGCCCGGCCCGCAGCGATCATACGCCGGGACGCCGGTATTGCACCGCCTGGGCGACGTGGCTGGCCGCCAGTATGTCGTGGCCATCCAGATCGGCGATCGTGCGGGCGACCCGAAGTGCCCGGTGCAGCGCCCGGCCGGACCCCGCAAGGCGGCGCATGGCCTCCTGCAGCAGCGACTGCGCATCGGGGGCCAGGAGGCAGAACTCGTCCAGCTCGGCCCCCGCGAGGTCTGCGTTGGCCTTGCCTTGGCGGGCGTACTGGCGCTCGCGGCAACGCATTACGCGCTCCCGGACGGCGGCGGAAGGCTCGCCAGGCGGTGCGGCCATCCAGACCGGATCGGAGGGCGGCAAAACCACGTGCAGGTCGATGCGGTCCAGCAGCGGACCGGAGATCTTGCCCGCGTACCGCGCCACCTGATCCGGCGTGCACGAGCATGTGCGCACCGGATGACCGCGCCAGCCGCACGGGCAGGGATTCATGGCGGCGACGAGCTGGAACCGGGCCGGAAATTGCGCCGCGTACAGGGCCCGTGCAATGACCACCCTGCCCGCCTCCAGCGGTTCGCGCAGCGCCTCCAGTGAACGGCGACTGAACTCGGGCAGTTCATCCAGGAAGAGCACGCCGTGGTGGGCCAGGCTGATTTCGCCGGGGCGCGGCCGGCTGCCCCCGCCAACCAGCGCCGCGACCGACGTGGAATGATGCGGCGCCCTGAACGGCGGCTGCCCGCTGAGCGTGTCCGGCAATCCGGCCATCGCCGCCACGGCGGCGGCTTCCAGCGCCTGGCTGCGGTCAAGCGGGGGCAGCAGGCCCGGCAGGCGAGCGGCCAACATGCTCTTGCCCGCCCCCGGCGGCCCCAGCATGAGGAGGCTGTGGCCGCCCGCCGCCGCGACCTCCAGCGCCCGCCGGGCACCGGGCTGCCCGCGGACGTCCGACAGGCAAGGCACTGGCGCGGGGGTCGGCCAGGGATTTGGAGCGGCATTGGGCAGCAGGCAGGCCCCCGCCGCATGCGCCGCCACGTCCGCCAGGCAGCGGGCCGACAGCACCCGCAATCCGGGCACCCAGGCCGCCTGCTCGGCGCTGCCGGCAGGCAGGATCAGCGTGGCGTCCGGCGCGTCCCGCGCCACGCTCAACGCGATGACCAGCGGCGCGGCGACCGGCACGAGCGCCCCGGTCAGGGAGAGCTCGCCGGCAAGCACCAGGTGCGCCAGCGCGGGATCGGGCGCGGCAGGTTGCGCGCCGTCGCTGGGGGGAGCGGCCAGTTGCCCGGAGGCAAGCAGCAGCCCCAGCGCGATGGGCAGGTCGAAGCGGCCGGACTCCTTAGGCATGTCCGCCGGCGACAGGCTGACCGTGATGCGCCCGGCGGGAAACTCGAAGCCGCTGCTGAGGATGGCCGCCCTCACGCGCTCGCGGCTTTCGCGGACCTCGGTGTCGGCCAGGCCGACTACATTGAATCCCGGCAACCCGGGCCCCAGGTGCGTCTCGACGCGGACCGCGTGGGCGTGCATGCCGCAAAGGGCTCTGCTGGCGAGTACGGCAAGCGTCATGGCGGTCTCCTGTGGGTGCGGGGCCGCCAAGTATCTGCAAAAACACAAACGGCCGCGCAGGCGGCCGTGACAAAACCATCTCGCTCGGAACCGCCTGCGGGCGGGCAGCGAGAAGCCTTGCTGACTTGTTTACTTGTCCAGGCCCGCGCCCGGCCCCTTGTCCAGACCAGACAGGCGCTGTTCCATCTGCTGGACCTGCGCCGCCAGTTGATCAACTCGTGCGCGTGTGCGGGCAAGCAGGTCGGCCTGGACGTCGAACTCTTCGCGGGTGACCAGGTCCAGCTTGGAAAATGCCTGCGTCATCATGGCGCGAACGTTGCGCTCCACGTCCGCCGCCGGACTGCGGGCGATCAGGTCGGAGATGTTCTTCTGAAGGTCTTCCATCCACTGGGTGCGATTGTTCATACGGGGCCTCTCTGAGTTCTCGATGCCTCAAGTGTAGTGCGTCGGATGACGGGTTTCAGGTGCGCCGATTTGTGTTCGCCCAAAAAAAGGGGCGGGCCGCATGCGGTGACCGCCCTTCAAAGCACAGGAGAAAACCGGGCTGCCTGACGGCAACCCCCTACCAACACCGCTAGCCGCGCCGCCGATCGCTCCGGCCGCGCCGTGCATCGTCCCTATGTCCGATGCGCATCCTGATTTGGATTCTTCTCGAGCCCCGCGCAGGCAACAAGCCGGCCCGTGTAAACCCTCGTATCACGATCGCTCCCCAATTTAGGCTCCGCCGTCCGGAAACCAGCAGGACGGCCGCGCGCACGCCTGGCCCGAAAGCCCCGGCCCGCAACGCTCAGCGCCCGGCCACGCACCATCGGCCGGTGCACGGGTTGGGGCGCGGGCTGGCCAGCGCGCAGACGGGGCGTGCATTAAATCGCTACAAATCAGCCTTGCCGAACACATCCGGTTGCATGACCCCATTCGCCCGGCCGCGCACCAAACTGAGGCCACCATGCCGTGCATTACGCACCATTATGGTGCTATTGCGCACAATTTCCGCGCCTTCGCGGGCCTTGCAGCCTCGCCCGGACATGGCACGGATATTGCTTTACCCAGGTAGCGTGCAACCATGAGAGGAAATGCCATGAAACTCATCATCGCCATCATCAAGCCCTTCAAGCTCGACGAAGTGCGGGTGGCTCTGTCCGGAATCGGGGTCCAAGGCCTGACCGTCACCGAGGTCAAGGGCTTCGGCCGCCAGAAAGGCCACACCGAACTCTATCGCGGCGCCGAATACGCCGTCGACTTCCTGCCCAAGCTGCGAGTCGAGGCCGCCGTGCCCGATCACCTGGTCGATCAGGTCATCGAGGCAATCGAACAAGCCGCCCGCACCGGCAAGATCGGCGACGGCAAGATCTTCGCCGCCCCCCTTGAACAAGTGATCCGTATCAGAACTGGCGAAGCCGGCGAAGCTGCGCTGTAAATAAATAAAGACTCAATGGAGCCTGAAAATGGATAAAGCAGATATCTCCTGGTTGCTCGTCTCTACCCTGCTTGTATTGATGATGGCCGTACCCGGTCTGGCGATGTTCTATGGCGGCCTGGTACGCAGCAAGAACGTGTTGTCCGTACTGCTGCAAGTGTTGTGCACGTTCGTGCTGGGCCTGGTCCTCTGGTTCATCTATGGATATTCCCTCGCGTTCACGGAAGGCAATGCCTTCTTCGGCGGCCTGTCGCGCGCCTTCTTCTCGGGCATGTTCAACCCGGCCGACGGCACGTATGCCATGTCGAATAGCCTGACCGAGCTGCTGTTCGCCTCGTTCCAGGCCACGTTCGCCGGCATCACGTGCGCGCTGGTCGTCGGCAGCTTCGCCGAACGCGCCCGCTTTTCGGCGGTGCTGGTGTTCACGGTGATCTGGTTCACGTTTGCCTACGTTCCCATTGCGCACATGGTGTGGTTCGCCTCCGAAACCGCGCCGGGCCTGCTGAACGCCCAGGGCGCGCTGGACTTCGCAGGCGGCACGGTGGTGCACATCAACGCCGGCGTGGCCGGCCTGGTGGGCGCCTACGTGGTCGGCAAGCGCGTGGGGTATGGCCGCGAAGCCATGCAGCCGCACAACCTGCCGATGACCTTCGTGGGCGCTGCCCTGCTGTGGGTGGGCTGGTTCGGCTTCAACGCCGGCTCCGCGCTGGCCGCCAATGAAAACTCCACCCTGGCCTTCTTCAATACGATGATCGCCACCGCGGGCGCCGTCCTGGCCTGGCTGTTCACGGAATGGGCCATCAAGGGCAAGCCCTCGATGCTGGGTGCCGCTTCCGGCGCCATCGCCGGCCTGGTCGGCATCACTCCCGCCGCTGGCCTGGTCGGCCCGGTGGGCGCCTTGATCATCGGCGTGATTGCCGGCGTGGTCTGCGTCTGGGGCGTGAACGGCCTGAAGCGCCTGCTGCGTGCCGACGATGCGCTGGACGTGTTCGGCATCCACGGCGTGGGCGGCATTGTCGGCGCCCTGCTGACCGGCGTGTTCAATGCCCAGGTCTTCGGCGGCCCCGGCCTGGCCGAACCCGGCATGATCGCCCACCAGGTGTGGGTCCAGCTCGAAGGCGTGCTGCTGACCATCGTCTGGTCCGGCGTGGTGGCATGGATTGCGTACAAGATCGCCAACGCCCTGTGCGGCCTGCGCGTGCCGGAAGACCAGGAACGCGAAGGCCTGGACGTCACCAGCCACGGCGAATCCGCCTACCACAGCTAATCGCTGCAACACCCCGCTGCGCCTCGCAGCGGGGTAGGTATCAAGAAAAGAGCCCTTCATCACGAAGGGCTCTTTTTTATTTGCTACGCCGCAAAAAATCAGACTGGACCGAGGGCATCCAGGTCGACGGGCAGCGCCCGATTCAGCGCCGCCGCCACCTTGATGCGCAGCGCGTTGGAATGCGCACGGCGGATTTCGCGTTTGACGTCCAGGAGCTGCTGGGGGTGCATCGAGAACTCGGTCAGGCCCAGTCCCAGCAGCAGCCGCGTCATGCGCGAGTCGCCCGCCATTTCGCCGCAGACGGCGACCGGCTTGCCCGCACGTTCGCCGGCGTTGATGGTGTTGGCCACCAGGCGCAGGACCGCTGGGTGCAGCGGGTCGTACAGCGCCGCCACATCGTGGTCGCCCCGGTCGATGGCGAGCGTGTATTGAATCAGGTCGTTGGTGCCGATGGACAGGAAGTCCAGCGCCTGGGCGAAGGGTTCGATCGCAATGGCGATCGCGGGAACCTCGACCATGGCGCCCACTTCCATGTGCGGCGCATAGGCCTGGCCCCGGGCATCGAGCTCGCGCCGGGCAGCCTCGATCGCGGCCTTGGTGGCCACGACCTCATGCATATGGGAGATCATCGGGATCAGCAGCCGCACCGGCCCATGGGCCGAGGCGCGCAGGATCGCCCGCAACTGGGTCGCGAACATTTCCGGACGCGCGAGGCAATAGCGGATGGCGCGCTGGCCCAGCGCGGGGTTGGTGGCGACGGTGGCCTCGCCGTCCAGGGTCTTGTCCGAACCGATGTCCAGCGTGCGGATCGTGACGGGCCGGCCGGCCATGACCTTCACGACAGAGGCATAGGCCTCGTACTGTTCTTCTTCGCCGGGCAGGTCTGGCCGCCCCATGAAGAGGAATTCGCTGCGAAAGAGCCCGATGCCATGCGCGCCGGACGCCAGCGCAATTGCGGCTTCGTCCGGCAGCTCGATGTTGGCATGCAGGACGATGTCGATCCCGTCCAGGGTGATGGAGGGCTCGTCGCGCAAGAGGCTGAGCTCCGCGCGCTCGTCCGCGTAGACGGCTTGCCGGCGGCGGTATTCTTCGAGGATGCGGTCCGATGGATTGACCACCACCGCGCCGACCGAACCGTCGATGATCAGCATGTCGCCGTCGCGGACCAGTTCGCGCACATTGCCCATTGCGACCACCGCGGGCACGCCCATGCTGCGCGCGACGATCGCCGTGTGCGAGGTCGGGCCGCCCAGGTCGGTGACGAAGGCGGCGAACCGGCCGCCGCGCAGACGCAGCATGTCCGCGGGAGAGATATCGTGGGCCACCACGACCAAGGCGTCGTCGCCGCCCATGTGGGACATGTCGGGCAGGATGGCCGACGTGCCCGCCAGGACGTGCAGCACACGTTCGATCACCTGGCGCACGTCCGCCCCGCGCTCGCGCAGGTATTCGTCCTCCATGGCGTCGAACTGCTGCCCCAGGATCTGGCCCTGCGTCGTCAACGCCCATTCGGCGTTGTAGTGGCGCTCGGCGATCAGGGCAAGCGTCTGTTCGGCCAACAGGGGATCGCCCAGCAACAGGCTGTGGACATTGAGCATCGCACCCAGTTCGCGCGGCGCGTCGGCCGGCAGCGTGTCGGCCAGTTGCAGCAGTTCCTGCTGCGCCGATGCCAGGGCTTGGGTCAGGCGGCTGCTTTCGGCGGGCACGTCTTCCGGCGCGATGCGGTAGTGCGCGACTTCCAGCGCGGCGGCGCCCATGACGACGGCGCGGCCGATGGCGTATCCCTTGGCGACGCCTTTTCCGTACAGACACACAACGGGGCTGGCAGAGCCAGCCCCGTTGCGAGCGTCGGAGGGGGACGCGGACGAACCGGCCGAAGCGGGGCCCCGGCCGGTTGCTTCAGAAGGCATTCTATTCCTGCTCACCGAATTTGCTGTCGAACAAGGTTTCGATTTCGGAAAGGGCCTGCTCGGCATCGCTGCCGGAAGCCTCCAGCTTGACCGTCACGCCGAGCCCGGCTGCGAGCATCATGACGCCCATGATGCTTTTGGCGTTCACACGCTGCGCCCCCCGGGAGATGAAGATTTCGCTGGAGAACTTGCTTGCAAGCTGCGTCAGCTTGGCGGCGGCCCGAGCGTGCAATCCCAGTTTGTTGCTGATGACAATGTCAGTATTAGGCATAGGAAAGAGGATGACCGCGGGCTACGCCGCGGTGTTGATCGCAGCCAATCGTCGAACCGATCTTCGGCTAGAAATAATAGCCGACATAATAGGGCAATTTTCCGCCCGTCAGTCTACACGCAAGACGCCCTGCACCCCGCCGGCGAGCGCCTTTTCGCGCGTCTCGGCCAGCGGCAGGTTGCGGTAAGTCAACGCACGCAGCAGCATCGGCGTGTTGAGCCCCGCCAGCACACAGCACTGGATGCCCTGGGCCTGGGCATCGGCGACGGCGCGCTTGGAAATATTGGCGGGCGTGGCGCCGATCAGGTCGGTCAGCACCAGCACGCCGCCCCCATGGTCCTGTTCGAGGATGTCTTTCAGGACATCCGGCGCCAGGTCGTCCGGCAGGTCTTCCGGCTGGATGTCATGGATTGCGAGCATGCCGTCCAGATTGCCCATGACGTGGCTCGCGCACTCGCGCATGGCGGCGCCCAGGGGCGCATGCACGACGATCACAATACCCGTTGTCATGTTGGTTCCGGGGAATCAGGCTGCGGCGGCGCCGGGCGCGGCGGCACCGGCCACCGCCTTTTCCAGCGCCTGCACGAACATGCCGGCGACGTCGAAGCCGGTCTGTTCGGCGATTTCCACGAAACAGGTGGGACTGGTGACGTTGACTTCGGTGACGTAGTCGCCGATGACGTCCAGGCCGACCAGCAGCAGGCCACGGGCCGCCAGCTTGGGCGCCACGGCCTCGGCGATCTCGCGGTCGCGCGGGGACAGCTCTTGCGCCACGCCACGGCCGCCGGCAGCCAGATTGCCGCGCGTCTCGCCCGCCAGAGGGATGCGGGCAAGCGAATACGGCACAGGTTCGCCGCCGATCAGCAGGATGCGCTTGTCGCCCTTGACGATGTCGGGAATGTAGCGCTGCGCCATGATGGTGCGCGCGCCGTTGTCGGTCAGCGTTTCCAGGATGGCGTTCAGGTTGGGATCCTTGGGCTGCAGGCGGAACACGCCGGTGCCGCCCATGCCGTCCAGCGGCTTGACGATGACGTCCTGGTGCTTGTCGTGAAAGGCTTTCAGGCGGGCCATGTTGCGCGTCACCAGCGTGGGCGCGGCGAACTCGCTGATCTCGGTGATGGCCAGCTTTTCGGGGTGGTTGCGGATGGCCGCACCACCGTTGAACACGCGCGCGCCCTGGGCTTCGGCGTATTCGAGCAGGTGCGTGGAATACACGTATTCCATGTCGAAAGGCGGGTCCTTGCGCATCACGACCGCGCCGAAATCAGCCAGCGGCAGATCCCGCGCGGCGGATTCGCGCCACCAGTCGTTGCCGTGCAGGTCGGCATCTCCGACCAGCTCGATCGGGGTGGTGGACGCCTTGACGATGCCCGCCTCGATATAGAGGTCGCCCTGCATGGCCACGCTGAGCGTGTGACCGCGCGCCACGAGGGCCCGCATCATGGCGACAGAACTGTCCTTGTACGCTTTGAGCAGCGGCAAGGGATCCAAAACGAACAAAACGTGCATCGCGACACCCTGAACGGACGCCGCCTCCCCTCGCGGGAAGGCGGCTATGCTTTGTGACATCGTAGCCCAGAGCCGCCCAATAAGCGAACCCGCCGGTCACGAGACGGACACGGCGGGTTGCAGGAATGGAAGGCTGGGCCTTGCCTAAACGGGTACGGCCGGCGCTCAGGCCGCCGATTCAGGCTTGCCCGCAGGCACGGCCTTCTTCTTCGGCGCCAGCACCATGACCATCTGACGGCCTTCGAGCTTGGGCATGGCTTCGACCTGGGCAAGTTCCAGCAGATCGTCGCGCACACGTTCAAGCACTCGCATACCGAGTTCCTGGTGAGCCATTTCGCGGCCACGGAAACGCAGCGTCACCTTGGCCTTGTCGCCTTCCTCGAGGAAGCGGCGCAGGTTGCGCAGCTTGACCTGATAGTCACCCTCGTCGGTCGCCGGACGGAACTTCACTTCCTTGACCTGGATGACCTTCTGCTTGGAACGGGCTTCGGCTTGGCGCTTTTGCTCTTGGTACTTGAACTTGCCGTAGTCCATCAAACGGCAGACCGGGGGCTCGGCGTTCGGCGCGATTTCCACCAGATCCACGTCGCTTTGCTCGGAAAGGCGGAATGCCTCGGCAATCTTGACGATGCCCAGCTGTTCTCCGTCCAGACCTATCAGGCGCACCTCGGGGACGCGGATTTCACCGTTGATGCGATTGGCTTTTTCAGTGGCGATGTTGAAAGCTCCTAGAAATGTTAAGCAGCGCTGCTATCAGGTTGATTGACGTCGCGGCGGGTGGCCACGTCCTCGGCCAACCGCGCGACGAAGTCGTCGTAAGCGATGGCGCCAAGGTCCAGGCCGCCCAGTCCACGTACGGCGACAGTGCCGTTTTGTTTTTCCTTGTCGCCGACGACAAGAATGTACGGCACCTTTTGCAGGCTGTGCTCCCGAATTTTACGAGTGATTTTTTCACCGCGCAAATCGGACTCTACTCTAAAGCCTTGTTTTTTCAGGCTTTGCGTAATTTGGGCCGCGTAATCGGCCGAAGGTTCGGAAATGCAACACACCACGGCCTGCACCGGAGCCAGCCAGGGCGGCATGGCGCCGGCGTGGTTTTCGATCAACATGCCGATGAAACGCTCGAGCGAACCGAGGATCGCGCGGTGCAGCATGACCGGGGGACGGCGCTGGTCGTTCTGGTCCACGTACTCGGCGCCCAGGCGCACGGGCATGGAGAAATCCACCTGGATCGTACCGCATTGCCAGTGACGGCCGATGGCATCCTTGAGCGTGTATTCCACCTTGGGACCGTAGAACGCGCCCTCGCCCGGGGAAATTTCGAACTCGCAGCCAGTGCGGCGCAGGCTTTCCATCAGGGCGGATTCGGCCGTATCCCAGACCTCGTCCGAGCCGATGCGCTTTTCAGGGCGCGTGGCGACCTTGTACAGGACTTCGGTGAAGCCGAAGTCGCGGTAGACCTTTTGCAGCAGGGCCGTGAAATCGGCGCACTCGTCCTGGAGCTGGTCTTCGGTACAGAAGATGTGGCCGTCGTCCTGGGTAAAGCCGCGCACGCGCATCATGCCGTGCAGCGAGCCCGAGGGTTCGTTGCGATGGCACTGGCCGAATTCACCGTAGCGCAGGGGCAGCTCGCGGTAGGAATGCAGGCCGGCGTTGAAGATCTGCACGTGGCCCGGGCAGTTCATCGGCTTCAGGCCATAGACGCGGTTTTCGGACTCGGTCGTGAACATGTTTTCACGATAGTTGTCCCAGTGGCCGGTCTTTTTCCAGAGCGAAATGTCCAGGATCTGCGGCGCCTTGACTTCCTGGTAGCCGTTGTCGCGATACACGCTGCGCATGTACTGCTCGACCTGCTGCCACAGGGTCCAACCCTTGGGATGCCAGAAGATCAGGCCGGGCGCTTCGTCCTGGAAGTGGAACAGGTCGAGTTCGCGGCCGATCTTGCGGTGATCGCGGCGCTCGGCTTCTTCCAGCATGTGCAGGTAGGCCTCCTGCTCTTCCTTGGTCGCCCAGGCGGTGCCGTAGATGCGCTGGAGCATCTCGTTCTTGCTGTCGCCGCGCCAGTAGGCGCCGGCCACCTTCATCAGCTTGAAGACCTTGAGCTTGCCCGTGGACGGCACGTGCGGGCCGCGGCACAGGTCGATGAAGTCGCCTTCACGGTACAGGCTGAGCGTCTCGTTGGAGGGGATCGACGCGATGATCTCCGCCTTGTACTTTTCGCCGATGCTCTTGAAGAACTCGACGGCGTCGTCGCGCGACCATTCTTCGCGCGTGACGACTTCGTCCTTCTTGGCCAGTTCGGCCATCTTCTTTTCGATGGCGGCCAGGTCTTCGGGCGTAAAGGGGCGCTTGTACGAGAAATCGTAGTAGAAGCCGTTATCGATCACGGGGCCGATGGTGACCTGCGCATCCGGGAACAGTTCCTTGACCGCGTAGGCCAGCAGGTGCGCCGTGGAATGGCGGATCAGATCGAGGCCATCGGCGTCCTTGGCGGTCACGATGGCCAGGCGGGCGTCGCCCTCGATGCGGAAACTGGTGTCGACGAGGCGGGATTCGGCGCCGTCAACCGTCACGCGGCCGCCCAAGGCCGCCTTCGCCAGGCCCGTACCGATCGATTGCGCCACTTCGGCGACCGTTACCGGCCCCGGAAATTGGCGCTGCGAACCATCGGGCAATGTGATCTGTACCATCGGGAGTGCTTCCTGGGGTTCTTGGAACTGAAAAATCGAAAAACAGAAACGAAAAACGCGGCTTCAAAGCCGCGTTCATTTGATTGTCTTGATGAGTCCTACCGCTGACCTGACACGGTGAAACCCGACGCACGAAAAAACTAACGCGACATAGGGCGAAAGTTCCGGGTCGTAGTTCGTGCGGGCGGGAAAAACATGTCTTTTGGGACCGGTTGGTAGGCGCCGCCGGGCGGCGCGCAGCACATACAGCAAAACAAATGCAGCCTTGAAAGCTGCATGGATCGTTGCCGATTGTAGCACCGTTTGCGGCTCGTTCGTGGCGAAAACGCGACGGCGGACAGCCAGGGGACTGCATCGTCTGGCAGCGGGCTTTATAACGCCACGTTTGCCGTTTTTCGACCCTCTCTGGATCTTGCTGGTATATGTGTCCCGAATTTCCGCCAGACCGATGGTGCATCGGTCTGATTTTGCCCCCTCTCTCGTCCGAACCGCCCATCGAGAACGTAATCTGCCCACGAAATTCTAGGGCCCGCTGGGACCCGCGCCGCCCTCCCGCCCCCCTGCGCACGGGCTTGCCGGCGACCCATTTTCCGAGCGTGGAGCAACGATGAATCCGGTTTCAGAGTCAGCAAGCCAGGCGCCCCGCCCCTCGCCCCACGAACGCCCGGACACGCCGGCAAACGGCCCCGGCACGCGTCGCCATCTGCTGCTGTCGCGGCCGCCCCCGCTCATACGCGTGGCCATCCTGGACGACCATCCCGTGGTGGCGCTGGGTGTCGGCGCCTTTCTGGAAAGCCGCCCGGGCTTTCAGGTCCTGCATCGCGAGACCTCATCGCGCGCGCTGCTGGAAAAGCTGGCAGAGGCCCCCTGCGACGTGGCGCTGATCGACTTTTACCTGCCCCTGGAACCTTGGGACGGCGTCAACTACCTGCGCCGGGTGCGGCGCTACCACCCCAACATGGCGATCATCACGTTCTCGGCGGGCAACCGGCTTGAGACCGAGTACGCCGCCTATCGAGCGGGCGCCAATGGCTACCTGGCCAAGCAGTCAGGCATGATCCTGTTGCCGGACATGATCCGCGGCGTCGTGGGCGCCAAGGCCCCGTTCCTGTCGGTTCAGGACGGCAAGATCCGCAGTTCGCCTCCGCCTGCGCCGCACGCGCTGCTGACGACGTCCGAAGTGGAGATCCTGCGCCACATCCGGCAGGGGCTGTCGGTCACGCAGATCGCCGAACGGCTGGTCCGCAGCAAGAAGACCGTCAGCACCCACAAGCGCCGGGCCATGCGCAAGCTGCAGCTCTCGGACGACCTGTCGCTGGCGCTTTATCTGCGCGACAAGTTCGCCGAGTGAGCGGAGCGGCGCCTTGGCGGACCTGAAATCAGATGATGCGCGAGTAGGTGGCGCCCGTGGCGGCGGTGCGCAGGTAGCCGTCGAACGCCATGGCCACCGCGCGCACGAAGTACCAGCCCAGGCCGGTCACCCGCAATTCGCCCAGATGCAGGTTCACCAGGCCGAGTTCGGCCAGGCTGGCCATCTGCGACAGCTCTCGGCTGAAGTAGTCGCCGAATTTCAGTCCATGGCGCGCCTCGACCCGGGCGTAGTCCACGCGCCCCTGGCACATGATGTCCATGATGACGTCGCGGCGGACCAGGTCGTCGGGACTGAGCGCCAGACCGCGTTCGACCGCGAACCTGCCGCCTTCGATGGCCGCGTAATAGTCGTCGAGCACCTTGGCGTTCTGGCTGTAGGTGTTGCCGATGCGTCCGATGGCCGACACGCCAAGCGCGACGAGATCACGGTCGGGCTGCGTGCTGTAGCCCTGGAAGTTGCGGTGCAGCTCGCCGCGTTGCTTGGCGATCGCCAGCGCGTCGGTATTCAGCGCGAAATGGTCCATCCCGATGTAGGTATAGCCCTGCGCCAGAAAACCCTGGATGGCCGAACTGAGCAGTCCCACGCGCGTGGCGCGGTCGGGAAGGTCTGCTTCATGAATGCGGCGCTGGGGCTTGAAGCGCTCGGGCAGGTGCGCGTAGGCGTAGAGCGCGATGCGGTCCGGGCGCAGCGCGATGACCTGCTCGATGGTCCGGGCGAAGGATTCTGTCGTCTGCAGCGGCAGGCCGTAGATCAGGTCCACGTTGACCGAGGCGTAGCCCAGCGCACGGGCGCTGCGCATCAACGCGGCCACGTCCTCGTACGACTGGACACGATGCACCGCCACCTGGACCCGCTTGTCAAAATCCTGCACCCCGAAGCTGAGCCGGTTGAAGCCCAGCATCTGCAGGTAAGCCAGGCGTTCGGGCGTTGCCGTGCGGGGATCGACTTCGATGGAGATCTCGGCGTCCGGCTCGAAGCGAAAGGCGCCGCGCAGGTCCGTCATCAGCCGGGCCAGTTCTTCGTCGGACAGGAACGTCGGCGTTCCTCCTCCGAAGTGCACTTGAGACACCGGCACTCCCGAGCCCAGTTCCTGCACGTGCAAGGCGATTTCCCGGGCCAACGCATCGAGGTAGCGCGCCGCCCGGTCGTGGTGGCGCGTCACCACCTTGTTACAGGCGCAGTAATAGCAGACGGATTCACAGAACGGGACGTGGACGTACAGCGACAGCGGCTCGTCCGGACTGATGGCGCGCCGCTGCTGCAGCGCGAGGCGATAGTCCTGGTCCCCGAAGCCTGCGTGATACCGGTCCGCCGTCGGGTACGAGGTGTACCGCGGGCCGTTCTTATCCAACCGGGCCAGCAGTTGCGGGGGAAAAAACGGCTCGGCGTTGGCGGGCGCCGGCGATTCCGAAGGTTGTGGGCGTAGGACGGCTTGCATAGCCTGGATTATTCGCCTGTGCGCACGCCCGCGACTTGATCTTGCGCAAACCCCGGGTGCCTACCCTGCCGCCGGGCAAGCGGCCATGCGGCGCGGCCGGCCAGGCGCGGCCAGCCCGGCGCGGCCCTAAAATGCGGCGATTCAAGCCGCAAAACAAGGACGCGACAATGGAAACCGAACTGGAAGGCCGCCTGCTGGCCATGCGCCAGGCGCTGGCGATCGCCATCGCCCTCTCCACCCGCAGCAGCCCCCAGGCCACCGACATGGCGCTGGAACTGCTGGACGACCTGAAGGCCAACCTGGACAGGACGCCGGCGGACAGCCCGTTTGAAAAGCCCGAGTGGGTGGTGGGCGCGCACGATGAGCTCGACGGCATCGCCCGCCTGGTACGGGCCTTCACCCAGACCCCCGACCCCGACGAAGACGCGCAGTAATGTCGCGCCTGGCCGGGCGGCGACGGCCCGGACATCGCCCGTGCCCTTTCGCCGGCAGCCTGTCGGCCCCCACGTCGCCGCCAACGTGCTGCCGCCCCTATCCCATCTTCTACTACGCCCAAAATTAGGCCCAAACTGGCCTGACCACCAGACGAACAGCGGTGGTATCCCTCACATCGTTTTCCCTGAAACGCGTGGTTTTTCCTTTTATTTCAATAGCGAGGTGCCTATATTGGTGGCCTGACCACCAGACCAACGTTTCGTGCAGACCGCCCGATGAGCACCTTCCAAGCCGTCGCAGTCACTCGCCTGTACCGCATGATCGCCGACCAGATCGCCGGGCGGATCAGGGCTGGCGATTTCCCCCGGGGTCGGCGGCTGCCTTCGGAAAGAGACCTGGCCGAACAGTTGCAGGTCAGCCGCGCGTCGATCCGCGAAGCGCTGATCGCGCTTGAGATCGAGGGTTACGTAGAGGTCCGCGTCGGCACCGGCGTGTTCGTCGCCGACAAGGAAGGCAGCTTCGCGGCCTCCGGCGGCGGCCCGATCGCCGACGCGGCGCACAGCGCCGACGACATCGGCCCGTTCGACCTGCTGGAAGCCCGCCTCATCATCGAACCCGAATGCGCCGGCATGGCCGCGCAGCACGCCACGCCGGCCCAGCTTGCCGCGATCCGCGAGGCCCACGAGGGCATGTCGCTGACCGACGCGCCGGGACGCCACGACCGGGAGTTTCATAGCGCCATCGCGGCCGCATGCGGCAACGCCGCGCTGGCCGCGTCGGTGGCCCATCTGTGGAACCTGACGCAGTCCAGCTCGGTGTACCGCCGGATGCAGGACTATTTCGTCGACACCAAGGTGTGGGCCGTGGCCCACGCCGAACACCAGCGCATCCTGGCCGCCATCGTGGCGCGCGACCCCATCCGCGCGCGCCATGCGATGCACGCGCACCTGCTTGGCATCCTGGCGCGGTTGCGCGAGGACTTTGCCGACCTTTCCCATCACCGAGGCGACCTATGACGACTCCCCCCCTGTCCATCGACGGCAACCGGCTGTGGCAGTCCTTGATGGACCTGGCGCGGATCGGCGCCACCCCCAAGGGCGGCAACTGCCGCCTGGCCCTGACCGCGCTGGACGGACAGGGCCGCGACCTGGTCACCGGCTGGATGCGCGACGCCGGACTGACGGTGCGCGTGGACCAGGTCGGCAACATCTTCGCCCGGCGCGCCGGGCGCAATGACAGCCTGCCGCCGGTCATGACGGGCAGCCACATCGACACCCAGCCCACCGGCGGCAAGTTCGATGGCTGCTATGGGGTGCTGGCCGGGCTTGAGGTCATGCGCACGCTCAATGACGCGGGCGTGCAGACCGAAGCGCCGCTGGAAGTGGCCATCTGGACCAACGAAGAAGGTTCGCGCTTCGTGCCCGTCATGATGGGCTCGGGCGTCTTCGCCGGGAAATTCCCGCTTGAAACCGCCCTGTCCGCCCGGGACGCGCAGGGCATCAGTGTGCGCGACGAACTCCAGGCCATCGGCTACGCGGGCGCCGACCCCGTGGGCGGACGCCCGGTGGACGCCTATTTCGAGGCGCATATCGAACAAGGCCCGATCCTCGAGCACGAGGAAAATACCATCGGCGTGGTGACCGGGTCGCTCGGCCTGCGCTGGTACGACGTCACGGTGACGGGCATGGAAATGCATGCCGGCCCGACGCCCATGGCGATCCGGCGCGACGCCCTGTTTGCCACGAGCTTCCTGCTGCAGGCCGTCGTGAACATCGCGAATACGCACCAGCCCCATGGGCGCGGCACCGTGGGAGAGATTCATGCGCATCCGGGCTCGCGCAATGTGATTCCCGGGCAGGTCCGCTTCACCACGGACCTGCGCCATGAGGACGAAGCCACGCTGGAACGCATGGACCGGGAATGGCGGCGCGTGTGCGATGACATCGCGGTTGCCCACGGGGTGCGCGTCGACGTGAAGGACGTGCAGTATTTCCCGCCGACGCCGTTCGATCCGGATCTGGTCGACAAGGTGCGCAAGGGCGCCGCGGACCGCGGCCTGCCCGCCATGAACATCGTCACCGGCGCCGGACACGATGCCGTTTATATGGCCGCCGTCGCGCCCACGGCGATGATCTTCGTGCCCTGCAAGGACGGCGTCAGCCACAACGAAATCGAGGATGCCCGGCCGGACCACCTGGAGGCCGGCTGCAATGTGTTGCTCGACGCCATGGTGGCGCGGGCCAACGGCGCGCACGCGCGCTCATGACGCGGACCATCGCCATGCCCACACCCAGACCGCCACCGCAGGGCCTGCCCGATGAACCCTCCGGATAGCACGCCTTTACAGAACTCACGGATGGAACGCCGGGATAGACCGACCAAGCCGTAGCCAGCACGCCTGATTTGTCCAACAAAAATGCAAAGGGGAAAAAACTTGCAGCCGGACACTCACCGCACCGTTGCCGCCATCGAAGCCCGGGGGCTTTGCCCCGACCGGGCGCCGCCTGCCGCCTTGGCCATCCGCGCGCCCAGCGCGGCGCCGCCCGGCGCCCGCCCGGGGCGCCGCGGCAGCGGGCCCGCCGCCCTCTCCCCGCACCGCTGAATTCGCCGCTTTGGTGCGCGGCGCCTTGTCCAGCATGTATCCAGCACCTGAAAGAAGCATTGTTGCAGCAGCTCCACCCGCAGTACCCGAGAAGCGCAGGTGGCATGAGGTTTGCTTGATTCGGCACGGCATCCGCCGCGCCCGAGCGGCCGCCTGTCAGACCCTTTCCAGCCCGGAGGCTCGCAGTGAAATCGAAAAAATGGTTTTCCCTAAGCATCGGCGCACTGGTCCTTGCGGCCGCGCTCCCCGCCACGCAGGCATTGGCCCAGACCAAGGGCGGCACGCTGAACATGATCGTCCAGCCGGAACCGCCGGTGATCGTCACGGCCATCAATCAGCAGGGGCCGACGCAGTTCGTCGCGGGCAAGATCTACGAGAGCCTGCTGACCTACTCCACCGACCTCAAGCCGCAGCCCGGGCTGGCCAAGTCCTGGGAAGCCGCCGCGGACGGGCTGACGTATACCTTCCATCTGCAGGACAACGTGAAGTGGCATGACGGCAAGCCCTTTACGTCCGAGGACGTCGTGTTCTCGCTGTCGGAAATGCTGCCCAAGACCCACGCGCGCGCCCGCGTCATCCTGAACAAGTTCGTGGAGTCGGTGCAGGCGCCCGACGCCAAGACGGTGGTCATCAAGCTGAAGACGCCGTTCCCGGCGTTCATGCTGATGTTCGAGCCGGGCTTTGCCCCGATGATGCCCAAGCATCTGTATGCGGGCACCGACTACATGACCAATCCGGCCAACCAGAAGCCCGTGGGCACCGGCCCCTTCGTGTTCAAGGAATGGAAGCGCGGCGAATACATCAAGCTGGCGCGCAACCCCGACTACTGGAAGCCCGGCAAGCCCTACCTGGACGAACTGGTGTTCAACGTGATTCCCGATTCGGCCTCGCGCGCCGTGGCCTTCGAACGCGGCAGCGTCGATGTGCTGCGCGGTGGCGATGTGGACAACGTCGACATCAAGCGCCTGCGCGGCCTGCCCAATGTGGAATACACCACCGCCGGCTGGGAGATGTTCTCGCCGCAGGCGTACCTGATCTTCAACATGCGCAAGCCGCCCTTCGACAACCTGAAGGTGCGCCAGGCCGTCATGGCGGCGATGAACCGCAACATGGTGGTCAACAACATCTTCTTCGGCCTGGGCAAGGTCTCGACGAGCCCCTTCGTGACCACGGAGATGTTCTATGACAAGAACATGCCGCCGATGCCGTTCGACATGAAGAAGGCGCGCGCGCTGATCAAGGAGTCGGGTATCAAGCCGGGCGATTACACGATCCGCCAGCTGAGCTTTCCGTACGGCTCCACCTGGGACCGCCTGGGCGAATACACCAAACAGGCGCTGGAGCAGCTTGGCTTCAAGGTGAATGTGGAGTCCACCGATGCGGGCGGCTGGGCCAGCCGCACCGGCAACTGGGACTTCGACCTGACCACCACCTTCACCTACCAGTACGGCGACCCCGCGCTGGGCGTGCAGCGGCTGTATGTCTCGTCGAACATCGTCAAGGGCTCGCCCTTTGCCAACGTGCAGGGCTACAGCAACCCCGAGACCGACAAGCTGTGGGAGGCCGCCGCTTCCGAGGTCGACCCGGCCAAGCGCCAGGCGCTCTACACGCAGATCCAGACGACGCTGGTCAACGAGGTCGCCAACGGCTTCCTGGTGGATATGGAGTTTCCCACCCTGTATCGCGCCAACGTGAAGAACCTGGTGAAGACCGCCATCGGCCTGAATGAGTCGTTCGACGACGTCTACATCGAAAAGAAGTAAGCGCCCCCGAGACGCCGCCGCGGGGCTTCCCGCGGCGGTGGAGCCTGGCCGCGCGACGGGCATGCTTGTCGCTGGCGCGCCCGTCCTGAAAGGACCCGAAGCATGAGATTCCTGTCTTTCCTGTTGTCCCGCATCGGCAAGGCCCTGGTGGTCGTGCTGGGCGTGGTGATCATCAACTTTTTCCTGATCCGGCTCGCGCCCGGCGATCCCGCCGCCGTGCTGGCGGGCCAGGCCGGCGCGGGCGACGCGGCCTATGTAGAGCAGTTGCGCGTGGCCTTCGGCCTGGACAAGCCGGTCCTGACGCAGCTGTTTCTCTACCTGAAGGGCGTGGTCCAGCTCGACCTGGGATTTTCCTACCGCAACCATGTGCCGGTGCTGGACCTGATCGTCGAACGCCTGCCGGCCACGTTCCTGCTCATGTCCTGCGCCTTTGTCTTCTCCATCGTGCTGGGCGTGCTGCTGGGCGTCGTGGCCGCCAAGGCGCGTTACCGCAACAAGCGCCGCTGGATCGACAGCTCGGTGATGACCGGCGCGCTGCTGCTGTACGCCACGCCGCTGTTCTGGCTGTCGCTGATGGGCATCCTGCTGTTCTCCGTGGTGCTGGGCTGGCTGCCCGCGTTTGGCATGGAAACCGTGGGCGCGAACCTGACGGGCTGGGCGCGCGCAGCTGACATTGCGCAGCACCTGGTCCTGCCCACCGTGACGCTGGGCTGCTTTTTCATGGCGGTCTATGTGCGGCTGACCCGCGCGTCGATGCTGGAAGTGATCGGCATGGATTTCGTGAAGACGGCGCGCGCCAAGGGCGTGAGCCCCAGCCGCGTGATCCGCGCGCACGTGCTGCGCAACGCGCTGCTGCCGGTGATTACGTTCGCGGGCATCCAGCTCGGGCAGATGGCGGGCGGCGCGGTCCTGACGGAAACCGTGTTCGCGTGGCCCGGCATCGGACGCCTGATGTTCGACGCCCTGCTGCAACGAGACTACCAGCTCTTGCTGGGGATCTTCCTGGTCACCTCCATCATGGTCGTGGTGTTCAACCTGCTGACCGACGTGCTTTACCGCCTGATCGATCCGCGCATCGGCGCGGGCGCGCAGCAAGGAGCCTCCGCATGAAGTCATTTGCCCGACGTTACCTGCGCAACTACGGAGCGGTGGCCGGCCTGGTCATCATGCTGGTCGTGGTGGCCGTGGCCCTGGCGGCGCCCCTGCTCTACGAAGAATCGCCCTGGATGATGGTGGCCGACCCGCTGATCCCGCCCTTCACCAACGCGGACTATCCGTTTGGCACCGACATGCTGGGCCGCGACATCACCGCCGGCCTGGTCTGGGGCGCGCGGGTGTCCCTGATGGTGGGCCTGCTGTCGACCGCCGTGGCGCTGCTGTTCGGCATTCTGGTCGGATCGGTGGCCGGCTATTGCGGCGGCCGCGTGGACGACGCGCTGATGCGCTTCACCGAGTTCTTCCAGACCATTCCGCAATTGGCGATGGCAGTCGTGCTGGTCGCCATCCTGAGCCCGTCGGTGTATTCGATCATGGGCGCGATCGCGGTGGTGTCCTGGCCGCCCGCGGCACGGCTGGTCCGCTCGGAGTTCATGACGCTCAAGCAGCGCGAATTCGTGCAGGCGGCCATCGTGATCGGACAGACGCCGGCGCGCATCGTGGGGACGCAGATCCTGCCCAACGCCATGTCGCCCATCATCGTGTCGGCCTCGTTCATGGTGGCGACCGCCATCCTGACGGAATCGTCGCTGTCCTTTTTGGGACTGGGCGACCGCAACCTGATGAGCTGGGGTTTCATGATCGGCGCGGCGCGCACCATGATCCGCGAGGCCTGGTGGATGAGCGTGTGGCCCGGCGTGGCCATCCTGCTGACCGTGCTGGCCATCAACCTGATCGGGGAAGGCCTGAACGATGCCCTCAACCCGCAACTGCGCAAGCGCGGCGAATAGGAGACCGGCATGAGTGCAAATCCAGAAACCGCGCCGCTGCTGTCCATTCAGAACCTGACCATCGCGCTGCCCCGGGGCGGCGACCGCCCCTACGCGGTGCAGGACGTGTCGTACGACATCCGCGCCGGCGAGATCCTGTGCATCGTCGGCGAATCCGGCTCGGGCAAGTCCATGAGCGCCAACGCCATCATGGGACTGCTGCCCGACTACCTGACGCCGCAGCAGGGCCGCATCCTGTTCCGCGGCCAGGACCTGCTGCGGCTCGACGAGCCCGCCCTGCAGGCCATGCGCGGCAAGGACATGGCGATGATCTTCCAGGAGCCGCTGTCGGCCCTGAACCCGCTGATGACCGTCGGCGAGCAGATCAGCGAGGTGATGCGCGTGCACGACGCCTATCCGGGCGCGGCGCGCCTGAAACGCACGCTGGAACTGCTTGAATTCGTGGGGCTACCCGATCCGGCCACGCTGTATCACGTGTATCCGTTCCGGCTGTCCGGCGGCCAGCGGCAGCGGGTCATGATCGCCATGGCGCTGGCGCTGGAGCCGGCGCTCCTGATCGCCGACGAGCCCACGACCGCGCTGGACGTCACCACGCAGGCGCAGATCCTGGCGCTGATCGCTCGCATCCAGAAAGAAAAAGGCATGGGCGTGATGTTCGTCACCCACGACTTCGGGGTGGTGGCCGAGATCGCCCACCGCGTCGCGGTCATGGAGAAAGGCGTGCTGGTCGAGCAAGGCCCCGCCAGCGAGGTGCTCAACCGGCCCCGCCACCCTTACACCCAGCGCCTGATCGCGGCGGTGCCGCACCGCCGTGGCGAGGAACGCGCCGAAAGCGCCAACGACCGGCCGGTGCTGGAAGTCAAGGACCTGAAGAAGACCTACGTGATCGGCCACGGCTGGCTGGGCGGCAAGCGCGAGGTGCATGCGGTGGACGGCGTGAGCTTTGCCGTGCGGCGCGGCGAGACGCTGGGCATCGTGGGCGAATCCGGATCGGGCAAGTCCACCATCGGCAAATGCCTGCTGAAACTGGTGGGCATCAATGGCGGCCAGTTGCTGTTCAACGGCCAGGACATCGCCGCCCTGTCCGAATCGCGCTTTCGGCCGATGCGGCATCAGATCCAGATGATCTTCCAGGACCCGTTCGCCTCGCTCAACCCCCGCCACACCGTGGGCCGCATCATCAGCGACGGCCCCGTCGCCAATGGAGTACCCCGCGCGCAAGCCGAGGCCCGGGTGCGCGAGCTGCTGTCGCTGGTGGGACTGGACCCGTCCGCCTTCGACCGCTACCCGAACCAGTTTTCGGGCGGCCAGCGCCAGCGTATCGGCATCGCACGCGCCCTGGCGCTTGAGCCCAAGGTGTTGGTCGCCGACGAATCGGTGTCGGCGCTGGACGTCTCGGTGCAGGCACAGGTGCTGCAACTGCTGCACGACCTGCAGCAGCGGCTGAAGATCGCGCTGGTGTTCATCACCCATGACCTGCGCGTGGCGGCGCAGATCTGCAATTCGGTGCTGGTCATGCACCGGGGCAAGGTGGTGGAGTACGGATCGCCCGCGCAGATCTTCGACAACCCGCAGCACGCCTACACGCGCCAGTTGATCGCGGCCGTGCCGGGCCAGCACTGGGATCCCACCAAGGCGCAGGCCGCCTGACCCGGCGGCAACCATTCACCGACTACCAGGAGAACTTCCATGCAACGCCCCGCCGCCGTTCCCACCGTGCAGATCGACAACGAGCTGGTCACCGTCACCGAGTGGCGCTTTCCCCCGGGCGGAGAGACGGGCTGGCATCGCCACGGCATGAACTACGTGGTCGTGCCGCAAACCACCGGCCCCCTGCTGCTGGACACCCCCAACGGCCAGGTCACCAGCCAGCTCACCACCGGCGTGGCGTACTACCGGCCGGTGGGCGTCGAGCACAACGTCATCAACCCGAGCGACACGGAATTCGTGTTCGTCGAAATCGAACTCAAGCGGGCCTGAGCCCGCGCATCCGGCTCCCACCGCGACGGCCGCCACGAGGATATCCATGAAGGCGTTTTTCTCCGAAGAACAGTTGCTCCATTCCCCCCGCCAGTTCATGCGGCTGGGGCGCATTACCGCGCCGACCGACCTGCCGTCCCGCGCGGAAAGCCTGCAAGGCGCGCTGGCGGCCCGGGGCATCCCGGTCGAAGCGCCCGCCGACTACGGCCGCAAGCCGCTCGAGCATGTCCACAGCACGGATTACCTGGACTACCTGGAAACCGCCTATGCGCGTTGGCAGGCCTTGAAGGCGCCCGGCGTCGATCCGGGTCCGGAGGTGCTGCCCAACCTCTCGCCCTATTACAACGGGCGTATCGACCAGGCCGGGCGAGGCCCCTGCCCATCCCCGTCCATCGTGGCGCAGACCGGCTACTACCTGAGCGACCTGTCCTGCCCCATCGGGCCGCAGACCTGGCGGTCGGCCCTGCGGTCCACCCATAGCGCGGTGGCGGCGGCGGACCACGTCGCGGGCGCGGGCAGCGTGGCGTACGCGCTGTGCCGGCCATCGGGCCACCACGCCCACCGCGACCGTGCCGGCGGGTTCTGCTACCTGAACAGCAGCGCCACCGCGGCCAGCCGGCTGCTGCAGACGTGGTCGAAAGTAGCGGTGCTGGACGTGGACGCGCATCACGGCGACGGCACGCAGAACATCTTCTACCAGCGCGCGGACGTGATGACGGTATCGCTGCACGCCGACCCGGCGGGCTACTACCCCTTCTACACCGGCTACGCGCACGAGCGCGGGCATGGCGCGGGCGAAGGATTCAACATGAACCTGCCGCTTGCGCACGGCAGCGGCAACCCCGAATTCCTGCGGGCGCTGGACACCGCCCTGGACGCGCTGACGGGCTACGCGCCGCAGGCGCTGGTGCTGGCGCTGGGATTCGACACCTACAAGGACGATCCCATCAGCGTGCTCAAGCTGGACATCGACGCCTACCGCGACATCGGCGCGCGTGTCGCCAGCCTGCGCGTGCCGACCGTGGTGGTGCAGGAAGGCGGCTACATGGTCGAAGCGATCGGGCCGGCGCTGGATGCGTTTCTCCAGGGTTACGGCCGTGGCGGCGCCTGACCGCGCGCGCGCCGCATGAGCGCCCTGCCCGGCTCGCTGCCCGCCCGCAGCGCCACGCGCCAGACTGGCATTCTGCTGTTCTTCGCGGCGCTGGTGGCCTTTGCCACCTTCGACGCGGGGGCCAAGCAGATGCTGGAGCGCTATCCGGCGCCCTTTCTGAACGTGATGCGCTACCTGGCGGTGGTGACGTTGGCGATCGCAATGCTGTGGCGCCATGGGCGCGGCCTGCGCCTGCGCGACGCGCCGGAAAAGCCGTTGCTGGTGCTGCGCGGCGTCATGCTGGCCACCGTGGCCACCTGCTTCATGACGGCCCTGATCTGGATGCCGCTGTCCGAAGCCACCGCCATCTATTTCACGGCCCCGCTCATCATGGTCGCGCTGTCGCCGTGGCTGCTGGGCGAACGCGTGCGCCCGGCGCAATGGGGCGCCGTCGCCGCCGGCTTTGCCGGCATGCTGCTGATCGTGCGGCCGGGCGCCGACCTGCCGCTGCTGGGGACGCTACTGATGGCCGTGTCGGCCGTCAGCTACGCCATCTTCCAGGTGCTGACGCGCAAGCTGTCCAACAAGGTGCCCGGGCCGGTGCAGTACGCGTACACGGCCTTCATCTGCCTGATCGTGACCGCGCTGCCGGCGCCGTTCTTCCTGCCCGATCCGTGGCCCGGACCGGCCGACACGGCCATCATCATCGCCCTGGGCGCCTGCAGCGGACTGGCGCAGATCCTGCTGATCGCCGCCTTCCAGCGCGTATCGGCCGCGACGCTTGCCCCGCTGAATTACTTCCAGCTTCTGCTGGCCGTGGGCTTCAGCACGTTCTGGTTCCAGCGCCCGCCCGACGCGCTGGCGTTGGCGGGCATGGGGCTGATCATGGCATCGGGGGTGTTCCTGGCGCTGCGCCGGGCGGGGTGACGAGCCCTCGAGCCCGACCGCCGGGCTCAGCTCGTTTCGCGCTGGACCAGCGTGAAGCCCAGGTCCACGTGCCGTTCCAGCACCGTCTCTCCCGCCAGATGCCGCATCAGCAATTGCGCGGCCGACAGGCCGATCCGGTAGCGCGGAGTCGCGATCGTGGACAGCGGCGGCGTGGTCCAGGCCGTGCCCGCGAGGTCGTGGAAACCGATGATCGCCATCTGTTCGGGCACGCGCAGCCCCTGGCGGCCGCACTGAAACACCGCGCCCTGCGCCAGGTCGTCGTTGCAGAAGAACACGGCGTCGCAATCGGGATGGCGCGTGTGCAGGTCTTCCATCAATGCCGCCCCCAGGCTGATGGAGGACTTTTCCGGCGTCATGATCTCCAGCGTTGCGTCGTACAGGCCGGCGTCGCGCAGCGCCTGGCGGCAACCCTCGCAACGGCGCAGCGAGCGCGGGTCCAGTTGCGCGCCGACGATGCCGATGCGGCGATAGCCGCGCTCGACCAGGTGGCGGCCCGCGGCGTAGCCCGAGTCGAACTGCGAGAACCCGACGCTCATGTCCTCGGCGCCGTCCAGCGTCTCGATCGTGTGCACGGTCGGAATCGCCTGCGTACGCAGCAGTTTCCAGACGCCCGGATTGTGGTCGATGCCCGTCAGCACCACTCCGTCGGGCGAATGCTGCAGGTACTTGCGCAGCAGGGCCTCTTCCTCGTCGGGCGAGTAGCCGGTCACGCCGATCAGCATGTGGTAGCCGTGCGTGTCCAGCACCTCTTTGATGCCCGTGATGATGTCCACGAACACCACGTTGCTCAGCGACGGGATCAGCACCACGATGGTCTGCGACCGCGCCGAGGCGAGCGCGCTGGCCGCGTGGTTCGGCACGTAGCCCAGTTCCTGGCAGACCCGAGCGATGTGCTGGCGCAGGTCTTCGGCCACCTTGTCCGGTGTGCGCAAGGCGCGCGACACCGTGATCGCGCTGACACCCACGCGGCGCGCGACATCCTGCATGGTGACGCGGCCGGCGCGCGAGCTTCGGGGTTTACGGACGGACATGGACCCTCGCGGTGGGTGGGAAGCGCGTAGTCTGACGCAAAAATTAGGGGTTGCCAAAGCGAAAATGTTAGCGCTAACATTCCTGCCAGCATAATCCAGAAAAATCCGGGAAACGGAAGGAGACAAACATGCAAGCTTCCCCCTCGGGGCGGCCGGGACCCACGCGTCCCGGCCGTTCGCCGCTATCCCGCGCCGCGGACTGGTGCTTTGCGCTGCAGACCTGGCTGATGGTCGTCTGTCTGAGCGCCATGGTCGTGCTGCTGTTCGGCAACGTGGCGCTGCGCTATCTCTTTAACTCCGGCATCAACGTCTCCGACGAGATCTCCCGCCTGGCCTTCGTCTGGATGATTTTCCTGGGCGCGGTGATCGCGCTGCGGGAACACCAGCACATCGGCGTGACCATGCTGGTGGAACGCTTCGGCCCGGCCGCCCGCCGGGTGACGCACATCGCCTGCCAGTTGCTGATCCTGTGGGTGCTGTGGCTGATGGCCGAGGGAAGCTGGGTCCAGACGGCCATTGGCCTGGACACCGTGCTGCCGGTCACCGGCATGCCCGTAGCGGTGTTCAGCGCGGCCGGGCTGTACGCCGCCGTGGCCATGAGCATCCTGACGCTCATCGATCTGGTCCGCGTGATCGCGGGCGGCCCGCTGCCGGCCGAGTCCAGCCCGGAAGACCCGGCCGTCTGACCCGGCCCTCCCCGCGCGCCTCCAACCATCCGCCCGGATACCTGCAATGATCCTGACCATTTTCCTCGTTGTGCTGCTGGGGCTGATTGCCCTGGGCATGCCGATCGCGTTCGCGTTGATCATCAGTGCGATCGTCATGATGTTCCAGCTGGATTTCTTCGACACCCAGCTCCTTGCCCAGAACATGTTGTCGGGCGCCAACAGCTTCACGCTGATGGCGGTGCCGCTCTTCATGCTGGCCGGCGAAGTCATGAACGCCGGCGGCATTTCGCGCCGCATCGTTCACCTGGCCAACACCTTCGTGGGCCACATCCAGGGCGGCCTGGGCTATGTCGCCATCTTCGCCAGCGTATTGCTCGCCTCGCTGTCGGGGTCGGCCGTGGCCGACGCGGCGGCATTGGGCTCGCTGCTGATCCCCATGCTGCGCGACAAGGGCTATGACGCCGGCCAGGCGTCGGGCCTGATCGCGGCCGGCGGCATCATCGCCCCCATCATCCCGCCGTCGATCTCATTCATCATTTTCGGGGTCGCCACCAACGTGTCGATCACCAAGCTGTTCTTCGCCGGCATTGCGCCCGGCCTGATGATGGGCCTGACGCTGGTGACCGTCTGGACCTGGGTGGCGCGCAAGCACGGCAGCATCACGCCTTCGCCACGCGAGCCCTGGAGCAACCGTTGGAAGGCGCTGCGCGGCTCCCTCTGGGCGCTCATGCTGCCGGTCATCATCATTGGCGGCCTGCGGGGCGGCATCTTCACGCCGACGGAAGCCGCCGTCGTCGCGGCCGTGTATGCGCTTCTGGTCAGCCTTTTCGTCTATCGGGAGATCGGGCTGCGCGACCTGGGCCGCCTTTTCATCAACGCCGCGCGCACCACTGCCGTCGTCATGTTTCTGGTGGCCGCCGCCATGGTCTCGTCGTACATGATCACCCTGGCCGATTTGCCGCAGGATCTGATCGCGCTGCTCGAGCCCGTCATGGACCAGCCCAAGCTGCTGATGTTCGCGCTGCTGATCCTGCTGACGCTGGTGGGCACGGTGATGGACCTGACCCCGACCATCCTGATCCTCGGTCCCGTGCTGATGCCCGTGGTCACCAAGGCAGGCATCGACCCCGTGTACTTCGGCGTCATGTTCGTCATGGTCGGCAGCGTCGGCCTGCTGACGCCCCCGGTGGGCACGGTGCTCAACGTCGTCTGCGGCGTCGCCCGCATCAATATGGAAACCATCTGCAAAGGGGTGTGGCGCTACGTCGTGGCCTACACCCTGCTGTTGATCCTGCTGGTGATCTTTCCCGAACTGATCACCGTACCCGCACGCTGGCTGCACTAGCGGCACCTGAAACCCCAAGGAGGAACACCATGATCAAGCATTTCAAGACCCGCATTCTTGTCCTGGCCACGGTGCTGTCCTGCACAGTCGCCGGCGTGGCCGCGGCCGCGGACGTCAAACCGCGCCTCATCCGCTTCGGCTACGGGCTGAACGAGGAAAGCGT
Organism: Achromobacter sp. T5-5; assembly: GCF_055397965.1. NCBI lineage: Bacteria > Pseudomonadati > Pseudomonadota > Betaproteobacteria > Burkholderiales > Alcaligenaceae > Achromobacter > Achromobacter sp. T5-5. The sequence goes on from NZ_AP027919.1 coordinate 4,221,996, forward strand.
GCAGGGCCGCGCGGCCCGCTACCTGGCGCAGGAACTCGAAAAAGCGAGCGGCGGCAAGCTCAAGATGAGGACCTTCGGATCGGCCAACCTGGGCTCCGACGAGCAGATGCAAAGCGCGCTGGTGGGCGGCGCGCAGGAAATGATGGTGGGTTCGACCGCCCCCCTGGCCGGCATGGTCAAGGAATTTGGCGTGTTCGACCTGCCGTTTCTGTTCAACAGCGAAAAGGAAGCCGATGCGGTGCTGGACGGGCAGCTCGGCCAGGACCTCCTGAAAAAGCTCGAAGCCAAGGGGCTGGTCGGCCTGGTCTACTGGGAAAACGGCTTTCGCAACATGACCAATTCCAAGCGCCCGATCACGCGCGCCGAAGATCTGGAGGGGATCAAGCTGCGCGTCATGCAGAACCAGATCGCGCTGGGCGTCTTCAACACGCTGGGCGCCAATGCCGTGCCGATGCCGTTCTCGGAACTCTTCACCGCGCTGGAAACCCGCACGGTGGACGGCCAGGAAAATCCCATCACCACGATCCAGAGCAGCAAGTTCTATGAAGTGCAGCCCTACCTGACCATTACGCGCCACGTCTACACGCCGTGGGTGGTGATGGCTTCCAAGAAATGGTGGGACACCTTGTCGCCGGACGAACAGAAGCTCATCCGCCAGGCCGCGGCGGCGTCGCGCGATTTCGAACGCAAGGACAGCCGCGCCGATTCCACCAAGGCCATGGGCACGCTGGAAAAGAACGGCATGAAGATCAACACGGTTTCGCCTGAGGAAGTCGCCCGCATGCGCCAGAAGGTGCAGCCCGTGGTCGACAAGTACACCCAGGAACTCGGGCCGGAACTGGTCAAGCAGTTGAACGACGAAATCCAGAAGGCGCGCAACTAGCCCTGGCGGCCCGGACGCCGGTCCGGGCCTGTATGCAACCGAAGCAAGCGAGACAGCCATGTCCCAGACACCGCGCAGACTGCGCAGCCAGAAATGGTTCGACGATCCCTCGCACGCCGATATGACGGCGATCTACGTCGAGCGCTATCTCAACTACGGCCTGACGCGCCAGGAACTGCAATCGGGGCGGCCCATCATCGGCATCGCCCAGACCGGCAGCGACCTGGCGCCCTGCAACCGCCATCATCTGGCGCTGGCCGAACGCATCAAGGCCGGCATCCGGGACGCGGGCGGCATCCCCATGGAATTCCCGGTGCACCCCCTTGCCGAGCAAGGCCGCCGGCCCACCGCCGCGCTGGACCGGAACCTGGCTTACCTGGGCCTGGTGGAGATCCTGCATGGCTATCCGCTGGACGGCGTGGTCCTGACCACGGGCTGCGACAAGACCACCCCTGCCTGTCTCATGGCCGCGGCCACGGTGGACATCCCGGCCATCGTGCTGTCCGGCGGTCCCATGCTGGATGGCTGGCATGAAGGCCAGCGCGTGGGATCGGGCACCGTCATCTGGCACGCGCGCAACCTGATGGCCGCGGGCAAGCTGGACTACGAAGGCTTCATGACGCTGGCGACCGCCTCGTCGCCGTCGATCGGCCACTGCAACACCATGGGCACCGCCCTGTCCATGAACTCGCTGGCCGAAGCGCTGGGCATGTCCCTGCCCACCTGCGCCAGCATCCCCGCGCCCTACCGCGAGCGCGGCCAGATGGCCTATGCCACCGGCATGCGCATCTGCGACCTGGTGCGCGAGGACCTGCGTCCGTCCCACATCATGACCCGCCAGGCGTTCGAGAACGCCATCGTCGTCGCGTCGGCCCTGGGCGCGTCCACCAACTGCCCGCCCCACCTGATCGCCATGGCCCGCCACGCGGGCATCGACCTGAGCCTGGACGACTGGCAGCGGCTGGGCGAAGACGTGCCCTTGCTGGTCAATTGCGTGCCAGCGGGCGAACACCTCGGCGAAGGATTTCACCGCGCGGGCGGGGTGCCGGCCGTCTTGCATGAACTGCAGGCCGCCGGCCGCCTGCATCCGGACTGCCGGACCGTGTCCGGCAAGACCATCGGCGAGATCGCCGCCGCGTCCAAGACCCACAACGCCGACGTGATCCGTACTTGCGACGCGCCGCTCAAGCACCGCGCGGGCTTCATCGTGCTGTCGGGCAATTTCTTTGACAGCGCCATCATCAAGATGTCGGTCGTGGGCGAGGCATTCCGCCGCGCCTACCTGTCCGAACCCGGTTCGGAGAACGCATTCGAGGCGCGGGCCATCGTGTTCGAGGGACCGGAGGACTATCACGCCCGCATCGAGGACCCTGCCCTGAATATCGACGAGCATTGCATCCTGGTGATCCGCGGCGCCGGCACGGTCGGCTACCCGGGAAGCGCGGAAGTCGTGAACATGGCGCCCCCTTCGCACCTGCTCAAGCGCGGCATCGACTCGCTGCCCTGCATGGGAGACGGGCGCCAGAGCGGCACCTCAGCTAGTCCGTCGATCCTGAACATGTCGCCCGAAGCCGCGGTGGGCGGCGGATTGGCGCTGCTGCGCACGGGCGACAGGATCCGGGTCGATTTGAACCAGCGGTCGGTCACCTTGCTGGTGGACGAAGCGGAATTGGACAAGCGTCGCCAGGATCCGCCGTACGAAGCGCCGCCCTCGCAGACGCCCTGGCAGGAACTGTACCGGCAGACCGTGGGGCAGTTGTCGACGGGCGGCTGCCTGGAGGCTGCAACCCTTTATTTGAAGGTGGTGGAGACGCGCGGCGATCCGCGGCATTCACATTGAAAGAGGATGCCGGGTCGGTCGACGGGCGCAGGCTACTCGCCTGGCCGCGTGCCGGCCGACCCGTCGATCTTCGGGCTCGGCCGGCTGACGACATACGCCGCGCTGGCCAGAAAGAAGATGCCCACGCCGATGGCGAGCGCCAACGAGGGATGCGCGCTCCAGTAAAACAGCAGATAGCCCGCCGCCATCCCCACGCAAGCGTACGCCTTCCCCTTGCGCGACACGGCGCCCTGCTCGCGCCACGCGCGCAACGACGGGCCGTACGTCGGACTATCCAGCAGCCATTTCTCGAGCCGTGGCGACGAGCGGGAAAAGCAGGCCACTGCCAGGATCAGGAAGATCGTCGTCGGCATCACCGGCAGGAAGGCGCCGATGACGCCCAGGGCCAGCATCAGACAGCCCAGGCATAACCAAAGTGCTCTCATCATGATGGTGTGCAGGATATCGCAATTGCCCGGTCACGTTGCCGCCCCGCGCGGGCGCGGCGCTGGACTCACGACGAGGCAGGCTCCGGCATCCTGGCGCGCAGCATCCGCACGAAATCCGCGCTGGGGCTGCCCCCGGCCGCGCGCGATTTATGGACCATGGCCCACGCTTCGCCGAACTGGCCGCGCGAGTAGTAGGCGGTCGCCCACGAGGCATACAGATAGCCCTTGTCCGGCTCCACGGCCTCGCCTTTGCGATACCACTCGTCCGAACGCGCCGTGGCCGCAATGCGGGCCTCGGGCGGCAGCGTCTTGTCCTCCGCCGCGCAACGCGCCGCGATCCGGCCGGCATCCGCATAAAGGCCCCGAAACGTCGGCGGGTTCAAGCTCATTGCCCGATCCATCATGCTCATCGCCTGGCATACCTTGCGCTGGTCTTCGAGCAACGCCGCAAAGCCCGCATACACCTCGGGATTGTCCGGGTTCAGCAACCAGGCCTGATTGAAGCGCCGCATGGCCAGGCCAGACTGGTTTTCGCGATGCAGGCGGTATCCCTGCTCAATCTTCGCCTGCGCGGCCGCGCTCGGAGATCCGAACTTTTTCGTCGCCTCCACGGCCTGCTGCTCGTCGCCCGCCCGCAACGCCGCAGCCGCGCGGCGATCGCCGCCGGCATACATCGGCGCTTCCTCGGGACGCGCCTGCGCTGGCGCCGGTGCCTTGATTGCGCAGGCCGGCAGCCACAGCAAATGGGCCAGAAGTATCGCCTTCAGAGTGGAATGCATGGGCGGGCTTTGATGGGGGAAGGACGGAATATACCGGCAGTATGGGATGGGGTGCCGATGATGCCTGTTGGTTTGGCTGATAAGGGAGCAAACCGTAGCGCATTATCTTCGCGCCTCTGAAGCGGCATTTTTGTAATCAACCTGCATACCGCGAATCAGTTAGCCGCCACCGACGCGGCAAAATGGACGCGGCAAAAAATGCGCCACCCGATCCAGATACTGCGCGAAAATCGGGAAGAAATGCAAAAAGCCGCGAAGTCATATGACTTACGCGGCTTTTCAGGTCTGTGTCCGACTAGCTCTATCGAACACACCTTTGCAGGAATTTGGTAGGCGGTATTGGAATCGAACCAACGACCTCCACGATGTCAACGTGGCGCTCTAACCAGCTGAGCTAACCGCCTGCAAAGAAGAAGAATTATATAGTGCTTTTTTAAACTATGCAAATCGTCTTGGAAGATTTTTTGCATTTTTTATTGCCGGTTTTATGCGCTTTGGGGATTGGTTTAGCCTAGTTTCGCTAAAGTCTTTTCACCCTTGCACAACGCATTTGGAAGATTAATTCCGCATGCCTCGCAAGCCTGGCACTAATTCTAACTACTACTAACTACCCTTCAACTTCGTGTCTGCGTCATGTGCCGCAGCAACGAAGAACGAGATTCTATCAGAACTTTTTATTCCTTGCTCGACTTCAACGCCACTACTCACATCGATCGCCCAAGGACGCACCTTTTCGATCGCGGCGCCCACGTTCTCGGCGTTCAATCCGCCGGACAGGATCAAGGGACGCGAGACCGGATCGGCCCGCACGTCGTCGAGCAGCGCGTAATCGAACCCGTGTCCGCTCCCGCCGTAGCCCGCGCTGTAGCTGTCGAACAGCCAGCCCGCCGCCTCGCCGTACGCGCGGCACGCGGAGGCCAGCGTGTCCGCCGTGTCCAGGCCGGGCGCGCCGGCGCGGAAAGCCCGCAGGAAGCGGTGGCCGTAGCGCGCGCAGTCCAGCGGCGATTCGTCGCCATGGAATTGCAGCAGGTCGGGGCCGACTTCGCCCTGCACGGTGCGGACAAGCTCGTCTTCGGCATTCACGAAAAGCGCGACGACATCGACGAATGCCGGCACCGCGCGGCGCAGTTGCGCGGCGCGGGTCGGCGTGAGGCAACGCTTGCTCTTCGGATAGAACACGAAGCCGATCGCGTCCGCGCCGGCCGAGACGGCGGCGTCGATGTCTTCTTCGCGGGTCAGCCCGCAGATCTTGATGCGTGTACGCATGGCATTTTCAAGAGGAGTGTGGTCCCGCGGCGACTTGCCGGGGCCGGGGGATTATGTCCCGGGCGCTGGCGGGGCTAGGCGCCCTGCGCGCCCAGCGTGGCCACCATGTTGTCGAAGCTGCCCTCGGCCATGCGGGACCACGGGGCCTGCTTGTTGCGGAAAGCCAGCATGCTGTCGTAGAGCCGCTTGAACATCGGGTCTTTGGCGCTGAGTTCATTGTAAGCCGCCAGCGAGGCCTCGTAGCAGGCCTGCAGGACCGGCCTCGGGAACGCCTTCAGTTGCGCGCCCTGCGACACCAGCCGGCGCAGCGCGTCCGGATTGCCTGCATCGTACTGGGCGATCATGTTGCCGGTGGCCATGGCGCAGGCCAGCGACAGCGCGGACTGGAAGGGCTTCGGTAATTCGTCGTACGCGGCCTTGTTCACGTAGAGCGACAATTGCTGGGTCCCCGCCCACCATCCCGGGAAATAGTAGTTGCGCGCCACCTTGTAAAGGGAAAGGCGCTCGTCGTCGTAGGGACCGATCCACGCCACCGCGTCCACGCGGCCATCTTCCAGCGCGGCGTAGGCCTGTTCCACGGGTATGTCGACGGGCACGGCGCCCAGACGCGCCAGCACGTGACGGGCAAAGCCGCCCGCGTGCACCTTGAGGCCGCGCAGGTCCTCGACCGTCTTGATCTCACCGCGAAACCACCCTCCCATCTGCGCGCCGGTTTGGCCGCAAGGGAAGTTCAAAATGCCGTATCTGCCGAACGCCTCGCGCGTGAGCGTCAGGCCTTCGCCCTGGTTCATCCACGCGCTCATCTGGCGGGTGTTCAGCCCGAACGGCACGCAGGCATCAAACGAAAGGGCCGGGTCGGTATCGAAATAGCGGGTGGACACCGTGTGGCCGCAGTCGACGTCGCGGCGCTGCACGGCTTGCAGGACTTGGTCGGGCCGCGGCAGTTTGCCGGCCGGCAGGATTTCGATGACGAAGCGCCCTTCCGTGACATCGGCCACGTAGCGAGCGACGTCTTCGGCGCCGGCAAAGAGCGTGGGCGACTCGTTCGGGAAGGTCGAGGCCAATCGCCAGGTCAGCCGGGGCGCCTCCTGCACGATGGCGGGCGCATCGGCGGCGGCGGGCGGGGCGTGCGGCACGGCGGGCGGCGCGTCGGGGACGGCGGGCGCGGCATCCGGTGCCGGGGGCAGCGCATCCTGCGCGACGCCAGACGCATCCTGGGCGACGACCTTGCCCAACACGGCGCCGCCCGCGGCGGCCAAGGCGGTTTGCTTCAAAAACGCGCGGCGTTGCATGACGCATGCCTCCGATAAGGCGCGGGAATGCGCCGCCGGGGTGGCGGCGTCCCTCAGGATTGAGTAAAGGGCGACAACAGCGTGGCCCCGCCGTCGAGTTCCTGCAAGCCGAAGGCGTCGGGATAGTCGATGGCGGCCAGATACAGGCCATCGGGCGCGAACGTAGGCGCGCCCCGCCTGCGGTCACGCCAGGCCAGGAGCTGCGGCATCCAGTCGACCGATTCCCTGCCCTGCCCGATCTGCAGCAGCGCGCCCATGATGTTGCGCACCATGTGGTGCAGGAATGCATTCGCCTTCAGCGTGAAGACCAGGAATGGCCCGCGCTCCTCGATGTCCAGGCGATGCATGTGCCGCACCGGGTGCTTGGCCTGGCATTGCGACGACCGGAAGCTGGAAAAGTCGTGCTCGCCGATCAAGGCCTTCGCCGCCTCGCGCATGGCGTCCACATCCAGCGGCTGGAAACACCAGCCGGCACGGCCTGCCCACAGCGCCGGACGAACCCGGCCACGCCAGAGCAGGTATACATAGGTGCGTGCGCGAGCGGAAAAACGCGCATGGAATTCGTCGGAGACTTCCTGGGCCCACTGCACCGAAATGCTGGGCGGCAGGAACGCGTTCACGCCGCGCACCCAGGATTCCGTTCTGCGGTTCAGCGTGGTGTCCAGATGGACCACCTGCATTGCCCCGTGCACACCGGTGTCGGTGCGGCCGGCGCAGATCGTGGGGACCGGCTCGGCGACGCCGCAGAAACTGGCCAGGGCGGACTCCAGCGAGTCCTGCACCGTCTGCCGGTGCGGCTGTGTCTGCCAACCCTGCCAGGCGGAGCCGTCATACGCCAGCCCCAATGCAACTCTAGACATGCTTCAAACCCGAGGACCGCCGACACGGCGCGGTTCGTCCGTGGGCGGTACGTCCAGGTCGAGATTGATGGTGTCGAGCCTGCGGTTCAGCGCTGCCGTGTCCAGCACCGGCTCGTTGTCGGTATAGCTATCCTCATCATCGTCGTCGCGCCGTGCGCCAGCCCGGCGCAACAGCCAGGCGATGGCGAAGGCGACAAGCGCCAGCACCGCGGTAACGATCACGAGCAGATTGTCGGCCAGCCAGCCGGGCATGCCCGTCTGAACGGTCTTGTCGGGGAGCGTGCCGACGGGCTTGTCGGATGCGGCGGGCGACGATCCGGCCGCGCCGGGGGTGCCTGCTGCGCCGGGGATGCCTGCTGTGCCCGGCGTGCCTGCTGTGCCCGGCGTGCCTGCTGTGCCCGGCGCGCCTGCTGTGCCCGAAGCGCCTGCTGCGCCCGGTGCACCTGCTGTGCCCGGCGTGCCCGCTGCACCCGGCGTGCCCGCCACACCCGGGGTGCCTGCTGCGCCCGAAGTGCCTTCCGAGCCCGGAGTGCCTGTCGTGCCCGCCGTACCTGCTGCGCCCGGCGTACCTGCTGCGCCCGGCGTACCTGCCGCGCCCGGCGTGCCTGCTGCGGCCGGCGTGCCTGCCGTGCCCGGCGTGCCTGCTGCGCCCGAAGTACCTGCCGTGCCCGGTGCGCCTGCTGCGCCCGGCGTGCCTGCTGCGCCCGAAGTACCTGCCGCGCCCGGCGTCCCTGCCGTGCCCGGCGTGCCTGCTGCGCCCGAAGTACCTGCCGTGCCCGGTGCGCCTGCTGCGCCCGAAGTACCTGCCGTGCCCGGTGCGCCTGCTGCGCCCGGCGTGCCTGCTGCGCCCGGTGCGCCTGCCGCGCCCGGCGTACCCGCTGCGCCTGCCACTCCCGCCGCTCCAGCAGCGCCCGTGGCACCCGCCCCGGCCGATTGCTGGGCGACGGCCTTGGTCAGGTCGTCGACGTTGCTTTGAAGTTGGTCCACGCGTCCGCGCGCGTCCGCCAGGGCGCGTTCGGACGAGGTCTTGGCATCAGCCTGCGCCTCGGCCTGGGCGGCGGCGCTGTCCTGCGCCTGGCCGGTGGACAGGCGCACACGGTCCTGCGCCGGCGCGGCGCTGGCCACGCCCGCGTCGGCCGGCGGGGCGACGGTGCCGGAGGCGGCGTCCTGTCCCTTGACGACCGATGGGTTCGCGCCTGCTGCCGCCCCCACGCGACCGCGGTACTTGGCGTAGGCCTCGGCATGTTCGTTGAAGATGCGGCGCGCTTCGGCCGGATCAATGGCGCGCACCGTGGCGGCATCTGGAATCTTGAGCGTCTGGCCGGCGCGCACCAGATTCATGTTGTTCTGGATGAAGGCCTGCGGATTGGCGCGCCACAATGCCACCAGCATCTGGTAGACCGACGCGTTGGGCACGGCATTGCGCTGGGCGATGGCGAAAAGGTAGTCGCCCGATTTCACCGTGACGGAGCCCGACGTCCCGCCAGCCCTGGCGGGCCCGCCCACGGCGGCGGGCGTGATGTCAGCGCCGGTGCCGCGCAGGGGCACCAGGATGCTGACCTGCACCTGCCGCTGGCCCGAACTGGAATTGATGTCGAGCAGCAGGTCGACAGCGCCGCTCGCCGGCGCCTGCACAGACCGCACCCGCAGATTCTTGCGCGTGGGATCCATGCCGTTCTCGACCCGGACCACCATGCTGGCCAACGGCACCGGCGGCTTGACGCCGGCGCGCTGCCACGCAGCTTCGTCCGCAATGGACACCTTGAGCGAGCTGATCTCTTCGGGCGTCAATTCCTGCAGGCCCACCAGCGCCTGCAGCGGCGCGCCGGGCACGGAAACGACGCGCGAATGCCCCACGCGCATGGCCAGCGCCGAACCGCAGACGCTTGAACCGATCGCCAGCGCAATTGCCCACTGAAGGGTCTTCAAACGGCGGGCATGCTTCACTTGGCGCGAACGCTGGGTCATAAGCTGGAATTCCGTTCTTGTAATCGAATTACGGGCTTAGGCCCATTCGCGCCATTTGCAGCGCAAAAAAAGGCCTCGATTCACCCGAAAAGTGTAATGGATCAAGCGCATTTCACAAACCTGAAAGGGGCATGCACCTTGGCCGGCGGGCACACGCGCCGCAAAAAACAAGGGCACCCGAAGGTGCCCTGATTGCTCTGGCGAAGGTCCGGGCAGCCCGAGGCGCCGCCCGGTCGGGCATCAGGCTTCGTTCAGCGCAATGCGCAGCATGCGGCGCAGCGGTTCGGCGGCGCCCCACAAGAGCTGGTCGCCGACCGTGAAGGCGCCCAGGTACTGCGAACCCATCGACAGCTTGCGCAGGCGTCCCACCGGGATGTCCAGCGTGCCGGTGACGGCGACCGGGGTGAGCGCCGAGACGGTGGCTTCCTTGGTGTTGGGAACGACCTTGGCCCACTGCGTGCCCTGCGCGATGAGGGCTTCGATTTCGTCGAGCGGCACGTCGCGCTTGAGTTTGATGGTCAGCGCCTGGCTGTGGCAGCGCATCGCGCCGATGCGCACGCACAGGCCGTCGATCGGGGTGGCGGGCGTGCCGAACGCGGCGCCGCGGCCCAGGATCTTGTTGGTCTCGACCTCGCCCTTCCATTCTTCCTTGGACATCCCGTTGCCCAGGTCCTTGTCGATCCAGGGAATCAGGTTGCCGCCCAGCGGCACGCCAAAGTGCTCGTGGGGCAGCGCAGCGTCCTTCTGCTTGGCCAGCACGCCACGGTCGATTTCCAGGATGGCCGACGCGGGGTCGTCCAGCAGGGACTTGACCGACTGGTTGATCTCGCCGAACTGGGTCAGCAGTTCACGCATGTGCTGCGCGCCGCCGCCGGACGCGGCCTGGTAGGTCATGGAGGTCATCCATTCGACCAGGTCGTTGTTGAAGAGGCCCGCCAGGCCCATCAGCATGCAGCTCACCGTGCAGTTGCCGCCGATGAAGTTGCGCACGCCGCGCTTGAGGGCCGCGTCGATCACCGGACGATTGACCGGATCCAGCACGATGATGGCGTCGTCGGCCATGCGCAGGGTGCTGGCCGCGTCGATCCAGATGCCGTTCCAGCCCGCGCCGCGCAGCTTGGGATAGACCTCGGAGGTGTAGTCCCCGCCTTGCGCCGTCACGATGATCGGCAGTTTTTTCAGAGCGTCGATGTTGTAGGCGTCTTGCAGCGGGCCCGCGCCGGTCGCCCAAGTGGGCGCCGCGCCGCCAGCGTTGCTGGTGGAGAAAAACACCGGTTCGATCAGTGCGAAGTCGTTCTCGTCGCGCATGCGTTGCATGAGCACCGAGCCGACCATACCGCGCCAGCCGACAAGGCCTACTGCTTGATTCATTTCAATCGCTCTTTAAATGGGGTGACAAGATGGGAGGGGAAATTCCGTGCAATTCAACAATTTATCAGAATGCACGCGGGGATGTTGCGATGCAGCTAGAAAAAAACGGGGCCAGGAAGCGGAAGGGGCCGCCCGGGCAGCCCCTTCCCTCTACCTATATATATCCATACAGATCTATATAGATGGCTGTGAAACCAGCTGGCACCCTGTCAGGCCAGCGCCTTGAGCACGGCGTCGCCCATGCCGGCGGTGCTGACCTTGGTCGTGCCGGGTTCGAAGATGTCGGCGGTGCGAAGACCGCTGGCCAACACGCTGCGCACCGCCGCTTCGATGCGGTCGGCCTGCGGCGCGAGGTTCAGCGAATAGCGCAGCAGCATCGCGGCCGACAGGATCGTGGCGAGCGGGTTGGCGATGCCCTGCCCCGCGATATCCGGCGCCGAACCGTGGCTGGGTTCGTACAGGCCCTGGCCACCGGCGTTGAGCGACGCCGAGGGCAGCATGCCGATCGAGCCGGTCAGCATGGCCGCCTCGTCCGAGAGAATGTCGCCGAACAGGTTGCCGGTGACGATGACGTCGAACTGGCGCGGATTGCGCACGAGCTGCATGGCGGCGTTGTCGACATACATATGCGACAGCTCGACGTCCGGGTACTCGCGCGCCACCTCGATGACGATGTCGCGCCAGAACTGCGAGGTCTCCAGCACGTTGGCCTTGTCGACGCTGCACAGCTTCTTGTTGCGCTTACGGGCCGACTCGAAGCCGATGCGCGCAATGCGGCGCACTTCGGATTCGGCGTAGCGCATGGTGTCGTAGCCTTCGCGCTCGCCGGTGAACGCGCCGTCCGGCGACGAACGCACGCCGCGCGGCGTGCCGAAATAGATGTCGCCGGTGAGCTCGCGGATGATCAAGATGTCCAGGCCCGACACGATCTCGGGCTTGAGCGACGAGGCGCTTGCCAGTTCCGGATACAGAATCGCCGGACGCAGGTTGGCGAACAGGCCCAGGGCCTTGCGCAGGCCCAGGATGGCCTGTTCCGGCCGGAATTCACGCGGCAGGCTGTCGTACTTCCAGTCGCCGACCGCGCCGAACAGCACGGCGTGCGATTCCTTGGCGAGGTTCAGCGTGGCGGGCGGCAGGGGGTGTTCGAACTGGTCGAATGCCGCGCCGCCGACCGGCGCCTGCTTGATGTCCAAGGGCACGTCCAGCGCCTTCAGGACGCGCACGGCCTGTTCGACGATTTCCGGGCCGATGCCGTCGCCGGGCAAGACTGCGATGTTGTGGGTCATTGAGAGCGTTCCTGTGGTCGATGGGTAGTGATCAGGCGACCGGGCGGCTTTCCAGCCACGGGTGGCGGGCCAGGCGCTCGGCTTCGAAGGCGCGGATCTTGTCGGCGTGGCGCAGCGTCAGGCCGATGTCGTCCAGGCCGTTGAGAAGGCAATACTTGCGGAAGGGCTCGATGTCAAAGCCCATGGCGCGGCCATCCGCGGCGATCACGACCTGGCGGTCGAGGTCGATGTTCAGCTTGTAGCCGGGAAAGGCCTTCACTTCGTCAAAGAGGCGCGCCACTTCCAGTTCGGACAGCACGATCGGCAAGAGGCCGTTCTTGAAGCTGTTGTTGAAAAAGATGTCGGCGTAGGACGGCGCGATGATGGCGCGAAAGCCGAACTGGGTCAGCGCCCACGGCGCGTGCTCGCGGCTGGAACCGCAACCGAAGTTCTTGCGGGCCAGCAGGATCGAGGCGCCCTGGTAGCGCGGCTGATTCAGCACGAAATCCGGGTTCAGCGGACGCTTGCTGTTGTCCATGCCCGGTTCGCCGTGGTCCAGGTAACGCAGCTCGTCGAACAGGTTGGGCCCGAAGCCCGTGCGCTGGATGGATTTGAGGAACTGCTTGGGGATGATGAGGTCCGTGTCGACGTTTTCGCGGTCGAGCGGCGCCACCAGGCCTTCGTGAGTGGTAAATGCTTGCATGTTGTTTACTCGATGCTTGACGCTTAACGGAACGTGCGGACGTCGACGAAATGGCCGGCGACAGCCGCGGCGGCGGCCATGGCCGGGCTGACCAGGTGCGTGCGGCCGCCCTGTCCCTGCCGTCCCTCGAAATTGCGGTTGGAGGTCGACGCGCAGCGCTCGCCGGGTTCGAGGCGGTCGGCGTTCATGGCCAGGCACATCGAACAGCCCGGTTCACGCCATTCGAAGCCGGCTTCAATGAAAATCTTGTCCAGCCCTTCGCGCTCGGCCTGTTGCTTCACCAGGCCGGAGCCGGGCACCACCATCGCCTGCCGCACATTGGACGCGACCCGCTTGCCGCGCGCCACCACGGCCGCCGCCCGCAGGTCTTCGATGCGCGAATTCGTGCAGGAGCCGATGAACACGCGGTCCACGCGGATGTCGGTCAGCGGCGTGTTGGGCTTCAGGCCCATGTATTCGAGCGCGCGCTCCATGCCGCTGCGGCGCACGTCGTCCTTTTCACGGTCGGGGTCCGGCACGCGGGAATCGACCGGCAGCACCATTTCCGGCGACGTGCCCCAGGTCACCTGCGGCTTGATGTCGCGCGCATCGACTTGCACCACCGTGTCGAACTTGGCGCCTTCGTCGGTGTGCAGGGTGCGCCAGTACTTGACTGCCTGATCCCACACGATGCCCGTGGGGGCAAAGGGGCGGCCGCGGAAGTATTCGATGGTCTTGTCGTCGACCGCCACCATGCCCGAACGCGCGCCGGCTTCGATCGCCATGTTGCAGACGGTCATGCGGCCCTCGACGGACAGCGCGCGGATCGTACTGCCGGCGAACTCGATCGCGTGGCCCGTGCCGCCGGCCGTGCCGATGATGCCGATGATGTGCAGCACGACGTCCTTGGCGGTACAGCCGAAAGGCAGTTCGCCTTCGACCTTGATCAGCATGCTCTTGGCTTTCTTCATGAGCAGCGTCTGCGTCGCGAGCACGTGCTCGACCTCGGACGTGCCGATGCCGAAGGCCAGCGCGCCCAGCGCGCCGTGCGTGCTGGTGTGCGAGTCGCCACAGACCACCGTCATGCCCGGCAGGGTGGCGCCCTGCTCCGGCCCGATGACGTGCACGATGCCCTGGCGCAGGTCGTTCATGCGGAATTCGGTGATGCCGTACTTGCCGCAGTTGGCGTCCAGCGTGTCGACCTGCAGGCGCGAGATCGGATCGTCGATGCCCTGGGCGCGATTCAGCGTGGGCACGTTGTGGTCGGCCACCGCCAGATTGGCGCCGGTGCGCCACGGCTTGCGGCCGGCCAGCGTCAGCCCCTCGAACGCCTGCGGGCTGGTGACCTCGTGCAGCAGGTGGCGGTCGATATAGAGCAGACAGGTGCCGTCTGATTCCTGGTGGACGATGTGGGCGTCCCAGAGTTTGTCGTAAAGGGTTTGGGCCATGGATGCGCTCTGCAAATAGACAATCCGGCTCGAGCCTCGCGCGAGGGTAAAAGGCTACCCTGCCGCGCCGGCTGCTGCGGCATGAGGGAATTATGCCCAGCCCCCAAACCTAGTACAAGCACACCTGATATACCAGTACTACAACTACCACGCTGCCGGTCGTTACAGGGCAATCACGGGCGTTGTATCGACTTATTACATAACAGGGCCCACGACCCGGCAAATAACCGGTTCGATACAAATTGGTAAACAAAATAGATACAGAACTCTCAAATAGATATAATCGACATTCGCTTTGGAGACGTACTCATCGAAATAATACGTAATAATCCGTATTAATAGAAATAATACATTTTCGATTAAGCGGCGTTCGTGCAAATTCAACGAAGTTAGTAGATGTTGCGCGACAATCACATCATGGACCGCCAGCAATAACCATCAAGAATTGACAAATCTTGACTCGCCAAAACTGACATTTGCATACAACATGGCGGCCATTCAATCTCAACTTGACTCGCGAATAATCACTATGGCTTCGTTTTTGCTTAAAAGCACGACCTCGGTCCTTGCCCTTGCATTCGTTCCTGCCGCATTTGCACAGTCCGCCACGCCCGCCGCTACTGAGCCGGCCGGGCAATCGCAAGTGACGTTGAATCAAATCGTCGAGCAGACGCTGCTCAGCAACCCTGAAATCCAGGCCAAGTACCACGACTTCCAGGCTTCGCTCGAAGGCCAGGCCGTCGCCCGCGCCGCCTACTTTCCGCAGATCAACGCGCAGGGCTACGTGGGGCGCGAATGGCGCAACAACGTGCCCGGCGTCGGATCGCAAAGCTGGAACCGCCCGGGCTGGACCGTCGAACTGCGCCAACTGATTTTCGACGGCTTCCGCACCACGAATGACGTCAAGCAGGCCGGCTTTGACAAGCTGGCGCGCTTCTACGACGTGCTGGCCACCAGCGACACCACCGCCTTCTCCGCCGTGCAGGCCTACATCGACCTGCAACGCTACCGCGACATGGAGCTGCTGGCCCGCCAGAACTACTCCCTGCATGAGCAGACCCTCAAGCAGATCGGCGAGCGCACGGAATCCGGCGTGGGCCGGCGCGTCGACCTGGAACAGGCAGGCGGCCGCCTTTCGCTGGCGCAGACGAACCTGATGACCGAGACGGCCAACCTGCTGGACGTGCAGCAGCGCTTCCAGCGCGTGACCGGCGCCTTCCCGCCCGAATCGATGCAGCCGCCGCCCGACATCAGCGACAAGCTGCCGAAGAATCCCGGCAACTTCAATGATTCGCTGCGCCGCAATCCCAGCTTCCTGTCCAAGCAGGCGGGCCTGCAGGCCGCCCAGGCCGGCGTTCAGTCGTCCAAGGGCGCGTTCTCGCCGAAATTCGAGTTCGTGGCCAGCACGGGACGCGACCAGAACGACCCCACGCCCGAGAACCGCGACATCCAGAGTTCCAGCGTGCAGGTCGTGATGAGCTACAACCTGTACCGCGGCGGCGCGGACTCCGCGCGCGTGCGCCAGACCGCCGCCCAGTCCTACGCCGCCCGCGACATCCGCGACTACACCTGCCGCAACGTACAGCAAGATCTGGCCGTGGCCTGGAACAACATCGTCAGCCTGAACCAGAAGCTGCCCTTCCTGCGCGACCACGAAGTGGCCACCACGAAGGTGCGCGACGCCTACGTGCAGCAGTTCCAGATCGGCCAGCGCTCGCTGCTGGACCTGCTGGACACGGAAAACGAACTGTTCGAATCGCGCCGCGCGCTGACCAATGCCATTTATGATCTGCGCCTTGCGCAGTACCGCTGGCTGGCGTTGTCCCACACCCTGCTGCCGGCGCTGTCGCTGCAACCCGCGCGCAATGAAATGCCCGAGGAGAACGGCAAGCTGGAAGTGTCGGACGAAGTGATCAAGCTGTGCAATTCGACCGTTCCGGACGCCGCCCGCCTGCAGCCCGTGCGCGTGCACTACAACGAAGGCACGCTGCCCCCCACGTTCGTGCCGATGAACGCGCCTGCCGCCAGACCCTGATTGGCGCAATGCGCAAGGAGGCCCAATGGCAACCCAGGGCAATGATTTCTCGCAGTTGGACGCGGACTTTGTCCGCGTCCTGGAAGACTTGATCGACGCGTTGATCGCCAACGGCACCTTGCGCATGACGGATCTGCCCATTCAGGCCCAGCAAAAGCTCACCCAGCGCAAGCAGCAGCGTGCGCGCCTCTCGGAACATCTGGACCTGTTGGATGACGAAGATGGACAAGTTATCTGAATTGGCAGCCCGGGAATGGCGCGCCGACGCGCGCGCCGCGCATGACGATCCCCTGCTGGATTGCCTGGTGGAAATCACCCGCCTGCACGGCGTCGCGGCCACCGCGCAAGCCCTGTCGGCGGGCCTGCCCCTGGAAGAGCACCGCCTGACGCCGGCCCTGCTGCCGCGCGCCGCCGCGCGCGCGCAACTGTCGGCGCGCGTGGTCAAGCGCACGCTGGAAGACATATCGCAAGACCTGCTGCCCGCCATCCTGTTGCTCAAGGGCGAACGCGCCTGCCTGCTGCTCAAGAAGGACGGCGGCAAGTACGTGGTCAGCCACCCCGAGTTGGGGGGCAGCGCCATTGAAATGAGCCCGACCGAACTGGCCGCGCAGTACACCGGCCTGGTCTGCCTGATCCGCCCGCAATTCCGCTTTGACGCCCGGTCGCCGGAAGTCGCCAAGGTGCGCGAACGCCACTGGTTCTGGGCGGCCATCATGGAGAACCGCCGGCTTTACCGCGACGCGCTCGTCGCGGCATTGCTGATCAACCTGTTCGCCATGGCGATGCCGCTCTTCACCATGAACGTGTACGACCGCGTGGTGCCGAACAACGCCGTCGAAACGCTGTGGGTGCTGGCCATCGGCATCACGCTGGTGGTGATCTTCAACATGATCCTGAGCACGGCGCGTTCCCACGTGGTGGACAGCGCCAGCAAGCGCGTGGACGTGCGCCTGTCCGCGCAGATCATGGAACGCGTGCTGGACCTGCGCCTGGAAGGCCGTCCGGTCTCGGTCGGCTCCTTCGCGGCCAACCTGCGCTCGTTCGAATCCATCCGCGATTTCATTGCCTCGGCCACCATCACCACGCTGGTCGACCTGCCCTTCATCCTGCTGTTCCTGGGCGCGCTGGCCTGGATTTCTCCATGGATGATCCTGCCGCCGCTGGTCGGCATCGTGCTGATCCTGCTGGTGTCGCTGGCGGCGCAGGCCCGCATGGAGGCGTTGACCATGGCCTCGTTCCAGGCGTCGTCGCAGCGCAATGCCACGCTGGTCGAGGCGTTGACCGGGCTGGAAGCCGTCAAGACGCTCAACGCCCAGGGCGCGATCCAGCGCAACTGGGAGCGCGCCACGGAATTCATCGCGCAGACCGGCGGCAAGCTCAAGCTGATCTCGTCGTCCACCGTGGGCTTTGTCCAGGCCGTCCAGCAGCTCGTGTCGATCGCCGTCGTGATCATCGGCGTCTACCTGGCGCAGGAATCGGCCCTGTCCATGGGCGGCATCATCGCCGCGTCCATGATCGCCGGCCGCTGCCTGGCGCCGCTGGGCCAGGTTGCGGGGCTGCTCATGCAGTACCAGAACGCGCGCACGTCGCTGGGCTCGATCGACAACTACATGAAACTGCCGGTCGAACGCCCGGCCGAGGCCGAATTCCTGCATCGTCCCGTGTTTCACGGCGGCCTGGAGTTCCGCGACGTGACCTTCGTCTATCCCGGCAGCACCCAGCCCGTGCTCAAGAAGGTGTCGTTCAAGCTCAAGCCCGGTGAAAAGGTCGGCATCATCGGCCGCATCGGCTCGGGCAAGACGACGCTGGAAAAGCTGGCGCTGGCCCTGTATCAGCCCACGGAAGGGGCCGTGCTGCTGGACGGCGTGGACGTGCGCCAGATCGATCCGGCCGACGTGCGCCGGGCCATCGGCCACGTGCCGCAGGATCCCCTGCTCTTCTACGGCAGCCTCAAGCACAACCTGGCGATGGGCGCGCCATACGCCGACGACGCCAGCATCCTGGCCGCCGCCAACCTGGCCGGCGTGACCGAATTCGCCAACCTGCATCCCAATGGCTTTGACATGATCATCGGCGAGCGCGGCGAATCGCTGTCCGGCGGTCAACGCCAGTCGGTGGCGGTGGCGCGCGCGCTGATCAACGATCCGCCGATCCTACTGCTCGACGAGCCCAGCAGCAACATGGACCACCAGAGCGAGGCCCAATTGCGCAAGCGCCTGGGCCAAGCCAGCGCCACCAAGACGATCCTGCTGGTCACGCACCGCACCGCGCTGCTCGAACTGGTGGACCGGCTCATCGTGATCGACAACGGCCATATCGTGGCCGACGGTCCGAAGGAACAGGTTGTCGAGGCCCTGCGTCAGGGACGCGTCGGACGCGGGAGCTGAAAACCATGCTGAACAATCCTGGAGCCCCCAAGCACGGTTTCTTTGGCAGCCTGCTGCGCGCACCGCGAGACATCTTCGTGTTCTTCTTTAACCGCCTCCTGGACGGCGCGGAAAAAGGCAAACCCGCGAAACGGTCCGACTACATCGGCAATGCCGAATGGATCATCCACGAGTCGCGGGCCCGCGGTTCGCGCATCCTGCTCTGGACGTCGCTGCTCGCCACGATCGGGCTGCTCGTCTGGGCGGCGCTGGGCAGCATCGACGAAGTGGTCCGCGGCGAAGGCAAGGTCGTGCCGTCCCGGCAGGTGCAGATCATCCAGAGCCTGGACGGCGGCATCGTGGAGGAAATCCTGGTGCGCCCCGGCCAGGAGGTCGAGGCGGGGGAAGTCCTGCTGAGAATCGACTCCACCCGGTTTGCCTCGTCGCTGGGCGAAAACAACGCGGAATACCTGTCGCTGCTGGCCAAGGCGGCCCGCCTGAAGGCGCTGGCCACGGGCGACCCCTTTGTCGCGCCCGAGGAAGTGCTCAAGCAGGCGCCCGGACTGGCGGAGATGGAACGCAACGCCTGGCAGGCGCGCAACACGGAACTCAACGCGACCGTCAACGTCGCCCGTGAACAACTCAAGCAGCGCCAGGAAGACCTGCGCGAAACCATCGCCAAGCGAGACCAGGCGTCGGCAAGCTGCGGGCTGACCTCGCGCGAACTGCAGGTGACGCGGCCCCTGCTCAAGAGCGGCGCGGTGTCCGAAGTCGACCTGCTGCGCCTGCAGCGCGACGTGGCCCGGTATTGCGGCGAGCAGAAAGGCGCCGAGGCGCAGATCGACCGCTTCCAGGCGTCGATCAAGGAAGCGGAAAGCAAGATCCAGGAAACCGAGCTGAACATCCGCAACCAGGCCCGCAGCGAACTGTCCGAAACCAACACCAAGCTCGCCACGCTGCGCGAGGGCAAGGCGGCGCTGGTCGACCGCGTCAAACTGGCCGAAGTGCGCGCCCCGGTGCGCGGCACCATCAAGACCTTGTTCAACAACACGGTCGGCGGCGTGGTGCAGCCCGGCAAGGACATCATCGAGATCGTTCCCAAGGACGACACCCTGCTGCTCGAAGTGCGCATCCAGCCGCGCGACATCGGCTTCCTGCATGCGGACCAGGAGGCGGAGGTGAAATTCACCGCCTACGATTTCGCCATCTACGGCGGCCTGAAAGGCCGGGTGGAGCAGATCGGCGCGGACACCGTGACCGATGAGAAAGGCAATTCCTACTACGTCGTGCGGGTGCGCACCGACCGCAGCACGGTAGGCGACAAGCTGTTGCCCATCATCCCCGGGATGGTGGCGGAGGTTCATATCCTGACAGGCAAGCGCACGGTGCTCCAGTACCTGCTCAAGCCCATTCTGCGGGCCAAGGCGAACGCCTTTACCGAACGTTAATGGAGAGCTTCAAGGCCTTATGAAACCCACTCCCGTCCTGTTGATTACGCACGACGATCTGCTGTGGCAGCACTGGCGCGCCCTGGACCCGGCGCGCTGGATGGCCGCCCGCGGGCGAGGCCTGGCCGATCTGCAACGCTGGCGAGAACAAGGCCGCGCGCTGGCGGTGCTGGACGCCGACGTGCCCAAGCTGCCCTCCTGGCATGATCCTTCGTGGACGCCCGCGCTGGCCGGCCTGCAGGTCGTGGTCGCCAGCGCCAGCCCCAACGACGAGCAAGGCACGCAGGCGCTGGGCGCCGGCGCCCACGGCTACTGCCACAGCTACGCGCAGCCCGCCGCGCTGGCGCAGGCCCTGGAGGTCGTCGCCTCGGGTGGCATCTGGATGGGCCGGTCCCTGGTATCCCGGCTGCTCAAGCTGGTCACCGAGCGTGCGCAGGACGCGTATGCCTGGGACGCAGGCCGGCTGACCGAGCGCGAAATCACCGTCGCGCGCTACGCCGCCAGCGGCCAGGCCAATGCGCAGATCGCCGAAGCGCTGGGCATCACCGAGCGCACCGTCAAGGCGCACCTGTCGGCCGTTTTCGACAAGCTCGGCGTCACCGACCGGCTGCAGCTCGCCCTGCTGGTACACGGCATTTCCGCGCCCGCCGAAGCGCGCACCAAAATCACTGCGTAAAACTGTCCTCGAGGACAATATCCGCCGTCGCCGGCGCCTCGTAGTATCTGGCCATCTTGGATAACTCCCTGAAACGGAACCCACATGGCCAACTCCTCTCCCGCAGTCGTCAACGAAATCTCCGGTCGCGCCTGGATTCGCAATAGCGACGGTTCTCTGACCGAACTGCATCAAGGCAGCAAGGTCCCCGCCGGCAGCGACATCGTCACGGCGTCGGGCGGCACGGTTTCGCTTCAGGTTGAAAACGGCATGCCCATCGTCATCGGCGAGGGCCGTGAAGTGGCGCTGAACAGCGACATGACCGGCCCCCTGGCCGATCCGACGGAAGCCGCGGTCGCGCCGCCTTCGGGCACGGATTCCGACCGCCTGCTGGCCGCCCTGCAAGCGGGCCGCGACCCGTTTGAAGTCCTGGATCCGACGGCCGCCGTCGTGGCCGGCGGCGGTGAAGCCGGCGGCAGCAGCTTTGTCCGCCTGGCGCGCATCCTGGAAACCACCAGCCCGCTGGACCTGGCTTATCCGAACCCGGCGCGCGCCGATGACACGCTGCCCCGCGTGTCGGGCGCCGGCCTGACGGCGGACGACGATGCCGCCGCCGTGCAAACGCCGGGCAACACCCCTCCCGTCGCGCAGAACGACACCGTCGCCACGCGCCAGGACAATTCGATCAGCGGCAACCTTCTTGCCAACGACGCGGACGCCGATGGCGACGCGCTGACGCTGGTTTCCGTCAATGGCCGCGCGATGACCAGCGCGGGAATTACCGTTCCTGGTTCAAACGGCGGGACTTTCACGGTGTTCCCCGACGGATCGTACGTCTTTAACCCCAATGGCGAATACAAGGCGCTGGGAGAAGGCGAGACGGTCGTCTCCACCATTTCTTACACGATTACCGATCCGTCGGGCGCCACTTCGACGGCGACGGTCGCCGTCACCGTCACTGGCGAACTCGACGTGCCGACGATTGCCGTTTCGGATGCCGGCACCGTGAACGAAGGCGGCACCGCCACGTTCAACATCAGCTTGGGCAATACGATCGATCTGGATCGTGAAACCACCGTCACGCTCAAAATCGGTGGTCAGGTCGAGCCTCAGGACGTCGGTTTGCCTGTCGTCACCATCGGTGGCGTCGCCGTCGCTGTGACGGCCAACGCTGATGGCACGTACAGCTTCCAACTTCCGGCCGGTGTCACGAACGGCATCGTGGTGACGCTGCCCACCACCGACGACAGCACCTTCGAAGGTCGCGAAACGCTGACGCTGGAAGCAACGCTCAGCGGTCAGGCCGCCAACGGCGCTCAATTGCCGTCCGGCATTTCCGACACGGGCAGCGCCACGATTGTCGATACGGAAAGCACCGATCCGTCCAACCCGAACCCGGGCGCGGACGTGCCCGCCCTGACCGTCTCCGACGCCGGGGATGTCAACGAGGGCAGCAACGCCGTCTTCAATGTCGCGCTGACCAAGCCGGTCGACGCCGACACGACCCTGACCTTCACGCTGGGCGGCCAGATCGAAGCCGGCGACGTGGGTACACCCACCGTCATGATCGGCGGCACCCCAGCCGTCGTTACCGCCAATGCGGACGGCTCGTACAGCGTCACCGTGCCCGCCGGCACCACGGGCGGCATCGTCGTCACGGTCCCGACGACCGATGACACGGTGTTCGAAGGCCGTGAGCAACTGACGTTGGAAGCTACGCTGACAGGCAATTCCGCCAGCGGCGTTGCCTTGCCGGGCAACATTAGCGATAGCGGTAGCGCCACGATTGTCGATACCGAGAGCACTGACCCGTCCAACCCGAACCCGGGCGCGGACGTGCCCGCCCTGACCGTCTCCGACGCAGGCGATGTCAACGAAGGCAGCGACGCGGTCTTCAACGTCGCGCTGACCAAGTCCGTCGACGCCGACACGACGCTGACCTTCACGCTGGGCGGTCAGATCAAATCGGACGATGTGGGTACGCCCGCCGTCATGATTGGCGGCACCCCTGCCGTCGTTACCGCCAATGCGGACGGCTCGTACAGCGTCACCGTGCCCGCCGGCACCACGGGCGGCATCGTCGTCACGGTCCCGACGACCGATGACACGGTGTTCGAAGGCCGTGAGCAACTGACGTTGGAAGCTACGCTGACCGGCAATTCCGCCAGCGGCGTTGCCTTGCCGGGCAATATCACCGACAGCGGCAGCGCCACGATTGTCGATACCGAAAGCACTGACCCGTCCAACCCGAACCCGGGCGCCGACGTGCCCGCCCTGACCGTCTCCGACGCTGGGGATGTCAACGAAGGCAGCGACGCCGTCTTCAACGTTGCACTGACCAAGCCGGTCGACGCCGACACCACCCTGACCTTCACGCTGGGCGGTCAAATCGAAGCAGGCGACGTGGGCACGCCCACCGTCATGATCGGCGGCACGCCTGCCACGGTCACGGCCAATCCGGATGGCACGTACAGCGTCACCGTGCCTGCCGGCACCACGGGCGGCATCGTCGTCACGGTCCCGACGACTGACGACACGGTGTTCGAAGGCCGTGAGCAACTGACGTTGGAAGCTACGCTGACCGGCAATTCCGCCAGCGGCGTTGCCTTGCCGGGCAATATCACCGACAGCGGCAGCGCCACGATTGTCGATACCGAAAGCACTGACCCGTCCAACCCGAACCCGGGCGCCGACGTGCCGTCCCTGACGGTCTCGGACGCGGGCGATGTCAACGAAGGCAGCGATGCTGTCTTCAACGTCGCGCTGACCAAGCCGGTCGATGCCGACACTACGCTGACCTTCACGCTGGGCGGCCAGATCGAAACGGGCGATGTGGGTACGCCCACGGTCATGATCGGCGGTAAGCCCGCTACGGTCACCGCCAATCCGGATGGAACCTACAGTGTCACCGTGCCGGCCGGCACCACGGGCGGCATCGTTGTTACGGTCCCGACGACCGATGACACGGTGTTCGAAGGCCGTGAGCAACTGACGTTGGAAGCTACGCTGACGGGCAATTCCGCCAGCGGCGTTGCCTTGCCGGGCAACATTAGCGATAGCGGTAGCGCCACGATTGTCGATACCGAAAGCACTGACCCGTCCAACCCGAACCCGGGCGCGGACGTGCCCGCGCTCACCGTCTCGGACGCAGGCGATGTCAACGAAGGCAGCGACGCGGTCTTCAACGTCGCGCTGACCAAGTCCGTCGACGCCGACACTACGCTGACCTTCACGCTGGGCGGCCAGATCGAAGCGGGCGATGTGGGTACGCCCACCGTCATGATCGGCGGTAAGCCTGCCACGGTCACCGCCAACGCGGATGGCTCGTATAGCGTCACCGTGCCCGCCGGGACCACCGGCGGCATCGTGGTCACGGTCCCGACTACCGATGATGTCACCTTCGAAGGCCGCGAGAACCTGACGTTGGAAGCTACGCTGACGGGCAATTCCGCCAGTGGCATTGCACTGCCGGGCAACATCACCGACAGCGGCAGCGCCACGATTGTCGATACCGAAAGCACTGACCCGTCCAACCCGAACCCGGGCGCGGATGTGCCCGCACTCACGGTCTCCGACGCCGGGGATGTCAACGAAGGCAGCGACGCTGTCTTCAACGTCGCCCTGACCAAACCGGTCGATGCCGACACCACCCTGACCTTCACGCTGGGCGGCCAGATCGAAGCAGACGACGTGGGTGCGCCCACCGTCACGATCGGCGGCGCGCCTGCCGTCGTTACCGCCAACGCGGACGGCTCGTACAGCATCACCGTGCCCGCCGGCACCACGGGCGGCATCGTCGTCACGGTCCCGACGACCGGTGACTCGGTGTTTGAAGGTCGTGAGCAACTGACCCTCGAAGCCACGCTGACGGGCAATTCCGCCAGCGGCATTGCGCTGCCTAGCAACATCACTGACTCGGGCAATGCCGTCATCGTCGACGATCACGGCCCGGGCGCCGATGTGCCCGCCTTGACCGTCTCCGACGCGGGTGATGTCAACGAAGGCAGCGATGCTGTCTTCAATGTCGCGCTGACCAAGTCCGTCGACGCCGACACCACGCTGACGTTCACCCTGGGCGGTCAAATCGAAGCAGACGACGTGGGTGCGCCCACCGTCATGATCGGCGGCGCGCCTGCCACCGTCACCGCCAATCCGGATGGCACGTACAGCGTCACGGTCCCTGCCGGCACCACGGGCGGCATCGTCGTCACGGTCCCGACGACGGGCGACTCGGTGTTTGAAGGTCGTGAGCAGCTGACCCTCGAAGCCACGCTGACGGGCAACTCCGCCAGCGGCATTGCGCTGCCTGGCCACATCACTGACTCGGGCAACGCCGTCATCGTCGATGACCATGGTCCCGGCGCCGATGTGCCGGCCCTGACTGTCTCCGACGCGGGTGATGTCAACGAAGGCAGCGACGCCGTCTTCAACGTCGCGCTGACCAAGTCCGTAGACGCCGACACCACGCTCACCTTCACGCTGGGCGGCCAGATCGAAGCGGGCGATGTGGGTACGCCCACCGTCATGATCGGCGGCGCGCCTGCCGTCGTTACCGCCAACGCGGACGGCTCGTACAGCATCACCGTGCCGGCCGGCACCACGGGCGGCATCGTCGTCACGGTCCCGACGACCGGTGACTCGGTGTTTGAAGGTCGTGAGCAACTGACCCTCGAAGCCACGCTGACGGGCAACTCGGCCAGCGGCATTGCCCTGCCGGGCAACATCACTGACTCGGGCAATGCCGTCATCGTGGATGACCATGGTCCCGGCGCCGATGTGCCGGCCCTGACCGTCTCCGACGCGGGCGATGTCAACGAAGGCAGCGACGCGGTCTTCAACGTCGCGCTGACCAAGTCCGTCGACGCCGACACCACGCTCACCTTCACGCTGGGCGGTCAAATCGAAGCAGGCGACGTGGGTACGCCCACCGTCATGATCGGCGGCGCGCCTGCCGTCGTTACCGCCAACGCGGACGGCTCGTACAGCATCACCGTGCCCGCCGGCACCACGGGCGGCATCGTCGTCACCGTTCCGACGACCGGTGATTCGGTGTTTGAAGGTCGTGAGCAACTGACCCTCGAAGCCACGCTGACGGGCAATTCCGCCAGCGGTATTGCGCTGCCTAGCAACATCACTGACTCGGGCAATGCCGTCATCGTCGACGATCACGGCCCGGGCGCCGATGTGCCCGCCTTGACCGTCTCCGACGCGGGTGATGTCAACGAAGGCAGCGATGCTGTCTTCAATGTCGCGCTGACCAAGTCCGTCGACGCCGACACCACGCTGACGTTCACCCTGGGCGGTCAAATCGAAGCAGACGACGTGGGTGCGCCCACCGTCATGATCGGCGGCGCGCCTGCCACCGTCACCGCCAATCCGGATGGCACGTACAGCGTCACGGTCCCTGCCGGCACCACGGGCGGCATCGTCGTCACGGTCCCGACGACGGGCGACTCGGTGTTTGAAGGTCGTGAGCAGCTGACCCTCGAAGCCACGCTGACGGGCAACTCCGCCAGCGGCATTGCGCTGCCTGGCCACATCACTGACTCGGGCAACGCCGTCATCGTCGATGACCATGGTCCCGGCGCCGATGTGCCGGCCCTGACTGTCTCCGACGCGGGTGATGTCAACGAAGGCAGCGACGCCGTCTTCAACGTCGCGCTGACCAAGTCCGTAGACGCCGACACCACGCTCACCTTCACGCTGGGCGGCCAGATCGAAGCGGGCGATGTGGGTACGCCCACCGTCATGATCGGCGGCGCGCCTGCCGTCGTTACCGCCAACGCGGACGGCTCGTACAGCATCACCGTGCCGGCCGGCACCACGGGCGGCATCGTCGTCACGGTCCCGACGACCGGTGACTCGGTGTTTGAAGGTCGTGAGCAACTGACCCTCGAAGCCACGCTGACGGGCAACTCGGCCAGCGGCATTGCCCTGCCGGGCAACATCACTGACTCGGGCAATGCCGTCATCGTGGATGACCATGGTCCCGGCGCCGATGTGCCGGCCCTGACCGTCTCCGACGCGGGCGATGTCAACGAAGGCAGCGACGCGGTCTTCAACGTCGCGCTGACCAAGTCCGTCGACGCCGACACCACGCTCACCTTCACGCTGGGCGGTCAAATCGAAGCAGGCGACGTGGGTACGCCCACCGTCATGATCGGCGGCGCGCCTGCCGTCGTTACCGCCAACGCGGACGGCTCGTACAGCATCACCGTGCCCGCCGGCACCACGGGCGGCATCGTCGTCACCGTTCCGACGACCGGTGATTCGGTGTTTGAAGGTCGTGAGCAACTGACCCTCGAAGCCACGCTGACGGGCAATTCCGCCAGCGGTATTGCGCTGCCGGGCAACATCACTGACTCCGGCAACGCCGTCATCGTGGATGACCATGGTCCCGGCGCCGATGTGCCGGCCCTGACTGTCTCCGACGCTGGCGATGTCAACGAGGGCAGCGACGCCGTCTTCAACGTCGCGCTGACCAAGTCCGTCGACGCCGACACCACGCTGACGTTCACCCTGGGCGGCCAGATCGAAGCAGACGACGTGGGTGCGCCCACCGTCACGATCGGCGGCGCGCCTGCCGTCGTTACCGCCAACGCGGACGGCTCGTACAGCATCACCGTGCCCGCCGGCACCACCGGCGGCATCGTCGTCACGGTCCCGACGACCGGTGACTCGGTGTTTGAAGGTCGTGAGCAACTGACCCTCGAAGCCACGCTGACGGGCAACTCGGCCAGCGGCATTGCGCTGCCGGGCAACATCACCGACTCGGGCAACGCTGTCATCGTGGATGACCATGGTCCCGGCGCCGATGTGCCGGCCCTGACCGTCTCCGATGCAGGCGATGTCAACGAAGGCAGCGACGCCGTCTTCAATGTCGCGCTGACCAAGTCCGTCGACGCCGACACCACCCTGACCTTCACGCTGGGCGGTCAAATCGAAGCAGGCGATGTGGGTACGCCCACCGTCATGATCGGCGGCGCGCCTGCCGTCGTTACCGCCAACGCGGACGGCTCGTACAGCATCACCGTGCCCGCCGGCACCACGGGCGGCATCGTCGTCACGGTCCCGACGACCGGTGACTCGGTGTTTGAAGGTCGTGAGCAACTGACGCTCGAAGCCACGCTGACGGGCAACTCGGCCAGCGGCATTGCTCTGCCGGGCAACATCACTGACTCGGGCAATGCCGTCATCGTCGATGACCATGGTCCCGGCGCCGATGTGCCGGCCCTGACCGTCTCCGACGCTGGGGATGTCAACGAAGGCAGCGACGCGGTCTTCAACGTCGCCCTGACCAAGTCCGTCGACGCCGACACCACGCTGACGTTCACCCTGGGCGGTCAAATCGAAGCAGACGACGTGGGCGTGCCCACCGTCATGATCGGCGGCGCGCCTGCCGTCGTTACCGCCAACGCGGACGGCTCGTACAGCATCACCGTGCCCGCCGGCACCACGGGCGGCATCGTCGTCACCGTTCCGACGACCGGTGACTCGGTGTTTGAAGGTCGTGAGCAACTGACCCTCGAAGCCACGCTGACGGGCAACTCGGCCAGCGGCATTGCCCTGCCGGGCAACATCACTGACTCGGGCAACGCCGTCATCGTCGATGATCACGGCCCGGGTGCCGATGTGCCGGCCCTGACCGTCTCCGACGCGGGCGATGTCAACGAAGGCAGCGACGCGGTCTTCAACGTCGCCCTGACCAAGTCCGTCGACGCCGACACCACGCTGACGTTCACCCTGGGCGGCCAGATCGAAGCAGGCGACGTGGGTACGCCCACCGTCCTGATCGGCGGCGCGCCTGCCGTCGTTACCGCCAACGCGGACGGCTCGTACAGCATCACCGTGCCCGCCGGCACCACGGGCGGCATCGTCGTCACGGTCCCGACGACCGGTGACTCGGTGTTTGAAGGTCGTGAGCAGCTGACGCTCGAAGCCACGCTGACGGGCAACTCGGCCAGCGGCATCGCGCTGCCGGGCAACATTACCGACTCGGGCAACGCTGTCATCGTGGATGACCATGGTCCCGGCGCCGATGTGCCGGCCCTGACCGTCTCCGATGCAGGCGATGTCAACGAAGGCAGCGACGCCGTCTTCAATGTCGCGCTGACCAAGTCCGTCGACGCCGACACCACGCTCACCTTCACGCTGGGCGGCCAGATCGAAGCGGGCGATGTGGGTACGCCCACGGTGATGATTGGCGGCAAGCCTGCCACGGTCACCGCCAACGCGGATGGAACCTACAGCGTTACCGTCCCGGCCGGCACGACCGGCGGCATCGTTGTTACGGTCCCGACGACCGATGATGTCACCTTCGAAGGCCGCGAGAACCTGACCCTCGAAGCCACGCTGACGGGCAATTCCGCCAGCGGCGTTGCCTTGCCTGGCAACATCACCGACAGCGGCAGCGCCACGATTGTCGATACGGAAAGCACTGACCCGTCCAACCCGAACCCGGGCGCCGACGTGCCCGCCCTGACCGTCTCCGACGCTGGGGATGTCAACGAAGGCAGCGACGCCGTCTTCAACGTTGCACTGACCAAGCCGGTCGACGCCGACACCACGCTCACCTTCACGCTGGGCGGCCAGATCGAAACGGGCGATGTGGGTACGCCCACGGTCATGATCGGCGGCAAGTCCGCCACGGTCACCGCCAACGCGGATGGCTCGTATAGCGTCACCGTGCCTGCCGGCACGACCGGCGGCATCGTCGTCACGGTCCCGACGACCGATGATGTCACCTTCGAAGGCCGCGAGAACCTGACCCTCGAAGCCACGCTGACGGGCAATTCCGCCAGCGGCGTTGCCTTGCCGGGCAACATTACCGACAGCGGCAGCGCCACGATTGTCGATACCGAAAGCACCGACCCGTCCAACCCGAACCCGGGCGCCGACGTGCCGTCCCTGACGGTCTCGGACGCCGGGGACGTCAACGAAGGCAACGACGCCGTCTTCAACGTTGCACTGACCAAGCCGGTCGACGCCGACACTACGCTGACCTTCACGCTGGGCGGCCAGATCGAAGCGGGCGATGTGGGTACGCCCACCGTCATGATCGGCGGCAAGCCTGCCACGGTCACCGCCAATTCGGATGGAACCTACAGCGTCACCGTGCCGGCCGGCACGACCGGCGGCATCGTCGTTACGGTCCCGACCACCGATGATGTCACCTTCGAAGGCCGCGAGAACCTGATCCTCGAAGCTACGCTGACGGGCAATTCCGCCAGTGGCGTTGCCTTGCCTGGCAACATCACCGACAGCGGCAGCGCCACGATTGTCGATACCGAGAGCACTGATCCGTCCAACCCGAACCCCGGCGCGGACGTGCCGTCCCTGACCGTCTCCGACGCAGGCGATGTCAACGAAGGCAGCGACGCCGTCTTCAACGTTGCACTGACCAAGCCGGTCGACGCCGACACCACGCTCACCTTCACGCTGGGCGGCCAGATCGAAACGGGCGATGTGGGTACGCCCACGGTCATGATCGGCGGTAAGCCCGCTACGGTCACCGCCAATCCGGATGGAACCTACAGTGTCACCGTGCCGGCCGGCACCACGGGCGGCATCGTCGTCACGGTCCCGACGACCGATGACACGGTGTTCGAAGGCCGTGAGCAACTGACGTTGGAAGCTACGCTGACGGGCAATTCCGCCAGCGGCGTTGCCTTGCCGGGCAACATTAGCGATAGCGGTAGCGCCACGATTGTCGATACCGAAAGCACTGACCCGTCCAACCCGAACCCGGGCGCGGACGTGCCCGCGCTCACCGTCTCGGACGCAGGCGATGTCAACGAAGGCAGCGACGCGGTCTTCAACGTCGCGCTGACCAAGTCCGTCGACGCCGACACTACGCTGACCTTCACGCTGGGCGGCCAGATCGAAGCGGGCGATGTGGGTACGCCCACCGTCATGATCGGCGGTAAGCCTGCCACGGTCACCGCCAACGCGGATGGCTCGTATAGCGTCACCGTGCCCGCCGGGACCACCGGCGGCATCGTGGTCACGGTCCCGACTACCGATGATGTCACCTTCGAAGGCCGCGAGAACCTGACGTTGGAAGCTACGCTGACGGGCAATTCCGCCAGTGGCATTGCACTGCCGGGCAACATCACCGACAGCGGCAGCGCCACGATTGTCGATACCGAAAGCACTGACCCGTCCAACCCGAACCCGGGCGCGGATGTGCCCGCACTCACGGTCTCCGACGCCGGGGATGTCAACGAAGGCAGCGACGCTGTCTTCAACGTCGCCCTGACCAAACCGGTCGATGCCGACACCACGCTGACGTTCACCCTGGGCGGTCAAATCGAAGCAGACGACGTGGGTACGCCCACGGTCATGATCGGCGGCAAGCCTGCCACGGTCACCGCCAACGCGGATGGCTCGTATAGCGTCACCGTGCCTGCCGGCACGACCGGCGGCATCGTCGTCACGGTCCCGACGACCGATGATGTCACCTTCGAAGGCCGCGAGAACCTGACCCTCGAAGCCACGCTGACCGGCAATTCCGCCAGCGGCGTTGCCTTGCCGGGCAACATCACCGACAGCGGCAGCGCCACGATTGTCGATACGGAAAGCACTGACCCGTCCAACCCGAACCCGGGCGCCGACGTGCCGGCCCTGACCGTCTCCGATGCAGGCGATGTCAACGAAGGCAGCGACGCGGTCTTCAACGTTGCACTGACCAAGCCGGTCGATGCCGACACCACCCTGACCTTCACGCTGGGCGGTCAGATCGAAGCGGGCGACGTGGGTACGCCCACCGTCATGATCGGCGGCAAGTCCGCCACGGTCACCGCCAACGCGGATGGCTCGTATAGCGTCACCGTGCCTGCCGGAACGACCGGCGGCATCGTTGTTACGGTCCCGACCACCGATGATGTCACCTTCGAAGGCCGCGAGAACCTGACCCTCGAAGCCACGCTGACCGGCAATTCCGCCAGCGGCGTTGCCTTGCCTGGCAACATCACCGACAGCGGCAGCGCCACGATTGTCGATACCGAAAGCACCGACCCGTCCAATCCGAACCCGGGCGCGGACGTGCCCGCCCTGACCGTCTCCGATGCAGGCGATGTCAACGAAGGCAGCGACGCGGTCTTCAACGTTGCACTGACCAAACCGGTCGACGCCGACACCACGCTCACCTTCACGCTGGCCGGTCAGATCGAATCGGGGGATGTGGGTACGCCCACGGTCATGATCGGCGGCAAGTCCGCCACGGTCACCGCCAACGCGGATGGCTCGTATAGCGTCACCGTGCCTGCCGGCACGACCGGCGGCATCGTCGTCACGGTCCCGACGACCGATGATGTCACCTTCGAAGGCCGCGAGAACCTGACCCTCGAAGCCACGCTGACCGGCAATTCCGCCAGCGGCGTTGCCTTGCCGGGCAACATCACCGACAGCGGCAGCGCCACGATTGTCGATACCGAAAGCACCGATCCGTCCAACCCGAACCCGGGCGCCGACGTGCCCGCCCTGACCGTCTCCGACGCTGGGGATGTCAATGAAGGCAGCAACGCAGTCTTCAACGTCGCGCTGACCAAGTCCGTCGACGCCGACACCACCCTGACCTTCAAGCTGGGCGGCCAGATCGAAGCGGGCGACGTGGGCACGCCCACCGTCATGATCGGCGGTAAGTCCGCCTCGGTCACCGCCAACGCGGATGGCTCGTACAGCATCACGGTCCCTGCCGGCACCACGGGCGGCATCGTGGTCACGGTCCCGACCACCAACGACACGGTGTTCGAAGGCCGCGAGCAACTGACCCTCGAAGCCACGCTGACGGGCAATTCCGCCAGTGGCGTTGCCTTGCCGGGCAACATCACCGACACCGGCAACGCCGTCATCGTGGACGACCGCGGCCCCGGCGCCGACGTGCCCTCGCTCAATGTGTCCGACGCGGGCAACGTGACGGAAGGGAATAAGGCGAGCTTCAACGTCTCCCTGAGCAAGCCCGTCGATGCCGAGACCACCCTCACCTTTACGTTGGGCGGCCAGATCACCGCAGCCGACCACGGCACCCCGACCGCGACGATTGGCGGGCTGTCCGTGACGGTCACGGCCAACGCCGACGGCTCGTACAGCATCAAGGTTCCCGCCGGCACCACCGGCGGCATCGTGGTCCAAGTGCCCACGACGGCAGACGGCATCTACGAAGGCACCGAGAAAATGACGCTCGACGCCACGCTTTCCGGACAGACCGCCAGTGGCTCGGCCTTGCCGGCAGGCATCTCGGACAGCGGAAATGCCTCGATCGTCGATATCAACAAGCCCCCGGTGGTCGGCAGCGCATCCGCGGCCGTGTCCGAGGAAGGATTGAGCGGCGGCATCAAGGACAGCAACGGCACGTCCGACACGACCAACTCGGCGCAGGCCAACGGTCAACTGAGCATCACCGACGACAATAGTGGAGCCACCTACACCATCACCCTGGTGGCGCCGGCCAATGGCACCCTCTCTTCCGACGGCGTGCCCATCGTCTGGACGCTCTCCGACAACGGCCATACCTTGACCGGCCGCGCCGGCTCCGCCGATGCCATCATCATCAAGATCGACGACACCGGCGCGTACACGGTGAAGATGCTGGCGCCGGTCGACCACCCGGACACGACCCGCGAAGATACGCTCGGCCTGTCCGTGACGGTCAAGGTCGCCGACGGCGTCAATGCGCCCGTCTCCACCACCCTGAACGTGACGATCGAAGACGACTCTCCCGTCGTGCAGCAGAATTCGCCCGTCAACGTGGAATCCACCGGCATTCCCGATGTCTACACCGGCAAGGTGTCGTTTGCGGGCAGCTCCAGCAGCGACAGCCAATGGAAGTTCACGTTCGGCAATGGTGCGGTGGAAGTCTCCGCCAAGGGATTCACCTCGAAAGACGACCTCACGCTCGTCGACGCCAAGGTCAACCAGAGCACGTCCGGGCTGGGCGTGGCCAGCAATGAATCCCCGTATCACAACATTGCGAATGAGGTGGACTATCGCGAACTGAACGGGCAAGGCGCGTCTGAAGAGCTGACGATCCGCCTTACCGGCGGAAAGATCGCCTACGGCGCAACCATCGACTTTGCAGCCATGTACGGCGGCGAAGTGGAAAGCGGCATCGCGCGTTTCTACCGCGATGGCGTGCTGATTGCCGAACGCACCTTCACCTCCGACAAGAACGGCGGCGACTATGCGGCGAACTTCCGGGTCGAGGAAGGCGGTTTCGACACCATCGTGGTTTCCGCCACGGACAACCACAAGAACTCGTCGAGCGACAACAGCGACTTCACGGTCACCGGCGTGACGTTCCTGGGCAGCCAGGATGTCCATGCCATCGCCTATGCCGACGGCAACCTGCAGTACGCCTACGGCGCCGACGGCGCCGGCACGCTGCAGCTGACGGGGGTGGAAAGCGGCCTGACCACGCGCGACGGCGGCGCCATCAAGACCAATGTGGCGGCCAATGGCAACCTGATCCAGGGCCTGGATTCCTCGGGCAATCTGGTGTTCGAGATCCGCCTGACGCCGGCCACCGGCAAGTGGGAGTTCTATCAGTACCAACCCATGAATGGCACGGCCAACGACCTGATCGACTTCACGTACCAAGTCAAGGACGCCGACGGCGACTTTGCCAACGGTCAATTCCAGGTCGGCGGTGTCGAGCCGACCGGGCCGACCCTGGCGATCGCAGACAACAACGCCGCTGCTCCTGGCGTCTTGAGCGTGTCGGAAGCACAGGCCACCGGCAGCGGCTCCTTCCTGATCACCGCGGCGGCCGGACTGAAGTCGATCTCGATCGACGGCACGGGCAACGCCGATGCCACGCTGACCCTGGACCGCCTGGCGGGCCTGGCGAACGATCCGCTCACGCTGACCACCAGCAAGGGCACGCTGACGCTTACCGGCTACGACGCGGCCACCGGCAAGGTGACCTACACCTACCAGACCAGCGGCGCGCAGCAACACACCGGCGACGACACCAACGTCCAGGACCACTTCACGATCACGGTCGAAGACAAGTTCGGCGGCAAGGCCACGGGCGACCTGGGCGTGCTGGTCACCGACACGGCGCCCAGTCTCGTTCCGGCCGCCGCAAGCTCCGCGCTGTCTTCGCTCGGCACCAACATCATGCTTACGTTGGACACGTCCGGCAGCATGAACTATGGCAGCGGGGTGTACAGCGGCTGGCGTGAACTGTCGCGACTGGAGGTTCTGAAGTCCTCGGTTGCCAAGCTGCTCGACCAATATGGCGAAGCCGGCGACGTGCGCGTCATGATCGTGGAGTTCAACTCGACCGCCGGCCAGAAGGGAGGCGGCTGGATGTCGCTGGCCGACGCCAAAGTGCTGGTCGAGGGCTTGAGCTACGGCGGCGGCACGAATTACGAAGCCGCGTTGAACACCGCGATGACTGCGTGGAACAACTCTGGCACGGGCAAGCTGGAAGGCGCCAATGTCCAGAACATTTCCTACTTCTTCACGGACGGAAATCCGGAGAACGGTCCCGTCTACGCGGCGCAGCAAGCGACCTGGGAGAAGTTCCTCTCGGACAACCATATCAATTCTTACGGCATCGGCCTGGGCACCAACGCCAGCGGCACGTACATTGATCCGGTCTCCTACAACCCGGACAAGCCGCAGGACAGCAACACGATCATCGTGAAGGACCTGAACGGGCTCGACACGGCGATCGCGGACACCATCGCGCCGCCCATTACCGGTGACATCTCCGCCGGAGGCACGCTGGGCGCCGACCTGGCCGGTGCGCGCATTACACAACTGGTCATCGACGGCAAGACGTATAACTACGACGCCGCGACAAACAAGGTTACGGCCAGCTCCGGCGCGACCTACACATTCGATTCGGCCAAATCCGAACTGACGGTGACCACGTCGCATGGCAAGTTCACCATCGATCTGGCGGGCGAAAACGTGGGCGATTACCGCTACCAGCCGCAAACCGCCGGCAGCGACACCGTCCAGTACACGGTCAAGGATGGCGACGGCGATACGGCAAGCTCCAGCCTCACGCTGACGGTGACGGCGCCGGTCCATCAAAACCCGGATGCCGTGAACGACAGCGTGATCACCAACATCCTGGGTTCGCAGTTGACCGTGCAGGCCGGCTCGCTGCTTGCCAACGACGTGCGCGGAACGGGTGCGTTGACGATGGG
Organism: Achromobacter sp. T5-5; assembly: GCF_055397965.1. NCBI lineage: Bacteria > Pseudomonadati > Pseudomonadota > Betaproteobacteria > Burkholderiales > Alcaligenaceae > Achromobacter > Achromobacter sp. T5-5. The sequence continues at coordinate 4,257,743 of NZ_AP027919.1, forward strand.
TCCGCTGACGGTGAATACGGGCTGGAAGGACAAGGGAGGCGATTTCACCGCACGAACGGTGGAAAAAGTTGACTTTGACAGCACCGGCAACAACAACGCGAACAAGTTCCTGACGGTCAACCGTGACCGTCTGGCGCAGATTGGCCAGGATCGCGCTCAGATCAAGGTGGACGGTTATCTTGCTTCGGTCGGCTCGAGCCAAAACAACGATCAGGACACAATCACCATCACCCTGCTGGCCGGTGAGGTCCTCACGCTGAGCCATGACCAGCCAAGCAACTGGATCCGGATGGAGTATCGCCTGGCAGGAAGCTCGGACGACTATGTCGTGCTGCAGAGCGGCCAGTCCATCAGCTCCACGAACGGTGCCACCTACGAAATCCACATGGTCAACGTCGACGACAACGGATCGAGCTGGGGCGGCACGGGAGCGGAGGACTATCTGCTCACGATGACCGTGGACTACTCCCACGCGAACCCCGTGACCGACAACGTGGCCAATTCCTCGTACACGATCCAGACGGCGGATGGTCATAGCGACAGTGCCAATGTGTCGGTGGCGTATCAATCGGGTAGCTCTCTGCTTGGCACCGACAAGAGCGAGATCCTGCTTGCGGGCGATGGGAACGATACGCTCAACGGTGGCAAGGGCAACGACGTGCTGGTCGGCGGAAAGGGCAGCGACACCCTCATCGGTGGCGACGGCTCCGACACGTTCCGCTGGGAGTTCAATGATCAGGGAACGACCGCCAACCCGGCAGTCGACCGGATCAAGGACTTCTCCCTGGCCAAGCCCGCGGACGGCGGAGACGTGCTGGATCTGAAGGACCTGCTCGTCGGAGAGAAGGACGGCAATCTGACGAACTATCTGAACTTCAAGCAGGATCCGGCCAACTCCAGCAACACGATTCTCGAGATCAACACCAAGGGCCAGATCGGCCAGGGTGCCGATCAGAAGATCGTGCTGGAGGGCGTCGATCTCACTCATGACGCCCACGGTCAGGCCGTCAGCAACCAGGCCATCATCAACGACCTGCTGCAGAAGGGGAAGCTGAACGTCGATCACCACTAAGCCACGACGTTCCAAGGGAAGGCCGGCATCGGCCTTCCCTTTTTTCTCAGTCACATTTTTTAAAGGGTGCGTCCAACATCACGCAAAAAATGTGAAAATCCGTTTCATGCCATCGACCCGCCGTTACCGTAGCGCGCTGACTCTGTGCCGATTGGCGTTGCTATGCCTGGCTTGCGGCTGGACGGGCAGTTCCGCCCTGGAAGTCAACTCCGACCGGCTGCAAAGCCTGTCGGCCAGCCGCTACGGCGCCAAGGGCTCCAAATCGGTCTCGAGCTGGCTGCAATTGCTGCGCAGCCCCGCGCCCGCCGCGAACAAGGACCGCCTCACCGTCGCCAACGATTTCTGGAACCGCGCCCTCCTTTCCGGCGAGGATTCCATCATCTGGAAGCAGGCCGACTACTGGGCCACGCCGCTGGAATCGCTGGGGCGAGGCGCGGGGGATTGCGAAGACTATGTCATCGGCAAGTATTTCACCCTGCTCTCCATGGGCGTGCCGGCCAACAAGCTGCGCTTCATCTACGTGCGCGCGCGCATTGGCGGCGCGGCCAGCAGCAGCCAGGTGGCGCACATGGTGCTGGGCTATTACGAAACCCCGAACGCCGTCCCGCTGGTGCTGGACAGCCTGATCTCAACCATCCTGCCGGCCACGCAGCGGCGCGACCTGACGCCGGTGTTCAGTTTCAACGCCGACGGCGTCTACGTGGACGGCAAGGCTGCCGCGCCCGTCGACCGCCTCAGCCGCTGGCGCGACCTCCTTCAACGCATGGAACGGGAAGGCATCCGCCCCTGATGTCCGGAAACAAGACTATGTCCATACTTCGTCAGCTCCTGCTCAGTGTCACCCTCGCCATCAGCGTCATCTTGCTGGGGACGCTGGCGCTCAGCGTCAACTCGGCGCGCGAATACCTCTCGGGCCAGCTCCAGGTGCAAAGCACCGACGCGGCCGTGTCCCTGGCCCTGTCCTTGTCGCAACCGGCGAACAATGACCCGGTCGTCCAGGAGCTGCTGGTGTCGGCGCTCTACGATGGCGGGCACTTCTCGCTGGTGCGTCTGACGGATCCCGAGGGCAAGGTGCTGATCGAGCGCAAGTCCACGGCGACGGCGGCTTCCGTGCCGGCGTGGTTCCAGGCGCTGGCGCCGCTGGATAGCCAAGCGGCCAGCCACGCGGTCAGCGACGGCTGGCGGCAGATCGGCGAAGTCACCCTGATCGCCAACGACGCCTATGCCTGGGAAGCCTTGTGGCGCAGCAGCCTGAAGATGATCGCGCTGGTGGTGGGCGCGGGCATCCTGTGGGCCGTCTTTGCCTTCGTGCTGGTCGGTTGGATCAAGAACCGGCTTCTGCGCGAGATCAGCGACCACGTCCGCGGCATCGGCCGGGACTCGCCGGGCGAGCAGGTCGAGGCGCGGGTGCCGGAGCTCTCCGGCGTGGTGCAGGCCCTGAACCAGACGCGCGAACGCATCCATGCCAGCGTCGAAGAGCAGAACGCGAAGATCGAGTCGCTGGAACTGGAGCTGAACCAGGACCCGGTGACCGGCCTGCCCAACCGCAAGTACTTCGTCAACGAGTTCCGGCGCGCGCTGGAAACCCGGCCGGCGGCGGGCACGTCCCGGATCGATGGCGGGCATGTCCTGGTGTTCCGCCAGCGCGATCTGGCGGACCTGAACCGGCACATGCCGCGTGAATTCATCGACCAGTGGCTGCGCGCGGCCTGCGAACGCATCCAGGGGTCGCTGACGCGCATGCATGTGGCGACGCCCCTGCTCGCGCGCCTGAACGGATCCGATTTTGCGCTGCTGCTGCCCGGCTGCGCGGCGCCGCAGGCCATGATGGTGGCCGAGCAGGTGCGGGCCGATCTGCACGCCTCGCGCATTCCGGTCGGTGAGGGGCATCTGTGCCGTTGGGCGCAGGCCATGACCGATTACGGACACGGCAGCCAGGCAGGCGCCGTGCTGGCGCGACTGGATTTCGGCCTGATGCGTGCGGAAAGCGCCGGCAACGACCAAGTCGTGATTGCGGGCGCCACCGACATGCAATCGCCCTCGGAAGCCGGCGAGCGCGCATGGAAGGACGCCATCCAGACGGCATTGGAAGGACAGCATTTCGAACTGGCGACAGAACCCCTGCTCGCGCTGGACGGCCGCGTGGTGCGGACCGAAGCCATGCTGATGCTGCGCACCGCGCCCGACCAGGAGCCGATCCCGGCCACGCTCTTCATCCCGCCGGCCGTGCGGCTGGACCTGGTGGCGGAATGCGACCTGGAATCCGTGAGGCTGGGCCTGCAATGGCTGGCCCGCCATCCGGGCGAACTCGCCGTGCGCGTGGCGCTGCCGTCGCTGCGCGGCCAGAAGTTTATGCGCCAGCTTGCGCTGCTGCTGACCGAAAACCGTCCGCTGGCGCGCCGCCTGTTCGTGGAAATCGACGCGCACGGGCTGGTCGAATGCCACGAGCAGATCACCGCGTTTGCGCGCGTCGCCGCGGAGTTCGGCGCGCACATCGGCGTGCGCCGCCTGGCGCAGCAGTTCGGCGCGGTGGCGCAGCTGCACACGCTGCCGTTGTCCTACGTGAAACTGGGCGGTGGATTCGTGGGTGGCATGTCGCAAAGCCCGGGCAGCCAACAGTTGACCGCCTCGGTGCTGGAAACCGCCCGGTCGCTGGGGATCGCGGTCTATGCGGAAGACGTGCCGGACGCGGAGACCCAACGCATCCTGCACGGCCTGGGCATCGAGATCATGCGCGGCCAGGGCGTCAAGACGGCCAGCGGGGGACAAGGCTGAAGGCCCCGCGATCGGCAGACCATGCAAAACGGCCCGCGCAGGCCTTGCCGCGCGGGCCGTGTCGTCAGCGCGAGGCCGGACGCGCTCAGCGCGCGCCCTGGCCCTTGGACTGTTCGTAAAGCGGCATCACCTTCTGCGCTGCGGCTTGCAGGTCGCTGATGCGCGAGGCGGCCGACGGGTGGGTCGAGAGGATCTCGGGCGGTGCGCTGCCCTGGCTGGCCGCGCCCATCTTCTGCCACAGCGTCACGGCGGCGCGCGGGTCGTAGCCCGCCCTGGCGGCCAGTTCCACGCCCATCCGATCCGCTTCGGTCTCATGGGTGCGGCTGTTGGGCAAGGTGAACATCACGCTCGTAAACTGCCCGCCCAGGTCCGACGCCGCGGGAGATCCCGTGGCGATGGACAGCACCTGCAAGCCCAGATCGGTGGCCATCTGCTGGGATACGCGCTCGCGGGCATGTTCGCGCAGCGCGTGGGCGATCTCGTGGCCCAGCACCGCGGCCAGCTCATCGTCGGTCGGATTGATCTTTGAAATCAGCCCGGTGTAGACGGCGATCTTGCCGCCGGGCATGCACCAGGCGTTGATTTCGTCGCTGGACAGCACGTGGACTTCCCATTTCCAGCCTGTCGCATCGGGACGGAACACGCCCGCCTGCGCGATCAGGCGCTGGGAGATGTCCCGCACCCGGGCCACCTGCTTGGCGTCGCGGTCCAGCAGCCCCTTGGACTTGGCCTGCTGCAGGATGTCGGCGTATTGCTGGGCCGCCTCCTGCTCCAGTGCCTGCGAGGGCACCATGCTGGACATATATTGCGTGCGATTGACGCCCACGGTGCCAGACTGCGTAGTGTTCATGCCCGTGCAGCCGGCCAGTACGGTCAGCGACAGCACGGCTCCGGCATTGCGCAGAAAATGACGCTTCTGTTTCATGTCGGCCTCCAAGCCATTTCAACAACGGGAAAGCGTATCAGACCGGGGCGGCGCCACACTGCCCGCGGTGGCGCAGCGCGTGGTCGATCAGCACGAGCGCCAGCATGGCCTCGGCGATCGGCGTCGCGCGGATGCCGACGCAGGGGTCGTGGCGGCCTAGCGTCTGGACCATCACCGGCTCGTTGGCGCGGTTGACCGAGCGGCGCTCGACCCGGATGCTCGACGTGGGCTTGATCGCCAGCGACACGGTGATGGGCTGGCCCGTGGAGATGCCGCCCAGCACGCCCCCGGCGTGGTTGCTCAGAAAGCCCTCGGGCGTGATCTCGTCGCCATGTTCGGACCCGCGCTGCGCGATGCAGTCGAAGCCGGCGCCAATGGACACGCCCTTGACCGCGTTCAAGCCCATCATGACGTGGGCAATGTCGGCATCGAGACGGTCGTAGATGGGTTCCCCCCAGCCGGCCGGCAGGTTCTCTGCGACGACTTCAATGCGCGCACCGATGGAATCGCCGTCCCGGCGCAACTGGTCCATATAGGCTTCCAGTTCGGGGACGACCTCGGCATTGGGGGCATAGAAGGGATTGTTGGGCACCTCGTCCCAGGAAACGAAAGGGATCGCGATGGGACCGAGCTGGCTCATGTAGCCGCGCACCTTCACGCCATGGTGTTCGGCCAGCCATTTCTTGGCGATGGCGCCGGCCGCCACGGTGGGCGCCGTCAGGCGCGCGGACGAACGGCCGCCGCCGCGCGGGTCGCGCACCCCGAACTTGCGCCAGTAGGCGAAGTCGGCGTGGCCGGGCCGGAAGGTGTCGGCAATGTTGGAATAGTCTTTGCTGCGCGCATCGGTGTTGCGGATCAGGAGGCCGATGGGCGTGCCGGTGGTGACGCCGTCATAAACGCCCGACAGGATCTCGACCTGGTCGGCTTCCTGGCGCTGCGTCACGTGGCGCGAGGTGCCGGGACGGCGGCGGTCCAGCTCGGCCTGGATGTCCGAGGCGTCCAGCGCCAATCCGGGGGGACAGCCATCCACGACGCAACCGATGGCCGGCCCGTGGGATTCGCCGAAATTCGTGACGGTAAAGAGAGTACCTAGGGTATTGCCGGGCATAGGGAGTCAACAGGTCGGGTTTGCAAGCAACCCCGATTATGACACCGCCGAGGCCAAAGCCTGGATCTGGGCGGCGGGCGCGGGCCTACCCAGCAAATAGCCCTGCATCACGCGGCATCCCAAGGACTTGAGGATTTCGCGCTGACCTTCCGTCTCGACCCCCTCGGCCACGACAGGCAGATGCATCGCCTGGCACAGCCCGAACAGGGCCGACACGACTTCGCGGCTGCCGGCGTCCGATTCCAGGGCGGAAATGAAGCTGCGGTCGATCTTGACCCAGTCGATGGGCAGATGGCGCAGGTGGTTCAGGCTGGAATAGCCACAGCCGAAGTCGTCCAATGCCACGCCGATGCCCTTGTCGCGCAGGATGTTCAGGATCTTTACGTGCCGCTCGTAGTGCAGGATGAAGATGGATTCGGTGATTTCCAGCACCAGTTTGCGCGGAGACAGGCGAGTGGCCTCCAGCACGTCGGTCACCAGTTGCACCAGGCTGTCCTCGTCCATCTGCTTGACGGAAAGATTCACGTGGACGCGCCAGGCGGACGGCCACAGCGCCGCCTGCGTGCAAGCCCGCTCCAGGATCCAGGCGCCCAGCGGCACGATGAGGCCGCTGCGTTCGGCCAGTTCGATCGTGACGGCCGGCGACACGCTGCCCAGCACGGGGTGATGCCAGCGCAGCAGGGCCTCGCAGCCCTGCACCACCCCGGTGCCGCTGTCGCAGACCGGCTGGTAGTACAGCTCGAACTGCTCCATGTCGGGCGTGGTCAACGCCAGCCGCAGGTCGTTTTCCAGGCCCTGCTGATCCCGCTGGCGCGCCAGCAGACGGAAATCAAAGAGGTTCCAGCCCTCGCCGCCGCGTTCCTTGAGCGGGACCATCGCGACCTGAACGCAGCGCTGCAGTTCTTCGACGCTGCGGCCGTGGGCGGGATAGAGGGCGGCGCCAATCCGAAAGACCGCAATAAGGGGACGGCCTCCCAGTTCATAGGGCGCGCTCAGGTCGGCCAGCAATTTGGCCGACACCTGCGCGGCGCCCTCTTCGTCCACGCTGGGGACGCAGACGGTGAACGAATCGGCACCGGCACGGGCCGCCATGCCGCCCAGCGCGCGGGCGACCAGCCCGAGCCGGTCCGCCACCTGCACCACGAGGGCCTGGTCTTCGCCCGCGCGCAGCATCGCGCTGATCTGGGCGTAGTGTTCGAAACTGACCAGAAAAAAGGCGCCGCGGCGCGTCGTGCCCTGCGGCTTGCCCAGCCAGGTACGCACGCGACGATGCAGCTCCTGCTGGCTAAGGAGGCCGGTCAATTCGTCACGCGTCAAACGCCGCCGGAGCGTGCGCTCCCGGCGGACGAAAAGCAGACTGATCGCTGCAAGTGCGCCCGCGAGCGTCAGGCACAGTGCGAGCAGGTAACTCTCACGCACGGAGCCCCCTATCCATATGCCCCCGGCGTTGCGGCCCGACCACGGGCCCAGGGGCTGTAACATATTTTAAATTATGCATTGCTTTCGCAAAAACACGCCACTTTTCGGAGGCAACACGCCCCTTCTTTCCTGACATCCTTGGGTTCTTGGTTTGCTCGCGGCAGGTCATGGCAGGGTCCTGGATGGCAGTCGCTGGCCGGTCCTCTCGCCATGCCTCGCTCCATCTACGACACCGAAGCGCCAAAAATTAATACGCAGTGTCTCAATAGTTCTCAACCGGCCAATTATCACGAGCGAAATAATTGCACACCTTGTCTGATATGACCGAGGATTTCGTAATATTCTGTGCGTTCTGTGACAGGCCCCATTACAGTGTCAGCGTTGCCATCGCAATCTCCGTAACGTGTGTCACGTTTGATATCCAGGTTTTATCCCGCGCAGGCGTTCTTGCCGCCTGACGCTCCCGTTTAGGCGGCAGCCGACGCGATACCCCGCCGGCACCGCGCAAGCCCAGGAAGGGACACGCAAGTAACATGCCCACATTACGCCGGCTGCTTTTATGCTCCGCTCTTCTGATCGGCTTCATCCTGCTTGGCGCCCAGGCGCTCGGGATGCTGGCGGCGCACCGCTACCTGAACACCCAGCTCGCGCAGCAAAGCGAAGCGGGCGCCAACGCGCTGGCGTGGGCGCTGTCCCACGGCACGGGCACCCAGCAGGAGCAGGCCGAGCTCGCGGATGAACTGTTCGGCCAAGGCCTGTATTCGCTGGTAAATATCACGAATGAAGGAAATGTCCTGCGCGTCGAGCGCCGGTCGCCGCCGGCCGTCGGCCGCGACCGGGACTGGCGCGCCGCGTGGCTGAACATGGAAGCGCCGGCGGTGTCCCGGCCCTTCGCCACGCCCAACGGCAAGACCAAGGGCACCCTGACCGTGCAGGCCGACGCGCGGCTGGCGCGCGACACGCTATGGCAAGGCGGTGTGCGAGTGCTGGGCCTGGCGCTGGCCGCCGCCGCTTTCTGGGCGCTTTTCGCGACCAACCTCGTGCGGTGGATCGAGGCCCGGACCTCCCGGGACATCTGCGACCGCGTCCGGGCCCTGGCGCCGGGCGCCGGCACGGCGCTGACCGGCTCCTGCGAAATGCCGGGGGTGGACCAGGCGCTGGTCGATGCGCAGCGGCGCGTGGCCGCCACGGTGCAGGAACAGAACGCCCGCATCGAATCCCTGCAAAGCGAGATCTACCGGGACCCAATCAGCCGCCTGTCCAACCGCAAGCATTTCATCGACCAGTTCAGGCTGGCCCTGACCGACAAATCCGACGACACGGGCGGGCACCTGTTGATGTTCCGCCAGCGCGATCTGGCGCAGATCAACCGGCATCTGTCCCGCGCCTTCACCGACCAGTGGCTGCGGTCGTCGTCGGACCGGCTGCGCAAGCTGGTGGAGGAATTCGGCGGTCCGGGCGCGCTGCTCGCGCGGATCAGCGGCTCGGACTTCGCCCTGCTGCTGCCACGCACGTCAGCGCCGCAGGCCAGCCTGCTGGCCGAACGCGTGCGGCGCGAGCTGCGGTCCCTGCGCGTGCCGATGGACAAATACGGCTGGTGCCGCTGGGCGCTGGCCATGGCCGCGTTCGCCTCGGGCGACAACATGAGCGACATCCTGGCCCGCCTGGACCATGCCCTGATGTGCGCGGAAAGCGCAGACGACGACCAGATCACGCCCGCGAGCCAGGCCGCCGACAGCACCCGTATCGGCGAATACAGCTGGCACGATGCGCTGGTCACGGCGCTGGAGCAGCACCGGTTCTCGCTGGCGGCCCAGCCACTGCATGACCTGTCCGGCGCGGTGCTGCATTACGAGGCCACCCTGGCGCTGCACGACGCGTCCGGCACGGACCCCGTCCCCGCCTCGATCTTCATGCCCCCGGCGGTGCGCCTGGGCCTGTCGGCCGAATGCGACATCCAGGCGATCCGCCTGGGACTGGACTGGCTCTTCACCCATGAAGGCGCGCTCACCGTGCCGGTGTCGCTCGCCACGCTCGCGCAAGGGTCGTTCTTCACCCGGCTTGAACGCATGCTCGCCGACCGGCCGGCGCTGACGATGCGGCTCATCCTCGACGTCGACGCCGCGGGACTCGTGGAACAAGGCGCCGACGTGCGCCTGCTCTGCGACATCGTCACCGGCGCCGGCGGAAGGGTCGGCGTGTCCAGGCTGTCGCAGCAATTCGGCGCCATGGAACACCTGCATGAATTCCCCGTGTCCTACGTGACGCTTTGCGGCAGCTTCATCACCGGCCTGCTCCACAGCCCCGGCAGCCAGCACCTGGCCGCCACCGTGGTCGCCACCGCAAGGACGCTGGACATGGCGGTCTATGCCGCCGACGTGCCTGACAGCGCCACGCAGTTCGTGCTGGAAGAGATCGGCGTCCGCGCGATCAGCGGGGCTGTCGTAAACTTCGCCCACGCGCACGATCTCGCGCATGATCACCAATGGGTTCCTAGTTGACGGAAGGATTGTTTCTTCGCACCCGCTGGCGTTTCCGCCACCTTCGCGCGAGCTGGGCCGGCTCCCTCCGGAGATCCGCCTGGCCGGGGATGGGGCTGCTGCTATGCGCCCTTTTCTGGCCGGGCCATGCGCTGGCCTACGGGCTGAATGCCGACTACGACAGCCTGCAGTCCGGCCTGACCGCTGGCGTCGCGATCGCATGCACACTGGCCTGCGGCGTGGCCTGGGCGCATACCCGCAACGCGTTGTACGCGGCAGGCATGGCCTTTGCGCTGGTGGAAGGCCTGTTCCGATCCCTGCCCGCGCTGATGCCCCCGGGCGCGCTGCAGGCCGCCTCCTACGCGGCCCTGCTCGCCCTGACCGCCCCCCTTCTGAAAGGCTCGCGCTGGGCCACGATGCTGGCCGCCGCGTGCCGATCCATCAGCATCGCGCTGTGCGGCGTGGCGGCGCTGGCGCTGATCTTCGTCTACGAAACCGAATCCGGCGTGCTGCCCGCCGCCATCGCGGGCGTCTGCGCCCTGCTCAGCGTGCCGCTGGCAATCTGGTTTCTGGCAAGTGCGGCAAGGCAACGGTGCGTGCGCGAGATGTCCCTGGCGCTGGCCCTGGCGCTCACGTATGGCGCATCGGCATGGATACTCGGACACGATGCCTGGACCGCCGGCGGCGCCGATGCCGCCGACGCCGGCATCGAGGTATTGCGGCTGATGCTGGCTTCGGGCGCACTGCTCTGGCTGGCGCTCAATACCTCCGTCGACCTCGCGCCGGCCCGCCCCGCCGATGGCGCCACGAACGCCGAGCATCTGGCCCAGGGCGAACTGCGGCTGGCGGAACTGGCCGGCGCGCTCGACACGCAGCGGCAGATGAATGCGCTGATCTCGCACGAATTGCGCGCCCCGTTGGCCACCATCAGTGCCGCGGCCCAATCCCTGGACATGATTCTCTCCGACAGCGGCGAAACCGTGGATACGCGCTTGGCGCGCATCCACCGGTCCGTCGCGCGGATGACGGAGCTGATGGACCAGTTGCTGAACCAGGATCGCCTGGAAGAACACGCCTGGAGCCCGCGCGGCGAACAGACCGACCTGGCCGACCTGGTGCGCGACGTGGTCCACGCCATGCAGCCCGATACGGCGCATGCGCTCGTGGTCGACGCGTACGCCCCGCTGCCCGTCTACTGCGACCGTCCGCTCACCAGCGTGGTCGTGCGCAACCTGATCCACAACGCCATCAAGTACTCGCCCGCCAACGAGCCGGTGCGTATCGAAACCGGTCATACCCGGGTCGGCGACACGCCCATGACGTGGGCGGCCGTCGTCGACCGCGGCGCCGGCATCGAGGAAGAAGAACAGGCCCGCATCTTCGAGCCGCGCTTTCGGCGGTCTGCGCATCGCGAGACCCAGGGCATGGGGATCGGGCTGTATCTGGCCCGGCGCATCTGCCAGAGCCAGGGCGGCACGCTGACGGTGCAAAGCCAGGTGGGCGTGGGCACGCGCTTTGTCGTCACCCTGCCGACCTGCGGACCGCAGGCCTAGGCGCCAATCGGCGTGCGCGGTCCACGGCTCGTGGCCACGGCCCGCGTCATGCGGCGAACACGTAGCCCTGGCCGCGCACGGACAGCACCGGCAGCTTGAGGCCGGCGCTTTGCGCCTTGGCGCGCAACCGGCTCACCAGCACGTCGATGCGCCGCAATTCAAAACCGCCCGGGCTGTCCGGCAGGAAGAGTTCGGCCAGCGCCTGGCGGCTGACCGCGCTGCCGGCGGCATCCATCAAGGCCACCAGGAACGTCCGCTCCTGCGCGCTCAGGTGCAGCGAAGCGCCGTCCGGGGCGACGAGAATCCAGCCGCCGTCCTGCAGGGACCAGTTCGTGTCCGCCGACGCGCGCGTCTCGGCATCGGCCGGGCGCGGCGCCTTTGCCAGGCGCATCCGGCGCGCGAGGCTGCGTATGACCGAACTGAGTTCAAGCAGGTCGACCGGCTTGGTCATATAGACGTCGGCGCCGCCTTCCAGCCCGCGAACGCGGTCCTCAAGGGCGCTGCGGCCCGTCAACATGACGATGCCCACCGGGCTCAAGGCGCGCAGGCGCGTGGCGACGGAAAAACCATCCTCGCCGGGAAGATGGGCGTCCAGGATGACGATGTCGCACGGCTGCTCCTGCAACCGGCGATAAAAGGCCACTGCATTGTCACAGGCGAACGCCACGCGAAAGCCGTAGCCGCCCAGGCCCAGCGCCAATTCCTCGCGGAAATCGGCATCGTCCTCAAGCAGGCCGATACATAGCAAACCATCTGCACCAGGCATATTCAGAGCGCTTTACATTGAGATTGTCGACAAATGCCCTGGAGACTCTTGAAAAAAAGGTCCCGGAGCCGGCAATCTTACGACTTTTACAATGGAAACGAATGATTGCAGTGAAAAAAACGGCGATATTTTGCATTTTTCGCGCGTTTTTTTCGCAAGCCGGGTTTGCCGCCGGATTAATCGTGCCGCGAATATCTCAAAATCGGCTTCAGGAAGAACAGCTCACTTCGATTCCGTTGGCCCAATCCGGCGGCAACCCGGCATAACGTTCATAACCGTCCTGGGCGACATAAGGGTTACGCAGTAGTTTAAGCAGCGTATCAATTTCACCAGGATCCCCCATTTTGGCAGCGCGGATCGCGTTCTCGGCGAGGTGATTGCGCAGGACATAAAGGGGATTGACGCGATTCATGGCGGCGGCGGTTTCGGCCACGGGCCGACCTTGCTGCGCATGGCGGGCCAGCAGCCGATCCAGCCAGGCGCCGGCCGCGGGGCGATCGATAAAAAGATCTTCAAACGCGCTGCGCCGGCCCTGCAATGCATCGGCCAGCCGGCGCCAGGTCAGGGTGAAATCGGCCTGATTGGCATCCATCAGTTTCAGCAGATCGTCCAGCAGCGCCTCGTCGTCGGGCACCCAGGCCGCCAGTCCCATCTTGGCGCCCATCCTGTCGTGGAAAGCGCGCGTGAAAATGGCTTCGAACTGGTCCAGCACCGCGCGCAACGCATCGGCGTCCTGCACCAGCATATGCAGACTGCCGCCCAGCCGGTAAAGATTCCAGAGCGCCACGGACGGCTGGCGATTCCAGGAATACCGCCCCTCGGCGTCCGAATGATTGCAGATATGTCCCAACCGAAAACCGTCCATGAAACCGTAGGGACCGTAATCCAGCGTCAGCCCCAGGATGGACATATTGTCGGTATTCATGACGCCATGGCAAAACCCCACGGCCTGCCAATCGGCCATCAGCAGCGCCGTGCGGCGCGTGACTTCCTGCAGCAGATTCACGTAGGGCGCGGTTTCAGAGGGAGTTTCCCCCGCCTGCGCCTCGCGGCACTGCGGGTAGTACCGATCAATCACATAATCGGCCAGCGTTTTGAGCAGGTCGGGCTGGCGCCGCGACGACCAGTGCTCGAACGAGCCGAACCTGACGAAACTGGGCGACATCCGCGTCACGATCGCGGCGGTTTCGACGGTTTCCCGCATGACCGGATCGTCGGACACCACCAGCGCCAGCGCCCGCGTGGTCGGCACGCCCAACCCGTGCATGGCTTCGCCGGCCAGATATTCGCGCACGGAAGAACGCAGCACCGCCCGGCCATCCCCCATCCGAGAATAGGGAGTCATGCCGGAACCCTTGAGCTGCAATTCCCATGCGCCTTCGGGCCCCTCCACCTCTCCCAGCAGGTGCGCGCGCCCATCGCCCAACTGGCCCGCCCAGACGCCGAACTGGTGACCGCTGTAAACGGCGGCAAGCGTGTCTCCGCCCGGCAACGGGCGGCTGCCGGAAAACACCTCCAGGAATTCCGAGGTGGACAGCACCGCGGGATCCAGGCCGATCAGGGCGGCCGCCTCATGATTGGCGTGCAACAGCCTGGGGTTGTTCAGCCCTTGGGCTGCCAGCCGGGTATAGAAGGCCTCGGGCAAGGCCGCAAACGAGTTGACGGCATTCAGTTCGGACAGCGATTGGGCATTCTTCATGCGCGTTGACTCCGGGCGGCGCGTTTGGCTGGACGCACATAGAAAATGGCGCTGAGGAAAAAGGTGGTCGACAGCAGTATCTCGCCCCACGCCATCAGGACGGACAGGGGCGCCGGATCGGACATGGCGCGGACCACCCCTTCCATCAGGTAGAGCAGCGACAGCATCGACGCCCACTGATAGGTATAGAGATTGCCGCGCACGATGCCGCGCAACGGGAAGGCCAGCGGCAGGGCCTTGAGCAGCATCCAGGATCCGCCTGGCCGTACGGGCGCCACCACAGTTTCCCAGGCGACGCACAGCACGATCAGGGCAAACAACGACACCGAGGCCAGCAGGCGCAAGCGGGGGTTGAGTTCGGGGTTCATGCTGCTATTATCGCCTGATGAATCGCCCCGCCGAGCCCGCCGCCGCTACGCCGGCGGTCACCAAACGATCGACCTCGCGCTTTTCATGGGTCGCGAGGTCCGGACGCGTATTTATCTTTGTTGTGCAGCGCGCCAACGAAGAGAAATTGCTCCAGGTGGCGTCCAGCCTCACTTTCACCACCGTCCTGGCAATCGTCCCCATGCTGGCGGTGGTGCTGTCGCTGTTCACCGCCTTTCCCGTTTTCCAGGAATTCCGGGTCGCCCTCGAGGACTTCCTCACCACCAGCCTGATGCCCCCGTCCGTCTCGGACAACATCATGGACTACCTGAACCAGTTTGCGCACCAGGCATCGCGCCTGACCGCCATCGGCGGCGCCTTCCTGCTGGTCACGTCACTGCTGCTGATCATGACGATCGACCAGGCCTTCAATGACATCTGGCGCGTCTCGCGCCAGCGCCCCTTGCCGCAGCGGGCGCTCGTGTACTGGGCCATCATCACGCTTGGACCGGTCCTGGCCGGCGGCAGCCTTTGGGCCACCTCGTTCGTGGCCCGCGAATCGCTGGGGCTCATCAAGGACGTGCCCGAGGTGGTCAGTGTGGCCATCTCTTTCATCCCGCTGGTGCTCACGGGGCTGGGCTTCGCGGCGCTCTTCGTCGTCGTGCCGAACCGCGATGTGCTGTGGCGCGACGCGCTCATCGGCGGCAGCGTCACGGCCATCGTGCTGGAAATCATGAAATCGGCGTTCGCCTTTTACCTGACGCGGTTTCCCACGTACACGGTCATCTACGGCGCCTTTGCGACCCTCCCCATCTTCCTGCTGTGGATCTACCTGTCCTGGCTGGCGGTCCTGCTGGGCGCCACGCTCGCCTCCAGCGCCCCCCTGATCAGGCTGGGACGCTGGCACATCAACCGCTATCCCGGCGCCTCGTTCGTGGACGCGCTGGCTGCCCTGCGCGCGTTGCGCAAGGCACAGCTGTCGACCCCGGGCGGCGTGGCCGCAAACACGCTGGCCTCGCAGCTGCGCCTGCACCAGGACGAGCTCAATGAAGTCCTGGAGACGCTGAGCGCCATGGGCTTGGTTACCCGCAGCCCCGAAGACAACTGGATGCTGACCTGCGACGCCCGCACGACCTCGATGGCGCCGGTCGTGGACCGCTTTCTGATCGACCGCAGCCAGCCCCGCGTGCGCAATGATCCCGACATCCTGCGCGTCGCTTCGTCCGTGATTTCGCCGCAAACCACGCCAACGCTGGAAGAACTCTGCGGAGAAGCGCAAAATACCGACAATGACGTCGCACCCGTGCTGCTGCAACTGGGCGCGAACAAGAAATAGCAAAGCATATGGGCGCAGTCCGCCCCAGGAGATTCCGATGTTGAAGGTCAGTGAGATTTTGCGCGTCAAGGGCGACACGCTCTATACGGCGTCGCCCGACATGCCCGTGGCGCAGGCCGTGCAAACCATGAGCGAGCAGGACATAGGCTCGTTGGTCATCATGGAATTCGGCACCCTGACCGGCATGCTCACGTTCCGCGAGATCATCCGCCACATGCATGCGCATGGCGGGGCCGGCGATACGACCATCCGTTCGATCATGGACGACGCCCCGGTCAGCGTGTCGCCCAACACCAGCGCCGACGAAGTGCAGCGCCTGATGCTGGAAAAGCACGCGCGCTACATCCCCGTGATGGACGGTCCCACGCTGATGGGCGTGATTTCGTTCTATGACATGGCGCAGGCCATCGTCGCCGCCCAGCAGTTCGAAAACAACATGCTCAAGGCGTATATCCGCGACTGGCCCGCCGAAAGCGCCGAACCCGCCAAGTCCTGAGCCCCGCGGGCGCCCTCGCTGCGGCCTGCCGCGGGAATTACATCCCGGCCGGCGCGGCCTCGCGAGCCGCGTCGTGCGCGCCTGAGCCCGGCGCATGGCGTTGGCTGCGCCACGCGTCGTAGATCAGCTCCGGATTGTTCGCAGCCAGCAGGGCCGGATCCGACAGCATCCGGCGCCAACGGCGCGCGCCAGACTGTCCGTTCACCAAGCCCAGCATCGGACGGGTCATCACCCGCAGCGGCACACCCTTGGCAACCTGGCGGGCGGCGTATTCCGTCATGGCGTCCACGACCTGCGCGTCGCTGGGCAGCCGCACCGACGGCCATAACTGCAACGACACTTCCGACAGCACGCGCGGCGTGTGCCAGGCGGCGCGTCCCAGCATCACCCCGTCAAAGGTCTGCGCGGCGCTCACGGACTGCCCGGCATCGGCCAGCCCGCCATTGAGCACGAAGGTGCAATCCGGAAAATCACGCTTGAGCTGCGCGACCACGTCATAACGCAGCGGCGGAATCTCGCGGTTGTCCTTGGGCGACAGGCCCTTGAGCACCGCGTTGCGGGCGTGCGCGATGAAGACGCGGCAGCCGGTGTCATAGATCTTTCCCACGAAATCCCGCACGAATTCATAGGATTCGTCGTAGTCCAGTCCCAGACGGTGCTTGACCGTAACGGGAATGTCCACGGCATCCTGCATGGCCTTCATGCAGTCCGCCACCAGCGCCGGCTCGGCCATCAGGCAGGCGCCAAACGCGCCCTTCTGCACGCGCTCGGACGGGCAGCCGCAATTCAGGTTGATTTCGTCATAGCCCCATTGCTTGCCCAGCTTGGCCGAGTGGGCCAGCGCATCGGGCTCGCTGCCGCCCAGTTGCAAGGCCACGGGATGCTCGGCCTCGTCGAACTCCAGGTGGCGCGCGACGTTGCCGTGCAGCAGCGCCCCCGTGGTGATCATTTCGGTGTACAGGCGAGCGCGTGGCGCCAGCAGCCGGTGAAAGTAACGGCAGTGACGGTCGGTGACGTCGATCATCGGGGCGACGCAAAGCCGCCAGTCGGGGGAGTCCAAGAATCACTCTACAAAACAAGGGGATGCGGTATTTTACGGTGCTTGGCGACATTGTGCCCGGCGGCCGCCATCCGGTCGTCCGACGGCGGCCCAGGGGCCGCCCTCCATGTGGTCTAAAATTGCGGCGCCGCCGCCGTGCACGCCTGTCCGCGCGTCCGTTAACCTTCACACCGTAGATCCATGGCCGTATTCACCTCTGTATCCGACGACGACGCGCGCGCCCTGCTGGCGCATTTCGATCTGGGCGAGCTCGTCTCGCTTCGAGGCATTACGGCGGGTATCGAGAACACCAACTATTTTCTTTACACGACGCGCGGCGAATACGTGCTGACGCTGTTCGAAGTGCTGACGCATGCCCAACTGCCGTTCTACATCGAGCTGATGTACCACCTGGCGGAACGCGGCATCCCCGTGCCCCAGCCCCAGACATTGCGCGACGGCACCCGGCTGACCACCCTGCACGGCAAGCCCTGCGCCATCGTGTCTCGCCTGCCCGGCGGCTACGAGCCGGCCCCCGGTCCCGCCCACTGCGCGCTGGCCGGCGCCACCCTGGCGCGCGCCCACGTGGCGGCGCAGGACTTTCCGATCCGCCAGCCCAACCTGCGCGGGCTGTCCTGGTGGCTGGAGACCGCCCCCAAGGTCATGCCCTTTCTCAGCCCGGCCCAGGCCGAGCTGCTGACGGCCGAACTGGCCGCGCAGCAGGCCGTTACCTCGACCCCCGCCTGGCAGGCCCTGCGGACCGGACCGGCACACTGCGACCTGTTCCGCGACAACGTCCTTTTCGCCGGCACGTTCGAAGATCCGCTCATGGGCGGCATCATCGACTTCTACTTCGCGGGCTGCGACACGTGGCTGTTCGACGTGGCCGTGAGCGTCAACGACTGGTGCATCGAGCGCGACACCGGCGAATTCGTCCCTGAATTGGTGCAGGCCTGGCTAAAGGCTTACGCCTCCGTGCGCCCATTCACCGACGCCGAGCGGGAAGTCTGGCCGCTGATGCTGCGCGCGGCCGCCCTGCGCTTCTGGCTGTCCCGCCTGTATGACTTCTACCTGCCGCGGCCGGCCCAGACCCTCAAGCCGCACGACCCGCGCCATTTCGAACGAGTGTTGCAAGCACGCCACCGCTCGGCCTTGCCAACCTTGCCGTAACCGCTACGCCCCCCATAATGGGAACAGCGCCCCCCTTGAGAGAACTCCCCTTCAGAGAGCCATGCAAGCAGCATTTCTACCCGCGACGTCCGGCTGGCTTTGGGTCCGCGACGGTTTCCGTCTGTTCCGCAAGCAACCCCTGGCCATGTTCACCTGGGCCATGGCCATCAGCCTGTTGGTCGTCTTCGCGTCCGCTACCCCGCCGGTGGGTCCGATGCTGGTCGTCGCCCTGATGCCCATAATCACCCTGATGACGCTGTCGGCGTGCAAGCACGTAGAGGCCGATCGCGTCATGCTGCCGTCCATGTGGGGCAAACCGCTCAAGCAGCCGGGCGTTTTCCGAAAGCTGTTTCTCATGGGCGCGCTTTATGCGGGGCTGTGCCTGGTGACGGGCCTGCTCATCTTCCTGCCTTTCACCGACGCCATGATGGAGGGCATACGCATCGCTTCGGTCGAGCAAAGCGTGGAGCCCATCCTGTCGGCCATGGCCTTGCCGCTCATGCTGTTCGCGATCTGCTATGTAGTGATCGCGGCGTTGTTCTGGCATGCACCCGTGCTGGTGGCCTGGCACGGCCTGCGCCTGACCCAGGCCCTGTTCTTTTCGGGCATCGCGTGCTGGCGCAACAAGCTGCCGTTCCTGGTCTACGGCGCCTGCTGGATCATGGTGTTCCTCTTCATCGACCTGTGCGCCGGGTTACTGGTCGCCATCGGTTTGTCGCCGCAGTTGGCGGGCACCCTGCAGATTCCATTCAACATTGCGGCGGGTGGCGTCCTTTACTGCAGCTTCTATCCGGCGTACACCTCCGTGTTCGGCATCCATAGCGCCGGCACGCATTTCGACAACGGCAACAGCGCGCAGGCATAGCGCCACGCGCCACGGCCCGAGCGCCCGGCGCAACGCCACCACCTGGCCGCCCCGGCCGATGAACGCCACGTCGATGGCGTAACGCATGCCGAAGGTGTGCACCGCGGCGCACGGCATCAGCAGGATTCCAGTCCGCGGGCTGGGCGCGACGCGCACCAGCAGTCCCCGCATCCGGCCCTGCCAGCGCCTGACGGCCAGCAGGCGCAGACGCCCTTCTGGCAAGGGTGCCGGCCGGCTCATTGCACGCTTTGCAGCAACTGGACCGCGATGGGAAAGGCCAGCACGATGAACGTGCAGGGAAAGATGCAGCCGATCAAAGGCAACAGCATCTTTACCGGCGCCTGCATGGCCAGTTGCTCCGCACGCATATGCCGCTCGCTGCGGCACTGCGCCGCTTGCGCCCGCAGGACCGGCCCCAGGCTGGCCCCCAAGGATTCCGCCTGCGCCAGCGCCGCCGCCCAGTTGCGCGCAAGCGGGCTGTTGCTCCGGTCGGCAAGCGCCTTGATCGCGGCGATTCTGGACACGCCGGCGCGCATCTCGGCCAATGCATCTCCGAGCGCATCGCGCAATACCCCGGGCGGCCCGCTCTGGGCGGCCAATTGCAGTGCGCCCTGCACGCCCAAACCGGCTTCGACGCAGAGCGTCATCATGTCGAACACGAAAGGCAGGTCCCGTTCGATGGCAAGCCGCCGCTTCGTGCCCAGCCCCTTGAGCCACAGCGCCGGCGCGATTCCGGCTACCAACCCCGCCGCGCCCGCCCCAGGCATCCACACGATGCTCCCGGCGGGCGCCAGCGCCGCGGCGGCGGCCGCGCCAATGCCGCCGGCGGCGATGGCAGCGCTGCCACACAGCGCCACGATGTGCGCGTAGCCGACGCCCGCCGGCAAGGCGGCCTGTTCGATCAGCCGTGTCAGCCGCGACCGCCAGCGCCAGGAACACAGCGGCCCTGCCAGCGGCGCCACCGCCGCGATCCAGGGCCACGCCGCCCGCCACCACCACGGCATGGCGCGGGCAGCTTCCGGTTCCTGCGCCAACAATGGTTTCAACAGCACCCAGGCAAGCCAGCCCGTCCCCGCCGCCGCCGCGACCATGCCCAGATAAAGCCACATTCCCGTTCCCCTTCAGATATCGATCCGCATGACGCGCCGGATCAGCAACACGCCCGCGGTCTCCAGCACCGCCACGATCGCCAGCACGCCCCACCCCATGGGCGTGTGCCAGAGCAGCCCCATGATTTCCGGCTCCAGCCGGTCAAGCACCGCCAGCAGCGCCAAGGGCAGCGCGCCCACGATCCAGGCCTGCAGCCGTCCCTGCGAGGTCAGCGCCAGCAATTTGGCCTGCAACTGCAGGCGAGCCCGCAATGTCTGGGCAATGCTTTCGAGGGCCTCCGCCAGGTTGCCGCCCGTCTTGGCAGCGATGCGCATGGCCGCCACCACCAGCGACGTCGAATCGGCGGGCATCCTCGTATGCAGGTTATCGAGCGCGGTATCCCAGGAGACACCCAGCCGCTGCTCGCGCAGGATCAAGCCGAACTCCTGCGCGAGCGGCGCCCCGCTCTGGTCAACCACATGCCGCAGCCCGGTCGTCAATGCCACGCCGGCGCGCAACGCGGAGGCGAGCATCAGCAGGGCCATGGGCAGTTGCTCCTCGAAGCGCCGGGCGCGCCGGCGCCGCAGTCCATCCACGACCATCCGCGGCACGCGCGATGCCAGCACGGCAAACAGCGCCGCCACCAGGCCGCTGCCGGTTGCCGAGAAGGCCACCCCCGCCGCCACCACCCCGCAGCCCACGGCGCCCACCCACAACTGCCCGGGATCGATGAACAGGAACACCTCACTTAGCCGCACACCCGCTTCCTGGGTGTAGACCTCGCGATATCGCCGAAGCGCGGGCGCGAACCAGCTCTGCGCGCGCCACGCCAGCAGGCCGGCGCACAGCATGGCGGCCGCCGCCGCGAGCCAGATCACGCCAACCCCTGCGAAAAGGCCGAGGAATCGACGGCGAGGGCCCCCTTATCCGAGAACCATCCCCCATCCAGGCTCACGCCCTGCTCCGCCCACTCCCGCGCAAAACTGGGCAGCGCGCCGCACCCCTGAAAACCCCGCGCGCGGTCATAGCGGAACAATTCCTGCAATTGGATGCGGCCGCTCTCCATGCCGACCACCTCGACGATGGATGTCACGATGCGGCGTCCGTCCGCCAGCCTCGCCTGCTGCACGGCAAGGTCCACGCTGGCGGCGATATGCTCACGAACCGCCGACAAGGGCAGGTCCAGTCCGGCCATGAGTACCATGGCCTCCAGGCGGCCCAGCGCATCGCGCGGCGAATTGGCGTGCAGCGTGGTGAGAGAGCCTTCGTGGCCCGTGTTCATGGCCGTCAGCATGTCGAACGCTTCGGCGCCTCGGCATTCGCCCACGACGATGCGGTCCGGCCGCATGCGCAACGCGTTGCGCACCAGTTCGCGAATGTCGATGCGGCCACGTCCCTCCTGGTTGGCCGGACGCGCCTCGAGCGCCACCAGATTTTCATGGTTCAGGCGCAGCTCCGCCGCGTCTTCGATCGTGACCACGCGCTCGGCGTCCGGAATTTCGTTGGACAGGATATTGAGCAAGGTCGTCTTGCCGGCACCGGTGCCGCCCGAGACGACCAGGTTCTTGCGCATCCTTACGCACAGCGCAAGAAACTGCGCCATCTCGTTGCTCAGCGCGCCGAGCGCAATCAGGTCGGGCATCTGCGGCCGCCGCTGCGGGAACTTTCGTATGGTCAGGCTGGCCCCTTTCATGGCCACGGGAGGAATGATGGCGTGCACCCGCGATCCATCGGGCAGCCGCGCATCCACCATCGGCGAGCTTTCGTCTATGCGTCTGCCCAGCGGCGTCACGATGCGTTCTATCACCCAGCGCACCGACTGTTCACTGGTGAACACCGCCGGCTCACGCCACAGGCGGCCGGCCCGCTCGACATAGATTTCATCGTAGCGGTTGACCATGATTTCCGTAATGTCGGGCGCTGCGAGCAGAGGCTCCAGCGGCCCCAGGCCCACGGCTTCATCCAGCACCTCGCGGCACAGGGCGGCCTTGTCGGCCTGCGCCGGCAGATCGGCGTCCGCAGCCACGATCTGGGTGAGCAGACGTTCGGCTTCCGCGCGCAGCATGCTGTCGCTCATGCCCGCCACGTCGCGCCGACGCAGGTCCAGTGCGCCCAGCAAGGCCGCATGCAGGCGGCGGCGGTCGTGCAGCCGGTGCAGCACGGACGGCACGGCGATCGCCGGCGCGACGCTGCCCGCTACCGCCAGCGACCGCGCGACAGCGGGCTCAGCGATGACCGGCGCGCTTCCCGGGGCGCCGGCCGAAGGCACCTCATGCGGCGTCGCGGCCGATACGCGCAGCCGACACGGCCCGATGAGGATCTCGTCGTCGGGCAATACGGGCGAGTGCCGCACCACCCTTGCGCCGTTGACCATCGTGCCCGCCAGCGTGCCCAGGTCTTCGAGCACAATGGCGTCGTCTTCGCGTAGAAGCCGGGCGTGCTGGCGCCCGACTCTCCAGGTCGGGATGCGCAATGCGCAATGGGCGCCCCTGCCTATCAAGACCGGCACGGGCAGTTCGAGCCGGTGCTCGGCCGCGTCCTCAAAGGTCAGTTCGATCTTGAGCATTGCGTCACTCCGGCAAGGTGGAACTGGGGTGCGGCCAAGATGCAGCCCACTGCGAACCCACACCGGAGTAAGGATCCCAACCCGGCGCATCGGCGGGCGCCACCGTTCCCAGCCGTGGGGGATCCGGAAACGCAGCCTGGAGTGTCTCGCGCCCGCGCCGCACGCGGTCGGCCATGGCCTGCTCGCCTTGCGACACGATCTTCGGCGTCACGAAGATCGCCAGTTCGGTCTCGCGGCGCTGATAGCGACTTGAGGAGAACAATGCGCCCAGGATGGGAATGTTCTGCAAGCCCGGCAAGCCACTGACGTCATTTCCCTGTTCGCGCGACAGGAATCCGCCGATGACCAGAGTGTTGCCGGACCGCACGTTGAACTCGGTGGACGCACGCCGGGTACGCAACGCCGGGCCGCCCGGCAGGCTCAGCGACGTGTCGATCGAGCTGGCCTCCACTTCGATCAACGACCGGATGACGCCGTTGCGGTCTATCCGAGGCGTGATGTTCAGCGACACGCCGTAAGGCTTGAACAGCGTGGTCGGATTGCCGCGCGCGTCGGTGGACGCATAAGGCACCTCGCCGCCGGCAAGAAAGGTGGCGCTGGCGCCGCTGCGGGCAAGAAGCTGAGGTTGCGCCAGCATGACGGCTTCGCCCGTTTGAGCCAGCGCCGCGATACGCGCAGAGAGCAAGGCGTTTATGCCGAAGTACCCCGCGGCCGCCGACGCTGGCGCCGCCGTCTCGATGATCTGTTCACCCGGACGGGCCATGCGGCCTCGGGACCCCGCGTCCCAGGCCAGCCCCGCATTGACGCCCCCCTGCGTCATGCCGTCCCACCGCACGCCAAGTTCCTGCAACCTGGATGTAGGAATTTCGACCACCTGGACATCCAACAGCACCATGCGGTCCCACCCAACCTGCCCGGTGAAGTCCACGACATCCGGATAGCGCTGCGCCAGCGCCGCAATGCGGGAACGGTCGTCATCGGAAAGATCATCACCCTCGATCAGGATGCGGCCGCCCACGCTTGAGCTGCGCGCCCCGGGAATACGCGACAACAGGCTCTGCACTTCGTCGCGCAGTCTCGGCGTGCCCGCCGGAACAACACGCAACTCATAGGCAGCAATGCGGTCGCGGCCCGCCCAGACATGCACCGACGACACGCCTTCGGCGCGCGCGAACACCACGACCTCGCGGCCTTCCGCCGCGACCGCGCTGACCACCTGGCCATTGCCGATTGCCACCCGCCGCACACCGGGATGCGGCAGGACGCGCGTTTCCCCGACCTGCATTTCCAAGGCTTCAGTGGCGGACCACGCAGGCGGGATGGCGAGGCTGAGACCAAGTGCAAGAATGAATCGAATTCGGATCATGGCCGCTCCGTGTCGAAGCTTGCGCGGGCGTCCAGGCGGTCCCCATAGAGAATGGCAACGCCGGGCGCGGGCTTGGGGTCTGGGTCCAGCCCGATGAGCGACGCCAGGTCACTCTGCGCGGAAGGATTGACGGGCGCTGCGTCATCGCGATGACGCAGCATGGCGGTCAGCGCGCCGGCCTGCCGCGCGGCGATGAAGCGCATGGCTTCCTCCGGCGTGGCCGCCAAGGTGATATTGCCCGCCCCGTCGGTATCCGCCACGGTCAGCACGCGCATTCCCTGCAGCACCGCAACCGTGACCTCACGCTGGCGATGATTGAAGGTGACATAGATGTCGATCGCGTCGCCGGCCCTCAGCATGCCGCCCAGTCCGCCCAGGTCTGTCGCCGCCACGGTGAGCGCACGCTGGCCGGCCCGAAGCCGCGAGGCCAGCGAGGGAGCCGGCGCGGTGAAGGTCATGAAGCTCCTCAACAACGGCTCGCCATGCGCGACGTCGGCGATGAGCGTGGCGCCGAGCACGCTGCCCAGATCCATGGGATCGACGCTGGTGCCGGGCGCCCAGGGCTGGGGAATCTGGCGTACGGCAAGGTGCACTTCTTCCAGCAACGTGCCTGCCGGCAGGTCGTAGGCGGCCACGAGCCGGCTTACGACCGGCGTGCGCGCCTCGGCCTCCAGCGCCTGCACGCGCTGCTGTACGTGTTCGCGCACCGCCCACGCCGCGACCAGGCCGGCAAGCAGGGCCAATCCGTACACGCCGGTCCGTCTCAAGCGAGCAGCACCGCCAATGATCCAGGCCTTCATGGCGCCCACCCGACGGCGCGCACCCCGCTGCCGCGCTCCACGGGAACCAGCCACAGCTTCATGCGTTCGCGCTCGCGCGTCCACCACTGTCCCGCGCCGCCAGGGCGTACCGCCGGCAGGGCCGCATCCGCATCGCGCTCCGGCGACCAACCGGCCCGCCGCAGGCCCGCATCGAGCAGGTCGGCCAGTTCTTTAGGGGGCAGCGCATGCTGCCAGATGCGGTCAGACACCTTGACGCCGGCGTCCATCGCGGTCATGTCCGACTTGACGCGCATGCCCTCGGGCAGCCACGCGGGCCGAGCGACTGTCGGGGCCGCGCGCACGTTGATCGCCGAAAGGCTGCCCACCGTGCGATCCTCACCCACCCCTTCCATCTGCACCACCCAGCGCTCAGCGCCGACGTGGCCGGACAGGATGAGTTGGCCGGGGAGCACGTGCAGGTCCGCCAAGGCAGGCTGTTGCGCCGACAGCGTGCGCGCCAGGGCCGAGGGACTTTGGGGCGCGTCGAACACCAGCACGTCCGCCGGCATGCCGTGCAGCCACAGGCGATCCGCCAGGCGTTCGCGCAGCGCCCCCGCGGGAAAACGCAGGTCCTCGAGGCGCGTGACCCCAGGCGACGCGTGCACGCCTTGCGGCGACAATCCCAACACGCCGCAAAGAACGACGCCGGACGTGCGCGCGGCGATGCGCGCCTGCCTGCCGCATGGCGTCCGTACAGATCGGACTTTTTTCATCTGCCTTCCTCCGAGCGCTTGGCCAGCCGGTCGGCGGGCACCACATCCCCCCACGCGGACAACCAGTCCAGCGATAGCGACGGGCGCCCCCATGGGCGATCCGCCCGATCCACATAGCCTTGCATCCGCCCGGCCTCGGACGTCGAAGTCCGGCTCGCCTGCAACCAGCCGGTAGCCGAGCCTGCGACACGGCGTTGCGCATCGGCGTCCCCGTGCGCATGGCCCGCCCCGCTCGCCACACTGATGTGACGAACGATCGGCAAGCCAAACGTGGAGTCACCCGGGCGCGGCCGGGACCGGGTCTCCGCGGACAGCATCTTCATGCCCTGGCCGAACCACTCGTCCTGCAACGTGTCGGCACGGGGCGTGGCAACGCCGGCCAAGACCTGGGCGGCGCGGGCGACGTCCATCCCGTCCGGCGCGCGCCACAGCGCTGCCGGCTGCCCCCGTGCCGCCGCCATGACGGCCTGGCGACTGGCCTGCGTCGCGCGCTGGGCGGAGAACTGCAGCGCGCCGATGCCCGACACCGCCCACAGCAAACCCGCCATGAGCGGTAGCATCAGCAACGCCTCGATCACCGCCTGCCCGTCTTGGCGGGTCCGTATCTTCATCATGGGGCGCTCCTGGCCAACAGGGCTTCCTGCGGCGTGACCGGAGACAGGCGAGCCTGCCAATAGGGCCGAAAAAGCGTGGCGAGCTCCTGCCGGCCGTCGGCGCGCCGCTCCGGACGCGTGAAGTACGTTTCGGCTGCGCTGCTGACCTTGACGGCGCTCGTCCGACCCAGCGCGGCGTAGTGAAAACGTCCCTTCGGCGCGGCCACGGCACTGGCCGCATCGGAGGTCTTCAGCACCGCGGAGTCCAGGCTGACCGCCACCGCGAAACGCAATGGATAGGCGATGCGCGCCGCGGCGACTTCGCGATAGGCAGGCAAGCCGCCTGCCGGCCACCGCTGCGCCGACGCCATCGCGTACGAATTCGCCATCGGGTTGGTGGCGCCACCAAAAATGTCCCACGACGTGGACTGCTCCACCCACCGCCAGAAATCCTCTTGCGAGAAATCCGCGGGGGCATCGTCGACGTATTCCACATCGTTCGGCACGCCACTTTTTTCTCCCTGCACCGTTCCCCACCCCATTGCGTACTCGCGGAAGTAGCAACCGACCCAGCGATTCGAGCGCAAGGCGTGATAGGACTGCGTGTCCAGAGCGCCCCACCGGCCATCCGGTCCAAGCCAGGTCGACCCGCGCCGCCGAAGCTCGTGGCGATGCAGGGGGCACCGTGGATTGACCATCCAGGGATTGCGACGGGTCTGGCTGCGGCTGTCCAGAAAGCCGTATCGCGCCGCCGCGCCTTCGGTGGCGGGCCTCAGGCCCGCCTTGCGCGTTGCCGCGTTGCGTTCCGTGTAGCGTGGCCACGCGTCTGCCAGCAGACGCAGCGTGAGGGGGGACGCTGGCGCCCCTGCGTCCCGGGTGATGCCCGGATGCGCGGGATAATTGGCGGCGAGCACCTTGCGCATCACGCGCTCCCGGGCTGCGGAGAAATCCGCGACGATCTCGCGGGCGGCCATTTCCAGGACCTGATGCACGACGCGGTCGTGCTGCGCGAATGCGCGGGCCAGCCGGCTTTCGGCGTCCGCCGGCGCTTGCGCCGTCAGATAGGCTGCTCCCACGTCGGGGCCGAAGAGCATCGTAATGAGGCTGCCCGGCGGGTTGCCGCGGCGGCGTTGCGCCTGCAGCGCATGGAGATACTGCGCCGACGCCCCCAACGTGACCAGATGCGCCATGGCGACCTGATGCGCGATGTGGCTACGGTTCACATAGGCGATGGCATTGAGGGCGCGGGCCTGCGCCAGCGCGCCGCTGTAGGCCGCGGCGTCCGCCGCATGGGTCAGGCGGGTGCGCGCTTCCACGGTCTGGCCCAGGTTGTACAGGACGACGAGAGACGCCGCCCCCACCACGGCGACCAGCATGCCCAGGACCAGGGCCTGGCCTCGCTGGGAGTCGGGAAGCGTGAGCGAAGGCGCGCTCAATTTGCGCTCTCGGCGTTGCCGGTGAAGGACTTGAGCGATCGCGCCTTGGTCTGCGCCGCAGCCTTCTGAGCCGCCTGCTGCGCGGATCGGGATTGCGAGCTGCCGTCCTCGCCGGCGAGCTCGCGCGCCATCGCTGCAGTCTGCGATCGCACGACTTGCCCGAAGTACTGGTAGACCGCGATCGCCGCGACCGCAACCAGGGCCACGACCACGATGTACTCGGTCATGCCCTGCCCCAATTGACGCTTCCGATACCCCGACATGTCTGCTCTCCCGTGCAGTGAACGTGGAGCACAGTGTCGCCAGCGGGCGATGAGCCAACAATTCGTGGATGCCGAGGCGGACAAATTTGTCCCGGCGCGTTGACTGGACGCCGCCTTCGTGGGAAACGCGCGCGTCCGGAGTTGCGCAATCCAACCCCGTTTATTGCAAGGGTTTCCCCTATTGCCGGCCTCCCAACCCAGCAGTAGATTGGAATTGCCGGGCTGTCTGACACCCATCGCGTGCGAAGCCGGGCAGGAGCGCCTCAGACTCATCTCGAGCTGGGGCGCTCTTCCATTTGGACTCCGCGTTTTATCGCCAAGGGCGCCTGGGCTATTGCCGCCCGAGCATGTGGCGCACTGCGCCCTCCAGGTCGTCTTTGGAAATGCCGAAGGATTCCTGCAGCAGATTGACGTCGCGGTTGGTATCTTCGGCGCCGGGCGAATATCGCGGATGCTGGCCGGCAATCAGCATGTACTCGCAGCCGGCAAACTGCGCCAGGCTCGCCTGCATGGAATATCTTTTTCCGAAAGGCGATACGAAGCAGATCACCTTGCACCGCGGATCGCAAAACACGAGATTGGAAAACGCCGCGCCGACTGCGCCCACCAGCACGGCCGCCGAAGCAAAGAGGCGCACCTGTTCAATGAACGACATGCCCGCCGTGTCCACGACTTCGAAATCCAGGCCGCGCAAGACGGCTTCCACTTCCTCGCCGTTCGTCACATTGCGTCCTTGCCGCCGCGCCACATAAATGCGACGCGTCGGCGGAGCGGCGTCCACGGGGATGCCCGCCGCCGCCCAGGCGCGCTCGCGCAGGAACTTGAGGGAATCGACATTGACCGCAGACCCTTTCCAGAACGGCGTATCGATGGAATCCGGGTGATACGTCGGAATCGAAGGGATATGCAGCGTGCCCACATGCAGTAATGTGGCCTTTCGCACTTTGTGGATCGGCCAGTCCCCGGCGATCGCAGC
The DNA here is from genome assembly GCF_055397965.1 of Achromobacter sp. T5-5. NCBI lineage: Bacteria > Pseudomonadati > Pseudomonadota > Betaproteobacteria > Burkholderiales > Alcaligenaceae > Achromobacter > Achromobacter sp. T5-5. The sequence goes on from NZ_AP027919.1 coordinate 4,286,635, forward strand.
CAGCGATTCGAACTCCTGCGGGTACATGTCCGCATCGACCAGCAGGGGCGGACGGACCTTGTCCAGTTGCGTCATGGCGAGTTGAACGCGCGGGAGATACTCGATCAGCCAATGGAAATAGTTCGGACTGCAACGCCCGCTCAGCAGTATGCCCGCCTCCAGATTTTCAACATGGTCATAGCGAAACCAGGCGACGACACGATTGCGGCTTTTTCCCACGACGTGCAGGAACGGCCAGATACCGGCCACGAAGCCTTTGCGCTGGTCGGCCGCGGGTTCGTATTGCACAAGCCAGTCGTTCTTCAGGACCTGGAACCCGCCGATCACAGAGGCCTGCCGCACCGTCGCGATCCAGGACTCCGGGACGTCAACCACGCGATGGATCTGGCGCCCGATCTCTCCATAGACCGGCGGCTCAATGAAACCAAAGCTTGCCGGGCCAGGCAGACGACGCATTTCACCCGCGTCCTGGACCCGCACGCGCCGCAGCACCTTGCAGACCAGGGAATCCGGCGGGACGTCGATCAATATCTCCCGGATCATCTTATGCAGCTTCGTTGCCGACGCGGTCCTCGCCAGGTAGAACAGGCCGTCACGCGTCAGATCTGGCATTTCGGGATCGTAGAGCTTCCGGCGCTCGGGCTTGACTCGCAGCAAGCGGTACTGTTGCCTTCGCCACCACCACATGCGAAACCGATTGGGCAGCCGTCCCTCGGCCAGGCCGAACCGGTGAAAGTGCTCCGCCGCACTCATACCCGATGCGGCAACGTCCGGGTATTCCCGAAAATAAAACTTCTCATCCACGAAATTGAGGGCGTTGACGACGCAGCGGCGGAGAAATTGCTCCATATTTCGCATGGCTTTATGGCAAAAGAATGACAATCAATATACGCTAAAGCCTCGCCCATTCCACGCTAGGGCGCGCGACATATCGCTGCCCCCTGACGAACAGTCGCTCGCGACTGGAGGTAGGATATGGAAGTCGCCACGCTGGCCCCTACTGAAACTTTTGCTTTATCACAACAACTTATGGCCATGAGCAAAATACATCCCACCGCGATTGTTTCCAATAATGCTGTCATTGGGGAGAACGTCGTCATCGGACCTTACGCCGTGATCGGCGACGTGACTATCGGTGAGGGCTCCATCATCCACCCGCATGTCGTGATGGCCGACGGCGTCCACCTCGGGCGCAACGTCGAAGTCTTCCCGGGCGCTTTCATCGGCAAAGAGCCCAAAGGCGCCGGCGCGATCGCCCGCCAGCCGCAATTCGAACGAAAAATCGTGATCGAGGACGAATGCTCGATCGGGCCGCATGTCGTCATCTTCTACGACGTCACCATTGGCTCGAACACTTTGCTGGGCGACGGCGCGTCCGTGCGCGAAAAATGTTCGATTGGCAGCCGTTGCATCATCAGCCGCTACGTGACCATCAATTACGACACCTCCATCGGCGACCGCACCAAGATCATGGACAACACCCACATCACGGGGAACGCCCGGATCGCCGAAGACGTCTTCATCAGCACCATGGTCGGCACGGCAAACGACAACCTGATCCGGGCGGGCTTCGGCGACCACATCACGGGCCCCGTTGTCGAAGCGGGCGCATTCGTCGGCGCGGGAGCCACGCTCCTTCCCGGCGTGCGCATCGGCAGCAAGGCCACCGTCGCGTCCGGCGCCGTGGTCACCAAGCCCGTGGAAGCGTCAACGACCGTGGCCGGCGTGCCGGCCCGTCCCATGAAGCGGGCGGCCGAAGAATGATGCAGGGGAGGTTCCAGGAACCTCCCCTTATTTTCTTTGCAGCCAAAAGAAAAACGCGGGTTGCGTGAAAACACGCAACCCGCGTCTATGCTTGGTAGGCCCCCCGAGAGTCGAACTCGGCACCAACGGATTATGAGTCCGCTGCTCTAACCAGGCATGAGCTAGAGGCCCGGAAAAATTTACTGCCCTTCCAGGAAGCTCTTCAGCTTGTCGGCCCGGCTGGGGTGACGCAGCTTGCGCAGCGCTTTAGCCTCTATTTGGCGAATGCGCTCGCGCGTGACGTCGAACTGCTTGCCCACTTCTTCCAGGGTCTGGTCGGTGCTCATTTCGATGCCGAAACGCATGCGCAGAACCTTGGCCTCACGCGGGGTGAGAGAGTCTAGCACTTCCTTGACAACGTCGCGCATGGAACCGTGCAGCGCCGCGTCCGAAGGCGCCAGCGTGGACGTGTCTTCGATGAAATCGCCCAGGTGCGAATCGTCGTCATCGCCGATGGGCGTTTCCATGGAGATCGGTTCCTTGGCGATCTTCAGGATCTTGCGGATCTTGTCCTCGGGCATGTCCATCTTTTGCGCCAGGGTCGCGGGATCCGGCTCGGCGCCGGTTTCCTGCAGGATCTGGCGGCTGATGCGGTTCATCTTGTTGATCGTTTCGATCATGTGAACCGGGATACGGATGGTGCGCGCCTGGTCGGCGATGGACCGCGTGATGGCCTGGCGAATCCACCACGTGGCGTAGGTCGAGAACTTGTAGCCGCGACGGTATTCGAACTTGTCCACGGCCTTCATCAGGCCGATGTTGCCTTCCTGGATCAGGTCCAGGAACTGCAGGCCGCGGTTCGTGTACTTCTTGGCGATCGAGATCACGAGACGCAGGTTGGCCTCGGTCATTTCGCGCTTGGCCTTGCGAGCCTTGGCTTCGCCGGTGGCCATGCGCTTGTTGACGTCCTTCAGGTCCTTCAGCGGCAGCACGACGCGGGTCTGCAGGTCGATCAGCTTTTGCTGCAATTCCTGCACGGCGGGGATCTGACGCTCGAGCGTTTCAGCGTACGGATGGCCGGCGGCCACTTCGTCGACGACCCACTGGAGGTTGGTTTCGTTGCCGGGGAACACCTTGATGAAGTGCAGGCGCGGCATGCCGGCACGGTCCACACACGTGTGCAGGACGGCCCGCTCGAGCTGGCGCACTTCTTCGACCTGGTTGCGCAGCGTATCGGCCAGCTTCTCCACCATCTTGGCGGTAAAGCGGATACCCATAAGCTCGTTCTGGATGGCTTCCTGGGCGCGCACGTAGATGTCGGACTTGTAGCCGTCCTTTTCGTACGACAGGCGCATCTTGTCGAACTGCTTGCCGACCTCGTCGAACTTGGCCAGGGCCTTGACGCGCAGGTCTTCCAGCTGCTTGCTGGACATCCCGCCCGCCGGGCCGTCATCGCTCTCGTCTTCGTCGGCGGTCACGCCGGCGCCGGCATATTCTTCGCCGTCTTCCGGATCGACCAGGCCATCGACCACTTCGTCGATCTGCGCCTGACCTTCACGCACGCGCGTGATGTGGGCGAGGATTTCGTTGATCGTGGTCGGGCAGGCCGAGATGGCCATGACCATGTGCTTCAGGCCGTCTTCGATGCGCTTGGCGATCTCGATTTCGCCTTCGCGGGTCAGCAGCTCGACGGAACCCATTTCGCGCATGTACATGCGGACCGGATCGGTCGTGCGGCCGAAGTCGGAATCCACCGTAGTCAACGCGGCTTCGGCTTCGTCTTCGACGTCGTCGTCGTTGGACGCCACCGGCGCGTTTTCGCTCATCAGCAGGGTTTCGGCGTCGGGGGCCTGGTCGTAGACCGCGATACCCATGTCGCTGAAGGTGCTGATGATGCCGTCGATCGCTTCCGCGTCGACCAGGTCATCCGGCAGATGGTCGTTGATTTCCCCGTACGTCAGGTAGCCGCGGTCCTTGCCCAGCTTGATGAGCTGCTTCAGGCGGTTGCGGCGGGCTTCGTACTCTTCCGGCGTGACAGGGCCACGGGCGATCAGATCCTTGGGATCCGCCTTGCCGCGCTTGCCGCCGCGCTTGGGCGGCTTCAGGTCGGGCAGGACTTCGCCTTCGCCGTCCATCGGATCGTCGAAGCCGTCGGAATCGTTGTTGGCGTTCTTGGCGGGGCGGCCCGGGCGGCGGCCGCTCGGGGCGGGACGCGCACTGCCGACCAGGTCGGCCAGCTTGTCTTCGGCCTTCTTGGCGCGGGCCTTCGTTACCTTTTCAGGCTTGTCCGCGGCAACAGCCGTTTTGGCCGCCTTTTTGACAGCCGTCTTGGCAGCGGGCTTGGCGACCTTTACCGCCGTCTTGGCGGGCGCTTTTTCCGCGGCCATGCTGACGGCGCGCTTGGGCGCCACAGCCTGGGTTTCGGCCGCTTCAATTGCAGAGGAGGATTTGCCGGTGGATTTGGTCATAGTCGCTTCCGTGGTCGTCGCAACCCGTTCGGGCATGTTGCACCGCATATCACCCCGCCGGGCAAGGACCCGGCGCGGCATGAAATACGGGTAAATCTGGTGGATCGGCAGAGATCACGCGGCTGCGTTGTTCACAGCGCCAGCTCTTGCGAGCCCGCCGGGCGCCATCCTACGGTTCAATACCGTTATGGCGCATGGCGTGCATGACCTCATTCATCGACGGGGTTCCGGACATCGGGCGGGGCTGCCTGCCTATAAATAGGCTTTGCTCGCTTATCGGGCCATTGCCCCAAGCGGCTACGTATACACAGCACCCGAACCACTAACGCCACGCGGAACTACCGCCGCTGAACTGCTCGATTCACCGCTCAGCTATATTAATTAACTATGTAACAAAATTGACGCACGCGTCCCGTTTTTTTTAAGCCATTAAGAAAAAGAAGGCTTTCCTTTTTTCTGGTCGGCGCTAGCGCCACGGGCTCAACTAACTACCGGGAACTACCGGAGTGCCTAAGCATCAATCGAACATCCGCTCGCATCGATGGGCACGCCAATGGCCACAATAATTTGCCACAATAATTATTAGATTACGGCATCCAAAATAGATTCCGGATACCACCCTACATTTTTCAAGTTCCTGCTACTGCTGGTCATCCAGAGGCCCCTGCTCTTGCCTGCCGGGCCTCTCGCAACGTGGCGGACAACCTTTGATTTTAGCGCATTTAGCGCATGCCGGCACCTTTCAAGACGGTCATGCGGCGGGACAGCTCAAGATAGCGCTTGCGGGCCTCGTCCGTGGCCAGGCCCGCCGCTGCCAGCTTGGCCATTTCGACCTTGGCCGAATCAAACTCGATGCGCCGCAGCGCGTCATCCCATTCCGTCTGCGGGTCCGGCAGATCCTCTTGCGACAAGATGTCCGCCCTCAGGCCTTTCAGCACGGTGGCAAGGTCCGAATCCGGTTCGGCCGCCTCCAGCAAGGCGCCGACGTGGCGTGCCCCGCTGGATTGCGCCAGCATGATCAGGTCCCTTACAAGACCTAGATGGGGGCCGTGGTCGATGACTTCAAGCTGCTGGTCTCCCATGGAATCGACCAACTCGGGATGGGCCAGCAGCAGACTGAGGAGGCGCTTGGCCAGCGACGGCATCGTGCGGCGGCCTTCGAAGCCGCCGACGTCGTTGTCACGGCGCCCCTTCCAGTTACCCTTGCCGCCCTTCCAATCGCCCTTGCCCTTCCAATCGCCCTTCGACTTCCAGTCACTTTTGGCCTTCCAGTCCTGCTTTTCGCCCTGCTGCCAGCCGCCGCCGCCGGGGATGGACTCGTCGCCGTGCGAGGCATACTGGCCATAATCCGTGAATTCGGATTCGTCTGCCGGAATGTCGTGGAATTCGTGGCCGCCGAAGTCATATCCCATGTCGGGCGCGCCGCCATCGGAGCCCGGCGAGCCGGCTGCAGCCGCTTCGCCCGCCCCCTGCGCCGGCCGGCCGGCGGGCGCAAAGGGTTTGGCGGGCTGCTGCGCCAGGACCTGGGCCATCTCCTCGGGCGTGAGCTGCACCAGCTTGGCCATTTCGCGTTCAATCTGCACGCGCAGCGCACATTCGGGGATGGCGGCCAGCAGGGGCTTGGCTTCGTGCAGGCAACTGGCACGACCTTCGGCCTCGGTCATGTTGTGACGCGACGCCAGCTCTTCCAGCAGGAAGCGCGACAGCGCCACGGCTTCGGCCAGGCAAGCCCGGAAAGCCTCGGCGCCGAGTTCGCGCACGTAGGAATCCGGATCGTGCTCGGCAGGAAGGAACAGGAACCGGATCGCAATATCGTCCCTGAGCACCGGCAGGCACGCCTGCAGGGCGCGCCACGCAGCCCGCCGCCCGGCCTTGTCGCCGTCGAAGCTGAAAATCACCTTGTCGCTGGCGCGCAAGAGCTTCTTGACATGATCCGGCGTGGTCGCGGTGCCAAGCGTGGCGACGGCATTGGCGATGCCCTGCTGGGCCAGCCCGACCACGTCCATGTAGCCTTCGACCACGATGACCTGCCCTTCCTGGCGGATGGCCTGGCGCGCTTCCCACAGTCCGTAGAGCTCCTGCCCTTTCGAAAACAGCGGGGTCTCGGGCGAGTTCAGGTACTTGGGCTCACCCTTGCCGATAATCCGGCCGCCGAATCCGATGAGGCTTCCCCGCGCATTGCGAATCGGGAACATGACGCGCTCGCGGAAGCGGTCGTAACGGCGCCCGTCTTCGGACTCGATGACAAGCCCGGACTCCACCAATGTGGGATCTTCGTAATTGGGAAATACCTGAGACAAGCCATGCCTGTCCGTGCCGGACCAGCCCAGGCCGAAATGCGCCGCGATTTCGCCGGTGAGGCCACGTTGCTTCAAGTAGCGCACGGCAGCGGGCGACGCGCGCAACTGCTTGAGGTAATGCGCCTGAGCGGCGTCCAGCACTTGCGTATGCCGGGATTCCTCGGCCTTGCGGCGCGCGGATTCCTGCTGCTGACGGGGACTGCGGTTTTCTTCGGGGACCGTCATTCCCGCCGATGCCGCGAGCGTACGCACGGCATCGGGGAAACTGGCGCCCGTATGTTCCATCAGGAAGGTGATGGCGCTGCCATGAGCTCCGCAGCCGAAGCAGTGATAGAACTGCTTGGTGGGACTGACAGTGAACGAGGGACTTTTTTCGTTATGAAAGGGGCACAGGCCAAGCAAGTTGGCCCCACCCTTTCGCAACTGCACATATCGCCCGACTATGTCGACGACGTCGACTCGGGCGAGCAAATCCTGGATGAATGATTCTGGAATCAATAGATTCGGGAATCAGAAATCAATACAGGCGCGGGGGCAGTTGTTGGCTACGGATGCGCTTGTAGTGGCGCTTCACGGCGGCGGCATGCTTGCGCTTGCGCTCGGCGGTGGGCTTCTCGTAGAACTCGCGCGAACGCAGCTCGGTGAGCAAACCGGTCTTTTCGATGGTGCGCTTGAAGCGGCGCAGAGCGGCTTCAAACGGTTCGTTTTCCTTCAGTCGAACGATAGGCATAAAGTAATTGGCCTGCTTGTAGGGTAACAAAAGTTGATGACAAACCTGGCTTGCTTTTCCAGCAACGCTGCGCGGACCCAGGTACGCGAAGACGGCCTTTGGCGACGGGACCTGACAACCAGGCCAGCCAACCACCAAAAGGCTAGTACCGCGATAACTAGGAACCTTGAAAGCGCAACCCAGGCATGCGATCACCCGGGTTTAAGCTGGCTGTTTCCGTTACCCAAAGACTACCCAGAGAGTAACAAGCCAAGTTCGGTTTAGCGATAACCAGCGATTCTAGCATGGTCATAGGTGGTTTGACTACTGAAAGGGCTTCCCAGCGCGCCGGGACCGCCCTTCGACCAAACCAGCTAGCCCTGGGAGCCCTTGCGTATCCAGGCTTCCAATTGATGGGGACGCAAGCTGTCGTAGTCTTCGAACGGCTGGTGGATCCAGGGATTGGTGGGCAGCTTTTCGACGTAGTAGTCGGGCGTGGCTAGGGAATGGCCTTTCCACCACAGCACGGCGCTGCGCAGTTCGGTGATGTCGGCAAACTGGCTCTTCAGGTGGTCGTAGACCTTGCTGAACGTCTTGCCGGTATCGACCATGTCGTCCACCAGCAACACTCGCCCGGACAGCGTGCCTCGGGTGATGGTGATGAACTGGGCGATATCCATGTCGCCCTGCTTGGTGCCTGCCGCCTCGCGATAGCTGCTGGTGGCGAGGATGCCGAGCGGCACGTCAAAAATGCGGGACATGACGTCGCCCACGCGCATGCCGCCGCGCGCCAGGCAAAGAATCTTGTCAAACTTCCAGCCCGACTGGTGCACCTGCAAAGTAAGGCGCTCGATCAAGCGGTTGTAATCGTCCCACGTTACCCACAGATGGCTATCGTCACTGGTCGGCGTGCTCATAGGCAAGCATCTCCTGCACAAAAATACGAAAAGGCCGCCGCCGGTATGACCGGCGGCGGCCTCGGGAATAATAACCCGATGTCAGCCCTTCAGGGGATGACGCAAAACAATGGTCTCGTTGCGGTCCGGGCCGGTGGACACCAGGTCGATCGGAACACCGCAGACTTCCGCCACGCGTTCCAGGTAGCGGCGGGCCGCGGCGGGAAGCTTGGCGTACTCGGTGATGCCGACCGTCGACTCGCTCCAGCCGGGCAGTTCTTCCAGGACGGGCTGCGCCTGGGCCACGGCGTGCGCGCCATAGGGCAGCACGTCGCGGAACTCGCCGTTGACGCGGTAGCCGACGCCGAGCTGGATGGTTTCCAGACCGTCCAGCACGTCCAGTTTGGTGATGCACAGGCCGGAAATGCCGTTCAGGCGCACCGAGCGCTTCAGGGCGGCGCCGTCGAACCAGCCGCAGCGACGCGGACGGCCGGTGACCGAACCGAATTCCTTGCCGATCGTGGCCAGGCGCGTGCCGATCTCGTCGACCAGTTCGGTGGGGAACGGACCGGAACCGACGCGCGTGGTGTACGCCTTGGTGATGCCCAGGACGTAATCCAGTTGCTGGGGACCCACGCCGGCGCCGGCCGAGGCCGCGCCCGCCACGCAGTTGCTGCTGGTGACGAAGGGGTAAGTGCCGTGGTCGACATCCAGCAGCGCACCTTGGGCGCCTTCGAACAGCAGGCGCTTGCCTTCCTGTTGCATGGCATACAGGTTGCTGGAGACGTCCTTGACCATCGGGGCGATGGCCGGGGCGAGCGCCATGGCCTGATCGCGCACTTCGTTGGCCGACACGGCTTCGGCGCCAAGGTACTGGGTCAGCACGAAGTTATGGTAATCCAGCACTTCGGCGAGCTTTTCATCGAACAGCGCGGGATTGAAGAGGTCTTGCACGCGCAGCGCGCGGCGGGCGACCTTGTCTTCGTAGGCCGGACCGATGCCGCGACCGGTCGTGCCGATCTTGCCCTCGCCCTTGCGGGCTTCGCGTGCCTTGTCGATGGCGACGTGGTACGGGAGGATCAGCGGGCAGATCTCGGAGATTTGCAGGCGCGAGCGCACGTCCAGGCCGGCCGCCTCAAGCTCTTCGATTTCCTTGAGCAGGGCTTCGGGGGACAGCACGACGCCATTGCCGATGAAGCAGGTGACACCGGGATGCATGATGCCCGACGGAATCAGGCGAAGAATCGTCTTCTTGCCGTTGATCCACAGCGTATGGCCGGCGTTGTGACCGCCCTGGAAGCGGACCACGCCCTGGACGGATTCCGCCAGCCAGTCGACGATCTTGCCTTTGCCCTCGTCACCCCACTGGGTGCCGATTACGACTACGTTCTTGCTCATGTTACGAATCAATATCGAGTTTCTCGGGAAATCCGGAAATCTCCCCGCGGCCCCCTCGTTTCCGAGAGGGAGTTAGTCACAGCGTTCTGACCGTCCAGACGCCATCCTGCAGCGCCAGCTCGCGATCGCAAACGAATTCGTCCTGATCCTGCTCGTGACCGGGCAATACCTGAACGACGATTTCCCCTGACCGGCGCAAGCGGCGAACCGCCTCGGTCAGGGCGGGGGCCTGCCCCCAGGGCGCGCGAACCGCTCGCGCCCTTTCCGCCGGCGGCAGACCCGCCGCCAGCTTGCGTAAATCCAGACTGAAGCCCGTCGCCGGACGCGCCCGGCCGAATGCACGACTGACGTCGTCATAGCGGCCGCCGCTGACCAGCGCGTCGTGCCAACCTTCGGCGTACAGGGCGAACTTCACGCCCGAGTGGTAGGCGTAGCCGCCGACATCGGCCAGGTCCACGCTGAACGACACGTTCGGCATGGCATCCACCAGCGACTGCAGCGCGTCGAGCGCCTCGGCCACGCCGGGCAACGACGGCAGTTCCCGGCGAGCGGTCTTCAGCACGTCCGGACCGCCGTACAGGGTGGGCAGCAATTGCAGCGCCTTGAGCGTTTCCGGTCGGATGCCGGGCGCCCGCGATGCGAGCTCGCCCAAACCGGGCACGTCCTTGTCGCGCATCAGCCGGATGGCGTCCTGCGCCAGCTCGGCAGCCGCCGGGTCGGACTTCAGGAGGGCGCGCAACACGCCCGGATGGCACAGATCCAGGCGCGGATTGCGCACGCCGGCGATTGCAACGGTTTCCAGCACGAGCTGGATGATTTCGAGGTCGGCTTCGAATCCGGCGTGGCCGTAGATTTCGGCGCCGATCTGCAGCAATTCACGGCTGGACAAGAGGTCCGAAGGCCGCGCATGCAACACGTTGCCGCAGTAGCACAGGCGGGTGACGCCCGCGCGGTTCAGCAAGTGCGCGTCGATGCGCGTGACCTGGGGAGTCATGTCCGCGCGCACGCCCAGCGTGCGGCCCGAGAGCTGGTCCACCAGCTTGCAGGTGCGCAGATCCAGATCGCTGCCGGTGCCCGACAGCAATGAATCGATGTACTCGACCAGGGGCGGCGCGACCAGCTCGAACCCGTAAGTACGGTAAAGATCGAGAAGTTCGCGGCGCAATTCCTCGATGCGCCGGGCCTCGGCCGGAAGTACGTCGGCAAGGCTCTCGGGCAGCAACCAGTTACCCATGAATGTTTACCTGAATAACGCCAAGTGATGCGTGGGCGTCGCCCAAACGAAAAAGCGGCTGAGGGGGCGTAAGCCCGCTCAGCCGCTGCGGAATGTTTTCTAGCTTACGCGGTATTGTACATGGTTCGGCCGACAGCGCCAGCCGGGTGGCGCACGCATGGCCGCAACCCGTCCCCAATACGGACGCACGATACGGCGCGCGCCAGATGCAGAAAAGCCCCTTGGAGAACCAGGGGGCTTTTCGTGCCTGCGGCGCGCTGGCGCTACCGCTTGCGCATCACTTGGCCGGCACAGTGACAGGCGCCAGCGCGGCGCCAGCCGGATCCTTCATGAACTGGAAGAAGCTGGAGCTGGGGTCGACCACCAGCACGTCGCCCGGCCTGGAGAACGAGGCGCGATAGGCTTCCAGGCTCTTGTAGTACGTGTAGAAGTCCGGGTTCTTGCCGTAAGCCTGGGAGTAGATCGCTGCCGCAGCGGCATCGCCCTCACCCATGATGCCCTGTGCCTTGGCGTACGCCTGGGCGACGATGACTTCGCGCTGGCGGTCGGCTTCGGCGCGGATCTTCTCGCCTTCGGCGGCGCCGATGGAACGCAGCTCGTTGGCGACGCGCGTGCGTTCGGCCTCCATGCGGCGGTACACCGATTCCGAGATCTCCGGCGCGAACTCGATCCGGCGCAGACGCACGTCGACGATCTGCACGCCAAGGGGCTCGGCGCGCTTGGCGACGTTGGTCAGGATTTCCGCCATGATCTTGTCGCGCTCGGTGGAGACGACATCCCGCACCGTGCGCACGTTGACCGACGCGTTCAGCGCGTCGCGGATCTGTGCTTGCAGGCGCTCTTGCGCCGCACGCTCATTGCCGCCGAACGTCACGTAGAACAGGCGGGGATCCGCGATGCGCCACTTGACGTAGGAATCGATCAGGAGGTTTTTCTTTTCCGACGTCTGGATACGCTCGGCTTCGTTGGTTTCGATGGTCAGAATGCGCTTGTCGAGCGTGACGACATTCTGGAACGGCGGCGGAAGTTTGAAATACAGGCCAGGTTCGCTGATGACCTTGCGGACCTCGCCGAGCGAGAACACCAGTGCGTAGTCGCGCTCGCGCACGACGAACACGCTGGAGGAAAGCAGGGCCAGCACGATGAGCAGGCCGACCAGGATGGGCATAAGACGATTCATGTTCGGGACTCCTCCGGATTAGCGCGACATACGGTCGCGGGGCAGCGTGTTGCTCGTGCTGCTGCCGGAAGGCTGCGGCGCCGGCGTGGCAGTGCCACGCGGAGGCTGGACAGGCGGAGAGACCAGAGCGGGCGAACCGGGATTGCCGACATTGGACTTGCCCCCGTCCTGAGCGGCCAGGTGCATGATCTTGTCCAGGGGCAGGTACAACATGTTGTTGTTGCTCTTGGTGTCGACCATAACTTTGCTGGCGCGCGTGAAGATGTCCTGCATGCTTTCCAGGTACATGCGCTGACGCATGACCAGGGGTGACTTCTCGTACTCGCCCAGGATGCTGGTGAAGCGCGACGTATTACCCTGCGCGTCGCCGACGACCTTGGCCTTGTAGCCTTCGGCCTGTTCGACCATGCGCGAGGCCTGACCGCTTGCAAGCGGCACGACCTGGTTGGCGTAGGCTTGGCCTTCGTTGATCTGGCGCTCGCGATCCTGGCCCGCCTTGACGGCGTCGTCGAACGCGGCCTGGACCTGCTCGGGCGGCTGCACGTTCTGGATGGCGACGGTGCTGACCTGCACGCCGGTCTGGTAGCGATCCAGGATCTGCTGCATCAGCGCCTGCACCTGCGAGGCGACGGTCGTACGGCCTTCGTACAGCACGAAGTCCATGGACTGCTTGCCCACGACTTCGCGCATCGCGGTTTCGGAGGCCTGGCGGACGGATTCGTCCGGGTCACGCGTCATGAAGAGGTAGTCAGGCGCGCCATCGGCGCGCAGACGGTACTGGACCACGAACTGCATGTCGACGATGTTCTCGTCCGTGGTGAGCATCAGCGCTTCAGGGAGGACCTTGTTGCGCGCACCGCCGCGGAAACCGACTTCGAACGTGCGCAGTTGCGACACGTTGACCATTTCATGGCTTTGGATCGGATACGGCAGGCGCCACTGGAAACCGGCTTGCGACGTGCTCTTGTATTTGCCGAACTGGGTCACGACCGCGACCTGGCCTTCTTGCACGATGTAGAAGCCGCTGGCCAGCCAGATGCCCACCGCGACCAGGGCGATGACGCCCAGGCCGATACGCGTGCCACGCGGGGAAGGCGGCGTCATGCCGCCACGATTGCCGGGCCGGTTGTTGCCGCCCCCGCCCTTGCGGCCGAACAGGTTGCCGATGCGATTATTGAAATCGCGCCAGACCTCGTCCAGGTCGGGTGGGCCGTCTCCGTCGCGCTGAGGCCGCTTGGGCGGCGGCTCGGAGCCATTGTTGTTTCCGCGACCCCAGCCGGGGTCATTCAGATTGAAGAGTTTGATAATTCGCGGCATTGTTTCCCACAATCTGTCCGGTCTCCGCAATTGCCCCGCGCAACGCGTCCAAACCGGCGCGCTCGGTGGCGCTTACAAATACTCGCGCAATCGTACCATGTGCATCGCGCTCGACCCGCGGTTCCAGTCCCGCCCGATCTATCTTGTTGTATACCAGAATGGTCGGAATCGCGGCAGCGCCGATTTCGGCGAGCACCTTGTTCACCTCGAAGATCTGCTCATCCCGTTGCGGACTGGCCGCATCCACCACATGCAGGAGCAGATCGGCGTGCACGGTTTCTTCAAGCGTGGCCCGGAAGGCGGCGATCAGGTTGTGGGGCAGGTCGCGGATGAAGCCGACCGTATCGGATATCACCACCGAACCCGCTCCTTCGACCCAGATGCGCCGCGTGGTCGTGTCCAGCGTGGCGAACAACTGGTCAGCGGCGTAGGCGTCTGCGCGGGTCAGGGCATTGAACAAGGTCGACTTGCCGGCGTTGGTATAGCCGACCAGCGACACCGACAGCGCCCCGCCCCGCGCGCGGGCGCGGCGTTGCGTGACGCGCTGGCGCTCGACCTTGTCCAGCCGCTCACGCAGCGTCTTGACCTTGGCGCCGATCATGCGGCGGTCCATTTCGAGCTGGGATTCGCCGGGGCCGCGCATGCCGATGCCGCCGCGCTGGCGCTCCAAGTGGCTCCACATGCGCGTCAGGCGCGTGGCCAGATGCTGGAGCTGCGCCAGTTCGACCTGCAGTTTCCCTTCGTGGCTCTTTGCGCGCAGCGCGAAGATGTCCAGGATGAGCGCAACGCGATCGACGACGCGCAGGTTGAAGACGCGCTCGAGGTTGCGTTGCTGGGCCGGCGACAAAGGCTGGTCGAAAAGGACGATATCCGCAAGCAAGGCCTGCGCCATCGCAACCCCCTCGTCGGCTTTGCCCGAGCCGATGAAGAACTTGGCGTCGGGACGGTCCCGACGGGCGGTCAGGGTGCCGACGATTTCGGCGCCCGCGCCCTTGGCCAGCATGGCGAATTCCTCGGCATGGGCCGTGAAGTCTGGGTCACCCAGATCCACGCTGATGATCAGAGCGCGCATACATGCACCATATTGGAGCCAAAGCGAAAATGCCCGCCGACGAGAACCGTCCGGCGGGCAATAAAAGGTAAAGCTGGAGCGAGATTACTCAGCAGGGACTTCCACTTGAAAATTGACGGCACGCGCGGGAACGACGGTGGAGATGGCGTGCTTGTAGACCATTTGGGTGACGGTATTGCGCAGCAACACGACGTACTGGTCGAAAGATTCGATTTGCCCTTGAAGCTTGATGCCGTTCACGAGATAGATCGACACGGGCACATGATCCTTGCGCAGCGTGTTGAGGAACGGATCTTGCAGAGTTTGCCCTTTATTGCTCATTGGCCAGGCTCCATTTGTTTGTTATTGAGTGGTGGCGTGCTTTTTGTACTGGTGGTGCACGCCGAAACACGTACTCTACAGGGTTTTCCCGGCCCGTGCTACTTGGCCGGGAAGCAAAAATGAGACCAGAGTTTTCCAGCTCAAACGCCCCTGAAAATCACGCCTGCAGTACCTGCGCAAGCGCTTCCAGCAGCAGGTCGCACTGCGTGTCGGTACCCACCGTGATGCGCAGGAACTGATCGATGCGCGCATGACGGAAATGTCGAACGATGATGCTGCGCTCGCGCAAGGCCGCGGCCAGCATCGCGGCGTCTTTCGAAGGGTGCCGCGCGAACACGAAGTTCGCGGCGGACGGCAGCACTTCGAAGCCCAGCGATTCCAGCCCCGTCGTCATGCGTGAGCGGGTTTCGATCACGGCGCAGCGGGTTTTCTCAAAGTACTCCGTATCTTCCAGGGCCGCTACTGCGCCGACGGATGCCAGCCGGTCGATGGGGTAGGAGTTGAAACTGTTCTTTACCCGCTCGAGTCCGTCGATCAGCGCGGCGCTGCCGACGGCGAACCCCACCCGCAGGCCCGCGAGCGAGCGGGACTTCGAGAGCGTCTGCACAACGAGCAGGTTGTCGTAGCGCGAGACGAGCGGGATGACCGATTCCGCGCCGAAATCCACGTAGGCTTCGTCGACGACGACCACCGTGTCGGGATTGCCGGCAACGATGCGTTCGACCTCGGCGGCGGCAAGCGCTCGGCCGGTGGGCGCGTTGGGATTCGGGAAGATGATGGCGCCCGCCTGTCCGTGGCGCGCGGGCAGGTAGTCTTCCACATCGATGCGGAAGTCCGCGGTGAGCGGCATCGTTTCGAAATCGATGGCGTACAGACCGCAATACACCGGATAGAAGCTGTAGGTGATGTCCGGGAACCGCAGAGGCCGATCATGCTTGAGCAGGGCCAGGAAAGCGTGCGCCAGGACTTCGTCGGAACCATTGCCCACGAACACCTGCCCCGGCTGCACGCCGACGGTCGAGGCGATGGCCTGGCGCAGGCGATCGGAGGAAGGATCCGGATAAAGCTTGAGCGTGTCGTCGCAGGCCTCGCGGATCGCATCGAGCACCTTGGGCGAAGGCCCGTAAGGATGCTCGTTGGTGTTCAGCTTGACCAGGTTCTGAAGCTTGGGCTGCTCGCCCGGGACATAGGGACTGAGCGTCCCGACTACGGGACTCCAGAAACGGCTCATGGATCAGCTTTCCTGCGCGTAGGGGTTGTGCGAAGACTTGAATTCGATGCGCAGCGGCGTGCCGGCCAGGTCGAACGCATTGCGGAATCGCGTTTCGAGATAGCGGCGGTACGAGTCGGGAATCGCGTCCAGCGCATTGCCGTGGATGACCACCAGCGGCGGGTTCTGGCCGCCCTGGTGCGCGTAGCGCATCTTGGGGCGGAAGATGCCCTTGCGGGGAGGCTGCTGCTGCTCGACCGCAAGCTGCAGCTCGCGCGTGAGCTTGGGCGTGGACAGCTTGGCGAACGCGGCGGCGTGCGCGGCATTGATGGACTTGAGCAAAGGCTTGATGCCCTGCCCGCGCAGCGCGGAAATCGTGTGCACGCGCGCGAACGACAGGAATCGCAGCTTGCGATTGAACTCGCGCTCGATGCGTTCCTTTTCTTCGCTGTCCAGGCCGTCCCACTTGTTGACGGCCACCACTACCGCACGGCCGGTTTCCAGCACGAACCCGGCGATGTGCGCGTCCTGCTCGGAGATTTCGGTCTGCGCGTCCAGCATGAGCAGCACGACGTTGCTGGCCTCGAT
The DNA here is from genome assembly GCF_055397965.1 of Achromobacter sp. T5-5. Taxonomy (NCBI): domain Bacteria; kingdom Pseudomonadati; phylum Pseudomonadota; class Betaproteobacteria; order Burkholderiales; family Alcaligenaceae; genus Achromobacter; species Achromobacter sp. T5-5. Next base: position 4,303,071 of record NZ_AP027919.1, read on the forward strand.
GGCCTGCAAGGTCTTGATGACGGAGAACTTTTCGACCGCCTCGAACACCTTGCCGCGCTTGCGCAGGCCGGCCGTGTCGATCAGCGTGTAACGCCGGCCGTCGCGGTCGAAATCGATTTCGATGGCGTCGCGCGTGGTGCCGGGCATGTCGAAGGCGATGACGCGCTCTTCGCCCAGGAAGGTGTTGATCAGCGTGGACTTGCCCACGTTCGGGCGACCGACGATTGCCAGCTTGATGCGGTGATCGTGCTCGCCTTCTTCGGCAGGCTCGGCTTCAGCGGGCGGTTCGGCCAGGTCCTTGAGCGCCAGTTCGATCAGGTCGACGATGCCGTCGCCGTGCGCCGCCGAAATGGGGTAAGGCTGGCCCAGGCCGAGCTCGTGGAACTCGGCGATGGCGGGCCCCAGGCCCATGCCTTCGGCCTTGTTCACGGCCAGCAGGACGCGTTGCTGGCCCGACTTGCGCAGGAGCTTGGCGATTTCGTGGTCGTGCGCATTGAGGCCGGCTCGCGCGTCCACCAGGAACACGACGACGTCCGCCTCGGCGATGGCCTGGCGCGTCTGGCGGGCCATTTCCAGCAGGATGCCATCCTTCGCGACGGGCTCGAAGCCACCCGTATCGATGGCGATGAACGGAATATCGCCCACCCTGCCCTCGCCGTAATGGCGATCGCGGGTCAGGCCGGAATAATCGGCCACCAGCGCGGCGCGCGATCGCGTCAGGCGATTGAAAAGGGTCGATTTCCCCACATTGGGGCGGCCGACCAGGGCAACGACAGGCTTGAAAGACACGGTGTAAGGGTTTTGCTTTATGGGTTTCAGTTGGTGCCGATCATGACGAGATTGCCATTGCCCGTCTGGACCAGCACGCCTTGGGGGGTCGTTTGCGGCGGCGAAACGATGGCGCCTCCGCCCACGGACAGGCGCGCCATCAGGCTGCCGTCGCTGCGCGACAGGAAGTGCATGTATCCGTCCAGGTCGCCCACTGCCAGCGCTCCCCCCAGCATAGCCGGTGCGGTGAGCTGGCGGTTCTTCAGGGCGGCCTGTTTCCAGAGATTGCCCCCATTATCCAGCGCAAATGCGTTTACCACACTGTTCTGGTCGGCGGAATAGGCAAATCGGTCGTCCAGCGTGAGGCCGCTGACGCTGGAGAAGTCCTTTGCCCAGAGCGGACGGCCGCCGGCGGTGACGTCGAAGCAGACAATGCGTCCCTGATAGGCGACCGCGCACAGCAGGTTGCCGGCAATGCGCGGGGCGCCGACCACGTCGGTCAGCCGTTCCAGGTCGCTGGCGCCGCGGGGCGTGGCCACGGTGCCTTCCCATTGAACGTTACCGCTGTTGGAAGCGATGGCCATGAGCTTGCCGCCGGGCAGGCCGGTGATCACCAGGCCTTCGGCCAGCACCATCTGCGACACGCTGCGCAAGGCGAGCGAGGGCCCGGGGCGCTGCACGCTCCAGACGCGTTCGCCGCTGTTGGCGTCGAATGCCTGGATGCGATAGTCGCCGCTACGCACGACGACGATGCCATAGCCGACGACCGGCGGAATGCTGACGTCGCTGGTGGCGCGGACCTTCCACTTGACCTTGCCCGTGTCGTCGAAAGCGATGACGTCGCCACTGGGCGAGGCCACGGCGGTGGTGGTGCCGTCGCTGCCCGCGCCGGCGGACAACTTGCCGTCGACGTCAGCCTTCCAGATGACGCGGCCGCTCTGCAGATCGAACTTGCCCACGGAGCCGTCAGGCGTGGCGGCGTAGATGGCGTCCCCGAGCACGGTGGGCGCGAAACCCAGGCCCGAGCCGCTGCCGATCGACGTGGACCAGACCTGGCGCACGGACATGCCGGCCTTGTATTCGGTCAGGGGAGCGGGGTCGTAGCGGCCGTCATCATGGGAAAACATGCCGCAACCGCCCAGGGCCAGCAGGCTGGCCAGCAAAACGGCGCCGCGCCACGTGCGGCCAGGTGCAAATTTACGCATTACAGTCACGCTCCGCTCAAGGCATCCAGTTTCAGTTGCACAACCTGGGTCAGGGGATTGGCCTGGCCCAGGCCATCGATGGCGCTCTGCCATGCCGCGCGGGCCTCGTCACGCTTGCCTTGCGCAGCCAGGACATCGCCACGGCGGTCGGCGAACAAGGCGGCAAAGGCTGCCGGCGGGTTGTTCAACTGCGCCAGGGCGGCATCGTATTGCTTCTGGTCCAGCATCATGCCCGCCAGGCGCAAGCGCGCCACGGCCTGCATGGACGGGTTCTTGTTCTGGCCGGCCAGCCATTCGAGCTGTTCGCGCGCGCCGGCGTCATCTTTCTGGGCCTGCAGCGCCTGAGCGGCCACGAGGGCGCCGCGGGCGGCATAGCCGGTGTTCGGATACTTTTCGCGCAGCGTCGCGGCGGCCGTCTTGATGCGCACCGCGGAATCGGCGCCACCCAGGCGGGCCGCATCTTCGAGAGCCTCGAAGTAACCCATGGCCTGGTTGGCGCGATGCGATTCATACGCCTTCCAGCCCCACCAGCCGCCCCAGGCCAGGAGCACGACCGTCACCAGCGTGAGTACGAGCGTCCCGTAGCGGGCCCACCACGCCTTGATCGCGTCGAGTTTTTCCTGTTCTTCCAGATCGTATGCCATGCCTTAACCCTTGTTGTTCAATGCGTCGGCCAGCTTCGCCAGCGGCACCTGCTGCTGGGCCGCCTCGCCCTGTTCCTGCGCGCGCAGGAACTTGACGCTGGCGGTCTGCGTAGCCACTTCGTCGGCGCCAAGAATAACCGCAACGCGGGCGCCGCTGGCGTCCGCGCGCTTGAATTGCGACTTGAAGCCCGCCGATCCGGCATGCACGATGACCGACAGACCCGCGTCGCGCAGGTCTTCGCCGACGCGCGCGGCCAGGCGCTGCGCCTCTTCGCCCTGGTGCACGACATAGACGTCGCACTCGGCGGGCGCGGCGATATCGACGCTCTGCTCCCACAGGTCGAGCAGGCGTTCCATGCCGATGGCAAAGCCCACGGCGGGCGCCGGCTTGCCGCCCAGCAGTTCGACCAGGCCGTCATAGCGGCCGCCGCCGCAGACCGTGCCCTGCGAGCCGAGGCGATCCGTGACCCACTCGAAAACGGTGAGGTTGTAGTAGTCCAGGCCGCGCACCAGACGCGGGTTCAGGCGGTACTCGATGCCGGCGTCGGTCAGGCGCTGGCACACGCCTTCGAAGTGCGCGCGGGATTCTTCGCCCAGGAAGTCGAACAGGCGCGGCGCGCTGTCCGCCATCTCCTGCATGGCGGGATTCTTCGTGTCCAGCACGCGCAGCGGGTTGCTGTACATGCGGCGCTGGCCGTCTTCGTCGAGGACGTCGCGGTGCTTTTCCAGATGCTGGATCAGGGCGGCGCGATGCGCGGCGCGCTCGGCGGGCTGGCCCAGCGAATTCAGTTCGAGGCGCACGTCCTTCAGGCCCAGCAGTTTCCAGAGTCGGGCCAGCATGACGATGAGTTCCGCGTCCACGTCGGGACCGGCGAAACCGAGCGCTTCGACGTCGATCTGGTGGAACTGGCGGTAGCGGCCGCGCTGCGGGCGCTCGTGGCGGAACACGGGGCCGATGGAGTAGACGCGCTGCGGGCGGTCATAGAGCAGGTTGTGTTCGATGGAGGCACGCACGATGCCCGCGGTCATCTCGGGGCGCATGGTCAGCGACTCGCCGTTGAGCGCGTCGGTGAACGTGTACATTTCTTTTTCGACGATGTCGGTGACTTCACCGATGCCGCGCGCGAACAGGCGCGTATGCTCAAGCACGGGCGTACGCACATTGCGATAGCCATAGCCGCGCAGCCAGCCGCGCACGATTTCCTCGAATTGCTCCCAGCGGGCGCTCGCCCCCGGAAGCAGGTCATTCATGCCGCGTATGGCGGCGACTTTCTGGAAAGCTTGAGTCATCTTGATCATGCCGCGCCGCGCGCCGGGAAGCGCGCCAGCGGCTACACCCTTACTTTAGTGAGAGGCGAGCGCGCCATAGCGGCGCGCAACGTATTCTTCAACGATGGCCTGGAACTCTTCGGCGATATGGTCGCCCTTGAGCGTGACCGTCCGCTCGCCGTCAACGAACACAGGCGCGGCCGGCACTTCGCCGGTGCCCGGCAGGCTGATGCCGATGTCGGCGTGACGGCTTTCGCCCGGCCCATTGACCACACAGCCCATCACCGCGACGTTCATGCTCTCGACGCCGGGGTACTGCGTGCGCCACACGGGCATCTGCCGGCGCAGGAACGACTGAATGCTGTCGGCCAATTCCTGGAAGAACGTGCTGCTGGTGCGGCCGCAACCCGGGCAGGCGACGACCATGGGCGTGAAGGCGCGCAGGCCCATGGTCTGCAGGATTTCCTGCGCGACGATGGCTTCGCGGCTGCGCTCGCCGCCCGGTTCGGGCGTGAGCGAAATGCGGATGGTGTCGCCGATGCCCTGCTGCAGCAGCACGGCCAGCGCGGCCGTGGAAGCCACGATGCCCTTGCTGCCCATGCCGGCTTCGGTCAGGCCCAGATGGAGCGGGTAGTCGCAACGGGCGGACAGGTCGCGATAGACGGCGATCAGGTCCTGGACGTGGCTGACCTTGCACGACAGGATGATGGCGTCGCGCCGCAGGCCGAGTTCTTCGGCGCGCTGGGCATTGCTGATGGCCGACACGACCAGCGCGTCGCGCATGACGGCTTGCGCTTCCCACGGCTGGGCGCGACGGCTGTTTTCGTCCATCTTGCGCGCCATGAGTTCGTGATCGAGGCTGCCCCAGTTGACGCCGATGCGCACCGGCTTGTCATAGCGGCAGGCGACTTCGATCATTTGCGCGAAGTTATCGTCGCGGCGTTTGCCGCCGCCCATGTTGCCGGGGTTGATGCGGTACTTGGACAGCGCCTGGGCGCACTCCGGGAATTGCGTCAGCAGCTTGTGGCCGTTGTAGTGGAAGTCCCCCACCAGCGGCACGTTCACGCCCATGCGGTCGAGCTGTTCGCGGATGGCGACGACTTCGCGGGCCGCTTCGGGCGTGTTCACCGTGATGCGCACCAGTTCGGAGCCGGCCTGGGCCAACTCTTTGACCTGGATGGCGGTGGCGATGGCGTCCGCGGTGTCGGTGTTGGTCATGGACTGGACCACGACCGGGGCGTCGCCGCCCACGGTGACGACGCGATCGCCCCACTTCACCGCGACGGAGCGCGTGGCGCGGCGCGCCGCGGCCCCCACCGGGGGAGGCGGCGCATCCTGGCAAGGCAGAGAAGAATCTTGCATCGGGTGGAACCGGGTTACTTGGTCGGTTTGGGCAGCCAGTCGGCCGGCAGCCAGTGCTGCGGCAACCAGCCTTGCCAGAAGGCATACGCCACGCCAGCGGCCAGCACCAGCACGATGGCGATGAGCCATCCCCAGGACGTCGTGGACGAGCGGTCGTCGTCGGCGCTGGATTGCGGAATGGAATGCGCCGAGTGCAGAGAACTCGGGCTCAGCTTGGCCGGGCCGGTGGCGCGGGCCTTGGGATCGAGCGAATCGACGATGGCCTGCGCATCGGCGCCCAGCAGGCGCGCGTAGTTGCGGACCAGGCCGCGCAAGGAAACGCCGGTGGGCAGGTTGTCCCACTGCTCGTTTTCAAGGGCTTCGATCTGCTTGGTGGAAAACTTGATGCGGCTGGACACTTCGTCGAGCGACCAGCCCTTGGACTGGCGCAAGCCGCGCAATGCGGCGCCCACGCTGCCCGAGGCGCCGGCGGACGGTTCGGAAACTGCAGAAGCGATATCCTGCGTCATGCGTGCACCTGTCTGATTGGTATGGTCTGGCGCTGTGCGGCGTTGCGCTCGGTGATCCGAGTGCGGTCGCGCACCTCTCCGGCCAGTTGGCCGCAAGCCGCATCGATGTCGTCGCCCCGGGTCTTGCGGACCGTCGTGATGATGCCGGCGTCCATGAGACGCTGGGCAAACACTTTCACCCGCGCCGAGCTCGAGCGCTTCAGGCCGGACGCGGGGAAGGGGTTGAACGGGATCAGGTTGAGCTTGCAGCGCACCTGGCGTGCAATGTGGATCAGTTCCTTGGCGTGCTGGTCGGTGTCGTTGATGCCGTCCAGCATGCAGTATTCGAATGTGATGAAGTCGCGCGGGGCGAACGCCAGGTAGCGTTCGCAAGCGGCCAGCAACTCCTTCAGCGGGTACTTCTTGTTCAGCGGCACCAGTTCGTCGCGCAGCGCGTCGTTGGGCGCGTGCAGCGATACGGCCAGCGCCACGGGACAGTCCTGCGACAGGCGGTCCATCATGGGGACCACGCCGGAGGTGGACACCGTGACGCGGCGGCGCGACAGGCCATAGGCGTTGTCGTCCAGCATGAGACGCAGGGCCGGCAGGACCTGGTCGTAGTTGAGCAGGGGTTCGCCCATGCCCATCATGACGACGTTGCTGATGACGCGGGTGTCTTCGGTGGCGCGGGCGCCTTCCAGGCGGGCGGTGCCGATGTCGGCTTCGAGCACGCGCTTGGCCCACCACAACTGGCCGATGATCTCGCTGGTCTTCAGGTTGCGGTTGAAGCCCTGGTGCCCGGTCGAGCAGAAGCGGCAATTCACCACGCAGCCAGCCTGGCTGGAAATGCACAGCGTGCCGCGGTCGTCTTCGGGAATGAAGACGGTTTCGATGGCATTGCCCTGCCCCACGTCGAACAGCCACTTGCGGGTGCCGTCGGCCGAGCGCTGCTCGATGTTGACGGGCAACGCCTCAATGCGGCAGTGCGTGGCCAGTTGGCCGCGGAATTCGCGGGCCAGGTCGGTCATGGCGTCGAACGAATCGGCGCCGCGCTGGTGCATCCAGCGCTGCAACTGGCGGGCACGAAACGGCTTGCCGCCCCACTGTCCGACCAGTTCGGACAGGGCGGAGCTGTCCAGCCCCAGCAGATTGATTCGTTCGACGGATTCCATAACCAGGTAAAACCAAAACAGAAGCTAGAGCTAAAGCCAGAGCCAAGACAAAGACTGACGCCGAGGCCTGGACTGAAGCTGAAGCGATCTCAACAACTCAAGCCAAAAATCAACGGCTGTGGATGTTGATTTCGGGGAAGAAGAAAGCCACTTCGACGGCAGCCGTTTCCGGGGCATCCGAGCCGTGGACGGCGTTGGCGTCGATGCTGTCGGCGAAGTCGGCGCGGATGGTGCCCGGGGCGGCCTTCTTGGGGTCGGTGGCGCCCATCAGGTCGCGGTTCTTCTGGATGGCGTCTTCGCCTTCCAGGACTTGCACGAACACGGGGCCCGAGATCATGAAGTCGACCAGGTCCTTGAAGAAGGGGCGTTCCTTGTGCACGGCGTAGAAACGCTCGGCGTCGGCGCGCGACAGCTGGGCCAGGCGGGCGGCGATGACCTTCAGGCCGGCTTGCTCGAAACGGCCGACGATCTGGCCGATCACGTTCTTGGCGACGGCGTCGGGCTTGATGATCGAGAGGGTGCGTTGGATGGACATAAAAGACTCCGAAAACTGATTTCTGACGGGTTTCTAGTTAATTGCCTGGCGGGGCTCTGCGCTTGGCGATGCCGCCCTTCGATGCCACCGTTCGGTGCCGTCTACGAGCGTGTCGCGCCCTTGGCGCGCAGGCGATCCGAAACGAATGGGTGCCTCGGGCCGCTCTGTTCCACCTACCAGGACAGGATTCGACACTGCCGACCTGTCGGAGGCGTCCCGGATTGCCTGCGGGATTCCGGATGCGGGTGAATCTGGACGATTCTGCGCGCATTTCCGAAGGAATCCTCAATGAATTCAGGGACTTCTAAAAGGTTTACAGTAACCCGGTATTCTAACACGCTGAGAAGACCGCATTACATCTTAAAATGAGCGGTTTGCTGCCCGCGTCCTATCCGGGCGCCCCTGTCTGCCGGAACTTAGTAATGACTCAAGCTGCTCCCCCGAACGCCGCGCCCATCGCCGGCGAAACCCCGGAACTCTCCAAGAGCTTCGAACCCTCCGAACTGGAATCCCGCTGGTATGCCGAGTGGGACAAGCGCGGCTACTTCGCCGGCGGCCAGCACGTAGAAACGGGGACGGAAAGCCAGCCCTACGTCATCCAGTTCCCGCCGCCCAACGTGACCGGCACGCTGCACATGGGCCACGCGTTCAACCAGACCATCATGGACGGGCTGATCCGCTACCACCGCATGTCCGGCGACGACACCGTGTTCATCCCGGGCACCGACCACGCCGGCATCGCCACGCAGATCGTCGTTGAAAGACAGCTCGACGCGCAAAAGGTTTCGCGCCACGACCTGGGCCGCGAAAAGTTCGTCGAGAAAGTGTGGGAATGGAAGGAAAAATCCGGCAGCGCCATCACCGAGCAGGTGCGCCGCCTGGGCGCGTCGGCCGACTGGCCGCGCGAGTACTTCACCATGGACGAGCGCATGTCGCGCGGCGTGGTGGAAACCTTTGTCCGCCTGCATAAACAGGGACTGATCTACCGCGGCAAGCGCCTGGTCAACTGGGACCCCAAGCTGCTGACGGCCGTTTCCGACCTGGAAGTCCAGTCCGAAGAGACCGATGGCCACATGTGGCACATCCTCTACCCCTTCGTCGATGGCCCGCAAACCATCGTCGACAAGGACGGCCAGACGGTCACGCTGCGCGGCATGACCATCGCCACCACCCGCCCCGAGACCATGCTGGCCGACGGCGCCCTGTGCGTCCACCCCGACGACCCCCGTTACAAGCACCTGGTCGGCAAGGAAGTCGAACTGCCGCTGTGCGACCGCAACATTCCCATCATCGCCGACGATTTCGTCGACCCGGCCTTCGGCACGGGCTGCGTGAAGATCACCGGCGCGCATGATTTCAACGACTACGCCTGCGCGATGCGCCACGATCTGCCGCTGATCGTGATCTTCACGCTGGACGCGCACATCAACGAGAACGGCCCCAAGCAGTTCCAGGGCATGGAACGCTACGAGGCGCGCAAGGCCGTTGTGGCGCAACTGGAAGCCGAAGGCTATCTGGTCAAGGTCGAGCCGCACAAAATGATGCAGCCCAAGGGCGACCGCACTGGCGTCGTGCTGGAGCCCATGCTGACCGATCAGTGGTTCGTGGCCATGAGCAAGCCCGCGCCGGAAGGCACGCTGAATCCCGGCAAGAGCATCACCGAGGTCGCGCTCGAAGTGGTGGCCGACGGCCGCATCCAGTTCTACCCCGAGAACTGGACCACCATCTACAACCAGTGGCTCAACAACATCCAGGATTGGTGCATTTCGCGCCAGCTCTGGTGGGGCCACCAGATTCCAGCGTGGTATTCGGAAGACGGCCAGGTGTTCGTCGCCCACGACGAAGCCGAAGCCATCGAACAGGCCCGCGCCGCCGGCGTGTCGGGCCCGCTCACGCGCGATCCGGACGTGCTGGACACCTGGTTCTCGTCGGGCCTGGTGCCCTTCACCACGCTGGGCTGGCCGGAAAACACGCCGGACCTGCAGCGCTATCTGCCCTCCAGCGTCCTGGTCACGGGCTTTGACATCATCTTCTTCTGGGTGGCGCGCATGGTCATGCTGACCACGCACATGACCGGCCAGATTCCGTTCAAGCACGTCTATGTGCACGGCTTGATCCGCGACGCCGACGGCCAGAAGATGAGCAAGTCCAAGGGCAACACGCTGGACCCGGTGGACCTGATCGACGGCATCGACCTGGACGGCCTGGTGGCCAAGCGCACCTACGGCCTGATGAACCCCAAGCAGGCCGGCGCGATCGAAAAAGCGACACGCCGCCAGTATCCGGACGGCATCCCCGCCTACGGCACCGACGCGCTGCGCTTCACGATGGCCGCCTACGCCACGCTGGGCCGCAACATCAATTTCGACCTCAAGCGTTGCGAGGGCTACCGCAACTTCTGCAACAAGCTGTGGAACGCCACGCGCTTCGTGCTGATGAACACCGAAGGCCACGACCTGACGGTGACAGACGCCGGCGAGCTGTCCTTCGTCGACCGCTGGATCGTCAGCCAGATGCAGACCCTGGAAGCCGACGTGGCGCGCGGCTTTGCCGACTACCGCTTCGACAACATCGCCAACGCGCTCTACCGCTACGTGTGGGACGAGTACTGCGACTGGTACCTGGAACTGGCCAAGGTGCAGATCCAGACCGGCACGCCGGCCCAGCAACTCGGCACGCGCCGCACGCTGATCCGCGTGCTGGAATGCGTGCTGCGCCTGGCCCATCCGATCATTCCGTTCATCACGGAAGAGCTGTGGCAGAAGGTGTCCGTCGTGGCGGGCAAGCGCAAGGAAGGCGTCGCCGACAGCGTCAGCGTGCAGCCCTATCCGAAGGCCAATCCGCAAGCCGTGGACGCGGCCGCCGAGGCCGCGGTGGCCGAACTGAAGGCGCAGGTCGAGGCCGTCCGTGCGCTGCGCGGCGAGATGAACCTGTCGCCCGCCCAGAAGGTGCCGCTGTGCGCCCAGGGCGACGCACCCATGCTGACCCGCAACGCGCCGTACCTGGCCGCGCTGGCCAAGCTGAGCCAGGTTGAGGTGCTGGACGCCCTGCCCGACGCCGGCGCCCCTGTGCAGGTCGTGGGTTCCAGCCGCCTGATGCTGCACGTTGAAGTCGACGTGGCGGCCGAGCGTGTGCGCCTGGACAAGGAGATCGCACGCCTGACCGGCGAGATCGCCAAGGCCCAGGGCAAGCTGTCCAACGCCAGCTTCGTCGAACGCGCCCCCGCGGCCGTGGTCGAACAGGAGAAGGCGCGCATGGCGCAGTTTGGCGAGACCCTGCAGAAGGTGCAGGAGCAGCGCGCCAAGCTGGGGGACTGATCTCCGCTTCGCGCGCAGCAACCCAGAAGCCCCGGACACGTTCCGGGGCTTTTGTTTTGTTTGCCGCGCAGACTGGGATCCGGCGCATCGCGGGCGCAGGCGCAGGCGCGTGACGGCGACGTGCGGCCGATGACGGACAGGCGGGGCGGAGACCCCTGCGGAAAAATCAGGGGGAAACGGCCGGCGGAGACGTCAGGCGGCGTCGGTCGGCTTGGAAGCGCCGGCCGTGGAAGGCGCGGTGTCGGCGCCTGACGCCTTGCGCGGCCGGCGGCGGCGGGAAGGCGTCGTGTCGGCAGGAAGCGGCGACCCGGCCAGCTCGGCCAGGAAACGCTCATCCAGCTTGTTCAGCCAGCCCTTGGCTCGGGCCGCATCGATGAGCTCGGGCCGCCGCGCCGCGGTCAACGCCAGCGAGCGCTCACGGCGCCAACGCGCGATATTGGCATGATGCCCGCTCAACAAGGGCGCCGGCACCGGCTCGCCCTCATAGACTTCCGGGCGCGTGTAGTGCGGGCTGTCCAGCAGACCGGACAAGGTGTCGTTGAACGAATCCTGCAGGGCGGAGTCACCATCATTGAGCACGCCGGGCAAGAGGCGCACGGCGGCATCGATCACCGCGAGCGCGGCGATCTCTCCGCCGGACAGCACGAAGTCGCCCAGGGAGATTTCATGGGTGACGCAGCGATCGATGAACCGCTGGTCGACGCCTTCGTAGCGGCCGCAGATGAGGATGAGGCCATCGCTGGCGGCCAGGGCTTCGGCGCCCGCCTGGTCATAGCGCCGGCCAACGGGGGCCAGCAGCGCGACCGGCGCGGGATCCAGGCCTTGTTCGGCGCGGGATCGCTGAGCCGCACTCACGGCGGCCTCCAGGGGGCCGGCCATCATGACCATGCCCGGACCCCCGCCGTAGGGGCGGTCGTCCACGGTGCGATGCACGTCGTGGGTGAAATCGCGCGGATTCCAGGTGCGCAACTGCCACCGGCCCTGGGCATGGGCCCGGCCGGTGACGCCGAGGTCGCGCACCACCCCGAACATCTCGGGGAACAGCGTAACGACGTCGATACGCATCAGAAATCCGCGGGCCAATCGCTGTCGATGCGGCGAGCAGCCAGATCGACGGCGTGGATGTGCGCGCGTACGAACGGAACGAGCATTTCGGCGGGCCGGCCTTTGGCGTCCAGCAGGGTCTCGGGACCTTGGTCCCCAGCCTTCTGGAGCTGGACCTTCAACACGGCATGTGCACCGTTGTCGAGGACCTCGCTTACCACGCCTATCAGCGCGGGTTCGCCGTTGGCGCTGGAATACAGCGCGCAACCGATGAGATCGACCCAGTAGTATTCGTCTTCCTCGGGCGCGGGGAATGACCCGCGCGGCGCCTGCACGGTATGCCCGCGCAGCGCCTCGGCCTGGTCGCGATCCGTGATGCCCTGCAGTTGCGCCACCACGGTGGCGCCCTGCGAACGGGCTTGCAGGACCTTAATTGCGACAGGTGCAGACGCGACAGCGCCCCGCGCCAATTCAGGCACAGGGCGAGTCAACCACCATTGAGACGCTGAGAGCAGCACTTCGGCGTTGGCCGAATGCGGCTGCACTTTAACCCAGCCTTTCACACCGTAGGCTGCAGTGATGCGGCCAAGCTCGACCAAATCCGTGGGCGCCGCGTTGGAGGTTGCGGCATCAGGCATGTATCGTGCTCTTTATCGGGCTTAGATAGCTATGAATCAGCTATGAATGGTAGCTTTCAAGCGTGTAGCTTTCAGCGTGGAAAAACCAGCAGCTCGCGTATCAGCATCAGCCAAGAGTATCAGCCAAAAATACGCGACGCGGGCAATCAGGCCGCAGCGGAAACCTTGGCCGAGTATTCCTTGACCAGACGCTCGACGGCGGGCGACAGTTGCGCGCCGGTGCCGGTCCAGTACTGCACGCGATCCAGCGCAATGCGCAGGTTTTCCGTGCCTTCGCTAGCCACGGGGTTGTAAAAACCCACGCGCTCGATAAAACGGCCATCGCGACGGTTACGCGAATCGGTGGCCACCAGGTTGTAGAACGGACGCTTCTTGGACCCACCGCGGGCCAGGCGAATCACCACCATAGGTAATCCCTTGAATTAGTTGTGAAAAACGGGAAATTCTAGCACTGATTAAAGCCTGCTGGCAAATGGGAGTGCTGAATTCTGCGATGCGGCGCGATTTATATCCTAAAACACCACATCCGGGTATTCTACAAAACAAGGGCCCAGGCCCGCCGCAGCCCGAAGTGTAGCCTCCCCGCGCTGCTTGTGCCTGCAAACAGCCCGTTTTAATGCGTTTGAGCAGTTGTTGCGTCTGAAGAGCAATCTGATTGGAGCGATCGGATTCATGTCGACCCGCGCAAAACTCTACGCCACGTCTTTGCTGGTCGCCGTCCAGCGACCGCTTTCTCGCCCTCCCCGCCTCCCTGCCCGGCGTCCGGACTTATCGGACCATGCGGCTACGTCCCTGCTTTTTGCCCCACTTCCCCCCCCACGAACTACCTTTCACTGGAGTGTGCACATCATGAAGAACCAAAAATCAGTCTTCGCTCCCGTCGCGCGCCTGGCTGTGGCTGGACTACTGGCGGGATCACTTGCGTTGCCTACTGGCGCGTCCGCGCGCGTGATCGGCGCCGCACTGACCACGGCGTCGGGCCAGGTCACGGCGGTGGACCCGGCCAGCCGGACGATCACGCTGCGCGGCGCCGATGGCAACACCGTGGAAATCGTTGCCGGGCCGGACATTCGCAACTTCCAGCAAATCAAGCCGGGGGACACGTTGACGCTGGACTATTACGAGTCCGTGGCGGTGGACGTGCGCCCGGCGGGCTCCGGCGCGCCGGAGGTCGTGACCGAGACTGCGGCCACCCGCGCGGCCAAGGGCGCGATGCCGGGCGGCGCCATTGGCCGGCAGACCACGATCACGGCCGAGATCTGGCATATCAATCGCAGCGCGAATCTGGTCATATTGAAGGGCCCCCAGGGCGGCAGACGCACCATCCAGGTCCGAGACCCGGCCCTGCGTGAAAAGCTTCAGCAGCTCAAGGAAGGCGATCTGGTGGACTTCACGGTCACCCAGGCGGTCGCCGCGGCCATCCACAGATAGACGGCGCGGCATGAAACAAGGCCCGCGATGAGCGGGCCTTGACGTTTGGGCGCGGGAGGTCGGCGCGCTAGCGTCGGCGCAGGAAATGCACGCAGCGCCCCTCGGCCTCTTGCTGCGCGACCAGCGTGTTGCCAGTCTGGCGGGCAAAGGCCTGGAAATCGCGGATGGCATTACGGTCGGTAGTGATGACGCGCACCACCTGTCCGCTTTCCATCTGCGCAAGCGCCTTCTTTGCCCGCAGAATGGGCAAGGGACAGGTCAGGCCGCTGGCATCGACCTCTTGCTCGAAGGCCGGCGCCTGGGCGCCGGCATCGAGGCTGGAATCGCCGTCGCTCATCAGAGGCGCTCGTCCACCCACTTCTGCACCCCGGCGATGGCCGCGGGGAGCGCGGCGATGTCCGTGCCGCCGCCCATGGCCATGTCGGGACGGCCGCCACCCTTGCCGCCCACCTGGCCGGCGACAAAGCCCACCAGATCACCGGCCTTGATGCGGTCGGTCAGGTCGGCCGTGACGCCACCCACGACACTGATCTTGCCATCGGCAGAACCGGTGGCCAGCAGCACGACAGCGGGCTTCAGGCGGTCTTTCAGGTTGTCGACCATGCCGCGCAGCGCCTTGGGATCGACGTCGCCGATGCTGGCCGCCAGGACCTTGATGCCCTTGACGTCGACAGCGGCGCTTGACGCCAGATCGTTGCCGGCGCTGGCAGCGAGCTTGTTGCGCGATTGCTCCAGTTCCTTTTCGAGCGTCTTGACCTGATCCTGCACCTGCGCGATGCGCGCGGGCAGATCGGCGGGCGTGCTGCGCAGCATGCCGGCGACCTGGGTCAGCAAGGCGTTCTGGTTCTGCACCCAGGCGAGCGCGTTATCGCCGGTGATGGCTTCGATGCGACGTACGCCCGCTGCGACGCCGCCTTCGGAGACGATCTTGAACAGGCCGATGTCGCCGGTGCGGCTGACGTGCGTGCCGCCGCAGAGTTCACGCGAAAAGCCGATATCGAGGACGCGGACCGTATCGCCGTATTTTTCGCCGAACAGCGCCATGGCGCCGCCCTTGACCGCGTCGTCATAGCCCATGACCTGGGCAACGGTGGGCTGGTTGGCCAGGACTTCGGCGTTGACGATGGCTTCGACGCGAGCGATCTGCTCGGCCGTCAGCGGCGCGTCCTGCGCAAAGTCGAAACGGGTCTTGTCGGGATCGACGAGCGAGCCGCGCTGTTGCACGTGCGCGCCCAGGACCTGGCGCAGGGCCTTGTGCATGAGGTGCGTGGCCGAGTGGTTGCGCACCGTGCGGGCGCGGCGCACGGCGTCCACGCGCGCCAGCAGCGTATCGCCGACCGACAGCGATCCGGATTCCAGCACGCCATGGTGGCCGGACACGCCAGCCTGGATTTTCAGGGTGTCGGCGACGGCAAAACGCACGCCATCGGCTTGCAGGAGACCGGTGTCGCCCACCTGGCCGCCGGACTCCGCGTAGAACGGGGTGGCGTCCAGCACGACGACCGCGCTCTGGCCGGCCTGCACTTGCTGGACCTGCGTGCCATCCACGTACAGGGCCGTGACCTTGACGTTGTCCAGTTCAAGTTTTTCGTAGCCTTCGAAGCGCGTCTCGGCGCCTTCGTAGCTGAGGCCTTCGGCCATCTTGAACTTGCCGGCGGCTCGGGCCTGGTCGCGCTGGCGCTCCATGGCGACTTCGAAGCCAGCCATGTCGACCTCGACTTCACGTTCGCGGCAGATGTCGGCGGTGAGGTCGACCGGGAAGCCATAGGTGTCGTAAAGCGTGAACAGCGTGGTGCCGTCCAGCACGCCGCCCTTGGGCACGTTGGCCAGGGCGGTGTCCAGGATGCGCATGCCGTGTTCGAGGGTTTCGCCGAAGCGCTCTTCTTCCTGCTTGAGCACCTGGGCCACGCGCTCAGCCGCGGCGGCCAGCTCCGGATAGGCCTCGCCCATTTCGGCGACGAGATCCGGCACCAGGCGATGGAAGAAAGGCTTGGTCTGGCCCAGCTTGTAGCCGTGGCGCAGGGCGCGGCGGACGATGCGGCGCAGCACGTAGCCCCGGCCTTCGTTGCTGGGGATCACGCCGTCGACGATGAGGAACGAGCAGGCGCGGATGTGGTCGGCGATGACCTTGAGCGAGTTGTCTTCCAGATCCTTGATGCCGGTTTCGCGCGCGGCGGCCGCAATGAGGTGCTGGAAGAGGTCGATTTCGTAGTTGGAATGCACGCCCTGCAGCACGGCGGCGATGCGCTCGAGACCCATGCCGGTATCGACACAGGGACGCGGCAGGCGCGGCATGTTGCCCGCGGCATCGCGTTCGAACTGCATGAACACGAGGTTCCAGATTTCGATGTAGCGGTCGCCGTCTTCTTCGGGGGATCCCGGAGGGCCGCCCCAGATCTCGGGGCCGTGGTCAAAGAAGATTTCCGAGCACGGACCGCAGGGGCCGGTGTCCGCCATCTGCCAGAAGTTGTCGGAGGCGTAGCGCGCGCCCTTGTTGTCGCCGATGCGGATGATGCGCTCGGTCGGCACGCCGACTTCCTTGGCCCAGATGTCATAGGCCTCGTCGTCTTCCTGGTAGACCGTGACCCAGAGCTTTTCCGCCGGCAGCTTGTAGACCTGCGTCAGCAGCTCCCATGCGTACTGGATGGCATCGCGCTTGAAGTAGTCGCCAAAGCTGAAATTGCCCAGCATTTCGAAGAACGTATGGTGGCGGGCGGTATAGCCCACGTTCTCCAGGTCATTGTGCTTGCCCCCGGCGCGCACGCTGCGCTGCGACGAGGTTGCACGCGTGTACGACCGCGATTCCTTGCCCGTGAAGACGTCCTTGAACTGGACCATGCCCGAATTGGTGAAGAGCAGGGTCGGGTCGTTGCCGGGGACGAGCGACGACGAAGGGACGATGGTGTGTCCCTTGGACTTGAAGAATTGCAGGAACTGCTGGCGAATCTCGGAGGATTTCATCGTGGATGAAGCAGAATTTAGGGCGAATCGCCAATTATAGAGGGTTGGCGGGAATACGCGGGAACGGGTTGGGGCAGGCTTAGCGGACGCAGACATAGCCGGTGGTCCAGCCTTCGGTTTCCGTCCATTTGCCGCCCGCCGACACAATGACGCCTGCGTAGCCTTCGGGGCACGAGCATTGGCCCGTGCGGGGATTGGCCGTGGAGACGCCCGTGTAATGAAAGCAGCCCAAGGGGTAATTGATGCTGAAGGCGCCGCCGAAGCCCCCGCTCGCCTGCATCCAGGCGCCCGACTCGCAGGAGAGCAGTTGGCCGACGGCGGACGTGGCCAGCGCCCCCGGTTGCGCGCCGCAGGCATGTCCGGGAACCTCCCGCGCACCCACGGTGACGTGGCCGCCCGCATCGAGATCGCCCGCCACGGACAGCTTGCCTTGCAGGTCCGGGTCGCGGGTGTCGCGCAGCTTGACGTAGCCGCTCAGATCGGGCTGTCCGCTGCCCGCCCCCGCCCACAAGGCCAGGGTGCCGGGTGCGTAGGTGGGCGCCCCGGCGGCCGGGGGATTGGGAAAACTGTACGCGGCGCCCCGGAGCTGCGCGGGCGCTTGCGGCCACACCGCCCCGCCGTAGCCCCCCGCCGCCTCGAGGACGGCGGCCATGGCAAGAGGGTCCGGAACTTGCGTCCCCTTTTTCAGCAAGGGCTTGTCGGCATAGACGACGCCGTCCAGGCGACACGGCTCGCCCGGACAGGTCGGACCGCGCCAGATCCGGATATCGGCGCCGAAACCCAGGGCCGACTGGTCGGGGAAATCGGCAGGCAGGTGACCCTGGCCGCGCAGTTCGGCCAGGGTGGGCCGCAAGGCGTCCCCGAACAACGGCCGGCCCTGGCCGTCCGCGGGCGCATCGCCCTTGGACAGCGCGTCAGCATGCCGCGACAGCACGCCGGCCACCGCCAGTCGAATCTGGGTCATCCATACGCCTGTGGATCGCGCCGCGGACGCCTCGATGCCGTGGACGACTTCGTTGGAGGCCCAAATGGCGACTACGGTGGTGATGGCCAGGGCCACGACCATCCCGACCAGGGAAAAGCCCGGCTGGGTCCCGGGGCTGCCGGCCCGGCACCAGTGGCGCCCCGGGACGCCTGAGCTGCGCAGGGGCGCGCTCATCTTGCGGTAAACACGAATGTGTTCACGTCGCCCTGGCTGCACTGCGCCTGGGCCTGCGCGGCGCGATAAGGCGTGGCGGGCTGGGCGATCGAGTCCTTGACGACCTTGGCGCCGCTGCTCCCGGTGATGGAGATGATTTCCGACACCCGCTGCAGCACGGAAGCCAGCGCCGGGCATGCCGCATGGCTGACGCTGGTGAGGGTGAGCGTGAACGCGGAGCCCATGCCCGCGCCATCGACGGCCGCGGGCTCGACCTCGACGGTGCCGCTGCCGCCGGTTCCGCTGCCTCCCAGGCCGTGCGCCACGCTGGCCGCCGCGCCCGTTCCCTGCACGGCAAGCACCGTCGAATCGCGCAGTGCGTTGGCCAGGGCGCCGGTATCGAGGCCGACATAGGGCGTCACGCCGCCGCCCTGCGCATTGATCTTCATGCTGGCGATGAATCGTTGCAGTTCTTCGCCGACTTTGGGCACCTTGTTCTCGATGACGTAACCGCCGATGGCGGGGATGCCGACGATGGCGATGAGCAGGACGATGGCGGTGACGATGGACACTTCCATCAACGAAAACCCTTGCTGGCGCGCGGCGCCGAATCGAGACTTCCCGATTTCTTTCATGACTACCCTCTTTGAATAAAGCGCGCAGCGCGAGCCGCGCCGTTGTCGCCAACCCGTGATGCCCTACTGGCTGGCATAGAAATTCGTCAATGCCTGGCGTAGCTGGTCTATCACCGCGTAATGCCAGAGCGTGATGCCCAGCACCGTGGCGAGCGACGAGATCAGCAATGACCAGCGCAACACGAGCGCCTGTCGCCGCACCCGCGCCAGGAGCCGCGACTCGACGCGCAGGCGCACGCGAGCCAGGCCGGGCTCCACGCCCAATGCGTCCATCATGTCGGCCATGTACCACCAGGTTTCGGGGTCCAGCAGCCCGGTGCCGAATATTTCGGCGCCGCTGGCGCCCGCGTCGATGCGGCTCAGCATGGCCTGCAGATGGGCGTGCAGCCACGGCGGCGCGTCCCGCCCCTGCACCGCCAGCGCGCGACGCAACCGTGTGTCGGCCGTGCCGTGCTGCCTGATGAGCACCGCAAGCAACGACAGGAAGCGGATCGCCTGAAAATCGCGGTACAGCCGCCAGAGCAGCCAGCGGTCGAGCACGGCACGGAAATCGCCCGTGAGATTGGCCAGCGACCACAGGACCAGCAAGACGGCGCCGAAGATCAGGACAACCCATAGCGCGAGCCATTGCTTCAGCCCGCTGGCCAGCGCGAAGAGCGCGCGGGTCAGCGGCGCGTAGTCTTCGGCCGGCACGACCTGGAAAACCTGCTGCAGTCGGGGAACGCTGAAGAACGGGATGGCGCACAGCAAGGCGAAGGCCACGATGGCCGCGACCACGCCGGTGGCGGCTGCCGACACCAATGCCCCCCAGGCCTCGGACGCCAGCCTGACGGCGCGGGCCAGATCCCGCAATGCCGCGGCCAGGTCGCCGCCCTCTTCCTGTACGCAGCTCAGCAACTGGCATTCGTTGTGCGGCAGCGTTTCCGACCACGCCACACCCAGATCGCCGCCAGCGTCGAGATAGGCGACCGCCCAGTGCTGGCAGAGACGGCCGCGCACCGTGTCAGGCCCGTAGCGGCGCGCGTCGTCCTCGAAAATGTCGCGCAGGCTCTTGCGCCCCTGCGTGCCTTCGACGACGTCGGCGAGGTAGTCGTAGTAGTCGGCGCGCTGCGCGCGAAAGCGCAGCGCGTCCCAGCGCAGCCGATGCTGGCCGCCGAAACGCGGCAACCAGGGGGAGGCATGCGGCGCGAGGTCAGGCATGGCGGCCTCCCCCGGGCGCCGCCGCATGTAGGTCCGCGTGGCTCAAAGAAGCACCGATGCGTGGCGCGACGGGCAGTTCGAATCTGCGCAAGAGCGTGCGCGGATCGATATCGCCGAGACTGACCCGGTACACGGCGCAATCGAGCGCCCGCACGCCGTGCGCGGCGGCGTCGCGCCAGGCCGTGCCCGTTGCCGGCTGAAATTGCTGCTTCAGCCCCAGGTTGTCGCGCCGTCGCACCAGATCAAGAAAGCCCTGCGCCCGCTCGGGTTCGATCATCTCGGCGGCGACGCAGCGGCCCGACGTGCCGTTGAGTTCCGGCATGTGAGGGCGCCGGCAATAGGAACAGCCGGCCGCGTTGCGGACCTTGAGCGCATTGGCGTCCAGGCCGAACGCCGCTTGCAGGCCGTGCACCCAGCCGCGCCAGTCCCATCCGCCCGCCTGCTGCGCGGCGCCGCGAGACCACAGGCTGTCGACCGGCAAGGCGCAGCCCTCGCAAAGCCTTGGCAGCAGCGTCTGATACACGAGCAGCTTCAGGATGCCGGGCGACGCGAGGAATTCGCGCGAGACGCCGATCGCATCGGAAGCCAGCCGCTCGGGGATCATCGCGGCCGAAGCGGCGTGCGTCGTCGCATACAGGCTGACGCCCGAACTGGCGAGGTCCATAAAGGCGCGGCCGGTCTGGGTGTCGCGGATTTCGCCGATCAGCAGGTCATTCATGGCGGACCGCTTGATAGTCTTGAGCTTGGCGTCCAGCGTGGGCCAGGCCGAATCCGCGAGCGCCCCCGACAGCGTGTTCTGCAGCGCATTGCCGATGTGGTATTCCACCGGGTCTTCAAGCGTGATGACCTTGCGCGTCGGCGCGATGCCGCGCATCAATGCGGCGATGGTGGTGGACTTGCCTGAGCCGACCACGCCCGCCAGCACGATCGCCCCGCCCTCGCGCTCGCGCGCCCGCAACAGGGTTTCGGCTTGCCCTGGCAGGTAGCCCAGCGCCTGCAGGTCGCCATTGACGGTGGCGTCCAGGCGCAGGATGCGCAGGCAGACCGAGGGTCCCGCATCAGCGGCCAGCGAGGCCCAGCGCAACACGATGGGCGCCGAGTCGACGTCCAGCGAAATACGACCCTGTTGCTCGACCGCCGGATCGAACACGGCGCCGTTTCCGCCGCGCACGTCCATCCATGCCACAGCCAGGACTTCGAGCAAGGTGGCGCTGGACAGGCCGGCGAACCGATCGGTGCCGACATATTCGCCGTGAATGGTGTAGCGGATTTCTCCCGTGTCGCGCCGCTGGTCGACGTTGATGTGGACATCGCTGGCGCCCTGCATGACGCCCCAGCGGACGATGTCGAGAAACAAGGCCGCCAGCGCCGAGGCGCGCTCGGCCTGATTGGCGCGGGCCAGGCGCCCCGGTCCCGACGGCACGAACTGGCCGCGCGCGATCATCAGCAGGAGCGGCGCGGGAAGCATGTAGCGCGCGGGCTGCGCAAGGCGGTACCCCGCCGCCCTGACCATGCGTTCGACCTCGTCGATCTGGTCGCCCACGGTGTATTCCTTCACGGCGAAGATCGCGGCCTCGCCGCCTTCGAGCAGGACCGGGCACAGCCGGCCGGCAAGCGAGGCCAGGTCGAACTGGCGGCCCAGCGCGCGGACGAATGCCGGATCCAGGCTCGCGACGTCTTCGGGCGTGTGCAGCTCGGGGACGCGCTCGCCCGCCCCGGCGGGAAGCTGGGTTTGGGTCGTCATGGCCGCGGGCCTCGCGCTTCCAGGCATGCGGTCTGGTCGCGGCCGTCTCGATGCAGGCGCACGCAGGCGCCATCGATGGCCAGCAGCCGATACGGCTCCAACGCGGCGCTTCCCGCCACGGGATCGGCGCGCCCCGCCCGGTAACGCAGCAGCGACCCGTTGACGACAATGTCGACGTTTAGGCTGCGCGCCGTGCCGAATATCGCGGCCACCCGGATGTCGTCGCGCAAGCGCGCAGGCGCGGGCCGCTCGGACGCCATGTCGGCTGCGTCGCCCGCGGCGCAGATGCCCGGCACGCGACAAGCCGCCAGCGCGGAGGCGGCATCCGCGCGCAACAGCGTGCGCACGGTTTCGGCTTCCGGCCAGGGCTGCGGGTCCGTTGCCGCGGCCGACCCGGCCTGCGATGGTGCCGGCGAGGCTGCCGCGGCGTTCAACGTCAGCCCGATGACGAGACCGAAGAGTGTCCGTCCGACAACGCGGCGGCGATCGAAGCGATGTTTAGTCCATTTCATAGAGATCTCCCTGCAATTCGGCGACGAGCGCGCTGGCCGCCAGACTCGGCCGCGCCTGCGGCTGCACGTCCACCACGAGGCGCGACCAGCGGACCGCGGAGACGGGGCCGGGCATCAGCGCCATGGAGCGCAAAGGCCCGTGCAGCACGAGGCTGCGCCGCCGGATCGCGGGCATGTCCGGCGCCGCTGCGCCGGCTTGTGTGCCAGAGGCACGCCCCGCCGCCGGCACGCCCGGCATCCGGGGCACGAGCGGCGTGGACGGCGACAACGTCACGGAAGCGAACGCCGGCCGCAGCCCTTGCAGCCCGCCGGCCACCCGCGTGTCGACCTGCAAAGCGGTAGGCAGCGTCATGTCGGCCAGCCGGATCGGGGCCGACGCCACTTGCCACGCCAGCGTGGCTTCCTCGAGCGGTTTGAACAACACCTGCCAACCGGCGGGGCGCAAGGCGTAAAGACCGTCATTGGTGGCGAGCGGATGGGCCCTGGCGTACACGGCGGTGCAGTTCCAATGCAGGGGTCCGGCTTCGCACTGGGCGCGGCGCAAGGCCCAGCCCTGCACCTGCACGGGCAGCGCGGCCACCCCGGCCAGCAGGCGCATGAGGCCCGCGGCCGGATGCAGGGTCGTACCGCGCAGCATGGCGTGGTACGCATCGACCACCGGGTCCCGGACCTGAACCGGCTCGGGCCGGACGGCCTCTTTGCGCCAGAGCGGCTTGACGGTGGCGTTCCACACAAAGGGCGCCCCGGCGGCCAACCCGAGGCAGGCAAGAAAGAGACGCAACGCGACGGGCAGTTCGGCCCAGCGCGAGGGCAAGGCCGTCAACGCCGCGCCCGGTTCCACGGCCTGCGCCAACGCGGTCCAGACCTGGTCGGCGGGGTGCTCCTGCAAGGAAGGACGTTGCGCGATCAACGCGAGCCGTTCCTGCTGCGCGTCGTCGAACGAACCGAACACCCGGTCCGTCTGCGACAGGACCGCGCCGCCCTGCGCGGCCACCAGCCAATGCCGCCCATCCGGCAAGCGGACCAGGCTATGGCCGCCCTGCGGGTACAGCAAGGCAAACAACTGCGCGGCAGACTGCAAAGGCGCCGCGTCCCCGCCCTGCGCGCGACGGCCCCGGCGCAGGCCAGGACGCGCGCGCCCATAACCGGCCACCATCGCGGGGGACCCGCCCACCACGTAATGCGTTGCCCGCAGGCGACGCCCGCGTGAACGCGCCAGCCTGGGGACGTTGGAGCCGATCAGCGCGAACCAGCGCAGGCCGAACGCCAGCATCCGCTCCGAGCCTGGGCATTCGATCAGCAGGAAGTGGGGAGCGCGGTTCACGTTCAGTACCCTTCCTCGACCTGGGCCGTTACGAGGACCAGGGTCGTCAGGCGCTCGGAGGCGGCGCTGTCCATGCCGCCGGCAAGCAGGGGCATGCCGGGCGCGAGCCGTTGGTGATCATGCTGGTCCTGCTTGCGATCAAAGCCCGCGACGATCATGGGCTGCCCCGGGCGCAGCTCGATCTGCTGCACGGTGCCGCTGCCGTCGATGGTGATCTGCTGCACCTGGACCTGGTTGGCGTTTTCTCCGAAGGTGATGGTCTTCAGGGGTTGCGCGACCGCGTTGTCATAGGCGATGGACAAGAGGATCTGTCCGTCTTCCTGGATGTCCGGCACCAGCGTCAGGAACGAGCCGACGGTTTCCTCTTTCTGGCTGATGGATACGGCGGGCAGCGAACCGTTCGCGCCCGTGGACGTCATGCCCGGGACGGCGGTGCTCTGCACCCGATCGATGTACGAAAACGTGGTCCTGACCGCATGGGTGACCGGACGGCGGTTCAGGGTGAGGACCGGAATCTTGCTGTGCCGCACGACCGCCCCCATGGCGCTGAGCGCCGATACGATGGCCTGCGAGCCCTGGAACGGCCCCGTGCCGGCCGCCGCCTGCAACAGCCCGGCGCCGGTGGCGGGCGTGCCGGGCACGGCGAGCCGCGCCGTGGCGCCCGCGGCCGCATACAGGGCGTTCCAGTCGATGCCGGCCGAGGCTTCGCTATTGGCGATGAGAGTGATTTCTTCGAAGACGAGGCGAACGCGCCGGGTCAGCGCCTTGTTTTCGCGTTCGAGATAGCGCGCGACGCGGTCCAGCGCGTCCGGCGTATCGGTGACGACCAGCGCGGCCGCGCCTTCGACGGACTCGGCGATCACGCCGGACCGGGTGAGGAACGGCAGGATGTTCGCGCGCAGGATGGCCAGCGCGTTGTGCTCGCCCGCCGACAGCGTGGTGTTGGAGGTGCTTTCGAAGCCCTCGCCTTCCGCGCTGCCCGACCGGCCCAGGCGCACGTCGACCTTGCTGGCCAGCGTCAGGGCCCGCAGGTCGAAGACGCGCGTTTCGGTCCGGTAGAACTCGAGCGCATTGTGTTCGTAGCGCCAGTACACCGAAAAGCGCGCGGCCAGCGCGTCGAGCAGATCAGCGAGCGGCTGGGGATCTGCGCGCACCTCGATGCGCGCCGGCGCGGCCAGGGCGATCGACCCGCTGATGGCAAGCCGCGGCAGGAACTGATCCTGCGGCAGCAACGCGTCGGGACGCACCCGCACCGCGATGCCCGTGGCGGCGGTCAGGCGCTGGGCGAGCGTGGACAGGTCGGCGTCGTCGGCCAGCATCAGCGTGGTCTGCACGTTTTCGCGCAGCGCCGGGGGCAGCACGACCTCGCGGGCCAGCGGTTGCGGCTTGCCCGCGAGCCAGGGCGTCGATACTTCCTGCGCGGCAAGGCGCGCCTGGCGATCGGACAGGCCGTCGGCATACGCCTGATGGCGTGCGGCGACGTCGGCATGCCGGCCTTTGGCGATGCGATGCATGTCCGAGACCTGCCCGGTGACCGAGCAGCCGGCCAGTATGCCGGACAACGTGGCGAACGCTAGCAGTCTGGGGCTCATGCCGCGGCTCCTTGCGGCGTTGCCGCGCGCGAGCAGGACTGTGCCAGCGGCACGACGCGCAGCACGCGATTGCCGTAGAAACAGGGCTGCAGGGGCCGGTCGGCCAGTTCCGTGGCGCCCAGCAGTCCGCGCACCGCAGTCTTGAAGTCGCCGGAGAATTCAGCGGTGGCGGCCAGTGGAATGTCGACGTCCACGGCCCAGTGCTGGGGCTGGAACGTCCAGCCTGCCGCATCGGCCCAGCGCGCGAGCACCGCCCGCAACGTGGCGTCGGGCGGCGCCGCGCGGAACAGGGATGCCTGCGCGGCATCGGGCGCGTGCCTGGATGCGGCCTCTTTGACTGTGGCTTCGTTGACCGCAGCCTCGTTGACGGCGGCGTCCTTGACGGCGGCGTCCTTGACTGCGGCGTCCTTCTGCGTGGCGTCCTTGTCCGTGGCGGCCGGCGACTCTGCCGCAAGCGCGGCAGCCGCCGCCAGATCCGTCTGCGGGTGCGTCGGGTCGGCTGCGGCAGGCGCCGGCAATGCGGCGCCGGTCTGCGGGCCCTGCGCCGAAACGGCCGCCAGAGACGTCGCGCGCAGCGCCCTGGCGGTCAGCCGCCCGCCGCGAAACGCCAGCCCTTTCCACGCGCCAGCGACCACGACGTAGGGGTCGCGCCGCACGTACGGCAAGGCGTGTTCGCCGTCGGCGCCGAGGCCAAAGATGGCCGGCAGCGGCTGACCGGGCAGGAACTGCAGCCAGGTCTCGCGCCCATCGTCGAAGACCTGCAGGGGCGCGACGGCGGGATCGCCGGATAGCTGCCAATCAAAGCGGAAGCCTTGCGCCGACGGACGGGCCGCCTGCCAGGAGGGTGCGCCCGGGCCGGGGCCCGACCACGAGCATGCGCCGAGACAGGACAGCCCGGCCGCCAGGAAGAAGATTCGTACCATGCCTCACCGCGAGCAAAAGGCGCATCGGAAGCGACACGCATGAGCGGCATGTTGGCCGAGCGCCCGAGGCGCCGCCAGACTGGCATGTACGCATGGATGGATTCATCCACCCGGCCGACGACGCATCAACGCATCGACGGATCGGCAGGCGAAAAAAAGCCCGGTCCGAAGACCGGGCGATTTCTCTGCGTCACGCGGCGCGCGCGAAAGCGGCGCCGCGTGCGGCGTTCAGCGCTGCGCGGCGATGCTGCGCGCCTGCGAGGCGGCGTTGTTCAGCGCGGCGACGGGCGGCACCTTGCCTTCGAAGGCATCGGTGAGCTCCTTGTTCAGCACGGGCTCGATGCGCTCGTAGTTGGCCATGCGGAAGCCGCGGCTGTTGGCCACGGGCTTGGCGCTCATCGAGGCGATCAGCGTCTGCGCGCCCGGAATGCGGCTGTAGAACGACACGTCGGACGCGCGGAAGGCGGCTTCCGTCAGCGGCAGGTAGCCCGTGCGCTGATGCCATTCAGCGGCGACGACCGGCTTGGACAGCCACGCCAGGAACTGCGCCGTGGCTTTTTCCTGCGCCTGGGGATGGCCTTGCAGCGCCCACAGGGCCGAACCGCTCACGAAGGGCTTGCCGCCTTCCTTGGTGGCCTGCTCGTAGTAGGGCAAGGGAGCCACGCCGAAGGACAGCGACTTGGTGGCCAGGAACTGGCCGAACGCGCCCGAGTTGGACGTCAGCACCGCGCATTCGCCCTTGGCGAACAGCTTGTCGCTGGCGTTGTCGCCCGAGTGCGCCATGAACAGCAGCGACCGCTTCCAGCTCACCATCATCGAGATGTGGCGCATGTACAGCGTATCGAACTGCATGGCGGGCGCGACGGACTTCTTGGAAGCCGCGTCCAGGCCGTTGTTGTTGCTGGTGAACTGCTGGTTGTTGATGGGCGCCAGATTTTCGAGGTGGACCGAGACCTGGTCGCTGGACGCGTAGGGGCAATCGATGTCGGCCACGTCGCGCAGCTTCAGGAGATCGGCCTGCAAGGCGGTCCAGGTGCGGGCCGGCTTGTTGGGATCGAGGCCGGCCTTCTTGTAGGCCGCGGTGTTGTAGAACATCACCGGGACTTCGGCCATCCAGGGGAAGGCCAGGATGCGGCCCTTGCTGTCGCGCGTGAAGCTGCTGGTGGCCGGGATGAACCAGTTCAGGTCCTTGATCGGGTATTTGGCCAGCAGTTCATACAGCGGGAGGACCGCCTTGTGCTGCGCCACGACTTCCGGCGAGTGGTTGTCGGACAGTTGCAGCAGGTTCGGGCCCTTCTTGGCCTTCACCGCAGACACGGCCTCTTGTTCCAGGGCGCCCGGCGTCGCGAAACCGCGCAGCGTCACCCGGACGTCGTCCTGTTCCTTGTTGTATTGCTTGGCGAGCTTTTCGAACTCGGCCTTGTTTGCGTCGGTCAGGGTGTGCCAGACCTGGATTTCGACGGGTGCGGCGTTTGCCACGCCTGCCATCGCCATCGCGGCGCCGAACACCCATGCTCGCCGGCTGGCGAACATCGCGCGGGCAACGCCCGCCAATTGCAGTTTCTTCATAGGTTCACAGACCAAGAAAAGGGAATTCCGGTTCTGGCCGCCGTCCACTGAGCAGATCGGCCAATGCCCGGCCCGAGCCAACACCCATCGTCCAGCCAAGCGTACCGTGTCCTGTATTGATATACAAATTCGGAATGCGGCTGCGGCCGATGATGGGCACGTTCGAGGGAGTGGACGGGCGCAAGCCCGCCCAATAGCTGACGCGCTCGAAATCGAGCGCGTCGGGAAAGAGCGATCTGGCGAGGCGAGTCATGGCTTCGCAACGACCAGAATTGAGACTGCGGGAATAGCCGGACAGTTCCGCCGTGCCCGCCATGCGCAGCCGGTCGCCCAGGCGCGAGAAAACGACCTTATGGCTGCTGTCGGTGAGGCTGACGGTCGGGGTCGCATCCGGATTCAGGACCGGGAACGTGGCCGAATAACCCTTGGCCGGATACACGTTGCACGGAATGCCCAGCGGACGCAGCATCGCCGGGCTGAAGCTGCCCATGGCCACGACGTAGGCGTCGGCCGACAGGCTGGTGTAGCGGCCGTCGGGCTGAATGAGTTCCACGCCCGTGACGGCCCCGCCCTGCGTGAGCAGCCGGGTCGCGCGCGTGCTGTAGCGGAACTCGACCCCGGCACGCTCGCAGTGCTGGGCCAGCGCGACGGTAAATAGGTGCACGTCCCCGCTTTCGTCCTCGGGCGTGTAATCGCCTCCGACGATCGTGGCGCGATGCGGCGCCAGCGCGGGCTCGATGGCCACGACTTCGTCGGCGGTCACGACGCGGCGCTCGACGCCGAAGTCGCGCATCAGGCCGGCGGCGCGCTGCGAGTTTTCGAATTCGTGGGGATCGCGATAGAAATTCAGGATGCCGCGTTCAAGGTGGTCGTACTGGATGCCGAGCTCGGCGCGCATGCCGCGCAAGGTAGCGCGGCTGTACTCCGCCATGCGCACCATGGCGCGGATATTGGGGGCAAGCCGGCCGGGCATGCATTCGCGCAGGAATGCCAGGCCCCACATCCATTGCCGCCAGTCCAGTTGCGGACGGAACAGCAGCGGCGCGTCGTCGCGGAACATCCACTTGAGCAGCTTGAGCGGCGCCTGGGGATTGGCCCAGGGCTCGGCATAGGAGACGGAAATCTGCGCGCCATTGGCGAGGCTGGTTTCCTGCGCGGGACCGGTGCAGCGGTCTATGACCACGACGTCATGACCGGCCTGGCTTAGCCACCAGGCGCTGGAGATGCCGATAATGCCGCTACCCAATACCGCTACTTTCATGCCCGCATCGCTCCTTGCATGCCGGTTCTGGGGGCGGACCCGATGTCCGCGCAGCCCGGCAAGCCGCTGCCAAAGCAGTTTACCTTGCCGTTTTGCAGCCGCCTAAGTAATAAAAAAACATACGACTTACGACCCGGCCTTCGCCAGATCGGCCTCGGACGTGAAGGCGTCCGCGTAGAACTCTTCCGGCGGCAGGCCGTTCTGCGCGCTGAACTCGCGGCGCGCCGCATCGACCATCAAGGGCGTGCCGCAGGCATAGACCTGGTGGCCGGACAGGTCGGCGATGTCCTGCATGACGGCTTCGTGGACGAAGCCGGTGCGGCCAGTCCAGTTGTCTTCCTGCAGCGCGTTGGACACCACGGGCACGTAGCGGAAGTCCGGAAGCTGGGCCGCCCAGGACTGCGCCAGCGCGTCCATGTAGAGGTCTTGCGGACGGCGCCCGCCCCAGTACAGCGCGACGGGGCGGCTGATGTTCTTGTGGATCATGTGTTCCACGATGGCCTTGACCGGCGCGAAGCCCGTCCCGCTGGCCAAGAGGACGATGGGCTTGTCGCTGTCTTCGCGCAGGAAGAACGATCCGAACGGCCCTTCCAGGCGCAGGATCTCGCGTTCCTTCATCTGCGTGTCGCCGGCGCCGAACACGTGGTCGGTAAACAGGCCCCCGGGCATGTGGCGAATGTGCAGTTCAAGCGGGCTGCCGGTGTGCGGAGCGCCCGCCATCGAGTAGCTGCGGCGGCGGCCGTCCTTCAGGATGATTTCGACGTACTGCCCCGCGTAGTAGCGGAACTGCTCGGAGGCCGGCAGTTGCAGCTTGAGCACCGTGACATCCGGCGCGACGCGCTCCATGGTCTGGACGCGCGACGGCAGCTTGCGGATCTGGATGTCGCTCGCCAGCCGGACCTCGGTGGACTCGACCACCAGGTCGGACTGGGGCCGGGCCTGGCAGAACAGGGTGAAGCCGTCGGCCAGTTCTTCCGGCGACAGGATCTGCGCGGGGTACTGGCCGGCGTCGAACTCCCCGGACACCACTTTGCCCTTGCAGGTGGAGCATGCGCCATTGCGACAGCTATAGGGCAGGACGATGCCCGCCGCCAGCGCGGCGTCGAGCACGGTCTGGCCGGGCTCGACCGGGAATTGATGCTTGCTGGGTTGGATGATGACCTGGAAGCTCATGATGAAACGGTTCAGAGGCGACGAAGCGCTATCCGGCCGAGCCGGCATGGCGCTTCGCCCGGCCCGGCGTCACGCCGGGAACTTGCGGATTTCCTTGACGCGGTTGGCGTCGTCGACCAGCACCACCTGGGGCTTGTGCGTGGCCGAATCTTCTTCGGACATGGGGCCGTACGTGCAGATGATCAGCAGATCGCCCACCTGGGCCCGGCGCGCCGCCGCGCCGTTCAGCGAGATGGCGCCGCTGCCGCGCGCAGCCTTGATGATGTAAGTGTCGAAGCGTTCGCCATTCGTCACGTTGTAGAGCTCGATGCGTTCGAACTCGCGCATGCCGGCAGCGTCGAGGAGGTCTTCGTCGATGCCGCAAGATCCTTCGTAGTGAAGGTCGGCTTCCGTGACCGTGACGCGGTGCAGCTTTGCCCGCAGCATGATGCGTTGCATAAAAATATCCTGGTTTCGCGGCCCGGAACGCGAAGTGTTGCTAGGTTGATGCCCGGCATCCGGATCTGCCGTCGAAAGCCGGTATTCTATAATTTTTGCCGCAACGGGACGGCCCGTTGCTGCGCCCGGTCAAACGGCCGGCGCCTTTTCCGGGGACGACCCCATTTATGTCGGCATCTCGCCGGCATCGCAATCTTGGGAGTCGTGCATGACCTGGATAATCCTGGTATTGGCTGGCCTCTTTGAAATCGTCTGGGCGGTCGGCCTGAAATACACCAACGGATTTACCCGCCTGTGGCCGTCCGTCGTGACCGTGGCCGGCATGCTCATCAGCTTCTGGCTGCTGGCCCTGGCCATGAAAAGCCTGCCGCTGGGCACCGCCTATGCGGTGTGGGTGGGCATCGGCACGATCGGCGCTTTCGTGGCGGGCATCGTGCTCTTCGGCGAGTCGGCAAGCTGGCTGCGCATTGCCAGCGTTGCCTTCATCGTGCTGGGCCTGGTTGGCCTGAAGCTGTCCTCGCCGTGACGCGGCGCCCCCCGGCGCGTCAGAAATCCAGTTCGATGTCGACCACGTCGCCCACTTTCAGCCGCGCGCCGGCCGGCGCATCCACGATGGCGTTCTGGCCGAACACGACGCCGATATCCAGATTGCGGTAACCCGCCAGCGTGCGGCCCGGCTCTTCATATTGCTGGGCCGTGCGCTGGTCGATGTCGGGAATCGAACAACGGGTGCAGGGCTTGACGAACGCCATCCGTACGCCCCCCGCCGTGATCATGGCCGTGTGGTCTTCCTCGAAGGCCTCCCATTCGCCCTGGACCACGATGTTGGGACGGAACCGGTCCATCGGCACCGGGGCCGCCCCTTTGGCCTGCAGGCGGGCGTTCAGGTCGTCCAGCGAGGCTTGGTTGGCGATCAGGAGCGGAAAACCGTCGGCAAAACCGAAGTGGTGTTCCCCCACGAAGGCATCGGCCAGATCGGGATGCGCGTCGGCCCAACGCGATACCCAGTCGGGCTTGGCGTTGCGGCGCGCAGCGGCATCCACCTTGAGCAGGCGGCACGGCGTCTTGAGGAATTCGGACAGCCACCGTTCTGCGGCCGCGCCTTCGCGCCGGGCGGAAATGGTGTCGCTCCACACGCCCACCGTTTGCGCCTCGCCTTCCAGTCCCGATCCGTCCAGGGCGACCTCCAGGTCCGCCATGCCCGGGGCCGACAGGCGCAGCGCGTCCGCCGAGAGCGCCGTGCGGATCAGCGCCATGGCCGGCCATTGCCGCTGCGTCATGAACTGGCCGCTGTCATCCACGACCATCCAGCGCCGGTCATGCGCCAGGCCCGCGCGGTCGATGGGAGATTCGGTCAGGTCGATGCCCGCGCAGGATTTGACGGGATAGATGTGCAGGCTGAGGATACGGGCAGACATGGCGGCGATGGCTCAACGGGTTGCGAATGCCGCAGAGAATACAAGAAATGCGGCGCGCCGGGCCGCCGGCAAGAGACAAAAAAAAGGCCCGGGACGGGCCCGGGCCAGGTGTGGACGGCGGATGCTCAACCGCCAACCAGCTTCAACGCATCCAGCGGCGTGACCGCCTTGAATCCCTTGCGCGTCGCGATGTGCTCGGGACGCGGGGTCAGCCCATACTTGGGCGGGTTCAGGGTGTTCTCCATGCTGTTGTAGACCATGAAGACATTGGCGCGCGGCCACGGCGAAATGTTGCTGTTCGAACCATGCATCGTGTTGCAGTCGAAGAACACCACGGAGCCGGCCTTGGCCGTCATCGTGCGAATGCCGCCCTGCTCCACCAGCAGTTGCAGGCTGACAGGATCCGGCACGCCGTATTCCTGCTTCTTCAGCGATTGCTTGTAGTGCTCGTTCGGCGTCTCGCCGACGCACGAGATGAACTGGCGGTGCGAGCCCGGCACCAGCATCAGGGGGCCATTGCACTCGTTGTTGTCGGTCAGCAGCACCGAGCAGCTGAGCGCGCGCATCGAGGGCATGCCGTCCTCGACGTGCCAGGTCTCGAAGTCCGAATGCCAGTAGAACTCCTTGCCCTTGAAGCCCGGCTTCATGTTGGCGCGCGACTGGTGGATGTAGACCTCGGAACCGAGGATCTGGCGCGCCACGTTGACCAGGCGCGGATCGCGCACCAGGCGGGCCAGCATGGGGTTGAGCACGTGCACCATGAAGATGGAACGCACGGCGTTGCTGCCCGGCTCGGTGATGGCCTCTTCGCGGCGCACGATCGACGGATCACGCGTCATGCGCTCGACCTCGGCCGACAGGGCGCGCACTTCGGCTTCCGAGAACAGGTTTTCCAGCAGCAGGAAGCCGTCGCGGTCATACTGGCCGACCTGCTCGTCGGACAGCGCGCTGGCGTACTTGCCGTCTTCATAGACGACGGGATCCTGGCGGGAAATGATGGCGGAACCACGATCCGTACGGGAGGCGTACGGATCCTTCGCGGGTGAGATCATGCGAACCTCCTATTTTCAGGCCGCGACGGCATCGGGTAGCGCGTAGACACCATGCTCGTCGTGCACTTCCTGGCCGGTCAGCGGCGGATTGAAGACGCAGATGACGCGCAGCGGCTCCTTGCCGCCGCACAGCCAGTGCTCGTCGTGTTCGTTCAGCGCGTAGACCACGCCGGGGCCCAGTTCATACTTTTTGCCGTCGGCAATGGTCTCGATCGAACCGTCGCCCTCGATGCACCACACCGCTTCAAGGTGGTTCTTGTAGTGGATGTGCGTGCGGCCGCCCGGAAAAATGGTGGTCTCATGGAAAGAAAAGCCCATGCCATCCTTCTTGAGCAGCACGCGGCGGCTGACCCAGGTGTCGGTGCGGACTTCGTCGGCGGTGCCGATCACATCTTTGACATTGCGTACGATCATTGACGTTTTCCTCCAAATTTCAGGATGCGGGCAGACTGCCCCTCATCGGCCAGCGCTTCGGCCACGCTGGCCTCGATCAGATCCAGGCCCTTGGCCAGCAGGTCTTCCTCGATCGTCAGCGCGGGCAGCAGCTTGAGCACTTCGTCATGCGCGCCCGAGGTTTCGATCACGACGCCCTTCTTGAACGCGCATTGGGCAATGCGGTTGGACAGCGCCGGGGTGGTGTTGGACACCAGGCCCTGGATCAGGCCGCGGCCGCGCGCCGACAGGCCGGCGTTGGGATAGCTGTGCACCAGGTTCTCGAGCCAGTCGCCCACCAGGCGCTCCTTGCGCTGGATGTCGGCGGTGAACGCGGTGTTGGTCCAGTAGGTTTCCAGCGCCTGGGTCGCGGTGACGAAGGCAAGGTTGTTGCCGCGGAACGTGCCGCTGTGGGCGCCCGGTTTCCAGATGTCCAGCTCGGGCTTCATCAGCACCAGGGACATCGGCAGGCCGAAGCCGGAGAGCGACTTCGACAGCGTGATGATGTCGGGACGGATGCCGGCGGCCTCGAAGCTGAAGAACGTGCCGGTGCGGCCGCAGCCGACCTGGATGTCGTCCACGATCAGCAGCATGTCGTGCCGCTTGCACAGCTTTTCCAGCTCTTTCAACCAGCGCAGCGTGGCCACGTTGACGCCGCCTTCGCCCTGCACCGTTTCCACGATGACGGCGGCCGGCTTGTCCAGGCCGCTGCTCGGATCTTCCAGCATGCGTTCCAGGTACGACATGGTGTCCACGTCCGGACCGAAGTATCCGTCGTAGGGCATGAACGTCGTGTTGCCCAGCGCGTAGCCGGCGGCGTCGCGAAACTTCATGTTGGCCGTGGCGGCCAGCGAGCCGCCGGTGACGCCGTGAAAACCGTGCGTGAACGAGATCACATTGGGACGGCCCTTGACCTGGCGCGCGATCTTCAGCGCGGCTTCGACGGCGTTGGTGCCAGTCGGGCCGGTGAATTGCAGCGTGTACTGCCAGTTGCGCGGCTTGAGCAGCACGCGATCCACCGTCTCAAGGAAACGCTTCTTCGCGCTGGTGGCCATGTCCAGGCCATGGACGACGCCGTCCGCCTGCACATACTCCAGCAGCTTTTCCTTGAGAACAGGATTGTTGTGGCCGTAGTTCAGCGTGCCTGCGCCGCTGAAGAAGTCGATGTATTCGGCGCCATCCTCATCGATGAGCGTCGAGCCCCGGGCCTGATTGAATATCACGGGAAACGACCGAATGTAGCCCCGCACTTCAGACTCCATACGGTCAAAGATCTTCAAGTCCATGATTAATCCTCCCTTTTCATCTCATAAATTGACAGACGGCCAGCTCCCCTCCGGGTGCGGCAGGCGCATCCGGACGGTGTGAACCATCCCGGTAAATCGATAAGCCCGACCGGCTTGCTGCGTCCCTAGGGGGACGGCAAAGTGAACGGACCTATCCTCAACAGCATCTCGTCGTCGTGATCCGCGCCGCCGAAGAGTTGCCGGTCGAAGAACGGCTGCTCGGAGACGTGGGCGCCCACCTCGGCGGCCAGGCCGGCGAAGGTGCGGCGCGAAGCCTGGTTGTCAGGCCCCACCGTGGTTTCAAGATAGCGGACATGCGCCAGGTTCTTGCGCTGCAAGAGTTCCCGGAGCATGGCGCGGCCAAGGCGATGGCCGCGAGCGCGGGCGTGCACCGCAACCTGCCAGACGAACAGGACGTCTGGACGGGACGGGTCCACATAAGCGGAAATAAAACCATTGATGCGTCCCCCGGCGCTTTCAGCCAGGACGCAGGTGTCGCGAAAGTGCTCGCACAGGAGCAGGTACGCGTAGAGGGAATTCAGGTCGAGTGGCGGGCACTCGGAAATGAGGCGGTGGATGGCGGCGCCGTCTTTGCGGTCGGGCAGACGCATGGTGTGGGTCTGCGCGCTGACTGCCGGCGCCACGGCACTTGAGAGTGTGGGGGTGTCCAGTTCGTTTTTCTTCATGCAACGATTCCCGATTCTGGTGGTGCCCCGCCCGTGGGCACTTCAAGGATGGGCGACGACACGTCGCCATGCGTGTCGACTGCGGCCTGACCATCCTGTTCCATGAGCGCCACGATGCGCTCCAGGGACAGGGTGATGGTGGCCTGTTCCAATTCCGGCAAGGCGTTGAGCGCGTCGGCCAGGTGCTTTTGCAGCGGCGACGGCGCGCCTTGCGCCAATTCACGTCCCGCCTCGGTGGCGGTGACGAACACGATGCGGCGGTCTTCACGACCGCGCTCGCGGCGGATCAAGGCCTTGTCTTCAAGGCGATCCAGGATGCCGACCACGGTGCTGGGACTGACGTGCATCTCGCGGCTGATCGCCGTGGCCGTCATGGGCCCGTTGGCGATCACCGTGCGCAGGCACATCAATTGCGGCGCGGTGATGTGGCTGACCGCGGACAACTGGCGCGAATGCAGGGCGATCGAACGCGTGATGCGGCGCAGGGCTCGCAAAATGCGCAGGTCGTACTGCTGTGAGGTTTCGGTTTTCGCGGCGTCAGTCATGGTTGCGGGTGGTTCGGACAAAATAATTTCAACACGAATGATATGCGCCCGATTAATTCGAGTCAAACAAAAAGGCGCCGCACGATGTAAATAAATGAACGCGGATTTGCCGAGGATCGCTGCAGTATGGCCGCACTTATGGGGTGCCGGGGGGGTGTCGGGCTGCCGCGACCGGGGGCCGGACGCAGCGCAGCACGGGGAAGCCCCTATAAAAAACATATGTTTTGTTTCATTGGTTTTATTTATCATATGTTTTTTTAACGCCCCCCTCCCCGCCCTCATGTCCCTGCCGTCATCCCTGCTCGCCACACTTCAGGAAAAGCTGGAGCAATTGCCCCCCGAGTTGCAGCGGGCGGCGCATTGGGTGGTGGCGCATCCCGCGGAGGTAGGCCTGTGGTCGATGCGGCGCCAGGCGCAGGCGCTGGGCGTGGCGCCGGCCACGATGCTGCGACTGGCGCGCGCGGTCGGCTACGCCAGCTACGAAGACTTCCGCCAACCCTTTCAACAGGCGCTGGTGGGGCACGGACAGCCCGGCCTGCGCGACCGCGCCGCCGCGTTGCAGGCCGCGGCGGGCGACCCCGCCGAACCTGGTCCCGATGTCCTGACCGACTACCAGGTCCAGGCCATGTCCTCGGTGTGCACGCTGAACCCGCCCGCGGCGTTCGACGCAGCGGTGCAAACGCTGCTCGAAGCCCGCCAGGTCGGATTCCTGGGGACGCGCTCGGCCTTCGGCATCGCATTCCAGATGCGCTACGCCTACCAGCTTGTGCGGCGCAACAGCGTCCTCATCGACGGACTGGGCGGCGCGCCCGCGGAGCAGACCGACAACCTCGGTCCGGAAGATGCGCTGATCGTCATCTCGCAGGCGCCCTACCCCACCGCGACGGTCCAGCTCGCGCGCCAGGCGGCGCAGCGCGGCGTCGCCCTCGTGGCGTTGACCGACGACCCGCTCTCGCCGCTGGCCGTGGACGCGCGCCACACGCTGCGCTTTGCGCCGCCCGACCGCGACGGCGTGCAGGCGCGCCCGGCGCGCCAGGGCCCGGGCTCGTTTTTCCACACCACCGCGGGCCTGCTGGGACTGGCTGAACACCTGATCGCCCGGCTGACCGCGCGCGGCGGCGATGCGGTCCTGAACCGCCTGACCGAGGTGGAGGCGCGCCTGCGCGCGGACAACGTCTACTGGAGCGGCGCGCCTGCGCGCCGGCCCGGCTGAGGCCCGGGGCCGCAGCCGTTCTCAACCCTTGATCCATGGAAAACCGCAGCATGAGCCAGACACACGTCCTGCATCGTTCCCTACGCCAAACCCCTCCCGTCGCCGTGCGCGGACAGGGCGTCTGGATCCATGACAGCGCTGGCCGCGCCTATCTCGACGGCTCGGGCGGCGCCGCGGTGTCCTGCCTGGGTCACAATCACCCGGACGTGCAGGCCGCCATGCATGCCCAGATCGATGCGCTGGCCTACGCCCATACCGGCTTTTTCACGACCGACGTCGCCGAACGACTGGCCGACCGCCTGGTGGCGGATGCGCCGGCGGGCACCTCACACGCCTACTTCGTCTCCGGCGGCTCCGAAGCCGTGGAAGCGGCCTTGAAGATGGCGCGCCAGTATTTCGTGGAAATCGGCCAGCCGCAGCGCCGGCACATCATCGCGCGCCGGCAGAGCTATCACGGCAACACGCTCGGCGCCCTGGCGGTCGGCGGCAATGCGTGGCGCCGCGCGCAGTTCGCGCCGCTGCTGATCGACGTGGCGCACGTGTCGCCCTGCTACGCCTACCGCGACCAGCGCGACAACGAAAGCGCCGAACAATACGGCGAACGGCTGGCGCAGGAGCTGGAGGAAACGATCCAGCGGCTGGGGCCCGACAGCGTGATGGCGTTCGTGGCCGAACCGGTGGTCGGCGCGACCGCCGGCGCCGTGACGCCGGTGCCCGGCTACTTTCCACGCATCCGCGAGGTCTGCGACCGCCACGGCGTGCTGCTCATCGCCGACGAGGTGATGTGCGGCATGGGCCGCACTGGCACGCTGTATGCCGTCGAACAGGAGGATGTGACGCCAGACCTCATCACCATCGCCAAGGGCCTGGGCGGCGGCTACCAGCCGATCGGCGCGGTCATGGCGCAGGGTCGCATCGTCGACGCCATGCAGCAGGGCAGCGGCTTCTTCCAGCACGGCCATACCTACCTGGGCCATGCGACAGCCTGCGCGGCCTCGCTGGCGGTCCAGGACGTGATCCGCCGCGACAACCTGCTCGAACGGGTGCGCATCCAGGGCGCCGGCCTGCGGCAACGGCTGGAAGCCGCGCTGGGCAACCATCCCCACGTGGGTGATATCCGCGGACGCGGCCTGTTCATGGGGGTGGAACTCGTGCGGGACCGCGCCACCAAGCAGACCTTCGACCCGGCGTTGGCGCTGCACGCGCGCGTCAAGCGCGAAGCCATGGCCCGCGGCCTGATGGTGTATCCGATGGGCGGCACCATCGACGGCCGCCAGGGCGACCACGTGCTGCTCGCGCCCCCCTTCATCATTTCCGACGATGAACTGGACCAACTGACGGAAAGGCTCGCCGGCGCGATCGACGCGGCGATAGCCCAGTCCGGCGCCTAGGCGCCGCCTGCGCGCGCGACGGCGGGTTCCGCGCGCGCCGCCCGCCGACAGCGGGCACGTGATGATTCAGCACAGGGCAATCCGCGGCTCGCGGGCTGCCAACACCGCCGGCACAGACCGGCAATCACACGGGGAAAACCCCCAAAAGGAGTTTGCATGACCAGGTCTTTCAAACACCCCTTGGGCCATCGCAATGCCTGGACACTCGCCGCGGCGGGCCTGGCAACGGCATTGCTGTCCACGGCGCCGGCTCCGGCCGCCGCCCAGCAGAAGTTCGTCAGCATCGGCACCGGCGGCGTCACCGGCGTCTACTATGCGGCGGGCGGCGCCATCTGCCGCCTGGTCAACAAGGACCGCGCCAACCACGGCATCCGCTGCTCGGTCGAATCGACCGGCGGTTCGGTCTTCAATGCCAACACGATCAAGGCCGGCGAGCTTGACCTGGGGGTCGTGCAATCGGACGTCGGCTTCAATGCCTACAACGGTGAAGGCCAGTTCAAGCAGGCGGGCCCCTTCACCAAGCTGCGCTCGGTCTTTTCGATCCATCCCGAGCCATTCACCGTCGTGGCGCGCAAAGAGTCCAACATCAAGGGATTCGAAGATTTCAAGGGCAAGCGGTTCAACGTGGGCAATCCGGGATCGGGCACGCGCGCGTCGATGGAAGAGCTGCTGGCCACGATGGGCTGGACGATGAAGGATTTCTCGCTCGCGTCGGAGCTGCGCCCGGACGAGCATGGCTCGGCGCTGTGCGACGGCAAGATCGACGGCTTCTTCTATGGCGTGGGCCACCCGTCCGCCAACATCCAGGATCCCACGACGAGCTGCGGCGCGAAGCTCGTGCCGTTGACCGGCCCGGCCGTGGACAAGCTGGTTGAAAAGTACCCCTACTACGCCCACGCAACGATTCCGGCCGGGCTGTATCCGGGCAATCCGCAAGCGACCCAGACCTACGGCGTCACCGCCACCTTCGTCACCTCGGCCGACGTGCCCGAGGCCACGGTCTACATCGTGGTCAAGGCCGTCTTCGACAACTTCGAAGATTTCAAGAAGCTGCATCCCGCCTTCGCCAACCTGAAGGCCGCCGACATGGTGAAGAACGGCCTGTCCGCGCCCCTGCATCCGGGCGCCGCGAAGTACTTCAAGGAAAAGGGCCTGCTCTAAGGCCCGTCGCAGCCGCGCCTGCGGCCCCGGGGGCATCCGCCTCGGGCCGCGAGCGCCGTCCTTGCGCGCGCCTGGCGCGCGGGGCGGCTCATCGCGCGCCAACGCGTCGGCGCGCGCCACGATACGCAGGGGAATTTCATGACAAACGAGTCGCACACGCCGACCCCGAACCTGGAACAGCTGGTCGCCGACGCGGACCGCGGCGGCCGCGACGCGCGCGGCATGGCCGGCGCCACGCTGGCCGCCGGCGCGCTGCTCTGGTCCTTCTTCCAGCTCTGGTACGCCTCGCCGATCCCGTTTTCGCTGAACTGGGGCATCTTCAACGACACCGAGGCGCGCGCGCTGCACCTGGGCACCGCCATGTTCCTGGGCTATCTCGCCTATCCGGCCAGCAAGCGCTCGGCCCGCGACCGCATGCCCTGGTATGACTGGGTGCTGGCCCTGGCGGCGGGCTTTTGCGGCAGCTATCTTTATGTCTTCTACAACGAGCTGGCGGCCCGGCCCGGCCAGCCGACGCCGCTGGACGTGGGCACCGCCGTGATCGGCCTCGCGCTGCTGCTGGAAGTGACCCGCCGGGCGCTGGGCCTGCCCATGACGGTGCTGGGCCTGGTGTTCGTGGCCTATGCGCTGGCGGGTCCGTGGCTGCCCGACGTGCTGGCCCACCGCGGCGCATCGCTCGAACGGCTGATGTCGCACATGTGGCTCACCACCGAAGGCGTCTACGGCGTGGCGCTAGGCGTATCGGTGTCGTACATCTTCATCTTCGTGCTGCTGGGCTCCATGCTCGACAAGTGCGGCGCCGGCAACTACATGATGCAGGTGTCGTTCGCGCTGTTGGGCCACCTGCGCGGCGGGCCTGCCAAGGTGGCGGTCATGTCCTCGGCGGTCAACGGCCTGGTGTCCGCATCGTCCGTCGCCAACGTGGTGACCGGCGGCATCTTCACCATCCCGCTCATGAAGAAGGCGGGCTATGGCGGCGTGCGCGCCGGCGCGATCGAAACGGCGTCCTCGGTCAATGGCCAGATCATGCCGCCCGTCATGGGCGCTGCCGCGTTCCTGATGATCGAGTACGTGGGCATCCCCTATGCCGACATCATCCGCCACGCCATCCTGCCCGCCGCGATTTCGTACGTCGCGCTCTTCTACATCGTCCACCTGGAAGCGCTGAAGCTGGGCATCCAGCCGATGATGGCGTCGGGCCCCGCCCGCACGCCGCTGCAAAAGCTGGCGGGTTGGGGCATGGGCATCAGCGGCACGCTGCTCGTGATGGGCGCGGTCTACGGAATCGGCACGGGCGTGCAGGCGCTGGCCGGGCAGGCGGCGACGCCGATCCTGCTGGCCCTCCTGGCGGTCCTTTACGTGTGGCTGCTGCGCGTGGCCGCCCGCCACCCCGACTTGCCGCAGGACATCGACATCAATCATCCCGTGCGCCCCCAGCCGTGGCCCACGGTGCGCGCCGGCCTGTACTTCCTGATTCCGATCGGCATCCTGGTCTGGTGCCTCAGCGTGGAGCAGTTGTCGGCCGGCCTGTCGGCCTTCTGGGCGGCGATGGCGATGCTGTTCCAGATGGTCACGCAGCGTCCGATCCTGGCCTGGTTTCGCAAGCAGCCGGCCGCGCCCGCCTGGCGCCAGGGTTGGCGCGACGCCGTCGGGGGCCTGCAGGACGGCGCGCGCAACATGATCGGCATCGCCATCGCCTGCGGCACCGCCGGGCTGATCGTCGGCGCCATCACGCTGACCGGGCTGGGCCTGCGCATGACGGCCTTCGTCGAACTGGTGTCGATGGGCAATGTGCTGCTGATGCTGATCTTCACCGCGGCGGTCTGCCTGGTCTTGGGACTGGGCATGCCCACGACGGCCAATTACATCCTGATGGCGACCCTGATGGCGCCCGTGGTGGTGGAGTTGGGCGCGCAGAACGGCCTGGTCATTCCGCTGATCGCCGTGCACATGTTCGTGTTCTATTACGGCATCATGGCCGACATCACGCCGCCGGTAGGGCTGGCCACCTTCGCGGCCGCCGCCATCTCCGGCGAGGACCCGATCAAAACGGGCATCCAGGGCGTCACCTACGCGGCGCGCACGGCCATCCTGCCGTTCATGTTCGTCTTCAACCCCACGCTGCTGCTGATCGACGTGAACTACGGCTGGGAGCTGGCGCTGGTGGTCGCGGGCGCCACGCTGGCGTCGCTGACCTTCGCCGCCGCCACCATGCGATGGTTCAGGGTCCGCTGCACCCTGGCGGAAGTCGCCGTGCTGCTGTTGGTCACGTTCATGCTGTTTCGGCCCGACTGGTTCATGGACCATTTCGCGCCCAGCCATGAAAACCGCCCGGCGTCCGAGATCCAGGCCACGGCAGCCGCCCTGCCCGACAACGGCCGGCTGACCGTGGTGCTCAAGGGTCTCAACCTGGAAGGCGACGAGTTGACCAAGACGGTGGCGGTCGCCCTGCCCGCGCTTGAAGCGGGCGGCGACGGCGCCGACGCCGGGCGCAAGCGGCTGGCCGAAGCCGGCTTGACGCTGATGCGCCTGGGCGACCAGATCCAGATCGGCGGGGTGCGCTTCGGCAGCCGCGCGCAACGCGCAGGCTGGGAACAGGGATGGGACGTGGTCAGCGTGAAGGCGCCCAACCCGCACCGCTGGTCCGATTTCTGGGTCTACCTGCCCGCGATGGCGTTGCTGGCCGGCA
This sequence comes from Achromobacter sp. T5-5, assembly GCF_055397965.1. Taxonomy (NCBI): domain Bacteria; kingdom Pseudomonadati; phylum Pseudomonadota; class Betaproteobacteria; order Burkholderiales; family Alcaligenaceae; genus Achromobacter; species Achromobacter sp. T5-5. The sequence goes on from NZ_AP027919.1 coordinate 4,345,287, forward strand.
TGTGGGCCTGGCAAGGCCGGCGCGACGGCGGCAAGCCGCAAGGCCGGTTGCGCACCCGGGCGGTCTAGGCTGTCAACCCTGCGCGCGCCGCCAGGCCGGCCACGCGCCGATGGTGAGCGCGCGCAGGAACCACTCCACGGGGCCGTAGGCGTGCCGGCGCAGCCACCAGGCGGACAGCGGCATCTGCACGGCGAAGATCGCGACGGCGATGACAAACGCAGCCAGCGGCGAGACGGCGGCGTACAGGCGCAGCCCCCAGGCCGTGAAAAGCCAGGCGCAGACCACGGACTGCATCAGGTAATTGCTCAGGGCCATGCGGCCCGCCGGCGCCAGCCACTCGCCCAGGCGCCGGCCCGGGCCCGTGCGCAGCGCGAGCAGGAACGCGGCGGCGTAGGAAAGGCTCAGTAACGGCGCGGTGAAAAGGCCCACGGCCAGCCCGGGCAGTTCCCACACCACGCGGGCCTGGGGCAAGGCGCTGGTCGCGTAGGCCGCGGCCCCCGCCAGCCCGGGCAACAGGCCCAGCGCGCACAAAAGCCCCAGCGCGCGGGGCGACCGCCAGGGATCCGCCAGCGCATTGCGCCGGCCCAGCGCGTAGCCCGCCAGGAACATGGCAAAGGCGAACGGCCCCTGCACGAACAGCAACGTGAACCAGACGGTCTCGGAGAGCTCTTTGATGTGTTGCGCGATCGTGGTGCCGACGGTGCCGCGGTATGCCTGGATCGAGGCCAGCGCCTCGGCCTTGTATTGCGCGCCATAGTCCACCGGCGCGGGCCCCAACAGGCTCAACGCGCCCAGGATCACCCACGCCGCCGACGCCAGCGCGATCAGCCACAGGGCGCGGCGCAGCGCGCGGCCCGGGTCCATGCGCCGGCATAGCAGCAGCGCCAGGCCCAGCAAGGCGTAGGTCACCAGGATGTCGCCCTGGTAGAAGAGGATCGCGTGGGCCAGGCCCAGCACGGCCAATCCGACAAGCCGGCGCAGGAAACGCGGCGCGAACGCCGCGCCGGCGTGTTCCGCCGCCGCCATCTGCAGCGTGAAGCTGTAGCCGAACAGGAAGGAGAACAGCAGGTAGAACTTGGTCTCGAACAGCCAGGCAACGAACCAGCGGACGGTCACGTCCACCGGACTGGACCAGGCCGGGTCCGGCACGCCCGCGCCGTAGAACGGAAACGCGAGCACGCCGATATTAACGACGAGGATGCCAAAGAGCGCAAAGCCGCGCAGGGCATCCACATGCGCGAGCCTGGGCTGGCGAGCAGCCGCGCCGCTCATGCCTGCCCTTGATGGCGAGGGCGGCGCAAGGGGCGCGCGCCGCCTGCCGGCTCAGGTATCAGGCGGCGCGCCCGGTTCAACCCAGCACCGGGGACAGCAGCGGCTGCTTGGGCCGCACGTCCAGCGCCCGGCCCTTGCGCGCGCGCTTGCCGACATACACCGCCAGCGCGGCGCCGACCAGGATGTCCTCGGTCATCTTGTTGCGGTAGATGCCCGTGGCGCGCAATCCCAGCGGACCGATGGGCACGGTCTGGTCGAGCTTGTCCGCGCCGTCCAGCCCCATCAGGATGGTGCCGCGTCCGCCGCCAGACAGCGACTTGACCTCGTCCAGCCCGAACACCAGGAACTTGCCCTTCTGCGACAGCAGCGCCAGTTGCACGGCGCCCGCAAACAGCGGCACCGGACGCAGCAGTTCGTCGCCCTCTTCGAGCGTGATGAACTGCTTGCCCGCCCGCTGGCGGCTGACCATGTCCGACAGCTTGGCCGCGAAGCCATAGCCGCCGCGCGTGGCCAGCAGCCAGCGGCTGTCGCTGGCTGCCGCGATCGTATGGACGATACGCGTGCCGGATTCGAGGTCGATCATGGTGGTGACCGGCTGGCCGTCGCCGCGCGCGGACGGCAGGCCGGACACCGGGACCGAATAGACCCGGCCATTGTCGCCCACCGCGATCAGGGTGTCGGTGGTGCGGCACTCGAAAGCGCCGTAGAGGTCATCGCCCTGCTTGAAGCCGAATTGCGCGGCATCGTGGCCGTGGCCCTGACGGGCGCGCAGCCAGCCCTTCTGCGAGACGATCACGGTGACCGGCTCGTCCAGCACCTTGGTTTCGAGCACGGCGCGCTCGGCGGTCTCGATCAGGGTGCGACGGTCGTCGCCGTACTGCTTGGCGTCGGCCTCGATTTCCTTGATCAGCAGGCGCTTGAGCGTCGTGGGGTTGTCCAGCAGCTCCTGCAGGGAAACCTGTTCCTTGCGCTTGTCGGCCAGCTCCTGTTCGATCTTGAAGCCTTCCAGGCGCGCGAGCTGGCGCAGGCGCATTTCGAGGATGTCCTCGGCCTGGCGCTCGGACAGCTTGAAGCGTTCCATCAGCGCGGCGCGCGGCTCGTCGGATTCGCGGATGGTTTGGATGACCTCGTCCACGTTCAGGTAGACCACCATGCGCCCTTCCAGCACATGGATCCGGTCGATGACCTTGTCCAGGCGGAAGCGCGTGCGGCGCACCACCGTGTTGGTGCGGAACGCCAGCCATTCGACCAGGATGTCGCGCAAGCCCTTCTGGCGCGGCCGGCCATCGGTGCCGATGCACACCAGGTTGACGGACGAACTGCCTTCCATGCTGGTCTGCGCCAGCAGCGTGTTGACGAACTCGTCGCGGTCCACGCGCGAGGTCTTGGGTTCGAAGACCAGGCGCACCGCAGCGTCCTTGCCGGACTCGTCGCGCACGGCGTCCAGCAGGTTGAGCATGACGGCCTTGGACTGCGTCTGCTCGGGCGTCAGGCTCTTCTTGCCCGTCTTGACCTTGGGGTTGGTGATTTCCTCGATTTCTTCCAGCACCTTCTGGCAGGAGGTGCCGGGCGGCAGTTCGTTGACCACGAGCTGCCACTGGCCGCGCGCCAGTTCCTCGAATTGCCAGCGCGCGCGCACCTTGAGCGACCCGCGGCCGCCGCCGTAGATCTGCGCGATGTCGGCCGCCGGCGTGATGATCTGGCCGCCGCCCGCGAAGTCCGGGCCGGGGATCATTGCGTACAGTTCCTCGTCCGGCAACTGCGGCTGCTTGATGAGCGCCACGCACGCCTGGGCGACTTCACGCAGGTTGTGCGGCGGGATCTCGGTGGCCATGCCCACGGCAATGCCCGAGGCGCCGTTGAGCAGCATCACCGGCAGCCGCGCGGGCAGCATCTGCGGCTCTTGCTGGCTGCCGTCGTAGTTGGGCACGAAATCGACGGTGCCTTCGTCCAGCTCGTCGAGCAGCAGCTTGGCGATGGGGGTCAGGCGCGCTTCCGTGTAACGCATGGCGGCGGCGTTGTCGCCGTCACGCGAGCCGAAGTTGCCCTGGCCGTCGATCAGGGGATAGCGCAGCGAAAAATTCTGCGCCATGCGCACCATGGCGTCGTACGCGGCCTGGTCGCCGTGCGGATGGTATTTGCCCAGCACGTCGCCGACGACGCGCGCGGACTTCACGGGCTTGGCGCCGGCGCCCAGTCCCATCGCCTGCATGGCGAAAAGAATGCGGCGCTGGACGGGCTTTTGTCCGTCGCCCACGTCGGGCAAGGCGCGGCCGCGCACCACGGACACCGCATAGTCCAGATAGGCCTGCTCCGCGTAGCGCGCCAGCGTGATGGCGGCGTTGTCATCGCCATCGCCGCCGGGCGGGTTGGAGTCGAACAGGCCGGGTTGATTGCTGTCGGTCATGATGGTTTCAGGTAGACAATTTCATCGAAACGGCGCCAATGCGCCTCAGGCGGACGCGGCCATGAGCTGCGTGTCGGCGACGTGCGCGCGCAATTGGGCGCGCACCGCCTGCAGCGTGGCGGCGTCCTGCCCGCGCTTGGGAATAATCACGCCCTGCAGGGTGCCGAGGATGACGTACAGGTGTTCCGGGGTTTCCTCGACCCGGCGCACGTCGGTCCAGTCCATGCGCCCGGAGGCGGTGGCGGTGGTGTCCGTGACGCCCTCGGGGCCGAAGTCCAGCTCGTGCCGGCCGAGATACAGCGTGTCGGGCTGCCTGGCCAGCATGCGGCGCGTGTTCATCCTCACGAGGCCGGGCAGCAGGTATTCATAGGACAGCGCCAGCAAGGCAAGGATGCCCAGCCCCACCGCCAGCCCCTGGAAGTACACCGGCAGCAGCAGGCCCCAATTGGGCCCTTTGCCGTCCCAGGTCTGCCACATCAGGTAGGCAAGCAGGGCCACGATCATCAGGATCGCAAAGCGCAGATGGGACCGGTAACGGCGGCGGCGCAGTTCCGGCCGCTTGTACACATAGGCGGCAAAATCCGCGTAGTCGTCGGCGGTCAGGTCGACGACCATGCGGGCTTGCCCGGGCGCGGACGGCGTCATCAGATGTCGAGCTCCGCCAGGTTGCCCTTTTCCTCGATCCACGCGCGGCGTTGCGAGGATTCGCCCTTGCCCATCAGCATGTCGAACATGCGGGTGGTGTCATCGGGCGTCTGGTCGCCGTAGCCCACCGGCAGCAGGCGGCGCGTGTCGGGGTTCATGGTGGTTTCCCAGAGCTGCTCGGGATTCATTTCGCCCAGGCCCTTGAACCGGCTGACCGACCAGGCGCCTTCGCGCACGCCTTCCTTGCGCAGCTTGTCCTGTGCGGCCTCGAGTTCGCCTTCGTCAAGACAGTAGATCTTGCGGGCGGGGCGCTTGCCCTGGGCCGGCACGTCCAGGCGGAACAGCGGCGGCTTGGCGACGTAGACGTTGCCCGCCTCGACCAGCTTGGGGAAGTGCTTGTAGAAGAGCGTCAGCAGCAGCACCTGGATGTGCGAGCCGTCGACGTCCGCGTCGGACAGGATGCAGATGCGGCCATAGCGCAGGCCGGACAGGTCGGGGGTATCGCCGGGACCGTGGGGGTCCACGCCGATGGCGACCGAGATGTCGTGGATTTCATTGTTGGCGAAGAGACGGTCGCGATCGACCTCCCAGGAGTTCAGCACCTTGCCGCGCAGCGGCAGGATGGCCTGGAACTCCTTGTCGCGTCCCATCTTGGCCGAGCCGCCGGCCGAGTCGCCCTCGACCAGGAACACTTCCGTGCGGGTCGCGTCGCTGGATTCGCAGTCGGTCAGCTTGCCGGGCAGCACAGCCACGCCCGAGCTCTTGCGCTTTTCGACCTTTTGCGCCGACCGTTGGCGCGCCTGCGCCTGACGGATGGCCAGCTCAGCCAGCTTCTTGCCATATTCGACGTTGCTGTGCAGCCACAGGTCCAGCGCGCTCTTGGAGAAACCGCCAACCAGACGCACGGCGTCGCGGCTATTTAAGCGCTCTTTGATCTGGCCCTGGAATTGCGGATCCAGCACCTTGGCCGACAACACGAAGCTGGCGCGCGCGAACACGTCTTCGGGCAGCAGCTTCACGCCCTTGGGCAGCAGGCTGTGCAGCTCGGCAAAGCCCTTGACCGCGCCGAAGAGGCCTTCGCGCAGCCCGGATTCATGGGTGCCGCCCGCGGGCGTGGGAATGAGGTTGACGTAGGACTCGCGCACCGCGTTGCCGTCCTCGGTCCAGGCCACCACCCATTGGGCGCCCTCGCCTTCGGCGAAGTTCTCGTGGTCGGCGCCAGCGTACTGTTCGCCTTCGAAGAACGGCACCATCAGCTCCGCGCCGGCCAGGGCCTCGGCCAGGTAGCCGCGCAGGCCGTCCTGGTACTGCCAGGTCTTGGTGTCCCCGGTTTTTTCGTTGACCAGCGAGACCTTCACGCCCGGCAGCAGCACGGCCTTGCTGCGCAGCAGGTGCGTCAGTTCGCCCAGCGGGATGTTCGGGCTGTCGAAATATTTGGCGTCGGGCCAGACGCGCACGCGCGTGCCGGACTTCTTGCGGCCGCCCTGGTCGTAGGGCGCCAGAGGTTCGGCGACGTCGCCGCCCTTGAACACCAGGCGGCTCACGGCGTTGTCCCGCCAGACGACGACTTCCAGACGGGTGGCCAGCGCGTTCGTGACGGACACGCCCACGCCGTGCAGGCCGCCGGAGAAGGCGTAGGCGCCGCCGCCGGCCTTGTCGAACTTGCCGCCCGCGTGCAGGCGCGTGAAGACCAGTTCGACGACGGGCGCGTTCTCTTCGGGATGCAGGCCGACGGGGATGCCGCGCCCGTCGTCCTCGACGGACACGCTGCCATCGGCGTGCAGCGTGACCTGGATCTGTTTGCCGTAGCCGGCCAGGGCCTCGTCTGCGGCGTTGTCTATGACCTCCTGCACGACGTGCAGGGGGTTTTCGGTGCGGGTGTACATGCCCGGGCGCTGGCGCACGGGCTCCAGCCCCTTCAGGACGCGGATGGACGCCTCGTTGTAACGTGGAGTGGCCAAGTTATCCCCAACATCTGTGGAAAAAAACCGACATTTTACGGACAAGCCTAGATTCTGCGCGGCTCCCGGTGGGATGCGCACGACCTGACCAAGTCCGATTTCGGTAGGATGATGACAGTCACGACCGGCGCACCGGGGTTCAGTGACCCGGATCGCGACGGCCGCGCCGCAACATCCTACACAAATCCTGCAAACCCTGTTGTTATTAACAGTGGTATGCCTGTTGTTATTGACAGTGGTATGCTTGAGCCCATTCCACAAACAAGAACAACGGCAAGGCGCGTCTTAACGCGCCTTTTGCTGCCGAACCGAGAATCACCATCATGAGCGACCAAATCAAGAACGTCAGTGACGCGAGCTTCGATGCCGATGTGTTGAAATCCGGCCAGCCGGTGCTGGTGGACTACTGGGCTGCCTGGTGCGGCCCCTGCAAGATGATTGCCCCGATCCTGGAAGAAGTCGCCACCGAATACGCGGGTCGCCTGACGATCGCGAAACTGAACGTGGACGAAAACCAGGGCACGGCCACCAAGTACGGCATCCGCGGCATTCCTACCCTTATGCTCTTTAAAGACGGCCAGGCGGCCGCCACCAAGGTTGGCGCGCTGTCGAAGTCGCAACTCACCGCATTCCTGGACGGCGCGTTGTAAACCGCGTGCTGTAAACGAAGGCGCCGCCGCTGAGGCGGCGCTCATTCAGTACCGCGCGAGCCCGTCCGTGGCGCGCCGCCAGAGCCCTCCTTTACTTTTCCCCCAAACTCACCGCGATGCACCTCAACGAACTGAAGGCGCTGCACGTCTCGCAGCTGCTCGAAATGGCCGCTGGCCTGGAAATCGAGAACGCCAACCGCCTGCGCAAGCAGGAACTGATGTTCGCCATCATGAAGCGGCGCGCCAAGCAAGGCGAGCAGATCTTCGGCGACGGCGTCCTGGAAGTCCTGCCCGACGGCTTCGGTTTCCTGCGCTCGCCGGAAACCTCGTATCTGGCCAGCACCGACGACATCTACATTTCTCCGTCGCAGATCCGCCGTTTCAACCTGCACACCGGCGACTCCATCGAAGGCGAAGTGCGCACCCCCAAGGATGGCGAGCGCTATTTCGCGCTGGTGAAGGTGGACAAGGTCAACGGCGTGGCGCCCGAGGCGATCAAGCATCGCATCATGTTCGAGAACCTGACGCCGCTGCACCCGAACCGCGTCATCCGCCTGGAACGCGACATCAAGAGCGAGGAAAACCTCACCGGCCGCATCCTCGACGTCTTCGCCCCCATCGGCATGGGCCAGCGCGGCCTGATCGTCGCCAGCCCCAAGTCCGGCAAGACGGTGATGATGCAGCACATCGCGCACGCCATCACCACCAATTACCCCGACGCGGTCATGATCGTCCTGCTGGTCGATGAGCGCCCCGAGGAAGTGACCGAAATGCAGCGCACGGTGCGCGGCGAAGTGGTGGCCTCCACCTTCGACGAGCCCGCCACCCGTCACGTGCAAGTGGCCGAAATGGTCATCGAAAAGGCCAAGCGCCTGGTCGAAATGAAGAAGGACGTCGTGATCCTGCTGGACTCGATCACCCGTCTGGCCCGCGCGTACAACACCGTCGTGCCGGCCTCCGGCAAGGTGCTGACCGGCGGCGTGGACGCCAACGCCCTGCAGCGCCCCAAGCGCTTCTTCGGCGCCGCGCGCAACCTGGAGGAAGGCGGCTCGCTGACCATCCTGGGCACCGCGCTGATCGAAACCGGCAGCCGCATGGATGAAGTCATCTATGAAGAATTCAAGGGCACCGGCAACTCCGAAGTCCACCTCGAGCGCCGCCTGGCCGAAAAGCGCGTCTACCCGTCCATCAACCTGAACAAGTCGGGCACCCGCCGCGAAGAGCTGCTGATCGCCCCCGACCTGCTCCAGAAGGTGTGGGTGCTGCGCAAGTTCATCCACGACATGGACGAAGTCCAGTCCATGGAGTTCATCCTGGACAAGATGCGCGCCACCAAGACCAACGCCGAATTCTTCGACATGATGAAGAAGAAGTAAGCAGGCCGTCCGCGCCCGCAGCAGCCACAGCCGCAGCCGCCCTGAATGGGCGGCTTTTCATTGCGCGCAAGATCTTGCCAGGGGAGCGTCCGGCCCGCCGCCCCCCTTGCGCACCGCCTCAATGCTCGATGAACTCCGGCATCCGGCGCGGCATCGAATCGGCCGGCCGCGGCGTCTGCTTGGGCGGCTCCTTGCCGGCGCTTTCGATGGGCTCGACGCGCGGGTCGTCCCAACTGCCCGTCACGGAATATTCCATGGTCATCGCGCGCGCGAGCGGCTGCTTGAGCAGCCACTGCGTCACGAAAGCCCCCAGGCCGATCAGCGGATTGACGGCCAGCGCGGTCACCATTGCCGCGCCGCTCGCATCCAGGTTGGGGATGACCACCGCCTTGAGGTCCCAGCGCTCCTTGATCAGGTTCACCCCACCGGCCAGCACGATGGCGGCGACCGGCCCGTTGATCTTGTAGCCCTCGGTGGTCAGCATGCCGTCGGCCACCTTGACGTGACCGCGGATGGTGTCGAAGGGAAACCCGTCGCGCAGCAGGTTGGTGGGATTGACGTCCAGGCGCGCCAACCGTTGCAGCGATTGCAGCGACAGCAATTCCAGCAGGCGCGCCGTGCGCGAGTTCACGTGCATGAAACGGCCGTTGTCCAGGCTGACGATCACGTCGCCCTGGACGTCCGCGATGTTGTGCGTCCAGGGCAGGTTGCGCCAGGTCGCCTTGCCCTGGACGGTGCCCTTGCCGTTGGACACGACGTTCTGGAAGCCGAGCCGGTTCATGAGCTCGCCGATGTTCTCCAGCTTCAGGGCCGCGTCGACGGCCAAGCCGCGATCCGGTCCTTCCAGGCGCCAATTGCCCGTGGCGTTCAAGGCCGCCGAATCATTGGTGATGGACAGTTTGTCCAGCCGCCACTGCCGCCCGCGCTCGAGATTGGTGCCGGTCACCTGCAGCACGCCCAGATTCCTGCCATACAGCAGGAATCGTTCGGACTGCAAGTCGATGGCGGGAATGTCCGACAGGTCATTGCCCGACGCCAACGCCTTGTCGGCCTGATTGGCGTCGCCCTCTCCGCCGAACGACAGGTGCTTCAGGCGAGCGGTGATCTGCCCCGCAATGGCGCCCGACGCCTCCCGCCACGCCAGCGTGCCCGCTGCCTGGCGCGATTCCAGGTCGACGTGCCACTGCGCCGGCGCGGGACGCGTCGCGTACAGCGTCAGGTCATTGAGCGTGTAGCCGCTGGTGCGCAGGACGCCGGCCGCCAGGCTGACGCGCTCCGGCTGCGGCAGGATCGGCTTGGAAGGGGCCCGGCCCTTGGCCGGCGCCACGCTGAATCCGTCCGACACCGCCTCCCACCCGTCCATGTCCAGTTCCGGAAGGCTGGCATTCAGGCTCAGCCCGCGCTCCGGCAGGCTGGCCGGCCGCCCGATGCCCAGGGCGCCGCGCGAGAAATAGGACGCCGAGCGATCGGCCGGATCCCGTTCGAAAAGCGCGTTCACGTTTTCGCCCAGGTTGGCCGTCAGCCAGCGCCGGTCCCGCGCGCCGCGGTCCTGCGCCGGCGCCCATTGCACCTTCAGCGGCTGGGCGGACTTGGCGGACTTGCCCGCCGGCGCCGGCATGTCGATCGCCATGCCCACCAGGTCGGATTCGGCCGAAATGTCGATGGCGCCGCCCTTCTGGTAGCTCAACCGCCCCTTGTAGGCCGCCCGGCCCGAAAAGCGCGACATCGAGGGGGCCCGGCTCAACTGCGACAGTCCCTCCCCCGTCAACGTGCCGTCAAAGCGCAGGACGTCCGAGCCCTTCGCCAGCGCGCCCAGGATGGTGACGGGTCCGCCCAGGAATTGCGCCCGGATGCCCTTGGTCTGCACCCCTTTTTCGGAAAACTCCAGGTCGCCGTGGATCTGGCTGAGCAGCGGAATCTCGGGCATGAAGGTGAAGGAATTGTCCGAGAACCTGATGGTCCCCTGCACCTGCGTGTCGTCCGTATGCAGCAGCGGCACCTTCAGCTCCAGCGGCATGCGCCAGTCGCCCGTGCCGTGCGCCTCTTCCAGCGCGCCGTCCAGCAGTTCGCCCAGCGGCGAATTCGCGGCCAGGGCCAGATAGGCCGCCACCGGCCCCGCGGTCTCGCCGGTGAGCTGGAGCTGCGAGTTGTTTTCCATGTCGGGAATGGACGCCTTCACGGCGCCCAGCGTGATGGTGTGACCGGGACCCGTATGAGCCACGGCGCCGCCCGCGCTGTCCAGCGACAGGCTCACCTTGTCGATGCGGAAATTGCCCGACAGGTTTTCCAGCATCGGCCAGCCCTTGCTGTGCGGCCGGGCTGGCGCGTAGTCGACCTTGGCGCCGGAGTACCCCCCCGCGATGACGAATTCGCCCGCGGCGTCCGGGGCGCCAAACGGAAAGTCGTCCAGATCGCCCTTGAGGGTGATGGCCGCCGAATGCATCTGTCCGGCCGGCAGGCCGGTCGCCAGCCATTCCCGGGCATCCGCGTTGACCTCCAGCGGCAGATAGCGATGGATGGCCGGCATGGACCCGCGGACCATCGTGCCGCGCACGTCGGCGCTGCCGGCGGCGGTCTTGCCTTCCCGGCGCCATTGGCCCTGCAGGCGCACGTCCAGGTCGTCGTTGGCCACGCGCAGTTGGGCCACGTCCACGAACCAGCTTTTCGGATCCGGGCCCTTGACCCGGGCGTCGAGCTCCAGGTCGTTCGCCAGCAGCGTGGGCGTTTCGAAAACACCCGGCACCGTCACGCGCAACTGATGCAGCGCCCCCTTGACCGCGACGTCCGGCGCGCCCGCGCTGCGCGCCAGCGGCAGGCCATCGATCTGCACGAAATCGCCGGGCAGCGCCGACATCCGCACCTGCCCCGAGCCGCCCTGGACCGCGGGCCCGTCCGGTCCGGACGTCCAGGAAACGCCGCGCATCGCGACGTCGCTCGTTACCGTGGTGAACTTGCCATGGTCGAACTGCCACCACGCCCGCGCGGCCAGCCGCCCTGCCACCGGCGGCACGTCCACCCAGGGCGCCCAGGCCAGCGGCTCCACGTCATCGGCCTGGACAAAGAGCTGGCCGCTCCAGTTGGCCGGCTTTTTGGCGTCCGTCGCGAACAGGCTGCGGTTGAATTCGCCGCGCAGTTCCAGCTTGTGGGCGAGCGCGGCGCCCGCCGATGCCTGCAACACGAAACGGTGCGACAGATTGCCGTTGCGCACCAGAAGGTCCACGCCTTCCAGCGTCAGCTCGGGCGCCTGGCGCAATTCGTCCTGCCAGCGCAGCGTGGCGTCGCGCACCAGCAGCTCGCGCTGCGCCGCCAGCCAGCGCAGGCCGGGATGATTCAGGTCGGAGGCATGGTCGCTGGTGTTGAGGTCGATGTCCTGCCCGGCCACCCACAAATGATTGGATGGGTCCCGCCGCAGGATCAGCTCCGGCCTTTCCACCCGCAGGCGCACCAGCGTGGGCGACAGCGACAGAATGCTGCGCCAGGCCACCACCGCGGACACGGACGGCAGGCTCAATACCGGACCGGCCTCGTCGTCGTGGACCTGGACGGAGGCAAGATCGAGCCTGGGATTGAGCCCCTGCCAATTCGCGTCGATCGCGCCGATCGTAACTCGGGCGCCCAACGCCTGGCTGGCGTAGGCTTCGATCTGAGGGCGCCATTGGTCCACCCGCGGGAGGACCCAATAGCGCACTCCCAGAAACCCGATGGCGACAACGCCATATACGATCAGCGCGGCCCAGAATAGGCTGCGGAGCACTTTTTTTGGAACAGACACGGATCAGTGGGCAGGAGGAGAGGTCTTGCAGTATCGTCCCCACTTATACCTGAAACACGTCCATCCGTCTGCCGCCCTTTGCACCATGTCGAATCCATCCCCCCTCGCCCCCGCCCTCGCCTGGTCCGGCCATCTGCGCCGCCGGCTCGACGCCCATCCGGACCTGGCCGCCTGGCTGGCCGAAGCCGTGAAGCAACCCGTCACGCCGGCCCTGATGGCGCAATGGCAAGCCGAACTCGCCGGCCCCGCCGCCGCGTCCGACACCCTGCCGGTGGACGTGTGCCGCATGGTGCTGCGCAAGCTGCGCGAACGCGTTTTCAGCGTGCTCATCGTGCGCGACCTGGCCGGGCAGGCAGCGCTCGAGGAAGTGGTCGGCGCCATGACCACGCTGGCGGACATGGCGGTGGCAGCCGCCTACCGTAGCGTGGCGGCGGAGCTGGCGGCGGTGCACGGCGTCCCGCGCGATCCCGCCACTGGCAAGCCGCAGGAAATGCTGATCGTGGGCATGGGCAAGCTGGGCGGCTGCGAATTGAATGTGTCGTCCGACATCGACCTCATCATGCTCTATGGCGAGGAAGGCGAAACCGACGGCCCCCGCCGCATCAGCCACCACGAGTTCTACGGGCGCCTGACGCGCCGCATGATGCCGGTGCTGTCCGAGGTGGACGCCAACGGCCAGGTGTTCCGCACCGACCTGCGCCTGCGCCCCGATGGCGATGCCGGCCCGCTGGCCTGGAGTCTCGATGCGCTGGAGCATTACCTGATCGGCCAGGGCCGCGAATGGGAGCGCTACGCCTGGCTGAAAGCCCGGCTGATGCCCGCGCAGGCCTTTGAAGGCAGCGACAGCGCGGCGCAGGCCACGCAACTGGAAAGCCTGCGCGTGCCCTTCGTCTATCGCAAGTACTTCGATTTCGACGCGCTGGCCGCCCTGCGCGCGCTGCGCGAGCGCATCCGCCAGGACTGGCAGCGCCGCGCGTCGGCGCGCAATGGCATCGACAGCGCCAACAACATCAAGCTGGGCGACGGCGGCATCCGCGAGATCGAATTCGTGGTGCAGTTGGCGCAGCTCATCCGCGGCGGGCGCATGCCCGCCCTGCAAAAGCGCGGCCTGCTGGAGGCGCTGCACGCCGAATGCGTGGCCGGCCTGGTGCCCGAGGACGACGCCCGGCGCCTGGAAGACGCCTATCGTTTCCTGCGGCGCACCGAACACGCGCTGCAATACCGGGAAGACGAGCAGACCCATCTGCTGCCCGGGGACCCAGCCCAGCGCGCCGCCCTGGCCGCGGCGCTGGGTTTCGCCCCCGACGACTTCGAAAGCACGCTGGCCGCGCACCGCGATTTCGTGTCGCAGACCTTTCGCAACGTGTTCCGCATGGTGGGCATGGGCGAGGAGGACGCCGCGCCGGCCCCCGCGGGCAGCGACGCGCCGTCCGGCCAGGACGAACCCGACAGCGAAAGCGAACTGAGCGACCAGATCCGCCAGGCTTTCGGCGACGACGCCGACGACCTGCTGCGCCGGGCCCAGACGCTGTCCGGCAGCCACCGCGTGCGCAGCCTGCCCGAAAGCAGCCGCCGCCGCATGGAGATCCTGCTGCCGGCCGCCCTGCGCGCCGCCCTGCAGACGCCGGCGCCGCGCGACGCCGCGGTCCGCCTCTTCGACCTGATCGAGAAGATCGCGCAGCGCAGCGCCTACCTCGCGCTGCTTGCCGAGTATCCGGACACGCTGGCCCGCGTGGCGCGGATGGTGGCCGCCAGCCCCTGGGCCGCGCAGTACCTGACGCAGCATCCGCTGCTGCTCGACAGCCTGATCGACTGGCGCACCCTCTTCGAAGCGCTGGACTTCACCCAGATCGCCCGCCAGCTGACATCGGACCTGGATGCGTGCCGCCTGCCGGACGGCAGCCCGGACATCGAGCGCCAGATGAATCTGATGCGCGACGTGCAGCGCCAGGCCAGCTTCCAGCTCCTGGCGCAGGACCTGGAAGGCGAACTGACGGTCGAAAAGCTGGCGGACCAGTTGTCGGCGCTGGCCGACCTGCTGCTGGCCGAAACCATCCGCCGCGCCTGGCCGCTCGTGAACAAGGTCGAGGGCGCCGAACCGCACTTTGCCGTCATCGCCTATGGCAAGCTGGGCGGCAAGGAACTGGGCTACGCGTCGGACCTGGATCTGGTCTTCCTGTTCGACGACCCGCGAGAGGACGCTGCCGAGGTCTATGCCAAGCTGGGCCGGCGCATGACGTCCTGGCTGTCGACCATGACCTCGTCGGGCCGGCTCTATGAGATTGACCTGCGCCTGCGGCCCGACGGCGACGCGGGACTGCTCGCGGTGTCGCTCGAGGCCTTCGAGCAATACCAGCACAAGCACGCCTGGGCCTGGGAACACCAGGCGCTCACCCGGGCGCGCTTTGCCGCCGGCGACGCCAGCGTGGGCGCCCGCTTCGAGAAAATCCGCGAGGACATCCTGGTGCTGCCGCGCGATACGGCGGCGCTGCGCGACGAGGTCTTGGCGATGCGCGAAAAAATCAACGCCGGCCATCCGAACACCACCGACCGATTCGACCTGAAACACGACCGCGGCGGGATGGTCGACGTGGAGTTCGTCACGCAGTATCTGGTGCTGTGCCACGCCGGCACGCATCCGGTGCTGGTGCGCAACCTCGGCAACATCGCGCTGCTGCGGCTGGCCGGCGAAGCCGGCCTGATCCCGCCGGAGCTGGCGGCGCGCTCGGGCGATGCCTACCGCACCCTGCGGCGCGTCCAGCATCAGCTGCGCCTGCAGGGCGTGGAAAAGGCGCGCGTCGCGCCCGAGCAGCTGCAGGCCGAGCGGGCTGCGGTGCGCGAACTCTGGACCACGGTGCTGGGCTGACGGCAACTCGTCGTAAAATAAGGGTTTTTCCGCTTTTGCCTGCCAGCCATGTCTGAACTCGTCCGCCCCAAACTCGACCTGCCTGCCGGCCGCAGCAAGGTGCTGATGCATTCGTGCTGCGCCCCCTGTTCCGGCGAGGTCATGGAGGCCATGACCGCCTCCGGCATCGATTACGCGATCTACTTCTACAACCCGAACATCCATCCGGTCAAAGAGTACGAAATCCGCAAGCAGGAGAACATCCGCTTCGCTGAAAAGCACGGCATCGAGTTCATCGACGCCGACTACGACATGGACAACTGGTTCGAACGCGTCAAGGGCATGGAAGACGCCCCCGAGCGCGGCGAACGCTGCACGGCGTGCTTCGACATGCGCTTCGAGCGCACGGCGCTGTACGCCCACGAGCACGGTTTCGACACCATCACCAGCTCGCTCGGCATCTCGCGCTGGAAGGACATGAACCAGATCAACGGCTGCGGCGAACGCGCGGCCGCGCGCTACGACGACCTGGTCTACTGGACCTACAACTGGCGCAAGGGCGGCGGCTCGGCCCGCATGATCGAAATCAGCAAGCGCGAGAACTTCTACCAGCAGGAATATTGCGGCTGCGTCTATTCGCTGCGCGACACCAACCGCCATCGCCGCGCGCAGGGCCGCGAACGCATCCACATCGGCGTGAAGTTCTACGGCAAGGAAGACCTCATCAACGAGGAACAGCTCTGACCGCCCGCTGAGCCTGTCCGGGCGGCGCATCGCCGCCAATGAAAAAGCCTGGCAGTCCGCGCGCCGCGCGTCCTCCAGGCCTGCATCGGCGCCCCGCGGGGCGCCGTTTCTCTTATGGGGCGATCAGTCCAGCGTGAGCACCGTCGCGCCCGTCGTCTTGCGCGAGGCCAGCGCGGTCTGCGCCTCGCCCGCCTGATCCAGCGAGTAGCGCTGGTCGATGCGAACCTTGATCTTCTTCTTGAGCACCAGGTCGAAGAGCTCTTCGGACGCCGACTGCAGTTTTTCCAGCGTATTGACGTGGATGCCCAGCGACGGGCGCGTCACGTACAGGCTGCCCTTCTGGTTCAGCACGGCCAGGTTGACGCCGGCCACCGGACCCGACGCGTTGCCGAAGCTGACCATCAGGCCGCGCGGCTCGATGCAGTCCAGCGAGGTTTCCCAGGTGTCCTTGCCCACGCCGTCATACACCACCGGCACCTTCTTGCCGCCGGTCAGTTCCAGCACGCGCTCGACCACGTTTTCACGCGAATAATCGATGGTTTCCCAGGCGCCGTTGGCGCGCGCCAGTTCGGCCTTTTCGGGGCTGGACACGGTGCCGATGAGCTTGACGCCCAGCGCCTTGGCCCATTGGCAGGCGATCAGCCCGACGCCGCCGGCCGCGGCATGGAACAGGATGGTCTCGCCGCCCTGCAGACGATAGGTCTGGCGGAACAGGTACTGCACCGTCAGGCCCTTGAGCATCAAGGCCGCGGCCTCGTCGAACGCGATGCCCTTGGGCACCTTGACGACCTGCGCGGCAGGCACGTTGCGCGCCTGGGCGTACGCGCCCAGGGGGCTCTGGCCGTAGGCGACGCGGTCGCCCTTCTTCAGGTGCTTGACGTCGGCGCCCACGGCGGTCACCACGCCGGCGCCTTCGAAGCCCAGGCCATGCGGCAGCGGATGCGGATACAAGCCCGTGCGGTAATAGATATCGATGAAGTTCAGCCCGGCAGCGTGCTGCTCGATCGTGACTTCGTTGGCGGCCGGCGGCGGAACTTCCACCTCAACCAGCTTCAGGACTTCGGGACCACCGTGCTGCTCGATACGAATTGCCTTGACGAGATTGCTGGCCATGCTGGCCTCCTTTCATTGGAAATTGGAAATAACGCGAACTGATCCAAAAATGCCGACCTTACCCCGGGGAGCCACAGCGTTCACAGCGTTCACCGCGGGGATTGCCGGTCGTCCTGCCTGGCGGCCGGCCGGGCCGCGCCGCCGCCCATCAATGCGAACACGCCCGCCAGCACCAGCACGGTTCCGGCCATCTGCCACACCGTAATGGGCTCGTCCAGGAACCATGACGCCAGGAACAGCACCGATACCGGCCCGACCATGCCCAGCAGCGATGCCGTCGGCGCGCCGATCAGCGAGACCGCCCACATCAGCATGAACACCGGCACCACGGTGTTGAGCGTGGCATGGATGATCGAATATTTATAGACCGCGGCAGGCTGGATCAGCATCGACGGCGGATGCACGACGAAGAACTGGATGATGCACGCCACGCACGACACGAGCATCGCGTACGCCACCAGCCGCGTCGGACCGATCCGCTTGATCAGTTCCCCGGAACAGATGAGGTACACAGAATAGCTTGCGGCGGAGCCGAAAACGAACAAAGACCCTAACAGCACCTCGCCGCCCCCGCCGAAGGACAGATCGTGCGCGAACACCAGCACCACGCCGGCGTAAGACAGCACCATGGCCAGCCATTGCCGGCGCTCGATCGGACGCTTGAACCAGATCGCGGACAACAGGACGACGAGCGAGGGAGACAGGAACAGGATCAGGCGTTCGAGACTGGCCGTGATGTAGCGCAGGCCCAGGAAGTCCAGGAAGCTGGAAAGGTAATAGCCCAGGAGGCCAAGCACGCACACCTGCACGCGCTCTTTGGTGGTCATCACGACGATTTCGCCCCGCGCCGCGCGGCGGGACTGGTGCCAGGCCACCGCCGCGAAGAACGGCATGGCGAACAGCATCCGAAAGGCGATCAGGGTGACCGCGTCGATGCCGTAGCGGTAGGTGAATTTGACGACGATGGCCTTGGCGGAAAAGAGGATCGCGCCAAGCACGGCCATGGCGATTCCGGCGGCGCGGCCGGAGGCCAGCGGAAGCGCCGTAAGCTTGGCAATACGATTCATGCGATGATTTTAAGTTCACCGCGAAAATATTTGCACACCTTCCATGACGCATTCTGCCTTTTCCGCCGCATGACCCGACACCGCGCCCTCACCTACATCCATATCGCCGCCGTGCTGTTCGGGCTGACCGGAGTCTTTGGCGAACTGATCCAGGCGAGCGCCGCGGTCATCACGTTGGGCAGGGCGGCGTTCGCCGTCATGGCGCTGGGCATCTTCGCGCGCATGCGGCGCAAGCCGCTCCTGGGCGTGCTCACCCCGGCGCAATTATTCGTCCTCGTGATCGCCGGCGCGCTGCTTGCCGCGCACTGGGTCACGTTCTTCATTTCCGTGAAAGTGGGCGGCATCGCCATCGCGACGCTTGGCTTTGCCAGCTTTCCGGCGTTCATCACCCTCTTTGAAGGCCTGATATTCCGCGAACGCGTCCGCCTGGCCGAATGGCTGCTGCTGGGGCTGGTCACCGCGGGCCTGGTGCTGGTCACCCCGTCGTTCGACCTGGCCGACCAGGGCACCATCGGCCTCGCGTGGGGCCTGCTGTCGGGCCTGAGCTTTGCGCTGCTGGCGTTGAGCAACCGGCGGTCGGCCTCCGGCATGGACCCGATGCAGGTGTCATGCTGGCAGAACCTGGTGGTTGCGCTGGTGATGGTGCCCTTCGCGGTCGGCCAGCTGCCCGCCGTGCCTGCGCTCGACTGGTTCTGGCTGGCGCTGCTGGGTATCTTCTGCACCGGGCTGTCGCACTACCTGTTCGTGTCCAGCCTTACGCGCCTGAATGCCCGCAGCGCCGGCCTGGTGATCGCGCTGGAACCCGTCTATGCGATTGCCTTCGCCTGGGTGCTGTTCAGCCAGCAGCCCACGCCGCGCATGCTGGCGGGCGCCGCGCTCATCGTGGCCGCCATTGTGTGGTCGGGGCTGCGCAAGCAGACGCCGCCGTCCTCCACCGCCGAAGCGCCCTCGAAGATACAGCCTTGACAATAACTGACTAGGCAGTAAAATTCGCCGCATGACTGCCGCGCCTTCCCCCTCCACGTCCGAACCTTCCGAGTCTCCCGTCCATTACCGCAGCGACACGCGCAGCATGGCGGACGACAACGCGGGCTTCCTGATCAAGCTGGTCTATCACTCCCTGACCCGCATGCTGGACCAGGAAATGGCGCCGCTCGATCTCACCGCGATGCAGTGGCGGCCGCTGGCCATGGTGTTCCTGGGCCGCGCCGACACGCCCGCCGAACTCGCGCGGCTCAACGACATGGACACCGGCGCCATGACCCGCGCCCTGGACCGCCTGGAAGCCAAGGGCCTGCTGCGCCGCAACCGCTGCCAGGAAGACCGCCGCGTGGTCAAGATCGAACTCACCGAACTGGGCGAAACCAAGGCCCGCCAGATCCCCGCGAACATCGCCCGCGCCCTCAATCACCACCTGCGCGGCTTCTCCACCGACGAAGTCGCCCAACTCATGCATTTCCTGCGACGGATGATCGCCAACGGGTCCGCATCCGGCTCGACCGCCGAACGCTGACCCGCCGCCCCGCACCGAACCGGGGTTTTTATTTGGCATAATCACTGCCTAGGCAAATACAGATTAATCAATTACTTTCAGCTAACAGTCAGGATGAAACGCCTTTTATCTACCGTAATGGTGCTGGCCCTCGGCGGTTGCGCGCTGATGGAACCCGCGCCGCAGCCCGTCGCGGCGCTGGACGCGGCCAAGCTTGGGCTGACCGGCCAGACCGCCGACTGGCCAGCCACGCATTGGTGGGAGCGCTACGGCGATCCGCAGCTCAATGCCCTGATGGCCGAAGCGCTGGCAAACAGTCCGTCGATGAGCGCCGCGCAGGCGCGCCTGGCCAAGGCCAACGCAGCGGTCGGCATCGCGCGCGCGCCGTTGCTGCCCCGCGTGGACGCGGGCTACACGCTCACCCGCGAGCATCTGTCCAAGGACTACATCTACCCCGCGCCGCTGGGCGGTTCCGTCGTCAGCGACAACCGGCTGGCGCTGGACTTCAGCTATGAACTGGATTTCTGGGGCAAGAACCGCTCGCGCCTGCAGTCCGCGGTGTCGCAGCAGGAAGCCGCCAGCGCCGACGCGCAAGCCGCGCGCAACCTGCTGGCCAGCGCCACCGTGCGCGCCTACCTGAACCTGCAGAACGCCTTTGCGCAGCGCGACGTGCTGAACCGGGTGATTTCGCAGCGTGCCGAAGTGCTGTCGCTGACCCAGGGCCGCTACACGGCCGGGCTGGACACCCAGGTCGAGGTCAAGCAGGCGGAATCGTCCCTGGCCTCGGGCAAGGTCGAACTGACCCAGATCGAAACCACGCTGGCGCAATTGCGCAACCAGGTCGCCGCGCTGGCGGGCGCCGGTCCGCAGCGCGGGCAGGACCTGGTCCAGGTCACGCTGACCGCGCCTTCGGGCAGCATTCCGTCCAGCGTTCCGCTCGATCTGCTGGGGCATCGTCCCGACGTCACGGCCGCGCGCTGGCGCGCCGAGGCCGCGCGCCACGCCATCGACACGGCCAAAGCCGAGTTCTATCCCAACGTGAACCTGGCCGCTTTCGTGGGCTTTCAGGCCATCGGCACCGGCAACCTGCTGGGCGCCGACGCCCGCATGGCCGGCTTTGGCCCGGCCATCACGCTGCCCATCTTCCACGGCGGCGAGCTCAACGCCAACCTGGCGGGCCGCCGCGCCGATGCCGACCTGGCGGTGTCGGACTACAACCAGACCGTGCTAGACGCCGCGCATCAGGTCGCGGACGCGCTGGATGGCCTGCGCCTGCTGGACCAGGAAAAGGCCCAGCAACGCCAGGCGCGCGAGGCCATCGAGGCGGCCTACGCCCTGGCCGTCGATCGCTACAAGGCGGGCATGGGCAACTACATCACCGTGCTGATCGCGCAGACGGGCGTCCTCACCCAGGCTCGCCTGGACACCGATCTGCGCATCCGCGCCTACCAGCTCGACGCCAACCTGGCCACCGCCCTGGGCGGCGGCTACGCGCCCCCGGCCGAGCCCGCCCCGAACTCCATTCATTGAACGATCCCGGATTCAGACGTCATGAACGCTGCCACTCCCTCGACCCATCCCGCCCGTAAACGCCTGCTGCTGATGGCGACCGGGGCCTTTATCGTTGTCGCCATCGCCTACGGCATCTGGTGGGCGCTGTTCGGCGCGCACTTCGAAAGCACCGACGATGCCTACGTGCACGGCAACCTGGTGCAGATCACGCCGCAGGTGCCCGGCACCGTGGTGGCCATCGAAGCCGACGACACCGAAACCGTCACCGCTGGCCAGCCGCTGGTGCGACTCGATCCCGCCGATACGGACATCGCCCTGCAGCAGGCGCAGGCCAAGCTGGCCCAGACGGTCCGCCAGGTGCAGACCTATTACGTGCAGAACGATGCGCTCGCCGCCGACGTCGACCTGCGCAATGCCGACATCCTGCGCGCCCAGGCCGAGCTGACCCGCGCGCAGAGCGACGTGAAGCGCCGCCAGCAGCTCGCCAAGTCGGGCGGCGTCAGCGGCGAGGAAATCCTGCACGCCGAGGTGGCCCTGAAGTCCGCCCAGTCCGGCGTCGCGCAGGCCAAGGCGGCGTTGGCCGCCGCGAAGGCCAAGCTGGCGACCAACCAGGCCTTGACGCAAGGCACTTCCGTGGCCGAGCACCCCGATGTGCGCCAGGCGGCCGCCGAGCTGCGCAACGCCTGGCTGGCGCAATCGCGCACCGTGCTGCCCGCGCCCGTCGGCGGCATCATCGCGCGCCGCAGCGCGCAGGTCGGCCAGCGTGTCGCCCCCGGCGCCGCGCTGATGACCGTCGTGCCGCTGGACCAGGTCTGGGTCGAGGCCAATTTCAAGGAAGGCCAGTTGCGCAAGATGCGCATCGGCCAGCCGGTCAAGATGGTGGCCGACCTGTACGGCAGCTCGGTGACCTACCACGGCACCGTCGCCGGCCTGGACGCCGGCACGGGCAGCGCCTTTGCCCTGCTTCCCGCGCAGAACGCCACCGGCAACTGGATCAAGGTCGTGCAGCGCGTACCCGTGCGCATCACGCTCGATCCCGAAGACCTGAAGCAGCATCCGCTGCGCGTGGGCCTGTCGATGGACGTGGAAGTCGACGTGGGCAAGGACGACGGCGCGCCGCTGGCCCAGGTCGCGCGCAAGGAACCGGCATGGTCGACGCGCGCGTTCGAGCCCGCGCACAATGAAGTCGACGCCATGATCGGCAAGATCATCGCGGCCAACCTCGCATCATGAGCACCGCCGCCCAGCCCGCGGGCGCAGGCGCGCCCAGTGACGCCGCCCGCCCGCCGGGCACCTACCCGCCCCTGGAGGGCGCGACCCGCATCATCGGGTCCATCGCGCTGTCCACCGCCGTCTTCATGAACGTGCTGGACACCTCGATCGCGAACGTGTCCATCCCGACGATATCCGGCGACCTTGGCGTGAGCTCCAGCCAGGGCACCTGGGTCATCACGTCGTTCGCGGTGGCCAACGCCATCACCGTGCCGCTCACGGGCTGGCTGACGCAACGCTTCGGCCAGGTGCGCCTGTTCCTGATTTCCACCCTGCTCTTCGTGGTGGCCTCCTGGCTGTGCGGCTTTTCGCCATCGCTGGAGGCGTTGATCGCCTTTCGCGTGCTGCAAGGAGCGGTGGCGGGCCCGATGATCCCGCTGTCGCAAACGCTGATGCTGGCCAGCTTTCCGAAGGCCAAGGCGGGCATGGCGCTGGCGATCTGGTCCATGACCACGCTGGTGGCCCCGGTGGCCGGGCCGTTGCTGGGCGGATGGATCTCGGACAACTACACCTGGCCCTGGATCTTCTACATCAACGTGCCGGTGGGCCTGCTGGCCGCCTGGATCAGTTGGCGCATCTACGGCAAGCGCGAATCCATGACCCGCAAGCTGCCCATCGACAAGCTCGGCCTCGTCCTGCTCGTGGTCTGGGTGGGTGCGCTGCAGATCATGCTGGACAAGGGCAAGGAACTGGACTGGTTCGCCAGTCCGACCATCATCGCGCTGGCGGCGATCGCCTTCGTGGCCTTCGTGTTCTTCCTGATCTGGGAACTGACCGACGCCCACCCCGTGGTCGACCTGCGGCTGTTCAAGATCCGAAATTTCTCGGTCGGCGCGTTGACGCTGGCGGTGGCCTATGGCGTCTTCTTCGGCAACGTGGTGCTGCTGCCCCTGTGGCTGCAAAGCAATATGGGCTACACCGCGACCTACGCGGGTCTGGTCACCGCCCCCGTCGGCCTGCTCGCCATCCTGCTCACGCCCATCGTGGGCAAGATGCTGGCCACGCGTGACCCCAGGCAGATCGTGACCGTCGCCTTCCTGATCTTTGCGCTGGTCTGCTTCATGCGCTCGGGCTTCAACACCCAGACGGACGTGCGCACGCTGATGATCCCGACCATCATCCAGGGCGCGGCGATGGCGGCGTTCTTCGTGCCGCTCACCTCCATCACGCTGTCCAGCATCGAGCCATGGCGCATCCCGGCGGCGTCGGGCCTGTCGAACTTCCTGCGGTTGACGGCGGGCGCGTTCGGCACGTCGATCTCCACCACGCTGTGGGAAAACCGCGCAACCCTGCACCACGCGCAGTTGACCGAGGTCGCCAAGCCGGGCCAGCAGGCGTTCGACCAGACCATGAACACCCTGCAGAACGGGTTGGGCGTCACGCATCAACAGGCGCTCACCATGGTCGACGGCCTGATCAACGCGCAGGCCTTCACCATGTCGGCGACGGACGTGTTCTATGCGTCCGCGCTCATCTTCCTGCTGCTGACGGGCCTGGTCTGGTTCGCCCGGCCCCGGTCGGCCAAGGCGGGCGGCGACGGCGCGGCGGAAGCGGCAGCAGGCGCCCACTGAACCACCCTGTTGCCAGACGAAAACAAGGCGCCTCGCGGCGCCTTGTTCTTTTTTGGCAGCGTGCCCGTCAGTCCCTGAGCAGCGTTTGCCAGTCCCGGCGTTCGATGATGTCGGCCGACAGCGCACTGATCGGAGACAGATTGAACACGGATACCCCCCGCGCGCGCCAGAGCGCCGATGCAAAGCGGAACGACGGTTCGATGAGGCGCGGAAAGTTGCGTGTCAGCCGGCTGGTCTGGGGCTTTCCCCCCTCGTCGTAGAAACGCAATCCGCCCTGCAGGGTCAGGTCCAGCCCGTGCACGTAGACCTCGCGCGCGCCGCCGGACACCAAAACCTGCAAGGCGGCATAGGCGACGGTATCGGCATCGAAGACCCCGAGCGAGGCGTCGAAGCTGTAGCCGAGTCCCTGCTTGGCGTCCAGCAGCTGGACGTCCGGCGAGGCCGCGGCAATGCGCTTGAGCACGGCCGGCGCCACGCTGCGCTCGTAGGCCCGCCTGGAGATCAGTTCGATGATGCAGATGCGGCAGCGGATCTGCTCCTGGGGAATGCCCTGCATGATGTAGCGCAGCACCTCGGGGAACACATACAGCGTGAGGTCCCGCGCCACGATCTCGCGCACCAGGTCGATGCGGTCGCGCACGAAATTCTGGTCGATGATGCAGTAATACTTGAATTGCAGATCGAACTTGCGCGACAGCGCGATGGCGCCATTGACGCCCATCGCGACGCCGATGTTCATCCGGTCATAGGGAATCTCGGCGATCGACGGGCCGCTCAGGATCAGGTGCACCACCTTGTCGGCAGGGTCGTAGCCCTGCGACAGGGGCGTGACGGGCAGAGAACGGCCGAAGGCGCGAAAACCGCTGATCGCGCCGTCCTTGTCCCGCCAGATTCGTACGAACGGCCACAGGTGTTGATTGTGCCGCTGGGTGCGCGAGCGCAGCATGCGGAAAAGCTTGCGCACGAAGCGGTCGGCCCGCCCGCCGCCCACGTGGTCGGAGGGGGGAGAAAAAATCGAGTCGTTCATCTACCAATCGGACAGGCCTGCCCGCCAAAGCACTCAACCAGCCCTGACCAGCGACGCGATTGCGTCGCCGACTTCGGCCGTCGAGGCGTTGCCTTTCATATCCCGCGTCCGCGGCCCGTCAGCCAGCACGGATTCGATTGCCTTCACGACCGCGGCCGAAGCGTCGGGATACCCCAAGAAATCCAGCATCAATGCCCCGCTCCAGATCTGCCCGATCGGGTTGGCGATGCCCTTGCCATAGATGTCGGGCGCCGAACCATGCACCGGTTCGAAGAGCGACGGGAACTTGCGCTCCGGGTTCAGGTTTGCCGACGGGGCGATACCGATCGTGCCCGTGCATGCCGGTCCCAGGTCGGAGAGAATGTCTCCGAACAGGTTGGAGGCCACCACCACGTCGAACCAGTCGGGATGCTGCACGAAGTGCGCGCACAGGATATCGATGTGATATTTGTCCCAGCGCACGTCCGGATAGTTCCCGGCCATCTCGGCGACGCGCTCGTCCCACCAGGGCATCGAAATCGAAATGCCATTGGACTTGGTGGCCGCGGTCAGGTGCTTGCCGCGCTTTTGCGCCAATTCGAACGCAAACTTCAGCACGCGCTCGGCGCCAATGCGCGTGAACACGCTTTCCTGGATCACCACCTCGCGGTCGGTGCCCTCGAACAGGCGGCCGCCGCTATTGGAGTATTCGCCTTCGGTGTTCTCGCGCACGATGAAGAAATCGATCTCGCCGGGCTGGCGGTTGGCAAGCGGCGACGGCACGCCAGGCATCAGGCGCACCGGGCGCAGGTTGATGTACTGGTCGAATTCACGGCGGAACTTGAAGAGCGAACCCCACAGCGCCTCGTGGTCGGGCACCGTGGCGGGCCAGCCGATCGAGCCGAAGAAAATGGCTTCGTGCTGGCCGATCTGCGCCTTCCAGTCGTCGGGCATCATCTTGCCATGCTTGGCGTAGTAGTCGCAGCTCCAGTCGAAGTGGTCCCACTGGAACGCGATGTCGAACCGCGTCGCCACCGCATCGAGCACCTTCAACCCTTCCGGCACGACCTCCTTGCCGATCCCGTCTCCTGGAAGCACTGCAATCTTGTGTTTCTTAGCCACCACGTTTTCCTTTGGTTTTCATTGGTTCAACGCCCGCAATCTTAGGCATAAATGCGGGCAACACAACACCCCCCGTTACAAAACCAACGGGAGGCGAGGCGTCGATGACTGCCGATGCGGCTCAGCGACGGCCTTTCGAGCCCAGCAGCGACCCCAATATCCCGCGCGTCAGTTCGCGGGCAATGGAGCGCGCCGAGCTCTTGGCGAAGGTCTGCACCACCCCGTCGCGCTTGCCGCCGCGCGGTCCGGTCGATCCGAACAGCACGTCCTTCAGGCTGTCCATCAGGCCGCCGCTCTCTTCGGCAGGCGCCTGGCCGGACCGGGCAGACGGCTGTCCAGGCCTGGCGGGATCATCCCGCGCCACCTGGGGATCGGCCGGCACGGCCGCGCGACCGGCCAGGATTTCATAGGCGGACTCCCGGTCCACCGCCTTTTCATACTTGGCCGCCAGGGGATTGCCCTGGCGCAGCGCCTGCCGCTCGGCATCCGTGGCCGGCCCGATGCGGCTGCCGGGGGGCACGATATACGCGCGCTCGGTCGGCATCGGCCGCCCCTTGGCATCGAGCAGCGACACCAGGGCCTCGCCAACGCCAAGTTCCGTGATGGCGGCCTCGATATCCAGGCCGGGATTGGGACGCATGGTCTGGGCGGCCGTTTTGACCGCCTTCTGGTCGCGCGGCGTGAACGCGCGCAGGGCGTGCTGCACGCGGTTGCCCAACTGGCCCAGCACGGTATCGGGGATATCCAGGGGGTTCTGCGTCACGAAGTACACGCCCACGCCCTTGGAACGCACCAGGCGCACCACCTGCTCGATCTTGGTCAGCAGCGCCTGGGGCGCGTCGTTGAACAGCAGGTGCGCTTCGTCGAAGAAGAACACCAGCTTGGGCTGGTCCATGTCGCCCACTTCGGGCAGCTTTTCATACAGGTCGGCCAGCAGCCACAGCAGGAAGATGGCATACAGGCGCGGCGCCTGCATCAGCTTGTCGGCGGCCAGGATGTTGACGATGCCGCGCCCCTGGGCGTCCGTGCGCATCAGGTCGGCGACGTCCAGCATCGGTTCGCCGAAGAACCTTTCCGCGCCCTGCGATTCCAGGGCCAAGAGGCCCCGCTGGATGGCGCCGACGCTGGCCGAGGACACATTGCCATACCGCGTCTTGAGCTCGGCCGAGCGGTCGGCCACGTTCTGCAGCATCGCCCGCAGGTCCTTCAGGTCCAGCAGCAGTTGCCCCTCGTCGTCGGCCACCTTGAAAACCAGGGTCAGGACCCCTTCCTGCGTGTCGTTCAATTCCAGGATGCGCGACAGCAGCAGCGGGCCCATGTCCGTAATGGTGGCTCGCACCGGCAGGCCCTGCTCGCCGTAGACGTCCCATAGCGCAACGGGGCTGGCGCCCCAGGCCGGTTCGGCCAGGCTCAGGTTCTTGAGGCGTTCCTGCAGCTTCGGGCTGGCCACGCCCGCCTGCGAAATGCCGGTCAGGTCGCCCTTGACGTCGGCCATGAATACCGGCGTGCCGATCCGGGAAAAGGATTCGGCCAGGACCTGCAAGGTAACGGTCTTGCCGGTGCCGGTGGCGCCCGTGATGCACCCGTGGCGGTTGGCCAGGGCCGGCAGCAGCCCCAACTCGGTCTGCGCGTTCTTGGCGATGACAAGGGGGTTGGACATGTGCGGCTCCGGACCAGGGATTCAAAAGGATGCCCAAGTGTAGAGCCTGCCGCCCGCCTTGTGCGCGTGGCTATATGGACACATGCAGCCCTCTGGCCGGACGCGAGGGCCGCCGGCACGGTAAAATGCCGTCTTTGCAGACACATTTTCCTGGGAAGCCATGGCCGGACACAGCAAATGGGCCAATATTCAGCACCGCAAAGGGCGCCAAGACGCCAAGCGCGGAAAGCTCTGGACCAAGATCATTCGTGAAATCACCGTGGCGGCGCGCGCCGGCGGCCCCGACCCGGACAGCAACCCGCGCTTGCGCATGGCTTGGGACAAGGCAACCGACGCCAACATGCCCAAGGACAACATCCAGCGCGCCATCCAGCGCGGCGCCGGTGGCGCCGACGGCGAAGCCTACGAAGAAGTCCGCTACGAAGGCTACGGCATCGGCGGCGCGGCCGTGATCGTCGACTGCATGACCGACAACCGCACCCGCACCGTGGCCGAAGTCCGCCACGCCTTCTCCAAGAACGGCGGCAACCTCGGCCAGGAAGGCTCCGTGGCCTTCATGTTCAAGCACTGCGGCCAATTCGTGTTCGCCCCCGGCACCCCGGAAGACAAGGTCATGGAAGCCGCCCTCGAGGCCGGCGCCGAAGACGTCACCACAGACGAAGAAGGCGTGATCGAAGTCGTCTGCGCCCCGTCCGACTACGCCGCCGTGCGCAAGGCGTTCGACGACGCCGGCCTGAAGGCCGAAGTCGACGGCATCGTCATGAAGGCCCTGAACGAAACCGAACTGGCTGGCGACGACGCCGCCAAGATGCAGAAACTGCTCGACGCGCTGGAAAGCCTGGACGACGTGCAGGAAGTCTATACGAACGTCGTTTTCGACGAAGCGCAGTAAATCCCCCTTTTCCTGGCGCGCAGGCGGCACCGCCCGCCATCGCGCCAGGGTGTAATCCGGATCCGCGCCGTATCGGATCCGTTGCCTTCTCCACGGGCCAGGGCCCCTCACGGATCCTGGCGTGGCAACCACTCAGACTCACGCAACATGAAACTCCTGGTAATTGGCTCGGGCGGCCGCGAACATGCCCTCGCCTGGCGGCTGGCCCGCTCCCCGCGCGTACACAAGGTGTACGTCGCCCCGGGTAACGGCGGCACGCAACGGGCCGAGCAGATGGAGAACATCGCGCTCACCAATGCCGAGGAACTGGCCGATTTCGTCCAGCGCGAGGGCATCGCCCTGACGGTCGTCGGCCCCGAGGCCCCGCTGGCCGCCGGCGTCGTCGACGTCTTCCGCGCACGCGGCCTGAAGATCTTCGGGCCCACCAAGGCCGCCGCGCAGCTCGAAAGCTCCAAGGACTACGCCAAGGCCTTCATGGTCCGGCACAACATCCCGACCGCGCGCTACGAGACCTTCACCGATCCGGCCAAGGCCCACGCCTACATCGACCAGGAAGGCGCCCCCATCGTGATCAAGGCCGACGGCCTGGCGGCCGGCAAGGGCGTCGTGGTCGCCGCGACGCTGGAAGAAGCGCACGCCGCCGTCGACGCCATGCTGGGCGACGGCTCCATGGGCGAAGCCGGCGCCCGCGTCGTCATCGAGGAATGCCTGGTCGGCGAGGAAGCCAGCTTCATCGTCATGTGCGACGGCCGCAACGTGCTCGCCCTGGCCACCAGCCAGGACCACAAGCGCCTGCAGGACGGCGACCGCGGCCCCAACACGGGCGGCATGGGCGCCTATTCGCCCGCGCCCATCGTCACCCCCGAACTCCACCACCGCATCATGCGCGAAATCATCCTGCCCACCGTGCAGGGCATGACGCGCGACGGCATCCCCTACACCGGCTTCCTGTACGCCGGCCTGATGATCGCCCCCGGCGATGATCCCGACCGCGACATCAAGACGCTGGAATTCAACTGCCGCATGGGCGACCCCGAAACCCAGCCCATCATGATGCGCGTCAAGAGCGACCTGCTGGATGCCCTGGAGCATGCGGTGGAAGGCACGCTCGACCAGGCCGACATCGTCTGGGACCGCCGCACCGCCCTGGGCGCCGTGCTGGCCGCGCACAACTATCCGAACACCCCGCGCACGGGTGACGTCATCCGCGGCCTGCCCGCCGACGCCGAAGACTGCATGGTCTTCCATGCGGCCACCAAGCTCGACGGCGACGAAACCAAGACCACCGGCGGACGCGTGCTGTGCGTCACGGCGCTGGGCGATTCCGTCAAGATGGCGCGCGACCGCGTCTACGAAGCCATCGACGGCATCCACTTCGACGGCCGCCAGTACCGCACCGACATCGGCTGGCGCGCGCTCAAGCCGTCGCAGCAAAAGCCCAAGTCCAACGCGTAATCCGGAACCGCCCATGACCGCTCTGCCCGTCTCCGCCGTCCGGGACTACCTCACCGGCCTGCAGGCCCGCATCGTGGGTGCGCTGGAAGCGGCCGAGGGCGGCCCCTTCCGCGCCGACGAATGGGTGCGGCCCGAGGGCGGCGGCGGGCTGTCGCGCCTGCTCGAAGGCGGCCAGCTCTTCGAACGCGCGGGCGTGCTGTTCAGCCATGTCCAGGGCACCAAGCTGCCTCCGTCCGCCAGCGCGCACCGTCCCGAGCTTGCCGGCCGCTCCTGGGAGGCCATGGGCGTGTCCATGGTGCTGCATCCGCGCAATCCCTACGTGCCCACCACGCACATGAACGTGCGCATGTTCGTCGCCGCGGCCCGGCCCGGCCATGACGAGGCCGACGTCTTCTGGTTCGGTGGGGGCATCGACCTGACCCCCTACTATCCTTTCGAGGAAGACGCGCGCCACTTCCACACGGTATGCCGGGATGCGCTGGCGCCCCACGGGCCCGATTACTACCCGCGCTACAAGCGCTGGTGCGACGAATACTTCTTCCTCAAGCATCGCAACGAAACCCGCGGCATCGGCGGCGTCTTCTTCGACGACCTGAACGCCCCCGGCTTCGATGCCTCCTTTGCCCTGACCCGCTCGGTCGGCGACGCCTTCCTGGACAGCTACCTGCCCATCGTAGAAAAGCGGCGCGGCATCGCCTACACCGAGCACGAACGCGATTTCCAGGCCTATCGGCGCGGCCGCTACGTCGAATTCAACCTGGTCTTCGATCGCGGCACGTTGTTCGGCCTGCAATCCGGCGGGCGCACCGAATCGATCCTGCTGTCCATGCCGCCGCTGGCCCATTGGCGCTATGACTGGCAACCGCAAGCCGGCACGCCCGAGGCCGAACTGGCCGCGTACCTCAAACCGCGGGACTGGGTTTGAAGCGCATCGGCCTGCTGGGCGGCAGCTTCGACCCCGTCCACGTCGCCCACATCGCCCTGGCCCAGAACGCCCTGCAATCGCTCGGCCTGGCCCAGGTGCAACTCATCCCCGCCGCCAATCCCTGGCAGCGGGCCGCACTGAACGCGACCGGCGAGCAGCGCCGCCAGATGCTGGAACTGGCCATCGCCGGCCACCCCGGCCTGGCGGTCAATCCCATCGAAATCGAGCGCGGCGGCGCCACCTACACCATCGACACGCTGCGCGCCCTGCCGCAGGACGCGCGCTATGTGTGGCTGCTGGGCGCCGACCAGCTCGCCAATTTCTGCACCTGGCGCAACTGGCGCGACATTTCCAGCCTGGTCGACCTGGCCGTGGCCACCCGCCCCGGCACGGCGCTCAGCGCACCGCCGGAACTGGCGCAATGGCTGCGGGAACAAGGCCGCGAACTGCAGGAACTGCCTTTCCCGCCCATGCCGGTCTCGGCGTCCGACATCCGTCGGCGGCTGGCGCAGGGCGAATCCACCGACGGACTGCTCGACGCTCGCGTCGCCGCGTATATTGCAGCGCACAAACTCTACCGATAAACCCCTTCCCGCCCGGCGCCACCGGCCAGCCTGCGCTGCCATCGCGCGCATCGAGCGGGTTATATTTGCAGCTATGGATATACAGAAACTCCAACGCGCCGTCATCGACGCCCTCGAAGACGTCAAGGCGCAAGACATCAAGGTCTTCAACACCACGCATCTGACCAGCCTGTTCGATCGCGTCGTGATTGCAAGCGCCACCTCCAACCGCCAGACCCGCGCGCTCGCATCCAGCGTCGCCGACCGCGGCCGCGCCATGTCGCTCACCGGCATCACCATCGAAGGCGAAGACACCGGCGAATGGGTCGTCGTCGACCTGGGCGATGTCGTCGTGCACATCATGCAGCCGGCCATCCGCCAGTACTACAACCTGGAAGAAATCTGGGGCGGCAAGCCGGTGCGCGTGAAGCTGCTGCCCGACTCCACCCGGCCCGCCCCTGTCGCCAGCGACAGCGGCAACGGCTACGACGACGCCGAAGACTGAGCGCGTCGTGAAACTGATCGTCGTTGCGGTGGGCACGCGGATGCCGGACTGGGTGCAGACTGCCTGGGACGACTACGCAAAACGCCTGCCCGCCGACTGCGCGCTGGAACTGCGCGAGATCAAGCCCGAACCCCGCACCACCGGCAAGACGCCGGCTCAGATGATGGCGGCCGAAGCCAAGCGTATCGAGGCGGCCCTGCCCGCCAATGCGCTGCGGCTGGCGCTGGACGAGCGCGGCCGCGACCTCACCACCATGGCGCTGTCGCAAAAGCTCGAACAATGGCGCGCGGGCGGACAGGATGTCGCGTTTCTCGTTGGCGGGCCCGATGGCCTGGACCCCGGCCTGAAGGCCTCCGCCAGCGGCCAACTGCGCCTGTCGTCGCTGACATTGCCGCACCCCATGGTGCGTGTCGTCCTGGCCGAACAGCTCTATCGCGCCTGGGCCATCATGACCAACCATCCCTATCACCGCGCCTGACCGCCGCTGGCGGCGCCCGCCCTGT
Source organism: Achromobacter sp. T5-5 (assembly GCF_055397965.1). Lineage (NCBI taxonomy): Bacteria > Pseudomonadati > Pseudomonadota > Betaproteobacteria > Burkholderiales > Alcaligenaceae > Achromobacter > Achromobacter sp. T5-5. The sequence goes on from NZ_AP027919.1 coordinate 4,377,617, forward strand.
GCACCGCATGACCGACACCGCCGACACTTCCCTGCCCGCCCCACGCCTCTACCTGGCCTCCGCCAGCCCGCGCCGGCGCGAACTGCTGACGCAGATCGGCCTGGCGCACGAAGTCCTGCTCGTGCCCGCGCCGCCTGGCGAAGACGAGCCGCAGCACCCGGGCGAGCGCGCCGCCGACTACGTACTGCGCACGGCCCGCGACAAGGCCGTGCGCGGCCGCGACTGGATGCGGTCGCAGCCCTTGCCCGCCTTGCCCCTGCTGGCGGCCGACACGACGGTCATCCTCGCCGGCGAGGTGCTGGGCAAGCCGGCCGACCGCGCCGACGCCCTCCGCATCCTGCGCGCGCTGTCCGGCTCGACGCATGAAGTCCATACGGCGGTCGCGGTGTGGACCGGCGATCGCTTGCTGGACGCCGTCTCCATCACCGAGGTCCGCATGCGCGAACTGGGAGACGACGAAATCGGGCGCTACTGCGACAGCGGAGAACCCTTCGGCAAGGCTGGCGCCTACGGCATCCAGGGCTTGGCCGGCGCCTTCATCTCACATATCTCGGGCAGCTACACGGGCGTCATGGGCCTGCCTTTGTTTGAAACGGCCAATCTGCTTCGCGAAGCCGGCATCCCGGTGCCTTGAACGCGGCGTCGCCCCAATGAAAAATCCCCCGGCACCGCGAGGCGCCGGGGGATTTTTTTTCAGGCCGTGCGCGGTTATGCGCAAGCCGGGTTTGCCGCGCCGAAGTACCATCCCCGGCGCGATCGCGTTCAGCTCTGCCGCACCGGCTCGCCAAGGGCGACCTGCGGCGGTTGTGCCCCGGCGGGCGTACCGGCGCTCTCCAGTGCGGTGTGCAACTGCTCCTGGTCCAGTTCGCCTTCCCAACGCGCCACGACCACGGTGGCGGTCGCGTTGCCGACCAGGTTGGTCAGCGCGCGGCATTCCGACATGAAGCGGTCCACGCCCAGGATCAACGCCATGCCGGCCACCGGCACCGACGGCACCACCGACAGCGTCGCGGCCAGGGTAATGAACCCCGCGCCCGTCACGCCGGCCGCGCCCTTGGAGCTGAGCATCGCCACCAGCAGCAAGAGGATCTGGTCGCCCAGCGACAGCGGGATATCGCAGGCCTGGGCAATGAACAGCGCGGCCATCGTCATATAAATGTTGGTGCCGTCCAGGTTGAACGAATAACCGGTGGGCACCACCAGGCCGACCACCGACTTCGAGCAGCCCGCCCGTTCCATCTTCTGCATCAGCGTGGGCAATGCGGCTTCGGACGAGCTCGTGCCCAGCACCAGCAGCAGTTCTTCGCGGATGTAGCGCACCAGCTTGAAAATCGAAAATCCGTTGTAGCGGGCCACCAGGCCCAATACGACCACGACGAACAACACCGACGTCGCGTAGAACGTCCCCACCAGCATCGCCAGGTTGATGACGGACTTGATGCCGTACTTGCCGATGGTGAAGGCCATCGCGCCGAACGCGCCGATCGGCGCCGCCTTCATCAGGATCGCCACCATCTTGAAGATAGGCTGCGCCAGCGCGGTCATGAAATTCAGGATCGGCTTGCCGCGCTCGCCCACCATGGCCAGCGAAATACCGAACAGTACCGCCACGAACAGCACCTGCAGGATGTCGCCACCGACGAACGGACTGAAGATCGTCGTCGGAATCACGTTCATCAGAAAGCCGGTGATGGTCGAGTCGTGCGCCTTCGCGACGTAGCCGGACACCGCCTTCTGGTCCAGCGTCGCCGGGTCGATGTGCATGCCGGCGCCCGGCTGCACGATATGGCTCACGATCATGCCGACGATCAACGCCAGCGTGGAAAACACCAGGAAGTACAGCATGGCCTTGCCCGCCACCCGTCCAACCTTCTTCAGGTCGCTCATGCCGGCGATGCCCGTCGCGACGGTCAGGAAAATGACCGGCGCGATGATCATCTTCACCAGCTTGATGAACGCGTCGCCCAGCGGCTGCATCTGCTGGCCCAGCTCGGGCTTGAATGCGCCCAGCAGGATGCCGACCACGATGGCGAAAATGACCTGGACGTACAGGATTTGATAGAACTTGAGCTTGCGCGCAGGCGCGCTGTGATCCACTTCGATCATTGGGATTGTCCCCACCTGGGCCCCTTGCTCCGCGCGGGTTGGCGCGGGCGACGTCGGGGCGTTATCTGTTTTATGGCCATGCGTTCCAGCTGCCAGCCGATTTCACCGCGCGTGTGCCGGGCGGCTTGCAGGTATATATGCAATAGCCGTGCCAAGATCGGCAAAGGGCTGGCATCCCCACAACCCATTGATATTCATGGGCTTTTGAAATCTCCCCGGGCCTGCATCCGGCGTTTTTCGGCGGAATTCCGCACAGAAACCCGCTAGAATGTGCGGAAAATCGCACACCATGAACGCTTACCCTCCCGCCTCCGCTCCCCCCTCTCCCCCATCCGCCCGCCAGCGCCGGGGGTCATGGCCATGGCGAGCCGCGTGGGTATGCGTGGCTGTCGGGTTCGCCGCCGTCGCGCTGTACGCGGCCGCGCAGTGGGCCCGCGACCGCGCGCTCGGCGAAGCCGCCATCCAGGCCCGCAGCGCCGGCCAGATCCACGCCGCCCTCCTGCGCAACAACCTCGACAAATTCAGGGCGCTGCCATTCGTGCTGACCCAGGACGTGGACCTGCGCGCGGCCCTGCAAGGGGCCGGCAAGGCACAGATCGAAGCGCTCGACCAAAAACTCGAGGCCCTCAGCCGCGGAGTGGGCGCGTCGGCGATTTACGTGCTCGACAAAAAGGGCCTGGCGATCGCCGCAAGCAACTGGCGCGAGCCCGCGACCTTCGTCGGGGTCGACTACGAATTCCGGCCGTACTTCCAGGGTTCGGTCACCCGCGGCTCGGCCGAGCATTTCGCGCTGGGCACGGTCAGCCACGAAGCCGGCCTCTACCTCGCGCGGCGCGTGGACGGCCCGCAAGGCGCCATGCTGGGCGTCGTGGTGCTGAAGGTCGACTTCCGGGATCTCGAATCGGACTGGCGGCAAGCCAACGCCGCCATCTTCGTGACCGACGAGCACGGCGTCGTGCTGCTCGGCAACCTGCCCGACTGGCGTTTCAAGGTGCTGGCGCCGCTCGCGCCCGCCCTCGCGCAATCCCTGCGCACCAGCCTGCAGTTCGGCGATGCCAGGTTCCAGCCGCTGCCCGTCACGCCGCCGCTCCAGGCCGCCAGCAACGGCCAGCTCGTGCGCACGGAAGACGCCTTGCCGCGCGCCGCCGCCGGCACCGCGTTGCTGCACACCACCTTGCCTGTCATCGAATCGCCAGGCTGGACGCTGCACCAGTTGTCGCCCGTGCAAGCGGCCGTCAACCAGGCCACCGCCAACGCCCAATTGGGCACGGCGCTGGCGCTCAGCATGCTGGCGGCGTTGGTGAGCATGGTGCTGTACCGCCGTCACCGCAACCTCGAACGCGCGGAGCAGCAAGCCGCCATCCAGCAACAGCTGGCGGCGTTGGTCGACCAGCGGACGGCGCAATTGCGCGACGTGAACGAACAGCTCGTCCAGGAAATGGACGAGCGCCAGCGCGCCGAGTCCCAGCTTCACACCATGAAGGATGAACTGGTGCAGGCCAGCAAGCTCGCACTGCTGGGCCAGGTGGCGGCGGGCGTGGCGCACGAAATCAACCAGCCCGTGGCCGCCATCCGCGCGTACGCCGACAACGCCGGCGAATTCCTGCGGCGCCGCGACGAGGGCGCCGTCCAGGAAAACCTTGGCACCATCGCTGCCCTGACCGACCGCATCGGCCACATCACTGGCGAGCTCCGCGCCTTTTCGCGCAAGGCGGGCGCCACGGTCGGGCCGACCGACCTGATGGAAGCATTGGAAGGCGCGCTCTTGCTGGTGGGCCCGCGCGCCCGGCGGCAGGGCGTCGTCCTGCAGAGCCCGCCCCGCAGCACGCACTGCAGCGTGCAGGCCAACCGGGTCCGATTGGAGCAGGTGCTGGTCAATCTGCTGCAGAACGGCCTGGAAGCCCTTGAAGGCCTGCCGGAGGGCAGGATCGTCCTGACCCTGCACGATGCGGGGGAAACCGTGCTGCTATACGTTCACGACAACGGCCCGGGGCTGTCGGACGCGGCGCGCGCGCACCTCTTCACGCCATTTCACACCACCAAGCCGGACGGCCTGGGCCTGGGCCTGGTCATCAGCCGCGACATCGTCGCCGAGTTCGGCGGAGAGCTGCGCGCCGCCTATCCCCCGGACGCCGGCTCCTCCTTCCCCGCGGCGCCTGACCGCGGCGCCCTGTTCATCCTGACCCTGCGCAAGACGCCGGCTCAACATCCTGCATCGAGCAACAGCCATGACCCGCGCTCCTGATTCCCAAACGCCCGCCAATGGTCCGCCCGCCGCAGGTCCGACCGCCGCAGGGTCGCCCACCGCAGGGTCGCCTGCCGCAGGGTCGCCTGCCGCAGGTTCGTCCGACGACAGCCTGCCCCGGCCTGCCGCTCCGCGCGTCGTCTTTATCGACGACGACGAGGAGCTGCGCCGCGCGGCCGTGCAGACCCTCACGCTTCACGGCATCCAGACCGATGCACACGCCCGCGCGCGCGCCGCGCTGCCCGCATTGGACCGCGACTTCGACGGCGTGGTCGTCACGGACATCCGCATGCCCGACATGGACGGGCTCGAACTCTTCCAGCGACTGCGCAACGTGGATGCCGACATCCCGGTCATCCTCATCACCGGCCATGGCGACATCGCCACGGCGGTTCAGTGCATGCGGGAGGGCGCATACGACTTCCTGTCCAAGCCCTACCCCGCCGACCGCCTGGTCGCGGCCATCCGGCACGCTGCCGAAAAACGCCGTCTGGTCCTCGAAAACCGACGCCTTCGCGAAGCCGCATTCGCCGTCGAAGCCGATGAAGTGCCATTCATCGGCACCACCCCCGCCATGCAACGGATCAAGCAGACCTTGCGCCACATCGCGGACGCCGACGTGGACGTGCTCGTCGAAGGAGAAACCGGCACGGGAAAAGAGGTCGTCGCCACGGCACTGCATCGCCTCAGCCGCCGCAGGCACCGCGCGCTCGTCGCCATCAACTGCGGCGCGCTCCCCGAAAGCGTGATCGAAAGCGAACTCTTCGGGCATGAAGCCGGCGCCTTCACCGGCGCCCAGAAAAAACGCATCGGACGCATTGAACACGCCAGCGGCGGCACCCTGTTCCTCGACGAAATCGAAAGCATGCCGCTCGCCTTGCAGGTCAAGCTGCTGCGCGTGCTCGAATCGCGGCAGATCACGCCGCTGGGCAGCAACGAAGTGCGCAACCTCGACCTGCGCGTCGTCGCAGCGACAAAGGAAGACTTGGGCAGCCCCGCCCTCCGGGCCAAGTTTCGCGAAGATCTGTTTTACCGCCTGAACGTCGTCACGATACGGCTCCCCCCGCTGCGCGAGCGCCGGGAGGACATTCCCCTGCTCTTCGCCCACTACCTGGGCCACGCCTCCCGCCGCTTCCACCGAGACATTCCCGACATGCCCGCAGCGATCCGCCAGCATCTCATGACCCACGATTGGCCGGGCAACGTGCGCGAACTCGCCCACTTCGCAGAACGCTTCGTGCTGGGCGTCTTGAACGATCCGCCCCTAGAGCCCGTTCCGGCGCAAGCCGGCTCGCTCAGCCTGCCCGAGCGCATGGAACGGTACGAAGCCCAAGTCATCCGCGACGCGCTCGCCGCGCACCAAGGCGACATCAAAGCCACCCTCGACGCGCTCGGCATCCCCCGCAAGACCTTCTACGACAAACTCCAACGCCACGGCATCGACCGCCAGGAATACGTCGGCACGCAGCCCCGAGCCCCGCTGTGACCGGAGAACGTCTGTCCAAATAAAAAACCCCTCGCGGCGCAAGCCGCGAGGGGTTCAATCAATCAATTCACTCTGCACAAAAAACAAACCCCCGCAGGGTATCCCTGCGGGGGTTTGCACAATAAAAGCCTGACGATGACCTACTTTCACAGACGTCCGTCCACTATCATCGGCGCAAAGGCGTTTCACTGTCCTGTTCGGGATGGGAAGGAGTGGTACCACCTTGCTATGGTCGTCAGGCGTAACGGGTTGAGCGGTTGCGGGTTAAGGCAACGGCTCCAATCTTGGAAGAAGCGCAACGTGTGGTGGTCAGAGCTTGGGCTCGATGATCACGCACAGTGGGTGTAATTGGTGTTGGCTGGCTGCTGACGGGGCAGCCAGTAATTTGTATTGAACGACACTTGGAACGCTATACACCAGGTCATAACCATCAGTGTTATAGGATCAAGCCTCACGGGCAATTAGTATCGGTTAGCTTAACGCATTACTGCGCTTCCACACCCGACCTATCAACGTCCTGGTCTCGAACGACCCTTCAGGGGGATCAAGTCCCCGGGATACCTAATCTTCAGACGAGTTTCCCGCTTAGATGCCTTCAGCGGTTATCTCTTCCGTACTTAGCTACCCGGCAATGCCATTGGCATGACAACCGGTACACCAGAGGTACGTCCACTCCGGTCCTCTCGTACTAGGAGCAGGCTCCGTCAAGTATCCAACGCCCACGGCAGATAGGGACCAAACTGTCTCACGACGTTTTAAACCCAGCTCACGTACCTCTTTAAATGGCGAACAGCCATACCCTTGGGACCGGCTACAGCCCCAGGATGAGATGAGCCGACATCGAGGTGCCAAACACCGCCGTCGATATGAACTCTTGGGCGGTATCAGCCTGTTATCCCCAGAGTACCTTTTATCCGTTGAGCGATGGCCCTTCCATTCAGAACCACCGGATCACTATGTCCTGCTTTCGCACCTGTTCGACTTGTCAGTCTCACAGTCAAGCACGCTTATGCCATTGCACTATCAGCACGATTTCCGACCGTACCTAGCGTACCTTCGAACTCCTCCGTTACACTTTGGGAGGAGACCGCCCCAGTCAAACTGCCCACCATGCACTGTCCCCGATCCGGATAACGGACCAAGGTTAGAACCGCAAACAAACCAGGGTGGTATTTCAAGGATGGCTCCACGTGATCTGGCGACCACGCTTCAAAGCCTCCCACCTATCCTACACAGGCCGGTTCACAGTCCAATGCAAAGCTACAGTAAAGGTTCATGGGGTCTTTCCGTCTAGCCGCGGGTAGATTGCATCATCACAAACACTTCAACTTCGCTGAGTCTCAGGAGGAGACAGTGTGGCCATCGTTACGCCATTCGTGCAGGTCGGAACTTACCCGACAAGGAATTTCGCTACCTTAGGACCGTTATAGTTACGGCCGCCGTTTACCGGGGCTTCGATCAAGAGCTTGCACCCCATCACTTAACCTTCCGGCACCGGGCAGGCGTCACACCCTATACGTCGACTTTCGTCTTTGCAGAGTGCTGTGTTTTTAATAAACAGTCGCAGCCACCGATTCTCTGCGACCCCATCATGCTAAGCGCGCAGGCGCTTCACACTACCGGGGTATACCTTCTCCCGAAGTTACGGTATCAATTTGCCGAGTTCCTTCTCCTGAGTTCTCTCAAGCGCCTTGGAATATTCATCCCGTCCACCTGTGTCGGTTTGCGGTACGGTCTCGTACAGCTGAAGCTTAGAGGCTTTTCTTGGAACCACTTCCAATCACTTCGCAAGCAATGCTCGCTCGTGCCATACCCTTGATTTACGCGCCCGGATTTGCCTAAGCGCCATCTTCGATACAGCAACAGGGACATCCAACACCCTGATGATCTTCCGCGATCCGTCCCCCCATCGCACTGTACGACGGTGCTGGAATATTAACCAGCTTCCCATCAGCTACGCATCTCTGCCTCGCCTTAGGGGCCGACTCACCCTGCGCCGATGAACGTTGCGCAGGAAACCTTGGACTTACGGCGAGGGGGCTTTTCACCCCCTTTATCGCTACTCATGTCAGCATTCGCACTTCTGATACCTCCAGCAGCCTTTACAAGCCACCTTCGCAGGCTTACAGAACGCTCTCCTACCGCGTGCACAATGTGCACACCCGCAGCTTCGGTTTATCGCTTAGCCCCGTTACATCTTCCGCGCAGGACGACTCGATCAGTGAGCTATTACGCTTTCTTTAAAGGATGGCTGCTTCTAAGCCAACCTCCTGACTGTCTATGCCTTCCCACTTCGTTTCCCACTTAGCGATAATTCGGGACCTTAGCTGGCGGTCTGGGTTGTTTCCCTCTTGAGTCCGGACGTTAGCACCCGGTGCTCTGTCTCCCAAGCTGTACTTGCGGGTATTCGGAGTTTGCCATAGTTTGGTAAGTCGCCATGACCCCCTAGCTATAACAGTGCTCTACCCCCCGCAGTAATACTTGAGGCACTACCTAAATAGTTTTCGGAGAGAACCAGCTATTTCCAGATTTGTTTAGCCTTTCACCCCTATCCACAGCTCATCCCCTAATTTTTCAACATTAGTGGGTTCGGTCCTCCAGCACGTGTTACCGTGCCTTCAACCTGGCCATGGATAGATCATCTGGTTTCGGGTCTACACCCAGCGACTGAATCGCCCTATTCGGACTCGCTTTCGCTACGGCTTCCCTATTCGGTTAACCTTGCCACTGAATGTAAGTCGCTGACCCATTATACAAAAGGTACGCAGTCACCCCACAAGGAGGCTCCTACTGTTTGTATGCATACGGTTTCAGGATCTATTTCACTCCCCTTCCGGGGTTCTTTTCGCCTTTCCCTCACGGTACTGGTTCACTATCGGTCGATCACGAGTATTTAGCCTTGGAGGATGGTCCCCCCATCTTCAAACAGGATTTCACGTGTCCCGCCCTACTTGTCTTACGCTTAGTTCCACACACAAAATTTCATCTACAGGGCTATCACCTGCTACGGCCGGACTTTCCATTCCGTTCGATTATCTTGCATGCTAAAACGTAAAGGCTCTTCCGATTTCGCTCGCCACTACTTTCGGAATCTCGGTTGATTTCTTTTCCTCGAGCTACTGAGATGTTTCAGTTCACCCGGTTCGCTTCCACTAGCCTATGTATTCAGCTAGGGATACCGCATTGCTGCGGTGGGTTTCCCCATTCGGATATCTGCGGATCAAAGCTTGTTTGCCAGCTCCCCGCAGCTTTTCGCAGGCTACTACGTCCTTCATCGCCTGTGATCGCCAAGGCATCCACCATATGCACTTAGTCGCTTGATCCTATAACGCTGTAGGCTATAGGACCTGAGTATTAGCGTTTGTGCCGTTCATAAGTTTCAAAGCAGTCTGAGGCTTATCACCCCAGTCTTGAGAACTTGGAACAAAATTAATGCAATCACAACCCGTGCCCATCTTCATCAGCAACGCTGATTACTCGATGAACACATTTTCGTTGTGCTTCTTCCAGATTGTTAAAGAACAAATATAGCTGTTGGGTAAAACCCAACTCATAGGATCGTTGATGACGACACTATGAGTTGGCCTCTACATCTACCAGGCGACTTGAAAATCGATGGTGGAGGTGAACGGGATCGAACCGATGACATCCTGCTTGCAAAGCAGGCGCTCTCCCAGCTGAGCTACACCCCCATACTTCGCTTGCCGCGAAATACCTGGTGGGTCTGGTTGGATTCGAACCAACGACCCCCGCCTTATCAAGACGGTGCTCTAACCGACTGAGCTACAGACCCAAAACCTTCTCGGATCAGCAGTCAGGAAGCTGAAGACCCAGGGAAGATTCCCTCGACCCAAGCCTACAACTGATCCCAGCTATATCAAACAACCGATAAGAGTGGACGCTTAACACGAGCACATAAGCTCTGAAAGGAGGTGATCCAGCCGCACCTTCCGATACGGCTACCTTGTTACGACTTCACCCCAGTCATGAATCCTACCGTGGTAATCGCCCTCCTTGCGGTTAGGCTAACTACTTCTGGTAAAACCCACTCCCATGGTGTGACGGGCGGTGTGTACAAGACCCGGGAACGTATTCACCGCGACATGCTGATCCGCGATTACTAGCGATTCCGACTTCACGCAGTCGAGTTGCAGACTGCGATCCGGACTACGATCGGGTTTCTGGGATTGGCTCCCCCTCGCGGGTTGGCGACCCTCTGTCCCGACCATTGTATGACGTGTGAAGCCCTACCCATAAGGGCCATGAGGACTTGACGTCATCCCCACCTTCCTCCGGTTTGTCACCGGCAGTCTCATTAGAGTGCCCTTTCGTAGCAACTAATGACAAGGGTTGCGCTCGTTGCGGGACTTAACCCAACATCTCACGACACGAGCTGACGACAGCCATGCAGCACCTGTGTTCCGGTTCTCTTGCGAGCACTGCCAAATCTCTTCGGCATTCCAGACATGTCAAGGGTAGGTAAGGTTTTTCGCGTTGCATCGAATTAATCCACATCATCCACCGCTTGTGCGGGTCCCCGTCAATTCCTTTGAGTTTTAATCTTGCGACCGTACTCCCCAGGCGGTCAACTTCACGCGTTAGCTGCGCTACCAAGGCCCGAAGGCCCCAACAGCTAGTTGACATCGTTTAGGGCGTGGACTACCAGGGTATCTAATCCTGTTTGCTCCCCACGCTTTCGTGCATGAGCGTCAGTGTTATCCCAGGAGGCTGCCTTCGCCATCGGTGTTCCTCCGCATATCTACGCATTTCACTGCTACACGCGGAATTCCACCTCCCTCTGACACACTCTAGCTCGGTAGTTAAAAATGCAGTTCCAAAGTTAAGCTCTGGGATTTCACATCTTTCTTTCCGAACCGCCTGCGCACGCTTTACGCCCAGTAATTCCGATTAACGCTTGCACCCTACGTATTACCGCGGCTGCTGGCACGTAGTTAGCCGGTGCTTATTCTGCAGGTACCGTCAGTTTCCCGGGGTATTATCCCGGGACGTTTCTTTCCTGCCAAAAGTGCTTTACAACCCGAAGGCCTTCATCGCACACGCGGGATGGCTGGATCAGGGTTTCCCCCATTGTCCAAAATTCCCCACTGCTGCCTCCCGTAGGAGTCTGGGCCGTGTCTCAGTCCCAGTGTGGCTGGTCGTCCTCTCAAACCAGCTACGGATCGTCGCCTTGGTGAGCCGTTACCCCACCAACTAGCTAATCCGATATCGGCCGCTCTAATAGTGCAAGGTCTTACGATCCCCTGCTTTCCCCCGAAGGGCGTATGCGGTATTAGCTACGCTTTCGCGTAGTTATCCCCCGCTACTAGGCACGTTCCGATACATTACTCACCCGTTCGCCACTCGCCACCAGACCGAAGTCCGTGCTGCCGTTCGACTTGCATGTGTAAGGCATCCCGCTAGCGTTCAATCTGAGCCAGGATCAAACTCTTCAGTTTAATCTCTGTATTTGTTTCGTATTCTTGGTCCACCTTGGCTTACGCCAATTCAAACCAGGTCATACGTCGCTACTCAAAGGAAGTGAGGTATGTTCTTAAACTTGACGTCTAAGGTACTTCACTTCTAGTGAGCACTTGATTTCTTGTGCTTGCGATTAAGGCCGAAACCCAAACCGCTGCACTCACATCAAGCGCCCACACTTATCGGTTGTTTAATTGTTAAAGAGCGGGTACTGCTAAATTCTGTACTGCTTCTGCTTTCAACTTCGGCCAACTTCGCTTTTGCGTCGTCGCTGTCGTTGCAGCAGAGAAACGAGATTATGAAGAAGTTTTTATCGCTTGTCAAGTCAGCGTCGTTTTTAACTTCGCTTTCTTGCCGCGACCTCTTCAGGTCTCGCCAGGGCTTTCGCCCTGCCTTAGCAGCTATCGAAACATCAGGGTAAACCCTGAATTTTCGGCAACTGCCAAGCCCAAAACTATAGCACAATTTTTGCAGATCTTGCAACTGGCTTCTGCCTGATTTGCGTCGATCCTTGCAATAACCGCTTGGCGCTCATGACTGATTGCCTTCGCGGCAGGCGGTGGTGGGTTGCCCCGTCCGCCTGTTGCACTTGCTTGGCTTCGCGGTTCAGAACTGCTTGAACTGCGAAGGAGCGAGACTATAGCACAGATTTTCTGGCTGTCATGCACATGTCGCAAATTCATTGTTGGCGCGGCGGGGCCGTGACGCGGGCGCGCCAAGATTGGGGAGCGCAATGGCGCGCCTGTCGTCTTCCCTATATATATAGACGTCGCGTGCCCCCTGCTCGGGAGACTAGTATGTACGTTTACTATTCGCCTGCACGCCGCAGCTTATTGGAGACGAACCCCTTATGCCCCCCGCGATCGCCCTGAGCGAAGACATCCTGATCAACGTCACCCCTTTTGAGACCCGCGTCGCGCTGGTGGAACAGGGGTCGGTCCAGGAACTGCATGTGGAACGAAGCATCCAGCGGGGCCACGTGGGCAACATTTATCTGGGGCGGGTCGTGCGAGTGCTGCCTGGAATGCAGAGCGCCTTCATCGACATCGGATTGGAGCGCGCGGCGTTCATCCATATTGCGGATCTTCGCGAGAATCGTGCCGAGCGCAGCCAGGGACTCACGCCGACCCCTATCGAGAAGCTGATTTTCGAGGGACAGACCCTGATGGTGCAGGTGGTCAAGGATCCGCTGGGCACGAAGGGCGCGCGGCTTTCCACACAGATCAGCATGGCGGGGCGCATGCTGGTGTATCTGCCCCACGATCCGCACATCGGCATTTCGCAGAAGATCGATTCCGAGTCCGAGCGCATTCAGTTGCGGGAGCGGCTGCAGGCCCTGATGCCCACGGACGAGAAAGGCGGCTTCATCGTCCGCACGCAGGCCGAGGGCGCCAATGATGCGGAACTGACGGCGGACGTGGAGTATCTGCGCAAGCTGTGGACGAGCGTCCAGGCTGCCGCCCGCACGCAGCCCGCCCCTGCCCTGTTGCACCAGGACCTGACGCTCGCGCAGCGGGTGCTGCGCGATATGGTGGGGCCGGAGACCGGATCGATTCTGGTGGATTCGCGCACGACCACGGCGGCCATGCTGGAATGGGCGCGCATTTACACGCCGTCGGTGGTGGACCGCATCCAGCACTACAGCGGTGAACGCCCCCTGTTCGATACGGCCAACGTGGACGACGAGATTGCGCGGGCGCTGTCGCGCCGGGTGGACCTGAAGTCGGGCGGCTATCTGATCATCGACCAGACCGAAGCCTTGACAACGGTTGACGTCAATACCGGCGGCTTCGTGGGCGGCCGCAATTTCGACGATACGATCTTCAAGACCAACCTTGAAGCCGCGCAGGCCATTGCGCGGCAGCTCCGGTTGCGCAACCTGGGCGGGATCGTGATCCTGGACTTCATCGACATGGAGGAACAGGAACATCGCGATACCGTGCTGGCGGAGTTGAAGAAAGCCTTGTCGCGAGATCGCACCCGCATGACGGTCAACGGATTCACGCAACTGGGCCTGGTGGAGATGACGCGCAAACGCACGCGCGATTCGCTGGCGCATCAGCTTTGCGAGCCCTGCCCCATGTGCGAGTCGCGTGGCAATGTGCGCACGCCGCGCACCGTCTGCTATGAAATCCTGCGCGAGATCCTGCGCGAGGCCCGGCAGTTCAACCCCAAGGAGTTCCGCATTCTTGCTTCGCAGGAGGTGGTGGACCTGTTCCTGGAAGAGGAAAGCCAGCACTTGGCGATGCTGGGGGACTTTGTGGGCAAGCGGGTGTCGCTGGAAGTGGAAGCGACGTATTCGCAGGAAAAATACGACATCATCCTCGTCTGATCTCCCTGGATGGAGGAACCGGCATTGCACTCGGTGGCCCGGGGGGGGGTGACCCGAGGTGTGACCCGAGATGTGGCCCACGGGCTGTGCGGATGCACGCGCCACGCGCGACCGTCGGCGTGCAAACGCCTACTCGATTCCCGGCCGCCAATCAACCCGAGTTGTATAGATTGTGTGACGTAACGATTCGATTGAAATGAAGTTTGAAAGCAATGGCGGCTCGGAAACGATGCCGATAAGCTGCGGGCGCTTTGCCGGGTCGAGGACCGTCCTGGCGTTTTCCCCTAGCTTTTCCGGAGGTCATTGCAATGAAGTCCCTATTTCGTCCGTTCGTGGCGCTGATCGCGGCCTTGCCGCTGGTGTTGGCCGCATGCGGCGACAAGGAGCCCGAACAGCGCGCCGCGTTCACGCAGTTCCTGCAGACGCGCATCGTCGACAAGCCCGGCGTGCGTGTGCCGAAACTGACGGACGAAGAGAAGAAGTCCTTTGGCGACTACGCTGCCCAGTATGCAGTGATCACCGACTTCAATGCGGGCATGGATGCATCGGTCAAGCCGCTGTCGGGCATCATGCAGAAGGGCGCGATGCGCTCGTTGAACGATATCGTGAGCCGGCGCGACGATCTGAAGACGGTGCAGACCGCGCTCAACGACATGAACACCTCGCTGAAGGAACAGCAGGCCAAGGCCGACGCGGCCCGCGCGCAGCTCAAGCAGCCGGAGGACTTGAAGGTCGTTTACGACAAGGCCTACGAGAAAACGGTCAGCCTGCCCGCCGATACGTTCCGCGACGTGCTGCCGCAGCTCAACGCCACGTTCGACAGCAGCCTGAAGATCGCGGATTACGTCGAGGCGCACAAGTCGCAGATCGAGATTTCGGGCCCCATCGTGAAGGTGAAGGACCCGGCCGTGCAGGATGAGCTCAACAAGCTTCTGCAAGACCTGAACACGCAGGCAAAGCAGGTGCAGCAGGCCCAGACCCGTCTGCAGGCCGTGATGCTGGGCCGCTGAGCCCCCCACCGCAACACTGCTCTCCGCCCCGTCTCACGCCAGCGTGAGACGGGGCGTTTTTTTGGGGCCGAGGAAACGGACGGCCATCGCGGCGCTCACGCCGGCGCTGCCGCGACACGATTGCGGCCGGCTTCCTTTGCCTGATAGACCGCCGCGTCGGCAGCCTCCACGAGACCCGCGGCCGATTCATCGTCCTGCGGGATCGCGGTGGCCACGCCGATACTGACCGTGACGATGCCTCCCTCGTTGTCCTCATGCAAAATGGCCTGCTCGGCGACCGCGCGCCGGATGCTTTCGCCGATGGCCGTTGCCCGTTGGTGGCTGGTGTTGGGCAGCAGCACCACGAACTCCTCGCCCCCATAGCGAGCCGCCAGATCGCGGGGCCGGCGGGCCTTGTCCTTGACTGCAAGGGCCAGCCGCTTGAGCAGCACGTCGCCTTCCTGGTGTCCGTATCGGTCGTTGTAGCGCTTGAAGTGATCGGCATCCAGGAACAGCAGCGATAGCGGCGTGCGGTCGCGACGTGCGGCGGCCCACTCGGTCTGCAGCGCCTCGTCGAAGGTGCGGCGATTGGCGATACCGGTCAGTCCGTCCGTGTGCGCCTGCAGCGCCAACTGCGCTTCGAACGCCTGCCTCCAGCGCATCTCGCGCCGGAAGAGGACGATCTGCGCCAGCACGGACGCGAACAGCGCCAGCGTCACGGGCACGATCAGCGCAACGCGCCGCACCCAGGGTTCGAGGAGGTCGTCCACGGCCAGCGCAACATCGATCACCAGCGGCGCGCCGTCGATCGCATCGAACGCATACAGCCGATTGACGCCGTCGGACGACAGCATGCCGACAAACGCCCCTTCGCGTCCGATCAGGTATTGCTGGAAGTCGGGCGGCACGTCGACCTCGCTGTCCGCGTCGGCGAGCGAATAGGGATTGCGCAGCAGGACGGCGCCATCGTTGCGAAACACCGTGATGGCGTCGCGCGGACCGATCGACACTTCCGCGAAGCGGTCGCGGAAATACGCCGTGCGCAGAGACCCGACCACCACGCCCGCAAAACTGCCATCCGGATTGGATATGCGCCGGCTGATGGCGATGCTTTCGTCGCCGCCACGCAGGCGGCTATGGTACGAGCGGCTGACGAAGAGGCCGACGCCGGCCGCGTCGCGGTGCACCTGGAAGTAATCCCGATCCGCGAAATTCAGCGCGGGCGGGGCGATGGCGCCCGAGTGGTAGAGGATGTTGCCATCGGGGTCGAGCACGACGATGGCGCCCAGGTACGCCGCCGTGGCCGAGCGGTCGAAGAGGAAACGATGCCGGGTTTCGGGGTCGAGACTGGCGATACCGGGCTCGCGCAGGCGTTCCACCACCCCCTGCAGCGACAGGTCGTAGACGTGCAGCGTCCTGCCGATGTCCGCCGCAAGCACGCTGGCCAGGTTACGCGCCGAGACGTAGGCCGAGTCCCAGGTGACGCGGCGGTCCATCCATAACAATGCGACCGCCGCCGCACAGATACCGATGCCGACCAGACAGGCCAGCGCATACAGGGTTCGGTGCACGATCCCACGAGAATTCAATACGGCGCTCCTTCGCGATGGCGGGCGGGGTGGCTTGGTCTGATCCGGTCCAGCACGATGATGCCGGTGTCCGATGCCAGGCGCAAGATACCGCCGCCCGGGGCGGCAAGCCACGGGCGGCGGTCGATCGCGGGGAAGCGGGTCTGGGTGTGCGGCGTCCGCCGGCGTGCCGGACGGGCGTGGCGGATGGAGCGCCGGGCGCGGCGGGCCCGGCCGGGCGTCAGGACGCCGCGGTGGCGGCGATACGGAAGGGAAAGGCCTTCGCCCCGCGGGCCTTGTCGGTTTCGCGATGGGCGCCGATGGCCCACGCCGGCCCTACCCGGCCGGCTTGCGACATCAACTGGCGCGTCAGCACGCCCGAGAATCCGCAACGAAGCGTCAAGGCCTGACGCCGGGCAAGCTCGATTCCGATCGCGTGCGACGTGGTCGTATTACGGTCCGTAAGCAGCATGGCAGCCCCCTGGCAAATGCGCTTCCTGAATGAAGCGTCGATGCAGATCAATCTACCTTAGCCGTTCGGGTTTGCGCATGAAATGATGCGTAAAGTAATGCAAAGATACGGAAATGCAGGGCCAAAAATGGCCGTTAGGGGGATGGACTGGGGGCCGCATCGTCCGTTTCGCGGTCCGGGCGGTCGTTTCTGCCATCCGGTTGGCTAGTCATATTTCCGTATAGCAGCGAACGTCCCGCGAACAGGCCACCCGCCACTTCGAGCTCGAATCGTTCGGAATCGCGCTGCCGAACGTCCTGGATGACTTCTTCGGCCTCATCCGCGGGAACGCCGATGGTGCGCAGCGCCGCTTCGCCGAAGACCAGGGCCGACTCCAGGGTTTCGCGGACCTGGAAGTCCACGCCTTCCTTGGCCAGCGCCAGCGAATGAATGCGATCGTAGGCCCGCACCACCACCCGCACGAGCGGAAATTCGGACTTGATCAACTGCACCATGTGGGTGGCCGCGCGCGGGTCATTGATGCAGATGAGAATGGCGCAGGCATTTTCCGCCCCCGCGGAACGCAGCATGTCGATGCGGGTACCGTCCCCGTAATACACCTTCACGCCCCACTTTGCCGCGGCGCGGATGGCGTCGGTGTCGGTATCCAGGATGGACACCTTGACGCCGCGGGCCAGCATGGCTTGGGTCACGATCTGGCCGAAACGGCCGAACCCCACGATCAGGGCGCAGCCATCCAGGTCGCGGGCGACGTCCACCCCATCCATGGACGGCGCCGGCTTGGGGAGCAGCCAGCGCAGGGCCAGCACGCACAGCGGCGTGAGCGCCATCGAGATGATGACGATGGCGGTCAGCACCGCCCCGGTATGCGCATCGAAGATGCCTTTGTCGGCGGCGGCGCTGTACAGCACGAAGGCGAACTCGCCGCCCTGCGCCAGCAGCGCGGCGCGGGTCAGGGCCTCGGCGTGCGAGGCGCGCAGCATGCGCGCCACGACGTAGACCCCGACGGACTTCACCAGCATGAACACCACGACGCCCGCCAGGATGAGCGGCCATTCGCGCGCCACGGCCGACAAGTCCAGCGACATGCCCACGCCCAGAAAGAAAAGCCCGAGCAGGATGCCGCGAAAGGGTTCGATCTCCGCTTCGAGCTGATGCCGGAAGGTGGATTCGGACAGCAGGACGCCAGCGAGGAAGGCGCCCATGGCCATGGACAGCCCGCCCAGTTCCATCAGCAGGGCCGCGCCCAGCACGACCAGCAGGGCGGCCGCCGTCATCACTTCGCGGGCGCGCGCGGCGGCCAGCAGGCGGAACAGCGGGTTGAGCAGCCAGCGGCCCGCCGCCAGCAGCGCGAGGATGCAGCCGACCGCAATGGCCGATTGCAGCCAGGGATCGCCCTGGTTGTCCGCGCCGGCGGGGGCCAGCAAGGCGGCCAGCGCCAGCAGCGGCACGATGGCGAGGTCTTCGAGGAGCAGGATGGACACGATGCGCTGCCCCTGCGCGCTGGTGGTTTCGTCGCGTTCGGCCAGGATCTGCATCACGATGGCCGTGGACGACAGGACGAAGCCCATCGCGGCCATGAACGCCGCGGCGCCCGACATGCCCGCCAGCAGGCCCACGCCCATGAGCAGCGCGCCGCAGGCCACGACCTGCGCAACGCCCAGTCCGAAGATTTCGCCGCGCAGCTTCCAGAGGCGCGAGGGCTGCATTTCGAGGCCGATGATGAAAAGAAACATCACGACGCCCAGTTCGGCCACGTGCAGGATGGATTTCGGATCAGAGAAAAAGCCGATGCCAAACGGGCCGATGGCCAGCCCGGCCGCCAGATACCCCAGGACCGACCCCAGCCCGAGGCGCTTGAACAGAGGGACGGCGATCACCGCTGCGCCGAGCAGGACGACGACGTTGAGGACTTGATTGCCTTCGGAAGGCAGGGCCATGGGGCGCTCCTGGTTGCATGGCGGGCCGAAGCGCCGGGACGCGGCCCCGCCCGCTACGCGCGGGATGCGGCCATTTTCAGGCAATCCGCGGGAATGGCAAACAGGAACTTCGGCAATGAAAACCGCCCCGAGGGGCGGTGGCTGGAGAAAGCGGGGCGCGGCGGCTCAGTCTTCCCGGAACTGCATTTTGTAGAGCGATGCATACAGGCCGTCGGCCGCCAGCAGGTCGGCGTGCGGGCCCTGTTCGACGATCTTGCCGGCGTCCAGGACGATGATGCGGTCGGCATTCTGCACGGTGGAGAGGCGGTGGGCGATGACCAGGGTGGTGCGGCCCTTCATCAGGCGCTCCAGCGAGGCCTGCACCTGGCGTTCCGATTCGTTGTCCAGCGCGGAGGTCGCTTCGTCCAGGATCAGGATGGGCGCGTTCTTGATGAGCGCGCGGGCGATCGCCAGGCGCTGGCGCTGGCCGCCGGACAGGCGGGCGGCGTTTTCGCCCACCGGGGTGTTGATGCCTTGCGGCAGGCCCTCGACGAACTCGAGCAGGTTGGCGGCTTCGAGGGCATCTCGCACCTTTTGCTCACTGGACTTGCCCAGGGCGCCATAGCCGACGTTGGCGGCGATGGTGTCGTCGAACAGCACCACGTCCTGGCTGACCAGCGACAGGTGCGAGCGCAGGCTGCGCAGCGTGAGGTCGTTGATCGGCACGTCGTCCACGAAGATGGCGCCGCTGTCGGCCAGCACAAAGCGAGGCAGCATGTTGACCAGCGTGGTCTTGCCGCTGCCCGAGCGGCCCACCAGGGCGACGGTCTGGCCCGGCTCGACCACGAAGGAAATGTCGTTGACCGTGTCGCGGTCGGCGTCGGGGAAGCGATGCGACACGTTGCGGAATTCGACCTTGCCGCGCACGGGCTCGGGCAGTTCCTTGGTGCCGGTGTCGTTTTCCGGCACCTGATCGATCAGGGTGAATACGCTTTCGGCCGACACCAGCATCTTCTGCATGCGGGCGGCCACGTTGGTGAGGCGCTTGATGGGATCGAAGATCTGGGCGAGCGCGGCCATGAACGACGCGAAACTGCCCACGGTCAGCGAGCCGCTGTTGGCCTGGCTGAGCGCCACGGCGATCACGGCGCCGACGGAGATGGAAATGCAGACCTGCGTGAGCGGCGTCAGCGCCGCGTCGGCCGTGGCCGTGCGCATGGCGAAGCGCCGCAGGCGCCGGCTGACGAAATCGAAGCGGCCGCGTTCGACTTCGTAGCCGTCGAAGAGCTTGATGACGCGCTGGCCGTCGATGCCCTCGCCGACCACGCGGGTCAGCTCGGCGTTCATGTTGACGGTCTCGCGGTTGATGCGGCGCAGGCGCTTGATGAAAAAGCGCGAAATCATGACCGACACCGGCAGCATGACCAGGATGATCAGCGTCAGCACCCACGACATGTACAGCAGCACGCAGATCAGGGCCAGGACCACCAGGGTTTCGCGGACCAGGACGGTGATGACATCGGTGGCGTAGCCCGTGACGTTGCCGGCGTCGATGGTGAAGCGGTTCAGCAGGCGCCCGGTGTCGCCGCGCTTGAAGTCGGCGTCCGGCAGGCCCAGCAGGCGTTCGAACATGTCGCGGCGCATGCCCAGCAGCACGTTGTTGGCCACCCAGGCAAGCAGATAGTCGCTGAAGAAGTTGCAGATGCCCCGCAACAGGATCAGCCCGACGACCGCCAGCGGCAGCGCCCAGACGTAATAGGGTTTGGCGCCGGAGAAGCCGCCGTCCAGCAGGGGCTTCATGATGACCGCCAGCACCGGCTGGGTGGCGGCGGCGCCTGCCATCAGCAGGACGGCCGCCAGCAAGCCTTTCCAGTAGGAACCCACGCGGCTGTAGATCCGGGTCCAGAGTTCGGATTTCACGGGTTGGGAACCCGCTGGCGCATTGCGTGCGGCAGAATTCAAAGGGATCACTCGCTTTTATACAATTGTGCCCAGGATTGTACCGGCTGCGCGCGTGCGCGCCGTCCCCTGCCCCTTAGCCCTAGCCGCGCCTTTGCGCCCTCCCATGTCCGATATCAGTTGCTTGTACGTCCGGTTACCCAATTGGGTGGGCGATGTCTGCATGAGCCTGCCCAGCCTGCGCACCCTGCAGGCCAGCGGCCTTCCCTTGGTGATCTGCGCACGCCCCTGGGCCCGCGACCTGCTCGATGGCGTGGACAAGCAGGATTTCATTCCGATGCGCGGCAAGGTGGGACCGGACCGGGCGGCGGTCAGCGCGCACCGGCGCGGCCTGGGCGCACAGGGCCGGCGCGCCCGGGGCCTGCTGCTGCCGGACTCCCTGTCCAGCGCGCTGGTGTTCCGGCTGGCCGGCCTGCCGTCGGCGGGCTACCGCGACGACGGCCGCAGCTTCCTGCTGCGCTGGCCGTTCGCCAAACCCGTCCAGCCGCTGCACGCGGTCGAATCCTGGCATCACCTGACCCGCGAAGCCCTGAACCGCTGGGGCCTGAGCGGCGGTCCGGCCAAGCCGGGGCCGACGCTGGATCTGCCCCTGACGGCGGCGCACGAACGCGCGGCTGACGAGGCGCTGGCCGCGGCCGGGCTGGAAGGCCGGCCGTTTGTCCTGATCGCGCCGACCGCGACCGGCCTGCACAAAGGCAGAATCAAGGTCTGGCCGGGATTCGATACACTGACGCGCGCCCTGCAGGCCCGCGGCCATACCGTGGTAATGTGCCCCCCTCCGGCCGAAACCGACGAAGCCCGGCGCAATGCCCGGACGGCGCAATTGCTGCCCCCGCTGGGACTGGGCGCCTTCGCGGCCTTGACCGCCCGCGCGACGCTGGTGATTTGTAACGATTCCGGCGTGTCGCACGTGGCGGCCGCCGCATCGGCCCGGCAACTCACGCTGTTCGGCGTGACGCAGCCGCAGCGGACCGGTCCCTGGTCCCCCCGCGCCGTGTGCGTCGGAACCGACCACGCGTGGCCATCGCCGGAAGAAGTGGAACGGCAGGCCAACCGCCTGCTGGATGGTACGCAGTAAACAGGATTGTCTTGAAATGACCTTTTCCAGCTATCTCACGAATCTGATCATTCCCTACAACTTGTGCATCACCCTGGTGGTCGTCGGCCTGGTGCTGGGGCTGCTCCGGCTGCGCAAGACGGGCCTCACGCTCGTCGCCGCGGGCCTGCTCTGGGCATTGGCCTGGTCCCTGCCGGTCACGTCGCTGTGGGCCGGCGGCGCGCTGGAAAACCGCTATCCGCACAAACCCGCCGCCGAGATGCCGACGGCCGACGCGATCGTGGTGCTGGGCGGAAATACCGCGAATGGCCGCGCCAACTGGTTCCTGCCCTATGACAAGGACACGGCCGTGGTGCGGGTGGACGCCGCCGCCGAGCTTTACCTGGCCGGACGCGCGCCCAAGGTGGTGCTGTCGGGCGGCGCGCTGGAAGGCGATGTCAGCGAAGCCCGCGGGATGGCGCACGCGATCCGCCAGCAAGGCGTGCCGGAATCGGCGTTGATCCTGGAAAACGCCAGCCGCACCACTTATGAGAATGCCACGCTGACCGAAGACCAGCTCAAGGCGCGCGGGATCGGCAAGGTCCTGCTCGTGACCTCCGCGCTGCACATGCCCCGCGCCATGGCGGCGTTCTCCAAGCAGGGCGTGGAAGTCATCGCCGCCCCCGCGCCCCCGCAGATCGTGCTGCCGGCGGACGGTTCCCTGCCCTTGTGGCTGCCCGACGAGCGCACGTTCGACGCCAGCCGCTCGATCCTGAAGGAATACGCCGGGCTGTTCGTCTACTGGCTGCGCGGATGGGTCTGAGCCAGGCCGACGCGGCGCTGGACTGCCGGCCGGGATGCGGCGCCTGTTGCATCGCGCCGTCGATCACGCGGCCCATTCCGGGCATGCCGCAGGGCAAGCCTGCCGGCGTGCCCTGTATTCAATTGCTGCCGGACATGCGGTGCGCGATTTTCGGCCACCCTTCCCGTCCGGACTTCTGCGGCGGCCTGCAGCCCCAGCGCGACATGTGCGGGCCGGACCGCGCGCACGCGATCCATTGGCTGGCCGACCTGGAACGGGCGACTGCACCCGGTCACTGACGCCGGGGCGGCGCCACGCCGCCTTCAATTGCGTTCCCGCAGCACCTTTTCGTACAGCGCCTCGTAGCGCGAAGCCACGGTTTCCCAGCTCTGTTCGCGGGCGATCTCCAGCCCGCGCGTCTTGAGCGACGCGCGCAGTTGAGGATCCGACCCCAGGCGTTCCAGCGCCTGCGCCAACTGCGCGCCGTTGCGCGGATCCTGCAGGATGAACGCGTCCTGGCCGTCCGTCAGGTATTGGGCAAACCCGCAGTAGACCGGCGAACTGACGACCACGGGCAGGCCGTGCGACATCGCTTCGAGCGGCGCCATGCCATAGCTGTCGTTCAGCGTCGGGTGCGCATAGATGTCGGCCGCATCGAAGTATTGCGCCACGTCGGGCGTGGGGTCGATCAGCGTGACGCGACCGGCGACGGGACCCGCGGCACGGACGCGCTCGCGGGTGGACGCGTCCGCGCCCACGACCAGCAGGGTGTAGTGCGGCGGAAGCTGCGCCAGCGCGTCCAGCAACGCCGGCAGGCCCTTGCGCAAGGGATTGCGCGCCACCAGCAGGCAGCCGATGGTGTGGGCGTCCCAGCCGAGCCGCGCGCGCGTCGCGGCCCGCCTGCCGTCCCGGTCAGGGGGAGGCAGTTTGACGCCGGGCGCGATGATGTCGACCTGAAGCTGTTCGCCATAGCTGCGGTGCAATTGGTCCATGATGAGGCCGGACACCGCGACCACGCGCCGCCGGGGCGTCCTGCGGACACGCAGTTTTTCCAGCAGCAGATAGGTGACCAGCCGCGGACTGAGCCAGGCGGTCACGCGATGCAGCGGCTTGACGCGGGTGACGCGGTTGTAACGCACGGGCGTGACGTGCATGACCTGGATTTCGCCCGCCCAGCCGTTCATATGGGAGTGGACGATGTCGAAGCGGCCGCGCGTCAGGCGATCCGCGCGCCAGGCGAAGTACAGCACCCGCATCCAGCTTGGCAGCCAGCCGGGAAAGCGCACGGGCAGGTATTCAAACGGCAGGTCGCTGTCGAAATCGCGCGCGACGACGGCCACGTCGTGCCGCTGGCCGAGCACCCGCATCAGCTCTACGCCATAGGCCTCCGCGCCCCCGAAACGATTGCCGAAGCGGTCGACCAGCAACGCAATGCGGAGCCTGCGATCACGGGCGCCGGCGGTGGTCTTCATACCGGGTGAGGCACTTCTGGAGGAAGCGGATGATGTTGGTGGAGCGCGCCACCGTCACCCGCGGCAGTCCGAAGGGATCGTCGGACGCCGCCGCCAGTCCGCGCTTGGTCAGCGTGGCGTTGTCGTAGCCGGCTTCGCGCGCCATGGCCTGGTGTTCCGGGCCGTGGTCGCCATAGGGATAACAGAAGGCCGTGACGGGCGCGCCCAGCGCCTGCTCCAGTTCCTGGCGGGACTGGACGATCTGGCGCCGCGCTTCGTCGGGCGGCAGTTCCGGCAGGTGGACGTGGTCCAGCGTGTGCGACCCGACCTCGTTGCCGGCCTGGGCCCATTCGCGCATTTCCTGCACGCTCATCAGGGGCGAGAAGGGAATGCCTTTCTGCAGGTCCCACACGTTGCCGCCGTCGAACTGGCGCGCGACGAAATAATTGGTGGCGGTGAATCCCAGCTCGCTCAGGACCGGCATCGCGTTGTGGTGCACATTGCGGTAGCCGTCGTCGAACGTGATGCCGAACACCTTGCCCTGGCGCTCGCCCCGCACGTAGGGCATGACGTCGCGCATGGACAATCCGCGGTACCCCAGCCGGCGCATCCAGCGCATCTGGCGCGCGAAGCTGTCGGGGTGCACCGTCAGGCCGCGATACGGCGTGCCCTTGGGATTGGGCTCGCCGATCTGGTGGTACATGAGGATTGGGATAGACATAGGAGCGGATTATAGGACTCAGTGTCCGGCCAGCGTTCGTTGGTAGACGTCCAGCGTGGCCGCGGCGAAACGTTCCAGGTTGAAGTCGCGCAGGCTGGTTTCACGCGCCTTCTGGCCCATCGCCCGCACGGCGTCCGGGTTGTCCAGCATGAAACGCAGCTTCGCGGTCATGGCGGGGACATCCCGCATGGGCACGATCCAGCCATCCACGCCGTCGGTCACGTTTTCCGGCAGGCCGCCCGCGTTGCTGACCAGCACCGGCAGCCCCAGCCCCATCATCTCGCGGCAGGCAAACGACAGCGCCTCGCGGTAGGACAAGACGAAGCCCGCATGGCAGGCCGCCAGCGCCGCCCGCACGTCGTCGAGCAGGCCGGGAAACTTTACCTGGTCGATCATGCCCAGTTCACGCACGCGCGCCAGCTTGGCCTCGGACGGCGGATCGCCCGCGACCATCAGCAAGACGCGTGCCTTGTCGGCCGGCGGCAACGCCGCCGCAGCAGCCACCAGGTCGAGCCAGCCCTTGTCGTAGTCGGTGCCCCCGGCGCTGCCCAGCAGCAACTTGCCGCGCCAGTCCGCGCCGAAGAAGATTTCGCGCAGCTTGTCCAGGCTTTCGGGCGGCGGCGGCGCGAAGAAATTCGTGTCGATGCCGTGGCGGATGGTGGTGATGGGACGCTTGCGGTAGGGCGACTGTTCCATCATGCCGCGGATGTAGTCGCTGACCGCGATCCCGTGGTCGGTCGCCAGCGCCACGCGCAGCTTGTGCCCAAAGCTGGAAAGCGGGTGATCGTTGTGCTTGGTGAACACGATGCGCGGCCGGCGCGCCATGCCCAGGGTGGCCAGCATGACCTGCTTGTGATCGGCCGAACCGTTGGCGTGGATGATGTCGAACTTGCCGTCCACGATCAGGCGGCGCAGCCGCGCGCGGTCCTGGAACCAGGACGACGGGCGCGTCGTGTAGCGCATGTCCACCACCGTCACGCCCGCAATGGCCTTGGCATAGCGATGCAGGCGGCTGGTGCCGGGCGCCGCCACGGTGACCTGGTGATCCCGGGCCAGCGCCTTGGCCAGGTTGATGATGTACGTGACGTGCCCCCCACCGTTACCGGTGTGGAAGTTCGTATAGAGGATCTTCACTTTTTGTTTTCCGCCAGGAACATCAGCTTCGAGTAGCGGAAGAAGCTGCCGGCTGCCGCCGTCACCGCCAGGACGAGTCCATGGCGCCCGTCCAGGAAACCGCGCCGGATCAGGTAGATGCGCACGAAGGTCCAGAACCCGTGGCCCAGCGCTCCGAAGACCGAGGTGCGCTTGCCCTTGGCGTACATCATGGCCGCGGCGTCGGAGGAATAGCGGTTGACCTTGTTGATCAGCGCGTCCAGGTTGTCGTAGGGGTAGTGGTGGAAATAGCCGCGCAATTGCAGCGCCCGGCCGCTGGCCGGCACCACGCGTTCGTGCACGGCGGCGTCGGTGAAGCGCGCCGTGCCGCGCTTGAAGAGGCGCAGCACGTAGTCGGGCCACCAGCCGCTGTGGCGGATGTCGCGGCCGCAGAAGTTGGAGAGCCGCGCGATTTCATAGGCGTCGGCCTGCGGCGCGCGCAGCACGTCCTGGATTTCCTGGGCCAGTTCGGGCGTGACGCGCTCGTCCGCGTCGATCGACAGGACCCAGTCGCCAGTCGCCAGGTCCAGCGCGCGGTTTTTCTGGGGGCCGAAGCCCGGCCAGTCGGCGGTCACCTCGACCCGGGCGCCGAGGGCCTGCGCCAGCTCCACGGTGCCGTCGGTGCTGCCCGAATCCACCACGATGAATTCGTCGGCGAAGGACACGGATTTGAGGCAGGCCGCGATATTCGCGGCCTCGTTCTTGGTGATGATGATGACTGATAACTTCATCCGCGATTCCTAAGACGCTTTTTCCAGGCTTTCCAGGCGTGATAGCGCGGGCCCCAGAACGGGTCGCGCGACAGCCAGATCCGGCGGTTCAGCCAGGATCCGCCCTGATTGCGCACCGCGAAGCGATAGATGTGTCCGGGATCGGCGCCCGGGGTGTTCTGGCCGAAAGGGTCGGTAGTGTACAAGTGCCGGAAACCGGCCTGCCGGGCGGCCGCCACGTAGTCCGCGTCGAAATATCCCTGGGGCCAGCAGAGGTGGTCGCTGACCGCGCCCAGCCGGCGCACCAGCGCGTCGCGCGAATCCTGCAGGTCCTGCGCGATGCGCTCGCGCTTGGCGTTCACGTCCGCGCCGCAGACCTTGTCCCAGCGCGTATGCGTGTTCGTGTGGGAATGGAATTCGAAGGTGCCGGCGGCCTGCATCGCCTCGATTTCGCTCCAGCGCAGCATGGCCTCGTCGGCGCGGCCCGCGGCCACGAGTTCCTTGCAGGCGTTGTGGTCGGGCGTGGCGGGCAGCGGTCCCGCCTGCCCCGCGTGCGGCCGCACGGGACCGTCGCCGATCCAGCCGGTGATGGTGAACAGCACCGCGCGCATGCCGTGGCGCGCCAGGACGGGATGCGCATGCACCCAGTTGTTCAGGTAGCCGTCGTCGAACGTGATGAGCACGGACCGCTCCGGCACGCTGCCGCCCGCCAGGTAGGCGGCAAACTGCGCGGCGGTCAGCGACTGGTAGCCAGCGCGGGCCAGGCGCGCGACCTGGGTCTCGAAGACGTCGGGCGTGGCGGCGATCATGCCGCCAGCCGGCGTGACGTGGTGATACATCAGCACCGGGACGTTGGGCGCGTTCATGGGCGGCGCTCCGCCAGCCAGCGCGTGTAGATGGCTTCGGTGGATTCCGCCAGGCGCGCGGGTGAGAACACCCCTTCTTCCCAGACCATCTTGCGGCCGGCCTCGCCCATGGTCCGGCGCAGCGCCGGATCGTCGATCAGGCGTTCGAGCGCCGCGGTCAGCGCCGCCGGATCCTTGGGCGGGACCAGGATGCCGGTCACGCCGTCGCGGAACATCTCGGACACGCCGCCGACATTGGTGCCCACCACCGGCAGGCCGCTGGCCTGCGCCTCGACATAGACCGTGCCCGACGCTTCCTGCTGCGTGGCCAGCGCGAAAAAGTCGAACCCCGCCAGCAGGTTGGGCACGTCGCGCCGCGTGCCCATCAGGTGGATGCGGTCTTGCAGGCCGCGCTGGGCCACGTAGGCCTGGGTCTGCTCGAAGACCGGCGAGCCGGCGCCAACGAACACCAGGTGCAGCTTCGGGCGCACGGCCATGAGCGGCGCGATGGCGTCGATCAGGTCCTTGTGCCCCTTGGTGGCGCGCATGACGGCCACGCAGCCCACGACGATGTCGTCGTCGGCGAGACCCAGCTCGCCGCGCAAGGTGGAGTGTTCGACCGGCGCGGGCAGCACGATGGGCGAATACACGGTCGCGACCTTGTCCGCCGCCACGCCGCGGCTGATGAGGTAATGGCGCACGTGGTCGCTGACGGTGGTGACGCGGTGCGGCAGGATGGTGTAGGACCACATCGACCCGACCTTGTTGGACAGGTGGCGGGTACGGACGATCAACGGCGTGCCGGCGATGCGCCCGGCCAGGGCAGCGATCACCGTGTCGCGGCGGCTGTGGGTATTGAGCACGTCGAAACGGCCAGCCTTCAGGATGCGGCGCACGGCGGCCACGCCCTTCACGTAGTTCACGGGTCCCGCCATGTCGACGGCATGCACGGTAAAGCCCGCATCGCGCAGGCGTTCCGTCAGCTGCGCGTGCGGCTGGCATATCGCTTCGACATGGTGCCCGCGCGCGCGCATGGCATGCATTTCCTTGAAGATGCGTCCTTCCTGTCCGCCAAAGCTGGTGGCGGCCTCCGAATGCACGATACGCAGGGGGGGCATCATCAGTAAGTGACCTCCACGCCGTCCGGCTTGGTCCAGTCGTTCAGGTTGGCAAGCAGCGTGTCGGCCATACGCACGCGCCATTCTTCCCCGAGCCTGACCGTGCACAGGAAATTGTTCTTGGTATAGACGATGTCGACGGGCACGCCCGCAATGCCGTTCTCGGGTTCGGCGCGGAACGGATTGAGCATCTGGCGCAGCCGGGCCGCGTCGGCGGTGCCGTTGAGCTTGACGCGCAGGGACTTGGCGCGCGCCTCGCGCGCCAGCTGCAGGTCGTAGAGCTGTTCGGCGACGATGCGCATGCCGCCGGAATAATCGTCGTTGCTGACCTTGCCCTGCACGATGACGAGCTGGTCTTCGCGCAGGCGGTTGCGGTGCTTCTCAAAGAGCTCGTTGAACACCGAGATCTCGACCTGCGCCGTGCCGTCGTCCAGCACCGCGAAGACCATCTTGCCGCGGCGGGTCATCATGACGCGCACGCTGGCCAGCACGCCGCACATCCATTGCAGGTCGCGCTGCGGCTCCACGCGCGCAAGCTGCATCGGCACGATGCGCCGCACCTCGTCGCGCCAGGCGTCAAAGAGGTGGCCGCTGTAGTAATAGCCGAGCGCGGACTTTTCTTCCGTCAGCTTCTTGTGCAGGTCCCAGGGCGCGACCTTGGCCAGCTCGCCGGCCACCACGTCGCCGCTGTCGTCGCCGAACAGCGAAGCCTGGTTGGCGCTGCGGGCGGCCTGTTCGGCGGCTTCCATGGCGGTGGGAACGGAAGCCAGCATGGCGGCGCGGTTGGGTTCGATGGTATCGAACGCGCCGGCCTTGATCAGGGCCTCGATGGTGCGGCGGTTGACGGCCTGCTTGCTGACGCGGCGGCAGAAGTCGAACAGGTTGAGGAACGGGCCGCCCTCTTTGCGCGCGCGCAGGATGTCTTCGACGGCGCCCTGGCCCGTGCCCTTGACGGCGCCCAGGCCGTAGCGCATGGTGCGCGGCGGCTTGCCTTTTTCGGTGTGCTTGTCGGCGACGGGCTCGAAGCGGTAGCCGGAATGGTTGACGTCGGGCGGCAGCACCTCGACGCCGTTGTCCTGGGCGTCGCGGCAGAAAATCTGGACCTTGTCC
The DNA here is from genome assembly GCF_055397965.1 of Achromobacter sp. T5-5. NCBI lineage: Bacteria > Pseudomonadati > Pseudomonadota > Betaproteobacteria > Burkholderiales > Alcaligenaceae > Achromobacter > Achromobacter sp. T5-5. Next base: position 4,407,116 of record NZ_AP027919.1, read on the forward strand.
GTGTCGTCCATGTCGGACGACATGGTGGCGGCCAGGAATTCGGTCGGGTGGTAGGCCTTCAGCCAGGCGGTCTGGTAGGAGATCAGCGCGTACGCGGCCGAGTGCGACTTGTTAAAGCCGTAGCCCGCGAACTTCTCCATCAGGTCGAACAGCTTGACCGCCAGGTCCGGGTCATGGCCCTTTTCCTTGGCGCCCTGCTCGAACAGCACGCGGTGCTTGGCCATTTCCTCGGGCTTTTTCTTGCCCATGGCGCGGCGCAGCAGGTCGGCGCCGCCCAGCGAGTATCCCCCGATGATCTGGGAGATCAGCATCACCTGTTCCTGGTAGACGATGACCCCGTAGGTGCTCTTGAGGGTGGCTTCCAGGTCCGGGTGGAAGTAGTCCACCGCCGCGCGCCCGTGCTTGCGGTTGACGAAGTCGTCCACCATGCCCGATTCCAGCGGCCCCGGACGGTACAGGGCCAGCATGGCGATGATGTCTTCGAACGTGTTGGGCCGCAGCTTCTTGAGCAGCTCTTTCATGCCGCGCGATTCCAGCTGGAACACGGCGGTGGTGTTGGCGTCGCACAGGATCTTGTAGGCCGCCGGATCGTCCAGGGCCAGCGCCATGACGTCGAAGTCGCGCTTGTCCGCGTTGAACTGGCGCACGTAGCGCACGGCCCAGTCCAGGATGGTCAGGTTGCGCAGGCCCAGGAAGTCGAACTTCACCAGGCCGGCGGCTTCGACGTCGTCCTTGTCGAACTGCGAGACCGCGCTGTTCTCTTGCCCCGGCTGGCAATACAGCGGGCAGAAGTCGGTGAGCTTGCCGGGCGCGATCAGCACCCCGCCCGCGTGCATGCCGATGTTGCGGGTCAGGCCCTCGAGCGGCTTGGCCAGGTCGACCAGCGAACGGACCTCTTCTTCCTGCTCGTAGCGGTCCTTGAAGGCGGGCTCGTCCTTGAGCGTGCGCTCCAGCGTCCAGGGATCCATCGGATTGAACGGGATCAGCTTGGAGAGGCCATCGCAGAACATATAGGGCATGTCCAGCACGCGGCCGGCGTCGCGCACCACGGCCTTGGCGCCCAGCGTGCCGAAGGTGGCGATCTGGCTCACGGCCGCGCGGCCGTATTTTTCCTTGACGTAGTCGATGACCCGTTCGCGGTTGTCCTGGCAGAAGTCGATATCGAAGTCGGGCATGGAGACCCGCTCGGGATTCAGGAATCGCTCGAACAGCAAGTCATAGCGGATGGGATCGAGGTCGGTGATGCCCAGCGCGTACGCCACCAGCGACCCGGCGCCCGAACCGCGGCCCGGTCCCACCGGCACGCCGTTGTTCTTGCCCCAGTTGATGAAGTCCTGCACGATCAGGAAGTAACCGGGAAAGCCCATCTGGATGATGGTCTTGCACTCCCAGCGCAGGCGGTTGTAATACTGCTCACGCTTGGACTCGCGCTCGGCCGGGTCCGGGAACAGGAACTCCATGCGCTTTTCCAGGCCCTGTTCGGACAACTGGACGAGGTAATCGTCCAGCGTCACGCCATCGGGCGTGGGAAAGTTGGGCAGGCGCGGCTTGCCCAGCACCAGGCTCAGGTTGCAGCGCTTGGCGATTTCGACCGTGTTGGCCAGGGCCGAGGGCACGTCGGCGAACCGGCGCGCCATTTCCTCGGAGCTGAGCAGGTATTGTTCCTTGGAGAACCGGCGCACGCGGCGCGGGTTGGCCAGGATTTCGCCTTCGGCGATGCAGACGCGGGCCTCGTGGGCCTGGAATTCGAATTCGTCCAGGAACTGCACGGGATGGGTGGCGACCACCGGCAGGCCGGCCTCGGCAGCCAGCCGCATGGCGGCCTGGCAGTAGCCTTCGTCGCCGTCCATGCCGGCGCGCTGCAGTTCGATGTAGTAGCTGCCCGGAAACACATGGGCCCACTGGCGGGCCAGCGCCAGCGCCGACACGGCATTGCCGGCTTCCAGCGCCTGCCCCACGTCCCCGCCCCGGCCGCCGGACAGCGCGATCAGGCCGGCCTGCCCCTGCAGCCATTCGCGGCGGATTTCCGCCCGGCCCTTGCCCTGATTCGTCAGGAAGGCCTTGGACAGCAGTTCACAGAGGTTCAGATAGCCCTGATGGTTGCGCACGAGCAACAACAGGCGGAAGGGCTTGGCGGGATCTTCGTCGTTGGAGATCCAGACGTCGCAGCCCGCGATGGGTTTGACCCCCGCGCCGCGCGCGCCCTTGTAGAATTTGATCAGACCGAACAGGTTGGACAGGTCGGTCAGGGCGACGGCGGGCTGCCCCAGCTTGGCCACGCGCTTGATGAGATCGGGAATACGCACCGTGCCATCCACGACCGAGAACTCGGAGTGGACGCGCAGGTGGACAAAGGGGGTCGGGGTCGTTACGGCTTCGGACATAGCGGAATTGTACCCAGCGCCCCGGTCCGGCGGGAGGCCGCCAAGGGGCTTGTGGGACAATACCGGGGTTTTTCGCACCACCCGTAGCAATACGAGATATACCTATGAAATGGTTAGTACCCGGGATCTGGCTTGCCGCCATCCTGTTTGCGCACTTCCGCGGCCGCGTCAAACTGCCATTGGGACGCCAACTGCTGGATCATTCCGTACTGCTGGCCCCGATCAATGCCTTCATGGTGTTGGCCTCCCGGGTGCCGACCACCCCCTACCTGACGACCAGCGAGATCGCCGAACTGAAGGTGCTGGACGACAACTGGGAGACGATACGCGAAGAAGCCATAAAAATGGCCGAGCTTCGCCGGATCAAGGCGGCCGAGGCCCACAACGACATCGGCTTCAACTCTTTCTTCAAGTACGGCTGGAAGCGGTTCTACCTGAAGTGGTATGACGCCCGCCACCCCTCAGCGGAAGAACTCTGCCCCAAGACCGTCGCCATCCTGAAGGGCCTGCCCAAGGTCAAGGCCGCGATGTTTGCCGAGCTGCCCCCGGGCGGCCAACTGAACCCGCACCGCGACCCGTTCGCCGGATCGCTGCGCTACCACCTGGGCCTGGCCACGCCGAACGACGACGGCTGCCACATCATCGTGGACGGCGAGCATTACAGTTGGCGCGACGGCGAAAGCGTGGTGTTCGACGAAACCTACGTGCACGAGGCCTACAACAAGACGGGCGAGAACCGGATCATCCTGTTCTGCGACATCGAGCGCCCACTCAAGTGGCGCTGGGCCGAAGCCTTCAACCGCTGGTTCGGCCGCAAGGTCATGTCCGCCGCCAGTTCGCCCAACGACGGCGGCGACCAGACCGGCGCCATCAACCGGCTGACCCATGCGCACTGGGTGATCGACCAGAAGCGCAAGGCCTTCAAGAACTGGAACCGCACGGCGTACAAGGCCACCAAGTACGCCCTGATCCTGCTGGTGATCGCCGGGTTCCTGGCCCTGTAAGCCAGCCGGATAGAACAAGGGCCGCAAGCGTCAAGCGTTGCGGCCCTTTTTTCATGCGGCGCCGGTTAGCGCTGCAGGGATTCCCAGCTTTTCATCAGGCGCTTGACCGACACCGGCATGGGCGTGCGCAGCTCCTGGGCGAATAGCGCCACCCGCAGCTCCTCGAGCAGCCAGCGAAACTCATCCAGCCGGGGGTCGGGCGCACCTTTCAGCGCCGCCCTCGCCCGCTGGTATTGCGTGACCAGCGGCGCCATCTCGGCCACCAGCTTCGCATCGCGCGCCGGATCGGCGCGCAGCTTGTCGATGCGCGCCACCGCCGCCTTCAGATACCGCGGGAAATGCGAGAGCTGCGCATAGGGCGTGTCGCGGATGAACCACTTTGGCATCAGCGCGCCCAATTGCTGCTGCAGGTCCGCGTAGGCGGCCGCATGCGGCTTGGCCTGCGGCAGCTTGCGCTGCAGGGCGGCGTACTCGGTCAGCACCGCGCCGGCCAGCCGCGCGACCTCCTGCGCCAGCAGACCCAGCCGCCCCTTGCCCTCGGCGCGGCGCGCTTCGAACTGCTGCTCGTTGACCGGCCACGGTTCGGCCAGGCAGGCCTGGCCCAGCGCGCAGTCGATGATCTGGTCGCGCAGTTCTTCCTGCGTGCCCAACGTCATGTAGAGCATGCTGATCTTCGTCAGGTCCGTCAGGTTCTTTTCCAGGAACTTCACCTGCTCACGCAGGCCCAGCCGGAACAGCTTCAAGAGGCCCGCGCGATGATGCTTGCGGGCCTCGTCGGGATCGTCGAAAACGTCCAGGTCGCAATGCGCGCCCCGGTCCACCAGCGCCGGATAGCCGATGACGGACTGGCCGCGCCGCTTGATCTCCATGATCTCGGGCAAGGGGCCGAACGACCAGGAGGTCAGGTTTTCGTGCGCCAGCGCCTGCGCGACCTGCGTGTCGCTGGCGGCCAGCTGCTGGAACGTGGCCTGGGCCTGCTTGCCGAATTCGGCGCGCAGCTGCGCCAGGTTGCGCCCGGCGGCCAGCATGCGGCCGTGCTCGTCCACGACGCGGAAGTTCATGAACAGGTGCGCCGGCAGCGTCTCCAGCTTGAAGTCGCCCACCGCCGGACGCACCTGCACCTGGTCCCACATGTCGGCGATGAGGGCGTCCACCAGGCCCTGCTGCGGGTCGGCCAGGCGTTCGAACCAGCGGTCGTAGAAACCGGCCGCATAGTCCGGCAGGGGCACGCAATGGCGGCGCAGCTTCTGCGGCAGCGACTTGAGCAGCAGATGCACCTTTTCCTTCAGCATGCCGGGCACCAGCCACTCGCAGCGCGCCGGATCGATCTGGTTCAGCGCGAAGAGCGGCACCGACAAGGTCACGCCGTCGCGCGGGGAACCCGGCTCGAAGTGGTAATCCAGCGCCATCGACACGCCCTGCCATTCCACCTTCTTGGGGAAGACATCGGTCGTGACGCCGGCCGCCTCGTGGCGCATCAGTTCGTCGCGGGTCAGCATCAGCTTGGCGGCCGATGCCTTGTCCAGGCCGCTCACCCACTTCTCCAGCGTCGCGGTCTGCGAGATGTCGGCGGGAAGCTGGCGGTCGTAGAACGCGTAGATCAGCTCATCGTCCACCAGGATGTCCGGCCGGCGCGTCTGGTGTTCCAGCTTTTCGATGCCGGCAATGAGCTTGCGGTTGTGCGCCACGAACGGCAGGCGCGTGTCGATTTCGCCGGGCACCAGCGCCTGGCGGATGAAGAGTTCGCGGGCATGCGTGGGGTTCACGCGGCCGTATTGCACGCGCCGGCCGGTGTAGATGGCCAGCCCGTAGAGCGTGGCGCGCTCGTTGGCCACGACCTGCCCGGCCTTTTTCTCCCAGCGCGGGTCGGACCAGTTCTTGCGGATCAGATGCGCGCCCACTTTTTCGAGCCACACCGGGTCGATGCGCGCCACACAGCGCGCGTACAGGCGGGTGGTCTCGACCAGCTCGGCCGCCATGATCCAGCGGCCGGCCTTCTTCACCAGGCGCGAGCCCGGATGGATGTGGAAGCGGATCTCGCGCGCGCCCTGGTACATGCCGCCTTCTTCGCTCTTGAAGCCAATGTTGCCCAGAAGGCCGGACAGCAGCGCCATATGAAGCTGTTCGTAGGTGGCTTCAGTCTGGTTGACGCGCCAGCCCTGCTCGCCCACCAGCGCCGCAAGCTGGGTGTGCACGTCATGCCATTCGCGCAGGCGGACCGGCGACAGGAAGTTCTGGCGCAACAGGCCCACCAGCTTGCGTTGCGACGCCTTGTGCTGCACCTGCTCGCCATACCAGCGCCACAGTTTCAGAAAGGAGATGAACTCGGACTTGTCGTCGCCGAACTTGGCGTGCGCCGCTTCGGCCGCCTCGCGCTCCTGCATGGGCCGGTCGCGCGGGTCCTGCACCGACAGCGCCGAGGCGATGATCAGCATTTCGGCCAGGCACTGGTGCTCGCGCGCGGCCAGGATCATCCGGCCGATGCGCGGGTCCACGGGCAGCTTGGCCAGCTCAACGCCGGTGTGGGTCAGGACGAAGGCCGCGCCGGTGCGTCCGGCGTCCGGGTCCTCGTCGGCGGCCGAGGCCAGCTCGATGGCGCCCAGTTCCTGCAGCAGGTGGTAGCCGTCGGCCACCGCCCGCCCCGGCGGGGCCTCGACGAAGGGAAATTGCTCGATGTCGTCGAGCTTGAGCGACTTCATCCGCAGGATGACCGAGGCCAGCGACGAACGCAGCACTTCCGGATCCGTGAACGGCGCCCGGTTGTTGAAATCCTGCTCGTCATAGAGCCGGATGCAGACCCCGGGCCCCACGCGGCCGCAACGGCCGGCGCGCTGGTTGGCCGAGGCGCGGCTGATGGGCTCGATGCGCAGCTGCTCGACCTTGTTGCGCCATGAATACCGCTTGATGCGGGCCAGGCCGCTGTCGACGACGAAGCGGATGCCGGGCACGGTCAGCGAGGTTTCCGCCACGTTGGTGGCCAGCACGATGCGCCGCGCGTTGCCGCGCGGGCGGAAGATCTGTTCCTGTTCGGCCTGCGACAGGCGCGCGAAAAGCGGCAACACCTCGGTGCCGGCCGGATGCCGCTTGCGCAGGGCTTCGGCGGACTCGCGGATTTCCCGTTCGCCGGGCAGGAACACCAGCACGTCGCCGGGGCCGTGGCGGGCGCATTCGTCGACGGCGTCGACGATGGCGTCGATCAGGTCGCGCTCTTCGTCGCCGGACATGCGCTCGCGGTCGCGGCCCGGCTTGCTGGGCTGCGGCGCGTTCTCGTCCGCGGCCGGCTCTTCGCGCACGGGCCGGTAGCGCACCTCCACCGGATACAGGCGGCCGGAGACTTCGATGACCGGCGCGGGCTTGTCCTCGGACGCGGCGAAGTGCTTGGCGAAGCGTTCGGCGTCGATGGTGGCCGACGTGATGATGAGTTTCAGGTCCGGCCGGCGCGGCAGCAGCTGCTTCAGATAGCCCAGCAGGAAGTCGATATTCAGGCTGCGTTCGTGCGCCTCGTCGATGATGATGGTGTCGTAGCGGCGCAGCAGCGGATCGCGTTGCGACTCGGCCAGCAGGATGCCGTCCGTCATCAGCTTGATCGACGCGTTGGGGCCCGTACGGTCGTTGAACCGCACCTGGTAGCCGACGACTTCGCCCATCGGCGTGTTCAGTTCCTCGGCGATGCGCTTGGCCACCGAGGTCGCCGCCAGGCGGCGCGGCTGGGTATGGCCGATCATCTTCTGGCGGCCGCGGCCCAGCTCCAGGCAGATCTTGGGAAGCTGGGTGGTCTTGCCCGAGCCGGTTTCGCCGCTGACGATCACGACCTGATGGCCGGCGATCGCGCGCGCGATCTCCTGCCGCCGCGCGCTGACGGGCAGGTCTTCGGGGTAGGTGACGGCCGGAATGGGCCGTTCGGGCCGGGGTGCTGCGGCGGGGCGGCCTTCGGGCCGTGCCCGGCGCGCTTCCGGCAGGGCTTCCCGGGGCGCTTCCTGGGCATTTTCCCGGGCTGCTTGGCGGGATGCTTCCCGGTCACTGGCGCGCGGCGCCGGAGGTTTCGGCGCCCGCGGGCTGGAGGATTCAGGCATGTAGGATTTATCCGATTAGCCCGCCATTATAAATTTCCGGCGGACTTCGCGCGCACAGCCCCGGCCTGCGCCCCCCCAGCTGCTTTGCCCCGCTACAGCAGCTTGCCCGGATTCATCAGTTGATTCGGGTCCAGCGCCCGCTTGATCATCAGCATCAGGTCCATTTCCACGGGCGACTTGTAGCGCCGCAGTTCATCGCGCCGCAGTTGGCCGACGCCATGCTCGGCGCTGATGCTGCCCCCGCGCTGCGCGACCAGGTCGTGCACGCGGCGGTTCAGCGCCGCCGTGAGGCGGGCGTATTCCGCGGGCGTCACGTCGGGCGGCAGCAGCACGTTGTAGTGAAGGTTGCCGTCGCCGATGTGGCCGAAGTTCACGATGGGCAGGCCGGGGAATTCGGAGACCAGCGCCAGGTCCGCCTCTTCGACGAACGCCGCGAGGCGGGAGATGGGCAGCGCGATGTCGTGCTTGACCGCCTTGCCCGCGCGCACCTGCGCCTGCGAGATCCCCTCGCGCAGCCGCCACAAGGCCTGCACTTGCGTGTCGTTCATGGCAAAGGCGCAGTCCTGGATCAACCCCGCCTCCAGCGCCGCGCCCAGTGCTTTTTCCAGCGCCGCGGACAGGCCCGAGGGCTCGGTGTCCGACAGTTCCAGCAAGGCATGATAGGCATGACGGCCGGCGAGCGGGCTGGCCGCGCCGCTGACGTGCGCCACCACCAGATCGAGGCAGCGCGCGGACATCATCTCGAAAGCCGTCAGGCGGTCGCCGCAGGCGGCCTGCAGACGGCTGAGCAGGTCCACCACCTGGGCGGGGGTGTCGGCGCCGACCCAGGCCGCGACGCGGCCCGCCGGCGCCGGATACAGCTTGAGGACCGCGCCCGTGATGATGCCCAGCGTGCCCTCCGAGCCGATGAACAGGCTTTTCAGGTCGTAGCCGGTGTTGTCTTTGCGCAGGCCGCGCAGGCCATTCCAGACGCGCCCGTCCGGCAGCACCACCTCCAGGCCCAGCGCCAGATCGCGCGTGTTGCCGTAGCGCAGCACCGCGGTGCCGCCGGCATTGGTGGCCAGGTTGCCGCCGATGGTGCAACTGCCCTCGGCGCCCAGGCTCAAGGGGAAAAAGCGGCCCACGTTGCGCGCCGCGGCCTGCACGTCGGCCAGCAGTACGCCGGCGTCGGCGCACAGCGTGTTGTTGACCGGATCCACTTCGCGGATGCGTTTCATGCGATTCAGGCTGAGGATCACCTGCGCGCCGCTGCCGTCCGGCGTGGCGCCGCCGCTCATGCCCGTGTTGCCGCCCTGCGGCACGACCGGCGTGCGCGTCTGGTGGCACAGCCGCATGACCGCCGACACTTCGGTGGCGTTGCGCGGCCGCACCACGACGGGGGTGCTGCCCTGCCATTTGCCCAGCCAGTCGCGCACGTAGGGCGCCTGGCCTTCGGCATCCAGCACCAGTCCGCCGTCGCCGACCAGGTGCGACAGCCGCTCGATCAGTTCATGGTTGCGCATGGGGACCTCAGGCGCCGTGCCAGTTGAGCCGGATGCGGCCGATCGCCATCGCCGCGGCGGCCTGGGTCGGCTCGACCACGGGCAGGCCCAGCTCGCCCTGCAGCCAGCCCCGATAGGCGGCCATGCCGGCGCAGCCCAGCACCAGCACGTCGGCCTGGTGCTCGTCGCGCAGCCGCTTGCCGACCTGCAGCAGGCGCTCGCGCGTGCGGGCGACGTCGGACAGCTCCACCACGCCCAGGTCCAGCGGCAGCTCGGCCGCCACGCGGCCGGCCAGGCCGATCGCGCCGAACATCCGTCCATGGCGCGGCAGCGACTGGCGCAGGATCGCGATCACGCCCACGCGCTGGCCCAGCGTCAGGGCGGTGAGCATCCCGCATTCGCTGATGCCCAGCACCGGCTTGGGGGTGGCTTCGCGCACCGCGTGCAGGCCCGGGTCGCTGAAGCAGGCGATGACGTAGCCCGCGGCGGCGGCGCCGTGCTCGGCGTCCAGCCTGCGCACCAGGTTGGCCAGCGGCAGGGTCACGCTTTCGACGTCGAGCTGGGTCTGCACCCCGGCCGGCCCTTCGGCCAGCGTCAGGCATTGGATGCGGGGGCCGCCGGCCATGCGCAACGGTTCGAGCGCGGCGTCGAACGCGTCCGTCACGGCCTGGGTGGAATTGGGATTGATCACGAAAAGGGTCTGTTCCATTCGTCCGTCCTGGAGGTGGCGACGCCGACGCCGCGCAGGAGCGCGGCCCGGGGCAAGGTACGGCGCCAGTCTAGCCGCCAGCGGCCTGAGCATACATTGTCAATTTGTGCGCTGCCCTTAACCCTTTGTTATGCTCTTCGCGTCAATTCGGAGCGGGCGCGATGCAACTGAATCTGCGGCAAATCGAAGTCTTCCGGGCGGTCATGACCACGGGTTCGATCAGCGGGGCGGCCAAGCTGCTCTTCGTCTCCCAGCCCGCGGTCAGCCGCCTCCTGTCCCACACGGAGCAGCGCCTGGGTTTTGCGCTGTTCGAGCGCATCAAGGGCCGGCTCTACCCCACGCCCGAGTCCCGCCAGCTGTTTCGCGAGGTCGAGGCCGTCTATGCCGGCGTGCGGCGCGTGGGCGAACTTGCCGCCGAACTGTCCGAGCGCCGCAGCGGCATCCTGCACCTCGTTTCCAGCCCCAGCATCGGCCACATGCTGGTTCCGCTGACGATCGCGCGCTTCCGGGAATCACATCCCGACGTCAAGATCACCTTCCAGCCGCTGACCCAGCAGCCCTTGACGCAGATGCTGCTGGACAACCGGGCCGAACTGGGCGTGGTGATCCTGCCGGTCCAGCACCCCAACCTGCTGACCCAGCCCATCGGGCAGGCGCGGCTGGTGTGCATCTGCCCCTACAACCATCCGCTCGCCCATCGCTCGCTGCTGTCGATCAACGATCTGCTGCCCTACCCGCTGATTTCGTACGGCGGCGACACGCCGTTCGGCATGCTGGTCGAGCAGATGTACCAGGAGGCCGGACAGACCCGGCGGCTGGCGGTGGAAGTGAGTTCGCCGCAGAACGCGTGCTCGCTGGTGCAGGCCGGCGCGGGCATCGCCATCGTCGACGAATTCTCGGTCAAGAGCCGCACGCAGGGCGACTTCGTGGTGCGCCCCATCGACCAGGCCAAGATCCTCACCGCGAGCCTGGTGCAGTCGCGCTTCGAGCCCTTGTCGCAGCTTGCGCAAGCCTTCGTGGACGTGCTGCGCCACACGCTGCGCGAGCAGGGTTTCGAGCTGTCCGGGCAGGCCCAGGCAAACCCTGCCAAGGGTAAACCTTGACTTAACCGACTGTTATACCAAGGCAATAAAAAAGCAAGTGGAGTTCTAAAACTTCCGGCTTAGGATGACACCGAAACGTCGTTCCCGATTTCGGTTTTCACGCATCCTGACGGAGAAAAGATGGCAGCCTCCATCGACGCCAAAGGCGTCTTCACCATTTGCCCCACGCCGTTCGACGACGCCCTGCGGGTCGATGCCGACAGCATCCGCACCCTGGTCGATTTTCTGCTTGAGACCGGCGTGACCGGCCTGGCCATCCTGGGCTTTCTGGGCGAGCTGCACAAGCTGTCCAACGCCGAGCGCCGGCTGGTCCTGGAGACCTTCGTCAAGCACACGGACGGACGCGTGCCGGTCTGGGTCGGCGTGCGCGCCCATGGCATCGCCGGCGCCATCGAACAGGCCCGCGAAGCGCAGGAGCTGGGCGCGTCCGCCGTGTTCGCGGCGCCCCTGGACAACGCCGGCGACGCGCTGCTGTTCGACTACTACAAGGCGGTTGCCGAGGCCGTGTCGATTCCGGTCGTGATCCACGACTTCCCGGATTCCTTCGGCACCGAAATCCGCCCCGAAGTGGTCGCCCGGCTGGGGCGCGAAGGCGGCGTGCACATGATCAAGATGGAAGAACCGCCGGTGGGCCAGAAGATCAGCCGCATCCGGGAGCTGGTGCCCGATGCGGACATGGCGATCTTTGGCGGACTGGGCGGCGTGTACTTCCTGGAAGAACTGCAGCGCGGCGCGGTCGGCACCATGACCGGCTTTGCGTTCCCCGAAATCCTGGTGGCCATCTACGAACGCTACGCCAGCGGCGACCACGCCGGCGCCGCCGCGATCTTCGACCGCTACTGCCCGCTGATCCGCTACGAGTTCCAGCCCAAGATCGGCCTGGCGCTGCGCAAGTACATCTACCAGCGCCGCGGCGCCATCAAGAGCCACGCGCTGCGCGCGCCCGGGATGCGCATCGACCCGGTGACCGCGGCCGAACTGGAAGCCACGGTCGCGCGCGTCGGGCTGTCGCTGGCCGCCACCGGCCGCCAACCCGTGCAGGGCTGAGAGGAGCAAGCGCATGGATCTCGGAATCAAAGGCAGGCGCGCGCTGGTGTGCGCATCGAGCAAGGGCCTGGGCTACGCCTGCGCGCTGTCGCTGGCGCGCGAGGGCGTGGAGCTGGTGATGGCGGCGCGCACCGCGTCCACGCTTGACGCGGCGGCGGACGCGATCCGCCGCGAAACCGGCGCCACCGTCGTCACGGTGGCCGCCGACGTCACCACCGAGGCCGGCAGGCAGGCGCTGCTGGCGGCGTGCCCCGAACCCGACATCCTGGTCACCAACGCCGGCGGACCCAAGCCCGGGGATTTCCGGGAATGGTCGCGCGAGGACTGGATCGCCGCGCTGGACGCCAACATGCTCACGCCGATCGCGCTGATCCGCGCCACGGTGGACGGCATGATCGCGCGCCGCTTCGGCCGCATCGTCAACATCACCTCCGCCGCCGTGAAGATGCCCATCGACATCCTGGGCCTGTCCAATGGCGCGCGCGCCGGGCTGACGGGTTTCGTCGCCGGACTGGCGCGCCAGACGGTGCGCCATGGCGTCACGATCAACAACCTGCTGCCGGGCCCGTTCCTGACCGACCGCCTGCGCCAGACGGCCGAACGCGGCGCGCGCGACAGCGGCAAGACGGTGGACGACGTCCTGGCCGCCCGCCTGGCCGGCATCCCTGCCGGACGCTATGGCGACCCCGCCGAATTCGGCGACGCCTGCGCCTTCCTGTGCGGCGCCCGGGCCGGCTTCATGACCGGGCAGAACCTCGTCCTGGACGGCGGCATCTATCCCGGCACGCTCTGACCCACCTTTTGCGCACCAATCCCATCCCATGACCGATACCGCAGCTTTCGACCTGACGATCCGCAACGGCCGCATCAGCACGGCCACCGACACCTTTTACGCAGACATCGGCGTGCGCGACGGCGTGATCGCCGCGCTGGGCCAGGGCCTGCCGCCCGGCGCGCGCGACATCGACGCGGCGGGGCGCTGGGTACTGCCGGGCGGCATCGACAGCCATTGCCACGTCGAACAGCTCTCCGGCATGGGCATCATGTGCGCGGACGATTTCTACAGCGCCACGGTGTCGGCGGCGTTCGGCGGCACCACCACCATCATTCCGTTCGCGGCCCAGCACCGCGGCAACGCGCTGCCGGAGGTGGTGGCCGACTACGCCCGCCGCGCCGAGGAAAAGGCGGTCATCGACTACGGCTTTCACCTGATCCTGTCGGACCCCACGGAACAGGCGCTCAAGCACGACCTGCCCGAACTCATCAAGAACGGCATCACCTCCTTCAAGGTGTTCATGACCTACGACCGCCTGAAGCTGGACGACTACCAGTTGCTGGACGTGCTGGAGGTTGCCGACCGCGAAGGCGCGCTGGTCATGGTGCATGCCGAGAACAACGACATGATCCGCTGGGTGGCCCGGCGCCTGGCCGAACGCGGCATGACGGCGCCCAAGTACCACGCCGTGGCCCACACGCCGCTGGCCGAAAGCGAAGCGACCCACCGCGCCGTGACGCTGGCCCGCCTGATGGACGTGCCGATCCTGATCGTGCACGTGGCCGGGCTGGAAGCGGTGCAGGTGGTGCATTCGTCGCAGGCGCTGGGCCTGCCCATCCACGCCGAAAGCTGCCCGCAGTACCTGTTCCTGACCGCCGAGGACATCGACGCGCCGGGCCTGGAAGGCGCCAAGTTCTGCTGCAGCCCGCCCCCGCGCGACGCCGCCTCGCAAGCGGCCGTCTGGCAAGGCCTGGTCGACGGCACCCTGCAGATCTATTCGTCCGACCACGCGCCTTACCGCTTCGACGCCAGCGGCAAACTGCCCAAGGGCGACGCGACTACCTTCAAGGACGTGGCCAACGGCGTGCCGGGGCTGGAGGTCCGCATGCCCCTGCTCTTTTCCGAGGGCGTGCTGGGCGGCCGCATGTCGATCGAACGCTTCGTCGCCCTGACCGCCACGAATCACGCCCGAACCTACGGCCTGTACCCGCAGAAAGGAACCATCGCGGTGGGCGCGGACGCCGACATCGCCATCTGGAACCCGGAACGCGAGGTGACGATCTCCGCCGCCATGCTGCACGACAACGTGGGCTACACGCCCTACGAAGGCCGGACCGTGCGCGGCTGGCCTGAAGTGGTCATCAGCCGCGGCCGCGTCGCCGTCGAGGACGGGCAATTGCACGTGGCGCGCGGCAGCGGCCGCTTCATCAAGCGCGGCACGCCCGAGCCCGTGCTGCGCCAGCGCCTGACCGGCAACCCGAACGCGCTGGTGCGCAAGTATTTTTCGGCCACCAGCGCCGATTGAATTTCCGCATGAGGATCACGGCATGAGCAAACGTCCCTTCGGCCTGGCGGTCGCGCAGATGGGCCCGGTGCAACCGCAGGAGTCGCGCCGCCAGGCGGTCGCGCGGCTCCTGGCCATGATGCGCGAGGCGCACGCACGCGGCGCGCGCATGGTGGTGTTTCCGGAGCTGGCGCTCACGACCTTTTTTCCGCGCTACTGGATGACGGAAGAAGAGGCGATGGAACGCTACTTCGAAAAGGAGATGCCAGGTCCCGAGACCCGCGTGCTGTTCGACACCGCGCGGGAACTGGGCATCGGCTTTTACCTGGGCTATGCCGAGATCGCCACGGACGGCCGGCGGTTCAACACCAGCATCCTGGTCGACGCCAACGCGCGCATCGTCGGACGCTACCGCAAGATCCATCTGCCGGGCCACAGCGACCACAAGCCCGACGCGCCGTTCCAGCACCTGGAAAAGAAGTTCTTCGAGGTCGGCAACGAAGGCTTCAACGTCTGGGAGACGATGGACACGCGCATCGGCATGTGCCTGTGCAATGACCGCCGCTGGACGGAGACCTGGCGCGTGCTCGCGCTGCAAGGCGCCGAGATCGTGGCGCTGGGATACAACACGCCGTCAAAGAATATCCACTGGAACGAACCGGTCCACTTGCGCATGTTCCACCACCTGCTCAGCCTGCAGGCGGCCGCGTACCAGAACGCGGTCTGGGTGGCAGCGGCAGGCAAGGCCGGCGTGGAAGACGGCAGCCACCTGATCGCCGGATCGGCCATTGTCGCGCCCACGGGCGAGATCGTGGCGCAGGCGCAGGGGGAGGAGGACGAGGTGATTTTCTGCCAGGCCGATCTGGCGCTGGGAGACACCTTCAAGCAGCACATCTTCAACTTCGCCGCCCACCGGCGCCCGGAACACTACGGCCTGATTCTCGAGCGCGTAGGCACCGGCCCCGCCCTGGGCAAGACG
Organism: Achromobacter sp. T5-5; assembly: GCF_055397965.1. Classification (NCBI taxonomy): domain Bacteria; kingdom Pseudomonadati; phylum Pseudomonadota; class Betaproteobacteria; order Burkholderiales; family Alcaligenaceae; genus Achromobacter; species Achromobacter sp. T5-5. The sequence goes on from NZ_AP027919.1 coordinate 4,422,175, forward strand.
CCTCTTCCCTAAAGGACCTGCCATGACCCGACTTACCCGCACCCTGATCATTGCCGGCCGCTGCGGCCTTGCGCTGTGCCTGGCCGGCGCCAGCCTGGCCGCTACCGCCCAGCCCCTCACGACCGGCGTGGACGCGACGTTCGCGCCACACGCCATGCCCAAGCTGGGCGGCGGCCTGGACGGCTTCAACATCGAGCTGGGCCAGGCGCTCGCCAAGCAGCTGGGCACCACCATCAAGATCGAAGGCACCGAATACGCCGCGCTGATTCCGGGGCTGAACGCCAAGAAATACGACTTCGTGCTGGCGCCCACCACGGCCACCGAGGAACGCGCCCGCGCGCTGTTGTTCTCCGAGGGCTACCTGAACACCGACTACACCTTCGTGATCGGCAAGAACGCCAAGGACATCTCGGGCCTGGAGGATCTGAAGGGCAAGAAGCTGGCGGTCAACAAGGGGTCGGCCTACGAGAACTGGGCACGCGACAACGCGGCCAAGTACGGCTTTTCGTATGACGTGTACGCCTCCAACGCGGATGCGGTCCAGGCGGTGCAGGCCGGCCGCGCGGACGCCAACCTGGCGGGCAACACGGTGGCGGCGTGGGCCGCCAAGCAGAACCCGGCGGTGCGCACCAGCTACACCATCAAGACGGGCCTGGTCTGGGCGCTGGCGTTCCGGCTGGACGACCCGGCGGGCCGCGACCGGGTGTCGATGGCGCTCAAGTGCCTGAAGCAGGACGGCACGGTCTCCAAGCTGGCGCAGAAATGGTTCGGCTTCACGCCCGCCCCCGGTTCCGCGGCCGTCACGGTGACGCCCGGCCAGGGCGTGCCCAACCTGCCCGGTTACGACGCCAAGCCGGTCGCGCTGCGCTGCAGCTGATTGCCCGACGCCAACGCCAACGACATGGGACGGGTCGCTTGCGGCCCGCGCCCGCGCACCGAGGAGCTTCCAATGGAAACGCCTATCCTGAAAATCGCCGGGCTGCACAAGTCCTATGGCGACAACGCCGTCCTCAAGGGCATCGACCTGGACGTGGGCAAGGGCGAGCTGGTCTTCATGATCGGCCCGTCCGGCTCGGGCAAGAGCAGCCTGCTGCGCTGCTGCAACCGGCTCGAAGAGCCGTCCGCCGGCACCATCCACGTCGATGGCGAGGAAATCACCGCGCCTTCGGCCGAACTGAATCGCATCCGCCAGAACATCGGCATGGTGTTCCAGCATTTCAACCTGTACCGCCACATGTCCGTGCTATCGAACATCACGCTGGCGCTGCGCAAGGTGCAGAAGCTGTCGCGCGCCGAGGCCGACCGCCGCGGCCTGGAGGCGCTGGACCGCGTGGGACTGGCCGACAAGGCAAAGGCCTACCCCGACCAGTTGTCCGGCGGCCAGCAGCAGCGCGTGGGCATTGCGCGCTCGCTCGCGCTGCGTCCCAAGGTCGTGCTGTTCGACGAGCCCACCAGCGCGCTCGACCCGGAGCTCGTGGGCAGCGTGCTGGCCGTGATGCGCGAACTCAAGCGCGACGGCATGACGATGATGGTGGTCAGCCATGAAATGGGCTTTGCCCGCGCGGCGGCCGACCGGGTCGTCTTCATGGACGGCGGCGTGATCGTCGAGCAAGGTCCGCCGCAGGACGTCTTTGGCGCCCCCCGTCAACCCCGCACGCAGGCCTTCCTGGCCCGCATGGCGGAGCATGCCGCGTAAGCGGCCCGGTGAGCGCTCCATGGATCTGAAAGCCCTGCTGTTCTCATTTTTCAACGCCGAGGTCGCCTGGCGCTATCTGCCCGACATCCTGGCCGGCATGTGGGTCACGCTGCAACTGGGCGTGGCCGTGGCCGCCACGGGCGTGGCGCTGGGCCTGGTGCTGGCCGTGGTGCGCGCACTGCGCATCCGGCCGTTGAATTTCCTGATCATCTGTTTTGCCGACATCCTGCGCGCGCTGCCGCCGCTGGTGGTCATCATGGTGCTGTTTTTCGCGTTCCCGTACATCAACCTGTCGATGTCCGCCTTCGTGGCATGCTGGCTGTCGCTGTCGCTGGTGCTGGCCGCGTTTGCCGAGGAGATCTTCTGGGCGGGCATCCTGTCGGTGCCGCGCGGGCAGGCCGAGGCGGCGCGCTCGACGGGGCTGAACTGGCTGCAGAGCATGGTCTATGTCGTGATGCCGCAGGCGTTGAGACTGACCGTCGCGCCGCTGACCAACCGCGTCATCGCCATCACCAAGAGCACGGCGCTGGGCTCGGTCGTGGGCTTGAGCGAAGTGCTCAACAATGCGCAGTCGGCCAGCAGCAATGCCGGCAATGCCACGCCACTGACCTTGGCGGCCGTGGCCTGCCTGCTCATTTTCCTGCCGGTGGTGGTGCTGGGACGCTGGACCGAAACGCGGTTCAAGTGGAAGCACTGATCTGGAAACACTGATCTGGAAGCACGGACCTGGAAGCACGGACCTCGGGCCGGAAAGGACCGCAAACAATCGGCACGGCCCGCGCCAGGCCACGCAATGCCACGCAAGGCCACGCAAGGCCGCGCAGGCCGGCTAAACACAACAAGGGAGCCCGCAATGGGCCCAGGGGAACCGCATGGACGAAATCCTGCAGAATTTCTTCAATCTGAACGTCTACGCCAACGTCGCGCCCTACCTGCTGCAGGGCCTGGGCCGCACGCTGATGCTGTCGGCCATGGTGATCCCGGTGGGGCTGGCGTCGGGGCTGCTCATCGGCGTGCTGTCCGTCACGCTCAAGGCCCGCTGGGCGCGCGTGCTGCTGGCCATCTACATCGATTTCTTCCGCGCCCTGCCGCCGCTGGTGCTGCTGATCTTCATCTACTTCGGCGCGCCGTTCCTGGGACTGGACCTGCCCAAGCTGCTGGCGGTGGCGGTGGGTTTCATGCTGAACAATTCCTCCTACTACGGCGAGGTCTTCCGCGCCGGGCTGGAAAGCGTGCCGCGCGGCCAGGTCGAGGCGGCGCGGTCCACGGGCCTGTCCGCCTGGCAGACGATGTGGCATGTGCAGATCCCGCAGGCCACGCGCAACGTCATGCCGGATCTCATCAGCAACACGCTCGAAGTGGTCAAGCTGACCACGCTGGCCAGCGCCGTCGCGCTGCCGGAGCTGCTGCGGGTGGCGCGCGACGCCCAGTCGCTGGTCTACAACCCGTCGCCCATCGTGCTGGCGGCGCTGTTCTACCTGGCGCTGCTGTGGCCCGTCGTGCGCCTACTCAGCCGGCTGGAACACCGGCAGCTTTCCCGGCATTGAGGCCGTGGGCGCTGGCAACGCGGGCCGGGGCCCGGCGCCCCGGACGCCGGGCGGGGGCCGCCTGTGGGGCGTCCGCCACAATGCGGCGGACCGGCGCCGGTGGCCGTCCGGGCGCGGCCATATAATTCCGCGTAGCGCCGCCCCCTCGGGCGGCGCGCGCGGCCAGGCCCTTCGGCCTGCGCCGTCCCGCGACCCATAGGATCAAAGCAACACTCATCATGCCCGACCTGGAACCAGACACCGTCTCCGCCCTTGAAGCCCCTGAATTTGCCGCCGCGCAGTTTGTGCGATGGTTCCGAGACGTGGCGCCGTATGTGCATGCATTCCGAGGCAAGACGTTCGTGGTGGCGTTTGGCGGCGAACTGGTGCAGGCCGGCGCGCTGAATGCCCTGGTCCAGGATCTGTCCCTGCTGTCCTCGCTGGGCATCCGGCTGGTGCTGGTGCACGGCTCGCGGCCGCAGGTCAACGAGCAATTGCGCCTGAAGGGCTATACGCAGCAGTTCGACCGGGGCCTGTCCCCCACCGACGCCGCCGCGCTCGAATGCGCCAAAGAAGCCGCCGGCGAGATCCGCCTGGACATCGAGGCGGCCTTCAGCCAGGGGCTGCCCAACACGCCCATGTCGCACGCCCACATCCGCGTGATCTCCGGCAATTTCGTCACCGCGCGCCCCGCGGGCGTGCTGGACGGCGTGGACTACAAGCACACCGGCCAGGTCCGCAAGATCGACGTGGAGGCGCTGAAGTTCGCCATCGAAAAGGCCTCGTCGGTCGTGCTGCTGTCGCCGCTGGGTTTCTCGCCGACGGGCGACGCCTTCAACCTGGCCATGGAAGACCTCGCCACCAGCGTGGCCGTGGCGCTGCGCGCCGAAAAACTGATCTTCCTGTCGCGCTCGCAGGGCGTGCTGAACGACGACGGCACGCTGGACACCGAGCTGGCGCGCGTGGATGCCGACGCGCTGCTGGCGGGCGGCGAGCTGGACGAAGAAACCCATTCCTTCCTGCAATACGCCTCGCTCGCGGTCAAGCGCGGGGTGGCGCGCGCCCACCTGCTGCCCTTCGAACTGGACGGCAGCGTGCTGCTCGAGATCTTCACCCACGATGGCGTGGGCACCATGGTGGTCGAGGACACGCTGGACGACCTGCGCCCCGCCACGATCGACGACGTGGGCGCCATCCTCAGCCTGATCGAACCCCTGGAAGCCGACGGCACGCTGGTGCCGCGCCCGCGCAGCGTGGTCGAGCGCGACGTCGAGAACTTCACCGTGCTCGAGCACGATGGCGTCATCTACGGTTGCGCGGCGCTGCATGCCTTCCCCGACGAGCAGATGGCCGAAATGGCCTGCCTGATCGTGCACCCCGAATGGCAGGGCTCCGGCGAAGGCGAAATCCTGCTGCGCCACATGGAATCGCGCGCCCGTGCCGCGGGCGCCAAGCGGCTGTTCGTGCTGACCACCCGCACCTCGCACTGGTTCATGAAGCGCGGCTTCGTGCAAGGCGGCATCGCCGACCTGCCCCGCGAAAAGCAGAACAACTACAACCGCTCCCGCAACAGCCTGGTCTTCATCAAGAAGCTCTGACACCCGCTCCCCGCGCCAATCCGCGGAGGATAAAAGGGGCTTGGCGCCCGGCGCGCGCCAAGCCCGCTAAAATGTGGCGTTATTCATTTTTCCGGCAGCGAACCATGGCCCGTATCGTCAACTGTGTGAAATTGAAGCGTGAAGCAGAAGGGCTGGACTATCCGCCCTATCCCGGCGAAGTCGGCACGCGCATCTGGCAAAGCATTTCCAAGGAAGCCTGGGAAGACTGGAAAGGCGTGCAGACGCGCCTCGTGAACGAAAACCGCCTGAACCTGGCCGACGCCCGCGCGCGCAAGTACCTGCAACAGCAGATGGAACGCTACCTGTTCGAGGACGGCAGCGTCGAAGCCGACGGCTACGTCCCGCCCTCGGCCTGACCCGATACGCCGCGCCCGCGGCGTGCGGCATCGCAAAGCCCCTCGCCCCGCGAGGGGCTTTTGCCTTTTCGCATGCACCCTCAAGATCTCGGCCCCCCAAGACCTTAAGATTCACAGACCGCTGACCGTATTAACGCTGTCATGAAAGAAGAATCGCGCCTGCCCATCGCACCTGACCCGTCCCCCGTCATCGAGCGCGCCCTGCGGATCGAACCCGATCGCACGACCGGCACGCTGCGAGACGTGCGCCACGTCGTCATCCTGATGCAGGAAAACCGGTCCTTCGACCACTATTTCGGCACGCTGCCGGGCGTGCGCGGCTTTGCCGATCCGCATCCGGCCCCCACCCCGGCGGGCACGGTCATGACGCAGGCGGACGGCCAGGCCCGCTGCCGTCCCTACGACCTGCAGCCGGAGTACGCCAGCGACACGCCGGTGGGCTACATCACGCCGCACACCTGGGACGACGCGCAGCGCGCCTGGAACGACGGCCGCATGGACCAATGGCTGTCCGCCAAGAGCCGGCTCGGCATGGGCGCCTACCAAGGCGCCGACGTGCCATTCCAGACGGCGCTGGCCAATGCCTTCACGGTGTGCGATGCCTATCACTGTTCGATCCAGGCCGGCACCAACCCGAACCGCCTGTTCCTGTGGACGGGGACCAACGATCCACAGGGCGCGGCAGGTGGACCGGCGCTCGTCAACACCTATGACCGGCTCGGGCCGGCCACCGAGGGCTACGCCTGGACCACCTATCCGGAACGGCTGCAGGCGGCGGGCGTGGACTGGCGCATCTACCAGGACATGGCGGACAACTACAACGACAACCCGCTCGCCGGCTTCAGGCAGTACCGCAGCCAGCACGCGAGCGCGGCGGCCGATGCGCCGCTGCGCGACCGCGCGCTGGCCACCCGCACCCTGGACGATCTGGCCCGCGACGTGGCGCAGGGCACGCTGCCCGCCGTGTCCTGGATCATCGCGTCCGCGGCGGATTCGGAGCACCCCGAAGTGTCCGCTCCCCGCCAGGGCGGCGCCTACACCGAGCGCGTGCTGGACATCCTGACGCGGGACCCCGGAACGTGGAGCCGGTGCGTGCTGTTCGTCACCTATGACGAAAACGATTGCTTCTTCGACCACATGCCGCCGCCCGCGCCGCCCGCGCGCCATCCGGACGGCGAATCGGGCGGCCTGTCCACCGTCGAACTCGACGGCGAATACCACGACGCGCGGCACGGCCCCAGCGCGTCCACGCCGGACGATCCCGCGGCCCTGCATGGCCGCGCCTTCGGGCTGGGTCCGCGCGTGCCCATGCTGGTGGTTTCGCCCTGGAGCCGGGGCGGCTGGGTCAATTCGCAGGTGTTCGACCACACCTCCGTGCTCCGATTCCTGGAAGCGCGCTTCGGCGTCGCCGAACCCAACATCAGCGCCTGGCGCCGGACGGTGGCGGGCGACCTGACGTCGGCCTTCGATTTCGCGGGCGACCGGGGGCCGCATCATCCCGACAGCAACCGCCACACCTGTCCTTTGCCCTACGCGCTGGAGGCCGTGGGCAAGATGGCGGCCGATGCCGAACATTACCGGCTGACGCTGCGCAATCCGGGCAGCGCGGGCGCCGTGCTGCACGTCTATGACCGTCTTGCGCTGGCGCGGGCGCCCCGGCGCTACACGGTGGGCGCGGGCGCGCGGCTGGACGACGGCTGGCGGCTGGCGGAAAACGGCGCATATGACTTGTGGCTGCTGGGGCCGGACGGTTTTCACCGCCAGTTCCGCGGCGATGCGCAGGACGCGGGCATGCTGGAAGCGCAGCTCGTGCCCGTGACCTCGGGCCTGCGCCTGCGGCTGGTCAACCACGGCGACACGCCGCAACCGGTCAGGGTCGAATCGCACATGCAGGACGGCTGGCGCGCCATGGCGCACGTGCCCGCGGGCGGCGCGGTCGAGCTCAAGTACGCGGGCTGCGAGGGATGGTACGACCTGGAGGTGGGTGCGCCGGCGATGCCGGGCTTCGGACGCCGACTTGCCGGTCGCATCGACGGCGGCAAGCCGGGTGTGCCGGATCCCCGGCTGTGCCAGGGATCGGCGCTGCCGCTTTGAGGCGGCAGGCGATGGGCGCTTACTGGTCCGAGGTGTCCTCGGACTCTTCTTCACCGCGCGCCAGGCGCTCGGTGTTCTTCACGCCGGTGTGGCGCACGTCGGCGCCCTTGACCATGTAGATCACGCGCTCGGACATGTTCTTGGCGTGGTCGCCGATGCGTTCGAGCGCGCGCGCGATGAAGATCATGTCGATGGCGCGCGAAATGGTGCGCGGATCTTCGATCATGTAGGTAATCAGATGGCGCAGCGCGCCCTTCCATTCCTTATCCACTTCCTTGTCGCTGCGCACGACGGCGGCGGCCAGGATGGGATCGAGGCGAGCGAACGCATCCAGCGCCTGGTGCAGCATGGTGCGCACGGCGGCGGCCATGTGGCGCAGTTCGATCACGGGAATGTGGCGCAGTTCGCCTTCATGGACGCGGCGGGCAACGGTGGCGACTTTCTCGGCCTCGTCGCCGGAACGCTCCATGTCGGTCAGCATCTTGGACACGGCCATCAGCATGCGCAGGTCGATGGCGGTGGGCTGGTGCCGGGCCAGGATGCGGCTGATGCTTTCGTCGATCTCGACTTCGTGGCGGTTGACTTCCTTTTCCCGCTCGCGAACCTTATCGACCAGCGACATATCGCCGCTGGCCAGCGCGTCGATCGCCTCCTGGATCATGGCTTCCACCACGCCGCCCATTTGCAAGAATTGCGAACGGACGCTCTCCAGATCGGCGTCGAACTGCTTGTTTGTATGCTCCGTCATCCGGGCTCCCTGCGTGGTTGATCTCATTGCATTGCCCCGAAATAAAAGAGGTTACGAGATGGGCCTGCACAACCGGCAAGGTTATGACCCAAGTGTGACAGGATTATGAATCGAGGCCCCGCCCCCGGCAAGGCGGATCGGCGGGGCCTGCAGGCCAGCGTCTGATCAGCCGGCGCGGTCCAGGCGGCGGATGCCGTTCTGGGTGGCCAGCAGCGCCACGTCGGCGCCCGACAGCGCGAACAGGCCGCAGGTCACGACGCCCGGCAGGTTGTTGACGATGGCTTCGAACGCGGGCGCGTCGGTGATGGACAGCCCGGACACGTCCAGGATGATGTTGCCGTTGTCCGTGACAAAGCCCTCGCGAAGCCGGGGCTGTCCACCCAGCGCAGTCAGCGCGCGGGCAACGGATTCCCGCGCCATCGGAATGACTTCGAGCGGCAACGGAAACTTGCCCAGCGTCTGGACCAGCTTGGATTCGTCGGCGATGCAGATGAAGCGTTCGGCCACCGAGGCCACGATCTTCTCGCGCGTCAGCGCGCCGCCGCCGCCCTTGATCATGTGCAGGTTGGCGTTGATCTCGTCGGCGCCGTCCACGTAGATGGGCATGGTGGAGACGTCGTTCAGGTCCAGCACTTTCAGGCCATGGCCCGCCAGACGGGCCGCGCTGCGCTCGGAACTGGCCACCGTGCCGCCGATGCGGCCCTTGAATCGCGCCAGGCCGTCGATGAACAGGTCAGCCGTGGAACCGGTGCCCACGCCGATGATGGCGTCCGGGCCGGCGACCTGTTCGACGAATTCCAGGGCCGCGTCAGCGGCTTGCTGCTTGAGTTCTTGCTGGGAGAGCATGGCGGTAGAAGTGCGGAAAAGTTGCGTGAGCCAGGAAATTTAGCATGCGGCGGTTTCGGGCCAGGCGCGCGCGAGGATCGCGTGCGCGTCGGCGCCGGCGGGCATTTCACCAAACATGCCCCCCGGCGCCTGCAGGCGGCTGGCCACGAAGGCGTCCGACACCGCGGCGGGCGCGTGCTCGATGAGCAAGGCGGCCTGCCACAGGCGTGCCAGGCCGCCGGCGATCCGCCGCGCCTGGAAGGGAGCCTGCTCGGTGTCCGCCAGCAGCGCGCGCCAGCGCCCAAGGGCCTCGTCGTAACCGCGGTGCTGCCCCGCGGCGCGCGCCAGTTCGGCCTCCAGCGCGGGCAGCGCCTCAGGTTCGCGCTGCAACGCCCGCAGCACGTCCAGCGCCATCACGTTGCCCGAGCCTTCCCAGATGGAATTGACCGGCGTTTCCCGATAGAGCCGGGGCATCGGCCCGTCTTCGACGTAGCCATTGCCGCCCCAGACCTCCATGCACTCGGCCACGGCGGCCACCGCGCGCTTGCAGACCCAGAGCTTGGCGGCAGGCGTGCCCACGCGCACCAGCGCGCGCGCGCCGGCGTCGGCGCGTTCGTCCACGGCCCGCGCCAGGCGCAGGGCCAGCGCCATGGCCGCTTCACTTTCCAGGGCCAGGTCCGCAAGCACATTGCGCATCAGCGGCTGTTCGACCAGCCGCTTGCCAAACGCCTGGCGGTGCAGCGCATGGTGCGCCGACTGCGCCAGCGCCTGGCGCAACAGCGCGGCGCTGCCCAGCACGCAGTCCAGCCGCGTCGTGCCCGCCATTTCGAGCAGCACCGACAGGCCGCGTCCGGGCTCGCCGACCATGACACCCCAGGCCTCTTCGAACTCGACCTCCGAGCTGGCGTTGCTGCAATTGCCCAGCTTGTCCTTCAGGCGCCGCACGCGCACGGCGTTGCGCGGGCCGTCGGGGATCCAGCGCGGAACGAGAAAGCAGCAGAGGCCCTCGTCCGTCTGGGCCAGCACCAGGTGCGCATCGGCCTGCGGCACCGAGAAGAACCATTTGTGCCCCACGAGCTGATACGCGCAACCGCGCCCGGGCGCGCCCAGCGGCATGGCGCGCGTCGTGACCGCCCGCAGGTCCGAGCCGCCCTGCTTTTCCGTCATGCCCATGCCGATCAGGGCGCTGCGCTTGGCGCCGAGCGGCGCATCGGCGGGGTCGAATTCCCGCGAATACAGCGCGGGCAGCCACTGGCCGGCGAAGTCCACCACGCCGGCGGGCTCGCGCTGCAGCAGCGGCACGGCGGCGAAGGTCATGGTGGTGGGGCACAGGGTGCCGGCCTCGACCTGGCCCTGCATCAGGTAGGCGGCCGCGCGCGCCACCTGCGCTCCCGGCGCGGGCTGCATCCAGGCGCGGCTGTGCAGGCCGCGGGCCATGATGCCGGTCATGAGCAGGTTCCAGGCGGGGTGGAACTCGATGCGGTCGACGCGATGGCCCGCCCGGTCGTAGCTGACCAGGCGCGGCGGACTGCGATTGGCCTCGGCCCCCGCGGCCAACGTCTGCGCGCGGCCCAGCCAGGCGCCGTGGGCGTTCAGGTCGCCCGCCCAGGCCTGCGCGCCCTCGCGGCGCACGGCCTCGCGCAGGGCGGGATCGGTGTCGTACAGGGAATAGTCTTCCAGGGGCGGAACCTGGTTGAACACGGTGTGCGTCGCGAACGATGACATGGAATCCCCCTGATTCGATCGGCCGCCGCGCCGCATGGACGTATGCCCGTATGCCCGTATGCCCGTATGCGCGGCGCGGCCTGCCCCGCGGGCCCCGGCGCTAGACAGCCATGGGCGCCGTCAGCGTCCAGGGCCGCAGGGCCTCGATCTGCGCGGCCAGTTCCAGCAGTTGCGCCTCGGCGCCGAGCGGCCCCATGACCTGGATGCCGATCGGCAACCCGTCGGCGGACATGCCGAACGGAATGGAAATGGCCGGCATGCCCGTCAGGTTGGCCAGCGGCGCAAACGGCGAATAGCCTATGACGCCCTTCTTGCCCAGACGGTAGGCCAGATAGTCGGCGTTGTCCATGGCGTAGCGGCCGATGGGCGCGGGCGGCTGCGCCAGCACCGGGCTGAGGAACAGGTCGAAGCCCTGGGCGCCATCGCGATGCAGGAATCGCCCGACGCGCCGGGTGATCTCGTGGCAGGTATCGACGCAGGCCACGTATTGCGCGCCGGAGATTGCGCGGGCGTATTCGCGCGCGCCCAGTGTGGTGGGTTGCAGTTCGTCGGCGGCCAGGCGCCTGCCCCGCGCGGCGACGAAACTGTCGATGGCATTGGCCGCCGCGCTGGCGATCAGCGGCAGCATGGGCGACAGGACTTCCTCGGAGCCCACGGGCGGCGCGGCCGGCACCAGTTCGTGCCCCAGCGCGGCGAGGAACGCGGCGGCCTCGTCCAGCGTGGCAGCCACGTCGGGATGGATGGCGCCGCCTTCGTAGGTGGTGTTGACGAAGGCGATGCGCCGCCGGGGCGCCGCGCGCGGATCCGCGGCCACCCGGGCCACCACCGCGCGGAAGGATTCCGGGGGCTGGGCGGGCGCGGCATACGGCGCGCCCACGTCGGCGCCCGCGCTGATGTCGAGCGAGGCCGCGCAGTCGCGGACGGACAGGGTCATCATGTGTTCGGTGGCCAGGCCGCCCCAGCCCTCGCCCTTGAGCGGGCCCAGCGGCATCAGGCCGCGCGAGGGCTTCAGGCCCAGCACGCCGCAGCACGACGCCGGAATGCGGATCGAGCCGCCGCCGTCGCTGCCATGCGCGATGCGCACCATGCCGCTGGCCAGCGCCGCGCCCGCGCCGCCGCTGGAGCCGCCGGCGCTGTGGCCCCGCTTCCAGGGGTTCTGGGTGGCCGGTCCGTAGACGGGGGATTCCGTCGTGGGGCTCAGGCCAAGTTCGGCGCTGGTGGTGCGGCCGAAAGGAATCAGGCCGGCGCGGCGATAGCGCTTGACGAGGTCGGCGTCGACATTCCACTGCACCTGGCCGTACAGCACCGAGCCCATCGCGCTGGGCAGGCCGATGGCGGCGGTGCCCAGGTCCTTGAGCAGGGTGGGCACGCCCAGGAACGGCCGGTCGCGCAACTGCGCCAGGCGCTGGTCGGACGACAGGGACGCCAGTTCGTCGTCCAGCGCCTGCGCCAGCCGCAGGCCGGCTTCCGCCTGCACGCCGCAGGCCGCGTTGATGGACGGGTTGCGGGCCGCGACGCGCTCCAGCGCCTGCTGCATGGCAGCCAGCGCCGTGGTGGCGCCTTGGGCGATGTCGGCGCCCAGCGCCGTCGCGTCGAGGGGAGAGGAATCATGGCGTTCTGCGATGCTCATGCTGACGATGCTCCAGGGATCGACGGCGAAGTGCCGCATGCATGAGGATATCGGCTGCCGGGACGGGCAACAAGCGCGCCCCCGGGCGGGAATGGGTCCGAATCTTCCGGACGCCCGTTTCAGGCGGCGCCGGCGGACGGCGCGCGGGGCGCGTCGGTGTCCTCGTCGGCCTGCGCCGCGTCGGCCGCGTCCGTGCCCAGCAGGCGCAGCGCATCGGCCTCGGGCAGCGCTTCCACGCCCTTCAGGTTCCGGAGCATCGCGCGGGTGCGCACTTCGGTCTGCCCGATCTTGTTGCTGGCCGTGTCCAGGGTCTTCTTGACGCTGGCCAGGGATTCGCCGAACTTGCCGAATTCGGTCTTGACCGCGCGCAGCACCTGCCACACCTCGGACGAACGCTGCTCGATCGCCAGCGTGCGGAAGCCCATCTGCAGGCTGTTCAGCAGCGCCGCCAGATTGCTCGGACCCGCCACATTGACGCGCAGGTCATGCAGCTTGTCCAGCAGGCCGGGCCGGCGCAGCACCTCGGCATACAGGCTTTCCGTGGGCAGGAACATGATCGCGAAGTCGGTGGTGTGGGGCGGTGCGATGTATTTGCCGGCGATCAGGCGCGCCTGCACTTCGACCGCCCTGCCCAGCGCGGCTCCGGCCATCTTCACGCCCTCGGCGTCCGCCGCTTCCTGCGCGTCCATGAGGCGCTCGTACTCTTCCTTGGGAAACTTGGCGTCGATCGGCAGCCAGACGGGATCGCCGCCGTCGCCGCGGCCAGGCAGGCGGATCGCGAATTCGACGGCCGCGTCGCTGCCCGGGACGGGCTTGACGTTGGCGGCATACTGGTCGGGCGTCATGTTGTCTTCGATCAGCCTGGCCAGTTGCACTTCGCCCCACGTGCCGCGGGACTTCACGTTGGTCAGCACCCGCTTCAGGTCCCCCACCCCGGCCGCCAGCGCCTGCATTTCGCCCAGCCCCTTGTGCACGGCCTCCAGGCGGTCGGAGACCAGCTTGAAGGATTCACCGAGCCGCTGCTCCAGCGTGGCGTGCAGCTTTTCGTCCACGGTGCGGCGCATCTCGTCCAGTTTGGCGCTGTTGTCCGACTGCAGCGACTGCAGACGCTGGTCCACGGTGGCGCGCACTTCCATCAGGCGCCGCTCGTTGATCTGGATGAGTCCCTGCAACTGCTCCGAAAACCCCGCGGCAAAGCGCGCCAGCGATTCGGCCGATTCGGCGCGCGCGGCCTGCGCGTCGCGCGACAGGCCCGCGCGCAAGTCGCCATGCGACTGCGACAGTTCCACGCGCAGGGCGCGCGTGGAGTCGGAAAACTCGCTGCGCAGGCCGCGCTGGCCCTCCGCGATGTCTGCGCGCAGCGCGCGCTCGGTTCTCTCCAGGCCCTCCAGCACGGCGTCCAGGCGGGCATCGGAAGCGGACGGACGCAGCCACGCCAGCACCGCGGCCACAAAGGCCAGCACGGCGCCGCCGGCGGCGACCCAAAGCAGAATGTCGTTCAAAAGAGGCGTCTCCAAAGCGCGAATTGTAGGACTCATCCCGCCCCGCGTTCCAGCCGATTGCAGCGGCGGGCGGAAAGACGCGGCAAGGACAACCGGATTACACTGGCGGCCAGCCCAACAGATCCGCCCGCCGCATTGAACTCCGCCGATCGCTCCGCCTGCACGCCTGACGTTTCCTTCCAATCCGTGTTCGGACCGCTGGACCTGGATTCGGAAACGCCGCTGGCCACGGGCGGGGACCGCCACATCTTCCAGCACCCGCATTCGCCGGCCCTGCTCGTCAAGGTCATGGACATGCGCGCGCGCGCCATCTACCTGGATGCCCGGCCGTTCAAGCGCTGGTACAAGCAGTATCAGCGCGAAAGCGCCTACCGCGTCTACCTGAACGAAATCTCGGAATACGTCACCACCACCACCCGCCCCTCCGGCGTATGGCAGGTGCCGATGGCGCGCGTGGTCGGCGTTGCGCAAACCTCGCTGGGCCTGGGCCTGGTGGTCGAAAAGATCACCGATGGCGCCGGCAACATGGCGCCGACGGTGACCGACCTGGCACTCAAGGGCCAGCTGGACGATGCCCTGAAGGCGCAACTGGATGAATTCTTCGACGATCTTGCCGACGCGCATGTCGTGGTGCACGACATGTCGGCCAGCAATATCGCAGTGGGCCTGAACGCCGACGGCAAACCGGGGCTGTATCTAATCGACGGCTTCGGCGTGCTGCCCCTGATTCCGCTGTATGCCTGGAGCAAGCGGCTCAATCGCCGGCGTATCCAGCGCAAGTATGCGCAGTTGCGCGAATCGCTGGCCAGGCGCGTGCGCGAAGCCGGCTTCTAGCCGCCCGCCGGCGCCTCGGGCAGGATGATGCCCTGGCGGTCCACCCAGACATAGTCATGCCCGGCGCGCTGGCCGCGCCGCAACGGATTGCGCGTGCAGAAGGCGGCGTAGGCCGGGTCCACGAACCGATAGCTCAGGTGTTCGTCGCGCCCGGCCGGAATGCCCAGCCGGGTGGTGCACACCAGGTAAGGCGGCGCCTCGCCCACGTCCTCGACATACAGCGCTTGAGGATCGAAACGGCGGGCGTCCCAATCCGGCACCTTCAGGCCCAGCGATCGGCAAAGCAGCGTCTGGCCCGCGCAGAGCGCGCCCAGCGGCCGCGGCCGGCCTTGCGCGTCGGGGTTCAGTTCGCGCATGCGGGCAAGCGCCTCGGGCCCGGACAGCGCATCGGTCCAGGGATAAGCGGACTTGATCAGCACGGCATTGCCGGGACCGCCCGCGCTGAAATTCAGCGAATCCCCGCCCCGCGCGTAATACATATAGATGGTGCCGCCGTCCATGAACAGGGCGCGGCGCTTGTGGGTGTAGCCCAGCGAGGCATGGCTGCCCCGCTCTTCCAGATAGTAGGCTTCGGTCTCGATGATGCGGGCCGACAGCCACAGGCCGCCGACCCGGTGGCGGATCACCTTGCCCGGCAGCTCGCGCGCAAGCTGGGCCGCATCGCGGTCGAAGAAGGCGTCGGGCAGCGCGCGGCCGGCCTGCCCCGTGGACTCAGGCGAAACGTTCGCCGTAGCGCTTTTCACTGAAGCCAACGCTCACCTCGCCATCCGGCGTCACCGTGACCGGGCGGCGCACCAGCGCCGGGTACTCGGCGATCAGCTTGGTCCATTGCGCGTCGGTTTGGGCCGTCTTGCGGTCTTCGGGCAGATTGCGCCAGGTCATCGAGGCGCGGTTGACCAGCTTTTCCCAGCCCCCGACCTGCTCGGACCAGGACTTGAGCGTGGCGGCCGGCACCGGATCGTCGCGGTAGTCGACGAAGGCGTGATCGACGCCGTGCTCGGTGAGCCAGTCGCGGGCCTTGACGCAGGTGCTGCACTTGGCCAGGCCATACAGGGTGGTTTGCTTCATTTGGATTCGGACTCCTTGCGCCATTGCATGCGGTTGGCGAGGATCACGCAGGTGCCCACCGCCAGGATGAACAGGGTGGCCAGCGCGTTGATCTCGGGCTTGAGTCCCAGGCGGACCCGGGAGAAAACCTCCATGGGCAGCGTGCTGGACCCGGGGCCGGACAGGAACGACGCGATGACGACGTCGTCCAGCGACAGCGTGAACGACAGCAGCCAGGCCGACGCCAGCGCGGGTGCGATGAGCGGCAGCGTGATCTTGAAGAACACGGTGATCGGCGTGGCGCCCAGGTCCAGCGCCGCTTCTTCCAGCGAGCGGTCTAGGTCGCGGATGCGGGTCTGGATGACGACGGCCACGAAGGCCATGCACAGCGTCACGTGTCCCACCCAGATCGTGAACATGCCGTTCTGCTCGGGCCAGCCCAGCGTGCCGCGCAGTTCCACGAACATCAACAACAGCGAGATGCCCAGCACGACCTCGGGGATCACGAGCGGTGCGCTCAGCATGCCCACGTACAGCGCAAAGCCGCGAAAGCGCCCCATGCGGCTCAGCACGTAGCCGGCCCAGGTGCCGATGATGACCGCCGCGGTGGCCGTCAGCACGGCGATGCGGAACGACAGCCATGCCGCGCGCAGCAGCGCGTCGTCGTTGACCAGCGAGTGATACCAGCGCAGCGAAAACCCCGTCCACGACGTGACGGACGGGGATTCGTTGAACGAAAACACCATCAGGCTGAGGATGGGCACGTACAGGAAGAAGTAGCCCAGTCCCAGGACCAGGGCGCGCAGCGTCTTGTTGGGACCGTTCATGCGCGGCCTCCGGCCTGGCGCTGCTGCCTGACCTGGCTGTACTGGAAATAAACCAGCGGCACGAGCAGCAGCAGCACCATCACGCACGTCACGGCCGAGGCCATCGGCCAGTCGGCGTTGTTGAAGAATTCATTCCACATCACGCGTCCGATCATCAGCGTGTTGGCGCCGCCCAGCATTTCCGGAATCACGTATTCGCCCACGGCGGGGATGAACACGAGCATGGCGCCCGCGATCACGCCCTGGCGCGACATCGGCACCGTGATCTGCCAGAACGCCTGCCAGGGCTTGGCGCCCAGGTCGTAGGCGGCTTCCAGCAGGCGCAGGTCCATCTTCACCAGCGTCGCGTACAGCGGCAGGATGAAGAACGGCAGATAGGCATAGACCATGCCGATGTACACCGCGAGGTCGGTGCGGTAGATCTCGAGCGGACTGGAGATCAGGCCCAGGCCCTGCAGCAGGTTGTTGAGCAGGCCGTCGTTGCGCAGGATGCCCACCCAGGCATACACGCGCAGCAGCAGCGAGGTCCAGAATGGCAGGATCACCGCCAGCAGCAACAGGTTGCGCACCCGCGCCGAGGAACGCGCGATGTAGTACGCGATGGGATAGCCGATCAGCACGCAGACCAGCGTGGTGATGCCGGCGATCTTCACCGAGCTGAGGTAGGTCCGGACGTACTGGTCTTCCGTGAACAGCAGGATGTAGCCGCGCAGGTGCAGGCTGAACTGGATGGCCTCGTCCTGGAACTGCGCCAGCGACGTGTAGGGCGGAATGCCGAATTTCATTTCGGCAAAGCTGATCTTCAGCACCAGCAGGAAGGGCAGCAGCAGGAACAGCACCAGCCAGGCAAACGGCGGCACCACGGCCAGGGCCCGGCCCGACGGGAGCCAGTCGCGGGGCGAAAAGCGGATCATGACGCAAGCACCGTCGCGCTGTCGGCGTCCCAGCTCACGAAGATCTCTTCGTCGATGCCCGGCGCATCCATCTGGGCGAGCAGGCGGCTGGGCACGCTGGCCTCGACCGTCTTGCCGGAATCCAGGCGGATCTGATAGAGCGCGTAGCTGCCCATCCAGGCCATGTGGCTGACCATGCCGTGCGCCCAGTTGTAGTCACCGTCGGGCTGCTCGCGCGACACCAGCAGGCGCTCGGGGCGGATGGACACGTGCACTTCCATGCCCAGGGGCTCGCTCACGCCGTGGTTCACGTAGAGCGGCCGGCTCAATTCGGCGCATTCGATGGCGACGTGGTCGGGTTCGTCGACCACGATGGTGCCGGTGAACATGTTGGTCGAACCGATGAAACTGGCGACGAAGCGCGAATTCGGGAAGGCGTAGACGTCCTGGGGCGTACCGCACTGGACGATCTGGCCTTCGGTCATGACGGCCAGGCGGTGCGCCATGGTCATGGCCTCTTCCTGATCGTGGGTGACCATGATGCAGGTCACGCCGACCTGCTCCAGGATCTTGACGAGCTCGATCTGCGTCTTCTGGCGGATCTGCTTGTCCAGCGCCGACATGGGCTCGTCCAGCAACAGCAGCTTGGGACGCTTGACCAGGCTGCGCGCCAGCGCCACGCGCTGCTGCTGCCCGCCGGAGAGCTGGTTGGGCTTGCGGCGGGAATAGCCCGCCATCTGCACCAGGTCCAGCGCCTCGAACACGCGGTCATGGATTTCCGCGCGGTCCACGCCTTCCTGCTTGAGGCCGAAGGCCACGTTGGCCTCGACCGTCATGTGCGGGAACAGCGCATACGACTGGAACATCATGTTCACGGGCCGGCGGTACGGCGGCACGCTGGTGATGTCCTCGCCATCGAGCAGGATCTGGCCCGAGGTGGTTTCTTCGAAACCCGCCAGCATGCGCAGCAAGGTGGACTTGCCGCTGCCGGAGCTGCCCAGCAGCGCGAAGATTTCGTTGCGCTTGACGGACAGGTTGACGGAACGCACGGCAACCACGTCGCCAAAGATCTTCACCACGTCGGAGACCCGGACGAACTCGTCCGGGTCCGCCGAGTGCGGCGCCGAGTAACGGCTGTCGTTCATGATGACTAATTTCCCAACTTCAGCTCGGACCACAACTTGTTCTGCAGGCGCGCGATGTTCAAGGGCAGCGCCTTGATCACGTACAGCGTCTTGGAGACCTCGGCCGGCGGGTAGATCATGGGATTGTCGGCCACGTCCTTGTTCACGTACTGCCGCGCCTCTTTGTTGGCGTTGGGGTAGAACATGGTGTTGGTGATGGCCGCGTGGACCTTCGGCGTCTCGATGTAGTTGATGAAGGCCAGCGCCTCTTCGGGGTGCGGGGCGTCCTTGGGGATGACCATCAGGTCGAACCACGCGGGCGCGCCGCCCTTGGGAATGAAGTAGTTCACTTCGTAGGGCTTCTTGGCGTCCTGCGCGCGCTTGCGCGCGATCATGACGTCGCCGGAGAAGCCGTAGACCATGCACAGGTCGCCCACGGCCAGCTCGTCGATGTAGCCCGACGAGCTGAACTGGCGGATGTACGGGCGGATCTTCTTCAGGACTTCCATCGCGGCCTGGTAGTCGGCGGCGTTGGTGCTGTTGGGGTCCTTGCCCAGGTACTTGAGCACGGCCGGAAAGACCTGCGCGGCTTCGTCCAGCATGGAGATGCCGCATTCCTTCAGCTTGGCGGCGTTCTCGGGCTTGAAGAGCATGTCCCAGCTGGCGAGGTCCACGCCGTCGCCCATGATCTGCTTGACCTTGGTGACGTTGTAGCCCAGGCCGTTGGTGCCGTAGCCCCACGGAATGGCGTGTTCATTGCCGGGATCGACCGTGGCGACGAGCGCCATGATTTCGGGATCCAGGTACTTCCAGTTGGGGATCTTGGACTTGTCCAGCTTCTGGAAGAGGCCCGCCTCGATCTGGCGCGAGGCGTAATGGGTGGACGGGACAACGACGTCGTAACCCGACTTGCCGGCCAGCAGCTTGGCCTGCAGCGCGTCGTTGCTGTCGTAGACGTCGTAGCGGACCTTGATGCCGGTTTCCTTTTCGAAACCCGGGATCGTGTCCGGCGCCGTGTATTCGGCCCAGTTGTAGACGTTGACGACCTTATTCTGCGCCACGGCCGCCGATGTGGCCGCCGCAACCAGCACCGCGCCGAGCGCCCAGCGCATTCCCGCCTTCAGTTTCATTATGACCAGCCCCCTTGCTCTATGCCGTATGCGACAGAAGTACCAAAAGGCGAAATGATAAAGCTTTTTAGCGATCACCTGACCAACTTTGGGGGGTAAATGGCGCCATTCCCCGGGCCTGCGTCCGCGAGCCGATCGGCCGGTCAGGGCTGGATTCCAACGCCCCACGCCGTCCAGTAACTGTCCCGCAGCCGCAGCCAGAACCGTTCGCCGGCCTCGCCGCCCACCTTGCGCAACGACCTGCGCAGCCGCTCCAGGTTGGCCTGGCGCTGCCGGTCGGTCAGCGCGCCCTGGGTGCCCCGGTCGAAATCGATGAGCCAGACCCGGCCGTCATTGCCGATGAGGATGTTGAACGCGTTCAGGTCGGCATGCCAGACGCCTGCCCGGTGCATGCGCGCGATGGCGTCGGCCACGGGCTGCCAGAGGGGCTCGGACAGCGCCTGCGCCAAGGGGCGCACGCCGGGAATGCGCTCGACGACGATGGCCGCGCGGTAGATCGGGCCCTGCCGCCAGTACGCGGCGGCCAGCGGGGCGGGCACCGGCAACCCCTGGGCGCGCAGCGCGGCCAGCAGCCGGTATTCACGGAAGCTGCGCGTGCGGGATTCGCCGTTCCAGAGATAGGCGTCGCGGCTGATGCGGGCGATCATGCCGCCGCGGCGGTAGCGCCGCAGCACGCCCTGCCAGCCCTGGCCCTGCACGAACCACGCAGCCTGGCGTCCGCCGGCGTCCACCGGACGCGCCAGTTCGCCGTAGTGCGCGGGATTGAAGATTTCCGGACCGGCGTCCGCCAGGCGGCCGGCATCGCTGAGCATGGCGCCCGCCAAGGGGCCGGTCCAGGACGTGCGCCGCGCGCCGGAACGATCATCACCCTTCACGGTTGCGCATCCAGTCGGCCACGCCGTAGAACGATTCGAGCAGGCGCTCGACCAGGACGGGCTCGATGCCCTCGTCTTGCATGGCGCGTCCGATGCACGTCACCCACTGGTCGCGCTCGACCTCGCCGATGGAGAACGGCAGGTGGCGCGCCCGCAACCGGGGGTGGCCGAAGCGTTCTATATAGTGGTCCGGACCGCCGAAGTACCCGCACAGGAACCAGAACAGCTTGTCGCGCGCCGCATCCAGGCTGGGGCCGTGGGCGGCGCGCAGCTCCTTGAGGTCGGGCTCCATGTCCATCAGGTCATAGAAACGGTCGACGAGGGCGCGCACGCCGGCTTCGCCGCCAAGAAGGTCAAACACGGTGCGGGAATTTTCCACGGGTTCTGAAATGGATTGGACGCGGGACGTCATCAGGTTTCTCGAAGGGTGACGAGCGGCGGCGTGCGCAGGACGCCGCGCAGGGCCAGCGCCCCGCCGGCCCAGGCGCCCAGCATGCCCGTGCCGATGCCCGCCAGCCAGGGCCAGAGGCTGAGCGTAAAGGCGAAGTCGAACACCAGGGTTGATAAAGCCCAAGCGATCGCCGTGGCGCCCGCGGCAGCCAGCAGGCCCGCCAGCCCGCCCACGGCCCACAGCTCGATGCGCTGGGACCGGGCAAGCTGGCGCCGCGTGGCGCCCAGCGCGCGCAGCACGGCGGCCTCGCGCATGCGCTCGTCGCGCGTGGCGGTCAGCGCCGCGGACAGCACCAGCACGCCGGCGGCCAGCGTGAACATGAACAGGAGCTGCACCGCGCGGCCGACTTCGTTCAGCACGGACTGCAACTGCTGCAGGATGGCGCCCACGTCGAACACGGTCAGGTTCGGGAACTCCCGCACCAGGGCGGGCAGCACTGCCGCCTTGTCGGGCGGCAGGTAAAACGAGGTGATCCAGCTCTGGGGCATGTCGGCCAGCGCGGCGGGCGTCAGGATGGCGAAAAAATTGACGCGCATGGTATCCCAATCCACCCGGCGCAGGCTGGTCACGGCCACCTCGACCTGCTGGCCGGCCACGTCGAAACGCATCTTGTCGCCCAGGTTGATGCGCAGGGACTGGGCCAGCCCCGACTCCAGCGAGACCTCGGCCGAGCCCGGCGCCAGCCAGCGGCCCTGCTCGATGCGGTTGGAGGAAGGCAACGTCTCGCCATAGGACAGGTTGAACTCGCGGTCCACCAGGCGCTTGGCGCGCGGCTCTTCGTAATCGTCCGGCCCGACCGGCTTGCCGTTGATGGCGATCAGCCGCCCGCGCACCATCGGCGACAGCGTGATGCGGCCCAGCCCTTCGCGCGTCAGCGCGTCCGTCACGGCCTGGCGCTGGTCGGGCTGCACATTGATGAGGAAGCGGTTGGGCGCGTCGGGCGGCATGGTGCGCTGCCAGCCCTGGATCAGGTCGGTACGGGTCATGGTCAGCAACAGCAGCGCCATCAATCCGACGGCCAGCGCGCAGACCTGCGTGATGGTGGCCGCCCGGCGGCGCACCACGCCCGCCAGCGCGAAGCGCAGCGCGGGCAGCCCGGCAGCCAGCCGGCGCACCCGCGCCAGGCCGAGGATGCACAGCCACGCCACCAGGGCGAACACCCCGAACGCCCCCAGGAAACCGCCGGCCACCACCCCGCCCAGCTTGGCGTCGCCCGCGAACCACCAGATCAAGAGCGCAAAGCCCGCCGCGCCCAGCGTGTAGCCGAAGGCGCTGCGCGCGCTGATCGTGTCCGCATCGCGCCGCAGCACCCGGGCGGGCGGCACGTGCCGCAGTTGCGCCAGCGCCGGCAGGGCGAACCCCAGCAGGAGCAGCACCCCGGTCAGCACGCCCTGCAGGGCCGGAATGGCCGACGGCGCCGGCAAGGTCGTGTCGATGACCGATCCCAGCAGCATCACCAGCACCTGGTGCACCGCGTAGCCGACCAGGCAGCCGGCCGCGGACGAAAACAGTCCCACCAGCGTGAATTCCAGCGTCAGCATGCGCGAGACCTGGGACTGCACGGCGCCCAGGCAGCGCATGACCGCGATGCCGTCGCGGTGGCGCGTCATGTACCGGCCCGCCGCCAGCGCCACGGCCACGGCCGAGATCAGCACCGCCAGCAGCGCGACCAGCGACAGGAAGCGCTGCGCGCGGTCCAGGGTGCGGCGCACCTCGGGTCGGCCCGATTCCAGCGTGGCCACCTTCTGGCCTCGCTTGAGGTTCTGTTTCAGCCAGGTGGAATACCCGGCCACGGCGTCGGGCTGGCCGGCGACCAGCATGGCATAGCCGATGCGGCTGCCGGGCGCGATCAGGCCGGTGGCCGGCAGGTCGCTGGCGCGCAGCAGCACGCGCGGGGCGACGTTGACGAACTGCATGCCCTTGTCGGGCTCATAGGTGATGACGCGGTCGATGCGCAGGCGGGCGTCGCCCACATTCAGGCTGTCGCCCACTTTCAGGTTCAACAGCGCCAGCAACTGGCCGTCGACCCAGACCGCGCCTTCGGGCGGCACATCGCGCGTGGGGGCATCGGGCGCGAACGGCGCATCCGCGACGCGCAAGGCGCCGCGCAGCGGATAGCCCGGCTCCACGGCCTTCAGCGCCGCGAGCTGCGCGCCGTCGCCCGCTCCCACCATGGAGGGAAACTGCCATGTACTGGACACGGTGAGCCCCCGCTCGCGCGCCGCGTCCTTGAACGCCGCGGGAACGGGCTCGTCGGCGTCCAGCACCAGATCGGCGCCCAGCATCTGCCCGGCGTCGCGCTCCAGCGCCCGCCCGACCCGGTCGGCCAGGAACCCCACGCTGGTGACGGCGGCCACCGCCACCACCAGGGCCAGGACCAGCAGCCGCAGCTCGCCGGCGCGGGCGTCGCGCATCATCATCCGGGCGCCCAGGCGCAATGTGGACCAGAAACCGGGGCGCTTGGCCTGTGACATATCAGGGAAATCCATCATTCATCTATGTTAACTAAGGGCCTGTAGGGCGTCCGAATCCCGATATCATCCCGGGGCGGGAGGCAAAGCCGCCCCTAAAGATAACCAATTCCGGAGAAGACAATGCGTAAATCCTGGCTTGCTGCCACGATTCTGGCCGCCTGCGCGGCCGCCACATCCCTGCCCTCGGCGGCCCAGACCACCCTGAAGATGGCCTACGCCCTGTCGACCTCGTCGCACTACGGCGCCGGCGCCGAAGCGATGGCCAAGTCCATCGAGGCCTCCACCAACGGCAAGTTCAAGGTCCAGCAATTCGCCAACAGCGCGCTGGGCGGCGAACGCGAAGTCATCGAAGGCCTGCAGATCGGCACGATCGACCTGGCCATCGTTTCGACAGGCGCCACCCTGAATTTTGTTCCCGAGACCGGCGTTTTCGACATCCCCTTCCTGCTGCGCGACCTGGACCACGCCCGCAAGGTGCTGGACAGCAAGATCGGCCAGGACATGCTGGCCAAGTTCCCCAGCCGCGGCATCGTGGCGCTGGCCTGGGGCGAACAGGGCTTTCGCCACCTGACCAACAACGTGCGTCCGGTCAAGACCCCGGCCGATGCCAAGGGCCTGAAGATCCGCACCACCGAGAACCCGATCCACATCACCGCCTTCCGCCAGATCGGCATTCTGCCCACGCCGATGGCCTGGCCCGAAGTCGCCACCGCCCTGCAGCAGGGCACGATCGACGGCCAGGAAAACCCGCTGTCGGTGATCACGTCGGCCAAGCTGTCGCAGATGCAGAAGTACCTGTCCCTGACCGGTCACGTCTACGGCCCAGCCCTGGTGCTGATGTCCGCCAACGTCTATGAAGGCCTGTCGGCCGCCGACAAGGCCAACTTCGACAAGGCCGGCAAGGAATCGGCGCAGGCCATGCGCGCCTACGTCGACAACATCGAAAAGACGGGCGTCGAGCAACTGAAGAAGGAAGGCATGCAGGTGACGGAAGTGGACCGCGCCGCCTTCGCCGCCGCCGTGGAACCGGCCTACCCCGAGTACTACAAGAAGTTCGACAAGAAGCTGATCGACTCGATCCGCGACACCAAGTAAGCAGGCGCGGCCCCCCAGCGGGGCCGCTCGTCCTGCGGGCGGAACCGGCGCGCGCCGCGTGGCCGCCCCGCCTCTTACGCGTCTATCGCCACCGGGATTTACCATGCGTTTGCTCTGCGCTTTCGACCGAGGCCTCTTCAGGCTGGTCTCGGTCCTGGCCCAACTATTGCTCGTGGCCGCCGCGGCCGCCGCGTTCTACCAGGTCATCGCCCGCTTCGTGCTGCAATCGCCCGCCGACTGGAGCGAGGTCCTCACCCGCGCGCTGCTGATCTGGACCGTGCTGCTGGGCGTGGCCCTGGCCTTCCGCCACGGCGCCATGATCAGCGTGGAACTGCTGCGCAACCTGCTGGGCGGCAAGCGCCGCCGCGTGCTCGAAGCCGTCATCGGCCTGATCTGCGCCGGCTTCCTGGGCTTTCTGGCCTGGATCGGCGGCAACATGACCTACCGCGTGCGCTTCCAGACCGTGCCCAGCCTGGACATCTCGATTTCCTGGATCTACCTGGCGATCCCCGTGGGCGCCACGCTGGCCGCCATCGCCGTGCTGGCCCGCTGGTGCGCCGGCCAAGAAGAAGACGTGCCCCTGCGCAACGACGCGCAAGGCTGAGCCGTCCCTACAGAACCCCTGCAGCAGATATCGCCATGTCCCAATTAATGATTGTCTCGATGCTGATTTTCTTCGGGCTGTCCGTGCCGGTCGCCGTGTCGATCGGACTGGCCAGCCTGGCGGGCGTCGGCACCGCCGGCCTGCCCTGGGTGGTCGTCGCCCAGCAACTGTATGCCGCGCTGGACAAGTATCCCCTCGTCGCCATTCCCTTCTTCATCCTGGCCGGCAACCTGATGGAAGCCGGCGGCATCTCGGAACGCATGGTGGAGTTCGCCAAGAGCGTGGTGGGCGGCATCCAGGGCGGGCTCGCGTGCGCCTGCGTGCTGACCTGCATGATCTTCGCTGCTGTGGCGGGCTCCAGCGTGGCCACCACCTTCGCGGTCGGCGCGATCCTGATCCCCGCCATGGTCCGGCACGGCTACCCCGCGCCCTTCGCGGCGTCGCTGCAGGCCAGCGCGGCCGAACTGGGCGTGATCATCCCGCCGTCGATCCCGATGATCCTGTACGCCGTGTCCACCGACACCTCCACCGGCGAGCTCTTCATTGCCGGCGTCATGCCCGGCATCCTGATCGGCGCGGCGCTGATGCTCTACGTCTGGCTCTATGCCAAGCGCAACAACCTGGGCAAGCGCGACGGCGAGGGCCGCCTGCCGCTGTGGCCGGCCTTCAAGAACGCCTGGCTGGCGCTGCTGATGCCGGTCATCATCCTGGGCGGCATCTACGGCGGCATCTTCACCCCCACGGAGGCCTCGGTCGTGGCCGTCGTGTACGCCGTGTTCGTGGGCAAGTTCATCTACCGCCGCCTCAGCTTCCGCCAGCTTTCCGTCACGCTGCACAAGTCGGTGGTGTCCACCGCCGTCATCATGTTCGTGATCGCCAACGCGGGCGTCTTCAGTTTCCTGCTCAACCGCGCCGGCGTGCCGGACGCGCTGGGCGTGTGGCTGTCCCAGATCTTCGACACCAAGTTCACCTTCCTGATGGGCATGAACGCCGCGCTGTTCGTGATCGGCATGTTCATCGAGACCTCGGCGTCCATCGTGGTGCTGGCGCCCCTGCTGCTGCCGGTAGCGCTGAAATTCGGCGTCGAGCCGGTGCACTTCGGGATCATCATGGTGGTCAACCTGGCGCTGGGGATGATCACGCCGCCGTTCGGCGTGAACCTCTTCGCCGCCAGCGCGGTGGCCAAACTGCCGCTGGAGCGCCTGATCAAGCCGCTGATCCCGTTTGTCGCCGTCGTGATCGTGTGCCTGCTGCTCATCACCTACTGGCCGGGACTTTCGCTGGGGCTGCGCGACCTGGTGTATGCAAAGTAATTTGCCCGTTCCAGCGACGCGAGGGCCAGCGCCTGCGCCAGCGCGGCCCGGTACGAATCGATGACCGGCACGCGCGGCGCTCGCGGCAGGCTGGGCAGATAGCCCGCCAGCGCAGCCCCCGCCACGATCACCACGTCGGCGCCCTGCTCCACGGCCGAATCCAGCGCGTTGGCGACCACGGCGGCCGATTCCGTTGACCGGGACGCGTAGTCCAGCGCATTGCCCGGCAACGCGTGGATCCCCGCGCAACGGGCTTCCACCCCCCACTGCCGGATCTGCTCGCGCAGCATGCCGGGCCAGCGCTGTCCCACCGTCACGATGGCATAGCGGTCGCCGCGCTGCATCGCCGTCATGATGGACGCCTCGGCCATCCCGACCACCGGCGCATTCAGGCGCTCGCGCACCGCGCCGATGCCCGGCTCACCGAAACAGGCCAGCACGCAGGCGTCAAAGGGCGTCTCGGCCTGCGCCGCCTCGCTTTCGACCGCGGCCAGCACGGCATGCGCCGACATGGCCGCGTCCGCGCGGCTGGCGACATAAGGGGGACCGAAGGGCGCCGTGACGGCGCGCAACTGAACGGCGGTGCCGAAGAAGGCGCGCGCCTGGCCCGCCAGGCTGTCGGTCAGCGTAGCGGTGGTGTTGCCATTGACCACCAGGAGGCGATAGGGAGCGGGGCCCGACCGTTCGGCCGTCGGGCAATCCAGGGTGTGGGGCATGGGTCCTCTGCACGTCAGGGCATGTATACAAAGTATGTCAACAATGCACCCGACCCGCGTCGGCCCTCAAGCTATCGCTAACCCTTGCCGCGCCGCGAGGGCCGCAGCCGCCGCGCGGCGCGTGACGCCCCGCGCGCCCATCAGGCGGCAGGGGACGCAGAATGAGAAAAGCGCCCGGTCGGGGCGCCTTTTTCGTTCTGGGGGCTAGATTTCGCGCTCTTCCGTCTTGAGGTTGTTGTCGCGGGCGAAGTCCACCACGAACTTGTAGGCCAGCGGCTCCAGGTCGCGCAGGCGCAGGTCGACCACGATCCCGCGCACGCCATCGATCACGACGGGAAGCACATAAGGCGAATAAGTGAGGTGGTTACCAGCACAGCCGGCGGGCCGGAACTGTGCCATCACGCCGGCGAGCCGTTCTGCCCAGTCGCTGGGACGGAAGCGGCTACCGCTTTCGGTAACGCCATGAATTACGAATTGTCTGACGCGAGTTGCCATGTGTTCTTTCACTGCGGGACGCCTTTCACGAAAGCCGGATCTTCGGCGTGATCAAACATCCGCCCCGCGCCGCGAATTGTATATGATTGATCCTTTGCCCTCTTTCGAAACGCGATTCGCCTTGAATCGGCCCCTTGAAAGCGGGCATGCTTTCGACGCCATTCACCCAGGAGGATCCGCGATGAGCTCGCCTCTGGCCAACATCTATGCCCGGCTGCCGGTTTCGTTCACGCACGGCCAGGGCGTATGGCTGTGGGACGCGGACGGCCGGAAGTACCTGGATGCCCTGGCCGGCATCGGCGTCTCGTGCCTGGGCCATGCCCACCCGAAGCTGGTCGCCGCCATCGCCGAGCAGGCCGCGCGCGTCATCCACACCTCGAACATCTACGAAATCCCCCAGCAGACGGCGCTGGCCGCCCGGCTGGCGGAACTCTCGGACATGCAGGAAGTCGCGTTCAACAACAGCGGCTCCGAAGCCAACGAAGCGGCCATCAAGCTGGCCCGCTACTACGCCTACCAGCACGGCAACAGGCACGCCCACATCATCACCATGGACTCGTCCTGGCATGGCCGCACGCTGGCCACGCTGGCGGCCACCGGCAGCGACAAGGCGCGCAAGGGCTTCGAGCCCCTGCCCAGCGGGTTCATCCAGGTCCCGTACAACGACCTGGATGCGGTGCGCGAGGCTGGCGATGCCGAGCCCCGCACCGCCGCGGTCCTGCTCGAAGTCCTGCAGGGCGAAGGCGGCATCCGCCCGTCCGACATCGCCTACCTGCAGGCACTGCGCCGCCTGTGCACCGAGCGCAGCTGGCTGCTGATGATCGACGAAGTCCAGTCCGGCATCGGCCGCACGGGCAAGTGGTTCGCGCACCAATGGGCCGACATCCGCCCTGACGTCATGACGCTGGCCAAAGGCCTGGCGGGCGGGGTTCCCATCGGCGCGATGCTGGCCGCCGGCCCCGCCGCCGGGGTTTTCACCCCGGGCAGCCATGGCACCACCTTCGGCGGCGGCCCCATGGTGTGCGCCGCGGGCCTCGCCGTGCTGGACGCGCTGGAATCGGAAAATCTCCTGGAGAACGCCCGCACCGTGGGCGCTCACCTGCAAGACCGCCTGGCCAGTGCGCTGGCCGGCACGCCCGGCGTCACCGAGGTCCGCGGCCGCGGCCTGATGCTGGGCATCGAACTGGCCCGCCCCTGCGGCGTCCTGGCGCTACGCGCCCTGGAGGCCGGCCTGCTCATCAACGTCACGCGCGACCGCGTCATCCGCATGCTGCCGCCGCTGATCCTGACCCGGGACGAGGCCGACCGCATCGTCGCCATCCTGGTTCCGCTCATCCAACAGTTCCTGGCCGAAAAACCATAATCAACGTCCCTTCCGGGCCACGAGCCCGGCCGGGCCCAATGACCTGCGACATCACCATGACTCCTCCCACGACTCAAAACGGCCCGCTGCGGCACTTTCTCCAGTTCAAGGACTTCTCGTCCGCCGAGATCGCCTACGTGCTGGACCGCGCGCGGCTGATCAAGGAAAAGTTCAAACGCTATGAGCCCCATATGCCGCTGCATGACCGCACGCTGGCGATGGTGTTCGAAAAGGCCAGCACGCGAACCCGCGTGTCCTTCGAGGCCGGCATGTACCAGATGGGCGGTTCGGTCATCAACCTGACCTCCAACGATTCGCAACTGGGCCGCTCCGAGCCCATCGAGGACACCGCGCGCGTCATCTCGCGCATGGTCGACATCGTCATGATCCGCACCTTCGAGCAGACGCGCATCGAGCGCTTCGCCTCGCACTCGCGCGTGCCCGTGATCAACGGCCTGACCAACGAATTCCACCCCTGCCAGATCCTGGCGGACATCTTCACCTACATCGAGCACCGCGGCCCCATCGCCGGCAAGACGGTGGCCTGGGTGGGCGACGCCAACAACATGGCCTACACCTGGCTGCACGCGGCCGAAATGCTCGGCTTCACGCTGCACGTGTCCACGCCGGCCGGCTACGAACTCGAAGCCGCCCGCATCGGCACGCCGTCCGACAAGGTGCTGCGCCAGTTCAAGGACCCCATGGAAGCGTGCAAGGGCGCGCACCTGGTCACCACCGACGTCTGGACCAGCATGGGCTACGAAGCCGAAAACGAAGAGCGCCGCGCGGCCTTCGCCGACTGGTGCGTGGACGCCGAAATGATGGCCGCGGCCGACCCGCAAGCCGTCTTCATGCACTGCCTGCCCGCCCACCGCGGCGAAGAGGTCACCGGCGAAGTCATCGACGGCCCCCAGAGTGTGGTCTGGGACGAAGCCGAAAACCGCCTGCACGTCCAAAAGGCGCTGATGGAATTCCTGCTGCTGGGACAGGTCGACTAAGGCCATTCCCCAAGGAAAAAGGGGCCCGGGCATCGCGCGATGCCCGGGCCCCTTCGTTTCGCGCCGCATCAGCGGCTGCCGGCTGCCGGCGGCTGCAGCCAGCTTCAGGCGGCTACAGGATCTTCCTGAACATCGTGCGCCGCGTGTTGCGGAACGACGGCCGCACGCGGCTGCTCCAGTCGGTCGCGCGCACTGCCAGCCATGGCGGACTGCCGAAGGTTTCCTGCGTATGCAGGTCGTAGCAGGCCAGATAGCGCGGCGATTCATCGCGGCATTCGTAGCGCTGCGCGCGCACGGTGCCCGGCACCGAGGCCAGGCCGGGCAGGTGCTCCTGGTCGTACCAGGCGTTCAGGTCGGCCTCCGCCTCCGGCGCCACATCGGTTTCGACGATGTAATGCCACGGCGCGTCCTGTCCCGCCGACGCGCCGGCCAGATCCAGCGTAAGGTGCAGCACGCGCCCACGCGCGCCCGGCGCCTGGGCCGCAAGGCGGTCCCGGACCGCGGACAGCACATCGCCGCCGCCGCGCACATAGACATAGGTCTCGTCGGCTTCCTGCGCCGCAAAGGCCGTGACGCGGGCGGTCGACAGCCCGTGCGTCAGGCGATCCGCCAATTCCTTGGCGCGTGCTTCGTCGAGGCGCTCGCCCAGCGACACCAGCAATAGGGTTTCCTGCACAGTCAGCTCTCCTTTCAATGCCCGACGCGCAAGGCGACCAGGAAGCGCGACACCATGTTGTAGGCGCCCACGGTCGCCGTCAGCTCCACCAGCTGCGCATCATCGTATCGCGCACGCAGGGGCGCAAACACCGCATCCGGCACCTCGATGTCGCGGGTCATCGCGTCGGTCAGGGCCAGCACCTCGGCCTCGCCCGGTTCCAGGCCCGGCACCCGGTCCGGCGCCGGATTGCCGCGCAGCACGTCGATGACCGATTGCGGCATGCCGCCCGCCAGCGCGTGCGGCACGTGCGCCTCGAATTCGTACGGCGCGTTGTTCAGCGTAGCGACGCGCAGGATGATGAGCTCGCGCAGCCGAGGCTGCAGCGACGTCTTCTGGCGGATCGCGGTCAGCATGGCTTCCCATCCTTCCACCACGGCCGGGCTGTTCAGCAGCACCTGGTACAGGGGCGAAATGCGGCCCCGCGCGGCGGCGATGCGCGCCTCCATCGGGGCCAGCTCCGGGCGCGTGCCCGGCACGACGGGTTCGACTCGACAAGCGCTCATGGTCACTCCGGACGGATGTTCTTGCGCTGGATCAGGGCGGCCCACTTCTCGCGGTCCGATGCGATGAGCGCCGCCAGCTCCTGCGGCGTGCTGGGCGCGGCCTCGGCGCCGAACTTTTCCAGGCGGGCGCGCACGGCCTCGTTGGCCAGCGCGGCGCGC
The DNA here is from genome assembly GCF_055397965.1 of Achromobacter sp. T5-5. NCBI lineage: Bacteria > Pseudomonadati > Pseudomonadota > Betaproteobacteria > Burkholderiales > Alcaligenaceae > Achromobacter > Achromobacter sp. T5-5. The sequence continues at coordinate 4,453,515 of NZ_AP027919.1, forward strand.
ACGGCCTGATTCAGCTTGTCCACCGTGGCGGCCGGCGTGGCCGCGGGCGCGACGATGCCGTACCAGTTGTTGGATTCCACGCCGGCAATGCCCTGCTCGGCCAGCGTCTTCACGTCAGGCAGCAGCGGATGGCGCTTCGGCGCGGCCAGGCCCAGCGGCTTGAGCTTGCCGCCCTGGATATGGCCGATCAGTCCCGGCACATCGCCAAAGAAGCCCGCGACCTGGTTGCCCATGACGTCATTGATGACGGGCGCCGCGCCCTTGTAGGGCACATGCAGCACCTTGGCCTTGCTGGAATCGGCAAACATTTCCAGCGTCAGATGCGGAATGCTGCCGATGCCCGACGAGCCGATGGCCACCGATTGCGACGCCGACTGCGACCGCTTCACGAAGTCCGCGGCATCGGTGGCGGGGTTGGAGGGATTCACCACGAACACCGTGGCGTTGTTGACCACGCGCGACACGGGCGCGAAGTCGCGTGCCGGATCGTAGGGCAGGTCCTTGTAGAGCGCAGGGCTGATCGCCACGGCGCCGACGCTGGTCAGGAACAGCACCGAGCCGTCGGCGGGCGCCTTGGCCACGTAGGCGGCCGCGATGTTGCCGTTGGCGCCGGCCTTGTTCTCGACGATGACGTTCTGCTTGAGCTCCTTGCCCAGTTGCTCGGCCAGCACGCGGCCCACCAGGTCCACCGGACCGCCCGGCGGAAACGCGATGATCAGGCGCACGGGGCCCTCGGCGTGAACCGCACCCACGGCGGCCAGGCTCAGCGCGGCGGCCGAGATGATTTTCTTGAACATGGTGTCTCCTCGTTGATTGGGATGTTCTTGCGGCTGGGGCTTCCAGGCCCCTGTTCCGCGGTCATTGCCTGCTACTGAAATCCATACAGCCGTGCCGGGTTGTCCACCAGCACGCGCTGGCGCAGCCCGGCGTCCGGGCATGCCTCGAAAAACGTGTCGACCAGTTCGCCATCGTCCGGCATGTCGCCCGCCACGTTCGGGTGCGGCCAGTCCGTGCCCCACAGGGTGCGATCCGGCATGGCCTCGACCAACGCGCGCACGAAGGGAATACCTTCCGCGAACGGACGCTGGCCGGATGCGATGCGGTCGATGCCCGACACCTTGACCCAGGCCTTGCCCACGTCGGCCAGGCTGAGCAACGCCCGCATCGCAGGCGAGTCCAGCCCATCCGCCGCCTTCAACCGCCCCATGTGGTCCACGACGAACGGCACCGGCAGCGTCAAGAGCCGCGGCAGCAGTTCGGGCAGCATCGCGCCGTCCACGTGCAGGCACAGATGCCATCCCAGCGGCGCGATCAGCGCGACCACGTGGTCGAACACGGCCGGGTCGGGCGCGCCGCCCAGATGCGGCACGAAATTGAAGCGCGCCGCCCGCACGCCGCCGTCATGCAGCGCCCGGACGCTGGCCGCGGTGGCATCGCCGCCCAGCAGCGCAACGCCGCGGTACCGCGCTTCACTGCGCGCCAGCGCGTCCAGCAAGGCGCGATGGTCCGAGCCATGGCAATTGGCCTGCACCACGACCGCGCGCTCGATGCCCAGATGGGCATGCAACGCCGCCATGCTGGCGAACGACGCGTCCGGCGGCGTATAGGACCGCCCTTGCGCGTACGGAAACACGTCGCCGGGCCCAAAGACATGGCAATGCGCGTCGCACGCGCCCGGCGGCAGCGCGTGGCGGGGACGGGAGGGCGAGGCGAGCGGAGGACGGCAATCGGGCACGGGGGCTTCCTGCATGGAAAGCGCCATGGTCCCGGATTGCCGCCAGGCGAACAATGCTATACCTTATATTTCTGATATTGAAAAACTACATATCCGATGGACCTCAAGCAGATTGAATACTTCGTGCGCGTGGCCGAACGCCGCAGCTTCTCGCGCGCCGCGGAAATGCTCGACGTCGCCCAGCCCACGCTCAGCCGCCAGGTGCGGCTGCTGGAACTGGAACTGGGCCAGCACCTGCTTTACCGCAATGGCCGCGGCGCCGAACCCACCGAAGCCGGCCTGCGTTTCCTGGAACATGCCCGCGCCCTGCTGACCCTGGCCGAACGCGCCAAGGAAGACCTGCAAACGCTGCGCGAAACGCCCACGGGCAAGGTCGTGATCGGCCTGCCGCCGCGCATTGCGCGGGTCCTCACCCCGCCGCTCGTCCAGGCCTTCCGCCAGGCCTTTCCCGACGCCTCCATCGCCGTGGCCGAGGGCCTGAGCGCCCAGGTACGCGAATGGCTGCTCGCCGGCCGGGTGGATCTGGCGCTGCTCTACGATCCGGCGCCCTCCCCGCAACTGGCCTACGAATCCCTGTTCCGCGAAGACCTGGTGCTGGCCGCCGCCGCGGGGCATGTGCCGCCCCTGCCCGCCCGCGTGCCGGTTGCGCGCCTGGGCGACTATCCCCTGGTGCTGCCCAGCCTGCCCAACGCCATCCGCACCCTGGTCGAAAGCGTCTGCCGCGCGCAGGGCGTGCGGCTCAAGGTCGCGGCCGAGGTCGACGCCGTCCAGACCATCGTCGAACTTGCCGCGCAGGGCGATGCCTACGCCATTCTTCCGCGTTCGGCGGCGCGCCGCCCGGCCGCCGAACATGAACTGTCCCTGTGCGATATCGGTTCGCCCACGATCACCAACAACCTGGTGCTGGCCAGCGCCCGCCACCGGCCGGCTACCCGGCTGGCGGCGGCCACGGGCCAGTTGATCCGCGGCCTGCGCCTTGCCGACCTGTTCGCGCCGGGCGGATAGCGCCAGGCGGGCGGCTCCGGACGATCGCCCCGCGCGGCCAGCCCCCCTCAAAAGAGTTAAAATGGCGGGCTACTTTTCTTGTTTGGCGGCTCGTTGCTGTCAAAGTCCTGTTGGCGTCTCACCTCAAACAATGACCACTATCCTCCCGAACCTGCCCACCGGCCAGAAAGTCGGCATCGCCTTTTCCGGCGGCCTGGACACCAGCGCGGCGCTCCTCTGGATGCGCAACAATGGCGCCATTCCCTACGCCTACACCGCCAACCTGGGCCAGCCCGACGAGTCCGACTACGACGAAATCCCGCGCAAGGCCATGGCCTACGGCGCCGAAAACGCCCGCCTCATCGACTGCCGCGCACAGCTCGTGGCCGAAGGCATCGCCGCCCTGCAATCCGGCGCGTTCCACATCTCGACCGCCGGCATCACGTACTTCAACACGACGCCCATCGGCCGCGCCGTCACCGGCACGATGCTGGTCGCCGCCATGAAGGAAGACAACGTCAACATCTGGGGCGACGGCAGCACCTTCAAGGGCAACGACATCGAGCGCTTCTACCGCTACGGCCTGCTCACCAACCCGGAACTCAAGATCTACAAGCCCTGGCTGGACCAGCGCTTCATCGACGAGCTGGGCGGCCGTTCGGAAATGTCCGAATACATGCGCCAGGCCGGTTTCGACTACAAGATGTCGGCGGAAAAGGCCTACTCCACCGACTCGAACCTGCTGGGCGCCACCCACGAAGCCAAGGACCTGGAGCAACTGAACTCCGGCATCCGCATCGTCAAGCCCATCATGGGCGTGGCGTTCTGGCGCGATGACGTCGCCGTCAAGGCCGAGGAAGTCACCGTGCGCTTCGAAGAGGGCCAGCCCGTCGCCCTGAACGGCGTCGAATACGCCGACCCGGTCGAACTGATGCTCGAAGCCAACCGCATCGGCGGCCGCCACGGCCTGGGCATGAGCGACCAGATCGAAAACCGCATCATCGAAGCCAAGAGCCGCGGCATCTACGAAGCCCCGGGCCTGGCCCTGCTCTTCATTGCCTACGAGCGCCTGGTCACCGGCATCCACAACGAAGACACCATCGAGCAATACCGCGAAAACGGCCGCAAGCTGGGCCGCCTGCTGTACCAGGGCCGCTGGTTCGACCCGCAAGCCATCATGCTGCGCGAAACCGCCCAGCGCTGGGTCGCCCGCGCCGTGACCGGCGAAGTCACCATCGAACTGCGCCGCGGCAACGATTATTCGCTGCTGAACACCGTGTCGCCCAACCTCACGTACGCGCCCGAGCGCCTGTCCATGGAAAAGGTGGAAAACGCCCCCTTCACCCCGGCGGACCGCATCGGCCAGCTCACCATGCGCAACCTCGACATCGTCGACACGCGCGAAAAGCTGTTCACGTACGTCAAGACCGGCCTGCTGGCCTCCAGCGGCACGTCGCTGCCCCAACTGAAGGACGCCGCCAAGAAGAAGTGATTCTTCAAAGCCAAACAAAAACCCTCGGCAAAAATGAACTGACCCCCAGAAGTTGGACGGTCAACTAAAGCCCGAAGGCCTGAGCTCGGTATTGCACCGGGCTCAGGCCTTTTAGCTTGAGCTTGATGCGGTTGTGATTGTAGTAATGGATGTACTGCCGGATGCCGGCCTGCAACTGCTCGATGCTCTCGAAGCGGTTGAGGTGGAAGAACTCTGCTTTGAGCGTGCCGAAGAAGCTTTCCATGGCGGCATTGTCCAGGCAGTTGCCCTTGCGTGACATGCTCTGCGTGACGGACCGGGCGGCCAGCATGCGCCGGTAGATGGGCTGCTGGTATTGCCAGCCCTGGTCGGAGTGCAGCACGGGGCGCTCCGTCGGCCGCAGCCGCGCCAGCGCCTTCTTCAGCATGCTGCCCACGAGCTTGAACACCGGCCGCAGAGCGGTCTCGTAGGCCACGATCTCGCCGTTGTACAGGTCCATCACCGGCGACAGGTACAGCTTCTCGCCACGCACGTTGAACTCGGTCACGTCGGTGACCCACTTCTCGTTCGGACGCTCGGCCTCGAAGCGACGCGCCAACACGTTGGCCGCCACATGATGCGACTGACCTCGGTAGGACCGGTACTTCTTGGCGCGCACGAGCGACTTCAAGCCCAGCGCCTGCATCAGCTTCTGCACCGTCTTGTGATTCACCAGCTCACCTGCCTGGCGCAGCACCGCCGTGATCCGGCGGTAACCATAGCGGCCCTTGTGTTGCGCATAGACCGCGTCGATGCGCTGCTTGAGCTCGGCGTACGGGTCCACGGCGCCAAGCGCCTTCAGGTGGTAATAGAACGTGCTGCGCGACAGCTTGGCTGCTCTCAGCAATAGCGCCAGCGGATGACGATGCCTCAACCCTTGGACCATTTGCGCTTTTTCACCAGCGCTTCGGTCCGTTCCGCTTGGATCAAGGCATCGAGTTTTTTTAGGTAATCGAGCTCCGCTCGCAGGTACGCGTTCTCTTCGCGCAACTGCTTCTCTGTCATGTCCTTGGCTGTTGGCTCGGGTGGATACTTGTGTGGCATGGCGGGGCTATCTCGACGTCTGGGCTCCAATGCGCCCATTCCGCCCTCATCATACCCACGACGCCATTTGCCGATGGTCCCGGAATCGCCCAAGTTGTAAACCGCCACAGCCTGCCTGTCCGACAAGCCGTCCTGCTCGATGCGCTTCAACACCTCAAATTTGAATTGCGCCGAATACCGCTTGCGCGGCCTGACTAAACCAGCCCGTCCATGCAGTTGGTAGACAGCCACCCATCGCCGCAGCAACGCATAGTCCACGCCGACCTCCCGCGCCACTTCCGCATAACTATGCTGTTCAGACAGATACCGCCGGACAGCGTCCAGTTTGAACTGCTCGTCGTACTTTGCCATGCAAAAAACCCCCGAAGGATGGATCAAAGTCCAACTTTCGGGGGTCAGTTCAAAAGCCGAGGGTTTTTTTTCGCCCTGCACCGCCCGCGCCGCCCGGTTCAGACGGCTGGTTCAGACGCGAGGCGCCTACAGCTCCACCTGCATCCCCATTTCCACGACACGGTTCGCCGGGATCTTGAAGAACTTCGTGCTGCGCGTGGAATTGCGCGCCATGAACGAAAACACCACGCGCCGCCACCGCCACAGCGCGGGCTTCCTGGCCGCCACCACCGTCTGGCGCGACAGGAAGAACGACGTGCGCATCGGTTCCAGGTCCAGCTCGGGATAGGCCTCGGCGATCAGGCGCAGCGCCTCCGGCACGTCCGGGTCTTCCTTGAAGCCGTAATTGACCGTCGCCGTCCAGCTCGACGCACTGAGCTTGGTGACCTCGAAACGCTCTTCCGGCGCGATGTACGGCACATCGGCAACCAGGATCGTCAGGAACAGCACGTGGTCGTGCAGCACCTTGTTGTGCTTCAGGTTGTGCAGCAGCGCCGGCGGCACATTGCCCGAATTCATCGTCATGAAGATGGCCGTGCCCGGTACGCGCGACGGCGGGTATTCCTCGAGCTGCGCCATGAATTCCTTGAGCGGCTGCCGATCGCGTTGCTGCATGTCGGACAGCAGGCGACGGCCGCGGCGCCACGTCATCATCAGCGTGAACACCACGATCGCCACCACCAGCGGCAACCAGCCGCCCTCGTGGATCTTGAAGACGTTGGCGGAAAACAGCAGCACGTCCAGCACCAACAGCAGGCCCAGCACCAGGAACCACATCATGCGCTTGACGCCGGTCGTGCCGCGCGGAAGCACCGCGAAGGCCAGCACCGACGTCGTGAGCATCGTGCCCGTCACCGCAAAGCCGTAGGCGGCCGCCAGGTTGTCGGAGTTGCGGAACCACACCACCAGGACCAGCACCGCGCACAGCAGCAGCGCGTTGACCTGCGGCAGATAGATCTGGCCTTTTTCGACGGCCGACGTATGCAGGATCTGCATGCGCGGCCAGAAGCCGAGCTGCACGGCCTGGCGCGTCACGGAATAGGCCCCGGAGATCACGGCCTGCGAGGCCACGATGGTCGCGACGGTGGCAAGCGCCACCAGCGGCACCAGTCCCCATTCGGGGGCCATCAGGAAGAACGGATTGCGGATGGCGGTGGGGTCGCGCAGCAGCAGCGCGCCCTGGCCGAAATAGCACAGCGTCAGCGCGGGCAGCACCATGCTGAACCAGGCGCCGCGGATTGCCGGCCGGCCAAAGTGCCCCATGTCCGCGTAGAGCGCCTCGGCGCCGGTCAGCGCCAGCACCACCGCGCCCAGCAGCACGAAACTGATCCACGGAAATTCGACGATGAAGCGCAGGCCCCACATCGGGTTCAGCGCGGCCAGCACCTCGGGCGTCTGCCAGATCTGCCAGCCGCCCAGCGCGGCCAGGGTGGCGAACCACAGAAACATCACCGGACCGAACAGCTTGCCCATCGCGCCCGTGCCGTGCGACTGGATCGCAAACAGTGCGATCAGGACCACCAGCGCGATCGGCACGACCCAGTGATCCAGCGTGTGCGACACGATGCCGATGCCTTCCAGCGCCGACAGCACCGAAATGGCGGGCGTGATCATGCTGTCGCCGTAGAAGAGCGCCGCGCCGAAAATGCCCAGCACGATCAACACCCAGCGCAGCTTGCCCTCGCGCGCGCGCACGGCCAGCTCCAGCAGCGCCAGCGTGCCGCCCTCGCCGCGGTTGTCCGCCCGCAGCACCAGGGTGACGTATTTGAAGGACACCACCACCATCAGCATCCAGAACAGGATGGACAGCACGCCCAGCAGATGCGCCGGCTCGAGGTCTGTATGCACGCTCAGGCCGGTCAGGCAGGCGCGCAGCGTGTACAGGGGGCTGGTCCCGATGTCCCCGTAAACCACGCCCAGGGCGCCCAGGATCAGCGCGGCACGCGATGACGGCGCGTGCGCCCCGCCTGCCGCGCCTGCCGCGCCTGTGGGCGAAATAGGTGTGCTGACCGTGCCTTGGCTCATGATGCGGGTTCTTGGCGAGTGAGTTGGGCCCCTTTGCGGGGGCCGGGGAATACGACGGACAGGCGTGTCCCGGAAAAATCGGGCCGGCTCGTGAGCTTCCACCAGGCGCCGTGCGCGTGCGCGATCTCCCGCACGATGGCCAGCCCCAGTCCAGAGCCGCCTGCCGTCGCGGTGGGCGACCGGTAAAACGCCTCGAACACGCGGTCGCGCTCTTCGGGCGGAATGCCGGGGCCGTCGTCTTCGACGGTCAGTGAAGGAGGATTGGCGCCCACGATGAGCGTGATGCGCCCCGTGGGGTTGCCATAGCGCAGCGCATTGTCGATCAGGTTGCCCAGCAGTTCGGCGAGCAGCAAAGGGTCGGCGTCGATCCAGATGGGCCGCTCGGGCGCCACCAGGTCCAGCTCGTAGTGCGCCTCGCGCACGCGCGGGAACCACTCGGCGCCATGCGCCCGCACCCATTCGCACAGGTCGACGCGCACGAAGCTGTCCTGGGGACGGGCATTGGGATCGGCGCGGGCCAGCACCAGAAGCTGCTGGCCCAGCCGGATCATGCGGTCGCTGACGGCCTTGATGCGCTCGGCGCGGGCCCGGACGTCATCGGGCAAGGGACGCGCCAGCATGAGCTCGGATTCAAGCCGCAGGCCCGACAACGGCGTGCGCAACTGGTGGGCCGCATGGCCGATGAAGCGCCGCTGCGCGGCCAGGGACGCATCCAGCCGCAGCAGCAGGTCATTGGTGTGGGTGACCAGCGGCTCGATCTCGACCGGCACGCCCGCCACCTCCAGCGGCTGCATGTCGTCGATGGAGCGCTGCCGGATCTCTTCGGATAGATGATTCACGGACCGCAGCCCGGATCGCACGCCCTGCACCACCACCCAGGTGAACAGGCCGATCAACGCCACCTGCCCCACCACCATCAGCCAGAAGAAGTCTTCCAGCATCCAGAGCGACATGTCGATCTTGTGGGTGATGACCCAGGTGGCCGCCAGGTCCAGCAGGACGAGCAGCAGGATCGGGGGCATCAGGTGGATCACCAGATGCCGGGCAAGCGAACGGGAGGGGAGCAAGGGGCGCGAAGCCGGGGACGGTTGAGGGATGCGTTCCTGCGTCATGGCGCAACGCCTTCGCTAGGGCGAATGGATGCGTGCGGCCGGAGCAAGGCGGCCGCAGCCGGCCCGTCAGGCCGTTTCCACATCCAGCATGTAGCCAAAGCCGCGTACCGTCTGGATGCTGGCGCCCGTGCCTTCCAGGCGCTTGCGCAGTCGGTACACGTAGACTTCGACCGCGTTTTCGCTGAAGTCCGCGTCCCACGCAGACAGGGAGTTCACGATCTGGCGCTTGGTCACGACGCGACCCACGCGGGCCATCAGCATTTCAAGGACGGAGAGCTCGCGCACCGACAGCGACAGGCGCTGGCCATTGGCGCGGACTTCGCGGCCGACGGTGTCGAACACCAGCGGCCCCACTTCGATCAGGGGCTGGGCCTGGCCGGCGCGGCGGCGGCCGAACGCGCGGACGCGGGCAGCCAGCTCGGGCAGTTCGAAAGGCTTGGTGACGTAGTCGTCCGCGCCGGCGTCCAGACCGGCGACGCGGTCTTCGATGCCATCGCGGGCGGTGAGAATGAGCACGGGAACCTGGTTGCCGTCCTGGCGCAGCTGACGCAGCACATCCAGGCCGCTCATGCCGGGAAGGTTGAGGTCCAGCAGCATCAAGTCGTAGGGCTGGCCCGCCAACGCGCCCAGGACCCGGTCGCCGTCAGTCAGCCAGTCGACCGCATACCCCTGGTCGGCCAGAAATTCCTGGAGCGCATGGCCCAGGGTGGTGTCGTCTTCGATTACCAGAACTCGCATGCCGCGATTCTAGCGCGATCCAAAAAAAAAGGGGCGCGAAATGCGCCCCCTGCCTGGATTCGTTCACCCGCCGGACGGTGCCGCGGCGGGAGCCGGGGCGCCCGGTGCGGGAGCGCTGGTGGACGGTGGCGTCGTGACGAAACCGATGCGCGTCATGCCCGAGCGGCGGGCCGAGGCCATGACCTTGGCCAGCGTTTCGTAACGGGTGTTCTGATCCGCGCGGATGCGGATCTCGGGCTGCGGCTTGGTACCGGCGATCGACTTGAAGCGGTTCGGCAGGTCGTCGATATTGACCGGCTTCTCGTCCCAGAACAGCGCGCCGCTGGCGTCGATGGCCAGGTCCACGGTCTTGGGCTCTTCCTCGATCTGCTCGGCGGCCACCTGGGGCATGTTGATCTTGATCGAATGCGCCAGCAGCGGCGCCGTGATGATGAAGATCACCAGCAGCACCAGCATGACGTCGATCAGGGGCACCATGTTGATCTCGGACACCGCATGGCTTCCGGACCCTTTACCCTCGAAGCTGCCAAAGGCCATTATTCGCTCCCGCGTTGAACCGCGTGGCCGTTCTGGCGACGCAGCGCGCGCACCTTGCCATCAGACAGCGCAACTTGCTGACCCGTGGTCAGGAACGCAAACAGATCATGCGCAAACGCATCCAGGCGCGACAGGTACACGCGGTTGTTGCGCACAAACATGTTGTACGCCAGCACGGCGGGAATGGCCACCGCCAGGCCCAGGCCCGTCATGATCAGGGCCTCGCCCACCGGACCCGCGATGCGGTTGATGGTCATGCCATCGGCCATGCCGATGCCGACCAGCGCGTGGTACACGCCCCAGACCGTACCGAACAGGCCGACGAACGGCGCCGTCGAACCCACGGAGGCCAGCACGGTCAGGCCGTTTTCCAGCTTGGCGGTTTCCTCGTCGATCACCTTGCGCATGGTGCGCGTGACGAAATCGGAGTTGCTGCCCGACTCTTCCAGCTTGGTCGCGCCGAATTTGTTGTGGTGCGCCTGCGCATGCATGGCATGGCTGGCCAGGTGCGAGAACGGATCGCGCGCGCCGTGCGTGTTGATTTCGTGCTCGACCTGTTCCAGCGAGCTGGCGTTCCAGAACTTGTTCAGGAAGTCGGCCGAACGCTTGCGCATGCTGACATTGCTGCCGGCCTTGACCAGGATGAGGTACCACGTCACCAGCGACATCAGGATCAGGATGACGAACAGGCTCTTGCCCACGAAGTCGCTCTGGGCGACAAAGTGCAGAAAACCCATGTCGGGCGCCGGAGCCGGCGCTGCGGGCAGCGACGAGGCGGCGCTGTGCAGCACGTCCGCCGATTGCTGGACGGCGCCAGCGGCCTGCTGGACGGCGCCCGCGGCTTGCTGGGCGACGTCGCCGCCGGTCGTGGCGGCTTGCTGGGCTGCGGGCGCGGCCGCGGCAGCCGGCGCGGCCGGGCTGGTGGTCGCCTGCGCCACCAGGGTGGCGCTATGCAGTGCGTTGGACATCTCAGTTCCTCATGACGAAATCGAACGGAATTTTTGCTTTGGCGGGATAGGCCACGCCATTGCGGGTATAGGGCTTGAAACGGCCTTTGCGGGCGGCTGCCAATGCCGATTCGTCCAGGCGCGGAAAACCCGACGACGCGTCGATGGTTGCCCGCTCGACCAGGCCCTGGGTATTGATTTCCACCAGCACCACGACCCGGCCCTCCTCCCGCATGCGGCGCGACGCCATCGGGTAGTTGGGCATCGGACGCGCGCCCTGGAACTCGATGCTCGAGACCAGCACGGGCTGATCGGGCGGCGGCCCCTGCTGCGGGCCCTGAGGCGCCTGCGTGCCTTCCGGCGCGCCGCTGGGCGGCGTCTGCTGAGGCGGCGGTTCCGGCTTGGGCTCAGGCTTCACTTCCTTCTTGGGCTGAGGCTTGGGCTTGGGCTTGGGTTTCGGCTTGGGCGGAGGCGGCTTGGGCGCAGGCATCGGCGGCTTTTCAACCACCGGCTCAGGTTCGATCTCGGGTTCCGGCTCGGGCTCGGGCTTCAATTCCGGCTCGGGCTCGGGTTCCGGCTCGGGTTCGATCTCGGGCTCAGGCTCGGGCGGCGTTTCGACCACGGGCTGCTGCACTTCGGGAATGGGTTCGGCTTTGGCGATCTGGGGCACGGGAGCATCCACCACGCTCACCATGATCGCCTCGGGTTCCTCCAATTCAGGACGACTTTCCGGCGCCAGGAAAATGGCGCCGATCACCGCCGCATGCAATGCGACGACCGCCAGGCCAGCGCCTGCGCGTATACCAAAAGAAGACCGCGAAGAAGAATTCCAACCGGGTTGAAGACTAGGCATGAATCAGCCAGGGTGCAGTGACTTTCCGGCCAGCCAGAGAATCGACGCGCACACGATGGCGCCGCCGGCTGACCGGTACAAGCCCGTCATAGTATCTCAAATGCGAATGATTCGCACGTTGTATTTCGTCTGGAACAGCGTACCATTTCTGATCCGGATCAAAGCGGAATCAATGGAACGCTTACGAAAAAGCCTGCACCAAGGCGCGATGCGCCCGAGGCAAAGGGGATTTGCCTGAGGCTCCATCCCGCCGCTGCCCGCTTCGGAAAACAAAAAACCCGCCACGATGTCGTGTGCGGGTTCGATGTGCGTTCGGGTCTGTCGCACGATGTGCCGGCCGAACCGATATGTTGTGCTTCTGGTGGGTGCTACAGGGGTCGAACCTGTGACCTACGCCGTGTAAAGGCGCCGCTCTACCAACTGAGCTAAGCACCCTTTCGGTGCAGCTGCCGCGCAAATTTCCTGACAGGAAAACCGTGCATGACAACTGCCAATCGGGGTACTCAAAAGCAATACGCGGGCCGGAGTATACCGGACCGCGTACTAGTGGGCAAATCGCGGCGCGCAGCGCCTTGCGATCGCCTGCCGTTCATCAGTTGACGGCATCCTTCAGGGCCTTGCCCGGACGGAACTTCGGCACCTTGGCCTTCTTGATCTTGATGGTTTCGCCGGTGCGCGGGTTACGGCCAGTGCGCGCGGCGCGAGCCGACACGGCAAACGTGCCGAAACCAACCAGCGTGACCGTACCGCCCTTCTTCAGCGTGGTCTTCACGGCACCGATCAGGGCGTCGAGCGAACGGCCGGCAGCAGCCTTGGAGATATCGGCCTTGCTGGCGATGTGATCGATGAGTTCGGTTTTGTTCATGCAGGTGTACCCCTCACAAGGTGTGGAGTCTGCCGGGGGCGGAGTTCATGGCCGTCAGGATGGATGCCACAAATGGACGCGAGACCAGGCAAACGACGAACAGACAGTGGATAAACTTTTTTCTTGCGCTGCAAAGCACAACTTTTAAACTGCTGCGCCGCCTAGGTTTTGCTGGACCAATGCCTGCAAACCGTCAGCGACGCAGACGTGTATTAGGCCTTGGCGTAGAGCGGCTGTCAAGCGAAAACCTCACGGCAACCCGCGTCAATACTAGCTTTTAGGCGTTTTCGCAATAAACAAAAACGCGCATTTCGGGGTTTGCGCGACACCCCGAAAAAACACTTTAGGCTTCATCAAACGTCCGCCCATCGGCGCAGCAGATTGTGATAAATGCCGGTGAGCTGCACGATCGACGCATGCCCCGCCACATCCTGGTTCAAGCGCTGTATGGCCACGTCCATGTCCAGCAGCAGCGCGCGCTGGCTGTCTTCGCGCACCAGGCTCTGCATCCAGAAGAACGAACTCACGCGCGCTCCGCGCGTCACGGGGTTGACCTTGTGCAGGCTGGTGCCCGGATACAGGACCATGTGCCCGGCCGGCAGCTTCACGGCGCGCGGACCATAGGTGTCGTCGATGACGAGCTCGCCGCCGTCATAGCTGTCCGGATCCGAAAAGAACAGCGTCGCGGACAGGTCCGTGCGCACGCGCTCCGCCGTGCCGGCGATACCCCGCACGGCATTGTCCACGTGATAGCCGAAGGCTTCACCGCCTTCGTAGCGGTTAAAGAGCGGCGGGAAAATCTTGCGGGGCAAGGCGGCCGACATGAAGAGATTGTTCGCCGACAAGCGCTGCAGGATCAGCGCGCCCAGCTCCTGAGCCAGCGGATGCTGCTCCGGCAATTGCCGATTGCGCTTGACCTCGGCCGACTGGTGGCCCGCCGTCACCTTGCCGTCGACCCAATCGGCAGCATCCAGCCGCTGGCGGATGGCTGCCGCTTCCTCGGGCGTAAAAATTTCTGCGATCTGTATAAGCATGGGTTCCGACCCGATTGCGTTGCCGGCGCGACCTTTGCACAAGTCGCGTCTGCCGAATTATCCCTTCAGGCACCCATTGAGCGCCTGATCGAAATCAAACAGCAAATCCGCTTCGTCTTCGATGCCCACCGAAACGCGGATCAGGCTGTCGGCAATGCCCATCTGCTTGCGGCGTTCGGCGCCCATCTCGTAATAGATGGTATGGGCCGCGGGCAACGCCAGGCTGCGCGTGTCGCCCAGGTGCGTCGCCATCAGCACGACGCGCAGGCGATTGAGGAAATCGAAACAATCCACGCCGTCCGCGAGCTCGACACCAAGCAGGCCGCCGAAGCGCGATCCGAACAGCGCCGCGGCGCGCGCGTGCTGCGCGTGGCTTGCCAGCCCCGGATAATGCACCTTCGCCACGCCGGGATGCTCTTCGAGAAAACGCGCCAGCGCCAGCGCGTTGGCGCAGTGCCGGGCCATGCGCAGGGCCAGGGTCTCGGCGCCGACCGCGATGCGGTGGGCGGGCTCCGCCGCCAGCGTTCCGCCCATGTCGCGCAGTCCCTTTTTCTTGATCTGCGTGAGACCCCAGCCGGTCGACGGCCCCTTGCGATAGGGTTCGTGGATGTTGCCGCTGCCGGCCCAGTCAAACAGCCCGGTATCGGTGACCGCGCCGCCCAACGCGTTGCCGTGGCCGCCGATGTACTTGGACAGCGAATTCATCACGAGCGATGCGCCAACGGTCGCGGGCCGGAACATCCAGGGCGAAGTCAGCGTGTTGTCCACCACATAGACCAGCCCCTTTTCGCGGCAGATCTCGCCAATCACGGCCAGATCGGCGACCTGCGTGCCCGGGTTGGCGATGGTTTCGGTAAAAACCATGCGCGTATTGGACTGGATGGCGGCGCGCACCTGCGCCGAGTCCGTCGCGTCGACGAAGGTGATTTCCACGCCAAGGTCCTGCAGCGTGCCGAACAGGCTGTTGGTATTGCCGAACACGAACTGGCTGGACACCAGATGATCGCCACGGCGCAGCAGCGTGGTGAAGATCGCCGCCAGCGCGGCCATGCCGGTCGAGAAGCTGACCGTGCCCTTGCCGCCTTCCATCTGCGTGATCTTGGCTTCCAGCGCGGTCGTGGTCGGCGTGCCCTGGCGCGCGTAGGTGAAGCCCGCCTTGCCCTGGAACACGGCGGCCAGCTCGCGCGCGTCGTCGTACGCGAACTCGGACGACGGATGCATCGGCTTGTGCACCGCTCCGTGCTCGACGGATTGATTGCGGTCGGAATGGAGAATCGTGGTGGTAAAGCCGTTCTGGTGCATGATGAGCTGACGCAAGAAAAGGGAACCTACAAGGCAGGCAGGATCAGGATTGACGCTGGCGCACGGTCTCGTACAGGCAGACGGCGCTGGCGACGCTGACGTTCAGGCTTTCCACCGAACCCAGCATGGGAATGTTGACGAGCTGGTCGCAGGTTTCGCGCGTCAGGCGGCGCATGCCCTCGCCTTCGGCCCCCATGACCCATGCCATCGGCTGGCGCGCGTCGATCTTGTGCATGCTGTCGGCGGCCTGGTCGTCCGTCCCGACGAGCCACACGCCGCGGTCCTTCAGACCGCGCATCGTGCGAGCCAGGTTGGTCACCATCAGATAGGGCACGGTGTCCGCCGCGCCGCAGGCGACGCGCTGCACGGTGGCGTTCAGGCCGACCGCCCGGTCGCGCGGCGCGATGACCGCGTGCACGCCCGCCGCATCCGCCGTGCGCAGGCAGGCGCCCAGATTGTGCGGATCGGTCACGCCGTCAAGGATCAGCAGGAGCGGCGGCCCCTCCACCACATCAAGCACTTCGTCCACATCGACCGCGAGCTGGCGCTCATCGGCCAGCGCCACGACGCCTTGATGGCGGGTGCCGCGCGACAGGCCGTCCAGGCGCTCCATCGGCACGGGATGCAGGCGGCAACCCGCCTTTTCCGCCTGCTCGATGAATGTCTGCATGCGCTTGTCGCGGCGCGAGGCCTCGACGTAGATTTCCTTGATCGACTCGGGCGCGTGGCGCAGCCGCGCAACGACCGCGTGAAACCCGGCCAGGACTTGGGTCGACGCCATAAAACAATACCTTTAGATAAACGAATACCCGCCCCAGAGGGGGCGGGCCACCGGACAGACCGGCAATAAACGCAATGTTACCCCTTAAGGCCGCGCCGCCAAACGACGGCCCGGCCTTGAGGTTCAGACGGCGCCCGTCGGCGCGTCAGTGGCGGCTGCGCGTGGCCTTCTTGGCGGGCGCGGCCCGTTTGGCGGCCTTGGGTGGCTTGCTGGCCTTCTTGGCTTCGGCGCGCCTTTCCTTGGCGGTCTGTCCCTTCAAGCCGGCAGGCTTGGGCGACGCAGCCTTCTTGACCCGGCGCATCGGCTCATCCGGCCCACGGGCCGCCGCCTTGCGCAGCGCGTCAAAGCTCGTGCCCTGCACCAGCCGGAACTCGATGCGGCGAGCCTCCAGGTCCACGCGGGACACCTGCACCTGCACCTTGTCGGTCAGGCGGTAGCGCATGCCCGTGCGCTCGCCGCGCAGTTCGTGCAGGGCGTCGTTGAACTGAAAGTACTCGCCGCCCAGCTCGGAGACGTGCACCAGGCCTTCGACGTGCAGCGTATCCAGCGTGACGAAGATGCCGAAGCTGGCCACGCCGGTGACGGTGCCGCTGAAGTCCTCGCCCACGCGCTCCTTGACGAACCAGCACTTGAGCCAGGCCTCGACGTCCCGCGACGCCTCGTCCGCGCGGCGTTCGCTGGCCGACAGCACCAGGCCCATCTTTTCCCAGATGGCGTGCTCGTGTTCGCGCTGCGTGCGGCCAATGACCACGGCGTGGTCGTCCAGGCTGGGCACGTACCGCTGCCCCGCCAGCAAGGCCTTGATCACGCGATGCGTGAGCAGGTCGGGATAACGGCGGATCGGCGAGGTGAAGTGGCTGTAGCCCGGATAGGACAGGCCGAAGTGGCCCATGTTGTCGGGGCTGTACACGGCCTGCTGCATGGAGCGCAGGCACATGGTCTGCAGCAGCGGGTAGTCGGGACGCCCGCGCACGGAATCGAGGAAATCCCCGTAGTCCTTGGCCGTCGGCGATTCGCCTCCGCCCAGGGACAAGCCCATGGTGCGCAGGAATTCGCGCAGCGACTGCAGGCGTTCCGGCGTCGGCCCCTCATGGATGCGGTACAGGCCGGGATGCTTGCTGCGCACCATGAAGTCGGCCGCGCACGTGTTGGCGGCCAGCATGCACTCTTCGATCAGCTTGTGGGCGTCGTTGCGCACGGACGGGACGATCTGTTCGATGCGTCCCAGCTCGTTGCACACGATCTTGGTTTCGACCGTGTCGAAATCGATGGCGCCCCGCTTCTTGCGGCCCTGCGCCAGCAACTGGAACAGCTCATACAGATGCTGGATCTGAGGCATGACGCTCTGCATGGCATGCGCCGCCGGACCGCCCGGCTGCTGCAGGGCGGCCCAGATATTCGTGTAGGTCGTGCGGGCATGCGAATGCATGACCGCGTTGTAGAACTGGTAGGCAGTGACCGTGCCGGCCTTCGCGCCGCTGGCCGGAATGACCATGTCGCAGACCAGCACCAGGCGGTCGACGTCCGGATTCAGCGAGCACAGGCCGTTGGACAACGACTCCGGCAGCATGGGAATGACCCGGCGCGGAAAGTACACGCTGGTGCCGCGCTCGATCGCGTCGTCGTCCAGCGCATCGCCCGGCCGCACATAATGACTGACGTCGGCAATGGCCACCAGCAGGCGCCAGCCGGGACGCTTGCGCTGCCCCGAGCCCAGCTCGACCGGCTCGCAATACACCGCATCGTCGAAGTCGCGCGCGTCTTCGCCGTCGATGGTGATGAGCGGCACGTCGCGCAGGTCCACGCGGTCTTTCAGATCCGACTTGCGGACGGAGTCGGGCAGGCGCGCCGCCTGCTTCAAGGCGGCTTCGCTGAAATCGACCGGCACGTCGAACTTGCGCACGGCGATCTCGATTTCCATGCCGGGATCGTCAATCTCGCCCAGCACCTCGGCCACGCGGCCCAGCGGCTGCGTATGGCGGGTGGGCTGCTCCATGATTTCCACCGCGACCACCTGCCCGTGCTGGGCGCCGTTGGTGTCGCTGGGGGGAATGAGGATGTCATGCTTGATACGCTGGTCCTCGGGCACGACGATGGACAGACCATGCTCGTGCAGGAACCGTCCGACCAGCTTGTTGGTGCGGCGCTCGATGACTTCGACGATGGTGCCTTCCGGCTTGCCCCGGTATTCGCCCGTCGGCTTGACCAGCACGCGGTCGCCATGCAGCACCTTGAGCATTTCGCGCGGCGACAGGAACAGATCGGGCCCGCCGTCGTCGCGCAGCAGAAAGCCGAAGCCGTCGCGGTGACCCAGCACCTTGCCCGCCACGAAGTCGAGCTTGGTCGCGAGCAGCAGCACCCCCTTGCGGTTGGGCATCAACTGGCCGTCGCGCTCCATGGCGCCCAGCCGGCGCTCGAATCCCACCATCGTCGCGGGTCGCTCGATGCCCATGCGCTCGGCCAGCTCAACCGGAGACAAGGGCGAACCGGCGGCGCGCAGCGCCGTCAGAATGGCTTCACGGGACGGAACATCAGGATCGAAGTCCGGCGGCGCTTCGGGCAAGGGAGTTGATCTGTTGTTATTCGATTCGTTATTCGATCGTTTTGCCAAAGCTAAATTTTCCGTATATAATGCGCAGCTTCTGTGGTTCGCCCAAGGCTGAACACTGAAGCAGAAATGGTCAGAAGTGCGGGTCAGAGATGCTGATAAAGCGCTGATAAAGCCGCATTGTAAAACCAACTGCATCCTGACGCATGGTTTAGTTCAAAAGTTGAATTGAACGATGCAACGGAAGGCAGGGTAGCACAGACTTCTGACAGTATCTTTCAGTGCCCAGGTGGCGGAATTGGTAGACGCGCATGGTTCAGGTCCATGTGCCGCAAGGTGTGGAGGTTCGAGTCCTCTCCTGGGCACCACGGAATTCAAATCGAATCAGTATTTACTGATTTGATTGCAAAGGCTGAAGGCCCCGGAAATCGAAAGGTTTCCGGGGCTTTTGCTTTGCGCGCCCGAATTTGGGGCCCGAATTTGGGGCACGGGACGGGGCCTCGGGATACGCACCCGGTATGGACATTATCGCCAGGGCACTTTGCGATTGAGGTGATGCCGGGCATAAAGATCGGCGCCCATGCCGTTGATCTGCCCGTCGATGAGCGCCTCGAACGGCGCGAGCAGCGCATCGAAATTGCGCGGCGCCTCGATGGCGTTCAGCGCATGCGTCACGGCCTCGATGGTGGACAACGCGCCCGGCACATCCGCATGGCGCACCCGGTAGCGCGTGGCCAGGCCCGGCGGCAGCATCACGCGCGGCAGCGCGGCAAGCGCGGGATTGATATGCAACAGCTTGCGCGCATGCCCCCACGTTCCGTCGGGCACGATCAGCCGGACGGGAACGTCCATGTCCTGCCCGTAGCCCGGCGTCAGCACATCGGCGCCCTCCCCGGGAAACAGCAGGCGCGGCGCGTGACCGGGCGCCGCCCAATCGGCCTCGGAAAAATATTCGCCCACCACGCGGCGAGCGCCCGCAAGACCCAGCACGGCCAGCCGCGCCGTATTCAACGCGTGGCGCGCTTCGCTGGGATGCTGCAGAACCACCACGCTCGTGCGACAGGACAACGAAGGAATCAAGGCGCAAAGGCAATGCGACAGCGGACGCAGGCAACGGGTGCAGAGGGCTCGGGACATGGGCGACACTATATCGAAAGCGGCAACGCAAAAAAAAAGTGAAAAAAATGCAGCACGACTTGCACACTTCAAAAAAAGTATGCATAATCTCGTTCCTCTGCTGCTGAACACGAACCGGAAGCGAAAGCAACCAGCTCTGTGAAGCAACAGCGCCCAGGTGGCGGAATTGGTAGACGCGCATGGTTCAGGTCCATGTGCCGCAAGGTGTGGAGGTTCGAGTCCTCTCCTGGGCACCAATTAATACATCACGAGGTACCTGTCGTGATGCGCCAAAGAAAAACCCCGTACGCGAAAGCGTTCGGGGTTTTTGCTTTTTCGGGTTTTGCTTTTTGATCGATGCGCAATGATCGATGCGCAATAATCGATCCCCGGCCGATTGCCCGCAGCGGCGCAGAACGGCCGGCGGGCAAACCGGCTGGAAGGCGACCGTAAAGCCTAAGCGCCCTACTCCAGGGTGCGCGTCATCACCACGTGCGGGATGCCGGCCTCGACGAATTCCTCGCCCTCGGCCTTGAAGCCATGCGCTTCATAAAAACCGGCGGCATGCGTCTGCGCGTGCAGCACCAGCATGCGATGGCCATCGCCGTGACCCTGGCCGATCAGCGCATCCAGCAACTGGCCGCCCACGCCCATCCCGCGCGCGCGCTTGTGAACGGCCATTCGGCCGATATGGCCGTCGGGCAGCAGGCGTCCCGTGCCCATGGGCGTGCCGTCGGGCCCGTAGGCCACAGCATGCACGGACACCGCGTCGTCGTCGTCCAACTCGACTTCGGGCGGCACCTTCTGCTCGACCACGAACACCGCATGACGCACGGAATACGCGTCCTCGCGCAGGCGATCCCACGTACCCAGGGCGATACGCACCGTTGCTTGTTTATTGGCCGACATGTCCTTCCCCTACGTTGCAGCAAATGAATAACGAAATCCTACGCCGCATTCTCGCAGGGATGAAGGCGGCGCGAAAAGGGGTACGATCGCGGCTTGCCCTTGCCGCCCAGGTTCCGCCATGACGCCTGCCGCTCCTCCCGCCTGGTTGAAGGCCGCGCCCGCGCTCTTTCTCGCGCTGTGGTCCAGCGGCTTCGTGGTGCTCAAGGTGGGCCTGGCCTACGCGGATCCGCTGACGTTCCTGGCCTTGCGCTATGCCTGCGTCGTTCTCATCCTGGCGCCGCTGTTGCTTGCGCTGCGCCCGCCGCTGCCCAGCAACCCGCGCACGTGGGGGCACCTGGCGATGGTGGGCCTGCTGTTGCAGGCAGGCTACTTCTGCTTTACCTACCTGTCGCTCAAGCAGGGGATGTCCGCCGGCGGACTGGCCCTAATCACATCCCTGCAGCCCATCCTGATCGGCCTGCTGGCGCCTGCCATCGCGCATGAGCGCGTCGATGCCCGGCGTTGGGCCGGGCTGGCGCTGGGCGTGGCCGGCGCCGCGCTCGTCATCGTGGCCAAGGCCTCGATCGATGTGCTGGCGCCGTGGGGACTGCTGTTCGCGGTGGGCGCCCTGCTCTGCATCACGGGAGGCACGCTGTACGAAAAGCGATTCGGCACGCAGATTCATCCGGTCGCGTCCAACCTGGCGCAATACAGCGTCGGGCTTGCCGTCTCCGCGCCGCTGGCGTTCTGGCTGGAACCGATGCACATCGAATGGACCGCACCCCTGCTTGCCTCCCTGGCCTATCTGGTGGTGGGCAATTCGCTGGTCGCGATCACCCTGCTGCTCACCATGATCCGCCACGGGGAAGCCTCGCGCGTGTCCGCGCTGTTCTTCCTGGTGCCGCCCTGCACGGCGGTCATTGCACTGCTGATCCTGGGCGAGCCGATCCCGGCACTCGCCTGGCCGGGGATGGGACTGGCGGCGCTGGGCATTCTGCTCGTCACGCGCAGGGCGCGCGGCGCGGCCAAGTAGAATGAGCGCCTTTCCGACCTCGCGCCCCCGCCCATGAACGCCGTCGTCACCGCCGCCCTGCCAGTCTTTGCGCTGATACTGACCGGTTGGCTGGCCGCGCGCTGGCGCATCCTGGGCACCCACGCGACCGACGCCCTGAACCGGTATGTGGTCTACCTGTCCCTGCCCGCGCTGCTGTTTCGGGCGATGACGCAGGTGGACCTGGCGCACATGGCGCACTGGGGATTCGTGGGCGCCTTCGCGGGCGGCATCGCCATCACGTTCCTGGCGTCTTTCCTGCCGCGCAAGCGAGGGCCGCACACGCTGACCGACCGCAGCATAGAAGGCCTGGCAGCGTCCTACGCAAACGCCGGCTACATGGGCATCCCCCTGTGCCTCGCGCTGTTGGGCGCGGACAGCCTCGCGCCCGCCACCTTCACCACGCTGCTCACCGCCAGCGTGCTCTTCGGATTTGCCATCGCGCTCATCGAGTTCGACCGCCAGCAGACGCCCAACCTGCCCGCCACGCTGCTCAAGGTGGGACGCGCGCTGGCGCGCAATCCGCTGCTTGCCGCGCCGGTGCTGGGGCTGGCCTGGGCGGCCACCGGCGTGGCACTGCCGGATGGCGTGGACCGCTATGTTGCCCTGCTGGGCGCTTCGGCCAGTCCGTGCGCGCTGGTCACCATCGGCCTCTTTCTTGCGCAGACGGAAACGGCCAGCGCCGGCCCCGGCGTGCTGCGCCTCGTGCTGGGCAAGCTGCTGTTGCAGCCGGCCGCCACGGCGGTGCTGGCCTTTTATGTTTTCTCCATGCCCGCGTTGTGGGCCTGGACCGCCGTGCTGATGAGCGCATTGCCCATCGGCACCGGCCCGTTCATGCTGGCCAAGATGTATGGGCGCGATGCCCGCACCACCTCGCGCGCCATCCTCGTGAGCACTGTCGCTTCGGTGCTGACGGTCAGTTTGCTCGTGGCCTGGATCAGCGCCCATCCCGTCTCCTGACCCCAGCGCATGCCGGACCCATGCCGGACGCGCGCGCGTCATCGCTTCGCGTCGGAACGGCCGGCTACGCTTCATGCATTCATATAACTTCAAGTTATTAATCAAGCACGAATCTGTGGTTTGAGAGATTTGCCAGCCGGTCTAGACTGACGGCTATTTCCACGGGTGCGACTGCGCACCCGTTTGCATTTACGTTTTGATCTTCGGGATTCCCATGAGCGCCAACGCCTCCTCCCTGCCCTTGCCCTCGGCCCTGCCCCCCATCCAGATCAACCGCAAGCCGCTCTGGATTGCGGCGCTGCTGGTGCTGGCGGGCGCGCTGTACCTCAACCAGACCGTAAGCTGGCGCCAAGGCGCGCTGTGGGTGGTCGGCGCGCTGCTCGGCGTCACGCTGTACCACGCTTCCTTCGGCTTCACGCAGGCCTGGCGCGTGTTCGTGTCGGATCGCCGCGGCGCGGGCCTGCGCGCGCAGATGCTGATGCTGGGCGTGGGCGTGCTGCTCTTCTTCCCGTTCCTCGCCGCCGGCACCTTGTTCGGCCAGCCGGTGAACGGCTTTGTGTCGCCCCCCGGCGTATCGGTCGTGTTGGGCGCATTCCTCTTTGGCATCGGCATGCAACTGGGCGGGGGCTGCGCGTCGGGCACGCTCTTCGCCGTGGGGGGTGGCAACACCCGCATGGTGGTGACGCTGCTGTTCTTCATCGTGGGCTCGGTCATCGCCACGGCCCATTTCGGCTGGTGGTCCAACCTGCCGGCGCTGGCGCCCACCTCGCTCATCAAGACCTGGGGCCTCGCGCCCGCTCTCATCGCCAACCTGGCGGTCTTTGCCCTGATCGCCTGGGTCGCGACCGTGCTGGAAAAGCGCCGTCATGGCCACGTGATTTCGTTCGCGTCGCGCACCGCGCGCCCGGTCTCGCTGCTGCAGGGTCCCTGGCCGCTCATCTGGGGCGGCGTGGCGCTGGTGGCGCTGAATTTCGCCACGCTGGCGCTGGCCGGACGCCCGTGGGGCATCACGTCCGCGTTCGCGCTGTGGGGCGCCAAGACGCTGGACGCGTTGGGCGGCGACGTGGCCTCCTGGGCCTATTGGGCCAAGCAGCCGTCGCTCGCCGCGCCGCTGCGCCAGGACGTCACGACCGTCATGGACATTGGCCTGATGCTGGGCGCGCTTGCCGCCGCCAGCGCAGCGGGCAAGTTCGCCCCCGTCTGGAAGGTGCCGGCACGTTCGCTCGCCGGCGCGGTCACCGGCGGCCTGCTGCTCGGCTATGGCGCGCGCCTCGCATTCGGCTGCAACATCGGCGCCTACTTCAGCGGCATCCTGTCGGGCAGCCTGCACGCCTGGCTGTGGCTGCCGGCCGCGTTCGCGGGCAGCGCGCTGGGCGTGCGCCTGCGCCCGATCTTCGGCCTGGCCGTCGAAAAGACGCCTTCAGCGTCCAGCTGCTGAGAAACACTGTTCCAGAAAATGGCCTCCGATCCCGGAGGCCATTTTTTCGTCTGTCCGCAAACCCTGTGAATACGCCATTTTCGGCCCACAGCGGACCGGCGCGACGGCCGCGCGGCCGCCCGCGCACTCGGCGTTTCATTCATCCGCCCTACGGCTGCCCTGGTGTATGGTTGCTCCATTCCGAAACGGAGATGGACATGAACTGGATAGCCGGCCGCTACGCGGCCTTTCTGTTGACCCTGGCCGGCGCGGCGGTCACCGCGCTATTGGCCGCGACGGCGTCCTTGTGGTGGCTCGCGGCCGCCGTGCCGCTGGCGCTGCTGGGCGCGCTCGGCGTGTATGACCTGATCCAACCGCGCCACGCCATCCGCCGCAACTATCCGGTGCTGGGCAACCTGCGCTTCCTGTTCGAGTTCATCCGCCCCGAGATCCGCCAGTATTTCCTGGAAGACGACACCGAGGCCGCGCCCTTTTCGCGCGCCCAGCGCTCCATCGTCTACCAGCGCGCCAAGCGGGAAATCGACAAGCGCCCTTTCGGCACCCAGGAAGACGTCTACGGCGACCGCTACGAATGGATCAATCATTCGATGTCGCCCTCGCATATCAACGACACCGACTTTCGCGTCACCGTGGGCGGCCCCGACTGCACGCAGCCCTATTCCATGTCGGTGTTCAACATCTCGGCCATGAGCTTTGGCGCCTTGTCGGCCAACGCCGTGCTGGCATTGAACGAAGGGGCGCGGCAAGGCGACTTTGCCCATGACACCGGCGAAGGCGGCATCAGCCGCTACCATCGCCAGCCCGGCGGCAGCCTGGTGTGGAACATCGGCTCGGGCTACTTCGGCTGCCGCGACGAGCAGGGCGCGTTCTCCGAAGAGGCGTTCGTGCGCAATGCCTGTACGCCGCAGGTCAAGATGATCGAGATCAAGCTGTCGCAAGGCGCCAAGCCCGGCCACGGCGGCATCCTGCCCGCAGGCAAGGTCACGCTGGAGATCGCCGAGGCGCGCGGCGTGGCGCCCTGGCAGGACTGCAACTCCCCCGCCAGCCACTCGGCATTCGACAGCCCCATCGGGCTGATGAAATTCGTGGCGCGCCTGCGCGAACTGTCGGGGGGCAAGCCGATCGGCTTCAAATTCTGCGTCGGGCATCCCTGGGAATGGTTCGCCATCGTCAAAGCCATGCTGGAAACCGGCATCACGCCGGACTTCATCGTGGTCGATGGCGCGGAAGGCGGCACCGGGGCGGCGCCGGTCGAGTTCGTGGATCACGTGGGCACGCCGCTGCGCGAAGCCCTGCGGCTGGTCCACAACACGCTGATCGGCGTGAACCTGCGGGACCGCATCAAGCTGGGCGCGTCGGGCAAGATCATCACCGCCTTCGACATGGCCCGCGTGATGGCGATGGGCGCGGACTGGTGCAACGCGGCGCGCGGGTTCATGTTCGCCATCGGCTGCATCCAGGCCCAGGCGTGCCATACCGGCAAGTGTCCCACCGGCGTGACCACGCAGGACCCGCTGCGGCAACGCGCGCTGGTCGTGCCGGACAAGTCGCAGCGGGTGGCCAACTTCCACAAGAACACACTGCATGCGCTGGCCGAACTGCTGGCGGCGGCGGGATTGACGCACCCCGGCCAGTTGCGTCCGCACCATATCGCGCGCCGCATCTCGCCCAGCGAAATCCGCCTGCTGTCGGCCCTGTTCCCCGAACTGGCGCCCGGCGAACTCTTGCGCGGCGAGTTCCGGCACCAGGTGTTCCGCGCGGGCTGGGCCATGGCGCAGGCGCATTCGTTCCAGCCCACCCATGACATCACCACCGCCCTGGCGCGGGAACACGCGGCGCAGGCCGCCGCCGCGGGCACCTCATGACGCCGCGCGCGACTGCGCCTACAGCCAGCGCTCGAAAATGCGCGAGAAAGACTCCATGAAGCGGTCGTCCAGGCCGCGCTCTTTCCAGGCCTCGGGCGTGATCTGGACGGCATCGGCCACGTCGCGCTGGAACAGCGCCTCCATCTCGGCCGCAAACTCGGGGCCCAGCACGACCGCATTGACCTCATAGTTCAGCGCGAAGCTGCGCCAATCCATGTTGCTGGAGCCCACGGTGGACCAGACGCCGTCGACCACCGCCGTCTTCGCATGCAGCAGCGCGTCGCGCCGCTCGTAGATCTTGACGCCGGCGCGCAGCAGATCGGTGTAGTGCGAGCGCCCCGCGTGGAACACCAGCGACGAATCGCTGAAGCCCGGCAGCACCAGCACCACATCCACGCCGCGCCGCGCCGCGGACTCGAGCACCTCGATGAAGGCCGGGTCCGGCACGAAGTACGCCATCGTGATGTGGATGGACTTCTGCGCGCTTTCGAAGGCGGACATCAGCGTGAGGTACACCGTGTAGCCATCGCTGCGGTCGGGCTGGTTGGCGAGGATACGCACGGTGGTGTCGCCGACGGGCGGCGCGACATGCGAGTCGCCCCACTTGATCGGCTCCTTCGCCTGCGAGGCCCAGCCCGCCTGCAGCACCTGTTCAAGCTGCGCCACGGCCGGGCCTTCGATGCGCAGGTGCGTATCGCGCCACGGCGCGGATTCCGCGTCCTTGGGCGGGTCGCCGGCCTTGTCATCGCCCGAGCCGCCGCCTGAGCCGGACCCCACGCCGGAACCACCGCCGCCCGACAGCGACGACGATTCGTACACGCTGCTGACGTTGATGCCGCCCAGGTATCCCACCTTGCCATCCACGACCAGCACCTTGCGGTGATTGCGCTGGTTCGGCGACCAGCCGGCGCGCGCCCGCGCCGGATTGACGGGATTGAAGACCGCCACCTGGATGCCGGCATCGCGCATGCGCTGGAACAGCTCATCGGGCGTCTTGATCGTGCCCACGGCATCGACCATCAACGAGACCTCGGCGCCCCGCTCGCGAGCCGCCATCAGCGCCTCGGCAAAGCGCGCCCCTTCGGCGTCGTCGTCGAAGATGTACGTTTCCATGTGGACATACCGGCGCGCCTGGCCGATGGACTGGAGCATCGCCTTGTACGTGCTGGGCCCATCCGCCAGCAGGCGCACGCGGTTGCCTTTCACCAGCGGCGCGCCGCTGACGGCCTGTTCTACCGCCAGGTGACGGGCGAGAAAATCATCCTTCGGGGTCTGCGGGTCCGCCGCAATGCCTTGCCCGCGGCGATAGCTGTCCTGCGCGGCGTCGGCGGACAGGCCCGCCTGCGCCGCGCGCGCCTTGCGCTCCTGCGTGTCCGGCACGCTGGCACAGGCGGCCAGCGCGGATGCGACGCACACGAGCAGGGCCGTGCGCGCCCATCGGCACGCACCGGACGCCATCGTCCGCCAGCCACTGCGCGGCCCAACCCGGCTCAAGGCCGGACATGGACTCATGATGCAGCGTTAGCGTCGATTGCCCGCCACGAGGATGCAGCCAAGCACGGCGCCCACCAGGGCCGCCACGCCGACCGACTTCCAGGCATGCTCATGCACGTATTCGTCCGCGTAGGCCGTGGCGCGACGTGCGCGCTCGCGGGCAGCGCCTTCCCACAGGCCGGCGGACTCACGCGCCTCTGCAAGCTGGCGCTTCAGGCGCGAACGCGCCGCATCGATTTCGGAGCCCGTGTACGAAGCCGTCGAACGCAGAAGGTCTTCCGTACCGGCGAGCAGCTCGTGCAAGCTGTCATTCACACGTTCACGATGCAAAGCCATTTCAGCGCGCTGGTGCTTTCGATTCATGGTAGCTCCTTTATTTTTGGGGCCGCCCCGGCTAGCGCCCGCATCGCCTGATGCAACGCAGCATCGCCATGGGCCGCGGAAACGACTTCCGCATGGCCGAAGCCCCATTGTCCACACCATCGGCCGGCACTGCCCGAGCTTTCGCAACCAGCCGTAAACCGATATTTCAGCGGAGCGAAACTTGCTGATCGCAAGGGGCGGCACCTGGGCGGGGTCGCGCCGCATCCCTCGCCGTTCTCCGCAAAACCTGATTTCGATTTCGTAAAAGTCCATTGCATTCAGAGGCTTGGCGCTTGACACGCAAACCCCCTCAACCGCCACAATAGGTCTTCTCAATGCGCTTCAACCGCCCCAAAAGGAACTGAACGCATGGTTTCTCCTTCTGCACTTTTTGCCGCCGCCGCCCCTGAATTCCTCGCGTCCGAGCCGCAGCATCCCAGCGCCGAACAGATCGAACTGCATGACGGGCTGCTGGACCGACCCGCGCACATCGATCCCAAGTTCCTTTACGACGCGCTCGGCTCATCGCTCTTCACGGCCATCACGCAACTGCCCGAGTACTACCCCACCCGCTGCGAAGATGAAATCTTTCAGCGTCACGGGGCCGATATCGCGCGCCACATCGGGCCGGTGCAGGCGATGATCGACCTGGGCGCGGGCGACTGCGTCAAGGCCGAGCGGCTTTTTCCCAGCCTGCGGCCCAGTCACTATGTGCCGGTCGACATCTCGGCCGATTATCTGCAGACGGCCGTGCGCCGGCTGCAATTGTCGTATCCCGACCTGCGGATCACGGCGGTGGGACAGGACTTCTCCCACGAACTCGCATTGCCCGCCGACGTTCCCGCCGAGCAGCGGCTGTGCTTCTACCCAGGGTCGAGCATTGGCAACCTGGGCCCGGATGACGCCTATGCCATGCTGTGCCGGATCCGCGAGGCCTGTCCCGGCGGAGGACTGTTGGTGGGCGTGGACCGCGTCAAGCCCCGGAGTGTGCTGGAACCGGCCTACGACGACGCCCTGCACCTGACGGCGGCGTTCAACCTGAATCTGCTGCGCCACGTCAACGCGGTGCTCGACAGCGATTTCAATGTCGAGGACTGGCGGCATGTAGCCGTCTTCAACAGCGAACGCTCGCGCGTCGAAATGCATCTCGAAGCCCAGCGCGCGCTGCACGTCACCTGGCCCGGCGGCCACCGGGAATTCAAGCGCGGCGAGCGCATCCACACGGAAAACTCCTACAAGTTCACCCCGCAGGCATTCAGCGACCTGCTCCACCGCGCGGGCTTTCGCGATGTCGCGCATTGGTCCGACACCCGCGGCTGGTTTTCCGTTTTCAGCGCCCGCGCCTGACGCGCGACCGCCCACCCCGCATCTTGAGGATCGACATGGACCCCGCATGCCTGCTGACCCACCCCGCCCTCGGGCCTTACGCCAGCGGACAGGCCGGACAACACGACCGGTACGACGCTGTGCGCGCCACCACCACGGCCCTGGCGGCCCCGCTGAGTCCGGAAGATTGCCAGGTGCAATCCATGCCGGACTGCAGCCCCGTCAAATGGCATCTGGCGCACACCACGTGGTTCTTTGAAACCTTCCTGCTGGCGCGCTTCGATGCTGCCCGCCCGCCATTTCATCCGCAGTACCGGATGCTGTTCAACTCCTACTACAACGCCGTCGGCGCCAAGCATCCCCGGCCGCAACGCGGCCTGCTGTCGCGACCGCCGCTGTCCGAAGTGCTGCAGTACCGCCAGCATGTGGACGACGCGATGCACGCGCTGATCTCGCGGCTGGGCGGCAATGATCCGGATTTCGATGCGCTGCTCGAACTGGGCCTGAATCACGAGCAACAGCACCAGGAACTGATCCTGACCGACCTCAAGCACATGCTGTCGGCCAATCCGCTCAAGCCGGCCTACGTGGCGCCGGGTCCGCCCGCGATGCCACCGGCCACGCCCGCGGGCTGGACCCGCTACGAAGGAGGCATCACGCGCATCGGCCACGACGGCCACGGCTTTGCCTTTGACAACGAAGGACCGGCCCACGACGTGCTGCTGACGCCCTTTCAACTGTCCGACCGCCTGGTGACACAGCATGAGTACCTGGCCTTCATGCAGGATGGCGGATACCAGCGGCCCGAACTGTGGCTATCGCTGGGATGGGACATGGTCTGCGCGCAGGGCTGGCGCGCCCCGCTCTACTGGGAGGGCGACCGCGACGCATGGCGCATCTTCACCCTGCGCGGCATGCAGGACCCCGACCTGCAGGCGCCCGTCACCCACGTCAGCTATTTCGAAGCCGACGCGTACGCGCGCTGGGCGGGCGCGCGCCTGCCACGCGAAGCCGAATGGGAACACGCCGCGCGCCAGTTGCCGGACGGCACATTCTCCGCGCGCGCCAACATGCTGGAAAACGGCCACCTGGCCCCGCGCCCCGCCCCCGCGCGCGATGGCCAGGGCGGTCCGGTGCAACTCTTCGGCGATGCCTGGGAGTGGACCTCGAGCGCCTACGACGCGTATCCGGGCTTCCAACCCAGCGCCGGCGCCGTGGGCGAATACAACGGCAAATTCATGTGCAACCAGTTCGTGCTCCGAGGGGGCTCCTGCGCCACGCCGCGAGACCACATCCGCGCCAGCTACCGCAACTTTTTCCCTCCCGAGGCGCGCTGGCAGTTTTCCGGCATCCGTCTTGCGCGCGACGCCTGACGGAGCGTTCGGGAAGCCGCGCCTGCACGCAGAAAGGTGCGAGTCAAGGCGCCCAAAAAAATCCAAGCCCGGCCGCTTGCACTCGCAAAAAACTTCGTGCTAGAATTTCGTTCTTCGTTGATCAGCACTTGCAGCGCAAACTGACCAGCGAGAAAAGGATGGCGCATTAGCTCAGCCGGTTAGAGCGACGGAATCATAATCCGCAGGTCCCCTGTTCGAATCAGGGATGCGCCACCAAAGAATTCTCTGAGAAATCAGGACAAAAACGCCACCCTTACAGGTGGCGTTTTTGTTTTTGGTCTGCCATCTTTCAACCGAATGTCAACAGCGGTGCATGGCTGTATGTACTTGGCGCGGACGCGTTCAACGACTTCCCATCGCCCTCTCGGCGCATCCGAACGCGCGCACAGCGTGATGCCGAGCACCAACACGAGCAGCAAAGACCTCATTTAGCTATGAGATAGAAATTGCGTGCAAGCACGCGATAGGACCTTGACACCGTCAACAGTCCGCATCGGAGGGTTCTTGTGGGCCGCCAAATTTAGCCGAAGCGTAGCCCCCAACGGGCTATCAGCAGGCGAGAATCCGCTTGACCTCTTCGAAGAAGGACGCGGCGGTGTGCCCCAAGAGCATTGGGTCCACAGATCTCCATAGCTTTCGGAAGGCCTCGTCAGAATCGGCACCGTAGTTGGCCACAAAGGCGTTCATTTCCAAACACACCTTGCGAACTTGCTCCGCGCTGGACCCGTCCTTGTAATCTCGAACAACTTCTTCGATGGTTTCGCCATTGTCACCCCAATCTTGATGAAACCAGCCACCCATGAACTGCTCGAGTTCGGGATACTGACCACGAGAAACGATCATAGAATCAGTCCAAATAGGCGGTTAAGATGAAGTACGGCATGCCATTGTAGATTTGTCTTTTCAGGACGATCACAAGCTCCGTTCCTCTGACCACTTCTTTAGCGCCGCGGTTAAGCACAAATCCGATATCGCCGGCCACTCTCCCGTACAAAGTTAGCTTTTTGCTGCCAGATGTCAGAGATGCCCACGTCTCCACGCGCGCTGTCTCCCGACGCATAAGCGTGTTTATTGCATGCTCCGCATCCGCGACCGAATGAAAGGTCGACGCTGCTGCCAGTTTTGGGTTCGCACGCAGACGGGCCTCAAGAAACTCCTTTGTTTTACCGACATGCTTGGCAAGTGTGTGACCTCCAATCCCACCGGTTACCACCGCTTCATGCCTGGATAGAGAGATCCGCCCGGCAACGATGCTCGATACGCGGGCGGCTTTGATAGCACCCGCGAACCCCACCGGCACTCCAACCTCGGCAGCCAGGCCAAGCGCCCGACCCGAACCAGGTGTGGCACCGAGTCTGCCAGCGAGTTCGGCAAAACCGCGATCCGTAAGCGTTCGGATCTCGCGTCCAGTCCAAACCTTTTGCAGACCGGTTGACGCGGTATCAATTCCGTGGCCGCCCAGAACCACACAACCAACCTTTGTCGCACCGGTCGGTTCCGGCACTGCGCACAGGGCTGCACCGCCGACCATTTCCGCTACGCCCGCAACAAGCGTCAGACCACCCCAAAGCCGATTTGAGAGTGTCGATTCACTGCTGATCGAATCGCCTTCCAGAATTGCCGCGAGTTGCACCGGCGTGAGCACGACGCTAATGCTCGATTGTTCGTCCATTTGTACACCCCATCTTTGACAGAGTGACAAATGTCACGAAACGCCCACCCGGAGTCGATCAGTGCTGTCTGAGACAGCGTCAATCCCGGCTCCGCATGGAGAAGCGGAGATCTTCAATGGCAATCAGGCTGTCAACATAGCGTCAACACCATAGCGGAACAAAGCGTAACCATAGCGAAGACAGGACGCCCTAAGTCTTTGATTGCCAAGGCAATGATGTCCTAATGCGGTTCAATAGAACTGAATCATGATCCGCAGGTCCCCTGTTCGAATCAGGGATGCGCCACCATGAATTTCAAGGCCCGGTTGAACTGCCCCCCCCGAAAGTTGGACGAAATCCAACCTTCGGGGGGTTTTCATGGTGACCTTCCCCAGTAAATTGGGCAGTTCAAAACTGGAGGGTGGCTGCAGGGGCCTTTTGCATTTCAACTCCTGGATATCAACTCCGGGATATCAACGCCGGACATCAACCCCGGATATCAGAGCCGGATATCAAACCCGATACACCGCATCCCGGCGACGACCGCCCCAGGTTGCCGCCAGACTGGCCACGAACGCGCCGATCAGCATCGACGCAAAGCCCCACAACGCGAACGCCGCGGCAGCCTTGCGGGCGGTGTCGGCCGCTTCCTTGGCTTTCTGCTTGGCGTCCTCGGCCGCCTTCTTGGCGTTCTGGATGGCCTGATCGACGCGGCGTTGCGCCACCGCGGGTTCCACGCCCGCCTGCGCCGCAACCACCTTCACGACGTAGTCGCGGTCCTCGGGCGTCATGTCGCCGCGCGTGACGCTCATCGCCACGATACGGCCGACTTCGGCGCGCGCCGCCTCGGGATCCGCCGTTGCCTCCGGACGATCCGAGCGCAGCAGGCTGTCGGTCAGATAGTCGGTGGCGCGTTCCATGCCGCCCCCGCTCGCCCCGGCCGCCGCAGCGGCCGTGGCAGCCGTGCCTGCCGTGGCCGCCACCGAGGCGCCAGCCTTGGCCACACCTGACGCCATGGATGCCAGGGCAGAGCCCAGCAGCGCTGCGCTGACGATCGCGCTCAGGGCCCACACCAGAAAGCCGTGCGCGGTGTCGCGGAAGTAGACTTCGTCCGAGTGCACGTCGACCCATTTGGTCCGCAGGCGTCCGGCGACGTAGCCGCCGATGCCGTAGGAAACGATCTGGGTGAACAGCATCCAGACGATGATGCCAATGCCGATGGCCGGGGCCGACATGCCCTCATCGCCCCACGGCGACACCGACAGGAAGCCCAGACCCGTGCCCCCGGCGAAGAGCGCGAGCGAAAGCGCGGCGGCGATCACCGCGCCGGCGAAGACCGCCGCCCACGAAACAGCCGAAATGGCCGATTCGCGGACAGGCAGGCCGTCGGCGTAGGGTTGGCTCAATGAAGACGAATTTTCCATGATCGATCCTTGTTCATAGTCTTATGCAACCGCATGAACGCGGCGGATAACGAGTCAGCGGTTAGTGCCAGAACAATGCCAGCAGGATGATGATGGGGATGGGCACGCCTAGCAGCCACAGCAAGATGGAGCGCATGGAAACCTCCTTGTTTCGATGATGGAATCGGGATCGCGCGACGCAGGCCGCAATCAGGCCAGGTCGATGGTGCCCGGGGCGCGAGGATCCGGCGCGGGCGGCGTGGGATCAATGACGTCGGGGTTGTCCGTGGGACGGCCCGGATCCGGAAGCGGATCGTCCTCGGGCGGATTGCCGGGCAGAGCCGGATCGTCGGGTTGAAGATCGCCCGGCTGGCCGGGTTCGCGGTGCGGGAATTGGGACATGGTTGCATCTCCTCAAGCGGCGCTCATGCGCCTTGCCTGAGCTTCAGCAAACCGCGTTCCCGGCGCCCTGCCCGTGTCGTGCAACGTTGAGCGGCCTTGGGCATCTGCCCTGGTCACAAACGCGCGGCGCGTCAGTCCTTGCGCCGTCCCCCGCCTTGCGCAGCGGACGGCTGCGGCGCCTCGCCGCCCAGGAATGCCATGACGGCAGACTTGCCCGCGGCCGAGGCCTCGTCCAGGCTGGCGTAGCGCTTGTCGGAGTAATTGGTGCTGCGCACATTTCCCGATTCAGGATCGAGCAGCGTGATGATCCAGGCGAATTCGCCGGGAGAAAGCTGGCGGACCTGCAGGGTGGCGCGCGTGCCGGGACGCAATTCTTGCGTCATCTTGCGGCCTTTTCGGTATTTCGATGACGCCATCGTAGCGCAATCCGCCCCGCCGTCGCGAGCCGCTCCCGCCTCGCCGAAAATGCTGCGCCCGCACATGTTTTTCATGCTGCAGACCCCGAGGCAAATACGCCACAAAGCGCTTGCCGCAGCAGGAAAACCCTAGGGTGCAGTCCGCAAATACAGGCGCACAATCGACACAAACAGAGAGACCGCTCAGCGGCGCCGCATCCCTTTAATCAGGCGAGGACGGAGACAACATGACTTACTTGGCAGTTTTCATGAGCTGTTTGATGGTTATGGGTATCGTCGCGTTGGTGATTCAAACGATACGCAGCGCAGGGCCCGAGCCCTGGCTGAAGATATCGGCGGCGATCGTCAGTTCCACCTTTGCATCGTTGCTGCTGGTCCCGTTGGGATTCGCGGTCGCCCTGACGATGCTCATCGAGTAATCCCCCTTCTGAAGGCCAGGCCCGGACTAACCGTTGCGGGCCGGCCTGCCGCGCGTCGCCGCCCAGCACACCAGCGAGCCGGCGGTGACCATAGCCACGCCCTGCCAGAACGACAGGGTGAGCGGCGTCGACAGCCACACGGCGGCGAAGAAGGTGGAGAAAACCGGGGTGAAGTATGACGCCGTGGCCAGCAGGGTGAGGTTGCCTCGCAGTATCCCCACGTTCCAGAACGCATAGCCGGCGGCCATCGCGCCCCCGGCCACGCATAGTTCGAGGGTGGCGGGCGCCGTGAACACCAGCGAGGGTTCCGCGCTGAGCAGGTACTTGATCCACAGGACCGCGGCGGTCAGCATGAAAAACAGCGCGACGCCATTTTTGCCATCAGCAAAACGCTTCGTCACGTTGCAGTACACGGCCCAGATGATGGCGCCGCTGAAGGCCAGGCCATAACTCAAAGGATTGCTCGACACATTGGCGGCGGTGCGTTCGAACGACAGGCCGCCGGATCCACCCACGACCCACACGATGCCGCAGACCGACAACAAGATGCCCGGCGCCACCCACACGCTTGCCCGCTGGCCGTTGATGAGCATGGCAAATATCACCGTCAAACACGGCCAGAGGTAATTGACGATGCCCAGTTCGATGGCTTGCCCACGATCGACCGCGAAACCCAGCGACAGCGAGAGGCATATCTCATAGGCGACGAACAGCACGCTGCCCACCACGAGATAAGACCGGGGAAATGCGC
Organism: Achromobacter sp. T5-5; assembly: GCF_055397965.1. Classification (NCBI taxonomy): domain Bacteria; kingdom Pseudomonadati; phylum Pseudomonadota; class Betaproteobacteria; order Burkholderiales; family Alcaligenaceae; genus Achromobacter; species Achromobacter sp. T5-5. The sequence continues at coordinate 4,488,858 of NZ_AP027919.1, forward strand.
GCAGCTTGGGAAAGCCGAGCAACAACACCAGCAACGCCGCACCCACCGTATAAATCAGCGCGGCGCCGCCTATCGGTCCAAAATTTTCACTGACGCCGCGAATCAGGCCGACGACAGTGCCCCACAGCAGCACCGCCAGCAAACCCAGGGTAGTGGCCGCGTTACGGCCAGGAGTCCATTGCATTACCGTTTCCAATTGCTTGCCACACCTGCCCGCCGCACCTGCCCGCCCGCAGGCCGGCGCGGCGCCAAGGCGGCAAGTTTAGCGAAAACCGAATGGAGAATAAGCTGCATGGCCATTTCAATACGCAGGATGAGCGACGTACTGGCAAGCACGGATTCGGGCCGTCTCTACCGCATCGAAGTGTTTTTGCAGGCGGACGAGCCCGAGGCCGGCGCCGCGCCGCGCGCCGGTTCGCGCTACATCCTCAGGACTTCCGAGGGAGACCATGTGATTGCGCTGGACGACAGGCGCTACCGCCTGAGGTCGGGTGAAGTCCTGACCGCCCTGCCGCCGCCGCGCCACGACATCTGACGGGCGCGCGGCGAGGCCCGGCCTCAGGGGTCCAGGGCCACCCGCCGCTTGCCCAGGCCCTTGGCCCGATACAGCAACACGTCCGCGCGCTCCAGGAGCTGCATCATGGTCGTGCCCGATCGCGGATACTCGGCGATGCCTATGCTTGCCGATACGGCGACGCGGACGCCCGGATACGGCAGCGACAGGCTCTCGACAAGGGCCTCGGCCACATGCCGCGCATGCTCTCCGCTGGCGCCCAGCAGCAGCACCGCGAACTCGTCGCCCCCCAATCTTGCCGCCACGTCGGACACCCGGATGGCGCTCGCCATGCGGTCTGCCGCCTCCTTGAGCACCGTATCGCCCGCGGCGTGGCCGTGCATGTCGTTCACCGCCTTGAAGCCGTCCAGATCGATTGCCAGGATCGAGAACGCGTCGCCGCTGCGCTGCGCCACCGCCAGTTCCCGCATCACCAGTTCGCCGAACAACACCCGGTTGCACAGGCCGGTCAGGGGATCGTAGTGCGCCAGGTGCTGCGCGCGCGCCAGCATGCGCGACGCCTGCAACATGGCCGCCCCGACTTCCTGGGCTTCCTTCACGCGTGTGGCCGGCAGTTCCACCGTGCGGCCCTCGCCCAGCGCCACGGCGGGCGCGACCAGCCCGTGCACAGCCGACGTCAGCCGGCTTGCCAGCCGCAGCGCCAACCACAATCCCAGGCCGAACACACACAGCGTGCCCAGCGCGATCCACGCAATGGAGCGGTACAGGCCCGTGGTCAACAATTGCGTGGGCGCGCCGGCCACGACCGTCCAGCCCGACAGCGACGACCGGCTGAACGCCGTGTAGACCGGTGAGTCCTCCTTGGTGATGGTTTCGAGCGAACCCTCGCTATCCTGCTGCATGGCGCGTGCCAGCGCGGGCACCGCCTTTTGGCCCACGAACCGGGACGTGTCCCGGGTCCGCGCGACGATGGTGCCGGACTCGTCCAGCACCGCCGCCACCCAGCCCTCGGGCAGCGCACGCCGGCCCAGCACGTCGGCGATGCTCTCGGGCGACAGCGCTACATTCAGGCTATAGACCACTTCTTCGTCGCGCAGCACGGGCACGCCCAGCGCAATGGTGGGCCTTTTGGTGAGGCCGCCGACAAACAGGCCGGTGAGCACCGGGGCACGCGACTGGAAGACGCGCAGCAGTTCCTTGGGGGCACTGCCCGCCGGCAAGGCCGCGCCATAGGGCACCCGCGTGTTGAGGATCTGGCGTCCTTCCTTGTCGGTCAGGACGTAGCTGTCGGCGATCTGGAATCGCACGGCGTCGCGCGCGCGCCGATGAAATCCCTCCAGGTCCCCGCCCACCAGGTCGGGAGACGAGGCGAGCATCTGCAGGCCAGCCTCGACGCCGGTGAGCTCGCGGTCGAGGATGGCCGTGAGATTGCGCGCCAGGAAGATCGTGTCGCGGTAGATCCGGTCCTTCTGTACGACGTAGCTTTCGTAGACGGCAACGGTCGCCACGATCAGCGCCGGGGTGATGCAGGCAAAGACAAGCACCAGCAGGCCCGTCTTCATGGAATAGCGGCGCGGCTGGCGCGGGCGCGCGCCACCGGGTTCGTCGCCGTCAGCCGGGGCGCGGCGCGCCGCCGGGGCTGCGCGTCCCGAACCTGCCGCCGTGCCTGCTGATTTCCCCGTTTTTTCCGCGCTAGCTGTCTTCAAGGTCCGGCGTCCCCGCGAACTGGCTCTTGAGGAGCGTCAACGCCCCTTTTTCAGCCAGCGCCTCGTTGGGAAACACGTGCTTGGTGTCTTCAAGCACAGGAAAGCCGAAGACCCGCGCACGGACGTGGTAGCCCTCGGGTGTTTCCGCGAATTCGATGTCGAAATTGCGCTCTTCGATCCAGCCCGACCGATGCAGTTTCCATTCCATATTCCATGCGCTCCTGGTTGGCGAGGTTGACACGAACGGCCGGCGGCAAAGCCGCCGGCGCTGCTACACCATACACCCGGCCAGGCGCTCCCGGGGAGCCCGGCGAGGCTATTCGGGACGGGCCCGTCGGGCAGCCGCCGGCGTGCCTGCCACAGGGCCGCCGGCCGCAGCGCCATCCGTCACGGATGCGCTTGCCTCGGGGACAACCGCCGCGTCGCTTGTCGCGGACGAAAACAGATCCCAGCTCGCCATGAACAGCGCAGCGATCAGCGGACCGATCACAAAGCCGTTCAGGCCGAACAGGGCCATGCCGCCCAGCGTGGAGATCAGCACGACGTAGTCAGGCATCTTGGTGTCCTTGCCCACCAGGATGGGCCGCAGGACATTGTCGACCATCCCGATGACCAGCACGCCAAAGGCGATCAGCACGGCGCCCTTGACCACGGCGCCCGTCAGCAGGAAATAGATCGCCACCGGCGCCCAGATCAGGCCCGCGCCGATCGCCGGCAGCAGCGACAGGAAGGCCATGATCACGCCCCACAGCAGCGCGCCCTGGATCGAGAGAATGGAAAAGATGATGCCGCCCAGCGCGCCCTGCGCCGCCGCCACCGCGACGTTGCCCTTGACGGTGGCGCGCACCACGGTCGTGAACTTGCGGAACAGGTGCTGCTTGTGGCCGTCGCTCAGGGGCACGGCGCGACGCAGCCGCGCGGACAACTGCGGCCCGTCGCGCAACAGGAAGAACAGCAGGTACATCATGATGCCGAAGCTGACCACGAACTGGAACGTGTCCTGTCCGATGCTCAATGCCTGGGTCGCCAGAAACTGGCTGGCCTGCATCGCGCCGGCGCTCAGCTTTTCCTGCAGGCTCGGAATGTCGGCCAGGTCGAAGCGTGACAGCAAGGCATGCACCGACGGCGGCAACGCCTCCATGGCCTGCTGGAAGTAGGCCCCGAAGTTGATCTGGCCGGACTTGATGCTTTGATAGAGATTGGCGCCTTCGGTCACCAGCGATCCGCTGATCACGACCAGCGGAAGAATCACCAGCAGCAGCACCAGCAGCAAGGTGATGAGCGCAGCCAGATTGCGCCGTCCCCCGACGCGCATCACCAGGCGGCGCTGCAAGGGAGCGAAGAGAATGGCGAGAATGGAGCCCCAGAAAACGGCACCATAGAAAGGCCACAACAACCATCCGAACGCGATGGTGACCGCCACCAGCAGAAGCAGAAAGGTTTTGTAGTGCACGCCGGAAGATTGGCTCATAGTCCGTCCAAGGCACGGCAATCGCCGCAAGAGCCGCATTGTACAAAGCGCGGCCGGGCGGCGCTCGGGTCGCGAGGGGTCTGTCGCATGGCTATGGCGCCGCCGGGCCTGCGCCGGCCGCCTGCAGGAGGGTCGCGCGCGCCGCCTCCAGCGCATCGGACTGCGCGTTCAATCCCTGCAGGCGCAAGTTCAATTCCTGCTGCAGCGTGGGCTTGGCGACGCGCGCCTGCCCGTCCACGAGCAGGATGTCCGCGGCGTTGGCCGCCACGAGGTCGGCGATGCCCAGCGCGTCGCGCGCGACCGAATCCATTTTGGCCGCCGCATCCATCAACTCGGCAGCCGGCGCACTCACGGCTTCGTCGTAGACCCCGTCGTACACCGGCGCCAGGTCGGCGGGCAGGGCCAGGTCCGTGCGCGCCCGGTCAGCCTTGCCGCGCGCCTCCTGGACCTGCGCGGCGGCGTCGGCCAAGGTCTTGCGGGCGGCCTCGAAGCTGGCCCTGCGCTCCACGATCTCGCCCACGGAGCGGATCGTCTCGACCGCCAGCACCTCGCGCAGCGGCGAGGCCGCCTTGGCCATCGCGTCCTGGAAGTCCGTGATCACCTCGTAGGCGTCGTCGTAATCGCCGATGGCTTCCTTTTCGGATTTGCTCAGCATGCCGATCGGCACCAGCGTCACGTTGTTCATCCGGGCCTGCAGCAACTGTATGAACGCGGCGCGCTCCTGCGGCTCTTTATTTACGCAGGCCGTCATCAACAGCAACGAGACCACCGCCATGCCTGTCACGCACGCGCGAACCAAGACCATGCGCATCCTTTCGCACTCCGATTTTGCAGATTCCGGCGCCCGCCGCGGCGGGCATTTCCGGCAGATTATCCGGCATGGGCCGTCCCCGCATCCCGAGGGGCGGATTTTGTTGCCATCGAAGCGAGTTGACACAGGGGAGCGGGCCCTCGCGCCCGCGCGACGGATCGACGCCGGCTTCCTCTAAAATCACGGATCCGGCGGCCGGCGGCCGCCCGCAACATCGCATTTTGGCTGACGACATGAATCAGAACGCTTCCTCCCAGGCCTGGGGTTTCACGCATCCGGACTGCCGCGGCGCGAATGCCCTGCTCCTTTTCATGAACGACCTGGCGCGCGTGGTCAATCAGTACCTGGGCAATGGCAAGCTGTCGGACGAAGCCCTGGCGGACGCCCAGAAGGCCGTCGACGCCCTGCTCGACCGCTATGTGGAAATCGAGGCCGCGCCGGAAGCGTTCGACAACGAGCGCATCGAACTCGCCCTGGAAACCGCCCCGCAACCCGACGGCTCGACGGCTGCCCAGGTGGCGCTGCGCATGTCGCCGCGCCTTGAAGGGCTCATCATCGAGGCCCAGCGTCAGGCCCGTCCCGCAGCGCACTGAGAGTACGGCACGCCCCGCTTATGCCCTTTGCACAGAAACCGCTTGCAAAATCGGGCAACTCCGGATATTATCGTCAGTTGGCTCTTGCGGCTTAAATCTTGCGGCTTAAAACAACCGGCTGCAAAGACCAACGTAAGAATACCGCTGTACGGGCAACACCGTACAGTCACCAACGTCTTCCCAGACCCTACCCATCTGGGAGCACACCGGAACCGAAGCGGGATCACTCCCGCCGTTCCAGCCAACGCCTGTAAGCCCCTGCGTCATTGCGACGTATATAGCGAAAAACAAGCGAAAAACGCAAACGCAGGGCCAGGTCGCAGCACCGCCTTAGCCGACCCGTCAGTTCCGGATCGGCCTGAAGCCACCGCAATCATCCCAAAGCTGCCCTATCGGAAGCAGCAACACATATCGCGGGCAATGACCGCGAATGCAAGAGCCTAGCCGCTCTGCATGATCTCGGGCCGCACGGGCGCAGACAAACGCGCAAGCAACCGCGCAGGCAATCGCGCAAGCGGAAGTCTTGTACATCCAAGCCACGCGGACCCGAACCGATGCCATCCAGGACTGGAAGATGGCATCACCGCCGCATCACGCCATCGAAACGACGCGCAGAAACATGAGAATGCGCAAAGAGATGGCGGCAACAATGCGTTAGTGTCATGTAATGCCTGTCCAATACAACCCGGCGGGCACGGCACAGGTGCAAATGCCCGGCCTCAACGCCGCCTTGCGCCCCACTTGGCAATACGCAGCTTTTCCAATAACTAGAACCTAAAGAGAACACAACATGAATACTCGTTTCACCACCACCGACCTGATCCAGCGCCCGGCCCACACCCAGCTCGACGACATGCCCATCCATATCGGCGACATCGTCTACCTGAAGCCGGCCAACGGCCCCGAGATCCGCGCAACCGTCATTTTCAATGCGCCGATCAACGGCACGACCACCTACACGACCGAAGTGGTGCCGTGCGGTGCGGCCGCGCAAAAGGCGCCCGGCCAGCGCATCCGCTTCCGCCACGAACACGTTCATCGCATCGAACCGGTGCGCCGCAACGCTCGCTGAGCTGGGTCAAGACCGCCGCGTTTCATACGCGGCGGTTTGCTTTTGTGCGTGCTAAAGTCGCGGCAATTCCAGCCCTGGCGATATCGACATGCAGAACAATCGTCTCGCGGTCCGCATCTGGGACCTTCCCACTCGACTCTTTCATTGGGCCCTCGTCGTCTGTATCGTCGGCGCGTTCGTCAGCGTGAAGCTGGGCGGCCTGTACATGGACTGGCACGTGCGCTTTGGCTGTACGGCGCTGGGCCTGATCCTCTTTCGCCTGCTGTGGGGCTTTGTCGGCCCGCGCTACGTCCGGTTCGCGCACTTCGTGCGAGGCCCATCGTCGATCGCCCGCTACCTCAAGGGCGCGGCGGCGCCAGCCGGCCACAATCCACTGGGAGCCCTGTCCGTGATGGCGCTGTTGCTGGTCGTGGGCTTCCAGGCGGTCAGCGGCCTTTTCACCACCGACGACATCATGACGCAGGGCCCGCTGTTCGGATACGTGTCGGAAGCCACCGCCAGCGCCATGACCTCGTGGCACAAACTCAACGAGTGGGTCATCATCGGCCTTGTCGCGCTGCATGTGCTGGCCGTGGCCTGGTATGCCGTCGTGCGACGCAAACGGCTGGTGCGCGCCATCATCACCGGCAACGTCGACGCCAAGGACATTCCTCCGGGCACGCCGCCCACGCAAGACGGGCTGGCCGTCTGGCTGCGCGCCCTGGTGCTGGGCGCCTGCGTCACCGGCCTGGTGCTGTGGATACGGTCTCTGGAGATCGTATCGGACATGTCTTTCTCGTAGACCTTTCTCGTAGACCTTTCTCGCAGACCTTTCTCACATACGCGCCGTCGCGAGCGCGCAAGAAACAGCCCCGCCTGAACCGCCCCGAACGCCGGACTTGAATCCGACTTCGAGGTCTTTCAGTGCGGGGCTTGTTCTTTGGAAGACGCGAGGCGCGCAGCCTCAGCCTTGCTTACTTCTTTTTGCGATACGCGTCGTGGCAGGCCTTGCAGCTTGCGCCCACGTCGCCGAACGCGGCGCGCAGCTTGTCCAGATCGCCGGCATCGGCCGCGGCCGACAGCTTCACGATGTTGTCCTGGAACGCCTGCTGCTTCTGCTTGAAGCCCGCGGCATCGCTCCAGATCTCCGGACGGGCGTCGCCGCCTTCCGTGCCCGGACCGAAAGCCGTCCAGGGCAATGCCGAGAGCGTCTTCAGCACCTCGACGTTCGCCTTGATCTGCGCGGCGTCGTAGGGCGCCTGGCCCTTGACCACCGGCGCCATGCGGCCGAAATGCGAGGCGATGAGCGAGAGCGCCGACTGGCGGTACTTGACCGCATCTTCGGGCTTGGCAAACTGCGCGGAGGCGGACGTCGCGAGCAGCGGACCCACCGTCATACAGGCCAGCGCAGCAAGCGTGGACAACTTCTTCATTGCTTTCTCCCGTAGGTACAACGTGAACGCCGCGCGCATGGCGCGCGCGGCATGGCGACTATACCGCCCGGGCCAGCTCGGCTGCCAGGCCGATGTAGGAGCGCGGGGTCATCGCCAGCAGGCGGGCCTTCGGCTCTTCAGGCAGCGCCAGGCCCTGGATGAATTCTCGCAGAGCCTCTTCGGTGATGCCCTTGCCGCGCGTCAAGGCCTTGAGCTGTTCGTACGGCTGCGGCAGGCCATAGCGGCGCATGACGGTCTGCACCGGCTCGGCCAGCACTTCCCAGCAGGCGTCGATGTCGGCGTCGATGGCGGCCGCGTTGACTTCCAGCTTGCCCAGGCCGCGCATGCAGGCATCCCACGCCACCAGGCAGTAGCCCAGGCCCACGCCCAGGTTGCGCAGGACGGTGGAATCGGTCAGGTCGCGCTGCCAACGGGAGATGGGCAGCTTGTCGGCCAGGTGGCGCAGCACGGCGTTGGCCAGGCCCAGGTTGCCTTCGGAGTTTTCGAAGTCGATCGGGTTGACCTTGTGGGGCATGGTCGACGAGCCGACCTCGCCTTCCTTCAGGCGCTGCTTGAAGTAGCCCAGCGCCACATAGCCCCAGATGTCGCGGTCCAGATCCAGGATGATGATGTTGGCGCGGGTGATTGCGTCGAACAGGGCCGACATCCAGTCGTGCGGTTCGATCTGGATGGTGTGGCGGTTCTGGGTGAGGCCCAGGCCGGCCAGCACGCGTTTGCTGAATTCGGGCCAGCCGATCTCGGGATAGGCGGACAGGTGGGCGTTGTAGTTGCCCGTCGCGCCATTGAGCTTGGCGAGCGGCTCGACGGCCTCGACGGCGGCGATGGCGCGGTTCAGGCGCGCGGCCACGTTGGCGAATTCCTTGCCCAGCGTGGTGGGGCTGGCCGGCTGGCCGTGCGTGCGCGACAGCAGCGGCTGATCGGCGTTGGCCACGGCCAGTTCATTCAGCTTGGCGGCCACTTCGCGCAGGCGCGGCACCACGACCTGGTCGCGGGCGCGCGACAGCATCAGCGCGTGCGACGTGTTGTTGATGTCCTCAGAAGTGCAGGCGAAGTGGATGAACTCGGCCGCGCGGGCCAGTTCGGCGTCATCGGCGACCTTTTCCTTCAGCCAGTATTCGACGGCCTTCACGTCATGATTGGTGACGCGCTCGATGTCCTTGATGCGGCCGGCGTCCGCTTCGGAGAAATTGGCGACCAGTTGGGCCAGGCGGGCGCGGGCGCCTTCGGAGAAGGCGGGCAGCTCGGGCAGGCCGGCGTCGGACAGGGCGACGAGCCAGGCGACCTCGACTTCCACGCGGTGCGCCATGAAGCCGGCCTCGGACAGCAGACCGCGCAGCGCGTCGCCCCGTGAAGCGTAGCGGCCATCCAGTGGCGAAAGGGCATTGAGTTGGCTCAGCTGATCGGCGATTTGCATGGTCTGGGAGAGAAAAAGCTACGGATGGGAAAACCCGACGATTTTATCATCCGAGCCAGCCCCACATTGTGGCAAACTGACGAAGATTCCGGCCTGCGGACAATTCCGACCGTCATGCGGCCTGCTATACTTCGGCCGCTTTCCGACTCCGCTTGTGACTCCATGAAACTGATCGGCTCGCTTACCAGTCCCTACGTGCGCAAAGTGCGCATCGTCATGGCCGAGAAAAAGCTGGACTACCGGCTTGAACTCGAAAACGTCTGGTCCGCCGACACGCAGATCCAAACGTACAACCCGCTGGGCAAGGTGCCCTGCCTGGTCATGGAAGATGGCGGCGCCCTGTTCGACTCGCGCGTCATCGTCGAATACCTGGACACCCTGTCTCCCGTCGCCCGGCTGATTCCCCAGCCGGGACGCGACCGCGCGGCCGTCAAGTGCTGGGAAGCCATCGCAGACGGCGTCCTGGACGCGTGCGTGACCATCGTCAAGGAAAACCAGCGCCCCGAGGCCCAGCGCAGCCCCGAATGGATCGAACGCCAGCACGGCAAGATCCACGCCAGCCTGGACGCCATGAACAAGAGCCTGGGTGAAAACGCCCATTGCATGGGCATCAACTACAGCCTGGCGGACATCGCCGTCGGCTGTGCCCTGGGCTACCTGGACCTGCGCTTTGCCACCCTGGACTGGCGCACCGGCCAACCCAATCTGGCCCGCCTGTACGACAAGCTGTCCCAGCGCCAGTCGTTCATCGACACGGTACCCAAGACGGCCTGACGGGCCTCCAGAAGCGCCCGGCCTGACCGGGCGTGCGCTGCGCCGGCCGCTCTCCGCGGCCGGTTTTCCTTATCCCGATCAAGCTGCCCAGGTCTGCCAGGCCTTGAACAGCATGTACGCGGCCAGCGCGAACAGCAGCGCGGCGAATACGCGCTTGAGCGTCTGCACGGGCAGGCGATGGGCCATGCGCGCGCCCAGCGGCGCGGTCAGGACACTGGTGCACACCAGCGCCAGCAGCGCCGGCCAGTAGATGAATCCGAGCATTCCGGGATAGGTTTCGGCTTCATTGAGGCCCGAGACGATATAGCCCACGCTGTTGGCCAGCGCGATGGGAAAGCCCAGCGCCGCCGAGGTCGACACCGCGTTGTGCAGGGCCACGTTGCACCAGACCATGAACGGCACCGACAGGAAGCCGCCGCCGGCCCCGACCAGGCCCGACAGGAAGCCGATGCCCGCTCCGGCCGCGCTGGTGCCGACGACGCCCGGCATCTGGCGCGTGGGCTTGGGCTTCTTGTTGCGCAGCATGCTCCAGCCGGAATACCCCACAAAGAGGGCAAAGAACAGCGACAGCCACAGCGTGCTGAGCGCCGCGAACACCGCGCCGCCCGACAGCAGCCCGCCGACGATGATGCCCGGCGCCATGGCCGCCACAATGCCCCACTTGATGGTGCCCCGCTGCTGGTGGGCGCGGACGCTGGAGATGGAGGTGAACAGGATCGACGTCATGGACGTGGCGATCGCGGCATGCACCACCAGGTCGGCCGGCATGCGCTGCCAGGTGAACAGCATCGTCAAGAACGGAACCAGCAGCATCCCGCCGCCGATGCCCAGCAAGCCCGCGGCAAACCCGACCACGCCGCCCAGCGCCAGCAGGCATATCACCATCGTCACATCCACAGCCATCTCCTCTCTTTTATTGTGATGAACATTGTCATGAACAAGGCCCCTCGGGCATCGCGCCCGGGGGGCCTTGGTTACGAGCGGCGGCGCATCCTAGAGAATGATGCCGCCGCCCAGGCAAACCTCGCCATCGTATAGCACGGCCGACTGGCCGGGCGTCACCGCCCACTGCGGCTCGGTGAATTCCAGCGAAAACGCGCCATCCGCGGCGTTGCCCAGGCGGCACGCCGCGTCGGCCTGCCGGTAGCGCGTCTTGGCGCCGTAGGCGCCCGGGGCCGGCGGATGGCCCGCCACCCAGCTCGCGTCCTGCGCCGTGAGGCTGCCGGACAGCAGCCACGGATGATCGTGCCCCTGCACCACGTACAGCACGTTGCGCGCCAGGTCCTTGCGCGCCACGTACCAGGCCTCGGCCGTGCCGTCTTCCCGCTGGCGTCCCTTGACGCCGCCAACGCCCAGGCCCTTGCGCTGCCCCAGCGTGTAGAAGGACAGTCCTTCGTGGCGCCCCACCTGCTGCCCTTCGGGGGTCAGGATGGGGCCGGGCTCGGTGGGCAGGTAACGGTTCAGGAATTCCCGGAACGGGCGTTCGCCAATGAAGCAGATGCCCGTGGAATCCTTCTTGGCGGCATTGTGCAGGCCGATTTCGTGCGCGATGCGCCGCACCTCGGTCTTGTGGATCTCGCCCAGGGGAAACAGCGTGCGCGAAAGCTGCGCCTGGTTCAGGCGGTGCAGGAAATAGCTTTGGTCCTTGGAGCCGTCCCGCGCCTTGAGCAGCTGGAACTGCGTGCCGCCGCCCTCGGCGGGCACTTCGCGCACGCGGGCGTAGTGCCCCGTCGCGATATGCTCCGCGCCCAGCGCCATGGCATGGTCCAGGAAGGCCTTGAATTTGATCTCGGCGTTGCACAGGACGTCCGGGTTGGGCGTGCGGCCCGCGGAGTACTCGCGCAGGAATTCCGCGAACACGCGGTCCTTGTATTCGGCGGCGAAGTTGACGAACTCGAACTCCACGCCGACCAGGTCGGCCACGCTGGCGGCGTCCAGGAGATCCTGGCGGGTGGAGCAGTATTCGGAATCGTCGTCGTCTTCCCAGTTCTTCATGAACAGGCCGACGACCTCGTAGCCCTGTTGCTTGAGCAGCCAGGCGGTGACCGAAGAATCGACCCCGCCGGACATGCCGACGACAACGCGGCCTTTCTTGGTGGATGTTTGACTCATGATGCGGCTATTTTAGATCGGACACGGTGTCTTCCCGCGGCTGCGGCTCGGCGGCCCGCGACACTTCCATCAGCCAGGCGCGGAAGGCCTGCAAGGTGGGGAGGTTGGCCTTTTGCTCGGGGTAGCACAGGTAATAGCCCATGCGCGCCCGGATCGGCAACTGAATGGCAATGGCCAGCTTGCCGTCCCGCAGCTCGTCCTCGATGAGGCAGCGCGGAATCAGCGCCACCCCGAACCCCGCCGCCGCGGCCTGCGACAGCAGCGCGTATTGGTCAAAGCGCGCGCCCTCCAGGCTGCGCCGCGTATCGCAGCCGGCCTGCTCGAACCAGTCGCGCCAGCCCTCCAGGGCCGAGGTATGGTGCAACAGCGGATACGCCAGCAGGTCTTCGGGCGACTTGCAGCCGCCCGGGATCAGGCGCGGGCTGCAGACGGGCAGGATTTCGCGGCCGACGATGTAGTCCGCGCCGCTGCCGGGCCAGAGGCCCTCGCCAAACCGCACCGCGGCATCCAGCTCCGGCGTGGAAAAATCGTAGCCCTGCCGATGCGGCAGGAATTCGACATGGATATCGGGGCGCAGGCGCATGAACGCGGTCAGCCGCGGAATCAGCCAGCGCGCCCCGAAGGTCGGCATACACGTGAGATTCAGCGTGCCCCCTCGCCCCTGGTGCGCGATCAGCTCGACCGTGGCCGCCTCGATCTGGCCGAGCCCTGCCTGGATCTTCGTGAGATAACTGCGGCCGGCTTCGGTGAGGACCAGGCCTTGCCTGATCCGCAGGAATAGTTCTACCCCGACGAACTCCTCCAAATGTTTCACCTGTTTACTCACGGCGCCCTGCGTTACGCAAAGCTCCTGGGCAGCGCGGGTGAAACTGCTATGGCGGGCGGCCACCTCGAAGGCTTGAAGATCGGTTAAAGAGGGACAGAAACGCCTCATCTGTAGTCCCCACTGAAGGTGGGGCTCCCTGCCCTGCGGGCCTGACGACGGCCTGCGCGAGACGCAAACGTTACATAAAAGTAACGCCAATCGAGGCTGGCCGAAAAAGAGGTATGAAAAAAAGTCATAGCTTACGGAGAAACTTTCGTTTGCGCAAACCCGGCCGCCAGGAAAGAATCGTTGCGTTTGCGACTGCCTTTGCGCAACCGCTTTCCATTCATTAGTAGGGGAATCCATGCAACGCCGTAATGTAGTACTGGGCCTGTGTGTCGCCGCCGCGACGCTGGCCACGCCGCTGACCTCGGGTATCGCGCACGCTGAAGACGCGTATCCCAGCAAGCCCATCCGCCTAATCGTCCCCTTCCCGCCGGGCGGCACCACCGACATCGTCGGCCGCCTGTTCGCCGACAAGCTCGGCAAGGAACTGGGCCAGACCGTCGTCGTGGAAAACCGCGGCGGCGCCGGCGGCTCGATCGGCAGCGCGTTCGTTGCCAGCAGCGCGCCGGACGGCTATACCCTGGGTATCGCCACCGTCAGCACGCACGGCATCAATCCGGCCATCTACCCGAACCTGCCGTTCGATGGCGAGAAGGACTTCACGCCCATCTCGAACCTGGCTGCCGTGCCGAACATCATGACCATCAACCCGAAGGTCCAGGCCAAGAACATCGCCGAATTCATCACGCTGGCCAAGAGCCAGCCGGGCAAGCTGACGTACGCGTCGGCCGGCAACGGCTCGGTCTCGCACATGATGGGCGAACTGTTCAAGATGGCGTCGGGCACCGACCTGATGCACGTGCCGTACCGCGGCGTGGGCCCGGCGCTGAACGACGCGCTGGCTGGCCAGGTCGACGTCATGTATGACAACCTGCCCTCCACGCTGCCGCACGTCCAGTCCGGCCGCCTGATCGCCATGGCCGTCGCCTCGCCCAAGCGCGTGGCCGCCCTGCCCGACGTGCCCACGTTCGCCGAAGCCGGCCTGCCGGCCGTCAACGACGCGTCCTGGTTCGGCCTGGTCGCTCCGGCCAAGCTGCCCGCCCCCGTGCTGGCCAAGCTGAACGCCGCCGTCCAGAAGGTCAGCGCCGAAGAAGACGTCAAGTCGCGCCTGGCTGCCCTGGGCGCCTCGCCGGCCGCCAACACCTCGGCCGAATTCGGCGCGCAGATCTCGGCTGAAATCGCCAAGAACAAGCGCATCGCCAAAGAAGCCAACGTGAAGATCGACTAACCGGTCTTCGGTCCCCGCGCGTCCTGGCGCGCGGGGACCTCCGATTCACGAACGCAGTACCCCCTTATGCGAATTACCCAACCCCTGTCCTACCGCCTCGACCTTCCGCAGCAATACCCCGATTCGGAAATTTCGGCTCCCCTTGTGCTGGACTCCCCGCACAGCGGCACCGCCTACCCCCCCGATTTCGCTGCCGCGGTGGACTTTGGCGCATTGCGCACCGCCGAGGACACCTGGGTTGACGACTTGTGGGGCGACGCCATCGAGATGGGCGTGCCGATGATTGCCGCGGCCTTTCCGCGCGCCTACATCGACGCCAACCGCGCGCCCGACGAAATCGACGAACTGCTGCTGGACGAGGCGTGGCCCGACGCGCTGAACGCCTCGCCCAAGGTCAAGCTGGGCAAGGGCCTGATCTGGCGCATGCTCGATGACGGCACGCCCCTGTACGACCGCAAGCTGACGGTCCAGGAAGTGCGCCACCGCATCGACGCCTGCTGGAAGCCCTACCACGCCGCGCTCGGCCAGGTGCTGGACAACGCACACCGCAAGTTCGGCAAGGTCTGGCACATCAACTGCCACTCCATGCCCAGCGTGGCCGGCGAATTCGCCACCGACCGCCCCGGCCTGGTCCACCCCGACTTCGTGTTGGGCGACCGCGACGGCAGCACCAGCGACCCGGCCTTCCGCGAATTCATCGCGGCCTGGCTGCGCGAACGCGGCTATGACGTCACGGTGAACGACCCCTACAAGGGCGTGGAACTGGTCCGCGCCTTCGGCCGCCCGCAAGAAGGCCGCCACAGCCTGCAGATCGAAATCAACCGCAAGCTGTACATGGACGAAGTGTCGCTTCGTCCCAGCGAGAACTACGGCCGCCTGAAGGCCGATCTGCGCGACCTCACCGCCGCGCTGATCCTCTGGACTCGCGCACAGACGGTTTGACGCCGGACGTCTGCGCGCTGGTGCCGGCCGGCGACGTGGTCTGACTGGCCGGAGCATTCGGGTTGCAAGACCCGCACCCCATGGTTCGCCATGGGGTTTTTTTTGCCCGCGCACAAGCGGACCAAACGAGGGGAGCGTGAGAACGCACATTCCGTGTATAACTACGGCGAACCTTCTGAGGAGAGGCGTCGATGCACATCGGGATACCCAAGGAAACCCGAGACGGGGAAACCCGTGTCGCAGCAACACCGGAGACCGTCAAGAAGTATGTGGGCGGCAAGCACACAGTGGTCGTGGAGCGCGGGGCAGGCAGCGCCGCCCGCTATCTCGACGACGCCTACGTCGCCGCGGGCGCCACGCTCGGTTCCGCCCAGGAGGCCCTGGGCGCCGAACTCGTCATGAAGGTTCGCGCGCCCTCGCCCGATGAACTGCCCCACATGAAGCCGGGCGCCGTGGTGGTGGGCATGCTCGATCCCTTCGACGAGGAAGGCCTGGCGCAGTTGGCCGCCGCCGGCCTGACCGGCTTCGCGCTGGAGGCCGCCCCCCGCATCACCCGCGCCCAAAGCCTGGACGTGCTGTCATCGCAGGCCAACCTGGCCGGCTACAAGGCCGTGCTGCTGGCCGCCCATCACTACGGCCGCCTGATCCCCATGATGATGACCGCCGCCGGCACCCTGAAGGCCGCCCGCGTGGTCGTGCTGGGCACGGGCGTGGCCGGCCTGCAGGCCATCGCCACGGCCAAGCGGCTGGGCGCGGTGGTCGAGGCCTCCGACGTGCGCCCCGCCGCGCGCGAACAGGTCGAATCCCTGGGCGCCAAATTCATCGACGTGCCGTTCGAAACCGACGAAGAACGCGAGATCGCGCAAGGCACGGGCGGGTACGCCCGGGCCATGCCGCCCGGATGGATGGCCCGCCAGGCCGCGCTGGTGTCCGAGCGCTGCAAGCAGGCCGACATCGTCATCTCGACCGCGCTGATCCCCGGCCGCCCCGCCCCCACGCTGGTCTCCGAGGAGACCGTCGCGGCCATGAAGCCGGGCTCGGTGCTGGTGGACCTGGCCGTCGAACGCGGCGGCAACTGCCCGCTGTCCGAAAAAGGCCGAATCGTCGACAAGCACGGCGTGACCATCATCGGGCTGACCAACCTGCCCGGCCTGGTCGCCACCGACGCTTCGGCGCTCTATGCGCGCAACATCCTGGATTTCCTGAAGCTCATCATCAATGCGGACGGCGCGCTGGCGATCCAGCGCGACGATGAAATCGTGGCCGCCTGCCTGATGTGCGAAGGCGGCAATGTGATGCGGAGGACGTGACCATGGAAGCGATCAACCCCACCCTGATGAACCTCATCATCTTCGTGCTGGCCATCTATGTCGGCTACCACGTCGTCTGGAACGTCACGCCCGCGCTGCACACGCCCCTCATGGCGGTGACCAACGCCATTTCCGCGATCATCATCGTGGGCGCGATGCTGGCCGCCGCGCTGACCGAAGGCGGACTCGCGCGCGGCATGGGCGTCTTTGCCGTGGCCCTGGCCGCCGTCAACGTGTTCGGTGGCTTCCTCGTCACGCGGCGCATGCTCGAAATGTTCAAGAAAAAGGACCGCAAGCCGGGCAAGGAGGAAGCGAAATGATCTCGCTGAACCTCGTCACCCTGCTTTATCTCGTCGCTTCGGTCTGCTTCATCCAGGCGCTCAAGGGCCTGTCCCACCCCACCACCTCGCGCCTGGGCAATGCCTTCGGCATGGCTGGCATGGCGATCGCCGTGCTGACCACCGCCGCGCTCATCATCGGCCTGGCGCGCAGCGGCACGGCCACGATCGGGCTGGGCTGGGTGGTGCTGGGACTGCTGGTGGGCGGCTCGGTCGGCACGCTGATGGCCAAGCGCGTCGAAATGACCAAGATGCCGGAACTCGTCGCCTTCATGCACAGCATGATCGGCCTGGCGGCGGTCGCGATCGCGGTGGCCGTCGTGGCCGAACCCCACGCCTTCGGCATCGCGCCCGCCGGCATGGCCATCCCGACCGGCAACCGGTTCGAGCTCTTCATCGGCACCTTCGTGGGCGCCATCACGTTCTCGGGTTCGGTCATCGCCTTCGGCAAGCTGTCGGGCAAGTACAAGTTCCGGCTCTTCCAGGGCGCGCCCGTGGTGTTCACCGGCCAGCACCTGCTGAACCTGGCGCTGGCGCTGCTGATGCTGGGGTGCGGCTTCTGGTTCATGCTCACGCAGGAATGGACGCCCTTCATCATCATGACCCTCATCGCCTTCGTGCTGGGCGTGCTGATCATCATTCCGATCGGCGGCGCGGACATGCCGGTGGTGGTGTCGATGCTGAACAGCTACTCCGGCTGGGCGGCGGCGGGCATCGGCTTTTCGCTGAACAACCCCATGCTGATCATCGCCGGTTCGCTGGTGGGCTCTTCAGGCGCGATCCTGTCCTACATCATGTGCAAGGCCATGAACCGGTCGTTCTTCAACGTGATCCTGGGCGGTTTCGGCGGGCAGTCGGGCGGCGGCGCCGCGGCGGGAGACGCCCAGCAGCGCAGCGTCAAGTCAGGCAGCCCCGACGATGCGGCGTTCCTCATGACCAACGCCGAAAGCGTGACCATCGTGCCGGGCTACGGCCTGGCCGTGGCCCGCGCGCAGCACGCCCTGAAGGAACTGGCCGAAAAGCTCACCGCCCGCGGCGTGACCGTCAAATACGCGATCCACCCGGTCGCCGGCCGCATGCCCGGCCACATGAACGTGCTGCTGGCCGAGGCCGAAGTGCCCTACGACCAGGTCTTCGAAATGGAAGACATCAACAGCGAGTTCGGACAGACCGACGTCGTGCTGGTGCTGGGCGCGAACGACGTGGTCAATCCCGCCGCCAAGAACGATCCCAAGTCGCCCATCGCCGGCATGCCCATCCTGGAAGCCTACAAGGCGCGCACGGTCATCGTGAACAAGCGTTCCATGGCCTCGGGCTATGCCGGGCTGGACAACGAACTGTTCTACATGGACCGCACGATGATGGTCTTCGGCGACGCCAAGAAGGTGCTGGAAGACATGGTGAAGGCCGTCGAATAGCCGGCAAGCCAGGCGCTGCGCGGCCCTAGGGCTGCGCAGCCTTGCGCAACTGTTCGTCCACCACCTCGACCCAATGGCGCACCGGCGTTTCGGTGCCGCTTTGCAGATGGCCGATGCATCCGATGTTGGCCGACAGGATCACATCCGGGCTTGCTGCCGCAATGGCGCCCAGCTTGCGGTCACGCAGTTCCATCGCGATGTCCGGGTTCAACACCGAATACGCGCCCGCCGATCCGCAGCACAAATGCTTGTCCGCGAACGGCTGCAGGTCGAATCCCAGGTCGGCCAGCAGTTGCTCCGACAGCGGCCTCAACCCCTGCCAGTGCTGCAGGGTGCAAGGCGGATGGAATGCTGCCCGGGTGCCAGCCGGCAGTCGCGCGCGCAGCAACCCGGCATGCGGCGCGACGATCTCGGCCACGTCCTTGACCAGCGCCACGATGTCGGCGGCTTTTTGCGCATAGGCCGGATCATGGCGCAGGTGGTGCGCATATTCCTTGACCATCGCGCCGCAGCCCGACGCATTCATGACGATGGCCTCGACTTTGGCGTCCTGCACCAGCGGCCACCACGCATCGACGTTGGCGCGCATCTGCGCCAGGGCCTCGTCCTGCGCATCCAGGTGGAAACTCACTGCGCCGCAGCAGCCCGCGCCCGGCGC
Source organism: Achromobacter sp. T5-5 (assembly GCF_055397965.1). Taxonomy (NCBI): domain Bacteria; kingdom Pseudomonadati; phylum Pseudomonadota; class Betaproteobacteria; order Burkholderiales; family Alcaligenaceae; genus Achromobacter; species Achromobacter sp. T5-5. The sequence goes on from NZ_AP027919.1 coordinate 4,507,583, forward strand.
CAGGCGCGCTCCGATGCCGACGGCATCCAGCACGCGGATGGTGGCGGCGTCGATGGTGGGCATCATGGCTGGCTGCACGCATCCGGTCAGCATCAGCACCTGGCGCTCATGCCGCGCCACCTGCGGCAGCGGGCCGGCGTCGCGGCGTTCCGGCACCTTGCGCTTGAGCGCCTGCGGCAGCATGCCGCGCAGGCTCTGGCCCAGGCGCATGGCCGGCGCAAACAGGGGCGAGAGCATCGTCCGGCGCAGCAGCGTGCGTTTGGTCTTGTCCGCCCATGACCGCTCCACCCGCTCGTCCACGATCTTGCGCCCGATATCGACGAGGTGCCCGTATTCCACGCCCGAGGGGCAGGTGGTCTCGCAATTGCGGCAGGTGAGGCAGCGGTCCAGGTGCTGCTGCGTGGACTGCGTGGGCTCCTTGCCCTCCAGCACCTGCTTGATGAGATAGATGCGTCCGCGCGGACTGTCCAGCTCGTCGCCCAGGACCTGGTAGGTTGGACAGGTGGCGGTGCAGAAGCCGCAGTGCACGCAGCGGCGCAGGATGGCGTCCGCTTCTTCGCCCAGTTCGGTGCCGCTCGCCCAGGATGCCAGATTGGTTTGCATGATGCCCTATAGCTCCAGGACCAGGCGGCCAGGATTGAAGAGACCCGCGGGATCGAGCTCCTGCTTGAGCCGGCGGGTGATCGCGCCGACGCCCGGCGCGAGCGGATGAAACACGCCATCGGCGGGCGGCGTGGCGCCGGCGGGCCGGAACAGCGTCGCGTGGCCGCCGTGCCGGGCCGCGGTCGCGCGCAGCGCTGCCGCATCGTGCGGGCCGGACAGCCACCGCTGGCCGCCGCCCCACTCCAGCAGCGTCGGCCCCAACTCCAGGTCGGGGGTGGTGGGCGGCAGGGCGAGGCGCCACAAGGGGCGGTCCGGTGCGAAGAAAGCATCGGTCTGCTCGCGCAGCGACTGCCACCATGCCGCGGCGGCGTCGGGCGCCAGGACGTCGCCGCCGATCAGCGCCTGCGCGCTCGCCAGCGCCGGCGGCGCGCCCGACAGGCGCACCCTCGTCATCCCTTCACCGCCATCGCCCTCCCCGGTCCAGCTCGTGGCCGAGATGGGCAGCGGCTTGCCCCGCCAGAAGGCAAAGTTGGCAAGCGCCTGCGGCTGCGTGGCGGACAGCGCCAGCGTGATTTCTTCCATCGGCCTGGGCACGACCTTGAGCGACACCTCGAGGATGGCGCCGAAGATGCCATGCGACCCGGCCAGCAGGCGGGACACGTCGTAGCCGGCCACGTTCTTCATGACCTCGCCGCCGAACGACAGGATGCGGCCTTCCGAATCCAGCAACTGCGCGCCCAGCACGAAGTCTTTCAAGGCGCCGGCGCTCATGCGGCGTGGCCCCGAAAGTCCGGCGGCCACACATCCGCCCACCGTCGCCGACGGCGCGAAATGCGGCGGTTCGAACGCCAGCATCTGGCCGTGCTCGGCAAGCGCGGCCTCCAGTTCGGCCAGCGGCGTGCCGGCGCGCACGGTCACCACGAGTTCGGACGGGTGGTAGCTGACGATGCCGCGGTAAGGCGTCATGTCCAGCAGACAGTGGCCATCCTGCGGCCGCACCGGCCGGTAATTGCCATAGAAGCGCTTGCTGCCACCGCCCATCACGAACAGGGGTTTGTGTCCGGCACGCGCCGTCATGACCTGGTCGCACAATTCCGACAGGACAAAATCCATAAGGAAAGCGTCCTAGAAACGGGCGAGATCGGGGAAGCGCAGTTCTCCCGCATGGACGTGCATCTTGCCGTATTCGGCGCAGCGGGCCAGCGTTGGGATGACTTTTTCAGGATTGAGCAGGCACGGCGGATCGAAGGCCCGCTTTACCGCCAGAAACGCGTCGAGTTCTTCGCGAGAGAATTGCACGCACATTTGATTTATCTTCTCCATTCCCACACCGTGCTCTCCAGTCACGGTTCCTCCCACCTGCACGCACAGCTCGAGAATGGCGGCGCCGAATTTCTCAGCGCGCTCCACCTCGTCCGGCTTATTCGAATCGAACAGGATCAGCGGATGCAGATTGCCGTCGCCGGCATGAAAGACATTGGCGCATCGCAGGCCGAATTCGTCTTCCATTTGCTCGATGGCGCCCAGCACGCGCGCCAGATGGCGGCGCGGTATGGTGCCGTCCATGCAGTAGTAATCGGGCGACACGCGCCCGGCGGCGGGAAACGCATTCTTGCGCCCCGCCCAGAATTTCAGGCGTTCGGCCTCGGAGGTGGACACCTGGCAACGCGTGGCGCCGGCGTCGCGGAATACCGCTTCCATGCGCGCGATTTCATGCGCCACCTCTTCAGGCGTGCCATCCGATTCGCACAGCAGGATGGCCTGCGCATCCATGTCGTAGCCCGCGCGCACGAAAGGTTCGACCATGTGCGTGGCGCGGCGGTCCATCATTTCCAGGCCGGCCGGGATCATGCCCGCCGCGATCACCTGCGTGACCGCGTTGCCGGCCGCCTCGACGCTGGAAAAGCTGGCCATGACGACCTGCGCGCAGGCGGGCTTGGGGATCAGCTTGACGGTGACTTCGGTCACCACGCCCAGCATGCCCTCGGATCCGACGAAGACCGACAGCAGATCCAGCCCCGGCGCATCGGGCGCCTCCGATCCCAGCTCGACGACGTCGCCGTCGATCGTGACCACGCGCACGCGCAGCACGTTGTGCACGGTAAGGCCGTACTTGAGGCAATGCACGCCGCCGGAGTTCTCGGCGACGTTGCCGCCGATGGAACATGCGATCTGGCTGGACGGGTCCGGCGCGTAGTACAGGCCGTAGGGCGACACGGCTTCCGAGATCGCAAGATTGCGCACGCCGGGCTGCACGATGGCGGTCGCGCTGGCGAGATCGATGTGTTTGATGCGATTGAACTTGGACAGCCCGAGCAGCACGCCCCGGGTGTGCGGCATGGCGCCGCCCGACAGACCCGTTCCGGCGCCCCGCGCAACGATGGGTGCGTTCAGCCGCTTGCAGATGCGCATGACGGCCTGCACCTGCTCTTCGGTTTCAGGCAAGGCCACGACGGCGGGAACCGCGCGGTAAAGGGATAGGCCATCGCACTCGTAAGGACGCGTGTCTTCTTCGCGATAGAGCACACAGTGCGCGGGCAACGCGGCCGACAACGCCTCGACGAGCTGCTGCAGCGAATAAGGCGCCTGCACTTGTGCCAGGCCAGTTTCGACCAGTGAATTCATGAGCGCAACAATAGCGCGTGTGCCCACGATAAACAGGCCGGGATTTACCCGCACCTTCCAGGCGCTAAAGGGCATCGCGGCCGACGCATACGTAACCAGCCGTAAACCCCGTAGCGGCCTGTCGCAGAAAAGCCGCAAGCCAGCGGCAATGCAAGCGGGACAAGCCGTCCCGCCCGCTTCTTACCAGGACACGATCTTGCCGGGATTCAGGATGTTGTTCGGGTCAAACGCGTGCTTGAGACTGCGCATCAGGTCGAGCGCATCTTCGCCGTGTTCTTCCGCCATGAACTGCATCTTGTGCAGGCCCACGCCGTGCTCGCCCGTGCAGGTGCCGTCGGCCGCGATGGCGCGGCGCACGAGGTTGTGGTTGATGGTTTCGGATTCCTGCCACTCTTGCGCGTTATCGGCATCCAGCAGCATCAGCACATGGAAATTGCCATCGCCGACGTGGCCCACGATCGTGTAGGGAAAGCTGGCGCGATCCAGTTCCTCGACCGTATCGCGCACGCAATCGGCCAGGCGCGAGATGGGCACGCAGACGTCGGTCGTGCTGGCGCGGCAGCCCGGGCGCAATTGCAGGCCCGCGAAATACGCGTTGTGGCGAGCGGTCCAGAGGCGGCTGCGGTCTTCGGGACGCTCGGCCCATTCGAAGTCCATGCCGCCATGCTCGGCCGTGATGGCCTGCACGGTTTCCGCTTGCTCTTGCACGCCTGCGGGGCTGCCGTGGAATTCAAACACCAGCAGCGGGGTTTCGCGCAGGCTCAGCTTGCTGTGCAGGTTCACCGCGCGCACGCTGGCCGCATCCATGAACTCGACGCGCGCGACGGGCACGCCCATCTGGATGATCTCGATCACGCTCTGGACCGCGGCGTCCAGCGTGGGGAAATTGCAGACCGCGGCGGACACGGCTTCAGGCTGCGGATACAAGCGCACGGTGACTTCGGTGATGATGCCGAGCGTGCCCTCGCTGCCCACGAAAATACGCGTGAGGTCATAGCCCGCCGACGACTTGCGCGCACGGCCCGCGGTGCGGATGATGCGGCCGTCCGCGGTGACGACGGTCAGCGACATGACGTTCTCGCGCATCGTGCCGTAGCGCACGGCGTTGGTGCCCGAGGCGCGGGTGGCGGCCATGCCGCCCAGGCTGGCGTCCGCGCCGGGATCGATCGGGAAGAAGAGGCCCGTGTTGCGGATTTCTTCGTTGAGCTGCTTGCGCAGCACGCCCGCCTGCACCGTGGCGGTGAGGTCTTCTGCGTTGATGGCCAGAACCTTGTTCATCTGCGACAGGTCCAGGCTGATGCCCCCCTGGATCGCCAGGATGTGGCCTTCCAGCGACGAGCCGGCACCGTAGGGAATCAAGGGAACGCGATGTTCATTGCACACCTTGGCGACGTACGCGACATCCTCCGTCGACTGCGCAAAGACCACGGCATCGGGCAGCATGGCGGGATAAGGCGATTCATCGCGGCCGTGGTGTTCGCGCACGGCGGCCGTTTCCGACAGGCGGTCGCCAAAGCGCGCGCGCAAGGCATCCAGACAGGCGGCGGGCACCGCGCGGCGCAACGTTTCGGCGTGCAAGGGAGCGTTCATGATCTAGGAGTTCCCGGGGTTCGATAATCCGAATATTCTACGCCGCCCCGCATGCTGCGCCGCACACCGCCCCAGGCAGGCGGTCCGCGGCGCGCATCCCCCTCATTTGCCGGAGGTCAGCGCCACCCGGCGGCGCTCACGCACGGCCTGCGCCAGGCGTTCGAGCACGGCCACCGATGCGTCCCAGTCGATGCAGCCGTCGGTGATGCTCTGGCCGTACACCAACGGCTGTCCCGGCACCATGTCCTGGCGGCCGCCCAGCAGGTGGCTTTCGACCATGACGCCGATCAGGCGGGCGTCGCCCGCTTCCATCTGCCGCGCGACGTCTTCGATGACCAGCGGCTGGTTCTCGGGCTTCTTGCTGCTGTTGGCGTGGCTGGCATCGACCATGATGCGCTGCGCGAGACCGGCCTTGGACACGTCCTGGCAAGCCGCATCGACGCTGGCTGCGTCATAGTTCGGCGTCTTGCCGCCACGCAGGATCACGTGGCAGTCCTCATTGCCGGCGGTGGACACGATGGCGGAATGCCCGCCCTTGGTCACCGACAGGAAATGATGCGGCTGCGAAGCCGCCTTGATCGCGTCGACCGCGATCTTCACATTGCCGTCCGTGCCATTCTTGAACCCCACCGGACACGACAGGCCCGAAGCCAGCTCGCGGTGCACCTGGCTTTCCGTCGTGCGTGCCCCGATCGCCCCCCAGGAGACCAGATCCGCGATGTATTGCGGGGTAATCATGTCCAGGAACTCGCATCCCGCCGGCAAGCCCATGCTGTTGATGTCCAGCAGCAGCTCGCGGGCCACGCGCACACCCTTGTTGATGTCGAAGCTGCCGTCCAGATCGGGATCATTGATGAGGCCCTTCCAGCCGACGGTGGTGCGCGGCTTCTCGAAGTAGACGCGCATCACGATTTCCAGGTCGGCGCTCAGGCGGTCGCGCACCGGCTTGAGACGCTTGGCGTATTCGATCGCGGCGCGCGTGTCGTGGATGGAGCAAGGACCGATCACGACGATCATGCGGTCGTCCATGCCGTGCAGGATGCGGTGCATGCCCTGCCGGGCGGCGAACACGGTCTCGGACGCCTCTTTGGTGCAGGCGAACTCGCGCATGACGTGCGAGGGCGGGTTCAGTTCCTTGATTTCTCGAATGCGAAGATCGTCGGTGTTGTGTGACACGGTACTGCTCCTGGTTTGCCCGCCACGGCGGCACAAAAAAAGCCGCCAGTTTGCTGGCGGCTTTTTTGGGGGGGATTCTTTCCAAACTTCAGATTGAGCGCGTCCCTTCCTCCGCCAGCGGCTTCAGAAAACCAAAAAAATAAAAATAAAAGGCGGGGGACGCGAATTTCATGGGAAAAGACTCTAGCACAATTTTTTGAGGGCGTCACGCTGGCAATTTTGCCGCGTGCCGCCCCCTATTTACCGCTTCAGGACACTTTGGACCGCTTCAGGCGGTGCCGCCGACCGTCAGTCCTTCCATGCGGACGGTGGGCATGCCAACGCCGACGGGCACGCTCTGGCCGTCCTTGCCGCAAGTGCCCACGCCGGAGTCGAGCTGCAGGTCATTGCCGATCATGGTGACGCGGTTCATGGCATCGGGGCCGTTGCCGATGAGGGTGGCGCCCTTGACCGGATAGGTCACCTTGCCATCTTCGATCATGTAAGCCTCGGAAGCCGAGAACACGAACTTGCCGTTGGTGATGTCGACCTGACCGCCGCCGAAGTTGACCGCATAAAGGCCACGCTTGACCGAGGCCACGATCTCATCGGCGGGCTTGTCGCCCGCCAGCATGTAGGTATTGGTCATGCGCGGCATGGGCAGATGCGCAAAGGATTCGCGGCGGCCGTTGCCGGTGGCGGCGGTCTTCATCAGACGGGCGTTGAGCGTGTCCTGCATGTAGCCGCGCAGGATGCCGTCTTCGATGAGCACGTTGCGCTGGGTGGCATTTCCCTCGTCGTCGATATTGAGCGAACCGCGGCGATCAGGGATGGTGCCATCGTCGACCACCGTCACGCCCTTGGACGCCACGCGCTCGCCGATGCGGCCGGAGAACACGCTGGAACCCTTGCGGTTGAAGTCGCCTTCAAGGCCATGGCCGACGGCTTCGTGCAACAGGATGCCGGGCCAGCCCGAGCCCAGGACCACGGTCATTTCGCCGGCAGGCGCCGGACGCGCCTCAAGATTGACCAGCGCTTCGTGCACTGCCCGCTCAACATAACCCTGCAGCATGTCGTCGGTGAAGTACGCCAGCCCGAGCCGCCCGCCGCCGCCCGCGTGGCCCATTTCGCGACGGCCATTGCGCTCGGCGATCACGGTGAGCGACAGGCGCACCAAGGGGCGCACGTCGGCGGCCAGGCGGCCATCGCTGCCCGCGACGAGCACCACGTCATACTCCGCGCCCAACCCGGCCATCACCTGGATCACATGCGGATCGCGCGCTCGCGCCATGCGCTCGACGCGCTCCAGGAGCGCGACTTTCTCGGGCGCGCTCAGGCTGGCCACGGGATCGATGTCCGCATAAAGGCTGCGGCCGATCTCGGCCTCGACGTGGGCAGCCACCTTGACCTTGCCGGCGCCGCGACGGGCGATGCCGCGCACGGCGTGCGCCGAGGACAGCAGCGCCTCGGGCGACAGGGAATCCGAATAGGCGAACGCGGTTTTTTCTCCGCTGACGGCCCGCACGCCCACACCCTGGCTGATGGAAAAGCTGCCCGTCTTGACGATCCCTTCTTCCAGGCTCCAGCCTTCGCTGCGCGTGTATTGGAAGTACAGGTCGGCGTAATCGACCTTGTGGGTGAAGATTTCACCCAGTGCCCGCGCCATGTCCGCTTCGGTAAGGCCCCAGGGGTCGAGCAGAAGGGATTTGGCGGTGGCCAGGGATGCAATGGCGGGATCGATGATTTTCATAGGCTCAGTTCAGGAACGGCAGCGGGGCCGCGCATGCGCGCGATGGCGCTCAAGACCGTATCGTAACGCCGACCAGGCTCCGGCGTCCCGACAGGCGGCAAAAGTTACGGGCGCCCGCATCCGCCATGGCAGGACAAAATGGTCTCGCATCGGACGGGCATTGGCCGCGCATTATCTTTCCCATACACGTGGGGACGGTACATTGGGTATCAAGTTAAGTATTTGTGGGGATGGCGGCAAACCGCACCCACGTCGTTTCCCGGTCGCTTTCCAGTCGTTTCCGGGTCTTTTCCAGGTCTTTTTCCAGGTCGTCACACGACCTGACAAAAAAATGAAATGTCGGGGACGGAGCGCCGGCAAGTCGACCATATCATTCCCGGAGGATGAGAATGCCAAAATGCATGACGCACGTTTTTGCGTCGTGAATACAGGCATCTGCGCACCGTATAGGCCGCAATTCGGCGGCGTGGTGGTAATGGCTGGCATATAGACGGCATTGCGCCTAAATGGTTTCCCTGCGGTCGTTCGACATGCGCGCAAGCCCCGCCAACATTGGGCGTCGGCCTCCCAGTTGTCAGACAATCGATCCCCATCCTGCCGACCTGTCAGCCCAAGCAAGCGCTTGTTTCAGTTTGTCCCAAATTTAAGATTTACCTTCCCATGTTTTGAAGAGTGCGGCCACCCACCGGCCAAAAGGCTAACAACCCTTTTGATACAAAGTAATTAGTCTGAAAGTGACAAAGCCCGCGCGCAAATTCTGTATTATGCGAAGCACAACAAATAAACATAACTTCGCCGGCGATTAAAGCAGTTCCATAATCAGGAATAAACCATGGCCCGAGAAACCTACGCAGCTCTGCAAGCAAAGATCGAAAAGGAAATCAACAAGCTCCAAAAGAAGGCTGAAGTCCTCCAGACGAAGCGCCGCAAACCCGTGATCACGTCGATCATCACGTCGATGCGCGAGTACGACATCACCCCCGAAGAAATCATCGCAGCCTACGGCGCCGGCAAGCCCGCCCGCGCCGCCACGGGCGGCCGCCGCAAGGCCAGCGCCCCCGCCCGCGCAGGCGCCACCGCCAAGCGCGCCGTTGCGCCCAAGTACCGCCATCCGCAAACCGGCGAAACCTGGAGCGGCCGCGGCAAGGCGCCGCGCTGGCTCGCCGCCGAAGAGGCTGGCGGCGCCACCCGCGAGAGTTTTCTTATCAAAGAATAAAACCTATTCTGCAGTAAGAAATAAAAGCGGCGCACCATGATGGTGCGCCGCTTTTATATTAAGAATGCGCGCCGCGCGCGCGAAGGACTCAGCGCAGCGGGAATTGAATCTCGCGCTCCGCGCCATTATTGCCCGGGAAATTGTCGAATATGGCACGCACCAGATACGGCATCGTGCGGATCAAATCGTCACGCTCGCTCAATATGAAGGCGGTCGAACGGTATACCTCGGCGCCGCCCTGCTGCGTGTCGCGAATGAAAAGCGACAAAGAATTGCGCTGGACCACCATGGGCACGTCCACCCAGTCCGGCCCCCAGAATCCCGCGCCCATGCCCCAGGGCCCTGGCCCATAGAAACCGCCATAACCGCCGTAGAAGTACGGATCATAGGGACGGCGCACCATCACCTGGGTCTGCGAACTGCCATAGCGGAACGACACGTCGAAACGACCTTTTGCGCCGGACCGGGCTTCGACCAGGCCCGTGGCGCCGATGCCGGCACGCACCATGTCCTGGAAGGACTGGTATTCCAGATTATTGATTTGCGAGGAATCGGCCGGTACGAACTGATAGGTCTGGCCCTCGACGCCCGCTGGCCATTGCTGGAACGACGTCACTCTGGCCGATACGGTCGGCGCGGCGCAGCCCGTCAAGGTCAATGCGCCCAGCACGGCCAATATACCGGCCCACCGGCCGAGACTGCTGAACAACGACGTGCTGGACATTTGCGGCTCCTTTTGCGCGACGGCGCATGATACCGAGCTTTGACATACGCGCTTGCCAAAAGTTTAAGGCTAGCCCGTAAGCCCGGGGGTGTGGCCAGCGGCCAACCACTACAATAGGCGCATTGTTCATACAGGACTGCAAATCCCATGCGCACCGAAACACCCGTTACCGTATACCGCAAGGATTACCAGCCCTACCCCTACGAAATCCCCGAAGTCGCCCTGGCCTTCGACCTCGCGCCCGACGCGACCGAAGTGCGTTGCACGATGCACGTGCGGCGCAGGCCCGAAGCCGGACCCGACGCCGCCCTGATCCTGGACGGAGAAGAGCTGGAACTCGTGTCGGTAGGCGTGAATGGCGAACCGCTGCCCGCCGCCCGCTACCAGTTGTCGGACCACACCCTCACGTTGCAGGGCCTGCCAGCCGATGCCACGGTCGAAATCGTCAGCCGCTGCAAGCCATCGGCCAACTCCACGCTGATGGGGCTGTACGTATCGGGCGGCAATTTCTTCACGCAATGCGAGGCCGAGGGCTTTCGGCGCATCACCTGGTTTGCCGACCGTCCCGACGTCATGTCGCGCTATCGCGTGACCTTGCGCGCCCGCCCCGAATACCCCGTTCTCCTGTCCAACGGCAATCTGATCGCCTCGCGCCAGTTGCCCGACGGCCGCAACGAGGTCGAATGGGAAGATCCCTTCCCCAAGCCTTGCTACCTGTTCGCGCTGGTGGCCGGCAACCTGACGCACCGTGAAACCAAGGTCCGCACCGCCAGCGGCCGCGAGGTGCTGCTGCAGGTCTACAGCGATCCGGGGTCCGAAACCAGGACCGAATGGGCGCTGGATTCCCTGGTGCGCGCGCTGCGCTGGGACGAAAGCCGCTTCGGGCTCGAGCTGGACCTGGACCGCTTCATGATCGTCGCCGTCCATGACTTCAATATGGGAGCCATGGAGAACAAAGGGCTGAACATCTTCAATGCCGCCTACGTGCTGGCCAACGCCGACACGGCCACCGACGCGAACTACGAAGGCATCGAATCCGTCATCGGTCATGAATACTTCCACAACTGGACGGGCAACCGGGTCACCTGCCGCGACTGGTTCCAGCTCAGTCTCAAGGAAGGCCTGACGGTCTTTCGCGACCAGGAGTTCAGCGCCGACATGATGGCGCACGGCATGGACGCGGACGCCGCGGCCAGCGCCCGGGCCGTCAAGCGCATCGACGACGTGGTGGCGTTGCGGGCGGCCCAGTTCCCCGAAGACGCTGGCCCCATGGCGCATCCGATCCGCCCGGAAAGCTACCAGGAGATCGGCAATTTCTACACGGCCACCGTGTACGAGAAAGGCGCCGAAGTCATCCGCATGCAGCACACGCTGCTGGGCGAGGAAGGCTTTCGCGCCGGCATGGACGAGTATTTCCGCCGCCATGATGGCCAGGCCGTGACGTGCGACGATTTTGTCGGCGCCATGGAATCGGTCTACCAGCGCCAGCATCCCGGCCGCGACCTGTCGGTGTTCCGCCGCTGGTATCGCCAGGCCGGCACGCCGCGCGTCTCGGTCAAACTGGAACACGACGCCGCCGCCCGCCGCTGCACGGTGACGCTCACCCAGTCCTGCCCGCCGGTCGGCGTGGAAAAGAAGGCCGGCGCCGATTACGTAAAAGCGCCCTTCCACATTCCCTTTGCGATCGGCCTGCTCGACCACGAAGGCAATGCCCTGCCGCTGCGCCACGAAGGCGCCGTCGTCGACACCGCCCTGCTGGAACTGACGACGCAAAGCCAGCAATGGGTGTTCGACGATATCGCCGAGCGCCCCGTGCCGTCGCTGTTGCGCGATTTTTCCGCGCCCGTCATCGTGGACTACGACTGGTCGGACGAGGAATTGGCGCTGCTGTCCGCGCACGACGGCAACCCCTTCGCCCGCTGGGAAGCCGGCCAGGAACTGGCCACGCGCCAGATCCTGGCCCTGGCGCAAGCCCGCCAGGCCGGACGCACGCTGCACGCCGATGACGCCTTCATCCAGGCGTGGCGCGCGCTGCTCACCGATCCCGCGCTCGACGCCGCCTACCGCGCACGCGCGCTGGCGCTGCCGTCGGAAAAGACCCTGGCCGAGCGCATGCAGCAGGTCGATCCGCCCGCGCTGGCCGTGGCGCGCGACTTCCTGCGCGCGGAGCTCGGCCGGCAGCTGCAAGCCGAGTTGCGCCACGCGTTCGACGACAACCAGACGCCGGGCGAATACAGCCCCGCTCCCGTGCCCGCGGGCAAGCGCGCGCTGAAGAATCTGGCGCTCAGCCACCTGATGGCGGCGGGCGAACCGCAGGCCCAGCAGCTGGCGCAACAGCAGTATGCCAACGCCGGCAACATGACGGACAGCATGGCCGCGCTGTCGGCGCTGATCAACTTTGGGCAGGGCGACTTCCCCCAAGACGCGCTGGCCGCCTTCTACGCGAAGTGGAGCGCCGATCCCCTGGTGGTGGACAAGTGGTTCGCGCTGCAGGCCGCGGCCCGCTCGACCACGGTGCAGACCGCGCGCGAGCTGATGAAGCATCCGGCGTTCACGCTGCGCAATCCCAATCGCGCCCGCGCGCTGATTTTCCAGTTCTGCCTGAACAACGCCCGCGGCATGCACCATCCGGACGGCTCGGGTTATGCCTTCTGGGCCGAACAGGTGCTGGCGCTGGATGCGTTGAATCCGGAGATCGCCGCGCGCCTGGCGCGCGCCCTGGACAACTGGTCGCGCTTCGTGCCTGCCCTGCGCGCGCCGATGCAGGCCGCGCTTGAGAAAGTGCGCCAGCACGACGGCCTGTCGCGCAACGTCCAGGAAATCGTATCCAAGGCTTTAGAATTTGCTGCATAGGGAGACCCTTTTGAAACGTAAAACACTGACTCAATACCTGGTGGAGCAACAGCGCTCCGCCCAAGCCCTCGCGCCGGAAGTCCGGTTGCTCATCGAAGTCGTGGCGCGCGCCTGCAAGGCGATCAGCCATGCCGTCAGCAAGGGCGCGCTCGGCGGCGTCCTGGGCAGCCTCGACAGCGAGAACGTGCAGGGCGAAGTCCAGAAGAAGCTGGACGTGCTGTCCAACGAAATCCTGCTGGAAGCCAACGAATGGGGCGGCCACCTGGCCGCGATGGCCTCGGAAGAGATGGAGACCATCCACCTGATTCCGAACCGCTATCCCAAGGGCGAATACCTGCTGTTGTTCGATCCCCTGGACGGCTCGTCGAACATCGACGTGAACGTGTCCATCGGCACCATCTTCTCGGTGCTGCAGGCTCCGCACAATGTGTCGGGCGCGCCGGTCTGCGAAGCGGACTTCCTGCAGCCGGGCAACAAGCAGGTCGTGGCCGGCTACGCCGTCTACGGTCCGCAGACGATGCTGGTGCTGACCATCGGCAATGGCGTGGTGGGCTTCACGCTGGACCGGGAAATGGGCTCGTGGGTGCTCACGCACGAGAACATCCGCGTTCCGGAAGACACCAAGGAATTTGCCATCAACATGTCGAACCAGCGCCACTGGGCTGCCCCGGTCAAGCGCTACATCGACGACTGCCTGGCCGGCTCGACCGGCCCGCTGGGCAAGGACTACAACATGCGCTGGATCGCCTCGATGGTGGCGGACGTGCATCGCATCCTGACCCGCGGCGGCATCTTCATGTACCCGTGGGACGCCCGCGAACCGGGCAAGGCCGGCAAGCTGCGCCTGATGTACGAAGCCAACCCCATGAGCTTCCTGATCGAACAGGCGGGCGGCGCGGCCATCAATGGCGTGCAGCGCATCATGGACATCCAGCCCGAGAAGCTGCATCAGCGGGTGAGCGTCATCCTGGGCTCGAAGAACGAAGTCGAACGCGTGGGCCGCTATCACGCCGAAGACGCAGGCAGCAAGGCCGCGGGCTGATTACCAGCCCCGACGCAAAAGCAAAAAGCCCCGGCCAGTTCAAAACTGGCCGGGGCTTTTTACTTTCAGGCTGTTCAGTTTGATCAGGCTGCCGCGCGCCTTACTTGACCTCTTCGATGGACTTCACGTCGTCCTTGTTGATCTGAACCTTCTTGCCATTCTGTTCGTATTCGTACATTCCCGACTTCTTGTCGTATTCGGGCTCATCGGGCGCTACGGTCGAAGAGCCGTCGCGTTGGTTGATAACCGAGGGCGACGAGCATCCGGCCAGCACTCCAACTCCGGTCATCACCAGGGCCAACGTCATGGTCTTCAGGTTCATGGTCGTGTTCTCCGAGTGTTGAATAGGTGATTTCACTCTATCGGAATCCGGCCCCGAAATCGTGTCGGGTTGTCGGCAAAATGCATAAGAACGTAATCGGCCCCGACCCCAATAACGAAAAACCCCTCGCAGGGCGGGCCTGGGAGGGGTTGCAACCGAATACATGCGGCAAGCGCGATTTACACCTTGGCGTTGGCCTCGATGAAACGACGCACAGACTCGATATTGCAGTCCATGATTTCGACGCGCTGCGGCAACGATTCCAGGTCGGCGAGATTGCCCGGCGGGGTGGCGGGACGGCCCAGCGCCTCTTCGATGGTCTCGGAGAACTTGGCCGGCAAGGCGGTTTCCAGCACGAGCATCGGCACGCCGGGTTCGACGAAATCGCGAGCGACCTTCACGCCGTCGGCGGTGTGCGGATCGACCAGCACGCCGGTCGCGTCGTACACGGCGCGGATCGTGGCGAGACGATCCGTGTGCGAGCTGGCGCCCGACACGAAGCCGTACCGCGATTCAAACTGGTCCTTGAGCTCGGACAGGTCGAACGACCCGTCGCGCACCAACGCCGTCCACAATTCCTTCACGCGTCCCGTGTCGCGGCCCACCAGGTCGAAGACGAAGCGTTCGAAATTGGAGGCGCGGGAAATGTCCATCGACGGGCTGGACGTGGCGTAGGTCTGTTCCGCCGGACGGGGGCGATACACGCCGGTGCGGAAGAATTCTTCCAGCACGTTGTTCTCGTTCGTGGCCAGCACGAGCCGGCGGATGGGCAGGCCCATGCTGCGCGCGATGTGGCCCGACAGGATGTTGCCGAAGTTGCCCGACGGCACGGCGAACGACACCTGCTGTCCGGCGCGTTCGGTGGCGCGCAGCCAGCCGTGGAAGTAGTACACGACCTGGGCGGCGATGCGCGCCCAGTTGATCGAGTTCACGGCGCCCAGGCGGTAACGGGTCTTGAAGGCCAGGTCGCTGGCCAGCGCCTTGACGATGTCCTGCGCTTCGTCGAACACGCCGCGCACGGCGATGTTGTGGATGTTCTCGTCCTGCAGGGAGTACATCTGCGCGCGCTGGAAGGCGCTCATGCGGCCATGGGGCGACAGCATGAACACCGCCACGCCCTTCTTGCCGCGCAAGGCGTATTCCGCCGCCGAGCCGGTGTCGCCGGACGTGGCGCCCACGATGTTGAGCGTGGTGCCGCGCTTGGCGAGCACGTACTCGAACACCTGGCCGAGGAACTGCATGGCCATGTCCTTGAAGGCCAGCGTCGGACCTTCCGACAGGCCCAGCAACGACAGTCCGCCATCCAGCGGACGCAGGGGGACGATGTCTTCGCTGTTGAAGATCTGCGGCGTGTAGGCGGCGCGGGTCAGGCGGCGCAGGTCTTGCGCGGGGATGTCCGTCGCGAACAGCGACAGCACCTCGAAAGCCAGGTCGGCGTACGACAGGCCGCGCCAGGATTCCAGCGTTTCAGCCGATACCTGCGGCAGCGTCTGCGGCACCGCCAGGCCGCCGTCGGGCGCCAGGCCTTCGAGCAGGATGTCGGAAAATTCCTGCGCGGCCATGCCGCCGCGCGTCGAGATGTATTTCATGTCAATTGCTCCACGATGCGCCAGCCTTGCCGGATCCGGTCCGCGCGCAGGCCCCCTTGAAGGGGGACCGCCCAGCGGAAAGCGCCAGAGGCGCTCCGGAGTCGGTCTTGCTCACGTCAGGTTCTCCACGCGCAGGCGCGTGACCTTGGACCGCACGAAGGGCAGCGATTCGATGCGCTCGATGGCCTGGTTGACGTTGCCTTC
This sequence comes from Achromobacter sp. T5-5, assembly GCF_055397965.1. Lineage (NCBI taxonomy): Bacteria > Pseudomonadati > Pseudomonadota > Betaproteobacteria > Burkholderiales > Alcaligenaceae > Achromobacter > Achromobacter sp. T5-5. Next base: position 4,523,256 of record NZ_AP027919.1, read on the forward strand.
CACCGCCTCATGCGTGAGGAAGATGATGTCGGCGCCGCCGATGTGCGAGGGCTGCTGGATCATCGAACCGATGGAGATGGAACGGTCGGCCAGGAGGCGCGCAATGTCGGCCAGCACGCCAGGCTGGTCGTCCACGCGCAGGCGCAGGTAGTACGACGTGCTGACCTGTTCGATCGGCAGGATCGGCGTATCCGACATGGCATCGGGCTGGAACGCCAGGTGCGGCACGCGGTTGCCGGGATCGGCGGTATGCAGGCGCGTCACGTCGACCAGGTCGGCCACGACCGCCGAGGCGGTGGGTTCTTCGCCCGCGCCTTGTCCGTAGTACAGCGTCGGGCCGACCGCGTCGCCCTTGACCAGCACGGCGTTCATCGCGCCTTCGACATTGGCCAGCAGGCGCTCGGCGGGCACCAGCGCCGGATGCACGCGCAATTCGATGCCGTCGGGGCGGCGCTTGGTGATGCCCAGGAGCTTGATGCGATAGCCCAGGCGTTCGGCATGCTCGATGTCTTCGGCGGCCAGTTGAGAGATGCCCTCGATGTAGGCGCGATCGAATTGCACCGGCACGCCAAAGGCCAGCGAGGCCAGCAGCGTCAGCTTGTGCGCGGCATCCACGCCTTCCACGTCGAAGGTCGGATCGGCTTCGGCGTAGCCCAGGCGCTGGGCTTCGGCCAGCACGTCGGCGAACGGCAGCCCGCGCGAACGCATCTCGGACAGGATGAAGTTCGTGGTGCCGTTGATGATGCCGGCAACCCACTGGATGCGATTGGCCGTCAGGCCTTCGCGGATCGCCTTGATGATGGGGATGCCGCCGGCGACGGCGGCTTCGAAGTTCACCATCACGCCGCGTTCGGAGGCGGCGGCGAATATCTCATTGCCGTGCTTGGCCAGGAGCGCCTTGTTGGCGGTGACCACATGCTTGCCGTTGGCGATGGCTTCGAGCACCAGATCGCGCGCCAGCGTATCGCCGCCGATGAGTTCCACCACGATGTCGATCTCGGGATCGCGCACCAGCGCATGCACGTCGGTATCGACCAGGATGGAGTCGCCCACGCGGGCACGCGCCTTCTCCACGTCGCGCACGGCGGCGCGGGTGACTTCAATGCGGCGGCCGGCGCGGCGGGCGATTTCCTCGGCGTTGCGCGACAGCACGGTCCACGTGCCGCCACCCACCACGCCAAGACCCAGCAGGCCCACTTTCATGGGGTTCATCGCGCCGCCCTCTGCGGGCGGGCGTTGAGGGGAATTCATTTCAGTTCTCCATAATGCTGTGCAAGGGACACCCTACTTGGCAGCACCCAGCGCGGCCGCGCGGAGCCGGCTTCGCCGGTCCGCTGCGGCGCCCCTTGGGGGGAAGCGCGCAGCGCTGCGGGGGGGCCCTATTTCAGCAGTCCGTCCTTGCGGAACATATCTTTGATGCCGCGCACCGCCTGGCGGGTGCGCTGCTCGTTTTCGATGAGCGCGAAGCGCACGTAATCGTCGCCATACTCGCCGAAGCCGATCCCGGGGGAAACGGCCACTTTCGCATCCGACAGGACACGCTTGGCAAATTCCAAAGAGCCCATCGCCCGGTAGGGTTCGGGGATCTGCGCCCAGATGTACATGGACGCCTTGGGAATCTCCACATTCCAACCTGCTTCGTGCAGGCCGCGCGCGAGCACGTCGCGGCGGCTCTGGTACTGCGCCACGATTTCGTTCACGCAGTCCTGCGGACCGTCCAGCGCGGCGATGGAAGCCACCTGGATCGGCGTGAACGTGCCGTAGTCGTGATAACTCTTGATGCGCGCGAGCGCGTTGACGAGCTCGCGGTTGCCGACCATGTAGCCGATGCGCCAGCCCGCCATGTTGTAGCTCTTGCTCATCGTGAAGAACTCGACCGCGACATCGCGCGCGCCGGGAACCTGCATGATGGAGGGCGCCACGTAGCCGTCGAAGGTGATGTCGGCATAGGCCAGGTCATGCACGACGAGGATGTCGTGTTCCTTGGCCAGCGCCACCACGCGTTCGAAGAACGACAGGTCCACGCATTGCGCGGTAGGGTTGCTGGGAAAGCCCAGCACCATCATCTTGGGCTTCGGGATGGATTCGCGCACGGCGCGTTCCAGTTCCTCGAAGAAATCCACGCCCGGCGTCATGCGCACGGAGCGGATGTTGGCGCCCGCGATGACCGCGCCGTAGATGTGAATCGGGTAGCTGGGGTTGGGCACCAGCACGGTGTCGCCGCGATCCAGCGTGGCCAGCATCAAGTGGGCCAGGCCCTCTTTCGAACCGATGGTGACGATGGCTTCGGAATCCGGATCGAATTCGACTGCGTAGCGACGCTGGTACCAGTCACAGATCGCCTTGCGCAGGCGCGGAATGCCCTTGGAAACGGAATAGCCATGCGTGGTGGGGCGGCAGGTCGCCTCCACCATCTTGTCCACGATGTGCTTGGGCGTTGCGCCGTCCGGATTGCCCATCGACATGTCGATGATATCTTCGCCGCGCCGACGCGCCGCCATCTTGAGCTCGCCGGTGATGTTGAAAACGTACGGGGGCAAACGCTCGATGCGAGAGAACTTCCTCATGATGGGAATCCTTAGGGGCGAAAAGGCAAAAAGACCAGGGCGCGGTCGCGCGAAGGGAAAGGGGCTCAAAGCCGCGCCGGCACACGTTTGCAGCGCAGCAAAACCCTGTAATCTAGCGCAACGACGCCCGGGCGGCAAATGAGGCAAAAAAAGCCACTTTCCCCTCGTGGATACGTTGCAACATGCGGCGTGTCCTATGCGCTATTATCAAGCACGTAAAGCCGGAGTTCTTATTGAAGCTGCATACCGATCCTGCGACGGCCGCTCTTAACACTGTCACCGCTTATGGCGATGGCTACATCGAGGTCAACCAGGTACGTTTTTCTTCGTCGGTCGCGTTTGGCCCCGAAGGCGAAGTTACCGTCTGGCCCGTTGAGTCGCCGGCCGACATCACCTCCTCCCTCTTGCTCCAGGCAGCCGGATTGTCCGAGCCCGCCCGCGACCCCATGGATTTCCTGGACGCCCCGGAATCCTCGCCCAGCCGACCGGCCAATGCGCCCGAGGTCCTGCTGGTGGGCACCGGCGGCAAGCAACGGTTCCTGCGTCCCGAAGTATTACGTCCCCTATTGGCCGTGGGCATCGGCGTGGAAACGATGGATACCCACGCCGCCTCGCGCACCTACAACATCCTGATGGCTGAGGGCCGGCGCGTGGTCGTCGCCCTCATCCCTCCCAATGGAGCAACCAGTCAATGACGCCGAGCATAGGCAAACCCGCCCCGCTGTTCACCGCCGAAAGCACCATAGGCCCCATCAGCCTTGAGCAGTGCCAGGGGCGGGCGGTAATCCTGTATTTCTACCCCAAGGACAACACGCCCGGCTGCACCACCGAGAGCCAGGACTTCCGCGACCTGCACGCCGAGTTCCTGGCGGCCAGCGCGATCGTGATCGGCATCTCGCGCGACTCGCTGAAGTCGCACGAGAATTTCAAGGCCAAGTACGAGCTTCCCTTCCCTCTCATCTCCGACGCCGACGAAACCGTCTGCAATCTGTTCGGCGTCATCAAGCAAAAGAACATGTATGGAAAGCAGGTGCGCGGCATCGAACGCAGCACCTTCTTGATCGATGCCTATGGCGTGCTGGTGCAGGAGTGGCGCGGGGTGAAGGTCCCGGGCCACGCCAAGGAAGTCCTGCAAGCCGCCAAAAGCATCGGTTAGCCGCACAGGAATACCCGTCAGGCGCTATAGCCGGCCCAAACAGGAGAGTGACGCATATGCCGCTTCCGAAGTTGCCTACCCGCCCCGCAGCCATCCTGACCTTCCCCTCGGGCGACTCCGCCCGGGCGCAGGCCCGCACCACCAAGACTGCCGCTGCGCGGTCCAACACCCAGGCCGCCCTCGCCGAAGACGAGGACGAACTGCTGGTCCAGCCAGAACTTGATGGCATGGCCGCGCCGGCGCGCAAGGCCCACGCGCCATCCCCCGCTCGCGAGGTGCCGCCGCCCGCGCCGGCCACGCCGGCCGCGCGCGCGCCCGCCCGCCAACAGGCCAAGACCGCGCCGGCGCCCGCCAAGCGCGGCAAGGCCCGCGCCGAGAACGCCCCGCGCAAGCTGTTCGTGCTGGACACGAACGTGCTGCTGCACGACCCCAGCTCGCTGTTCCGCTTCGAGGAACACGACATCTTCCTGCCGATGATGACGCTGGAAGAGCTGGACCACCAGAAAAAGGGCATGTCCGAAGTGGCGCGCAATGCGCGCCAGGTCAGCCGGTCCCTGGACTCGCTGGTGCAGGACGCCACGCACCTGGACGAAGGCCTGGAGCTGGCCAAGCTGGGCAACAAGGACGCCACCGGGCGCCTGATGTTCCAGACCACGGCCATCCACAGCACCCTGCCCTCGGATCTGCCGATGGGCAAGGCCGACAACCAGATCCTCGGCGTGGTGCGCGCGCTGCAGGAAAAATACCCGCAGCGCGAAGTGGTGCTGGTGTCCAAGGACATCAACATGCGCCTGAAGGCCCGCGCGCTGGGCATGGCCGCCGAAGACTACTTCAACGACCATGTGCTGGAAGACTCGGACCTGATGTATTCGGGCGTGATGCAACTGCCCGAGGACTTCTGGAACAAGCACGGCAAGGACGTCGAATCCTGGCAACAGGGCGGCACCACCTTCTACCGCATCCACGGCCCGCTGTGTTCACAGTTCGTGGTCAACCAGTTCGTCTATTTCGAAGGCCAGATGCCGCTGTACGCGCAGGTGCGCGAAGTGAGCGGCAAGATGGCGGTGCTGGCCACGCTGCGCGATTACACCCACGGCAAGAACAATGTCTGGGGCATCACGGCGCGCAACCGCGAGCAGAACTTCGCCATGAACCTGCTGATGAACCCGGAGTGCGATTTCGTGTCGCTGCTGGGCCAGGCCGGCACGGGCAAGACGCTGCTGGCGCTGGCGGCGGGCATCACGCAGGTGCTGGAGACCAAGCGCTACACCGAGATCATCATGACGCGCGTCACGGTGCCTGTCGGTGAAGACATCGGTTTCCTGCCCGGCACCGAAGAAGAAAAGATGCTGCCCTGGATGGGCGCGCTGGAAGACAACCTGGACGTGCTGAACATGGGCGACGGCGAAGGCAACGGGGACTGGGGCCGCGCGGCCACCATGGACCTGATCCGCTCGCGCATCAAGGTGAAATCCCTGAACTTCATGCGCGGCCGCACCTTCCTGAACAAGTACCTGATCATCGACGAGGCGCAGAACCTGACGCCCAAGCAGATGAAGACGCTGGTGACCCGCGCGGGCCCCGGCACCAAGGTGATCTGCCTGGGCAACATCGCCCAGATCGATACGCCCTATCTGACGGAAGGCAGCTCGGGCCTGACGTTCGTCGTCGACCGCTTCAAGGGCTGGCCGCACTCGGGCCACGTCACGCTGCAGCGCGGCGAACGGTCTCGCCTGGCCGACTACGCGGGCGACGTGCTGTAGGTCCAGGCCCGCACCCGTCATCGCTTCGGCAACGAAAAAGCCCCTTGATCGCTCAAGGGGCTTTTTCTTACCGCGGCGAGCCGATTATTTGTCGGCCGCGTTGGTGATGGCATTGCCCGCCCGGGACATGTCCTTGCCCATGCCGGCCACGGTATTGCAACCGGCCAGCACGAAGCCGAACACGACAAAGGCAGTCAGCACGATCTTGCCGCGCATGCTGTAGCTCCTGAATGAAAAAAAATGAAGACGCCCGGCCCTAGGCGATCTGCACGCGCAGTTCGCCCAGCCCCTCGACGCCGCCCGTGATCACGTCACCCTGGCGCACGGCGCCCACGCCTTCGGGCGTGCCGGTGAAGATGATGTCGCCGGGCTGCAGCTCGAACAGGCCCGACAGGTACGAAATGCTTTCCGGCACGTTCCACAGCATCTGCGAAATATCGCTGGACTGCTTGCGCTCGCCGTTGACGTCCAGCCAGATGGCGCCCTTGTCGAGCGTGCCGACGACGCTGCGCGGATGGATGGGGCCCAGCGGCGCGGATTGGTCGAACGCCTTGCCGATTTCCCAGGGACGGCCCTGCTTCTTCATTTCACCTTGCAGGTCGCGGCGGGTCATGTCCAGGCCCAGCGCGTAGCCCCACACGCATTCATTGGCCTGCTCGACGGGGATGTCGCGGCCACCCTTGCCCAGCACCACGACCAGTTCCATCTCGTAGTGCAGGTTGGAGGTCTTGGGCGGATACGGCATCTTGCCGGTCTCGCCGTCGGCCACGAACAACACGGCGTCGGCGGGCTTGCAGAAGAAGAACGGGTCCTCGCGGCCGGTGAATCCCATTTCCTTGGCATGCTCGGCGTAGTTGCGGCCCACGCAGTAGACGCGACGCACGGGGAACAGCGCAGCGCTGCCGGCAACGGGAACCGCGACGGGGGGCTGGGGAGGTAAAACGTAGTCCATGAGCTATCAACCTATGACAAATACGTGACCGGAAAACCGGCGAAACATGTTACCCCGACGCCGCGCGCTTGGCATGCCCTGTCACCCCGCGATAGGGGCGTTGTTGTTCTTGGGCGGCCGGGCGTTTGAAAAGCACTCGCGAGTGTATCCCTTTCTGCGCCGCGTGCGCGGACCGGATGAGGTCGGCGCCCACAACACAACGGCGCGGCGGCGACCGGCGCGCAGCCGTCGCGGCCGCGCCGCTTCGCATGGCCGGCCGGCGCAATACCGGCACGGCCCGATCACGATCAGCCCTTCGCGTAGCGCTCGGCGCTGCGCACGATTTCCTCGTGCGCGGCATCGACGCCCTTCCAGCCCTTGACCTTGACCCACTTGCCCTTTTCCAGGTCCTTGTAGTGCTCGAAGAAGTGCTGGATGCGGGAGATGTCTTCCGCCGGCAGATCTTCATAGGACTTGATGTTGCGGTACGGGGGGTACAGCTTTTCGATCGGCACGGCCAGCAGCTTGGCGTCGCCACCCGACTCATCGTCCATTTCCAGCACGCCGATGGCGCGGCAGCGCACGACGGCGCCGATCTGGATGGGGAACGGGGTCAGGACCAGCACGTCGGCGGGGTCGCCGTCTTCGGACAGGGTCTGGGGAATGTAGCCGTAGTTGCACGGGTAGTGCATGGCCGTCAGCATGAAGCGGTCAACGAAGATCGCACCGGAATCCTTGTCGACCTCGTACTTCACCGGGTCGGCGTTCATGGGGATTTCGATGATGACGTTGAAGTCTTCCGGCAGCTTCTTGCCAGGGGAGACGCGATCAAGACTCATGGTTCAACCTTGTTTGTCTGAAAGGATATTCAAATCGAGCCGTCGTCCTTGAACGGCGGCTTGGTGGTCGGCACGGGCGCCGCGGGCGGCGTGGGCTTGGGAGCGGGCGCCGCAGGGGCCGGCGCGGGCGAGTACGTGGGCACCGGCTCATCGAAAGCGGCCGCGGGAATCGGGGCGCTGTCGAAATACTCTTCGATGTCGGACGTGCCGCGGGCCAGCGGGGCGTCCTCGGGGGCCAGGGCGCGGTCGCGCTGCGCGTTGCTGACGCGCGCGTCCGGGTCCAGCACGTAGTCGGAGGCGGACGCCGCGACGGCCGGCGGCAGGGACGGGTAGTCGCCGCCGACGTCCGCATCGGTGTCCGTATCGGACAGGCCCACGGCATAGCCGCCTTCGGCATCCACGCGGTAGGGATCCGAACCCGTATCGGCGGCAGGCAGCGCCGCGTCCGAGGCCAGCACCGGCAGGGCCATGCTGGCGGCCGTTGCCAGGCGCCAGTGGCGGACCGCATCGGCCGGACGGTCGAGCCGATCATAAAGACTGCCGAGCAACGCGTGCGTCTGCGCATCGCTGCGCCGCGCGAGGCTGCGCAGCAGGTAGCGTTCGGCCTGACCCCAGAGCTGTCCGTTCAGGCAGAGCATGCCCAGGGCGGTCAGCAGATCGGGATCGGTCGGACGCTGCTGCAGCCAGGTCTCGGCCTTGGCAAGGCGCCGCGACACCTGCTCGACTTCGCAGCGCGCGTAGGCAGCCACCAGGGCGGGATTGAATTTGACCGCGACGGCCGATTCCAGGACGCGGGCCGCTTCGTTGGCTTCGCCCGCGGCTTCGAACGCCGCCGCGCCCGCCAGGGCGATCTCGGGCAACAGGCGTTCCTCGGCCTTCAGGTCTTTCCAGATGGCGCGCCAGGCATCGCTGCCCGCGGCGGCGCGCAGGCGCGCGGACCCGGCGGCGTCGATCAGGAGATCGGCTTCGTGGCGGCCCATCGCGTTGCGGCGCAGGAGCCCGCGCGCCAACGTGAAGACCTGTTCGGGGTGATTCAGCGCGGTATGCGCCCGCAGCAGCAGGCGCATCGTGTGCAGGTGGCGTGCGCCGCCGTCGGCCAGGGGCGCCAGCACGGTCAACGCCCGTTCGGCGCGGCCCTGGTCGAGCAGCATGTCGGCCGACACCGTGGCCGTGGCTTCGACCAAGCCGGGATCCGTGCCGGCCTGCTCCTGGGCGGTGGCCAGCAGGCGGTCGCGCCGGTCGAATTCGCCCAGGCCGTGGGCGGCGCGGCCCGCCGACAAGGCCGCCAGAACGCGGCGCGTGCGCACCTTGGTCTGGTCCAGCAGCTTGGTCAGGTCTTTTTCGGCGTGGGTGTAGCGGCCTTCGAGCAGGCCGATCCAGCCGCGTTCGAGCAATTCGTGGTCGCGCGCCTGCGCACGCTTGCCGCGCCAGGCCCGGACACGGTCCGGGATGGCGAGCAGCCAGGCCAGCAGGCGCAAGCCCACGTACAGGATGACGAAGGTCGCGACGATGAGCAGGACAGCGAGCGTCAGCGACATGTCGATGCGCCACGGCCACACCAGCAACAGCACGTTGCCCGAATGCGAACGCAGCACCACCGCCAGGGCGACGGCGACGACGGCGAGCAGAAGGGTCCAGAACCAGGTACGCATAAGCCTCAGTCCTGATCGCTGGTCTTGAAGCCGGCGGCCCGCAAGGCGGCCACGGCGTTCAGGCTGTCCGCCACGTCCGGCATGCGCACGGCGATGTCGGTCTGGGCCAGTTCGCGCGCCAGGTTCTGGGCGGCGACGGTGTCGGGCGAGCGGCCATCGAAATACTTGGAGAGCGTGGAGCCGACGTTGTCGAGTTCGCTCTTCCAGACCGAGGGCTGGCGCATCAGCATGGCCAGTTGCGCCGTCAGCAGGCGCTGGCGCAGCGTGCCGCGCACCTGGTCGGCCTGTTCGGGCGACAGCAGCAGCGCGGCCGGCTCGTCCACGCGCTGGATGGTAATGAGCCCGCCGAGTTCATGGGCCAGCGCGGACCCCGCGCGGCCGGGCCAGGAGGCCACCTCGGCGCGCCAGCGCTGCCACCAGGGCGCATCGGCAGGCAGGTCGGCCTGGGGATCGACGGCGGGGGCCGGCGCAGGCGGTTGGGCCTGGCCAACCGGCGCCACGCCCGGGGACACGGCATCGGGCACCAGCAGCGGCGCCTTGCCGACCAGGGCAACCAGCCGTTCGATGCGCGCGGATTGCGCCGGGATGTCCACGGTGGACACGGCGCGCAGGCGGTCCAGGTCGCCGTTGATGGATTGCTGCAGGCTGGAGAACCGCGGACGGTCCGCGCGCGCCAGTCGAGACTGGGCGGTTTCCAGGGCAACGATGGCGTTGGAAACGTTGCCCGCCAGGCGCAGTTGCTGGTTGGCGATGGTCAGCAGGCGCTCGACATCGTTGGCCAGCAGCTCGTCGCTGGCGCTGTCGTTGAAGTTCTGCCAGGCCTGCTGCAGGGCGTTGTACTGGCTTTGCGTTTCGCGCAGGGTGTCTTCGAGTTCCGCCACGCGCCCCGCCTGCGCCTGCGCAAGGGCGAGGGCTTCGCGGGTGTCCTTGCGGGCTTGGGCCACGTCAGCGCTCAACGTGTCGATGCGGGTGGCCACTTCGCGGCCGGCGGATACGAACTGGGTGCGCTGCTTCCACAACGCATACCCAAGGCCCACGGCCAGCAGGATGACGATTATCAGGGCGGTGACCATCGGGCCACTGCGGCGCTTGGCCGGACGGGCCTTGACGGAGTCGGCCGGGGCCGATGCGGACGCGCTTGCGTCCGGGGCGGCCGGATGAACGGCCGGATCGGTAGCGGGAGTCTTGTCTGTCATGACGCGATTGTATTCGGTGTCAGTCCGAACCAACGAATCAAGCAGCAACAAAAGCCTGGAATATCGACTCGTCGTTGGGCAAGCAGATTTTTACCATCGCCGGACCGCCCGCGCCATCGCCCGCCTGCGGCACGCGCCGCGCCAGCGAGGGATGCGTCAGCACGAAACGGCAGCGCCCCCACCAGTCGGCAAGACCCGCGGAGTCGAGCTGGCCGCGGATGGCATCGGCGCCCTCCCCGCTGGTGACCAGCCAGGTGACGGCGACGCCCGCATCCGCCCAGTGGCGCAGGGCGTCAAGCTGGGCGGGCGTCCATGCGGCCGGCCGCCGCTGGTACGCGGCATGGCGCGTGACGCTGACGCCATGCGCCTGGAGCGTGTCGCCCAGCCAGTCGCGGCCCTGGGTGCCGCGCACCAGCAGCACGCGGGCGGGCAGGCTCGGCTGCGCCTGCAGCACGCGCCACAGGGCTTCGGAATCGTGGCTGGGCGCGGATTCGTCGGGGTGCAGTACTGTTGTATTCGCGCCAAAATGACCGGTCTGGCGCAGCGCCTGCGCGCTGGCGGGGCCCACGGTGGCTGCGGCCACGTGCTCAGGCCAGGCGATGGCGCCGTCCACGAGGACGATCTGGTCCAGATACTGGCGGGCCGCATTGCCGCTGACGAACACGACCAGGTCGTAGTCGGCAGGCCGCGGCAAGTCCTCGGACGCAATGGACAGGGGATGGATTTCGAGGGCCGGCAGGATAGAGGCCTGCCAACCGGCGCCGCGCAAGCGGTCGGCAAGCGTTTCGTTGCGCCCGGCGGGCCGCGTCAGTACGGCGATGCGCGGCCCAGGGGCGGCTGCAAACGCCGGGCCCATCAGCCGGGTCCGTCGGGATGGAGCAAGTCGCGAAGAATGGCCTGCGCGCCCCCGTCCAGCAATTCGTTGGCGGCAGCTTCGCCGATGGCCTCGGCCTCGCTGACAGGACCCGTGCGGACTGCCCGGACGATACGGGCGCCATCGGGTGAAGCCACCAGGGCGCGCAGCGACAACGTGTCGCCGGAAATCTGGGCGAACGCCGCCAGGGGCACCTGGCACGAACCGCCCAGCTTGCGCGACACGGCGCGCTCGGCCAGCACGCAGGAGGTCGTGTCCGGGCTGACGAGCGGCGCCAACCAGGCGCGCATATCGTCGCGGTCGTCGCGGATTTCGATGCCCAAGGCGCCCTGCCCGGCGGCCGGCAGGCTGTCGGCGGGGTCCAGCAGGCTGCGGATGCGCTCGCCCAGGCCCAATCGGTCCAGGCCCGCCGCCGCCAGCACGATGGCGTCGTAGTCGCCCTTGTCGAGCTTGCCCAGGCGCGTATCCAGGTTGCCGCGCAGGGGCTTGACCACCAGGGCGGGGAACCGGGCGCGGATCTGGGATTCGCGGCGCAGGCTGGACGTGCCGACGACGGCGCCCGCGGGCAAGTCAGCCAGCGAGGCATAGCGGTTGGATACGAAGGCATCGCGCGGATCCGCGCGATCGAGGACGGCGCAAAGCTCGAACGGGGCATGCAGCTCAACCGGCACGTCCTTGAGGGAGTGGACGGCGAGATCTGCGCGCCCGTCGAGCAGCGCGGTTTCGAGTTCCTTGACGAACAGACCCTTGCCGCCCACCTTGGACAGCGTGCGGTCGAGGATCTGGTCGCCTCGGGTCGTCAGGGTAAGAAGTTCAACCGCGCACGCTGGGTACAGCGTGCGCAGCCGATCGCGCACATGCTCGGCTTGCCACAGGGCAAGCCGGCTGGCGCGGGTCGCGATGACCAGGCGTTGCGGTAGAGACACGTGACGCCATCAAACGAAGTTGGAGACGATGACCGTCGCGACTACCCCGAGGATGGCCAGCACGAACAGGCCTTGAAGAAGGCTAAGGCCCGATTCGGATTGCTGGGGATCGGTGGATCTACGCAGACTCATGTGCTGATTCCTTGGAAGCGTTCTTGCGGCTTGCAAGCCACCGTCCAAGGACAACAACCAGCAAGGCGCCAATGATTTCTGCGCCGATTTTAACCGCAGTCGGCTGAACGCCGAATTGACGTTCGACAATGACGTCGGTGATCAGCATGCCGCCGGCGATCCAGCCCAGGAGCGCAGCGCCGAACGTGACGACCAGCGGATAGCGGTCGATGAGCTTGAGCACCAGCGTGCTGCCCCAGATGATGATCGGCACACTGACGATCAGGCCGAAGGCAACCAGGCCGATCTGGTGGTCGGCGTGGGCGTTCTGGGCCGCGCCGGCAATGGCGATGACGTTGTCCAGGCTCATCACGAAGTCAGCGATGATGATGGTCTTGATGGCCGCGGCGATGGATGTTCCGCCCTTCACGTTGCCATGGGCATCGTCTTCGGGAACGAGGAGCTTGACGCCGATCCAGACGAGCAACAGGCCGCCCACGACCTTCAGGAACGGGATGGACAGGAGCGTCAGGGCAAAGGCGATCAGGACGACACGCAGAAGGATCGCACCCGCGGTGCCCCACAGGATGCCTTGCATCCGCTGCTTGGGCGCCAGGTTGCGACAAGCCAGCGCGATCACGACGGCATTGTCGCCGCCGAGCAGGATGTCGATGAGGATGATCTGGAATACCGCTGCCCAACTCAGCGTCTGGAAAAACTCAAGCACTTTGAACCCCCGAAGGCATTTATAAAAAGAGTGGCCGGTCCCGGCCCGGCCGCTCCTGCCGTGCTTGCGCACGGCAGGAAATTTCAGAAAAACATATTATTGTAGTTCAGCTTTCAGTCAGCTTTCTGACGCATCAGCAAAACTTTACCAATCAACAGGACCATCACCGCACCCAATGCGCCCGACATCAGCGCGAAACTGTGCTGTGTCACACCCAACGCGGCATCGATGCGCGCCACGGGTTCCTGCAATGCGGGATCGCCCACCAGCAGTTCGCCTGCAATGAAGCCCAGCAGCGCCGCGCCGACCCAGACGATGAGCGGGAAGCGTTCAATGACTTTCAAGAGCAACGTGCTGCCAAAGATAACCAGGGGAATGCTGATTGCCAAACCAAGCACGAGCAAGGTCGTGTCACCCATTGCCGCGGCGGCCACTGCCACCACGTTGTCCAGGCTCATGACCAGGTCGGCGATCATGATGGTGCGGATGGCGGTGAGCAGGTTGCCATGCGACTTGCCGGCACCGTCTTCTTCTCCTTCGGGCAGCAGCAAGGTCACGCCAATATAGACCAGGAGCAGCGCGCCGATCAGCTTGAGCCACGGCAGCAGCAACAGCTTGGCCGCGACGAGCGTGAGCACGATACGCATGATGATCGCTGCGGCGGAACCGACCACGATCGCTTTTTTCTGTTGCGCCGGAGGCAGTGAACGCGCCGCCAGCGCAATAACCACGGCGTTGTCGCCTGATAGCAGAATGTTGACCCAAATGATCTGGAGCAACGCGATCCAGAATGCCGCTGAACTGAGTTCCATGCCTCTCTTTCCTAGGTGTGATCCCCCTAGGACAAAACCAAATTAATGGATGAAATGAAGAAAACAACGTACTGACCGTCTTGGTGCGAGCCCGACGGCATTCTTGCTGGGTACGTGCGAAATTTCTTTCATTATAGTTTCGTTCAGCTTTCCGTATGATTGGCCCGACCGCGTCCTGGACGCGGGATTACCCTAGGAAAAGCTAAAAAATCCAGACGAAAAAAAGCCCGCCGAAGCGGGCTTTTTGCAGCGCAATGCTGAAACTTACAGCACCGACTTGAGCAGCTTGCCCATTTCGGAGGGGTTGCGCGTGGTGCGGATGCCGCAGGCTTCCATGACTTCCAGCTTGGCGTCGGCCGTGTCGGCGCCGCCGGAGATCAGCGCGCCGGCGTGGCCCATGCGCTTTCCGGGAGGCGCGGTGACGCCAGCGATAAAGCCGACGACCGGCTTCTTCATGTTGTCCTTGGCCCACTCGGCGGCGTTGACTTCGTCCGGGCCGCCGATTTCGCCGATCATGATGACGGCGTCGGTGTCGGGATCGTCATTGAACAGCTTGAGCACGTCGACGTGCTTCAGGCCGTTGATGGGGTCGCCGCCGATACCGACAGCGCTGGATTGACCCAGGCCCAGTTCGGTGACTTGCGCCACGGCTTCGTACGTCAGGGTGCCCGAACGGCTGACGATGCCGATGCGGCCCTTGCGGTGGATGTGACCCGGCATGATGCCGATCTTGATTTCGTCGGGGGTGATCAGACCCGGGCAGTTCGGGCCCAGCAGCAGCGTCTTGCTGCCCTTGGCCTTCATGCGGTTCTTGACTTCCAGCATGTCGCGGACGGGAATGCCTTCGGTGATGCAGATCACCAGGTCCAGTTCGGCTTCGACAGCTTCCCAGATGGCGGCAGCAGCGCCCGCGGGCGGCACGTAGATGACGGACACGGTGGCGCCGGTGTCGGCCTTGGCTTCCTTGACCGACGCGAAGATCGGCACGCCTTCGAAGTCTTCACCCGCCTTCTTGGGGTTCACGCCGGCCACGAAGGCGGCCTTGCCATTGGCGTACTCACGGCACATGCGGGTGTGGAACTGGCCCGTCTTGCCCGTGATGCCCTGGGTGATGACCTTGGTGTCCTTGTTGATCAGAATCGACATTGTGAATCCTTGATTTTCTCTTTACTTGACGGCGGCTACGACGCGGGTGGCGGCTTCGGCCATCGTGTCGGCGCTGATGATCGGCAGGCCCGAATCGGCCAGCATCTTCTTGCCGAGTTCTTCGTTCGTGCCCTTCATGCGAACGACCAGCGGCACGTTCAGGTTCACGGCCTTGCACGCGGTGATCACGCCTTCGGCGATGACGTCGCAGCGCATGATGCCGCCGAAGATGTTGACCAGGATGGCCTTGACGCTCTTGTTGGCCAGCATGATCTTGAAGGCTTCGGTGACCTTCTCGGCCGTGGCGCCGCCGCCGACGTCCAGGAAGTTGGCCGGCTCGCCGCCGAACAGCTTGATGGTGTCCATGGTGGCCATGGCCAGGCCGGCGCCGTTCACCAGGCAGCCGATGTTGCCGTCGAGCTGGATGTAGGCCAGGTCGAACTTGCTGGCTTCGATTTCAGCGGGATCTTCTTCGTCCAGGTCGCGGTAGGCGACGATTTCCGGGTGACGGAACAGGGCGTTGGAGTCGAAGTTGAACTTGGCGTCCAGGGCGATGATGTTGCCCTTGCTGTCGCGGTTCAGGGGGTTGATTTCGACCAGGGAGGCGTCGGTGTCCATGTAGCACTTGTAGAGCTTCTGGAACACGTCCACGGCTTGGGCGGTCGAGTCGGCGGGCAGGCCGATCGCGTTGGCGATCTTGGTGGCTTGCTCGGCGGACAGGCCGGTCAGCGGGTCGATGTATTCGGTGATGATCTTTTCGGGGGTGGAGTGAGCCACTTCCTCGATGTCCATGCCGCCTTCGCTGGAGGCGATGAAGGCGACCTTCTGCGTGGCGCGGTCGGTGACCAGCGAAACGTAGTATTCCTTCTGGATGTCGGCGCCGTCTTCGATGTACAGGCGACGGACCTTCTGGCCTTCGGGGCCGGTCTGGTGCGTGATCAGCTGCATGCCCAGGATTTCGGATGCCAGCTTGCGGACGTCATCCAGCGAGCGGGCCAGCTTGACGCCGCCGCCCTTGCCGCGGCCGCCAGCGTGGATCTGTGCCTTGACGACCCAGACCGGTCCACCCAGCTTTTCAGCGGCAGCCACGGCCTCGTCGACGGAAAGAGCGGGGATCCCGCGCGGCACGGGGACGCCAAATTGCTTCAGCAGTTCCTTGCCTTGATACTCGTGGATTTTCATGTGTTACCTGTCAGGACGTATGAGAAAAAGAAGGTGAATCGGAGGACGACTCGGCCGATGCCTCAGCGCTACCCCCGGTGTACCACTCGGGATAATGCTCAGCCACCACAGGGCCGCCAGTGCTGAGCGCATGGCAGCCGTCCAGTTGGAATGGACGCCGGTTCGGGTTGATTTCCTGCCGCCGGCGGTTGGCCATGGTCTGGACCGCCGCGGTGGGAAGCACCTGCGACAGTTCGGTCATGTGCGTACAGCCTTCCACATGCCCGAACCGCTCCTTGACCTGGCGACGGAACCCCTTGAGGAGGTTCATGCCGATCAGGTCAGTGTACGCCGGCTCGATGGCCTTGCAATGCTCGCCATAAGGCGCCGCGTCATAGACGGCCTGGGCCGCCACGATCGAGAATTCCTCGTCGATAGTGATGCGCAGGAGCATGTGGTGGATGGGTTGCCCGGCCTTGAACATCTCGCCGTCGCGCTTGGGAAAATCGTACGCCTTGACGTCGATAAGCTCGGCTTCCAGATCCCAGTTGCCGTCATCGCGCGCGTACGACTGCACACGTATGGAACGCGTATGCAGCGGTTGGCGAGGACAATCCGGCGGTGGCAAGGGCATGCGTGGGGCCTGCGGGGCAAAGATGGCCTGCGCAAATGGTGCGCGGCAACAAAACCTTCAAAGTATAGCGCAGGCCGCCACGCAACAATCGTATTAATTGGCCGGCCGGTGTTTCCTGGCGGCCCGGATACGGTTCCATGGCGCGAAACCCGGCTGGCGCCTGGGGCGCGAGCCGGGTTTCTGGGTGGGCCGTCGGGGGCGGCCGTCGGGGTTGGGATGCCCGGCTCGGGCGCCGGGCCGGGGCCGGACGAGCGTCAGGCCGCTTCGCGCAGTGCGCGGGCCGCCTGCACCATGCCGATCAGCGCGGCCTGCGTTTCGGGCCAGGCGCGCGTCTTCAGGCCGCAGTCGGGGTTGACCCACAGACGCTCCTTGGGCAGCCGGGCGGCGGCCTTGTTCATCAGGTCCACCATCCAGCTCACCTCGGGTACGTTCGGCGAATGGATGTCGTACACCCCCGGACCGATGTCGTTCGGGTAGCGGAAGTCCTCGAACGCCTTGAGCAGCTCCATGTTGGAGCGGGACGTTTCGATCGTGATCACGTCCGCGTCCATCGCCGCGATGGATTCGATGATGTCGTTGAACTCCGAATAGCACATGTGGGTGTGGATCTGCGTTTCCTCGCGCACGCCGGCGGTCGACAGGCGGAAGCAGTCCACGGCCCAGTCCAGGTAGGCCTGCCAATCGGCGCGGCGCAGCGGCAGGCCTTCGCGGATGGCGGGCTCGTCGATCTGGATCACGCTGATGCCGGCAGCTTCCAGGTCAATCACCTCATCGCGCAGGGCCAGCGCCAGTTGCCGGCAGGTCTGCTCGCGCGGCTGGTCGTCGCGCACGAAGGACCACTGCAGGATGGTGACCGGGCCGGTCAGCATGCCCTTGACCGGCTTGTCGGTCAGCGATTGCGCATAGGACGACCACCCCACCGTCATGGGCGCGGGCCGGGCGACGTCGCCGAAGATGATCGGCGGCTTCACGCAGCGCGAGCCATAGCTCTGCACCCAGCCGTTTTTGGTGAAGGCGAAACCGGCCAGCAGCTCGCCGAAATACTCCACCATGTCGTTGCGCTCGGGTTCGCCGTGGACCAGCACGTCCAGGCCCACCTTCTCCTGGAAGCGGATGACTTCCTCGATCTCTTTGCGGATCGCGCTCTCGTAGGCGGAATCGGTCAGCGCGCCAGCCTTCCAGTCGCGGCGCAGCGCGCGGATCTCGGCGGTCTGCGGGAAGGAGCCGATCGTGGTGGTCGGATAGGCCGGCAGGCCCAGTTGCGCTTGCTGGTGAGCGATGCGGGCGGCGAACGGCGCGCGGTCGCGCGACACGCCCGCGGCCGCGGCCATGCGCTGCGCGACGGCCGGATTATGGATGCGGGTGGAGGCGCGGCGGGCGGCCAGGGCGGCGCGCTGCCGGACAAGGCCCTCCTGCACCGACGGATCGGTGGCGTTGGCCAGCGCACGGCCCAGCAGGCTCAGTTCATCCAGCTTCTGGGTGGCAAAGGACAGCCAGCTCTTGAGCTCGGCGTCCAGCTCGGTTTCGTTGTCCAGGTCGACGGGCACATGCAGCAGCGAGCAAGAAGGCGCCAGCCACAGACGGTCGCCCAACTGGCGTGCGATCGGCGCCAGCGTGGCGATGGCGGCGTCCAGGTCGGTGCGCCAGATGTTGCGTCCATTGATGATGCCCGCGGACAGGACCTGCCCGTCATTCAGACCGGCAACCACCTCAGCCAATTGTTCGGGCGCGCGCACCAGGTCCACATGCAGACCGGCCACCGGCAGGGCCTGCGCCGTCGACAGGTTGTCCTTCAGGCCGTCGAAGTAGGTGGCGACCAGCAGCTTCACGGGGCTTGCGGACAGCGTGGCATAGGACTGCAGGAACGCCTCGCGCCAGGCCTGCGGCAGGTCCAGCGCCAGGATGGGCTCGTCGATCTGCACCCACTGCACGCCCAACTTGCCCAGGCGCGCCAGCACTTCCTCATACACCGGCAGCAGCGTCGCCAGGAGTTGCAGCTTGCCGGCGTCGGCGGCGCCATCGGCAAAGGCGTCGCCCTTGCCCAGATACAGCCAGGTCAGAGGTCCGGGGATCACCGGCTTGACCTCCAGCCCCAGCGCCCGGGCTTCATTGACCTGTTCAAACAGGGATTCGCGCGCGATGCGGAAGGTCTGCCCGGGCACCAGCTCGGGGACGATGTAGTGATAGTTGGTGTCGAACCACTTCGTCATTTCGCACGCGGCGGCCGGGTTGCCGGACGGGGCGCGGCCGCGGCCCATGCGGAACAGCGTATCCAGCGAGACCGGCTCATTGTCTTTCTGGCCAAAGCGCGCGGGCACCGCGCCCAGCAGCGTCGTCCACTCCAGGATCTGGTCGTACCAGGCGAAATCGCCCACCGGCACGAACTTCATGCCGGTGGCGGCCTGCAGCTTCCAATGCCGGGCGCGCAATTCGCGGCCCGTTTCTTCCAGCGCTTCGGCGCTCTGCCTGCCAGCCCAGTAGGCCTCGACCGCGCGCTTGAGTTCGCGCTGGGCGCCGATGCGGGGGAACCCCAAATTATGAATCGTAGTCATGTGAATACCGCCATTCGACAAATTTTGTTCAAGTGACGATCATTCTGAGGCCAAATCAAAATGAATCAAAATCAATGTCTACATTCATAAGATGAAAAAATCTCATAAACTAGCGAGAACGCCAACCTGTCCTGGCCCGGAGCCCGCAGCCTCCCTCCCCTGCCGGGATCCGGTTCGAACGCCCGAAATGATCGCACCCTCATGCTAGAAGTCCGCCATCTCGAAACGCTGACCGCCATCCGCGAAGGCGGCAGTCTCCAGGAAGCCGCCGAGCGCCTGCACCTGACGCAATCGGCCCTATCCCACCAACTGCGCGACCTCGAAACCCGGCTGGGCACGCCCTTGCTGAATCGCCGGACCCGCCCAGCGCGGCTGACCACCGCCGGCCTGCGCGTGCTGGCTCTGGCCGACGAGGTTCTCCCCCGCATCCGCGCCACCGAACGCGACCTGCAGCGCCTGGCGGCCGGGCGCACCGGACGGCTGCACCTGGCGATCGATTGCCATTCCTGCTTCCAGTGGCTGATGCCGGCGCTGGACGCCTTTCGCGTCCAATGGCCCGATGTGGCCCTGGACCTGTCCGCGGCGTTCTCTTTTGCCCCGCTGCCCGCGCTGGTGCGCGGCGACCTGGACCTGGTCATCACGTCGGACCCGCAACCGCTGGACGCGGTGGAATACCTGCCGCTCTTCAAGTACGAGCTGGTGCTGGCGGTGTCCGAATCCAATCCGCTGGCCGCCAGCAAGTTCGTCATGCCGGAGCAACTGGCGGACCAGACGCTGATCACCTACCCGGTGGACAAGCAGCGCCTGGACGTCTTCACGGCCTTCCTGGACCCGGCGGACGTGGAGCCCGCCGCGATCCGCAAGGCGGAGCTGACGCCCATCATCGCGCAGCTCGTCGCCAGTAACCGGGGCGTGGCGGCCCTGCCCAACTGGGCGCTCACCGAATACATGAACCAGGGATGGCTGCGGCTTTGCCGCCTGGGCCCGCAGGGCGTGTGGCGCACGTTGTATGCCACCGTGCGCAGCGAGGACACGGATGCCTCGTACATCGACGAGTTCCTGACCATCACCCGCGACGTGTGCTTCAAGACCCTGTCGGGGATCAAGTCGGCGAAATAGCGGGACTTGCTTCGGCCTGCGGGCGCCGGCCCATGCGGGAGCCGGCGTCAGTCTTCGTCGCCCTCGCCCAGGATGCGCCGGATCACGTCGTGCGCGAAACCGCGGCTGGCCAGAAACCGCGCCTGCTTGGCGTAGGCCGTGCGGTCGTCGGGCTTGGCGCCGAAGCGCTTTTTCCAGACTTCCAGCGCCCGGTCGTATTCGGTGGCGCGAAGCTGGTCGCGCAGTTCGGCGACCTGGTTGTCATCGACGCCGTGCTGGCGCAGTTCCTGCACGATGCGCGCCGCCCCTTGGCGCGAAGCGCGCCGATGGACCAGGCTTTGCGCGAAGCGTTCAGTGGACAGCCAGCCCTCTTTTTCGAGCGCATCGAGCACGGTGGCGACTTCATCGGGATCTTCAGCGTGGGGCGCAAGCTTGCGAGCCAGTTCTTCGCGCGCATGTTCGCGCCGCGACAGATAGCCCACCGCCCGCATCTTCAGCGATGGCCCTTTGCGGGCCGGCCTGCCGTCAGCGGGTGTCGCGTCGTCGCCGTCCGACTCGGCGCGTCGCGGACGACCTGCGCTGCGTTGTTCGGAGCTGCGTTGCCAGACAGGGGCGCAATCATCGGCAGCGTCGTCCGCCACAACGGCGGGCTCGCGCGGCAGACGCGCATCGGAGGTGCGCCGCAAGCCTTGCGGTTTGGCGACCGTTTCGAATTCGTCATCCAGCTTGGCGCGTAGGCGCTCGGCTGACGCGGGAGTCGATTTCCAGCTCATGCGCGTTCCTGCTTGCTGTACACAATGCAAAACGGCAGGCCCGTCCAGGCGCCTGCCGCAGTTCGCCGATCCCGCATGAGGAACGGCAAGGGGTCTCGGCCGCAAGCGGGCTTGCGGCCGGTGAAGCGCCCCGGTTACTCGGCGGCGTCTTCCGCGGTGGGCACGAATTCGGCGGCGCGGCTGACAATGCCCTGGTTTTCGCGAACACGGTTTTCGATTTCGATGGCCATGTCCTTGTGCTCTTTCAGGTATTCACGGACGTTGTCCTTGCCCTGGCCGATGCGGTTGCCGTTGTAGCTGTACCAGGCGCCGGACTTGTCGACCACGTTGGCGGCCACGCCCAGGTCGATGATTTCGCCTTCGCGCGAGATGCCGGCACCGTACATGATGTCGAACTCGGCCTGTTTGAACGGCGGCGCGACCTTGTTCTTGACGACCTTGACGCGGGTTTCGTTGCCGACGACCTCATCGCCCTTCTTGATGGAGCCGATGCGGCGGATGTCCAGGCGCACGGACGCGTAGAACTTGAGCGCGTTGCCGCCGGTGGTGGTTTCGGGGTTGCCGAACATGACGCCGATCTTCATCCGGATCTGGTTGATGAAGATGACCATGCAGTTGGTCTTTTTGATGGTGGCGGTGAGCTTGCGCAGCGCCTGGCTCATCAGGCGCGCCTGCAGGCCGGGCAGCGAATCGCCCATTTCGCCTTCGATTTCAGCCTTGGGCACCAGGGCAGCCACCGAGTCGACGACGATCAGGTCGACCGAACCGGAGCGCACCAGCGCATCGGTGATTTCCAGCGCCTGTTCGCCCGTGTCCGGCTGCGAGATCAGCAGGTCGGCCAGGTTGACGCCCAGCTTGGAGGCGTACTGGACGTCCAGGGCGTGTTCCGCGTCGACGAAGGCGCAGGTGCCGCCCAGCTTCTGCATTTCGGCGACCACCTGCAGCGTGAGGGTGGTCTTGCCCGACGATTCCGGACCGTAGATTTCGACCACACGGCCGCGCGGCAGGCCGCCGACGCCCAGCGCGATGTCCAGACCGAGAGAGCCCGTGGAGACCACCTGGATGTCGTGCGAGACCTCGTTGTCGCCGTAGCGCATGATCGAGCCCTTGCCGAACTGCTTTTCGATCTGCGAAAGCGCCGCGGCAAGCGCCTTGGCCTTTTCCGAAGCGGCGGCCTTGGTGGTTTTGTCGTCCATGAGGAGTCCTGTCTGTAACGTATCTGGAAGTCGGGAAAATGCGGTTCTGACAGCGAAGTCAGACGGTCGAATCTGGCGGCCGGAGCGGACGGTTCCGTCGGCGCCTTGAGCTACGGATCAGATTATGGCATCGGATTGTACTGGACAAAAACCCAGTGTGCCAGTCTTTTGCACGTATACCCTGAGTGGCAAGCCCCGCGCCATATGACAGAATCCAGAGCGATCCCGGTATTTTCCCCTTTTTCCGCCGCCGGGCCGCCCCAGGCGGAAAGCGCGCCGCCCAGCGGCGGAAAGCGCGGCGGGTTTCATTCTTGCAGCAGCCCATGCGTATCCTGATCGCCGAAGACGACAGCATCCTGGCCGACGGCCTGTCCCGCTCGTTGCGCCACAACGGCTATGCCGTCGACGCCGTGCGCGACGGGCTCGCCGCGGATTCCGCGCTGGCCGCCCAGGCCTTCGATCTGCTCATCCTGGATCTCGGCCTGCCGCAACTGGCGGGACTGGAAGTGCTGCGCCGCCTGCGCGCCCGCAATTCCGCCCTGCCCGTCCTCATCCTGACCGCCGCCGACAGCATCGAGCAGCGCGTCAAGGGCCTGGACCTGGGCGCGGACGACTACATGGCCAAACCCTTTGCGCTGTCCGAGCTCGAAGCCCGCGTCCGGGCGTTGACCCGGCGCGGCGCGGGCGGCGGCGCCACCATGATCAAGCACGGCCGACTGCTGTTCGACCAGACCGGCCGCGTCGCCATCGTGGACGACCAGACGCTGGACCTGTCGGCGCGGGAGGTCAGCCTGCTCGAAATCCTCCTGACCCGCAGCGGTCGCATGGTCAGCAAGACCCAGCTCGTGGACCACCTCTGCGAGTGGGGAGAGGAAGTCAGCACCAACGCCATCGAGGTCTACGTGCATCGCCTGCGCAAGAAGCTCGAACCCAGCGGCGTGAAGATCGTCACCGTGCGCGGCCTGGGCTACTGTCTTGAGCGGGACCAGGGTGCGGCGTACCTCGCAAGCTGAGCCCTCGCCGGAGCCGCTCAACCAGGAAGCCCTGGATATCATGCAAGCCGGGTCCAAGGGCCCGAGCTTCGCGCCCCCGCAGCGTTCGCTGCTGGGCGAGATCCTGGACTGGATGCTGGCGCCCCTGTTTCTCCTCTGGCCGATGAGCGTCGCCATCACGTACGTGGTCGCGCAGAACATCGCCAACGTCCCGTATGACCGCGCGCTGGCCAACAACCTGCACGTCCTGACCCGGCAGGTCCACGCCCAGGACGGGCGCGCGGTGCTGAAAATGACCGATGCCGCGCGCGACGTGTTGCGCGCCGACGAGACCGACAGCGTGTTCTGGCTGGCGCTGGGCAGCCGGGGCGAATACCTGGGCGGCGACCGCGCGCTGCCCTTGCCGACCACCGTGGGACAGCCCAGGCCGGGCGAGGTGCAGTACGAAGACGACACGCTGCGCGGCTTCGGCATCCGGCTTGCGTTCACGTGGGTGGACCTGCACCTGCCCGGCACGCAGCCCGCGCTGCTGATCGTGGCCGAGACCGTCGAAAAGCGCACGCAGTTGGCCAACGACATCATCAAGGGCGTGATCATTCCGCAGTTCGTGGTGCTGCCCATCGCCGTGCTGCTGGTCTGGTTCGGCCTGTCGCGCGGGGTCGCGCCACTGAATGCGCTGCAGCAGCGGCTGCGGGCGCGGCGGCCCGACGACCTCTCGCCCATTGACGAGCGCGCCGCGCCGTCCGAGATCGCGCCGCTGGTCGCGGCCATGAACGACCTGCTGGACCGCCTGTCCGCCAACGTGCAGGCGCAGCGCCGCTTCGTGGCCGACGCCGCGCACCAACTGAAAACGCCGCTGGCCGGATTGCGCACGCAGGCCGAACTGGCGCTGCGCGATGCCAGCCCCGAGGAAATGCAATCCAGCCTGCGCCAACTGGTGACCGGCTCGGAACGCGCGACGCGGCTCGTCAACCAGTTGCTGCTGCTGGCGCGCGCAGAAAATCCCAGCGCCATCGGCCTGACGCGCACCGACATCAACGCCATCGCCTACGAACAGACCATGCACTGGGTCCCGCTGGCGCTGTCGCTCAGCACCGATCTGGGCTTCGAGGGCTCGGATACCCCGGTCGAAATCAATGGCAACCCCCTGCTGCTGGCCGAACTGCTCAACAACCTGGTGGACAACGCCTTGCGCTACACGCCCAGCGGCGGCCACATCACCGTGCGCGTGCTGCAGGCCGAGGGCCAGGGTGTGCTCGAGGTCGAGGACTCGGGCCCGGGCATCCCGCCCGACGAGCGCGAGCGCGTGTTCGACCGCTTCTATCGCGTGCTGGGCACGTCGTCCGATGGCAGCGGCCTGGGCCTGGCCATCGTGCGCGAGATCTCCCAGAAGCACCGGGCGACGGTTGTGATCGGCGACCATCCCACCGAATATTCCGACCTGCCCGGGACCCGGATCCGGGTCGCTTTCCCCCTGTACTCCCCCGCTTCCGAGCCGCTGGAAGGCTAAGGACTATCCCTAGCCCTCCCCAGGGAAGCTTACTATTTGTTTCAATTTTAAGATTCAAGTAAGGGTCCCGTCAGAACCTCGTCAGCGTCGCCCCGCAATGTGACGCATAGCTCGATGTCGGCCCCGCCGGCGGAGGGTGATGCACGGCGGAAAACCGCCGGCCAAAAACGAGGAGACATCATGAGCACAACTACCATGGCAGGCCGCGGTCCATCCGCGGAACCGCGTCCGATGACCAAGGAGGAGCGCAAGGTCATCTTCGCGTCATCGCTCGGCACGGTGTTCGAGTGGTATGACTTTTATCTGTATGGCTCGCTCGCGGCCATCATTGCCCAACACTTTTTCTCTGGCGTAAATCCCACCGCGGGGTTCATCTTCGCGCTGCTGGCCTTCGCGGCCGGTTTCGCGGTGCGTCCTTTCGGCGCGCTGGTGTTTGGCCGGCTCGGCGACCTGGTCGGACGTAAGTACACCTTCCTGGTCACGATCGTGATCATGGGCCTGTCCACGTTCCTCGTGGGCATCCTGCCCAGCTACGCCAGCATCGGCCTGGCGGCCCCCGCCATCCTGATCATCCTGCGCCTGCTGCAAGGCCTGGCACTGGGCGGCGAATACGGCGGCGCGGCCACCTACGTCGCCGAGCACGCCCCGCACGGACGCCGCGGTTTCTACACGTCGTGGATCCAGACCACCGCAACGCTGGGCCTGTTCCTGTCGCTGCTGGTCATCCTGGGCATCCGCACGTTCATGGGCGAAGACGAGTTCAAGGCCTGGGGCTGGCGCATTCCGTTCCTGATCTCGGTGGTGCTCCTGGGCATCTCGGTGTGGATCCGGCTGCAACTGAACGAATCCCCCACCTTCAAGCGCATGAAGGAAGAAGGCAAGGGCTCCAAGGCGCCGATCGCCGAATCGTTCGGCCAATGGAAGAACCTGAAGGTCGTGCTGCTGGCGTTGCTTGGCCTGACCGCCGGCCAGGCCGTGGTCTGGTACACGGGCCAGTTCTATGCCCTGTTCTTCCTGACGCAGACGCTGAAGGTCGACGCCAACACCGCCAACATCATGATCGCCATTGCGCTCCTGATCGGCACGCCGTTCTTCGTGGTGTTCGGCGCGCTGTCCGACAGGATCGGCCGCAAGCCCATCATCATGGCGGGCTGCCTGATCGCCGCAGCGACCTACTTCCCGATCTTCCAGGGCCTCACGCACTTCGCCAATCCGGCGCTGGCAAAGGCGCAAGCCACCGCGCCGGTCACGGTGATCGCCGATCCCAGCACCTGCTCGTTCCAGTTCAACCCGGTGGGCACGGCGTCGTTCACCAGCTCGTGCGACGTGGTCAAGTCGTTCATGGCCCGCAACTCGGTGAACTACCGCAACGAAGCGGCCCCCGCCGGCTCGGTGGCGCGCGTGAAGATCGGCAACGATGAGTTCGCGTCGTTCGACGGCAAATCGATGGCCCCGGCCGAATTCAAGGCCAAGGCCGCTGAACTCGACAAGGCGCTGACGGCAGCCATCCGCAGCCACGGCTACCCGGCCAAGGCCGACCCCGCCCAGACCAACAGCGTCATGGTCGTGGTGCTGCTGACCATCCTGGTCCTGTTCGTGACCATGGTGTACGGCCCCATCGCCGCCATGCTGGTCGAAATGTTCCCGACGCGCATCCGCTACACCTCGATGAGCCTGCCGTACCACATCGGCAACGGCTGGTTCGGCGGCTTCCTGCCTCCCGTCGCATTCGCGGTGGTGGCGGCCACCGGCAACATCTACGATGGCCTGTGGTATCCGATCATCATCGCGGTCATGACCCTGGTCATCGGCACGCTCTTCGTGCGCGAATCCAAGGACAACGACATCAACACCTGATAGACCATCCCCCGCCGGGCGGGACTGCTGCGCCTGCCCGGCCTTTCAAAAGCTCCTTATGGAGCTTTTTTTTTGCGCCCCACTTTCAGGACCATGTCAGACCGGCGCCGGTAGACTGAGCGCTCAGATTACGGCCTTGCGCAAGATTGCCTGACGATTGATCCCCCTGTCAGACGATTGCAGGGCTGGTGTTCTGACACCGATACCGCGTTCCCCGCGAGCCTTTTATGACGCGGTATTGCGTGCTCCCGTACCGGCCCGACTCTTCACTGAGCCGGGCCGCTTTTTTTGGCCCGCGCAAAAGAATGGCGGCCGCAAACGCAGCCGCCACCATCTAGCCTCGATCCTCGCAGCCGGCCTGGCGGCCGGTGTCGATCATCGACGCATGCCCACGCCGATCGCCACCACGCCCGCCACGATGGCGGCAATACCTGCCCAGGTCGGGATCGGCACCGACTTCTCGGTTTCCGCGGTTGCCTTCACGGAACCGATCTGCAGGACCGTTTCCTCGGACTTGTAGCTGAAGCCCTTGTACGCCAGGGCGGCCACGCCCAGGACGATCAGGATCGCGCCAATGATTTTCATGTTTTCTCTCCAAGTGCACGCTGGTGCGCCGGACATTACCGGATAGGCCGACCCGTGTCAGTGACAGAACGTGTCGCCTGTTGCCGACGCGTCAAGCCGCTTCGGCAAAGCGGCCGCGTCGTATAGAATCAACCCTTTTGGCCGACGCTCATGTGGTTCAAGAATCTCAAGATTTATCGCCTCTCCTCGCCCTGGACTCTGACGGGCGAACAGCTTGAAGAAACGCTGGCGCGGCATGCCTACCAAGCCGGCAACAACCTGGAAATGCAAAGCCTCGGATGGGTTCCTCCGCGCGAAAACGGCGGGCTTGCCCACGAGGTCAATGGCCAGATACTGCTTAGTCTGCGCGCGGAAAAGAAGCTTCTGCCCGGCACCGTGATCAACCAGGTCGCCAAGGCGCGCGCCCAGGAGATCGAAGAGCAGCAAGGCTACAAGCCGGGCCGCAAGCAGATGAAGGAAATCAAGGAACGCGTCACGGACGAGCTCCTGCCGCGCGCCTTCAGCGTGTATCGCGACACGCGCGTGTGGATCGACCCGAAGAACAACTGGCTGGTCATCGACGCGGCCGCCTCGGCCAAGGCCGACGAAGTCATCGGCCTGCTGGCCAAGTGCGTCGATCCCTTCCCGCTGGAAAACCTGTACGTGGCCCAATCGCCCGCCTCGGCCATGACCGGCTGGTTGGCCGAAGACGAGGCCCCGACCAACTTCACCATCGACCAGGACACCGAACTGCGCTCGTCCGGCGAAAGCGGCGCGGCGATCCGCTACGTCAAGCACTCCATCGATGCCGATGACGTGCGCCGTCACATCCAGTCGGGCAAGCAGTGCACCCGCCTGGCCATGACCTGGGCCGACCGCGTGTCATTCGTGCTGACCGAGGGACTGGACGTCAAGCGCGTTGCGCCGCTGGACGTGCTGAAGGAAGGCAACGAAGGCATCGCCGCGAACGACGACGAGAAGTTCGATTCCGACATGATGCTCATGACCGGCGAGCTGGCCAAGATGATGGCCGAGCTGGTCGAAGCGCTGGGCGGCGAAAAGAAGGTCTGATCCTTCCCCCGCGTGGACATGCACAGGGCCGCCCTTTTCGGGGCGGCCCTTCTTCATGCGGCGACGCTGCGGTCGCGGCCGGCCTGCTTGGCGCGGTACAGCGCCTGGTCGGCGCGATCGATCAGATAGGCGTAGTCGGGATGCCCATCGAAAGTCGCCACGCCAATGCTGGCCGTCACGGGCAGCGCGCCAGACTCGGCAATCGTGAAGCGGTGCCGACGGATCTCGGCGTTGAGCTTTTTGGCGGCGGCGAGCGCCGCCTCTCCTCCGGTGTCCACCAGCACGACGAGAAACTCTTCGCCGCCATATCGGAACACGAAGTCGCTCGAGCGACAGGTCTGGTGCACCAGCTCGGCGAACTGGCGCAGAATCTGGTCGCCGCCCGAATGGCCGTACTCGTCGTTGATGGCCTTGAAGTGATCGATGTCCAGCAACAGCACCGAAAAGTCCGAGCGCTGGCGCCGCGCAATCGAGATCTCGCGCCCGATGACCGACGGCAGGAAACGCCGGTTGAGCACGTTGGTGAGCGGATCGCTGCCGCTTTCGATCTCGGCCACCATGTCGAACAGACCATTGAGCAGATGCTTGATGCGCGCCACCAGCTCCTGCAGTTCCCGCACCTGGTCCGGCAGCGAGCCTTGCCCCGGCGCGTCGCCGTGCATCATCCGGGGCAGCACCGTGTCGTCCAGGCGAGCCACGGCGTCCATGATCTGGCGCAGGGCCGGGGCGCTCTCGAAGAGCACCGCGCCCTTGTGCTGCAGCCACAGGCCGAATTCGGATGCGGCCAGGCGCGGCAGCGCCTGCTCGGGCGTCCGGTAATGCAGGGCGATCAGCACCGCCTGGCTCCATTCGAGCAGCGCGGCCCGTTGCCGTTCCCGCTCGGTAGATATGTTCTGTCCCAACGCGAAGAGCCGATAGGCCTCGTCGTTGCGGGCCCCGCGGTTGATGTCGCGCATGAAGGCGCGGCTCATCTGCTCGATCGCGAGGTCGAAGAGATTGCAGACATATTGCGTCGCCACGGATGCGGCCTTGCCGTCCAGGTCGCTGGCGCGCAGGCGTTGAGCGATCTCGTTCTTCAGGACGCGGGCGCCGGCCATCACCAGATGGATCGGAATGTGGACGCGCGCATGGACCTCGCCGACCTTCTTCTGCGTGGCCATCAGGACGTCGATATCGCCCTGGTCGCGCACACAGAGCAGGCCGTGCAGCCAATGCTTCATCCCGCTGTGCAGGCGGGTCGAGACGATTTCATGGGAGAGCCGCGGCCCCGCCTCGGCATCGGCGAGCAAGGTGGAATAAAAGGCGTCCACCAGTTGCGTCGCGCTGTCGGCCACCACCGCCGCGACCTGCCCGCGCGTATAAGGATCGACCGACTGATAGACGGCTTCCCAGGCTTGCGCGTTGGACGCGCTCAGGTAGCAATCCTGGCCGCTGGGCGCAGCGACGCCGGCCGGAGAAGGAGGAACACCGGTACTGCTCGAAGACATAAGCTCATCCGCCCAAGAACTGCCTGCGCGCGCGGTTGGGGCACGCGCCTGAAAACCAGGGCGGATTATGCTTGAATTCTCCGTGGCGAGGCCGCTGGCGCGGCCGCGTCACGGGCGGACCCCGTCAATCCAGGCCGTGGAAGACGGAATCATCCGGGCCGATGTGCGACGGATGTTGCCAAGTCACGTCGCGCAGCGAATGCTGCACCAGGCCCTCCACGCCCAGCAGCACCGCGAAGATCGCCATGCGGATGGGAATGCCGTTGTCGGTCTGGCGGAAGATCGCCAGGCGCGGATCATGGTTCAGGTCCACGCTCAGGTCGTTGGCGCCCGGCCGGCTGTCGCGCGGCAGCGGATGCATCACGATCGTCTCGGGGCTGCAATAGGCGTCGATGATGGCGCGGTTGATCTGGAAGTCCGGCGTGTAGCCTTCATTCTCTTCGTTGGCGAAGCGCTCTTTCTGCACGCGCGTCGCGTAGATCACGTCGGCGCCCGCCAGGCCTTCGGCCAGGGAGGACTTCTGTTCGATGATGTTGCCGTTGCGGCTGGCCTGCTCGACGACGTAGGTCGGCATCTCCAGGCCCTTGGGCGACACCAGCGAGAATTTCACGTTCTTGTACAGCGCCATCAGCTTGATGAGCGAGTGCACGGTGCGGCCATACTTCAGGTCGCCGACCATGGCAATGTGCGCGCCGTCCAGCAACTTACCCAGGCGCGAAAACTCGGTCAGGATGGTGTAGAGATCCAGCAGGGCCTGGCTGGGGTGCTCGCCGGGGCCGTCGCCGCCGTTGACCACGGGAATGTTCGTTGCCCGAGCGAATTCGGCGACCGAACCCTGGTCGGGGTGGCGGATCACCATGGCGTCGACGTAGCCGCTCATGACGCGGCTGGTGTCGTAAATGGACTCGCCCTTGGCCATCGAGGAAAACGTGAAGCCGGTCGTGTCGCAGACGGAACCGCCCAGGCGGCAGAATGCGGATCCGAAGCTGACCCGCGTGCGGGTGCTGGCCTCGAAGAACAGGTTGCCCAGCACGGCGCCTTCCAGAACGCGCGACACCTTCTGGCGGCGCGCGATGGGCTGCATCATGTCGGCCACGCGGAACAGGTCTTCCACGGAATCGCGCGTGAACTGGTCCACCGACAGCAATTGGTGCTTGCCTTCGACGGCAATGCGGTCACGCAGGGGACCGTCTTGTACGCTTTGCGTATATTTTTCCAGCAAAACGCCGTTCTGCACGATCTCACTGACGAATCGCTGCACCACTTCCGGCATGGCGCGGAACTCCTGCGAGCCCTCTGGCAACAGCCAGGTATCGAGGGCGCGGCGCTTGACGCCGATGCGGGTCGCGAACACGTCGCGGGTGAGGTTGAGGCGGCGCATGGCGTCGCGCAGAAAGGCTTGCTGGGAGATGCTCATGACGGGCCCCAAGAAGAGGAGTTATATACGCAGTGCGCATATTATTCCGTGCAACTACACAAGTCCAACAATTTTGCGCACTCGGGTTAACCCGAGTATTTTCAGCGTTGCGCGTACACCGCAGCCTGCGGCGCATCCGTAACCGCCTGCCCGGCCGCAAGCCAGCACGCGCCGCAGAACGCCAGCGCGCTTGCCAGGTAACACAGCACGGCCAACAGCTGCGCAGGCCAATGGCCGCGCGTCAGGTGTCCGGTGTAGCCCTGACGCAACAGGCTGACCTGCGCCAGATAGGCAAACACCACGCCCAGGCAGGCCAGCAGCAGGCCGGCCAGAAAGAGCAGCAGGGGAATCTGCAGGTCGGGCGCGGCGATGTCGGCGCCCACGATCCCCAATGAAAATCCGACCAGGATCAGGGCTGCGCCCCCGTTCAGCCACCCGAGAAACCGGAACGCACCCGAAAACAGCGCAAAAGCCATGCCGCTGGCGCGGATCTGCTGGGTGCGAGGATCCATGGGTCAGCCGCCGCGGGCGCTACGGCAAACCGGCGTGGCGCTCTGGATCGACTTGCGCGCCGCTTCGATCTCGGCCTCGTCCCAGCGCCCTTCGCCCAGCACCGTCACCGTGACCTTGGCGTTGGCGGGCCCATCGGCCTCCGCCGAAATCAGCTCCAGCACCGTGGCGGGCTGGCCGACCTTGTAGAGCTGGATTTCGTCCGGCGCGCCTTTCTCGCCCAGGGTGTGGCGCCATGCATAGGACACGCCATAGGGGTGCTGGACCTGCGTGTGGCACGCGCGCACGTATTCACCGGCGCGGCGGAAGGCCGCCTGGTAATTGGTGTCGACGCTGAAGGTTTCCTTCTTTGCGGTTTCGGACTCGTAGACCCCGGTGCTGGCGCAACCGGCCAGCATGGCCGCCAACGTTACACCCACCCACACAGACTTGCGCATGATTCTTCCCGCCATTGCTATTCGGACTTTCGCGATTATGCCAGCGGCTGCAAAAAGGCCACGCCCGAAATGCCGTTTACATTTCTCGCGTGGCCTGGGGCCGTCATGGCGGCAGCGGCGTGCGCCGCCCTACTTCTTTTCAGCAGCCTGTTCGATCTTTTCTCCGCCACGCTGGATATCTTTTCCGGCGCCGGCGACGGTATTGCATCCCGCCGAAAGCGCAGCAATCGAAAGCAACATGACGAGAAAGACTCTGTTCTTCATGGACTTCTCCTGTCTGGGCATGGAACCGAAGCCCAGCATACCTCAAGGGCCGCGATTTGCGCAGATGCCGGGACGGGCCGAAACCTGTAACAACGCCGAAGGAAAACCGTCACCACCCTTACGCGCCGGTCACACAAAAGTGGCATTTCCGCCTGTCGCGCATTTGCCGCCAATGGATTAGGATGCGCACATGACGAAGACACACGCATCGCAAACCGCCGGCGCCGGCCCGCAACGCTGGGGCTGGGAGCAGCCGCAATGTCGCGGACAGGCCGCATTGGCGCTGTTCATCGACGACCTGCATCGCATTCTGCAGGCGCATGCCGCGGGCAAGCTGGCTGACAGCAGCACCCTCGAAGACGCGCAGGAACAGGTCAATGAATTGTTGGCGCGGTATAACGAAACCGCCGCCGCGCCGGATATTTTCCTTGGGCAGTCAGTCCAACTCAAAGAAGGCGTCGACCGCAGCGGCGTCGCGCATACGGTGCCGATATTTTCGCCGCGCCTGAAGCAATCGCTGGTGTCGATGCTGGGACAAGGTCCCGGTTGAACACCAGGCAATCAGCCCCCCTCACCGGCGATCGATCAGAACAGCCCCCCGAAGGAGACCACAAGATGAGCACGGATAACGTCGTAGAGTTTCTCCGCCTGCTGTCCCTGGACGTTACGCTGGGCACCGCCGCGCAGCACGCCGCCAGTCAGGCTGACGCGCCGCTGGCTCTCGCGCGCCTGGCCACGTCCCACGGACTGCCGTGTAGCGCCTCGGATTGGTCGTCCTTTGCGCGCAACTGCCTGGACAACCTCGATCTCACCGAGGGCGACACCGGCATGGCCAACGCCACGATCTGGCAATTGGTGCAGGATCCCGCGCACGGCACGGCCGTTCCGGCCAGCGCCATCACCCGCGTCATCGGCATCATCTCCCAGCCGGAGGGCACGCCCCCGGTTGTAGGCCACGTCGTCGGCGACCTCGCGCCGCGGGCGCCGATGGCCACCATGGCGCCGCATCCGTCAGGCTCGTGACGCCCCCAGTGCGGCGGCCCGCGTAGGGCGGCCCGCGCAGGGTCTCCGATTACGGGCGCCCGTTCAGGAAATCGATGACGCCGGCCGCGCCAAAGGCGCCGCTGGCCATGCAGGCCGTCAACAGGTAGCCGCCCGTCGGCGCCTCCCAATCCAGCATCTCCCCGACACAGAAGACGCCCGGCACGGCCGCGAGCATCAAGCCGGCGGTCAGCCCGTCGAACGACACCCCGCCGGCGGTGCTGATTGCCTCATCGATCGGCCGGGGCCGCCGCAGCGTCAGCGGCAGCGCCTTGATCCGCCGGCCCAGGCGCGCCGGGTCTTTGAAGTCGTCGGCGCTGGCGCATTCTCGCAGCAGGCCCGCCTTGACACCCGTAAGTCCCAGTCTGCTCTGCAAATGGCTGGACATGGACCGCGCGCCGCGCGGATGCGTCACCGCGGCCATCACCTTCTCGTCGGACCAATCCGGCGCAAGATCGAGCATGGCCACTGCCCTGCCATCGGCCTCGATGCGGTCCCGCAGGACCGCGGACAGCGCATAGACGAGGCTGCCTTCAATGCCGGTCCCGGAAACGACGAACTCGCCCTGCCGCCCCGGTCCGCCGCAGGCCATGGACACGGACTTGACCGGCTGCCCGGCAAAGCGGCTGCGGAAATGATCGGACCAGTCCACGTCGAAACCGCAATTGGCCGGCCGCAGCGGCGCGACGGGCACGCCGAGCGCCTGCAATCCTGGCGCCCAGGCGCCATCCGACCCCAGCTTGGCCCAACTGCCGCCGCCCAAGGCAAGGACGACGGCGTCGGCGGCGTGGCAGACCGGACCGGCGGGCGTGTCGAATCGCAGCGCCTGCGCGCCCGGCGCGTCATCGCGCCAGCCCAGCCACCGGTGCCGCATGTGAAAGCGCACGCCCTGCCCGCGCAGCCGGGCCAGCCAGGCCCGCAACAGCGGCGCCGCCTTCATTTCCTGTGGAAACACCCGGCCCGACGAGCCGACGAATGTCTGGATGCCCAATTCATGCGCCCAGTCCCGCAGGCCGGTGGCATCCATCATGCGCAGCCACGGCGCCACGGCCGAGGCACGGTCGCCGTAGCGGGCGAGGAACGGCCCGGCGGACTCGCTATGCGTCAGGTTCAGGCCACCCCGCCCGGCCATCAGGAATTTCCTGCCGACCGAGGGCATGGCGTCGAACACGTCCACCTGCGCCCCCGCCTCGCTCAACTTTTCCGCCGCCATCAAGCCGGCGGGGCCGCCGCCGATGACGGCAACGCGTCGGTCCGCCAGGCTCATGGCGCCTTCGCCTTGATGGCGGGACAAGGAACGGGTGAAGCGAAATGCATGGGGAGGAATCGGGACAAGAGGGGGCGAACAGGCGCTCGGGCCACAAGACGCTGATTGTCTCACGGCGGCCCCGGCCGGGCGGCGGCAGGGATACGCGGGGCGTGGTCACGAAGTGGGGGTAACAGGGACGTGAACACCCTGGTGCGGACGCCAGGATGCGGACCCAAAAAAGACCGGCGCCGGCCAATTAATGACCGCAGGCGCCAAGTCTTTGTATTTACAGGGGAAATCGAATATACGCAGCAACTATCCCAAGGCTTTTCCACAATCCCTGTGAGTAACTGCCCTTCCCCTTGCCGAGCGCCTCAGGCGCGCTCGGCGGCCTGCATCGGCCCGGACCAGGGTTCGGCGTCGAGCTGGAAGCGCAGCTCCTGGTACTCGCCATCGACCGCGACGGTGCGCAGCAGCCCGGCATTGAGCGCCTGCCCCAGCGCACGGCGGCACAGGGTTTCGGGATCGTCCGGCAGGGACTGGAACACGCCGTCCGGGATACGCAGCCGCAACAGGGCATGGGGATCACCGCGGTCAGCCGGTCGGCCGATATGGATATGGGCAGGATAGCCGTGCGGACACCAGATGCCCACGTGGTATTGGCCGTCGGCGCCCGTGTCGGCAACATAGCCGGGATGATCGTATTTTGCGGTTCCCATGGACACTCCTTCGGTGCGGCAACGTAGCGCGCGTGACCCATGGTAGCGCAGCGTTGCGCACGTGTGCGTCCGCCGCACCCCGGGAAACTCCGGACGACGGGGCGGGATGACCCAGCGCAACCGACGGACGAAAAAAAGCCGCGACAGTGTCGCGGCTTTTTTGGCGGGGTCTGCCCGGCTGCGCTTGAAACACATGCGCCGGCAGATCCGGTACTGCTTGAAACTGGTTGCGGGGGCAGGATTTGAACCTACGACCTTCGGGTTATGAGCCCGACGAGCTGCCAGACTGCTCCACCCCGCGTCTGATGTGTGAATCATACATCATTTTGAAATCTTGTGCAGCGCACCCACGCGGATGTTTCCGGTTTTCGACAAAATTCGATGAAAAAAGGCGCCGCCGCGGCGCAGGAATGAGGTCACGGGGCCGGCCGCGTCCAGGCATATCACCTGCGCGCCGCCGATCGCCGTGAGACGCACCGCGCCGCCGTACGACACCCCGTGGGCTTCCCCCGCATTGAGACGGACCGACACCACGCGATGCAGTCCTCCTGCGGCCTCGCAGCCATTGGCAGCTTCTTCGACGCGCATGCTGCCTGACGTGCAGATCAAGGTGGCGCCGGCACGCAGGGCGCACAGGCGGCTGGCGCCGGAGGGAAGATCCAGGCGCAGTCCAGGGGTGTCGGGGGCGGTGTGGGGGGTCATGGTCATCTCCAAACAGACCCTCACAGGCTACGCGCGCCCTGCTTTGCGCAACAGCCACACAAGCCGGCTTTCTGTACCGATGCAGAGACTCGATTTTGCCGCTGTTATGGTGTACTTTGCCTGCATCTGTGCCTACCCACAGCCCAACCCCGGGGAGCAAGATCGGCGCATGGAAGCACAACCCCTGTACCTACGCCTGGCCAATCACTACCGGCGGGCAATCCAGACCGGCGTCCTTGCCCCGGCCCAACGCATGCCTTCGGTCCGCACGCTGGTGCGCACCCATCACGTCAGCCTGTCCACCGCGTTGCAGGCCTGCCGCCAACTGGAGGACGACGGCCTGATCGAGGCCCGGCCCCGCTCGGGATACTTCGTCCTCAAGCCTCGGCGCAACAGCATTCCGCCCGTCGGCGAGCCCGACATCCGCCAGACGCTCGGCGCGGCGCAGTACGTGGGCATCCACGACCGCGTCTCGGACTTCATCGCGAAGTGCGAGGCGCACCCGGTCAGCGCCAACTTCGCCCTGGCGGCGGCCGTGCCGCAGGCCTATCCGATGGACGCGCTCAAGCAGGCGATGACGCGCGCCCTGCGGCAGTCTCCCGAGGTGCTGGTGAGCCCGGTGCCGCCTCAAGGACATCCCGACCTGCGCGGCGTGCTGGCCCGCCGGGCGCTCGCCAACGGCATCAACGCGACGCCCGACGACGTGATCGTCACGCATGGCTGCATCGAGGCCCTGAATCTGGCGCTGCGCGCGGTCGCGCGGCCCGGCGACACCATCGCCGTGGAATCGCCCGCGTATTTCGGCCTGCTGCAGATCCTGGAAAGCCTGGGCATGCGCGCGCTCGAGATTCCCACCAGCCCTCAGCATGGACTGTCGATCGAAGCCCTGGACCTGGCTTTCCAGACCCACGGCAACATCCGCGCCGTGGTCGTGGTGCCGAACTTCCAGAATCCGCTGGGGTGCGTCATGCCCGACGGCCACAAGGCGCGGCTCGTGGCGCTGTGCGAACGCCAGCAGGTGCCGCTCATCGAGGACGACACCTACGGCGCCCTGACCGACGACGACGCGCCCCTGGCGGCCGCCAAGTCCTGGGACGCCACCGGCAACGTCATCTACTGCTCGTCCATGCACAAGACGCTGGCGCCCGGGATGCGGCTGGGCTGGCTGCTGGGCGGCCGCTGGAAGGCCCGCATTGCCATGCTCAAGTTCGCGCAGAGCCGCCCCAATGAACCGCTGGCGCAGATCGCCGTGGCCGAATTCATGGGCTCGCGCGCCTATGACCGTCACCTGACGCGGCTGCGGCGGGAACTGAAGACGCAGCGCGACCTGACCGCGGAGGCGATCGCCGCGCATTTTCCACGGGGCACGCGCCTGAGCGTGCCGCAAGGCGGCATGCTGCTCTGGGTGGAGATGCCCGAAGGCGTGTCGGGAATGGAGGTCTTCGAGGCCGGGCTGCGGCAAGGGATACGCGTGGCGCCCGGGGCCATGTTTTCGAATGGCACGCGGTACGACCATTTCCTGCGCATCAGTTGCGGGCAACGCATCACACCCGAGGTCTCGCGCGCGCTGGTGACGCTGGCGCGTATCGTGGAAGAACGGACAGCATGAATCCGGCCCTGCATCAGTTCATCGCCGACTACGGCTTGTGGGCCGTACTGGGCGGCACCTTCCTGGAAGGCGAGAGCGTTGTGGTGTTCGCCGGCTTCCTGGCGCACCAGGGGCTGTTTCTCCTGCCCCACGTCATGCTCTGCGCGTTCGCCGGGTCGTTCCTGGCGGACCAGTTGCTGTTTTATGTGGGCCGTCGCTACCGCGATCATCGCTACGTGCGGCGCATCCGCGAAAAGCCCGCCTTCGACAAGGCGCTGGCGGCCATCGACCGCTATCCGAACGGCTTCATCCTGACTCTGCGCTTTTTGTACGGCTTGCGCACGGTCGGACCCGTGGCCTTGGGCGTATCCAGGGTGTCGCCACTGCGCTATCTGGTACTTAATGCCGTGGCCGCGGCGATCTGGGCGGCGTGCTTCAGCCTGCTGGGCTATGTGTTCGGGCGGACGATCGAGGCGTTGCTCGGACGCATCCAAGGCGTGGAAATCAAACTGGCCATCGCGGCCGCGCTGGGCATCCTGGTCTGGCTGGCCTACTGGTTCCACGCGCGCCGGCGCCAATAACGCAGGCCGCGCTTTCAGAAGACCAGCTTGCCGCTCGCCCGCAATACGTGCCGCCGGCGCGCCTTGCGATACAGGGCGCCAATGAACGGCAGCCGCGCGAAGCGACGCAGGATCGGGTGCCGCTGGTCGAAGTCGTGCCACGCCTTGAAGCCATGCCCCATGCGCTCCCAGCTCTCGCGCGCCTCGGGCGAGAGCCTGCCGGGGTCGAACGCCGCCAGCTTTGCCGCTTCCGAAACACGCGCCTTCAAGACGAGGTTCCGGCCTTCCAATGAATACTGATTCCGCATGGGGGCGCATATTACCCGGGCTTGGCGTCCCGTGGCGCCGCGCGGCATGCGTTCGCCGCGGAGCTCAGGGAGCGGCCTTTGACCGCTCCGGCCAAGCCCTTGTAATCAAAGGGATTTGTGCATCTATGCCCGGACTATCCCAAGGCTTGTCCACAGAAGCTGTGGGTAACTGGGACCGCCCGCGTCACGTTGGGGCCGGAGCCATCACAGCCCGCATCACAGCCCGCCTCACAGCCCAATCACTTCAGGGCGGCCACGATCATGTCGCGCACGCTTTCGAAACCCGCGACATATTGCGGATTCTCGGAACGCGCCAGCAGGCTGGAATAGTTCTGCTCCAACTGCGCTTCGATGGCTTCGCGCAGGCCCGGTGAGCCCTTCACCAGATGCAGCATCGATACCAGCGTGGAATTGAGCGCATCGATGCGGCCGCCCTGGTGCGAGATGGTGTGCACGACGACGGCGATTTGTTCCTGGATATCCATGATGTAAGCCTCCTGGCATTGAATGACGGCGCAAATCCTAGCATGGCGCTCCGGCGCCGCCAGGCCTGCCCGCCCGGCCGCGATCGGCCCCGGGCGGCTAGGCAAGCGCCGGGGGCGGCGCTAGCATGAAGCGTAGCCGCACGGGCACCGCGGCGCATGCCGCCGGCGCTGCTTCGGGGCGCCCGGCACAACCGGAGCGCAGTCATGAAAACGATCCAGAACTACGTCCCGCCCAACGCCCAGTCGCTGCGGCGGCTCCAGGACAGACTGGGCTTCAGTGACGCCAGGATGGCCGAGCTGGCCGGGCTGGACGCATCGACCCCTTGGCCCAGCTTCGTGGGCGGCCCGGAGCCGCGCACGCTGGGGCGGCAGCGTCTCTTCTACATGATGGCCCGCCTGACGCTGGAGGATCAGGAATGGCAGCGGGTGCTGGACGCCATGCGCGAAGCCGGCGCGCACTTCGACTGCAAGGACGCACAGGCGAACGACGCCCCGCCGCCGCCGGAGCCGATGGCGGACGAAGAGCGCAAGTTCGGCATGCTGCTGGTCAGCCGCAACGGCTCGTTCCACGAGATGGAGCAATTGCGCGAGTTCGCGCATTTCGCGCACGAGGCGGACGTGAGCCGCTTCGTGCACAGCGCGTTCTACGACAGCGACATCGACCTGTGCCGCTTCAGCTTCGCGGACCACGACGGCCTGGACGACGCCAGCCGCGACCGCATCTTCGATGCCGCGCACAAGACCATCACGCGCTTCGAGTTCGACGGCCGCATCTATCACGGCGGCATCCCGCCCGAGTCGGACGGCTAGCCGCCGCATTGACGCCGGCAGGCCGGCGCCTGTACCGTCGCCACTTCGCCCTCCGGCCCAACGCCACCGCCACCGCCTCCGCGCATGAACGAACGACTCGACGACATCGACCGGCAATTGCTCAGCCTGCTGCAGGCCAATGCGCGCGAACCCGCCGCCATCCTGGCGCGCAAGCTGGGCCTGGCGCGCACGACGGTGGTCGCGCGCATCGCGCGCCTGGAGCGCGAGAGCATCGTGGCGGGCTATGGCGTGCGCCTGGGGCGGCGGCTGGAAGAGGCCGCGGTGCGCGCCTATTGCTTCATCAGCGTGCTGCCCAAGACGCCGGCGGCGGTGATCCGGGAGCTGGAAAAAATGCCCGAGGTCGAGGAAGTGTCGTCGGTCAGCGGCCCCTACGATTACCTGATCTTCCTGCGCTGCGAAACGCACGAACAACTGGATGCGCTGCTGGACCGCATCGGCCTGATCGACGGCGTCAAGCAAACGCAGACGTCCATCGTGCTCAGCCGCAAGGTCGACCGCCGCAGCGCGGTCGGCGCGCCCTGAAACGGCGGTCTTCGGCCCGGCCCGCCTTTCCCGCTGGCGCGACATGGTGGTGTAATGGGGCCTGTCGCGAATCCTGGACTTTTCATGCTTGCACGCCTTGCCCCCGCCGCCGCCCTCCTCGCCCTGCTGACCGCTTGTTCCAGCATGAGCGAAGTCACGTCCGTCGACAAGGACCTCTACAGCGTCACCTACAGCTCGGGCACGCAATTGCTGAGCTGGGTCGAAATCAAGAACCAGGCTTTGCAACGCGCCGACCAATACTGCCAGTCGCTGGGCCGCAAGCTGGTCAAGCCCAAGGTGACGTCCAATCACGCGACGGGCCTGGGCTCCAAGCGCGCCACCGTCACGTTCGAATGCGCGGCCATCGATCCGCCCAAGAACGCGGCCCAGTAAGCGCGCGCGGACCTGCCCGGGATCGGGTGTAGCATTGTCCGCATCCCTTTAGCCCTCTTGCCTGCACCGTGAACACTCCCCAACCCGTGGGCATCACCATGGGCGATGCCGCCGGCATCGGTCCCGAAATTGTCGTCAAAGCCTACGCGCATGGCTTGAATGCGCCCTGCGTGGTGTACGGCGATGCCGGCGCGTTGCGACGGGCGGCGGCCCAGCTCGGCGCCCGACTGGACATCGCCGAAATCGCCAGCATCGACCAGGCGTGGCCCGATCCGGGCTGCATCCAGGTGGTGGCCTGCAGCCCTGTCCTGCCCGCCGACCTGGCCCTGGGCAAGGTCAGCGCCCTGGCGGGGCGCGCCGCCTACGACTACGTCTGCGCCGCCATCGACGACGCGCTTGCCGGGCGCATCCGCGCCATCGTGACCGCGCCCCTGAACAAGAAGTCCATGCACGAGGCCGGTATCGACTTTCCGGGCCACACCGAAATCCTGGCGGACCGCTCGGCCACGCAGGACTTCGCCATGATGCTGGCCAACGATGAGCTGCGCGTGCTGCTGGTGACCATCCACGTCGCGCTGGCCGACGTCATCGCGCGCATCACGCCCCAGGCCGAACTGACCGCGATGCGCCTTGCCGACCGCGCATGCCGGCAGATGGGCATCGCGCACCCGCGCGTCGCCGTCGCCGGCCTGAATCCGCATGCGGGCGAAGGCGGCAAGTTCGGCCGCGAAGACGTCGACATCATCGAACCGGCCATCGCCGCCGCGCGCGCCGAAGGCATCGACGCCAGCGGCCCCTGGCCGGGCGACACCGTCTTCATGCGCGCCCGCCGCGGCGAATTCGACATCGTCGTCGCCCAGTACCATGACCAGGGCCTCATCCCCGTGAAGTACCTGGGCCTGGACCACGGCGTGAACGTGACCGTCGGGCTGCCCTTCGTGCGCACCAGCGTGGACCACGGCACCGCGTTCGACATCGCCGGCAAGGGGCTGGCGGACCACGCCTCGCTGGTCGCGGCGTTTGACCTGGCGCTGGCGATGACGCCCTGACCCGACACATCTGCTGCCTGCCTCGGCGCCTGGACGCTTGAGGG
Organism: Achromobacter sp. T5-5; assembly: GCF_055397965.1. Lineage (NCBI taxonomy): Bacteria > Pseudomonadati > Pseudomonadota > Betaproteobacteria > Burkholderiales > Alcaligenaceae > Achromobacter > Achromobacter sp. T5-5. Next base: position 4,564,970 of record NZ_AP027919.1, read on the forward strand.
CCGCCGCAGCGCGGGCCGCGCCGCCCCGGGTCTACAATACGCCCCGTTTCCGGCGCCCCGCGCCGCCGCTTTCTGTCTTCCCTTCCATCCTCATGTCCCGCCTCGTTCGACTCCTGCCCGACCGCTTCACCCTCTATCTGATCTGCACCGTCATCATCGCCAGCATCGTGCCCGCGCACGGGCAAGGCGTGGTCGTCTTCGGCTGGATCACCAACGTCGCCGTCGGCCTCCTGTTCTTCCTGCACGGCGCGCGCCTGTCCCGCGAGGCCATCATTGCGGGTCTGACGCACTGGAAGCTGCACCTGACCATTTTCTCGGCCACGTTCCTGATGTTCCCGCTGCTGGGCCTGGCGCTCAAGCCGGTGCTGGAACCGCTGGTCACGCCCGAGCTCTATCTGGGCATCCTGTTCCTGTGCTGCCTGCCGGCCACCGTGCAGTCGGCCATCGCGTTCACTTCCATGGCGCGCGGCAATGTCCCCGCCGCGGTGTGCAGCGCCTCGGCCTCCAGCCTGCTGGGCATCTTCATCACGCCGCTTCTGGTCGGCACCGTCGTGGCCAACGCCGGCAGTGCGCCGATCTCCTTCGACGCGGTCGGCAAGATCATGCTGCAGTTGCTCCTGCCCTTCGTGCTGGGCCAGTTCGCGCGCCGCTGGATTGGCGCCTGGGTGCACAAGCGCAAGGCGATGCTGAAATTCGTGGACCAGGGTTCCATCCTGCTGGTGGTCTACACGGCCTTCTCCGAAGCCATCAACGAGGGCTTGTGGAGCAGCACGCCCATCCCCGCGCTGGTCGGCCTGGTCGTGAGCTGCTGCGTCATCCTGGCGCTGGCGCTGGGCCTGTCGGCCCTGGCGGGCAGGGTCTTCGGGTTCAAGATCGAGGACCGCATCACGCTGCTGTTCTGCGGCTCGAAAAAGAGCCTGGCCAGCGGCATTCCCATGGCCCAGGTGCTGTTCGCCGGCCACGCCGTGGGCGCGGTGGTGCTGCCGCTGATGCTGTTCCACCAGATCCAGCTCATGGTCTGCGGCGTCCTCGCCGCGCGCTATGGCAAGCGGCCGGAAACCACCCACTGACCGGGTCCGCAATAAAAAAACCGCGCTTCACACATGAAGCGCGGTTTTTTATTGGGCGCCGCCGAGGCGGGATCAGTACATGTCCCGCGGCTGCGCGCCGGAGAAGTTCAAAAAGCGCGTGCTGGATCCCTGGAACGTCAGGCGCACGGTTCCGATGGGGCCGTTACGCTGCTTGCCGATGATGATCTCGGCCGTGCCCTTGTCCGGCGAATCGGGGTTGTAGACCTCGTCGCGGTAGATGAACAGGATCACGTCCGCGTCCTGTTCGATAGCGCCGGATTCGCGCAGGTCGCTCATCACGGGACGCTTGTTGGGACGTTGTTCCAGGCTTCGGTTGAGCTGGGACAGCGCGATCAGCGGGCAGTTCAGCTCCTTGGCCAGGCCCTTGAGCGAACGGCTGATTTCAGACACTTCGGTGGCCCGGTTTTCACCGGAACCGTTGCCTGACATGAGCTGCAGGTAGTCGATGATGATGAGCCCGAGCTGGCCGCACTGGCGCGCCAGACGGCGCGCGCGCGCGCGCACTTCCATGGGACTGAGCGCCGGCGATTCGTCGATGTAGACCTGGGCATCCTGCATGAGCTGCACGGCGTGCGTGACGCGCGGCCAGTCTTCGGCGATGAGCTTGCCGGTACGCATCCGGTGCTGGTCCAGCAGGCCCACCGAACCCAGCATACGCATGGCAAGCTGCACGGCGCCCATTTCCATGGAGAACACCGCCACGGGCAAGCCTTCTTCGATGGCGACGTGCTCGCCGATGTTCATGGAGAATGAAGTCTTGCCCATGGACGGGCGGCCGGCCACGATGATCAGGTCGCCGCCCTGCATGCCGGACGTCATCTTGTCCAGGTCCGTGAAGCCCGTGGGCACGCCCGTCACATCGGAGGTGCCCTCGCGGTGATAGAGCTCGTCAATACGCTCGACCACCTGGGTCAGGAGCGGCTGGATCTCCTGGAAGCCCGCGGCGCCGCGCGCGCCTTCCTGCGCGATCTGGAAGACCTTGGATTCGGCCTCGTCCAGCAGTTGCCGCGCCTCCTTGCCCTGCGGGTTCATGGCCGCCGAGGAGATTTCGTCGGCGATGGACACCAGCTTGCGCAGCATGGCGCGCTCGCGCACGATCTCGCCGTAGCGCCGGATGTTGGCCGCCGACGGCGTGTTGTGCGCCAGCGCATTCAGATAGGCCAGCCCGCCGGCGTCGTCGGCCTTGCCCGCGCTGACCAGCGACTCGTGCACGGTAATCACGTCGGCCGGCCGCGCCAGGCCGATCAAGCGAGCGATGTGGTGCCAGATCAGCCGATGGTCGTGGCGGTAGAAATCCTCTTCGATCAGCACGTCCGCGATGCGGTCCCATGCCGCATTGTCCAGCAGCAGTCCGCCGAGGACCGACTGTTCCGCCTCGATGGAATGGGGAGGGACGCGCAGGTATTCGAGCTGGGAATCGGCGGGTGTGGTCATGGCTTCAATAGTAACGGCTGCAGGATATCCGCGACGCGGAAAAACCCTTGGATATCGCGCGAGGGGAAGCGGCTCAGGATGGGGCGCAACGGCATCGCAAAGGCGCAGAGCACGCGCGCCAGGCGCCTGAGGCACGCCCTGACCTCGGGATCGGGGTTGCTGTCCAGGTAGACGTCCAGCGCCAGCTTGCCCAGCGTCCTGGCGTCGCGGTCGCCCAGCTTGCGCAGGGACACCAGCGAGGCGAGCATCTGGAACATGTCATAGGCCTGCGCCAGCGGGCGCGACAGTGTCGCGCCGATGTTTTCCTCGAAGTCGATACGCCAGATCTCGCCATCGCGCAGCGTCAGGTTTCGGATCTGCGCACCGCCGTGCCACATGCCGCGAGCATGAAAGGCCGCCAGGTCGGCCGCGGCCGCGCGCGTCAGCCACAGGCGCGAGGTGGAGTCTTCTTTGCGGATCAGGTCCGCCAGGTCTTCGCCCACGAACTCCAGCACGAGCAGGTTCTGCTCCTGCCACCAGACCTCGGGGACACGGCAGCCGGCCTCCAGCAATTGCGACAGGCGCCGTGCTTCATGGGCCAGGCCATTGCGCAGCAGTACGCCGGGCCGCGGAAACTCGCCCAGGAAAATCTTGCATCCCACGGCGAGGAACAAGGCGCGCACGTAGCGCAGCACGTAGCTCACGCCTCGCAGGATGCCGGGCCGGCGCCGCTTGATGATGCAGCGCACGCCGTCTATCTTCACATCCCGCACCGAAGGTTCACGCGACGCATCCACGCTGTCGAGCCAGGCTCGCAGGCCGGGCGGCGCGTTGTGATGGACAGGCGGATGAGTCAAGAGGTCCTCTGGATGACAGCGTGAAACGGGCGGCGGGCGTCGCCGGGTCGGGGCGGACCGGGCGCGGCGCCCCAAAAAAGAAAAAAAGCCGGCGCGCGGGCCGGCTTCTTTTTACCGCGACTGCCGGATCAGGACAGTTCGCCTTCGACCACGACCGTGACGTCAACGACGACATCGGCGTGCAGGGCGACCTGGACCGGGTACTCGCCGATGGCCTTCAGTTGGCCATTGGGCAGACGCACCTGAGCCTTTTCGACGGCTTCGAACGAAGCCTTCTTCAGACCTTCGGCGATGTCGGCGTTGGTGACCGAACCGAACAGGCGACCGTCGACGCCAGCCTTCTGGCTGATCTTCAACTGGTAGCCGTTCATGCGCTCGCCCAGGGCTTGGGCGGCGGCCAGCTTTTCAGCCTGGGCCTTTTCCAGCTCGGCGCGGCGGGCTTCGAATTCCTTCAGGGCGGCGTCGGTTGCGCGACGGGCCTTCTTCTGGGGAATCAGGAAGTTGCGGGCGTAGCCATCGCGCACGCGCACGACTTCACCCAGGTTGCCCAGATTCAGGACTTTTTCGAGCAGAATAACTTGCATTTCAGTGCCCCGGATTAGTTGTGGTTGTCGGTGTAAGGCAACAGGGCCAGGAAGCGCGCGCGCTTGATGGCGGTGTCCAGCTGGCGCTGGTAGATTGCCTTGGTGCCGGTCAGGCGAGCCGGGATGATCTTGCCGTTTTCTTGCACGAAGTCGCGCAGGGTGTCCAGATCCTTGTAGTCGATCTCTTCGACGCCGGCTGCGGTGAAGCGGCAGAACTTGCGACGCTTGAAGAGCGGGTTCTGCTGCGTGAATTTGCGTTTTTCTTTGCGTTTTCCGAAGAAAGCCATGATATGTGCCTTTATGTTTGAGGGGACTGGGTCATAACCGGGTTCTTCAATGACCGGGCCCAACTCCCCGTAACCTATCCGTATTCAGAAGGCGCTCTCGCACCCTTGGACTCATTCCCTTCAAGCTACCTGCGGATCGCTTCCAGCGCTTCCGCCAATCTTGCGCGCCTGCTGCAAATGCAGCTTGATCTTCACCGAGTCCTTGCGGGTGGGAGCCAGAAACCCCTGCACCAGCAATTCGGACCCTAAAGCGGTGTTCCTCAAGAGCAGCGCCAGATCTCCCAGTGCCACGGCGGCGATCGTCAATTCGACACGGCGCGGGTGGCCGGCTTCGATGACCTCCGACTCGTGCGCCAGCAGCATTTCCAGCGCTGGCAAACCGGCGGGCGTGTGGCGCAAAGGCTCGCATTCGAGAACGCGGGCGCTGAGTTCCAGCTTGTTCATCCTGCCAGGCACCGAGGGGACTTGAGACAATGAGCTCTGCGTGAGCCCTGCTTACTCGGCCTGAGCCGGGGCAGCTTCCGCCGAAGCCTTGCGGGCTTCTTCGCGTTCGACCGACTTCATCATGATCGACGGAGCGGTCTGGGCCTTCTTGGTCTTGATGACCAGGTGACGCAGAACGGCGTCGTTGTAGCGGAACGAGTGTTCCAGCTCATCCAGCGTGGCTTGGCCGCACTCGATGTTCAGGCACACGTAGTGAGCCTTGACGAGCTTCTGGATCGGGTAGGCCAGTTGACGGCGACCCCAGTCTTCCAGGCGGTGGACCGAGCCGCCTTGGCCCGTGACCAGCGCTTGGTAACGCTCGACCATGGCGGGCACTTGCTCGCTCTGGTCGGGGTGAACGATAAACACTACTTCGTAGTGACGCATGGATAAAACTCCTTGAGGATGTCTTGCCGGCCGGCCGTCTTGCACCCGCGCTTTCCATCATGGGTGGATTTTCATCTTGGAGACGATCGCCGCAAGGGGCAGCCCGCTACCCAAAAAACCATGGGTGGTCGAGCAAGAAAGCTCTCGATTATCGCCGATTGGGCAAACGCTTGCAAGCAGCAAAAAATGGCGCGTCAGGAAATGAGGGACGCGTTATTTGCGGGCACGGCGGCAGGCGCGGCCGGCAGATCGGCCGCCTCGATGGCGCGCGGCCGGTTGACGGCGCTCACCATGACATAGCTGATGATCATCAGCAGGAACCAGGAACCCAGCTTGGCGATGGACACGAGCTGCCAGACCTGCGACTGGTTGGGATAGCGCCAGGCATTGGCGAAGGTGCCGATGTTCTCGGCGAACCAGATGAAGAGCGCCACCAGCACGAAACCCAGCAACAGCGGCATGCGCCGGTAGACCTGCCAGATGCGGAAGTACACCCAGGTGCGCGCGAACAGCAGCGCCGTCATCGCGAACAACACCCAGCGCAAATCCATGACGTAATGGTGCGCGAAGAAGTTCAGGTAGATCAGCACCGAAAGCGCCGCCGTGGCGGCAAGCGGCGGATGCGCCCGGAAGCGGAAATCGAAGAGGCGCCACACGCGGGCGAGATAGCTGCCCACCGCGGCATACATGAAGCCGGTGAATAACGGCACCCCGCCGATGCGCAGCACGCTCGGCTCGGGGTAGATCCACGAACCGGCGGCGGTCTTGAAGATTTCCATGCAGGTGCCGACGACATGGAACATCAGGATCACGCGGGCCTCGCCCCAGGTTTCCATGCGCAGCGCAAGCAGCGCGGCCTGGATGCCCAGCGCGGCCAGCGTCAGGAAGTCGTAGCGCGCCAGGAACGCGTCCTTGGGATACCACCAGTGCGTGCCCAGCAGCAGCGCGCACATCAGCCCGCCAAAAAGGCATGCCCAGGCCTGCTTTACGCCAAAGCGGAAAAACTCGTAGAGCGCGACGCCGAAACGCCCGCGGCTGGCCAGGTTGCCGGCCAGCCGCGTTTCCCACTGCTGCAGGCCGGCGATGAGCGGCCAGTCGCTGGCCGCCGGATGGCGCATGGGCGCTCAGCCTTCGACGACGGCGTAGGCCGAGTGGTTGTGGATGGATTCGAAGTTCTCGGCTTCGACGCGATAGCGCGCGATGCCGGGATGCGCGTTCAGGCGGGCGGCCACGTCGCGCACTAGGTCCTCGACGAACTTGGGATTGTCGTAGGCGCGTTCGGTCACGAACTTTTCGTCGGGCCGCTTGAGCAGCCCCCACAATTCGCAGGAGCCCTCGTCCTCGACCAGGCGGATCACGCCGTCCATCGAGATATCTTCATCGAGGATGGCCGAGACGGTGACGTGCGAGCGCTGGTTGTGCGCGCCGTATTCGGAAATGGCCTTGGAACACGGGCACAGGCTGGTGACGGGCACCTGCACGACGAGTTCGAACTCGACGTGGCCGGCCTGCGCGCGGGCGATCCACTGGACCTCGTAGTCCAGCAGGCTCTGCACGCCGGAGATCGGCGCGGACTTGTTGATGAAGTACGGGAACGTCGCGGTGATGTCGCCGCGCTCGGCATGCAGCAGCGGCAGCATGTCGCCCGCCATGGCGCGAAACGCCGCCGGCGTCATGGGCGTGCTGCGATACCGCTCGAGCAGGGCCACGAAGCGGGACATGTGCGTGCCCTTTTCCTCGGGCGGCAGGGCCACGGTCAACGTCCAGTTGGCCACGGTGCACTGGACCGAGCCATCGCCGCTCTGGACCAGCATGGGGTGACGCACGCCGCGGATGCCGACGCGCTGGATCGGGATGTGCCGCGTATCCGTGGCGCTCTGCACGTCGGGCATCACGATGGCGGGGTCGATCGGAGAATTCATTTCGGCTTACCTGTCCGGGCCAGTCTGCCGCGCGAAAACGGGCAGGCCCAGTTGTCTAGAAAGGCGCTCATTATCGCCCACGCTTGCGCGATCGGACGAGGTAACCCTTCGGATCACATGCCGGCGCGGCCGGAACAGTGTGTTTCATCCTTGCGGCCGAAAGCGTGCGCCCTCGACCTCAAGGATGAACCCGAAGTCACTTCAGCAGCGCGGCATAGCGCGTGCGGATCGACTGCTCGATGCCGGCCGCATCCAGCCCCAGTCCGGCCAGCAGGGCCGATTGCTCGCCATGGTCGATGAACTCGTCCGGCAGGCCCAGTTGCAGCACGGGGATCAGCACACCGGCGGCGCTCAGGACTTCCAGCACGGCGCTGCCCGCGCCGCCCATGATGCAGGCGTCTTCCAGGGTGACGAGCGCATCGTGGCGGCTCGCCAGGTCGAGGATCAGGTCGCGGTCGATCGGCTTGACGAAGCGCATGTCCGCCACGGTGGCGTCCAGCTTGTTGGCGGCGCCCAGCGCCGCCTGGACCAGCGTACCGAAGCCCACGATGGCGATCTTCTTGCCTTCGCGCCGGATCACGCCCTTGCCCAGTTCGACCGTGTCCAGGCCCTCGCCTTCCGCCGCGCCGCAGCCCGCGCCGCGCGGATAGCGCACCGATGCGGGGCCGGGATGCTGATAACAGGTCGACAGCAGCAGACGGGTTTCGTTTTCGTCGGACGGCGTGGCGACCACCATGTTCGGCACGCAGCGCAGGAAGGCGATGTCGTAGTTGCCCGCGTGCGTGGCGCCGTCCGCGCCCACGATGCCGGCGCGGTCCAGCGCGAACGTGACGTCCAGGTTCTGCAACGCGACGTCATGGATGAACTGGTCGTAACCGCGCTGCAGGAACGTGGAGTAGATGGCGACAACCGGCTTCTGGCCTTCGCACGCCACGCCCGCGGCGAACGTGACGGCATGCTGTTCGGCGATGCCCACATCGAAGTACCGCTGCGCAAAGCGCTGTTCAAACTCCACCAGCCCGCTGCCCTCTCGCATGGCCGGCGTGACGGCGACCAGGCGCGTGTCCTGCTGGGCCGTGTCGCAAAGCCACTTGCCGAACACCTGGGTGAACGTGCGCTTGCCCGGCGCCTTGGACTGCTGGATGCCGACCGCCGGATCGAACTTGCCGGGGCCGTGATAGAGCACCGGATCGGCCTCGGCGAGCTTGTAGCCCTGCCCTTTGCGCGTGACCACATGCAGGAACTGCAGCCCTTCGAGGGCCTTCAGGTTCTGCAGCGTGGGCACCAGCGCATCCAGGTCGTGGCCGTCGATGGGACCGACGTAATTGAAGCCGAATTCCTCGAACAGCGTGGCCGGCGTGACCATGCCCTTGGCATGTTCCTCGAAGCGGCGGGCCAGTTCGAGCACAGGCGGCACATGCTGCAGGACGGCGCGGCCCACGTTCTTGGCCGCGGCATAGAAGCGACCCGACATCAGGCGCGCCAGGTAGCGGTTCAGCGCCCCGACCGGCGGCGAGATCGACATGTCGTTGTCGTTCAGGATCACCAGCAGGTTGATGTTGGGCGTGACGCCCGCGTTGTTCATGGCCTCGAAGGCCATGCCGGCCGACATGGCGCCGTCGCCGATCACGGCGATGTGCTGGCGCTGCACGCCCGCATTGCGCGACGCGACCGCCATGCCCAGGGCCGCGGAGATCGACGTGGACGAATGCGCGGTGCCGAACGCGTCGTACTCGGATTCGCTGCGCTTGGGGAACCCGGAAATTCCGCCCTGCTGGCGCAGCTTGGCCATGCCGGCACGGCGCCCCGTCAGGATCTTGTGCGGATAGGACTGGTGCCCCACGTCCCAGACGATGCGATCGTGCGGCGTGTCGAACACCTGGTGCAGCGCCAGCGTGAGCTCGACGGTGCCCAGGTTGGACGACAGGTGTCCGCCCGTTTTGGATACCGACTCCAGCACGAAGCCGCGCAGTTCGTCGGCAAGCTTTTTAAGCTCGCGACGATCCAGGCGCTTGAGGTCAGCCGGCGATTGAATGCGGTCCAGTAAATCTGTCGTCATGCTTTTATGTGGTTCGTTGGCCCGGCCTGCGCGGGCCGGGCTGATCACGGATCAGCGGTCTCGAAGAACGATGAAGTCGGCAAGCTGGGCCAGGCGCGCGCCTGCGTCGCCCAGCGGCGCCAGCGCAGCCAGGGCCGCCACGCGCAGTTCCTCGGCGAAGGCCCGGGCGTCGGCCAGCCCCAGCAAAGACACATAGGTGGGCTTGTTTTCGGCGGCATCCTTGCCTGGCGTCTTGCCCAGGCTGGCGCTGTCGGCGGTGACATCGAGTATGTCGTCGACCACCTGGAACGCCAACCCCATGGCCTGCGCGTAGGCATCGAGCGCCTGGCGCGACGCCGAGCTTGCGCCCGCCACGATGCCGCCCAGGGCCACGCTGCAAGCCAGCATGGCGCCGGTCTTCATGCCATGCATCATCTGCAGCTCGTCGCGCGACAACGCGCGGCCGACGCTGAAGAGGTCGATAGCCTGGCCGCCCGCCATGCCCTGGCTGCCGGCGGCGCGCGCCAGCGACTGCGTGGCCTGCACGATCAGCGCCGGCGCGATCGGCATGGACGCCACCAGTTCGAAGGCAAGCGGCTGCAGGGCGTCGCCCGCCAGCATGGCCGTGGCCTCGTCGAACTGCACATGCGTGGTGGGCCGGCCTCGGCGTAGGGTGTCGTCGTCCATGCAGGGCAGGTCGTCGTGCACCAGCGAATAGGCATGGATCAGTTCGACGGCCGCGGCGGCGCGGTCGAGCGAGGCTTCGATGGCCAGCACGCTGCCGCTCACGGGGCAGGCCTGTCCTGCGGCATAAACCAGGGCGGCGCGCACGCGCTTGCCGCCGCCGAGCACAGCGTATCGCATGGCCTCATGCAAGCGGGCTGGCGCCTGGTCCGCCGGCGGCAGGAGGTCGTCGAGCACGTCTTCGACGTGCCGCGCACGGCCTTGCAGCCACTCGGGAAAAGCGAGTTGAATTTGCTTCATCGGATTTTTATTCGTCGTCCAGCGCCGCGGGATCCAGGGGCCGGAGCAGGTCGCCCTCGAGCACCTTCACCTGCTGTTCGGCCTGCGCCAGGCGCTCCTGGCAGACCCGCGTGAGCGCCACGCCACGCTTGTAGGCGGCCAACGATTGCTCAAGCGGCAGCGAGCCGTCTTCCATGGCCGCCACGAGCGATTCCAGTTCGGCCAGCGCCGTTTCGAAATCCTGGGGCAAGGGACGATCGTCGTTCTGCGGATCAGCGGGAATGGGATTGGCCAAACGGGGCCTCCGGGGGCACTAGGGGTGGATTAATCCGTGAATTGTACGAGATAGCCATGCGCGGACCGGATGCAACCCGCGCCTCAGGCTGGCGCCCCCGCCAGGCCTGCCACCGCGGCCAGCAGCGCCGGCGCCACGCGGGCCCGCAGATGCGACGCTTCGAGCAGGCTGGCCGGTCCGCCGCAGCTCATGACGAAGACGCCCTCGCCCGTGATGGACGTGAAAGGCACCGCCACGGCATTGATGCCGGACTGCCATTCCCCGATGGCGAAGCAGCAGCCCTCCTGGGCCAGTTCCGCACGGGCCCGCGCGATGGCCTCGGGCGCCGGCGCCCCCTCTCCCAGGCGCGCCAGCACGGCCTCGCATTCCTGCTCGGGCAGGCTGGCCAGGTAGGCCCGGCCCATGGCGCTGTCCAGCGTGGCGCGGTAGCCGACCGGCAGCCTCAGATACAGCGCGGACGAGCCGTGAATGGCCTCGACATAGGTCATGGCATCGCCGTCGAACGCCCCCAGCGCGACGGCGCCCCCGGTCTCGCGGGCCAGATCGGTCATCGACGCCTTGGCCAGTTCGCGGACCTCCAGCCCGGCCAGCAGCCCGAACCCCAGGGCCAGGACGCCGTATCCGGGCGAGTACTTGCCGGTGTCCGGGTGATAACGCAGGTAGCCCAGTTCGGTCAGCGTGTAGGTGATGCGGCTGATGGTGGGCTTGGGCAGGCCGGTCAGGCGCGCCAGGTCCAGGTTGCCCAGGGCGGTCACGCCGTGCCGAAAGCACCGCAGCACATCCAGCCCGCGCGCCAGCGCGGTGATGAAATCCGGCGACTGGGCGCCGCCCCCCGCGCCAGCGCCCCGTTTACGGCGCGCGGGCAGGCTCAGTTCGAGCTTCTCGTCGGGCTTGGAGGGGGGATGGGCGGTGCGCCTGGGGTCAGAAAATGATTGCATTTCTATTCGCTTCGTTTTTATAGTTTATTTCGAATGACAAAATTAAATTCCATATAACGGAATTTAAACCATCCAAGGAGACCTGGCAAGCGACGCGACGCGCGGCATCGCACCCGCCAAGCCAGGCCCGGCGATCCACTCCGACCATGCGATTTCAAGGGGAAAACATGATTCGCAACAGCTTCAAACTGCTCGCCACCCTGATGCTCAGCGCCGCCGCGCTGGGAGCCCAGGCCGATACCTATCCCTCACGGCCGATCAAGGTGATTTCGCCCTTCCCGGCCGGCGGCGCCACCGACGTGCTGACGCGCGTGCTGGCCGAGCGGATGGCCAAGAACCTGGGCCAGCCCATGATCGTCGAAAACAAGGCCGGCGCGGGCACCTCCATTGGCGCGGCCTACGTTTCGCGTGAAAACCCGGACGGCTACACCATCCTGATGGCCACCAACTCGACGCTGGTGACCAACCGTTATCTGTATAAGGAACTGCCCTACGACCCGGACAGCTTCGCCAGGATCGGCATGGTGGGCATTGGTCCGCTCGTCCTGTTGTCCTCGCCCAAGCGGCCCTTCAACAGCACCCAGGACGTCGTGGCCTACGCCAAGCAGAACCCGGGCAAGCTGACCTTTGCCACCTTCGGCCCCGGCACGTCTTCGCACCTGGCCGGCGAACTGTTCAAGTCGCGCGCGGGCATCGACATCCTGCACGTGCCGTTCAAGGGAGCCACCCAGGCCCTGCCGGCCCTGATCAGCGGCGACGTGGACCTGTTCTTCGACATGGTCGCCACCGGCATGCCGCAGGCCGAGGCCGGCAAGGTGAAGGTGTTCGCGATCACCAGCCCCACGCGCCTGGCGACGCAGCCCAACGTGAGCACACTGGCCGAACAAGGCTATCCCTCGTTCGACATGACCGCCTGGTTCAGTTTCGTGGCACCCAAGGGCACCCCCGCTCCGGTCGTGGAGCGCCTGCAGGCCGCGCTGACCGAGACCCTGCAGGACGAAGCCGTGAAGAAGCGCCTGCTGGACATGGGCATCGATCCGCGTTCCGGCACGGCGGCGGAACTGGACAAGCAGATCAAGACCGAACAGCCCATCGTGTCGCAGCTCATCAAGCAAGCCAACATCGTCCTGCAATGAGCGTGCACGCCCGCCCGGTTTCGTGACAAAACGTTCGCGGACCGCCGGCCCGCGATCGGCCTGTCCGCAGCCCCGGCGCGAACAGGCCTTTTCCCCGACAGCGCCGCCTTGGCCCTGTCGGTTTTTTACGCGCGGCCTAACCCCTGGATACAGAAATCGTCTCGCCCCCGCTGATAAGGTAAGGCCGGAAAAGCCGACCAATCCGCCAACATCCCCGGGAGCCCGATGCCTCAACCCGAAGACCGATATGCCCGCCTGGACTCAGCCCGATGGCTGGCTGCGCTGGCCGTCGTTCTGCTGCACAGCGCCGCCCTCGTCGTGAGCGATCCCGGCGCGCATGGCCGCGGCGCATGGCTGGCCGCCAATCTCTACGATTCCGCCGCGCGCTGGTGCGTGCCCGTCTTCGTGATGGTGAGCGGCGCGCTGCTCCTCGATCCCGGCAAGCCGCAGGACGCCAGGCGCTTCTACAGCCGCCGGATGGCGCGGATCTGCGCACCGCTGCTGTTCTGGACGATCTTCTACCTGACATGGCGCACGGGCCTGGACTGGTGGGACGACGGCCGCATCGATTTCTCGTTCTGGCCGCGCAAGGTCGTCCAGGGAGAGCCCTACTATCACCTGTGGTACCTGTACATGATCGTGGGTCTGTACCTGTTCGCGCCGCTGGTCCGTGTGCTCTATTCGCGCAGCACGCCGCGGGCGCGCGCGCTGTGGGTGGTCGGCATCCTGGGCGTGGCGATCCTGGACGCCCTGTACCGCCGCGCGCTGGGCGCGCCGCATGGTTTCTTTTTGACCTGGTTCCTGCCCTACCTGGGCTACTTCGTGGCGGGACGGCTCATTTTCGACGGCGAGATGCGGATTCCGCGCCCCGGCCTGATGCTGGCCGCGACCGTGGCCGCGACCGCGCTGGGCGTCACGGTCATGTCCAACGGCCACGTGCTGGACACCTACTTCTACGATTACTTCAGCCTGACGGTGCCATTCATGTCGCTGGCCGCATTCCAGTGGATCGTGTCCTCGCCCCGATTGCCCAGGCTGGCGGCGCTGGCGCCGCTGACGTTTGGCGTATACCTCATTCATCCGGTGTTCCTGGACATCGCGCGCCGCGCCGGCGCCTTTTCCGGCGACGACCGCGACGCGTGGACCTTGCCCTTGCTCACGATGGCGGTGTTCGCGCTGTCGGCCGCCAGCAGCTGGTTGCTCAGGCGCCATCCGGCCACGCGCCGCCTCGTCTGAAGGGCCTACGGCGCCAAGGTTGATCGCGGTTTACGCCGGCGCCAGACCGCCGGGGGATTTTCCAAAGCAGGCGCGCCGATCCGGGCGGGCGGCGCACAAGCCCTTGGGGTACAATTCACGGCTTATTTGATCGGCCAGACACCGATTTTTCTTCGCGCCAGAACGGATTTAGCCAGGCTCGAATTCATGAACAGGCCTTCGCACGCCAGCGGGGGAATACCTGGACTTGAACAAAAGCGCCTGGCAAGGCTCAAACCGTCCTGGCTTTTTCATCCGAGCGGAGGGAATCATGACCGACATCGGTCGGATGGCACATGTCGTGCCAGCTCGCACCCAGCTACCCGTCAGCGCATATTTTGACGAAGCCCTCTTTGCCCGCGAGCAAGAACTCATTTTCAAGCAATCCTCGCTCTACGTCGGCCACCAGAAATTGGTGCCCGAAATCGGGGATTGGCGTACGTTGGTCCAGGAAAACGGAGGGCGCACGCTGGTTCGCAACCAGCACGGCGTCGATCTCATCTCAAATGTCTGCCGCCACCGTCAGGCATTGATGCTTGGCGGCGAAGCCGGCAACGTGGCCGGCAACTGCAACACGCACGGCAACCTGAAGGCCACGGGCGGGAACATCGTCTGCCCGCTGCACCGCTGGACGTACAACAACCGGGGTGAGTTGCTGGGCGCGCCGCAGTTCGAGACCACGCCCTGCATGAACCTGCAGAAGTACCGCCTGCGCGATTGCCACGGGCTGCTCTTCGAAGGCCCGCGCGATCCGGCCACCGACATGGCGCCGCTGTTCGCGCGGCCCGAGTTCGACTTCGGCGATTACGTGCTGGACCATGTCGAGGTCCATCAGTGCAACTACAACTGGAAGACCTTCATCGAGGTCTACCTCGAGGACTACCACGTCGGCCCGTTCCATCCGGGACTGGGGCGCTTCGTCACCTGCGACGACCTGACCTGGGAGTTCAATGACTGGTACAGCCTGCAGAAGGTGGGCGTGCACAATGCGCTGGCGCAGCCGGGTTCCGACGTATACAAGCAGTGGCACGACCGCCTGCTGTCGTTCCGCGAAGGCGACGCGCCGGACTTCGGCGCCGTGTGGGTCACGTATTTCCCGACGCACATGATCGAGCTCTACCCGCACGTGCTGGTGCTGTCCACGCTGTACCCGAAGGGTCCGCAGGAAACGGTCAACGTCGTCGAGTTCTACTACCCCGAGGAAATCGCCGCCTTCGAGCGCGAGTTCGTCGAGGCGCAGCGCGCGGCCTACATGGAAACGGCCATCGAGGACGACGAGATCGCCGAACGCATGGATGCGGGCCGCAAGGCCCTGATGCTGCGCGGCGTGAACGAGACCGGTCCCTACCAGTCGCCCATGGAAGACGGCATGCAGCATTTCCATGAGTGGTACCGCCGCATCATGCAAGAGGTGTAGGTCCCCTGCTCCCCGCATGCATGACAAAGGGCCTCGCGAAATCCGTTCGGATTCGCGAGGCCCTTTTTTCGTCTGCAAGCCGCGGGGGGGCTTCAGCGCCCGATCACGCCGGCGACGGTCCGTTCGCCGATCGCCAGGCCCACCGTCATGCCGACGCCGGAATGCATGACCGCAACGGTCGTCGCCGCATCGACCGGCATGACCGAGAACGGCGCCGGCCCATGCGCGCCGTAGACGCCCTGCCACCGCTCGATCACCCGCAGCCGCGCGCCCAGCGCCTGGGACGCGAGATCCAGCATGGCGTTGTCGACGGCCTCGTCGTTGAACGGCAACGCGTCCTGGCCATAGCGGTGCGAGTCGCCGATGATCAGTTCGCCGTAGGGCGTGGGGCTGATCAGCAGGTGGATGCCGTTTTCCAGCAGCATGGGCGTGCGCGCCTGGATCACGTCGCGCAGCGCCTGCGCGGACGGCAGGTCCGAAAACGCGCCGTAGTGCACGCAGGACAAGCCGGTCAGCAGCGGACGGTCCAGCGCGATGGGATGGGTGTCGAAGGCCGCGCGCAGCATCTGCAGGCGGGTGACCTCCAGGTTCAGCGGCGCGAAGCGTTCGGGCAGCAAGGTGAGGTAGTCGTGGCCGGGGCAGACGAACACATGCGATGCCTTGAAGTCGCCCGCCGTGGTGCTGACTTCGCCGTTCTCCACCGCGCGCGCCAGCGTTCCCGTGATGAAGGCCACGCCCAGCGTGGATTGCAGGTAATGCGTGATGGCCGGCAGCGCCTCGCGCGAATAGATCTGCAGGTCGTCGAGGCCGCGCAGCGCCATGCAGTGGTGCGCGAGCTGGCCGCCGTACAGGCCCGCCACCTCGCGCCCGGACATCAGCTCGGCGCGATACCCGTCCTGCCGCAGCCGCGTGTCCGCGAATTCCTGCAGCACGTCGGCCTCGTCGGCGTTGCGGGCCAGCACCAGCGCACCGTTGGCGCGCACGTGAAAGCCCGCCTTGCCGGCCAAGTCGAGCCATAGCTCGCGCGACTGCTGCGCGTGCGACAGCATGGTGCCGGGCGCCTGGCCCGTCACGATGACCTGGCCGAAATTGCGGATCGTGGCGCCATGCGCCTGGCGGCTGCGCTCGATGACGGCCACGGACTGGCCGCGCTTGGCGGCGGCCCAGGCATGCGCGATGCCGAGCATGCCCGCGCCCACCACGATTACGTCGAATGTTCTCATCTTCGGAATACTGCAAGAGGGATAACGGGGAAGCCCGTCGCGGGCCTCCCGGTGCGCGGCGGCTCGTCGCCGCCGCATGGGTCACGGACTTACTTCTTCTTGGGCTCGGACTTGCCGTCGTAGCGCTTGGTCCACTCGGCGATGATGCGGTCGCGGTTCGTGGCGGCCCAGGTGAAGTCGTTCTTGATCATGCGCGAGGTCAGGTCGGCCGGCAGGTTGGGGTTGGCCGTCGCGATCGACGGGATCGCCAGCACCGCGAAGTTCGCCTTGTACAGCTCGTTGGCCTCGCGGCTGGCCGAAAAGTCGGCCAGCTTGCGGGCGGCGTCCAGGTTCTTGGTGCCCTTCATGAT
The DNA here is from genome assembly GCF_055397965.1 of Achromobacter sp. T5-5. Classification (NCBI taxonomy): domain Bacteria; kingdom Pseudomonadati; phylum Pseudomonadota; class Betaproteobacteria; order Burkholderiales; family Alcaligenaceae; genus Achromobacter; species Achromobacter sp. T5-5. The sequence goes on from NZ_AP027919.1 coordinate 4,581,608, forward strand.
GGCGGTGGCTTCCACTTCCCAGCCCAGGCCCTCGGACGGGAACACGGCCTCGACGGGCGCGCCGTCGGCCTTCAGCTTGGCCGCGCGGTAGTCGAAAGAAATGCCGATGGGGAATTCACCCGCGGCGGCCATGTTGCAGGGCTTGGAGCCCGAGTGCGTGTACGAGCCCACGTTCTTGTGCAGGGCGTCCATGTAGGCCCAGCCCTTCTCTTCGCCGAACATCTGCAGCCAGGCGCTCACGTCCAGGAAACCCGTGCCCGAGGACGCCGGGTTCGGCATGACGATCTTGCCGGCGTACACCGGCTTGGTCAGGTCCTGCCACGACGTGGGCTTGGGCAGCTTCTGCTTGTCGGCTTCGATCGTGTTGAAGCAGATGGCGGCGGCGTAGCCGTCCATGCCGACCCACGCGGGTACGGCCTTGGCGTCACGCATGTTGGCGGCGATCTGGTCCAGTCCCTTCGGGGCGTAGGGCTGCAGCATGCCTTCCTTGTCCATCAGGCCCAGCGCGGTGCCGGCCAGGCCCCAGATCACGTCGGCCTTGGGATTGTTTTTCTCGGCCAGCAGCTTGGCGGCGATGATGCCGGTGGAGTCGCGCACCCACTGGATCTTGATGTCGGGATTGGCCTTTTCAAACGCGGCCTGGTAGGCCTTGATCTGGTCGGCTTCCAGCGCGGTGTAGACGGTCAGCGTGGTCTCGGCCGAGGCGGCGCCCATCACGCCCGTCAGGGCGGCGGCCAGTGCAAGCAGCTTGTAGCGATTCATGAACAACTCCGTGGGTGAGCGGAAAACAGGGTGAACGAGGTCCCCACGGCCGGCGGGTGCCGGCTGCGGAGCAGGGAATCAGGGGTGGCCCGGTGCGCCGGGCGGCGTGCGTCTAGATCAAGGGCGTTCGCCTCGCGCCAGACGGGCTTCGATAGCGTCGACCACGGCCGGCAGGTCGGCCACCGTGTCGATCAGGTAATGCGGAGAAACGGGCGCCAGCACTTCGCGGGCGGCGGCGCGCGCCGCGGCGCGGGCCGGCTCGTCCAGGGCAAGGTACTCGTCCAGCGTCAGGCCGGCGGCGTTGCCCGACAGGAGCAGGCCCACGGTCCACATGCCGGCGCGGCGGCCCTCTTCGATGCCCGGCGCGGTGTCGTCGACCTTGATGCAGCCGGCCACGTCGGACAGGCCCAGCTCCACCACGTTCTTCAGGGCCATGGCGGGCGCGGGACGCGCGCGCGGCACCTCGTCGCTGGCCACGATGCAATCCGGGGTCAACCCCTCGGCGGCGGCGCGCTCGACGACGCGCAGCATGACGCTGCCCGGATAGCCGGAGCACGAGCCGATCTTCAGGCCGCGCTGGCGCAAGGCGTGCAACACGTCGGCGGCGCCCGGAATGGCCGCGGAGTACTGCGCGACCTTTTCCAGCTGCATCGGCAGGAAGCGTTCATAGATGGCGGTCACGTCGTCATCGCTCGGCAGGCGGCCGAAGCGGGCCTGGTACTGGGCGGCGATGGCCGGCTGGTCGCACAGGGTCCGGATGTGGTCCCACTTGCCCATGCCCATCGGGCCGCGGGCTTCCTGCAGGGACACGTCCATGCCGAATTGCGAGAACGCATCCACGAACACCTTGGTGGGCGCGAAGGAGCCAAAATCGACCAGCGTGCCGGCCCAGTCGAATATCACCGCCTCGAGACGGACGGGCAAGGGTTGAACAGTCATGGAAATCATCCTGGAAAAAGGGGTCGATCAACGGGCCGCGGGCTGTCGCCAGGCCTGGCTGCGCGCCACCAGGGCGCGGCTTGCCAGGTACAGCAGCAGCGCGGCGGCGGCCGAGCTGGCCATGATGACCGTGCACATGGCGGCGGCCGGTCCGATGAAACCGGCGTCGTCCATGTTGAGCACGGCGACGGCGGCCAGCACCGTGGACGGGCTGTACAGGAACACCACGGCGGACACGGTGGTCATCGCGGAAACGAAGAGGTAGCGGGCCACGTCCAGCGCCGCAGGCAGGCACATGGGCAGGGTCACGCGCAGGAAGGTCGTCAGGCGCGGCACCTTCAGGGACGCGGAGGCGGCCTCGAATTCCGGGTCCAGCGCATTGAGCGCGGTGGCGGCGGTCAGGTGGGCGCTGGTGTAGAAATGCACGACCGTGCACAGCACCAGCAGCGGCATCGTTCCGTACAGCACGTTCAGCGGATTCGCGGGGCTGTTGAAGAAGAAGATGTAGCCCAGGCCCAGCACCAGTCCCGGCACGGCCATCGGCATCAGCGCCAGCATGCCAGCCATGCCGCGCAGGCCGCGGGCCGTCGCGCCGCGGGCGGGCACTTTCTCCATCATCCACGCGCCGGCGAAGACCACGACGGTGCCCACGAGCGCCGTGCAGAACGCAAGCTGCAGGCTGTTGCGCCACGCGAGCCAGCCGCCGCCGTCCATGTTGTCGAAATCGTACGAGCGCAGCGACATCGACAGGTTGTACGGCCACATTTTCACGAACGAGGCCCAGACCGCCACGCCAATGATGATCAGCAGGAAGGCGGCCATCACCCCGGCCAGCACCAGGAACGCCGCATCACGCCGGCCGTTCGGAGCCGCCGCGTAAGCCTGCGCGCGCCCGCTCATCTGCGCGCCCTGCCGGGCACGCAGGCGCCGGTCCAGCACGAAGGTCAGGAGCGCCGGCAGGAGCAACAGGATGCCGATCGCCGCCCCCTTGGGAAAGTTCTGCTGGCCGACCACCGCCTTGTAGGCTTCCATGGCCAGCACGTTGTAGTCGCCGCCCACCACCTTGGGCACGCCGAAATCGGTGACGGTCAGGGTGAACACCACGCAGCAGGCCGAAAACACCGCGTAGCGCGTGCCCGGCAGCGTGACGGTCAGGAAAGTGCGCCACGGTCCCGCGCCCATGGCGCGCGCCGCGTCGTAGAGGCGGCCGTCCGCCAGCGCCAGGCCGGTCAGCAGGATCATGAGCGCGTGGGGAAAGGTGTAGAACGCTTCGCCCACGACGATGCCCCAGAAGCCGTAGATGGTGGCGCCGCCGGTCAGCCCCTTGAGCAGGCCCTGGTTGCCCAGCAGATAGACCAGCGCGATGCCGGGCAACAGCGAAGGCGCCAGCAACGGCAGCAGCGCGATCGTGCGCAGAATGCCCTTGCCCGGCAGCCGGGTGCGGGTCAGCGCATAGGCAAACGCATAGGCGCAGGGCACGACCAGCAAGGTCGTCACCACGCCCACGGCAAGGCTGCGTCCCACCATGGCCAGGAAGCCGTCGGCGCCGATGATGCCCGCGATGACCGACAGGCCGGCCCAGCCGCCTTCGGCATCGGTGACGGATTTGACCAGGATCGCCGCCAGCGGCAGCGCCAGGAATATGAGCAGGCCGAGCGCCAGGCCGCCCTGCCCCAGCGTCAGGCCCAGCGCGCCGATCCAGGCGGGCAGCGGGCGCCGTCCCAGCGCGGGCAGCGGCGCGGACGCGGCCAGGGTGGCGGGCCGGGCGGCGGAGGCGGAAATCGGGGCTGGCTGGGCCATGGCGCGGGAATCGTTCATGGCCGGATCAAGCGTAGGCGCGTATCGCATGGCGCGGCAGCTCCACCCAGCAGCGGCTGGCGGCGTGAGGGCCCAGCAGGGCGTCTCCGGTTTCAGGGGGCACGATGGAGTGGATGGTGGCGCCGGGCACGCCCTCCAGGCGCAAGGCCAGGCGATAGCTGCGGCCCAGGAACACGCCGTCCAGCACGTCGGCCAGCATGGCGTTGGACGCTTCGGGCCTGGCCATGCTGACGCGCACGGCCTCGGGCCGCACGAAAAGCTTGCCGGCGCCTGCCTCCAGCGCGGCGTCCACCGCCAGTTCCTGGCGGCCCACGCGCGCCCGGTGCGCGTCGATGCGTTCGAACGGCAGCCAGTTGGCCTCGCCCACGAAATCGGCGATGAAAGCCGAGCCCGGCTGGCGATACAGCTCGCGCGGCGTGCCGTACTGTTCGATGACGCCGCCATTCATGACCGCGATGCGGTCGGCCATCACCATGGCTTCTTCCTGGTCATGCGTCACCATCAGCGTGGTGATGGACAGGCGCTTCTGCAGCGCGCGCAGCTCGATCCGCAGGTGTTCGCGCACCCGCGCATCCAGCGCCGACATGGGCTCGTCCAGCAACAGCAGGGACGGCGACGGCGCCAGGGCGCGCGCCAACGCCACGCGCTGCTGCTGGCCGCCGGAGATCTGCCCGGGGTATTTCTGCGCCGCGCCGGCCAGGCCGACCAGCGTCAGCATTTCCTCGACGCGGCTGGCGACGTGGCTGCGATGCGCGCGCTTGCCGCTCAACCCGTAGGCCACGTTCTGGGCCACCGTCAGGTTCGGGAACAGCGCGTAGGACTGGAACAGGATGCCGTAGTCGCGCGCCTGCGGCTCGGCATGGGAGATGTCGCGGCCCGACAGCACGATGGTTCCGCTGTCCTGCCGCTCCAGCCCCGCGATCGCCCGCAGCAGCGTCGTCTTGCCGCAGCCCGAGGGCCCCAGCAGGCACACCAGCTCTCCGGCACGGATATCCAGGGAAACGTCGGCCAGCGCCGTGTGGCTGCCGAATCGCTTCACGAGATTCTGCACGGATAGAAAGGCGGTATCGCGTTGGGCCATGGGGCCTCCGGTCTGGGAACGAAGGCAGTATGGAAGCCGCGTATTGAGCGTTTATGACACTTCGCGCAAATGCAGTAATAAAAACATCAAATTATTTTGGTGTACTGGCGGTCTTGCGCATTGCGTCCAACCATCGCTCCGACCGTGCTTGTCGCCGAACTCAAATCCTTCTACGCCGTGGCCCGCTGCGGCACCGTCACCAAGGCCGCCGCCCAGCTGGGCGTCAGCCAGCCCACCGTGACGGGGCAACTGCGCCAGCTCGAATCGCGCTACGGCATCGAACTGTTCCACCGACAAGGGCGGGGCATGCGGTTGTCGGACGCGGGGCAAAACCTGATGCCCATGGTGGAAAAGCTGGTGCAGCAGGAGACCGAAATCGATTTCCGGCTGCGCGACGCCAGCGATCTGCGCGAAGGCAACCTGCGCATCGGGGCGACGGGTCCCTACTACATCATGGATACCGTGCGCCGCTACAACCAGCGCTATCCCGGCATCGACCTGACCGTCACGATCGGCAACTCGCAATCGATGCTCCAGGCGCTGCAGGATTACCGCATCGAGATTGCCACGTCTTCCTTTCTGATGGATGACAAGCACGTGTACCGGCGCAAGATCGCGGCGGACCCGATCCGCGTCGTGGCGCATCGCGCCCACCCGCTGGCCCGGCGGGGACAGGTCCGGTTGGCCGACCTGGCCGAGCACGCCCTGCTGCTGCGCGAGCCCGGCTCGATGACGCGCCAGCTCACCGAAGAGGCGCTGGCCGCGGCCGGCGTCACCGTGCGCCGCACGCTGGAAATCGGCAGCCGCGAATCGATCCGGCAGGCCATCCTGTGCGAGCTCGGGATCAGCCTGATCCCCTCCCGCGAGATCCCGTCCCATCCCGACCTGGCCGCCCTGGACATCCAGGACGCCGACATCGTGATGAATGAATACCTGTACTGCCTGCGCGAGCGCCAACCGGTGCAGCTCATCGCGCGCTTTCTGGAGATGGCGCCGGCAGCCGGCTGACCTTTCGCGGCCACTGCCCGCCTCTTCCCCTTGCGGCCACTCAGGAGACAACCATGGCCTTGACCCTGCAGGATATCGAACAGATCTTCCTGGAACGCGGACACCGTTCCTATGACGGCGAATCCGTCAGCCATCTGCGCCACGCGCTGCAGACGGCGACCCTGGCCGAGCGGCACGGCGCCAATGCCCATCTCATCACGGCCTGCCTGTTGCACGACCTGGGCCACCTGATCGCCGACCGGCCCGGCACGCCCACGCTGCGCGGCCTCGACGACAAGCACCAGTATTTCGTGCTGCCCTTCCTGCGCGGCCTGTTCAGCGCCGCCGTGCTGGACCCGATCCGGCTGCACGTGGAAGCCAAGCGCTACCTCTGCTACGTCGAGCCGCATTACGAGGCCACGCTGTCGGAGGACTCGCGGCGCAGCCTGGCGCTGCAGGGCGGCAGTTTCGACGCCGGCCAGGCGGTCGATTTCGCCAGCATGCCCGGCGCGCCCGATGCGATCCGCCTGCGGCGCTGGGACGACATGGCCAAGGTGCCGGGCCTGGCCACGCCGCCGCTGGACCACTTTCTGGAGATCGCCGAAAGCGTGTCCGGGCGGGTCAAACTGGCCGCCGTCTGGTAGCGGCAGCCCGGCGTCCATGAAAAAAGCCAGGACGCGATGTCCTGGCCTGTGCTTTCGTTCACTCGCCCTTGGCCACCGGCCGGGCGGGATCGCTGCACCATTCGCTCCAGGAGCCCGGATAGAGGCGCGAGCCCGGCAGGCCCGCAATTTCCATGGCCAGCAGGTTATGGCAGGCCGTAATGCCCGAGCCGCACTGGTGCACGATGGAAGCCGGCTCGCGCCCCGCCAGCAGGCGGGAAAATTCCTCGCGCAGCTGCTCGGCCGTCTTGAATCGGCCGTCCTGCTGGAGGTTTTCGCCGTTCGGCCGGTTCAGCGCGCCCGGGATATGGCCCGCCACCGGGTCCATGGGTTCGACCTCGCCGCGATAGCGGTTGGCCGCGCGCGCATCGATCACGGTAAAGGACGGCTGCGAGAGGTTGGCCAGCACCGCCTGGGCATCCACGGCGCCGGCCAGCGCGGCGCCCGGCTCGACCGGCTGGCCCGGCTGCACGGCCGGCGCGGATTCGTGGCTGACCGGCAGGCCGGCGGCCGTCCAGGCCTGCCAGCCGCCGTCCAGCACGGCGACCCGGTCGTGGCCCAGCCAGCGCAGCATCCACCACAGGTGCGCGGCGTACATGCCGCCGCTTGCGTCGTAGGCCACCACCAGCGTTTGCGGCGTGACGCCGTGCGCGGCCATCAGGGCGCCGAATTGCGCCCGGTCCGGCAGCGGATGCCGGCCGTTCTTGCCCGTGCGGGCGGCGGCCAGCTCGGTTTCGTGGTCCAGGTAGCGGGCGCCGGGAATGTGGCCCGCGTCGTAGGCCTGCCGGCCCGCCGAATGATTGGTCAGGTCATGGCGCACGTCGAACACGCGCACGTCGGACGTGTCGAGGCGCGCGGCCAGATCGGCGGCGGAAATCAGTGTCGTCGTCATTCAGGGGGGCTCCTGGTCGGGATGGCGGCGGGCGCCGGCTTTCAGGCCGGCTTGGGGTCGCGCATGGTGCGCCACACCGACAGCAGGCCCGCGAAGATGATGAGGCCCATGCCGGCCCAGGCCAGGGCGTCCAGATGGTCGCCCCAGAAGCCCATGCCCAGCAGCGCCGCGAAGATGATGGTGCTGTATTGCAAGGCGGCGGTCAGCAGCGCCGACCCCATGCCGAACGCCCGGGTCATGGCGAGCTGGCCGAACAGCCCGGCCAGCCCAACGCCCAGCAGCGACAAGTACCCGGTCCAGTCGGCCGTGCCCCAGCCTTCGATAGCCAGGCCCGCGCCGCTGGACGCGCACACGGCCACCGAAAAGAACAGCACGGTGCGCCATTCGGGTTCGCCGATGCGACCGAGCTCGCGGATCTGCATCATGGCAATCGCGGACATGGCGCCGGCGCCCATGCCCAGCAGGGCCGCGAGCCACTGGTCTTCGGTGATGCTGGGCCGCAGGACGGCGATCACGCCCAGGAATCCCAGCGCCACCGCCAGGATCCGCACGGGATCGCGCTGCGCCCCGCCCCACCCCAGCATCCAACAGGCAATGAAGAGCGGCGCGGTGTAGTTCAGGCTGGTGGCGGTGGCCAGCGGCAGATGGGAGATGGCGAAAAAACCCAGCCACATCGACGTCACGCCGGACAGGTTGCGCCAGACGTGCAGCTTCCAGCTCGTGGGAATGATGGACTGGCGGCCGGCGCGCGCCCAGATCAGCAACAGGATCACCGAGGGCAGGCCGCGAAAGAGCACAATCTGGGGCAGCGAGGCGCCGTGCTCGGTGCCGAGCTTCACGAACGACCCCATGATGGCGAACATGGCGGACGCCAGCAACATCCAAAGAGCCTGCATGCGGGTCTACGCTAAGGGAAAAGTGGGGGGAGGAATAAGGGAAAGCGATACTATACTCTCCGTCACCGGTAGCGGAGCCGGCGAGTCGGGGAACTGGCGAGGCCCCGCCATGTCGAATTCCGCGTATTTGCCGCTCGCAGAGGAATAAAAAAACATGAAACGCATTGTTCTGTTCGTCATTACCAACCTGGCCGTCATGCTGGTGCTGTCGGCCACGCTGCGCATCCTGGGCGTGGACCGCATCATCACGGCCAACGGGATCAACTTCAACGCCCTCCTGATCTTCTCGGTCGTGGTGGGCTTTACCGGCGCCATCATCTCGCTCCTCATGAGCAAGCCGATGGCCAAATGGAGCACCGGCGCCCAGGTGCTGGACCCCAACGCGCCGCGCAACCAGCGCGAGGCCTGGCTGGTGGACACGGTCCACCAACTGGCCGATCGCGCCGGCATCGGCCGCCCCGAAGTCGCCATCTACGAAGGCGCGCCCAACGCGTTCGCCACGGGCGCCTTCAAGAACGACTCGCTGGTCGCCGTCTCCACGGGCCTGCTCGAAAGCATGACCGAGGAAGAAGTCGCCGCCGTGCTGGCGCACGAGGTCGCGCACATCGCCAACGGCGACATGGTTACCCTGACCCTGATCCAGGGCGTGGTGAACACGTTCGTCATCTTCCTGGCGCGCGTGGTCGGCTACTTCATCGACCGCGTGGTGTTCAAGAACGAGCGCGGCATCGGCCCGGGCTACTTCGTCACCGTGCTGGTCTGTGAAATCATCTTCGGCGTCCTGGCCTCCATCATCGTGGCCTGGTTCTCGCGCCAGCGCGAATACCGCGCCGACGCGGGTTCGGCCCACCTGATGGGCGCGCGCGAACCGATGATCCGCGCTCTGGCCCGCCTGGGCGGCCTGGAGCCGGGCGAACTGCCCAAGTCGTTCGAAGCGTCCGGCATCACCGGCAAGGGCGGCCTGGCGGCCATGTTCGCCTCGCACCCGCCGATCCCGGCCCGCATCGCCGCCCTGCAGAACGCCCGCGTGATCTGATCGGCCCTCGGCCCCGGCAGCAAAAGCCCCTCGCAAGAGGGGCTTTTTCATTGGGGGTGGGCGATTCTGCCGCTCAGCACTCGACGATGTTCACCGCCAGGCCGCCGCGGGCCGTTTCCTTGTACTTAGTCTTCATGTCGGCGCCGGTTTCGCGCATGGTCTTGATGACCGAATCCAGCGACACATAGTGCTGCCCGTCGCCGCGCAGCGCCATGCGGGCGGCATTGACCGCCTTGACCGACGCCATCGCATTGCGCTCGATACAGGGTATCTGCACCAGGCCGCCCACGGGGTCGCAGGTCAGTCCCAGGTTGTGTTCCATGCCGATCTCGGCCGCGTTTTCCACCTGCTCGACCGAGCCGCCCAGGGCGGCGGCCAGTCCGCCGGCGGCCATGGAACAGGCGACGCCCACCTCGCCCTGGCAGCCCACCTCGGCGCCGGACAACGAGGCGTTGTACTTGTACAGCAGGCCGATGGCCCCGGCGGTCAGCAGGAATTCGCGCACGCCCTCGCGGTTGGCGCCGGGCACGAAGCGGTCGTAGTAGTGCAGCACGGCCGGGATGATGCCCGCCGCGCCGTTGGTCGGCGCCGTGACCACGCGGCCGCCGGCGGCGTTCTCTTCGTTCACGGCCATCGCGTACAGGTTGACCCAGTCCATGACCGACAGCGGGTCGGACAGGGTGCGTTCCGCGCGCTGCGTCAGGTTGCGGTACAGCTCGGGCGCGCGGCGGCGCACCCGCAGCGGACCGGGCAGTTCGCCATCGGCCTCGGGATAGTTGATGCCGCAACCGCGCGCCACGCAGTCCTGCATGACCTGCCAGATGCGGTCCAGGCCCGCATTCACTTCGGACGCCTCGCGCCAGGTCAGCTCGTTCTGCATCATGATGCCGGCGACGGTCATGCCGTTTTCCTGGCACATGGCCAGCAATTCGCGGCCCATGCGAAACGGATACGGCAACTGGTCGTGCGCCGCGATGACCTGGCTGTTGGATGCGCCCGCGGTGACCACGAAGCCGCCGCCCACCGACAGGTAACGCGATTCGCGCAGCGTCTGGCCGTCGGCGTCAAACGCGTGGAATTTCATGCCGTTGGGGTGTTCAGCCATCGCTTCGCGGCGGTAGAACATCAGGTGGTCCTTCTCCACGAAGGGCAGCGGGTACTTGCCCAGCAGGGGCAATTGGCGGCTGGCGCGCACGGATGCGACCATGCCGGCGATGGCGGCGGGATCGACGGTGTCTGGCGCCTCGCCCATCAGGCCCAGCAGCACGCCCTTGTCGGTGCCGTGCCCCTTGCCGGTGGCGCCCAGCGACCCGTAGAGTTCGGCCCGCACGCTGGCGACGCGCGGAATCAGGCCGTCACGCTCCAGCCCCTGGGCGAACAGCAGCGCCGCGCGCATCGGGCCCACCGTGTGGGAACTGGATGGGCCTATGCCTACCTTGAACAGATCGAAAACGGAAACGGCCACGCAAAACTCCAGTACATCCACGGTGATGAGGCAATGATACGCGCAGCCCAGGGCGCACGCAGCAAAGCCCCCCGGGGGTATCCTGTCTCTTCCCGCCGGGTGTCAAAGGCCGCCGGGGCGTGCGATCATTACAGAATTATTACTTGTCATAAAAAGAACGGAACTACGCCTGGATGTCTGGACTCATTACCCTGCTTGACTTCGCCGGCTACGTGGCGCTGCTCCTCTGGGGCGTGCATATGGTCCAAACGGGCGTGCAGCGCGCTTTCGGGGCGGCGCTCGGCGCCGCGCTCGGACGCGCCCTGGGCACGCGGTTGCGCGCATTCGGGGCGGGCCTGGGAATCACCGCCGCCCTGCAGAGCAGCACCGCCACCGGGCTCATGATCACGGGCTTCGCCGCTGGCGGGGTCGTCGGCCTGGCGCCGGCCCTGGCGGCCATGCTGGGCGCCAACGTGGGCACCACGCTGATCGTGCAGCTCCTGTCCTTCGACCTGACCGAACTGGCGCCCATCCTGATTCTCGCCGGCGTCTGGATGTTCCGGCGCTATCCGCCAGGCCGCACGCGCGACCTGGGCCGGGTATTCATCGGGCTGGGCCTGTTGCTGCTGTCGCTGCACCAGTTGGTGGAGCTGTTCGCCCCGTTCCAGACCGCCCCGATGCTGGGGGTGATGCTGGATGCCCTGGCCACCCAGCCCGTGGCGGCGGTGCTGCTGTCCGCGGCGTTCACGTGGGCGGCCCATTCCAGCGTGGCCGTGGTGGTGCTGGTGATGTCCCTGGCCAGCCACAACATGGTGGCGCCGCACGTGGCGTTCGCGCTGGTGCTGGGCGCCAACCTGGGCACCGCGATCAACCCGATGATCGAAGGCGTGACGGGCGACGACCCGGCGGCCCGCCGCCTGCCGCTGGGCAACCTGCTGACGCGGGTGCTGGGCGTGCTGGCCGGGCTGATGCTGCTGCCTTTCCTGCAACCGTGGATGACCGGGATGGCGAACGATCCCGCGCGCGCGGTCGCCAACTTCCACACCTTGTTCAACGCGGTCATCGCCCTGGTCTTTTTGCCGATCCTGACGCCTTACGCCGCCCTGCTCACCCGCTGGCTGCCCAAGCGCGCCGATCCGAACGACCCGTCCCGCCCCCAATACCTGGACGAATGGGCCCACGATGTGCCGGCCGTGGCCTTGGGCAACGCCGCGCGCGAAGCCTTGCGCATGGCCGACATGCTGCAGACGCTGCTGCTCTACGCGCGGGCCGGCTTCAAGCGCGACAACCGCCACCGCATGGTGCAGGCGCGCCAGCTCGACGGCGCGCTGGACAAGCTGGAGAACGCCATCACCACCTACCTGGCCACCCTGGACCAGGAAAACATGACGCGCGACGACATTCAACGGCTGGACGACATCCTGGCCTTCACCAGCAACATCGGGCATGCGGGCGACATCGCCCACCACGGGCTCCTCAGCCACGTCGCCAAGCTGCGCAAGCAGGGCTGGGTCTTCTCGCCCGAGCAGCGCGCCAGCCTGGACGACACGCTGGGCCAGCTCATCGCGAACCAGCGCACGGCCGCCGCGCTCTTCGTCAACGACGACCTGCGCCAGGCCCGCGCGCTGGCCGGCGAGAAGGCGCGGTTCCGCAGCATCGAGACGCAGGCTGCGGATACGCACCTGCAGAAGATCAAGTCCGGCGAAGTCGATGCCGCCGAAGTCGGCGCGCTGTACCTGGACATCCTGCGGGACATGAAGGGCATCAATTCCCATCTGGTGGGCGCCGCCGCCTATCCCTTGCTGGCGCGTCACGGCGAGCTGCTGCCGAGCCGGCTGCGCGAAGCCGGCAATTGACAGCCCTAGCCTTCACGCGAAAAAAAGCCGATCCCAGGATCGGCTTTTTGTTTCCGGGCTCAGCATTATTGGCTCAGCATTATTGGCTCAGGATTGTTGGCTCAGCATTGCCGCCTCACCCTGCCTGGCTCACAAATACCGCTTGAACCACTCCAGCATCCGCTTCCAGCCATCCTGGGCGGCTTCGGCGTGGTAGCTGGCGCGGTAGTCCGCCAGGAAAGCATGGTCGGCCTCGGGGTAGACGACGATCTCGGACAGCTTTGCCGCGGCGTTGCCGGCGGCCAGCTTGGCCTTCATGGTTTCGACGTCGGACAGCGGGATGCTGGCATCGCGGCCGCCGTAAAGGCCCAGAACGGGGCCCTGCAGTTCGTCGACCACGTCGAACGCCACGCGCTTGATGAGGGGGCCATGGCCCACGCTGAGCTTGCCGTACCAGGCCACGCCGGCCTTCACGTCGGGATTGTGCGCCGCGTACATCCAGGTCAGCCTTCCGCCCCAGCAAAAGCCCGTCACGGCCACACGGCGCGCGTCTCCGCCATTGGCCGCGGCCCATGCCACGCTGGCGTCCAGGTCGCCGAACACCTGTTCGTCCGGCACCTTGCTGACCAGTTCCGAAATGAGCTTGGGAATATCGGTATACGCCGACGCGTCGCCCTGGCGCTGGTAGAGATTGGCAGCGACCGCCAGATAGCCCGACTTGGCAAGGCGGCGGCAGATGTCCTTGATGTGTTCGTGGACGCCAAAGATTTCCTGGATCACCAGCACGATCGGCAGATCGCGCTGGCCCTGCGGCGCGGCATAGTAGGCGTCGATCGGGCCGTCCGTCACGGGAAGCTGGAAATCCCCGTGGACGAGTCCCTGCGTATCGGTGTGGATGACGGTGGCGGCGACATTGCCGGCGGCGGCGGAAAAACTCATGGAGAACTCCTTTGAGGGGTGGACGAAACCGGCCATCCCTCACCGCCCCGTCGGCGCTAGTGCGAGTGGCCGTGCTCCGCATGGGGCGCGCCATGGTCCTCATGCGCGCCATGTTCGTGCCCGTGATGCATCAGGGTCGTGACGCTGTAGATCAGCGCCACGCCGATTCCGACCAGCAGCAGTTGCGGAACGGCATCGGAAAGGGATACCCGCTCGTGCATTTGCGGCATCAGGTCAGCCACCGAGATATACAGGAAGCTGCTTGCGGCCACCACCAGAATGTACGGCACCCAGTCCTGCGCCTGCTGCAGCACGAAGTACCCTATTATGCCGCCCACCGCTGAACACAAGCTGGTGAAGAGTATCAGCGCGAAGGCGCGGCGGCGGCGCAGCCCGGCGTTCAGCAGCACCACGAAATCGCCCAGCTTGTGCGGCACCTCGTGGATGATGATCGATGCGGCCGTCAACACGCCCAGCAACGGATCCGTCAGGAACGCCGCGGCGATCAGGACGCCATCGCACAGGTTGTGCAGCGAACTGCCGATCAGGATCAGCACCCCGCCCCGCCCTGCCTCGTGACGGTCGTGCCCCTTGTGGTGGTGATGGCCGTCGCCTTCGTGGTGATGGCTGTGGCGCAGCAGCGCGATCTTCTCCAGCACGAAAAAGCCGATCAGCGACGCCAGCATCAGCCCGAACAGCACGTGGGCATTGCCGACGCCGGTTTCGAAGGCCTCGGGCAGCAGATGCAGCAGGGCCACCGACAGCAGCACGCCCACCGACAGGCTCACCATGTGATGCAGGTATTTGGCAAAAACCTTGTACGCGAGCCAGCTCGCGATAAGGACGGCAATCAGGCCGCCGGTGATGGTGGCAAGCAGGACCCAGAGCAGCAACATGGAGGGGGGGCGAAAAAAGGGCGGGGAAAGCGCAACATTATATTGTTGCAATCTGAAAAGCGGAAATGGGCCGCCCCAGGGCGGCCCATCGGCATGCGCGAACCAGGCGCGGCGGCCCGCAGACCCAGGCTTGCCCTGCCCCAAATGGGCGGCAAGCCGGCCCGCAGTGCGGACCTAGTGCGCCTGCTCCCAGTTCTTGCCGACGCCCACCTCGGCCACGAGCGGCACGCGCAGCGTCGCCACGTTGCACATCAGACGCGGCAGGGCTTCCCTGACCACCTCCAGCTCGTCGTCAGGCGCTTCCAGCACCAGTTCATCGTGCACCTGCATGATCATGCGCGTCTTCAGGTTCTCGGCATCGAGCCAATCCTGCACCGCCACCATGGCCATCTTGATGAGGTCGGCCGCGGTGCCCTGCATGGGCGCATTGATGGCCGCCCGCTCGGCGCCTTGCCGGCGCGGGCCCGAAGCGCCCCGGATTTCCGGCAACTGCAGCCGCCGCCCGAAGACCGTTTCCACGTACCCCTGCTCGCGCGCGAGACGCCGCGTGTTGTCCATGTACATGGCCACGCCCGGATAGCGCGCGAAGTAGCGGTCGATGTAGGCCTGCGCGGCGTCGCGCGTGATGCCCAGGTTGGACGCCAGGCCGAACACCCCCATGCCGTAGATCAGGCCAAAGTTGATGGCCTTGGCGGCACGACGCTGTTCCGTGGTGACGCCTTCCAGCGGCACGCCGAACACCTCGGACGCGGTGGCGCGGTGGATGTCCTCGCCGGCCGCGAAGGCGCGTTGCAGGTTGGCGTCGTCCGACACGTGCGCCATGATGCGCAGCTCGATCTGCGAATAGTCGGCCGACAGCAGCATGCCCTGCTCGGCGATGAACGCCTCGCGCACGCGCCGGCCGGCCTCGGTGCGGACCGGGATGTTCTGCAGGTTCGGATCCGACGAGGCAAGACGCCCCGTGATCACGGCCGCCTGCGAATAGTGCGTATGCACGCGGCCCGTCGCCGGATTGATCATGCGCGGCAGCTTGTCGGTGTAGGTCGACTTCAGCTTGGACAGGCCGCGATATTCCAGCAGCACCTGCGGCAGCGGATAGTCCAGCGCCAGCTTGCTGAGCACTTCCTCGTCGGTCGACGGCGCGCCGCTGGCGGTCTTGCGCACCACGGGAAGCTGCATGCGGCCGAACAGGATCTCGCCCAGTTGCTTGGGGGAATTCAGGTTGAACGGCTGGCCCGCAAGCTCGTAGGCCTTCTGTTCCAGTTGCAGCATCTCCTGGCCGAGCTTGTTGCTCTGGCGGCCCAGTTCCGCGGCGTCGACCTTCACCCCGTTGCGTTCGATGGTGGTCAGCACGGCCGACACCTGCATTTCCAGGCGATAGATGCGTTCCAGCCCGGCATCGGCGGCGACCATCGGACGCAGCACCTGGTGCAGTTGCAGCGTGAAATCGGCGTCCTCGGCGGCATAATGCCCCGCCTTGTCCACCGCCACTTCGTCAAAGCCGATCTGCTTGGCGCCCTTGCCGCAGAGGTCTTCGTAGGAAACGCCGCTGCGGCCCAGGTAGCGTTGCGCCAGGTCGTTCAGGCCCACGCCGCGATGGGACTCCAGCACGTAGGCCTGCAGCATGGTGTCCTCGGCTACGCCGGCCAGGCGGATGCCTTCATTGGCGAACACATGCGTGTCGTACTTGGCGTGGTGCAGCAGCTTGGCGCGCGCCGGGTCTTCCAGCCAGGGCTTGAGCCGCGCCAGCACCTCGTCCTTGGGCAATTGGACGGCGCCATCCGGACCGCGGTGCGCGACCGGGATGTAGCAGGCCACGCCCGGCGCGACCGACATCGACAGGCCCACCAGCCGGGCCTGCATCTCGTCCAGCGACGTCGTCTCGGTGTCCAGGGCCACGATCGACGCCTCGCCCATCGCCGTCATCCACGCGTCAAAGGCGGTCCAGTCGGAGATGATGCGGTAATCGGTGGTGGCGGGCGCGGCCGGCGCTTCGTGCGCGATGCGCGCATCGCCCGTGGGCACGCGCTCGGCATCGCCGGTCAGGTCGCGCAGCCACGTGCGGAACCCGTAGCGCTCGTACAGTTCGGTGAGCGTGGCGTCGTCGCGCGGACGCGGCGCCAGATCATCCACGCTGTCCACGTGTCCGGTCAGGTCGCAATCGCACTTGACCGTGAGGAGCTGGCGCGTCAGCGGAAACTTGGGTATGGCTTCGCGCAGGTTGTTGCCGGCCACGCCCTTGATGCCGTCGGCGCCTTCGACCAGCTTGTCGATCGAGCCGAATTCCGTAATCCATTTGGCGGCCGTCTTGGGTCCCACCTTGGTGACGCCGGGCACATTGTCCACCGTATCGCCCACCAGCATGAGGTAGTCCACGATACGGTCGGGCGGCACGCCGAACTTGTTGACGACGCCGGCCTCGTCCAGGACTTCGCCGCTCATGGTGTTGACCAGGGTGACGTGGCTGTTCACAAGCTGCGCCAGGTCCTTGTCGCCGGTGGAGACGATGGTGTGCACGTCTTGCTGGGCGGCGCGCTGCGCCAGCGTGCCGATCACGTCATCCGCCTCGACGCCTTCGATCGCCAGCACAGGCCAGCCCAGCGCGCGCACGGCGCGGTGAATGGGCTCGATCTGGGCCGCCAGGTCATCGGGCATCGGGGGACGCTGCGATTTGTAGTCCGGGTACAGGTCGTCCCGGAACGTCTTGCCGCGAGCATCGAAAATACATGCGGCATACTCTGCCTTATGGTCAGATACAAGCTTGCGCAGCATATTGACCACGCCATAGAGCGCACCCGTAGGTTCGCCTTGCGCGTTGCGCAAATCAGGCATAGCGTGGAAAGCGCGGTACAAGTAACTTGAACCGTCGACCAGTAATAAGGTTTTTTTCATGGTTACAAAGGCAGATATGGATACACCCGCCGGCAAACAAATTCCGCTGATTATGTCAGAGATACGGACGGCGGCAGACAAGCTCGCCCACATCGGGCCCGCGGTCAGCGTTTTCGGCAGCGCACGAGTCAGCCGCAATTCTCCGTACTATGAAACCACCATCGCAATTTCCGCAGCCCTGGCCGAAGCCGGTTTCGCCATCATCGCGGGCGGCGGCCCCGGCATCATGGAGGCCGCGAACAAGGGCGCGTTTGAAGCAGGAGGCACGAGCGTCGGGTTGAACATCAGCCTGCCGCACGAAGCGCACAACAACGAATACCAGACCATCAGCCTGTCCTTCGAATACTTCTTTCCTCGGAAGGCGGCGTTCTTCATGCACAGCTTCGCCTATGTGGCGATGCCGGGCGGATTCGGCACCCTGGACGAGCTCTTCGAAGCATTGACGTTGATCCAGACGGGCAAGGTCCCGCCTGCCCCGATCGTGCTGGTCGGCAGCGAATACTGGTCGGGACTGGCCGAATGGCTGGGCGACCAGGTGCTCGGAAACGGCATGATCGCCGCGCACGACCTGGATCTTTTCATCATCGAAGACGATCCGGTCAAGGTGGTGCGCAAGGTCGTTGAATTCCACGAGCGGGTCACGTCGGACGAACAGTACGCCCCGTCCATGCCCGCCTGAACGGCCCTGGCCGCGGCGCGGGCGCGAACGTCCTTCAACGCCCGCCTGCGCGCCGCCTCCGGCCACGCGCCTACGACATCGCCGTCACGATGGCCTGGCGCGCCAGCCCCACGAATTCGCTTTCGCCGGGGCGGGCGGCGAGCAGCCGGAATTCCACTGACGGCAGCGCCGGCAGGCCGGGCTCGTGCAACCTCGCCATCCCTGCCCCCAGCGCGGATTCGTTCAGGCAGGCGACGCCCAGGCCGGCCGCCACGGCAAGCTGCAGCCCCGCCACGCCTGACGCCACGTGCGCCACCGAATACGCCTGGCCGCGCCGCGACAACAGCCGCTCCACGTATTGGCGCAGCGCGCAGGTCTCCGGCAGCACCAGCAGCGGCAGCGGATCGGCCGCAGGAGCCGCCGCGCCTTGCGCCGCCATCCACAGCAGCGGCTCGCGGCGCAGCAACGCGCCTTGCGCCCGGCCACGCGTCCCCCCGCGCTCCTGGATGACCATCGAAATGCCCACGTCGATCTCGCCACGCTCATAGGCGGCCTCGATCGCCCCGCTCTTCATGATGGTGACGTGCAGGCGCACCCGCGGATACTGCTCGTTCAAGCGCCGCAACATGCGCGCCACGTCGCCGGGCCGATAGTAGTCGGTGATGCACAGCCTCAGTTCGCCCTGCAGCGCCACGCCGCGCAGGTCGCGCCAGGCTTCGTCGCTCAGCGCCAGGATGCGGCGCGCGTGCGCCAGCAGGCGCTCGCCCGCCGGCGTGGCGTGCACGCCGGCCTTGCCGCGCACCAGCAGCGGCTGGCCGGCGCGTTCCTCCAGCTTGCGCATCTGTTCGCTGACTGACGACTGGGACAGGAACACTTTGGGCGCGGCCGCCGTCAGGCTGCCTGCATCCAGCACCGCCACCAGCGTCCGCAGCTGGTCCAGATCGAATCCCGGCATGATTTATCCAACGGCTTTGTCGATGGATGGAATCGTAAAATCCCGCTTTTCCGATGTCAACGGGCTCCCTAGACTGGCGGTGTGCCACTCAACCAGGAGCCCCCTCATGCCGCACATCGTCATCCACGTCTCCGGCGCGCCGGACCCCGCCATCAACCGCCGCATCGTCGATGCCGTGGCCGGTCTGACCCAATCGGTGCTGGGCAAGAAGCTGCCCGTCATCGCGATCACGCTCCAGCACATTGCGCACGACCAGTGGTACATCGGCGGCCAACCCCTGTCGGCGCTTGGCAGGAACGCGTTCCATCTGGACATCAGCGTGACCGACGAAACCAATACCAAGGCCGAGAAGGCGCGCTTCATCAAGGCGATCTACGGCGCATTCCAGGACATCCTGGGCGAGCTGCACGAGTGCTCGTACGTGCACGTCATCGACGCGCGCGCGGCCGCCTATGGCTATGGCGGGCTGACGCAGGAGCATCGCCACCAGCACGGCGCCGCGTAAGCCGCGCCCCAAAAGAAAAAGCCGCGCATCCTGAAGGATGCGCGGCTTTTTGTCTGTCGGCCGGGATGTCCCCGGCCTGACGCCGTCAGGCTCAGACCGCGGCTTCGCGCGCGGCGCGCTTGCGCTCGTTTTCGAGCAGGTAGCGCTTGCGCAGGCGGATCGACTTCGGGGTGATTTCCACCAGTTCGTCGTCGTCGATGAATTCCACGGCGTATTCCAGCGACATCTGGATCGGCGGAACCAGGCGCACGGCCTCGTCGGTGCCCGAGGCGCGCACGTTGGTCAACTGCTTGCCCTTGATCGGGTTCACGACCAGGTCGTTGTCGCGGCTGTGGATGCCGATGATCATGCCTTCGTACAGCGCATCGCCCGGATTGACGAACATGCGGCCGCGATCCTGCAGCTTCCAGAGCGCGTAGGCCACGGCGTCGCCGTTGTCCTGGCTGATCAGCACGCCGTTGCGGCGTTCGCCGATCGAGCCTTCCTTGATGGGCGCGTACTCGTGGAAGATGTGGCTCATCAGGCCCGTGCCGCGCGTCAGCGTCAGGAATTCGTTCTGGAAGCCGATCAGGCCGCGGGCCGGGATCAGGTATTCCAGGCGGGTACGGCCACGGCCGTCCGGCTGCATGTCCTGCAGGTCGCCCTTGCGGCGGCCCAGCTCTTCCATGACGCCGCCCTGGTGGGCGTCTTCCACGTCGACGGTCAGGGACTCGAACGGCTCGCACTTCACGCCGTCGACTTCCTTGAACACGACGCGCGGACGCGACACGGCCAGCTCGTAGCCTTCACGACGCATCGTTTCCAGCAGGATGGTCAGGTGCAGTTCACCGCGGCCCGACACTTCGAACACGGTGTCGTCGCCCGTGTCGCGCACGCGCAGCGCCACGTTGGACTTCAGTTCGCGATCCAGGCGGTCACGAAGCTGGCGGCTGGTGACGAATTTGCCTTCGCGGCCGGCCAGCGGCGAGGTGTTCACCATGAAGTTCATGGTCAGCGTCGGCTCGTCGATGCGCAGCATCGGCAGCGGATCCTGGGTGACCGGGTCGGTCACCGTGCAACCGATACCCAGTTCTTCGATGCCGTTGATCAGCACGATGTCGCCGGCTTCGGCTTCGTTCACGACGACGCGCTCCAGGCCGTGGAACTTCAGGACCTGGTTGATGCGGCCGCGGCCGCCCTGGCCTTCGGGACCGAACTTGTAGGCCACTTCCATGCCCGGGCGCATGCGGCCACGGTTGATGCGGCCCACGCCGATCTTGCCGACGTAGCTGTTGTAGTCCAGCGAGATGATCTGCATCTGCAGCGGACCATTGGGATCGTCGTCGCGCTGCGGCACGTGCTGCAGGATGGCTTCAAACAGCGGACGCATGTCGCCTTCGCGCACGTCCGGGGTGAGGCCGGCGTAGCCCGACAGGCCCGAGGCGTACACCACCGGGAAGTCCAGTTGTTCGTCGGTGGCGCCCAGCTTGTCGAACAGGTCGAACGTGGCGTTGATGACGAAGTCCGGGCGAGCGCCGGGACGGTCGACCTTGTTGACCACGACGATCGGCTTCAGGCCCAGGGCCAGCGCCTTGCGGGTCACGAAAATCGTCTGCGGCATCGGGCCTTCGACGGCATCCACCAGCAGCAGCACGCCGTCGACCATGGACAGCACGCGCTCGACTTCACCGCCGAAGTCCGCGTGTCCCGGGGTGTCGACGATGTTGATGTGGGTGCCTTCGTATTCCACGGCACAGTTCTTGGCCAGAATCGTGATGCCGCGTTCTTTTTCCAGGTCGTTCGAGTCCATGACCCGTTCGGTCAGCGCCTGGTTTTCGCGGAAGGTGCCGGATTGGCGCAGCAGCTGGTCGACCAGGGTGGTTTTACCGTGGTCAACGTGGGCGATGATGGCGACGTTGCGCAAGGCGCGAGTCATAGCGAGTCCTTTAAGGTCAGGGTGGAGGGCAGCAAGCCCTCCGGCAATTCGTTCAGTGCAAGCAATGCCTGCTTGGGATCTGGCATGGCCTGCAAGGCTTCCAGTTCAACGGCGCGATCCAGAGAAAATGGCCCGACGTGCGTGCGCCGCAGCGCCGTCAGGTGGGCGAAACAGCCCAGCACGCGCCCGATGTCCTGGGCCAGTGTCCGGATGTATGTGCCTTTACTGCAAGCCACATCGATCTCTGCCTGCGTCCCGCTCAGGGACAACAGCTCGATGCGGTAAATCGTGATCTGGCGCGGCGGCCGTTCCAGCTCGATGCCGGCGCGCGCGTACTCGTACAGGGGCTTGCCGTCGCGCTTGAGCGCGGAATACATCGGCGGAATCTGCTCGATGGTGCCCGAGAAACGTGACAGCGCATCGCGCAGCGCCTGTTCCTCGACGACGAAACCCGGTTCGGCGGTCGCCGTGACGTTGCCCGTCAGGTCGCCGGAATCGGTTTCCGATCCAAATTGCAGCGTAGCGCGATACGCCTTGTCGGCGTCAAGCATCGCGCCGGAAATTTTGGTCGCACGTCCCACGCAGCACACCAGCAGGCCGGTGGCGAAAGGGTCCAGTGTGCCGGTATGGCCGGCTTTCGCCGCGTCCATGGCGCGTTTGGCGCGCTGCAAGGCGTGATTGCTCGACAAACCCACGGGTTTGTCGAGCAACAGCACACCGTCGAGCGCAAGCCCGCGTCGTTTAGCCATCGTCGAAATCCGGAAAATGAAGCAGTGACGACAGCCCGGTCAGGACTGGTCTTCTGGCTCGTCGGGAACGCCCGAATGCGGGCCGGGGCGGTTTGCGCGGTCGATGAGGATCGACATCTCGATGCCACGGGCGACTTGCTCGTCGTGGAAAAAGCGCAAAGTGGGGACGGTGTGAATGTGCAACAGCTTGTAGAGCTGCGAATGCAGCCAGCCGGCCTTCTCGTTCAGCAAGGTGGTGGCGGCTTCGGGCTCGGCGCCCAAAACCGTAAACCACACCTTGGCATGCGCGTAGTCGGTCGACAGTTCCACACCTGAGATCGTGATCAGTCCAGCGCGACTCATGTCGATTTCGCGCTGGATGATCCCGGCCAGATCCTTCTGGATCTGGTCGGCCAGCCGCAAATTGCGGCCGGGAATGGCTTTGGACTTGTGACGGCTCATTAGAAATAATGCCTGGCGCCTGCTTTACAGCGTGCGCGCGATTTCCTTGATTTCAAAGACTTCCAGCTGGTCGCCCACCTGGATGTCGTTGTTGCCGCGCAGCGTCAGACCGCAATCGAAGCCCGACTTGACTTCCTTGACGTCGTCCTTGAACCGGCGCAGGGAATCGAGATGCCCCGTCCAGTGAACCACGTTGTTGCGCAGCAGGCGGACCTGGGAATCGCGCCGCACGATGCCATCGAGCACCATGCAACCCGCGATGTTGCCGAGGCGGGAGATGCTGTACACCTCGCGGATCTCGACCAGGCCGATGATTTCTTCCTTCTTCTCGGGCGCCAGCATGCCCGACATGGCCGCCTTAACTTCATCCACGGCGTCGTAGATGATGTTGTAGTAGCGCACGTCGATGCCGTTGTTTTCGGCCAGCTTCTTGGCGCTGGCGTCGGCCCGCACGTTGAAGCCGATGACGACGGCACGCGAGGCGATGGCCAGGTTGATGTCGGTTTCCGAGATGCCGCCCACGGCCGCATGCACGACCTGCACGCGGACTTCGTCGGTGGACAGCTTGACCAGCGACTGCACCAGCGCTTCCTGCGAACCCTGCACGTCGGTCTTGACGATGAGGGTGAGCGTCTGGGTGCCTTCGCCCAGGTTGTCGAACATCGATTCCAGCTTGGCGGCCTGTTGGCGGGCCAGCTTGACGTCGCGGAACTTGCCCTGGCGGAACAGCGCGATTTCGCGCGCCTTGCGCTCGTCGGACAGCGCCATCAGCTCGTCGCCGGCGGCCGGCACTTCGGTCAGGCCCTGGATTTCGACGGGGATGGAGGGGCCGGCCGACTGGATCGGCTTGCCGTTTTCGTCCAGCATGGCGCGCACGCGGCCAAAGCTTGCGCCGGCCAGCACGACGTCGCCGCGCTTGAGCGTGCCGCTCTGCACCAGGATCGTCGCGACCGGGCCGCGGCCCTTGTCCAGACGGGCTTCGATGACCAGGCCCTTGGCGGGCGCGTCTTCCGGCGCCTTCAGTTCCAGCACTTCGGCTTGCAGCAGCACGTTTTCGAGGAGATCGTCGATGCCCTGGCCGGTCTTGGCCGACACGCCCACGAACGGCACGTCGCCGCCGTATTCTTCCGGCACGACCTGTTCGGCAACCAGTTCCTGCTTGACGCGTTCCGGGTTGGCGGCGGGCTTGTCGATCTTGGTCACGGCCACGACGATGGGCACGCCCGCGGCCTTGGCATGGTGGATGGCTTCGCGCGTCTGCGGCATCACGCCGTCGTCGGCGGCAACCACCAGGATCACGATGTCGGTCGCCTTGGCGCCGCGGGCACGCATGGCGGTGAACGCCTCGTGGCCCGGGGTGTCAAGGAAGGTCACCATGCCGCGCTCGGTGCGGACATGATAGGCGCCGATGTGCTGCGTAATGCCGCCGGCTTCGCCCGCGGCGACCTTGGCGCGGCGGATGTAGTCCAGCAGCGAGGTCTTGCCGTGGTCGACGTGGCCCATGACGGTCACGACCGGCGCACGCGGCAGCTGCTCGGCTTCGGATTGCGTGGCGGATTCGTCCAGGAACGCTTCCGGATCGTCCAGCTTGGCGGCGATGGCCACGTGGCCCAGTTCCTCGACCACGATCATGGCCGTTTCCTGGTCCAGCACCTGGTTGATGGTGACCATCTGGCCAAGCTTCATCAGTTGCTTGATGACTTCAGCGGCCTTGACGGACATCTTGTGGGCCAGGTCGGCCACGCTGATGGTTTCCGGCACGTGGACTTCGCGTGCGATGAATTCCTGCGGCGCCGGCTCGTTGCGGCGATCGTTCTGCTGGTTGCGGCCGCCTCGGCCGCCGGACTTGCCACCGCCCTTGCCGCCCGCACGCCAGCCGTCACGGCTGGCCGGCGCGGCCGGCTTGTCGGCAGGCTTCTTGCGCGAGGAGTCATCGGACCAGGTCGAAGCGACTTCGGCGGTCTTGATGGTCTTCTTGGCGCCGGGAGCGGCCGGCTTGGCGTCCTTCTTGGCCGCAGGCGCGGCGCCGGGCTTGCCGGCCGGCTTATGCAGCGTGCCGGAGATCGGCGCGGCGGCAGGCGCCTCCGGCTCGGGCGCGCGCAGCACCTTGCGGGGACGGTTCAGCATTTCACGCAGCGCGGCGGCTTCGGCCTCGGCGGCCCGGCGGGCCTCGTCACGGGCGGCCGGCGCGGCGGATGCGGCGAGCGGCGGACCAGCACGGCGGTTGTCGGCGCGGTTGCCGACCCTGGGGGCGGCCACCGGCGCGGCAGCCTCGGGCTTCGCTGCGGGCTTCACGGGTTCGGACTTCGCGCCAGGCTGGGCCTGGGCGGCAGGCGCGGCGGCCTGGGAGGAAGATGTTTCGGACTTATTGGCTAGCACAGCAGGTTCCGGCTTGGCTTCTTCAGCCTTGGGCTCGGTGGGTTCAGTCTTGATTTCGGGCTTGGCCTCTTCGGCCACGGGCTCGGCAGGAGCAGGCGCCGGCGTCGGTTCGGGTTCAGGCTGGGCCTGGACTTCAGGCGCTTGGGCCTCGACGGGGGCGGACGCTTCGGCCGCGACGGATTCGGTTGCCGCGGGCGCTTCGACCGGCGCAGCAGCCTCTACGGCAGGCTCTTGGGCCGGCGCGACTGCGGGAGCAGGCGCTTCGGCGGTCACAGGTGCCGCTTCGCGGGACTCGGCGGCGACAGGCGCCTCCGGGGCTGCCGGCTCGGCCGGAGCCGAGACCTGCGCCGCGGCTTCCGCCGCCACGTCTTCTTCGGGACGGGCGGAGGCAGCCTGCTCCAGGGCGAGTTCGGACGGGTCGCGCTTGACGAACACGCGCTTTTTGCGCACTTCGACCTGGATCGTGCGCGAGCGGCCCGTGGCATCGGCCTGCCGGATCTCGGAAGTCTGGCGGCGCGTCAGCGTGATCTTCTTGCCTTCGGTTGCGCCGTGTGCGCGACGCAGCGATTCGAGCAATTTCGCCTTGTCGCTGTCGGTGACGGAGTCGTCAACCGATTTGAGGTCAACGCCAGCCGAGCGCAGCTGATCCAGCAGCACATTGGCAGGCATTTTCAGCTCGGTAGCGAACTGGGCGACGGTATTACTCGACATTAGGCTCTCTCTTCCCTATAGGCAGCTATTACAAACAACGTGAACTTGCGGTGGACGATGCAAGGCTTCCTCCACCGCAGATCCGTGTCCTTATGGTTATTCTTCGTCGAACCAATGGGCACGGGCACGCATGATGAGATCGCTGGCTTCCTCTTCGGTCAGACCGGCGATTTCCGCCAGTTCGTCCGTGGCCAATTCGGCCAGATCATCACGCGTATGCACTTGACGCTCGGCCAGCTTGGCGGCCAGTTCCGGCGTCATGCCTTCGAGTTCAAGCAAATCCTGTGCGGTCTCAAGGCGCTCTTCCTGGGCAATTGCCTCGGTCAGCAGCGCATTGCGGGCACGGGCGCGCAACTCGTTGATGGTGTCTTCGTCAAACGCCTCGATTTCCAGCAGTTCCTGCATGGGAACGTAGGCGATTTCCTCGATACCGGTGAAACCTTCATCGATCAGGATGTCAGCGACTTCCTCATCGACGTCCAGCTTGCTCATGAACGTGGTGCGCAGGCCCGAACGCTCGACTTCCTGGCGGTTCAGGCTTTCTTCCGGCGTCATGATGTTGATCTGCCAGCCGGTCAGTTCTGATGCCAGGCGCACGTTCTGGCCCTTGGCGCCAATCGCCTTGGGCAGGTTTTCCTCGTCCACCACGACGTCCATGGCGTGCTTGTCTTCGTCGACGACGATGGACTCGACATTGGCCGGCGCCAGGGCGCCGATGACGAACTGCGCGGGGTCTTCCGACCACAGCACGATATCGACCTGCTCGCCGCCGAGTTCATTGCGCACGGCGGTCACGCGCGAACCGCGCATGCCCACGCACGTCCCGATGGGATCGATACGCTTATCGTATGCCACGACAGCGATCTTCGCACGCACGCCGGCGTCGCGGGCGGCAGCCTTGATCTCCAGGAGACCTTGTTCGATCTCGGGCACTTCGTTCTCGAAGAGCTGGCGGATGAATTCGGGCGAGGTGCGCGAAAGAATCACCTGCTGGCCACGCGCGGCGTGGTCCACGCGCAACACGAAGGCGCGCACGCGGTCGGCCACCCGCAGGTTTTCCTTGGGGATCATTTCGGAACGCGGCAAGCGCGCTTCGATCTTGCCCGTTTCGACGATGGCGTCGCCCTTGTCCATGCGCTTGATCGTTCCGGACACGATGGTTTCACCGCGGTCCAGGAAGTCGTTCAGCACCTGCTCGCGCTCGGCATCGCGGATCTTCTGCAGGATGGCCTGCTTGGCCGCCTGCGCGCCGATACGGCCGAACTCGATGGGTTCGAGGGGCTCTTCGATGTACTCGCCTTCCTTGATGCCGGGAACGATTTCGACCGCGTCCGACAGCATTTCCTGCTTGTCGGGCTCTTGCAGGCCAGCCTCGTCGGGCACGACCAGCCAACGGCGGAAGCCTTCGTGGTCACCGGTTTCCCTATCGATGGAAACACGAATGTCCGCATCATCCTTGAAGCGCTTTTTCATGGCCGAGGCCAGCGCACTTTCGAGAGCGCCGAACACGACGTCACGCGTGACGTTCTTTTCACGCGCCAAGGCATCGACCAACAGAAGAATTTCGCGACTCATCGCTTTTTGCCCTTGAAATCCAGAACGGGATCCAGTTTTGCACGCTCGATGTCATCGACCGTGAAGTTCAACACCTGGACTTCGTTCTTTTTTGCCTCAAATTCGAGACCGAACACGGTCTTGTGCATTCCTGCAGCGTCGGAGGCTGCGGCGCCGTCTTCCGGCACGGTCAGCGTGCCCGAAAAGACCTTGCGGCCGTCCAATGCCTCGCGCAGCTTGATTTCGATGCGCTCACCTGCGAAGCGGCGGAATTCAGCCTCATTGCGCAGCGGGCGGTCCACGCCCGGCGAACCGACTTCCAGCCGCTTGTAGTCGATGTTCTCGACCTCATAGACCCGCGACAACTGGCGGGAAACCTGCTCGCAGTCTTCGATGCGCACACCGCCGACCCGATCGATCGTGACGCGCAAAAGGCCCAGGGCGGCACGCTCGACGTCGACAAGTTCGACGTCCATGCCAGCCAGAGCCTCTTCGGTCAATGCGAATAAATCAGCCATATACTCAAAAAAAATGGGCTGCACGCCCAGCCCACCGATATTGCACAGAGCCCAGCCGCTTCCCTACTGCACGTAAGGAGCAATGCTGGGCAGCGCCCTATATTGCGACCTAATTTTTGGCTTGCGCCGCCCTGCCTGCCCGACGTAAGTCCGGGGTGCCGCGGAGCCTGTGCGCCGCCCGCAGATTGCGGCCGCGCCAAGGAGACTGCTGCATACAGCGCCCGGCAAACATGCCAGCACAACAGCGATGCGCCCGGCCGGCAGAAACGCCGCCGACGTGCCTTTTGCGGTAAAGCGCACTGCAAAAACCCGTGCATCCGGCAAAAAGCAAATGACGCGAAGCCATGAAAACCATTGATTTTACCAGATAAACTGGAAAAACGCCTGATTCGTCACGGGCTTACGTTTATATGGGACGCATCCACGGGGATGCGTCCGATGCGGCCAGCGCGTTTGCACTACCGCCCCGCAGGGATCAGCGTCCCTGACGCCCCCGGCCGCCGCCCACGACGCCCAGGCGGGACTCGTGCGCGGAAGCGCTGCGGGGCTGCCAGTCGTCGCCACGTTGCGACCCCTCGCCACGGGAGGAACCGCCGCCGCGCGGCGTGCGCGGCTTGCCGCCCGCACCCGGTCCCTTGTTGCCGCCCGTGCGCGCGCCCTCGGCCTTGCTGCCGCCACGGCCGCCCGCTGCCGGCTTGGCGCCGCGGCCGGCATTGCCGCCGCGCGCGCCCGCCGGCTTACCACCAGCGGGCTTGCCGCCCGACTTACCGCCGGGCCGGCGCCCTGCGCCGGCAGGAGCCTCGGCCGGGCTACCGGCCGCCACGTTGGGGGACACCACATTGCCGGCCGGCGCGTTCGCCGCGGCGCGCGGGCCGCGCGGCTTGCCGCCGGGACGTCCGCCCGCCTTTCCACCGGACTTGCCGCCGCCCGCGGCGCGGGGTCCGGCCTTGCCCTTGCGATTACCCAGGCCGCCTTCGCCCGAGATGGGATGGCCGTTGGCATAACCGCCAGCGATCATCAGGCCCGTGCCAAAGGGATCGGACGGACAAGCGAGCGTCTGGCCCGCGCTGCCCGGCCCGCCGCCCTGCAGCTTGCCGCGGCGGCCGATACGGGCGCCGTTCATGCCATTGCGGTCCAGCGTGCCGAAGCCCGGAGGCAGAGCGCTGTCGTGCGACTGCGGCTGCTTGGAGCGGCGGCGGTTGCCCGACGCGTCGTCGTCTTCACGCAACAATCCCAGCTGGACCATCAGCGCCGTCACCAGCGAAGCGTCCAATTCGTCCCAGCGGCCCCGGCGCAGCGTGCGCGGCAGGACCACATCGCCGAAGCGGGTGCGGATCAGGCGGCTGACCGTGACGCCGACCGCTTCGAACATGCGGCGGACTTCGCGATTGCGGCCCTCCTGCAGCGTGACGCGATACCAGCGGTTGCTGCCGTCGCCGCCCAGGTAGTCCAGCGAACCGAACGCGGCCAGGCCGTCTTCGAGTTCGATGCCGTCCACCAGCGACTGGCGCGTCGCCTCGTCCATTTCGCCCAAGACGCGGACCGCGTATTCGCGTTCGGTGCCGTAGCGCGGATGCATGATCCGGTTGGCCATGTCGCCCGAGGTCGTGAAGATCAACAGACCCTCGGTGTTCAGGTCCAGGCGACCGACCGACAGCCACTTGCCCGTGCGCAGCTTGGGCAAGCGCGCGAAGACGCTGGCGCGGCCGCCCGGGTCGTCGTGACTGACGATTTCGCCGGCGGGCTTGTGATACAGGATCACACGCGGCGGCTTCTTGGTGTTCGTGCGCATGATGGGCTTGCCATTGACGCGCACCTGATCGTTCGGACCGACGCGCTGGCCGATATGCGCCGGCTCGCCGTTGACCGACACCCGGCCGGCGACGATCAGTTCTTCCATTTCGCGGCGCGAACCGATGCCCGCATCAGCCAGCACCTTGTGCAGCTTGGGCATGACAGCTTCGCTGTTCAGGTACTTGCCCAGCCGCTGCTCCATGCGATCGGCCGTGTCCAGGTAGGCCAGGGCCTGCTCGGCTTCCTGCTCACCGCCACGGGAGTCCGCGGACTCGGCCGGGGCTGCCGGCGCGGCGGCTTGCCCTTCGGCGCCGGGAGCCTGCTCGGCGGCGGCATCGCCCCGACGGCGGCGGAACGGCGTCCTCAGCTTGCGTCCGCGGCCGCGGGCGCCGGCATCGCCTTCGACGGCCGGTTCGCGTGCGGCGGAGGATTCCGGCTGCGCGCCGGCAACGGCGTCATCCGAGCGGGGGGTGTCGTCCTGAATTGCTGTATTCGTTGTCACTGGGACAGCTCCGAATTTCAAACTTGGGTAGGCCTGCCGGGAGCAGGCACGTCATCATCTGGGGACGCCGAATCGTGACCCGACCCGGACCGCTCGGGGTCCGCCTCTTCCGAGGCCGCGGTAGCGGTATCGGGGTCAGGCTGAACGGGATTGCCAAGACCGTGAACGGGCTCACGCCTGGCGTCGCCAGGGGCCACGGTATCGGTCTTGTCAGTCGGGTCAGTCGGTTCCGCGTGTTTTGCGTTCTCGACTCTTTCCTCTGCAGCACCTGCCTCAAAGGCATCGGCGGCCATATTGGAAATGTCGTTGCCAGCCCTGTCGTCAGGAAGATCGGACGAGGGCGGCGTATCGGACAAGCCTTCGGCTTGCTCCCGGACGGTGAATTCGTCTGCGGGATCCGCGCCTTCTTCTGTGCGCGAAAGCAGCGATTCTACGCTATCGATGGCAGCTATGGGGGCATCATCTTCCGAAACAGACAATTCCGCAACGGAGAAGTTTTCGCCGCTTTCCGCGCCCGGGGCCTCGGAAGGCGCATTTTCGCCGTCCTGGAGGGCCGGTTGCGGCTCGCCGTCCGGGCCTTGCCCGGCCGCCTCGAGATCGGGAACGCTTGATTCAGGGGCGACATCGTCCTGCTCGCCGCCCTCGCCCTGCCCCGGCGCCGGCGCCTCGCCCAGCACCTGCTGCACTTCGCCCAGATCCAGGCCTGCCAGCGCGGCGGCGGCGTGGGCGGTTTCCAGCGGCGGCAACTCATCCAGCGCGCGCAATCCCAAATCATCCAGGAACTGGCGCGTCGTGCCGAACAGCGCCGGACGCCCCGGCGCGTCGCGGTGGCCGATGACTTCGATCCAGCCCCGGTCCTCGAGCGCCTTCACGATCTGCGACGAGACCGTCACGCCGCGAATGTCTTCGATGTCGCCGCGCGTCACGGGCTGGCGCCACGCCACGATGGCCAGGGTTTCCATGACTGCGCGCGAATACTTGGGCGGCTTTTCGGGACTCAACCGCTCCAGGTAACGCTGCATGGCGGGGCGGCTTTGGAAACGCCAGCCGGAGGCGAGCTGCACGAGCTCCAGCCCAGCATCGGCCCAGTTGCCCTGCAGCGTCTCCAGGAGCCTGCGCACGGTGGCGTGGTCGAATTGTTCATCATCCCCGAATAGCTTGCGCATATCGGAAATCTGCATCGGCTGCACCGCGCAAAGCAGCGCGGTTTCCAGCACGAGTATTGCCTCGCTATCGTTCATCGACATCCAAATTCAAAAAGGGGCTAACTTGCGCTAGGTTGGAAATAGGGTTAATATTCTTTTCTCAGACGCGGGGTGGAGCAGTCTGGCAGCTCGTCGGGCTCATAACCCGAAGGTCGTAGGTTCAAATCCTGCCCCCGCAACCAAATTGATGAAGGCCTGGCGATTCGCCGGGCCTTTTTCATTTGCGCCGGCGAAGAGTCGATGCGTGGCGAGCACGCGGACAGCGCGAACGCCAGAGAAGCGACGGCGGCCAGCATCGATGCCGCCGGCAGCGCCATGCGACAAAACACAAGCCCCCGAGGGGCGCTCAGTTTCGAAAGAAATCCCGCGTTCACCTCGGACCGCGCCGGCATCCGCCCCGCCCTGCCCGAGGCGCGGGCCATCCCGCCACCCATGCGCATACAACCCATCCGCAAACACCGCGGCCACCGCATGAGCGGTGCCGCAACAATCGATGTTGGTTTGCGTACTTATCACTGGGTTCCTGTTTCACCGACGCGCCCGCCCCATCATGCAGCGGCCATGCGCGAACCTGCCGCGCCGACGCCCGTGAGGCGGAACGCCTGCCGCGGCAGCGCTGCTGCGGCAAACGTCTGAGCAAATTCTGGAAAAGCTGGCGCCAGCAATGCTGACGCGAATTGCCAATATGGCTGCGGAACACGCCGGAACCTCCGGCGCCAATTCAATTCCGCGGAAATTGATCGCAAAGACTAGAACCAACAGGCATCGGCCACCGCGGCGCGGCGGAAAACGCCGCCTGCAAGACCGACACGCCCCCCTCGCACAGGCGGAGCCCGGCTCCGCATTGCGCCGGCCTGCCACCAGGCCGGAACGTTTGTTAGGTTTTTCTAAGGTCGAATGCTGGCGCGAAAGGGCCTGCCGCAATGCGCCTTCAAAGAAACCGCCTTCAAAGCAAAACCCTTCAAAGGAATTTCCCGAGCGCCCGGCCTGGCCAGACACGCCAAAAACTGCGGCAAATTATACCGCCTTATATTCCCCCCTCAAGCCGCGCCAAGCCGGGAAACCTAGCCCGCCGGCTTGTCCCACGGCGCGGATCCAAGCCGCTCCACCAGAAAATCCAGCATCGACCGCAGAATCAGCGGCATCTGGCGACGCGAGACGTAGACGCCATAGATACCGAGTTCCGGCGGCTTGCACTGGGGCAGAATCACCTGCAGCTTGCCGGACGCGATGTATTGCGCCGCATAGTAGGTGGGCAGCATGGCAATGCCGGCGCCCTCCACCGCGGCGCTGCACAATACCGACACCTCGTTCGCACTGATGCTTCCGCTGACAGGCACATCGACCGGCTCGCCGTCGCGCTCGAAACGCCACAGGCTTTTGCCGAAGTACGAATGGGTGAGACAGTTGCGCAACGACAGGTCTTCGATGCGCGCCGGCGCGCCCTCGCGCGCCAGGTACTCGGGCGACGCGCAAACGACCGATCGGCAGACCGCCAGCTTGCGGGCGATCAGGTTGGGATCCAGGTCGTTCGTGATGCGCACTGCCAGGTCGACGCGCTCTTCCACCAGATTGACCGCACGCTCGACCAGCATCAGGTCGACCGACGTGCCCGGATGCCGCTTGACGTAGTCCGTCACGGCGGGAGCCAGAAGACGCGCGCCGAACGACATGCTCGTGGTGATGCGAAGCAGGCCGCGCGGCGTGTCTTCCGGGGTGGCCACGGCGCTGTGCAGATCGCCGACCATATCGAGCATCTGGCGGCAGCGGGGCAAGGTTTCGCCACCAGCAGGCGTCAGGCTCAAGCGCCGGGTGGTGCGATGCAACAGACGCACGCCGACCCATTGCTCCATCTCGGCCAGGTAGCGGGACACCATGGCGCGCGACATGTCCAGATGGACGGCAGCCGCCGACAGGCTACCCCGGTCGGCGACCTCGACGAACACCTGCATGGCTTTCAGACGGTCCATGATTGTCTCGGTACGTGCATCAGACCGTACCGGTTATACCGTATTTCAGCGGCGCATCAGCAACGGAATATCGGCCAATGAAACGGGGTCCTTCGGAATGGATCAGTCAGGCAACTGACCCAGCGCGCTGCGCACGGCGGCAGCCACTTCCGGCGCTGGCAGTCCGCGAACGATGAAAACCAGCCGCGAGGCGCGTTCATCATCCGGCCACTCGCTCAAGGACCGCAGCGGGTAGAGCTCGCCATGCACCCCGTGCACCTCGCAAGGCAGCGGTTCGCCTTCGAAGCAGACCAGACCCTTGATCCGAAGCACACCCTGCCCGTAACGCTCCTGGATACGAGCAATTCCCGCAAGAAACACAGACCGGCGCAGCGCGGTCTCCAGTTCGACCGAAAAACTGCTGACGTCCGCATGCCGCACCGTGGTGCGCGTGGAAAAGGCACGCAGCCATTGCGACGTGCCCGCCCCATCCCGCCGCGCAAGAAGGTCCGGGCCGTCGCGCAGCGGGGCGGCCAGCGGCGTATCCGGACGCTGCACGCAGCGCCAGGCGCCAGGATTGACCGCAGCCACCGCCGCCTGGACATCATGCAGTTGCGCCGCATCGACCAGGTCGGACTTGCTGATCACCACGATGTCGGCAAGCGCTAGCTGCCGGGCCGCCTCGGGCTGCGCATCGAGTTGCGCGGCGCCATGCGAAGCCGACACCACGACGACCGCGCCCCGGTAGGCGTACCGTTCGGCAAGGAACCTGTCATGTTTCAGGGTGAAGAGGATGGGCGCGGGATCGGCCAGACCGCTCGTCTCGATGATCACATGCCGGAACGGCTTGATCTTGCGACCGAGGGCCTGCATGAAAAGGTCGCGCAAGGTGTCGACGACCGACCCGCTGACCACGCAGCACAGGCAGCCGCCCTCGACCAGCACCACACTGTCGGGCGCGAGCCGCACCAGATGGTGGTCGACACCGACATCGCCGTATTCGTTGACGATGACCACCGCATCGGCATAGGCCGGCTCTTGCAGCAGGC
This sequence comes from Achromobacter sp. T5-5, assembly GCF_055397965.1. NCBI lineage: Bacteria > Pseudomonadati > Pseudomonadota > Betaproteobacteria > Burkholderiales > Alcaligenaceae > Achromobacter > Achromobacter sp. T5-5. Next base: position 4,615,571 of record NZ_AP027919.1, read on the forward strand.
GGTTAAGGAGCGAGGTCTTGCCGCTGCCCAGGAATCCGGAGATCACCGTGACGCCGATGCGCTTGTCCTGCGCGGCCGCCTTCTGGCCGGACGCGCCCTCATTGCGGCGATCCTGGACACCCTTGTCGTCATCGTCGTTCATGCCGATCGATCCCATCGATGCCGCGCAAAGGCGCGGGTGCATGTAAAAAAGCGCAAAAACCCCAAAAACCAAAAGGGCCACTCACTTGCGTGAGCGGCCCAAAAATTTTTTTGGCTCCCCGAGCTGGGCTCGAACCAGCGACCTGCGGATTAACAGTCCGTCGCTCTACCGACTGAGCTATCGGGGATCTGCCAAGACCGAAATTATGAACGAAAATTCTGGCGGATGCAAATCCGATATTTTTCCAACTTTTTTCAGGCGCGCTTTGCCCATCGCCAAAAAATTCTGATATGATTTCGGTCTTTCCAGATCGGGCCCCAAAAAAGGCAACGAACCGGGAAAGAAAAAGATGTTTTGCTTAGCGCTTTCCGGCCTGGTCCAGAAACCAAAGCAAATGGTCTTGCCGGCATAGCTCAGTTGGTAGAGCAGCGCATTCGTAATGCGAAGGTCGTAGGTTCGACTCCTATTGCCGGCACCAGAATTCCAAAAAAGCAGCCTTCGGGCTGCTTTTTTTCGTTTCCGCGGACCACCGCAGGCGGGGAACTCGCGCCGATCGCCGCGCGTCCAACCGTCTGGACCACCCCTGCGGAAACCACCATGCGCATTCTTCTCGTGGAAGACGACATCATGATCGGCGAAAGCGTATTGGACTGCCTGCGCGCGGAACACTACGCCGTCGACTGGGTGAAGGACGGCAGCGCGGCCGATTCGGCGCTTCGCACCGATCCCTACGACCTCGTCCTGCTCGACCTGGGCCTGCCCAAACGCGATGGCCTGACCCTGCTGCGCGACCTGCGCGCGCGCAAGGACCGCACGCCGGTGCTCATCGCCACGGCGCGCGACGCGGTCAGCGACCGTATTGCCGGGCTGGACGCGGGCGCGGACGACTACATCGTCAAACCCTATGACGTGGACGAACTGCTGGCCCGCATGCGCGCCCTGATCCGCCGCAGCGCGGGCCGGGCCGAACCCATCTTCGAGCACGACGGCATCACGATCGACCCGCAGTCCCATGCCGCCATGGTCGATGGCGCGCCGGTGGCGCTGACCGCCCGCGAATGGGCCGTGCTCGAGCCCCTGATCGCGCGCCCCGGCATGATTTTTTCGCGCGCCCAGCTCGAGGAAAAGCTCTATAGCTGGAAAGACAGCATCAGCAGCAATGCGGTTGAGGTTTATATTCATGGCCTGCGCAAGAAACTGGGTCCGAACCTGATCCAGAACGTCAGAGGCGTCGGCTATGTCATTCCCAAAGCATGAGCATTCCGCTTAGCTACTCACTGAGAGCCAGGCTGCTTTTCTTTCTGTTGGCGGCAATCGCGGTCGGCGCACTGGTGCAGGGCACGATTGCCTACCGCAGCACCTTGGCGCAAGCCGACGACATCTTCGATTCGCTGCTACAACGCACGGCGCTGTCGCTGGGCACGGGCGACGGCCTGCTCAGCACAGGGCCGACCCACGCGCGCGGGTCGGCCTCGCCGGTCGCCGACGACCTCATCATCCAGATCTGGACGCCGGACGGCCTGCGCGTCTTCAATTCGCGCTCGCGCCTGCGCTTGCCCAGCCAGATCGTGCTGGGTTTCTCCGACGCCCGCCTCGAAGGCGAAACCTATCGCGTGTATTCGCTGGCCACGCCCTTCCAGGTGATCCAGGTCGCGCAGGACATGCGCGTGCGCAAGAACATGGCAAGCGCCCTGGCGCTGCGCACCGTCGCGCCGATTGCCGCGGCGGCCCCGCTGCTGATGCTGATCATCTGGTGCGTCGTAAGCTGGTCGCTGCGCCCGGTCAAGCGGGCGCGCGCGCAATTGGCCGCACGCCAGCCCGAAGACCTGTCGCCCGTGAGCGTGCAAGGACTGCCCGATGAAATCCGCCCGCTGGTGCAGGAGCTGAACCTGCTGCTCGAGCGCATGCGGGGCGCGTTTGCGCAGCAGAAGCAGTTCGTGGGCGACGCGGCGCACGAACTGCGCTCCCCGCTGGCAGCTTTGCGCCTGCAAATGCAGGCGCTGCAACGCGCAGCCGCCCCCGATGCCCGCCAGCTTGCCGAACAGCGCCTGACGGCGGGCATCGACCGCGCCACGCGCCTGGTGGAACAACTGCTGTCGATGGCCCGTCAGGAAGGCGCGCAGGAGCGGATACCGCTCGCGCCCGTGGAACTGACCGACGTACTGCGCCAGGCCCTGTCCGAAACCCTGCCACAGGCGAACGCCAGGTCGATCGACATCGAACTCGAGGACGATGCGCATGCGCAGGTGCAGGGCGATCGCGATGCGCTGGTGCTGCTGGTGCGCAACCTGCTGGACAACGCAATCAAGCACTCGCCTGCCGGCGGGCGCATCGGCATGCGCGTGGACCACAAGGCGAACCGGGTTTCGCTGCTGATCGACGATGAGGGGCCCGGCATCCCCGCCCACGAGCGGGAACGCGTGTTCGACCGGTTCTACCGCGCCGAGGGCAACACCGAGCACGGCAGCGGCCTGGGGCTGGCCATTGCACGCACCATCGCCGACCGCCATGGCGCGACCATCACCCTTGAAGACGCGCCCGCCGGCCATGGCCTGCGCGCCCGCGTGGATTTTCCCGCTTAAGTTTCACCTAAGTGTCAGGCCCGAAGATAGCGCCATGTTCCCAACATGATCGCAGGAGCCGACATGAAGACCACGCAAATCAAACCCTCGCGCCTCGTCCTGGCGCTGCTGGCCGCCGGCGCCATTGGCGGTGCGGGCGCAACCGCCCTGACCGGCGGCGTCTCGATGGCCGCCGACGCCCCCGCCGCCGCCGCTGTTTCCCAGCCGATCAGCGCATCCGTGCCGCCCAACTTCGCGCAGATCACGCGCGATTTCGGCCCGGCCGTCGTCAACATCAGCGTGAGCGGCACGCGCAAGGTGTCCGCCGAGGACAGCGACGATCCGTTCGCGCAGTTCTTCGGGCAGATCCCCGGTTACCAAGGCCGCGCGCCGGCCCGTGAAGTGCCCATGCGCGGCGAAGGTTCGGGCTTTATCGTCAGCCCCGACGGCATCATCCTGACCAATGCGCACGTGGTCCAGGACGCCAAGGAAGTGACCGTGAAGATGACCGACCGCCGCGAGTACAAGGCCAAGGTCCTGGGCGCCGATCCGCAGACCGACGTCGCCGTGATCAAGATCGAAGCGAAGAACCTGCCGGTGGTGAAGGTGGGCGACGTCAACCGGCTGCAGGTGGGCGAATGGGTGCTGGCCATCGGCTCGCCCTACGGCCTGGAAAACACGGCCACCGCGGGCATCGTCAGCGCCAAGGGCCGTTCGCTGCCGGACGACACCTCCGTCCCCTTCATCCAGACCGACGTGGCCGTGAACCCGGGCAACTCGGGCGGCCCGCTGTTCAATGACCGCGGCGAAGTGGTGGGCATCAACTCGCAGATCTACAGCCGCACCGGCGGCTTCCAGGGCCTGTCGTTCTCGATCCCCATCGACCTGGCCTATAAGATCAAGGACCAGATCCTGGAGCACGGCAAGGTGCAGCATGCCCGCCTGGGCGTGACGGTGCAGGAAGTGAACCAGGACCTGGCCGATTCGTTCAAGCTGGATTCGCCGTCGGGCGCGCTGGTGTCCAGCGTCGAGAAGGGCAGCGCGGCCGCCAAGGCCGGCTTGCAGCCGGGCGACGTGGTGCGCAAGATCGACGGCAAGACCATCGTGTCATCGGGTGACCTGGCTTCGACCATCACCATGGCCGCCCCCGGCGAGAAGATCAAGCTGGACGTGTGGCGCAATGGCGGGCAGAAGGAGCTCGTCGCCACGCTGGGCGGGATGCCCAAGGACAAGTCGGAAGCGTCGGCGGACGGCCAGGAAGTGCAACGCGGCCAGCTCGGCCTGGCATTGCGCCCCCTGAGCCCGCAGGAACAGCAGGCGTCCGGCTCGGAAGGCCTGCTGATCGAGCGGTCGGTCGGCCCCGCCGCCAAGGCCGGCATTCAGCCCGGCGACGTGCTGCTGTCGCTCAATGGCGTACCGGTGCACAACATCGGCCAGGTCAAGGCCGAACTGTCGAAGGCGGGCAAGACCGTTGCCCTGCTGGTGCAGCGCGGCGAAGACAAGATCTTCGTGCCGGTGCAGGTCGGCTGATCCGCCCTTCGGCTCACTCCGCGTCGGGCTGCTTGCCCGGCGCGGCCGCTTCGAACGCCGGCAGGGCCCGGCACGCCGCATCGATGCGCAGCACATTGGGCATGGCCGAAAGGTCGCACTCGAAACGCTGCGCATTGGCCACTTGCGGCACCAGGCACAGGTCGGCGATGGTGGGCGTGTCGCCATGGCAGAACTTGCCGGTGGCGCTGGAGTTTGCCAACTGGGCCTCCAGGGCCTCGAGCCCCTGATGAACCCAGTGCTTGTACCAAGCGGTCTTGGCGGCTTCGTCCACGCCCAGCGTGTGCTTCAGATACTTCAGCACGCGCAGGTTGTTCAGCGGATGCGTGTCGCAGGCAATGCCCAGCGCCAGGTCGCGCACCCGCGCGCGGCCGATGGCGTCGGCCGGCAGCAGCGGCGTCTCGGGATGCGTTTCTTCCAGGTATTCGATGATCGCCAGCGATTGGCCGATCACGGCATCGCCATCGACCAGGGTGGGCACCAGCGCAGTCGGGTTCACCTTGCGGTAGTCGACGGAGAGTTGCTGGCCGCCGTCCTTCAGCAGATGCACGGGCACATAGTCGTACGGCAGTCCCTTGAGATTCAGGGCAATGCGCACCCGGTACGCGGCCGAGCTGCGGAAGTAGCTGTAGAGCTGCATGGAGTCTCCTCGGTGTTTTTCTGGCGCCGCCCAGCCGGGCGGCGCTTGTTCATTCCAGCGATTCGGTCTTGGCCGCCTTGCGCGACAGGCCCTTGGGCAGCGGGAACGCCACGTTCTCTTCGAGCCCGGGCATCTTGCGCACCGAGACGGCGCCCAGTTCCTTGACGCGCGAGATCACCTGCTGCACCAGGACCTCGGGCGCGGAGGCGCCGGCGGTCACGCCGATGCGCTTGCGGCCGGCCAGCCAGGCCGGATCGATCGAGTCCGCGCCATCGATGAGATACGACGCCACGCCCTTGCGCTCGGCGACTTCGCGCAGGCGATTGGAGTTCGAGCTGTTCGGACTGCCCACGACCAGGACCAGATCGCATTCGGGCGCCATGACCTTGACCGCGTCCTGACGGTTCTGCGTGGCATAGCAGATGTCGCTTTTCTTGGGTTCGGCGATGCTGGGAAACCGCGCCTTGAGCGCCTGCGCCACCGCGGCCGCGTCGTCCACGGACAGCGTGGTCTGCGTCACATAGGCCAGGTTTTCGGGATCCGTGACCGCAAGGCTGGCCACGTCGTCGACGGTTTCAACGAGGTACATGCCGCCCTGCGCCTGGCCCAGGGTGCCCTCGACCTCGGGATGCCCCTTGTGGCCGATCATGATGATCTCGCGGCCGGCGGCGCGCATGCGCGCGACTTCGATATGCACCTTGGTAACCAGGGGGCAGGTGGCGTCGAACACCTGCAGGCCGCGCGATTCCGCTTCGGCGCGCACGGCCTTGGACACGCCGTGCGCCGAAAACACCACGATGGCGCCCGCCGGCGCGTCCTCGAGCTCGTCGATGAAGATGGCGCCCTTGGCGCGCAGGTCTTCCACGACATAGCGGTTGTGGACGATCTCGTGGCGCACGTAGATGGGCGCGCCGTGCAGCTCGATGGCCCGCTCGACGATGTCGATGGCGCGATCCACGCCGGCACAGAAGCCGCGCGGTTGCGCCAACAGGACTTCGGCGTCGGACGCGGTGACGACCTGGCTCATCAAAGAACCCCCAGCAGCGCCACATCCACCTTCAGGCTGATGCCCGCCAGCGGGTGGTTGAAATCGAACAGCGCGGAGTCGTCGTTGATTTCCTTGAGGACGCCCGAATAGCGCCCGCCATTGGGCGCGGTGAATTCCACCAGGTCGCCGGGTTCGAACGTGGCGTCGGCGCCCGCGTGTTCGGCGAGCATGGCGCGCGTCACGCGCTGGATGAGTTCGGGGTTGCGGTCGCCATAGGCGTCGGCCGGCGCGATGGTGACGCTGAACTTCTCGCCTTCCGCCCGGCCCACCAAGGCCGCTTCCAGGCCGGGCGCCCACTGGCCGCCGCCCATCTGCAGGGTGCCGGGCCGGCCGTCGAAGGTGTCGGCAAACACCGAACCTTCGCCGGGCCCGGAGGCCAGCGTGATCCGGTAATGCAGCGTCAGGTAGGAATCCGGACGGACCAAAACGTTCACTTCATTAGAGGCGATGCTCACGATCTGCCACCGTATGGAATTTGAGTAAACCCTGATTTTAGAGCCTCTTATGAAATTGTCCGCCCGGCTGTCGAAACAAGAGCGTCCCCGAGAGCGCCTCATGCGCCATGGGCCGGCCTCGATCCAGGACGCGGAACTGCTGGCCATCGCCCTGCGCACGGGGGTGCCGGGCCTGAATGTGGTCGATCTGTGCCGCCAGTTGCTGGACCGGTTCGGGGGCCTGCGCGGCCTGCTCGGCACGCCGCCCGAAGAGCTGATGACCGTCACCGGGCTGGGGGCGGCCAAGGCCTGCACCCTGGCCGCCCTGCTGGAACTGGCCCGCCGGGCCCTCGAAGAGGACCTCACGCGGGAAAGCCCGATGAACCATCCCGCCCGGGTGAAACAATATTGCAAGGCGGCCCTGGCGCATCGCCAGGTGGAATACTGCATCGCGCTCTACCTGGACGCACAGTTGCGCCTGATCGCCACCGGCGAACTGGCGCGCGGCACCCTGTCGCAGGCCGCCGTCTACCCGCGGGAGGTCGTGCGCGAGGCCTTGCGGCACCACGCGGCCGCCCTGATCGTCGCCCACAACCATCCGTCCGGCGTGGCGGCGCCCAGCGCCGCCGACCACGGCTTCACCCGGCACCTGAAGGAAGCGCTGGCGCTGGTGGACATCCGGCTGGTGGATCACCTGATCGTGGCCGGCGGCACGGCCGTGTCGCTGGCCGAGCTGGGCTGCCTCTGACGGCGGCAGGCGCCAGAATTCCGTTAGACTACCGGCCAATATTGCTTTAGGCTTAACCTAATTCCGGCCCTCGCGACCCCGCTTTGCCCGCCATGAAACGCCTGTGGGACATTTCCCCGCCCGTCTCGACGGCTTCGCCCGTCTTTCCGGGCGACACGCCGTACCGCCAGCAATGGAAGTGGTCGCTCGCGCCCGGCTGTCCGGTCAATGTAAGCGAGATCACGCTGTCGCCCCACATCGGCGCGCATGCCGACGCCCCCCTGCACTACGAAAACGGCGCCGCGGCTATCGGCGCGGTCTCGCTGGAACCCTTTCTCGGCCCCTGTCGCGTCATCCACGCGATCGACTGCGGCCCGCTCATCACGCCCGAACACCTGGCCCACGCGGCGGCAAACCTGCCGCCTCGCGTCCTGGTGCGCACCGCCAAGCATGCCGCGCAGGAATGGTGGACGGATGACTTCTCCGCCTACGCGCCGCAGACGATCGAATGGCTGGCTGAACGCGGCGTCATGCTGATCGGTCTGGATACCGCCAGCATCGACCCCGCTTCCAGCAAGACCCTGGACAGCCACCATACGATCTTGCGGCACGACATGCGGGTACTGGAGAACCTGGTGCTCGACGACGTGCCCGAAGGCGATTACGAGTTGATCGCCTTGCCGTTGGCGCTGGTCCAGGCCGATGCCAGCCCGGTCCGCGCGGTCCTGCGCGAACTGTAGGCTGTTTCGCCGGCCCGGGCGCGGCCGACCCGTTTCGGCCGCCCCCGCTTAGAGAAACGACCATGGAATACCCCATTGCGCCCCATTGGCGCGCCCTGCCTGCATCCGCCCGCCGCGCCGCTCCGCCCTGCCAGGGAGACCGCGCATGAGCCAGTCCGAACGCCCCGAAGACATCGTCCGCCAGGAAAAAGCGCAGCTCGACTTCACGCGCGACATGACCTACGGCGACTACCTGCACCTGGACGAACTGCTCGGCGCCCAGCACCCGCTGTCGCCCGAGCACAACGAAATGCTGTTCATCATCCAGCACCAGACCAGCGAACTCTGGATGAAGCTGATGTTGCATGAACTGCGCGCAGCGATCGCCAGCGTGGCGGCCGACCGCCTGCAGCCCGCCTTCAAGATGCTGGCGCGCGTCAGCAAGATCATGGAGCAGCTCGTGCACGCCTGGGACGTGCTGGCGACCATGACCCCGCCCGAATACTCCGCGCTGCGACCGTACCTGGCGCGCTCGAGCGGGTTCCAGAGCTATCAGTACCGCCAGATCGAATTCCTGCTGGGCAATAAGAACGCAGCCATGCTCAAGCCCCACTCGCACCGCGCCGACCTGCTGGCCCAGGTGCAGAGCGCCTACGAGGCCCCGTCGCTGTATGACGAGGCGCTGCGCCTGCTGGCCCGCCATGGCCTGGACATCCCCGCCGACCACCTGGAGCGCGACTGGACGCTGCCCTACTCGTCCTCGGCCGCCGTCGAAGCCGCCTGGCTGACGGTCTACCGCGACACGGACCGCTACTGGGAGCTCTACCAGCTGGGCGAGAAGCTCACCGACCTGGAGGACGCCTTCCGACTGTGGCGCTTCCGCCACGTCACGACGGTCGAACGGGTCATCGGCTTCAAGCGCGGCACGGGTGGCACGTCTGGGGTGGATTACCTGCGGCGCATGCTGGAAGTCGTGCTTTTCCCGGAAATCTGGAAGCTGCGCACGGATCTCTGAATCCCGACCCGCTGTAAAACCCGGGCTGCCTCGCGGCCCGGGGGCCGATTTCCGGCTGGCCTGACGGCTTGATCGCATGCTAGAATGCGGGGTTACTTTTTGGATACGTGGCTAGCGCCTTTCGCCCCGCCCCCTGGCGGCGATCCCTGGCAGCTTGGCTGGCGACCCTAACAACCTGAAAGAGGCTCGATCGAGCCCTAGGAAAGCACCATGAAAGAAGGCATTCACCCCGAATACCGCGAAGTCGTCTTCGCCGACCTGCAAACGGGCAGCAAGTTCATCACCCGTTCGACCGTCCAGACTCGCGAATCCATCGAACTCGATGGCAAGACGTACCCGCTCTTCAAGTGCGACGTGACCTCCGAATCGCACCCGTTCTACACGGGCGCCCAGACCCGCATCGTCGAAACCGGCCGCGTGGAAAAGTTCCGCGCCCGTTTCGCCCGCACGGCTGGCACGGTCAAGTCCGCTTCCTGATCCTGTCGCTCCTGCGGGAGTCACAGCAAAAAGGCAGCCTTCGGGCTGCTTTTTTTTCCCTCCTCGGCAGTCGTTTTTTCCCCGCGAGGGGGTGGCGCATTCCGACCACTCGGTTACATTAACGCCCGTGTCCCCACTTTCCATTTCCACCCCGGCCCGGCTGACGTCGGTGGCCACCGCAAAACTGCCCCGCCTCATCCTGCTGGGGCTGTCCTTGGCCTATATCGTGGCCGGGCTGTTCATGCGCGACCCGTGGAAAACCGACGACGCGGTCGGACTGGCGACCATGATCACCGCCATCCGCGAAGGCGGCCTGACCTGGCTGCTGCCGCAGGTGGGGCACCTGGCCCACGCCGAGGAAGGGCCGCTGATCACGTGGGTTGGCGCGATCAGTATCTGGCTGTTCGGCCCCTTCATCGGCGACATCACGGCGGGGCGGCTGCCCAATCTGCTGTGGTTCGGCATCACGGCGTCCAGCGTGTGGTACGGCACGTACCTGCTGGGCCGCCGCGCCGAAGCCCAGCCGCTCGCGCTGCCCTTCGGCGGCGAGCCCGAACCGCGCGACTACGGCCGCATGCTGGCCGATGCCGCCCTCCTGCTGCTGCTCGCCACGGTCGGCATCCTGCAGCGCACGCATGAAACGACGGTCGTGCCCGCGATCATGGCCTGCCAGGCATTGGCGTTCTACTCGCTGGCGCGCACGGTGGACCGGCCCGTCACGGGCGCCACCACGTTGGGCATCGCTCTGGCCGCCAGCTTCCTGACGCGCGGCTGGGTGGGCGCCCTGCCCATCATGGCCGGCGCCGCGCTTGCCTTCTACCCCCGCAGCCAGCTATGGAAATGCAAGCGCTGGATGCTCTGGGCCGCCGTCCTGGCCGCCGGCCTGATCCTGGCCTGGTGGATTCCCGCCACCCAGGGCAGCGAATACTGGATCCGCAACTGGAAGGCCTGGAATCTGTCCTCGTTCGCCATGCCCAGCCTGCACGATGCGGGACGCACGCTGCGCGACCTTCCCTGGTATCTGTGGCCGACCTGGCCGCTGGCGCTGCTGGCCATCTGGCGCTGGCGCGCATGGATCTACGCCCCGCACATCTGGCTGCCCTTGATGCTGCTGAGCTGCTCGGCGCTGATCCTCTTTTTCCTGGATGAAGCCTCGGACTCTGAATTCGTGCTGTTGGCCGTGCCATGCGCCGTGCTGGGCGCGTTCTCGCTGCCGACCCTGCGCCGCGGCGTCGTGAACACGCTGGACTGGTTCGCCGTCATGTGCTTTTCGCTGACCGCCGCCACGGCCTGGCTCGGTTGGGTGGCCCTGCACTTCCAGTGGCCCGCGCAGATCTCCCGCAACATCGGCCGCCAGACCACCGGCTACGAGCCCGTCATCTCCTGGGTGGCCTTTGCCCTGGCCGTCGTTTTCACGCTGGCGTGGATCGCCCTGGTCGTGTGGCGCCTGCGCGTGCGCCCCCAGGCGCTCTGGCGCGGCACGGTGCTGTCCGCCGGCGGGCTGACCGTGACCTGGATCCTGCTGGTTCTGCTGTGGCAGCCCGCGGTCGACTACGCCCGCAGCTATCGCACCATGTCGGGCCAGCTGGCCCAGGCGATCGCGCAGCACAAGCGTCCCGGCGAGTGCGTCCGCGGCCTGAGCCTGGGTAGCGGCCAGCGCGCGTCGTTCCTCATCTTCAACAACCTGTCGTTCCCGTTCGACACGCGTTGCACGCTGGTCCTGCAACAGACCACCAACCAGAGTCTGCGCGACGGCACCGCCGCCTACAGCGAAGGGGTGCAGGTCCTGTGGCAGGGCGGCCGCCGCGCTGACCGTTCCGAAGTCTTCCGCCTGTTGCGCACCAGCTCCAAGCCATGATGGCAGCCTCCCCGGCGCCGACGAGTTTCGGCGCCACCCTGCGCGGCATCACCAAGCAAGCCTGGCCCGTGCTGATCAGCCAGTGGGCCGGCATTTCGTTCGGCGTGCTGGACACCGCCATGACCGGCCACTCCAGCCCGGACGACCTGGCGGCGATGGCCCTGTCCGCCTCCATCTACATCACCATCTTCGTGGGCCTGATGGGCGTGGTGCACGCCCTCATTCCGATCCTGGCGCAGCAGTTCGGCGCCGGCAACAACCTCGAAGTCGGCAAAAGCTGGGGCCAGGGCGTGTGGCTGGCGCTGGGACTGTCGCTCGTGGGCGCGGTGTTGATGCTGTTTCCGGACATGTGGCTTTTCATGTCCGGGGACGTCGCCCCCGCCGTGCGCGACCGCATCGCGTCCTACCTCCAGGCGCTGGTGCTGGCCCTGCCCGCCGCGCTGGTGTTCCGCACCATCTACGCGCTGGGCACCGCCGTGTCGCGGCCCAAGCTCGTCATGGCCATCAACCTGTCGATCATCGGCTTCAAGGCGCTGTTCAACTGGATCTTCATCTACGGCAAGCTGGGCCTGCCCGCGATGGGCGCGGCCGGCGCGGGCCTGGCGACCGCCGTCGTGTCATGGATGAGCCTGGGGCTGGGGTTGTGGGTCATCACGCATGACCGCTACTACCGGCGCTTCCAGCTTCGCATCGGCAAGCCCGACTGGCAGGCGCTGAAAGAGCTGCTGCGCCTGGGCATTCCCATGGGCGGTTCGTACCTCGTGGAGGTGTCGGCGTTCACGTTCATGGCGCTGCTGGTCGCGCGCGAGGGCACCTTCGTGACGGGGGGACACCAGATCATGTCGAACCTGGCGGCCCTCTGCTACATGATGCCGATGGCGCTGGGCGTGGCCACCGCGTCGCTGACGGCGCAGGCGATCGGCGCGGGCGACTACGCGCGCGCCCACCGCACCGGCATGGCGGGACTGGCGTTGGGCCTGATGGGCGCGCTGCTGACGGCGGCGGTGCTGCTGGCCGGCCGTCCGCTGATCCTGGCGGCCTACACGGATGACGCCGCGGTCGCCGCGGTGGCGACCACGCTGCTGGCCGTCCTGCCGCTGTTCCATCTCTTCGATTGCATGCAGTGCATCAATTCGTACCTGCTGCGCGCCTACAAGATCGCCGTGGTGCCGCTGATCCTGCAGACGGTCGCGCTGGCCGGCGTGGGCCTGGTCGGCGGCTGGTGGTTCGGCTTTGGTCCCGGCAAAGGCGGCCTGGACGGATTACGCGACCTGCTCGTGCCCGGCTCGCCGCAGGGCGCGGGCAGCATGTGGCTGATGGCCATGCTTGGCCTGGCGCTGTCGGCCGCCCTGCTCCATTACTGGTACCGGCGCATCCTGCGGACGGTGGGGCGCTAGCGGCGTCCGGAATGAAAAAAGGCAGCCCGCGGGGCTGCCTTTTTCATGGCGCGCGCAAGGCTTCAGGACTTCGGCCGCCTGTCGATCACACGGCGCGCCTTTCCGGTCAGCGTGCGCTCGACATGGCCCGCATCCGACACCTGGATACGCGCGCTGACGCCGATGTGCGTCTTGACCGCGTGCTGCAACTGCTTGCCCAGGTTGGCGCGTTCGGCATCGGACAGCCCCGAGAACTCCGCGCGCACTTCGGTCAGGATCTCCAGTTCGTCCATGTTGCCCGTGCGGGACAGCACCAACTGGTAGTGCGGCGCCAACTGCGCGATCTTCAGGACCAGCTCTTCGACCTGCGTGGGGAACATGTTCACGCCGCGCACGATCAGCATGTCGTCGCTGCGGCCGGTGATCTTGCCGATGCGGCGCATGCTGCGCGCGGTGGGCGGCAGCAGGCGGGTCAGGTCGCGCGTGCGGTAGCGCACGATGGGCATCGCTTCCTTGGTCAGCGACGTGAAGACCAGCTCGCCGGGTTCGCCGTCGGCCACGGGTTCGCCCGTTTCCGGGTTGATGATCTCCGCGTAGAAGTGATCCTCCCACACCACCGGGCCGTCCTTGGTCTCGACGCATTCACTCGCCACGCCCGGGCCCATCACTTCGGACAGGCCATAGATGTCGACGGCGTCGATGGCGGCTTCGGCCTCGATGTCGGCGCGCATCTGGCCCGTCCAGGGCTCGGCGCCGAAAATCCCGATGCGCAGCGAACTTTGACGCGGATCAATGCCCTGGCGGCGCTGCTCCTCCAGAATGTTGCAGAAATAGGACGGCGTGACCATGATGATGTCCGGCCGGAAATCGCTGATCAGCTGAACCTGTTTTTCCGTCTGTCCGCCCGACATCGGAATGACCGTGCAACCCAGGCGCTCCGCCCCGTAGTGCGCGCCCAGGCCGCCCGTGAAGAGGCCGTAGCCGTACGCCACGTGCACCGTATCGCCGGGCTTGCCGCCCGCCGCACGGATGGAACGCGCCACCAGGTTGGCCCAGTTGTCCAGGTCGCCCTTGGTGTAGCCCACCACGGTCGGCTTGCCCGTCGTGCCGCTGGAGGCGTGAATGCGCGAAATGCGCTCGCGCGGCACGGCGAACATGCCGAACGGATAGTTTTCGCGCAGTTCCTTCTTGGTCGTGAACGGGAACTTCGCAATATCGGACAACTGCTTCAGGTCGTCCGGATGCACGCCGGCCTCGTCGAACGCCTTCTTGTAGTGCGGGACGTTTTCGTAGGCGTGCTTGAGGGTCCACTTCAAGCGGTCCAGCTGCAGGGCCCGCAGCTCGTCCTGGCTGGCATGCTCGATGGGATCCAGTCCCGGCTTGCTCATGGTGTTGGGCATGATGATGTCTCTCCTGAAATTCTCTGCGCCCCGGCTCGGGCGGCGCGCCGCGTGCGGCGCATGCTCCGGCCCGGGTCCTGCTCTTTGGTTCGGCTGTGTGGTCAGGCGTCCGTGGGCACCCCGACGATCTGGCCTTTGATGCGATAGGAACGGCCCCTGAACAAGGCCACGTTGCGGCCGTCCTGGTTGGTGACGGTGACGTCGTAGACGCCCGTGCGTCCGGCAAGCGATCGCTCTTGCGCCACCGCTGTCAGCAGGTCGCCTTCGAATCCCGGCGCCAGATAATCGATCGTGCAGCCCGAGGCCACGGTACTGACGTTGCGGGAGTTGCAGGAGAACGCGAACGCGCTGTCGGCCAGGGCGAAGATGAAGCCGCCATGGCAGGTCTTGTGGCCGTTCAGCATGTCGGGCCGCACGCGCATGGTCAGCCGCGCATAGCCCGGCGCCATTTCCTCGACCTTCATGTCCAGGCCTTGCGAGGCCGCGTCGCCGGCATACATCACCGAGCCCACGGCCTGCGCCAGTTCCTGGGGATCGGACGGCGCTTCAACGGGGGGAACGTGCACGCTCATCATTGCCCCTTGAATTGCGGTTCACGCTTGCCCAGGAAGGCGGCGACGCCTTCCGCGTAATCCGCGCTGCGGCCCAGTTCGCGCATCATGTCGCGTTCCAGGTCGAGTTGCGTGGACAGGTCATTGCCCAGGCTGGCCTGCAGGGCCCGCTTGGTGAAGGCCAGGCCCTTGGTGGGCGCGGCCGCGAAATGCGTGGCCAGGCGCTCCAGCGTGGCGTCGAATTCCTCGTCGGCCACGCATTGCCAGATGAGGCCCCAGTCCTCGGCCTGCTTGGCGCTCAGCTTGTCGCCCAGCATGGCCAGGCCCATGGCCCGGGCGCGGCCCACCAGACGGGGCAGCGCGAACGTGCCCCCCGTGTCGGGGATGAGGCCCAGGCGGCAGAACGACTGGATGAAGCTGGCCGAAGCCTTGGCGATGACGATGTCGCCCGCGAAGGCCAGATTGGCCCCCGCCCCCGCCGCCACGCCGTTCACGCCCACCACCACCGGCATGGGCAAGGCGTTGATCCGGCGCACCAGCGGCGCATAGAACTTGTCGACGGTCTCGCCCAGGTCGGGCGGCGTGCCGTCCGGCGCGGGCTTGCGCTCGCTCAGGTCCTGGCCGGCACAGAAGCCGCGCCCTGCGCCGGTCAGCACCAGCACGCGCGCGCCTTCGGTCTCGATGCGGGTCAGCGCATCGGCCACTTCGGCATGCATGTTGGCCGTGAAGCTGTTCAGCTTGTCCGGGCGGTTCAGCGTCAGGCGGGCGATGCCGCCGGACAGGTCGAATTGGATATCCTGATAGCTCATGTGCGATCGCCCGGGCTTAGATGTGACGGCGGGTTTGCACCACGCGGAAGCGGTTCGAGACGAACGCCGTGTCCGACAGCGCCGCATTGGCCGCCGGGTTGGCGCCGGTGCCATGGAAATCGCTGAAGGCGGCGGTCTGATTGACGAACACCGGGCCGGTCAGGTTGAGCGAGAGCGACACGCCCGACACTTCCGCGGCATCCTGGATCTGCTCGGCCACGCGGTCGTCCGTCGTGTAGGCGGACAGGGACAGCGCGCCATGCTGGATGACGCTGTCGCGCGCGAGCTGGATGCTGTGGGCGGTGGAATCGGTGGCCACGACAAAGGCGATGGGGCCGAACCATTCCTGGCTGAGGGCCGCATTGCCGGCCTCGGTGCGCAACAGCAGCGGCGTGCGGACGCGGGCGTTCTCGAATTGGGGATGGGCCAGCGCCTTGCTGTCCGCCACGACGGGCAGGCCGAGGGCGCGCGCTTTTTCGATGCGCTCGACGATGCCGTCGTTCTGGATGGCGCCCGTCAGTTCGACGGCCTTGGCGGCATCCGCGCCGACCTTTTCCAGCGCCACGCCCAGCGCGGCCGCCACGTCGTCGAAGCTGACGCGGCCTTCCGGGGTGTTGATGCCGTCGCGCGGCACGTAGATGTTCTGCGGCGCCGTGCACATCTGGCCCGAATACAGGGCCAGCGAGAACGCCAGGTTGCGCGCCACGCCCTTCAGGTCGTTGGTCGAATCGATGATGACCTGGTTCACGCCCGCCTTCTCGGTGTAGACCTGGGCCTGGCGCGCATTTTCTTCGAGCCAGTTGCCGTTGGCGGTGCTGCCGGTGAAGTCGACGATCTTGACGGCCGGGTCCAGCGCCAGCTTCTGCGCGGTGTCGTCGCCCGCCTCGTGCGCGGCCAGTTGCACCACGTCGGGATCAAAGCCCGCTTCCTGCAGCACTTCGCGCGCCACCTTCACGGTGATGGCCAGCGGCAGGATCGCGCCCGGATGCGGCTTGACGATGACGGTGTTGCCCGTGGCCAGGCTGGCGAAAAGGCCCGGATAGCCGTTCCAGGTGGGGAAGGTCGAGCAGCCGATCACCAGCGCGACGCCGCGCGGCACGACGGTGAACTGCTTTTCCATGCGGATGGGATCATTCTTGCCCTGCGGCTTTTCCCAGACGGCGATGCCCGGGATGCGCGACATCTCTTGCCACGCATAGGTGACGGCTTCAAAGCCGCGATCCTGCGCGTGCGGGCCGCCCGCCTGGAAGGCCATCATGAAGCCCTGGCCGGTGGTGTGCTGGACCGCGTAGGCGATCTGGAAGCTCAGCTTGTTCAGGCGCGCCAGGATTTCCAGCGACACGCCGACCCAGGCGCGCGGACCGGCGCGGCGCCAGTCTTCCAGGGCGCGCTTGGAGGCGGCGATCAGCTTGTCGGCCGGCACGCGCGGATACGTGATGCCCAGGTCGAAACCATAGGGGGACTTCTCGCCGCCCACGACGCCGTCGGCGTCATGCAGGTTCAACGGAAAAGGCTTGCCCTTGAGCGCTTCGAAGGCGGCGCGGCCTTCGTCGTTGGCGGTCTCGCCATAGTTGCGCGGGCTGGGCGACTCGGCAAACGGGCTCCAGTAGCCGCGCAGCGCGGCGGCTGCCAGGGATTGTTCCAGCAGGGGCTGGTGGCGTTCGAAGAATTTCTGGGACACGCTCGTCTCTCCAATAAGATTTGAATGCTTGCCTGGCGCGCGCCGGGTCAGGTTTCCTGGTCGAAGTCGATGACCAGCCGGTCGCTGACCGGGAAGCTCTGGCAGCTCAGGATGAATCCGCGCGCGACTTCGTAGTCTTCGAGGGCGAAGTTGGCATCCATGTCCACTTCGCCTTCGATCACCTTGCAACGGCAGGTGGAACACACCCCGCCCTTGCACGAGTACGGCAGTTCGATGCCCTGCGCCAGCGCGGAATCCAGCACGCTGTCTTTGTTCTTGTCGATGACGAACATGCGGCTATGTCCGTCCTGCACCACGGTGACCTCGCACTGCCCCTTGCCGGGCGCCTGCCGCGCGTCCTGGCCGGTGCGCAACGCGCGCGGACCCTTGGGCGCGCCGAAGAGTTCGAACTTGATGTTCGCCTTCGGGATGCCGCGGGCCTGCAGCCGTTCGACCACACTTTCCGTCATGGTCTGGGGACCACAGACAAAAGCGTAATCGATATCCTCCGGGCTCATCCAGGCCGACATGAGCTGGTCGACCTTGTCGCCGTCCAGGCGGCCGTTGAAGAGCTCGATGTCCTGGGTTTCGCGGCTCATGACATAGACCAGCGAAAACCGGTCCATGTAGAGGTTCTTCAGGTCTTCGATTTCTTCGCGGAACAGCACCGCGGACGAGGCGCGGTTGCCGAAGAACAGCGTGAATTTGCTGCGCGGCTCGGTGGACAAGGCGGTCTTGACCAGGGAAAACACGGGGGTGATGCCGCTGCCCACGGCGAAGGCGACGTAATGGCGCGCGTTCTCGGGCGAAAAATCCACCGTGAAATTGCCCGCGGGCGCCATCACCTCGAGGGTCTGGCCGGGCTGCAGTTCGTGGTTGGCCCAACTGGAAAAAGCGCCCTCGTCGACCTTCTTGATCGCCACGCGCAAGAGCTTGTCGTGCGGCGCCGAACAGATGGAATACGACCGGCGCAGTTCTTCGCCGTTGAGCTGCGTGCGCAGCGTCAGGTACTGGCCGGGCAGGAAGGCGAATTCATCCGCCAACGCCTCGGGCAGGTCGAAGGTCACGACCACGGCGTCGCGCGTATTGCGCGCGACCGACGCCACCTTCAATGCATGGAATTGGTTCTGGCTCATCTCGAAACCACGCTTTAGTGAGTCTTGAAGTAATCGAAGGGCTCGTGGCAGGACACGCAGCGGTACAGCGCCTTGCACGAGGTCGATCCGAAATTGCTGACCAGGCGCGTGTCGCGCGAGCCGCAGCGCGGACACGCGATGGCCGGGCCGGCCGTACGGCGACTGATGCCGGAGATATCGATGGCGCGTTCGGCGGGCGCGGCAATGCCGTAGCCCTTGAGCGCCTCTCGGCCCTTCTCGCTCATCCAGTCGGTCGTCCAGGCCGGCGCCAGGCGCGTTTCCACGCGGACCTGGGCGACGCCGTGGCGTTCCAGCGTCTGGCGGATGTCCTGTGTGATTTCGCGCATGGCCGGGCAGCCGGAATACGTGGGCGTGATCACGACCACACAGGCGTCGCCGTCCCACGAGACGTCCCGCACCACGCCCAGGTCCACCACGGACAGCACGGGAATCTCCGGATCGGGGACCTCCTGCAGCCAGGCGTAGACCTGGTCGGCGGCAATGGGCGCGTGGGCGTTCACCACGTCGCTCCCGGGTAGGCGCGAGGCAGGTACTGCATTTCGGCCAGCACGTAACCCAGGGCCTCGGTGTGCCTGCCCTGGCGGCCGCCCCGGTGCGCCAGATGATTCGCGGCGGCTTCGTCGGGGACGGTCAGCGTGGCTTCTTCCAGCACTTCCCGCACGTGCGCGAGCCAGGGTTGGCGCAGCGCGGACAATTCACAGCCGATGCCGCGCGAGGCGATGTCCAGGTCGATGGCGTCGTCGGCGAACAGCTCGCCCGTGAAGCGCCAGGCGTCGTCGATGGCGGCCTGCATCTTGGCATGGCTCTCGGCCGTGCCGTCGCCCAGGCGCACCACCATGTCGGAGGAACGGCGCACGTGGTAGGTCACTTCCTTGAGCGACTTGGCCGCGATGGCGGCGACACGTTCGTCGGAAGACTGCTCCAGGCGCTGCAGCAGGAAGTAATGCCAGACGTCGAACAGGAACTGCCGCGCCATGGTGTCGGCATAGTTGCCGTTGTCGCGCTCGACCAGCAGCACGTTGCGGAACTCGTGCGCGTCGCGCAGATAAGCCAGCGCGTCCTCGTCGCGCCCGGCGCCCTCGACCTCGCCGGCCAGCGTCAGCCACATGCGGGCCTGGCCCAGCAGGTCCAGCGCGGTGTTGGTCAGCGCCAGGTCCTCTTCCAGGATGGGACCGTGGCCGGTCCATTCGCCCAGGCGCTGCGACAGGATGAGCGACGTATCGCCCAGGCGCAGCAGGTATTCAAAGAGTGCTTTGTCCATGTCTCCCCCGCCCGCCTTACATGTGCTTGATTTCTTCGGGCATCGGGAAGAAGGTCGGATGCCGGTAGACCTTGCTGTTGGCCGGCTCGAACAGCGGATCCTTGTCGCCCGGACTGCTGGCCGAGATGTCGGAGGCGCGCACGACCCAGATGCTCAGGCCCTCATTGCGGCGCGTGTAGACGTCGCGGGCATGGTTGATCGCCATTTCGGCGTCCGGAGCGTGCAGGCTGCCCACATGCTTGTGCGCCAGGCCGTGCTGGCTGCGGATGAAGACTTCCCACAGAGGCCAGTCTTTGCTCATGATGGATTTCCTCAAATGCCGGGCGCGCGGGGCGCGACCGGTCTGCAATAAATGAATAGTTAGAAGTCGCTCAAAAAATCGTCATCCCCCGACGCGCCAGCGAGGGCCAGCGGGGCCGCGCGGATCCGGGCTCCGCCGGTCCGCTGCGGCGCCCCCCTGGGGGGGAAGCGCGCAGCGCTCCGGGGGGGGACCTCTAAGCCGCCTTCCGCGCGGACTGTTTATCGGCGTGGGCGACCAGCGCGTCGCGCACCCAGGCGCCTTCCTCGTGCGCCTTGACGCGCGCCGCGAGGCGCTCGCGGTTGCACGGACCATTGCCCTTGAGCACGGCGTAGAACTCGCTCCAGTCGATTTCGCCAAAGTCGTAGTGCCCGCGCTCGGCGTTCCACTTCAACTCGGGATCGGGAACGGTCAGGCCCAGGTATTCGGCCTGGGGAACGGTCTGGTCGACCATCTTCTGGCGCAGCTCGTCGTTGGAGAAGAGCTTGATCTTCCAGGCCATGGACTGGGCGCTGTTGGGCGAATCGGCGTCCGACGGGCCGAACATCATCAGCGCCGGCCACCACCAGCGGTTGAGCGAGTCCTGGACCATCGCCTTCTGTTCGGGCGTGCCGTGCAGGCACATCTGCATGAGCAGGTCATAGCCCTGGCGCTGGTGGAAGGACTCTTCCTTACAGACGCGCACCATGGCCCGCGCGTACGGGCCATAGGAACAGCGGCACAGCGGGATCTGGTTGATGATGGCGGAGCCGTCGACCAGCCAGCCGATCATGCCGATGTCGGCCCAGCTGAGCGTGGGGTAATTGAAGATGCTGGAGTACTTGGCGCGCCCGGCGTGCAGATCGTCGATCAGGTCGTCGCGGGACACGCCCAGGGTTTCGGCGGCGCTGTACAGATAGAGCCCGTGGCCCGCTTCGTCCTGCACCTTGGCCAGCAGGATGGCCTTGCGCTTGAGCGACGGCGCGCGGGTGATCCAGTTGCCTTCGGGCAGCATGCCCACGATTTCGGAGTGCGCGTGCTGCGAGATCTGGCGCACGAGCGTCTTGCGGTAGGCCTCCGGCATCCAGTCCTTGGCCTCGATGCGAACGCCGTCGTCGATGCGCCGCTGGAACGTCTGTTCCAGGCCTTCGAGCTGGTCCGCGGTCTTGACCTGCTTGACGCCGGTTTCGACGAGTTGAGCGTACATGGTTGTCTCCTTGAGACGGTTTGCGAAAACGCAAGGCAAACGCTGCGCAGTGCCGTCATGTCATAGGCGGATTATTTAATACAAAAAATTCATTGTCAAACTCAAATCTGTATCACATTGGATTTATGTATCATATCCAGGATCCCGATATCGGCCGTCTCCGGCCCCTCTTATGGCAAACCCTCAGTCGCCCCTGGAACGCACGCTGTCCCGCTTATTGAAAAGCGATCCGCCTCGCGCAAAATCGCTGTGTGTCAGTGTGCTGGGCGATGCGCTGGCCCCGCATGGCGGCGCCATCTGGCTGGGCAGCCTGATCGAGCTGCTGGCTCCCCTGGGCATCAATGAACGCCTGCTGCGCACCAGCGTCTTTCGCCTGGTGGCGCAGAACTGGCTGCAATCCGAACGCCACGGCCGGCGCAGCCTGTACCTGATTTCGGAACAGGGCGCGCGCCATACCTCGCACGCGTCGCAGCGCATCTACGAAGGGGCGGCCCAAGACTGGAACGGGGAATGGACGCTGGTTGCGCTGCCGCGCACGGGCAACGGCCTGGCAGAGCGCGGCGAACTGCGCCGCGAGCTCACGTGGGAAGGTTTCGGGATGATCGCGCCTGGCCTGTTCGCCCATCCGCACACCGAGGCGCGCGCCGCGCACGACATCCTCGAAAAGCTGGGCATTCCGGACCGCGCCCTGGTGCTGTCGGCCCGCGACCTGGCCGGCGCGGGCGGGCTGCCCATCGCCAGCCTGGCCAGCCAATGCTGGAACCTGGACGACGTGGCCGAGCAGTACCGGCTGTTCTCGCGCAATTTCGGCCCGCTGGAAAAGCTGCTGGAAGAAGCGCCCTCGCCCGCCGAGGCCTTCATGGTGCGGGTCATGGTGCTGCACAACTGGCGCCGGATCGTGCTGCACGATCCGCAACTGCCCGCCCCCATGCTGCCTGACAACTGGCCCGGCCACGCCGCGCGCGACCTGTGCGGGCGGCTCTACTGGAAAGTATTCACGCCTTCCGAAATCCACCTGGATGCGCTGGCCGGGCAGGACAACGAACGCTACACGCCCCTGACGGCCGAGGTCGAGTCGCGGTTCGGCGGACGGCCGGCCTGACGCGGCCACGCGCGCGGGCCATCCGCGGCGCGGCTTCAGGACTGAGGATCTGGCTCGGCGGGCATGGCCACGCCCAGGGTGTCGACGTGGCATTCCCCCGCCGCGTCGCGCCCGGGTCCCGGGCGCGCCAGTCCGCGGCTGGCCGCGATGAAAGACAGCGTCCACCGGGCCCGGATCGGCCGGCCCAGCGCCGCGCCGGAATCGGCGTCGATGCCGCTGGGCACATCCAGGGCCAGCACCGGCGTGTGCATGGCGTTGACGGCATCGATCAGCGATTGCCAGGAAGCATCAAGGGGACGGTTCAGACCGATGCCGAAGAGGCCGTCGATGACCAGGCCTGGCGGCGGTCCAGGCGGTAGCGCGGCGTGGGTGCGGGCTTGCCCGCCAGCGGCCAGCCAGCCGGTCCAGGCGCGGGCGGCGTCGGCGGGCAGCCTGGCCGGCCCGGAAGGCAGCACCACGTGGACGTCAAAGCCCTGCCGCAGCAACAAAGCCGCGGCTTCCAGCGCGTCCCCGCCATTGTTGCCGGGACCGGCCAGCGCCAGGATGGACGCCGAGGCGGGAAGCCGCGCCGTGACGAATGCCGCCGCCGCCGCGCCGGCCAGCGGCATCAAGGCGCGCCCCGACGCCAGGGCGCGCTGTTCGGCCAAGCGGATTTGCGGGACGGAATAGGACGGCATGAGGATCGGGGCGGCCACTCGCCCAGGACACGGTCTGATGCCGAGTGTACGCCGCGACGCTCAGGCGCTCACTCAGACCTTCAGGAAGTGCTCGCGGTAATACTTGAGCTCATCGATGGACTCGTAGATGTCGGCCAGCGCTTCGTGGCGGCTCTTTTTCTCGAAGCCCTTGTAGACCGCGGGCGCCCAGCGGCGCGCCAGCTCCTTGAGCGTGCTGACGTCCAGGTTGCGGTAATGGAAGAACTGCTCCAGGCGCGGCATGTACGCAAACATGAAACGCCGGTCCTGGCTGATGGTATTTCCGCACATCGGCGACTTGCCGGCCGGCACATGCTGCGCCAGAAACGCCAACAGCGTATCCTCTGCCTGCGCCTCGGTCACCGTGGACGCCTTGACCTTGTCGATCAGGCCGCTCTTGCCGTGGGTGGACTTGTTCCAGCTGTCCATGGCGTCGAGCAGGCTGTCGGGCTGGTGCACCACGATCACCGGCCCCTCGGCCACGACCGTCAGGTCAGGCTCGGTCACCACGACGGCGACTTCGATGATCCGTTCTTTTTCAGGGTCCAGCCCGGTCATTTCCATGTCGAGCCAGATCAGGCGATTTTCGTTCGCAGCCATATAATTTGCCTATAAAACACGCGATTTTCGCACATCCCTTCTTGAGCAGACGCATTGCCCATGTTCACACTGCTGTTCGTTGCCTTCCTGCTGACCGATATCGCCGTGCGCATGTGGCTGGCGTCCCGGCAGATCCGCCACGTCGCCCGCCATCGCGACCAGGTGCCTGCGGAATTCTCCCATCGCATCGGGCTGACCAGCCATCAGCGGGCGGCCGACTACACCGTGGCGCGAGTCAGGCTGGGCATGCTGGAGCGGACCTATGACGCCCTGGTGCTGGTGGCGCTGACGCTGCTGGGCGGACTGCAATGGATCGACCTGATGGTCAGCCAGCTTACCAGCAACGACTTCGTGCGCCAGATGCTGCTGCTGGTCGTGGTAGCGCTGGTGCTGGGCCTCTTGGGCCTGCCCTTCACGCTGTGGCGCCAGTTCAAGCTGGAGGCGCGCTTTGGCTTTAACCGCATGACGCCGGGCCTGTTCGTGGCCGACGCCGCCAAGGGGCTGCTGGTGGCGGCAGTGCTGGGCTTGCCGCTGGCAGCCGCGGTCTTGTGGCTGATGGGCAGCGCCGGCGCCTATTGGTGGGTCTGGGCATGGGCGCTGTGGACGGCGTTCAATCTGGCGCTGCTGATCATCTACCCGATGTTCATTGCGCCCCTATTCAATAAATTCACGCCGCTGTCCGATCCCGAACTGGCCGGCCGCATCCAGCGCCTGGCGCAGCGCTGCGGCTTTGCCCTGAATGGCCTCTTCGTGATGGACGGCTCGCGCCGCTCGGCCCACGGCAACGCCTATTTCACGGGCTTTGGCAAGTCGCGCCGCATCGTGTTCTTCGACACCCTGCTGGCCCGCCTGAACCCCGACGAAATCGAGGCGGTGCTGGCGCACGAGCTGGGGCATTTCGCCAAGCGCCACATCATCAAGCGCGTCATCTTCAGCTTTGGCGCCGCGCTGGCGTTCTTTGCGATCCTGGGCTGGATCGCCCAACAGCCGTGGTTCTATGTGGGCCTGGGCGTGCTGCCGCAATTGGGCGGGCGCAACGACGCCATGGCGCTGCTGCTGTTCTTCCTGGTCATCCCCGTATTTACCTTCATGTTGACCCCGCTGGCCAGTTGGTATTCGCGCCGCGACGAGTTCGAAGCGGATCGCTATGCCGCCGAACAGAGTTCGCCGGACCGCCTGGTCTCCGCGCTGGTCAAGCTTTACGACGACAACGCTGCAACCCTGACACCCGACCCCGTGCATTCCGCCTTTTACGACAGCCATCCCCCCGCCGCCGTGCGCATCCGCCACTTGATGGCGGCCGCCGCATGAGCGCCCCCCTGGAAGGCCGCATCATTGCCGCCCATGGCCGCCACTACACGGTGGAACTGGCGGACGGCGCCCTGCGCAAATGTTTTCCGCGCGGCAAGAAAGCCGGGGCCGCGGTGGGCGACCGCGTCAGGATCACGCCGCAGGGCAAGGACGAAGGCGCCATCGACGCCATCCTGCCGCGCAGCAATCTGCTGTATCGGTCCGATGAGATGCGGTCCAAGCAGTTCGCATCCAATGTAGACCAGTTGCTGATCGTCATCGCGGTGCGGCCCACCTTTTCGGACGACCTCACCGGCCGCGCGCTGGCGGGCGCGTGGAGCGCGGGCATCTCGCCGCTCATCATCCTGAATAAGACCGACCTGACCGACGAACTGCCGGCCGCCCGCGCGCGCCTGGCCCCGATCGCCGCGCTGGGGGTGGACGTGATAGAACTGAGCGCGCTGGAGCCCCAGAACGTGCAGACGCTGCTGGCCCCGCGCCTGGCCGGACGCACGAGCCTGCTGCTGGGCCAGAGCGGCATGGGCAAGTCCACGCTGCTCAACGCACTGGTGCCCGACGCCGCCGCGGCCACGCGCGAGCATTCGACGGCGCTGGACATGGGCAAGCACACCACGACCAGCACCCGCCTCTATCACCTGCCCGCTCCCGGCGGCGACCTGATCGACTCGCCCGGATTCCAGGCCTTCGGGCTGCAGCACCTTACCCGCGAAGACATCATCCGCGGGTTTCCGGAGTTCACCCAGCCCATCGAGCAATGCCGCTTCTACAACTGCACGCATCGCCACGAACCCGGCTGCGGTGTGGTGGCTGCCCTGCAGGCGGGCACCATCGATCCGGCGCGCTACGCGCTGTACCAGCGCATCCTGGAAGAAAACCTGGCTGGCCAGCAGCGTTATTGACGCCTAGCGCGGCGTGAACCCGTGGCGCAGCAGGTGATACAGATTGCGCAACATGCCGGCGGTCGCGCCCCAGATGAAGTATTTGCCATACGGCATGCCGTAATACTGGCGCACCCGGCCGTCATCGAGCCTGGCTTCATAGAGGCGATGATTGGCCGGATCCATCAGGAAAGACAGCGGCACCTCGAAGACCTCGGCCACCTCGAACGCATCGGGCGCCAGCTCGAAACCCGGACGCACCAGCGACACCACGGGAATGATGGAAAAGCCGGTGGCCGTCAGATACGGCGGCATGCTGCCCAGCACTTCCACGTGGTTGGCCGGCAGGCCGGTTTCTTCCTGGGCTTCGCGCAGCGCCGCTGCGACGGGGGTGGCGTCGCTGGTCTCGATGCGGCCACCCGGAAAGCTGATCTGGCCGGCGTGATCATGCAGGTGCGCGGCGCGCTGCGTCAGCATGATGTGCACGCCCTCGTCTCGCGTCACCAGGGGAATCAGCACGGCGGCCGGCACCGGCGTGCCTTCGCGGCCGGGGTAGCGCAGATCGTTGTCGCGTGAAAGCTCCAGCGTCCACGTGGAGGGCTGGCTCAGCGTGCCCCGCAGCGAATCCGGCGTGAGCAGACTGGTGGGCACGGGAGGCAGCGATTCGTTGGCCACCACCCACGGCTGCGTCGCCGGGTCGAATCCGGGACGTGCCAGCGGCCTTCGAGGCCGCGCGGAAGACGAGGTATCAGACATTCGGCTCAGAAAATAGAAAAAGGCACCCTCGCAGGTGCCTTTTTAACCCGGAAACCCGTGCCGGACGGAAACGCGGATTGGCGTGAACGTCCGACACTGGCAGGGCCGTGTACCGATAAGCGATCAAGCCGCGGTGGCTTGCTTGCTGACCAGCTTTTCCTTGATGCGAGCCGACTTGCCCGAGCGCGAGCGCAGGTAGTACAGCTTGGCGCGGCGCACGTCGCCGCGGCGCTTCACTTCGATGCTGGCGATTTGCGGCGAGTAGAGCTGGAACGTACGTTCCACGGCTTCACCCGACGAAATCTTGCGCACGGTGAACGCGGAGTTCAGGCCGCGATTGCGCTTGGCGATCACAACGCCTTCGAAAGCCTGCACGCGCTTGCGGGTGCCTTCAACGACGTTGACGCTCACGATGACGGTGTCACCAGGAGCAAATTCAGGCTTGGCTTGACCGCCGGTCAGACGGGCAATTTCTTCCTGTTCCAGGATAGCGATGAGGTTCATGAGAACTCCTAGATCATCATGCCTTTGCGGGCTAAGACTTTTGCCGTTCGATGTTGTTCACGCGTAGCTGTCATGCGGCCCAGGCGACGATATCGATTCCGATATCAGCATCCAGGTCGATCCAGCCAAATGCGTGCGCATTGCAACCGGCTTTCAGGAAGATCCGACAGGCGGATTTCCGGCTTGCTCGGGTTGCGTTGCCATGCCGCAAGCAGAGGATGAGATTTGGCAAACCAATGATTCTACACCAAAAATTCCGAGTCGCCTCGGGTAACATGTGCGGCGCGAGCCAGCTTTGCGGTACCCTTCCATCTTCCTGTAACAAACACGTCATCTGACGCTGTTCCCCCATGTCGTACTCGTCCCTGATATTGGTCGTCCTGGCGGCAATGGCCCACGCCACGTGGAACCTCATTGCCAAGCGCGCGGCCATGGTGGGCGCGCCCTTCGTCTTTGCCTACGGCCTCTGTGCCTCGGTGCTCTATGCGCCGTGGGTAATCTGGGTGCTGGCGCACGACGGCATGACGTGGACCTGGCCCGTCGTCGGGGCGATCCTGGCATCCAGCCTGTTGCATCTAGGCTACAGCCTGTGCCTGCAGCGCGGCTATCAGGTGGCCGATCTGTCGGTGGTGTATCCGATTGCCCGGGGCACCGGCCCCCTGCTTTCCACCACGGGCGCCTTCCTGCTGCTGGGTGAGCCCGCCACCAGCACCGGCATCGCCGGCATGTTGTGCGTGGTGGCCGGGGTGCTGCTCATCGCCACCCAGGGACGGCTTGCCATCTTTCAGCAGGCCCAGGCGTGGGTGGGCGTGCGCTGGGGCGTGGTAATCGGTTTGTTCATTGCGGCGTACACGGTGGTGGACGCCTACGGCGTGAAAGTGCTGCTGATCAGCCCGGTGCTGTTCGACTGGTTCACCTGTGTGACCCGCACCGCGATGATGACGCCGCACATGTTGCGCCGCCCCGCGCACTCGTGGGAATCCATGCGCGGCCACTGGCATCTGGCCCTGGCCGTGGGATTTCTGTCGCCGCTGGGGTACATCCTTGTGCTGTATGCGCTGCGCAACGGCGCGCCGCTCAGCCTGGTCGCGCCGGCCCGGGAAATGTCCATGATGCTGGGCACCCTGGCGGGCATGTTCCTGCTTCGGGAAAAGGTGGGCATCGGCCGGCTGGCCGGCTGCGTGTCGATCCTGGCGGGGGTGATTTTGCTCGGCGCCAGTTGACGGCGCACGGCGGTCGCAGACCGCCGATCAGAATCCGCCCGCAACGCCCAACCACATCAGGCCGGGGATCATCGCGCCCCAGGCCAGCACCAGCAACACGTCCGTGACCATGGCTTTCATGGTCAGTTGGTTGGCCGCCGGCTGAACCTTGGCGTCCCCAATGCTGTGGTCGCGCGCCGTTGCTGCGGACGCGGCGGCCGCGCTCGGACTGTGGTCGCGCGCCGTTGCCGCCGGCGCGACAGGCGCGCTCGGCGCGATGGCGGGCGCGGGAGCGCGCGTCGGCATGGCGGTCGAGGCTTCATCCGGGGTCGGTGCGGGCGGGAACGGCCAGCGGGCGGCGCTCGAGCGGGGGCTAGACGCGGTGGCGCCCCAGGGCATGGCCAATCCGCTCAAGCGGGCGCAAAACGCGCGGGCGCGGTTCGAGCCGCGGCGCAGCGGGTTCAGGGAGACGGCAAGCTCATCCTGCAGGACGGAAATATCAGCGGTGTTCATGGGAACTCCTTGGAGTAACGTTCCAACGCCGAGGCGGATCGCCCTGGCATGCACCCGAGGCAACGGCAGCCTGCGGTCAATCGAACAAGGACAATTGGCCGGCAGCCATGGCGCGCAATTGGCGCTCGCCGCGCCCGTATGCGCCGCTGACCGCAGGCAAACCACCAGGAAAAGGGACCCCTGAAGACGCTTTCGCGCCAACCGGGGATGGGAAATCGGAAGCGGCATTGCCATGGACAGCGCCAGGCGAACCGCCAGCCCCGCCGTCGAACAAGGAGGCCGAGGCGCCCCGCCCGGCGGGCGGCTGGAAGCGACTGCAATCGAGCGACAGGCGCGTACGGTTGAGCCCGAGCTTGCGCGTGGCGACCTCGAAGCGCTGACGCAGCAGGTCTGCCCAGATACCGGTTCCGCGCATGCGCGAGCCGAAATTCGGATCGTTGCGGCGGCCGTTGCGCAGGTCTTCGATGCGGTGCAGGACACGCTGCGCGCGGTCCGGGTAGTGGGCGTTGAGCCAGTCTTCGAACAGGGTCTTGACCTCCCAGGGCAGGCGCAGGACGGTGTAGCTGGCGTAGTGGGCGCCGGCGGCCTTGGCCTCTTGGAGGATGTGTTCCAGGGATTCGTCGTTGATGAAGGGAATGACCGGCGCCACCAGCACGCCCACCGGCACGCCGGCGTCGGTGAGGCTGCGCACGGCTTCCAGGCGACGCCACGGGGCGGCCGCCCGGGGCTCCAGCGTGCGCGCCATGCCGGCATCCAGCGTGGTGATGCTGACGTAGACCACCACGAGGTTCTGCTGGGCCAGCGCCGCCAGCAAGTCCAGGTCGCGGGCGACCAGGGCGTTCTTGGTGACGATGGTGACCGGATGCCGGGTTTCGAGCATGAGTTCAAGCATGCCGCGGGTCAGGCGCCAGTCGCGCTCGATGGGCTGGTAGGCGTCGGTGGCCGACCCGATATTGATCGGCGACGGCTTGTAGCCGGGCCGCGCGAGCTCCGTGCGCAGCGCCTGCACGGCATTGGCCTTGGCGACGAGGCGCGTTTCGAAGTCCAGCCCGGGGGAATAGCCCAGGTAGGAATGCGTGGGCCGCGCATAGCAATACACGCAGCCATGCTCGCAGCCGCGATAGGGGTTGGCGGCCACGTCAAAGGGGATATCGGGCGAATCGTTGCGCGACAGCATCTTGCGCGCCTCTTCTGCGGTGACCGTGGTCTTGGGCGCAGGCGGCGCGGAACGGGTGTCGGGCAGGATGGGAATGACCGGAGAGCCGGCGACGGCGCCGGCAACCGGGGAAGTATCGGGGACAAAATCGGGGAAAGAATCGGCGGCAGAATCGGGGACGGAATCCACGAAATCGGCAGGCAGGCCGGAAGCGGACCAGCCATCGTCGACCTGCACACGGTCATCGCGTTGGAAGCGATGCCGAACATTAGTAACCGCACCCCGACCGCGCAAGGCGGCGGGGGCGGCAGCCGGGGACCCAGAACCGGCGAGAAAAGAATGATCGGTGCGTGCCATAAAAACTACTGTACAAAAACACAGTGGTTTTGACAAGCACCAAAAGCCCTTTTCGTAAGACAGTCCAACTTTACCGCAAGAAGAAGACATCGTCTGAACAATTCGATTTCATCTTGCGATATCGCCCGCAAACCCTTGCCAGCATTGGGTTTGGACGAAAAACAACACGAAATTCCCGGGCTGGAAGGGCGATTTCCAGCCCGCTTGCGGGCTACCGAAGCATGCCTGCGGCAGCCGTCTGATGCGTGGCTTCATCGATCAGGATGAAGGCGCCGGTCGCCGGGACATCGTCGTACCGATCGACCGCGAGCGACTCGCGCGTGGTGAGCGTCACGCGGCCGATGTCGTTCATGCGCAAGGTGCCTTCGGTGTTCTCGACCTCTTGCAACTCATGGATGTCCCGATGCGACAACACCGCGCGCACCTTCGCCGACGTGAGCCGCGTGCCGGACTTGAGCAGATACTTGCGCGCGGGATTCAAGGCCTGCGCGTCCAGCCAGCACAGCTCGGCTTCGAACTCGCGCGACACCTGGGCCGGCGCGGCCGTGTGCACGATCACGTCGCCGCGCGAGACGTCGACGTCGCGGTCCAGCACCAGCGTGATCGAATCACCCGCCACCGCTTCATCCAGCGCGCGATCGAACGCGCGGACCTCCTGCACCACCGCGCTCACGCCCGACGGCTGCACCGTCACCGCGTCGCCAGGGCGCACCACGCCGCTGGCCACCCGGCCGGCGTAGCCGCGGAAATCGTCCGTGCGATCGCCGCCGTGGCGCGCCACCCACTGCACCGGAAAGCGCAGCGGCGTGGCCCGGCCATCGCCCGACAGGTCCAGCGATTCCAGCAGCGCCAGCAGCGGCTGGCCCTCGTACCACGGCGTCTTGCCGGAGAGCGTGACGACGTTCTCGCCGCCCAGTGCCGACAAGGGCAGCGCGTCGAAATGCGCGATGCCCAGCTTGCCCGCCAGGTCCGCGTACGCATCGCGGATGCGCTCGAACACCGCGCGGTCCCAGTCGACCAGGTCCATCTTGTTCACCGCGACGACGATGTGGCGTATGCCCAGCAGGCGCGCGATGGTGCTGTGCCGCTTGGTCTGCGGCAGCAGCTTGCCGTCGGCCGCGCGGGTCGCATCGATCAGGATGACGGCGACGTCGGCCGTCGACGCCCCGGTCACCATGTTGCGCGTGTACTGCTCGTGACCGGGCGCATCGGCAATGATGAACTTGCGCGTGGGCGTGGAAAAGTAGCGGTAGGCGACATCGATGGTGATGCCCTGCTCCCGCTCGGCCTCCAGGCCGTCGGTCAGCAGCGAGAAGTCGATGCCATCGCCAGCCACCCGCTTGTGCTTGGCGCGCGAGATTGCGTCCAGCTGGTCGGCAAAGACCCCCTTGCTGTCATACAGCAGGCGGCCGATCAATGTGGACTTGCCGTCGTCGACGGAGCCCGCCGTGATGAGGCGCAGCACGCCGTTGTCGGCGCCGGAAAGAAAGGAATCGTTCAGTGCGTTCATGTGGTTCCCCAGGCGCCGGCTTGGGCCGGCGCGTCTTGCATTCAGAAATAGCCTTCCTTCTTGCGGCGCTCCATCGAGGCCTCGGAAGTCTGGTCGTCCATGCGCGTGGCGCCGCGCTCGGTGATGTCGGTCACCGCCGTCTCGGCGATGATGGCCAGCGTGTCGGCGGCATCGGATGCGACCGGGCAGGTGCAGGAAATGTCGCCCACCGTGCGGAACCGCACGGACAGGCGCTCGACCTGTTCACCGTCCGCCGGCGGCGTCAGGCGCGTGACCGGCACCAGCAGCCCCTTGCGGCGCACGACCTCGCGCTCATGGGCGTAGTAGATCGACGGCAGCGCCAGCTGCTCGCGCTGGATGTACTGCCAGACGTCCAGTTCGGTCCAGTTCGAGATCGGAAAGACGCGCATGTTCTCGCCGCGATGCACGCGGGTGTTGAACAGGTTCCAGAGCTCGGGCCGCTGGGCCTTGGGATCCCACTGGCCGAACTCGTCGCGGAACGAAAAGATGCGCTCCTTGGCGCGCGCCTTTTCCTCGTCGCGGCGGGCGCCCCCGATGCAGGCGTCGAAGCCGAACTCCTCGATGGCCTCCAGCAGCGTCACCGCCTGCGCCGCATTGCGCGAGTCGGTCTCGCGGCGCAGCACGACGCTGCCGCGCTTGATCGAGTCTTCGACGCTGCGCACGATCAGGGTCTCCCCCAGTTCGGCCGCGCGCGCATCGCGAAAGGCGATGACTTCGTCGAAGTTGTGGGCGGTGTCGATGTGCATCAGCGGGAACGGAAAGCGTCCCGGGCGGAAAGCCTTTTCGGCCAGGCGCAGCAGCACCACGGAGTCCTTGCCGCCCGAAAACAGCAGGACGGGCTTTTCGCATTCGGCGGCCACTTCGCGCAGGATGAAGATCGCTTCCGATTCCAGCCAATCCAGGTGGCTGCGTTGGATCACAGCAGACATAGGTATTCCCCTAAAACGATTTTGAATTCATGGCCGCGTCAGTCGGCGCGCGCCGCAATGTTGATGACCCGGTTGCCCGCATGCAGTCCGCATTCCTTGGAATCGGACGACTCCCACCACCAGCGCCCTGCCCGCAGGTCCTCGCCGGGCCGGATCGCGCGCGTACAGGGTTCGCAACCGATGGACGGATAGCCTTGGTCGTGCAGCGGGTTGTAGGGAATGCCGAGCGTCCGGATGACGGCCCAGACGTCTTCCTCGCTCCATTCGGCCAGCGGGTTGAACTTGTAGAGGCCGAAGGTCTTGTCGTCTTCTTCGAACGGCAATTCCCCGCGCGTGGTCGACTGCGCGCGACGCTGGCCGGTGATCCAGGCGCCGCGCCCCGCCAGCGCGCGCTTGAGCGGCTCGACCTTGCGGATCTGGCAACAGGCCTTGCGCAGTTCCACGCTTTCGTAGAAGGCGTAGGCGCCATGCGCCGCCACATGCGCGTCGACCGCCGCCGCGACCGGGCGGTACACCGTGACCTCGCGCCCGTAGCGCGCGCGCACCGCGTCCAGCACGCCCAGCGTTTCGGCGTGCAGCCGGCCCGTGTCCAGCGTGAAGACTTCCAGGTCCAGGCCCGAGTCGTAGATGGCGTGGGTCAGCACCATGTCTTCGGCCGCCAGCGAAGACGCCAGCGCGGCGTCCGGGTAGCGCCGCCGGACATCCTGCAGCCGCGAGATCAGCTCGCGCCAGCGCGCCGCCAAGGCAGGTTCGAGTTCAGTAGATTCAGTGGAGAGAGTCGTCATGGTTGCACCGCGAAAATACGAGCGCGCCGGGGACGCGCCAGCAGGATCTCGCCATCCTGCAGATTCAGTTCCTGATAAAGCGATTCCGGCACCTCGGCCTCGATGATGGCGTCCGAGTCCTGGCGCGCCAGTTCGAGATAGGCGCTGGGGCCGGCCAGATAGGCGTGCGACAGGCGCACCGGAATGCCGTCGGCGCCGGCGCGATAACGCTCGACCTCGAATTCGTGCGGCCGCACATATGCGGTGGCGCGCTGCGCATCGGGCTGCGCCAGGTCCGGGGCCGGCAGCGACAGCCCGGCGCCTTCCCACACGCCGCGCGCGGCCGTGCCCTGCAGCTGGTTCACGTCGCCCAGGAAGCCATAGACGAACGGCGTGGCCGGGCCTTCCCAGACTTCGCGCGGCGTGCCTACCTGTTCGATGCGGCCGGCGTTCATCAGCACCACCCGGTCGGACACTTCCAGCGCCTCTTCCTGGTCATGCGTCACGAACACGCTGGCCACGTGCAGTTCGTCGTGCAGCCGCCGCAACCAGCGGCGCAGTTCCTTGCGCACCTTGGCGTCCAGCGCGCCGAAGGGTTCGTCCAGCAACAGCACGCGCGGCTCGACCGCCAGCGCGCGCGCCAGGGCGATGCGCTGGCGCTGCCCGCCCGACAGTTGCGCCGGATAGCGGTCGGCCAGCCAGTCCAGTTGCACCAGCCCCAGCAGGTCGTGCACCTTGCGCCGGATCTGGTCCTCGGATGGGCGCTGCGAGCGATGCTTGACGCGCAGGCCGAAGGCCACGTTCTCGAACACCGTCATGTGCTTGAAGAGCGCGTAGTGCTGGAACACGAACCCGACCTGGCGCTGGCGCACGTCCACCGCGGTGGCGTCCTCGCCGGCGAACAGCACGCTGCCGGAATCTGCCGACTCCAGCCCCGCGATGATGCGCAGCAGCGTCGTCTTGCCGCAGCCCGACGGTCCCAGCAGCGCCACCAGCTCGCCGGTCTCGATGTGCAGCGACACATCGTTCAGCGCGCGGAACTGGCCGAACCGCTTGGATAGATTGCGTACTTCGATACTCATGCCTGTCTCCTTGGCCAGTGCGTCGCGTCAGGCGACCGCCGGCTTGATGGATGCCGCGGGGCCGGGATACTCCACCGGCTGGTCCGCGCCCTGCAGAAGGCGCGCGTTGCGCCACTCGACCACGTTCTTCGCCACCAGGGTCACCAGCGCCAGCAGGGCCAGCAGCGAGGCGACGGCGAACGCCGCGGAATACTGGTACTCGTTGTAGAGAATCTCGACGTGCAGCGTCATCGTGTTGGTCAGCCCGCGGATCTGGCCCGACACCACCGACACCGCGCCGAATTCACCCATGGCCCGCGCATTGCACAGGATGGCCCCGTACAGAAGGCCCCACTTGATGTTGGGCAGCGTGACGCGCCAGAAAATCTGCCAGCCGCTGGCGCCCAGCGTCAGCGCCGCCTGCTCTTCCTCGCTGCCCTGCGCCTGCATCAGCGGAATGAGCTCGCGCGCCACGAACGGAAAGGTCACGAACAGCGTCGCCAGGATGATGCCGGGCACCGCGTAGACGATCTTGATGTCGTGCGCCTGCAGCCATTCGCCGAACCAGCCCTGCGAACCGAACAGCAGCACGAACACCAGCCCCGCCACCACGGGCGACACCGAGAACGGCAGGTCGATCAGCGTGATGAGGAATTGCTTGCCGCGGAACTGGAACTTGGTGATGGCCCAGGCGGCGGCAACGCCAAACACCAGGTTCACGGGCAACGCAATAGCCGCGACCAGCAGCGTCAGCCGGATGGCGGCCCAGGCGTCGGGCTCGACGATGGCGTCCAGATACAGCGCCCATCCCTTCCTGAAGGCCTCGGCGAACACCGCCGCCAGCGGCACCAGCAGAAAGAGCGCCAGGAATCCCAAGGCGATGAACAGCAGGACGCCGCGCACCCAGCGCGGCTCGGTCAGGTGAGCCGGATACTCCGCTGCGCTCATGACAGTCTCCCCAGGCCGCGGCGCGCCTGCCAGCCCTGCAACAGATTGATGATGAGGAGCAGCACGAACGACAGCACCAGCATCACGGTCGCAATGGCGGCCGCACCGGCGTAGTCGAACTGCTCCAGTTTGGAAATGATCAGGAGCGGCGTGATCTCGGACACCATCGGCATGTTGCCGGCGATGAACACCACCGACCCGTACTCGCCCACCGCGCGGGCGAACGCCAGCGCAAACCCCGTCATCAGGGCGGGCATGATCGTAGGCAGCAGCACGCGGCGAAAGGTCTGCCAGCGGTCGGCGCCCAGGCTGGCGGCGGCTTCTTCGATTTCGCGCTCCACGTCTTCGAGCACCGGCTGCACCGTGCGCACCACGAACGGCACGCCGATGAAGATGAGCGCGATGACAATGCCCAGCGGCGTGAACGCCACCTTCAGGCCGAACCATTCGGACAGCGGCCCGCCCAGCCAGCCCTTTTGCGAGTACAGCGCGGTCAGGGCGATGCCCGCCACGGCCGTCGGCAACGCGAACGGCAGGTCGACCAACGCATCCAGGATCTTCTTGCCGGGAAAGCGGTAGCGCACCAGGACCCACGCGACGACGGTGCCGAACACCAGGTTCACCAGCGCCGCGATGAACGACGCGCCGAACGTCAGTTGGTACGAGGCGAGCACGCGCGGCGCGGTCACCGCGTCCCAGAAGCCCTGCCATCCCAGCCCCGCGCTCTTGATGGGCAAGGCGGCCAGCGGGATCAGCACGAGCACGCTGAGATACAGCACCGCGTAGCCCATGGAAATGCCGAATCCGGGCAGCACGCCCGGGCTGTTGCGCCGCGCGGAAAAAGGCGCTTGCGCGCCGTTTGCCGCCGGGTTCGAGGCTGAAGTCATGGCCGTCGTCCGAACGTTATGCAATTACTTTTTCTGAGGCTGGTAGATCTGGTCGAACGTGCCGCCGTCGCTGAAGTGGTCCTTCTGCGCCTTGCGCCATCCGCCGAAGATCTTGTCGTCGATGGTGACGAGCTTGACCTTGGGGAACTTGGCCTCGTACTTGGCGGCGACGGTCTTGTCCAGGGGCCGGTAGTAGTTCTTGGCGATGATTTCCTGCGCGGCCGGCGTGTACAGGAACTCCAGGTAGGCCTGCGCGGCGGCGCGGGTGCCCTTCTTGTCCACGACCTTGTCGACGACGGCCACCGGCGGCTCGGCCAGGATGGACAGCGATGGCACCACGATGTCGAACTTGTCCGGACCCAGTTCTTCCAGCGCCAGGAAGGCCTCGTTTTCCCAGGCGAGCAGCACGTCGCCCACGCCGCGCTCCACGAACGTGGTGGTGGCGCCGCGCGCGCCGGTGTCCAGCACCGGCACGTGCTTGAGCAGGTCGCCGACGAAGGCGCGCGCCTTGTCCTCGCTGCCGCCGTTCTTGTCCAGCGCATAGGCCCAGGCCGCCAGGTAGTTCCAGCGCGCGCCGCCCGAGGTCTTGGGATTGGGGGTGATGACCTGCACGCCGTCCTTGACCAGGTCGTCCCAGTCCTTGATCTGCTTGGGATTGCCCTTGCGCACGAGGAACACGATAGTGGACGTGTAGGGCGCGCTGTTCTGCGGCAGGCGGGCCTGCCAGTTCTCGGGCAGCAGGCCGCGGTCGGCGATGGCGTCGATGTCGTAGGCCAGCGCCAGGGTCACCACGTCGGCTTCCAGCCCGTCGATGACCGAGCGCGCCTGGCGGCCCGAACCGCCGTGCGACTGGCGGATCGTCAGGTCGACATTGGCCTTTTCCTTGTAGTGCTTGACGAAGGCGTCATCGATGGCGCGGTAGAGCTCGCGCGTCGGGTCGTAGGACACGTTCAGCAGCGTCTGCTTCTGCGGCGCCTGCGCCTGCGCCTGCGCGGGCGACAACGCGGCAAACGACACCGTCACCGCGGCCAACGCGGCCGACGCCGCCAACCAACCGGCTTTCCTGAAAGACATCCCTTGCTCCCTGAATTCTGCAATGTGGAGGCAAGTGTGCGGGCTGGCCGATCTGAACGGAACGAATCATTTTTTGATTGCTCATCGCTGGCAGGCATATAGGACGGGCGTCCCAACAACGAAAAACCGCCGCAATCCTCTATGGGAATTGCGGCGGTCCTGGCGGCCTGGAGCCGCTTGGAAACCGGGGGAACAACCCCCTGTTTTTGGAATTTACTTATTCGGTTGCGGCGTGATGCGCAGGTACGGACGCACGGCCTTGTAGCCCTTGGGGAACTTCTCTTTGATGACCGCCTCGTCCTGCAGGGACGGAACGATGATCACGTCGTCGCCGTCTTCCCAGTTCACCGGCGTGGCCACGCTATGGCTGTCGGTAAGTTGCAGGGAATCGATGACGCGCAGGATTTCGTTGAAGTTGCGTCCGGTGCTGGCCGGATACGTGATGGTCAGGCGCACCTTCTTGTTCGGATCGATGACGAACACCGAGCGCACGGTCGCCGTGGCGCTGGCATTCGGGTGGATCATGTCGTAAAGCTCGGAAACCTTGCGGTCCTTGTCGGCGATGATCGGGAAGTTGACCGTCGTCGACTGTGTATCGTTGATGTCCTCGATCCACTTGGTATGCGAGTCGGTCCCGTCAACCGACAGGGCCAGGACCTTCACATTGCGCTTGGCGAATTCGTCGGCCAGCTTGGCCGTATAGCCCAGCTCGGTCGTGCAGACGGGCGTGAAGTCGGCCGGATGCGAGAACAGCACCCCCCAGCTGTTGCCCAGGTACTCATGGAAGCGGATGGGGCCAGCCGAGGATTCCTGCTCGAAATCAGGGGCGGTATCGCCCAGGCGTAGTTGACTCATGGTGTCTCCTGTACGGGATTCAGTTGATGGGGCTGGCAGGCGGACCTGCTGGGACCGCCGCGCAGCGGGAGCGTTTCCTGGCGCAATTTGCCGCGCATGAAACGATTCTTCCATCAAACCTTTACGTGAGGAAATACGCAAGTCATATAACCTTATGCAATATTCGAAGAGGCTTTGCCAACCCGCCGGACTCAGCTCAAATGGTAGGCCAGCGACACGATGATCGGCCCCAGCACCGGCAGCAGCACGTTGGCAATGGCGTACGTCACCGTGTAACCCAGCAGCGGCACGGAGCTGCCGCTGGCCGTCAGGATGGCGCTGATGGCAGGGGTGCTGACGTGCTGGCCGGCGATGGCGCCCACCAGCAGCGGACCTTCGATCTTCAGCAGTTTGTGGCCCACCCACAGCGACAGGCAGGCCGGTCCCAGCGACACCAGCAGTCCGATCAGCGGCAACACCGCGCCGTGCTCGCGGATCAGCGACAGCGCGTCGGGCCCGGCCGACAGCCCCACGCAGGCCACGAAGATCGCCAGCCCCAGGTCCTTGAGCAGTTGCACCGCATGGGCCGGCATATGGCCGATCGACGGCCGCTTGGCATTGATCCAGCCGCAGACCAGGCCGCTGACCAGCGCCCCGCCCCCGCTGCCCAGCGACACCGGGATCCCCCAGAGCCTTGCCCCCAGGCTGCCCAGCATCAGGCCGGCAAGAATGCCGAACGCAAGGAAGACCAGGTCGGTCACGCCGCTGCGGCGCAGTTCGGAACCCAGCGCGGCCATCGCCTCCGACAGCTCGGGTTCCGCGCCCACCAGCGTGACCAGGTCGCCATACTGCACCACGGTCGCGGGCGTGATCGGCAGCACGTGCCCGGACCGTGAAATGGATTGCAGGAACACGCCCCGCGCGCGCCGCGCGTTGGGCCGCAGGGCCAGCTCGCCCACGGTATGGCCGTTGACGGACTTCTGGCTGACGACAACCTGCCGCTCGCTGAGCTGCAGGTCGTCCGCGTGCGCCTCGGGGAGCTGGATTTCCGGGCCGATGACCGATCCGGCCCGCAGCGCGAAGCGGCGGGGGCCCAGCACGACCACGACGTCGCCGGTGGCGAGCACGTACTCGGGCATGGCGTCGACCGCCTCGCCGTCGCGCAGGACA
This sequence comes from Achromobacter sp. T5-5, assembly GCF_055397965.1. Classification (NCBI taxonomy): domain Bacteria; kingdom Pseudomonadati; phylum Pseudomonadota; class Betaproteobacteria; order Burkholderiales; family Alcaligenaceae; genus Achromobacter; species Achromobacter sp. T5-5. Next base: position 4,654,731 of record NZ_AP027919.1, read on the forward strand.
CGACTGATGACGGTTCGGCCGCCCAACTGCGCCTCCACGTCGCCCACGCGCCAACCGTCCACGTCCTTGACCACATGGGCGCGCCCCACCAGGCGCGGCAGCGTCGGCAGGCTGGCTTCATCGTTGTCGCCAGGCGAGGCGCCCAGCTTCGCCTCCAGCGCCTTGGACGCCTCGCGCAGATTGATCCGCAGCAGCGCGGGCGCCACCTGGCTGGTGAAAAAGACGATGCTGATGAGGCCGACCAGGTAGGTCAGTGTGTAGGCCGTGGCGATGTTGGCCTCCATGCGCTGGACTTCCGCGTCCGGCAGGCCCAGGTGCTTGAGGGCCTCGGCCGCCGTGCCCACCACGGCCGATTCCGTGGCCGCGCCCGCCGCCAGGCCCGCGGCGGTGCCGGCATCCAGCCCGAACAGCGGCACCGCCGCCAGCACGATGCCAAGCACCAGCGCCGCCTCGATGAGCGGCAGCACGACATAGCGCAGGCTGGACCGGTTGAGATTGGCGAAGAACTGCGGGCCGCCGGAGTAACCCATGGCGAAGATGAAGAGGGCGAACGCCACCTCCTTCAGGTCGCCGCGCATCTGGCAGCCCGTCTGGCCGATCAGCAGGGCGACGATGAGCGTTCCGCACACCCCGCCCAGCTGTATCGGCCCGACCTTCAGCTTGCCGATCAGATAGCCCAACCCCACCGTGACGAACAGCACCGCGATGGGAACGCTATTGAAAAATCCGACCGTACACGTCATGAGTGCGCGCCGCCCTGTGATGGCTTATTTTGCCGATGCCTTCTTGGCCGCATGGGCCGACTTGGCCGCCGTGTCCGCCTTCTTCACGGCCTTTTTGACCGCCTTCTTCACGGCCTTCTTGGCCGCCGTCTTGCCGGTGGCCGTGCGCTTCTTGGCGGCCGATGCCTTGACGGTCTGGCCCTTGCCGGCGGTCGGGCCGGAAAGCACCAGTTCGGACGCCTTCCACGCCTCGACGTACTCGGTCGCGGACTCGACCATGTACTTGCCGATCTTGGCGTAGTCTCCGTCGTCCAGATTGGCCAGCGAGATGCGGATCGACCACGGCGGGCCGCCGAAGCCTCCGCCGTCCATCAGCACCACCCCCGTCTTTTCCGCCAGCCGGAACAGGAAGTCCACCGGCTCGTAGTTATCGATCATGTACTTGCAAAAGGCGTCGCCGTACATGACCTTGGCCCAGACCATGAAGTCCAGTTCCACGTAGTACCAGGCCCGCATCGGGTCTTCGGGCGGCATGGGGATGCCCAGGCCGCGCCACAGCGCGTCGCGGCGGCCGCGCACGATCTGCATGGTCAGGTGCTTGTAGGCGTCCTTCAGGTCCAGCAGGTGGGACAGCGCGAAAAGTCCCATCTGCACCTGTTGCGGCAATGACAGCCCCGCCGTGTGGTTCAGCGCGACGTCGCGGCTGTCGGCGACCAGGCGGTCGATGAACTTCAGCTTCTCGGGCTCCATCGTCATGGCGCCGTATCGCTTGTCCAGCCGCTTCTTCCATGCGGCCGGCAGTTCGGCGATGCGCCGGTCCATCGTGTTGGTCTCGTGCGTGGCGATCACGCCCAGGCGCCATCCCGTGCAGCCGAAGTTCTTCGAGAACGAGTACACGCAGATCGTGTTCTGCGGCACTTCCGCCATCAGCGACCGGAAGTTCGGCACAAAGGTGCCGTAGACGTCATCGGTCACCAGCACCAGGTCGGGATTCTTGCGGATCAGGCGCACGATCTGCTTCATTTCGACCGGGCTGAACGCCACCGACGGCGGGTTGCTGGGATTGACCGTGACCGCCAGCTTGATCTTGGGATCCTCCAACTTGGCGATTTCCGACGCGGGATAGTGCCAGTCGTGCGTGCCGTCGGCGCGCATGCTGCTGGCGTTGATCGCGACGATGTTGAACTGGAAGCGCTCCAGATGCGCGATCTCGATGTAGGGCGTGAACGTGGGCAGGAACAGCGCGATGGTGTCGCCCTGCTTCAGGAGGCCATTGGTCATCAGCGAGTCGAAGATGTAGCACATGGCCGCCGTGCCGCCTTCCACCGGAAAGAGGTCGAACTTGCCCTTGGGTGGGCGCCCATCGCACATTTCCTTGACCAGGTAGTCGTGGACGATCTGCTCGATATGCACCAGCGCGCGCGGCGGCACGGGGTAGTGGTCGCCAATGATGCTGTCGGTCAGTTCGTGGATCCATTCGTCCGGGTCGAAGCCCTTGATCTTCACGCCGTATTCCAGCACGCCGACCAGGAAGTCGTAGCCGTCCTCGCTCTTGTGCTTGGAAAGGAACTTGCGCAGCCGGTCGGCGCAGCCTTTCTTGGCCGGCATGCCGGCCAGGATGCCGTCGTCGCGCACGCGGCGCGCCTCTTTCATGGCGAACCGTCCCAACAGGAAGAACGCATCGCGCGGTTCGGTGGCGATCCAGTTGGGGTTGCCGCGGCCAGCGTTCAGCATGGTCGACACCGACGCCTGCTGATTGTCCTTGGCCAACGTGATCAGGTAGTCCTTCAGTTCGAACGGCGAGAGCTGTTCCAGGTCGCGCTGATGGGAACGCGTGGTTTTCAAGGCCGAGGCCAGGCTGACGGTGACGGGAGTGGCGGGAGCGGTGGAAGCCATGTTTTGTACTCCAGGGGTTCGTTATGACAGGCGCTGTGCAGCCTCGCGCCATTGGGTTGCCGCGTTTATTCAGTCCGCAGGTCCGTGGGCCTGCGGACCCTGCTGCTAAGCCATGAGCATGACGATGACTATCCCCCAGATGATGAGCAGGGTGTTGCCAATGGCATAAGGAACCGTGTAGCCAAGCGCGGGAACCTGGCTTTTCGCCGTCTCGGTGATCTGTCCGATGGCCGCGGTGGTGGTGCGGGCGCCCGCGCAGACGCCAAGCGCGATGGCGGGGTGGAACTTGAAGACATATCGCGCGATGAACACGCCCAGGATCATCGGGATGCTGGTGGCGATGACGCCCGCGATGAAGAGCTTTGCGCCGAGCTGCTGGAAGCCCTGCACGAAGCCCGGTCCCGATACGATCCCCACCACGGCGACGAAGGCGGTCAGGCCGACCGAAGTCAGGAACCAGTGCACGGGCTCGGGCACGCGGCCGAACGTCGGATGGACTGACCGCAGATAACCGAAGACCAGGCCGGAAATCAGCGCCCCGCCAGAGGTGGACAACGTGATGGGAATGCCGCCCACGGTCAGCACCAGCGTGCCGAACAGGCCGCCCAGCAGGATGCCGAAGCCGACGAACACCATGTCCGTCTGGTTGGTGGCGCGATCCACATAGCCCAGTTTGCCCACCACCCGTTCGACGTCGCGCTTGGCGCCCACGATGAAGAGCCGGTCGCCGCGGTCCAGCTTCAGGCCCCAGTTGACCGGCATCTCGTGCCCACCGCGCATGACCTTGCGCAGGAACACGCCCCGACCCAACTGGCGCACGGTCTCATTGTCGGCAAGTTCCTTGAGCGTCTTGCCTGCCACGTTCTTGTTGGTCAGCACGACCTCGACGACTTCCGCAGGCAAGTTGATGACATCGCGGTCCTCGACCTCGGTGCCGATGAGGCCGGAAGCCTGCAGGACCAGCGCGTCATGCCGGCCGGTCACGCCCAGCACGTCGCCAGCCTGAAGCGCGGTGGTGGAGTCGGCATCGATGATCTGGTCGCCGCGGCGGATGCGTTCGACAAAGACGCGCGCGTCCACGAACTTCGCCTCCAGATCGCCCACCGTCTTGCCCACGTAGTCCGCGTTGTCCAACCGGTAGGCCCGCGCCGTGAACTTGCGGTAGCCGGACAGTTCCATCGAGTCGGCCCCGCCGGACATCTTCGCCTCGTACTCCTGGCACTCCTTCACGATGTCCACGCGCATCAGCTTCGGTCCCAAAGACGCAAGCAGCCAGGCGCTGCCGACCGTGCCGTAGATGTAGCAGACGGCATAGGCCACGGGAATGCTGTCGATCCATTGTTTCTTGGTCGCCGCGTCGATGGACAGGCCGTTGATCGTGTCGGTCGCCACCCCCATGACCGCCGATATGGTCTGCGCGCCGGACAGCAACCCGGCTCCGGTGCCGGCATCGAAGCCGAACGCCACGGCGGTCCCCCACGTGACCAGCAGGCAGATGACGCAAATGATGACCGCGAAGATGACCTGGGGAAGGCCGTCGCTTTTCATGCCGCGGAAGAATTGCGGTCCGACGCCGTAGCCGAGACCAAAAAGAAAAAGCAGGAAGAACACCTGCTTGAGAATTGGAGCAATCGTGATGTTGAGCTGGCCGACCAGCACGCCTACCAACAATGTCCCTGTCACTGCGCCCAGATTGAAGCCGAAGATCTTCTTCGCTCCTATCCAGTAACCAAGGCCAAGGGTCAAGAAAATGGCCAGTTCCGGGTACTTCCGTAGCGTGTCAAAGAACCATTCCATCACGAATCTCCTTCGTTCTGTACAGGTCAAGCACAATCGGGGTAGCGCGCGAAATACCATATCAGAGTATTTCTTAAAATCAAACGATTTCGAAAATCTTGGGTTGCGCGTTGTGCGCGTACAAAAAAAAACCGCGGGCTTGAGGCCCGCGGCTTTTTCTGTGACGTTCCCGCTGCGACTTACAGCGCGTTGGTCAGTTCAGGCACGACGGTGAACAGGTCGCCGACCAGGCCGTAATCGGCCACGCCGAAAATCGGCGCCTCGGCATCCTTGTTGATGGCGACGATGACCTTCGAGTCCTTCATGCCGGCCAGATGCTGGATGGCGCCGGAGATGCCGACGGCCACGTACAGTTGCGGCGCGACGATCTTGCCGGTCTGGCCCACCTGCCAGTCGTTCGGCGCGTAGCCGGCGTCGACCGCGGCGCGCGAGGCGCCCAGTGCGGCGCCCAGCTTGTCGGCCAGCGGATCCAGGATCTTGAAGTTCTCGGCGCTGCCCAGACCGCGGCCGCCCGACACCACGACACGCGCGCCGGCCAGTTCGGGACGGTCGCTCTTGGCGACTTCGCGGCCCACGAACGTGGACAGGCCCGAATCGGCCACGGCGGCCGCGTCTTCGACCGAGGCGGAACCGCCTTGGGCGGCGACGGCGTCAAAGCCGGTCGTGCGCACGGTGATGACCTTGACGGCGTCGGCCGATTGCACGGTGGCGATGGCGTTGCCGGCGTAGATCGGGCGCTGGAACGTATCGGCGGATTCGACGCCGATGATGTCCGAGATCTGCGCCACGTCCAGCTTGGCCGCGACGCGCGGCGCCACGTTCTTGCCCGAGGCGGTGGCCGGGAACAGGATGTGGCTGTAGCTCGAGGCCACGGCCAGCACCTGAGCCGCCACGTTTTCAGCCAGGCCATCGGCCAGTTGCGGCGCATCGGCCAGCAGCACCTTCGCCACGCCGGCGGCCTGGGCGGCCTGGTCGGCCACGGCGCGAGCGTTCGAGCCGGCGACCAGCACGTGCACGTCGCCTCCGATCTTGGCGGCGGCGGCGATGGCGTTCAGGGTTGCGCCCTTGAGATGGGCGTTATCGTGTTCGGCAATAACCAGCGTCGTCATGTCAGACCACCTTCGCTTCGTTCTTGAGTTTGTCCACCAGGGCCGCGACATCGGCCACCTTGATGCCGGCCTTGCGGGCGGGCGGCTCGCTGACCTTCAGCGTCTTCAGGCGCGGCGCGGGATCCACGCCCAGGTCCTGCGGCGTGACGGTGTCCAACTGCTTTTTCTTGGCCTTCATGATGTTCGGCAGCGTGACGTAGCGCGGCTCGTTCAGGCGCAGGTCGGTCGTCACGATGGCCGGCAGCTTCAGCGTCAGCGTTTCCAGGCCGCCGTCCACTTCGCGCGTCACGGTGACCTTGCCGTCAGCCAGTTCGACCTTGCTGGCGAACGTGGCTTGCGGCCAGTCCAGCAGCGCGGCCAGCATCTGGCCGGTCTGGTTGGCGTCGTCATCGATGGCCTGCTTGCCCAGGATCACGAGCTGCGGCTGTTCCTTGTCCACCAGCGCCTTGAGCAGCTTGGCCACGGCCAGCGGCTGCAGTTCGACATCGGTCTGGACCAGCACGCCGCGATCGGCGCCGATGGCCATGGCGGTGCGCAGCGTCTCCTGGCATTGCGCAACGCCGCAAGAAACCGCCACGACTTCAGCGACGGCGCCCTTTTCCTTCAGGCGGGTCGCTTCCTCGACGGCGATTTCGTCAAAGGGATTCATGGACATCTTCACATTGGCGATATCCACGCCGGTCTGATCAGACTTGACGCGCACCTTGACGTTGTAGTCAACGACGCGCTTGACAGGTACCAACACCTTCATCCCGCTGCCTCCAAATGGAAAATAATGAACCCGGCATGCGCCGGGATCGCATTGCACAATTTTTTCCTGATTCTACAGCTTCGCCAGCGCGCGTATGTGGGCGACCACGCTGCGGCCCAAGGCTGACAAGTTGTAACCACCCTCGAGCGTGCTCACGATCCGGCCCTGGCAGTGGCGGTCGGCCACGTCAACGAGCTGCTCGGTGATCCAGGCATAGTCCGCTTCGACCAAGCCCATCTGGCCCATGTCGTCCTCGCGATGGGCGTCAAAGCCGGCCGACACCAGGATCAGCTCCGGACGATGCGCTTCCAGCCGCGGCAGCCACTTGTCCGTGACGATGGTCCTGACCGCGGCGCCCGCGGTATAGGCCGGCACGGGCACGTTCAGCATGTTCGCAGCCGTCTGGTCGGCGCCGCTGTTGGGAAAGAACGGATGCTGAAAGAAGCTGCACATCAGCACCCGGTCGTCGCCCGCGAATATGTCCTCGGTGCCATTGCCGTGATGGACGTCGAAATCCACGATCGCCACGCGCGTCAGGCCATGCACGTCCATGGCATGCTGCGCCGCAATGGCGACGTTATTGAAAAAGCAGAAGCCCATCGCCTGCGAACGGCACGCATGATGCCCTGGCGGACGCACGGCGCAGAAGGCCGTGCGCGCCTCGCCGCCCAGCACCGCGTCCACCGCCGCCACCCCTGCCCCCGCCGCATGCAGCGCGGCCTCGTAGGTATGGGGATTCATCAGGGTGTCGGGATCGATAGGGTAATACCCTTGGTCGGGGGTATGTTTTTGCAAAGTGTCCAGATGCTGGACAGTGTGCACGCGCAGCAGGTCGCTGCGGGACGCTTGCGGCGCCTGCCGATCATGCAGGTACGGCATCAAACCGCTTGCGAGCAACTGGTCGGAGATGGCGTCCAGCCTCTGCGGGCTTTCCGGATGCCAGCTTCCCATTTCATGCAAGCGGCATGCCGGGTGGGTAAGATACATGGTCTCCATAAGGAAGATTATGTTCATCTGTCGGCGAATACTGCAACTCGGCGCACTTTCTGCCCTGCTGGCGGGGTGCTCCACCACCGCCCCCACAGCAGCACCCTCCCCCTCTCTTGCTTCGCAAACCGCCCAGGCTTCAGGGACCACGCCCATCCGCATCGGGCCCAGCGCGCCGCCCCCCGGCCCGGAACTGGCCGACGACGCGCCCGCCGCGCTGACGCCGTCCGGCGCGCTGCGTCCCGAGGTCCGCAGCTTTGTCGAGGATCTGGCCGCCGAGCGGCAGCTTCCGCTCGCGCCGATGGTGTCCGCGCTGGAAAGCTCGCGCTACAACGCCACGGTGGCCCGGCTCATCGCCCCCTCCCCGCCGGGCAAGAAGATCTGGCGCAGTTGGCTGACCTACCGGTCGCGCTTTGTCGAACCCAAGCGCATCGCCTGGGGCGTCGAGTTCTACAACGAGAACCGCGACCTGCTGAACCAGGCCGCGCAGCGCTTTGGCGTGCCGGCGCCGATCATCGCATCCATCATCGGCGTCGAAACGCTGTACGGCCGCAACATGGGCAATTTCCGCGTGCTCGATGCGCTGGCGACCCTGGCCTTCGACTATCCGGATCCCGCCAAGCCGGAACGCGCCACGATGTTCCGCAACCAGTTGGCGGACTTCCTGACGCTGGTGATGAAGGACAAACTGGAACTGGAAACCAAAGGCTCGTATGCGGGCGCCATCGGCATGCCGCAGTTCATGCCCACCAGCGTGATGCACTACGCGGTGGACGGCGACAGCAACGGGCATATCGACCTGACCAACAATACGCAGGACGCGATCATGTCGGTGGGCAGCTTCCTGGCGCAGCACGGGTGGCAACGCGGCCTGCCGGTGTTCGCGCCCGTCGCGCTGCCTGCCGATCCCACGGCGCTGGTGGACGGCGGCCTGGAGCCCAAGCAGAGCTGGAGCACGCTGTCGGCGGCCGGCTCGCGCCTTGCGCCCGGCGCGTCCAGCGACGGCTGGATCAGCCAGCCGCTGGGCGTGGTGGACCTGGTCGAAGAGGCGCGGGGCACGGCGCAGTACCGCGTCGGCACTCCCAACTTCTTTGCGCTGACCAAGTACAACCGCAGCTATTTCTACGCGACGTCGGTGGCCGACCTGGCCGCGGAGATCGAATCCCGCGTGGCACGCTGAAATCAGACTGGAAGAAAGGAAGACGCCCCGGCGGAAGGCATCCGCCGGGGCGTCTTGTTGTGTGAGGCAAGCTGTCGCAGCCTGCGCGGCCGCTACGGCGCGCGGCCGCCGCCCGGCTCGCGCTAGTTGAACACGCCCGTGGACAGGTAGCGGTCGCCGCGGTCGCACACGATGAACACGATGGTCGCATCGTTCACGCGTTCCGCGACCCGCAGCGCCGCGACCAGCGCGCCCGCCGACGAAATCCCGCCGAAGATGCCTTCTTCGGCGGCAAGGCGGCGCGCCATGATTTCGGCCTCGGACTGCTGGATGGATTCATAGGCGTCCACGCGGCTGCGGTCGAAGATCTTGGGCATGTAGGCCTCGGGCCATTTGCGGATGCCCGGGATCTGCGATCCTTCGGCCGGTTGCGCGCCCACCACCTGCACGGCAGGGTTGCGCGACTTCAGGTAGGTCGACACGCCCATGATCGTGCCCGTCGTGCCCATGGCGCTCACGAAATGCGTGACACGTCCGTCGGTCTGATTCCAGATCTCCGGCCCCGTGGTCTCAACGTGCGCGCGGGGGTTGTCGGGATTGGCAAACTGGTCCAGCACCAGCCCGCGGCCATCGGCCTGCATCTCGGTCGCCAGGTCGCGGGCATACTCCATGCCGCCCTTGTCGGCGGGCGTCAGGATGAGTTCGGCGCCGTAGGCCGCCATGGCCGCGCGGCGCTCGACGGACAGGTTGTCCGGCATGATCAGGATCATGCGGTAACCCTTCATGGCGGCCGCCATGGCCAGCGCAATGCCGGTGTTGCCGCTGGTGGCTTCGATGAGGGTATCGCCCGGCTTGATGTCGCCGCGCTCTTCCGCGTGCTGGATCATCGACAAGGCCGGGCGGTCCTTCACGGAACCGGCCGGGTTGTTGCCTTCCAGCTTGGCCAGGATGACGTTGCCGCGCGCGTCGCCCGCCGCTCCCGGAATGCGCTGCAGGCGCACCAGGGGCGTGTTGCCGACGGTCTGCTCGATAGTGGGGTAGGTAGTAGTCATGCGGTCGATCATAACTCTGCCTGGCGCCGGCCGGCGTCAAAAGCCGCGCCCGCGCCAGGGGTTCCTGCGGCCGCGCCGGCTCAGGGCCGGGCGCGGGCCGGCGCGGATGCGGCCGGGGTGGCCGATGCCCCCGTCGCCGCCGGCCGGGCGCTTGACGCCGAGGCCCCCGACGCCGCCGGCTTGCCCGCGGCCGGCTTGCCGGGCGCCGGGCGGGCCGCGGTCGACGCGCCTGCTTCGGGCGCGGCCGCGCCGCCGATCGTCAGCCCCGCCGCCTGCAGCGCCTGAGCCTTTTTCTGGCCGATGCCGCGCACACGTTCGCTCAGGTCTTCGAGCGATTCGAAACTGCCGCCGCGTTCGCGCTCGCGCACGATGATTTCGGCGGTGCGCGGGCCGATGCCGCGCACGCTTTCCAGTTGGGCCGCGGTGGCCTGGTTGATGTCCACCGCATGGGCGGGCGGCGCGGCCACGCCCAGGCCGGCGGTCAACAACAACGCGCCGATTGCCCGCCGCAGTGCGAGCCGGGCAGCGTGCGGGCCGCCGGGTGTGCGGGCGCGGCGCGGCCCGCGCCATTGCGCCAGCGGCAGGTGGCGGGCGACGGTGGAATGGACGAACGGATTCATGGGGCTCTCCTGACAAGTCCGGACGCGACGGTTGCCGCGCCACGTTTCCATCATCGCGGGCGGCCAGGCCCGGCGCCCGGCCGGTGAACCAAAACATCCACCCCGGCAATCACGCGGGCGAAAAAAAGCCACCGGATTGCGGTGGCCTGATCGGATGCCCGGGAGACGGATTATTTCCGGGCGCGCCAATAGCGCACGTACTCGGCCACGCCGGTCTGCACGTCGCGCATCGGCGACGTAAAGCCCGCCGCCCGAAGCTGGGTGACGTCCGCCTGGGTGTAGCTCTGGTAGCGGCCCTTCAGGTCGTCCGGAAACGGGATATAGCGGATCAGATCCAGCTCGGCCAACTGGGCCAGCGACAGCTCGGCCTCGCCACGCTCGGCGCGCAGCGTGTTGACCACGGCTGCCGCGACGTCGTTGAAGGGCTGCGCCTTGCCCGTGCCGCAATTGAAAATGCCGGATTGCTCGGGATGGTCCAGAAAGTGCAGATTGACGGCGACCACGTCCTCGACCGAGATGAAATCGCGGCTCTGGCCGCCATCCACATAACCGTCCCACCCCGCAAAGAGGCGCACGTGGCCGTGCTCGAGGAACTGGTTCATGTTGTGAAAGGCCACCGAGGCCATGCGCCCCTTGTGCTGCTCATGCGGGCCGTAGACATTGAAATAGCGCAGGCCCACGACCTGCGCCGTCAGGCTGTCCATGCGCTTGCGCAGCACCTGGTCGAACAGCAGCTTGGAATAGCCGTAGACGTTCAACGGGCCTTCGTTGTCGGGATGCTCGACGTACGTCGTCGAGCCGCCATACACGGCGGCGGAGGACGCGTACAGGAAGGGAATACGGCGCGCCTGGCAGAACTCGAACAGTTCGAGCGTCACGCGGTAGTTGTTGTCCAGCATGTAGCGACCGTTGCGCTCGGTGGTATCCGAGCATGCGCCCTGGTGCAGCACGGCGCGGACGTCGGTCAGGCTGCCGTCGGCGACGCGCCGGCGGAAGTCGTCCTTGTCCATGTAATCGGCGATCTTGCAGTCGACGAGGTTGACGAACTTGTCGCCTTCGGTCAGGTCATCGACGGCGATGATGTCCTCGATGCCACGGCGATTGAGCCCGCGAACCAGGTTGCTGCCAATGAAGCCCGCGGCTCCGGTAACGACGATCATGAGGTTTCTCCTGCCAATTCCGCTGCGGTGACGACGGACGTGCCCAGCTTGCCCACCGCAATGCCGCCGGCCTTGTTGGCCCAGCCCATGGCATCGGCCCACGGCAGGCCGATGGCGCGCGTGACGGCCAGCGTCGCGAGCACGGTGTCGCCCGCGCCGGACACGTCGAACACTTCGTGCGCCTGCGCATCGGTGTGGTCGCGGCCCGCATCGGAAAACAAAGTCATACCCTGCTCGGACCGCGTCACGAGCAAGGCTTCCAGATTCAGTTCGGCACGCAGGCGCTGCGCGCGATCGGTCAATTCGGCTTCGGAATTCCAGCGGCCGACGGCCTGCTGCATTTCCGAACGGTTGGGGGTGACCAGCGTCGCGCCGCGATAACGCGAGTAATCGTCGCCCTTGGGGTCCACCAGCACCGGGATGCCCGCATTGCGCGCCAGGGCAATCAGGGATTCGACGCGGGCAAGCACGCCCTTGGCGTAGTCCGACAGCACGACGATATCGTGGTTGGCCATGTGGCGGGCCAACGCGGCGTCCACGGCATCCAGCGACGCCTGGGAAGGATGCTGTTCGAAATCCACGCGCAGCAACTGCTGCTGGCGTCCGAGCACGCGCATCTTCAGGGTGGTGTGAAGCTGCTCGTCGGCGATCAGGTCGCCCTGGATGCCGGCTTCGGCGGCCAGGCGGCGCACGCTGTCGCCCGCCTCGTCCTGGCCCAGCACGCCGACCAGGGTGACATGGCCACCCAGCGCCGCGACGTTGCGCGCCACGTTGGCGGCGCCGCCCAGGCGGTCCTCGCGGCGCGCGACACGCACGACGGGCACGGGCGCCTCGGGCGAGATGCGCTCCACTTCGCCGAACCAATAGCGGTCCAGCATCACGTCGCCAACCACGAGCACGCGGCTACGCGAAATGGCTTCGGCGGGAAAAGAGTTCATTCAAGTTCTTCCAGACGACGCGGCGCATAGGTTTCCCAGGCGTTGCAGCCCGGACATTGCCAGTAAAAGCGACGCGCTTGAAAACCGCAACTGCGGCAAGCATAGCGATCGAGCCGTTGCGTATGTTTGTGGATCAGGCTGCGCAGCAGGGTCAGGTCGGCGCCGGGCACCGGACCATGGTCGGCATCGCCCTCGCCGTTGGCGAGTTCGGCCTCCAGCAGGCGGTCCAGGCCCAGCAGCGAAGGATGGCTGCGCAAGGCGCCCCGGGCGAAGGCCCAGGCCGGCGCCGCGCCCTGTTGCACGCGCAGTTCCCTGAACACCACGTTGAAGAGGTCCAGCGACGCATGGCGGCTGTACTGCTTTTGCAGGAACTCCAGCCCCGCCGCGGCCTGGTTGGCGTTGCGATAGTTGGCCAGCAATTGATCGGCCACCAGTCCGGCGTACTCGGGCGCGTCGGTCATGACCGATTCCAGGTACAGCCGTTCGCGCTTCGGATCCTGCTCGATCAGGGCCAGCCGCGCGCGCAGCATGGCCGTGCGCACCATGGCGCCCTTGCTGGACGCGGTGTCGGTGGTCGCCAGGGCATGGTCCGCGGCATCCAGCGCCTTGTGCGCGGCCTCGACGTCGGCGGGCTTGGCGGCCAGGGCGGACTGGGCCTGCTCGCAGTAGTAGTGCACGATCTGGGGGACAGGCTCGTCGACCAGGCCCTGCAGCGTCTTGACGGCCTCGATGGCGCGCGGCCAGTCGTGTTCGGATTCGTAGATGCGGATCAGCGAACGCAGCGCCGGCAAGGCGTAGCGCGTGTCCTTCAACTGTTCGAAGCCGCTCTCGGCGCGGTCCAGCATCCCGGCCTTCAGGAAGTCCTGCGCCAGCTCATGCTGCGCGTGCTCGCGCTCGGCCTGCGGCAGGTCGGAGCGGTTCAGCAGGCTTTGGTGCACGCGGATGGCGCGCTCCATTTCGCCGCGGCGCCGGAACAGGCTGCCCAGCGCGAAATGCAGCTCGGTGGTTTCGGGGTCCAGCTTGGCGACTTCGACGAAAGCGTCGATGGCGCGGTCCGGCTCTTCGTTGAGCAGGAAGTTCAATCCGCGGAAATAAGAGTCCGGCAGGCTGCGCGTTTCACGCAGCATCTGCCGGATATCGAAGCGCGCGGCCAGCCAGCCCAGCGCAAACAGCACCGGCACGAAAATCAACCACCAAGGTTCAAAATCCACTATTCGGACTCATGCAGTAATTCGGTGCAAAAAAGGGGCGGCGCGAGATCACAGCGGCGACATGGGGGCGACGGCCTCCGGCGGCACGACCGGAGCGTTTCCACTGGCGGCGGCCTGGATACGATCCAGTTCCCGGCGCAGGCGGATGGCCTCGCGGCGGCGGCGCAGCGCGGCGGGCACGGTCAGCAGCAGCCCGAACACGGCGCCCAGCACGAACACCACCAGCATGACGACGATCAGCGGAACGTCCTGGATGACGTAGTCGGCGTAGAACTTCACCGCGACGGGGTCGGTGTTCTTCAAGGCGAACATCAACACCGCAACAAACACGAGCAATCGCAGGGCCCAGACGAGATAGCGCATGGCGCATGCTCCAGATGATTCGAGACCGTCAATTGTAAGCGACGTCTTAGCGGCCAGAGAAAAAAAAGCCCGGAGGCGACGCGGGCGCAGCCTCGCGGGGCCGACGACGCGCGGCACGAAACGGCGGCGCAAAAACAAAGCCCCTTGATTGCTCAAGGGGCTGTGTTCGCGGTCCGATCTGCCCGAAGGCAGCCCTGCCTGGCCGACGCGTCAATGCATGGCGTGCAAACCTGCCATGGACGACGACATCGACTCGCTCGATCCAGAGGATTGAGCGTCCTCGTCATTGCCGCCGACCAGGTCCACCCGTTCGCGCAATTCCTTGCCCGCCTTGAAGTGCGGCACCTGTTTGCCAGGTACCAGCACCTGCTCGCCGGATTTGGGATTGCGCCCGACACGGGGAGACCGCTGCGACAACGAAAAGCTGCCAAAACCGCGGATCTCGATGCGCTGACCCGAGGCCAGGGCCTGGGTCATTGCATCCAGTACGGTCTTGACCGCGAAGTCCGTGTCGCGGGCGGCCAGCTGAGGATAGCGGGCCGCCAAGGCGGCGATCAGCTCCGACTTGGTCACGAATTAACCGTCGTTGCGCTGTTGGTCCAGCTTGGCCTTCAGCAGCGCGCCGAGGTTGGTGGTGCCGGACGAAGCGCTGGCGTCGGACATGCGCTGGATCGTGTCGGCGGTTTCGGCGTTGTCACGGGCCTTGATCGACAGCTGGATCGAACGCGTCTTGCGGTCGATGTTGACGATCATGGCTTCGATGTTCTCGCCGGCGGTCAGGACGGTGGTGGCATCTTCGACGCGGCCCGAGGAGATCTCGGAAGCGCGTAGGTAGCCTTCGACGTCCACGGACAGCGTGACGACAGCGCCCTTGGCTTCGACGGACTTGATGGTGCCCGGAACGACGGCGCCCTTGTCAAACGTGGCGACGAAGTTGTTGAACGGGTCGCCTTCCAGCTGCTTGATGCCCAGCGAGATGCGTTCCTTGTCGGTGTCGATGCCCAGGACCACGGCTTCGATCTCGTCGCCCTTCTTGAAGTTGCGCACGGCTTCTTCGCCAGCTTCCGTCCAGGACAGGTCGGACAGGTGGACCAGGCCGTCGATGCCGCCGGGCAGGCCGACGAACACGCCGAAGTCGGTGATCGACTTGATGGCGCCGCGGACCTTGTCGCCGCGCTTGAAGTTCGTGGCGAACTCTTCCCACGGGTTCTGGCGGCATTGCTTCATGCCCAGCGAAATGCGACGACGGTCTTCGTCGATTTCCAGGACCATGACTTCGACTTCTTCGCCCAGGGTGACAACCTTGCGCGGATCGACGTTCTTGTTGGTCCAGTCCATTTCGGACACGTGGACCAGGCCTTCGATGCCGGCTTCGACTTCAACGAACGCGCCGTAGTCGGTCAGGTTGGTGACCTTGCCGAACAGGCGGGTGCCTTGCGGGTAGCGGCGAGCCAGGCCCACCCACGGATCTTCGCCCAGTTGCTTGACGCCCAGGGAGACGCGGCTCTTTTCCTGGTCGAACTTGAGCACCTTGGCTTCGACTTCCTGACCCACTTGCAGGACTTCGGAGGGGTGACGCACACGGCGCCAGGCCATGTCGGTGATGTGCAGCAGGCCGTCGATACCGCCCAGGTCGACGAACGCGCCGTAGTCGGTGATGTTCTTGACCACGCCCTTGACCACGGCACCTTCGTGCAGGGTTTCGAGCAGCTTCTGGCGCTCTTCGCCCATGCTGGCTTCCAGCACCTGGCGACGCGACAGCACGACGTTGTTGCGCTTGCGGTCGAGCTTGATGACCTTGAATTCGAGGGTCTTGCCTTCGTACGGGGTGGTGTCCTTGACCGGACGCAGGTCGACCAGCGAGCCCGGCAGGAACGCACGGATGCCGTTGGTCATGACGGTCAGGCCGCCCTTCACCTTGCCGGTGATGGTGCCGGTAACCAGTTCGCCGTTCTCCAGGGCCTTTTCCAGCTGCAGCCAGGCCGACAGGCGCTTGGCGCGGTCACGCGACAGGATGGTGTCGCCGTAGCCGTTTTCCAGGGAATCGATGGCCACCGAGACGAAATCGCCAGGTTGCACTTCGAGCTCGCCCTGGTCGTTCAGGAACTCTTCCAGGGGGATCAGCGCTTCGGACTTCAGGCCGGCGTTGACGACGACGAAATTGTGGTCGACGCGCACGACTTCGGCGCTGATGACCTCGCCGGACTTCATGTCCTGGCTCTTGAGGCTTTGTGCGAAAAGGTCGGCGAAGCTTTCGCCGCCGGTGGCGGTAGTGGAAACGGAAGACATGGGGTTGAAATCCATTGGGCCGAAATGGCCGTTAAGAACACACCGCAGCGGATTGCCCGCCACAGTGGAGTCAAAATACCTGCCTGCTGGCTTACCCTTGCGGGGTGGCCCGTGGGGGTGTCGCCTGGCTTGAGCAGGGCCTAATCAAAAAAACAAAAACTCAAAACTGCCTTGAGCTGCGCTGCGGCGGATTCCGTCAAGGACCGGCGGGTCTGCCCAGGCTTGTCGGGGTAGCGCTTCGGGGATGGCCCCGGGCTTCAGCCCCGCTCTGGCGCCTGGTGCCCGGCCTGCGCCTGTTGCCAGAGATCCAGTATTGCCTGCACCGTTTCCGCAATCGTCAGGTTCGACGAATCCAGCACGTGCGCATCTGTTGCGGGAGCAAGTGGCGCGGCAGCGCGCCCGGTATCGCGCGCATCACGTTCGCGCATGTCCCGCAAAAGGTCGTCTAGATTAGCAGAAATTCCCTTTTCGATCAACTGCTTACGCCGCCTCTCAGCCCGGGCGACGACGTCGGCGACCAGAAAGACCTTCAGGGACGCATCCGGGAACACCACGGTGCCCATGTCGCGCCCGTCGGCCACCAGGCCGGGCGGCAGCCGGAAGGCGCGCTGGCGCGCCAGCAGGGCCTGGCGCACGCCGGGGAAGGCGGCCACGCGGGACGCGAAGTTGCCGACTTCCTCGCGGCGGATGTCGTGGCCGGCGTCCACGCCCTCGAGGTAGACGTGGGGCCCCTCGAAGCGCACGTCCAGCGTCTCGGCCACGCGCGCCACGGCGGGTTCGTCCTCGGCCGCGATGCCGCGGTTGATGGCGGCCAGGGCGGTCAGCCGGTACAGCGCGCCGCTGTCCAGCACCGCCCAGCCCAGCGCCTTGGCGACGCGGTGAGCCACGGTGCCCTTGCCGGATGCGGTGGGGCCGTCGATCGTGATGACCGGGGCGGAAGTCGCGGAGTTCGAAGCAGTCAAAGTCATAGATGCGATGCAGCGCTAGGCCGAAACCAGGCCGGCGTAGACGTCAAAATAACCCGGGAACGTCTTGCTGACGCAGCCGGGATCAAGAATGCGGACCGCCGCCGGGCCAAAAGCTGCCAGCGAAAAACACATCGCCATGCGGTGGTCGTCCCAGGTGCCGATGTGCGCGTCGCGCCACGCGCCCTGCGCGGGAGGCGTCACCTGCAGCCAGTCGGGGCCGGATTCGACCTGCGCGCCGAGCTTTTCCAGTTCGGTCTGCATGGCGTGGATGCGATCCGTTTCCTTGACGCGCCAACTGCCGATGTTGCGCAGCCTGCAGGGGCCATCCGCATACAACGCCAGCGCGGCGGCCGTCATGGCGGCGTCCGGGATCAGGTTGAAATCGGTGTCGAAGGCCTTGAGCCGGGCGCCGTCGGCAACCTCCACGCCCGAGACTTCGATCCAGTCGGGCCCGTAGGTGACCCGGGCGCCCATGTCGGAAAGCGTGCTGGCAAAGCCCACATCGCCCTGGATGCTGTCCGCGCCCACGCCAGTTACCCGCACAGGCCCGCCGCCGATGGCGCCGAGCGCCAGGAAATAGGACGCTGTCGATGCGTCCCCTTCCACGGCGATCTGGCCCGGACTGCGATAGGCGGCGCCGGCCTCGATCACGAACCGGCTCCAGCCATCGCGCTGCACCAGCACGCCGAAACGCGCCATGAGGTTCAACGTGATCTCGATGTAGGGCTTGGAAATCAGCTCGCCCGCCACCTCGATGGTCACCGGCCGGCCACTGCGCGCGGCCTGTAGCGGCGCGGCCAGCAGCAAGGCCGTCAGGAACTGGCTGGACACCGAGCCCTGCACGCGCGTCACGGCGTTCTCGGCGATATCGCCGCGGCCGATGTGCAGCGGCGGATAGCCCGGCTGGCCTAGGTAATCAATGCGCGCGCCCAGCGCGTTCAGGGCGTCGACGAGGTCGCCGATGGGACGCTCGTGCATGCGGGGCACGCCGGACAGGCGGTAGTCGCCGCCCATGAGCGCCAGCGCGGCGGTCAGGGGCCGGATCGCGGTGCCGGCATTGCCCATGAAGAGGTCGGCGCCTTCCACGGGAAAGCGCCGCACTCCCTGCACGGTGACCCGGCCCGCGTCCAGTTCGGACACTTGCACGCCCAACTGCCGCAAGGCGGCAAGCATGACCCGCGTATCGTCGGAATCCAGCAGGCCGGTGATGGCCGTCTCGCCCTCGGCGATGGCCGACAGCAGCAGCACGCGGTTGGAAATGCTCTTGGAGCCCGGCAGGGCCATCGTGCCCTGCGCGCGCCGCACGCGCGGCAGGTCCAGGTAAGGCAAATTGCCCATGTCAGCTACTCCTTGCGCCAGGCGCGGCGCGCGCGCGCCGCCGTGTCCAGCAGCGTCAGCAAAGCCTCGCCGTCGCCATCGGCGATGGCGCGCTCGGCACGGTCCAGCACACCGCGCACGGCGGCCAGCTCGGCCAGCATCGCGTCACGGTTGGACAGAAAGATATCGCGCCACATCTCGGGCGATCCGGCGGCGATGCGGGTGAAGTCGCGAAAGCCGCTGCCCGCCAGCTCAAGCCGGGTCGCGGCATCGGCGGCCGTGGCCACCTGCTCCATATAGACCGACGCCAGCAGGTGCGGCAGATGGCTGACCGAGGCGAGCACACGGTCGTGCGCCTCGGCGTCCATGCCGCTGACGTCCGCGCCGCACGCCTGCCATGCCTGGCGCACGAGCGTCGTGGCCGCCGCGCCGTTTTCCGGCATGGGCGTGAGGATGACGGTGCGCCCGCGGTACAGGCTGGCGTCGGCGGCCTCGGGGCCGGTGCGTTCGGCGCCCGCGATCGGGTGGCCGGGCACGAACTGCCCGATGCGATCGCCCAGCGCGTCGCGGGCGGCCAGGACCACCTCAGCCTTCGTGCTGCCCCCATCGGTCAGCACCGTGCCGGGGCCCAGGTGCGGCCGCATTTGCGAAAGCACGTTCGTCAACCCGCCCACGGGCGTGGCCAGCATGATGAGGTCCGCCCGGGCCGCGGCCGCTTCGGCCGTCACGGCTTCGTCGATGAGGCCCAGCTCCACGGCGCGCGCCAGCGATTGCGCATTGCGCCCCACGCCCAGCACCCGGCCGACCTGCCCCGCCTGCCGCAAGGCCGCGGCAAAGGAGCCGCCGATCAGGCCCACGCCAACCACCGCCAATACAGGAATCAGGGGGCCCGCGGCCCCCTGATTGGAAGAAGGCAACGCGTCGTTCATGCGGACAGGATGGCGGTCAAGGCGTCGATAAAGCGGGCGTTCTCCTGCGGCAGTCCGATGGACACGCGCAGCCACTCGGGCAGGCCGTCTCCGGCCACCGGCCGCACGATGACGCCGCGCTTGAGCAGTTCGAGGTTGATCCGCGGCGCGTCGCCAACGTGCACCAGCACGAAATTGCCGAAACTGGGCACGTAGCGCAGGTTCAGCTTTTCGAAGGCGGCGCAGAGCTGCGCCTTGCCCGCCTTGTTGGACGCGTAAGCTTCTTCGAGATAGGCGGCGTCGCCCAGCGCGGCGATGGCCGCGGCCTGGGCCAGCGTGTTGACGTTGAACGGCTGGCGCACGCGGTTCAGCAGGTCGGTCAGGCCGGGCTGGGCGACCGAGAATCCGACTCGCAGGCCCGCCAGGCCGTAGGCCTTGGAGAAGGTGCGCGAGACGATCAGGTTCGGATAGCGGCGCGCCAGCGCGGTGCTGTCAAAGCGCAATTCCGGATCCAGGTATTCGTTGTAGGCCTCGTCCAGGACGACCGTGACGCGGTCGCCGTGCGCGGCGTGCACACGCTCCAGGAATTCGGCCACCTTGTCGCCGGGCACGAAGGTGCCGGTCGGGTTGTTCGGGTTGGCGATGAACACGAGACGCGTGTCATCGGCAATCGCGTCGAACATCGCATCCAGATCGTGGCCGTAGTCCACGGCGGGCACCACGATGTGGCGGGCGCCGCGCGCTTGCGTGGCCAGGCGATAGACCGCGAACGAGTGCTGCGCATAGACCGCCGACGTGCCCGGCTCCAGCAGCGCCAGCGCCGCGATTTCCAGGATGTCGTTGGACCCGTTGCCCAGCGTGATCCAGTTCATCGGCACGCCGTAACGCTCGGCGAGCGCCGCCTTCAGGTCAAAGCCGTTGGGATCGGGATAGCGCGCCAGCGATTCGGCCGCGGCCAGCATGGCCGCGCGCGCCGACTTGGGCATGCCCAAGGGGTTTTCATTGGAGGCCAGCTTGACTATGGTGGCCGGATCCAGCCCGAACTCCCGGGCCAGTTCTTCGATCGGCTTGCCTGCCTGATAGGGCGCGATGGCGCTGACGTGCGCGGGGGCGACGAGGGGCTTGGATGCGTTGGTCATCATGGTGTGGGATGTCACTGCGCCGGGTACGAGCCCAGCACTTTCAGATAGGCAACCTGCGCCTGCAATGTGGCCAGGGCGCGCTCGACATTCGGATCGCCCTGGTGACCCAGGACGTCGACGTAGAAATAGTATTCCCACTGGCCCGTGCGCGCGGGACGCGACTCGAAGCGCGTCATCGACACGCCGTTGGCGGCCAGCGGCGCCAGCATTTCATAGACGGCGCCCGCGCGGTTCGGCACGGCCAGGATCAGGCTGGTCTTGTCCTTGCCGCTGGCGAGCGGCTCGATGTTGCCGATCGCCAGGAAACGGGTACGGTTGTGCGGATCGTCCTGGATGCCCGCAGCGATGATCTGCAGGTTCCAGGCGGGCGCGGCCACCTCGCCCGCAATCGCGGCGATGCTCGGATCGCCCGCCGCGGCGCGCGCGGCTTCGGAATTGCTGGAAGCGGCCACGCGTTCGACGTCGGGATAGTTGCGCGTCAGCCAGCCCTGGCACTGGGCCAGCGCCTGCGGATGCGCGGAGATCGTCCGGACCCCGTCCATGCTGCCCGATTGCGACATCAGGCAATGGCGGATGACGAGCGAACGCTCGCCAAGGATCTTGAGCGGCGTATTGAGCAGCAGGTCCAGGCTGCGGTTGACGGCGCCCTCGGTGGAGTTTTCCACCGGCACCATGCCTACGTCGGCCTGGCCGGCTTCGACCGCGCGAAAGACCTCGTCAAACGACGCGCAAGGCAGCTTCTGCACCGCGTGGCCGAAATGCTCCAGGGCAGCCTGCTCGGAGAACGAGCCCTGCGGTCCCAGGAATGCCACCGTCATGCCGCGTTCCAGGCCGCGGCAGGCGGAGATGATCTCGGTCCAGACCGAGGCCACGCCGGCATTGGGAAACGGCCCGGGATTGATCTGCTGAAGACGGCGGATGACTTCGGCCTCACGCTCGGGGCGCAGCACCGGGCCGTCGGCCTGGACGGCATGCTTGGCCTCGCCCACTTCCAGCGCGGCGCGGGCGCGCTGAGACAGGAGATCGAGGATCTGCGCATCGAGCTCGTCGATGCGCTTGCGCAGGGGGAGCAGCTTGCGCTGCAGCTCATCAGCCATGGCGACGCTCGAATTCCTTCAGGTACTCGACCAGCGCCGCCACACCTTCCATGGGCACGGCGTTGTAGATGGAGGCACGCATGCCGCCCACGCTCTTGTGGCCCTTCAACTGCGTCAGGCCGGCCGCCTCGGCGCCCTTCAGGAAGGCGTCGTTGAGCGACTCATCCCGCAGCACGAACGGCACGTTCATGCGGGAACGCACGGGCTTGTGGATGGGATTCGCGTAGAAGTCGGTGCCGTCCAGGTAGCCGTACAGCAGCTCGGCCTTGGCCTTGTTGGCCGCTTCCATGCCGGCCACGCCGCCATTGGCCTTGATCCACTTGAACACGAGCCCCGCGATGTAGATCGCGAAGGTGGGCGGCGTGTTGTAGCGCGAATGCTCGGCGGCGACGTTGGCGTAGTCGAAGGCGGACGGGCAGATCGGCAGCGCCTGGCCGATCAGGTCGCGGCGCGCGATGACCATGGTGACGCCCGCGGGGCCGGCGTTCTTCTGTGCGCCCGCATACACCATGCCGCAGCGCGACACGTCCATCGGACGCGACAGGAAATGCGACGAGGCGTCCACAACCAGCGGCACGTCGGGCGCGCCGAGGTCGGCGGTGTCGGGCCAGTCCATGAACTCGACGCCGCCGATGGTTTCATTGCTGCACAGGTGCAGGTAGGCCGATTCCTTGCGCACCTGCCAGGTTTCCACCGGCGGCACCCAGGTCAGCGGCGCCTGCTCGCGCCCGTCGATCACGGCAGCCTGCTCGCTGCTGGCGGCCACGTGCGTGCTGCCGTAGCGGCCGGCTTCCTTGTAGGAACGCTTGGACCAATGGCCCGTCACGACGAAATCCGCGGCCGGCGCGCCGCGGCGTCCCATGAGGTTCATGGGGACGATGGCGTTTTCCCCGGAACCGCCGCCCTGCATGAACATGACGGCGTAGTCCGCCGGCAGGCCCAGCAGTTCGCGCAGATCGGATTCTGCTTCGTCGCAGATCTGCACGAAGTGCTTGCCGCGATGGCTCATTTCCATCACGGACATGCCGCTGCCGTGCCAATCCAACATTTCTGCAGCGGCTTGCTGCAGCACCACCTCGGGCAAGGCCGAGGGGCCTGCCGAGAAGTTCCAGGGGCGGGCCATTATTGCTCCGTAGGTTCCGTCGAATCCGCTGCGTCGCTGCTGTCGTCGCCACCGGCTTGCTGGCCGTCTTCGTCCAGTTCGCCATCGTCGTCCGCATCGCTTTCCACGACGCGGCGCACGCCGGACAGCGTGCTGCCGTCGTCGACGTTGATCAGCGTGACGCCCTGCGTCGCACGGCCCATTTCGCGGATTTCCGCGACGCGGGTGCGCACCAGGACGCCGCCGGTGGTGATGAGCATGATTTCATCAGAAGGCATGACCAGCACCGCGCCCACCACCTTGCCGTTGCGCGAGGTAGTCTGGATGGCGATCATGCCCTTGGTGCCACGACCGTGGCGGGTGTACTCCGCGATCGGCGTGCGCTTGCCATAGCCGTTTTCAGTGGCCGTCAGCACGGTCTGCGTCTCGTCGCCAGCCACCAGCAGCGCGATCACCGTCTGCGTGTCTTCGAGCATCATGCCGCGCACGCCGCGCGCATTGCGGCCCATCGGGCGCACGTCGTTCTCGTCGAAGCGCACGGCCTTGCCGGCGTCCGAGAACAGCATGACGTCATGCTTGCCGTCGGTGAGGTCGGCGCCGATCAGGTAGTCGCCATCGTCAAGGTCGACGGCGATGATGCCGGCCTTGCGGGGGTTGGAGAAGTCGGACAGCGGGGTCTTCTTGACCGTGCCGCGCGAGGTCGCCATGAAGACATAGTGGTCTTCGCTGAATTCCTTGACCGGCAGCACCACCGTGATCTTCTCGCCTTCGGCCAGCGGGAACATGTTGACGATGGGCTTGCCGCGCGAATTGCGCGTGCCCTGCGGCACTTCCCAGACCTTCAGCCAGTACACGCGGCCGCGGTTGGAGAAGCACAGCAGGAAGTCGTGCGTGTTGGCGATGAAGAGCTGGTCGATCCAGTCGTTTTCCTTCATGGCCGTCGCCTGCTTGCCGCGACCGCCGCGCTTTTGCGAGCGGTACTCGGACAGCGGCTGGCTCTTGATGTAGCCGCCGTGCGACAGCGTGACCACCATGTCGGTCGGCGTGATCAGGTCTTCGGTGTCGAGCTCGGTCGCGTTCAGTTCGATTTCCGAACGGCGCGAATCCTTGGCGCCGGTCGAGAACTCGGCCTTGATGGCCTGCAGTTCGTCGCTGATGATGGTCGTGATGCGCTCGGGGCGGGCCAGGATGTCCAGCAGGTCGGCGATCGTGGACATGATGTCGCGGTATTCGCCGACGATCTTGTCCTGTTCCAGCCCGGTCAGGCGCTGCAGGCGCATGTTCAGGATTTCCTGCGCCTGCGTGTCGCTCAGGCGATATAGGCCATCGCCCTGCAGGCCGAATTCGGCGCTCAGGTCGTCCGGTCGGAAAGCCGCGCGGCCGCCGGGCGTGTCGCCATCGGCGCGCGACAGCATTTCGCGCACCAGCGACGAATCCCAGGACTTCGCCATCAGTTCCTGACGGGCGACCGGCGGCGTCGGCGCCGCCTTGATGATCGCGATGAAATCGTCGATGTTGGCCAGCGCCACCGCCAGGCCTTCCAGCACGTGGCCGCGCTCGCGAGCCTTGCGCAACTGGAACACGGTGCGGCGCGTGACGACTTCCCGGCGATGCTGCAGGAAGTAGTCGATCATCTGCTTCAGGTTGAGCAGGCGGGGCTGGCCGTCGACCAGCGCCACCAGGTTCATCCCGAAGGTGTCCTGCAACTGCGTATTCTTGTAGAGGTTGTTCAGCACGACCTCAGGCACTTCACCGCGCTTGAGCTCGATGACCAGGCGCATGCCATCCTTGTCGGATTCGTCCCGGATATCCGAGATGCCTTCGATCTTCTTGTCGTTGACCAGCTCGGCGATGCGTTCCTGCAGGGTCTTCTTGTTGACCTGGTAGGGAATCGCGTCGATGACGATCGCCTGGCGATTGCCCTTCTCCATGTCTTCGAAGTGCGTCTTGGCGCGCATGATGACGCGGCCGCGACCCGTGCGATAGCCTTCGCGCACGCCGGACATGCCGTAGATGATGCCGCCCGTGGGGAAGTCCGGCGCCGGGATGAGCTCGATCAGCTCATCGACCGTGCACGCCGGATTGCGCAGGCAATACAGGCAGCCGTCGACCACTTCCTGGAGGTTGTGCGGCGGAATGTTGGTGGCCATGCCCACCGCGATGCCCGAGCTGCCGTTGACCAGCAGGTTGGGCAGGCGCGACGGCAAGAGCAACGGTTCCTGCTCGCTGCCGTCGTAGTTGGGGCCGAAGTCGACGGTTTCCTGGTCGATGTCGGCCAGGAGCTCGTGGGCGATCTTGGCCAGGCGGATTTCGGTGTAACGCATCGCCGCGGCGTTGTCGCCGTCGATGGAACCGAAGTTACCCTGGCCGTCGACCAGCATGTAGCGCATGGAGAAATCCTGCGCCATGCGGACGATCGTGTCGTAGACGGACTGGTCGCCGTGGGGGTGGTACTTACCGATGACGTCCCCGACGATACGCGCGGACTTCTTGTAGGCGCGGTTCCAGTCGTTGTTCAGCTCGTGCATCGCGTAGAGCACGCGCCGGTGGACGGGCTTGAGGCCGTCCCGCACATCCGGTAGCGCCCGACCGACGATCACGCTCATTGCGTAATCGAGGTAACTGCGGCGCATCTCTTCTTCCAGCGATACCGGAAGCGTCTCCTTGGCAAAGGAATCCATATATATAACGACAGAATCGTGTAAGGAGGAACCCGGGCCGGGTAAACAGGAAATTCTATCATTCGATTGGCGGGGCGACCTGAAGGCCGACGTGAACGCGTCTCAACCGGGCCGGAACGGGGCGACCGGAAGCGCCGCCCGGCCACGCCCACCCAAGCCCCAAGGGCCTGTTGTCAAAAACCAACATGGGAAACGGAAGGAGCGCCGAAAACGTCATATCCAGCATTAATGCGCCTGTCCAGGGAAGCCAAAGCCCCCCAAATGCCTTAAGATTGTTTCCAGCACGCAGGAAACCCAGTAGCTATTCCTTTGAACCAGCTCTTGGCGTTGCTATACTGGCCCCGTTTTCCTGATATGCGGCGGGGGTTCGCTGCGAGTCACTTATCCAGCTTCAAGCTCAACGAGGAGAAACATGAACAAACCCTCCAAATTCGCTCTGGCGCTCGCCTTCGCCGCCGTCACGGCCTCTGGTGTAGCTTCCGCGCAAACCGTGGACAACTGGCGCAACCCGTTCGGTGACGTTTGGAAGAACGGCACGAACGAATTGTGCTGGCGCGATGCCTTCTGGACCCCGGCCACCGGCATCCCCGGCTGCGACGGCGTCCCGGTTGCCCAACAGAAGGCGAAGCCGGCCCCGATGGCGGCAAAGGTCGTGTTCAATGCTGACACGTTCTTCGACTTCGACAAGTCGGTCCTGAAGCCTGAAGGTCGCCAACTGCTGCAGCAAGTCGCTCAGCAAGTTCGCACGATCGATCTGGAAACCATCATCGCCGTCGGCCACACCGACTCGATCGGTACCGAACAGTACAACCAGAAGCTGTCCGAGCGCCGCGCCGCTTCGGTCAAGGCTTACCTGGTCAGCCTCGGCATCGACCCCAACCGTATCTACACGGAAGGCAAGGGCGAACTGCAGCCGATCGCTTCCAACAAGACGAAGGAAGGTCGCGCCCAGAACCGTCGCGTTGAGATCGAAATCGTGGGTAGCCGCAAGTAATTGCCGGACTAGCTACAATAAGGGGGCCTCGCATAGCGAGGCCCTTTTTTTCGCCGGCAATGCACCCAACTGGTGCAATGCCGCGCCCTCCTCGCCTTGTGCGCTGGACCCCTCTATATATAGAGCTGCCTTACGCCGGACTGCCCATGAACACGCAATCTCACGACACCGCGCAAGCCTCCATCAACGCCGACCAGGCTGAAATCGACAAGTTCAGCGCCCTGGCCAGCCGCTGGTGGGACCCCGAAAGCGAGTTCAAGCCGCTGCATGCGATCAATCCGCTGCGGCTGGAATGGATCCAGGAATGCGCGGGCAGCCTTGCCGGACGCAAGGTGCTGGACGTGGGCTGCGGGGGCGGCATCCTGTCCGAATCCATGGCCCGCGGCGGCGCCGACGTGACCGGCATCGACCTGGCCGACAAGTCCCTGAAGATCGCACGCCTGCATGGCCTGGAATCCGGCGTGAAGGTGGAGTATCGCAAGGTGCCCGTGGAGGAACTGGCTGTCGAGCAGCCCGGCCAATACGACGTGGTGACCTGCATGGAAATGCTGGAGCATGTGCCGGACCCCGCCTCGATCGTGCGCGCTTGCGCCACGCTGGTCAAACCCGGCGGCTGGGTCTTCTTTTCGACGCTGAACCGAAACCCGAAGTCGTTCCTTTTTGCGATCATCGGTGCGGAATACGTGTTGCGTCTGTTGCCTCGTGGCACGCACACCTACGACCAGTTCATCAAGCCGAGCGAGCTGTCGGCGGCGGCGCGCGGCGCGGGCCTGGAACCAGTAAGCATGCGCGGCATGGAATACAACCCGATCACCCAGATCTACACACTGTCGTCCGACACGTCGGTCAACTACCTGATGGCTACCCGCAAATGAGCGCCCTGATCCTGTTCGATTTCGACGGCACCCTGGCCGACACCGCCCCCGACCTGGCCGCCGCCGCAAACCGCCAGCGCACCCGTCGCGGGCTGGAGCCGATGGCCTACGAGGCGCTGCGGCCCGTGGCCTCGCAGGGCGCGCGCGGGCTGTTGCGGGTGGCGCTCGACCTGCAGCCCGGCGACCCGGATTACGAGCCGACGCGGCTGCAGTTCCTGGAAGACTACGCCGCCAGTTCGACGGTGCACAGCAAGCTCTTTCCTGGCATCGAAGACCTGCTGGCCGACATCCGCGGCCGCGGCATGTCCTGGGGCATCGTCACCAACAAGGTCACCTACCTGACCTTGCCCATCGTCGAATTCCTGGACCTGACGCGCGACAGCGCCGTGCTGGTCTGCGGCGACACCACCGCCCACGCCAAGCCGCATCCCCTGCCTTTGCAGCACGCCGCGCGCGAGGCGGGCTTTGCGACCGATCGCTGTGTCTACGTCGGCGATGACCTGCGCGACATCCAGGCCGCGCACGCCGCGGGCATGCCGGCCGTGGCGGCCGCCTACGGCTACGTCGGCGAAGACGACGACGTCATTGCGTGGCAGGCGGAAACCTGCGCCCACTCGCCCGCGGACCTGTGGTCCGCCATCGAACCGCTGCTGCCGCGCGACCTGCGCTGACGCGCACCCCAGGCCCGCCCCCTGGCGGCCTGGTGCGGCGCCGGCGTGTCGGCTTCGTCCGCGACGATCCGCCTTCCTTGCGGCCCCACCTCTTTTCGCCGTGGGGCGTCTGTGCCGCCTCGGATTGTCCAGGCCGATTAGCGCTTCGGGCCGACTAATCTATCCGGATGCCGAGGGTTTATCCGGCAGCCCATGTCCCCTACAGTGTGAACCGTGCATGGCGCTCCGGATTTTCCCGGATTGCATGCTTACCGGCCCGTGCCGGCGTTGCGGCTTTTCCAGGCCGCAACGAATTCGATGCCGGCGGGCCCTGCGCCTGCCGCCCCTGCCCCGCCATCGCCAGGCGGCGCACCTCTCTGACCGCTGGACCACACACTCCACCTCCCTGACCGCGCGGCGCCATTCGGCGTCGCGTCCTAGGAATGCCCATGCTTTTGCCTATCTTGCTTCTGTCCGCTGCCGGCTTCACCATCCTGACCACCGAATTCCTGATCGTGGGGCTGCTGCCCGCCCTGGCCCGCGACCTGGACGTGACGGTTTCCCAGGCCGGCTTGCTGGTGACCCTGTTTGCCTTCACCGTCGCGGCGACCGGCCCCCTGTTGACCGCCCTGATGGCGAACCTGGAACGCAAGCGCCTCTTCATTGGCGTGCTTGCGCTGTTTGGCCTGTCCAATGCCCTGGCGGCCGTGGCGCCCAACATCTGGGTCATGGCGATCGCCCGCTTCGTGCCGGCGCTGGCTCTGCCGGTGTTCTGGTCGCTTGCCAGCGCCACCGCGGTGGAAATCGTCGGACCGGCGCGGGCCGGACGGGCCATTTCGACGGTCGCCTTTGGCATCGTGGCGGCCACGGTGTTCGGCATTCCCATCGGCGTCCTGATCTCGGACGCATTCGGATGGCGCGCCGCGTTCTGGGTGCTGTCGGTCGTGGCATTCGCCAAAGCCCTGCTGCTGCTCGTCGCCTTTCCCAAAACCCGCGTCCGCACCGAGAATGTGCGCCTCGTCACGCAGGTGCGCATCCTGCGCAACCCCATGGTGGTGGGCCACGTGCTGCTGTCGCTGCTGGTGTTCACGGGCATGTTCACGGCCTACACGTATCTGGCGGACATGCTGGAACGGCTGGCTGGCTTTGACGGCGAGACGGTGGGCTGGACGATGATGGCGTTTGGCGCGGTCGGCCTGGTCGGCAACACTTTGGGCGGGCGGATCGTGGACCGCAGCCCGCTGGGCGCCACGAGCCTGTTCTCGGCGCTGATGGCGGTGGGTCTGGCGTTCGTCGCGCCGGTCATGCAGTCGCCCGGCCTGCTCGCCGTGGCGCTCGGGATCTGGGGCATTGCGCAGGCCGCGCTATTCATCGTGTGCCACGTACGGCTGATGAAGTCCGCCCCCGACGCGCCCGCATTTGCCGCATCCCTGAACATTTCCGGCGCCAATATCGGCATCGGGCTGGGCGCGGTCGTGGGCGGGCATGTGATCGACCAGTACGGGCTGGCGACTCTGGGCTGGGCCGCCGCTGCGATCGTGGGCATGTCCGTGGCCCTGGCGGCGCTGATGATGGCGGCGTCGCGCGCCGGCCGGCCATCCAAGGCCGAGTGCGCGAATGCAGCCTGAACCGGACGCCTCACCCGCGCCACACCGGCAATGATGGGCCGCGCCCATGGCGGGCTATTGCGTTTGCCAGTACAATAGAAGTTCTTGGGGCCGATCCGGATTCGACGTGGGTCGCGAAACAACTCAGGGCATGCCGAGCACCAGTACGCTCGTTAAACCACTGGAACACTACAAACGCCAACGACGAGCGTTTCGCTCTCGCCGCTTAAGCGGTGAGCCGCTGCACTGATCTGTCCTTGGGTCAGGCGGAGGAAGGCAACTTCCTAGGGGGGTAACCCTCGAACCGCAGCAGCGACATTCACAAGGAATCGGTCTGCGCTGGGGTCACACGGCTCAGATTTAAATTACGTGAATCGCTTTGGTCCGGCCTGTCGGTTGGCTAAGTCCAAAGTTAAAACCAAATAAATCGACTACGCATGTAGAACTGGTTGCGGAGGGCTTGCGGACGGGGGTTCAATTCCCCCCGGCTCCACCAAATTCCGTTCAGCAACGTCAGCTGAAACAAGAAATCCTCAAGGATGCAAATCCTTGAGGATTTTTTTCGTCCCGGCGGGCCGCAGCCCCGCAGTCATTGCCGGTTGACCCAATCCTGTGCGCCTTCGATGAACCACGGCAGGTTCAGCCGTTCGCCCTCTCCGGACTGGATGGTCAGGCGCTGGCCGGAGGGATTGGGGTTGGTGGCGGACGGGGGCGAGTCCAGGGGACGGCTGCGGTAGTCCAGGTCGGTTCGCTGGGGCTGCGTGTCGGCGCAGGCGGTGATCGAGGCGAATGCCGCGATGGCGAGGACCAGCCGCAGCGCTACGTGGGGAGTCTTCATGGTGTTCGGGTTCCTGCTGGCGGCACGGGCCGGGGTGCCGGGCAATCTAGGCCGCTACCCTTAACCTTACTCGCAATCGGGCGCCCTGCGGGCGCCCCGTCCCTGTGGCGCGTCGACCACAAATGGCCCGGCCGGACCGACCGCCGTCTGTATCAGTATTTCACCGGCCCGCGCCGGCCAGGATACGCAACGCGACCGGGGAAGGCCCATTGCGGCCTAAGCCCCGACCCGATGCAACTGAAATAGGTTGTTTCACGCCATCAGCCCTCCTCGCGGTAACGCCGCGCCGCTGATCGGACCCCGAATTTGGCCGCCAAACCCGCATGGGCATTGGGAAACCGAAAGGCGGCCTGAGTCAGGGAGACGGACCAGTCCATGGAATGGCTCGACATAATCCGACACATATTACGAATGCTTTCAAGACACAATGAACGCCAAAAATGCCACCGGCGCTGGAGGCCCGTTCGCGCTATGAAAGTCCTGTCGATATTTGGCACGCGCCCGGAGGCCATCAAGATGGCGCCGCTGGTCACGGCGCTGCAGCGCGAGCCGACGATCCATAGCGTGGTCTGCGTGACCGGACAACATCGGGAGATGCTGGACCAGGTGCTGACGCTATTTGACCTGAAGGCGCAGCACGACCTGGACATCATGGTGCCCAACCAGTCGCTGAACGGCTTGTATGCCCGCCTGATCAGCCGCGTCGACGGCGTGCTGGAAGCGGAGAAGCCCGATTGCGTGCTGGTGCATGGCGACACGAGCACGGCGTCGGCCTGCGCGCTGGCGTCGTTTCACCGGCGCGTGCGCATCGGGCACGTGGAGGCGGGACTGCGCACGGGCAATCTGGCGATGCCCTTCCCCGAGGAAATGAACCGCCGCGTGGTCGATGCGGTGGGCGACCTGCTCTTCGCGCCGACCGCGGAATCGCGCGGCAATCTGCTGCGCGAGAACCTGGCCGGGAGCATCACGGTGACCGGCAATACGGTGATCGACGCGCTGGCGATGACCTGCGCCAAGCTGACCGCCGGCGGCGCGCTGGACCATGCGCTGCGGACCCGGTACGCCTGGCTGGACCCGAGCCGGCGGCTGCTGCTGGTGACCGGACACCGGCGCGAGAGTTTCGGCGAGGGGTTTCGCAACATCTGCGCGGCGCTGGCGGAACTGGCCCGGCGGCCGGACCTGCAGATCGTCTATCCGGTCCACTTGAACCCCCAGGTGCGCGGCGTGGTGATGAGCGAGTTGTCCGGACGGCCGAACGTGCACCTGATCGAGCCTCTGGATTACCTCGACTTCGTCTGGTTCATGCGGCGGTCCCACCTGATCCTCACCGATTCCGGCGGCGTGCAGGAAGAGGCGCCCTACCTGGGCAAGCCGGTGCTGGTGATGCGCGACGTCACGGAGCGGCCCGAAGCGGTGCGGGCCGGCACGGTGGCGCTGGTGGGCACCGATGTGCGCCGCATCGTCGGCGAGGTCGGCCGGCTGCTCGATGACCCCGCGCTGCACGGCGCCTTTTCGCGCCGGATCAATCCGTATGGCGACGGCAAGGCCAGCCAGCGCATTGTGGATGCGCTCTGCGCGCGCCCCGTGGCGGAATTCGATCCCTACGCCACCCCGCCTGTCTGAACCCCTGCCGCGACGCCTTTCCTGCCTGGAGCCTTCATGCCCCTCTCTTCACGAGCCTCCGACCTTCGCGCGTTGTGCCTCGCCCTGGCCGCGGCTGGACTGCTGGCGCCGCTGGGCGCGCTTGCCAGTCCGGCCGGCGACGCCTTGCGCCGCCTGCAAAGCGACGTCCTGGTGACGCGCAGCGCCACGCTGGAAGACCTGGGCATCACCGAGCCCGTCGTGCTGAGCAACAGCGATGCGCGGCAGGAGTTCTATCTGCCGGTGCCGCGCGGCGTGCCGATCGCGGATGCCACGCTGGATTTCGATGCGCGCTACACCAAGGGCGAACCGGGCCGGACCAGCATGGTGCTGTGGCTCGACGGCGTGCCTCAGGTTGCGCAGCGCATCGCGGATGGCGACGGGTCGGCCAGCCGCGCCTTGCGCGTCGCCCCCCGTATCCGCGAATCGGGTTTTCTGCGCGTGGGCGTGGACTGGCAATCCGACATCGCGCGGCGCCAATGTGAAAGCAACCGCGCCACGGGCAATGCGCTGACGATCTCGCCGCAGACGCGGCTGAGCTACCGCTACGACGCCTCCGCGATCCACAGCCTGGACGATGCCTGGGGCTCGCTGCCCGCCCGGCCCGTGCTCATGGTCGCCGGCCGCAAGCTGGACCAGCAGGCCTTCGACAGCGCCTGGCGCCTGGGCGTGGCGATGGAGCGCGGCGGCAAGCGGGTGGCGGTCAAGGCCTTCCCGTCGGTAGGCGACGAGGTCGACACGCGCGGCCTGCAGGTTCCCGCGGGGCTGGCGCAGGTGCCGGCGTTTGCCGCGGTGGCCGGCAAAGAAACGCACACGCTCGCCAACCCTGCGGAAATCGGCGCCCTGCTGGTGATGGGCGCGCCGTCCGTGGCCGGCGACGTGGTGATTGCCGATGCCGCGCTCGGCACGAAATACAACGAGGCGCTGGACGCCCTGCAGGCGCAGCTTGCCTCGGACGCTGACGCCGCGGACGCCTTCAAGGCGTGGCGCCAGCAGCGCATGCCGCTGGCGGGCGCCGCACTGCCGTCCCGAACGATCCGCCTTGCGCCCCTGGGCGGGCAGGCGGTGATCGCCGTGGCGCCCGACGCGGGCGCGCAGGGCGCGGGCGTGTTCGACACCGCCTGGCGCCGCATCCTGGCCAGCCGCCAGGTGCAGGTGCAGACGGCCACACCGCCGCAATCGATGCCGGACGGCGGCGTGCGCCTGTCCAGCCTGGGCGGCTCGTCGGCGAGCTTTGACGTGGTGGCGCGTGGCGACTGGAACGCGGCTTTCCCGCTGGCCGCCGTGACCGCCGCCGGCCGCGTGCCGGACGAGCTGATCATGGACGTGGCGGCCGCGCCCGGCGCATCGTCGACGCGTCCGGTGGCGTCCGTGTTCTGGAACGGCATCCTGCTGGGCGCCCGGCAACTGGAAGCCGACGGGCAGCCGGAACGCCTGACCGCGCGTGTGCCCGCCTATGCGCTGGGCGTAACCAACACCGTGCGCGTGACCTTCCAGCGCCAGCCCGTGTCCGTGGACTGCAATGAGATTCCACAGGGCTTTCCCGTCAACGTGCTGCCGACCAGCTATGTGAAGCCGGGGAAGGCGCAGCCGGACGGCACGTTCGTGGGCCTGCTGCCGCTGATGGCCGGCTCGCCCCAGGTGCTGATTCCGGACAGCTATCTGGCCGACGCGCCCGACAACATCAAGCGCGTGATCGGCATCGCGGCGGCCAGCGGCGTATCGGCCACGCGCGCCGAGCTGTCGGTCTCTCCCGCGGGCCAGCCGGTCAAACCGGCGCGCCCCTTCCTGGCGATGGAATTGCCGGTGGAAGGCGCCAAGGCCGCGGTCCAGGTCACCGAGCGCAAGCAGTTGCAGGTGGCCGGCAAGGACACGACGTGGCTGGACATTGCCGGCCTCACCCGCCTGAGCACCGCCGAAGTGGTCAGCGCGGGCGGCCAGGACGGCATCCTGTGGCACACGCTGGGGCAGCAGCCGGGCATGACGGACGCCCCCTTCGTGCTCAATCGCGGCAACATCGCGCTCATCGGCGCGGCGGGTCCGGTGGCGTGGATCGACAGCGCCAACCCGGACGCGAGCCATCCGCCCGGCGCGGGCGAGACCGCCTTTTTCGAGTGGCGCCGCTATATCTCGTGGAGCGTGCCGGCCGTCAGCATCAGCCTGCTGGTGCTGCTGCTGATCCTGATCCTGGCGATGCGCGTGAGCCGCAGGAAGAAGAAGGAACCCCGGTAATCCGAAAGGACCAGGCGCCATGTCCTCGCTTTACTGGCCCTACCTGATCGCGGACTACTACCGCGGCCTGGAGGTCGTCACCGCCGTGGTGGGCGTGATCATCCTGCTGTCCAGCCTGGATGATCTGTTCATCGACGGCTGGTACTGGGTGCGCGAGCTGTGGCGGTCGCTGACCATCAAGCGCCGCTACACGCCGCTGACCGCCGCGCAGCTTCGCGCCAAGGAAGAGCAGCCGCTCGCGATCATGGTGCCGGCCTGGCTGGAATACGACGTGATCGCGTCGATGCTGGAGACCATGGTGTCGACGCTGGAATACAAGAACTACATGATCTTTGCCGGCACCTACCGGAACGACGAGCGCACGATCAAGGAAGTGGAGCGGATGCGGCGGCGCTACCGCCAGCTGGTCCGCGTGGAAGTGCCGCACGACGGCCCGACCTGCAAGGCGGATTGCCTGAACTGGATCGTGCAGGCGATCTTTGCGCAGGATGCCAAGCAGCCCGTGCCGTTTGCCGGCGTGATCCTGCACGACAGCGAGGACGTGCTGCACCCGCTGGAACTCAAGTACTACAACTACCTGCTGCCGCGCATCGACTTCATCCAGCTTCCCGTGACGTCGCTGGAGCGGCACTGGTACGAGCTGGTGGCGGGCACCTACATGGACGAGTTCGCGGAATGGCACACCAAGGACCTGGTGGTGCGCGAGAGCCTGTCCAAGATGGTGCCGTCCGCGGGCGTGGGCACGTGCTTTTCGCGCCGCGCGCTGCTGGAGCTGGCGGCCGAGACGAACAACCAACCGTTCAACACGGACACGCTGACCGAGGACTACGACATCGGCGCGCGGTTGGCCCAGCGCGGCATGCGCCAGATCTTCGGCAAATTCCCCGTCGAATACGTGACGCGCCGCCAGTCCTGGTTCGGCATGGGCAAGGAACGCGTCGCGCCCCTGCGCATGCCGCTGGGCGTGCGCGAGTATTTTCCCAACACGTTCCGTACCGCCTACCGGCAGAAGGCGCGCTGGACGCTGGGGATCGGCCTGCAAGGCTGGCAGCAGGTGGGATGGACGGGATCGCTCGCGACCCGGTACCTGCTGTTCCGCGACCGCAAGGGCCTGGTCACGTCCTTTATTGCGATCCTGGCCTATGTGCTGCTGGCCAATTTCTTTGTCTTTTACCTGGCCGACCTGTTTGGCTGGTGGACGGTGTACTACCCCTCTTACTTCCGGCCCGGCGGCTGGCTGGTGACGCTGATGTGGGCCAATGCCGTCGCGCTGCTGCTGCGCGTGGTGCAGCGCGCCTATTTCGTCGGGCGGATGTACGGCTGGGAACATGCCCTGCTGTCGATTCCCCGGATGATCGTGGGCAACTTCATCAACGCCATGGCGGCGGCGCGGGCCTGGCGTTTGTTCATCGGCCACCTGATCACGGGCAAGCGGCTGGCGTGGGACAAGACCATGCACGACTTCCCGTCCACGGACCAGCTCGCGCAGCAGCGCCAGCGGCTGGGCGAGCTGCTGCTGTCCTGGCAGGCGATCGACCAGTCCACGCTGGAACGGGCGCTGGAGATCCAGGCCCGCGAGAACAAGCCGCTGGGCCAGATCCTGACCGAACAAGGCTGGCTGGACGAAGGCACGCTGCACGAAGCCATCCAGTTCCAACAGGCCGGACAAGGCGAACCGCCCGCCGCCCCCGGCACCAAACCCGCTGCGCCATGATGTCTCTTCCCCGATCGCTCGTTCTGTCCGCCGCCCTGGCCTGTGCCTGGGCCGCGGCGCCTGCGGGCGTCCAGGCCCAGGCCAGGACCGAAGCGCCGCTGGAAGGCGCCGCGTGGCAGTTCGCCGACGAGGGCTACAAGAACTACGACGCGGGCAACTATGCGCTGGCGCAGCAGCAGGCCGAATCGGCCATCGTGCTGCGCCCCGACGTCGAGCGCCTGCGGCTGCTGTTGATCTATTCCCTGCAGAAGCAGGGCAAGATCCAGGAAGCCGACAAGGCGGCCGCCGACGCCATCGCCAGCGGCCTGGACACGCCCGCCCTGCGCCAGGCGCGCGCCAACCTGCGGCCCGCCGCGGCCCGGCCTGACGTGGCGCGGCCTGACGCGGCCCGACCGGCCGCCGCAGCCAGGCCTGCCAGCGCCTACCAGCGCGGCTTTCCGATCGCCACCCGCGCCTACGCGGACTACAACCGCGCGGACTACCCCGCGGCCGAGCACGGCGCCGAACGCGCGTTCCGGATCGATCCCAAACAAGGCGCCTGGGCCATGCTGTGGCTGGACGCGCTGGAAGCGCAAGGCAAATACGCCGAGGCCGAGGCGGCGGCCGCCCGGGCGCTGGCGCTGGGCGCGCCCAACCGGAATGACCTGGCCGCGCGCCAGCAGACGCTCAAGCGCCGGATGGCGGTCAAGCCGGCCGAGGCGGGTTACCAGGCGCTGATCGCCAACCGCCCGGGCGACGCCGTGCCGCTCGCGCGGCAGGCCGTCGCGCTGGCTCCGGAAAGTCCCAGCCACCGCCTGCTGCTGATCACCGCCCTCATGCTGGACAACCAGCTCGACGCGGCGGAGCGGGCCGCCACGGACGCCATGCTGCAGGACGACGAGAATACGGTCGCGCTGCTGATGCGCGGCTATCTGCGCCAGCGCCAGGGCAAGACGCAAGAGGCCGACGCGGACTTCGACGCGGCGCTCGGCCAGGACTGGCTGGACGACGAACAGCGGCGCAACGTGCGCCTGATCGCGGCCGACGCGGCGCTGGCGGCCGGCGAAAACGCGCGCGCGCTGGCGCTGGTCGAACCGCTGGGCGGCAAGGATGAGGCGGCGGCGCAGCGCATCAAACGCGCGCGCGCCCGCCCCGCCATTCCCGCCACCCTGACGCTGGCCAACTATCCCGCCCCGGTGCAGGACTGCCGCGACACGCCCTACGGCACGTCCTGCGAGCTGTTGCCGTCGGACGCCGCGGGCAGCGGCGGTCCCGCGTCGCTGGCCTATGCCGCCTATGCGCGCGAGGATTACCCGGAAGCGATCCGCCAGGCGCGCAAGGCGGTCGAGCAGGACCCCGCCAACAAGGAGTACCAGCGCCTGCTGACCACCACGCTGGCGGCCGGCAGCCCCGCGCAGCTGGCCGAGGCCAATGCCCGCATGAGCGAGGCCCTGGCCGCGCAGCCCGACGATCCCGCGCTGCTGATGCAGCGCGGCTACCTGCACCAGCGCATGCGCCAGCCCGGACTGGCGCTGCAGGACTTCCAGGCCGCGCGCGCCACCGGCAAGGCCCCGCCCACGGTGATCCTGGACGAAGGCTATGCGCTGGCCGGCACGGGCGACAAGCGGGGCGCCGTGGATCGGCTCAAGGAAGCCATCGACGAGAACGATGCGGGCAAGCTCGATCTGACGCCCCAGCAGCGATTCGATACGCGCAATGCCATCGGCGGCCTGGCGCGCGAATGGGGCGGCTATTTCTCGGCCGGCTACCGCGGCGCGCGGCCGGCG
This sequence comes from Achromobacter sp. T5-5, assembly GCF_055397965.1. Classification (NCBI taxonomy): domain Bacteria; kingdom Pseudomonadati; phylum Pseudomonadota; class Betaproteobacteria; order Burkholderiales; family Alcaligenaceae; genus Achromobacter; species Achromobacter sp. T5-5. The sequence goes on from NZ_AP027919.1 coordinate 4,692,317, forward strand.
TCGTCCGGGCTGGGCGGCGCGGCCATCACGGTGCCCGGGGACGCCGTGTTCAGCACCGCCGAGATCTTCTGGCGGCCGTCGGATTTCCTGAATTCGTCGACGCGCACCTTCGAACTCTATGGCCGCCTGTCCAATACCCTGTACGACAAGGGCGGCAGGACCGCCAGCCAGACCGTGTCCGATCCGTGCGGCGGCACCGTCGACATCCAGGAAGCCACCAACCAGGGCATCTCCGGCATTCCCACGACCATCGGCTCGCTGGGCATGCGATTCACCCCGTCAACCGAAGTGGGCGTGACGTTCGGTCTGGAGCGCCAGTTCAACCTGGGCAGCGCCACGCGCCGCGGCACGTTCAGCCCCGACCCGGCGGCGCTGCGCTGCGCGCTCAACCGCGACAACCAGACCGCGCACTACCAGACGGATGCCGGCAGCGGCGGCTGGCTGGCCTATGTGACCTACGGACTCTATGAAGGCACCACGCTGCGCATCGACCGTCCCGACTGGTTCACGATGGAGGGCTACGTCCAGGCCGGTTATTCGTGGCAGGACATGCCCGCGAAGTTCTGGCTGCGCGACAACGCGACGGGCGTGGACGGAGAAAAGTCGTCGGGCCGCTTGAAGCGCGACCAGGCCTTCGGCGCCGGCGAACTGCGCGTGGGCCGCAGCTACCGCGTGGACGCGATCAGCGAACGCCTGGTGTTCTTTCCGTACGCGGTGATCGGCGCGGACTGGCTGTGGAACAAGAACCGGGTGACGGGCTTTGACATCGACGGTTCCGACTCCTACCGGCTGCTGGGCGACAACGCCTCGTGGTCGATGGGCGCCGGCCCGGGCTTCAACTTGCGCTACTGGTTCCGGGAAGACCACTACACCGCGCCCATGTCCTATCTGGACCTGACGACCCAATACCGTTTCAACATCGGCGGCGGGCAGGCCGACCGGGCCAAGGGCCTGTTCATCAATCTGACCCTGTCGTACTGACGGCACACCGACCCGCATCAAAGGAGAGTCTTCGCATGCACCTCGCAAACCGCCTCCCGAAGCGCGCCCTGCCCGGCCTGGCCCGCGCGCTGGCGTCGGCCGCCCTGATGGCGGCCTGCGCCGCCGCCGCGCAGGCGCAGCAGGCCCCGCAGGCATCGTCCATCGTGATCCAGGGCAAGGACAACTGGCTATTCCCCGGCTGGGGCAGCCTGACGCAGGTGGACATGCGCGGCATCGACGCGTCCACGCAGCTCGTGCGCGAGACGCGCGACGCGCTGGCGGCCAGGGGCATCCAGCTCGAAGTGCTGGTGCTGCCGGACAAGACGCTGTTCTATCAGGACAAGCTGCCGGACGGCAAGGCGCTCAGCGCCGACGTGAAGAAGCGCTACCAGACCATCCAGGACAAGCTCCGGCAGGCCGGTATTTCCACCATCGACGACGAGGCGGTGCTGCAGCGGGTCAAGAACGGCGGCCAGGACGTCTTCTACCGCACCGACCAGCACTGGACGCAGGCGGCCGCCGACGCCACCGCCGAAGCGATGGCGCAGCGTATCGAACAGGACGTGAAGACGCTAGCCGGCAAGCCCGGCACGGGCATGCAGTTGGGCAGCGTCGTCAACGAGCGCCGCTATGGCGATCTGGCCGAGCTCTTTCTCACGCCGGACCAGCGCAAGCAGGCAGGCCGCGAAACCTTCACGGTGCGGCGCCAGGCCGAGGGCCAGAGCCTGCTGGACGACACGCCGGCGCCCGTGCATGTCACCGGCCACAGCATGGTGCAGCCCTACTTCGGCTTTCCGCAGAAGCTGTCCAATGCCCTGGACCGCCCGGTGTCGGTGAACTGGAAGCCCGGCAACGTGGGCCACTGGGTCATGCTGCTGGAGTACCTGGAGTCGCCGGCGTTCAAGCAGAACAAGCCCCAGGTGCTGGTCTGGCAGATGTTCGAGCCCACCTACGCGCAGGGCCCGGACGCCCGCGGGCTGTGGGACAACGCCTCCCTCATGAGCGCCGACGCCTGGCGCGCCCGCATGAAAGCGGCGCTCGGGAAATAGGCGCGTGAAACCGTCGGACCAACCGGACACTGCCGGCCGCCCGGACGCCGGCCACCGTCTTACCGCCTGCGTCGTCGCCATCCTGCTGGCGGCCGGCCTGGGCTGGGGCGGTTGGCGGCTGGCGCAGGCCCGCCTCTCGGGGGCCGACGTGGCGCCGTCCGCCTGGCTGGACGGTTCGGCGGGCGCCGTGCTGAACCGGGCGCTGGCCTTGCCGCGCCAGGCCGACGTCGACACCTGGAACGCCGCGCTGCGTTATCGGCTCCTGGGCGACCTGGGCGATCAGGTTGCGATGGGCTGCCCGCAATGGCTGTTCTACCGCGACGGCCTGCGGCCCCCGCCCGGCGTGCACGTCTTCAATGAACGTCTGCGGCTGATGCGGCATTGGGTGCGGGAACTGCGCGCCAAGCAGGTCCAGGTGCTGGTCGTCGCGGTGCCCGACAAGTCGCGCATCGAATCCGGCCAGCTTTGCGGCCTGCCGGTGTCGCAACCGATGCGCCAGGTCCTGGACGACTGGCAGGCGGCGCTGCGCGCGGACGGCGTGCCCTTCGTGGACCTGCGCGAGGCGCTGCGGGCGGCCCCCGCGCCCCGCTTTTTCCGCACCGACGTGCACATGAACGCCCAGGGCGCGCAGGCCGCCGCCGCGCGGGTGGCCGAGGCGGCGCTGCCCCTGCTGGGCGGCGCGGGCACGCAGGCGTTCAAGACCGATCCGGCGCCCGCGCCGCAGCCGCGCATGGGAGACCTGATCGTGCTGGCGGGCCTGGAGCGCGCGCCGCCCGGCTGGCGGCCCGACCTGGAGCAGGTGTCGGAAGCGAAGATCGAGCCGGTGCGCGGCGGCGGCCTGCTGGACGAGCCGGCGCCGGTGGACGTGCTGCTGGCGGGCACCTCGAACGGCCGCCGCAGCCAGTTCGCCGAACGCCTGGGCATGGGGCTGGGCCGCGAGGTGTGGAACATGAGCCTGGACGGCGGACAGTTCTCGGGCGCGTTGACGATGGCGCTGAACCAGCGCGCGCAGTGGCCCGCCAGCCTGAAGCTCGTGATCTGGGAGTTCTCGGAGAACGCCCTGTCGCTGCCGCTGACCGCGGACGAAATCGCCCTGCTGGCCCGCATCCCGTAGCGAACCGACATGCTATTCAATTCCTACCTGTTCCTGTTCATCTTCCTGCCCGTCACGCTGGCGGCGTACTACGCGCTGGGGCCGCTGAACGTGCGGCTGGCGGCGTTGTGGCTGTGCCTGACCTCGCTGGTCTTCTATGGCTGGTGGAATCCGCAGTTCGTCGTGCTGCTGGCCGGTTCCATCGCCTTCAATTACATCGTCAGCCAATTGATATTGCACTTCGCCGGGCGGCCCCGGCTGCAAGGGCTGATCGTGGGCCTGGGCGTGGGCGCCGACCTGGCGCTGCTGTTTCACTACAAGTATTTCGCGACGCTGCTGAACTTCCTGAACGACCTGGGCATGACGGCATCGACGGCGGACGACATCATCCTGCCGCTGGGCATTTCGTTCTTCACGTTCACGCAGATCGGCTACCTGCTGGACTGCAAGGCGGGCGTGGTGAAGGAACGCAGCCTGCTGAGCTACGTGCTCTTCGTGACCTTCTTTCCGCACCTGATCGCCGGCCCCATCCTGCATCACAAAGAGATGATGCCGCAGTTCGCGCAGCCGGAGAATTACCGGTTCCGGGCCGAAAACCTCTCGGTGGGCGCGATGCTGTTCGTGATCGGGCTGGCCAAGAAGGTGCTGCTGGCCGACGGCATCGCGCCGTATGCGGATGCCGGGTTCGCGGCGCCGGGCGAGCTGCAGTTCTTCGGCGCGTGGGGCGCCAGCCTCTGCTATGCGCTGCAGCTCTATTTCGATTTCTCGGGCTATTCGGACATGGCGCTGGGCCTGGCCAAGATGTTCGGCATCCGCTTCCCGCTGAACTTCAATTCGCCCTACAAGGCCGGCAACATCATCGAATTCTGGGCACGCTGGCACATGACGCTGACGCGCTACATCACCGCCTATCTGTACTACCCGGTAGCGGTGGCCGTGAACAAGTGGCGCACGAACCGCAACCTGCCGGTGGGCTCGGCGGGCCTGAAGACGCCGGGCGGCTTTGCGGGCAGCATCGCGTTGCCCACGCTCTTCACGATGACGCTGGCGGGCGTGTGGCACGGAGCGGGCTTCCAGTTTGTCGTGTTCGGCCTGCTGCACGCGATGTACCTGTCGGTGAACCATGCGTGGCGCATCTTCGTGGTGGGCCGCAAGCCCGCGGCGGCGCGCAACACCCATCCGGCCACGCGCGCGCTCTGCGTGCTGGTGACCTTTGTCGCGGTGCTGGTTGCGCAGGCGTTTTTCCGCGCCCACGGGGTGGGCGATGCGGTGCTGCTGCTGCAGGGCATGGCGGGCGCGCGCGGCCTGGAAGCGCTGGACCTGTCCACGCATGTCTCGGGCCTGGCGGCAGGCGATGCGTGGCGCCTCGTCGCCGGCCATCACCTGCAGTTCATCTACGCCGCCGTGCTGCTGGGCATCGCGTGGTTCACGCCCAATTCGCACCAGATCCTGGGCCGCTGGTCGCCCGCCCTTTTCAAGCCGCACGAGGCCCCGCAGGCCTTCATGCGCTGGCGCCCCAACCTCGCCTGGATGGCGGTCATGCTGGCGCTGCTGGTTTTCTGCCTGGTCAACCTGCACAAGGAAACCCGGTTCCTTTACTTCCAATTCTGACCGCACACACGGTCGCGGAGCATTCCATGGACATCAACGCTATCGAAGCCAAAGTGGCGCAACTCGTCGAAGGCATCATCCTCACCCAGGTCGACCCCGACACGCTGCTGATCGAATCGGGCCTGGTCGACTCGCTGGCCGCCGTCGACGTGGCGCTCGCCGTGGAGCGTGAGTTCGGCTGCAAGATCCCGCCCACCGAGATCGACGTGCACCTGGAATCGGTGCACACGCTGGCCGCCTTCATCGCGCAGCACGGCCGCGCCTAGCGCGCGCCGAGCGGAGGGCCGGACCATGCGTTTCGATTTCAATGCCTGCGATTTCGTGGACACGCAGGGCGGCGCGGACGCCATCGCCGTGGTGGACGCGCGCGGCGCGACCTCGTGGGGCGCGCTGCGCGCGGCCACCGAAGCGTGGGAAAAGGCCGCGCGCGACGCCGGCGCGCAGTCCGACGTCCCGCTGGTGATCTCCGGCCACAAGGAGACCGCCTTCCTGGTGGCGATGCTGGGCTGCCTGCGCCTGGGCGTGCCCTTCGTGCCGGTGGACGTGATCAACCCGCCCGAGCGCATCGCGCGCATCGGCGAGCTGGTCCGCGCCGGCCTGCGCTACGACGCGCAGGCGCAGTCTTTCATTCCCGCGGGCGACGCTTCCCCGTTGGCCGAAACCGGCCTGGCCTACATCATGTTCACGTCCGGCAGCACGGGCGATCCGAAGGGCGTGCAGATCGGCCGCGAGAGCGTGGCGCTTTTTGCCGGGTGGATACGCGATTGCCTTGCGCTGGGCCCCGCGCCGGTGTTCATGGACCAGATGCTGTTCAGCTTCGATTTCTCGCTGTTCAACTGGGTCGGCGCGCTGGCGCTGGGCGGCGCCTGCGTGCTGTGCCCGCGCGAGACCATCGCGCAGCGGGACCGCTTCGTGCAGTACCTGGCGGGCACGCGCATCGGCGTCTGGGCGTCCACGCCCTCGTTCGTGCGGCAGCAGCTCTTCAATCCCGACTTCGACCACGTCCACCTGCCAGACCTGCGCGTGTTCGTCTTCGGCGCGGAGTCGCTCACGCCGGCCCTGGCCGAGGAAATCTGGCAGAGGTTTCCGCAGGTCCGCATCGTCAATTCCTATGGCCCGACGGAGGCCACCTGCTCCACGACCTGGGTCGAGATCGACCCGGCGCTGCGCTCGGCGGCGCCGAATCCTTTTCCGATCGGCCGCGCCAAGCCCTACGCCGACGTCTTCATCGAGAACGGCGAAATCTGCATCGCCGGCGACCACGTCATGCGGGGCTATCTGAACCGTCCCGACCTGAACGCGACGCGCATGTTCACGCGCGACGGCAAGCGCGGCTACCGGAGCGGCGACCTGGGCGAGATGGACGCGCAGGGACGGGTCACCTTCCGCGGACGCATCGATGACCAGATCAAGCTGCACGGCTACCGTATCGAGCTGGCCGAGATCGATGCCGCTCTTGCCGCCCTGCCCGGCGCGCGGGCCGGCGCGACGGTGGCGCTGCGCCGGCCCGACGGGGCCATCGTCCGGCTGATCGGGTTCGTGGAACCGGCCGCGAGCGGTCCGGCAGGCCTGCAGCCCCTGCCCGCGCACCTCGCCGACTGGAAAGACACGCTGGCCCGGCGCCTGCCCCCCTACATGATTCCTTCCGAGCTGCTGGCCTGCCAGCGCTTCCCCACCACCAGCACGGACAAGGCGGACCGCAAGCAGCTTGAACGCCTGTACCTCGAAGCGCGCCTCAGCAAGAAACCGGAGCAGCAAGCATGACACGCACGACCCATCACCTCGCCCTCGCTATCGCCCTGGCGGCCGCCTGCGCCAGCGCCGCCGCCGAAGGCGTGCTGGCGCAACTCTATGCCGCGCGCCCGCCCGCCGGCTCGTCCTTCGTGCGTGTGGTCAACCCCCACGTGCATCCGCTGCAGGCGCAGGTGGCGCAGGGTCCGGTCCAGGAGATCGGCCCTGACAGGCAGGCCACCACCTACGCCATCGTGAAGGGCAACCAGCCCTTCGACGTGCGCATCGACGGCAAGCTCGCGGGCACGCTGCAGGTCGCGCCCGATACGTTCAGCACACTGGTTCCGCGGCGCGACGGCGGCAGGCTGTCCTTCAGCGTCATCGACGACAGCGCCGGCGCGATGGATGCGCTGAAGGCGGAACTGCGCTTCTACAACCTCGCGGCGGACTGCGGCGCCGGACAGTTGTCGGTCAGCCCGCCGGGCCCCGTCCTGTTCAAGGACGTCGATCCTGGCGGTTCCGCCGCGCGCGCCATCAACCCGGTCAGCGCCACGCTGGTCGCCGGCTGCGGCGCGGCCGTGTCGCCAGCCCTTGCCCTGCCCGCCCTGCAGCCAGGCGACCACTACAGCCTGTTCCTCACCGGCACGCCGCAGGCGCCCGTCCTGAAAGGCCAGGCCAGCGACACGGACCCTTACAAGAAATAGGAAGACTCTCATGCGCCGCGTATTCCGGGACGACCACGAACTTTTCCGCGACCAGGTCAAGCGCTTCATCGCCAGCGAAATCGCTCCCCACTACGCCGAGTGGGAGCAGGCCGGCGTGACGCCGCGCGCGTTATGGCGGCGGGCGGGCGAAGAAGGACTCCTCAATTGCGCGCTGCCGGATCCCTATGGGCCGGGCGGCGACTTCGGCCACGCCGCCGTGGTGATCGAGGAACTGGCCCGCGCGAACTTCCTGGGCATCGGCTTTTCGATCCATTCCGACATGGTCGCGCCGTACCTGCTGAACGTCGGCACCGACGCGCAGAAGGCCCGCTGGCTGCCGGCCATGACGCGCGGCGAGACGATCGGCGCGATCGCGCTGACCGAGCCGGACGCAGGCAGCGATCTGAAGGCGGTGCGCACGCGTGCGCGGCGCGACGGCGACCACTACGTGCTCAGCGGGCAGAAGACCTTCATCACCAATGGCGTCAACGCCGGACTGGCCATCGTGCTGGCCAGCACCGATCCCGACCTGGGCGCCCGCGGGCTGTCGCTCTTCTGCGTGGAGGAAGGCCTGCCCGGCTATACGAAGGGCGCGCCGCTGGCCAAGATCGGCCAGCACAGCCAGGACACCTGCGAGCTGTTCTTCAATGAGGCGCGCGTGCCGGCCGATTGCCTGCTGGGCCCGCCCAATGCCGCGTTCGAGATCATGACGCGCGAACTGGCGCGCGAGCGACTGGCGATCGCGCTGCGCGCGGCGGCCTCGCAGGAAGGCATGCTGGAACAGGCCGCGCAATACACCCGCGACCGCAAGGTGTTCGGACGCCGCGTGATCGACTATCAGAACACGCGCTTCAAGCTGGCCAACGCAAGGGCCCAGAGCGCCATGCTGCGCGTCTTCCTGGACGACTGCCTGGCGCGCATGCTGGACGGCGAGCTGGACGCCACGACGGCCGCGATCGCCAAGCTCAATGCCACCGAGATGCAGGGCCGCATCCTGGATGACCTGCTCCAGCTCTATGGCGGCTATGGCTACATGGCCGAGGTCGGCATCGGCCGCGCATGGGCCGACGCGCGCGCGCTGCGCATCTTCGGCGGCACCAACGAGGTCATGCTGGAGATCATCGGCCGCAGCTTTCACTGACGCTGCGCGGCCGGCTTCAGATCCGCGCGTCCATCCAGGCCCGCATCAGCGCGCGCGCCTCGGGCGTGTCGTCGATGACCCAGGGGTCCAGCGCAAAAGCCACGATGCGCTTGGCGCCATAGCCTCGGGCCACTTCCCATTGCTCGCGCACGCGTTCGAAGTCGGCCGAGCGCGCCTTGAAGGTCGAGCCATCGGTGGCGCCCGAGGGCAGTTCCTCGAACAGTTCCAGGATCAGGTCGAACGAGGCGTGGCGGGCCCGCAGCATGTCGTGCAGCGGCGCCAGCGCACGCAGGTTGGCCAGGCCCGCCACGCCCACGCCGTCCTGGATCATCGGATGGATGGCCACGCGATCCAGGATATGGCTCCACAGCGTCGCCAGCGATCCCTCGCCCGGCAACCGGCTGTGATACGTGGAAATGCAGGGCACTCCGCGGCTGGTGGCCTGGGCCGCGCGCGACAGCGCGTCCAGCCACGGCACCAGCAGCGCCTGGCGTTCGGCGGCCGCCCAGTTGTACTGCTCCAGCTCATACGGCAGATACCATCCGCGGAACGCGCGGCGCTCGTTCCAGCCGGATTGCTGCATGTAGGCGATGCCACGCGCGCGCGTCTGGTCCAGGTAGGCGGCCAGCGACGTCGTGTCCGCGCGGGCCAGCACGTCCCACCAGCGCTGGTCGTAGGGCAGGCCCACGTGGATGCCCAGCCCCTGGCGCGCGGCTTCATCGAACAGCGTGTCCAGCAGCGTCCCGGGCGCCATCCAGTCGTCCGGGCGCCCGCCTTCCAGCCCGGTCCATTGCAGAAAGATCTCGCGGCAGCCCAGCCGCCGGAAGCTGCGCAGACGCAGCCGCCAATCGTCGGGCGTCAGGTCCGCGTGGCTGCGCCAGAGCTGCAGGAAGGTGGCGTTCAGGGACAGCGGCGGCGAGCAGGCGGCCAGCGGCGCCAGCGCGCCCAGGGCCAGCGCCTGGAACAGGCGCCGGCGCAGGCGGGACTTGATCTGCGGATGTACCAGGAGACTGCCCTGCCCTTATCCGCGATTGCCGAACAGGCCAGACAGCGAGCCGAGCAGGTCCGCCGGATTGAATTGCTGGCCGGGCTGCACCGCGCCTTCCGGCGTGGCCTTGTCGACCAGCTGCGGCAGCAGGGCCGACAGCGAATCCAGCACGGAAGTGGTGTCCTGCCCGGTCTTGGCGGCCAGTTCGTCCACGACGCCGGGTTCCAGCACCGCGCCGAGCTGGCTGGGGCTGACGGGCAGGTTCTGGCCGGTTCCCACCCAGGAAGCCACGATCTCGCCCAGCCCGCCCTTCTGGAAGCTGGCGATCAGGCCGGTCAGCCCGCCGGGATATTTGTTCAGTTGCTCAATCAATGCAGGCAACAGCGAGGCCGATCCGCCCTGCTGACCGCCGCCGGCCATCGAGGCCAAAGTGTCCAATAGGCTCATTGCCGCGCTCCTGGAAAAGTCGGAAAACCAGTATAGGCCGACGAAAAGCGTCGCGCGCGCCGATGCGCCTGCCGCCGGGCTCGACTTTGCAAAAGTTGTAAATCAGGCCGGGCGGCTCATCCTTTCGGCGGGGTCGTCGATGCCCTCAGCGCCTTCAGCGCCTTCTGGCCCGCGCGCCCGTCGGCCGGCAAGCCCAATTCGCGCTGCGCGGCCTGCAGGGCCTGGCGCGTGCGGGCGCCGACCATGCCATCGGGCTCGCCCACGTCATAGCCGCGGGCGATCAGCAGGCGCTGCAGTTCGCGCCGTTCGGCGCGCGACAGGCCCGGGTCGTCCGTGGGCCAGGCCTGGACGAACGGACCGCCGCCGCGCAAGCGGTCGGACAGATGCGCGATGGCCAGCGCATAGCTTTCGGCGGCGTTGTAGGAATACAGCGCGTCGAAATTGCGCGTGACCAGGAACGCCGGGCCGCCGCGGCCCGCGGGCAGCAGCAGGCCGGCCGGCGTGTCGCCGGCCGGCAAGGGCTGGCCGTCGGCGCGGGTCACGCCCTGTTTTACCCAGGACGACATCGGACGCTTGTTCTTGCGGCCCGCGCCGGCAGTGTCCAGCCCGGCGGGCAGCCTGACCTCGTAGCCCCAGGCCAGCGCCGGATTCCAGCCCGCGCGCTTCAGGAAGTTGGCGGTGGACGCGAGCGCGTCGGGCACGCTGTCGACCAGGTCGCGGCGGCCGTCGCCATCGAAGTCCACCGCCAGCCGCAGGTAGGTGGACGGCATGAACTGCGTCTGGCCGAACGCGCCCGCCCAGGAGCCGACAAGGCGGTCGGGCGCGATGTGCTCGTCCTGGATGATCTTGAGCGTGGCGAAGAATTCGCCCCGGAAATACGCCTGGCGCCGGCCGAAGCACGACAGCGTGGACAGGGACGTCAGGAGCGGCCGGCCGCCCAAGGTGCGGCCGAAGTTGCTTTCCACGCCCCACACCGCGGCGATGGTGGCCGGGTCCACGCCATAGCGCAGCGATGCGCGCTCCAGCTCGGCCTGCCAGCGCGCCATGCCGGCCTTTCCGTCCGCCACGCGCTCGTCGTCCACCAGGCCCGCCATGTAGTCCCAGATGGGCGTCTTGAATTCGGGCTGCGCATCCAGCAGGTCGATCACCGCCATGTCGGGCGCGAGCCCGGCGGTATGCGTGTCGAAGGTCGCGGCCGCGACGCCGGCCTTCAAGGCGGGCCCGCGCAACTGCGACAGGCAGGCGGCAAATGGGTCGGCGGCCAGCGCCGCGGACGCCGGCAGGACCAGCGCGGCGCTTGCCAGCGCGCGGATCAACAGGGAGGTCATGCTTGAAATTCCTTGGGAGGTGCGATCGCGGCGTCGCCTTGCAGGCGCCGCGTCCAGTCTTCGACTTCGCCGGCGCGCGCACGCTTTTCAAACAGCGTGCGCCAGTTGGGCGACAGTTCGGGCAGCGCCGCCAGCGCGCGCAGCACGTCCGGCTCGAGCACGCGGCGGTTCAGGATGTCCTGCACGCGCGCCAGCGTCCATTGCGGATGCGGCCGCTCCTGCAGCGACAGCGTGTCGCCGGGCGCGAGCCAGCCGGCCTGCAGCACGCGGTAGTACCAGCCGGTCATGCCGCTGGCCTGCACCTGCGCCGCCATGCCCTTGTGCTGGAACCGGTGATCCAGCTTCCAGCACGGCTGGCGCGCCTGCGACACCTGGATCAGCGCGGCGCCCGCGCGGTAGATGTCGCCCACGCACACGTCGCGCTCCGTCATGCCGGTGGTCGAGATGTTTTCGCCGAAGGCCCCGGGCGCGCGCAGCACCGTCCGCTCGCCCAGCGCCGCAAGCCAGGCCGGATAGTGCTCGCGCGCGTAATGATGCAGCGCCTTTTCCGGGCCGCCATGAAAGCGCCGGTCCGCCTGTTCGTCTCCGCCCAGCCCTTCCGGCCCCAGCCAGCGCCGCTCGGCCACGGGATGCTTGTCGATGCCGCTGTCGCGCCCCGAATCGCCCAGCGGGCGGACCGTGCCCGTCAGCAGCGCGTCGATCGTGATGTCCATCTGGATGCCTTCCTCAGCCGGCCTGCAGCGCGGCAAGCTCGTCGTCGTCGAAGCCGGCGGCGCGCCGCGCCTCCAGGTTGAAGGGGCCGCGCAGACGCGGCGCGTCATATTGCCTGGCCAGTTCGGCATAGCAGGCCACCGGTTCCTTGCCCGCCAGCGCGCACTGCTGCTTGTACCAGTGGTTGCCGATGGCGACGTGGCCGATTTCGTCGCGCAGGATGATGTCGACGATGGCCGCGCTTTGCGCGTCGCCCGCGCCGGCCAGCTTGTTGCGGATCATGGGCGAGGCATCCAGTCCGCGCGCCTCCAGCGTGCGCGGCACCAGCGCCAGCCGGGCGAGCAGGTCGTCGCGGGTTCTTTCGGCCATTTCCCACAGCCCGTTGTGCGCGGGAAAATCGCCGTAGGCATAGCCCAGGGCGTCCAGGCGCTGGCGCAGCAGGTCGAAGTGCAGCGCCTCTTCGCGCGCGACGCGCAGCCAGTCCCGGTAGAAGGCCTCGGGCATGCCGGCAAAGCGCCACATGATGTCGAGCGCAAGGTTCACCGCGTTGAACTCGATGTGGGCCAGGGCGTGCAGCAGCGCCGCCCTGCCCTCCTGCGTGGCCATGGAGCGCTGGCTGACCTCGGCGGGCGCGACCAGCGCAGGCCGCGCCGGACGGCCGGGCAATCCGTCGACAGGCGCGAAGACCCGCTCGCAATCCAGTCTGGCGTCGTCCGCGATGGCGCGCACCCGCGCCAGCTTGTCGGGCCATGCCGTGGCGGCCAGCGCCGCCAGCGCCTGCGCACGCATGCCGAGCGCCTCGTCCCCCTGTGCCATCGGGGCTGTCCTGCTGGTGTTCATGTTGCCGTCGTCCCGGGCCGCGCGCGGCCGCTTCGAATCCTGCCTGTATTCCTGCATCAAATACTGCTTCAAATCCTGCTTCAAAGCCCGCTTCAAATCCCTTCCAGCGCCGTGGTCCGGACACCAGGCGCACCCGAAGACTTTATCATTCGCGGATGGATTCCCTGCGCCTGACTCTAGAAACCGATCTGTCCCGCATCGACGCCCGGCAATGGGACGCGCTCGCGGGCGACCAGCCCTTTCTGCGCCATGCCTTCCTGCTCGCCCTGCACGAAACGGGCTGCGCATCGCCGCGCACCGGCTGGGCGCCCCACTTTCTTGCGCTGTGGCGAGGGGACGCGCTCGCGGCCGCGGCGCCCCTGTACCTGAAATCGCACTCGCGCGGCGAATACGTCTTTGATTATGCGTGGGCCGACGCCTTCCAGCGGCACGGCATGCGCTACTACCCCAAGCTGCTGTCGGCCATCCCGTTCACGCCGGTCACGGGCCCCCGGCTACTGGCGGCCAACGACGAAGACCGCGACGCCCTGGTGCGCGGGCTGGTGGCGTTTGCGCAGGAGATCAACGTGTCGTCCCTGCATCTGCTTTTTCCCGACGACGCCGACGTGCGCGTGCTGCGGGAGGCCGGCTTCATGATCCGCGAGAGCGTGCAGTTCCACTGGACCAACGCCGGCTACGCGGATTTCGACGCATTCCTGGCCGCCATGAGCCACGACAAGCGCAAGAAGATACGCCAGGACCGCAAGAAGGTCGCCGCGGCCGGCCTTGCGTTCCGCTGGCTGCGCGGGGCCGAGATCGGCGCGCAGGAGCTGGCGTTCTTCTACGACTGTTATTGCCGCACCTACTTCGACCACGGCAACCCGCCCTACCTGAGCCGCGCGTTCTTCGAGCGCGCGCACCGCGACCAGCCCGAGGCCTTCGTGCTGATCCTGGCCGAACGCGATGGCGAGCCGGTGGCGGCCGCACTCAACCTGGCCGGCGGCGATGCGCTATATGGCCGCTATTGGGGCGCGACGGAATATGTGCCTGGGCTGCATTTCGAGACCTGCTACATGCAGGCCATCGCCTACTGCATCGCGCATGGCATCGCGCGCTTTGAGGGCGGCGCGCAGGGCGAGCACAAGATGGCGCGCGGCCTGCTGCCCACGCCGACGTGGTCGGCACATTGGGTGGCCCACCCCGGATTCGCCGAAGCGATCCAGAATTTCCTGGACGAGGAAACCGCCGCCGTGACGGACTACCTGGGCGAACTGGAATCGCATACGCCGTTCAAGGGCGCTTCGTAGGTGTCAGGGGCACTGGGGGGTGTCTGACACCCGCGAAACGCACGAGCAAGCTGACGGCAATCTCTGTCGGGTGTCAGACACCGACCGCTGCCGGGTGTCAGAGAAAGCGGTCCAGCAGCTTGCGGCTGTGCTTGTCCAGCGCCTGGATGTCGCGCACCAGATAGAAGATGCCGTGGTTGTCGGCGATGAGCAAGGTCTGCGCCGACAGGCGGCGGATGTCTTCTTCGCCGCGCAGCGTGAATGACGTCGGGCCGCGGTCGGTCTCGACCTTCCAGACGCTGGGCGTGGCGTAGGTCGAGACGCTGGACAGCTTGCGGATCTCGGGCATGAATTCGCGGCTCGCGAGTTCTTCTTCGATCAGGGCGCGCGGTTCGGCCGGCACGTCGGACAGGTGTTCGATCCAGAGCAGCTCGTGCCCGTCGCTGGTCACCAGCGACAGGCCGCGCCCCGCTTCGCTGATGGGAAAGGCGCGCACCGGAATGACGCCTTCGTGCGATTCGCCGTCGGCGGACTGGAATTCCAGGCGCCCGAAGGCATTGCGGCGCAATTGAAAGAACGGCAAGGTCATGATGGGTTCCGTCTGGGCGTCCGGGCGTCAGGCCACCGCGGCCATGTCTTCGCTGCCCGACGCCTGCGCGTCGGCTTCGGCCTGGCGCGCCTGCGCCTGGTACAGGCGATAGTAGGCGCCCTCGCGGGCCATCAATGCTTCGTGCGGCCCCTGCTCCACGATCTGGCCGCGATCCAGGACCACCAACCGGTCGGCCTTGCGCAGGGTGCTCAGTCGATGCGCGATGGCAATCGTGGTGCGGCCGCGCACCAGGTTGTCCAGGGCCTTCTGGATTTCCTTTTCGGTCGTGGTGTCCACCGACGACGTCGCTTCGTCCAGGATCAGGATGCGCGGGTCGATCAGCAGCGCGCGCGCGATCGAAATGCGCTGGCGCTCGCCGCCGGACAAGGCCTGGCCGCGCTCGCCCACCAGCGAGTCATAGCCATGCGGCAGGCGCAGGATGAACTCGTGCGCATGCGCGGCGCGGGCCGCGGCCACGATCTCGTCGCGCGTCGCGTCGGGCCGGCCGTAGGCGATGTTCTCGGCGATGGTGCCGAAAAACAGAAACGGCTCTTGCAGCACCAGGCCGATGTTTTGCCGATAGTCCGCCACCCGCACCGAACGGATGTCGGCGCCATCGACCAGGACCGCGCCTTCGGACACATCGTAGAACCGGCAGATCAGGTTGATCAGCGTGCTCTTGCCGGATCCGCTGTGCCCCACCAGGCCGATCATCTCGCCGGGCGCGATGGTCAGGTTCAGGCCACGGATGACCTGGCGGTTGCCGTAGCGGAACCCCACGTCGCGCAGTTCGATGCGGCCATTGATGTGCGGCAGCTTGGCCGGATTCAACGGTTCGGGCACGCTGGACACGTGGTCCAGGATGTCGAAAATGCGCTTGGCGCCCGCCGCGGCCTTCTGCGTGACCGACACGATGCGGCTCATGGAATCCAGGCGCATGTAGAAGCGGCCGATATACGCCAGGAACGCCGCCAGCACACCTACCGTGATCTGCCGCTGCGACACCTGCCAGATGCCGAAGATCCACACCACCAGCAGGCCCACCTCGGTCAGCAAGGTGACGGTGGGCGAGAACAGCGACCAGGTGGTGTTGACGCGGTCGTTGACTTCCAGGTTGCGGTTGTTGGCTTCGCGGAACCGCGCGACCTCGCGCTTTTCCTGGGCGAATGCCTTGACCACGCGAATGCCGGGGATGGTGTCGGCCAGCACGTTGGTGATCTCGGACCAGATGCGGTCGACCTTTTCGAAGCCATGCCGCAGGCGGTCGCGCACCGCATGGATCATCCAGATGATGAAGGGAAGCGGCACCAGCGTGACCAGCGCAAGCCAGGGATTGATGCTGATCAGGATGACCGCCGTCATGGCGATCATGAGGATGTCGGTGGCGAAGTCCAGCAGGTGCAGCGACAGGAACACACAGATGCGGTCGGTTTCGCTGCCGATGCGCGAAATCAGGTCGCCAGTGCGCTTGCCGCCGAAATACTCAAGCGAGAGTTGCTGCAGGTGCGCATAGGTGGTCGTGCGCAGATCGGCGCCGATGCGTTCGCTGACCCAGGCAAGGATGTAGGTCCGCGCCCAGCCCAACCCCCAGGCCAGGATGGCCGACCCCAGCAGGCCGCCCAGATACAGCCGAACCAGGCCGTAATCGATGGGCGCGCCGTTCTGGAACGGAATCAGCACATCGTCCATCAACGGCATCGTCAGGTACGGCGGCACCAGGGTGGCGGCGGTGCCCAGCAGCGTCAACAGAAAGCCGGCGAACAGCGGGCCGCGGTAGGGCCGCGCAAAACGCCACAGCCGCAGAAGCGCCCAGGTGGTCGACGGCGCGGCCTGTTCCTGGTTGCATGTCGGGCATTCTTCCTCGCCCGCGGGGATGACGTTATTGCAGATGGTGCAGGTGCGTTCCGACAGCTCTTCGGGCGGTTTGCCGGAAAGCCGGATGGACTGCTGCGTTTCGAACTGGGCCAGGAGGCGCAGCGCAGCCGGGTTGCACGCCAACGTAAGACGCCAGGCGGCAAGGCGCCCGGCGTCGTCGTGCAGCTCCAGCACGGCGGCGCCGGCATGGTCGCTAAGGGATAGCTTTAATTGGGGGCCATATGGCCAGGATTCCCAACCGGAATTGTCAGGAAGGCGCGCGATCAGCCGTTTATCGGTCACGGCGACTAGGCCGGGATGGAATTTCAGCCGCTGATCGAGGTCTATCTCGACCCAGGCCAGTAGGGTTTCGTCATCCGCCAGTTCGGTGCGGATCTCATCCCGCCAGCGGGCAGGAAATGCGTCGGCAAGGCCGGAAAGCAGGTTTGGTTTTTTCATTGGAACGCATACCGGGCCAGGACTCTGCCCTACTAGGCGGCAACCGGTTCGACGCCAGCGGCGGCAAACGTGTCCCTTCCTTACAACACAACGAATTCACGCCTTGAAGGCGTCGTATAGTAGCAGCCGATTTTTCTAATTAGGAATATCTGGGATCCCCCGACTCGTTGGCATTATTCTTAAGGCGCAACCCCAATAAACTCGCGGTCTAGCATAGGGGCGTCCGCGCGTGCCAACCTGCTTCTCGAGCAAATTAAAACATGAAAAAGAAAGACATTGAATTTATCGATGTCGTGGCTTTGCGCGGCCCGAACATTTGGACGTATCGCCCGGTCCTTGAAGCATGGGTGGATATCGGCGAACTGGAGGACTACCCCTCCAACACGATTCCCGGATTCTATGAACGGCTGACCGAATGGCTGCCAACCCTGATCGAGCACCGCTGCAGCCCCGGGGTGCGCGGCGGTTTTCTGGCCCGCCTGAAAGAAGGCACCTGGCCCGGCCACATTCTTGAACATGTGACGCTTGAACTGCAGAACCTGGCCGGCCTGCGCGGCGGGTTCGGCAAGGCGCGCGAAACCTCCCAGCGCGGCGTCTACAAGGTCGTCGTGCGCGCCTGGCAGGAACAGGTCACCCGCACCGCCCTGAACGAAGCGCGCGACCTCGTCATGGCCGCCATCGAGGACCGGCCGTTCGACGTGCCCGCCACCATCGCCAAGCTGCGCAGCCTGATCGACCGCCACTGCCTCGGTCCCAGCACCGCCTGCATCGTGGACGCGGCCGACGACCGGGACATCCCCTACATCCGCCTTTTCGAGGGCAACCTCGTCCAGTTCGGCTACGGCGCCGCGCAGCGCCGTATCTGGACGGCCGAGACCGACCGCACCAGCGCCATCGCCGAAGGCATTTCGCGCGACAAGGACCTGACCAAGGAGCTGTTGTCCACCTGCGGCGTGCCGGTGCCCGAAGGGCGCCTGGTCAAAAGCGAGGAAGACGCCTGGGATGCCGCCGAGGACATCGGCCTGCCCGTGGTGGTCAAGCCCTACGACGGCAACCATGGCCGCGGCGTCTTCACCAACCTGACGACGCGCGAAGAAGTGGTCTCCGCCTACCGCGTCGCCGTGGACGAAGGCAGCGGCGTCATCGTCGAACGCTTCGTGCTGGGCAACGAACACCGCCTGCTGGTGGTGGGCGACCGGATGGTCGCCGCCGCCGCCGGCGAGCCGGCCTGGGTGACGGGCGACGGCACGTCCACCATCACCGAGCTCATCGACAGCCAGATCAACACCGACCCGCGCCGCGGCCGCACCGAAAACCACCCGCTCAATTTCGTGCGCCTGGACTCCGCCGCCCGGCTGGAGATCGCGCGCCAGGGCCTGACGGAAGACAGCATTCCGCCCGAAGGCCAGCGCGTGCTGGTCCAGCGCAGCGGCAACGTCGCGTTCGACGTCACCGACCGCGTGCATCCCAGCGTGGCGGCCACGGTCACCCTGGCCGCGCGCATCGTCGGCCTGGACATTGCCGGCGTGGACCTGGTGGCCGAGGACATCTCGCGCCCGCTGGACGAACAGCGCGGCGCCATCGTCGAAGTCAACGCCGGGCCCGGACTGCTGATGCACCTGAAGCCGGCCGACGGCGCGCCGCGACCCGTGGGCCGCGCCATCGTCGACCACCTGTTCCCGGACGGCGACGCGGGCCGCATTCCCATCGTGGGGGTGACGGGCACCAACGGCAAGACCGTCGTCGCCCGCCTGGTGGCGCGCCTGCTGCACCTGTCGGGCAAGCGCACGGGTCTGGCGTGCAGCGAAGGCCTCTACCTGGACCGCCGTCTCGTGCAAAAGGGCGATCGCGCCGACTTCGCCTCGGGCACGCGGCTGCTCATGAACCGCAACGTGGACGCCGCCGTCATCGAGAACGACAGCGGCGTGATCCTCGGCCAGGGCCTGGCCTACGACCGCTGCCAGGTCGGCGTGGTCACCAACATCGACGACGGCGACCATCTCGGCGATTTCGACATCAACGAAACGGACCGCCTGTTCAACGTGTTCCGTACGCAGGTGGACGTGGTCCTGCCGGACGGCGTCGCCGTGCTCAATGCGCGGGATCCGCGCGTGGTCGAGATGGCCGAACTCTGCGACGGCGCCGTCATCTTCTTCGGCGTCGACC
This sequence comes from Achromobacter sp. T5-5, assembly GCF_055397965.1. Classification (NCBI taxonomy): domain Bacteria; kingdom Pseudomonadati; phylum Pseudomonadota; class Betaproteobacteria; order Burkholderiales; family Alcaligenaceae; genus Achromobacter; species Achromobacter sp. T5-5. Next base: position 4,711,274 of record NZ_AP027919.1, read on the forward strand.
CCGCCCTGCCCGCCATCGCGCAACACCTGGCCCAGGACGGCCGCGCCGTGTTCGTGCGCGACGGCAGCATCATGCTGGCGCGCGGCGCGCACGAAGAACGGCTGGCCGACGTGGCCGCCATCCCGCTGACGCATGGCGGGCGCGTGGCCTTCCAGGTCGAGAACGTGCTGGCGGCCGTGGGCTCGGCCTGGGCGCTGGACATCCCGGTGGAACTGATCCGCGCCGGCATCGAGACCTTCGACATCGACCAGGCGGATGCCCCGTGGCAGTTCACGCTGTTCGAACGCAACGACGCCACCGTCGTGGTGGACGACGCGCACAACGCTTCGGCACTGCGCCCGCTGATCACGGCCATCGATCAGTTCTCGTCCCAGACGCGAACCGCGGTCTACTCGGCCGGCGCCGACCGCCGCGACGCGGACCTGATCGAACAGGGCAAGCTGCTCGGAGACGCCTTCGATCGCGTGGTCCTCTATGACGACGCGACCGTGCGCAGCAAGCGCCCCGCGGGCGAGGCGCGCGCGCTGCTGCGCCAGGGCCTGGCGCAAGGCAGCCGCGTCAAGGACATCCAGGAAGAGCCCGACCACGGCACGGCCATCGGGGGCGTACTGGACGGCATCGCGTCCGGGGACTTCGTCCTGCTGCAATCCGACGAAGCCTTCTCCGGCCCGACCATCGACCTGGTCCGCCGCTGGATCCAACAACACTGACACATTCGCGCGCGCGCCCGCCCCCTACCGCGGACGCGCGCCAGACGACAGGAATCCCTGCCATGGAAGTCTCCCGTATCCGAGCATTGCGCGGCCCCAATCTGTGGAGCAAGAACACCGCGATCGAGGCCATCGTGTCGTGCGCCGACGCCGAATGCTCCATCGACAACCTGCCCGAATTCGAAGCGCGCCTGCGCGCGCGCCTGCCGCAGACTGGCCTGCTGCGCCCCGAAGGCCACCAGGACGCGGTGTCCATCGCCCACGTGCTGCAGATCGTCGCGTTGACGATGCAGGCGCACGCCGGCTGCCCCGTCACGTTCGGGCGCACCGCGTCCACGATCGAGCCGGGCGTGTTCCAGGTGGTGGTCGAGTACAGCGAAGAAGAAGTCGGCAGGCTGGCGATGGACCTGGCCCAGCAACTGGTGCGCGCCGCGCTCGACGACACGCCGTTCGACATCGCCGACGCCCTGAAGCGCCTGCGCGAACTGGACGAGGACGTGCGCCTGGGCCCCAGCACCGGCTCCATCGTGAACGCCGCCACCGCCCGCAACATTCCCTACCGCCGCCTGACGCAGGGCAGCATGGTGCAGTTCGGCTGGGGCAGCAAGCAGCGCCGCATCCAGGCCGCCGAAACCGACCTGACCAGCGCCATCTCGGAATCCATCGCCCAGGACAAGGACCTGACCAAAATGCTGCTGGACGCCGCCGGCGTGCCCGTGCCCAAGGGCCGCTCCGTGACCAGCGCCGAAGAGGCCTGGGAAGCGGCGCAGGAACTGGGCGGCCCTGTCGTGGTCAAGCCGCGCGATGGCAGCCAGGGCCGCGGCGTCGCGGTCAACATCGAAACCCGCGAGCGCGTGATCCAGGCCTTTGAAGTGGCCGAGGAGATCAGCTCGGAAGTCATCGTCGAACGCTATATCCCGGGCCACGACTTCCGCCTGCTGGTCGTCGGCGGCGCGCTGGTCGCGGCGTCGCGCCGCGATCCGCCGCAGGTCACGGGCGATGGGCAGCAGACCATTCGCCAGCTGGTGGACCAGGTCAACGCCGACCCCTTGCGCGGCGACGGCCATGCCACCTCGCTCACCAAGATCCGCTTTGACGACATCGCGCTGGCGACGCTGAAAAAACAGGGCTTTGACGCCGATTCCGTGCCCCCCGCCGGCACGCTGATCTTCCTGCGCAACAACGCCAACCTGAGCACCGGCGGTTCCGCCACGGACGTGACGGACGAGGTCCATCCCGAAATGGCGGCGCGCGCGGTGTCCGCGGCCCGCATGATCGGCCTGGACATCTGCGGCGTGGACGTGGTGGCCGAAAGCGTGCACCACCCGCTGGAAGACCAGCACGGCGGCGTGGTCGAGGTCAACGCCGCGCCCGGCCTGCGCATGCACCTGAACCCCTCGTTCGGCAAGGGCCGCGCGGTGGGCGAGGCCATCATCGCCAACATGTACGCGGATGGCGACGACGGCCGCATCCCGGTGGTGGCGGTCGCGGGCACCAACGGCAAGACGACCACAGTGCGCCTGACCGCGCACCTCCTGGGGGTGGCCGGCAACCGCGTGGGCATGACGAATTCCGACGGCGTCTACGTGGACAACCTGCGCATCGACACCGGCGATTGCAGCGGTCCGCGCAGCGCGCGCAGCGTGCTGATGCACCCCGACGTGGACGCCGCGGTGTTCGAAACGGCGCGCGGCGGCATCCTGCGCGAGGGCCTGGCCTTCGACCGCTGCAACGTCGCCATCGTCACCAACATCGGCATGGGCGACCATCTGGGCCTGGGCTACATCAGCACGGTCGAGGACCTGGCCGTGGTCAAGCGCGTCATCGTCCAGCACGTGCATCCGTCGGGCATGGCGGTGCTGAACGCCGCCGATCCCATCGTCGCCGAGATGGCCTCCAGCTGCCCCGGCTCGGTCACGTACTTCGCCGAAGACCGCAACCATCCCGTGCTGGTCACGCACCGCGCGCAGGGCCAGCGCGCGGTCTATCGCGACGGCGACGCAATCGTCGCGGCGCAGGGCGCGGACGAGGTTCGTTTCCCGCTGGCGCAGATTCCGCTCACGCGCGGCGGCACGATCACATTCCAGGTCGAGAACGCCATGGCGTCCATCGCCGCGGCGTGGGCGCTGGACCTGGGCTGGGACGTCATCCGCCGCGGCCTGGCCACCTTCGTCAACGACGCGCAGACCGCTCCCGGGCGCTTTAACGTGTTCGACTATCGCGGGGCCACGGTGATCGCCGACTACGGCCACAATCCGGACGCCATCCAGGCCCTGGTGCGCGCGGTGGACGCCATGCCGTCCCATCGCCGCGTCGTGGTCATCAGCGGCGCGGGCGACCGCCGCGACGAAGACATCCGCATGCAGACGGAGATCCTGGGCGCGGCGTTCGACGACGTGCTGCTCTACCAGGACCAATGCCAGCGCGGCCGCGAAGACGGCGAAGTGCTGGCCCTGCTGCAGCAAGGCCTGGTGGGCGCCAGCCGCACGACGCACATCGAGGAGATCCACGGCGAATTCCTGGCCATCGATACGGCGCTGGCGCGCCTGAATCCCGGCGATCTGTGCCTGATCCTGGTGGACCAGGTGGAAGAGGCGCTGGCGCACATCGCGGCGCGCATCGCCCAGCCCTGATCGGGGCGGCGGGAACGCAAACGGGGCGCTTCACGGCGCCCCGTTTTTTTTACCGGCGTGGTGCACGCGTATCCGCAGGCGCGGGCGCGCGGCACCCCGCAGCGCTATCCGCGGCCGATCGTCCGCGCCCCTAGCCCCGCGGCGCCACGTCGGCCGCCGAAGCCTGATACCGGTCCGTCACGTGCGTGCAACCCATGGCCGCCATGGCGCCGAGCGCCAGCAAGATGGCGCTGCAAAGTCGTTTCGTCATGCGAGTTTTTCTCCCGTTACGTGTCGAACCGCCAGCCGGTTCCGTCTGGACTATACCGGCATGCCTTGCCGCCGGCCACCCGCGCCAGCGCCTGCCATAGAGCGGATCGGTTACGAGCCGCGCTCAAAAGGGGTCAAATCGTTGCTCAAATGTAACTCGACCCTGAGGTAATTTGAGGCGGATTTCTCGTCTCAAACCGCCGGTTTTTCCCGCATCGGCGCCGTTACATTTCTCCACAGCGTCGTTTGACACCCCCTGAGGCCGACTCGTACGTTAGAGGCTAGCTGATCAGTGCCCAACACACCGCGAAACGGCAGGTTTATAGGCCATAAACCCGCCGCCGCAAGCAACCAGAGAGAGGTCACCATGAACAACGACATCATCGCCGGAAAGTGGAAGCAACTGACGGGCAAGGCCAAGGCGGCCTGGGGTGAGCTCACCGACGACGAACTGACGCGCACGGAAGGCAACGCCGAACGCCTGGCAGGCCTGATCCAGGAGCGCTATGGCAAGACCAAGGAAGAGGCGCAAAAGGAAGTCCGGGATTTCTTCGACCGCAATCCCTGATACCCATAACAACCAGGAGAAGCTGACATGTTGCATTACGCCGTAGTTTTCTTCGTTATCGCCATCATCGCGGCTGTCCTGGGTTTCGGCGGCATCGCCGCCGGCGCCGCGGGGATTGCCAAGATCCTGTTCTTCGTTTTTCTGGTCCTGGCACTGCTGTCCATCCTGGGCGGCGCCTTCCGCAAGAAATAGCACCAGCGAAATAGAACCACTGAGCCATCTCATATCGTCATTGCGTCTAGAACGCGCTGAACACCAATAAAAAGGAGCATTACTATGGAAATTCGCAAGCTGATCGCCGCCGCCGCACTGGGTACGGGCGCTGTCTTCACTTCCATGGCTTTTGCCGCCGATGACGGCAAGCCGAAACAGTCCGTGGGTGAATACGCGTCCGACGCCACCGTGACCACCAAGGTCAAGGCCGCTTTCGTGGCCGACAAGGAACTGAGCGCCCTGGAAATCGCCGTCGAAACCAACAACGGCGTCGCCACGCTGACCGGCACCGTGGGTACCGCAGCCGAAGCGGATCACGCCGCCAAGGTCGCCCGAGGCGTCGAAGGCGTCAAGCAGGTCAAGAACAACATCAAGGTTGATCCGGCCAAGAACCGCAAGTAAGGGCAGGATCGTCAAGATCCACGCCTGAATACAAAGCGGCGCCTGAGGCAACTCGGCGCCGCTTTTTCATGCCCGCAAATTCCGGGGGGATAGCCCGCTAGATCGTCACGGCGCCGCGGCCGATCTCCAGCGCGCGGCCTCCCACCTGGATCCGGCCGTCGGCCAGGACCTCCAGCAGCAGTCGGCATGGCCGGCCCATCTGGTCGCCCTGTTCGACCAGGATGCTGGCCGGCAAGGGGTAGCCGCGGTGCTGCAGCCAACCGCCCAGGTTGGCGCAGGCCGACCCGGTGCCCGCGTCTTCGTCGACGCCGCCGCCCGCCTTGGCGAAGAAATACCTGGCCACCACGACCTGGCGCCCCCCTTGCAGCCTGCCTTCGTCAAAGGCAAATACATAAAGCGTCTTGCGTCCCAGGCTGCTGGCCTGCCAGCGCGCCAGCTTGGCGGCATCGGGCGCGGCCCGGCGCACGGCGTCCACGCTGGCAAGCGGCACCAGCAACTGGTCTGCGCCGGTATCGACCCAGATGGGCTCGGCCAGCAGGTCATCGCGATCCAATCCGACCAGCCCCGCGATCTCGGCGCCGTCCAGCTCGGGCCTGGCGGTTCGCACCCCGTCGGGGCATGGCGCAGTAAACGTCCAGGCATCGCCATTGGCCACCACGGGAACGACGCCCGCCTTGAATTCCAGCGTGAGCGCGTCGCCCGTTTGCAGAAGGTCGCGCACCACCTGCGAGGTGCCGATGGTGGGATGGCCGGCGAACTTCATCTCGTAGCCCGGCGTGAAGATCCGCACCCGTGCGCTTGCGCGGTCCGAGGGCAGGATGAAGGTGGTCTCGGACAGGTTGAACTGCGCAGCCAGGTTCAGCATGGTGGCGTCGTCCATGCCCCGCGCATCTTCGAATACGCAAAGCTGATTGCCGCTGAAAGTGGAGGAAGCGAAAACGTTGAGCAGACGGAACGCGTAGGTGGCCATGGCGAAACGAAAATGAGGGAATGCCGGCGGCGCCGGCGCGGTCCCCACTTTATCGCAATGCGCGCGAAGCCGGACTACCAGATGGCGAAGAACAGCACCCAGGCCAGGCAGAACGGCGCCAATCCCGCCGCCAGCACCAGGCCCGCGCCCAGCTTGCGGGCCATGCCCACCGGACGCGGCTTGAGCAGGCGCGCATAGAGGCGCAACGTCCAGAGCACCGCCAGCGTCAGCAGCGTGAACCGCACGGGCGTCGCCCAGGCGGCCTGCACGCCTTCATGCTTGAGCAGCGTGATCGTCGTGGCGGACAGGCCCAGGAACACGCCGATGCCGGCCGACGGGATCAGGGCCTGGGCCAGCTTGTGCAGGCCCGGGCGTCCCCAGCGCGACGCGGGCGCATGCGGCGCCGGTGCGGCCGGAGCGGCCGGCGCGAGCCGGTCGGCGATCCACAGCGACAGGAACGCCGCGCCGCCCACGCACACCGTGGCGCCGACGACGAAGAGCAGGATGCCCGCGCCGTCCAGCCACGAGAAGCTGTCATTCACATCCGGGTAATGCGTCAGGATGAACCAGGGCGCGTTGTCCATCAGCGGCCACAGGATGTCGCGCTCGACCAGCCAGGTCGCGGCCCATTGCTTGGCCGTCACGTACCACGGGCTGGCGCTCCAGAGGAATGCGCCGATCGCGATGCCCATCAGGCCGAAGCACAGCAAGGCCGTCTGCCAGGGGTCGCCGTCGGCGACGTGCACGATTTCTTCTTCCGGCGACCGCGGCGTCAGCGCGATGGCGCCGCGATAGCCGCTGCAGCGGCCGCAGACGTGGCAGTCGCCCGCGCCCTTCATGTGGCGCAGCGGCACCAGCGGCGCGCAGTTGATGGGTTCGATGCGGATGACCGGATGGCGCCACTTTTCCTCGTCGACCTTGAAATGCCAGGGCGCCAGCTTGGCCAGCAGGTTGAACACGCCGTTCACCGGGCACAGGTACTTGCACCACACCCGCTTGCTGCGGCCGTAGCGCCAGCCGACGATCATGGCCGCCACGGTCGACCCGCCCAGCACGGCCAGCACCGCCAGCGGATATTGATAGACGCTGACGAGCTGTCCGTAGATCGTCGTCAGCGCAAACGCCACGAACGGCCAGCCGCCCCAGCGCATCCACTTTGGGATGGCGCGGCCCTGTCCGCGCTCGCTGGCCCATTCGGTCAGCATGCCTTCCGGACACAGCCAGCCGCACCACGCGCGGCCGAGGATCGGCATGGAGATGAGCACGAACGGCCACCACACGCCCCAGAACGCAAACTGCGCCACGACCGTCAGATTGTTGAATACCGAGGCGGCGTTGTCGGGCAACGGCAGCAGCGCGGGCACGATCAGGAGGAACGCGTACAACGCGACAATGCCCCACTGCAGCTTGCGCAACAGCGGGGCATGGTCTCGGAGGAAGTCGGCGATGCGGGAGGTCGCCCTCCCGATTGCAGCAGCCATGGTCAAACCTTCAAATATTCAGTCCGGCGGGACAGACCGGAATCAGGATGCCCCCCGGGCGGCGGCCACCGGCGCGGGCTTGCTGCCCACCCAGCGCAGCAGCGCCCAGACGACGATCCAGTACGCCACCCACAGCAGCACCGAGGTCAGCGCCGGCAGCGCGCGGTAGCCGGCGAAGTCGGCCAGCACCTTGCCCAGGCCGGTGCTATCGCTGAGCAGCCAGGAGCTGTCCCAGACCGGGTCGACGATGGTCGGCAGCACGTCCAGCGAAATCAGGTGATCCAGGCCGCCCACCAGCAGCGAACTGGCCAGAAGCAGCAGCAGGATTTCGGTCACGAGGAAGAAGCGGCGCCAGGTGATGAGCTTGCCGCCCAGTTGCAGCAGCCAGAACGTCAGCAGCGCCACGGCGAAGCCCGCCACGCCCGCCAGGGCCAGCATCAGCATGTCGCTGCCGCCCTGCCCCGCCGACACCGTGCCGTACAGGAACACCACGGTCTCGCTGCCTTCGCGGGCGACGGCGATGGCGACCAGCACCAGCAGGCCCCACCAGTTGTCGCTGGCCACGGAGGCGCGCGCGCCGCTTTCCAGTTCGCCCTTGAGCGTGCGGCCGTGCTTCTTCATCCAGACGACCATCTGCACCACGAGCGCGCACGCCGCCAGCGACATGATGGCCTGGAACCATTCCTGCCCCTCGTCGCTGAGCCAGGACGACACGCCCAGCAGCACCAGCGCCAGCGCCACGGCCAGCGCCAGGCCGGCCGCGACGCCGCCCCACAGGTAGGGCAGCCCGCGCTTGCCTTCCGGCGTGGCGCGCAGCCAGGTGTAGAGGATGCCCACCACGAGCAGGGCTTCGACGCTTTCGCGCCAGACGATGAAAAGTACCTGTTCCATGCTTGGATGCCGCTTTATTCCTTGGGCTTGACGACCAAGGTGCCTTTCACGCTCTGGTGAAAGTCGTCAAAAAAGGGATACTCGCCCGGCCGCGAGATCGTGATCACCACAAAGGATTTCACGCCCGGCCCAAGGACTTTTTCCTTGCGCAGCGGAATGCTTTCGAATTCCACCGGCTCATTGCTTTCGTTGATCAGTTCGATCTTGAACCGGCCCGCGGGGACTTCCAGCGTGGCGGGCTCAAACGTGCCGTCCGGCTTGAATGTCAACGTGAACGTGGGCAGATCGGCCGCCTGCGCGGGCGTTATGCCCGCCACGCCGGCCAGGCCGATCAGCAGTGCGGCAAGAACGCGAAGCAGGCGGCGCACGATCAATACCCGCCCTTCTTGCCGGTGCCGGCGTAGACGAATTCATATTCCAGGTCGAACGGTTCGAACCATTCGCCCACGCCCGTTTCCTTATCGACGTGGCGGCCGAAATGGCTCATCTTGTTCGCCGTCGGCGGCAGGATCGAGTACTTGAGCTTGTACTTGCCGGGACCTTCCAGCTTGACGTTCTCGCCATAGTGCGGACCGTCGTTGGCAACCATGGGCATGAACGTGCCCTTCTGCACATTCTGGCTGCCGACCTTCTGGATCTCGTAGTTCACGACCAGGTAAGGCACCCACTCGCCTTCCGGAAAGCCCGTCTTGTTGCCGGCGGTGGCGTGGATGTCGGCTTCCAGGTGCACGTCGGAATCCTTGGCCGGACGCATCATGCCGGGCGGGTCCATTTCAATCGGCTGCAGGTACACCGCACCGATTTCCATGCCGCCCTTCTCGACCGGCTTGCCGATGGGGTATTCGGCCGCATGGGCGGCGGACACGCTCAACGCGACAATGGCCAGCGCCAAGGCTTTCTTGATCATGTGCATTAATCCTCGAAACACAAACACAAACGAAAACAGCGGTTCTCAAAACACAAACAAGAACCGTTTTCATTAATTTAGAGGATTTTGCTGACACATCCCTGAACCTTGGCGCACGATAAGTGCCGGATCATTGCGTTGGGTCAAGCAAGAAAAAGCCGCCCGGGCTGATGCCGAGGCGGCTGGCTGTCCTGGCGCCCCCGCGAGGGGCCGCAGCGAATCGCGTGAATCCGCCCTTACTTGCGCCCCGCGCCCGGCGTGCCGCCTGGCGTGAACGGGAAGGTGGAGAACATCGCGCGCGTCTGGTCCTGCATCTGGTCCTGCATCTGCACGAACAGGTTTTTGCTCTGGTCGATGTAGTTGTTCATCATGTTCTGCAGCATGGGCGTCTGCACGTTCATGAATTGCGTCCAGGCTTCCGGACCGAACTGGCTGCCGTACAGGCCCTTGGACTGTTCAGCCATGCGCTGCTGGATCTCCATGAAGGCCTGGATGTTCTTTTCAAGGTAGGAACCCATGATGCCTTGCATGGCATGGCCGTAGAAACGGATGATCTGCGACAGCATGTTGGAGGAGAACATGGGCATGCCGCCGCTCTCCTCTTCAAGGATGATCTGCAAAAGAATGCTGCGCGTCAGGTCTTCGCTGCTCTTGGCATCGACGACCTGGAATTCCTCGTTGGCCAGGACCAGTTGCTTGACATCTGCCAGGGTGATGTAGGTGCTGGTCCGGGTGTCGTATAAGCGACGGTTGGGGTACTTTTTAATCAGGCGCAGGCTGGCGCCGGTTTGTGCTTGCGTCATGGTTGTCCCCGGATCGGGCGATCTCTTAGGCTTTCGATAAGGTGAGTGTAATGCCGGACGGCCCTCTGGCCGAGGCCGTCCGGCGCCATGGGGCCGCCTACGGGCGGCCCGGCCGCGTCAGCCCATGTGCAGGCCGCCGTTCAGCGAGAAGTCCGCGCCGGTCGAAAAGCCGGATTCGTCCGAAGCCAGCCACGAGACCATGGATGCGATTTCCTCGGGCGTGCCCAGGCGGCGCACCGGAATCGTCGCGACGATCTTCTCCAGCACGTCCGGGCGGATGGCCCGGACCATGTCGGTGCCGATATACCCGGGCGAGATCGTGTTGACGGTCACGCCCTTGCTGGCCACTTCCTGCGCGAGCGCCATGGTGAAGCCATGGATGCCGGCCTTCGCCGTGGAGTAGTTGGTCTGGCCGAACTGCCCCTTCTGGCCGTTGACCGAGCTGATGTTGATGACCCGCCCCCACTGACGCTCGACCATGCCGTCGATGACCTGCTTGGTCACGTTGAACAGGCTGTTCAGGTTGGTGTCGATGACCGCCCGCCAATCGTCGGCGCTCATTTTCCGGAACAGCCCGTCGCGGGTGATGCCCGCGTTGTTGACCAGCACGTCGACCGGCCCGAGCTCGTTGGTGATCTTTTCGAATGCGGCAACCGTGGAGTCCCAATCGGACACGTTGCCCACCGACGCGTGGAACGTAAAGCCCTGCGCGGCCTGCTCATCCAGCCATTGCTGGTAATTGCGGCTGGGGCCGCAACCTGCCACCACGCGAAAGCCATCCTTGGCCAAGCGCTGGCAAATAGAGGTGCCAATCCCGCCCATCCCGCCTGTTACGTAAGCCAGTTTTCCGCTCATTGGACTTCCTCCTGTGTGCGACGGACGCCTCGTTGATTAACTTTCTTCATGACCGGGGATCGATCGCGAATCGCGGTCTATGCCGCCCGGACCTTCACGTACCTGCCAGGAGCCGGCTCTATGGGCCGGTACTTGGCATTGCCTGCCTTCGTCCTTGCTTTGACCTGCTTGCCGGAATGTCCGGCCAGCCAGGCGGCCCAGTCGGGCCACCAGCTTCCCGGGTGCTCCACCGCCTGCGAGAACCAGGCATTCGGGTCGCCCGGCAGCGGGCCGGCCTGCTCCAGTGCGTCGGCCGACCAGTAGCTGCGGCGCTTTTTGGCGGGCGGATTGACCACACCGGCGATGTGGCCCGATGCGCCCAGCACGAAACGCTGCTGTCCGCGCAGCAACTGCGTGGACGCGTAGGCCGACACCCAGGGCACGATGTGGTCTTCGCGCGATCCGAATATATAGGCCGGCATTTTCAGCCGCGTCAGGTCCAGCGGCATGCCGGCAGCCTGGGCGCGGCCCGGCACCTTGAGATTGTTCTCAAGGTAGGTATTGCGGAAATACCAGGAAAAGAAGGGGCCCGGCAGGTTCGTGCTGTCGCCGTTCCAGAACAGCAGGTCGAAGGCCGGCGGCTTCTGTCCCTTCAGGTAATTGCCGACCACGTAGTTCCAGACCAGCTCGTTGGGGCGCAGGAACGAGAACGTGGTGGCCAGGTCGCGGCCCGGCATCAGTCCGCCGTTGCCCAACTGGTGATCGCGCATGAGCGCGTGCGCTTCGTCGACGAAGACCTTCAGGACGCCGGTGTCGTGGAAATCGAGCAGCGAGGTCAGCAGGGTCAGCGAGGCCACCGGATGCTCGCCGCGCGCCTCGGCCAACGCCAGCGCGGAGGCCAGCATCGTGCCGCCCACGCAGAAACCCAGCGCGTTGACCTGCGGCTGCCCGGTGATGTCGCTGGCCACGCGCAGCGCCTGCAGCACGGCATCGTCCAGGTAGTCGGACCAGGTGGCGCGGTCCACGCCGTCGGTGTCGGCGGCGACCGGATTGCGCCAGGAAATCAGGAAGACCGTGTAGCCCTGCTCCACGGCATGGCGCACGAAGGAGTTTTCCGGCTGCAGGTCCAGGATGTAGAACTTGTTGATGTTCGGCGGCACGATGACCAGCGGCCGCTCATGGACGGTGGCGGTCGAGGGTGCGTACTGGATGAGCTGGAACAGCTTGTTTTCGAAGACGACGTCGCCAGGCGTCGTGGCCACATTGCGGCCGATCTCGAATTGGGATTCGTCGGTCTGCGTGATGCGGCCCTTCTGCACGTCGCCCAGCAGGTTCGCCAGGCCTTCGTTCAGGGCGCGGCCCGCGCTTTCGACGATGGAGCGCTGGGCGTCGGGGTTCAGCGCCAGGAAGTTGGACGGCGACAGCGCGTCGACCCACTGCATGATCGAGAACCGAAGCCGGTCGCGCATGGGTTCGCTGACCTGGGCGGCGTCGACCATGCGCTGCATGGCGCGGGCTGACAACAGATAGGTGTGCGCCAGCAGCAGATGCGACGCGTTGGCGGCCCAGGCCTCGCCGGAAAAGCGGCGATCGGACGGCGGCGCGAGCGCGCCGCGCCGGGCATCGTCGCAAATGCGTTGCCATTCACGAGAGAACTCAGCCTGGATGTCAGCCAGGACTTCCGGTGCCACGCTCACCGGAATGGGACCTGCGGAGAGATTGGCATTCACTTCGACACCTTGTTATCGAAACTTCGCGATTGATGTTGCATTCCGGGTCCAGGACTGTCAATGCGGGTATACAAGGAGGGCTGCAAGAGTAGGACGCAAGGCCAGCCCGGGCCTTTGCGCGAGATCAAACCGGGGCTAGCCAGGCCAGCATCGCCATGCGTCCGGTCACCCCGTCGCGGCGGTAGGAAAAGTACCGGTCCGCGCGCGTCACCGTGCATTCGCCGCTGAGCACCACCTCTTGTACCCCGGCGCGCCGCAGCCGGAAATCCGCCAATCCGGCGAGGTCCGCCAGCCATTTGCCCGCAATGCCGGGACGGGGCGCGAAAAAGCGCGCCGTGGCCGGATCGTCGCCCGTGAAGGCGTCCAGCACGTCTTGCCCGACCTCGAAGTGCCGCGGACCGATGCCCGGCCCGACCCAGGCCCGCCAACCGTCCGCCTGCGGGGCTTTGGCCTGCATGGCGGCCAGCGTCCGTTCCAGCACGCCGCCCGCCAGCCCGCGCCAGCCGGCATGCGCCGCGCCCAGTACCTTGCCCTCGGCATCGGCGATCACGACCGGCAGGCAGTCGGCCACCATGACGGCCAGCACCCGTCCGGGCTGCGCCGTGACGCTGGCGTCCGCCGCGGGTTCGGCAGGCACGTCGGGCCGGTCGGCGTCCACGACCTCGCTGCCATGGACCTGGCGCAGCCACAGGGGCGCGGACGGCACGGCCGCGCGCACGCGGCGGCGGTTCTCCGCCACGGCCTCGGGGTTGTCCTCGGCCCGCAGCCCAAGATTCAGGGTGTCGTGCGGCGCCACCCCCACCCCGCCCGACCGCGTCGTGCAGAAGTAGTTCACCCCTTGCCATTCGGGTCCCGTGACGACGGGCAGGCCCGCGATCAGGCGTTCCATGCAATGTTCTCCTGGACCTGCGCCATGTCGGCGGGCACCGGCGCGGCAAACCGGACCTCGCCCTGGCCGCCCGGATCGTCGAAATGCAGCGCGCGGGCGTGCAGCATCTGGCGCAGCGCCCCCGCGATGTTCTTGCCGCCATAGAGGGTGTCGGCCAAGAGCGGATGCCCCAGGCTGGCCATGTGCACGCGGATCTGGTGGGTCCGGCCGGTTTCCAGGCGGCACACCACTTCGGTCACCCGGCCGCCCGGCTCCACCATGCCGCGGCGGCCCGGTGCGTAATTGGTAATGGCCGGCTTGGGCGCCACGGGCCGCTCGACGCTCATGCGCACCGGCACGCGGGGATCGCGCCCGATGGCGCGGTCGACCTTGCCGGCGGCGGCCACCCAGCCATGCGCCAGCGCCACGTATTCGCGGCCCATGCTGCGCGCCTGGAGCTGGCGCACCAGGTGGGTCTGCGCGGTGTCGTTGCGGGCCACCACCATCAGCCCGGACGTATCCTTGTCCAGCCGGTGCACGATGCCGGCGCGGGCAACGTGGGCGAGTTCAGGATAGCGATGCAGCAGGCCGTTGAGCAGCGTGCCGCTCCAGTTGCCGGCCCCCGGATGGGTGACCAGGCCGGCGGGCTTGTCGACGACGATCCAGTCGGGACTTTCGGCGACGACGCCGAATTCGACGGGCTCCGCGGTGAAGGCCAGCGCGTCCGGCGCGGGCTGCGCCCAGATGGTGAGTTCGTCCCCCGGCCCGACCGTCTGGCGGATCTTGCCAGGCGCCCCGTTGACCAGGACGTTGCCGGATTCGATCCAGCCCTGCAGGCGGTTGCGGGAGTGGTCGGGCAAGAGGCCCGCCAGCACCTTGTCCAGCCGGTCGGCGCGCGTGGCGGACGGCACGGTTACAAATTGCGGCTCGCCGCGGCTGGTTTCGTCGAGATTTTCGTCGGCGCTATCGTCGGAAACAAGATCTGCGCGGGCGGCTGTATCAGACATGGAGACAAATCATATAATCAGCCTGCCATGCTACCACCAAGGATACGATTCTCGTGATTCACCACCCTGCAGCTCCCTCGAACCCCGCCTCCCGCAGCGGGCCGGTTTTGCGCGTGGTTCTTGCGCTACTTGCCGTCATGGTCATCGCCGGTTGCAGCGGCACGGACAGCAAGTACGACAAGACCACCAACTGGAGCGCAGAACAGCTCTACGCGGACGCCAAGGCTGAAATGTCGTCGGGCGGCTGGAAAGAAGCGCGCGAACGCCTGACCGCCATCGAGAGCCGCTACCCCTTCGGCGTGTACGCGCAGCAGGCGCTGCTCGAGCTGGCCTACGTCAACTGGAAGGACGGTGAAAACGAGCAGGCGCTGGCGGCCATCGACCGCTTCCAGCAGCTCTATCCCAATCACCCCGGCACCGACTACGCGCTGTACCTGAAGGGCCTGATCAACTTCACGCCGGCCAGCGCCTTCATGAGCAACATCACCGGCCAGGACCCGGCCGAGCGCGACCCCAAGGGGCTGCGCGCGTCCTACGACGCCTTCACCGAGCTGATCAAGCGCTACCCGGAAAGCAAGTACAGCGTCGACGCCGAAAAGCGCGTGGCGTGGCTGGTCAACACCATCGCCATGAACGAAGTCCACGTCGCCCGCTACTACTACGAGCGCGGCGCCTACGTGGCCGCGGCCAACCGCGCGCAGACGGTGATCACCGATTTCGAGGGCGCGCCCGCCACCGAAGAGGCGCTCTACCTGATGGTCGAGTCGTACGACAAACTGAATATGACGGAACTGAAGAACGACGCCCAGCGCGTGTACGAAAAGAACTACCCGAACAGCGAGTTCCGGACCAAGGGCCTGAAGGCCGACAAGAGCTGGTGGAATCCGTTCAACTGATCGGATCCCGCCCGCATGGGAAAGAAAATGGCCCTTCTTCGGAAGGGCCATTTTTTTGCCTGCGCCCAGCCGACCCGGTCCGGCTTGGCTTGGCTTGGCTTGGCTTGGCTTCAAGCGTCGTCGGAACCGCGCTTGCGCCGGTAGAACGCCAGCACCTCTTCCAGTTCGCGGGTGCGCGCAAACGGCGGCAGACCGCGCCACAGGCGCTTGCCGTAGGGCTTTTCGACGAGCCGCGCGTCGCCCACCATCAGCACGCCCCAATCGGATTCCGTGCGGATCAGCCGGCCCGCGCCCTGCTTGAGCGAGATGGCGGCTTCGGGAAGCTGGTATTCCGCGAACGGATTGCCGCCCTGCGCGCGGCAGGCGCGCAGACGCGCCTCGATGACCGGATCGTCGGGCGGCGCGAAAGGCAGCTTGTCGATCGCCACTAGCGTCAGCACGTCGCCCGGCAGGTCGATGCCTTCCCAGAAGCTTGCGCTGCCCACCAGCACCGGATGCGTGAGCTTGCAGAAGCGGTCCAGCAGATCGCGGCGGGTGCCCTCGCCCTGCTTGAGCAGCGGCCAGTCGTGCCCCGCGTCGTCGAAGGCGTCGGCAAGCAGGTTCGCCACCTTGTCCACCGCGCGCAGCGTGGTACAGAGCACCAGCGTGCCGCCGGGGCTGGCTTCCAGCAGCGGCATCAAGGTCTGGACGAAGCGGTCCAGGAATTGCGGGGACTGGGGCTCGGGCATGCCGCGCGGCACGAACAGCAGCGCCTGCTCGGGGTAGTCGAACGGCGACTCCCACTTGCCGGTGCGCGCGCGGTCCAGGCCGAGCTGGCTGGTGAAGTGCGTGAATTCGCCATTCACCGACAGCGTGGCCGAGGTCATGATCCAGGCCTGGCCAGGCTTGCGGAACTTGGAGAAGGCCTGCGCCACCGACAGCGGCGCCGAGTGCAGGCGCACGTGATGCAGGCCGTGCTCGACCCAGCGCACCGCCGGGCCGGTCCATTGCTCGGCCAGCGCGGCGCCTTCCAGCAGGGCGGCCGGCGTGGACGGCCCGTCGCCCAGCGCGTCCTGCGCGGGCGCCTGGTCGTCGCGGCCCCAGCCTTCGTCGTCCAGCGCGGCGCCGCCGCGTCCGGGCGTCGCCCAGCGCTTGAGCTTGACCGAGATTTCGGCGCCCATGCGCGCGGCCGTGAGCAGGTCCGGGTGTTTTTCAGCCACCGCGCCCAGCGCCTTGGTGGCACCGTCCACGGCTTCGCGCAGCGCCAGCAGCGCCTCGTCGAATTCCTCGGGATTGGGAATGGCCTCGAAGGTGGCCTTGCGGCCCGGCATCTTGTCCAGCGGCGCGCAGACCAGGCGCAATTCGCGCGCGGCGGTTTCCAGGTGGCGGCTGACGTCGCTCCATTTGGCCGCTTCGCGCGCATAGGCCAGCCCCGCCACTTCGAGGGCGCGGCCGAAGTCCATCAACTGGTGCGTGGACACGCTGCTGCCCAGAAAGCGCGTGGCGGTGTCGGGCAATTGGTGCGCTTCGTCGAAGATGACGGTGTCGGCTTCGGGCAGCAGGTCGGTCACGCCTTCTTCACGCAGCATCAGGTCGGCCATGAAGAGCGCGTGGTTGACGACCACCACGTCGGCCTCCTGTGCCTGGCGGCGCGCCTTGACGACGAAGCAATCGCGGATGCGCGGGCACTCCTGGCCCAGGCAGTTCTCGCGCGTGGAGGTCACGCGCTGCCAGATGTCGGCGTCTTCCGGCACCTGCGCGAGGTCGCCGCGGTCGCCGGTTTTGGAGATGCCCGCGAACACCTGGATCTGGCGCAGTTGCTGGATCTCGGTGCGCGACTTCAGCGCGCGCTCGTCGCCCTGCAGGCGTTCGAGGTGATAGTGGCAGACGTAATTGCCGCGGCCCTTGAGCAGCGCGGCGGTCACGGGCGCGCCCAGCGCCGCGCGCACGCGCGGCAGATCGCGCGTGTAGAGCTGATCCTGCAGGGTGCGCGTGCCGGTGGAGATCAGCACCTTGCCGCCCTGGATGAACGCGGGTACAAGATAGGCCCAGGTCTTGCCGATGCCGGTCCCGGCCTCGGCCACCAGCGTGGCGCGGTCCTGGATGGCCTGGCCGATGGCCTGCGACAGCTCCACCTGCGAAGGACGCGGCTTGTAGCCGGGCATGGCGGTGGCCAGCGGCCCGTCGTCGTCGAAGAATTCGGAAATGTCCAGGTCCAGCATTACAGCAGCCTAGTGTCGGTCGGAGGATGGGGTGAACCGGTGCCGGGACGATCGGTTCGGGCGCCAGACACTGAATTGGGAAGGACCCAAATGATACCCGCTGCCGCCGCGCTTTTCGGCTTGCGGGCTACCGCAAGGCCGTTGCCAGAGGGACAGATCGGTCCCTCCGGGCACGTTCTGTAACAACGGCTTATGGCACAATCCGCCCCTCGTTTTCCCTTTTTGCCGTCGTATAGAGATGTCTGAAACTTCCACTATCACGAACGTCGCCGCCGGCGTCGACAACGCCCGCATCGTCGCGCAGCTCGCCACCGAGCTGGGCGCGCGCGCCTCCCAGATCGCTGCGGCGGTGGAACTGCTGGATGACGGCGCAACCGTGCCCTTCATCGCCCGCTATCGCAAGGAAGCGACCGGCGGCCTGGACGACACCGTGCTGCGCAACCTGGAAGTCCGCCTGGGTTACCTGCGCGAACTCGAAGAGCGCCGCGGCGCCATCCTGGAGTCCATTTCCCAGCAAGGCAAGCTGACGCCCGAGCTGCAGCAGGAAATCGCCGCCGCCGACACCAAGCAGCGCCTGGAAGACCTGTACGCGCCGTACAAGCCCAAGCGCCGCACGCGCGCCCAGATTGCCCGCGAGGCCGGCCTCGAGCCCCTGGCCGACGCCATCCTGGACGATCCCGCCTGCGATCCCGCCGCGCTGGCCGCGCAATACCTGAATCCCGAAGCCGCCATCAACGACGCCAAGGCGGCGCTGGACGGCGCGCGCGACATCCTGGCTGAACGCTACGCGGAAAACGCCGACCTGCTGGCCGACATGCGCGAGCACCTGTGGTCCACGGGCCTGCTCTACTCCAAGATGATCGAGGGCAAGGAAACCGAAGGCGCCAACTTCCGCGACTGGTTCGACTTCAACGAGCCGCTGCGCACCCTGCCCTCGCACCGCATCCTGGCGCTGCTGCGCGGCCGCCAGCAAGGCGTGCTTGAACTGCGCCTGGGCCTGGAAGCCGACCTCGAGGCCCAGACCCCGCACCCGTGCGTGGCCCGCATCGCCAATTTCCTGAAGCTGGGCAACGGCCTGTTCGCCCTGGATGCACCGCCGCGCGCGCGCTGGCTGGGCGAGGTCTGCCGCTGGACCTGGCGCGTGAAGCTGCTGACGGCCTTTGAAAGCGAACTGATCGGCCGCCTGCGCGAAAGCGGCGAAGCCGAGGCGATCCGCGTGTTCGCGGCCAACCTGAAAGACCTGCTGCTGGCCGCGCCCGCCGGCCCCAAGGCCGTGCTGGGGCTGGACCCCGGCATCCGCACGGGCTGCAAGGTCGCGGTCATCGACAAGACCGGCAAGGTCGTCGACACCACCACCGTCTACCCGTTCGAACCCCGCCGCGACCGCGAAGGCACGATCAACACGCTGGCCGCGCTGGTCGCACGCCACAACGTGGACCTGATCGCCATCGGCAACGGCACGGCTTCGCGCGAAAGCGAAAAGCTCGTGGGCGACATGATGG
The DNA here is from genome assembly GCF_055397965.1 of Achromobacter sp. T5-5. Lineage (NCBI taxonomy): Bacteria > Pseudomonadati > Pseudomonadota > Betaproteobacteria > Burkholderiales > Alcaligenaceae > Achromobacter > Achromobacter sp. T5-5. The sequence goes on from NZ_AP027919.1 coordinate 4,730,139, forward strand.
AACGCTTCCCCGACCTAAAGGTCACCCGCGTGGTGGTGTCCGAAGCGGGCGCCTCGGTGTATTCGGCCTCGGAAACCGCCGCCCTGGAATTCCCCGACCTGGACGTGACCCTGCGCGGCGCCGTGTCCATCGCCCGCCGCCTGCAGGACCCGCTGGCCGAACTGGTCAAGATCGACCCCAAGGCCATCGGCGTGGGCCAGTACCAGCATGACGTCAACCAGCGCGAGCTGGCGCGCTCGCTGGACGCCGTGGTCGAAGACTGCGTGAACGCCGTGGGCGTCGACGTGAACACGGCGTCGGCGGCGCTGCTGGCACGGGTGTCGGGCCTGAACTCGCTGCTGGCCAAGAACATCGTGGCCTTCCGCGACGAAAACGGCGCCTTCCCCACGCGCGAGATCCTGCGCAAGGTGCCGCGCTTTGGCGACAAGGCGTTTGAGCAGGCCGCCGGCTTCCTGCGTATTCCCAACGGCGACAACCCGCTGGACGCATCGGCCGTGCACCCCGAGGCCTATCCCGTCGTCGAGCGCATCGTCGCCAAGATCAAGGCCGACGTGCAGCAGATCATCGGCCAGCGCGAAGCGCTCAAGGGCGTGTCGCCGTCGGACTTCACCGACGAACGCTTCGGCCTGCCCACGGTGAAGGACATCTTCGCCGAACTCGAAAAGCCCGGCCGCGATCCGCGTCCGGAATTCAAGACGGCGCAGTTCAAGGAAGGCGTGGAAACGCTGAACGACCTGTACCCGGGCATGGTGTTGGAAGGCGTGGTGACCAACGTGGCCAACTTCGGCGCCTTCGTCGACATCGGCGTGCACCAGGACGGCCTGGTTCACATCTCGGCGCTGGCCGAGAAGTTCGTGAAGGATCCGCGCGATGTGGTGCGCGTGGGCCAGACCGTCAGCGTCAAAGTGCTGGAAGTGGACGCGGCGCGCAAGCGCGTGGCCCTCACCATGCGCCTGAACGACACCGCCGCGCCGGCCCGCCGCAGCGGCGACGCCCCCAAGGGCGGCGACCGTCCGCGCCGCCAGGGCGACGGCGGCCGCGGGGCGGGGGCAGCCGCGGGGTCGATGAACAGCGCCATGGCCGACGCGTTCGCCAAGCTCAAGCGCTGATCCGCTGATCCATGGGTTCCGACGCTCCGGCGTCCGACCTTCCGCAAAAAACCGGTGCCTCGCGCACCGGTTTTTTTTCGCCCCGGCCACGCCGCAGCACCTAGGGGTTTCCCGTAAATCGCCCGCTTTCGTTGCGTTCGCTCAATTCGACGTTCCAAAAATAAGTGAAAATATCGAATTGTGTCCAAATAATAAAAATCACACGCAAGGGTGAGAACCGGATGACCTTCCTTCCGGCGACGCAAAAATCCACGATCAGGCGAGTTGCGGCGCGAAACGTCTATCGGGTAGCAGCATCAGAACAAGAGCGCGCCCCCCTGATAGACCGGAGATCCGTCCGCCATGCTCAGCACCATTACGCTTGCCGCCAACGAAACCGCAATCATTACCGAAAAAGAAGCCGCGCCCAGCGGCGTGTACGGCGACGTCACGTTGGGGCAGTACTCGCACCTGATCGTCGACGGCGCCAACGTGACCTTCAAGCACGTCACGCTGGAACGCCTGGGCAGCCGGGTCATCGAACTGCGCAACCAGGCGCAATTGCATGTCGGCGCGCTGGGCTTTGCCAGCATGGGCGCCAGCATCGTCTACCGCATCGGCACCGGATGCGTGCTGACCTACGACGCCAGCCAATGGGACCCGGAAGTCGTCGCCAACACCACGTTCGATTTCGCCAGCCAGGGCAGCGGCACGCTCAAGTATTTTCCGTTCATCAATCCGGAATGGCTGGACTGCCCCAATGTCACGGGCTATTCGCAGGGCGATCTGCTTGAAATCGCGGGCCAGGGCCACGTGCAGCGCTTCCAGGTGCGCGACGGCCGCATCGTGGCCAGCGCGCGCCTGAACTAGGGGCGCGGCTGCGCGAAGCGCAGGCCGCAACTGGCGCGCGCATGGCGCGCGCCGCCCCGTTCCGTACGGTTATTCCTGCGACAGCGACAGCAGCGCGTCGCGCGTACGCGCCAGCAGCGTGGCGGGCTCGCCCTGGGCGCCGGCAGGCGCCGTGGCCACGGTCACGCCATCGACCACCGCGCCGACGCCTTGCGCATCGGCCTGCAGCACGCTGTCGGCGGGCTCGGACTGCAGACGGCGCATCACGGCGCCGGCTTGCTTGGGATCGGCAAAGCGTTGCGACAGCAGCAATTCCTCGCCGTCGGCCGCCAGCAGGCGGAAGCGGAAGCCGCCGTCCTCGTCGCGGAAGCTGACGAAGCGCGCGCCCTTGGACTTTTCTTTCTTGCCCGGGGCGCCCTTGCCCGCCACCGCCCCCGCGCCCAGATTGCGCAGGCCCACGGCTTCGCGCAGTTCCTGCATGAACGGCACGGCCAGCTTGCGGGCCTTGGCCGCCCCGGCCTGCAGAATGTCTTCGATGCGGCCGGGATTGGCGATCAGTTCGACGTACTTTTCCCGCATGGGCGCCAGCAGGGTTTCCAAGTGTTCATACAGCGCCTGCTTGGCGTCGCCCCAGCCCATGCCCTCTTCGAGCTGCTTGCGAAACGCCGCCGACTGCGCGGGCGTGGCGAACGCGCGGTACAGCGTGTACAGGTGCGAGGACTCGGCGTCCTTGGGCTCGCCGGGTTCGCGCGAGTCGGTCACGATGCGCATCACGGAAGCGCGCAAGGCCTTGGCGCCGCCTTCGAACAGGGGAATCGTGTTGTTGTAGCTCTTGGACATCTTGCGGCCGTCCAGGCCCGGCAGGGTCGCCACGTCTTCCTCGATGACCACTTCGGGCAGCGTGAAGTAATCGCGCCCGTACAGGTGGTTGAAGCGCTGGGCGATGTCGCGGGCCATTTCCAGGTGCTGGATCTGGTCGCGGCCCACCGGCACCTTGTTCGCGTTGAACATGACGATGTCGGCGGCCATCAGGATGGGGTACGAGAACAGCCCCATGGTGATGCCGTCATCCGGATCGACGCTCTTGGCCACGTTCTGGTCCACCGAGGCCTTGTACGCATGCGCGCGGTTCATCAGGCCCTTGGCCGTCACGCAGGTCAGCAGCCAGCTCAGTTCGGGGATCTCGGGAATGTCCGATTGGCGGTAGAACGTCACACGCTCGTGGTCCAGGCCCACCGCCAGCCAGGTGGCGGCGATCTCCAGGCGCGAGCGGGCAACCCGCGCCGGGTCGTCGCATTTGATCAGCGCGTGGTAGTCCGCCAGGAAGAAAAATGCGTCCACGCCGGGTTGCGTACTGGCCTGGACCGCCGGGCGGATCGCGCCTGCGTAGTTGCCGAGATGGGGAGTGCCAGTGGTGGTGATGCCGGTAAGGACGCGGGTATTCATGAGGCGAAATGGCGGTTTGCTGGGGAAGCCGTCAGTGTAACGTGCCGCGGCGCGGCGGCCCCGCCGCCTACCACACCGCCAGCACCGGCGCGGCCAGCGCGCACAGGCCGCCGGCGGTCAGCGCCGCACGCGGCCGGAACGTCAGGAACCAGATCAGCAGCAGGCCCGCGATGCTGAGGATGCCGATCCATTCGACCGTCCCGTAGCTCCACCCCCAGACCGCCGCCGACGCCCACAAGGACAGCGCAAGCGCGCCCCAGCCGAACAGCCGCAGCGGCACCCGATGGCGGCGCGGCAGGGCCCGGTCGAACAGGTCTTCGTAGTGACGGTCCATGCCCAGGCACAGCGCGGAAAACCCCGCGTAGGCCAGGCAGAAGGCGGCCAGCGTCATGGCGTCTCACCTCGCGGTTCAAGTGGGGTCTGCGGCCGCGCAGCCGGGACGGCCGGTTCGTGCGGGGCTGGGAAAACGGCGGCTGCGGAGGAAGCAGCAGGGGTCGCAGCAGGAGCCGCGGCGGCAACGGCGGCCTTGACCGTTTCGCTGCGCGCGGCGCGCGGCTTGCCCGCCGTCCTGGCGGGCGCCTGGCGCGCCATGGCTGCCCTGCGCGCCATCCAGCCGAACACCAGGGCGCTCGCCAGGCAGGTCAGGTCAAAACCCGCCATCACCCAGTCCCCTTGCGGCAAGGAGACGCCCAGGTGCCGGTTCGTGGTCAGCGCATTGACCACCGGCACCAGGGCCAGTGCGGCCGCGGCAACGGCCAGCAGGTCGCGCCACTTGCGGCGCGGGAACAGGAAGGCGTAGACCAGGGACCCGCCCCAGGCCAGGAAAAAAGCACGAACCTCCCAGACCTGGCGGCCAGGCATGTCGGCCGGCAGCAGCCGGTTGGCCAGGAACACCGCGGCCACGCCGAACACGACGCCGGCGATGGTGCCCGCGTTCAGGCCATCCACCAGGCGCAGCGAGAACGCTTCGCGCGCGTCGCCCGGCCGCGCCTTCTGGCGACGCTTGGCGATCCACAGCACCAGGCCCGTCGCCACCATGGCCGTGCCGGCCAGGCTGACCAGGAAATACAACCAGCGCAGCACGGGTTCGGCGAACAGGCCCAGATGCAGGCCGGTGATCACGCCCGCCGTCGCCGCGGTGGCGCTGCGTTCGTCCTGGGCCTCCTGGAGCGCGCCCGTGGCGCCGTCAAAACGCATATAGGGCGCCAACAGGCCGTACGACACCCCATCGCTCACGCTGCGCACGAGCGTGATGGTGGCGCCCGCGTCGCCTGGGTTATTGACGGTCACGCGGCCGAGCCGTCCCTGCCAATGCTGCTGCGCCTGTTCCACCAGCGGGGCGATGGCAACCAACGGCGCGGGCCGGTTCTGCGGCGGCGTGACCCGGGAGGATTTGAAGACCTCGTTCGTGTAGTCGCGCGGCGTGTCGTACACGGCCAGGATGCCCGCGGGCATCAGCATCACCATGAAGAGCACCAGGCCGCTGAACGTGATCATCAGGTGGAACGGCAGGCCGAGCACCGACAACACGTTATGGCCATCCATCCAGGCGCGCTGGCCGCCCTTTTTCGGCCGGAAGGTGAAGAAGTCGGCGAAGATCTTCTTGTGCGTGATGATGCCGCTGATGATCGCCACCAGCATGAACATGCCCGCGATGCTGGCCAGCCAGCGTCCCCACGGAAACGCGGTTTCCAGCTCGAAATGAAAGCGGTAGAAGAAGTCGCCGCCGCGCGTCTGCCGCGCCGTCACGGCCTGGCCGGTGGCCGGGTCCAGCTTCACGCGCACGAAGCCGCGTTCGCCCGGCTTGGGCTTGGGCGTCTGATACAGCAATTGGATGAGCGGCTCGCGATCCGAGGGCGGCGTGATGAACCAGCGCCTGGCGTCGGGCGCATGGTCCGCCAGATAGCGCTGCGCCGTCTCGACCGCCTGGACGGCAGGGACCGGCTGCACCTGGATCTCGGGCTGCATCCAGCGCGTGATCTCGGGCCGGAAAAAGGCCAGCGAGCCGGTCAGGAACATGGCGAACAGCACCCAGCCGAAGATCAGGCCCGCCCACGTGTGCAGCCAGGACATGGACTGGCGCAGGCCCTCTTCGCCTGGCGCCTTGGGCTGGGCGGCCTTCATGCGGCCGCCGCCAGGCGATGGGCCAGGAACAGTCCGCCCAGCAGCGCGGCCGGGCCCAGGATGCCGGCCCAGGCGCGCCAGGCGTTGCGTGTCGCGAACACCCAGATCACGCCGCAGGCGTAGACCACGAAGGACAGCATCTGCGCCGCGGTCACGGCGTCCGCCCGTCCCAGCGGCAGCCAGACCGCCAGGCAGGCCGCCGCCGCCGAGGCCAGGGCATAGCCGCCCAGGATGGCGGCCGTCGCGCGGGAAAGAACGGCGAATCGGTAGCGCATCATGCCTGCGCCGGCTGCGGGAGCTTTCACGTGGAGTGTCAGGTGGTTGCGGGACGCTGGCGGACCCGGGGGTGGGAGGGGGCCCGAGCTTATCCGCCTTTCCCTGTATAAGGCCTGAATTATAACGATTCTCGTTAAGACAAAAAGACCCGATCGACGTGCGAAGCGCAGGCGACCCGCCGCGCGGGCCGCCCTTCCCCCGGCTTACCAGCGATACCGCAAGCTGGCCTTGATGGAGCGCTGGTAGCCGAACCAGCACCACGAATCGCCCGAGCACGAGGCGACGTATTCCTTGTCGAACAGGTTCTGCACGTTCAGCGCGACCTGCATGCCCTTGAGCGCGGGCGATGCGCGGCCCAGGTCGTAGTCCAGCATCAGGTCGACCAGCGTGACCTTCGGCACCTTCATGGTGTTGGCCTCGTTGGCGTAGGACGACCCGATATAGCGCACGCCGCCGCCCACGCCCAGCCCGGCGAGCGGCCCTTCCTGCAGCTGGTAACGCGCCCACGCCGACGCCTGCTGCGACGGCAGCGCGACGGGCGTCTTGCCGGTCAGGTCGAAGCCGGACGCGTTCGGATAAGCCTTGGTGTATTCGTTGTTCATGAGCGAATACGCGGCGATCAGATCAGCGACAGGCCGCGCATCGGCTCGGTCTTGGCCTCCAGCTCGATGCCCTGCGTGCGCAGCTCGCCCGCCTGGATCGAGCAGCGGCCGCCCGCCGTGCCGCACAGGTGCGTCGGATCGGGATCGGTGGTGGTCATGTTCTCGCGCCGGATGTCGAAGGCCGCGAAGGTCAGCATCGTGGCCGAACCCGGCGGCTGGTACTTGATGCCCACTTCGTACTGCTTGCCCTCGATCGGCTTGAACGGCGTGTTGTTCCACCCCGTGCCGGACTGCGGCTCGAACGATTCCGAATAGCTGAAGTACGGCGCCACGCCGTTGTCGAAGTTGTAGATCGCGCCGAACCGGCCCGAGAACGCTTCCGCGTTGAGCGCCGACGGCGTGACGCGGCCCGAGGCGATGGCCTTCGTCTCGCCCACGCTGCGCGACCAGTCATAGCGCCCGCCCAGGAGGAACGACAGGCGGTCGATCCTGATCTGGTCCTGGAAGTACACGCCGGTCTGGTACTGCGTGGTGGTGGCGTCGCTGGAGAACGCCGGCACCGGAATGTTCTGGAAATTGTCCGGGTTCTTCACGTACAGCGGCGGCGCCGAGCCAAAGCCCGACAGCGTGTCGGTCTTGACGTGCTGGTAGTCGAAGCCGACCAGCACGTTGTGGCGGATCCTGCCGGTGTCGAACCGCGCCTGCAGGTTGTTGTCCAGGGTCAGCGCGCCCACGTCCACGTCCGTCGCGATCGACGCCCGCTGGTGGTACAGATAGCTGCTGTCCGTGTAGCCGTAGTAGTTGGTCATCGCGCCGTAGACGCTGCGGTACTTCGCGTCCGAATGCGTCCAGCGCAGGCTTTGCGACGCCTTGAAGGTGTCGTTGAAGCGATGGTCCAGGATGTAGCCCAGCGAATAGCTCTTGCGGTCGCTTTTCTCGAAGTTGGCGTCGCCGTCGTAGTAGTCCGCCGGCAGCTGGAAGCCATCGGGCGCGCGCAGCAGGGTGCGCATGGCCGGCAAGGCGCCGTACGAACCCATGTCGGGATCGTGCTGGAAATTCGTAAGGATCGTCAGCGAGGTATCGGCATTGGGTTTCCAGGCGAATGCCGGCGACACGAAATAGCGGCGCTCCTTCGTGTCCCGCACCTGGCCGTCGGACATGTAGCCCGAACCCACCAGGCGGTAGAGGAACTTGCCTTCTTCATCGATGGGACCGCCGAAGTCCACGTTCGCGCGGCGGAAATCGTAGTTGCCGACCTGCAGCCCCACTTCGCGCAGCGGCTCGTCCAGCGGCCGCTTGCTGACCTGGTTCACCACGCCGCCGGGGCCGCCCTGCCCGTACATGACCGACGCCGGCCCCTTGAGCACGTCCACGCGCTCCAGGCGGAAGGCGTCCACCTGCGGCAGCGCATCGCGGCCGCCGAACACGCGCAGCCCGTCCAGGTAGGTGGACGCCGAAAACCCGCGCACGGTGAACTGGTCCAGGCGCGTCGCCGTGGCGCCGCGCGACTCCGTGGCCACGCCGGCGGTGTAGCGCAGCACCTGGTTCAGCGTCTGCGCGCCCTGCTCGGTGATCTGTTCGCGCGTGATCACGGACACCGACTGGGGCGTCTCGATGAGCGGCGTATCGGTCTTGGTGGCGCTGGCGCTGGCGGTGGCCACGTATCCCACCGTGGGCGCATAGGCGCTGTCCGACAGGCCCGTGACCGTCACGGGCGCCAGCGTGTGCGCATCGCCGGTGGAGACCGGCGCGGGCGCCAGGGTCCAGGCATTGCCCGACCGCGCGCGCGCCTGCAGGCCGCTGCCCGCCAGGATGCGCGCAAAGCCCGCGCCCACCGTGTAGGCGCCGTCCAGCCCTTCCGAACGCCGGCCCCGGACCAGCGCCGGATCGAACGAAAGCACCACCCCCGCGCTGCGCGCGAACTGCGTCAGCACATCGGCCAGCGGCCCGGCCGGAATCTGAAAAGTGCGTTGCGCGTTGACGGTGGCGGGCGCCGCGGCCGGCGTGGACTGCGCCCAGGCCGCCGGCGCGCCGGCGACCAGCGCGCCCGCGCAGGTGGCGGCCAGCATGGCCTGGCGGCCGGCGGTCATCGGTGCGCGCAGGCGCGGATGGAATGAAGCGGACACGAAGATCTCCCTGTACGGTGGTTTCTTCTGCTTTCCGTACGGGGATGCAAAACCTGCAATGCGCCGGCAAGAAAATGTGTAACAGTCAGGCGTCGCGGGGGCCGACCTGCAGCCAATACTGCGTATGGCGCGTGACGGTGATGGGCAAGGTGTGCTCCAGCGCCTTGAGCGCCCGTTCGGCGTCGTCCAGCGGAAACACGCCCGACAACCGCAGATGCGCCACCGCGGGATCGACGCGGATCACGCCCACCCGCTGACGCGCCAGATAGCCGGCAAAGTCGTCCAGGCGCCACTCCTTGGCCACCACCATGCCGTCCACCCAGGCGAGACCATCCGGGTCCGCCGCGGCGCGGCCGAGGTCGGCATCGTCGGCATAGGCCAGCCGTTCGCCGGCGCTCAGTGGCGTCAGGACACCCTGGCGCAGCAGCGCGACGCTGCCTTCGTACACGCCGACACGCACGTCGTCGGCCGTGCGCCGCAGGTCGAAGCGCGCACGCTCGGCGCGCAATTCGCCATGGCCGGTGTCCACCCGCAGCGCCTGCACGCCGGGGCGCGGGTCGGCCTGCACCAGCATCTCGCCGCGCAGCAGATCGATGTCGCGCGCGCTGCCGCGGACGTTGACGCGCACCGCCGTGTCGCTGTTGAGCGTGACGCGCAGGCCGTCCGCCAGCGCGAGCGCGCGGCGCTCGCCCACGGCGGTGCTGTAGTCCGCGACCAGGCGCTGCCAGGGCGCGTGGCGATAGCCCGTCCACCCGGTGGCGGCCACGCCGGCCACCGCGAGCAGGCTGCGCAGGGCGGTGCGCCGCCCGCGCGATGCCGGCGCGTTCAGCGCGGTGTGCGCCAACGCCGCCGGCACCCGGCGCGCATCGCGGCCGATGCCCTGCAGCCGGTCCCACGCCACGCGGTGGGCGGGATCCTGGGCCAGCCAGTCGCGACAGGACTGCTGCTCGCCCGCGTCGGCCACCCCGGATTGCAGCCGCGTCCACCAGGCGATGGCCTCGCGCACCACGGCGTCCGATGGCGGGCCCGCCGGCGCTCGGCCGTCCAGCGGCGCGCCGTTTGCGGCGTCGGCGGCGTCAGGCATGGATCGCGGCATAGCACGCGGACATCGCACGCACCATGTACTGTTGCACCGAGCTCAACGACACGCCCAGGCGTTCGGCGATCTCGGGATAGGTCAGGCCGTCAAGCTGCGACAGCAGGAACGCCGCGCGGGCCTTGGGCGGCAGCCCGTCCAGCAGGCGGTCCAGTTCGACCAGCGCCTGCAACTGCTCGGCCTGCGCTTCGGGAGACGGCGCATAGGATTCGGGCACGGCGGCCAGATAGGCAAGGTAGGCATGCTCCAGCGCGGCATGGCGCTGGTGATCCACCACCAGGCCCTTGGCAATGGTGGTGAGCAGTGCGCGGGCCTCGTGGGCGCGCACCTGCTTGCGGCCCTGGATCACCCGGACAAATACGTCCTGCGCCAGGTCCTCGGCGCGATGCTCGCAGCCGAGCTTGCGGCGCAGCCATCCGAACAGCCAGGGGCGATGATCGCGATACAAGCCATCGACGGGCGCGGCCGGGGTGTCGACGCACGGACCCGACGAGGAAAGCAAGGTGGAGGACAAGGTTGAGACTGCGGCGGTGAACCAAAGTCTCGGAATCTTAATTGATAATGACTTGCATTAACAATGACAGACGGCCCCGGTCCTTGAAAATAGGACCGGGTGAGGCATTGCTACAACGTCGCGGCCAGGCGGCGCTCGGATTCCAGGTATTCGCGCGACTGCATTTCAAGAATGCGCGAGACCGTGCGGTGGAACTCGTTGGCCAGCGCGCCCTGCGTGTAGATCTCTTCGGGCTCGCACTCGGCGGACATGATGAGCTTGACGCGGTGGTCATAGAACACGTCGATCAGCCAGGTAAAGCGACGCGCCTCGGAAGCCTGGCGCGGCCCCATGCGCGGCACGCCGGAAAGAATCACCGCGTGGAAGCGGTTGGCCAGTTCCAGATAGTCGTTCTGCGAACGCGGACCGCCGCACAGCGTGGCGAAATCGAACCACACCACCGAGCCGCCCAGCGCCAGCGCGCGGATCTCGCGATGCTCGATGTGCAGCACGGGCTCCTGCGGCGGCGTATCGGCCAGCGCATCGAAGGCCGCCTGCAGCGCCTGCTGCGCGTGCTCGTCCAGCGGCGTGTGATAGCTCTGCACCTGCTCCAGCGAGCGGCGGCGGTAGTCCACGCCCGCGTCCACGTTCATGACGTCCATGCGCGACTGGATCAGCGCGATGGCGGGCAGCACGCGGTCGCGGTGCAGCCCGTCGGTGTACAGCGTGGACGGTTCGTAGTTGGACGTCATCACGAAGGACGTGCCGTATTCGAACAGCTTGAGCAGCAGGCGGTGCAGGATCATCGCGTCCGCCACATCGGACACGTGGAATTCATCGAAGCAGATCAGCCGGTAGCGCTTGGCCACACGCTTGGCGACCTCGTCCAGCGGATCCTGCATGCCCTTCACTTCCTCCAGCTCGCGGTGCACGCCGCGCATGAATTCGTGAAAGTGCAGGCGCGTCTTGCGCACGACCGGCACGGTGGCGTAGAAGGCATCCATCAGGAAGCTCTTGCCGCGGCCCACGCCGCCCCACAGATAGACGCCCCGGGGCACGTCGGGACGGTTCAACAGCTTCTTGAGCGCGTTCGAGCGCATCGACTTGAACTTGACCCATTCGTCGTAATAGCGCTGCAAGCGGTCGATCGCCTTCTTCTGCGCTTCGTCGGGCTTGTAGCCGCGTTCGGCCAAGGCGTGTTCGTAGTATTCGCTGACGTTCATGTGGGAACCGGATCAGGCTGAATGAAAAAAGGCGAGAAACAACAGGGCAATAAAGAAAAGGGCGGGTCCTGGAACCCGCCCCGGTCTTGCAGAGGTCAAGCGCGGCTTAGAAGTTCAGCGCGCGCTTGTCCACGGCCAGAGCGGCTTCCTTCACGGCTTCCGACAGCGTCGGGTGCGCGTGGCAGATGCGGGCGATGTCTTCGGCGGCGCCGCGGAATTCCATGATGGTCACGGCTTCCGAGATCAGTTCCGAGGCCATCGGGCCCACGATGTGCACGCCCAGGACTTCATCGGTCTTGGCATCGGCGATCACCTTGGCAAAGCCGGTGGTGTCGCCCAGCGCGCGGGCGCGGCCGTTGGCCAGGAACGGGAAGCTGCCGGCCTTGTACTCGCGGCCTTCGGCCTTGAGCTGCTGCTCGGTCTTGCCGACCCAGGCGATTTCCGGCGAGGTGTAGATGACCCACGGCACGGTGTCGAAGTTGACGTGGCCGTGCTGGCCGGCGATGCGCTCGGCAACCGCCACGCCTTCTTCTTCGGCCTTGTGCGCCAGCATCGGGCCGCGCACCACGTCGCCCACCGCCCAGACGTTCGGCAGGTTGGTCTTGCAGTCGCCGTCCACGGCCACGAAGCCGCGTTCGTCCAGCTTCAGGCCCACGGCGTCGGCGTTCAGGCCGCCGGTGTAGGGCACGCGGCCGATCGAGACGATCAGCTTGTCCACGACCAGCTTCTGCTCGGCGCCCTTGGCGTCGACGTAAGGCACGGTCACCGACTTGGCGGTCGCCTTGATCTCACCGATCTTGACGCCCATCTGGATGTTCAGGCCTTGCTTGGTGAAGGCCTTCAGGGCTTCCTTGGCCACTTGCTGGTCGGCGGCGGCCAGGAATTCCGGCATCGCTTCCAGGATGGTGACGTCGGAACCCAGGCGGCGCCACACGCTGCCCATTTCCAGGCCGATCACGCCGGCGCCGATGACGCCCAGCGTCTTGGGCACGGCGCCGATGTTCAGGGCGCCGTCGTTGGACAGCACGACCTTTTCGTCGAACGGCAGGCCGGGCAGCTCACGCGCCGACGAGCCCGTGGCGACCACGACGTGCTTGGCAACCAGGTCTTCCTCGGCGGTGCCGGTGACCTTGATGGCCCAGCCGCCTTCCACCTGGCCGCTGAACGCGCCCTTGCCGTGGAAGAACGTGACCTTGTTCTTCTTGAACAGGTACAGGATGCCGTCGTTGTTCTGCTTGACCACCGTGTTCTTGCGGCCGATCAGCGTGTCGAGCTTCAGGCTGACGCCCTTGACTTCGATGCCGTGCTCGGCGAAGTGGTGGTTGGCCTGCTCGAAGTGTTCGGACGATTGCAGCAGCGCCTTGGACGGGATGCAGCCGACGTTGGTGCAGGTGCCGCCGGGAGCCGGGCCGCCTTGGCCATTCTGCCAGGCGTCGATGCAGGCGACCGACATGCCGAGCTGCGCGGCGCGGATGGCGGCGATGTAGCCGCCGGGGCCTGCGCCGATCACGACGACGTCAAATTGTTTGGACATAGTGTTCTCGCGAATGAGGGATGAAGAAGCGCACTTCCTGCCCAGCGTGGTCGTGCTGCGGGCCGGCGGGGAGCCGGCCCGGGCGCCGCGCGACTTGCGGGTCGCGCGCGGCGCCGGCCAGGGGCGTCGAGATTACAGGTCCAGCAACAGGCGCTGCGGATCTTCCAGGGCGTCCTTCATGGCGACCAGGCCCAGCACGGCTTCGCGGCCGTCGATGATGCGGTGGTCGTAGGACAGGGCCAGGTAGTTCATCGGGCGGATGACGATCTGGCCGTTTTCGACGACGGCGCGATCCTTGGTGGCGTGCACGCCCAGGATGGCCGATTGCGGCGGGTTGATGATCGGGGTCGACAGCATCGAACCGAACACGCCGCCGTTGGAAATCGAGAACGTGCCACCGGTCATTTCTTCGATGCCCAGCTTGCCGTCAGCGGCGCGGCGGCCGAAGTCGGCGATGGTCTTTTCGATTTCAGCGATGGACAGCTGGTCGGCGTTGCGCAGGATCGGCACCACCAGGCCACGCGGGCTGCCGACAGCGATACCGATGTCGAAGTAGCCGTGGTAGATGATGTCCTTGCCGTCGATCGAGGCGTTGATCAGCGGGTACTTCTTCAGCGCGGCAACGGCGGCCTTGACGAAGAACGACATGAAGCCCAGCTTGATGCCGTGTTCCTTTTCGAACTTGTCCTTGTACTTGGCGCGCAGGTCGATCACGGCCTGCATGTTGACTTCGTTGAACGTCGTCAGGATCGCGTTTTCCTGTTGCGATTGCAGCAGGCGCTCGGCGATGCGGGCGCGCAGGCGGCTCATCGGCACGCGCTGTTCCGGACGGCCGTCCAGCGACAGCGTGGTCGGGGCGGGCGCGGCGGCAGCCTTGGCGGGCGCGGCCTTGGGCTGCGCGCTGGCGGCCAGGGCGTCGCCCTTGGTCACGCGGCCGTCGCGGCCGGTGCCGGCCACGGAAGCGGCGTCAACGCCCTTCTCGGCCAGGATCTTGGAGGCGGCGGGCGACGCGACGCCGGCGGCGGCCGTCGAGGCCGGGGCAGCAGCGGCGGGGGCCGGCGCGGCGGCGGCTTGTTCAGCGGCCTTGGGGGCTTCGGCGGGCGCGGTGGCGGCGGCGCCAGCCTTGGCGGCCGTGTCGATGCGGGCCAGGACTTCGCCGGAGGTCACGGTGCTGCCATCGCCCTTGACGATTTCGGACAGCACGCCCGAGGCGGGGGCCGGCACTTCCAGCACGACCTTGTCGGTTTCGACTTCGATCAGGATTTCGTCCGCTTCAACGGCAGCGCCGGGCTGCTTCTTCCAGGTCAGCAGGGTCGCTTCGGAGACGGATTCGGAAAGTTGGGGAACGACGACGTCGGTAATAGCCATTTTGTTTATTCCGTAGAGAGTGTGTTCTTGTCACGCGGCGCGGCAAGGTTCGAAACGGGGTTCCGGAACGCTTGCCGCCCGCGGCGCGTGCATCAAGTAAAGGTTACTTCGTCAACATGACCTTGAACTTGGGCGCGAAGGCCGTTTCGATCAGGGCCTTCTGCTGCTCCTGGTGCTTGGCCAGGTAGCCCACGGCCGGCGATGCCGACGCGGCACGGCCTGCGTAGCCCAGCTTCTGGCCTTCGACCATGTTCTCGTACACGTGATGCTGAACGTAGAACCAGGCGCCTTGGTTCTGGGGTTCGTCCTGCACCCAGATGACTTCGGTGGCCTTCGGATACTTGCGCAGTTCGGCTTCGAACGACTTGTGCGCAAACGGATAGAGCTGCTCGACACGGACGATGGCGACGTGGTCGGCGCCACGCTCGCGGCGGGCGTTGACCAGGTCGTAGTACACCTTGCCCGAGCAAGCCAGCACGCGCTTGACCTTGCTGGCGTCGATGGCCTCGTCGACCTCGCCGATGACCGGGCGGAAGCTGCCGCCGGCCAGGTCGGTCAGGGGCGAACCCGCGTCCTTGTTGCGCAGCAGCGACTTCGGCGTGAACAGCACCAGCGGCTTGCGGAACGGGCGGATCATCTGGCGGCGCAGAACGTGGAAGATCTGCGAGGCAGAGGTCGGCTGGACCACTTGCATGTTGTTGTCGGCGCACAGCTGCAGGAAGCGCTCGATGCGGCCCGACGAGTGCTCGGGGCCCTGGCCTTCGTAGCCGTGCGGCAGCATCAGGGTCAGGCCCGACTGGCGGCCCCACTTGGCTTCGCCGGAGCTGATGAACTGGTCGATCACGACCTGGGCGCCGTTGACGAAGTCGCCGAACTGGCCTTCCCAGATGGTCAGCGTGTTGGGCTCGGCGCTGGAGTAGCCGTATTCAAAGCCCAGCACCGCCTCTTCGGACAGCACGGAGTCGATGACGGTGAACGGCGCTTGGCCTTCCGACACGTTCTGCAGCGGGATGTAGGTGCCGTCGTTCCAGCGTTCGCGGTTCTGGTCGTGCAGCACGGCGTGGCGGTGCGTGAACGTGCCGCGGCCCGAGTCCTGGCCGGTGATGCGGATGGCGTAGCCCGAGGACACCAGGGTCGCGAAGGCGAGGTGTTCGCCCATGCCCCAGTCCAGGTTCATTTCGCCCTTGGCCATGGTGCGGCGGTCGTTCAGCAGCTTGGCGACCAGCGGGTGCACCGTGAAGCCTTCCGGCACGGTGGTGATGCGTTCGCCGATGCGCTTGAGTTCAGCCAGCGGCACGGCGGTGTCGGCCTGGTCGGTCCACTTGGCGCCCAGGAACGGCGACCAGTCGATGGCGTACTTGCTCTTGTAGTCAGTCAGCACCGGTTCGATGGTGCGCTGGCCGTCTTCCATGAGCTGGCGGTAGTCCTTGACGAGCTGATCGGCTTCGCCTTCGGCCAGCACGCCTTGCGTGGTCAGCTTGTCGGCGTACAGCTTGCGCGTGCCGGGGTGGTGGCCGATGCGCTTGTACATCAGGGGCTGCGTCAGCGACGGGGTGTCTTGCTCGTTGTGGCCCAGCTTGCGGAAGCAGACGATGTCCACGACGACGTCGTGGCGGAACTGCAGGCGGTAGTCCAGGGCCAGCTTGGTGACGAACACCACGGCTTCGGGGTCGTCGCCGTTGACGTGGAACACCGGGGCTTCGATCATCTTGACCACGTCGGTGCAATACAGCGTCGAACGCGAGTCGCGCGGGTCGGACGTGGTAAAGCCGATCTGGTTGTTGATGACGATGTGCAGGGTGCCGCCCGTACCGTAGCCGCGCGTCTGGGCCAGGTTCAGGGTTTCCATCACGACGCCCTGGCCGGCAAAGGCCGCGTCGCCGTGCACCAGCACCGGCAGCACTTGCTTGCCTTCGGCATCGCCGCGGCGTTCCTGGCGAGCGCGGGCGCTGCCTTCGACGACGGGGTTGACGATTTCAAGGTGCGACGGGTTGAACGCCAGCGACAGGTGGACGGGGCCGCCGCGCGTGGACAGGTCGCTGGAGAAGCCGTTGTGGTACTTCACGTCGCCGTCGGTCAGGCCTTCGGCGTGCTTGCCTTCGAACTCGGCGAACAGGTCGCCGGGCATCTTGCCCATGATGTTCACGAGCAGGTTCAGGCGGCCGCGGTGAGCCATGCCGACCACGATTTCCTGGACGCCGTTTTCACCGGCGTGGTTGACCACTTCGTCCATCGAGGCGATGAAGCTTTCGCCGCCTTCCAGCGAGAAGCGCTTCTGGCCGACGTACTTGGTGTGCAGGAAGCGTTCCAGTCCTTCGGACTCGGTGAGCTGCTGCAGGATGTGGCGCTTTTCTTCCGCCGTGTACGTGGGCGCGCCCAGCGTCGTTTCCAGGCGTTCCTGGATCCAGCGCTTGGCGGCGGGGTCGGAGATGTGGGTGAATTCTGCACCGATGCTGCGGCAGTACGTGTCGCGCAGCGCCTTCAGGATGTCGCGCAGCGTCATCGTGCTGGCGGTCGTGAAGTACGTGTTGGTGGCCGAGTAGGTCTGGTCCAGATCGGCTTCGGTCAGGCCGTAGAAGGCGGGATCGAGTTCGGGGATCGGCGGACGTTCCTGGCGCTTGAGCGGATCCAGGTCGGCCCAGCGCGAGCCCAGCGAGCGGTAGGCGGCAATCAGCGATTGCACCGACACTTGCTTGCTGGCGACGCTCAGGTCGGGTTCGGCGGCGCGTTGCACGAAGGCATTGGCCTTGGCGCGCTGGGCGAACGATTCGACGATGGGAGCGTGGGCCTGGTCGCGGGTGGATTCCTGGCCGTCGGTCGCGGGAGCGTGCTGCAATTGGTCGAAATATTCGCGCCAGTTGTCAGGAACCGAACCGGGGTTATCGAGGTAGGCTTCGTAAAGCTCCTCGACATAGGGGGCATTACCCCCAAAGAGGTAAGACGTGGATAGAGATTCTATTTCCGAAGACATATCGCTTCACCTTTACGAGTGCTTCACTCGATACGATGCAGGAAAACCTTCCGCGACACGGGCTTCCCGTTAAGCGGATAGCAGGGGCAGAAGGCGCGTACAAGCCCTGAAAGCCTATGGTCGAAGAGTATAACCCTTTGAGTTTACGGGCGTCTTCCGCCAATTTTGTGCCGCGCAAAGCGCTTTCGGAATGCTTTCATGCGGCATCGGAATGTCCATTGAACCCCTGGCATTGCGCCGTCTACGCGCCACCAAAATCTGGCAATCCAAAATGCCGCAGCGCGTCATTTTGATTTGCATGAAAGCCAAGTGTTGCATTTAAGCCGCGTCAAACCGGAAGCGCGGTGGTCGACATGATCTCTTTCAGGACAAAAAACGTGCGGATCTGGCGTACGCCAGGCAGCTTGATGATCTCGCCCGCATGCAGCTTGTTGAAGCGTTCAAGATCCCGTATGCGCAGCATGAGGAAGTAGTCGAACTCCCCCGCGACCAGATGGCATTCCAGGCAGCCGCTGATGCCCTTGGCCGCTTCCTCGAAGTCGGTGAACGAATCGGGCGTGGAGCGGTCCAGCACCACGCCCACGATGACCAGCGTGGCCATGTCCACGTCGGCGGGCTCCAGCAGCGCCACGGTCTTTCTGATGACGCCTTCGCTCCTTAGCCGTTCGACGCGCCGCAGGCACGCGGCCGGACTCAGGTGCACGCGCGCGCTCAGGTCCAGGTTGGTGATCTGCGCGTCCTCCTGGAGGATGCGCAGGATCTGCCGGTCGATGCGGTCCAGCGTGAAAACGGCGGTCATGCGATACGTCCCTGAAAATAATATTTCGTGGCGGATTTTGTTTTCGAAATAATAAATCCATTAATCGGTATGAACGATTTTTTGATTTAACGATTTAAAAAAATACGCAATTGACCCCACAACCCCATGATTTCTATGATTTTTGCAAGTCCCGCCGCTGGCGCGGACCCTGCCAGGATCACCAGGAGCCCCCATGGATCTGCAACGTTTCCCCCGCCATCGCCTGACCTTCGGCGACACCCCCATTGAAAAGCTCGACCGCCTGTCCCAGCACCTGGGCGGCAAGGTCGAGATCTACGCCAAGCGCGAGGACTGCAACAGCGGCCTGGCCTTCGGCGGCAACAAGCTGCGCAAGCTCGAATACCTGATCCCGCAGGCGTTGGAGCAAGGCTGCGACACGCTCGTCACCATCGGCGGCATCCAGTCCAACCACACCCGCATGGTCGCGGCGGTGGCCGCCAAGCTGGGCTTGGCCTGCGTGCTGGTCCAGGAGAACTGGGTGGATTATTCGGACGCGGTCTACGACCGCGTCGGCAACATCATGATGAGCCGCCTGATGGGCGCGGACGTGCGGCTGGTGGACCAGGGTTTCGACATCGGCTTTCGCCAGAGCTGGGAAGAGGCGCTGGAAGACGTCAGACGGCGCGGCGGCAAGCCCTATGCGATTCCGGCGGGCGCCTCGGACCATGAACTGGGCGGGCTGGGCTACGTGGGCTTTGCCGAGGAAGTGCGGCGCCAGGAAGCCGAGCTGGGTTTCAAGTTCGACTACATCGTCGTCTGCGCGGTCACGGGCAGCACCCAGGCCGGCATGGTCGTGGGCTTTGCGGCCGACGGGCGCGCCGACCGCGTCATCGGCATCGACGCGTCGGCCACGCCCGACCAGACACGGGCCCAGATCCTGCGCATCGCGCGGCGCACCGCCGATCTGGTGGGACTTGAAAAGCCGATCGAAGACAAGGACGTGGTGCTGGACACGCGCTATGCCTATCCGGCCTACGGCCTGCCCTCGCCCGAAACCAACGACGCCATCCGCACCTGCGCCCGGCTGGAAGGCATGATGACCGACCCCGTGTACGAAGGAAAATCCATGCAGGGGATGATGGACATCATCCGCAAAGGCGAGATTCCCGCCGGATCGAAGGTTCTGTATGCGCACCTGGGAGGGGTGCCGGCGATCAACGCCTACAGCTTTCTCTACCGCAACGGATAACGGCGGCTTCGGCGTTACGGGGTGGCCCTGCGGGGATCTGCGGTAAGGCCTGCGCCTCGCCCGCGCTGCCCGGGAAAGCCGTGACGGCTGGCCGCGCCCGCCACCACCAGCGTCGCGGCCAGCAGTGCCAGCAGCGCGGGCGAGAAGGCGGCGACGCCCGCGCGGGCGAGCAGGACGCCCCCGACGATCCCTCCGCCCGCAATCGCCAGGTTCCAGGCCGTGACCAGCATCGACTGCGCCACGTCGGCCGCACCGCCGGCGGTATGCGCGATCGCGGTCTGGAACAGCGTCGGCGCGCCCCCGAAAGCCAGGCCCCATGCGACCACGGCCACGATCACCACGACGGGTTCATCGCCGCGCACGCCCAGGGCCAGCGCGGACAAGGCGAACAACGCCGTGCTGGCCAGCGTCAGCGCGCGCAGATGGGTGTCGATGAGAACGCCGATGACCCACAGTCCCAGCAAGGACGAAAGGCCGAACACCAGCAGCATCGCGTCCGTGCGATCCCCCATGCCTGCCGCGGCCAGGAAGGGCGCAACGTAGGTGTAGAGAATGTTGTGCGCCAGGACGAACGCGAACACCACGAACAGCACCGCGCGAACGCCCGGCGTCGTGAAGACGCGCCGCATCGGCGCCCGCTCGCCGGCCGCCTGCCCGGCGAAGTCCGGCACCTGCACGCGCACCCACGCCATCAGGATCAGCGCCAACGCGCTCATGATGCCGAAACACGACCGCCAGCCCACCAGGTTGCCCAGAAACGTGCCTGCCGGCACGCCGAGAGACAACGCCAGGGGCGTGCCGACCATGGCAATCGCGATGGCGCGCCCTTTCTGGCGCTCCGGCACCATGCGGGCGGCGTAGCCTGCCGCCAGCGCCCACAGCAGCCCGGCCGACACGCCCGCCAGGAAACGCGCCGCCATGATCCATTCAAAGCGCGTGGATACCGTGGTGACGGTATTGGCGATGACGAATCCGCCAATCGCCGCCAGCAGCAACCGTCGCCGGCGCACGCCCTGCGTCGCGGCGGTCAGGGGGATCGCCGCCACGAGCGAGCCGATGGCGTAGACGGTCACCATCTGGCCGGCCATCGCTTCGGAAATGCCCAGCCCGGCGCTGATCTGCGGCAGCAGGCCCGCCGGCAGCGCTTCGGTCAGGATCGTGATGAAACCTGCCAACGCCAGCGCCAGCAGCGATGCAATCGGCAGGCGCGCCCCATCCGCGCCGCCCTCGGGAATCCGGGTTGTTGAACTGGTCATGCTCTGCCTTTTTGAAGCCCGGCCCGCGCTGACTGTGGGCGCCGGGCTGGACGGGTTGATCGAAGGCAGCCATGGTCGCCTCCAGAGGGGCTCGCGACAATAATGCTAATGTTCAAAACAATTCCGACAAATTTTCCTTAATCCAGCATGGTCGAATCCCTGAGCGCCATTGCCTTCTTCGTGCAGGCCGCCGAAACGCGAAATTTTTCCGAGGCGGCCCGCAGCCTCGGCGTGTCCTCGTCCACGGTGGGCAAGGGCATCTGCCGGCTGGAAGCGCGGCTGGGCGTGCGTCTGTTCCATCGCAGCACACGCAGCATCACGCTGACCGCCGAGGGTGCGCTGTTCCTCGAGCGTTGCCGCCGCATTCTGTGCGAAGTCGAATCGGCCGAGCTCGAACTGTCCGAAACCCGGCAAGCGCCTGGCGGCCGGCTGCGTATCAGCCTGCCTCTGGTGGGCATGCTGATCATGCCGGCGCTGACCGACTTCATGCACCGATACCCCGCCATCGAGCTGGACGTGGATTTTTCGGACCGCCTGGTCGACGTGATCAACGAGGGCTTCGACGTCGTCATGCGCACCGGCGAGCCCACCGACTCGCGCCTGGTGTCGCGTCCGGTCGGCACGTATCGGCTGCTGCTCGTCGCGTCGCCCGCCTACCTGGCAGCTCGCGGAACGCCTGCGTCCCCCGCCGACCTGGCGCATCACGCCTGTCTGCAGCACAAATTTCCCAGCACCGGAAAACTCGAACCCTGGCCCTTGACGCGCGCCCCCGACGCGCCGGAATGGGCGCTGCCGGTCTCGATGACCTGCAACACGTCCGCGGCCCTGCTGGATGTCGCGCTGGCGGGCCTGGGCATCGCGTGCCTGCCCGACTTCCTGGTCCGGCCGTCGCTGGAACGGGGCGACCTGGTATCGGTGCTGGACCGGCACGTCCAGCATGAAGGCACCTTCCGGCTGCTGTGGCCATCGAGCAAGCACCTCGCGCCGAAGCTGCGGGTCTTTATCGATTTCATGGGCGCGGCGTTGTTCAAAGGCGGGCAAGCGCCCCCCGCGTGATCGACGGAATTCACCGGAATTCGCCATCCAGGGCGATGGCTAGGGCAATCTCGGGTGGCCCATCTCTGGTATTTGATGTACATACTTTGTATACATGAAAGAGTCCGTGCAAGACCGATGCAACACCGGCAAACCGCCAGGCCGCCGGTCCCTCCTTCCCCTAGCCGCCCGCCCTGCGCTGCCCCGCCGATGCCCGCCTACGACGCCACGCTGCCCTACCCCCGCGACCTCATCGGATACGGACGCAATCCTCCCCACGCCCGATGGCCGGGCAACGCGCGCATCGCCGTGCAGTTCGTCCTGAATTACGAAGAAGGCGGCGAAAACAGCGTGTTGCATGGCGACGCGGGATCGGAGCAGTTCCTGTCCGAGATGTTCAATCCGGCAAGCTACCCGGACCGCCATCTCAGCATGGAGGGCATCTATGAATATGGCTCGCGGGCCGGCGTGTGGCGGATCCTGCGCGAATTCGAAAAGCGGCAATTGCCGCTGACCGTGTTCGGCGTCGGGATGGCCCTGCAGCGCCATCCCGACCTCGCCGCCGCGTTCGTCGAACTGGGCCACGAGATCGCCTGCCATGGCTGGCGCTGGATCCACTATCAGGACGTGGACGAAGCCACGGAACGCGAGCACATGCGCCTGGCCATGGACGCCATCACGGCGCTGACCGGCACGCGTCCGCTGGGCTGGTACACGGGACGCGACAGCCCCCGCACGCGCCGGCTGGTGGCCGATTACGGCGGCTTCGAGTACGACAGCGACTACTACGGCGACGACCTGCCGTTCTGGATGCAAGTGCGCAAGACCGACGGCTCGGTCGCGCCGCAACTCATCGTGCCCTACACGCTGGACTGCAACGACATGCGCTTCGCGCTGCCGCAGGGCTACTCGCACGCCGAGCCCTTCTTCAAGTACATGAAAGACAGCTTCGACGCGCTCTACGCCGAGGGCGACGAATCGCCCAAGATGCTCAGCATCGGCATGCACTGCCGCCTGCTGGGCCGGCCCGGGCGCATCGTCGCGCTGCAGCGATTCCTGGACCACATCGCGCGCCACGACCGCGTCTGGGTATGCCGACGCCTGGACATCGCGCGCCACTGGAAAACCACGCACCCTTTTGATCCCGCCCGTTGAACAGGACCCACATGGCCGACCTCCTAGACGATCTCAACGCCGCCCCGGCTGCCCAGGCCCAGGCGCAGCTTGCCGATCTGTACCCGCACGCGCCCTGGGTCGCCGAGCAGGCGCTGCGCTCGCGACCCTTCCGGTCCGTCGCCGACCTGCGCCAGCGCCTGCGCCAGGCGGTGGACGGCGCCAGCCTTGACACGCGCCTGGCATTGCTGCGCGCCCAGCCCGCCTTCGGGCCGCTGCCCGGCGCCGATGCGGCGCACGCCGAGCGCCTGGCGCAGCTCACGGCGCAATACGCGGCCCGCTTCGGCTTCGGATTCATCGCCGCCGATCGCGGCCCCCGCGGCACGCCGCTGGACGGGGCAAGCCTCCTGGAAGACCTGTCGCGGCGCCTGGACAATCCCCCTGACGCCGAACCGCAAGAAGCGCTGCGCCAATTGCACCGGATGGCCGAACTGCGTCTGCGCGCGCGTTTTGGCGAACCCGCGCTAGGCAACGACATCTGGGACTGGCACGAAGCGCTCAGCGCCTACAGCGATCCCGGCTACGCCGAAAAGGGCCAGCTCACGGTCACGTACCTGACCGACGCGCACCGGGCCTGCGCCGCGCGCCTGTCGCAATGGATGCGGGACTGCGGCTTTGACGAGGTCGGGATCGACGCGGTCGGCAACGTGGTCGGCCGCTACCGCGCCGACCGGGCCGACGCGCCCGTCCTCATGACCGGCAGCCACTACGACACCGTGCGCAATGCCGGCAAGTACGACGGGCGGCTCGGGATCTTCGTGCCCATGGCGTGTGTGCGCGCGCTGCACCGGCAGGGCCGGCGCCTGTCGTTCGATATCGAAGTGATCGCCTTCGCCGAAGAAGAAGGCCAGCGCTACCGGGCCACCTTCCTGGGATCGGGCGCGCTGATCGGCGGCTTCAACCCCGGATGGCTGGACCAGAAGGATGCCGACGGCGTCACGATGCGCGAGGCCATGGCGCACGCCGGCCTCGATATCGACGGCATCGCGGCGCTGCGGCGCGATCCGGCCGCCTACCTGGGCTTTGTCGAGGTGCACATCGAACAGGGGCCCGTCCTGTATGAACTGGGCCTGCCGCTGGGCGTCGTCACGTCCATCAATGGCTGCGTGCGGCACCAGGTGCAGATCCTGGGACTGGCCAGCCACGCGGGCACCACGCCCATGGACCGCCGGCGCGACGCGGCCGTGGCCGCCGCCGAACTGGCGCTCTACGTCGAACGGCGCGCCGCCAGCGATGGCGACTCGGTCGGCACCGTGGGCATGTTCGAGGTCCCCAGCGGGTCGATCAATGTCGTGCCGGGCGAATGCCGTTTCAGCCTGGACCTGCGCGCGCCCAGCGATGCGCAGCGCGACGCGCTGGTGGACGACGTGCTGGCCGAGCTGGCCGCCATCTGCCAGCGGCGCGGCCTGCGCTACGCGATCGAGGAAACCATGCGCGCCGCCGCCGCGCCCAGCGACCCGCGCTGGCAGCAGCGTTGGGAACGCGCGGTGGACGCCCTGGGCGTGCCCGTGCACCGCATGCCCAGCGGCGCGGGCCACGACGCCATGAAGCTGCACGAGATCATGCCCCAGGCCATGCTGTTCGTGCGCGGCCAGAACAACGGCATCAGCCACAACCCCCGCGAATCCACCACCAGCGACGACATCGAACTTGCCGCGCAGGCCATGCTCGGCCTGCTGGATGCGCTATCCAACGAAACCACGACGTAAAACCATGACCGACTACGCCCGACTTGACGCCTGGGTGGACGCCCATTTCGACGAAGAAGTCCGCTTCCTGCAGGAACTGGTGCGCGTGCCCACCGACACGCCGCCCGGCAACAACGCGCCGCACGCCGCGCGCACCGCGCAACTGCTGCAGGCGTTCGGCCTCGAGGCCGAAGCGCATCCCGTGCCGGCCCAGGCGGTCGCGGACTACGGCATGCAGTCCATCACCAACCTCATCGTGCGCCGCGAGTATGGCGGCGCCGGCCCGCGCATCGCGCTCAATGCCCACGGCGACGTGGTGCCGCCCGGCGACGGCTGGACCCACGACCCCTACGGCGCGGACATCGAAAACGGCAGCCTGTACGGCCGCGCCGCCGCGGTCAGCAAGAGCGACTTCGCCAGCTTCACCTTCGCCGTGCGCGCACTGGAAGCCGTGGCCAGGCCGGCGCGCGGCGCGGTCGAGCTGCACTTTACCTATGACGAGGAATTCGGCGGCCTGCTGGGACCCGGCTGGCTGCTCGGGCAGGGCCTGACCCGGCCCGACCTGCTGATCGCGGCCGGCTTCAGTTATGAAGTCGTGACCGCGCACAACGGCTGCCTGCAGATGGAAGTGACGGTGCACGGCAAGATGGCCCACGCCGCCATTCCAAGCAGCGGCGTGGACGCGCTGCAGGGCGCCGTCCACATCCTCAACGCCCTTTACGCGCAGAACGCGCTGTACCGCAAGATCACGTCGCAGGTGCCCGGCATCTCGCATCCGTATCTGAACGTGGGCCGGATCGAGGGCGGCACCAACACGAACGTGGTGCCCGGCAAGGTCAGCTTCAAGCTGGACCGCCGCATGATTCCCGAGGAAAACGCGGTCGAGGTCGAGGCCGACATCCGTCGGATCATCGAGGAGGCCGCGGCGTCGCAGCCCGGCATCCGCGTGGACATCAAGCGGCTGCTGCTCGCCAACGCGATGCGCCCCCTGCCCGGCGCGCAACCGCTGGTGCACGCCATCCAGAAGCATGGAGAAGCGGTCTTCGGCGAACCGATACCGGCGATGGGCACACCGCTCTACACCGACGTGCGGCTCTATGCCGAAGCCGGCATACCCGGCGTGATCTATGGCGCCGGCCCGCGCACGGTGCTGGAATCGCACGCCAAGCGCAGCGACGAACGCATCGTGCTGGAAGACCTGCGCCGCGCCACCAAGGTCATCGCCCGCGCGCTGTCGGACCTGCTGCGGGCCGAAGGTGACTGACATTCCCTGGGGACCGTCTCCCCAGGGTGTCAGACACCGCCCTCCCGGCCAGCCGCGCTACGAAAGCCGCAGCACGCGGCGCGAAAACAGCACGGCCACCAGCACGAATACCGCCAACCCCAGGTAGGACGCGGTCGTGGCGAAGCCTTCGCCCGCGATCGCCAGCGGCGCCTCGGTGCCCGCGGCGCCGATGATCGCCGCCATCAGCACGCCCACCAGGCTCTCGCCCACGATCAACCCGGACGCAATCAGCACGCCGCGCCGGTTGGCCGCCTCGGCATAGCTGTCGTAGGGCTGCCCGGCGGCGGCCGCGCGGCGCCGCAGCACGCGTTCCAGCAGCCAGGCCAGCAGCGCGCCCGCCACGATGGGCGCGGCCACGGTCGGCGGCAGGTAGATGCCGATGCCGACCGCCAGCACCGGGATGCGCGCGACCTTGCAAGTGCGCTTGAGGATTTCGTCCACCACGATCAGGCCCACGCCGACGGCCATGCCGATCAGGATCATGGTCCAGTTGAGCTGGTGGGTGAAGATGCCGCGCGTGATCGCCAGCATCAGCGTGGCCTGCGGCGCGGACAGCGCCTGCGATGCGTCCATGCCTTCGCGCGGCATCGCGTCCGCGAAACCGTAGGCGTTGTACAGCAGTTCAAGCACGGGGGAGATCACCGCCGCGCCCACCACGCAGCCGATCAGCAGCGCGACCTGCTGGCGCCACGGCGTAGCGCCCACCAGCCAACCCGTTTTCAGGTCCTGCAGGTTGTCGTTCGAAATGGAAGCGACCGCCACCACCGCCGAGGTGCTGAAGATCGCCAGCGCGATCGCCATCTGCACGCCGTTTTCGATCGCCATCAGCTCGCCGCCGACGCCCAGCATCAGCAATGAAACCAAGACAATGGCGACGATCCCCACCCCGGAGATCGGGCTGGTCGAGGAGCCCACCAGGCCCGCCATGTAGCCGCAAGCCGCGGCCACCAGGAAACCGAACACGAAGGCGAACAGGACCGCATAGGCCACCAGCTTCCAGATGGCGCCAGCCGACAGCGGCACGCCTGACAGGAACACCTGGAACGTGATGACCAGGATCACCACCAGCACCAGCGTCACGGCCGATATCCAACCCGCCGACAAGTCGCGCTCGGTGCGCGGCGCGGCGCCGGCGCGAGCCGCGCCTTCCTTGGTCAGCGCGGAAAACGAGGCCTTCACGCCGCGCGCCATCGGCACGAACAGCGTCGCCAGCGTCCAGATCGCGCCCACGCCGATGACGCCCGCGCCGATGAAGCGCACCTGCGAGGACCACACCCCGGTGGCATATGACGCCAGCGTTGCGCCGGCCGGCATGTCGCCCATCGCGGTCAGGATGGGCACCGCGATGCCCCACGAAATGATCAGGCCCGTCAGCATCGCCAGGCCCGCCACGATGCCGATCAGATAGCCCGCGCCCAGCAGCGCCAGCGAGAAGCCCATGGGCAGCCGGAACACCGCGCCGCCCAGCTCGAACCAGCGGCTGACGCCGTCGCCCAGCACGCGCAGGCCGCTGGCGGCAAAGCTGACCACGGCCGCCGCGATGCCGCCGGCCACGATGTCGCCCATGCCGGTCGCGGCAGGTTTGCCGGCAGGCGGCAAACCCGATTCCAGCTCGTCCTGCTCGCGCTCCGCGCTGCCCACCCGCAGGATCTCGGCCGCCGCCACGCCTTCCGGATAGGGCAGGTTGCTCTGCACCACCATGACGTGGCGCAGCGGAATCGTGAACATCACGCCCAGCATGCCGCCGGCCGCGCAGATGCCCAGCGTCTGCCAGAACGGAAAGCCTTGCCAATGGCCCATCATGACCAGGGCCGGCAGGATGAAGATGATGGCGGACAGCGTGCCGGCCGCGGAGGCCTGCGTCTGCACCATATTGTTTTCAAGGATGTTGGCGTCCTTGAACATGCGCAGGACCGACATCGAGATCACCGCCGCCGGGATGGCGGAGGAAAACGTCAGGCCGACCTTCAATCCCAGGAACACGTTGGAGGCGGTGAAGATCACGGTGATCAGCGCCCCGAGCAGGACGCCCCGGAACGTCAGTTCCGGCAGGGTGACCTCCGCAGGGACGCGCATGGGTTCAGTCATGGGTTTCTCCCGTTTCTCCCGATTGATAGCCGCGAATTCTAGCGCCTTGGCGTCCGCCCAGTGGTCACCAGCCGTAAGCGGGGTTTCACGGTAGAAGCTGCCGTAACGGCAAAACCTCACGACACAATATGCTGATTCGCGCCGGATTCGCCCTGGATTTTGATTACCCATGCCACGGGCAAGGGTCTAGCATGGGCGTAAAACAGGAGACGACAACACCATGCTCGACCCTCGCCAGCCCCATGCCGCGCCGGCCCTCCCGGACGACGCCGATCCCGCCGAGACCGCCGAATGGCGCGACGCGCTGCAATCCCTGCTTCAGGCCGACGGGGCCGGGCGAGCGGGCTACGTGCTGGACAGCCTGCTGGGCCACGCCGCCACCCTGGGGCTGCGCGCCAACAGCCAGACCCGCACCGCCTACCTGAACACCATCCCCGCCGACCAGGAACCGCCTTTCCCCGGCAACCTGGCCGTCGAGGAACGCATCGCCCGCATCAACCGCTGGAACGCCCTGGCCATGGTGGTGCGCGCCAATCAGGCGCACGGCGAACTGGGCGGCCACATCGCCAGCTACGCGTCGGCCGCCGACCTGTTCGAAGTCGGCTTCAACCACTTCTTCCGCGCGCGCACGGCCGCCAGCCCCGGCGACATCGTCTACATGCAGCCCCACTCGGCGCCCGGCGTCTACGCCCGCGCCTACCTGGAGGGCTTCCTGGGCGAAGCGGACCTGGCCCACTTCCGCCAGGAAATCACCGCGACCGCGCGCGGGCTGCGCGGCCTGTCCTCTTATCCCCATCCCTGGCTGATGCCGGATTTCTGGCAGTTCCCCACCGGGTCCATGGGCATCGGTCCCATCAACGCCATCTACCAGGCGCGATTCACGCGCTACCTGGAGCACCGTTCGCTGGTGCCCGGCGGCGACCGCAAGGTCTGGGGCATCTTCGGCGACGGCGAAATGGACGAGCCCGAATCCATCGCCGCCCTGACGCTGGCCGCGCGCGAAAAGCTCGACAACCTGATCTTCGTCGTCAACTGCAACCTGCAGCGCCTGGACGGCCCGGTGCGCGGCAACGGCCGCATCATCGACGAGCTGGAAACCCTGTACGCTGGCGCGGGCTGGAACGTCATCAAGCTTGTCTGGGGCGGCGACTGGGACGCGCTGCTACGCCGGGACACCGGCGGCGCGCTGGCCCGCGCCTTCGCCAACACCGTCGACGGCCAGTTCCAGACCTTCGCGGCCAACGATGGCGCCTTCAACCGCGCCCATTTCTTCAACCAGAACCCGGAGCTGGCCACGCTGGTGGCCGACTGGTCGGACGAGGCCATCGACCGCCTGCACCGCGGCGGCCACGACATGGTGAAGATCCATGCCGCCTACCACCGCGCGGTGCGCCACCGCGGGCAGCCCACCGTCATCCTGGCGCAGACCAAGAAGGGTTTCGGCATGGGCGCGGCGGGCCAGGGCAAGATGACCACGCACCAGCAGAAGAAGCTGGACGACGAAGCCCTGCTCGCCTTCCGCGACCGCTTCGCCCTGCCGATCTCCGATGCCGACTGCCTGGCCCTGAAGTTCTATCGTCCCGCCGACGACAGCGCCGAAATGCGCCACCTGCAGGCGCGCCGCGCCGCGTTGGGCGGGTACATCCCGCGCCGCAATGCCGAGGCGCCGCGCCTGGCGCCGCCGCCGGCCGATCAGTGGGCGCGCTTTGCGCTGGCTGCCGACGGCAAGGAAATGTCGTCCACGATGGCCATCGTGCGCATGCTCACCGCCCTGCTCAAGGACACCACGGTGGGGCCGCGCATCGTGCCCATCGTCGCGGACGAGGCCCGCACCTTCGGCATGGCCAACCTGTTCCGGCAGATCGGCATCTATTCCGCGCAGGGCCAGCTCTACGAGCCCGAGGACATCGGCTCGGTGCTGTACTACCGCGAGGCCCGCGACGGACAGATCCTGGAAGAAGGCATCACCGAGGCCGGCGCCATCTCGTCATGGACCGCCGCCGGCACCAGCTATTCGGTCAACGGCCTGCCGATGCTGCCGTTCTATATCTATTACTCGATGTTCGGATTCCAGCGCATCGGCGACCTGATCTGGGCCGCCGCCGACCAGCGCGCGCGCGGCTTCCTGATCGGGGCGACCTCCGGCCGCACGACGCTGGGCGGCGAAGGACTGCAGCATCAGGACGGCTCCAGCCACGTCATGGCCGCCGCCGTGCCCAACTGCCGCGCCTACGATCCGGCCTACGCCTATGAGGTGGCCGTCATTGTGGATCACGGCATGCGCCGCATGCTGGACGAGCAGCGCGATGAGTTCTTCTACCTGACCGTCACCAACGAGAACCTGGCGCAGCCCGACATGCCGCAGGATCCCGAAACCCGCGCGGGCATCCTGCGTGGCCTCTACCGGCTGCGGCCGGCGCGCGGCAAGGCCCAGGTGCGGCTGCTGGGCGCCGGCCCCATGCTGCGCGAGGCCGAGACGGCCGCTGCCCGCCTGCAT
The DNA here is from genome assembly GCF_055397965.1 of Achromobacter sp. T5-5. Lineage (NCBI taxonomy): Bacteria > Pseudomonadati > Pseudomonadota > Betaproteobacteria > Burkholderiales > Alcaligenaceae > Achromobacter > Achromobacter sp. T5-5. The sequence goes on from NZ_AP027919.1 coordinate 4,760,366, forward strand.
GACGAATACGGCGTGGACGCGGAAGTCTGGAGCGTCACCAGCTTCTCGGAACTGGCCCGCAGCGGGCGCCAGGCCGAGCGCGCGCGCGTGCTGGGCCTGGAAGCCGGCGCGGACGACGACTGGGTGCGCACGTGCCTGGCGGGCAGCGACGCGCCGGTCATCGCCGCCAGCGACTACGTGCGCGCGGTGCCCGAACAGATCCGCGCCTGGGTGCCGGCGCCCTACCGCACGCTGGGCACGGACGGCTTCGGCCGCAGCGACACCCGCGCCCAACTGCGCGATTTCTTCGAGGTGAGCGCGGACTGGATCACGCTGTATGCGCTGGACAGCCTTGACCGTCAGGACGACGCGCGCGCGCTGCGCCAGAAACTCAACGCCGCCAGCCGCCAATCCCCTCCCTGGGAAATCTAGGCCGCTTTCCTCACCGCTCATCCGCCCAGACTCATCCGGCCGACCGAGGCGGCGTTCGCTTCTGCTTGATCAAAAGCGAACGCTCGCTGCACTGCAGCAACCAAGCACCCGCGCTTTCTGGTGAAATACGGGTGTTCCCTATGCATTTCGCAAAGAATACGGCGGGCCGCGAGCCCGCCTTGTTTTGTCATCCCCGTTTTCTATCTCCGTTTTTTTCCGTTAGCCCTTTCAGGCCCCGATCCCATGGACGAAACTCTCACCAAACTGGCGTTGGACTACCACGCCTATCCCACCCCCGGCAAAATCTCGGTCACCCCGACCAAGACCCTGGCCAACCAGGACGACCTGTCCCTGGCCTACTCCCCCGGCGTGGCTGCGGCTTGCATGGCCATTTTCGACCAGGGCGACGACGCGGCCTCGAAGTACACCTCGCGCGGCAACCTGGTGGGCGTGATCACCAACGGCACCGCCGTGCTGGGCCTGGGCAACATCGGCCCCCTGGCCGCCAAGCCCGTGATGGAAGGCAAGGGTTGCCTCTTCAAGAAATTCGCCGGCATCGACGTGTTCGACATCGAGCTGGCCGAGAACGATCCGGACAAGCTCGTCGACATCATCGCCGCGCTCGAGCCCACGCTGGGCGGCGTCAACCTTGAAGACATCAAGGCGCCCGAGTGCTTCTACATCGAGAAGAAGCTGCGCGAGCGCATGAAGATCCCCGTCTTCCACGACGACCAGCACGGCACCGCGATCATCTCGTCGGCCGCCATCCTGAACGGCCTGAAGGTCGTGAACAAGGACATCGGCTCGGTCAAGCTGGCCTGCTCCGGCGCCGGCGCCGCCGCCATCGCCTGCCTGGACCTCCTGGTCCACCTGGGCATCAAGCGCGAAAACATCTACGTGGTGGACTCGCGCGGCGTCATCTGGGACGGCCGCGACGAGAACATGGAGGCCAACAAGAAGCGCTACGCGCAAAAGACCGACGCGCGCACGCTGGCCGACGTGGTCAACGGCGCCGACGTGTTCCTGGGCTGCTCCACCGCCGGCGTGCTGACCGGCGACATGGTCAAGACCATGGCCGACCGCCCGCTGATCCTGGCCCTGGCCAACCCGGAACCGGAAATCCGCCCCGAAGTCGCCAAGGCCGCGCGCCCCGACTGCATCATCGCCACCGGCCGTTCGGACTACCCGAACCAGGTCAACAACGTGCTGTGCTTCCCCTTCATCTTCCGCGGCGCCATGGATGCCGGCGCCTCGCGCATCACCGAGGAAATGAAGCTGGCCTGCGTCAAGGCCATCGCCGACCTGGCCCAGGCCGAGCAGAACGATGAAGTGGCCCGCGCCTACGCCGGCCAGGAACTGTCGTTCGGCCCGGACTACATCATTCCCAAGCCCTTCGACCCGCGCCTGATCGTCCAGATCGCGCCGGCCGTGGCGCAGGCCGCCGCCGACTCCGGCGTGGCTGCCCGCCCCATCGAGGACATCGAAGCCTACCGCCAGAAGCTGATGGGCTTCGTGTACCACTCCGGCCAGCTGATGCGTCCGCTGTTCGCCCAGGCCAAGAAGGCGCCCAAGCGCGTCATCTACGCCGACGGCGAAGACGAGCGCGTCCTGCGCGCCGTGCAGACGGTTGCCGATGAAAAGCTGGCGTTCCCGATCCTGATCGGCCGCCCCGCCGTCATCGAGATGCGCATCCAGAAGGCCGGCCTGCGCCTCATCGCCGGTCAGCACTTCGAGATCGTGGATCCGGAAGACGACAGCCGCTTCAACGAAACCTGGAACGCGTACTACCAGTTGAAGGGCCGCGAAGGCGTGACGCCGGCCATCGCCAAGGCGATGATCCGCAAGCACAACACGCTGATCGGCGCGATGCTGCTGCGCCGCGGCGACGCCGATGCGCTGCTGTGCGGCGTGGCCAGCAAGTACGACAACCAGCTCAAGTACATCGACGAAATCATCGGCAAGAAGGAAGGCCAGACCTACGCCGCCCTGAACGTGCTGATGCTGCCCGACCAGACGCTGTTCGTCACCGACACGCACGTCAACGAAAACCCGACGGCCGAAGAAGTCGCCAACATCACCATCCAGGCCGCCGACGAGATGCTGCGTTTCGGCGTGGTGCCCAAGATCGCCCTCCTGTCGCACTCGAACTTCGGCAGCCGCGTCACGGAATCGTCGCGCAAGATGTCGGCCGCGCGCCAGATCGTGCAGGATCGCGCGCCGGACCTGGAAGTCGACGGCGAAATGCACGCCGACGCCGCCCTGTCCGAAAAGATCCGTGTCCTGGCCTACCCGGACAGCACGCTCAAGGGCCCGGCCAACCTGCTGGTCATGCCCAACCTGGACACCGGCAACATCACGTACAACATGCTGAAGATGACTGGCAGCAATGGCGTCGCGATGGGTCCGATCCTGCTGGGCGCCGCGCGTCCCGTGCACATCCTGACCACCAGCGCCACCGTGCGCCGCATCGTCAACATGACGGCGCTGGCCGTGGTGGATGCGCAGCAGGAAGCCGCCGAAGAAGCCAAGAAGCGCCGCCGCTGATCGGACGGTGCCGCAGTAACGCCTCGGGCGCCCCAAACGGGGCGCCCGTTGTTTTTCCGGGATGCCCGGCCCGGCCAATGCCCGAATGCCCCAATGCCCCAATGCCCGCCTGACGCGCCGCGCGCGCGACAGCGCTGGCCCGCCCCCCTACGCCAGTGGTAAAACGCTAGCTTGTCATTTTTCCTGGAGACGACATGCTGGCCGATGCAATGTATGCCTGGTTCCACTACCTGGCGATTTTCGTGCTGGTGGTCGTCCTGACCGCTGAAGCCGTACTGCTGCGTCCGGACCTGACGCCCTCGGGCGTGAAGCGCCTCATCGTCTATGACCGCCTGTATGGCGTGAGCGCCGTCATCGTGCTCATCACCGGCGTGCTGCGCCTGATGCTCGGCGCCAAGGGCGCCGCGTTCTACATGAGCAATCCCTGGTTCCACGCCAAGATTGCGCTCTTCGTCATCATCGCGCTCTGTTCGATCCCGCCCACGCTGACCTTCCTGCGCTGGGCCAGGCAGCGGCGGCAACAGCCTGAGTTCGTCCCCGCCCTGCACGAAATCCAGCGCGCGCGGCGCTGGGTGATGATCGGGGCGCACCTCTTCATCTTCCTGCCGCTCTTTGCCGTGCTGATGGCGCGCGGGATCGGCTTCTGACAAAGCCCTACCGAAGCAGCCGGTACTGAAGCAGCCGTCATCGAAGCAGCCGTCATCGAAGCAGCCGGCACCGAAGCAGCCCGCTACGGGCAGCGAGCGCGCGCCGGCGTTTCCGGCTCCTTGCCGTCGACGATGAAGGTGTCGAAGCGGAACACGCCCGCCGCGTCGTTCTTCACGACCTCCAGCACCTCGCCCTGCAGCGTCTGCATCACAGACATGCCCTCAGGCACGTCCTCGGCGCCGGCCCGCGCGGCCGACTGGCCGTGCCACGGGCTGAAAACCAGGACGCCGGGGTACGGCCCGCGCGCGTTTCCTGATCCCAGCCTGGCGGTCTTGACCTGCGTGCCCGCCACATAGGTCATGGCGCCGAACTGCATCGGGCAGGCCAACTCAGCCCCCGTCACGCGCAACAGCCTGCGCGCATCGTCCAGGTACACGGTCGGTCTGCTCAGGAACATTCCCAATAGCCGCACGGCCGTGTCGTCATTCACATCGATCCGCCAGCGGTCCGAATCGCGCGACCCATCGGTGTAAACAGTGCCGCCGGAGCCGCGCACCACGGCCCCGTGGCCCAGCGTCAGTCCCGCGGCCTGGTTGCCTGCCGCCAGCACGCATTGCGTCAGCATCTTTATCGCCCCATCGGGCGCCACATCGAATTCGATGTCCTGCGTGGCGTCGCACCGCCAGCCCTGAACGTCCTGCTCGCCCACGCCGCGCAGAATGACCGTGCGCGGGCGCCGGGCCACGATGTTGTATTCCTTGTCGTATTCGGTATCCAGATAACGCCGCACCGACGTCGCCTGTACGCCCAGGATCGCCACCGCCTGCGGAAAAGCCGCTTCAAGGTAGGTATCGAGCTGCCCCTTGTCCTGCACCTTCAGCCGCGTGCCGGCGGGCATGACCACGCCGCCCACCGTCGTCGGCGCCTGCAACGTGACGTGGTGCGCCGCTTCCTCGCGCCGGATGTCCCGTTCCAGTTGCCACATCATGGCCTGGAACCAGGCATAGAAGCTGAACGGCGCCAAAAGCGCCAGGCACAGCACCGTGGAGGTCTTCCAATACTTGCGGACCGTGCGCCGCGCGCCGCCGCTGACGCCCAGGACCAGCGCCCAGCCCAACAGCAGAATACCCGCGAAGAAGCCTGCGGTAAGCAGAATGAAAAAGCCGGCGGAAGGCAGTGCGACAGGAATCATGGGACGGATGATATCCGCAATTTTCCGGACGACGCGCGGGCGAAAAAAAACCGCCCGAAGGCGGTTTGTTCTGCCGAAGCAGGACCAGCGATCAGCGCTTGTCCATCGGGGGCACGTCGCGCGTGACCGAACCGGTGAAGAGCTGGCGCGGACGGCCGATCTTGTAGTCGGGATCCGACAGCATTTCGTTCCACTGGGCAATCCAGCCCACCGTGCGGGCCAGCGCGAAGATGGCCGTGAACAGCGAGGTCGGGATGCCGATGGCGCGCTGGACGATACCCGAGTAGAAGTCCACGTTCGGGTACAGCTTGCGCTGCACGAAGTACGGGTCTTCCAGGGCGATGCGTTCCAGTTCCATGGCCAGCTTGAACAGCGGGTCGTTTTCCAGGCCCAGGGCCGAGAGCACTTCCTTGCAGGTTTCCTGCATCAGCTTGGCGCGCGGGTCGTAGTTCTTGTAGACGCGGTGGCCAAAGCCCATCAGGCGCACGCCCGAGTTCTTGTCCTTGACCTTCTCCATGAACTCGCCGACCTTGGCGATGCCGCCGTTGGCTTGCAGTTCTTCCAGCATCTGCAGGCAAGCTTCGTTGGCGCCGCCGTGAGCCGGGCCCCACAGGCAAGCCACGCCGGCCGAGATGGCGGCGAACGGGTTGGTGCCCGACGAGCCGCACAGGCGGACGGTCGAGGTCGACGCGTTCTGCTCGTGGTCGGCGTGCAGGATGAAGATGCGGTCCAGCGCGCGCTCGACGACTTCATTGACCTTGTACTCTTCGCACGGCGTGGCGAACATCATGCGCAGGAAGTTGCCCGTGTAGGACAGGTCGTTCTGCGGGTAGATGAACGGTTGGCCTTGCGAGTACTTGTACGCCATCGCGACCAGCGTCGGCATCTTGGCGATCAGGCGGATGGCCGAGATGTGGCGATGCTGCGGGTTCGTGATGTCGGTGGAGTCGTGGTAGAACGCCGACAGCGCACCGACCAGGCCCGTCAGGACGGCCATCGGGTGGGCGTCGCGACGGAAACCGCGCAGGAAGAAATGCAGCTGCTCGTTGACCATCGTGTGATGGGTCACTTGCGAATCGAAATCGGCCTTCTGTTCCTGGTTGGGCAGTTCGCCGTTCAGGATCAGGTAGCAGATGTCCATGAAGTCGCAATTGACGGCCAATTGCTCGATCGGGAAGCCGCGGTACAGCAGCTCGCCCTTGTCGCCGTCGATGTACGTGATGCCCGATTCGCAGGCCGCCGTCGACATGAAGCCGGGGTCAAACGTAAACATGCCCGTCTGGCCGTACAGCTTGCGGATGTCGATCACATCCGGACCGACCGTGCCCTTGTACACAGGGAACTCAATGGGTGCGCTGCCATCCGAGAAGGATAGAGTGGCTTTTTTGTCAGACAGGTTCATGTTTATTCCTCTCAATTAATCAGAGCGCGCGCATCTGGCCAATAATCGTTCGAAGCCGGGGGGTATCCAGGTCGCCTTCGAGTTCCTTACGGGCCAGCAGCAGATCGAGAAGATCGTTGTCTCCCATCTCGAAAAGCTGGGTCAATGCGGCCACATCATCATCGGTAAGTTCAGCCTCATGGGCATCCAGATACCGGGTGATGATCAAGTCGTTTTCGAGCAGGCCGCGGCGCGCCCGCCAACGCAGTCGCGCCCGCTCCAGTTCAGTTAGCCTGCTCATGCTTCACACCTTAAATACACAAAAAACTAGACCGTGCGGCGAACCATCAGTTCCTTGATCTTGCCGATCGCCTTGGTCGGGTTCAGCCCCTTGGGACAGACGTCGACGCAATTCATGATGGTGTGGCAACGGAACAGGCGGTACGGGTCTTCCAGGTTGTCCAGGCGCTCGCCCGTGGCTTCGTCGCGGCTGTCGGCGATGAAACGGTAGGCTTGCAGCAGGCCGGCCGGGCCGACGAACTTGTCCGGATTCCACCAGAACGACGGGCAGGAAGTGGAACAGCACGCGCACAGGATGCACTCGTACAGGCCGTCCAGCTCTTCGCGCGCCTCGGGCGACTGCAGGCGCTCTTTTTCGGGCGGCGGCGTGTCGTTGATGAGGTACGGGCGGATCGAGTGGTACTGGTTGAAGAAGTGCGTCATGTCCACGATCAGGTCGCGGATGACCGGCAGGCCCGGCAGCGGACGCAGGACGATCGGTTCCTTCAGTTCGCGCAGGTTCGTGGTGCAGGCCAGGCCGTTCTTGCCGTTGATGTTCATGGCGTCCGAACCGCACACGCCTTCACGGCACGAGCGGCGCAGGGCCAGGCTGTCATCGACGTCGTTCTTGATGCGCACCAGCGCATCGAGCAGCATCTTGTCGGTGGGCTGGAGTTCGACTTCCAGCTTCTGCATGTAGGGGCGCTCGTCCTTGTCCGGATCGTAGCGGTAGATTTCGAACTTGACGATTCTCTTGGTGCTCATAGTAGGCTCAATCCGGACTTAGAAGGTACGCGCCTTGGGCGGGAAGGACTCGACCGTCAGCGGCTTCATCTGCACAGGCTTGTAATCCAGGCGGCTGCCTTCGGAATACCACAGCGTGTGCTTCAGCCAGTTCTCGTCGTCGCGGGTCGGGTGGTCGTCCAGCGCATGCGCGCCGCGGCTTTCGGTGCGGGCGGCGGCCGACTTGATCGTGGCGCGGGCCACTTCGGTCATGTTCGCCAGCTCCAGCGCCTCGACGCGGGCGGTGTTGAACACCTTGGACTTGTCCTTGAAGTAGATATTGTCGGCTTGCTTGGCCAGATCTTCGATCTGGGTCACGCCTTCGTTCAGCAGTTCCAGCGTGCGGAACACGCCGCAGTGGCGCTGCATCGAGAAGCGGATGGCGTTGCCGATGTCTTGCGTCTTTTCGCCGGAGGTACGCGATTCCAGCTTGTTGATGCGGTCCAGCGAGAACTCGACAGCCTGCTTGGGCAGGTCCTGGTGCGCGTGCTGGCGCTCCGGGTGCGAATTCACGATGTGGTTGCCGGTGGCGCGTCCGAACACGATCAGGTCCAGCAGCGAGTTCGTGCCCAGGCGGTTCGCGCCGTGCACCGACACCGCGGCGCATTCGCCGATGGCGTACAGGCCGTTGACGATCTTGTTCTCGCCGTTTTCGCGCGTCAGCACCTGGCCGTGGTAGTTGGCCGGGATGCCGCCCATCTGGTAGTGGATGGTCGGAACGACGGGGATCGGTTCCTTGATCGGGTCCACGTTGCCGAACTTGATGGCGATTTCGCGGATCGAGGGCAGGCGCTTGTTGATGACGTCGGCGCCCAGGTGGTCGAGCTTGAGGACCACGTAGCTGCCGTCCGGACCGCAGCCGCGGCCTTCCTTGATTTCCTGGTCCATCGAGCGCGACACGAAGTCGCGCGGCGCCAGATCCTTCAGCGTGGGCGCATAGCGCTCCATGAAGCGTTCGCCATCCTTGTTCAGCAGGATGCCGCCTTCGCCGCGCACGCCTTCCGTGATCAGCACGCCCGCGCCGGCCACGCCGGTCGGATGGAACTGCCAGAATTCCATGTCTTGCAGCGGGATGCCGGCGCGGGCAGCCATGCCCAGGCCGTCGCCGGTGTTGATGAAGGCGTTCGTGGAAGCGGCCCAGATGCGGCCAGCGCCGCCGGTGGCCAGCACCGTGGTCTTGGCTTCGAGGATGTAGATTTCGCCCGTTTCCATTTCGAGGGCGGTCACGCCCACGACGTCGCCGGCTTCGTTGCGCAGCAGGTCCAGCGCCATCCATTCGACGAAGAACTGGGTGCGCGCGGCGACGTTGCGCTGGTAGAGCGTGTGCAGCAGCGCGTGGCCGGTGCGGTCGGCGGCGGCACAGGCGCGCTGGACCGGCTTTTCACCGAAGTTGGCGGTGTGGCCGCCGAACGGACGCTGGTAGATCGTGCCATCGGGGTTGCGGTCGAACGGCATGCCGAAGTGCTCGAGCTCGTACACGGCGTTCGGCGCTTCGCGGCACATGAATTCGATGGCATCCTGGTCGCCCAGCCAGTCCGAACCCTTGACGGTGTCGTACATGTGCCAGTACCAGTTGTCTTCGCTCATGTTGCCCAGCGAGGCGCTCACGCCGCCTTGTGCGGCAACCGTGTGCGAACGCGTGGGGAACACCTTGGAGAGCACCGCAACGGACAGCCCCGCTTGGGACAGTTGCAGCGAACAACGCATGCCGGCTCCGCCGGCGCCAACGACCACCACATCAAACTGGCGGCGCGGCAGGGATTTCAGGACAGAGACCACGGCTTAAATGCTCCAGAGGATTTGCGCGAAGTAAACGACCGAACCGATCAACCAGAGGATCGTCAGCACTTGCAGCAGCAGGCGCACGCCCACCGACTTGACGTAGTCCATCCAGATGTCGCGCACGCCGATCCAGGCATGCCAGGCCAGCGCAATGAATGCAAGGGTGGCCAGGATCTGGCCAACCGGAAGAACGCCCACGTAGAAGTTGAACAGCGCGGTCCAGTGTTCGTACGTGAAGGCCGGCATCATCAGGATGCCGATGAGCAGCACCAGCGTGTACACAGCCATGATGACGGCGGTGATGCGCTGGATGATGAAATCCATGACGCCGTAGTGGGCGCCGACGACCAGGCGCTTGGGTCCGTAGTTTTTAGCGGCGGCCATTTACAGCACTCCGAACAGTTTGAGAGCGAACACCAGGGTCAGCGCGAGGCTGACGCCGAACACCACGCCGGCGGTCTTCTTGGACGATTGCTTGTCGATACCGATGTGCAGATCCAGGATCAGGTACCGGATGCCCGCACAGAAGTGATGCAGGTAGCCCCAGATGAGGACCAGGAGGACAAGCTTGACGATCGGATTGCCGGCGTACGCGGCCACGGCGGCGAACGTCTGGGGTGCGGCCACGCTGGCCGCGAACAACGGCAGGATGACCAAGGGAAGACAGAGGAACAACAACGCGCCGCTGACGCGGTGCAGGATGGACAGCTTGCCGGCCAGGGGCAGGCGGTAACTGGCAATTTGCGCAATACCAATATTGCGAAACTGCGGACGTGGCTTGGCAGCGGTGTCGGACATGACGGCCTCGGTGTTTCGGAACTAGGGAATCGTTACGGCTAAATCGCCGCGGCCCTTGCGGGCAAACGCGGTATTTTCGCCCAGAGACGGGTTGGTATCAAATCGTAGGTAAAAAGCTCATCAATTCAGACTATTGCGGTAGTGGTATCGATCGGTCAAGTACAACCCCCGGCGAATTTCCATGGGGCGGTCACCGTATGTGTAAGACACCCGGTCTACCTGCAACAACGGCGTGCCGGCGGCAACATTAAGCAGCGTACAGGCTTCGGCCGGCGCGGCGACCGCGCGCAGCTTCTCGTCCGCGCGCACCATGCTGACGCCGAATTCGGATTCAAACAGGCCATAGAGCGGCGCCTTGTTGGCGGTCAGCAGCTCGAGGGTGAGGCCACGGAAAATGGAGCCGGGCAGCCAGATGTCGTCCAGCACGGTGGGTGTCTGCCCCATGGACAGCAGGCGGCGGATCATGACGACCGTCTCGCCGGCCCGCAGGTCCAGGGCGCGCGCGACCTCGGCCGGGGCGCGCATGCGGCGGCATTCCAGGATGCGGCTTTCCGCGCGGCCGGCCTCGCCCTCTTCGTCGGGGGCCAGGCGCAGGAATCGGTAGCGCACGCGGGCTTCGTGGTGGGTGGCGACAAAAGTGCCCTTGCCCTGGCGGCGCAACAGCATGTGCTCGGCAGCCAGCTCATCGACCGCCTTGCGCACCGTGCCCTGGCTCACCTGGAAACGGGCGGCCAGATCGATTTCGCTGGGGATGAGCTCGCCGGGCTTCCATTCGCCGCGTTCGAGGCTTTGGACAAGCAGATCCTTGATCTGGCGGTAGAGTGGACTGAAAGCGGCCCCCTCGCCCGTCGGACGGGCGGCGCGTGTGCGTAGGGAGGTTTCGGGCCGAGGCTCTGCCATGGATCTTCTTGAAAGTGTCATGTTCATCCGGATGAATGAGAGGGCAACGCAAAGGATGCAAACCCATCCGCAATGCGCTGCTGCCGCCGGTCTTGCAGACTGGCCCAGACGCACGGCCGAGCGGGGCCGCGGCGCATTCGAACAAACGCTCTATTGTGGCATATCGGGAGGCGAGCTGTCCAACGTCTTATGTCTTATATAAGATAGAAGAGCAATTGACGCACACGTAAATCCGATCTAGGATTCAAAGCTGCCCGCGCCCCGCGCAGAGCGGCCGTGCACGCGCTGATTCCCGCGCCCAACGATTACACTGATTGGTGAGATCCATTCTCGCCAAACCATTACGGAGAACGTTCATGTCCAAGCCTGCCTTGCGTGTCGCCGTCACCGGCGCCGCCGGCCAAATCGGTTACGCACTGCTATTCCGCATCGCCTCGGGCGAAATGCTGGGTAAAGATCAACCCGTCATCCTGCAACTGCTGGAAATCCCCGACGAGAAAGCGCAAAAGGCCCTGAAGGGCGTCATCATGGAACTGGATGACTGCGCCTTCCCGCTGCTGCAGGAAGTCACCGCGCACAGCGACCCGCGCACCGCGTTCAAGGACGCCGACGTGGCCCTGCTGGTTGGCGCCCGTCCCCGCGGCCCGGGCATGGAACGCAAGGACCTGCTGTCGGTCAATGCCCAGATCTTCACGGCCCAGGGCAAGGCCCTGAACGACGTCGCCAGCCGCAACGTCAAGGTTCTGGTCGTCGGCAACCCCGCCAACACCAACGCCTACATCGCCATGAAGTCGGCGCCGGACCTGCCGGCCAAGAACTTCACCGCCATGCTGCGCCTGGACCACAACCGCGCCCTGTCGCAACTGGCCGCCAAGTCTGGCAAGGCCGTCGCCGACATCGAAAAGCTGGTCGTGTGGGGCAACCACTCGCCCACCATGTACCCCGACTACCGCTTCGCCACGGTCGGCGGCGAATCGCTCGCCAAGCTGATCAACGACGACGCCTGGAACCGCGACACGTTCATCCCCACCGTGGGCAAGCGCGGCGCCGCCATCATCGAAGCCCGTGGCCTGTCCTCGGCCGCTTCGGCCGCCAACGCCGCCATCGACCACGTCCGTGACTGGGTCCTGGGCAGCAACGGCAAGTGGGTCACGATGGGCATCCCGTCGGACGGCTCCTACGGCATCCCCGAAGGCATCATCTACGGCGTGCCGGTCATCACCGAAAACGGCGAGTACAAGCGCGTCGAAGGCCTGGAAATCGACGCCTTCTCGCGTGAGCGCCTGGACTTCACGCTGAAAGAGCTCCTCGAAGAGCGCGACGGCGTCAAGGACCTGCTGAAGTAAGCAGCGCGCAGTAAAGGTTTGGGCCCGTTCATGCGGGCCCATTCCTTAAGCGGGACCGGAATACGCGGTCCCGCGCCCTCGGCAGTACCGGCAAATACACCTGTCTCATTGCCCAGCCACAACCGATTGTCGTGCAGGGGACAGATTTATTTTTCGGACCCACGCTAAGGTCGTGGGCGACCAAGAACAGGAGACAACCATGTCCAGACCCGAATCGCCCGGCGCCCTCTTTCGCCGCGCGCTCGCCGAAGAGCATCCCCTGCAGATCATCGGCGCCATCAACGCGAACCACGCCCTGCTGGCCAAGCGCGCCGGCTACCGCGCCATCTACCTGTCCGGCGGCGGCGTCGCAGCCGGCTCGCTGGGCCTGCCCGACCTGGGCATCAACACCATGGACGACGTCCTGACCGACGTGCGCCGCATCACCGACGTGTGCGACGTGCCGCTGCTGGTGGACATCGACACCGGCTTCGGGCCGTCGGCATTCAACATCGCCCGCACCGTCAAGAGCCTGATCAAGTTCGGCGCCGCCGCCTGCCACATCGAGGACCAGGTCGGCGCCAAGCGCTGCGGCCACCGTCCGGGCAAGGAAATCGTCACCACCGAGGAAATGGCCGACCGCGTGAAGGCCGCCGCCGACGCGCGCACCGACAGCGATTTCTACCTGATCGCCCGCACCGACGCGATCGCCTCGCACGGCGTGGACGCCGCCATCGAGCGCGCGCTGGCCTGCGTGGAAGCGGGCGCCGACGCGATCTTCGCCGAAGCCGCCTACGACCTGCCCACCTACGACCGCTTCGTCAAGGCAGTCAAGGTGCCGGTGCTGGCCAACATCACCGAATTCGGCAAGACCCCGCTCTTCTCGGTCGAAGAACTCAAGAGCGTGGGCGTGGGCATGGTGCTCTATCCGCTGTCCGCCTTCCGCGCCATGAACAAGGCCGCCGAGGCCGTCTACACCGCCATCCGCCGCGATGGCCACCAGAAGAATGTGGTCGACCTGATGCAGACGCGCGAAGAGCTCTACGACCGCATCGGCTATCACGAATTCGAATCCAGACTGGATGCGCTCTTCCAGAAGGGCAAAGCGTAATCCCGCAACGACCAGGCCACGCCGCGGCAGACCCGCGGCGTGGCCCGCCACCCATTGCATCGTCCATCGCGTAAGGAAAGGAGTAGAGACATGAGCACGGTTCCCAAGAAGCAAGAAGCCAAGTCGGACGCCAAGCCGGAAGAAAAAGCCGGTTTCAAGCCCAAGAAGTCGGTTGCGCTGTCCGGCGTGGTCGCGGGCAACACCGCACTGTGCACCGTCGGCCGCAGCGGCAACGACCTGCACTACCGCGGCTATGACATCCTGGACATCGCGCACACCAGCGAGTTCGAGGAAATCGCCCACTTGCTGGTCCATGGCAAGCTGCCCAACAAGGCCGAACTGAAGGCCTACAAGGAAAAGCTGCGCAGCCTGCGCGGCCTGCCCACGCAGCTTCAGATCGCCCTGGAAGCCCTACCCGCCGCCAGCCACCCGATGGACGTCATGCGCACGGCCGTGTCGGTGCTGGGCTGCGTGCTGCCCGAAAAGGACGACCACAACACCCCGGGCGCGCGCGACATCGCAGACCGCCTGATGGCCAACCTGGGTTCGGCCCTGCTCTACTGGTACCACTACAGCCACAACGGCCGCACCATCGACGTGCAGACCGACGACGACAGCATCGGCGGCCATTTCCTGCACCTGCTGCACGGCGAAAAGCCCAGCGACGAATGGGTCAAGGCGATGCACATCTCCCTGAACCTGTACGCCGAGCACGAATTCAACGCGTCCACGTTCACGGCCCGCGTCATCGCCGGCACCGGTTCGGACATGTTCTCGGCCATCTCCGGCGCCATCGGCGCCCTGCGCGGCCCCAAGCACGGCGGCGCCAACGAAGTGGCCTTCGAGGTGCAGAAGCGCTACGAGACGCCCGAAGAAGCCGAGGCCGACATCCGCCGCCGCGTCGAAGCCAAGGAAGTCATCATCGGCTTCGGCCATCCGGTCTACACGGTCTCCGATCCGCGCAACAAGGTCATCAAGGAAGTCGCCAAGAAGCTGTCCAAGAAGGCCGGCACGACCAAGATGTTCGACATCGCCGAACGCCTGGAAACCGTCATGTGGGACGTCAAGAAGATGTTCCCCAACCTCGACTGGTTCTCGGCCGTGAGCTATCACATGATGGGCGTGCCCACCGCCATGTTCACCCCGCTGTTCGTCATCGCGCGCACCGCGGGCTGGTCGGCCCACATCATCGAGCAGCGCATCGACAACAAGATCATCCGCCCCACCGCCAACTACGTGGGTCCGGAAGACCAGAAGTTCGTGCCCATCGACAAGCGCAAGTAAGACGGGATCGAGGGCGCGTCATGGCCACCTGTATCCACTTTCCGAAAGAGGTACCGCGATGTCTGCCCCGATCTCCAACGTACGTCCCGATCCCGACCAGGTCCTGGCCGACATCGCGGACTACGTTCTCAACTACGAAATCCGCAGCGAGCTGGCGTACGAAACCGCGCGCAACTGCCTGATCGATACGCTGGGCTGCGGCCTGGAGGCGCTGGAATATCCGGCGTGCCGCAAGCTGCTGGGCCCGGTCGTGCCGGGCACCGTGGTGCCCCATGGCGCCAAGGTGCCCGGCACGCAGTTCCAGCTCGATCCGGTCCAGGCCGCGTTCAACATCGGCGCGATGATCCGCTGGCTGGATTTCAACGACACCTGGCTGGCCGCCGAATGGGGCCACCCGTCCGACAACCTGGGCGGCATCCTGGCCACGGCCGACTGGCTGTCGCGCACGGCGGCCGCTTCAGGCAAACCGCCGCTGTCCATGCGCGACGTGCTGACCGGCATGATCAAGGCGCACGAGATCCAGGGCTGCATCGCGCTGGAAAATTCCTTCAACAAGGTCGGCCTGGACCACGTGGTGCTGGTCAAAGTGGCCTCTACGGCCGTCGTCGCGCAGATGCTGGGCCTGACCCGCGACGAAGTGATCAATGCAGTGTCGCTGGCCTGGGTCGACGGCCAGAGCCTGCGCACCTACCGCCACGCGCCCAACACCGGCAGCCGCAAGAGCTGGGCGGCCGGCGATGCGACCAGCCGCGCGGTGCGGCTCGCGCTCATCGCGCGGACCGGCGAAATGGGCTACCCCTCGGTGCTGACGGCCAAGACCTGGGGCTTTTACGACGTGCTCTTCAAGGGCCAGCCATTCAAGTTCCAGCGTCCCTACGGCAGCTACGTGATGGAGAACGTGCTGTTCAAGATCTCGTTCCCCGCCGAGTTCCACGCGCAGACCGCGGTGGAATGCGCCATGCAGATCCACGACCGGCTCAAATCGCTGGGCAAGACCGCGGACGACATCGCGCAGATCCGCATCCGCACGCACGAAGCCTGCATCCGCATCATCGACAAGAAGGGTCCGCTGGACAATCCCGCCGACCGCGACCACTGCATCCAGTACATGGTGGCCGTGCCGGTGCTGTTCGGCCGCCTGACCGCCGCCGACTACGAAGACGACGTCGCGCAGGATCCGCGCATCGATGCGCTGCGCGACAGGATCGTCTGCGTCGAGGACCCGGCCTACACCAGCGACTATCACAACCCGGCCAAGCGCTCGATCGCCAATGCGCTCACCGTGCAATTCAAGGACGGCACCGCGCTGGACGAAATCGTCTGCGAGTACCCCATCGGCCACAAGCGCCGCCGCCCAGAGGGCATACCGCTGCTGGAAGCCAAGTTCCGCACCAACCTGGCCCGCGTATTCCCGGCGCGCCAGCAGCAGCGCATCCTCGCCGCCTCGCTGGACCAGCAGACGCTGGAGGCGATGCCGGTCCACGAATATGTGGATCTGTATGTGATCTGAGGGGTGCCTGACACCCTTGGCACATCCACCCAGGCTGACGCCCGTCTCCCACGGGCGTCAGACACCGGGTGCATTGGCTGGCGCACGCCCCTGGAGGCTTACAATGCGGCTTTCCTCGATCGGATCGCGCCATGGCCATGCTCTGGGTCAAGACTTTTCACATCGTCTTCATCGCTTCCTGGTTTGCCGGCCTGTTCTACCTGCCGCGCATCTTCGTGAACCTGGCGCAGCAGTCGGACCAGGCCGTCCAGGCGACGCTGCTCGGCATGGCGCGCCGCCTGTATCGTTTCACCACCATCCTGGCCGTCGTGGCCATCATCTTCGGGATGTGGCTGTACCTGGGCTACCGCATCGGCGTGGGCCCCGGCAACGGCTGGATGCACGCCAAACTCTTTTTCGTGCTGCTCGTCATCGGCTACCATCACGCCTGTGGCCTCATGCTACGCAAATTCGAACAGGGCAAGAACACCCGTTCGCACACGTTTTATCGCTGGTTCAACGAAGTTCCCGTCTTGCTGCTCTTGGTGGTGGTGGCGCTGGTCGTCGTCAAACCCTTCTGATACCCCTACCTTTGCACATTCGCCAGGATTCGTATGTCCTCTGATGAACAGGACCGCCCGCGCAAGACGCTGACGATCAAGAAAACGGCCCGCGACGCCCACGCCGAAGGCACGGCCAAGCGCACCCGCACCGGCGCGCGCGCGCGCCTGGTTGCGCAGATCGAGCGCAGCCGCGAAAACATCGAACGCCAGAAAGACCCCGTCGGCTACCAGCGGCGCCAGGAAGAAGAAGCCCGCGGCGCGCGCAAATCCCCGGCCGGCGGCCGCGGCGACAGCGCACGCGGTCCGGCAGGCCGCGCCGGCCAGCCCGAACGCAGTCGCTCCGAACGCAGCCAAGGCGAACGTGGGCAGTACGCGCGCGGACAGGGCGAACGCGCCCCGGCGGATCGTCCCGCACCCCGCCGCGGCGCGTCCGACGCGGGCCGCGGGGACTCGGCGCGCGACGCAGCGCCCGGCTCGCGCTCGGGGCGCCCCCCGCAGCGCGCCCCGCGCCTGCGCGACGACCAATACATCGCCCCGGCCACGCCGGCCGGCCGGTTCTACGATCCCTTCGAGGACGACGGCCCCGCGCCGGAATTCGCGCCGGAGCCGGACTACGCGGACGAACCGGCCTTTGCCAGGGATGCCGACGCCTCGCGCGCGCCCGCCTACGCCGAGGACGCCGACACCTTCCGCGAGCCCGCCGCGCCACGGATCGAAACCCGCACCCGCCGCCCCCGCGAGCCGCGCCAGGCCGAGATCTTCACGGTCTTCGCTCCCTGCCCGCAGGGCCTGGAAGAGGCGCTGACCGCCGAAATGCAGGCGCTCGGTTACGAAGATGCCAAGGCCGGCCGGGCGGGCTGCTCGTTCACGTCCGACTGGTCCGGCATCCAGCGCGCCAATCTGTATTCGCGCCTGGCCACGCGCATCCTGGTGCAGGTGGCGCACGCCGAGATCTCGCACGAAGACGACATCCTGGACCTGGCGCGCGACACCCCCTGGGAACGCTGGTTCGGCGCCGAACAGACGCTGCGCGTGGACACCTCGGCCATCAAGAGCCCGGTGCAAAGCCTGCAGTACTGCAACCTGCGCGCCAAGGACGGCATCTGCGACCGGCTGCGCGAACTCGAAGGCGAACGTCCCAGCATCGACACGGTGCGCCCGGACGCCCGCGTGCACCTTTTCCTGACGGGCCATACCGCCACGCTGTACCTGGACACCTCGGGCGAGTCCCTCTTCAAACGCGGGTGGCGGCTGGACAAGGGCGAGGCGCCGCTGCGTGAAAACCTGGCGGCCGGCATGCTGGCGCTGGCCGGGTGGGACCCCGCCGCGCCGCTGCTGGACCCCTTCTGCGGCTCCGGCACCATCCTGATCGAAGGGGCCTGGATCGCCCTGGGCGTGCCGCCCGGCATTTCCCGTCCGTTCGGTTTCGAGCGCCTGCGCGATCACGACGCCTATCGCTGGCGCGACCTGAAGGAAGACGCCCGCGCCCGCATCCTGCCGCAACTCGAAGCCCCGCTGGTCGGCTACGACCTGAATCCGCAGGCCATCGAGTACGCCCGCAACAACGCCGAACGCGCCTGGCTGACCGCCGATTCCATCCGGTTCGAAGTCGGCGACGCCCGCAATGTGACGGCGCCCGCCGACCACGGCTGGATCGTCACCAATCCGCCCTACGGCGAACGCATGGGCGCCGAACAGGATCCCGACCTGTGGCGCGAATGGGCCACGTGCCTGAAGCACAATTTCGCGGGATGGGAACTGCACGTCATCACCAGCGACCTGACGCTACCCAACCAGATGCGCCTGAAGCCCAAACGCCGCATCCCGCTGCACAACGGCGCGCTGGACTGCCGCCTGTTCGGCTTCGAACTGGTGGCCGCGGGCTACCGCGACGCCTGACCGTCGCCCCCGGGGCGGCAACCGCATTCCTCGAACGTAGGGGCGGCGCGTTGTAAAAGCGCCGCAACATGACGCCCCTATCTTTGCTCATGGTCCCCGGCCGCGCGGTTTTGGGGCATCATCAGCACCAAGGTGTTGCCAAGTTGCACCAGCGTGCACCCACCGCTTGCATAGTTTCAGGGTAAACCCCTATAATTCGGGTTATCCCTAGTAGCAAACAACTGTGCAAGCCCGTGGAGGCTATTGTGATCAACGCGAACAACACCATCCGCCTGACCGACGAACTCGAGCGTCAACTGATGCTCCAGGCTATTGAAGAACAATTCCGTCCGCACCCGATGCGGGCGTTGGCTGCAGGCCTGCGCAAGCTGGCCCACGGCATCAAGGCCCTGGCTGGCAAGACGAGCGCCAAGAACGCGCATTCCGCTGCCTGATCATGGCCCAGGCCCTCGGGCCTAAAGATTTTCCCCTTGGGGGCTGCATAGCCCCTTTTATAGACCCGCCCTTACCGGCGGGTTTTTTTTCGTCCCTCGCCGATTTATGGATAATACCGGTCCATGACCGACGCCCCCCTCGACCAGACCCCCAATCGGCTGCGCCGATTCGCCTGCATGATGTACGAAGCCGTGCTGCTGTTTGGCGTGGTGTTCCTGGCGGGCTACCTGATGGATACGCTGACCCAGAGCAGGAATGCCCTGGAGCTGCGGGCGGCCAGGCAGGCCTGGTTGTTCGTGGCGATCGGCGCCTATTTCGTCCTGTGCTGGCGCCGCCGCGGCCAGACGCTGCCCATGAAGACATGGAACATCCGGCTGGTGGACCGCCATGGCAACACGCCGTCCACCGGCTTGCTGGTCCTGCGCTACCTTCTCGCGTGGCCGCTGGTGCTGGCGGGCGCGGCCGTGGTCTGGGCGGCCGCCGCCGCCACGGGCTGGCCCTCGGTGGACATGTTCATCGTCGCGGCGCCCTTCACCATTTTCATCTGGTCCTGGCTGGATCCCGACGGGCAGTTCCTGCACGACCGGATCCTCGGGACGCGGCTGCGCAACGCGCCGCAGGCAAAGGGCAAAAACGCCCGCTGAAGGCATTGCCGCGCCCGGGCGGCGCCCTTCCGGACACATCCCGTTTCACGCCCGCGCGGCGCTTGTGACGTTGGGTGAGTGTTCAGAAAGATGACAGGCGACCGCCAAGACAATGAGGCCCCATTTAACTGACGGCTTCACTCTCCCCATGCGCGCACTCATTACCCGCCTGTCGCTGGCCTTCGCCAGTGCGCTGTTGCTCCTGCCCGCCGGCGCGTCCGCCCAGAACGCATCGGCCCAGCAAGAAATCGAACTGGCGACCAAAGCCGCTTTTGCCGCGGCGCTGCAAGGCCCCACCGATGTCACCCTTGGCGACCAGGCAACCCTGAAACTGCCGCCAAGCATGTTCTTCGTGCCGCGCACGCAGGCCGAACGGCTGATGCAGGCCTATGGCAACGGCAAGGACCCGTCGCTGCTGGGCGTGGTGATGCCCAAAAGCGATGACGAGGACTGGGTGGTCACCGTCAATTTCGACAAGGCCGGCTACATCAAGGACGACGACGCCCGGAACTGGAACGTCGGCGAGTTGCTGGACAGCCTGCGCGAGGGCACGGAAGCGTCCAATGAGGAACGCAGGAAGCGCGGATTCCCGGAACTGACGGTCGACGGCTGGGTGGAAGCGCCCAGGTACGACAGCACCACGCAGCGCCTCGTCTGGTCCGTCGCGGCCAAGCACAAGGACGCCGGGGCGCAAGACGACGCCACGGTCAACTACAACACCTACGCCCTGGGGCGGGACGGCTACATCACGCTGGACCTCATCACCGAAAAGGGCAACGTACCCACGGACAAAGCCGCCGTGCTCGCGCTGCTGGACAACCTGAAATACGTCGAAGGCAAGCGCTACGCGGACTTTGACGCCTCCAGCGACAAGGTGGCCGAGTACGGGCTGGCAGCCCTGGTGGCGGGCGTGGCGGCCAAGAAGCTGGGGTTGTTCGCGGTGATCGCCGCTTTCCTGGCCAAGTTCGCCAAGGCCGGCATCCTGGCGGCGGCCGTCCTGGGCGGCGCCGTATGGAAACGGATCAAGGGCAAAAAAGCCACCGGACAGTCCTGATCCGGCCGGCCAGGCGGCGCGCGGGCGCCGCCGCCGGCCGTCACAACTACGTCACGGATTCGTCACGCGCGCGTCATCGCGCGATGGTCTCATTCCCAAGCATGACCACAGCCCACAGGGACGCGACCGTGAACGACATCCAACCCACGCACTGGCGCGCCCTCTGGATTTCCGATATTCACCTGGGCACTGCCGGGTGCAAGGCGGAATTCCTGCTCGATTTCCTGGATCACAACGATTCGGACACCCTCTACCTGGTCGGCGACATCGTCGACGGCTGGCAATTGCGCAAGCACTGGCACTGGCCCCGGGCGCACAACGACGTGGTGCAGCGCATCCTGCGCAAGGCGCGCAACGGCACGCGCGTGGTGTTCATCCCCGGCAACCACGACGAGTTTGCCCGGGAATTCGCGGGCTTTGCCTTTGGCGACATCGAGGTCCTGGACGAGGACGTGCACGTCACGGCCAAGGGCCTGCGCCTTTTGGTGCTGCACGGCGACCAGTTCGATGGCGTCATCCAGCACAGCCGCTGGCTGGCGCACCTGGGCGACGGGCTCTATCAGCTTGCGCTGTGGATCAACCACCATTTCAACCGGCTGCGCCACCGGCTGGGCCTGCATTACTGGTCGCTGTCCCAGTACCTGAAGCACAAGGTCAAGAACGCGGTGTCTTTCATCACCGACTTCGAGGAAGCCCTGGCGGGCGAGGCCCGCCGGCGCGGTCTGGACGGCGTGGTCTGCGGCCACATCCACAAGGCCGAACTGCGCGACGTGGGCGGCATCCTGTACTGCAACGACGGCGACTGGGTGGAAAGCCTGTCGGCCCTGGCGGAAACCCACGACGGCCAGCTCCAGCTCCTGGACTGGGCGGTGATGCAGGCCGAACGCCAGCGCGATCCGGCCAACCGCCCCCCACGATCCCTGACGCTGCCCGCCCTGCCCTCGGCGCTGCGGCGCCAGGGCAAATACCCGTGATAACCCGTATGCGTCCCCGTTACGCAACGGGTATATTGCAGTTCACGCCCCTCTAGGTCATGCTTGCAACTGGGTAACGGGCGTCATGGCCCGTTCACGCTGCAACATGCTCACAACATAGGGCCATGAACGACCAATATCAGGCGCTCTACCAAACATTCCGCTGGCTGGTGCCCACCCAGTTCAACATCGCGGAAGCGTGCTGCCACCGCTGGGCATCCAGTAGTCCGGATGCGCGGCGCATTGCCATCTACTACGAAGATGAATCCGGCAACCGCGAGGTCTGGACCTTCGCCCGCCTGGCGGAGGCCGCCAATCAACTGGCCAACGGCCTGGTGAAAATGGGCGTGGGCCGGGGCGACCGGGTCGGTGTGGTATTGGGACAACGCCCTGAGACGGTGGTCGCGCACATGGCCATCTACAGCGTCGGCGCCGTGGTGTTGCCCCTGTCGGCGCTGTTCGGCCCCGAGGCGCTCCAGAGCCGCCTGTGCGATGCCGAAGCCCGCGTCGCCATCGTCGATCATGCCTCCAGCGCCAACCTGCTGTCGGTCAGCGACAACTGTCCGGCGCTGCAGCAGGTCATCGGCATCGGCTTTGCCGACGAGCGCGTCCTGCCCTGGCGCAGCCTGCTTGCCCGGCAACCCAACGAATTCAGGGCCGTGCCGACCCGCTCCTCGGACCCGGCCATCCTGCTCTATACCTCCGGCACCACGGGCGCCCCCAAGGGCGCGCTGCTTCCCCACAGCGTGCTGATTGGCAACCTGCCGGGCTTCGTCGCCTCGCAGGACTGGTTTCCCAAGCCCGCCGACGTGTTCTGGTCGCCCGCCGACTGGGCCTGGACCGGCGGCATGATGGATGCGCTGCTGCCCACGCTGTACTTCGGCCACCCCATCGTCGGCACGCGCGGGCGCTTCTCGGTCGAGCGCGCTTTCGAGCTGCTGGAGCGCTACCAGGTCACGAACACGTTCCTCTTCCCCACCGCCCTCAAGATGATGATGAAGGCGGTGCCCGAACCTCGCCAACGCTACCAGCTTGCCCTGCGCGCCATCATGAGCGCGGGCGAAAGCGTGGGCGAAACGGTGTTCGACTGGTGCCGGAACGCGCTGGGCGTGACGCCCAACGAGATGTTCGGCCAGACCGAAATGAACTACGTGGTGGGCAACAGCAACAAGCGCTGGCCCGCCAAGCCCGGCTCCATGGGCCGGCCGTATCCGGGCCACAACGTGGCCGTGCTGGACGACGAAGGCGTCCCCGTCGCCGCCGGCGGGACGGGCGAGATCGCCGTCAACCGCCTCGACATTCACGGCTTTCCCGACCCGGTGATGTTCCTGGGCTACTGGCGCAACGAGCCCGCCACGCAGGCCAAGTTCAAGGGCGACTGGTGCCTGACGGGCGACCTCGCCACGGTCGATGAAGACGGCTACCTCTGGTACGCCGGCCGGGCCGACGACGTGTTCAAGTCGGCCGGCTACCGGATCGGCCCGGGCGAAATCGAAAGCTGCCTGGTCGGACACCCGGCCGTCGCCAATGCCGCGGTGGTGCCCAAGCCGGACGCCGAGCGCGGAGCGCTGGTCAAGGCGTACGTCGTACTGACCCCGGAATTCGCGCAGCGCGACCGCGCTGAAATCACCGAGAATCTGCAGGAACACGTGCGCGAGCGCCTGGCGCCCTACGAGTACCCCAAGGAAATCGAATACGTGGACGAATTGCCCATGACCACCACGGGCAAGATCCAGCGGCGCATCCTGCGCCAGCGCGAGGAAGAACGCGCGCAGGCAGTTGTGCCCACGACAGACGTTGGAGCGCCCGTTGCCGCCCCGGCGCGGCAAACGGAGACCTAGGCATGGCCATCTACCAACTCAACGACCTCATCCCGCGCATCGACCCGCATGCCTACGTGGCCGACAGCGCCGACATCATCGGCAACGTGACGCTGGAAGCCGGGGTCAGCATCTGGTCGCAGGTGTCGATCCGGGCCGATAACGACGCCATCGTGATCCGCCAGGGCACCAACATCCAGGAATCCAGCGTCCTGCACGTCGATGCCGGCTGTCCGATGACCATCGGCCCGAACGTCACGGTCGGGCACCAGGCCATGCTGCACGGCTGCACCATCCATGAGGGCGCCCTGGTCGGCATGCAGGCCATCGTCCTGAACAATGCGGTGATCGGGCGCAACTGCCTGATCGGCGCCGGCGCCATCATTCCCGAAGACCGCGTCATTCCGGACAACTCCCTGGTGATCGGCATCGGCAAGATCGTGCGGGAGCTCTCGGAAGAAGAAATCGCCAATCTGCACAAGAACACCGCCCACTACGTGGCGCGCGGCCAACAGTACAAGACGGCCCTGAAGCGGCTGGCCTGATCCGCCCCGGCGAACGCCCCAACCCCTGCTGCCAGCAGGGGGAATACCCTCCTCCGATCGGCTAACATTCCTTTATGACCGATCAGCTCAAAAAATACCTCACCGAAGACCGCAGCGTCCGCGTGCAAGCGGTTCGCATGTCTGCCACCTGGAAGGCCGTCCAGGCCAACCACGACTATCCGCCAGCCATCACCCATCTCCTGGGAGAACTGGTGGCCGCTTCCACGCTGCTCGCCGCCAACATCAAGTTCGACGGCTCGCTGGTGCTCCAGATCCAGGGCGACGGCCCCATCGCCCTGCTGGTGGTGGAATGCCGCTCCGACCTCAGCCTGCGCGCCACCGTCAAGATGCGCGAAGGCCATGACGTGCCCACCGACGGCAACATGCAGAGCCTGCTCAACCCCGGCGGCAACGGGCGGTTCATCGTCGTGCTGGACCCGCAGCGCAAGCTGCCGGGCCAGCAGGCCTACCAAGGCATCGTGCCCCTCGAGGGCGAGACCGTCGCCCAAGCCTTGCAGCACTACATGAAGGCCTCCGAGCAGCTCGACACCCGCCTGTGGCTGTCCGCCGACGCCGACCATGTCGCGGGCATGCTGCTGCAGCGGCTGCCGCACCATGGCGGCGCCGATGCGCAGGTGCTGAGCGAACAGGCCGCCACCGAGACCTGGGAACGCCTCGGCGCCCTGGCTGGCACCCTCAAGCGCGACGAGATGCTGGAAGCCGACATCGACACGCTGATTCACCGCCTGTTCTGGGAAGAGACGCTCGTCGCCTTCGAACCGCAGCCGGTGAGCTGGCACTGCCCCTGCACCCGCGAACGCGTGGCCAACATGCTGCGCTCGCTGGGCCAGGAAGAGGTCAACAGCATCCTGGCCGAGCGCGGGCAGGTCGACGTGGCCTGCGATTTCTGCGGCAAGCCTTACGAGTTCGATGCCGTGGACTGCGCGGCGCTGTTCTCCGCCAACCAGCCGGCTGCCGGAGAGCAGCCTCCCACCGTGCACTGATCGGCCTGGCGGCAAGCCCGCCGAGCCGTTTTCGTCACGCCGGTTTGTCCTCATCGACAGGCGGTCATGGGCGCGCCACACTGCGCAGCCATGACCGCCTTTGTTTTTGCTCCCTTTCCTCGCCCCGCCAGCCGGCACCGTGGCGCCGCCGCCATCGAATTCGCGGTGGCGGGCGTCATCGTGCTGCTGCTGGGCCTGCTGGCGGTCGAGGCCGCCCGCTGGCACGCCGCGCGCCAGATGGCGCTTCTGGCGCTGACGGAGGCGGCGCGCGCCGGCGCCACCGGTCATGCCGACCCGGCCCGGATGCGGTCGGCGTTTCTTCTGGCGCTCCTGCCGCTGCATGCGGACGCCGACGGGCAGGCGGGCGCAACGCGCCGGCTCGACGACGCGATGGCCGAACTGCGGGCGCTGACCGGGTCGGACCCCTGGCGTATTGAAGTGCTGCTGCCGGACGACCGCTCGTTCCGCGAGCACGCGCGGCCCGGCTTGAAGGTGCCCGCGGCGCCCGGCCTGCCGGCCATCGACAACGACTACCAGGACCTGCAGCACGCGCGCCGCCCGCCCCGCCCCGGCGGGCAGGACATCTTCCGCGCCAACACCCTGAAGCTGCGCCTGACCTACCTGCACAAGCCGTTGCTGCCGGCGCTGCGGGCACTGCTGGCCGTGCTGGGTCGGCAGGACGACAGCTACGCCGGCCACGCGCAGACCAAGGGCCTGTTGCCCATCGTGGTCGAGCTGGAGCAGGAGATGCACTCGCATCCCGTGGACTGGGCCCGCAGGAGGCCGCATCCGCCAGGGGTGGTCTATGGAGCGTGCCGACGCAAACAGTGCGATCCGGAATGAATCGCGGCGCCGCGACCGGGCCAGGCGGACGATCCGCGGGATGTCGGGCCGGGGGCAAGCGCCGGCCGCGGCTGGGGTCGATGCCCAGCGTCGGCGGCGCCAGGGAAATGCGCGCCCGGCCTCAGTGGCGGGCGGCGGTGTTGGAAGTCGTGGCGCCGTTGGCGGCGGGCCGGGCAGGCGCGGCCGACGCGGGCCGGGCGGCCGGTGCGGCGGCGCGTGCCGGCGCGGGCTTGGGCGCGGTCTCGGCGGACAGCGAGGCACCGGCAGGCGGCTGGGTATTTTGCGGAAGGATGTGCACGAACACTTCCCCTTCGCGCATCATGCCCAGTTCCCCGCGCGCCCGCTCCTCGATGGCGCCGGAACCGCCTTCCAGATCCCGCACTTCGGCTTCAAGCGCGGCGTTGCGCGCGCGCAGGCCTTCATTGGTCTCGCGCTGCTCGGCCACCTGGCGTTGCAGATCCCAGACCTTGAACCACCCGCCCTTACCCAGCCAGAGCGGGTATTGGATCAGGCCTAGCAGCACGAACAGCACCAGGAACAGCAGGCGCATACGCGGGAACCTCAGCAGTCGTGGCGTGGATGCGGCCCGGGCTGGGTGCCGGGGCCGCGCTTCTTATCAACGCAGGTTGTAGAAGGCTTCCAGGCCAGGATACGACGCGACTTCAGCCAATTCCTCTTCGATGCGCAGGAGCTGGTTGTACTTGGCCATGCGATCCGAGCGCGACAGCGAGCCGGTCTTGATCTGCATGGCGTTGGTCGCCACGGCGATGTCGGCGATGGTGGAGTCTTCGGTTTCGCCCGAACGGTGCGACACGACGGCGGTGTAGCCGGCGCGCTTGGCCATTTCGATGGCGGCGAAGGTTTCCGTCAGGGTGCCGATCTGGTTGATCTTGATGAGGATCGAGTTGGCGACGCCCTTCTGGATGCCTTCACGCAGGATCTTGGTGTTGGTGACGAACAGGTCGTCGCCCACCAGTTGCACCTTCTTGCCGAGCTGGTCGGTCAGCAGCTTCCAGCCTTCCCAGTCGTTTTCGGCCATGCCGTCTTCGATGGAAATGATGGGGTACTTGTCGCACCACGTGGCCAGCAGGTTGGTGAATTCCTGCGAGGACAGCGAAATGCCGCCTTCGCCGGCCAGCGTGTACTTGCCGTCGCGGTAGAACTCGGAGCTGGCGCAGTCCAGGCCCAGGGCGATCTGCGTGCCCGGCTCGTAGCCGGCTTCGGTGATGGCCTTGAGGATGAGCTGGATGGCGGCCTCGTGGCTGGGCACGTTGGGCGCGAAACCGCCCTCGTCGCCCACGGCGGTGGACATGCCCTGGCCGTGAATCAGCTTCTTGAGCATGTGGAAGACTTCAGCGCCCCAGCGCAGGGCTTCGCGGAAGCTGCCCGCGCCCACCGGCAGGATCATCAGTTCCTGCAGGTCGAGCGTGTTGTTGGCGTGCGCGCCGCCGTTGATGACGTTCATCATCGGGACGGGCATGCTCATGGGGCCGCTGCCGCCGAAATAGCGGTACAGGGACAGGCCCGATTCGTCGGCGGCGGCGCGGGCCACGGCCATGCTGGCCGCCAGGATGGCGTTGGCGCCCAGGCGTTCCTTGGATTCGGTGCCGTCCAGTTCGATCAGCGTGCGATCGACGAACGTCTGTTCCTGGGCGTCCAGGCCCATCAGGGCTTCGGAGATTTCCGTATTCAGGTTTTCAACGGCGCGCAGCACGCCCTTGCCCAGATAACGGCCCTTGTCGCCGTCGCGCAGCTCGATGGCTTCGCGGGCGCCGGTGGATGCGCCGGACGGCACGGCCGCACGGCCCATGGCGCCGGATTCCAGCAGCACATCGCATTCCACGGTGGGGTTGCCGCGCGAATCCAGAATCTCGCGGCCGATGATGTCGACGATTGCACTCATGACTTTACATTCCCTGAACGATAAACATATTCATGACGGCCGCGCCTTCGCGGGCATTGCGGGCACGGCGGTACTGCCAGGAGTCGTAGAACGCCTGGGCCGCGGCCATGGACGGAAATTCCATGACGACGGTGCGGCCGGGTTCACGCCCCTCGAGGTGCTTGGACTCGCCGCCGCGCACCAGGACCTTGGCATCGTACGCGCGCATGGCGAGCGTGGACAGGCGCTTGTAGTCTTCGTACTGCGCGGGCTTGGTCACATTGACGTCGGCGATGAGATAGGCACTCATGGGGTTCCTTCAGAGCAGTTGCGTTGATTTCGGTCTGGCGCCGGATACGGCGCCGCCGCCAGTGTCGCGCAAGGCGCACGGGCGACGCATATCCGATGCTAATCGGTTGTATCCGAAAGAAGCGCCGCCGTATAGGGCGGCGCTGGGAAATCGGCCCGCGGCCCCGAGGATCCGCTTACGGAACTCGAGGCCGCGGACACGCATCAGGCCTCCTGGCCGCGGCGAGCCTTCTGCTCGATGGCGGCGCGGATGTAGCTGGAGAACAGCGGATGGCCGTCGCGCGGGGTGGACGTGAACTCCGGGTGGAACTGCACGCCCACGAACCACGGGTGGTTGGGCAATTCCATCATTTCCGGCAGGTTCTCGGACGGGGTGCGGGCGCTGATCACCATGCCGGCTTCTTCAAGGCGCGGCACGTAGACGTTGTTGACCTCGTAGCGGTGACGGTGACGCTCGTTCACCTCGTCGCCGTAGATGGCCTGCGCGCGGGTGCCGGCCTTGATCGGCACGCGCTGCGCGCCCTTGCGCATGGTGCCGCCCAGGTCGGACGTCGTGTCGCGCTTTTCGACCTTGCCTTCGCGGTCCATCCACTCGGTGATGAGGGCGACGACCGGATGCGGCGCGGAGGGATCGAATTCCGTGCTGTTGGCGCCGCCCAGGCCGGCGACGTGGCGCGCGAACTCGATGACGGCCAACTGCATGCCCAGGCAGATGCCCAGGTAGGGCACGCCGTTTTCACGGGCGTAGCGGATCGCGGCGATCTTGCCCTCGGTGCCGCGCTTGCCGAAGCCGCCCGGAACCAGGATGGCGTCCAGGTGCTTGAGCTGGTCGGTGCCGCGGGTTTCGATGTCTTCCGAGTCGATGTACTCGATGTTGATCTTCGAGCGCGTGTGGATGCCGGCGTGGACCAGCGCTTCGGTCAGCGACTTGTACGACTCGGTCAGGTCGACGTACTTGCCGACCATGCCGATGGTGAGCTGGTGCTCGGGGTGTTCCAGCGCCTCGACCAGGTTGTCCCACATGGACAGGTCGGCCGGCGGCGGGGTCAGGCCCAGGGCCTCGCACACGATGTTGTCCACGCCCTGCTTGTGCAGCATGGCGGGGATTTTGTAGATGGAGTCGGCGTCCCAGACGGAGATGACCGCGTCCAGGGGCACGTTGGAGAACATCGAGATCTTGGCGCGCTCGTCGTCCGGAATGGGACGGTCGGCGCGGCACAGCAGCGCGTTCGGGTAGATGCCGATCTCGCGCAGCTTCTGCACCGAATGCTGCGTGGGCTTGGTCTT
This sequence comes from Achromobacter sp. T5-5, assembly GCF_055397965.1. NCBI lineage: Bacteria > Pseudomonadati > Pseudomonadota > Betaproteobacteria > Burkholderiales > Alcaligenaceae > Achromobacter > Achromobacter sp. T5-5. Next base: position 4,789,552 of record NZ_AP027919.1, read on the forward strand.
CAGTTCGCCGGCGGAGGCGATGAAGGGCACCAGCGTCAGGTGGACGAAGGCCGCGTTGTTGCGGCCCATGCGCAGGCTCATCTGGCGAGCGGCTTCGAGGAACGGCAGGGACTCGATGTCGCCCACCGTGCCGCCGATCTCGACGATGGCAACGTCGGTGTTGCCATTCCAGCCGGCTTCGGCGCCACGGGCGATGAAGTCCTGGATTTCGTTCGTGATGTGGGGAATCACCTGGACGGTCTTGCCCAGGTAGTCGCCACGGCGCTCCTTGCGCAGCACGGATTCGTAGATCTGGCCGGTGGTGAAGTTGTTCACCTTGTGCATGCGAGCGGAAATGAAGCGCTCGTAGTGGCCCAGGTCCAGGTCGGTCTCGGCGCCGTCTTCCGTGACGAACACTTCACCATGCTGGAACGGGCTCATCGTGCCCGGATCGACGTTGATGTAGGGGTCGAGCTTCAGCATGGTTACCTGCAAACCACGCGACTCAAGGATGGCGGCAAGCGACGCGGCGGCGATGCCCTTGCCCAGGGAAGACACCACACCGCCGGTGACAAATACGTATTTGGTCATCGTAATGAGCGCCCGGGACGAGCGGGCGCGTGCGGGAAATTTGGATTATAGCCGGGCGAGACGACTTGTTTGGGTTTTCCCCTAGCGCCCGTTGCGTAACATTTGAATGCACACGACACGTCCCCGCGGCGCGGCGTCGGCGCGGACGTGCTATGGTCGCTCCCTGTTTTCAGCCGCTGCCGTTTGCCAGCGCCCCCTGTTCATACGCCGCGCCGATGACCGACCTCGCCCGTCCCGCTCCTTCCCTCGCCTGGCGCATCGCCGTCGCCGCCGTGCTGCTGCGGCTGGCGTACACCGCGCTCGTGCAGGCCTATTCGCTGATGGGGCCTTCGCCCTACCTGGACCAGATCCGGGAAAGCTTCACGCAGCCCCCGGTGCTGGCCCCGCTGCTGGCCAACGTGGCGTCCACCCTGCTGATCGTCGGCGTGGCGGCCTGGGGCGCGACGCGCCATTGGCTGGCGCGCCACAACGCCAGCGCCGTCGACCAGCCGGGCAGGCTGCTCGGCACGTTTCTCGCCCTGCAGGCCCTTTACACGCTGTGCCTGACGAGCGGCGTGGCCATCGCGCAGAATGCGATGCTGGCGACGCTGATCAAGAGCGGATCGCTGCTGGAGACATGGTTCGGGCTGGACATCACCGGACGGTTCATCGCGATGAATCTCCTGATCCGCGTCGTCACCGTCCTGCTGGACATCATCGGGATCTGCCTGGCGCTGCGCATCGCGGCCTGGACGGCCGCCCCCGCCGGACCGCCCGGCAGCCCGGCCATGACGCGGCGCGACGTCGCCTGGATTTGCGGCCTGACCGTCCTGGCGTGGCAGACGAGCGTGTCGATCATCCTGGGCGGCTATCTGCAGATGCAGACGCTGGACGCAGGCTGGGCGCAGTACGCGCTGGGCTACTGGGTGCTGCCCGTGTTCCTGCTGGCGCTGACCGTGCTGGTCTGCCTGAAGGTGCTGCCGCGTCCCCTGGAACGCCCCGGCATCGGCCGCGCCGTGGCGCTGGGCAGTGTTGCGTTCTGGTTCGCCCAGGCGTTGGGCATCGGACTGGGCCTGAGCGTGCTGATGTCGATGACCTGGAACCAGCTCGCCTGGGCGGCCCAATCGCACGCCGCGGCCGGCCTGTCCCTGCTGGCCTACGGCGCGCTGCTGGCGCTGGGCTGCCTGGTGGCCGCACGCTGGCTCCACCGCCGCGACGGGGCGGCGGCACGGTAAACGGGGCCGCGCGCCCCGCCACGCAAAAGGCCGCGGCGCCATGCCCCGCGGCCTTCTTTTTTGGGCCGGCGTATCGGGAGGCCGGCGCTTCCGGCGGCCGGCGCTTCCGGCGGCCGGCGCTTCCGGCGGCTCCTGGCGCGACGTCAGATCGCGGCGCAGCGGCGCGTCAGCCAGTCCAGCGCCTCGCCCTCGACCAGCGGCGACAGGCGCTCGAACACCGTCTTGTGATAGTCGTTCAGCCAGTCGATCTCGTCCTCGCGCATCAGCGAAGGTTCGATGCAGCGCGTGTCGATCGGGCACATCGTCAGCGTTTCGAAGCAGAGGAATTCGCCCAGCTCCGAGGTCAGCCAGCTGCGGTTGGCGACGAGATTCTCGATGCGCACGCCCCAACGGCCCGGCCGGTAGATGCCCGGCTCGTTCGAGGTGATCATGCCCGGCTCCATGGCCGTGTGCGGACCCGGCATCGCGCGGTACGAAATGACCTGCGGGCCTTCGTGCACATTCAGGAAATAGCCCACGCCGTGGCCGGTGCCGTGGCCGTACTCCGCGCCGCCTTCCCAGATGGGCGCGCGGGCGATGGCGTCCAGCATGGGCGACGGCGTGCCGCGCGGGAACGACGCGCGCGACAGCGCGATCATGCCCTTGAGCACCAGCGTGAAATCGACCTTCTGGTCCGGGCTGGGCGTGCCGACGGCCACCACGCGGGTGATGTCGGTGGTGCCGCCCAGGTACTGGCCGCCCGAATCGATGAGCAGCAGGCCATCGCCTTCGATGGTGGCGTGCGAGTCCCGCGTGGCGCGGTAATGCGGCATGGCGCCGTTGGCGTTGAAGCCCGCGATGGTGGCGAAGCTGGGGCAGACGTAGGCCGGCCGGCGGGCGCGCGCGGCCGTGATTTTTTCGTCGATGGTCAGTTCGGTGATGGTTTCCTTGCCCAGCGCGCCCTCGAACCAGGCGAAGAACTCGCACAGCGCCGCGCCGTCCTGCGCCATCGCCTGGCGCACATTGGCAAGCTCCGCGTCCGTCTTGCGGGACTTCAGCAGGGTGGACGGATTGATGGCTTCCACGCGCGGCACGGCCGGATCCATGGCATGGAACACCCCGCAGGTCACGCGGGCCGGATCGATCAGCAGCTTCTGGTCCAGCTCCAGCGAGGCCAGCGCGTCCGCGGCCTGCGCGTAGTCCGCGACTTGCACGCCGTCGGCGGCCAGGATGGCGCACAGGGCGTCGTCGATCTTGCCGTCCGCCACGAACAGGGTCGCGTGATCCAGGCCCACCAGCGCGTGGGCGACAAAGACCGGGTTGTAGTCCACGTCCGCGCCGCGCAGGTTGAACAGCCACGCGATGTCGTCCAGCGTGGAAATGAAATGCACGTCGGCGCCGTGCGCGCGCATGGCCTCGCGCACCTGGGCCAGCTTGTCGGCGCGGGTCACGCAGGCCTCGGGGGCCACGTGTTCGTAGATCGCCGCTTGCGGCAGGCCCGCGCGATCCGCCCAGACCTCGTCCAGCAGGTCCTCGCGGATCTCCAGCGCGGCGCCGGACGCGGCCGCGGCGGCGGACAAGGCACGGAAAGCGCCCAGGCCCAGCACCTGGCCATCCACGCCGATGACGTCGCCCGCCTTCGTGTTGGCGGCCAGCCAGTCCACGTGGCCCGGCGTCGTGGCCAGCGCGATCTTCATCAATTGCACGCCCGTGCCCGCGAGCTGCGCTTCGGCCTGCACCCAATAGCGGCTGTCCACCCACAGGCCGGCGAAGTCGGCCGTCACCACCAGCGTGCCCACCGACCCCGTGAAGCCCGACAGCCAGCGCCGCCCCTGCCAGCGGGCCGGCAGGTACTCGGACAGGTGCGGGTCCGAGGACGGAACGATGTAGGCGGTCAGGCCGCGGCGGCTCATGGCCTGCCGCAGTTGGGCAATACGGGCGTCGGTGCTAGACATGGGAGGAAGGATCCTTAGCGCAACATGAAAGACATGGCGGCCAGGCTGTTCAACGTGCGGACGGCGGACTGCATGCTGTCCGTGGTGAACCGCAAGGTGACGCCGTCCACGCGTTCCAGCGTGGGCCACATGCAGAACAGGTCGGCCAGCGCCGCGCTCTGCGTCTGCAACCGGCATTCTATAGGGGCGGGAATGCGGAACGGAACGGCTTTTTCGGGACCGCCGCGCTTGAAGTTACGGACCGCGGCTTCGGCGGCCGCGGCGATCGCGCGGCGGGACGCGGCGGGCGACAGCGTCACGCCGCTGCCCTGCCCGTGCGCGACCTTGGTCTGCACCCACTCGGCGCCGGGAAAGGTGGCGCGGGTTTCCTCGATGAACACGTCATCGCCGGTGCCCAGGATGACGGGCACGCCCAGCTCGCCGGCCAGCGCGCCGTACAGGCCCGCTTCGCCCAGTTCCATGCCGTTGATGACGACGCGCGCGAACGCGAAGCTGTTGATCGTGTGGGCCAGGATGCCGCGGCCCTGCGAGCGCGAGTGGTAGCCGATCATGAAGACGGCGTCGCAGCCCTCTTCCAGCCCGCCCATCATGCCCAGGTAGCGCGGCTTGCCCAGCACCAGGCGGGCGCGTTCGTCCAGGCCGTCGGGCAGCAGGTTGCGAAAGCCGCCATGCGAGTCGTTGACCAGGATCTCTTCCGCCCCGCCGGCGATGGCGCCTTGCACGGCCGCGTTGGCCTCGGCGGTCATCCAGGCGCGGGCGCGCTCGTATTCGCCGTTGCCGGCGCGGACCTGCTCGGGGTGGAAGACGCCGGCGACGCCTTCGATATCGGTGGAAATCAGGATCTTCATGAGTTGGCCTTCAGGATATTCAGAATTCGGTAGCGGACAGCCACTGGCGCCAATCGGGCGCGGCATGGCGGATGGACTCGCGGTGATGGCCGTCGCGGCCGGTCACGCTTTCTGCGTGCCATAGCGCGGCAATGATGGCTTGCTCGCAGGACTCGGCGGCGGCTTCGAACAGCGGATCGATGCGGGCCTCGTGCAGCATGGCAATCGCGGGCATGGGCGACTCGGCCAATTGCGGAATCGTGTACGCCGTGGAAAACGCCAGCGCGATGTCGCCGCTGCCGTGCCCGAACACCGAGCCGGTGCGCGCCAGGCCCGCGCCAGCGCGCAGCGACAGACGGCGCAACTGGCGCGAATCCAGCGGCGCGTCGGTCGCCACCAGCAGGATGATCGAGCCCTTCTCGGGCGCGATCACGGCGTTCTCGCCCTGCTGCGCAAGCCCTTGGTCAAGCTGGCTCGCCAGACGGCGGCCGAACGGCCTGCCCGCCACCGTCAGGTTGGGCAGGCGGCCGAAGTTCGACAGCACCAGCGCGCCCACGGTGTACTGCGGCCCGTCCTTGATCTGCGCCACGCGCGAGGCCGAGCCGATGCCGCCCTTGAACGAGAAACTGGACATGCCGCGGCCGGCGCCCACGGCGCCCTGCGCGAACTGCTTGCCGGCGGCGGCCAGCGCCGCGGCGTAATGGGATTCCTGGACTGCCAGCGCCTGGATATCGTTCAGGTAGCCGTCGTTGCACTCGAAGACCAGCGGATTCACGGTGGCCATGCCGCGGCCGATGCCGGGGTTGGCGGAGACCGCCGCGCGGATCTGCGCATTGGCCACGGTGCCCACGCCGAACGTGTTGGTCAGCCCGATCGGCGTTTCCAGCACGCCCAGTTCCTGCACCTGAACCAGGCCGGTGCTCTTGCCGAAGCCGTTCAGCACGGTGGCCGCGGCCGGCGTCTTGTCCAGAAAGGCATCGCCGCCATGCGTGCGTACGACGGTCACGCCGGTCTGCAGCGGGCCCTCGGCCAGCGTGCAATGCCCAACGGTGACGTCACCCACGTCGCAGATCGAGTCCAGCGGCCCTGACGGCAGTACGCCGATACGCGGAATGTCCAGCGCTTGTTTGTCCATGTTCGTCTACGTGTCGCCACGCTCAAGAATGCAAAACGCCGCCACCCTGGGTCCGGGACACGCGCGGGCAAGCGCGTGGCGGACGGAGGCGGCGGCGGAAAAATCGCCCTCCACGCCGGCCCTCGTGGGAGGCTCCGGCGGCAGGTTTACTTGCGGTCGATCTTGGGGTCCAGCGCGTCGCGCAGGCCGTCGCCCAGCAGGTTGAACGCCAGCACCGTCAGGAAGATGGCCAGCGCCGGGAAGATCGCGACGTGCGGCGCGATGACCATGTCGGCGCGGGCTTCGTTCAGCATGGCGCCCCACTCCGGCGTGGGAGGCGAAGCGCCCATGCCCAGGAACGACAGGCTGGCGGCGGTGATGATCGAGGTGCCGATCCGCATCGTGCCGTACACCACGATGGGCGAGATCGTGCCGGGCAGGATGTGGCGCATGATGATCGTCCAGTCGGACGCGCCCACGCTTTTCACGGCTTCGACGTAGGTCATCTGCTTGATCGACAGCGTGTTGCCGCGCACCAGGCGGGCAAACGCGGGCACGCTGAACACGGCCACGGCGACGATCACGTTGACCATGCTGGAACCCAGGATGGCGACCACGCCGATGGCCAGCAGCATGCCGGGGAAGGCCAGCAGCACGTCGGAGATGCGCATCGTGATGCGCTCCCACCAGCCTTCGTAGTAGCCCGCCATCAGGCCCATGAAGGTGCCGACGATGGCGCCCATGGCAACCGACAGGAAGCCGGCGGCCAGCGAGATGCGCGCGCCCATGATGATGCGGCTGAAGATGTCGCGACCCAGCGAGTCCACGCCCAGCCAGTGGGTCAGGGACGGGCCGGCGTTCAGCGCGTCGTAGTCGAAGAAGTTCTCCGGGTCGAACGGCACGATCCACGGCGCGAAGACCGCGACGATGACCAGCAGCAGGACGAAGAGGCCCGCGCCCACGGCGAGCTTCTGCTTCTTGAACTTGCGCCAGAACTCGGTGGCGGGCGTGCGCACGTCGTTCTTGGGAACGGCGGCAATGGTCGCGGCGGGTGTCGTATTGCTCATGGCCGCCTCACTTGTAACGGATGCTGGGATTGATGACGCCATAGAGCACGTCGACAATCAGGTTGATCAGGATGAATTCCAGCGAGAACAGCAGCACGAGGCCCTGGATCACCGGATAGTCGCGCTGGGTCACGGCGTCCACCAGCAGGCGGCCGAGGCCGGGCCAGTTGAACACGGTTTCGACCACGATCGAGCCGCCCAGCAGGAAGCCGAACTGCAGGCCCATCATGGTCACGACGGGAATCAGCGCGTTGCGCAGCGCATGCTTGATGATGACGCGGCGCTCGGACAGCCCCTTGGCGCGTGCGGTGCGCACGAAGTCCTCTTGCACGACTTCAACGAACGACGCCCGCGTGAAGCGCGCCATCACGGCGGCCACGGCGGCGCCCAGCGTGATGGAAGGAAGAATGTAGTGTTGCCAGGTGGAAGCGCCCACGGTGGGGAGCCAGCCCAGGTTCACCGAGAAGATCTGCATCAGCATCATGCCCAGCGCGAACGCGGGGAACGAGATGCCGGACACCGCCAGCGTCATGCCGAGGCGGTCGGGCCAGCGATTGCGCCATACCGCCGACACGATGCCGATGACCATGCCAAAGACCACGGACCACACCATGCTGGCGATCGTGAGCCACAAGGTGGGCATGAAGCGGTCGGCGATTTCGGTCGAGACGGGGCGCTTGGTGCGCAGCGAGGTCCCGAGGTCGCCTTGCAGCATGTGGCTGAAATAGCGCACGAACTGCTGCGGCAGGGGCTGATCCAGCCCGAGTTCCTTGCGCACGAGTTCGACGGTCTGCTGGTCGGCCTCGGGGCCCGCGGCCAGTCGCGCCGGGTCGCCCGGAAGCATGTGCACAAACAGGAACACGACCACGGCTACCAGCAGCAGCGTGGGGATCATGCCCAAAAGACGTTTGACGATGTAGGTCAGCATTGAAATTCCTGCAACATCGGCGGGGACACCGCGCCCCCGCCGTATGTGGCCTTACAAGGGCCCGTGGGCCCCGAGAGTTACTGCTTGGTTTACTGCTTCAGGTCGATGTCGCCGAACCAGAACGAGGTGTCCGGTTCCACGTACACGCCCGACAGGTTCTTGGACTTGACGTACAGGTTGTTCTGGGTCACCAGGAAGGCCCACGGGGCGTCCTTCCAGATGGTTTCCTGAACGTTCTTGTAGATCTCGGTCTTCTTGGCGCGATCGGTGGTGGCCAGGGCTTGCTGGACGCCTTCGTCAACCGACTTGTTCGAGTAGTACGACACGTTGTTCAGCACCGGCGGGAACGCGGCGGTGGTCAGCAGCGGACGCAGGCCCCAGTCGGCTTCGCCGGTCGAGGACGACCAGCCGGCGTAGTACATGCGGACCTTGGCGTCCTCGGGCTTTTGCACCTGCTGCACACGCTGCACGCGCTGGCCGGATTCCAGGACTTCCACGGAAACCTTGATGCCGACCTGGGCGAGCTGCTGCTGCAGGAACTGAACCACCTTCACCGAGGTGCCGTCGTTGTAGGCGGACCACAGCGTGCTCTCGAAGCCGTTGGGGTAGCCGGCTTCGGCCAGCAGGGCCTTGGCCTTCTTCAGGTCATACGGCCACGCGCCGATCTTGTGCGCGTAGTCCACGCCTTGCGGCACGACGCCGTCGATGACGGTGGCGTAGCCCGAGAAAGCGACCTTGGCCAGCGCTTCCTTGTTGATGGCGTAGTTGATGGCTTCACGCACCTTGACGTTGTCGAACGGCTTTTGCTGCGTGTTCATCGACAGGTAGCGGGCCATGATCGAGTTCTGGTGATCGACCACGTCCAGCTTCTCGTTCTTCTTCAGCACGGCGGCCTGCTCGAACGGCACCGGGAACGCGAAGTGCGCTTCACCCGTCTGCACCACGGCGGCGCGGGTGTTGTTGTCGGTGACGGTGCGGAAGGTCAGCGTGTCGACCTTCGGGTAGCCCTTCTTCCAGTAGCCGTCGAACTTCTTGACCTTCAGGTATTCGGCCGGCTTCCATTCGACGAATTCGAAGGGACCGGTGCCGACCGGGTGAAAGCCGATGTCCTTGCCGTACTTGGCCAGCGCGGCGGGCGAGATCATCATGGCGGCCGGGTGGGCCAGCGCGTTGATGAAGGCCGAGAACGGCTTCTTCAGCGTGATCTTGACGGTCATCGGGTCGACCACTTCGGTCTTTTCGATGACGCTGAACTGGATGTAGCGCGACAGGCGGTTGTCCGGGTTGGCCGGACGATCGAAGTTGATCTTGACCGCTTCGGCGTTGAAGTCGGTGCCGTCATGGAACTTCACGCCGGGACGCAGCTTGAACGTGTAGACCAGGCCGTCTTCGCTGACGGTGTAGTCGGTCGCCAGGACCTTCTGGACCTTCAGGTCCTTGTCGAATTCGAACAGGCCTTCGTAGTAGGCCTTGCCGGCCGCCTGGTTCAGCGTGCTGTTGGTGTTGTAGGGGTCGAGCGTTTCCAGCGCGATGGAAACGGCAAACGTCACATCCTTGGCGGCGTGCGCCATCGGCGCGGTGAGCACGCCGAAGGCCAACGCGGCAGCGGCCATCAGCTTGGTGGGGCGCAGAACTTTCATCATTGCAACTCCTGGTTCCAAAAAAAGGTCAACTACTGAGTCAATACGCGCCGCCGACGGGGTGGCGGGCTACAAAATGATCCGTACCGACCTGGACCAGCGGTTGCACCACCGGTTCATCGTTCAGTTTGCGGATCGGGCTGGGGATTTCATCGGACAGCAAGGTGCGCTTCATGTGGCGGCGCGCCGGATCGGCGATCGGCACGGCCGACATCAGCTTCTTGGTGTAGGGATGCTGCGGGTTCTCAAAGATCGCGCGGCGCGGGCCGATCTCGACGATCTGGCCCAGGTACATCACCGCCACGCGGTGGCTGACGCGTTCGACCACGGCCATGTCGTGCGAGATGAACAGGAACGAGATGCCCATGTCGCGCTGCAGGTCGATCAAGAGATTCACGATCTGCGCCTGGATCGACACGTCCAGCGCGGACACGGATTCGTCCGCGATCACGACCTTGGGGTTCAGGGCCAGGGCGCGCGCGATGCAGATGCGCTGGCGCTGGCCGCCCGAGAATTCGTGCGGATAGCGCTGCGCCATTTCCGGCGGCAGGCCCACGCGTTCCAGCAGTTCGGCCACGCGGCGTTCGGCATCCTTGCCCTTGGCCACGCCGTGCACCAGCAGCGGCTCCATGATGGAGAAGCCCACGGTCACGCGCGGATCCAGCGAGGCGAACGGATCCTGGAACACGAACTGGATGTCGCGGCGCAGGGATTGCAGCTCGGTGTTCTTCAGGCGCACGATGTCGCGGCCGCCGAAGCGGATCTCGCCGCCCTGGCTGTCCACCAGGCGCAGCAGCGAACGGCCCGTCGTGGACTTGCCGCAGCCGGACTCGCCGACCAGCGACAGGGTCTCGCCGGGATACAGGTCAAAGCTGACCTTCTCCACGGCGTGCACGCGACGCTGCACGCGGCTCATGATGCCGCCGCGCAGGTCAAAGCGCGTCACCAGGTTGCGCACGCTCAGGATGGGCTCGCGCTTGGCGGCGGGCACTTCCTGCGTGCTGGCCGCGCCGGCTTCGGCCACGGGCTGGACCTGGCCTTCGACCTGCAGCAGCGGGAAGCGCGCGGGCAGGTCCGTGCCCTGCATGGCGCCCAGCTTCGGCACGGCCGACAGCAGCGCCTTCGTGTAGGAATGCTGGGGCGCGGCGAACACCT